>CAWAPS010000019.1:0-1128931 GCA_963783945.1 uncultured Actinomycetota bacterium
TGGCTTGAGCACGGTTTCCGGTGGCCATAGCGGCGGAGTCACACCCGTTCCCATCCCGAACACGGAAGTTAAGCCCGCCAGCGCCGATGGTACTTGGGGGGTCTCCCCCTGGGAGAGTAGGACGTCGCCGGAATAATCGTGAAATAGAAGGCCCCGCACCCCCAGGTGCGGGGCCTTTTTAGTTGCCGGTAGGCCGGTGAGCCTGGTCGCGGCTGGGCGGTTTTCGGCCGCCTGTGGCCGCCCCGGCGCCCAGAGCAGGCGCCGGTAGCATGGTCGGTCGTGCCTCCTCCCCCCAAGCGGCCCCGACCTTCCGCCGCGTCCGGTTCGCGGCGCGCGCCGGCCGGCGCGCCCAAAGGTCGGCCTGCGGCCTCGGAGTCGCGAGGTCGGCCGGCGGCGCCGGAGTCGCGAGGTCGGCCGGCGGCGCCGGAGTCGCGAGGTCGGCCGGCGGCCTCCGAGGGCAACCGCAGAGCCGGTCCGGAGGGGAACCGGGGTCGGGTTTCACCCACCGGGCGTTCCGATGCTCCGGGCAGCCGCCGCCAGGGTTCTGCCGGCGAGCGGCGCACCGGGAACCGTCAGGGCGGCAATCGGGCGGAGGATGCGCCGACCGGACGGCCCAACCCGAGCGCATCCGGCAGCCGGCAGGGGCGGCCGGACCGGCCGGGCGTGACCAGAGACGGTTCGGGACAGAGCCGCTATCGCCGCGCCGAGTCAGCCGAAGGCGACGCTCGGACGGCCCGTTCGGGCGGGCAGGGCCGAACCGGGGGGGTGGCGGGCCGAGGCCGAGGAGCGGCCGGGGCGCGGGAAGGCGGGGCCGATCGCCCCGGCGGGCCCGGACGACCGACCAGAACCACCCGGTCCTCGCCGTCGAGCAGTGCCGATCGGCCGCGCCGGCCGGGCCAAGTGCGGTCCTCGGATCAACCCGACCGTTCGGCCTGGCCCCGGCCGTATGCGGCCGCGGACAGGCGGAGCACCGATGGCGCAGGACGCTCCGGCCGGACCGGCGGATCCGGGACTCCCGGGACCGGCGGATCCGGGACTCCCGGGAACGGCGGAGCCCGGCCCCCCGGCTCGGCTTCTGTCAGTCGCGTAGGCGCGGCATGGGGCGGGGTCGCCCGCCGTGGGGCGAGATCGTTGAACAACGGGACGGAGACCGGGTACTCCGCATCGGATCTGTGGCGTCAGGCGGTGGCCCGGGCGGACGGCACTCAGGCGGGCGAGCAGAGACGCGACTGGACACCGGACGAGACCTGGATCGAGGAGCCCCTGGTCGACCAGCCCACACCGGGGGGCACCGGCCGCCCGGCCCGATCGGTTACCTCCGCTCCGATCGAACCGGCGAGCCGGCAACGTCGCTCGGCCGTCGCGGATCGGGGCCACGACGGTGGCACGGGAAAGGCCGCCACCGGCCCGAGCGGCACAGGCAATCGCCGCAAGGTCCCGAAGCCGGTCGTAAACGAGCTGGAGGCCGCGGCCGGGGAGGCACGTGGGGCGAAGCTGGCCCACCGGATGGCGGATGCCACCAGCGCCTACGAGAAGGAGCGCTATCAGGAGGCCCGGCGGATCCTCAAAGGGCTGGCGGACGAGGTCCCCGACGTGCCGGCGGTACGCGAGCTGTACGGCTTGGTGCTGTACCGCCTCGGGCAATGGTCGGCGGCAACCAAGCAGCTGGAGACGTTCAATCTGCTGTCCGGGTCCTTCGACCAGCACCCGGTGCTGAGCGACTGCTACCGGGCGCTCGGGCGGTTCGAGCAAGCCGACGCGGTTTGGGCCCTGCTCCGCGAAGCGTCTCCGAGCGGCGACCTGGTAGCCGAGGGCCGGATCGTGGCCGCCGGATGCCGGGCCGACCAGGGGGACCTGGAAGGGGCCATCGCCCTGCTCGAGAAGTCGTCCAGGAAGGTAACCCGGCCCCAGGACCGGCACCTGCGTCAGTGGTACGCGCTGGCCGACCTGTACGAACGGGCGGGTGACGTGCCCCGGGCTCGGGACCTCTTCGCCCGGGTCGACGCGGCTGACCCGGACACGTTCGACGTGCGGGCCAGGTTGCGGGCTCTGCGCTGACGGCTTTTCTCCACTGACGTTGCGGGCGCGACGAGTGCTGGGCCCTGGGGGGCCGCCCCCAGCCCGGCTCGGAAATCCAGGGTCGGCGGGATCCCCGGGCCCGGTCGAGCTCCAGGGCGGGCCTCATGCCGGCCGCTCTGCTTCAGCCTGCTCGCAGTCACACCCCACAGCTAACCTGGCGAGCGTCGCCGCGTAGTTCTTGCTGCGACCGTTCGCCGGTGCCGTGACACCGACCTCTCTTTCCGGTCCCAGGGGACCTGAGGCCGGACCACACCGGCGAATGGAGGACGAGATGATCAATCTGGTGGTTGTCGGAGGGGTATTGGCCCGACCGGCTCAGGACGTGGAGCTGCCGTCCGGCAGTCGTCTGCTGTCACTCGAGGTGACGGTGCGGAGGAGGAGGGTCCAGCCGAACCGGTGCCAGTGGCCTGGTTCGACCCGCCGGCCTGGGCAACCGCCCTCGACGCCGGCGCCGGCGTCGTCGTTACCGGGCGGGTGCGCAGGAGGTTCTTCCGGGCCGGCGGGATCACCCAGAGCCGTACCGAGGTGGTGGCCAGCAAGGTCGTGCGCGCCACCGCTACCAGTCGGGTGGCCGCCCTGTTGGCCGACGCCATGGCCGTGCTCGACCAGGCCGCCCGGCCGGTCGAGGCCGAGCCTTGAGGTCAGCGCCGGGCGCTGACCAGCTCTTCGAGGAGGAGGGCGACGCCGTCGTCGCCGTTGGCCGGCAGGACCCGGTGAGCCACCGTGAGGATCTCGGCCACGGCGTTGGCCGGGGCCATGGCGACGTACGCCCAGGCGAGCAGCGACAGGTCGTTGTGGTTGTCGCCGATCGCGAGCACCTCGTCTGTGCCGATCGCCAGGGCGTCGCAGATCCTGCCCACTCCGGTCGCCTTGGACACCCCCGGTGGGCCGATGTCCACCCAGTCCAGACCGGAGGACGTCACGTATCCCGTCCCGCCGGCTATCCGGCCCAGCACCTCGATCAGCTCCCGTGCGGAGACGCCGGGAACGCGGGCGATGAGCTTGATGCATCCCCGGTGGGTGACCGAAAGTATGTCGGCCACTTGCTCCACCGGTTGCTCCCATCCCGCCAGGGTTTCCACAAAACCGGTCTCGTGGCTGAAGCACGCCAGACCGTCGATGGCCATCCGGGCCGTGGGGGCGGCCTGACGGACCCGCCGGACCCAGATCGCGGCGGCCTCGCCATCGAAGCTCTCGACCTCGACCACCTCGTGGCGGTCCAAGTCGACGATCACCGCCCCGTTGGCGCACACCCCCAACGGACCCAACCCTACCAGGGACGCCAGCTCCCAGAGGGCTTCCGGGGGGCGACCGGTCACCGGGATGACGTGGACGCCGGCGGCTCGGGCCGCAGCTACGGCCGCGATCGTCCGGGGCGACACCGACCCGGCGGGGTCGAGCAGGGTCCCGTCCAGGTCGGTGGCGACCAGGCGGACCTGGGCCAGATCCGGGTTACTTCCGGCCGCCTGCGGGCGCGCCGCCAACCCGGTACCGGCCGATCCAACCGCGCCGGCCGGTCTGCCCCCGCCGGTTTGGCGGGTAGCCGCCCAGCCCTCTGCGGGCGCCACGCCACCAGCAAGACGCTGACTGCCCTGGCGCGCCAAAGTTCCGGCCCCCTCGACGACTCCCGACACCCCACAACCCTATCGGGGCTGTGGGCCGGGGGGGTCGGGGCCCGGCCGGACCGGAGCCGGAGACCGCCTGGCCGGCGGAAACCCTGACGGCGGGGTGGTCGGGCGGTAGGGTAAGTGGTACGTGATCGATGACGACGTGGTCGACGGCGCGGCGCGAAACGGTAGAAACCGGAATCGGCGTGCCAGACCTTAGAGCTCCCGTGGGCCCGTGGCGGTCCTCCGTGCATCGGTCGTCCTCCGACCTCGGCTCGCTGAGGCGGACGCCTCCGGTTAGCTCCAGAGCCACCAGGAACGTCACGATCATGGACCCGGGGAGTTCGGGTGAGCAGGCGCGACCGCGCTCGGAGTCGCAAACAAGCACCAACTTCCCCCCAACTGATGCCCCTGCGCCCGGGAGTAACGTGAGCGGGGCGCCATCCGATCGTACAATCAATCTGGTCGAGAATTGTCAACGAAAGATTAAGAGGAACTCGCATGGCCGACACAGCTGCCCATGACCGTCCGGTCATAGACGTCGACCGGGCCGTCATCCGGTTCGCGGGGGATTCGGGCGACGGAATGCAGCTCACCGGGGATCGCTTCACCACGTCGTCAGCCATCTTCGGCAACGACCTGTCCACGCTGCCCGACTTCCCAGCCGAGATCAGAGCGCCGGCTGGCACTCTCGCAGGTGTCTCGGCGTTCCAGGTCCACATCTCGGACCACGACATTCTCACCCCGGGCGACCACCCGAGCGTGCTCGTGGCCATGAACCCGGCGGCCCTGAAGGCCAACATCGCCGACGTATCGGCGGCGGCGACGATCATCGTCAACTCCGATGCGTTCGAGGAGCGGGCCCTGCACAAGGCCGGGTACGCCGACAACCCGCTCACCGACGACAGTCTCAGTGCCTTCACCGTGTACGAGGTTCCGATGACCTCGTTGACCCTGGAGGCGGTCAAGCCCTCGGGCACCAAGCCGCGCGACGCTGAACGCTCCAAGAACTTCTTCGCCCTCGGCCTCATCAGCTGGCTTTACACCCGGCCCCAGGCGCCCACGCTCGAGTGGATAATCGAGCGCTTCGGCAAGACCCCGATGGTCGCCGAGGCCAACACCCTGGCCTTCAAGGCCGGGTGGAACTTCGGGGAAACGGCCGAGCTGTTCCCCAACACCTACGAGGTCAAGCCGGCGGTCCTCGAACCCGGCACCTACACCAACATCTCCGGGAACACCGCCCTGGCTTGGGGTCTGATCGCGGCGGGCCAGCTGGCCAAACTGCCGTTGTTTCTCGGCAGCTACCCGATCACCCCGGCGTCGGACATCCTTCACGAGCTGTCGAAGCACAAGAACTTCGGAGTTCGCACCGTCCAGGCCGAAGACGAGATCGCCGGCATCGGCATGGCCCTCGGAGCCGCCTACGGGGGCTCGCTCGGCATCACCACGACCAGCGGCCCGGGCATCGACCTCAAGGCCGAGACGATCGGTTTGGCCGTCAACTTCGAGCTTCCGCTGCTCGTCATCGATATCCAGCGAGGCGGCCCGTCGACCGGGCTGCCCACCAAGACCGAGCAAGCCGATCTGCTCCAGGCCATGTTCGGCCGCCATGGAGAGGCTCCGGTGCCGATCGTGGCTCCGTCTACTCCCGGCGAGTGTTTCTATATGGCTATCGAGGCAGCTCGTATCGCCCTCAAATACCGGACCCCGGTGTTCCTGCTGTCCGACGGTTACCTGGCCAACGGGGCCGAGCCGTGGCGGCTGCCGGCGGTCGATTCCCTCCCCGACATCAGCGTCGAGTTCGCGACCGAGCCCAACCACACCGGACCCGACGGGGAACAGGAGTTCTGGCCCTACCTGAGGGATTCCGAGACCCTGGCCCGGCCCTGGGCCGTCCCCGGCACCCCCGGGCTGGTACACCGGATCGGCGGCCTGGAGAAGGCTGACGGATCGGGAACAGTGTCCTACGACCCGGTCAACCACGAGCTGATGAGCCGGGTGCGAGCGGCCAAGGTGGCGGGTATCGCCGCCGACATCCCTCTCGTCGATGTGGACGACCCCGACGGCGCCACCGTGCTCGTTCTCGGTTGGGGATCCACTTACGGCGCCATCGCCGCCGGCATCCGGCGGGTCCGGGCCCATGGCCACCGGGTGGCCCAGGCCCACCTGCGACACCTCAACCCCTTCCCCTCCAACCTGGGCGAGGTACTGCGTTCCTACCCGAAGATCCTGGTGCCGGAGATGAACCTGGGTCAGCTGGTGAAGCTGGTCCGGGCCGATTTCCTCGTCGACGCCAAGGGACTGAGCAAGATCCGCGGCAAGCCGTTCCGGGCGGAAGAGATCGAACAAGCGATCCTGGAGCTCCTGCTCGAGCGCAAGCCGGGCAACTGAGATCCACTAATAGGAGATCACAAGAAGATGACAGACGTTCTGGTTCCCGTAACGACGAAGAAGGACTGGACCAGCGATCAGGAAATTCGCTGGTGCCCGGGCTGCGGGGACTACTCCATCCTCACCGCGGTTCAGATGCTCATGCCCGAGCTCGATGCCCGGCGGGAGGACACCGTGTTTGTGTCCGGCATCGGGTGCAGCTCGCGATTCCCGTACTACATGAACACCTACGGCATCCACTCGATTCATGGGCGGGCCCCCGCGGTGGCCACCGGGCTGGCGGTGAGCCGACCCGACCTGCACGTGTGGGTCATCACCGGCGACGGTGACGCTCTGTCGATCGGTGGCAACCACCTGCTGCACGCTCTGCGCCGGAACGTGAACATCACGATCATCCTGTTCAACAATCAGATCTACGGTTTGACCAAGGGTCAGTACTCGCCGACTTCGGAGGCGGGCAAGGTCACCAAATCCACGCCGTTCGGCTCGCTGGACCACCCGTACAACCCGTTGTCGCTCGCCCTCGGGGCGGAGGCCACGTTCGTGGCCCGAACCCACGACATGGACCGCAAGCACATGATGGAGGTCTTCCGCCGGGCCTACCGGCACAAGGGAGCGGCCTTCGTCGAGGTGTACCAGAACTGCAACGTCTTCAACGACGGGGCGTTCGAGCTGATCACTTCCAAGGATGCCCGGCCCAAGATGCTCATACCGCTGGCGCACGGAGAGCCGGTCAGGTTCGGGCCCGAAGGGGAGCACGGCGTCATCTTCGACAACGGCTCGGCTCGCGTCGTCGAGGTAGCCGACGTAGGGGAGGACGCCCTCCTCGTTCACGACGCCCACCGGCCCGATCCGAGCCTCGCCTTCGCCCTGTCCAGGATCGCCAGCGGGCCGACCGAACCCACACCCATCGGGGTTTTCCGCGAGGTCGAGCGCGCTGACTACGGCACCCTGGTCGACCAGCAGGTGACAGCGGCGGCCGAAGCCAAGGGCCCGGGTGATCTGGGGCGTTTGCTGGCCTCGGGCTCGAGCTGGCGGGTCGGCTGAGCGTTACCGGCCGCTTGCGGTAGGGGCCGCCGTCGCCAGAAGACGACGGCGGCCCGCTGTCCGGGTGGGCTGAGGAGGCGCCGACCCGAAAGAGTTGATGGTCGAAGCATTACCGACCAATCGAAGAGCTTTCTGTGAGAGTACTGAGGGCGGGCATAGGAAGGAAAGCCCGTTTTTAGAGATCGCGGCGGCATGACGACCGGTATGTCGGGTCTGTCCGGCTTGCCCGGGCACCCCGCGGGTCCTTTCCTGCTGCCGGCGTCCGGCGTCGATGTTTGCGGTCGAAGCCGAGGGGTGGAACGGGGGGCGGTAGCGGCGCGGCACCGACCCTGGACGTCAGCTGTAGGCCCGTCGGCCGCGGCGGGTAGTGGCGGGAAACGGCGGCCCGATCAGCCGAGCAGCTCGCGCAGCACCAGGCCCGTCCGCGGTTTGGGCCAGAAGAAGGTGGTTTTAGGCGGCATGCGAGCCCCGCCACGACCGATGTCGGCGATCTGCTCGACTGCGACCGGCCGCAGGAGAACGGCGGCGTCGGCCTGGCCGGCGGCAACCGCGGCCGCCGCGTTGTCCCACCCGTGCTGAAACACCACCTGGTGCGGTGGCAGCGCCCCCAGGGCCACGTCGAGCCGGCTGCTGTCGAGATCGTGGACCGCCGCAGCGTTGGCGGCATCGCGGGGACGAGCCAGCCAGGAACCCTGCGATGTCAGCAGAGCCAGGGCGCCCGCCTCGTCCATCCGCCCCGCCATGGTCCGATCGGCCGGCGGGGTCGGGGTTATGTCGAACCAGGGGTCGAGGGCGGCGAGAAGGTCGAACCCGGCGGGCAGGCCCGATATCAGCCGGTGGATGGCCTGCACCGTCAGCTGGTCATCGGTCAGCTCCACGATCAGGGCCATCACGAAATCGTCGTCCGAGCGGGCCGCACCCGCGGCGTCCTGCTCGGCCCGGTAGGCCAGGGCGGTCTCATAGCGGTGGTGGCCGTCAGCGATCAGGACCGGCTCGGCCTCGATCGCCGCCTGGATGGCGCGGATGTGGTCGGCGTCGACTATGGGCCAGAGCTCGTGCAGGATTCCTTCGTCGTCGACCGCGTGATCGGCGGGGCGGACCGGCGGGTCGAGATGCCGGCTCAGCCCCCGGCCCGGCGACAAGCCCCAGATAGGCGAGATGTTGGTTCGGGTGGCCCGCAGGAGCTCGAGACGGTCCGTCTTGGCCTTGGGCGTTGTCTCTTCGTGGGGCAGGATGCCCTGGCCGGGCGGCTCGAGCCCCAGAGCGCCGATGACCCCCACGGTCTGGCGCAACGCGGCGTGGTGGTCGGTGGAGCTCATGCGGTAGCCGTACAGGGCCGAGATGCGGTCGCGATGCAGGATCCCCCCGTCCCTCCAGGCGTCGAGCAGCTGCCGGGCCCGCTCGTAGCGGCCGACCACGGGATCCCCGTCGTCGCTCGGGAGCTCGACCCGCACGATGTTGGAAGGACTCCTCGCGGCGAGAGCGGCCCGCTCGCCGTCGGAGATGACGTCGTAAGGCGGGCAAACCACGTCGTCGAGCGACCGAATGTGGGAGTGGGAGTAGCGCAAGCCGGGGAAAGGTACGAATCGAGGCACGTCCATTTGGTAGCAGACTGGCGAGATGCTCTGGGTATTCGATCTCGACGGGGTGGTGTGGTTGGCGGGGCACGCCATCCCAGGATCGGCTGAAGCCATAGAGAAATTGCGAGCTCACGGGGACTCGGTGGTCTTCGTCACCAACAATTCCACGCCATCGGTGAGCGACTACGTGGGCCGGCTGGGGGCCGCGGGCGTGGAGATCCGGCCCGAGGAGCTGATCAGCTCGGGCCAGGCCGCCGCTTCGGTGCTGGCGCCGGGCTCGCGGGCCGCCTGCGTCGGCGGGCCAGGGGTACTCGAGGCCGTGGGGGGCCGGGACGTGGAGATCGTCCCGGCCCGGGACCGCCCCGACACCGTCGTGGTCGGGCGCAGTCTGACCCTCGATTTCGCCACCCTGGCCGACGCGGCGACGGCCATCCGCGACGGGGCCCGTTTCCTGGCCACCAACACCGACGCCACCTTTCCGACGCCCGACGGCCTCGAGCCGGGAGCCGGGGCCCTGGTCGCCTATCTCGAGGTCGGCTCGGGCCGCCACGCCGAGGTGGCCGGGAAGCCGGAGCAGCCCATGGCCGACCTGGTGGAGCAGCGTTTCGGGCATCCGGGGATGGTGGTCGGCGATCGCTACGAAACCGACGGGCTGTTCGCCAAGCGGATCGGGTCTCCTTTCGCCCTCGTCCTGACCGGTGTCACCAAGTCGGGAGACGTGCCGGCGGTGATATCCGCGGCGGACGTGGCGCCCGATCTGGCGGCCGTTGTGGCCCGCCATCTGGGCGGCTGAACCCCAGAGTGCTTACTGGCGCAAGCGGAGTTGGACGTACGTTATGCTGGGTCATGGCAAGCGATCCGAGATTCAAGAAGGTCCAGGAGGCCGGGGCCGATTTTCTCGAGACAGCCAGAGCACGGGCCGAGGAGTTCCTTCGTGAGCTGGCGAAGGCGGGCGACACCACCCAGGAACGAGCCCACGGGGCGGTGGACGACGTTGTCGAGGGGAGCCGGAAGGGTACGGAACAGCTGATCGGGTCGATCCGCCGGGAGATCAGCACTCAGCTCGGCATGCTGGGCCTGGCGACCAAGGCTGATCTGGCCGACCTGGAAGCCCGACTGACCGGGCGGGGGACCGGCGGGACGGCGACTGCCCCGGCCAGGAAGGCGCCGGCCAAGAAGGCCACGGCCAAGAAGGCCACGGCCAAGAAGGCCACGGCCAAGAAGACGGCTGGGGCGGCCAAGACCGGCCCGGCGAGGAACGCAGGCGGCCCGGGGGCCACGAGCGGGAGTACGCCGGCGACCCAGGCGCCGGCCAAGAAGGCGTCGGGTCGGGCGAAGAAGGCTGCGGGTTAGCTCCTGGGTCCCAGACGCCGCCTGGACGTCGAGATGGTGCGCCGCGGCCTCGTCGACAGCCGCACCACCGCTTCGGACGTGATCAGCGCCGGCCACGTGCTGGTCGGAGGGGCGGTGGCGGACAAGTCGTCGCGGCTGGTCGGCCCGGGCGAGCCGGTAGAAGTCATCGGGGCGGGCCGGCGTTTTGTCAGCCGGGGGGGCGACAAGCTGGAGGCGGCTCTCGTCGGATTCGGGGTGGATCCCACCGGTTTGCGGGCCCTCGATGCCGGGGCGTCCACCGGGGGGTTCACGGACTGCCTGCTGCAACACGGGGCAGCATCGGTGGTGGCGGTCGACGTGGGGCGGGGCCAGATCCACGAGCGACTTCAGGCTGATTCCCGGGTGGTGGTGCGGGAACGCACCGACCTGCGGTCGTTCACCGTCGACGAGGCCGGCGGGGAGCGCTTCGACGTGGTGGTCGCCGACCTGTCGTTCATCTCGTTGCGCACCGTGGCCGAGCCTCTGCTGGCGCTGGCCCGGCCCGGGGCCGACGTGGTGGTCCTGGTGAAGCCCCAGTTCGAAGCGGGCCGCCGCGAGGCGTCGCGCGGACGGGGCGTGATCAGGGACCCCGAAGTCTGGCGCCAGACTCTTCTCGGCGCGATTGGTGCGCTCGAATCAGCCGGGTCGACCATGATGGGGATCATGGCTTCGCCGTTGCGGGGCGCCGACGGCAACGTCGAGTTCCTCGTCCATCTCCGCCGGCACTCGACCGCGCTCCACCGGGCCGACACTTCGAGCTGTCAGTCGCCCGGTCCCGATCCCACGGCACCCGGCGCAGTAGGAGTCGCGGTTGAGCGGGCGGTGGCCGCCGTCATCGCGGAGGGTGGTGACTGACGGGTGGCGACGATCGGCTTCGTGGTCCACAACCACAGGGAGGGGGCCCTGGCCCTGGCCGAGCTCACGTCGGCGTGGCTGGAGGAGAACGGCCACATCGCCAAACTGCTCGAGACCGGTGCCGGCAACCGCAACGGCGGGTTCCCCTACCCGCTCGACCTGGCCGTGAGCCTGGGGGGCGACGGGACGATGCTGCGGACGGTGGACCTGGTGAGCTCAGAGGCGATACCCGTGCTCGGGGTCAACTTCGGCCACCTCGGCTACCTGACCGCGGTCGAACCGGCGGGCCTGCGCGACGCTTTACGCCGGTTCCTGGGCGGTGACTACCAGGTGGAGCACCGGCTGACGCTCGACGTATCGGTGACCGACGCCGGCGGCGACGGCTTCCACACCGTCCTCCATCGCAGCGCCCTAAACGACGTGGTGCTCCAGCGAACCACCGTCGGCCACACCATGCGGACCGAGGTATCGGTGAACGGGGTGCCGTTCCTGACGTTCGCGTCGGACTCGTTGATACTCGCCACCCCCACGGGCTCGACCGCCTACAACCTGTCGGCCCGGGGGCCCATCGTTTCTCCCCGGGCCCAGGTGCAGATTCTCACCCCCGTCGCACCCCACATGCTGTTCGACCGGTCACTCGTCCTCGACGGGGAGGAAGTGGTTTCGATCGTCCAGATCGGAGGGCCTCCGGCCGATGTGGTGGTCGATGGCTGGTTGGTCGCCGCCCTGGAGCCGGGCCAGACCATCCACTGCCGGCGCGGCGACCGCGACGCCAAGCTCGTCACCTTCGGCGAGCGCGATTTTCACCGGATCCTGAAAAGCAAGTTCAACCTGACCGACCGGTAGGCGGCCCGGGATGCTTTTGGAGTTGCGGGTCTGCCAGCTCGGGGTGATCGAGGACGTGAGCGTCGTGCTCGAACCCGGCATGTCCGCCTTGACCGGCGAGACCGGGGCGGGCAAGACCCTCGTGGTGGACGCCATCGAACTGCTCCTCGGCGGGCCGGCCGAGGCCATGCTCGTCCGGCCCGGAGCCGCCGAGGCGGTGGTGGAGGGGCGCTTCTCCCGGGAGCCGGCCGAGGAGGTGATCCTCACCAGGGTTGTTCCTGCCGCTGGGCGCAGCCGGGCCTACATCGACGGCCGCATGGTGGCAGCCGCCCAACTGGCCGAGCTCGGCCGGGACCTGCTCGACATTCACGGCCAGCATGCCCATCAGTCGCTGCTCTCCGTCACAGCCCAGCGGGCCACCCTCGACCGGTCCGCCGGGATCACCACCGATGAGGTTGCTGCGGCCCGCCGGCGGCTGCGCCAGGTCAAGGACGCGCTGGACGCGCTCGGCGGCGACCCTCGGGCCCGGGCCCGGGAGCTCGACCTGCTGCGCTACCAGCTGAGCGAGCTCGAGACGGCGAGGCTGGAGGATCCCGAGGAGGACGAACGGCTCCGAGAGGAGGAGGATCTTCTGGCCGACGCATCAGGGCTGCGGGCGGCGGCCACCGGGACGTGGCAGGACCTGACCGGGGACGGCGGGTTGGTGGACCGCGTCGGCGACGTGGTGGCCGGCCTGGCCGGGCGGGCGCCCCTCAGTGACCTGCACGACCGGCTGCGGGCGCTCGAGCTGGAGCTCTCGGACGTGGCGGCGGCGGCCCGCACGATCGCCGAGGCGGTCGAGGACGACCCGGGCCGGCTGGAGGAGGTCGGCGCCCGCCGTCAGGTCCTCAAGGACCTGCGCCGGAAGTTCGGCGACACCCTGGCCGACGTGATCACCTACCGGGAGGAGGTCAGGCACCAGGTCGCCGAGCTGGCCGCGCACGGCGAACGGGCGGCCGCGCTCGACGCCGAGCACCGGACGGTCGAGCAGGCCCTGGCCGACGCCGAGGAACGCCTGTGGTCGGCGCGCCGAGCCGCCGCGCCGATCCTGTCGGAGAAGGTGCAGGACCGGTTGCGGGAGCTGGCCATGCCCAAGGCCCGCTTCGAGGTCGAGGTGGGCGACGAGGCCGGTAGCGAAGACGTGGTCTGGAAACTGGGCGCCAACCCCGGCGAACCCGTCCTGCCCCTGACGAAGGTGGCCTCCGGCGGTGAGCTGGCGCGGACCATGCTCGCGGTGAGACTGGCCGCCGGCCCGGCCGGGACCGAGGCCGGGGCCGGTTCCGCCGGGGAGGGGTCCGAACCGTCCACCCTGGTGTTCGACGAGGTGGACGCCGGCATAGGCGGAGAAGCCGCAGTCGCCGTGGGCCGGGCCCTGGCCGCCCTCGGCTCCCGCTACCAGGTTCTGGTGGTGACCCACCTTCCCCAGGTGGCGGCCTTCGCCGACCATCAGCTGGTGGTACACAAGCAGAGCGCCGGCGACCGCACCGTCGCCGAGGTCCGGGCCGCCCTCGGGCCCGACCGGGTGGTGGAGCTGTCCCGGATGCTTTCGGGCAGCCCGGGGAGCCAGACGGCGCGCCGCCATGCCGAGGAGCTGCTGGCCCAGGCCGGCCGCCGAAAGCCCAGGGGTGGGAAGCGCTGAGCGTGGACGATCGCGGTTGGTGATCGTTTCATAGCTTTGTGCGGTTGAGCCGCTGAGAGCGGGGCGGCTGAGGGCAGGCTGACAGGAGCGGCCAGGTGATCGCGGCGAGGCCGGCATGATCACCCAGGTGGGCCGACCCCCTGCGGTAGGGTGGGTTGGCCGACCGGTGGATCCACCGAGAGCCTGAATCCAAGACTCGAGTGGAGGGAGATACTTGGCGAAGCACATCTTCGTCACCGGCGGGGTGTCCAGCTCATTGGGCAAGGGATTGACGGCTTCGTCTCTCGGCCGGCTACTCAAGAGCCGGGGCCTGCGGGTGACCATGCAAAAGCTCGACCCGTACATAAACGTGGATCCGGGCACCATGAACCCTTTCGAACACGGTGAGGTCTTCGTCACCGAGGACGGAGGAGAGACCGACCTCGACCTCGGCCACTACGAGCGGTTCATCGACGAGAACCTTCATCGCGATTCCAACGCCACGACCGGCTCGATCTACCAGAGCGTCATCGCCAAGGAGCGCCGGGGGGACTTTCTCGGCAAGACCGTCCAGGTAATCCCCCACATCACCGACGAGATCAAGGATCGGATCAAGCGGCTGGCGACCGAGCCGGTGGACGTGGTCATCACCGAGATCGGGGGCACCGTCGGCGACATCGAGATCCTTCCGTTCCTCGAGGCCATCCGCCAGTTCCGCAAGGACGTCGGCCGGGACAACGTGTGCTACGTGCACGTCACCCTGGTCCCCTACCTGGGACCGTCCGGGGAGCAGAAGACCAAGCCCACCCAGCACTCGGTCACCGAGCTGCGCAGCCGCGGCATCCAGCCGGACGTGATCATCTGCCGCAGCGACCGGAGCATCTCCTCCGCCCTCAAGCGCAAGATTTCCCTCCTATGCGACGTGCCCGTCGAGGCGGTCATCTCCTGCATGGACGCCCCGAACCTCTACGAGATCCCCCTCGCCCTTCACGACGAAGGCCTGGACGACTACGTGTGCCGGCTCCTCGGGTTGAGCACCAGTGCGGACTCCGAGCACCAGCTCGACCTCTCCGCCTGGGAGGCCCTGGTGGCCCGGGTGGACGCCGCCACCCGCCCCGTCCGCATCGGCCTGATAGGCAAGTACGTCAACCTGCCCGACGCCTACCTGTCGGTCGTCGAGGCCCTGCGCCACGGCGGATACGCCCGGGGGGCGCGGATCGACCTGGAATGGATCCAGGCCGAGGAGGTGGAAGGACTGCTGGCGGCGGGCCGGCTCAAGGACCTGGACGGGATCGTCATCCCCGGTGGCTTCGGCGAGCGGGGGGTGGAGGGCAAGGTGGCGGCGGCCACCTATGCCCGCGACAACAACATTCCCTGCCTCGGCCTGTGCCTGGGGCTGCAGGTCATGGTCATCGAGTTCGCCCGTAACGTGGCCGGCCTGGCGGGGGCCAACTCACGGGAGTTCGACGCCTCCTCCCCCCACCCGGTCATCGACCTGATGGACGAGCAGCGCGAAGTGGTGGAGATGGGCGGGACCATGCGGCTCGGGGTGTACCCGGCCCGCCTCACCCCGGGCTCCATGGTGTCCGAGCTGTACCGCACCGAGCTGGTGTACGAGCGCCACCGCCACCGTTTCGAGGTCAACCCCCGCTATCGGGCCCGGCTGGAAAGCGCCGGCCTGGCCTGCACCGGCAACTCCCTGGACGACCGGTTGGTGGAGTTCATAGAGCTACCGAGCCACCCCTTCTGGGTGGGCACCCAGGCCCACCCAGAGTTCAAGAGCCGACCCGACAACGCCCATCCGCTGTTCTCCGGCCTGGTGGCCGCCGCCCTGCACCGAGCAGAGGGTCGGGCCCCCCGTCTCATCGACGTCGAGAACCTTGTCGGCGTTCCGTAAGCTGGCGCAGACGGAGGTCTTCCACGGCTCCCTGGTCACCGTGGCCAGGGCCGAGTTCGAGGGGCCGGATGGGGCCCGGTTCGAACGGGAGGTGATCCATCACCCCGGGGCGGTCGTGGTGGTGCCGTTGACGGCGGAGCGTCGGGTGATCATGGTTCGGCAGTTCCGCAGCGCCATCGCGGACGACCTGCTCGAGATCCCCGCCGGCAAGCGGGACGTCGACGGCGAGGCGACCGAGATGACCGCTCGCCGCGAGCTGGCCGAGGAAGTCGGGCGCCGGGCCGGTCGCCTGGACCTCCTTGCTCGCTTCTACAACTCTCCCGGGTTCACCGACGAGCTGACCTGGTTGTACCTGGCCCGAGACCTGGAGGTGGTCCCATCCGACCGCCAGGGGGCCGAGGAGCAGCACATGACGGTCGAGGAGGTCGATCTCGACGCTGTCCCGGCCATGATCTCGGCCGGGCAGATCATGGACGCCAAGTCGATCGTGGGGCTCTGCCTGACCATGCAGGCCGTCGGGGCATCGGGGTCAGCCGCCCGCCCGGGCGGCGCATCTTAAAGTTCATCTTCCGGTTACACTCGGTCCAATGGCAGCCGACGCGACGATGCAGGGCCTGCGCGCCACCCTCGAAGATGAGCGCGCTTCGTTGCTAGCCCAGCTGGCCGAGCTCGGCTACGGGGCAAAACTCGACTACGACCCGAATTTCGCCGACTCCAGCCAGGTGACCGCCGAGCGGGGCGAAAACGAGGCTCTGGTCAACAAGCTGGTAGAAGGCCTCCGAGAGGTCGAGCACGCCCTGGAGAAGTTCGGTACAGATCGCTACGGGGTCTGCGAGAGCTGTGGCCGCCCCATCGCCCCGGCCCGGCTCGAGGCCCGCCCCGAGGCCCGTTTCTGCATAGATTGTGCCGCCGCCGTCGGCGGCCGGCGCTGACAGACAGCAGAGTCGCAGGCAGGTCGTGAACCGGCCCGGCGCCGGCAGGGGCTATCCCCCCACCCGGCGTTACCTGCAGCCCAACACACTGATCGCGATCGCTCTGATCGCGGTGGCGCTCTATTCCATCCGCCACACTCTGAGCTCGACGGACCTGCTGGTGTTCGCCGTGGTGGTGCCCTCAATCATCCTGCACGAGCTGGCTCACGGGGTGACCGCCTACGCGTTCGGCGATGACACCGCCCGCAGGGCGGGCCGGCTCACCCTCAACCCCATAAAACACGTGGACCCGGTCGGGACCATTCTGTTGCCGGCGCTTTTGACCCTGGTCGGCTACGGGGTGTTCGGATACGCCAAGCCGGTGCCCATCAACCCGTCGCGGATGCGCCACCCCCGAAACGATGCCCTGTTCGTGAGCCTGGCCGGCCCGGCCACCAATCTGGCCCTGGCTGCGCTGTCGGTGGTGATCCTGCGCTACCTTCGCCCGCCATCGACGGCGGTGCTCCTCCGGGCCGCGGTGGACGGCTACGGCCTCGGAATCCTCGACCTGACCGACCGGGTGCTGTTTGTGCTCGGGTTCGTGAACGTCACCCTGGCCGTGTTCAATGCGCTGCCGGTGCCCCCCTTGGATGGCTCCGCTCTGGTTGCCCGGCTGCTGCCCCGTTCGGCCATGCCGGCGTGGTACACCTACACCCGCTACGCCATGCCCGCGCTCCTGGTGCTGGTCCTGCTGGACCCGGGCGCCTTCCTGTCGCACATCTTCGATCCGGCCCAGCGGGCGTTCGCCAACCTGGTTACCGGGTAGCGGCATCAACCGGGCGGGACCAGCCCTATGCGCTCGCCGGCCCGGGCCAGGGTGACCCGGGCCACGGAGTCGGCCCGCTCGGCCCCGGATTTCAACACCTTGGCCACCACGCCGGGGTCGGACGCCCACTCGCGGTAGCTGGCCTGAATCGGCTCGACCACCGAGATCACCGCGGCGGCCAGATCCGCCTTCAGCGGTCCATAACGGGTGTAGTCCCCGGCCACGTCCTCGGGCCGCCGGCCCTCGATGGTGGCGAGAAGCTCGAGCAGGTTGGACACGCCAGGCTTGGCCACCGGGTCGTAACGTACCGCGTCGGGTCCGTCGTCGGTGTCGGTGACCGCTCTCTTGACCTTGCGCTCTATGGTCTTGAGGTCGTCGAACAGGCCGATCACGCCCTGGGGGCTCTCGCTGCTCTTCGACATCTTCCTCGCCGGCTCCTGGAGGTCCATTATCCGGGCGCCCCGACCGGGCGGGGGAATGGCCGCCTCTGGGACCACGAACGTCTCGCCGTAGCGGGAGTTGAACCGCTGGGCCAGATCCCGGGTCAGCTCCAAATGCTGGCGCTGGTCGTCACCGACCGGAACCCGGTCGGTGTCGTAGAGGAGGATGTCCGCGGCCATCAGCACCGGGTAGGTGAAAAGGCCGGCCCTGGCCGCTTCCTCGCCCCCTTTGGCCGACTTGTCCTTGAACTGGGTCATGCGCCGCAGCTCCCCGAAGCTGGCCGTGCACTCGAGCAGCCAGGTGAGCTGGGTGTGCGCCGGCACGTGGCTCTGGACGAACAGAGTGCAGGCCTCGGGATCGAGGCCGGCGGCCAGCAGCAGCGTGGCCATCGTCATGGTGGCGACCCGCAGCTCCTCGGGGTCCCCGGGGATGGTGAGGGCGTGCAGGTCGACCACGCAATAGAAGCAGTCGCCCTGTCGCTGGTCGGCGACCCACCACCGCACGGCGCCCAGGAAGTTGCCGAGATGCGGTTCGCCGGTGGGCTGGATGCCCGAGAAGACTCTCACCCGGTCATGGTATGCCCGGGCTCGGAGGGCCCTGTCGGTAATATCGGTTGCGTGCCCTACACGGTGAGTACACCCGTATTCGAGGGGCCGTTCGACCTGCTGCTCCACCTCGTCACCCGCGAACAGGTCGACCTGTGGGAGGTCTCGCTCTCCGAGATAGTCGACGCTTACGTCGCCACGCTGGAGGAGATTCGGGCCGGGCTGGACCTCGAGGTGGCGACGGAGTTCCTGCTGATCGCCTCCGTGCTTTTGGAGCTAAAGGCCCGGCGCCTCCTGCCCGGTTCCGAGGATGGTGAGCTGGAGGAGGAGCTGGCCCTCTGGGAGGAGCGGGATCTCCTGCTGGCTCGCCTGCTCGAATGCAAGACGTTCAAGGACGCCGCCGCCTCGATGCACCGGATCATGGACATCGCCGGCCGTTCGTGGCCGCGCACCGCGGGCATGGACGAACGTTTCGCCGACCTCGTTCCCGATCTCCTGGTCGGGGTGACGGCCGACGACCTGCGCGACAGCATGCAGGCGTTGATGGCGCCCAAGCCGGCCACTCGCCTGCTCCTCGACCACGTGGCGCCGGTCCGGGCGAGCGTGGCCGACGCCGTCCTGGTGGTGAGAGCCAGGCTGGTACGCGCCGGCCGCCTGTCCTTTTCCCGGCTCACTTCGGGACTCACCGACCGGCTCGAGGTGATCGTCCGCTTTCTGGCCGTGCTGGAGCTGTTCAAGCAGGGAGTGGTCGATCTCGAACAGGCCACATCGTTCGGGGAGCTGCAGGTGACCTGGCTGGGAGGCGACGAAGGCTCTTCTCTCACCGACGGCTCCGACGCGCTGCTGGTCGGCGACTACCAGGGGTAGGGCGGCAGGTACCTGTGGCATCCGAAGAGCAGAGGGCGATCGAGGCGATCGTCATGGTGTCCGACCAGCCGGTCGATCCCCACCTCATGGCCGAGCTGCTGGAGATGCCGGCCGCCCGGGTCGAGGAGCTGTGCGCCGGCCTGGCCGCGGCGTACGGGGAGGAGGACCGGGGCTTCGAGCTGGTTCGGGTGGCGGGCGGTTACCGCTTCCAGAGCCATCCGGATCTGGCTCCTTACGTGGAACGGTTCGTGCTCGAGGGCCAAAACGCCCGGATGTCGGCCGCCGCACTCGAGACCCTCGCCATCGTGGCGTACAAGCAGCCGGTGTCCCGGGCTCAGGTCGCGGCGATCCGGGGCGTGAACGCCGACGGGGTGATCCGGACCCTGCAGACCCGCGGCTTCATCACCGAGGTCGGCCGCGACCCCGGTCCGGGCCAGGCGGTGCTGTACGGCACGACCACCCTCCTGCTCGAGCGGCTGGGCCTGGACCGGATCGATCAGCTTCCGCCTCTGGCCCAGTTCGTGCCCGGACCGGAGGTGATGGACGCCCTCGAGCGGAGCCTGCGGGCCGATCCGGCAGGCGGGCGCAACCCCACGGATGCAGATGATGACGAGGATGACCCGGAGAGGGACGGGGGAGCCGGTGGGGTGACGGCGGGGCCGCACCAACCCGAGGACCCGGGCGAGGCGGCGGGGAGGCTCGAGGGGGGGTCGGCGGGCGCCGGTGGCGAAGTGGCGGGGACCGAGGACCTGGGCGAGGCCGAGGAAGTGGCGGGGGCCGAGGACCCGGGTGACGCCGAGGAAGTGGCGGGGACCGAGGACCCGGGCGAGGCCGAGGAAATCGCGGGGACCGAGGACGCGGGTGACGCCGACGCCGAGGCCGCCGGCGGGACGGACCGGCCCAGCGGCGATCCCGCTCCCCGTGACGAATGAGCCGGCGGCCGGCACCGAGGGCGTCCGCCTACAGAAGATTCTGGCCGGCGCCGGGGTGGGCAGCCGGCGGGCCTGCGAGGAGCTGATCGCCGCCGGCCGGGTCGAGGTCAACGGCGAGACGGCCGAGCTGGGCCGCCGGGTCGACCCCGGCCGGGACCGGGTGGCGGTGGACGGCGTTCCCATCGGCGTCGCCCCCGGGCTGGTCTACTACCTGGTCTACAAACCGACTGGTGTGGTATCGACCACCTCCGATCCGCAGGGCCGGCCTACGGTGACCGCCGTAGTCCCATCCGAGCCACGGGTGCACCCGGTGGGCCGGCTCGATGCCGACAGCGAGGGGCTCATACTCCTCACCAACGACGGGGAGCTCACCTACCGACTCACCCACCCGAGCTTCGGGATCGAGAAGGAGTATGTCGTTACCGTCTCCGGTCTCCCCGACCCGGCGGACGTGCGCCGCCTCCGGCAGGGTGTCGAGCTCGAGGACGGACTGACCGCGCCGGCCCGGGTGGCGTTGCTGGCGCCCGACGTCCTCCGGGTAACCATCCACGAAGGCCGTAACCGGCAGGTGCGCCGCATGGCCCGGGCGGTCGGGCACCCCGTCCGGCAGCTGATTCGGACCCGGATCGGGCCCCTCCGGATCGGATCCCTCGGGCCGGGCGAATGGCGGGAGCTAACCGTCGACGAGGTGCGGGCCCTGGAAAGGGCGACCGGGGGACCGACGGGTTCGCGTAGATTGATCCGCCGTGCCAATCGCCGCCGGCCGCCCGCCAATCAGTGAGTCCTGACCCCGACCAGAGGCGGGCCCAGGTCGTCGGCACCGGGCTGATCGGAGGCTCGATCGGCGCTGGCCTGCGCCGCCTGGGCTGGCACGTCACCGGCTACGACGTCAACGGGACTCGCTCGGCTCGGGCGGTAGAGCTCGGGGCGGTCGACGAGGCCGGGTTTGATTCAGACGCCGCGGTGGCCTTCGTCGCCACCCCGGCCGGGGCGGTGGCCGACGCCGCCCGGCGGGCGGTTGATCTGCTACCGATGGCGGTGGTTACCGATGTGGCCGGGGTCAAGGGACCGGTCGTGGACCGGATAGACGACCCCCGCTTCGTCGGGGGGCACCCGATGGCCGGGTCCGAGCAGGAGGGGGTGGAGGGTTCCGACCCGGACATGTTCGAGGGCGCCACCTGGGTCCTCACCCCCACCGCCCACACCGACCCCTTCGCCTTCGCCACGGTGCGCTCGGTGGTGACACAGCTCGGTGCGAACGTCGTCGAGCTGCCCGCCGCCCGCCACGACGACCTGGTGGCCCTGGTGTCCCACGTCCCCCACCTGACCGCCGCCACCCTGATGAACCTGGCTGCCGACACCGCCCTCGAGCACGCCACCCTGCTCCGTCTGGCCGCCGGGGGGTTCCGGGACATGACGCGTATCGCGGCCGGTGACGCCGCGATCTGGCCCGACGTGTGCGCCGAGAACCGGGCGGGCATCCTCGAGGTGCTCGACCGCCTGTTAGCGGCGCTCACCGAGGTACGGCAGGTGGTAGCCGGCGGCGACCGCGAAACGCTCCTCAAGATGCTCGAGCGGGCCAGGGAGGCGAGGGTGAACCTGCCGGCCGGTGTCCCCGCCAGCGAGACCACGGTCGAGGTCCGGGTGCCGGTTCCGGACCGGCCGGGTGTCCTGGCCGAGGTGACTACCCTGTTCGGCGAGATGGGGATCAACATCTACGATCTGGAGATCGCCCACAGCGCCGAGGGCTACAAGGGCGTGCTGGTCCTCGTTATCGATGCCCTGGCCACCGAGCGGGTCAGGTTGGCGCTGCACGAGCGGGACTTCCGTTGCTCGTTCCGCCCCCTCGGTCCGTGAACCGTTTCGTCGCCCCGCCCGCCGCCGCGGGGGTGCGGGGCAAGCTGACCGTTCCCGGCGACAAGTCCATATCGCACCGGGCCCTGCTTCTGGCGGCCCGGGGTGAAGGACGGTCGCGGATCTCGGGCCTTTCCCGGGGCCAGGACGTGCTGTGCACCCTGCGGGCCATCGAGCGCTTCGGCGCCGGGGTGGGGACGGGCGGCGACGGGGAGGTCCTGGTCGACGGGGGGCCGGACCGGCTCGGAGAGCCTGCCGCCCCGGTGGATGTCGGCAACTCGGGAACCGCTATCCGCCTCTTGGCCGGGTGGGCGTCGGGGATCGACGGGCTCACGGTTCTGGCCGGCGACGAGTCGATCGCCCGCCGGCCTATGGGCCGGGTCGTCGACCCGCTGCGGCTCATGGGGGCCCGCATAGACGGACGGGCCGGCGGCCGGCTGCCTCCGCTCGCCGTGCGGGGCGGCGGGCTGCACGGAATCGACTACCGCCTACCGGTACCGAGCGCCCAGGTCAAAGGGGCCATCCTGCTGGCCGGACTGGCGGCCTCCGGAACGACGACGGTCCGTGAGGACGTCCCGACCCGGGTGCACACCGAGGAGATGCTCGCCATGTGCGGCGCTGACATAACCGCGTCGCGCGGAGCGGTTACCTTGCGGCCTGGCCCCCTGCGCCCGGTCGATTTCTCGGTGCCAGGTGACCCGTCGCAGGCGGCGTTCTGGATCGTCGCCGCCTGTATCACCCCGGGCAGCGACCTCGCCGTGGAGTACGTCTACATCGGTCCGGGTCGAGCCGGCTTTCTCGACGTCCTGGCCCGCATGGGCGCCGATCTGGAGCTGTCCGACGAGAACCCGGCGTCCTCCACCGCCACGGTCAGGGCCCGATACCGGCCGCTTCGCGCCACCACGGTGGGAGGTTCAGAGGTGCCTGCGGTGATCGACGAGATACCGGTGCTGGCCGTCGCCGCGGCGTACGCCGATGGCACCACGACCTTCTCCGACGCCGCCGAGCTCAAGGTCAAGGAGAGCGACCGCATCGCCACCATGGTCGCCTCGTTGAAGTCGGTTGGCGCCAGCGCCCGGGCCCGAGAAGACGGGCTCGAGGTGCGGGGCACAGCAGGGGCGCCCCTGGCCGGTGGCCGGGTCGAGTCTGAGGGCGACCACCGGGTGGCCATGGCCATGGCCGTCGCCGCCCTTCCGGCCGCCGGGCCGGTCGAGGTGTCGGGATGGGACGCCGTGGCCACCAGCTACCCCGGCTTCGAGCGGGACTACCACCTGTGCGCGTCATAGCGATCGACGGCCCGTCGGGGTCGGGGAAGTCGACTGTGGCCAAGGCGGTGGCCGAGCGGCTCGGACTCGACTACCTCGACACCGGGGCCATGTACCGGGCGGTGGCCTTCGCCGCCATCCAGCGCAACATCGACCCCGACGACGCGGCGTCCGTCGGGGAACTGGCCCGCCGCCTCCCCCTCGAAGTGGGAGACAGGGTCCTGGTCGACGGCACCGACGCCACCATCGAGATACGGGGACCCGAGGTCACCCGGGCCGTCAGCGCGGTGGCGGCCAACCCGGAGGTGAGGCGCGAGCTGGTGACCCGTCAGCGGGAGTGGGCCGAGGCGAGGTCCGGCGGGGTTATCGAGGGCCGTGACATCGGCAGCGTGGTGTTTCCCTCCGCGGCGGTCAAGATCTATCTGACGGCCCGGGACTCCGAACGGGCCAGCCGGCGCAGCCGGGAGATGCTGGATCTCCACTACGACCAGGTGGCCGCCGACATGGCCCGCCGGGACCACCTCGACTCGACCCGCACGGCGTCGCCACTCAGCGTGGCCGACGATGCCGTCCACCTCGACACCACAGGCCGGCCGATCGATGACGTGATCGACGAGGTGCTGGCTCTGGTCTATGCCAAGGTGCAGGACGCGTGAGGCAGGAGGGTGGGCCCAAGTCCCGCGTTTCTCTCGCCTGGTACACGTTCGCCCGCGGCGTGGTCGAACTGGTCTGCCGGTCGTTCTGGCGGGTGGAGATCCGGGGAAAGGAGAACGTCCCCCGGACGGGGGCGTACGTCATCGCCCCGGTTCACCGTTCCAACATCGACACCTTGCTGGCCGGGTGCCTGACCCACCGGCGCATCCGGTTCATGGGCAAGGACAGCCTGTGGAAGTACAGATGGTCAGGCGCCCTGTTCGGCTCGCTCGGGGCCTTTCCCGTTCGCAGGGGCAGCCCCGACCGCGAAGCGTTGCGCCGCTGCGAGGACGCGGTCAATGGGGGAGAGCCGGTCGTGCTGTTCCCCGAGGGAACCCGACAGTCGGGGCCGAAGCTGCACCCGCTGTTCGAGGGCGCGGCGTTCGTGGCCGCCCGGGCCGGCGTCCCGATCCTGCCGGTCGGCATCGGGGGGAGCGAATGGGCCATGCGCAAGGGCAGCAAGTTCGTGTCGCCGGTGAAGGTGGTGATGGTGGTGGGCCAGGTCATGGCCCCACCCGAGCGGGCCGCCGGCGGCCGGGTATCGCGGCGGGCGGTGAGCGAGCTCACCACTGCCCTGGCCGCCGAGCTGCAGACCCTGTTCGACCAGGCCTTGACCGCCGCCGGGCGGGCCTAGAGTTTCCAGCCTCGGGCGGTCCGGCCCCACCGGGCCCGCCTCGGGGGTGATGAAGTCGTCAGCTGGCGATTTCGTCAGCCCCGCCCCGGTGGACTCCTAGTGGGTGAGGCCGGACAGGGCCATGGATGCCGACAGCTCGCGGTCGTCGGGCATGGAGTCCCCCCCCGCCGTGGGATCGGCGTCGGGGGCGAGGCCGGCCACGGCGGCGGCGGCCGCCAACTGCCGCACCGACTCGCGAAGCTCGCGGGGAAGAGGGAAGTACTCGTCCTCGTCGATCGCCACCACCTCTTCGACCGGGTGCTCGGGCGCCAGCCGGGCCACCACGGCCTGCACCACCTCCTCGGGGGCCGACGCTCCGGCGATGACCCCCACGGTGCCCGACAGGTCGTCGGGCAGCTCCGCCGGCCCGTCCACCCGCAGAACCCGGGCACAGCCCGCCCCGATGGCGGTGCGCTCCAACGCCCTGGTGTTCGACGAGGTCTCGGACCCGATGACGACCACGCTGTCGCAGCGTCCGGCGATGGCCTTCAGGGCGGTCTGGCGGTTGGTGGTGGCAAAGCACAGGTCCGAGGTCCCGGGCACCCACAGGTCGGGCCAGCGTTCCCTGGCCGCCTCGAGCAGCGCCTTCCACTCGTCGACCGCGAGCGTGGTCTGGGCCAGGAAGGCCACCGGCCCCTCCGGGTCGGGTAGGGCCCTCAGCTCCTCGAGGTGCTCGACCCGGTGAACGGCGTCGGGCGCCACGGCGATCGTGCCGATCGCCTCCTGGTGACCCTCGTGCCCGACGTACACGATCGAGTACCCCTTGCCGGCCCGGACCTTGACCTCGTGGTGGACCTTCTTGACGAGGGGGCACACGGCGTTGACGACGGCCCCGCCCCTGGCCTTGGCCGCCTCGACCAGCTCCGGGGGGGAACCGTGGGCCGAGAGCATGAGCGGCGCCCCTTCGGGCACCTCGGCCACGTCGTCGACGAAGACCACCCCCATCTGCTTGAAGCGCTCCACCACGATCTGGTTGTGGACTATCTCGTGATAGCAGTACACCGGGGGCTCGAACACCCTGGTCATCCAGGCGAGCGACTTGATCGCCATCTCGACCCCGGCGCAGAAGCCGCGGGGTGCGGCGAGCAGGACCCGATCGACCTCCATCGGCTCTGAGGCTACCGGTCCGGGGCCTCATGAGATACCGGGTTCATCACCGCCCCGCTCAGCCCGTACCCTGGTCGGGTTATGTCCCTGCCCCGCGTGGTGGCGGTGGCCCCCGGGTCCCCAGCCGCCCGGGCCGGCCTGCAGCCCGGCGACCAGATCGTCGCCATGGAAGGCCAGCTCCCCCGTGACGTCATCGAGTACCAGCTGCTGGCCGACCAGCCGGAGCTCGAGCTCGAGCTGCGCCGGGGCGGGCTCGACCAGACCGTGACGGTGTCCCGGGAGGGCGCCGAGCCCCTCGGCATCGAAGTCCACGCCGCCCTGTTCGACCGGGTACGGACCTGCGACAACCACTGCGAGTTCTGCTTCATCCACCAGCTGCCCAAAGGGATGCGGCCCAGTCTGTACGTGCGCGACGACGACTACCGGCTGTCGTTTCTGTACGGCAACTTCACCACCCTGACCCGCTTCACCGAGGCCGACCTGGAACGGGTGATCAGCGAAGGCCTGTCGCCCCTGTGGGTCAGCATCCACGCCACCGACCCCGAGATCCGCAGCCGGATGCTGCGCAACCGCCGGGGGGCGGTGAGCCTGCGGTGGTTACGGGCCCTGCTCGACCACGGCGTCGAGGTCCACGGCCAGGTAGTCGTCTGCCCCGGGATCAACGACGGAGCCGTCCTGGAGGACACACTCGCCGGGGTGCTCGACCGCTACCCGGAACTGGCGAGCGTGGCCTGCGTGCCCCTCGGGGTCAGCCGGTTCAACACCGAAGCGACGATGAGACCCCACGACCCGGCGGAGGCCCAGGCCGTGGTGGATCTGGTGGAGGACTGGCAGCACACCTTCCTCCAAGCGGTGGGCCGCCACCTGGTCTACGCGGCGGACGAGTACTACCTGCTGACCGGCCGGTCCTTTCCTCCCCTCGGAACCTACGGCGAGCTGGCCCAACACGACAACGGCGTAGGCATGGCACGGGCGTTCGAAGCCCGCTTCCACGGGACCGCGGACCTGCCGGCGGAGGGTCCCGGAGGCTTCTTCCAGTCGGTCGACGGCGCACCGGCGGTCGGCTACCGGGCGCCCCGAGCCCCCGGCGCGGTGACCCTCCGGCCCCGGCCGGGCGCACCCGTCACCGTGCTCACCGGCGCCTACGGGGCCGAGGTGATAGGGCCGCTGGTCAGTTCGGTGCGGCCCGACGCAGAGGTCCTGACCGTCGCCAACACCTTCTTCGGCGGCAACATCGGCGTCGCCGGCCTTCTGACCGGGGGGGACCTGTCGGCCGCCCTAGAGCGGGCCCCGCTCGGTCGGCGTTACCTGCTGCCCGACGTGTGCCTGTCGGGGGGACGGTTCCTGGACGGAACGGCGGCCGAGGACCTGCCCCGGCCGGTCGAGGTGGTCCCGGCCGACGGGGCGGCACTGAGAGCCGCGCTCTCCAGAGGATATTCGGGATGAAAGGAGCGACCCCCGCGCCCCCCACCTCCCCCTTGCCCCTGGTCGCGGTGGTCGGCCGGCCGAATGTCGGCAAGAGCACCCTCGTGAACCGGATAGTCGGCCGCCGCGAGGCGATAGTGGAGGAGAAGCCGGGCGTCACCCGGGACCGCAAGTTCCTCGACGCCGAATGGGCGGGTCGCGACTTCACCATCGTCGATACCGGGGGCTGGCTGTCGGCCGCCGAGGGCCTGGATCGCCGGGTCAGCTCCCAGGTGGAGCGGGCGATCGAAGACGCCGCCGCGGTGCTCCTCGTCGTCGACGCCGCGGTCGGTGTTACCGACGAGGATGCCCAGGTGGCGGCCATGCTCCAGCGGGCCGGCCGGCCAGTGCTCGTGGTAGCCAACAAGGTCGATGGCGAAAGCCGCGACGCCGAAGCCTGGGCCTTCTCCCGCCTCGGCCTGGGTGACCCCTACCCGGTGAGCGCGGTCCACGGGCGCGGAACGGGTGACCTGCTCGACGACCTGGTCGCCGCGTTCCCCCCCGAGCCGCCGGCCCCGGACGGCGGCGGAACCGCCTCGGACAGCCAAGGGGTCCAGGTCCCGGCCGTGGCCATCGTGGGTCGGCCCAACGTGGGGAAGTCGACCCTGTTCAACCGCCTCATCGGCGACGAGCGTTCCATCGTGCACGATCTGCCCGGCACGACCCGCGACAGCGTGGACACCCTGGTGTCCACCACGGATGGCGACATCCGCTTCGTCGACACCGCCGGCATGCGCCGGCGGGTGAGGGATGCCGAAGGAGCCGAGTTCTACTCCATGGTCCGGGCCTTGCAGTCGCTCGACCGGGCTCAGTGCGCCCTCCTGGTCATCGACGCCTCCGACGGGATCACCCGCCAGGACCAGCGCCTGGCCGAACGGGTCGACGCCGCCGGCGGTCCGGTGGTCATCATCCTGAACAAGTGGGAGACCCTCGACGCCGAAGCGCGGGCGACGGTGAGACGGGACCTCGAGGATCGGCTGGGTTTCCTTTCGTACGCCCCGGTTCTCAAGGTGAGCGCCCGGACCGGCCTCGGGGTCCACAAGCTCTATCCGGCGCTCCGCGAGGCCATGGCCGCGTCGCAGCGCCGGGTCCCCACCGGGGAGCTCAACCGGCTCCTGGCCGAGGCTCAGGCCGCCCACCAGTCACCTGGGGGAAGGATCCTGTACGCCACCCAGGGGGCGACCGACCCCCCCACCTTCACCCTGTTCGCCACCAAGGCTGTTCCCGCTCCCTATCTGCGGTATCTGGAGCGGCGTATCAGGGAGCATTTCGGCTTCGGGCCCACTCCCGTGGTGTTCCGGGTGCGCCGGCGGTCGTCGTGAAAATCGGGGCGGTGACGGTTCAAGCGCGCCGCGTCGGAAACGCCGGGGTCTAGTAGCGTTCGTAGTATGTTCACCCAGCCGTGGCTGGCTGCCGCGGCCGTGTTCTGCGCCGTAGCCGCGGCTTTGTGGAGCCGCGCCGCGGCTCGTCTGAGCCGGGCGGCGCGGCGGATCGAAGCGGAGACCGCTTCGTCCTCGCATGGCCGCGACGCGTCCGAGCTGGCCCGGGCCGGGTTCGACAAGAACCTGCACAACGCCCTCCTCTACTCCATCCTGACCATCGGGTTCGCGGTCGCTTCGGTCTCCGACTCGGTCTGGTACGAGCTGCCCCTCCTGGCCGTGGGCATCCCCGTCGTCATCTCCATCCGCTACGCCCCGCGCTTCTTCTCCGAGGCCCGACTGGCGGAGAACCGGGCCATGCTCGAGCGGCGAGCCGAGGAGGTCCTGGCCCAGGAGCAGCTGGCCCCCCGCCGGTGGGCCGACCGGCTGGCCCCCGAGGACCTGCCCCACGTGGAGGGATTCGAGCTCGGCCGGGTGTACGAGCCGGGCACCGGGATGATGGCCGGGGACTTCTACGACGTGTTCTCCACGTCTCCCCACCGGGTGGCGGCGCTGATCGGCGACGTCGCCGGCCACGGCATAGAGCCTTCCATCACCGCCTTCCAGGTCAAGTACCTGCTGCGGACGTTCCTGCGCCAGTACCGGGACCCGGCCCAGGCCCTAGAGGAGCTCAACAAGGTTCTGGCCGTGAATGGTCGGCCGGAGGATCTGGTGTCGGTGTGCGTGGTCATTCTCGACACCGACGCCGGCACCATGCGCCACGCCTCCGCCGGCCACCCGGCGGCCTGGCTCTGGCAGGACTCGGAGATGTACGCCCTGCGGTCCACCGGCCCGCTGCTCACCCTCGACCCGGACGCCTCCTACCACTCCCGGGAGCTGCGGATGATGGTCGGAGACGTTTTGCTGCTTTACACCGACGGGCTGGCCGAAGCCCGCTCGGGCGGCCAGATCTTCGGAGAGGAGCGCATCGCCGGGATCATCCGCCGGGACCCCGGCCAGGACGCCACCATCCTCTGCAAGGACCTGCTCGAGGCGGCCCGGGACTTCGCGTCCGAACCGCTGACCGACGACGTGGCGATACTCGCCATCAGGCGGGTCTGACGCCGGCGCAGAGACGCAATGCCCTGGTGCGACGATTGCAGCAAGTTCTGGAACCCCCCGAGCATGGGGCCGGGTGGCGAGTGCCCTTCGTGCGGCAAGGTGGTGGCGCCGCCCCGCAAGGGTATCCCCTGGCATTTCAAGCTGATGCTCGTGGCCTTCGCCGGGTACATGGTCTACCGGATCTACTGGCTGGCCGAATGGCTGCCCAAGCACATCTAGCCCGAGTCCCCGCTCGTCCGCCAACCGGTTCAACGAGCGCCGGCGACAAGTACTAGGGTCGGGGCTTCCACGGGCGGTGGCGCAGTTTGGTAGCGCACCAGACTGGGGGTCTGGGGGTCGCGAGTTCAAGTCTCGCCCGCCCGACAGGAAAGCCCCGGGGCCTGCACCCCGGGGCTCTCTTGCCGATCATGTGGGTGCCAGCGCAGGTATCCGCGCCTGCTACCAGCCTGGCGTGTAGCCGCCCTTGCCCATAGCTGCGCTGGTCTCCCAGTCCATGTCCTCATCGACCCCGCCGAAGACCTCGGTGATCCAGTCGAGGCGCTCCTTCAGGATCCGCTGCACCCCGGCCTGCAGAGTGGTGCTGCTGACGGCACACGACGAGCAAGAGCCCTGCAGCTGAACCTCGATCACGCCCGATTCCACATCGGCGCTGACGAGCACCAGGTCACCGCCGTCAGCCTGTACCGCCGGGCGGATCAGGTCGATCAGCTCGTTGAGGTTGGCCAGCCGGGAAGCCCGTTCGTCATCTGTGATCACCCCACCATTGTGCCAGGCGGCAACGGGCTAGCGGTGACCGCCGCCCGGGCCCCCCGGTCCTCTCTTTCTGGCCGTTCTCGACCCGGGCCGGGCCCGCACCGACGGGAGCCGGCTTTCTTGCCGGCGGTAACGTGAGACCGATGATGGCAACCGCGGCCCCAGCCGAGCGGCGCCCGGGACGATCCCGGCGGGGCTACTGGCTGCCGGCGGTCATCGCCATGACCGTTCTGCTGGCGATCGCCGCGGCCGTGGGCGCCGGCGATCTTGACCACTCCCCGCCGAAGACCCTCGCCGGATCCGACGTTGCCTCCCAGATTGCCATCGGAATCCAGGTGCAGCAGGGCAGTACCAGCCCGCCGTCGGTGTACTGCCCCGATCACGAGGTCGTCCGTTCCGGGCTGACCTTCGACTGCACCCTCGGCACCGGCCCAAACCGGCGCACGGTGAGGGTGGTCGAGGTCGACGCCCGCGGTCACCTGCGCTGGCAGATCACGGGCGTCGCCCACCGAGAGCCCCTCTCGGTGCGTTGATAGAGACCGATCGGGAGCGCGCCCTTTAGACTTCGGCCGTGGCGACGGAGGCGAGGTCACAGGAGGATCGGATTCTCACTGTCCCCAATGCCATCACCGCGATCCGGCTGGCCTGCATCCCGGTATTCGTGATCCTGCTCCTGCGCCCCGACCACGCCGGCTGGTACTCGGCGGCCATCCTGCTCGGAGTGCTCGGCGTCACCGACGGGGTGGACGGCTACGTGGCCCGCCATTTCGATCAGGTCTCGACCGTAGGCAAAGTGATGGACCCGGTAGCCGACCGCATGCTGCTCGGCGTCGCCGGCCTGTCGATAATCGCCGTCGGGGCCGTTCCGCTCTGGGTCGGGATCGCGGCCATCAGCCGAGAAGTGCTGGTGGCGGTGGGGTTCCTGTATGTCGCGGCCGTAGGTGGCCGGCGCATGGACGTCCAGTGGGCCGGCAAGGCCGGGACCTTCGGTCTGATGTTCGCGTTCCCGTTGTTCCTCATAGGGCACGCCAACGACAACTGGCATGAGGTCGCCGAGATACTCGCCTGGATAGCTGTCGTGCCCGCCCTGATCCTCGGCTGGTTCGCCGCGTTCACGTATATTCCGAAGGCGCGGGTGGCGCTGGCGGAAGCCCGACGGTCGCGGATCGAGGAGGGGGGACAATGAAAGCTGTCATCATGGCCGGCGGCGAGGGCACCCGGCTACGGCCCCTCACGTCCAATCAGCCCAAGCCGATGATGCCCGTCGCCAACCGGCCGATGATGCAGCACGTCGTTGAGCTTCTGAAGACCCACGGTTTCGAGGAGATCGTGGTGACCGTGGGCTTTCAGGCCAACGCCATCCGCACCTATTTCGGGAATGGGGCGGAGTTCGGGGTGCGGATGGCGTATGCCACCGAGGAAACCCCGCTCGGCACTGCAGGATCGGTCCGCAACGCCATGGACGAGCTGGACGAGCCTTTCCTGGTGATATCGGGCGACGTCCTCACCGACATCGACCTGACCGCCGTGGTCGACTTCCACGAGGACCGCAAGGCCGTGGTGACGATAGGCCTCAAGGCCATGGAGAACCCCCTGGAATTCGGGATCGTGATCACCCGCAAGGACGGGTCAATCGAGCGTTTCCTGGAGAAGCCGTCGTGGGGTCAGGTGTTCTCCGACACCATCAACACCGGCATCTACGTGCTGCAGCCCGAAGTCTTCGACTACATCGAGCCCCACAAGCCGGTCGACTTCTCGTCGGATGTGTTCCCGCGCCTGCTCGGCGAGGTACCCATGTACGGGTACATCGCTGACGGCTACTGGGAGGACATCGGCACCCTGGAGGCCTACATCAAGGCCCACCAGGACATCCTGGACCGTCAGGTGAACCTGGACCTGCCGGGGTTCCGGATCGGCGAGGGCATCTGGCTGGGCGAGGGGTCGGAGATAGATCCCGAGGCGACCGTCGACGGACCCGCCATCATCGGGGACTACTGCCGGGTCGAGGCCGGGGCCCACCTGGCCGAGTACACCATCCTGGGGTCGAACGTCCGGGTCGGGAACGACGCGTTCCTCGAACGGACCGTGGTGCACGACAACGTCTATCTGGGTCCCGGAGTGCGCCTGCGCGGCGCGGTGGTAGGACGTTCGAGCGACCTGCGCCGGGGGGCGCGTGTGGAGGAGGGGGTGGTGATCGGTGACGAGTGCTTCGTGGGCGAGCACGCCGTCATCCACCCCGGAGTCAAGGTGTACCCGTTCAAGACGGTCGAGCAAGGGGCGATCGTCAACTCCTCGATCGTCTGGGAATCGCGGGGCGCCCGCAGCCTGTTCAGCCGGACGGGTGTGACCGGCCTGGCCAACGTGGACATCTCGCCTGAGCTCGCGGTCCGGCTGGCCATGGCGTACGGCACCACCATGAAGAAAGGCTCGACGGTCGTGGCCTCGAGGGACACGAGCCGAGCGGCCCGGGTGCTGAAGCGGGCATTGATGGTAGGACTCAACGCGGCGGGCGTGGACGTGGCCGACCTCGAAGTGGCGACCGTGCCCGTAACCCGCTTCGGGGTTCGCAACGAACGGGGCAGCGGAGGGATGTCGGTCCGCCTGGCACGGGACGACCCGCAGTCGGTGATCATCCGGTTCTTCGACTCTGGTGGCATCGACATTTCCGAAGCGGCCCAGAAGAAGATCGAGCGGCTGTTCTACCGGGAGGACTACCGCCGGTCGCTGGCCGGCGAGATCGGGGACATCAACTTCCCGGTGCGCACCGCGGAGTTCTACACCGCGGTGCTCATGGAGAACGTCGACGTCGAAGCAATTCGCTCCGCCCGGTTCAAAGTGGTCCTGGACTACGCCTACGGAGCCGCCAGCTTCGTCATGCCCAACGTGCTCTCGAAGCTGGGAGCCGAGGTGCTTTCGGTCAATCCGTACGCCTCGACCCGCCAATCCTTGACATTCAACCGATGGGAACACGCGGCCCAGGTGTCGGGATTGGTGAAGGCGTCGGGCGCCCATCTCGGCGCGGTCATCGACACCGACGGCGAGTACGTGACTTTCGTGGACGACACCGGCCACATCCTGACCGACGACCAGGGGCTGATGGCTTTGCTGCATCTGGTCCTGGCCGACGCCCGGCGCCGGAACATCTCTGCTCCCGCCGTCGCCCTGCCGGTATCGGTTGGGCGAGCAGTCGAAAGGATGTGCCAGGACGCGGGGGCCGACCTGGTTTGGACCAAGAGTTCCACCCCCGCGCTGATGGAGGTGGCGTCCCAGCCGGGCATCCGCTTTGCCGCCAGCCAGGAGGGCGGCTACATATTCCCGTCCTTTCTCCCTGCTTACGACGCCGTGTGCACCTTTGTGGAGACGCTGGGCTTGCTGGCATCTACGCAGAGCCGCCTGTCGGCGACGGTCGGCCGCCTGCCGGTGGTCCGGCTGGCCCACGAAGCTGTCGTCACCCCGTGGGAGAAGAAGGGCACGGTCATGCGTACAGCCATGGAATGGGTCAAGGACCGGGAGGTGTTGCTCGTCGACGGGGTCAAGATCCTGCACGACAACGGGTGGGCCCTGGTGTTACCCGACCCCGAGGAGCCCCTCACCCACGTGTGGTCAGAGGCCGATACTGACGCCGATGCCCGGTCCAGAGCCCAGGAGTACGCTCGCCGCATCCGAAACCTGTTGCGGTCCTAGGTGTGACAGGGGGACGCCAACAGTAGCAACCGGCAGGCGGTTCCAGTAAGTTCCGGGGGATGAACGTCCCTGAGGATCTTCGCTACACGACTGATCACGAGTGGCTTCGACTCGAGGGAGAGCATCTGCGCATCGGTATCACGGACTATGCCCAGGACGCCCTCGGCGACGTGGTGTTCGTCCAACTCCCCGAGCCGGGGGCGAAGGTAACGGCGGGAGAAGCGTTCGGAGAGGTGGAGTCCACGAAATCGGTATCAGATGTGTACGCGCCCGTCAGCGGGACGGTCGTCGAGGTCAACACCGAGCTCGGCGAGGCCCCACAGCGGCTGAACGAGGATCCGTACGGGGAAGGCTGGCTGTGCGTGATCACATCGGACGAAGCAGATGCCGCCTCGTCTCTATTGGATGCTGAGGCGTACCTGAAGCTCATCGAGAGTTAGAAGGGCCGTGACGTCGATCTTCTGCAATCGCTGCGGACACAGGAACCCGGAGGGCTCGAACTTCTGTTCGTCCTGCGGTTCTGTGCTGGAGCGGCCGGCGGGAAGCGACCCGGCTGTCACCACGATCACCCTCGCACCGGTTGAGGCAGCGGGCGAGGTGGGGGAGGAGGAGGTGACGGTCTCGGTCGGGGACCTATCAGCAGGGGTCGGGCTCCTGGTGGTCAAGCGCGGCCCAAACGCCGGCTCCCGGTTCGCGCTCGGGGTGGGCAAGACGACCATCGGGCGCCATCCCGACAGCGACATCTTTCTCGACGACGTCACCGTTTCGCGCCGGCACGCCGAAGTTCGTCACGCAGGGGAGAAGTTCACCGTCAACGACGTCGGCTCCCTCAATGGCACCTATCTCAACCGGGAGCGAATCGAGGAGGCGGACTTGCACAGCGGAGACGAGTTGCAGATCGGAAAGTTTCGCCTGGTATTCCTGTACGAGATGCTCGGCACCAAGGTCGCACGATGACGGATCGCTCGCACTTGTCGATTGGAGAGGTGCTGTCCCTGCTGCGCGAGGAGTTCCCGGACGTCACCATCTCCAAGATCCGGTTCCTCGAGAGCCAGGGCCTGGTGGACCCCGAGCGGACCCCGTCGGGGTACCGGAAATTCTACGACCACGACGTGGATCGGCTGCGGTGGATCCTGCGCCAGCAACGGGAGCACTTTCTGCCCCTCAAGGTGATTCGCGGCCGGCTGACCGAGCAGGGAGAGGAGGACGACCTCGACTCCGACCCGTCCGGGGCTACGGTCGTAGAGGACCTCGATGAGACCGGAGAGTTTCCGTTCGGCGCGGCCCAGGGCGGCCTGCTGGCCGGCGTCCAGGAGGGCGGTTTCGGGGACGGGCCCGACGCTAACGGCCGGCCGGCCGAGGTGAGCGTTGACGCGGGGTCCCGGGACGCTCGGTCCTCGGAGGAGCGACCGGAGAGCGCGGAAACGGCCGACCAGGGGTCGGCGGGGTCGGCGGGGTCGGCGGGGTCGGCTGGGGTGGCGGGGTCGGGTGGGGTGGCGGGGTCGGCTGGGGTGGCGGGGTCGGCTGGGGTGGCGGGGTCGGCTGGGGTGGCGGGGTCGGCTGGGGTGGCGGGGTCGGCTGGGGTGGCGGGGTCGGCTGGGGTGGCGGGGTCGGCTGGGGTAGCGGGGTCGGCGGGGTCGGCGGGGTCGGCGGACCCGGTCGCCCCGGGAGCGGCGCTGGCCGCGACCGGGCCGGCGCCAGGGACCGGGGGCCTACCCGCGCCCGGCGCCCAGTCGTCGCCGGTAGAGTCCGGGCCGGCAACCGGGTCCGGGGCCGGATCGGGATGGCGGGAGCCCCCCACCGCGGAGGCCGGCGCCGGCGCTACCCCCGACCCGGCGCAGGAGGCGGCGGCCACCCCCAGCCCGGCCAGCCAGGCATCGCCACCCCCGACCCGGCCCTCGCTTTTCTCCACTCTCCGCCCGGCCTCGTCTGAGGCGGCCACGTCGGCCGCGGGCCGCCCGGGCGGCACCGTGTCCTCGCCCCCGCAGCAGGCCGGACCCGGCGCAACGGAGCGGAGATCGATGCGCCCGCCCGTCCGGCCCGGAGCCATGGCCCCGCTCGAACAAGAGGCGCCGAACTTCACCGCGGAGGAGCTGGCGGTCGCCGCGGGCGGCCCCCCGAACCTGGTGAGCGAGCTCAAGCAATACGGCTTGATCGCTCCCCACGCCGTGGTGGCGGGAACCCCCTACTTCGACGAAGGGGCCTTGACCGTCGCCCGGGCCGCAGCCAGCTTCGCCGAGCACGGAATCGAAGTGCGTCATCTCAAGCCCTGGCGCAACTCCGCCGAACGGGAGGCCGGGCTGTTCGAGCAGGTGGTCCTTCCGCTGCTCCGTCAGCGCAATCCGCAGTCCCGCCAGCGGGCCACCGACACCCTCGCTGACCTGGCCCGGCTCGGCGGCGAGCTGCGCGCCGCCCTGGTTGACCTTGCGATACGTGAGATCAAATGAGGTTCTGGGGGCCGCCGACGCTTTCCTGGGCATCGGAAGGGGCCGGGCGGCGATAACGTCTTGTCATGGTGGAGATGCACCTGAGCGCCGTCCGGGTGGAACTTCCGAGCAACAATCCGTTGCTCTTGTTACAGGAGACCACTGGCAACCGTAGAACCTTGCCCATTTACATCGGCCCGGCCGAGGCCCAGGCGATAGCTTTCGCCCAGCAGGGGGTCGAGACACCGCGGCCGATGACCCACGACCTGATGCGTGACATCATCGAAGAGCTCGGGGCCCGGGTCGAGTGCATCGTCATCACCGAGCTGCGGGAACGGACCTTCTACGCCGAGATCAGGTTGCTGGTCGGCGCCCAGCGCCACACCGTCTCGTCCCGCCCCTCTGACGCGGTAGCCCTGGCCGTCAGGCTCGAGTGCCCGATCTACGCCGAAGACGACCTTCTCGATGCGGAAGGAGTCATCCTGCCCACCGAGGACGAAGAGGAGCCGGCCGAGGAGTCGGACGAGCTGGTCTCGGAGTTCCGCGATTTCATCGAGGGGATCAAGCCCGAGGACTTCGGCTGAACGGCTCGGCGCGCTTGCGCGACCCGGCTGGGTGCAGCACACTGACGTAACTACTTGTCTGTGATCCTCTGGGAGGCGGAGATGGCAGCGGTTCCTGGTTCAGGTGACGCCAGCGCCCCGGAGCAGGGCTACCGGGGGCCCCAGGTCTGCAACATCGTCGGCATCACCTACCGGCAGCTCGACTACTGGGCCCGTACCGGGCTGCTCCTACCCTCGATCAGCGACGCCCGGGGCAGCGGTTCTCAGCGCCGGTACTCCTATCTGGACCTGGTGCAGCTGAAGGTGATCAAGCGGCTGCTCGACTCGGGTGTCTCGCTGCAGGCGGCCCGGCGGGCCATCGACTGCCTGCGATCGTCCGGCGACGACCTGGGCAGTGCCAACCTGGTGATCGACGACCGCCGGTCGGTGCTGGCCCGCTCCGGCGAGGAGATCATCGACCTCCTGAGCGGCGGCCAGACCGTGCTCAACATCGTCCCGCTCGGGGGAGTCGTGTCCGAGATCGACGCCGCCATCACCGATCTGGGCCTGCCGGCGGGCGGTTCGGCGAAGGCGGCGGTGGAATCGGTGGCGAAGGAGGCGGCCGCCCCGCCGTCCTCAGAGGCGGGCGCGGCTTCGCGGTAGACGCAGGAGGGCTGTCGGCGGCCGTGAGGGGCGGTGGCTCCTGGTGGGCGGCCGGCCTGGTCGGACTCGGGTGCTCCGGCCGGCTCGGGTTTCGCCGGTACGGCCCGGCAGCTACTTGCTTCCAGCGCCCGCGGGAGCCCGTCGGGGCGGCCGGAAGGGGCATCGGCGGGTTGGACGCCCGAGGTTCTAGGCTCGGCCTGTGACCGATTCGGATCCCGGCCTGCGCCGCTCGCCGCTCGACGAGGCCCACCGGGCCCTCGGGGCGAAAATGGTGCCGTTCGGAGGCTGGGAGATGCCGCTGGCCTACCCCGGCGGGACCCTTTCCGAGCACCTGAGCTGCCGTGAGGACGCAGTGGCGTTCGACGTGAGCCATCTGGGCACCGTGCGCATCTCGGGACCGGACGCCGGGGCGAAGCTCCAGAGCACCCTGACCAACGATCTGGGCAAGATCGCCCCCGGCCGAGCCCAGTACACCCACCTGCTGGACGAAGCCGACGGGTCGGTGCTCGACGACATCATCGTGTGGTGGATCGAGGACGCCCTGTTCGACGTCATGCCCAACGCATCGAACACGAGGAGGGTTCGTGGGGCGATCGGGGGACGGGACATCACCGCCGAGCGGGCGGTCATCGCCGTGCAAGGGCCGAGGGCCCGCTCCCGGCTGGCTGAGGCCATCCCCGAAGCGGCGGCCGTCGGGCGATTCCGGGTGGCCGGCTTCGAATGGGAGGGATTCTCGTGCGTCGCCGCCGGCACCGGGTACACGGGTGAGGACGGCGTCGAGTGCCGCGTACCAGCCGAAGCCGCCCAGATGTTCTGGGAGACCGTCCTCGAAACCGGGGTCCGGCCGGCCGGGCTCGGTGCCCGTGACACCCTCCGCCTGGAAGCGGCACTGCCGCTGCACGGCCACGAGCTGGGTCCGGGCATCACGCCGCTGCAGGCCGGTCTCGAATGGGTGGTCTCCTGGTCCAAGCCCGAGGGGTTTGCGGGCCGAGCCGCCCTCGAACGGGAGAAGGCGACCGGGATAGCGCGCCGGCTGGCCGGGGTGGCGACCGAGGGCCGGCAGCCGCCCCGCTCTGGGGCCGATGTTCTGGCCGGCGGAGAGCGGATCGGCGAGGTGACGAGCGGCAACTACTCGCCGGTCCTCGGGCACGGCATCGCGTTGGCCTTTCTCTCTCCCACCATCGAGTTGGGGACGGTGGTCGAGCTCGACCTGCGGGGCCGGCGGCTGCCGGGCCAGGTCGTGAGCCTGCCTTTCGTCGGCAAGAAGCGCTAGAGCGGGGCCGAGCCTCCGGGCCTGCCGCTCCGTCGTCACCCGAGACCGATCAACCCTCGCTTCTAGGGGGCACGCGGGGCCAGAACGGGTTCAACCGGGCCAGACCCCCGAGGGTCTCGTTGATATCGCCGAACGCCCCGGCCATCCGCTCGCCGCCCGGGGTGGCCGCCAGCTGGTCCCGCATGGTCTTCATGGTGTCGGCCTGCACCCGGGTGACCTGCTCGAGCGACTGGGTTGCGTCCGCCAGCCGCTTGGCCACCCGCTGGAAGTTGTCGACGCCTTCCCGCCACGAGGCCAGCGTTTGCGGCAGAACCGCCAGCTCCGCCCCCAGGTTGCGGCCCCACTCCTTCAGCCGCCGGCTGCGCTCCTCGGCCTGTTCCAGCCAGATCCTCACACCCCCCGTGGGCATGACCTAAACCTACCCCTTTGGTGCGGGGCGGGTGGGTGCGAGCGCGGGTGGGTGCGGGGCGGGTGGATGCGGGGCCTGGTTGAGGAGGCCAGCGGCCGCAACCTCAACGGTCAGGGTTCAGCTGGACGGGGTCGGGTCCCGTGCCGGGCGTGATCCCGTCGCCCATGGATCGCCCACCTCCGGAAGGCTCCAGATCCTTGGCCTTCGCTGCCGGTTCGAAAGCCTCGGAGGGCTCGGAGCCCCCGGACTGCTTGGCGTCCGGGGAGTGCTTGGCGCACCCGGAGTCCTCGGCGCCCTCGGCTAGCGACTCCCTGAGCGCCACCTGGCTCGGGTGGGACTGAACCACGTGGCGCAGGCCCTGGGCGGTCGCCGACAGATAGCGCCGGGTGGTCTCCAGGCTGGCGTGGCCCAGCAGCTCCTGCAGCTCCACCACGTCCGCCCCGGCTTCCAGGGCGGCCGTGGCGAAGGTATGGCGCAGGGCGTGGACCAACGCGCCCGACGGTACCTGGGCCCGGATGCCGGCGCGCACGTAGAGCTTTTCCACCAGGTAGCGGATCTGGTCGACGCTCATGCGCCGGCCTCGGGTGTCCACGAACAACGGGGTGGACGGATGGTCGAGGTCGTGCTTGGGGAAGCGAGCGACTCGCTCCCGCTCGTAGGCCTCGAGCACCCGGTCGAGCGTGCGGTCTATGGGGATGGGGCGAACCTTGCCGCCCTTGCCCCGCACCTCCATCCGCCGGGCGCTCGCCTCGCCGGCCAGGGATCCGAGGTCGAGACCTGCGGCCTCGGCCTCGCGTATCCCCGTCACGCAGAAGGTGGCGATCACCGCCAGATCCCGGGTGGGCCACGGATCCCGGGCCCGGCTGTCCACCTCCGACGCGGTACGGAACAGCCGGCGCACCGCGTCCCGGGCCCGGATCGAGCGGGGCAGCACCGTCGGGGTCTTGGGCTTGGGGATGGCGGCCATGGGGTTGCCGTCCATGACCCCCTCGGAAACCAGGAAGTCGAAGAAGTTGGACCAGGCTGAGTGGGCTCGGCGGACCGAGCTGGCGGCATGATCCGACGCCCACGACGAGAACGCCGCCCTCAAGGCGGTGCGCTCCAGGTCGGGCAGAGTCAGGTCGGCGGCGTCGCCCAGATCCTCCAGGGCGGCCAGCCGGGACGCTATGCCCTCCACGTCGCGGCGATAAGCGGCCAGGGTCGCCGGCGACGGCTTGGTGGCGCCCAGGTTGACCAGCCAGCCGGATACGGCGTCGGCCACCAACGACGTCCCGTTGAGGCGGCGGCGGGGCGAGACGGTGGCGGGGGAGCGGGCCACAGGGGAGCGAGGCTACCGGGGGGGAGGGTCGGGGCCCGGGATGGTGCCGTGGGAGGAGCTGGGACGAGGGCTTGGGGGGAGAGGCGGGGGCCCGGGATGGTGGGGAGGCGGGGGCCCGGGATGGTGGGGAGGCGGGGCCCGGGATGGTGCCGAGGCGGGGCCCGGGATGGTGCGGGGGGGAGCGGGGCCCAGCGGGCCGGGCCTCCCTCGATTCGGGGTCGATACCGTCCCGGCCGATTCCCGGCGGATTCGTCGCTGTCCTCGCCGTCCTCGCTGTGGCGCCCCAGCCGCGGCTCGGTTATCGACGTTCTTCTTCATAGTTTGTGCGCTTAACCCGCTCCTAGCGGGCTAAGCGCACAAACTATGAGGGGCGACCGTTGCCGGTCTTGATGGCTTCGGCTTCCGGTCACGACCGCGCCTCCACGCCCACTTCCGCACCGCGACGCCGGATCTCGTATGCGCAGGCGTGCTCGCCGGCGAGGATGTGGGCGACCCGCTCCACCGACGCGCCGGGCAGCACCGCCCGAATGAAGGCCAGCTCGCTCCCGCACGCCACCCCGTGCTGGACGGCCACATCGAGGATGGCGCAGTTGAGCTCGGTGATCCGCCACACCCCGTCACTTGTCTGCTCGCAGTTGGCCAGGTATCCGTCCTCGTCGAGGATGCGCGACAGCTCCCGGACCTTGTCGTCGAATCCGAGGTCGGCCATCCTGGCGTTGGCCCGCTCCTCTCGCTGCCGGCTGCGCCGGACGAACGCCTCACTCACCAGAGCGGGGTCAGCCTCCTCGATGAAGCCGAGCAGTTGATTCGTCAACTGTCCGTAGCGCTTGGGGAACAGCACTTCGGCCGCCGGAGCGAGGCAGTACCACCGGCGGGGCCGGCCGGGGCCCGGGCGGTCGTCGCGATGAGCGACCAGACCCTCGTCGCCCAGCGGGGCGAGCTGCTGGCGTACCGCGCCCACAGTCAGACCCAGCTCGGCTGCCAGCTGGTCGGCGGTGGCCTCACCGAGGGTCTTGAGCGCGGTGAGCACTCCCATCCTGGACCGGCCCATGGCGGCCATGGCCACCTGCTGTCCCGCCGTTTCCGAGGGGGCCAGCTCGACCGGCTCCGACGGCTGGGAGCCGGTGGACCCGGTGGACCCGGTCACGGCAGAACCAGGTGGCTGTCGCCGAACTCGTGCCAAAGGTAACCCTGAGCCAGGGCTTCAGAGTACGACGCCGCCACCAGGTCCGGGCCGGCGATGGCTTCGAGCAGGGCCAGGTGTGAAGCTCCAGGCTCGTGCCAGCCCGTCACCAGGCCGTCGATGGCCCGGACGGGCCGGTCGGGGCCGATGACCACCTCGGTCCATCCCTCGCCCGGATGTACCGTCCCGTCCGCTTCGGAAACCGTCTCGATGGCCCGGACAGCCGTGGTCCCGATGGCGATCACCCGCCCGCCGGCCCGCCGGGCCGTGTTGATCTGGGCGGCCGTAGTGGCCGGCACCCGGTACCACTCGGGAGCCGGCGGCTCGTGGCTCTCGAGTGACGACACCCCGCAGTGGAGGACGAACGGCACGATAGTGACCCCTTTTGCCACCAGGCGGGTCGTGACCTCGGTGCTGAACGGGCGGGCCGCGCTTGGCATCTCCGCGCTGCCCGGCGTCTCGGCGAACACGGTCTGGTAGCTCGAGATCGGCCAGGGCCGAGGAACGTAGGAATACCGGATGGGACGGCCGTGACGGGCCAGGTAGGGGAGAAGGGGCTCGGGCAGCTCGACCGCGGCGACCCACAAGCGGGGCCGGTCGCCGGCGGAGAGAGGCATCCGGAGCTCCACCCTGCCACCGCTCGGAAGATGCGCCGTCAGGCCGGGTTCGGCGTCCAGCCACGGCGTAGTGGCAGCCAGGGAGCCGTCTCGGTCGGTTGCTGGGGGCCGATGGCGGAGCTCGACCAGCCACAGGCCTCCGGGGAGATGCCCTGACATGTGCACGGCCGCCGGCTGGCCTGCAGCTGTGGTAGCGGGCACGGCCGCCGGCAGGGTGGCCGACGTGTTGACGGCCACCACATCGCCTGGTTGGAGGATCGCCGGTAGGTCCGAGAAATAGTGGTGATGGAGTTCGCCGCTGGAGCGGCGGGCCACCATGAGGCGCACGCCGTCCCGACGGAGTCCCCGAGCTTCCGGTGGCTCGGAGGCCTCGAGCTCGGGGGCCAGCACGAAAGAAAGAGGATCGAAGAAGCTGTCGGCGCCGGGCCGGCGACTCGCCGGCGGGCGGCCGTGGGCCGCGGGCCGATCCGGCGAGAGTGCGGGCCCGTTGGCCCGGGCTGGTCCGGCGCCCCGGCCGGCGGCCGGTCCGGCGCCGGCACCAGTGGCGACCGGGGTCATGGCGCGCTCCCCGCGTCAACCGTTTCGACTTCGGCGAGGCGCACCCGGGAGGACGGCAGCTCGCTGTCGATGAGCGACAGAAAGGCAGGGACCACGCTCTCCGGTTCCGGGCGATCGGAGATGTCCTCGCCCGGAAAGGCGTCTTGATGCATCTGGGTGCGCAGATCTCCTGGATCGACAGCCCACACCGACCAGCCTGGTTCTTCGGCGGCTAACACCGCGCTCAGCTGGTCCAGGGCAGCCTTCGATGCCCCGTACCCACCCCAACCCGGATAGCCTTCCACCGAAGCGTCCGACGTGATGTTCACAATGCGGGGCCGGCGGGCCCGCCGCAGGACAGGTGTCGCCGCCTGAATCAACAGGAGAGGACCTATCAGGTTGGTCTCGACCGTCTCCCTAAGTCCGTTTGGTGGATACGTGGCCAAAAGGGGGAGGGGGCTCGGGCCTAGAGAGCTGGCGTTGTTGACCACCAGCTCCAGATCGCCGAGCTGCTCCGCTGCATCGACGAGGGCGGTGGCGTGTGCCGGGTCGGTGACGTCGCCGGCGATGGCCCGCACTCGGGGCCGTGAGTCCAGAGTGGCGGGCGAGGTTCCGTGCTCCGAGCCGCCCGCACTCGCATCCGCCCGCGCCTGGAGATCGGTTGCGACCCGAGACAGGGCGTCGGCTCCTCGGGCATCGACGACGACCGACCAGCCCCGCTCGACCAATCCTTTTGCCAACGCCGCGCCCAGCCCTCTGGACGCTCCGGTCACGATTGCCGTGGGCATGACTTCCCTCCTCTGTGAGGTCTCCATCTCAATATAGATAGGGTTTCCTATCTAAATCCCGGAGTCAAGGCAAACATTCCCGGGTGGGAGGAAATCTCCCGGACGTTCCGGGCCTTGTTCCTCCGGCTCTTGCGGGGAAGGCGGGCGTCCAAGGTCCGACCGCTGACCCGGCGCGACGGCATCCGACCACCATGCCAAGCCGGGGGAAGGGGGCTGGTCACCATCAAGTTCCCGTTCGAGCGGGACGGAACCGAGGATCACTTAATTCCGGATAATCACAGTTATCCGTAAATTATCGGGCAGAACTCCGGACTGGTGCATCGATGCCCGGCGGTCAGGTTGGGAGGCCGCTATCGCCGCCGACAACCACCTTCCAGTGACGTACGTACCACCTGGTCACCAGGCCCGCCGCAACATAAGGGTCGTCGCGCCCAAAGCGCTCCGCCACCTCAGGCGAGTCGCCTCTGAACACCAGAACTGCGCCGTCGGCCGGGTCAGCCAAGGCGCCGGCGAGGAGCAACTCACCCCTGGCGTGGGCTTCCTGGGCCCGGGCCAGATGGAGATCCCGCCATTCGCCGCGACGCTCCAGGTAGTCGTCTACGACCTCATAGAACAACAGCCAGTACACCGTCGGGGTGGGCGCCTCAGGTCAGGGCGACGGGACCTTTGCGCTCGGCGGCCTTGGCTTCGCGCTTGCGGAGGTCTCGGGCCTTCTTGCTCCGGATCCGGTCGTGCTTCCATCTGACAGTTGAACGTGCGCCTCGGCCCATAGCGCCGCAGGCTATCCGCGGAGGAAGCCCAGCGCGGCGTCGATAAAGCGAAAGTCCTTGGGCAGCCCGAAGTGGTCGGCGCCCGATACCGACACCAAGCGGGCCTGCGGCAGGGCCGCCACCAGGCGGTCGGCGGGCCCAGCGAAGTCCCGGTCGCCGAGGACGATGAGTACGGGCACGTCGGCGCCGGCCAGTTCCTCTTCGGTGAGGGGGTGCGGCGGCCGGCGCATGCACGCGGCCAGGGCCGCCGAGTCGTTGCCTGGTGCCTGGGCAAAGCGGGCGAAGGCACCGGCTGATGGCGGATCCCCACCGTCAGGCTGGCCCGCTTCGATGGCGCGGGCGACCGCTTCGGGGTCAGAAGCGCTGAAAAGGCTGTCGCCGACTCCTCCGACCACGATGCGGCGGAACCGCTCAGGTGACTGCGATGCCAGGCCGAGGAGGAGCCGCCCGCCCAGGCTGAAGCCGATGGCGTCGACCCGCCCGGCCACCGGCAACGCATCCTGCACGGAGTGTTCGAGGCCGGCATAGGCCTCAGGTTCCGTCGGCTTCTCGGAGTTCCCGTGGCCGAGCAAGTCCATCCCGATGACGACGCGCCCCTCCTCCTCGAGGAGGTCCACCCATCCAGGTTCTCGCCAATTGCGTTCGAACGACGACGCGAAACCATGAACCAGGAGCACGGGTTCGTCGGCCATAGCCGGCGAGATTATCCGAGTAACCGCCGGTGGGAGGGCCGAGCGGGCGCCGGGATCAGATCCTGGGGATGCGGCCAAGCGGGTAGCGTTGGTACGTGCCCCGGCGAATCGAGATAGAGCTGACGAGTGCCCGACCCGACGGGTCGTGGACATGGCGGGCGGCCGGGGCGCGGGAGCCGAGGGGCGTGCTCGACGGATCGCTCCTCCACGACGCGGCCAAGCCGGGCGACGTCCTGAAGGCCGAGGCAGATTTCGAGCTGGAGGGCATAACAATCGTGTCGGTCGTGGCTCCCAAAACCGACAACCGCCCCGAAGCTCAGCGGATCGAGATCATCGGATCGGGCCGGCCGGAAGGACCTCCGGTAACGGCCCAGCTGGCCGGCAGATCTGACCGCCGGCCCGGCGATCGCCGGCGGGACCGCGACGATGGGCGGCCCCGACCGGATCGGGCCGGCGGCCGGCCTCCCTCCGGGCGCGACGGTGGCCGTCCCCGCCGGGACGGCGGGCCCCCCAGGTCCAACGAACGCGATGATGCGAGTGCGGGAGCGGACTCGGCGGTCCCTTCCCCCGCGACGAGGGTGGCGGTGCCGGCCACTCCGAGCGGGCCGGCCAGGACCGGCGCGAACGGTCCCCGAGAGGACGAACCGAGCGGCCCCGGGCCGAGCGACCCGGAGGCGAGCGACCCGGAGGCGAGCGACCGGCTGGACGCGGCCGGCCGGCTCGGCGCGACGATCACGAATCAGAAGCGGGTCGCGGCGGGCGGGACCGCCGGCCGTCGCACGAGCAGTCTGTGGAACGGGCCGGCGCCGGTCCAGATCGCCGGAGGGCGCGGCGGCTGAACCCGGGCTCGACCCACCGGCAAGCCGTGATGGATTCGCTACCCCCGGAGCAGCAGGCGGTCGCCGAGCAGGTTCTCAGGGGCGGAATCCCGGCGGTGCGCACGGCCCTGCACCTCGAACGCGAGAAGGCCGCCTCTGAAGGGCGACCGGCGCCGAACTCGGACCAGTTGATCACCATGGCCGAAGAGCTTCTGCCCCGGCTGAAGGCGGCCGAATGGCGGGACCGGGCCGAGGCGGCGGCGGCTGACGCCGACGGGATATCTCTGCGCGACCTGCGAGCAGTAGTCACGGGCGCTGATGTGGCCCGCGACGACGAAACCCGTGCCCTCGGAGCCCAGTTGCGCGAGGCGCTCGAGCGCCGGGTGACCGCGCTTCACCAGGAGTGGGCGGCGGAGATCATCGCCCACCTCGACGACAACCGATTGGTCCGGGCCATCCGCCTGAGCTCCAGGCCCCCCGATCCGGCTGCCCGCCTCGACGCCGAGCTGAGCCAGCGCCTTGCCGACGCGGCGGGCCGGGCCATGTCCCCGGAGACTTCAGCCGAGCGCTGGGCGTCACTTCTGGAGGCGGTCGCTGCCTCCCCGATCCGCCGCAACGTGCAACCGGTCGGGCTCCCGGCCGACGCACCGGCCGAACTCAAGCGGGCCGCTCATCAGCAATCCGGGAGCATTCCGGCCCTGGCCAAACTGCTCGGGGTGACCATTCCGCCGCCTCCCCGACCGTCTGCTGCTCCGCGCCGGAGGATCGACCAGCCGGGGCCGAGACCGCGCCGCGAGCCCGGGCCGCCGCCGGCGCCGGTTGCCCCGGCAGGCGAGGAGAGTGGTGCCTCCGCCGAGGGGAGTCAGAGCACGCCCGCCGCGGAGGAGCCAGCCCCGATCCCCGCCGGTGAGGCGAGGGCAGAGTCCGCTGTTGAGGCGAGGGCGGAACCGTCCGGCGAAGTGATGGCCGAACCGGCTGTTGAAGTGATTGCCGAACCCGCCGATGAGGCGATTGCCGAACCCGCCGATGAGGCGATGGCCGAACCCGCCGATGAGGCGATTGCCGAACCGGCCGGCGAAGTGATGGCCGAACCCGCCGGCGAAGTGATTGCCGAACCGGCCGGCGAAGTGATGGCCGAACCGGCCGGCGAAGTGATTGCCGAACCCGCCGATGAGGCGATTGCCGAACCCGCCGGCGAAGTGATTGGAACCCGCCGGCGAAGTGATTGCCGAACCCGCCGATGAGGCGATTGCCGAACCCGCCGATGAGGCGATTGCCGAACCCGCCGATGAGGCGATTGCCGAACCCGCCGATGAGGCGAGGGCCGAAGCAGAATCGGAGCCTGCGCCGGAGCCGCAGCCGCATCCGGAGCCCGAGGGGTCCGTCAACTGAACGTCGACAGGATCCCGTGATCGTGGAGAAACTCGGCCAACCCTTCGACTAGCGACAACTCGGCCACGTCGTAGAGCGGTACCCAGGCTGCCTCTGCCGCGTCGTCTCCCGCCCGGGGCTCGACGTCGCCGAGGATGGTGACCCGGAAGTCGAAGATCACGAAGTGATAGCCGGGGCCCATCCGCTCGACCCAGCCGACCAGCTCCTCGCAGACGGCTTCCAATCCGGTTTCCTCGAGCAGCTCGCGCACGACGGCCTCGGCCATGGCCTCCCCGCCCTCGACCCGTCCACCCGGGACCGACCACAGCCCCTGGCCCGGGCCCCGGCCCCGGCGGATCAGGAGTATCTGGTCGCCGGCCACGGCGATGGCCCCGACGCAGAGCTCCGGCCGCTCAGTCATCGGTCCCCGGTGCCGGCTCCGCTCCGACCCTGGCAACAGGGTGGTGCATGACGAGCAGGCGGGCCAGGAATCCCTGCCCTTCGAAGAAGGCCTTGGCCGTGCGATTTCCCGGGAGCGCCGGAGCGTCCACGCCTACACATCCCCTGCTCTGAGCCCACTCCAGCACCAGCTCCAGGATGGTCTCGGCCACCCCAACCTGGCGGGCGTTCGGCTCGACGAAGATCACGTCGATGCGGCCCAGCGGCTCGCGCCGGGCCCGGTCGCACGTCGCGGCGGCAAATCCGACGGGAACATCATCTATGAGGCCGACGACCAGAAGACTGTCGGGGTCGTCCAGCGCCGCCTGGAGCGTCGCCCGCAGATCTGAGCGGACCAGGCTGCCCGCCAGGAGCAATCCGCCTCGCTGGCCGTCGAGCTCCGCCACCGCGTTCTCCCATAGGTCGGCGAGATCCATCACGTCGGCTCTGGTCGCGGGGCGAGCGTGCTCCACCTGGGTCGTAGCCGGTTCAGTCGGAGAGGAGCTGGTTGACCCGGGTGAGCACCGTGCGCCGGGCCCGGTGAGCCGTCTCGTAAGCGCCCACGGCGACCAGCTCCTCGCTGGAGAGGCCGGCGAGCCGCTGCACCACCTGGGAAGCCGAAAGGGAGTCGTAGCCGGGGATGCCGAGCCGGGCGGCGGCAGGAACGGGCATGGCGGCCAGATCGAGGGCGTCGGCCGGGCCCGGCGCGTTCGCAGCAGGCCCGCGGCCCGAGCCAGGACGGCCGGCCGGGGGGAGCAGGGACTCGCCCCGGTCACGGCCGAGCGGCTCGCTCAGCCGGGTATCGGAGGGCTCGCCCCGCTCACCGCCAGCCGGTTCGGCCGGCCGGGTATCGGAGGGCTCGCCCCGCTCACCGCCAGGCGGTTCGCTCAGCCGGGTATCGGAGGGCTCGCCCCGCTCACCGCCGATCGGTTCGCTCAGCCGGGTATCGGAGGGCTCGCCCCGCTCACCGCCACCCGGGCCGCCCTGGCGGAAACGGCGGTCAAGCTCCTTTCTGCCCTGAGTCACCACGAAGTGGCCGATGACCTTGGCGGTGGTGATCTGCCCGCCGACCCTCGAGCGGCCTTTGGCCGCCAGCTTCGGAATCTCCTCGGCGGCGGTGAACGCCAGACCCACCGGCACGTACACAAACAGGTCCAGGGCCGACTCCAGCGGACTGCGAGGTTCGGTCACGCCCCGATCCTGCCCCCGCTCGTGGCCCTGGGCCAAGTCACCGGCACCCTGCCGCGGTCGTTCCGTCGACGGTTAGACACAGTCCCGGCACAGCATGTGGTTGGCGTCGGCCAGCTGGCTTGGGTGCTTGACCAGGAAACACGATTGGCACACGAATTCGCCGGGCTGCTTGGGCAGTACCCGTAACGGGCTGTCTCCCCGCTCGTCGACGTCCGCCGCGTCCTCGTCCTCGTCCTCGTCCTCTTCGTCATCGACGACGACCAGACGCTCTTTGAGGATCACGTCCAGGCTGGCTTCGACGTCGTCGCTGTCCTCGTCGTCCTCCTCTTCCTCGTACTCCTCGTCCTCCCGGCCGGTCGGCTTGAGCGGAACGTCTTCGGCTGTGTTCTCTTCGAGATCCTCGTCTGCGTCTTCGATGCCTTCGACGTCCTCGTCGTCCTCTTCCAGGTCGTCGAGGTCGTCGAGATCGTCGAGGTCCTCCTCATCGAGGTCCTCGGGCATTTCCTCGTCCTCTTCGAGCAGCTCTTCGTCCAAGTCGTCAGTCGGCATAGTGTGCAGTCCTTCACAAGATTCGCGGCAAGCCGGTACAGCGTTCCCGGCTTCCTCCGGCGGCGGATACTAGACCCGTCGCTCAGCCCCCGGGCCACGTGCAGAACGCGGGCGACAGCATTGATATTCCCGCCGAGCGTTGTTGGAGGTCGGAGCGGACACGGTGAGCGGCCGCCTGGTGGCCCTCGGGCCGAGAAGCCTTCCCGGGCCCGGACCGGGACGGGAGCCAGGCGGGACCCAGGCGGGACCCAGGCGGGACCCAGGCGGGACCGGGTTCGGCCGCGGCGAGGATCCGGCGTGCACCACCCGGACCTCCAGCCGTAACTGCAGATTTCGATGCGTCCATGGCCGGGTGGCCCAGAGAGCCTTTGGTGCCGTCGGCGGCCCGGTCCTGCCTTGCCGGCCAGGGACGGTGATTCGACGTTGTCTACTTGGCTCTCAGGCCACCCTGCCTGGACGCGCAGCGCCTTGAGGGGACGCGTTGCAACTCCGCCCAACCTTGCCTTCAGGTGCGCCCTCAGTCAAGGCCCGGGTTAATTATCACGCTTACCAGGGATTCTGTCGGCGGGCTCGGTGACCAGAGCCCGAATTAGACCGTTTCGGGGACGCGATAGCTCATTCGAACTCCGGAATCAAGGCCTCGACGCTGGCCACGTACGCCTGAGATTCCGTAAACACCCCGTACTGACTGAGGTTCAGTGGTCCCTCGTAGTAGGCGGCGATGGTCATGCAGCGGTTATTCCCCTCGACATCGGCCAGATAGCTCAAGAACGCCGCGGACATCCGGATGTTGTCCGAGGTCGAATTGATATTCATCCTTTCGCCGATGATCGTGCTGCTCACGAACGCCGCGGTCGCCGGCATGAGCTGTCCCGTCCCGATGGCGCCCGCCGATGACACGGCGTCCTGCTGCCAGCCCGACTCCTGCCAGGCGATGGCCTCCAGGAGGGGGAGAGACAGGTTGTAGTAGCTGGCCCAGCGCTCGAAGAGCGGCTGGAGGGCCAGGCGGCTGGGTGAATCCTGCAACACCTGAGGCAGCTGACCCCATGGCCCGGAGTTCGGGGTGAACGTCGAGCAGAACGTCCTGGGGTTGGAGCCTGATGGGCTCTGGCCGGCCTGGTTAGAGCTGTTACCCGAGGAGCTGTTACTCGAGGAGCTGTTGCTCGAGGTAGCCGACGGGATGAACAGGTGACGCCCGATCGGCAGGATGTTGTTCGGGTCGATGTTGTTGGCCGCGGCCAGCTGAGCAACGGTGAGGCCGTTGGCTTGGGATATCGCCCAGAGGGTGTCACCGGGTTGAACGACGTAGGTTTGCGAGCTCGTACTCGCGCTGGCTGCACCGGCCGCGACCAACACCCCCAAGCTCAGTATTACGACTGCCAGGCGAAAAATACGACGCATGGGCACACGAGTCCTATCTCTCCACCCGCAGGCGGTCAACCTACAACATCAACATCAACCTCAGCAACCCCTCCTTTCACTTGAACAACAGGGTGAACATCAGCCACCTAAACCACAACTTCAACATTAACAACAGGCTAATTCTGAAGTAGAGAGTCATCCGAGCGCTTGAGGGCGGCCCGGCGCTCACTTTCGAGTCGCTCGAGCCCTTCCGCCTCGTAGTCGGCGCGGTCCACGTACGTCATCAGCCCGGCGATGGCCTGATGACCGGCCTGCTCGGCGATCAGGCGATGCATCTGCTGGCACACCTTGCGGTATTCGGGGTGCCCCTGTGGGCTGGTGCGCAGCTCGATGACGTGCATCGCCTCTCGGGCGTTGAACTGCATCACGAACCGGATGCGAAAGGCCAGAGCCACTGCGTACGCCGCCTGGCTCGGCAGGAACATGTGGGACAGGGCGTCGTACAGCGCCGCCGAGCGAGCCATGCCGTTGGCGTATACCTCGGCGCAGCCGGCCAGTTCGACCGCTTCAGGCATGGTGTAACCGTGGGCCGGGGTCAGGTCCTGCCACTCGACGGTGAGAAGACGGTGCCGCTGAAGGTCCCGGAACGCCCCGTAGTCGGAGATGACGTCGAAGCGGTAGCCGGCCCGCTCCAGGGCCCGGCCCGGGCGATGCCGGCGGTTGGTGCGCTCGCCGACATAACGCTCCACGATCCGCATCCGCTCCTCGACCGTCATGGCCGCGACCCGCTCCTGGATCGCCGATTCGGGCAGGTGGGTGTAGGGATACAGCATGGATGCGACGACCTTGGTCTCACCGTCGGGATCCCAATCGAGCAGGGCGACCTGAGGATCTCCTCCCGGCTCCGGCTCCCCCGGTAGGGCGGCGCCTCCGAAGATGCCCTCGGCCAGGTCGTGCATGGCCGAGGCGTTGCGCTCCAGGTAGTGGGAGTGAGCCACTCCCCTGTCCTCCACGTCGACCCGTTTGACCCAGGAGGGGATGACCTTGCGCAGCTCCTCGAGGATCAGCTCGGAGTAGGCCCGCGCTTCGGGAAGGGGATGGGCCCGCATGCGCACGAGCAGCGCCTCGTAGGCTTGGCCGCTCCCGTAGATGCCCAGGTTGGACGTGGCACCGGCCGGCAGCATGCCCCGCAGGGTGTCGAACGCCTTGGCCCGCACCGACTGGCGCCACACGAAGTCGGAGTCGCCTTCCGCCTTCGGGTGGCGGGCGGCGAAGAACGACTGCATCCGCGGAAGCATGGCGCCATAGGTGTCGAACAGGCGGTCCATATCGCCCACGTACCTGGCTCCGAGCGGCGATTCCAAGATGCTGGGATCGCGGTGATAGCGGAAACGGCCGTTGGCCAGCCGGCTGTCGTAGGAGACGTACCGGGTGGACTTCTCCATATAGGACATCATCCGGCCCCACTCGAGGACCTTGGTCAGGACGTTTGACGCCTGCTCGCAGGCCAGGTGGACGCCACCTAGCTGAGCCACCGAGTCGTCCCCGTACTCGAAGAACACCCGGTCGTAGAGCTGCTCGGCCCGGGCCAGGCCCACAGTCGCGTCCACGCTCAGGTCCCCGCTGATATCCAGATCGCCCACGAACTCGTCCAGGAACAGGCGGCGGAGGCTCTTGGCCGAACGCGAGTACCGGGCGAAGAGGGCGCCTTTGACCACCTCGGGCAGGTTGACCAGGGCGAACACCGGCCCATCGAGGTTGGTGAAGTACCGGCGGAGGATGTCGGCCTCCGTCGGCGTCCACTCCTCGACGGCGTACACGCCGATGTCCACGTGGCCCATTCCGAGGAGAGCCTACGGGGGGGCGGGGACCAACGTGGGGGATGTGCCGGCGCCCCTGCCGACGCCCCTGTCGACGCCCCTGCCGGCGCCCCTGTTGACGGCCCCCCTTCGGAGCCGGGAATGGCTGTCCTAGGAATCGATCACACGGTCAACACCGACGACGCCGCCACCACCCCCCGCATGAGCCGCTCGGCGGCGCCCCTCGCCGCCTTGGCCGTCGCCGGCTCGGGGGCCAGGTCGCCGACCTGGCGCAGCAGGTCGATGAGCTGCTTCACATTGCGGACGAAGTCGCCGCCGGAGATCTCCTCGTCCTCGATCACCTCGGCCAGCTCCTCCCCCGCCGCCCAGGCGTGGGCCAACCCGACGAAGCCGGCGTCCGGCGACCTGGTCAGCGGCAGGCCGGCCTCGTCCTCCGCCCCGTTGAGCTCCCGGGCTACCCGTTCGATGTCCGACCAGCGCCGGCGCAGCCGGGGGTTCGGGAACCACGTCGACCCTTCGCCCTGGCCCCGGGCCTCGTAGGTGAACACCGACATGAGCCCGGCCACCTCGGGTTCGGCGAGACCGTCGAGCAGGCCCTGGCCCACGCACTCGGCGATCAAGAGGTCGGACTCGTGGTAGAGACGGGCCAGCCGGTGCCCGTTCTCGGTGAGGGTCCAACCGTCGACGTAGCCCCAGGCCTCGAGGACCCGCAGGACCCGGTCGAACTGGCGGGCCAGAGATTCCAGCCGGCCCCGCACCCGACGCTGGAGCCGCTCCAGATCCCGGGTCAGCCGTTCGGCCCGGTCGAGGGCCCGTAGATGGGCCCGGGCGTCGGGGCAGGAGGCCACCGGGTGACTCTCGGCGGCGGCCGCTTGCGACATGGCGACGGCGCCCCGCCACATCCGGCGGGGGGCCGGTGAACGCTGGACTCCGGCGCCCGGGTCGATGCGCGCCGCGTTGAGGGCCGACGCCACCTGGCGTTGAAAACCGTTGTTGTTGGGGGCGTACGGAACGGGCAGGTCCACCCGGGCCACGGGAAAAGGAGGGGCCGGAAAGTCCTTCGGTCCGAGCGATATCAGCCTGCGGTCGGTGGTGACCGCCCGCAACCTGAGGTCTCCGCCCCGCCGGCGGCTGGTTGAGAGCACGGCCACCCGGCCCCCCGATTTCCCCCCCGGCACCACCAGGACGTCGCCCGGCCGGACCCGGTCGAGGGCGGCGGTCACCTCAGCGGTCATCGACGGCCGCTGGCGAGCCGACTCCTCGCTGGCCCTGATCAGCCGGCGGTACTCCTCGGTGTCGCCCCGGTCACAGGCGGCGGCCGCCCGGGCGTCGGCAAGGGTGGCCGACGTCCGCTCGAGCTGAGCCTCCAGCCGGACCACGTCGCTGTCCGCCCGGTACTGGGCGAAGGAAAGATTGAGCAGGTGGTGAGCCACGTCCGGTGGATACCGGCGGACCAGGTTGGCCGCCATGTTGTAGGTCGGGCGGAAGCTGCTGGTGAGCGCGTACGTGCGGGCCCCGGCCAGGCCCGCCACCTGGTCGAACGGCACGAACGGCGACCACAGCACCACGGCGTAGCCGACGTCGTCGATGCCCCTGCGCCCGGCCCGCCCCGTCAGCTGGGTGTACTCGCCCGGGGTCAGGAACTCGTGGCGTTCCCCGGTGAACTTGGTCAGCTTCTCGATCACTACCGAACGGGCCGGCATGTTTATCCCGAGCGAAAGAGTCTCGGTGGCGAATACCGCCTTCACCAGGCCCGCAGCGAAGCAGCTCTCCACCGCCTCCTTGAACGGCGGGACCATGCCGGCGTGGTGGGCGGCGTAGCCGGCTTCCAGCCCGGCGAGCCACCCTCCGTAGTCGAGCACCCGCAGGTCGTCGTCCGACAGGGCCTCCACGTGCTCCTCGGCGATGGCCCGGATCTGGCGCCGCTCGTCGGAGGAGGTGAGGCGCTTGCCTTCGCGCCCGCATTGGGCCACGGCGTCGTCGCATGCCGCCCGGCTGAAAATGAAATAGATCGCAGGCAGCATGCCGTTGTCGGCCAGCAAATCGATCACCTCGATCCGCCGGGGGGTGAAAAGCCGGCCCCGCGGCCGCCCGCGCATCCCGGGGTGGCGGAGCGTCTTGGAATCCAGGGCTGCGGCCTCCGGGTTGGGCCGGCCGTCCACCAGGGTCGGCATCAACAGCAGGCGATCGGAGCCCTTGTCGCCGAGCAGGTAGAGGTCGTGCAGCTCCACCGGGCGCCGCTCCTCGATAACGGTCGTGGTCTTTCCCCGAACCGTGGCGATCCAGTCGGCCAGCTCCTCCGCGTTCGAGACCGTCGCCGACAAGCAGACGAGGTCCACCGCCGGGGGGCCGTGGATGATCACTTCCTCCCAGACCGGGCCCCGGTAAGCGTTTTGCAGGTAATGAACCTCGTCGAGAATCACATACCGCAGTCCGTCGAGCGCCGCCGACGAAGCGTAGATCATGTTGCGCAGGACCTCGGTCGTCATGACGACGACCGGGGCGGTGCCGTTGACCGAGTTGTCCCCGGTGAGCAGGCCTACTTGCTCGGTTCCGTGACGGCGAACCAGTTCCCAGTACTTCTGGTTGGACAATGCTTTGAGGGGGGTGGTGTAGAACGCCTTGCCGCCGGCATCGAGAGCGCGGTCCACCGCATATTGGGCCACGACGGTCTTTCCTGATCCGGTCGGGGCGGCGACGACCACGCTCCCCCCTGCATCGAGGGCGTCGAGGGCCCGTGATTGGAAGCCGTCCAGCTCGAAACCGAGCTGAGAGGTGAACCGGCTCCGCACCGACAAAGGGCTGCGACCTACTTCTTCATCAAGCGGCCGGCGATGATCGACGCCTCGTAGAGCACCAGCATCGGCACCCAGAGGGCGAGGAACGAGAAGGGATCGCTGCTCGGGGTGATCACCGCGGCCACCGCGGCCAGTACCACGATGGCCGGCCGCCGCCAGCGGCGCCAAGTGGAGCTCGGGACGACCCCGGCCAGCTGAAGGAACACCACCACCAGGGGGTAACAGAAGACCAGCCCGAACACCAGGCACATGGCCACGTACAGGGTGAAATACCGGCTGGGCGAAAACAGCGGAACCACGCCGGTGCCGCTCACATCGATCAGCCAGGTCAGGGCCTTCGGAAAAACCAGAATGGCGGTGGCGACCCCGCCGGCGAAGAGGACGACCGCGGCGGCGACGAAGGGCAGGATGTACCGCTTCTCGTTCTTGTACAGACCCGGCGTGATGAAGCGCCACAGCTCCCAGAAGATGACCGGGGCGGAAAGGGCGATCCCCCCGTAGACGCTGACCTTCAGGCGGGTGGTGAACCCCTCGAGGGGACCGGTGGTGACCAGGTTCCCCTGGGATATGTCCTTGGCTTTGTGGTGAACGAGGAAGTCGTGGTACGGGCGGAGCATGAAGCTGATCGCCGAGTCGTAGAAGAACCAGGCGATGACCGTCCCTATGGTCACAGCCAGGACGACGATGACGACGCGGATGCGCAACTCGGCGAGGTGCTCGAAGAGCGTCATGGTGCCGGTTGACTTCTCGCCGGACGATTTCATCGCCTGTTCTTCGTGGTCGAAGGCCCCTGAGGACGGGTCGGGGCGCTCGTCGGTGACTGCCACCGCCCGGATTAGTTAAGTGACGGGTCGTCAGGCGCCGCTGGGGGAAACGTCGGCGGCGTCGCGGAGGACCGGGGCGGCGAGGATTGGACAGGCACCTGATCCTGGGCCGGTCCGGTCAAGCGGTTCGCTTGATCCTGGCCGGGGGCCGGCGGGATGGTGAACGCGTTGGTCACGGCTTCATGTAGGGAGCGGCGGACATCGAGGGGGCGGATCTCCGGTGCGGCCGCGCCGAGGGCCTGGGCCGGCTCGGACAGAGCATCTCTCACCTCGTCCTGAAATGACGACGACATGCGCCGCAACTGCCCGAGGACGTGGCCAACCGTGCGGGCCGCCTGTGGTAGGCGGCTCGGTCCGAGGACGATAAGGGCCAGCAGACCCAAGATCAGAATCTTCTCGGGGCTGAGATCGAGCACGAGGGCGAGTGTAGCGGTGCCTACCGGCTATCGGGAACGCTGCCCCGGCTTCGAACGCTGCGGCGGGTCGCCCGTAGGGGCCGCATGGACTGCCTCAGCCGGGTGATCTCGCGGTCCAATCGGACCACCACCACTGCCGCGGCACCGGCCCCGATCGCCACCACGCCCAGTGGCGCCCACCAGAGCCCGCTCAAAGACATGCAGTGATTCTAGCCGTTCGCAGTCAGTGCAGCCATACCGTCTTCCAGTCCGCCCGCTTCGAGGGCGATATGGAAGGCGAGTAGGTCGTCGTGACCGATCGGCGGACCCACCTTGGGCTCGGCTAGCTCGGCCGGCAAGGACCACGCCACCAGGCCGGCCCCGGCCCGGGTCAGGGACTCGACGGCCGCCGAGTTGGCCGCCTTGTTCACGAGCAGCTGGCACATGGGGCACATGAACGAGTAGGTGCAAGCGACATTCGTCAGGCAGAGCTGGACCTGGACGGCGGTGACGCTGAGCTCGACGTCTCCGCATGTGTCGCACGTTGCCTTGACTATCGCCACCCCGGCCGCCCTTCCGCTTCGCCCAACTCTTCTCACAGGAACTTCATCGGCAGGTCGCCTCCATCGCTTGAGTGCCAGCTATTCACCCCGGCCTTCCGAGCAGTCTCCAGGTCGGCCACCATGGTGAGGTGCCCGCAACCCCCGTTCCCCCCCGGCCCATCGGGTTCGCCCACCGGGGCGCCCGGGACGAACGCCGGGAAAACACCATCGACGCGTTCACCCGGGCGCTCCAGCTCGGGGCGACCGGTTTGGAGAGCGACGCCTGGCTCACATCCGACGGAGTGGTCGTGCTCAACCACGACGGCACGACCGGACCTCCGTGGCGGCGGCGCGCCATCTGCGACCAGCAGCGGTTGGCGCTGCCGGGCCACGTACCGACACTCGAGCAGCTCTACCGGAAGTGCGGGACCGACTTCGAGCTGTCGCTCGATCTGAAGGACCCGGCCGCCCTGGCCCCGATTCTCGAGGTGTCGGGCGCGGCGGGCGCCACACCCAGGCTGTGGCTGTGCCATCACTACTGGGGTCTGGTTCCCGACTGCGGGCAGCTGGGCGGAGACACCCACCTCGTGGAGTCGACGAGCGTCAACTCCATGCCTGAGGGCATGGCGTCGCGCGCCGCCGCGCTCGCCGGCGTCGGTGTCCATGCCATCAACCTGCACGGCCGGGAGTGGGACGAGGCCCGGGTGTCGCAGGTGCACGCGGCCGGGCTCTGCGCCTTCGGCTGGGACGCCCAATCCGATCGGGATATCCGGCGCCTGGTGGAGCTCGGAGTCGATGGTCTCTACTCTGACCATGTCGGCAGGATGATGTCGGTCATCGCGTCTACAAGGTCCTGATGCGGGATGGTGGCCAGACCAGCAGGAACGCCCGACCGATGATCAGGTTCTTCTTTATCGGTCCGAACACCCGGGAGTCGGCGGAGTCGCCCCGGTTGTCCCCCATCATGAAGTACTCGCCGGGGGGATCCGTACCGGGCCGAAGTCGCTGGTCGTCACCCCCTTCGGCAACCACGATTCCTTGAGTATCTGGCCGTTTATGTACACCGAGCCACCGCGCGCCGAGATGGTTTCCCCGGGGAGACCGATGACCCGTTTGATGAGGTCCTTTATGCCCGGGCTGAAATCATTCGGGGGCTTCTTGAACACGATCACGTCGCCCCGGTGGACGGAGTGGAAGTCGTAGCTGAGCTTGTTGACCAGCACCTTGTCCCCGACTATCAAGGTCGGCTCCATCGATCCCGAGGGGATGTAGAAAGGCTGGACGACGAAGGTCCGCAAGCCCACGGCGGCCAGAACGGCCACCAGGAGGATTATCAGCCATTCGATGATGGTCTTGCGGCGGCCGCTCTTCGGCGCCGGAACCCGCACCGGCTCGGGGGGTGCCGGTCCTTCCGGGGCCGGGTTGGGGGAAGCCGGCTCTCCCGGAGCGGTCAGGGACACGACACGCGACCCTATACAACCGGCTGGGCCGGCCGGTATCGCGTCAGTATGCGGGCCGCCGCCCGCGGTCCGACCGCGAAATCACCCTCGACGACCCGCACGGCGGGGCCGGCCCGCAGAAGAAGTCGTTCGAGCCAAGCCCGCTGCCCCGCCCGCAGGGTAACCCTGAGGACTCCCCCGCCGCAGTCGACGACCTCGTCGTGGGGATATTGCTCCGCGATCCAGTGAGCCGGGGGGTCCAGATCGAGGACCACCCGCGGGTCCTCGGGGCCGGGATGAAAAACCTCCGCCGGGGCCTGAACGGCCCGGGCCGGCGGGGTGAAGGTATCGGGCAGGAGTCGGGCATCGGTTATCCGGTCGACCCGGAACAGCCGCTCGCCGACCGCCAGCTCGCACCACCCGGTCAGGTACCACTGGCCCCCGTTGTTGAAGACCTTCCAGGGCTGCACCACCCGGGAGCTGTGGCCGTCCCGACCGAAGGAGTAGTAGTCGAGGTGGACCTTGTGACGGGAGTCGACCGCCCGCCTCACCGTCTCGAGGACCGCGGCCGGCACCGCGCCGAGCTCCACCTCGAGCCCGTCGTCGGGCCCCACTCCGAGGACGGTCCGTAACTTGTCCAGCGCGGTGGCCAGGGCGCCTTCGGGGTCGGCGCCCGGCACTTCGAGGAAGGCCGAGGCGGCCGAGGCCAGGGCCAGGCCCTCCTGGGGGTTGAGCCTGAGGGGGCGGCGGAAGTAGTCGGCCATGCGGATCCACACCCGGCCGTCCGCGATATCGACGTCGATGAGTACGTCGGGCGTGAACGGATGAACGCCGCACATGAACAACAGCTGCAGGTCGGCCAGGAGATCCTTTTCGTCGACCCCGAAGCGACGGCACACTTCATCGACCGTCGGACCGTCATGGGCCGCGACCCACGGGACGATGGCCAGGAGCCGGCCCAATCGAACCTCGGCCCGGTCCCTGCTCATGCCGGCGCCGCTTCGTCGTGGGGCGCTCGGGACCGGTCGCCGGGTTCCCCCGGGCCGGCGGTCGCAACCTGTTCCAGCCACCTCACCATGTCGGCCCGGAGATCGGACGGTCCGAGCACCTCGGCGTGGTCCAGGTAGGTGAGCACCATCGAACGGAAGGCGGCCCGGTTGGTTACCGGCACCTCGAACTCCACTGCGCCATCGGCCCGGACCGCCTTGACCGATCCGGCGCCGAGAGCCTGCTCGGCCCAGTGGGCCTGCTCGGCGTCCACCAGAAGCCGGGCGGCGACCTCCTCCTCGTCGCCGAGCCGCCACGCCGGCGGGGGAAGCGCCTGAGAGACCGTGGGCCGGGCGAAAGCGCCCGGGGGGCCTTCGGGTTCGATGGTGCCCTCGATCCGGTCGAGGCGGAACAGGCGCTCCTCCAGGCGGGTGTGGTCCAGGCCGGCGAGGTACCAGTGGCCGCGATGAAACGACAGGCGCCACGGGTCGACCACCCGCTCCTCGTTCCGGTAGCCGAACCTGACCCGGCGCCGTTCGGCGACCGAGGCGAACACCACCGCCGCGGCCTGCTCCACCGGAAGGGCGGCCAGGCCGCCCCGACCGCTTCCAGGGACCGGCGACCCCTCGGGCCCATCACCGCCCGCCCCCCCGAGCTTGCGTAAACCCCGGATCGCCGCCTCCGCTCCCCACTCCCCTTCCAGCTGGACGGCTGACGCGGCGAGGCGGAGCGCGGCCAGCTCGGCCTCGTCCAGACCCGGGTCGGGCATCTCGTACAGCTCCCGGGGGATGCGGTAGCCGACGTCGTCGGGGTGCGCCGGGTCGGGCGCTTCGGTCACGAGCGGGAATCCCATCTGGCGCAGGAGGTCCTTGTCGCGCTCGAAGTTCCGGCGAAACGCCTCGGCGTCATCGGAATAGCCGTCGATCCGTTCCCGGATCTCGGCCCGGGTCAGAGGGTGCGAGGTGTCGATGAGCGCGGCCACCAGGTTCACCAGGCGCTCGAGGCGGTCCACGGCTGGCTCAGAGCGAGGCGATGAGCTTCTCGACGCGCTCGTCGCGCGCCTTGAACGGGTCCTTGCAGAGGACTGTCCGCTGGGCCTGATCGTTGAGCTTCAGGTGCACCCAGTCAACCGTGAAGTCCCGGCGTCGCTCCTTCGCCCGCCGGATGAATTCTCCCCGCAGCTTGGCCCGGGTGGTCTGAGGGGGCTGCTCCACCGCGGTGTCGATCGCGGCGTCGGTGCAGGTCCGCTCGACCAGGCCGGCGGCCTGCATCTTGTAGAAGAGTCCACGATCACGGCTCACGTCGTGGTACTGAAGGTCGATCAGTGCCACCTTCGGGTGGGTGAGGGGTATGCCGTGACGGCTGCGGTACCTCTCGATCAGGTGGTGCTTGATTACCCAGTCACATTCCCTGTCGAGCGACCACGGGTCGGTCTCGAGGCCGGTGAGACAGTGCTCCCACATGGCGAGGGCCTGGTCCTCGAGGGGAGACAGCCCTTTGGTCTCCTGGTAGCGCTTGGCCCGGTTGAGGTACTCGGCCTGGATCTCGAGGGCGCTGGCCTCCCGGCCGTTGGCCAGGCGCACCCGGCGCCGGAGGGTGGTGTCGTGGCTGATCTCGCGGATGGCCCGTATGGGGTTCTCGAGGGTCATGTCCCGCAGCACCACCGCTGGGTCCTCGAGCATGCGCAGCAGGATGCTGGTCGTTCCCACTTTCAGGAACGTGGCGTACTCGCTCATGTTGGAGTCGCCCACGATGACGTGGAGGCGGCGGTAGCGCTCGGCGTCAGCATGCGGCTCGTCCCGGGTGTTGATGATCGGGCGGCTACGGGTGGTGGCGGATGACACCCCCTCCCAGATGTGCTCGGCCCGCTGGCTGATGCAGTACATGGCGCCCCGGGCGGTCTGCAGAACCTTGCCGGCACCGGCGTAGATCTGCCGGGACACCAGGAACGGGATCAAAACCTCGGCGTAATGAGCGAAATCGTCGCGGCGGCTGGTCAGGTAATTCTCGTGGCATCCGTAGGAGTTGCCGGCCGAGTCAGTGTTGTTCTTGAAGAGGAACACCACCCCCCGGATCCCCTCCTCCCGCAGCCGGGCCTCCGCCGAGTTCACGAGCTGCTCGAGGATCCGCTCCCCCGCCTTGTCGTGGGCCACCAGGTCCAGGATCGAATCGCACTCCGGGGTGGCGTACTCCGGGTGGCTACCCACGTCCAGGTACAGGCGGGCCCCGTTTTCGAGGAACACGTTCGAGGAGCGACCCCAGCTCACCACCCGCCGGAACAGGTACCGGGCGACCTCGTCGGGGCTCAGGCGGCGCTGGCCGCGCAACGTGCAGGTGACGCCGTACTCGTTCTCCAGGCCGAATATGCGTCTATCCATTGCCCTGCGCACGCTAACGCGTGCGGGGGCGAAGCGGGCCACTCATTTGTGCCGTGCCCCGGCCGGGAGCCGGAGAGTCGCTACTCGGCCCCGCCGAACGCCTTGATCTCCGCTTCCTCCTCGGCGGTCAGCTCCCTCGGGACCTGGCCCTGGGCCACCTTCGCCGCCTGGACCTGGTGGCGGATGTCCTCGACGATCTCAGGGTTGGCCAGGGTGGTTATGTCGCCGACCTCGGTGAAGTTGGACACGCCGGCGATCACCCGGCGCATGATCTTGCCCGAGCGGGTCTTCGGCATGTCCGGCACGATCCACACGTTCTTCGGGCGGGCGATCTTTCCGATCTCGGTCTCGATCACCATGGTCACCTTGTCCTGGACCTCTTTGTTCGGAGCGATCCCCGGTTTCAGGGCCACGTACATCTCGACCGCCCGGCCCCGCAGTTCGTCGACCACCGGGACGGCCGCGGCCTCCGCGACCTCGTCGACCATGATGGCCGCCGACTCGAGTTCCTTGGTGCCGAGCCGGTGGCCGGCGACATTGATCACGTCGTCCACCCGGCCCAGGATGCGGAAGTACCCGTCGGCGGCCTGAACCGCCCCGTCATTGGCGAAATAGGGCCAATCGCGCCAGTCCGTGCTCTTGGGGTCCTGGCAGTATTTGGCGTAATAGGTCTGTACGAAGCGGTCGGGATCACCCCAGATGGTCTCGAAGACCCCCGGCCAGGGATTGCGGATGCAGATGTTGCCGGCGTGCCCGCTGCCGGCCTCGACGACCTTCCCCTCCTCGTCGTAGATAACCGGATAGATGCCAAGGGTCGCCGGCCCGCAGCTTCCGGGCTTCATGGGATCCAGCCCGGGCAGGGTGCTGCCGAGAAACCCGCCGGTTTCGGTCTGCCACCAGGTGTCGACAATGACCGCCTCGCCCTTGCCTACCACCTCGTGGTACCACCGCCACACGTCGGGTTCGATCGGCTCACCCACCGTGGTCATGTGCTTGAAGTGGTAGTCGTATTTCGCCGGTTCGTCGGGACCGACCTTGCGCAGCATGCGGATCGTCGTCGGCGCGGTGTGAAAGATGTTGACGCCGAGCCGTTCGGCGATGCGCCAGGGACGGCCGGGATCGGGATAGGTGGGCACGCCCTCGTACATCACGCTGGTCGTCCCAAGGGCCAGAGGGCCGTACACGATGTAGGAGTGGCCGGTGATCCAGCCGATGTCGGCGGCGCACCAGTAGGTGTCCTCGGGGTGTATGTCCTGGTAGTACTTCGCCGTTCCGGCCACATACGACAGGTACCCGCCGGTCGAGTGCTGGCAGCCCTTGGGCCGGCCGGTCGTACCGCTCGAGTACATGATGAACAGCGGGGCCTCCGCCGGCATGGATACGGGGTCGACGAGCTGCTCCTTGTAGTCAGCCATGACCTCGTCCACAAAAAAGTCCCGGCCTTCGACCATCGGGGTCCTGGATGCGTACCGGCCGGGGTAGCGGCGGAACACCAGGACCTTCTCGACTTCCACGCCCTCCTCCCGGGCCCGCTCGACCGCCTCGTCGGCCTTGACCTTGTGGTCGACCAGGTCACCGTTGCGGTAGTAGCCGTCCATGGTGACCAGCACCGTGCTCTGGGAGTCGGCGATGCGGCCGCCGCAGGCGGCGCCGGAGAAGCCCCCGAACACCTGGCTGTGGATGGCGCCCAGCCGGGCGCACGCCAGCATCGCCACCGGCAGCTCGGGGACCATCGGCATGTGGAAGGTGACGCGGTCGCCTGTTTTCACCCGGCAAAAGCCTCGCAACAGGGCGGCGAACTCGTTGACCCGCCGGTACAGCTCCTGGTAGGTGACGACCTGGGTGTCCTCCTCCTCCGGTTCGGGCACCCAGATGAGAGCCGCCTTGTTGCGGTCCGTGGCCAGATGCCGGTCTACGCAGTTGTAGGAGGCGTTGAGCCGGCCGCCGACGAACCACTTCCAGAACGGGGGGTCGCTTGTGTCGAGGGTGGTGTGCCAGTAGGTATCCCAGGTGAGGAGGTCGGCGTACTCCTTGAAGCACTCCGGGAATTTGTCCTCGGAGAAGCGCCGGCGGATGCCCGGGTCCGATGCGTTGGCCTGGCCGATGAACTGGGCAGAGGGGAAGTAATAGTCCTCCTCCCGCCAGTGCACCGCGATCTGGGACTCCGAGACCTGAGGCTCTTCCTCGACTGCCATCTTGCCCTCCTTGCGTTCGGTTCGACTCTACTGTCAGGGCCCCGGGGGAGGATAAACGCCGGTTTCGGTCGTCGATAAATCGGCTTCAACGGGTGGCCGCTCTTTATCACGATATGGCCTCATGATCGAGGGTGGGAAGGGTGGCCGGCCGGGCCCCGCCCGGCCTCATCCCCAGGCTGGCGGCGGCTTCTATTTCGGCTCCCGTTTGATGGCGGGCCGGTTTGGCTAAACGGGAAATCGTTGTATCGGGGGTTAACCGCCTCGATAGTCCGGCGCTAAGCCACCAATGGCCGAGGGACTCCCGGCATTCGATTGAGGGGGGAGCGGATTCGGTTCATTCGGCCGTGAGGCAAGAGAGGGAACCGGTTTCGTGGTCAGGCCCGGCACTCCGCGCCTGGCGGATCATCAAGACCCACATTTCTCGTCGCGCTTTTGGGTTTTCGTCGTCGATTCGCCCGGCCAACGTGCGATTTTGTCCCCGAGAAATCGAGAAGACTACGAGAATGCAGGTCGGCGGGCCGCCCTATCGGGCGTGCCGGCGGGCTAGCTCTCGGAGGCGCCGGGTGCGTCGCCCTCGGGCTCGTCGGTGCTGGGTCCGTCGCCGATGGGCCCGTCGCCGGCCAGCTCGGCTCCAGCGTCCCCGGTGGTCCCGCCAGCGTCCTCGCCGCTTGCGGCACTGTCTGATAGCGCCGCCGCGACCCTCACGTCGTCCAGCCGGCGGAAGGCCCGGCGCCCATCGGAGCGGGCCAGCACGGCCACCTCCAGGTCGGCCGCGATCGGGGCCCGGTCGGGGCCCGACAGGGCCTCGGCGGCCCGGCGGATGGCCTCGTCGAGGTGCCAGTCGGTCTCGAAGTCGCGGTCCAGCCGGGCGGCGATGGCGTCGGCCTCGCCCCCGAGTACCGAGTACCGATCCTCGTCGACGACCGACCCGTCGTAGAGGATATGAAACAGCTGGTCCGTCGCCGGGCTCGAGCCGACCTCGGCCACCAGAATCTCGACCTCGAGGGGTTTCAGCTCGTGGGTGAACACGTTGCCCATGTACTGGGCGTACAGGTTGGCGAGGGAGCGGGCGTCGACGTCCTCCCGGCTGAATTGGTAGCCCTTGACGTCGGCGTGCTGGACCCCGGCCCGGCGCAGAGAATCGAACTCGTTGTAGCGGCCGACCCCGGCGAAAGCTATCCGGTCGTAGATCTCGCTGACCTTGTGGAGCGATTTCGATTGGTTCTCGGCGCAGATGAGGATGCCCTCGGCGAAAACAGCGGCGACGAGGGGCCGGCCCCGGGCGATGTTCTTGCGGGCGAAGTCGGCCTTGTCCTTCATGAACTGCTCAGGCGCCACGTAGAAGGGCATGCTCATTGCGGCGTCACCTGAACCCCTTCGATCCTCGCCGCCACGGCGGCGAACCGCTCGGCGACCTCCGCCCCTTCCAGCCGGGCGAAACCGTCGACCGTGATGGTGGCGACCGTCGGGTATATCCCTCTGATGGCGTCGGGGCCGCCCGTGGCCGAGTCCTCGTCGGCGGCCTGCCAGAGCGCCGAAACCGCCAGCTCGACTGCTTCGGTCCGTGACAGGTCGGCTCTCCATCCGAGCTTGATCGTGGTCCGGGCGTCGCGGCCACCGGAGCCGTCGGCGTGGAAGTCCGTCTCCTCGTACCGGCCGCCCGTCGGATCGTAGGAGTAGATCCGGCCCACTCCCCTCCGGACGTCGAACCCGGCGAACAACGGGACCACCACAAAGCCCTGGAGGGCCATGGGCAGGTTGGACCGGATCATCTGGGAGAGCTGGTTGGCTTTACCCTCCAGGCTGATCGGCGCCCCTTCCACCTTCTCGTAGTGCTCGAGCTGTAGCTGGAACAGACTGACCATCTCCATGGCCGGCCCGGCCGCTCCGGCGATGGCCACCCCGCTGTGGCGGTCCGCCGGGTGGACCTTCTCCATGGAGCGGTGGGCTATAGACGAACCGGCGGTAGCCCGGCGGTCCCCCGCCATCACCACTCCGTCGCGGTAGCGCAGGGCGGCGATGGTCGTGCCATGGCGAATCTCGAAAGGGAGATTCCCCTCGTGGGCGACGGGGGCAAAAGGGTCGAGCCCGACCTTGCGCAGTACCTCAGTGAAGCTCGGACCGGGGTCGTCGGTCGGGCCGAAGATCGGAAGACTCATAGGGTCAGGCACCCTACAGCGTCATTCACCGCCTTTTTGCACATAACTCCGCACGAACTCCTCAGCGTTCTCCTCGAGGACCTCGTCGATCTCGTCAAGTAGATCGTCGAGCTCGGCCTTGAGCTCCTCGCCCTTCTTGTTGGTGGTCGGAACTTCCTCGACGGCGGCCTCGTCGCTTCGAGCGGGAGCCGGTTTCTTTATCTGTTCTCGTTCTGCCATCGGATTTTGCCTCTTCTTCCTACGAGCCCAGGCGCTCGAGCAGCTCGGCTGGGCTGGACACGCTACTTAGCAATTCTTCGACGTGAGCCCTGGTACCTCTTAAGGGTTCCATCATCGGAACCCGCCGGAGCGGGTCGGTTCCGAGGTCGAACACCAGCGAGTCCCAGTTCGCGGCGGCGATAGAAGACGACCATCGCTCGAGGCACTTGCCCCGAAAATAAGCCCTCGTGCTCTCCGGCGGCTCGGTCACGGCCCGGGCCACCGCCTCGGGCTCGAGCACCTTCTCCATTCCCAGGCGGGCGAACAGCGACCGCTTGGGATCCACGTCGTGGTACTGGAAGTCCATCGCCGCCAATTTGTGATCCTGCCAGCTCAGTCCGTGGCGCTCCCGGTACGCCGACACCAGACGGTATTTGGCCACCCAGTCGAGCTGCTTGGCCAGGGACATGGGGTCGGACTCCAGCCCCTCGAGCGTCTGCTCCCACCGGCGCAGGATGTCGTTGCCCACCTCGTCCCCGCCGACGGAGTCAAGCCCGCAGTCTTCGGCGTACTTCTTGGCCAGGTCGAGATGCTCCCATTGCATCTCGAGCGCTGTCATGCTCTTACCATCTGACATCTCGAGCGGGCGCTCGAGCTCCAGGTCGTAGGAGACCTTGCGCAGGGCGCTCACCGGGGACTGCATGGTGAGCTCCCGGTTGGCCCGGGCGAACCAGTCGTCCTCGATCATGGACAGGACCAGTGCGGTGGTCCCGACCTTCAACAGGTTGGCGACCTCCGACATGTTGGCGTCGCCAACGATGACGTGAAGCCGGCGGTACTTGTGGGCGTCGCAGTGGGGCTCGTCGCGGGTGTTCACGATCGGCCGCTTGAGGGTGGTCTCGAGTCCGACCTCCTCCTCGAAGAAGTCGGCCCGCTGGGTGAGCTGGAAGTTCACCTCCACCCCCCCCGTGGAAGCCGCCTCGCAGCCCACCTTGCCCGCCCCGGTGAAGATCTGGCGGGAGACGAAGTGGGGCATGGCGTGGCTGACGATCCGGGCGAAGGGCACCGATCGATCCATCAAATAGTTCTCGTGGCTCCCGTAGGAATTGCCCTTGCCGTCCGAATTGTTCTTCAGCACCAGCAGGCTCTGCCCGAGCGGCAGGGCCCGGGTGGCGGCCACTATGGACTCGGCGAGGATCAGCTCCCCTGCCTTGTCGTAGAGGATCGCCTCGTGGGCGCTGGCGCATTCCGGCGTGGAGTACTCGGGATGGGCGTGATCGACGTAATAGCGCGCCCCGTTGGTGAGGACCGCGTTCACCAGATGCGTCTCCACTTCGGGGGGCATGGATCCCTCACGGGCGAACCCGCGGGCGTCGCGACCAGGCGTCTCGTCCTCGAAGTCCCATCCGACGCGCCGGTTGAGCTCCGCCACGTAGGCATTGATCAACGTCGACGAGGCCGCGATGGGGTTCGGCTCGGCTGCCCCCCGGATCACGATGCCGTACTCGGTCTCCATGCCGAGGACCTTGACTATGGCCACGCGCCGACGTTATCCCCCGGGAGAGCCCTTGCGGGTGAGCCTTTGTCGCATTCGTCGCCAGAGTGGCCCTATTCGGGCCGCTCGCGGCCCGACCCCACGGGTTTCGCGGTCAGAGATACTGGCCGGTAGCCACTCTCTCGATGGACCGGCCGCCAGTCGTCTCCTCGCCCTGGGACATGATCGTGCGGATGTAGACGATGCGCTCGCCCTTCTTGCCCGAGATCTTGGCCCAGTCGTCGGGGTTGGTGGTGTTGGGCAGGTCCTCGTGCTCTTTGTACTCCTGCTTGATGGAGTCGATGAGGTCCTGGGTACGGATTCCCGGGGTGCCCCCGGCGATCACCCGCTTGATGGCGAGCTTCTTGGCCCGGCGCACGATGTTCTCGATCATGGCCCCCGACGCGAAGTCCCGGTAGTACATGATTTCCTTGTCACCGTTCTGGTAGGTGACCTCGAGGAACTGGTTGGATTCGTCGTCGCGGTACATCTCCGCGACCGTCCGCTCGATCATGGCCTGCACCGACTTGTCCCGGTCGCCACCGCCGAGACTGGTCACCTCGGAGTCCCAGAGGGGCAGGTCCGAGGTCAGGTAGCGGGCGAAGATCTGGCCCGCGGCGTCGCGATTCGGGCGCTCGATCTTGATCTTGACGTCGAGGCGGCCGGGCCGCAGGATCGCCGGGTCGATCAGGTCCTCCCGGTTGGAGGCACCGATGACTATCACGTTGCGCAGCGTCTCGACTCCGTCGATCTCGGCGAGGAGCTGAGGCACGATCGTCGATTCCATGTCCGAGCTGATTCCGGTGCCGCGGGTGCGGAAGAGCGAGTCCATCTCGTCGAAGAAGACGATTACCGGCACCCCCTCCTCGCTCTTCTCCCGGGCCCGCTGGAACACCAGGCGGATCTGGCGTTCGGTCTCGCCCACGTATTTGTTGAGCAGCTCGGGGCCCTTGATGTTCAAGAAATAACTGCGGGCCGCCCGGTCGCCGGAGACCTCGCCAACCTTCTTGGCCAGCGAGTTGGCCACCGCTTTGGCGATGAGGGTCTTGCCGCAGCCGGGTGGGCCGTAGAGGAGGATCCCCTTGGGCGCCGGCAGCTTGTGCTCGGTGAACAGGTCCCGGTGCAGGAACGGGAGCTCGACGGCGTCGGTTATGGCCTCGATCTGGTCGTCGAGGCCGCCCACGTCGGCGTAGGAGATGTCGGGCACCTCCTCCAGGATCAGCTCCTCGACCTCGGGTCGGGGAAGCCTCTCGAGCAGCAGGCCGGTACGCGAGTCCATGAGGACCGAGTCGCCGGACCGGAGCTTGACCCCGGCCAGGCTGTCGGCCAGCTCCACCACCCGCTCCTCGTCGGCCCGGCCGACTATGACCGCTCGGCCGTCCTCGAGCAGCTCCTTCAAGGTGACGATGTCCCCTGACCGCTCGCGGCCGCGGGCCAGCACCACGTTCAGCGATTCGTTGAGCACGACTTCGGCGCCGCGCTCGAGTTCCGCATCGCCCCGGGCGGCCATCTCCGGGTGAAGAGCGACGCGCATCTTGCGCCCTCCGGAGAAGACGTCGATCGTGCCGTCCTCGTTGTGGGCCAAGAACGTCCCGTACGCCGACGGAGGCTGGGTGAGCTTGTCGACCTCCTCGCGCAGCGCGGCGATGTGCTCGCGGGCCTCGCGGAGAGTGAAGGTCAACCTCTCGTTCTGCGATATGGCCTGCTGGAGCTGGCCCTTGGTCTCGAGGAGCTTCTCCTCGAGGGTCCGAACCCGCTTCGGAGCATCCTGCATCCGCCGGCGCAGGGATTGGACCTCCTCTTCCAGGGTCGCGCTCTTGGTCCTCAGATCGGCCAGCTCGAGCTCCAGGGCCGACGGCCCGCCGGAGGCCTCGGCGCGGCCGCCCGACGGCTGATTCGCTTTGGGCAAGTCGCTCACTCACGCACCTCCTTTTCGGGGTTGCGATGCCGAACTTACCGCCATCCTCGAGGGGAGCGGGACCGGAACCGAACGCTTTTTCGCGGCGCCCGCCGCGATAATTGACACGGTAAAGCGGCGATCGGTACCGTCAACCGGGTAGAGTTCGGGTCGGACACAGTCGAACAGCGAGGCGTAGCAGACCGATGAAGGTATGGATCGACCAGGATCTCTGCACTGGGGATGGCCTATGCGAGGAGATCGCCCCGGCCGTCTTCACCTTGCTCGACGACGGTTTGTCGTACGTCAAGGAAGGCGACAAGGTCTTCGACAACCCCGGTGGGCAGGAGGGCTTGGCCAACGTTCCTGAGGGCATGGAAGACGCCACTCGGGAGTCGGCCGAGGAGTGCCCCGGAGAGTGCATCTTCATCGAGGAGTAGTTCCTCGGGCCGGGCCCGCACCCTCCCCGCCTATCTAGCTGGTCAGGCACGACCCGGTGGACGCTCCGCCCGGACTCCGGGCTTCTAAAAGGGCGGCCTCGAGCTCGGTGGAGCTCAGCGCATATCCCGTGTTCGACGAGTCGGCCGAGATGGCGAAGACCACTCCGATCACCACCCCGTCCGGGGTCACCAGGGGCCCGCCAGAGTCGCCGTGAGCCAGGCGGGCGGCCAGTACGAGCACGTTGCGTCTGGTCGTGTGCTGATCGTAGAGATCCCGTCCGACCGCCTCCTCGGTCAGCACGACCGACGCCGGGCTGACGGCGACGGGATTCTGGCCGTTGGGGTGGCCGAACACCGCGCCTTTGACTCCGGTGTGGGCCGGCCCGACCTGGAGGGGCTTTTCCCCCAGACCCGGTACGTCGAGCAGGGCCAGGTCCCGCCGGGGATCGAACATTACGACCGTCGCCGGGAGCTCCCGACCTGTAGGCAGCAGCACGCTCGTGGCGCCCCGGGCCTCTCCGGCCACCACGTGGGCGTTGGTCACCACGAGATCCGGGGCCACGGCGAAGCCGCTTCCCTCGAAGATCTCGTCGCACGCCTGACCCTCGACCTTGACCGTGGACGCCAGCACCTCGGACGTCACCACCGGGGCGAGAGGGCTGGCGGTGGGAGGCGGTCCCCCCGACGTACCCGGCTGCAGGACGGCGAACACCTGGGGGGCGTCGCTGATGAACCGTCTCAGCTCCTGCGCGCTGTCGGGCGGCACCGGCAGGTCCCGCGACACCCAGCGGGCTATGCCGGATTCGGCGGTCTCCCGGGCCGGCCAGCCAGGGACGGCGGCCACCGAGGGGATGAGCAGCCACAGAACCACGATCACCCCGACGGCCCCGGCCGCCGCCCCGACCACCTTGTCCACCCGGCGCCACGGACCGAGGGGCAGGGCCCGGTGGAGTCGGGCACCCACGACCAGACCGAAGCCCTGCCCGAGGAGGGCGCCGCCGACGAGGATGGCGACGGCCACCGCGACCAGGACCCCAGGAGATTGGTTGCCGAGCCGGCGAACGACGGCCGGCACGATCCGGATGGCCACGTAGAAGCCGGCTGCCAGGGCCAGCCACGAGGTGACCCGACCCAGGAAGCCGAGCCGGTAACCGCCGACCGCGGCCGCTAACGCGGCAGCCACGATCGCCAGGTCGAGCAGGTCCAAAGTTCAGCCCCGTCAGGCCCCCGGGTCGCCTTTCCCGGCCGGCTGCAGGAGCCGGGCCGAGGTTAGGAACCCGGTGTGGGCCACCATGCGGTGGTCAGGGCGCACGGACTGGCCCTCGATGTGCCAGCTGCGCTGGAGGACCTCGATGGTCTCGGCGATGCCGAACCCGCTGCGGTCGAGCCCGTCGCGCAGCATGCTGACCTGGCCGATGGTCGGCAGGTACGACACCAGGATCCCACCGGGCCGGAGGGCGCCCTCGGCCGTTTTGACCATGCGCCAGGGCTCCGGCAGGTCCAGCACCACCCGGTCCAGCCCGGTTTCGTCTATGCCGTCGTAGGCGTCGCGCACCTGGACCCGGTATCGGTCGAGGACCCCGCTGCCCAAGAAGCCCGCCACGTTGGCTTGGGCCCGGGCGGCAAAGTCGGAGCGGACCTCGTAGCCGGTTATCTCCGCCCCGGCTCGCAGCAGGGCCATTGAGAGGGCGCCTGACCCGAGACCGGATTCGAATACCCGGGCACCGGGGAACACGTCGGCGAGGATGAGGATGGGGCCGAGGTCCTTCGGGTAGATCACCTGGGCGCCCCGCGGCATCTTGAGAACCACCTCGGCCAGGGTCGGCCGGACCACGGTGTAGCGGGCCCCGCGCGTCGAGCGCACCTGGATTCCTTCCTCCTGGCCGATCAGGTCGTCGTGGGAGACCGGTCCGGAGTGGGTGTGGAACTCCCCGCCGGCCGCCAGGGTCACGAGGTACCGCCGGCCCTTGGCGTCAAAGAGCAGGACCCTCTCCCCCGCCTCGAACTGGCGGCTCACCTGGTGCCGCCTGCCCGATCGACCAGCTTGCAGAACGCGCAAAGCTCGCTAACGGTGGGCGAACCGCAGCCGGGACAGGGATGAAGGCTCTCCTTCTCCTGCTCGGCGGTCCCGGCCACGAGGGGCGACACCCGGTCGAGAAAGCCGAAGTAGAAAGCCGCCTTGGACCCGGGCGAGGCGGACTCGATCTCGTTGAGGGCCGCCTTGTAGCCGAGATGCCGGTTGCCGGCGGCCATGGGGCACTCCTCCACTATGTAGTCGATCCCCTGCAGGACGCAGTAGGCGGCCGTCTCCCGCTCCCCGAGCCGGATGAGGGGCTTCACCTTTCGGGCGAACCCCGAGGCCGCCGGCAGCACCGGGTGCTGGCGGCCCAGGTAGGCCAGGTCCCAGCGCAGCACATTGCCGAAAAGGACGGCCGCCTCGTCGTCCAGATTGTGCCCGGTCGCGATCACGTCGTAGCCACCCTCGAGCGCCGCCCGATTGAACAGGTGGCGCTTCGAAAGGCCGCATGCCGAGCACGGGACCCGGCGGGCGGCCTTCGCCCCCGTGGGTATGTCGTAGCCGAAGTCCCTCGGCAGGTCTATCTCCACCAGCTTGGCCCCCCTGCGCTCGGCGAAGGCCTTGGCGTAGCGGCCCGAATCCTCGCTGTAGCCCGACGTGGTGCCCTCGCCATCGTCAGCCGAGCGACGATCACCGGCGGCACCGGCCGGGACCCGCCCGATCCCCAGGCCCAGATACAGACCGTCGGCCGCCACCCCCAGATCGAGGAGAAGGTCCCACAGAGCGAGGGAATCCTTGCCGCCCGACACGGCAACCAGCACCCTCTCGCCCGGCCCGATCATGGCGTAGGCGTCGATCGTCCGCGACACCTGCTCACGGCAATGCTTGACGAAGCACGGGTGGCAGAAGGCGGCGTTGTGCCGGCGGACGTCGATTACCGCGGGGTGGCGGCAGGAGCGGCACTTCACCGGGCGCCTCCGGAGATCACCGGTCGTACTTCGACGGTGGACGAGTCGGACAGGGTGGCGTCGCCGGTCACGAGGGTGCCGTCCACGATGACCAGCACCGACTCGCGGTTGACGTCGAGCCGGGTGAGCAGGGTGGAGACGCCGATCGGACCGCGGATGTCGATTTCCCGCCGAGGATTGCGCAGCAGCACCTTCACCCGGCCATTGTGGACCACGCGTGCCGGGCCCGCCGGGCGAGGCCCGCGATCCGCCTCGGTGGGCAGTCAGGAGGGGTATTCGTTTGAGACGGACACCCCGTCTTCTGGGAGCAGCTTCTGGGCATACACCACGTGGACCTCGCGGTGCATGGCCCGCCGGCCCATACGGGCGAGCAGAGCCATGGCGCCGACAACCAGCCAGGCGTCGCTGCCCCCCACGATGCCGCGGTCCCAGCTCTGGCGCAGAGCCGCCTTGAGGCCCTTGTCGACCAGGCTCACAGACGCCGGACGTCGACCCATGTCGACTTGGCCTGCCCCCGCTGGCGGCCCAGGACGAACGCCACCACGATGGCGAGCACCACCCCGCCTACCGCCACGACCGGGGCGTACGACCGGGCTGGGGCGGTCGCCTCGTCGACCTCGCCCCGGATCTGGCGGAGCTTCCCCCGGATGTCGGACGGCTCGATCCGGCCGTTGGGACCGGTGCCCTTCATCGGGACCACGTTTATCGAGGGGAGCTTCACCGGCGCACCTTGGTAATCCTCGTCACGGCCAGGGCCGCTCCCGCCCCGGCCACCAGCATCCCCCCTACGTAGGGGACCCAGGTGAGACTCCCGGTCAGAGAGGCGCCGGTCTCGGCCTGCAGGAGCCGAACCGTGGTCAGGGACAGCAGGATGCCGCCGATCGACAGAAGAAGCGATCCGACGACCCCGTATCCGAGGTAGCGGCCGAGGGCCTTGACCGGATCGAAGGTTTCCTGCTTGACGTAGCCGACCACCAGCCCGGCGAACTCGTTGACGAGGTCCCCGACGGGCTTGTCGTCTCGCTTGCCGGGCGATTCTGGGGTCACAGCCGCAGATCCTTATCGGCCGCGCAGGCGGAACGCAAGCACCTCGGCCACGCCGGCCGCCTGCTCGACCAGCAGCCCCAGCCGTTCCTTGTGGGTAGGGGCCTCCAGCAGGCGTTGCCGGTCCAACGCTCCTAGCGGGGCGATGGCGCAGACCTCCCACGCCGCCAGGGCGGGATCCGGGGACAGAGCGAAGCGGGGCAGGCTCGCCGTGCCGAGCTCCGCGGCGAGGTGCAGGACCTCCCGCACCCGGGCCTCGGCGGCGGCCAGGGCCGGACCATCCGACTCGTCCCATTCGTCGTCGGCGATCTCTTCGACCTCGGCCTGGGGGAAGGGGTCGTCGGGGAGCCACTCGGCCACCCGTAAGCGGTGACTTCCGCCGAACACCGCCAGCCACCGCCCGTCGGGCAGGGCCTCGGACTCGATCAGGTGGGCCACCGTGCCGATTTGCACCCTCGTGTCGCCTCCTCCGACCTCGCTCCCCCGCTCGATCAGGACGACCCCTATCTCACCCGGCGAGGCGGGTTCGGTGAGGGTCTCCATCAGGACCCGGTAGCGAGGCTCGAAGATGTGCAGAGGCATCACCTGGGCCGGCATGAGCACACTGCCGAGCGGGAACACCGGGAGGTAGCGGCTCATCGGCGCGGCTCGAGGCCTGAGAGGGGAACGGCCTGGGGAAAGGATGCGAGGGCGACGCCGACGCGGTCGGCCTCGGCCTGCTCCTGTCCCCCGGCCAGCTGGTTGACGATGACGGAGAACACCAGCGGCGGGGCCAGGGCCGCCACCGGCTGGGTCTTGGCTGCCGGGGTGACGAAGCCGCTCAAGCTCGAAACCCCGTCCAGCGTCCCGGTCTTGGCCCGGAGCCGCCCGACGGCCGCGGTGCCGGTCATCCGGCCGGCGAGGGTTCCGGACTTGCCCGCTACTGGCAGCCCGGCGGCGATCGTTCCTCGCGGCCCGGCCCGGCGCAGGGCGTCCACCATCAGGGCGCAAGTGGCCCGGTCACCCGTGTCGAGGCCCGACCCGTCGACATTCACCATCTCCGACACGGGCAGCCCGTCGGCCGCCAGGTCTGATCGGATCACCGCGGTCCCGGCGGCCGTCGTGCCCGTCCCCTTCACCTGGTAGCCGAGCTCTTTGGTGAAAAGCTCGGCCGCGGTGTCATCACTCACGTTCAGCATGGCCTCGACTTCCTGGGCGAGCGGAGCGCTTTTGATGGAGGTCACCGGCGTGGCACCCGAGGGGGTGTTGCCATTGGTCGGCGGACCGCCAACCCGGATCCCCTCGGAGGCCAGCAGAGCGGCGAACACGCCGGCCGCCGAGGCCGGCGGGTTGGACGCAGGAAGGGTGAGCACGGCGGAAGTGTCGGTGACCAGAGCAGCCGCCTGCCCGCCCGGTTTGCCCGCAGCTGCCGCGGCGGCGGCCGGGCCCGGCCCGAAGCTGTCGTTGACCTCGAGCGCGGTCAACGGACCGACGTCGTCGTCGCTGATATAGGACGCCTTCCACGACGCGACCGAACGCGCCGCGTCGTATCTGGAGTCGACGCCGACGACCGCACCGGTCACCGCGGAGATACCGGCCTGCTTCACTTGCAGGGCCAATTGATTGATGGATGTGTAGAGAGACTCAGGCGGGTAGACAGTCGAAGCGTAGGCCGCGGTGCGCAGGAGGGGGTCACCTCCGCCGACCAGGTACAAGTTCCCACGCACCACGCCCTTCACCGGCGGGGCGCTCGTCATGACGTTGGTGGTGAAGCGAAACGAGGGACCGAGGCGGTCGAGTACCGCTATGGCGGTGAGCACCTTCATGTTGGAAGCGGGCTCGAAGGGGATGCCGGGGTTCAACGAATAAACGACCCGACTCCCCTGGGTGACCAGCACACAGCCGGCGGGCTTGGGCGGAGCGGTGAGAGCCGGCCCGGCGGCCGCGGTGATCGCTTGGTCCACGCGTTGGGTCGCGACTGCGGTGTCGAGCCACTCCGGCAGCCGGCGGGGCGAGAGCACCGAGGTCCCTCCGAGCAGTCCGGATTCGGGCGCCTTCTCAGTGGTACCGGCCATGGCGGGCGGCACCGACGGCACCGCCGACAGCAGGGCGGCCAGGGCCGCAACGCCCAGCGGCGCCGCCGCCCAACGCCACCGTCGCATCGCCTACAGGCTAGACCGGCAACCGCCCGCGTCACTGCGCACCTGGAGGGGGTGGGCTAGCCTCTGGAGGTGCCCGGCATCGTCATCGCAGTGCTCGTGGGCCTGGCTACGTGCCAGGTCGCTATTTTTCTGACCACGATCTTCCTCCACCGCACGCTGGCGCATCGGGCCATCGCCATGTCGCCCCCTTTGCGCTTCACGTGCCGCTTCCTCGTGTGGATAACGACCGGGATCCAGCCCAGGCAATGGGTGGCGGTGCATCGCAAGCATCACGCCTACACCGACGTCGACGGGGACCCGCACTCGCCGGTGCTCGAGGGCTTCGCCAGCGTCCAGATGGGCAATGTCCTCCTCTACCGAAAAGTGGCCCGGGACGGGGTCACGGTGGAGAAGTACGCCAAGGACCTGGCCCCCGACCGTTGGGACCGGGTCCTGTTCGACCACGGCGTGCTCGGCCTCGGGGTCGGGACCGCCATCCTGTACCTGGTTTTCTGGGGTAACTGGGAGCTGACCGCGATCGCCGCGCTCACCCATACGGTGTCATACCTGGCCCTCAACTCGTCGGTCAACGCGGTGGGCCATACCTTTGGTCGCCGGCCGTTCAAGGGGTTCGCGACCAACAGCCAGTGGCTGGCGTGGCTGACCGCCGGGGAAGGGCTGCACAGCAATCATCACGCCGCCCCGACCTCGGCCCGGCTGTCGTTCCGGCGACGGGAGATCGACCCGGGATGGTGGCTCATCGCCTCCGGACGCAGGCTGCGCTGGCTCTCGGTGCGCCACCAACAGCCCAGGCTGACGACAACCCACCGCCAGCCCCAGACGGTCTGAGCCGCTCCCGAATCGACGATCGACCCTCATGGAAATTCTTTCTGCCCTCTTCGCCGAGAACATCAATCCCCCGAGCCAGTCCCCGGCCCGCATCGACCTGCTGGGGATCATGTTCTCGATCGTCGCCCCTTCACCGCCACCGGTGACGCTCACTCCTCACCTGTTCGTGATAATCCGGTGCCGGCCCGACGAGGATGGCGAGGGGATCCTGGAGGTGCTGTTCCGCGACGAGGCCGGCGAGCAGGTCGCCCGCAACGTGTCCCCGTTTCAGGTGGAACCGGGGAAATTCACCTATCGCCTGGTGCGCGGCGAGCTCGAATACCAGGCTTACGGGACAATCGAAGCCCACTGCCGGCTGGTCCCTGATGGGCCGGTGACGGCGGTCCCGCTGACACTGATCAGCTCCGCCTGAGCTCCGCCGGGAGGGCGCGGCATTCGTTCTCCCTGAGGGTGGTTAACGTGGGCCGCATGAGCGATCGCGAGCTCGAGCAGCTGGGCATCAACGTCATACGCGGTCTGGCGATGGATGCCCCCCAGAAGGCCAACTCCGGGCATCCCGGTACGGCTATGGCCCTCGCCCCCCTGGCCCATGTGCTTTGGACCCGGATAATGCACTACGACCCGAGCGACGCGGACTGGCCCGACCGTGACCGCTTCGTGCTCTCCTGCGGCCACGCCTGCATCCTCCTGTACTCGATGCTCTATCTCACCGGGTACGGCGTGGAGTTGGAGGACCTCAAGCAGTTTCGCCAGCTCCACAGCCGTACGCCCGGCCACCCCGAGGTTCACGATCTACCCGGCATAGAGGTGACCACCGGTCCGCTCGGCCAGGGATTCGCCAACGGGGTCGGCCTCGGAGTCGCCGAGCGGCTCCTGCGGGCCCGCTTCGGTTCGGACATCGTCGATCATCACACGTTCGTCATCTGCAGCGATGGCGACCTCATGGAGGGGATAAGCCACGAGGCGGCGTCGCTGGCCGGGCATCTCCGGCTGGGCCGCCTCATCTACGTGTACGACGACAACCACATCACCATCGACGGGGCGACCGAGCTGACCCTGAACGACGATCCGGCGATGCGCTTCGAGGCCTACGGCTGGCACGTCGAGCGTCTGGGCGAGATCGCCAACGATACCGACGCCCTGGAGGCGGCCCTGCGCCGGGCCGTCGCCGACGAGGATCGCCCCAGCATGCTGATCCTGCGCAGCCACATCGGCTACCCCGCGCCCCATTTCACCGACTCGCCGAAGGCCCACGGGTCGCCGCTTGGTGAGGACGAGGTCAGGGCGACCAAGGAGATCCTCGGTCTGCCGCCCGACGAGACCTTCTGGGTGCCCGACGACGTCCTTTCGATGTATCGCCAGGCCATCCCGCGGGGGCAGTCCATCCGCGACGACTGGGAGAAGAGGCTGTCGTCCTGGGCCGGCGATCGCGAGGAGTGGGACACCCTGTGGGCCGGCCGGGGCCGCCCGGGGTGGCAGGCGAAGCTTCCGGCCTGGAAAGCGGGCGAATCCATCGCCACCCGCCGCTCGGTCAACCAGGCGCTCAATGCCATCGCACCGGACGTGCCCGGTATCACCTCAGGCGGGGCCGACCTGACGGGCAACACCGGGACCAAGCTGGACAGCGCTCAGCAGAGCTTCGAGCACCCGGAGGGCCGGGCCCTGGCTTTCGGTGTACGCGAGCACGGGATGGGCGGGGTCATGAACGGCATGGCCCTCCACGGAGGCGCGATCCCCATCGGCGGGACGTTCTTCAATTTCAGCGACTATATGCGCGGGTCGGTCCGGCTGGCCGCCCTGTCGGGAGCCAAGGTCATCTACTTCTGGAGCCACGACTCGATCGGCCTCGGCGAGGACGGACCTACCCATCAGCCGGTCGAACAGCTGGCCTCCCTGCGGGCCATGCCCGGCCTGCGGGTTATCCGCCCGGCGGACGCCAACGAGTCGGCCCAGGCCCTCAAGGTCGCGGTGGAGCGCGACGGGCCCACCGCCATGATCCTGAGCCGCCAGAACCTCCCCGTGCTAGAGGGCACGGCGACCTCTGCGGCCAACCTCGAGCGGGGGGCGTACGTGCTCGTCGACGGCGGCGACGAGCCTGATGTGGTGCTCATTGGCACCGGCTCCGAGGTGTCGGTCTGCGTCGGGGCGGCCAAGCTGCTGGAAGCCGACGGACTGGCCACCCGGGTGGTTTCGATGCCGAGCTGGGAGCTGTTCGACGAGCAGGACGACACCTACCAGGACGACGTCCTGGGGCCCGGGTCGCCGGTCCTGTCGGTCGAGGCGGCCGCTTCTTTTGGCTGGAGCCGGTGGGCCGACGACTCGGTGGCCCTCGACCACTTCGGAGCCTCGGCCCCGGGCGATCAGGTGCTGGCCGCATTCGGCTTCACTCCCGAGAACGTGGCCGACCGGGCCCGAACTCTGATTGACAATCTCGAACCTTTCGACGACCTCTACGACGAGGAGGATGAGCCATGACCCGACTTCAACAGCTGCACTCCGAGTGCGGCCAGAGCCCCTGGATCGACAACCTGAACCGCCCCAGTATCCAGGGCGGTGGACTGCAGAAGCTGGTCGCCGACGGCATCCGCGGCGTGACCTCGAACCCGACGATCTTCCAAAAAGCCATGACCGGCTCCGACGCCTATGACGAGCAGTTCACCGAGTTGACATCCAAAGGCTCGGTAGACACGGCGTTCTGGGACATGGCCATCGAAGATGTCACGAACGCGTGCGGGGTTCTCCGACCCATCTACGACGCCAGCGGGGGGGCCGACGGTTTTGTGTCGCTCGAAGTGTCACCGGTCCTGGCCAACGACACCGCGGGCACGATCGAGGCGGCCCGCTCGCTGCACGAGCGGATCAGCCTGCCCAACCTGATGGTCAAGATCCCCGCCACCGCCGCCGGAGTCCCCGCTATCCGGCAGATGATCTCCGAGGGCCGCAACATCAACGTGACCCTGATATTCAGCCTGGAGCGCCACGGCGAGGTCATCGAGGCCTATCAGGCCGGCCTGGAAGCGCTCTCGGCGGCGGGCGGGAACCTGGCGGCGGTCCACAGCGTGGCGTCGTTCTTCGTGAGCCGGGTGGACACCGAGGTCGACAGGCGGCTCCAGGCGATTGGCGGGGCGGCGGCCCAGCAGCTGGCCGGCAAGGCGGCGGTGGCCCAGGCCAAGCTGGCGTACCAGCTGTTTGCCGAGCGGTTCTCGGGTCCCCGGTGGGAGGCCCTGACCGCCGCCGGCGCCCATCGCCAGCGCCCGTTGTGGGCGTCGACTTCGACCAAGAACCCGGCGTACCCGGACCTGCTCTACGTGGACAGCCTGATCGGTCCGGACACTGTCAACACCATGCCGGACGCCACGGTGGAGGCCTTCGAAGACCATGGCCGGGTGGTCCGGACGGTCGACTCCGACCCCGACCAGGCCCGCACCGAGCTCGAGGCGCTGGCCGGGGCCGGCGTGGACATGGCCGACGTGTCGCGCGTTCTGGAGGAGGAGGGAGTGGCGTCTTTCGTCAAGAGCTTTGACGAGCTGCTGCAGTCGCTGACCGATAAGGCCAACGCCAGATCCGCCGGGTAGGAGGACGAATCCCCGTTGACCGACCTGCTACCGCCCAACCCTCTGGTCAACCCGAAGGACACGACCCGGCGGGCCCCCCCAGGCATCCTGGTCGTGGTCGGGGCGTCAGGGGATCTGACGTCACGCAAGCTGCTGCCGGCCCTGGAGCGGCTCAGCCGGCGCCGCCTTCTGCCCCAGGCCTTTGCCGTGGTGGGCGTGGCCCGCACCGACCTCGACGACGACGGGTTCCGCCAGCTGATGACCAACGCCGTGCCGGACGCCTCGCCGGCGTGGTCGGAAGTGGTCAAGCACAGCCGCTACGTCGCCGGCGACTACGGCGATCCTGAGACCTTCCAGGAGCTCGCGGCCGTGCTGCTCGACGTCGAGGCCGACGTGGGGTCGAACGGCAACCGGACCTTCTACCTGGCGACGGTTCCTGCGGTGTTCGAGGAGGTGGCCGACGGGCTCGGGAAGGCCGGATTGAACCAGGCCCTCCAGCCGGGTGCGGCCGTAAGGGTGGTGATCGAGAAGCCCTTCGGCCGCGATCTGGCGAGCGCCCGCCAGCTCGACGCCGCGCTCCACCGCGCCTTCGACGAGGACCAGATCTACCGGATCGACCACTACCTGGGCAAGGAGACGGTGCAAAATGTCCTGGCCCTGCGCTTCGCCAACGCCATCTTCGAGCCCCTCTGGAACCGCAGCTACATCGACCACGTGCAGATAACCGTGGCCGAGTGCCTCGGAGTGGAAAAACGGGGAGGCTTCTACGAACGGGCGGGCGCCCTGCGCGACATCGTCCAGAACCACGTCATGCAGGTGCTGTCGCTGACCCTGATGGAACCTCCCGGCACCATCGACGCCCAGGGGATACGCGACGAGAAGGTCAAGGCACTGAAGTCGGTCGTCATCCCGACCCCGGAGGACGTTCGCACCAACGTGGTGAGGGGCCAGTACGACAGCGGTTGGAGCGAAGGGGTGGCGGTCCCCGCTTACCGGCAGGAGCCGGATGTGGACCCCAACAGCGAGACCGAGACCTACGTCGCCATGAAGCTGATGGTGGACAACTGGCGGTGGGCCGGGGTGCCCATCTACATCCGCACCGGCAAGCGGCTGCCCAAACGGTTGACGGAAGTGGCCCTGCAGTTCCAGGGGGTTCCCCACCTGGCGTTCGCGGCTGATGAGAGCCGCGATCTGCGGCCGAACACCCTGGTGCTACGGATTCAACCCGACGAGGGGGTCGCCCTCCGGTTTGGCGCCAAGGTCCCGGGCCAGGCCTTCAAGGTCCGCGACGTGCTGATGGACATGTCGTACGGTTCGGCCTTCCTCGAGGAGGCTCCCGATGCCTACGAGCGACTGCTTCTGGACGCCATGGTCGGTGATCCCACGCTGTTCATTCGCAGCGACGAGGTGGACCAGGCCTGGCAGATCGTCGACCCCATTCAGCAAGCCTGGGGGGCCAGGGCGACGCCTCTGGCCGGCTACGCCGCGGGCACGTGGGGCCCCCGCCAGGCCGACCAACTGATCGAGAGAGACGGACGGCAATGGCGGACGCCGTAGCCGTCGATACCTGGAGCGGCGGAGGTATCCGGCTGAACGACGTGGTGAGCGCCATGACCGAACTGCGCCACCAGTCGACCGACCGCAGCCCGGCCCGCACCGCGGTCATGACCATCATCGCCGTGGCCCGCACCGACGAGCAGGCCTACGCCGCGACCAACGCTCTGCGCGTCCTCGGAGGACACCACCCGGCCCGCATCCTGATCCTGCGGCCCGACCCCGACCAGGTGGCGTGCCTGAGCGCCCGGGCTTCCCTCTATGAGGTCCGAGACGAGCATCACCAGATGAACTTCGAGGAGGTGATCCTCTCGGTTTGCGGGCAGGCCGCCCTCCACCTCGACTCGGTCGTGGAGGCGTTCACCCTGTCGGACCTTCCCGTCGCCGTCTGGTACGTCAGCTCCCTGCCCGATGCGACCGACCCGCTGCTATCGGTGGCCACAGCCGTGCTGCTCGACAGCCGGGACGCCCCCGACGCCACTGAGTTGCGCTCGCTGCTGGGACTGGCCCGGCGGCGCACCGTGGTCGACCTGTCGTGGATCCGCCTGGCTCCGTGGCGCGAGCTGCTCGCCGGCCTGTTCGAGCCGGCGAACGCCCGTCCCTGGATCGAGGGGGTACAGCGGGTCGAAGTCCGCGGCAAAGGGGGACCCCGTCAGCTGCTCGGGGGATGGCTGGTCGGGCAACTCCGGCTGTCGCCGGCCCAGATCACCCTCATGGACGGTCGCCACGTGGAGATCCGATTGGAGAGCCGGCTCGGCGACGAGGTCGCGACTTTCACGGTCGAGCGCGGCGATCACCGGAAGGTGGCGGCTCAGGCTTTGCTGCCGAGCGGACTCAGCCCTCGCCAGTTCATCTCCCTGGCCGAGGACCCGCTCCCGACCTCGCTGTCGTTGGCGCTGACCCACCTCGAGCCCGATCCCACGTGGGAGCGGGCCCTGTCGTTCGCGGCTTCGCTGGCCCTCTGAACGTGCTGCCGGGTGCGTGGCGCCCAACGCATAGTGTGCTGATTCGTGAACGGAGAACTGATCGTGGTGGATGACGTGCCCGGCGCCTTCGCCGGCTACGTCATCGAGGCCTGGAAGGGTCGACTCGACGACCTGTTCAGCTTCGCTCTATCGGGTGGCGACACGGCCCGGCTCTGCTACGAGCGCTTGGCCGCCGAGAGCTCCGACGTGATCGACTGGCTGTCGGTGAACATCTACTGGGGGGACGAACGCTGCATGCCGGGGGATCATCCCGACTCCAACCAGCTCCTCGGCCGGCAAGCGCTGCTCGAGCGGGTGGGGGCGGCCAACGCGGTCTATCCGATGAGCTGCGACGACGGCCCCGACGCCTACCAGCTCCGCCTGGGAGAGGTCGGCAAGCTCGACGTGATCCATTTGGGGATGGGACCGGACGGCCACACGGCGTCCCTTTTTCCCGGCTCCGATGCGCTGGACGCCGATCCGGGGCAGCTGGTGGCCCGCAATGAGGACAAGTCGGGGAACAATCCTTATCCCCGCCTGACCCTGACCTTCTCGGGGATCGCCCGCTCGCGTCTGGCTATCTTCACCGTGGTCGGCGCGGACAAGCGCGACGCCCTCCGGTCGCTCATGGACGGGGTGGACCTCCCCGCCGGCCGGGTCACCGCCGACCGGGTGGTGTGGCTGGTCGACCACGAGGCCCTGCCGGGCTAGCCGTATGGCCGCTCCGGCACCCTACGAGCGCCAGCTCGGCGAACTCCTCGACGAGATCGGGGCCACGGCCAATCGCGATCAGCTCCTCGAGATCCTCGGGACGGTCGTGAGGTTGGCCTCGGACGGCACCGCCCGGCTGGACCTCAAGATTGCCAACGCCGCCCTGAAGGAGATGTGCGAGGGGTTCGAGGTCTTCGCCCCGTACCGGCACGTGCGCAAGCTCACCATGTTCGGATCGGCGCGTACCCTGCCGTCGGATCCCCTGTACGCGCAGGCTCGGGATCTCTCCCGGCTGCTGGCCGAGCACGGCTGGGCCACGGTCACCGGCGCCGGCCCCGGGATCATGGCCGCCGGGCTGGAAGGGGCCGGGCCGGACAAGGCCTTCGGGATAAACATCCGGCTACCGTTCGAGCAGGGAGCCAACCAGTTCATAAAAGACGATCCCAAACTGGTCTCCATGAAGTATTTCTTCACCCGGAAGTTGCTTCTCATCAAGGAATCTTTCGGCTACGCCGTGCTGCCCGGCGGTTTCGGCACCCTCGACGAGGCCTTCGAGCTGCTGACTCTCATCCAGACCGGTAAGGCCGAGCCGGCGCCGGTCGTACTGCTCGAGGTCCCCGGCCACAACTACTGGAAGGCGTGGGAGCGGTTCGTCGCCGACGAGGTGATCGCGCGCGGCCTGGCCAGCCCGGCCGACACCCGGCTCTACCGGGTGGTGGACACGGTGGAGGACGCGGCCGCCGAGATCCTCGGCTTCTACCGCAACTACCACTCGCTCCGGTGGGTCGGCGACATCCTGGTCCTGCGGCTCGAGACCGCCCCGACCGATGACGAGGTGGCCGCTCTGTCGGCGGAGTTCGCCGACGCCCTCGTCGCTCCGATCGAGATACTGGCCAAGCCGCTTCACGCTGAGCGCCGCACCGACGACTTCCAGGACAAAGCCAGGCTGGCGCTGCGCTTCGACCGGGTCTCCTACGCCCGCCTGCGCCAGCTGATCGATGCATTGAACGCGCTGCCGAGCGCCCCGCCGGCGCCTCGCATCGACGCCATCGCCCGCTGACCGGGGCCGGCGATGCCCGGTGGCCGCGCTCGGCCAAGCCGGGTCCATGGCCCGCCCCAGCCGTCTCCTGGCGCCTGCCATGACCACTTCGCGTCGCGACCTTCGCCACCGGGGTGAGGTCTCGACGCGTTCGGGCGAATAGTGACCACTTTGCGTCGCGACCGGGCATCTCTCCGGAAGGTCGCGACGCGAAGTGGTCAGACCGGTGGCGGCGTCCGGGTGGGCCTGGCCAGGTGCGGATGGGAGCCGAGCGGGCTAGTCGACTTCGTCCGGGTCGGAAAGGACGGCGGCGGCTTTCTCGACCGCCCGCCTGGCCCGGCTCAGCCGCCGCTCGTCCACCGGAAGCTCGGAGCCGCCGGCGTCGATCGACTGGCGCAGTCGCTCGATGGCGAGGTCGCGCAGCTCCTCGGCGATGGAGTTCAGCCGGTCCCGGATGTCCTCGAACTCCCCCGCCATCAGCCCACGTCCAGGCCGGCGGCGCCGGCGATGATCTCGACCGGGTGACAGGCGGGGACGCCGGCGGCGGCGAGCCAGATGCTGCAACCGGGGTTGGCGCTCGCCACCACATCGGCCCGGGCGGCTTCGATCACCTCCACCTTCTGGTCCCGCACGGCCGACGCCAGCGCGGGCTGGAGGGCGCTGTAGGCGCCCCCGGCGCCGCAGCACCGACCCTCGTCGGTCAGCTCGATGATCTCCCCGTACGGCCGGAGCACCGTGCGCACGTGCATCTCGGCCCGCTGGACATGGCGCAGGTGGCACGGGTCCTGCACTGCGATCCGGCGGGGCGGGCCTCCGGCCCGTTTGGCCGGGAGATCGGCGGCCCGTCCCGCCATCCACTCGTGGATGTCCTGCACCCGGGCGGCGAAGGCCGCGGCCTCCTCTGTGCCGACCAGATGGCCGTAGTCCCGGAGGGCGGCGCCGCAGCCGGCCGAATCGACCAGGATGGGGGCCGAGCCCGGAAAGGCCCCGATCACCCGGCGGGCCAGCCGCCGGGCGTCATCCTCCAGGCCGGCGTGTACCTGGAGGGCGCCGCAACACGCGGCGGCCGAACCGGGTAGTGCCACCCCCACCCCCATGGCGCCGAGCACAGCGATGGCGGCCCGGTGCACCCGGCGCTGCCACGCATCCATGACGCACCCGGTGAACAGCCACACGTCCTGACCGGTGGCCGCCAGCGCCGGTTGGCGCCACGGCAGCGGGGGCAGAGCCAATCGTCGGGCCAGCGGCCGGGGTATCAGCCGAGCCCGTTGGGCCAGCGCACCGGCCCGGCTCAACCCGACGAGCAACCGATGGTGTCCGAGGACCCGGTACCCGGCCCGTTGCCACGCCGGAACGGTGCGCGGCGCCAGCGCCGATCTCGTCTGCTCCATCAACCGGCCGAACGGAACCGAAGACGGGCAGGCCGTCTCGCACGCCCGGCACTGAACGCAGGTCTCCACCATGCGTAAGAAAGAACCGTCGACCAGCGCGCCCCCATCCACCGCGCGCATGCCGGCGATCCGGCCGCGGGGCGACAGAGCCTCCTCGCCGGTCACCCGATAGGTCGGGCAGTGGGCCAGGCACAACCCGCAGGACACGCAGGCGTCAAGACCGTGAGGGTCGAGACCTAGGGCGTGGGTGCTCATAGGACCAGCCCCGCCAGCACCGAGCGGCCCGGATTGAGCCGGCCGGCGGGATCGAAGCGCTCCTTTACCGCCCGGTGGAGGCCGGCCAGCACGGGCGACGGCGGGTCGGGCGCTCCGATCCGGTCGGCGGCGGCGGCCGAGCAGTGAACGACTCCGACGCCCACCTCGGCCAGCCAGTCACCCGTCGTACCGGCGGCGGCCGGCAGTTTGCGGAGGGCGCTCGGGGCCCACGACCGACGCGCCGGCCCGGGCCGGAGAGGTGGACCCTCGACCGGCCGGAAGCCGGGGCCGAGCACGGTCCGGCGCTGGTCTGCGACGTCGACGCGTTCCCCGGACAGCCCCACCCATGTGGCCCGGCCGTCCCACAGGACCGACAGAGGCTGGTGCAACGACGCTTCGAGGGCGAAGGGGTCCTCGGGCTCGCCGACCCACCACTGCTCGGTCTCGGGACGAGGCCGGCAGCGCAACACCACCTCGGCCAGCACGGCCAGGGTGCCGAGTGAGCCGACCAGGAGCCGGCACAGGTCGAAGCCGGTGACGTTCTTGACGAGCGGAGCCCCGGCGCGGATGAGCTCGCCCCGGGAGCTCACGGCGGTCACCTCCAGGACGCAGTCGCGCAGCGGGCCCCGGCCGAGCCGGCGCACCCCGCTCTGCCCCACGGCCAGGACCCCGCCGACGGTGGCCCGGATCGGGTCGTCCGCTTCGATCGCCACGATCTGGCCGCCATCGCCGACCGCCGCCTGGAGCTCGTCGACGGCGGTGCCCGCCCGGACCCGGACGATCATTTCCGCCGGTTCGTGGGCGACCACGCCTGAAGGTGCCGTCACCTCCCGGGTGCCGGGTCGGACCTCGCCCCCCACGTCCCACTGGGTCTTTCCCCCGGCGCAGCACACGGGGTCCTCCGGCCCCACCGAGTCGGCGAAGGCCGCCAGCGTTGTGGTCAAACCCAGGCCCCGTCCGGGACTGACGCCAGGTCGCCGCAGCGGGAGCCGCCCCGCGGAAGCACTTTCTCGGGATTGCACCGGCCCTCGGGGTCGAACGCCTCTCTCAGCCATTTCTGGGCTTCGAGGTCGGCCTCGCTGAACACCAGATCCATGGCGTCGCGCTTCTCCAAGCCGATGCCGTGCTCGCCCGAGAGGGTGCCGCCGGCGGCCACGCACACCTCGATGATCTCCTTTCCCGCCGCCTGCACCTTGTCGAGCACGCCCGGGGTGCGGCGGTCGAAGACGATCAGCGGGTGGAGGTTGCCGTCGCCGGCGTGGAAGACGTTCCCGAGGATGAGGTGATGGCGGGCGGCGATGGCGCCGATGTCGTCCAGGACCTCCACCAGGCGGGCCCGGGGCACGACGCAGTCGTGGAGGTAGTAGTTGGGGGCGATGCGGGCGATGGCCCCGAAGGCCGACTTGCGGCCTTTCCACCAGAGGGCTCGCTCCGCCGGGTCCGCCGCCACCCGCACGCCTCCCGCTCCGTGGGCTCGGAGCACCGCCTCGATCCGCGCCGTCCTGGCGGCCAGACCCCCGGCGAGGCCGTCCACCTCCACCAGGAGGACCGCGGCGGCGTCGGTCGGGAAGCCGGCGTGCACGTAGGCCTCCACCACTCCGACGATGTTGGCGTCCATCATCTCGAGCGCGGCGGGGACGATGCCGGCGGCGATGATCCCGGTGACGGCGGCGGCGGCGGCGTGCATGGTTTGGAAGTCGGCCAGGAGAGTGGCGACCTGAGGGGGCAGCGGGGTCAGCCGCACGGCGATGCGGGTGGCGATGCCCATGGTGCCTTCGCTGCCGACAAAGGCGCCGCGCAGGTCGAAGCCGGCCGGCTCCGGGTCGGTGCCCCCGAGGACCGCGACCGACCCGTCGGGCAGCACGACTTCGAGGGCGAGTATGTGGGCGTTGGTGACGCCGTAGAGCAAGCAGTGGGGCCCGCCCGAGTTGTTGGCCACGTTGCCGCCCACTGAGCAGGACTGCTGGCTCGAGGGGTCGGGGGCGAAATGGAGGCCGAGGGGGGCGACGGCTCTCGACAGATCCAGGTTGAGGACGCCCGGCTCGACCCACGCCAGGCGCTGGTCGGCGTCTATCTCCAGGATGCGGTTCATCTTGGTCGTCACGATGACCACCGGAGGCACGGAACCGGCGGGAGTGGCCCCACCGGCCAGGCCGGTCCCCGACCCCCGGGGGACGAACGGCCGGTCGTGGCGACGGCACATCCTCACGGTCGCCGCGACCTCCTCGGTGGTCCGGGGAAAGCACACGACCGCGGCCTCACCGCTCAGAATCGAGGCGTCCCGCCCGTACAGCCCGAGCTCGATCGGGTCGGACCGGACGCGGTCCGGCGACAGCACCGCCGCCAGATCGGCGACAAGGGACGCGATCGCCGGGGGGTTCGCCGTGGGAGGCAGAGAGACAGTCACTCCCTGAAGTCTGACCTACCGTGGGACCTAACGGCTGGTTCAGTCACTGTTGCACCTGGTGCCGGCGGCCGGCACCTTCAGCTCGATGAGGTAGGCGTCGACATCCGAGCGGATGCAGGAGCTGAACATGTAGGCGGTGTGGCCGTCACCGACCCTGGTCAGGAGCACGCCGTGGTCGAGCTGTTTGGCCAGGGCCTCGGCCCACGCGTAGGGAGTGACGGGATCCCCGGTGCTGCCGACCACGAGGATCGGGGGGGAGCCCGTGGCCCGGATCGGTCCAACACTTGTGGTGGCGGGAACGGGCCAGACCGAGCAGCCGATCTCGCTGTAGAGGTTGAGCTCGCCGAACACCGGAGACGCCGCCTCGGCCGCGGGCAGGGCGGCCTGCAGCTCGGGAATGGTCGGGGCCGGGGCGTCCAGGCAGTTGACCGCCTCGTTCACCTCGAACAGATTGCTGTAGGTGCCGTCGGAGCTGCGCTGGGTGTAGGAGTCGAACAGCTGGAGGATGTCGGAGCCGTTGCCTCCGGCCAGCTGCTGCAGTCCCTGCTCCAGGAAGTTCCAGTACTGGGGGAAGTACAGGCCCCAGGCCGCCCCGTACAGAAGCTGAGCGGGCCCGACGGTCCTCGACGTCCCCGGCACGGGGACCGGGTCGGATCGGACCCTGGTCACCAGGGCTTCGAACGCGGCCTCGGGATCGGGCCCGGGCGTCCATCGGCACGACCGCGACGACGTGCACACGGTGAACATCTGCTCCAGTTGGGCCTGCAGGCTGGCGGATTGCTGGTCCGCCTGGGCGATCGCGGGGATGGCCGGATCCAGGTCTCCGTCGAGCACCATGGCCCGGATCCTGGCGGGATACAGCCCGGCGTAGGTCGCCCCGAGGAGGGTCCCGTACGAGAAACCCAGATAGTCCAGCTTGGAGTCCCCGAGGGCCTGGCGCAGGACATCCATGTCCATGGCGGCGTCGACCGTGCTCACGTACGGGAGCTCCGCCTTGCTGGAGGACTCGCAGCCGGCGGCGAGGGTGCGGGCTTCGGAGACGAGATGGGCGAACCCCGCGGGAGTGTTGGGGGCCGGATCGGCGTCGAAGTACTGGGCCAGCTGGACGTCATCGAGACACTCGATGGGCGCGGTGCGGGCCACGCCGGGCGGGTCGAACCCGACTATGTCGAACCGGGAGAGCAGGGAGGACGGCATTTGCTGCACGAGAGTGGGCAGAGAGTCCACCCCGGAGACGCCCGGACCGCCGGGGTTGGTAAGGAGGGATCCGATCTTGTTGCCGCTTGCCGGTCTGCGATCGATGGCCATGGGTATCTCGCCGAGTGCCGGGTTCTTGGGGTCGCGGGGCACCATCACAGTGGCGCACTGATAGCCCTTGGGGCCGGCCGCACCCCCGCACTTGACCCAATGGATCTGCGATTGACCGGAACCAGGGGTGGTGGGTGCTGGTTGCTGGGCCTGATGAGTGGTGCCTCCGCATGCGCCGAGCAACGAGGCGGCCAGGCCGACGGCGACGGCCACCGCGACATTGCGGGTTCTCCTAGCCATGACCGCGGCGAGGCTACCGCCGCGCCTGGTGTTGTACCGTTCGGGTCATGGCCGGATTGACACTGGCGGGCTACGGGGCGACCGAGCGCGATCGTATAATCGACAGCCTCTTCCGCTGGCTGCGGATCCCGTCGATCTCAGCTGATCCGCAGCACACGTCGGATGTCGACCGGTCAGCCGAATTCTGTTCCCTCCTCATGGGCCAGGCCGGGCTGGAAAACGTGGACGTGCTGCCAACCGGCGGCGGTCCAGCGGTGTACGCCGACTGGCTGGGTGCCGGGCCGGACACGCAGACGGTTCTGATCTACGGTCATCACGACGTCCAGCCGGTCGACCCGCTCGAGGAGTGGAGAGCGGCTCCGTTCGACCCGGTGATCGTCGACGGCGAATGCCGGGCCCGGGGCGCCATAGACGACAAGGGTCAGACGCTGTACCAGATCGAGGCGGCCCGGGGGTTGCTGGCCCGGCTCGGGCGACTGCCGGTGAACGTCAAGTTCCTGATCGAGGGGGAGGAGGAGGTCGGCAGCCCGAACTTCGAGGCCCTGCTCACCAGGGAGCGAGATCGCCTGGCTTGCGACGTGGTCGTGGTGTCCGACACCGGCATGATCTCCCCCGATGTGCCTTCCGCCACCGTCGGGATGCGGGGGCTGGTCGCATTCGACGTGGCCCTGCGGACGGCCTCGATCGACCTGCACAGCGGAATGTGGGGCGGGGCGGTGCCGAACGCCGCTCTCCTGGCCTCTCGCCTGGCCGGTGGGCTGCACGACGAAAAAGGTCGGGTCACCCTGCCCGGCTTCTACGATGCGGTTCGACCGCTTTCCCCCCCGAACAGGCTTCGCTCGACGCCGTGCCGTTCGACGAGGACGACTTCCGGGCCACTGCCGGCGGTGTCGGCTATCTCGAAGGGGAGTCCGGGTTCAGCCCGCTGGAGCAGATCGGGGTCAGACCGACGGCCGAAGTGGTAGGGATCCATGGCGGCTACGCCGGTCCCGGCATCAAGACGATCGTCCCGGCCACCGCGGGGTTCAAGGTGGCGTTCCGGCTCGTGCCCGACCAACGGCCCGAGCAGGTCGAGACGGCCTTCCGGGCCTGGCTGGCCGAGCGGGTGCCGGCCGGGGTGGAGCTCACCGTGACGCCGGAAGGCCAGGTCGCCCCGGCGCTGACGCCGGTCGACCACCCGGCGGTCGGCGCCTTGGGCCGGGCCATCGAGGCGGTTTGGGGGAAGCCCCCGCTGTTCACCCGGGAGGGCGGTAGCGGTCCCGAGGAGGCGCTGGGCCGGGTGCTGGACGCCCCGGTGCTGTTTCTCGGTGTGGGGCTGCCCGGAGACCGGATCCACGCCCCGAACGAGCGCATGGTCATGGATCAGTTCTGGAAGGGCCTGCTGGCCGCCGGCGAGCTTCTGGTCGAGCTAGGGAATCCCTGACCGATGGGACCGAAAGCCTCGAAGAAAGCGGGCGGGAAAAGCGAGAAGAGCGCGGGCAGCGCGGGCCCGGCGGGCAGTGCGGGCCGGGCGGATCGGGCGAAGCCGAGCGCAGGCGCGTCCGGCGGGAAGCCGAGCGCAAGTGGGCCCGGCGCCAAGCCAGGCGTCACCGCGGTCATTCCCCCGGGCCCGGCCGGGGGGAGGAGCAAGATCGCCCGCAAGGAGACCGAGGCGGTCGACACGTACCGCCGCACGCCCGACGGCGCCCACGAATGGCTGAGCCTCGACGATCCCGATGAGCTTCGCACCTGGGTCTTCGACGTCACGTTCCTGCTGTCGAGGTGGCGGTGTATATACGGCCAGGGTTGCCAGGGGGTGCTGACGGGGCCGGCCGAGGAGATGGCTCAGGGCTGCTGCTCTTACGGCGCCCATTTCACCGACGACGAGGACACCGCCCGGGTCAAGGCGGCGGCCAAGACGCTGACGGCTGAGCAGTGGCAGTTCGCCCGGGCGGGACAGACAGGAGGAGTGGTCAGAAAGGAGGCCGACGGGGCCCAGGTCACCCGGTTGATCGAGGGGGCGTGCATATTCCTGAACCGTCCCGGGTTCCCCGGCGGCCCCGGGTGCGCCCTGCACCGGGCCGCTCTCGAGCGGGGCGAGCGGCCGATGGACCTCAAGCCCGACGTCTGCTGGCAGCTGCCGATTCGCAGGGAGGAATCGACGGACGAGTCGACGGGCCGGGTCATCACGACCATCACGGAGTGGGCCCGTCGCCACTGGGGCGACGGTGGGGCCGAGTTCCACTGGTGGTGCACCGAGGCGCCAGAAGCTTTCACCGCCCCGAAGCCGGTCTACCAGACCATGGCCGCCGAGCTGGCAGGCATGCTCGGCGATTCGATCTACCGCCAGCTGGCGAGCTATCTGGGGTCGCGCCAATCCGCTGGAGTACCGCTCCCCCATCCCGTAGTCAGGCGGCGTCCGACGTGACCGGCCGGTGATTGCGCCGTCGGCCCCAGCAGCCGGGGCCGATTAGGCCCGGTAGGGTTCGGAGTCCGAGTACTCCTCGTCGTCCAGATCTTCCATCGCCCGGCACCACGACGCGTGCTCGGCCCCCGGTTCAGCCTCGCATTCCGCGCATGGCTCGACGATCTCTTCATTCAGTCGCTTTAGCGCTCGCGCTTCCTCGAAGCGCCGATGCCGTCCCTTTTTCACTCTGGGGCTCCCGTTGGTCGAAGCAGAAAAACACGAGACAGTTGAACAACTCGAGATCGTGACCGGCGGATCATTGTACCTCGCCCCACGCCGTTGGCGAGGCACTCCCCACATGGGTCGGTCGCGCCCCCGCGTAAGGTATCGACCATAGCCGACGATCTCGACGTAGAAGCCATGACCGAACGGTTCCGGGCCCGGGCCCGGGCCGTGCGTCAACGTGGTATCCCGCCACTGGAGGGGTCGGAGCGAAAGCGCTTCATGGACCAGGCCCGGATCGATTTCCAGGACTACGCCATCATCGGCGACGCCGTCGGCCGCATTGACGACGGGATCCTGACCCTGACCGTCGACCTGCGCCCGCCAGAGGAACGGCCAACCTGAGCAGCCCGACAACTCACACTGTCTAGTTGAGAGTTAGAGGGACAGTATAAGTCTCAAGTAGATATTTAGACAAGGGACGGGCATCAGGCCTTGAAGGGTTGGCCGGAGCGCTCCTCCAGCACCAGCCGACCGGCCCCGCCGAACGCCAGGGCCGCCCGCCCTTCGACCAGGGCACTGATCGGTTCGGCCAGGATGCCCTGGCGCCAGCCGGAAGCGATCCGGGACCGCGGATCGCCACGTAGGAAAGAGGCCACGTCGCTCCTCGTCGCCAGCAGGGAAGGGTCGATCCGCTCGTCCCGGGCCACCTGGGTCATCCAGGCCATGACCAGGCTGACCGGGGCCCGTTGGTCCTTCGCCACGTCGTCGACCGGCGGCAACTGAAGTTCCGCGCTGGGCCGGGCCCGGCCCCGGGCCACCGCTTCGAGCACCTCGGCGGCCACGGCGGGGCGCAGGTGCCTGCCTTCGAGCCCCCGGGTCCGGTTGATCGCATCGATGGTGGCCGGAGGCCGGTGCGAGATGGCCTGCAGGGCCAGATCGGGGAGCACCGAACGGACGGGCTGGTCGGTGGCCTGGGCTCTCCTTTCCCGCCAGGCCGCCACCTCCTGGGCCACCCCACGCGCCGTGCCGCGGAGCGATCTGGCGTCCCGCAACTTCCACCACGCCCGTTCGGGGTCGCCCGGACCATGGGGGCGGGCCCGCAGCGCCTCGCATTCCTCTTCGGCCCAGGCCCGACGCCCGCTCTCGGCCAGATCGGCCCCGATGGCGTCGGCCAGGCTGAGCAGGTGCAACACGTCCAGAGCGGCGTAGGTCAGCTGTGAGTCGGTGAGCGGGCGGGTGCGCCAGTCGGTGAGGCGGTCGCCCTTGGCCACATCTTGGCCAAGAAACGCCTTGGACAGGGCGGCCAGGCTGGCCGAGGAGTGCCCGGCGAACCCGGCGGCGATCTGGGTGTCGAACAGGGCCGAGGGGCCCCGACCGCATGTCCGTTCGAGAAGTTCGAGGTCCTGATCGGCGGCGTGGGCGACCATCACCCCCGGCCCGGCCAGCACCTTGGCCAGCGGGGTCACGTCCACCGCCAGGGGGTCGACGAGCGCCACCCCCGCCGACCCGGATTCACCCGCCGGCCAGGCCACCTGGACCAGGGCCAGCACCGGCCAGTAGGTCCGCTCGCGGTGGAATTCCGTGTCCAACGCATAGCGGTCGGCGAGCAGGAGGCGGGCCACGATCTCATCGAGGCTCGACGCATCAGTGATCAAGCGGTGGATGCCGGCCTCCTCGTTTGTTGCGCCTGATGCGACCCGACTGCTACCCCTCCCGCAGGAGCCTATCCCCCCGCCGGCCGCGGAGTCTCAACCCCCGTAGTTCATCCTGGTGTCCTCCATCCGGAGCACCCCCAGGTCCGCCTGCGGGTCCCCGCCGCAGTCGACGACCTCACCGATGAACACGGTATGGGTGCCGCAGGGCACCTCTGCCCATATCCGGCAGTCGAGCCAGGCCGCGGCCTGCTCGAGGATGGGGGCGCCGGTGCCCGAGGCGCGAACCGCGAGCCCGCCCAGAGTGGCCGGGTCGCCGTCGTCGACGACCGGTTTGGAGAACTTCCGCACCACCGCCCGGTCGGCCCGGTCCAGGATGTTCAACACGAAAGACCGTCCGTCGCGCACCAGTCCGTGAGTCACGGCGTCGGCCTCGACGCTTACCGCCACGAGCTTGGGGTCCGCCGCCACCTGGGACGCCCAGTTGAGGGTCATCAGGTTGCGCCGGTCTCCGGCCCGGCTGCCCAGAAGGTAGATCCCGCTCGGCATCGTCCACAGGATCCGCCGGCGCAGCCGGTCGTACAGGTCAGGATCGGCTCCCTCGGGGAAAGGGCCGACGGGATGGGCGCCTGGCACCCGACGAGGCTACCGGCCGGACCGCCGGGGCCGGGTCGACCAGAGCGCTCATGGCACCACCCGGAACCACAGGCCGGGCAGCTCGGCCAGCCGGGCCCACCCGGTCCGTCCGTCGAACAGGGAGGCGAGGGCGGCCACCCGGGACTCGGGCACGGAGATCTCCAGCCTCCCGGGACCGAGAGACCAGCCCGGCTCACCGGCGACGAAGAAGCGCAGCTCACCGTGGTCGCCCACCACGGCCAACTGGGCGCCGGCTCCGGCCAGCTCCCGGCGCAGGGCGGGACCCAGAGCGCTCGCCGCCCCGGCGCCCATCTGCACCACCCAGCGGCGATTCAATCGCCGGCCCCAGCGCAGGCTGGCGACCTGCAGCTCGTGCACGTCGGGGCCTTCGGCCTCAACCCGCTGGTCGATGGCAGCGGCCCGGCCCGGATTGTCGAGGATCGACCGGCGGTCGAGGGCGGTCACGAGCAGTGGGTCGTCCTCGACCAGATATCCCGTGACCGCGTCGGTACTCCACGACCGGCACAGCTCGAGCTCGTCGGCGGTGACGCCGACGACCTGCAGGAACTCCACGGTGCCAAACGGTCCGGCCAGCGATCCGAGCACGGGGTCCTCGACGACCAGGGCGGCGGTGATGGCGGTGGAGCCGCCCATGAGGATGGGACCGCGGAGATCGACATGGTCCCCGACCTCGAAGGGGTGCCGGCCCGATATGACGTAGCCGGCCAGGCTGGCCAGGAGATCGACGGCCCAGAGGGGGCGCTCGTCCTCGTCCCCCGCGAGACGGAAGGTGAGCTCGAACCCCCGGCCCGGCTCGCCGGGGCCGGACGGGTCATCCGGGCCCGGGGTGCTCAGACCGTGGGTGACCAGGTGCCAGTGCCCGTCTTCTTCCGGACCGGGGACCACCCGGTGCAAGGTCACCGACTCGATAGGTCGGCGCCCCCGCAACCGCTTGAAGCGGGGACGATAGGTGTCGACCGGCGGTCCCCCGTCGGCCCGGTCGACGTGCTCGGCGACGGCCGCCGCCCGGGTGGGAGGGTGCGAGCCGTTGCTGCTCACCGGGTCACGGCCGGGTCCCACTCGGGGTCTAGCTGGTGGAGGAACATGTCACAGCGCTCCGCCTCGGAGCTCTCCCCGATGGCGTCGGCCGCCGACCGGAGGGCGTCGAGGGCGCGCAAGAAGCCGCGGTTGGTCTCCCGGGCCCAGCGCACGTATCCCGACCCTCGCCATCCGGCGGCCCGCAGGGCGTCCAGGCCCCGGTGGTACCCGACCCGGGCGTAGGCATAGGCCTCGACGTCGTCCCGGGCCGCGTTGGCCAACCGGGCCCAGCCGTCGAGATACGCGGGGTGGGCGGCGACGACCGCGGCCAGGGCGTCGCGCCGGCGGTCCGCCGGCAGGGCGAGCGCCTGGTTGAGCGCCTCGAGCGCGTCCTCGGGCGGCGGGGGGAGGACGGTTTCGGGTGGACCGGCGGTGAAGGGGACGGAGGAGTCGTTCTGCATCCAAGCATCGTCGCGCGACGATGGCTGGCCGTGAGCGAACCTGCCGACTGCATCTTCGATCGGATCGCCAGTGGCGAAGCCAGAGCCCACATGGTCCTCGAAGAGCCCGACCTGATCGGTTTCCTGGACATCCGCCCGGTATTTCCCGGCCACACCCTCGTCGTGCCCCGCCATCACTGGCCAACTGTGGCTGAGGTTCCCGCCGGTGTGCTCGGCCGGCTGATGGACGCCGGGCGCCGGGTGGCGGCGGCCCAGCGGGCGGCTCTCGGGGCGGAAGGAACCTTCTTCGGGGTCAACGACGTGATCAGCCAGAGCGTCCCCCACGTCCACCTCCACGTTGTTCCTCGCCGCCGCAAGGACGGCCTCCGCGGCTTCTTCTGGCCCCGCACCCGCTACTCCGACGACGCCGAGGCGGAGGCTACGGCGGCCCGGCTCCGCCAGGCCCTGCCGGCCTGAACCCGGGGGTGGGTGGCCGGCGGCGCGCGGCCGGGTCCGCTCAGCCCGGGGTCAGGACAAGCACGTGCTGGTTGGCCCGGCCCCGGCGCAGCACGATCCACCGGCCGTGCAGGGCGTCGGCCAGGGTGAGCCGGCGGCCGTCGGCGGCGCGCCGGCCGTTCACGTAGACCGAGCCCTGACCGAGCAGCTGGCGGGCGTCGCGCCGGGAGGAGGCCAGCTTCGATTCGGTCAGGGCGTCCACCAGATCGAGCCCGCTCGCCACCGCCTCCCGGTCGACCTCGGTGGTCGGCGCGTCGGCGAGGGCGGTCTCGAGGCTCGGCGCATCGAGCTCATCGATCCGCTCGGTGAACAGGACCGCCGCCGCCTGCTCCGCCCGGCGGGCCTCGGCGGCGCCGTGAACCATGGCGGTGAGCTCGAAAGCGAGAGCCCGCTGGGCTTCTCGCCGCTCGGGATGCTGCGCCGTGGCCTCATCCAGCTCCTCGATGCCCGCCCGGTCGAGAAAACTGAAGCGCCTCAGATACGGGCCCACGTCGCTGTCGAGCGTCCTCAGCCAGAATTGGAAGAAGGAATACGGGCTGGTCCTCGTCGGGTCGAGCCACACACTCCCGCTCTCGGTCTTGCCGAACTTCGTGCCGTCCGCTTTGGTCACCAGCGGGGAGGTGAGACCGTAGGCCCGGGCGCCGCGGAGGCGGCGGATCAGGTCCACCCCCTCGGTGATGTTGCCCCACTGGTCGCTGCCGCCGAGCTGCAGCTCACAGTCGAAGCGGTCGTGCAGCTCAACGAAATCCCACGATTGCAGGAGCATGTAGCTGAACTCGGTGAACGACAGGCTCTGCTCCCGTTCCTCCAGGCGAGCCCTGACCGAGTCCTTGCGAACCATCTCATTGACGCTGAACAGCTTCCCCACGTCACGCAAGAAGTCGAGGAGGCGGGCTTCGGCCAGCCAGTCGGCGTTGTCGGCCAGGATGGCCGGCTGGGTGCCTGCCTCGGCGGGGGCGCCGGCTCCTTCGCGGTCGGCCCCGTCGCCTCTGTCGCCGTCGTCCAGCCCGAGAAATCTGGAGATCTGGGCCCGGATACCCGCCCGGTTGGCGTCGAGCTCGTCGGGATCGAGCAGGTTGCGTTCCTCGCTCTTGCCGCTCGGATCGCCGATCATCCCGGTGCCTCCCCCCACCAGGGCGATAGGCCGGTGGCCGGCCAGCTGGAATCGGCGCAGCAGGCACAGCTGCTGAAGATGACCGACGTGAAGGCTGCTGGCCGTGGGATCGAATCCGATGTACAGCACCAGCCCGCCCGCGTCTATGCGGCCGGGCAGGTTTTCCTCATCGGTCATCTGGTGGATCAAACCCCGCCAGCTGAGATCCTCGAACAAAGACGGCACCACCTCAGACTGCCACGCACGCGGGGGCGGGCATGAAGGCGAATGCGAGCGCCGGCACCAGGGCGCCGGCCGAGGCCGTGTCAGGCCCGGCTCAGCCCGCGGCGGGTGATGCGGGTGCGGGACGGTTGTCGGAGACGGTGTAGCGGTTACGGCCGTTGCGTTTGGATTCGTACAGGGCGCGGTCGGCCGCTCCCACCAGCTCCAACTCGCCCGTGGCGTTGAAGGGGACCGTCGCTATGCCGGAGCTCAGGGTCACGCCTTGGAGGCCGTTGTCCTCCTCCCGCATCGATACCGTGATCCGCTCGACCACCCGGATCGCGTCGTCCTGGTCGCATCGGGGCAGGACCACGGCGAACTCCTCGCCGCCGTAGCGAGCCACCAGGTCCATCTCCCGGACCGCCCCGGCCATGACCGTCGCGATCGAACGAAGCACCTCGTCTCCGGCCAGGTGCCCCCGGGTGTCGTTGACCGCCTTGAAATGGTCCACGTCGAACACCACCAGGCTGGCGGGCTCACCCGAGCGCTCGGCCCGGTTGATCTCCGCCGCCAGGACCCGGTCGAACTCTCGCCGGTTGGCCAAGCCGGTGAGCCCGTCCATGGTGGCCAGCCGCTCGCGTTCGGCGAGCAGCCGGGCGTTGCGCAGGGTGAGCGCGGCGTGGTTCACGAACTGAGCGAGCATCAACAGGGTTCGCCGCGGCACCCGGGCGAGCATGGGATGACCGCCGAACTCGAGCAGGATGACGCCCGAGTCCCCACCGTCCACTTCCAGGGGCAGGATCACGACGTTGGTCGCTCCCGGGAGCATCCCCGCCGTCACCGGGTTGGTCACGGGATCAAGCCGGCGGACCAGGGTGGGCTGGCGATCCGCCCACACCGACTGGGCCACGGCGTCGCCCCGGGCCAGCAGAGAAATCGGCACGCCGACGACGGCCTGCCCTATCGCGGGCAGCGAGAACCCGATGGGCCGTTCGCCCTTCGAGAACCACAGGGCGCCGCGCTGGAACGGGAACGCCTCTACCAGGGTGCGCAGCAGGATGGACAGGATGTCGTCCTCCCGGTCGACTTCCTCGAGCTCCTGAGCCATGTCCGCGAGCGCGGCCATCTCGGACCGGCTGCGGCGCAGCTCCCGCTCGCTCACGGAGGAGAAGAAGGCGGTGCACAGGGCGACCACCCAGAAGCCCATGATGGCCAGCGCCGTCTGGGCGGCCGGCGGCACGGCCACCTGGTGCACCCCGAGCATGGAACCGATGCGGCCGGACAGGGACAGGGTCGGGACGAATATGAACAGGAAGGTGTCCCACAACGCCATGCGTATCCCCGCTCGCTCGCTCACGAGAAGGGTGACGGCGATCAGCTGCACGGCGAAAAGGATCACGAGCGGGCTGCGCGGCCCGCCCGATGGTGTGGTCACGATGACCAGGTACACGGCGTCGAGGGGGAGGATGGCCCGGTGCAGCAGGAGCCGGCCTCTCGGGTGGCGGCGGCGATACCACTCGGCGGCGGCCGCGATCGTGACGTACACCGCGCTCGATCGGCCCCACGTCGGCTATGTCGAAGCCGACCTCGCCCGACGCGAATAGGGCGGCCAGGAGGACGAGCACGACCATGCCGATGCGCACCAGCAGCAGCAGGCCCAGGCGTTCGTCCAGGCTGGTGAGTTCGTTTGCCGCGGGTCGAGAGCGCCGGGGCGCAGACCGGGCAGGGATCATGAGAACCCGACGGTATCGTCGTCGCCGCGCTCAGGAGCCTTGGAAAGCTTCGGGTCCCACCTGTCGACCAATGCCTGCAGCAGCACGAACAGGCCTACGACCGCACCGAACGCGATCGGGACCTTCAGATCCGTGGCGGCCCGCAGTGATACGCCCTGCCATCCCCCGCCGGCAATGACAATGGGTTCGTCGAGACCGCCGGCGGCCGGCTGCCCTCTGGTCGACGTCCTGGTCTTGCCGGCGGCAGCCCCGCCGGCGCCGGAGGCCCCTCCCGGGCCGGTGGCGCCGCCCTGCGGTCCGCTCGGAGGCACCGTCGCCTTGGTCAAAGGGCCGCCCGGACCCACCGTGGTGCTGGGCGAGCCGCCACCCCCAGCCGTCCCCGAGGTCGATGGAGAGTGGGTGCCGCCCGGCGTCGAGTTGGCCCCGGGCCGGGTCGTGGCCGGCGACGTGCCGGGGGGCGAGGTGGCCGGACGCGAAGTCGTCGGGGGGGCGGTAACGGGCGGCCGGGTCACCGGGGGGGTGGTGACCGGCGGCCGGGTCGTCGGGGGGGTGGTGACCGGCGGCCGGGTCGTCGGGGGGGTGGTGACCGGCGGCCGGGTCGTCGGGGGCGAGTGGGGCCGGGTGGTCGGGGGCGAGGTCGGGATGGTGCTCACCGGGATGCTCGGAGGCGGAGTGAACGCGGGGAAGCGCGCCGCCGAGTGCACCGCGGCCGCCGAGGTGTGGGCCGTGGAGTGCGCCCCCTTACCCGGGTGCAGGACGAAGAGCGCGGAGCCTCCGACGACGACATGGCCTACGACACAACTCAGGTGCCGAAGCCGCCCGCATCCCTGCAGAGACATAGAAGCCACCGAGGATGATATCGGCGGGTTGCCCGCGTTTCTTGAGCATCTGTCGCCGAGACGCCCGTCGATATCCCCCGTTCTTGCCAGAACGGCGTCATGCCGGCACCCGGGAATACTCCCGACGGGAGGGTCAAGCCGTGGCGCCCGCCCCCAAGAGCAGCCCGGCTGTGGACGCGGCTCACCGGCTCGGTGTCGCGGTGCCCGGCTTCGTAAGGCGTTCGACTCCTGAACGACGATCGAAAAAAAGGACCCGCCGGCGTGATGCCGGCGGGTCCCGAAACGGTTTCGGCGCCGGCAGCTAGCCGAGGCGCTTCACGTTGGCGGCCTGCAAGCCCTTCGGGCCCTGATTGACCTCGAACTCGACCTTGTCGTTTTCCTCGAGGTTGCGGTACCCGCTCCCCTCAATGGCACTGAAGTGCACGAAGACATCGGGTCCGCTGTCCTGGGAGATGAAGCCGTACCCCTTCTCCGAGTTGAACCACTTGACAGTTCCTGTCGCCACAAGCAATCCCTCCTTTCCTGGCCGGACCGAACCTCGCCCCCAAGGGAACGGGCCGGCGGCCCCCCGGCCGCGGCCGGGAGAGGGATCTGCTTCTAAATCGATGCTCCACCCTCGTTCGCTGGAACGGTAGCACGCAGAACGGACGCGCTGCGTACCCTTGGCCGTCGTGTCGCGCAGAGTCGCCGTCGTCGCCCACACCCATTGGGACCGCGAGTGGTATTCGCCGTTCGAGTCCTTTCGGATCCGTCTGGTGGAGGTGATCGACGGGCTGCTCGACCTGCTCGACGGCGATCCGTCGTTCGAGCACTTCCTCCTCGACGGGCAGGCGGCGGCGGTCGATGACTACCTCGAGGTCAGACCGGAGGCGACAACCCGCATCCGCCGATTGGTCGAGTCCGGGCGGCTCGCCATCGGACCGTGGTATGTCCTCATGGACGAGTTCTGCGTCTCCGGCGAGACCATCGTGCGCAACCTGCAGCTCGGGGTGGCCAGAGCCGCTCGACTGGGCGGGGCGATGCCGGTGGGCTACCTCCCCGACATGTTCGGACACGTCGCCCAGATGCCGCAGCTGCTGCGGCAGGCCGGCTTCGGGCATGCCGTCGTGTGGCGGGGGGTGCCGGCTGCGGTTGACCGGCCGGCGTTCTGGTGGCAGGCCCCGGACGGAAGCGTGGTGCGGGCTGAGTACCTTCCCGTCGGCTACGCCAGCGGGGCCTTCCTGCCGTCTGATCCCGACGCCCTCATCAGGCGGGTCGATGCCTATGAGGCGGAGCTGGAGGCCAAGCTCGGCCCGGCTCGGGGCCCGCTCCTGCTCATGAATGGGGGGGATCACCAGGCACCTCAACCCGGCATGCCGGCAGTGTTGGAGGCGGCCAACTCCCGCCAGGCAAAATTCCGGTTGGAACAGGCCTCGCTCGAGCAGTACCTGGAATCCGCTTGTAACCATGATCTCCCCGGGTGGCAGGGGGAGCTGCGCAGCGGAGCCAGGGCCAACGTACTGATGGGGGTCCTTTCCAACCGGGTTGACATCAAGGCGGCGGCAGCGGCGGCCGAGCGGTCGCTGGAGCGGATGGCCGAGCCCCTGGCGGCGTTGTGGCTTCCTGCCGATCTCTGGCCGAGCCGCCTGCTCGACGACGCCTGGCTGGCGGTGATCCGCAACTCGGCCCACGACTCGGTTTGCGGGTGTTCGGCCGACCAGGTGAGCCGGGCGGTCATCCATCGCTACGACCAGGCCGGCGCCCTCGCCCGGGAAGTGGTCGACCGGGCCATGGCCCTGGCCGAGGTGGCGACGGTCGCTCTCGGGCCTGTGGTGGTGAATCCCAGCGGCCGCGACAGGTCAGGGCTGGTCGAAATGGTTCTCTCCGGCACCGAGGCCCGGGACGGGACGCAGGTGCTCGAGGTCACGCCCGCCGGGGTCGAGGTGCGTCGAGGCCCCGGTCGCGACCTGGCCCGGCTGCTCGGCGAGCTGGCCCGCGACGGCTGGCTGGGTGGCACCGGGCGCGCCGTCGAGGCCCGGATCGAGAAAGGCGGGGGCGATAGCACCGGTGGTCGGGGCGGCGAGACCAGCGGCGGCGGCGGCCTGACGGTGGTGCTCACCGAAGACGCAGCCTCGGCCCCGGCGCCGGCGATGGCCTCGATCATGGCCGAGGCGTGGGCCCAGGCGGGCGGAGCGAGCGAGGTTACGGTACGGGTGGAGCGCCGCCCGTCACAGAGGATCCTGGCGGCCACCGGACCGGTGCCCGGCTACGGCTGGGCGGCGTGGACGCCCCGTCGATCGGCCGGTCAAGCAACCGTTGCCGGGGCGGACTGGCTCGAAAACGAGCACCTCCGGGTCGAGGTGGACCGGGAGGCCGGGACGTTGGCCATAAACGGCGTGGCCGGGTTGGACCGCCTGGTCGACGACGGCGACGACGGCGACACCTACAACTGGTCCCCGTCGGTGTCGCCCCGGGGCTTCGATCAACCGGCTCAGGTCGACGTCACGCCCCTGGAGACGGGGCCGGTGCGGGCCCGGCTCCAGCTCGAACGGCGATACCGCGTCGCCGGGCGCGACGGTGCTGAGCGAGCGGGCTTCACCACCCTCGTGGAGCTGCGGACGGGCGAGGCGATGGTGCGGGTGACCACCTCGTTCACCAACACCTGGACGGACCACCGGCTGAGGGCGTGGTTCCCGCTTCCCCAGCCCGCCGACCACACCGTGGCCGAATGCGCGTTCGGGTTGACCACCCGCCCGGCGACGGCGGAAGGCGGGCCGCACGAGTGGGCGGTGCCGGCCTACCCCTCCCGGCGGTTCGTGCAGGCCGGCAGGCTGACCATCACCCACGACGGCCTGCTCGAGCACGAGCTGGCGGAGCACGGCACGGTCCTGGCCGTCACCCTGCTGCGGTCCGTCGGAGTGCTGGCGAAGCCCGCTCCGGCCTCCCGGCCCAACGTGGCGGGTCCGCCGCTCCGCCTGGAAGGCACCCTCATGCTCGGACCGCAGACCGCCCGCTACGCCCTGGCCCTCGACGTCGACGACCCGTGGGCCCTGGCCGAAGATGCCTGGGTCCCTCTCCTGGTCGTCCCCGGGTCCGGCTCCGGGCGCCTGGCGGCCTCAGGCCGCCGCCTCCACGTGCGGGGAGCCGAGGTTTCGGCGCTGTACCGGAAAGATGAGTGGCTCGAGGTGCGGATGTTCAACCCTCGAGCCGATGCGGCCACGGTGGAGATCCCCGGCCACTCCGGTTGCCTGGTCGATCTTCTAGGTGGTCGAGGCGAGCGGTGGAAAGATCGCTTCGAGCTGCGGCCCTGGGGCGTGGCCACGGCCCGGCTGGATGCCAAGTCCCTGGACTGAACCACCACCGAACCCGGGCGGTCAGCCGCCGGTGAGTACCACAGCGACCGGGCCGGCGGCATCGACGCGCGGGAGGGCAGACCACCCGACGGCGCCGGTGGGCTCCACCGCGATGCCCATGGCGCCGAGGTCGGCGAGGGCCGCGGCGATCTCGCCGTCAGAGACAGTCAGCACCGCGCCCCCTGTGGCCAGGACGGCGGCCCGGACCTGCCCGAGGCGGGGGGGATCGGCGATGGCGATCCCCGTGGCCACGGTCGGCGCTGAGGCGGGGTCGAACCTGCCGGCGGCCAGCGGAGCGCAGAGCTCCGATTGCACGGCCAGCAGGCGGGGCATCCGGTCCACGTGGCCAGACGCCGCGAGCTGGCGGAAACCGAGCCACAGGCCGAGGACAAGGGTTCCGTTGCCGGCCGGGACGACGACCGCGGCGACGCCTTCGGGGACGGCCTGGTGCAGCTCGAAGGCGAGGGTCTTCACCCCGTGGTGGAAGACCGGCTGGTAGACGTGGCTGGCGTACCAACCTCCGTTCGAGGCCACCCGCTGCTGGGCCGCGGCGGCAGCCGCCTGCCGGTCGCCGGCCACCACGGTCAACGAGCACGACGGGCCGAACCCGGCCAGGGAGGCCAGCTTGGCGGCCGGGGTGAAGTCGGGTACGAACACCTCCGCGGTGAGACCGGCCCGCTCGGCGTAGGCCGCCACCGCCCGGGCGGCGTTGCCGCTGCTGTCGACGACCACCCGGCGGGCGCCCAGCCCGGCGGCCAGGCCGATCATGGTGGCTGCGCCCCGGGCCTTGAACGATCCGGTCGGCAGATGCTGCTCCATCTTGACCCACAGCCCCGGCCGAAGCTCCCGGATGGGGGTGGGGGCCTCACCGAGGCTGACCTTTTCCCAGGGATAGGGCCAGGGCGCGGCGAGAGGGTCGACCACCGGCCCGATCAGGTCGAGCAGCCCCCCGCACGGGCACGACCACGGAGCGTCAGCCAGGGCCCAGGCCCGGCCGCACCTGACGCAGCGCTCGGTCCAATCGGCCCAGCGGCGGCTCACGGGGCAGCCGGTCAGTAACCGGCCGACACGTCGACGGCACCCTCGAACGGCTCGCCGGCGGCGAAATGGGCGACGTTGGCCCGGATGCGGTCGGCCAGCAGCGGCACGATCATCTCCCAGGTGTCGGCGGTGTGAGGGGTGATTATGCAGTTCTGCAGGCTCCAAAGGGGGTGGCCGTCGGGTAGCGGCTCCGGTTCGGTGACGTCCAGGGCGGCGCCGGCGATGGCCCGGGCCCGCAGGACCTCGACCAGGGCGTCGGTCTGAACATGGCGGCCCCGGGCCACGTTCACCAGCCAGGCATCCCCGTCCATGAGACCCAGCTGGCGCCGGCCGATGATCCCCTCCGTCTCGGGGGTGAGGGACAGGGCCAGGAACACCACCAGGGCGCCCGGCAAGGCGTCGTCGAGACGGTCCGTGGTCACGGTCCGGGCCGCCCCGGGCACCGGCTCGGCCTGGCGGCGGACCACGGTGGCCGAAACCCCGAACGGGGCCAGGAGCCCGAGCAGCTCGGTGGTGATCCCGCCCCCGCCCACCACCGTCACCCGGGCCCCGTGCAGCGTGGTCCCGGCCGGCGAACCCCAGGAGTGGGCCCGGATCCGTTCGGGCAGGAGGCGCAAACCGGCGAGGGCGAGCAGCAGGGCGTGCTCGGCCACCGGCTGGGCGTAGGAGCCCTTGGCCGAGGTCCAGGCCCGGTCACCGCCGATGAGTCCGGCGGCCACCGCCTTCTCGATGCCGGCGAACGGCAGCTGGACCCAGCGGATGGAGGGCTGGTCCTGGAGCACCTCGTGCAGGCCGTCCATGTCACTGGCCGAGAGCCAGACCAGGGCCTCGGCGGCGTCGCCCACCGTCACCACCCGCCCGCCGCCCGCCCGGACCGCGTCCTCGGCGAACCCGGCGCGGTTGGGGCCGATGGCGATGCGGGGCGAGGCCATGGGCCCGAATCCTATGGCCGGGCGGCGGGACCGGACCGCAGCTACGAACCGGAGAAGCTGCCGTGGCGCCCGGCTCCCGACTGGAACCGGGCGACTCCCCCGGCCGTCTCGGCGGTGGTGAGCGAGATCCGGCCGTGGCGAAGCTCGCCGGCCAGGGCGTCGGCCTCGTTCCGGCCCTCCTGCTCCAGGACCGAGAGGCGATCGTGGCGCAGGCAGGTCTGGGGGAAGCCGGCGAGCTCGGCCGCCAGCTCTTCCGCCGACTGGCGGGCCTGGCCGTCGGGGACCACCCGGTTGGCCAGCCCGATGAGCTCGGCCTGGCGCCCGGCCACCGGGCGGCCGGTCAGGATCAGGTCCATGGCCCGGCTGGTTCCGATCAGGCGGGGCAGGCGCACCGTGCCCCCGTCGATCAGGGGCACGCCCCAGCGCCGGCAGAAGACCCCGAACACCGCGCTCTCCTCGACGACCCGCAGGTCGCACCAGAGGGCCAGTTCGAGGCCGCCGGCGACGGCATACCCACTCACGGCGGCGATCACCGGCTTGGACAGGCGCATGCGGGTCGGGCCCATCGGGCCGTCGCCGTCGTCGCTGACCCGGTTGCCCCGGCCGGTGCCGACGGCCTTGAGATCGGCCCCGGCGCAGAAGTGGCCGCCGGCGCCCCAGAGCACCGCGACCGCGGCGCCCGGGTCGGCATCGAACGCCCGGAAGGCATCAGCCAGCGCCGCCGCGGTCGGTCCGTCGACCGCGTTGCGGGCCTCGGGGCGGTTGAGGATCACGGTCGTGACCGCTCCCCTGTGCTCCACCCGGACGGGACCGTCGTCGTCGGTCATCGGATGTGCAGGCTAAGGCGAGGGGTTCGGCCGGGGGGCGATGGTTGGGGCGATCGGCTGCGGAGGCCCGGGTGGTGGGGTGCCTGCTGGCGCCGGTGTGGTGCCTCGCGGATGCTGGTTGGTGGCGGGGCTGGTGGGGGCGGGGCTGGTGGGGGCGGGGCTGGTGTGACGCTGTCCGGTTGCTGAAGTGGGTGGTGGTGTTGCGCGCGGATGCTGTTGTCGCGCGGTCGCTGGTAGGGGTGGGACTGGCGTGGGGCCCGTGTTGTTAGCGTGACTGGAGGGGCTGGTGGGAGCGCTTGTGATCGATTTCTCGTAGAACTTTCGTTTTCTCGGAGTCAATACGCACGTTTTTCGTGCGGTTCGACACCGAGAATCCAAAATGACACCGAGAAAATGGCCCGATGGGCGCGGAGGCCGACCGGCGGGGAGGTAGCGCCGGAAGGCGGTCCGGCCGGGAGAAGGCGGCCGGCCCGGAGCAGGAGGCCGGCCCGGAGCAGGCGGCCGCCGGGCCGGGATGGGCGCGGTCCGGCAACGCCCGCTGTCCGGGTAGGACCGCCAGGCTGCGCTCCGCATGCCTCGCCAGACCGCCGCCCTCCGGCGGGGGCCTGCCGGCCGTGCCGCCGCCCTCCCGGCCGTCCGGCCGGCGCCGGCCCGGCCCCGCCTCGCCGCCCGCGCCGCCCGCCCCGGCTTACATCCGGTCCGGCGCCTCGATGCCGAGCACCTCCAGCCCCAACCCGAGCACCGCGGCGGTAAGGCCGCACAGGGCCAACCGGCTGCCGCGGATGTCAGGGCCGCCAGCCTTCAGCACCGGGCAGGTCTCGAAGAACGTGGTGAACAACCCGGCCACGTCGAGGAGGTACGTGCACAGCTTGTGCGGGCTCCACGACTCGATGGTGCCGTTTACGGCCTCGGCGAATCCGGCCAGGGCCAGCCCCAGGGCCCGCTCCGCCGGCTCCGTCAGCAGGACCGGAACCCGGCCGGCCAGGTACGGCTCGGGGTCGACGCCACCCCGGCGGAAGATCGACAGGCAGCGCACCCGGGCGTACTGCAGGTACGGGGCGGTGTTGCCGTCGAAGGCCAGCATGCGGTCCCAGTCGAAGACGTAGTCGCGCACCCGGTCGGTGGACAGGTCGGCATATTTGAGGGCGCCGATTCCGACCATGCGGGCCACCTCGTCGCGCTCGGCCGGCGAGAGATCCGGGTTCTTCTCCGAGATGGCGGCAGCGGCCCGGGCGACCGCCTCGTCGAGCAGGTCCACCAGCTTCACCGTGTCCCCGCTCCGGCTGCGGAACATCTTCCGGTCGGCGCCGAGCATGTTGCCGAACGACACGTGCACCGCCTGGTCCCGCGCCGGCAGCCAGCCCACCATGGTGGCCACGTCGAAGCACATGGCCAGATGCTGGGCTTGGGGGGCGCCGACCACGTACAGGGCCAGGTCGCAGCCGAGGCGGCCGAACCGGTCCCGCAGGGCGGCCAGATCGGTGGCGGCGTAGCCGAATCCCCCATCGGACTTCTGCACGATCAGGGGAAGGGGCTCGCCCTCCCGGTTGGTGTAGCCGGGAGGAAAGACGCACCGAGCCCCATCGCTTTCCACCAGCAGCCCGGCCCGGTCGAGCTCGTCGACCACGACCGGGAGCAGGTCGTTGTAGAAGCTCTCGCCGACCACGTCGCCGGGCGTCAGGAGCACCCCGAGCTTGCGGTAGACCTCCTCGAAGTAGGCGATGCTCTGGTCGACCAGCACCCGCCACAGGCGCAGGGTCTCGGTATCGCCCGATTGGAGCAGCACCACCCTCCGGCGGCTGCGCTCCTGGAACTCGGGGCTGGCGTCGAAGGCGATGCGGGCCTGGCGGTAGAACCGGTCGAGGTCGCCGACCGACAGCTCCCGCGCCCCCTCCTCCTCGCCCCGGTCGACGAGGTGCTCGATGAGCATCCCGAACGGGGTGCCCCAATCCCCTACGTGGTTCTCCCGCTGGACCCGGTGCCCGGCAAACGCGAGCAGGCGGCACAGGGCGTCGCCGATGATGGTGGTGCGGAGGTGGCCGGCGTGCATCTCCTTGGCCACGTTGGGGTGGGAATAGTCGACCACCACGGTCAGCGCGGTCTCGGCCGGCTCAACTCCAAGACGCGGGTCCGCCGCCTGAGCCTGAAGGTGGCCGGCCAGGTACCCGTCGTCGACGGTGAGATTGATGAAGCCCTGGGGCGTGACCTCCACCTTCGAGCACACCCCGTCGAGGTCCGCACCCGCCACCACCTTGGCCGCCACGTCGGCGGGGGTCGCCTGGGTGCGCTTGGCCAGGGGAATGGCCCCGTTGGCCTGGAAATCCGCGCCCGGGCGGTTGGAGGGCCGCAGGACGGGATCGGCTCCGGGCTGGTAGGAGTCGAAGGCGGCCCGAAGGCGCTCGGCGAGGATGTCGTGGATGGCGGCCATCACTCCATGGTCGCTTGCCCGGGGAGAAAAAGAAAAGCGGGTTAGGGTCTCAACCCTCTTTCCACCTATGCCACTGTCTGCTGACTGTCCTCTCCGCTTCGAGGCGGTTGACCTCGACCGGCTCTCCACCCCGGTGCTGCACGACATCGACTGGTCGGTCGGTCCCGGCGAGAGATGGGTCGTGCTCGGCCCGAACGGCTCGGGCAAGACGACCATCTTCGAGCTGGCGTCCGGCTACCTGCACCCCACCCGGGGGTCGGTGGAGATCCTCGGGCACCGCCTCGGGCGGGTGGACGTGCGGCGCCTGAGGGAGCACATCGGCCTGGTGTCGACCGCCCTGGCCAAGAAGCTCATGCCCGGGGTGAGTGCCGCCGACGTGGTTGTCTCGGCTCTGCACGGCGCGCTCGAGCCCTGGTGGCACGTGTACTCGGACGAGGACCGGGCCCGGGCCCGGGCGTTTCTGGCCGGCGAAGGGTTCGAGACCATCGCCGATCGGCCCTTCGGGGTGCTCTCGGACGGGGAAAGACAGCACGTGCTGCTGGCCCGGGCTCTCATCAGCGAACCGGCGTTGTTGCTGCTCGACGAGCCGGCCGCCGGTCTGGACGTGGGCGGCCGCGAGCGCCTGGTCGCCACCCTGGGGCGGCTGGCCCGAGATCCGGCGAGCCCACCACTGGTCATGATCACCCACCACGTGGAGGAGATCCCGATCGGGTTCGGCCACGTTCTTTTGCTCCGCGACGGCCGGGTGGTAGCCGCAGGTCCTATCCACGAGACCCTGACGTCAGCCAACCTGTCGGACACGTTCGGCCTGAGCCTCACCCTCGAGGGCACCGACGGCCGGTGGCACTGCCGGGCCCAGTTCTGACCGGGCCCGGTTCTGACGGGTGCCGACGGACCGAGTGCTGACGGGCCGAGTGCTGACGGGCCGAGTGCCAGATGGGCCGGTCGGTCAGCCCAGGTGTTCTCGCAGGAAGCTGATCGTGAGCTCCCACGCCTTGGCCGCCTGCTCGGGGTCGTAGGTTCCGAGGAGGTTGTCGTCGTTGAAGAAGGCGTGGCCGGCGGGATAGCGGGCGATGTCGGGCTTCTGACCGTTGCCGGCCGTGATGTCGTCGGCCAGCTCGTCGGCCACGCCGATCGGCACGAAGGCGTCCTGCTCCCCGAAGTGGGCGAGCACCGCGGCCTGCAAGCCGGCGTAATCGTGCGGTAGCTGGCCCACGGGGTAGAAGGGCACCGCGGCGGCCACCTTTCCCCCCTCCTGGACCGACATGGCGAGCACGAACGCCCCGCCCATGCAGAAACCGACCAGGCCGATCTGGTCGCCCGTCACGCTGTCCAGGGCCAGCAGGTAGTCGACCGCGCCGGCCAGGTCCTTGGTCGCCCGCTCGAGCGGGAGCCGCTCCATCAGCCGGGCCGCCTCGGCGGAGTCGTGGGTGGTGACGCCGCCGAAGAGGTCGGGCGCCAAGGCCACGAAGCCGTCGGCGGCCAGCCGGTCCACCACGCCGGAGATGTGGGACGTGAGCCCCCACCATTCCTGGATGACCACAACGCCCGGGCCGCTGCCACCGTCGGGAAGAGCCAGGTACCCGTGGGCTAAGCCTCCGTTGCTGGGGAAGGTGACGTTCTGGCGGGGGTTGCTGGACTCAGCCATCTTTGCGCTCCCTCCCTTTTCAGAGTTGGCCAACGCGTTACCCAGGCACCGTAGTGCCACTCGTTTTTCCCCGCCGAGGCGCCGCGCTACTCGTCTTCGGGCAGCACCGACGCCAACCGGGCGTCGAGATCGGTCACCGAGTAGAGGTTGCGCTCGAGGGTCTCGGTCAGCCAGCGCTCGACCTGGGCTCTCGTCGCGCCATCGGGGAGGACACCCCAAAGGTCGAGCAGGCCGTCCTGGACGACGGACGCCGGTACCGACACCTGGCCCTCCAGCTGGCGCCTGAACGATGCCACCGCGGCCTCGGTGCGGTCGGTCTGGTCGAGTTCGTCGATCGTAGGAGGAGTCTCGGTCACGCCACTCAGATTAAGGGCAGCTGGGCCCATAATGCCCGTCAAGCGTGAAATCTGCGTAAAACGCGGCCGTATACGCGATTCGACCGATGCTTCATTCCGGATCGGCGAACGCCGGGGCCCGCCCGTCGAGATGGGCCGCAATCGCTTCCACCTGGTTCGGGCTGCCGATCAATGCCGCCATCTCACGCGACTCGGCCAGGAACTGTTCCCGCTCCCCCGCCCGCGGCGCCTGGTTGAGCAGCCGCTTGGCCGCCTGGATGGCGTGCGGGTTGCGTCCGGCCAGCTCCTGAGCCAGCTTCAGGGCGTCCGCCAGAGGCTGGTCGCTGACCCGGGTGGCCAGGCCCAGGCGCAGCGCCTCCTCTCCGGAGAGCATGCGGCCGGTCCAGGTCAGATCCTTCGCCACATCCGGGGCGACCAGCCGGCCGAGCATCTCCGTGCCCGTCATGTCGGGCACCAGACCCCACCGGATCTCCAGCACCGAGATGCGGGCGTCGGGAGCCACGATCCGGAGATCGGCACCCAGGGCGATCTGGGCGCCGCCGCCGAGGGCCACCCCGTGGACAGCGGCGATCACGGGTGCCGGCATCGCGGTCCAGGTGTACACCGCGTCCTGGAACCGGTTCGTTATCTGCCCGGGTAGCCGCCCGACCAGGGCGTCGGCCGGCGGGCGGCCCGCTTGGACGCCGGCGGGGCTGGCGGCCGAAGCCTCGCCCTGTCCCGACGCGGCGACGGCCTGGAACGTCGCCACGTCCAGCCCGGCGCAGAACCCCCGCCCCTCCCCTGAGAGGACCACCACCCGCACGGCGCGATCGGCGGCCAGCCGTTCGCCGGCCGCCACGATGGCGTCGAACATCGCCGGGTCCAGGGCGTTCAGCTTTTCTGGCCGGTTGAGCCGGACGTCAGCCACCCCGTTGGCGACGGTGACCGTGACCCGTTCGGCTTCGCTCATGGGCTCCCCCTTCGGACGGCCCCGTCCGGTGGCGCGGCGCCATGGGCCAACATAGTCAGGTGCCTGAGCTGGTCGAAGAGCTGAGCGACGTGGTGGGGCCGGCCCATGTCTTGACCGACCCGGCAGTGCGGGCGCCGTATGAGCAGGATTGGACCCGCCGTTTCGGCGGCCCGTCTTTGGCCGTGGTGCGGCCGTCGACCACCGAAGAGGTGGCGGCCACCGTGCGGGCCTGCGCCGCCCATGGGGTGGCGATCGTGCCGCAGGGCGGGAACACCGGCCTGGTTGGGGGCTCGGTTCCCGGACCAGGGCGGCCGGGGACCGAACCAACCCCGCCCGTGGTGCTCAGCACCTCCCGGCTCGCCTGGCTGGAGGCCGTCGATCCGGTCGCGGCCCAGGTGACAGCGGGGGCCGGAGTCCCGCTGGCCCGGGTACAGACGGCTGCCTCGGCCGCCGGCCTGCACTTTCCCGTTGACCTGGCCGCGCGCGACAGCGCCACTGTCGGTGGCATGGTTGCCACCAACGCCGGCGGCCTGCACGTGGTGCGCTACGGATCGATGCGTTCGCAGGTCATGGGCTTGGAGGCGGTCATGGCCGACGGGACCGTCATCTCGCGCCTTGGGGGCCTGGTGAAAGACAACACCGGCTACGACCTTTCGCAACTGCTCGTGGGCTCGGAGGGAACGCTGGCCGTTGTGACCGCGGTCCGCCTCCGCCTGGTCCCCGAGGCCAGGGAGAAGGTCGTCGCCCTGCTCGGGTTGCCCGGCACCGCCGAGGCGCTCGCCGCCATTGAAGCCCTCCGTACCCGGGTGGAAGGCCTGCAAGCGGCCGAGGTGTTCTATGCCGACGGTCTCGAGCTGGTCAGGGAGCACGCCCGTCTCGGCCCCCCCCTGCCCGAGGCCTGGCCGGCCTACCTGATCGTCGAGTGCGCCGGGCTGGAGGACCCCACGGAGCGGCTGTTCGACGCGCTCTTCGCCCTGGATCTTCCGGATACGGCAACGGCCGTGGCCACCGACTCCACGGCCCGGGAACGGCTATGGGCCTACCGGGAGCGTCACACCGAGGCGGTCTCATCCCTCGGCATCCCCCACAAGCTCGACGTGACCCTGCCCCAGAACCGCCTGGCCGACTTCGAAGTGGCGGTGCGCAAGGTGGTAGCCGACTCCGCCCCTGGGTCCACCCTGGTCCTGTTCGGCCACCTCGGCGACGGCAACCTCCACGTGAACGTGGTGGGCCCCGACCCCGACGACGAGAGGGTTGACGGTGCCGTCCTTCGCCTGGTGGCCGAGATGAACGGTTCGATCAGCGCCGAGCACGGGATCGGCCGGGCCAAGACCGGATGGCTGGCACTCTCCCGCTCACCGGCCGAGATAGCCGCCATGCGAGCGATCAAGAGCGCTCTTGACCCCAGCGGGATCCTGAACCCGGGAGTTCTCCTCCCGGCTCGAGCGTGACCATTGTCACAGGGTAGAAACGAGACAGGGACCGCGGGCCCGGTTAACTTGGTCGGCCGAGACAGACAAGGCATCCGGGTGACAGTCCCAGAGACCGCTGACAGGGTGCCATAAGCCAAAACCTCCGCCTTACCCCTTTCCTGCGGAGGCCCGCGCTGGTCCGCCCTCCCACTTTCGCCTTTCGCTGTGTGCGGAGCCATATCTAAGGCCTGGCGCGCTGACGAAAGGGCTATTTCGCCTTGCCAGTACAACCTGACCGTTCTCTACGTCCCTATTTCAGACGCGCCCGAGCCCAGATCGGGCAAATGGCGCCGAAGCAGGCCGGGTCGACTACCCCGCCGGATTCCCCGCCGGGTGGCCGTCGCGGCTGCCCCCCTGGCCCTGCTCGCCGGGGTGGTGCTGCCGACTGCCGCCCTGGCTGCGACCTCCAATTCCGCCCGCCACCCGGCGAAGAGCGTGAGCACCAGCCACACCTTGGCGGTCCCCGCAACCACGGGAAGAGTGACGGCCCGTGCTGCCACCTCCGTCCCGGTCGAGGCCGGCCCCGGGGCGGTCGTCGGCTTCGGCGACGCCCTGTCCCACGGGGGTCCTGGAGCCGCGGTGCGCAAGGCAGTCGGGCCTGGCCCGAACCCACGACGGCAAGGGCTACTACGTGGTGGGTGCTGACGGTGGCATTTTCAGTTTCGGTGATGCCCGTTTTTATGGTTCTACCGGGGCGGTGCGTTTGGATCAGCCGATTGTCGGGATGGCCGCGACTGGTGATGGGCGGGGTTATTGGTTGGTGGGTGCTGACGGTGGCATTTTCAGTTTCGGTGATGCCCGTTTTTATGGTTCTACCGGGGCGGTGCGTTTGGATCAGCCGATTGTCGGGATGGCCGCGACTGGTGATGGGCGGGGTTATTGGTTGGTGGGTGCTGACGGTGGCATTTTCAGTTTCGGTGATGCCCGTTTTTATGGTTCTACCGGGGCGGTGCGTTTGGATCAGCCGATTGTCGGGCATGGCCGCGACTGGTGATGGGCGGGGTTATTGGTTGGTGGGTGCTGACGGTGGCATTTTCAGTTTCGGTGATGCCCGTTTTTATGGTTCTACCGGGGCGGTGCGTTTGAATCAGCCGATTGTCGGCATGGCCGCGACTGGTGATGGGCGGGGTTATTGGTTGGTGGGTGCTGACGGTGGCATTTTCAGCTTTGGCGGGGGCCGCTTCTACGGCCGCCCGGTGATGAGGACCGGTACCGCGGCCGCCGCGGTAGTCGCCAGCCCCGACAGCGGTGGGTACTCGGTTGCGACCACCGCGGTGCCGCAGTCTGGGCCGGCCACGACTGGCTCCCAGTCCAACCCGGCTGCCGGCAACTCGGCGGCGGTCGCCGGGCCGATGGGCGAGGCCCTCGGGACCTTCGTGGTGACGTGCTATGACCTGGGGGGCAGCACGGCTACCGGGGTCGGAGTCAATTCGGCGACCGTCGCGGTCGACCCTTCCGTGATTCCACTCGGGACCCACATCTATGTAGACGGGGCGGGCAGCCGTATCGCCCAGGACACCGGTGGGGCGATTAAGGGCCGGCGCCTCGATATCTGGGAGCCCAGCTACGGCCAGTGCGCCGCCTGGGGGGTGCAAAGCCGCCAGGTCTGGATCCAGAACTAGGGTCCGGGCCGGCGGCGTGGGCGGAGTGGCCATTCCGCCCCGCCGTGTAGCGGCGAGCTGCTGGTCCTTCCTGGTCGAGAGGTGGGGCCCTGACCTGGCCGTGGCGCCGGTCCCGGCCCGGTCGGGGACGGCGAGCAGGGGCTGGACACCGTGGGGACGGGTGTGAGCCCCACGGCCGGCTGGCGCTCTCCCTGAACTGGATGCCTTCTCGCGCCAGAATTGCCGGAGCCGATGTCGAGAATTGGACGCCTGCTCCGTCCCAGAGTGCACCCGGCCAGCCGGGCCGGCGTCACACAAGGAGAACACCATGGCCAAGTACCTGTTGCTCAAGCACTATCGAGGCGCGCCGGCGCCGGTCAACGATGTCCCGATGGACCGGTGGACGCCCGCCGAGGTCGAGGCCCACATCCGGTTCATGAACGACTTCGCAGGTCGGCTCGAGAGCAGCGGCGAGTTCATCGGCGAACAGGCCCTGTCGCCCGACGGCGTGTGGGTCCGCTACGACGGCGAGGGCCGGCCGGCGGTGACCGACGGCCCGTTCGCCGAAACGAAGGACCTGATCGCGGGATGGATGGTGATCGACGTCGACAGCTACGAACGGGCGATCGAGCTCGCGGGTGAGCTATCGGCAGCACCTGGGGCCGGCGGCGAACCGATCCACGAATGGCTGGAGGTCCGACCCTTCCTGGCCGCACCGCCCACCATCACCCAGTGACCGTGGACGAGGTCGAGTTACGCCTGCTCGCCCCCCGGGTCTTGAGCGTCCTCGTCCGTCGCGGTGCGGACTTCGCAACGGCCGAGGACGCCGTACAAGAGGCGCTCATCCGGACGTTCTCGGCGTGGGAGGAGGAGTTGCCGGCCGACCCGGCGGGGTGGCTCATCACGGTCGCTTGGAGAGTCTTCCTCGACCTGACGCGGTCGGACGCAGCGCGCCGCGACCGGGAGCTCCGATTCGACGTCGAACCGCCGGCCGGCGCGGTCCCGAGCGCCGACGACACGCTGCGCCTCTACTTCCTGTGCGCCCACCCCGACCTGCCGTCGTCCTCGGCCGTGGCGTTGACCCTCCGAGCCGTGGGCGGCCTCACCACCCGCCAGATCGCCCGGGCCTACCTCGTGCCCGAGCGCACCATGGGACAGCGCATCAGTCGGGCCAAGCGCATGGTCAGTCGGGCCGGTGTCGATCGTCCCGGCGACGTCGGCACGGTCATGCGGGTGCTGTACCTCGTCTTCAACGAGGGCTACTCCGGCGACGTCGATCTGGCGGCTGAGGCGATCCGACTGACCCGGCAGCTGACTGTCTTGGTGGACGACCCCGAGGTCCAGGGGTTGCTCGCCCTGATGCTGCTACACCATGCCCGCCGCCGCAGCCGCACCCGACCGGACGGAAGCATCGTGGCCCTCGCCGATCAGGACCGCAGCCAGTGGGACACGGCGCTCATCGCCGAGGGGATCGACATCGCACAAGGTGCGCTCGGGCGCGATCAGCTCGGCGAATACCAGGCGCAAGCGGCGATCGCCGCCCTCCATGCCGACGCGCCCCGTATCGACGACACCGACTGGGTCCAGATCGTGGAGTGGTACGACGAGCTACTCCGCTTCGCCGACACTCCGATCGTCCGGCTCAACCGTGCGGTCGCAGTGGGCGAGGCCGACGGCGCGCCCGCAGGACTGGCGGCGCTGGCCGAGGTCGACGAGCACGTCCCGCGGCGCGACGCGGTCGCGGCGTACCTCCACGAGAAGAACGGCGATCTCGAACTGGCGGCCCGCCTCTATGCCACCGCAGCTCGCAACGCACCGAACCTGGCAGAACGCGACCATCAGACGCGCCAAGCGGCGCGACTCAACCAGCACCTGCAACACCACACGTGAAGGTCTGCTCACCCCGCGCCGGCTCGGGGTCGGTGCTACCTAGCAGAACGAGTCCGGCCGGTCCCCGAACGCCGGCGGTCGCCGTAGCCTGAGCGGCCGTGGATTTCGACGCCGTGCTCGTGGTGTCCTTCGGGGGGCCCGAAGGACCCGACGACGTGATGCCTTTCCTCGAAAACGTGCTGCGGGGCCGCCCCGTCTCGCCCGAGCGCAAGGCCCAGGTGGCGGCCCACTACCACGAGCTCGGCGGGGTCAGCCCCATCAACGGCCAGAACCGTGAGCTGGTGGCGGCGCTGGAGCGGGCCCTGGCCGGCCGGGGTAGCCGGTTACCGGTGTACTTTGGCAACCGCAACTGGCATCCGTATCTCCGCGACACCGTCGCGACCATGCACGCCGACGGCATCCGCCGGGCCGCGGCGTTCGTCACCTCGGCGTACTCGTCGTTCAGCGGGTGCCGCCAATACGTGCAGGACATCGAAGCGGCCCGGGCCGACAGCCCGGGAGCGCCCGAGATCACCAAGCTGCGGGCGTTTTTTGACCATCGCGGATTCGTCGAGCCGCTCGCCGAAGGGCTGCGGGAAGCCCGGGCGAAAGCCGGCCCCGATGCCGCCGTGCTCATGACCGCCCACAGCATTCCCACGGCCCAGGCCGCGACCTGTGCCTACGAGTCCCAGCTCCGGGAAACCGCCCGCCTGGTAGCCAAGCTCGCCGGCGAGGAGGCGGGCGACGGGTCTCTGGTGTACCAGAGCCGGTCGGGACCCCCGAGTCAGCCCTGGCTGGGCCCCGATGTCAACGACGCCATCTCCGCCCTCTCCGCCCCCGCCGTGATCGTGGCGCCCATCGGTTTCGTGTCCGATCACATGGAGGTCGTATACGACCTCGACCACCAGGCGGCGGCGGCGGCGGCGTCCCGATCCATCGGGTTCTTCCGCTCATCGACCCCGGGCTGCGACCCGCGCTTCGTGGACATGATCTGCGAGCTGGTCGAAGAAGGGACGGCGTGCCCGGCCCTGACCGGGTGCTGCCCTCGGCCGGCCCGGTAGATTTCCCGTCGGTGCCTGGGCAACCGGACGAGGTCGTGCTGCGGGAGATCCGCGACCAGACCGTCGCCGCCCTTCAAGGTCTGCTCGACCGGCGCGACATCACCGCCAGCGTGGGCGTGCTCGGGGCGGGCAGCGACGACCTCGATTCGGGCCGGGCCTACCTGGCGAAGCTGGGGCCCGGGGGTTTCATGGTGCCGACCTGGCCGGCCGCTCACGGGGGCATGGGCCTCGACGGGCCGGCGGCTCAAGTCGTGCGGGGGGCGCGGGCCGAGTTCGCCGCCCCCGACCTGTACCCCTTCCTCGTCGGTCTCGACCTGATCGGCCCGACCATCCTGGTCCACGGCAGTGACGAGCAGAAGCAGCGCTGGCTGCCCCGCCTCCTCCGGGGGGATGAGATCTGGTGCCAGATGTTCTCGGAGCCCGACGCCGGCTCCGACCTGGCCGGCTTGAAGGCCAAGGCCCGTCGCGACGGGGACGGCTGGCGGGTGTCCGGCTCCAAGGTCTGGACGTCCCGGGCCCATTACGCCGAGTGGGGCCTGCTGCTCGCCCGCCACGATCCCGGCCTGCCCAAGCACAGGGGGATCACCGCCTTCGGTCTGGAGATGTCGTCCGCGGGCGTCACGGTTGAGCCGCTGGTTCAGATGAACCGGGACGCCCACTTCAACGAGGTGTTCATGGACGACGTCTGGATCCCCGACACCGACCGGATAGGCGAGCCCGGTGAGGGATGGAGGGTGGCGATCACCTGCCTGACCTTCGAGCGGGGGGCGCTCGGGGGCGGCCTGGGCGTTCAGGTCGAGCAGCTCGACCGGCTGGGCGACCTGGTGCCTCTGGGCCCCGGCCCGTACCGCGACCGATGGGCCGCCCGGATGGCGGACTTCCGCATCGCCCGCTGGACAGCGCAGCGGGCTCGCGACGCCGAGCAGGCCGGACGCCCGCCCGGACCGGAGGACTCCGGATCGAAGCTGCGGGGCACGGCCATGATCAAGGGCCTGGCCGAGCTGGGCATGGATCTGGAGGGGGCGGCCTCCCTGGTCGGTACGGATGACCCCGACGAGTGGCAGAGCATGTTCCTGATGAGCCCGTCGCTGTCCATCCGGGGCGGCACCGACGAGATCCAGCGCAACATCCTCGGCGAGCGGGTGCTGGGCCTGCCCCCCGAACCGCGGGTGGACAAGGACAAGCCCTTCTCCGACACCGCTTGAGCGCGATTGCTCAGGCCGTGTCCATGGTGAAGAAGGCCTCGGCCAGGCGGCCTTCCTCCCATCCGGCCAGCTTGGCGTTCTGGGTCATCCAGCCACGGAGCCGGGATTCCAGGTTGCCGTCGCGGTCCGTCTCCTGGCTGACGTGAGCTCGGAGGGCGGCCACTTTTTTCTCGAAAGTGTCGGTGATGTCTACATAGGTGGACGCCCTCGGAGAGGCCATGACCCAAAGCTGTTCCACCTTGTGCGCTTCGAGTCCCTCGGCGGCCAGTTCCGGGAAAGCGAAGGGATTGCGGGCATCCGGGTACACGGCACACATCGACGCCTCCCCGACCGCCATGTGGTCCGGGTGGCTGGCGAAGAGCCGCTCCCACCAGCGTTCGGGGCTCGGGCAGACCACCCGTTCGGGCCTGACTTGGCGGATGACCCGGCTCAGGTCGCGCCGCAGCTCCAAGCTCGGCTCCACCCGTCCGTCCGGGTAACCCAGAAATAGCAGGTCGGAGACGCCGACCACCGCGGCCGCAGCAGTCTGCTCGGCCCGCCGAATGGCCGGGATCTGCGAGCGCGGCACCGCCGGGTCGAAGCCGCCGGCGTCTCCGTCGGTGACCACGCAGTAGGTCACATGCGCTCCCGCCCCGGACCACGCCGCGACCGATCCAGCGCATCCGAAGTCGACATCGTCGGGATGGGCCGTCACCACGAGGATGCGGTCCGGTGGTCGTTCTTCCTGTTCTCCGTTCGCTGCCACCCGCCGGAACCTACCGCAGCCGGGATCGATGTCCGCGGGTTCTTGGAGCGGCCGCCTATGCTGGTAGAAACCGGGCGACCAGACGGGAAGGGCCTGAGGGCTCCGGCCGGAATCCGCAAACCGCCGACGCGGCCAGGCTGCCGTGTCCCGTCATGGCTAGGAGATCACCTTGACCAACCAAACTGCAACGCCCCCTTACCGGGTCGCCGACATCGGCCTCGCCGACTTCGGGCGCCGGGAGATCGACCTGGCCGAGGTCGAGATGCCCGGGCTCATGTCTCTGCGGGCCGAGTACGGAGAATCCAAGCCCCTGGCCGGCGCTCGGATAACCGGCTCGCTGCACATGACCGTGCAGACCGCGGTGCTGATAGAGACCCTGATCGCCCTCGGGGCGGAGGTCCGCTGGGCGTCGTGCAACATCTTCTCGACCCAGGACCATGCCGCCGCGGCCATCGCGGCGAGCGGCGTTCCGGTGTACGCCTGGAAAGGTGAGACGCTCGAGGAGTACTGGTGGTGCACCGAGGCCGCCCTGCGCTGGCCGGACGGGCAGGGGCCCAACATGATCCTCGACGACGGCGGCGACGCCACGCTGCTCGTCCACCTGGGGGCGGAGTGCGAGCGCGACGGCACGGTACCCGACCTCGGGTCCGAGGACTCGGACGAGTACGGCGTGATCCTCGCCACCCTGGGCCGGACCCTGCGGGAGGACGGCAAGCTCTGGACCGCGATCGCCGAGGGGATCAAGGGGGTGACCGAGGAGACCACGACCGGGGTGCACCGGCTGTACCAGCGCAACGAGCGAGGCGAGCTGCTGTTCCCGGCGATCAACGTCAACGACTCGGTCACCAAGTCCAAGTTCGACAACCTCTACGGCTGCCGTCATTCCCTGATCGACGGCATCTTCCGGGCGACCGACGTCATGATCGCCGGCAAGGTGGCCGTGGTGTCGGGTTACGGCGACGTTGGCAAAGGCTGCGTTCAGTCGCTCCGGGGCCAGGGGGCCCGGGTGATCGTCACCGAGATCGACCCGATCTGCGCCCTCCAGGCCGCCATGGAGGGCCTGCAGGTCCTGACCCTGGACGATGTGGTCGAAACCGCCGATATCTTCGTGACCGCCACCGGCAACCGGGACATCATCACGGCCGAGGACATGGCCCGGATGAAGCACAACGCCATCGTGTGCAACATCGGGCACTTCGACAACGAGATCGACATGGCCGGGCTGGCCCGGCTGCCCGGCATCAAGCGGACCCAGATCAAGCCTCAGGTCGACGCGTGGGACTTCCCCGACGGCCACTCGGTCATCGTCCTGGCCGAGGGACGCCTGGTGAACCTCGGGTGCGCAACCGGCCACCCGAGCTTCGTCATGTCGTCGAGCTTCACCAACCAGGTGCTGGCTCAGATCGAGCTGTTCACCCGGACCGACGAGTATCCGGTCGGGGTCTACGTCCTGCCCCGCCACCTCGACGAGAAAGTGGCCCGCCTCCACCTGGGCAAGCTCGGGGTCAAGCTCACCCCGCTCACCGAGAAGCAGGCCGGCTACCTCGGCGTCGACCTCGGCGGGCCGTACAAGCCCGAGCAGTACCGCTACTAGGCGGCCGGCGGCCCGGTTCGCCGACAAGGAGCCCCGAGCGTGGAGGAGGCGGTGGCGCGGCCCGACCAGGAAGGTTCCTCCCCGATCGGGGCCTACCCGGGCTCGTTCGACCCGCCGACCGTCGCCCACCTGGCCGTGGCCGAGGCGGCGTGGCGCCAGGGCGGGCTGGCCCAGGTCCATCTGATCGTCTCCCGGCAGCCCCTGGGGAAGGGGTCGACCATCCCGAGCCTCGAGGATCGGGTGGCGGTGCTGGAAGACATGGCGTCGAGCCGGTCGTGGCTGGCGGTCCGGGTCACCGACCGCCGGCTCATCGCCGAGGTGGCCGAGGGCTACGACGCGGTGGTGATGGGCGTGGACAAATGGCTCCAGGTGATCGACGAGGCCTGGTACGAGGGATCGGCGGCTGCTCGGGACGCCGCCGTGGCCTCCCTGCCCCGGGTGATCCTGGCCCACCGCCACCTGGCCGGGCCGGAGGCGGTAGGTGGCGTAGCCGGGGGGCCCGAGGCCGGTCTCCCCGAGGGCGGGCTGGTCCTCGACCTCGACGAGGAGGTCCATGCCGTGTCATCGACCGGAGTGCGGGGCGGTCGGGTCGAATGGATGACTCCGGAAGCGGCCCGTTTCGACCTGGCTACCGGGGCGTGGACCGATCCGGCCCGCTACCGGGACTGGTCGGGGCGGCGCCCCGGCTCGCGGGTATGACAGACCACCGAGGCGGCCACCCATTAACCTCGCTGCGATGTTTGCCGCCGGCCGCTTCGCCAAGTGAGCCCATTGGTCTTCGCTGGCATCTGTCTCGTCGCCGCCCAGCTATTGGGCATATACGCGCTCATAAGCCGCAAGGCCGACCTGATCTTCGCCCTGCTCATGGCGGCACTGCTCGTCGTGGCCGTCGTCATCGGCGGGCTGGACATCTATCACCGCATCCACTGAGCAGGTTCTGCCCACCGGTTCAAGGGCGGACCGGAGGCCGGCGACCCCCGGAACGGGCTATCGACCCACGAAGTTCGGCGGTCGCCGCTCGAAGCTGGCCCTGGTCCGCTGGGCGTAATCGGCCCCCGGAACGGGCTATCGACCCACGAAGTTCGGCGGTCGCCGCTCGAAGCTGGCCCTGGTCCCCTCGGCGAAATCGGCTCCTTGGAGCGGGCTATCGACCCACGAAGTTCGGCGGTCGCCGCTCGAAGCTGGCCCTGGTCCCCTCGGCGAAATCGGCTGTCGTCCTGAGCCGGATCTGCTCGGCGTCCTCCCGCTCGGTCGCCTCGGCCACCTGATCGGCGAGGCGGCCCCGCATGGTCTGGCGAATCGACCGGATGGCCAGAGGGCCCGATGCCGCGATGTCGGCTGCCAGCTCGCGGGCCCCGGCCCGCAGCCGATCGGCCGGGACCAGGCGGTCGCACAGGCCGATGCGCGATGCCTCGTCCCCGTTCACGCGGGCTCCGGTGTAGAGCAGCTCCAACGCCCGCTGGTTGCCGACTATCCCCGGAAGGGTGACGCTGAGCCCGAAGCCCTGGTGGAACCCCAGGCGGGCGAAGTTGGCCGAGAAGCGGGCTTCGGGCGACGCCACCCGGAAGTCCGCCGAGCAGGCCAGACCGAGCCCCCCTCCTATCGCCGCCCCCTGCACCGCGGCGACGACCGGCAGCTGGGAGCGAAACAGCCGTACGGCCTCTCGATACAAACTGGCCGCCCCGGCGACCGGCAGCTGCTCGGCGTCGCTCTCGTTGTTGAAGTCGGCGCCGGCGCAAAAGTGCTTGCCCTCCGCGCACAGCACGATGGCCCGGCACGAGGTGTCGGCGTCGAGCGCGGAGTAGGCGTCCGCCAGGTTGCGTATCAGCGACGCGTCGAAGAAGTTGTTGGGTGGTCGGCGGATCTCGACTTCGGCCACGAAGTCCGGACCGACCTCGACTGTTACGTCCCCGAATTCCAACTGTCAGCCTCCTGACCGACTCAGCCGGCGCACTGCCTCGTCCAGGACCTCGGGCCGCTTGCAGAAGGCGAAGCGAACAAGCGGCCGCGGTACCCGAGGATCATCGTAGAAAGCCGAAGCCGGCACGGCCACCACCCCGCAGCGTTCGGGCAGCTCCCGGCAGAAGGCCGCCCCGTCGGCCGCGCCGAGCGGGGTCACGTCGGCGATCACGAAGTAAGTGGCATGAGGTGGAAAGACCCCGAAGCCGGCCTGGGTGAGGCCCTGGCACAGCCGGTCGCGCCCGGCCGCCAGGCTCGAGGCGGCGGAGGTGAAGTATTCGTCGGGAAGATCGAGCCCGGCTGCGATTGCGGGCTGAAAAGGAGCGCCGTTGACGTAGGTGAGGAACTGCTTCACCGTGCGCACCGCGGCCACCAGGGCGGCGGGACCGGTGGCCCAGCCCACCTTCCAGCCGGTGAACGAGAAGGTCTTCCCCGCGCTCGACACGGTGATCGTCCGTTCGGCCATGCCCGGCAATGAACAAAGGGGAACGTGCCGGCCCTCGAAGATCAGGTGCTCGTAGACCTCGTCGGTCACCGCGATCAGGTCGTTGTCGCGACAGAGGCTCGCCACCATCTCGAGCTCGGCCGCGTCGAACACCTTGCCCGTCGGGTTGTGGGGGCTGTTGAGCAGAACAAGACGGGTCCGCGGTCCTATCGCCGCAGCCAGCCGTTCGGGGTCGAATGTCCAGTCGGGGGGCACGAGAGGGACCACCCGGCGCTGAGCCCCGGCTATGGCGATCGCCGCCCCGTACGAATCGTAGAAAGGCTCGAACACCACCACCTCGTCCCCGACCTCGCACAGCGCGATGAGGGCAGCGGTGATCGCCTCGGTCGCGCCTGCGGTGACGAGGACCTCGGTCTCGGGGTCGAAGGCCAGCCCGTAGAACCTTTCCTGGTGGCGGGCCACGGCCTGGCGCAGTTCGACGATGCCCGGTCCCGGCGGGTACTGGTTGAGGCCGGCCCGGATGGCGGCGACCGCCGCCTCGGCCACCTCCGCCGGCCCGTCCCGGTCGGGAAACCCCTGGCCCAGGTTGATGGCGCCGGTCTTGTCGGCCAGGGCCGACATCTCGGCGAACACGGTCGTGCCGAGCCCCTGCAGGCGCGAGACCAAGTGGGCCTGACGGGTGCCGGTCGGCTGGCGGAGGTGGCGGTCGTTCACCGCACCCTGGACTAGATGATCGCGGGGTCCGCTGGCAAGTTCCGTCTCGCCGGGCGGCTTCCGGCCGGAGCAAAGGCTTGCGTAGAGACCACCCAGAGTGCTTGAGTTGGTGAGCGAAGTGGCGGGCCGCTGAGTCGGCCGCTATTGTCGCGCCCCGTCTTGTCTCGCGTCGCCAAGCTGGTGCGAGCGGACTCCTGTATTGCCCGTGTCGGAGGCCGCTTCGCAAAGCGGACGATGGTCGGCAGCACCGTGGCCGTTGTCTTGTTGGGCGCGTCCGTTTTTCCTACCCGGGCCATGGCGGACCAGGTCGCCGCGACCGACTCTCAGATTCACAACATGGAAGCCCAGGTGGCCAGCGGCGCGGCCCGGATCCGGGCGCTCACCTTGGCCTACGAGCAGTCCAACCTGAATGCCGAGTCGCTCTCCCACCAGGTCACCGCCGACCAGCAGCAGATCGACCAGCTCCGGTCCGAGGAGGCCGGAACCCGGGTGGCCCTCGAGCGCGACGCCATCACGAGCTACACCGGCGGGCTGTTCGGCAGTGAGCAGTTCGGCACCAATTCGGCGAACACCGATCCCTCGATCCGGGCCGCCTACTTCCAGATGGCGGTCGGGGACGTATCGGAGGCGCTGGATCAGTACCGCAGCCAGGAGCAGCAGATCGGGACGGCCACCGCCAACCTGGTCAGCCAGCAAAAAGCGGCCCGGCAAGCGGTCAGCGCCATCGCTTCGGCCCGGCAGGAGGCTCTCAGCGAGGCCAGCTCGGAGCAGACCGAGCTCACCCAGCTCCAATCCCAGCTGAGCCGCCTCATCGCGGCGGCGGCCCTGGCGGCCCGGCAGCGTCCGGCCCCAGCCACCCAGGGGGTGCCGGTCAACAACGGTCTGGTCAGCGTGGTCAAGTCGATCGTCACGCCGAGCCCGACCCCGACCGCCGCTCCGACCCGGGCTCCCGCTCCCACCCCCACTCCGGCCCCGACCCCGACCCCGACCTCCTCCCCGCCCCCGACGACACCGCCCCCGACGGCGCCGCCGCCCGTGGCCACCGGCGGCGGAGGGGCCGGCGGGGTATGGCTGGAGCTGCGGGAGTGCGAGTCGGGGAACAACTACCAGGAGAACACCGGCAACGGTTTCTACGGCGCCTACCAGTTCGCCGAGCAGACCTGGAGCGGCCTGGGTTACCCGGGCCGGCCGGACCTGGAGCCGCCGGCCATGCAGGACCAGGCGGCCATGAAGCTGCAGGCGGAGGACGGCTGGGGGCCGTGGCCGGCCTGCTCGGCTGCCCTCGGCCTGTAAAGCCCGGGGTTCATCGACGGGCTCAGCTACCTTGGGCCGACATGGCCGACACCACCTTCGCCTGCCCCCGTTGCGGCTCCGAGGTGAGCGAGCGGTTCTGGGGGCCGTGCACGGCGTGCCGGGTCGAGCTGGTGAGCAGCATGCAAGCCGAACCGGAGGAGGTCGAAACCTCCCGGTTCGAGCCGGCCATGAACGTGGTGCCCAATCACGTGGCCACCAAGGACTGACGGGTCATCCGGGGCGGCCGGCGCCGGCCGGGGGGCTCGGTCGTATCCGGACGGTGGGCGTCGCCCGACTCCGCCCATCCCTGTTCGCACGTCCCCGTTCCCGGCCGCCCTCTCCGACCGCCTTCTCCCGCCACGACCGCCTTCCGGCGCCGCCGGACGACCGCTCCGCGTCGGCTTCCGCGCCGGGTCGGCTTCCGCCCCGGATCGGCTTCCGCCCCGGATCGGGCCATTTTCTCGGTGCACTTTTGGATTCTCGGTGTCGAATCGCACGAAAAACGTGCGAATTTACTACGAGAAAACGAAAGTACTACGAGAAATCAGTCACAAGCGCTCCCATCAGGCCCTCCAGTCACACGAACAACACGGGTCCCAGGCCAGCCCTACCCACACCCGCATTCGCATGACACCGCCCACCACACCTGGCCGGGGTGCTCCGCCGGCGCCGGGCCGCCCGCCGGGTGCTCCGCCGGCGCCGGGCCGCCCCGCCGGATTCCGCCACCCGGAGTGGGCCCATCGACGCCCAGGGCCCCGACGCCGGGAAAATCTCGTAGACGACGAAATTATGGACCGCGGGGTCCGGCGGGTCGCGCCACCTCCCGGACCAGAAGGTCAATCCACCCGGCGGCCTCCCGATGTGCCAACCTGACGCGGATGGCTCGCCGTCTTGTGCTCGCATCGGCTTCGCCGGCCCGGCTCTGCCTGCTCCAATCCGCCGGCCTCTCCCCCGAGGTCGTCATCAGCGACGTGGACGAGGGCGGGGTCGAGCGCCTGCCGGCGGCGGAAGCTGTCTCCATCCTGGCTCGGCGCAAGGCCGAGGCGGTGGCCGATTCGCTGATGGCCCCGCCGGCCGGCCCGGCGAACGCCCTATGGGCCGCGGCGCCGATGCCCGCTCCCCCGTCGACGCCCGCTCCATCGTCGATTCCCACCCCGCCCGCCGCGCCCTACCCGACCGGCATTCCCCGCCTGTCGCTGGTGCCCCGCCAGGCCGCCCCGCTCGCCTCACCCCCGCCGCCCCCGCCCTCCCCACTTACCGAGGCGCCTCCGCCGGCCCCGCCGTCAGACCTCCCGCCCTCGGACCTGCCGCTGGTGATCGGGTGCGACTCGCTGCTCGAGTTCGACGGGTCGACCTGGGGCAAGCCGGCGTCACCGGACCAGGTGGTCGTGCGCTGGCGGTTGATGCGCGGCCGGGTGGGTTTGCTGCATACCGGGCATTGCGTCATCGACACCGCCACCCGGGCCACGGCCATGGCGATCGACACGGCCCGGGTCCGATTCGGACGGCCGACGGACAAGGAGATCGAGGCCTACGCCGCCACCCCGGAGGCGCTGGCGGTCGCCGGGCCGTTCACCCTCGAGGGCCGCTCGGCCCCGTGGATCGACTCGATCGACGGCAACTACGGGACGATCACCGGGATCTCCCTCCCCCTCCTCCGCCGCCTGCTGAACGACCTGGGGGTGGAGATCGTCGACCTCTGGAACTGATGCGACCGCGACCGCCATGCCCCTGAAGATCGGCCCCATCGAAGTCGACCCGCCGGTGGTGCTGGCTCCGATGGCGGGGGTGACCAACCCGGCCTTCCGGGAGCTGTGCCGGAGCTTCGGCGGCGGCCTGTTCGTGAGCGAGATGATCACGGCCCGGGCCCTGGTCGAACGCAACCAGAAGACCCTCCGCATGGTCGCCCGCGCGGCCGGCGAGCCCACCCACAGCGTGCAGCTGTACGGGGTCGATCCCGCCGTCATGGCCCGGGCCGTGGGCATCCTCGTCGACGAGATCGGGGTCGACCACGTGGACCTCAATTTCGGCTGCCCGGCGCCCAAGGTGACCCGCAAAGGCGGAGGCGCGGCCCTCCCGGCCCACCGGGTTCTCTACCGGCGGGTGGTGAGGGCGGCCACCCGGGCGGCGGGCGCCGTTCCGGTCACGGTGAAGATGCGGCTGGGCCTCGACCGGGCCACGCCTACCGTGCTGGAAGCGGCCCGCATCGCCGAGGACGAAGGGGCCGCGGCGGTGGCCCTGCACGCCCGGACGGCCGAGCAGCGATACGCCGGACCGGCTGACTGGGAAGCCATCGCGGCACTCAAGGCCGCGATCTCGTCGATCCCGGTACTCGGCAATGGGGACATCTGGGAGCCGGCCGACGCCCTGGCCATGCAGGCCCGGACCGGGTGTGACGGCGTGGTGATCGGGCGGGGCTGCCTGGGCCGGCCCTGGCTGTTCGCCGGGCTGCATACCGCCCTGGAACCGGCCGTGATACCGGCAACCGAGACCGGCCTCCCGCCCGACCGGCCGCATCAGAGTGGTCGCCGCCCGCCGCTCCCGCCATTTCCCTGGCTGGGTACGGTCGCGGCGGTGATGCTCGACCACGCCGGGCTGCTCGCCGCCCACTACGGCGAGACAGCCGGGTTGCGGGACTTTCGCAAGCACACCGGCTGGTACCTGGCCGGGTTTCCGGTCGGGGCAGAGATCCGGCGGGCCCTCGCCACGGTCAGCACCCTGGCCGAGCTCGAGGGCCACCTGGCCCGGCTCGACCCCGAGATCGAGCTGCCGGTGGCGGCCCGCCGCCTGCGGCGCGGCCATACCGACGGGCCTCGCCCGGTGGCCCTCCCGGACAACTGGCTCCGCAGCCGGGACGACCCGACGCCCCCCGCCGGCGCCGAACTCTTGGTGTCGGGAGGCTGAAAGGCCGGTGGCCCGCGGCGGGAACAACGGGGGCGGCGGGACCAACGGGGCCGGCGACCCCGGCGCCGCCCGGCGCCGGCACCGGGTCGACCGCGTCCGCGGCGATTTCCGCTCCCGGGTGGAAGCGGTCGTCGCCGGCCTCGAGCCCGGCGAAGTCGTGTCATACGGCGAGGTGGCCGCCGAGGCCGGCTTTCCCGGCGCGGCCCGGGCCGTCGGCATGGTCATGGCCACCCCACCGCCGGGGCGCAGCCTGCCGTGGTGGAGGGTGGTCACAGCGACGGGGCGCCTGGTGCCCGGGCTCGAGGCCCGCCACGCCCGCCTCCTGCGCTCGGAAGGGGTGGCCATTCGCGACGGGAAGGTGGCTATGGCGTCGCACCGAGCGGGCAGACTGCGTCAGTGAGCTTCGCCGAAATGATGACGCTCGACCCTCGGGCCCCCGACAGCCTGATCGGGGCCGGTCGGCAGTACCCCTGGGGCGGACTGTTCGGGGGCCAGATTGTGGCCCAATCGCTGCGGGCCGCGGCGACCACCGTGGACCTCGAGTTCGGTGTCCATTCCCTCCACGCCTATTTCATCCGGCGGGGCGACCCGGACGAACCGATCCGGCTCGACGTGGACCGGCTGCGCAACGGTCGCAATTACGTGACCCGCGCTGTGGTCGCCCGCCAGTCGAGAGGGGCGATACTGCACATGTCAGCGTCGTTTTCCTCCGAGCCGGCGGGCGGCTACATCCAGGCGTCCCCGGTGCCGGAGGCCCCCGGCCCCGAGACGCTGGACAACAGCAGCTGGAGCAGCATCTTCGACCGCCGGATGGTCATCGACGGTGGCGGCCGGGCGCTGGCGTGGCTGCGGATCCCCGACACCCCGCCCGGGGACTCCATCCAGGCCGCCTGCGCCCTGGCCTTCCTGTCCGACGACCTCGCCACCGACGCGGTGAGATCACAGCAGCAGGCAGCCGACGGGGTGACCGGCCGGCACTGGAACGGGATCAGCCTGGACCACGCCATCTGGTTTCACCACCCGATCAGGGGCAGCGACTGGCAGTTGCACGATTTCCGCTGCGAGGGTCTCGGGTCGCCTCGGGGCCTGGCCGTCGGCCACGTGTTCGCGTCCGACGGAACCCATCTGGCGACCATCGCCCAGGAGGTCCTCCTTCGTCCCGCCGAACAAGCGGAATAGGTTGACGGACATGGATCTGGTTGACGCGCTGCGGACCACGGGATCGGTTCGCGACTTCGACGACCGCCCGGTTGACAACGAGGTGCTGTTCCACATCCTCGACACCGCCCGGTTCGCGCCCAACGGAGGCAACCGGCAAGCCTGGCGCGTCGTCCTGGTCAACGACCGGGCCGCTCGCGAGAAGCTGCGGGACCTCTACCTGCGAGGCTGGTACGACTATCTGGCCATAAGCCAGGCCGGCCTGGTCCCGTGGGCGCCGGTGACCGACCGGGACGCCGAAGGCCGCGCCATCGGCGGCGCCGCCCGCATCGCGGCGGAGGCGGCGGCCGGCCCGGGCGGCTTCGCCGAGCACCTCGACCGGGTCCCGACCCTGCTGGTGCTGCTCGCCGACCTGCGTGCCCTGGCCGCCGTCGACCGCGACCACGACGGGTACACCTTCGTCGGCGGGGCGTCGGTCTATCCGTTCGCCTGGAGCATCCTGCTGGCCGCCCACGACGCCGGCGTCGGCGGGGTCCTCACCACCATGGCGGTCCGAGAGGACCGGGCGGTCCTGGACCTGCTCGGGGTGCCGCCCGGCTGGGCCCTGGCGGGAGCCATCGCCCTCGGCTACCCGAAGGGCCGGCGGCCCACCCGGCTGCGACGGAACGACGTCGGCGAGTTCGTGACCGTCGACCGCTTCGACGGTTCCCCGTTCACCCGTTGAGAGCCAGGTACACGGCGAGGCCGAGCCCGAGCCCCCGGTCGTCTCCGACTATGCCCTGCTCCATGCGGTTCATCACGTAGGCGAAGCTCATGTGGGCGTCCAGGTCGACCAGAACGACCGATCCGCCCCACCCGCCCCAGTAGCAGGCCCGGCCGGTAGCGCTGATGGGCATCTCGGCCGACGACAGGCCGAAACCCAACCCGAACCGGACGGGCGAGCCCAGCACCAGATCGGTGCCGTAGGCCTGCTCCTCCAGCACCCGCTCGCACCCGGCGGCCGACAGCAACCGGACCCCGCCGACCTCGCCTCCGTTGGCCATGACGGCCTGGACGGCCGCGACCGAGCGGGCGTTTCCGTGACCGTTGGCGGCCGGGATCTCGGCCTGCCGCCAGGCTGGCGTCCAGGACTCGGAGCCGTCCAGGAGAGGATTGCCGAGAGTTTTCACCGCCAACTCCGACGCCCCGGCGATGATGGCCTCGTCCAGGGGGGCCGGGGGTACGACGTTGCCGACCCGGGCGAACTCGGCGGGGTCGAGGCCGATGTGGAAGTCGGCACCGAGCGACTTGGCCACATTTTCCCGGAAGAACTCCCCGATGGTCTGGCCGGTGATCCGCCTGACGACCTCGCCGATGAGGAAACCTTGGGTGACGGCGTGGTAGCCCGACGCCGTGCCCGGCTCCCACCACGGCTCCTGGGCGGCGAGGAGCGACGTGACCTTCTCCCAGTCGTAGAGGTCGTCGACGGTCAGCGGCTCGGACCAGCCCGACAGCCCGGCGGTGTGGCCGAGAACGTGGCGGACCAGTACCCGGTCAGCCTTGCCCCCCGCCGCGAACTCCGGCCAGTAGCGCGACACCGGCGCGTCGGTGTCGAGCTCACCGGCGTCAGCCAGCATCAGCGCGCACAGGGAGGTCATGGTCTTGGAAATGGACCACACGTTGGTGATGGTGTCGCGCTCCCACGGCTCCTGGCCCTCGACATCGAGGGTGCCGCCCCAGATGTCGACCACGAACTCGCCCTCGATGGTGACGGCCACCGACGCCCCGACGTCGGTGCCGCGGTCGATGCTGGCGGCGAGGACGTCGCTTACCCCCTTGAACCGCTCGTCGCAGGTTCCATGGATCTCGGCCATGACCCGACCCTACTCGGGGGTCGCGGTTTGACTCAGGCGGGTGCGCCGGCCGGTGGGCGGCACGTCCGCAGAAGTCCGCCGAGTCCGGGGTCGACGACGGCGAAGGCTTCAGGCCAGCTGAACCATCGAACCTCCTGGCTCTCTCCGGCCTGGGGGGCAGGGGTGTCGTCGCCTTCCGCCTCCAGCCGGTAGCGCAGGTCCAGGTGGGTGTGGCCCCGGCCTCCGTCGTGCACGTCGAGGTGGAGCAGAGGCGGCCCGGCTGGGCCGGCGCCCGGCAGGGAAAAACGCAGCGAAAGGCCGGTCTCCTCGTTGCCCTCGCGCCGGGCCGCGTCCCAGGGCGTCTCGCCGGCCTCGAGGTGCCCGCCCGGCTGCAGCCAGATGCCGAGCCGTTTGTGCCGGTGCAGCAGGACCCCCCGCGACCCGAGGACGACGGCCGACCCGGTCACGTGGGTCGGGTCGGCGTCCTGGTCGAAGGGACGCTCCAGCCGGCCTAAGGCCACCAGCATGCGCTGCCGGGACCGGGCTTCACGGCCGTCCACGGGTCGGCGGCCGGCCACTGAGGCTCGCACCAGTGACAGGAGGTCAGAGGCGGCGTCGGCGGCGCCGGCGTCCTGGGGCGCGGGCATCAGTCTCTGCGCCGGGCGGTCAGGTTGCCGTGGCGGTGGCGGGTCTCGCTCACCGCCTGCTCCCGCACCCACCTGAGCAGCTCGCGGCCGGGGTCGGCGACCACGGGGGTGGCGTCGACCCACTGCCCGGCGTCGATCGCCGCGAGCAGGTCGGCCCCATCCACGGCGCCGAGGAAGCGGACCTTCTCCGCCGCCGTTCCGCTGGAAACGATCGGCACCCCCGCCGCGGCGGCGGCCGCCCGGGCCGCCCCCACCTGGTCGGCGTCTGCCCCGTCGCCCACCCGCAACTCGACCGAACGCAGCGGCCGGTACAGGAACACGTTCGACTCGCAGCGCAGGGCGCTCGGATCGGTCGGCACCCTCATTGCTTCCCAGGCCCGGTCGTAGTCGGCTCGTTCCGGGTATGGCTCGCCCCCGGCAGGCGCCGGCCACGAGCCGAGACTGGCCACATAGTTGGGACCGCCCGCTTTGGCCCCGGGGCCGACGACCGAGCGCTTCCATCCCCCGAACGGTTGGCGGCGGACGATGGCGCCGGTGATGCCTCGATTGACGTACAGGTTGCCGGCGTCCACCCGTTCCTTCCAGTGGCGGATCTCGGCCGGATCGAGGGCGTGGATGCCGGCGGTCAGCCCGTACGCCGGCTGGTTTTGCCAGCGGATGGCCTCGTCCAGGTCGGACGCCCGCATGACCCCGAGGACCGGCCCGAAGCACTCGGTCAGATGGAACGGCGTTCCCGGTTGGACCCCGATCTTGATTCCGGGGGTCCACTGGTAGCGGTGGGCGTCGGCCGCTCGGGGCTCGAGCAGCCAGGTCTCTCCCGGCTCGAGCCGGGTCAAGGCGTGGGCCAGCGGGCCTTCCGGCGGCCGGATCAGCGGGCCCATCGAGGTGGCGGCGTTCCAGGGTGATCCCACCCTCAGGCTGCGGGCGGCGTCAGCCAACCGGCGGAGGAACCGGCCCTCGTCGTACACCGTGGCTTCGACGATGGCGAGACTGGCGGCCGAGCACTTCTGGCCGGCGTGGCCGAAAGCGGAGTGCACGAGGTCGGCGATGGCCTCGTCGAGGTCGGCGGTGGAGGTGATGACTATCGCATTTTTCCCGCTGGTCTCGGCGTGGAGGTCCAGGCCGGGCCGCCACCCGAGAAACATGCGGGCGGTTTCCCAGGAGCCGGTGAGCACGACGGCGCCGACCCGCGGATCGGTGACGAGGTTGCGGCTGGCCTCGCCGTCGACGCACGGCACGAACTGGAGCACCGACCGGGGAACCCCGCCCTCCCACAGGGTGCGGGCCAGCTCTCCGGCCACCGCCACGGCTTCGGGGGCCGGCTTGAGGATCACCGCGTTCCCGCCGGCCAGGGCGGCCAGGACCCCTCCGGCCGGGATGGACAAAGGGAAGTTCCACGGCGACGCCACCACGACGGTGCCGTCGGGCCGAAAACCGTCGGGCGGGATGTGCTCGGCGTAGTAGGCGGCGAAATCGATCGCTTCGGAGACCTCGGGGTCGCCCTCGCGGATGGTCTTGCCGGTATCGCAGGCCATGACCGCCAGCAATCTCCCCCGGTTGCGGGCCAGGGCGGCTGCCGCCTCGAGCAGGATCTTCCGCCGCTCCCGCCCCGGGGTCGCGGCCCACTCCGGCCCGGCGGCGTGGGCGGTGGCGACGGCCCGCTCGACGTCGGCCCCGCCGGCCGAGCGCCAGGCGTAGGCCGGTCGGTCGGGGCGGCTAGGGTCGAGGCCGATCTCCGGGGCCGGGCCCTCGACTGTCTGCCCAGCGATCACCGGCCGGTATTCGGGGAGTCCGGTCGAGCGCAGGGATGCGAGCAGCCCGGTCGCCCAGTGCCGGTTGGCGGCGATGGTGAAATCGGTGTCCGGTTCGTTGGCGAAGTCGTCGCTGACGGACCGGCCGGTCTGGTTGCTCCGGTCCTGGATGCGGTTGGTGGCGGGCGGGGCGTGGTGGCGTAGCCGGACCGAACCCCGGAAGCGCTCGGCCTCTTCGTTCCACGCGGTCGAGCCCAGAGTCATGGAGAACTGGCGGGCCAGAAAATTCTCCGAGCCGCTGTTCTCATCCAGCCGGCGTACCAGGTAGGCGATGGCAGCCTCGAGGTCCCCTTTTTCTACCAAAGGGGCGTACAGCAGGAGACCGCCCAACCGGGCCGCCGCGGCCTCGGCCGCGGCCGGCGACATGCCTTCGAGCATCTCGAACTCGACCCGGCCCCCGGCGTCGGCGGCGCTCGCCCGGGTGGCGGCCCAGGCCAGTTCGAACAGGTTGTGGCTGGCCACGCCCACCCGCACCGCCGGGTCGTTGGCCGGATCGAGGACGATCTCGAGCATGCGCTTGTAGTTGGCGTCGGTCTGCTCCTTGCTGGAGAACGGGGCCAGCGGCCAGCCGTGGATCTCGGCGTCGACCCCTTCCATCGCCAGGTTGGCCCCCTTGACGATCCGCACTTTGATCCAGCCCCCGGATCGGGCGTGGCGGGCCCGGGCCCAGCGGCACAGCTCCTCCAGCCGGGACAGCGAGTCGGGCAGGTAGGCCTGCAGGACGATCCCGGCTCCGGTCCGCAGGTATCGGTCCTCGCTCAGGACCTGGCGGAACACGGCCAGGGTCAGATCGAGGTCCCGGTACTCCTCCATGTCGAGGTTGACGAACTTGGCCGGCTGGTAGCTGTCGGCCAGGTCGTACAACCGGCGCAGGCGGGCGGCGATGCGGTCGACCTCCACGTCGAAGGCGAGCACGTCGAGCTGGGAGCAGATCGAAGAGATCTTCACCGAGACGTAGTCGACCGCCGGTTGGGAGAGGACGGCCTCGACCCGGCGCAGGCGGGCCGCGGCTTCGTCCTCGCCGAGGACCGCTTCGCCGAGCACGTTGACGTTGATCCGGATGCCCTGGCGCCGGCGGCGGGCGGCATGCCAGGCCAGCCGGCGGGGCGACGCCGGCAGTATGACACCGGACATCTCGGTCCGGACCCGTTCCCGCACGGCCGGGATGACGGCATGGGGCAGCCACGGGGCCAGGCGGGCGCCGGCCTCGAGGGCGAGCCGATCCAGCCCGCCGAGCGCCTCGCCTCGAACGCCGGATGTCTCGACCAGGTCCCTGAGCACCGCCGCGGCCCGGGCCGGGTCGCGGATGCGCAGCACCTCGTCGGTGAGGGCCAGGATGAGCTGGCGGCCGGCCGGATCGGCCAGGATGCGGGCCATCCGGGCGGCCTGGGTTCGCTCCCGCCGGCCCCGCCGGGCCTCGGCGTCTCGGAGGAGGGCGGCGGCCAGGAGCTCGGCCGAGGCGGCCAGACGGGCGTCGGTGTCGGCGGTGAGGTCCGTGTGGACGCCGGTGTCGGTCACTCCCCCACCTCGGTCACCGGGCCCAGCGCCCGCAGGATGGTGGGCGGGATGGGCTGCTTACCCGAACCGTCGGTCGCCACGACCACGTAGACGGTCTGGCCCACCGCGATCTGGTCGTCCCCGACGTAGACCTCGAACCTCAGGGTGAAAGACGTCTGCCCGAGGCGGACCAGCGACGCCTCGACCCGGGCCTGGTCGCCCCAGCGCAACGAGGACATCCAGTCGATCTCGCTGTGCACCAACTGCACGTCGTAACCGGAGGCCAGCATCTCCTGGTAAGGGAGCCCCCCGTCCGCCAGGAAATCGGCCTGGGCCTCGTCGAAGTAGCCGAGGTACCACATGTTGAACACCACGCCCTGCTGGTCGACCTCCAGGTAGCGAACCCGGTGACGGTATGTGGTCGTTCGAGGACGACGACCAGTCGAAGCTGCGCTCACGCGAGCAACGTATCCCCTCGGTGTGTCAATCGCGACGGCTTCGAGGCACCGGCCTCCAGGTGCGAGCGAGTAGTCATAGGAGGGTACGAACCGGTACCGTCGGATCCGACCCGAAGAGAGGAAACACGCCCGTGCCGGAGACCACCACGGACCCCGTGACAGAAGTAAAAGAGTGGCTCAGTGCGAACTGGGATCCCGACCTCTCGGTCAGCGAGTGGTGGGAGCGGCTGGGCACTTCCGGCTGGGCCGCGCCCGGACTGCCGCTCGACTGCTACGGCAAGGGGCTGCCCCGGGCGGAGGTCGTGCTGGTGCAGAACGCCCTGGCCGAGTTCGGGGCCCTGGCGGCCCCCGGCGGCCTCGGTCTGCTGCTCGCCGCCCCCACGATCGCGGTCCACGGCACGCCCGAACAGAAGGAGCGCTACATCCGGACCATCGTCACCGGCCAGGAAGCGTGGTGCCAGCTCTTCAGCGAGCCCAACGCCGGCTCCGACCTGGCCGGTCTGCAAACCCGGGCCGAGCGGGACGGCGACGAATGGGTGATCACCGGACAGAAGGTATGGACCTCGGCCGGCCAGATCGCCGACCTCGGCATGCTCCTGGCTCGCACCAACCCCGATGTGCCGAAGCACCAGGGGATCACCTATTTCGCCTTCGACATGAAGCAGCCGGGCGTCGAGATACGGCCGCTGCGGGAGATGACCGGTCGGGCCCTGTTCAACGAGGTGTTCATCAACGAGGCCCGGGTCAGCGACGCCGCCATCATCGGCGGGACCAACAACGGGTGGGCGGTCGCCAACACCACCCTCGCCATCGAGCGGGCGGGGCTCGGTGCGGGGGGCGGTTCGGCTGCCGCCACGCCGGCCGTTCCCGGCTCCATCGCCGGCGACCTGCCCCGCCGGGTGGGCGACTACGTCGGTTCCCGGGCCCGGGGCGGGGCGGGCGGGCCCGGCGCCACGGGCGGTACGGCCGCCCTGCTGCGCAAGGTGGCCACCGAGGTCGGAGCCAACCACGACCCGCTGGTCCGCCAGGACCTGGCCCGCCTCTACACCCTGACCGAGATCGGCCGCTTCCTGAGCCTGCGGCAAAAGGCCCTGCGAAGCAGCGGGGGCGACATCCCGGGCATAGGCAACATCGCCAAGCTGTCGATGAGCATCATCCTGCGGCTGTCGAGGGACCTGGGCTTGAGGATGCTCGGCCCGCGCGGCACCCTCCACGCTTACAACAACGCGGAGTCAGGGGAGCTCTCCTCCCTTCCCGGTGGGCCGCTCGGCGTCATGGTCACCGAGATGGCCTTGTTCGCCCAGGGTCCCCAGATCTACGGAGGGACCGACGAGATCCAGCACAACATCATCGGCGAGCGGGTGCTCGGGCTCCCGAAGGAGCCGAACAACGACAAGACCACGCCGTTCCGGGATCTGCCTCGCAACTAGCCGCCCCAGTTTGTATCTAGCCCGCTGACTCCGGGCTCTCTCAGTGGACAGCTATGAGGGCGATGACCACGATGGAGACGATCGTGGCGGCCAGGGCCAGGAGAACCTCCCCCTGGACCAGGCCGAGCACGGGCCCTGATCGCTGGCGGTCCCATACGTCCCGGCCGGGCGTTGCCGGCACCGATGAGTGCGAGGGCCGGCCCGGCACCGGGGCGGGCTGGCGCCGGGTGACCTCCGGCGCTCGGTGGGCCAATTCCGGGACGGACCCGCCCGGGGCCGGGGCCCACCCGGCGGCCGGCGCGGCCCACGCCCCTCGGGCCGCCGCTTCGAGCTCGGCCGGGCCGACGAACGGGTCCACCCCTGATAGTCCCGAGGCGTCGGACCCGACCACCAGGTCGGCCAGGCCGAGCACTCGTTCCGGGGCGGGTCGCCACTCTCCGGTTGGAGGGGTCCAACCGTCATCCGCATCCTCGCTGTCGGTGGTCACCGGCTCGCCGGCGCGGCCTCGAAACTCGCGCAGGAAGTCCATCAGGGCGGGCGTCGTCATGGTGCACTCGGTATTGGTGTGGTCGACCCCGCCGCACTGCTGGCACTGCACTCACGCGTTGTCGGTAGGGGGCGCCCCGAACCTGAGGGGGCCGCGGCTTTTTCCGGTCAAGGGATTCGGGCCGCCTCCGGTAGGATTGGGTTCTTGCGGTCAGCCCGGCGGGACGGGGAGGCTGCCTCGATTCAGGCTCAGGGCCGGCGACTTTCTCAAGTTCCTGGCACCGCCAGCCGATGGAACAGAAGCCGAACCATGTCTCAGGCCCAGAGGAAGGATCGAGTCCCGTGAACGGAGCCACCCCGACACCCCGATGCGACCGGTCGCCCGAGACGTCCCCCTCCATCCCTGCCCGGGTGCGGCCCAGCGCGATAGTTTCTCCAAACGGGGTCGCGTATGGAGGACGATGTGACCGGATGTCACGAGGGCCCGACGGGTGGCGATGACCACGCCAGGCGTTGACCGTTCTGGTCTGACCGCGGCCGACGTCGCCAGCCTGGGCGAGCGCGAAGCCCTGCAGCGGCTCGAGCTGCTCGCGTCCACCAGCCGGATCCTCGACGCCACCCTTGACGACTACGACCGGGCCATGTTGCAGGTGGCCGAGGCGTGCGTAGCCGACTTCGCCGACCTGTGCGTCATAGAGGTCATCGACCAGGACGGCCAGGTGAGAGCGTCGGCGTTCCGGTCCACCCGGACCAGCGGCTTGCGACTCCCCGACGAGTGGGTGCCGGTAGGCCGGCTGGTGGCCCCGGACCGGCGGGCCGTGCTGGCCTTTGCCAACCCGGAAGAATCCGACAACGCCCGCGCCGTGCGGGAGCGCTTCGGGGCCCAGTCGATGATCGTGGCTCCCATCGGCGGTGGCGGGCTGACCCTCGGGTGGTTCGTGGCCGCGACGGGCACGTATCGGCGCGGCTTCCGACCGTCGGCCATGCGCATCGGGGTGGAGCTGAGCAGCCGCATCGGCACCGCGATCCAGCGGGTCATGCTGCATCGGGAGATGCAGGCTTCGGTGCGCGATCAGAGCCGTACCGTCCGCCGGCTGCGGCGGCTGGCGACGGCCGCCACCAACCTGGCCGGGGCGGCCACGACCCAGGCCGTACTGGACATCGCCTGCGTCGAGGCGTGCGTCATCCACGAGGCCGACGGGGCCATAGCCCGCTGGTCGAGGGCGGACGGAACCCTGGTCACGGCCCAGGCCGGGCAGGTCAATGTCGAGGTGGCCGAGACGGCGTTCGAGTCGGTGGTCAACCGTCGGGCGGGCCGGGGCGCAGACTGGGTGGCCTATCCGCTGCCGAGCAGCGATCCGTGGCAACACGCCGCTCTGGTGGTGTTCGTCCGCGAGGACTTCTCGGCCGACGAGGAACTGGTATTGAGCTCGCTGGCGTCGCTGATCCCAGTGGCGTTCGAGCGGGCCCTCGGCACCGAGGCCGCACTGGCCCACGAGGCCCGGCTACGGGCCGTGGTCGAAGCGTCCCCTGTCGCCCTGATCGGCCTGGAAGGCGACGGGACGGTCACCATGGCCAACCGGGCGGCCCTTCAACTGTTTGGTTGGGCCGACGGACCGTCCGAATGGGTCCTCGAAGGGCCGCTGCGCGAGCCCCTGGCCGGGATGATGGAGGCGGTGCTGCTGAGCGGCTCGGTGGTCAACCGGGCCTGCACCATCGACTCCCGGGACATCTCGCTCTCCGGCGCCCCCATGCCGGCCCTGACCCTCTCCGATCACCCGACCGTCCTCGTAGCCGGGGTGGACGTGAGCGAGGTCCGGCGGGCCGAGCGGGCCCTGGTGCAGGCCCAGCGGCTCGAAGCCATGGGACAGGTGGCCGGGCGGGTGGCCCACGACTTCAACAACCTGCTCACCCTGATCATCGGCTACTCCGAGATCCTGCGCCGCGGTACCGACGATCCCCGCCAGCACACCCTGGTCGGCAACATCGAGGAGGCGTCGCGCCGGGCGGCCAAGCTGACCCAGCAGATGCTCGACATGACCCGGCAGAAGGTCGACAGCGGGGTGGTCATCGACTTCGGCCGTGAGGTGACCGGCCTCGACGCCGTGCTGGCCAAGGTGGCCGGGCCCCGGGTGGACCTGCGCATCCGCAGCTCTCAGAACGTGATCAAGGTCCGCCTCGATCCGAGCGAGATGGAGCAGATCGTCCTCAACCTGGTCATCAACGCGTGCGACGCCATGGACGGCGCCGGCAAGGTCGAGGTGGGGGTCAGCCTGGCCGCCCCCCCGAACGAGGAGCGCGTCGAGTACGAACTGCCGGCCGGCCCGCTGGCCCTGCTGACCATCAGCGACGACGGCCCCGGGATGCCGGAGGACGTGCTGTCGCGGTGCCTGGAGCCGTTCTTCACGACCAAGGAGCGGGGCCAGGGGTCGGGGCTCGGCCTGCCCACGGTCTACGGCCTGGTCAAGGAGCGAGGCGGACAGCTGCGGATCGACTCGAGTGTCGGCCAGGGCACCGTCATCAGCATCTGGCTTCCCATAGCACGCGACGCCCCGCTCAGCTCCAGCGACACCAGCACCGAGACGTGGCCCGCGGGCAAAACCATCACCGGGACGGTCCTGCTGGTCGAGGACGACGACGAGCTGCGCCAGATGGCCGAGGACGTCCTCGTCGGCATCGGGCTCGACGTCACCTCGGCCGAATCAGGCGAGCTCGCACTGCAGATCCTGAGCAGCCATGTCGAGTTCGACGGCTTGGTGACCGACATCATGCTGCCGGGGATCTCAGGCGTGGAGCTGGTGGACAAGGCCCGGGCGGCGGAACCCAACCTGCCGGTGCTGTACATGACGGCCTACTCGGGTGCCGCCGGTCAGACCAGGATCACCGAGCAGGGCGATCCGGTGCTGCGCAAGCCCTACCGGCCGGACGCGTTGCGGCTGAGGGTGGCGGAGGTGCTCGCTACCCGGGCTCGCTTGCGCCGCTAGGGCGGTGCCGGCGGCGCTGCCGTGGGCTCGGCATCATAGTTTGTGCGTTTTTACCGCTCCTGGCGGGTTAAGTGCACAAACTATGAAGGCAGATGCATGTCTATGGCTCGAAGCGGTACCCGACGCCCCTGACCGTGGTGATCCAGCGGGGCTTCTCCGGATCGCTCTCCACCTTGTGCCGGACCCGCCGCACGTGCTCGGTGACCGTGGCCTCGTCCTGCCAGTCCGACCTGGAAGCCCAAACATGCTCGAGCAGCTGGCCCCGACTGAAGACTTGACGGGGCGAGCGGACCAGGAACGCCAGGAGGTCAAACTCCTTGGCCGTCAACTCCACCGTCTTGCCATTCACCCGGACCTCGCGGGTGAGCTCGTCGACCGCCACACCGGGTGTGACTGCCACATCGTTGTGGTTGGTCTCAGCAGCCGGCCGCGCCCCGGTTCGCCGGAGCACGGATTCGACCCTGGCCACCAGTTCCACCGGGGAAAACGGCTTCGGCAGGTAGTCGTCGGCGCCGAGCCGCAGGCCGAGCACCCGGTCGGCGGTGTCGCTCTTGCCGCTTATGAAGATCACCGGGAGGTTGCCCATCTCTCGGATCTTGGCCAGCACCATCCGGCCGTCGTCCCGTCCGAGGGAGATATCCAGTACGACAAGGTCGGCAAGACCCTTTTGAACTGCTTCCACCGCCCCGGCCGCATCAGAGGCAACGAGCACCGGGTAACCCTCACCCTCCAGCACCAGCAGGAGAAGGGAGCGTAGTTGCTCGTCATCGTCTACGACCAGGATGCGAGCATCCCGTAGTGCCACCATGATTGCCCCAAATATACCGCCGCAAGTTGTTCGGCTGTTGGGATGACGGAGGGGTCGACGTGAGCCGCGTATCAGACACTGGTCCCTGTGCAACCTGCCCCATTGGCACGCCCAGACGTAGAGATCGGTAATGGCGCCAGCCCCGGCGACCTCAAGATCATCAACGAATGGGCCCCGGCGGCCGAGGTGCTCGTGGTCGGCACAGACGACTGGGCGCTCGGTGATGCGTCGGCGCAGCTGGAGGCGGCGGGCCGGGTGGTGCACCACTGCTACGAGAGCTCGGAGACCCCGTTCCCCTGTAATGCCCTGATCCCGGGGGTCGGCTGCCCTCTCGACCGCAGCCAGGTCGACGTGGTGGTGAACATCCGTACCAGCGCGGGAAGCGGAACGACCATGGCCGAGATGGGCTCCATCTGCGGGCTCCGGGCGGGCATTCCTCTGGTAGTAGCCGGCCTATCCGACGCCTCCGAGCTCGCCCCCTGGGCGGAGAGAGTGCCCCTGAGCGGAGACATCGTCACTACGTGCGACGAGACCGTTCGGCGGTACTCCTAATGCCGCGGGTCTTTGGTCGCGGCGAGAAGAAGTCTGATACCTACGAACCCGGGGTAGCTGCAGATCCCCCCGGCAGCAACGGGAGCCATGCTTTACCGACGCTGACCGCCGACCCCCTGATGGCGGACGGGCATTCCGAAAACGGCAACGGCAAAGCTGACGGGCCCCCCACCCCAGCCACGCCTTCGGGCCGCTTCCTCGGTGACCTGCTAGTGGAGCAGGGACTGGTAACGCCTGAGCAAGTGGCGTTCGCCCTCGAGTCCCAAAAGCGGCTCTGGCCTCCGCCTCGGCGAGCTTCTGATGCGTACCGGTGCGGTTGACGAGCGCAAGCTCACCCCGGTCCTGGCTGAGCAGTACGGCGTCGGGCTCATCGATCTGAGCCGCAACGCTCCGGACCCGGAGATGGCGGGTCGGATCACCGAGGAAGTGGCCCGGCAGTACAACGCCCTGCCGCTGCGCGAGGTAGATGGCGTGGTGGAGATGATCGCCGGCGATCTGCGGCCGGGCCTCGAAGCGAAGCTGGAGGCAGCCGTCGGATCCCCGGTCCGGCTCCTCGCTGTCGCCCCTGCGGTGGCGCGCCACGCCATCGACCAGGCCTACCTGGCGCTGGCCGACGTCGATCACATTGTCAGGGCTTTTACCCTGGGGGAGGGGTATCGCAGCGCCAGCGCCAGGGCGCGCGACGAGGCGTTCACGGCCGACTCCCCGGTGGCCAAGGTGGTCAACATGCTGCTGACCCAGGCGCTGCGGGACCGGGCATCGGACCTTCACCTGGAGCCGAGCGACGGGATCATGCGGGTCCGTTTCCGCATCGACGGCGCGCTCAACGACATCCTCAGCCTCCCGATGGGGATGTCGGCCCCCTTGGTCAGCCGGGTCAAAATCCTGGCGGGCATGAACATCGTCGAGCGCCGGCGGGCCCAGGACGGCCAGTTCACCACCGAGGTCGACGGAGGTTGAGATCGATGTCCGGGTGTCGACCATGGCCACCGTTTTCGGCGAGAAGTGCGTGATGCGGATCCTGGACAAGAGTCGGTCCCTTTTCCGGCTCGACGATCTCGGGATGCCGATAGACACCCACTTCGAATACTCCAAGATGGTCCGGTCGCCGTTTGGCATGGTGCTGTGCGCCGGCCCCACCGGGAGCGGCAAGACGACCACTCTCTACGCCACCCTGACCGAGATCGACGAGAGGTCCCGCAACATCGTGACCATCGAAGATCCCGTCGAGTACGTGTTTCCTTCGATCAATCAGATCCAGACCAACGAGCAGGCCGGGATCACCTTCGCCGACGGCCTGCGTTCCATTCTGCGCCAGGATCCCGATGTCATCCTGGTTGGTGAGATCCGCGACCAGGACACGGCGCGAATCGCGGTCCAGGCGGCGCTGACCGGGCACTTCGTCATGTCGTCGCTGCACGCCACCGACTCGATCGCCGCCCTGCATCGTTTCCTCGACATGGGCATCGAAGCGTTCCTGCTGTCTTCGTCTGTCCTGGGGATAGTGAGCCAGCGGCTGGTGCGGCGGATCTGCCAGTCGTGCGCCGCCCCGTACGACCCGACACCTGAAGAGCTGGCGTTCTACACCGAATCGGGGGGCGAGGGTAAGGACGTGTTCCTCAAGGGCACCGGCTGTCACTTCTGCACCCAGACCGGTTATCAGGACCGCATCGGGGTCTACGAGTTCCTGCACATGACACCAGAGATCCGCCGCCTGCTCGTCGGGTGGGCGACCCAGGACGAGTTGCGCCGGGTCGCCATCAAGCAGGGTATGCGCACCCTGCGCACCGAAGGACTGAGGCTGGTGGACCAAAACGTCACGACCATTTCAGAAGTAATCCGCAGCATCTACGCCCTCTGATGGGCGGCGGGAGGGGCTAGACGTGGCAAAGTACCGATTCAGCGCTGCAGCGGCCGACGGGTCGGTCATCACCGGCGTCGAGACGTCGACCGCCATCGCCGTCGTGCGCGAGCAGCTGCTCGACCGCAACCTGCAGCCGATCGCCATCTCGGAAAAGAAGAGCATTCTCCAGTTCGAGATCACCCCTCGAACGGTCAAGAAGCGTGAGCTGATGCACCTGTGCCGCCAGCTCTCGGTATTCCTCCGATCCGGCGTTTCGGTGCTCGAGGCCTTGCTGGTCCTGTCCGACGAGACCTCGGACAAGCTGATGCAGGTACGCCCTCGAAGGCATGCGGGTATCCCTTGAGTCGGGATCGCGGTTCTCGGAGGCGGCCGCCGAGCATGCGGAGCTGTTCCCCGGCTACACGGTAGAGGTGCTCCGGTCGGCCGAGCTCACCGGCAACCTGGACGAGGTCCTGGACCAGGTCGGCGACTACCTGGAGCGGGAGATAGAGACCGAGCACAAGGTCAAGTCCGCTCTGGCCTACCCGTCCGTCGTGCTGGGCCTGGCGGTGGTCGTGACCGTGGTGCTGGTGGTGTACGTGCTGCCGAAGTTCCGGACGTTCTTCGGTACGCTCAACGCCAAGCTTCCTTTTCCCACCCGCGTGCTGTTGGACGTAGCCGGGTGGCTCGGCCACTGGGGCATCATCGCCGGCGCACTCATCGTCGCAGCGGTGATCGGGATGCTCCTGGGCAGTCGGACCGAGCGGGGCAAGGAGATCAAGGACACCGTCGTGTTGAAGATCCCGATGGTGGGCAATCTCGTGCACACGGCGATAGTCGAGCGCTTCTGCCGGCTCCTGGCCTCCATGACCATGGCCGGAGTAGGCCTGCCGGAAGCGATCGCCGTGACCACTGCGGCGACCAACAACGTGGTCTTCCGCCGCGGCTTTGACCGAAGCCCGGTCGGCCATGCTCCGGGGCGAGGGACTGGCCGGTCCCCTGTCGGACACCGGACTCTTCCCGGGGGCGGCCAAGCAGATGTTCGCGGTCGGCGAGAACACGGGCAGCATGGACGACCAGCTCCAGGCCGCGGCCAACTACCTCGACAGAGAGCTCGACTACAAGATCAAGCGGTTTACCACCATCGTCGAACCCGCGGTCATCGTCGGCGTCGGGATCATCGTCGGTTTCGTTGCCATCGCCCTGGTCTCGGCCATGTACGGGATCTTCAACCAGGTCAAGATCTCGTCCTAGACGGGTCAGTCCTCATGGAGCGCAGCGAATCGGGATTCACCCTGACCGAGTTGTTGGTCGTGCTGGTGATCATGCCTTTGATCATCGGGGCGATCGCGGCCGTGGTCGTCACGGGCCTGCTCAACCAGAAACAGGTGTCGAGCCGGCTGACCGATTCCACCAGCGCCAAGCTGACATCTGCCTACTTCGTCCGGGACGTCGAAAGCGCCACATTCGTCGACGACGGACGCCGCTCTGGCGATACCACCAACAACACGCCCCCGTGCGGCTACAACCCCACAAGCGAAGAGTACTACGACCCGTTTGCGGCATCCGCCGGCCTGGGTAGTCGCGCCGCCTGCCCCTCCGGTCTCGGCCACTCCGACTTTTGCGCTGGGTCTGAGTTGGAACGGCAACGGCCCCGACACCCCGTCGAGCACGGACGTCTCGTACTCCACGTGGAGCAATGGGGATCTGGTTCGCCTCTCCTGCGACGCCGTGCCTGCCGATCCACCCAGTTCGGTAATCGTGGCTAGCGGGTTGCTTCAACCGACGACGCCGTGCACCACCGCTCAGGCGACGGCAGACCCTCTGACCTGCTTCGGAGCTACGGTCGCAATCACTCCATCAGCCGCGGCCGAGACCGCCAGCGCCGGCTGGGCTGCTGCGGCCGCTAATCCCCCCATCTCGGGTGTCAGTCTGGATGGTCTGACCAGCTCCACCAACTACAACTTCAATCTGGTGGCGGTGCCAAGACTGTCGAATCCGCAGAACCAGGGTGTGGTCGCAGGCCAGTCACCGTCGCAGATCCTCCAGGTCGGCCAACTCACCTGCTCGGCCGGGACCCTCAACGTCAATGGCAGCGTGGCCCTGACCTCGGGGGCGCTCAGCAGCCACGCACAGGTCAACGTGAGCGGGCAGATCTACGCCGCTACCGGGGCGATATCAGTGACGCCGGACGCGAGCTCAGCCCGACCCCGATCCCGCCAGTGGGATCGCCGGTGAATCCGGTGCAGGGGATCAACCCGCCCGTAGCGAGCATTCTCGGGCCGGCCCCCAGTTCGACGACGGCGTTGAACAGTTCCGGTCAGCAGATCACCACCTACTACCCGGGCGTTTACTCAGCACAGCTCTTTCTCAACAGTTTTCAGCAGGGCGTGCTCAGCCCTGGCGTCTACTACCTACAGGGCGGTCTGAAGATTCAGGACTCTGCGACGCTCTCCAGTCTCCCGGGTGGAGTGTTGATCTACCTGCAGAACGGAGTCTCCGTCACAAACAGCGCCCAACTCACCCTGGCGGCCCCCACCTCAGGCAGCTACTCCGGCATAGGCCTCTGGGATTTTGATGGCAGCCCCATCAACCTGTCCGGCAGTTCCAGCATAAGCGGGGTTCTCTACGCGCCAGGGTCCGCGGTCAGCGCAGGTGACGGAGCTGACTTGAGCATCGGCGCCATGGTGTCGCTTTCACTTGCCTGCCCCCTCAACGGTCTCATCACCATCGGATGACATTGAGACCCACCCGTCTACGTCGTCAGCGCGGCGCATCCCGCCGAACAAGGGGAAACCCTCATCGAGCTGCTCATGGCCACCCTGATTCTGTCGATCACCGCCGCCGCGCTCATCAACTCCCTCGTTAGTTCGAGTTCTGCTTCCACTGAGCACCGAAGCCTGGTGTCCGTGAACACCGTCCTGCGCAGCTTCGCCGACTCGGCGGCCTATCAGATCCAGATGCAGCCTGTCGGCGCCGGTGGCGGGCCTACATACACCAAGTGCGCTCTGACCACCACATACGCCCTACTAAGTGCGCCCACGCCTGCGACCGGCGCGGCAGGTACCGCGGCCACGGTGTTCGCGACCGGCTTGCCCTCTCCCTCTTCCGTAAACCAGGTGACCCTTACCCCGCAGACGGGATCGCCGACGACCGTCCTGCTTACGTCACCCGTCCCCGTCGACCCAACCGGGGCGGCCACGATCACCTTCACCGTCCCCTCGGGACTCACCGGCCCCCTCGGGCAACCCGAGGCGTACTCCATCTCGGTCCAGGATGGTTCCGTGACCGCAAGATCATCTAGCGACTTCACCGTGACAACGGGCACCGCCGCTACTGTCACCTCGCCACTGGCGGGCTATCACCTGCGCATCTCCAACCTCGATTGGTGGAACAACAACACTAACGTGTTCGTACCGTCATCTCCCGGAAGTCAAGGCACGTGCCAAGGCAACCCCAGTCTGAAAAACGGCGGGATCCAGCAACTGACCGCCACTGCGACCGCGCCCGACGGGAGCGGGAACACGCTGGCCTTCGTCGTGACCGATCCCGGGTCGGAATATCCGCAGCTGGCCAGCTCCCAACCCGGTGTCACTACCCTTGAACTAACCGCTGGCAACGTCACCTCGACGCTGTACCTCACGTTGAATGTCACCGGGTTCCCGGCTCCGACTCTCTCCTGTTACCAAACAGGCGATCCGTCGAACCTTTGTAGCACTGGCAGCCCTCTGCCCGGCGGTGTCACCTTCTCAGTCAACGCCACCACAGGTCTAGGCCTCCTGTCCGGCTCGGCCGACGCCGGCACTGGCGGAGAATACGACATCACCGTAGCCGCCTCCAGCCCCCGTGGCACTGTCACACAGAACTATAAAATCATCGTCTACCAAGCCCCGGCGTTCAATCCCCCCAACGCCGGAACTCTGACCGTCGGCCAGTCGGGAACCGTCACCGTGACGGCTTCGGGGTATCTCCCCCCGAACATCACCCAGACCGGACTGCCCGGAGGCGTCAATTTTGCTACGACGCCGGGGAGCGCAACAATGTCGATCACCGGCCAAGTCACGCCAGGCGTCTACCCCATTGTCCTCACTGCCAGCAACAAAGCCGGCTCGGTGACCGAACCCTTCACCCTGACCATAAACGGAGCCCCCAGCTTCACCTCCGCCAACAAGCACACTTTCACAGCCGGCACCCCCGGGAGCTTCCCGGTGTCGGCCTCCGGGTGGCCCCTGCCAGACATCACCCTGAAGAGCGGGACTCCGCCTGCGGATGTGTCCTTTATGGCAGGGACAGGAACCGCCACCCTGCAGGAAAGCGGTCCGAGCGCAGTCGGGGACGGAGGGGTTTATACCCTCGTGTTCAGTGCCAGCAACGGGATAGGCCCTGCTGTGCCCCAACCCTTCACCCTGACCGTCAACCAGGCCCCGATCTTCACCAGCGGCGGCTCGACGGCGTGGCCGGTGAACCAGCCCGACACCTTCCCTCTAGCCGCCAGCGGCTGGCCAACCCCCACCTTCAGTGTTCACCACAACGGTGCCCACGCCGCGCCCAACCTGGCTGACTGTCAAGAACGGCAAGCTGGCCGGCACCCCGCCCGCTACCGGCACGTTCACGTTCTACGTCTACGCCACCAACACTACGGGACAGACGCCGCAAGCCTTCACGTTGACAGTGTCGTGATGAGCCGGCTCGCTGACTTCCGACGCCACCTGACGGTCCCTCGGCGCCCGCCCCGAGCGGCCTGCGACCATGACGAGGCGGGCGTCTCCCTAGTACTCGCCCTGGTGATGCTGATCGTGCTCAGCTTCATCTTCCTGGCCATTGCCAGGTCCTCGATCACACGACATCGCCAACTCCAGCAACCTGACTTCTCAGACCTCTACCGAGTACGCAGCCACGCGGAGCCACCCAGATGGCGGTGCAGACCGTCCGGTACTCCGGTGACGGATTCGTCCGAAGGGGCCGCATCCAACTGCTGGGGTCCGGCGCCGCCCTCGATTGTCATCAACAGGGTCAGCATGACGGTCGACTGCGAACAGGGTGCCTATAACCAGAGCTTGTCCAACACCAGGGTGATCGACTTCTACGCCTGCTCGGCCTCAGGAGCGCCTGCTACAGTACCAACGCCCTTTTGTACGCGAACGTGAGCTTCGACGACTACTCCCTGGGCGGTCAGCTCAACTGCACAGCCGCCAACCAACATCCACGTGCGGCACCTCGGAGCACATCAACAGCTGGATCGCCGGAGTCGGGCAACAATGGTTAGAAGCACCTCTCGGTCGTGTTGGGCGGGAGTTGGGAGACCAGAGAGGTAAGGGTGAGATACACATGTCAGGCTCATTGTGTGAAGGGGCAACACGGTCGCTTCGTTTCGAAGAAATCCTGAGGAGAGAAGGTATGCAAGCATCCCTTGAGCGGTTGCGCCGGCGCCGCGAGGATCCGGAGAGCGAAGGGGGCTTCACCCTCATCGAACTCCTCATCGTTATCGTCATTCTCGGCATCCTGGCCGCCATCGTGGTCTTCGCTGTCCAGAACCTCTCGGGCCAGAGCTCCCAGGCGGCCTGCGGGTCCGACTACAAGACGGTCGAAACCGCCGCCGAGGGCTACAAGGCGCAGATTGGCGTCCTACCCGGACGCCGCGCTTCCCAACAGCTGGGCTGCCGGGCCGGCCGCCACTTTACCCCACCTGCCGCTCCGAGCGGCGGCTCCGACGGAGCGGGAGCATCGCTGGCGATGGCCAACTGGTGACGAGTACACCAACGGCACGACCACCGTCGGGCCATGGCTCAAGGACTGGCCTTCAACACCGGCCACTACTCGATCGGTGTTACGGCGCAGGAGGCTTGGGAACGATCAGGTCTTCGATGCCACTGGCACTGCAACTACCAACCTAGGTGCGGCCGGGTGCACCCAGGTCTGCTCAGGCAGTCGCAAATACGACTCGATCAGGTTCAGTCGAAGGTTGGCGGGCGCGACAGCGCCCGCCAACCTTGTTTTTTGCTCAGTACCTGCCGTCGTCGGCTTCGTCTCGGCATCGGTACTTCCTCAGGTATTCCCGTACCCACGTGCCACAAACGTGCGAGCCGCTCGGACCGGATGCTAGGGATCCGGTCCGGAACTGTTTCGGCGGCGTGGACCACCGATCTACGACGAGAGAAGGGAGACCGTCATTGCGACACGACTCGAGACGGCTCCGCTACAGAGAGCCGCAAAGTAGAAGAATGCGGCTTCACGCTTATCGAACTCCTGGTCGTCATCGTCATCCTCGGGTGTCCTCGCCGGTATCGTCGGTCTTTGCCGTCCAGAGCCTCACCGGAACGAGCGTCTGGCGGCTTGCAACTCGGACGTCAAGACCGTCGAGGCGGCGGTTGAGACCTACAAGGCGCAGATGGGCAACTACCCGATCCGGCGTCGGTGCCGGTGGAACTCAACCGGCGACGGACGGTGACAGCGCCTCGTGGTGTTGTGAATGCCGCCGGGGCGAGCCGAATGGCCGTTGATCAAGGCGGCCCGGATCCGAGCTCCTCACTGGCAGCAAGTCCGACACCAACAACGGCTATGACACCGACGGCAACGTCACCCGGAATGTACCCATGAGCCCGCCGTCGGGCCCATGGCTCAAGGACGTTCCCCAGAACGGGGCCAACTACTACATCTGGGTAGCCAACGATGGACGGGAACGATCATCGTCGGAAAGGGACTCCGACCGGGAGCCCCCCTCCCGCCAACGACATCTGCGCCGCGGCCGGAGTTGGCCAGGATAAGGCATCGACGCTCTATGTCCCAAATGGGCGGTTTGAACGAGTTGTGCCACTGTTGGGTATTTGATGCGAGTCCATGACTTACGGTGTGCGAACATTATCTCTAAGGTAGAAATAACGCTTATCGTAATATGCGATGAGCATCAGGGAGAGGACACAACGCCGAAGATGCAGGTCAGCGAAGGGCAGCTTCGCGGTTGGCGGCGCGAGCCGACGATGACGGGTTCACCCTTATCGAGCTACTGCTCGTGGTCGTAGTGCTCGCCATTCTCGCGGGGATCGTGGTGTTCGCCGTCCAGAACCTTCGGAGCCAGAGTGCGCAGGCTGCATGGCAATCCGACCTCAAGACGGTCGAGAATGCGGTCGAGTCATACAAGGCAGAGATGGGAAATTACCCGGATGGAACGCCCTGCGGGATCGGCAGCCAAACCGATACGTGATCCTTCAACGAGCTACCAATGCGCGTCGGAGCAGCGAGCGGAACTGGGATCGGAACTCTTGAGCGCCGAGCGACATCAGCCCTAATAACCAAGCCACAACTAATCAGCCCCGCTGGCCCGTGGCTCAAGAGCGTTCCCGAAAACGGGATCCCACTACTACATCTGGGTAGCCAACGACGGCTCTGGGACAATAACAGTCGGAACAGGCGCTCCAACCGGGACCGCACCAACCGCGCCAACGTGCGCAGCGGCCAACGTCAGCTGACATCTGTCTCGGGCGACACGCGATCGATGAGTCATTCGTGGAGGAGAACGCAACGTCCGAGGGTCTAAGACCGTCTGAACTTGCTTCGTTATGACCCTCTATTACCTGACAACAGCGTGGGCTTGCATGGTGGTTCTCTGGTCCCTCACATTTAGAGCCGTGGGTGACCACGCAGTTGACTTTGATTGGGGACTAGTTGTGACCCCGGCGGGTGGCTCTTGAGATCAAGCTGTCACTATTAAGTAGCAGGATGAAAGCACAAAGGGCTTCTTCCGAGCGAGGAGTCCGGCCAGACTCGGGGCGAGGTCTGGTCGGGCTACTCGTGGCCATCGTGATCCTCGCCGGAATGGCGGCAGCCGTCCTGGGAAACCAGAACGGGTCCGGCGGGGATCACGAGGGCCGCTCGAGCGCCGGCGGCGCCGCCACCACGATCGACTCATCGCCGGTCAAGGCGGCCAGCGACGTCAGCGAGGGAGCCCAGGTCGCCTGCCGCACGAACTACCAGGCAGTCACCGAGGCGGTGGCCGAGTACCAGGTCCTCCACGGCAAAGCGCCAGGCGACCTAGCCGCCCTGGCCACCATGCTGCGGGACCCCGTCACCTCCGCGTACTACTCGATCACGGTCGACCCAACCAGCCCAGGAGCGGTTGAGGTGGCAACGCCCGAGCACCCCGCCGCGCCAGGCGACGCCAACTGCGCCTACGCCGGCCTGGGTTGAGCCCGGCCCACGGCGCCACCTCAGGAGCGCGGGCTGCCGCGAGTGGTGTTACATAGTTTGTGCGCTTAACCCGCTGGGAGCGGGCTAAGCGCACAAAGTATAAAGAAGAACGTGATAAGGCAGCTGCAGGCCCGGCCGGCGCCCCGCTGATGAGCACGGCCAAGCGCCACGGCGCCAGACCTCCCGAGGGGTGGGCTCGGCATATCGAGGGCGTGGTCCGTTCATCGCAGATGCGGACCACGGTCTCGCATGGTGCCGAGCCCGGCCCGCTGAAGAGCGCGGATGCGGACTGCCGAGCCTCGCCCCGTTCGATCCTCCGACCATGGATCGCAGACGCCGACTGACCGCGCCGCGTTACAGGTGATCCGGCCTGAACTGCTTCGACCCCGGACTAAACCGGCTGCGGCAGCGCTCCTCTGATCACCTGCTCGATCTCGTCGCCGACCAGCTCGTCGCGGTCGAGCAGGGCGTCGCGCAGGGCTTCCACGATGTGGCGGTTGGTCTCGATCAGCTTGGTCACCTCGACCTTGGCCCCCGCCAACAGCTCGGCGACCGTTTCGCGACCCTCGTCCGAGGAGAGCACCTTGGCCACCAGGTTGGACGGCCCGACCTGGACCGCCTCGTACGACACCAGGGTGCCGCCCATGCCCATGCTGCCGACCATCTGGGCCGCGATGGTCGTGGCGTACTTGAGGTCGCCGGCGACGCCCGAGCTGCGCTCACCGAAGAAGGCCTCCTCGGCCGCCAGGCCGCCGAGCGAGATCTCCACCAGAGACTTGAGCTCGCTCTCGGTCTGGGTGAAGCGCTCCTCGGTATCGGAGTGGGCCAGCATGCCCAACGCCCCGCCGCGCTTGATGATGGACAAGACCTCGAGCCGTCGGGCCTTGCCGATGAGCCAGGCCACGGTGGCATGGCCGGCTTCGTGGGTGGCGATGGTCCGGCGCTCGGCCTCGGTATATTCGACGGGTTGGGCTAAGCCGACCTCCTCGGTCATCTTGGCCTTCTGCACGTCGTCCCACGACATCTCCCCGGCGCCCCGCCGGAGGGCCCACACGAGAGCCTCGTCGAGCACGTGGACCAGCATCGCCGGGGTGTAGCCGAAGGTCGACGCGGCCAGGCGACCGGTCATCTCGGCCACCTCGGGCTCGTGGGCCCGGCGGGACAGCTCGCGGTCGAGGATGTCCTTGCGCCCGGCCCGGCTCGGCAGGTCGAAGGTGATGGTCCGGTCGAACCGCCCGGGGCGAAGCAGCGCCGGATCGAGGTCGGCGGCCCGGTTGGTCGCCCCGATCACCAGCACGTTGGCCGGCGGGATGCGCGGCTTATGCAGCGGGTGGCCCGGGGGGAGGAACCGGTTGGCGATATCCACCACGCCGTTGAGCCAGACGGTCCGGCGGGGGGGCTGGTCGAAGGACTGGAGCTGGATGAGCAACTCGTTGACCACACCCGCGATCCCCTCGCGGCCGCCGCCCCCGCCCATCCCGGCCCGGGTGGCGCCTATGGCGTCTATCTCCTCTATGAAGCCGATGGCACCGCCCTCGCTGCGGGCGGCCTGGCGCAGCGTCGTGAAGAAGGCCCGGATCTTGCGGTTGGTCTGCCCGTAGAACATCGACTGGAACGCCGACGAAGACACGAAGAAGAAGGGCACCCCGGCCTCTCGGGCCAGGGCCTTGGCCAGATGGGTCTTGCCCGTACCGGGGGGACCCTCGAAGAGGATTCCCTTCCTCGGGGTGCCCCCCATCTCGGCCCGGAACGTCGAGTGAGCGAGGAAAAGGTTGAGGGAGCGGACCGCCTCCTCCACCACGACCGGCATCCCCTTGACGTCGTCGAGGCCGACGTCGATGTCCTCGGCCCGATACCGGATGTGGGGTGAGCGCCCGGCCGCGAGCAACGGCACCACCATGACCGCGGCGACCAGGATGAGAACGGCGATCAGAGGAAGGGCCTGGCTCTCGGACTGGGTCAGCCTGGGAACGCCAAGGATGTGGCGGGCCACCACCGAAACCCACAACCACAGCGCCACTATCGCCATCAGCAGGACCAGCTTGGACAGACGCCGCCGCCGGGAAAGCTCCCGGGCGATCCCGACATCCGCCACGGCAGCCGGCAGGATCCTCTGATCCCGGAGCCGCCCGGGATCCATGTGACTCCGCTCGCGCCTCACGGCCTACATCGTGCCACCTCGGAGGGACATTTCGCGGAAATCGTCCGGAACGCTGCCCTCTAGGTCACCCCCCGGACCTGAACCGGCGAAAATCAAGCTCAGCAGACGATGTCCATCCGCACTCCGTCCTCGTCCCACGTCGGCGGGTCGGACATGCGGGTGATGGCCCGGGCCATGATCCGCCGGGCGGTCCAGAGGTCGGCGAGGGCGTCTATCAGCTTGTCCTCGCGGACGCCTTTGGGTCGCTGGTTGAGGACCCGCTCGGCCCCGGGAACCTTCCGGATGATGAGCTCGCGCCGCACGCCGCGGCCGTGCATGGTGCGCCGGGGATAACTGCAGACCTCGCCGTCGTTCATCTGGGTGAGGGCCAGCTCCGGGTTTACCTCCCACACGATGCGCTGGCGCCAGGACTGCACCTCGCGGATGGCCTCGGCGGCCTTGGCCAGCGACCGGTACCGGACGATGTCGAGCGACGGGTCGATCTCTTTGGCCTCGGCAAAGGAGGTGGCGTCGAGCAGGGCACGAGAGGGCGCCCGGCCGGCCGCCAGGGCCCGGGGTCCGAGCTTGCGCCGGGCCGCCAGGTCGCACGTCCGCCAACCGCCGGGGTCGTCGGGGGTCCCGACCGGGGCGTGCAGGGCCACGATGGTGAAAGACGGCCGGTAGTCGAGCACGTCGGCTAGGGACTCGAGGACGTAGGCGGGCTGCGGCGCCAGGGTGATCCCCTGAAGGTTCCCTGGCGCCACCAGCCAGCCGCCCCCTATGGGCTCGACTCCGGCCAAGATCTGGTAGGGCAGCGCCGAGCGCTGCGCAATAACTCCCCCGGCCATCAGGCCACCCCGCCGATCGGTACCGGCTGCGGTCGCGGTCTGGGAATGTCCTGCGGAAAGAGGCTGGCGTCTATCGCCGTCTCGTAGTCGATCATGCCCTCCTGAATCAGGAATGTAAGAGAGTGCTCCAAGGTCTGCATGCCGTCGGCCCGGTGAGTGGAAACCACGTTGCGCAGCTGCCGGGTCTTGCCTTCCCGGACCAGGTTGCGCACGGCCGGCACCCCGACCATCAGCTCGAACGCCGCTACCAGCCCCCCGCCGATCCTCGGCACCAGGCGTTGATACAGCACGGCCAGGAGGGTGCCGGCGAGCTGCACCTGGATCTGGGGCCGGCTCTCGGACGAGAACACGTCGATGATGCGGTCGATGGCCTGAGCCGAGTCGTTGGTGTGAAGCGTGGTGATCACCAGGTGGCCGGTTTCAGCGATGGTCAGGGCGGCCGAGATGCTCTCGAGGTCGCGCATCTCGCCCACCAGCACCACGTCGGGGTCCTCGCGGAGGACCGACTTGAGGGCGTTGTCGAACGACTCGGTGTCGGTACCGACCTCCCGCTGGCTCACCGCGGCGGCCTGGTTGTCGTGGAGGTACTCGATGGGGTCCTCGATCGTGATGATGTGGCATGGCCGGTTACGGTTGATCACGTCGATCATCGAGGCCATCGAGGTGGACTTGCCCGACCCGGTCGGCCCGGTGACGAGGATGAGTCCGCTCGGACTGCGCAGGATCCCGGAAAGAGCCGGCGGCAGCCCCAGCTCGATCGGGGTCGGGATCTGCATCGGGATGCGCCGAAGCGACAGAGCGCAGGATCCCCGCTGGTAGAACGCGTTGGCCCGGATCCGGGCCTGGTCACGCCAGGAAAACGAGAAGTCCACCTCCCGGCCCATGTGGAGCCGGTCGCCGTACTGGTCGCGGATCTGGGTTCGGGAGATGACCTCGATCTCCTCACCGGTCAGGGGCTCGGCCCCCTCCAGGGGAACCAGCTTGCCGTCGATGCGAAGAAGAGGCCGGGAACCGTCAGTGAGGAGGATGTCGGTGCCGTCGTACTCGTGCAGTACGGTCAGCCACGCATCGAGGCGAGGTTCTACGGCCATCCCCCCATAAAAGTCGCTGGCGCTCACAGCTATGGCAACACTGCAACAACCGTTTCCCAACAACCGGGTTGTCCCGCCCGGGTGGAGGGGTCCGAAGCGAGGGCGGCGACCTTTTATCCCCGTCTCATCCAATGCTCAGCTAGGTCGGGTTAACTGGGCGGTATACGTGCCCGCGATGTGGGCTGCGAGGAGTGATGGACGACACCAACGAACCTCGATCGAGCGGGGACGCCACGCCCGGCGGAACGGGCGCGCCCTCCGACTCGGGCGGATGGGTTCCACCGGCCCCTGCTTCCCCCGAAGCCGCCGCGGGGTGGGCCCCACCCGGGCCCGGTTCGCCCGGTGGCGGGGGAAGCCATTCCGGCGCTCCGAACTCGCCCGCGGGTCCGGGTAGCTGGTCGCCGCCCCCGCCCCCTCCCAACTGGGAATACGCGTCCTGGCGGCAGGACCCCGACGCCTGGGCCCAGGGCCCATCGGATCAGGGAGGGCGGAGCGACAGCGGGTCGTACGACCAGGCAGGAGCGTCCACCTCCGGCGGCCGGGGTGCGCCATCGGACAACCCATATGGTGCGGGCTGGGGCCCCGACGACAGCGCCGGCTGGGGTGCCGCCGGTGCCGCCGGTGCCGCGGGCGCCGGAGGGGCGTGGGGCTACGGCCAGGGGTCGGGCTACGGCGGAGGGCCGGGGTACGGGAGCGGTTCGGGCTACGGCGGAGGACCCGGGTACGGAAGCGGATCGGGCTACGGCGGAGGACCCGGGTACGGGAGCGGATCGGGCGGCCGCCCCGGAGGGCCCTCGGGCTCAGGGACCTGGCAGTACAACTGGCCGGGCCGGAACCCTCAGCCCCATCGCACCCTTCCCGGCGCGGTAACCGCCCTGTTGCTCGTGGTGGCCATCATCGTCGGACTCGGGATCGGGCACGGGGTGTGGCGCAACACCGTGCCGGGGGGAAACGCGTCGAACTCATTCGGTAACTCCGGCAACTCCGGCAATGCCGGCGGATTGGGCCAGAACCCGTCCGGGTCGGGCAACGGGGCGGGTTCCGGAAGCTCGGGGTCCGGCGGTTCCGGATCCGGCGGTCCCAGCTCGGGGACCGTAAGCGCCATCGCGGCCAAGGTCTCGCCGGCCCTGGTCGACGTCGACACGACCGTGGGCACCCCGACCAACCAGACAGGCGAAGCCGCCGGGACGGGGATCGTGCTGAGCTCCAATGGCCTCGTCCTGACCAACAATCATGTGATTTCCGGGTCGACCTCCATAAAGGCGACCGACGTCGGCAACCGGAAGACCTATGTCGCCGAGGTCGTCGGCTACGACCGCACCCACGACGTCGCCCTCATCCAGCTCAAGAACGCGACCGGGCTGCAGACAGCGAAGCTCGGCGACTCTACCGGAGTGTCTCTCGGTGACACAGTCGTCGGCCTCGGCAATGCCGGCGGCCTGGGCGGCAGCCCGAGCGTGGCCGCGGGTCAGGTAACGGCTCTCAACCAGTCGATCACCGCCCAGGACGAGAGCACCGGCGCGAGCGAGCAGCTCAACGGGCTGATACAGACCGACGCCGACATCCAGCCGGGAGATTCCGGGGGCGCCCTGGTCAACAGCTCGGCCCAGGTTGTGGGTGTGAACACCGCGGCATCGGCCGGGTTCTCGTTCCAGACCCAGGAGGGGCAAGGCTTCGCCATCCCGATCAATCAAGCGGTGACGATCGCCCACGAGATCCAGTCCGGGCACAACAGCTCGACGGTCCACATCGGGCCCACGGCCTTTTTGGGCGTCTACCTCAACAACCCCACCTCGTCGAACGGCGGCTCAGGTGGGACGGGAGGCTCCAGCGGGACGGGAGGATCCAGCGGGGCTACGGTACCCGGCGCCAGCGTGGTCAGCGTGATCGCGGGCGGTCCGGCGGCGGCGGCCGGTCTGACCGGGGGTGACGTCATCACTTCGGTCAACAGCGCGGCGGTGGTCTCGGCCGACAGCCTGACCAAGGTCATCACCCTGTATCACCCGGGCGACAAGATCACCATCGGCTGGACCGATAGCTCGGGGACTGCTCACCGCGCCGCGGCTGACGCTGACCAACGGCCCGGCGCAGTAAGACGGCCAGGGCTGGTCGATAAGGCCCGGGGCTCGCCGATCGAGCCAGCCGCGGATTCGGTAATCAGTCCGGGTGCTCGGAGGGTTCGTGACCGGAGGGTGAGACCCGGTCGACCAGGCCCCACGCCTGGGCGGTCGCGGCGTCGATAAACCGGCCACTCAGCACCAGCCACGCCGTCCGCTGAAATCCGATTCGCCGGGACACGCTCACCGTCCCGCCGGCGCCGGGGATGAGACCCATGGCCAGCTCGGGGAGCTGGAAGCGGGTGGCGGGGTCGGCGAGCACCCGGCCGGCGAAGGCCGGGAGCTCCATCCCCGAACCGATGCAGGACCCGTGGAGGTGAGCGGTCACCCGATCGGCCAGCTGGAACAGCAGGCGCGCCGGGCTCTGGCCGGTACGGACCAGATGGGCGCCGGCGGGGTTGGCGAAGGTCCCGAACTCGGTCAGGTCGCCACCGCTGCAGAACGACGGACCGGCACCGAAAAGGTCGACCTCGGTGATCGTCGGATCGGCCGCGGCGACAGCCAGAGCCTGGTAGAGACCGTCCCTCATCGCCGCGTCATAGGCGTTGTGCACCGCCGGCCGGTTCAGGGTGACAACCAGCCGGGCGTCCTCGCGGTCCAGCAGCACCGGCTCCTCCCCTCCCGCCCGGGCGGATGGTGCCGGTCGGGAAGCCAGCCAGGCCCCGAATTCGGGACCGCCCTGGAGCGCCGAGTAGGCCAGCGACTCGATGATCAGGCCGGCGGGAACCGCGACGCCCCGGCCGGCGCGCAGAACCTGCACGAGAGTGGCCGCCGCGACCGGATTGGCGCTTATGCGATCGTGAAGTCGGGCGACCTCGGAGTCGACGTCGAGCAACCCGATCCACGGCGCCGCCACCCCCGGCCCCGGGTTGGGCCCGGCCGATCCCGCGACCTCGGCCAGGGCGACGTCCGGCCCGGAGCCGGTCAAGCGGCGAGGCCGGCCCGAGCGGGTCAACCCGACGACCACAGCAGGAAAGGACACGGGCACCGTGATCTCCACGCCCTCCCCCCCGCGGTCCAGATCTACGAGCACCAGCGGATGGCCACCGAGGGTTCCGGGTGCCACCGCCACGCCGGATCGGAACCGGTCGATCAGCTCGGCCGCGGCGGCCGTATCGAGAGGCTCGAGCGGGTCGGCGGACACAGGGCGAGCGTAACTTGGCCCGTCGTGGAACCCGGTCGGCGTCGCAGCCTGCTCATCCGCTCCGCCCGGATCACCCGTGACGGTGGCGACGTGGTTGGTGACGTCCGGATTGCCGGTTCTGGCATTGAAGAGGTGGCGGCCGGTCTCCCCCACCGTCCCGGCGAGGAAGAGCTGGCAGCCGAAGGAGGGCAGCTGACCCCGGGTTTGCACGACCACCACGTGCACCTCTGGGCCCTGGCTGCAGCTTCTGACTCGGTCGCGGCAGGACCACCTGAGGTCAAAGATGGCGTCGAGCTGGCTGCCGCCCTGCGAGCAGCCGACGCCCGGCTGGCCAGAGGACAATGGATCCGGGCGGTCGGCTACCACGAGTCCGTGGCCGGACTGATCGATCGCGGCCATCTCGACTCCATCGTTCCCGGGCGGCCGGTGCGGGTTCAGCACCGCAGTGGCGTGGTCTGGATTCTCAACAGTGCGGCCCTCCACTCCCTCCAAGTCGGCGATGCCGGGCCGGCCGGGTTGGAGAGAGATGCTTCGGGGCGGGCGACGGGGCGGCTGTGGCGAGAGGACAATTGGTTGCGTTCCCGTCTACCTCGACGGATCCCCGATGTGGGAGCGGTGAGCCGGGCCGCCGTCGCCGCCGGCATAACCGGGTTCACAGACGCCACGCCCCACGCCAGTCCCGCCGACCTCATGGATCTCGCCACCGCCGCGACAGACGGGCGGCTCGTGCCGCGGCTGCACCTGATGTCCGCGCCAGGAGTGACTCCCCCATCACTCCCGGTAACCCTCGGCCCGGCGAAGATCCTGCTGGACGACGACCGGCTTCCGTCTCTGGACGAACTGACAGGAGTGATCCGGGACTGCCATGCCGCGGGAAGGCGGGTGGCGATCCACTGCGTGACCGGGGTGCAGTCCGCCATGGCGGTGGCGGCGTTCGAGTCGGCCGGCGACGCCGCAGGCGACCGCATCGAGCACGGCGCCGTTCTCGACGCCGCGGTGTTACCCGTGCTTCGCCGGCTGGGGCTGACTGTGGTCACCCAGCCGGCATTCGTGTTCGGGCGCGGCGATCAGTACCTGCGAGACGTGGACGCGTCCGACCGACCTGATCTCTGGCGCCTCCGATCACTCCTGGAGGCCGGAATCCCCCTGGCGGCCAGTAGCGACGCCCCGTTTGGGCCCTGGCAACCCGAGGTGGCGGTCCGGGCGGCGGTGACGAGGACAACGGCAGGGGGCCGATCGCTGGGGTCTGACGAGCGGATAGGGGCATCGACGGCGCTGTCACTGTTCTTCGGGGATCCAGCAGAGCCAGGGCGGGCCCGGAAGATCGGGCCGGGCCAGCCGGCCGACCTCTGCTTGTTCAGTGAGCCGCTCGGAGAGTCAGCTGACCTGCCCCCGGTCCGGGCGACGATCATCGGGGGAAAGGTGGTTTATCGAGCCGGGGCGTGAGCGAGGAGGCGGCGCCGGGGTCTATGCGCCGGGATCCGGCGGGGCTCGGGCCCCGAGACCGGCGGGGCCGGGATCGGCGGGGCTCAGGCGCGAGGCGTTTCGAACTTGTAGCCGAGCCCCCGCACGGTCGTGATGCGGACCGGCCGGGACGGATCGTCCTCGACCTTCGCTCGCAACCGTTTGATGTGAACGTCGAGGGTCTTGGTGTCGCCGACGTAGTTGGGACCCCAGATGCGGTCTATGAGGGTTTCCCGGGTCAGCACCCGGCCGGCGTTGGCCATCAGGATCTCGAGTAGCTCGAACTCCTTCAACGGGAGGGGAACCAGCTCACCCCGCAGGGACACCTCGTGGCGGTCGGAGTCCAGGCTCAGGCCGTCGACCTCGAGTGACTCCCCCTCGTCGGGGCTCTCGTCGTTTTTGGGCACCCGGCGCATGACGGCGCGCATACGGGCGACCAGCTCGCGGAGCCGGAACGGTTTGGTGACGTAGTCGTCGGCTCCGACCTCGAGCCCGACAACCGTGTCGATCTCGCTGCTCTTGGCCGTCACCATGATGATGGGCACCCGGCTGCGGGCCCGGATCTCTCGGCACACGTCGATACCAGACCGTTTTGGCAGCCAGAGGTCGAGCAGGATCAGATCGGGCCGGACCTTGTCGAACAGCTCGACCCCGTCGACCCCGTCGCGTGCCACGGTCACGACGAACCCTTCGCGCTTGAGCCCGACCACCAGCGCCTCGACAAATGACTCTTCGTCCTCGACCACCAGCACCGAGAGTGCTTCAGGCAATGTGATCGTCCTCTCGTCTGGGATGGCCCGAGCCCGAGGCGACCGCCACTGCCGGCAGGCGGAGGGTAAAGGTGGATCCCTGCCCCTCGACGGACTGAACCCCGACCGTGCCGCCGTGGTTGGCGGCCACGTGCCTGACGATCGAAAGCCCGAGGCCGGTACCGCCCGTGGTCCGGGACCGGGCCCGATCGACCCGGTAAAACCTTTCGAATATCCGCTCGCGATCCCGGGCCGGGATTCCGACCCCGTCGTCCTCCACTGAAATCTCCACCCCCAACGGGGCGCCACTCAGAGTGTTGTCTGCCGTCCCGCCAGTCGCCCCGGCCGAAACGGTGCCCCGCGCCGCTACCCGCACCTCTCCTCCCGCCTCGGAGTATTTGATGGCGTTGTCAACGAGGTTGGCCACCGCCGATACCAGGTCCCGGCGATCACCCGGGACCGCAAGCCCTAACGGCATGGCCTCCACGTTCAACCCGACCTCCAGGCTGTCGGCGACCGCCTTGAGTGAGTCGAGCGCTTCGCCGACAAACACCGCGACCGGCACCAGAGCCTGCTGCGGGGTCTCGTTGGCCTCGATACGCGACAGGTCGAGAAGCTCATCGATTATGCGGGCCAGCCGGTCGGCCTCGGCTCCCATGCGGCGGGCCAAGCGCCTCACCACTTCGGGATCATCCTCGCCGTCGATGGTCTCGGCCAAGAGGGTGAGAGCGCCGGCCGGGGTCTTCAGCTCGTGGCTCACATTGGCCACGAAATCGCGCCGGACGGCTTCGAGGCGCAGCCGCTCGGAAATGTCCTCCACCACTGCGACCGCCCCCTCGACCCCGGAGCTGCCGAGGATGGGAAACCCCCGTATCGACAGGGTCCGCCGGGTGGGCGACAGAAGGTCCAGCCTTTGATCGGCGGTCTGACCCTGGAGGGCCTGGCGAATCAGTGTCACCACCGCTTGCCCGGCGAGGACGTCTCCGGGCCCGGAACCCAGCAGATGTCCGGCGGCGGCGTTGCGGAAGCCCACATTGCCGTCCGGATCGCAGATCACGATGCCTTCACCAATGACATCCAGGGCGGCTTCGAGCCGGCTCGCCACCTCGTGCAGCGGAGACGGGTCGGCTTCGTCCGCTCCTGCCGAGTCGCGGCGCGTCTGATTGCGGCCCCACATCAGCCGGGCCCTCCGCTCCGGTGAGCAAAGTTCGCTACTGGTGAACCGGTCGTCATCGCGCTTGTCGAGGTCCAGTGCCTATGCCCCAAACCGTAGGTGATGCTGAGCGGATCCCGCGCCATGCCCGGCGCCGACCGTGTTCTTCTCAGATTGTTCAGGCTCCGTTTACTTCGAGGTCACTTCCAGTCCACCCGTCCCCCGTAGTGTCAGCCTCGTTCGCCCGAATGCGACATCGTCCGTGGTCTGCGATGAGGGCGCCGAGTTCGGCTCCGGCGCAGGAGGGAGCACCCCCTCCTCGGGCCACGACGGACTTCGGAAGCATGACCCCAAACATGACCGACGTTGGAATCGACCTTGTAGAGGTGACATTTGAAACGCCTGATCCCCCTTGCCGTCATCGCTTGCCTGGCCGTCGCGGCCTGCGGCAGCTCGAGCAAATCCTCGTCTTCACCCACCACTGCCGCGCCTAGCTCGCCCGGGCAGCTCCGCTCCGTCGGGAGCGCCGGTCACCGGCAACCCGTCGAGCTCGCAAACCATCAACGAGTCCGGATCCAGCCTGCTCTACCCCTACCTGCAGGCCCTGGTGACGCCGCTCAAGACGCAGTACTCGAACATAAACCTGGCCCCCGCCGCCGGCGGTTCCGGCAAGGGCATATCGGACGTGATCGCGGGGACGGTCCAGATCGGCGGCTCGGACGCCTACCTGAGCTCGTCGCAGATGACAGCCAACCCCGGCCTGATGAACATCCCGATCGTGGTCTCCTCGCAGGCGGTCGACTACAACCTGACCGGCATCAAGAACCTCAAACTGACCGGCGACGTGCTGGCCCAGATGTACCAGGGCAAGATCACCACCTGGAACGACCCGGCGATCGCTGCTCTGAACCCCGGCGTCACCCTCCCCTCGACCGCCGTCGTCCCGGTCCGCCGGATCGACTCCTCCGGTGACACGTTCCTGTTCACCAGCTTCCTGTCGGCGACCAACTCGGACTGGTCGAACGGCCCGTCCTTCGGGACGACCGTGACCTGGCCCTCCGTCTCCAAGGAGATCACCGCCCAAGGGAACCCGGGGATGGTCCAGACGTGCAAGAGCACGCCCGGGTGCGTGGCCTACATCGGAATCAGCGCCCAGTCCTCGGCGGTCGCCGCCGGGCTCGGAGAGTCGATGCTGAAGAACGCGGCCGGAGCCTTCGTGCAGCCCAACGCCACCACCGTCAACGCGGCAGTGGCAGCGGGAACCGCCAAGACCATCCCGCCCAACCTGGTCATCTCGCTGATCTATCAGCAGGGCGCCGAGTCCTACCCGATCGCCAACTTCGAGTACATCATCGTCAAGGCCAGTCAGTCCGAGCGCGAATCTGGCGTTGGCCATCCGTAGCTTCTTCTCGTTTGCCATATCCCCCACCGGTGGCAGCGCCCCATCATTCCTGGCCAAAGACCAGTTCCAGCCCCTACCGAGCAGCATGACGTCTCCGGTCAACACTGCGATCGCCAAGATCCAGGGCTGACCCGGGTGTGGGAGCAACCTAGACTCCGCCTCCCGGAGGTGAGCAGGTGACCGCAGCCGTCGAGACAGAGCCTGAGCCCGCCGGCCCGCCCCAACTGTCGGGGCGGGCCCAGCGCCGTTCTGAGCTGACCCCGCGGGACCGGGTGATACGTGCGGTCCTGGCGGTAGCCGCGATTATCCCTACCGCGGTCCTGGCGTTTCTCGCCTACCAGATGGTGAAGCAGGCCTATCCGGCCATCCTCTTCAACGGCTTCAACTTCTTCACCGGCCGCACCTTCACTCTGGGAAACCTGTACTCGCCGGCCCTGGAAACCCGGCACGGCTACCACGCCGCTCACGGCGCGGTGTTCGGCATCGGCCCGATGATCTTCGGCACCCTGGTGTCGTCGATCATCGCCCTGGTGTTCGCCGTGCCGGTCTCGATAGGGGGAGCGGTTCTCCTCATCGAGAAGCTCCCGCCTCGCCTCGCCAACCCGTTCGGTGTGTTCCTCGAGCTGCTGGCGGGCATCCCGAGCGTGATATTCGGGCTTTGGGGCCTTTACACCCTCGGTCCGCTTCTCGCCCGCAACGTGTACCCGAAGATCATCGACCTGGGCATCCCGTGGATGGGGAGCCAGACGGGCAACGGTCAAGGGCTGATGACGGCCTCCCTCGTGCTGGCGATCATGATCGTGCCCATCGTGGCCTCGATAACCCGCGAGCTCATCCGGTCCGTGCCGGTGGTTTCAAAGGAAGGGGCGACCGCCCTCGGACTCAGTCACTCGGAGATGGTCCGGATCGTCTCGATCCCTTACGTGCGAAACGGGATCATCGCCGCTTCGGTCCTCGGGTGGGCCCGGGCGCTCGGTGAGACCATCGCCGTGCTGATCATCAGCGGCAACGCCCTCAACAGCTACCCCCACAGCATCTTCGATCCGTTCACCACCCTGGCCGCGACCATCGCCGCCCTTCTTGACGGGGCGCTCACCGACACGACGGGCATGGGGCTGCATGCGCTCGCCGAAGTCGGGCTGGTACTCCTGGCGATTACCCTGATCACCAACTTCGCCGGTCGCCTTATCACCCGGCGTTTCTCCGACGCCGGCCTCCCCGTCGGCCGAGGGGTGTAGGAGGGGACATGACCGCCACATCACAGACCCCGGTCTCGACGCCACGCACCCCGGTCCCGTTATCCCAGTCCACCGTTTCGAGGCGTCGCTGGCTCCGGGATCGGGTGTACTGGGTCCTGTGCGGGCTGGCTTTTGTCCTGATCGCGACGCCGGCCATCGCCATCATCGTGAGCGTCGTCCACCAGGCGTGGCCCGCGCTCGGGTGGCAGCTCTTCACTCAGCGCACCAACAAGCTGGGCCTGCAGAACGCCATCCTCGGCACCCTCCTGCTCCTCGTCGGCGTGTTCATCGTCGCCGGCACGATCGGGGTGGGAGCAGGTATCTACCTGGCCGAGTACGCGTCGGGGCGTAGTGCCCGGATACTGCGCTTCTTCTCCGAGGTCCTCGCCGGCATGCCGTCGATCGTGATCGGGTACATCGGCTATGTCACCCTCGTGATCCAGTTTCACTGGGGCTACTCCCTCGCGGCCGGGGTCCTGGCTCTCTCGGCTCTCGTCATTCCCTACATCGTGAAAAGCACGGAGGTGGCCTTGCGACAGGTTCCCACCGCGCTCCGGGAGGGCGGAGCGGGCCTCGGCCTGCCGCGCTCGACCATCCTCGGCCGGGTCCTGCTGCCCACCGCCCAGCCGGCGATCACCAGCGGCCTCATCGTGGCTCTGGCCATCTCGACCGGAGAGCTGGCACCTCTGCTGTTCACGGCCGGCTCCACCGACGCCAACCCCAGCCTCAAGTTGTTTCACCAGCCGGTTCCCTACCTGACGAACTTCATCTACACCGACCTCACGCTTCCCGGCGAACGGGCCCACGCCACGGCCGCGGCGGCGGGGGTGATGAGCCTGATGATCCTGGTGATCCTGATTGCCCTCGGCCGAATAACTGCGGCCCGGGCTCGGCGCCAAACCGCCCGGATGGCGTTGTGAACCCGCGGGGTGCGGGCCCGACCGGACGTCTCGAGCCAACCTTGTCTGGCCGTCCGGCCGTATCTGCTCTTACGCTGGAAGGTGTGACGATGAGTGGCCGACGCCAACACCCGAGCTATGTCCGATAGTCCAGAGACCCTCTCGACCGGTCCACAGACCCGCTCCGCCGCTCAAGCGGCCGCACCGGTGACGGTTGCGACCTCAGCCGAACCGGAGGCTTCCCCGGCCGTCGCCGGGGCACCTACGGACGTCCCAGCCGGGCCGACCGTGTTCACCGTCGAGCATCTCAACTTCTTCTACAACAAGTTCCGCGCCCTCAAGGACGTCAATCTGGTGATAGGCGGCCAGGAGATCACCGCCCTGATCGGCCCATCGGGCTGCGGGAAGACCACCTTTCTGCGCTGCCTCAACCGCATGAACGACCTCATCGCCGGGACCCGGGTCGAAGGACGCATCGACTTCGAGGGGTCGCCCCTCTACAGTCCCTCGGTCCGTGCCATCGACATCCGGCGTCGGATCGGCATGGTCTTCCAGAAGCCCAACCCATTCCCGAAGTCGATCTACGACAACATCGCTCTCGCCCCCAAGATCTTCGGCCTGAAGGGAAAGTCCAGGGCGGATGATCTGGTCGAGGAGGCATTGACCAAGGCCGCCTTGTGGGAGGAGGTCAAGCAGAAGCTCAAGGACAGCGCCTTCAGCCTCTCGGGCGGCCAGCAGCAGCGGCTGTGCATCGCCCGGGCCATCGCCGTCAAGCCCGAAGTGATCCTGATGGACGAGCCCTGCTCGGCCCTGGATCCCGTCGCCACCATTCGCATCGAAGAGCTGATGATGGAGTTGAAGCACGAGTACACGATCGTGATCGTCACCCACAACATGCAAGAGGCGGCCCGGGTCTCGGACCGTACCGCCTTCTTCACCGTCGACCTCTCCGACGGCGACCGCACGGGCGTGTTGGTCGAGGTGGGCCCGACCAAACAGATGTTCACCTCGCCGAGCGACGCCCGCACCGACGATTACGTCTCCGGGCGCTTCGGCTGAGGGGGCGGCCACCGCAGATCAAGCGATGGGCGCCCGGGCGACCGGGCCAGTGAGCAGGTGGCGGGGCCGCACCCGCCGCCGCAAACGCTACGGAGCGACCTCGTCGGCCTGACCGGCCGGGGTTCCGGTGACGGCGAAGATGACGCTGGCCGCGATCTCGGCGGCGTGATCGGTGAGCCGCGAGTAGGCCCGGACCGCGATCCCGAGGTCGACGGCGGCCTCGACCGGGACGTCTTCGAGCTGGACCAGCGCGGTGAAGAAGTCGCTCTGGGCTTTCCTCGATTCGCCCACCCCGGCCATAACTGCTCGGGCCTGGCTGTCGTCAAGTGTCTGCCACGCCCCGTTGGCCTGACGCAACAGCTCGGCCGACTCGGATCCCATCTGGTCGATAAGGGCCCGGATCTCCGGTGACATGAAGCTCTTGGCCGGCCCGACCCGGGTGGCCAGCGTCCGGCCCAGTCCGACGCACAGCGTGGCTACCACGGCGATGTCTCGTGCCGCCAGTATCACTCTCAAGTCCCGGGCCACCGGCGCCTGCAGGGCCAGCAGAGCGAGCACCTCGGCGTCGACGGTTCCGACCAGGCGCGTCGACTCGCGGGCGGCCGCCGCTACCTGGTCGCCGGTCGTGGGATCCTGGGCCCGGAAGGCTTCAGTCGCGCCTACGACGATCTGTTCGGCCTGACCCAGTATCTGGTTGGTCGTCGCCCGCAACTCGGCGATTCGGTCGTGATATTCGTGGCGCAATTCCCGGATGGTTCCGGGGTCGCGTTCGACGTCCCCTAGGAGGTCATCGTCAGGCGCCATAGGTGGCGAGTTTAGACGGAAGCGGGGGGCGGGGCCTCACTGAGCGTGGCCCGGCGCTGACCAATTTCGCCCAGGACCTCGGCCGCGCAAGGAGGCGGGCGCAGAAGCTGGCACCGGCGCTCGGACGGGCACGGGCGCCGGGCCCGCGGCGGTCGCGGGCCGGCGCTCCCGGTCGAACCACAGGCCGAGAAATGCCCCGGGTATCACAGCCAGAGCCACGATCACCAGGGCATAAGGCGCAGCGGCGCCGTAGGCCACCTCGCTCTGGTAGGCCCAGAACTGGGTCGCGAGGGTCTCCACCCCGATCGGGGCCAGGACCAGAGTGGCGGTCAGCTCGGTGACCGCGGTGAGGAAGACCAGGCAGAAGCCGGCGAGCAGGCCGGGCGCGATCAGGGGCAGGGTGACACGGATGAACACGGCGACAGGTCCGCGGCCGAGCGAACGGCCCACGTCGGTCAGGGCCGGCGCGGCCTGGGCCACCGAGGTACGGACGCACACCAGCGCCAGCGGGAAGTGCATGATGGCGTAGGCCAGCACGAGCAAGACGGCGGTGTGGTACAGGCTGAAGGCATAGCGGGTGGCGAAGAACACCAGGCCGAGGGCGATGACCACCCCGGGCAGGGCCTGGGTCACATAGGTGGACCGTTCGAGCACTACCCGCGTGGCCGTGGTCCGGCGGAAGCTCATCATGGCCACCGGCAGGGCGGCCACCACGGCGATGCCGGCCCCCCAGGCGCTGTAGGTGAGGGTGCTCCACGTGGCGGAGGCGAGAGTGGCGGCGGCCGGCAGGGTGGTGTGCTGGCTCTGCGCCATCCAGTAGAACAAGGTGGCGATCGGCACTCCCACCCCGAGGGCCACCAGGCTGCAGATGGCGCCAACCCGGGGCACCACCGTCCACCGCCACCGGCCCATCGAGGGCCGGCGCGGCGGGGATGATGTCGTCGAGCCCCGCCGGGGAAGTATCCCGTCGACCAACAGCACAAGCAGACCCAGCACCACCAGCGGGACCGACAGGGCGTACGCCGCCGGCGGGTCGAACTGGAACTCGGTGAAGATCTCGGTGGTGAAGGTCTGGAACCGCAGGATCTCGAACGCCCCGTACTCGGAGAGGACGGTGAGGATCACCAGGACGCACCCGCCGAGGGCGGCGGTCCGGACCATCGGCAGGCTCACCCGGAAGAAGGTGCGAGCGCGGCCTGCTCCGAGACTGCGGGCGGTGTCCTCCATGGCAGGGTCGGCCCGGCGTAGAGCGGCGGCGACGGGCAGGTAGACGAGCGGGTAAGTACCGAGGGTCATGACCAGCGTCGCTCCGAGCAGCCCATCCATGGTCGGATCGATCGAGTGCCAGGCGTAGCCCACGACAAAGTCGGGCATGGCGACCGGTAGGACGAGCAACACCATCCAGAGGCGGCGCAGCGGCAGCCGGGCCCGCTCGGTCCACCAGGCCGTGGTCACGCCGATGGTCCCCGACAGGACAGCCACGATGGCCGACAGCTCCACGCTGTTGCGCAGCAGGACCAGGGTGCGCTGGCGGAAGAGCACCCGGGAGATCTCGGCCCATCCGGCGCTGCGGGCGTCGAGAGCCAGCAGGACCAGGGGGGCCAGGAGGGCCAGAGCGACGAGGGCGCCGCCGAGCACGACGAGCCGTTCGCCGGCCCGCCGGCGGCGACGGGGCCGGCGGGTCTTCGGCGACTCCGCCTCGGTGATCTCGGTGCGACCGGTTGCGACCACCACTAGATCAAAGCAGGCCGGCTTCCTGGAGGAGTTGCTTGGCGTTGAGACCGGTGCCGAGATCGGCCGGGGTAAAGTTGGCCGGGCTCAGCTGATCGAGCGGGGTCAGCTCGCGGTTGGCGGCCACTCCGGGCCGGATCGGGTACTCCCAGCTGTCGCTGTGGGCCAGCACCTCCTGACCCTGTTCGCTCGTCAGGAAAGCCAGGAACTCCTGGGCCGCCGCCTGGTGCTTGGACGATTTGAGGATGGCGGCTCCTGAGATGTCCTCGATGTAGCCGGGATCCCGGGGAGCGAAGTAGGCCAGCTTGGCGTGCACGCCGTTGGCGCCGACCTCGTCCTGCAGCCGGTAGTAGTAGTAGTGGTTGATCACGCCGAGATCGGCGACCCCCTTGTTGACGTCGCTCACCAGGGTCTCGTTGTCGGGGACGTTGTCGTCGGACCCGGCGTTGGCCTTCAGTCCCTTCAGCCACTGGAGGGTGGCGGCGTCGCCGTAGGTCCGGTCCACCGAGCTGACGATGGGCCAGAAGTCGGTCTCGGACGGGGCCAGCTCGATCTTGCCCTTCCACTGCGGGTCGGCGAGGCCCATGACCGAGGTCGGCAGCGGCGGACGCGCTGACCTTGCCGGGGTTGTACACCATGACGCTGATCCGGGCGGACACCCCCACCCAGGTGCCGTCGGTCGCGCTGTCGGCCGGGGGCACGCTGGCCAGAGTCGGCTGGTTGACGGGGGCCAGCATCCCCTTCTGGTCGAGCTGGGCCAGCCAGTTGGAGTTCTCGGTGTAGAAGACGTCGGCCGGCGAGCGGCTGCCCTCCTGCTCGATCTGGGCGGTCAGCACGTCCTCGTCGTCATTGTCCACCCTGACCTTGATGCCGGTCTTGGCGGTGAAGGCGGCTATCAGGGCGCTGGTCGTCTGCTCGTGCTGGGCGTTGTACAGGGTGATCGTGGTGCCGGCCAGAGGGGACGAGGATGACGGTGAAGCGGACGACGATGACGAGGGCGGAGACCCGGCCGAGGAGGCGGCACTGCTGCTGCACGCCGACAGCAACCCGGTTACCAGCAACGCCCCCAGCACGGGCCCGGCCCGCAGCAGGCGCCGGTTCGGGACGGTCGTAGCTTTCATGCAGGCACTCCTGGACGCGGACGAGACCCCTACTCCTTATAGGACACCATAGGGATCGTATTAGGGAGACCTAACTATAGGTGGGAGCGGAGCGGTCGGTCAACTCGGGCGGGCAGTGCCGGCGATCCCACTTCCGGGGGGCGCACATTTCGATTGACGTCTAACCATTCGATCTGGAATGATTTTCGGCGTGGAGGAACCACTCGGGCGGATGCTGGCCAAAGCCGCCAAGGCGGCACGGGCGGGCTTCGACGAGAGCCTGGCCGGCATCGGGTCGTCGTTTTCGACCTATATCGTTCTGCGCGACATCCAGACCTATCCGGGCGTTTCGCAGCGCGAGCTGGCCGCCCGGCTCGGCATCGAGGGGCCGACCCTCACCCACCACCTCGACCGGCTGGCCGCGGCCGGCCTGGTGGAGCGGGTGCGGGGCCGCCACGACCGCCGGACCTCCTCGGCCGTCCTCACCGCGAAGGGCCGGGCCCACCTGCGCAAGGTGATGAAGCACGCCAGCGAGCGCGACGTCCGGTTTCGCTCGCTGTTCGACCTGAAGGAGCTGGAGGTACTCGAGAAGTGCCTGCAGCGGATCATCGATCACTACGGGAGGTCCGAGCCGTGACCGCGACCGAGTCCGCTTCGCCCGCCCAGGGGCAAGCCCGCACCGAGGTGATCCGCACCGTGGGGCTGACGAAGATCTACGCGGGGACCGATTTCAAGGCGGTGGACCGGCTCGACCTGACCGTCCACGCCGGAGAGATATTCGGGCTGCTTGGCCCCAACGGCGCGGGCAAGACGACCACCGCCGGCATGTTGACGACCCGGGTCATACCGACCGAAGGCCAGGCCTACGTGGGGGGCATAGACGTGGTGGCCCATCCGGCGCTGGCCAAGCAGCTCCTCGGCGTGGTCTCCCAGCAGAACACCCTCGACCGTCAGCTCACGTGCTGGGAAAACCTCTACTTCCACGGGAGGTTGTTCGGCATGTCGTCCCGGGACAGCAGGGACGCCGCCGACCGCCTGCTCGAGCAGTTCCATCTGACCAGGTGGGCCAAGGCTTCGGTGTACGCCCTGTCGGGTGGCATGGCCCAGCGGCTGATGGTGGCCCGGTCGATCGCCCACCGGCCGGCCGTGCTGTTCATGGACGAGCCCACGGCCGGGCTCGACCCTCAGAGCCGGTTGGCGTTGTGGGAGATCCTGGGCGACTTGAACCGCGACGGCCAGACGATCCTGCTCACCACCCATTACATGGAGGAAGCCGACCAGCTCTGCGATCGGGTGGCCATCATGGACCACGGGCGGATCCTGGCCCTCGACACCCCGGCGGGCCTCAAGGCCACCGTCGGTGCCGACACCATCGTCACCGTGCGGACGGTCGGGGACCCGTCGGGATTGGCGGAGATGCTGGAGCAGGACGTGGAGGGGGCGACGCGGGCCCGGACCATCGATGGGGGCGCCGAAGTGCATGTGAAAGGGGTGGCCGGGGTGCTCCCCATGGTTGTCTCGGCCGCCGAGCGCGGCGGCTACCAGCTGGCCGACTTGTCGATCAACGAGCCGACGCTCGAGACCGTGTTCATCAACCTCACCGGAAAGGAGCTGCGCGACACATGACCTCGACCACCGCTCCCGGTTCGGCCGGAGGAGCTCTGGCCCCCCCGGCGGGCAAGCGTCCGATCGCGCTGGCGCCCGTTCGCAGCGCCGCCGCCGCCAGCCGGACGGCGTTCTATGCCCTGCTGCTTAGAGACGCCACCGTCCTGCGCAAGCACACGGTGGAGTTCGTGCTGCGTACGGTAATCCAGCCGTTCCTCCTGGTGTTCGTGTTCTTGTACGTGTTCCCGAACATCGGTCAGTCGATCGGCGGGGCCGGACCCGGGTCGACCACGTTCGCGACCGTGCTGGTCCCCGGGGTGGTCGGCATATCGGTGATGTTCCAGGGCGTCCAGTCGGTCGCCCTGCAGCTGGCGCAGGAGTTCGGATTCACGCGCGAGATAGAGGACCGGGTGCAGGCCCCCTGCCCGGTCTGGCTGGTGGCGGTGGCCAAGATCTTCTCCGGCATCTTGCAGGGGCTGCTGGCGGCGGCCATCGTCTTCCCCATCGCTTCGGTCATCCACGCCAAAGGCGTGCACGGGGCCTTCGACGTCCACTGGTGGTTGGTGGTGACGGTGCTCCCGCTCGCCTGCCTGACCTTCAGCGCCGGCGGGCTGCTGCTGGGCTGCGTGTTCGAGCCCCGCAACATCGGCCTGATGTTCGGTTTCATCATCCTGCCGATCACCTTCCTCGGCGGCACCTACTACGCCTGGACCCGCCTCTCGGCGGTGAAGGTCGGCGGCTTTCCCTGGCTTCAGACCCTGGTCCTCATCAACCCGCTGATCTATGTCAACGAGGGGCTCCGGGCCGCGTTCACCGACCTTCCGCACATGCACCTGTACGTGGTGTACCCGGTCCTAGTCGGATTCTGCGTCCTGTTTCTCACTCTTGGCATCAGGGCGTTCCGCAAGCGGGTGCTGTCCTGACCGGCCGCTCCTACCCCCCGGCGGATGCCGTGAGGTAAGTGGTGATGGCCTGGGCGAAGGCCTGGGCCGCCAACCGCTGGAAGCTCGGGGTGATGAGCAGGGCGGCGTCGGTCGGGTTGCGCATGTTGCCGCACTCGATGAGCACCTTGGGCACGGTGGTCAGGTTGAGCCCGGCGAGGTCGTTGCGAAGGACGATCCCGCCCGTTCCGTCGTAGTCGCTCACGGGCATGCCGGTATCGTCCAGGTAGACGCGGCGCACGATGGCGCCGAAGGTGCGGGACGCTCCGACGACGGCGTCGTTGGGCCCGTCGGCAACCGGTTCGAGCACGGCGAAACCCCGCCCGCCGACCGGGCCGCCGTCAGCGTGGATGTCGATGGCCACCTCGGCCCGGGCGTCGTTGAGGATGGCGGCGCGGGTGGTGACGCACGGACCCACCCCGGCATTGGTGGTGCGGGTCAGCACCACCCGGGCTCCTTCGGCTTCGAGGTCCTGGGTCAGGTAGCGGGCCACGTCGAAGTTGAACTCGGCCTCGGTGTAGCCGGCGTCGGTCTCGGTGCCGGTGGTGTCGCAGGTCTCCTGTTCCCTCCCGTTCCACACGGGCGTGTTGATGAAGGAGGGGTCGGAGGCGTTGCCCCCGTTGTGGCCGGGGTCGATACCGACGACCTTGCCGGCGAGACGGCGCGACGAGCCGTTGGCCGGGGCGGCCGGCGCGGTGGACGCCGCGGACGCGGCGGGCGCCGGGGTCGCCGGCCGTACCGTGGTCGGCGGAGCGGCCGGATAGGGCGGGGTCGTGACGGTCGGGGGGACGGTGGTCCGGACGGTCGTGGGAGCGGCGGCCCGGTCTGCGGCGCTCGTTCGCGGGCCCGGAGAGGGCAAGGCGACGATCAGAGCGATCAGCCCGCCGCCCACCAATACGACCGCCGCGATGACCAGGGCGGTCCGGCGCCGGGAACGGGATGGGCTGGCGTCGTTCATGTGATGTCCCAGACTGTAGGAGCCGGACCGGTCGCTCACCTACATTCGACCCATCTCCCAGATGACCGTGGCGCTGCGGCAGATCGGACGGTCCGCCGTCCACATCGATCGCGACCAGGTGACGTTGGAGGTGGCGGCGCGGGCCACCGTCGGTGTCGCCCTCCCCCTCGTCGTCCTCGGGATCGCCGGCCACCCCCAGGTCGGGGCGGCCGCATCGGTGGGAGCGCTCCTAGCCGGTTTCGCCTCGTTCCAGGGCACCTATCGCAGCCGGGCCGGCGTCGTGGTGGCCACCTGCGTCGCCATGGCCTTGTCGGTCTTCGTGGGCGCCACGGTGGGCCACGTCCTCGGGATCGACATCGCGGTGGTCGCCCTCTGGGGTTTTGTGGCCGGCATGCTGGTGTCGCTCGGTCAGTCGGCGGCCGTCGTCGGGGTGCAGTCGGTCGCCCTGCTCATGGTGTACTCGCAGTTCAAGCTGACTCCGGTGGTGGCCCTACGCGAGTCCGGCATCGTGTTCGCCGGCGGGATGGTCCAGATCCTCCTGATCATCGTGGTGTGGCCGTTCCGCCGCTATCCGGCCGAACGGCGGGCCCTCGGCAACGTCTATGCCCAGCTGGCCGAGAACGCCCGGCGCATAGCTTCGGACCCGGGCGACCTGGCCCCTCCGACGGCCCTGGCCGGCCTGGCTTCTGTCCTCACCGACCCACAACCTTTCGGCGGAACCGTGGAGATGGCCGCCCACAACGCCCTGGCCAACCAGGCGGAGCGCATCCAGCTCGAGCTGACCGCCCTGGCTCGGGCCAAGCAGCGTCTCAGCGAATCGGGGGCGCCGAGAACGGCGACGGCGCTGAACGAGATGTCTGCCGTTTCTGCGGCCGCCCTCGACGAACTATCCAGCTCTCTTCGCCAGGCCCGCAGCCCGATGAGGCTGGTCGCCACCCGGGACCGCTTCGAAGCCGCCCTCGAGCTGATCCGGCCCAAGCCGGACAGGGCCCCGAGCCAATCGGATCGGGAGTGGTGGGCGGGCGCGGCTCGCGAGGAGGCCTACGACCGGGCCCAGGCCCTCGCCGGCCAGCTGCGAACCGCCATGAGGGTCGCCGCCGTCCCGGCCGGCGGGGATCAGGCGGCGCTGGAAAAGGCGGCCGTGACCGGCCAGGCCGATGACTCCTCGCCGTCACGGGACCCGGACTGGGCCCGGGAACAGCTCGCCACGTTGAGAGCCAATCTGACCACGTCGTCTCAGGCCTGTCGCCACGCGATAAGGCTGGCGGTGGCTCTGGCGGCCGCGGTAGGTCTGGCCGATCTGATCGATCTGCCGCACCATTACTGGCTGCCGTTGACGGTGATGATCGTGCTGAAGCCCGACTTCTCGTCCACCTTTACCCGGGGCATAAGCCGGATCGTGGGAACCCTGCTCGGGGCGGGAGTCGTCACCATCGCCGTGGCGGAGCTCCGGCCCGGGGAGGCCGGGCTCACCATCCTCGTCCTCATATTCGCTTTCGGTGGCTACAGCCTCCTGTTCGCCAACTACGCCATGTACAGCGTGTGCATGGCGTCGCTGGTGGTCACCCTGCTGGCTTTTACCGGAGCGCCCGCCCCCTCGGTGGCGGCTGACCGGGTCGTGTACACCGTCGTCGGGGCGGCCCTGGCGCTGGTGGCCTACGCGGCGTGGCCCACCTGGGAAAGGACGGTCCTGCCCGAACGGCTGGCCAGCCTCATCGACATCGATGCGACCTACGGACAGGCCGTCCTCGGAGTGTGGATCGACCCGGCCGGCGCCGACCGGCACGACTTGCAGCAAAAACGGCTCGCCGCCCGCCTGGCCCGCTCGAACGCCGAAGCGGCGGCGGCCCGCTGGATGGCCGAACCGGTGCGGGACCACGCATTCAGCCGGGAGACGGTCCTGGGGCTGCTGGCCGGAGCGGCGACCTACGCCCGGGGAGTCGTGACCCTTCATGCCCGGCTACCGGGCTCCGGACCACCCCGGCCCGAGCTGGTCCCCCTGGCCGACGATTTGGACCACGCCATGGACGCGGTGGCTTCGACCCTTCGATCCGGCGAGCGGGCCGGGCCCCTGCCTCTGCTGCGCAACAGACAGCTCGACCTGGCCCACCGGCTCGGTTACTTCGTGGAAGCCGACGGCAACCGGCCCGACGGCAGCGCCGCCCCGGCGGCGAGCAAGCCCGACCGAGATAGATCGGAGAACGGAGTCGAAGTGGGAGCGGAGCGGGACGCCGAAGCGTCTTTGGTGCTCGTAACCGAAACCGATCTGATCGTGAACTCGGTCGACACCCTGGGCCATCTCGTGGGGCTGGAACCGGGGGCCTGATCTCCCCGACGTTACGCGTTCTAGTGGTCGGTCTTGACGATCAGGACGCCACACTCGGCCCCGTGGGCAACCGAGTTGGGGACGCTGCCGAGCACCCGCCGGGCTCCTCGCATGCCCTTGCTCCCGACCACGATCAGGTCGGCCTCGACGGCCTTGGCGGTGTCGAGGATGGCATCGGCCGGCGAGTCCGCCACCGCGTGGCGCGTCACTTGGAGCCCCTCGCCCCAGTGGGTCTCCGCCTTCTCGACGATCTGGTCCGCCGCGTCGTGGCGCAGCCCGCCCTCGGCTCCGCTGTCGACCAGAGCGGAACCGGCCGCGCTACCCATGCCCGGCACCCCCCGCCGGTACGCCGTCACGATATGCAGGGCGGCGCCCCACTCGCGAGCGAGCTGGGCTGCGGCCTGCACCGCCTTATCCGCCGTCCCAGAGCCGTCCGTTCCGACCACAAGTCGCGAGTACATCTCCGGTCCCCCTTGATCGAACCTGGTGACGACCATACCCCTCGCGGCGCGATCCTAAGGGTGTCATTGGTCATAGGTACGGGTGGGAACCGAGGCCCCCTATGGTCGGCCCGGCGTTAGAGCCTTGGCACCCCGCTCGGGCCGTGGTGCTTGCGGTACCACCGCTGTTCCACCCGGCGAGGATCGGTGAGAGGCAGCAATCCCAGCAGACCGCCGGCGGCCAGCCACATGGCGCCAGCGGCGATCACCCCGGCGGGGGCGGACACCCACACCACGGATATGAAGCCGGCTATCACCAGGAGAAACACGTCAGCGACCAGGATGGTCCGGACCACTATCCACCCGGCGATTCCCCGCATACGCCACCAAAATACGACGGCCGGCTGCCCCCCGCACGCCGCTACCGGTCCTTGATGAGATCCCTTGCCACCACGAGGCGCTGAATTTGGTTGGTGCCTTCGTATATCTGGGTGACCTTGGCGTCGCGCATCATGCGCTCGACGGGAAAGTCCTGGGTGTAGCCGTACCCGCCGAGGAGCTGCACGGCGTCGGTGGTGATGCGCATGGCGACGTCCGAGGCGTGACACTTCGCCGCCGCGCCGAAGAAGGAGAGGTCCTTTTCCTCGCGCTCGGATTTGGACGCCGCGACGTAAACCAGCTGGCGGGCCGACTCGAGCGCGATCGCCATGTCGGCGAGCATGAACTGCAGGCCTTCGAAGTCGGCCAGTCGCTTTCCGAACTGTCTGCGCTCCTGCACATAGCCCACGGCGAAATCGAGTGCCCCCTGGGCGATCCCGACGGCCTGAGCCCCGATAGTCACCCGGGTGTGATCGAGGGTGTGCAAGGCGATCCTGAGCCCCTCTCCGGGCTCGCCGATCAGCCGGTCTCCTGGTATTCGGACATCGTCGAAATGCAATTCACGAGTGGGCGAACCTTTGATCCCCAGCTTCTTCTCCGGTTTACCAAAGCTGAGTCCCGGGTCGGCCTTCTCGACCACGAAGGCGGAGATATTTGATCCCCGCTTGGCCTCGGGGTCGGTGACAGCCAGGACGGTGTAGTACTCGGAAACGCCGGCGTTGGTGATCCACGACTTCTGGCCGTTGAGCACCCACTCGTCCCCGACCCGGACGGCCCGGCATTTGATCGATGCCGAGTCGCTGCCCGCATCCCTCTCCGACAGGCAATAGGAGAACATGGCGTCGCCTCGGGCGACCGGCTGCAGGTAGCGCTGCTTCATCTCCTCGGACGCGGCAAGCAACAGCGGCATGGTGCCGAGCTTGTTGACCGCCGGGATCAGCGAGGACGCGGCACACGCCCGGGCCACCTCCTCTATGACTATGCACGTCGCCAGAGCGTCGGCCCCCACGCCGCCGTACTCCTCGGGGATGTGCGGAGCGTGGAAGTCCGTCGAGCGAAGGGCGTCGTACGCCTCCTGGGGGAAGGTGGCTCTCTCGTCCACGGCGGCGGCGTAGGGGGCGATCTTGTTCTCGGCTACCGCCCGGACCGCCTCCCGGAGTGCCTGATGGTCTTCGGAAATCCGAAAAAAATCGAAATCGGTTCGCTGACTCATGGTGCCTCTCTTAGACCTTCCCGCCAATCAGGCGGCAACGGAGCCACTAGCGGGCCGGCCCGCCGCGCCTCCGTGCCGAGGCACGACACGAAAGACCGGCACCGGCCAGGTAGCAGACCCGAGGACGCCGTCCGGGTCGGGATATGCACCAAGGCTACCGGCCCGGTGGGACATCACAGAGCAGGCCTCCCGGCGACAGGTCGCACCCACCGAAAACGCCCGCTGGGACCAGGGTGTACCGGCCGGTACAACTTTTCCCGCGACGGCCCGAGCCGGGGCCGGTCCGGCCCTCTGGACTGGCGCCCGCGATTCGGGTCAGCCGACCTCTGCTGCCAGCCCTTTCGGGAGCCGTCCTGGTAGCCTTTCTCTACCGCTCGTGCGGTGCAGAAGTCGACGCTTCGTCGGAGCCCCAGCCCCAGGTCGTCGATGTCACACCCCAGCCGACAAACGCCATGCCAGCACGAAGGATCCGACATGTGGAACAACTACACCCAAGGGGCCGGATCTCTGTGAGGTGGCGGGCCGGAGCGGTTGCAGTGGCCGCGGTCGCGCTGGCGGCCAGCGTGGTGGGCTGCGGTAGTTCAAGTCACAATTCGGCGAAGCCTCCCACCTCGAGCACCTCTGTCAGCTCGTCGACGAGTGCCGCCAACGCCGCACTGCAGGCCGGGCTGGCGGCGGAGCAGAAAGGCGACCTGGCCCAAGCGATCAAGAACTACGAGGCGGCGGCGAAGGCCAATCCCCTCGACATGCTGGCTTATTACGACCTCGGCGTGGTCTACCAACAGCAGAAGAACGTCAGCGCGGCGTCCGCGGCTTATCAAAAGGCCCTGCTCATCAATCCGAAATACCAGCCGGCCATGTTCAATCTCGCCATCCTGGATACACCGAGCCAGCCGGCCACCGCGGTGTCCCTTTACAACCAGCTTCTCGCTATAAACCCTCACGACGCCAACGTGCAGTTCAACCTCGGCCTCCTGCTCGAACAGCTCGGAAACTCCAAAGATGGCGGGTCCGACGTGGCTGCCGCGATCAAACTGAACCCGGCACTCGCGTCGCGACTGCCGGCATCCGAGAGACCCGGCGCGACCACTTCGACCACTACGCCTTAGCTTTCGGGACGTATTCGGGTGCGCCTCTCGCTGGCGATGATCGTCAAAAACGAGGAAACGTTGATCGGCCGGGTCCTCGACAGCGCGGCGACCGTATGCGACGAGATGATCGTGGTCGACACCGGGTCCACCGACGCCACCAGCACGATCGCCGAGGAACGCGGCGCCTCGGTCCATGAGGTCGCCTGGCGCGATGATTTCGCCACGGCGCGGAATGCGTCATTCGCGTGGTGCACCGGCGACTGGATCCTCTGGCTGGACGCCGACGACGTGCTGCCCGCCCCGACTCAGCTGGCGATCGGGGCCTTGAAAGACTGGCTCAACGACGATTTCGACGCGGTGGCCGGACCCTACCACTACAGCATCGCCGACAACGGGACCGTGCTCCTCAACGTGTTCCGCGAGCGCCTCATCCGGCGCCAGTCCGGGCTGCGCTGGGAGGGCAAGGTCCACGAGGTCATCTCCTTGCCCCCCGGCCGCTCCGTGTTCGTGCCGGAACTGGTGATCGAGCACCGGCCGGACCCGCAGAGGCGGGCGCTGAACGTCGACCGCAACATGAAGATCCTCGAGTCGGAGATCGCCGCGGGCCATCCGCGGCCGAGGACGATCTTCTATTACGCCAACGAGCTTTACGACCACCAGCGCTGGGGCGAAGCGGCCCACTGGTACCGGGAGTACATCGACGCCGACCGTCTGGGCGGACCCGATCAGTACTGGGCGTTGCTGTACCTGGCCGAAGCGAGCCGGGTTCTCGGCGACAAGGACGCGCTTCGCGACGCCGCCACCCGGGCCATCGCGGTAGATCCGAGCCGGGCCGAGGCGTTTGTGGCGCTGGCCCGGTTGTACTACGAGGAGGAGCAGTGGGCGAAGGCGGCGCCCCTCTTCATCGCCGCTACCGCGGCCACCCAACCGACCGCCGGCTTCGTCCGCACCGTCGATTACCTGTATGCGCCGTGGGACTTCCTGTCGGTGTGCCTGGACCGCATGGGCCGGCGCACCGAGGCGCTGGCCGCGGCCCAGCGGGCCCTCGAGGGCAACCCCGAAGCCGACCGGGTGAGAGCCAACATGCGCTGGATCGTGGACAACCTCTGACCAGGTGGTCGCGAGCGGCTAGTTGAGGGGGATGACCGTGATGGTCCGGTTGGTGAAGTTCGAGCTGGTGCTCGTCGCTTTGTAGCTCAGGGCGAAGACGGAGTTGCTTCCTGCCGTGATGGTGGCAAACGAAGCGGCGCTGGCCTGGATCGACGAGCTGGTGCTGGCGTTCGAGGAGATAAGGACCTCCGCGTTGGCGTCACTCGTCGGGGCGACCCCATTGATGGAGTAGTTGAGGTCGGCGGTCTGCGAGGAGGTGGGATTGAGCAGCGCCTGAACAATCACCAACACCCTGGTGGTCGAGGCCGAGGTAACCGTCACGCTCGGGTTGCCCGTAACGCACGCGGCGGGGACGCCGTATGCCGTGCTGGCTCCAGTGCAGACGGCAGCGTTCGTCGCCGTGCCCGGCGTTCCGAGGGTGCCGGCACTGCCCTGAAAACCCTGCGGTCCGGTCGCACCCTGGGCCCCCGTGTTGCCGGTGTTACCTGTGGTGCCGGTGGCGCCCTGGGGACCGGTGGCACCTTGCGCTCCCGTGTTGCCGGTAGTCCCAGTGGCCCCCTGAGGGCCGGTGGCGCCGGTGGCGCCTTGGGCTCCGTTGGTCCCGGTGGTGCCTGTCGCGCCGGTGGCACCCTGAGCTCCAGTGGTACCAGTGGCCCCCTGCGGCCCTATGGCACCCTGGGTTCCTTGGGAGCCCACGCCGCCCTGGGCGCCGGGACCGCCTTGGGCCCCAGTTGTTCCCTGTGCTCCAATCACGCCTTGTGGGCCATTCGCACCCTGGAAGCCCTGTGGCCCGGTGGCCCCTTGGGACCCGGTGTTGCCGGTGTTCCCCTGGGCGCCCTGGTTGCCTTGTGGGCCTTGGGGTCCGAGCGTTCCTTGGGCCCCGGTGGCGCCCTGGGATCCGGTCGAACCTTGGGCGCCGGTCACACCCTGATTACCAATGACGCCTTGCGCCCCGGTCGCGCCGGTGGCGCCAGTGGCCCCGGTGGCGCCGGTCGCTCCAGTAGCCCCGGTGACGCCTTGGGCGCCCAGCACCCCTTGCGGGCCGGTGGCGCCTTGAGCCCCGGTGCCGCCGGTGGCCCCGATCACGCCTTGGGGGCCATTCGCACCCTGGAAGCCCTGGGGCCCGGTGGCGCCCTGGGACCCGGTGAGCCCGGTGTTGCCCTGGGCGCCCTGGTTGCCCTGCGGGCCTTGGGGTCCGAGCGTTCCCTGGGCTCCGGTTGCACCCGTGGCCCCCGTCGCTCCAGTCGCCCCGGTCACGCCCTGAGCGCCAGTGACGCCTTGCGGGCCGGTCGCGCCCGTAGCGCCCGTGTCCCCGGTGGCGCCGGTGGCGCCGGTAGCTCCAGTAGCCCCGGTCACACCCTGAGCGCCCAGCACCCCTTGCGGGCCCGTGGCGCCTTGAGCCCCGGTGCCGCCGGTCGCTCCGAGCACGCCTTGGGGGCCATCCGCACCCTGGAAGCCTTGGGGCCCGGTGGCGCCCTGGGACCCGGTGAGGCCGGTGTTGCCCTGGGCGCCCTGGTTGCCCTGTGGACCTTGGGGTCCGAGCGTTCCCTGGGCCCCGGTTGCACCCGTGGCCCCCGTTGCTCCGTAGCCCGGTCACGCCCTGAGCGCCAGTGACGCCTTGCGGGCCGTCCGCCCGTAGCGCCCGTGTCCCCGGTAGCACCCGTACACCCGTAGCCCCGGTCACGCCTTGCGGGCCGGTGGCGCCGGTCGCCCCAGTCGCCCCGATTGGTCCAGTCACGCCGTCCGCGCCCTGGAAGCCCTGCGGCCCGGTGGCGCCCTGGGCGCCGGTGCTGCCGGTCGCTCCGGTGGCGCCGGTCGGTCCGGTTGCCCCGGTAACGCCTTGCGGGCCCGCGACGCCGGTAGCGCCGGTCGACCCCTGGGAACCCGTAGCACCTTCCGGACCCTGAGCGCCGAGCGAACCCTGAGCGCCCTGGGACCCTTGCGCTCCACCGTTCGCTCCCGAGGTGCCCTGGAAGCCCTGCGGTCCGGTCGCGCCCTGGGCGCCCGGGCTTCCGTTAAATCCGTTAAGTCCGTTGAGTCCGTTAAGTCCGGAGGCTCCTTGCGCGCCCTGGGGCCCCTGGGGACCGGGCGCATCGGCTCCGGTAAACCCGGCGGTCGCCGCCGCCACCACAGGTGAGGGCACAGGAACGGCGCCATGGCTGCCGGAGAATCTGGCGCTCCCGAAGGAGAACACCCCGCCGTCGCTGCCAATCAGCCAGTAGCCCTTGCCGTCCGGCGCGGCGATCATGCCGACGATCGGGCCGTTGAGATTGATGTTCGAGACGTCGCCGTAGAAGCGAGCGCTGCCGAAGGCGAAGACCCGACCGGAGGCGGTTACTAGCCAGTAGCCGGCCACTCCTCCGGGTACGTTGGCCTTGGCCTCCGCTTTGGGTGGAACCGTCGATGCGGAAACGGGACCGCTGCCGACCACGAAGATGCCGGTCACCGCCGCTGTCGCCGCGAGGGCGCCCCCCTTACGCTTCCAGCCGTTCCTCGGTATGGAATGCTTCGCCAAAGTCCTGCACTACCCCAATCAACCCAGACCCGCTATGTCGCACGACTATAGCCACTGTCAGTAGCTGGACGCACCTAGCAACATTTACGAGTGAACCCGGAAAAGGGATGGGTCTTCTGTCCCCTTGCCCTCCAGCGTGCTCCCGGGGCGATAGATACCAACGGTACGCTGGAACGGTGGTGCTTGCCCTATTCATCCTTCTGCTGATTTTCTTCGTCGGATTCCCCCTCCTGGGCATGGCTCTCTGGGCCATTTTCACCACGATCGTCGTGGGTCTGATCCTGGGAGCTCTGGGCCGGCTCGTCGTGCCCGGAGCCCAGCGGATCGGGCTGCTTCTCACGGTGCTGGCCGGTCTGTGCGGATCCATCCTGGGCGGCTTCGTAGGCAGCAGGGTTCTCTACGTCGGCCACATCGGGACGCTGTTGCTCGAGATCGGGGTGTCAGCGCTGGCCGTGTACCTGCTCTCGGGCCGTCACCAGCGGCTGCCGACCCGCTCCCACTGAGCCCTCGCCCACGCCGCCTTGTCTCAAGCCCAGCCGAGCTCCTCGAGCCGGTCATCCGATATCCCGAAATGGTGGGCCACCTCGTGAATCACCGTTGTGGTGACCAGGTGAACCAACTCAGCCTCGTTGGCGGCCAGCCGGCTGATCGGACCCCGGAAGATGGTTATGCGATCGGGCATGACGGCGCCGTAGGACAGAGGGGACCGCCGGGTGAGCGCGATCCCCTCGTATAGACCGAGCAAGGTACCCCTCCGGCCCCCCAGCTGCTCACGGGTAGGCCAGTCCTCCACGAACACGGCCACGTTCTCCATGAGCTTCCCGAGGGATTCCGGAATTTCGTCCAACGCCGTGGCCACCAGCTCCTCGAAGTACCCGGGGTCTGTTTCCACCGCGGCTGAAGGGTAACATCGGACCTGATGGAGCCTGCTCAGATCGGGCGGCAGGCGGGGGCAGAGCCGACGGAACCCGACCCGCTGGAACTCGATGGCGCCTATGGGTCCACCGGGGGCCGGGGCGCGCCCGCTCCGGGGCCGGCAGTAGCGCCCGCGGACCGGCGCTCCACCATGGGAGGACGCACCCAGTCCGCCATCAGAGCGGTGACCCCCATGAGTCCCGTCGGCGCGGATGCGACGACCGACTCGGCTCCCGTCGATCTGGACGCGGCCGAGCAGTTCGGGCGGGCCCTGCTCCACAATCTGGGCCAGGTCCTGCTGGGATCCGAGGGCGTTCTGACCGCGGCGGCGGTGGCCGCGATGTCCGGGGGCCATCTGCTCATCGAGGACGTGCCCGGTGTAGGCAAGACGGTGCTGGCGCGGAGCCTGGCCATTTCCCTGGGGTCGGAGCTGTCCCGGGTACAGGGCCACGCCGACCTCCTCCCCTCTGATGTCACCGGGGTGTCGGTCTTTCTCCCCGACACGAGCAGCTGGGAGTTCCGGCCCGGTCCGGTGTTCTCCCACGTGGTCCTCGTAGACGAGCTCAACCGGACGCCGCCCCGCACCCAGTCGGCCCTGCTCGAGGCCATGGAGGAGGGACAGGTCACCGTCGATGGCGAGTCGTGGATCCTGCCCCGCCCCCACATGGTCATCGCCACCCAGAATCCTCTGTCGCAGCGGGGCACCTATCCGCTCGTGGAGAGTCAGCTGGACCGATTCGCCATCGCCACCTCGGTCGGATACCCCGACGCCGCCAACGAGTCGCAGCTCGTGCTTCACCACGGAGGGAAGTTCGCCCTCGAAAGCCTGACCCCGGTCGGCACGGCCGAGACCTGGTCGCAGGCTCAACGGGCCACGGAGTCGGTCCCCGTGGCCACTCCGGTCGCCGAGTACGCGGTCGCGCTGTGCCGGGCCACCCGGGTGGCGCCGGGTGTGGTGCTCGGCGCCAGCCCCCGTTCGGCCATTCTCCTGGTGCGCTCGGCCCAGGCCCACGCCTTGCTGTCGGGCCGGGACTTCGTCGCCCCGGGCGACGTAAAAGCAGTGGCGGCAGCGTGCCTGGCCCATCGACTGGTCATGTCCGACGGTGAGGGATCGCAGCGGGCGGCCCAGGTGATCGCCCACGCCCTGGAGACGACCCCGTCGCCCAGACCATGAGCCCCCTCGCCACCGGGCCCAACGGGAGCGCCCCCACGGTGAAGGCCGGCTCGATACGACCGGCCCGGCCGTTCTCGCCGATCCCGGTCTGTGTCGCCGTCCTCGGCACATGGTGGCTGGTGGCCCACAACAGCGGGGCCGGTTGGGTACAGGCTCTGGGCGACGTGGTGTTCGGCGTCTTGCTCATCGGGCTGGCCGGACCAGCGATCGCCCTGGCCCGGACGAAGATCAGAATCACGTGGGCCCCGGTCGACGCCTCGGCCGGCGATCCGGTCGAGGTGCAGGTGTCGGCGTCCACCCGGGTTCGGGTGCGGGTGAAGGACCCGTTGAAAGGCGAGGGCTTCGTCGGCCCGGCCCGCGGCCGGGGACCCAATCGAAGAAGCGTCGATCCGTTGATACTCGAACCTCGGTGGCGCGGGGTGCACGAACGTCTGACCTTCGACGTCGCCAGCGCCGCACCGTTCGGCCTTCAGTGGTGGTCGCGCCCCGTGGTCGTCGCCCTGCCGGCCCCGCTGCACGTGGCCCCCCGGCGGGGTGATCCCGTGCCTTTCGACCGTTTGATCGACGAGCTGGCCGGTGACGGCGGGCGGAGGGTGCCCGGCCAGAACGGTGAGATGAGAGGGGCCAGGGCGTATCGGCCGGGCGACAGCCGCCGGCACGTCCACTGGCCGGCGTCGGCGCACGCCAGGGAGCTCATGGTGAGGGAGATGGAGGCGCCGGTCGCCGATCCCGTCACCGTGACCGTCACCCTGCCGCCCGACCCCGACCAGGCCGAGCGGGTGGCCGAGCGAGCCCTCGGAACCGTGCTCCGCCTCATGGAGCGAGGGGTGGAGGTGACGCTGGCCACCACCGAGGCTTCCGGGCCGGTGCGGGCCGAGGTCGCCGATCGCCGGGCGGCCGGCCGGCGGCTGGCCCGGGCCGTCTCCGGGCCCGGCCGGGACCAGAGCGAAATGGTGGGCCGTAGGCCGATCGGGCCGAGCGGGCCGAACCCCCCGACTTCCGCCGCGCCCATGGCCATCGAAGTAAGCCGATGAGCGGGTGAGGCTGCTCGAGGCCATCCGCCGGGCCAACCAGCCCGGCGTGCCTGAGGACTCGATCCGGCTGAGGGTGGCCTGCACCGGCGCGGTGCTGGTGGCCCTGGCCGCCTGCTCGTCTCAGGGGGAGATATCGCGGCTCTCGGCTGTCATCGCGGGAGCGCTCGCGGTGTGCGGCATGGTGTTCTCGTACGTCACCCGGGCCCGGCCGCCGGCATGGATCAAGATGTTGGTGGCAGCCGGGGCGGTCTCGGTCCTGGTCTGGTTCTTCCACCAGGTGAGCACCCTCGGGGTGGCGGACATCGCGAGCGTGGAGACTCCACTCACCGCCCTGTTCGCCTGGATTCAGGTCGCCCATTCCTTCCACGTGCCATCACGGCGGGACCTGGTCTTCTCGCTCGGCGGGGCGGCCGGGCTGATGGCCGTGGGCGCGGCCCAGGCCATAGACCTCGAGTTCGCGCTTTACGTGCTGCCGTGGCTGGCTTTCTCCTTGTGGGCTCTCGTGGAGATGTGGGCCTCGGCCAGCGGAGGCGGCCGGATTTCGACCCGCGCCCTCGGGGCGGCGCTGGCGGGGATCGGGGTGCTGACAGCCATCGTCTTTCTCCTCCTGCCGGCGCCGACGGTTGCCATCCGGGTGGCGTTTCAGGCTCAGGCCGGTGCCGGGGGCACGGTCAGCCGGCCCGGCGGGCTGGCCGGAGACTCCGGCAGCCCGGCCGAGCTTTCCCGGCCGGGGAGCCCGGCGAGGAAAGATCGGCGTCGGTGGTTATCTCGGCTTTGCCGGCCGGCTCGATACCGCCGTTCGGGGCAAGCTCGGGCGGACCGTCGTCATGCGGGTGCGGGCCCAGCGGCCGTCGTACTGGGTCGGCGAGACCTACGACCGCTGGGACGGCCAGAGCTGGACGTCCACGCAGCAAAGCGTGCAGATCCTGCAGGCGGGGTCCCCCTTCGTCCTGCCCGTCGCCGATGGCAACATCTCGGGCGGCCAATCCGACCTGCAAACGTTCTATGTGACGACCTCGACCCCGGACCTGGTGTTCCACGCCGAGAGTGCCTCCCAGGTATGGCTGCCGACGAACTCGGCCTTCTACTACGCAGACGGAACCGTGGTCTCACCCATCGGACTCGGGCGCGGCACGATCTATACCGTCGAATCCCAGGTGACCACGGCCAGCCCGGCCGAACTCCGCCAGGACCCGGCGGGAAAACTTTCCCCCGATCAGCAGCATCTGTACACCGAGTTGCCCCACCCCTACCCGGCGGTGGCGGCGCTGGCCGGATCGATCACCGCCGGCGACACCACCCCTTACGCCAAAATCGAGTCCCTAATCGCCTGGATGGGAGCCAACACCCGTTACTCGACCGACATCCCGCCGCTGCCGGCGGGCGAGGACACGGTCAACGAGTTCCTGTTCGGGAACCGGACGGGGTACTGCGAGCAGATATCCACCTCTCTCGCCGTCATGCTGCGGACCCTCGGGATTCCCGCCCGCGAAACCGTCGGCTACGTACCCGGCCCGTACAACCCGGTGACCGACCTCTACGACGTCCAGGCCCGGGACGCCCACGCGTGGGTGCAGGTCTGGTTTCCGGGGTACGGCTGGCAGAGCTTCGACCCTACAGCGGTGGTCCCCGACGCCAACCCCTCACCGGGCGCCACGGCCCTCGGGGACGTGGGCCGGGCCCTCGGCCGCATTCCTTTCGTGCCCGTGTCCGTCGTGCTCGCGGTAGCCGCAGCCGTCGTGGCCACCTTGCGCTGGCGCCGCCGCCGCCCGGCCACATGGGCGGGGCACATCGCTCGCCGCATGGAACGGGCCGGCCGGCGAGCCGGGCGGATCCGAGGTGTCGGCGAGACCATCGGTGAATACGGGGCCGCCCTCGACGATCTGTCCGGAGGACCACCGGGCATCTGGCGCCGGTTGGGCGAGGCGGTGGAGGCCAGCGTCTACGGGGGCCGCGAACCCGATTACGACGCTCAGCGCCTCATGCTCGCTCAGGCCCGCCGTAGCCGCGTCCCCCGGCGAAGACCGGTCAAATCACCCGAGCGAGTCGAGTCCGTCGAGTCAGCCCACTCGGCGGAGTCCGTCGAGTCCGTCGGATCTGTGCATTAGGGGCTGCGAAAAAACAAGCTAAACAGAGAGAAGGAGGCGGCGGATGCTGTCATTCCACTCGCCGCCTATGCCCCAACGATCTCTTGCTCAGCAGCATCCGTCGCCTCCTTCTCTTGCGCGAAGCTTGTTTTTTCGCAGCCGCTTAGGGGCAAAACGGGAACTTGCCGGGAACCATTGGTCGAGCTCCGGCGTGGATGAGTCGTGGAGTTAGAGCGCGACAAAAGACCATCGCCGGGCGCGGTCATCCGCCGGCGCTGGTATGTGGTCCTGGCGGCAGCCATAGTCCTGGCCGGTTGCGGCTCATCGCAAAAGACCAGCAGCCCGCCCGTCACCCCGTCGACCACGGCAACGACCGCCACCACGGCCGCCCCGCCCTCGACGCCCGCGACGACGTCCTCCACCCCGGCAGGGTCAGCGTCGACGCTTCCGAACTCCGGCGGGTCGACGTCGCCTACCTCGCCGGCTCCGCCGTCCGGTCCGGCCCCGACCACCACTATCCCTCCGGCGGACGTGCCCCTGTGCTCCACCGCCCAGCTGGCGGGCAGCCTCGGCCAGCCCAACGGGGCGGCGGGGACCATCTACTACCAGCTCGCTCTGCGCAACACCGGGCACGGGGCGTGCTTCGTGCAGGGCTACCCGGGGGTGTCGTTTGTGGCTGGAAGTGACGGCCACCAGGTCGGGGCGGCCGCGACCCGGGTCCCCGGCAACGCCTTGCGGGTCGTGCTGCACCCCGGACAGTCGGCATCGTCGACCCTTGGCATTGTCGACGCCAAGAACTACCCCCCGTCCTGCGGCTGGACGGCGGTTGTCGGATTGCGGGTGTACCCGCCCGATCAGACAGCTGCCCTGTTCGTCCCGCACAACGACGTGGCGTGTTCCAGTACCAAGGACGTGACTCTGAAGGTGGAGCCTCTCGGCGCCGGCTGACGTGAGCGGATGGGTCAGATGTTGGTCTCGTCGGCGGGCACGTGGGGCAACGCGGGAGGCCCGCCTTCGCCCCCCACGTCCAGCCGGGGGCAGCCGACGGTGTAGGACGTCATCGAGAGCGAGCCCATGGAGCAACCCTCGGTCAGCACTTCGGCTGGTTCCGCTCCGGCTGCAGCCAGCCCGGCCACATAAAGCAGCGGGATGAAATGGTCGGGCGTCGGCGCCGCCATCCCGAATTCAGGATGATCCTCGAGTGAAGCCAGGCGGGACGGATCATGGACCATCAGGTCCCTGGCCATCTGGTCGAACGAGCGGGCCCAGTCGAAACCGCTGTCGGGTCGCGACCAGTCGATCAGGCCCAGGTTATGAACCACGTTGCCGCTCCCGACAATCAACACTCCGCGGTCGCGCAGGGGCGCCAGCCTGGCGCCGAGCTCGAAGTGGTAGTCCAGCGGTTGCACGGCATTGATCGAAAGCTGCAAAACGGGAAGGTCGGCATCGGGGAACGCATGCACCAGGACGGACCAGGTCCCGTGGTCGAGGCCCCAGCTGTCTCTATCGAGACCGACCCACGTGGGCTTCGCCAGATCGGCGATCTCCTCGGCCAGCTCCGGATCCCCGGGGGCCGGATAGGAGACGGCGAACAGCTCTTCGGGGAATCCGTAGAAATCGTGGATCGTCTTCGGCCAGGCCATGGCTGTGACCGCAGACGCGTTGATGTACCAGTGGGCCGAAACCACCAAGATCGCCCTCGGCCGGCCCACGCTGGCCCCAAACGCCGTCCAGGCCTCGGTGTAGCGGTTGTGATCGATGGCGTTCATCGGGGTGCCGTGTCCGAAGAACGCGGCGGGCATCAATTTCTTTCTTGACGTGGTCATCTCGGCACCGCTGGCGACAGTACCGCAGCGACTGACCGCCCCCGCGAGACGGCGTGCCCGGGACGTTTACCGGGCACGCCGTCCCCTTCGCTCCAAGCAATGGCCGGGGGAAGCCAGCAGTGAAGCGGCGATACCACGTTAGGCGCTGGCTGCATTGTGAGAAAGCCCCAGTTTGCTAATCCCTTGTTAATAAGTCCGATCGGCCATCAGTCGCCGATGGCGGCGTACGCCCCGGCCATGAAGTCGAGAGCAATGGCGGGGGGTCGGGGTGACGTCCACGCCGCGTTCGTCAGCAGCAGGGTCACCATGTGCTCCGAAGGATCGTTGCGCCAAATGGAGCCGAGGCCGCCATCCCACCCGTACTGACCCACAGGGGCGGCCGGAGAATCACGCCTGGTGACGACGCCGACACAAAAGCCCCAACCGCGGCCATCGAAGTCATCAGGAAAGAAACCTGATATGGACTTCTGTTCGGGCGTCAAGTGGTCGGCCGTCATGGTCTCGACCGAGGGCCGCGACAATATGGGATGGCCGTAGCGAAGCAGCATGTCGGCGAACGCCAGGAAATCCTCCGCGGTCGAAACCAGCCCCGCTCCTCCTGACGGAAACGCCGGCGGCTTGCTCCACTGCCCCCCGGGCTCGTCGAAGACGTCGAGGCGGCCGGTCCGGGGGTCGGCGGCGTAGGACGTGACCAGGCGGTCCTGGTCGGGTGGGGGTACCGAGAAGGCCGTGTCTTTCATGCCGAGCGGTTCGAAAATGCGCTCGCGCAAGAACCGCTCGAACGGCTGACCGCTCACTCGTGACACGAGCACGCCGAGCACGTCGGCGCCGGTGTGGTAGAGCCAGCGCTCGCCCGGCTGGGACATGAGCGGCAAAGTGGCGAAGCGCCTCATCCACTCGTCCGGCTCGGGGGGAACGGAGGGCTGGGGCGGTCCGACGCTGAGCCCGAGCAGAGCGGCGGCGTCGTTCACCGGACAGGCGCCGAAGTACCCGCCGAAGCCCATGCGGAAGGTGAGCAGGTCCCGGACCGTGATCGGGCGGTTGGCCGGGACGGTGTCGTCCACCGGGCCGTCGATGCGCCTCACGACCACCCGATCCGCCAGCTCCGGCAGCCAGCGGTCGACGGGATCGTCGAGGCGCAAACTGCACTCCTCCAACAGGATGAGGGTGGCCACCCCGGTGATGGGCTTGGTCATGGACGAGATGCGGAAAATGGTGTCTGGGCGCACGGGTGTGCGCCCGCCGAGGTCGCTGAAGCCCAGGGCCTCGATGTGGACCTCGCCGCGCCGGCTTACGGCCGAGACCACACCGGGTGCCTCGCCGGCCTCCACGTGGCCGGTGAGCACGTCGTGCAGCCGGCCCAGGCGATCCCTGGAGAGATTGGCGTCGGACATATCAGCTACGACGGTCGCCGCCGCCGGGACTCATCGGCATCCGCGGTCGGCCGCCTCTGCGGTCACGCCGGTTTGCCGGTTTTAACGGCATGTGGTGGGAAGTTTCTCGCAGCACTTTCGTTTTCTCGTAGTAAGAACGCACGTATACCGTGCAATTTCACACCGAGAATGCAAGAGGGCTACCAGAAAACGACCAAGCGGGCCGTCACGGCGGAAGAAGCTCGTCGGTCGGCCGCGTTGGCCGCTCCGACCGATCGACCAAAGCCCGGCCCACCCCCGCCGCGGGTAGGGCAACGGGCGAATGTACAGTTACGGCGTGGCTCACACGCTGGACGCGACGGCAATCGACCTGACCGATGGACCCGACCCTTACGAGCCGGAGATCAGCGACGAGGAGCTGACCGCGCTGGCTCTGGCTGCCGATGCCGACCAGCCCCTCGACCCCGATGCCGTCCCGTTGATGACGCAGCCGGCTGAGTCGCTCAGCCTGCTCCCCGGGTGGTACATGCCCCCGGTGATGGCGGGCGCCGGCAAGCGGTGGCGGGTCCCGGTGGTCCTGGTGATAGTGGCGGCGTTCCTTCTCGTAGACGCGTTCGGCCTCTGCATCACGTACGGTCAGTTGATCGCGGCCTGATCGCAACCTGATGGCGGCCTGATGGCGGCCTGACCGCCGGCGAAAGCGCCGCACCCACCAACAAGAGCGGAACGGCTGAATCGCCGGCGGCCGGGCCCGACCGCACTAGGACTTTTCCTGCTCCTTCTGGGCCTCCTTGGCATCCGCCTCGATGGCCTTCTCGTCCGCCTTCATCTCCTTGGCGGATACCTTCTCGGCCCGCTTCATGGCCCCTTCGATCTTGGCCTGCATGTCGCTTACGGCCACGACGATCAGCCCGGCCTGGCCGGCGTCGAGCTCCTCGCCGATCTCCTTGAGGTCACCGCGCCCCATGCCGGCCGCGGCGTGCCCGGCGACCGAACCGAGAATGGCGCCGCCCGCGGTGGTGCCGAGCAGCAGTCCCCCTCCGATGGCTGCGGCCGGAAACAGCACGATCACCAATCCGGTGGCCAGCCCGACCCCCCCTCCGAGCACGCCCCCGACCCTGGTCGGGGTTTCGTGCTTCTTGACGATCTTGACCTTTCCGTTGTCCTTGCGCTCGATCACGGCCGCGTCATAAGCGTCGATGACGCCCGCCTCGGTATGAAGCATGTGCACCGCGTCGTAGTCGGCGAGCGCGTCGTCGACGTTGGCGTAGACGCCGGAGTAGGCAAAGAACGTGTCAATAGCCACTAGGGGGGTCCTTTCTTGTTATGGGGGTAGAGGTGGTCGACGCTGCAGGTGGCGCCGGGTGTCCTGACTCGGGCCACCACTGCGGACGGTAGCCCGAGCGTCCGCCATGATTCCAGGTCTGGGGGGACCAGCCGGACGATGCCCGGCTAGGCCGGCCGGCCGGCGGTCCCCGGCCGCACGACCAGTCCGGCCATGCCGGCGGTGGGCAGCCGCACCACGAAGCGGGCCCCGCCCCCATCGGCCGCCTCGACGCTGACCGTGCCCCCGTGGGCGTCCACCAACTCCTTGACCACGGCCAGGCCGATACCGCTGCCGTCGGCGAAGCGGCCCGAGGAGCCGCGATAGAAGCGGTCCCACACCAGGTCCCGTTCGTCCTCCGGGATGCCGGGGCCGGTGTCGGAGACTTCCAGCACGGCATCGGTGATGTCGGTGAAGACCCGGATGGTGACCTTGCCGCCGGCGGGGGTGAACTTCGCGGCGTTGGAGAGCAGGTTGGCGGCCACCTGATGCAGCCGGTTGGCGTCACCGAGGACCGCCGTCGGCGGGAGCTCCTGCTCGACCTCGATGTTGGCCGCCCTGAAGCGCGAGGTCAACGAGTCGGCGGCGTCGGCGGCGACCCGTCCGAGGTCCAACGGGCACGGGTGAAGCTCGAGACCGGCGGCGTTGGCGGAAGCCAGTGTCTGCAGGTCCTCGACCATGCGACCGAGCCGCACGGCCTCCTCGTGCAACGAGGTCAGCGTCTGCGTGGTGGGGCTGGAGATACCGTCGGCGAGCGCCTCGGTTTCGGCCTGCATGATCGCCACCGGCGTGCGCAGCTCGTGGGCCACGTCGGCCACCAGCGCCCTCCTCAAGTGGTCCTCGCGCTCGAGCGATGCGGCCATGGCGTCGAACGCCCGGCCCAGCTCGCCCAGCTCTCCCGGGCCGGCCTGAGGACCCACCCGGGGGGTGCTGTCGCCGAGCCGCAAGGACCTGACGGCGCCCGACAGCCGGCGAATGGGCCGGACGACACCGCGTGCCACCAGGACGCCGACGATGAGGGCGCCCAGCACGGCCAGGCCGGCGCTCCAGCCGACCGCGCTCGCCAGGTCGGTGCGCAGGCGGCGATCGCTCGGGGTGACCCCGCCGGTCGGGAACCCGACGCTTACGGTCCCCACCGACCTCCCGCCCACCGAGATGTTCTGGGTCACGGTCTCCGACTCCTTGTCGGCCGGGATGGGGGGACCGACGGTGAGGAGGGTCGTGCCGTCCTGGTTTTCGATGTGGACGGAGACGTCTGCCGGCCGGGCGAAGGCCGCGACCGGCCGGAGGTCGGCTCCGCTCCAGCCCGCGGCCGACTCGTACGAGTTGGCCGCCAGCATCGCAATCGCCGACGCGGTGTGCTGCCGGTCGGTTGCGGCCAGCCGGCCCACATTGTTCTGGTCGGCAATGAGCATGGCGACGGCGAACACGGCGATGGCGAAGAGCGCCACACCGACGAACGCGGCGGCGAAGCGAGCCCCGAGCGGACCCAGCCGGCGGTTGGTCACCTCGTTGTCAGTCCCGGCTCAATCCCAACCGGTAGCCCACGCTCAGAACAGTCTCGATGATCGGGGGATCCGAGGAGCCGGTCTCGAGCTTGCGCCGCAGGTTTTTCACGTGGGAATCGACGGTACGTTCGTAGCCCTCGAACTCGTACCCTCGCACCCGGTTGATCAGTTCGTAGCGCGAGTAGACCCGTCCCGGCACCCGGGCCAGAGCGACGAGCAGCCCCCATTCTGTAGGAGTGAGCTCGACCGGCCGGCCGAAGACTTCGGCCCGGCGACGCTCCTCGTCGATCACCAGCTGGCCGTTTCCGTACGAGGCCGGGCCGCCGTCTTCCTCGTTGCCCCGGCCCCGGCGCAGGATGGCTTGCACCCGCAGCACCAGTTCCCTCGGGCTGAACGGTTTGGTGACGTAGTCGTCGGCCCCCAGCTCCAGCCCGGCGATGCGGTCCCGCTCGTCGCTGCGCGCCGTCAACATGAGAATCGGGACGTCGGAACGGGCCCGTAGCTCCGACGCCACTTCCTCCCCTGGCACATCCGGGAGCCCCAGATCCAGGATCACCAGATCCGGAGTGCCCTTGGCCGCGTGGTTGAGCGCCTCCGCTCCGGAACCGGTCGAGAAGACCTCAAGGCCCTCTCGTTCGAGATAGGTACGGACCAGCTCCCGGAGCTTGTACTCGTCCTCGACGACCATCACCGTCTGCGCCAACGCATCCACCTCCGCTACCAGTATCCGCGACCTGGCCCTCCGCGTGCTGTGGAAGTGCCGGATCTCCACAACATCTCCATGTCGCCTCGACCCGCATCTCACGCCCTCGGGTTGTAGTGGGGCCGGAAACAGCCCCTCTGGAGGACCCGTGTCCGTCTATCACTGTCCCCTCTGCCCAGTCGTCTTCGAGGATCCCACCGAGGTGGAATGGCACGTCCGCGAGGAGCATCGTTCGCGCTCGGGGGACGAGGCGGACTTGCGGCTGGAGCTGGCCGCCGACGCCGGCCATCTGGACTGGGGCCGACTGGAAACCCTGAGGGCGGCGTCGGGCAGTCCGTCGGTGTCGCTGCTGCTTTCCACCACGCCGGCGTCGTCGATGACGGTGGTCGACGTCACCCGGCTGCGGCAACTCGCCGACCGGGCCCGCCGCCGGCTTCCGGCGGAACCGGGCCAGGCGACGGTGGCCCCGACCGTGGCCCGGCGCATATCCACGGCGGTGGCGGCCGCAGAAGGGTCGGCCACCGATCGAGGCCTGGCCATCCTGGTCAACCTGCGCCAGATCGCCATTGTGACCCTCCCCTTCGAACCGCGGGACCGGGCCGTGGTAGATCAGGCGTTTGCCACCCGTGATCTCGAGTACGCCCTACGCCGCTATCCCCCCTATCGGGTGCTGGTGCTCGACCGTCCGCCGCGCCTGCTGGAGGGCCGGGGACGCCAGCTCTCCGAGATAGCGGAGATAGACCTGAACAGGTCCGAGGGAGCCGGCCCTCCGCCGGAGTACGGCCGGCGGGGCTACGAGGAACGCGACGCTGAATGGCTGCTCGCCCGCCAGGTCCGATCCTACGGCGACCTTCCGCTGGTGGTGCTCGGAGATCCCCGCCGGGTGGCCGAGTTCCGCGAGAGAACCAGCCACGGTCCGGCCATCATCGCCGAAGGCCCCCGACCCCGGGGCCGGGGCCGGGACGCGTCGTGGGCCGCCGTCGCCGAGCACGCACTCGACGAATGGCACAAGAACCAGCAGAGTAAGGCGGTGGCGGACCTCGATCTGGCCCAGAGCCGCGACGAGATCGGCTGGGGCCTGGTCTCCGCCTGGCACGCCGTGAGCACCCGGGCCGCCGATCGGCTCTGGGTAGAGCACGACTTCGCCCGCCCGGGCCGGATCACTCCCGGGGTCGCTGGGGTGGAGACGACAGGCGATCCCGCCGAGCCAGGCGCCATCGACGACCTGGTCGACGCCTTGATCACCAGGGCCGCTAACTACGGAGTTCCGGTGGACCTGCTTGACGCTGGGACGTTGAACCGGCTCGAGCCCGTAGCGGCCCGGGTCCCGGTGGCCAGCCCGAATTCGCCCTGCAGATCCCCAGAGATCACGGTGGTTGTATCCACATGATCTCCACGCCGTCTCCATACCGCCTCCACATGCTGTGCACGAGCCGAATCTTGGATGCAAGCCGAAGTCTGGGAGGCCCGAGGACTTTCACAGCATCCGTGGCGGGATGGCGGACCCCCGGTGACGAGTCGGCGCACCCCGACCCGGCGGCGGGGGTCCCGCCGACGCCCCGACCAGCTTCACCGCTGAGTCGCAGTACCCACCAAGGAGCATGCCATGAGTCTTGAGGCCGTCGACGAGAAAAAGGACCGGCGATGACCAGGCCAACGATCGACCAGTTGCGCGAGCAGGTCAGGGCGCCGGTCGTTGTAGCCGGCGACGCCGGATATGACGATGCGAGAACGGTGCACAACGGCATGTTCGATCGTCATCCCCTGGTGATCGTGCGGGCCGAGCAGGTGGCCGACGTGATCGGCGCGGTGAACTTCGCCCGAGATGCCGGGCTCGATCTTTCCGTCAAGGGGGGCGGGCACAGCGCCCCGGGCTTCGGCAGCAACGACGGCGGCGTGGTCATAGACCTGTCGTCAATGCGCCATGTGCACGTCGACCCCTGGACGCGGCGGGCCTATGCCGGAGGCGGGGCGACGTGGGGCGACTTCAACTACGCCACCCACGCCTACGGGCTCGCCACTACCGGGGGCATCGTTTCCACCACCGGCATCGGGGGACTGACGCTCGGCGGGGGGATCGGCTACCTGTCGCGAGGTTTCGGCCTCACCATCGACAATCTGGTGTCGGCCGAGGTCGTGACGGCGGAAGGGGAAGTGCTGACCGCCACCAGCGATAACCACGCCGATCTGTTCTGGGCCCTGCGTGGGGGCGGCGGCAACTTCGGGGTGGTCACGTCCTTCGAGTACCAGCTGCATCCGGTCTCGGACGTGTACGCCGGTCTGTTCTTTTACGAGCTGGAAGCGGCCGGCGACCTTCTTCGCTTCTTCAGGGAGTTCATCTGCGACGCGCCCGAGGAGTACGGGGCGTTCCCGGCTTTCCAGATCGCCCCCCCGCTGGAGTTCATCCCCGCCGAGCGTCACGGCGAGACCTTCTGCGTGGCCGTGGTGCATTGGACCGGACCGATGGAACGGGGCGAGGCGGCCATGAAGCCCTTCCGCGAGCTGGCGCCGGTAGTAGCAGAGATGGTCGCTCGCCTGCCGTACCCGGCTCTCAATTCGGCGTTCGACGCCCTGTTCCCCAAGGGCATCCGCAGCTACTGGAAGGGCAGCTTCGTCACCGAGCTCACCGACGCCGCCATCGACGCCCACCTGACCCACGGACCCAAGGTGCCCGAGGTGAGCTGCACCATGCACCTCTATCCCATCAACGGGGCGTGCCACCGGGTCGGGGCCGGCGACACGGCATTCGGCTACCGTCATGCCAACTTCGCCACCGTCATCCTCTCGGCCTGGAACGATCCTGAGGCGGACGGTGACCGCATCCAATGGGTGCGCGACTACTACGAAGCCATCGCCCCCCACTCCGAGCCGGGCGGGTACGTCAACTTCATGGCGGATGACGACCAGGCGAAGGTGGCGGCGAACTACGGGGCCAACTACGGCCGACTCACCCGGATCAAACGGGTGTACGACCCGGACAACCTGTTCCATCTCAATCAGAACATCCCTCCCGTTTCCTGAGCTCCTTTATCCGGTATCCGGCTGGTCCGCTGAAAGGGGGGTCGGTAGGCGCGGTCTACGATTCGCGGCATGCTCCCGGTACGGAGTTCGAGGTGGTAGAGACCGGGTCGGGCTGGAAACTCGCTGACGCGTGGGTGGGCATGGCCGACCGGGCAGCAGGCCGGGCGGTAGGCGGGTGGGGATGACAGCTCGGGTCGACCCCCGCACCCCAGTTCTGGTTGGGGTAGGCCAGGTCAACGACAACACCACAGAGGCCCCCGAACCGGTCGCCTTGCTGGCCGAAGCAGCCCGGCGAGCCGTGGTTGACAGTGGCAAGGGCCGGCTGGTGGCGGCTATCGACTCGATCCGGGTGGTCAACCTACTGTCGTGGAGGTACCGGGACCCGGCCGCCCTGGTCGCCGCCCGGATCGGGGCCCGCCCCCGCCACACCTCCTACTCCACTGAGGGCGGCCAGTCACCCCAGGCGATGCTGGACCGGGCGGCCAGTGATATCCAGGCGGGCCGGGCCGATGTGATCCTGGTGGGCGGGGCCGAGGCGTGGCGCACCCGGATGGCCTACCGCAAGCGCGGGAGGCGACCCGACTGGACCAGCCAGCCCGACGACGCGGCGCCAAGCGAGATCGAGGGGGTGGAGCTGAACATGGTCAATGACGTGGAGCGGGAACGGGGCGTGTACATGCCCGTCCAGGTCTATCCGATGTTCGAAACCGCCCTGCGCCACGCCGCGGGCCGTCCGCTCGAGCAGCACACCCGGCAGATCGCCGGGTTGTGGGCGCGGTTCAGTCAGGTGGCTGCCACCAATCCATACGCAGCCCTCCCCCGAGCCCGGAGCGGCGAGGCCATCGCCGCCGCCGGACCGGACAACCGCATGATCGGCTATCCGTACACCAAGCTGATGAACTCCAACAACAGCGTCAACCAAGCCGCCGCTCTTCTGCTTTGCTCGCTCGACCGGGCCCGGTCGCTCGGTATCGCCGACGATCGCCTGGTTTTTCCTCACGGCGGCAGCGAGGCCATGGACACCCCCTACGTCTCCAACCGCGGCGACCTGTCCTCCTCGCCCGCTATCCGGGCCGCCGGGAGGGCACTGTTCGACGCGGTCGGGACAGGCGTGGACGAGATCGCCCACGTCGACGTCTACTCCTGCTTCCCCTCGGCGGTGCAGGTGGCGGTGAGCGAGCTCGGACTCGACCCCGATCGCCAACTGACGGTCACCGGCGGTCTCACCTTCGCCGGCGGGCCGTGGAACAACTACGTCACCCACTCGATCGCCACCATGGTCGGCGTGCTGCGCCATGATCCGGGAAGCCTGGGGCTGTGCTCTGCCAACGGTGGCTTGCTGACCAAGCACGCTCTCGGGATCTACTCCAGCCGCCCGGGCACCCGGGAGTTCCGGGTGGTAAAGCCGGAGGTGCCGGGCGGCCCGTCGGTGCGTCCGGTCGTCGAACGCGACGTCGTCGGGCCGGCCGTGATCGAGGCATACACCGTCATGCACGACGGGGAAGGCCGGCCCGCGGCCGCGATCGTCACCGCGTTGCTTCCCGACGGCTCGCGGACCTGGCGCACCTCAGACCGCGCTGACGTCCTGGCGGCCATGACTCAGGAGGAGTTCTGCGGGCGATGCGTCGAACTGATCACCGATGGCGGGTTCGCGATGAACTGACGCCCGGGACCGGCCCGGTCATGACCGGGGTTCGATCGGTCCGTGGTCGCGGCATCGGGCGGTCCAGCCTGTGGGGATGATCACCACACGGAGCCGCCGGCCGCACTCCGGGCAGTATCTGGGCGGTTCGTACTCCCCCTGGCACCCGCCTCCGGTGGGGCAGTCCGAGCCGACCCGCCCGCATCCTCGACAGTGAAAGGCGCCGGGGCCCGAGCTCACAGGACCCGGGAGAGCGCCCCGATCGGCATTCGCAGGTCCTCGAGCATGGTGAGATCGGCGGCCGGACTGCGCCCCAGGGTGGTGAGATAGTTGCCAACGATCAGGGCGTTTATGCCGGCGGTCATCCCCATGGCTTGCAGCTCGCCGAGGGTCAGCTCCCGGCCGCCTGCGTAGCGGAGGATCACGCCGGGGAGCCCCAACCGGAAGAGGGCTATCCACCGGATGGCGTCGAGGGGCCGCAACGGCTTGCGGATGGCCAGAGGAGTACCGGGTCGGGGGTCGAGGAAGTTGACCGGCACCTCGGCCGGCTCCAGCTCGGCGAGCTCGCCGATCAGTTGGAGTCGTTGGGCGTCGCTCTCCCCCATACCGAGCAGGACCCCGCAGCACAGCTCCATCCCCGCCATCTTGACGAACCCGCAAGTATCACGTCGCTCGTCCCAGGTGTGGGTGGTGACGATCTGCGGGAAGAAAGACCGGGCCGTCTCCAGGTTGTGGTTGTAGCGGTGAACCCCGCCCGCGGCCAGCCGCCGGGCCTGGGATTCGTCCAGTATCCCGGCCGATACCGCGACATTGAGCCCGGTGGTCTGGCGCACCAGAGGGACCAGCTCCAGCAGCCGGCCCATCGTCCGCTCGTCGGGCCCGCGCACCGCCAGCACGAGGCAGAACTCGCTGGCACCGAGAGCCGCCGTCTCCCGAGCCGCCCCGAGCACCTCCTCGGTGTCGAGGAACGGAGTGGCGAGGACAGGCGTGTCGAAGCGGGCGGACTGGGCGCAGAAGTGGCAATCCTCCGGGCACCCTCCCGTCTTGGCCGACAGGATCCCCTCCACCTCGACGGTGTCGCCGCACCAGGCCAGGCGTACCTCGTGGGCCAGGGCGGCGATGGAGGGAACCATGGCATCCGGAACGGCGGCCAGCTCGGCCAGCTGCCCTGGGGCCAGCCGTTCGCGACCCACCACCAGCTGGTCGCGCGCCGAGGCGATGACGTCGAGAGTGGCGGCCGGAAACACGGTTGGACATGGTAGCCAGGCGGGCATCGCCGGAACGAGACGTTCTAACCCCGTGGGCGCGGGCAGTTCTGCGACCCGTTCAAGCCGCGCCGGCCGCTTGGTGGGACGGCCGCCCCGTCGGGTCAGTCGGTCCGATCCGGCGGCGGAGCCGTGGTGAAGTCGACCACCACCCCACCGGTCGCGTCGGAATGCTCCTGGAGCCACCGGCGGGCGTAGGGACACCACGGCACCAACGTGAGCCCCTCGGCCCCGGCCCTGGCGACGGCGGCGGATACCAGCCGCCCGCCCACGCCCTGGCCCCGGAACGCTTCGGGGACCTCGGTGTGGATAAGAACGAGCCTGTCCTGATCCAGCTCGTAGAGGAGCTCCGCCTCTTCCTGCCCCTCGGCCAGGACGAAGCGTTCGCGTTCCCGATCGTCGGTTACGGCCTGCGATCCCTCGGCTGGGCTCATGCTCAGATGCTACGTCCCGGACCTTCGATCACCCGGATCGGGGCGAGACGGGCGTTACCTATAGTGGTCCGGTGACCAGCGCCGGCACCCAGTGAGCTGACGTCGGGTGGACGTCGAAGGGCATGTGGATCCGGCGCTGCGTGCTCTGCTACCCGCCAGCCGGCCGGTCTACCTGGCCGGACGGGGCCGCGCCCGCATCCGGGAGATCGCCGGCCCGCCGCAAGCCAGGACGGTGGTTCTGTTGCACGGGTTGGGAGGCACGAGCGCGATCAACTGGCTGCCGGTCTTTGTCCCGCTCGGGGCCCGGTACCGAGTGGTCGCCATTGACCAGCGCGGGCACGGACGGGGGATCAGGGCCGGCCGGCCTTTCCGGCTCGAGGACTGCGCCGACGACGTGATCGCCCTCGCCGACGAGCTCGGGGTAGAGCAGGTGATCACGGTCGGATATTCCATGGGCGGCCCGGTCGCTCTGCTGGCCCGCCGGCGCCACCCTGAGCGGGTCGCCGGCCTGGTTCTGTGTGCCACCAGTGCGGTGTTCTCGCCCGGCCCCGGTGCTCCCGCCCCACCGTCCCCGGTCCCGGCCTCCTTCATGTCGGCGATGCGGCTGACGCCTCTATTCGTGCGGCAGTACCTCATGCGGCAGATGCTCTCGTCGATGCTCGCCGGCGGCGATCGGACTCCTACCGGGCGACTGCTGTCGGCCGAGATAGCCCGCCACGATCCGGTCGCCGTCATCGAAGCGCGGGCGGAGGTGATGCGCTTCGACGCCCGGAGCTGGGCCTCCAGCCTCGGCGCCCCGGCAGCGTCGGTGATCACCATCCGTGACACCCTGGTCGACCCAACCCGGCAGATCGACCTGGCCGGCCGGACAGGTGCGGCCATCTTCACCGTCGACGGGGATCACGATGTCGTATTGCGCGGCACCGACCAGTTTGTGCCGGCCCTCCTCGCGGCGTGCGAGTCGGTCGTGGGGCGCGCCCGGTTTCTCCCAGGCCGCGACACAAAGACGAGCGCGTAGCGGGGCCTCTGAATCGGAGCGAGGCGGGAACGCCCTCACCCCACCGGGGCGGGGTCCGCCGGCGAGGTGTTCCTTCATGCCAAGCGGGCCCCGCGCTACCCCTACTGACGGGCGAGACTGGAGCCGGCACCCGGCTCGTGATAAGCACCATCCGGTGACACCGATGAACGTGCTGCGGCAGCTTCCGGGCGTGTGCCCTCTCGAATCGGTTCGCGCCCCCGTGCGAAGTGGAGTGGCCGCGCTGTTCAGCTCGAACCGGTTCCCCGAGGAGCGCTACGACCAGCCGCCGGGCGACCCGGGGCTGTTCGGACCGGACTCGGTGACCTGGAGGGTCCACGCCGACGTCTCGATGTTCGTGGGTGGTATCACCGCGCTGATGCTGCAAACGCTGCATCCCCTGGCCGCGGCAGGCGTCGCCGACCACTCGCGCTTCAGAGAGGAGCCGCTCCAGCGGCTGTCGCGAACCGGTTCGTTCGTCGCCGCGACCACCTACGGCGCGACGCCGGTGGCGGAGTCGGTAATCGCCGCGGTAAGGAGAGTTCACGACAGGGTGACGGGAGTCACTCCAGAGGGGCAGCCGTACGCGGCCAATAACCCCGACCTGTTGCGATGGGTTCACGTCGCCGAAGTGACGAGTTTCGTGCGGGCCCATCGCCGCTACTGCCCGTTTCCTGTCCGCGGCGCCGATATCGACCGCTACTACGCCGAGACGGCGATCGTGGCCCACAAGCTCGGGGCCACCGAGGTGCCGACCTCGCGGGCGGAGATCTCCCGGTATCTGACGGAGCTGCGGCCGCAGTTGGTAGCCGGCCCGCAGGCGCGCGACCTCTTCTGGTTCATATCGCGCCCGGTCGATCGCGATCCGTTGACCAAAGCGGTGCACGGGTTGCTCATCCAGGCGTCCACCGGCCTGCTGCCGGGCTGGGCCCGCGAGCTGCATTCGGTGCGGATCCGGACTCAAGACGACATCGTCATCCGGGGGATCACCTACAGCGTCCTGCACGCCCTGCGCCTGGGCCTCGGGTCCTCGCCGGTCGTCGCTCAGGCCCGCAAGCGAGTGAGGACACCGGCTCTATCGGAGCCGCCCGGGCGGGCCTAAGTTCCCCGGGCCTAAGGTTCACCGGCCCTAGGGTTCAGCGGCCCGAGGGTTCAAGGGCCTACGGTTCAGGGGGCCTACGGTTCAGCCGTCAGCTCCGGCGGAAAGCCGCCGGTGGCGATCGGGCCCCATCGGTCGATGGCCAGGCGAATCAAACACTTGCCCTGGCGCTGCATAGCGGCGCGGTACTCGGCCCAATCGGGATGCTCGCCGGAAATGCTCCGGTAGTACTCGACCAGCGGGTCGAGGGCGTCCGGCAGGTCGACGACCTCAGCTGTCCCTTCGACCTGCACCCAGGGCCCGCTCCAGTCATCCGAGAGCACGCAAGCCGAAGCGACCGGCCGGCGACGGACATTGCCCACCTTGGCTCGCTGCGGATAGGTCGAAACGACCAGACGGCCGCCGGCGTCGATCCCGCATGTGACCGGCGACGACTGCCAGCCCCCATCGGCGCGAGCAGTCGACAGGATCACCCGGTGGCGGGGGCGGAGGAACTCGAGAAGCTCGGGTCGCTCGACCGTGCGGATGGTGGCAGTGGGCCGGGGCACACACCACTTTGGCCCAGGCGGCGCCGGCCGGCCAGTGAGGCCGGCGCGCGATCAGCTCACCAGCGTCGAGCGGCGAGGGATGCGAGCACGGCCCCCGTGGCGGCGACGAGCACCAGGATCAGGCCGAAGCCGAGGCCCTCCCCGCCGGACAGCAGCCCACCGATCGATCCGACATCCGAAGCTGGGGGATGGGCCTTGGAAGTGAGGTGCAGGACCCGTATCAGGTCGTACACGGCCAGGCCGAGCGACGTGAACGAGGCCAAGATCGCCAGCAGCCGCACCGCGGCGTCGTCGCTGACGGCCAGCAGGCCCCCGAGCACGAGCAGGGTTATCCCGGCGATGAAGGTGAACCAGCCGTTGAGCAGGCCGGACGTGATCTGGGTACCGGTGATGCTGACCTTGTGACCCAGAGCGGTCGCCGTCAGCCAGGCTGTCACCGAGCCGACCATCATCACTATCCCGGACATGAGGACCAGGAACGAGGCGAGGGTCAGATCGACCGGCGAGGCCTGGCGCCGGTCGTGGCCACCGTGGTAGGCATCGGGGTAAAGAGGGTCGCTCGGGTACGCCGCCCGGTAGGCTCCCGGCCATCCCGCGGGACGGGGTGGTTGACCCGGAGGGGGACCGCGGTGATCCCACTGGTCGCCGCCGGACCAGCCGCCCGGGCCGTCGTGAGTACCCGACGATCCTGCCTGCATCGTAGAAACCCCTTCACGTCTACCCGGCGAGAGTCTATCCGCGTGCGCTTGCCCCGGGCCGCAGCTCCTTGCGCAGCACCAGCTTCAAGCCCGACCAGGTGACGTCGATGGCGCAGACCTTGGTGTCGACCCACCCGAGCGGCAACGCGACGTCCCTGACCGCGTGATCGGTCATGTCGGTCGCCACCCCGGACGCCCGCTTGGGCCAGGCCACCCACAGCGCACCGGCCGGAGGGAGGGTGGTGACCAACCATCCGATGTTCCTCGCCAGGTGATCGCGTTCGGTTACGAAGCCGAGTATCAAGTCGACCTTCTGGTTCTTGCGCAACCCATGGAGCAGCTCGACACCATCGGGCAGGGGACCCAGGGTCTCCTCGAATCCCGGAGGGGCGTGGAGGAGGGCCACTCGCATCCCGGGTTTGATGCCGAGCTTCTTCGGCAGAGGAGTTCCGGAATATCCGGCTGAACTGGCCACCGTCGGCGCCATCCTAGGGATTCGCTCAGTGGGGATCGGGTAGTTGCCGGCGGAGCCGTCCGCGCTCACCCGGGTGGGCGGGGGCGGGCCGGCGCAGGGAGGGAGATGGCCACTGGAGGCGGCCGGCGTCGGTGACGGCTGTGGGCGGCTGGCTGGCGAGCGCACGCGTCATGACCACTTCGCGGCGCGAACGTTCGCAGGAGAGGCGGTTCGCGTCGCGTTCGGGTCATATATCGACCACTTCGCGTCAGATAGTCCCGTTAACGTAGCGGTGCTCGCCGCGAAATGGTCACGAGCGATCAGCCGGGCCCGGGGCCGGGTCGAGCCTTGTCTGGCCGAGCCGGCCGGGCAGGCGGGGGGCCGGGCCCGGGACTCGAGCCTAGGTCTCGAGCAGAACAGTGAAAGGGCCGTCGTTGACCAGCTCCACCCGCATAGCCGCCCGGAACCGACCGGTCGCTACCTCGGCGCCGAGGCCGCGCAGGGCCACCACGAGGTCGTCGATGAGTGGTTCGGCCCGCTCGGGCGGGGCCGCCTGACCAAACGAGGGACGCCGGCCCCTCGACGTGTCGGCGTACAGGGTGAACTGGCTCACCACCAGCACCGCGCCGCCCAGGTCCTCGACCGAACGGTTGGCTAGCCCCGCCTCGTCGCCGAAGATGCGCAATCCCCACAAGCGGCGGGCCAGGCGGGTGGCGGCTGTCGCGTCGTCGTGGTGGGTCACGCCGACGAAGACACACAGGCCGGGACCGATGGCCGCCACCACCTCGTCGCCCACGGTCACCGAGGCCGATGCCACCCTCTGCACCAGCGCTCGCACGGCGGCGACCCTAATGGCGATGGATCCCGGTAGCGGGGGCGCTCGGCCGGGCGCCGGCGGGCGGTGGCCGCGTTACCGAACCCCCTGGGCTTGACGCGTGGCTTAAGTAGTATCCGCACGGCGAGCGCGCAGAAACAAGAGCCAGGAGGCACCGATGCCGGCAAAGGGAAGTGCAGAGTGGCAAGGCGATGTGCCATCGGGCAAAGGCACGTTCACAGCCGGCGACACCATTAGCGGCGAGTACTCGTTCAAATCCCGTTTCGAGGACGGTCCCGGAGCGAATCCGGAGCAGCTGATCGCCGCCGCTCACGCGTCCTGCTTCTCGATGGCCCTTGCCAACCTCCTGGCTCAGGCCGGCAACCCGCCCGACTCCGTGCGGACCGACGCCACCGTGACCCTGCAGCGGGTCGATGGGTCCCCGACCATCACCAAGATCGCGCTCGTGACCGTAGCCCGGGTGCCCGGGGCGGACAACGCCTCGTTCCAGGAGAAGGCCGCGGCAGCCAAGGCCGGGTGCCCGGTCAGCAGGGCTCTGGCGGGCGTTCCAGAGATCACCCTCGAAGCCACGCTCGAAGGCTGACGTAGGGGGCGCCGGCAGGCTTCAGCCCCCGGAAGCCAGCCGCCAGGCAGGAATACGGGCCCGGAAAGGGTGGTTGCCCGAACCGGTCTGCGAGAAGGGAACTACTCCGAATGCTGGCTGTGAGATTCGACGAGTACGGCGACGTTGACGTCCTGAAGGTGGTGGAGGTGCCGAGACCGGTACCCGGAGCGGACCAGGTGCTGGTAGAGGTGAAGGGGGCAGGCATCAATCCAGGAGAAACGGCCATCCGGCAGGGATTGCTTGATGCCAGATGGCCCGCGACCTTTCCTTCCGGCCAAGGGAGCGATCTCGCCGGTACGGTGGTGGAGACGGGGTCGGCGGTCACCCGGTTCGCCGTTGGCGACGAGGTGCTGGGGTTCGTCCACACCAGGAGCAGTCAGGCCGAAGTGGTGGCGGTCGACGCCGAAAACCTGATCCATCGCCCGAGCAACCTTCCGTGGGACGTCGCCGGCTCCCTCTTCGTAGCGGGAACGACGGCCTACGCGGCCGTCCGGGCGGTCAAGCCGGTGGCCGGGGAGACCATCGTCGTGTCAGCAGCCGCCGGTGGGGTGGGTTCGCTGAGTGTGCAGCTGGCCGCCGATGCCGGCGCCAGGGTCATAGGCCTGGCCGGCGAAGCCCACCACCGCTGGCTGGCCAGCCATGGGGTCACGCCGGTCACCTACGGAGAAGGGACCGCCGAGCGGGTCAGGGAAGCAAGCGAGGGCCACATCGACGCATTCATAGATACGTTCGGCAACGGTTACGTCGAGATGGCCGTTCAGCTGGGCGTGGCTCCGGACCGCATCAACACCATCATCGACTTCGCCGCCGCCGAGCAATACGCAACGCGGACTGACGGGAACGCGGCCGCGGCAAGCGCGGCCGTTATGGCGGAGCTCGCCGCATTGATCGTGGAGGGCCGCCTCGAGCTACCTATCGCCAGGACATACCCGCTGGCCGCGGTTCGCGACGCCTATCGGGACCTGGAAGGGCGACACACTCTGGGCAAGATCGTTCTCGAGCTTTGACAGGCGGCGACACTCCCTCAACCAGCTGAGCCATCTGAGAGGCACCCAGGCCGGCCCGGTGTTCGCGGCGGGCCGGCCGGTCTGCGGTTCGCCTCGTTTCGCCAGGCTGCGCTTCTCGGCTTGGCGGCGGAGCTCGCGGCGGTGCTGATCGGCCATGGCGGCAGTTACGTGGTAGTTGATCATCGGGTCTCTCCTCTGCTATCCGGCCCGGCGCCCGGAGGGCAGGCCGATCCGGACCGTGTAGACGCTGTGGGCAAAGGTGGTCGCGGTTGACCCGACCCGGGCCAGCAGCGGAAGGATGAAGTGGTTGTCGGCGGGAACTTCGGCCACCAGGCCGCGCAACCCCAGCTCCGTGCCCCGGCTTACCAGGACGGCCATGAGCGCCGATCCGGCGCCTTGGCGTTGCCAGCCGTCCTCGACCAGCACACCCACTTCGCCCCACCCGCCTTCGACTATGGTCAGGTTGGCGACCCCCACGCACGCCTCGCCGGCCCAGGCACCGAAGGACTCCTGGCTGAACGGGTCACCCAGCATCTCGGCCGCGTATTTAGTGACATCAACCCGGCCGTGGAAGCGGCTGTAGCGGCTCGCCGATGAGCAGCGGGCCAGCATCGCGGCGAAGGCCTTGGCGTCTGTGGGGTAGAGCGGGTCGACGCGAACCGGGTTGTCCGTTTGGCGCTGGGCTGCAGTTGACCGATTCGGAACGTGGTCCCGGTGCTCTCCGCGATCGCCGGCGATGCCAATCAACCGGTACCGGTTGGTTCCGTTTTCCTCGTGCCGGTATCCGTTCATGCTGAGATCGTGCGCCACTCCCCCGCCGTGCACATCCGGGCCGGCCACGGATTGAGCACTGATCACCACGGAAAAGCCCCGTATGGGCCACGGAAACGATCTCGCACTACCCGGTCAGAACGCGGGAGAATGGATCTCGATGGAGACGCTCGACCCCGAGATCCTGTCGGCTCGCGAAGCCGAGGTGCTCGATGCGCTCCGGGATCACCTCACCAATGCCGAGATCGGCCGGCGCCTGCACATCTCCGTGCGGACCGTCGAAAGCCACGTGTCCTCCCTGCTGCGCAAGCTGGGCGCCGCTGACCGCCGGGACCTGGCAGCTATAGCGGGCGAAGTGGCCGCCCGACCGCCTGCTTGGCCGGTGGAAGTCCTCGGCCTGCCGACGTACTGGACGAGCTTCGTCGGACGTTCGGCCGAGCTGGCGGCGCTGTCCGACGCCCTCTCGACTAACCGGCTGGTTACCGTTGTGGGCCCGGGCGGCGTGGGCAAGACCCGTTTGGTGGCGGTCACAACCGCCCGGGTCGCTTCGTCGTTCCCGGCGGGCGGAGCCTTCGTGGATCTCGTACCGGTACGCCCGGAGTTCGTGGTCGAGGCAGTGGCGGCCGCTCTCGGAGTGACGGAACGGGCCCATGAGCCCCTGGAGCAGCTGGTGTGGCAACGCCTGCAAGCCGGGCCCGTGGTGCTGGTCCTCGACAACTGTGAGCATGCGTTGGCGGCGGCTGCGGCGTTCGCCAACTCGGCGCTCGCGTCGTGTCCCGATCTCGTGGTGATCGCCACCAGCCGGGAGCGCCTCGGTGTCAGCGGAGAAAAGGTGGTGACTCTGGCGCCGCTCGCCGTGAGCGGGTCGGACGGGCCAGGCGGTTCTGAAGCCGCGCTGCTGTTCGTGGACCGGGCGGCCGCCGGGACCGGCGGGCCCGACGACCCGAGTCTGATAGCTGACATCTGCTGCCGGCTCGACGGCATGCCGCTCGCCATCGAGCTGGCGGCGGCACGAAGTGCTTCCCTCGGCCTCGACGGGCTGCTCGCCGGCCTCGACGATCACCTGCGCCTCCTCAGCCGCTCGGGTGCCCATGGCGACCGGCACTCCTCGATGCGCACGGTTATCGAGTGGAGCCACCAGCTTCTCGATGACGACGAGCGGGCCATGTTTCGGCGGCTCGGGGTGTTCGCCGGCACTTTCGACCTTGACTCGGCGGCCGCCGTAGCCGGCGCGGGCGACGTGCCGGCCACAAGCGACGTGATAGGTCGCCTCGCCGACAAGAGCCTCCTGGTGCGCCGGAACCACGGCGCAGGCAGCCGCTGGCGCATGCTCGACACCGTGAGGGCCTACGCCCGGGAACAGCTGGACCTGAGTGGCGAGGAGCCCGCAGCCTCCCGCCGTCACCTCCGGTGGGCGGCCGACACCGCCAGGAAGATCGAGGCCTCCCTCGACGATCGCGGCGGCTGGCAGAGCCATTTCGATGTCGTTTCGGACGACCTGCGAGCGGCGTTGCAGGCGGCGGATCCGCAGACCAGCGACGGCCTCGACTTCGCGCTGGCTCTCGCGCTCGGGCACCTGACGTACGCCCGCCGGTTCCTCGTGGAGGCCCGAGACCACCTTCACCAGGCCGTGGTCCGGGCGCCCGACGACAAGTCGGCGGTCGCCGCGCTCCGCCTGGCTGCAGACGCCACCTTTGCCGAGATGCGCGGGGAGGCGGCTTTTCACCTGCTGCAGACGGCCTTTTCCCGAGCTGCGGCCACGCCCGACCCGAGGTCGGCGGCTATGGCGATTGCCGACGCGGCGACCATAGGTGGCCGGTGTCCGGCTCTATTCGTCGAGGCCCCCACTCCTGACGAGCTAGCGGCTCTCACGGCCCGGGCCCGGTCTCTCCAGCCGCCCGGCGACCTCGAGGTCGAAGCTCACGTCGCCCTCGCCGCGGCCTGGGACGGCGGCATCGGGCGAGGAAACCCCGACCAGAGCCGGGCCGGGGAGGCCCTGCATCTGGCTCGTCGGGTCGGGGACCCCGTGCTAATAAGCGCGGCGCTGGACGCCAACGCCTGCTCCGCCCTCTCCGCCGGTCGCTACAAGGAGGCCTTTCGGTTGAGTGAGGAGCGATTAGCGCTCCTGGAGCGGCTCCCCCGTCACGACCCGCGAACCGGCGGGGAGGTCTTCGACATCTTCCACATGGCGACCGAGGCGGCGTTGGCGGCAGGCGAGGTCGAGGCCGCGCTCGCCCATGCCCGCAGCTCCTATCGAGATAGCACGACCCAGGGCCTGCCCCACTTCGCAGCCAACCATTTGATCATTCCCCTCGCCCTGCAGGGCGCGTTCGACGAAGCCCTCGTGCAGGGCCGGATCATGCGTGAGGGATGGGAGAGTGCAGGGAGCCCGTCGGCAGGATGGATGGCCCCGTCCTTCTTCGCCACCGCCCTGGTGCACGGCCTGCGAGGCCAGCCGGAAGCCTACGCAGAGTGGTGGGACCTGGCCATGAGGGTCAGTCAGATGCAGGAGTCGGAAAGGCGACAGAGCTGCAACCTCTTCGTCGGGCCGCGTGTGGCATTACACCTGGGTGACATCGATCGAGCCTTGGCCGACACCGCGGCGGTCGACGCCGGCGACATGTGCGGCTACTTCGGTGCCTACGCTCAGGCCGTGAGTGTCGAGGTGGCAGTGGTCGCAGGCGAGCCCGACGCCGACAAGCGCCTGGCCGACGCCCAGCCCCTGGCGATGGAGAACGATTTCGCCGCGGCCTGCCTGGTGCGCGCTGCGGGGCGCCGGCATGGTGACGATACGTTGCTCAAGGAGGCCGTGGTCAGATGGGAGGCCATCGGGGCCCGCTTCGAACGAGCCTGCACCTTGTTGCTGCTGGCACCCGGCGCCGATCAGGGCGCAACTGAGCTGGCCGAGTTGGGCTGCCCGCTTCCGCCGCTCTGAAACCAGGGCGTCCCTGAGTTCAGCGGCCGCGGGCTACAGCGGTGGCCCGGTTCGGCGCGAGCTGCCCGGGACTGCTCGCCGTGGGCAGCTGCGGCACCTCGCGTAAGAGAGACCGACCATTCGCAAGTGTTCATGTCGCCAAAAGGACGGATGACACTCGGAGACCAACGGCCGGCCTCTCTTCAAGCTTCGTTAGGCAACAGCCTCTCTAGGGCTGTAGATGAGCCGAATCAGGCGGCGACGGACTCGCTGGCGACGGCCTTGGGCTCGCTGCCACTGGTGATCTCCACCTTGCGGGCCTTGGCCTGCTCGGCCACAGGAATGGTGAGGGTCAGGACGCCATTGTCGTAACGGGCCTCGGTGCGGTCACCGTCGAAGGCGTCGCTGAGGCGGAGGCGGCGGGTGAAGGTCCCCTGGGGCCGCTCCGACAGCAGCACCCGGCTGCCCTCGACGCTCTCCCAGCGACGCTCGGCCTTGACCGTCAGCGTCCCCTTCTCCACCGTCACCTCGACCGAAGAGGGGTCGATCCCGGGCAGGTCCAGATTCACTACTACCTGGTCGTCCTGCCGGTAGGCATCCATCGACATCCACTGCTGGTGGCCGTTAGCCGCGACGTTCCGGGTCAGCCGGTCGAAGTCACGGAAAGGATCAAAACGTACGAACATCTATCCTAAGTTCCTTTCTAGAGTTTACCGGCGACGCCGGAACATTCCTAAGCTTAGCAGAAAACTTGATATATATACGCTTATATTTTCTTCTCACTAAGTATAGGGGCCACGCCGGACCTCCGGTCTGATGTCAGCTGTAGCCCGCTTGGCCGCTCGACCCGGTTTGGCCGGCTGGGTACCCTTCGCCGGCCGAGCAGGGAGCCCTATGGGACAATCGGCCGTGGAGAGCATCCGGGTTGACCGCTGGCTGTGGTCGGTGCGGGCCTTCAAAACCCGTGGCCTGGCCACCGAGGCCTGCCGGTCCGGGCACGTGGCCGTGAACCGGGCCGTGACCAAGGCATCCACCCAGGTCCACGTGGGTGACGTTGTGACCATCCGGGTGGATGGGAGGGACCGGGTACTGGAGGTGGCCCGGCTGGTGGCCAACCGGGTGGGAGCGCCGGTGGCCGCGGAGTGCTTCATCGACCGGAGCCCGCCCCCATCGCCCGAGGACTCCGGCCCCGGGATCGGGTGGGACCGCTCGAGCGGGCGGCCGACCAAGAGGGATCGCAGGCTTATGGACCGGCTTCGCCGCCGCTGAACACCGCCACGAGGTGCGACGTGATCATCCTCGTCCGCGGTAGGTGGCAACGCTCGGTGGCCCACCAGCCGCCGCGAGTGAGGGTGTACGGTGCCCGGATCCATCAAAGGCCGGAGGGCCCGCGAGGAAAGGCAAAAGCGAGTTCGGGCCGCGGGGCTCGGGAGAACGTCAGGCGGGCGCCTCCGGCCCCCCGCTGGATGCGATCAGGGCTGGCGGGGGCGAGCCCCGAATGAGCTCGCCGTCCGGCCGCTCGGGGGTGGTGGGAATGGTGCGGCTCGCCGCCCCCGGGTGCCCCACGCCCGGCCCGCGGGGCCTGGTGGCGTGGGCAGGGCGAGTGGTGCGCCTCGTCCTGCCCAACGCCGACTTTGCTCACCCCCGCCGGTGAGAGCGGCACCTGCGGGGGGCTTGAGCCGTCAGCCGTCTCCAGCGCGATTGTCGATTCCACGGCAACTATAAGCATCTCGACATCGTCGCCGTCGAGGGCCGCTCTGATCCGAGAGAGCGCCAGGCATGGCCGCCGCAGGTCTCACCGCGAAGATGGCGAGTGTGGTCGGCCGAGGGGTAACGGGACTGACGAACGGCCACTGGCGAACGGCTGATGTCGGCCGGGCAGCCGGCGTCGATCTGTTCGCTCGAAGCCGGGGCAGCAAACCAATCAGGAGGGGGCGGGCATCACTGTGTCAGCATCGAAACCAGAGCAGCCTTCAGCGACTCGTACTGTTCCTGCGTCACTCCGCCCTCGGCGTGGACCGACTCGAGTCCCGGCAAAGCCGTCCGCACCTGATCGGCCGTCCATTTCTGCGAGAGATCCGCACCGCCCGAGATCCGGCGCAGTACCTGATTAACCCGTTCCAGGACTTCCTCTAGCTGCTGGTTGCTGACCGGGCCAACGCCGGGCACCGGTACCGAGACATTGCCGGCACCGAGCGGCGGAGCCGGCTGGGTGGACTCCGAGCCCACCAATGGAGTGATGTTGAATGCCGCCGGGTTGGGGCCCCAGCCGGGTGGTTTGCCGGCGGGGGGCGTTGGGGCAAACCCGGGGGGCGGCGGGGCCGGGGTGAACGCCGAGGGCGGTGGGGCCGGGGTGAATCCCGCGGGCGGTGGGGCCGGGGTGAACGCCGGCGGGGGCGGGGCGGGGGTGAAACCGGGAGACGATGGGGCCGGCGCGAACCCCGCGGACGCGCCAGCAAACCCGGGATCCGGGCCGGCCGGCTGCTCGGAGAGGAAGCTCTGCAGGACCCTCAGACTTTCTTCGCGGCCTGGCATACCGACCGTGGGCGGCCCGGTTTCGGCGGCTGAGCCGTGACTCTTCTTGCGTCCAAACATCAAAGGCTCCTTCCGGCGGGTCCCCCGATATTAAGTTGCGCCTTTGCTGGCCGGCCCTCAATCTGCCCGTTCGACGCCCCGGTGCCTACAGCACTTGGACCCGGCGGCCTGCGGGGTGTCAGGGCATTCGTGTGGCGCAACTACTGCGGAACCCCGCGGAACGCACCGGGCCTGCCGCCACTGCCTATTTCGGGAGCAGCCGAGGCCGTGTCCCAGCGACCGGGCGCACCGGGGGCGGCGAGGGGCGATGTATGCCAGCGGCTTCGCCCGACTCTTGACGGATCGAACACGTGTTCGTACAGTGAGCGGTCATGGCAGATGACGGGACACGCGAAGACGAGGACAACCGGCTGCGATCCGAAGCGATGGCACAGGCCGTACGCCCCCTGGGTCGGGAGGTCGATCGACCGGCCGCCGGGGAGACGAGGCCGCCGACTCCTGACGAACGGACCGAGGGCGACGAAGATCGGGACTGACCAAGACCGGCGCCCGACCCACGCTCCCGGCGGGAGGGCCCGAGGCATCGCGGTCGCACCTCGGGGAATGAAAAGCACGCCGGCTCCGTTGCACCACGCCTCCGATGTAATCTTGTAATCCAGGAGAGTATGGCAATGGTTGGTACCCTTTCCGACCCGTCGGGGCCGGACATTTCGGCGTTGGATGCGTATTCGCAGGTCGTGACCTCGCTGGCCGAGCAGCTGACACCCCGGGTCGCGGCCCTGCAAGTGGCCCGCCGGCAGAGTGATGGCAGCTTCGCCGGGGGGGCGGGCTCGGCCGTGGTCTTCACCCACGACGGCTTCCTGCTCACCAACGCCCACGTGGTCGGCTCGGCCGACGCGGGCCGGGTGGCCTTCGCCGACGGGACGGTCGTCCCCTTTCACGTCGTAGGCACCGATGCCCTTTCGGATCTGGCGGTGGTGCGCGCCGACGGGGCAACGCCTGCTCCCGTCCGGCTCGGCGAGGCGTCCCACCTGAAGGTGGGGCAGCTCGTGGTGGCGATCGGCAACCCGCTCGGGCTGGCCGGCACGGTCACGGCCGGGGTGGTGAGCGCGTTGGGCCGCTCCCTGCCCACCAGGGCCGGCAGCAACGTGCGGATCATCGACGACGTCATCCAGACCGACGCCGCGCTGAACCCCGGGAACTCCGGTGGTGCGCTCGCCATCGCCTCCGGAGAGGTCGTCGGGGTAAACACGGCGGTGGCCGGGGTCGGAGTCGGCCTGGCCATTCCGATCAATGACACCACCCGCCAGATCGTGGCCGCCCTGATGGCCGAGGGACGGGTGCGTCGGGCCTACCTGGGCCTGGCGGGCACGCCGGCCCCGCTGCCGCCCCATCTGGCCAGCCAGCGCGGCCAGAAGACGGGTCTGCGCATCGCCGAGGTCGTGGCGGGCGCCCCGGCGGCCCTGGCCGGACTGCGCGCCGGCGATCTACTGCTGAGCGCAGGCGGCGAGGCGGTGATAAGCGCTCAGGCCTTGCAGCGGCTGATGCTGGCCGACGCCATCGGCCGGCCGCTGGCCCTCACCGCGCTCCGCTCCGATGCCCTGGTCGACGTCATCGCCACTCCGGTGGAGCTGAGCGGCGAGGGCTGAGAGTACGGGCCGGGACCTGGTGAAGGCGGCGAAACAGCGACGCGCCGGTGCCGCGATCTAGCCATCTGCGGGGACGGCCATCTCCCCGAGCAGAGACCAGTCGTCTTGAGGGACGCTCATATTGACGATGCGCGGGGTTTCGACGAGATGAGGCGGAAGGGTTCGCTGGGCCGCCCGGAAGTGACCGGACTGGACGTGGGCGGCCCCGGCGTCGCCGTCCCGGAACGCCTCGACCAGGACGTATTCGTTGGGATCTTCGATGCTGCGCGCCCAATCGAACCAGAGGCAGCCCGGCTCCGAGCGGGTCGCCTCGGTGAACTCCTTGACGATCTCCGGCCATCGGTCGGCGTCGGCCGGCTGTACCTGGAATTTGGCAGTAATGAAGATCATGTAATCCTCCGTTCGGGATCTGACGGGTCCTAGCCGGCCGCCGGCCGAGCCCTCGGTGCAACCTGTCTGGCGTAGGCCTCTCTCGAGAGCGGATCGTCCGGCTCGAGGAGATCGGACCCCTCGCCCGGCAGCTCGGCTCGGCTTTTTCCCTCGTCGTGGACAACTAGCCGGCGGACGTAGACGGAATCGGGATGGGCCGCGAGGATGCGAACCCGACCGTCACCGCTGCCGCGAGGGCTCACCGGCACGACCGCGGCGGGCAGCCCGGCACTGTCGGTGACAAAGAGCTGGAAGTCGTCGTAACGGAAATGGTCGATGTCCACTATCGGCTTTGGATAGTGGTGGTAGCCAGCACCCTTGGGCAGAACGCCGGTGTGCACTGCGGCGGGGAGCGGGAGCGAGGCATTGAAGATGGAATCGGTCCAGGCCCCGACCCCATCGGCATCGGTGATGGGCGTCGCGAGGACGGACCCACCGTCGTGATAACCGAGCGCTTCGTAACCGGGAACAGTCAGCGGGAACGCCGCCACCACCCGGGCGGAATACTGGCGCAAATGATCGACCTTTGCCGGGTCGGCGCAGAACTGGGCGGTCCATTCGATCCCCAAGGGCAGCTGCAGGCACATCCAGCCGGTCGTGTCCTTCACCCATACCGCTCCGCCGTGATGGTCCTCATAGGAGGGGCCGGCCAGGACCCAGTCCGCAGTGGTGGCCACGAGCTTGTTCATCAGGGTTCGGCTGCGCACGTAGGCGGGGCTGTCGGTGCGGGCCGGGTGATCGACTACGGCGATGATCCAGGGGAAATCCTCATGCTCCTGGTGGGTTGCGGGCGCTGGGGTCCCGCCGGACCCGGCTACGTCGTCTCTGGACACCCCGTCATTATGTGCGGTATGCCGGCTTGGGCGAGCCGGAGGCACTCGTCTGCGCGCATGGTTTGTCAGTTGACCCGCTTAGGGCCCGCCACGAAACAACTTGACGCAGCTCTCTTGTAAACATGCATGTCGTGGCACAGGACTTGTTCCAAGTTGTTTCGTGGCGGGCCCTACCGGCCGATGGGGAGCCGAAGAGCTGGCTCACCAACACGGCTGCCAGTTTCTCGTAGACAATTCGTGTTCTCGTAGTCAATTCCGACGATATACGTGCAATTCTGCACCGAGAATCCAAATTGTCGCCGAGAAATTCACCCCGGCATGGGGCTGGCGGCGAAAGTAGGCACGAAGACATAGGCACGACCAGAGAGGTCGCCCGTTTGCCGGCAAACCTCATGAGTCCTAATGGAGTCATGACTCAACGATTGCGAAACGGCCGATTTCTCGCTTACGCCGACAACGTATAAAGGAAAGGGGTGGGAAGCGCGGCAGAATCCGGTCCCGGACCACCGGTCAGCGTTTCTCTGGTTCCGGGCGGCGGACGGCCAACCGGCGGCTGGCCCGGGCCCGCGAGAGCGACAGCTGGCGCTCGCGCTCGTTCTGGGCGAGAGACGCCGCCCGCTCGAACTCCGCACCGGCGTCGTCGTGCCGCCCGAGCCGTTCGAGCAGGTCACCCCGGACGCTGTGAAGGAGGTGGTAGCGGTCGAGCGTGGCCGTCTCTACCAGCTGGTCGACCAGCTGCAGTCCCCACTGGGGCCCCCACGCCATCGATACCGCCACCGCCCGGTTGAGCTCGACGATCGGAGAGAGGGTCCGGGCGGCGAGCTGCTCGTACAGGCCGGCGATGCGGTTCCAGTCGGTTTCTTGCGGGCGGAAGGCCCGGGCGTGGCAGGCGGCGATGGCCGCTTGCAGCGTGTAGGGACCACGCTCGGGCTGCAGCTGTTCGGCTCGAGCCAGGCCGGCGAGGCCTCGGTTGATGAGCAACCGATCCCACCTCCGCCGGTCCTGATCGAGCAGCAGGACCGGTTCGCCGGCCGGCCCTAAGCGGGCACGGAGCCTCGACGACTGGATCTCCATCAGGGCGAGTAGCCCGTGCACTTCCGGCTCCTCGGGGGCCAGGACCGCCAGCAGCCGCCCGAGTCGTAACGCTTCGGTGCACAGCTCGGGTCGCAGCCAGTCCTGGCCGAAGGTCGCCGAGTAGCCCTCGTTGTATATGAGGTAAATGACCTCGAGAACCGAGTCGAGCCGGACCGCCCGATCTCCTCCGGTCGGGACCTCGAACGGGACGCCGGCCTTGGCGATGGTCTTCTTGGCCCGGACGATGCGCTGCGCGATGGTCGCTTCCGGCTGCAGATAGGCCCGGGCGATCTCAGCCGTCGTCAGTCCGCCAAGCAGGCGCAGGGTGAGCGCGGCACGCGAGCGCGACCGGCAGTACCGGGTGACAGGAAACGAAGATCAGCCTCAGCCGGTCATCCTCGATCGGGTCATCTACGTCCGGTGCCGCGACGAGCGGTTCGGGGGCGGCCGGCTCCACCGCGATCCGGGCGTACTTGGCTTCGAGCGCCCGGCTGCGGCGGAACAGGTCGACAGCCTTGCGCCGGCCGACGGTCATCAACCAGGCCCCCGGATTCAGGGGTATCCCTGATTCTGGCCACTGGCGCAAGGCGTCAACCAGGGCGTCCTGGGCCAGGTCTTCGGCCCGCCCTACGTCGCCGACGTAGCGGGCCAGACCGGCGACCAGCCGGCCGAACTCTATGCGGAACACCGTCTCGATCGCGGCGGCCGAATCGGGGGCAGTCACGCCCACCGATTCAACCACCGGCGCCGGCGGGGGCGAGCCCTTCGCTCCGGCCGGCCCGATGCGTCCCTACTCCGGGCCGAAGACGGGACGAACCCGGACCTCTCCGTGCCCGAGCACGCCGAGGAACCGCTTGGACCACTCGACCGCCTCGTCCTTGTCCCGGCATTCCAGTAGAGCCCAACCACCGATCAGCTCCTTGGCCTCGGCGAAAGGGCCGTCCATCACGGTGTACCGGCCGTTGTCGAGACTGATCTTGGCGCCCATGGCCGTCGGACCGATCCCACCGGTTGCGACTATGACTCCCGCCTTGGTGGCCTCCTCCACGAACTTTCCCATCTTGTCCATGTCCTCGGGGCTCGAGGGTGGGATCGGAATCGACTCGTCCCCCAACGTGTAACCAAAGAACCGCACAGCATGCTCCTTCGCTCGAAGTGGGGCCGGCTGCCCTCACCCACTACTGCGTCGAACAGCAAGGGGCCGGATCGACATGGTGGGCCGATTTTTTGTCCGAGAAAGGGCGGTGGCCGGGCGTCAACCAGGGGGTCGGCGCTCACAACATGGCATGATCGGCTCGCCAGATTTCCCGATGGGGAAGGCGAGAAAGGGGTGGCCGTGCTTTTCCAGACCAACTACAGGATTGTCGGAGACCGCTCGACGGAACGGGGCAAGGCATTGATGGCCCGGTTCGGCGAAAGGGGCGCGGCGCCGGGAGAGATCGCCCACTACGTGCACGCCAACGGTGACGGCGGAACGGTCATCAGCGAGAACGCCGACATCTCGGACCTCCACGACGTCGTACTGGCCTACTCGCAGTGGATGGAATTCGAGATACTCCCCATCCTGACGATAGAGGATGCGGCGCCGAACCTCCTCAAGTACTTCGGCTGAACCAGAGCCACCGGGCCGGGCCCCGGCTCGGGCGCTCGGCACCGGAACCGACCGGCACCGGACTCGACGTCGGGAAACAACGGGCGGATCGGGGTGGCGCGCCATGACCGGGGCTGACGCAGCAGTCGCGGGGTGCGGCAAGATCGCGGCGTGATGCAGGATCCGGAATGATGCAGGATTCAGGTCCGCCCGTTGACCCGATCGAGCTTCTCTCCGCCTGGCTCCGAGCGGCGCGTGACGCCCGGGCTCGGCTTCCGGAAGCAGCCACCCTGGCGACGATCACGCCCGACGGCTGGCCGTCCGCTCGCCTGGTCATCGTACGCGGCCTGGACCGCGGCCTGGTGTTCTTCACCGACCGGGAGAGCGACAAGGGCACCGATCTGGCCGCCCATCCCAGGGCCGCGGTCGTCCTGCACTGGCTGGTGCCCGAGCACCGCCAGGTAAGGGTGGTGGGAGAGGTGGAGCCGGCGGGCGACCAAGCAGCCGACGACTACTGGCACAGCCGCCGGCCAGACGCTCGTCGCAGTGCCGCGGCGTCGGTCCAGAGCCGGGTGATCTCGAGCCGGGCCGAGATCCAGGCCCGGGTCGACGACCTGGCCCGGCGCTTCCCCGACGGTACCGACCTCCCTCGACCCGACCGGTGGGGTGGGTACCGGGTCGTACCCGCCGTCGTTGAGTTCTGGCAGGAGGCGGCGGACGGCCTTCACGATCGGGTCCGCTATCAGCGCGACGGGATCGAGTGGACGGTCTCGCGGCTGGCGCCGTAGCGGCCGGCCGCCATTCTCGTCCCGCCGGCTCGTTGCCCGGGGGCTCCGGCCGGAACGGAACAAAGTCAGGAGGCAGCCGCCGCACCGGGCCGGCGGGGTCGACGCGAGCTGATGACCCCGGTGTCGAAGCCGGCCAGATGCAGCCCGCCGGCAAAGCGGGCGTGCTCGATCTTGAGGCAGCGGTTCATGACCACAGACAGGCCGGCCCGGTGGGCGATCGCTGCCGCCTCGTCGCTCCACAGGCCGAGCTGGGCCCAGAACACCCCGGCTCCCACGGCCGCCGCCTCGGCCGCCACTGCGGGTAGCTCCTCCCGCCGGCGGAACACGTCGACCAGGTCGGGCGGTTCGGGCAAAGCGGCGAGCGAAGCGAAGACGGGCTGGCCCAGGATCGTTTGCTCCCGGGGGTTGACGAACCACACGGTGTAGTCGGTGCTCGAGCTCAGAAGGTAGGTGGCGACGAAGTAGCTGGCCCGAGAGGGGTTGGAGGAGGCGCCGACCATGGCAACGGTCCGGGTGCGCTCCAGGATGGTGAGTCGCTCGCGTGCGGATGGCGGCTGCCATTCATCTTCCCCGAGCGGAGTGACCGGCCGGCCCGCGGAGTCGAGTCTTGACCCGACCACCCGGTCCGTCTGAGGTGCACCCTCGCTCACCCCGATACCGCCTTGGCCGCTGCGGCCAGGGCCCGGTCGAAGTCCCACACGATGTCGTCGAGATCCTCGATCCCCACCGATACCCGCACCAGGTCCGGACGCACCCCGGCCGCGGCCTGGGCCTCGTCGGAGAGGCGCTGGTGGGTGGTGGATGCCGGGTGGATCACCAGGGTGCGGGTGTCGCCCACATTGGCCAGGTGGCTGGCCAGCTCGACGTTCTCGATGAAGGCACGGCCCCCGTCGAGCCCGCCCCGCACACCGAACGCGAACACCGCGCCTGGACCGCGTGGCAGGTAGCGCAGGGCCAGGTCATGCTGCGGCGAGTCGGGAAGCCCGGCGTAAGAGACCCATGACACCGTCGGGTGGGCGACCAGGTGCTCGGCCAGGCCCTGGGCGTTGGCCACGTGGGTATCCATGCGCAGGGCCAGGGTCTCGAGGCCCTGCAGCAGCAGGAAAGCGTTCAGGGGGGCGAGGCTGGTGCCGAAATCGCGCAGCTGCTCGACGCGAAGCTGGGTACAGAAGCCGTACTCGGCGAAGTTGTCCCAGAATCGCAGGCCGCCGTAGCCGGCGACCGGCTCGGTCATCCGCGGGAACCGCCCGTTGGCCCAGTCGAACCGACCGCTCTCCACCACTACGCCGCCCATGGAAGTCCCGTGCCCGCCTATGAACTTGGTGGCCGAGTGAACCACGATGTCGGCCCCGTGGTCGAAGGGGCGACAAAGGTACGGCGTGGCCATGGTCGAATCGACGATCAGAGGCACGCCGTGGCGGTGGGCCACCTCTGCCAGTCCCGAGAGGTCTGCCACCACCCCGGATGGGTTGGCGATGATCTCGGTGTAGATCGCCTTGGTCTCGGGACGCACGGCGGCATCGAACGCCGAGGGGTTGTCGGCGGCGACGAAAGTGGTCTCGATCCCGAGCCGGCGCAGGGACAGATCCAGCAAGGAGTGGGTTCCCCCGTACAGGGCGGCGCTGGCCACGAAATGGTCGCCGGCCCCGGCCAGGGCGGTGAACACGAGGAGCTCGGCGGCCTGCCCGCTGGAGGTGGCCACCGCCCCGATTCCCCCTTCGAGGCTGGCCATGCGCTCCTCGAATGCGGCAACCGTGGGGTTGGCGATCCGAGAGTAGATGTTGCCGTACTTCTGCAAGGCGAACAGGTCGGCTGCGTCGGCGGCATCCTCGAACACGAAGCTCGTGGTCTGATAGATGGGGACGGCCCGGGCTCCGGTGGCCGCGTCAGGGCGATTGCCGGCATGGACGGCCCTCGTGCGAAATCCCCAATGTCGGTCCTCCACCTTTGTGATGGTAGCGGTACCCCGGCCGGGTACGGAAGGTGAACGGCGCGACGCCGCAGGGCGTCAGCCGTCGGACGGGGGAACGGTTACCTCCGCCCACAGGCTGGCGAGGTTGACCACGATCGCGTCCTGGGTGCTGCGAGCGAGGATGACGACGGCCTCCTCGTCCGACGACGGATTCTCCTCGCGGTGAGCGACGAAGGGTGGCACGAACACGTAGTCGCCCGGACCGGTCTCAATCCTTGTCTCCACCCCGTCGTCCAGGAACACGAACACAGGATGTCCCGAGAGAACATAAATGCCGGTTTCGGCTTCCCCGTGGTGATGATCGGCGGACCTGAGACCGGCTCCGACATGGTTTTCGCCCATCCAGATCTTCTCGGACCCGCTGAGACGACCGGAGATGCCCTCCCATCGCTGCATTCCCGGGGTCTGAGCCGTGTCCCGGCTGAGGCTTCCCCGCGATGTGTGGCCGAGCTTGCGGTGCCAGGGGTCTGTGCCCTCACTCAATGGAACTGCTCCTCTCCACTCGCGCCGTCGACCCGACTGTATTGCCCGCTTGTATCGAACATCTGTTCGCACCCAGGTGTAATGTTCCCGACATGACACGAGGACCCACTGCGCCGGCGTGGTCGACCGGCCTGGACCAGGTTCAGTTAGAGGCGGTCGAGCACGACGGGTGTCCCCTGCTGATCGTGGCGGGCGCGGGTACAGGCAAAACCCGGACGCTGGTGGCTCGCCTGGCCCGCCTGATCGATTCAGGCGTCGCTCCGAACCGACTGCTGCTCGTCACCTTCTCCCGGCGAGCGGCGGACGAGATGGTACGACGCCTGGTCCCCCTGGTCGGAGCGGCGGTGGCCCGCCAGGTGCCGGCCGGCACCTTCCACTCGATCGCGTTTCGGCTTCTGCGGGCCCACGCCGTCCCCCTGGGGCTGGGAGAGGGATTCAGTGTCATGGATCAAGGTGACTGCGCCGACCTCATGCACTGGGCGAGCCAGCACGAGGGCGGCGGCTCGGGCGACCGGCGGCGATTCCCGCGCAAGGACACCCTGGTCTCGGTCTATTCGCGGGTGGTCAACTCCCAACAGCCCCTCAGAAAGGTTCTTCGCCGCCACTTCCCGTGGATCCAGGAACACGAGCGGGCCATCACCGAGGTGTTCGAGGCGTACTCGGAGCGCAAGCGAGCGGGAGGGATGCTCGACTTCGACGACCTACTACTTTTCTGGCGGGCCGCCATGTCCGATCCTCTTGCCGGCCCAGCCCTGGCCGGCTCGTGGGCCCACGTCCTCGTGGACGAGTACCAGGACACCAATCTGCTGCAGGCCGACATCGTGCGAGGTCTGCACCACAACGGGTGTGAGCTCACTGCGGTGGGCGATGACGCCCAGGCCATCTATGCCTTCAGGGCGGCGACGGTGAGGAACATGCTGGGTTTCACCCAGGATTTCCCCGGGGCGGCCACCATAACCCTGGAGCGCAACTACCGGTCCACTCAGCCGATCCTGGACCTGGCCAACATGGTGCTGGCGGAGGCATCCGAGGGTTACGCCAAACATCTCTGGACCGACGTGGCCGGAGGCCAAAAGCCGGTGCTGGCCACTTGTCCCGACGAAGGGGCGCAAGCGGGGGCGGTAGCCGAGGTGATCCTCGAGCAGCACGATGGCGGGACGCCGCTGCGCCAGCAGGTCGTACTGTTTCGATCAGCCCACCACAGCGACCTGCTCGAGGTGGAGCTGCACCGCCGGGGCATCCCGTACGTCAAGTACGGGGGCTTGCGATTTCTGGAGGCAGCTCACATCCGCGACCTCCTGGCCGCCCTCAGGGTGCTGGAAAACCCGGTAGACGAGCTGGCCTGGTTCAGGCTGCTGCTCCTGCTCGACGGGGTAGGCCCGTCGCGGGCCCGGCGCATCGTGGACGAAATCGGCGCCGGCTCCCCGGGTGCCCGATCCCGGTCGGGGTTGGCGGCCCCGGCGCCGCCGGCGGTGTCCCTGGGACCGCTGGCCCGCTTCGCCGGGGGACCGAGTTCACTCCCGGTCCGCGCCGTTCAGGAGGCGGGGTCTCTGTCCCGCGCCCTCATCGACTGCGTCGCCCACAACCTCGATCCGGGCGCCCGGATCGACCGGTTGCGGGAGGCCCTGGATCCGCTGTTCCGCCGGCGCTACGAAAACGCTGAGGTCCGCCTGCTCGACCTCGATGCTCTGGCCCGGCTGTCGACGGGCTTCCATAACACGGCCAGCATGGTGGCCGAGCTGACCCTGGACCCGCCGTCCTCCACCGGCGATCTGGCCGGACCGCCCATACTGGACGACGACTTCGTGACGCTGTCCACCGTGCACTCGGCCAAGGGCGGCGAGTGGCGGGTCGTGCATTTGATCCACGCCGCCGACGGGATGTTCCCATCCGACATGGCCACAGGCAGCCAGGAGGAGATCGAGGAGGAACGCCGGCTCTTCTACGTGGCCCTGACCCGAGCGAAGGAGCTGCTGCACATTTATGCCCCGTTGAGGTACCACCGCAGCGGGCCGTTCGGGCGGGGTGACGCCCACAGCTACGCCCAGCGCACCCGCTTTCTCCCGCCCTCAGCCAATGGTCTCCTCGACCACAGACCGGTGCGCACAACCAGCCACGACACCGCCGTGCCCTCCGCCTCGGTGGCCCTGCCCGCCGCCGTCGACACAGCTTTGCGCTCGCTGTGGTAAGACCGGTCCTGTAGACGTACCAGGTGCCGGCCTACGGCTGTTGTTGCTCCTGCGCTTTCTGCCTGGCTCGTCGCGACCGGTGCTGGAAGAGGCGGTCGGCGGCGACACCGATCAGCGCGGTCACCAGCAGGACCCAGATGAGAGGCGCCCGGGCATGGAAGAAGACGAACCCGACCCTGATGCTATTGGTGTTGTCGACGACGAAAGCGATCAGCAGGACTATGAGGACGGCGGCGATGATCTGACGCCACGTGATCCGGTCCGCGAAGCTCCGGAAGTCGTCGGCTAATCGACTCACCTCCGCAACTGTAGCTGACATAGGCCTGTTAGGAACAGGAAAGGGAGAACCGCGCCGGCTGCAGGCTGGGGGAGAAGGCCGGGTCGAACCTGTGCAAGGGCCGGATGAATACCGGTCAAAGACCCATGCGCCGGCCCACGATCTCCTTCATGATCTCAGTGGTACCACCGTAAATCGTGGTGATACGGGCGTCGGCATAAGCCCGGGCGATGGGGTACTCCAACATGTACCCGTACCCGCCGAACAGCTGGAGGCACCGATCGATGCTCCGCTTCTGAAATTCGGTGCACCACCACTTGGCCATTGCCGCGTCGTCGGCTTCGAGGGCGTCCTCGTTCAGGGCCACGACGCAGCGATCGATGAACGACTGGGCGATCTCCAGCTCGGTCGCCACCTCGGCCAGCACGAACCTGGTGTTCTGGAACGAGCCGATGGTCTGGCCGAACGCGGTGCGCTCCTTTACGTGTTCGAGGGTCCACCCGAGCGCCGCCCTCACCGCGGCTACCGCAGCCGCAGCGATGGACAGCCGCTCTTGCGGGAGGTTGTGGACCAGCTGCTTGAAGCCCTGACCTTCTGCTCCGAGGAGGTTCTCGACCGGTACCGGCACGTCGGTGAAGAAGAGCTCGGCGGTGTCCTGGGCGTGCTGGCCGATCTTCTCCAGGTTGCGTCCCCGCTCGAAGCCCTCCATCCCCCGTTCGACGATGAGGAGGGACATTCCGGCGTGCCGCTGGCGAGGATCGGTCTTCACCGCGGTGATCACCAGGTCGGCGTTGATGCCGTTGGTGATGAACGTCTTGGACCCGTTGACCATGTACCTTTCACCGTCGCGAAGGGCGGTCGTGGTCATAGAGGCCAGATCGCTGCCGATCCCCGGCTCGGTCATCGCTATAGCGGTGATGAGGGTGCCGGCGGCTATCCCCGGCAGCCAGCGGGCCCGCTGCTCGTCGGTGCAGTACCGGAGAAAGTACGGCAGGCAGATGTCGTTGTGCAGCGTGAGCCCGAGACCGGCGCCGCCTGCGCCCGCCGCCTGAAGCTCCTCGATGACCACCAGGTTGTTGCGGAAGTCCCGCACTCCCCCACCCCCGAACTGCTCCGGGATGTCGAAACCCAGGAAGCCATTGGCTCCCGCCGACGCGAACAGTTGGCGCGGCACGATCCCGGCTTTGTCCCAGTCGTCCAGGTGAGGGGCAACCTCTTTGTCCACCCAGGACCGGAAGCTCGACCGCAGCTGGTCATGTTCCTCGGTGAATAGCTGTCTTCTCATGGCCTCGGTCCCGGGTTGGCGCCTTCCAGGTCGCGATCAGAGTATCCCTCCCTCTCCCGGCCAAGCGGTCGAACGACCCGAGGAAACGACGCCTTCGGTGGTTCACCAGCCCCGTCCAGCGGGAACATCGTGGCGGTGCCAGGCGTTGATCTATGGCCGGTCGCCTACGCCCCGGCCCGGAGGGGAAGGTGGGCGAGCGGGCAAAGGTTACCTAAGCCAGTCGAGTCAGGAGGGCCATACGGTTGCAGTGCCGGAACTGCGGTGATCCGGTCGATCCCCGCCGAGTGGAGTTGGGCTACGACTACTGCCTCAAAGACGAATGCCAGCGAGAGTGCCTGGAGCGGGTGCGGCTGGCCGCCATAGGGATCAACAAGGCTGCCGACTACTACGTGCGGGCCGAGGAGGTCCTGCCACCGTCCGGGCCGGAGATGGCGCCCGGCGATGGGGACGACGCGACGGTGGCGGACGCCGCCCCTCGCTCCACCACTACCAAGAAGGCGGAGACCCGCCCCAAGACCACCCTGGAGCGATTGCGAGGCCTCGACGCCGAGCTCGATCAGGCTCTGGAACGGAGCTTCGAGCGATTCCGCAGTGGCGAGCTGACGGCCAGGGAGATGGACCGCGAGCGTGACCGGCTGGTTGAAGCCTTCAACCGACAGGTCATGAGCGAAAACATCCGGTACCGGTCGATGCTGCGGCGGCGGTCGGACGCCAGGCGTTCCGGTTGATCCAGTCAGCCGGCCCCGGGTGGTCAGAACGCGGCGCGGAGGCCGTCGGCCACCTCCTCGGGGCTCAAATCGATCAGCGCTTCGCCGTGCAGGCGCTCGAAGTAGGTCGCATCGCTGCGATACATCGGTTCGGGATTCGACCGGGTGACCACCTTGAGCACTACCTGGTATGCGGATTCGTGTCCGGCGGGGCCGCCTCCTATGAGGGCGAAGTTGAACGACGCCAGATTCCAGGCCAGGTAGGCGCCGAAGACCCTTGATAGCCCTTGGCCCAGGGCGCGGCAATCGTCTTCGGTCAGCTCGGTAATGTCAGCTGCGCCGTCCACGACCGCCCACACCTCGTTGAAGCCGCTCGGGGCGTAGGGGGTCAGCCACGACACTCGATCGACGCGCCCGACCCAGCGGGGACCACCCGCCTCCTGCTCGACAAGTGAGGCCCAGTAGGGCGGCTTGTTCTCGGCCCAGGCCCGTGAGCGTTCGACCAGGAGCCGCTGGTTGGTCAACCCATGGGCGTCGTGAGCGGACTGGAGATGGGGATGAACGAGCGACGCACCCGATGGAGGCAGGTAGTTGGCGTTGATAGAGCTCCAGCCTGCACTCGGATCGAAGTGGCGGACGGCTTCGGCATGACGAACCATGGCGATCAGCGCGTCGCCCACCAGGTCGGGAGTGAGTTCGTCCAGGTCGAGGAAATGGCGTTCGCTGTCGTAGATCCCCACCGCGCTGTGGGTGGCGTAAGCGATGATGTTCGGCACGACCACGGCTTTCCCGCAGCGGATTCGGCCTTCCACCGTGATCTCCGGGGGAAAGGGGGACGTGGCCGACTCGAGGCGCTCGGCGTCGAAAGGGCAGAACGCCGGCGGCGCGGCAAACCCGCGGAGATCGGGTCGGGCCGGCGGCTGGAGCTTCACGCCGGTCAGAATGCGGGCACCCGCCCCGGTCAGGGGGTCGCGGCGCCAGCGCAACAGGGTGCGCGTCCAGGCTCCTCCCGCCGCCAGGTCCGGGACCATCGCTTCCATGTCCTGCTCTTCGAAATGGATCGCGGGCACGAGACAAACCTAGCGATGCGGGGCCGCCGGTGGCCTCGGGCCGGGTTCGGCTGGTTTTCGGCCGGGCCGGAGGGTCCGCTAGTTCGTCTAGTTCGTCTAGTTCGTCGACCCGGTTACCTGAGCCTTCGCCCACCCGTAGTCGGCTTTGCCCGAGGGACTCCGCCGGACCTGCGGCACCCGGAGAATCGTCTTTGGCAGTTTGAAGCGGGCCAACCGCTGGCCGGTGACATCGAGCAGCTGCTCGTCGGTGAGGTCGGTGCCCGGCCGGAGCTGCACCACGGCGACGACCTCGGCCCCCCATTTATCGCTCGGACGGCCCACGACGAGGGCGTCGTCGACGTCAGGGTGGGCGATCAACGCCTGCTCCACCTCTTCGGCGAACACCTTCTCGCCTCCCGTGTTTATGGTCATGGAATCCCGGCCGAGCAACTCTATGGTGCCATCGGCTCGCACCCGGGCCCGATCGCCGGGTATCGACATTCGCTCACCGTCGACGACGGGAAAGGTGGAGAGCGTCTTGTCCCGATCGCCGAGGTATCCAAGCGGTATGGTGCCCCGTTTGGCCAGCCAGCCGGGGTCCGGGTAGCCGGCCGGAAGAACGGTGCGCAGGTCGTCGTCGATAACGCACGTGGTGTCGTCGGCTGAGAACACTCCGAGCTCTGCGGTCTGGTCCTTGCTGCTGAACGAGGACATCTGGGTGCCGGTTTCGGATGCCCCGCCGGCGTCGACGATGAGGATGCCGGGGAGGCGATCGAGCAAGCGCCGCTTTACCCCCGGGCTCATGGTGGCCCCGCCGGTGATGATGCCGGCCAAGGAGCTGAGGTTGTACTCGTGGCGATCGAGCTCCTCGCATATGGGACGCCCGAATGAGTCGCCGACGACCAGGAGCGAGTTGACCGCCTCGCGTTCGACGGTGGAGAGCACGTCGACGGGGTCGAAGCGGATGACGTCGGACTGGATCACGACGGTCCCCCCGGAGAGGAGGCTCCCCAGGCTGGCCCACCCGGCGGCTCCGTGCATGAACGGCGGGGCCGGCAGAAAACGGGTGATCGCGGTCAGGGGGGCACTGGTGGCGACAGTTTCCAGGTCTGTCTCGTCCAAACCCATGATGCGGCCCACGGCGCCGATGGCTGCGTCATAGATGTCGGCTTGCCGCCACAAGGTGCCTTTGGGCATTCCGGTGGTACCGCCCGTGTACAGCATGTAGAGATCGTCGGGGGATAGCTCGAGGTCGGGCGGGTGGGGGGACGATCCAGCGAGCAGGTGCTCGTAGTCCTCGGCTCCGGGTAGCAGAGGGCGGTCGCTTTCGTCGGCGACCTGGATCAGCAGCGGCCGGCGATCCAGGTGGGGGAGAACGGCAGCCAGGGTGGGAGCAAAGGCGGCGTGGTACACGAGGGCGAACGGCGCGGCGTCGTTGAGCAGATAGGCCAGCTCGTGTTCCACATAGCGGTAGTTGACGTTAAACGGCACCGCGCTGGCCCGGTTGGCCCCGCCCACCACCTCGAGATACTCGTTTCCGTTGTGCAGGTAGACCCCGACATGGTCCTGTCCCGATTCCCAGTTGGCCAGCTCAGAGCGAGGCCGGGGCGGGCGCACCCCCCGCTCGAGCAAGGCGGTGGCCAGGCGGTTCACCCGCTCCACCACTGCTTCGAAGGTCAGGCGGCGGTCCCGGAAGACGATGGCTTCGCGGTCAGGGACGGCCCCCGCGACCGCCTCGAACAGGGCGGCGTGGTTGAAGCCCATGGCCGACAAGCTACTAAACACCCTGGCCGGCGCCGGCCGGGGGCCCCACCCTCGCGACTGCCGTCCCCCTCCGTTCCCCGATCATGGTGGCGGCTCATGATGGCGGCGTAGATCGGCTGATGACCCGCTTGACCCCGATCACTCTAACCGGTAACATACTGAGTATGCTACGGAGTGAGGCAGCGAGCATGTCACGGAGAGTCACAGTTCGATGAGCGTCCGCCACGCCCTGCTTGCCCTCTTGAGCGAAGGGCCCAAGTACGGGTTGCAGTTGCGGCAGGAGTTCGAGAGCCGGACCGGCGAGGTGTGGCCACTGAACGTCGGTCAGGTCTACACCACATTGCAGCGACTCGAGCGGGACGGCCTGGTCGAATCCGACGGGACGGGCGAGGACGGCCCGCAGAAGGGCTTTCGCATCACCGTGGCCGGAGAAGACGAACTGGCCACGTGGTTGCGCACCCCGCCGGATCTTTCCTCTCCGCCTCGCGACGAATTGGTGATCAAGGTGCTGGTGGCGCTCCGCCTGCCCGGGATCGACGTGCACGAGGTCGTGCAGGTGCACCGGCGGCACCTGGTCCAGCTCATGCAGGAGTGGACCAGGCTGAAGGAGTATTCGGCGGAGCGGGATCTGGGATTCGCGTTGGTGGTGGACGCCGAACTGTTCAGGCTGGACTCGGTCGTCAGGTGGTTGGACGCCGCTGAGGGCCGGATTAAACGGGCCGCCGTGGACCAGCCCGAGTCGGCCGCGCCGGCCATGCCGAAGGTGCACAAACGAGTGGGGGTGCGGCCATGACCGCTCTGGAATTGCGGGGAGTATCGAAGGTGTACGGGGAGGGCCCGACGGAGGTGCGCGCCCTCTGCGACGTCCACCTCGTGGTCGAAGCGCGCCAACTGGTGGCGGTCATGGGACCGAGCGGGTCGGGGAAGAGCACCCTCCTGACCATCGCCGGCAGCCTTGAAGCGCCGACGAGCGGGTCGGTCCTGGTCGGCGGGACTTCGCTGTCGGGTATGTCCGCCAACGACCGGGCCCGCCTGCGCCGGCGGTCGATCGGCTACGTGTTCCAGGATTTCAACCTTCTGGCTGGGCTCACGGCCGTCGAAAACGTGTCTCTCCCCCTCGAGCTCGACGGGGTGTCGACCAAGGCGGCGAAGGCGGCCGGGATGGAGGCATTGCAGCAGCTCGGCCTGGCCGAGCGGTCCTCGCGGTTCCCCGACGAGATGTCCGGGGGCGAACGCCAGCGGGTCGCCATAGCCCGGGCGATAGTCGGCGACCGGCATCTGCTGCTGGCCGACGAACCGTCGGGCGCCCTCGACTCGGCCAACGGCGAAGCGGTGATGCGGCTGATACGAGGTGCCTGCCAGCGTGGGGTTGCCGGCGTGGTCGTCACCCACGACGCCCAATTGGCTTCTTGGGCGGACCGGGTGGTGTTCCTGCGAGACGGCCGCATCGTGGATCAAACCGCCCCTCCCACCCCACCGGAGGCGCTGCTCGCCCCGACCCGTAACCCATGAGTACGGCGCTCGAGGAGCGGCCGGTAGTTGAGGGCTCCGGCTCCCGCCAAGGCGGCGCTCCGGCCCGGCGGGCCATGGTCCGGTGGTCGTGGCGACTGTTCCGGAGGGAATGGCGGCGCCAGGTGCTGGTGCTGGCTCTCCTCGCAGTGGCGGTGGCGGCCACCACGGTGGGGCTGGCGGTGTCCTCGAACGCCTCGGGTCTCGGTCCCGATCCCGTGTTCGGCACGGCCAACACCATCATCGCCGTGTCCGGCTCCGATCCCCATCTGGTTGCCGACATCGCCGCGGTGCAGAGCCGTTTTCCCCAATCCGACGTGGTCGAGCACCAAAGCATCGTGGTTCCAGGCTCGGTGTCGACTGTCGACCTGCGCTCCGAGAGCCCGACCGGCGTGTACGTCCGGCCCACGCTGCGGCTCAACCGCGGGCGGTACCCGACCGGTCCGGGCCAGGTCGCGGTGACGAGCGGCGTGGCCTCGTCGTTCGGCCTGAGCCTGGGTGACGTCTGGCGCGTCGACGGCCGGGCTTTGCAGGTAGTCGGGTTGGTCGAGAACCCGTTGAACCTGCTGGACGAATTCGCGCTTGTGGCGCCCGGCCAGGTATCTCCGGTGGCCAATGTGTCGATCCTCGTGGACGCCAGCCAGAGCTCCCTGCAGTCCTTCCACCTACAGAGCGGGGTCGGGCTCGGCATCGAGTCGCGCGGGAGCGCCGGCCGGACCGCGGCCGAGGTGCTCGTGCTGGTGCTCGGCACCGTCGGCCTGCTCTTCGTGGGGCTGCTGGCCGTGGCCGGTTTCACCGTCATGGCCCAGCGGCGGCTCAGAGCGCTCGGCATGCTGGCTTCGCTCGGGGCCACCAACCGGCACGTCCGCACGTCGATGATGGCCAACGGGGCCGTGGTAGGCGCGGCGTCCGCCCTGCTCGGCACGACCGCGGGTGTGGTCCTCTGGATTGCTTTCGCCCCGACCTTCGAGTCGATCACCAACCACCGGGTGGACCGGTTCGACCTGCCCTGGTGGGCCATAGGGGCCACCATGGTCCTGGCGTTGCTGACCGCGGTCGGGGCCGCCTGGTGGCCCGCCCGCGCCGCGTCCCGCCTTCCTGTGGTGGCCGCTCTGTCGGGTCGCCCGCCCCGGCCTCAACCGGCCCACCGGTTCGCCGCTCTGGGCGGGATGCTCCTGGGCGCCGGCCTGGTCCTGCTGGCCTTCGCCGACCAGCGAAGAACCGCCTTCATCATCGCCGGCACGGTTGCCACGGTCATAGGACTCTTGCTCCTGGCTCCGCTAGCCATCCGGGCGGTAGCGATGTTGGGGTCCCGCCTGCCGGTGGCAGTCCGTTTGGCCCTGCGCGATCTGGTTCGCTACCAAGCCCGCTCCGGAGCGGCGCTCGGAGCGGTCACCCTGGCCCTCGGCATCGCCGTCACCATCGCCATCAGCGCGGCGGCCGGCCAGGGCCCTCCGGCGCAGCCCAACCTGCCGACAAATCAGGTCAACCTTTACGTGACCGTATCGGGGGTCGGCGGCCCTGTCGCCAATCTCTCGCCGGCGCAGCAGCAGGCCGGGCAGACCAGGGTCGACCAACTGGCCACGGCCCTTCACGCCACGGCCGTGCTCCCCCTGGAAGTGGCCTACAACCCCGCTGTCGGACCTCAAGCACTGGGTCCCGGGCCGGCCGGCACGGCGGGCGGACAGATCCCGGTGACGCTGGCCCAGGTCACGAACCTCCCCAGGGGACAGGAGGTGAGCCCGGTCGCTCAGCTGTATGTCGCCACCCCGGCGCTTCTGGCCCACTACGGCATCAAGCCGAGCGAGATCGAGCCGAACACCGACGTGATCACTTCACGGACTGACCTGGGAGGATTGCAGCTGTTCGCGCCGGTCCTGGTGCGCGCCGGTTCGGCGGCCCCGGCCGGATCGGGGCCCGGTGCGCCGGCCGGATCGGGGCCCGGAGCGGGCCGGGCCAACGACGCAGTGCCCCCGATCATCCAGCAGGTCGGTCAGCTACCTCAGTTCACCTCGGGTACGAACGCCCTCATCACCAGCCATGCCATGCAAACCCTGGGCCTGAGGAGTCTGGTCGCCGGGTGGTTCATCCAGACGTCCCACCCCTTGACCGCCGCCGAGATCCACGCGGCTCGAGCGAGCGCAGGCGCCGCCGGGCTGCACGCCGAGACGGCGCAAGCTCAGGGCTCGAACGCCGCCCTGCGCAATTGGGCGACCGCGGCCGGCGCTCTCGTCGCCCTCGGAGTGCTCGGCATGACCGTCGGCCTGATCCGCAGCGAGACCGCCAATGACCTGAGGACCCTCGCCGCCACCGGGGCGAGCAGCACCACCCGGCGCACCATCACCGGCGCCACCGCCGGAACCCTGGCCCTGCTCGGAGGCGTGCTCGCCACCGGCGGCGCCTACCTGGCGCTGCTGGCGTGGCACCGCAGCGATCTGCGGCCCCTCTCCAACGTGCCGGTCGTCGACGTCCTGATCGTCGTCATCGGCCTGCCGCTGATCGCATCGCTCGGCGGCTGGCTCCTCGCCGGACGGGAACCGCCGGCCATGGCTCGCCAGCCTCTCGAATAGCCCTTCAATGGGCCAGGCCCGGGCCCGCCGAGGGGCTTTGGCGTGTCTCGCTCAGCGGCCGGCGCCCGCTCCGCTTCCCCGGCTGCTGCCCCGGCGGCACGGCCGTCGGGCCCAGGATCCGCTCGGGGGCGGTACCGTCCGGTGCCCGCTGGGAGCTCGTAGCCCCTCCCGGCGGCAGCCCCGCCGCCCGGTACCCGCTCGAATCTCGTAGACATTTTGTTTTCTCGGAGTCGTTTCGCACGGCATACGTGCAATTCGACGCCGAGAAACCAGAATGTCTACGAGAAATTCCGGCAATTCGGTCGAGGTCGAGGCGAGGGAGGCCGGGGACGCCGATCCCGGCAGTTAGGGCTCGCCACGAAACAACTTGGAACAAGTCCTGTGCCAGGGCATGCGGGTTTACAAAAAAGTTGCGTCAAGTTGTTTCGTGGCAAGCCCTTAGCGAGCTATGAGCAGCGCTCGACCCAGTCGTCGATGAGCCAGCGGGCGATGCTGATCGGGCCGGGAACACCCGGGAGGTCGTCGGGGGAAAACCAGCGGGCGTCGGCGATCTCCACCCCGTCGCAGTTGATCTCTCCTCCGGCGTAACTGGCGTTGAATCCCAGCATCAGCGAGTGGGGGAACGGCCACGGTTGGCTCCGGCGGTAGCGGACATCGCCGATCTCCAGGCCGACCTCCTCCGCCACCTCTCGCCGGACTGCGGATTCCACCGTCTCACCGGGTTCCACGAACCCGGCCACGCAGGAGTACATACCGTTCTGCCAGCCCGCGTTACGGGCCAGCAGAGCGCGCCCGTCGTCCCGCTCGACCAGTGTGATCACCGCGGGCGCCAGCCGGGGGAAGGCCATCAGCCCGCAGCCCGGGCATCTCCGGGCCCGCTCTCCTCGTGACTCGACGGTCTCGGCCCCGCATCGCCCGCAATAGCGGTGGTTGCGGGCCCATTCGACCAATTGGACCGCCCGGCCGGCGGCCACCCAGGTGGATTCGGGGACATCCCCGAACAGCTTCATGAGGTCGACGAACGACTCACTCGTTTCGCCGGCCTCCCGGCCGTTGTTGTCGACGGCCCAGCAGTGGCGCCCGGCGATGGTGCCGACAAACAGGGCTCCGCCCGGCCGGTCCGTGCCGCCGTCGCCGGTCCCGAAGGCAACCTGACTCTCCCTGACCGAGATGATCACGGAGGGTCCGTCGGACGGATCGGTCGGGGACAACATCGGGACGAACACTCCCCCCATTGTGGCGTGAACTAAAGCTGAAGCGCTTTGACCTCGAGGAACTCGTCCAACCCGAAATGCCCGTATTCCCTGCCCACACCGGACTGCTTGTAGCCGCCGAAGGGAGCATTCGGGTTGAACTTGCCGCCATTGATCTCGACCTGACCGGTGCGGATCTGGCGAGCGATGGCGACGGCATGCTCCTGGTCGCCGGCCCAGACGCCGCCGGCGAGGCCGTAGGTCGAGTCGTTGGCGATTGCAACCGCCTCCTCCTCGCTGTCGTAGGCCAGGATCGAGAGCACCGGCCCGAAGATCTCCTCCTGAGCGATTCGCATGTCCGGACCGACGTCGGAGAACACCGTCGGCTTGACGAAGTAGCCTTTCTCCAGGCCCTCCGGTTTGCCCGGTCCGCCGGCTACCACCCTGGCTCCCTCGTCTATCCCCAGCGTGATGTAGTTCTGCACCCGTTCCCATTGGGCCTGCGACACCAGGGGGCCGAGCTTGGAGCCTTCGGCGAAGGGATCGCCCGGAGTCATGGCCTGGGCGGCCGCCGCCGCCAGCTGCTCGACCTCGGCCAGGCGGGACCGGGGTACGACCATCCGGGTCAACGCCGAGCAGGTCTGTCCCGAGTTCAAGAAGGCCTTGCCGACCCCGTCGCGGACAGCTTTGGGGAAATCGGCGTCAGCCAGGATGACGTTGGCGCTCTTGCCTCCGAGCTCGAGAGCCACCTTCGCCACTCGGGCCACGCACAGCTCGGCGATCCGCTTGCCCACCCGGGTCGAACCGGTGAACGAAACCATGTCGACATCCGGATGGGACGCGATGGCTTCCCCGACCACCGCGCCGGTGCCTGCCACGAGATTGAATACACCCGGCGGGAGCCCGACATCCGCCACGATGTCGCCCAGAACGAACGCGTTGAGGGGGGCGATCTCCGAGGGTTTGAGCACGACCGTGCAGCCCGCGGCCAGGGCGTACGCGACCTTGGCGGCGATCTGGTGGAGCGGGTAGTTCCAGGGGGTGATGGCGCCGACGACACCGACCGGCTCGCGCACGATCAGGGAGTTCGCCGATCTCTCCTCCCACGGGAAGTCGGCGACCAACTGCGGAATGGTGCTGAACGAGTTGTAGGGCAGGCCGGCCTGCACGATCATGCTCAACGCCTTCACCATGCCCACCTCCTGGCTGATGAGGGTGGCGACCTCGTCCATCCGGGCGGCCAGCGCATCGGCGACGCGGCCGCAGTACTTGCCTCGTTCCTCAGGGGCGGTGGCGGCCCAACCGGGGAACGCCGCCTTGGCTGCCGCCACCGCCGCGTCGACATCTGCGGCGGTCCCGTCGGGGATCGTTCCCATTACCTCCTCGGTCGTCGAGTTGGTCACCTCGAGCGCGCCCGTGCCGCTGCTCGGCACCCATGCCCCGTTGATGAAGATGGAATCCCTGACGATCAGCGACATATCAGCCTCCTGGTCCCGGGCGGTCGTCGGCCCACGAGGCAGGCTACGTCGGGAGTCCGTCACATAGCCATCCCCTTCGATGGGCCGGGCCCACCCTCGTTCACAGCTTCCCCACAGCCTGCTCCTGCACGGCGCGGGCGCCCGCACTACCGTGGGCGTCTGGTCAGCGTGCCCTGGGTGGCTCCAGGAGGGGGGGAGCCCCGGCGGCACACCGGGCACGCTGACCGCCCGCCTGACCCGCCGGATGAGGAGGATCCGGGGGTTGGGCGGGCCGACCTAAAGGCGGCTAGCTGCCCCAGGCCGTACCCCAAGCCTAGGCCGGGAGTCGGGGGAGCGATAGTTAACGCGGCTAGGTAATCGGGCCCGACGGCCGGGCCGACGGCGAGCGAGCGGTCGTTCTAACGGTGCCCCCGCGGTAGTTGTGCCGGTGCGCGGCCGAGGTAGGTGTCCACTGCCCCCCGGATGCGGTTTATCACCGGAGCGGCGTACAGGAGCTCGCCGTGCTCGCAGCCGACCCGGCCGAGGACGCCAGGGTCGGAAAGCAGGGCGGACACGTTCTCGTTGCAGGTGTCAGTGAACGAACCCGACCCCGGACCGGGATGGCCGGCCTCGGCGAGAGCGGATGACCGCTGCACCAGCAGGTCTCCCAGATCGACGGGGAGAGAGGCGCTCAGCCCGCCGAGGGTGGCTACCAGATGGATGCTGCCAGCGACCGCGTACAGCGGTATCGACAGGGGAAGCGGGGGTAGGGCGGCGAGCTGAGCAGAGCCGGGCGTCATGGCCCGGGCCGCCGGAGAGCCGGGGGCGAGCAGCAGCCCGCAGGAGGCGACCAGCCCGGCCACGGCTCGTGGATCCCGGGCACGGTCGGTGCACGCCGTTCTCGCCGCCAGCATGAGCCGATCAATTACCAGGCGCCCGAGCCTGCCGCCCGGACCGTTCTGGTCGTCGGACGCCGATGTGACCACGCCTTCCACCCACGACCCATCGTTCGGGGTGGCGACGGTCACGGCCAGCCCGACCCGCGACCCCACCGAGCGCCCCGCCACCATTTCAGCCGAGGCGTCGCGCAGGGCCAGGCCCCCCATCGAATGGGCGATCACCACCACCTTGCCCGGGCCGCCGAGGGCCAGCGACTTGTCCGCCAGGCAGGCGATGTTACGGGCCAGGGCCGGGCCGATATGGGGGTCGGTCACCCACTCGAGGTCGTAGGAGTGGTAGTCGAAGTACGAGACCTTGACATGCGGCAGGCGGCCGACCGCCGACGCCAGGCTGGCCGAGCCGCCGCTGGTGAACTCGGACGGCTTCGATCCCATGCCGGGCACGAACAGCACCGGCGTGGACCGCCCGGGGTTGGCGCAACTGCCGTCCGCCGCCGGTACGGAGGCCGCCTTCCCTGTCGTGTTGACCGACGCCCAGCCGAGGAAGCCGGCCACGGCCACGGCTGCCGTGGCCACCGCGACCAGATACTTGACCCCGACCAGACTCACCCGGTCCCTCCCTGCCCCGGGCCCCATCCGCCCGGCGGGGCCGACGCCCCCATCTCGAAGCAACCAATCGTATCAATCAGGCCAGCCGCCATGGCATCCCCCCGGGGCCGCTTCATGTATCGTCACTCGCCGTGCAAATGTCGGGCCCGACCGGCCCCGGTCAGGTACGCGGGCGAGGTCCTGGGCCGCGGCCGGCTCCTGGAGCCGTCGGAGCGTGAGCGCGGAGAGGGAAAAGCAGGCGGCCGCCGAGGCGGCCGCGGACCTCGTCGAGGACCACATGACCTTGGGCCTTGGCACCGGTTCTACCGTTGCCTTCCTTCTCCCCGCCCTGGCCCGCCGGGGGCTCGATCTTCGGTGCGCCGCCACATCTCCGCGCACCGAACACGCCGCTCGGGAGCTAGGGCTGCGGGTGGAGATGTTCGACCACTTCGACCGCTTCGACCTGGCCATCGACGGGGCCGACCAGATCGCGCCGGACGGCTGGCTGGTCAAGGGCGGAGGGGGCGCTCACACCAGGGAGAAGATCGTGGCGGCGGCCGCCGACCGCTTCGTGGTGATTGCCGACTCCTCGAAGCCGGTGGACGCCATCCATGTCCCTATCCCCCTCGAGCTGCTGCGCTTCGGGCTATGGGCCACCATACGGCGCACCGGAGCGGTCACCCTGCGCGACGTCCCGCTCAGCCCGGACGGCGGGGTGATTGCCGACTACCAGGGCGCCGTCGGCGACGTGGCCGGGCTGGCCGCTCGGTTGGCGGCCACGCCGGGGGTGGTCGAGCACGGCCTGTTCCCGCCGGAGATGGTGACCACAGTGCTCGTGGGCCGCGACAGCTCAGTCGAGCGCACCGACCTCTGACTCCGGTCTCCTCCGCCCCGGATCGTCTCGGCCCGGCCGCCCGGATCAGGGGTCGCTCAGACGGCGGCGCGGTCCGCCATCACCAGCGAACGAGCCGCTTCCACCCGACCCGCCGGTATCTCCCGGTCACCCGCCAGCAGCCGGACCAGAGGGTTCTGCTTGTCTGCCCCGGTGACCAGCCACAGGATCTGGCGGGCCCGGGCCAGGGCGGGGTAGGTCAAGGTCATCCTCACCCGACCCTGATAGGGCTGGGTGAGCGCGACCAGCCGGTCGGCGACCGACAGCACCGGGTCGGACGGAACCAACGACGCGGTGTGGCCGTCCGGACCCAGCCCGAGGTGGATGAGATCGAAATGGGGTGGGAGCGAGGTCCCGTAGGCGCGAGCAGCGGCCTCGAGGTCGGGATCCTCCACCGGCATAGGCACGACCTGGGCCGGGGCGGGGCCGAGGGCCTCACGGAGGTGGTGCAGGTTGCGGTCGGGGTCGTCGGCGGGTGCCACCCGTTCGTCCACCTGGTAGATCACGACCGATTCCCAGGGGACAGTCTCGGATGCCAGCTCGGCGAACATGGCCCAGGGCGTGTGGCCACCACTCACGGCGAAGTGGAAGCGGCCGCTGCTCTTTACTGCGTCCCGAGCTCGTTCGGCGACGAAGGCGGCGCCGGCGCTAGCGACTCCCTGAGGGTCCGGCAGAGTTTCCAGCTCGTGATGCACGGCTCCGACCCTATGGCTTCTTCTCGGCGTGCCCGCCGAACTCGCTGCGCATGGCGGAAAGGATCTTGTCGGTGAAATCGCCCAGGCCCCGTGACTCGAACCTCTCGAAAAGAGAAGCGGTGATGACAGGGGCCGGGACCCCTTCGTCTACCGCGGCCAGCACCGTCCATCTGCCCTCGCCCGAATCGGACACCCGGCCGGCGAAGTCGTTTAGCCCGGGTGAACGGGCGAAGGCGTCGGCGGTCAGGTCCACCAGCCACGACCCGACCACCGAGCCTCGCCGCCACAGCTCCGCGACCTCGCCCGGGTCTATGTCGTACTGGTAGGCCTCCGGATCGCGCAGCGGTGTGGTCTCGGCGTCTGCGACCTGGGAGGCCTGGCCGACGTTGGCGTGCCTGATGATGCTCAGGCCTTCGGCGATGGAGGCCATCATGCCGTACTCCACTCCGTTGTGAACCATCTTGACGAAGTGCCCGGCCCCGCTGGGGCCGCAGTGAAGGTAGCCGTCCGGCGCGGTTCCCGGTCGATCGCCGCGGCTCGGCGTCGGCTCGGCGCTCCCCGAGCCCGGGGCGATCGTCCTGAAGAGCGGGTCGAGCCGGTCGACCACCTCGGTCTCGGCCCCGATCATCAGGCAATAGCCCCGCTCGAGCCCCCACACGCCTCCGCTCGTGCCGCAGTCGAGGTAGTGGATTCCCGAGGGGCCCAGGCGCTTGGCTCGCACGATGTCGTCCCGGTAATAGGAGTTGCCGCCATCGATCACGGCGTCGTCCCGTTCGAGTAGGGGCACCAGCTGGTCGAGCGTCGAGTCCACTATGGCTGCCGGCAGCATCAGCCACGCCGCCCGGGGCCGCTCCAGTTTCGACACGAAATCCGCGAGGGACGTCGATCCGGTTGCCCCTTCGCTCTCGAGCTCCTTCACCACCTCGGCGTTCACGTCGTACACGACGCAGCGATGGCCGTCGCCCATCAAGCGCCGCACGAGGTTCGCGCCCATGCGGCCGAGCCCGATCATGCCGAGCTGCATTGGCCGGTCAGTTGACATCAGCTGCCTCCTAAGGGCTCGCCACGAAACAACCTGGAACAAGTCCGCTGCCGCGGCACCCATGTTTACAAGAAAATTGCGTCAAGTTGCTCCGTCGCCAGCCCTAACCCTTGAGCGCCCGATATCGGCGGATCAGAGCGTTGGTCGACGAGTCGTGGGTGAGCTCCGGTTCGGTGGAGCTTTCGAGTTCGGGAATGATGGCGGCCGCCAGCACCTTGCCCAGCTCGACCCCCCACTGGTCGAACGAATCAATGCTCCACACGGTCCCCTGGGTGAACACACTGTGCTCGTAGAGGGCAACAAGGGCGCCGAGGACGAACGGGGTGAGCTCCTCGGCCATAAGTACGTTCGTCGGGCGGTTGCCCTCCATCACCCGGTGAGGCACGACCGGCTCGGGAGTCCCTTCGGCCCGGACTTCAGCTTCGGTCTTGCCAAAGGCGAGGGCCTGGGCCTGGGCGAACACATTCGAAGACAGGATGTCGTGATGGTCCCTCAGCGGGTTGAGGCTCTTGGCGAAGCCGATCAGGTCCACGGGGATGAGTCTGGTGCCCTGGTGGATCAGCTGGTAAAAGCTGTGCTGGCCGTTGGTCCCCGGCTCTCCCCAGTACACCGGGCCGGTGTCGTAGTCCACCCTGACGGCGTCGACTGTCACATGCTTGCCGTTGGACTCCATGGTCAGCTGCTGGAGATAGGCGGGGAATCGCTTGAGGTACTGCTCGTACGGCATCACACCGATCGTCTGGACGCCGAAGAAATTCACGTACCAGACTGCGAGCAAGCCCATCACGGCTGGAAGATTTTCGGCCAGGGGGGCGGTGCGAAAGTGTTCATCCATCGCGTGGAACCCGGCGAGCATCTGGCCGAACTGATCGGGCCCCAACGCCACCATGGTCGATAGGCCGATGGCCGAATCCATGGAGTAGCGCCCGCCGACCCAATCCCAAAATCCGAACATGTTCGCGGTGTCTATTCCGAACTCCCCCACTCGCTCGGCGTTGGTCGAAACGGCGACGAAGTGCTTAGCGATCGCCGATTTGTCACCGAGCTGGCTCAACACCCAATCCCGCGCCGAGGTGGCGTTGGTCAACGTTTCCAGAGTTCCGAAGGTCTTCGAGGAGACGATGAAGAGCGTCTCATCGGCAGAGAGATCCCGGGTGGCCTCGACAAAATCGGTCGAGTCGACATTCGAGACGAAGCGGAACGTCAGATCCCGGCGGGTGTAGTGGCGAAGGGCCTCGTACGCCATCACCGGGCCGAGGTCCGATCCGCCTATCCCGATATTGACGATGTTGCGTATCGGTTTACCGGTGTGTCCCTTCCATTCCCCCGACCGGATGGACTCGGCAAAGGTCGCCATGCGGTCCAGCACCTCGTGTACCTGGGCGACGACATCCACCCCTTCCACGACCAGCGAAGTGCCCTTTGGCATCCGCAGGGCGATATGGAGCACCGAACGATTCTCGGAGACGTTTATCCGTTCGCCGGCGAACATCATGTCCCGCCGGTGCTCGAGATCGGACTGCTCGGCCAGCTGGACCAACAGCCCCATGGTCTCCTCGGTGATGCGATTCTTGGAGTAGTCGAGGTAGAGGCCGGCCGCCTCGACATTGAAGCGCTCACCCCGCTTAGGATCATCGTCGAACAGCTCGCGCAAATGGCGGCCCTTCATCGACGCATGGTGAGCGGTCAGGGCGGCGAAAGCCGGACGCTCCCGCAACGGTGGAATGGGCACCTCTATCTCCTCTCGGACACTGAGTGGTGTTCGGCGACGCCTCACGCCCTGCGTTCGCCGGCCCCGGCGACTGTTTCACGACGCATCGACAATACCGGCCTCACTCCAATGGCGTGACGGTGGGCGGCGCCGTCACCACCATTTGCGTTCGAGGGCCCGTCCGGTACCCCCGGTGCGGTCGAGGGCGTCGAGCTCGGTCATATCGCCGGCTGAGAGCTCGAAGTCGAAGATGCGGGAATTCTCTTCGATTCGCTCGCGGTGGGTGGATTTGGCGAGCACCACGAGATCGTGCTGCACGCACCAACGCAACAGCACCTGGGCCGGAGTACGGCCGGTATTGGCCGCGATCCGCTCGACCGTGTCGTTGGAGAGATGGCGACCGGTTCCGAGCGGACTGTAGGCCTCGACCACCAGACGGCGCTTTCGCGCTTCGTCGAGCAGCTCACGACGGAAGCTGAAGGGGCTGAGCTGCACCTGGTCGACCACCGGTTGTATGGAGGCACCCGCCATGACCTGCTCCAACTCGGTCACGTCATAGTTGGAAACGCCAATGGCCCGGGCATAACCCAGCTCGTGAGCGCGCTCCATTCCCGGCCACGCCCTGGTTGGGCCACGCCGGGGCCAATGCACCAGGTAGAGGTCCACGTAATCTACCCCGAGCCGCCTGAGGGACCGCTCCGCCTCGGCGGCAGGATCCTTGCGGGACGGTGCGAACTTCGTCGTGATGAATACCTCGTCCCGGCTTATTCCGCTGTCTCGTAGCGCCCGTCCCACGCTCTCCTCGTTGCCGTACGCCTGGGCGGTGTCAATGTGCCGGTATCCGAGCTCCAGCGCCCAACGTACGGCGTTGACACACGTGGGCCCGTCGGGTACCTGCCAAACCCCCAACGCGAGCAGAGGGATCCGCGCCCCGTCCGCCAGTTGCCTGGTGCTCCCATCTGGAGTATGTGGGTCCACTGACATTCCTGTCCTCCGTCCGTCTTGGCGAGAGTGGCCGCCCGGGCCCGACATCGGAGTGGCGACTCAACCTATTCTGGCGTGGCTGAGCCGGTGCCGGGACGCGTAGCGAGGCCTGCAGCATGCTGCAGGCCTCGCCGATACGGGTGAGTGATGTCAGAGTTCGCCGATTAGTTCTTAGTGCCTCGGAAGCGACACCAGGTCGACCTCGCCGCTCAGACCTCCCGGGCCGCCGGTTGCCGATACCACCCCATGGTTGGAGACGTATACCGCCCCCGAGCGGCTTACTGCGAGCCCCGTGGGGAACAGCAGGCCGGCCGAGGCGACTATCGACTGCGTGTGGTGGTGCCGGTCGACGCGGACGATGGCGCCAGGGGTGGGCAGGCCGCCGGTCTCCAGGGCGGGATCGCCGATCCCTGCCTGATCTATCTCCAGCACCAGCAGCCGGCCCTGGTGATCGAACGCGATGTCACCGATGGCCGTGAACCCCTTGGCGTAGAGCGTGGCCTGGTGACCGGGAACCACCCGGTACACGCTGGATGTCCCCACGTTGAACGGGAAACCACCCAATTCGCCGACGTACAGGGCGCCGTCCGGTCCGACGGTCACGGAGTCAGGCACAGCCTGAGCCTGGACCTGCACTGGCGTGGTCTGGGTCGGCCCGAGGGTGCCTGGAGGGGCGGTCTCAGTGATGGTCGGGAAGACCGCCAGCACCGATATGTGGCCGCGAGGGCTGACCCACAGGAGGTCATTGCCCGCGGCGTCGGCCACCGCGTATCCACCACGGTAGGGGACGAAGGAGTACGGATCGCTGTCGATGGCGGAATCCACTCCGAGAGCAACCCCGGTGCCGGCCCCGTGATCGGGGTTGTGGGCGGCTTCGAAGGGCCCGAAGCGGGCCTCGACGTGGGCCGGCCGGTGGCGATCGAAGCGGACCAGATCACCGAGCAACCGCCCGGCCGGGCCATAGCTCTGCTGACCGGTCGTCGGGTTGATGTTGGTGTTCTGGAACAGCACCTGGAGGCTGCCGTTGACAAATTTGGCCTCCACCGGACCGGCCGCCTCTGCGCCCGGGCCGGCGGCGGAGGAGACCGACGGTAGGCCACCCACCAAGGTGGACACCTTGCCCCGGGCACTGATCCTGTCGATGGCTCCTGACGAGTTGAGACACGACGTTTGGGTGCCGTCGGTGCAGGTCGCCGGGGCGTTGCCGTCCCCGGACAGGGCGACGACAAGGCTGCCGTCTGGGGCGATGGTGATCTTCTTCGGCTGGTTGAGGCCGGAAGCAATCACCTTTATCTGCCCCGGTGAGGGGCCCTTTGGTGGCGACGACCCTGTACCGGCGAACGCCACTCCCCCGGGCACCATTACCACCGAGGCAAGTATGCCAATACCTGCCGCTCCCAAGCGTCTATTTCGACGCGCTATTGCCGTTCGCATTCAGCCTCCAGTGTGATGTGAGAGAACGCCAGTGACAGTGGGTGTCAGCGACGACGATGCCCCGATTACAGTTGGCCCCGCGAGGTCATCTAACCACCGGGCCTACAGGCGCCTCAAGGGCTGGATCGGTGCTCGTCCCTTCTCCACACCATCTCCATCTCATCTGCACTGAACGCTGAGCGGGATCGGTCACATCTTTTCGAAAGCCCGAAAGTTGCTCTGACAAGGCGGCCTAGAGGCCTCGAAGATGTCCACCTCTCAACTCTTCTTCCGCCCGCCACTCCGCGTGAATATGCCGGGATCAAATCCCCCAGGAAAACAAGTGAAGGAGCCACCCTAACTGCACCAGGTTTCACCTATAGCGTCCGGCCGGACGGTAGCCGGCCCCGCCCTCGTACCTTTCTCTCACTCTCAGCGTCCGGACCACCCGCGGTGGCCGGTCCTGGCACCGGCAACGGGCGACGGCATCGGCCGGCAACGGGCGTTCGGGGGAGCGGTCGTAGTGCTACCAGCCCGCTGGCGAAGCGACACTGGAGGATGACCATCCGGCACAGGAAAGGTAAAGCCGGTGAGTTTCGCTGGGGCGGTCCCGTCGACCGGAGGCTTACCGGCCGGCGGCCAGAGGCAGCCGGGGATCAGTATTCGTAGGTCAGCTCTATCTCGTGCCCGTCGGGATCGAAGAGATCCAGGGACTGACCCGCCTCGTTCTCTTTGATGCCGTGGTGGGCCACGCCGGCTTCGGCGCAACCACGCACCCTACCGGGAACGCTCATGGGAATGATCCGGGCCCGTCCGAAGTTGACAACATAGGACTCAAGTTCGAGGAGGATGAACTGTGGCGGCCCAGGCCGATTGGTTGGAGAAGGATCTGTACGCCGTGCTCGGCGTGGCGGACGATTCCGACGGCAAGGCGATCAGACGCGCCTACCGAAAGCTGGCCCGGGAGCTGCATCCTGACACCCACCCCGACGACCCTGAAGCAGCCGAGCGGTTCAAGGAGGTGACCGCCGCCTACGGCGTTATAGGTGATGAGGCAAAGCGCGCCGAGTACGACGAGTTTCGGCGAGCCGTTGCCGGCGCCGCCCTGCGGGGACGCGACCGCGGGCAGGCGAGCCGCGGCGACGGACCGGCATGGCCCCGCTTCGACACACGCGACTTTGCCCGGGGCGACGATCAGGCGTGGACGATGTTCGACGGCTCGACCTGGTCAACCTTCGACGTCGACGGTCTCGATGGCCTCTTCGGCGGCGTGATGGCGGATGGCCATCGTTCCTCCTCGGTGCCGCGGCGAGGAAATGATCTGGAAGCGGTGCTCGAGGTCGATTTCGAGGACGCGGTGCACGGCCTGACAACCGAGGTGACCGTCAGTGGCCCCGACGGGGCCCGAACCTTCAAAGTACGCGTGCCCGCGGGGGTCGACGACGGCCAGAGGCTCCGACTCGCCGGCAAGGGCGGTCCGGGTGCGAACGGTGGACCGGCGGGTGACCTTTACGCCGTCCTACGGGTCGGGTCACACCCCGTCTTCGGGCGCCGCGGGCAGGACTTGACCGTCGAGGTCCCGATCAGCTGGCCCGAGGCGGTCCTCGGCGCCGATGTCCAGGTGCCAACCCTGGAGGGGCCCAGCGTTCGGGTGCGGGTACCGGCCGGCACCCCCGACGGGCGGGTCCTCCGGGTCCGCGGCCACGGCGTGCAAGCTGGCAAGAACCGTGGGGACCTCCTCGTTCGTATCCACCTCACGGTGCCGACCCACCTCACCGATGAGCAGAAGACCGCGGTGGAGGCCGCAGCCGACGCCTTCAAGGCGGCCTGAGCCTCTCCTGACCGGCCTGAGCCAGCCCGGTTGCCGCCCCGGTCCGGCCGGCGGGAGAGAACGGGTTGGAACCGCCACCGTCTGATTCATGTTCTCGGCAACTCAAGATGTCTCGACCCAGTCCAGGGAAGTTGCCCTGGCTGAATTGCTGTACTCACAAGTCGTCGAGACACCTCGGAGGATGGGCACGGATTGGGGTCGGCGGGGCGCGGAGGTCCAGTTCAGGACGGCAATAGTTTGAAAGCTCCGCTTGCGTATTTACCCACCCTCAGCTATGGTGATGGCCAGGCGCGTTCAGCATGGGGCCTCGGAGACGAGGGTCCCGTGCCGCTCCGTGACAAGGAGGTTGACCGTGGACAAGATCTGGGCTAACTCGGGTGATTCTCATTTGGTGGAGCCGGATGATCTCTTTGCCGAGAGCTTGCCGCCCGCTTTGGCTGAGCGCATGCCGCGCAGCGTCAAGGATGAGGATGGGGGGTGGGAGACGATCTTTGTGGACGGCCAGCAGTTCCGGCGGCGGATGCCCCGTGTCGGCGTGCAGTTGACTGATGAGCAGGGGCGGACGGTGTCTGAGCGCGCTCCGGGAGCTAATGATCGGGCGTTGCGATTGCTGGATCTCGATGAGGAGGGGGTCTGGGCCGAGTTGATCTATCCGTCCCTCGGGATCTGGACTTCTTCGATTCGCGATCCGCAGTTGCTGGCGGCGGGGGCTCGGGCGATCAATGATTGGGCCATCGATTTTCAGCGGTTCTCGCCCCGGTACATTTGCGCCGCGACCATTCCGTTTCTGACCGTGGAGTCGGCCGTGGCCGAGGTGGAGCGGGCGGCCGGCCTCGGGTTTTACGCCGCGTCCTTGCCGGTGAAGCCCTCCATCGACGGTGACGACTGGAATCGGGAGTCGTGGGAACCGATGTGGGCGGCGCTGGAGGAGACCGGGATGGTCGTGTCGTACCACATCGGCAGTGAACCGCACGAGGCGGACAAGTCCAACGGCATCTATTTTCGGGGGCCGGGTGGGGCGCTCTTGAACTATATGGAGACCACTTATGGGGGTCAGCGGGCTATCTCCAAGATGATCGCCAGCGGGGTGTTCGACCGTCATCCCAGTTTGCGGGCCATTGTTTCCGAGGGCGGTGCGACCTGGGGGCCGTTCGTGGCCGACCGGCTGGACGAGGCTTACCGTCAGCACGCTCCTATGGTCCGGCCCCAGTTGAGCCGGCTGCCCAGTGAGTACCTCTACGAAAATGTGTACGCCTCGTTCCAGCACGACCGCTCCGCGGTGGCGGCGGTGACGGGAATGGGATGGCGTAACGTGTGCTGGGGCAGCGACTACCCCCACACCGAGGGCACATTCGGGCACAGCCAGAAAACCCTGCACGAGCTGTTCGACGATCTCGACGCCGCCACCCGCCTCCGGATCACCCAGGGCGCGTTCAAAGAGCTCTTCCCCCACATACCACCCGTACCGGTAGCTTGAGTACAACCGGGCGTCGAAGGGTGCGCGCCAGGGCGGCCGCTCCACCGGACGACCCGGGTCGGGGCTGAGAGCGACCGCAGGTCACACGAGACCGGGAACATGAGCGACACAGACGGGGCGGCGATCGTCGGTATCGGGGCGACCGATTACTACCGACGAGGCCGGTCACTGCCCCTGACGCTCACCGAGCTCGCCGGGCAGGCGATTCTCGCCGCGGTCGACGATGCGGGCCTGTCGGTCACCGACATAGACGGCTTCACCTATTTTGCCGGCGGCTTCGACACCGGGACGCTCACCCAGACCCTCGGCATACCTGAGATCCGCTTCAGCGCCGTGATGATGGGCGGTGGGAGCGGCTCGGCGGGCTCCGTGGGGCTGGCGGCCGCCGCTATCGCGTCCGGACAGGCCGATGTGGTTCTCAGCCTGATGACAACCCAGCAGGCCACCACCCGTTTTGGCCGGGCGTTCGCTCGGGCTTCGAGCAGCCACAGCGATTTCACCATCCCGTTTGGCGCCATCGCACCCGGACAGTTCAATGCCTTGATCGCGCAGCGCCACATGCACCTTTACGGCACCAGGAGGGAGCACTTCGCCGAGGTGTGCCTGACCCAGCGGGCCAACGCCGCGACCCGACCCAAGGCCCTGTACAGGGAGCCTCTCACCCTGGAGGAGTACTTTTCCGCCCGGATGATCTCCGCTCCTCTGTGCATGTTCGACTACACGATGGAAAGCGACGGTGCGGTAGCGGTCATCACCACGAGTGCCGAACGGGCCGGGGACCTCCGCCGGATGCCGGTGCACATTCTCGCCGCGGCCCAAGGCGGAGACGGTCGATCCGGCCGGGGCTTCACCTGGCAAGGGATGCCCGACGACATCTTTCCCACCGCGGGCCACGAGAGCGTGGCAAACATGCTCTACGAGCGCGGTGGTATATCGAGCGGCGACGTGGACGTGGCGCTGCTGTATGACCACTTCTCCCCCATGGTTCTGCTGCAGCTCGAGGACTACGGATTCTGCGGCCGGGGCGAAAGTGGAGCGTTCGTGGAGGAAGGAAACATCCGTTGGCCCGACGGTTCGATTCCGGTGAACACCCACGGCGGGAATCTGTCAGAGGCCTACGTCCTCGGCATGACGCACGTGGTCGAGGCGGTCGAACAGCTCCGCGGCACTGCTATAAATCAAGTGCCCGACGCGGAGGTGGCGCTGGTAACCGGGGGTCCGTCCCACGTTCCGCTCAGCGCCCTCTTGCTCAGAAAATAGGTAACTGTAGACATGGCTGACATGGGTCAAGGGACGGGGCGAGGGACGGGGCGAGGGGCGCGGCCCCCAGCAGGAGCTGAGGGTTTGGCCTCCCTACCGGGCCAGCTTCTCGCCGGTATACGGCTCATCGATATCTCCCAAACGTCGGCCGGGGCTCGGGTCTCGCACTTCTTTGCCGATTACGGAGCCGAGGTGGTGTTCGTGGAGCCGGCGGGCGGTAGCCCGCTGCGGCACGATCCGGGCTGGCCATACCTTGGGCGGGGCAAGCAGAGCGTCGTGGCCGATCTGAGGACCGCCGAGGGTCTCGACCTGGTACGACGGTTGGCCCAGGACGCCGATGTGCTGGTGGAGACCTTCCGGCCGGGGGTGCTCGATCGGATGGGGCTTGGCTACGACTCGCTGCGACCGCGGAACCCTGGCCTGGTGGTGACGTCGATCACGGGATTCGGTCGCACGGGACCGTGGGCCGGTCTCAAGGGCTACGAGGGGATCGTCATGGCCAAGGTCGGTGCCTTCGAGGGATTCCAGCGGGGGTCCAGACGGCCTGGCCCGACCTTCGCCGCCGTGCCGTACTGCTCATATACCGCGGCGCATATGGCCATTCAGGGAACCATGGCGGCCCTGTACGAGCGGGAGAACACCGGCGAGGGCCAGCAGGTGGAGGCCAACCTGGTGCAGGGCTACGCCACCATGGACCCGTGGTGCTGGTATCAGGAGTTCGTGGCGGACCGGTACCCGGGGGCTTTGACCATTGCCGAGGCATATGACGCGGACGGCAACCCCAACTCGTGGTCGATATTCACCCTGCTGATTGCCCTGACCGGTGACGCGGTCTGGCTGCAGTTCTCCCAGAACTTCCCCCATCTGTTCGCGTCGCTGGCCCGGGCGGTGGGCGTCGAGGACATCATGGACCATCCGAAGTGGACCGGTATGCCGGACTTCGAGGATGTCAATGACCGGGTCAGCCTGTGGAACCGGATGCTTATCGCGGCCCGGGACCTGACCTACGAGGATTGGCAGGCGAAGTTCGATAGCGATCGCAACCTCTTCGCCGAGATGTTCCGGCGCGGGGCAGACGTGCTTCGACACCCGCAGCTGGTTGACAACGGCTGGGTGGCAACCGGTATCGACCCCAAGCACGGTCCGCTGACCCAGCCGGCCCGCATGGTCCGTGTCGAGGGCGAACCCAAGTGGACGGCTCCTCCGGCACCGGGGGTCAACGAACACGACCCGGCGGTCCTCGAACCCCGGTCGGTCTCCCGGGGAGAGCATGCGAGCCCGGCTCCGGTTGGGCGGCGTCCGCTCGAGGGGGTGACGATCGTCGACCTCTGCGTCATGTTCGCCGCGCCCTACGCCACGAGCATGCTCAGTGATCTGGGCGCCCGGGTCATCCACGTGGAACGACTCGAGGGAGATCCCATACGGGTTCTCGGGGGCTTTCCTGAGGTTGGCGGGATGAAGGTCATGCAGGGCAAGCAGAGCATCGCAATCGACCTGAGCCAGCCGGAGGGACGGGAGATCCTGATGCGCCTCCTTGCTCGCAGCGACGGGGTCCTCCACGGGTTCCGCGCCGGAGTGGCCCAGAAGATGGGCCTGGACGGGGCGTCCCTCCGGGCCGCCTTCCCCCACCTCGTATATCTGGACGCGACGGGATACGGGACCACGGGTTCATACGGGGACCGTCCGGCGTACGCCAACTCGATCGCCGCCGCCGGTGGTGTCACTCTGCGAAACGCGGGTGACAGCTTGGGTGACAACGACGGCGTGACCCTGCCGGAGATAAAGGAGCGGTCCAAGATCCTGGGCAGTTTCACCGCGTCGCGGGGCACCAACGCCGACGGCTTGTCGGCGGTGACGACGGCGAGTGCCCTGGCGATGGCCATCCTGGCCCAGAAACGGGGGCGACCGGTCCACATGGAGACGACGATGCTCTCGTCGACGTCACATGTCGTCTACGACGACGTGATCAGCTACGAATCCAAGGTCCCAGTCGAGCCGGACCCGCTGCTGCTCGGATTCAGCTCGCTCTACCGGCTGTACGAAGCGGCCGACGGCTGGATCTTCCTGGCCTGTGTCAACGATCAGGAGTGGGCGGCTTTGGTGGGCGTCCTTCTGCCATTCGTCGATCTGGAGGGGGACGGACGGTTCTCCACCGGCGAGGCCCGCCGGACCAATGACGGGATTCTGGGCGAGGTCCTGGCCGGGGTGTTCGCCGAGCGAGAGGCCGGATACTGGGAAGCATCTCTCACGGATGCGGATGTGGCGTGCGCGGTGTCGGCCACCGAGACCTCCGAGAGAATCCTCATGGGTGGAATCGGACGCCAATCAGATTATGTGACGACGGTCGACCACCCCACTTACGACGACCATCCCCGTCTGACGCCTCTCGTTCGTTTCTCCCGGTCGTCGACCATTGCCGGCCCGGGGTGCCTGGCCGGCCAGCACACCGACGCCATACTCGACGAGCTGGGCTACGGGCAGGACGAGGTGGCCGGCCTGAGGGAAAAACAGGTGATCCTGTGAGTCCTCTCGTCCAAGCTAGGGAGCCGATGGTGACCGCCGCGACGTCGGGACCGGCGAGGTGGTGACACTCAAGGACAAGACGGCCATAGTCGGCGTCGGTTGCACACCGTATTACCGCCGGGGCCAGTCCCTCCCCCAGACCGAGCTCGAGCTGTTGGGCAAAGCGGTCCTGGCCGCCACCGACGATGCCGGCCTCTCTGTAGACGACATCGACGGATTTGCCTGTCATTCCGGCTCGCTTGACCTGGGGATGGTCGCCCAGACCCTGGGCCTCAAGCAACTCCGCTTCGGCGCCTCGGTAACTGGTGGGGGCAACGGGGCGCCGGGATCGGTTGGGCTGGCCGCGGTCGCGGTGTCGTCCGGGCAGGCGAACGTGGTGGTCAGCGCCAGCAGCGTCCAGCAGGCCACCGGCCGAATGTCCTCCGCGTACGCCAATCATGCCCCGACTGCTCTGGACTCCTTCCTGAGTCCCTATGGACTCTTCGCTCCGGGCCAGATGGCCGCGCTGATCGCCCGCCGGCAGATGCACCGGTACGGCATCACACGTGAGCACTATGCCGAGGTGGCCATCAGCCAGCGAAGCAATGCCATCCGCCGGCCCAGCTCTCTTCTGCAGCAGCCGCTCAGCCTCGATGACTACTTCAGTGCCCGCATGGTGGCCGACCCGTTGTGCCTATTCGACTACGCGCTGGAGAGCGACGGAGCGGTGGCCATCGTGACGACGAGCTCCGAGCGGGCGCGAGATCTTCGACAGCGGCCAGTGCACGTGTCGGCCGCGGCGACTGGGGGGGACGGTAGGTGGGGCCGAGGTGTCTCCTGGATGGGTATGCCCGATGACATCTTTGCCAGAGGCCCTGCCGTGCCGACGGCGAGGCGGCTCTACGCCCAAGCCGAGGTCGGACCGGCCGATGTCGACGTGGCCCTATTCTTCGACCACTTCACTCCTGCTGTCCTGGCTCAGCTGGAGATGTACGGATTCTGTGGGGAGGGAGAAAGCGGAGCCTTCGTCGCCGATGGCAACATCAGGTGGCCTTCCGGGTCGATCCCGGTCAACACCCACGGGGGAAATCTCTCCGAGGCGTTTGTCGTCGGTATGACCCATGTCAAAGAAGCGGTGGAACAGCTGCGAGGCACGGCAGTAAACCAGGTTGACGGTGCCGAGATCGCACTCGTAGGAGCGACGGCCACCACGCTGCCGGTCGGCTCGCTCATTCTCCGGAGGTAGCCAGATTGTCGAAAACTGAAGCCAGCCTGTTCCCGCCGGGGCTCACCGAGCTAACTCCCGACAGGTGGACGGCACCGTTCTGGGACGCGGCCAAGGAGCACCGGTTGGTAGCTCCCCAATGCCGGCAGTGTCTCACCTTCCGGATGCCGCCCACACCCTTCTGCCCGAACTGCCGGGCCCAGGATGTCGATTGGGTGCAACTGTCCGGCCGGGGCACCGTCTACACCTTCACCGTGGCTCACCACCCCGTCGTCCCAGAGCTGAAGGACAGCGTGCCCTACGTGATCGCGGTGGTCAGCCTCGAAGGAGCCGGCGACGCCCGCCTCATAACCAACGTCGTGGGCTGCAGCCCCGAGGCGGTGCAGATCGACGTACCGGTGCAGGTCGTCTGGGACGACCGGCCAGACGGATCGACCGTACCGCGATTCGTTCTGGCTCCGGTCGACTAGTGCCTCGCGTCCTGCTCAACGGCTGCAGCATCTACTACGAGGTCGCCGGAGACGGCGCCCCCCTACTCTTCATGCACGGTGGATTCGGGGGGCTTGGCACCGGCGCGGTGACAGCCGAGCCATTTGCCTGGTACGAAGAGTTCACCAAGAAGTACAAGGTGATCACCTTCGACCGACGGTCATCAGGTCGGTCGTCTGCCCCCGAAAGCCGGCACAGCCTTGATCTCTTTGCCGACGACGGGCTCGAGCTGCTCCGGCATCTCGGAATCCCGGACGCCGTCATATGGGGGGAGTCGGCGGGGGTCGCCATTGCTGTCACGTTCGCCATGCGGCATCCTGACGCCACCCGAGCTCTGATTCTGACCGATGGCGCGCCCTGGCTGTCTCGTGATCCCGTGCTGATCCAAGGGCTCGAAGGCCGCATTCGCGTTCTCGAGGACTTCGGTCCCGAGGCCGCCTACCGGGCCCGCCGCGACGAGGGTCCGGTCGGCCTCAACGTGTTCTCTGCGGCCCGGCCGGCCTCACCGGGTACAGAAGAGGAGGAGCGGGAGATCGGCCGGGCCAAGATCCAGGCCCAGTTGCGGGCCGTCGACCGTTCAGAGCGGGTCCGCATGTACGCGGCGGAGCTCAGGACGACCTCGGCCTATGTGGGCTTCGACGTAACCGAATCATTTCGCCAACTCAGCATGCCGATACTCATCATTTACGGCACGGGCGACACCATCTTTCCTGAGGCCGGCTGGTCGGAGGTTACCGCGACCATGGGAAACGTGGAGTATGTCGCGCTCGAAGGCGCGGAACACGGCTGTGGCCGGGAGCCACAAGCGATCGAACTCGTCGCTGCGTTCCTGTCCCGGGTGGCTGCGGCCAAACCGGCGTAAGCGAGAGGCCGGCCCGCGGCAGCCGGTGTCTGCCGGTCCCCCCGAGACCACATCTGCTACGACACTTCGCGGGTTTCCAAGGGCGCCCGGTCAACGACGAGGGTACACGCCCGTATCCTCCCGTGCCCCTCGCCCACCGATTAGCGTATTGCTGGTGCCCCGGTTTGCAGGTGAGTTCGTCGAACTACCATCGTCTGGTGACTGGAGGAACACGTGAACAAATCGCCCTCAGCCACCAAGACGTCTGCGGTAGGCCGGCCCCGGCGCTTCGACGATGAAACCGAGCGAAGCATGGTCATGGACGCAGCCATACGGGTCATGGCCCGCAACGGCTATGCCCGGATGTCCGTCGGTGCGGTGCTCTCAGAAGCAGGGCTGTCGACTCGGGCGTTTTACCGGCATTTCGACTCGACGCAAGCTCTCCTCGTCGCACTCATGCGGCGTGAGTCCGAAGCGGTGGGCCGATCCTTCGAACGGGTGGTAACCCAGGCTCCCAACCCTGTAGCCGCGTTGGAAGCCTGGCTCGAACGGTTCTTGGACGTCTTCTACGTGCCCAGGCGGGCCGCCCGCGCCGCCCTTTTCTCGACTCCCGCGGTCCGGGCCTCCTACCCGCCTGTCGACGAGCTCGAGGAGCGGCGGCGGATCTTCTGCCGCCCGCTCATGGAGGTCCTGCAGGTGGGCCACGAAACCGGGATCCTGTACTCCCCCACTCCCGAGGCTGACGCCCACAGCATGTTCGCTCTGGTCAGCGCGGTCACCGAACAGCGCGACTCACAATTCCCGGACCGGGCGGCGGCCCGGTCCCAGGTGGTGCGCTTCGCCTGGCCCGCCTTTCGCTTGCCAATCGAGGGCTAGGCAACCGACTTCATCAGATGGCCGCTGCCGGCCTGCCCGCCTCGAACATCTGGGCAGGAAATCACCAGAAGGACTTGATACCTGGGGTCACTTCGGGCGATGACAGACTGCCGCGGTAGATGAGATCGAAGGAGCTTGGAGTGGTCCCGGATCCGCCGTTGGCCTCGGAATCGGAGGCGAGCTCGCGGGCCAGGTCGAGGACAAAGATGAACTCGAAGTTGGCGCGCTCGGCGAAATGGGCGTCCACTTGAGTGTCGCCGATATGTACAAAGCGCTCCGACACGAACTTCTCTCGAACGGACTCCAGCCGGTGCTTTGCGATGACAAAATCGGGCACGATGCCCACGCGAGTCCACATGTTTGACTGCTCACGGAGGGTCCGGTCCGAACAACTCCCGATGATGCAGCCGCGCTCTTGAACATGGCGGACGAAGGCGGCACTCAGCGGTCCCGGTGGATCGCCCGTCTCGAGTGTGCCGTCGATGTCGAAGCTGACCAGCGTCACCCCCTCAGAGGCACCCATGGCGGCTCCGTTCGGGGCGATCCCTCTTAGTCTCTTCGTTCGTCCTCATAGTCTCCCTCGACACCGGTACCCGCACCGGTCGAGCTCGTTCCTCCACCGTGCGTTTCCATTCAATCATGCCGGTGGGGTCCGACACGAACTCGGTCCGCGCTCCTACCTTGCCCCGCCGGCCGGCCGGCGGCTGAACCCGTGGCGGCCGTCGCCGTGGATGGCTTCTCAGTCCTGTATAGCTTCTCTGTCCCCTACGGCTTCTCCGTCCGCTCGGGCCGGACCGTCGAATCCCCGGCTCACAGGTCGACGGTCCCGGCCTGCGACCGTTGGGCGATCGCTCAGGTACTGCCGACCCGGTCCCTGCCCGGTCCCTGCCCGCCCGGAGTCGACGTCTGCCCCGCCTCCTCTGGCTTCTGCGTGAAGTTGTTCAGGCTAAGGATAGGCTCGGTTTGGGTTGGTGGTGGGTTGAGACTTGACTCTGGTTTGGGGGCTGGTAATCTTTGTGGGGTTTGGTGCTCCTTGGGGGAGGGTGTTTCTGTTTGGTGCTCGACTTGTGGGGGCGTGGTGTTGGGTTCGTGTTGGTTGAGTTGCCGGCCCGGAGGGTGAGCTGATGTTGCAGTATATTTTGGCCGGTTTGGCGTTGGGTTCGATTTATGCGATCGCGGCGTCGGGGCTGGTGGTGACGTTTGTGTCGGGCGGGGTGCTGAATTTTGCGTTCGGGTCGATGGCGTATTTCGTGGCCCGGTTTTATTATTGGTTGAACTCTCAGCATGGGTGGCGTACTGATGCGGCGGGGGCGGTGTCGTTGGTGGTTATGGCCCCGTTGTTGGGGGTGTTTTTGTACTTCTTTTTGTTTCAGTTTATTCGGGGTAAGTCGACGCTGATCAAGTTGGTGGCGACGATTGGTTTGTCGGTGGCGTTGCCGCCGGTGGCGGATTTTCTTTTCGGGACGCAGGCGATCACTTCGGCGCCTGGTTTGGCGTCGTTGAGTGATCAGCCGTTCCATTTTTTGGGGGCGCCGGTCACTACTGATCAGGTGATCACGTACGGGTTTGTGTTGTTTGTGGTGGTGCTCGGGACGTTGGTGTTGCGGTTCACGAGTGTGGGTTTGCGGGTGCGGGCCATGGTGGATTCGGAGGCTATGGCGTCGTTGTCGGGGATCAATCCGGGGCGGGTGGCGGTGGGGGTGTGGGCGGTGTCGGCCACCCTGGCCGGTCTGGCTGGGGTGTTGGTGGCGCCGACTAATGGTTTGACCACGGGGGGGATGACGGCGTTGATGGCGGCGGCGTTCGCCGCGGTGGTGGCGGCCCGGTTGCGGTCGTTGCCGGGGGCGGTGGGGGTGGCGTTGTTGATGGGGGTGGTCACCGATGTGATCCAGAAGTATCTGCCGGCGAACAGTTCGCTGACCGCGGCGATCATCCCGTCGGTGCCTTTCGCGTTCATTCTGGTGTTTTTGATCTTCTATCTGATCCGTTCGGGGTCGTTGGACGAGGACGCGGGGACGGGCGGCCCGTTGGATCATGCGGTGCGTCCGGCCAGCCAGGATTCTGAGGATTCGGGGGTGCAGGCGGCGGACGTGAAGGGTTGGGGGGCGTATCTGGGTTTGGTGCCGCTGGTGGTGGCGGCGTGTCTGCCGTTGATTTTTAGGGGTTCGTCGTATTGGTTGGGGTTGACCGCGCTGGGGTTCTGTTATGCCATCACGTTCGTGACTTTCACCGTGGTCACCGGCGAGGGCGGCATGTTGTGGTTGTCGCAGATCATTTTTGCCGGGGCGGGGGCGTTGGCCACCGGGCAGTTCGTGAACTCGTGGCACATACCGGTGTTGCTGGCGGTGGCGTTGGGGGGGGTGGTAGCGGCGGCGGCGGGAGCGATCATCGGGTTGTTGACCATCCGGTTAGGCGACTTGTACGTGGCGTTGGTCACCTTGACCTTCGGGTTGCTGGTCGAGACGCTGGTGTTCACCCGCAACCGGTTCTTGCAGGGCGGGCTGGGCGTGACCGTGCTGCCCCCCCATTTCGCTCGCAGCCCGCTGGTGTTCGGCTACTTGGCGTTGGGGGTGTTCTTGATCTTCGCCCTGTTCACCTTGAACCTGCGCCGCTCGACGAGCGGGCTGGCGTTGCGGGCGGTGCGCGACAGCGAACCGGGGGCCCGCACCCTGGGTTTGAGCGTGGTCCAGGTCAAGGTCATCGTGGGTGCGCTGGCCGCGTTCGTGGCCGCGGTGGGCGGCGGGTTCTTGGCCATGGACACCCAGATCGCCCAACCCCAGTCGTTCGCCACCTTCGCCGGTCTGGTCTGGCTGGCGGTGGTGGTGACCATGGGTGTGCGCTCGCTTATCGCCGCCTTGCTGGCCGGGCTGTCGTTCACGTTGTTCCCCGGGATATTCCAAACCTATGTCCCGACCCGCTGGGCTGAGGTGCCGACCATGCTGTTCGGTTTGGGGGCCATCTCAGTGGCCCGCCACCCCGAAGGCGTGATCGCCCAAAACGGCCGGCAGATCCGCCAGGCCCTGACCGCGTTGACCGCCCGGCTCACCGGCGGCCAACCGGCCCAGCCGGCCTGGCCCACCGGCCGCCCCGATCCTGACGATCCTGGTCGTCCCGTCGCCCTCAACACCGGCGACAGCGACGTCAAAGCCGAGGCCGCCCCATGACCACCCCCACCCTCGATACTGACGGGTCCGGCCCCCCCGCCGACGGCGACACCGCCCTGAGACTGTCATGTCACGGGGTCACGGTCCGTTTCGGCGGGCTGGTGGCGGTCAAAAACGCCGACCTGGAAGTCCCCGCCGCCACCATCGTCGGGCTCATCGGCCCCAACGGGGCCGGCAAAAGCACCCTGTTCAACGTGCTATCCGGACTTTTGCGGCCCACCAACGGCAAAGTCCGCCAAAACGGCCAGGACGTCACCGGGGCCCGCCCCCAGATCCGGGCCGAACGAGGCCTGGCCCGCACCTTCCAACACCCCGAACTGTTCCCCGGGCTCACCGTACGCGAACACCTCGTGCTCGGCTACCGGGTCCGCCACCACCGCAGCCGCATCTGGACCGACCTCATCACCATGGGCTCGCTCCACCCCGTCGAAACCGACGAAAAAACCCGGGTCGACCAGCTCCTAGACATCCTCGGTCTCACCCCCATAGCCGACCGGGCCGCCCTCGGTCTCCCCCTGGGCCAAGCCCGCCTGGTCGAACTAGGCCGAGCCCTGTCCACCTCCCCCACCGTGCTACTCCTAGACGAACCATCCTCCGGACTCGACTCCACCGAAACCCAACAACTCGAAACCACCCTACGACGCGTCGCCACCGAACAAGGCATCTCCGTACTCCTAGTCGAACACGACGTCGAACTGGTCATGCGCCTCTGCGCCCACATCTACGTCCTCGACTTCGGCTCGCTCATCGCCAACGGCAACCCCCAACAAATCCAAGCCGACCCCGCCGTACGCGCCGCCTACCTCGGCGAAGAAATACCCGCCGACACCGAACCCGCCCCCACCCAACCCCCCATCATCACCACCACCACCACCACCAACACCACCAACACCGACAACGACAACAGCGGCAGCGACAGCGGCGACAGCGGCGACAGCGGCGACAGCGACAGCGACGGCCAAACCGGCCCCGTCATCACCACCACCACCCCCACCCCCCCCACCGAACAAACCCCCCGACCCGCCGCCCTCACCGTCACCGACCTCTCAATCCGCTACGGCGACGCCATCGCCGTCACCAACCTCAGCTTCACCATCCCCCCCGGCCAAACCCTCGCCGTGCTCGGCGCCAACGGCGCCGGCAAAAGCAGCCTGGCCCGAGCCATCTCCGGCCTCGTACCCACCACCCACGGCACCATCAACTACGACAACCAAAACATCCAAAACTGGCCCCCCTACCGCATCCGCCGCGCCGGACTAGTCCACCTACCCGAAGGCCGAGGCGTCTTCCGCGAACTCACCGTCATCGACAACCTCCGCATGGCCGTCAGCAACCTCCCCGACCGCCAAGCCCGCCAAACCGCCCTCGACCAAGCCTTCACCACCTTCCCCGTCCTCGCCGGCCGCCGCCGCCAACTCGGCCGCCTCCTCTCCGGCGGCGAACAACAAATGCTCTCCCTCGCCCGCGCCCTCGCCACCCAACCCAACCTCATCATCGCCGACGAAATGTCGCTCGGCCTCGCCCCCAAACTCGTCGACGCCGTATTCGCAGGACTCCAACAAGCCCGCCAAAACGGCATCACCATAATAATGATCGAACAATACATCCACCGCGCCCTCGCCTTCGCCGACCACTGCCTCGTCCTCCAACGCGGCCAACAAGCCTGGCAAGGCCCCACCAGCGAAGCCCAAACCGAACTCCTCCGCCACTACCTAGGCGAAGGAATGACCGTCACCACCTAAACAACCCGGGCGCGCCGCCGCTGGCATCGGAGAGTCAGAGAGCTACCTTCGCCGGCGCCTACTCACTGTCCAGCTTCGGGCATCCGCTCGGCCGGCGGGCCGGCCCGTCCGGGAGCAGGAGCGAACGGGTCAGCGCCGGTCGAGAACCGGTTGAGAGCAAGATCAGAGCGAAGGCATTGAGCGACGGTTTCCGGGGCATCGCCATCGTGCCTTAGGGGGTAGAGGGACCGGGTGCCGCCCGCCCCCCCACCTGGCTCGATGGCTTTCAATGACTGTGGCGCCCTCAACTCCCCGGCCAAGCGGCCCACGCTGCGGTCCCCCTACACTGGGCCAGCGCTTGATCGAGACAGATCTGCACAGGAGGCTTCTGTTGAGTTCCGAGGATGTCGTGTTCGTGTCGGGCGGCCGCCGGGTGACTTGGGGGGACTACGCGGATCGGGTGGGGCGGGCGGCGGGTTTGTTGGGGGAGTTGGGGGTTGGTCGGGGTGATCGGGTGGGGATCGCGTTGCGTAACCGGCCGGAGTTCTTCGAGTTGTTGGCGGCGGCGGCGACTTTGGGGGCGAGGGCAGTGCCGGTGGCGTGGCGGCTCAAGCGCGACGAGTTTCGTTACATGGTGGAGGATTCGGGGGCCAAGGTGGTGGTTTTCGAGGATGACCGTGGTGGCGGGGACGCGGGGGTTGGGGGGTTGGCGCTGGCCGAGTATGAGCGCCGGCTGGGGCTGGTGCAGCCGGTGGCGGGTCCGGTGCAGCTGACGGCGGGGTTGAGTCTGGAGTTGTATTCGTCCGGGACCACGGGCCGGCCCAAGGCGATCGAGCGGCCGGGTCTGGCCGATTTGATCGAGGGGGCTGAGGGGGGTGGCACGGACGCGGTAGTGGTGCCCCGTCTGGGGTTTTTGGAGTTGATGGGGGTGGATGATCCTGGTGAGGTGCACATGATGTGCGGGCCTCTGTATCACTCTCAGCCGATCGGGTTCTCCACTCAGGCTCTGGCTGCGGGTCAGCGGGTGGTGATGATGGAGGGGGGTTTCGACGCCGAGGTGTGCTTGGCGACCATCGAGCGCGAGCGGGTGTCGTGGATGACGTGTGTGCCGACTCATTTCGTGCGTATCCTGGCTCTGCCCGAGTCCATTCGCGGCCGCTACGATCTGGGTTCGCTCAAGGCGGTGATGCACTCGGCGGCGCCGTGCCCGCGCGATGTCAAGACCAAGATCATGGAGTTGTTCCCGCCGGACACGGTTTGGGAGTCTTATGGGGGGACCGAGGGGTCGATGGCGTTTATCTCTCCACAGGAGTGGAAACGCAAGCCCGGTAGCGTGGGCCGGGCGTTTCCCCCTGGCACCGAGTTGCACGTATTCGATCTGGACGGCACCGAGTTGCCGGCGGGCCAGGTCGGCCTGGTCTATACCCGGGCCGTCATGCCGTTTCGTTACCGGGGTTCGCCCGACCTGGACCGGGAGACCTGGAAGGGTGAGCTGTTCACCATCGGCGACATGGGCTACCTCGACGAGGACGGCTACCTGTTCATCACCGATCGGATAAAGGACATGATCATCACCGGGGGGGCCAACGTCTACCCGGCCGAGGTGGAAGCGGTGCTGTTCAACCATCCCGCGGTGGCCGACGCCGCGGTTATCGGTATCCCCGACCCCGAGTGGGGCGAGGCGGTAAGAGCCATCGTCGAACCCCAGGCCCCCCTCAGCGCCGAGGACGTCATCGCCTACTGCCGCCAGCACCTGGCCCACTACAAGTGCCCGACCTCAGCCGAGATCGTCGAACGCCTACCCCGCGACCCCAACGGCAAAATCCGCAAACGCGAACTCCGAGAGAAATACTGGGCCCACACCGACCGCATCATCTAGAAAAACTCCGCAACAATGCCTGTCGCCTGACGGTAGAGCAGCGGCGCAGACAACACCACGCCAGCTACAGGGAGCCAAAACCAAATGCCGGGAACAATAGCGGTCACCGATCTCGTGGCGGTCGGGCACGGCCTACAACGACCGGAAACGGTGCTGGTCACACGGGACGGGGGGGTGTACGCGTCTGATAAGGATTCGGCCGTAGCTGAGATCCTTGCGGACGGCGGTTTACGCCGCATTGGCAAAGCGGGGGGTGAGCCGAATGGTATTGCCGTCGACGCCTCAGGACACTTTCTCATCGCCAACTTCGGGCTCGGGCAGCTGCAGAAGCTCGATCCGACAACTGGAGACATCACGGTTCTCCTGGCCGACCAGGTCGACGGACGATCCCTCCAATGGTTGAACTACGTTCTCGTTGACAGCTCAGGCGTCATGTGGGCCTCGGTCAGTACCGCCAGCTCCGATGTACAGGAAACCATCGCTAATGGGTGGGCGGACGGGTACATCGTCCGGCTGGAACCCGACGGATCAGGCGCCCGGATTGTCGCCGACGGGGTCGACTTCCCCAACTGCATGGCCCTCGACCGCAACCAGGAGTTTCTCTACGTGGTACGAACGACAGCGGTGGACGTTGCCCGGTTCCGCATCGACGGAACCAAGCTCGGCCGCCCAGAGACTTTCAGCCCACCGCTATCCGAAGGCCGTCCGAGCGACGTCGACACCTCGGCGATTTTCGCTGACCCTGAGGCCGTCAAACGGTGGGGCCTGGCCGACGGCTGCGCGTTCGATGACACCGGCAACCTCTGGGTCACGCTGCTTTTGTCGAACCGCGTTGTCGCCGTGACTCCCGAGCGAGGAGTGATCCCGGTAATCGACGACCCTGATGGCAATGAGATCAACACTCCAACGAGTGTGGCTTGGGGTGGGGCCGACATGAAGGACGTGTATTTCGGGTGCTTGGACCGGCCGTATGTGGTCAAAGGCCGCAGCTCGGTACCGGGCCTGCCTCTCGTTCATCAGCGCCGCGGGGGCTGAACCTGGCATCGGGCTGCCCGGACGGTTGGGCCGCAGGAGCGGCCCTTAGTCCGGCGCCGCGCTGCCCGGTTAGCCCTCTGCGACCTCGACCAGCCCATGCCGTAAGGCGACCTTGCCGTCCGAGACCACCTCGAAGGCGTAGTTGTGGGAGCCCCCTGCGACCGACCCGGCGTCGTAGACCGACAGGTCCAGCGAATCTCCCGGGAACACCGGAGAGCTGAAGCGAACGGCGACGCGGCGCACCCGCCTGGGATCACCACCCGCCGCGAGCTCTATCAGGCCGCCACTGGCGATGGCAAGGGTACACAGACCCTGATTGAACTTCCGGGGGAAGCCGAACGACCGCGCCACCTCATCATCCACGTGCATGGCATTGCGGTCCCCGGACGCCCCGGCGTAGCGGAAGGTCTGATCCCGGGTCGTCGACAACGTCACGGAGCCGACCGGACGAGATCGAGCTTCCTCCGGGAAGGAGTGATCCCCGGGGTGCTGGCCTCGGTCCCCGCCCGTGACCGTCCCTCTGTACAACGGAGACCAGTACTGCTCGAGGACGGCGTCGCCCCGGTCATCGGAGCTCACCAGCTTGACGAACGCGGTCATGCCGGCGGAGCTGCAGATCACAGCCGAGTACTCCCCCACCGTATGGAGCCAGCTCCCGGGAACCATCGGCTTGAGGATACGGAGATCGTGCTCGCCGTGGACGCCGCCCGTGGCCCCGGCTATCGCCTCGGGCGGCAGGATGCGAAAGTCGGAAAAGGCCGACCAGGCCACGACGACGGCGAACAATGGCGGAACCGCTCGGCCGTCGAGGTAGAGAGGATTACTGTCGTTGCTCGCCAAGGCGTAGGCAAGAACGTTGTCGGGATCGACGTACGTATGGTGGACCTCGGAGGGAGCACCCAGCGGCACCTTCAAGCTGTCCATTCAGGGCTCCTATCGTAGTCCCGGTGGTCCCGTATCGTCCTGTACCCCATGGTCAGGGCTCGCCGAGGATGGCGATGGTCTGACCTTCGTTCACCTGGGCACCCTCCTCGACCTGAATCTCGAGGATCCTACAGTCGATCGGAGCCACGACAGGGATTTCCATCTTCATTGATTCGACGACGGCGACGGTGTCTCCGGCGGCCACTACTTGACCGATCTCAACGGGGATCTGCCACACGCTTCCCATCAGCTCGCTTCGCAGCTCCATCATCCCGCAGATACTAATGACGATTGTTACCGCGGCGAGCGGCTGCAGCCAGCCGGGCTGGCCCGGGGAGAGAGTGCTGTGACGACCAAGCCCCTGTAAGCTGCTCCTGCCGGAGGAGAACCCGTGCTGGTCCTGGACATATCGACATCGGTGGCGGGGGCCTTCTGTGCCAGGCTTCTCGCCATGAAGGGCGCCCGCGTACGGTGGTGCGACGCGCCCGCAGGCGGGTCGTCCGACGGGACCTTGTTCGATCGCGCCGTCGGGCTGCGAGAATATCTGCGGGGTCGGGCGATGCCGATCAGCAAGGACGCCGCCGCCCCGGCACCAGCCCAGGGACGCTCGGACGGCTCGGATATGGCGGGGGGCGGGTGCCCACCCGGCCCGGAGCTAATGAAGCTGGTTGCCCAGGCCGACGTCCTCATAAGCGGTTGGGACGGCGGTCGCCGCACATTCGGGCTCGACCCTCCCTTGCACCAAACCAACCCGTCCGCGGTAGAGGTGGTCGTCAGCTCGTTCGGGATCGACGGGCCGTACTCGGCGTACCGGGGTGGACCCATGCTGGAATGGGCCGCGGGTGGGTACGCGTATATCACCGGCTGGGCGGACCGCCACCCACTCATGGGACCAACGTACGCGTGCGGGTATGTCACCGGATACGTCGCGGCAGCAGCCGCCGAGCTGGGCTTGCGCATGCGGGATCTGGGCACGGAAAACCTGGTATTCGACGTGGCCGCCATGGAGGTCATGGCATCGGTCCATCAGTTCACGTTCTCCACATACGCCGCCACCGGGGAGAGCCTCCGTCGTAAGCAACACGCCTCGCAGGTATGCCCGATGGACGTGTTCGAGTGCGCGGACGGTTGGGTCAGTGTGGGTGTCGTCACCGACACTCAGTACGAGGCCTTCGCCTCGGCGGTCGGTGCCGCCGAGCTGCTGACAGATCCCCGCTTCTCGGGCCACAGCTCCCGGATTGAGCACCGGGCCGGATTCGACGCGGTCGTCCACCCATGGTTCGTGTCGCACACGGCTGACGAGATCGTTGAGTTGTTGCAGCACCGGCAGGTCCCGGCCGTGCGGCTCGAGGATGTCCGCAGCATCCTGGAGGCCCCTCAACTGAGATCTCGCGACTACTGGATGGACCAGGACCTCGACGGTGAGCCAGGAGTGGCGCCAGGTGATCCAATCACCGTGCGGACATCCGGGATCAGCAGGACTACCACACCCGCATCGTCGTCGATGACATCGCGTCCGCCGGGCCGATCGGTCGCAGCAGAGGACGGCGAGGGGCACTCGCCGCTTCCGTTGAGCGACCTGGTAGTAATCGACGCTACCCAGTACTGGGCCGGGCCTCTCGCCACCAGAATTCTCGCCGACCTCGGCGCGACAGTCATCAAGATCGAACGACCGGGTGCCCGTATGCACGTGCACAACATCGGCCCGGCCAGTGATTGGAAAATGAATCGCGGGAAGTTGAGTCTAGCCGTCGACCTGTCATCAGAAGAGGGCCGGGCGATCGTCCGAGACCTGGCCCGGCAGTCTCATGTCATCGTCGAAAACTTCCGGCCTGGCGCCATGACCAGACTCGGACTCGGCTTCGAGGCGTTGAGCACAGATCGGTCCGACCTCGTGTACTTGTCGCTGAGCGGCTTTGGCCAGACCGGTCCGCAGGCGACCTGGGTTTCCTACGGACCCCTTCTGGAGGCTGCCTCCTCGATCCAGTCGCGCACGCACTATCCCGATGGGCCCCCGACACCCCTCGGTCACTCCCTGCCCGACGCGGTCGGCGGCCTCGCCGGCGCGTTCGCCGTGCTCAATGCCCTCCGACTCAGCAGAGAGGATGGGCGAAGCCGTCACATCGATCTCTCTCAACTGGAGACCTACACGGCGATCTGTGGCGAGGAGATTCTTGCCGCGTCCGTCGGTAGGACGGCCCAGCCCCACCCCAGGTACGCCTACCGTTGCCGGGGCCAGGACGAGTGGATAGTCATCGAAACCGAACGGGGGGCAGACCGGCAACGCGCCGGCCGGCTTCTCGGGTGTGGAGCCGACTCCGTCGATCCTCTCGGCCGGCTGGAGGACCGTATCAAGGATAGGGACAAGCATGAACTGGCCCGCCTCCTTCAGAGAGAAGGGATCGCCGCCTTCGCTGTCCTGAACGCCGCCGATCTGACCCGGGACCCGGGCCTGTCCCACCGCGGCTTCTTCGTCGATCTGGAGATAAGTGGCAAACCGGTTCGACTGCCGGGTTTCCCCGTCAAGAGCAACGTCCCCCTGGTTTCAATGGCCCGACCGGCACCAAAGCCGGGGGCCCATTCGGTGGACATACTGCGGCGGATGCTTGACTACGACGATGACCGGGTCCAGCACCTCCTTGATACCGGCGTGGTCGCCATCCCTCCCGCGGGAGCCCCGGCCAACCCCAGGGCGATCGGCTACAACTGAGCCGGCCGGCCCTTTCCGCCTGCTACTTGTTGACCATCCCGGCGTCTACCGGCAGGGTTACCCCGGTGATGTACTGAGCGTCGGCAGAGCACAGAAATATGATCGCCCTGGAGATGTCACTGACGTCCAGCATGTCGACCGGGAGGGCATTGCCCTGCCCTTGCGTATCGCTGCCCAGCCGTTCCTGCATCAAACGGCTGAAGGCCTCATTGACGATCATCGGACTGTTGACGCCTCCCGGATGCACCGTATTGCACCGGATGCGATGCTGGCCCAGTGCGTTGGCGTATGCTCTCATGAGGCCGACGACACCATGTTTGGCTGCCGTGTAACCGAAATATCCCGGGCACGCCATCAGACTGCCGGCGGAGTCCTGCAGTCCGGCAGTCGAGCTGGTTATGACGATCACGCCGCCTTCGCCCTGCTCTACCATGGCCGGAATCGCTGCCTCACAGGTGTGGAATACACCCGTGAGCATTATCTCGACCGCATCATAAAAGGCACCCGGCTGTTGACCTCCCGGCCCTATCGTCGGCATGATCCCGGCGTTCGCCAGCACGAAGTCCAGACGGCCGAGCTCCGAGATTCCATCCCGAACCACCGATTTGACAGCTCCGAAGTCGCGTACGTCGGCTTGTCGAGCAACGATCCGGCGGCCGCTCTTCTGAACCAGGCGGACGGTCTCTTCCAGGTCGTCGGGCGTGGCAGGCGGGTACTCAACTGACCCGACCGGTGCGCACAGATCCAGGGTAATGATATCGGCCCCTTCGTCGGCCATAAGCACGGCGTGCGAACGCCCCTGGCCGCGCGCTCCACCGGTGATGAACGCTACTTTGCCGTCGAGCTTGCCCATCGGAATGCTTCTCTCTCTTTGTGTTTCCGGATCACGGTTTGACCGTGACCCGGCCGGGTGCCGGGCTCCTCCGGCACGGGCCTTAGGCCCACTAAGGGTACTGGTCCGGAACCACGGGTGGCGCACCTACCGGAGTGCGGGGACCCAAGCCCGGTCGGGCCGATTCAGGCTGAATTCGGTCGACGGGCTCTTTTCCAAGATTAGTTTCCGCCAGGGCCTCCTGGTACCATCTCCGGATATTTCGGGTGCACCACGACAGGACCGTCAATGAGCGCCGGTCAATCCTCGGGGGATCGTGGTGGCGTATTGGAGATCCTGCAAGCGAGAGGAAATATGGCCCACTCTTCCGAGTCTCCCAGTCAGATCGAGGTTGTAGATTGTGACACTCACTTCTGGCAACCGGTCGCCTTGTGGGAAGGTCTGATCAACGAGCGACACCGCCAGAAGGCGGTGGAGTTCCTGAGCAACGTCGGCCAGCCGACACCTCGGGGATATAAGCTCGACAGCCTGCAAACGGATGCCTCTGGGCGGACCTATTCGGATACCGGCGACGATGCCACCGAGCGGCTCGAGTACATGGACCAGGAGGGGATCGATGTGCAAATCATCTTTCCCGGGGCCAGCCGAGCCACCTTGATTCCAGATCCGGATGTTTCCGCCGCGGCTTGCCGGGCGGTCAATCGATGGAACGCCGAGTTCGCGTCAGCCGCACCTCGTCGGCTGAGGCCTTCCATGGTGCTACCCATGCGCTATCCCGACAAGGCGCTCGAGGAATTCCGGTTCGCCGCATCCGTACTCGGATTGAAGAGTGCATTCGTCGCTCCCACGCCACCGCCGGAACGCCGCTGGTCGGATCCCGAGCTCGATCCTCTGTGGGGAGCCATGGAGGACGCCGGGACCGTTGTGTGCGTTCACGAGTTTACCGGGGCACAATCCGAATACCCCGCCGTGGCTCGAGCCAGCTACGGGGACTCCTACCCGATGATGTACTACTGCGGCCACACGGTTGAATGCCAGCTAGCTCTCATGGATCTCATCGTGGGCGGGGTAATGCAACGGTTCCCGGCGCTACATTTCGGCTTCATCGAAGCCCACGTGGCGTGGTTGCCGGGATGGCTGGCCCAGATGGACAGCCTCGGAAGCTGGCTCGACAGCTTCAAGCGGGGCAAAAAAGGTGAGCGCAACCTCGGCCTCTTGCCGACCGAGTACTTCAGGAGGCAGTGTTTCGTCGCCGCCTTCCCCGACGACGCCTGGATTGGTGAGGTGCTGACCCACATCGGGGAGGACAATGTGCTGCTGTGCACCGACTATCCCCATCCCGGTATGAGCTACGACATGGCTGAATCGTTCACGACGAGCTACCCGAAAATCACCGGATCGACCCGACAAAAGCTCCTCGGGGGGAATGCGAGACGAATCTTTCGATTGGATTGAGCCCGGATTCTCAGCCGGGCTGAGCCAGTCACGCCTAAGCTGATGTGGAACGGCCTTGTCAATAGGGGTCGCGTGGAGCTTGCGGAACTCCTTTTGAGCGCGCCGAACCAGGGGTTCGGCGCGCTGGATGATGATTGAGCAGGCGACGGGGCCTCGCTGTCAACGTGGAGCGCCCGCAGCGAAGCGAGGACGAACGACGTTGACAGGGGGTGGCGGCTGCTACGCCGTGGGCCCGTTTGGGGTGGGCGGTGACCGGGTGAGGGCTCGACCATGCGCCGGGGCGGGATGAGGTGGCTGACCGCCAGACTGATGTACGCGGATCGGGACCGCAGTTCGGCTATTCGCAGAAAGGTGCCCGGGACTAAGAGCGCCCGTGGAATCGGGCATAGCTTAAACGGGGATCAGTTCTGCGGCGGCGGTGCCCCGGCGCATGGTGGGGTCCTCGCCTCGGCTCAGCGGGGGCCGGGGGCGAGCTCGAAGATCGTTCACTTTGTTTAGGCGGTCATCTCGGCCCACACGAACCCGGCCAGCTCCCGGGCGATAGCGGTGACCACGATGTTGCGGTTGGTTTTACGTTCGTCGAGGCGACGGAACCGGCCGCACAGTCGGACCTGGGCCGCCCAGGCCCGGGCCACGGTGTCGCGCTCGACGCCATGGTGGCGGCGGCGCAGCTCCACCCCGACAGCCGGCCGGGACCGGTAGGCCCAGGCCGACTCGACAAGCTGGGTGCGTAGATGCACGTTGCCGGCGTGGGTGATATGGCCGCGCCGGACGCTCTGGCCGGAAGAATGCTCGCTGGGGGTGAGCCCGGTGAAGGCCATGAACGTGGCGGCGGAGCCGAAACGGCGCCAGTCGCACACCTCGGCGGCCAGGCTGAGCGCACCGAGATGGGTGATGCCGCGGTAGGCGGCCAGGCGGGCCACGGTATCGGCGAACGGCGCCCGGCCATACCAGGTGGCCAGGTCGGCGTCGATGGCGTCGACGGCGGCTTCGCGGGCCGACAGGGTGGCCCGGTAGTGGGCGTAGGTGGCCTCCAAAGCCAGATCATCGAAGCGTTGGGCGCCGATCCAGGCCTGATGTTTCATGGTCCAGTTGTCCCCGCCCCGCCAAATCCGGTTGTGGCGCAACAAGAACTTGCCCAGCCGGTGCCGGGCCCGGGTGCGGTCGATGACCATGTCGGCTCGGGCCCGGCACAGATCCCGGACCGCTTCCTCGGCCACTGACGGCACCCGGATGGCGACCAGCTCCCCGGCCCGGTACAGGCGGGCCAGGCGACGACAATCGCGTTTGTCGGTCTTGACCCGATCCCCCGGGGCGGTGGGGATCAGCGACGGCGCGATCACTTCACACGCCACTCCGAGTGCCCGCAGCAGTCGGCACAGCTCGTAACCGGTCGGGCCCGCCTCGTAGCAGGCCCGCAACCGGCGGGAATTGCCCAGCCGGGCGATCAGCCGGCGCACCGCGTCGTCATCGGAAGAGATCTTCTCCACATCGGCGACGTCCTGGCCGGGACGCAAGATCCCCGCCGAGATGGTGTTCTTGTGCACATCGAGACCGAGAAATGTCGGGGTGGTAGAACTGGGCATGGGACGGCTGGCTCCTTCCGTATGTGGCAACTTCCGCCTCATGGTGGCTGATCCACGCAAGCTGCGGAACGGGCCGGCCGTTCCATACTGACTAAGAACGACCTGCCTGCTCCACCCAGATGCAATCCGTTCGCTCGATCACGAACGGTCGCCCCCAGGGGCTGAATCTTCGGGGATCCTGGGCCCCGCCCGTACCGTGTTGTCCCAACGTTGACACCGGGGCGCCAGGATGGAAGCATGACCGGCAATCAGACGGCGTCCGCAGAGGCCTTCGGGAGAGATCATGCAATTCGTCTTCCACTATCCATTCAATGATGGTGCCGCCACGGACATGCTGGATGCCGGGCCGCTTACCGATGTGGCCCGAGTGGGCGAACAGGCAGGCTTTCACGGCATGGCCCTGACCGAGCACCCCATTCCCGACGCCGCTTGGCTGGAATCGGGAGGCCATCAAACCCTCGATCCTTTCGTCGCGTTCGGGGCGGTGGCGGCAGCCACCAGTAGGCTGCGACTCATCACCCATCTGTGTGTGGCCCCGTACCGCAACCCTTTCATGCTCGCCAAGGCAGCAGCAACAGTCGACAAGCTCTCCGGAGGGCGATTTGTCCTCGGGATCGGCACAGGCTACCTGGAGACCGAGTTCGATGCGGTCGGGGTCGACATCGATGAGCGCAACGCCCTGTTCGACGAAACACTGGACGTGCTACCGATGCACTGGAGTGGTGAGCCATTCAGCTTCCGAGGCCGCCATTTTGAGGCCCGGGACGTAGTCGCGCTTCCGAAGCCGGTGCAGAACCCCATCCCGATCTGGATCGGGGGCAATTCCAAACTGAGCCGTCGTCGGGCGGCGGAGCGGGCGCAGGGCTGGATGCCCCTGAGCGGGGGCCCGCCCGGGATGTCGATTCGCACCCCGAACATCGGGTCGCTGGCCGACCTGGCGGAGATGATCACTGAGATGCGCCAGGCTGCCGCTGCCGCTGGGCGCTCCGAGCCGATCGACGTCATCTACGCCTACCACGTACCTTCTCTCGCGACGCCGGCGGACAACGCTGATGTCCACCGCGAGGCGCTGGCCGAGATGGAGGAGGCCGGCGTCACGTGGGTCCTGGTGACCCCCCCGACCCGGAGTCCGGCGGCCACTTTCGAATTCCTCGAAGCGTTCGGTTCTACCTATTTGAACTGAGGCCCTATCGCGAACAGGCCCCTTTTGAGGCGAGGGCCGCGGCACTCGTCATCGAAGCGCCTCAGAGCTGTTTCAGCTCGAGCCCGGGGCCACCATGACCTTGCACTCCGTGCTCGGACCACGGAGGCTCTCGAACGCATCCGGCAGCTCCTCCAGCGACGCCCGCCGGGTGACCATGGATCTCGGCCCCTCCGGATCCACGGCCAGGGCTCGCATGACGGTATCGAAGTCACCCGACCCGTAGATGAACGAGAACTGCACGCGAACCTGCTTGGTCAGCGGGAGCATCGGCACAAAGGTGTCCGATTCGGTACAGCAGCCGAGGACAGTGACGGCGCCGCGTGGGGCGACGAGATTCATCGACGTGGCCAGTGACCCCGGTACTCCCGCCGCCTCGATTACCAACCGGGGGGGACCGCCGGTGATCTCCACCACGGCCTCCACCGGATTGTCGCCCGTTACGAAATCAGTCGCGCCCAGCTGCCGGGCGAACCGCTCGCGTCTGGTGGAGGTCGCGACCACCACAATCCGGCCCGCTCCTCGGCGGCGGGCCCAGTACACGGCGGCCAGGGCGATCGGACCAGCGCCGAGCACGGCGATGTCCGTACCCGGACGCAGATCGGACAGGTCAACGCCGTGGAGACCGACGGCCAGCGGCTCCACCATAGCCCCGTCTTCCCACGACAGCTCATCCCGAAGCTTTACGGCTTGTGGTTCTCCGAGCAGGGCGTATTCGGCGAACGCCGAGGCGGTGCCCACCACCTTGTCCTCGCCAGTGCACCATCCCTCGTTGCCGGTCCGGCAGCTCTCGCACCGCCCGCAGCAGCTCCAGATGGCCAACGCACTGACCCGATCACCGACTGCGAGCCTTTCCACCCCGGGACCGACGGCTACCACTTGGCCGCAGTATTCATGACCGGGCACATCACCCGGCTGGCACTGCAGGAAGCCGTGACCACTCGTCAAGCTCAGATCGGTCCCGCAAATCCCGCAGCTTTCGACCTGGACTACGATCTGACGCTCGGCCGGTGTCGGGTCCGGGACCTGCTCGATGGCCAGCTTTTGGCCGGCGCCCTGGAACACCGCGGCTCTCACGACTGCGTCCCGAAGATCATTGGGGGCAAGGCCCGGTTGAGTATCTCGATGTAGAGCCCATTGCGACCGTCATGATATACGCCTGCGGGGTTCTCATCCGCATGGTAGCTCCCGATGTCGACCGCTGTGCTTGTCCGACCCTCTATCCGTGCCAGGGGGATGCCACCCTCGCCTTCGATCGAGTTGAACTCGAGCATGCGACCGCCCTCCTCCCTGGCCGACGCCAGATCCTCAACGGCTACTCGGGTATGAAAGAGGACGGCGGGCGGGAGCGGGCCGGCATCCGTCGAAGATCCGGCGTCAGTAGCCATAGCGGTCCAGGTACGGGCCGAAGTGCGCTCGCACGGCCTCCTCCGTCACCCCCAGCTCGGCCGGGTCGTAGCGGTGAGCGCCGTGCTTGTTTTGCGGGTTGTCCGTAAGCCAAGACCGCATGCGGGCGTGCGTCTGTTCCGTGACCTCCATGCCCAACCACTCGAAGAGGGTGGTGGCGATCCCGACCGGATCGGCCATCAGCGACCGATACTCGATATCAAAGAAGGCATCGCCATGAGCAGACCGGGCTTCTTCGGTCAGGCGAACGCCCTCGGCCCAGAGCGACAGTTCCCGCTCGGCGCGCTCCTTGGGATCGTTGCCCCCGAAGCTCGACAGCATCTCGACGAGCGAACCCATGGCCTCCTGCGGGTGCCGGTGAGTCCACACGATCCTGGCGTCGGGATAGACCGAGAAGAACTCTCTCATGGCCAGCACGTAGCTCGGGTTCTTGATGAGCCACCGCCGCTGTGGTTCGTCGGCGCCTATGAGCCGCAGGTTGTCTGCGTGTCGCCGCAACGACGGGGCCTTGTCCTCTGCGAGCATCCATTTGTCATAGGCGGGAAGCATGATGGCGGCGCCGAACATGACGCTCACGAAAGTCTGGTTAACGAGCATCAGGCACTCGTCCGCCTCATCGGCGGCGACGAAGTGGGTGGCGTGCCTCTGCTCGGGCTGGGCGTCCACCGCGGCCACCGTGGCCTTGTACTCCGGGTAGTCGACCCACGACTCCCGGGGCGGTCGAACCATGGGGTACGAGATGAGCCAGTTCTGCAGGACCTGGAATTCGTCGTTCATGGACAGGAACTTGTGGATCATCGTCGTCCCCGTCCGGGGGATCCCGGCGATGACGACCGGGGCGACGACAGGCGAGGCGAGAACCTCGGGTCTTTGCCGCCACCCCCGCTCGGAATACAACCGGCTGACCAGCAGATCGTGAACGTAGAAGCCGGCCGCCGTCCGAAAGGCTTCTCCACCACCCGTGGCCCGCTCGAGGTCTGACAGCATTCGGCTCAGACCTTCACGGTAATAGTCGTCACCGAAGTCGTCGTAGCCCGCGGTCGAAGCCGCTTCGGCGTGGAGAATCTCTTCGAGTTCGGCCACTTCGCGGCTCATGGTGATCTCCCCCCTTTTCTTCGCCGGCCGAGAATAATCCTGCGCTGACACCGTCCGCAAGGTTCTGTGAGCTCGACGGGTGAAGGCGGTTTCGCCGCTATGGCGCAAACGAGGTGTTGCTTTCAGCCCACGGGACGGCCGGTTAACCAATGGGCCCCACGGCTCGCATCACCTCACCGGGGTACGGCACCGGAGCGAACAAGCCGCGATGACCCTCGAAAGATCGGCGCGGAGCAAAATGAGAGGTTCCGGGTGGGCGCTCGGCACAGTGTGCCACTCTGTCGTACCTGTCAACGCGGTGTCAACGAACGGATGTTAGATGAAAAATCTAAGATGTAGGATAGCCACTTCGGGCGGGCCGGGCGGGCCGGGGTGGCCGGGGTGAAGGTCAGGGAGCGGGGTGTGGGTCAGGCGGAAAGGCGGCCGAGTGGGTGACGAGGGTCCGAGGAGGCGGTCGCGAGAGGCTGGCCGGTTTGGGCGGGCGTGGGCGGGCGGCCAACGTGGGCGAGAGGCAGGCGTGGTGACGTAGGTCCAACTGAGGGAAGGATGGCCAGACCACGGCGGCGCCCGGCGTGACGACTGCGAGCGCCAGCGTCGTCACGCCCGGCGTGATGACTGCACGCGCCAGCGTCGTGACCACTTCGCGGCGCGAACGTTCGCGGGAGAGGTGGGTCGCGACGCGTTCTGGTCGTATATCGACCGCAAACGCGTCGCGTAGTCGTGTTAACCGAAACGTTCTCGTCGCGAAGTGGTTAGGCGGGACTCGGCAGGAGGGAGCCGGAGCTAACAGGCTGACGACGAGGGCGGGATGACGCGGGGCGGGACCAGGAGGGGCGGACAACGGACAGCGGACAACGAAGGGCGGGAGTGCGGCGCCATACAGAAGCCGACAGGCCCGACCGCCAGAGTCCGAATCACCCGGACGGCGGTCCGCCGGAGTCAAGCCCGGACCCCGCCGGAGTCAGCCCACGCCCGGCCCGCCGGAGTCAGCCCCCGCCCGGCCGGCCGGAGCCAGCCCCCGCCCGGCCGGCCGGAGCCAGCCCCCGCCCGGCTCGCCGGGGCGGCCGCCGCCGGCGCTGGAAGTCACCCCCGGCCCGCTCCCCTGCTCACGCCGGCCGGCTGGCCCCGCTCGTCGAACACGCCCCGCCGTATCAGCTCGTCCACCACGTCCCTCCCGGCCGCCTTCACGTCCTCCGTGCGGTAGCGGGCGGCGCGCTCGTCGTCGCCGGCGGCGATGGCCCTGATCACCCGCGCCTGCTCACGGACGATCTTGTCGTGGGTGCGCCCGCCGGCGACCCGGAACACCCACGGCAGGAATCCGGAGAAGGTGCGCAGCTCGGCCCGGAGACGGCGCGAGCCGCTAGCCCGGTGCTCGACCCGCAGGATCTCCTGGACCAGGTCGGAGATCCGGTCCGGCTCCCCCGGTGAGGTCGCACGCAGCTCACTCAGGATCCGCTGGAGCTCGGCGACCACGGCCGGATCCCCCGTGCGGGCCAGGCGGGCGACGGCGACACCACTGAGGATGCCGTAGATCTCGAAGTCGTCGACGATCGATTCACCGTCGAAGGGCTCGACGTACACACCCCGGTGGTAGCGGGACGCCACGACTCCGTCTCGTTCGAGGATGATCAGCGCTTCACGCACGGGGCTGCGGCTGACTCCCAGAACCTCGCTGACCTCATCGATGTCGACCCGGTCTCCGGGTAGAAGTCGCCCCTCGAATAGGCCTTCGAGGAGGTAGTCGATGACGGCATCGCTCGTCTTGTTACGCTTGAGAGGCCGCCGGGTGTCCACAGGAGAGCATTCTTGCCGCCGGGACGGCTCCAGTCGAGACACCTCGATCCAGGAGGGATGACCGTGCGGGACGAACCCGGGGCAGAGAGGTGAGCGTACAACTGGGCCTCACGCCCGACGCTGGTTGGGACATCGCGGTGGATGACCTGGTCCTACTGGCCGGTAAGACGGGGTTCTCGTCACTGGGGATCCTGGCCGACCGGGTCGACCAGGCGACCGCCCGCGCCTACGACCAATCCGGCATGGGCTGCCACGAACTCCTGGCGTTGGTCGTGAGTGACGACGAGGCGGCGACCCTGTCGCAGGCGACGTACCTGGCCGAGAAGGCGGCCGTGATCGGCGCCCCGTGGGTGCTGACCGTGTTTCTCACGAACCCTCACCCCAAACTCGTCGATCGCTGCGCAGGAACGCTGGCCGACGGAGGGGCCCGGATGGCGGTGGAGTTCACCCCGCTTGGACCCGTCACCTCTATCCCTGCCGGTCTCGAGGTGGTAGCGGCGGCGGGCAAGGACCGGGCCGGCCTCTTGCTGGACAGCTGGCACTTCTGCCGTCTCGACAGCACCTGGGACGACCTGGAGCGGCTGCCGCTGGAACAGATCGCCTACGTCCAGTTCGACGACGCCTTACCCCTGGCAGGAGACGACCTGGTGTACGAGACGGTCAACCGCCGCACCATGCCCGGCGCCGGGGAGCTCGAGCTCAGCCGCTTCGCGTCGACGCTCCTGGACCGGGGCTGGGATGGGCTGGTCAGCGTCGAGGTGCTGAGCGAGGACCTGCGCTCGATCCCGGTTGAAGGCGTGGTGCAACAGGCCCACGACACATCGGTGCCCTATTGGTCCTGATCTGAACCTGCTGCAATACCGGCGTCAAAGACCTTCGAATACCTGGCCTGTCACCTCCCGAAGGCCCTCGACCAGATATTCCACTCCACGGATCCGCTCTATCCGCAGTTGTTCTGGCTCCAGACGCCCACGAGCAAGATAGTCCCGATCGCACCTACTTCGCCTGAGCCAGGACGTCGAGAGGGCAAGTGGTCGAAGACCGCGCCCGGTCTCAACCGGATACACGTTCGCCCGTTCTTTGAGGAATCGCGACACCGAGACCATATGAGCCTCAGTATCAGCGAGCGGGCCAGGGCTGCCCTCCTCCGCCCCCGACGGTGGCGGACGGGGCCTGCCACTCGGTGAGACCATTCAATGGCTCAGGGAGGACTCCGAGTACTCGACGAAGTTCGTCAGCCGCTACCGCCGCCACGTTAAGGATGTACGGACCGGCTGGGGTGGCAGACTGGTGCGGTGGACGATCACTCCGCACCCGAAGCCCTTTACCGGTCGACGATGCACGGCGAACAACCGGCACGGCCACACGGGCTCTTGACCTTTCGGCCTCTGGATCCGCACAATCGACCCTCACCATTCAAGCGCTATGACGTGCCGGCGGACCCGCTTCCCCAGGATCTCCGACGATCGTCTGTGCCGGCGACCGATGTACTGTCGGGCCAACAAGGACATAACACCGGGTTAGACGACAGCCTCCTGGGGACGCTCCTCTTCTTGGGTGCAGGCGTGACTCGCGTCGCGTACGCGCCCGACGGCGAGCCCAGGTGGTTCCGGGCTTCGATGTCAGCGGGCAATCTTCACCCCGTCGAGATCTACGTCGTGCGTGACGGAGTCCTTCACTACCAGCCCCTCGAACACGCTTTGGTGCCCTTACGTCGCGCCGACTCGCCAGCGAATCCGGATGGGGCCACCCTGATCTTGACCGGCATCCCGTTCCGGACGTGCTGGAAGTACGGTGAGCGGGGCTGGCGGCACCTGTGGTGGGATGCGGGCTGCGTGATCGCCAATATTCTCGCCGCCGCTGACGCCCATGGTGTCCCGAGCCAGGTGAGCCTGGCGTTTCCCGATGAGCGCGTAGCCAATCTGATCGGCATCGACGGGATCGACGAGGTGCCCCTGGCCCTGGTCCATCTCGGCTCGGGTGAGCCGAGCCTGCCCCTCTCCGATGGCCTCGCCCCGCTGCATGCTCGGGCCGAGCCGGTCGCTCGCAACGTTTTGCGTTTTCCTCTGGTGGTCGAGGCCCAGACGGGCAGCTCCCTCCGCGAGGACGAGGTCGGTCCGTGGCAGGCGGTCGCGTCCGAGGTCGCCCGGCCGGCGCCGCAGCGGGTCGAGCCGCCGGCCCACCCGGACCCCGCCGACCGGGTGGAGGACGTCATATTGCGACGGGGTTCGACCCGGGTGTTCCGGCTCGAGGCCGGGCCTTTGGCCCTCCTGGCCTGGGGCCTGGCGGCCGCCGCTCGCGCCGCCCCTTTAGACTCGTCGCCTGCGGGAACCCTGCTGGAGCACTACGTCAACGTCCACGACATTCCTGGTCTCGACCCGGGCGGATATCTGTACAGGGGTGGGACCAATTACGAGGGTCGGAGCCGATCGGGCGATCCCCGCGCCTACGGCGCCCGGCTGTGCCTCGATCAGCCTCTTGGGGGGGACTCGGCCTACACCGTTTTTCACGCCGCGCCCCTCGAGTCCCTCGCCGCCCGACTCGGTGGGCGGAGCTATCGAGCCGCCATGCTGGAAGCCGGCCTGGTTTCCGGTCGTTTGGCGCTCAACGCCGTCGCCGTCGGTGGCGGGGCGACCGGATTGACGTTCTACGACGGCCTGGTGGCGCGCTACTTTCGCACTGAAGCGTCGCCCCTGTTGGCCACGGCTGTCGGCCTACCCGATACCGAGCCGGCGCCGAGTGGCCTACCTGGCTCCCCGGTCGAGCTTCGGGGGTACGACCGGGTCATGTCGCGCCTCGCCGGTAGGCTAGGTCACAGCTGAGTCAGGCGCTCGAGTCGGCCTCCGCCCCGGCAGATTGCAGTGGTGTCCGGTTGTCAGTACGCTTCAGCTCAGAGGTAGCTCCAGTACTACCTGAGCAAGGAGGTGGGCGCCATGGGACAGTACGGCTTAGAGGTCGGCACACCCCGGATCCAGTCGGTAGGCGCGATCACATTCGGTCCCGGCGACATCCTTTTCGTCGCCGACAATGTGGCCGCGACGGTGTTTGCTGTTGACGTAGCCGATCCGGGGCCTGATGCCGCGGGAAGCGCGCCGTTCGATTTCGACAACTTGGACACCCGGCTGGCAGCGTTTCTCGGTTGCGGTCGCGACGAAGTCGGCATCAGGGACCTGGCGGTGCATCCTCGGACCCACAACGTCTATCTGTCGGTGATGCGAGGCAGGGGCGACGTCGCCCAACCGGTCCTGGTAAGGATCGATGGGCTCGACGGATCCCTCAGCGATCTCAGCTGGGAGAATGTGGCGTTCGCCTCCGCAGATATCACGAACGCCCCCGCCGAGGATGATCCCCGGGTCACCATCGAACTTCCAGAAGGCTCCGAGGGCGAAGAGATAGACATCGGAGGGCGAAAGCTGCGTATTTGGAAGCGTCCGGCCCGCACTGCGACCGTGACCGATATGTCGTACGTGGATGGAACTCTGTTGGTGGCGGGCATGTCCAACGAGGAGTTTGCGTCAAATCTCAGGCGGATCCCCTTCCCATTCAGGGGCACAATGGACGACAACAGCCTGGAGATCTTCCACGTGTCCCACGGTAAGTGGGAGACAGCCGCGCCCATCAAGACCTTCGTGCCCTACGAGGAGGGCCGTAGCATCCTGGCCAGCTATACCTGCACGCCCGTCGTGCACTTTCCCCTTTCCGACATCACCGTGGGCACCAAGGCCACGGGGCGTACCGTGGCCGAGCTCGGGGCCATGAATCAGCCGCTCGATATGGTGTCTTTCAGTCAGAACGACGAGGAATATCTGCTGGTGTCCAACACCAGCCACGGGCTGATCAAGATCGCCTGCCGCGACATCGACGGCCAGGCGGGCCTCACTGAGCCGCAAACCCCGGTCGGAGTGCCTCGGGAGGTGGAGTCGCTTTCCGGCGTGAGTCGATTGGACAACCTCAACAGCACTTACGTGCTCGCCCTGCAAAAGGATGACAGCGGCGAACGCCACCTGCGCTCGCTCAAGACGGCCTCCCTCTGAGATCCCGCGCCTCGGCGGTGGCACCAACGGTTGCCTGGGCGATTGATGACGGTGTCGACTGTTTGGTTCTACGCGGGCTGCCCCCCGCCACCCTGAGCTATCTGGGCTCCCGGATCCCTGAAGGCCTCGCCGGGTTGCTCCCCGTTGTGCCGAGCGAGGTCGTCGATGCCGGCGAACGGATGGGAGTCCTGCAGTCGATGCCTGGCCGCTACGCGGTGACCGGCGAGGAAGTCAGTTTCACGCCCCGCTTCCCCTTCCTTGCCGGCACCTCCTACGCCATGGTCCTCGCTGATCCCGAGATCGCCGGCCGGGCGGCGGTGCTGAACATTGCCCGGCCGGCCCTCGCCGGTGCTCCGTCGACAGCGGTCACGACGGTCTACCCGAGCGTCACTGTCCTGCCCCGTAACGCCCTCCGGTTCTACATCCACTTTTCCGCCCGCATGAGCGAAGGGCTGGCCGCCCGCCATGTGCGACTGGAGCGTGCAGGGACCGGGGAGGATATTTTCGGGGCGTTCTCCCCGATGGACTTCGAACTCTGGGATCCCGCTCGCCGGCGGCTCACCGTCCTTCTCGATCCGGCTCGTATCAAGCAGGGATTGGCCCCCCACCAGGAGGCGGGATACCCCCTCGAGGAGGGAAACGCCGTCGTCCTCGTCATCGAGCGAGGCTTCTGCGACGCGGCCGGCCTGCCCCTCAGGGTCGAACATCGACAGAGCTACGACGTCGGGCCGGACATCCGCAGCCGGGTTGACGCAGGGAGCTGGACGTTTGAAGTGCCCAGAGCGGCTGGCCGCGGCCCGCTTGTCGCCCGATTCGACCGACCACTCGACCGGGCGCTGCTCGGGGACTGCCTGACCGTTATCGGCCCCACCGGTGTCATCTCGGGGACCACCGATGCGGCCGCGGGCGAACGTTCGTGGTCATTTGTCCCTGACGAACCGTGGGCCGCGGGTCCGGCCCGTTTGCTCATCGATCCGGTCCTGGAGGACGTCGCGGGCAATTCAATGGTTCGAGTGTTCGACCGGGAGCTGAATCGACCGGACCACGAACCGCTGGCCGCCCGCCCCATCTCGCTACCGTTCGTGGTCGCCGCGGAGTAAGCAGCGTAAACAGGTTCGCAAAACTGTCCGCGCCTACGGCGGGGTCAACGCCCGTTCGATCGATGCCACCTTGTCCCGCATGGTGGCATCGCCCCGCCGCACGTCGAGCTTCACCACCACGCTCACCCGCGGGGCAATCGCGGCCATGTGCTCCGTGCACCGCGTGATGACGGCGAGCACTTCCTCGAGGGTGCCTTCGATGTTGGTGAACATGGCATTGGTCTCGTTGGGCAGCCCGGATTCCCGGACGATCCGTACCACTTCCGCCACCGCGGGCCCTACCGATCCGTCGTCAGTGACAGCCGGACCGCCCATCGGCGAAATAGAAAACGCAGCAATGACGGCCACCGGCTCAGCGTAGTTGACGGCCGGGCGCGTCCGGCCGGCGCGACCACTAGCATCGCCGGGCGCCGGTCACCGGCAGCGCATACCGTGGAAGGTTCGGAGGATCCGGAGCTCAACGGCAACTTGCTTACCCGAGGGAGGGTTCGATGAAAAACCAAGTAGATATGAAATGGGAGGACATTCAGAGAGACGGCGAGCTCGGGTTGCTCCTCAACATGTTCCGGATTGGCGACCAGGATGACGAGAGCGCTCCCACCGTCCTGCGGACGGTATACCCCCCGGGCTGGACTGTATCGGCCCACTCCCACGATCCCGACTACGCGGAGATCGTCCTGGAGGGCTCCGTGCAGGTCACCCGCCGGTGGTATCACGAAGGGGACATACGCATCGTGAAGGGTGGGACCGTATACGGTCCGGTGATCGCCGGGCCCGAAGGGGCGACGGTCCTGATCATCTTCCGGGGCGGTATCCCCATAAATCGGCCACCCAAGCCTGATGGACAGATCGTCCGGAGCATCACGCCGCTAGATCAACTTGTTTGATGCCGGACACCAGCCTGCTCGAGTGGCTGGCCCTGACCCACGAGGATCCGGTTGATGCAGAGCAGTTGATAATCGACCCCCACCACCACCTCTGGCATGAGCCGGACGCCCTTGGTGGGGGTCCGCAATACCTGATCGAAGACCTGGTCCGTGATACCCGGTCCGGCCACAACGTCACCGACACTGTCGTCATAGAGTGCGGGGCGAGCTACCGCCAGGATGGCCCGACCGTGCTTCGCCCGATAGGAGAGACCGAGTTCGCGGCGGCCCAGGTCGTCGCGTCGGAATCGACGGAAACCCGGGTCGCCGGCATCGTGGCCTTCGCCGACATGACGCTCGGCGACGAGGTGGAAGAGGTCATCGACGGCCATGAAGCCGCCGGGCGGGGGTGGTTTCGGGGTATCCGTCATGTGGTTGCCGGCGATCCTGCTTTCCCCCACCGGCAGGCCTCGCGGCGCCTCGGAGTGCTGACGGAGACCGGTTTCCGCCGGGCCCTCTCCTTGCTGGGCGAGCGCGGATATTCCTTCGATGCCATGGTCTTCCATCCCCAGTTACCGGAGCTGGCCGACACGGCGCGCGCCATTCCGCACACCACTTTTGTGCTGAACCATCTAGGCGTCCCCCTGAACCTCGGCCCGTACACCGACCGGGACGAAGTCCGCGCCGTTTGGCACAACGGGATGCGCCAGGTGGCGTCATGCCCGAATGTGGTGGTCAAGATCAGCGGCATAGGTATGGACACCCTTTTCGGCACCAGCTGGTCCTCCCGATCCCGACCCCCGAGCTCCGACGAGGTGCTCGAGTGGTGGGGGGACGACATCAGATGGTCCATCGACATGTTCGGCCCGGCGCGCTGCATGTTCGCCTCTAATTTTCCGGTCGACCGGCGCAGCATCGGCTACACCGTTCTTTGGAACGCCTTCCAAAAGGCCTCCGGGTCGTATTCCGGCCAGGAGCAGGCTTCGCTCTTCGCCGATACCGCCGCTCGGGTGTACCGGATCGAGGCCCAGAGACAGTGATTCTTGGGCCCGGCTCCGGGCTGTGACGGCGGGAAAGAGGCAATCGTGACGATGTTGATCACCGGCGGTACGGGTTTCCTCGGCTCGTACTTCACCAGGTACGCGACGCTCGAACGGGGCCTCGACCACGTGGTGGTCCTGGACCGGTACGTCGACCGTGGCCGAATCGAAGATGCTCTCGACCTGGTCACCGTCATCGAGGGCGACGTAACCGACGCCAGCGCGGTGCGATCGGCCATCGAGGAACACAGCGTGGATCGGGTGGCCCACTTCGCCTTCATGCTGGGGTCTCCTGCGCCGGGACAGATGATCCCCTACATCCAGGTCCAGTGCCTGGGCACGGCGACGGTGTTCGAAGCAGCACGAGCCGCCGGGGTGGAGCGGGTCCTGTTCTGCAGCTCGGTGGCCGCCTACGGCCCTCAGGCCGCGTCGCCGCTTACCGAGGACCTGTTCGTGAACCCCACGGAGCCGTATGGCTCGTCGAAGGTCTGGGGCGAGGCGCTCGGCCGCCATTACACCGCCGAGCTCGGTTTGGACGTGGTGAGCCTTCGGTTTGGATCCACCTTCGGGCTCGGCCGAGCGTGGAGGGGCTCCTACAACTCAGGGCTGCTCCGCCTGCCAGGGCAATCGCACTACATGGCGCGCGTCGAAGACGCGGTCCGGGGCAAGCCGATCGAACTTCCCCGGGGCGACGCCGTCGTCGATTGGACCTATGCCGCCGACTCGGCCCAAGCGGCATGGCTGGCTCTGACGGCGGCTCAACTCCCCCACCATCTATATAACGTCCGTTCCGAACGACGACCGATCGGTGACTTCACCCGAGCGCTACGGGAGTTGGTCCCCGAGGCGGACATCAGCACCTCCGAGACGGAGCTCCCGGGTAACGCCCATCCGTCCATGGACAACAGTCGTTTGACCAGCGACCTCGGGTTCACCCCGAAATACCCGCTCGAGACGGGACTTCGCGACTACATCAGCCGGATTCACGCCTACGACAGCTACCAGCAGCAGCACCCTCGCACATAAAACTGGTTCGCGCGCCGTTAGGCGGCATGGGTGATCCTGCCGCAGAGCTGTTAGGCGTCCATCAGGATCACTCGCTTCGCAGTAGGAGCGCCCCGGCGGGAGACAACCCCCCGCTGCTCACCACGGCGACCCGGGCGCCCGGCACCTGGCGATCTCCGCCGTCCCCCCGCAGTTGGACCACGGCCTCATGGACAAAACCCATGCCGTGGGTTCTGCCGGCTGACAGCTGCCCGCCGTGGGGGTTGAGGGCCACCACCCCGCTGTCTCTGGCGATGTTGTGTCCGCCGTCGAGAAAGTCCTTGGCCTCACCGACCTTGCAGAACCCGAGGCCCTCCAGCCAGGAGAGACAGTTGAAGGTGAACCCGTCGTACAGCAAGGCCACGTCGACGTCGCCCGGACCGAGCGTGGTCCGAGTCCAGAGATGAGCGGCGGGGCCGAGGGAGTGGGGCTCATGCGTCATCGTCGATTGATCCCACGTAATCCGTTCGGTCATCATCGTGCCCACAGATTCCAGCAGCACGGGGGGCCGGGGCAGGTCCCGCGCCGCCTCTATCGCGGAGACGATCACCGCGATCGATCCGTCTATCGGTATGTCGCAGTCGAACAGGCCGAAAGGACTGCTTATCATTCGAGCCGACAGATAGTCGTCCATGGTCATCGGCTCCCGGTAGATCGCCAACGGGTTGGCGGCGGCATTCGCCCGCTGAGTAACGGCGATCCACCCAAGTGTCTCGCGAGTGGTCCCGTATCTGGCGAAGTGGTGGGAAGCCCGGATGGCGAGTGGGATCGCGGCCGACCCCACCCCGTAGGGGCCGCTGTAGCCGGGTACTCGCCCCTCGCTGCCCGGCATCCCGTACGGGTTGGCGCCCATGGGCTTCTGGGCCCGCTGCTGGGCCGCGAACGTCGCCTGCCAGACCGTCCGGAAGCAAACGACGTGTTTTACCAGTCCGGCCGCCACGGCAATGGCGGCGGCGATCACCGATCCGGCGGGGCCGAAGGTCTCGCCTCCGCCGTTGTACCACATGGGGTGAACCCCGAGGGCGTCCTCCAGCGCGCTCACGCCCCCCTCGCCCATTCCGATGCTCACGGTGGGCCCGCCCGGCCAGGTCGAAAGGCCGTCGATGTCGTCCATCTCCAGCCCGGCGTCGGCCACGGCGTTTTTTATCGCTTCCACCGTGAGCGAGAGCGGAGGCCGCATCAGGCGCCGTCCGATGGTGGACATTCCGATACCCGTGATGGCCACCCGGTCCTCGAACCGGTCTGTCCGGACCATTGGCCGGACCCACCGGCGGTGATCGTCTGGAGGTGTTTCGTCCGATGGCAGCTCGGCATCAGGCTCGCCGCTCGGAGCGAAGAAGGGGATCCAGACGTCCTCTCGGTGGTCGAATCGGGGAACGACGCGCATCCCGACCCGCAGATCCTCTAGATCGACGTCAACGAGATTGGTGGTCAGCCGGACCCGTGAATCCTCGTCCATGGCGACGGTAGCCACGGCGTAGGGAACGGGAAACTTCGGGTCCCACTGCTGATGGTTGACGGAATACCCGACGACGACACCTGTCCCCGCGATAGACCGACGCCCGAGATCCCCCGATTTGCAGTACCGGCACACCGGCGCCGGCGGATGTAGGAGGGCGCCGCACGCATTGCACGAAACGAAGGAAAGCATCCCGTCGCGTCCAGCCACCCAAAACGGGCGGCTTTCGTCGTCGACCAGCGGCAATGGCCGCTCTCCCTCGCCGATGGTAAGTCTCTCGGTCAAGAATCCTCCCGGCGATCTACTCGACTAGTCGGATAGTAGCGGGTTCGCTCGGGCCAGGGCTGGCGACAAGGTCGTCTGTTACGATCCCGTTCCATCGCCAGGATCTCACATAGGGGTGTTTACGATGACAACAGACGCGGAGCGCATCGCCGATCAACTTCGAGCCGAGTCCTCGGCCCCGCAACAAGGCGGCCCTTCGGTCATGGCGTCGCTGTATGCGGACCCGATTGAGCTCCGGCACCGGCCGCCGCGTCGAGCGGACGGGCTGATAGAGGCCAGCCTCCTCCGCGACATTTCCGTTGCTGATATGGCGGCGGTGAGCAGAGGGCTCAACGACCGAGTGTTCGAGAGCCCGCGGATCACCGTGGAGGGATCCTCGATACGGATTCAGTCGACCATGAGAGGCACCTTGGCGTCCGGCGATCCCATCAAGGTCGACAACGATGTGCTGCTCGAGGTGCGCGACGGGAAGATTGTCGCCCTGGACGCCCACCGGGACGAGGAAAGCTGGGCCCAGTGGTTCAAGGTGCTGGAAGCCGGCGATTTCGATCCGCCGGCGGGGTGGTTGGCCCGTGGGGGTCACACGCCGGCGGACCGTGACTAGACCGGAAGAAGGGTAGCCAGGGCTACCTCGGGGTCGGCCAGGCGGACGGTATCTACCCGCCGCCCGCTGGCTACCAGCTTGGCGATATCGTCGGCCACGTCCCAGACATTGACGTTCATGCCGGCCTGCACCAGGCCATCCTTCAGCCAAAAGGCCACGAACTCTCGCTCTGCGGGGTCGCCGCGCAGCACGATCTCGTCCCAGTCGCGGGCCAGACCCGAGTACTCCATACCTATCTCGTACTGATCGGAGAAGAAGTACGGGATCCTCTCGTAGGGGGTCTCCTGGCCGAGCATGTTGCGGGCGGCGGCCGGCCCCTGGTTGAGAGCTGACGACCAGTGCTCGAGCCGGATCCTCGTCTCGAGGACCGGATGCCACGCCGCGGCCAGATCCCCGGCCGCGTAGATGCCCGGCGAACTGGTGGCCAGGAATTGATCGGTGACAACGCCATTGTCCAGCTCGAGACCGGCCGCTTCGGCCAGTTCGGTCCGAGGAGCGACGCCAACACCGACAACCACCAGGTCAGCCTCGAGCACCTGGCCGTCGCTGAGCTCCACGGCCTGCACCGCTTTGTTGCCGGTCAGACGGGCAATGCCGGTGCCCATGTGCATCTCGACACCGTGATCAACGTGGACATCCCGGTAGAACGCCCCAATGTCCCGCCCGAGGACCCGCTCGAGAGGAACCTCGCTCATCTCTACCAATGCCACGTCAGCGCCCATCTGACGGGCCGACGCGGCCACCTCGGACCCGATCCAGCCTGCGCCTATGACGGCCACCCGTCCCGCGGCGGGGATCGCCTCTCGCAGGAGGTCGGACTGGGCCACGCTGCGCAGGTAGTGGACCCCATCGAGGTCTGCCCCCGGCACCTCCAGGCGTCGGGGCCGGGCTCCCACGGTCAGAAGCAGCGCGTCATATGGCAGCCGCTCGCCCGAATCTAGCTCGACGGTCCGGGCTGAGGGATCGATTCCGCGGGCGGAGGTCGACAATCGCAAGTCGATCCCGTGCTCGTCGTAGTAGTCCTCGCCGTGCACGTATATCTTCTCCGGTCCCTCTTCGCCTCGCAGATAGCCCTTGGACAGCGGCGGGCGTTCGTATGGCCGGACCGGCTCCTCGCCCACCAGGACTACGTCACCGTCGAAGCCCTCGGCGCGAAGGGTCTCGGCGGCCTTGGCCCCAGCCAAGCTGGCGCCGAGGATCACGAACCTGCGCGAGTCAGCCATGGCACTCCTCCTGTCACTTTCGCTCGACCCTCTCGGTGCACTCGTCGAGTTGACCGAGAAGGATCATGTCCGGTTTGGCGAACTGCCGTGGGAGTAACGTACCGTTAGCGCCCAACTCCCGCGGGGGGAATCTGCCTAATCCAACACTGACGGATCGTCCGGCAACGCGCTACTACCAATCCGCGTCGCGGGGATCGGGCCGGAATACCAAAGCGGGAGGCTCGTACCGGGCCTCGTCCACGGTGAAGAGGAGCGCAGCCATCTGCCGGGTGCGGGCGTAGCCCTGGACCAGCGCCTCTACATCCTCATCCGGAGGATTCAGCCCTGCGGCGTCCAGGAGGGCGCGCACAGCAGTCCTATCATCCACGAGCAGCCTCCAGGTTCGGGGCCCGACGGTGCCAATCCGTGCGCTGTTGGTAAGCGCGCCCGGCTCGTAACAAGGTGCTCTCGGAGAACGGGGCGGCGGCCAGCTGCATGCTCACAGGCATGCCGTCGACGAATCCGATGGGAACGGCAAGGACTGGATTCCCCACCGAGTCCCAGTAGGGCGTGTGCAGGCGGGTGAGAAGCTCCTCTTCCATAGCCGAATCGAGGCGAGGAGCCGTCATGGTGATGGTGGGGGCGACGATGACGTCAACCTGGTCGAGCACGCCGGCGAGCTTGCGCTGCCCTACCCGGCGGACCCGCTGGGCCTGCACGTACTCGGCACCCGACACCAGAGCGCCGGCGGCCACCGTCCTCCGAGCGCCGACCGTGTAGTCCTCCCACCGGTCGGCCAGATCGGCCCGGTGATATGCACACGCCTCCGCGGCGAGCGTCACCATCGTCGCCGCCAGCACCTCCTGGTAGAGGGGGATCTTGACCTCGACGATGTCAGCGCCGAGATCGGCGAGGGTCGCTATGGCCGCTTCGAACACCTCGGTCACCCCGGGCTGGGCGTCATCGAAGTGGCGCTCTCGCAGGACGCCGATGCGCCACCCGGCAATCCCTTCGTCGAGGCGGGCCAGATAAGCGGGCACCGGACATTCGCTGCTGTCGGGATCGCTCGGATCGTGACCGGCAATGGCCTGGAGCACTGCCGCGCAGTCCCACGCACTATGAGCGAGAGGACCGACGTGGTCGAGGCTGAAGCCCAGGGGGGCGCAGCCACTCTTGGGGACTCGCCCGAAGGTCGGCATGAGGCCGCTCACCCCGCAGAACGCAGCAGGAATGCGAATGCTGCCTCCCGTGTCGCTGCCGATGCCGGCGAGGAAGAAGCCGGCGGCGATGCCGTTTCCGGTGCCCGAACTGGAACCGCCCGGCCAGCACTCGGGTCGCCACGGGTTGACAGGGATCGGGAAAGGCTTGCTCGCTTCTGGCCGGCCGACGGCGAACTCCATGGTCGTGGTCTTGCCCACGATGACGGCCCCGGCGTGGCGCAGGCGGCGTACCACCGGTGCGTCCTTTCCAGCACCCCAGGCGGGGTCGAGGACCAGGCTCTGTGCGGTAGTCGGCCCTTCCTGGGCGGCGAGAATGTCCTTCACCCCGATCGGGATCCCGTGCAGCAACCCGAGATCGATTCCAGCGCCCAGCTCCTTGTCGGCCTGCTCCGCCCGGGCCATAGCAGTCTCGTCGAAGCGGGCAAGGAAGGAACCGACCCAGCTGTCGTGGCAGTCGGCCCGGGCGAGAACCGCGGCCGTGAGCTGGGTGCTGGTCAAGCGACCGTCTCGCAGGGCGGTCGCCGCGTCCTCGATCGTAGACGGGACAGTCGATGAGCTACCTGGGGGCGGCACTGCCGGATTGAAGCCGTTAAGCCTTGGCGGTTGTCAGCTTTTGTTCTTACCCTTCATCGACGACAGCCCCACCAGAGATGGTGTGCCGCCGGTGACTACCGACGCACGGGTGTGCCCGAAGTGGTGCATGTCAAAGCAGGAATCGATGGCGGTGCGGAATCCCTGAACGTCCAGGGTGTGATTCACGGCGCGTTTGGCCATGCGCAAGGCAAAGCTGTCCTGGCGGGCTATGCGGTGGGCCAGCTCCAGCGTGGCCGGGACCAGCTGGTCGAGGGGCACGACCTTGTTGACCATGCCGAGTTGCTCTGCTTGCTCGGCGGTGATCGAGTCTCCGGTGAAAAGCAGCTCTTTGGCCTTGCGGGCACCGAATTCCCAGGTGTGAGCGTGGTACTCAACCCCGCAGATGCCCATGTACAGCACTGGGTCCGAAAACTCAGCATTGTCCGCGGCGACGATCAGATCGCACGGCCAGCAGAGCATGAGCCCGGCGGCGATGCACTTGCCCTGCACCGCGGCGATGGATGGCTTCGGTATATCCCGCCAGGCTTTGGCGTAGTGCAGATACCCGCGGGTCTCCCAGTCGTAGAGGGCGTCTGGGAGCGGTATCTCCCGGTCCAGGGTCGACGACTGGGAGCCGGACATGTCGTGACCGGCTGAGAAGTGCTTGCCGTTGGACTTCAAGACGATGACCTTGACCTCGCGGTTCTCGTCGGCCGCACTCCAGGCTTCGTCGAGCTCGATCAGTACCTTCTGGCTCTGGGCGTTGGCTGACTCAGGCCGGTCAAGCGTGATAATTGCCACATTGTCATCGATCTCCAACTGCACGTGTTCCAACTGAGTCACGTCCTTGCCTAAGTGGGCCGGCTGGCGCCGCGGCCCCCATCCTACGACCCGCTCGAGCAGATCCTCATCTCACGGGCTCGTCAACAATGGTAGCGGGGCAGGGGCGGACACGCGGGCGGGACCGTCAGCGTGGCCACCTTGGCCGTGACCAGCCCCGATCCTCAGGTTGGGCTGAGCCCGAACGCCCGCATGGCGTTGCCGGCCAGCACGTCGTGCTTGCGCTCGGAGGCCATGCCATCGGTCAACTTGGCGATGTACTCCTTGCTCTTCGGCCACAAGGTCGCGCTGTGGGGGTAGTCGGAGGACCACATGATCGAGCGGCCCAGGATGTCGTCGTGTTTGGCCAGCTCGAAGCCGACGAAGTCGTCGAGCGCGGTGACGAATACGTTGGTGCCGACGAAGGCCGACGGGTTCTGATGAATCGGCGGGTTGGCCCAGTGCCGCTGGCGTTCGTACTCCTGCTCCATCATCTGCAACCAGAATGGCACCCAGCCGGCGTTCACCTCGGCGTCCACGAAGCGCAACTGCGGATGTCGCTCGAAGACGCCGGTGAAGATCATGCGAGTCAACGGCGCTATACCTGAGAAGAAGCGCTCCACGATGCCGGCGATATTGAGGCCCGGGGCATCCTTGGGCATCACGGCGCCCAGCCGGGCCTGGGTCTGAGGCACTTTGCCGCCCATGGTGCGGTGAATGGTGGCGGCCACCTTTGCGCCGGCGAGCAGGCGCCAGAGCGGGTCGTAAACGGCGTCGTAGTACTCGCGCTCAGCGAAGTAAGGGAGGAAGATGCCACGAGCCCCCTTGCCGATGACCCGCTCGGTCTCTGTGAGCATCACCTGCTCGCCGTCATCGACCGGAATTATGGGCAGAGCGAGCAGACGGTCGCGGTCGGCACCGCAGAAGTCGTCGAGCAGCCAGTCGTTGTAAGCCCGGACGCAGGCAAGACCGAACGCCCGGTCCTCGATCACCAACCCCTCCAACGAGGCCATCGGATAGATCGTCGCCGCGTCGACGCCGTCGACATCCATGTCCTTCAGGTGGGCCACCCCCGAGTAGTTGCCCTCGAGGATCTCATCGAAGGTCAGGCCGCTTTCCTTGAAGTCCTCAAACGGACGACCGGCTACGGCGTTGAGCCCGAAAGTCATCCTGGGGGGACGGCCGTCGAAGCTCCACCCGTCCCCGCCGTCCTCACCCCGCAGAATACGGGGTTGGCGATGGCGAAACTCTGGGGGCAGCCGGTCGAACGTGTCGGGCGCTTCGATTATGTGGTCGTCCGTGGATATAACCCGGTATTCCACCTGCGCTCCTCCTGCGGCTAGACGGGGCGACGAGCACCTCCACGGAGGGCTCGACGCCGCGGGAAATCCGTCCTGTTTGGTCTCCGAAGCATAGCGCCCACCGCGACGCCGTCTTCGTTGGCTCGCCGGGCTCCCCGGGGTGCTCAGCGGAAAAGGGGCATTACCGTCTCCGCCCCCCACGCCAGGCGTTCGAGATACTCCGATAGTGAAGTCTCGTCCGGGCCGGGATAAGGAATACCCGACCAGGTAACGCCCATATCCCGGAGTGAGCCGATGGCGTCGATCACCTCCTGGGCGCTCGAGAACCGGTCGAACGGTTCGTCGGAGGTCAGAGCGTGATTGTCTTCACGGATCCGAATGGGCGATGGGGGAAACCAGACGTCGACCTCCCCCCGCTCGCCATACCCTGGCATTTGCCGGAGCTCGTCGAGGCGGCCCGGAAGCTCCTCCGGAGTCACCAACCATGGCATCCAGCCCGTGCCGTAACGAGCCACCCGCCGCAGGGCAGCACTGGAGTTGCCACCGAACCATATCGGCGGGTACGGCCGTTGCACCGGTTTTGGCTCGAACCGGATGCCGTCGAACTGCACGAATTCGCCCAGGTACGAAGGAGCCTCCTCGGTCCAGAGGGCCACCATGGCCTCTACGTACTCGTCGGTTATGCGGCCCCGGCGATGAAAAGGCACCCCGAGCGACTTGAACTCGTTCTCGGCATGGCCCACGCCGAATGTCAGCATGACCCGGCCTCCCGACATGACGTCGAGGGTCGCCACGGTCTTGGCCAGCACGATCGGATTGTGGTACGGGAGAACGATCAGGCACGAGTTCACCTGGACGCGGGTGGTGGCTCCGGCGACGAACGACATCGCGGTCGGAGCGCTGGGCCAGTACGCCCCCATCGCCGGAGCCAGATCGTCGGGCATGACGATGTGTTCGGGAATGTTGATGGAGTCGTAGCCGAGTTCTTCGGACCGGCGGGCGATCTGCTGGAAATCAGCAGAGGTCAACTCCATGGCCCATTCGGGCGAGTAGCCGGGCGGATAGCGGGTGAGGCCAGGCATGCCAGTGGAGAAGCGCATGGGCCAAAGGGTATTGCCGGTCCAGGACCCGCTCAAGCGGGGCTCCGGCCCCGGCAAGCGGTTCGGCGTCGGGACGAGTGAAGCCGGAGGCGCCAGGTTCCCGCCTGGAATCGGCGAAAGACTCTTGACAGCAGAAGGTTTGGCATCTAGTTTGTCTCTAAAACATTTAGGCACCTAAGTAGGACATCCACCTCTTGTCGAGCCTGCAACCCACCGACAACCGACCCTTCGCGCTGGATTCGCACACCCGGCGGATCGCCATTGTCGTCGTGCTCAGCATGATCATGTCGGTGCTCGATACGACCATCGTGAACGTGGCGGTCGAGAGCCTGTCGCGGGACCTGCACGCTCCGCTCAACCAAATCCAGTGGGTCGTGTCCGCCTATCTGCTCGCTCTCGCTGCGGTAATCCCCTTCTCCGGGTGGGCGGTCCGGCGATACGGGGCCTTTCGCGTATACATGTGGGGCCTTGTGCTGTTCACCATCGGCTCAGCCCTGTGCGGCCTAGCGAGAACGGCCGACGAGCTCATCGCCTTCCGCGTCCTGCAGGGCCTCGGCGGCGGCATGCTCGCCCCGACGGGACTGACGATCCTGGTCAACTCCACCGATCGCGAGGGCCTGCCCAAGCTGATGAGCGTGATCGGGGTGGTTCTCGTCCTGGCCCCCGTCTTCGGTCCGACGTTCGGCGGGTTCCTCTTGCAGAGCGTCAGCTGGCACGCCATCTTCCTGGTCAACGTCCCGATCGGCGTCGTCACGGGAGTGCTCGCCGTCCGCATGCTGCCCAGGGACAGACCGGACAAGGGCGCCGCCGGCCGGCTGGACTGGGTGGGGCTGTTGCTCGCCGCTCTCGGGACGGTGGGCATCACCTACGGGCTCGCGCAGAGCGCCACGGCCGGGAGCTTCACGTCCCCCTCGGTCATCTTCCCGACCATCGTCGGGGCCGTGCTCGTGGTGCTGTTCGTCCTGCGCGCCCGGCGAATCAAGAACCCCCTCCTGGATCTTCGGCTCTACTCGATCCGGGCCTACAGCTCCGCTACCGTGGTCATGTTCTGCATGGGGGGCGCGCTGTTCGGCGCCATGGTCCTGCTGCCGCTGTATTTCCAGATCGGCCGGGGCGAGGACGCCATCCATACCGGTCTCATGCTCATCCCCCAGGGCCTTGGGGCCTCCGTGGGCATGTACGCCTCGGCTCCGGCGACCCGCCGGTACGGGGCCGGCCTGACCTCGCTCTTCGGGGTTTCCATCGTCGCCGCAGCCACCCTGCCCTACCTCTTCGTCCACGCCACCACGCCCTATGCCGTGCTGGCCGCCGCCATGGTGGTACGGGGCGTGGGCGTGGGCTTCGCAATGATGCCGGCGATGACCGCGGCCTTCTCCCCCCTGAGCCACGATCAGGTCCACGACGCCAGCCCCCAGCTAAACGTGATACAGCGGGTGGGGGGCTCCCTCGGCACCGCGGTGATCGCCGTGGTTTTGCAGACCAAGCTCGCTGCGCTATCGGCGCACGGCCGGGTGGCCACTCCTGGCGCGATCGCCCAGGCCTTCGACGAGACTTACCGGTGGGTGGTCCTCATGCTGTTTGTCGCTCTCATTCCGGCGACGGTCCTGTGGCGGGTCGAACGTCGGCTCCGGGTGGAAGGACAAGAGGGCGAGACCTCCGATGAGTCCCTGGTGGAAGCCCTCCTGTGACGACCGTTGACCCCCTGGCCGACAGCGCCACGACGACCCTCGAGCAAGTACGGCTCGCCATGGGTGAGCTGTTCGGCGCCGAGCGACGCCTGCGGGGGCGCGAGCAGCAACAGCCCCGCGGTCTGACCCACTCTCAGCTCGCGCGCCCTCATGGTCCTGGCGGAATCGGTCGAGGTGACCGCAGGCGAACTGGCGAAGAGCGCCGACCTCAATCCCGCGAGTGTGACAGCCATGCTCGACCAGCTCGAAGCCAACGGCATCGTCGAGCGGCGCCGCGACGCCCAGGACCGGCGGGTCTGCCTGGTTTCGCTCACCGGCGCGGGCCGGGCCATCGTCGAGGAGAAGCGAGCCCGGTGGCAAGCGCTATGGGATGCTCAGCTCGGAGACCTGTCGGAGCAGGAGCTGGTGGCCGCCCTCCGGGTGATGCGGACCATGACCCGGCTGCTCGAAGGCCTCTAGATCGGCGGCCAGGCAGCGCGAACCGGGTTAGCCGCGTTCCTCCGGGGAGGGCTCCAGGCCAATAGCGGTGTAGGCGAACGTCACGCCTTCGTCTCCGGTCTCCCAGCCGTGCAACACCCCGAGGCAGACCAGACAATCATGTGCCTCCAGTCGAACCGTCTCGGTTTCGAGAACGACGTCGACTGCCCCTGACAGCACCACGTTGTAGCTCAACAGATCAGTCCGGTGTACATCTCGGACGGTGTGGGGGGGGATGTGGTTGAGGCCCCAAGAGGTGTTACCTGGCGCGCAGCCCCCGGCCATCTTCAAACCGGAGGCCGGGCGGTCGACCTTTGGTGGACTCTCGGTTGTCCTCCACAGCGATGCGGACTCTCCTTCCGGGAGCGTCGTACGCTGGGTGACTCCCGAACGATTGTCGGCCGTGACACCGGCGACGATCAGCTGCATGATGTGTGCTCCGATCAGGACTCTGCGCCGGTGGGCGTTCTTAGTTCAACGAGTAGGCGCGTAGCGCGTTTCCGGCGAGGATGGCCTGCCTGGTCTCCTCGCTCATTCCCTCCATCATCCTGGCAATATATTCTCGGCTTCGAGGCCACAGGGTGGTCGAGTGGGGATAGTCAGTCGAGAACATCGTCGTCCTGGCCAGGACCGGATCCTCTTTGGCCAGCCGGCAGCCGACGAAGTCATCGAGCATGGTGACGAACACGTTGTTGCCCAGGTAGGAGCTCGGTTGTGATTGGAAGGGGAGGTTGGCCCAGTACTGCATCCTTTCGAACTCCTGGTCCATCTGCTGGGCCAGGGCCGGCACCCAGCTGCAATTGACCTCGGCGGCGATGAAGACGAGCCCGGGGAAACGATCGAAGACGCCGGTGAAGATCAGATTGCTGATCGGGTTGATGGCGGAGAAGAAGCGCTGAACCGTCCCGACCACGTTGAGGCCCGGTGCCGCGTCGGGCTGGGCCAGGGGTCGCTCCTTGGTGCTCACCCCGCTGCGATGGATCGTGACCGGCACATGGCTATCGACCGCCAGCTTCCAGACCGGGTCGTACTGAGGGTCGTGATAAGCGACGTCCGGCAGGGGAAGATAGAGCGCCTTGGCCCCCTTGGCGAGCACCCGTTCGGCCTCGGCGAGCAGTAAGGGAATCCCGTCGTTGACCGGCATGAACGGAAGCGACCAAAGTCGCTCCGGGTCGGCGGAGCAGAAGTCGTCGATCAGCCAGTCGTTATAGGCCTGTACGCAGGCCACGGCCAGCTCACGATCGTGGAGGATCATGTACGCGCCCGCCACCGCTGCGGGATAGATCGTGGCGGCATCGACGCCGTCGAGCTGGTTGTCCTTGATGGCGGCGGCGCCGTCGTAGTTGCCCGCTGGGAGTTCTTCCCACTTGATGCCGCTGGCTCTGTACTCCTTGTAGTCCTGCTTGGTGATGGCCCCGGTCGCGCCGAGCCCGAGCGTGGTCTTGGGCGGCTTGCCGTCGAAGCTCCAACCATCTCCACCGTCAGGTCCGCGCATCATCCTCGGTGCCTTCTCCTTGAGGTGAGCAGGAACCCGGTCGATGTACGTCCCGGGCGGCTCGTTGATGTGGTTATCAGTGGAGATCACCGAATACTGCATGTGTACCTTTCCCTACCACTCGTGGCTCGTAAATGTCTGATCTGGCCGCCAGTCGCCGCCAGCACGTACGCAACTCCTGAACTCTTACCCCTGGGTGCTGCGGTTGGAGCCAGTTATTGTGGAATCTATGATCATTGTGGCAGCATGCCTGCGGTTGCGTCAACGGCGTCGGGCCCGCGCCGGGATCGCTCGAGCTGTCGGATCTCAACGACCTGACAAAGTCGATGTGAAGCACCCGTCACGGCGGATCAAGGGCGCCGACAACTCCAGTCGGACAGGGGATTAATTTATGAGTTACGACTACATAGTTGTGGGCGGAGGGTCGGCCGGCTGCGTACTGGCCAACCGCTTGAGCGCCGACCGCAGTCACCGCGTCCTCCTCCTGGAGGCCGGCGGCTGGGATTGGCACCCGTACATCCACGTTCCGGGGCTCACCATGCGGGCGTGTCTCCTGCCGGGCATCATGTGGGATTACCAGGCCGAACCCGATCCATCACGTAGCGGGGCCACGGCACCGTGGATGGCCGGGCGGGTGCTGGGTGGGGGCAGCTCGGTGAACGGTGTCGTCTGGGTCCGCGGTCATCCTGGCGACTTCGATCGCTGGGCTGACCTCGGGTGCGAGGGATGGGACTGGGAAGGCGTAAAGCCATATTTCCTCCGCACCGAGAGCTTCGAGCGACGCGACCCGTATCGGGGCTCCGACGGACCGGTCCAGGTCGCCATGGTGCGGGCCCAGCACGAGATCACCGACGCATTCGTCGCCGCCGCCCATGCCGCCGGCCACGCGTACCTTCACGACTACAACGGTGAGCGTCAGGAGGGCGTCGGATACGGACAGACCAACGTGCGCCGGGGCTTCCGGCACTCGGCGGCCCGCGCCTACCTCGGTTCGTCCTGGCGTCGTCCCAATCTCAAGGTCGTGACGGACACGTACGTCGAGCGGATCCGGATCGAAGGCGGCCGCGCCGTCGGCGTCGAGTACACGCGACGGGGCAAAACCGCGGTGGCCGATGCGGCGCAGGAGGTCATCGTGAGTGCCGGAGCCATTGCATCGCCGAAGATACTGATGCTCTCCGGTGTGGGCCCCGCAGATCATCTGCGCGCTCATGGCATCGACGTCGTGACGGACAGTCCGGGGGTCGGGCACAACCTCCAGGAGCACCCCGTCGTCTCCATGTTGTGGAACGTAGATGTTCCCACGTTCGGCATGGATTTTCACGCCAAGGGGATCGCCCAGCACGGATTCGAATTCGCCAAGGGGCGCGGTCCCGCAGCCGCCGGAATCTTTCACACGTTGATGTTCAGCAAACTTGATGCCGCCAGCAGTCGAACCGAGATCGAAGCCGGATTCACACCGGCGGGGATGGTCGGGGCGGACGCCGGTGACACTACGGCAGAGACACTATCGAGCGCCGGCACTCACGATGTCACGAAGATGGAGCTTCTCGATCGGCCCACGATCACGGTCTACATCAGCCTTCTCCATCCCCGAACGCGCGGGAGAATCGAGCTCCGTTCGGCCCAGCCGTCCGATCGACCGGTCGTCCGCCACGAGCTGTTCGCCGACGAGCGCGATCTCTGGGACCTCGTTGGCGGGTGCCGTCAGGTCAGGGCCATCTTCGAGACCTCCCCGCTTCGCGACCACGTGACCGGCGAAGCCCTCCCGGGGATCCGGGTGAAAACCGACGAGGAGTGGGAAGCGTTCCTCCGGGCCGGAAACTCCTGGGGGGCCCAGCACCCGTCGGGCACCTGCAAGATGGGCACCGACCCCGAAGCCGTGGTCGACCCCCAACTCCGGGTTCGAGGCGTCGACGGCCTTCGCGTGGTGGACGCCTCCGTCATGCCGGAGGTAACCAGTGGCAACACCAACGCACCGACCATCATGATCGGAGAAAAAGCCGCCGACATGATTCTCAGCTCCTGACTGACCGGGCCGGACACAGTCATGTCAGCGGTTTCGAATTGCAGACCCTGGGGCCCAGGAGGGCAGAAAAGCGTCGTCTAGCGTAGGCGCAGGGACTAGCAGCGATTGGGGGTTCAGTGGACTCGTTTGCGGGCAGACTAGCGGTGGTAACCGGTGGAGGCAGCGGAATGGGCCGCGAGCTGGTGCGGCAGCTCAGCGCCGAGGGATGTTCGGTGGCGACTTGCGACATCAACGCTGAGGCGGTCAACGAAACGGCGCGCCAGGCACTAAAAGACGCTCCGGACGGGACCCGCGTCACCGCCCATGTCTGTGACGTCTCGGACGAGGAGCAAGTCCTGGCCTTCCGGGATGAGGTCACGAGCCGGCACGACTCCGACCACATCAACCTGTTGTTCAACAACGCCGGGGTTGGCTTCGGCGGCGGCAGTTTCGTCGCCGGTGACCGAGCCGAGTGGGAACGGACCTTCGGGATTTGCTGGTCGGGCGTCTACAACTGCTGCCGGGCCTTCGTGCCGTTGCTGGTCGCTAGCGATGCCGGCTATCTCGTCAACACCAGCAGCGTAAATGGGTTCATGGCGTCGATGGGCCCCGGGAGGCCGCATTCGGCCTACAGCACCGCCAAGTTCGCGGTGAAGGGCTTCACCGAATCACTCATCGACGACTTCGCGGCGAACGCCCCTCACGTCAAAGTCGCGGTGGTGATGCCCGGCCATGTCGGCACCGACATCGTGGCCAACGGCCGGGTCATTCACCGGCAACCCGATCCGACCGAGATGAACGATACCCAGCTCCAAGCGCTACGCGCCGAGCTGGCGCAATGGGGGGTGCCCACGGCGGAGATGTCGGCCACCCAATTGGGAGATCACCTGAAGACGATGGCTGACGGGTTTCGGGACAACGCACCGGTGTCTGCGGCCGAAGCCAGCAGGATAATCCTCGACGGAGTGCGGACCGGGCGGTGGCGAATCCTGGTTGGAGACGACGCCCGAGCGGTAGACCAAGAAGTGCGGGCCAACCCCGAGCTGACCTATGACGGCCTCATCGTCCAACGGATAGGCAAAGCAACCGGCTCGAACTCCTGAGCACGATCGCGCCGCGGGCAGAGGTACTTCTGTGAACCGGTTTTAACCGGCCGGCGGCGTCCCGGTCACGACACTACTGATCCGGCATCCTTGGGGACCGGCCTGCCACCCGTGATCGACGCCGTTGAGGACGAGGAAGTCACCCGGACCGAGCGGATGTACGCCGTCGTCAAGAGTGAGGTCTACGCTCCCCTCGAAGACGAAGACGAAATCCAGGCTTTCGGTGTGGTGCAGCGGAGCGCCGCCCCCTGGAGGGAACTCGAGGGCCAGCCAGCGCACGATGCCGGGCGGCAAGGCCATATCGACGTGCATGGCGGGCCCGGGCAGACCGGGAGGCGGTGGGGAGGTCGGGGTGGCGCAGACAACGGTGTTGGCGATCGGACTGCCGCTGGAGTGATCGAAGCTCACCTGGATCTCTTCGATCACACATGAACGTCCCTGATCGTCAACGCCTGTGATTAGCGACCGCATTCTGTCCTACCGGCGAGCCCAAATTGATGGCGGTCGGATCATCTCGGCGACTGTATACCGTGGCGTCATCGTCGTCCAGGTTCACACCTGATGGGCAAACCGGCTGCTCGCCCTTGGTCTGACCCCGACCGCCGAGCTGGCGGGACAGCAACTACCATCAGCTCAGGGCCATGGAGGTGTTGTGATGAAAGTATTACTGACCTTCGCGTTCGAGGGCGACGGCGCGGAGTTTGTCGAAGCTATGGGCGGCGAACTCGAGGGATTCGTCGACGGGGGCGGGGCAGAGCGAAGCGCCATCGACGTCAAAGCTACAGGCGAAGAGCTCGAGATGGTCAAAATACTCGACAGCGATCCGACCGTCACGGCCATGGTCTCACTGTGGGAGCCGGCATCAGTCGAACGAGCCCTGGCTCTGCCCCTCCCCGAGGGCGCCCGCCTGGCGGGCGCCTACCGAGTGGATGAGGTAATTCGAGCGCGACTACGAGCGTACATGGCAGCCGGGAGAAACGTCTCCCGGTCTGAAATGCGTTTGTCTGGTACGGAGAAAGCCGGGAACTACCCATGCGGCGTACAGCGAACACTGGCGACTCCGGCACGGACCGCTTGCGGTGCGACTCCAGCCCGGCTTCTGGCACTACGTCCAAAACCACATAGTCGAGTACCTGGCTGATACCGCCCCTGACGTAGACGGTATCGGCGAACTGCACTTCCGCACGGCTGAGGACGTCCTGACGGGAATGTTCGAGTCAGACGAGGCGCAGCGCCTCATCTACGAAGACACGGAACGCTTTATGGACAACGGCACGTCGACCACGGTGCCGACAAAGGAGTACCTGATCCCCTAGCCGGGGCGGCCGCGAGCCCAACCACCCAACATGGAGCCTCTCGGGGCTCCTGGTTGTTCCCCACACGGTTTTAGGGTAGGGGTACCGGATGAAGCTGAGGAGCTGGGTCAATGCGGAGGTCTTTGTGTTCGATCGCGGTCAGGCTTGTGATCACCACCACAGCCGCGGTGGGGCTGGCGGCTGTGGGAGGTGTGTCGACGGCTCGGGCGGCCCCGACCCCAACAGGCTGGGCGGCTCTTGGCGACTCCTACACCTCAGGTCCGCTGATACCGAACCAGACACTCGACCCTCTCGGCTGCTTGCGCTCCGACCACAACTATCCCCACCTGGCCGCGGCTGACCTGGGCTATAGCCTCTCCGACATCAGCTGCAGTGGAGCGACGGTTGCCGACCTGACCCGACCTCAGGCCACTGACTTCGGCACCAATCCCCCACAGCTGTCGGTGGTCAACACCGGAGACCGCGTCGTAACTCTTGGCATCGGGGGCAATGACATCGGGTTCGAATCCATGATCGAGAACTGCGAGGCGCTGACGCCCTGGGGCCCGACCAAAGTCGGCCTGACCTGCAAGGCCCACTATGACGCCGGCGGGCACGACACCATCGCCGGCGAGATCGCCGCCCTGCAGCCGAAGGTCCAAGCGGCGCTGGTCGAGATCCACGCCCTGGCCCCCCAGGCCCAGATCTTCCTGGTGGGATACCCCGCCATCCTGCCCCCCACCGGGTCAGGATGCTGGCCCCAGATGCCGTTGACAACCACCGACGTGCCGTATCTTCGGGCCAAGGAGGTCCAGCTCAATTCGATGCTCGCGGCAGCAGCGGGCGCCGAGAACGCCACCTACGTCGACACCTACAGCCCGAGCGAGACGCACAATGCGTGCACCGCGGAGTCGACCAGGTGGGTGGAGCCGCTGGTGCCCGCCTCCGTTGCCTATCCCGTGCATCCGAATGCCGCCGGCGAACGCGGCATGGCGGCCGCCGTCGAGCAAGCCGTCATGGCCGCTGGGGGCTGATCTCGCTGAAATAACTTGCTCGGTACGAACGTGTGTTCTGGTAGGGTGGGTGGTGCTTCGTGGTCGGGCTCGACGACCTCCTCGGTTTTGTTGGTTGTCGGGTTTGGCCGGGAGGTTGGGTGGTGGATGTCGGGGCGTGGCTGGTGGAGCGGCGGGGGGAGTTGGATCGGGGGGAGGCGGGGTGGTTGGAGCGGTTGGCCGAGTTCGACCGGGATGGGTTGTGGGCGGCTGAGGGTCAGTTGTCGTGTGTGAGCTGGCTGGTGTGGCGGACCAATATGGGCCGCTCGACCGCGTTCGACAAGCTGCGGGTGGCCCACCAGTTGGCCCGCCGGCCGATCGTGGCCGAGGCGTTTGTCCGGGGCCGGTTGTCGTATTCCGCGGTGCGGGCTATCACCCGTCTGGATCGTCCTGACCCGGGGGTGGACGAGGCGTTGGTGGCGCTGGCCGAGAGCGGGCAGGCCAGCATTCTGGATATAGAGCGGGTGGTGCGCTCTTATCATCTCTACGCCGGTCAGGACCGCCCCCCGCCCGACGAGGCGGGTCGGGCTCGGGGGGTGAGGATAGTGCGGGGCGGCGACGGGACCGGCCAGGTGATCGTCAGCCTGAGCGATCTCGAGGTCGAGGAGTTCGCCGCCGCCCTGCAAGCCTTCGTCGACCGCCGCTACCGGCCCCGGCCTGGGGACGAGTCTTCACCCGAAGACCGAAAGGCCGGCGAAGGGGCGAGGGAGGACCCGTGGCGGCCTGGGGACGAGTCTTCAGCCGGAGACGGCCCGACCGGCGAGGCGCCGTTGGAGGAGGCGTCGCGGCCGGCCCAGACCGCCGACGCCTTCATGGACCTGGTGGGCACGGCCCTGGGCCACGCCGGCAGCGGCCAGGCGGCGGGCGACGACCGCTACCTCGTCCACCTGGTCAGCCGACCCGACAGTCCCGGCCTGACCACCCTGGACGGCCGGCCCCTCCACCCCGGCGACGCCGCCATGGTGGCCTGCGACACATCCACCGTCTCTCACGTTCAAAGCGATGGCGGCGAACCGCTGAACCTGGGAGGCGGCGGCAAAACGAAGCTTGAAGAGAGAGGCCGGCCGTTCGCCTTCAGGTCTCAACCGTGCTCATGGAGTCATGAGGACTTGCGAACGGCCGGCCTCTCTCTTACGCGGGTTTTGCCACCGCCTCCTGGGCCGCAAAACCAGGGAATGGAACACCGCCCAACGCCGGGCCATCAGCGTGCGCGACGGCGGCCACTGCCGCTTCGTCGGCTGCCAGTTCTTCCACTACGACATCCACCACATCCAACCCTGGGAACACGACGGGCCCACCGACATCAATAACGGATGCTGCCAGTGCCGCCGCCACCACCGCATGCTCCACCGCCAATACCGGGCCGAAGGCGACCCCAACGGCGAGCTGCGCTTCTACCGCCCCGACGGCACCTACATAGGATCCACCTACCCCGCCACCGCCCGCCAACTAGCCGGCGTCTGAACTATACAGACGGACCTGAGCGAGGCCAGGGGAGTATCTCGCCAACGGTGTTTCTGGCGAGTTTGGTTATCGGGTTTCGGCGGCCGGGAATCGGTCGGCGAAGGTGATGGCGAAAGCGTTGAGCGCTGGCTTCCAGCGCATGATCGTGTCCTGCCGACCCCGGTCGGGTCAAGTGATCTGGTGACCAGATACAGGCATTTCAAGGCGGCTTGCTCGGTGGGGAAATGCCCTCGAGCTCGCACTGCCCGGCGGTAGCGGGCGTTGAGACTCTCGATGGCGTTGGTGGAGCACAGCACTTGGCGGATCTCGACGTGGTAGTCCAAGAACGGGATGAACTCCGCCCAGGCGTTGGTCCACAACTTCACGACCGCCGGGTAGCGGTCACCCCACTTATCTGCCAGCTCGTCCAACGCCACTCGGGCCGCGTCGGCGTTGACCGCGGTGTAGAGCGGTCTCAGGTCACGTTTGATCTCGTCCCAGTACCTACGCGACGTCAACCTGAAGGTGTTGCGGATCAGGTGGATGATGCAGGTCTGCACCGTGGCCAGCGGCCACACGTTGCCCACCACCTCCGGCAGGCCTTTCAGGCCGTCGCAGACCACGAAGAACGTGTCTCTGACCCCCCGGTCACGCAGATCGGTCAGGACCGCCATCCAGAACTTGGCGCCCTCACCGCCCGAGCCGGCCCACAAGCCCAGAATGTCCTTGTCACCATCGAGAGTCACCCCGATTCGACCAGCTCTACGGTGGACTGATGCCTTAGCTTCATCCAGTCACCGACGTCGCCAATCGTCGGGGGGTCCTCGCCGTCAGCGCCCTCGGATGGCCAGCAGAAGCTGATGCTGCGTCGGAGTGAGCCCGGAGGCCCGAGCGGCCTCCTCCAAGAAGTGCAGAAACGACCGGAGCGCCCGCCGGAACCGGGCCAGGGCGCGATATTCGTCGTCGGTGACGGGACCACCTTTGGTGCCCCTACGGGGTGTCCCCGTCTTGTTGGAGTTGGCTTTGCTCACGCCTGCCTCCCGAACGTCGACTTCTCCGGACCGGCCGGGGGACGGAGACCATCGGCAACTGCCGGACCTAAAATAGGCCGGGCCAAGGGAACGTGCATCTCAATCTGAATGTGAGGCCGATTGCTAGGAGGGAGTCGGCTCCGGCGGGCCGACCAGCGTCTCGAGGGTGCGCCGGGCGAGTTGTACGATCGCCTCGGGCTCCGTTGCCCCTTTGGCCTGAGCGACTTCGAGCATGATGCGAACGTCCTTGCGCAGAAGGCCTTCGGACTGGCGGATACCGGACACGTCGACGCCCGAAGCGGCCAGGATGGCCACCGCCCTGCTCCCACCGCTGCCGCTGCCCAGTACCTGGGCCAGAGCGGCGCGGTCCACTCCTAGCCCGTCAGCAAAGGTGAAGGTCTCGAGGGCCAGAGTGAGCTGGGCCGTGAATACGAGGTTGTTGATCAGCTTGGCCACCTGACCACTGCCCACCGGACCGAGGTGGATGACGGGGTCGGCGAACGTCTCGAATACTGCTCGACACCGGTTGACCGGTTCTTCCTCGCCGCCGGCCATGACGAGCAGTTTGCGGACCGCCGCGGCCGGCCCTCCCCCGCTGACCGGGGCGTCAATCACGGCGATGCCACGGTCGGCGGCTATGCCGGCCAGCCGCACGCAGGTATCGGGATGAACCGTCGAGTGGATGGCCACCACGCCGCCCGGCGACATGCCGGAGAGGACGCCGTCGGAGCGCAGGAGCACGTCCTCCACGTCGGCGTCGGCCACCACACATATTTCGACGATGTCACTGACGGACCCGAGCGCGGCGGGACTGGCGGCGACGGTGGCGGCCGTGTCGCGGAAAGGTTCGAGCGACTGCGGCCGGCGGGCCCAGATGGTCAGGGGGTAACCCTCATCGACGATGCGTCGCGCCATGGGGCCACCCTGGCTTCCGAGTCCTATGAAGCCGACGTTTGTCACTGGCCAACCTCCTGAAGTGCGGCCACTATGCGCGCCGGCGTGAAGGGACCTTAGGAATCGGGGGAAGGGGCTCGATGACGATATCGATGAGGTCGATCGCGTCTTCGGCCACGGCCCGGGTGCTGGCTACGACGAGCGCATAGGGGTCGCCGACGTAGCGGACGTCGCCGTCGGCCAGGATCCGGTCGGGGCTGACCGGGCCGGCAATCAGCGCAGGGGTGGCCCCCATCGGCCCGGCCAGAAGGTGGTTGATATCACGGCCGGTGAGGACGGCCTCCACCCCCGCCACGCGCTGGGCGGCCGAGACATCCAAGCGGGCTATCCGCCCTCGGGCTACGTCGCTGCGGGCGAACGCGGCGTGAAGCATGCCCGGCACGACCACGTCGTCGACGTACTGGCCGCGGCCGGTGAGCAAGCGGGAGTCCTCCTTGCGGTTCACCCGCGTACCGACGAGCCGGGCAGAGGGAGCGAGAAGGCTCATCGTCTCACAGCCGCATGATCCAGCCGCCGTCGACATTCATTGTCTGACCGTTGATCCACGCTCCGGCGGGCGAAGCAAGCAGGAGCAGCGTACCGAGGAGGTCGTCGGCCGGCGCCGACTTCTTTCCCGGGATCGCCGCGGCCAGGGCGACTCGACCGGGGTGGTCAGGCGGGAGGCTCCGGAAACCCGGTTCGTTTTCGACGAAGCCGGGAGCGATGGCGTTGACGTTGATTCCGAGCGGTCCGAGAGAACGGGCCAACCCCACAGTGGCGCTGACCAGCGCCAGCTTGCTCATGCCGTAGATTCCCCCCGCCATGAACGCCCCGGCCGAGACTTGATTTATGATTCGGCCGCCGCCCCGCTCGACCATCGACGACTTCACCGCCGCGGTGCAGTGCAGGGCGCCGAGCACGTTCACCCGCATCACCTTGTCGAACCATTCATCCGGTAGGTCGAGGACATCCACCTGAGGGATCTCGGCCATGAGCGCGGCGTTGTTGACCAGGATGTCGATCCCCCCGAACGAGGCGATGGCGTGAGTGGCCATGGCTCGCGCCGACTCGCGGTCGGTGATGTCAACCCGGACACTGGTGGCCCGCAGGTTGTCTCCCGCTAGAGCGGCCGCAGCCCGCTCGGCCCCCTCGGCGTTCAGATCGGCCAGCACCACCGCAGCCCCCGCCTGGGCCAGCGCCCGGGCGTAGACCTGCCCGATGGCGCCGCCTCCGCCGGTAACAACAGCCACCTTTCCGTCGAGGCCAAACCGGTCGATCGTGGACATGAGCCCTCCGTGGATTGTCGGGGCAGTTAGGCGTCGACGTTGGCGCTGCTCCCCGCCTGAGTCCTTCCGGGACGAGGCTCAGGCCGGGGACGAGGCCAAAGCCGGCGCCGCGACCAAACCGCGGGCCAGGCTGGTGGCGTGATTGATGGCGCTTCGCAGGCTCCGGCTGCCGGCCGCGTCACCTACGACATACACGGGCGGCCCGCCCTCGGCGAGGGCATCGGCCAGCTCTCGATTCGGGTGGTTGTAACCGATGAAGGCCACCATGTCGGCAGGGAGGCGTCGGGTCCGGGTGGCCGTGGGATGGATAAGCCGAATCTCTACGTCCCTTTCGGTGATCTCGACCAGATAGCTGTCGCCGATGAACTGGAACCGCTCGTCGGCCAGCAGGCGCTCCCGGGCCGGCCCGGCGGTCATGTCGCTGTGCAGGGTCGAGCCGGCGAGGTGGCCGGGAAAGCGTTCGAAGCGGCTGACCAGGGTGACCGAGCTGCCTGCTTCCAGCAGCTTGTCGGACACGCATATCGCCTCGTACCCGCCGGTGTCGTCGTAGACGACCGCGTTGGCGCCGACCCGGGCCCGCCCGCCAAAGCCGAGCACATCCCAGCTGGTGTACACGTGCGGCAGGTCGGCCCCCCTCAGCTGCTGAGCGGGCCGCACCACCTGAAACCCGTCTCGCCGGGGGGTGGACCCGGTGGCCAGGATGACCGCGTCCGGGTTGAGCTCCGCCACCATGTCCGGCTCGACGAAAGTCCGCAACATCACCTTGACCCCCAGACGTTCGACCTCCTCGGCCAGCCACCGGGTTATGGCCCCGTAGTCCGCCCGGTGCGGGGCCGTCGCCGCTATAGCCACTTGACCGCCCAGGTGTGGGGTCATCTCGGCCAGGTGCACCTCGTGGCCCCCGATGGCCAGCGTCCGGGCCGCCTCCAGGCCGGCCGGTCCACCCCCGGCCACCAGGAATTTGGCCTTCTTTTCCTTGGTGGGTTCGATATGCAACGGGATCTCCGCCTCGAAGCCGGCCGAAACATTTACCACGCAGCAGACGTGCGGCACCTCCTGCCCCACACACCCCTGCGACGACCCGATGCAAGGGCGAACTTCGGCCGCCCGGCCCTCGCGTGTCTTCTTGACCAGCTCCGGATCGGCTATCAGGGCCCGCACCATAGAGACCATGTCGGCCATCCCGTCGGCGATTACCCGGCTGGCATGCTCGATGGTCATGATCCGGCCGGTCACGATGGTCGGCACGTTGACCGCTCGGGCCACCGTCCCGGTCTTGGGCAGCTCGTAGCCGAGCGGGTCGTCCATCGGGGAAAGCATCTTGTAGAACCGGTAATAGCTGCCCACGGACAAATTCAAGAAGTCGATGTGAGGTTCCAGCAGGTGGGCCACCTCGATCGCCTCCTCCATGCGCATGCCCCCCTCGTACTCCTCGTCGGCGACCATGCGCACTCCGATCGGGAAGTCCTTCCCCACCTCGGAACGGATCCCCTCTACGATCTCCACGCAAAACCGCACCCGGTTCTCCAGCGGCCCTCCGTACTTATCTGTCCGCCGGTTCAGAGAGGCCGAGAAAAACTGGGCCGGCAGATAGCCGTGGGCCGCGTGCACTTCGACACCGTCCAGACCGCCCTCCTTCACCCGGCGAGCGGCCGAGGCGTAGGCGCCGATGGCCTCGTCGATCATGGCCTGGGTCATGGGAATAGGAACGATGCAGCCTGACGGGTTGGGCACGTCGCTCGACGACCAGGGAGACTGGCCGGAGGTGTTGGCATCGTTGTGACCGCCGTGCCAGAGCTGCTGGAACAACTTCATCCCGTGCTTGTGGGCCGCTGACGAGAGCTGCTCCAGCCCCCACACCACGTCGTCGCGGTACAACAGGATGTTGCTCAACTGGGCGCTCGGGTGAACCGGGGACGCCTCTAGGAAGCTCATCCCCACGCCGCCACGCGCCCGGGCCTCGTGATACGCCACCAATCCCGAGTAGGGATCGTCCTTGGTGGGAAAGCGCAACATCGTCCCATGGGCGGTACGAACGATCCGGTTCGGAATAGTCACCCCGGCGAGTTTGATCGGCTCGAAAACGTTCTCGTACATTTTCCCTCCCTGGAGTGCTCAGTCGTGCTCAAACCCCGCCCCCTCGGGCGGAGGTACCTTAACCCAGACGCACGAGGTGGCGCCTATCGAGAGGAATGAAGATTTGGACCACTTCCGGGCTCGAGACGGCGGAACCGGGACGGAAGTAAATTCCCCGGGATATGTCAGGTCTCGTAGGCACTCCATCGGATGACGTCCCGGACGTCCTGGCCACTGGCCGGTGCGTCGTCACCAGCATTTTCGTCTCGATGAGCTCCCGGCACCCCGACGGCGGGGACGCCGGCTATCTCAGGTGGCACACCTTCGATCACCGGCCGGAGCAGTACCGGCTGGCCGCGATCCGGGGCTCATTCCGTTCGGTGTCGACGCCCGAGTGCCGGGCCCATCGAGCCCGAAGCGAGGGGCGCTACGACTCCGTCGATCACGTCATGACCTACCTGTTCGGCGACGTGGCCGGGCTGAAGGCGTTCAATGATCTGGCCCTGGCATTGGGAGGTGCAGGGCGGATCCCGTACCTGCTTCCCCTCGTGGAACGAGGGGTATACAGCCTTGACGGCATGGCCGCGGCACCGCGCATAAAGGTCGGAGCCGACGTCTTGCCGTGGTGGCCGCTGCTCGGGGTGTACGTCCTGGTCGAACAGGGCCACGCCCCGGCATCGGAACTCGCGGCGGTACCAGGGGTCGCCGGCACCTGGTGGGGCGGGAGCTGCCCACTCGACCCCGATCTGGCAACTGCCGACGGCCGTCCCATGAGCGAGGCCGATGGGCGGCAAATCACGTATTGCTTCTTTGACGATGACCCGGTAGCGACGGCGCAGCGGCTCCTCGAGCCGCTCGAGCGACGATGGGCCGAGACCGGCGTGACTCCGCTGCTGGCCGCTCCGTTCCACGTCGTCGTGGGGCACGACTACGACCGTCATCTGCCGTAGCCGGACCTACACCAGCAACTCGGGGTAGCACTGTTCGACGAGCATGCGACACCCGTCTTGCCATTTCACCTCGCAAGGGCCTAGCGTCTCTAGCCTCAAAGTGTTGTCCGGCACCAGGCCCGGCCAACCTTCCGGCGTGTACTCGAAGATCGGCTCCTTTCCGATCAGCCCCCCCATGTAAGTGCAGTACTCCTCCGCCGTGACAACGTCATCCCCACACCAGTTGACCACCAGAGGAGGGACCCTGCCCGCCTCCAGAGCCGCCGCTCCGAAGCGAGCGCAGTCAGGCTCGAATATCGGCCGGAAGTATGTGGGCTTATCCGGGTAGAGCGGAATGGGTTCGCCTTGCACGATCAACTCGAGGCGGTCGCGCATCGGGCCACCGTCAGGTCCGGACGCGCTGGCCACCCGGATTATCGTCGCCGGAATCTTCCTGGCTCTCGACATGTAACTGACGACGGCTTCGTTCGCCACCTTCGTGAAGGCGTAGGCGGCATGGGTGTGAATCCCGAACTCGTGGGTTTCCGGCACGGGCGTTTCTCCGCCCGGAGGGCGGTACACCGACATCGTAGAAGCGAAGACGAGCCCTTTGAGCTGGCGGAAATGGGCCATCAGGCGACCCGTGGCATCGGCGTACCGGTCATAGGAATCGGGCCATGCGCCTAGCGGATCACTGACGGCATTCATTGGGAGGGCGCTGTAATACACGTAGTCATAGTCGGCCGGCAGGTCATCGACTGAATCAAACAGATCGTGCACGATGCAAGTGATTCCTTGTGATTCGAGCCGCTCTCGCGCACCGGGTTCTGAGAAGCGGGCCATCACAGATACGTCGTTGTCCGGAGCGAGCAATCGCAGGGCCGGGGCGCTTACCGGACCCTTACCTCCGACGAACAGCACCCTTTGGTTTCGCACCTGTGCCTCCCCTGGCCGCGCACTGATGTTTACGATACGAGGGACGTTAGCCGACCGTGTCATTGTGCGATTCTTCTAACTGATGAGCGGGGTTCCATAGATCCGGGGATTCACACGCGCCGCTTGTGTCACCCGGGGTGCGGACGTATGCTCGGCACGTGACGAGTTCTTCGACTCCGCTGGAGGACCGAATAGTCGCTCTCGAAGAGCGGGTGAGGGTCCTCGAGGACCAGGTCGCCATTCATCGACTGATAAACAGTTGGGGCCCGGCGGTCGATACCGGGAACGCCGAGGCGGCCGCTGCACTGTTCTCGGACGATGCCATCCTGCAATCCGACCTGTCCTATCTAATCGGTCCGCCCGCCATCGCCGCCATGGTCCTCGGCGAAGGCCATCAGTCGTTGATCCGGGGCGGATCTGCCCACATTCCCGCATTCCCGATCGTGCAGGTCGAGGGTGACGAGGCGACCGCGGTCGGATACACCAGGGTCTACCGCCACATCGAAGAGGGTTACGACGTCTGGCGGGTGTCGGCGAACCGGTGGGAGTTCCGCCGCACCGACGACGGTTGGCGGGTGACCAAGCGGACCAACCATGTCATCGACGGGGGTCCGGAGGCGCCCCAACTGCTGGGACGCCTGTTCGACGAGCGGCCCTGAACAGAAGGGGAAGAGCGAAAGCACGCTTTCTGATGGATCTCCGGTTTGGGCTCCTGTGGCCGTTTCGCAATCCCGATTTTGCTCGCGTCCCCTGGGAGCAGCTCTATCGCTCTCATGTGGATCTCGTCGTTGAATCGGAACGGTTAGGTTTCGACCACGCGTGGCTGACGGAACACCATTTCATCGAAGACGGCTATTCGCCCTCCGTGTTTCCGATAGGGGGGGCAGTCGCGGCGCGGACGTCGACAATCCGCATCGGCACTTTCCTCCTGCTGCTGCCCTTGCACCACCCCGTCCGGGTGGCAGAGGACTCAGCGACCCTGGACCTGCTGTCGGAGGGACGATTCGACCTCGGCGTCGGCCTCGGTTATCGCGTCGGCGAGTTCACCGACCAGGGCATCCCGCCCACCGAGCGGGCGGCGCGCATGCGAGAAGGCCTCACGATCGTCCAGCGGCTGCTCTCCGACGAGACCGTCACCATCGATGGCACTTTCACAAAGCTGCGCAACATCCGGATCGTGCCTCCGGCCCTCCAGCGCCCCCATCCGCCGATATGGGTGGGCGGGACAGCGCCTAAGGCTATCGAGCGGGCGGCCCGGATGGGATTCCATTTCCTGAACGGCGGCGCCGCGCACTCGGCGGGCATCTACGACGATGCCCTGCAAGCGAACGGCCGCAATCCCGACGACTACCAGATAGCCGCCATGCGCATAGTGTACGTGGCGCCCAACCGGCAGCAAGCGTGGGAAATCGCTGCTCAGCCCATGCATCACATGGCGCTGTGGTACCGGCGCTGGGTCACCGAGGCCAAGGGCGGACCGGACCAGCAGCCGCCGATATCTTCGCCCGAGGAAATGATTCGCGCCCAGTCATTCACCTTCTACGGCGAGGACGCCATCATCGGCACCCCGGAAGACGCCATCGAACAGATCGAGGATTACCGGACGCGGGGCCGGCTCACCCATCTGGTCTGCGCCTTGCCGATGCCGGGCATGGCGCCGCACCATATACGGGACGGGATGGAGTTGTTCGCCAGGGATGTCATCCCGCACTTTCGCAAGCGATAGAGCTCGCCACGAATGTTTCGGCCGGACGCCTCATCCACCCGCATCACCGAAGAACAGCTACAGGCACTGGAGCGAACCATGAGCAAACGTTCGGGGCGAAGCGCCGAGGACATACTCGAGATCCAGGACGTCGTCGTGCGATATGGATACGTCATCGACGACCAGGACTGGGACGCTATCGACCAGGTGTTGACCGAAGACGCCGTCATCGATTACCGCGATCAGCGCTCGGATCCGCCAAGGGGACTCGCTCCGCTGGTCGGACGCCAGGAGATCCTGCACCACTTCCGCGACGTCTTGACCCACCCCTATCAGCACATGATCGTGAACCATCAGATCGAGGACGTCTCCGAAGACGAGGTCATCGTCCGCTCAAAGGCCCTCTGTCCCATACCCGGCCAGGTCATGCTGGACGTCGAGTATCGCGACGTCGTGGTTCGGACCGACGCCGGATGGAGGATCAAGCACAAATCGGTGAAGCGCTACAACCTGGATCCCCCACAGTGGGCCGCCGAGCAGTTCCCCGTGTGGAGGTCGCGCGGAGCCCAGATCGTCTAGCCGGCTGTCACCCTGCCACTCTGTCCACGGCAAGATCCTCCCACCGGTCGCCCTCGTCGAGTACCGCCTCGATGGCATTCGGTAGCCGCACCCGGTCCGGCGCCAGCGCGCTCCCAGGGGGCAGTTGGCCGGCTGCGCCCGCACTCAAACCCTCGAGAAGCATGCGACGGGCGTGAGCCACGGCCACATCGCCAGACGACAGGTGCTCCTTGGTGCGATCGAGGATAGGTCCCATGCTCGCTTGCACTGCGGCGTCCTCCTCGAGGAGGGTTCGACCGAATCCGGTGAAATGCCCGGCATTCATGAGCTCCCGGTCCTGACCCCACCGGTTCGAGCGGTCGCCCCGCAGGGCGGTGAAGTCGTGGGGGTCCGGCAGGAAGCCTGGGGCCACAAATCCGGCTTGATCCTCGGGCGGAGTCATCGGTGCGTCCGAGTAAGCCCCGAAGAAGAGGACGTGGTGGGTGTCGTCAACCGGTGAGATCACGAACATGGAGCCATCACGGGGGTGGTCCCCCCCGACCGACACCACCGTCACGAGCGGCATGAGGTGCTCGGTAATCCGGACGTAGGTGCGACCGTCGCCAATCCGCCGTAGCGCCGTCGCCCTCATGCCGTAGGACGTGGACGCGGTCTCGTAGCTTGGCGGGTAGTCGAGAGCGAGGTTGAGATTGGCCCGTTCGGCGAGCTTCGCCGACTCGCGGTGCCAGGTCTGGTGCAGGAAACCGACGTGAGCCGAATCGACGGTGCCCTCGACGCCCTGGAGCCAATTGCAGGGAACGCGCGAGGCGGTGATCCACAGGTCTGTCGCGTTCTCGCCGGAGAACGGCAGCTCGGGGAAGGCGGGGGTCTCCGCACCGCCGAGCCACACCCACGCCACTCCTCCGGCCTCGTGAACGGAAAAGTGGCTGACCGCCACGCTCCTGGCGAACTGCTCGGGCCGGACGACCTGGGTCGGGGCCTCGACTACGCAGCCCGACACGTCGATCTTCCAACCGTGGTATATGCAGCGCACACCGTTGCCCTCGACGCGCCCGAGGGCCAGGGAGGCTCGGCGGTGAGGACACAGCTCGTCGAGGAAACCGATCCGTCCGTCCTCTGAGCGGAACGCGACGTAGTTCTCACCGAACAGGCGTACGGGTAGCGGCGCGCCGCCGGGCGCGAGGTGAGACGATAGGGCAAACGGTATCCAGTAGTGAGCACGCATCAGCCGCCCCATCGGAGCGTCGCCTTCGATGCGAGTCAGCACTTCGTTCTCGGCCCGGCTCACCATGGCGTCTCCTCCAACGTTCCCGTAGGGCGTGCCTCCTCGGCCGGGCCCCACCGCATCCTGCGAATTGTAGATCCACCTGACCGGCCCGGGTAGGCAGGTCCATCAGCCGCGAGGATGGGGCCGCCTCTGGTAACCCGTCACCGACCCTATGGCCTCGACAGAAACAGGGTCCGGCGCCCTCCCCGGGTCAGCTGCTGGACCAGGTCGATGAACGCGCCCGGGTACTCCTCCGGAAGCCGGGTGGCGTCCTCGAGCACCGCCTCCACCTCGGCCGGGATCTCGATGTCGAGCGACACGAGGTTGTCATCGAGTTGTTCCATCGTGCGGGCCCCGAGGATGACCGAGGTGACATCCCGGGTACGTTGCCACGCCAGGGCGAGCTGGGCCGGGCTGCACCCGAGCTCGCCCGCGGCCTTTTCGACCACGGCCGCGACACGGAAGCCACGTTCGTTTTTCACGAGCAGGTCGGTGGCAATGTCCTGTTGGTTCAGCCGGGTCTCACCCCGCTCGACGTCCGCCCGCACCTTGCCGGTCAGCATGCCCGACGCCAGTGGGCCCCAGCTGATGAGGCCGACACCCTGCTGCTCGAACAGCGGAAAGTGCTCACGCTCCAGACCCCGGGCGATCAGGTTGTACTGCCCCTGGAAGGCGACGAAGCGGGCCAGACCGAGGTGATCGCTTATGGCGAGTGCCTGCATGAGCCGGTACGCCAGCATGTTCGAGGCGCCCAGATACAGAACCTTGCCCGCTCGGACAAGGTCATCGAGCGCCGCCATGGTCTCCTCGAGCGGAGTTGCCGGGTCATCCATGTGCAGCTGGTACAGATCGATGCGATCGGTGCCGAGCTTGCGGAGGCTGCTCTCGCAGGCCTGGCGGATCCGGATCCGGCCGGCCCCCCGCTCGTGGGGGCCGGGGCCGGCAGGAAGTCCGAATTTGGTGGCCAGCACTACCTGATCGCGGCGGCCGGCGACGGCGCGGCTCACGATCTCCTCGGAGCCGTAGACGTCTGCGGTGTCGATGAAGTTGCCTCCGGCATCGAGGTACCGGTGGACGAGCCGGGTGGCAGTGTCCTCGTCGCAGCCCCACTTCGGCGCACCGAACGTCATGGAACCGAGACCGAGCTCGGAGACGTAGAGGCCGCTGCGGCCCACCTTCTTGAAGGTCATCTTGCTAGGCGTCATCCTTATGATCGATGGCTCAGAAGTCCAGGTCGGCAGCCGGGCGTGCTACGCGGAGACCTGCTCCTTGGCTTTTTTCAGCATGTCGTCGTCATTGGCCTTGCGCAGAAGGCCTTCGATCTTGTCGACCACCTCGAGGATGGCGTCCTTGTGCTCGCGGACGTAGTCGGCCAGCGCCTTGGCCCCGGCATAATCCAGCATCTCCGGCAAGCGAGTCCTCAGCCGGCCGATGGTCCAATCGACCGGGTCCCCTTCGGCATATTGATCGATGCGAACCGTGATCAACTCACCTTCAGAGTACCGACCGTAGTGATAGTGGGGCTTGTTGGCGAAGCAATCGAAACGCAGGTATTCCAAGCCGTCACTGGTACCGAACACGTGGAGCGACGGGCCGTAATCGTTGAAAATAGGCGCCCTGTCCGCCTCTGCCTGACCGTCCTCGGTCTCTGTCGCGATAACAGTGTCATCGAGGATTCGAGGCTCGACCACAAAGCGTAAGGGGCCGGCGTCGAGCGAGATCGAGTTGTCGGCATTCAACGGGATCATGGTGGCACCCTTGAACAGCATGCCCAATTGATAGAACTCGTACGTTGCATTTCTTACGATCGCAAGTGCATCTGACTTGTTCACTCCGGCCCTCCTTGCTATCCGAACGTCGGGAGGGTATCAAATCGCGTAGGAGAGGATCAAGATGACGGGCGGCTACGGTCCAGCGGTTCGGCTAACTCGACGATCTGTCAACAACGCGGGGGTCTTCGAGTGGTGCCCGCTCAAGAACTACGAGCTGTCCAATTACGTCACGGTGATCAATGTGAATCAGGTTGGGCCACGGCTCCCGAGCCGGCGAGGCACTGGCGACCGGGGGACGACGCGGTAAGACTGCGTCCATGGCCAACATCGACGTGCCCTATTACCTCGCCCGTCCGACCACACCGACAAGTGCCGGCATCGTCGTCATCCACGAAGGCCCTGGTATGAGCCTGCAACTACTGCGATTGTCCGAGCGCCTCGCCTCGGAGGGATATCTGGTCGCGGCCCCGGACCTGTTTTTTCGGACCGGCGGCCCAGATGCGAGGGACGACTATCTCGAGCAGGTGCAGGCGGTGACTCGCGATCAGATGCTCGATGACCTTGGCGTGGCGGCAGCAGGGCTGCGGGCGGCAGGTGCCCGCACCATCGGGGTGATGGGATTCTGCATGGGGGGTGTTTTCACCTGGCACGCCGCCCTTCACGGAGAAGGGTACGAAGCAGCGGTCGGGTTCTACGGCGTCGGGATCGCGTCCGATCTTGGTCAGCCGCGGTGCCCCACTCTCCTGTTCTTCGGTGGGAAAGACCAGTGGATCTCACCGGACGACATCGCGAAGGTGGCCGATCACCACGCCGACACAATCGTCTACCCGCATGCGGGCCACGGTTTCATGCGGGACCGGTCGGAGGACTACGTCGAGGACGCCGCCGTCGATGCGTGGGGGCGAACGCTCTCCCATTTCCGACAGCACCTGAGTCATGGCGCCTAGGCTCCCCTGTGATGGAGCTTCCCCGTCTGATATCGGTGGACGATCACGTGATCGAGCCGTCACATGTGTGGCAGGAAAACCTTCCGGCCCGGTATAGGGAGGCCGGCCCGACCATCGTCCGCCGGCGCGGGCTATCCGAGCATCGGGAACGGACCTGGGTGCTGGCCGAGGATGAGTCCGCCGACTGGGCCGACGTGTGGAGATACGACGGAAAGCTGTTCACCATAGAACGCAATCTCGCCGCCCTCAGCTACCCGGCGGGCGACCGACCGACCGGCGCCGCGACGTTCGATGAGATTCGACCCGGCTGCTACGAGCAGAAAGCTCGCCTCGCCGACATGGACTTGAACCATACCGAGGCATCGCTGTGCTTTCCGACTTTTCCCCGGTTCTGCGGCCAGACCTTCCTGGAGGCCAGCGACCTGGACCTCGCGGCGGCCTGCGTACGGGCTTACAACGACTGGATGATCGACGACTGGTGCGCCGGCGACGGTTACGGCCGCCTCCTGCCCCTCACCCTGATACCGCTCTGGGATGCCGAGCTTGCGGCTGCCGAGGTCAAGCGCTGCGCCACGAAAGGGGCGCACGCCATCTGCTTCACCGAGAGTCCCCCCGACCTGGGCCTGCCGAGCGTCTTCAGCGACGTCTGGGAACCTCTGTGGCGCGCCTGCGAGGAGACCGCCACAGTCGTGAACATGCACATCGGATCGGCATCGAGATTTCTGACGACGAGCCCGGATGCCCCGCCCCTTGTTTCCATCGGCCTTACCCATGAGTCAGCCGAACGAGCGTTGGTCGACTGGCTGTGCTCCGGGATCCTGGAGCGGTACCAGACGATCAAGATGGTGTTGAGCGAGGGTCAGGCAGGGTGGATCCCGTTCGTCCTAGAGCGCCTGGATAGATCGAACTCCCAATGGGGCTCTGGCGCGGGCGTGGACGGGCGCATCTCCCGGCCGCCAAGCAGCTATGTCCCTGGACGGGTCTACGCCTGTGCGTTCGAGGACAACATCGGCCTCGCCATGCGGGACCGAATCGGGATGGGCCAGATCATGTTCGAGACCGATTATCCGCACACCGACTCCACCTGGCCCGATTCGGTGGAGGTCGCCGAGCGCATGGTGACCGCGGCCGGGCTCGACGGCGAAGAGACCCGGATGTTTCTCCGCGCCAACGCAGTCGAGTGCTACGGGCTCGAGCGCTACGGCGTTCGAGCCTGAACAGAGAGGCTGAGGAGGGATTCTATGCGTGTCTATGTCGACGCCAACGAGTGCCAGGGACACACCCTCTGCAACATGATGGTCCCGCTGGTATTCAACCTGCGCGAGGAAGACGGCCACTCCTATGTGGACCACGAAGTCGTGCCGCCGGAGCTGGAGCCCACAGTTCGCCAAGCTGCCCTGGCGTGTCCCGAGGGGGCCATCAGGGTGGTCGAGTGACGAGACGAGCGCGGCGACTGAGCCGGCTACTCGCCGCCCGCCGGGCTACCCGAAGATCGACTGACCGGTCTTCTCGCCGGGGGTGAACCTGGCCGGGAGGGTTATCATGCCGTGGACCATCCCTATCGCGGGATAGCGCCGCACTTCCTCTTCGATGACGTCGTAGTCCGGGAGCCGGGCCAGCACAGCATCGAGAACGGCGAGAAACTGAGCCCGAGCCAGGTTGGATCCGATGCAGCGATGTATCCCGACTCCGAAAGCCAGGTGACGATTGGGATAGCGGTCGAGGATCACGTCGTCAGGTCGCTCGAACACTTTCTCGTCCCGGTTGGCCCCGGCCCACGCAATCAGGACCCGGTCACCTTTTTGCAGCTCGCAACCACCGAGCTCGGTAGCGGTTGTCACCGTTCGGGCCAGCGTCTGAATCGGTGTCACGAAACGGAGGAACTCCTCGCACGCGAGCCGGCGCAACTCCGGTTCCTCGATGAGCCGCTTCCGGGCGTCCCGATCCTGGTGGAGGTACAGAAGGGCGTTGGCCATGAGCGACGTCGTCGTGTCCACCCCGCCCTGCAGGACGAGGCTGACAATTTCGAGGACCTCGCCGTCGGAAAGCCTCTTCCCGTCGACGTCCACCCCGACCAGGAAGCTGATCAGATCCTCCTTCGGGTTCGCCCGGCACACGACTATCGCCTCGGCCAGCTTGTTCATGACATTCTGCAGGTCGACCATGGCCCGCTCACGCTCGGGAGTGTAGGGCCGCGTCCAGTTGGCCGTGTGGGCCGTTCGAGCATAGAGATCCCATTCCTCGAGTGGAAGCCCGAGGAGATCGAGGGTCATTATCGCCGGCACCGGGTTGGCCAGGTCCAGAACCAGGTCTATACGACCCGACTCGATGACATCATCGATCACTGCGTCCACCACCCGCCGCAGTTTCGGTTCGATCCGGGCAATCGCAGCAGGAGAGAACCACGGATTGAGCATGCGCCGGTAGGCGAAGAAATCGGGGGGGTCCATCTCGATGGGAACGTTTCTTATCCGGGCGCCACCGGAAGGAATGGTTATGCCATCAAATATCGTGCCCGCCTCGTAATGGGACGAGAAGGTGGTGTCGTCCTTTACCACCTCGACGATGTGGTCGTAGTCAGACACTACCCACATGCCGCCGTAGCTCTCGGAGTAGGCGACCGGGCACTTGGCCCGAAGGTCCTTCAGGATCCCGACACCGTTCTCGGCATAGTCGGTTGCGTGATGATCAAGCTCTACCGTTGGGCCGTGGCGCTCCACGTGGATCCGCTCCTTCTGCTACTTGTTGCACATTCCGGCGTCGACAGGAAACGTCACCCCGGTCACGTACCGGGCGTCGTCGGAGCATAGAAATATGATGGCTCTGGACACGTCGCTCACGTCGATCAGCTCCACCGGGAGAGGATTGATGAGCCGGTTGGTCGCCTCGGCCGGAACATCCTGCATGGAGCGGACGAAGTCGTCATTGACCACCATGGGGCTGTTGACGCCGGTCGGATGCACGGTATTGCAGCGGATCCGGTGGGGAGCCAGGGAGTTGGCGTAGGCCCGCATGAGCCCGACGACGCCGTGCTTGGAGGCGGTGTAACCGAGGTAACCCGAACTCGCCCTGGTCGGACCACCAAGGTCCTTCAGCCCCGCGGTGGAGCTGGTGATGACGATGGCGCCGCCCTGGTCCTGCTGGATCAGCTGTGGAATAGCGGCTTCGCACGTGTGAAAAACTCCCGTCAGCATGACGCTGACGGCCTCGTAGAACGCATTGTGCTGCTGACCGTGGACGCCGAGCGTGGGCATTATCCCGGCGTTCGCCAGGACGAAGTCCAGGCGCCCGAGCTCGGCGATCCCGGCCTGCAGGACCGACTCCACCGCGTCATAGTCGCACACGTCGGCTTGCCGAGCGACAATGCGGCGCCCCGCCTTCTCCACCAGGCGGACGGTCTCCTCGAGGTCTTCCGGTGTGGCCAGGGGGTATTCGACCGAGTCCATCTGACCACAGAGATCCAGGGTGATGATATCGGCGCCCTCATCGGCCATCAGGACCGCGTGCGACCGGCCCTGGCCCCGTGCGCCTCCCGTGATGAACGCGACCTTGCCGTCGAGCCTGCCCATCGCCGCCCTCCCTGGTTGTGCGCGGAAGCCCTACCATACTGCAGTGGTGAGCGGCACGGCCCACCTCGTCGGTACAGACGCAGGTCGGAATCGGTTAGGAGACTCTGATGGTTCACGGGTTGAGCGAGCCGAGCAACACTGGTGTGGTCGAGACGTCGACCCCGCTGGCCGTGGTGTCAGCGGACTCGCACATCGGTCCTCGCTTGGTCGAAGATCTTCGCCCATATTGCCCGAAGCGATACGTGGAGCGTTTTGACGAGTTTGTGGGGCGGCACAGGGCGGCCCGGGCAGGCGGGATGGAGAGCGCATTGCGCACCCAACGACCGGCTGCGGCCCGTCAGTCCGACGCCAACGCCCGGACGGCCGGGCACCACGATATGAATGCGCGTTTGCGGGACATGGATAGCGATGGGATCGCGGCAGCAGTCATCTTCCACGGCAGCCAAAACGGTGAGCCGATACCGTGGGAGTCCAACGTGGCCCTGATTCGGGGCGATGATCCGACCCAGGAGGAGCTCGAGCTCATGGGGGTCGGACGCCACATGTACAACCGGTGGCTGGCCGACGCTTGCTCGGTGGAGCCCGAGCGCCATGCGGGATGCGCCCAGCTACCGACATGGGACATCGACGCGACCGTGAAGGAGATCGAATGGGCCCGACAGGCGGGTCTGCGTACAGTGAACTGGCCGGCCCCCCGCATCGGCGGCCTCGAATACGACGAGCCGGACTGGGAGCCGGTCTGGTCGGCCTGCGAAGCCTTGGATATGCCGCTCACAACCCACGCCGGCGCGGTCGTACCGGGCATGTTCCGGTCCGACCCGCAGCTCTCCCGGCATCGTTGGGCTCTCATCCACCTCGAGGCCGGGGGCTGGCCGTCGCGTCGGGGAATGCACCGAATGGTGTTTTCGGGGGTCTTCCAGCGGCACCCGAACCTCAAGCTGGTGCTCACCGAGGTCGCGGGCGGCTGGTGGCCGTACACCATGCGCGAGATGGACTCCACGTATCGGGACAACTACGCCGCGCTCAACGAGTTTCTCCCGAATCCTCCGAGCTACTACTGCCGCGCCAACGTGTACATCGGCGCCAGCTTCATCGCCCCCTTTGAGGTGGAGGAAGCGGTGCGGGAGGGGTACTCGCAAAACGTGCTGTGGGGGCAGGACTACCCCCATCCGGAGGGAGTCTGGTCCTACCGGGAGGACGGTGTCAGCGTCACCCGGCTTCACCTGCGGAATTCGTTCTGCCCCGCCGCACCCGACGAAGCTCGCCGGATGCTTTCGGAAAACGCCACGGCGGTCTACGGACTGGACCATAACGCCCTGCAAAGGGTGGCTGAGCGGATCAACAGCATGTCTCTCGACGAAATCGGCGTACCCATCGATTCCGAGCCGGACTCATACTCAAAGGGATTCCGAAAAATCGGTCCCTGGGCTTGACGGGATGAGAGGAGCGGGACCGTAGCAGGTCAGTTCCCGGGGGAGGAAGAGTGACCCGCTACGGTCCCGGGGAGGCCGGCTCTCAGCCGCCTATAAGTAGGGCGACAGCCGAACGGGCCGATTGAGCCGCGACCCGAGCGGAGGGGGCGCCACCACGCGAAGCGGCAAATGCGGAAATCACAGAACCGGCCACCGCATCGGGCACTCCCACGGGGCGTAGTCTCATCGAGTCGTCCTCCCCTCCTCTACAACTCTCTGACACTAATGTCATCAATGTACAGTGTCAAGAGGAAATTCGGTTGAGAGGCTGTGGGCAAACAGCCGCCAGAGAGCCAGGTGATCCATGGCCGTCCAAGATCGCAGTTCCACGCCCATCGTCCTGATACATGGGGGCGGCCTGGACAGCCGCTGCTGGGAACGCCTGGCCCCCTACCTGGACGGCCAGGTGCTGGCAATCGACCTGCCGGGACGCGGCACTCACCCGGCGCCACTCGAATCAGTGTCGTTCGCCGAGTGCGCGGCGTCGGTACGTGACGACATCGACGCCGCTGGGTTCGGGGAAGTAGTGCTCGTCGGGCATTCTCTGGCCGGCTGCTCCATACCTGCGATGGTCGGCCTTCTCGGCGATCGCGTCCGCCACGTCGTGTTCGTTGCGTGCACCGTCCCGGAGGACGGTCGTAGCTCGCTCGATACGTTGGACCCGGAGATCCAGGCGAGGATCCGGGCGTCCGGTGAGCCGCTGACACCTCGGCCCATGGACGCGGAGATGGCGAAGATCGTGCTCGGTAACGATCTGACCGAGGAGCAGTTCTCCTGGTGCCTCGAACGACTCGTGCCGGAGGCGCCCCGCCTGACGACAGACCCGGTGGACCTATCGCCGCTGCGGACGTCAGTCGGTCGCACATGGGTGCGCACGCTTCAGGACGTCATCGTGCCGGCAGCCAAGCAGTTGCGCTTCGCCGGCAATGTCGGCAACTGCCCGGTCGTCGATGTCGACGCCGGTCACATGTGCATGGTCAGCCAACCCGCAGCGCTGGCCTCCCTGCTGAGCGCGGCAGCAGCCTGACCGTCAACCTCAGGCACCGTTGCCCGATCCGTCGAGGGCCACAGCTCAGGAAGGTGCTCAGCTGGCGGTGAGGCCGTTGTCGAGGGTGTAGACGGCGCCCGTCACCGACCGGGCCTCGTCGGAGGCAAGGAAAGAGAAGAGAGCGGCAATTTCCTCTGGCTCGGCCATGCCTCGCAATCCGGCCATCCGGGTGGCAAGGTCGATATCCATATCGCTCGGGAAGGTCGTCGAACTGGCAATATTCGTGTTGGTGCCCGCCGGGGCGATGGCGTTGACCCGCAGGGGACTTTTCAGGAACTCCACGGCGAGTGACCGGGTGAGCTGGACGACACCCCCTTTGCTCATGCAGTAAACGGCTGAGTAGGGCACGCCCTGCAAGCCGGCATTGGATGCAATGTTCACGATGTTGCCGCCCGTCTCGAGAAGATGGGGGATGGCGGCCTGGGCCAGAAAGAAATATGCGTCCAGATTCACGGCCATGACCCGGCGGTACTGCTCGCGGGTCACTTTCGTGGTGTGCTCGGCCAAGTAGATGCCGGCGACGTTCCCGAGGATGTCCAGCCGGCCGAACCGATCGACGCACCGGGCTACTGCCCCGATACACGCGTCGGGGTCGCTCAGATCGGCCGTCTCGGTCGTCACGTCGCCCGCGGCCATAGCCAGGGTCTCCTGGAGCCGTTCCGGGATCACATCGACACCGAAGACCGAGGCGCCCTCCGAAGCCAAGCGCAGCGTGACCGCCCGTCCCATGCCTGATCCGGCCCCCGTCACCAGCGCTACCTTGCCATCGAATTTGTTCGACACCGGATCCTCCTTGGGTCGCCATCCACCCCGTCCGAACCACCGCTGCTGTCCGTGGACCGATCCGACCCCTGATTACCCGGGCCATTGCATCGTGGCACGCGAATGTAACACTTCGGCGCTCGATGGGTTCGGCTAGCGTGACGGCCCGGTCGACGATGGCCACCGACACCGCCCAGGGGAGGCGACATGGAGAGCACACAGGTCCAGCCCGATTTTGCTGCCCTCGAGGCCCGGCTGAGGCGTTTGGAGGACGAAGCGGCGATCTGCCGGCTGATCTTCAGTTGGGGGCCGGCGGCAGATACAGCAAATGGCGAGACGGCGGGGGCGCTCTGGACAGAGGACGCCGTGCTGGAGACCGAGGGGTCGGAGACCCGGGGGGCGGCCGCGGTCTTGACCATGATCAACAGCGACCGCCAGCATTCCTTGGTCAGTCAGGGGTGCGCGCACGTGCACGGATTCCCCATCGTGCAGGTCGAGGGAGATGAGGCGACCGCCGTCAACTACTCGCGCGTATATCTCCACGCCGACGACGGTTACGAGATCTGGCGGGTCTCCGCCAACAACTGGGGGTTTCGCCGCACGGCGGACGGGTGGCGGGCGACCCGCCGTACGGTTCACGTCATAGACGGAGGCCCGGAGGCTCAGCACCTGCTTCGCCGGGCCGCCGAAATCCGCTAGCCCTCCCGCAGCGGGATGTCGAGCATGCCGCGCCACGCCGTCACGGCCTGGTCGCGCGGCAGCGCGAGGGTGGCGGCCCCGACCTCCGCGTCGTCCGGTCGGGAGTAGCAGACCGGTCCGTCGGGAAGCTGGTCATACAGGGCGTTGGCCACCTCATCGGGGCTGCTCGGATCGAACATGCGAGCCCGAAACCGTTCGAGCGGGTCTTTGGAAGTTGCGTACGATCGGGCGGTGGCGAGGACAGCAGGATCGAGCGATTCCGAGTAGGCCAGGTAGCTCGGCGATGACATGCTGGCGACCAGCAGGGTGGTGACGTCGATGCCCGCGTCAGTGAGCTCGCTCCACAATGTCTCGCTCAGAATCCACTCGAAGGCCTTACCCGCGTTGTAGGCGGCGAAATTGACCGAGCCCGACACCGCGGCCAGTGAGTTGACGAGGGCGATCCCGCCTCGCTGCCGGGCCGCCATCTTCCGTGCGAACATCTGGCACAACACCAGTGGGGCACTGCAATTGATGGCGACAGTCTTGAGCTGCTCCTCGATGGGCGCCTCGAGAAACCGGCCGTACACGGCGAGGGTGGCGTTGTACACGAGCAGGCCGACTTCCAGATCGTCAGTAGCATCGGCGACCACCCGGCCGATACTCGGATCCGCCAGGTCACCCGGAATGGCGCGCACCTCCACGCCGTGGCGGGTGCTGACCTCATCGGCGGTCTGGCGAAGCAGCTCCTCGCCTCGGGCCAGCATGGCCACGTTGAGGCCCCGCGCCGCGGCGTTGTGCGACAAGGCCGCTCCAAGCCCCATCGACGCTCCAGCGATAAACGCCCACGGCCCATATTTATCTTGGAAGTCCATTTTTCTCCCCAGGTCTCAAATCCCGACATCGGATCCTAGTAAGACCCGTGGGTGGCCGGAATCGGCGGCGGCGGTCCCCCGCTACGATGACTCTGTGGGCCAGCTCACCGGGATCAATCGCTGCGCCGAACGCTCGCCATGAGCCCTATGAGGTACTCGGTTTCCGGCACTATGGCGCTGAGCTGGGAAGGGGTCCGCCGCGCCGGGATCGAGGCGGACGAACTCGGGTTCGACGGATTCTATGCAGCGGACCACTTGATGGGCGTGGCCGGCTTCGCCGAAGAGGACGGCGTGCTCGACGCGCTGACGCTCCTCGGCGGCCCTGGCACCCATTACGTCGCGGATCCGTCTGGGCGCGATGGTGTCGCCGATCACCTCCCGCATTCCCCCGATGCTCGCCCGGACAATGGGGAGCCTCGATGTGATCAGCGGCGGCCGCGTCGTCCTCGGCGTGGGCGCCGGATGGTCGGCCGAGGAGCACCAGACCTTCGGGATTCCTTTCCCCCCGATAGGCCGCAGGCTGCAACAACTCGAGGCGGCCTGCCGGCTGTTCAAGGAGCTGTGGGAAGCCGACGACCCGGTCGATCTCGACGGCGAGTTTCCCTTGCGTGGAGCCGCCCTGCGACCTCGGCCGGTGCAGCGGCAGGTTCCCTTGCTGGTGGCCGGGGCGTCGGACAAGACCATCGCCATCGCCGCCAGGTGGGCCGCGATGTGGCATTGCGTCGGATCGCCCGCCTACCTGGCGGAGCGGACGGCGCGCCTGCGCCAGGAGGAGGCGAACGCCGGCCGGCCCCCAGGTTCTGTCGAGGTGGTCGCACGCGTCGGTTTCGAACTCGTCGCCAACGCCATCGAGGCCCGCCAACGGCGGGAGTTTTTACGTCAGCTCACCCTCAGTTCCGGCGGAGCTCAACGCCGTTCGTGGGTCGAGGGGGAGGACCCCAGTTCTGCTACCTACGTCGGACCCGTCGAGGGTCTACAGGACCACATTCGGGCCTACGAGGGGGCCGGGGTCAGCGAAGTGTACTTCCCATTGCCGCGCCGCCCAGAAGCGGTGCGCGAGACGGCCGCCATGGTGTTCGGCTCAGGCCGGTAAGGGCTTCGCTCAGCCCACCACACCGCGGTTGCGCAGACCGGTTATCCGTTCTTCGGTGTAACCGAGCTCGTGCAGCACCTTCTCCGTGGCCGTGCCGCAAAGGGTTCCTGGTTTGGCCTGAGTGGCCGAGCGCGAGAAGCGCACGACCGGGGCCAGGCGAGGGTGATCCTCGAAGATGGGATGGTGGACATCGGCTATGTAGCCGCTCGCCCGCCCATACTCCTCGGCCATGAGGACGGGCTCGTTGGGCCCGGTCGCAACCACCACGCAAGCCACATCAGCCGCCGTGAGCTCGTCCTGCCAGTCCTCCTTGCCGCGGGTGCAGAACACCCCGGCGAGAACGTCACCGAGGGCGGTATCGTGGGCCTGGCGGGCGGCCGGGCTGGAGAACCTCGGGTCGGCCCTGAGGTCGGCGTAGGGCGCCAGAGCGCCGGCCAGGCGGTCCCACTCTCCGGGCTGGGGGGCAGCCAGGAACACCCAGCCGTCGGCCGCGTCATAAATGCGGTAGAGGGCGCTCGGGCCGCGCATGTCCGGCCCCGGGGTTAACCCGCCCGGGCTTCCGCGATAGTCGACCACGTGGTCGGCCATGGCGTGCGCTGTGGTCTCGAGCATGGAAGTGAACAGCTCCTGGCCGCCGGCGCCGCGCTCGCGGGCCAGCAACCCCAACAGGAGCGAAGTGGCTACACCCAATGCGCTGAAGCCGTCGGCCTGGGCGTAGCGAGAGCTGCTCGCCCCCCTGAGCCGGTTGCTCACCTCCGTGACCTCGTCCAGGCTCATGGACGGGTCGGTTGGCGCCGCCCCGCCGAGATTCGCGGCGGCGATTCCCGCCGCCGCTCCGAACGTCGGCGCGAACGCCGGCCGGTCCCCGCACGGCCCGCCGACGCCGTAGCCGCGAGCACTGAGGCAAACCAGGTTGGGATTGATGCCAAGCAGGGTCTCGCCGTCCACGTGGTGCCGCTTGGCCACACCATCGCGGAAACCCTCTAGCACCGCGTCGACCCGAAGCGCGAGCTGGTGGACGATCTCCAGGCCCTCGGGCGTGGAGATATTCACGGCCACGCTTTCCTTGCCCTGGGTGGCCTTGGCCGCGCCGGCCTCGGGGAATCCGGCCATAGGACGGGCGGGGTCACCATCGAGTGGCTCGATCTTGATCACCCGGGCGCCCAGATCCGTCAGCAGCGTGGCGCCGTACGGAGCGGCGTAGAGGACGGCCATCTCGAGGATGGTCACACCTTCGAGCGGCAAGCGGCCCTCCGGGGGCGCAGCTGCCGCGGCGCGGGCACCCGGCCCGGTCGCCGATGAACTCCACTCCAGGCTCCCATCGCCGCCCAGGGTGGGCGCGGGTGCGCCGACCGCCGCGGGGGTACGGGCCATGCGCACCAGCGCTCCAGGCTGGCGCACAGGCCCCCTCTCGGGATCGGTGATCTCGACGATCCGTCCGCCATGGACCAACTGCGGGTGATCGAGCACTTCCGGACCACTGCGATACAGCTCGGCGAACACGTCGTGATCGGTGGCGAAGACCTGCTCCCATTCGGCCAGCGTCTTCTCCTTGGCTGCCCCGAGCATCCGCAGCCAGAGTTCCAGCCGCTGCTCCTCGTCATCCAGTACGGGAATACCAGCCCATTTCGGGTCGGTCAGCATCCACTCCAGACCCAGGGCGCGCATCATCGCCGCGAACAGCCGGGTCGAGTTTTGAGCGAACTGCAGCCAGCGACCGTCCTTGGTCTGAGAGATCAGCAGAACAAAAATGGTGTAGCTGTTGGGAATGCCCCTCTCATTCACCGCAGTGTCGGGGGTGTAGGCACCCGGCCAGCGCTCAGTGACCAGATACAGGAACCACATCCACGGATCGAGGGTGGCCAGAGCCTGGGCCAGATTGGTCTCGACCCGTTGGCCGTGGCCGCTGCGCTCTCGCTCGAGCAGGGCAGTCAAAATCCCGTGTAGCGCCGTCTGCGATGCCGGAAACGAGCACCACGGCACCGAAACAAACGGAGGGTGCTTCCCTGCGAACATCGACTCGAACGAGGCCTGCAATCCCAGTACAGAGGCAACGATACCTTCGTAGCCCTTTAGCCGGGCCCACGGCCCCCGACGCCCGAAACCGGTGATCGAGGTGTAGATCAGCCCCGGGTTGTCCGCCGTGAGGTCGTCATACCCCAGACCGAGCCGGTCGGCCACGCCCGGCCGGAACGTCTCGAGAAACACGTCCGCCGACCCAGCCAGGGCCCGGACTCGCTCCACCCCTTCGGCCGTCTTCAAGTCGGCGACCAAGCTGCGCTTGCCGCGGGCCAGGAAAGGAAACGAAGCCAGGTCTCGCAGGGCGCTGCCGCCAGGCGGCTCGACCCAGATGACATCAGCGCCGAAATCGGCCAGGGTTTGGGTGGCCTGGGCCCCAACCGCGGTCGGAGACAGGTCAACGACTCTCAGCCCGTTGAGTGGACCGGCCCCATCCCCCGACCTCCCCATTCACCTGCCTCCTGGCCACAGTCCAGCTCTGACCAGCGGCAACTATACGCACGGACCCAAAAATATGCAATTATTTTTTCAAAGGCTGCCGGTCCGCGCTCTCTGCGGGCGAGTCGAGCAGACCGGCGACCGGGGCGCCTCCTCTTGAACCAACGGCGGAGGCTGGGATATGGTTTGGCGAGGTTCCAGTCGGCCCTGAGGGTGTTGCTGTTCCTCAGTCGAGGTGACAAGACACGTCGGTCGATTGATCGAGGGGAGAATGCTGATGCCCGAGATTTCCTTTGACGGTCAGGCGGTGATCGTGACAGGAGCCGGCCGCGGCCTGGGGCGGTCTCACGCCCTGGACCTTTCCCGCAGGGGGGCTGCCGTGGTCGTAAACGACATCGTCGGCAGTCTGGCCGACGGTGTGACCAAGGAAATCAACGAGGCCGGGGGCCGGGCTGTCGCGTGCCATGCCAGTGTCGCGACGGCCGAGGGAGCACAGCACGTCGTCGACACCGCGGTTCGCGAGTTCGGCCGGGTGGATGTGCTCGTCAACAACGCCGGAGTTATCCACACCGGTTATTTCAACGACCTCAGCGACGAAGATATCGACACTGTTCTCGACATCCATATTCGAGCCGCGTTCAGGACGAGCCAGCTGGTCTGGCCGATCATGACTGAACGCAACTATGGCCGCATCGTCATGACGTGCTCGGCCTCCGGCATGTTTTCCCACCAGGGGCTCAGCAACTATGCCGCGGGCAAGGCCGCCTTGTACGGCCTCACCAAGGCGCTGGCGTTCGAGGGGATGGAGCGGGGAATCAAGGTGAACGCCATCCTGCCCATGGCCATGACCGAGGGGGCCCTGGCCTCCAACATTCCGGACATGGTGGAGATCGGCGCCCGGTACACCCGCAAGCCGGTCGAGGTGGACGATTGGCGTTGGGGTCCCCCGACGATCTCCGCTCTCGTAACCTATCTCTCCAGCTCGGAATGCGACTACACCGGCGAGGCCTTCTCCGCGGTGCACGGTCGCTATGCAAGAGTCTTCGTCGGCGTGGCTGACGGTTGGATTGCCCCCGACGAGGCCTCGATCCGGGCCGAAAGCATTGCTGCCCACATGGGGGAGATCCGCGACCTCTCCAGCCACAGCGTCCCCATGTGGCTGTTCGAGGAGATTCGGGACGCGGACGAGCGCATCGACGAGATCACGCCGTAGGACTCGCCGGACTGGTTGGCGACGTCGAACTCTGGGGCGCTCTGCGCTCCGTACCGAGGAGCGAGGGATTTCGCCATGCTCAGAGCTGACAAAAAGCGCGTCGTGGTGGTCGGAGGAGGCCAGCAGGAAGGCGTGACCATCGGCAACGGCCGGGCCATCGCCGTGCTCTTCGCCCGCCAGGGCGCCGAGGTCCTCGTCGTGGATCGTGATCTGGCGCGGGCATCCGCGACCGTCGACCACATCGTGAAGGAGGGCGGCCGGGGCCAAGCGCTCGCCGCAGACGTCGCCCAGGCTGGGGCCAGCGAGGAAATCATCAGCCACGCGGCTGACGCGCTGGGTGGCGTCGACATACTGGTCAACAACGTGGGCACGGCCCGCGGGGACAGCGATGGGGTCGCCCTCGAAAGCGACGCCTGGGACGCCATAATGTCCACCAACTTGAAGAGCACGTGGCTCACCAGCCGGGCGTGCATATCCCTGATGCGTCAGGCCGGCGGCGGGGCCATCGTCAACATCTCCTCGATCGCAGCGATAGGAATGGGGCCCAACTTCGCTTACGGGATCTCGAAGAACGCGGTCAACGCACTCACCAGCCGGCTCGCCGGGGAAAACGCCCCGTTCAACATTCGGGTGAACGCCATCATGCCCGGCCCTATAGACACCCCCATGGGCATCGACTCGCACGTCTCGGCGAGGGGTCGGACCCGGGAAGAACTGGTCGAGGTGAAATCCAGGACCGTTCCAATGAGGCGGCTAGGCACGGCGTGGGATATCGCCTACGCGGCATTGTTCCTGGCGTCCGACGAGGCAGGATTCATCACCGGGATCTCATTGCCCGTCGATGGCGGCCTCTCCACCATAGTAGGAGGCGGGTACACCCTGCCCCGCTGACGAACGGCCTCAACCCGAAAGGGGATCCATGAGCGGCAACCTGCAATGGAAGATCGGCGAAATCACCATAACCAGGGTCGAGGAGCGGATCATGGCCCTACCGGCAGATTACCTGCTGCCCCGGGCCTCGTCTGAAGGGCTGGAGCGGCACTCGCGCTGGATGAAACCCTGGGCGATCGACGACGAAGGACAGCTGACGATTTCGATCCACTCCTTCGGCATCGAAGAGGGCGGTCGCAAGATCGTGGTCGACACCTGCTTTGGACCGGGACCCCTGCCCGAGGGCACAGAGGCCCTCAGCAACGACGGGTCGTTCCTCGTTGAGCTGGCGGACGCGGGCTTCGGACGGGACACAGTGGACGTGGTGATCTGCACCCACCTGCATGTCGATCACGTGGGATGGAACACCCTGGTCGAGGACGGCAGGCGCGTGCCTACTTTTCCAAACGCCCGCTACGTGTTTTCCCGATCGGAATACGAGCATTGGCAGGCTGCTTCGGAGGAAGAGCGGATGGCGTCCGGCGTGGTCATGTTCGACAACGCGGTCACCCCTCTCGTCGATTTCGGCGTCTTGGAGCTAGTGGACACTGACCATCGCCTGAGCGACGCGATCGAGTTCGTGCCCACACCTGGTCACTCGCCCGGCCACTTCTCGCTACGCGTGAGCTCCCAGGGAGAGAGGGCGTTCATCACCGGGGACTGCGCCCACAGCCCCATCGGGTTCGCCGAGCCCGAGTGGTACGCCATGAATGACACCGACCGCGACGCGTCGTGCTCGACCCGACGGCGTCTGGTGGGCGAGCTTGCCGATACCCCCGTTCTCATCATCGGCACGCACTTTCCACCGCCTACCGCCGGTCATCTCGTCTCCACGGGTGACGGCGTGTGGTTCCGACCACTCGGCTGAGCGGCCACCGCGGCCGCGGGCAATTCTGCGAAGCGGTTAAGCAAGCTCGAGAAGCATGGCCGCTGTGGCCTCGGGCTCGGTGATCATCAGGTCGTGGCCGGTGTCGATCTCCCAGACCCGATCGGCGTCCAGGGCCTCTGCCCTGGTCTCCGGCGGCTTCATCTTCAACGTTGGCGTGCAGTTGATGCTGGCCCGCGGCAGCCGTCTCACCGCTCCCTCATGGGCCAGCCGGATCGGCTGGGAAAAGCACTTCCACGGGTGGGGGGTGAGCTTCGCGGTCATCCAGGCGTTCTGCTCCGGGTCGGTCACGCCCAGGTTGACGTTCGACTTCGACTCCGGCCCCAGCACGACTTCGACGCCGTTGATGGTACGCACCTCTTCGTAGGCCCGGGAAATGACCGGAGCCCGGTCGACCAGAGACTCGCCGTCTTTCGGTGTGGACGCGTCGAGGAACACCAGCCAGCCGATGCGATCGAGGGCACGGTCAGCAACCCCGGTGATCACCATGCCTCCATAGCTGTGACCAACCAGGATCACGTCGCGCAGATCCTCGTACTTCAGGACCTGGACCACATCCTCGATCTGCATATCGAGGTCCACGTCAGCGCTCAGGAGATGCGATCGCTCACCCAGACCGGTGAGGGTCGGGGTGTAAACGTCGTGGCCGGAGTCGCGGAGGATCCGAGCCACCCGCTGGTAGCACCAACCCCCGTGCCCGCCGCCATGCACCAACACGTAAGTGGCCATGTACCCTCCCTCGCCCGATCGTTGCCAAAGATAATAGAGCGAACTACCGCCAACCCCCCGCCGCCTGCGCCGCTCGCGCCTGCCTCCATAGACTAGGCCCATGCCTGTAGTCGTCCCCGACATCGGTCTGGCCTGCGCCAATTTGATGGAGGCGAGCCTGCCCGCTTTCATCGACGCGGCGGACCACGCGGGATTCCGGCGGATAACGGCTCGGCCCAAAGCGTTCGCTGAAGCCCTCGACGCCGGCTGGACCGAAGCCACGCTCCAGCGCCGCCTCGTCGCCGCCGGCATCACCGTCACCATGGTCGACGCCCTGACCACCTCCCTGCCCGACGTGCCGACAGCGGCCGACCTCGACCCCGAGGTCAGGGCCCGGGTCCCAACCGACGTGCTGGATCCCCCGGATGAGGCGATGTGCTTCCGCACGGCCGCCGGGCTCGGGGCGTCAATCGTGAACGTGACGCACTACCTGGGGCCGCCGCTTCCTGTAAACGTACTGGCCGATGCGGTCGCCGGCATCTGTCGCCGGGCCGCCCCGCTCGGCCTGCGGATCTGCCTCGAATTCTTTCCTAACAGCGGGCTGCGGGACCTGCCGTTCACGCAGTCCGTCATCGAGGCTTCCGGCGAGACGAACGCCGCGCTGCTCCTCGACGTGTTCCACCTCGACCGTTCCGGCGGCACCATCGACGACATCCTCCGGTTGCCGGCCGGGGCGATCGCCGGGATCCAGCTGAGCGACCGGACACCACCGGCTCGCGAAGGGCCCTACGTCCCCATGACCGGCCGGCAGCTCCCGGGAGAGGGCCGGCTACCGCTGCGCGATCTGATCGAGGCGGCTCTGGAGAACAGCCCGGACGCCACCATCGACATAGAGGTGCTCAACGACGAGCTACGAAGCCTGCCGTGGGACGAAGCGGCAGCCCGGCTGGCTGCGGCGGCCAGCAGTTGGCGAGAAAGCCTCCGCTGACAAGCCGGCAGCCGGAACGACAAGGGGGAAATGTGAGCGAACCAACAGAATACGCCAGCCGTTCGAATCGTGACGCGATCACCGCCGGGCAACCCGATCTCGACGCCCCGCAGGCCGGTTATCTGGCAGCCGTCCTGGGGGGCGGGTACGTCGACGTCGAAGCGGGTCTCGCTTTCTCGTTCGGGCGCGCCGACACCGAGTACGTGGTGAGAAATCACGACAAATTCTCGAACGGTTCTTACCTTGACCTCGGCAACGTCCGTCCGATCATTCCGATCAATATCGACCCGCCCGAGCACACCAAATATCGCAAGCTACTGGATCCTTTGTTCTCGGCCAAGCGGATGGAGGCCCAGGAGGAGGACATTGCCTGCCGGGTGAACGCCTACATCGACACCTTCATCGACCGCGGCCAATGCAACTTCACCCGGCAGTTCGCCGATCCCTTCCCGTCGTCGGTCTTTCTCGGGCTCATGGGCCGGCCCGAGGACGAGCTGGCGATTTTCCTCGATATGCGGGACCGGATTCACCATCCCGATCGGATCGATCCCGACGCGGCGGTCGACACCGAGGTGAAATCACGGGTGATCAACGCAGGCGGGCAAAAGGTCTACGAATACTTCGGGCGCCTGGTCGACGAACGGACCGCCCGGCCGACCGACGACATCATCACCCGCTTCGTCACCGCAGAGGTGGGCGGTGACAGGCTCTCGCGGGAGGACATCCTCGACATCTGCTACATGCTGCTGATAGGCGGCCTGGACACCGTCACGGATGCGCTCACGTGCGCCTACGCCTTCCTCGCTCAGCATCCTGAGCACCGCAGATTGATCACCGAGGACCCAACGGTGATCCCTACCGCGGTCGAGGAGCTGCTCCGGTGGGAATCACCGGCATCGGTCGGGGCGCCTCGCATCACCCGATGCCCGGTCGACCTGCCGAGCGGCGCTCACGTCGACGCCGGCCAGGTGATCGTCCCTCATTGGGGCGGGGCCAACATCGACCCGGCAGCCGTCGAGGATCCCATGAACGTGCGGTTCGATCGAGTCAAGAACCAGCACTTCGCGTTCGGCAACGGCGTCCACAAATGCCTCGGCCAGCATCTGGCCCGCCGCGAGCTCCGGGTGGCGCTGCGGGAGTGGCACCGGCGCATCCCGGAATACCGGGTCAAGCCGGGCCACGAGAAGCTCGATTACCCGCCCGGCCTCCGGCATGTCAGGAACCTGATGCTCAGCTGGGAGTAACACCTTGGGGCGCCCGCCCGATGGATCGACGGCCCACTGGTACTCCAGGTACTACTGGAAATTTCCATTCCGTAGCTATATAGTTCATGGATGCTTCAGCCCGGTCCGGCGGCCACTGGCATCGACGCCGAGGATCACATCGTCGCGACCCTGCTCGGCAGCACGTCCCGCCTCACCCGGCTGCTGTTGAGGTCGGGCTCGCGCGAGCTGACCCGCACCGAGGCCGGCCTGCTCACCACCCTTAACGACGGCCCGCGCCGCATCACCGAGCTGGCCGAGACGGAGGCCCTGGCCCAGCCGTCGGTGAGCAAGCTGGTCGACAAGCTCGAGGGTCGGGGCCTGGTGGCGCGAGGCCGAGCGCCCGACGACGGGCGGGCCGTGGTCGTGTCCATCTCGGCCGATGGCCGCCTGTGCCTGGAGGCTGCTCGTAGCCACCTCCGCTCGGTGCTACGCCAGATCCTGGGCGAGCTGCAGGACGACGATCTCGTCGCCCTCACCGCGGCCGGCGAAGCGGTGGAGCGGCTGATCGAGATACTCCAGCGCCGCCAAGGACCGATATGAGTCTGGGCCGTCGGGCCAGAGCCGTGGCGCCGGTGCTCGTACTGACCACCATGGTTGCGAGCATCGTCAGCTCCCTTGGCGCTCCGCTCATCCCGACCATCGCCCGGGATTACCACGACTCGCTGAGCACGGCGCAGTGGTCCCTCACGATCGCACTGCTCTCCGGCGCCGTCAGCGCCCCGGTGATGGGCCGCCTGGGAGACGGCCCGAGACGCCGGGCCACCATGATCGGCGGTCTGGCCGCGGTGACCCTCGGCTGCGTCGTCGCGGCCGAGGCCTCGCGGTTGGACGTGCTCGTCCTCGGCCGAGCGCTCCAAGGCGTTGGTTTGGGCGTGGCCCCTCTCGCCATGGCCACCGCCCGGGATGAGATGCCCGCCGAGCGCGTCGCCCCGATGATCGGGCTGCTATCGGTGTCGACCGCGGCCGGTGCTGGCGCGGGCTACCCGATCAGCGGCCTGCTCGCCGACCGCATCGGCCTGTCGGGTGCCTTCTGGTTTGGGGCCACGGTCACCGGACTCGCCCTCATCTCCGTCATCGCTGTCGTCCCATCGACGAAGATCCGCCGCCCGGCTCGTCTCGACCTGACCGGCGCCATCCTGCTCACGTCGGGCCTGGTCGCCGTACTGGTGGCCATCGCCCAGGGCGCGACGTGGGGTTGGGGGTCTCCGGCGATCGTCGCCCTGCTCCTCGGTGGTCTCGCCATCTTGGGGGTGTGGACGGTCCAGCAGCTGCACACGCACGCGCCGCTGGTCGATCTCCGCCTCCTCCGGCACCCGGCGGTACTAGCCGGCGACGGATGTGCTCTCGTGCTCGGCGTCGCCATGTACATGAACCTCTCGGCGGTAACCGAATTCGTTCAGCTCCCGCGTTCGGGCGGCTTCGGCTTCTCGGCCTCGGTGGTCGTGGCCGGGCTGACGCTCATCCCGTTGTCGGTGTGCATGCTGACAGCTTCGAGGGCGCTGCCGGTCCTAATCGAGCACATCGAAGTTCGGGCCGTGCTGGCCATGGGCTGCCTGGTCGTGGCGGCCGCGGGTATCTTCTTCGCCCTGTTCCACGGCTCCCTCTGGGAGGCATTCGTCATGATGGGGATGCTCGGGATCGGGCTCGGCACGACCTACGCCGCCATCCCCGGCCTCATCGTCTCGGCGGTCCCGCGAGGTGAAACCGGCAGCGCCATGGGCTTTTACCAAGTTGTCCGCTACGTGGGCTTCTCCTTGGGCAGCGCCCTTACGGCCTCCATTCTCGCCAGTCACAACTCTTCATCCACCGGCCAGCCGACGTTGGACGGCTACACCGTGGTGCTTTGGTTGGCCGGCGCCATCTGCGTGGCCGCGGCGGTCACGGCCTGGGTGCTTCCCGCGACCGGACACAAAGTCCCTTCCGAGCAGCAACTTGGCGACCGCGAGGTCCGGCTGCTCGAGCAAACCGAGGGAGAAGACCTGATCTTGGGAGGAAACCAGCCGTAGGCCTCCACTCCCCTGCTCCCGGGTTGGCGGCCACCCATCTCCGCTCGAAGTCGATCCTGTACGCTCGGGCGATAGCGCCAGGCAAGGGAGGAAGCGCAAATGGCTCGCCTTGATGGAAAGGTGGCGTTCATCACCGGAGGTGCTCGCGGTCAAGGGCGCTCTCATGCCGTACTGATGGCGGAGCAGGGTGCCGACATCATAACCCTGGACCTGTGCGGAACCATCGGCTCGATCGAGTACCCGCTGGCTACCCCGGATGACCTCGAAGAGACGGTCCAACTGGTGGAGAAGACGGGCCGGCGCATCGTGGCCCGCCAGGCCGACGTCCGAGACTTCGATGCGGTGGCGGCTGTCCTCGGTGAGGGACGGCGCGAGTTGGGACGGCTCGACTTCGTCGTGGCCAACGCCGGCATCATGCCGACCCTCGGTGACCGGGGGCGCCAGCGCCAGGCGTTCTACGACGCCGTCGACGTCATGCTGACCGGCGTATTTCACACGTGCGAGGCCGCCATCCCAAGCCTCATCGAGCAAGACCAAGGAGGCGCGATCGTGATCACGAGCTCCTCCGCAGGCTTGAAGGGGATGGCTCCCAGTCGCGAGCTGGCGATGGCGGGCTTCATGGGCTACGGCGCGGCCAAGCACGGCGTGGTCGGGCTGATGAGGGCCTATGCCAACTCCCTGGCTCCCCACCGCATCCGCTGCAATACCGTGCACCCGGGCGGTGTCAACACCCCCATGGTGGTCAACGATGGTTTCAGTCAGTTCATGGAGGCGCACCCCGATGCCGGCTCGAGCCTCATGAATCCGATGCCGGTCGATCTCCTCGATCCCAGCGACATCTCGAACGCCATCATCTTCCTCTGCTCTGAAGAGGGCAGATATGTAACGGGGGTGACCCTTCCCGTGGACGCCGGCTTCTGCAACAAGTAGCCAGCTGATCCCGCGGGCGAGTCGCGGGTTAAGGCGAGCCCTTAGCCGTCAGCCCCCGGCATCGATGCGCTCGTCCACATCGCGTATCTCCTCGAACAGCCACATAGGGACGCTGTGGCTGGAGAGATCGCGGATCTCGCCTATGTGGGCGGCAACATTCTCAGCACTGATCGAGGCCTCGTCGGGAGCAATCCAACCGTCGGCCACCCCGACGAAGATCCTGGCGTACCGACCGTGCACCGCAGAAAAAGCCTCCCCGGTGTAGTCGCACCCGGAGCTGGACAGGTACATCACGAGTGCGGCGATCGTCGGAGGATCCCATCGCCAGTCGTCCACCTCGACCGGCTTGCGGGTGTACTTGGCAAAGTACTCCATCATGTCGGGGATGTCCGGCTTCACCGGGCTGGGGCCGGTGCGGGCCACGGGAAGTATGGCGTTCACCTTGATCCCCCGCTCCATGCCCTCGAAGGCCAGCGCCTTCATCAGGCCGTATTGCCCCGTCTTGCCTGCGGCGTAGCTGCTGAGCCCGTGGTGGGAGAACAAGCCTGAGTTGGAACACACCATGACGACCCGGCCATATTTGCGTTCCGTCATGAGAGGCCACACCAGCTGGGTCATCCTGAACGGGGCCCGAAGATGGACGTCGAGCACTTCGTCGATATCCGCATCGCTCAGGTCATTGAAATAACCAGTCCGAAGGATTCCCGCGTTGTTGACGAGAATATCCACCTTTCCGAACTCGCGAACAGCGGTATCCACGACATGCTCGGCTCCCGCTGCCGTCGCGACCGTATCCTGACACCCGACGGCTCGGCCGCCCGCGGCATTGATTTCTTCCGCCACTGCCTCCGCCAGGCCCTCGTCGATCTCGTTGACGACCACCTCGGCCCCTCGGCGGGCGAGCTCGAGTGCGTAGGCGCGACCCAGGTTGCGGCCGGCTCCCGTCACGATCGCCGTCTGACCGGTGAAGGAAATATCGGGCATCAACTATCTCCCATCGACTGATTGTCCACGAACGCCATGTCGCCTGCATTCATGAATGACATTTCCAGGGTTGTCTACTGATTTCCACCCAATCATATGCGAGCGACACAGTCGGGCGCTCCCTGCAACCCCGCCGGGCCTTTCGAGGGCGCCCGATCGATCGCGGGCCAGGCTATAAATGGGGCCATGACAATGGTGATCGTACAGGGTGTGTTCGGGGTCAAGCCTGAGGAGCGGGAACAGTTCCTCCAGGGCAGCGTCGACGGGATGCGGGCCTCTCGACTGGAAGACGGCTGTCTCGAATATGTCCTCGCCGCCGACCCGCTCGACCCTGGGCGGGTGGTGCTTTCGGAGCGCTGGGAGTCGACGGACCACTTGCAGCGACACCTTCAGGGCCAGTCGACCCAACGCGAGAACCCGCCTCAGGAGGGCAGTACCCGTCCGGCTCCCCTGAGCATGGAGATCACCCTCTACGAGATCGCGTCGTCGCGTCCGTTACGCTGACGCCGGCCGGTGAGCAGGGCAGCACCGGCTCAGCCCTCAGCCGTTCGCACCGCTGACGCCACGCCCGCCTCGAGTCGGGTGAAGATAATCCGGAAGCCCTGAGCGACGCGACGTTTGGCGTCCTCCGCTCCCCCCGCCACGCCGACGCACGGTACGCCGCGCTCGCGACAGACCGCCAGGACCCGCTGCACCTGGTCCTCGACCTCAGGGTGCCCGAACTGGCCTATCAGACCCATGTCGGCGGAGAGGTCACCCGACCCGGGCCAGATCGCCCCGATACCGCTGGTGGCGTCCAGGATCCGTTCGAGATTGTGCACACCCTTGACGCTCTCGACGATTCCTATCACCAGGAGCTCACCGTCGGGGTTGAGCGGCCACACATCAGCCCGCTCCGCGTACTCGTGGATGCCAAGGCCCCAGTACCTGGCCGCCATCTGGGGTGAATAACCCCGCTGGCCGCCCCCGAGTGCCGATCCTCGTTGCGCCGGGTAACGGGCGGCGTTGACGATGGCGAGCGCATCTTCGGGGGTGTCGAGCTGTGGGGCGACAAAGCCGTATACCCCGAGGTCGAGAGCTTGCTTGATAATCCATTGAGTCGTCTCGCGCCCGGGCGGCGGGATCCGGGTGAAGGGCACGACCGACGGGGACAGCGCGTCCTCGGCTATGCGCCGCCGGCTCAGCATCGCCTGTAACGAGTTGCGCAGTCCGAGGAAATCGAATCCCTGGTGCTCCATCTCGAAGATCACCATGTCAAAGTCGGAGTCCCCGTATGCCTCGGCCACTTCGACGCTGGCGTTGGGAACCGGTTGTGACGACACCACCGCCTCACCGGCCGCGAGCTTTCCGATCACCTTGTTCAGACGTGCCTGAATCACGCTGGCCCTCCCGCGGTCGATTGTAACGGAGCCCAAACAGCCCGCCTATCCCCCGCCCGGGCCGGCGGTATCCGCTTCCCGGCGGCCCACGAAGTCAAGGACCGCGCTCGGATAGGCCGTACGGGAGGGGCGGAACAGGTCGTGGCCGGATCCGGCGATGGTGGCAACCTCGATATCGGCGACGGACTTGCGATAGCGGGCCTCGACCTCATCGTTGATCACGCCGCCCTCCGACCCTCTGGCCACCAGGACCGGCACGCCGAGCGCCGCCAATCGATCCCACAGCTCACGGGATCTCGATGCGGCCTGAATCCCATCGAGCACGTGGCGCGACACCCTCGAACCCACTGGCACCCCGCGCCACGTCGTCGCCAGCATCCGGTCGGCGAAGTCGACGGGCAGACCGATCTCCGCCGGGAGGTAATCACCAATGGAAACTGACAGGACGTGGCCCGTCAGCTTCATGGCCACCTCGAGTCCCGGCGTGGTGCCCCGGGAAAAGGTCATGAGATGGAAGGCAAAGATATCGTTGGCGCGGATCACGGCTTCCACATCAGTCGCCTGCTCGAGCGCCGAGTAGCCGTTCGAAGGAGCGTCGCTGCCACCCCGACCTCGCAACTCCACGATGAGCAGGCGGCGGTCGCCAAAACATTCGAACATAGGAAGGTAATCGCCGGCGAGGTCCGTGATCCCGGGTACGAACACAACTGGAGCCCCGGACCGGGCGGCCGGACCACTGTCCAGGTAGCGGATCCGGATCCCCCCATTGTTGGTGAACTTCTCGATCATTGGTCGAGAAAGCTAGTGCAGTGGGGGCGAATCCCGGCAAGCGCGCTTTTGGCCGTCACCCCCCTCGGGGGTACAATGACGCCCACCCATGGGACCTTGGAGAGGCGATCACCGGGGTCAGCTGGTGTCTGGCGAGCGGCGCAGGTGGGAGGCATTCACGGTCCTCTGCCTGGGACAACTGATGATCGTGCTCGACTCCACTGCGGTCAACGTCGCTCTGCCCGCGATCGAGCGGGACCTGCACTTCTCCCAGGCATCGATCGCATGGGTGGTGAATGCCTATCTCCTGACTTTCGGCGGTCTGCTCATGCTGGCCGGCCGGCTGGGGGACCTCATCGGACGGCTGAGGATCTTCCTGATCGGGATCGGTGCGTTCAGCGTGGCCTCCATGTTGTGTGGGCTGTCACCGAACGGAAACGTACTGGTGGGAGCCAGGTTCCTCCAGGGGGCTACCGCGGCCATGGTGGCGGCGATGGTCCTGGCCATCATCTCGCCCATGTTTCCCGGGCCTAGGGAAAAGGCCCTCGCTCTCAGCGTGTTCGCCTTTGTGTCAGTGGGGGGCGGGTCGCTCGGCCTGGTGGTGGGGGGCGTGCTCACGGACCTGCTCAGCTGGCACTGGATTTTTTTCGTGAACGTGCCGTTGGGCGCAGCCACCCTCGTTATCGGGCCCAGGCTGATCGAATCCGAACCCGGCATCGGGCTGGCTGCAGGAGCCGACCTCCTCGGGGCCTTCCTCGTCACTGCCGCCCCTTCGCTTGCCGTGTACGGCATGGTCAACGCCGGAGACTCCAGCTGGGGATCCGGTAGAACCGTCGCCGCGCTTGTGGGAGCAGTGGCACTGGCGCTGCTATTCGTGCTCGTGGAGTCGCGAGTAGCAACCCCGCTGATACCACTGCGGATCCTCCGCAACCGCAACCTGGCGAGTGCTGCCGTGGTCCGAGTGCTCTTTCCCATAGGTGGCTTCGGCCTCAACTTCATCGGGGCGCTGTACCTGCAGAACGTGGTCGGCTACAGCCCGCTTCGAACCGGCCTGGCGTTCCTTCCATTGACGGCCACAACCGGTCTGGTTTCGCTCACGGTCACCCCCCGCCTGGTTGAACGCACCGGATGGAAGCTTCCAACCCTGGTCGGACTGGCGCTGCTCACCGCCGGTCTGCTGGGCATGTCCCGGATATCCGAGCACTCGTCGTATGTCAGCTCCATTCTGCCGACGCTGGTGCTCAACGGGGTGGGCTTCGGACTGACCGTCATGCCGACGATCGCGATGGTCATGTCCTCGGTGGCGCCAGCTGACTCGGGTGTGGCGTCAGGCGTAGCCAACGTTTCAGTTCAGATCGGAACGGCACTCGGCGTAGCGGCCATGGCGACCGTGGCCGCTTCCCGCACCACCGGGCTTCTCGCCCGCCACGAGGGGTTGGCTCACGCCCTGACCGGCGGCTACCAGGCGGCGTTCCTGGTCGGGGCCGTCTGCACGGCGGTGAGCTGGCTGGTGGCCCTTGTCTTCTTCGACTCCGGCCGCCCTCACCCGGTTCCGGAACCGGTCCCCGATTTCGTCGGCCTCCCTCGCAGTGAAGAGGTCACCTGAAGACGTCGCAGAATTGCCCCTAGGTCTACGGCGCGGAGCTGTTTTAGCCGGCCGACCCCGCGGGCGGGTGGGGCGACGGGCTCATTCAGAAGCCCACGCGTCCTCCATGCCGCGCGCCGCGGTCTGCAACGCCGTCTCGATGCCCATCTTCTCGTTCTGATCGGAAATAACCTCGAGCTCCCACCAGCCCGCGTAACCTCCGTCGACCAGAGCGTGGAGCAGCCGATGCAGCGGGATGATCCCCTGGCCCGGCATGGCCCGGTCCTGGGTACGAAGAGTGACGGCCTTGTGGTCGCTCACCTGGACGTAGAAGACCTTACTGGCGGACCGGCGCGCCAGGTCTTCGATGCCTCGCTGCCACCACAGGTGATAGGTGTCGAACAAGTAGCCGAACGACCGGTCGTCAACCCGCTCCACGATGTCGACCGCGTCCGCGGCCAGGTTGATGAACGTGACGTCCTGCCGTATCGGTGATACCGGCTCGATGGCCAATCGAAGATTGCGGGCGTGGATCTCCGGAAGAAATGCGATGGTCTGCTCCACGACGTGCTTGGCCGCCTCGTCCCACGTCATCGTCCCGCGCGGCCGGCACTCCGCGGTGAAGCACTCGGCCCCCAGTTCAGCCGCCATGTCGAGATACTTGAGCGCCTCCTGCTGATGCTCCTTGAACTTTGGCGGGTCGTTGAGCTCGTACAGGTGGACGCCCTGAAAGTCGGAGACCACCAGATCGCTGGCCTTGAGCTCGCGCATGCTGCGCTCGACTCCGCACTCGTGGAACTGGGGCATGCCGACGCCGATCCCCTGAATGCCGGCGCGGCTCCAGGCGTCGATGCACCGGCAAATATCCCAGTTCCACGCCATCGTCGAACATGCCGCCACGCCGCGGCCTTGAAGTGACATGAAGGGGAGCATAGGCAAGTCACGGCCGAGGCTCAATACGCGGTCCAGTCGGTAGCGGCCATTGCCGAGCGGGCGCCGGCCACCAGCGCTTCGGCATTTTGGGGCAGGATGACGCCGGCAGAGGCGGCGGTCCGGGCGGCCTCGGCAAAGCGTCCGAGGTAGCCGTCGGTGTCTCCGTAGAGCATTTGCAACTTGCCGGCGGTGAACGGCACGCTCGACCCGCCGAGGCGTCCTAACGTATCGGGCGCCGACGGGTCGGCCCGGTTGGTGGCGACGGGCACCTGGACCTGCGGAAGCCGTATCCCCCCACAGGCGATGCCGTGCTCATCGCGCTGGACTTCAGGCGGGTCCCCGGCAAACTCGATCCGGGGCTGGATGGGCGGGGGCGGACCGCCCTCGAGCCACAACTGCATGTGGTGAATCGCGGCGTCGACAACTGGAGCCAGCGACACCTGATTGATACCGCTTGTGACAGGCATGACCCGGCCGAGGTCGCGCTCGGCCCGCGGGGCGATGGCCAGCATGTCCGGCAGGGAGACGTGGGAGGTCCCGGCAACCTCCCAGTAGCGAAAGCGGTCGGTATCCGGCTGGCGCACGCCGTAGCACGCAATCGCCTCGAGCTCCGAGTTGACGATCATCACCCTGGCATCGAGATCGTCTCGCAGCACATGCGCCGCCAGGCTCGGCAGTCCGCCGGCCGAGACGGCTGGATTGAAGACAAAGTCGCCCACCTCGAGGGGGGATCCGGAGCCGAAATACAACGTGACCAGGAAACCGTCGAATACGCCTGCAGGCCGCTGGACCGCGTTTATGTAGGTAGCAAGCCGTCCGGCCGACTGCGAGCCCCCGGTAGCGAGCAGGTGGCGGACCTCCAGGCCGCCCATGAGATCGATCGGACGGCGGGCTCGTCCCGGTCCGATGGCGCGCCCCGCCTGCGAGAAAATGTCGAACGAGTAGTCGTCGCTCGGGATCGACAACGACCCGTACCGGTCGGCGTCCCAGACCACCAGGCCCACCGGGCTCGGCGGCAGTCCGTGGATACCCGCCCGCTGCGCCGAAACCGCCACATACGCGTGCCCGCCCGCAAAAACGTCAGGGCTGTCACCCAGCGCGAAGTTCTCGAAGCCGGCCGATACGTTGTTCCAGGACACGATCACAGTGCCGTTGAACGCTGACGGGTCCTCCGGGCGGTAGACGACAATCCGGGTCTTGTACGGGCTGGATCCAGCCGGTGCGATTCGCCAGCGCCCGTCACGGGCGAGCTCGCCACCCCCGGATGCCCGGTACCGGGTGGCCGTTCCCTCGAGAAAAAACTCGTCTTCGCGATAACCGTGCTCGGCGAGCTCGATCATCGGCCGGCCGAACGGCCACCCTCGCCTCCCGCCGGTGATCGGTCCGGAAATCCTAGGGGTCGTCATGGCGGCCGGGTCTCGGCGCCCTCGGCCCCGCCGGGGACGAAACCGGACCGGCCCTCGATGGCTCCCATGAGCTCCTCCCCTTTCTGCCCGGGTTGCGGTGCGGCAGCGGCTAAAGCGCGCGAAACAACCCGCCGTCCACCAGGATCTGGGCTCCGTTGACATAACTGGCGGCGTCACTCGCCAGAAAGACACACACGCCGACCATGTCCTCGGGCTGGCCGATGCGCTTCATCGGGTTGATAGCAGCCGCTTGGCTCTTGGCCCCCGGCGCCCACGCCTTCGTAATGTCAGTGTCGAACGCGCCGGGCAACACCAGATTGGCCCGAACCTTCGGAGACCACGCCCCGGCCAGACCCAGTGTCAGCGCATTGAGCCCGGCCTTGGCCATGGCGTAAGGAAGGTCACTCCAGTCCGGCCGCAGCGATCCCGCCGTCGTGACATTGATGATCGACCCGCCGTCGCCCTCCGCCATGCGTGAGCCGATCAGTGACCCGAGGCGGAACGGCCCCCTCGCGTTGACCGAGTGCACCTTGTCGTACAGGTCCGGCGTGACCGACGTGAGGTCATCGTAGAGCGGGGACATGCCGGCGTTGTTGACGAGCACATCGCAGCGCCCGAACTCGCCGTAGACCGTGTCAACCAGGCGGTCGCAATCCTCCCATCTGCCGACATGACAGCCCACCGGAAGGGCGCGGCGCCCCGTGGCGGCTTCAATTTCCCGAGCCGCGACCTCGCAGTTGTCGACCTTTCGGCTGGCCACCACGACATCGGCCCCGGCCGCGGCCAGACCCTCGGATACCGCTCGGCCGATCCCGCGGCTCCCGCCGGTGACGACGGCTACCTTGCCGCTGAGATCGAACAGCTCCTCGGGCTTCTTCATCAGGCTCCCCTGGTACACGATCCCGGACCGGCGCCCTCGGTCACGGGAGCACCAAGGGACATATGGTAGTGGCGGTTCGTGGGCTCATGACGGGATATGCAAACGGGGAATGGCCCGGGGGCGGGGCGGGGCGGGGCCCCGGGTTGAAATGGGGCCGCGGCGAGACCAGATGACCCCTACTGTCATCGAATCTCGTAGACATTTTGTTTTCTCGGTGTCGTATCGCACGCCATCCGTGCGATCTGGCACCGAGAACACGAATCGTTTACGAGAAAGCGTTCACAAGCGCCCAAGCGGCACGATGGGACCGGCCGCCCGGATCGACTGCACCGAGCAGCCCGACCGACCGAACCGACCCGCCCGACCGGATCAACCGGCCCGACGGAACCGACCGAGACGCGCCCCCCGGGAAGGGTCAGTGCCCGGTTGAGAGCTGGCGCAGGGTCTCCGGCGACACGTGTCGGGAAAGATCGCCTACCAGGTCGGTGTACTCACGGCGCGACACGAGCTTCCACTCCCCACCCCCCGTCAGGCGGAACTCGTCGTCGTAACGGCCGGCGATGATGATCTGCAACGGGAACCCATCCATTCCCTGCAGGACGGTGTAGTACGAACGAGTGTCGGCTGAACGCCCGTCAGCGGCGAAACTGACATCAATGTTGGTGATCAGATGCTTGGTGTGCGGCTTCCCGTCGTCGTAGCGGAGCACCGACGCCTTGTACAGATCCTCTATCTCCCGGGCCGTCCTCGTCTGCATCTGGTCGTCGGGGACCCGGGCGGCGTTGCGCCCGACCGCCCCGCCGAACTTGACGCCGGCCAGGAGGTCGCCGACGGCGGCGAAGTCGCCGCTGTCCACCCGCCGCGGGTAGCTGAGCACTATGCGCCGGATCTCCTCCGTAGCCAGGGCCCGGTCGAACTCAGCCGTCTCCGGCCCGGCGGCCGCCCCGGCTACCGGCGACGTCTCCGCCGGATCTGAAGGATACGGTTCGAACGGCAGACCGGCGTTTACCTCGAGCTGCTCCGGTTGGCGCACGTGGAACCGGACGTCACCCTTGATGTCCATGCACTCTCTGCGCACCGCCATCTTCCACTCGCCGTCGTTTCGCCTGAGCGTGTCGTCGTACCGCCCGGTGCATATCACTTGCAGCGGCAGCTCCGGCCGGGCCTGGAGCACCACGAAGTTGGAGTGGGCCCGGGCTTCCTGCGCGTCTGGTGAGATCTCGATATCGATGTTGGTGATGAGGTGCTTGGCGTGCGATAGCCCGTCGGGGTAGTAGATGACGGAACGCTCGTACAGCTCGGCAAAGGCGTCGCCAGACACGACCGGCAGATCCGCTTCGGGTACCCCGAAGTGCCCCATGCGGGCACCGTCGAGGAGCCGGCCCACCGCGGCCACATCGCCGGTGTCGCTCGCCTCCGGGTAAGTGAAGACGACCCGCCGGATGTCCTCCAGGGTTGCGGCCCGATCGAACCCATCGCTGTTGGTCACGGCTTCTCCCTCTGAGTGCGTGATCCCCACGTGGTGTCTTGGCGGCGCATACAGTCGAACCCCTCTTCGTGGCCAACCGGCCGGGCGAATGGCTGGTAACGCAGCAATCTATTGTCACGAATCCCGGAGCACAAGATGTCCCGAAAGGCGCCCGGAGCGACGCTCGACGGTCCCAGATGGTCTCCGAACCGCTGGCACCAGGGGGACAACAGGACTACTGTCGGCGGGGATGGTACGCATGAGCGTGGGGGGCAAAGTGCTCTCTGGCCGAGGGATCTCTGGCCGCGAGAACCGATCTTGAGGAGGCCTGAGCAGTGAGCGTCATGGGGGCTCGTGCCGTGGGTGCGCGCGTCATGCGGGTGGAGGACCCCCGGATCCTTACCGGCCGGGGCAGCTATATCGACGACCTGGTGCTGCCCGAAATGTTGCACGCGGCCTTCTTTCGCAGCCAGGTGCCCCATGGCCTGCTTCACTCGCTGGATGTCTCCGAGGCCCGCCGGCTTCCGGGGGTCCTCGCCGTCTACACGGGCGAGGACATGCAACGCTTGTCCCGTTCGGCTCAGGCCGGAGTGGCGTCGGGGGCAACGGCCTTTCCGGGAGTGAAGTTGCCATGGTTTCACGCCCTCGCCACCGACAAGGTCCGCTACGTCGGCGACCCCATCGCCATGGTCGTGGCGGAGAGCCGGGATGTGGCGGAGGACGCGCTCGAGTTGATCGTAGAGGACATCGAGATGCTCGAACCGATCGTGACCTACGACGACGCCCTCGATCCAGCAAAGCCACTGGTGTTCGAGGAGCTCGGCGACAACGTGAACCTCAGCAGCGAGATGGCGTTCGGGGACATTGACGCAGCATTTGCCAAGGCCGACCGGGTCCTCACGGTCACCGTCAACGTCCACCGCCACCAGCCGGCGCCGATGGAGGGTCGAGGAACCGTCGCGAGCTGGGATCCCGAGACGGAACAGCTCACGATCCATACTTCGACCCAGTCACCTCACATGTTCCGCATGGTGCTACCCAGCCAGATCGACGTGCCAATGGAGCGAATCCGGGTCGTCACCAAGGACGTCGGCGGGGCATTCGGGCTGAAGAACGGAGTCTTCCGAGAGGACATAGCCGTGATCGTGGCGGCGCGCGAACTCGGCCGGCCGGTCAAGTGGGTGGAGGACCGCCTGGAGCATTTGGCCTCGGCCGGGCACGCCCGTGAGGAGAAGGCGGACCTGGAAGCCGCCGTTACCCACGATGGCGTGCTGCTGGGCGTGCGAATGGACATCAAGGTCAACATCGGCGCCTATCCGAGCGATCCGTTTCCCGGCACCATGCAGGCGTTCACCATCCCCATCTCGTTCCAGGGCCCCAGCCGGCTGGAGGCCCTCGCCACCAGGTCTACCGTCCTGTTCACCAACAAGGCCACCTATGTGGCGTACCGAGGGCCGTGGGCGACGGCTGATTTCCTGCGCGAGCGCCTGCTGGACATAGTGGCCAGAGAGTTGGGAATGGATCCCCTCGATGTTCGGCGCCGGAACTATGTCGTGAGGGACGAGCCGCCGTTGGCCATGCTGACCGGCACTCCCTTCACCGGGGTGACCACGGTGGAGAGCGTCGAGCAAGCGGCGCAGCTGATCGACTGGGAGGGTTTCCGGCAGCGCCAGAAGGCCGCGCTCGAGGCCAACAGATACATCGGTATCGGCATGGCCTCCTATCTCGAAGCGGCGCCGGGGCCGCGTACTCCGGGCCGCGAGGGTCCTGACATCATGGGGGCCGAGAGCACCCGCTTGTCGATCGAGAACGACGGCAGGCTGGTAATCGTCACACGTCAGCAGCCCCACGGCCAGGGACACGAGACCACCCTGGCCCAGGTGGCCGCCGACGAGCTCGGCGTGCGCTTCGAGGACATCACAGTCCGCTACGGGGACACCGATATCACGCCCGTCGCCCTGGTCGGCACGGGGGGCAGCCGGGCCGCCACCATGGCCAACGGCGCGGTGCTCCACGCCTCGCGGGAGCTCCGGGAAAAGGTGCTGTCGCTGGCCGCCGATGTGCTCGAAGCGAGCGCCGCCGATCTCCAGATCGATGAGGGGGTGATCAGCGTCAGGGGTTCGCCCGTCGTCACCCTGAGCCTCGCCGAACTGGCGCACATAGTCGAGGTGGAGCCCGAGCGCCTGGCGCCGGACATCGATCGAGATCTGTGGGTCAACCGGGCGTTCGACGGCGGAAAGCCGGGGTGGTCGGGTGGCACCCATTGCTGCGTCGTCGAAATCGACATCGAAACCGGACTGGTGCGGATCGAGCGTTATCTGGTGGTCGAGGACTGCGGCGTGCCGGTCAACCCGGCGATCGTCGAAGGCCAGGTACGCGGTGGGGTGGCCCAGGCCATCGGAGCGGTACTGCTGGAGCACGCCGCCTATGCTCCGGACGGCCAGCTCCTCAGCGCCACGTTCATGGATTATCTCATGCCTACCACCACGATCGTCCCCCGGATCGAGATCCACCATGTCGAGTCGATCATGACCGACCCCGACGTGAACTTCCGCGGCGTCGGAGAAGGCGGCATGATCGTCGCGCCGGCCGCTATCACCAACGCCATCGAAGACGCGCTCGCACCGTTTGGAGTGCGCATCACCGAACAGCATCTTCCTCCGTCTCGAATCCTCGAGCTCGTCGGGACCATCAGCGCCGAATGAGGCCACCCCCGTTCGGCTATTGCTCGCCCGACACCCTCGAGGAGGTGCTCGACCTGCTTGGTGAGCACGGCGACGAAGCGAAAATTATCGCCGGTGGCCAGAGCCTCATGCCGATGCTCGCCATGCGCCTGGCCCGTCCCGCCCATCTGGTCGACATCAACCGCGTCAAATCGCTCAGCGGAATCGACGACCGCGGGTCGGTTCTGGCCTTCGGTGCGACCACGCGAGAGCGCGCCGCCGAGAGGTCCCAGATAGTGGCCGAGAGATTACCGGTGCTGGCGGAGGCCCTACCGCTCATCGGCCATGTCTCGATCCGCAACCGCGGCACGATCGGGGGCAGCATCTCCCACGCCGACGCCTCGGCGGAGTTGCCGGCGGTTGCGTCGGTCACTGACGCTGACATGGTGATCCGGTCTCGTGCCGCAGAAAGGGTCGTCCCGGCCGACGAATTCTTTGTCAGCCATTTCATGACCGCCCTCGCCGACGACGAGTGCCTGACCGAGGTGCGGGTCCCAATCAGTCCGGCCACCACCGGATGGTCATTCCAGGAGGTGGCCAGGCGCTACGGAGATTTTGCGTTGGTCGCGGCCGCAGCCATGGTCAGGCTCGATGCGAACAGACTGATCGAGGAGGCGCGCATCTGCATGATCGGGGTAGCGGACCGCCCGTTACGGGCCCGCCAGGTGGAAGCCTCTCTCGCGGGTACGGCCGCCTCGGCCAACACCTTCGCCGCCGCGGCGGCGGACGCCGCCCGGGAGCTCGAGCCGGCGTCGGACATGCACGGCAGCGCCGCCTACCGACGGCACCTCGCCGGCGTCACCGTGCGGCGGGCGCTGACTGCGGCGGCGGGGCGAGCAGCATGACCGACACCTCGAGGGAGATCCGAATGGTGGTAAACGGTACCTCCCACCAGGCCACGGTCGATGTCCGGATCACGCTGTCGAGCTTTCTTCGCGAGCAACTGGGCCTGACCGGGACCCACGTGGGTTGCGAACACGGGGTGTGCGGGGCGTGCACCGTTCTCGTCGACGGGGAGGCGGTGCGCTCCTGCCTGATGCTCGCGGTTCAAGCCCGGGACTGCGAGCTCATGACGGTCGAGGGGCTCGCTGACGGAGACGAACTTCATCCCGTACAGCAGGCATTCTGGGAGAGCCACGCGTTTCAATGCGGCTTTTGCACGCCGGGGTTTGTCATGGCAAGCGTCGCTTTGCTCAACGACGATCCAAACCCAACAGAGGATGAGGTCCGCGAGACGCTATCGGGGAACATTTGCCGGTGTACCGGCTACCAGACGATCGTCGACGGGGTCCTCCTGGCGGCGGAAAGGCTCGGCCGGCCCATCGAAGCATCCGGGTGATCCAGCGACCGTTCGGCTCCACCAGCAAAGTTTCGCGAAAGGCTGACAGCTCAGGTGTCGAGCGTCGGTAGCGGCGACCCAGCCGGTTGCACCCAGGTCACATCGTTCTGGTAGCGCCGCTCGTCTATCCGCCATTCACCAGCGCGAAACGACCATTTATCGGAATATCGACCGTAGACGATGATGTCGTTGCCGGCGGTGCGCTCGCAGGCGTGAACATAGCTCTCGCTCGTGGCCCGCTCACCGGCGACCTCGATGAGGATGTTGGTGAGCTGGTGAGACACGCCGTCCATCTGCTTCATGCTGTCAAGGCACCACGCCATGAATTCCTGGCCGGTCCCCTCGAAGATTCCCTCGTAGTGAGCCAGACCGCCGGGGTGCCAGATCTTCGATCCCAACTCGGGGTCGACCCGATCGACCGCATGACAATAGCGATGCAGAACCTCAGTGATGGCCTGCTTCGCCTGCAATGTCTCCAATGTGTCCAGCATCCCTGTCTCCATTCTGTCGCCGGCCGGCAAATGGGCCTTCAGGAGTTGATCGAGCAGCGACTCGCCGCCAGATTAAAGCCGTTCGCCAAACGGGTCGTGCTGCTTTGTCAGGAGAAGGCGGGCAGCACGTCGCGCTCCAGCAGGCGGAGGGTGTCCCACGCCAGGGCGGGAGGAACGCCACCGCACATCGGGTGCAGGTTTATGGCCGGCTCCCCTTCGCTCGCCTTCAGCTCGGCGACCAGTTCGTCGGGCGTCAGGATGACGTACATGCCCCGCTCGCGCAACTCGGCGGCGTCAGCCACTTTGCGGTATGGCGAATCGGTCTGGTCCTGGGCCTGCCAGTCGCCGTAGGCGTTGGTGTCGTGTAGCAAGAACGGGGCGTGCTGCTCCCAGGCCTTCTCGACATCGGTGGCCAAGAAGATGAGCGTCTGCTTTTCGGGGAAGGGGGCGGGCCCAGGGTCGGCCTGACCGAGCTTGATCAGCTCGTCCCGGTAGAACTCCCAGGTGTGCGCCATGCTCGGAACGAAGAAAGCCCCCAACCGGGCAGCTCGCCGGGCGGCCCCTTCGCTGCTGCCGCCCATGATCACCGTCGGGCCGCCCGGCTGGCACGGCCCAGGGGTGACACGCACGGTGTGACCGCGGTAATCGAACGGCTCCCCGGAGAAGGCGCCCCGAAGAGTCTTGACCACTTCGACCACCCGCTTGGGCCTGTCCTTCATCGACAGGCCGAACATCTCGAACTCCTCCCGGGCGTACCCGGCGGCGACGATGACGTCCAGACGACCGTTGGTCACGTTGTCGAGAACACAGAGATCTTCGGCGAGGCGCAGCGGGTCATTGAACGGGGCGAGGAGCGCGGCGATCATGAAGCGCACGTTCCGGGTCCGGGCGGCCATGGCGGACAGGATCACGATCGGGCTGGGGATGTAGCCGTCAGGTGAGCCGTGGTGCTCGCAGAGTCCGATGTTCGTACAACCGTGCTGATCGGCCCACTCGGCCATTTCCAGGCCGGCGGCGAACCGGTCGGCCGTCGACGTGGCGGCGAAATCAGGGTTGCGGAAATCGAAACGCATGGAGAGGCGCATGCGAGCACCCTAGCTGGCCGCGAATCGGATTGACCCGAGATGGGTCGATCAGGCGGTTATGACCTGGCCGGTCACCGGGCCGATGCGGTCGATGACAGGCTGGAGGGCGTCGACGTCAAGGTTGTAGGCGTCGACCGCATTGCCGCCGATCATGGCCCGAACCTCATCCTCCGGGAGCCCCTTCATCAGGTCACGGAGTCGCTCCCGGGCGTGAGGCCAGTGCGACTCCAGGTGGGGGAAGTCAGAGCCCCACATGAGCTTCTTGACGCCGATGGCGTGGCGCAAGTCGAGCTCCGGCCGGCTGAGCAGAGTGGCGCCGATCCAGACCTGGCGGTGGAAGTACTCGCTCGGCTTCATCGGGATCACATCGTGGATGGCCGAGGCGAAACTCGGATTCTCGACATGCCCATCCATCATGGCCAGGGCCTCGATCACCCACGTCACCGGGGGCTGCTCGGTGAAGATCAGCCTCAGACCGGGGTGTCGCTCGAGAACACCGCTCAGGATGAGAAACCACAGCGGCCGATGGGGCCACCAGGTGGACTCGAACGCCCAGATCACCGGCGCCTCCGGGCCGCTGCCTACATAGGGCGTGCCGGGTCCGACGTGGGTGTGCAACGGGACGCCCAGATCGGCGCACGCCTCCCACAGCGGCTCGTAACGGCGGTCGTTCCAAAACGGTTCGGCCATGTTGTAATAGAAAACGGGGAGCAAGGCGCCGCCGTTGATCCCGTTTTCCTTGGCCCAGCGAACTTCCTCTATGGCCGCGTCCACGTCGCCGAGCGTCCCAATGACCGAAATCCCCAGCAAGCGATCGGGCGCCTCGGAGCAGAACTGGGCCAGCCACCGGTTATACGCCCGGGCTCCCGCCACCTTTAGCTCTGTCGGGTATTCACTGTCCCAGGGCCGGTCGAAATCCCTCGCCAGACCGATGAACGGGGGTGAGTTTCCGGACTGGTCATCCGGAAACAACAGATCGGCGGTGACGCCGTCGACGTCGAGGGCCTCCAAGCGGCGCTTGGCGTCCCATTTGCCGACGATCCCCCATCGCACCTCGTCCTGTTCCAACCAGTGTCGCTTGTAGTCTTCAGACCACGTCGCCGGCAGGTCCGCATCCTTTTCCTTGGTCGCCAGCCACAGCGGCACATATTCGTTGAGCCATTGATCGAAGTCGGCCCGATAGTCGGGATCCACGTAATCCCTGTAGGTCTCCGCCGGCGGCCCAACGTGGCCGTCCGAGGAAACGATGAGCAGACGCTCCTCGTTATCAGACATCGCTGCTGAACCCCCCTCTACCATTATTCGATCTCGGGTAATCGAGCTTACCGACCACGGGGCGGGCCTGTCAACGGAGGCATCCCTGTGGCAAAGCCGGCTGAATCGTTTGCCGCTCGCGACTTTGCCCTCGCCCAACAGGTTGCGGCAGGAGCAGTGGCCCGGGCTGAACCGGTCAGCGCCAGGTGCCCACTCCGCCGTCGATCTGCAAGGTCCGGCCGGTCATGTAGCAGTCCGGGCTAGCCAGATAAAGGATGAGCGGACCGATGTCCTTCTCAGGATCACCGACCCGGCCCAGGGGCACCCCGGGGATAGCGGCGGCGACCCACCCGGCATTGAGGTCCCCCGATGCCAGCGGGCAAACTGCGTTGATCCGGATGTTGTCTTTGCCCCACTCGAGCGCCGCAACCTTCGTAAGCCCGCGGATCGCCTCCTTCGCGGCTGCGTACGCGCCCCCGCCCGCCATCCCCTGCGTGCCCACACCGGATGCGAAGTTGATGATGGCTCCTCCGCCCTGAGCCGTGAAGTGGGGATAACACAAATGCATCATCCGAAGCATGGCGATGGGCCCGGTCTCGAACGAGAAGCGCATGTCATCATCGGTTATGTCGATAAACGGTATATCGATGCGTATCCCTTGCGCGGCATTGACGAGCGTATCGATCCGGCCGAAATCACGTATTACCTCGTCGACCGTCTCGGCACAGGCCTTTGGGTTGGTCAAATCGGCCTTGATCCGACGGGTGGCCGCGTCCGCGCCCGACGGGTCGAGATCGACGGCGATCGGGATGGCACCGGCCTTGGCCAGGGCCCGGCACAGGCCAGTCCCGATATTGCCTCCACCGCCAGTCACGATCATGACTTGTTCGCTCATGGACTGCCAGGACTCCTTCGGGTTGCGCGCCTCGTATCCGGACTGGGGCCGGCCGCCCCGGCGCGGCGAAAGCTTCGGCGACGAGCTCATGCTAGCGCGTAGTGTTCGGCCCGTCCCGTCCGACGCTTCGACAGAGGTATGCCCGTCATGAGTGACGTTTTTCCCGGCAAGGTAGCAATCGTCACCGGCGCCGCATCAGGTATCGGAGCGGCAACGGCGCGCCGCCTACGGGGGCTTGGAGCAGACGTTGTAGCCGTCGACGTGAGTGATACTGGATTGCGGTCGGTGACAGATCAGATCGGCGCCACCCCCGTAGTCATGGACGTCTCCGAGCCGGACGCCTGGGATCTTCTACTCGCCGATGTCACAACTACTTTCGGTGGTGTCGATTTCGCCCACCTCAATGCCGGAATCGTGACGATGGCCTACCCATGCCGAATTCTCGACGTGACGGTCGCCCACTATCGGAGGCTTATGGGCGTGAATCTCGACGGGGTGGTGCTGGCGGCGACCAAGCTGGTCCCGGTCATGGCGCGCCGGGGGGGAGGCGCCATCGTGGCCACCGCGTCCACCGCCGCGCTGAACCCACTCTTCGAAGATCCGTTGTATGCCGCCTCCAAATCTGCCATTGTCAGCTTCGTTCGCAGCTCGGCCCCCCAGCTCGCCGAGCTCGGGGTGCGGATCCACACGATCTGCCCGGGTCTCGTACGGACCAACATGATCGGCGACTTCGTCGAGCAGCGGACAGATGCGTCTGCCCCTCCCGCCCTGGACCCCGCCGAGGTGGCGGCGGCCGTCGCCGAGATGCTCGCCACTGACCAGACCGGATTGGTCCGCACGATCAGAATCGGTGAAGGGGTCCGCGACTATTACTTCGGCGACGGCGGGGCCACCTCCTCGCCCTGAGCGCTACCGGGAGAAACAAGCGTTGAAAGTGCCCAAAGATACGGCGCGGCAGATAGCCGAGTTCATCAGACCCATGCGGGTCCGGCCCGACTCGCAGGTCAACCTCGAAGCCGACTTCGATCCGGCATACAAGGGCGACTTGGTCAGCAAGGAAGACGGTCGATTACTGCTTCAGCAGGGTGTTGCCATCCTCGAGGAGTACCAGACCCGGCTGGCCGCCCAAGGGACGTACGGCGTTCTGTTTTGCCTCCAGGCGCTGGACGCGGCCGGTAAGGACGGAACCATCCGGCATGTGATGAGCGGGGTCGACCCTCAGGGGGTGAGAGTGGCCAGCTTCAAGGTGCCGTCTTCAGAAGAGTTGAGTCACGACTATTTGTGGAGATACGCGCTGCGCCTGCCGGCGCGGGGACAGATTGGCATCTTCAACCGGTCCCACTACGAGGAGGTTCTGGTGGTCCGGGTCCATCCCGAGCTGCTCGAGCGCCAGCAACTCCCGGCCGCGCTCCGCGACCACGGCATCTGGCGGCGCCGTTACCGAGAGATCAACGCCTGGGAGCGGTATCTCACCGACAACGGCTTCAGACTGGTCAAGATCCTCCTCAATATGTCCAAGGAGCAGCAGCGGATCCGTTTTCTTCGCCGCCTCGACCTTCCCGATCACAACTGGAAGTTCTCGGGAGCCGACGTCAGGGAACGTCGATACTGGGCCGACTACCAGAAGGCGTTCTCCGAGATGCTCTCGGCCACCAGCACCGAGTGGGCTCCCTGGTTTGTCATCCCGGCCGACCGAAAGTGGTTCGCCCGGATCTCCGTGTCTGCAGTACTCGCCCACACGTTGATCGAGCTCGACCCCAGGTATCCAGAGGTCAACGCCGACCAGAAGCGGGACCTGCAGGACGCGAAGGCGTCACTCGAGGCCGAGGCCCCTGCCGGTGCGGCCGCCGACCCGTTTCGGACGAAAAAGGGGGGAACCAAGCGGCGGCGAAGGTAACCGTGCTTGGCGGCTCTAAGCCGTCACGTACCCGCCGTCGACCGGGAGGGCGACGCCGGTTATGAACGAGGAGTCGTCGCTGGCGAAGAACAGGGCGGCCGAGGCGATCTCCGAGGCCAGGCCCCACCGGTTCATGGGCACGTTGCTCGGCGGGGCATAGGCCCCGGGCGGAGGCTCCCGTCCCACGGTGCCTGAATCCCTGGCCCCTTTGACCAGGCCCGTCCAGAACATCCCAGGGCAGATCGCGTTGACCCGGATGTTCTGATCGGCATAGTCCAGGGCGGCGGCCTTGGTCAGCTGTATGACCCCGGCTTTGGCCGAGCCGTAAACCGAATGACCCTTCCAACCGACCATACCGGCGGCCGAGGCTGTGCTCACAACCGAGCCACCCCCATTTCTGAGCAGGGCCCTGATGCCGTACTTCATGCCCCAGAAGACGGCCTTCAGGTTGGTGTCGTGCACTCTCTCCCAGGTTTCGGTGGTCTGCTCGTGGAGAGGGCCTATCTGGCCGCCGAATCCGGCGTTGTTGTACAGCACGTCGAGCTTGCCGAAGTGTTCCTCCGCCGTCGCGATCATACGCTCGACGTCGGACTCGACAGACACGTCGACATGAGTGGCGATGGCGGCGTCGCCGATGCTCTTGGCGACCTCCTCCTCTTCCCCGCTCCGGTCGGCACAGACCACTTTGGCGCCCTCCTGAGCGAATAAGACCGCCGAGGCCTGGCCCATCCCTGATCCGGCCCCTGTGATGACCGCGACCTTCCCATCAAGCTTGCCCATGGATATCGAACCTCCCGTGATGATCGAAGCGATGCCGGAGCGGTAGGCCCTACCTTCAGATCGCCCACCACGTCGCTGACCAACGTAGCTCCCTCAGGCCCCGCGGGTCCCTACCGCTCGCCGTATGTCGAATATCAGCTGGTCAGCTGATCGACCCCGGCGTCCTCCCAGCGCGCCCCGTCCTCGACGAATGTCTCGAACGCGTTCGGGAGGCGAACGGGTTGCGGCGTCAGGGCACTGCCCGGCGGCAGGCGTCCTTCGTCACCGGCGCGCAGGGCGTCGAGCATCATCCGGCGGGCGTGAACCACGGCGACGTCGCCGGAGGACAGGTTCTCCTTGCTGCGATCCACTATGGGGCCCATGCTGGTCTGGATGACGGCGTCTTCCTCCAGCAGGCTCCTCCCGAAACCGGTGAAATGTCCGGCGGTCATGAGGTCGCGGTCCTGTCCCCACCCATTCCACCGGTCGCCCCGCAGCCCGGTGTAATCAAAGTCATCAGGGATGTAGTCAGAGGACTGCATCGCGGTCCGCTCGGGCGGTTCGGCGCTGTGGGGGGTGTCCCCGAAAGTCCCGAAGAAAAGGAGGTGATGGGTGTCGTCGGTGGGCGAGACGACGAAGACAGAACCGGCTCGAGGCATCGACCGACCGATCGGAATGACCGTCACGAATGGCATCAGGTGCTCGGTGATGCGCACGTAGGAGCCACCCTCGGCTGTCTTGCGCAGCGCCGCCGCCCGCATGCCGTACGAGGTCGATTCCGTCTCGTAACGGGGCAGCTGAGCGAGGGCGAAACTCAGATTGGAGTGCTCGGCCATCTTGGCCGCCTCGGTGATCCAGGTCTGGTGGAGCATGCCCACGTGGGCCGAGTCGATCGTGCCCTCCACGCCCTGCAACCAGTTGCAGGGAATTCGGGACACGCACCAGTACCGGTACAGGTCGGCGTCACCGAACGGGAGATGCGGGAACGGGGGCGGCGCCTCACCGCCGCCCAGCCACACCCACGCCAGGCCACCCGACTCGTGAACAGGGAAGTGGACGACGGGCACCCTCGCGGCGAACTGCTCGGCCCGTGAGACTTGAGTGGGTGCGTCGACCACGCAACCCGACACGTCGACCTTCCACCCGTGATAGATGCAGCGCACGCCGTTGCCCTCTATGCGACCGAGGGCGAGCGACGAACGGCGGTGAGGACAGAGCTCGTCGAGGAAGCCGATCCGGCCATCCTCGGCCCGGAAGGCGACGTAGTTATCGCCGAAGAGACGGACCAGACTCGGCGCCTCTCCAGACACGAGATGGGCGGACAGAGCGAACGGGATCCAATAGTTCCCCCGCATCAGCAGACCCATCGGGGCGTCGCCGTCGACGTGTGTCATCAGCTCGTTTTCAGCCCAGGTCGTCATCGCACCTTCCTTCGTTCACCGCGCCCAGATGGGTTGCTTCAGCCGACCAGCCCTTCGGCCTGATACTTCTCGACCCACTCGCTCACAACCTTGTGCAGGTTGCGTACCAGCACCTCCTGGTCATTCAGGGGCCAAGAGGTGATGACCCGGGACTCCAGGCCCATCTGGGTGGCCTCGAGGGTGTTGGCGTCCTGCAACGCGTACTCCTTGAACGCCACCGCCGCCATCTCGCGGCCCACTCGCTCGCTGGCGTTCTTCGACGGCACCGAGTAGAGGTCGCCCTCGAAGACGAGGGTGTTGTAGGAGGTCGGCCAGAACTGCTGGGTGTTGTACCACCCGGCCTCCCATATCAACAGCTCGAAGTTGGGGAAGAACTGGAATGAGGACAGGCCCCACGGCTCGATCTTGCCGGGGTTGATGCCCTGCGGCAGGTTGTCGAACTTCGTCATGTCCCACGGACCGAACAGCCCGCTGTGGGTGGCGATGTCGGCCGGCTTCACGTTTTCGGGCGGCATCTCCCACACCCGGTGCAGACCGCCCGCCGTGGTGACGAGCCCGTGGGGGCTGTCGACCTGATAGTGCGGGCCCTCGTATCCCGCCTCGTTTATTCTCTGGCGCAGTGCCGCCGGATGCTGGCCCAGGTGCACGATGGGGGCGTGGTAGAACTCCATGAAAGCATCCGAGAAGATCTTCCAGTTGGCCCGGCACTCCACCCTGAACCCGTAGTGCTCGGTCATCTCGCCGAAGGGGTACTCCTCTATGTCCAGAAGCATCGGCCCGAGGAAATCCCGCAGCGACTGGCTGGGCTCCGGCGCGAAGTTGACGAAGATGAACCCGGCGAACACGTCGCAATGCACCGGCACCAAGCCATAGTCCGCCTTGTCCAGGTCGAAGAATTCCCCCTCCTGCTGCACGAACGTGCAGGCCCCGTCGAGACCGTAACGCCACCCGTGGTACTTGCAGACGAACTGGCGGGCCACCCCGCTCGTCTCCTCCCGGGGGAAGTCGTTCCAGACCAGCTTGTTGCCCCGGTGGCGGCAGATGTTGTGAAACGCCCGGACCTCCCCGTCCTGGCCGCGCACCACGACGATCGAGGTGTCCGCGGCGGGCATCTCCTTGGTGAAGTAGCTTCCGGCCCGCGGGATCTGCTCGACCCGCCCTATCTTGAGCCACGCCCGCTTGAAAACGGCCTCGCACTCCAACTGGTAGAACTCCGGGGAGATGGAGTCCTCATAGGACACCGGACCGGTGCCCAGATCCGGATAGTGCTGGGTCCAAGTGCCCTCAGCGGGTTTTGGGAAGCGAGCCATCGATCAGTCCTCCGTATTTCCGGGACGAGATATCAGTGGCCTCAGGATAGGTCAGAGAGCTCACGATACGTGTCACGGGCCGGCCCGGTCAAACCGACCGGTCGGTACAAGGATAGCTGCTCACGCTCCGAGGCGCTCCAGCATCTCGCTGGCTCGCTCGACGCTGCGCAGGATCGGGGCCCGGTAGCCCTCCCTCTCGATGGTCGGGCCGAGGATCTCGAGATCGAAGCGGCCCTGGTACCCGGCATCGAGGACCAGGCGCAGAAGGCGCTCTACCGGGATGTCGCCGTCGCCGATGGCGCAGCGATGAGGCATGTCGAAGGTGCCCAGCTTGTAATCGCCGATCTGCACCAGGGTGACCAGATCGACGTTGTCGCAGAGCAACTGGTCGAGGTGGCGTTCGTACCACGCCGAGTAGAAGTCGACGACGACGCCGATCCCGGCCATGCGAGCGACATCGATGGCGTCACGGACGCAGTGGACGAAACTCACATCGGTGCGCAGGGGATTGGTCGGCTCCACGGCCAGCCGGACACCGAACTCTTTCGCCTTCACCGTGATGGGCGCCACCGCCTGGCAGAACATCTCGGCCGCTGTCTCCCAGGGGACGTCGCCGAAGCTGCCGGGCACGGTGTAAAGCACGTCGCAGCCGACCGCGGCCAAGAACGGCAGAAGCGGCGGGACGATCTCATCGCGAAACGCCGACATGCTCGACACCAGCAGGTTGGCTTCGAGGACGGCCCGCTCGCCCGCGGCCCAACCTGCCGCCTGAAGTTTCGGGGCGATCAGTCCGACGTCGTTGATGCCGACCTCGGCCCAGAGCGCGATGTCGTCCTCGAGTGGCTGCCGGAGTGAGCAGAGGCTGTTCACAGACACGCGAGGGTGCGCATGCATGCGGCGACGGTAACACGGTTCAAAGCGCTTCACCCCCGTCGCTCACCGCGGTTCGAGGGCTATAGCCGTCGATGATGAGCCGCATGGCGGTCGCGGGAAGGACGAGGACGGTGATCACTCCGGCGGTGACGAGGGCGGCCGCGGTCTGACCGGCGACATAGCCGTTTGCCGTTCCGATCGTGGTGATGACCACGATCAGAGGTAGACCCGTGGCCGAGAGCAGGGCCAGCGCCAGCCGCGGTCGGGCGGGGAGCGCCTTCCGGTAGGCGATCAGGACCGGCACGCCCCGCACCAACAGCAGCAGGGCGACGAACAAGGGAATGGCGGCCAGTGCTTGCGGGTGGTGGACGAAGGAGTTGAGGTCGAGGCGGGCACCGCTGACTATGAAGAAGACAGGGATGAAAACCCCGAAGCCGATGGCCTCGAGTTTTCCCTGGAATATCTTGGTCTCGGACGTTTGCTCGCGACCGGTAACGGCGACGCGGACCACGACGCCGGCGGCAAAGGCTCCCAACAGCACATCCAGTCCGAGTTTGGAGGCCAGAAACACCAAGACGATCATCAAGACGATGGCGGCTCGAACCGGTAGCTGTGAGCTGGAATGCAAACCCCGGCTGAGCGAATCTGTGACTGGCCGGCCCCACGGTCGGCTGGCGCCATAGGCGAAGCCGATGGCAAGTAACCCGAAGCCGGCGAGCAAGAGGACTGTTATCAGGGGGTAGCTGCCGCCCAAGAGCAGGGCTACGAGAACGATCGGCCCGAATTCGGCGACGCTGCCAACGGCCAGTACGTGTCCCCCGAATGTTGTGCTCAGTACCCCGGCGTCCCGCAGGATCGGCAGTAGCGTACCCAGGGCGGTCGTAGTCAGCGACAAGCCGATGACGATTTCTCCGTGCCGGTGGCCGGCAAGCAGGAGTACGCCGGCCACCGCGAGTGCGCCCAGCAGTGAGCCGGCCCAGGAGCCGCCGGCCATGGCAAGTGAGCGCCCGCGGAGCAAAGGCAGGTTCATCTCGAGTCCAGCCAAGAACATCAATAGAGCGAGGCCGAAATTGGCGAAGTCGAGCACCTGGCCGGCTGGGCCTATCCATCCCAGTACTGAGGGTCCGAGAACGACACCCAGGACCAGTTCTATGACGACGCCAGGTACAAACAGTCGGCGAAGCGACAGCGCGGCGACGGGGGCAGCGACAGCGGCCAAGCCAACCCAGGTCAACTCCGCGAGCTCCCCGCCGGCCATGGTCAGAGCCTGGTCGTTTGCCCGGAGATCATCCGGTCCCCGGCCAGGGGACGCTGGTGAACCTGGCCGCCTGGTCTTACTTTCGTCAGTCGCCGGCGTCCAATACTTCCTCGGTCGAGACCCGACGCACCTCTTGGACCAGGGTCTCGATCGGGGTGCCGGTGGGGAACACCCCCGCAGCCCCCATATCCAACAGGGCCTGCACGTCCGCCGGTGGCACGGTCCCACCGACCACGACCTTGACGTGATCTGCTCCGTAGGACCGCAACGCCTCGAGTGTCTTCCGAGTAAGGCCGAGATGGGCGCCCGACAGCACCGACAGGCCCACGACGTCAACGTCCTCCTGGACCGCGACGGACGCGATCATTTCCGGCTTCTGCCGGATACCGGTATAGATGACCTCGAACCCGGCATCACGTAGCGCTCGGGCCACGAGCTTCGCCCCCCGGTCGTGACCGTCCAGGCCGGGCTTGGCCACGAGCACCCGTACCGGAGCCGCCATCAGAAGACCGTCGACGGCTGGTACTCGCCCCAGACGTCTTTCAACTCGCTCGTGATCTCCCCGACGGTGCAGTAGCACTCGACACAATCGACGAGGTAGGGCATCAGGTTGTCGTCACCCAGAGCGGCGGTCCGCAAGCGGGTCAGCGACGCCAGCGCCTCCCGGGTGTTGCGCACCCTGCGCACCTCGGCCAGGCGGTCGAGCTGGACCTTGCGGGCGGCTTCATCCATAGCAGGAGGTTGAAGCGCAGGGGCCGGGTCGTCGGCTTCGTACCTGTTGACTCCTATGATCACCCGCTCACCGCTTTGAATCTTTCGCTGGACCGCGGCTGACTCTTCAGATATCAAACGCTGGACGTATCCGTCCTCGATGCACTTGACCATGCCGCCATGGGCTTCGAGGTCAGCCATTATCGAGCTGATCTTCTCCTCCATAGCATCGGTGAGCGACTCGACGAAGTAAGACCCTCCGAGCGGATCGACGGTACGGGTGACTCCTGTCTCGTATGCGAGGATCTGCTGGGTCCGAAGGGCGAGGGTGGTGCTCTCCTCCGTCGGGAGCGCGAACGGCTCGTCCCAAGCCGCGGTGAACATCGATTGCACGCCCCCCAGCACCGCGGCCATCGCCTGATACGCCACTCGTACGATGTTGTTGTGCGGCTGCTGGGCTTGAAGCGTCCATCCCCCGCAGACAACTCCGACCCGGAACATCGAAGAGCTCGGCTCCTTGGCCGCGTAGCGTTCGCGCACGATCTCGGCCCAGCGCCGGCGGCCGCTTCGATACTTGGCGATCTCCTCGAAGAAGTCGTTATGGGTGTAGAAGAAGAAGGACACCTGAGGGGCGAACTGATCGATTGTCATCCGGCCCCGACCCACGATCTCGTCGCAATAGGTGACCGCATCCTGGAGAGTGAAGGCCATTTCCTGGGCGGCGTTGGCACCGGCATCCCGAAAATGGGCGCCGGCAACCGAGATGGCGTTGTAGCGGGGTACCTCAGCCGCGCAGAACTCGATGGAGTCACCGATCAGACGGATCGAAGGAGTCGGCGGCCAGATCCACGTCCCGCGGGCCACGTACTCCTTCAAGATGTCGTTTTGCATGGTGCCGCGCAGGCGGGCGCGGGACGCCCTGCTTGTCTCCGACAGCGATATAAAAGGCCAGCATTATCGCGGCAGTGCCGTTGACCGTCCAGGACGTGGAGATCTGATCAAGAGGGATATCCCGGAACAGAATCTCGGCGTCCGCCAACGAGTCGAGAGCGACACCGACCCGTCCCACCTCTTCCTCCACATCCGGGTCATCCGAGTCGTACCCGATCTGGGTCGGTAGATCGGCCGCCACCGACAGTCCGGTACCGCCCTCCCGTAGGAGGAGCTTGTAGCGTTCGTTGGACCATTCCGCCGTGCCGAACCCCGAGTATTGGCGGAAGGTCCACAAGCGGTCCCGGTAGCCACCGCGGTGGTTGCCACGGGTAAAGGGGAAGTGCCCGGGTTCTCCGACTCGTCCGTAGTGATCTGGTCCCAGATCGTCCGGCGTGTAACAGCGGTCCACCGGAAGTCCGGCTTCGGTGGTCAGTTGCGTCTCAGTTTTCTCTGCGCCGGGCTTACTGTCCGCACCGGATGATGGGCTCACCGTCCCCCCTTTTCGATCCCTACCTGCAGGCCGGTACACGCTATAACGCTGACTGCCGCCCACGTCATAAGGAGTTGGGCAAAATAGGCTCGGCTCACCCTCTCCTCCGCTCCGCTGATCGCATGCTCTCGGACAGGGTATCTCAAGTCCCCCCCGAGTGCCACCGCCCGACCAGCCAGAAAGCGGGCCGGTACCCAACGGGATACGCTGGGCCCATGAGTCCACCCGGAGTCCGTCTCGACCAGGACGGAGCGGTATCGGTCGTCACCATTGACCGGCCAGAAGCACGAAACGCCGTGGCCCGCTCGACAATGCGGGAACTGGCCGCCGTGCTGGACGAGGTGGAGGGATCGCAGGCTCGAGTAATCGTGGTGACAGGAGGCGGCGACCGCGTCTTCCTTTCGGGCGGAGACCTGAAAGAGCTGGCCCAGATTCGAACGTTCGAAGGGGCCAGAGCCATGGCACAGGAGATGCGTCATGTGCTGGACCGGTTTGCCACCTTGCCGGTGCCGGTAGTTGCCGCGATAAACGGCGACGCTTATGGCGGCGGCGCGGAGGTCGCGGTGGCGTGCGATATCCGGGTCGCGGCCGCCGATGTGAAGTGTGCTTTTAATCAAATAACCCTCGGGATCATGCCGGCTTGGGGCGGGATCGAAAGGCTGACCGCTCTGGTAGGACGGGGCCGAGCCTTGTCTCTCATGTTGACCGGCCGGGTCATTCCAGCGGACACCGCCTTCCAGGTCGGCCTGTTCGACGAGGTAGTTCCGCGCCAGGACTTCGAAGCACACTGGCGGGACATGGCCGGCCGGATTGCTCAAGCGCCGAGAGACGCCTTGATCGGGATAAAAGCTGCGCAGATTGCCGCCTTCCCCAGCGCTCGACCGGACATCGCCGAAGCGGCCATTGCATCCTTCGCGAGCACGTGGGTGGCCGACGCCCACTGGCAGATGGTGGATCAGGTGACCCAGCAGCGACAAGCGGCGCGCTCGCGCGGCTGACCGCTTGCTCGAGTCAATCCCCCGCCACTGCCCCGGATTCACGCAGATCTGCGATGTGCTCGCGCGAGTACCCGAGCGCTTCCAGGGCTTCGGTAGTGTGCTCGCCCAGTACCGGGGCAGGGGGCACGGTCGGGGCCCCAAGGGTGGGGAAAGGCCCTCGCACGTGCTCGTACCGGCCGTACCCAGGGTGCTCGCTCTCGACAAGTAGCCCTCGCGCCTTTGTCTGAGGCTCCTCCAGCGCGCCGGCGACGTCGTTGACGACCCCACACGCGACCCCCACCCGGGCCAGACGCTTCTCCCACTCGCGGCCCGAAGCGGTCAGAAGGATCTCCTGCACCCGGTCGAGGACTTCGCGGCGATGCTCCAGACGGCCCTCTCTGGTCGCGAAGCGCTCCGCTCTGAGCGATTCGTCATCGAGGGCGTCCAGCAGGCGCTGCCACATCCCGTCGTTACCCACGAACAAAGCGATGTATCCGTCGGCCGTCTGGAAGTTCTGGGCCGGCACGAGAGAAGGATGGGAGGAACTGGGCGTGCGCTCGAACTTGGCATCGCAGTTGCGCTGCCAGGAGGCCAGATAAGTGAGCATCGATATCTGGATGTCGAACAGGCCCAGGTCGATGTGCGTGCCCACACCGGTGCGCGCCCGCTCGAGGAGGCCGGCGCACACAGCCAGGGCGGCGCTCAGGCCACCACTGTGATCAACATACGAGATACCCGCCTTGGTCGGTGGTCCGTCCGGTTCGCCGGCCATGCTCATGACGCCGGCCAGCGCCTGCATGGTGTAGTCGTATCCGCCGCGCTGGGCGTCGGGGCCGGTCTCCCCGAACCCGGTCAGAGAGCACGTCACGAGCCTTGGGTTGATCTCTCGCATGGCTTGGCAATCGATACCCAGCTTGGACAGGACCCCGGGCCGGTAGTTGGTGATCACAACATCGGCGTTGCGAACCAGGTCGGCGACTACCGCCCGCCCCTCGGCAGTACCGATCCGCACCCCTACCGAGCGCTTGCCTCCGTTGAGGGCGAGGAAGTACAGAGACTGGTCGCCCAGGAAATAGGGGCCCATGGAACGGGCGTCGTCGGGGTGGGACGGATCCTCGATCTTGACGACGTCTGCGCCCAGGTCGGCGAGTACGAGACCCGCATACGGCCCGGCCATGAAATGACACAGCTCCAGGACCTTGATGCCTTTGAGAGGTTCCACGGTCATGCCGGGCCGGGCCGAGCGGGCGCATCAGCGTCCGGCGCCGCCTGAAGGCAGCAGTAGTCGATCGAACGGTTTCCCTTCACCGCCAACTCCCCGGTCTCGGCAACGTGACACTCCACGATAGCTATCGCCTACGCCTTTCCGGAGGGACGGCTCAACGCGGCGGCGACGACGGCGACGGCGGCCAGCTGAGGCCGGACAACGACGCCAGGGCATGGACCAGCGCCTGCGTGCCATCTCGCCCCCGGCCCTGAGCCTGCAGGGCGACGTAGAGCTGCTCGGCCAGGGCCAAGCCCGGCAGCGCCAGGCGAGCCCGTTTGGCCTCGGCCAGGGCGATGCCCAGATCCTTCACCAGATGGTCGACGAGGAAACCGGGGGCCATATTGCCCGCTACCGCGCGTGGAGCGAGGTTGGACAGCGTCCAGCTGCCAGCGGCTCCGGGCGTCACCGAAGCCAGCACGCCCTCGACGTCGAGGCCCACCCGGTAGGCGTACGTGAGCCCTTCGGCCATGGCCACCATGGTGCTGGCAATCAAGATCTGGTTGACCATCTTGGTGTGCTGCCCCGTGCCCGGGCCGCCCTGGCGCAGGATGGTCGAACCCATGGCCTCGAAGCAGGGCCGTACCGCGGCCAGGACCTCCTCCGGGCCCCCGACCATGATCGACAGCGTCCCGCTTCGGGCACCGACATCCCCGCCTGAGACCGGCGCATCCAGGGCATGCACCTCTTCAGCCGCCGCCGCATCAGCGATCTCCACGGCGAGTGAGGGCTCGCTCGTCGTCATGTCCACCAGGACGGTGCCGGGCCGGGACCCCGCCAGCGCACCGTCAGGCCCCAGAATCACATCGCGCACGTCGGCGGGATATCCCACCATGGAAAAGACGATCTCGCTGGCCGCGGCGACGTCCGCCGGCCTGTCGGCCCAAACCGCCCCGGCGGCGACGAGATGGTCGGCCTTGTCCTGGCTGCGGGTGGTGAGACACAACTCGTACCCGGCCTCCAGCAGATGCCCGGCCATCGATGCACCCATGACGCCCAGGCCGATCCAGCCGATGCGCGTAGCCCCGGGCGTGGCCCAAGCCGGGCGGCGAGGCGCCGCCATCAGATCCGTCCGAGCCGGCCTGAGGCCCGGCCCCCCCGCCTGCATTCGATCCGCGCTCGCCGACCGGCAACGAGAGTCAAGTCCCACTCGATGCCTATTCGACCAATATTAATATTTGACATGGTATCTCCTCCTCGCGACGGTGATTCCACCTCAATCAGCGGCCAGGTCCAGCGGTGACCGGAGAACCCAGAATGTAGTGATCCCCGGAGAACGCCCTGTAAGGAGACGGTTGCAAAAACCCGGCCAAGAGACAGGCCAACCAAAACCCCGTGCCGGCACCTGCTTAAAATGCCACGCCGTGTACCCGGTGGCGGTCTCTCATCGCCGAACGCTATGGCCGCGTCAGGAACAAGAGGCCGGGAAGGGGAGACCTCCCGCCCCGGACTCTTCGCTCTCCATGCCGGCGTCCGCCGGTCTTTGACGGCCGCCAATCAGACGGAATTTCTCAGCCACGTAGCTGCTTTGTGGAGGCAAGAAATGATCAAGAAAGTCTCGACCATATTGACCGAGGTCGCGGATCGAGAAGCTATCCGCGATTGCCTGACGACCTATTGCCGCGGTATCGACCGGCGTGACGCCGACCTGGTCCGCCAGGCCTACTGGCCCGACGGCACCGATGACCACGCCATGATGCCTCCCATGAGTGCGAAGGACTTCGTGGAAATGGTGGAGGACGGGCGCAACTCCAAGAATCTGGAGGGGACCCAGCACATGTTGGGCAACATCCTCATCGACGTTGTGGGCTCAAGCGCCTATGTCGAATCGTACGTGCAGGCATACCATCGATTTCGACGGGATAATGGCGAGAGATACGATCTCGTTGCCGGAGCCCGGTATATCGATCGCATGGAAAAACGGGACGACGAATGGCGCATCGCCCGCCGCGTCGTCAAGATAGATTGGCTTCGCGAGTACGCGGACTCCGCGGACCTGGAGGCCGGATTCCAAGGCGTGGCGTTCGTGCCTGGAGGGCGCAAGCCCGATGACGCCAGCTACGAGCTCCTACAGCACGGCAGTTAGACCTTCGGCCCCCGGCACCGGTGCGACCGGCCGTGGGTCTGGTTTCGGCGACTCCCCCGCTTCGCTCGGTGCCGGAACCAATGCCGACAACACTCCAGGACGATATCAATCGCCTGTCATCGCCCGTCTGTATTCGTGATACAGTAAGTTTCTCTGGACAAACGGCAGGAGGGAAATGAGCCTTACTCCGGAACAGGTCGACGCGATCGCCGATCGCCTGGCGATCACCGACGTGGTCAATCGGTACTTCGATCTGGTTGACGCCAAGCGCTGGGACGACATGGACCAGGTCTTCACCGAGGACGCGACCGCCCAGGAGACCGCGGACAGAGTGCTGCAGGGGCGGGCCCAACTCGTCGCCAGCTTCCGCAGCTACGAGGACAGCGACGAAATCGTCCTGTACGACCACCCAGGAAGCTTCACTCCTGTCGTTCATGGCGACACGGCCGAGGTTGACGTCCGGGTCCGGTCGATGCATTACGGCGTCGGCCCACGCGAAGGCAAGTTCTACGAGAGCCTGGCCGTGATGCCGATACGGCTTGTACGTACTCCGGACGGGTGGCGGTTCACCCACTACGACTGGAAGATATCGGTGAGGCTCGGAAACCTGGGCGAGCTGTACGCACCCGAGTTGGAGCGCATGGGGCGGCGAGTCACCTCGAGCGGATCGGTGCCGATCACTTCGTGACCACTTGCCTTCCACCGTTCGATCCCGGTAAGGGCTCGCCACGAAACAACTTGACGCAGCTTTCTGGTAAAGACACGGGCCGCTACACAGGACTTGTTCCAAGTTGTTTCGTGGCGAGCCCTAGAGACCGAAACCGCGAAATGATACTTGGGTATGACCAGTACGGTGCCCTTCAGGGAGGTACATGATGAATCCGAATGATCTGATCCTCGTCAGCGTGGACGACCATGTCGTCGAACCGCCGAACGTGTTCGAGGGGCGGTTGCCGAAGAAGTATGTCGACAAGGCACCCCGACTGGTTCGGCGGGCCGACGGCACTCAGGCGTGGTTCTACGAAGACTGGGAGATCCCGAACGTGGGGCTCAATGCGGTCGCCGGGCGGCCGCCCGAAGAGTACGGGATGGAGCCCACGACGTTGGACGAAATCCGGCCAGGCACGTGGGACGTGCACGTCCGGGTCAAGGATCAAAGCGCCAACGGCGTCCTTGCATCGTTGAACTTCCCCTCCTTCCCTCGCTTCACCGGGCAGGTGTTCTCGGAGAACCTCAGGGATACGGAGCAGGCCATCGCCATGGTCCGGGCCTACAACGACTGGCACATAGATGAGTGGTGCGGCTCGTATCCCGACCGTTTCATCCCTCTCGCCATACCGGCGTTGTGGGACGTAGATTTGGCCGTGGCCGAGGTGAGCCGGGTGGCGGCTAAGGGTTGCCACGCCATGACCTTCTCCGCCAATCCGTACGACCTCGGCTACCCCTCCTTCCACAGCGACCACTGGGATCCGTTCTGGGCGGCGTGCCAGGAACACGAGATCACGCTGTGCATCCATCTCGGCTCCAACTCGAAGATGGAGTTCACCTCGCCGGATGCCCCGATGACGGTCCACATAACCGGCTCGGGCATCAGCCTGTTCTCGTGTGCGTCTGACCTGCTGTGGTCCGGCGTGTTCCAGAAGTTCCCCAACATCAGGGTGGCTCTCTCCGAGGGCGGCATCGGATGGATCCCTTACTTCCTGGAGCGAGCCGACTACGTATACAGGCATCACCGGGCCTGGACGGGCGCCGACTTCGGAGGCCAACTGCCGAGCGAGGTGTTCAAGGAACACGTGCTGACCTGCTTCATCGACGATGAGGTAGGCGTCGAAATGCGGGACCGGCTGAACCTGGACCTCATCGCGTGGGAGTGCGACTACCCGCACTCCGACTCGACATGGCCGAATGCGCCCGAGACGGTGGCCCGCTATCTCAACGACCTGCCGCAGGAGGACGTCGACCGGATCACCCACCTGAACGCCATGCGCCTGTTCCACTTCGAGCCCTACTCGATCCGACCCAAGGAGCGCTGCACGGCCGGCGCGCTGCGAGCCGAGGTCGTCGGCCACGATGTGTCGATCGTGTCCAAAGGCCTGCGCAAGCACGAGACGTCGGTGCAGGCATTCAGCCAGTCCAAGCAGGAGGTCGGCGCCGCCAGCTGAAGAACCTGACCCTCGTGGGCCGCGGAGAATTTCCCAGTCCGGTCTTTTCCTGCCCACCGGCAATCACGCGGGACGGCAGGGCCGGGAAGTGATAGGCGCCGCTGAGAGCCGGCCGCTCCGTCGGGGCGGCCGGCTCTTCCGCGGAGGGGGCGGCGGTCGGGTCGCCTTTCGTGCGGTAGGCGCTCCGCCCCAGGCCGGGCCGCCATGGCCGGCCGCGCCCGGACCTGAACCCGTCCGCGCCATGGGCGGCAATTCGGCGAACCGGTTTAGAGTGGGGCCGCTATTCGCATTCCCCAGCCCGGTACCGCAGCGTCACAAGGCGCGCAGCTGATGCCCAAGAAGGAGCCCGCAGCGATGAGCGAACCAGCATGACCTGGACCAACCGAGCCGAGCGGCTCGCCGACGCCCAACGCCAATTCAAGGCCGTGATGACCACTCCCGGTCCGGCCGAACCCACCTTTGCCTACTACGACGCCGGCGTCGTGGGGTTCGTGTTCGGAGAGATGTGGCCCAGACCCGGTCTGACGCGCAAAGAGCGGCGGTGGGTCACGCTGGCCTGTGTGGCCACGACCGGAGTGGCGATCCCCGTCCAGACCCACGTGTACGCCGCGCTGGCAAGCGGTGACTGCACCCTCGAGGAGATGGATGAGTTCGGCTTGCACGTGGCGACCCAGCTCGGGTGGCCGCGAGGTCAGAACATCAACATGTACATCATCCAGGCCATCGCCCAAATGGCCAAGGACAACGGCGAGCCGGCTCGCACTCCGGTGGTCGTTCCGTGGGCCGATCCCTCGGATCTGGACGGCCGAATCGAGCGAGGCCGCCTGGCTTACGAGGAGATCATGCTCACCGCCGCACCGCCTGCAGAGACGACGTTCCGGCAGCTCGGTTACCTGGCGTACCTCTACGGCGAGGTCTGGACCCGTCCGGGCCTGACCCGCAAGGAACGCCGCATCGTAAGCATCTGCTGCGCGGCCCACGTAGGAGCGGAGCGAGAGCTCGAGACCCACCTCTATGCCGCGCTGGCCAGCGGTGACCTCAGCTACGAAGAGTTGCAGGAAGTGGTGCTGCACTACGCGGTATACGAGGGTTGGCTCGAGGGGGCCAAGCTCGACGACGCCCTGGTGGCCGCGCATGACCGCCACGTGAACCAATCGGGCAAGTCCTAGCCACCGACGTCGCGGCGACAGAGGGACCATGACGGCTACCGATGATCCAGGGGTGTGGCAGGGCTACGTCGACGAGCGGCGCCTGGCCCAGCGGGACGAGGATGTGCTCGAGCCGGACCTGCCCATCATCGATCCGCACCATCACGTTTGGTGGGACCTGCCCGTCCCCTATCGCTTCGAACATCTGATGACCGATCTGGGGTCGGGTCACAATGTTCGAGCCACGGTATACATGGAGAGCAATGCCATGTACCGGGATGAGGGTCCCGAACACCTGCGACCGGTGGGGGAGACGGAGTACGCCAATGGGCTGGCGGCCATGAGTGCCAGCGGACAGTTCGGCCCCGTCCGGGCATGTGCCGGGATCGTCGGTCACTGCGATTTGACAGCCGGGGTGGCAGCCGAGGAGCTGTTGCTGGCGCATGTCGCGGCCGGCAACGGACGCTTCCGGGGCGTGCGCATCAATCCTTACATGGAGTTCATCGCATACGGCCGGGTCCCGCCCGAAGGCGTTCTCTCCCAACCCGATTTCCGGGCCGGGTTCGCCAAGGTGGGCCCGCTTGGGCTGGTAGCCGACGCCATGTGCCTGCACACCCAGCTGCTCGAACTCGCCGATCTGGCGCGGGCCTTTCCCGATACGGCCTTCGTCCTGAACCACGTGGGCGGACCCACCCGGGTCGGTCCGTTTGCCGGGCAAGAGGAGCAGGTCGGGCGCGAGTGGTCGGCTGGCATGCGAGCACTCGCCGAATGCCCGAATGTCTCGGTCAAACTTGGCGGACTCGCCAATCCCTTCATCTCCGATGTCAATCCGCGGTCGAGCCCGCTACCTCCTTCGTCCGAACAGCTGGCTGAAGCCTTGCGGCCGTGGATAGAGCCGACCATCTCGTGGTTCGGGCCGGACCGCTGCATGTTCGAAAGCAACTTCCCTCCCGAGAAGCACAACTGCAGCTACACCGTTCTCTGGAACGCGTTCAAACGCCTGGCCCACCAGCGCCCCGACAACGAGAAGAGGGCGCTCTTCCATGACACCGCAGCCCGGGTGTACGGCCTGCATCCCATTGCTTCCTGATCATCTATCTGACCTACCGACCCGGGGCCGAACCCGCCCAGTCGGTCATGTGGTCCGGGTTCGCCCAGCTCAGCGGACCACGCCGATGTCACGCTCGTCGGTGACGATCACCACCCGCTGGCGAGGGTCCATGAAGTTCTCCTCGTCGTCGCGCAACACCTTTCCGCCCTCACCGAGGTACCACTTCGTCCACAGCTCCATCCCGGCCACATCGTCGAAACCCATCTCGGTGACGCAATCGAAGGGCGGATCGGTCCTGCTTCGAGAGAGCCGTACGGCGTGGTTTTGCACGTAGCGTTTGATCGCCTCGGCCACCTCCGGTGGGAGTTCCCGATGAAAAAGCGGGGCGTGACGGTGTTCGTAGTACTCGCAGAAGTCCTCGAGCGTCACGTCCGAACGACGCTTGATGAGGGCGACCACCTTGATCATGCCGGACGCCCATCCGCCGTCGAGGGTTGTTGGTCCGGCCTTGACCTCACCCGATCGGCTCGTAGCCGTCGACCGTCGCCCGGTGCAGCTCCCGGGTCGAAGTGGGGTCAATGTCGGTCACCCGATGGAGGACGCCAGTGTTGTCCCAAATCACCATGTCGCCAGCGGTCCAGTCGTGGCGGACCACCCGCTCGGGCCGGGTGGCGCGCTGCAACAGTCCCTTGAGGAGATCGCGACCCTCCTCCACATCCATGCCAACTATGTGGTCCGCGGTGGCGCCGATCACCAGCGACTTGCGCCCAGACCGGTGGTTCCAGACCAAGGGGTGCTCCCGCCCCGGCCCCTTCTTGTGCCAGCCCGCCACCTGCTCGGGAGTCGGGTTCTCGTAGACGCCGCGCATCGTCGCCTCCAGCGAGTGCAGGACCCGCATCCCGGCGACCCGCTCCTTTTCCTCGTCGGACAGGTCGTCGTAGGCCAGATAGGTGCTGGCGAACGCCGTTCCACTGTCTCCCGAGGAGATGACCCGGGCGCTGAGGATCCCGGCCTTGCAGGGGATGTCGTCCATGGCCCCGTCGATGTGCCATTGGGCGTTGCCTTTGAAGTACTCGGCCAGATGGTTGTCGGGACCCTGGGTGATCACAGTGATCTCGGGCACCGGATGGTCAGGCCGGGCGACGAGCTCACCGAGGCGTCGCCCGAAGGCCACCTGCTGATCATCGTCGACCCCGATATCACGGAACAGCAGGACGCCATGGTCCTCCAGGGCGTCCAGGAGGCCGTCTGGCACGGCGGGATCGTGCAGCAGGCGATCCATGTCCACGTCGAGCACCTCGACACCGACCGAGCTGCTCAGCTTCTTCGTCGAGATCACATCAGTCATGACCCAATCCTATTGGACCGATCGGTACAGTGCCAATCTCTGATCGCCGGGATCGGGAAATTCGCCGCGACAAACGCGCGATCGGCAGCGATGCAGAGTCAGTCCATCTGAGGCGATGCTACCTGGGCGTCTGATGCGCGACGGGCGTGCCGATCATTCGAGGTCGTCGACAGCATGGATGGCGTAAGGTCGGTTTCGTGTTCGGTACACCAGTTCGTCGACGTGAGGACCCCGCGCTGCTCAGGGGTCTTGGCCGCTACGTCGCCGATCTGGACATTCCCGGAAGCCTGTGCGTCTCGTATTTGATATCCACCGCAGCCCACGCCCGCCTGGTGAGCCTGGACACTTCGGCCGGCCGCACGGCCGAGGGTGTGGTGGATGTGGTGACGGCAGAGGACGTGGAGCTCGGCCCGCTCCCGCTCATCAATCCGAATTTTCCGGCGGCCATGGCCCGGCCGCTGCTGGCATCGGGCACCGTGCGTTTCGTCGGAGAGGTGGTGGCCGCGGTGGTGGCCGAGACGGCGGAGACCGCCGCCCAGGCGCTGGAACTCATTGAGGTGGAGTTCGAGCCCTTGCCGGTCGTCATCGACCCCACAGAAGCACTGTCGGACACGGTGTTGCTGTACCCGGAATATGGCTCGAATGTCGTAGCTCGCGCCTCGGGGGGAACAGCGGATGCCGACCCTGAGCGGTCCGAGGTGGTCATCAAGGCCTCGTTCGACAGTCATCGGGTGGCCCCGTGCCCGCTCGAGACCCGAGCGGCCGCGGCCCGGTGGGAGCGAGACGGGCGCCTGACCCACTGGTCGTCGTGTCAGGGAGCGCACCCGGTCAAGAAGCTGCTCTGCGACATCTACGGATTCGACTCCGAGCGAGTCCGGGTCGTAGTCCCCGAAGTGGGAGGAAGCTTCGGCGCCAAGTCGCGGGCCTACCCCGAGGAGGTCCTCCTACCCTGGTTGGCGGCCCGAACCGGCCGGCCGGTGAGGTGGATCCCCAACCGGTCGGAGGACATGCTCGGTCTGGGCCATTCGCGCGCTCAACGGCAGGAAGTCGAGCTCGGGGGGAGGCGGGACGGGACCATCGAGGTGCTTCGCGTGCGCCTCCTGACCGACGCCGGCGCCTACCCCATGGTCGCTCCCCTTCTGGCCTCAGGGAACACCGGCGTTCTGGCGGGAGGCGCTTACCGCATCCCGGCGGTGGCATGGGAGACCGTGGCCGTGGTGACCAATACCACCCCGACCACTGCCTATCGAGGTGCGGGACGGCCCGAGGCAGCTGCCGTGATCGAGCGGGTGGTGGATCTGTTCGCGACCGAGATCGGACTCGACCCCGCCGAGGTGCGGCGGCGCAACTTCATTCCGTCCACTGCGTTCCCCTACACGACAGCCACCGGGCTGGTGCATGACAGCGGGAACTACGAGGCGGTCCTCGACGCCGCGCTGGCTGCGGCCGGCTACGACCAGCTCCGGGAGGAACAAGCCAAACGCCGTGCACACGGTGGCCCGCTGCTCGGTATCGGGATGGCCACGTTCGTCGATCGCACGGCGGGCATCCCCGACAGCGAATACGGGTCGGTCGAGCTGACAGACGGCGGCGGGGCCCTGGTACGCACCGGCTCCACCCCGTACGGGCAGGGCCACTGCACTTCCTGGGCCATGCTGGTCGCCGAGCGGACGGGTATGCCGTTAGCTCATATAGAGGTGATCTACGGGGATACGGACCAGGTCCCCCGCGGCTCGCTGACAGGTGGTTCGCGTTCTGTCCAGAAGGCCGGCGCCGCAGTCGCCGTGGCTACCGACCAGCTCGTCGACAAAGCAAGGCAGCTATCGGCCGAGCTACTCGAGGCGGCCCCGGACGACGTGGTTTTCGACATTGATGCGGGTGGGCGGTTCCACGTGGCGGGAACCCCCAGCATCACGGTGGACTGGCCGGAGGTGGCCCGCCTGGCAGCCGAACGCGAGGAGCCCGGGCTGAGATGCGAGGCCGACGTGGCCGGAAGTCCGACGGTCCCCTTCGGCGCCTACGTGGCAGTGGTGGAGGTCGACGCAGAAACGGGCCGGGTTACGCCTGTCCGGATGGTCACCGTCGACGACGCCGGTCGCATCCTCAACCCACTTATCGCGGAAGGCCAGGTCCACGGGGCAACCGCTCAAGGCATCGGCCAGGCCCTGTACGAGGAGTTCGAATACGACGCCGACGGCAACCCGCTGACCGGCAACTTCGCCGACTACGCCATTCCGTCGGCAGTAGAGATACCCGCCTTCGAGTCCGCGTTCTTCGAGACTCCGTCACCAAACAACATCCTCGGCGCCAAGGGTCTCGCCGAGTCGGGCACCATCGGCGCCCCCCCGGCGGTGCAAAACGCCGTGGTCGACGCCCTTCATCATCTCGGCATCACCCATATCGACATGCCGTGCACCCCGGAGCGGGTGTGGTCGGCGGTCGCCGCGGCGTCACGCTCCGATGAACAACCGGCTAGAGGGTGATAGGAACGTACGCGTGCGCTTCATATACCACTATCCCGAGAAGCATGGCTCCGACGGAGACTTCTTCGAGTCCGGCTCCTGGAAGGACGTGGCGGTTGCCGCCGAGCGATGTGGATTCGACGGCATTTCACTGAGCGAGCACATCGTTCCCGGCGCTCGATGGATGGACTCCGGTGGCCACCAGACCCTCGACCCGTTCGTGGCCCTCGGCTACGTAGCCGCCGCCACAGAACGGCTCCACCTGCTCACCTACCTGGCCGTGGCGCCGTACCGCAACCCGTTCGTCCTGGCCAAGGCGGCCGCCACCCTGGACCGGCTGTCGGGTGGCCGCCTGATCCTGGGCCTCGGCGCCGGGTACCAGAAGAGCGAGTTCTATGCCCTGGGCGTCGACATGGACGAGCGCAACCGGATCTTCGACGAGGTGCTGGACGTCCTGCCTATGCATTGGAGCGGTGAACCTTTCAGTTACCAGGGAAGCCACTTCAGCGCTCGGGACGTGCGAGCCCTACCCCGCCCGGCCCAGAACCCCATCCCGGTGTGGATCGGAGGCAACTCCAAGCTGAGCCGACGCCGGGTGGCGCAGAGGGCGCAGGGCTGGATGCCGATGTCGGGGGGATCGCAACTGAGCACGACCGCCCGCACCCCACAGCTCGGCTCCCTGGCCGACCTGGCTGTCGCCATTGGTGATCTCCGAGCTGCGGCCGCGGATGCTGGTCGCATCGAGCCGATCGACGTCCTCTACTCCTACCAGGGCACCATGAACACGCTGCCGACTGTGGGTGCCGACCGACATCGCGAGCAGCTGGCCGAGATCGAGAAGGCCGGTGCGACCTGGGTGGTTGTCTCGAGCGGCACGACCGAGCCCTCGGCCACCTTCGACTGGCTGGAGGCGTTCGGTCAAACGCTCATCGGGTGAGTGCTCCCCCTTGCTGAGTCCTAGCCTGCCGGCACGGGCTGCTCGGTGAACTGCCACAGCACACCGAAATTGTCCTGCGGGTCGATCGCCATCGATCCGTCGAAGTCCCCCGTTACCGTCCGGACACCCTTGTCGTGCAAGTATCGGGTTGCGGCCTCTAGGTCGGTCACCCGGAAGACGATGGTTCTCAACCGAGGCCCATACCGTGCCATGTACGCGGCCACCGATCCGGTGTCGTCGGTGGGCTGCACGAGCTCGAGAACGTGGTCCGGGAAACGCAGTCCCGCGGCCTGCCCCTTGATGGCTGGCCGATCCACCTCGTAACAGGGCTCGGCCCCGAAAAGCTCCACGAAAAAGGCCAGGGTCTCGTTCAGATCGGCCACTGCGGAGCTCATACAGTTGAGCCCGGATATACCGAGCGGATGCTCGTCGCGCCAGTACTCCGGCGACCAGTCGGGCAGCAACCGAAGATCCCCCTGCATCTCCAGCGGGCACAACTCGAGGACCATCCCGTAGGTGTCCCGCGGATGGGTCATCAGGAACCCGTTCTCCATATAGGTAGCAATCCGGATACCTCGCGACTCCAGGACCTCCTTGGCCGCAGCCAGGTCCGGAACCTTCCACTCGAACGAGTGCCAGCTGTCCCCGAACCGGGCCAGCTGGCGGCCGAGCGCGCTCGTGTCGGTGCGGGGGGAGAACAGCTCGATGCAAGTGTCGCCGATCAGGAACAGAGAGGCGTCCCGTTGCTCCCCCTCGAAGTAGTTCCTCATGTACTCCCGGGCGGCGAAGACGTCACGATAGAACGCATTGGCCCCATCGAAGTCCTTCAGCAGCTGATTGATGTGAACGATCTTCTCCACCTGTATTGCACTCATCTCGTAAAACACTAGTGGAGCGGTGCCCAACGGCCAGATGGAGCTGGCGCACCGCCGGCCTCCTGGTGGTCCGGTCGGGGCGGACGAGGTAAGTACCTGCATAGTTTGTGCGCTTAGCCCGCTGGGAGCGGGTTAAGCGCACAAAGTATGAGCGGAGGCGGGCGAGGCAGAGTCTGCGGCGAACCAAGAACGCCTTGCCCGCATCGAGGCGAGGACGCCGTGGCTACTAGCGGCGCGCAGAACGCAGCGCCGGCATGACCTCTGCCGCGAAGACCTCACGCTCGGGCATCGGCAGTGCGGTCATGAAGAAATCCACGCCCATGTCCACCAGTTGACCCAGCCGGTCGACGGCAAAGGAGGGAGGTCCGCCGATGCCCATCCAGTCCCCGAACTCCTCGTCGCACAGGGCCGAGTTCGGGTTGTCGGGCGGCGCCTCCGGGTGGTGGTACCGGTAGTCGTAGGAGCCCCGGAGGGCCGAGGTGACCCGGCGGAGTATCTCGGGCTGCTGGGTGAGATCGGTCCCTTTACCGCTCTGCATGTGGGCCCAGGACGACACCCGGGTCCGGATGAGGGCCCGCCCGCTCGGCCGGTCCCCGGTGAGGGCGAGAGGGGCAAAAAGGCCGACGCCGAGGTCGCCGCGACTCCGCCCCGAGTCCCTCAGGGCACGGTCGATTATGGCCAGGGCCCACCCCACCCTCTCGGGGTTGGTGCCGACACCCAGGCATATCCGGTCGGCCAGGCGGGCGGCCAGGGCGATCGCCCGCGGGCCGCTGCACGCCATCTGGATGGGTGGGGGGTCGTAGGAGATTCCGTCGGCCCATTCGATCCGGCTCGTGTGGTCGCCGAACTGGACCTCACCGCGGTGAAGGTAGGTGCGCAGCAAGCCGAGGTCGTGCTCCATGCCGGCGATCCTTTGAGGCCCCCGGCCCGCAGCCGCGGCCGCCGAATCGCCGCTGGCTATCCCGCAGATGGCTCGTCCACTGCTGAGGACCTGGATGGGCAGGATGGCTGACGCGATCACCCCCGGGTTGCGGGTGAGGAAGTTGACCGGACCGCACGCCAGCTTGATCCGTGTCGTCTCGCGAATGGCGTCTCGCATCTCGCCAAAGGGGTCGGGCACGCGCGAGTGGTTCTCGCTGAAGCCGTGGATGTCAAAGCCCATCTCCTCGGAGGTCCGGGCGTTGCGGGCACCCGTGAACGCCGGGTAGAAGCCGGTGATGCCGAACTCCAGCCGGCGACATTCTGTTTGCTTCGGTGTGACCATGACCGGGCTCGGTGAATCGTCGTTCAGCTCTTGGCCCGGGAATCGCCGGGGGTGAGCACGGTGGTGAAGCCCCAGGGGATGCCGAGGGTGTCAGCGGGATCAGTGACGATCCGCGTGTCCGTCTGGGCCAGTAGCCGGACTCCACACGACTTCAGATGGCCCGCCACCTGGTCGAGGTCGCGCACCTGCCAGGTCAACGAGTGATAGGTGTCCTTGGGGTCGTCGCCTTTCCAGCCCTCTGCTCCCGGTGAGCCTGCTCCCAGCGGCTGGCCGTACTCGTACACCCCGTCGGCCAAGGCTACATAAGTGCTCTGGGTGCCGAGCACGTTGTCGCGTCCCTCGTGGATGACTCGACCTCCGAGCACGTCGACTACCAGTTGAAGGGCCCGGTCCGGTCGATTTGTCAGGACCGTGTGGTGGGCGCAGCGCTCGATACCGAGAGGATCAGACGGACTGACGTCCGGAACCGGCGGGTTGCCCCGGGGATCGCGGCTCGGCATGTACGGACAAAACTCGTAGTTGAGGCCGGTGTCGCTCGCCAAGGTGAAGATGATGGGCGTCGAGGAGATGTCGAGCGGCGGCCCGTCTCCCTCCGGCTCCTTCCTGGCCTGGTCGGTACCCCGGATCTTCCGGCGGCGCAACTCCACCCACAAGTCCTCGATGCCGTCGACGAACCATCCGATGCCGCCCAGATGGGGCTCGCGCACGACCGGGTACGGCGCCTTGCCGTCGACCAGATGGAGAGTGGGGTCCACGCAGTCGAACAGGACCTCGGCGATGGGCGTGAAGGTGCAGTAGTCGATGGGATAGCCGGCGACCATGTCTCGCTCCTCGAGGTGCAGGAACTCGGTCATACTCTGGCTGTGGCGGCCGAACACCTGTCCGAAGAACCGTGTTGCCTCACCGAGATCGGGAACCCAGTGGGTCGGGTGGAACAGATACTTCACGGAATAGGCCATGGCGCAATCCCCTCTCGAAGGTGACCCGGCAAACGCTACTGCCAGACCTCAGGGGCGAGACGGCGAAATGCTATTCTGCCGGGCGCTCACCGGACTTTCATCGGAGGTCGCGTGACGGGGAAGGAATCATGACCCTGGCCAGCTTCGAGGTCGGAATCGTCAGCGCAAGCCGTGACCTTGTCGACTTCCTCGCCTACGTGTTCGAGCTCGAGGAGCTGCCATCGACGGACACCCCGGTCGGAGTACTGCACCGGCTCGGGTCACCCGGAGCCCAGCTCAAGGTCATGGTGCCCAACGAGCCACCGAAACCCGCCGATGGCGCGTCCTTCCTCGCCGCGACCGGCATCCGCTATCTGACCATGTCGGTCACCGACCTCGACCGGGTCATCGAACGCTGTACCGAACGGGGCGGCACCCTCGTATTCGGCCCATTCGAACACGAGCCCGGGATCCCGATGGCAGTGGTCACCGACTCTGACGGAAACACGATCGAACTAGTGCAATTTGCGACCGACCGGTGACGGCCACCAAAGCACAGCCTGTCCGGGCCGGCCGGCGGCGACCGAGCATCGGACTCGCCTGATCTAGGCTCGTCCGGTGCCGGCGTAGATCCCGATCCCGACATGCTGGGGAAGGCGGCCCACCTGGCGGCGGAGCGTAGAGTCGGCAACGCCCGCTGGGTCAGAGCGCGCGCCGAGGACCTCCCGGCCGGACTGGGATGCTTTCGCTACGCCACCTTCGCCCAGTCGTTTCACTGGATGGACCGCAAGCGGGTCGCCGACGCCACCTTCGACATGCCTCCGACGCGTGCTGGTCGACACATCCGATCACGGGCGCTTCTCTGAGTGGCTCGGCGACATCCAGCTCGACTTCTACGAACGCCCCTGATCCGGCCTCAGGGGGAGTCCTCCGTGCTCTTCACCGGCCTCCGGCTCGACGTTTTGCCTTCCATGGGCCCGATTGTGTGAACCCATGCTTGGACGTATGCTGACGCGATGACGAGTAGTGAAACGCAGGAGCCGAGGAAGCCCGATGCCCTCGAACAACTGCGGGCGGCCAAGGGCGAGGGATGGCAGTGGCCCCGAATCCAAAGTGAGCCGTGCCCACAGTGCGGTTTCAACCCGGCGTCGCTAGCTCCCGAAAGTCTCGGAGACGTGGCAATGGAGAAGGCGGCGGGTTGGCACGAATTCCTCGCCGAGGCAGATGACACCTACCTTCGTCACATTCCTGAGCCCGGGGTGAACTCCCCGATTCAGTATGGTGCTCACGTCCGGGACATCCTCAAGGTGTACGGCGAGCGGATGGCTCTCGCGGTCGAACAGGACAACCCGATTGTGCCGATGTTCAACCCCCCTCAGGAAGTCTGGGAGGTGTACAACGGCCTCAACGCCCAGGAGCTGGCCTCGGACATCGACGCTCAGGCCGGCCGTTTGGCCGAGCTGGTGAGCAGCATGGGTCCGTCGGATTGGTCCCGCATCGTCATCAATGATCGTGGCCAATACGGGGTCTACACGTTCACAGTGGCCGGCTTGGCCCGCAACGCGGTCCACGAGGCCCACCACCATCTGCTGGACGCCAGGGGAACCCTCTTCTCGGCTTCGTCCTCCTGACCGGAACCGCCCGGAATCTCGTCCGGAATTCTTTTCGCTAGGACTGTTCGGCCAGACGGGCCAGGACGCCGGCCGCCGGTCCGCTGGCGGCGTGGCGGACGCCTGTCCCGGCCCACAGGTTGATGCGCTCCGCGTCGCCGGCCGCCGCCGCGGCCCGCCGGACTTGTACCGTCAGGTGGTGCACCGCCGGGTAACCCGACGGCGCGATCTCGTGGTAGCGGTCGGTCCACAAGTTGGGCAGTGCCCGCGCCGGTCGCCCGGTGAACGATCGGGTCACGATGGTCTCGAGGTGGCTTCGCTCGGCCAAGGCTTGCTTGTAGACGGGCGAAGCCCCGCTCTCCTCGCAGCGGAGCAGGACGGTGCCGACCATTACCGCGTCGGCCCCGGCACGGCGCGTCGTGGCCACGTCGCCAGCTGTGGCCAGGCCGCCGGCCGCCACGACCGGGAGCCCCACGGCCGTCTTGATCCGGCTAACGAGATCGGTCAGACCTACGGGCTCGGGCCGCCGCTCCGGCGTAAGCGTCCCTGAATGGGCGCCGGCCTGGAACCCTTGGACGACCAGCCCGTCCACCTTCGCCTCGCCGGCCTGGCGGGCCTCGTCGACTGACGTGACCGTTTGAAACACGAGCGTCCCGGCCTTTCGCAGCGCGTCAAGCACGGCACGCTCGGGGATGCCGAAGGTGAAACTGACCAGAGGCACCGGATCGCCCAGCAGCAGGTCGATCTTGCTGATCCAGTTGTCGTCGTCCTCGACCGGAGCCGTGCCGGCCAGCTCCAGGCCGTAACGCTCCCGCTCCGCTTGAATGGCCTTGGCGTATCGGTAGAACTCGTCCCGGTCGACCGGCACCGGATTGGGTACGAACAGGTTCACCGCAAACCCCTCGCACTGCGAGCGCACGGCCTTGATCTGACCGGCCAATTCCTCCGGCGCCTTGTATCCGCCGGCGAGGAACCCGACGCTTCCCGCCGCCGCGGCCGCCGTTATCAATGCCGGCGTGCTGGGCCCCCCGGCCATTGGTGCGGCCAACACCGGATTGGTCACGCCGAGCGAGGCGATGGGGCCGCGTGGATCCTTCGTCGGGCAAACCGGCACCGGAGGGAAGCCTCCTATCTCGTCACAACGACTTCAGCCAGGATTCGACCAGGGCGTTGAACTCGATCGACCGCTCCTGGTGGAGCCAGTGACCGCTCCCTTCCCAGACAATGGCGTGCGACCGCTTGTCGCGGCACAGGGCGAGGTCCAGGTCGGCCCGAGCCGGCTCGGTGTAGAAGCTGAGTACCGGACACGCCCGGCGAGACAAGTAGGGCGTGCTCTTCGACTCGAGGGCCAGCCCCGGGAGCAGGTTCTCCATCACGGCGCGCAGCACATGGGGCGGGACTCCCGCGACCCGGCGCCGCTGCCAGGTAACGAGGGCCGCAGGCGGCGCGGGCCCGTTCAAGCCGCCCAACATGCTCTGCACGACCGGGACCGGGTCCGACGAGTTCAGGGCGTCGAAAAACGGGCCCACGTGGGCGGCAGTGACGTCGTCGGGCACCAGATACCCCGGGTCGACCGCCACGACCGCGGTCACCAGGTCCGGGTACTCGACGGCCAGAGCGGTCACCACAACTCCACCGAGAGAGTGGCCCAAGGCCACCACCCTCTCCACCCCGTCGAGCTGCTCGATCAGCAACGCCAGGTCGCCAGCGAAATCCCCGGGGGCGTAGCCGTCGTCGGGTGCGCTCGAGTGGCCGTGGCCGCGGAGATCCACGGCTATCACCCGGTGGGATTGGGCAAAATGTGAAAGCTGCCAGCTCCAGTCGTGGGAATCGCACGTATAGCCGTGGACGAAAAGCAGCGGAGGGTCGCCGCTCCCCTCATCGGTGAAGAACATCCGGAGGGCTCCGAGATCGGCGAAGGGCACAGCGGATCACGGTAGTTGAGCCGCCCAGCCACAACGGGTTCCGGCTGGCACCCAGGCTCTAACCGTCACCTGGTCAGCCACTCAGGGGGGCTGTGCGCGATCTCCACCTATTTCTCGCTGGGGGGATGCATCCTCCTGTATGCCAGCCAGGGCCGGTTGCGGGGTCTTCTCCCACGGTCGGGCCCGGATGCTCCATACCACCCCGGCGGCCAGAAGGGTGGCACAGAGCGTCCAGCCCAGCTGCGTCGTGCCGAGCCCGATGTATTTCAGCCCTGATGCGTAGATGACGAACGCGATTACCGGGCGGACGAAGCGGTCGGGCGCCCGTGAGGAGATGAATGAGCCCACCACGACCGCGGGCACGCTCCCGATGATGAGGGACGTGGTGACGGCGAAGTTGACGTGCCCGAAGGCGAGGGCGCCCAGGGCGGCGGCGAGGGTGAGGGGAACAGCCTGCGTGAGGTCGGTGCCGACCAGCTGGCCCGCCCCGAGGACCGGGTAGAGGAACAGCAGCAACACGATCATGAGCGACCCCGACCCGACAGAGGTGATGCCCACGATGATCCCGCCGATCATGCCGATCACGACGGTCGGAACCGGGCGGATGGTTATGTCGTGGACGATCCCCTGGCGGGTCTGCCCCTGGCGCCGGTCGAGGTAGAGCCTGAGCATCATGGCGGCTGCTCCGACCAGAAGGGCGGCACCGAGGGCCTTTTCGATGCGGGCCTGAGCGGAGCTACTGCCGCCCATCAGGTGCAGGAGGTAAGCACCGAGGAAGGCCATCGGGACCGATCCGATGACCATCCAGCGGACCAGACGGAGGTTGACCGTCCCCTGGCGCAGGTGAACAGCCGCCCCGAAGGGTCGCATCACCACGGCCGCTACCAGGTCGCTGGAGATGGCACTCGAAGGTTTGACCCCGAACAGCAGGATGAGCATCGGGGTCATGAGGGCCCCGCCCCCGGCTCCGGTCATACCGACCAGAAAGCCGACCACGGCGCTTCCTAGCACTATGTAGGGATCTATGTGCACTTAGCGCCTGCGAAAAAACAAGCTTCGCGAAGGAGAAGGAGACGACGGATGCTGCTGAGCCAGAAATCGTTGAGGCATCGGCGATGGGTGGGCATAACAGCATCCGCCGCCTCCTTCTCTCCGTCCAGCTTGTTTTTTCGCAGGCACTTAGCCCCATTTCCCGGCGGTTCTACGCCTGAAGCCTACAAAACCGGTGGCATCGATGGGGATGCCAGAGGAGAGGGGCAGCCCCTCACCCGCTACGGTCTCGGGCGTGCCTTTGCCCCGGCCGATCGACGTGCCTTTCCCCCGGGATCCGGGACGCCCGGCGCTTCCCCGATACCCGGGTGGACCGCTCTGCCGCGGAACCGAGGAGGTGCCATGCCCAGGATCGATCTGAACGACTGTGATATCCACTACGAGCTGTTAGGCGACGGGCCGCCGCTAGTGCTGACGCCCGGGGGCCGCTTGGGTGGTGACGCGGTGCAGGCGACCGCGGAGCTGTTCGCCGAGCACCACCGGGTTCTTCTGTGGGACCGCCGCAACACCGGCTCGAGCAGCGTGTGGTTTGGGCCTCAACCTGAGCAGCTGGTGTGGGCCGACGACCTGGCGACCCTGTTGCACCACCTGGACCTGGCCCCGGCCTACCTGGTAGGTGCATCGGCGGGAGCCCGGGTCTCCTACCTGACGGCGGCGCGCCACCCGGAGGTGGCGGCCGGCCTGGTCGTGTGGTCCGTCTCGGGCGGTCCTTATGCCAGCCAGAACCTCGGTTACGAATACCATGTCCCTTTCATCAACGAGGCGTGGCGCGGGGGTATGGAAGCGGTGGCCTTGACGCCTTTCTTCCGGGAGCGGATCGAGGCCAACCCGGCCAACCGCGATCGGCTCCTGACCACCCATCCCGACGCGTTCGTGGCGGCGCTGCGCAACTGGAACCAGAGTTTCTTCTACCGGATCGATACCCCGGTGATCGCCGCCACTAGGGACCAACTGCGCACCATCCGCTGCCCCACCCTGGTATTCGAAGGCAACGATGATCTGCATTCGCCCGAGGCCGCGGTCGCCCTGCACGAGCTCGTCGAGGGATCGGAGCTCGCCCCCCTGCCGTGGACCACCGCGGAGTGGCTGGATCACCTCATGGGCCGCGCCCCCGGAAGCGTGATGGCGCTGTACCCCCGCCTGGTATCGACCGCCCTCGACTTCTTGGCGCGGGTCGAGGAGGGCCGGACGGCCAGCCCTCAGCACCAACCGGAAAGACGGATCCGATGAACAGCTCTCCCCCGACCTTCAATCCGGTGCCGCCGTCCCCCGAGGCGGTCGGGGTGACGTGAGGGGAGCGCCGGGCGAGCGGCGCCCGTTTTCAACTCAGGGCCGGCATGCCCATCATGGCTCGAAAGTCATCGGTGGTGTTGGTCACCGGGAAGGGGTCGGCGGGAACGGGCAATGACAGCCGCTCGCAGATCGGCTCCCAGCCGTCGTCCGGTGTCCATTCCAGCAGCTGGCCCGGGGGAACCTGGCGCCTCACGGCGGCGTTATGACGCTCATAGGCGTCGATCATGGCCGTGGCATCGTCGAACTGGTCGCTGAAGCGATCGTGCATCAACTGGCGTACGGCCGTCATCCAGGGCACAAGGACCGGCGGGACCTGATCGAACGCCCCGAAGATCGTGTTGGACGCACTCCGGTACCACCGCTCCGGATCACGTATCGAAAGTAGTACCAGCGCATCGGGGTTGGCGGCCAGCAGTTCCGGCCAAAAGCTCGCTCCCGGCCAGTCCACCAGAGAGCGGTAGTCCGCGAGCAGCGCCGCCCAGTCAACCGGCCGACCCTCGATCGCGTCGATCCAGCCGGGGATCTGCTCCTGGTGCTCCATGACCTCGAGCATGTGATGGCACCTGCCCCCCAGGAGCTGCTCCAAGGCCAGCTTCAACGAATGCGTTCCCGTGCGGCCGACACCGGCACCCACCACCTGCAACCCCATATTGCCCCTCTCCACGACCCGGAGGTCCGGGTCCCCGGGACAACTATACAGGCGTCCGGCCTCACCTAGATGGCCACCTATTGGGCTCGTTAAAGTGAGGGAGATTTCGGAGCGTTACCCTCGAATTGGCGACGGTTTCACTGCACGAGCGGGTCACTGCGGTGGCGCCCCGGTCTGCGAACCGGATCAGGCCGAGCTGGGTTCCTCGACCGGTTGGGTCTCGAACACCGCCGCTAGGCGCTCGAGCACCCGGCTGGCGGCCTCGAGGTCGGCGTCGGTTGTGTCGGCGAAGGCCTCGGCCAGCCGCCGGCGCCACCTGGCCTCCTGTTCGGCCACCTCGGAACGCCCCTGGTCGGTCAGGGAAACCCGAATGGACCGCCGGTCCTGACCGTCGCGCCGTCGCTGCACCAGGCCTCGGGCTTCGAGCTGGTCAACCATCGCGGTGACGCTGGCCGAGTTGAGCTCGGCCTCCCGAGCCAGCCGGCCGGCCGTGACCTCGTGCTCAGTGGTCAGGACGAAAAGGGCTCGCAGGTGGGCCTGGGAGAGGGACTCGCCACTGCGCTGGTAGCGGCCCCGCAGGCGACGCTCCGAGGCGATGAAGACGTGCATGGCATGACGTAGCCGCTCGATGCCCTCCCGTTGCTCCGCCGGTAACCGAGGGGCAGGGCCGGGCCCAACGGGGAAGGCGTCGGCGCTCCGGCCCGGCTCTCCCTTCGACTCCCGCATAGGTTGCATCAACCGGCCTCCGCCATCCGGGCGGCGACCGGCTGGTCGGCCTCGTCCCTCGCCGAGCCGGCCGCCGCCACCCGCCGGCGCTCCACGAGCATGAGGGCCGCAGGCGGCAGTATGGCGCCCCCGGTCAGGACGAGCACCCACCAGAACGTGCTGCCGAACGCGCTCGCCTGGGCCGACAGCGACCGTCCGGCTCTGGTCAGGTGATCCTGCAGTATGACGGTGAGAATCGCGGTGCCGATCGAGCCGCCGACCCGCATGATGATGTTGAGCTGGGGCGCGGCGTCGTTGACCTTGCTTGGGCGCAACGTCCGGTAGGCGGCGGTCATCGCCGGGGTGGTCCCGAGGCCCAGCCCGAACCCGCCGACTGTCATGGCGCCGGCGATGACGAGATATGAAGTGTGGCTACCGATCATCACCAGCGGGAGAGTGCACACCAGGGCGATCACCCCGCCGATCAGGGTGGTGGCCCCTGCTCCCAGCCGGTCGGTGGCCCGGCCTGACATCCAGGTGCCGAGGGCGGCCCCGATTCCTCGGGGTGCCAGCAGAAGTCCGGTGTAGACGGCATCCTGGTGTCGAACCGTCTGGTAGTACAGCGGCATAAGGATCATGCCGCCGAACAGGGCGGCGCCAAAGCAGAACATGGTGACCGTAGCCGCGGTGTACTCCTTGTTGGCATACAGGCGCATGTCCAATAGCGGCCTCTCCACCCGCAGGGCCCGGACCACGAAAGCGGCTATAAGGAGCACCCCGAGGACGAGGGGCAGGACGATATGACTGCTGCCACTTCGTGACGATCCCACCTCGGCCAGCCCATAGGTGAGAGCCACCAGGCCGGTAGCGATCAGCCCCAGCCCCGGCAGGTCGAAGGGGCCGGCATCCTCGGCCGGGTACGCCGGCAGCCTGCGCATGCCGGCGATGACCGCAATGACTCCGATCGGGACATTGACGAAGAAGATCCACCGCCAGCCGACGGTGTCCAGAAGCAGGCCGCCGAGGGTCGGGCCGAGCACGGGCGCCAGCACGATCGGGACTCCGACCGCGCTCATGACCCGGGTCAGGTTGCGCGGCCCGGCCGCCCTCACCATGATCATCTGTCCGACCGGCAGGATCATCCCGCCGCCGACCCCCTGGAGCACCCGGAAGGCGATCAGCTCTGTGGTGGAGGTGGCGGTGCCGCAGAGGGCGGAACCGAGCGTGAACAGGATGATCGACGCCAGGTACAACCGCTTCGGACCCAGACGGCGGGCGGCCCAGGCGGTCACCGGAATCACCGCGGCTAGTGACAGCAGGTAGGCCGTCACCACCCACTGGACGTCGTCCAGACTGGTGTGCAGATCACGAGACAGGGACTCCAGGGCGACATTGACGATCGTCGTGTCGAGGAGCGACATGATGCTGCCGAGGATCACCACGATGGCGATGCGCCGTACCGCCGGGTCGAGCCGTCTTCCGACTGGAGCTCCGGTCGCGGCGGCGGTCTGGTCAGCCGTCATCGAGGCCTACTCGCAGCGGCGATGGAGATGGCTCAGCCCAGAAAGGGACGCGTGAAGACGCCATCGACAGAAATGTTAGCGTACAGAACCTTTCACCGTCAAGATGATTGGCGTCAAATTGGCCTGGAACCGGGCTAGGGCGGCGAGCCCTTACTCGGCGAACTCGAAAAGCAGCCCGCGGTTGTCTCTGGGGCTGATGGCAAGGACGTCGGGTGCATCGCCTGGTTGGAGGGCGATGTCGCGGTCGCCGAAGTAGGCCTGGGCCTGCTGGAGATCTCGCACGGCGAGGACGGTCGAACGGATCCCGTCGCCATAGCGGGCGAGGTAGCGGCTGATCGCACCGTCCTGGGTAGGGGAGATCAGTTCGGCGACGGTATCGGCGAGACCGAGGCCGACAGCGCGGGCACCGACGGCGGGGCGGTCGGCTTCGTACAGGACCGTCGCGTTGGTCAGGTCCAGGAAGAACCTGGTGGCGGCGTCGAGGTCGGAGACCGCAACCCCGTAGCGCTTGAGCCCGGTGCAGCCGAGCGGATGCTCGTCGCGCCAGAAGCCGACCGGCTTGATCGGTTCCAGAAACGGTGTCGGCGGAGGCACGTCGTGGAAGTTGCCCCCGTAGAACTCGAACCCGATGCCGAGGCCGTCCGCCGGGTGGGCGTGGAAGGCCACGCCGAGCTCCCTGATGACCCTCATGCCGCGTTCCTCGACCGCCTTGCGGGCGGCGCCGACGTCGGGGACCTGGTACTCGATTCCGATGTAGTGGGGACCGAAGCGAGCGTGCAGCAGGTCGTCATTGGGGGCAAACAGCTCGATGATCACGGTCCCGATGGTGATGAGGCAGGCGTGCCACTCGTCTCTCGGCATATCGGAGATGAGTTGAGCCCCGTAAAGGTCCCGGAAATGGGCCACGCTTTCGTCAAAGCCGTCGATCACGGCGTTGATGTGGTTCATGTGCAGGCAAGTGATCTGTTCGGGCATCGACCTTCCTCCCTTCACCTGGTCGTTCGAACTCTTACACCGGCTTGCTAGCCGCCGGTTGCGGGTCGGCCCGGCCGTCCACGGCAAAGGTCCGGGCCTCTTTCTCGAGCTTGGGGACGACCTTGGTTCCGAGCAGCTCGATCGAGGTCATGATCGTCTCGTGGGGCAGCCCTCCGAATTCCATGTAGCAGAGAATGGCGTCGCAGCCGATGCGCTGGTAGCGCTCGATCTTCTCGGTGCATTCGTCGAGCTCTCCGACGATGATCATGTCTTTTTCGGCGAACTCTCGCGGATTGAAGGTGCCGTTACGAGCAGGCTCGAAGAGGGGAAAGCGCTCTGTGAGCTCTTCGTCGGTCATGGGCGGGAGCTCCCACTGGATGAGAAACTCGATTTGATTGGTGTACCACCAGGCCACCGAGTCCCACACGTCGTATTCCTTCTCGGCCTTGGCCATGTCCGGCGTGCAGTGCACCAGGGTGTAGGGAGCCACCCGGGTATTGTGCACCCTGGTCAGCGGCGTGGCCTGTTTGCTCAGCTCGCGGTAACGAGCGATCCGTTTAGCCAGGACATCGACGGGCTGGACGATGGTCAGGCTCAGCATCCCGAGGCCGTACTGGGCAGCCAAGTCGACGCTTTCGTCGCTCACGGAGGCCATCCAACACGGCGGGTGGGGGTCCTGGTACGGCTTGGGCGTGATGGTTCTGGGCGGTTCCCAGTCGCCGCGCGGCAGCGCCGGGAATTTCACGAAGGGCGTGTCAACAGCCAAGTGCTCCTGCTCCCACGCCTTAACGATGATCTCGATCGCCTCTTTCCACTGGGCCCGGCTCTCTTCATCTTTGACTCCAAAGGCGATCCGCTCTAGAGGCGTCGAGCGCCCGGTGCCCCATTCGACCCGGCCCCGGCTGAGCAGGTCGGCGGTCGCGATCCGCTCGGCATTCAGCACCGGATGGCGGAAGGGATGCGGCGCCAGCGTGACCCCGAAACCGAGGCGGATGTTTTCCGTCACCTGAGACAAGGCTCCGATCACCACCTCGGGCGCCGGGCAGTGCGAACGCCCCTCCCGGAAGTGGTGCTCGACGAACCAGGCGGTACCGAAGCCGACCTTATCGGCGAGTTTCACCTGCTCGAGTGCCTCGAAGTAGGTCTTCTGTTCGGCTTCGCGCTGGCCGTAGGGGTGGGGCTTCCCCCAGGGCTTGCGGGCGTGCAGTTCGTACAGCAGGTCCAGCTTCAAGGCGGGATCTCCCCTCGTTCACCGTGACGTTCGGTCGGACTTATATACGAACGCGGTGTTCCTATATAAAGCCGCTAGCCGACTGTAACAGTGTCACCACCGGCCCGACAAGTAGTGAGAGCGATCACGCCAGCAGCACGCCGCCGTCGACGATGAGGACCTGGCCAGTGACAAAAGCGGCGCCTTCGGACGCCAGATACACCGCGGCGGCGCCGATCTCGGACGGGTAGGCGGTCTGACGCTCGAGGGCGGATGTGCGGCCCATGATCGCCATCTCGTCGCGACGGGTGGCGGCCATACGGGTGATGACCCCATCGCGATGCCACCGGCTTCCCGTGCTCACGTCGTGCTCTAGATCGTCGGGCAGCGTCCCGTAGGGCGCGATGGCGTTGACGGTGATGCCCTGCTTGCCGACCTCTTTGGCCAGGACCCTGGTGAAGGCGTGCACGGCGCCCTTCATGGCCGAGTAAACCGCAAGCAGGGGATCGCCGATGAGGCCCGCCGTCGACCCGATGTTGATGATCCGTCCACTCCCCCGCCCGATCATGTCCGGCAGGACGGTGTGGGTGCAATTGAGCGTGCTGACGATGTTGAGGGCGATGTCCCGATCCCAGGTCGCCGGATCCGAGTCGGCGAATCGGTCCATGTCGACATTTCCGCCGACGTTGTTCACGAGGACGTCAATGGCCGGAAAACGATGGTGCACGGCGGCCACCATCTCGACAACCTGGTCGCGGTCGGTGACATCCGCGGCGTACCACAGCGTGTCCTTGGCCCCGCGTTCGGCCGCCTGCTGAAGAACCCGCCGGCCCTGGGCCTCGTCGCGGGCGACCACCACGAGGTTGACCCCCTCGGCGGCGAAGGCCAAGGAGACGCCCCGGCCGATGTTGGCGTTGCCGCCTGTAACGACCACCGTGTGGCCGGCAAGTCCCGTTTCCATCCGGCTCCCTTCTGAGGCTACTGAGTCAACTCTATTTTGCGGGGACCGAGCACAGGGGGAGGATGCGGGCCGGGTCCCATGCGGTGGACGCTCGTCTACGCTGAGTCAGTATCGACGATCAACCGAACGGGATATGAGTACGCCGACGCAGGGCATGAGCAAAGAGTGACCAGCGATAGGAGCGACACCATGCGTATGGACGACATGATTCTCGTCAGTATCGACGACCATTCGATCGAGCCGCCGGACATGTACGACCGTCACGTGCCCGCCAGGTGGCGCGACCAGGCGCCCAAGATTGTCCGCGGCCGGGAAGGCTACGACATGTGGGTGTTCCAGGGTCAGGCGACTTCGACCCATTTCGGCATGGCGGCCACTGTCGGCTGGCCGTCCGACGAATGGGGCTTCGAGCCCGGCACGTTCTCAGAGATGCGACCCGGGTGCTTCGACATCCACGAGCGGGTCAGGGACATGAACGCCAACGGTGTCCTCGCCTCGATGTGCTTCCCTACCATGGCCGGGTTCAACGCTCGTACTTTCACCGAGGCGGGCGACAAGGACCTGTCGTACGTGATGCTCCAGGCGTACAACGACTGGCACATCGACGAGTGGTGCGGCACCTACCCCGGACGGTTCATCCCTCTCGGCATCGTTCCCATGTGGGACATCGACCTGGCGGTGGCAGAGGTGAAGCGGATCGCGGCCAAAGGTTGCCGGGCGATCAGCTTCCTGGAGGCGCCCCACGCCCAGGGGCATCCCAGCTTTCTGTCCGGGCACTGGGACCCCATGCTCGGCGCCCTCGTCGAGGAGAACATGGTGCTGTGTCTCCACATCGCCGGTTCCGGGAGCCTCATCAAGCTGGCCCCGGAAGCGCCGATAGACCACACCATCGTCGTGCCCACCCAGCTCACCATGCTCACCGCCCAGGACCTGCTCTTCGGGCCGACGCTCCGGCGGTTTCCCGATCTCCGGGTCGCCCTGTCCGAGGGTGGAATCGGATGGATCCCCTTCTACCTGGACCGGGTCGACCGGCACTATCAAAACCAGACCTGGATCGACAACCGCTTCGGTGACGGCAAGCTGCCCTCCGACGTGTTTCGGGAGCACTTCCTGGCCTGCTTCATCACTGACCCGACCGGGCTCAAGCTGCGCCACGAGATCGGTCTCGACGTGATCGCCTGGGAGTGCGACTACCCCCACACCGACACCACATGGCCGGAGTCCCCGGAGTTCATGTGGAACGAGCTGCAAGGCGCCGGATGCCGCGACGGGGAGATCGACAAGATCACGTGGGAGAACAGCGTCCGCTTCTTCGACTGGGACCCTTTCGCCCACACTCCGAGAGCGCACGCGACCGTCGGGGCCTTGAGGGGCCTCGCCAACGACGTCGACATCAGCCGCCACACCCGGGCCGAGTGGCGTCAGCGCAACGAAGCCGCGGGCATCGGTGTGGTATCAAGCTGAGGGGTTTGCCGGCGGTAGCCCTCAGGACCCGTTCAGGGCAGGTACCGGCTCCAGTCGTAGGGCGCGATCGTGTGGTACGGCGCGGCCAGGAGAGGCTCCACCTCGGTGGAGCTCCAGCGCTCCTCGAGACCGGGCTGAAGCCGCGCCCCCACGGCTGCGGGGTCGTCGTCGAGGAAGCAGTACGTGATCTGCAAACCGGCGTTGTCCCCGGTGGCGTAGGGCGGTCCCATCGGAAGCCCCCCACCCCACCAGACCCCGCCCACGCCGAGGACGTCGACGAGAGCCGCCGGCGACGCCGAACCCCGTTCGACGAGCAGAAACACGCCTTTCGCCGGCCACCACGGCAGCACGTCGGCGCCAACCTTGACCCGGGACGCCGCCTCGATACCCTCCAGGCCGTATACCGCCCGTTCGACTGTAGGCAGCAGGTAGGGGGTCCGCCCCACCTCGGACATCGCGGCATTCAGGTCGAGGAACGCCGGTAGCCCGGCTACATCGGTGAAAAGGTACGTCATGATGTGGTCGGCGCGGTCATACCGGTCGCCACTCACCGCTCGGGCCGCCCGGCATGCCGGGGTCGAGACCAGACGGAACGACTCCCGCAGCGCCCGAAGGCGGTGCTGTTCGGGCCGATGATCGAGCGAGTGCCACTCGAGGTAGTCGCTGTCCCGGCCGTCGGGGTGGCGCGCCGACATCGACACATAGATGGTGCTGACCTCGGTGCGGCCGGTGGCCAGGATGGCCGGCGCATCGTCCGATGAGGCTCCGGCGAGGTCGGACATAAGGGGCTTCTCCTCTCTTGTCGGGACAGATCTTGTCGTAAGAGCCATGGGCCCGACCTCATAGTTTGGGCGTTTTTTCCGCTGAGAGCGGCAAATCCGCCCAAGCAATGGCGGGCGGCCGACCGGCCTCTCCAACGGACACAAATAAATCTCTTCCAATGGTTCGATACGCTAAGCATGTGGGACATGGTGCAGCCGGGTCGTCAGTGGCCGTGGTAGGTGGTCGGGTGGTGACGCGGGCGTCGTGAGCATCGCGGTTCCCATCCGGCGCCGGTCGGGCGCTCCTGCCCCGAGCGAGGGTTCCCCGTGGGGGCCCGCGCCCGGTCAATCGCTGTATGAGCCCCCCAAGAGCAATATCGACCCGGACTCGCGCAAGAGCTGGCTGCGTCGAGCCCTTCCCGTCGTCATGGCCCACCGGGGCATCTTCATCACGTCCCTGGTCTTGTCGTTCGTCGGGTTGGTCCTCCAGGTGGAGATACCCCAGCTACTCGGGTCGAAGGCGCTGGACGACTCCCTCGTACCCTTTGTGAAACAGGCTGGTCTGCCGGCCAGCCAGCGGCTATCGACCGCTCATTACCAGCAAATTTTCGTTCCATTACGTCGAGATCGTGGTGGTGCTGGCGGTGATCGCGGGGATCTGCGGCTATGTGTCCCGCCTCTTCCTTTTGAAGACCGCCTACCACATCGAATTCGACCTGAGAAACATCATGTACGCCCACCTGAGCCGGATGTCATTCGACTTTTACGATCGGGTGCAGTCGGGACAGCTCATTTCCCGGGCCAACTCCGATATCCGCTCGGTACAGATGTACCTGACCTTCGGGCCGTCGATTCTGGTCCAGTGCCTGGTGGCGGTGGTGGCGTTCGGATACATGCTCTACATCAACGTGCTGCTCGCGTTGGTGGCCATGGCTGCCATGCCATTGATCTATGTGGCGAGCGTCCGGATGCGCAAGGTCCTGTTCCCCGTCTCCTGGCTCATCCAGTCCCGCCTCGCTGACGTGGCGACGATCGTCGACGAAAACATCAACGGGGTGAGGATCGTAAAATCGTTCGCCGCCGAGGACACCGAGCTCGACGCCCTGGCCCGGGCCGCTCAGCGCCTGCGCTGGGCCTACGTCAAGGACGCCGACATCCGGGCCCAGTTCACCCCGCTGGTTCAAAACCTCTCCCAGGTGGGGCTGGCCCTGGTGATCCTCTTCGGCGGCTATCTGGTCATTCACGGCCACCTGCAGGTCGGGACCATCCTCACCTTCAGCTTCTGGATCGTCATGCTGCAGGCGCCGTTCCAGATGCTGGGGATGATGATCATGCTCGGTCAGCGAGCCTCGGCGTCGGCCCAACGCATATACGAGGTGCTCGACGAGCAGCCCACCGTCTCCGACCGGCCCGGCGCGGTCGATCTCGTCGAGTGCCGGGGCGACGTCCGCTTCGACGCTGTGACCTTCCGCTACCACCCGGACGGATCGGCCGTGCTCGACAACTTCGACCTTCACGTGGAGCCCGGGGAGACGGTCGCCCTGGTGGGCCGCACCGGCGCGGGAAAGTCGACCGTCGCCCGGCTGCTCGACCGTTTCTACGACGTCTCAGATGGAGTTGTGCGGATCGACGACCGCGACGTCCGAGACCTGACCCTCGCCAGCCTGCGGGCCCAGGTCGGCCTGGTCCTCGACGAACCGTTTCTCTTTTCCATGTCTATTCGGGACAACATCGCCTACGGTGTACCGGACGCCGCCATCTCCGACGTGGAGGCGGCGGCTGTGGCCGCCGGCGCCGACGGGTTCATCCGGGATCTCTCGGACGGCTACGACACGGTCGTCGGAGAGAGGGGTTACACCCTTTCGGGGGGACAACGCCAGCGCATCGCCATCGCCCGGGCCCTCCTGATCAATCCCCCGATCCTCATCCTGGACGACGCCACCAGTGCCATCGACGTCCAGGTAGAGCAGTCGATCCACCGCAATCTGCAGGGCCTCATGGTCGGCCGGACCACGCTGATCGTGGCCCACCGGCTGTCGACGATCAGCCTGGCAAATCGGGTGGTGCTGATCGACGGCGGCAAGGTCGTCGCCGACGGCACCCACGAGGAGCTGATGGAGGGAGTCCCGCTGTACTCCGAGGTGCTGGCCCAGGCCGCCGAACTCGAAAGCGCCGAACTCGAAAGCGCCGACTTCGGCGAGGAGGAGCCGATCTCATGATGATCGGGAGTTTCGGCGGCGGCTCCAGGGGTGCGGCCAGCCCGGGCGGCGGCCTTCCCTTTGCCGGGGTTCCCTCCGAAATGCAGGAGGGGGTCGACCGCCTTCTCGCCGAGGAGCCCGAGCACGGCGAACCCGATGTCCATTTCACCTACCGGCCGCAACCCAGTGAGTACGAAAACCTCACGCTGCGCGGCCTGATCTTCCGGCACTGGCACCTCGGCGTCCTGGCCGCCATCTTCGTGGTGATCGTCAGCATCGCCAACCAGGCCGGCCCCGAACTCGTCAGTTACGCCATCGACGACGGCATGATCCATCCGAACATGGCAGTGGTGGTGCTGGCCACCGTCCTCTTCCTCCTCGCCATCGCCATCACCGCGGTCGCCCAGACGGCCATGGTCAAAGTGACCGGGCGGCTGGCGGCCTGGGTCATGAACGACCTTCGCATCACCATCTTCACCCACTTACAGCGCCTGGGCCTCGATTTTTTCACCGACGAGAAAGCCGGGGTCATCATGACCCGGATGACAAGCGACATCGAGAACCTTCAACAGCTGCTCCAGGACGGCTTGGCCCAGTTCGCGGTGCAGGGTCTCACCATGGTCGTGATCGGGATCATTCTCTTCGCCACCAATGCGCTGCTCGCATTGATAACCGTCGTACTGATCGTGCCGCTTTTGACGGTTGGCTCGCTGTGGTTTCAGTCGGCCTCGGCTCGGGGCTATGACCGGGTCCGTGACGGGATCGCCAATGTGCTGGGCGATCTGTCCGAGAACCTGCACGGCATGCGGGTCGTCACCGTCCACAATCGCCAGCTCCGCAATATCGTCAACCATCGCAATATCGTCGGGCGCTATCGGGATGCCAACGACTACACCGCCCATATCAACGCCGTGTACGGCCCCGGCACCCAGATGCTCGGCTACCTGGCGCAGGCCGCCATCCTCGCGATCGGCGGAACGATGGTCCTGCACGGGTCTCTCAGCATCGGCGCCCTGACCGCGTTCTTCCTGTACGTCAGCCGGTTCATGCTGCCCATCCAGCTGCTGGTGCAGCAGTACAACACCTATCAGCAGGGTCAGTCCTCCATGGTAAAGCTGCGCTCACTCCTCGCAGTCGAGCCGAGCGTTCCCGAAGCACCCGACGCCGTGGACCTGCCACCCGTCAACGGCGACATCGAGTTCGAACATGTTGCTTTTGGCTACGACCCCGAGGTACCGGTGGTCCACGACATCGACTTCCGGGTCAGCGCCGGGGAGACCGTCGCCTTCGTCGGTCCTACCGGGGCCGGCAAGTCCACGCTGGCCAAGCTCGTGACCCGCTTCTACGACCCGACGGCCGGACGGATTCTGATCGACGGTCACGACTTGCGCGACGTCACGGTCGGATCCCTGCGCCGCCAACTCGGCGTGGTACCGCAGGAGCCGTTCCTCTTCGTGGGCACGGTGCGGGACAACATTGCCTTCGCCCGGCCCGATGCGACCGACGAGGAGGTCTGGGAAGCCGTACGGGCGGTGGGATTGGTCCAGCTGCTCGAACGCATGCCCGCCGGTATCCACAGCGAGGTCCACGAGCGGGGCCAGTCTCTGTCGTCGGGGGAGCGGCAGTTGATCGCCCTCGCTCGCGCCTTCATGGCCGCCCCCCGGGTGCTGGTCCTCGATGAGGCGACCTCCAACCTCGACCTGCAGTCGGAGACCGAGATCGAGGCCGCCCTGGACGTCCTCCTTCAGGGTCGTTCTGCCATCCTCATCGCTCACCGCCTGAGCACGGCGATGCGGGCGGATCGCATCGTCGTGATCGTGGACGGGGGTGTCGTAGAGAGCGGCAGTCACGACGAGCTCATTCGCCTCGGCGGCCACTACGCCCAGATGTACCGGACGTGGACGAGCCACACCGAGGGTCAGGCCGCCTGAAAACCTCGCCCGTTAGGTAAAGACGAAGGATTCGATCTCCCGGGCCAGCTCGAGGGGCATGTCGCCCTGGATGCTGTGGCCGGCCTGTTCGAAGTGCACGACCTTCGCCCCGGGCAGGCGCCGGAGCAGCTCCGTCTCGTGTTCGTCCCGCAGGACCGATTGGGGCAGCATGCCCCGGGCGAGCATCACGGGCACCCGGATGTGACTGACCACATCCCACAGGTCAACATTTCTCGGAGTGTCGGCTGGTTGCTCGACCGGGACCGACCGGTCCCCTTGGACAGGCGGGCCGCCCTCTTCCCGCCAGCGGGCCCAACGCCATATCCACGTCCCGTCATCGCGCTGGACCGCGTTGTGCAGGATGCCCCGGCGCAGCGACGAAACCGAACGCGTGGGGTTGTAACGGATGGTCCGCTCGAGCAGCTCGTCGAAGTTGGCGAAGGTCGCCGGTCCGCCGACGAAATCCGATATCTGCTTGGTCTGGGCCGGGGTGAGACCCGGGGTGACGTCCACCAGCACCACCTTGCGAACCAGGTCAGGGGAGACATCGGTGAGCGCGATCGTCGTCAGGCCCCCGGCTGACATGCCGACCACGGCCTGGGCCGCCGGGGCGAGGGCCCGGATCGCAGCGGAGACGTCCTCGGCGTTGAGGCGCGGGCTCGGTTGGTCCGCGGTCTGCTCACCCGGCCCGTCGGAATGGCCGTGACCGGGCAGGTCAATGGCCGTCAACGGGCGGCCCAGCGCCATGGCCATCGTGTCCCAGGTGTGGGCATTCTGCGATCCACCGTGAATCAGGACCAGTTCCGGATCGCCTCCACCCCAGACCAGAGCACTCAGCCGCCGACCGGGCTCGACCTCGACGAATTCGCGTTTCACCTGCGGTGGCCCGACATATGGCAGGCCGAATTCGGCAGCATTCTCGTGGAACAGCCCGAACTCGTCGTATTCGATGCGTTCGACCATGGGCGGAGATTAACCCAGCACAGCCGATAAACGCTCGGGGGGACCGGACTCCACAAAAGTCCGGCGACCCGGAGGGTTACGATAGTCAAGCCAGATCGGCCCGAGACGACACCTTGCGGCCGACCGACGAGGGAGAGATCGCCATGGAGACGATGGACACAGCCGCCGACCTCCACCCCGGATACGCGGCACCCCACTGCACCTCCACGGGAGTTTCGTCAAGCGCCCGGTTCGCCCCGGCCGGCTTCAGCCTCTGGCTGGTGGCGGCCCGGCTCGAACCGGGTGCGACCATCCGGTGGGAAAACCCCCACGGCGACGAGGGCATTCACGTCGTCGATGGCGCGCTCAGCGTCGACGGCCGCGTGTGCGGGCCCGGGGGGGCAGTGATCATCGAAGCCGACGCGGCCGCCGAAATTCGCGCTGACGCTCCGACCGAGCTCGTGCACGTCGGGCCGGTGGCCACGTCGGCTCCGAGCGGAGGGCTGTTCGGCCCGGCGGACGCGGAAGGCCACGCAGTTCACGTAATCCCGGCCCAGGACGCGGACGCCATCGATTTCGGTGCTTTCACCCAGGTGTGCTTTACCGACTCCACCTGCCCGACCTGCCGCATCAACTGGTTCCGGGTGACCGGGGTGGACGAGCCCTACGTCGTGGGGTCCCATCTGCATTCCGAGGACGAGATAATCCACGTCCTTTCGGGAGCGCTTCAGGTCGGCCCGCGCAAGGTGTCGGCCGGTATGAGCATCGCCATCCCGGGCCAGCAGCGTTACGGTTTCCGCACCGACGGGGCGTTCTCGTTCGTCAACTACCGGGCCGACGCGTCAACGGTCGTGACCACGCCTGGCAGCGAGCCGCGTCTGGAGACGGTCGATTCGCTCCGGCGGGCCCTGCTGTGAAGTGGCCCTCGGCTAGGCTTCACCGCCAGAGCTGAACCAGATGGGGAGGGACCCATGGCGCGCCGCTTGATCACCTCGGATTGTCATATTGCTCCGCCCTTTTCGTTGGTCGAGGAGCTGCCCGAGTCCTACCGCGAGTATTTTCCCCGGGTCCAGAGGCGCGACGGTGAAGTAAAGGTGGTACGGCCCACCCATCCCGCGGTGACGATGATGGGCGGCACCGATGCGGGTGTGCCGGTCGAAGACAGCCCTCAGGCGCTGGCGAGAGCTGCCGTATGCAACGTCCTGCCGGAGGCCGAACCGAGCTTTGACGCGGCGGAACAGCTCGCCGACCTCGAGCGCGACGGAGTGTACGGCGCCGTGCTCATCGGCCGATTCGAGGACTTCGACGCCGGGATACCCCCGGAGGTCGAACTGGCCTACTGCCGCTTGGCCAATGACTGGCTGGCGGACACGTGGGGACCATACCTGGACCGGGTAGCGCCGGGGATATGTGTGCCATACCGAAACGTCGCGGGCGCGGTGAAAGAGCTCGAACGGGCCGCGGGTATGGGACTGCGCCCGGCCCTTCTGCCCGACGGCATATTCGACCGGCCGTATCACCTGGCGGAGTGGGAGCCGCTCTGGGAAGCGGCCAACGGGCTGAAGGTGCCCCTCACCTTGCACGTAGGCGGCCTCCGGAACGCGCCCAACCCGAACGCCGGGCACTATCCCGGGCAGATGGACATCGGCTGGTACAACCAGTGCTGCGGTATGGGTGAGACGCTCGGCTGGTTCACCTACAGCGGAGTCTTCGCCCGATATCCCGACCTGCACGTGGTCATGACGGAGGGTTATGCCGGCTGGCTGCCCTTCGCCATCCAGTTCTTCGATCACCATTGGCGCGATAGCCGGCTTCACGGTCTGGACGAGTCGGCCAACGGGATGTCTTTCGCCGGGATGAAAGGCGCACGGATCGAGGCGCCACCGAGCGTTTACCTGAAGCGCCAGGCCCATGCCACCTTCATGTGGGATCCCCTTGCCATCCGGGCGCGAGACATCACCGGAGTGGACTGCCTCCTATGGGGTAACGACTATCCCCATTTCGAGGGTTCGTTCCCGTTCTCCCAGGAGTGGATCGACAAGCAGTTCGCCGGCGTTCCGGAACCCGAAATCGACGCCATGGTCCGGGGAAATGCCAGCAAGATCTTCGGAATCACCGTCTGATCGCAGTCGCCGCGGTGTCCTGATCTGAGCCGGAGCCGCCGGCCCTGTCCTGACTAGGCGGGCGGTATGTCGACGAGCAACTTCATGCGGCTGCCGGCGCGCAGTTCGTTGAATGCCTGCGAGACCTGACCGAGCTCGATGTGTTCGACCCACCCCTGTGTCGGGTAGGCGCCGGCGGCGATGAGGTCGATGACCCGGCTGAACACGCCGGTCCCGTACCCGAGTGAGCCGGTCAGTTCGAACTCGCCGCGGGCCAGAAGCCATGGGGCGAATGGAACCTCGATGGGAACGAACGCCAGGATCACGTACCGGCCGCGCGGCCGGAGAACGTCGGGGGCGACCGAGAACGTCGCCGCCGCTCCGGCGCAGTCGAGAACGGCATCGACGCCGCGACCCCCGGTGCGGCGCCGGACATCCATGGCCAGGTCCACCGCGGCCGGATCGATGACATGCTCGACGCCCAGGGCGGCGACGGCTCCCCGCCGAGCGGGTGCCGGCTCGGCCACCAGGATGTCTCGCACCCCTACAGCCCGGAGTCCCAGAGTCACCCCGATCCCGATCGGACCGGCTCCGAGCACCAGCGCCGACTGGCCGGGCCCGACACCAGCTCGCAGCACCCCGTTGAAGGCTACCGAGAGCGGCTCGACGAGCGCCCCCTGGGCCAGGCTCACCGACTCCGGCAGGCGGTGGACCATCCAACTCGGCACCACGGTGTACTGGGCCAGTCCCCCACCGTCCGAGCAGATCCCATGGGTGATCACGTACTGGCACAGCTGGGTCAGGCCGGCCCGGCACGCCTCGCAGTCCCGGCAGTAGTAGAGCGGCTCGACGCAGACCCGGTCTCCGGGGGCCACGTCATCGACCCCGTGGCCCACGGCGGTGACCACGCCGGCGAACTCGTGGCCCATGATCTGGGGCAGGACACCGCCGGTCAGCGGGTGCGGATCGTTCGTGCACGCCATGGGCCCGTCGAAGTACTCGTGCAGATCAGTCCCGCATAGTCCGTTGTGGGTGACGGCCAGCTTGACGTCACCCGGGCCGGGATACCGCTCGACCACCGCCTCGACTCGCAGATCCTCACGGCCGTGGAGCCTCGCTGCGATCATCTGCGCATTCTACGACCTAAACAGGTTCGCAGAACCACCAACGCCAAACGACGGTGTTGACCAGCGTCGTTTGGGGCGGCCTGTGGCGCGAACCTGTTTAATGCCAGGCGACGGGAGAGTAAGTCGCAGATGGGGGGTACGCCGATCCATCAGGATCTCCGCTCAGGGCTTCGCTTTACCGCCGTACGAGATGTAGATCGAGTCCGGCATTATGGTGGTCAGGCCGCTGTCGACGGGCAGCACCACACCGGCGATGCCTTCGGATTCCGGGCTGGCCAGGTACACCACAGCGAGGGCGATGTCGTGGGCTTGGACCGGTCGGGTCGCGGATCGAGCTTCGAGTTGCGCCTTCCGTTCAGGAAACTGAGCGTCCCGAGTATCGTGAGCGAGGTTCCCGGGCTGGATGACGTTCGCTCGCACTCCCAGCCGCCCGTAGTCGGCTGATATCTGCCTCGCCAAGCCTTCGAGACCCGCCTTGCACGCGCTGTACACCGCCAGTCCAGGATGGCCGAGCCCGGCCGCGGTCGACGTGACATTGATGATCGACCCGTGCCCGGCGCCCAGCATGTCGGGGAGCAGCAGACGCGAGAGCTCCGCCACCGAGATGAGGTTGGCTCCCAGGGCGTTGGCCCAGGTCTCCCAGTTGACTTCTCCGAGCGGACCATCGTGTCTCAGCGACTCTCGATCCACCACGTTGTTGACCAGGACGGTCACCGGGCCGAACGCTTCATGGGCCCGGTCCACCAGCTCCATAACGCCGCTCGGAGAAGAGAGATCGGCGGCCACAAATACCGCCTCGCCACCCGCCTCGGTTATCGACGAGGCGACCTGGTCCCCCCGCTCCCTGTTCCTGCCGGAGACAACTACCTTGGCGCCCTCCGCCGCACACAGGGCGCACACATCCTTACCCAGGCCCGACGTAGCCCCCGTGACCACAACGGTCTCACCGGTAAGACGCCCGTTCCCATCTGCCCGCTTCCCGTTGCCGGTCACCGTTGTGACTCCTTCCTGGTTGTCAAGCCAACAGCCGATGGCACTGGCGAACTAATCATCCGGTTTAGGCACCGGATTCCCGCCCAGCCAGGACCGAGTCCGGATCCTCTCGCGCCGTCTTCATTCCCATGCTCGGGTCCACGTCCACGAAAGTGGTACATATCGTTTCCCCTGGATAGCTGGGAACCTCCTGGGGCTCCAGTGGCTTTGCCACCTCTTGGACCGTCGGCCCTATCCGATCAGCCACGCCCTGGAGCATGGCCAGGTCGAAGCCAAAGCATTCGGCTGCCGACCCGGCCACCACCTGGCGCACGTCTTTCTCCGCCCAGCCGGCGAAGTTCCGTCGCAGGGCTCTCACGCTGTAGGGCCAGGTGCCTTCATGATGGGGAAAATCAGCTCCCCACATAATCCGGCTGAGCGGGGTTACGAGGCCCGGATCCAAGTCGCAATCGGTGAGAAATGTTCCGAAATAGCAATTCGTCGCGAGATACTCGGTCGGCTTCCTCTTCAGGCTGGCGCACGTATCACGCGAGATCATCCAGGCGATGGTGTCCTTCACCTTGGATACTTCAACAAAGGCATCCAGCTTTTGCACGTGTTCCGTATAGAAGGCCACTCCCCCCTCTGTCTCGAACCATTTGAGCGCGGGAAAGCGGTCGAAGACACCAGACATGATCAGGCTCGTTATCGACCGGCCGGCGAAGGCCGCCGCTCCCAACAGACCTATTGTGATCCCGGCCGGTCCGGACTCCTCGGACAAGCCCTCACTCCCCACGAATCCGTGCTGGCCGACGGGCATCCCCAATTCCGAGCACAATGACCAAACCGCGTCGTACTTCGGGTAGTAAAGGTGTTGTACCTGCTCCATTACATCGGGGGGCATCAACACTCCGGCCAGGCCATCCTCGTGAGCCCGCCTGATCTCGGCCAACGTGTCATCCAGATCGCTGAGGAAAGCCTGGGCCAAGCCCACCCGCCGGCCCGGCAGCTCGCGGCAGAAATCAGCGACCCAGCGGTTGTGGGCCCGTATCCCGGCGAACCGGAGCTCGTAGTCGCGGCGGTCCCTGGGCGGGTCCGCCGGCGGCGCCGTCGTCTGTATACCTGACGGGTAGAAGGGCGGAGTCGTGTTCGGGAACAGGACCTCGCCCGCGATACCTTGTCCTTCGACGTGGGAAATCCGCCTGGAGGAATCCCAGTTTACGGGTGAATCATAGGACGAGACCCCGATCCGGACTTCCTCATGGGCGGCGTCGATGTCCCCCCACGGGTTGCGATAACTCGCGGCCCACGCGTCGAACTCCTCGTGATATCGCTGCTCGAGGTAGGGCTTGTACCCTGGGATGCTCGCCCCGCAGTGCATGTCCGCCGATATCACAACGTAGCGGCGGGATTGACTACCCGTTGGCATAATGTCTCCTTCCGGCTCAGTCAATCGACCTGCTGAGGCCGCGGCGCAAGAGGTCGATCAGCTGCATGGGCTCGCCGACTCCTTGGCTCGCGGCGCATACCTGTCGGTAAACAGTAGTCCTTGCTGACCGGCCCGTCGATCCCGGCGCCCGCTAACGCTGACGGCAAACAGCCAATCAGAACGGGCGGTCCGCTCCGGTGGCTTCGCCCGGAGTGAAGGCGACGGGCATTTTCACTACCCCGTACAAGGGATTGCCTTGGTAGTACTGGGTGTTCCCCCGGTCGACGGTGTAATCGGGGATACGGCTCAGTATCTCCCGCATCATCACATCGAACAGCATTCGCGCCACGTGGAGCCCGATACAGCGGTGGGCCCCCACCCCGAATGCCAGATGGGGGTTGGGAGCTCGGTCGATGTCAACCTGGTCCGGCCGGTCGAATACGGTCGGGTCGAAGTTGGCACCGAGCCAGCTCACCATGACGAAGTCGCCCCGCTTAATCGTCTGCCCGCCCAGCTCGGTGTCCCTGGTGCAGGTACGGCTGAGCGTTTCGGCCACCGTTGTCCACCGAAGGTATTCCTCACAAGCCGGCTGAAGAAGAGCGGGATCGGCTGCGAGGCGCCGGCGCACATCAGGATGCTGGGCCAAATGGACCAGCGCCAACGACGTCAGAGACGTGGTGGTGTCCAGGCCGCCACCGATCAGGTTCCAGAGCACGCCGATGAGCTCGTCGTTGTCGAGGCGTTCACCTTCGACCTCGAGTGTCACCACGCGCGATAAGAGGTCATCACCCGGATTCCTTCGGCGCTGCTCGGCTATCTCGAGGAGTTCGCCGATCATCTGGGGCGTGCGGCTGACGGCATGCTGATACTCGGGCATGTCGTCGCCGTAGGCAGCGACCGCATGGAAGTACTCGGCGTAATGCTCCCACATCGACGCCGGCAAACCCATGAGCTTCATGGTCCAGATGCCCGGGACAGGGCTGGTGAAATCGGCCACCATGTCCATCCGCCCGTCGGCGATCCTTCGGTCCAGGAACCACCTGGCCGATTGCTCGGCAAACGGCCGGTCCTGGGCGACGGCGGGCGGAAGCATGAACGGGTTTATGACCCGCCGGAGCGCGGCGTGGCGCTCACCCTCGGCTTCGCCGATGGCGATTGACGGGAGACCTTCCGGCCGGGGTATACCAGCGGTTCCGATATAGCTGATGCCGTCGGGGGCGTCCGTATCGAACAGGTGAGAGAAGGTCTCTGTGTCGCGCGCTACCGCTGACACCTCCTCATGCCCGGCCACGAACCAGTAGCCACCATATTGACGGTTCCACACCACCGGGCACTGCTGGCGAAGCTCGGCGGTGTGAGCGTGACGTTCGGCCAACCAAGCTGAGGATCTGTGGTCGAAGTCCGCCTCTGCTCGAGGAATCACCATCTTCAGAAGATCCTTACGACTGTCGGCCCCGTGGCCACGCCAACGTACAGCGAGCCATCTACCGTTTGTGATCTGCGATCGTACACACGACTTCGCTCTTTCTCAAGTGACGGAAACACTGACAGGATGTCGCAGTCGAGCTGCCAGGTAGCAGCAGCAACGTCCGCAGGCACCCGTCCCAACAGGTCCTGCTGACCTTTGCGGCCCTGCACCGCCACGTGGATGTTGTGATGCCCCCTCGGATAGTCCGGCCCGGGTCCGCAGGTACGACCGGGCAGATCACTACCCTCGATGCGAATCAACACGTCAGTTATCATCGCACTCCTGACGGACCGCGCCGGTGGGGACTCCGGAGCTCGATTGGGTGGACACCAGCAACGACATCCGAAAACCCGCGACCTCCACAAGGCCCGGGCCAGGTACACAGGGCGATTACGGTATCCCTGTCGGGCCATGCGGCCGGAACGATTGACAATGGGCTCGGGTCCAGGGAGGCAGCCCTATGAGTGACACTGCTGTTGACGTCGTGGTGGTCGGGTCGGGGGCCGCCGGGTTGACGGCGGCGCTGGCCGCCCGGGCGGAAGGGGCGCGGGTCCTCGTCGCGGAGTCCGAGGCGGTGGTCGGGGGAGCGACCCGTCTCTCCGGAGGATTTGTCATGGCCGCGGTCACCGAGTTCCAGCGGGCTGCCGGCATACAGGACGATCCCGCGGCCCTCTACCACGAGTACATGTTCATCAACCAGTTCGAGGTTCAGCCCGGAATCGCCCGACGCCTCGCCGGTGACAGTGGCGCCGTCATCGCCTGGCTCACCGAGCTCGGGGTGCATTTCTCACCCGACGTCGAAAAGGGGGGCCCGGAGCTCGTATGCCGCACCCACATACCCCAGGGCGCTGGGCAGCACCTGGTCGACGTCCTCTATCAGCGTTGTCGCGATCAGGATGTGGACTTCGCGCTCGGCAGCAGGGTGGACCGCCTCCTCATGCGCGAAGACGCCGTTAGCGGCGTGGCCGTAGCCGAAGACGAGCTGGAGGCGGGGGCGGTCGTAATCGCGACCGGGGGCTTCGGCGCCAACCCGACACTCATCGCGCAGCACCTTCCGAGCCTGGCGCCGAGCGGCGACTGGCTGTTCTACATCGGTCCGGAGAGCTCTCGGGGGGACGGACTGGCCCTCGGCGCCCAGGCCGGAGCCCGTACCGTCGGGCGGGATCGCTTCGTCTCGCTGTTGGGACCCCGGGTCGACGGTAGGGAGTTCGACGGCTGGCTGCCCAACTGGATGTTGCTGGTTGGCCCGGACGGTCACCGACTGATGGACGAGACCGGTCCCTACGGCGTCACGTCCGGCCTCGCAGTCGCCGCCGGCGGGCGGGTGTTCGGCCTTTTCGACGAGCAGCTCCTCACCGCCAACGGGACACCCGAGCTACCGACGTTCAAGCCCTACCCGTCGGGGCGGCAGAGGCCGGTGACGGTGTGGACCACGGAAAGCATCCGGCGTCTGGTCGCGTCAGGCGCCGTCGTCCAGGCCGAGACACTCGAGGACGTGGCCGGAAAGCTGGGTGTCCCGGCGGCCGCAGTGGTCCACTCCGTCGGGCGATACAACGAGTCGGCAGGCCTCGGATACGACCGCGACTTCTGCAAGTACCCCGAATTCCTTCGGCCTATCGAGAAGCCGCCCTTCTATGGCGTGGAGATCCGACCCGCCGCGCTCGGTATCACATCCTACGGAGTCCAGATCGACGAATCCGGTCAGGTGCAGGGCGAGGGCATCAGCCCGATCGTTGGCTTGTTCGCAGCCGGCGAGTGCACGGGAGGGATCATCGGCTCCCGGTACTTGAGCAGCGGAAACAGCCTGGCCAATTGCCTGGTGTTCGGCCGGACCGCCGGCCGGTCCGCCGCCGTGCACGCTCTGGCAACCGGCTAACCGCCGCCGGGCTACCCCGTATCATCAGCTCATACCACCGGGGGCCGGCTGCGATCTCAGCGTATTCGGCCGTAGAAGATCATGATGGAGACATGGCCCAACTGCAACGTCTGCAACCGAATCACCCCTTCGGTCGTGCCCGCGCCCGCACGACCATCGCGGCCCGACCCTCCAGGGGATCACCCGGCGCCGTCGCGGGCGCCGGGCTGTCGTGAGCGTCCAGGACGGGGCGCTCGCCGGATTGCGGGTCCTCGAGCGGGCCGACGGACCTTCGGCTGCCTTTTGCTCCAAGCTCCTGTCAGACCTCGGAGCCGAGGTTCTGATGGTCGAGCCGCCCGGAGGGCACCCTCTGCGGACGGCGGAGCCCCGGCGGGGCGACGGCCTGAGCGCCCGCTTCCTGTACTTGAGCACCGGGAAGCAGAGCGTGGTGATCGACAGATCGGATGCCGGCGACCGCCGCCTGCGAGAACTGATAGGCCAGGCGGATCTGTTCGTCACCGACGCCGAGCCCGCCCAGGTACACAGCCTGGTCGAGGCGGCCCCCACCACGGTCGTGGTCTGCATCCGGCCCTTCGGTTCGACCGGTCCATACGCCGATCAGCGGGCTCACCACCTGACCCTGGTTCACGCGTCGGGGGAAGGTTCCACCAACCCGAGCGGGCTCGGACTGGAGCTATTCCCCGACCGGCCCCCCGTGCAGCTAGGCGGCGACATCGGATATTTCGATGCCGGGTGGAACGCGGCAGCCATAGCGCTGGCCGCGTGCTACGACTTCCTCCGCTCGGAAAAGGCGGAGCGGGTGGACGTGTCCATCCAGGAGTCACTTCTGACCGTGAACCGGACCCGCATGAACCGGTTTCTCAACGAGGCGGTGATCGTCGGCCGGGAAAAGAACCGGTACGGGATCACCGGAATGATGCGCTGCCAGGATGGCTGGGCTGACGTGATCGGCATAAGGGAAGACCAGTGGGACCGGCTCGTGGCCCTCCCTGAAGGAGCCGAGTTTCGCCACGCCGGGTTCGCCCGCGCCGAGGCCCGGGGCCAGGACAACTCCGGGCTCGGGAAGGCGCTCGCGGCGTGGTGCGCGGCCCGCCCCAAGGCCGAGGTGGCGAGGATCCTGGCCTCGATCGGGGCCCCGGCGGGAATCTACGCCAATCCCGCCGACCTCCTCGCGAGTGAGCAACTGGCCCACCGGCAATTCTTCCACCAGGTTGACGACGGCCAGGGCACGGCGGTGACCCTGCCGGGCGCCCCGTACCGGCTGTCGCGTACCCCGGTCGCGGTCCGGCCGGCCCCGGCGCCGGCCTCGGCTTCGGGTTTCACCCGGCAAGGGTCCGGGCGGGCTACTGCGAAACCGCCGGCGGGCGGGCAGATGCTCCAAGGCGTCCGGGTACTCGACTTCACCTGGGCCGCGGCCGGACCCTACGCCACCCTGCTGCTCGCGCTCCTCGGAGCCGACGTGGTCAGAATCGAGTCTCGCAAGCGGCTCGACCCGGCGCGCAGCGGCTTCATCGCCCGGTACGAGGGCACCGAGCTCTCACCGATCTTCAACGAGCTCAACTTGAACAAGCGCTCCGTCGAGGTGGATCTGAGCCAGCCCGAAGGCGCCGCCCTCGTCAGACGGCTCGTCGGTGACTTCGATGTGGTGGTGGACAATTTCCGTCCCGGCGTGATGGGGCGGTTCGGACTCGGCCCGGCTGAGCTGCTGGATCGCCACCCCCACCTCATAGTGGCGTCATCGTCGGCCAATGGCTCGACTGGCCCGGAATCAATGGCCGCCGGCTTGGCGAGCATATTCGCGGCGGCCGGTGGCTTCAGTGAGCAGACCGGCTATCCCGACGGCCCGCCCAGCCAGCTCACCGATCCGATGGACTACCGGGCCGGCGCGGCCTTTACCGTGGGAATACTGGCCGCGCTGTTGGACCGGGCCCGTACCGGCCGGGGGCAGCATGTCGATTTCTCGTCTCGAGAGGTGTTCGCGGCGGGCGCGCCCGACGCTCTGCTCGCTCACGTGATGGGTGTTCCCTGGCAATTCGCGCCTCGGCAACGGCCATCGCACAATGGCGCCCCACGACGTCTACCCGTGCGCAGAAGGAGGGTGGCTGGCCGTGGCGGTCGGTGCCGATGAGGAGCGAAAGGGGTTGGCAGGGGTCATCGGTCATGCCATCGAAGGCCACGGATCCGACGGCGCCATCCGGGAGTGGACAGCGACGCGTACCGCCCACGAAGCCGCCGCCGCGTCTGTGGGCCGCCGGGGTCCCGGCCAGTCCGGTGATGAGCTTTGCTGCACTCGCCGAGGACCCGCACCTGGCGGCCAGGCAGGTCTTCATCGAGGTCGAGCATCCCACGCTCGGCCGGCAGAAGGTCATGCGGGCTCCGTGGCTGTGCGCCGGCTGGGATAGCGGGGCGCTACGGCCAGGACCGCTGCTGGCGGCTGACAACGACGAGGTCCTCGGCGCGATCCCCGCGGGCGGGGGAACGCAAGAAACGGAGGCCCCGAGGTGAGCGCCGGAGGTGATGGGAGCGGCGGCCTACAGGTTGGTTTCGTGTCCGGCGCCGACCTAAAGCGGGTGGCCGAACTCGAGGAGCTACCGATCGACTCGCTCTGGACCGGGGGACACATCGCGTCCAGCAACCCGTCCACCGAGGCCTTGATGAGCCTGGCCCGGCTGTCCGCGGTGACCGAGCGGGTCAAGCTCGGCACCTCCATCCTCCTCCTGCCCCTCTATCCCCCGGCCATCGTGGCCAAGCAGATCGCCGACCTCGACCGAGCGGCGGAGGGCCGGCTCATCCTGGGGGTGGGCGTCGGAGGCGAACATCCCCAGGAGTTCCGGGCCTGCCAGGTTCCGGTGACGGAGCGGGGGCGTCGAACCGACGAAGCCATCGGATTGCTGCGCCGGCTGTGGACGGCGACAGAGATCACCCACCACGGCCCGTTTTATTCGATGGAGGACGTCAAGGTGCACCCGGCGCCGGCCCAACCCGGCGGACCCCCGATCGTGGTGGCCGGCCGGAAGGAGCCCGCCATGAAACGGGCAGCCTTGCTCGGCGATGGCTGGATGCCTTACCTGTACTCAGCGCGCCGTTACGCCGCCTCGGCCGAGACGGTGCGCCGGATCGCGGCGGAAGCGGGGCGTGATCTCGACGGCTTCGGGTGGTATCTGTTCGTGTTCGTCAACGTCGATCCCGACGGCGATCGAGCGCGCGATGGGGCAGCCCGCACGATGGGCGGTAACTATCGGCAGGACTTCAAGCAGATGGTCGACAGCGTCGCCGTCGCCGGAACGCCGGCGGAGGTGATCAGCAAGCTGCAAGCCTTCGTGGATGCCGGCGCCCGTCACTTCATCTTCATGCCGGCGCCGGGACCCGGAGGCGATCCTGACCCCATCGTCCACCGGCTGCTGGACGAGGTCGTCCCCGTGGTTCGCGAGTACGCCGCTTGGCGCGCCTGATCCCTGCGCGCCCGGTCCCTGCCTCTGCTCGCCGGGCACCGCAACCCGCCGTCGCCCCTCACCACCGTACGCCCGTCGCGACTCGCCCACCGCACCCCCGGGGCAGCCCCGGCGCCTGACCACGAACTCGGGGTCCTCCACCGCACTTCAGCCAGCAGACCGGCGGAACACGGGCAGCCGGAACTCGCCGCGATCGTCCTCACAGTCCAGGAAATCGACCTGCACCGGCATATCCATCACCATGTCGGCCGGTGAGAGATCGAGTGGATTGCTGACAAAGAGCGGCCCCTCGTCGAGCTCGACCAGGATGGTGTCCCAGGGGATGGGAAGCACGTCATAGTACTTTTGCTCGAAGGTCGCCCAGCTCTGCAGCCTGCCCGTTCCCGCCATGCGCTGCCACTCGAGCTCCGGGCTTCCGCACTGCTCACACCGGTCCAGCGGGGGCCAAGCGTAGGATGCGCACTCCCGGCATCTCTGCACCCTCAGCTCGCGCTGGCGGCAGAACCGCCAGAACTCGTCGTGGACCGGACCCACAGCTCGGTTGGGACGGCGCTCGGCCACGGTCAGGCCCTCCGGGTGAGCAGGAAAGGGTGGGCGACGTCGGTGGTGGCGAGGGAGAACATGGACGTGTTGACCCCGGCGACCTGCCTCGAACCGGCCTCGTGCCGCAACTGCCGGACCGCTTCGACCATGTGGTTCCATCCGTGCATGTACGCCTCTGAGAGCATCCCCCCACTTGTGTTCACGGGCAGGGCGCCGTCGAGATCCATCTGGCCCTCCTGGCAGAAGGCCAAGCCGGCGCCGGGCTCCACGAATCCGTATCCTTCGATCTGGTTGATGAGGTGGATACTGGAGGGGTCATAGCCCTGAAAGTGCTGGACGTCTGACCGATCGAGGCCGGCCATCTCGAATGCCTGCTTGCCCGCTTCCTGGAATTGCGGCCTCAGTCGCTCCCTGACCATGTAATGCATCTTGTTGGCCGGGATCCTGGCCCGGCCCCACCCGGCGAGCTCCACGGGCGCGTGGCCGAGGTCGCCCGCCATGTCGGCCCGTCGGAGGATCAGGCACACCCCCCCGTCGTTGACGAGGCAGAGGTCGAACAGATGCAAAGGCCGCACGATATATCGGGAGTTGAGGTAGTCCTCAACGGTCAGGGGGCTGCGCATGATGGCGTTGTCGTTGCGAGAGGCGTGACGCCTGAGGGTCACAGCGACGCTCGCCAGGTCCTCCTCAGTTGCGCCAAAGATGTTCTGGTAGTACCGAAACATGAACGCCCAATGGGCGGCCTGAGAGCTCCATCCCCAGGGGCTGAAGTAGTAGTACGACATCGGGGTCGCACCCTCCTGGCGGTAGGTGCTCCCGCCGTAAACCCGTCCGATCGCCCTGGAGGCCGCGGCGTACACGAGCGCCATGGTGTCGCACTTGCCGCTGGCGAGCGCCTCAACGGCGGGCGGCACTATGTCGTCGAGCATCGTCCCGTCAGGTGCGACGTATTTGGGCTCGACGCCGAGCGCGTGGCAGAGCTCGCCGACCTCGGGACGCCCGTACATGAAACAGATGCTCAGGCCGTCAATATCCGCTCGACCCAACCCGGCGTCGGTGAGGGCCCGGCTGAGAGCGGTCTCCGCCAGCGAGACGGCGTCGGCCGGAACGTAGTCGGAGCTCCTCTTCCTGCTGGCGCTGTAGTCCTTGCCATAATCGGTTTCACCCACACCGACAATCGCCACCCTCCTCGACAACTCACGAGACGGCATCGAGACCTCCCGGGTCATTGCGCCGGCTCCGGCGTCTGCCGCGTGCCGGAGCTCTTGCACCAGTCAACAACAAAAGGGAAACACACACGACAAACCGTACCGGCGCGGCGGTCCAATGACCCCGGAGCGTGGGCGTGCGCCCGACCTGGCACGACAATTAGGCTCTGGGGCACCAGCCCCGTCGACCCTCCAGATCGTCGGCGACCACCAAAACGAGGACCGCACATGGCCAACCCCGCGGCCGAACTGGCCCAGGCATATCTGACCGCTCTCCAAGCGAAGGACAAGAAGGCGATTCTCGCTATCGTCACAGACGATTTCGAGCTAGAAGTACCCAACAACGTCTCGGGCACCAATGATTTCTCCGACAGCTGGCGCGGCCTCGAGGCGGCCTCGGCCGGATGGGACATGGCGTTCAGGCAGATCGAGGTGCTCTATTACACCGACCTCGAGTTCACCGGCGCGGAGGGGGCGCGGTCGCCTTCGCCGAAGGCCTGGGCGTGATGAAGATGGCGAACGGCCGTCCGTACGAAAACCGCTACGTGTTCCGCTTCGACGTCGAGAACGGCAAGATCAGGCGGATACGGGAGTACCTCAACCCGGTGACGTCGGCCGTGGCGTTCGGGCTGCCGCTGCCGCAGCCTTGACGGATAAGTATACAGTGCTGCATACTTTTACCGACGACGGGCCCATGAGGAGCTGATCGCGACCGAGAGCGGGCGAATTACCTGAGTCATCGAGAAGGAGAAGCAGCAATGTCTCGTTATCCCAAACCGGTTCCGGGGTCGTGGACCGAGCACTATGAGCTCGGGACCGGCACGACCACCTACGAGGACATCATCTCGCCCGAGTTCTACGAGCTCGAACGGGAAGCGGTCTTCCGCAAGGCCTGGCTCAACGTCGGCCGGGTGGACCTCCTGCCCCGCAACGGAAGCTACTTCACCAAGGAGCTCGAGGTTCTGAGTACATCGATCGTGGTCGTGCGAGACGGCGAGACGGTACGGGCGTTCCACAACATCTGCCGCCACCGGGGCAACAAGCTGGTGTGGAGCGACTTCCCCCGGGAGGAGACCCGGGGCACGTGCCGGCAGTTCACCTGCAAGTACCACGGCTGGCGCTACGGACTGGACGGCTCGCTGAACTTCGTGCAGCAGGAGGGCGAGTTCTTCGACCTCGACAAGGCGAAGTTCGGGCTCGTCCCGCTCCATTGCGAGGTGTGGGAGGGCTTTATCTTCGTCAACGCCTCGGAGAAGCCGGAGCAGTCGCTGCGCGACTTTCTCGGTCCCATGGTGCTCGGCCTCGAGGGCTACCCGTTTGACAAGTTGACCGATCGGTGGTTCTACCGGACCGTGATCAACAGCAACTGGAAGCTGTTCTCCGACGCCACGCAGGAGTTCTACCACGCCCCCGTCCTGCACGCCGGCCAGGCGCCGGCGGCGTTCTCCATCCCGGCCATGAAGTCCGGCTTCGAAGCACCCCACTACCAGATCGACGGCCCGCACCGGCTGGTCACCACGGGAGGCATCCGCCCGTGGGAGATGCCGCCCGAGCAGTACAAACCGACCGAGGGGATCACCCGGGCCGGTCTGTTCGGACCGTGGGACAGCTACGACATCGGGGAGGTGCCCCCGGGGCTCAACCCCGGAAACTGCCACCCGTGGGGCAACCAGTCGTACCAGCTGTGGCCCAACTGGGTACTGCTGTTCTGGACGCAGGGCTTCTACTACGTGTATCACTACTGGCCCCTCGCCTATAACAAGATGGTCTACGAGACGACCCTGTACTTCCCGCCGGCCCGGACACCTCGGGACAGGGTCCGGCAAGAGATAATCGCGCTGAACTACAAGGACTTCGGTCTCCAGGACGTCAACACCTGCGAGGCGACGCAACAGATGCTGGAGTCGCACGCCGTCGAGCGGTTTCCCCTGGGGGACCAGGAGGTGCTTTGCCGCCACATGCACAAGGTGGTGTACGAGGCCGTCGACAAGTACAAGGCCGAGAAGGGTCTTTAGCCCGGATGCCCGCGACGCTCCCAGCCCAGTTCGCCGACCTCGAGCCGTTCGTGGACGAGTGGGCGCTGCCCACCGAGACCCAGCGCTACGCCAAGCGCCTGAGCACGCCGTATAACGAGATCCAGGCCTTCTACGACGCCATTTTCCCGAGGGGGACCGAGGCCCTCGACTATCTCGACCAGTACTCCATGGACGGCCTGCCCGACGAGGCGCTGAACCTGCTGCGGCTCATCTATTCACTGGTCTGCATCTCGATCGCCGTCGAGGCGTGGGGACAGGGGCGCATCCCGGACACCGGCGCCTCTGACATTCTGTGCCTCGACGAGCCCATCCCCTGATAGACGAGCCTGCGATCAGCAGAGGGCGCCGCCGTTGACACCCATTAGCTGGCCGGTGAAATAGCCGGCCTCCTCGGAACAGAGGAAAAGGCAGGCGGCGGCGATGTCGTCTCCGGTGCCGATGCGGCCGACCGGGATACCGCCCGTAAGATCTACCTCGCCGGAGGCCCGGGGCGGAGCAAGTTTGGCAAATGCTTCGCGGCCCTCGCGCATCATCGGGGTGTCGATGATGTGCGGGACGATGGTGTTGGCGGTGATCCCGAGCGGAGCGTACTCCCGCGCCACTCCCCTGGTCATCCCGATGACGCCTCCTTTGGAGGCCAGATAGTGGGCGTTCAGGGGGACTCCCATCTGGAACCCTGATGACGCGAAAGTGATGATCCGACCCCAGCCCGCGGCGACCATGTCGGGTAGCGCGGCCTGGACACAGTGAAAGGTCCCGTTCAGGTTCACCGCGAGGACGCGTTCCCAGGACTCAGCGGAGATCTCACCGAACGGCTCCCATCGGGCAATCCCGGCGCAGGTCATCATGATCTCGACCGGCCCGAGTTCGTCACGAACCTGGGCCAAGGCCTCGTCGACTGCCGCCCGGTCAGAGACGTCAACGGCCCAGGCCATGGCCCGGCCAACATCTTGGCCGAGCTTGCCGGCCGCCCGTCGGGCCCCTTCTCCATTTACGTCGAGCACCGCGACCCGATGGCCGTTCTGCACCAGACGTTCGCAGATCGACAACCCCATTCCCGATGCCCCACCGGTGACGGCCGCGACTCGGTTCATGTCCTTTCCTCCCCTGTGTCACTGTTCGCTTGCTAGTTTCGTGTCGTGGGGTCGCTTCATGCGAATCCGCTGCCGGTCTACCGTGCCCCGACCCATGGTTGATGGGCGCTGCCGCCACCGTCGACCAGCAATGTCTGACCGGTAACGTAGGCCGACTTGTCCGATGCGAGGTAAACGACCGTGTGGGCGATGTCGTCGGGGACTCCGAGGCGCGGCGTGAGGCGGGTCCGTTCCATGAGATCCAGCAGCTCCTCCCCCATCCGGCCCCTGATGTCCTCGTTCCAAACGCTGCCGGGGGCCACGGCGTTGCACCGAACCCCTTGTTTCCCATAGCTGGTGGCGATGGACCGGGTAAGACCGAGCAAGGCCGCCTTCGAGGTCGAATAGGCGATGAGGCCGAGGTCGCCGGCGAGGGCTGCGGTCGACGAGAAGTTGATGATCGACCCCCCGCCCTGGGAGAGCATCACCGGGATGGCCTGGCGGCAGGCCAGCATCGGTCCCCGGACGTTGACCGTCATTATCCGATCCCAGGTGTCCGTATCCATGGAGGCGAGATCTCTGTCGCGAGCCACCAGATCCATGGCGGCGGCAACGTTGACGAGAACGTCAAGCCGTCCGTACCGGCGAACGCCGGCATCGACCATGTCGATGACGTCCCGCTCCTCGCTCACATCCCCTTCATGGATGACGGCTTCACCACCTTCGTTGACGATGTCGTCGGCGACGCGCTTCACACCCGAGCCGGAGATATCCGAGACAACCACCGCAGCACCTTCTGCGGCCAAGCGCCGGGCGCAGGCCGAGCCGAGGTTTCCGGCGGCTCCGGTGACGAGGGCGACTTTTCCTTTTAGTTCCATGGCGGATCTCCTAGCCTTGTTATCAAGCACTTGTCCTGTTGAGGCTCAGGCGCCGGCTCAGGAACTGGCGCCTGCCTATCCGATGCCGCGAACGGATCACGGCGCAGGTAACTTCCCGTGCATGGTGAGCGACATAGAGGACCCCAGGCGGACCGAACCACCAAAGGACGGCCTGGGCGAGCGCGAGATGCTCGAGGGCTGGCTCGAATTCCACCGCACGACGCTGTTGCTGAAGGCCGAGGGCATGGACGACGAAGGCCGCAAGGCCCGTCCGGTCGCTACGTCCAAGCTCTCCCTGCACGGCCTGGTTCGCCACATGGCCGAGGTCGAGCGCTCCTGGTTCACCCGGGTACTCCTGAGCCAACCCGACACCCCTTACATCTGGTACGACCCCAGTGTCGAGGACAGCGAGCTGGCACCGCTCGACGATGCCGACTGGGAAGATGATGTGGCGGCGTGGCAGGCGGAGTGTGAAGAGAGCCGCAGGACGGCCGGGGCCCGCAGCCTGAACGACGCGGGTGTGACCAGGACAGGCGAGCCTTGCTCCCTCCGGTGGATCTATGCGCATATGGTCGAGGAGTACGCCCGCCACAACGGCCATGCCGACCTCATACGGGAGCTCGTCGACGGGGCGGTCGGCTGGTAGGCGACGCCGCGCTGCCGCTGACCCGAAGGGGAGCCCTGGCTGTTCGATCAGCGCAGATAGGCCCGACCGCCATCGAGCATGAGTGTCGTCCCGGTGACGTATCGGCTCTGGGGACCACACAGGAACACGACTCCTTCGCCGACATCTTCAACCGGATCACCGAAGCGTCTCAGAGGCGTGTTGGCGATTCCGGCGTTCATCCGTTCCGGATCTCGCTCCGCCCATCTGTCCAGCGACTCCGAGCCCAACGAAATCGGGCAGATGACGTTGACCCGAATTCCCTGCGGCCCGAGCTCGACGGCGGCGGTGCGCGTCAACGATCGGATGGCCTCTTGAGCGGCGGCGTACGCCCCCATGCCCGGTGGAGCGAGCAGGCCGGCCCCGGCCGCGACGTTGACGATGGCACCGCCGCCACGGGCCAGCATGTGCGGCACGCAAGCTTGGATGAACCGCACACTGCCCATCACGCCGGCCTGCCAGGAGGCGTTCATCACTTCCTCCGTGAGCTTCAGGAACGGCACGTCGACCCGGGGGTCGTCGGCGGAATTCACCAATATGTCGATCGCCCCGTAGGCCTGGAGGGTCCGATCCACGCACCCGTCGATGTGGGCGGGAATCGTCACGTCACATTCGACGGCGACGCCCTCCCCTCCTCCCGCCTCGATCTCGCCGACAACCTTTTCGCACTTCGCGACAGTCCGGCTGGAGACCGCCACCTGGGCGCCGGCGCGCGCCAAGGCAATGGCGACCCCTCGGCCGACCCCTGAGCCGCTCCCGGTGACGATCGCCACCTTCCCTGCAAGCAGGTTCACCCCGACCCCTCTCCGTCTTGGACCGTCGATATCCGTACCGCCTGTGGTACGTCTGTTACGACGAGTCAAGCATCCGCTTGCTGTGTCGCGCCACCGCCGTAGGGTCAAGCTTGACGCCGCTCGACAGATCCGAGCAGAATTCCAATTGGATGCCACGTTGCCGGGTTCCCGGAATACGCCATGTGATAGGGGGGTGTCGACGATGAGGTCCCGCACCTACGGCCAATGGTGGGACTCCACCGAGCCGTTCGTCCGAGTATCCATTGCTGAACTCGCGAGGGTCGGGAACTCGGCGCTCGAGCAGGTAGGCGCCTCGCCCGCCGATGCCGAGTTCCTTTTCGCCACCCCGCTCGACAAATCGATCCAGGGCGACCACGCACGCGGCGTCGGTCATGTCCCGGGCCTTGTCGCCAGGGTCCGGGCCGGGGCCCTCGACGTCGCTCCGACCATAGAGATCGTCCGCGAGCGGACCGCCACCGCGGTCGTGGACGGCGGACCCAAGGCCCACGCCCAGCTCGTCTGCCGGTTTGGGATGGATGTCGCCATCACCAAGGCCCGGGAGCATGGGGTCGGTTGGGTAGGCGCCCGGGCATCGGGCCAGGTCCTGACCGCCCACGTACAGCAGGCCGTCGATGCCGGCATGGTGGGAATGGCCATGGTCCAAGCGTTCCCTTCTGTCGCCCCACTCGGCGGTTATCAAGCGCTGCTGGGCAACGGCCCTCTGGCCTTCGGGGTTCCCACGGCAGGGCATGACCCGGTCATACTCGACATGTCCACCACTCAGAGCTCGGCCAGTGGGGTGTTCCTGTCCGCCCGCCAACGAGAGCAAATTCCCGCTGGTCTGTTGCTCGATGAGCACGGGCAGCCCACCACGGACTCCACGGCGTTCCCCGACGCGGAGAGAATGGCAGAACTGGCGGCCCGACCGGGAGCCGCCATCCCGTTCGCGGTCAAGGGCACATTGGTGCCGCTCGGTGCGAGTCACAAGGGATACGCACTGGTGTTCATGGTGGGCTTGCTGTCGATGCTGCTCACCGATACCGATCCGCCGTGGGACTTCTCCTACGAGCGGCCGGAGGAGGCCAGGTACGGCACCGTGCTCGTGGCCGTCGATCCCCGAGCGTTTGACCCTAATGGCAACATCGGAGAAAAGGTCGACGCATTCATCGATCACCTTTCGGCGTCTCCTCGGACAGACGGCGTCGACGAGATTCTTTACCCGGGGCAGCGCTCCCAGGCCCTCAGGAGGCAACGGCGTCAGGCCGGCACCGTCGAGATGCCGGCGAGCCATCTGGAAGGAATGCGCCAACTGGCCCTCGACTTCGGCATGGAACCACCGAAGGTCGAGGCGTCGTGACTATTCTTCACCGCAGTCGCGCGGGGTCCCACCTCGTTTAGCCACCGCCGACACTGGGGGTTCCCATGGAATTCGACCTGGTTGTGCGCAACGGGTTGGTCATCGACGGTTCGGGGTCCCCGGGCACCCGCGGCGACGTCGCCGTGGTCGATGACCGTATCGTGGCGATCGGCGACGTCGACGGCGCAGGTCGCGACGAGATCGACGCCGATGGCCTTGTGGTGGCGCCCGGCTTTGTTGACGGTCACACCCACATGGACGCCCAGGTGTTCTGGGACGATCTGGGGACGTCGTCGTGCTGGCACGGCGTTACCACCGCCGTGATGGGCAACTGCGGGTTCACGCTGGCGCCCGCTCGTGCGGACAGCCGGTCCCTGGTCGTCCGCAACCTGGAACGGGCCGAGGATATTTCCGGCGCGGCGATGGCGCAGGGCATCGACTGGACGTGGTCCACGTATGCCGAATACCTCGACGCCGTCGAAGCACGCCCCAAGGGGATCAACTACGCAGGAGCGGTAGGGCACTCGGCCCTGCGCACGTGGGCCATGGGTGAGCGAGCCTTCGACGGGGCCGCCACCGACGAGGACCTGGATGTCATGGTCCGGGAGGTGCGAGCGGCGTTGCGCGCCGGGGCCGTTGGCTTCACCACGTCACGCAGCGTCGCCCATCAGACGTCGGACGGGCGGCCGGTCGCGTCCCGCCTCGCGGCATGGGATGAAGTGGTCGCGTTGGTAGACGTGGTTGGCCGCGAGAGCTCGGCCGCCTTCCAGCTGGCGATGAATGTCTCCCTTGACCCCGAAGTCCGCGCCGAGGGGCAGCGGCACCTTCAGGAGCTGGCGCTGTCGAGCGGAGTGCCGATCCTGCTCGGCGTGTTCGCGTCGTGGCACTCGACCGGGGTTCTGCCCATGATCGAGGAGACCGCGTCGCGGGGCGGCCGCATGTACGGGCTCACCCACTGCCGTGGCGTGTGCTCGGCCCAATCGTTTCTCACCCGGCTCGCTTTCGATCGCCTCCCGGAATGGCACGACGTCCGCAGTCGCCCCCTGGCCGAGCAGCGGGCCCTTCTGCAGGACCCGGGGCGGCGGGCCCGCTTGGTGCACGAGGCCCACCACGGCCACTACCCCGAGAGCGTGGGCACCGAGGCCCGCAAGCCTGACTACGAGAACTTCACGATCCTGACTTCGCCGTACATGCCGAACCCGACCGTGGCCGAGGAGGCCAGGCGCCTCGGAGTCGACCCGGTGGAGGTGATGATCGATGCCGCCCTCGAACGGGACTTCGACCTCTTTTTCATGCAGCCGCTCACCCCTCAGGGCGACGACGCCCTCGTAGACCTGCTGCGGCACCCTCTCACGGCCATGACCTTCTCCGACTCAGGCGCTCATGTGAGCCAGATATTCGATGCCTCCATCCAGAGCCACCTGCTCGCGTACTGGGTGCGCGAGCGCCAGGCGTTTACGCTGGAGGAAGCGGTGCGCATGATCACTCACCAGCCCGCCCTGGTGTGGGGACTGCATGATCGGGGCAGGCTGGCTCCGGGGTACGCCGCCGATATCACGATCTTCGACCCGGCGACGGTCGCCCCACTGATGCCACAGGTGGTCAATGACCTGCCGGGCGGGGCGACCCGGATCGTGCAGGGTGCTCAGGGCTACGCGGCCACCATCGTGAATGGCCAGGTGTTAACGCGCGACGGCAAGGCGACCGAGGTGCGTCCCGGTCAGCTGCTGCGGGCTGGCCACGGGGCGCATCCGCCCCGGAGGTAACGCGCTTCGCGAACCAACCGCCCTGGACGGCGGGGCGGGAGCGGTCAGGCGCCCAGCCGGTCCAGGATCTCGCTGGCGCGCGGCATCCCTCACTCGCGCCGCCCTCTATTGGGAGGGAAGTGGAATCCCATACGAGAGGGCACTCGTGACCGGATTGCAGTACTCCCGTATCCTCCGGATTTTGCCCTGATGCAGATCGAACCGAAAGACGTAACGATTCTTGTACGGGCGCCCGCTGACCATGGCCATGTCGCCCACCGCCTCGGCAAACACCACGTCGGAGTCGATGGTCGGGCGGATGTCCACCTCGGTGAACTTGATGGAGTCGACATCTTCAAACGCCCGGCCGTAGTGGGTGGCGGCACCGTCGAGTCCCCGCCAGAGATCTCTCGGTTGATTGGTGCCGGATACATCCAGGGGCATCTCCAGAACCGCGTCGTCGGCCAGGACGGCTACGAGCCCCTCTTTGTCCTTTTGCTCCATCGCGGTGAGATACGCCAGAACCACATCTCTCGACTCGGTCGACGGCGACGGTGTCATCGCCTCGAACCGGCCAGGGCGATGTCTTCACTTATGAGAGTGTCGAGCTCCTCGGGGTCGATTTGCTCAGCCGGCTTGCGGTAGCCGCCGCGAGCGTCCCAGTTGTCTAGGAGCCGTGGGTCGAGCTCCGGGGTGCGGCCGGTGATGTCGGCGAAGGTCGGGCCGATCCGTGCCGCGACTGCCGCGAGCTTGGCCCGATCCAGGCCCATGACCCGGATGGCGTTGTCCCCGAGGATCAGTCGCAACTCGTCATCGGGAACTCCGACGAACGCGTCACTCAGCCAGTCTCTCGTGTTGGGCCACGTCCCCTCGGCGTGGGCGTAGTCGCGGCCGAAGAAGACGGTCTCGATACCCATGTCGTGGCGCATGGCTACCTCTGACTTGTGCACGAATGATAACGACACCAAGCAGTGGTCGTGCCAGTACTCGCTCGGCTTGCGCTTCGCCGGCACGTCGGCCCGGGCCCGCTCATAGGCGGCGTCAAGATGGTGCAGCGTCCCCGGCAGCCAGTCGCCGCGCACCTCGGTCATGATTAGCTTGAGCTCGGGATGCCGGTCGAAGACGCCGCCGAGCATCAGCTGCCACATAGCCCGGCGCGGTCTGAGATCCTTCGAGAAGAACCCTTCGGCATTATTGATGATCTCCGACAGCAGATCGTCGCGACCCTCGGCCTCCATGTTGCGCCGGAGACCTTCGATCTTGGACAAGAATTCGCACTGCTCGGTGCCGTATCCGGCGTGGATAACCAGGGCCAGGCCCAGCTCTTCCAGCCTGGACCAGAACGGTTCGAAATATTCGTCATACAACGCGGGAAAGTCCGGACGGGCGACGTAACCGGGCGGGTAGGCGCCGACGAAGCCGCGGTCGGCGATCCACTGCAGCTCGGCCAACATGGCCTCCATGTCGGGGCAGGCTGCCGGATCCCCAACCAGGAGAATGCGATCCTTGGCCCCGCCGAACGTCTCCGCAGCCCACCGGTGATACGCCCGAACCCCTGCCGCCACTATGTCCTGGGAATAATGGCGGTACATGGGGCTGAGCGGGCGGATCGCCCGCGGATCGCCGCTGTAGACCAGCTCGGCGGCGACGCCCTCGCGGTCCATCTCCACCAAACGGCGATCGGCGTCCCAAGCACCGAGGTAGCCACCGGACGCCCAGGCCCCATCGGTGTCGACGACCTCGAGGACCTCAGGTGAGAAGTCGGCAAATACCCCGTGCAGCTCCGTGTACCGCTGATTGTCCTCGTATATCTCGGGCAGGAGCTCGCGGTACTTGGCTTCGAGGTACTCAGGCCATACCTCCGGTGGAGGCGTCGCGTGGGAATCTCCCGACACCACAATCAGCTTCTCCATCCCGTCCTCCCGTCCGATCCATTCCCAGTTGCGACAAACCTATCTCAAACCCGGCCAGACCCGGGCAGGGATTGCGACATTTTATATCCTGTCATATAGATCCAAACCGAGGCGGCGCGCAGGGAACGGCCAGGATGGGCCGGCCGCAACAAGCGTGGAACGGCCCCTATCGCGCCAAGTAGCGATCGAGCTCTTCGTGCATGTTGCTGATGAGGCGTTCCCAAACGGTCGCCAAGCGCAATCCCTCGAAGCTAGGGGTGTGCAGGCCCCGCTGCTGGCGCTCGATGTTGCTGAAGTCCTGTCTGGGAATGAGGCCCCAGCCGTCCGCGTCGGTCTTCCCGTAGCGCTCGACGGCCGGACGCACCCGGGGTTCCGAACCTTCGGGATAGGTCTCGAGCGACCACACTTCGAAGCGACACCACTCGGGGTCGTTGTTGTAGGGCCGGCTGCGGTACGCCAGCGAATTGGCGTACATCGGGAGCATCTCGTAGTTGGGGAAGACGAACATGCCACCGCCCCACAAGCCGGCGTTCTCGATCGGGGCCATGGGGATTCCCGCCCCCTCGGCGTACTCATAGATGGCTTGAACTGCGGCCATTATGAAACTCTCTCCCGGTGGGACCTTGTTGCGCAGACCCTCGAAGAGCCGGACCTCGCGCTCGAGCGTCATGGCATCCTGGCCTTCCCACAACAGACGTGCCATTTCGATGAACGTGTCCTTGTCCATCTCGGCGAAGTCCTCTCCACCGAGGAACTGGCCATGGCCGTGTTCGAACGCCTGGTAGACGGCCGGCATGCTGGCGTCGGTTGCGCACTGCCACAGCTGTGGGTGGGTCTGCTGCACGTGATAACCCTCGAAGAAGGCTTCCTGGGCCATCTTCCAGTTGGCGTTGAGGATGACCTCCTTCCAGTACTTGACCCGCATGTTCTCGACCGCGAGACCGTCGAGGATTCCTCCCGCCGGCGCCAGGGCCTCACGCAGGGATGGGGCGCTCCGGTCCATGTTGATCCACGCGCATCCGCCCCACGTGTCGACCTGGCACTCACGCAGGCGCAGATCGTCCGATCGCATGCACTCCGGCGCGAACTGTTCGTCGTGGAACACGAAGGAGTTCGAACCGTCCAGATTCCAGCGCCATCCGTGAAATGGACACACTATCTGCCCCCCCGAGAACCGCCCCTCCCCCACCGCAAGCTGGGTGGCGCGATGCCGGCACGCGTTTTCGAATGCCTTCAGGGAGCCGTCTTGCTGGCGGACTATCAGCACTGACTGATCACAGATCTCGTACTCGACGAAATCACCCGGTTCGGGAATCTCCTCCAGGCGACACCCCATCTGCCACACATGCGGCCACAGTTGCTTCTTCTCCAACTCGAAAAAGTCGCGATCGAAGTAGCGCTCCCGCGGCACAAGGATCGGGCTCGTCATCCCAAAGGGCACAACTCCCGAAGACGGCTCCCGCTCCAAGCTGATCGTCATTCCTCTGCTCCTCCCCGGTGGAAAAACATCTCTTACTCTAAGTAAAGCAATCCTGAGAGGCAGTTGCAAAAGACGAAGCGTGAAACGAGAGGCCGGCCATGGGCCGTCGCTATGAACCTGACCGGTCTGCGCCAAGCCTTCCCGTGCCTCCGCTACGTTCGAGCGGGGTGACATTCCAAGCGCGGATCGAACAACGCACGGAGGTGTGCATGACGATCGTCCAGACTCCACGTCGCTTCGCCGATCTGCTTCCACCGCTGGGACCGCGGACAATGCGGCGGGTGCCGGACGACTTTGTCGTGCGGTCGTACGACCGGTTCAGCATTCGTCCTCTAGGCCCCACAGTGGGCGCAGAGATCGAAGGTCTCGACCTGACCCAACCGCTCGACCAAGACGTTCAAGCCGACCTGCAGCGGGCTCTACTCGAGTGGAAGCTGGTGTTTTTCCGGGGCCCTGACATCGACGTCGACCGGTTCTACGCCTTTGCCCGCTATTTCGGCGATACCTTCGACGACAGTGTCATGGGCATGGGCCAGACCGAGCCGCCAAATGTCGGTGTGGCGAACTGCAGGCCCGAGCAGAACTACTGGCACAGTGATGCGACCTACGGGCCGAGACCACCCCGGGCCACCGTGCTACGGGTGCAACCGCCGGCGGTAGGAGGCGACACCGTCTTCGCTGACATGGCCGCTGCCTATGACAACCTGCCGGATGGGATCAAGGCCCGCATCGAGTCGCTCACCGCCATCCACGACGCCGAGCGCTACGCCCGCAGCTTTCACCCGGCCTACCGGCCCGAGACGGCCCGATGGACCGCGGTGGAGCATCCCGTGGTCATCGCCCACCCACAGACCGGGCGGCGAACCCTGTATGTGAACAGCCAGTGGACCCGCGAACTGGTCGGTGTCGACCCCGAGGAGGGTGAGCCGCTGCTCATGTACCTCTGCGCCCAGGCCGCGGTGCCCGAATACCAGTGCCGGCTCAACTGGCAGCCGTCCGGGCTGGCGATCTGGGACGACTACGCCCTGCAGCACTACGCAGTCGGCGATTACACCGAAGGCCGTCGCTTCTGGCGCACGACTATCAAAGGCGAGGCGCCCAGGGCACCGGCACCAGCCTCCTGATCCAAAACCACGCCGCGAGGTTGCGGACCGACAGACCGCCACGCAGAGCAATCCCGACGCCACCCGAGCACGTATTAGCGGTGATCAATCGGGAGGCGTGATGTCCCAACGGCGCGACGGTAAGCGGGAGAGACCGCGGCAAAGCTCGGTCCGATGGCTGGCGGGCATGGCCCCTATCGCCGGGCTCACCCTCGTGCTGACTGCCTGCGGCGGAGGTGGATCGAAGACCTCAACCGCAGCTCAGCCCGCCGCCACCCCGGCGCCGACCAGCCCGGCCCGGGCGGCGGTCACGTCCCGTCCCACCGTGGTGGAGATCACCAACCCCCAGCTGGGCAAGATCCTGGCCAACGCCAGCGACATGGTGCTCTACACCTACACCGCCGACAAGGGCGGAAAGAGCGGGTGCAGCGGGGTATGCCTCAAGTTTTGGCCGCCCCTGCTCCTGCCCTCAGGCGCCACCCAGCCCATCGCCGGGCCGGGAGTGAGCGGCCTGGGAATTGCGGCCGAACCCGAAGGCACCCAGGTCACCTACCACGGGATGCCCCTCTACACCTACATCGGCGACAAAGGCCCCAACCAGACCACCGGCCAAGGCGTGGTCGACAGCGGAGGAACCTGGTTCGTGGTGTCCCTGTCCGCCCCGGCCACCGCGCCGCCGGCCACCGCGCCGCCGGCCGCCGCACCGCCGCCCACGACACCACCGGCCACGACACCGTCGGCCACCAGTCCACCCGCCACCGCGCCGCCCACCGTTGCCCCCACCACTGAGGCCCCGATGATGATCACCCCTACCCCAGCGGCCCGGCCGAGAGTCACCCCGAGCACGGCTGCCCCCTCGACGGCCGCTCCGCCGACTGCTCCGCGCCCTTCCCCTCCGACGACAGTCAGCCCGACCACGACTCCCGGCGGGGGTGGGGTCAGCTACTGACGTAGCCGGATCCCACCACAGATCGACCGTGGCGCCGGGGAGGTGCCGCCAATCCCGGCGCCACGGTCACCTCCAGCCGACCACGCGGCCGAGCCTGCCCCAGACCGGTCCGACTCCCCGGGCGAAATCCTTTTGGATTGGTTCACCGTACGTTCATCTAGTGAAGCCGGGTCGGCAGCGTCGTGAGAGGTCAATCGCCGAGTTGTCCTGCGCAGAGGTGGAGAACGCTTCAGCCGAGTACGCCCTCGACATACTGCCCTCGCCACTCCGGAATGGGGTGGCGGTCCACCTGATCGCTTGTGAAGCGTGCCGCCGCGAGGTGGACGCCCTGTCTCGGCTCGCCTGCATGCTGCTCGGCGTCATCCCGGGTACTGAGCCGCCTCTCGGATTTGACCGCCGGGTCCTCGCTGCGGCCAGGCCCCGGCATCACCGCATTCGCACCGCGCTGATCGCTCCGGCCGCCATCGCCGCCTCGTTGCTCGCGGCTGCGATCGGAATCGGTCTCACAGGTGGTCTCGGCGGCGGAAACGCCCCCGGTGGTCGATCCTCACCGGCGCGACTGGTCTCGGTGCTCCGTGAGGGCCCGAACGTGGTGGGCTCCCTCACTGTCGCCGGACAACCGCCATGGGTTTCGGTGTCGGTCAAGGGATTGGCGGTCTCCGGGCCCGTCACGTGTGAGCTCGTCGCTCGCAACGGGGTGGACGCAACAGTTGGGACATTCGACCTGGTGGGGGGCAGCGGGTCGTGGGCGGCACCGACCTCCCGGGTGTCACGCGACATCGGCGCCCGGCTGGTCGACGGAGCCGGACAGGTGGTGGCGGCCGCCACCTTTTGACCCATCTGTTGACCGCAGGCGCACACGCCCGGCCCGATAGGACGCGGTCATCGGCTATGGTGGGGAGTGGTTGGGGAGTAGCCTGCAACCGGTTGATCGACATGCTGGCGTGATGAGCGCCCGGTCACCGGGCCCGCCAAGGCGGGTGGGCGAGACCTTCCGTTTCGTGTGCCATGTCGTCGTGGCCGGAACGGAGGATCACCCCCGGACCGGCAGGAAGGTCGGTTGGAGATGGGCCCCTTTGTTGCCTTGCTCTGCTTCCCCGTCATCTTCATAGGGGAACTACCGGACAAGACCATGTTTGCCAGCCTCGTCATGGCCACCAAGGGCAAACCCCGTCAGGTTTGGCTCGGCGCGGCCGGGGCGTTCGTGGTCCACGTAATCATCGCCACCACCATCGGTGTGGCCTTGTTCGCCGTTCTGCCGAAGCGGGCCTTGGACGCGGTGGTGGCCGGGATGTTCCTCTTCGGGGCTTTCTACGCGTGGAGGGAGGGGACCAAGGACGAGGAGGAGCTGGAGGAGAAGGAGGCGGCGAAACACGGGGTCATCCTGACGGCCTTCGTGGTCATCTTTCTGGCCGAGTGGGGCGACTTGACCCAGATCCTTACCGCCAACCTGGCCGCCAAGTACCACTCAGCCCTATGGGTCGGGATCGGCGCCACCGCGGCTCTGTGGGCGGTTGCCGCCCTGGCGGTGGCGAGCGGCCAGACTCTCCTCCGTTTCGTGAACATCTCGACCATCCGGAAGGTCACAGCCGTGATCCTCGTCGCCCTGAGCGCCTACAGCATCTGGTCGGCCGTGCGATGAAGGCGCCCACCGACCGTGGGGTTCAGCGCGGTCACCCATTGACGCCAGCGTGTCGCCGCTGATCATCGGCGGCCAGTTGCTCTTTTTGCCCGTGCGGGCTCCACGTCGAGGATGTCGATCCCCCGTCGTCGGGCATCGGTGACGACGACAAGGCTGGCGGTTGAGGAGAGACGGACTCGTTGGGCGGCGTTCAGGTCGGCCACCAGTACTTCGATCTCGGCCTCGAAGGCGGCCGTGGCCCGATCGACGAGCTCCCGGCCAGCGGCCGTGAGGGTGACCTGCACGCTGCGACGGTCGCGGGCGGAGGCGGTCCGGGTCACGAGCCCTCGTTCTTGGGCTCGGTCGACCAGGCCGGTCACACTCGATTTATCCAGCTGGAGGAATCTCGCCAACTCCATGATGGTCGGCGAACGGTCCCGAAGGATTGCGAGCAGCCGGGCTTGGACGATCGAGAGGTCGTGGGCGGCAGCGACGCGCCCGAGAGTGCCCTGCACGCTGAAGCTCAGCTGAGCCAGAGCGTCGACCAATCCCAGGTCTGGCTGGCCTGGGAGAGGAGTCAGGACCGGGCGGCGGACGGTCGGGGACACTCCGCCAGTGTAGGCCAAATCTAGTTCGTGTTACCAACTATAGTCGATGGTAACACCAACTACTTCTGCGCCAGCCGGTGCGGGAGCGCGACAGGAGAGCAAGCAGAATGTGGATGCATGCCGCCGTGGTCCGATCCTTCGACCACCCACCCCGCTATCAAACCTACGACAGGCCCGAACCCGCCGGACCTCACGAGACCCTCGCCGACGTCCTCGCCGTGGCGATACACCCCCGGGTCCGCACTGGCGCCTCTGGCCGGCACTACACCAGCACCGGCACACTGCCGATGATCCCCGGCATCGACGGGGTCGGCCAAATGCCGGACGGGCAGCGGATCTACTTCGTCTCCCCTGACGACGCGTGGGGTTCCATGGCCGAGCGAGCGGTGGTCGATAGGCGGCGGATAATCCCGTTGCCAGAGCACGCCGATCCGGCCAAGGTCGCGGCGGCCATGAACCCGGCCATGTCAGCCTGGGTGGCATTGCGCCGCCGAGTTCCCCTCCAGGCGGGCCAGACGGTTTTGATCCTCGGGGCCACGGGCAACGCCGGAGGGATGGCGGTGCAGATAGCCAAACGGCTGGGCGCGGGCCGGGTCGTGGGCGCAGGGCGTAACGCTGAGCGTCTCGCCGAGCTGCCTGCGCTAGGAGCTGACGACGTCGTCGCTCTCACCGACAACCCCGACGTGACGGCCGAACGCCTGGCCGCCGCGGCCGCCGAGGTGGATATCGTGATCGACTACTTGTGGGGCGAACCGGCCAGCACCGCCATCATGGCTCTGCTCAGAGCCCGAGCCGACCGGAGCCGAGTCATGGACTGGATACAGATCGGCGCCGTCGCCGGCCCCACCATCGAGCTGCCGTCGGTGGCTCTCCGATCGGCCAACCTCCGACTCCAGGGCACCGGGCAGGGGGCCGTGTCGCCAGACGCCTATCTGGCCGAACTTCCCTCGCTGGTACACGAGGTGGACGCCGGAATCATTGACGTCAAGACCCGTTCCGTGCCACTGGCCGACGTCGAGGCCGCCTGGGACGCCCCCGAAGCGCCGGGCGTCCGCACCGTCCTCATCCCCTAAGGGCCCGCCACGAAACAACTTGGAACAAGTCCTGTGCCACGACATGCATGTTTACAAGAGAATTGCGTCGAAATTGTTTCGTGGCGGGCCCTAACTCGCCGAGGCCGGACGCAGTCGTCGTCGCCCCCTCCTTCGCGTACGTTGTTTTGCGGCAGTCACTTGGCCTGCCGATCGAACCAATCACGGAGGATCGAATCCATGGCGCTCCCCGACGACCTCACCGCTCTGCTGAAGCAACCGAGTCCCTGCTACGTCGCCACGCTCATGCCTGACGGCTCCCCCCAGCTCACGCAGACGTGGGTGGACACTGATGGCGACCACATCCTCATCAACACCGTCGAGGGCTTCCAGAAGGCCAATAACGTGAAGCGTGACCAACGAGTCGCGGTCACCGTGTCCGATCCGGCCCAACCCTTTCGGTATTTCGGGATTCGGGGTCGAGTCGTGGACGCGACGACCGCGGGCGGTGCCGAGCACATCGAGGCGCTGTCCCAGCGGTACCTGGGCGGCCCGTATCCCTGGTTCGGTGGTCGCGACCAGGTTCGCCTCATCCTGACCATCAGTGCGGACAGGATCATCCCGCCGCTGTCCTGAGCCGAGGCAGCGTCCGGGTTGGCGATGCCGGGCCCATGATGCTGCCGCGTGTATCTATGGCATCGAGCTGATGCCGGCCAGACCCTCCAGCGTCAGGCCGTAGGAAAGGTCAGTCAGGACCGCTCGCTTCAGTTGCTCGGTCAAGGCCAGGCGGGTGTACTTGAGCAGCAGTGGATTGCGAGTGTCGATATCTCGGGCGAGCTCCCACGCGCGAGGGAGAAGGTCCTCCTTCGCCATGACCTCGGCGACAATGTCAAGCTTCTTTGCTTCCTCGGCGCCGATCTCCTCGTTCGTCAGGAGGAAGTACCGCCCTCGATTCGGTCCGAGCAAGTGCGGCCAGACCGTGTGCACGCCGTCCCCGGGAACGGCATTCGGGAAATGCGGGGCATCCTGGAATACGGCATGGTCGGCACACAGGACGATGTCGGAAAGAATGAGGAGTTCGGCGTGATAGCGGGCGGGACCATTGACCGCCCCGATTACCGGGACCTCGATATCCAGCAGGTTCCTCAGAAGACGGCGGCCCTCCGTGAAAATCTTGTCCCACGTAACTGCCGTGAGAGGCGGCCAGCCGTCGAAGGCGACAGAATCGCAAAACGAATCGCCCGAGCCGGTAAGGATCACAACCCGGTTCTCGGAGTCGCCGGCCACGTCGGCAAACAGATCTCCTAGCTCCCGGTGCGCCGGTTCGTCCCATACCAATGACTGCCCATCTCCGTCATGCAGCTTGATCTCCAGAACGCCGCCCTCCCGGCGCAACTGGGCGCGGCTGTAACGCGGGGCATAGTCATCGAGCTTCGGCATCAGATCTCCCCCAATTCGAGGTGTCAGGTTGCGGAGACCTTACAGCCAGCGGGCGGCCACCACCGACCCCGCGATCGGCGGGGGACCGGGCCCGGCGGCCAGGTCGCTGAGGCGCTATTTTGACGGCGTGGCGCTCAGGATCCGTACGGCGCGTCCGGACGACCTGGAAAAACTGCAGGACATCTTTCGGCGGTCGTCGTTGTCAAACGGCGATGACCGCCAAAATCTGCTGAACCATCCCGAGTACCTGGTCCTGCCGCCCGAGCCGGTGCTGGAGGGACGGTCGCGGGTCGCCGAGCGCGAGGGCGATGAGATCGTCGGCTTCGCCACGGTCGAGCAATCTTCCGCCGCCGCCGAGCTCGTCGATTTGTTCGTCGATCCCGACTGTGTGCGCCAGGGAGTCGGCCGAGCCCTGATCGACGACGCGGTCGCGGGGCTTCGCCGCTGTGCCGTCAGTGACTTGCATGTCTCAGCCAATGGGCACGCCCTGCCCTTCTACCTGGCTGTGGGATTCGAAGTGGTCGGCACAGGTGCGACCCCGCTCGGATCCAGCCTCCACATGATCATGAGAGTACATCACTCATCATGAATCTGCCGCCCAATAATCAGTTTGAGGCAACCCGCCGGTCCCGGCATACTCCGCCATGGACGTTCGCGCTTTCGATAACCCGGGTCAGTTTGCTCAGGGGGCCGCCCGTTATCTCGAGCTCGATCCGTTCAGTTCCAGCGTTATTGCCGGGCAAATGGACGCGGTACTGACCGGCGTACGCCGGAGTGGACCGCAGGACGCCTGGTGGACCTTGGTCGACGGAGATCAAGTGATGGGTACCGCCATGCACACCCCCCCACACAAGCTGTTCCTGGCCAGGATGCCAGCTCTAGGTGCAGCCTTGCTGGCCCGGTCGCTCTGGGCCGCCGGGAGGGATCTGCCGGGCGTGGCCGGAGAGCTGGAGACGGTTACCGCTTTCGCCGAGGCATGGGAAGACCTCACTGGCCACGGGTCGTCGACCGACGTCTCGATGCGGATGTACCGGCTCACCGACTTGACCGTGCCCTGCGGCGTGCCGGGCGCTGCTCGTGCCGCGTGCAGCGACCAGGTCGAGCTCGTGGCCGCCTGGTTGAAGGCGTTTCATCACGAGGCGCAGCCGTACGCCCCCATTCAGGACTGGACCACGCTTGCCCGGCAGCGGATCACCATCGGTCAGTTCCGAGTGTGGGCGGACGGCAACAAAGCGGTCTCGATGGCCGGCTTTGGCCGGCCGGCCGCTGGCGTGTCGCGGGTCGGACCTGTGTACACCCCGCCGGGTGATCGAAAGCGCGGCTACGGGGCAGCGGTCACCGCCGATGCCACCGCCGTAGCCATCAGCACCGGCGCCCGGCACGTGGTGCTGTACACCGATCTGTCCAACCCGACTTCGAACGCCATCTACCAGTCCATCGGCTACCGAGCCGATCACGACGCCGAGGAGCGCACCTTCACCCGGGCCCGGCGTCGCTCCGGCTAGGTCATGCCATGGCGCCGAGCGGCCTCCGGCCGGCGGCGAGGGACCGGTCGGGAAATCAATCCGCAGCCTGGCTCAACCGAAGTCGAAGCCGGGATATCCGGCTGAGGCCACCTCATCGCACCTTCTGCGGTATTCCGGTACGCCTCCGACGTAGGCCAGAAACATCCGCTTCTTCCCCGGCTGATTCGCCCCGTTCCACCAGGAATTGCAGGAAGGGTCGAGCAGAATGGATCCCTCGACGAGAGAATTCACATGCTCCGTCCACTCGCTCTGAGCCTCCGAGCTGCATTCGACCGTGCGGCGGCCGGTTTCGCTCATGACCGCGATGCAATCGGCGATCCAGTCGACGTGCTGTTCGATGGAGGTAACGACGTTGCTGAGGGCAGAGGGGCTTCCCGGACCGGTAATGGTGAACAGGTTGGGGAAGCCCGCTACCTGGATCCCGAGGTAGGACACCGGACCACGATCGCGCCAGACATCCCGCAGGGTCGCTCCATGGCGTCCCACCACGTCTATCGCGCTCAACGGGCCGGTTGTGGCATCGAAGCCCGTCGCGTACACGATCACGTCGACTGGACAGAAGCCTTGCCCGGTCTCGATCCCGTTGGGTGTGACTCGTTCGATACCACCCTTGCGCAGGTCGATCAGGGTCACGTTGTCGCGATTGAACGTCTCGAAATAGCCCTGATCGATGATGGGTCGCTTGCAGCCGAAGGGATAGTGCGGGACCAGAGCCGACGCCGTCTCGGCGTCCTTGACGATTCTGCCAACTGCCTCCCCGTACAACTGTCTGGCCATCTCGTTGGCCTGGCGATCCGTCATGACGTCGGACCAGAACATGGCGCCCCGGACCCCGTGCTCCTCAATGGCCCGAATCTGATCTTCACGCGATGCCGTCCTGAGGGGCGGACGTTGGTCCCGCTGCATCAAAAAAGTAATGGAACGAGTGGTGCCCGGAGCGGCCGCCTTCTGCTCAATCCGAATCTGGTCGTATCTCGACTTGAGCTCGGCCAGCTCGCCTGCGTGAAAAGGACGGGCGGTGGACGGAAAGGTGTACGCCGCCGATCGCTGGAGCACATATAGGTGGTCGGCCTGCTCCGCGATGAGCGGAATGGCCTGAACTCCAGACGAACCGGTGCCTACAATTGCGGTGCGCTGGCCGGTGAAGTCGTAGCCCTGGTGGGGAAACCGGTTGGTGAACAGTGATGTTCCGGCAAAGCTCCCCATGCCGGGTATGGCGGGGTCGAGAGGAGCGGACAGGATGCCGGTCGCGGCGACGAGGTACCGAGCTGATATGTGCTCGTGGCCATCCGTCTCGACCGACCACGAACCATTCGACTCGTCATAGACGGCCGCCGACACCCTCGTGCCCAGTTGGATATCTCGACGCAGGTCGAATCGATCGGCCACATGGTTGAGGTAGGACTCGACCTCTGCTTGTGGCGGCAGTACGTCGTTCCACACCCAATCCTGCTCGAGGTCCGGGCTGAAGCTGTAGGAGTACTCGATGCTCTCGATGTCACAGCGCGCACCCGGGTAGCGGTTCCAGAACCATGTGCCGCCGACCCCCTCGGCTTTCTCCAACACTCGAACCGATAACCCGAGCTGGCGCAGCTTGTACAGCGCGTACAGCCCGGCGAAGCCGGCCCCGATGACGAGCACATCGAATGCTTGCTGCTCGACGTCATCGGGACGGGGCGCTGCCTGTCCGACCTCCACCCTTTCCTCCCGGCAGGTCAGGGGGCGGCGCCGGCGATCGCAGGCACTATGACCTCGTCGCCACCCCACGGCGTCACCAGCTCGTCGGGCTGCCGGAAACGGTCGGGCAGGTCATCGGTGACCCGCCAGGTGGCCGCCAGGCGGCCCATCCCGACATCGATGGCACAGTTGAGTCCGATCTCCACCAGCTCCGACTCGGTGAAGTACTGCCGCAGGTCGTCGTAGACCTCGTCATCGATGGCGAGGTGATTGGTGGCGAACAGGTCAGCGAAACGCAAGGCGGCGCGCTCGGCGGCCGACAGGTCGTCGGCCTCCTGGGGCTTCTCCAGCGAGCACACCAGGTCCTCATCGACCCCGTCCTCGACCGCGCTGGCGTAGCGGATCGCCATGCAGCTGCGACACTGATTGTGAAAGGCGATGCGCAGCCGGATCAGCTCGATCAGCCGGGGCGACAGCGTGCCCGACGAGTTGATCGCGACCATCGCCATTCCTATTCCGGCGGCGATCTCAGGGCGATGGGCGGTGATGCTGCTCACCCCGTGCTGAATGCGGGCGGCACGGTCTTCGGGGGGAGGCGCCCAACCGATGTCGACTCCACGGATACGGGCCATTCAACATCCTCCTTCCTGACGCCGGCGGCTGAATCACGGTAGCAGGCCCCCGGCTCCTCGACCGCTGGGTGTAAAGCGCCCTTGCGGCTGGGAGTTTGGCAAGCCTAATATTTTCTCTGTGGTGCTCCTGATCTTGGCCCCAAGGACGGCGTGAGGTGCTGCCGACGTTCGTCATCGGGCTCCGGGAGGGGCTGGAGGCGGCGTTGATCGTGGGGATCGTGGCTGCGTTTCTCGGTCAGCAGAGGCGCCGGGATGCTTTGCGGCAAGTGTGGATCGGGACAGCGGCAGCCGTCGTGATCTGCTTCGCCGTAGGAGTGGGGTTGGAGGTGCTGTCATCCGATCTGCCCCAGCGTGGTCAGGAACGCCCCGTCCGGTCACGGGTCGGGACACCCGGCCCGAAGAGGTGTCGCGCCGGCGCTTTCTCGGTGGATTGGGGGCCGGGGTGTTGGGCGCCGGCGCGGTGGCGGCCGGTTTCGGCGGGGGTTACGCCACCGCTCAGGCCGTCCGCTCCGACGACTCTTCCGCCTCCTCCGGCGCCACGGTGCCCTTCTACGGCCGGCACCAGGCCGGGATAGCCACCCCGGCCCAGGACCGGTTGGCCTTCGGCGTCTTGAGCCTGGTGGAAGGGGCATCGGCCGGCGACGTCCGCGCCATGCTGAAGGCCTGGACCGAAGCGGCGGCCCGAATGAGCCAAGGAGAGTTGGTCGGGGAGCACAGCCAGCCGAATGCTCCCCCCCTCGACACCGGTGAAGCTGTGGGCTCGCCCCCGGCGGGCCTGACCATCACGATCGGCTACGGCCCCACTTTGTTCGGCCGGCTCGGGCTCGAGGGCAAACGCCCCGCCGCCTTGGTCTCCTTGCCGGCTCTGCCCAACGAAAACCTCGACCCCAACTACACCGGCGGTGACCTGTGCATTCAGGCCTGCTCAAATGATCCGCTCGTGGCCTTCCACGCCGAACGCAACCTGGCGCGCCTCGGGATGGGGGTGGTCGAGCACAGTTGGATGGAGCTCGGGTTTGGTCGCACCTCGACCACCAGCACCCGCCAGGCCACCCCGCGCAACCTGCTCGGATTCAAAGACGGTACCCGCAACATCAAAGCTCAGGATCTTCAAGCCATGGACGAGCATGTGTGGGTTGGGACCGAGGCCGATCAGCCGTGGCTGCGGGATGGGTCGTATCTCATCGCCCGGCGTATCCGAATGTTCATCGAGAACTGGGACCGCGACTACCTGGCCGATCAGCAGAACACCATCGGCCGATTCAAATCGAGCGGCGCGCCTCTCGGGGGAACCCACGAGTTGGACCCGCCGGACTTCGACGCCGAGGACGACGAGGGCAACCCGGTGATCCCGGCCGACTCCCACATCCGTCTGGCCAGCCGGGAGTCGAACCACGGCATCCAGATCCTTCGTCGCGGTTACTCCTATACCGACGGGATCGACCCGGTCCGAGGCACCCTCCTCGGCGGATTGTTCTTCATCGCTTTTGTTAAGAACCCGTCCCAGTTCATAACCCTCCAGCGACAACTGGGCACTCACGACGCCCTCAACGAGTACATCCAGCATCAGGGCAGTGCCATCTTCGCCTGCCCGCCCGGCGTGCGACGCGGCCAGCACTGGGGGGACGACATCTTCGCATGAGCGCGTCCCGGCCCGGCGGACGCCGCGGGGGAAGGAAGCCGGAGCGGCTCGAGTTGCCGGGTCGAGAGCCGGCGTGCTGGGATCGGTGATGGTGGTTATGGCCGGGGCCAGGTGACGGGAACTTCGTAGTGTCTTCGTCAGGGTTGTTCTACGCCTTCACCCTCGGGATGCTGGCGGCGGTAAACCCGTGCGGGTTTCCCCTCCTGCCGGCATATCTGGAGCTGTTCACCGGTGATGCCGGTTCGGCCGGATTGGCCACCCGAACCGGCCGGGCGCTCGCCGCGGGTGGCCTATCAACCGTCGGCTTCCTGGCCCTGTTCGGTGCCTTCGGTCTGGCCATTGAAGCAGGGTGGTCCACCCTGGCCGGGCATGCGGTCAGCGGAGCCCGCTTTGTCATGGTGGGAGTCGGGATCGTCATGGCCGGGGCCGGCCTGGCGACGCTCCTGCGCCGGCCTCTGCCCCTGCGGCTTCCCGTGCTGCCCTCGGGGATAGGCCTGCGCCGGCCCGCGGCCATGGCGGTCTTCGGGATCTCATACGGCATCGCCTCGCTCGGGTGCGCGTTGCCGCTGTTCGTCAGCGGCGTGGCCACCACCTTCACCCGCAACAGTCCGGCGGGTGGGGTTGCGGTCTTCGTCGCGTATGCCCTGGGAATGGGCAGCGTGCTCAGCGCTTTGGCCGTCGGGATGGTCCTGGCCGGGCCGGCCGCGGCCCGGCCGCTCAGGAGGGTCTCCCGCGTCGTGACCCCGCTCGGCGGCGCGCTCCTCACGTGCGTCGGGGTCTACCTGGTCTGGTATTGGATCAGCGCCATAAGCGCGCCGCTGGCCTCCAACCCGGTCGAACGGGTCGTTAACGCGGTCCAGGCGCACGTCGCGTCCTTCGTCCAGACCGAGGCGACCATCGTGGGTGCGGTGATAGGCGCGTTGGTCGTGGTGAGCGTGCTGGTCGCCGGATTCGCTGACGTCCGCGCTCCGTGGCGGGCCATTGTTGCCTCCCGCCGGGCCGGCGGGGCCGAAGAGACCGCTCCCGATCCCCGCGCCATAGCCGCTCAGTACTCGGACACCACCAGATGAACGAGCCGGAAGCGCCCTCGACCACCCCGGCGGGGCTCGACGATTCGGTGGCCGCGAACCGTCCCCTGCCTTCGGCTCGGCCGACCTCGGCTCGGCGTAGGCTGATCGCCCTCGGAATCGGACTGGCGCTGGCCGCCGTCCTGGCGTTCGTACTCTACGGAGGAATCAACCACTCCCCGCCCCAAGCGACGACAGCGGGCACTGTCACTCCTCCCCCCGGGCTCGACGCGGCCAGCGTCGACTTGCTCGACCTGAGCCCCGTTCCCCCGGGCGCGCTCGCGGCCCCGGACTTCCATCTGGTCGACCAGGAAGGGCGGCCCGCGTCGCTCAGCCAGTTCCGGGGCAAGGTCGTCATCTGGTCCCTGAACGACGACCAGTGCACTGATCTGTGCGCTCTCCTGGCCCAGGACATAGTGGCCGCTGAAGCCGACCTCGGCCCGGCGGCCGAGGACGTCGTATTTGTTTCGGTCAACGCCAACCCCTACTTTCCCGACCCCGCGAACGTGAAGGCCTGGTCGGTGCGCAACGACCTCGAATCGTTCCCGAACTGGGTATACGTCACCGGGTCGCCTGCTCAATTGAAAGACACGTGGAACGCCTATCACGTGACCGTGCAGCTCGACCAGAAGGACCGCACCGTCACCCACGACGCCGCTCTCGAGTTCATCGACCCGACCGGGCACACCCGCGATATCGGGTTCTTCAGCCAGGGGGCCGTGTCCACCGCCTTTTACGCTCACGCCATGGCTCAGGTGGCTGACGATCTCCTGCCGTCGGGCCGGCAGGTGCACGTCGGAGGAACCGCGGTGGGCTCCTCGGCGACTCGCGGCGCCACCCTCAACAGCCGGGCCCCCGGATTCGACCTGCCGGCTCTCGGCGGCACAGGTACGACCAATCTGTCCATGCTCGAAGGCAAGCCGCTGGTGGTCAACTTCTGGGCCAGCACCTGCTCGCTCTGCATCCAGGAGATGCCGGCGCTGCAGCAGGTCGACAGCGCCTTCCAGGGAAAGGTCAACTTCGTCGGCGTGGACGTCGCCGACCCCGCCTCGTCAGCTGCGGCATTCGCCCGAAGAACGGGTGCTCGTTATCCGCTGGCAGCCGATCGCGACGGAAGCACCACGGCGGCCTATCGGGTCGACGCCCTCCCTGTCACATTCGTGATAGCTCCCGACGGGACCATCCTCGCCCGCCACGACGGGGCGCTGACCCACGACGAGCTCGTAGCCGTACTCGAGATGGACTTCCAGAACCTCCCCGACATCTGACTGACTACTCGCGCCAGATATCTCAGCTTTCAGCGACGTCACTAGGATGCTGGGCCTATGAGTGAGGGTCCGTATCGAGTGGTCCAGTGGGCCACGGGCAACATCGGCATGTGCTCGCTACGAGCCGTGATCGAGCACCCCAACATGGAGCTCGTCGGGGTGTACGTGTACTCGGAGGCCAAGAAAGGCCGAGATGCGGGCGAGCTGTGCGGCCTGCCCCCGACAGGAGTGATCGCCACCGGTGATATCGAGGACATCTTGGCCCTAAAGCCGGATTGTGTGCTCTATATGGCCGACCGAGCCGAGATCGACGTCCTGTGCCGGCTGCTGGAATCTGGTTGCAACGTGGTAGCCACTCGTTCAGAGTTCCATGGGCCGGGCGGCTTGAATCCGGCGGACCGCGAGCTCATAGAGACGGCGTGCCGGCGTGGTGGGACGTCGATCCATAGCACCGGGTCCACTCCGGGTTTCAGCTCCGAGGCCCTGCCTTTTCTCTTGCTATCAATGGCGCGCCGGTTGGATTGCTATACGACCGAAGAGTTCGCCGACATGTCCTCGCGAAACTCGCCGGAGATGATCTTCGACCTGTTGGGTTTCGGTCGCAATCCTTCGTCGTTCGATCCGGGGGTGATCGGTCAAATGGCAGCCGAGACATTCGCCGGCCCGATGAGGACAGTGGCAAATGCCATCTCGTTGCCGCTTGACGACGTAGTGGGTAGTGGTGAAATCGCGGTCGCCCGGAACACGGTCGAAATCGCCGCGGGGAAGATTGATGCGGGAACCATCGCGGCTCAGCGCTTCGAGGTACTCGGTCTCCGTCACGGTCGACCGCTGCTTCGCCACCGGGCGTGCTGGTACCTCACAAGGGATACCGAGCCGGCCTGGGATTTGCGGGAGACGGGTTGGCACGTCACGGTCGAGGGGGACGTGCCTCTCGACGTGAGCATCCATTTTCCCGTGCCGTCGGAGCAGTGGGGCCAGGTATCGCCGGGGTTGACGGCTCACCGGCCCGTCAACTCGGTACGTCATGTCTGCGCGGCCAAACCCGGGATCCTCACTCATGCTGACGTTCCGCAGATCATCCCTGACCTGGGTTGACGTCCGGGGGCTCAGGATCCCCCGGACCTCCTGTCCCGTCCCAGGAACCGTTCCTCGGCAGCGGCAGACCCATGAGCAGAGCGTCCCATAGGTCACCGTTGCGGCGTCGGTAGTGCCGCAGCTTGCGTCCCTCCTCCACAAAACCGGCGTTCTGGTACAGGGCGATGGCGGGTTCGTTGTGAGGCCACACCTCCAACCACATCTTGTGGGCGTTCGATTCCTCCGCCCAGGCGATCGCCACGTCGAGAAGCATCCGCCCGACTCCGAGGCCCCGCCACCCGCTCGCCACCATCATGGAGATATCCGCCACTCCATACGGGGCGACGCTGACGCTGATCTCGCCCATCACACCAGCGCCGGCTGACGCACCGGTGCCGGCACCGGTGTCGGCCACGAAGATGGTCGAATTCGCAGCTGCGAGGATCTCGGCGTAACGCCGTCTGCGGTCGCTCCGATCAAAGGGGACTTCGGCGCCTATCCACTGACCCTCGGCTGCCACGTCCCAGATGAGGCTCACCACTTCGTCCAGATCGTCGTCGGTGGCCGCACGTATCCGGGCGGTCGCCCTGGGTTCAGTCATAGACATGCCGACTGTACCGCTCGCTCCGATAGGCCCTGGTGGCTCTAGCGGGTTTGGTTGAGGTCCCTCGGGTGCGCCGGGCCGGGATGACAACTAGTCTGACCCTGCATGAAGGCGGCCGGGTCACTCGTTCTTACCACGACCGATCCGTTCGAAGCGGGCCGACAGGCGGTAAGAGAGGCCATGGCCTCTCTTGGATCTGCGACCCCCTCCCTCGCAGTACTGTTCGCCTCTCCTCATTTTCTCGAATCGGCCGAGGCCCTGGTGGCCACGGTTGCCGAGGACATGGGCCCGGTTCCCCTCATCGGTTGTCTGGCGGAGTCGGTAATCGGCGGAGCCCGCGAGATCGAATCCGACCCGGCGGTCTCTCTGTGGCTGGCGGCTGAGTTGGGCCAGGTCGAGACGTTTGCCATGGACTTCCTGCGGACTCCCGGGGGCGGTGCGTACAGCGGCTATCGCTTCGAACCAGGAGCGCCGGGGCTTCACGTCCTGCTCTGTGACCCGTTCACCTTTCCCGTCGAGGATTTGCTGACTCATCTCAACGAGCACGTCGCCGGGACCGTGGTCATGGGCGGCGTGGCGAGCGGGGGCTTGGACCAGCGGCAAAGCCGGCTGTTCCTCGACGGTCGGGCCCTGTCGCACGGCGCGGTGGGCGTTCACCTGGCCGGGGCCGAGATCCATCCCCTGGTGTCGCAAGGCTGCCGGCCCATCGGCAACCCCTACACCATCACCGAGGCTTCGGGCAACGTGATCCACCAGCTCGGGGGCCAGCCGCCATTGACCCGTCTGCAAAAGGCCGCCAATACGCTGCCCGACCGGGACCGGGACCTGCTCTCTCAAGGGCTCCACGTGGGAAAGGTCATCAACGAGTACCGGGCGGAGTGGCATCAGGGAGATTTTTTGATCCGCGGCGTCATCGGCGTCGACCCGGAGTCGGGCGCCGTTGCGGTCGGCGACGAGGTCGAGATCGGTCAGACCGTCCAGTTCCACCTGCGGGACGCGGAATCCGCCGATGAAGACCTCCGCCGTACCCTCGAGCGAGAACGCGCCGCGCTCGGCGAGCGCCGAGCCGCAGGAGCGTTGCTCTTCACTTGCAACGGGCGGGGCTCACGAATGTTCCACCAGCCGGACCACGATGCCGGTCTGGTGGCCGAAATGCTTGGCGACATTCCCGTGGCCGGATTCTTCTGCGCAGGAGAGCTCGGGCCGGTGGGCGGCCAGAACTTCCTGCACAGTTTCACCGCGTCGATCGCCCTGTTCCCGGAGGACTAGAGGCCGCGGGAACGGGGCGACGGCGGACGGTCGGTATCGCTCATCCCCGGGTTCTCACGACAGCCCGGTCCCGTCACATTGACGAAGTCTGACGGGTCATGCTGTTACTAACCACGACCTGAGGAAGTGGCCCCCATGGACGACGATCAGTGGCTGGCCGAGCGCTTCGAGGAGCACCGGACGCACCTGCGGGCGGTCGCCTACCGGATGCTCGGATCGCTCACCGAGGCCGAAGATGCGCTTCAAGACGCCTGGGAGCGGGTGAGCCGGGCTGGAGCAGACGACGTCGAGAACCTAGGCGGGTGGCTGACAACGATCGTCGCCCGGGTATGTCTCAACATGCTGCGCCGGCGCGACGTACGGCGGGAGCAGTCCCTGGAGGTACACGTCCCCGATCCCATCGTCAGCCCGGAGGGACCGCTCCAACCCGATGAGGAGGCATTGCTGGCCGACTCGGTCGGCCTCGCCCTGCAAGTGGTCCTGGACACCCTGGGCCCCGCCGAGCGCCTCGCATTCGTGCTGCACGACATGTTCGATCTGCCCTTCGACGAGATCGGCCCGATGGTCGGACGGTCGCCAGAGGCGGCGCGACAGCTTGCGAGCAGAGCCCGTCGCCGGGTCAGAGCCGGCGAGTCCCGCGCCCCGGACCCCGACCCGGCCCGACAAAGGGCGGTGGTGAACGCCTTCTTCTCTGCGGCGCGCCGAGGCGACTTCGACGCCTTGGTCTCGATGCTCCACCCCGACGTCGTGCTCCGAGCCGACTTCGGTCCCGGGCGCCCCCGGGCCTCCACCGTCGTCCGCGGGGCGCCCGCCGTCGCTCGGCAGGCCCGCCTCGGCGTCAACCGGAATGCAGACCTGCACCCGGCCCTGGTCAACGGAGCCGCGGGCACGGTCATTACCTTGCGCGGCCGGCCCTTCGCGGTGCTGGCATTCACCGTCGTCGATGGAAGGATCGCGGAGATCGATGCGATCGGCGATCCCGAACGGGTGGCCAGAGTCGCATCATCCCTGCTCTCGATCAACTAAACAGGTTCGTGTCATATGCGCAGGTAATTCTGCGAACCGGTTTAACCGCCCGTGCCCTTATGACATTGACGTCAAATTCTGGGGAGCCCGGCGGGGGTGCCCGTGTTAAGCTCCGCTCGACCGCTCCAGCGAGTTGAGATGGGGGTTCCTTCGAAGTGGCTGGCCGGGTGGAGGACAACGTCGCCGCAGTCAACGCGGCGACGCTCAGACGAAAGAGATCGACGCAGCGATGAGAGAGCAGGATCCGATGCGAACCGTCGTGGTCGGTGCATCGACCGGGCTAGGGCGATGTCTGGCGATCGGCCTGGCCAAGCGGGGCGCAGAGGTCGCGATGCTCGCCCGCCGGCAAGAGCTGCTGGTCGAGGCGGCCAGAGATGCGGGACCACGGGCGCACCCGATCACCTGTGACGTCACCGACCAGGCCTCGTGTCGGAGTGCGGTGGCCAAAGCGGCAGGAACGTTAGGAGGAATTGACGCCGTCGTGTACTGCCCGGGTATCGGAATTCTCCGCCGAATCGAGGATCTCGATCTGGCCGCATGGCGGAAAACGTTCGACACCAACGTGGCCGGGGCCGCACTGTTCACGGCCGCCGCTCTCCCCTATCTCGTCGACTCCGGGGGCGTGGCCGCCTATCTGTCCACGGTGAGCGCGTCCTTTACTCCGCCCTGGCCCGGCCTGGCGTCCTACACGGTCACCAAGGCAGCCATGGACAAGCTCGTCGAAGCTTGGCGGTCCGAACACCCCGAGGTGGGATTCACGCGCGTCGTGGTCGGCGACTGCGCGGGAGGCGAGGGCGTCGCCAGCTCCCAGTTCATGTCCGGATTCGACATGGACCTCCTGACTGAAATCTTCCCCACCTGGATCAACCGCAACCTGCTGGCCGGGACCGTCTTCGAACCGGAAGAGTTGGTCCATGTGGTCGATGCCATCCTGCGATGTGGAGCGAGCGCAGCGATCCCGAGCGTGACCATCGTCCCCCGCCCGTCGGCGGACGCCAAATCCCTGAGCGATCTTCACGACGCGGGAACGCAAGTCGGCGGCGGTTAGCGAGGTGGCAGGACGTCAGCGAGAAAGGGACAGCATCACCAGACGACCCAAGGAGAACGCCCTCCGATGACGACCACCACCCACGGCAGGGACATTTATTACGACCCGTTCGACATCGAAATAGACAGGGATCCACATCCCCTGTGGAAACGAATGCGAGAAGAAGCGCCGGTCTATTTCAACGAAAGGTTCGGCTTCCACGCACTTAGCCGCTTCGACGACGTACAGAAGGCTCTCGTTGACTGGAACACCTATCGCTCCGGGAAAGGGTCGACGCTAGAGATCATCCTCGCCGGCTTCGAGGTTCCACCGGGAATGATCCTGTTCGAAGATCCGCCCGTCCACGACGTGCACCGAGGTTTGATGGCTCGGGTATTCACGCCGAAGAAGATGGATGCCATCGAGCCGAAGGTGCGTGAGTTTTGCGCCCGCACTCTCGATCCGCTCGTCGGCGCCGGACGTTTCGATTTTGTCACCGACCTCGGCGCCGTCATGCCCATGCGGACGATCGGCTACTTATTGGGCATTCCCGAGCAGGACCAGGAGGCGATCCGCGACCGGCTCGACGAGGCGCTGCGCATCAACGACGACGGAGAGGTCCGGCAAAACGATTACGTCGAAGGCGGCGGCGCCATGTTTGCCGAGTACATCGACTGGCGAGCTGAGCACCCGTCGGACGATCTCATGACCGAGCTGCTCACCGCCGAGTTCGAGGACGAAGCCGGCCAGCTCAGACGACTGACCCGTGATGAGGTGCTCACGTACGTAAGCCTTCTGGCCGGAGCGGGCAACGAGACCACGACCAGGCTGGTCGGATGGACCGGCAAGCTCCTGGCCGAGTACCCCGATCAACGGGAGCAGATCATCGAGGACCGATCCCTCATTCCGAAGGCCATCGAGGAGATCCTCCGATACGAGGCCCCGTCGCCCGTCCAGGCCCGCACCGTCACACAGGAGGTTGAGTACTACGGTCAGGTGGTCCCGGAGGGGGGGATCATGCTGTTGCTGAACGGCTCGGCTAACCGGGACGACCGGCACTTCCCCGACGGCGACCGCTTCGAGATCCACCGGCACATCGATCATCATCTGAGCTTCGGCTACGGCCTCCACTTCTGCCTCGGCGCGGCGCTGGCCCGCCTCGAAGGGAGGGTGGCCCTGGACGAGGTGCTGAAACGCTGGCCTCACTGGGAGGTCGACTGGCCCAACGTGGTGCAGGCGCATACTCCGACGGTCCGGGGCTGGGAGAAGCTGCCCGTTCTCACCGAATAACGGCCGTCATACCATGCCAACCATCGCCGACGACCACATCGACATCCGCAGCCTTCTGGCCAGGTACTGCGTCTAGCTCGACCTAGACGGCGACCGGGCGCGCCCCACCCGCAACCTCCTCTTCATCGAACGCGGCACGGGCCAAACCCGACAGGCCGTATACGACGAAGATCTGGTTCGCGCACCTGACCGCTGGCGGGTCACCCGCTGCCCGTGCCGCTTCCACACCCCCGACGGCCTGGCCGACCGACCGGCGAAATAACCCGGGCCTCGTCGATAGAGGTGTCGAATAGGCCCACCCCCGCTCCGATATCCAGCCTGGCCGTCATCGAGATCAACTATCGTGCCCGGGCCGGCCGTGTATCGTCGGCAGGATGCCGCCGATGGAGTTCTACCTGTTCCTGCCTCAGATGCGGATGGGCCTGCCTGACCTGGTGCAGCGGGCCAGTGCGGCCGAACAGGCCGGGTTTCTCGGCATCACCGGAATGGACCACCTGGCCCCTCCAGGGGCGGCGAAGTCCCCGATGTACGAGGCCATGATCGCAAACGCATGGCTGGCGGCACGCACCGAGAGCCTACGGGTCGGCTCACTTGTGCTTTGCGACGCCTTCAGGCATCCAGCCGTGCTCGCCCGGGAGGCGGTAACACTCGACCACGCCTCCGAGGGTCGGTTCGATCTCGGCATCGGTTGGGGATCTGTAGCCCCGGAGTTCGAAACTTTCGGGGTGGGGACAACGGAGCCCCGAGCCCGGGTGGGACGGCTGAAGGAGACGCTCGAGATCATCAAAGCGCTCTGGGCGGGGGAAACCGTGGACTACGCCGGCGAGTACTTCACGCTGCAAGGGGCCAGCCAGGCCCCTGGACCGCTCGGAAAGATTCCTATTGTGATCGGCGGGGCCGGGCGCCGGACCATGGATCTGGTGGCCGCCCACGCGGACTGGTGGAACGTTCATGTGGGCATCCTCGACAACCTGGAACCGATGCGGGCCTATGCAGGTGCGGCCCGGGTCTCGTTGCAGGTCCAGGTCATCTACGTGCATTCGGAGGACACCCGCCAGGAGACCGTCGAGCTGGCCCGCCGGCGCTTCGGCCCGGGACCGGTAGCCGGATCAGCCTCCGAGATGGTCGACTACTTCTCGTCCCTGGCCGAGCAGGGCATCGAAAGGGCCTACGTTTGGTTCTGTGACTTCGCTTCACCCCATACCCTGGCGGCCTTCGGCGACGAAGTCATCTCCCGCGTCGGCTGACTAACTTGTCGCATCGACGCATGGAGCATTGATGGTCTCTCCTGATATCCGATCGGTGACCGCCGAAGAGGTCGGTCACTTTCGCGACCGAGGCTGGGTGAAGCTCGACCGGCTGATATCACCGGGGCTGGCCGCCCGGCTGTTGGAGCGAGCCAGAACGCTCATAGGCCCCGACGGTGATGAGCACGACATGCGTCCCGGGATCGACGTCGACACCACGTGGTGGGTGGACTATCACAACGTGGTCGAGGAGGACGAAGGATTTGCTTTCCTCGGGCTCAACCCGACGATGGGCGCCAACGCCCAGCGCCTCATCCGGCGCAATGTCGGGATCCTTGTGTGGTCGAACTTTCTCGCGGTGAAGCTGGGCGCGAAGCAGGGGTCGCGACGTCCGAGCGAACCGGCGTACCTCCGTCAAGACGGCCCGGACCTGCCCATCGACCGCCCGGGGTGGGTCAGGCTATGGATCGCGTTGGATCGCATTACCCCCGAGATGGGCGCCATCCGGTTTGTCGACAGATCACATCGCCTTGGCCTGCTGGGACGGACGCACCTGAACCGGGCCGGCTACTCGCCGGAAGCCGGGCTGTTCGCCGAGTACCCGGAGATCACCGATATGCCTGTGACCGAGGGCCTCGAGTTCGAGCCGGGAGACGCCGCAGCCTACGGTATGCACACCCTTTCCGGTGACCAGGCGAACAACACGGATAAGCCCAGGTGGGCGCTCGTTCTCACCTACTTCGCCGACGACACGTACTACACCGGGAATCAGCTGTGCTCGGGAGAGACCGTGCAGAAGATCGCCGAAGCCGGCCTGGCGCCCGGCGACCGGTTCGGTGGTCCGGTCTTCCCGCGGGTATGCGACGCGACCTGACGGCGCATCCGAGCCGCCCTCGGCGACGCGCCTAGGCGGGTAGCTTCACGCACACCCGGTCGGTGAACCGCTCGCCAGGCTCGAGAACCGCGGCCGCCCGCCTGGCGTAAGTGGACAGAGACCACGGCAGCCCGCCGGTGTACAGGGCGTCTTCCGGGATGTAGGCGATGATCAGGGCCCAACGGGGAGACGCGGTCTCGTTGTCGGCGGTGCCGTGAATGGTATAGGTCGAATGTGCGGTCGCATCGCCGGGTTTGAAATCGAACGGCCCGCTCACCGGCATATCGCTTAGCTCCGGATACAACCCGAAGAGGTCGGTGTGGGTGCGGCCCATGAGCCCAAGGTGGTTGGAGCGGTCGACGAAGCGCATGCCGCCCATGTCCGATGTGATGTGATCCAGGGCGATCCAGAAGCTCACATAGCCATTACGGTCGATCGGGTGGTCCGGTGCGTCCTGGTGCCAGGGCGTCGCCAGCCTTCGCTTGGACGGCGAGTCCTGTTTGGTGCCGATCTTGACCGCCAGCATGTCGGCGGCGAGAAGGACCCCGACATCGCGCCGGAGGAGGCTGGCCACGTTGGTACCCATCGGGGAGCTGAGGCCGACAGATCGGAAGGACTCGTCCTCCCGGACCAGGTTGTGGCGATCCACCCAGTGGAGATTCGGGGCGTCGATCCCCTCGCGGACCTCGTGGGCGTCACCGTTGGGCCCCACGTACTCCTTGGCTCGCGCCAGCAGCTCTCCGGCCAGGTCGCTCGAGATCAGCTGATCGAGCTTCACCCAGCCGTAGTCCCGAAAGTGCGCCACCTCGTCGTCGGAGACCGCCCTGATGGCATTAGAACCCACAGCCGAATGCTACCGAGTACGGCAATTGCCGTCAACGCAAGAGTCAGTCCCAGGGGCCGCGGGTGCGAAAGGCGTAGGTGCCGGTGCCGGCTATATACGGGTGGCTGGTCAGGTCCGGGACCGTGGAGATCTCCTCGACAGACGGTCCGATCCGTCCGGCGATCTTGTGCAATGCCGGGCCGTTCAGACGGGGATAGGCGTCGAGAGCGTTCTCGCCCACGATCCTGCGGACCTTGTCGACTGGAAGCCCGTGGTAGGTGTTGGCCAGCGCGACCCGCGTCATCGGGTAGGCCCCCGGGTCCTCGGCGTAGGTGTAGGTACCTTCCGGATGCGGATAGTCCGATCCCCACAGGAAGCGGTCCTCCCGGCTGATGTCCATGGCCGCTTCAGCCTCGAATCGCGACTGGAAACTGTTGCCCAACCAGACGTTGCTGGCCATGTACTCACTCGGCGCCTTGGGCAGCGGGTCGTCCTTGCGCAGACCCGGCGAGTAGTAAATCGAGTCCATCTTGAGGTTCATCTGCTCCCAGATGACACCGGGAACCTCGGTCACGACCAGTCTCAGATCTGGATGCCGAGCGAACGCCCCGAAGAACACCAAGGCGTAGACCACCCGGATGCCCCACTCGGTTGAATCCATCTGGCTGAACATGCGGTGGGCCTCGGTGGGCATGGCCGCAAAGCCGTGTTCGACCGGGGGGACCGACCCGATATGAGTTGCCAGCGTCATGTTCAGTGCGGCGGCGGCGGCGAAGAAGCGATCGAAGGCCGGATCGTCGGGTTGCACGTTGCCGAACACCCCGGGCGCCGGGAAGTTCACCCCGCCGAGACCGTGTTCGGCCGCCCACTCCAGTTCGGTGGTGGCGGCATCGATATCCCAGAACGGCAGCTGGGCCAGCCCGACGATTCGCTCCGGCTCGACCGAGCAGAAGTCGCTCAGCCAGCGATTGTAGATGGAGCGGCCAACCCCCACGAGCCGGCGCTCCTCAGCGGACGGCGAGCCGTTGCCGAACATGTTCATGAGATCGAACGGGAACGGCTGGCCGTTGAGGCTGTTGTGAAAGATCACACTTCCCGCCACCCCGTCGCGATCCATATCGCGCAGCCGGGCATGAGGGTCGTGGTGGCCCGCTGTCTTCAGATTGCGCCGGCATCCGTTGCGATATTCGTCCGAGAACGTCTCGAGGAACATCTCCAGGCCCACATCCGGATTTGCGATCTCCGACGAGGCGAAGTCGTCGTACCGCCTCAGATACTTCTTCGGGCAGTATCCTCGTAGGTCCTCCACCAGGCGCGGCCCCACGTGCGAGTCAGAAGAGAAGAGCATCAAAGGCTCGTCGTGCTGATCGTGCTGATCGTGGTGATCCGCCAGATCATGCAGATCATGCTGGTCCGGTAGCGCCACCCGCTCCGCGTGCACTGTCATCGTTGCCGAGCTCCGTTCGTGAGTCGCCAGCGCGCTTCGTGTAGCCGCCAACAGTACCTCCCTTGGCGCCAGCCCGACACAGGCCAGCGACTACGACCAATGGGTGGTCAAATGTGGGCAACCCATTCTCCTGGCCCGAGCCCCGACATTCCCCGGAAGTCGGCGTGACCCACTCTCATAGTTTGTGCGCTTAGCCCGCTAGGAGCGGGCTAAGCGCACAAACTATGAAAGGCGCCGGCGGGGTGCGAGCCGCGCCGGCCGGGTGCAACGGGCCCCGGCGGGGTGCGAGCCGCGCCGGCCGCGATCAGAGGGCTCTGTCACCAGCCCCCGGCCCGGTCACAGGCCGACGGACCCGTCCTGCAGCTCCCTCAGGAAGTCGGCGTGTCCGTTGTGGCGGGCGTACTCCTGGATCATATGCAGGTAGATCGCTCTCAGGGAGACCTCGCGCTCGCGCCACTCCCCGGTGTCGTCCAAGCCCCGGCCGCTCGCCGCTTGGCGGCACGCCTCGCACTCCTCCCGCCAGGTCGCCAGGTCCTGCTCCCAGCTGACGCCGTCCAGCGGAATCAGAGGACTGCCTTCCACCGCGGGGTCGTACCAGATCCGAGGCAGATCAGGGTCGCGAAGCAGCACCCGGCGAAACCAGTTGCGTTCGGCCTCGGCAAGATGGCGTACCAGTCCGTGCAGCGACAGGAGCGACGTCGAAATGGGCCGAGCCGTCCGCTGTTCCTGGTCAAGTCCGTCGCACTTCACCACCAGAGTGGCCCGGTGGAACTCCAGCCAGCGCTCGAGCAGCTCCCGTTCGTCGCGCACATACGTCGGCCGCACCCGGGCCTGATCCGTGACTGGCTCCACCATGGCCTTCCCCCCTCTGTGCTCGCGGGCCCCAGGTTATCCCGTTGACTTGCGACCGGCTAGGAATCGGGAGGCGGTCTGCCGATATAGTTGCCCACAACACAGCACTGGTGCGGTGGAGATCGGACCGTCAACACGACAAGGGAGATTTACACCCGGGCCATGTCGGAAAAGGTCGCTCTCGTTACCGGGGCCAGTCGGGGTCTCGGAGCCGCCTTGGCCGTGGCCCTGGCCCGGGACGGATATGCCGTTGTGTGCGCGGCCCGGGCCACCCGCCGGGCCCCGCAAGAGACGGCCGGAACCATCGACGATGTGGTTGACCGGATTCGCGCCGTCGGAGGCACAGCCGTCGGAGTGCGAGTGGATGTCTCCGATCGCAGCCAGGTCGCTGACGTCGTGACCCGGACCATCGCTGAATTCGGCCGGCTGGACGTCCTGGTGAACAACGCAGCTACGGGGACGGTCGGCGGTATCGACGTCTCGCTGCCCGATCACGACCTGGTAATGGCGGTCAACCTGGATGCTCCCTTCATAGCCTCCCGCCAAGCTGTGCCGCACATGCGTGCGCTCGGTGAGGGGCGCATCCTCAATGTCTCGTCCTTTGTCGCGCTCCGAGCGGTCCCCACCACCTCGTCGATGTCGTACGGCATGGCCAAACTCGCGGTGGAGCGGCTTACGGTTGATCTGGCAAAGCAGGTGAAGCCGGATGGGATCGCGGTGAACTGCTTCCGTGTCGATACGCCCATCGCTTCCGAGGGGGCGGCCGCCCACATGCGCATCCATGCGCCGGAGCAGGACTTAAGCTCGTGGATCCCATCGGAAGTGGCGGCAGAAGGTCCGGTTTGGATGCTACAGCAGCCCGTCACCTATACGGGGCAGCTCGAGAGCATGAGGCGGTTGGCCCAGCGCGAGCACATCATGCCCGCGGTGGCGGCGTGGCCGGGCCCTCCTCCGCCCACAACCTTTCCCACCTGACCCGGCTGCCCGTACGTCGAGGCGCGCCGGGTCAACGTCTTCCCTGGCGGAAGTAGCGGAAGTAGCGGAAGTAGAGGAAGTAGAGGCCCCCGCACTCGACGCTCGATGACCGTCCCGAATCGATAGGCTCGACCTGTGAACCATGACGGCCAGAACAGGTTGGCGGCGAGGGCCTGCTGGTCGTGGCGCGACACCCGTCCTTCGCCTCGCCAACACCCCTTCCACCGGGGATCCGCCTTTCGCCGGGCGAGCATGCTGCTGGCGGCGGCGACATTGGGGGTGGCAGCCGCGGCGTGCGGAGGCTCCGGCTCGAGCCACACCGCCGCTCAGGACGCCACCGCCGCCTGCCAGGCCCTCGCCCGTTCGCACGGCCAGCTGTCCTCGCTCTCGCTGTCTGCCGGGTACCGGCTGACCGGGGGGGCCAACCTGGGGGTGGCGGCGGCGGGCGAAGACAGCAAGAAGTACGGAAACCTGTCGCAACCCATGAAGTCGGTACAGGCGGACGTCTCCAATAACGCGAGCGGGGCGATCGCCAAGGACGTCGACGCCGCCCTCGAGGCATGCAAGGCGGACAAGCTGCCGTCCAAGTGAGGGGGCCGGCTCGGCTTATTCCACCTCGACCAGATGCGGTGCCGGCGCGAGGGTGCCACCGTCCTCGCCGGAAGCCATCTTGGCGTGGCGGCGCTCAACTAGAACCAGGACCACGATCGGGACCACAGCCACGGCACTGATGGCCAGCACCCACCGGAAGGCGATACTAAAGGCGGCGGCCTGCGCGCTGAGCGACCCGCCGGCGTGGTTCAGGTTGTTCTCCAGGATGATCGTCAGAATGGCCGTGCCGATCGACCCACCTACCCGCATCACGATGTTGAGCTGAGACGAGGCGTCATTGATGTCGTTGCGGCCCAGGGCCCGGAAGGCGGCGGTCATGGTCGGCGTGAACGCCAGCACGATCCCGAAGCCCTGTATGACCATGGTGGCCCCGATCACGAGATAGGACGTGTCGGCGCCGAGCAGCGCGAACGGGACAGTGAAGACAACCGTGATGAAGGCGCCGATCGCGGCGGTCACGCCCGCTCCCAGCCGGTCGGTCATCCGCCCCGACAGCCAGGATGCGGCTAAGGCGCCGAGCCCCCGGGGTGCCAGCAGCAGCCCGGTCGCCACCGGACTCTGGTGGCGCACGGTCTGGAAGTAGAGCGGCAGCAGGATCATGCCCCCGAAGAAGGCCGCCCCCAATCCGAACGTGGACACCGAGGCGGCCGAGAACGCCTTGTTGAGGTACAGGCGGACGTTCAACAACGGGCGAGTGGTGCGCAGGGCGTGCAGTACGAACGCCCCTACGAGGAGCAGCCCGGCGGCCAGAGGTAAGACCACGTGCGTGAGTCCCTCGGCGGACGATCCCACCTCGGCCAAGCCGTAGGTCACCCCGACCAGTCCGGTAGCCACCAGGGCCAGGCCGACGACGTCCAGGCGCCCGGCGTCCTCGCGGCCGCCGGACGGCAGCTTGCGCAGACCGGTGATCACGGCGAGCACCCCGATGGGGACGTTGACGAAGAAGATCCACCGCCAGCCCACGTTGTCGAGCAGTAGGCCGCCGACCGTCGGACCCACCACCGGGGCGAGGACCACGGGCACGCTCAGGGCGCTCATCACCCGAGCCAGATTTCGCGGGCCTGCGGCTTTGACCATGATCATCTGGCCGACCGGCACGATGGTCCCCCCGCCCACGCCCTGGATGACCCGAAAGGCGATCAGCTCCCCCGTGGAGGTGGCCAGGCCGCACAAGGCCGAGCCCAGCGTGAACAGGACGATCGACACCAGGTACACCCGCTTGGGTCCGAAGCGACGCGCCGCCCACGCGGTAAGCGGTATCACCGCGGCCAGCGACAGCAGATAGGCGCTCACCACCCACTGCACGTCCCTCAGCGTCGTATGAAAATCGTGGGACAGCGACTGCAGCGCGATGTTGACGATCGTGGTGTCGAGCACCGTCATGATGCTTCCAAGGATGAGAACGGTGACGATCGTCCACACCTCGGCGTCGATCCGGCCGGGTGCCCGCTCGCCCGAGGGAGCAGAGGTCTGGTCGGTCGACATTGAACTCAAACCTCCGGAGGGCCAAGGGGCTTCGCGGCCCCGCCTGGCGTAGCGCGATGCCTAAAGGTTAGCCACCATAACTTTTTCTATCAAGTGGTTTCACAGCGAAACAGTGGCAACACCACCTTCCACCGAACCCTACCGGGGAGTAGGTACTTCATCTGGGTTGACGGTGTATCGAAGAGCATGTAGGCGCCGGGCGCCGCCTTCGACGGCACCGGCAGACCTCTCGCTATCTCATGTCCTCTAGTGCGTTCCGGCTGCCGAAGTCTGTTCTTGGCAGCAGGGCGCACCTGAGCGTGTGGCTGAGCCATTCTTCGTACTGGGGCGGCGTCTATTGACGTTCGCCAATCAGAGCGTGGTGGGTGTTGGGGTTTGCGATCGATCCACATGATGTCTGTGGCGGTGGTGTCCGTCAGGCCTTCTCGCAGGGCTCCCTTGCGGTCGAGTCATCGGTGGAGGTCGGGCTCACCTTCGATCGTCTGCCATTTCTCACGGCCTTGGACTCGGGCCGGGAACCGTTGAGGGACGGCGTTATCGTCGCCGGCGTTCGGGTCAAATGGCGAACGGTCGTCCGGGCGGGTTGATGGTCCTTTGGGGATACTCGACCGCCGGCTGGCATCGCGGCGCGCCGGCTACTCCATGAACTGGTAGACCACGGCGAGGTTGTGCTGCGGCGGCACCATCATCGAGTCGGGTGAGTCCCCGGAGACCAGCTCGATGCCACGCGACGCGAAGTAGGCGGCGGTCGCATGCAGGTCGCGCACCGCGAACGTGGTGGCCCACACCCGAGGCCCATAGCGAACGATGTAGTCCTCGATCGGCCCGGGACCGGTCGGGACGAGGAGCTCGACGGGGATCCCGATATCGAGCCCGACGGCGGTCGCCGCGACAGCCGGCCGCTCGGACCGGTAGGTGACCTTGCCGCCGGTCAACTCGCACCAGAAGCGCTCGGCTTCCCCCAAGTCCGTGCAGGCGAAGCTGAGGTGGTGCAGACCGCGATAGCCGATGGGATGCTCCTCCCACCACCGCCCCGTCCGCCGGGCGTTGACGTAGGGCGCCGGCGGAGGGTCGGCGTGCCAATCGCCGTCGTAGACCTGCAGACAGACACCCTGCGTCGCCGACGGCCTGGTATAGAAGTCGGTGCCACGCTCTAGGAGGATCCCGACCCCTCGTTGTTTGACGACCTCGAGGGACTCCGGCACCGACGGCACCATGATCTCGATGCCCTGGTAGTGCGGGCCGTACCTCGCCAGCAGCTTCCCCTCGGCTTTGTCCATGATCTTCGGCGCGAGCACCTCGATTATTTCGGCGCCAACGTCGACCAAACAGCCGGCCGTGAAGGGGTTCGCGCCGATCTCCCTCAGGAACTGGCCGCCGAACAGGTCCTGGAGGTGGGCGACAGCGGTGTCATAGTCGTCGACGATCTGGTTGATGTGATTGAGCTTGAGGATCTTTAGCTGCGCAGCCACCGGACGATAGTAGGGAATTCTGCCCCGCTCCGAGATAGCGAGACCGAAGGCCCGCCAGCAAGTGACCCCAAGAGCCTTGAGTCCCCGCCACGTGATGGCGTCGTAGACGCTGGAGGGACAATGGGTTCCGCACTGGCATCATGCGTGGACGACCTGGGAGAGGGTAGGTCGCAATGGAGTCGAGGATGGAGGGCCCAAACCGGAGTCCTGACGGAAATGCGACGACCGCCCCCCGGCACCCGAACGGACCAATTGCATGGCGGACCAGATACGAGGGGTCTTTCGCCCAGGAGGTGTTGAAGGTAACTCGGCGCGGTGAATTTCGGCGACCGCGTCGTCATCTTCGGCGCGTGCCTGTTGGTCTCGGTCCTGCCTCTGATCATTGTTCTGAGCGCATTTGCCGGTCACTGGATCCAAGACGACATAGCACAGCATCTAGGTCTGAGCGCACAGGGCGATCGGGTCGTTGAGGGCTTGTTCAAGCCCTCTCTCACGTCATTCGACCTGGCCACCTTTGTGAGCCTCCTTGTGTCGTTCGCGGGTACTGTTGCCGTGGCGCGATCCATTGAAGTGATTTACGAGCGGGCATTCGGATTCTCCCCCCTTGGACAGAGACAAGGTTTGCTTCGATGCGTGGTGTGGGTCTTATTTGTCGGCGGAATCGTCATCGCTGACAGCGCCATCGGCAAGACGTTGCGGGATGGCCCGGCGGGGCCGGTGGTCATCAACGCGGTGGAGTTTGTCGGCTTCGCCTTGTTCTCTGGTGGTCAATCCACTTCTTACTGGCCGGCCGGGAATCGTGGCGGGGGCCTTCCCGGCTGCTGTCGCCACAGCGCTCTTTTGGGTCGGCCTCGGAGCGTTCGCCGCGTTCTACTTCTCCTCGACGATTGTTTCCGATAGTAAGACGTACGGCCCGATCGGGGTGACGTTCACCCTGGTCATGTGGTTTATTGCCATGGGCGTGGTCCTGACGCTCGGGGCAGTCGTGGGTGCCGTCTGGCAGAGGCGGAGATTGAGGACCGCCAACCCGAAGCCCTCGCGGTCCGCAACAGAGCTGACCACAATCAATCCCTCAACCGCTCGGCTGGGCGCCCCACCCTGCACCACCGGGCCCGGTCACGCAAAAACGGCGCAGCTCCTCTTCATGACATCAGTAGTGCTCTATACGGAAGGCCGTTTCGCCGTTGGCCCATTTGCAGAAAACTCCGCAACAGTTCCGGCCCAAGACGACTCCGCCGAGCCCGCTCAGCTGGACTGGAAGGGCGGCGGCCCGCGCTGTCCTTCAGCTACCAGGGCACGTGGCAGGATCCTCCGAGCTGGCGGCGTCCTTGCGTCCCTTCTCCCATACGGAGCTCACTCCTACGAGTAGTGCGACCACGCCGGCGCCGATTAGCACGTCGCCGCGGTGGTTCTGGAAAGCGACTACCACATAGCCGGCGAGCGGCACCGACCCGCGGACCCGATAGATGGTGGACTGCTGGATCGTCGCGGTCCAGGGGTCTGGGTCCTGGTTCGCATCGCCCTTCGTCTTGACTTCGACCTGGCCCGCGGAGCCCCGGGTGATCTTGATGATCCGGTGTACCATCTGCTCCGAGGGCTTGTCGGGGCGTTGGAAGATGATGATGTCGCCCACGGCGAGACTGTTGACCGGCACGCGCTGGGCGATGACCAGGCCGCCGACCGGCAGACGTGGTCTCATGCTGCCCGACAGTACGGTGCTGGCCATCCATTTCCCGGTGAACAAGGACGTACCCACCAGGCCGGCCACCGCCACGACTCCCACGAGTAAGACGGTCCCGACCGCCCGCCGAATGAGAGTCCCGACGCGAGAACCGGATGATACGGCGACAGCCGACGGTTCGGGCGTCTCCACATCTTTGTCACGTGCGGTGTCAAGAAGCATGATTCCTCCTAGCTTTATCGAGAATGGGGGGCGGCAACGGCGCAAGGGTGGGAGGACCTTGTGGTCCTCCCACCCCCCGCCCCGCCGGATCGCTTGGATCAGGCCGTGTAGGAGACGGTCATGCTCGGGTCGATGACGCCACCTTGGGCGCTGTTGTCGAGCGCAGGTGCGTTGCTGGTCCCGGCTACGGCCGGGGCCCCGACGGTCGTTTCAGTGCCGCACGCCGTAGGCTCGCTGCCGGCGTACACGTTGACGGTGTAGCTGTCGGTGGCATCCGCGGCGAGGCTACCGTTGATCGCCTGGGCCGGCGCGGACTGCAGGAGCCCGTTGTAGATCACGGTACCGGAGCTGACCTCGCACAGGTAGGCGTGGCTGGCCAGGGCGGCGTTGTTGACGCCGGCCGCCACGGTGTCACCCGGGGTCGACGTGATCTCGTTCACCGCGACGTTGCCCTGGTTGGTGATGGTGATGGTGTGGTCACCGGTCGTGAACGACGAGCCGGCCGAAACGAGCGGGGCGAGCGCCAGGCTCGAACCGCTGGAAGCAGTAGGATCACCTTCGGAGATCACGACCTTCATGGTTCCGGCCGTGATCGACTGATTGCTGGCGGTGTCCTGGGTGAAGGCGGCATGGGAGCCCACACCGATCAGGCCTAGCCCGGCAGCCCCCGAGACGCCCAGGACCGCCAGCGTGCGGATATTCATTATTTTCATGATGCTGTGTTTCCTTTCTTTTTAGTTTGCTAGCCCCCGATGCGGGCGCTAACGAGCCGTACTTTTGAACGGCGGGAAGAATGGGGGATTCAGTCGCGAGCTTGTGGTTCCCCGTTCGCTATGACTTCCTCCCCGTTTCAAGGTCTGTACATGTTGTCGGCAGCAGCGCGCTTGCCCCTTTGGACCTCTGGCGACAGACTTTTGGACAGCCGGCGACGAATGCGGAGGGTGCCACATGACCACCATGGTCCTAGCGGCACGGCGCGGCCGGCCGAGCTGAACTCGATAACCGACACAATCAACGCTGAGTTCCGGGGCCATGGTCAAGCTCCGACGGCTCTCCCCCAACGCCCACCTCCCCGAGATCATTGACGCCTGGCTGTTCCAGCTAGGCGTCGCCAAGCCGCCGCCTCGGACTCTCGCCGCCTATCGGGCCGACGTCGAGGGCGTGGCCCGGCGCATCGATACCGACAGCGCCGCAGTGCTCCGCCTCGAACAACTGACCAAACCGGTCCTGCGAGCCGCCTTCGCCTCGTGGGCCCCCGACCACGCCGCTTCCTCGGTCCTGCGGGCCCACTCGGCCTGGTCATCGCCGTTCGACTTCTTGGTGGCCGAGGACCTGCGAGGACCTGGTAGACGGCAACCCGATTGCCGCCATCGGAAAACCCCGCCTGGCCCCCTCGATCCTCAAAGCCATCAAGGCTGATGACGCGGCCCAGCGCTTTCTCACCCCGGCGGCGGCCATTGACGCCCCGGCGCGCCACTTCTGGCCGGAGCGGGACCGGGCCGTGTTCGCCCTGTTCTTGGTTTCCGGGATCCGAGAAGACGAGGCCGTGGCCCTCGGCATGGCCTCGATCGCCGGATCGGCCGGCGCCCGCCGCCTCGAGGTGACCGGCAAAGGGAACAAGAGCCCTGCGACCCCGCTTTCGAAGAGGTCCTCACCGCCTACCGGGCCAGCCGGGCCAGCCGGGCCGCCCGCTTCCCCGACCACCACCTCTACATCGGCATCTTCGCCCTCGGGGAGCGGCGCGGCCAAGCCCAGCTGGTATTCAAGAGCTGGGCACCGGCACCTGCGGCCACCGCCAGGTCGCCAACGCGCGCGCGTGTTTCCCCACGCCCCGGGGTATGTCGGTTACAACCGTTATGTCGACCTCGTGGGCCAGCGAGCTGTCTCACACCACTTCGTTGCCGACAAGTCCGGCACACGCGAGTCCACAACACCATTCAGGTATGTGTGGCCGTCCGAGCTTGACCTGATGGCCAAACTGGCCGGCATGGTTCTCCGAGACCGCTGGGCTGGCTGGGACCGCACCGTTTTCACCGGCGAGAGCACTTCCCACGTCTCGGTCTTCCAGAAGATCGACCAGCATTATCCTTCACAATTTGGGACATCCCCGATGTCGCTCTGTCGTCGGGAACCCATACTTCTGGAAGTGCTCAAGCCACTAGCGAGATCGGGAGACTCCTCGTCGGATGGCAGTTCTCCGAAAAGTCATCTCGATGGTGGGACAGGGAGGACGCACCATCGGTAGCTTGGCCGAGGAAGTCCGGGTCATCGACTTCCACATCGGGGCCAGCCTGACCGCCATGAATTTTCTCGCCCAGTACTACTGGCCCTCACAGCACGACTACGTCAAGGGGGCCATAGGCGGTTCGATGTTGTTCCTCGGCAACGCACGCGTCGTCATCAACACCATCTTCGCCGGCATTTTCGACAGGCATCCGGACCTGAAGATGGTTTCCGTCGAGCGCGGCATCGGGTGGATCCCCTTCGTCCTCGAAACAATGGACTACGAGCTGTGGGAGGACGCCCCGGCCCAGGCCGCCGAACTCGGACGCATGCCGTCGGAGTACTTCAAGGACAACTGGTACGCCACCTACTGGTTCGAGCGGAACCGAGGAGACGTGCAGTACCTCATCGACGCCATCGGCGAGGACACCGTGGTGTTCGAGACCGACTTCCCCCACCCCACATGCCCTCTATCCGACGGCGCTCGAGACGATTGAGGAGAGTATGCGCACCCTCCGCCCGGAGACCCGGCGCAAGGTTCTCGGCGAGAACGCCGCCAAACTGTACCGACTGTAAGCACCACTGCTCGGCTGCACAGGAAGCATCGGCTCCAGCCGGGGCACGGCGGCCGCTGCGCCCCCGCCGGCGAGCGGTCGCCGGTCACTCAGCTATGCCGAGCCGCTCCAGCCCGTAGAGGCGTATGGCGTTGCCGCGGAAGACCTTGTATCGCTCGGAAGGATCGAGACCGGCCCGATCGCACATCTCATGGGCGAATGCCGCGGTGTTGGGATGGGTGCTGGCGGCATGGGGAAAGTCGACCTCCAGCATGATCTGGTCGATTCCTATCAGGTCCCGGCAGCGCAGGGCAGTGTCGTCATCGAAGATGCACCCGAAGATCTGGTCTCTGACGTAGCTGCTCGGCGGCCGGCCGATCCGGATGCCGGCACCACCGTCGTGAGGATCGGCCCACACCCGATCGGCCCGAGCGACCAGGTAGGGCAGCCAGCCGATCTGCCCCTCCGACAGGGCCACCTTGATACCCGGGAAGCGGTCGAGCACACCGGAGAAGACCAGGTCCAGGACCGACGCCATGGAGTTCTGGAACATGAGGACCGAGGTGACCGCGTAGGGGGCGCCGGCCGAAGAGGTGGGCAGGCGGGAGGACGATCCGATGTGCATGTTGACCACCGTCTCGGTCTGCTCGCAGGCCTCGAAGAAGGGGCTCCAGAAATTGGACTCGTGATAGAAGGACGGCAGGCCCAGCTCCGACGGGTTTTCGCAGAACGAAACGGCGTGGCTACCTTTGTCCGCGCACCGCCTTACCTCCCGAGCCGCCAGCTCGGCGTCCCACAGGGGGATGAGGGTCAATGGGATCAGCCGGCCCGCGCCTTGCCCCCCGCACCAATCGTCGATCATCCAGTCGTTATAGGCCTGAATGCACAGGAAGCCGACATCGCGCTCGCCCTTCTCGTTGAACGTCTGGCCGCAGAACCGGGTTACCGCGTTGGGGAAGCAGAGCGACGCCTGCACGTGATTGACCGTCATGGCGTCGAGGCGGGCCCCCTGCTGCCAGCACCCGCGACCAAGGTCGTCGTAGGTCATAACCGTGAACTTCTGCAGCGCCTCTCTCCGCGACTCGCCCTCGAAGCCGTCGATGTTCGTGACTGCGAGAAGTGGCTCCTGGGAGTCCTCGTACACCCAGAAGTCGGTCCACTCACCGGCCGGGTCGCCCCGCTTTATGGTGGCGTGAGCGCCCTGGAAGTCCACCATCACCCGGTCCCGTTCGACTCTTGGCGCCCGGTCCAGGAAGCGGGCGGGCAGCCTCGACGTCCACAGATCCGGAGGTGGCGTCACGTGGTCGTCGACGGAGACGATCCACGGGTCCTCTACGAATGATGATTCCGGCACGACAGGAGCACCTCCTACGAGACGTCGATTTTCGGAACCAGCGAGAGGTCGTTCAGCTTGAAGAACTCGACCGCATTATCACAGATGATCAGCCGTCGATCCGGCTCGGGAACACCGTCGAGCAGCCTCTTGATCAATCCATGAGAATCAGGCCAATCGGTTGCGTGGTGGGGGAAATCCGAGGCCCACATGATGTTCTCGACTCCGATCCGATGGCGGAGCTCTATAGAGACGTAATCGTCCTGGATCCCCCACAGGCAATGATGCCGAACGTAGTAGCTAGGTGGGTGCTCCAGCTCCATTTCCCACCAGTAGCTATGGCGCTCGAAGTTGGTGTCGGCCTGCTCGGCGTAGAACGGGACCCAGCCGGCCCCGGTCTCGGCAAAGGCGATTCGCAGCGAGGGAAACCGCTCGAACACCCTGGATGTGATCAGCTGGCTGACACAGTATCCCGTATCGAGACCCTGGCGGGTGATGAGCGAGTTGAACTGCGGCTTCAGCGCCTCTGTACCACTCAGCTCCGCGGCTCGCCCGCCGCCAAACGAGCCGTGAGCGGACAGCGGAATCCCCGCATCCAGAACCGCTTCCCAGAACGCATCGTCGACGTCCGGTTGCGGCCGCGGGCTGCCGTTCGGCCACTGGGCCAGCAGGACGGTACGAATACCCGGAAGGGCGGCCACCCGCCTGAGCTCGGCTACCGCATCCTCGATGCCCGCCACCGGCAGCATGGCGCAGCCGAGGAGGCGATCGGGGTCGAAGGCGCAGAACTCCTGCGACAGCCAGTCGTTATATCCGCGAGCTATCGCACACGAAGCCTCGGGCGGCATGACGGTATGGCTCAGCCGGTACTGGCTGACAATGGCCGGAAACAGGATCTCGGCGTCAACCCCATCCTCGTCCAGCTCCCGCACCCGCTGGTCCGGTCCGCCTGAGCCCGGAAGCCGGTCGCTGTATGAAGCACCCTTTCCCGCCGCGACATCGGTCGTCTCCTGCCGCACGTGGCGTATTCCACCTGCCAGACTCCGGGCGATCGACAGCGGTTCCGCCGCGCCGCGAAAGAGAAGGCCGTCGCCGCCGTCAGGCAGCTTCACCACCGCGGGAACCCAATCGCGAAACTCGTGATCAACCCAACCCCGCCACAGATCAGGCGAGCATTCCAGATGGGAATCAGAAGAAACGCAGTTGTACTCTTTCATGCCCTCTCCTTCTCTGCTCTCAGCCCATAGAGCACCTGATCAAGAGCGGCCCGCCGAGACGGCCGGGATGGCCCAAGGTCAGGACCGTTCTGGACGAAAAACCCCCCCTTGTTCGTTATAGAGAACGCTCTGTGCGAATATATCATCGTTACGGAGTTTGCTCAAGAGCCACCACCAGCCATGATCACTATCATGCAACGCCGACGTGACCGAAACAGCAGACGTGAGCGAAACAGCAGATACAGCCCGGCCCGAGCGGTTGCGAGTCGTCGACCTCAGTACTGACGTCGCCGGCCGTTTCGCGGCCAAGCTCCTGGCCATGGCGGGACTCGACGTGATCCAGCCGGTCGAAGGGGGGCCGCCGCCTTCGCCGGCTCCTGATCTCGTGGCGATCTATCTCGATGCCCACAAGCAATCCTGCGCCCTCTCCTCCTCCGAGACCCTCGCGGCACTCGTGGCCGGCGCCGACGTCGTCTTCACCACCTTCGACCGGGGCCGCTACCAGGGGCTGGCCGATGAAGCGCTGGTGGGGTCCCTGACGGCCAGCTGCGTTCACGTGACCACCAGCACGTTTGGCACCACTGGACCGTACGCCTCGCTACGCGGTGGGCCGCTGGCCGAGTGGTCGGCCGGGGGCTATCTGGCCATTACCGGAGACCCGATGCGGGCGCCGTTGAGCGGACCGGAGCATCTGTGCGGCTATATCGGGGGGTATACCGCGGCCATTGCGACCGAAGCCGCGCTGCACGAACGCCGCCGAAGCGGCAACGGTCAGCATGTGGACGTCAGCGTGATGGAGTCGATGCTGCATGTCCACCAGGGGACCTTCTCGCGTATCGCCGCCGGCTTTGGCCGGCCGCGGACCGGCCGGTACACCGAGGTGTACCCCCTGGTGGTGCGACCCTGCCGTGATGGATATGTGTCGCTCGGGGTCGTCACCGACAACGAGTTCGATCGCTTCGCCATAGCCATCGACCGTCTCGATCTGCTGACCGATCCCAGGTTCAACGAGAAGGAGGCCCGGTGGGAAAACCGAGATGCCTTCGACCGCGAGCTCGATCAATTCCTGAGCAAACGCGACGCGGCCGAGATCGTTGAGATCCTGCAATCCCAGGGGGTAGCGGCGGCCAAGGTGGCCGAACCCCGGGACGCCCTGGGCAACCCCCAACTGGCCGATCGCAGCTTCTGGGACCAGGTTGAGGTCGAGGGTAAACCCGGACTCATGCCGGGCAATCCGGTACGCCCGGCGTCGGTGTCATCCAACGGCAGGTACAGCAAACGCTCCCGCCGCATCAACCCCGTGGTGCGATCGGAGCAGCTGCCCCTGGCCGGCACCGTCGTGCTGGACCTGACGGCGTGGTGGGCCGGACCGAGCGCCACCCGGTGGCTGTCCGACTTGGGGGCCTATGTCATCTGGGTGGAACGGCCGGGCTCGCGCGACGACTCGTACACCCAGGCCATGGAGTCGAGCGCCATGGTCGGGCGCCTGTTCCATGCCAAGATGAACCGAAACAAGCACAGCGTGGTGCTCGACCTCACGACCGCGGCCGGCCAGGAAATGGTTCACCGGCTGATCCGTGAAGCCGACGTACTCATCGAGAACTCGCGGCCAGGGGTCATGGATGCCCTGGGACTCGGTCCTTCCCGGATCTGCGCGGCCAAGCCGGAGCTGGTATACGTGTCCCTCTCCGGCTTCGGCAGCCGAGGGCCGTGGGCCGGGTGGAGGTCATACGGGCCGACGATCGAGGCCGCGTCATCCATCGAAGGCCGAACCGGCTATGCGGGCGGGGAACCGCTCAGGCTGGGGCACGCCCTCCCGGACGCGGTAGGGGGCCTGGTGGGCGCGGTCGCGGCCCTCCGGGGTCTGCGAGAGCGGGAACAGCGGGGAGCCGGAGGCTGGTTCGACATCTCCCAGCTCGAGGGGTACGCCGCGGTCTGCGGGGAGGACCTGCTCCTGGCGTCCATATCGAAGGCGCCCCTCCAACGCATCGGGAACCGCTCGCGCTACGGCGCCATACAGGGGGTGTTCCCTTGCAGCGGCGACGACGCCTGGGTGGCCATCCGGCTGGCAGACCAGCGGGACGTCCACGCTTTCGCTTCTGCCGCCCAACTGCCGGCCTTCATCGATGCGGTAAACAGCCCACCGCGAGACGACGACCTGATCGAGAAGCTGATCACTTCTTTCACCACCCCCCGGACGAAGCACGAGGCCGCCGGGATTCTTCAGGATGCCGGGCTGGAAGCGTTGCCCGTCCTCACACCGGCCGAGCTGGCCGGTGACGCTCATCTCGCCCAGCGGGGCTTCTTTGTGGCGGTGCCTGGCGAAGGTCCCGACGTCCTGCTCCCGGGATCGCCGCTGCACAGTACCCGGACTCTCGTCGATCCGGCCGGACCGGCCCCGCGGTTCGGCGAGCACGCAGACGAGGTGGAGAGCCGTTTGGCTCTAGCGCCACGGCGTCAAGAGTGAGCCGCCACACCTCCGTCCACCCGGAGCAGGGCGCCGGTCGTGTAGCTCGAGGCGTCACTGGCCAGATAGGTGACCGTGCCTACCATCTCCCGGGCGTCGGCGACCCGGCCGAGGGGAATGGTCTCCGGATTGACCATGCCGTCGGGCCAGTGCTTGGACACGTCGGTCCAGAATGATCCGGGGAGCACGGCGTTTACCCGCACCTTGGGGGCATAGGCCTGGGACAGTCCCAGGGTCAGCAAGTTGAGCCCGGCCTTGGCGCAGGCGTAAGGCAGGGCCTGACCGGAAGCGCGCCCCCGCCCGCCGCCTCCGCCCCCCTGAGACCCGATGCTGCTGATGTTGATGATCGACCCACCGCCAGTGGCAGCCATGCGTTCCGCGGTCAGGCAGGAGAGCCGGAACGGGCCTTTGAGGTTGACCGCCATCGTCTTGTCGAATAGCTCCTCGGAGATCGCCACGAGTGACGGGTACAGCGGTGACATGCCGGCGTTGTTGACGAGGACATCCATGCGACCGAAGTGGTCGTAAACGGTATCTACCAGAAGGTCGCAGTCGTCCCAATGCCCGACGTGGCATGCCACCGGTAGCGCCCGCCGCCCCGTCGACTCGGTCACCTCCGCGGCAACGCGCCGGCAGTTATCGAGCTTGCGGGACGCGATCACCACGTCGGCCCCGGCCGCCGCCAGCCCGTCGACCAGAGCGCGGCCCAGGCCGCGGGATCCGCCTGTAACGACGGCGACCTTCCCGGACAGGTCGAACAGATGAGCAGGGTCGAGCTTCGCGTCACTCATGGACAACGCCTCCGTGAACTGGGTAGGGACGCCCTCTGTACTACTGAGGGCCCGCCACGAAACAACTTGGAACGAGTCCTGTGCCACGACATGCATGTTTACAAGAGAATTGCGTCAAGTTGTTTCGTGGCGAGCCCTGACCGCGGGAGCGACCATACATATACTCTGACTCGTGGCTGCCGGACGAGAACATTGATGGGAATGCTGGACGGCAAGGTGGCGGTGATCACCGGCGCCGGGTCCGGGATCGCCAAAGCAACCACGGAGGTGTTCGTCCGCGAGGGGGCGCAGGTCCTGGCCGTGGACATCAGCGGCGCTGAGGAGGCGACGGCGGCGGCACTCGGCGACGCCGTGGTTCCTTTCCACGCCGACGTCAGCCAGGAGCCGCAAGTCGAGTCGATGATGGCGGCGGCACTCGAGAGGTTCGGACGGGTGAACGCGGTGCTCAACATCGCCGGCACGCAAGCGGGGCGCACCAACCCGGAAGTCACCATGGAGGAGTACGAAACCATGATGGCGGTCAACCTCCGCGGGGTGGTACTCGGCATGAAACACGGGATCCGGGCGATGCTGGCGTCGGCCGGCAGCGGCTCCATCGTGAATGTGACATCCGTAGCCGGCCTCAACGCCGAGGACAGGGCCCCCAGCATGTACTCCGTGGCCAAGGCCGGGGTGCACGCGCTCACCAAGGTGGCCGCCGTCCAGTATGGGGCTGATGGCATACGGGCCAACGCCATCGCCAGTGGCTTCACCATGACCGAACCGATGCGAGGGATGGCCCCTGACGCACTGAGTGAGATGAGCGCCAAGTCGGTGTTCAAGCGGCCCGCCCGGCCGCAGGAGCAGGCCGAGGTGGCGGCATTTCTTGCCTCCGACCGGGCGTCGTTCGTGACAGGAGTGATCATTCCGGTGGACGGCGGCTGGTCCGCCCGGCTGGCCTGACCGCGGCGATCGACCAAGTGGTCAGGCAGTCAGTACGGCTGCGCCCGCCGAGCCCGTTCGGTCATCTTTCGCTCGCCGCCAGCATCGCGTCGTCCTGTTCGGGCCACCCGACGATTCCGGACTCTCGCATCTCGAGAATCTCGTCCTGGGTGTAGCCCAGTTCACCAAGAATCGCCCTGGTGTGCTCGCCGATGGCGGCGTAGGGCAGGGATTCCGGACACGGCGTGGCGGAGAACTCGGCCTCCGGGCCATGCCGCCAGTATCTGCCATCGGGGGCGGATGACTCGAAGAGAGGATGGGCGGTCGGCACCATGAACCGGATCGCCTCGGTGTGGGGATCCTGGTGCAGGAAGCGCCGGTGCCCGGTCCCGTCCGCTCGTACGCAACCGATGTCGGCCTTGGTGAGGACGGTTTCCCACTCGTCCGCCGTCCGGGTGCGGAACAGTTCCTCCAATATCGGCGAGAGCTCGTGGCGAAACTCATAGCGGGTCGCCGCCGTCGAAAAACGGGGGTCGCTCCCCAGATCGGAACGGTCGACGATGGAGCAGAAGGCCGCGAACTCGTCGTCACGCCTGGCGGCGAAGAAGACCCACCCCTCCGCCGTCTCGTACAGACGGTAGGTAGCTTCCAACCCGAGTTGCGCCTTGTCCGGGGCCTGACGCTCCGGCTTGCCTGCGTAGTCCATGGCATCGTCGGAGTTGCAGTAGACGATCGAGTTCATCATGGTCGTCTCCACATACTGCCCCTTGCCGGTGCGCAGTCTGGCCGCCAATCCCAGCATCATCCCCGTCCCCACCCCGCTACCGGCGATCGGGTCGGGCGACTGGTCACCAATCGGCGGATTGCCTTTCCCGGACTGGAACACCGAATTACCGGTCAGGGCGCCCATCGTCGGGTTGAACGCGGCCCGCCTGGAGTTGGGCCCGGTCGAGCCGTAAGAGGCGGCGTAGACATAAACCAGATCAGGCTTGATCGCCCGCAACGTGTCATAGTCAGCGCCGAGCTTTTCCGGCACCCCGGGCCGGAAGTTGTGCATGAGCATGTCGGCCCGAGCGACCAGCCGGTGGAGGATCTCACGTCCTCTTTCCGATTTGAGGTCGACCGCCAGGCTCTGCTTGCCCTGCGTGGCGCGAATCCCGTTTTCGTTCCACGCCATGGATCGCAACGGGTCGCCTTCGAGCGGCTCTACTTTGATCACCCGGGCGCCGAGATCGGCGAGCAGGGCACCGCTGAAGGGGCCGGCCAGGTGCATCGCCAGCTCCACCGAGACGATGCCGTCCAGAGGCCGGGTAGGCGGTTCGCCCTGCAGCCGGAACGCAGTCCGGGAGGGCGGAGGGCCGGCGAGAACCTGGTCGGTGTCCTGGCCCGGGATGGGAGCCGGCGTGGTAATGACCGCGGGCGTCGCCGAGAGACGGGCTATGGGTCCGACCTGGGCCACCCGCCCCACACGAGGATCGTCCAGCTCGATGCGGTGTCCGTTGTGCACGAACTGCGGGTGACGCAGGGTCTCCTGGGTGGTTTGCATGAGCTCCCCGCAGCAGTCCGGGTTGGCCGTGTAGATCTCCAGCCACTCCGCCGAGGTCTTTTCCTTCATCCGCTCGATGATGATCAGATTGAGCGCCACCTTGTCCTCGTGGCCCGCAAACGACGGGGCGTCCTTGAACCGGGGGTCATCCCAGATCCAATCGAGGCCCACTGCGCTCACCCATGACCTGAACAGCTTCGGAACGAGGACGTGGCAATGAATGATCCAACGACCGTCCTTGCACTCGGTGCAGATGGTGCCCGGCTGGGCCGTCTCGGGATCGGTCTCGCGGTGGGTGGAAACCGGCGGGTCTTCGAGGACCTCACCGTCGAAGCGCCGCCACGGGTTGTTGGGCGCGGTGACGCCTCGCAGCAGGCTGGTGTTCACCCGTTGCCCTCGACCGGTGAGCCAGGCGACGCGAAGGGCGGCGAGCAAAGCCTGAACCGCGAACATGGCGGCGTGGTAGGAGGTGTCGTTTACGGCCCGATAAGTCGGGCGACCCTGCTGCCAGCCTCCCTGATCGCGCATCCGGCCGGACTTGGCGTTGACGATGCCGTCGTAAGCTCGGAGGGATTTGTAGGGGCCCTCCTGCCCGAAGGCCGAAAGCGAGACGTAAACCAGGGCCGGGTTCATCGAAGCCGCCAGCTCGTAGCCGACCCCGAGTGCATCCGCCTCGCCGGGCCGCATGGTCTCGATCAGGACGTCGGCCCCGCGGATGAGGTCGTGGAGGCGCTCGTGGCCACGCGCCGTGAGCCCATCCCAGTCGGCGCTACGCTTTCCCCGGTTCCACACCAGGTAGCCCGGGCTCGACCAAAGTGGATCCCCGCCGGGTGGCTCGATCCGTATCACCTCGGCCCCGAAGTCGGCCAGGATCATGGTGGCCATGCACCCAGCCATCCCCTGGGTGAAGTCAACCACCCTGACACCAGCAAGAACCTCTGACGTCATAAACGATCCGTCTCTCCCAGGCACACGGCCATGCTCCTTACCCGTAGGATCCGGTTGCAACGACAGAACGCTACTCGACGGTCCGGACAACTGAGGGGAGACGACCATGACTGGTCCTTACATCACTGAACGGGGGGGCAGGACGGCGGACGAGCTGTTCGGGGAAGGCGGCCATGCCTATATGGAGCACAATGCCGAGAGCCTGGCGGCACGGGTCGACGAGAGCTGGGCCCATATCCACAACGACTTCGTGATGAATGGCATGTACTCGCGCCGCGTGCTGTCAACGGCAATCCGAGAGCTCTGCGCCGTCGCTGCTCTCACCGTGCTTGGACATCCCGAGGAGCTCGAGCCTCACATCCGCTTCGCCCTTCGCAGCAACCGGCCCGAGCACGTGCGCGAGGTGATCCTGCAGATGTCGGTGTACGCGGGAGTCCCCGCGATGCTGAACGGAATGCGCAGCTTCGACAAGGTCCTGGCCCAGGTCTCGCCGACCACACCGGAGCCGTGAGCCGCTAGAAGTGACGGGCGCAAGAGGGGCAGGCCGGCAGCGAGTACCGGGCCGGCGTCAAGGACCAGCAACCGGAGGCGATCGTTACCCTGAACGTCACGGTCGCGCGGATGACCCCGCAGACTACGAAAACAATTGAGCGAACATTCTTTGTGCGCTTAACCCGCTAGGAGCAGTAAAAACGCACAAACTATGAGCGCGACTGTGCGAACGAGGGGCGACCGTGCTGAGTCCTCGGACCGCCGTTCTTCTCCTGAGCCAACCAGCTCACTGAGGCTCACCGACGTCGAAGCCGTACTCGAGAGGCACTATCCATTGGTAAGGGAGAAAGGCGACCTCCTGGTAGGCGCCGCCGTGAGCCGGGTACCGACCGACTGCGGTCCAATATCTTTTGGCCCGTTCGACGCCGCGCATCACCACCTGGGGCGACGCATCGCACAACAGGATGTGGGCCACCAGCTCGGACTTTTCTCCATCAGGACATTGCAGGCGGACGGCACCGATCAGCCCGCCGACCGAGAACAGGTCCGGCAGATGCACTTGCTCCCACCATCCGACCGCCTCCGCCAGCCGGTCGACCGACGGGGCCCGCCCGACGGCAACGATGACGCCACGATGAGCCAGGTAGGGAACCGCCCGCTGGCTGACGTGGCAGTCCGGCCGGGTGCGCGCCGACGCCACCTGCCAGCGAGAAGCGTACGTGCTACGCCCCACTCGCCAAAACCTCCCGCCTTTGATGAGCTCCCTATCGAGACTCAGCCAGCCGTCGTGGGCCTCCTCGCTCATCATGTCGAGCGGACCGCCGAACCAGTAGGTCGTCAAATAGGGGGGGTAGCCGCCGAAAAGGTCGCCGGGCACCACACCCGCTTCTGCTCGCAGCCCTCGGGGGGCGACGTAGCGCCGGGCCACGAGAACGTCAGGCTTTCCCTGGTGCTCGGGGAGGTGGTCGAGGTCGTACCAATGGTTGTATTCCTCGGTCAGCTCGGCCGGAATGTCGAGCAGGGCCAGCATCATCCCTGTGGCTTCCATGGCGTTCAGCTCCTCGGGTCAGCCTCTATCGGCGATCTTCATCCGCCAAAATGTTCTCGGCCGATCGAGCTTAGATAACTTAGAAGTGGGGCCACGTTTGGATCGCGGCGTTGGCAATTCTGTATAAAGGTCGGATGACACGTACGGCTTTGACCCGGCGTGAGAACAGGAGACAGGCGCCATGGGTGAATCCGACACGGTCAGGATCGGGGTCATTGGTCGGGGTTTTGGCGGCCGGGTGGTAGCTCCGACATTCGAGGCAACGGACGGATGCACCGTCGTCGATGTCGTGTCGCCACGCGACGACCAGGCCGTCACCGCTCTGTGCGCTCGCAAGGACGTCGATTTGATCTCGGTGCATTCCCCCCCGTTCATGCACCTCGAGCACGTTCGCCGGGCCATCGACGGCGGTCACGCCGTGATGTGCGACAAGCCGTTCGGGCTCAATCCTCATGAGGCCGAGCAGATGTGCGACCTGGCAGGTGACGCCGGGATCCTGAACCTGGTGAATTTCGAGTTCCGGTACCACCCGATACGAGGAAAACTGCGGAATCTCATCCTCGATGGGGCGGCGGGTAAGGTCGAGCACGTCCAGTGGACATCCTTCATGGGATGGTGGCGAAACCCGTCGCGGCGGTACGGCTGGATATTCGACGCTTCGCGCGGTGGGGGCTGGGTGCGAGCGGCCGGGGCCCACTGCGTCGACTATCTCCGCTGGACCTTCGGCGAGATCGTCGACGCGTCGGCCGATATTCGGACAACGATCCCCGAGCGCCCGGACGTCGACGGCGCTATGCAGAAGTGTACGGCCGAGGACGGCTTCACCGCGACCATGCGTACTGAGCAGGACGTGTGGGCCAACCTCGACCTCAGCGCGACCGCCGCGGTCGACTTGTTTTCCCGGGTGACAGTGATCGGCAGCGAGGGTGTGCTGGAGATCCTCAACGACAGCGTGCACGAGATCGGCGGCCGCATCCTGCTGCACACGGCGGAAGGGACTTCCGAGCAGCTGCGGATCGAACCGTGGGGAAGCGTCTCGGCCCACGATGACAGTGCCATGGGGCCGTGGCTGAAGGTGGTCCGCGACGCGGTGAGGAGAGGGTCGGCCGAGCCACAGAGTGCAACGTTCGCCGACGGTCTGGCGTGCGCCCGGGTGCTCGACCGGCTCACGAACCGAGGCTGACGGCCAGGATCAGGCGGCTGGTTGCCGGCTGGGCCACGCGCCCAGCGGACGCCGTGCCCCTGGGAGTCCCTGGCGGAGCCTCCCGGGGCACGACATCCGCACGCCACAATCAGCCGGGGGGGAAGGCCGAAGTGGGCGGAGTCGGGGCCGTGGTCCACAGCCCGACAAAGACTGTACCGGCCGGGGTCGATCGAACGACGTAAAGGTTAGGTGAACTGTCGAAGAACAACTCCTGACCGCTGCCGTCGGGTCAGAAGTGCGTGTCTCTGGATGCCGCGCCGAGTTGGACCTACGGGGTCTCAAGTCAAGATCTTTGCTTTGCTGGTCTGGAATTCTTCCTCGGTGATGGCCCCAGACGCCTTCAGGTCGGCGAGTTTGCTTAGCTCGTCCGCGGTACTCGAGGACCCGGCCGCCTGCTGGACATACTCCTGGAAGGCCTGGTTCTGTTGCTGAGCTTGTGCGACGGCCCGCTCGTGCATGCTGCCACCACGGGCGATCAGGTACACGAGGATACCCACCACTGGGATCACTATGACGAAAATGATCCATAAGGCTTTGGCGAAACCGCCCAGGTCCCGGCTGCGGAAAATGTCACCGAAGATGACGATCAGCAGCCAGATCCAGACGAAGAAAAGGAAGAATTCCAACATCGTCCAGAAGACGCCTAGCAGGGGATAATCATATGCAAGCACGGGTTGTGCCTCCTCGGTTGTAGTAACAGTTTGCTGTGTTCGGGATCACGACGTCGGCCCGCTATTGGATGGCCGTGACCGAGACGCCACGACCGAGGAGCCTCGTCCCGAGGATGAGGGCCACGCATCACCTGCATAGAGTGATTAGTCGGGCGTCACAAACCGGCAGACCGCCCGGGCGGGCGGTTTACGCTAGTCCTGAGTCCAACGCCGAAATGTGGCGCCGACCCACGGGGCCCACCGGGCCAGCACGAGTTTCAGGGCGACGACCTGAAGGACAACCCCCACAACGGCGACGATCGGCCATCTCGTGAACGTTGCCAGCATCATCGCAATGCCGACCGACAAGACCAGTGCCGCCGCGACACCGCCAACTCGACGCGAACGGAGTCGGGCCCGCAAGCGGGGCGTGCCCCCTCTCAGCGACCGGGCGAGTTGCGGGTCAACCTGACGCGTCCGGTCCTCGAGGTCGGCCAGGACGCGGCGCTCCTCGCTGGTCAACGTGATCCTGTCTCTCGATGTATCCATGCTCCGGGCCCCTTTCGTGGCTCGTTCAGGGCCGATTGTCTTCCTCGGTCGTCAACCCGAGATCTCCCTTCGGGTGGAGGCCGAGCAAGCCGGCAAGCCTCTCGATTGCGCCGGCGACCTCCGGGATACAGGCCCGGTCACATCAGTCACCCTTTGTTATTAACAGGTGGGCCGTCGGTGAACATCCTCCAGAATGGATGATCTGGAGTATCACCGGGCCGGTCCGGGACCGGTTCCGAGATCCTCCGAATCGGGTGATGACGTCACCATGTTCGCGGTGGCACGGTGGCCGGGTAGACCCATTACAGCTCACGACTGAACAGATGGGAGTGCTCGACAAAGATGGCGGGCGTATTGCAGGTAAAGATCCCGCCTTCGGACCTCGAGGAGTACCAACTGGAGAAGGCGCGAACGGTCGCGAACGAGCTGGCAACGAGTCGCGTGGGCTGACTGGTAATGCGGCCGCTTCCTTCATCAGACCGGGATGATTTGGGCACCAACCGCGGCGGCGGCCAGGAACCGGCGCGAGCGGTCGGTCCTCGGTCGAGCGGGCAACAGGCCCAGCGGGCGGACCCGGGAGCACCTGGTAGCCCGGTGTCGGCCGCCCGCATCGGCGCCCGAAGGCGCCGGTCCGGTCCCGTTGATCCTCGGCTTCTCCGCTACACCCGAGGCACCAGGCGGTTCCTGGTGGCCACCGTCGGGTTGGGCGCCATCACCGCCGGTCTTGTGGTGGGGCAGGCTTGGTTGATCGCCAACGTGGTGTCGCGGGTCGTCGTTGGGCACGAGGCTCTGCCGCAGGTGCGAACGCTCGCCATCCTGCTGTTGGTGGTCATCGGCTGTCGGGCGACGGTGGGATGGCTCGGGGAGCGAATGGCTGACCGGGCCTCGGCATTGGCGAAGTCGGACCTGCGTAGCGCGCTGGTGGAGCGAATCGCCCTTCTCGGGCCGGCCGGTATCGATAGGGAGCGCTCGGGCAGCCTGGTGGTGCTGGCCACCAGTGGTATCGACGCTCTGGACAGCTTCTTCGCCCGGTATCTCCCCCAACTGTTCCTGGCGGTGATCGTCCCGGTCACGGTGATCGTCGTGGTGTTGGGATCCGATTGGGTCTCGGCGGTGATCATTGCCGTAACCGTCCCGCTGATCCCGTTGTTCATGGCGCTGGTCGGGGCGTCGACGAAGGCTCGGATGGAGCGTCAGGCCCGGCTCCTCGAGCGCCTGGCCGGCCACTTCCTCGACGTGGTCGGCGGGCTTGCCACGCTCAAGGTATTCGGACGGGCCAAGGCCCAGGTGGCTGCAATCCGCGACATCACCGACCGGTACCGCACGGCCACCATGGCCACACTGAAGGTCGCCTTCCTGTCGTCGCTCATCCTCGAGCTCCTGGCCACCTTCTCGGTGGCCCTGGTGGCCGTGGCCGTCGGGCTCCGGCTGTTGGGCGGCCACCTGACGCTGGCCGCCGCCCTGTTCGTGCTCATCCTGGCCCCCGAGGCCTACCTGCCTCTTCGGTCCCTGGGCACCAACTATCACGCCAGCGCGGAAGGTATGAAGGCGGCCGAGGACGTCTTCGACGTGCTCGAGCGAAGGATTCCCCCGCAGGGCACCCGTACCGATGCGCCAGACCCGTCTCGGTCGGTTCTGCGGGTCGACCAGCTCGAGGTCTGGTACCCGGGACGGGTGGTGCCGGGGCTGCGCGCTGTGACCCTTGCGGTGGAGCCGGGCGAGGTCGTGGCGCTCGCCGGGCCGAGCGGTTGCGGGAAGTCGACCCTCGTGAGCGTCCTGCTCGGGTTGGCCCCGACCTACTGCGGCTCGGTCCGGGTGGGCGATGCGGACCTGGCCGACCTCGACCCCGACGTCTGGCGGGCCCAGGTGGCCTGGGTCCCCCAGCGTCCCCATCTGTTCGCCCGGTCCATTGCCGACAACGTCCGCCTCGGCCGGGCCGACGCCACCGATGACCAGGTGCGGGTGGCGATGACCGACGCCGGTCTCGATGGCGTGGTGGACGGGCTGCCCGAAGGGATTCTGACCAGGCTGGGCCCCGACGGGGCCGGACTGTCGGCGGGGGAACGCCAACGGGTGGCCCTGGCCCGGGCGTTCGTGCGCGACGCACCCCTTCTGCTCCTCGACGAGCCCACTGCCAATCTCGACGGCCGCACCGAGCAGGAGGTGCTCGCCACAGTCCGGCGGCTGATGACTGGTCGCACCGTCCTAGTCGTCGCCCACCGGCCCTCCTTGCTGGCGCTGGCCGACCGGGTGGTTCATCTGGCCCCGGCCGTCGAGACAGCGGTGTCGTCATGACCTCCGGCGGCTCGGGGCCTACCAGGGTGGACCGTCAGATCGCCCCGTTGGGCCGGACCCTCGGCCTGCTTCGACCGGCATACCGTCGCGTGGCATTGGCGACCCTTCTGGCCGCGGGCGCGGTCGCCGCCGACATCGGACTCATCGCCACCGCGGCGTGGCTCATCTCGAGGGCAGCCCAGCACCCCAACGAGGCGGCTCTGGGTTTGGCCATCGTCGCCGTGCAGTTCTTCGGGCTGTCTCGCGGGTTCTTCCGCTACGGGGAGCGGCTGGTCGGCCACGACGCCGCCTTCCGGCTGCTCGCCGACATCAGGGTGCGGGTCTACGAACGGCTCGAGCGGTTGGCGCCGGCCGGCCTTCCCTCCTTCCAGCGCGGCGATCTCCTGGCCCGGATCGTCAGGGATGTCGACTCACAACAGGATCTGGTCATCCGGGTCATTCCCCCGTTCGGCACTTCGGTCCTGGTCGGTTTGCTCACGGTGGCGGTCATGTGGTGGATGCTGCCGGCCGCCGGCATCATCCTGGCCGTGGCGCTGGTGCTGGCCGCCACCGTCGTACCGTGGCTCACCGGGTCTCTTGCCCGGCGGCGGGAGTCGCGCTTCGCCGCGGTGCGCGGTGACCTGGCGGCGGCCATGGTCGACCTGACCGAGGGCGCGGCCGAGCTGATTGCCTTCGGGGCGGCCGGTGCCCAGGTCCGGACCCTTCGGAAACGCGACGCCGAGTTGACTGCTATCGGCGCCGCTTCGGCCGGGACCGCCGGTGTCGGGCGAGCCTTGACCACCCTTCTGGCCGGGCTGGCCTGCTGGGGCTGCCTGCTGGTCGGCATCCCGGCGGTGATCTCGGGCCGGTTGCCCGGCACCGAGTTGGCCGTTATCACTCTCATCCCTCTGGCCGCCTTCGAGATAATCGTCGGCCTGCCCGTCGCCACTCAAGCCCTTCACCGCGTGCGTCAAGCCGCGGCCCGGGTGTTCGAGGTGACCGACGCGCCGGAGCCGGTAACCGACCCCGAGCCCGCGGTAACCCTGCCCGACGGCCCCTACGGACTGGAGCTCAGCTCAGTCTGGGCCGGGTATGCGGGCGCGGTGGATCCTGCGCTCCGGGGAGTCGACCTCTCTCTGCCCGCCGGCCACCGGGTCGCCATCGTCGGGCCGAGCGGAGCCGGTAAGTCGACGCTGGCCGCTGTCCTCGTCCGCTTCTTGGCCTGTCAGATGGGGTCGATCAAGCTGGGCGACACGCCGATCGATCGGATGAGCGGAGCCGACTTGCGTACCGTCATCGGTCTGGTCGGTCAGGACGCCTACCTCTTCGATGCCACCATCGCCGAGAACCTGGCCGTCGGCAAGCGCGACGCCACCGATCAGGAATTCCGCGGCGTTCTGGAACGCGTCGGTTTGGCCGGCTGGCTGGAGGACCTCCCGCGAGGCCTGGGCACAGAGGTCGGCGGCCTCGGTTCCCGTCTCTCGGGCGGTCAGCGCCAACGGGTCGCGGTGGCCCGGGCCCTGCTCGCCGACTTCGGAGTGCTGATCCTCGATGAGCCCGCAGAGCATCTCGATCCCCTTGCCGCCGACGCCCTCACCGCCGATCTGCTCAGGGTGACCGACAACCGCTCTCTGGTCCTCATCACCCACCGGCTGGCTGGTCTCGAGTCGGTTGACGAGATCCTGGTGATGGAAGCAGGCCGGGTAGTCGAGCGGGGGACTCACGATGAGCTGCTCGGCCAGGGCGGGCGGTACCCCAGCCTGTGGTGGGAGGAGATGCGGGCCGAGCGCTTCGCCGCGTCCCCCGAACGTCCACGGCTGCCAACACCGCCAGGCAGCGTCGATGGCCCAACAACCGACGGCATTTCGAGCGACGGGATTTTTACCTCATGAGCACCGATCTGGCTCGATGGCAGTTCGCGACCACGTCCATCTACCACTTTCTGTTCGTGCCGGTCACCATCGGCCTGGCCTTCCTGGTGGCGCTGTTGCAGACCACCTGGTATCGCAGCGACGATCCGGCGTTCCGGCGGCTGACCCGGTTCTTCGGGACGCTGTTGCTGATCAACGTGGCCGTCGGGGTGGTGACCGGGCTGGTGCAGGAGTTCGAGTTCGGGATGAACTGGTCCAACTACTCCCGACTGGTCGGCAACGTCTTCGGGGGACCGCTGGCCATGGAGGGCCTGCTGGCCTTCTTCGTGGAGTCCACCTTCATCGGGCTTTGGATCTTCGGCTGGGACCGCCTGTCGAAGAAGGTGCACCTGACCTGCATCTGGCTGGTGGCTGCGGCGTCGCTGCTGTCGGGGGCGTTCATCATGGCCGCCAACTCGTGGATGCAACATCCCGTCGGATACACCATGAACGCCCAGAACCAGCCCGTGCTCAACGACATCTGGGCCCTGTTCACCAACCCGGTGTTCCTGTGGGCCTACCCCCATGTGGTGCTGGCTTCGCTGGTGACCGGAGCCATCGTCATGCTGGCCGTGTCCGCCTGGCACCTGCGGCGCAAGAATTCGGTGGTGGCGTTCCGCCGCACCGCCGCCATCTCCTTGGCCGTCCTGGTCCCGGCGGTGTTTTTGAACATGTTCATCGGCAGCGAGCTCGGCGTGGTCGAAGGCAAATACCAACCGATGAAGATCGCCGCGGCCGAGGCGCTATGGACCACCTGCCCGTCGCACTGTCCGTTCTCGCTGTTCCAGATCCAAGGCGGTAACAACGACGAGACCCCGACCCAGATCTGGGAGGTCCCTGACCTCCTGTCCATCTTGGCCACCAACCACGTGGATGGCGAGGTGCAGGGTCTCAATAACCTCCAGGCCCAGTACCAGCAGCAGTACGGCCCGGGGAACTACATCCCCAACGTCTTCTTGCAGTACTGGGGTATGCGGGTCATGGCCTATCTGGCCGCCCTGATACTGCTGTTCGGGCTGTGGGGGCTGTGGCTGCTACGCCGCAAGACGCTGGAGAGATCCAGATGGTTCCTTTTCGTCGCCCCCTGGGTGGTCATCCTGCCGTTCCTCATGAACACCGCCGGGTGGATACTGACCGAGAGCGGCCGGCAACCTTGGATCGTCCAGGGCTTGATGACGACTTCCCAGGCGGCGTCCCCGTCGGTCACGTCCACTGACATCTGGATCAGCTTGAGCGTCTTTGTGGCCCTCTACCTCTCCCTGGGGGTGGCGGACGCCTATCTGATGGTCCACTTCGGCCGCAAGAGCCTCGAAGCAGGCGACGATGAGGGCGATAGCGGTACAGGCGACGGCGGTGACGCGTCGGGCGGCGAATCCGAAGACGACCGGGCTGCGGCCCTCATCTACTAGAGGACGGCGACCATGCAGCTGGAAAACATCTGGTTCGTGACAGTGGCCTTCTTCTGGGTGGGGTTCTTCGTTCTCGAAGGATTCGACTTCGGAGTGGGAATGCTGCACTCCTTCGTCGGTCGCAACGACATCGAGCGACGCATCGCTGTCAACTCGATCGGTCCCAACTGGGACGGCAACGAGATGTGGCTGGTCATCGCCGGAGCGGCCACCTTCGCCGCCTTCCCGTCGTGGTACGCCACCATGTTCTCCACCCTTTACCTGGCCCTGTTGATCATCCTGGTGGCCCTGATCGTCCGCGGGGTCTCCTTCGAGTACAACCGCAAGATCAACAACCAGCGGTGGCGGGCCACTTGGAGGTGGTCGCTGACCATCGGCAGCGCCCTCATCCCGCTGCTGCTCGGCACCGCGCTGGGTGACCTTCTCCACGGGCTGCCCATCGACTCCGCCCACAACTACACCGGAAGCTTCTGGGGGCTGCTGGTCCCCTTCGGGCTGTACACCGGCGTCACCCTCACGGTGTTGTCATTGTTCCTAGGGGCCTCGTACCTCACTCTCAAGACCGACGGCGAGCTTCACCACCGCTGCGCCCGCCTCTCCCGCCTGCTCGGCTGGCCCGCCGCCCTCGTCGCCTTCGGCTGGCTGACCTGGAGCCACGTCGGTCTCAGCCTGGGTTTCGTGCCCAACCCCATCGACGCCCTGGCCCTGATCGCCATAGTCGCCGCCGCCTGGCTGGCCGAATCTCGCTCCCAGGGCTGGGCCTTCACCGCTGCCGCCATCGCCATCGCCAGCATCGTCGCATCCATATTCTTCGACCTGTTCCCCCGGGTCATGGTGTCGAGCACCAATGCCAGCTACAACCTCACCATCGCCAACTCGGCCAGTCCTTCCTACACCCTGACGGTCATGACCGTGGTCGCGGCCATCGCCATGCCCATCGTGCTCGCTTACCAGGCATGGAGCCTCTGGGTGTTCCGCAAACGACTCATCTCCCCCTCCAGCCAAGCCACGCCGCCGCCCGTCCCGACGCCGGGTCAACCAGACGCCTCCGCAGTGAGAGACCTCGAACGGGGACAGGCCTGAGAGCAGCCGCTACCAATGCCCTCCCCCGGCGAAATCGTCGCTTTGCTCCGGTCTCGGAGCTACCTGACGCTGCTCGTAATTGCCGCCATCCTGGGCGCTTTTATCGCGGCGGTGGCGTACTGGTTTCTCTACCTCATCAGCGACCTGCAGAAGTGGGTCTACCAGCCGCCCTATCTTCTGAAATGGCTGGGTTTCCACGGCGAACCCATCTGGTGGCCGATCCCGGTCGTCGGCGTGGCCGGCATCCTGGTCGGGCTGACCATCCGCTATCTGCCGGGCCGGGGCGGCCACTCGCCCGCCGACGGGTTCCACGTGTCCGGGCCACCATCGGCGATCCAGCTACCTGGCGTGGCGCTGGCGGCCCTGGCCACCCTCGCCCTGGGCGCGGTCCTCGGCCCCGAGGCCCCCCTCATCGCCATCGGCGGCGGGCTGGCCGCTTTCGCCGTTCGCCTGGCCAAACGCGATGCTCCCCCGCAAAGCATTCAGGTCGTCTCAGCAGCCGGAAGCTTCGCCGCGGTGAGCACTCTCCTCGGCTCCCCCCTCACCGGCGCCTTTCTGCTCATGGAAGCGTCCGGTTTGGGCGGGCCCATGCTGGGGCTGGTGCTCGTGCCCGGCCTGTTGGCCGCCGGCATCGGCGCGCTCATCTTCGTCGGATTCGACGCCTGGACCGGCCATGGGACGTTCTCCCTGGCCATTCCCAACCTGCCCCCCTTCGGTCGGCCTACCGGCGCCGAACTCGGCTGGGCCATCGTCATAGGACTGGCGGCAGCCTTGCTCGGCTGGGTCATCCGCTGGCTCGGGTTGTACCTGCGGCCTCACATCGAAAAGCGCATCGTGCTGCTCACGCCGGTCGTCGGGCTGGCCGTGGGCGGTCTGGCCGTGGCCTTCGCCGAAGGCAGCGGGAAGTCATCTTCCCTGGTGTTGTTCTCGGGCCAATCGGCGCTGCCCTCACTGATCACCAACAGCGCCACTTACTCGGTTGGAGCACTGGTGCTATTGATGGCTTGCAAAGGACTGGCCTACGGCGCGTCGCTGAGCGGCTTCCGAGGTGGCCCCACCTTCCCGGCCATGTTCATCGGCGCCGCCGGCGGCATCGCGCTTTCTCATCTGCCGGGCCTGCCCATGATCGCCGGCGCGGGCATGGGGACCGGAGCCATGTTGTGCGCCGTGCTCAACCTCCCACTGACGTCGGTCCTGCTAACGACCCTGTTCCTCGCCTCCGACGGCCTCGCCATCATGCCCCTCGTCATCGTCGCCGTGGTGGTCGCGTACGTCGCCCGAGCCCACCTCCCATCCCTCCCCCCTCAAGACCCGCCAGGCGTGTCCGCGGCGGCCACAGCAGACACGGCGCCGGCCCAGGCTGCTCCGCCCACGACCGTGACCAGTGGCGAGCACGGGTCGACCCGGGAGGTCACATGATAGCGATTGGGTTGACAGGAGAACCGGTCGCGGCCGGTAGCCGCAGCGGGGCGATCACGCACAGGAACGACCACCGCCGCTCTTGTTCGCATATCGGGACCAGATCTTCGAACTGCAGGTAATCCAGCAGGTGCAGCCCCATGGAGTTGATAGCCAGCGTGTGGACCGGGAACTCGACGCCCACCGTGGTGCTGGGAGCGGTGTCGTTGTTGCCGTCACTGCCGAGCAGAGCGACCTGCCTCCCGGCCAGGAACTCCAGCGCGGTGGGGTGTAACCCGGCCCGAGCTTGAGCGGCGGACCACGCTCCCAGCTCATTGCGGCGCCGGCGATGGCCGACCCGCACAAAAAGCAGGTCGCCTCGACTGACCTGGAGGCCCTCGGCCTCTTCCGCCGCTGACAGGTCCTCCGCAGTCACATGATCCCCCGGCTCCAGCCATGGCACATGGCGCAGCCGCGGAATGTCCAGCAGGACGCCGCGACCGACGATTCCGTCATGGGCCTCGTCGATGGACAGCGTCGTGGCGCCCGTGGATGTGATGGTCTGGGCGGGCACCTCGTTGTACAGCTTGCCGTCGTAGATGACGTGACACAGGGCGTCGATATGGCTGTCAGCGTTCCCGTGAATGTTGAGAGCGATGCGGTCCATGGCGAAGTGCAGCCCTGCCACCATCGGTCGACTATCGGCGGGTCCGGTCATCTGGTGCTCGCTGGGTTCGGGGTTGTCGTGTGACGGCTCGGTTTCCATCGGCGCCGCCAGTGTCACTGTGCGACCCGAACGAACTTCGAGGGCCGCGGCCATCACGTGCGCTGATGTGATGTGGTTGAGCGCGCCACGCCGGTCGGCTGCCCCCCAGATAGCCTTCGCCTTGAGGCGATGGTAGAGCTCGTCGAACTCGGCTGCGCCGAGAGGAGGTTGTCTCTTCGGGTCGCTGGGCATCATCGATAACCGCGGCGCCGTCCCTGGCTCTGCCGATGCGGCTCGGCGTCGCTCCTGTCGGCGGTGAGGCAGCACGGTACGGACGAATGGAACCATGGACATCTGGTCCTGGCGTTGTCTGGCACAAGACCCCGAACCCTCATTGCGGCCTCCCTTGGGGCGCCCTCTGCGCAAATACACTCGATAGAAATGTGGCTGTGAACGATAGGCGGTAACGGTCGCCGCGTGTCGTCTCGGAGCTCGCGCCGGCACTCGACGACGCGTTTGCCGCCTTCGAGTGCGACAGGCTGGCACAGCGCTCTCCTGCCTCCCGGCTCAGCTGACTGGGCCGACCCATTGCAGATCATCCGCTATGGCGGTGGCACAAAGCCGCCGATAAGATGAAAGCCGAGATCCTCGCCGGCCCGCTGCTCCTTTACGCCGAGGAGATCGACACCACGAGCGGCGAACACCTCGGGAACTTCCCGCAAGCCTTCACCCACTTGGCCCTCATCGAGGCCGTCTCCCAGCTTATCGAGGCTGAGAGAGCGCCGTAGGGGTCTTCGCCCTCCTCGTAACCTAGAAGCCGGAACGAGGAGGTCTACCGATGATCCATCTGCGTATCGTGAGCCCGCCTGAGCGGACCTCCGAACTGATCTCGGCCCTCGAAGGCAACGACGCGGTCCTGAACCTGGCGGTTATGGCGGCCTCGTCGCGCCATCCGGCCGGGGACATGGTGCAGTTCGATGTGCTGACCGGCGCGGCGAACGCCGTGTTCGCCATGCTGCGGCAGCGCGGCATCGTAGAGGACGGTGCGATCGTGGCCGAGACGGTCGACAGCTGGTTGTCCGAGACTGCCGTCATCGCAGAGAGCAAACAATCCCGCTTCGAGGCGCTTACCCCGGTGTGGGAGCTCGTCGACGCCCGGATCCGAAACGACGGTGTCTACCCGCCGAGCTGGTTTGTGCTTCTCGTCATAGCCGGCGTGATCGGCGCTGTCGGAATCCTCACCAACTCTCAGATCCTTGTCGTGGCGGCCATGGTCGTCGGGCCCGAGTACGGGGCCATAACCAGCGTCGCCCGAGCCGGGACCCGACGCGACGGTCAAACCGCCAAGCGGGGACTCCTGACCCTCTTCGTGGGATTTACGGCCGCGTGTGTCGCCGCTCTGGTTCTGGGCTCGGTTATCCGAGCCGCCGGGATCACGCCTCGGGCGTTCGAGCTCGGCGTACGGCCCGTGTCGGACCTGATCAACACACCGAACGTGTTCTCGGTCATCGTCGCCGTACTAGCCGGCATCGTCGGGATCCTGTCACTCACCGAATCACGGGCCAGCACCCTTATCGGGGTATTCATCTCAGTTACCACAATCCCCGCGGCCTCCGACATCGGCCTGTCGGTGAGCTACGGGTCGTGGGCCGAAGCTCGGGGCTCCCTTTTCCAGCTTCTTCTCAACGTGTCGATCCTGATCGTCGTCGGCATGATCATGCTCGTCGCCCAGAAACGCATATGGGACCGCGTCAGCCCCATGTCGGACACCTCGCTCTCGTCGTCGTGATGGCCCACACAGGGGTGACAGGCGCGGAGCAAATGCGTCATCCACCCTAAGGGCGGCATCGACTTCTATTTGCTTCAGCGCCTATCCGCCCGGCCCCTCGATGCCTTTGCGATACCAAAGCACGTCTGTCCCTGAAGGGAAATTCTGGACCCGACCCACCAGTTCGTACCCGTTGCGCTCATAGAGGGCTCGAGCCTGAAAGTCGTAGGTGAAGTGGACCGTCTGTGAGCAGCCGCGTGCCGCCGCCTCAGCTTCGGCGGCGGCAAGCAGGCGAGTAGCCAGGCCGCTCCCACGCAGGCTCCGCTCCACCCAGAGGTTCTGCAGTTCGCAGCAGTCGCCCCAGGTCCATCCGCTAATACCGGCTACGACCCGGCCAGCGTGGCGCACGAAGATCGCCAGGTCGACTTCGTCGCCCAGTCCCATAGCCGCGGATGCCTCATGACGGATCTCGGTTTCGAGGACTTCGATGTCGAGCGGATCCGGATGGTCCTCGACGCGGAACTCCACGGCGACCGACTCGTCAGACGCCGACGATCTGCTCGATCAGCGAGATGTCGTCGAAGTACGTCCGGTACGACCGGATCTTCCCTTGGCGGAAGTCGGCTACGGTGACACCCGGCAACCGGACGCGCCGTCCCGTTGGTTCCAGCACGGCATCCTCACCGAGCACGAGTGGACCCGTGTGATCGGCTTCGACGAGCCATTCGGCGTAAGCCTTGTTGCCAACCTCGTCGAGGCCACGGATACATGATGACGACATTGGAGAACGCGATTTCACGGAGGGCGGCGACCTCGGCGAGTGCTGGGAGCCCTGACACCGTCGCGTACGGCGACCAACCGACGACATCATCGGTGAACAGGGACTCCAGATCATCCGCTAGGCCACCGACCTCAACCTCGAGCGCCCTCGAAAGCACGTCTTTGCGGGATCCACTCATGCCGGCCTCCCGGGCCTGTCGGGAATCGATCGGCCCAACATCATCCTGCAACTCGGATATGCGTTCACGACCCGAGGACCTTCGCCTTGGCCGTCGCGAATTCTTCGTCGGTGAGCACGCCTGAGGCGTGCAACTGTGCCAGGTGTTCGAGCTCGTCGGCCGGGTCCACCGGCGGCGGCGCATATTGCGCCTGGTCCTGGTAGCCGGCCGCAGGAGCCTCCTCAGCATCTTGCTCCTGCGCTCCCCTCGTGGCCGCGTGATGAGCCGCCGCTCCGCCAACCGCCGCTCCAGCTATGAGCGCCCTCCGCCTTGTCCGTCGCCTAAACCCCATCGCGAGCTCCTTCCCGTTCGGGCGGCAGGCATTCGACAAAGACCGTCGAGAGTATCGTCTCTATGGCGAAATCCCGTCCGCTATCCCCATTCTTAACACGGATCCCCTCGGCGGCGTCCTCCAAAAGGGATGATATGGATCTTTCCAGATGCAGACTCCGGGGCGGAAGCCAGACTCGGCGGTGCACGCGAGACCCGGGGTGGGGTCACAGAAGACCGTGTAGTCGTGCGGTGCGGACGGCCTGTGAGCGCGACGCAACCCCTAGTTTCCGGTAGACGGCCGCGGTATGCGATTTGATGGTGTTGAGCGACACGTACATGGTGGCGGCGATCTCACGTTGACTGAGGTAGGTGGGAAGGTGCCTGAGGACGTCCCGCTCGCGAACGGTGAGCGGTTCGAGCATCTGGGCGGGGGTTTCGACGCTCGGGCCAGCCGCCGTTTGGGCCCGGTCCACCAACTCGGACACGTAAGTGTCGGGATAGCGCCCGGCGATACCTCGCAGCTGGGCCACCAGGTGATTGCCGTCGTCGAGGAACACGGTGAAATATCTCTGGGGCCGGCCCTGTTCGAGGGCTCGGCGGAGGGTGTCGTCGGCCTCTGATAACTTTCCCAGCTGGAGCTGGGCTCGGGTCAGCAGGACCAGGCGCTCGATCTCGGCCCGCAACGGCCTGGCCCGGTCGGCGGCGGCGGTGAGGCGCCGCTCGGCTCGGTCCGGGCGGCCGGCGCACAGGTCGAGGCGAGCCAGTGTTTCGTCGCACTGCAGGATGGCTGGGATCGAGTTGAAGATGAAAAAAGCGCCTTCGAGGTCACCAAGCCCCAGCCGACAATGGACTTCTACTTGGTCAAGTTTGCGCCGAAGGCACGCCGGTAGGGAATCGTCGGCGTCCACGCGACGGAGCTGGTGGAGACGTTCCAACCCGTCGAGGTGGCGGCCGCGCACCATGGCCACTTGGGTCAGCTCGCATACAAACGCGGCCGCCCACTGGGCCTGACCGTTGTGCTGACAGGCGTCGAGGCCTTCGGTCAACACCTGCTCGGCGGCGTCGAACTCGTTGCGCTCGCGGAGGACGGCGGCCAGAGTCAAGCGGGCGGCCAGAGCGCTGAGGCCGGCGGCGCCGTGCTGGCGATCTGCTTCGTCGAGCGCAGTTCGGACCAGAGCCTGGGCCTCTCGTAGCTGGCCGTCCCGATAGGCGAGGGTGGCCCTCAGGGCCAACGCGCCGACGTTGTCGACCACGGACTGGCTGTTTACCGGACCTTCCAAAGTTGTGCGGGCCCGCTCGGGTTGACCCAACGACAGGTGGGCCCAAGCCGCGACCAGGCGTAGTCGCTCGGCGACGGCGGCGTCGAGGGATTCCACCCATCCGTGACTGACCGCCAGGGCTGGGGGAAGGCTGAGGTTGGGATGTCCGCCGGGCCCGACCTGGTCGTAGACGCGTTCATAGTGCTCGAGTACGCCAGCCGCCTCCCATCGCAGACCGTCGTGAACACTCCATAGCATTTCAGCTCGCACCCGCAGCGATGCCATTTCGGCGTTGTCGGGTAGCGTTCGGGCCAGTCGCTGCAGCCAGAGGGCCGCGTCGGAGGTACGCAGCTCACATAACGACGCGGCGGCGGCGAGGTACATGCGCCATGGGTCCGCCTCGAGATAACTGTTAGGGAGATCTCCCGGGAGCGGGTCGTCACCGTCATTGGGTTGGCTGAGCGCGAATCGGCGACAGACGGTCGCGGCGGCCAAGGCCAGAGCCTGGTCAAACGCATGGCCCTGGACCAGATGATCGAAGGCGGCGCGGGTGTGCCCGTTTCGCTCCAACCAGGAGGCGGCCTTGAGATGGGCTCGACGGGCCCCGTCGGGGTCTTGTGTGGCCAGGCGACTGCGCAGGAACTGGGCGAGGAGATGGTGGTACCGGTACCAGCGGCCCTCGGTGTCCATCCAGGACATGAGCAGGTGGCGGCCGGCGAGGTCCTCCAGAATGGTGTCGGCATCGGCGCGGTTGGTGACTTCTCGAGCCAACTCGGCCGTCATCGCCGCCGGCCCGGACGTTTCCATCATGAACCGGACCGTCTCGGGCGCCACGCCGATGAGCACCTCGTGTTGGAAGTACTCGGCGGCGAGCGGGGAGTCACCGTCGAAGGTGGTAACTGACCGGCTTCCATCCTCTTCGGCTGCCAGGGTCAGGCCGGCGAGGCGCAGACCGGCGGCCCAGCCCTCGGTCCGGGCCGTCAATACCTCGATGTCGCGGGACGGCATCGGATCTCGCGCCATCAGTGAAAGCAGTCGGCCGGCCTCGTCGGCACTGAAGCGCAGGTCGTCTTGGTCAATCTCGGCTAGGTCGCCGCTCATGCGCACCCGATGTAAGCGGAGAGCACAAGGTTGCCGGGTGGTGACCACCAGGTGAACATCCGACGGCAGCTCACCGGCCACGTAAACGACCGCGTCGATGAGCTCGGGCCGAGTGAGCTGGTGAAGGTCGTCGAGCACCACCACCATTGGTCTCGTAACGTGCAATTCGGCCAACAAAACATCCGCCAACCGGCTGTCGCTCGCACCTGCCGACAGCGCCGTCACGACGTTGGCGCCCACATCTGGATCGATGACCTGCAGCGCTCTCACCAGCCGGGGCCAGAACCGCGCCGGCTGATTGTCGGCTGGTTGCAATCCCAGCCACGCCGTTGTCCCCGCCCCCCTACCTCGGGCCCAGCCTGCGAGCAGCACCGACTTGCCGGCGCCCGCCATGCCGGTCACCGTTGTCAGCCGAGACTCCATGCCGTCGTCCAACCGGGCTTCGAGCCGCTCCCGGCAGACGAAATGGGGCGGCACGTCCGGCACCCAATAGCCTTGCCCCACGACTGGGGCATCGACCGGTCTCCGACGTTTCGTCTCGCCCAACGTCTGCACCGAAGTCCCTCCATAGGCTGACCGATTTGCGCCCGGGAGGATTCATAGCAGCGGCGTCTCTCTCCAGACATCGTCCATGGTGGGTGAAGTGGGGGGTGATGCTGGTGCCGCTTTCTCGATGGTTGTCGCGAAATCGGCTTCAAGGTCAACCCGGACGCAGTCGGTCACGATCCTGGTCGTGGCGTTGGACAAGAGTAGGTTGAGCTGTTGTGGGCGGTGGCCCACGGTGACCACGACCAGGCCGGCCGGCCCCGCTTCGAGCAGGTTGGCCATGGTGCGGAGCTGGTCTCGGGGGACTTCGTGCCAGAAGCGGCCGACGATTTTGGCGGCTCCCGCCCATTGGGCGCTGGTCGCCAACAAGGACGCGAGCAAGGTGATGCCCAGCGGTGCGGCCACGACGGTGATGGCGCTGCCGAGCAGGGCGAGGCCCAGAGGCGTGGCCATATCATGATCTCGGGCGATCTCGAGCCAACCGTTGGGTCCCTTCTCCACCACGGCGGCGGCGACCTCGTCGGCCCGCCCCTTCTGCGTGAGGGCGCCCAAGGCCCGCATGTCACGCTCGGCCGTCGCCCGTGCCTTATACGAGGCGACCGAGAGCACAATTGGTTCGTCACTCATGAGCGCGCTCCCTGCAGTTGATGAATCCTCGTCGCGCCCTCCCATTGTCGACGGTGGTCGACTATTCGTCTCCGCCCACATCGGGTGAACAGGGCCCCATCGGGTGAACGGGATGGCACAGCGAAGATCGCGCTGAACTGTCCACAGACGATGCAGGTAGGCTCCCTCATGTGACGCCACAGGTCCCAGCGGGTCTGTCCCTGGCCGTGCGGCGCCAAGACCACTCCGAGCGTCCGTTCCGTCTGTCGGAGTCGAAGCTTCACCCCCCGGTGGCCCGTCAAGGGACGGTGGCCCGCACCGTGCTGCTGGAGCGCCTGATCGGGCCGGCCGTGCCTGCGGTCATATCCGTAGTGGCGCCGGCCGGGTATGGCAAGACGACGCTTCTGGCGCAGTGGGCCGAGCTGAAAAAACCGCGGCTGGCGTGGCTGTCGGCCGACCACGCCGACAACGACCCGATCGTACTGCTGACCTACCTGGCGGTGGCCTTGGATCGGGTCGAGCCGATCAACCCGGCGGTGTTTTACGCCCTAGCCTCTCCTGGGGCGGGTCAAACCGTCGTCCGCCATCTGGTGTCCGCCGTCTCGTCGATGGGTCGGCCCCTTTCCATCGTGGTCGACCACGCCGAGGCGGTCACGAACCGGGAATGCCTCGACGCCATTACCGAACTGGCCCTAGCCGTGCCGGCAGGGTCGCAGTTCGCTATCGCCTCCCGGGAGATCCCGCCACTGCCGACCGCCCGCCTGCGCCTCCAGGGCGGCATAGTCGAAGTCGGCGCTAACGAGCTGGCCATGGGCGAGGGCGAAGCCTTCACGCTGTTGAGCGGGGCCGGGCTCGAGCTGAGGGGCGACGAGGTCCACGACCTGGTCGAGCGAACCGAGGGATGGCCGGCCGGCCTGTACCTGGCGGTACTGGCCATGAACGCCGGGAGCCCGAGAGCCGAGGCCGTGTTCTCCTTTACCGGCGACGACCGCTACATGGGCGACTACCTCCGCTCGGAAATCCTCGACCGGGTGTCGCGAGCCGAGGTGTCGTTCCTCACCCGCACCTCGATCCTCGATCGTCTGTGCGGTCCGCTCTGCGACGCCACCCTTGACACCCACGGCTCGGGCGGGGTGCTCGACCAACTCGACAGCCACAACCTCTTGGTCGTCCCCCTCGACCGTCACCGCGAGTGGTACCGCTACCACCAGTTGTTCCGTCAGCTGTTGCACGCTGAGCTCAAGCGCCGCGAGCCCGACCTGATCCCGGCCCTTCACTCCCGGGCGGCGGCCTGGTTCGAGGCGAACGGGAGGCCGGAAACGGCCATCGAACACGCGAAGGCCGCCGGCGACGCCGAGCGGGTGGCCCGACTCGTGCTGACATGGAATCAACCGGTCTGGGCCAGCGGGCGGGTGGGAACGGTTCTGGGTTGGATGGAGTGGCTCGAGGACAAAACCTGGGTCGAGCACTATGCGGCTATCGCCGCCCACGGCGCACTGATCCTTGCCCTGCTCGGCCGCCCCGGGGAGGCCGAACGCTGGGCGGCGGCGGCCGAACGGGCCGCATCCCCTGGCCCGCTGCCCGACGGCGACACCACCGAAGGCGTGCTGGCCTACCTGCGGGCCCTCCTGTGCCGTGACGGTATCGCCGGGATGCGCCGCGACGCCCAGACCGCCTGGGAACAGCTCAGTCCGACGAGCCGGTATCGGGCCACCATGCTGCACACCGAAGGTATCTCCTACCTGCTCGAATCCGACCCTGACCGGGCGGAGCCGATCCTGGCCCATGCCCTCGACGTAGCCATCGCGGCCGGTGCGGTGCCCTTGGTCGCTCTCATCCTCGCCGAACGCGGCATCGCCGCCAGCCACCGCGCCGACTGGTCCGCGGCCCAGGCGCTCGCCGAACAAGCCCTGAGAATAGTGCGCGACGGTCACCTCGACGATTACTGGACCAGCGCCCTGGTGTACGCCTGGGCGGCCCGCATCGCCGCCCACCACGGCGACGTGGCTAAGGCCCGCCAGTGTGTCACCCAAGCAGCCCGGCTCCGGCCGCTGCTCACCTACGCGCTGCCGGTCGTTTCAGCTCAGGCCCTGCTCGAACTGGGAAGAGCGTACCTCGCCCTTGGCGACTTCAGCGGGCTTCGAGCCGTGCTGCGCCAAACTCGGGAGATCTTCGAGCAAAGACCCAACCTCGGCGTCCTACCCCAGCAGGACGCAGAACTGCGAGCCAAGCTCACCACCATCACCGCCGGGCCGACCGGGGTCTCGTCGCTCACGACCGCTGAGCTACGACTGTTGCCCCTGCTGTCCACCCACCTCACCCTCAAAGAGATCAGCGAACGACTGTACCTGTCGCGGAACACGGTGAAGACTCAGGCGGCATCGATATACAGGAAGTTCCGAGTCTCCTCGCGCGGTGAGACCATCGCACGCATGCACGAACTGGGCCTGCTCCCCCACGAGTAGCAAGGAGTGGGTCGTGCTTCACTTCCGGTGCGTGTCGAACCCTCAGCGCGTCCGGCGGCGTTCCCGGCGATGCATCCCGGCGGCGGAAACCGGTGATAGAGGCCGACCAAACGGGTCGATGAACAGGGCACAAGGCCCGGTGGCGCTCGGCACGCTGCCGTCGAGGAGCTTTATGCCGTAGCTGAGGACGTCCCCATCCAGTTGCGGGTCGTCAATCACCACGACGGCATCCTCGGGAAGCCGGTCGCCGGGCTCGGCAAAGGACAGGACGGCGTTCGGAGGGTTGGCGGCGAAGCTGTTGTCCCCCTGCCCCCAGACCTCGACGAACTGACGTGACGGCATATGCCCGACCTCGCGCTTGGGACGATCGGAGAAGTACAGCGTCGATGGCGACAGGCCCTCCAGGGTGATGCGTCCGCCCCCGCTGGTCATCCTCGCCGCGGTCTGCACAAACAGTGCTTCCATGTCCTCGAGTTGTTGCTCGCTGACGCTCATGACGGCTCCATTCCCTCTTTAAGTGACTTCAAATCATCTTAGGGGGCTTGAAGAACGGGCACATCCCTCGAACCGGATGATCCGTTCGGCGAACCCGACGCCCCCCCGAAGGCGTGAATTCTCGTTCGCGAAGCTTGTTTTTCGGCAGGCGCTAAGGTGCGTTGCGTGGGTGGGAGACGAATCTTTCGGTCTTCCATCCTCGCCTTACTGGTCCTTTCGATCACTTCGGCCTGTGGCGCATCGGCAAAGGGAGTGTCCTCAACCTCGCTGACGACCGGCACCCCAACGGGAGCACAGGGAGCGACGAACGCGGCCAGTGCTCCCGGGGTTTCTCAGGACACCATCAGCGTAGGTTTGCTGACAGATCTCACCGGAGCCGCGTCGTCGACGTTCGGCGACACCGCTGATGGGGTCAACGCCCGCTTCTTTCTGCAGAACTCTGAGGGCGGGGTGAACGGCCGGATGCTGAAGCTGGATATCGCAGACACCACCTCCAGCCCGGTGGGGGCCCTGACCGCCGCCGAGGCGCTCGTGGCGCAAAAGGCGGTGTTCGGGGTGATTGCAGTGAGCGCCCTGACCTTCGGCAGCAGCTCCTATCTGCACGCACGGGGCATACCGGTCGTCGGGTCGGCCCTGGACGGCCCCGAGTGGTACACGCAGCCGAACACCAACATGTTCAACATCGAGGGGGTCGGCAGCCCTCATTATCCCTCTTACACCACCGAGGGTGAGTTCTACAAGAGCATCGGCGTCAACCGGATCGGCTTCGTGGCCGACAACACCCCGTCGTCGGCGCGGGGCGTCAAGCAGGTGAGCAACTCGGTCCGGAGCGCGGGTTTGCACGTCTGTGCCAACATCGTCATCCCGCTCGGTGAGGTCGACTTCACTGTGATCGCGCTGTCGCTCAAGCGGGCCGGGTGTCAGGCGGCCGAGTGCTCATGCCTCCTGAGCTCCTCCTTGGCGTTGGCCACCGCCCTCCAGAACGCCGGCATGCACATCCCGGTCTTGTTCGACGCCGGCCCCGCCCAGGGCGTCTTGGCGTCGGCGGCCACGGTAAAGCCGGCGACCGGTGATTTCTTCCCGGCGGAAACCTACTATTCGGGAAGTGCGTACGAGGCCTTCATCAGTGCCCTGCGGCGGTACGACCCTCGCTACACGAGCGGTGTGCCCGACCTGGGCGTGATCGACGGGTGGCAAGCCGCCGATCTTTTCATCAAGGGGCTGCAAGTCGCCGGCCCAAACCCGACCCGCCGGTCCTACAGATCAGATCTCAGGCAGGTCAGCGACTGGGATGCCAATGGACTGCGCGTTTCCCCCGTTTCTTTCCGGCCATTCGGTCGCCCGCCGGCACAGTACTGTCTCCTCTACCTCACTGTCGAGGGATCGCGGTACACCAGCTACCCGGCCAGCGGCGAGCCCTACTGCGGTTCGCTCATCCCGAACTCGAACGCCTCCTAGATGTATGTAGCCGCCTCAGCCGACACGGATCCGAGGCCCGAGCAATTCACCTCTTTCGGGTGAAGCCGGCTTTCGCTATCAGGTCGAAGATTGTCGTCCACTTGTCGAGGAGTGGTGTATGCGCCGTTCCGCGTTTGGGGTGGCCTGAGGCCATCCGGGAGGTCTCGTGGCCAGATCCCTTATGGGGGCGATAGATCGGCCGAGACGTCCATCCGGGCGGCCCACAGCGGTGAAGTCTCGAAGGGAGACATACCAATGGCAGTAGTAACGATCGCCCATCCGAGTGTGGATGAACGCCGGGTGAAAGGTCGAGCCGCTCGCGAGCGGTCGGCGCTCTCGAGCCACACCGGTTGGGCGCCGGCCAGTGACCGGCCCGACCCGGTGGCGCTGCTCGAGGCGCAGAACCTGACTCGGGAGCCGGACCTCGTGCCGGTCCGGCATGGCCGGATGATGGTGTCGCCGTTCACGTTTTATCGAGGTGCGGCCAAGATCATGGCCGCCGACTTGAAGGACACGCCGACGGCCGGGCTCGATGTCCAGTTGTGCGGTGACGCCCATCTGTCCAACTTCGGGGTGTTCGCCTCGCCCGAGCGAGCCCTGCTGTTTGATCTGAACGACTTCGACGAGACCCTACCGGGACCGTTCGAGTATGACGTCAAACGTATGGCCGCCAGCTTCACCATCGCGGCGCGCCACAACGGCTTCGCCAAGGCCGACATCGCCGCCGCTACCCTGGCGTCGGTGACGGCGTACCGGGAAGCCATGGCCGGGTTCGCCCAGATGGGCAACATGGAGATCTGGTACGCCCGCTTGTCCGAGCAGGACGTCATGAACGCCATCCGCTCGGTGGCCGCCGGAGCACGGACCAAGAAGGAGACGGCACAGGCCAAGCTGGGCGAGAAGACGGCGCGGAAGACCGCCCAGAAGGCGCACACCAGCGACAGCCTGCAGGCGCTGGCCAAGCTCGGGGAGTTGGTCGACGGCCGCTATCGGATCGTCAGCCAACCACCCGTTATCGTCCCGGCCCGCGATATCCAGGCCATGTACGGGTACTCGGCCGACGAGCTGGAGGACGCTATTCACCAACAGTTCCGGGCCTACCGGATGACCCTGCAAGAGGATCGCCGTCACCTCCTGGAGCGCTTCGAGATCGTGGACATGGCCCGCAAGGTCGTGGGCGTGGGCAGCGTCGGCACCCGAGCCTTCGTTGTGTTGTTGCAGGGGCGCGACGAGCGAGACCCTCTGTTCTTGCAGGTCAAGGAAGCCACCGCCTCAGTCCTGGAGGACCATCTGCCCAAGAGCCGGTTCAAGCAGCCCGGCGAGCGGGTCGTTCAGGGCCAGCGGATGATGCAGGCGGCCAGCGATATCTATCTGGGCTGGACCAAAGGGGTCGAGGCCGATCGCTGGCTGTACTGGCGCCAGTTGCGTGACATGAAGGGCTCCGCCGTGGTCGAGTCGATGACTCCGGTGGGCCTGACGTTCTACGCCGGCATCTGCGGCTGGACGCTGGCCCGGGCCCACGCCCGCTCAGGTGACGTCGTCGCGCTGGCCGAGTACCTCGGAAAGAGCGACAAGTTCGACCGGTCGATCACGGATTTCTCACACCGCTACGCCGAGCAGAACGAGCGCGATTATCAGGCGTTCGGGCAGGCCATCCGGTCCGGGCGACTGCAAGCGATCGAAGGCGTGTGAGGTCACTCGTTTCACCCGATCCCCGGCCCCGATCACCCAGGCCGGATGATGGGCCGGCGGATGATGGGAGGGCCATGCCCTCGGCGAGCAGGCGGCATTAGCCGTGCTGGTCCTCAGCCTGCTCCTCATCGGCCTGGCCATCGGTCTCGAGCCCATCCCCCTGACCGCGTTCATCCTGGTGCTGGCGTCCAAGAACGGGGTCAGGAAGGGGGCCGGATTCATATTCGGGTGGCTGGCGTCGCTCGCCGTGGTAATCGCCGTGACCGTGCTGGTGACCGGCAACCAGCCCCCCAAGTCCAACACTGCCCCATCCCTGGGTGCACTGGCCGTCAAGATCCTCATCGGCGTAGTCCTGGTCTACATCGCCTTCACCCGGTGGCGGAAAATGGGCAAGCCGAAACCTCCGAAGAAGACCCCCAAGTGGCAGACCGGCATCGACAACATGTCGCCCTGGTTCGCCATGGCCCTCGGCCCCCTGACCCAACCGTGGGGGCTCGTGGCCGCCGGCGTGGCCACCATCGTCAGCGCCAAGCTCTCCAACTGGCAGGACTACATTGCGCTTTTCTTCTTCTGCGTGATCGCGACCGGGACCTACCTGACGATGGAGATCTACGCCGGCTTCAAACCCGACGAGACCCAGGCCTTCTTGGCCAGAACAAAAACCTGGATCGACACCCACACGGACCAGGTCATCATCATCGTGTCGACGGTGCTGGGCTTTTGGTTGATCGGCTACAGCATCTACCTGATCGTCACCTGATCGCACGGCCCGACCGGTGCCTTATTCCGGTTCGCTCGACCGGGTGGTGAGAAGCTCCTCGATGCGGGCGAGACGCCCGGCCAGCTCGGCCAGCGTCACCTCTCCGCTGCCGGGGTCGGCCTTGACCATGGCGGCTCTCCTGCGGGCGGCTTGGTCGACAAAGCTCGACGACACCTGGGCGGTGACCACCGCCAGGGTCAGGATCCCGATAGCCATGATGAAGGCCGCCGCCACCCGCCCAGGCGTGGTGACCGGGTAATAGTCGCCGTAGCCGACCGTGGTGACGGTGACGACCGACCACCACACCGATTCGCCCAGGGTGTGGATGTTGCTGCCCGGGGCGTGGCGCTCGGTGAGGTACACGATGATGGCGCCGTTCAGGACCAGCAGTGCCGCGGTCATCAGGAAGCGTTCGAGGTGACCCCGGCGGAAGAGGGATCGGAACAGTCGGAGGCTGAAGACCAGGCGCACCGGGGGGAACGCCACGGCGAGCAGACCAAGCGGATGGGTCGACACGTAACGAAAATGTCGTTTAGCCAGCACGGCCCGAATCGTCATGTCGATTCCGTACAGGCCCGACAGGGCCAGCCGTACAGTCACCGCGATGTTGTGAGCGTCGTGTGTCGTGCCAAAGTCACCGGGAGGGACAACCACCAGCCACAGTGTCAATAAGGCCACGATGTCGAGGGCGGTTTGGGTCCTGGCCATGTAGGCGGCGAGCCGACCGCCGGGGTCGTCCGGATCGGCCTCGGGATCACTTTCTGCTGGCTCCGCGGTCTTGTTCATGACCAACAGGTTTCCAGATGCCGGGGTGGTGGCCCCATATTCGCCGACCGCGTTCGTGGGTCGACGACAAAGGATCGACCGCTCCCCTGTTGGGCGCTACTCAGACAAGGCCGCGCCTGTCAGCGGTAGCAGGAGTTGAGGGACTAGCGTCTGTGTTCGGAGGTGGGTAGGGGTGAGCGAGGTCGGCCGGTCACGATCGCCGTGGGGCATCCTGGCGTGGGGTGGCCTGGTCGGTCCGGTCGTGTTCGTGTTCGACTGGGCGTTACTCGGAATGGCCCGTGCCGGCTATTCGCCCGTCCACAGTGCGATCAGCCGTTTGGCCGCGCTGGGAGCGTCGACGCGTCCCGCGATGACGTTCGGCTTCCTCGTCTACGGGCTCGGCCTGCTTGGCTATGCTGCCGCCCTGCGCCTATCGGTCCCCGGAGCGGCATGGCTGTTCGCGGTCGGAACCGGGGTCACCATTTTTGGCGTTGCCGCTTTCCCGCTCGGGCGGCCGACCTCTGACGCGGTTCACGGGGTCTTCGCCTCTGTTGGATATGTCTGCCTGACTGCCGTCCCGCTAGCAGTGTCGGTTCCCCTCATGGCCAAAGGCCACAGGACGGCCGCCGTCCTGTCGGCTCTTGCCGGTGCGGTGACCGGCGGCTTTCTGCTGGCCACTGCGATAGTCGGTCCCGCCCACGGTCTCACCCAACGGATCGGCTTGACCGTCGGTGACACCTGGGTGGTCATAAGCGCGGTAATACTCCTCCGTCTCAGTGGCTCTCAGCGCCCCGTCGTTTGAGATCACTTCCCTGCGGCGCTCAGCCCCGACGCCATCGATCATGCCCGGCCCGAGCGGGCTTCGACCAGGTGATCGGTGAGAACATGGATCAGGGGCACGAGCCGAGCCCGGGAGGGCACCAGCGGATGGAGCACGCCTTCTTGGATGGCCCCCTCAGCGCAAACCGGACCGACGCACGCCGCGACCACCCCGTCGTTGAGCGCCTGACGCAACTCGGAGTGAAGCCCGATCTCGCGTGCCAGCACGAACAGGTTGTGGACGGCGGGAGCGACCACGAAGGTAACGGCGGCCAGCTGGTTGGCGCAGGCCGCCCTGATGAGCTCCCAGGCCGGGGCGGGATCGGCGGGCAAGCTGAGCCGGTAGCCATCAACCACAATGACCTTGGCGCCGGCCCCGGCGAGCCGGGCGACCGCCCCGGCCTCAGCGACCCCGTGAAGCTGCAGCACCACCCGCCGGCCGGCCAGAGGTTCAGCTGACACCCGCTCGATCAATTCGTCGAAGCGCTCGTGGGGCGCCCGCCACCACTCTGGCAGCCCGGCCGCGGTGTTGGCCGACGCCGCCTTCGCCCCCCGGTTGGCCACTCGGGCCTGGCCGAGAGCTCCTACCAGCGCCTCGCGGATGCCCCACGACTCGGCTGCGGCCAGCCAGGTGCGCATTCCGAACCCGGTCGAGGCGAGCAGGAAATCCGGAGGACGGTCCACCACGTCGGCCGTGGCCGCCTTGAGCACCTCGTCGTCCTCGGAGGAGAAGACCCGTAACGCCGGTCCCAGCAACACCTCGGCGCCCCGCTTGTGGAACAGGTTGGCCTGCTCCGCCGCCCGGCGTTCCGCCGTGACACCGATCATCAACCCCTGCAACGGACCGTTGGGCACGAGACGATTGTCGCGCCACCACGCCACCCGGCCCGACGCCTGGCCCGCGCCCATCCCCATCGCCGCTCGAATTCACAGGGCATCGACGCGAAAACGGCGTCCGCTACGGTGAGAGCTATGGAGTTTCAGGACGTGGTGCTGCGCCGCCGAATGGTGCGGGACTTCTCGGACCAGCCCGTCGCCCGCCCCCTTGTCGAACAGCTCATGGCCAACGCAACTCGCATACCATCGGCCGGATACAGCCAGGGCTTCGCTTTCGTCGTGCTGACGGACCCGGGGCAGCGCCGCCTGTTCTGGGAGACGACGAGCGGGCCGCAGTGGCGAGGGGAGTCCGAGTCGGTGGAGCTGACCCGAGCTCCGGTGGTGATCGTCCCCCTGACCCACAAGCAGGCCTATCTCGACCGCTACGCCCTGCCCGATAAGGCTCACACCCCGCTGTCCCGGGAGGAGCACTGGCCGGCGCCGTACTGGGACATTGACACCGGCTTCGGCGTCATGCTGATCCTGCTCACTGCCGTCGAGCTCGGCTTGGGTGCGTTGTTCTTCGGGATATTCCAGGGCGAGAAGACCCTCATGGACGCCCTGGGCGTCCCCGGGGGGTATCGACCCATCGGCGCCATCGCCGTGGGCTACCCGACGTCAGGCGAGCGGTCCAGGCCCACGCTATCGACCGGCCGCCGCCACCTCGACGAGGTCGTGAGGTGGGATCGGTGGTGACCGCGGCGAGCGGGTCGTCTACTGGCCCGGCCACCTTGTTGATTGGCCCGGCCACCTTGTCGATCAATCCGCGCTGATGCTGACTGGGCTCATACGGCCAAGGGCAGTGGTCGTCGCGTTGACATTCGCCGTAGGCAGTGTGGTCCCCGTCGCCGCCCCCGCCGGCGCTACGGCCGACACTGCATCTGGGGTGGCGGGGGTGAACTCCGTCGTGGCGTTCGGTGATGCCGGCACCCTGGTTGCCGGAGCTTCCGGCCCCGTAAGCAGCTCGCCGGTGGTGGGCATCGCCGCCACCGCGGACAAGAAGGGGTTTTGGTTGGTGACGTCCACCGGTCAAGTGCTCCCCTACGGCGACGCTCGCTTCTACGGATCAATCGGCAAGACGCACCTCAACCAGCCGATCGTCGGGCTGGCCGCCACCCCCGACGGGCACGGCTACTGGCTCGTGGCCTCCGACGGCGGAATCTTCACCTTCGGCGACGCCACCTTCCACGGCAGCACCGGCAACATCCACCTCAACCAACCCGTCGTCGGAATGGCCGCCACCCCCGACGGGCACGGCTACTGGCTCGTCGCCTCCGACGGCGGAATCTTCACCTTCGGCGACGCCACCTTCCACGGCAGCACCGGCAACATCCACCTCAACCAACCCGTCGTCGGAATGGCCGCCACCCCCGACGGCCGCGGCTACTGGCTCGTCGCCTCCGACGGCGGAATCTTCACCTTCGGCGACGCCACCTTCCACGGCAGCACCGGCAACATCCACCTCAACCAACCCGTCGTCGGAATGGCCGCCACCCCCGACGGGCACGGCTACTGGCTCGTCGCCTCCGACGGCGGAATCTTCACCTTCGGCGACGCCACCTTCCACGGCAGTAGCGCGGGCGCCCCCGACGTGAGCCCGGATAGGGCAGCGGCGGGCATGGCCGCCAGTCCGGCTGGCTACTGGGTGGCCTTCGGCGAGAGGCAGTCTCCAGTGCCTGCGATTGCCGCCTACGCCGCCACCCGCCGCGACAACATCACAGTCGCGGTAGAAGACCTGACCGATGGGCAGAAGTACTTCTACCGGCCCGGAGTCGTGGAGCATACCGCCAGCACCCTCAAGGTGGACATCCTCGCCACCCTGGAGGCAAGGGCCCAGTCAGAGGGACGAGGCCTGACCGCGGAGGAACAATCCCTGGCCGTGCCGATGATCGAGGAGAGCCTGGACAGTGCCGCCGACATCCTGTGGAGCGAGCTCGGCCCGGGACCGGTGGCCTCCCTCGAGCACGCCGTCGGGATGACTGCCACGGTGCCGGCGACCAATGGCATCTGGGGCGAGACAACCACCACGGCCGCCGACCGGCTGGCGATGGTCCGGGCGGTGGTGTTCCCCAACTCGGTCCTTAGCGATTCGTCTCGCGCCTACATCCTCTACCTGATGGAGCACATAACGCCCAGCCAGGATTGGGGGGCGACCGGCGGTGTACCGGCTGGGGTGACGGTGGCTCTGAAGAACGGGTTCGCAGTGATAAACGGCTGGCAGATCAACACTGAGGCCTGGGTGGACGGCGACGGCCGCGACTACCTCATCTCCGTACTCACAGACGCCAACCCCACCGAGGCGTACGGCATCCAAACGCTCAACTCCATCTCCTCGATCGTCTGGGACACTCTGCGCTGACTCGGTGCTCGGACCGGCCATTGGAGCGACCCCAGATCCGGCTGCTCCCACGGGCTCACATGCATGGCCGAGTCCGTTTGTCGGGGGAACCCAACGGTGAGACTATTGCTCTCCGACCAGTTTCAAACGAACGACTCGCGACGAAATGAGCCATTGACCGTCGACCTTGCGCAATCGGTCAGACATTCGGGCGGCGGTCGTTATCCTCGGGTTGTCCGGATCGCGGAGGGCGATGGCATAGCTGATGGCTGTCGCCTCGTCACCGTTCACGGTAATGCGCTCATTAGTAGAAAAGTGAACCCCTGCGGCCAGCGGGAAACTGGTGGCGGCGAACTCATGCAGGGCTGCCTTCCCGACGACCGGGGGAAGAGGTATCTGTACCGACTCTGAGTCGAAGCTGAACGAACCATCCTCGGTAAACAGGGCGACGAATCCATCAGCATCGACTTCGTCAACACAGTAGCAATGACCCGACAGGAGATTCCTTATGCCTTCCAAGTCCTCAAGTTCCATGAGAGGCAATCTAGCTTGAGACCTCACGGGAGCCCCCGTCCCAAGGTCCGCAGCGGCGATAGGGGATATGGTTCCCGGATACTGGATAGGGGAAGAGATATCCCATGCAGAAAATCCTCTTCGCGGTGGTGCTGGCGGCGGGTTTGGTCGGGGGCGCTCTTGGGGCAGGAACATCCCGGGCCGCCGCGCTACCGGCCCAGCCGGCGGGCTGCTCCTGGACCTTCGGCTCACTGTCCATCGAGGGTGCGGCAGGCACCCAGGTGCTGCAGGTAAACCTCCAGCCGGCCGATGTGGGCATGAGCTGCATCCAGGCCGTGCCCATGACGAGCCGCATCACCAACTCGGCCGGCGGCGTGCCGGCCGGCATCACCAGCGACGGCGGGACGGCCACGCTCACCCTCCTCTTCAGTCGGGGCGAGTACCCGGCGCCGGCCGTGCTGGTGGGGTGGCCCGCCTACTGCACGACAGTGGCTCAACCCGTATTCCTCCATATCGGCGGCGGGGGGATGGAGGCGGTCTACCCGCTCGGGTCGAGCCGGCCGTGCTCGCAGGGGCCGGGGGCAACATCGAGCGTCGACCCGCCGCGGGTGGTGGCGCCCGACCCGGCTATCGGCCTGGTGCCGGCCGCCGCACCCGCGCCGGGGGGCGGGTACCGGATAGCCGTCGTCAACGGGGCGGTGCTGCGCCAGCCCGGGGGCATCCTGGAGGCGGGAAACGCATCTTCGACCCCATTCGTCGGGATCGCGGCCGATCCCACCGGCGGGTTCTGGCTGGCCACCTCCGATGGCGGGGTCTACAGCTATGAGGGCGCCGGGTTCTACGGGTCGGCGTACGGGGCGAAGCTGGCCGCCCCGATCGTGGCCATCGCGTCAACTCCGAGTGGCCACGGCTACTGGCTGGTCGGGGCGGACGGTGGCGTGTTCAGCTTCGGCGACGCCCACTTCTTCGGGTCGGCAGCAAAGACCCGACTGGCCGCTCCGGTCGTCGGCGTGGCCCGCACCGCGGACGGACAGGGCTACTGGCTGGTCGGGGCGGACGGCGGCGTGTTCACCTATGGTGACGCCCACTTCCAGGGCTCAGCCGGGCCTTACCATCTGACCGCGCCGATAGTGGGCATCACCGGCGACACAGCAACCGGTGGATACTGGCTGGCCGGAGCGGACGGCGGCGTGTTCAGCTTCCACGCCCAGTTCTACGGGTCGGCCGGGGCGTCGCATCTCGCCGCCCCTGTCACCGGCTTAGCCGCTACCCCTACGTCGACCGGTTACTGGCTGGTGGCCGGGGATGGCGGGGTGTTCACCTACGGCAATGCCCCCTACCATGGGACGGGGGCCTCGCTGGTGCAACCCTGAAAGGAACCGCAGCCAAGGAGTCGACGGTTCACCGGGGGCGTATCATGCAGCGGGTTGGGGGTGGTCCCGATCGCCTCGAACGCGGTGGCCCGCCGCCATCAGGGTCGGGAAGAGGAGGCTCCGTGAGAGCGGTACGTAACGTCCCACCAGGCGTCGAGGTCGTCGACGTAGACGAGCCCGAAGGCGACGGCGAGCTGGTGCGGGTGGCGGCCACGGGCATCTGCGCGTCCGACCTCAACTATCTGCAGTACGGCAGCACCCAGATCGCCGGACACGAGTTCGCGGGCGTCCGGGAGGACGGAACACCCGTCGCCGTCGAGCCCATGTTCGGGTGCGGCGCTTGCCCCCAGTGCGACGAGGGCAGCTACAACCGCTGCGAGCGCGGGCCCACCGCGCTCGGCATGTTCGATCCGGGTGGGATGTGCGAGTGGTTTCGGGCCCCAAGCCGCGCCCTGATCCCGCTGCCCCCAGGCCTGGGCATCGCCGACGCATCGCTGGTCGAACCGGCCTCGGTGGCCTGGCACAGCTGTCACGCCGGACAGGTCGGGTCCGAAACCCGGGTGGCCGTAGTAGGTGCAGGTGCCATCGGGATCCTCGCCGCCGCGTCGGCTCAGGCCATGGGGGCCACGGACGTGGCCATTGAAGCCCGCCACCCCCATCAGCACGAGGCGCGCGAACGGCTCGGCGCGGCATCGCCAACCGCGGGCTACGACATCGTCATCGAGACCGGTGGAAGCGAAAGCGCGCTGCACCGGGCCGTTGAACTCACTCGCCCGGGCGGAATGGTGGTGTACACCGGCACCTATGGCCCGGAGACGGCCTGGCCCCACCACGAGACCTTCCTGCGCGAAATCGCGATGCGCCCGTCGCTCGGCTATTGCAACCACGGCGGCCGGCGCGAGTTCGCAGAGGCAGCCGACATGCTGGCGGCCCGGCCCGAACTGACCCGGATGCTGATCACCCACCGATTCCCCATCGACGAGGCTCCAGAGGCGTTCCGGGTGGCGCAGGACAAGTCGAAGGGGGTCTTCCGGGTCGTCGTAGAACCCTGAACGGGCCCTGGTGTGGGCTATTTGCCCGCCACGAAACAACTTGACGCAATTCTCTTGTAAACATGGAGGTCGTGGCACAGGACTTGTTCCAAGTTGTTTCGTGTCGGGCCTTAAGTGCACAAAGTATGAGAACGGGCGGTCATAGGGACAGTTTCTCGGCCAGCCCTATCCTCTGGATCTTCCCGGTCGGGCCGGTCGGGATCTCGGTGACGAAGACGATCTGTTTTGGAACCTTGAACGCGGCGAGGCGCTCAGCCAGATAGGCGCGCAGGACGGATTCGGTTGTCGATTCACCGGCGGACAAGACAACCGCGGCGCCAACCTCTTCCCCCAGCTTCTCATGGGGGATGGCGAACGCGACCGCCTGAGCCACCGCCGGATGCTCGAGCAACACGGCGTCGATCTCGATCGGGGAGATCTTCTCGCCCCCCCGGTTGATCTGCTCTTTCAGGCGTCCGGTAAGGAACAGATACCCGTCGCCGTCGATCATCCCCTCGTCGCCTGTCCGGAACCACCCCTGTGTAAAGGAAGACTGGTTCGCCGACGGGTTGTTCTCATAGGCGTCTATGACCGTCGTCCCTTTGATCGACACCTCGCCCCGTTGTCCTAACGGCAGGATGCTGCTGGTCGCGTCGAGGATGGCCACCTCGATGCCGGTGGGCAGTCCAACCGATCCCGGCTTGGACCTCCCCGGCGGCAACGGATTGGACGTCATCTGGTGCGACGCCTCGGTCATCCCGTAGGCCTCGATGACCGGGACGCGGAAAAGCCGGCGGATGCCCTCCAACGTGGGCCCGGGGAGCGAGGCCGAGGACGAACGGACAAACCGCAGGCTGGTAACGCGTGGTTCCGGCGCCCGGTCCAGGACCATCTGATGCATGGTCGGGACCGCGCTGTAATAGGTGGGTCGCAGTTCGTCGACCCATCGGTGGAACTTGAACGCGTCGAAGCCCGGTGTGCAGACCACCGAGGCGCCCGTCGCCAGGGGGGCCAGCAAACCCGCCATTATTCCGTGAATGTGGAAGAGAGGCATCACGGTGAGCGATCGATCCTCATCGGTTAGCCGCAATGTCTCGGCAATGTTACGGGCCGACCGAGCCAGGTTGTGCTGGCGCAAAGGCACGATCTTCGGACGCGAGGTGGTCCCCGACGTGTGGAGGACGAGCGCCTCGTCGTCGCCGGTCGGACGCTCCGGCCCCGCCGGGCCTGAGCGTGACGCAGTCAGATCGATGGAGACACCGCCGCCGCTGACCTCGATGAGGGTCGTTTGCTCGGGCCGGGCGACGTATGCCGCGGCTGGCTTTTCGGGGAGCGCGACCAGTGCCGAGGCCCTCAGGTCATCCATGGAGAATCGGAACTCTTCCTCGCGATACTTCGGATTCAGTGGCGCGACACAACCGACCGCCATGGCAGCCAGCAACACCAAGGCCATTTCCGGGCCGTTCGGCAATGCCACGACGATCCGGTCCTTGGGACCAAGACCGGCGTCGCGTAACCGGCCGGCCAACCGGTCGACTTCTCGGCGAAGGTCCTCGTACCCGAGCTCGGTCCCGTCCACCGCGATCAATGCGGGACCAGTGGCATCCGGGGACAGCAGTCCAGCGACGGTATCGACTGAGGTCCGGCTCCTGGAAGTCATATCGGGGCTGACTCTACCGTCCTAGACTTGCGCGATGCGCGTTTGCGTCGTCGGTGCGGGAGCGATCGGAGGTCTGCTCGGCGCCCGCTTGTCGGTTGCCGGAGAGGACGTGAGTTTCTTCGCTCGAGGCGAGAATCTGGCGGCCATCCGCTCCGACGGCATGAAACTCATCGAGCCCGACGGAACGGTAGTCGCGGCGACCGACTTGACCGCATCGGATGACCTTGGCTCGCTCGGCCCCCACGACGTGGTGATCCTGGCCCTCAAGGCCCACCAGATAACCAGCCTGGCCCGCCATCTGCCGGCTCTCTATCATGCCGACACGGTCGTGGTATCGCTACAGAACGGTATTCCGTGGTGGTTTTTTGAGAAGTTCCCCGGTCCTTTCGCCGGACGCCGCCTGCAGACCCTCGACGAGGGGGGAATCATCGCGGACCACATCCCGGTCGATCGGATTCTCGGCTCGATAGCCTATCCGGCGGCGCAACGAGACGGCCCCGGAGTTATTCGTCTCATCGAAGGAGACCGAGTTCCGGTCGGCGAGCTCGACGGCGCACGGTCGGCCCGAGTGGCCGAAGTCGCCGGGATGCTCACTTCAGCCGGGTTCAAGTCGCGGGTCCTGACCGACATCAGATCCCATCTCTGGATCAAGGCCTGGGGGAACCTGGCCCTGAACCCCATCAGTGCGCTCACGGGCGCCACCCTGGGCGAGATCTGCCGATTCCCCCCCACCCGCTCTCTGGCCGCCACCATGATGCTCGAAGCCTCCGACGTGGCCGATAAGCTCGGTCTCCGCCTCCGGCTCTCAGTCGACCAGCGGATAGATGGGGCGGAAAAGGTCGGCGAGCACAAGACCTCGATGCTCCAAGACGTGGAGGCTCGGCAACCGCTCGAGGTCGAGCCCCTGATCGGATCGTTCCTCGAGCTGGGTCGGCTGACGGGGACACCGATGCCGGCGACCGAGGGCGTCTACTCCTTGATCTCGCTTCTCAATCTTCGGATCGCGACCGCTACGTCAGGTCCTGTGGCTAGATGATCGCGCCCTGGTCCTTCAAGATGGCGATGTCATCCCAAGTGAGGCCCAGCTCGAGCAGGACTGCTTCCGTGTGCTCCCCATGCTCGGGACCGCGAGCGGGCACGCCGGGTGCCTCATCGAACTGTATCGGCGAGGTGACCATAGGTATAGACCGTCCATTGACCATCTCGACATCGGCAATGAAACCATTGGCAATGGCCTGCGGATCGTCATGCACCTCGCGTGTGGACTGTATGGGGGTCCACTGGCCGTCGTAGTCCTCTAAACGGACGAGCCATTCGCTGTAGTCGTGCTCGGCGAAGACGGCTTCGAGGGTTTCCACGCATTCCCGGGCGTTACGCCGCCTGGCGTCCATGTCGACGAAGCGGGGATCATCAGCCAGGTCAGGGCGACCGATGGCGCGACAGAAATCCGGCCAGTGCTTGTCTCCGGCGAGGGTCATCAAACCGATGAACCGACCATCCGCGGTGCGGTACGGGAGAGTGAGGGGATTCCACGACTCGTAGCGATCGTAGGCCCGGGACGACATGTTGGCCCCGCTGAGCTTCGCGTTGACAACCTCTGACTGAATCTGCCAGATCCCGGACGCGAACAGCGAGCTGTCGACGACTGACGGCTCACCGGTGGCTGACCGCCGGTACAACGCCGTGCCGATGGCCCCGGCGATCGTCAGGCCGCCGACCACATCGCCGAAAGCGGGCTTGGCATTGGTCGGCCACTCCGCCCCGGGCGGGGTAAACATGTCCTGCATACCGCTGCGACCCCAGTAGACCGACCCGTCATAGCCGCCTCTATGGGCGTCAGGACCGCGAGCACCGTACGCCGTGCCCCGGACGTAGATGACCGAAGGGTTGTCGGATCGGATGTCCTCGACCTCGATGCGTAGCCGCTTACGCGCGTCAGACGTAAAATTGGTGACGAATACGTCAGACGCCGCGACCAAACGTGAGAGCAGCTGCCGCCCTTCAGATTTATTGAGGTCAACGCCCACCGAACGCTTCCCCCGGTTGGCCCACTGAAAGGCCGGGTCCACGCCCTCATGCATCTTGTGCAGACCAGCTGTTACCAGGCCGCGGTAGGGGTCGCCGGTCTCGGGGTGCTCGATCTTGATGACCTCGGCGCCCCACTCGGTCAGGACGGCCCCGGCCACCGGCACAAACACGTGGGTGGCGACCTCTAGCACCCGTACTCCAGCAAGGGGAAGGGCCATCGATCTCAGGCCCACGGACTGCTGCGGAACGCCCACGACAGTTCGACTCCAGGTTCGTCGGGAGGGGCCGGCAACGGGTTACGGGTGATCTCCTCGACGGCCGGGCCTATCTTCACGGCCCGTTGACCCAGCCGAACGGTGTCGAAGCCGTAGCACTCGATGGCGTCACGGCTGACCGCGCCACCCCGGCCCCCGGCACCGCTCGCGACGGTGCGCTCCGCTTCGAACGCATCGATGCAGAAGAGGTAGTCCCGCAGCGCATCTTTGTGCACTTCGGGGGTGTAGGGCTCATAATCCGAGACTTGTTGGGGTCCCGCGTGGCAGTCGGCCGAGATGATCACGACCCGTTGACCCTCTTGCGATACTTGGGCCATGGCTCCTACCTCCACAGTCGGACGCCACCAACACTACAAACCCCCTACCGTAGTGTTTCCAGGTCGTCGCCGCCTGCGCCCCCGAACAGGGGATCCGAGCCACTGACATTGAAAGGACAAGAGTTGCAGTCATGGACATGAAACTCGAAGTGGTGGTCATTCCGGTCTCCGACGTGGACAAGGCCAAGGAGTTCTACACGATGCTGGGGTGGCGGTTGGACGCCAACTTCGCCGGGGAGGACGACTTTCGGGTTGTGCAGGTGACCCCGCCGGGCTCGGCGTGTTCGGTCATCTTCGGCCAGGGCATCACCTCGGCGACCCCCGGGTCGGCGGACGGGCTGCAACTCGTCGTCACCGACATAGACGCGGCCCGGGAGGAACTGGTGGGACGGGGTGTCGACGTCAGCGAGGTGTTCCACGATGCCGGCGGGGTGTTTCACCACGCCGGGGCGGCCGGCCGGGTAACCGGACCGGCACCGGACCACAACAGCTACGGCTCCTTCGTCTCGTTCCGCGACCCTGACGGCAATGGCTGGTTTCTGCAAGAGATCACGACGCGACTTCCGGGCCGCTGAGCTCATAGATGGGAGATCAAATGAGCAGCGAGTCGACGAATACCAGCTCCGCCGAGGCGGCTGCGGCCGAGAACGTGGAGCGGACGGTAGCCGCCCTGGCCAACCTATTGCACGAGACGGCCGACCATCACGGCGTATACGAGGCGACCGCACCGAAGCATGACTGGTGGAACTGGTACGCCGCTTATATGTACGCCCGCCAGCATGGCCGCTCCTCGGAGGAAGCCTCGTACGACGCCGGGCAGCACATGGACAGAATTCTCGGCCACAGCACCTGAGCCAGCCTTGGCAGGAGAGGCCCTGCCACCGGAACCTGCGCGTACTAACTCCGCTGTGCAACACTAAGCGCCGTGGTAGACGTGAAGCTTTTGCTCGACCCGGAACTTCGCCAGCCGATGGAGGAATTCCAGCTCCCGCCACTGAATCGGGAGGTCATCGCCGCCATAAGGGATGCCCCTCTTCCACCCGTCGAGCTGTCGGACAGGGTGGAAAGGACCGATCGGATCGTGCCGGGCGACCCGCCTGTCCGCGTCCGGGTTCATCGCCAGGTCGGAGCGGCCGGACACCAGCCGGCCATCCTCAGCATTCATGGCGGTGGCTATGTGATCGGCAGCTACGACATGGACGACCCGGTCTTCGATCGGTGGTGCCCGAAATTCGGTTTGGTGGGAGTTTCCGTTGATTACCGGCTGGCCCCGGACACGGCCTATCCCGGCCCGCTCGAGGATTGTTACGCGGCGCTGCGGTGGACCCATGACAATGCCGAGGAGTTGGGAATCGACGCCGATCGCATCGGCATCTATGGCGTCAGCGCCGGCGGCGGCCTCGCCGCCGGCCTGGCCCTCCTGGCTCGCGACCGGGGTGAGGTGCCGATCGCATTTCAAATCCTCGACGCACCAATGATCGACGATCGTCAGGCCACACCTTCGATCTGCCTGGACGGGCTGTTCGTGTGGACCCGGGAATCCAACGAGTTCGGCTGGCGGTCCTATCTCGGAGATCTCTACGGATCCGGGGACGTCCCGATCTATGCCGCCGCCTCCCGGGCGACCGATCTGGCTGGTCTGCCACCAGCGGTGCTCTCGGTAGGCGCGATCGACGGCTTTCGGGACGAGGACGTCGACTACGCCGTCAGACTCAACCAGGCGGGCGTGCCCTGCGAGCTCCACGTCTACGCCGGCCTGCCCCACGGATACAGCCGGGCGGTCGACGCCGGCGCGGTCAAGCTGGCCGTGGTCAACCGCGAGGATTGGCTGGGCCGCCAGTTGGCGACCGGCACGCCGTGAGCTGACCATCCGCGGCCGTGAGCTGACCATCCGCGGCGGCGAACAAGCCGCCCCCCGTCACCGCCACTCTTCTGACGCAACTCGGTGCACCCACTGCCAGACCTGGGCCCGGCTGATCTCGGCGGTGGCCGCGTCTTCCATGAGGTCGTCTATGGCGGCCGCCCCGGTGCCTGACAGCCAGGCCGCGATGTAGCGCAACCCGACCGACAGGTTGGTGCGCAGTCCGGCCCAGGTGATGGCTCCTGGCGGGCAGGTCACCTCGAGCAGCTGGGCCGGACGGACGTCCACCTCAGGCCGCTGGCGGTCCAGCTGGTTCGGCCGGCCCCCAAGCACCGCGTCGAACTCGGCCTGGGCGGTGGCCACCAGGTCCGGGTGGGCCACCCAGGTACCGTCGAAGCCATCTCCTGCCTCTCGCTTCTTGTCCTCGGTCACCTTGGCCAGAGCGGCCTCGGTCACCTCGGGTTTGCGCCGGTTGGGAATGAAGTTGGACATGCCCCCGAGGGCGTGCGCCCCTCGCCGGTGGCAGGATTTGACCAGCAACTCGGTGTAGGCGCGCATGAACGGCGAGGTCATCGTCACCGACGCCCTATCCGGTAGCACGAACTCCCGGTCGGCGTGGAACCTCTTGGCCACCGAGAAGATGTAATCCCAGCGCCCGGCGTTGAGCCCGCAGATATGCGGCCGCAATTCGTAGAGGATCTCGTCCATCTCGAAGGCCGCGGTGATGGTCTCGATCAGCACCGTGACCCGGATCGACCCCCGCTCCAAACCCAAGGTGTCCTCGGCCACCGAGAGCACGTCCTCCCACAGCCGGGCCTCGAGATGACCCTCCAGCTTGGGCAGATAGAAGTACGGCCCGAACCCTCGCTCGAGACTCTCCGCCCCGTTGTGAAACACATACACTCCGAAATCGAACAAGCTGGCCGACACCCGCTGACCGTCCACGCTGAAGTGTTTCTCGGTCAGATGCCAGCCCTGGGCCGCACCACCAGCGTGGCGGTCTCGGGCCCCAACCGGTAGACCTTGTCGTCCGTGATCAACTCGATGCCACCCCGCACCGCGTCCTGCAAGTTGAGTTGTCCGGCCAGCACGTTGTCCCACGTCGGCGAGTTCGCATCCTCGAAATCGGCCATGAACACCTTGGCCGCCCGAGTTCAACGCATTGATCATCATCTTGCGCTCCACCGGCCCGGTGATCTCCACCCGCCGATCACACAACGCCTTGGGCGCCTCAGGCACCAACCAATCCCCGCCCCGCACTCCCGCCGTCTCGGCCAGAAAGCTGGGTCGCTCCCCCGTGTCAAACCGGGCTTGACGCTCGGCCCGGGCAGCCAGCAACTCCAACCCGGCGACCCTCGAACCGCTGATGCAGACCGGCCACGAAGTCCACCGCTCCCGCGGTCAAGACCCGGCCCGCATCGGGATGTGAACTGAAACGAACGTCATCACGCACATCGCGATTATGGAAAAGAATCCACGACTTGTCGATCCGAGCACCGGCCGGCGCTCGTGCCGTGTAGCTTCAGGACCAGGCCGGGCGCCGGGCTGGCCGGTCGGGATCCTCGGTACGGCGGCGTGGCCGCAACGATCAACAATTTGGCCGGAAGGGCAGAGACAGCCACCGCCCCATCCCGCATGATCATGGGCAACGTCCGCCCGACCGCGGCGATACCGACCTGCCAAGTTCCACCAACAGATGTGTACCCAGGAGGAAACCTGAATGGCGCCGATGCAGATGATCATCGATGCTGATAGTCATATAACCGAGCCGGCGGATGTGTGGACATCGCGCGTTCCCTCGAAGTACCGGGACGACGTGCCGCACGTCGTGCGGGACGGCAAGGCGGAGAACTGGGTGCTTCAGGGCGAGCGTTTGACGCCGGTCGGAGTGACCGCCCCGGCCGGCTGGCCCACCTTCCCCCCGGAATATCCCCCGACCTATGAGGACTGCCACCCCGGGGCCTACGACGCCAAAGCCCGCCTCGACTACATGGACGAAGCGGGTATATGGGCGCAGGTCCTCTACCCCAACGTTGGGGGTTTCGGCAGCCAGAACTTCCTCAAGCTCGATGACGACGACCTCAAGCTCCTGTGCGTGACTGCGTACAACGACTTCCTGCTGGAGTGGTCCTCAGCGGACAGCCGCCGTCTGCTGCCCGTGGTGGCCACACCCTTCTGGGACATCGACGCCACAGTGAAAGAGATCGAACGCGGCGTCGAGGGAGGGGCGCGGGGCATTCTGTTCACCGGAGAGCCGCAACGGTACGGTCTGCCTGTGATAGGAGCCCGCCACTGGGATCCCTTGTGGGACGTGGCCCGCGCCGCCGGTCTTCCCATTCACTTCCACATCGGAAACGCCGGATCGACCCTCGAGGAAGCCTCCCCGCAGCGCTACGCGGAGCACGGCGTAGCGGCGGCCCAGTCCTACACCGCGGTGTCCCTGTTCTTGAAAAACGGCGTGCAGTGCTCCGACCTGATCACCTCTGGGGTGCTCAACCGATACCCGGACCTGAAGTTCGTGTCGGTGGAAAGCGGCATCGGGTGGTTGCCTTTCATGCTGGAAGCGACCGACTACAGCTGGCTCGGTGCGTTCCGGCCAGGCCGGGAGCGCACCGCCGAGGACACCCTGCCCTCCGAGTTGTTCCGCCAGAGCGTCTTCGTCACCTACTGGTTCGAGTCGGTGGCTCCGCAGAACTTCCTCGACGTGATACCGACCGACAACGTTCTGTTCGAGACCGACTTCCCCCACACCACGTGCCTGTTCGGGAACATCCCGGAGACGATCGAATCAGGACTGGGCCACGTCGACGCCGAGGTACGCGACAAGATCCTCTGGAAGAACGCGGCGAAGTTGTATGGCATCGAGGCGCCACCGAAGTCGTGGGTGTCGCCCGCCCTCGCGGCTTCCTGATACCAGGGGTCGGGCCAAAGGGCGCGCCGCGAAGTGGTCGAGCGGCCGGTGCCGGCCGCGTGCCATGGGGTCAGGATCGCCCGCTCGCCGGACCGGATCTGCAGGCGGCGGCCGGCACCATCACTTGCCGTTGAGCTCGGCAACCACAGGAGCAAAGGATTCGGCCAGCTCCTGGGACACGGTGACGTAGTTGATACCCGTCGGGGCCCGGCGCTCCTCCAGCTGGTCGATGAGATGTCCGACCGGCCCGACAAGCACGTTGGGGTGCGTGCGCAGCACCTTAGGGTCGGCATTGCGCAGGCCTGGAGCGAGGCGCTCGAGCGTGCCGTCAATGTCTTCGGTGATCACGGCGCAGGAAGGCATGCTTTCGATTTCCAGCTGGCTAAACCGTGCACCGGCGGCCTCGCGGACGTAGCCGAGTCTCGTCGCGGCTTCGGACATGGGGTCCGGGTGGGCCCATGGCACCGTGGCGATGCTCACCACATCAGCCTCCCTCGCCGCCAGCGACAGCACCCGCTTCTTCGAACCGCCGATCATGATCGGTGGGTGGGGACGCTGCACCGGCAGTGGCAGACCGCTGTAGCCCGAGACCCGCACGAACTCGCCCTCGATATCGATCTGCTCTCCGGAGAAGTGAGCCTTCAGCAAAGCGACCACTTCTTCGAGCTTCTTGACGCGGCGGGGTGCGTCGTCGAAGTTAAGCCCCATGGCCCGGTACTCGTCTCCGTGCCAGCCGGCGCCGATACCGAACTCCAACCGGCCATCGGAGAGCAGATCGATGGTCGCCGCTTCCTTGGCCAGCACGGCAGGAACGTGATAGTCGATACAAAAAACGCGGCACGCTACGCGCAACGTGGTCGTCCACGCCGAAGCTGCGGCCATGGCCGCGATGGGGGCCAGGTGCTGGGGCGGGTAGAGGGTGTTGGCTCCCGCCGGTCCGGGTCCAAGGTAGTGGTCGGCGAGGAACAGGGTGGAATACCCGAGGTCCTCAACCCGACGAGCCAGGTCGCGCCACTCGGCCGCGGACAGGGCGGACGTGGCCTGGACACCGAAACGAAATGGTCTCATATTCGCAAGCGATGCTAGCCGCGAACATGGCTGCCGCTCCTCCCCTACTCCATCGCGGCATCGACCGTCGGCGCCACCGCGGTCCCAACGGGTGCGTCATCCGGAGACCCCGGTGAGGCGGATCCGGCGGATCGGCCCAGCCACCCGCTAACCAAGGCGGCGAGGACACTTACCCCGGCACCCGCCGCCATGGCCACGGTGAAGCCTGACCGGGCGGGAAGCAGGGAGCCCGGTTCGGTGTGGGCCGCCAGTATCGCGGCGGAGATCCCGCTGCCCAGGGCGAATCCGACGAAGCGGATCACCTGAGCAAAGGCCAGGGCGCTTCCGGTCTCTTCCGGCGGGACGGCCCGTACGATCAGCCCCGGCATCACCGCGAAGCCGAAGCCCACCCCCACTCCCATCATGCCGGCGGCGAAGAAGGCCTCCCACAGCGCCCCGCCGGTCAACGTAAAAAACAGCATCCCCACGGCCATCAACATCGCTCCTATGGGGAGCACCCGGTGGGCGCCGATACGCCGGCCGAGTGCGGCCGCGACCCGACTCATGCAAGCGCTCAGGACCGAAAACGGCACAAGCATCAGTCCCACCACCACCACCGAGGATCCGAACCCGTAGCCGGCGGAGGGGGGCGCCTGCACGAAATCGGTGAGCAAGGGAAAGAACATGTACAACGCCACCGCCATGAGTAGACCGGTGACATCGGTCACGACAACGGCGCGATGGCGAAGCAGGCTCAGATCTACCAGCGGGTAACGAGACGAAAGCTCACACCAAACCCACACTCCGGCCAGCACCGCGCTGACTACAAGGAGGGTGACAACCGGGCCCGAGGTCCAGCCCCAGGAGTTCCCCTGCGAAATGGCCAGCAGCAGAGTCAACAGTGATGCACCGATGAGCACCGCACCCGGAACGTCCAGGGGAGTACGACATCGCTTGCGGCTCGACGGAAGGACGATCCAGCTGATGGCCAGGGCGACGAGCGCTACCACCGCGCCGAGCCCGAAAGTGGCGTGCAGGCCCAGCGTGTCGTCGACCACCCCGGTGATCGGATAGGCCAGCCCGGTCCCCGCCGTCGAAGCTATCGCCAGCACCGCGATAGCCGGCCCGGCGCGTGATGGCGGCAAGCTGTCGCGTGCCTCGGACATGGTCAGAGGCGACAGGGCGTACCCGAGTCCCTGCAACCCGCGTCCGACCAGCAGAAGGGCAAAGGCGCGAGAGGGAATAGCAGCCAGAACACTGCCGCCTAACACCATGGTCAAGATCCATAAGACCACCGCCTTTCTGGCCGGCCCGTCGCCCAGACGGCCAAATAGCGGCGTGCCCACCGCCCCGACCAGGATCGGCAAAGTAAGGGTCCACTGGGCCGTCCCTACCGAGACGTTGTCTTCCCGGGCGATGGTTTCGAGCAGAGGAGCGCCGAGACTGGCAACAGCCGAAGTGACGATCGAGATCAGGACCAGACTCGGGACGAGTCCCCTCATCTGGTCCGGCACGGCCTCCGCAGACTCAGAAGTCACGCTAGCGAAGGTAGGAGCGACCCCCGTCCAGCATCAGGGTGGTGCCGGTGACGTAGCGGCTCTGGGGGCCGCATAGGAACACGACGCCCTCGCCGACATCTTCCACCGGATCTCCAACCCGCCGCAACGGCGTGTTGGAGACATAGGCGGCGACGCGATCGGGGTCCCGGTCGATCCAGCGGTCCAGCGACTCCGAGCCGGAGGCGACCGGACAGATGACGTTGACCCGGATACCCATCGGCCCGAGCTCCATCGCCGCGGTCCGAGTGAGGGATCGGATGGCTTCTTGGGCGGCGGAATATGCGGCCATGCCAACTGGGGCAAGCAGGCCCGCTCCTGAGGAGACATTCACGATGGCGCCAGCGCCACGGGCCAACATGTGGGGGACGACGGCTTGGCTGAACCACAAGGTTCCCATCACGCCGGTGCGCCACGACGCGTTCATGACCTCTTCGGTGATCTCCAGGAACGGCACGTCGACGCGGGGATCGTCCGCCGCGTTCACCAGGATGTCGATCCCCCCGTAGCCATCAACCGCCCGGCTGACGGCCGCGTCGATATGGCTTCGGTTTCGCACGTCGCATTCGACGGCTGCGGCCTCGCCTCCGAGCGCCTCGATCTCCTTGACGATCGATTCGCACTTGGCCACCGTGCGGCTGGACACAATGGTCCGGGCACCCGCCCGAGCGACCGCTATGGCGACACCACGGCCCACACCCGAACCGGCTCCAGTAACGATGGCAACCTTGTCTTCCAACAACTTCATCTGCTCAGGCCCCCATCTCCGTTTCCGTCTTCACCGGCTTCGAACCTACCGCACCTTTGCCGAAGTGAGCTAACCCGACCCGCGTCATCGACGAACCTCTTTTGGCTACCAACGGGGGCTGGGCCCATCCCGCCGGGGCCCGAACCTACCGCCCGGGCGACGGCCGCCGCCTGTTGTCCGGCCGGCGCGCCGTTGTTCGGCGGGCGCGGCCTCGGTGAGATAACTCGAATCCTTGTCAGGGCATCGCGCCCAATGGCGCGTACCTTGCCGTCGGCGCGTAGGCTGGACCTGCCAAACCGCCATCTCGCGGCATCACGCCCGATCGCGGCAACGCAAACGATGGTCAGTAGCTCCCGACATCTTCCCAGATTGGAGGCTAATAGATGGCGATAGCTGAAAAGGTCGAATCCGCACCGGCCCGCAGCATCCCTTTCCCGATGGGAGACCCCTATCGGATACCTCCGCAGCGCTATTACGACCGAGAATTTTTCGAGTTGGAAAAGAAGCATCTCTGGCCGCGCATCTGGCAGATGGCCTGCCGGCTGGAAGAAATCCCGGTGGCGGGCGACTTCGTAGAATACGAGATCTGCGACCAGTCCATCCTCGTGGTGCGTCAGGCGGACATGTCGGTCAAGGCCTTCTACAACGCCTGCCGGCACCGGGCCACCGAACTGTGTAAAGGAACCGGGCGCCTGCCCGGCGGCCAGATCGTATGCCCATTCCACGGGTGGCGCTGGAACATCGATGGCAGCAGCTCGTTCGTCTACGCCGCCGCCGGGTTCGATCCGCAGTACCTCCAGCCGTCGGACATCCGCCTGCAGGAATGCCGGGCCGAGGTGTTCGCGGCATGTGTCTGGATAAACATGGATCCGCAAGCCCGGTCTCTTCAAGAGTACATGGCTCCAGTGAAGCCAATGCTGGACGCCGTCGGGGTGGACGACATGAAGGTTTGGTGGTGGAAAGAGACCGTGGTGCGAGCGAACTGGAAGATGGCCCAGGAGGCATTTCACGAGGGATTCCACGTGATGGCCACCCATCCCCAGCTCACGATGGGGGTGGGCGAGGACTACCCCTGGGAAATGGTGGAATACGTAGGACTGGCCAACGGTCACGGTCGTTTCGGAGGAAAGGCCGACGGTCGGGGCGGCGGCGCTTCGTCGGCCCAGGGTGCCGACGCTTTCATCACCCGGGCCCGGGCGTTGTGGGAAGGCCAGGACGCCATGACCCTCGAACGGGACATCCATATCTTCGAGGGCATCCGCAACCAGGTTCCGCCTGGGGAGGATTTCGCCTCGGCCGCGATCAAGGCGCTCTACGAGTACGCGGCCGGGGCCGGCATCCCCTTCACCCCCCGCCCGGAGGCAGCCCACATGTGGGGTGGCGAGATATACATGTTCCCCAACTTCTTCTTCCTGCCCCAGTTCGAGAACGCCCTCTCCTACCGCGTGAGGCCCTATAACGACGACCCCGAATGGTGCCGCTTCGAGGTCTGGTCGTTGACCATGTATCCCGAAGCGCATGAGCCCGGTCGGGCCCAGCTGGAAGGTCGGTTCGAACCCGACGACAAGGACAATTGGGGGCTGATACCCCGACAGGACTTCTCCAACATGGCTCGCCAGCAGCGGGGCGTTCACTCCCTGAGCTTCGACGGACACCGCCTGGCCCGGGACATGGAAGACATCATCAGCAACATGCACCAGGAGCTCGACCGCTACCTGACCAGCTAGGTCTCAACCGGCCTGTAACCGCGGACCCGCTCCACGCGCCGGCCGTTACCCGCAGTCGTTCGGAGTCCGTACCCGGTCTGGGCCGTCATTGCCATAGCGATGCCTGGAGAAGCCACAACTACCCTTGGCCAGGTGGTTTGACCCTACCCGGCTGACTCATACGGTTCGAGCGTGAAGGCACTCTCTGAGCAACGAAGGACACTCACAGTGCAAGAACGACCGCGGGGGAATCACCACGGCCGGGCGATCTCGGAGCCGTGGCGATGACTGCACATCGGCGCCTCGCCGGCCTTTCGGTCTTCGGGTGAAGACTCATCCCCAGGTCGGGGCCGGTAGCGGCGGTCGACGAAGGCTTGCAGGGCGGCGGCGAACTCCTCGACCTCGAGATCGCTCAGGCTGACGATGACCTGCCCGGTCCCGTCGCCGCCCCGCACTATCCTCACCCCCCGAGCCCGACCGGCCTGATCGGGCGGGGGGCGGTCCTGGCCGGCGTAGAGATGATAGGAGCGCACCACCCGCTCTATATCCAGAATGCTGGCCTGCCCGCTCTCGGCCAGCGCCACCAACGCCTCGTCCACCCCCGGGTCGGGACGATCCAGACGGGTGATAGCCCGCACCGCGGAATACGACAACCGGCCCCGGCCAACGCCTCGGCCACGATCGGCCGGCGGGCCAACTGGTGGGCCACCCGCAGCTTGTCGAACGCGGTCGAGCGGCCCATATTGGTCCGCCACACCAGCCAGCTCACACACGACAACTGACCCTCAGCCGCCCACAACCCATCCCGGTCGAACTCGGCCAACCGCTCCAACCACCCCGCCTCCCCCCGATCCAACTCCCCCCGCCGCTCCACCAGCCACGCCCCGACATCCACCGCCCAACCTCCCGGCCAAACCCGACAACCAACAAAACCGAGGAGGTCGTCACGCCCGACCACGAAGCACCACCCACCCTACCGGAACACACGTTCGTAATGGATGGGAGAATAGCCAGACCAGCAAGCCCAACAAATCAAGCTGAGCACTGTCTCCTCGTTGACCGACCAGTCACGGCTGCGCGCATGCCGCGGTACTATCGTCAGTTCAGCCGGAGAACCTCCGTGAAGCCGGAAGGATATCTACACTGAAGCAGGGGCCTACGCCGAAGAGAAGCAAGCCGTCGCCAGGACGGCGCCTTGCCGCACTGGCCGCGCTCGCCGCCCTGGTGGGTGCGTTGGTCGCCGTGGGGTTCGCAGTGATCAAAGGCGATCTGTGGAGATTGCCCCTGGTCCTCGTAGCCGCGGCCGTCGCGGTGGTTGGCCTTTGGTATCTCGTCTCGCGTCGGGGAGTACGCAGCCTGATCGGCGGCGTGGTCGCCGCCGCCGGCCTCCTGACCGTGTTCCTGGTCGTCCTTACCGCAGACCACCGGGGCGTTCCGTTCCTCGTGGCGATAGCTCTGATCCTGATATCGGCAGGGGCCGCCCGCTATGCACTGGGCCGTGACGCAGACAGCCTCAGAGCGGCTACGTCAGGGGGCGGTCCGGTTAGACGACCCCGTCACCCGGTGCTGATTATGAACCCCAAGTCCGGCGGGGGCAAAGTCGAGCGCTACCGGCTGGCCGACGAGTGCGTTGCTCGCGGGATCGAGCCGATCCTGCTTCAACCCGGCGACGACCTCCTGCAGCTGGCGGCCGAAGCCATCGAAGGGGGGGCTGATGTGATCGGCATGGCGGGGGGAGACGGTTCGCAGGCTCTGGTCGCCGGCGTTGCGTCGGAGCACGATATTCCGTACGTGTGTGTACCCGCCGGCACCCGCAACCACTTCGCCCTGGATCTGGGCATCGACCGGGACGACGTCGTAGCCGCGCTCGACGCCTTCGTCAACGGCGTCGAGCGGCTAGTCGATCTAGCCCGGGTCAACGGGCGGGTCGTGGTCAACAACGCTTGCATGGGCCTGTACGCCAAAATTGTTCAATCACAGGAATACCGCGAAGCCAAGCTCAAGACCGCCGCCGATATGCTGCCGAATCTTCTCGGGCCCGATGCCGAACCGTTCGATCTGGAGTTCGTCGGGCCCGACGGAGAGGACCACCCGACAGCACACCTGGTGCTGGTGTCCAATAACCCCTACGAGCTAACTCACCTGGGAGGCCGGGGCACCCGCGCCCGCATGGATCTCGGGACACTCGGAATTGTCGCCGCCCGCATTGCCGGGCCAAGGGACGCGGTCACCTTCGTCGGGCTGGAAGCGGCCGGAAAGATCCGCAGCTTCCCGGGATGGCTCGAATGGGACACCCCGACCTTTCGCATCGACTCTCACGGGCCGATCGAGATCGCCATAGACGGCGAAGCCATGCTTCTCGACCCACCGCTGCTCTTTGAATCGAGCCCGGCGGCCTTGCGGGTGCGCCTGCCTCCAAACGCTCCGGGGTTGGCCCCGGCAGCCGCATCCGTGCAGCTAACCGGCATGACGATCCGCGAGCTGATGGCCACTGCGGCAGGACGAGCCAGCCAGTAGAAATGCCGATCTAGGTATGGGCTGCGCTGGACCACCCGGTGGCGCGGTGGCCGAGTCGCGGCTCTGGCCGCTCCTGTAGTTGCAGCCGTGCTTGTCGGCTTTCCGCTGTGGGGCATTCTCCATCCGGCGACGCACAGACTGCAGGATCTCCTGCCTTTCGCCGCTCTGGCCGGGTTGTGCTTGGGCACGGTCGTAGCCGCGGTCCTCCGGGCCCGGCGGCCGTCTACGTTCGAGTCGCTCGGGCGGGTGTCCATGCCGGCTGAGCGGGAACCGGTCCTGTCCTGATCGGTCCAGCCCGCCAGCATGGCTCACGGAATGGACTACCCGCTCGCGGGTGGTCTTCCTCAACCCTGTCTTCGGTCATGATGGGTGTTACCTGGTGATGCGGATGCCCCTCCGACGGGAACCGGATAATGAGCCGTCAAGAGAGAACACGACGAGGGAGGGAAATGTGCGACGAACGGCAGCGTGCCGAAACCAGCTGATCGGCGTACTGGTACGTCCTCCATGCAGCGGCGGTGAGCAGCACGCTTGGGCTGATCTGGTCATCGACCCTATCGAGCAGATCGAGGAGCTGGCTGATCTACGCCACCGCGGGTTGCTGACCGCCGAAGAGTTCGAACGCCAGAAGGCAAAAGTAATCAGGCCTTAGGGCGGGCCCTTAGTCGGCTCGAGGTCGGCCGACATTCATGTTCCGCGCTATCTCCGCGGCTTCGGCCCGGGAGCCGACTCCGAGCTTCCGGTAGATCACCTTCAAGTGGAACTTGAGGGTATTGACCGAAATGTAGAGCTCGCTGGCGATTTCTCCCAGGGTCAGCCGACTTGGCAGGAACCGCAACACGTCCCGCTCGCGCCCGGTGAGGGCCTCTTGGGTTGTCGGCGCCTCCTCCGATGGCCGGGCGACCGCGGCCCGGCGCAATCGCTCCATCCAGGCCGCAGGTACATGCCAGGCTGAACGCTCGACCAGCTGGATTATTTCGCCACCCTCCGAGACAACAGACTGCAGGAGCCCGGAGGCGGAAGCATCCTCTGCTGCGTCAGCCACCAGACCAATCACGGCGTCCCGATCCTCGATGCTCCGGGCTTGCAGGAGGGCCAGGATGACCTGATGGCGCGGACAGCGGGCGGTGGCGGAGCCGAGACGGGCAAAGGCCGCTCCTTGGTCTCCCACCCCCAGGCTGACCCGAGCAGCACTCACGGGACCCCAGAACGGATCGTCGATCTGATTCGCCCACTTCCTGGCCCAGTCGATGTCGTGGCCAGCCAGGGCCAGCTTGGTCCCCACAACAGCCAGTCGTTGGCGCATGTCGATACCGAACGACTCACCGTCGATCAGACTCTCAGCCTGTACAAGCCATTTCTTTGCCGCGTCTGGCTGACCGTCGTCCAAAGTGGCTTGGACCAGCTCTAGCATGGCCAGGATGCGGCAGTAGAGCATCGTCTCGGCCGGGGCCTCGGCCAGCGTTTCCAGTTCGACCAGGGCCCGGGACCGATCGCCGATCTCGCGCCGGGCGATGGCCTCGGCGAGGGACAACTCGGCTCGGAGAATCGTCATGCTGTCGACTGCGACCGAACCGCAAACTCCGGCGGCGACGCGCAGAGCATCGACGGGCCGGCCGGCGAGAGCCTGGCCCAAGGCTCGTGTCCCTTCGAAAGCAACCCTCCGAGGAGGGTCACGGCTCAGAGCCTGCTCGGCCTCCCGCGCCTCCTTGGCCCCATCATCCCACGATTCGGCGAGAGCGAGCTCCCGGGCCACCGTATTCCAGACGAAACGGCCGAGGGGATCCTTCCACCAAGAGTCACCGAATTCCCTCAAAGCTTGGCGGGCCAGGGCGCCGCTCCTGGTCCAGTGCCCGGTCATCATTTCGGCCTCGGACTGCAGGATGGTGACCCGGCCTCGCAGCGTCGCCTCGGGCTTCACTCGCTCCGCCAACCATGACAGCTGCTCGACCAGTTCCACGAACCGGCGGCGGCCAACGAGCAGGTGGCACCAGGCGAACTCGATCATCGTCTCCAGGTCGACCGCGGCTGCTTCCACAGGTATGGCCGCGATTGTGCGCCGGATGGTCGTCTCCCGCCCGGTGTCGTAGAGTTCGCCGTGCTTGGCCGACAGCAGCCGCAAAGCGCTGCGGAGGTCGCCGGCGAGAAGCCAGTGCTCGAGGGCCAGGGCCACCTCATTGGCCCCTTCGAACCACCGCGCCGCTCGCATATGCAGGCCTGCTATGCGGCCCGGGGCAGTTCTCGCCATTTCGCCCAGCAGCGCCGCTCGCACCAGGGCATGCAACTCGAACCATCCCTCGGTCCCTAGGCGGGTTACGAACAGTCCCCTTTCCTCCGCCTTCAAGAGCAAGTCGGTGACATCGGTACGGCCGGTGAGAGCCAGCCCGAGTCCCGGGTCGATCCGGTCGACCACCGCGGTATCCGACATGGTTTGCACGAGGTCAGGATCTTCGCGGGAGAGGACCTCGTGCCACACGTAGTCGTGAATAAGCAGATCGGCGCCGACACCTGACAGTTCCGGGCTGGCACTGGCGCTGGCGGAGCGAGCGGCCAGCGCGGCCAGCTGTACGCCGGCCGCCCAGCCGTCAACGCGCGAGACGGTCGTTCTCACCTGATCATCGGACATGGCGGGACTCAGACGCTTGAGCATCTCGGCTCCCTCAGACGGTGAGAACTTCAGTTGGGCGAAGTGAACCTCTCCCAGCCGGCCGCGGGCCCGTAGTCGGTCCAAAGACAGGCCGGGAGCCCGGCGGGAGCACACGACGGCGTGGAGGCTCCCGGGAAGGGCCTCCACGAAATACGCCAAAGACGCCGCCACCACCTCGTCGTCGTCGACCAGGTGGAAATCGTCGATGACGAGAACCGTCGGGGCCACCAGACAGGTGTCGAGATCCTCGACCAACTGGTCTACAGCAGCAAGAACGCCTCCTGGGTGGTGAAGCAGGTCCCGTGATCCCTCACCGCACCCGGGTACCACCGTCTCCAGCGCGCTGATGACATCTGACCACAGCTGGATCGCATCCCGATCGGTGTCGTCCACGGTCAACCAGCACTTCGGCATGGTGGCCTCGGCCATCCATGCTGACAAGAGGGCCGTCTTGCCGGCGCCGGCAGGGGCCACGACCAGGGAGGCGGGCCCTTGAACGATCTCGTCCAACAGATGATGGAGACGTGGGCGCCGCACGTGATAGCCAGGCGGCGGAGGCAACTTCAACTTCGCCTTCAGCACAGCCGATCGAGTGTCGATCAACGGGGGGGTGCCTTCTGGCGTCCGCCGTCAGCCATCCAGTCTCCTTTTCTACCCGTGATCTCAGGCCATCAGAGGCGGTCGCAACAATAACAAGCCAACGGCTGAGTCAAAGGTATTACCGGTCCCGAAAGACCTGGCCTCTACGCGCTGTCCCCATACGACCTCCACACCAGATCCATATGATCTGCACCCGATCGCCATTGCTTGGACCACATTGGCCTGCCAGGGTGGATGGGTGTGGCAGGTGAAGTGAACGCAACCGGGGGGAAAGTCTCTGGCCATCGCCGGGGCAGCATTGGTGGGGGCCCATCGGCCCAGCTCCCGGCGGGATCCCGTCTGCTGAGAGCGAAGCTTCGGGCGCCGGCAACTCCTGATCACTACGTTCGCAGAGCACGTCTGCATCATCTGCTCGACGAGCTCGTCCGGGCCCCGGGTACGCTCGTTATCGCCCCGGCGGGAGCAGGTAAGACCTCTCTCCTGTCGAGTTGGGCGGCAGAGCTCACCGCCCCGCCCTGCTGGTTGACTTTGGACGAAGGGGATCGAGACGTCGCCCAGCTGTGGTTAGGCGTCATCGGGGCCGTCGAATCGCGCTGGCCCGGATGCGGCCAGGATGCGGCGCAGGTGGTCCGGCATCGCGGCGGTATCCACGAGGCGATCGACCAACTGATGGCTGACATCGAAGCCCGCCTCCCAACCACGGCAATCCTGGTGATCGATGATCTTCACGTCGTCGACGACGATGACGCAGTCATGGCCTCGCTGTCCTATTTTCTCAAGGAGCTGCCGGCTTCGGTGCGCGCCGTGCTGGCCTCCCGCCGGCTGCCGAAACTTCCGCTGGACCGGCTACGAGCCCAGGGCATAGTGGGTGAGGTGCATTTTTCGGAACTGCGGTTCTCGCCCGCCGAGTCGGCCGAGATGCTCGCTCACCTGGTCCCGTCCATGCCCGAGGACCGAGTGAAAACGACCTGCGCCCTGGCCGAAGGCTGGGCGGCCGGTCTGCAGCTCGCCGCCCTCGCGACTCGGGCCGCTCGAGCCGTCGAGAGCCCAGAACCCCCGAGTGTCGACGCCGAACTGTTGATCCACGACTACGTCTGGAACGAGGTTCTCGCCAGCGAGCCCCCTGATCTTGTCCAGGTTTTGCTGGACATTTCGGTCGTCGAGAGAGTCGACCCGAGACTGTCACTAGCGCTCACCGGCCGGCCCGATGTCGGCGACCTTCTCCTGCAAGCCGAAGCCCGGGGATTGTTCGTCAGCCGCTTGGGTCCCGACGGCTGGTTCGAAGTTCATGCGCTGGTTCGCAGTGCTCTGGTTGGAAGGTTGTCCGCAACCTCCCCGCATAGGCTGCGCCATCAACATCTTGCGGCGGCCCGATGGTTCGAGGCAGCTGATGAGGTCACCTTGTCGCTCGACCACTGGCTGCTCGCCGGCGACCCGCGCAACGCCCTGCGCCTGCTGGCATCCAAGCACCGGGACATCTACGAGACGGGACGAGAGACAACTCTCAGGCGAACTCTGGACGCCATCCCGATGGACACAGCCACGGCCGGCATCGAAACCATGATCGAGTACGCCTGGTGTCACGTGTATGTCGACCGGCGCCGCTTCGTCGAGTTGGTCGACGAGATCGCATGGTGGGTCGATCGATGGGGCGCCGACAACGCGCTTCGAGCCCGGACCACCATCCTGCAGTCCATTGCCGAAACCATTGGCGGACGATGGCAGACCGGGGGTGCGCTGGCCCGCCAAGCCCTGGAGTCGATGGACGGCTGGTGGTGGAAGGATCCCTTTGGTCCCTTCGGGTGGAACATGGTAGCCCGCCAGATTGCTCTGTCTGAGGCGTGGGATGACGACGCAGACGAGGTTCGCCAAGCGGAGATGGCCCTGGTGCGAGACCCCCGCCGCCGCGTCGCCTTCGAAGGAACCCGGGCCTTGGGCGAGGCGCTGGCCGGCCGGCCGGTGGACGCCCTGCGGGTGGCAGCCGGCGTCCGTGGTGTAGCTGTTATCGAGAATGTGACCATGCTCGGTGGTGAGCTGCGCGCCGCGGAAGCCATCTCGCACCGAGAGATCGGTGAACGGGCGCGAGCCCTGGTCGAATTGGAAGCCCTGGCCCGGGACCCGGCCGAGCCGTTGCTCTACTGCCGTGTTCTGGCCCTGCTCGAGCTGACTCGAGCTCACCTCGACGACAACGACGTGGCCGGGGCGACAGAGTTGTTCGCCGAAACAAGGTCCCTTGTCGACAACGAATCCTTTGGAGCTGACGGCCGTCAGTGGCTGGCTCGGACCGGGATCACCCTTGGTCTGGCCACTGGTGATTTGAGCTCCGCCGCCGCTTGGTCTCGGCAGATCCAGGATTCCTTCTGGGGTCCCATCAGCGCGGCCCGGTTGGACTTGGCCGCCGGCGCCCCGAGCGCAGCCTCGGCCACGTTGGATGCCGCCTCGCCGCGCTGTCCTCGACACGAGGTCGTCCTTGCCCTGCTGCTGGCGCAAACGGCTGATGATGCTGACGAAGGCCTGAAACAGGTCATGGCGGCACTGGAGTGGGCGGCGGGCAATGGTCTGTTGCAGACGGTCGCATCCGAGGGACGCAACCTCTTTCCCTTGTTCGAGGGCGCGATGTGGCGGGTGCCGCAACCGTGGATGGAACGGCTGCGGCGGGTGTCCGCCAACTACGAGGTGGTTGAGCGGCAAAACCCCACGGTCCACGAGCCACTCACGGACCGGGAGCGCGACGTATTGCGATTCCTACCCAGCCGCCTCACCATCGCGGAGATCGCCAGCGAGCTCTATATCTCGGTCAACACGCTGAAGTTCCATCTGAAGGTCATTTACCGGAAGCTGGGCGTGCGATCCAGGGCTGAAGCCGCCGAACAGGCCAGACATATGAGCTCGAGCAGCCGGAGCGATCCGAACCCGTGACCCAGGGGGCAGGGGTGGCCCCCAGATAGGCACTCCCCCGTCATGGGAGACCGGGAGAGCCGGGACGCCGCTCAGGACAGCTCTGCCGGATCGCGGCGTGGCGCTTCTACTTCGAAATGGGCCAATAGCCCATAGATCACCATGACCGAGATGCCGATATACACCAGCGTCCAGACCGGATAGTAGGCCAGCCAGGTGGCTGCAGTGATCGCCAGGGCCCCGGCCGCCACAACGCCAATCCAGCGTGACACCTCGGACGCGATGCCCGTAGGTGCCAGGATCAGGAATCCCGCCACGATCAAAACGATGCCGACGATCAACCAAACCCAGCCGTAGGTCTTCAGGGTGTGCCCGAACAGGGCCTGGGTGAGACCATCCTGCACTGTGCCCTTGAAGCGGAAGGCCCATATCGCATCGAAGATCCGCATGACGCCGGCAATAATCAACACCACGGCCGAGAAGGTCACCCACCCTGATCGTTTCACTCGATACCTCCCTTTCGTCTCCGGTTTCCCGGTGTCGCCGGGACTTTCGGAGTTACCTCCTAATGGTTGCCCGTCCGGGGGTGGTTGAGCCCTACCCGATGCCGGGTGGAAGCGGAGGCCGGGGACCACCCGCGATGGGGTGGTCCCGCGGCACCCCTCGCCATGAGAGCATGATCAGGTCGTGACAAGTCCACCGCCCGGCGACCGCAGGAAATCGATAGATAGCGACCTGGTTCAATACGTGCTGATGGTCGTACCGGATCTGGACGCGCTGGCGACCATCGCGCCGGCACTCGCAGACCTGGTTGAGGCGGAAGCCATCAGGATTCTCGACCTGGTGGTGGCGGCGAGAGGAGACGACGGAGCACTATCGGTCTTGGAACTCGAGGACGTCCCTAGCCTCGAGCGGCTCATGGAGGTCGAGGGTGAGGTGGGCGGCCTGCTCAGTGATCACGACATCGAACTGGTCGCACTGACGCTCCGTCCGGGCGAAGCCGGGATGGTTGTGGTCACCGAGGATCGGTGGGCTGAAACCATTTCCTCCTCAGCTCGGCGGGCTGGCGGCACCATCATCGCCGGTGAGCGCATCCCTCGGTCACGGGTGCAGGCCGCGCTCACCGACATATCCGGCCAACAGGGTTCAGAGGACACCGATACCGACGCTTAGGATTCAAGCCGTCAACCTGGGGGATCATTCGGCCGGGCACCAGCGACCGATCGTCACTAGTGCCCGGCCTCGGAACGACTCAGTCTCGGTTCGGCTCAGGCCGTTGCGGGCCTGAGCCGCTAACCCCTATTCCGGCCTTGACCCGGCTCGGTACCGCTCAGGATGCCAGGACCTTGGTCTTTTGGGCTTCGAACTCCGCGTCGGTCAGGACTCCCTTGTCCTTCAGCTCGGCCAGCTTCGCCAGCTGGTCAGCCGGTGAAGCTGTGTCTGCCGCCACTTCCTGGACGTAACCGCGGAACTCCTCTTGCTGCTTAGCCGCCTGGCGCATACCGCGCTCCTGCATGCCCTTGCCGTTGAAGATGAGGTAAAGGAGGATTCCCAGGAACGGGAGAACGATGACGAAGATTACCCAAAGCGTCTTGACTACTCCGCTCATTTCGTGGTTACGGAAGATGTCAGCGAAGATCGTTATCAGGAGCCAGATCCAGATGAAAAACAGAAAGAACCACAGCATGGTCCAGAAGACGCCTAGTAGCGGATAGTCGTACGACAGCATGGTCTGCTCCTTTTGCTAAAGCTCAACTTCTTTACCGACGGCTGATGTCACGTTCCACAACGACTATCCATTCGGCTCGGGTAGGGTAACATCACCCGCGTCAGGGTAGAAAGCTCCGCCGCCACAATTATAGCCTCCCCGAGGTTCGCTGACGAGCCTCCTGGCATCATGCTCGATGCCGGGCCGGCTCAGCGGAGCGCGTCCTCCACCGTCGCCATCTCATCCCCGCTGAGGCGCCACGAGGAGGCGTTGACGTTGGCGGTCACCTGGTCGGGGGTGCTGGCCCCGGCCAGGATCGAAGCCACGCACTTTTGAGAGAGGAGCCATCCGAACGCCAGCTCCAGAATGCTTCGACCGCTTTCCTTCACCACTGCGCTCAGCTTGTCGATCAGGTCGAAGTTCTCATCTGTGACCATGCGGTTGAAGTAGGGCAGGCCAAGGCTCATTCGGGATCCGCTGGGAAACGACTCCCCCCGGGCGTACTTGCCGGTGAGCATCCCGGACGCCAAGGCCTGGAACGCGACCACCCCGACTCCAAAGTGGCGACAGGCGGGGACCACGTCGCTCTCGGCGCCTCGGGCCAGCAGGCTCCATTCGATCTGATTGGCGGCGAAGCGCTCAAAGCCACGCCGGCGGGCGGTGTGGTCGGCGTCCGCCACCTGCCAGCCCGCCAGGTTGGAGGCGGCTATGTACCGCACCTTGCCCTGGTGGATGAGGTCGTTCATGGCATCGAGGGTCTCCTCGACCGGCGTGTTCGGGTCCGGCAAGTGTAGGTAGTAGAGGTCTATGTAGTCCGTGTCGAGGCGGCGGAGGCTGGCCTCGCAGGCCCGCAAAACGTTGTATCGCGAGCCCGGGGAGCCAGGACGCGGCGTCATCGCCGATCCGAACTTGGTGGCGACAACGGCTTCCCCCCGACGCTTCCCCAAAGCCGCCCCGAGGTACTCCTCGGAGACACCGTTGCCGTAGGCCTCGGCGGTGTCGAAGAAGGTCATGCCCTCCTCCAGAGCCTGGTTGACGACGGCTTCCGCCTGGGCCGCGTCCATCCTGGACCCGAAGTTGTTGCATCCCAGGCCAATGGCCGAGACGTAAAGCCCGGTGTGTCCGAGCAGCCGATGTTCCATGTCAGTTCCGCAATCCGATCGTCAGTAGGAGCGGGTCCGGGAAGCCGGCCAGATATGCCCGCCTCCCGGGTAACCCTCTGATGCGAACATGGTAATGAAGGCGCGCTCGGGCCCGCACAGCGGCGCGAATGGCGGCCCCTAGTGGAAGTTGTAGAGATCCCGGGCGTTGAGTTCGACGATGCGATAGGCCTCGTCGTCGGGTACGTCGCGCAACAGCTCTGTGGCCCGCTTCAAGGTGTAGGGCCAGGAGCTGTCGGAGTGCGGGTAGTCCGCTTCGAGCGTGATGTTCTTGAGGCCGATCTGATGGCGCATCGCCATGCCGATCTCGTCGTCGAACGAGCACCCGTAGATGTGGTCGTTGAAGACCTCGCTCGGCCTCACCGCCTTGTTGATGCCGCTCCACTGCTGACGCTCGAAGACGTAGTCCATCCGCTCCTTCAACCACGGCATCCAGCCGATGCCACCCTCGGAGAGCGCCAGCTTCAAGCCAGGAAACTGGTGAAAGACGTGGGAGAAGCAGAACTCGGCACACGTCGCCATCGAGTTGGTGCTCATCAACGATATGTAACTGGCGTCAGGACCGTCGGGGGTCGGGCGCGGAATCTGGCCCGACGTCCCGTAGTGGATCGACAAGGGAATGGAGGCCTCGCTGGCCACCGCGAACAGCGGGTCCCAGTAGCCCGTGTGGATCGTAGGCAGCCCCAAAGGGAGAGTCTGCTCGGGGAACGTGACTGACTTGGCCCCCTTGTCGACTACCCGGTGAAACTCGGCCACGGCAACCGAAACATCCCACATGGGCAGTATGCAGAGCGGGATGTACCTGTCGGGGGCGACGGCGCACCACTCCTCGAGGACGAAATCGTTGTAGGCGCGAACGCACAGCAGCGCGAGGTCCTTGTCCTTCGCGATGAGGAACCGGGTGCCGGCGAAGCGCGGGAACGTCGGGAAGCACAACTGGGCCCAGATGCCCCCTTCATCCATGTCCTTCAGTCTCGCCTCCGGGTCCATGACCCCGGGGATCAAATCCACCGCTGACCGTGGTTCAGGAGATATCTCGTCCTTCGCCACCAATCCACCGACGCTCAACCCGTGGAACGCGGTTTCCACCTCGCCCTCGTACTGCCAGCAGTCGCGGCCGTCCCTGACCACGACCGTGGGCCCAACCTCCTTGTACTTCTCCGGCAGGCGGTCCGTCCAGACTCTCGGGTGCTCGAAGAGATGATCGTCGACGGATATCAGCTTCATATAGTCCTGCACCGGCATCTTCAAACCACCTTTTCGGTCGGGGAGCAGTCTCCCCCGGACAACTGAACCACAGATCGGGTCGCCCGAAAACAGTTCAATCGAAAAACTCGACCGCTCGCTCCCCGATCATCACCGCGGTAGCGGCCGGGCAGCGCCGAACCACAGTCGGCATGATCGAGGTGTCCACCACGCGCAGCCCCTCGATCCCGTGTACCCGGCAGTACTGGTCGACCACCGACGTCTCGGCATCCACGCCCATGCGGCAGGTGCTGGCCATGTGGATCGACGCCCCCACATGAGCCTCGAGGTATCGGTCCAGGGCGGCATCAGAGTCCAGTTCGCGATCGCCGGGGGCGATGCGCTCGGCTCCCAGCTCCCGGTAGGAGTCGTGGGTCGCCAGTCCGGCGGCCACCCGCACCGACTCCCGGAGCCGGGCCCGGTCCGCCTCCAGCTCCAGGAAATGGTACAAAAGGTCCGGGTTGGCGGTCGGGTCCGACGAGGTCAGGCGGATCTCGCCCCTCGCCGCCCCGCCCATGATCAAGCAGGTAATGCCGTGCTCCCACCCGTAGCGGACATGATCGGCCAGCTTGGGCAGGGACATCTTCCCCACCGCGGACTGCAACATCCGCACCCGGCCCCACGGTGACACCCCGTGCAGCATGGTGGTGTTGATGGGGATGGCCGACTGCAACAGCCCCATGTCGCTGTAGGTGTCGGACCCGCTGCTGGTGTAATGCAACCCCATGTGAGCCCACGCGCTGAGGGTGGGGTCCGGCACCGGGTTTCGCCGCTTTTTCACCCGCAGGCGCACCACCGTCGAGGCGTGATCGGTGAACTGGCGACCCACCAGGGGCGACTCGTGCACCACCTCGATCCCGACCCGTCCCAGCTCCTCGGGCGGACCCACTCCCGAGAGCATCAACAGCTGGGGTGACTTGACCGCCCCCCCGCTCAACACGATCTCCCCCCCATTGATGGTGACGGCCTGACCGTCGATCACCGCTTCTACTCCCACCGCCCGGCCCCCCTCGATCACCACCCGGCGGACCAGGGCGTCGGGCTGCACGGTGAGGTTAGGCCGCTCCCCGACCGGGTCCAGATAGGCCAGCGCCGTGTTCAACCGCACTCCGTCCACGTTGTTGACCGGCAACGCCCCCACCCCGATCGACTTCGGGCCGTTCATATCCGGGTCATCCGGATAGCCGGCAGCCCGGGCGGCCGCCACGAACGCCTGGTCTATCGGGGTCCACTCCTCCACCCCGGCCCGGCGCACCCGCACCGGACCCTCGTGGCCGTGGAACTCGTCGATCACGTCCAGATCACACTCCAACTTCCTGAAGAACGGCAAGACCTTCTCGAACGACCACGTTTCGTTTCCCTGAGCGCTCCAGTCGTCGAAATCCTCGGGCAGTCCCCGGCAAAACAGGGTGCCGTTCATGGCGCTCGACCCCCCGACCACCCGCCCCCGCGGCAACGGCTGGACCACCCCCTCGCGCACGGTGGCCACCATGCCCCAGTTGTTGGGATGAAATGGGGCCATGGCGCTCAACACCCCCCCGAAGCGCAACTCCGGGGGAAACCCGTCCACCCCCACAAACCGGGGACCGGCCTCCAACAACAACACTCGCCGGGACCCGTCCTCGGACAATCGGGCAGCCAGCGGGCAACCCGCCGAGCCCGCGCCGACCACGATCACATCGTACGAACCGTTGACCCCCACCGGCCCGCTCACGCCTCGATCGGGTACAACTTCAACGCGTTGTCCCACATGATCTTGCGTTTGCTCTCCTCGGACACCCCGGGCAGGCCCCGAATCTCCTCCACGGCCCGGACATAATGACGGCCCTCAGGGTGACCGAAATCGGTGGCCACCACTATATTCTCATCCCCCACGGCGTCGATCACCTGCCGGATCCCGGGATCGTCCGGCTCCGTCGACACATAACACTGTCGCCGCCAATAATCAATCGGGTCCATCGGCAACGGAATCGGCAGATCCTTGTTACCTCCCTGATTGGCAACCCGCAAGCGATACAACCACGACGCAACCCACCCTGACCCCGACTCCAAATGGACCAATCGCAAGGACGGATGCCGATCCAGGACCCCTCCAATAATAAACTGGGCCGACGCCATCATATTTCCGATCGTGAACGCCGAGATCCCCTGAGCCCACACCAATCCAGGGAAATAATCATAAAGAAACGGGTCGCTCGGACTCAATGCCCCTACATGGATGCCCACCGGCACATTCAAATCCGCCACCGTAGCCCACAACCGATCCATCTCGGGTTGAAACACCCGGTATGAACCAACCGGCGCGGGATTAATCGTCACCACCTTGAACCCCAACTCATCGACCGCCCGCACCGCCTCCGCCGCGGCCAACTCCGGATCCCGCAAGTCAAGCGCCCCCGCCCCAACCAAACGGTGATCCCCCTCCGAACAGAAGTCGGCCAGCCACCGGTTGTACGCCCGGCAATACGCCGCCGCCACGTCGGGCCGGGTGCTCGGCGCCTGATTCGTATACAACGCCGCGGACGGGTATAGCACCATAAAGTCCACCCCCGTCCGATCCATAGCATCTATATAACAACCCGCCTTGAACCCTGCCCTCGCATAATCGTCATATGCCTCACCCAAATCGGGCATCACCTCGGTCACCCCGTGGAAACCCACGGGCATATCAAACCCGCCTGCGCTCACCGAGTTGAAGAAGCCGAACCCCTCCTCCACTTGCGAATATCCCACCCGCACCACCGGAGCCTCATCTCGAAACTCGGGCTCCAAATACCTCACCCACAAATCGTCAGGCTCCACCGCATGAGCATCGGTATCAATAAACCCGTAACCAGACACGACCCCTCCCTCCTCGACCATCACATATATGAACGATCTTTTTCCGATTGTAGACCGGAGCAACGAAAGGAGGCAAGGCCTATGGGCGCGGGCCCTGGTCAGGACGACGTGCCGCCAGCTCTGGTGCGAACAGCTCCTCCAGGCTGCCTAGCTTTACCTGGATCAGCCAATCACGGTGCTTGATCCGCCAACCGTCTGGATCTCGGACCAATCGGGTGGGTTGGAGCGCGAGGCTCTCGTAGAACCTGCCAGCGCGCCGGCCTACGCCGTGGTGCATGGCCCGGACCCTCACGGTCACCTCAGCGGTGTCTCCATCGATGACCGGCGTCATGGCCGCGACATGGTGGTACGTGACGATCTCGTCATTGTCCACCATTTGCTGCATTCCCCCGACTACGGCGGAGCGGCCCTCAATGACCGTGTCAGGACCCCGGCGCACCGTTGTGTCATCGGTGAAGACCTCGGGCATGCGCTCCCAGGTCTTAGAATCGACCAGGGCAAAGAACCGAAGCACGACGTCCGTCACGGCGATCTGGTCAGCGATCACCTCCAGAGCCTCGTCAGACGCGCTCACTACGTATCTCTCTTCCGGGGGGCACCCGGCCTGACCATAGCACCGGGCTGGGCGACCTGCTGTCATCCCATTGCAGACCGGGGTTTGAACGAGAGCTACATGGGATCTCCGACCAAACATTCTCGCCCGACCTTGATTTCATGCGTCTGCATGTCTATACACGGGCGGGTTGCTGTCGCCGCTGGCGCGCCCACCAACCGCATCTCGCTGCGATACCAGTTGGTCCCCTGGGAGCCGATTCGGTATTTCACACCTGGCGGGATCCGGATGGTCAGGCGGGGGTCGTCCAACCTCCTGGTGCGTATCCGCTTGCCGGGATCGCCGAAGGAGATCCACGACTCTCCGCTGCCTCCCAGCCAGGTCAGGAGCCGCTCGTACAACTGGTGGGATGCAAAGCTGGACCCGTTGATTCCATCGCCGCGAACCTCGATGACATCTGACGTGCAGCTGTCGGTGGAGGGGACGACCCTGTAGCCGCCCGACCCGGTGAGACCGAGGTTGCTGACCTGAGCCCTGACCGGCAGCCCGGCCCAATCGCCGAGGGCATCAGGGCCCGACCAGCTCGGGGCCACGTTGAGATACCGGGTCGTCCCGTCGAGATGGACTCGGTAGCGGGCGCGGTACCCAGCCTGGCTCTGGGCGCCGGCCGACCGCGACATACGGGAGACCAGCAGGTGGGCAGCGTCGGGGAGGAGGTGGCGGTTGGTCCTCACGAGGGGGGTCGCGCACGCGGTCCGGGGGAACGAGATCAGATCGTGGTCCGGCTCCCAGCCGGGGCGGCCGTCGACGTACCAGACTGGCTCGACGCGAGTCACCACCCCGGATAGCCCGTCGAACGTGTGGGCGACACCCGCGGGAATGGTCAGCATCCGACGAGGCGAGGCCCGGAACTCGAGAACAAGCTCGCGGCCAACGGTCGGGGACGACATCCGGCAATCTATGAGGTGGGCGGTGATCCACTGCCCTGTTCCGAAGAAGGTCAGCCGGTCGTCCTGGCCTACGTGGATCCCGAAGGTGCTGTAGGCGACGTCCGCCGGATGGGTGAGATAGTCGGTTACGCCGGGACCTTCGGAAGGCCGGATCACGCCTGCCGGCCCGTATCCGACCTGCCGGTCCAGCCGCCACCAGTTCGTAGCTTCGAACCTTACTCCCATCATCGGAAACTGCTGCGCGTTGACGGAGTACGGCAGCTCCCAAAAGATAGGTGATGTCCGCGTCGGGGAGGGTGCGGCCGGGGCCGCATCCAGGACTGCCGTTGAGATGCTCATGCCCCCTGTAGAGCCGTCGCTCGGTTGCCCAAATACAAGTTCGTCCGCAGCCCGGTGTGAGCCCCGCCGATCCTGTCCGATGAGCCATTCGTGGGGCTTGGGAAGCCGTCGGGCCTCTAGGCGGACCACCTACGCTCGGGCTGATTCTCGGCCCGAGTCCGGATCACAAACCGCAGCGGCCGGACGGTGATCACCGTCCGGGCCACGCTCGACTTCTCATGGGGGAGATCTTCGCAATCCATGTAGGTCCGGGCCAACCAGCGAACGAACGCCCGGTCAGTATCGTCAGCCAGCTCCGCGATCCCGCGGACCGTCATGTAGTGATTGGCGTCATCCGGATCGGTCACGCACATCGAGATATGGGGGTCACGCTGCAGGTTGTGGATCTTCTTGGTCGCCGAGCGACTGCTGATCCGCAGCTTTCCCTCGTGGATCATCACCCCCACCGGCACCACTGCCGGTTGCCCATCGGGGCGCACGGTGGACATGTGCCCAATGTGCAGCCGGCCGTCAAACAGCTCCAAGACGTGTCGCGGAATAGTCGACCCTTCATCAGTGGCGGTGGACATGAGCTGCTCCGTTCTGCTCGGCGGTCCGCAGCGAGTCTATTTTCAACATGATCGCGCCTCACGGCACGGTGGAGGCCTCGATCCAGAGTCCGTCGAACAGGTCAAGGCTGCCGAGGCCGACCACGACCTTCCACTTGTACTCCTTGATCCGCCAGCCGTCCGAAGTCCGCACGAACTGGGTGTTCTGGACGACGAGGCTTTCCCAGAACCGGCCGGCCCGGGAGCCCACCCCGTTGTGCATGGCGCGCACACGCACGTCGGCCTCGGCGGTGTCGCCATCGATGACCGGCGTGAAGCTGGCGACGGTGTGATGGGTGACAATCTCATCGGTGCCCAGCATCGAGCTGGTGTATTTCAGGATCTCGTCTCGCCCGGTGGTGAACTTCTGGGCGGTCCACCACGCGACCGCATCTTCGGCGTAGTGCTCCTTGAGACGATCCCATTCCTTGGCGTCGGTCGCGGCGAAATAGCTGTTGATCAAATCGACGATCGCGAAGCGGTCGGTGATCGGGTCGGTGTCGTTGGTCGAAGTGCTCATATTGGTTGTTCCTCTCATGGACACGGATCGAGCTAATGCAGCAGCGGGTTGGGGCTCAAAGGGACCCGCAGCCACTCACCACGCGGTTCGAGGCCTGGTCAGGCTGGTGGTGTCGAGCTCGAGCCAGACGGCCGGAAGCTTCGACATTTCATTTTCTCCCTCGACCCGCATAAGCCCGTCCGCCATCAGCTGGTCGCGCAGCTTGGGATCAGGGAAGCGCATGGCATACCTCTTGGCCCAACCGTAATCGCAGACCATCTTCTTGGTGGCGTGGTCGATGACGTCATTCACCACCTCGACCTGGCCGTTCGCGATCCGCACGTACAATCCGATCGAGGAAGACCCCGGGCGGCGCAGATGCGCGGGCGGGTCAGTGTACTCCTCACAAAGAGTGAACTCGATCCCCGAGAGATCCTTGTCCGCCAGACCGGCCAGAATCAGGTCGCGAAGCATGTCCACCCACTCCGGACTCGCGAACTCAAACTTCTCGTATACCTCGTGCCACCCTGCCACTGTCTCTCCTTTCGACGCCAAGCGTACCCGTTTCGTTCCGGTCGCGACATTCCCAGTGGGCCCGTGGGCCAGGCGCCGACGCACAATCAACCAGGCCCGGATCAGCGAGCCAGGATGACTCGGTATCACGTACGGGTGGAGTGTAAGGGGGTGGTCGACGACATCGTGGAGACCCTGAGCCCGGAAGGGCCTTACGCGTACACCGTCTCTCCCGTCCCTACCTTCGATGGATCGGTCCCTAACCAGGAGATCGCCTATACCCGGGAGGGTATCAGGAAGGCTTACGCAGAAATGCACGAGGTGAGCAGCTCTGCGGTTTGCGGGCCACGACCGAGATCCGTGCCGACTGGTACACGTTCGCGTGCGGAATAGGTGACGGGCAGGAGCTGGCCACGGGCCAGATGCATCACTCCCCGGTTGCGATCATCGTCCCCAACCACGGAGGCCGGGGGATCTCCGGCGAACTGATCTGGAGTTCCTCCATCGTCACATCGACAGCTGGCTGGTATTCGCAGAGCTGTTCTGGGAGGTGGAATTCCTCACCGGTCCGGAGATGGGGACCACGACAACCTTCCGAACCGCCGAGATGGCGGAGTTCAATGCCGATCGGCGTATTACGGTCCGGATCGGCCACGGCACCGCCATTTCTCCTGGACGCTGACAACAAGAAAACGCGCCCGGATTGAAACCGTCTGGTTTGCATCCGGATCGGCCGAGCAGTGGTGGGGCGGGCCGGCCTGTCTACAGTGAGAACGAGTAGCCGCCGTTCAAGGGATAAGTCTGGCCGGTTATCCAGGCCGCCTGAGGACTGGCGAGGAACACCGCCAGAGCCGCCACATCTTCGGGCAGCCCCGGCCGGCGAACCAGGTATCGCCTGAGGATGGCCCGGGCCCGGGGGTCGTCCTGGTCCGCCCAGAGAGCCTCGGTCATCGGGGTGCGCATCGTGCCGAGCGCGATGTTGTTGACGGTGATCCCATGGCGCCCGGTTTCGGTGGCCAGCGCACGGGTCAGCCCGGCCGCGCCAGCCTTCGCCGCGCTGTAGGCGGCCTGGCCTCTCTCACCCCCTCGAGCGGCGTCGGACACTACGGTTATCACCCGCCCCCATCTCTTGGCGATCATTCCCGGCAGGGCGGCCCGGGCGCAGTGCAGCACTCCGTACAGGTTCACCCGCAGGAAGGGCTCCCAGTCGGCGGGCCCGGTGTCGACGAAGTCTCCGTTGTGATGCCACCCGTCCGGACCGGCGTTTCCCGCGTTGTTGACCAAGATGTCAACGTCTCCGACCGCCTCGATCCCCGAGACCACCGCGGGGTAATCGGTCACATCAAAGACCGAGAGCGTCGCTGTGCCTCCCGCTCTCCTCAGCTCCTCCACGACCGTCTCGGCCCGTTCGACATAGAAGTCGTTGACGACCACCTCGGCGCCGGCGGTGGCAAAGCCGTGGGCAATGCCCCGCCCGACGCCTTGGCCCGCCCCGGTGACCAGGACGCGCCGACCCGTGAGGTCCAGATCCATGCTCATGGGGACCAACATGTCACTTCCCGGCAGAGTGGGTCTAGACAGTCGCCCCCTCTCGTTCGTAGGCTGAGGTGACTCGAGCCGGGCCAGACCGATCAGGGGGATGAGCATGGCTACCACGAGCGAGCAGCCGCTTCGCTACATCGATTCCGATGGACACATCCTCGAGCCGCCAACTGGAATGCTGGAGTTCGCCCCGGCCGCCTACCGTGACCGGATCTGGCACATCGAGAGGGTAGGAGACGGCACTGAGCACTTCGTGTTCAACGACGTCCGCCATGAGGCGACAGGATTGGGTGGAACAGCGGGGTTCTCCGACGACGACGTCGATCGGGTCAGGTCCGGCCAGCTGAGCTATTCGCAGACCCGACCGTCCGGTTGGACCGCCGAGCTCCGGTTGCGGGACATGGATCTGGACGGGATCGAATTGTCCGTGCTTTACCCGACATCCATGCTCGGTCTTCAGAGCCTGCGGGACGTGGATTTCGGCCGGGTGCAAGCCCGGGTTTACAACGAGTGGTGCTCGGCTCATCTGTCGGATGGGCAGGGCAGGCTCTACGCGGCGGGCGCCCTTCCGCCCATGCACGAGCCAGACGACGTGGAGGCGGTCGCTGACGAGATCCGCCACGTCGCCACTCTGCCCGGGATGGTGTCGGTGTTCATGCGGCCAAACCCGGCGGTGGAGTGGCGCCAATTCGACGATCCGGTGTACGACCCGATCTGGCGAGCGGCGGCCGACACCGGGCTGCCCGTCGCCTTTCATCCTTTTCTCGCCCCGGACCTGCCTGGCGCCTGCCAGGGACTGAAGTTGGCCCGAGGCCGCAACCAGGACGGCTCCTACCTCCCGCTCGAAGAGTTCGACCGTCTGCTCGACGAGGGGCGCAGCCTCTACCTGCCCAACATCTACTTCACCCAGGCCATCGCCAATCCGGTCGACGTCATGAGCGCCGTCTGCTTCGTCGTTGCCGGCGGCGTAGCCGAACGGTTCCCAGCTGCGAAGTTCATTTTCCTGGAGGCCAACGGGGGCTGGTTGGTGCCCTGGTTGGAGCGGCTCGATCATCACGCGAAGAAGTTCAGCTGGGACGTTCCCTGGTTGAAGATGTTGCCGTCCGAGTATTTCCGTAGGCAGTGCTGGATCAGCTTCGATCCCGACGAGACAATGCTGGCATTCACGGCCAACTCTCCCCTGTGCGGGGCCGACCGGATCATCTGGGCGTCCGATTACCCCCACCCTGACGCCAAGTTCCCCGGGGTGACCCAGGAGCTCACAGAGGCCTTGGAGGGCCTCTCTTACGAGCAGAAGCGGGCCATCACCAGCGAGAGTGCCCTTACCCTGTACGGGATCAGCAAACCCGCGCCCGGGTAGCGTTGCCGTCAGCCAGGTGACATCTCTGCGGAGGAGCCGTGACGGACAAGAAGCGATGGAATGAGCTGAGCGAACGAACCCGGAGGCTGATCATCATCAGCGCCGCTTTCGAGGGGGTCCTGAAGCTGGCGGCGCTGATCGACATCGTCCGCCGGCCGGCGAGCGAGATCCGGGGGTCCAAGATGAAATGGGTGGTCGCCGTGCTGCTCGTCAACTCGGCGGGCGCGGTCCCCATCTCCTACTTCGCCTACGGGCGCAAGCACGAGTGACGGGGCCAGGGCCGCGGGTAGTTAGCAGATCGGGGTGAACTCCAACTGGAGGCCGGTGAGGCGGCGCAGGAAGAACGTCGGGTCGTAGTCGAACCGCCGGTTGCCGGCCGGACCGTGGTGCTCTTCAGAAAGGCGGATGTCGGCCATTCGGTCGAGCACGCGCTCGAGCGAGACCTTGGCCTCGGCCCGGGCCAGCGGTCCGCCGGGGCACGATGCGATGCCCCGGCCGAAGGCGAGGTGCTCCCGGGCGTTGGGCCGGTCAACATCGAGCTCGTTCGGGCTCTCGAAGCGGCGAGGATCGCGGTTGGACGCGCCGAGCAGCAGCGTGACTGTGGTACCTGCCTTGACCGGCACTCCGCCGATCTCGGTGGAGGTGCGGACCAGGCGGAAGTTGGCCTTGAGGGCGCTCTCCAGCCGGAGCACCTCCTCGACGAAGTTGGGGATCTTGCTCCGGTCCTCACGCAGCACCTTCTGAAGGTCGGGATCCTCGGCGAGGAACTGCATGGCGGCGGAGAGGAGGTGGACGGTGGTGCCTCGCCCGGCGGCGAAGAGCATCGTGGCTATGCGGACGGTCTCTATGACCTCGGGCAGCGACCCATCGGGGAACGTGCCGTTAGCCAGCTTGGAGAGGGCGTCGTCGCGCGGCTGGCGGCGCCGGTCCTCGACGTAGTCGATGAACCACTCGTCGAGGGCGTTGACATGGCCCCCTTCGTAGGTCGTACCGTCGATGCTGCCGACGACCTTGTTGCTGAACGCGCCGCGGAATTTGTCGTGGTCGCTTTCGGGCACGCCGAGGATGTCGGCGATGGTCAGCGTGGCGTACGGTTCGGCGTAGCCGTGGACGAACTCGCACCGACCCGACTCGTGGAAGGTGTCGATCTGGCGGTCCGCCAGCCGCCAGAGGAACTCCTCGTTCTGCTGGAGTCGCTTCGGCGTGATCAGCCGCATCAGCAGGTGGCGATGGTCGCCGTGCACCGGCGGGTCGAAGGTCACGAAGTTTTCGCTGAGCGGAAACACATTCCGGTACTGCTCGATGAGGTCACTGATGTCGTCGCCCTCGGGCTCCACCGGCAGCCCCGGGAACGGCCCGCCGACCCCGTTGCAGCGCGAGAACGATTGGCTGTCGCGGTACACCTCGACGGCCTCGTCGTAGCCGGTGACCGCTACGACGTTACGCTCGGGCGCCCGCTTCACCGGACACTCGCCGCGCAACCAGTCGAAGTAAGGGTATGGATCGCCCACCAGCGACGGCTCGGTGAAGTAGTCGACGGTCTCGAACTCCGTGCTCATCGCAACCCTCCCAAAACAACGTACCAGACGGCACATAACTTCGACCCGTCGTGAGTCAAGCCTACGGCTCCCCGGAGCAGGCAAGCGGAGGTACGCTTGCAGGCAGCGACATGAATTCGATCGGGGTGAACATGGACAAACTGATCATGGTGTCTGGGGACTCACATGCGGTCCCTCCGCCCGAGGTGTGGCCGAAGTACGTCGAGGCGGAGTACCACGAGTACCTGCCGGGCATGCGCGAGGACAACGAGCGGTACAAGCAGCTGCTCGGCCTGTTCGCCGACTTCTCCCCCCAGACCCTGGAGGTCATTGACCCCGAAGGCGTCTGGCGATCGGGTGGGTACCTCGGGTGCTGGGACGCGGAGCGCCGCCTGGCCGAAATGGACAGGGAAGGCGTCGCCGCCGAACTGGTGTATGCCGGCGATCCGCGCACGTTGAGCCCTCTCAGCCCCCAATTCCGTCCGCTGCCCCAGGATGTGGTGGCAGCCGGGGTGCGGGCCTACAACCGGTGGGCGGCGGACACCTTCGGCGCCGCTTGCGATCGGATCCTGTGTGTCGGTGACCCCGCAAGCCAGCCCGACATCGACGCCATCCTGGCCGAGCTCGACTGGATCGCCGACCACGGCTTCGCCGGCGCCTACGCGCCGGGCTACTTCTACCGGGGAGACCTGCCACCGCTGCACGACCCCTACTTCGATCCATTCTGGACCCGACTGACCGACCTCAAGCTGCCCGTGGTGATCCACGCCGGTTACGGCCAGAAACAGTGCGAGTTCCTCAACGCGATCGATGGCCTGCGCCAGAACATGGAGGCCGAGGGGCGCGACGACCTGCTGGCGGAGATCATCAACAACGCCGACCGGTTTTTCTCCAAGGATCTGCGACCGCGACGGGCGATGTGGCAGCTCATGCTCGGCGGTGTCTTCGACCGCCACCCGGAGCTCAAGCTGCTTATGACCGAGGTTCGCGGAGACTGGCTGCCCGACACCCTGGGCCATCTCGACGCCGCGTTTGATCAGCACCGCGGCGACCTGCCGGCGAAGCGCAAGCCGAGCGAGGTCTGGCAAGAGCACTGCCTCGTCTCGCTATCGTTCGTGCACAAGGCCGAGGTGGAAATGCGCCACGAAATCGGTGTCCAGACCATCTTCTTCGGGCGGGACTACCCGCACGCCGAGGGTACGTGGCCGAACACCGCCGACTGGCTGAGCGACGCGTTCGCAGGGGTGCCCGACGACGAGCTGCGGCTGATGCTGGGCGAGAACGCCATCCGGGTACTCGGGCTGGACCGGGCCAGGCTGGCGGCGGTGGCCGAGCGGGTCGGGCCTACAGTCGCCGACATCACAGGACGCTCCCCCGATCTGGGTCAGACCTTGCTGGCCAACTGGGACGCGCGCGGCGGCTACCTGAAGCCCCGGGAGGCGGCCGATCCCGACGCCATCGACTCCCTGCTGACCGAGGACATCGCTCTCATCGGCGCCTGACCCTGCCCGCTTCGCCGCCCGAGCGGCGTTAACGCGGACATTACCGTCCAGATGCGCGGTCGCCGCCGCCTGCCTCCACCCGCCCGGTGGTCGCCGCCTACCTTTGGCCGGCGTGGACCTACTCGTGGTTGAGGTCGTATCCCTGAACTCGGTGCTCGACGATCCGCAAGTTCCCGTCCGGAGACCGCTCCTGGATCTGGCGCTGATTGAGGATGACGTTGGCGCCGTAGGGCCCAGAGCCGCTTAGCTCGTACGCCACGACCGTGTACTCGACCGCGACCGCCCCACCCGATGCCGAAGCTCTCAGATTGGTGACGATATGGGCGGTTGGCCGCCCTGCCACCGCGCCCGAGGACCGCATCACGCTCTGCCGGATCGCACTTTTACCCTTGGCCCCTTCGAGGACAGCCCCGTCCGCGTACAGCTCGACCACTCCGTCGACATCCGCCCGGTCCAGGCGGGCGAAAAGTTCGGTCACCACAGCGCCGGCGGCGGCGCGAAGCGCCAACTCTTCGGCGTCCGGGACTCGTCCGGGAAATTCGGTCACACAGGAATGTCTAGCAAGTTGACCTGGGGTAGTCGAGGTGGGCGGAAAGGCCGGCCCCAGGGGTGGTGACCGGCATGCCGGCTTCCAGTGCCCCTGGGCGAGAGGGCGTATTCTCAACTCTGCGAGGAAGGACCAGGAACCATGGCGCTGAACCCCGACACCGACATGCCGGCCCACTCGAAGCGTGTGCTCGAGCTGGCGAAGAGCGATCCACAGCTCCGGGAGCTGATTCCTGACCCCGAGGTCCAGGCCGCACTCCGGCAGCCCGGGTTGTCCTACCAGGAGGTCATCGCCACCGCGCTCGACGGCTACGCCTCGCGCCGGTCGGTGGCTGAGCGCGCCTACGAGGTCGAGCTCGATCAGGAGACGGGACGCCGGCGGCGAAAGTACCTACCTCGCTTCGACCCGATCACGTGCTCCGAGTTCCACACCCGCATAAAGAGACTGGCTACTACGTGGCGCCATCACCCGCATCACCGGGTGGATCCCGGCGACTTCGTGTGCATTCTCGGATTTGCCGGAACGGACTATGCCACGGTCGACCTGGCGTGTGCGTATGCCCAAGCCGTGAGCGTTCCCCTGCAGACCAGCCTGGCCACGGCGGACCTCGACGGTATTTTCATCGATACCGCCCCCACGGCGGTGGCGGCGACGGTCGACGACCTCCAGCAGGCCGCCAGGTTCGCCCGGGCCCACGACTCTGTCCGCAGCGTTATCGCGCTCGACTACGACGATCGAGTCGACGCCGACCGTGAGCAGTATGCCGCGGCCCAGGCCGAGCTTGCCCACACCGGGTCCAGAACCAGCCTGGCCACCATCGACGAGCTGATCTCCGTCAGTGAGTCGACGCCGTGGGAGCCCCTGCCGGCGCACGAGGCCGGAGAGGAACGGATGGCCCTGATCATTCACTCTTCAGGAAGCACCGGGACCCCAAAGGGCGCCATCATCCCCGAGCGCATTGCCAAGTCTCAGTGGGATCCAGGTACCCTGCCGGTCCCGGTCGTGCGGATCGTGTTCGCCCCGATGAACCACCTCGGCGGCCGAGCGGCCCTACACACCACCATCGCCAGAGGCGGGACCATTCACTACACGGCAAGTTCCGACCTATCCACCCTGTTCGAGGACATAAGGCTGGCGCGGCCAACGGAACTGATGTTCTTCCCGCGCGTCATGGAGATGATCCACCGGCACTTCCTCAGTGAGTTCCTGCGGCGCACGGCCGGACGACAGGTCGACTCAGAAGCCGTCAAGGCCGAGCTCATGGCGGAGATGCGCCGCAGCTTTCTCGGTGATCGGCTCTGCTCGATCGGGGTATCGACGGCTCCGGCGGCCCCCGAAGTCAAGCAGTTTGTGAGCGACTGTTTTGGGCTCCCGGTCTACGACGGGTACGGCGCGACCGAGGTCGGCCCGGTCAGCTACCGTGATCGGCTCGTTCGCCCGCCAGTGACCGACTACAAGGTGGCGGACGTTCCTGAGCTCGGTTACTTCACTACCGACAAACCCTATTCACGGGGCGAGCTCTGCCTGAAGACCGCACTCAGCATCCCGGGATATTTCAAGAACCCCGAGGCCACGGCCAGGCTCTTCGACGAGGATGGATTCGTTCGAACGGGCGACATTGTAGAGGAGCGGGGACCTGACCATGTCGTCCTCATAGACCGGCGCAACGACGTACTCAAGCTGTCCCAAGGCGAGTTCGTCGCGCTGGGCGCTCTCGGCACCACCTTCGAGAACGAGAGCGACGCCATTCATCAGATCTACCTGTACGGCGATTCGGCTCGTTCTTACCTCTTGGCGGTTGTGGTCCCGAACATGGACGTGATCGAAAGCCTCCTCGGGCCGGCCGCCGGCGAGACCACCATCAAGGATCTGATCCGCTCCGAGCTCCGAGACGTGGCCGCGGCGGCGAACTTGAAGTCGTTCGAGATACCTCGGGACTTCATCATCGAAACCGAGCCATTCAGCCACGAAAACGGGCTGCTGTCGAGCGTGTACAAGCGTCTGCGCCCCGCTCTGCAGGCGAGGTACGGCGAGGGGCTGGAACAGATGTACGCGGACTTGGAGCGCAAGCAGAACGAGGAGCTGATGGCGCTCCAAACCATGCGGAGCGGTTTGACCGTACTCGAGAAAGTGGGTAAGGCCCTCGAAGCCAGTCTTGGCGTGACCGACATCGACGTCAACCAGCCGTACGGGTTCGTCGATCTTGGCGGCGATTCCCTGGGAGCAACTGCCTTTTCCGCTCTGCTCGAGGACATATTCGGGATCACGCTGCCGGTGAGCACCATCCTCAGCCCGGCCGGCAACCCCCGTCAATGGGCGGCCGCCATCGAGAGACTCCTCGCCCGGCGGGAGAGTCCGATGCCGACGTTCGACAAGGTTCACGGCAAAGGCGCCCGTGAAATCAGGGCGGCGGATCTCGACGTGGAGGCGTTCATAAACGACGACTCGGTCCAGCCGGTCCCGATCGAGGCAAATCCGGATGTCGCCCGTCAGGTCCTACTGACGGGTGCCACGGGCTTTCTCGGTCGATTCATGTGCCTCGAATGGCTCGAGCGGCTAGCCGCGGGCGGCGGGCGACTCATCTGCTTGGTCCGGGCTACAGACCGGGAGGCGGGCCGCCGTCGCCTAGCTTCTGTGTTCGAAGGGGCCGATCCCGCCCTCGAGCGGCGCTTCAGTGAACTCGCCGCCGATCACCTCGAGGTCGTCGTCGGCGACGTCGCAGAACCTCGCATCGGTCTCACCAACGCCGACTTTGATCGGCTGGCCGGAGAGGTCGACCGTATCGTGCACCCGGGCGCCCTGGTCAATCACGTCCTCGACTACGAATACCTCTTCGGCCCCAACGTCGCCGGCACGGCGGAGCTGATTCGGTTGGCGCTGACCCACCGCAGAAAGCCGTTCGACTTCGTCTCGTCGGCGGCGACGACTTACCTGCTCGACGGGAGCGGGGACAACAGCGAGGACACGCCCCTGCGGGCGAAGGTCCCTCTCACCTCCAAGTACGCGAACGGATACGGTGCCAGCAAGTGGGCGGCCGAACAACTGCTGCATAGCGCCCACCGGAGGTTCGGCCTGCCGGTGAACGTGTTCCGAGGCGACATGATGCTGGCCCACAGCCGGTATCAACAGCAGATCAACGTGCCGGACATCTTCACCCGGCTGCTCTGCAGCGTCATCCTGACCGGCCTGGCCCCGGAGTCGTTCTACCGACTCGAGCCCGGCGGTAGCCGGCCCATGGCGCACTACGACGGATTGGCCGTCGACTTCATCGCAGCTGCCATCGTCGGTATCGCGGCCCAGCCCCACGGCGAGATCCGGACGTTCAACGTCCTCAATCCCCACCAGCACGACGGGATCTCACTCGACACGTTCGTCGACTGGATCCGGGAGGCGGGCTACACAGTGGAGCGGGTACCCGACTACGCCGAGTGGCTGAATCGCTTCGAGGCAAAGCTACGGGCGCTACCTGACGACCAGCGACAGCACTCGTCGCTGAGTGTGCTCGACTCGTTGAGTCAACCCGCCGCCAACGAGCCGATGGCGAGCAGCCGGCGGTTCCAGGACGCAGTAGGCAAGCTCCCGATCGGGCCCGAAGTTCCCCACCTGACGCGAGAGTTCATCTTCAAATGCCTGCACGACATGAGCCAGCTCGCCCTCATCCCGGACCCGGACGGGAACCGGGGGTTGAGGGCGCAGCGGGCCGCCGCTGTGTCGTGAACCTCTCGGGGCCCTACCGGCCTGCGGGCTGACCCAGTGCGACACCGGGCCGGACCCCCCGGTGAGTTCGTTGCGACTGCGGTTCCCTGGCGCCTACTCCCCGAGTCTAGCCAGCCGCATGTTGAGATAGCGATCAACGGTCACGGCGTGACCCGGCGGGCAGATCGTAGTGGCGTCAAGCTCTTCGATTATGGCCGGCCCGCTGAACGAATCTCCCGCTCGCAGCGACAGCCGATCGTAGATCGCAGCCCGCACGTAGTCCTCCGCCTCTTCGAAATAGGCGAGGCGAGTGCCGACCTGGGCCTCGTGGGCGGCGCTGATCCGAAGGGGGTGCTCGCTGATCCCCGGCTTCTCGGGGGACCCGCTCGCCCGAACACGGAAGTTCACCAACTGGCACGGGTCGGTTGGTGTGATCCCGAAGAGCTTCAGATACTCGTCGCGAAAACCGGAGTCCGCTTGGTCGATCGTATGAGAGCCTGACCCTCCGGAGGAGACGCGGACGGCTATGTCATGGCGCTGGTGCACCAGCCGGACACCCACGAACCTTTGCAGCTGGACCGCGTCATCGGCCAGGCCGGCCGCCCGCAGCGTCTGGCGACCTTCAGACTCCATATCCTCGAAAAGGCTCTCGACGGTCGCCGGGTCAGCCTGGGCTACGTCCATCAGACGAGTCCGGATGTAGTCGAACGACAGATCGCACACGAGAAGCCCGAACGCCGACCGGACGCCCGGTGATGGCGGGATGATCACGCTAGGAATGCCGAACTGTTGCGCCACCCGAAGGATATGAGCCGGACCCGCTCCCCCGAACCCGATGGCATGGAATTGACGCGGATCCACGCCGCGCCGGATGGTGACCATCCGGACCGCCGACCCCATCTTGGCGTTCACGAGATCGTAGACGGCCCGGGCGGCGTCGGTCACCGACAGACCGAGCGGTCCGGCGATCCGTTTGCTGATCGCCTGCTCGCTCTTCGAGGCGTCGATAGATAGACGTCCGCCCAGAGCGTTCTCTGCCCCGATGTAGCCCAGCACCACGTCGGCGTCAGTGACGGTCGCTTCCTGGCCGCCGAGGCTGTAGCACGCCGGTCCCGGGTTGGCACCGGCACTCTGCGGACCCACCTGCAGCAGCCCCCCTCGATCCACCCAGGCGATGCTCCCGCCGCCCGCGCCGACCTCGGCCAGGTCCACCACCGGGATTCGGACGGGTTCCCCGACCCGACCAGCCCCGCTCACATCAGTACCGATGCGAAACTCCCGGGTTATGTCGGGCTCGCCACCGCGGATGACGCTGACCTTGGCCGTCGTCCCACCCATGTCGAACGAGATGACGTCCGGTAAACCACAGACTTGACCAAGATGCTTGGAGGCAATCACGCCGGCCGCCGGCCCCGACTCGATGCTGTGGACGGCCCGGCGGGCGATTTCGTCGGCGGGCATAATACCGCCTGATGAAGTCATTATCTCGAGCCGGGCCGGGATGTTGCGACCCTCCAGCTCCTCGGAGAGCCGGTGCACGTACGTCGAGAAGGTAGGGCCGACATAGGCCGATACGAAGGTGGCCACGGCCCGCTCGTATTCACCCAGCTCGGGCCAGATGTCGGAGGAGATGGCGATGTACGAACCGGGGAATTCGTGCTTCAGTATCTTCAGGATCTGCAGCTCATGGACCGGGTTGGTGCAGGCGTGAAGCAGCGACACGGCGATCGCTTGGGGCGCCAGCGCCCGCAATGCACGCAACCACGGGTCCGAACCCGACGGATCGAGCGCCAGGTGCACCTGGCCGTTGGCCTCTACCCGCTCGGGGACCTCCACCACCATCTCGCGGGGAAGCAGGGGCTGCGGCCGCTCATGAAGCATGTTGTACGCTTCGCTGTCAGGCCTCATGTTCCGTCCGATCTGGAACATGTCGCCGAATCCGGCGGTGGTGACCAGGCTGACCCGAGCGCCTCGGCGCTCGAGAATCAGGTTCGTCGCCAGCGTGGTGCCGTGAACCGCCCGCACGACGTCCTCAGGCCGGGCCCCGGCCTGGCTCAGGGCCGAGACCAGCCCGCTTACCACCCCCTCGACGGGATCCTCCGGGGTGGTCAGGACCTTGCCGACAAATGGACCGACGCCGGGCGGCCCGCTCAATACCACGTCGGTGAAAGTCCCTCCGATATCGATTCCCGCGTAGTACTTGGAAGCCGCGTCCATCAATCCGTCCTTACCGCGACCCGCTCGGCCCGGGGCAGATCATCGGCTTCCCACGTCTCTGGATCGACGATGACGCCGTAATCCTGACGGGCCCCGTCCACGGACACGAAACCCTCCCTCACGTCGCGTACCACCAGATCCACCCTTCGTTCGAACGGGTCGCCATATCCTCCCCCGGCACTGACAAGCATGGTCACTGTCGTGCCGGGCCCCACCGGAATGTTCGTCTGCTTTGGCGCGGGGAACCATTCGTCCTCCTCACCACTGTTGATTATCCAGCCTCCGCCCCGCCCAGGCCGGCCACCGGCCAGACCGGCGGGTGGGATCCGGCAGCGGTCCACCACCCTCGTCGTCAGGTCGGCGGAACCGAGGAAGGTGACCTGCTTGGTCAGCGCGGCCCCGCCTCTCCATCTTCCCGGTCCTCCGCTGTCAGTCCAGACGCGGAAGTAGTCATGCCTCAGTGGGTATTCGCTCTCGAGCACCTCGAGGCTCATGCCATAGGCGCCCGAACCACTGAACATCGAATTCGGATCGCAGTCGATTCCGTCCATCGTTGATCGGGCACCGCCAGTCCCGAAGTAGGGAGTGAGCAGCACCCAGGGGTCGCCCGAGCCGGGATGGCGTCCCGCCGCGATCAGGGAATGGACCGTCCCGCCCGGCGCCTGCACCAGGTCGGGATAGGCCTGCGCCAAACCCTGCCAGATCGAGTCGATGATCGCTTGAACCGCCCCAATCCGGATGTTGCAAGCGGCCGGGAAGCGGGGATTGACGATGCTGCCCAGAGGCAGCACCACCTGGATGGGGTTGTAGAGACCTTCGTTCATCGGTACGTCTGACCCGAGGTAGTACCGCAGGGCGTGGATGATCCCGGAAAGGGACTGGCTGTACGAGGAGTTCACCGCTCCCCTGGCCTGATCGTCCGTACCTGTCAAGTCGACACAGATGTCGGAGCCCTTGACGTCCACTCGGACCCTCACCCAGTAGCTCTTGTCGAGAACGATGCCGTCGTCTTCAACCAGGTACGAACCGGAGTATGTGCCGTCGGGGATTGATGCAATAGCATCACGGGCCATTCGCTCCCCGTAGGCAATCAGGTCGTCGACGAGCGAAAGCAAGGTCTCCGCGCCGTACCGCTCGGCCAACTCCCGAAGCCGGAGCTCGGCCACGTTGCCGGCGGCGACCATAGCGTTGACGTCGCCCAGAACTCGGTTCGGGGTACGGCTGTTGGCCTCGATCAGCCGAATGACGTCGACGTTCCTCTCCCCCGCCCGGTACAAGCGGATCCCGGGAATCATCACCCCTTCGTGAAAGCACTCGGTCGCGTTACCGGGCAGCCCCGCCGCTGAGACTCCACCCAGGTCAGACACGATCATCAGCGAGCCGTGAAAAAAAGTCAGCTTCTTCTCGACGAATATGGGCTTTAGCACCATCACGTCTGTCGGATGGATACCACCGCGGAAGTGATCGTTCAGGATGAACACGTCGCCCTCCTCCATCGAGGATCCCGGCGTCTCCTTGAGGAGCTCTTGTAGCCCGAGCCGCACCGCGGAGCAGTGGAATTCACCACCTCTTGTCTGAGCGATGAGCCGCCCGGTGGAATCGAAAAGGCCCGTGGCGATGCCAGACATCTGATTGACGAAAGGCGAGTAGGCATTGCGCGCTGCGACCGCGCCGACCTCGTCCGCAATGGTTTCCAGGGCGTTGTGCAGCAGCTCCCGAAGTATGGGGTTGCGCATATGTTGTCCCCCTCGATGCACGATAGCGACGAGCAAATATTAGTGCAACGGGAGCGCCGCCACGCCAGCGCACGGGCCCAGGGCTTCCCAGTATGCGAGCACGGGCTCGTCGCGGGCGCCCCTGGCCGCCCCGATCCATGGCATGACAGCGGCTTGGACGTCCGGGACGCGCAAACGGTATACAGTCCGCCTCGGGAGGACCAATGGAAGGAGCAGTCAAATGCCATCAACTGTGACCCTAGGGTTCGGTGAGAGTGCCAAGACCGTCCCCATCAGGGCCGGACGAGCGACATTCGATATCACTGGCCCGGAGTGTGACGGGTTCCCCATGGGAATGGCCACCGTCAACCTGGGCGGCGAAGAAGACGGACCGCTGATCGTGGTGCTGAACCTGGCGCCGAACCTCGAGTTCGCACCTCACTATCACAACACGGACCAGTGCTTCGTAGTCGTCGAAGGAACCATGCGGGTCGGACGCACCTGGTTCGGGCCGGGGTCGGTCCGGGTTCAGGAGGCTGAAGCGGTGTACGGCCCCATACTCACCGGGCCCGAGGGTTGCAAGACGATCTGCTTCTACCGCGACCGCTCACGTACATTTCCTGACCAGTTTGCCAGCGAAAGGGACCGTCAAAGAGGTGAGGAGCTCATGGCCACGTTCAACGCCATGTTCCCTGCAGGCACGGCGCCGGCATGAGCCTTTAGCCCCTTACCCGCTGCATAGTTTGTGCGCTTAGCCCGCTCTGAGCGGGTTAAGCGCACAAACTATGCGCGGGAGATCGTCCTCCGCCGCCGCCCGCCGCCCGCCGCCCCGCCGCCCCGCCGCGCCCGCCGCGCCGCCGCCCCCCGCCCGCCGCCCGGCCCCGCCCGGCGCGGTGATCTACATGGAGTATATTGAGAATATATGAGCGGCCCCCTTAATGCCGGGAAGCCGCCTGATCGCTTGGATACGCTTATCCCCTCGAGGTCGAACGATTGACGACGGGTACAAGGAGGGGATCACTTGTCCGGTGGGTCGTGGCCATTTGCGACAGACGAAATCGGGATGTGCCCAGCGACCCTGCTGGTGACGCCCATGGATTGCTCGGCGGCCGATGTCGAGTTGGTCGCCCGAGCGTCGGCTGGGGCGGGATTCGGATCACTGTCCCTGTGGGCCAGTTTCGCCACGGCGGCGGGTCCTGAGCGGACCAGGACGGTGTTCGATGACGCCGGCGTCGTCGTACGGGTGGTCGAGGCGGTGAGCCAGTGGATAGATGGGCCGGACGCGGCGGTTGCCGGTGACGACGCGCAACTCGAACTGGCCGCGATGCTCGGCGCCGACGTGGTATCCGCGGCGACCATCAATCCAACCATCGACCTGGCCCGAGCGACGGACGGGTTCGCCGCGGTTTGTCACCGCGCCGCCGAACGGGCGATGCGCGTGGCCATCGAATTCATTCCGTTCACTGCCATCCCGGATCTGGCGACCGCTTGGCGGATCGTTCATGACTCAGGGGCAGCGAATGGCGGGATCGTCATAGACATGTTGCATTGGTATCACCAGCCGGGAGGACCGAGCATCGATCTCCTGACCGGAATCCCGGGTGAGCACATCCACTACGTCCAGGTCTGCGACGCCGCCAGTACGCAGGCACCATCGGCCCGGGATTACCTGGGATACGCACTGGGAGGACGCCTGCCACCGGGTCAGGGAGTGGTCGATATCCCGGCGCTGCTCAGCACCCTGGGTGCCATCGGCGCTGAGCCCTACTTCGCCCTCGAGGTGTTCAACACCGACCTGGCCAAGGACGGAGCGGAGAAGATGGCGGAGGTACTGCGTAGCGCGGCGGTGGCGGCGTTCGCTCAGCGGTGACCGCCGTCGCCTGAGCCCCGAGATGTCCAGCGGCGTCAGGCTATGGCCGCAGCGATGGCGTCGTGGTACAGAGCCTGGCTGTGAGCGGCCGTGCGCGTATCCTCGGACTGCCCGTGGTGCTGGCCGGGGGCACAGTACAGTTCAACCGGTACGCCGGCGGCCATGAGCCGCATGGCATATTCGATGCCCTCGTCACGCAGCGGGTCGAGGCCGCCTACCTGGATGAAGGCCGGTGGCAAACCGGACAGATCCCGGGCGCGCGCCGGGGCGGCGTAAGGGGAGACGGCAGAGCGATCGGCTTGAACCCCCAGATAGGCATCCCACATCGGGCGGGCCTGCGCGGCGCCGAAGACGGGCGCTTCCTCGAACTGCTGCATCGACGTCGTGGTGCACCGATCGTCGAGCACAGGCACGTTGAGCGCCTGCAAGGAGATCGGCGGGCCTCCGCGGTCGCGCGCCATCAAGGCCACCGCGGCCGCAAGCGCGCCGCCGGCGCTCCCGCCCGTGACCACCACCCGTGACCGGTCGATGTCGAGGTTGGAGACACTCCAGCGGAGCGCGGCGTAGCAGTCTTCGGGAGCGGCCGGAAAGCACGCGTCCGGGACACTGCGGTAGTCGACAGACACAACCTGGGCTCCCAGCATGGCGAGTTGGGCGTCTATCGCGGGGAAGTTGTCGGCCCGCATGCGGAATGCTCCGCCATGGCAGTCCAGCACGACGGGCAGTGTGCCCGTTGCGTCCTTCCGCCGGTACATGAGGACCCGGACATCCGGCTCGTCCGACGGCCCGGGCACCAACTGCTCCTCGATGAGAACGGCGCGGCGCATCTCCTCGGTGAGCTCCTGGCCCGGATAGGGATCTATCGGCTGGGACATCAATCAGCCACGCTAGCCAAGACGACACCGGTCGTGTCGAGACCGGCCGACGGTGAAGGCTCCTACCTGCAGTTGTCTGGTTGGTAGAGGGCGGCCAGACCGGCGATATCGCCAGGTTGATAGGTGGCGTAGCCTTGATCGACCGGGTTCATCACCTCTGGTCCGTCGAAGTGCCCGAGCCCGACCGCGTGCCCCATCTCGTGGAGAATGACCGGCAGCTCCCCGTTGCGGCCAGAACCGCCCTCCAGGTGGGTCGATATCTCGATATTTGCCGCCGTCAGCCTCGAACCGACGAGGCTCGAACTGAACGTAACCCCCGTCACGCCGGCCTTATCGGCGTCGGCTCCACCAGCGGTCAGGAGAGCGGCGGTCCAGGCGATAGTTATATCGGCCTTCCCCGAAGCGATGCGTTTGAAGTGCAGGCCCGTTGCCTGCCCGACCTGGCTCAGCGCGTTGTCGGTGTCGTGTTGCCAGGTGTCCGGGGCGCTCTCGGGGTTGACGGCAACGGTGAGAGTATCGCAGCGATCCCACGCCAGTCCCTTGCCGCCCTCACATCTTTCGAATCGATATTCGGCTCCGGCCGCGTACAGATCCGACGGGCAGGAGGTGGTTTGATTGCCGCTCGAGACGAGCCCAAGAGACGAGGAATGCCGGCCCGAGAGACGTCCTGGAAGATCTACCGCCACCACGACAACGGCTGCGGCGATCACTACGCCGACGATCTGCCGCCATCTGTTCGGCCTTGAGGTTGCTGATCTCGGCGTCCGTGGGAGTCGTCGGGTCGGGACCGGGCGCCGGGCGCCCTGCGCTCCATCCCGCTTGTTGTCGAGCTCGGCACCATAGATATCCTGTTTCGCCCCTCGCCGTTCGCGCTCGAGCTGGCGCTCGCGATACGACGGCTCGTGATGGACGGCCCCGAGCACGAAGGACTCATCGAGTTGCGGTATCGCACCGAAATCCCCCGCACCGTCCGCCGAATCGTCCACTCGCCGACTGCCCTCCGTTAGCTGCCCGCACCACGATAGTCGGCTCGACCGCTGATCACCTCTAAGGCGGCGGCTAGCGTCACGCCGTGGGGGGATGGGTGAAGCGAAAGAGCATCTTGTCGCGGCTGTAGTAGTCGAGCCACTCGAGTAGATCCCGACGGCCGTCCGCTCCTGGCCGGAGGGCCGCGACCGGTACGAAGTTGAGGTGCAGGCGGCCGATAGCAACTTCGAACCCGGCGCCCTCGAACACCTGGGCGACCTCGTCGAGATCGTGCAAGCGCGGAAGGTGGAGCTCGGTTGCACTGACGGCGTGCCAGGCGGACATGAGCGTGCTCCCGGCATGCACCCCCATGGCGGCGAAGTAGGGGGCGCCGGGCTTTACCGCCGAGAACATCGCCGTGGCATGCGCGCTCAGGTCCGGTATCAGGTAAAGCACCTCGTGACTGAAGCCGGCATCGAAGCCGCCCCAGCCGCTCGGCACGGTGGAGGCGGTCTCGAAGCTGAGCGGCCGGCGGCCGGCCAGCCGGCGGGCGTCGTCGACGGCGGCCGGAGCAGGATCGTAACCACACCCCTCGGCGATCCCGGCCCGGTCGACGAGCAGCCGGAGGAACCCGCCCCGGTTGCAGCCGGCATCGAGGACCTTCAGCCCGGTCAGATCGAAGTCGATCGTGTCGAGCATCGCCCGCCAGATGAACCCATGCTCGTCTTGCATCGCCTCGTCGGCGGCGCCGCTGCGCCAGTACCCGTTGTTCACGTGTCGCCACGCTACCGGCCGGCTCGGGCCGGCTCGTCAAGTTCAGACGGCGGCGAGAGCTCGCGTCGGCGACGCCGGGGCCACCGTACCGCCAATAACCCTCACGAGGCGGCGGTCGTGAGGTTGAAAATCGGTGGGTGGCAGGTGTAGACACACCAGCTCGTCCCAAACAACGATGTCACCCGGGCTCCAATGGTGACGGTAGACGAAGCTGGCCGCGGTCATGTGGTTGTAAAGGAACCGGAGAATGTTCACACTCTCCGGATCGGTCATCCCGGCGATTCGCACGGTGAAGCTCGGGTTGACGAAGAGTGATGGGCGATGGCTGTGGGGGTGCTCGATCACCAGCGGGTGCTCCCGCGGTTGATACTCGGCGTCGAAGCGCGCCTCGGCGTCTTCGCCGTACTGCCACACGTTGATGGACTCCTTGTAACCGGTGGGCGGGGCGTGGACGGCCTTAAGCTTCACCAGCCAGTCCTGCATCACCTGGGATAGAGCTCCGTAGGCCGCGCACAGGCTGGCAAAGCAGGTGTCGCCCCCGATGGGCGGGAGCACCTCGGCCCGCAACGAACCCACCTGAGGGACCACCGGCGTGAACGAGACATCGGTGTGCCAGTTGGGGAGCTCACGAACCTGCTGCGGTCGGTTATTGAATATCACGGGTCGCTTGGTGCGGCCCTCTCGATCCACGATCCCGCCCCCTCTATTGTCCACAGCTATGGCGGGGTTGCGTTCGCCGAGAAACCGGAAGACGGGCATCGGTTGAACTTCTCCGAAGCACGACACCAGGCGGACCTGCTCCTCCATGCCGAGGTCGCGCCCGGGGAATACCAGGACGTAGTTCTCCCACAGCGCGTCCTGGAGTTCGACCTGGACCGCTTCGGGGATATCTCCGGACAGGTCGACGCCCTCAACCCGAGCACCAATAGACGAGGTGAGCCTGGTGATCAGCAACGTGTCGCTCATTCGAGTACCTCTTCTCCGGGCGCCGAACGGCTAAAAATAAGTATACAGAGCAGCAAATGCGGGGACCGAGGGGTCAGCCCTGGCGCTGGTGGGATGGCGCAGCAATACAAAGGTTGTGCACTTAACCTGCTGGGAGCGGCAAAAATGCACAAGGTATGATGGTACGGCAAATAGAGCCCAAGTCGCCGGCTGGCGAGGGGGGGGTCCAATGGCAACGCCGTTCCGGGTGGGGATACTCAACGACATGTCGGACGGGCCTCCGGGCCCGGGGGCGAATATCGAACGGTGGCTTCGGTTGGCGGTTGAAGACCTGGTCGCCGCGGGCCGCATCGACCGTGACTTCGAGTTCGTCCACGCGTGGGGTCTCGGGTTGCCGACAGGGACAGCCGCCGCGGTGGAGCGAGCATTCCTCGAGCTGGTAGACGCGGACGTCCTGCTGATTGTCGGTCCTGCCATCGGGGACGACGCGCTCGTCGCCACCCCCCTGGCCGAGCGCTACAGGGTGCCGACGGTCAACTGGGCCGGGAGCGAACGGGCCCGGGGCGATTACATGTTCCACCTGCAGGTCGGATCCCACGAGGACGAGTCGATCGTCATCGCTCGTCATCTGGGCGCATCCGGGGCCCGCCGAGCCGGCGTTGTCTACGACCGGTCACCGATCGGGCGGCGGCATCTGTCATTCCTGCAGGCCGAAGCCGAGGTGATCGGGATGCCGATCGCAGCCTCGGTCTCGGTTTCACCACTCACCGGGTCCGCGGAGACCGAAGTCGGGTCGATTCTCGACATCGGGGTCGATGCGCTGGTATACCTCGGCCTCGGACTGGCTGCCCCGGCGGTGGCCCGGGCCGCTTCCGGGCGGCGCTGGCCGGGCGCCCGGATCATGAACACGGCGGGAATCCGGGGGTACAGCCCGGAATTCGCCGACGTCATAGACGGCTGGACCTACATCGACATGCATTCCGACGCCAACACGACCCTCGCCGGTCTGCGCCGGCGGCTCGATCTCGGCCCGGAAACGGGTTCAGCGCCGGCGTACGGCTACGACATGGGCCGCCTAGTCGCCGAAGCGTTCGCCCGGGCCCCCGAACGGACCCGGGCCGGCGTCAAGGAAGGTCTGGAGCAGGTGAAGTGGCTGCCCGCGGCGGAGGGGCACGAAGGCACCACGCTGGGGTTCGGCCACCACGACCGGGGAGCCCTGCACGGCCGGTATCTGGTCGTGCGTGAATGGCGCAACCGGTCCTCGGTCGAGCGGGATCAAAGGGCATAGGGCAATGGGCTAATCCCCGTGATCAGTCGGGTCAGACGTTGGCGTGCTGGCGCTGGTACTCGCTCACCCAATCGCCGGCCACCTTGTGCGAGTGCCGCACCTGGAACTCCTGGTCACCGAGCGGGAAACGATCTACCACGCGCGACTCGAGCGCCGTCTGCAGCGCCATGATGATCACGTCGTCCTGAAGGGCGAACTCCTTCCACGTGACCACGGCGTACTCACGAGCGGCTCGTTCGCGGGCGTTTGTCGCCGGGGTGAAGTAGAGGTTGCACTCGAAGACGTGGCTGTTGTAGGACGTCGGCCACAGGTGGTACGTGTTGACCCAGCCGCGCTCCCAGATCTGGAAGCCGAAGTTGGGCCAGACCATGAACTCGGAGTTGCCCCACGGATTGCAATGGCCCGGGTTGACTCCGGCCGAGATCTCTCCGAGGTTCGGCTGCTCCCACGGACCGAACGTGCCGCTCCGTAGCAGCTTCTCCATCGGCTTGAGCTGCTCGGCGGGCATGTTCCAGGGCTGGTAGCCGGGCGTGGTCGTCATGTGATGCGGACCGTCGATCTGGTAGTGCGGCGCCTCGAACCCCGCGGTCATCATGGGCGCGTCGAAGTTGTCCGACCGGGCGCTGCCGTGGACCATCGGGGCGTGATACTGCTCCTGGAGCGCGTCCATGAAGACCTTCCAGTTGGCCGGCATCTCGGATCGCACCATGTAGCGGTCGGTCAGCTGATGGAACGGGTAGTCATCGAGGGCGGTGATCATCGGCCCGAGGTAGTCCCGCAGGTTCTGGCGGGGCTCGCGATCGAGGTTCACGAAGATGAACCCGTTCCAGACATCACAGTGCACGGCCACGAGACCGAAGTCGGCCTTGTCGATGTCGAAGAACTCACCCTCCTGTTGGATAAACGAGCACGCCCCGCCGAGCTCGTACCTCCAGCCGTGGTACTTGCACACGAACTGCCGAGCGGTGCCGCTGGTCTCTTCACGCGGAAAGTCGGTCCAGACGAGCTTGTTGCCGCGGTGGCGACAGACGTTGTGAAAGGCCCGTATCTCGCCATCCATATCGCGGACGATGATCAGCGAAGTGTTGGCCACCGCCAGCTCTCTGGTGAAGTAGCTCCCGTTGCGGGGCACTTGCTCCACCCGCCCGACGTTGAGCCACGCTCGCTTGAAGATCGCCTCCCGTTCGAGCTCGTAGACCTCCGGCGAGACCGAATCGTCCAGTGATATGGGCTTGGTCCCGAGATCCGGGTAGTGCTGGGTCCAGCTTCCTTCAGCGGGCTTGGGAAAACGCGCCAATGTCAACTCCTAGACGACCGGGTCGTGGGGTGTCACTCGAAAACGGGCCCCACCCTAACATGCCAGGCGTTTCCGACTCCTCGACGCTCACGGCGCCGGTTCGACGAGCCGGTTCAGGTACGCCGGGCCGCTGTCGGGAACCTGGGGCTGATGCCAGACCTCGATCGGAAACGACACATTGATCAGCGAATAGGTCAGATCGAGGAGATGCACCGCATCCTCGGGCATGTCGTCCAGCGAGAATTGGTCGCAATAATCGAGGGCCTCGTCGACCTTAGGAAAGAAGGCGTCGTAGAACGCCTGCATCTCCTCCATCGTGCTCGACAGTCGCTCCGCATAGCGGTCATGCTCGCTCGCCAGGCACCACTTCGCGGCGAATGGCTCCAAGTCCGAGAACTGAGTCGGCAACATGGCTTTCGCCATCTTTGACTGATACCTCCGGGCGCTCACATGTAGTTCCCGACTCAAAAACAGGCTAGCTAAAGTGAAAGCACTTCGTGGTCCGTGAGTGGGGAACGAAGGACAGCGCGGGACTCTAGCATCATCCGGCCCGGCCCCGTCATGCCGGCGAGGCTTCTCCGCCAAGCAGGATCTCGAAACAGCGGTCCGTGTCCTCGCCAAGCGCGTACGCCGGGTAGTAACCGCCGAAGAGGGCTCGGCAGCGTTCGCTCCAGCGCCGCGCCGCCGGGTCGGAGGTGATGCGATGGTGAACCTGGAAGATGCCTCGCTCGAAGATTCGGTATTCGGCCCAGGAGCCGGGGAAGTCCTTGACACACGCCACCTCCACCCATGGAAACCGACCGGTGGAAGGGAGGTGGCGCACCTTGTTGCGATGGGTGTGGCCGGCGAAATATCCAGCGACACTCGTCCGGCGGGCGACCACCGAGACCAACCGGCGGGTGCTTTCGTCGTCCAGGCAGGTGGCGGGGCCGGATTCCGGACCAAACAGGCGCGCCATATCTTCTCCGCCCGCGGGGTGATGACCGAACACCAGGACCGGTCTATCGGTCCGGGCGGCCAATTCATCCAGCCAGTCGGCCTGCTCATCGCTGACCTGACCGCCGGGCCGGCCGGGCCGAGCCGTGTCGAGCACGGCGAGGGTCACCCCCTGGAGGTCAACCGCCTGCACCGGGGGCCCAAATGGCACTCCCCCGCCCGCGATCGGCTTGTCATGGTTGCCCAAAGTGACGACCAGCCGATCGGCAAAGGGCCTTCGGTAGACCGACTCGAACTCCGCATACTCCAGGGCCGAACCGGTCGAGGTCAGGTCACCCTTGGCCACCACCGCGTCCGGCGATATGGCGTGGATCTCGCTCACCGCGGCCCGATTCATCACCATTGGATACGGCGCCGCGCCCGGGTCCGCCTGCAGCGCCGGCCCGAGCTCCACTCCGTCGAGCAGTCCGCAGACGGTCTCGCCAAAGTGAAGATCGTTCACGGTGGCGACCCGGGCCAGAAGCTGTCCTGATGACCGGCCCGGGGTACCCACCGGGGTAAAACCTACCGCGTCAGCAACCGGTCAGAAACTGCTGAGCGTCATGAGAGCCCCCATCTTCGGCGTGCCGATCCCGGTGGCCTCGCCACAACCGGGCGTCACCGGGAACAGGCCGTTGTTGGCCGATCCAGCCGGGGGCGCCACCTGGTCGACCCGCTCCGCCGCCGACCGCTCCCGGATGATGTTGGTGAGCCCGGTGACGCCCTGGACGTAGCCGGCCATCGAAGCCGGCAGCAACACCGGGGAGGAATTCTGGTAGTAGGCGGTCCCCTGCCGGTCCCGGTAGGTGCGGAGGTTGGTGTGGAAGGCCGCCGACACCTGGCTGCTCGATCCCGTGGCCTGGACCAGGAAGGGTGAGGATGACGCCTCCACCTAGAGCCCGGCCCGGCTGAGCAGACCCGAGACGGCACTGCGCTCGGCCGCCGGCGGAGCGTACCGGGCATCGAACTGGCCGGCGGCCAGCCACTGGTGGTACCCGCTGCTACCCGGGGTGTACATGGCCTGTAGCGAGCCGGCCAGCGCAGCGGCGTTGCCGGGCTGGAGCGCCACCTGGACGGTCATGCTCTGACTGGTATAGGTGCCGGTTACCTGATCGCTCGTGGCCGGAACGCTCTGGGCCAGAGCGGCAGGAAGCACAAGCACGATGGGCATACGAGTTGTCCTCACCGCGGACCAGAGCTCCCCCGCTCTACTCGTCAGGTGGGGTTGAGGTGCAGGAGAGTCCGCAGATGGCGGGTGGGTGGCGATCCGTGGGCGAGGACCTGATCGTGGACGTCGCGCTCGCCGGCCTGGCGATCGGCGGCTCCGACCGCGGCGATCACGTCGGAAACCTCGGTGTGGCCGACGTAGTAAGTGGACAGCTGGGTGGAAGTCAGCAACGCTCGACGCCACTTGCCTGCGGCCTCACTCGCTTCCTGGTGGCCCGCTCCGGTCATCAGGGCCATGGCTTCATCCTCCTTCATACCTGCGGCGTGCACGCCCTGGTCCAGGAGGGCGTTGATGGTCACTCTGAGCTGCATTTTGAGCTGCTGCATCCTGACGGCTGGGCCGCCGTAGCCGTGACGGGCCATCAACTCCTCGGCGTAGACCGCCCATCCCTCGATGAATGCATCGTTTCGAAAGGCGGCCCGTACCCCGGTGCCCGCCGGTGCCCGCCGGCTGTGGGCAAGCTGCAGGAAATGGCCGGGCATAGCCTCGTGGATGACCAGTTCGTGCACCATGGAGGCGTTGTACTCTCGATAGAAGGATTCGATTCGGTCCGCGGCCCAGTCCGATGGCGTCGGTGACACGGCGAAAAACGTCGCCAGGGGGGCGGTCTCGAGCGGGCCGGGGGCATCGCAGTAGGCCACGGCTATTCCCCGTCTCACCTCGGGCATGGCAATTATCTGCAGGGGATCGTCGATCAGGGTGACAAGACCCCTATCCTCGACAAAGCGCGTGGCTTCGGTCAGGGCCGTGGTCGCCGTGGCGACGATGGTCCTGTCGTCGGGCCGGTCGGCGGCCAGGCGGTCGAAGACGTCATCGACGCTTCCACCCAACTGGCCGGCTGTGCGTGCCAGCTCCCCTTCGATCCGGTCCAGGTCGGACTCCGCCCGATGCCGGATGTCCTCCGCCGTGGCGGCGGTATCGAGGGTAAGAGCCAGCTTCCGGGCGAAAAGTTCCGGACCGATGCGAGGATCTCTGTCGGCTCTGGGCAGTTCATCAGCCAGCCAGCGCCGGTGCTCTTGCACCGCGGCCACCGCCTCCTGTCTCACCTGGAAAAGCAGCCCGGCGGCCGAGGGCGCCTGCTGGAGGGCGCGGTCAACCTCCCCCGAGATCAGGGCCAGCGTGCCCGCGAACTGCACGAGCGCCGTCTCCACGTGGACCCGCGGCATGACGCCGAGATTTCGCCGGGCCACTCCCAGGTGCTCTGGGATTGCAGCCAGCCGGGAGGCCAACGCCTGCAACCGGACCTCGATGGGCGCGTAGTCACGAGCGAGCAAGCCGTAGATCGAATCGCCGGGATTGGACACCAGCGGATTCCACTCGTGCTGGCGTACCTCCTCCAGCTCGAGCAACAGCATCTGGAGGCGGTTGCTCAGAATCGCGGCATCGACGGCGTGCTCGGTACCCAGGGCGTCGAGATCGACCGCATCCAGAACGTTCAACCAGTGACGCCAGACCCGCCTGTCGTCGTCCCGCGCCTCCTGTCGTTGATCGGTGAGACGGTCATCGAAGCGGTGGTCCCCCAGAGCCGAAGCCAGCTCCGGCCGGCGCGTCAGGATCGATTCGACAACCTCGGAGGCCATCGACTCAAATCCGGCATCAGCCTCTGACATGCCGAGCGACTCTAGCCATACCGAACCCTGCTTCCCGACGGGTTGCCGACGTTCAGCGGCGGGTGTAGCACTGGGCGGGATGAAGACCATCTACCTTCTGCGTCATGCAAAGTCATCCTGGGATGACCCCCTTCTGGACGACCATGACCGTCCGTTAGCGCCGAGGGGGCGCAAGGCGGCGGCCCGGGTTGGGGCCTACCTGGCCCGGCAGCGGCCCCAGCCCGAGCTGGTGGTGTGCTCTTCCGCGATTCGAGCCCGCCAAACGGGTGACGCCGTCAGCTCGCCTCTGGCCGGGTGGAAGGCGGTGTCGGTCCGGGAGGACCTCTACCGCGCCGACGGCGTCGATCTGCTCGCTGCCCTGCGAGGGCTGTCAGAGGACATCGCGACGGTGATGATGATCGGTCACAATCCGGCCATCGCCGATTTGGCGTCCACACTGGCGGGCGACGGTGAGGGTGATGTTCTGGCCAGAATGGAGGAAAAGTTCCCGACCGGAGCGCTCGCCACGCTTAGCTTCGGGGGCTCCTGGGTCGAACTGGAACCCGGTATCGCCTATCTGGAATCGTTTGTGGTTCCCCGAAGCCTGCCGAGCTAAGGGCCCGCCACGAAACAACTTGGAACAAGTCCTGTGCCACGACATGCATGTTTACAAGAGAATTGCGTCAAGTTGTTTCGTGGCGGGCCCTAAGGGCAGCAAACTTGCATTGTACGGGCCGGAACATCGATGGATAGCATCGCAATAATGGCTTTCGATACCACGACCGAGGACGTCCTCAACGGCGTCCGCCTCGACGGGCGGACCGTACTCGTTACCGGTGCCTCCACCGGCCTGGGGCTGGAGACCGCCCGGGCCCTGGCGACGACAGGCGCCCACGTCGTCCTCACGGCCCGCTCGGAGGAGAAGGGGGCGGCGGCCGAGTCCGCCATCCGGGCCAGCGTTCCTGACGCCAGCATCGAGTACGGCATCCTCGACCTGGCGTCGCTGCAGAGCGTGCGTGCCTTCGCCGACTGGTTCCTTGCCACCCACGATCGGCTTGATGTCCTCGTCAACAACGCCGGCGTCATGTTCACCCCTCTGGAACGCACGGCGGATGGGTTCGAGCTCCAGTTCGGGACGAATCACCTGGGTCCTTTCCTTCTTACCGCTCTGCTGGCGCCTGCGCTGCGGGCGGCGGCGCCGTCGCGCGTGGTCAACCTCTCGTCGGTGGCCCACGAGTTTTCCGACATGGACTGGGACGACCTGAACTACCGGTCGCGGCCGTACGACAAGTTCGAAGCCTACGGACAGTCGAAGACCGCCTCCATACTTTTCACTCGGGAGCTCGACCGCCGGCTCGGGCCCGAGGGCGTGCACTCCAACGCCGTGCACCCGGGCAGCATCCCGACCGAGCTCCTCCGCTACATGGGGCCGGACGACTTCGCCGCCATCCGGAAGCGCACGGGCGCCACCGGGCCGCCGCCTCCCGGATCTCTGAAGACCGTGGAAACGGGTGCAGCTACCTCGGTGTGGGCGGCAGTCGCCCCCGAGTTCTCCGACCGCGGCGGGATGTATCTCAGCGATTGCGAGGTCAGCGACGGAGACGCCGCTTACACCCGCGACGAGGCCGCGGCCGCCCGCCTTTGGTCACTATCGGAGGAGATGGTGGGAACGCCGTTCAGATAGCGGGCTACGTCTCGAACGGACCGGAGCCGGCAGTGGCCCGGGCCAGCGCCTCGGGGGTCAGTCCGGGAATGTCCGTGGCCGCCCCCAGACCGAGTCCGCCGTCCACCGCGATGGTCTGGCCCGTCACCCACCCGAGGGCGAACAACGCCATTACCGCGTCGGCGATGTCCTCCGCCTCGCCGATGCGGCCCAGCGGTGTCAGCGAGCGAACGTGATCGTGGTAGCCGGCGATGGCCTCGGAGCCTGCCGTCATCCCGGTGTTGGTCAGTCCGGGCGCCACTGCGTTTACCCGGATTCCGTAGTAACCGAGCTCGCGTGCGGCGACGCCGGCCATCTGGGCCACGCCGATCTTGGCCACGTTGTAGTGGACCATCCCGATGTCGGTTAGAAGGGCCGCCAAGGACGCGGTGAGCACAATCGACCCACCCTCGCCGCCGTCACGCATCTTTTGGGCGCACGCCTGCAGGCTCATGAACGCACCCCGGAGGTTCACCCCCATGACGCGGTCCCATTCGTCCACCGGCATGTCGATGACCGGGCCGCGCCCGGACACGCCGGCGTTAACCAGGGCGTAGTGCAGCGAACCGAGGCGACCGACGGCCGAGTCGACAGATGAGCGAACCGAGGCCTCGTCGCTCACGTCGCATTCGATGGTGATGTCAGCCGGTCCGCCCGGCTGTCGGTCGAGCGACGCCACCGTGACGCCTTGCTGTTGGAGTGCCGTGGTGACCGCAGCCCCGATCCCCGACGCACCGCCGGTCACGATCGCGGTGGACCCGCTGAGCTCGAGCATGTCCCCTCCCAGTCGCTTGGATCTCGCGGAGTTACGGGAAAACCCCAATACTAATTTAGAGATCCGCCCGTTCGACCGCCCATCTCCTCCTTGGAAAGCCCGTTAACCCGGCGCACCGCCGTCTCGGCGGTTGAACGTGACATGGGTGACGCCGCTCGGGGTGCTGACCGCCTCAACGACGAAACGCCGCTCGAGGTCCTCCTGACCTTCCCAGAGCCGTTCTCCCCGCCCGAGAACGATGGGCACGATCACGACGTGCATGTGGTCGATCAGGTCATCGGCGAGAAACTGGCGGACGGTCGACGGTCCACCCCCAATGCGGACGTCCAGCCCGCCGGCGGCCTCCCGAGCGGCCCCGAGGGCTTCTGCGGGGCTGGCGTCGATGAAATGGAATGTCGTCCCGCCCTTCATCTCTATCGACGGCCTCGGGTGATGGGTCAGCACGAACACCGGGGTGTGAAACACCGGGTCATCGCCCCACCAACCCTTCCATCCCTCGTCGGTCCAAGGGCCGCGCTGTGGCCCGAACTTGTTGCGTCCCATGATCTCCACCCCGATACCCGGACCCCAGTTGCTGGCGAAGGAATCGTCGGCGCCGGTGCTCCCCCCCGACTCACCGTGCATCCGGTGGAAGCTGCGAGTGGCAAAGAACCACTCCATGAGTCTGCCATCCGCGTGCCCGAAGGGCGCCTCGAGGGTCTGTCCCTCACCGGCGCTGTAACCATCAAGCGAGACTGAGAAGTTGTGGACGCGAACGCGTGACATTAAAAACTCTCCTGACCAGGCGCGTGCCGGACGTTATGCGGGGGCCCGCCGGTTCTGGCAACCCGGGACGCCCGCAGAGGCAGACGAAAGACCGGGGCTCCACTCATCGAGGAGCTGCCACCTCCGCCGAGACAGCCCCGCTCACGCTCCCAGGCGGTCCAGCATCTCGCTGGCCCGTTGGATACTGCGCACGATCGGATCCCGGTAGCCCTCGGCTTCGAGTTGCGGACCGAGAAGCTCGAGGTCGAAATCCCCCTGATATCCCGCCTCCAACGTCAGCGCCATCAGCTCTTCGTTCGGAATGTCACCGTCCCCGACGGCACACCGGATCCCGGTGCAATGAGTCCCGATCTTGTAATCGCAGAACTGCACCAGAGCAATGATGTCGATGTTGTCCCGCACGAGCTTCTCGACGTCTCGCTCGTACCAGGCCGAGAAAAAATCGAAGACCACGCCGATACCCGCCATGCGAGCCAGGTCAACCGAGTCTCGGACGGTAAAGACAAAACTCTCGTCGCAACGGAGAGGATTTGTAGCCTCCAACGCGATTTTAACGCCGAGCTCCCGAGCTCGGGCCACGTGCGGAGCGATATCCTCGCAAAATTTCTGAGACGCAGCCCCCCACGGAAGCGGCTCGATCCTTCCTGAAACGGTGTACACCAAGCCGCAGCCGACAGCTGCGCAGAATTCCAGCGTCTCGGGGATCTCTCTGACGTAACACGTCATGTTGGATACCTGTAGGCCGGCCTCCTGCACCGCCTTCCGGCCAGCGTCCCATCCGGGGGCGTGGAACTTGGGCGACAGGAGGCCGACCTTTGTGATGCCCATGTCGGCCCAGAGCGCAATGTCGTCCGAGAGCGTCTGATTCCACGTCGAGATGCCGTTCAACGAGACGCGGGGGTGGGCGTGCAGGGCTGCTGACGGTTGAACCAAGGTTTGAACTCCTGACTTGTCGAACCGCAACATTACTGAACCGGGGACTCGTCGGGGCGGCCGCGAAGCATGACCGCGGCGGGGTCAAGAACTGGTAGCCGTCTTGACAAGCGCCGGACACCATCGAAGAATGCCCGCACCTGCGGCGACGACGCGGACTTGACTCAGGAGGAAGCCCAGATGTGGCCCGACTGCGATGGGATGGAGGATGTGTCGTGGAGCCAGTGATTGCTCCGTCCCCGCCCCGGCAGGCCGACTACGGGCTTTCCGAGGAACAGGAAGCCCTGAAGGATGCCTTCGCCGCGTTCTTCGAGCGGGAGTGCCCGGCCGCCCGGGTGCGGGCGGCCGAACCCGGTGGGTTCGACCCGGAGCTATGGAGGCGGCTGGCCGACATGCGGGCCGTGGCGATGGGGCTCCCCGAGTCCGTTGGCGGTGACGACGCCGGCCTGGTCGAGCTGTCGTTGGTCGCCGAGGAGTTCGGTCGACGGTTGGCCCCGGTCCCCCTCGTCGAGGCCGCGGTGAGCGCCCGGGTGCTGGCCCGGGCCGCGACGAGATTGCCGGATTGGATGGCGGGCGCGGCTTCGGGCGAACGCCTCGTGACCCTGGCCCTCCGGCCCGGACCGGGATTGCAGTTGGTGCCGGCGGCCGCCGTGGCCGACGCGGTCGTGTACCTGGTCCATGACAAGCTCGTACTTGCCCCGCTCGGGTCGCGTCCTTCGGCCGTCGCCAACCAGGGGTATACGCCTCTCTCCTGGTGGGACCTGAGCCCTGCGGGCCCCGACAGCGAGGTCATCGCCGGTGGACCAGAGGCTTCCGCGTCGTTCGACCAGGCCGGGCGGGAATGGAAGCTGCTCATGGCGGCCGCCCTGGTGGGCATGGCCCGGGCCGCCCTGGACATCGGGGTGGAGCACGCCCGGTCGCGGGTGGCCTTCGGGGCGCCGATAGGGACCTTTCAGGCGATCTCCCACAGCCTGGCCGATGTGGCCATGGCGGCGGACACGGCGCGGCGATTGGTGCACAAGGCGGCCTGGTTCGCTGACCACGAGCCGGGAACGAACCGGCCGCTGATCCCCATGGCCTACCTCTACGCGGAGCAGTCGGCCATGCAGGCAGCCACCGTCGGGGTCCACGTGCTCGGCGGGGTGGGTTTCACCGTCGAGTCGGAACAGCAACTGTACTTCCGCCGGGTGAAAGGCTGGACTCTCGTGGCGGGCGACCCAAAGGCGACGCTCACCGAGATCGCCGAGGAGATCTTCGGCCCGGTTGCGGCCGGGGCCGGCTGAGGGAGGAGACCTGCGATGGATTTCAGTCCAATCGATATCGACGACGAGACCCAGACCTTCTGGGCGGACGTCCGGGCGTTCTGCGACGAGTACGTCACACCGGAGGTCGTCGACGAGGAGTTCCGAACCGGATCCGGCTTCAACGAGGGCCTGCACAAGGCGATGGGAGCACGGGGGTGGATCGTACCCACGTGGCCCCGCCCGGCCGGCGGGGCGGGGGTCAGTCCCCTTCAGGAGACGCTTCTGAATCGTGAGCTGCGGGCCCGCCACGCTCCGACCATCACCCTGGGAACCACCATGAATGTCCTGCCGGCGGTGGTGAAGTGGGGCTCCGACGACCTGAAATCCGACGTTTTGCCGGCGGTCGCCCGGGGCGATGCCCGCTTCTGCCTCGGCTACACCGAGCCCGACTCAGGATCCGACATCGCGGCCGCCCGCACCCGGGCCCATCAGGACGGAAGCGAATGGGTCATCGACGGGCAGAAAATGTTCACCACGGGCGCTCAGAACTGCCAGTACTCGTTCCTCCTGACTCGCACCAACCCCGACGCGCCCAAGCACAAGGGCCTGACCATGTTTCTCTGCCCGCTCGCCGACGCCGAGGTCCGCCCCATCCACACCCTCGGCGGAGAGCGGACCAACATGGTTTTCTATGACTCCATCCGCATCGACGACCGCTACCGCCTGGGCCCGGTCGACCAGGGGTGGATGGTGCTGCTCGGCCCACTCAACGTTGAACATGCCATCGGCGATGACTCCGCCCCGTTCACCATCGAGGACCAGGGGGGAATGTACGGCTCTTCCGCCGCCACCGCATTGGACGCGGCCATCGAGTGGGCCCGCACCCCTGGACCTGACGGCCGCCGGCCGATCGACGATCCGCTCGCCCGTCACCGCCTGGCCCGGGCCGCACTCGAGGTAGAGGTCGGCACCAACTCGAACGGGCCCGCGGGACGGGTCCTCTCCTCCGAGATGGCCATCCGGGTCAGCGAGGATCTCATCGACCTCGTCGGGCCCGTGGGCCTCCTGGCCCGCGGCGAGAAGGACGCCGTGGGCGGCGGGTGGTTGGAGTACGCCCACCGGTTCGCCCAGGGCACCGCCACCTACGGCGGAACCACCGAGGTGTTCCGCAACATCGTGGCCGAACGCTTTCTCAACCTTCCGCGCAGCTCGCCCCCGCCAGGCAGGCCGCCGGCGGGATAAACACCGGCGGCTCGCCGGCCGGTCGCCGTCGTCGCCGCCGCCGCCGCTACTACTGAACCAGGTTCTCCCGATAGGTCGTGCCGGCATATTCGGTGCGCATCAGGCCGCGCTGCTGCAGGATCGGCACCACGTGGTCGATGAACCGTTCCACGCTGTCGGGCATCACGTTGGGGCTGAAGGTAAAGCCGTAGCAGCCGGTCTCCCGCCACCACGTCTCCAGGGTGTCGGCGACCTGCTCGGGTGTGCCGACGATCCGCGGGGTCATCGGCGACACGGCCAGATCGAGCACCATCTCCCGCAACGTCGGGGCCCGGTCCTTGGTCGAGTTATGGATCGCCGTCATCCAGCCCTGGGAAGCATCGGTGCCCGTGATCTCTATCGGCTTGTCGAGGTCGTCCTCGCTGAACCTGCGACCCAGCAGCCCCCCCAGCCGCTCGAGCGGCGCCGGGCCGATAGGGATCCGCTCCTTGAGCTCGACCAGGCGGCGTTCGGCCTCCTCCTCGGTGCTCCCCACGTATGGCTGCACGCCGAAGAACACCCTCGGGTGCGGCCGCCCGACGTCCTCCGCCGCCTCCCGGGTCTGGGCCACATATTTCTCCATGGCCACTCGCGGCTGGAGGGCGAAGACGGCGTCAGCATGGGTGGCCGCGAACCGCATACCGCGCCCCGAGGCACCCGCCTGGAAGATCAGGGGCCGGCCCTGCGGCGAGCACACCATGTTGGGGAGAGCGTTGCAGCTGTGGTATTTCCCGGCGAATTGGACCCGGTGAATCTTGCTGGGATCGATGTAGCACCCAGACGCCTTGTCCATGATCACGGCATCGCGGGGGAAGGCGTCCCACAGCCGGTAGGCGATCTCCATGTAGTCGTCGGCCTGGTCGTAGCGGGAGTCGTGCTCGGGCCGCTCGAGTCCGAGCACCTTGAAATCGCTCTCCTGATAGCTGGTGACCACGTTCCACGCCAGGCGCCCGCCTGTCAGGTTGTCGACCGTGCCCAGTCGCCGCACGGCGAGAAACGGTGGCGTCCCCACCGTCGAAAGAGTTACCGCAAAGCCGAGGTGGGTTGTCACCTGGGCCATCATCGGCACCAGCATCAATGGGTCCGGTCGGGGCACCGAGCCCTCGGCCACGCCGTCGGGGCCGCTGGCTCCGGAAGAGAACGTGTCGGCGAAGAAGATCCCATCGAAGCGCCCCCGCTCGAGGGTCCGGGCCAGCTGATTCCAATAGTCCGGGGACCACAGGCCCTCGCCCTGGCGGTCCTCGGGGTGGGCCCACCCGGTTTGCACGTGGTTGTTAGGCGCGGTCAGAGCAACCAGGTTGAAATGGATCTGCGGCATCGGATTCCTCTGCTGTATCTATACGCCGCCGAGGTTAACCATCGGGGGTGGGGGCAGCCAGCCGATGGCGAAGCGCCCGTCCGGGCGGCCCGGTGCCGGCGGCGGGGTCCGCGGCGGGTCGGACAGACCTCCGCCAGCAAATCTCGGAGTCATTTTGTTTTCTCGTAGCATTTACGCACGTTTTACGTGCGATTTGACGCCGAGAAAACGAAATGACTCCGAGAAATTCGGCAATTCGAAGGAGCGGCAGACGACCGGTCCGCCGGGGCTCGGGTCAGCCACCGCGCCCTTCGACCAGTCGGCCGCGGTTGACCTTCATCGCCTCGCTCCGGGGGACGGCGTCGACGATCTCGATCGACTTCGGGACCTTGTAGGGGAGAAGCCTGCTCCTTACGTACTGCCTGACCTCCTCGAAGCTCGGAGGATCGGCCGGATCGGCGGGCTCGATGATGGCGTGGACCCGCCGGCCCCATTCCGGATCTTTGAGCCCGATGACGACCACGTCGGCGATATTGGGATGGTCGATGAGCGCCGCTTCGACTTCCGCCGGGAAAACATTGGCCCCACCGGTAACGATGAGGTCTACCCGACGATCAGCCAGGTAGAGGTACCCCTCGTCGTCCACGTAGCCCAGGTCACCGACCGTCCCGAAACCCTCCGGGGTCATCGGGATCTGCGGGGCCTGGCCCAGGTAGGTGACGCCGCGGTAGTTGGGCGACCGGACGTAGATGTTGCCGATCTGCCCGACCGGCACCTCCTGTCCCCCGTCGTCGAGGATCTTGACTTCGGCTCCGGCAAAACCCCGCCCCACACTGCCGCTGTGGTCCACATACTCCGTCCCGGTCAGCACGGTGAGGCCGAGTCCTTCAGTCGATCCGTAGGCCAAGATGATCTTCTCGTACCCGATGAGCTTTCCCCAGCGATGCACCAAAGACGGCGGCATCGGCGCCGCCCCCTGCAAGATCCACTCGAGGCTCGACAGATCGCGATCGTCGACTCCCGGGAGATCGGCGACGCGCTGCAGCATCGTCGGGGTCGCGGTAAACGTGGTGATCCGATACCGCTCGATCGCCGCGACAATCCGGGCGGCATCGAACTTCTCGATGACATAGAGCTGGTCACCACCGAGCATGTTCGTCAACGTGGCAAACGCGTTCACGTGATACATGGGAGCGAGCACGAGAATCCGCTGCGGCCGGGTCACGGCCATCCCCAGCACTTCGGCGAACGGGACAGCGAAGACCGGGTTGAAAACCGCCGGCGCATCCGACAGGATCACCTTCGGCGTTCCGGTAGACCCGCTGCTGCAGATGCCGTAACTGTTCGGCGACACCACCTCAGCCCGCGCCGGCCCCGGCTCGCCATCGGTCCCAAAGATCCACGGCAGATCGTTCGGGCTGATGTACAACCTCGGCCTGATCACCTCCTTCAAACGCTGCAACTCCCAGTCCGGCACATCCCACCGCACCGGTATCGGAACCGCGCCCAGCTTCCACGTCCCGAAAACCGCGAACAGGAACTCCGGAGAATTGCGGATACCCAGCCCGACCCGGTCGCCATAGCCAACCCCCCTCGCCGCCAACGCCGCGCCGACCTCATCCGACCGCCGCTCCACCTCCGACCACGTGACAACCCGATCGGTACCATCCATCGCCAGATGCACGTACGCCGTATCGGTCGGGCGTCCCACCGCCAGCTCCCGAAGTTGGCGCACGTTGCTGACCGCGTCGTCATTCATGGCGTCCCTCGCTCTCAACTCCAGGCCGGCCTGCCGGCGGCGGCGTCCCGTTGCCGTCACGTCGATCTCTAGGTCGTCGGTCAGGATCACCCCGTAGACCGTTTCCGCCGCCTGCCGTGAGACCTTCTCATCCCGGACGTCGTCGGCGACTGTCCGGGGCTCGCGTTCGAGCGGGTCTCCGTGGCCTCCGCCGCCGGCTGACGCCTGGTACACCGCGTCGCCGGGTTGGACCCGGATGAGCCCGCCGTACCGGTGCGAGTAGTCCACGACCTCACCGCCAACTCTGGCGACGAGAACGGATGCGCTACCTGGGTGCCCGCCGAGGCGGCCCTGGGGTTGCTTCCCCGCGTACAGATGGCGAAGCCACAGCCGCCCAGGGGACAGGAACCGCCACTGGCGGTAGAGCGCGAGCCCGCCCCTGAAGCGACCGGCTCCGCCGGTGTCGGGGACCATGCCATAGCCCTCGAGGACGACGTGAGCATCACGTTCCATCGTTTCCGCCGGGATCCGGCGGAACCCGACCGGGCCGTCGAGCCCGTCAAGGTTGGGTCGGGCGCCGGTGCCGGCAAGCCAGAGATCGAACAGCATTTCGTCACTGGTGCCGTCGTCGCTGTCGGGGGTGAACACGATCATCTGCGGCGGCGGTCCCTCGGCTCTGACCCGGTCCGGCATGGCCTGGGCGAGGGCGTTGAGGAGCAGATCCGAGAGCTTGTTCGTGATGGTAGATCGCGCCCCCACCGCGGCCGGCGGCCGAGGATTCACGACCGTGCCCTCGGGCGCGACCAACTGGATAGGCGTGAGCAGCCCGCTGTTGGCTGGAACGTCGATCCCGAACAGCTCGTGAAAGTTTCCTAGCAGGTTGCCGGCCACCGTTGACGGTGGGACGTTGACCGCGCTTGGTGACTGGGCGTCGGTTCCGGAGAAGTCACAGGTCATGGCGTCCCCGTCGACCTCAACGGTCAGCACCACCTTCACCGGCGGCAGGTCGTCCTCACCGGAGGCATCCATGTCGACGGTGTAGCGGCCGTCCGGGATGGACCGGATGGCGTTTCTGACGGCCTGCTCGCTGTAGGAGACGATGTGACGCCCATAGTCGAGGATCGTCTGGAGGCCGTAGCGGTGCACCAGCCGCTCGATGTCGCGGCCAGCAGTGATGCACCCGGCCACCTGGCTTTCGAGATCGCCGATCACATCCACCGGCGACCGGGTGTTCGCCTTGATTATCTCGAAGACCTGAGACACCGGCTGACCCCCGTCGTAGAGAAGCACGCGCGGCAACAGGAGTCCCTCCTGGAACAGCTCGGTCGGCTGTGCGCTCATACCTCCCGGGGCGAAACCGCCGAGGTCGGTGTGATGCACCGAGTTGCCCACATACGCGATCGGCTGCCCGTCGTGGAACACCGGCATCAACAGAACGATGTCCGGCAGGTGCGTGCCACCGGAGTACGGGTCGTTGTGAATGACGATATCGCCGGGCTTGAACGAGCCGCCGAACTTATCGAGGATGAACGGCACGCTGTTTCCGACGTACCACGCTGATACGCCGGCTCTGGCCACGACCTGACCGTTCGGGTGAATCACCGCACCTGTGTAGTCACCGCCGTCCCGGGCCCCGAAGGACCGAGCGGTGCGCCCGATCACGGCGCACATTTCTTCCACGACAGTCAGAAACTCGCCCTTCATGACCTCGAGGAGGATCGGGTCGGGGGTCGATGCCAAATCGTCCGTCACTTCAGATCCCACTTGCCGGCCGCAAACGTTCCAACACGACGCTACCCAGCGGGCCTGCACTGACCTGCCATCCCGGCGGCACAACTATCGTCGTGTCGAGCTCTTCCACGATCACCGGACCGGGCACCCGATCGCCCACGAGCGCCTCACGGCCGCACAGCCGGGCTTGGACCACACCGGCGTCTGGTCCGAAGTAGGCGGGACGATGCCCGGAGCCCGTTTCATACCTCGCGACATCCGGTTCGAGATCGGACAACTGCACCCAGTGGTTCTCGATCAGGATCCGCAGCCGGAGCGCCGCGGTGAGAACAGCCGAGCCCGAGCGGTGGTAACCGAACTGCCGCTGGTGCTCGAGATGGAAGGCGCGGGTCAACGATTCACCCAGACCTGCGGCCGTCGCATCCTGCGGCACCGGGATGGTGAGCTCGGAGCCCTGTCGGATGTAGCGCAGGTCGATCGACCGCTCGATCACACCGCCGGTGACGTCGACCCCGGTCCGGGCCAGGTCGACCGAAGCGTCATCCAGCATCGCGTCGTAGTGGGCCAGGAGCGCGCTCCCCTCTAGCGCGTCGAGCTCTTTCGCAAGGGGTGCGGTCACGTCGAATCGCATGTCCGCGGCCAGCAGGCCGAGCGCGCTGAAAAGGCCGGCATGCCTCGGCACATACACCTCTCCGATGTCGAGCTCCTCGGCGAGACTTGCCGCCAGCAGCGGGGCGGCGCCGCCGAACGCGATCAGGGTGCACTTGCGAGGATCGCACCCGCGCTGGATCGTCACCATACGAACTGCTCGCCGCATGCTGGCTACTGCTACCCGGCAGATGCCATACGCCGCATCCCGCACCGTCATGCCGGTGGACCGAGCGATGGAGTCGGTGATGACCCGTTCAGCCAGGTCAGCCCGGATCGCCACCTTGCCACCTGCGATCGCAGTGGGGTTGAGGTAGCCGAGGACCACCGCGGCGTCGGTGATGGTCGGCAGATGCCCGCCCCGTCCGTAGCAGGCGGGCCCCGGGGCGGCGCCCGCGCTTGCCGGCCCGACTCGCAGGGCCCCGCCGTCGTCGAGCCATGCGATGCTTCCCCCTCCGGCGCCGATCTCGACAAGGTCGAACCCTGAGGTGAGGAGGGTGTGGCCGCTGCCCCGAGCGAGCCTGCCCGCGGTGTCCAGGCTGACCTCCAGATGCACTGCCTCGCGGGGCCGGCCATTCTCGATCAGGCACACCTTTACCGTGGTGCCGCCCATATCGAGAGCCACCGCAGGTTCGAGACCACACTGGCGGGCGATCATCGACGCGGCGAGCACTCCGGCCGCGGGTCCCGATTCGATGAGGTTGGCGGGTCTTAGCTTCGCTCGCTCCGCCGGGATTACGCCCCCGTTGGCCTGCATGACCATCAGGTCGGGGAACTCGTGGAGATCCGCTTGCAGCTGCTCGAGGTAGCCCTTGACGACGGGCGTCAACGACGCATGGAGCACGGTTGTGCTCGCCCGTTCGTGTTCTCCCGCGAGCGGAGACACCTCGTGTGAGGCGACGATCTCGAGATGTGGCGCCCGGTTGCGAGCGATCTCGGAGATTTGGATCTCATGCGCCGGGTTCACATGGGCGTTCATCAGGCAGATCGCCAACACCTCGATCCCCTTCGCCACCAGGCGGTCCAGGGCCGCTTCGACAGATACGACGTCAAACGAGCGTTCGACCTGTCCGGTCGCCGAAACACGCTCGTCTATCTCGACCCTTAGGTGCCGGGGCACGAGAGGCGTCGGGGGCGGAAAGTACATGCCAGCAGTGGTGTTGGCCATGTACCTCGGTCGGGTGAATTCGATGTCGTCCCGAAAGCCGGCGGTGGTGATGTAGCCCGTGGCGGCGCGTTTGTTCTCGATCACCGCGTTCGAGGCGACGGTCGTCCCATGGACGATCGCTTCCACTCTGGCACCCGGGACTCGATCGAGGACATCATGCACGCAGCGAACCACATGGCGAGCTATCCGCTCAGGTGTGCTCAGGACCTTGAAGGCGAACATCTCTCCGGTCGATGCGGAGATGAGGATGTCCGTGAAGGTGCCACCGATGTCGAACCCGACCCGGATTCCTGCAGGATGGGCGGCCTCGGGCATGGCGAACCGTACCTCTTGCCGCCAACGAGGGTGGGCCAGCCGGCTGAATTATGAGCGCACGAGTACTGCGCAGTTCAGGGCACTGGTTGGACGAGGCACGGTAAGGCCGCGGCCCCAGTGTCGGGAACCCGGCTCTGCCCCCAGCATTCGACCGCGTACGACACCGCGATAAACGAGTAGAAAAGCCGCATCAGGTTGATGACTTCCTCGGGCATGGCGTCGAGGGGGAACTGATCGCAGTATTCAATCGCCGCCTCGGCCCGCGGGGTTATGGCTTCATAGAACGCCCGCAGATCCTCGATGGGAGACGCCAGGCGCACGGCGTAGCGCTCGGGCTCCGTAGCCAGACACCATTTCCCGGCGAACGGTTCGAGATCGGCAAAATCCTGTGGTAGCAGGGAGCCCGAGGTCACAGCGCCGCCTTCTTCTTGTAGGCCTCGACCCAGTCGGCCGTCTCCATGTGGAGGTGACGGCAGAGGATTTCCTGGTCCCCCAGGGGGAATCGGTCGACCGCCCGGGACTCGAGCATCATCTGCGTCGCCTCCACAGTGTTGGCGTCCTGCAGACCGAACTCCTTGAACGAAGCGGCCGTCACCTCGTGACCGATTCTCTCACGAGCTGTCCTGGCCGGCACGAAGTAGAGCGTCGTCTCGAAGATGTGGCTGCGATATGACGTCGGCCAATAGTTGTAGGTGAGGTACCAGTTGCCGTTCCAGATCAGGATCACGAAATTCGGGAACACCTGGAGCGAGTCCATGCCCCAGGGGTCGCACTTGCCCGGGTTGAGGCCGGGCGGCATGTCCACCCCGAGATCAGGCACCTCCCACGGGCCAAACTGGCCACTCCGGGTGATGTTCTCGATGGGCCAGCGAGTTGAGGGGTCGGTCGCCCAGTTGCGACTCCCGGATGTGCTCACCAGACGGTGGGGCCCGTCGATCCGGTAGTAGGGCGCCTCGAAGCCGGCCTCGCGAGCCTTGGCCGACACCTTGGACGGCATCTGGTTGGCATGCAGGACGGGTGCGTGATAAAACTCCTGGAAGACGTCGAGGAAGAGTTTCCAGTTTCCCTTGATCTCGGTGCGGTAGTACCACCGCTCGGTCAGCTTGTCCCACGGGTAGCCTTCGAGGTCGGTGATCATGGGCCCGAGAAACTCACGCAGCGGCTGCTCCGGCTCCTTCGCCAGGTTCACGAATATGAACCCCTCCCACACGTCGCAGTGCACTGGGACCAGACCGTGGTCCGACTTGTCAAGGTCGAAGAACTCGCCCTCCTGCTGCACGAAGTTCAGCGCACCGTCGAGGCCATAGCGCCAGCCGTGATACTTGCACGTGAATTGCCGGCATACCCCGCTCGTCTCCTCGCGAGGAAAGTCGTTCCACACCAACTTGTTGCCCCGATGGCGGCAGATGTTGTGGAAAGCCCTCACGGATCCCGACATGTCCCGCGCGACAATCACCGAGGTATTGGCCGCCTCGATCTCTTTGGTGAAATAGCTCCCGGCCCGAGGAAGCAGATCCACCCGGCCCACGTTCAACCAGGCGCGCTTGAAGATCGCCTCCCGCTCGAGCTCGTAGATCTCCGGTGAGATCGAATCCTCATAGGACACCAGCCCGGTCCCTAGTTGCGGGTAGTGCTCGGTCCAGCTGCCTTCCGGGGGCTTAGGCCAACGAGGCATCGAAACTCCTCCACTCTCGTCATTACGATAGGTCCGGTAGGTCCGGGTGAGCCCTGATGCGGCTCACGCAACCGGCGGTCTCGAGGCTACCGCGCTGATAACGCCAAAGCACGTTTACCAGGCTGGGCGGTGAACCCGATCCGCCGGGCGCCCAGGCGGGAGTTCAGGTGTCCCGAGAATTCGGGATTTCCCCAGTGGACTGTGCGATGCCCCTGAAGTATCAAAGGAGTGTGGTCCCCCGACGGCGAAACGATCGATTCGGCTTAGCACCGTCCTCGATCCGGAGAACCGTCCACCGCTGGGCCGGCCGCCGGGCAGACCATGAAATGCGGCGAAAGCCAAGGTCATTCTGGCATATCGCCGAGTAGCAGATCTGATCGCGACGCTCTGACCACGCGACCAGGCGTGAGGTTCCACTAACGACAGGAAGGGGCAGCAATGAGATCAGGCGGGATGAGAAGAAGCGCGTTCGGTTGGAGCCGTTCGACAGCAGTCGTGCTCGCCATCCTTTGCTCGGTCGCCTTGGCGTTTCCGGGTTTGGCCGCGGCGAGGACAGCCCCGGGTGATCGAGCCCATCAGGTCCAAACGGCGGCGGCCACCACGACCGCACAGAGTGTCGGTCCGACGATCACGCGAGCCAACGCATTCGTCAGCAATTCACGTTCCAACGGGGCGAACGCTTTCACCGGATTTCCGGTAGCGGTCAACACTGGGTGTTTGAACTCCAACCTGTTCGTTTGCTTCACCATGGCCGGTCTTGGCTCGTTCACCATGACCGTTGCCACCCCGTTACGGGCCGGCGCGGTTTACCAGAATCCGATCCTTACCGTTAAGGTCGGCAACCAGACCTGCGGGGAATTCCAGGGCTTCGCCGGCTACTCAGCGGCTCTGGAGCTGGATCAGTTCGCCTTCAGCCAGGACAGCATCGAGACGTTCGCGGCCCAGTTCTTCTGTGTGAACGCCAACGTGGCTATCTCGGGGACCATCGCCTACAAGATGAGCAATTCCACACCTCATATGGGCTACTACCTGTACGACAGGTTTGGTGACACGACCAACTTCGGCAACGACGGCTACCTCAACTACCTGGGCAATCCTGGATACTTCACCCTTGATCAACCGATTGTGAGCATGGCCACTACCCCCGATGGCAGCGGCTACTGGATGACGGCGGCGGACGGCGGCGTGTTCTCCTTCGGCGACGCCCACTTCTACGGCTCCACCGGCAACGTCCACCTCAACAAGCCCATCGTGGGCATGGCCGCCACCCCCGACGGCAAAGGCTACTGGCTGGTGGCGCAGGACGGCGGAATATTCTCCTTCGGCGACGCCCACTTCTACGGCTCCACCGGCAACATCCACCTCAACAAGCCCATCGTGGGCATGGCCGCCACCCCCGACGGCAAAGGCTACTGGCTTGTGGCGCAGGACGGCGGAATATTCTCCTTCGGCGACGCCCACTTCTACGGCTCCACCGGCAACATCCACCTCAACAAGCCCATCGTGGGCATGGCCGCCACCCCCGACGGCAAGGGCTACTGGTTCGTCGCCTCCGACGGCGGAGTGTTCTCCTTCGGCGACGCCCACTTCTACGGCTCCACCGGCAACGTGCACCTCGTGCGGCCGATCACCGGGATGCTTCCCAGCCCTGACGGGGGCGGCTATCTGCTGGTAGCCGATGACGGGGGAATCTTCACCTTCGGCGACGCCCAATTCGAGGGCAGCGTCGGCGGGCAGGGGATCACAGGAAACGTAGGGCTGGCCCGGTGACGGTCGAGGGGGCGACTGCGATGAGGACCCCGAACCCGACGATCGCCAGCGCCACCGGCACATCGAGAACCGCCTTTGCCGGCAGCACCTTCTGAGCAAAGACGACCACCGTGGTGATGATCATCCAGGTGACGTTCATAACGCCCAACACCACCATGATCAGCATCAGGCCGATGCTGGAACCCACGCAGTAGACCCCGAAATCGAAACCCGACCGAACGGTCTCCCGGCAACTCTGGCGGAAGTACCGCTTGAGCGGCGTGAGCTCATAGGCGCCGGCCGCGATCACGACTGCGCCGGCGGTGGAGGTCCCGTGCGGCCGGTCAAGCTCATACACCACCGCGCCCAGCACGGCCCAAACCGCCAAGTACGAACCGACGAAGAGAGGCATAACTCGGGCCCCGCCGCCGGCGTGACCGCGTCTCAGCGTTGCCGGGGCGGCACCCGGCAGCATCATGGCTGCCATCATTGCCAGCCAAACGGCCATAAAGAAGCCGAACGAACCGAGCCGCGTCGCGGTCCCCATGTCCATTCCCTTCATCTCCCTCAGGGCCAGAACCCAGGATGCGGAAGCGACCCCGAGTGTCACCGCGAGCGCGGTCGCGGTCGCCGCCTTGGCGACGGTCCGCTCCACCTGGTTCTCTTCGCCAAACTGCGGCACGGATAGCCCAAACATCGGCTTATTCCGAATCCGTCCGGCGTGGTTCGTCATGCCAGGACCACCACTGGTACGGCGGAGTCTGGGGGTAACCCTCCGGTGAGTCCTCCCACTCCTCCTGCCGGCCGAGCGCGGTCAAGTCGAGGTAGCTCCACGTACTCCCCATAGCCTCGTCACCGCGATTGTTGATGAAGTAGGTCCGAAACACCCGGTCGCCGTCGCGGATGAAGGCGTTCGTGCCGTGCCACTCGTCGACACCGAAATCAGTATCGAAAGCGTCGGTCAAGGTGAACCAGGGGATCTCCCAACCCATCCGTGCCTTGACCCGCTGGATATCCGGTTGTGGAGCCCGCGAGACAAACACCAGCGCGGTGTCGCGGGTGTTCAGGTGAGCGACGTGCGCCACTTGGTCGGCCACCATGGAGCAGCCGACGCAGGCATGCTCCGGCCAGCCGAACACGCCCGGTTCGAAGAAGGCACGGTAAACGATCAGCTGTCGCCGGCCGTCGAACAGGTCCAGCAGGCTCGCCCTCCCTTCGGGCCCGTCGAACGTGTACTGCTTGTCCACGCCCAGCCACGGCATCCGCCGGCGCTCCGCCGCCAGTGCGTCACGGGCGCGGGTCAGTGCCTTCTCCTTCACTAGCAACTGCTGGCGCGCCCGTTCCCACTCATCGGACGACACAATCGGCGGTGTTTTCATGTGGACTCCTATCGACTCTCAATGGCCACTCAGTGCCGCAGCTTGGGTGCTGATCTCCAGACACCAACTTCTCTACCTGCAACCAATGGTAGCACCTCCGGAACCCAACTTGCAACCCTTCGTTGCATGTAAAGGTGTCGCCGCCCACCGAGCCGTTACACTTCCCCGACACCAGGCTCACTGCCGTGTACCAAGGAGCCAGATGTCCTTCGAGCGCTTCGATCCGTTCGACCCGGCCCAGGCGAGCCGGCATCACGAGGTCATGGCCGAATTGAGATCCTCCTGTCCGGCCGCCCGCCTGGCGTCGGGAATGATCGTCGTGAGCCGTTATGAAGACGTGAGGTCGACGCTGAATGTGCCGACGATGCTCAACCGCGGCGCGGCAAGGGCGCCCGGTGTGGAGGTGCCCCCGGAGGATCGGCTGTTTTTCTTCGAATACGATCCGCCGGAGCACAGTGCTCTGCGCCGCCTGCTCGTCGACCTGCTTTCGCGCCCCCGGGCCGAACGTCGGGCCCCGGCGGTCCGGGCGGTCGTCGAGGAGATCCTCGAGCCCCTCGTCAAGCGAGGAGCGGCCGATATGGTGCAGGAGTTCAGCGTGCCCCTGAGCGGGCGGATGATGATGCAGGTGGCCGGCTTTCCTGAGGAGGACGCGGGCCAATGGCGGCGCTGGATCAAGGACATGGTGGTCAGCGGCTTCTCTTTCACCAACCGCAACGAGCGGGGAGTCGGCTTCGAGCGGTGCTACCCTGACGCGCTGGCCTATCTCGACCAGCACCTCGCTCTACGGGTCGCCGCCGTCGACAAGCCGGACGACGTCCTCACCCGGGTCCTGGAGGCTCGAGTCGATGGAGACACCCTGAGCAGTACACAGAAGCGGATGATCCTCTTCAGCGTCGTGTCCGCGGGCACGAACACCCTGGTCAACTTCATCAGCAATACCCTCCTCTCGCTTGCCCGTGACCGGGACCTTCTGGAAACGCTGAGGAGCGACCGCCGGCTGCTGCCTGTGGCCGTCGAGGAGTCGCTGCGCCGGGACTCCCCGAGCATGTACATCACCCGGCTGTGCGCCGAGGCCACCGACGTGGCAGGCACCCCGATCGAGCCCGGGGAAAAGCTCCTTCTCAGTCTGGCGTCGGCCAACCGCGACGCCGCGACCTTTTCCCAACCTGACGAGTTTCGCCTCGATCGACCGGCCCAGCCATCACACGTAGCGTTCGGCTGGGGCAGCCATCTCTGCCTGGGTGCCTGGGTCGCTCGCCAGGTGGGGCTGACCACGCTGGACACGTTTCTCGACGTCGTGGAAAGCTTGGAGCTGGAGCCGGGGGCCTCCCCGATCCCCTACCTTTCACCACAGGGCAACGGCCTCGACGAGCTACGCGTCCGGTTGATCCCTCGAGGAAATAAGGGCTAGGTACCCGTACTTCGTCTAGTCACCACCCGGCGTGCCGCTCCCGTTGACCCACGGTGCCAGGAAGACGCGGCGGGCGGCCGGCGTGAAGTAGTCGTAGGGCTGTGGGGGCAAGCCGCCGGTATCCTCGGCCGGTGGGGCGCCCTTACCGCCGGTCGGGCCAGGAAAGAATTCGATCACGGTCGCGCCCTCAGGCCCGGCGATGATCGGGCCATAGGTGGTCTCGGCCTTGACAAAGCGGATGGCCCCCCGCTCGAACGTCTTGCGGGCGATGGAGATCGACCCTTCGATCACGATCGAGCAGTAATCGGTGTCGTGTGAGTGTGGGGGGTTCAGGTAGTTGGGCCCGTACTTGACGATGAAGACCCGACCGGGATTCTCGGTGGTGCCGAAGTCGTACCAGACGCTGTCTACGTTGGTGGATCCGCCTTCCATGCTCGGAAGGATGCCCTCGAGCTTCCCAGCCACCTCCCCCACTTCAGGCATCGGGGCCTCCCAGGACGTGAAGTACTGACCCCTCCTGGGCAGCTGCGGCTCCGCGCTCGCTCCTCTGCCCCCCTCATTGTCGGTCAGTGTCATGGCATCTCCCTCTCTCTAGCGCATGGCGTCCGAGGCAGCCGTACCGCGTACTCCGGATCGCCGGCCCTCTGCTGGATTATCGAGGCCAGCGGCCAGCCCACCACGATATGCCATCGGACGAGTCGGTGTCTCCTCCCAGGGACAACGGGCACGGGATCGCGAACGTCCTGGCCGCGATGCGTATTATCACCCGGGTGTCCGAATGGCCCACTGGACGAGCACGTGACGGCGGGGTGGACGAGATTCCGCTTCCGGAAGGCCCCGGCCGCCTGTGGCTGTGCGGCAAGCACTTCGTCGCTCCCGATCCCGTCGGTGCCCTGGCGGTGTCCGGCGCCGACCGGATCCTCTGCCTGTGTGAACGTCACGAGCTAGAGGATCGTTATCCCGGCTTTGTCGCCTGGCTGACCGCCAATGAAGGGCACACCGCCATGTGGTTCTCGATCCCGGATCTGCACGCGCCGTCGCTCCAAGAGGTGCAGCCGCTACTCCTCCGAGTGCAGGGGCTGATCCACGCCGGCCATGGCTTGCTGATGCACTGCGGGGCCGGTATCGGCAGAGCCGGCACTCTCGCCGTCGCCGTGCTCATGCACATGGGGGTCCCTCAGACCCAGGCCTTGTCGATCGTGGCTGCGGCGCGGCCCCTCGCCGGACCCGAAGCCGGCGCTCAGACCGACCTGCTCGATCGACTGGCGAAAGCCACGCGCAGCTGAGCGCCCATGGTTTGTTCGGTTGCTGATCGGGCCGTTGCCGGACCGGTGAGGTCGGCCTGGAAGTACTTCCTAATAAGAGGTCCGGCAGCGACCCCCTTCCAGATCGGGTGATCCCTGATTGAGGGCCAGCATTTTGATGTATGACGGCTCGTCGAGTTACCGCCCACCCTCTTGATTGCCCGTTGCCTGAGGACCCATTCGCGTCGTCGGGATATCAGGTATGGCAGCGCGGGAAGCGGAGTGTTGTTCTCGACGTGCACGCACCCGAGGACCGGCAGGTGTTCTTGAATCTCGCCCGTCGCTCGGACGTCGTCGTTGGGAGCTTCGCCCCGGGTACCACTGATCGGACTCGGAATCGACTACGACACACTCCATGAGCTCAATCCGCGACTCATCTACTGCTCGATTACCGGCTATGGCGCATCCGGCCGACTCGCCGAGCGACCCCGGGATCGACGCTCTCGTCGCCGCCCGTACCGGCCAGCAGTGGAGGCACGAGGTGTCGACGGGGGAAGGCATGGCTTGCAACATGGGCAAGGAGAGCCTCGGCATCGACCTCGAGAGCGAAGCCGGGGCCGAGGTCCTGCGAAAGCTCGTGGAGAAGGCCGACGTCGTCCACACCAACATGCGCTACGAAGCGGCGGGGCGACTGCATATCGATTACGAATCACTCCGGCTGATCAACCCCTCACCAATCTATTGTCACACTCGCGGATTCGAGCGCGGCGAACGTGCGACCCTCACAGGCAACGATCAGATGGGAGCCGCGCTTGCCGGCTTGGAGTGGGCCGAGGCTCCGGGTCCGATCCCTGGCCCAGCACGGAGAACGTTCATCCCGCGACCTTGCGTGGTCGAAGATGGCCCGCCTGTCCTGACCCCATATCTTGACTTCGTCGATAAGAGTTCTATGGTAGGGTGCGGGCCAATCGAGGGTTGGTCGAGCCTACCGAGCCCGGCCCCATGTGGAGGTGACACGAAGTGACCGGCACTGCTACTCCCGTCGACAACGGAGTAAACGTCGAGTTCCTCCTGACGGCCCGCGAGACCTTGGCCGCCCAACCAGAGGCGGCGGACTTCAAATGGCGGGTGACCAACACCTGGCTGAGGGGAACGCACAGCCGGAGCAGCGTCCACGGCTTTTTCGGTCTCGGGGAAGAGCACACTCATCGTGACGAGTTCCTGTTCGAAGGAGACCATCCGGAGGTGTTCTCGTCCGAGGATCAGGGAGCTACTCCGGTCGAGGTGTTGCTCGTCAGCCTGGCCAGCTGCCTGACCGCCGGGGTGGCATCCGTGGCCCAGAACCGGGAGATCCAGCTCCACTCGGTCACCGCCACGCTGCAGGGCGACATGGACGTCCGGGGGATTCTCGGGGTCGATCCAGAGGTGCGTAACGGCTTCGGCCAGATCAAGGTGACCTACCAGATCGAGGCCGACGCCACACCCGACGAGATCAAGGCGCTGGTCGCTCAGTCGCAGAAGCGGTCAGCGGTCTACGACATCATCACCAACCCCACCAATGTCGTGGTCGAGGTCGCTTGATTCTCGAGAGTTGACCGACCAAGCAGGCAGTTGCGCAGGGTAACAACGGTCATAGTCGGTGCCGGTCAGGCCGGCCTGGCCATGAGCCGATGCCTGGCTGAGAGGTCGATAGACCACGTTCTTCTGGAACGGGGCGAGGTCGCCAACTCATGGCGCACCGAGCGGTGGGACTCGCTTCGTCTCCTTACGCCGAACTGGCAGAGCCGCCTGCCTGGATACCGCTACCAAGGCAACGATCCCGACGGCTTCATGACATGCCCCGAAGTGGTCGACTACATAAGCACCTACGCCGCCACAAGTGCGGCTCCTATCGAGCCGCACACCGAGGTCACGTCGGTCCGGGCTGCGGTCGACGGTTTCGACGTCCTCACGACCAAAGGTGAGTGGCGAGCCCGCACGGTTGTCATCGCCAGTGGGCCCTACAACGCCCCCGATGTGCCGCAACTAGCATCGGCTCTCCCGGCAAGTATCACGTCCCTCACCCCGGCTCAGTACAGCAACCCCGATCAACTCGATGGCGGTGGCGTGCTGGTAGTCGGGGCGGCGGCGACTGGTATTCAGCTGGCCGACGAGATCCACCGGTCGGGCCGCCCGGTCACCCTCGCCGTCAGCAGTCACGTCCGGCTGCCCCGCACCTACCGCGGCATGGACATCATGTGGTGGCTGGACGCCGCAGGTGTTCTCGACGAACGCTACGACGAGGTGGACGACATCGTCCGGGCCCGCAACGTCGCGTCATTCCAACTCGTTGGCTCCCCGAAGCGAACCACAGTGGGACTGAACTCGCTCCAGGGGATCGGGATCCGGATCGTCGGCCGTCTCGGCGGCATCACCACGGACGGAACCGCGCAGTTCTCGGGCTCGCTCCCGAATCAGTGCACGCTGGCTGACCTCAAGCTTGGTCGTCTACTCGACACCATAGACGCGTGGGCCGAGACCGCTGGGCTCGACAGCGAGGCCGAGCCGCCGGAACGTTTTCCCGCCACCCGGGTACCCTCATCGCCACCTCTACTGCTGTCGCTGGCCTCCGGCGAGATAAAGACGGTGATCTGGGCAACCGGCTACCGCCCCGCCTACCCATGGCTGCACGTCCCCGCTCTCGACGCCAAGGGCCGGGTTCGTCACGACGGTGGGGTGACACCATGTCCCGGGCTCTACCTGATCGGCGCCACATTTTTACGCCGGCGCAAATCGAGCCTCATCGACGGTGTCGGCGACGACGCCCGGGAGCTCAGCGCCCATCTGGTCGGATACCTGGCGCAGGTGGCAAACGTCACCTGACGGCTGGGGTTGAGCGTCCAAGCGCGGTTGACGATCTGGCCGGCGTGGGCGGCACCCACCCGCGGCTGATTTCGTACGTGACCTTCCTCTCCCTCTCCCCCACCAGCGGTCGCAGATAGCGGCGCCGGCGATTTCTCGTAGACATCTTGTTTTCTCGGATCTGATTCGCACGCTCTACGTGCATTTTGACGCCGAGAAAACAAGATGTTGCCGAGAAATTCGGCGGAAGGGATCAGTTTGGCGACACTGGTCTTCAGCGTTCGAATCAAGATGGTTCGCGTGACGACCAGGAGCCGCACTGAGGCCTGAATCCCGGCGTCGTCAGCGCCGCCGTCAACTGAGCTTCAGCGCCACCCTCACCGTGTCGCGGCCAGCCGTCTGCCGGGTCAACAGCGAGAAGGCGTCCTCGAATTGATCCAGGGGAAACGCTTCTCCGAGCAGTTCGGCGGTAGGCACCCTTCCCTGATTGATCAGTCGCACCGCGCCCTCCGTGTCTAGCCCAGCCCCGGGGTGGATGGTGATGCGCCGGGTCGGGATCCAGTCGCTGTGAAATCCTTCGAGCGGCTTGTCCTTCATGCCCGCGACTACTACGTGGCCGCCTTTGCGTACCAGGTCCATCGCCAGGTTGACGGTTATGGGATGGCCCGACGCGGCGTCTATGACCACGTCGGCCATGGTCCCGCCGGTGATCTCGGCGACGCGGACCAAGGGGTCCTCGGCGTCCACGTCGATGGCGTGGTCGGCGCCGATCTCGAGGGCGCAGTCGAGGCGGAACCGGTCCTTGGACGTCCCGGTAACGATGATGGTGGATGCCCCGGCGGCGCGTGATGCGACGATCGTCGCCATCCCCATATGACCCGGACCTTCGATGACGACGGTGTCGTCCTGCGAGATCGGCGCGACCCAGGTGACGGCACAGCTCAGCGGTTCGAAGACGGTCAGCTCCTCCGCCGGGACGTCTTCGCGCAGGCGGTAGACCATCGATCCGGGGAGCAGTTCGAGGTGTTCGGCGAAGCCGCCGTACAAGCCCGAGCCTTCGTGAATGGAGAAATCGTGCCCGTAGATGCGGTAGCCCGCGGGGGTGATGACGATGTCGCTTACCGCGACACGGTCGCCCTCGCCGACCCCCCACGCCTGGGACGCGGCCGGAGTGATCTTCTCGATGCGCCCGACGATCTCGTGCCCGGCTATAGAAGGAAACGCCCCGCCATAGGAGGTGTGCACATGACCGCGGAAGTGATCGACGTCGCTGTGACAGAGCCCGGTCGCCTCCACCCGGAGCACCGCCCCTCCCGGTTGGGGGTCAGGTACCGGCAGATCCCGGATCTCCCAGGTCTCGTCACCGTTGAAGACGATGGCCCGGCTCACCGGTGCAACAGCCATCTGATGACACACCAGCCACCTTCGTCGATCCGCCCGCTTTCAGGGTCGCTCACCCCAGTACCTCCTCGAGCAGCCCGCTGGCCCGTCCGACGGCTCGGCGCAGAGCTGATTCGTGACCTTCAGCTTCGATCTTGGGACCCACCATCTCCAGTTCGAACGCACCTGTGTAACCGGCGTCCACCGCGGCCCGGAGAAACCTGTCGATGCGGAGGTTGCCGTCGCCCGGGACAGCCCGGCCGCCCGGCGGCGGTTCGTGCGTCGTCCCGAAGATGGCGTCGGCGAACTGCACCATCGCGATGCGCGAACCGGCCCGGCGGACGGTGTCCTCGTAGTCGCGCTCCATCCAGCAGTTCCCGAGGTCGGCGATGACGTCTATCCCGGCCCTCGCGGCGACGTCGAGCCCGTCGCGCAGCGTGTGCACGTACGACACGTCGGTGCGCAGGGACGGTTCGATGGCCAGACGGACCGCCTTTGAGCTGGCGTAGGCGGCGCAGGGCCCGACCGCGTCGGCGAGGGACTCGGTCAGCTCGGCAAACGAACGGCCGTCCCGCCGACCCGGCGTGAAGTACACGCAGCCCCCGATGGACGAAGCGAGGTCTATCGCCTCGTTCACCCGGGCCCGTGTGGTGCTCCAGGATGGCGGCGCCGAGAGGTCGAAGTTGCCGGTGATCACGGTGGTGGCGGTCATCCCTCGCTCCCGCAGTGCCGCGACGGCTTTGTCCAAGCCGTATGCCTCCAACTTGGCCGTGATCACTCCCACCTGACGGACGCCGAGCTCCTGCCAGAGGTCCAGCTCGTCGCCGAGCGGCCAGGGATAGGTGCACATCTCGCTAACCGAAAGCCGGGAGTGCGTCATCCCGCCACCGCCTGGGTGTCGCGGATCTCAGCTTCCAGCCACCGCACCTCGCTGAAGTTCTCCCGTCCGCTCGCCGCCAGCAGCTGTTCGAGGGCGCCCAGCTTCACCTGCAGGGCGACTGCATCCTTGGCGTCCTGGGCCAGGACCATATCCGTATAGTGAAGAGCGTCAAGCGGGCGGCCGGCGGCCAGGTGCCCCCGGGCCTGCTCGGCGAGGACGGCGGTCCCACCGGCCAGTTCGGTCAGCTCGCTCCAGATCGCCGACGGCGGGACGTCGTAGAGCTCGGTGGTCGACTCGAACCGGAACCAGCCCGAGTGCTCCTCCCAGATGGCCCGCACCAACCACGGGATCTTGCCGTGGCCCTGGGGAACGGCGAGGTCAGGCGGCAGCGTGACCTGTCCCATCAGGGTCCAGAGGTCGACCCCCGAGTTCATTCCCTCGATGGTTCGGTCGCGAATGTACGTCGTGGCGTCCCTCACCCGGGACACCTGGCGGCAGATCCCCTCACGGCCACGGATCGGATCGCCGTGACCGGTGATCAGAGTCTCCGGGCCCAGGGACAGGACCCGATCGAGGGAGTGAATGTAAGAGATGGCGCTGCGATACTTGTCGCCCCGCACCGTGTACAGATTCGGGATGTGCCCGAAAAGCGGGCCCATCAAGTTGCCGGTGAACGCCGTTCGCTCCTCCGGAAGCCATACCACCAGCGAGTCGGTGGTCTCCCCGCCCGGGGTGGAGTACAGCTCGACCCTTCGGCCACCGAGGCTGAAGGCATGAGTATCGAGAAACGTGGTGGTGACGACCGGCTCGGGCGGCTGGTAGGAGCGATCCACGATGGTGATGTCCCTCGACCACAGCTTGCCTGTCCTGGACGTGTAGTACGGCTGCAGCCGGCGCCAGTACTCCCTCACATCGGCATGGTTGGCCTGAGCGATCGTCTCCACGCCGGGGGCATCGAACTGCGACCAACCTCCGACGTGGTCGGCGTGCCCTTGCGTGAACACGATCACCCGTAGCGGACCTTGGCTGACTGCGCCGAATCGCCGCTTGATCTCCTCCGCCTCGAAGTACATGCCAGTATTGATCTGCACGTCGCCGTCACCGGTAGTGACGAGGTAGCTGTTGGAGATACCTCGCGACATGAAGATCCCGTCGCCGACAGCCACTGCATCCTGGCTGCCCTCGCCTTCTTTTACGATCAGCGCATTTAGCGGTTCTTTCAACGGACCTCCGGCCGAATGTCGAATTCCTCGGTATAGAAAGTGAACCGTTCTCGCAGCTCTCCCGCCTTGAGGCCGAAGTCGCCATCGAGGTCGTAGACGACCCGGCCCCCCTTGCCGCGGGGATGCGACGCCACATAGGCCTCGATATCGGCGATGCAATCGCCGGTGACCTCGAGCCCCGCCCGCTCCAGCACCTGGCCGGCCGCCTGCAGGTCGTCTTCGACCACCTCGGCGAACATGACTTCGACGAGCTGTCGTTCGGGTAGCAGTCGGCGGTCGCGGATGTAGCTGCGGAGCATGCGCTCGAGTCGGTCGACCCAGTAGGACACGTGGGTGTCGATGTCGAGTTTCCTTCGGCTGCCCTTGAACGCCAAGCCTCGCATCGTCAGCAGAGACTGGATGGTGGCGACAGGGTCCCGGTGGATCATGACCACGGTGGCGTCCGGATAGGTCGCCAGCAGGGGCCCCAGTTGCTCGCTGTGCTGATTCGACTTCAGCATCCACCGCTGCTGTGCGGGGAACTGGTGGGCTATGACCTTCAACACCTCTCGCATGTACCTGTAGTGCGGGGTCTGGTCATGGTTGAGGTAGTGGTCCCGGAATCCGGGTACGAACCCCATCCATTCCCACTGATAGCTGGCAAAGTCGGGAATCTGAAGCTCGTTCTCCCCGCACGCATGATCAGGCGAGTGCTCGTGCATGGCCGCCATGATCCGGTTGTGACTCATGGCCTCCCAGCGCGCCTCGGCTCGCCTCCAGCGTGGGTCCACCCCGTCGACCGAAGGCTGCTCGTCCGGTTGCGGCGCCGGCTGGGCCGCCAGGTACACGGGCAGGTGGCGCAACCTTCGGTCGGCGGCCAGCAGGTTCTCGAGATGCGTGCTGCCCGAGCGGGGCAGGGCGATCACGTCGATCGGCCGCTCTATCGCGACCTGGTGCGAATCCGGGTGTTCCGACCAGTAGTGCTGAATCCTCAGCCGATTGGCGGCCGCTTTCACACAATGGTCTACGAACTGGACCTTGTGGGCCTTCCAGACGTTTCCGTCGGCCTCGACCTCCCCCAGGAGGAGGGCGAGCCGGTCGGTGAAGTCCATCGGCCCGAAGTCGTCCATCCCGGTCACCTGCTTGGCCGGTTCGAGGACTGAGTCGACGGTCATGTCCAGCGGCTGACCTTCTGCCGCCTCCAGCGCGGCCCGCTCGTCAGGACTGCGGGAATCCTCGCGCATGCCGTCTACCTTCAAAACGGTCACGGCCATTCGGGGAGCTCCGTGATATCGGTCTTGCCGGCGTTCGCCATCCATCCACCCTCGACGATGACCACGTCGCCGGTATGAAAACTGGACCAGTCACTCATGAAATACACACCTATGCCCTCGAAATCGGACGCGGTACCCATCCGGCCCATCGGGTTATACCGGCGCACCCGCTCCATGACCGGATGGTCGTCAGGAAGGTTCACCGTCTCGCTGACCGTGTGGCCGGGACACACCACGTTGGAGCGAATGCGATAGCGGCCCGCCTCCACCGCTATCCCTCGAGACAGGGCCACCATGGCCCCCTTCGATGCGTTGTAATGCTGCATCCCCGGGCTCCCGGTCAGGGCCGACAGACTGGCCACGAACAACAGCGACCCGCCCGGGTCGCCGGCGTCATAGCGCTTCTTCATGTGCCGTGCGCCTTCTCTGACGGTGAGATAGGAGCCGTGCTGGTTCACCGCCAGCAGGCTGTGCCACTGCCCGGTGGTCATGTCCAGGAAGCTGCGGTCATTGCGCATGATGCCGGCGTTGGCGATGACCCCATCGACCCGGCCCATCTCCTCCACCGCCTCGGTCATCCCCGCCACGACCTGGCCCTCATCGCTCACGTCGACCTGCTGCGTGAACACCCGCCCGCCGAACTGCGAAAGCGCCTTCGCCGCTTCCTCGTTCTTCTCCGCCCGGCGACCCCAGATCACCACGTCTCCCCCGGCCCGGGCGATCCCGGTGGCAAAGCCCAAACCGATGCCGGCGTTCCCCCCGCTCACCAGCACGACCCGACCTCGCAATTCGAACATCACATATTGCTATAACAAAATCCACGTTGAAGTCAAGCCTCTTGGGTAGCGTGTTCCCCATGGCCCGAGCCGCCCCGGCCGCCTCCCGCGCCGTCAGCATCATTTCCTTCCTGACCGCCCATCCCTCCCGAGGCTTCACCATCAGCGAGTTCGTCGATCACCTCGGGATGAACATTGCCTCCGCCCACGCCACCCTCGCCGTGCTGAACGACGAAGGCTTCATCATCCGGGATCCGGTTCACCGAACCTACATTCTCGGGCCGGCGCTGGCGGCCACAGGCTTCGCCGCCCTCGAACAGCATCCGGCGGTCAACGCCGCCATTCATCAAGCCGAGTTCCTCGCCGCCGAGCTCGACAGTGAGATCGGGGTATCTGCCGTCGCCGGTCGTGACGTGGTATTCCTGGCCAGGCGCGGTCCCACCCAACTGGCTACGAGCGTGGGCTACCCAGGCGACCGGACCCCGCTCCTCGCCCCCATCGGAGCCATATTCATGGCCTGGGCCGACGAGCCCACGGTGACCACGTGGCTGGAGCGAGCCGCGGTGACTGGCCCCGTCGCCGAGCAGTACCGACGTCTCCTGGCCGAGATCCAGGCCTTCGGCTTCAGCGTCCCCCTCCAGAGCATCGCCTCACCGGCCGTGAGCAAGGCGATGAAGCGGGTCAGGGACGAGCCGGCCGACGACAACGCCGAAGAGCGGCTGACCGGGGTTTTCCAGCACGGCGACGAGATGCTCCTGCTCCTGCAAGGGCTGTCGATGACCGATGAGGTGACGATTCAGACGGTCGCCGCGCCGATCTTCGATCCCATCGGCCGGGTGCTCCTCTCCATGAGCATCACCGGTCCCGACCACCCGGTACCAGTAGAACGCGTCATGCACCTGGGACGCCGCCTCCTGCAATCAGCGACCGCCGCCACGCGCGAGGGCCGCGGCCGCCTGCCTGACCGACACCTCACCGTTCGCAACCCGGCCTCCAAGCGCAGCGCCTCACCGAAGCCACGCCGCCGCCAGCCATCTCGCAGCACCAAGGCCAGCTAGGGCCGGCCCAAGCTGAGGGCCTTCGGCGCTATCGCATCCGGGGCCGGCTCGGCCGGCGCCCCAGGAAGGCGGCTACGAAGACACGGTCTTGCCCGGCAAAATAGTCCCGCAGATCGGGTCCAAACCGGGGATGGTGTGGAAGTCGGTACCGGAGAACTGGGTGATCCAGGAGCAGTCGTCGGCTCCGGCCGACTTGCCGCGCTGGTCCATGGCGAACCCGATGGTATGAGTGCCGAACAGCCCGGCGTCGGTGTAGCTCCTGATCCCGAGCATGGCGTTGATGAACTGCTGCTGAGTGGGGCTGGCACCGGCGGCCTTGAGCCCGGTGACGAACGCGTCGACCGAGGTATACCCGTTGTACTCGCCCTGGGTGGGCTCGCCGTTTACACCGGCGTAGGTCTTAAGGGCATTCTGGAACTTGGTCGTGGCCGCGGTGTGCATGACGACCGGCTCCCAGGGGGAGTTGAAATACACCCCCTGGGCCGCTCGCTCTGCCGCTGGCCCCCCATTGAACAGGTCACCACCGCCGCCAGTGGCCAGGATCGCCGCCGTGATCTTGACCCCCTGTTGCTGGAGTCCCTCGAGGATAACGAACGAGGTCGCCTGATCGATTTCAGGCAGGAGGGCGTTGACCCCGGCCGACTTCATGGCCAGCACTACCGGCCCGACGTCGGTGGTACCGAAAGGCAGGCCCGGGTTGATGTACCCGACGCGCAGCCCCAGGGTCGGGGCAGCGACGGCATTCGACTTCGCGGCGTCGGATGAGCTGGGAGAGATGGCCGTACCAACCGTGCCAATGACGGTGCCGCCCAGCTTCTTCGCCGTCAGATCGCTCAGGTCGTTGACTTTGGTGAAATCGTCGTACCCGTAGATCGAGAACATGTTGGGCTTGGTCAACCATTCCGGGCCGTCGTAGTCGGCACCGATGACCGGGATGCCTTTCGAGGCGAGGAAGTTGGCGGCGGAGAACGCCAGAGCGGAGATGGCGAACACCGCGAACACGTGGTCCTGCTCCACCAGTTTCTGCGCCGCCGCCAGCGTTCCGGCCGGGGTGGTGCCCGTGTCAGCGACGACGTACTTGATCTTGTAACCCTCTTGGGCGGCCAGACCGACGCCGGACTTCACCCCCAGTGGACTGGTACCCGCGGTCGGTGAACCGGCCCCGGTCAGGTCGGTAAGTACGCCAATGGTGTAAGTGGTCCCTCCCGATCCGGATGTTCCCCCCGATGCGGTGGAGCCCGCCGGTGCGGTGGAGCCCGCCGATCCAGTGGACCCTGCAGACCCGGCGGGCGCGGTCGTTCCACTCGACGAGGATTTCCCTGAGCTGCTGCAGCCAGCGGCAACCACCAGGACAGCAGCGACGGCGGCCAAGTGCTTCGCCCACCTGTGTGACATGTTTCCCTCCCCTGTTGTGTTGCAGGGAGCAGCATAATTTGAAATCGGGTACCGGGCTCGGTGAACGATGATGGACCTGGCTTCGGGCTGATCGAAGGCCCTTAGCGGAGACACGACAGGATCGGGGGCAAAGGGGACGGAGTACCACGACAGTCGTCCACCGGCTGTTCCGACCAGTGCGGCCTACTGGGGCGGAACGGGCCGAGGGGATGGCCCGACGCCGGCCCGGGGTCGGGGCCGCCGGTATGCCATCATCTAGCCAACCGCCCGGTCCGTCGACCAGGGCCAACCACAGCCGGAGGGAGACTTGTCCGCACCGCTGGAAGGACGGGTGAGCCTGGTCACCGGGGCAGGAAGGGGAATCGGTCGGGCCACCGCGCTGGCGCTCGCCGACGCCGGATCGGCGGTAGCACTCGGGGCCCGCAGCATGACCCAGCTCGAGGAAGTGGCGGCGGCGATAAGCGAGCGCGGTGGGCAGGCTCTGGCCGTGGCGCTGGACGTGACCGACCCGAGATCCGTAAAGGCTTTCGTCGATGCTGCGGCCAGCCGATTCGAGCGGGTCGACGTTCTCGTCAACAACGCCGGCAGCAACAATGGCGGAGATGACGGCGCGGTGGGCCCGTTGTGGCAGATCAACCCGGAAGCCTGGTGGTACGACATCGAGACCAATCTGAGGGGAACGTTCCTCTGCACCCATGCCGCCCTCCCCCACATGATCGCGGGCGGCGGCGGCCATATCATCAACATGGTTTCGATGGCGGCGGTCATGCCGTGGGCCTACGACACCGCTTATGCCTGCTCCAAGGCCGCGGTGATCCGACTGACGGACTCGGTGGCTGAAGAGGTGCGGGAGAAGGGCGTCTACCTGTTCGCCCTGTCCCCCGGCTCGGTCGACACCGAGTTGCGGGGCGGGGCGGTCGACTCCCCCGCCGGTCGCAAATGGCTGACCAACGTCAACCCGAACCCACAATGGGTGCCGGCCGAGCTGCCGGCCGCCGCGGTGGTGCGCCTGGCCAGCGGGGAGGCCGATGGGTTGACCGGACGTTTCCTCTCCGTCGACTGGGACCTGGCCGGGCTGTCCCAACGGGCCGGAGACATAGCGGCCCGTGATGCGCTTCAGCTTCGCCTGGTCTCTGACTGACCGGGGACAGCGGTTCCCTCATCGTCACCTGGTCCAACGGGCGCGACCCTGACACGACCCACCCGTGGGGCAGGGCCAGCTTCGACCTCGACCCTGGGAATCATCGCGCAGGCCAGACCTCCATCTCGGTGAACTGCTACCACACCCCGGCTGCCACTACGGCCGCCCCTTTCCCTGCGCCGGTGCTGTTCGACAGCTTCACCATGAGCAAGTCGCGTCGCGACGGTCTCGGGCACGGTCGCGACGACGACATCCGGCGCGATCGCACCCGTCGACAAAAAAGAAAATCCTGGCCGCGCTCGCCTCGACCAGGATTATCTCGGGTTGAATGCTGCCCCTCAGGGACAGGAAAGATGCTCAGGCAGCTTCGAGTTCGGGCATCCGCTCCACCTGCTCCGGGCCCGGCTCGGAGGAAACGGAGGGGGACGGAGTCCGCACGACGAACACGACCATGGCCAGCGCGGCCACCGCGAACAGTGCCGCGACCCCGAATGTCACATCGATCCCGTGGACCGCCGACGCCGTCGCACCCAGGCCGGCGGCCCCCGACCGACCGGCCACGCCGTCGAACACCGTGACCAGCACGGCCAAGCCAAGAGCCGCACCCAGCTGCTGCATGACGTTTATCAAGCCGGAGGCCGCCCCGGCGTCCTGGCGGGCGACGTCGTGGAGGGCGGCGGTGGTCAGGCTGACGAACGAGGTCCCCATCCCTGTCCCGATCAGGACCAGCGCGGCCAGAATCTCGACATACGGGGTAGTGCTCTGTAGCTGGGTCAGTACCGCCAGCCCGGCGATGATGAGCAGCGAGCCGATGATCATGATGGTCTTGACCGGCAACCGCCGGACCAGCACCCGGCTGGTCAGCTGGGACGAGAGAAAGACCGACGTGGGCGCCGGTAGGAATCCGAGGCCGGTGACCAGGGCCGAGTGGCCCTGCACGTCCTGAAGGAACTGGGTGAGGAAGAACACCATGCCGTACATCCCGGCGTAGCCCAGGCCCCGGGCCACGTTGCTGCCGGTGCGCACCGGGCTGGCGAGGAGGCGAAGGGGCAGGATCGGCTCGGCGGCGACGGTTTCGATTCGCACGAACAGACCGAGCAGGATCAGGCCCAGGACGAGCGACACCACGGTCACGGGCGCGCTCCACCCGACCGAGCCGGCCTCGACCAGGCCGAAGACTACGGCGGTCATGCCGGCAGTAGAGGAAAGGGCGCCAGCCAGGTCGAACCGGCCGTGCCGGCGCTCCGTCTCGTCCAGGACCAACCGGCCGAGGAGGATGACCGCCAGGCCGATGGGGACGTTCACGAACATCACCCACCTCCATGACGCCCACTCTGTGAGCACGCCGCCGGCCACCAGGCCGGTAGCCCCGCCGGCCGCCGACACGGTAGTGAACAGCCCGATGGCCCGGACCCGCTCAGGGCCTTCCTGGAAGATCGTGGTCAGCAGGGCCAGGGCCGCCGGGGCGGCCAGCGCCCCGCCAATACCCTGGAACGCTCGCGCCGCCAGAAGCATCCAGCTGGCCGAGGCGAATCCTCCGGCCAGCGAGCTCAACGAGAACACCGCGATGCCGGCGAGGAACGTGCGCCGGCGGCCGAGCAGGTCGCCGGCCCGGGCGCCCAGGAGGAGCAAGCCCCCGAACGTCAGGACATAGGCGTTGAGCACCCACGACAGCGAGGAGCTGGTGAATCCGAGGTCCCGCTGGATGTGGGGCAGGGCGACGTTGACGATGGTGGCGTCGAGCACGACCATCATCTGGGCGGTGAGGATGACGGCCAGTACGACCGCCGGATTTCTTACACGGGTCATTGACTTCGACCTTTCCGCTGGTATTCTGAGGACAAGCGGAAGCTTCCTCCACTTAGTATACGGAGGCACCCTCCGTTTAGCAAGTGAAATGTCGTTCCCGAGGAGGCAGGAAGGCCCATGCGTGCGGATGCCCGCCGCAACTACGAACGCCTGGTGGACGCCGCCCGCAAGGTCTTCGCCGACCAGGGTGGCGGCGCGTCCATGGAGGCGATCGCCAAGCAGGCCGGCGTAGGCGTGGGCACCCTGTACCGGCACTTTCCGAAGCGCATCGACATCGTCGAGGCGGTGTTCCGTGACGACGTGGACGTGCTCGTCGGCTCGGCGGGCCGGGGATTGGCCGACCTGGATCCCTGGGCCGCACTGGAGGCATGGCTTCGCGCCTATATCGACTACGCCCGGACCAAGCGCACGTTCCTCAACGAGCTCCACGAGGCGTTCGAGAAGAACCCGGACCTCAAGGTGGCATCCCGGGAGCGCATCTCTCAAGCCTGCAACCTGGTCCTGGACCGGGCCCAGAAGGCCGGCGTGGCCCGGACCGACATCGACGGCGCCGATCTGATGCAGCTCATCTCCGCGATGTGCATCAGCGCCACCTTGACCCGGGACCAGGCCGACCGCCTGCTCCCGATGATCCTCGACGGTCTGCGCAAGCCCGAGGCCTGAACCCGGTGGCGGGGTGGGGTGAACGGGTGGTGGGGTGAACGGGTGGCCGGGTGGTGGGGTGAACGGGTGGCCGGGTGGTGGGGTGAACGGGTGGCCGGTGGCCCGGCGCAGTAGCGCCGTAGGGACTCGACTCCCCCCTTGGAGAGGTCGCCGCCGGTGTAATGCGGTCGAGGGGGCCCAGGGCTACGAGGACCTGATGCTCCACGGGGAGGCAAACGGACGGGGCGAGGTGAGCTGGCGCCGGGACACGCCGCATTGGCCAAAGGCCATGAAATCTCGTAGACATTTTGTTTTCTCGGCGCTAATTCGCACGCCATACGTGCGGTTTGACGCCGAGAATCCGAAATGTTGCCGAGAAATTCGGCGGCAGCCCTCGGACCGGGCCGGCCGGTCGGCCGGGCGAGGAGAGGAAGACATCTCCGAAGCGAGCCATGCCCGGCCGGGCCGGCTACGAGGTGGTTCCTCCAGGTCGGCCCTCGTGGTCGATCATCGGTGGGGTCGGCTTCGGGTTCGGCGTGTCCTCGGAGGGGGCCCAGGTTGTGACATCGATGAAGCTCCCGGGACCGGGGCGTACGGTCCGGACTCGCCCCGCCACCCGCCGGCCTCCCACCCGGATGACGAGGTGGCGCACTGGCCCGATCAGCAGCAGCAGCCCCAGGGCATCGCTGATAAACCCGGGTACGCAGATCAGGACCCCGGCGGCCAGTACGACCACTCCATCGAGCAGCCCCCGGCTCGGAACGTCGCCCCGAGCCAGCCTGTCCTGGGTACGAGCCAGCACCCCGAGCCCGACCCGCTTGACCAGGAACGGGCCCAGAGCGCTCACTCCGATCAGGATGAGAACGGCCCAGCCGAACCCGATGTGCTCGCCGACCGCCACGAACGCCGCGACCTCCGCCACGAAGAAGAGGCAAGCGCCGAGCAGAAACACCCTTGCAGGGTACCGCCGGTATCGCCCTTAGTCGCCGCCGTCTATGGGGGGTACCCGGAACAGTTGGAGCCGCTTCCGCTCCGTTCTTCCGCTAGCGTCACGTGATTATGGTGTTTTCTCCGGAATACGGTCACGAGCGGGCGCCCGAGGAGGATTCGATCCGGCCTGGATGCCAGCAACTAGACCGGCAGATTCCTGGTCACGAGACGACGGGGCAAGCCAGATGGTTGGAAAGAATTGGCGGTAACTTTCCTCAGGTATTTGATCGTTTCCCCCGCGACACCTCATGTGTGACAACGTGACAACGCATACCCCGGTTTCTGTGAGCCAGGAGTGCTCACTCCACCAACCGATCGAGGATGACATCGCCATGTGGCGGGACCTCGGCATTGATGTCGTCGGCCTCATTTCGCCGAAGCTCGAGCCGATAGGTTGGGACGCCGGTCTCGTCGCCGACGCCGGCCTCCAGGTTTCCTCTATCGGAGTGGACATGGCAGGCCTGGAAAGGGCGGTCGAGTACGCCGCGTCCGTCGGCGCCGATTCGGTGTGGACATGCACCGGGCCACTAGGGGCACGCTCCTGGGAAGAAGCTACTGACGACTTTTCCCAGACGATTGCTCCAGCTGTCAGGGCTGCAGCCGAGCTAGGGGTCGAGCTGGCGGTAGAGCCGACAAACCCTTTGCGCTGCGACGTCAGCTTTGCCTTTACCATGCGCGACACTTTCGATCTCGCCCGTGTGGCTGGCGTGGGAGTCGTACTCGACCTTGCTATGTGCTGGTATGAGCGAGGTCTCGAAGATTTAGTTCGGAAAAACGCCGACCTGCTGACGTTGGTTCAGATCAATGATTACAAACTCGGCACCTTCACCACTCCTGACCGGTCCGTGCTAGGTGATGGAGACATTCCGCTCGAGCGCCTCATCGCGATGTTCCTTGATGCCGGATACTCCCGCCCGTTCGACCTCGAGATACTCGGCCCGAAGATAGACGCCGAGGGGTATCGCTCCGCGATCCAACGCAGTCTCGAAAAGCTCAACGAGATCTTCGGACGACTAGGCGTCTGAACCCGGGCGCCGCTAGGTAACCAGTGGCGTCCGTACCCCGCTCAGTCGATTCGCGGGACTGGGGGCGGGGCCTACGCGCTCTCGAGGGGCCCGCGGGGTAGCCCGCCCCTCCTCCGTGGAGTAAAGGCAGCAGACGTGGTGTGCACTCTAACATTTGAGTCGTTTGGGGTACGCTGAGCGGGATGCCGGAGACCGGGCTACGAGAGCGCAAAAAGGCTCGTACCCGACGCCTTCTCGCGGAGACGGCGGCCCGGCTTTTCGCCGAGCGGGGCTACGAGCACGTGGCGGTCCGGGACGTGGCCCGCGAGCCCGAGGTCGCCGAGCAGACGGTGTACAACTACTTCCCGACCAAGGAGCAGCTGGTCACCGACCGGGAGTAGCAGATCCAGGATCGGCTCTGCGAGCTGATCCGCTTCCGCCCGGCCGGCACGACGACCGCGGCCGCCGTCCGAGACTTCGTCCTCGAATCCGTCACCGGGATCCGGAACATCCCGGCCGATCAGTGGCGCGGTGAACTCGGCTATCTGGCCGCGATCAGCCCCAGCGTTCACCGGCTCGCACTGGAGTTGACCGACCGCCAAGCCGCAGCCCTCGCCGCCGCAATCGGTGAGACCAGCGCCGTGGCGCCTGAGATCGCCAGGCTGCAGGGGATAGCGCTCGCCAGTGTGTTCCAGACCGTCATCAGCGAGGCCGGCCGGCGCACCGTCGACGGCCAGACCCAGGCGCATATCGCCGAGGGGCTCTACACCGAGGTCGAACTCGTGCTCGACGAGCTGGACCGCTGGTTCGGGGGTACCACCGAATCGCCCCGACCGGCGGCAGTGCCCCGCCGGCGGCGGCGGTAGGTGCCGGTCCGGGCCCTGGCCACCAGGTCGCCCCATGTTGCCTAAGGTGACGTACCGGGTGCCAGACACCTTGCGACCGATCCGCCCCCACTGCAGCGAGGAGCCCCAAGATGCCTTTCGTCACGACTCAGGACGGTACGGAGATCTTCTACAAGGACTGGGGCGACGGACAGCCGATCGTGTTCCACCACGGCTGGCCGCTCAGTGCCGATGACTGGGACGCGCAGCTGATGTTCTTCCTGCAGCACGGCTATCGGGTCATCGCTCACGACCGGCGCGGTCACGGCCGTTCGACACAGACGTCCGGTGGTCACGACATGGACACCTACGCCGCTGACGCCGCGGCGGTGGCCAACCAGCTCGACTTCGCGCGACGCCATCCACATCGGTCACTCGACCGGGGGCGGTGAGGTCACCCGATACGTCGCCCAGCACGGTGCCGGCCGGGTGCTCAAGGCCGTGCTCATCAGCGCCGTGCCCCCCTTGATGCTGAAAACTGACGCAAATCCAGGCGGCCTGGGGATCGACGTTTTCGACGGTCTGCGGGAAGGCACCGGCTTCAACCGGGCCCAGTTCTACCGCGACGTCGCGGCCGGACCCTTCTACGGTTTCAACCGCCCGGGCGGCGACAGTGTCGGAGGGCATCATTCAGAACTGGTGGCGTCAAGGGATGATGGGCGCCGTCAACGCTCACTACGAGGGCATCAAGGCGTTCTCGGAGACCGACTTCACCGACGACCTCAAGGCGATCGAGGTCCCCACCCTGGTGATGCACGGCGACGACGATCAGATCGTGCCATTCGCCGATGCCGCCCCATTGTCGGTCAAGCTGCTCAAGCACGGCACGCTCAAGGTCTACCCGGGCTATCCGCATGGCATGTGCACCGTTCACGCCGACGTCATCAACCCGGACGTGCTCGCTTTCATCCGGTCGTGACGCCGCCCGGCAGGACCCAACTCACCCACCTGGACCACACCGTCCCGTGGGCGATCGCCAAACGCGTCCTACCAGCGAGAGAAGCGCAACCCGGGCGTGACCGAGATCGAACAGATCAAGGGCCGGTCACTACCTGGCCATCGACAGCGGACCACCAGGTCGACATCTCATCCGAGCGGTCAAACTGAATCACACCCTCCTGCTGGGTAGAAGCGCCCCGATCAGCCAGCAGAAGGGCAGAAAGATGCCCAGGATGAACCACAAGAGGCGACCTTTGCGCAGGCAGGTGACGCCAAGGAATACCGCCAGCGCCAGGTACACGATGGCCCAGAGGCCGATGTAGCCACCGCCGGTCACATCAGTCGATAGCAGCACTTGATCAACTCCGGTCGCAGGTCTGTCCCCCGTTCACCCGAACTGTACTCCTCACCTGTACGCACGGTTTCCACTCTCGAGACCTGGCTGAGCACTCTTTCGGCGTCGCGGAGTGGTGGCGTCGATGATCTCGGGGAGGTGGCCAACGATGGAGACGTGTCCCTCCTCGTCCAGCACTCGCAGGTTGGGCCGACCTCCGCGCCCATCCTGAACATTGTTAACCTAGCCGACTTCTATGAGACACCTGGGGTTAACCGAAGCCGAGGAGTTGGCCCGAGCCGCCCATGCCGGTCAGACCGGCCCTGACGGCTGCCCGTACATCGAGCATCCTCTCCGGGTCGCGCATGCCGTCCTGTCAGCGGGCGGCGGTATCACTGAGGCGGTCGTCGGCCTCCTGCACGACAGCATCGAGAGAGGAAACGCCACCAGGGAGCAACTGCGTGCCGCCGGGGCGACGGAGGCGGTGATGTCGGCCGTCGACGCGCTCACCCAGAGGACGCAGGAGCCGGTCTCGGCCTACCTCGATCGGTGTCGGGCCAACCCCATCGCCCACCGGGTCAAGCGCTACGACCTGCTCGACAAGCTCCAACCCCGCTACCTGAAGGCGTTGCCGGATGCCGAAGCGACCCGGCTGGCCGCCAGCGTGCAGGCCAAGCTGAACCAACTCGACCACGAATCCTCGTGATCATGGCGGCTATCCAGCAACACTTGGCTTCCGCTCTTTCCGGGCGGGCGGTTCGCCGGAAGGCCTGGACATCATGGCTGTTCTCGTTGGTTCATCAGGATACGAACTGCTGGCCACCATCGATGTCGTACGTCGCGCCAGTGAGAGCAGTGTTGGTCATGATGTGCACGGCGAGGGCCGCGACGTCGGCCGGACCCACGACGCGGCCGATAGGTAGCGTGGCCCGCAGCTCGTTCCGGCGGGCCTCGAGTTGATCTCCGAGCAGTGATGCCGACAGCGGAGTATCGACGAATCCGGCGGCGATCAGGTTGACGCGAACCGGCGCCAGCTCGAGGGCCAGGGCCGCGGCGAACGGGGGTAGCGCGGCGGTGGCCGCAGACACGATCCCGAGGCCGTGACCCACCCTCCGGCCGCCGGTGCCACCCATGAGCAACAGGGTGCCCCCGGGTCTGATCTGGCCCACGGTGTTGCGTGCGACCTCGAGCACTAAAACCACGTGGTCGCTGAGCCCATCGCGCACCTGGGCCGAGTCCATCTCGAGCAGCGGCCCGTATGTCGGGCCGCCGGCGGTCACCATCACATGGTCGATCGGTGTTGGCAGATCGTGGAAGAACTGCGCCAGGGAGCCCGCGTCCTTGGCGTCGAAGGCCGCGGTGCGTTGCGCTCCGAGTTCCCGGCCCGCTCGTCGCAGTCGGTCGGGGTCGCGGCCGGTGAGGATGACATTCGCACCCTCAACCCGGGCGCGGCGAGCCGTCTCCAGCCCGATACCTGCACTGCCGCCGATCACAACCACGGTCTGTCCGAGCAGTTCGGGCTGGCGCTGGCTCGAGTGAGGAGCGGTTTCCATGGACGTAACCTTAGAGATCGCTCGCCGTCCTCCGCATGGCCGTCCCGGTCATCCTGACAGGCTCGCCATCTGCGAGCAGCCGTTCGTTCCGACGCTCAGGGCCCGGGATTCGCCGGCGGCTGATCAGCCGGAAGCTGATGGCCCCGGCCTCGCTCGTAGCGCCACTGGTCGAGCGCCCGGGCGGGGGCGAATAGGGCGGGCTCTTCCAACGGCCAGATCTGACAACGCGGCGAAGCCGAGCCGGTGCGGTCGAGAATGTCGTTAGTCGCTCGGCGGGCCGCCTCGTTGGCGCCCTCCATTGTGGCCAGGTCCGTGTAGGTGCGCACGTAGTCGCTGGCGAGGAAGAGGTTCTCGATGGCTGTGGCCGCGTTCGGCCGCCACGCCCAGGATCCCGCAGTATTGATGAGGAGCGGCTCGATGTTGATGTCTTCGCGGACCTGCCAACTTCGCCGCAGCTCCGGAAACCGGACGTCGGTGTCAAGGAACCATCGGATCAGGTTGGAGTCGTCGAGGACAGCGGGACCGCTGCTGTTGAGATGTGCCTTCAGCTGAGCCCACACTTCTGTGAAGACTTCGGTCTTGCTGCATTGCATGGCCGGCTTGCCGGTGATGGGGCCCGGAGTTGTCCAATCCGACACGTCGACCGACAGGATTCCCCCGACCTCGCCGTCGCCAAAACTGTCCATCGGCTGGTCCCAGAACTGACGGGGCGAGATCGACGTGAGCGACCATGCCGAGTCGATGTAGATCACGTGGCCATGAACCACCGGAACATCCTCTCGCAGAAAGAACACGATCCCATTCATCCACCGGGTCTTCAGTCGATCCAGGTTGTCGAGACTCGGATCGGCTGCTCTGATGGCCGGACTAGCCAGCCGGGTCATGTGCTCGACCGGCACTGCTGCGACGTACCAGTCTGCTTGCAGCTCGAATCGACGTCCGTCTGGTCCGGTAACGGAAGCCGACGTGATGCGCCGGCCAGAGCAGTTGATGGCATCTACACGGGTGCTGAAGTGGAACTCGACGCCCGCGGTGCGGAGATGGTCGAGCCACGGGTCAATCCAGACGTCGCTGGTCGGTCCGTCGAGCAATCGGTCGGCGGCGCGGCCCGGGATCCCGATGTCGAACAGCAACTGGAGGAGGATGTAGCCACCGGTCCGGGCACTGATTTCGCGCGCTTGAGCGGCGACGAGGGAGCGGGTCAAGCCGTCAGCGAGAAAGCGCTGATAGGCGGGCGAGCGGCTGGCGGCCCCGGAAAACTCCCACCAGCTTTGCTGCTCCCATTCCCCGTAACGACGGGCGTCGCAGCTGGTCAGGAGGACCAAGAGGCGTTCGGAAAAATGGGCCAAGTCGTCTGCGGTCAATCCGGGGTGGCCGTGCGTGATGTCTCGCAGAATCTCGTCGACATCGGATGTGGAACGTGGGAATCGCACCGGAAAGAGCAGCGGGACCGGGGCGTCCGCCCTGGCGATCTCCGCCTCGGTCGCGTCGCGCAGATTATCGAGCACGCTCTGGCCTTGGCCCTGGAACGGAATTCGGCTCATCGTGTCGGGGAGGTGCCGGTAGAAGCCCGGGAAGAATCTGAACCCGTGCTCTGCCGGTAGGTCCTGCCGACCGTCTCGACCGGAGTTGGGAACGAAGATCGAACGGGCCTTTCCCCCCGGCACCTCCCGGTCCTCGATCACCGTCACGGAGAACCCCCGCTCGGCGAGCTCGTGAGCGGCACTCATGCCGCCTACTCCACCCCCAAGCACCAGTACGCGGTCTGCCACGTCCCTCCGTTCGTGATGAGGAGGCACCTCCTCGTCATGGGAACCGCCACCCTAGCCCCCGTCGAGCGCTGGCCCCGGGCGCTCGGAATAGCACAAGGCGCGGCAGCCTTGTACGTGATATGAAACCAGGTCACACGATCACCATCGCCCCGAGCGACGCCCATGTCGAAGTTCGCCTCGGGGGTGAGCTGCTAGCGGCCAGCGACCGCCCGGTGCTCCTGGATGAGACCGGGCTGCCCACCCGCTATTACCTGGCACACGACGATGTGCAGATGACGCGGCTCCGACCTACGTCATTCCACACCACCTGCCCGTTCAAAGGTGAGGCGTCGTACTTCTCAGTCGACTTGGACGGCGATACTCACGACGGCATCGCGTGGACCTATGAGACCCCGATCCCGGCAGCTAACGGGATAACCGGCCTGCTGTCCTTTTACCCCGACCGCGTCGAGATCTTGGTCAACGGCCAACCGCTCAGCCCCTAGTTGGCGCTCGCCCATAGTCAATCGACCGGCAGAGCAAACGCCAGTGACCGCTCATCCCACTCTTGATCGGTGAGACCGGGGTCGCCCATCGGTTCCAGGGCCGAAGCCAGCTTTGGCTCCGTGCCGACCTGGGCGGCGCGCTCGGCCGCGCTCCGTCTTGTCGTCTCCTGATATGGTCTGGTCGGCTATCGTCAGTGGCAACGTGAGCAACGGCGGCGTCCGAGGAGCGTCCGGGGCTGAGCCGGGAGCGGGCGTGCCGGTCCGCCCGAACAGCAATAAGAGGTGGGGAACAGAAAAATGACTGGCACAAGGCGCAGACTTGTTGTGGTCGGGGCTCTTGCTGTCTTGTTGGCTGCAGCGTGCAGCAGTTCGTCAAAATCGGGAGCTACCGGTGCAGGGACGACCAGTACGGAGGCGACCAGCACCGGAGCAGCCGGTACGGGAACGACCAGTACCGGTCACACGTACAAGATCGGGCTTCTCACCGACCTTACCGGTCCGGTGGCGTCTGCCACCCTGTCGGCCCCCATGGGTGTGAAAGCAGGCGTCGGGTTGGTGAACAGTGAGGGCAACCACATCGATTACGTGGTAGCCGATACCGGGTCAACTCCAAACGGGGCGCTCGCCGCGGCGCAGGAGCTGGTCGAACACGACCACGTATTCGCGGTGCTTGCCGTTTCTGGACTCACCTTTGGCGCCGCCAGTTTCCTCGCTTCCCACCGGGTGCCCGTGATCGGCTCAGCGTCGGATGGGCCGGAGTGGGTAACGAGCAGGAACATGTTTTCCGTTTATGGCGCGGCCGACTACACCAAGGTCTACACCACCTTCGGCCTGTTCCTGAAGCTTGTCGGGGTGACCAACCTGGCCTCGATCGGGTTCAGCATCTCCCCGAGTTCCGCTGAGTCGGCCAAGGGCACTGCGGTGTCTGCAGAGGCCGCGGGCATCAAGGTCGGCTACCTGAACGCCAGCCTGCCGTTCGGAACGAAGGATGTGGGACCTGCAGCGTTGGCGATGAAGAGTGCTGGAGTCGATGGGTATTCCGGTGCGGTCGGGACTGACACTTCCTTCGCCATCGTAACTGCGCTTCGGCAGGAGGGGGTCGAGCTCAAGGGCTCGATCCTTGCCACCGGCTACGGCGGCGACCTGGCCCAAGGCGGCCCTTCGGCCACCCAAATCGCTCAGGGATTGGACTTCGCCTCGTCCTTCGAACCGGTGGAAATGGAGACGCCGGCGACTCAGCAACTCCAGAACGCCATGAAGACCTATGCGGGCGTGACGACCGATCCCACGTACGCGGAGTACCTGGGCTACGTCTCCGTGGATGCCTTCGTCACAGGACTGAAGGCGGCCGGACCGAACCCGACCCAGGCCGCGTTCATCAACGCCATGCTTGGCATCACCGACTACACCGCCTCGGGCCTGTTCGGCGATCACTCCGTAAGCTTCGGATTGGCCAATCGCGGCGACACGACCGGAGCGGACGACTGCACTTGGTTCGTAAAGTTCTCGGGGACGACGTTCCACCTCATATCCGGCGCTGATCCGATCTGCGGGTCACGTATTCCCGGCAAAACGGTGTCCCCCTCGTCGTAGCTCAAAACTGTTGAACAGGAGGCCAAATGAGGATCCTCATCCGCGAGCCGCGCCGGATGCTCGGAGTCGGGCGGCTGGTCCGATGAGCGAGGCGGCCGAGCTAAGCAATCTGCGGTCTCGAACACTGTGGGACACGCTCCTCGCCTCGGCGAAGCGATCTCCCGAGCGACCGGCGCTGGTCGCAAGCGACGACGCCGGCGGTTTGCAGCGGGTCACGTATCAGGTATTGGTGGAACGGATCCGAAACCTCTCTTCCGGGCTGGCAAGCATAGGTGTGCGCCGAGGCGACCGGTTGGTGCTTTGGATGACCAACACCCCCGAATGGGTGATCTCCTCTTTCGCGACGATGCGCTTGGGGGCCTCAGTCGTCCCCGTGAACACCTTTCTGAAGCCAAGCGAGGTGAAATATGTGATCGCCCAGTCGGGCGCCCGCCACGTCGTCATGCTCGATGGTTTCCGGGCGCTGCGGATGCCGGACATGCTGAGCGAGATCTGCCCCGAGTTCGACCAGGAGTCATCGCCGGGCTTCCTGTTCAGTGAGCAACTGCCGGACTTGCGCAACGTGGTCGTGTTCAACCGAAGCGGTGGAGTCCACCGAGGGGCGTTCGACTTCGGTGCCTTGGAAGCGTTAGGCCGGGGTGGAGATGGGACGCCCGCGGTCGAGTTGGCCGACCGCATGGCACAGCAGGTTCACCCCCGCGACCTCGGTATGGTCAAGTACACGTCGGGAAGCACCGGGTTCCCTAAAGGAGTGATGCTCGAACAGGGAGGCCTCGTCGCCAACGCGGTGTTGCACTCCCGCCGTATCGGGATGGGCGACTCCGAGGTGTTTTTCAGCATGATGCCGTTCTTCCACGGCGGCGGCAGCATCTGGGGGCTGTTGACCATGATGGTGAACTCGGGCACGCTCGTATTCACCGAAGCCTTCAATGCCGAACTGGCCGCCAGGCTGATAGAGGAGATGGAGGCCACCGTGTTCATGGGCGTCCTGGGAAATGAGGTCGTTGACGCCGCGCTCGAGGCGGGGCGGCTGTTCTCGTCGGTGCGGGTAGGACACGTCCCTGGCGAGGCCGCCCGCAAGGTGATGCCCAACGTTACGTTCAGTATCCTGCCGTTCGGGCTCACCGAGACCTACGGGCCCGCATCCGTTACCAGCCCGACCGACCCGGTGGATAAACGGCTGACCACGGCGGGGCGCATGCTTGATGGCAACGAGTGCCGCGTGGTCGATCCACAGACGGGCCGCGAGGCTGAAACCGGGCGAGGTGGGTGAGGCGTGGATCCGGGGGAACGTCATGCGGGGGTACTGGGACAAACCGGAAGAGACAGCCCGGGCCCTCGACAGTGACGGTTGGCTCCATAGCGAAGACCTTGTCTCGATCGATGCCGACGGTTATGTCACCTACGTGGGACGCTTGAAACTGATGCTCAAGGTGGGCGGCGAAAACGTGTCGATCGAGGAGGTCGAGAACGTCGTAGGCGGCCACGCCGCGGTGGGTCGGTGCGCAGCCGTCGGTGTCGCCGATGAGCGCAAGGGTGAGGTGGTGCGGATCTATGTCATGACCCGCCTCAACCATTCACTGCAGGAGCAGGAACTGCGAGCCTGGCTGCAGCCCCGCCTCGCTCGGTTCAAGATGCCCAGGGACATCCTCTTCGTCGACGATGTCCCCCTCCTGGCCAACGGAAAGCTCGACCGAGTCGCGATCACGAGAATGACCGAGGACGGAGTTGCCGCTTGACCGACCTCAGCCGGCGGAGTCTTGGCGCCCCCGCTACGTCAGGTAGTGACGGCTCATTCGGTTGAAATGCCGAACAGACGGGCGGCATTTTCTCGCATGATCATGCGCACCTGGCCGTCGCTCAGGCCGTCCACCTTCACCAGCCAGTCGATCGGGTCGGCGACCCCTTCGGGGTGAGGGTAGTCGGACCCGAACAGGACCCGCTCGGCACCGATCGAGTGCACCAGGCCTGACACGTCCTCCTCGAAAAACGGCGATACGTACAGGTGTTCCATCAACACCTCGCTCGGCCGTCCGTTCACCTCGCCGCCCGGCCAGAAGCCCTTGCGGCCCATGTGGGCGGCGTGATCGATGTCATGAAGCAGGGGAACCACCCAGTTGATCCCGCACTCGAGGGCAATGATCGTGAGGCCGGGGAACCGCCCGAACAGGTTGTTGAGCACATAAGAGGCCAGGGTGTCGGCCACCGGCTTCCCGGAGATGAGGTACCACTGGAACGGCGTCTGGCCTTGCATGGAAGGCGTCGCCGACTCGCCGAACTCCACTCCGAGCGTGGCGAGGTAGCGGGGGTCGGTGCTGTGGAAGACCAGCCGCACCCCCGCTTCCTGCAGGCGGGCCCAGAAGCCGTCGTAGGCCGGGTCGACCGGGGACCGACCCCAGAGCGGGCCGGGCTTCATTACCACGGCCCGCACGCCGGCCGCTACCAGCTGGTCCAGTTCGGCGATCGCCAGCTCAGGGTCCATGAGCGAGATCATGGCGGCGGTAATGATGCGGCCGTCGCGATCGAATCCCCACTCGGCGTCTAGCCAGCGGTTGTACGAGCGGATGTTGGCGTAGAGCGCCGGGATGTCGTCATGGAGCTCGTTCTCGGCCTGAAGCATCATGGTGCCGAGCATCAGCCCGGACTGCACCCCCTGGGCGTCCATCTTCGCCACCCTGGCCTCGCGCTGCATCATGTCCGGGTAGTCCCAGCCCCGGATCACCTCGCGGTGAACGAAACCGTCCTCGCTGTCGGGATTGTCGAGCATGTTGCGCAGCGAGCCGGGAGCCCCGATGTAGTCGGTCTGGGTGACGCGCATGAACTGGAATTGGCGGTCGCCGAAGTACAGCTTGCCCCGCCCCTTCTCGTCCACCCTTACGTTGATCGCCCGGTCGGCGAACTTCGGTTCGATGAACCGGGTAAACGCGTCGTAGGGCTCGTAGTAGTGGTGATCGGCATCCACCAGCCGATAATCCAGTCGGGGCGCTTGAGCCATGCCCGCCAGTCTAGAAGTGAGCGCTCATTTTTACAAGAGCAACCGCGGACCGAGGATCCTCTCCCGCCCGATAGAGGGCCGGCCAACCGGCCGGCCCTCCTTCAGGGCCTGGTTCAGGTCGATGATCCGGCCTGACAGCTCAGCTTGCCCCCGTTGAGCAGACTGGGCGTGCCGTTCTGGAGCCGGCCGACGAACCAGCAGTCCACCTTGTGAACCTGGCCGGCGGTGAAGTTGAGGGTGGGCGACCACCCGTCGAGGTTGTCATTCTTGATCGAGTTCAGTCCGTTCTTGATCATCGCCGCGGTCGGGGTGTCCCCCGCACCAAGTCCGCTCGCCTTGACGGCATGTTCGATCAGGACGCCTGCGGTCCAGGTCTGGACGGCGTACTCACTCCAGGCGTTCTGGTTGCTCTGAAGGGTGGGATAGAGCTTGCTCACGGCGGCGCTCATCTGCTGGACCTGAGGGGCCGAGCTGTCCCAGAAGGGGAGATCGGGGTAGTCGGACCAGAGATGGTCCTTCAGCCCCGGAGCGGTCGTCAGCAGCTGGCTGTAGCCCGTGCCCTCGGTGACGTAGGTCGGGGCGTAGCTCTGCTTGGTGCAGTCCGTACCCACCCTTGCAATCGTCGCGGCTGAATCGCCGATGAACAGCGCCGTCACATGGGCCTGCGAGGCGGCGACACACTGCGCGGTGTAGTTGGGAGCGGTCATGGCGATCGATCCGCTGTAGACCTCGGGTACGCCCAACTGCTGGCCGGCCGCCTTGATCAACGGAACGCTCTCCTGGCACTGGGGAGCTTCCGCGCAGTACAGGTTGCCGAGATTGGTCGCCCCGGCCTGCTTGGCCACGGCCACGTTGGCGTAGGTGATGGAGTCGTTGGTCTGGCCGGACGGAAAGAAGTCAGGGTTGGTGAAGAAGGGCGTGGAACTGAAGTTGCCGCCCACCACCGGGATCCCGGCGGCCGATACCGCGGCTTCCCAGGCGGCATCGAAGTTGCTGTCATCGAGGATCACATCCTCGTGGCCGCTGATGAGGGCCTGGGCCTCGGATACCGAAGTGCCCGGGGTGCTGGCGTCGTCCTTGACCGTCAGTTCTATTCGATGACCATCCAGCCCACCCGAAGCGTTCACCGACGCGGCCCACGCTCGGCCGACATCTCCAGCCGCCGCGATACTGGCACCAAAGGGGCCGGAACAGTCGCAGATAAGACCCACCGTGATCGGGGCCCCTGTCGCGGGTGGGGCCGAGGAAGCGGTAGAGGACTGGCTGTTCGGCGAGGTGGATGCGGTGGTCGGGCTGGAGGAGCTCTTGCTGCTGGACGAGCAGGCGGCGGCCGCAGCCACGATCGCCACCACCCCGCCAAGGCGCGTAAGCCTCGAACTTGTCTTCACTTGTGTTGACGCCTCCTCATGTTGGACAACATCTTCGCGGAGGCCCCCACTCAGAGTCCTCCCCCCTGTCTGCGCCGGTAGGTAGCAGTGGGCGAAGCATAACTCAGGAAGCGTTCACTCGCAATCAGCCCTCGGTCTAGAGCCGCCGCAACAGGATCCCACCTCCGGGCGAGGCGCCGACGCCGGAGCCGTACAGGGCGACTTCAGCCCCGTCGACCTGGTTGCGCGAGCTGCCCCGCAACTGGCGGACGCCTTCCAGCAGGTGGGTGATCCCGTGCAGATACACCTCGGCGAGGTGGCCACCATGCGGATTGACCGGAAGGCTACCCCCCTTGCTGATTCGCCCCTCTCCTACGAACGGGCCCCCTTCTCCGATTTCGCAGAATCCCCAGTCCTCGAGGCTCATGATCACCGACGGAGTGAACGCGTCGTAGAACAGACCCACGTCGACCTCGTCCGGACCGACCCCGGCCCGCTCGTACAAGTCTCGCGCCGCCCGTCGATGCCCGGTACTCACGTAGTCCTCGTCGATCGTGTTGAACGAGGCGGTCCCCCACTTGTACTCGCCCGTCATGGACACGGCCCGGATGCTCACGGGGGCGGGGCGCAGCTGCCGGGCCCGCTCGGGCGAAGTCACTATCACGGCGGCGGCACCATCGGACTCCATGCAGCAGTCGAGGAGCCGGAGGGGGTGGGCGATCAGGCGGGAGGCGTGGTGGTCCTCGACTGTGATCTCGGTGCGGAACCGGGCATCGGGGTTGTTGGCGGCATTGCGCCGGGCGTTGATGGTGACGGCGGCGAACTGGTCCGTCGTCGTACCGTACAACGCCATGTGGCGCTGGGCCCTCATGGCGTAGATGGCAGCCGGAAGCGCCATGCCGAACGGAGCCGTGTAGGAGGCGGACAGGGGGATGGCCTGACCCGGCTGCACCCCGGCCGCCATCGACTGCCCCAGACGCGCCTGCTGGATCAAGGACCGCAACACCACCACGTATTCCGCCAGACCGGTGCTCACCGCCATGTAGGCGTTCGCCACCGCGCCCGGCAAACCCGAACCGCGGCCCCCCCAGACCAGGCCGGAGTAGCGTAGTTCCCGGGTGCCGAGCGAGATCGCCAGCTCGGAGGGCCAGATCGGATCGTCACAGTATCCGGCGAAACCGTCGATGTCCCGGACGTCGAGGCCGGCGTCCTCACAGGCGTCTCGGATGGCGTCGATGGCCAGGCGCGACAGTCCCCTATCGGCGAGCGTCCCCCGGCTGCCGTAGGCGGAGTGGCCGATGCCCACGATGCACGCCGCGTCCCTCCGGAACTCCCCGGTCATCGGGCCCTCCGGAAGCAGGGCAGCCCCAGTCCGGTATCGAACTCCACGCAGGCCAGCTCGACGGCCTGGCCCACCCGCAGGTCGTCGAGCTGCCAGGCGTCGATCACGTTGGTGATGATGCGGACGGGGTCGCCTTCAGTGCCGTCGAGGGTCACGATCGCCACGTTGTACAGGACGTCACCGGACCGGACGCGATCCGGCACCCAGATGTAGGAGTAGACGGTGCCTGTCCCCGGCAGCATGCTCCAGGCCCACTCGAGCGATCCGCATCGGTAGCAGCCGTCCGTCGGGGGGTATCGGTGGGCCCCGCAACCGGCACAGCGCTGCACTTCGAGTCGGCCCTCCGCCGCGGCGCGCCACATGCCCTCGTTGACGGCCTCGACGACGGGCGGCGGCATCCCCGCCGGCCGGTTGATGGATTGGGCCAACGGGTCCCCTCTCTCGGCTCCAGTGAGCCACACCAAGTGAACAAGCGCTCGCTCAGTCTAAGGGCCCGCCACGAAACAACTTGGAACAAGTCCTGTGCCACGACATGCATGTTTACAAGAGAACTGCGTCAAGTTGTTTCGTGGCGGGCCCTAACGATCGAATCGCCGGGTCGCCTCTAGGCGAAAGCGTCCTTGGCCACGTCGCCGAGCAGCTCGACGTATTCCGCGTTTCGGTCCTCGCCGGCGCAGGAAAGGATCATCCCGTCGACTCCAGTATCAAGGTGTTGGCGCAGTTGCTCGACCACCTGCTCCCTGGTCCCCGCGATCGGCCGGACCGTCTCGGACAGATGATCGGTCACCTCCGTGGATATGTGGCGGTAGGCCTCCGGCATGGCGGCCCGCGCCTGCTGCTCGGTCTTACGTACGATCACCACGTTGATGAACGTCCGGCAGATCTCGTCAGGGTCGCGGCCGAGCGCTTCACAGTGCTCGTCGAGGACCTTCAGCAGATGGCGAATCCTGCCCGGGCCGCCCGTCACGTTGCAGATATCCGCATACTGGGCGACCAGACGAAGCGTCCGGGTCGGTCCCGAGCCCCCGATGAGGATGGGCGGACCGCCTGGCTGGAGGGGCCGGGGGTAGTTCAAAGCCCCCTTCGCCGAGAAATGACGGCCTTCGAAGGTGGTGCTCTCCTCGCGGAACATGGAGCGGACGGTTTCGACCACCTCGGCCAAACGTTCGAATCGCTGCGAGACGCTCCCGAACTCGTAACCGTAGGCCCGGTGCTCCTCTTCGAACCACCCCGCCCCGATGCCGAATACCGCCCGACCATGCGAGATTATGTCCAGGGTGGTGACAGCCTTGCCCAGCAGAGCCGGGCTCCTGTAGGCGGCACAACCAACGAAAGCTCCCAGCCTCACTCGGGAGGTCAGCGCGGCCAGAGCCCCCAGCGTCGTGTAGCACTCGAGCATCGGATCGTCCCTGGGCGCCACGACCGGCGTTTGCATCAGGTGGTCCGGCACCCACAACGAGTCGAATCCAGATCGCTCGACCGCCGTCGCCTGGGCCGCCACGGAGTCGAACAACCCCGAATCTCCCTCAGCCGGGCTCGGGTAATCTCCGAGTGAGAAACCGAGCCGCACGTGAAGGCGCACCTGCTGTCCCTACGAACCCGCTCTAGAGGTCGGGATGCGACGGGCGCCACGCCGGGACTCCAGACAGAGCCAGCGGCTGTCCGGGATCCTCCTGCACGAGGTCGAAGTACAACCCGAAGGACGTCATGCATGACACCCGACAAAGAGGGCCCTCATCCGACGAAACGTGACCTTCCCTCTTGTCCCCGAGCACGTGGATATCCGCGCCCTGCATGGACTCGATCATCTCGTCGATGTTCTCCACCGAGAGATCGAGCTTCCACCCTCCTACATCCAGCAGTCCGGGCCAGCTCCGGTTCTGACCGGGGAACGCAGGCTCTATAACCTCCAGGTTGAGGAACGGGGTTCTGAAGAGACGGACCTTGGATACCTCTACCCGCACATCTACGTTCGCGTAGGCCCCGAAATCGCTGCCGTGCGGGTCGGCCATAGGACCCATGTCGTAGAAGCGTTCGCAGCCGACGACATCTACGAGGAAGGAGGTCACCTCTTCGATATCCGCTACGGCAATGCTCAGGTGCTCGAACCCGCGGAATCCGGGGACGGATCGACACGCCGGCGTTCGCCCCGTCGCTCCGGCATCGGGAGCCGCCGGGTTCCAAAGGCTGCGCTCGAAGTCGGCCATGTAGGCCCGACCGTTCGGATAAGTGAGCAACTCGAAATGAAAGCCCCATGCTGTCATGCAATGGCACGCGAACGATCCCTCCCCTACTTCGGGAGCATTCGTCGTGGGCTTCTTACCGGGCCCCAGGACGTATACGGCGCTGGAGTCGAGGAAAGCCATCGCCGCATCGATGTCATCGACGTAGCCGGCGAGGTGCCATCCGCCGACGTCCAACATCATTGGCCACAGTGCCCGCTGCCCCGGGTATACCGCCTCGATCAAGCTCAGGTTGAGGAAAGGCGTACGCAGCTGGCGGGTCGCCCGGATTACCGCTCGCACGTCGACGTTGGCGTACTTCCGCATCGACGATCCACGATCGTCCGCCTGAGGCCCGGACTCGGAGACGATCTCCGCTCCGAAAAACGAGACGAAGAAGTCGGTCGCCTCGTCCAGATCGGCAACGGTGAGGGCCAGAGTTTGGACGCCTAACATCGCACTACCCCGTTCGAGGTGCAGGACTCTTGGAGAAGGGCCATCACCTCGGCCGGCCCGAGAGGCAGGCGGGTGATGGTCGCACCGAAAGGCGATATGGCGTCGGCCACGGCGTTGACCACTGCCGGAGGCGAACCGATCGCGCCTCCCTCTCCCACCCCCTTGTAGCCGCCCGGTCCCTGGCTGGGCGTGTTGATGTGGCCGTACTCGATGTCCGGAACGTCGGCCGCAGTCGGAAGGAGGTAGTCCATGAAGGTGGTGGCGATGGGGTTGCCATCCTCGTCGTAGGCCAGATGTTCTAGCAGTACGCCCCCTATACCCTGCACCGTCCCTCCGGCTATCTGGCCTTCGACCACGTTGGGATTGATCATGGGCCCGCAGTCCTCGCTGACGATATAGCGGAGGATTTTCACCGCGCCGGTGGTGACATCCACCTCGCACGTACACAGATGGGTGGCGTTTACCCAGATACCGGACCCGGCGGTGTAGCGAGCAGTCGCCTCCAGACCCGCCTGCACACCCGACGGGAGGGAGAGCGGGTCGAAGTATGAGACGGCTGCGATTTCGGCGAGAGACAGCCCGATCGAAGGGGTACCACGAACGCTGGCCCGGCTATCCGCCAGCTCGATGTCCGCGGGGTCTGCTTCGAGCTTGTGGGCGGCGATGGCCACGATGCGGTCCCGCAGGATAGAGGCTGTCTCCTGAATCGCACCCGCCGTCATCGAACCAGAACGGCTACCCGCCGCCCCCGCACCGAAGCCGGTGACGGCGGTGTCGCCCTGGATGGTGGCGACGTCCTCGATGTTGACTCCGAGCGCGTCGGCCGCCAGCTGCACCACAGTGGTCTCGATGCTGTTTCCCGTGGATCCCCCGGCGATGTAGACGTTTACCCGTCCGGACGGCTCAATGCGGATGGACGCCGCCTCGGTGGCGTAGTAGCCAAAGGCCGGAGTGGAGGGCTCCACGTACACCGACACACCGACGCCGATGTAGCGCCCTCGCTCCCGGGATTCGGCTTGCTCCCGCCTGAAAGCTTCGTAGCCGAGCATTTCCACCGCCTGCTCGAACGTCTCCAGGGGCGCGATGAGGTCGAAGGTCATGCCGTTCGCGCTCAGATAAGGCAGGTCGTCATGGCGCAGCAGGTTTCGCCGGCGCAGCTCGATGGGGTCCATCCCCATGCGCCGGGCGGCGATGTCGAGCACCACTTCCCGGGCGAGAGATTCGAACTGCCACGGCCCCCGATAGGCCGACCGCCCGGCCGTGTTCGTGTACATCGCCTTGGCGGTGAAGCTGGCTCTCGGAACCCGGTAGGGTCCAGGAAACAGGGCGCCGACGAGCGACGCCGTGCCAACCGGCCAAGGCGTCGGATAGGCCCCGCAGTCGGAGACGAAGTCGAGCTGAACGGCCTGGATGGCGCCGTCGGCATCGAACGCCATCTTGACCTCGCCGTGCTCGTGCCTCGACTTGCCGGCTGCGAGAAGGTTCTCGCGTCGATCCTCCACCCACTTGACCGGCGCCGCCACTTTGGGCGCCGCCAGCATCACGCACATCTCGTCGCGCTGCACCATGATCTTCTGACCGAAGCCGCCGCCCGTGTCACGCATGATCACCCGGATGCGATGCTCCGGTATCCCCAACAGGCGAGAGCAGAAGAGCCTGACCTCATGGGGGGATTGAGTCGCCGAGTAGATCGTCACCTCACCGGTAGGGCGCGAGTAGTCGACCACCAGACCGCGCCCCTCCATTGGGACGGCGGCGTAAGCCTGCTGGTATATGGTCTCGGTGACGGTGTGCTCGGCCGAATCGTAGGAGTCCTGTAAGGCGGCGGCGGGGACGCCGGCCATCTCTCCGATCAAATTGGACCCGTGGCTCTGGTGAACGAGGTTCTCCGCGGTCTCTGCAGAGGCGTAGTCCACCACTGCTGGCAGGGGTTCGTACTCCACGTCGACCAGATCCGCGGCGTCCTCGGCGATGTACCGGCTGTCAGCCACTACCAGAGCGACGGGATCACCCACGAAACGCACCTCGCCCTCAGCCAGGGGCGGGCGCGGCGTCTCCGGGCTGTTCGGCCCGATGGAGGTGTGCCACTGCTCCTTGACGTCCGGGTTCAGATCGCCGGCAACGAAGACGTGATGAACCCCGGTAACACCCTTGGCCGCCGCCGTGTCGATACCCCGGATGACAGCACGGGCAAAAGGGCTCCTGACGAAGCAGGCGTGCAGCATTCCCGGAAGAGCAATGTCGTCCACATAAGTGCCCTGGCCGGTGAGCAATCGGGCATCCTCGACCCGGTGCACCCTGGCCCCGGCATACCGAGTGGCTCCTGGCGAGACAAACTCTGTCATGACCACGCCTCGGTCGCCAAACGGGATGGCGGGTCTAACCGGGACGAGAGGCCGCTTGACACCAAAGGTGCAGGGCTCTTGGCCGACCCCACTGACCGGCCCGGCACCGTGACCTTTGGTTCAAGCGAACGCACGACGGACCCCCTTGACTTTGGTGCCATATCATTATGGCACCAAATCCGAGTACCGGGCAACCCCCCGTCGAGTAGTGACCGCTCACTCCGCTTCGCTCGCCAGCCGAACAATAGCGCGGCAAAAGGCAACGGGCGTAGTCTCAACCACGTGGCAACCGCGCAAGTTGACGGACTGACATTGGCCTACGAGGTGATCGGAGACACGGGCCGCCCCTGGATCATCACCCCGGGGGGGCGATTTCCGAAGGATGATCCGGGTATCCGACCCCTGGCCGAATCGATAGCCTCGGCGGGCAACCGCGTCGTGATATGGGACCGACCCAACTGCGGCGAGTCGGATGTCTGCTTCGAAGGCTCAACCGAATCGGACATGCAGGCCGAATACCTGGCCGCTCTTCTCCACCATCTCGACATGGCACCGGCCGTCGTGATGGGCGGGTCTGGGGGCGCACGAGTATCGTTGCTGGCCGTCGCCAACCATCCCGAAGTGGCCCAAGCGCTGGCCATGGTTTGGATCAGCGGCGGGGTCTTCGGCCTGATGAACCTGGCCAACATCTACTGCGGTCCGTCCCTGCGAGCCGCAGTCATGGGGGGGATGGAGGCGGTCGCCGACCTGCGTGACTGGCAAGAGGTCACCACCCGCAACCCCTCCAACCGCCAGCGCATCCTCGATCAAGATCGCACCACGTTCTTGCACACCATGGAGCGCTGGATGGCGGCCTACTACCCCATGCCCGGTGACGCCGTACCCGGACTCAGCGCCGACCACGCCCGCTCGATCCAGGTCCCGACGTTGGTGTTCCGCAGCGGAGAAAGCGACTGGTGGCATCCCCGCGAGACCACCGAACAGGTAGCACAACTGATCCCCCACTCCCAGCTGGTGGAACCGCCATGGCCCGACACGGAATGGATCGATGGCACCAAACGCCGCGAGCGGGGCGAACAACAAGGAGCCTTCGAACGCTGGCCCCTGCTTGCCCCCCAACTGCTCGATTGGGCCACGCACGTCCTTGAGGAGGTTGCGTGACCACCAGGAAACCGACATTCGGCGCCTTCATTCCCCAGGGCTGGAAGATGGAGCTCTCCTCCATCGAAGGCGCAGAGGCCAAGTGGGCGAAGTCGGTTGAGATCGCCCAGTTGGCTGAAGAGCTCGGCTATGACTCGATCTGGGTATACGACCATCTCCACAACGTGCCGCGTCCGGCGAACGAAGCGGTATTCGAGTGCTGGACCACTCTGGCGGCGATCAGCCAGCGAACGTCGCGGGTGCGCCTCGGCCAGATGGTTGGGTGTAACTCTTACCGCCAACCGTCCCTGCTTGCCAAGATCACTTCAAACGTCGACGTCATCAGTGGCGGTCGTCTGGACTGGGGCATCGGCGCGGGCTGGTATCAGAACGAATACACCGGGTATGGTTTCGACTTCCCGCAGCCGAGGATCCGCATAGGCATGCTGCGCGAGGCCGTCGAGATCGTCAAGTCGATGTGGACCGTACCGTCCACCACTTACGAGGGGCGCTATTTCAAGCTCGAACGCGCCCAGTGCGAACCGAAGCCATTGCAGCGGCCCCACCCTCCAATCCTGATCGGAGGGGGAGGCGAGCAGTTGACCCTGCGCGTCGTGGCGCGCCTTGCCGATCGGTCGAATTTCGGGGGAAAGCCGCCGGAGTTCGCCCGCAAGTGCGAGGTCCTCAAGGATCACTGCCGCGACATCGGGCGCGATTACGACGAGATCGAGAAGACGTGGTCGCCCGAGGTTTTCCTGCGCCAGACCGAAGACGAGGTCATCGCCGCGGGATCGCACTCCTTTTGGGGTGAGCCGTTCGAGTCGTGGAGGGAAGGCAACCTTGTCGGCACGCCCGAGCAGGTGGCAGAGAAGATCCAGACCTATATCGACCTCGGGTGCACTTCGTTCATGCCTTGGAACAGCGACTACCCGTCGGATGGGACGTTGCGCCTGTTCGCGGAAAACGTGATCTCGCAGTTCCGGTAAGAATGGTTGAGGGAGGACATTGATCATGCGCTGGCAACAACTCTCGCCGTTCGGAGCGCAAGTCGAGCTGGATCTGACCGTCGCCCAAACCACCGGCACTGTTGACGGGTTGCGCGACCTGTTCGACCGCCACCACTTGCTGTCGTTCGATCACCAGCACCTCCTGGGGGATGACCAGAAGCGCGTGGCCCGGTGGTTCGGCTCGGTCGACGAGAACGCCCCAGCGACGTTCCTGGATGGCCTCGGTACCGGCCCCTTGTCGTTCCATTCTGACCAGACGTCGTCTCCCCACCCGTTTGTCGGCCTGTCATTGCACGCGGTAGACGTCACCGAGGGAATGACGACGACCGTGTTTGTTGACGCGGTCATGGCGGCTGACACTCTTCCGGCCCCGCTCCGGGAGCGGGCGGCCGGCCGGATGGCCCTGCACGTGCTGCCGGTCAGCATCGCCGAGCGGATCCGGGCGCCCGACGCCATGGAGCGGCCCCGCGCCGTCCATCCCGTCCTGTTCGATCACCCGCGCACCGGCGAGACGATCCTGTTCGTCAACACGCGGACCGACCGCGTCTTGGATCTGCCACCCGAGGAGAGCGAGACACTGCTCCAGGAGCTCTTCGACCATCTATACAGTGGGCCGCACACCTACGCCCACCCCTGGACCAACGGGGACTTCCTCGTGTGGGACAACCTCGCCCTGCAGCACGGCCGGCCGGCCACCCCGTCCGGGGCCCACCGCAAGCTGCAGCGGGTGGCCATCGGGGACAACCCCGAGCTCAGCCGGGTACCGCCAGAGCTGATCGCCAGCTACATAGACAACCGCTGAACCGGTAGCAGAACCTCCATGGGCCCGGCGCCGGGGGTCACGGCGAGCTGAGCGAATGCATCCACTCGTCGATCGCGGGACCTCCACTGTCAACGGGCTCGGAGTAGAAACGGCCGCGCCGGATGGTGTCCGAGCCCTGATCGATCTCGAAGATGACGACCGCAGCGATCTGCAAACCGTCCGACCGGAAGGCGTTCTCGACCCAGACTTCAGATGAGGTCTCTACCATACGCAGGACCTCGATCCTGCCTTCAGGGTACTGTGACATGAGGTAATCGATGTTCTTCACCTCCTGGTCCCGGCCCTTGAAGCCGCGGGCGGGATGCTGAGGCACGATCATCTCGAAATCGGGATGGAAGGCGGATTCGACCCCGGCGATGTCTCCCCGGTTGACCGCCTCCACGAAGCGGAGCACTGGATTCACTGTCTTCTCCTTATGAGCGAACCGGTCATAGCGACGTGATCGCCTCCCGGAAGCAGGCGTGGAAATGCTGAACGACCGGCTCGTTGCGGCCGAACACCAAGTGCGGGATCGCCGCCGGAGCGTGCAACCCGGGCAACGACTGACCGGTGATCCATAGATCCTCCCCGTTGACGATAACTTCGCACCCGAAGTACACGGCCTCGTCGAGCTCCTTGCGCTGCGCGTCAGTAGCCGGCTCTTCGGCCACGTAGACCGCATGGACGCCGTAGCCTTCGTCCGGATTTGCTCCCGGGTAGATCCAGTGGACCTCGAGCTTGGTCGGATAGACCGAGAAATTGACCGCGGGGTACAGGCGGTACTGGATGCTGATGTGCTCGCCCGGCTCCCACTCGTCCTCAGGTTGGGCTCGCATGGTCTCAATCGACGTCAAGGCCGAGACCATCCGTACGTGAGGGCCGTAGAAGTCGACCAGCTGGCGGCGGCCGACCAGATAGTCGGACAGGGTCTTCTGGTGCAGAAAAGGGAAATGGTAGTTCTCGCAGAATGTGTCCCACGCGAACTTCCAGTTGCCGCGGTAGGCGTGCAGGTGAGGCTCGGTGTAAAGCGACCATGACTCGAATCCCCACGAGGCGAGTTCGGGACCGAGCCCGCAGAGCAACTCATCGACGTCCGGCTGCGACCCGGGAACCGGTGAGCCGAAGATCATCCCGTACTTCTCGACAACAGGGAGGTCCACGAGGCCGTGCTCCTCACGGCACAGCTGGTCGAAGCCCTCTGGTTCCGGCACGGCCACAAGCCGACCATCGCCGTCATAGGTCCACGAATGGAAGGGACACGACACTCGCGTCCCGCGACCCGCACCTTCCGCCACCTTCACCCCCCGGTGGCGACAACTGTTGAGAAACAGGCGGACCCGGCCCCCTCGATCGCGCCACAGCAGAAGCGGGGTGTCGACCATGTCAACTGTTCGCCACGACCCTGGTGCCGGCACATTCGCACTCAATCCCAGAAAATGGGTGCCGCGACCGAAGATCAGGTCTCGCTCGCGACGAAGCACGTCGCCTGAGGTATATGCCTCGACGGACTCTCGCATGATCGCCGGAGCCAGATGGGTGGTCTGACGGTCGATGAGATCGAGCATCTGTTTGGCCAACTCCATCAACGCTCGCCGGTCCATCGTCCTCCTCGCCTTCGGTCTGGCTGATGCTCGACCTGCCTGCTACCTCCAACGGTACTCCCCGGTATAGTCGGCATGGTCTGTCCGGACGCGGAGAGCTTCAAAAAAGGGGGTCGTGGTGGGGGTGCTCGAGGGCTTGGTGGCGGTGGTGACCGGTTCTTCCAGCGGTATCGGCAGGTCTACGGCGGAGCTGTTCGCCGCTGAGGGAGCAGCCCTAGTGATCAACTCAGTGCGCTCAGTGGAAGCAGGGCGGGCTGTCGCCGCTGGCCTGGCAGACGCGGTTTATGTGCAGGCCGACGTTTCCAAGGAAGATGAGGCGCGTTCGGTCGTCTCCGCCGCGGTCGAGCGGTGGGGCCGGATCGACATACTGGTCAACAACGCCGGTTATGCCGATATGGTCGACCACCGGGATCTCGCCGGCCTGACCGACGAAATTTGGATTCGCAATCTGAACATCAACCTGATGAGCACGTGGTACATGAGCCGGGCTGCCATCCCGATCATGCAGCAGGCCGGCACCGGTTCGATCGTGAACATCACCAGCCTGGCCGGCGTGCATCCAACCGGCAGCGGGAGCTGCATCGCCTACGGTGTGGCCAAAGCGGGCGTGAATCATCTCACCGTCCTTCTGGCCAACGCCTTCGGTCAGGACGGTATCCGGGTCAATGCTCTGGCCGTCGGTCCTATCGAAACTCCGATGTGGAAGATGGACAGAAACAAGACCCGAGCATCGGTGGAGAGCAACACCCTTCTCAGGCGGGCCGGCCAGCCGGAGGAGATCGCCCGATCCTGTCTCATGCTGGCCGGGCCCGGCTACGCGACCGCCCAGGTGGTCGTGGTCGACGGCGGCATGCGCTTCCGCGTGCCTCGCTGATCACCTGTCTGGGCCCGGATCCTCACCCCTTTAGTGCCACCTCGGCCCGTCCGACTCGATCGGGCACAACCAGCTAAACTTCCGCTCAACACCGTCCCAGGTGCCGGTAAAGCCTGGCGCGGCCGGCCACTTAGCCTGGGGGTAATCTCGTGGCGCATCTCGAGGGCAGAGTCGCGATCGTGACTGGTGCAGGGATCGGCCAGGGCCGTTCGACCGCTCTGCGGTTGGCACGCGACGGGGCCAAGGTCGTCGCAGCCGATATCAGTGGAGCCCAAGATGAGACGGCTTCGGAGAAGCCCGAGTCGATCGAGCCGTTCCGGGCTGACATGACCCGGGCGGCTGAGGTGCAAGCCCTCGTAGACGAGACGCTCCGACGCCACGGCCGGCTCGACGTCCTGTGCAACGTCGTCGGGGTGGCAGGAATCGCCCAGGCTCCCATCCCTGAAGTGAGCGAAGCCGAGTTCGACGAGCTCATGGCGATCAACTTGAAGAGCGTGTTCCTCGGCATGAAGTACGCCATTCCGGCGATGTTGAGCAGTGGTGGCGGATCGATAATCAACTGGTCCTCGGTAGGAGGACTCGTCTCTTCGCCTCAAACCGGGGCCTATGGGGCGTCCAAGGCCGGGATTCTCTCCCTGACCCGGACCGCGGCGAGGGAGTGGGGCAAGGACAACATCCGGGTGAATGCCATTTGCCCGGGGTTCATTTACCCGACTGGAATGACCCTCATGGGCGAGGAGAGGTTTCCAGAAGCCGTGAAGAGCGCTTCGTCGAAGTCGGCGCTCAACCGGCCAGGCCACCCGGACGAGGTGGCGGCGGTCGCGGCTTTTCTGGCATCGGACGATTCCTCGTACATGACTGGCTCGTTCCTCGTCGTTGATGGCGGTTGGACCGCCGGCGGCTGATCACCGGCTGGTTGGGCGAGAGTCAGGGGAGCAAGGTGTGGCGCCGCCGGAACTGAGACCCCATCCGACGGTGCGACCGTTCGCCCGGCTGCCGGTCTCACCATGACACCATCGGGACCACTCGTTGGGTTGATGCTTTCAACCGTGGCCAACCTCGACACTGGCGAGATGGAACCAAGCCGTGTCGTAGACGCGGCCCGCCGGGCCGAATCCGCCGGCTTCGACGGCGTGTACGTCGGCGACCACCTCTTGCATCCTCATCCCATCCTGGAGTCCGTGGTCACCCTCTCCATGGTGGCGGCATCGACCGAGCGGATCTCGTTGGGGCCGTGCGTCATGCTGTTGGCGTTGCGTCAGCCCCTGGTATTGGCGAAGCAGCTCGAGACGTTGTCCACCTTCGCCCCCGGCCGGCTCCGAGTAGGTGTGGGCGTCGGCGGCGAGTACCCGGCCGAGTTCGAGGCGGCGGGCGTCCCTCTCTCGGAACGGGGTCGTCGCATGGAGGCGACCCTGGGCCAGGTCCGGTCATGGCTTGCTGCAGGCGACGACCGGCCCGACGGTTCGAAGGTCCCCAATGCCGGCCACGTTCCCTTTCTCCTCGCCGGATGGAAGGAGGCGGCGCTGCGGCGAGCCGCCCGCATGGGGGACGGGTGGATCGGCTACCTCCTCGGTATCGATAGCTTTACTCGCCGCCGGGTTTTCCTCCGCCAATGCCTGGATGAGCTGGGCCGTACCGTTGACGGGTTCTCGACCGGCATGCTGTTGCCTGTACACGTAGACGACTCGGATCGAGGTAGTCACGCCGCCGCCGCCGACGCGTGGACCAGACTGACCAACGCCTCGGCGCCCCTGCCCGAACGGCTCTTCGTGGCTGGCCGTCCCACGAGTGTCGTGGACCAGATACATGGCTACTGGCAGGCGGGCTGCACCGAGTTCATGCTGGCGCCGGCTGATCAGGGCGACCGCTACCTCGACCAGGTGGACGAACTAGGGCGGTACGTCCTGCCAGCAGTGAAGGCTTTCTCGTGACTGCTCGAGTGTGCAGATCAGGGGTACGGCACCAACACGTACTTGCCGTTCTCCAACTTTAGATTCTGGCCGTAGCACTTGTACGGAGCGGCAATCGTCCACTTGACCCCGTTGCTGTATACCAGCTCACCGCATGGTGCGCCTTGCTGGAACCCCTGCGGGTAATAGCTCGGACCGACAACGCCAGGAATCTGATAAGTGAAGTTCGCTGCCACCTTCTGGAAGTTCTGCGGGGTCAGGTCCGGTCCCACCTTCTTCAGGATCTGAACGAACATGTCTGCCGAGTAGTACGCCGCCAACTCGGGCTGCCCGATGTCGGTGACACCAGCCGCATGCAGCAGTGCGGTGATCTGAGCCATGGCGGGCGCGGTCGACTCCGTAGTGGCGAAGGTGTTTATCACCATGTCCCCCTTCGCCGTCGCCACGAGGGAAGGGGCATAGGTGGAGTGTTCACAGATGCCCTTGTAGCCGGCCTGGAAGAGCGCCCGGCACAGGCCGAATGCCGTCGCGGGGCCCGAGGCGCTGTAGACGACATCGACCGGCTTACCGGCGTTTGCGGTCATGATCGCTTGCACTTCTGGACTGAAGTCGGAGACGACGGTCGGCGGGGCTGGGAACGGATTCTCGGCGTAGACGATCTTGAAGCCGGCCCCCGCGAAGGAGGCCGCCACCGTCTTAACCCCCGACTTCGAGGATGTGTAGTCGTCGCCCGCGACCGCGGCGGTCATACCCTTCACGGTCTTGCCCTGGAGAGTGATAGCGGTGGCGGTGGTAGGCCCTGGGATATTCGCCGAGTAAATGGGGGGGTACTGCACGAGGCAGCCATTGAACCCGAACAGATAGGTATTCGTGACACCGGCGGGTGGGCAAAACGAGGGTGAAACCCCCCAGCCCGTGGTCGGCAGCTTTTGCTGGTCGATGTAGGTGCCGGACGACTCGATGAATGGCGACAATGCCGGCGAGACCCCGAACACATGGTCTTGTTGGACGAGCTGGCGAACCGCAGCGAGATCCCCGTTCGGGGTCCCCTGGTCGTCGAGCGTCGCGACGTAGTCGATCTTGCGCCCACACGGAATCTCACCGTCGCTGCTCGCCTGCGCGAAGCGAGCCGCCGCCGCCTTCCCCACGCCGGTCCCGAAGTCCAAGATGGCCACGAGCCCGGCGACAGTTATCTCCGAGCCGGTCACGCCGCGCCCGTTGCCCTGGGTGCAGCTCTGGTTCGCCGCCGGATTGCTCCCCTGCGTGGTGCCCTGGGTTCCACCCGCGGCCTTGGTGGCAGTGGTGCCTGCGGTGCTGTGGGAGCTAGAACCGCAACCCGCAACCAGCAGAACCGCCACAAGGAGAACCGGACCCAGCCCGTATCTACTGCGCCTTCGCTTCATTCATGCTCCTTAAATTACTCCTGTCGGATTTCGAGGGCGGTCGAGACCTCGGCAACTACTACGCACCCGCGAGTCGCTGCACCACGGGCGCAAACTCGTCGATGAGGTGGGCACCGATACTCACGTAGGAGATGCCATACATCTCCCTTCGACGGAGGAGTTCCTCACAGATGGCTTCGGTCGACCCGATGAGGGCGTGCGGGTGGGACATGACGTCTGCTTCCGGCACGCCGAACATGTTGCTCATCTCAGCCGCCACGCCGGACGGATCATTGGTTATATCTGTGAAATACGCCCCGATATGGATCTCCAGTTGGTCGAACCGGTCGCCGGCCCCCTGGCGGATCCACTCGATCTTCTGCAACGTGGGCTTCTCCGTCGACTCCCGAAACCCGTCGCCGAGCAAGGTCCCGCTCCGATTGTTGTAATTCAAGCTGACAACGTCCGCTTCCCGACCGGCGAGCTGCAAGACCCGGCGGGCGCCACCTCCGATAACGATGGGAGGGTGTGGTCGTTGCACCGGACGGGGTGCGCCCTCGAAGCCGTCGACTTGGAAGTGCTCTCCGAGGAACGTAACTTCTCCCTCGCCGAACAACAGCTTGAGGAGTGTCACGGCCTCGCCAAGCCTGTCGATCCTTGTCGGTGCTGGATCGAAGGGGATTCCCATCGCCTGATACTCGCCTGTCAGCCATCCCGCACCCAGGCCCAGCTCCAGGCGTCCGTCCGAGAGGAGATCGATCGTTGCCATCTCATTGGCCAGGACCACGGGATGGTGATAGTCGATGCAGGAAACCAGAGACCCGACCCGCAGATGCTCAGTCGCGTCGGCCAGAGCCATCAAAGCAGGTGTCACCGCCAAGGCCGCAGGTGGGTGACCCGTAGCCTCCATCGCGGGCCCCGGGCCGGCCACGTGGTCGGACAGCTGAAAGACCTGATAACCCTGGCCTTCCACCCTTCGAGCTATCTCCTGCAACTCCTTCTTCGACCAGCTGAAGATCCCGGACAGAACTCCAAATCGAAATGCTCGGACCACTTGATCAAACCTCCATTACTCACCAGCCCCGCCGTCGTCCGCATCAAGAAGCGGTCCAGGTCCCGACGGTCCGCTGTAAGCGCGCGGTGCGGGTGCAACCGAAACGACCCGTTCGTGGCGTTTCGGCCCGAGAAGTCCGCACAGCTCCGCGATCGACGGGCCAGCGAATGTACGGTCCGACTCGCCCATTAGAGGCTTCCGTCCCCCGCTCCTACCCCCTCCGTGTGTTTCGGTGTCTTGGGAAGAGATTGTCTCACCACAACCAGAATCTTGTCAAGCGCTTCACACCCAACGTAGATGTTACATCAAAAATCCATAATCAATTGGGAGCCCGCGGCCGATGCGGAAGACGGATCCGGCAGAGCCAGAGTAGAACCTGGCGTTCTCGAGAGAGCCCTACCCTGGGCTCATACCGGAAAGCGTCGATCGACACCGGCTTTGCGCCGTCGCAGTTGCTCGGCCCGGCCGGCAGGGTCGATCTGACGGGCCGCTCTCGGCAGTGACCGGTCAAGGTCCTTCAGTTTCACCAGCTCCGTTTCCAGGACGGGGTATTCGTCCGCCTCGACCCACCGCTGGTTAATCTGTCCGGAGGTGAATCCTGCGCAATCCAGCCAGTTGGGCACTCCGGGGTCGGTGTGTGAAACTACAACGGTCAGGGAGCCGTCGTCTTCGAGGACCGCCTGCTCGCTGTTTATGCTCGAGATGCGATAGCGGTAGTCCATCGAGATCATCCACTCGTTGAGGAACTCGAAGTTCCAGTAGGTGCAGGATGGAGGGCGGACTCTGATGATCAGCGCCTCGTCAGGTTGAACCTCCCAGTGACAGAACCAGAAGGAGCGGGGACCGTCTTCAACCAGTTCCCCTCGTGCGGTTCCTGGCTCATGATGATCTCGAATGAGCCGTCCCAGTTCGTGATCAGGTCGTCATTGACAATGGTGTTGCCAAAGTCCCTCTTATAGACCTCGACATCGGCTGAGCCCACATTGAAGTTGACCCACTTGACTGAGCCGCGGTTGCCGACCAGACGGTAGGTGTGTTCTCCGTCCACCCAGCCCGCGAAGTAAGTGCAGTCGGGATTATCCCCGAATGACTTGCTGGTCGGCGTTTGCAACCAGAACAACTGCGGGTACAGCGGGTCCTTACAATTGAACATCTGGTCGAGGGCCTTAGGAAGGTATCGGGCGAGATACTCGAAGCCAGCGGCTCGGTTCTGTTCGTTCGGCGGCGCGTCGTGGTTGAAGACCAACTTTCCGGCCTCTTTCAGCTGGTCGCAGAAATCGACCCACGCCGACCAGAGAAGTTGATCGGTCTCCGTCAGCTGTCCAAACTTGCGTGGCATATCGTCGTCGCTCGGCATGGTCTCTCCCTGGGACGCTCGTTCCGGCTGACTGAGCCTGTCGGTGCACATGGATCGTAGTTCCCCTCGTCACCGCGGCATGTACGTCGAGCCGCCTGTCGGCGACTCGCTACCGTCTTGATGTTAGATTTTTTATTCATGATGTGCCACTCGTTTGCGCACGACCCCTCTCGGAGTTAGCATCCAGTTGATAATGAACAGAGGGTGCCGATGACGAGCCAAGGAGCCGCCAACCTCGAACGGAGTCTCCACGAGGAGGCGGCTTCAGCTGCGGGTTTCGAGGACTTCGGAGATGACTACTACCGCGAGGGTCTGGGCCGGATGTTGTCCGATCTGGAGCGGGCCACCGGAGGTGGTGAGCCGTTTCGCAGCTTGGCCCGCTTCCTTGCTTATGATGCGCTGGTCAGTCGCCTGTACTCGGAGGAGGGTTGGCACAGGAGGCCCGAGACGCGGTCGTCGCCGATCGTCTCACCCGTGGTCATCGCCGGCATCCCGCGGACGGGAACGACGATGATCCACAAGTTTCTTTCGATGAACGACGAGTTTCAGGTCCTGCAGAACTGGCTCATATCGTACCCCATGGTCCGGCCGCCTCGGGAAACGTGGGATGACTATCCGGAATACCGAGATGCAGTGGCCGCCGTGGATGCGCAGCCTGAGATGCGCCATACCACGCACTTCGTCGGCGCCGACGAGGCAGATGAATGCCTCATGTTGGTTAACCAGACCTTCGTGAGCGTCATGTTCGGCTCGGCGACGGCCTTGGCCGATTATGACAAGTGGATGCTGGCAGAGGACAAGACCCCCTCTTTGCGCCGCCACGCCGACAATTTACGATTGATGGGCGCCGATGAGCCCGAGCGTCGATGGTTGATCAAGAACCCGAGCTACGTACTTGCCATGCGGGAGCTCTTCTCCGTGTACCCCGACGCCAAGATCGTGTGGACCCACAGGCACCCACTGGAGGCAATGGGTTCCTTGGTAGAGATGGAGTCGGCTTACACAGGAAGCGACCCAAAGGAGCGGGCCAGGCGCGAACTGCCGATGTGGGCCCAGGGGACACGCCAGACGCAGGAGATCCGAACTGATCGCCCGGACGCGTTCTTCGACGTCGAGTACCGTGCCCTCATGGCCGATCCTGTCGGCATCGCCGCTGCCCTCCTTACGTGGCTCGGCATGGACATGACGGCGGAGACAGAAGCCCGGATGCACTCGTGGCTCGACGAGAATCCCCAAGGAAAGCACGGCACCCACCGGTACGACCCAGCCAACTTGGGAGTAACGGACGAGGCCATACACTCGCACTTCGGGCCCTACATGGCCCGGTACGGTTACGGCTGACAGTGACGCATCGCGATGGAGGGATCTAAGATGGAAACGACCAGCCCGCTCCGCCACACCGACCTCTTCCACACCGGAATAGTCGTCGACGACTTAACCTCCGCTAAGGAGGAGTTTGCTCGTCTGCTGGACGTCAGCTGGATCGAAGGGGGAGGCGAAGTACCGATGGTCCTGTCCGACGGTCCGAGAACGGTGCAAATGGCCTTCGCCTACTCTACGGCCGGACCACATCATCTGGAGTTGCTCCAATCAGTTGAGGGCACGGTGTGGACGGTGGCGGAGAGAGGCCAGGCCCATCACATCGGCTACTGGTCCGATGATGTCGCGGCGGCCACGGTATATCTGGCTGGGCGCGGCCTCCCCAGGGTCGTGAACCTAGGGACCTTCGACGACGACGACTTTCCGACCGGCGTGTATCATCAGGCCCACAACGGCCTTTATATCGAGGTCCTCAACCGGGAGTTGAAGTCGGTCATCTTCGGAGCGCAGTCATGAGAACGGCCGTATTTCACGGAGCCGGCCAGAAGCTGGCCGTCGAGCGCGGCGTGCCGGGTCCGTCTCCTGGTGAGCGCCAGGTCAGGGTCAGGGTCAGGGTCGATCCGGGATTGTTCGGGCGAATCACGCCACAGCTCACCATCTCCGGCGGCGCTGGCAGGCGCGCACCCGGCGCCGCAGTTCCTCGGCCCGCTGCTCGAGTGTCACCGCGGGTGTGTCGGCGGGCAGGTGGCTGCGTAGGTCGGCGAACTTCACCCGGTTGAGGGTGGGCATGGGGTGGGAGTCACAGTCATACCAGCGGCCATAGATCGTGCCCTGTTTGAAGCCCGCAGGATCGAGCCAGTTTGGTACGCCGGGATCCTGAAGTGAGATCACGGCGCGGAACTTGTCGTCAGGGCTGATCTTGGCGAAATGTCCATTCGTGCTCGATAGGCGATAGACGTACTCCACCGCGTTGAAATAGGGATCGTTCAGCTGGAAGTTCCAGTAACGCCGTGTCTTGGGAAGATCGGTCTCCAGCACCAGCGCCTCGTCCTCCTCAAACTCGAAGACAGCGGGCAGATAGATCTGCTTCGAGAGAGCGCCACCCATACGCACCGGTTCGAAGACATTGACGCCGACATTCTGCTTTACCTGATTCTGCATGGCGTAGAACAGCTCGGTGGCACGCACCGGCATCCAGGCCATGTGATCGATGCGCTCCAGAATCTCCTCTGGTGTCAAACGCTTCTTGAGGCCGGTGGGGTTGAGACATTCGATCGACATGACAGGGTCGATCTCGTTCTCCCAGTCATAGCTGCGATAACGAGTCATGAGAACCCGGGCGCCGGGCTCGATCTTCAACCAATTGCCGGAATGGCCCGCTGGCCGATCGGTGCTCAGCAGAAGCTCAAAATCGCCATTCGCGTCCGTCTCGAGATCCTCGTCATCAATGTCGTGGTAGAACTCTCCAGTGTGGTCATTTTCCCACGGCATGCCCGAGAGGCTCAGCTGGGTGTCGAGTATCAGCATCTTCGCCGTGCCGCGATTGCCGGTGATCAGGTATCGGTAGGCGCTGTCGATCGGGCAATAGAGGTAGATATCATCCGGGTTGGGCTGCAGGGTGTAGACGGGATTCCACAGCGGCGCCCAGTCTGGATGTTCTGGATCGGCATGAAAGAAGGCGAAATACCCGTAGGAAAACTGCATCATGATCTGCCGGTACACGTCCGCCCGGTATTCCGGATCGTCCGGCCGCCAAGTGTTGGCAATCTCCTTTACCGCTTCGTCGAGTGGCTCGAGATAGTCGAAAAGCGGCCGGATCTCCGATGTCATGACATGCTTCCTCTCCTGCAGCCTGGGGCCTGGCCAGAAGGCTCCTTACGTCGAATCGCTCTACACTACCGAATGGCCTCGCCAATGACGAAATCCGAGCAGGGATAAGGTGGTGCTACCTCCGAAACGGGCTCTGTCGCGCCCTAAGTGGTAGAGCCCAGACCTCGGAGCTCGCATGCCGACCAGAATCATGCGTAGGCTGCGAGAATTCGTCCGAAATAGTCCTCCACCAAAGGTCTCATGCCGGGATGCGTCACTCCGGCTCAACTTTAGATCCATGATCCTGGGCGACGTCTCCGGAGCCCGGCGGGAGCGGCTCGCTTGGAAGATCGCTGATGTCCATCATCTGCTCGTGCTCGAGATCCAGATCGAGGATCTAGCCGCGTGCCGGTAGCTGCGGCGCTCTGGAGTCTGAGAGTCTGGAGGGGTTGACCGATTCCCGATCATGGCAGTATACTGCCACAATCTCATGGGGGGAGCCACTGATGGCGTCACAGGAAGATCTGAAAGCAGCTGCGAAGGCACAGGCCGATGTTGATGACTTCGGCGATGATTCGTTTCGGGAGGTTCTCGGCCGGCTCACGCATCTGCAGCGCCTCGAGGCCGAGAGTATTCAGATTTTCCGCGAGGCGGTCGCAGAGAGCGAGCGGCCGGTGATGTTGTACTCGGTCGGCAAGGACAGCTCAGTGATGCTGCACCTGGCGATGAAGGCGTTCTACCCGTCGAAGCCGCCGTTCCCGCTGCTCCATGTCGATACGACCTGGAAGTTTCGGGAGATGTACGAGTTCCGCGACAGGGTCGTCTCCGAATTGGGCGTGGATCTTCTTGTGTATCAGAATCCGGAGTGCGTGGCGCAGGGGATCAATCCATTCGATCACGGTTCGGCCACCCACACCGATATGTGGAAGACCGAGGGTCTCAAGCAGGCGCTCGATCTGCACCGGTTTGACCTTGCGTTCGGTGGTGCTCGCCGTGACGAGGAGAAGTCGCGGGCCAAGGAGCGGGTGTTCTCGATCCGCTCCGCGGCCCACCGTTGGGATCCGAAACAACAGAGACCGGAGCTGTGGCGCCTGTTCAACGCCCGAATCCAGCCGGGCGAGAGCGTCCGAGTCTTCCCCCTGTCGAACTGGACCGAACTGGACGTCTGGCAGTACATCCACCTAGAGGAAATCCCGATCGTACCCCTTTACTTCGCCGATGACCGTCCCGTCGTCGAGCGAGACGGGGCGTTGATCATGGTCGACGACGATCGCATGCCCCTGCTCCCGGGCGAGAAGCCCCAGATGCGCAGCGTCCGGTTCCGGACCTTGGGCTGCTACCCGCTCACCGGGGCGGTGGAGAGCCCGGCGTCAACCCTTACCGAGATCATTCAGGAGATGCTCCTCACCACAACGTCCGAACGTCAGGGACGGGTTATCGACCACGACTCCAGCGGTTCGATGGAGAAGAAGAAGCAGGAAGGTTACTTCTGATGGCGCATGTGACCAACGATCTCCTTACGACGGATATCGACGCGTATCTCGATATGCATCAGCACAAGTCCATGTTGCGCTTCCTTACCTGCGGCAGTGTGGACGACGGCAAGAGCACGCTTATCGGCCGGTTGCTTTACGACTCGAAGCTCGTGTTCGAGGACCACCTCGCGGCGTTGGAGTCCGACTCGAAGAAGGTCGGAACCCAGGGCGGAGAACTCGACTTCGCCCTGTTGGTTGACGGTCTCGCGGCAGAGCGCGAGCAGGGCATCACGATCGATGTGGCCTACCGCTTCTTTTCGACCGAGCAGCGCAAGTTCATCGTTGCGGACACGCCCGGCCATGAGCAGTACACCCGGAACATGGTCACTGGGGCGTCGACCGCGGACCTGGCGGTGATCCTGATCGACGCTCGTAAAGGAGTCCTGACCCAGACCAGGCGTCACAGTTTCCTCGTCTCTCTGCTGGGCATCCGCCACGTGGTCCTGGCGGTGAACAAGCTCGACATAGTCGACTACTCCAAAGAGGTCTTTGACACCATCGAGGCTGACTATCGGGCGTTCGCCGCCGAGATCGGATTGGACGATATCGTCTGTATCCCGATATCGGCGCTGCGGGGCGACAACATCACCGAGCCCAGCCCGAACACTCCGTGGTACGCAGGGCCGACTCTCGTCGGTCACCTCGAGGCGGTCGAGGTGGCCGACGACGCCCACGTCGGCCCGTTCAGGATGCCGGTGCAATGGGTGAACCGCCCCAACCTCGACTTCCGCGGTTTTTCCGGCCAGATCGTCGGCGGCAGCATCCGGCCGGGAGACCGGGTGCGGGTTCTGCCGTCGGGCCGCGAAACCACAGTCGCCCGGATCGTAACCGCGGATGGGGATCGCGGCGAGGCCATCGCCGGACAGTCGGTCACGCTCACCCTCGCCGAGGAGATCGACGCCAGCCGAGGCGACGTGATCGCGGCCGCCAGCGACCCGCCCGGCGTCGCCGACCAATTCGAGTGCCATCTGGTGTGGATGAGCGAGGCCCCGATGCTCCCCGGTCGGTCCTACCTGCTCAAGCTCGGCACCCGCACCGTGGGGGTCACCCTGGCCCAACCGAAATACAAGGTCAACGTCAACACCTTGGAACATCTCGCGGCGACGACACTTGAGCTCAACGAGATCGGTGTGTGCAACCTCAATCTCGACCGCCCGATTCCTTTCGACTCCTACGGCCGAAACAGGGACATGGGCGGTTTTATTGTCATCGACCGGTTCACCAACGACACCGTCGGCGCCGGCCTGCTCCACTTCGCCCTTCGCCGCGCCGACAACGTGCGTTGGCAGGCCGTCGAGGTCGACAAGCATTCCCGGGCCCGCTTGAAAGGCCAGACCCCGGCCGTCGTGTGGTTCACCGGACTCTCCGGTGCCGGGAAGTCGACTATCGCCAACCTGGTCGAACACAAACTCCATGCTGAGGGGTTCCACACCTATCTACTCGACGGCGACAACGTCCGCCACGGGCTCAACAAGGACCTCGGATTCACCGACGCCGACCGAGTCGAAAACATCCGGCGAGTAGCTGAGGTCGCTCGGCTCATGGTCGACGCCGGCGTAATCGTGCTCGCGTCATTCATCTCACCGTTCCGGGCCGAGCGGCGAATGGCCCGCGAAATGCTCGGAGACGAGTTCATCGAGGTCTACATCGACGCTCCCATCGAGGTCGCCGAGGCACGGGACCGCAAGGGTCTCTACGCCAAAGCCCGAAAAGGGGAACTCGTACACTTCACCGGCATCGACTCGCCCTACGAGCCGCCGGAGTCACCAGAGCTCCGGCTAGACGCCAGCGGCATAGTGCCGGCAGCCGCCAACGCCGACCTGGTCATCGACCACCTGCGCCGAGCAGGTTTGCTCCAACCGAGCACACCTGAGTAAGGGCCCGACACGAAACAACTTGGAACACGTCCTGTGCCACGACATGCATGTTTACAAGAGAATTGCGTCAAGTTGTTTCGTGGCGGGCCCTAATCAGCATGGAGGCTGTGACACTCGCAGCGGTCCCCCTTTATTTAGGGGATGATCGTGAGAAACCGTGCGAGCATGGCGTTCACCTGGTCGGGCACTTCGAGCTGGATGAAGTGCCCGGCGCCCACCGTCGCCGCGGTCAGAAGGTGCGCGCATTCCGCCGCAAGCCTCGACGCGTCTGTGTGCCCGCCCGCGCCGCCCATTCCGGCAGTGATAGCCAGGACCGGAACGGTTACCCGCGGAAGAGTCTCCGCACCGTCCCAGGCGACAACCGATAGGAAGGCCTCGTGGGCCACATGCCTCTCCGCGGTACACATGCTCTGTACCACTTGGTCGCGCAGCTCCGGGCCGGCGTACGGTCCAACGGTCACGGCCGCCATCTGGGCCCGCACCACCAGGTGGTCGTCGCCTTCCAACGCGGTTATGAGGGGTTGAACATCTGACTGGAGGGTACCCGAAGCCACGAAAGGACTGTCCAGAGCGGCTACTGCTGAAACCAAACCGGGGTGACTAGCTGCGAGGTCGACCGCGATCATTCCTCCCATGCTGTGGCCAACGACGACGGGGCGATCCAGGCGGAGTTGTCCGCAGATCCAGGCCACATCGTCGCTGAACGCGGGGATGTTGAACGGGCCGGCTGCTTCGCTCTGGCCGTGGCCCCGCATGTCCAGGAGTACACACCGATGGCGGGTTGAGAAGTATTCGGCCTGAGGGGCGAAGTGAGTGTGATCACATGTCCACCCGTGTACGAAGACAATTGGAGGGTCTCCGGATCCATGCATCTCATAGAAGAGTTCGACACCGTCTCGTTCGATCACAGGCATGTGCTTCTTTTCCTTTCTGGCGGGGTTCAACCCATACCGGGGGCGCATTGGTCGGCGACGGCAACGGCGGCTCCGTGGCGTGGTCGCCTTCACCGCCTACTTCGACTGGGGTAACTCCGGCAGCTCTGGGACGGAATTCGAGAGACTCTGACCCAGTGTCCGGGGAAAGCGTTCCTTGAGGACGGCGGGCGTCAAGTCGCCTTCGAAAAAAGCGGTCTGGTTGACGGCGTACGACGACCAGAGGCGAAGGCTGTTGTCGGTAACCCCGATGATCTGCCCGTTGATGTATGCGGCGTCCTCCGAGGCGAGGAACGCGACCAGTGATCCCACCGGTGTAGGTATCGGCCGTTCGGGCGCCCGGGGCGCGTCCGCCGACGTCGGCGGAAACCACCAGCCATATGCCAACCGAACGCGCTGGGTTAGTTCGGACATCGGGTTGGACCCGAGCAAGCTGTCCGATGCGCCGCCACCAAGCGGCTCGACCACATTGACGGTGATGTTGTAGAAAGCCAGCTCTTTCGCGAGCAGTGAGCTGAGGGTGATGATGCCCGCCTTCGCCGCCGCATACGCCGTGGTACCGGGGATCGCAGTGAGGGCGGCAGTCGAGGCGGTGTTGATTATTCGTCCTGCCGGCGCGTTCATCAAGTGCGGTATGGCCGCCCGGCAGCAGAGGAACGTGCCCCGCAGGTGCACCGCCAGCACGGCGTCCCAGTCGTCGATCGGAGTTTCTTGGACCAGGTGACGGCGCAGAATTGCCGCGTTGTTCACCAGTACATCAACCCGACCGAAGGCTTCCATGCAGCTGTCGACGATCCTTCTTGCTCCTTCGGGCTCAGCCACGGATGCAGTGACCCCGACGGCCTCGCCACCAGCGTGGCGAATCTCGGTCGCCACCGCCTCCGCCGCGCCGTGGCGCACGTCGTTGACGATCACCTTCGCTCCCTCGTCGGCAAGCGACCGGGCGGTGTTCCGCCCCACGCCCCCACCGGACCCGGTCACAATCGCTGACTTGCCGGTCAGTACCTTTTCCGCCGTCACCGATCTATTCCTCTTTGGAGACGGGCGCGGGCTGGTTCCATGGTTGCCTTGACTGCTGATTAACCGCGCTCACAAACCGGGTGCGGGCGATGCGCCACCCCTCGGATGTCCGAGAGTACTCGTCGTGATGAGTGCCCCCGGTCAGGGTGGACTGGTCTCCGTGGCTGCTGTACACGAGTAGATTCCACCGGCCGGTCGCCCGGTCTCCGTCGACATCGATGACCGGCTCGGAAAGCATTGTATAGGCGAAGCATTGCGGGACCTGCTGGTAGAAGTCGCCGATCGCTTGGCGGCCAGCCCTCGCACCGTACGGACCGCCATCCCAAACCCCATCCACTGTGAAGGTGCCGGCGATCTCATCCGGAACGTGGCTCTGAGCGCCCCCGAACCCCCCGTCGCACGCTTCGAAGTAGCGCACCTTCAGCCGTCTTATCTCTTCTATGTCTTCGAGCCGGCGTAAGCGTTCCTCGGCCGAGGGCCCGGCATCTCTAAGTCCAGGAGTCATCACTTACCTCCTCGTGGTCGGTGAGTTGTAGTCGGCGGTCCCAACCCGACCCAGCCCACAGCGTGGCATTCTCGCACAACCGCCACGTCGGGGGCGGTTCCTTCTCAGATACGCTCGGGCTATCCCGGAGGGTGAGGAGGTCGTGGTGGCTGGACTCGACGGAAAAATCGCGATCGTGACCGGCGGCGTGGGCCATGACGGCGCTCCCGCCGGGGGCGGGATGGGCTCGGCCGTGGCCGAGAAACTCGCGTCCGAGGGCGCTACCGTCCTGGTAGCCGACATCGCCGACGAGGCGGGCCGCGCCTTCGTTGCGGCCCTCACCGCCCGAGGACTTTCTGCCGAGTACGTCCACTGCGACGTTACGGTAGCGGACGATCTCGTGGAGGTCGTCGAGCGGGCGACGGGCAAGTACGGTGGCCTGGACATCCTGCACAATCACGCCATCGGCCGTTCGAAGGCTGGATATTTGACCGAGATTTCGACAGCTGAGTGGGATGCGGGCATCGCCAGCGTGCTGTCACCCATCTTCTACGGCGTCTCGGCCGCCCTACCGGCGATGATCCAGAGGGGCGGCGGGGCAATTGTGAACACCGCGTCGGTGGCTGGGTACGGGGGTCAGCGGATGACCGCCATCTACTCCACCGCCAAGTCCGCGGTCATGACCCTGACGCGATGTGTGGCAAACGAGTATGGCCGCCAGAACATCAGGTGCAACGCGATCTCCCCGGGGATTACCGGCGGGGTGGGCAAGATGTCGGCCCCGATGGCGGGCCACCCGACCGAGGAGGCGTACTTCGGCCAGCAGGCGCTTGGACGCGTGGTCGAGGCCACCGAAGTCGCGGAACTGGTTGCGTTCCTCGTCAGCGATGCGGCATCGGGAATCACGGGCGCAATCGTGCCCGTCGACGCAGGTTTCAGCGCCGGTTTCGGCGATCTCCTCGGCTTGGCGCCTTACGGAGTGACGACGGACCGCCCGGCCCCTTTCGCCTGAGCGTCAACAGAGCGCCGCACCCTTATGGCCAACCGGCGACCGCCGAGATCAGGCTCGGTCGCCCGGGCAGCGCTTCCGGACTACTGCCCAGACAGCCGCTCGATCAAAGGGGCCATAGCTTCGGGCGGGGCACCCACCGGGGCCAGGAAGTAGCTGATTCCGTACCGAGCTCGCGTATCGCGGAACTTGTCGCAGACTTCATCGAGCGTGCCGATGGCCACCACAGGTGACTTCATGAGCTCTTGGCGCGACAGCACGACCTCGGCCAGATCACCCCCGTACCGGTGGAGCATGCCGGTGTATTCACGTATGAAGGCGTCGAATCCGGCTTCGGCGTCATCGGTGATCGTCACGTTCACCAGCATGGCGCTCAGCTCGATGTCGGCGAAACGGGACCCCGCAGCGCGGCGAACCCAGCCCACCTTCTCCTCGTACGCTGCCGCGCTCAACTGCCAGGGTTCGACCGTCATCACGCCCCGGCGGGCCACGAGTACCCCGATCTGAACGATGTCGGCGTGCCGGCCGGCAGCTGACAATAACTTGGGCCCGCTGCCACCGATAGTGATCGGTGGACGCGGGCGCTGAACCGGCTTCGGGAGTCCGTCCAGACCGCTGATCCTGAAGTGCTCACCGGCGAAGTCGAATGGCTCATCAGCGAACAGCCCCTTGAGGACGGTGGCGAACTCTTCGAGTCGGGCAATGCGCACCGATGCGGTATCGAACGCCAGTCCGGCTTGCTCGTACTCGGTCCGCAGCCACCCGGCGCCAATGCCCACTTCGAGCCGTCCGCCGGACAGAACGTCGAGGGTGGCCAGCTCCTTGGCGAGCACCGCAGGATGGCGGAGGTCCTGGTTCAAGACGAAGTGGGTGAGCCGCAGTTTCGTCGTGACATCAGCGACCGCCTGCAGGGCGATCAGAGGAGCGAACGGGATAAGGAAGTGGTCCGGCGCGCCGAGGGCGGAATACCCCAACTCCTCAGCCCGCCGAGCGATTCGCTCGAGCGACGCCCGGTCGCTGATACCGCTCAAGCTCGTGGCGAAACGAAAGGGGCGGGCGCGATTGACGCTAGGTGTCATGGCCCCCGCACCGTAGCCGCCGAACCACCGTAACCCGCGACGTACCGAGGCGAAATCCTTACTACACCTCCCATTGCAGTTCGATGTGCTGGCCGAACGCGAGGAGGCTGCTCGCAACCACATCCGTGTACACAAACGCCTGGGTTTGGGTGGGACTCTGGGCGCCCGGATCACCGGGGCGGAACACGCCGGAGATGGAAACGCGTCCGGCCAATGTCGGTGCGTGGTCGGGGAGGTGCTGCAGTCGATCCAGCGTCGCTTCGAATTCCGCTTCACTCGGATAACGGAAGGCAAAGTGACAAGCGTGCTGGGGATCCGTCCGCAAGCGTCTGACATAGTCATCGGCGGGTTCGGCGAGTGGCCCGCCACCCTCCCGTTCAGACCGTAGCGTTTTCTCGAGCCGCCATTGTTCCGGTGTTACCTCTGACGAGAACACCCAGCTCTCAGTCAGATCGGGCCGCGCCGCTCCGATCCGCGCCAGCAGGAACGGGCTCCCGGACTCGGACACCTCGCAACCGAGCACCTCGAAGAGCGCCCGGGCCACCTGGCGGTCGCCGGGCGCGTACATCGCAGCGACGTGGTGCAGTCTCTTCGCGTCGGTCGAACTCGGCGTTGGTGTCGGGGTCATACCATCCACGATAGATATTGCGGTCGCCGGCCGCCACCGCGGAGCTACTTCGCGGTGAAAACTCGACGTGGCCGTCTCATATCGTCCACTCAGGACAATCCGCCCGACCCGCCCCTGAGCGCCGGGTCCGGGTCAGGGAGTCGGTCAGCGCCGCCACATAACCCAACCGGCAGGGCCCCACGCCCGAAACCGGACCAGGTTCTGGTCAGACCTCGAATTGGATAGCAGCCCGGCTCTCTCTCACCGGATCGATGTGGTCGTGGATGACGGCTCGGTGGGCCGGATGGTCCCGGTACTCCAGGTAACCGGCTTCGTCGTCAAAGACGGCGGTAGCGGCGATCGTGGCGTTTCCGGGAGCGATCGCCAGATCCACGCCGGCTTGGTAGTCACGGACGGAGGGAATCAGGCGGGGCAAACCCCTCAGGGCCCCGACGATGGTCGCAGCCGCGTCGGATGGGGCGTCGGATTTGAGCGTCAGGAGCACGATGTGGCGGATCATCCCCCAGTTCTAGCCGTCCCCGGAAGGCTCCGCCGGTAGCCCGTGGACTACTGCACCACCTCTTGGCCAAGCACGGTCGTCCGCAGCATCTCCCGGGGCCTGCTCGTGTCGAACGGGGTGATGTGGTGGAGCAGACCACGGTTGTCCCACAGGACGGTATCGCCTGGCCGCCACTTATGGGAGTAAACCCGGTCTGGGGTGGTGGCCCGCTCCACCAGCTCGCCCAGTAGGGTCCGGCCCTCCGGAACCGGCATCCCGATGATGAAGTCCGAGGTACCCCCGATCACCAGCGAGCGCTTGCCCGTCTTGTGGGTCCAGATGAGAGGGTGCACCTTCGTCGGCTGCGACCGAAAGCGGGCCATGTGCTCCTCGGTAGGCTTGGGGATGAAGCGGAGAATACCGGCCTCCATCGTGTGAAACACCCGCAGGCCGGCGAACGCTTCCTTTTCTTCGTCGGAGAGGTCGCGGTAAGCCGCGTAGGTGCTGGCAAACTCGGTGTCGCCTCCGTCGTCGGCCACCACCTGGGCCGTAAGCATCGTGAGCATTGGCGGCGGGTGCTCGTTGACGGTGGGCGTCAAGCCGTCAATGTGCCAGCCGAAGTTCCCGTACAGGTAGTCGGCGGTGGCCGAAGCCGCCTTCTCCAGCGTGACCCGGTATATGCCCTTGACCTCATACTTCCCTTCGCTCATCTCGATCGGACCGAACTTCCGGCAGAATGCGACCTGGGTGTCGGGGTCAAGGTGAAGGTCTCTGAAAACCAGCACTCCGGCATGCTCGACGGCCTTCAGGATGGCGGCCGGCAGTTGGTCGTCCTCGTTGAGCCGCTCGGGATCGACGCCGCGGACCTCGGCCCCGACGTTCGGCCCGAGGGGCTCGATCGTGAGTGTGCTCATAACGCTTCCTCCTTCTACCTACTGTCTACTACGGACGGCGCCGGCAGTCGCGATCAACAGTGTCCCGGACGGCGGCCAGCACTTCGTACTAAGGGCCCGCCACGAAACAACTTGACGCAATTCTCTTGTAAACATGCATGTCGTGGCACAGGACTTGTTCCAAGTTGTTTCGTGGCGGGCCCTAAAGCAGCGCGGCCGCGAGCTCTCGCCACTGAGTGCGAGGGAGGTCGCGATTAGACCCCAGGACCTGTACGCAAACGTGATCGGCACCGGCCTCATGATGTTCGCCGATCCGCCGGGCGATCGCGTCGATGTCGCCCCACGCCACGATGGCGTCGACGAGACGGTCGGAGGCGGCCTTGGGGTCTGCCCAATCCTGATCCGTGAAGCCCAGGCGGCCGAGGTTCGACAGGTATCCGGGAGCCCGGAGATAGAAGCTCAGGGCGGCTCGACCGATTCCCCGGGCTGCTTCGGGGTCGGTTTCCAAGACCACCATCTGCTCGGGGGCCAGCAGGGCCTCCGAACCGATGATGTCTCTGGCCTGCCGGGTATGGTCGGGCGTGGTGAGATACGGATGGGCCCCGTTGGCCCGCGTTGCCGACAGCTCGAGCATCTTCGGTCCGAGCGCAGCGAGGACGCGGCCTGGATCGTCGGTAGGTGCCACGGAGGTGAACGGGGCGGCATCCATTTCTTCCATGTACGACTTGAGATAAGAGAGCGGCTTGTCGTAGGAGTGCTTGCGAACCCTTTCGACCAATACCGGGCTACTGACCCCGAGCCCTAAGAGAAACCGTCCCGGGAAAGCCTCGGCGAGAGTTTTCTGGCAGGAGGCCATCGTCATAGCATCACGGGCGTAGACGTTGGCGATACCGGTGGCCAGCTTGAGGGTGGAGGTCGCCGACAGCAGCATGGTGGCCAGTACGAAGGGGTCTCGCCCGGTCGTCTCGTTGATCCACAGGATGGGAAAGCCCATGCCCTCGATTTCTTGGGCTGCTTCCCGGACCTGGGCCGCCGGCTGGCCTTCCAGAGCCGAGGTCCAGATACCGATTCGGCCGATGTCGATCGTCACGATCGTACCTTAATGCCTGCCACACCCGGTTGAAGGCGTCAGGTAAGGAGATGCTCGAGGCAGGTTCTGTCGGAGTCCTCCAACGGGATCAGTGGCATCGTCCGCTGGGGTCTCCACCAGACGTCGTCCGGGGTCCATCCTTGCCGGCGGAGGCGCTGTTTGTCGATCTTCATGCTGGCCAGCTTGGGCAACTCGGAAACGAAACGGACGAACTGGGGGACCCATTTGGTTCCCAGGTCTGGTTGGGCGGCGAAGAACTCGTCGAGGTCTGATGGCGTGAGGTGGCGGACGGCTTCCAGCTCGATGGCAGCCATCACCCGGTCCCCTACGGGGTCGTCAGGGACGGCATATACGGCGACCGAGCGCACGGCGGGGTGCCGGGCGATGATGGCCTCGACTGGAGCGGCGGCGAAGTTCTCGCCATCAACCCGCAGCCACTCGTTGCTACGGCCGGCGAAGTAGAACCAGCCGTCCCCGTCGCGCCAGGCCAAATCGCCAGACCAGTACCACCCGTCCCGGAAACGGGTCCGAGTGGCTTCGTCATTGCTGTAGTAACCCTCGAACCCGCTGGTCGGCTCGGTCTCCACGATCTCGCCCACCGCATCGACGAGGTTCACCACCCGTCCGTTCTCGTCCACCTGGGCGGGAGGACATTCGAAACCGGTGTCTGCGCTGATGACCTTTACAGACTCTCCTGCCCGTCCCAACGCCCCGGCCGGCATGGAGGGATCGCGCCGGATGATGATGATGCCCTCGGTAGACCCGTAGCTGTCTCGAACGTCACAGTGGAAACGCCGGGCGAACTCCACGATGTCGCGCGACGAGGCTTCGTTGCCTATGGCCAGCTTGAGGCTGTTGTCCCCATCGTCGTCGCGTTCGGACACGGCGAGAATGTAGTTCAGCACCTTGCCGGTGTAGGTCATCATCGTGGCGTTGAAACGGCGTATGTCAGGCAGCGTTCGCGACGCCGAGAACTTTCGGCGGAAGGCGATCGGGACGCCCGCCGTCAAGCTGGAGGCCCATCCGGTGAACAGGGAACTCGAGTGGAAGAAGGGCAGCGGCGAGTACACCACGTCAGTGCCGGCGGCAAGCTGTGTGATATTGGCCACGTGCTGGCCGGTTCGCCCGTACCGGCCCTGAGTCCATCTGACCGCCTTGGGCAAACCGGTGGACCCCGAGGTGAAGATCAACAGGAACAGCTCGTCCTCGCTCACCAGCGGTAGATCGCGGAGCGGCACGACCGCCTCGAGGTCGCGGCGATAGCCCTCCGAGTCCACATTCAGGACCTGATCTGTGGCCTCTCCCAGATCCAGGCCCTTGATGAGCGGTGCCATATCGTCGGCGGTGACCACCGCCTGGCAGTCCGTGTGGCGGATCAACTGGGCCAGCTGTTCGCCTCGGTAGGTGGAGTTGACCCCGACGATCACGGCTCCAGATATGGCCGCCCCGGCCAGCCAGAACACATACTCCGGCACGTTGTCGAGGAGGACACCCACGTGCGGTGGCCGGCCCGAGTCCCGGCGGGGCGAGAACAGCGCGGCCCGCCGTCGGGCCTCGGCGAGCAACTGGCGGAACGTCCACACCTGATCCCCGAACAGCACAGCCGGATTTTCGTCATGCTCGCGAGCGAGCAACAGCTGGGCTGCGGTGTTCACGACGTGGTCCCTTCCTGCTCCCGTTGTGCTCTATCTGACGGCTGGATCCTCTATCCCACCGGTCCGCGAACCAGGGCCTCGTTGGCGTTCTCCGGCAGCTCGACCAGAGGCTGCCGGATCTCGGCGACGGTAGGCCCGTACTGATCCGCCAGATGCTGAAGTTCATCGATATCGAACCCGAAGGTGGCAGCTGCCGTGCCGGCCAGGAAGGGGCGGAGATCGGACTCGGACCAGGAGCAGAACAGCTGACGCAGGTGCTCCCGGGTGAACGGGGCTGTTCCCTCGTCGTGGGGGTAGTCGGAGCCCCACATGAATCGGTCGAGACCAAGTTGCGCTATCGCTTCGACGTCGGGTGCCTTGGGCTGGGACACCCCCACCCAGCAGTTCCGCTGGAAGTACTCAGTGGCCGTCAGGGGCAGGATGGATTCCTCCCCGTACTTGAGCTCGCCGGTCTCGCCGGTCTGGCGAATTCTGATGATGGACCGGTCCAGCCGGTCCAACAGCGGGGGCAGCCAGGCCGCGCCCTGCTCGGTCATAACAAACCGTAGGCCCGGATGGCGTTGGAACACGCCCGACAGGACGAGATGCATGAAAGGACGGGTCTGGTAGAACCAGAACTCACCGATGTACAGCAGGGCCGCCGAGGGCACCTTCCCGAAGTCCGGCACACCTGTGCCCCCATGGCTGTGAAGGGGAATGTCGATCTCCTCACACAGGTCCCACAGCGGCTCCCAATACGGGTCATACAATTGGTGCTCGATCCAGGTGGCATCCGGCGGATTGTTGGGAAGCAGAACCCCGCCGCGAAGTCCGTGCTCGGCGATCCATTTTACGTCGGCCATGGCGTCGTCGAGGTTATTCATGAATATCTGCCCGATCCCGGCCCGCCGCTCCGGGCAGTGGGCACAGAAGTCCACCAGCCAACGGTTATGAGCCCGGATACCAGCCAGCCGGCGCCCGTAGTCATCGGGCCGGGGGGGCGGTGCGGCCAGCACGAAGCTCGGAAAGAAGGGCGGGATGGTGTTGGGGAATATGACCTCCCCCACCACTCCGTCAGCTAGCTGTTGACCGCTGCGCATCTCATTGTCCCAATTGCGCAAGCGTCGCTGATCACCCAGATCACGGAACGGGTTGCGGTACCGGGAGCGCCACGCGTCGAACTCCTCGAGATACCCCTCTTCCAGGTATTCCCTGTACTGGGCGTGACTACCCCCAGCGTGGGTGTCGGCAGAGATGATGGTGTAGCGGTCGCTCACAACACCTCCTCACTTCTCGTTCGTTGGGACCCTCGCCGGCGGACCACTGACCTGATATCGATGTCAGGAATGTTAGACCGTCCAACACCGTGCCGCTAGGCCGCCAGCCCTACTAGCGAGGCAGCCCCAGCCCTCTCTCGGCCATGGCGTTGCGCTGCATCTCGTCCGTTCCCCCGCCAATGCGGAGTCCCGGGGCAAACAGGAGCCTCTCCCGCCACGGCTGGGACTCGATCGATGTCTCGACTGTCGCCGCCGCGCCTAGCAGCCACATGCCGGTGTCGGCGCTGTGGCGGGCGTGGTCACTGTACATGAGCTTGGTCACCGAGCCGCCCCCCGGGATAGCGGCCCCGGAGGCCACCCTTGTTTGCGTCAGATCCAGGACCCTCTCGCGTATGTAGGCCGCGGCCAGAGCCTGGCGCACCAGCGGTTCGCGGTGGCGTCCGAGGTCCCGCGCCATCTGTATCAACTGGTGCACCGAGCGGGCGCTGGTCCCCCCGCCGATCGCCGCTCTCTCGCTGGCCAGCATGGTACGGAGCACGGCTCGAGCCCCGCCCAGGTCCCCGATCAGCGACTCCTCCGCCACAAACACCTCGTTGAGGAACACCTCGTTGAAGTGGTAAGCGCCCGACATTTGCCGGAGAGGGCGCACTTCGACACCGGGCTCGGACATATCCAGGATGAGACAGGACAACCCGGCAAAGCCCGGTACATCTCGATCGGTCCGGGCTATCAGCAGGGCGAAGTCACTCGTGCCGGCACCGGATGTCCAGACCTTCTGGCCCGAGACCTTCCACCCGTGTGGCCCCGGCGCGGCGAACGTAGTAACGCTCCCCAAGTCCGAACCGGCGTCGGGCTCGGAGAGCAGCTGGCACCAGGTCTCTTGGCCGGTCAGGACCGACGGGAGATGACGGAGCCGCTGCTCATGGCGCCCGTGGCGGAACAGCACCGGTGGCAGCATCTCGAGGCCAATCGAGAGGACCTTGGTCGAGACACCGAAACCGGCTTGCACCTCGGCGACGACATCGTCCTGCCACGCCGGGGCGTCCTGCCCACCGTAGGCACGAGGCCACGACCGGCCGCTGAATCCCGCGGCATACAGCGTCCGCTGCCAGTCCAGGCTCCGTTCCAGAGCTGTCCTCTCCGCCCGCCGGTACTCCGGTACCGAGTTGGCGCTGACGATGTGGATGGACGAGAAGTCCTCTGCTGATCCTTTCTGGGGGGCGTTGGCATCGAACCAGCTCCGGACGTCCGAGCGGAACTGGTCGGGTAGGGATGGGGTTTTTGCTGTCATTAGTGGGCGAGGCGAAGGCCGGGCCGGGGCCAACGGCAGCGGACGAGCCGGCCTGATCGTGAGAGGGTGATGATCGCTGCGGTCATGTCGGCTTCGCCGAACGCGATGTTGGTCGTCACGTCACCTGGTATGGGATGCACCTCCACTTCCTGTCCGTCGGGCGTGACTGAGACGATGCCGTCGCCGATGGCACCGATGGCGACCCGGCCGTCGGCTTCCACGGCCAGGGAGTCAAACGAGTACGGGGTGGCGGCAACGCAGCGGCCTCCGTGGCGCACGGCCAGCGAGCCGGCGGCTGGTGTGACCGCGCCGGGTTCGGTCAGGTCCCACGCCCACAGGCGACCGGTGTGGGTCTCGGCCACGTACACGGTGCGTCCGTCCGGTGAGAGTCCTACACCGTTGGGGCCGAGGAGGGGGAAGGCCACCCGCTTGAGCGGTCCGTGATCCGGGGCGGCGTAGAACAGCGCGCCCCGGTCGATGCTTGCGAGCCGGCCCTTGCCGTGATCGGTGAACCAGATCCCCCCGACCTCGTCGACGACCAGGTCGTTGGGGCCCCGCAGTGGCCGACCTTCGAACTCGTGGTAGAGCCGGTTGGTCGCACCGGTGACCAGATCGAGTTCCTCGATCCAGCCGCCGCTGAACCCCGGGGGCTCGTTGGTGTGGGTGGCGTGATCGATCGGAACGCTGTGCCCGTTGACCGTGGTCCACAGAAACCCGCCGTTGTTTGCGATGGCGGCGGTGTCGGGACCGGTGAGGGCCAACCCGTTGGGACCGCCGCCGGGCGTCGCCACGATCGACACCGCGCCGTTGGCCACCCGGGGGATCGTCCCTCGCTCCATGTCGACTATCAGGATCGATCCGTCGGGCAGGAAGACCGGGCCCTCGGGGAAGCCGAGGTCGCCGGCGAGCACCTCGAACTCGAGGGGTGAGCGGACGATTGTCTTCATGACGACCCTTCCAGTATCGCTGTCGGGCCGACCTCGACCCGTCGGGCCGTGCCGCTCTTCATCGGGAGTCTTCGATTTTAAGCACGGTCAAGGCGTTCTCCCGCAGAAACTTGGGCCACACCTCCGCCTTGAAGGGCACCTCGGGCATTTCCGAGAAGATCCGCTCGAGCGACAGACCCATGGGGAAGTAGCCGGCGTAGATGATCTTGTGGGCCCCCCGGGTGTTGGCGTAGTCGACGATCGCCTGGGGGTAGTAGCGAGGGGCGAAGGCGCTGGTGGAATAGTAGAGGTTCGGCCATTTGAGCATCAGCTTGACCGCCAGATCTGTCCACGGCTCGGCGCCGTGACGCATCACCACAACCAGGTCGGGGAAGTCGTACATGACCTGGTCCAACCGCTCGACGTGCTGCACCATCGACGGCACCCTCGGGCCGGCGATGCCGACCGTCACGAACACGGGCAGGCCGAGCTCGGCGCACTTGGCGTAGTAGACATAGGCGAGGGGGGCGTCGACGGCGACCAGCGGCATGTTCCCGTGCGGGTAGAACGACGCCGCCTTCACGCCCCACCGCTGGTACGCCTCGACCAGATCCCGGACCCCGGCCATACCCTGGTTGGGATCAAACGTCCAGCTGGCCACGAACCGGTCGGGGTGACGCACGAGGGCCGCCTCCACCACGTCGCGATTGCTAGACACGCTGACCAGTCCCGTCGCCACACCGAAGCGATCCATTTCGGCCAGCGTTGCCGCTATGGCGGTGTCGACGCCCCCACCCTCAGCGACCGGCACATCGTGGAACATGTACCCGGCCGGCATCTCGAAGGTCTCCAGAGACTCCTTGTCGCGCAGCGAACGCCGGATACCGGCATAGACCTCGGTGGGGTCGGCAGCGAAACCGATCAAAGTGTCGATGATCCCCCGATTCCCCCACCAGGTAGAAACTGGGGGGCTGCCCCGGTCTGAAACGTCCGACATTCCCTCACCCTCGAATCGATATCGGTATCAAGTCAATCATAGGCCCCATCGTTTCTCCCCTATAGGCCCACCCACCCTCGGCTCGCCGCCCGGAATCCGCAGGGCCAAACTGGCGGTCTCGGGGATTCCGACATCGGAGTCAAGTCCCGGACATGCTGATAACATCGGGGGGCCCGAAGAGCCTGGGGGACGGAGGCGACTGGAGGCGCCGCCCGAGCAGGCCACACACAAGGACCGACACCCCATGAGTTTTCAGCCCAACCGAGCCCAAGGAAAGCGGACCGTGCCGAGGGGCCGGCCCCGGGGGAACAGCACCCCGACGGTAGGGCAGCGGTCGCGGCGAGGCGAGATCACCAGGGCCCGGTTGGTCAAAGCGGCGAAAGAGGTATTCGAGCGCGACGGCTTTCTCGACGCCCGCATCCAGGACATCGCAAAAAGGGCCAAGGTGTCCTACGGGGCCTTCTACCACTACTTCGATTCCAAGGACGAGATCTTCCGGGAAATCGCCCAAGCCCAGGAGGACCGCCTCACCGCACCAGGCGAAGAGCAGACCGAGCCCGGCGCCGCTGAGCTGTCCCCTCGCGACCGTATCGGGCGGGCCAACCGGCTCTACCTGCAGCGCTACCGGGACGAAGCCCCGCTCATGGGGGTGATCGAAGAAGTCTCCCGCTACGACCCCTACGTCAACGACGCCCGCATGGCCAGCATGAAACACTTCGTGGAACGATCCGAACGCTCCATCCGCCGTCTCCAGCAACAAGGCCAAGCAGATCCCCGAGTCCATCCCGCCCTGGCCTCCGACGCACTGGGAGCCATGGTCGCCCGCTTCGCCGAGCTCTGGCTCACCCAGGGCTACCGTCGCTACGAATTCGACGAAGCAGTCGAACAACTGACACTGCTGTGGGCCAACGCCATCGGGCTCGACACCCAAGACCGGGCCAAGCCAACCCGAAGGCGGAAGACTTGACGTGACAGCCACGGCTGACGAAACCCGTCCGCTGACCGGGCGCGTCGCGGTGGTCACGGGCGCGGCGCGGGGCCAAGGCCGGGAAATCGTGGCCAAGCTGGTATCCGCCGGCGCCCGGGTCGTGGCCGGCGATCTACTCCAAGACATCCATGCCCTAGCCCGGCAGCAGCCCGCACACATACACGCCATGCATCTCGACGTGACCGACGAATCGTCGTGGCAGCAATGCCTCGACTCCACCCTCGAGCGCTGGGGTCGGCTGGACATCCTCGTCAACAACGCCGGCCTGCTACGGCGGGCCAGCCTCGAGGACGAAAACGCCGTCGACTTCGAGCGCATCTGGCGAGTCAACTGTCTAGGACCATTTCTGGGAATCCGCACGGCGCTCCCGCACCTGCGCCTCTCCCCCAACGCCGCCGTCGTCAACACCCTGTCCACCGCGGCCTTGACCGGCTTCACTGAGCATGGCGCCTACGCCTCTTCGAAATGGGCGCTGCGCGGCCTCACCCGGGTCGCCGCTCTCGAACTGGCCGGCGACGCCATCCGGGTCAACGCCATCGCCCCCGGCCCCGTACTCACGCCAATGGTCCTGCGCGATGACGACCCCCAAGCAGCCCACCGACTGGCTCAAACCCCCCTCGGCCGAGCCGGGCTCCCGACCGACATCGCCGAACTGGTCCTGTTCCTCGTCTCCGACGCAGCTTCGTTCATTACCGGCGGAGAGTTCGTCATCGACGGCGGACAAACCGCTGGCATCGTCCTGCCCACGCTCAAATGAATGCACCGTCCCGATGACCCTGATCACTGCCGCCATGAGTTCGGCTGCCGGCCGCCAGACCAGCAAGCGCACCTCGTTTCCCATCAGCGAATCCGACATCCGCCGGTGGGCCACAGCCGTCTACTGGCCGCACCGCCCGCCCCCGATCTTCTGGGACAGCAAATACGCCGCCACTACCAGCCACGGCCGAATCGTCGCCCCCGAAGAATTCAACCCCTTCGCCTGGATGGTCGCCGATCCGGACAAACAGACAGCGCCGGCAGCGGCCAACGACCTCGACCGAGTCGAGCACATATTGGGTATCAATGGCCCCGGGCTCCAATTCGAACTGAATGGCGGCTTGGAAGTCCAGTACGGTGTCCGCATGCGTCCGGGGGACACGATCACCTCTGTCGCTCGCCTTGGCGGCTACAGCGAAAGGCCGGGGCGATTGGGGTTGATGCTGTTCACCGTCCTCGAGGACACGTGGAGCAACCAGGACGGCAGTACGGTCAAGGTCGCCAAATCCACACAGATCAGGTACTGAGGGTGGCCAGCCAGCGCATCATCGAAGTGGGCGAAGAGCTTCCGCCATTCCAGAGGCAGACGGGCTTCGACTGCTGGAACAGGTTCGCGGCCGTAAACGATGAGTTTGTGCCGATACACATGGACGACGAGGCCGGTCGAGCCGCGGGCTTTCCGACCGCTTTCGGGATGGGGAACCTCCTGTTCTCATACCTTCACAACCTGATCCGCCAGTGGTTGGGTGAAGAGGGCGAGATCCTCGAGCTCGGCTGCCAGTTCCGGGGCGCGAACCTGAAGGGCCAGACCGTCACCGCCCTCGGCCGAGTCACCGAGGTGACCAATCACGGAGCACGCACCGTGGCCGCCCTGGAGCTTTGGACCCAGGACCAGGACGGTAACCTTCTCTCTCCCGGCCACGCCAAGGTCGCATTGGCCGTGTAACGAGGCGGGACCGGCGGATCGGGGCCACAGTCCGAGCTGCTGAGACCGCCCGCCACACCGCCGGCCAGAGGACAGGTATGATCGGCCCCGACGTTCGACATTGATACGTATAGGGGAGGCCGTCGATGGACAACGACAAGATCCTGAAACTGCTCAGAGAAGCGACTCTGGAGCCCTACCAGCTCGGCCTCTCGTTCCGATCGTCGATGATCCCGCCGGTGCCTGAGCGCTGCGCATCCCTACCCGCCGGTCCCTTGCAGTTTGTGGTTGAAGCCCGCCATCTCGACGACCGCGCCGTCGCCGGGAACCTTAGCAACGAGTCAGCAGAGGATGCGGACCAGGTCTTCGACGACTACGGGCCCACCCTCCACGTGTACGGAGCGGCCGACGGTATCGAGCATCTGCGCTTCGACTGCTTTGTCTACAAGCCCCACTACCATTACGTGCGAGAAGGCGGAGCGGTCAACATCGTGTGCCGGATTGATCAATTCGCCGAAGGGGACCCTGTCGAGTGGACCCTCGCCCGCCTGCGCGAGCGGCTTCCGGAGATGCTCGAGTACTGCGGCCTCGATGTTCTGGCCGAGCAAGTCCGTAGCCGGTACGGCGAGATGATCGCGGTCGTCGACGACGTGGCTCGACTGCTTCGCGAAGCCCGGCAGCAGGCTACGGCCGAGCGGGTGACGGTCTGAACGGGGCCATCTCCTTCATGACTTCGTTACCCCCGTTGATCTCGGTCGATGACCACGTGCTCGAGCCACCGGATATGTGGTGGTCGCGTCTTCCGCGACAGGTCCGAGATCATGGCCCACACGTCCGCCGCGAGCGAGGCGTTCTGGTCGAAGCTCTGTACGGGCGGTGGTCACCGGGCGGTGACGATGCCCAGTGGGCTGACGTCTGGTATTACGAGGACATGGTCCGGCCGCTGCAGAGAGGGCTGGCCCAGTCCGGGTATGACGACGAAGAAACAAGCCGCCCCATTACTTACGATGAGGTCCTTCCCGGTGCTCACCAGCGCGACGCTCGTCTCGCCGAGATGGGCCGCAACCATACCGATGTTTCGATCTGCTTCCCCAGTGTGAGCCGCTTTTGCGGTCAGACGTTCCTGGACCGAAAGGACAAAGACGTCGCGCTGCTCTGTGTGAAGGCCTACAACGACTGGATGATCGACGAGTGGAGCGGGGCGGAGCGGCCGGCACGGCTCGTGCCGCTGACACTGGTACCGCTGTGGGACGTCAACCTGGCGGCGGCAGAGGTGCGCCGATGCGCGGCGAGCGGATCCCACGCGGTCAGCTTCCCCGAGTCACCTCCGGCTCTAGGCCTCCCGAGCATCTACTCGACCTATTGGGATCCATTTCTCGAGGCATGCCAAGAGACCGACACCGTCATGAATCTTCATGTCGGCTCATCTTCCACCCGGGTAACGACCGCGCCCGACGCTCCTATTGACCTGGCCATCTGCTTCCTGTTCGTCAACTCTGAGCTGGCTTTCGCCGACTGGCTCTACTCGGGCATCCTCGCCGAGTTCCCTGACCTGCGGATAGTGCTTTCTGAGGGTCAGGTCGGGTGGATGCCGTTCGTCATGCAGCGGATCGACAACACCTGGAAGAAGTGCCAGGAAGGAAACAAGGCAACTGGTCGCCGGGCGAAGGAGCTCCCCAGCAACTTCATGCGCGGCCACATATTCGGATCCATCTTCGACGACCTCCAGGGCCTGATCGACCGCGAGGCGATCGGAATGGAGCAGATCATGATCGAGACGGATTTTCCCCACAAGGATTCCACCTACCCGCACTCGGAGAAAGTGGTCTCGGAACTAGTGGCCGCCGCCGGGCTCAACGACGACGAGATCAACCTGCTCGTACGCGGCAACGCCATAACCGTGTACGGCCTCGACAAGTACTTCGCCATCACGAGTTGAGTAGATGGCGCGGCCACCAGTGTCTCGCCTATGACGTCTCATAGTTTGTGCGCTTAGCCCGCTGGGAGCGGGTTAGGCGCACAAACTATGAGGAGTAGGTCGTGTCACACGCTGAGCACGGTTCGGATGACTCCCCCTGCCCGCAGATTGTCGAGCGCGACGTTGATGTCCCGCAACTCAGCGCGGTGGGTGATCATGCCCTCCAGATCGACCCGCCCGGCCTGCCAGAGGCGGAGGACGCGCAGGAATTCGACGCGAGGGTCGGCCGAACCAAACCAGGTGCCGCGCAGCGTCTTGTCGCCATAAGCCAGTTCGTAGGCGTTGAACTCGACGAGTTGATCGGGATGTCCGACACCGATGATCACGGCGGTGCCGCCTCGCCGAACCGCATCGTAGGCGGCACGGATGGTGGAGGGCAGCCCCACGGCCTCGAATGAGTAGTCGAAGCCACCGTCCTGGCCGCACAGTGACGCTTTCACATCATCCACGTCTTCAGGCGCGACCGCGCAAGTGGCGCCGAATCGCCGCGCCTGCTCCCGCTGCTCGGGAACCACGTCGACGGCGACGATCTCGGCCGCGCCGGCGACACGAGCACCCTGGATCGCCGAGATGCCCACGCCGCCACAGCCGAATACGATGGCCGAGGACCCCGGCCGGAGCCTGGCGGCGTTCAGCACCGCGCCGATACCGGTCGTCACCCCGCATCCGAGCAGTGCGGCGACGTCCCAAGGAATATCTGGATCGATCCTGATGGCGGCTGCCCTGGCCAGCAGGACCTCCTGGCTGAAGCTGCCGATCCCGGCCAGGGCGAACGCCTCCACGCCACCGATGCTGAAGTAGGGAGCGGAAAAGCTGGCGGTGACGCAGAGGTGACCGTGTCCGGCCAGACAGAAGGGGCACGTCCCGCACTGGGTGACACCGGACGCAATCACGTGGTCACCGACCGCGACCTCCGACACGCCTTCTCCCACTTCGATGATCTCACCTGCGCCCTCGTGGCCCATCACGCACGGGGTCGGAATGCCAAACGCACCCGACATGGCCGACAGGTCCGAGTGGCAGATACCAGTGGCCCGAATGGCGACCCGAACCAAACCCGGCCCGGTCGCGACCAGCTCCGCGCCCTCGACCACCTCGAGCTCGTGGTCCCCGATCTGGCGAAGAACGGCAGCACGCACGCTCCCCTTCTTATCACCCGGCAAGCGGCTCTGGCCCGTGGTTGGTTCGCGTATCTCAGAACGCGGGTTGGAATGCTCTTACTTATCCGGACGGGGACATCCGCTGGCCAGGAGCCTCAAGGGCGAGGTCAAGCACTACGGCGGACTTCCTGGCCATTGCCTGCATCGATAGACACCTAGAGAGGAGGAAAATCTGTGGCTCCCCAGAAGACGGATACCAAGGCGACCACCAAGACGGGCAAGGTCGTGATCACGCCTCGCAAGGCCCGTACCCACGGCATTGCGCTGCACCTGTAGTACTTGCTCTACCCGTGAGCCGGCCCGGCTTGGCGCCGGGCCGGCACTCGGGGAGTCCACCCCATTACAGCAGGAGCTGACACCCTTGACCCGCACGACCGAGTCTGCCGACGCAGACGCCTCCCGCATCCAGCTGCCCCTTTTCCCCTACGAATCCACCCGCCTCGGAGACCAGGTGGTCGTCGATCGCGACGGAGTGGAGCTGGTACTTGACGTCGAAGGCATGACCCCCGACGAGGTGCAGGGACTACTGGCCCGGATGGACGGGGCCACCCCGACCGAGGACCTGGTCGCCGCCGAGCTCGACGAAGACGCTGTCCATGGCTTCCTCGCCGCCCTCGACGGGCACGCCCTTCTCGACGATGCCACGCGGCCGCAAGCTCGCAGCGGGCTCGACGTACTCCTGGAGCTCGAGGACCTGAGCGCCGGGCTCGAGCGCAGGATCATGTACCACAACGAGTTCTGGGCGGCCCTGCGCGACACCCCGCAATCAGTCAACCCCGCCGTGTTCTACGGCTTCACCATCGAGAACTATCACTTCCTGCACCGAGAGAGCTACTTCGATTCGCCGGTCCTCTCCTATCAGGCGTCTACGGGCGCCCGCCTCATCATGAACGAGTTCTACCGCGAAGAGTACGGCCACGACGAGCTCATCCTGTGCGGCCTCAATGCCATCGGCATCACGAGGGAAGACCTGGCCGACACCATGCCCCTTCCCGGAACCATGGCCATGTGCAACGCCCTCGCCTACTGGGCCATGACCGATCCAATCTTCTTCTTCTCCACCCTCGGCATCCTGGAGGGCAACGGCATCAAGGAGGGCGAGCAGGATTTCTTCCTGGACGCGTGCGATGCCGCCGGCGTCGATCCCGAATTCGTCGGCCCGGTGCGGGCCCACGCCCGCATCAACCGCGACGGCGGGCACGGCAACCTGACCAGGGCCATGTTCCGCCAATTACCGTGCATCGACGCGGCCACTGTCCGGCGGCTGCGGAGCCGGACGCACCTGTTCTTCGATCTGTACGACGCCTTCTACCGCGGCGTCTACCGCCACTACTCCACTGCGCCGACCCTCCTGCGGCGGGTCTCGAACGTCTGACAGCGAGGAGCCGTCCCGATGACCTCATCTCTTCACCTCAGCCTCTTCCACCGGCCTCGCCTCCGATCCGGGATCGTCCTGATAAACGACGAAAATGGCGTCGATTGCGTCTACCGGGAGCAAGGCTGCCGGATCGACACCGACTCCCCGGCAGAGCTTCTTGCCCTACTCCGGGATCTCCGCACCGGCGGAGCATCGGAGGAAGAGCTCTCGGCCCGGCACGCCGGCTTGGCCGACGAGGTCGCCGCCATCCTCAGTGGACTCGACACGCTCGGGTTGCTCACCGAATCGGCCACTCCGCTCCCCGCAGGTGTGGTTACGGGCGCCCAGATGTATCGAGAGCTGCGCCGGCTGGCCGACCGCCACCACGACCGGGTCGTCTCCGGACCCATGTACCGAGCCATGCAGGACGGGTGGATAACCCGCCAGCAGCTCATCGGCTACGCCCTCGAGTATTACCACGTGGTGTCGGCCGCTCCCCGCCTGGTGGCTCCGGCTCTGGCCAAGGAGGAGCCGCCGGTAGTGACGGAGGCCCTCCGGGACTTCTACGTTTCCGAGCTGCACCACGACCGCCTGATCGAGCAGTCACTCGCTTCGGTCGGGATCGAGCGGGAGGTCTTGAGGCAGGTGGAGCCGCTGCCGATGACGTTTGCCCTGTGTGCGTCGCTCGGCGCTTACGCGGCTCAGAGCCCCATGAGCTTCAAGGCCGTCCTGTACCTCTTCGAAGAGGCTGCGTCCGACTTCACCCGGGCGTTCAGCGCCGCGGCAGCGGCCGTGGGACTGCCCCCCGAATTCGTGAAGCCCATCGTGGCCCACGCCCGGCTCAACGACGACCAGGAGCACGGCAATATCACCGCTACCCTCCTGGGCGCGGTGCCGGCTGTCAGCGCAGAGGAGGCCGTCACCGTGAAGAAGCACCTGGCCATCCTGATCGAGACGTTCGCCCATCAGGAGGACGAGATGATGGCCTACTACGCCAATGCCGATGCCCGAGTACCGAGGGTGTTCCAATGAGCGCCGCCGAGACTGTCGATCGCCTCCCGAGCGGAGGCCCGCCCGTTACTCCGGGGGCGGCCGCCGGCTGGGGTATCCACCGATATGGTCGCCCGAGCGTCCGGTTCGACGACGCATTTGTCGATCCCGATACCGACCTTGCCGCCGTCGTGGCAGGTGGTGAGCTGTACGACATCGCCAGTCCCGGCGCCGAGCCGGCCGCCGTGGTCGAATATCTGTCCACCCTGCGCCGCTCGGCGAACTGCTGGCCGAGTGACACCGATCCGGCCGACTGGCGCCGCAGCGTGGTCCGGGCCCTCGACATCGCCGGGCTGATCGAAGACCTCGACGACGGCGCGGCAGCGGCGGAGGTCGAGATGTCGAGACTTCGGGCAACGGTGGCGGCCGCCCGCGAGTGGCTGGAATCGTCCGGCCTGGTGTCTCAAGCGCTCGTGTGCGGCGCGGCTGAGGTCGTACGGGCGGCCCGTGAGCCGTGGTCTGGAGTCTCCCGGATAATCCCTCCGGGATCGGAGCACGCTGGCAGCTTCCCGCTGCTCGCCCTGGCTCTGCGAGCCCGCTACTGGCGAAGCAAGGCCCCGCTGAGCGCGGCTGCCGTCGAATGGTTGCTGGCAGTGATGATCGATGAGGACGTCGCCACGGCGGAGAGCACAGCTGGCGATCTGGTCGGAGGCGAGTACGACATCGACTACTCCGTGGACTCCGTCTGGGGAGCAGCCGCCCTCATCGCAATGTCGGCCCGTGACGATACCGCTGTCCGGGTCACGGCGCAGGTCAACGATCGAGGCCGCATGTCGGGGCCGGCCCACATCCTGGCGGCCGAGCATGTGGCCCGCCAGGCCGTCGAGGACCTGGGCGACCGCCTGCACGTCGCGGTGATGCAGGCGGGCGAGCATCCGATGTCCTTCGTCCAGGGAGTCTTTGCCGAGCAGTACTACGTGACGGCCCGCTTCGTGGAAGCGATAGCCCCGCTCATGTCGGGCCGGTTTCGCGACCATCTGCGAGGTCGGGTGTACGAGTACTTCGACGAGGAGCGGGGTCACGAGGTCATGGAGCGGGCCAGCTGCGAGGCTCTCGGCGTCGACCATCGCCAGCTCGACAACTACCTGCCCATGCCGTACTTCGCCACTTTCATCGACGTGTACACCCTGATCGCGGACGCGGATCCCATGGCCTTTCTGACCTCGGTGATGGTAAGTGAGGGCTTGCCCGGCGATCCCTACGGCATCAACAGTCTCCTCGGCGCTCCGGAAAGTTACGGCGAGAGGTTTGCTGAGCAGTTCCGGACGCACGAAGGGGTGAATGACGACGTCGATCACGCTCTGCTGGCCCGGGCCCTTTTCTCGGACGTGCCGTCGGTGAGCGTGGCGCGCCACCGGCAGGCGTGCGAGGTGCTGGCGTTCTTGATGGAGCTCACGGAGCGGGCGTGGGAGCAGCTCATGGAGGCGCACCTCGGCGGGGAGGTCTGGAGGTACCTGCCCCCGCCCTACGGGCCGCGCTCGCTCGTCCCCGCGCATGTCCGCCTGCCCTGAGGCGTTCGGAGGTGTAACCCGGGTCTGGGTGAAACCGCCCTATCGGGTCACCACCGACCCCGCGGTGGTGGACCTCGATGTGGTCCACGACTTCCTGACCCGCTCATACTGGGCCGAAGGCGTTCCCCGGGCAACCGTCGTGCGGTCCATCGCGGCATCAGTGAACTTCTCCCTGATCCACGATACGGACGGTCAGGTTGGCTTCGCCCGGGTCGTCACCGACTGTGCCACCTTCGCCTATCTGTGTGACGTGTTCGTGCTCGAGTCACACCGCGGCCACCAGCTGGGCGAGTGGATGTGCTCGTGCGTGCTTGACCATCCTGCCTTGCAGGGCCTACGGCGCTGGCTGCTGGCCACCCGGGACGCCCACAGCCTATACGCCCGGTTGGGTTTTGATCGGCCCCGCAACCCCGCTTCTTTGATGGAAAGGTTCGATCCGAGCATCTACCGGGCGGATCGGGAGTCATGACTGCCGTTGCCTCCAAGATTCCAGTCGAACCCGGGCTGGGGCGGCGCTACTCGCGCTTGTGGTCAGCGGCTGTGCTCTCCGGGCTGGGCGACGGACTGGAAGTAGCGGCCCTGCCCCTGCTAGCCGCCGGCCTGACCCGAGATCCGCGGCTGGTGGCAGGCCTTTCGGCCGCGGCCACCCTTCCCTGGCTCGTCTTCGGACTCGTGTCCGGCGCAATCGTCGATCGCTGCGACCGGGCCCGTTTGATGGTGAGGGTAAACGTGGCCCGGACGGTCCTGGTGGCCGGCCTGGCAGTGATGGTCGCCACCCGCACGGCTCGGATCGAAGTGGTGTACGTCCTCGTCTTTCTCCTCGGCGTCGGGGAGACTTTGTTCAACACCGCGGCACAAGCCGTCCTACCCGCAATCGTCAGTACGGAGCAACTGGAGACGGCCAACGGCCGGCTGGAAGTCGGCGAACTCGTAACCGAAACGTTTGTGGGTCCGCCCGTAGGGGCCCTCATATTCGCGGCGATGGCGGCCCTGCCGTTTGCCATCGACGCGGCCAGCTTCGCAGTGGCGGCGGTCCTGTTGCAGGGTCTGGTCACACCGGGCGTGCGGTCCACCGCCGAAACAAGCGGTCCCGGGCTCCGCCCGCCCGGGCTGCGCCCCTTGTATCAGCAGCTTCTCTCCGACATCGGCGAGGGGCTGCGCTGGCTGGGGCGGCACCGACTGCTGCGATCGCTGTGCGTCGTCATGGGCCTGGCCAACTTTGCGGTCTACCTGACCCAGGGAATCCTCGTCCTCTTCGCCGTGGAAAAGCTGCACGTGTCCCGTCACTACTACGGTTTCCTCCTGACCGGGATCGCCATCGGGGGGATCGCCGGCGGCTTCTTGGCCCGCCGGGTCTCGGCCCGGATCGGACCGGCTCGAGCCATCCTGGCCACCCTGGCGGTGAACGTCGCGGTGGACGTGGCCGTGGGATCGCTCTCGAACGCCCTGGCTGTCACGGTGATGCTGAGCTTCGCCGGCTTTGTCACCACGCTCTGGAATGTCGTGACGATTTCGTTGCGGCAGGCCATAATCCCCAAGGAGCTCCTCGGCCGGGTCAACAGCGCCTACCGGATGGTGGGACTCGGGGCCATGCCACTCGGGGCGGTGGCAGGAGGCCTGTTGTCGGAGGCTTACGGGCTGCGGGCTCCGTTCTTCCTCGCTGCGGGCATCACCGGGTTGGCGTTGCTCATCGCCGCCCACTGGGTGACGCCGGCAGCCATCGACAATGCCCGGGCCGACGCGCTCTGGGAACAGGAGGTTCCGAACCAATGATCGACAACCTGATCATGGACCCAAACCACGACCTCGCCTCCTGGCGGGCCAATGTTCATCCTGCTCGGGCCGCGCTGTACGACGACCTTGGCTGGATGACCCAGTTCACCGACGCCCTCGGGTGCCACTTGATCGATGAGGCCGGCCGCCGCTACCTGGACCTCATGGCCGGGTACGGCACGGCGGTGCTCGGGCATCGCCACCCCGAAGTCGTCGCCGGGCTGTGTGAGGTGCTGGCAAAAGGAGGCCCCTTCGTCACTCCGATTGGTGTACCGGCCCGGGCCGGCGAGCTAGCTGGTCGCCTGGTGGAACTGGCAAGCGGCGACCTCGAACGCGCCGTCTTCTGTACCGGAGGAGCGGAGGCGGTGTCGGTGGCGATGAAGTTCGCGGTCGCGACCACCGGGCGGAGCGAGTTCATCACCTTCGGGGGCGGGTTCCATGGGCTGATCCCCGGTCCGCTTGCGCTCACCGGTCCCGACAGTTGGCGCGACGACGTCGGGCCCGTCCCGGGCCCTGTGGTCCACCGGGTCCCGCTGGGGGCGCTCGATCAGGCCGAGTCGGTCCTCCGTCATCGTCGGGTGGCCGCGGTGGTCGTCGAAGCGGTTCAGGGCCTCGGTGGGGCCAGACCTTGGCCCGACGAGGCCCTGGCCGCGCTGGCCGAGCTGACCCACCGGCATGGCGCCCTGCTCATCGCCGACGAGGTACTCACGGGCATCGGGCGGACCGGCAGGTGGTTCGCGTATCAGCACTCTGCGGTCAGGCCCGACATTGTCGTGACGTCGAAAGGGCTGACGGGAGGGGCGATCCCGGTTGCTGCCGCCCTGATGACCGGCCGGGTTCACAATTCGATCCTGGGCTCCCCCGAGGTGGCGCTCAAGCACAGCTCGACTTTCGAGGCCCATCTCCTCGGCATGACGAGCGGGTGCACCGTGCTGGATGTCATCGAGCGCGATGGACTGTGCGAGCGAGCGCAAGTGATCGGGGCCAGGATCGCGGCGGCCCTTCAAAGTTACGCACCGCTGGGGGTCGACGGCGTGCGCGGGCGAGGGCTGCTGCTGGCGTTCAAAGTCGGAGGCCTGAGTCACCCGGACGACCCGGAGGGTGCCTCGTATTGCACAGACCTGCTGATGGACAACGGAGTCCTGGTGGGCCAAGCGGCCCACGATCCGGCGTGGATCAAGCTCACCCCGGCGCTCACCATCGGCGATGACGACGTCCGGGAATTCCTGGAGATCCTGGAGGGATGCCTGTCTGCGGTCGCCGCCGAGAGAGCCGGATAAATCAGCCCGACGACCGCGTCAGGCGCCTTTCGTCTCGGCCGCGGCGTGCCGAGCTGCGACGTAACCAAAGACGGTCGTGTTCGCAATGCTCGCGCCGGCGCCCGGATAGGTGCGCCCCATCACGGTCGCGGTCAGGTTGCCGGTGGCGTAGAGCCCTGGAATCGGCTGATCTGACTGATCGAGCACCTGGGCGTGCTCGTTGGTGACCACCCCACCGGACGTCCCAACATCCCCGGGGTATATCTCGGTGGCGTAGTAAGGGGGTTTGTCGATTGGACCGACCGCCGGGTTCGGCTTGTTGCCCGGATCGCCCAATACATGGTTGTACTGAGACCGACCACGACCGAACTCAGGGTCCTCGCCCTGAGCCGCGCTCGGCATTGAACCGGCCAACGGTCGACACCAGTGTCTGGGCGTCGACGCCCATCTGCACCGCCAGGCCTTCGAGCGAGTCGGCTCTCCTGATCCAGCCTCTGTTGACCCACTCCTCGGGCATGCGCCCCGGGAGCACTGTGGTGAGGTTACGCAGCTTCGGCATGCCCCGAGCCCAGGCGCAATGGCGGCGGTACTCGTCGTCGAAGATCAGCCACGCTGGGATTCCGTTGTTGGCATACATCGCCTTGGTCACCTCGACGTATGAATTCGACTCGTTGCAAAAGCGCCGGCCTTCCTTGTTCACGAATATTGTTCGGGCCTTCTGCCGGGCCACGCTGAGGGTAGATCCCGCGATCTCGGGACGCGGTGTCGGGTTCCAAACCGCCTCGTCCATGTAGTCCGTCTTGGCTCCGAGGGCAATGGCTGCCGCCAGCACCTCACCCGTGTTTCCCAGATTGGCCACCGTCCAGGTGCCATCGTTAGGCTGAGTTTCGGCACTGTATTTGATGCGCATCTCGGAGTTGCGCTCGAATCCACCAGCCGACAGCACTACCCCACTGCCGGCATGGACAGCCAGCGTCGCCCCGCCACGCTTGGCGAGGACGCCGACCACCCGACCGTCTTCCACGACTAGCTCATCGACTCCCGTACCCAGCCACAAGGGGATTCCGGCGTCAACGACGATCTTGGTCAGCTGACCAATCAAAGACATGCCGTTCGTGAGCAGATCCTGGCCCCGCCGAGCGCGACGAATACGTCCGAGCTACCACCCCCATGGTCTTGGCAAAGGCATGGCGCGATCTGTTCCACGCCGGGAGGTTGCGTACCTCGTTCGTCATCACGACCATTCCCAGGCCTCGACCCATGCCCGGGTTGATCTTGTCGTGCCACTCTCCTAGCTGGCGCCCGTCCCACGGGATTCCCTCGACCGAGCGGCCTCGAGCATTACCGCCCTTGCGGTTGTCGTAGTAGTCGCTGTAGCCCTCGCACCGAACAAGCTGCACCCCCTTGGCCTGGATGAACGACAGCATCGCCGGACCCTCGGTCAGGAAAGCGTGCCGCCGTTCCGTCGACGACCCCTGGTCGGGCGACCCTACGACCGAATCGAAATAAGCCAGGCCGTCCTCGTACGAATCCGGAACTCCCTCGGCCTGCATCAGGGGATTGTTCGGAACCCAGATGATGCCGCCGGACATGGCTGTCGAGCCCCCAACAACCTGCTGTTTTTCGATGATCACGGGCCGTAAACCGGCGTCCGCTGCCGCGAGCGCCGCGACCAAACCCCCTCCACCGCTACCGACGATTACCAGATCGAACGACTGGTCCCACGAGCGCACCCTCTGCTCCGATCTCCTCGGTCCGGGTCAGCATCCACCGGGACGTCGACCAACGGCTCAGCCACAGTTATGAAGCCATTTCCACCCTAATGCTATGCGGGCCTGTCCCACGCCGCGCAACTTCCGAGGAGCGAAGGCGGCACCGTTCCTAGGTCATGCGGACGCCGGGGTCGCCGGGGGCGAAGCCCATCCCGAGCAGCCATCGGGCGTATCGGTCCATCATTACGTCGTACTCGCCGTGTATGGCGTGGGTCGAGACCATAGCGACGTCCGCAGACATGCGGCGGAGGTGGTTGTCCGATCGGTATCCGCTGGTCCCGTTGCCGTCAACGAGGTCCCGCAGGGTGTCCCGCACGGTGTGGCGAAGCTTCAAGATGTGCAGTTGGGCGCGCGACTCCTCTTCGAGGGTCTGCGACCGGCCCTCGCCGGCAATCTGGATAGCCTCTTCGGTCGCGGCATCACGCACCAGGTGCATGATCCGTGCCGTCTCGTAGGCGTCCACCCACCGCACCCGCATGATCGACCGCTCCTTGCGGGGCGGACTGTTCTGCCCGGACGCGGTCTCCAGCCGCTCCCGCATCATGTCGACCGCGGCGTCGAGCGCGCCGACATACAGCGACGCGGTGCCGTAGGTCAGCACCGAGAAGGGGAGGCGTATGGCGTCCTCCTCATGGACCACGCCGTAGTGGTCCGTGGCGGACATCAATTTCTGGAAGGGCATGATCCAGCGCTCGGGGGTCACGGCGTCGGTGGCTACGATGCTGACGCTGCCCGTCGCGGCCATAGCGGCGACGTCCCAGTCGTCGAGAATCTCGAGTTGGTCTCGGGTCAGAATGGCCCAGACAACCTCCCCCTCGACCTTCACTGGCACCAGTGCGTGCGACGCGTGCACCATCCCGGTGGCGTAGCCCCACCGGCCATTGACACGGAGTCCGCCAGCAACCCGCTCGGCGGAGCCGGGTGGCGACAAAACCGCGGCGGCGCGCACTGACGGACGATCGGCGAACAGTTCTTCTTGGACTTCGAGCGGAAACCGGCAAAACAGCCAGTTGTGGAGATTGTAGAAGCCAGTAACCCACGCCGTCGAGACGTCACCGTGAGCGATGAGCTCGATCACCTTGTTGAGCTCGTGTGGCCCCAGCCCGGCGCCGCCCCACCGCTTGGGCACGACAACAGAGAACAGCCCGGCCGCGTCCATGTCCTCGACAAGGTCGTCATCGAGGCAACGCGCCACCTCCATCTGCCGGGCCAGCTCCCGGATCCGCGGGACGAACCGGCGCGCCGCATCCTCGAGTCCCGCCGCCCGCGCCGACTCCTCAGCGCTCCCAGCCCGTTGGACGACCGTCATGACAACGCCACCTACTTAGTCAAATGGTTAGTCGAATGCCTAACCGAATCGTACCGGTGGCCGCGGCTCGGTGCAACTGCGGGAACCCAACCAGCGATGATCGGGAACCCCACCGAGCAGCTTGTGCGACACCGCCGGACAACGGGTACTTCGACCCTCGAACTCGAGGGCAGGATTAAGCTGAACCAGCCGGCGAGCGCTCGGCCCGGGAGACAGGATCGGAACCCAATGATGATGGAGAGCAAGATGCTATCGGGAAAGGCCGTCGTGATCACCGGCGCGGGCAGAGGGATCGGAGCCGCGTGCGCCAGAGGCGTCGCCCGCCAGGGCGCCTCGGTCGTCGTGAATGACGTCGATGCGGCCGAGGCGGACCGGACTGTGAGCGAAATCAAAAAGGACGGCGGCACCGCGATCGCCTGCGTCGCCGACGTCAGCGACTGGGACGAGGCAGGAAAGCTCATTGACGCCTGCATCAACTCGTTCGGGAAGATCGATGGACTGGTGAACAATGCCGCCCTGTATCATATTGGCCGGATTGATGAGTTCAATCCCACAGTCGCTCGCGCCCTTACGGAGGTAAATGTCCTCGGACCAATGCATTGCACCGGCCGTGCGGTAAAGGCGATGTTGACCCAGAAGCAGGGCTCAATCGTGAACGTGGTGTCCGGGGCTCATATGGGAATGACCGGTGCGGGCATTTACGGGGCAACCAAGGGCGCGGTGGCGTCCATGGTCTACACCTGGGCTATGGAGCTCGCCGGCACCGGAGTGCGGGTGAATGGTCTTTCGCCCTTCGGCGCCACCAACCTGCTAGCCAACTCGAGCCGCTACATAAACCAGCGCTTCGCTGGTGCGCCTCCGGAGCCGGGCCGGACCGAGCGAACGGTCGAGATTCAGCCACCGGAGGACAACTCGCCAATTGTGGAGTACCTGCTGTCCGACGAGGCATCTGACGTCAACGGCCAGCTGGTGCGGATCGACAGCGGCGAGATCCAGCTTTACACCCACCCCGCACTGCTGGTGCCATCCGTCAGACGCGACCGTTGGGATGCACAGCTGGTTGCCCAGGCCTTCGCCGAAGACCTGAAGCATCGTCAGGTGCCGTGCGGCGTGTGGGGCATGCCATCGCTGCCCGTCGAACTGACAAGCGGCCACTGGAAGCGCGCCGCCTTGGCGGCCCAAGGAGCATCAGGAGAATCGTCCGGCTGAAATCGGGTGGACGCCGGGCTGACGACGCCCGACCGCTCTTTTGGGCTACCGCACGTTGGGCGGGCTTCGGGTGCCCGCGCTCCAGCCGCCGTCCACAGGGATGGCCGCCCCGGTGATGAAAGACGCCGCCGGCGAGATTAGAAACTCCATCACCGCCGCGAGCTCGTCGGGGTCCGCCCACCGCTTGAGCGCGGTCAACTGCAGTTGCCAATCATAATACGGATGATTGCGAAACTCAGGGTCCGTAGCGGCAGCCGTCAGCGTGGGCCCGGGGCAGACTGCGTTTACCCGTATATTCTCGTGACCCACCTCGTGAGCGAACGCCTGAATCATGTTGATCAGACCCGCTTTGGTGGCGCCGTAGACCGACGTGTTCGGCTGGGCCCGAAGGCTCACGCACGACGAGGTGACTACGATGGCCCCGCCACCGCCTGCGCGCAGTGAGGGCAGCACGGCGCGGATACCGAGGAACACCCCACGGAGATTCACAGAAACGAGCCGATCAAAGTCCGGCAGAGCAAGTTTCTCGAGCGGTGCCGCCGGGAATGCACCCGCATTGAGCACAGCGGAGTCCACCCGACCAAACCGGGCGGCCGCGACCTCGACCATCGCGGCGTTCCCTTCCTCGGTGGAAATGTCGGCGACGCAGGGGGCAATGGTCGGGTGGTCGTCCACCCAATGCAGTCGGTCCTCGTCGATGTCGACCGCAACGGTGGGCTGAGCGCGATTGGCCAGCCGGGTGCAGAGAGCCCGCCCCATCCCCGCGGCCGCGCCCGTCACCACAGTTACTGATTGCGTTTCGCTCACTGTCCTCTCCCTTTCTTGTCTTTGTCGACCGACAGGCGTGGGCCGCCCTCCGACCACTGAATCGTCGCGAGCTGTTACTGCGTCCGAATGAACTCCTTGCCGAAGCCGGCGAGGAGGCTGCAGTATTCGGCGCGGCTTGCCGCGGGGAAGTATACGAGGGTCATGGTCACGCCCAGGTCCTCGTACTGGTCGATGAGCTGTCGAAAGGCGACCGGATCCCATCGGTCCGTGCCGTAGAGGTCGACTCCCACGGGTGAGAACATGAGGTCCGGAAGCTTGCGCCCGAGCTCGGTTTCAGTTTCGCGCAGGTGGGCAACCCTCATCTTGAAAGCGTTGAGGGTATCAAGCTGAGGCGTTCGATTGAACGATGCCCGGCTGGGCGGGTTAGGGAACGGCATCCATCCGTCCCCCAGCTCGACGGCGCGGCGGATAGCCTGGCGAGAATTGCCGCCGATCCATATCGGTGGATAGGGCTGCTGGACCGGGCGGGGGCGCATGGTGTGAGTGGTGCCCGACTCACCCACCAGTACTGAGTTCGCGGACCAGGCTTCCTTCATCGCCGCTATTGCTCGTTCGAAGCGCTCGTTGCGATCAGCGAAGGAGGTTCCGACCGCGGCGAATTCCGGCTCCTGATATCCGGCGCCGCAGCCGAAAATAAACCTTCCGCCCGACAGCACGTCGACGCTGAGCACGGTCTTGGCCAGTACATACGGATTGTGGTATGGAACCACACACAGATGGGTCAACACTCGAAGCCGAGTCGTGGCGGCGGCGGCAACCGCCAACGTCACGAAGGGGTCGAGCGCGTGGTGTCCTCCGTTCGCCAGATACGTATCCGACGGGATGGGATGCTCGGTAACGAACACCGTGTCGAAGCCGGCATCCTCCGCAGCCCGGGCGACGGCGGCGACGCCCGCTCCGGAGACAAACTCTTCCCCCAGATCAACCTTGTCGGAGTGCAGGGTTGCGCAGAACTTCATGTACGGGTGCTCCTCGGGATAGCCGGCTGGAAGGTCGAGCGATCATCCGCCGCCTGCTCCAGTCGCTGATGAACGGCTACCCCCCAGTATTGCCCGTTCGAAGGCCGCCCGAGGCGCCCGCGGTGGCCCACCAGCTGGCCCGCCGGCCGATCGTGGCCGAGGCGTTTGGCCGGGGCCGGTTGTCGTATTCCGCGGTGCGGGCTATCACCCGTCTGGATCGTCCCGACCCGGGGGTGGACGAGGCGTTGGTGGCGCTGGCCGAGAGCGGGCAGGCCAGCATCTTGGATATAGAGCGGGTGGTGCGCTCCTATCATCTCTACGCCGGTCAGGACCGCCCCCCGCCCGATCAGGCGGGTCGGGCTCGGGGGGTGAGGATAGTGCGGGGCGGCGACGGGACCGGCCAGGTCATCGTCAGCCTGAGCGATCTCGAGGTCGAGGAGTTCGCCGCCGCCCTGCAAGCCTTCGTCGACCGCCGCTACCGGCCCCGGCCTGGGGACGAGTCTTCACCCGAAGACCGAAAGGCCGGCGAAGGGGCGAGGGAAGACCCGTGGCGGCCTGGGGACGAGTCTTCAGCCGGAGACGGCCCGACCGGCGAGGCGCCGTTGGAGGAGGCGTCGCGGCCGGCCCAGACCGCCGACGCCTTCATGGACCTGGTGGGCACCGCCCTGGGCCACGCCGGCAGCGGCCAGGCGGCGGGCGACGACCGCTACCTGGTCCACCTGGTCAGCCGACCCGACAGTCCCGGCCTGACCACCCTGGACGGCCGGCCCCTCCACCCCGGCGACGCCGCCATGGTGGCCTGCGACACATCCACCGTCGCCCACACGTTCAAAGCGATGGCGGCGAACCGCTGAACCTGGGAGGCGGCGGCAAAACGAAGCTTGAAGAGAGAGGCCGGCCGTTCGCCTTCAGGTCTCAACCGTGCTCATGGAGTCATGAGGACTTGCGAACGGCCGGCCTCTCTCTTACGCGGGTTTTGCCACCGCCTCCTGGGCCGCAAAACCAGAGAATGGAACACCGCCCAACGCCGGGCCATCAGCGTCCGCGACGGCGGCCACTGCCGCTTCGTCGGCTGCCAGTTCTCCCACTACGACATCCACCACATCCAACCCTGGGAGGATGACGGGCCCACCGACATCGACAACGGATGCTGCCAGTGCCGCCGCCACCACCGCATGCTCCACCACCAATACCGCACCCAAGGCGACCCCAACGGCGAACTGCGCTTCTACCGCCCCGACGGCACCTACATAGGATCCACCTACCCCGCCCGCTCTGTGAACCAATGGCACCAGCCATCACTGGTCTAGACGAGAGGCGACCAAGGGATCCGAGGCCGGCTAGTGGACTACGACGCGCGCCCGGGCGAGATTCTGGATTTGACCGTAGGGGGTCTTGGCATCGCCCTGGCGTTGTGACGTCACACGGATCACAGGGAAGTAGGTGCCAGGACTGGTATAGATGTAAGTCGCGGTCAAAGTCACCTCGGGGCGGGGCGTGCTGACCGTAGCCTTGACCGGATAGGTCCCCAAGCCCAGGAAGTCCCACTGGGCGGCCACGATGTCGCCGGCGTTGGGCGGGACCACAGCCTCCGCTGAGAAGGTAACGGTCTGGCCGACCGCCACCTCGGCGCGCACGCCGCGGTTGGCGGTCAGGGTGACGACCGGCTGAACACCCCTACGCCGCCTGGCGTTGGCCGGCACCTGGACCTGGGTGTCGACCACCTGGTAGTTGGTGCTGTCGGGCGGCGGTATTCCTTTTTCGGCCCAGGCGCTGACGTCGCGCAGGGCCTGCTGTATGACTCCGGTGTAATCGACGGTGATGGCCTGAGCGGCTGTATCGGGAGGGCCGCCGTGATCGGCATTGTCGGTATACCACACCCGGAAATTCTGATCGAGGTCTCCATGCTGGGCGGCTCGCGCCCGTGTGCGGTACCAGTCCGTCGACCACGGGAAGGCCGAGTCGTCCATTATCGACGCCAGCGCGATCATTTTGCCGTGGAACCGCCCGCTTTGAACCGCACCCGGCCCGAACAACGCGCCGCTGCTGTCTCCGGTCGGGCCCGCGCTGCCGACCGGCCCGATCAGGATCTCGCGCTCGGGGGTACTTGGGCGTGCCGTCGGGGTTGCGGTACTGGTCCCAGGCGTACAGGTTGGCGTCGGGCGGCGGCATCTGGTGGCGGTGATAGGTCTGCAGGGCGAGGAACCAGGAGTTGTCGATCGTGAGGTGGTCGCCAGGCTGAATCTGGCTAACCACCGTGGCGTCTGCGCCGAACCCAAACGTGACTGTGTTGCCCGTGACGGCGCCCACGGGGACCAGCTGTCCGGCCGCCGCCCCGCTGGTGAAGACCAGATAGGCGCCGATCAGGTCACCGGTGGGCAACGGACCGTTCAACACCAGGCCTGTCGGGGGGCTGCCGACCACGCTGACCACCGTGGTTGGGAACTGGATGCGCAGGGATTTGAGCGCGGGGTTGTCGTGGCCCTCGTAACCAGGCTCGCTCCAAAAATCGACGACGTAGCTCGGATCCAGAGTCGGCACGTAGGCGCCGGTAAGGTCGAGGAGAGCGGTCCCTCCGGTGAGTGTCGCGTAGTCCCACCACCCCCGTTGCGGGAAGCCCAGCCGGGTCGCTTCCAGGAGGGCCGCTTGCTCGTCCGGGCTCAGACCGGCGTAAGGGTCGCCGCTGCCACCCGGCGCCAAGGCGTCCACGATCTTGGCAAAGCTTGCTTGCGATATCACCCGCAGGGCGTAAATCTCGATGGTGAAATTGCTGGGAATGGAATTCGGCGTACCCATTACTTCCGGCACCGCGCCGTCCCAAACCCCCATGGTGTTCTCCGCGGCGGCGACGGTCTGAAAGGCTCCACCGCTCGCCCCGTAGATATAGCCAAACGGACGGTGGGAATGGCCGTAGAACTGTTGCGCCACCAGTCGTGAGAACTTGGCCGCGGCCGCGTTGACCCGATAGGCGCCCTGCGATGGATCAAGATGACGAACCAGGTCGTCCGCCGTCGACATGATCCCCTCGGTGCCGCCCATGTTGGTGTGCACGGCATAGCCGCCGCTGGCGATACTGAACTCGATGTTGGCAGGTGACTCGGCCTCGCCCCCAGACCCGAAGGGTGGGCTTACCAGCGGGTAGGTAGATTGAAAGAACCGCCCCTGGTATTGACTTGCCGCCGGGAAGTAGAAGGCGAACTTGGCGTCGGTACCTGTGAACCCGCCATGCACGTATTGGTATTGCACGTGGTTGACCGGTGTCTCCCCCGGCTCGTTGATATCGATGTACGGTTGGTTGTAGCGCGGGTCGATGCAATCGGCGGTTATCGGCATGGTGTAACCAGACCAAATCGGGGTGCAATTCTCTGAGCCCAGCGACATCGCCGCCGCCAACGCCATCTCAGCTAACGTGCCCGGGGCCAACGACCCCGCCGACACCTCGCTCGCCCCGGTGAGCGGGCTGGCCCCGGCGGCCGGGTTGCCTCCGACGAAGCTCTCCACCACCGGAGCCGCCATGAGGGCTGCTCCGACGAAGGCACTGCCTTTCAGCAGAGTACGCCTCGAAAACCCCCCGCCCGTGACCACTGCCTCGTCCGTACCGCTGCCCTCATCCATGACCCCTCCCGGTTGGCAAGGTTAGGAACCGACGCCTGTACACATGACCGCTATGCAGCTTCTCTAAACCTAAGGGACGCTAATGAGTTTGTCAGACCTTGTCAACCCTGTCAGAGTCCTCCACACAGTAGTCCTGCTCCGCAGACAGCAGGAGTACCGTCTACGAGGTGGGGTCGCGCCTCTCCTGGGCGATGCCGGTTTGCCCTTGTGATGGCGGCCACGCTGACCGTGGCCGCCGTGGCCAGTCGGCCGGCCGTGGCCGCGGCCGCACCTGCGGGTGTGAGCTACGCACCGGTCGGGGCCTCCGGTCATGCTCCACGCCATGCCGAGCCTTCGTGCGCGCTGAGCGCCAATGTCGAGGCGGAGGGGCACTCTCCGGTGGGAACGCGTTCGTCGGCGTGCCCGTCTGCGCCTCTAGGTCTTCACCGGAGCTTCCTGCCTACGGTCTGGTCACGGCCTGGGAGCTGTGCCACTTGCCCCTGGGCGTGCCGGCGCCATTGCTGCGCCCTCCCCAGGGTTTCTGAGTTCAGAGCTACAGCAGTTCGCAATCCAGACGCTAGCCGGCGTCTGAACCGTCGCTCATTCTCGAACAAAGGAACCCATCAAATGGCCTCATCCATACCTCCGCGCCAGTCTCCCGCCGCCTCTGGTCACCGCCCCGCCCGCCGAGCGGCCGGACTAACCAAGTCACTCTGCCAGGTCACGGACGGACAACCTCGGAGCGCGTGTCCCCCCGACTAGAGCGCGTTCGGGGGCTTTCATCTGACCTCGACGCGGCCGTGGCGCAGTACTGCCCTACCACCGGACACGGCGTCAAAAGCGTACGAATTCAGGCCCCGGTCAGTCTCGCCGATCTGGTAAGCGCTGAGCTCGATGTCATCGCCCGGAAAGCTAGGCGCGGCGAAGCGCACGGCAATCCGGAAAATACGCCTCGGATCGCCCTCCGCGGTCAGCTCGGCGAGGCCGCGACTGATAACACCGAGGGTGCACAGACCCTGATTGAACTTGCGCGGAAAGCCGTACTCCTTCGCCGCCTCGTCATTGACGTGCATCGGAGATCGGTCGCCTGAGGCGCCGGCGTACCGGAAGGTCTGGTCGCGGGTGGTCGGCAACGCCACCGTCCCGACCGGATTCGCCCGGGCGGCCTCCGGGAACCTGTGGTCCGGCAGATGATCCCCACGATCTCCGCCGCTGACAGGTCCGCGCATCAAGAACGACCAGTACTGATCTACGACCAGCTCGCCTGCATCGTCGCGGCTCGTCAGCCGCACGACGACGTTCATACCTGCGGTGCTGGCAGTTACCGCGCATCTCGCAGCTACCGTGTGAAGATGCGTTCCCGGGTCGATTGGCTTATGGACGTATAGATCGTGAGTGCCGTGCACCCTTCCAGTCATCCCCTCGATGGCCTCGGGCGGCAGCTGTGCCGCGCTCATCATGGGCACGAAGGTGGGGACTACGGCGTAGATGGGCGGGGTCGCCATTCCGTTCAGATAAAGCGGGTTCGGGTCGTTGGTCGCCAACGCGAACGCGATGATCTCTTCCGGGTCGCAATACGCGGTGAAGGGAGCAGCCTGGACGTGTAGAGGGACGAGGCTGGTGTCCATCACGTAACATTGACACATGTATCCTTCCGGCCCGGCGGAGTGGTGCCACCTCACCCTCAGCACCCAAATGTTGTGGCCGGGGCGATGCGCTAGACCGCGAGGATCAACCCGGACCGCACTCGTCCGCGTAGTCTGATCGAAAATGGTCGCTCTCGTCGAGAGCGATCGCCGATCGCAGATTCAACGGACACGGAGGCAACGATGCAGAGCCAGACAACTTCGGAGGACTCGCGCTTCAGCCTGGCCGGCCGTGTCGCAGTCGTGACCGGCGCTGGAACAGGTATCGGGCGGGGTGTCTCACACGTGCTTGCCGCCTACGGGGCAGATGTGGCGGTGGCCGGCCGTCGCGTCGGCCCGCTGGAAACGACAGCCGCCGAGCTCGAAGCGATGGGCCGCCGCAGCATCGTGGCGCCGACGGACGTAACGAAGGTTGCCGACTGCGAGGCTCTTATCGAGAAGGCCCTGGATGAGCTCGGTCGCGTCGATATCCTCGTCAACAACGCGGGCGGCATAGGCGGTCTCACTACCAAGCCGATCGGCGACTGGACCGTGGATGAGTGGCACCACCTCTTGGACCTGAACGCGTCGAGCGTGTGGTTCCTCTCCCGGCTGGCAGCGGCACACATGATCGAACGGGGAAGCGGGACGATCGTGAACATTTCCTCGACTTCGGCCTTCGGCGGATTCCCAGCCGGTGCACCGTACTCTGCTGCCAAGGCGGCGGTAAACAACCTGACCGCGTCGATGGCTGGAGCCTGGACGCCAAAGGGACTCCGGGTGAACACGGTGGCCTGCGGCCCGATCCGTACTGAGCCCCTCCTCGCCGATGCGCTGAAGAACTTCGGGGACGAGGAGGCGCTCGGCGCCTACACCGCAATGGGCCGAATCGGCGAACCCGAGGAGGTCGGCTACGCCGTGCTCTTCCTTGCCTCCGATGCTTCGAGCTACTGCTCCGGACACACACTCGTCGTCAATGGCGGCCCGAAGTAGGCCAACGATGGCCCCCGTCGTGCGACCTACGGCGAGAATCTCCCGCACCGCCACGGGGTCGCCAAGCACCGTCACGGTGAGATAACAAGGAGATCATATGGACCTGCAGAAATACGGGCCTTGGGCCCTGATCATCGGGGGCTCGGAAGGGGTGGGCGCGGCGTTTGCGCGGAAGCTGGCGGCAGCCGGCTTCAAATTGGTGCTCGTGGCGCGCAAGCCGGGCCCCCTTCAGGACCTGGCTGACGAAATAACCAGAGGCGGGACTGAGGTCCGCACCCTGTCCGTCGACATGAGCAACACGGACGCCATCGATCGGGTAAGGATTGCGACCGACGACGTGGAAGTCGGACTCCTGATCTACAACGCCGGGGCCAACAGCATCCGGGGCAATTTGGTCGAGCTCGATCCCGAGGTTTACCGCTCGGTGATCGCCGTCACCGTTGTCGGCCAGACCGAGTTTGCCCATCACTACGGGGCCCTTATGCGTCAGCGGGGGCGTGGTGGCATGATTCTGTGCGGGTCGACCTCGAGCTACATGGGCGCACCCACGCTCGGCCCGTACACCGCGTCCAAGGCCTTCAGTCGTATCCTCAGCGAAGCGCTGTGGGTGGAGTGCCGGGCGTTCGGAATCGATGTCCTGCACCTCAACATCGGCTTTACCGCGACGCCCGCCATGGAGCGCCTCGGTTACGATCTGGCCGCCGCCCAGGCCCCGGCGGAGGTAGCGCAGGAAGGGCTCGACAACATCACCAACGGACCGGTGTGGATCGCCGGCGGGGCCAGGAATCTGGAGATCGCGGTGAAACGCTCAACCGTCGAGAACCGGGGCGAAGCCATCCTGGCCTTCGCCACACCCCGACGAGGGTGACGTTAATACTACGCTCGATATATAGCATGCCGCTCCAGGCCGATAACAGAGCAGGAAGGGACAGCCGTGACAAAGGGCAGCGAGATTGCCGTCGTGGGCGTCGGCAGCTCGGACTACTACCGCCGGGGTCGCTCGGTGCCGCTCACGAGCCAGGATCTGGCAATTCAGGCGATACGCGCCGCGCTCGACGACGCCGGGCTGTCGTTCGACGACGTCGACGGCTTCGCCTACTACGCTGGCGGCGGGGGCCTAGATTCCGGCCGGCTCGGCCATACGCTCGGCATCCCGAATATCCGCTTCTCAGCAGGCATCTCGAGCGGCGGTAACGGCTCGGCGGCGGCGGTCGGGTTGGCGGCGGCCGCCATTCAGTCCAAACACGCCAGCGTCGTCGTCTCGGTGATGGTCCTCCAGCAGGCGGCGGTGCGCTTCGGTTCTGTCCTGGCCCGCCAGATGTCCACCCCGACCCAGGACTTCGTCACCCCTTATGGAAACTTTGCGCCGGGCCACTACTTCGCCCTCGTCGCCAAGCGCCACATGCACGAATATGGCACGACCCGTGAGCACCTTTTCGAGATCTGCCGTCAACAGCGCGAGTACGCTTCGACTCGGCCGAAGGCCGTCTACAAGGAGCCACTCACCCACGAGGACTATTTCAGCGCCCGGATGATCGCCGAGCCGCTGTGTCTCTACGATTTCACCATGGAGTGCGATGCGGCGGCGGCGGTGGTGGTCACCTCGGCTGACCGGGCCAGGGACCTGCGCCAGACACCGGTCTACCTGCTCGCCTCGGCGATGGGCGGGGAGGGCCGCTGGGGTGAGGGAATGAGCTGGATGGGGATGGACGACGACCTGTTTGCCACCGCTGGGGTGGGAGCGATGGCCAAGGAGCTCTACGGCCGGGCCGGGATCACTCCAGCAGATGTCGATGTGGCCGAGTTCTATGATCATTTCTCCGTGTCGGTGCTGTTACAGCTGGAGGACTACGGCTTCTGCGGGCGCGGCGAGAGCGGCCCGTTTGTCGCCGAAGGCAATCTCGGGCTGAAGGGCAAGATGCCGGTGAACACCCACGGCGGCCATCTGTCGGAGGTCTACATCATCGGCCAGACTCAGGTCGTCGAGGCGGTCGAACAGGTCCGCGGCACCGCGATCAATCAGGTTCCGAACGCCGAAGTGGCCCTTGCCACTGGCGGCCCGTCGCACATTCCCGTTGGCGCGATCCTTCTCGGCAGGTGAACTGATGTCTTCAGCTCAAGTCCACATTCCAAACACAACCTTTGTCAACCTGGCTCCAGATACCCATACCCAGCCCTTCTGGGACGCGGCGCGCGAGCACCGGCTCGAGGTGCCCCGCTGTCGGGAATGCGGCGTGTTCGTCGTCCCGCCAACCGGGTACTGCCCACGCTGCCGCCAGCAAGACTACGAGTGGGTACAGCTGTCGGGTCGGGCCACCCTGTATACCTACACCGTCGTGTGGCACCCCGTGGTGCCCGACCTGTCCGGCACGGTCCCCTACGTGCTGGCGGTGGTCAAGCTGCCCGACGCCGGAGACACCAAGCTTGTCACCAACATCATCGACTGCGACCTGGACGACCTGCGCATCGGGCAGGAGCTCGAGGTGGTCTGGACCGAGCACTCCGAAGGCTACGTGCTGCCGAGGTTCAGGCCGACGACCTGAGCGTGAGGTCGCTGCGAGATGAGTGCAATGCCATCACCTACGCCACGAATCCCCCCGGTCACGGGCCACGAACTCGAAGAGGCAGCATCCCTCCTACCGAAGATCGTCGTAGCCGGCACGGTGACCACTGGACGTTCACACATCATGAGAACCCTGGTCCGTCACGCATCTCTCTTCCAGCGGTGGACACCATTTCTGGATGGCCTTCTCAATGGTGTGCTGTCTCCGCGGGACCGCGAGCTGCTCGTATTACGCACGGCGTGGAACTGCCGCAGCGAGTACGAGTGGGGCCAGCACGTCGTCGTCGGTCGCAAAGTGGGCCTTACCGATGAGGAGATCCGCCGGGTTCGAGAGGGTCCCGAAGCCGCCGGATGGAGGCCGGCGGACGCCTTGTTGCTGCGGGCGGCGGACGAACTGCACCATGACTTCGCTATCAGCGACGCGACCTGGGCCGAGCTGGTCGACCGATACGACGAGCAGCAGCTTATCGAATTACCTATGGTCGTCGGTCATTACCAGCTCGTTGCCATGGCTCTGAAATCCCTCCGGGTGCAACCAGACGAGGGACTACCCGGGTTCGACTGACTTCCGCGGCCCGTCCAGGGTCGCTCACCCGGGTGGCGCCGGCAGGCGCCCGAAAGTTGACGGCTTTCATAAGCTGTTCGCAGGCTCGTTCGGTTTGGTCGGCGTAAACGGCACCGTTACTGTTCTTCCGCCATCACCGCTTCGAAGTGACGCATCCCCTCCAGCGCGGCGGGCACACCGCTGTAGACCGCCATCTGCAGGATGACTTCGCGGACGTGTTCGGGTGGATTGCTGTTCAGGGCGATACGGAGGTGGGCCTTCAGTTCGTCCATGCGACCGAGGGCGGTAAGTGCGGCCACCGCGCACAACTCCCGCGTTGACGTCGGCAGCACGTCGCGCGCATACATCCCGTTGATCACGAAGCCAGTCAGAATGCCGGCCCAGCTCTCGTCCACCCGTGTCACCCATCGGTTGGCATTCTCTTCCGCCCTCTCGCGACCGCCATCGCCGAACATCTCGGTCGCGGCGTGCCCTCCTGCTTCAGTGATGTACGGACCCGTCATCCTTACTCCTTCTCCTCGAATACATTGTGGTGTCCGTCTCCGAAACCGGAGACGCGTGTGAACTCGGTCGTCACGAGCCGCCGACGTACCTCTCGCGGTACATCTGGTGGATGCGGTCAGCGTGACCGGCTTCCTGCACTTGAATGATGTTGCCTTCCGGATCCCGGTAAAAGCCCGGAGCAATCGGCTGCACACCGAGTCGTCGCAGCTTTTCGGTGAATGCTCCGAGGTCGCGGACGTCGAAGGCCAGATGCGTGTACCCAAGTCGGTCGAGTTTGGAGGCGGGCTCACCGAACAGCTCATCCCCTGGGTGAGTGACCAGACTGAGGCTGACCCCCCCGACCCGCTCGAACACAACCATCCTCCTCTTGCCATGGGACCGATCGTAAGCACCGCGATTGGACCGCTGGCCGAGTTCGACCACCTCGCCATCCTCTATGGCGAATCCGCCAAACGTGGTGTCACCGTCCACGGACACGTCTGTCAGCACCCGAAGCCCCAGCGCGCCGGTATAGAAACCCAAGACCCGATCCATGTCCTGAACGGTGATCGTCACATGGTCCACAGACACGAAATCAGGATGAACCCCCAGGGCCTTCCCCTCGTTCAGCATGCCGCTCACCTCCCCCCGGAAGATAGTACGTGGGGACATCCGGCCGTCCGATCGGCACGGATCAGCGTGCTGGGAGGCTGGCGTCAGTCGTCGTTCCGCTGGTCGCCTGTTGACTCGGCAGGACCTGGGTCCGGCTCGGGCCGAGCGCTCGGCCCCCAGAGATCGGTTGTGGGATCTTCGACAGGGGCGCTCTTCGCCGACCTCATGAGCGGGTCTTGGGTTGGCCGCGGCGGGTCGACCAGGTGCCGGGCAAAGGCCTCGGCACTGCGGGTCGGCCGGCGGTGAGGGGGGCGGCGGGGTTCGACGATATCCGGGCCGACATGGCGTCGGGTGCCTGACCAGGGCGCCGGCGGCACGACCAGACGGTCGGCGAGGCGGTAAGCCACCGTCTCGTAGTTCACTCGCCAACCGTGGAAGTCCGGCCACGCCTCTTCGGCCGTGCGCTCCGTGGGGAAGCCGATCCCCTCGAGCATGCGGACGGCTCGCTCGAACTCGTCGAAGGAGAGATCGATCGGAGACTCGGGCAGCGGGTCGGGGTCCAGGTGCCAGCCAACCACCGATCCAATGCGGTCCAGGGCGGTGAACCCCATGCGCAGGCACAGCCGGGCGTTGGAGGAAGCCGTGGCCGGGGACAGGGCGAGGTGCATGGCTGCACCGTCGAGTACGGCCAGCAAGGCCAGTAGCCACGAAAACCAGGGCTCCGGTGAACGAAATAGCAGCAGTACGGGGTATGTGGTGTGACTCTCGGCTACGCCGGCCGCCCACTCCTCCCATGCCGAGTAGAGCTCAGGGAGGGTGTCGATGATGCCAACGAGCTGATGGCGGGCCAGGAACTCGGGGCCCCACGCCGGCAGGCCGGCCCGGCTCTCGAGCATGGCCACCAACCCCTCCCGCTGGCTGAAGGCGGCATACAGGGCCGGAAGATAGGCGATCTGGAGCGCCACCACCACGACCCATATGGCACCAGCGGCGACGTCGAGGGGGAGGTTCTCCGGGCCGCCCGGATGGACAGTTCCGACGGTGAACAGGGACCCCAGCGCCTGGAGAAGCCCGTCCGCCAGATCGTGCGTGGTCGCCAGGAGCATGAGGCCGAACCCGAGAATAAACGCGGCCGCCCAGACCATGAGCTGAGCGACAAGTGCCACCGGGCCGACCAATGCCAGGATCGCGTCCTTGCCCTCGTACGAGCGGGCAAGCCGAGCGAGGCCCACGAAGACCAGGCGAACAGAGCGGTTCACCCACAGCGACGTCTGCCCTAAGCCGGCCGGCCGCCGGGGCAGCACCATGGTGAACAGGACGCTCGCTCCCGTGGCCACCACAAGTACGACCCCTAAGGCGAAGAGGAATGCGTCCATCGCTGCCTTTCTGCTCCTCGAAACGACCGGCGCTTTCGCCTGCCTCCACGCGCCCGATCGACACTACTGGCCTGGCCACGGACTCTTCCGCCGTCTGGTTGTGGGCCACTGTGCCCGCGCCGCGGCCTGGGCGCCCTAGCGAAACCCCTTCGCCTCAGCGACGACCAGGCGGACGCAGGTTCAAGGCGTCACGGCCGGCCGCTGTGCAACAACATCTCCGCCGCCTTCTCAGCGATCATGATCGTTGGCGCATTCGTGTTGCCACTGGTGACCTCTGGCATCACAGACGCATCGACAACTCGCAAACCCCGGACCCCCTGTACTCGAAGCTCAGGATCGAGGACGGCGTCAGGGCCCACGCCCATCTGACAGGTGCCCGATTGATGCATGGCGCCGTGGCAGTTGGAGGACCGCATGAAGGTCTCCCAATCCGCATCCGTCACGACCTGAGAGCCCGGGAGTGCCTCGCTTACCACGTGCTCACGAAGGGGTGACGTGTTGAAGACCTCGCGCACCTGACGGCACCCGTTGACGAGGTCCCACAAGTCGCGTTCGTCGCCGAGCACCTCGTGGTGGATGACAGGGCCGTCGTCGGGATCCGCTGACCGCAGTTCCAGACGGCCACGTGACCGCGGGTGGAGCAGGCTGACGTATGCGGTGACCGTCGCCCGGTCGAGCAGTTGAATCTTCGTCACGTCGTGGATGCCCGAGCCCGTCAACGTCTCTGAGGTGGTGTCGCCAGCATCATCGCCAACCACACCGATGGGCGTGAAGCCCGCCTCGATCTCTGTGCGCGTGCTCGACGGGTCAAGCTTGCTGAACATGATGGCATGGAAGATGCCGGCCGCCCCTGGACCCTTCCCGGCCAGGAACTCGACCCCGTGTTGGGCGATGCCCTTGGCGTTCAAGTCCATTCCGAATGTACGGACGTCGACATTCCAGAGCATCGACACCACGGGATGCTCCTGGAAGTTGCTGCCCACACCCGGGACATCGGCCACGACGTCGATCCCGTGTCGGCGGAGTTGTTCGGCCGGGCCGACACCGGAGAGCATTAGCAACTTGGGCGACTGGATCGCACCGGCGCAAATCATGATCTCCTTGTTCGCGCTGGCCGTCTGCGACCGGCCCTGCCGCCGGTACTCGACTCCGACGGCGCGGTCGCCGTCGAAGATGATCCGATCGACAAGCACGTTTGTCTCGACGTGGAGGTTCGGTCGGCGCCACATGACGCCCAGGTAGGCCCGAGCGGCGGAGTGGCGAAAGCCGCGCCGCACGTTGGCCTGGCCGTAGCCGACGCCCTCCTGCCGTTCGCCGTTGTAGTCGGCAGTGAATCGGTGTCCGGCGGCCTCGCCTGCCTGCACGAACGCATCTGTGATCAGGTGCCGCGCCCGCACCATGCCCACTCGGACCGGGCCACCCGACGCCCGTCCCTGGGCCGGACGCTCGAACGTCTCGGCCCGACGGAAGTAGGGTTCGACGCTGCTCCAGTCCCACCCATCGCAGCCAAGCTCGGCCCAGCGGTCGAAGTCACCGGGATGGCCGCGAACCCACACCACGCCGTTCACCGAGCTGCTGCCGCCGAGCACCCGGCCACCCATGAAGAGCCCCTCTGCACCCTTGCGCGACGGGTCCGGCTCAGTCCGGAACCCCCACATTATCCGCGGGAGCTGGCAGGCCTTCATGGTCAGGCCAGGTACATGGATATACGGGTGCCAGTCGAATCCGCCCGCCTCCAGCAGTAGAACCCTTGTGCCGCGGTCCGCGCTCAGACGATTGGCAAGAACGCAACCGGCAGATCCGGCCCCGACGATGATGTAGTCCCACGCTAGAGCTTGCGGCACCCCGTCACTCTCTCTCTGTTCGACCTCCAGGCGCATCTTCGACGTAGAACCCGTCTGGACTTCTCCCGCCTGGTAATGCGCGTGGCAGGTAGCCTAATGCTGGTATCGAAGTACCGGCAATTATGGGATGTACTGGGGGTTTCCGTTGAACCGCGACACCGAGGCCAAGATCGCTATCACTGAGGTCATCTACCGCTACTGTCGGGCGCTCGATCGCATGGACAGGGATCTCGCCGACACCGTCTGGCATCCGGACGGCACGGCCGACTACGGCCCAACCTTCCACGGCCCGGCCGGCGAGTTGCTCGATGTCATGTGGGTCAACCACGCCGCACTGGCCGGCCACTCGCACCAAGTGACGAACATTCTGATCGATGTCGATGGGGATTCAGCCGGCAGCGAGGCGTACGTGACCGGGTTTCTCTGGAATGAATCCGACGCCGGGATTGTCTCTCACATGGTCGCCATCGGCCGCTACCTGGATCGCTGGTCCCGCCGCGAGGGGACGTGGGCGATCGATCATCGCCGGTTCGTCTACGACGCCGTCTTTCCGTCCGACAGTTCGGACCGATCGATCTTCGGCCGGCTCGCGACCGAGCGCTCCCCTCGGACGTCGGCAGCCCGACGAGACCAGAGCGATCCGTCGTACAAAGTCGTGGGCCGGTTGACGCCTGGTTTGATGGTCTGAACAGCAGGTTGGGAGCGTTCTCGGCCTTGGCCACGGAGAGAACGTCGTCGATGTAAGCCGTAGGGAAAGGGGATGATCGAGTTGCGTGCAGCGGTGTTGAGAAAAGGCGGGCTCGAGGTACGGGAGACCGCCGATCCCGTTCCCCGGGACGGAGAGCTCCTCGTGCGGACGATCTCCACGGCGATCTGCGCGTCGGATATCCACTACATGGACCACCCCGGTCCGACCGACGGGTCCGGAATGTTCGTGTGGGACCCCGATCGGGATGTCGTCATGGGGCACGAGTTCGTCGGAGAGGTGGTAGCCCTCGGGCCTGGTTGCGATGGTCAGTTTCCCCCCGGGACCCGGGTGACGAGCGTCCCGACCCTCGCTCGGGCCGAGGGGAGGCAAGTGATCGGACAGCACCCCGAAGCGCCGGGAAGCTTCGGTGAGTTGTTCGTGGTGACAGAGGCGCTGGCCCGAGCCGTCCCCGAAGACGCCGACCCCGACGCGGTAGCCCTGACGGACGCGTTTGCGGTGGGCGAAGGGTACGTGGGGATATCGGGAATCACCCCGGGTCAACTCGCACTTGTTGTGGGAGCTGGAGCAATCGGCCTGTCCGCGGTGGCCGCCCTGGCATCCAGGGGGATCGAGCCCATCGTCATTTCCGATTTCAACCAAGATCGCCTCGACCTCGCCGGGCAATTCGGTCGGTGTGTCGCCGTCAACCCGTCGTCCGAGTCGCCCTACGAGGTGTGGCAGCAGGTGGCGTCGGAGGGCGGGACTTCATCCCCGCCAGTGATCTTCGAGTGTGTCGGGACGGCGGGGCTGCTGGAAGCCATCGTGGATGCGTGCTCGATGGGATCGCGGATCTACGCCGCCGGCGGCTGGTACACGGGTGACACCCTCGACGTGACGGCGGCGACCCAGAAGGGAGTCATGATCCAGTTCGGGGGTAGTCCGGGCGGCGAGGCCTGGTACGGCACTCTCGACGCCATTGTCGCCGGACGGCTCGATCCCCGGCCGAGCATCGGTATGGTCATCGGTCTGGACGGGGTTCCCGAAGCGATCGATCTGGCCCGAAAGGCCCAAGGGCCGCCGCGCATAATCGTCCATCCAAACGGGTGACCGGTCTGCCCCGTCCGCTGGCTCCTCTAGGCTGCCCAAAATGATCGAGCGGCTCGAAGTGCAGCGGGCCATCGCCGCTCAACCAGAGGCGATCTTCCAAGTCCTCACCAACCCAGACGGCCACGTCGCGATCGACAGCTCCGGGATGCTGATGGGAGCGTCCGGATCGCCGGTGCAGGCGGTCGACGACTCGTTCGTCGTGCATATGGACCGCGAGGCCCTCGGCGATCACCCGTTGGGTCTGTACGACGTGACCGTGCGGATCGTCAGGTACGACGAGAACACAGAGGTGGCCTGGACGGTGGAAGGTAACTTCAACCTGGGACACATCTATGGCTATCGGCTGGAACCGATCGACGGGGGCACGCTGGTCGTCTCGTACTACGACTGGTCGGGAGTGGCCCAGGACTGGAAGGACGCCAACATCTTTCCGGTCGTACCCGAGTCCGCCCTGAAAGCAACACTCGGCATTCTGGCCCGCACCGTCGCTCCCGGAAAGCCCCGACCCGGCGCCTGACACCTACTCCGTTGAAAGCAACGAGACCGGGCTCGTTGAGAGCCCGGTCTCGTCTTATGCCATCGATCCGTCTGGCCCTCAGGTGACGCCGCTCGGATAGGGCACCGGTACGTAGTTGCCGTTGACCTTCTTGATGTCCTGGGTCGAGCAGCCATACGGCACCGCTATGGACCACACCTGGCCGTTGCTGGCCACCAACTCACCACACGGCGGACCGGCCTGGAAGCCGGCCGGGTAGTAGACCGGGCCGATCACACCAGGAATCTGATAGGTGAAGTTCGACGCCACCTGCTGGAAGTGTTGCGGCGTCAGGTCCGGGCCGACCTTCTTGAGCAGTTGAACGAAGTAGTCGGCGGAGAGATATCCGGACAGCTCGGGCGCCCCGATCACCGATACACCGGCCGCGTGCAACGCGGCAACGATGCTTACCATCGCTGGAGTGGTCGACTCCGCGGTGGCGAACGTGTTTGTCGCCGTGGTCCCCTTCGCCGGGCCCACGACCTGAGGCGCGTAGGTCTGGTGGTTGATCAGGCCTTTATACCCGGCTCGCTCGAGCCCGGCGACCAGCGGAAACAGGTTGGTGGGGCCGGATACGATTACAACCGCGTCGGGCGGCTTGCCCTTGTCGGCCGTCATCACATCTTCCACGTACGGCGTGAAGTCCGTTACCACCGCCGGTGCGCCCGGAATCGGATTCTTGTCGTAGACGACATCGAAGCCTCCAGCCGTCAACTGGGTGGCGATGCTCTTGTTCCCGGCAATGTTGGGGCTCAGGTCATCACCGATGAGCGCCACGGTCTTGCCTTGGGCCCCCCCCGAGGACGCGAAGTACTTGCCCAGGGTTGGTGCCACGATCATGGTCTGATAGGTAAACGGAGGGCCGGGACTGAGACATCCGTTGAACCCGAATATGTACATGCTCGACTGCTGGTTGGGCGACGCACAGAACGACGGTGAGATGCCCCAACCGAGCGTTGGCACGTGATTCTGGTTGACGAAGGTCTCTCCCGCCTCGATGAACGGGGTGTCTGTAGGCACGATGGCGAACACGTGATCCTGCTCAACCAGGCGCTGAATGATAGAGAGGTTCGTGGTCGTGGAAGACTGGTCGTCGGCCGTCTCGACCAGGTTGATCTTCCGTCCGCACGGGATCTCGCCGTCCTTGTTGGCCTCAGCGAAGCGCGCCTCCGCCGCCTTACCGAGCTGGGTCCCGAAGTCAGCCACGGTAACGAGTCCCCCAACGGTGATCTCGGTACTGGTCACGCCCCGGACGTTTTTGCTCGAGCTGCACGAGGCCGTACTCGCGGCCGAGCCGCTCGTGGTTGCGCTCGAGCCACTCGCAGTGGCCCCCGAGCTGGCGGCCGTCGTGGAGCTGCTCTGAGAGCTATGCGAGCTCGAGCCGCAGCCGGCGACCAGGCCGGCTACCACGACCACGGCCATCGGGCCGGTCCATCTACGATTCCCCCGTCGCTTCAACTTTCCCCTCCTCCAGATGGATAGAACCCGCAGACTAGTAGACACGCGCCCAGCCGTGTCGGTGCCTACTCCGGCACCCCCAGTACCGATCCGCTGGCAATGGCCGCCCAGGGGTTGACTCCCACACCCGAATCAAGGACCTCGAGGCTCTCAGAGATTGCTGTCGTCAGACTTCCACCATGGGTGAACCACAACCTCTGAGCAGTCTGTACCACCGCGCCGACGGCGGAGGCCAGTACCGTCGGCACCAACGCGTCTGGTGCGACGCCGAGCCGAGACGCGAAGAACTCTGCCATTGACTGGTTGATCTTCAACAGGTTTCCACCGAGGACGGTTCTGAGCACACCGGGGGTAGCCTGATTGATCGCAATCCAGCGTCGCAGCAGATCTGTATCCTCGGCTGAGATTGCTTCTTCGAGCCCGACACGGACCGAGTGCAACAGCGGCTCGCCGGCCGGCCGCTCGGTCAGGGCCGCCCGCAGGGCTTCGGCCCGACGATCGATCCTGACCAACAGCACATCCTCCTTGGTTGGAAAGTATCGGTAGAAGGTCCGAGCAGAAATGCCAGCCTCAGCGCCAATGTCGTCAACCGTGACATTGCTGAACCCTCGCTCTTCGAACAGTCGGAGGGCGGTGGCCTCCAGCTCGGAGATCATGGTCTCCGAGCGAGTCCGCAATAACCGCTCAGCGAGCGATTCGGCTTTCAAGTCTCACCTCCCGTTGGCGGCCGAACGGCCCCACGAACCTGCTCAACCCGTAAGCCTAGGCGGCGGGAGAGGCTTCGGCCCCTCAGCCCCGGGATGGGCGAACGGTCTCCCCTATCCCCCGGCAGGCCCGGTTGAAGATTTCCGACTAATATTGACGCCACATAGGGTGACACCAACTGGACACGGGAGATCAGATGGCAGTCTCTGCGGACAACCGGCTCTACTACGACCCTTACGACCAGACCATCCATGCCGATCCGTATCCGATGTTCCGCAGGCTCCGCGAAGAGGCGCCCCTCTACTTCAACGAGCCGATGGGGTTCTACGCCCTGAGCAGATACGAGGACGTAGAGCGCGGGCTCGTCGATCACGCCACTTTCAGCTCGGCGAGAGGCGGCATCCTGGAGCTCATCAAGGCGGACATCGAGATCCCGTCCGGGGTGTTCATCTTCGAGGATCCTCCGCTCCACTCCGCCCACCGCGGTCTTCTCTCGCGGGTGTTCACTCCGAGGAAGATGAACGCTCTGGAGCCGCGCATTCGTGAGTTCTGTGCCTACGTGCTCGATCCTCTGGTCGGAGTCGAGCGGTTGGATTTCATCCGTGATTTTGGCGCCATCATGCCTATGCGGGTGATCGGGATGCTTCTCGGCATACCGGAACAGGATCAGCAGGCGGTGCGCCAACGGGGCGACGAGAAGATACGGCACGAGCCGGGTATGCCCCAGGACTATCGAGAAAATCAATTCGCCGACGATGCCTTCTTCGCCGAGTACATCGACTGGCGGGCATCGAACCCTTCCGACGATTTAATGACCGACCTTCTCCAGGCGGAGTTCGAGGATCCGAGCGGAACGGTGCGCAAGCTGACCCGTGAGGAGGTGCTCATATTTGTGAATATCCTCGCCACTGCGGGTAACGAAACCACCAACCGGCTCATCGGCTGGACGGCGAAACTTCTGGCGGAGCACCCGGACCAGCGGGAGGACCTGCGCGAAAACCGGGACTTGATACCTAATGCGATCGAGGAGATCCTTCGGTTCGAACCTCCCGCCATCCAGCTCTGCCGTACCATGAAACGGGATGTCGAGTACTACGGCCAGACCGTCCCGGCCGGCAGCATCATGATGTTCCTGAGCGCTTCGGCGAATCGGGACCACCGGGCCTTTCCTCCCGACGGTGACGTTTTCGACGTCCGTCGGAAGTTCGGGCACCACTTCACCTTCGGCTACGGCATCCACTTCTGTCTCGGTGCCGCGCTCGCCCGTCTCGAAGGACGCCTGGCGCTCGACGAGATCCTCAACCGCTTCCAAGACTGGGAGATCGATTTGGAGGGCGCGGTGTTGGACTCGTCCGCTGTCCGCGGCTGGCGGACTCTGCCCGCCATCATCCCGTAGCTTGCGGCTCCATCGGGCAGAAGGCCGGAGCGGTACACCCGGTCGCTCACCCGATAGGACCGATCACGGTCGATTCAAGAAGCGCGCTTCAATCGAAACGAACAGGCACCGAGGTCGGACCTCGATGGTACATCCCTATGATGCGGGCCTCTGGGCTGTCGCCGTCCAGTCGCAGGTTCGGCAGCCTCTCCAAGAGAGCGGCGATCGCGACCTGCATTTGCGTGCGGGCCAGGTGCATCCCCAAGCAGATGTGCGGACCGCCCCCGAAGCCGAGCGATGGACGGGCGGGACGGGCCGGGTCGAAGTCGTCCGGCCGCTCCCACCGCAGCTTGTCCCGGCTTGCCGCCCCGAGAGCCAGGTGGAGAACGGCCCCCTTGGGCAGACGCTGACCGTGGAAGTCGACCTCTTCGGTGACGAACCGGGAGAACATGGGATTGGTCGGCATCCACCGGACCGACTCGTCCATGGCGGCGCGGAGGAGCTCCGGGTTGGATCGCACTAGCTCGAGGGCCCGGGGACGCTGGAGCAAGGCCGTCAAGGTGATGCCCATCTGGCGCCACGTAGTGCCGGAACCGGCGAGAAGCAGAAGGAGGGCGAAGGAGTAGATCTCCGGATCGGAGAGACGGTGCAGGCCGCCGTCCTCGTCTCGAATTTCCGATCCCACGAGGAGACTGATCAGGTCGTCCTTGGGGGTCTCGCGCCGGTCGGCAACGATCGGCTCGAGCATCGGAACCATAAGCTCGGGAGTCGTCAGCGCCTCGCGCATGTCGATGGCCTGGTCGACCTCGACGCCGAAGCTGCTGGTGATGATCAACACGGGCAACGCCGCGCAGAACTGGGCGTTGAGGTCGGCCCATCCGTCCTCGATCAAGGCGTCGATCAAGGTGTCGACGGTGCTCGCAATCCACTTTTCGACCCACCAGAGCATTCGGGCCGGGGTGAAAGCGGGCTGTACGAGCGTCCGATAACGGCGGTGCTGGCCGCCCCCCATGGTCAGAAGGCTGTTCAGAGGGGCCAGCTCTCCGTGGTCGAGGTCCACCTGAGTCGGGGAAGAGGCGAAGGTGTCCTCGTCCCGTAGGGCCTCGTCGCAAGCGGCAAACGTGAAGGCGGTGAAGTGCGGGCGATCCTCGAACGGCAGTCCCTGAAAAGTCACCGGGCCGCGGTATCCGGTCAGCTCGTGCAGCGTGCCCGGATGGATCGTCGCTTCCTGGCGCAACTCATGCCAAATGGGATACGGGTCGGCCTCGAAGCCCGCAACCGACCCGGCGTGCCGGCTGCCGCGAAGGTCGAACACCTCGCGAAGGCGGCCGCGGTCCAGAGCAAGGATGCTGTCACGCCTCGACTGGCCTGGTGGCTCGAAGCTCGAGGAAGGTGTCATCAGACAGGACCGGACCTTTCGTGGCTAGGAGTGCCGGGCCCTATACGACCGGGAGCCCGCCGGCAGGGTATCCCACCTGTTTTCTCACTACACTCCCGTTGGCCGCCAGTCGGCCTAACAGGAGGCGCGCCCACATGCCGAGGGATGACAGACACTCGAATCCCGACCACAGGGCCCTGGTCGAGCTGACCCGAGTTCAACCGTTCGAAGCGGAAGTGATCGCGGCTCGACTGCGCTCATCAGGGATCGCGGCGACGGTTGGCGCCGACTCCGTATACCCGTCCGTGGCCTTTGCCGATGGCGTGCCCGTCTTCGTGTCGGCGGAGGATGCACCGCTGGCCCAGGCTCTCCTGGAGAGCAATGACGAGCCCGGCTAACCAGGCTCCGGGCACCGCGGTGCTCCAGACCACGTAACCGAGGGAGCGACAGGCCCGGCGGATCGAAGTGGTTTGGGCGTCAGGAGACGACTTGCAGGTGTACCGGGGAGGCGTCCGACTTGCGCGGTCGGCCCCTTCCCCGTTTGTGCCTGATGATCGCCCCGTCTACCAGGAGTTCTCCGCCCCAGACGCCCCAGGGCTCCTGCCGGTCGAGAGCAACGGCGAGGCAGTCCTCCTTCAGTGGACAATGTGAGCAAATCGCCTTGGCCCGAGCGATGTCGGCCAGGTCGAGCGAGAAGAAGAGTTCGGTCAGCCCACCTGATTCCCTCTTGCAGGCGGCTGCGCTCCAATCCGGATAGGGGCGCAGCCTGAGGACTGCACCGTACGAGTCGTCAACCAGGGACACATTTCCCACCTTCGGTCTGTCGGTATCTCTAGCACTGGCGGCAACGGTCGCCATGGTTCGTCTCTATTGCGTGCTGGCCTTTCCTCTTCACGGCTGCACCGCCCGCAGGATTTCGGGCCACGCCACAAAAGGGATCAAGTGCCCCCCATCGATCACGGTGAGCTCGGAATTGGGCAGCACCCGGGCCCACCACTGCGCGTGCGCGGGATCAACCATGACGTCGTGATGGCCGTAGAAGAGCCGGGCCGGGGTAGCCAGGAGCGACGGGGAGAAGCTCCAGGGCCGCAAGGCGGCCACCACGTCGGCGGCCAGCCCCTGAGCCCCTTTGCCGAGTCCCACCCGCCACATGATCCGCAGCGCGTCCTCCACTCCGGCCTGCCGTCGGATCGTGGCGTCGGATGGGTTGTCCCAACAGTCCCACGCCCGCTCGGGCGCGGTCACCAGCGAGCCTTCGGCGTCGGCGACGGCCGCCAGGACCTGTAGCGGATCCGTGTCATCGAGCCGGGCCGCTTCCCTGGTCGCAGGGGACAACCAGGGGATCTCGACATCTGGAGCGGGCACGGCCACCAGCCCGAGAGAGCTCACTCGCTCGCCGAGGACTTCTGCGCAGGCGGCGGCGTACTGGCCCCCTCCCGACCATCCCACCACGGCGAACTGGCCGAGCCACAGGTGGTCAACCAGGCGGGCCAGGTCTGCGGTGAACCCGGTGAGGGTCGGATCGCGGACGGGGTCCGAACCGCCATAGCCAGGTCGGTCGACGGTTATGAGCCGCACGCCGCTCTGAGCGGTCGCGTGCACGTCCGGGCAGAGCATTCGCGAGCCCGGGCTGGGGTGAAGGAACACCACGGGTGAGCCCCGGGGGTCCCCCCACTCGGCCCACGCCAGCTGGCGTCCGTCGGCCAGGCGCAACACCTCGTCAGCGAGGGGGTTCATCAACCCGACCGCTCCGGCCGAAGGGGCGGTGGATGCTTCAGGCCTGGTAACCGCGCTGGCGCGCCCATGACAGACAGCATGCTGATGTCAGCGTCGGCTGTCGTCCCGGCAACCGGTGAATTCAGCGCGGTGCCGGGACCCTCAGGCCGGTCGGCTACCCGGCGGAGTTGGCGTCCTCCCTGGCTATGAGCTGCCACCGGCCGTTGATGCCCAGCTTGCGGTAGACGTGGGACAGGTGGGTCTCCACTGTGTTCACCGACAGATAGAGCTGAGCGGCGATCTCCTTGTTCGTTCGTCCCGCTCGAGCCAGGTCGGCGACCGCCTTCTCTTGTGGACTCAGCGCCCCGACCGGAGTGGTCCGAGCCCGGCCACCGGCGCGCCGCCACGCGACTCGGGCTCGCTCGGCATGCCAGGCCGCCCCGCAGTCCTCTGCAAGCTGGACCGCTTCGGCCAGAACGGGACGAGCCCGGGCCAGCTCGTTGCGGCGGATCAGAAACGCCCCGAACTCTGTGAGGGATTCGGCGCGGGATAGCGGCATCGCCGGGTGGTGCATCGAAGAAGCGTCGGCGAAGCGGGCCGCGGCCTGGTCGAAGTCGCCGGTTCGCTCGGCCAGGGCGGCCCGGGCCCCGGCCAGGACAGCCTTGGACCAGAGGGACGGAAGACCCTCCGCTCGAGGTTCCAGCCAGTCGATCACCCGGGAAGCATCGTCCTCGCGGTCACAAGCCAGATGAGCGGCGACCGCCGGATAGGCCCACGGATAGAGGCAGGGCTCGAGCAGATCGACCCGTCGGGATGAGCGCTCGAGGAGGCCGAATACCCGAGCCGCTTCTTCCACTCTGCCCTGGCGCCACGCCAGCAGGGCCCGACCGAGGTGGGAAAGGGTCCATATCCGACCCAGTCGAGCTCTGCCCGCGGTCATCTCGTCCAGGCGCTCCCCCCAGCGGGAAGCCTCGTCCAGCTGTCCCAGGTCCAGGAGAACCAGCATCTTCTCGGCCGCGGCAAGGGGCAGAGCGAACGGCATGAGCTCCGCCGAACCCAGCAACTGGTCGGCCAGGCCGGTGGCCTCGCTCAATCTCCCGGTCCGACGCAGCACTTCCGCCAGTAGGTACTGACCCTCGAAGAGATTCATGGGATGGCGCTTGCGCTCGGCCTCGCTCACCGTTTCCGCCAGGATCCGCTCAGCCTCTTCGAACCGCTCGGCGGCAGTGGCCAGCTCGGCGTATAGGACTCCGGGCTCAGACCACTGGGTGGCCTCCGGGGTTGGCGCCGGGGCGAGTAAAGCCTCTTTGGCCGCTCGCTCTGCCACTGCCAGTCCCTCGGGGTCGCCCGACAGGTAGGCGCATTCGCCCCAGACGGCGTCGGCCACCACGCGAATCTGCCCGCCCACCTCGGCCCCGACCAGACGAGCCCGGCGCGCCAGCGGAAGGGCGGCTCTCGGGCCGAGCCGCATCACCGTCAGATGGGCTTGATTCAGGAGAGCCGTAGCGGCCAGCTCCGACGCCTCGGATCCGATCAAACCGACTGCCTGATCCATTCTGGCCGTCGCCACCTCGAGCGACCCCGCCCTGAACTCAGCCTGGGCCAGCTCGGTCAAGGCAGCCAACGTCAGCCGCACCGGGAGGTCGAGCCGGCGAAGGAGGTCCTCGCACACCGCCGCCGCCTCCTCGTTGTCGCCCACCGCCCGCAAGGCCTGGGCCAGATCCAAGAGGGCCTCCGGGGGGGTCTCGTCCCCACTCAACTCTACGAGGGCCCGGAGGTGGCGCATAGCGGTGCCCGGTGCGCCTTGGCGGAGAGCGTCCCCGCCTGCGACCCCCAGAACCTTGCGGGCATCCGGGTGGACCAGGCGGGCCGCCATTGCGTGCTCAGCGACCTGAGCGGCCGGCGCCTTACGGGCCAGGAGCACGCGGAACGCCGCTTCGTGCAGGTGGGCGTGCTGCGGGGCCACCTGGTCGTACACCGCCAGGCGCACCAGGTGATGACTGAACGTGGCCCAGCCGTCACCAGCGTCGACCAGTAAACCCGCTCCGACCAGGGCCCCGAGCGCGTCGGCGGCGTCGGCGGGCCCGAGCCCGGCCACTTCCGCCGCGATCTCGGGACGAAAGCGCCCACCGAGAACGCTGGCGGCCTGGAGATAGGCCTCCCCCGCCGGGCCCATGCCGATGAAACGGGACAGAAGAAGGCGGCTGGCCCACGACCCGCCGGACTGCCTCCCGTGGTCGGGAAGGGCCCGGCCGGCCTCCACTTCTGCTGCTACGTGCATGAGGAGCAGCGGGTTGCCACCGCAGGAAGCCACGGCGGCCCCGATGTCGTCGAGCCTGGCCCGATCACCGATTCGCTGACTGAGGAGATCGGTAGCGGCACTTGGGGTCAGCGGAAGTAGCCGCTCCAGATCGACGAGTCCCTCCTCTGCGAGCTCCTCGGCGGCCCGGGCCAGCGTCGGGGGCCAGGGTCTCCCCGTCACGACCATGCCGACCGGAAGTCCGGCCAGCCGCCGGCAGATCAGTCGCAGCAGGGTTAGTGAGTCGGGGTCGGCCCAGTGAGCGTCATCCAAGGCGATGAGCAGGGGCCGGACCGCCACCTCGCGCAGTCGGTACAGGATGGCATACAGGCGGTCCGGGAGGGCCCGCTGGGGACCCCATGGGCTCAGCACCTCACCGCCCAGCAAGGGTTCCAAAGCCTGGCCGATCAGGCCGAAAGGTAAAGCCGCCTCGGCCACATCCGCCCGACCGATCCCGATGGCCATCCGCCCACTGCCGAGCTTGACGGCGTGCTCGAGCAGGGTGGACTTCCCCAACCCGGCCTCCCCCAACACGAACAGAGCTCGCCCGCGCCCGGAGATCGCGCTCTCCAGGAGGGCCCGGACCCGCTCCAGCGCGCCCTCCCGCTCGGCTAGCGGTGCGCCCATCCGGGCCATCTTTACATTTCTGCGGAGTTCGGTGAGAGCGGTCTCCCGAGCCGGATATTGGGTGTCTACTACGCTACCCACCATGGCCGCTTCTGACATCGCGACTGCCCTCGACCACGCTCTCGCCGGGCTCCGACTCCTCGATCATCCCTATTATCGATCCTGGCAGGACGGCTCGCTCCGCTCCCGAGACCTGACCAGCTACGCCGGCCAGTACCGGCACTTCGAGCGGTGTCTACCCGAGGTACTTTCCGCGGTTGCCGGCCAGCTCCCTGATGGGCCATGCCGTGAGCGGGTCGAAGACAATCTGCATGACGAGCTGTCACGTCCATGCCCTCACTTGGAGCTTTTCGAGGCATTCGCGGCGGAAGTCGGGGCGGCCGCCGTTACCTCAGCTACGCCTGCAACCAGCGCGCTCGTGAGCTTGTACCGAGGCGCGGCGCTCGAAGGACCTATCCCCGCACTGTCCGTGATCGCGGCGTACGAGCACCAGGCTGGCGACATTGCCGCAACCAAGGCCAGCGCACTGTCGAACCACCACCACCTCAGCTCCAGGGGGACACAGTTCTGGACGGTTCACGCCCAGCTAGAGCAGGAGCACGCCTCTTGGACCAGCGAGGCGCTTCAACTCCTCGACGCCAGGCCCTCGTCAGTACAACTGTGGGCCGAGCGCTCGGCCAGACACTGGTGGGAATTCCTGGACGAGCGAGAGGCCGACCGAGCGGCATAGAGATCGCCGCGAATGGTCTGGTCGGGCTACGGCTGCGCCTTCGGGTCGAGGGCATGTCGGGCCGCGGCGCGACCAGCCGCCCGGCCGAACACAAAGCAGTTACCCAGGCTGTTGCCGCTGCTCAGGTAGCGCGACCCGATAGTCCCTCCGGTGCATTCACCGGCGGCGAACAATCCCGCGATCGGCGCCTGGCTCTCGTCGAGCACCTGACCGAACTCGTCGATCTGCACCCCGTAGCTGGTTTCCCCGATGGCCGCGGGGCGCAACTCGACGCCGTAAAAGGGGGGATTCTCGAGGGGACGGACGAACCGGGCCTCTTTCCCGAAGTCGCGGTCCCGGCCGAGCGACGCAGACTCGTTGTACCTGCGCACTGCGCCACCGGTTGGCGCTACCGGCAGGTCCAGCAAAGCGAAGAGCTCTTGGAGGCTGTCGGCGCGGACGATGCTGCCCGCGTCTATGCATCGCCGGATGGTGTCGGTCTTCCAGAACGCCACCGGGCGTAACGCTCCGCTGGGATGGGGTTTGAACGTCGGCAGATCAGGCGTGCCATTGTCGGCCAGGATTTGCTCGTCGAAAAACCCGAAGACTCGCCCACCGGCCTCCATCAACAGCCCGCACGTGACGCCGTATGGCGACGTCTCGTCGCAGAGCCGCCGGCCATCGGGGCCTACGACCAGCATCCATGCCGGCAGGTAGGAGTCGAAATCCCGGCCATCCGGCTTCGGCACGGGCAGCGCGATGAAGCGGTCGCGACCGATCGTCGCCGCGCCAACGGACCCGGCCAGAGCCAGCGCGTCGCCTCGGGAGCTCTCCGGACCGATGTAGAACAGCCAATCACCGAGGCGGCCCAAACTCGGGAGATGTTCGACGACCAGCGCCCGGTTGGCGCCGAAACCGCCAGTGGCCAGAACGACGGCACCGGCCTCGAGCGCGTCGTCTCCGACGGCGATACCCACGACGGCGTCACCGCGCGTAAGTAGGCGATCGACGCGCCGGCCCAGCGCGATGTCGATGTCCTGTTCGCGACACTTGCGGACGAGCAGGTCGATCAGCCCCTGGCCGTAGCCCTCCGGCGCGTGGGTGCGGGGGACCAGCTCGGGCCCGCCCTTCTTGACGTCCGGGTCGAAGCGCACCCCCTGCTCGAGCAGCCACGAGATCGCGTCGGCGCCGCCTTCGGCGAGGCGCCGGACCAACGCCGGCTGTAGCCCGAACTGGTTGATGAACATGTACTCGTGATAAAGCTCCTCGGCACTGTCCTCCAATCCGGCCTGTCGCTGGAGTTCGGTACCCGCGGCCATCACCCAACCCGCCGACAGGCGGGATGCGCCACCGGCGAGCGACTCGGACTCGGCGATCGCCACTCGCGCCCCCTCGGCACGTGCGGTGAGGGCGGCAGTCAACCCCGCGGCGCCCGAACCGACAACGACAACATCAAAGTCAGCGTCAGCAGCCATCTATCTTCCCTTCTCGGCCCGGGCAATGGCCCTATGTTCGGGCGTTTACGGTCGTCTACGGTGCCACCATGACGTCAATGATATTGTCTCACGTCGGGCTTGCCGTATCCGACTTCGACGCCGCTGTCCAGTTCTTCACCGAAGCGCTGGGTTTCGAGGCCGGTGCCACTGGTACCTCCGGTGACGAAGTAGCCGATCTGGCAGAGATCGACGGAGGCCGGGCCCAACAGCGCATGCGCTACGTCATGAAGGACGGTTTCCGCGTCGAGCTGATGTGCTGGACCGTGCCCGGACCGATCGGGACGCCGTCGCAGTCGCGCGCGCCACCTCGGGCTCACTCATCTGGCCATGGAGGTCGACGACGTCGACGCTTCGGCGGCCCGCCTGGCGTCGTACGGAGCCACGATCCTCGAACGAACCCACACGGTAGTCCACCGGGAGACTCAGGACATCACCATGCTCTGCGTCTCGGTACTCGACGGCCTTCGCATCGAGTTGCTGCAACGCACACCGCGCCCGAGCACGTGAGGTCCGGCCAGGTCACCTACTCCGACGGGCTCATCGAATAGGGCGTCCGGTCGCTGCGGAGGTAGGCCAGATTCATGGTCTTGATCTGCCAGCGGTCCTCTGCCTTTTCGTAGGTCTCGAAGTAGTGGCCGTAGCCATGCGTTTCGTAGCCGTCGGCCCAGCGCACATGGTCCTCCATGGACCAGATACCCGTCGCCGTTGTCGACGACGTGAGCTCGATCTCCGGCATGTGTCCGTGGTGGACGCTCGTCATGGTCAGGCCGCGCGCGTAGTCCATGAAGGCGTCGAGGCTTTCTATGACATCGCCTGTCCCCAGATATGTGAAGACCAGATCCTCGGTGAAGCCGCTTCGGTATAACTCCCAATCCTTCGTGTCGAGAGCCCTGAAATACCGTGCCTTCAACTTTTTGATCTCTTCGACATCATCCATTAGAGGTCTCCTCGTTCTTTACGGCCATCTTGCCCATCGGTCGAGGAGCGTCAACGCTTGTTGAGCTGGCCGGCGTCGACAGGCACGACGGTACCGGTGACGTACCGGGCGTCATCTGAGACGAGCCAGACGATAGCGTTGGAGATGTCCAGCGGCTCCACCAGATCGACCGGCATGGCATTGGTCAACGCATTCGCGATCCCCGGGTTTCTCTCCATGACTTCGGCCAGGTTGCCGTCCCCAGCCATGGGCGTTCGAACCGCGGTCGGGGCCACGCTGTTGACCCGAATGCTGTGAGGCGCCAGGTAATTAGCCCACGACCGCATCAACCCGACAACGCCGTGCTTGGCTGCGGTGTAGGCCAAGAATCCCGGAGCCGCGAGGCCCACGCCCATCAGACCGGCGGTCGAGCTGGTGAGGACGATGGCGCCGCCCTGGCCCCGCTCGATCATCGAGGGGATAGCGACCCGACCGGTGTTCCATACACCTGTGAGGTTGACTCCCATCACGTCTTCCCACTGCTGCTCGGCGGATACCGGGCTACCACCAGCGCCGATGCCGGCGTTGGCGAGCACGATGCCGACCGGCCCCAGCGCCTCCGTACCCTCGTCGAATACCTGCTGCAGGGCCGTGACGTCACGGACGTCGGCCTGTCGGGCGACAATCCGCCGGTCCAGAGCCTCGACCTCCTTCACCGTCTGGTCGAGATCCTCCGGACCGGACATCGAGTAGGCCACCGTCTCGAGTTGCTTACAAATATCTACGGCGATGATGTCAGCACCTTCTTGAGCCAGGCGGACCGCGTGGCTCCGGCCCTGACCGCGGGCCGCTCCGGTGATGAATGCAACCTTGCCGTCGAGCTTTCCCATGTCTCCATCTCTCCCCTCATGTCGCTCCGCAGCGGCTTGCGGTGTTGGCCCTACGACCAAACCCCACAGCGGCCTTCGTCAACCGACGATAACTGGCAGTCTGTCAGCCGCGCATCATAGACGTCCTCGACTGGCGCCGGCCCTCCCGAGCGGGGGCCGTAGACCCAATATCGGGAAACTCAGGCGATGCCGCCTGTCAGGTCGGCAGGCGGGCGAACGTCGCTCCATCAGTGGCGGCTATGCATTGGCCGCTCATGTATGCGGAGTCGTCAGACGCCAAGAACAGAGCAAGTCGCGCATTGTCGCGAAGCGTCGGCGGCCGGTGGGCGTCCAGCGGCATGGGACGGCTGGCGGGGTCCCAGTCCTGCATTTCCTCATATGACTTCCCCAGCACCTCAGCGTCCGGAGGCAGTGGAAAGTTCGCCGACATCCCCCACATCGGGCACAAGGCATTCGCCCGAATTCCGTACCGACCGAGCTCGACGGCGGCCGCTCGTACCAGCCCGTTGGCCCCCGCCTTTGACGCGGAGTACGCCGGGAAGTTATCGAACGCGGCGAAGGCCGACGCCGACGTCGTAGCTAGGAGCGTCCCGGCCGCGCCCTGAGCGATGAACTGGCGAGCGGCGTGCTTCCACGCCAGGAAGACGCCGGTCAAGTTCACGGCGACGACGTGGTTGAATTGCTCGAGCGGTAGATCCTCGAAGCGAGTGCAGCCGAAGCCGATCTCGGGGACCCCGGCATTGGCAAACATCACGTCAAGGTGGCCGTACACTTCCACGGCGGTGGAAACCAGACGCTCCATGTCTGCTTCGATACGGACATCGCTGTCAATGCCAACGGCGTGGCCTCCAGCCGCTTCTATCTGGGCGGCAACCTTCTGCGCCCGGCCCGAAACGACATCGCTCGTCACCACCTTGGCGCCCTCGCTGGCGAACAGCAGCGCGGATTCCCGGCCCAGCCCTGATCCGCTGCCTGTAATCGCGACGACTTTCTCTAACCGCAATCCCTGGTACTCCTGCGGAAGATCAGCTGATGGCTCCGGCCGGAAGGCCCAGGGCCAGTCGCTCCATCGGCAAGCTAGTCATGGTCGGATCTGGCGCAGGCGTAAAGGCCGGATCTATGCCGAGCAGGCGGCGGGCATTCGTGTCGACGATCTTCCGGGCCACGTCGGAGGCAATGTCTGTCCGGGTCGCCATGAGATACAGACCCTCGGGATCGGACCCGATATCCAGATGACCGTAGTCGGTGCCATAGACGAGGTGGTCCGACCCGAGCAGGTCAATTATCTCGGGAAGACTGTCGTCGACCTGAGCGGCGACATACAGGTGCTTGTCCCGAACCGCGTCGATCGCGGCCGCTCGCCAGTCCCTGAAGTACCGATAGGCGCCGATGACGTCGTCAGTGCGGAAAATCTCTCTGAGGACGTAAAGCAGCCATGTCGCACCACCTTCCACAAATCCCCAGCGCAGTCTAGGGAATCGGTCGGTCAGCCCGCCCCACAGAACGGCGAAGAACGCGCCCGGCAGGACCATGATGCCGTTGTGCATCGAATTGCCCGGGTCGCGGCGGGCCTCCCGCAGGTCGTTGCCTACGTGCACCGTGACGGCCAGATCTAACTCTTGAGCCTTTTCGTAGAGGGGAAACATCGCCGGGTTGGCCAGACTCATCCCATGGTTCTGGCCGAGCAGGAACACCGAGGAGGCGCCGTTGGCCTTCCCGAACTCCATTTCCTGGACCGCCCGGTCCATCGTCCGGACGGGGGCCATCGCGGCCCAGCGCAGCCGTCCACCCGCTTCGGGCGTCCGCTCGGCCATCCATCGGTTGTAGCTCCGGTGAAGCGCCGCCTCGGCGATCGGGCTCCAAGTTGGGTGCAGCAGCCACCAGGTCGTGTAGATCATCTGAGCGTCGACACCGAAGTCGTCCATGTACCGCAGCCGGGCGCCGATGTCAACCAGGTCGCAACCGGGGAACACCTCGCCGTTCCAGTGCTTCGCCAGCGGGCCCGGCCACTGCACCACATGATCGCCAACCGTCCAGTAGCCGTCCTGCATCGTCGGCCGGAACTCCCGCTCGGCCGGGTCGAAGTAGTCCCACGTCTGCTCCGGCTCGATCACATGCGTGTCGCAGTCGATATACCCCACGTCCGTACCTCCGGGTTTCAATTCCAGCAGGCATCACCCTACACTCTGAGACCCAGGCAGGCAGAAGCGGACCTCACTCCGCTTAATTCCACTTAACTCCACCCGGCCGGTTGGCGATGGTCGGCGGTCTAGGAGCCGATGCCGGATGGGTAGGGCACCGGCACCCACTTGCCGGAGACCTTTTTGAAGTCGTTCCCGTAGCACGCGTAGGGTACGGCGACGCTCCACGTGGTGCCGTTGCTGTAGACCAGCTCCGAGCACGGGGGTCCGACCTGGTAGCCCTGGGGGTAGTACGTGGGGCCCACGACGCCCGGAATCGAGTAAGTGATGGTCCCTGCCACCTGCTGGAACCGCTGCGGTGTGAGATCGGGGCCGACCTTCTTCAGAATCTGAATGAACATGTCGGCGGAATAGTACGCGGCCAGCTCCGGCTGCCCGATCTGGGTTACCCCGCCGGCATGAAGGGTGGAAATTATCTGCTGCATGGCCGGCGTGTTGGACTCAGTGGTGGCGAAGGTGTTCTGCACCGTGTCCCCCTTTGCTTGAGCCACCAGTTGGGGGGCATAGGTGGAATGGCTGATAATGCCCTTGTACCCCGCTTGCTGTAAGGCTCTGGATAGTCCGAAGGCGTTGGCCGGCCCAGATGTGACGTAGACCAAGTCGGGCGGGTGACCACCGTTGGAGGTCATGATGGCTTCGACATATGGGGTGAAGTCGGTGACGACCGCGGGGGCGGCCGGCATGGGATTCTGGCTGTAGACGATCTTGAATCCGACGGCTTGGAGCTGGCCTCCGATGCCGGCATTCCCGGCCTTCGAGGTATCGGTATCGTCACCTATGAGGGCAACGGATGATCCCTGAGCTGAACTCCCCTTGAGTTGAAACAGTTTGGCCATGGAACCAGCCAGAACGTTGGATTGATAGGTTTGAACGGGCGGGGTGAGGCATCCGTTGAACGCGAAGAGATACATGTCGGACGGGTTGGCAGGCTGGCAAAACGACGGGGAGACCCCCCAACCCACGGTGGGAACCTGGTGCTGGTTTATATAGGTGCCACCGGACTCGATGGCCGGCGACAGCGCCGGCGCTATTGCGAACACGCCGTCCTGCTGGGTCAGGCGGCGGATATCGGTCAGGTCGAGGTCGGGTGTCCCCTGGTCGTCGAGAGACGGGATGTACTTGATCTTGCGCCCGCACGGGAGCTCACCGTCGTTGTTGGCCTGATTGAAACGGGCCTCGGCCGCCTTGTCGACACCGGTCCCGAAGTCGAGGACGGTCACCAGTCCTCCCACGGTGATCGCCGAACCGGTCACCCCGCGGGTTCCTGACGTGTTGCAGGAGGCGGTCTGGGCGCCGGCCGTGGTGGTAGCGCTGGACGGCGCGGTACTGGCAGTGGATGAGCTATGGGAACTAGAGGAGCAGCCGACGAGCAGGGCGACCACAGCCGCCGTGATAATCGCGGAGACGGCGTTCCGCTTCGAGCGCAGCTTCAATTCCTGTTCTCCGGGGGATAGTAGATCCTGATTCCTCATCCGGCCGCCCTGGCCGGCCCGTACGCCGTCTCCTCCCACTCCAGCAGCCCGTCGTCGGTGTACCAGCCATCGAGGGATTGACGGCGCAAGTGACGAGGCACGTCTCCCATGTCTGGCCTCGAATGCTGGAGAGCCTGGTTGTCCCAGATGATGAGGTCCTCGCTCTCCCACTTGTGGGTGTAGACGTTGTCGTCTGCGTACATGCGCGAGAACAGCTCGTGCAACAACGCTTCGCTCTCGTCGCGGGGCAACTCGACGATGTGGCTGGTAGCCAGCTCGTTGATCAGCAGGACCTTCTGGTCGGCGTGCGGTAGCTGCCAGACAACGGGGTGCACGTACTTGGTGAACCGCTCGGGCTCATCAGCGGGGATGTGTTCCTCCCGCAACCGTACGTCGGTCCGTTCCACCAACAGATCACGGAGGAACAGGGCGTGCAGCATGTCGACGCGATCGCGCATCGCAACCGGTAGCCGCTCGTACGCTCGGGCCCCGCTGGCAAACATGGTCGGCACCGACTCTGGCCGTACGTCCTGCGCCAGCAGCGAAGTGGCGATCCCCGGCCGCGGCCCGTAGACACCGTCCGAGTGCCACAATAGCCGACCAGGCTGTTTCCCGGTGCCCGCCCCGGCCGGCCGCCCTCCCCGGTTGGTGACAAACGCCCCTGCGTTGTCGTCGCCTCTGTCTCGGACTGGACCGAAGAAACTCACGAACCTTCTCTGGTCCTCGGCGGTGACCTGCTGCCCGCGGACCAGCAACAGATGGTGCTCGCAGAACAGCCGGCGCAATGCCGCCTGCTCTTCGGCGCGGCACGGCTGCTTGATATCGAAGTCCGTCAGCTCGACGCCGAGCGCATCCGATAGTGAAATGGTTTGCATCGCGAAAACCTCTGTTGCTCGTACAGAACGGTCCCTACCCGCCAGCCACGTTGCCGGCCGGAAATACCGGACGGGTCAGTCAATCATCTGGCCGCGCCGAGATGCAAGCGCGTGAATCGCCCTGTAAGCGCTCGAGATTCCGTGTCGCTACAACGAGGCGGTGGTTCCGCAGGTCACTTTTCCGTTGTCTTCCAGGACCTCCGCCCCGTTCTGCAGGCGGAACGTGAACCAGCAGTCCACCGAGTTCACCTGTCCTACGTGGAACGTCAGTGGCGGGGAGAGCCCACCCAATGTATCCCCATTGAGGGAGTTGAGCCCCTTCAGGACCTCAGCCGCGCTCGGACTGTCGCTGGGCCCCAGGCCCCCGGCCTTGACCGCGTCTGCCAACAGCACCCCCGACGCCCAGTCCCCCAGGTCAGTACCTTCCCAGAGCTTGGCGTTGGTTCGCAGCCCGGGGTAGTACTTGTCCAGGGCGGTGTTCATAGCCTGGACGGCCGGGCTGTTGACCCAATACGGGATATTGTTGGACTCGAACCAGGTATTGGCGTTGAGGGCGGAGCTCTGCCGCGGTGACCGGGCCAAAGCCTGATCCTCCACCTATGTACGTCGGCTTATAGCCCTGGCGGGCGCAGTCCTCCGCCACCGTGGCCTGCAACGTGTTGATCTCCTCGACGATCAGGGCGTCGACGTGCTTCTGCTGGGCGGCGACGCACTGCGCAGTGAAGTTTGGCGCGGTAGCCGAGATCGAGGCCTCATAAATCAGCGGAGGCCCACTCTTCGCACTCAACGTCTTCAACTCTCCTGCGCTCTGGGCGCAGGCGGGCGATTCAACGCAGTAGATGACGCCGAAATTGGTCACTCCCGCAGCCTTGAGGGTCTCGATGTACGACACGTTCTCCGAGTCCTGGCTCTGGCCGGCATCATAGAAATCCGGATTCAGGCCGAACTCGGGTTGGTTGATATTCCCTCCTACGACAGGAATATTCGCCTTCTGCACGATCGACGCCCACACCGGGTCGACCAGGGATTCGTCCACCACTGCGACCACGTGATCCGAGACGAGAGCCTGTACTTCCGTGGCACCAGTGCCGGGGTTACCTCCGTCGTCCTTTGTTATCAGCTCCACGTGATGACCGTTTATCCCACCCGACTCGTTCACGGTATTCACCCAGGCCTTGTACACATCCTCAGTCGCCTGCTCATCGGCCCCCGCAAAGGAGCTGGAGCACGAGCACACAACGCCGACCTTGATCGGAGCTCCAGTCGCTCCAGTCGCACCAGTTGCTCCAGTCGCAGTTGTCGCTGACGGTGCGCCACCGGTGGCGGGTTGACCAGCAGTCGCAGCCGTACTAGAGGAGCTCGACTTGCTGCTTGACCCGCACGCCGCGACAGCTGCGATCAGGGCCAGAATTCCCACACCCCGGAAAAAAGTCCCTCTGCCAATCACCATCTTGACTCCCCCGCTTCCTAGCGATTGAAGGCCTACCCTTCGATCCATAAACCATACACTCCCGAAATGCCGTCGAGAAATTCAAAAGTTAGCAGGACCTGGCGGACCGCTGGAGGCCCGGTGTCGCTTGGCCCGCTGATTGTCTCTCGGCCGACGATCCTCGCCAGCGCCTTCGTCGAGCTCAGCCCGCCGTTGATGTCCCGCCGAGAAGGGACCCCGCTAACCGCGCCGGCCGCACCGGACTACACTCAGGCTCTGGATACATTTTCCCGGCCAAACGACTATTCGAGAGGAAGCTCGATCGAGTGAGGTGAGGGTGGGCACAGGAACAGGACCGGTGGGCCGAGGCAAACCAGTGATTCGCAACCAGATCAGGAAGGCCTATGTCTACGTATCGATTCATTGACACCGATTCGCACGCGGTCGAGCCGAACGACCTATGGGCGAGGTATCTGGAGCCCAAGTACCGCGACGACGCGCCGATAGTGCGGGTGGGTTACTCGCAGTTCGAATCAGGCTTCGGTTTCTTCAACTCCGTGGCGGCGGGCGGCTATGAGATGCCCGTTGGGTTCTATGACAAGGTCCAGGTCATGCCGGACCTCGGCGAGTCTTATGATGAGTATGCCTCGGCAGGATTTCCAGCTCGATCCTACCTCGACGCCATGGACCGCAGCCGGGTGGACTACATGGTTCTGTACCCATCAGCGGGGCTCTACACGAACCAGGCTCCGACCACCGAGGCAGACGTCGCGGCGGCGTACAGTCGGGCATACAACACCTGGCTGCACGAATTCTGCTCGGAGGGAGACCATCGCCTCATCGGAGCCGGCATGATCGATCTACGCGATCCCGAGCTGGCTGCCAAGGAAGCGATCCGGTGCGTAAGCGAACTGGGATTCAAGGCGGTCACCATCAACCCGGCGCCTGTCGGGCAGTACCGGGTCTACCAGCCAGAGATGGACAAGCTTTGGGCGACCGTGGCCGACCTGAACGTGCCGGTTGGAATTCACGTGGGCGCACTCAGCCCGAGCGACCCATTCCTGTACGACTATTTCCCTGGGCTCATGTGGGGAGTTGGTGCCTCCGCCTTCACCATTGGCAACATGATTGCCAGCGCAGCTTTCATCGTCGGTGGTGTGCTCGAGCGGCACCCGACGCTGCGGCTCGTTCATTTGGAATCAGGTTCGGGCTGGGTAGCCTCTTGGCTTTACCGGCTCCGGGTCGCTAATCAAGGCGGGATGAAGGAGATGCCTATACCTTTGCCGATGGATCCGATCGATTACTGGCGGCGCCAGTGCTTTGTCTCAACGGAGCCGAGCGATCCCGGCATCAAGCAGGTTATCGACGCCGTCGGAGACGGCAGTGTCGTAATCGCAACCGACTTCGGTCACCCTGAGGGTCGGCATTACGCTCGGGCCGTCGAAGAGATCGAGGCACTCCCCGATGTCTCAGAGGAAAGCAAGCGAAAGATGATGTGGGATAACGCTCTCAAGCTGTATCCCATCGAGGCCTGAGTCCTTATCGGCTCGAGCACACTCGGCAGCAGCGGCGTGATGGTGGGCATCAGTGGAATTATCGTCGCTGAGCCGACAGCGTCCGGGTAGACGGCCCTCGCGTCTCCACCTGCGCTCCACACGGTCTCCCCGCCTTCTGCATCAGGGCCACCCAAGGTGGCCCGCCGGAGGTTCGGGGTGGCGACAGTCGAGATCAAGGTGCTCGGCGGGTTCTCCATCGTCGTCGACGGTGACCCGGTCGACCGTCGGTGGCGGCTTCGCAAAGCCAAGACGCTGGTCAAGCTGCTCGCTCTAGCATCCGACCATCGCATCCACCGCGAGGTCGTGATCGACCGGCTTTGGCCCGACGCCGACCCGGACGCTGGTGCGAACAACCTTCACCAGGCTCTGCACGCCGCTCGGCGGGTTCTAGGCAACGACCGCATCGTCTTGCGCGACGAGATGGTCGTGCTCGGGCCGGGGGGCGATGTCTCCGTCGACGTCGACTCGTTCACCGCGGCTGCGGCGGCGGCGGACGGAACGCCGGCGTCGCTTGCGGCTGCGTTGGCGCGGTGGACCGGCGATCTGCTGCCGGAAGACCGGTACGAGGATTGGGCCATGCCGCATCGCGAACAGCTGGCCAACCGGCGAGCCCGCCTCGTCGTGCAATTGGCTTCCGCTCTGGTCGAGCAGGGGGAGGCAGGCGAGGCGGTGTTGGTGCTGGAACCCCTGGCCGTCGAGCGACCTGATGATGAGGAGGTCCATCGTGCCCTGTTGCCGGCGCTGTTCGCCGCCGGGCGTCGCGGCGAAGCCGTCCACGCATTCGCCCGGCTCCGCGACACCCTCGAGGAGTATGGGGCGGTGCCGGCCCAGGCGACGGCCGATCTATACCGACGGTTGTCCACCGGCGGAGCCGTGGACCGCGCCCTCGTGTCCCACAACTTGCGGGCGCCGGCAAGCAGCTTCATCGGCCGCGGACGGGAGCTGCGGGACCTGACGGCAGCTCTCGACCGTTCGCGGCTGGTGACCATCACCGGCCCGGGGGGTGCGGGCAAGACTCGCCTAGCCCTCGAGCTGGCCCGCCGACGCGCCGCCACCCCGCTGCACCCCGACGGGGTCTGGCTGGTAGACCTCGCTGGGGTCACCGACCAGGACCTCGTGGCATCAGCCGTCGCCACCGCGCTGGACCTCCAGCTCCCCGGGCGCCGACCATCCGCGACCGCCCTCGTCGCCCAGATGACAGGCCGGCATCTTCTGCTCGTGCTCGACAACTGTGAGCACCTCCTCCCGATGATGACGTCACTGGTCGGCGAGCTGCTGGCTCGTTGCTCGAACCTGGTCGTCCTGACGACCAGCCGGGAGCCGCTCGGGCTTACCGGGGAGATCGCCTGGCGGACGCCGTCGCTCAACCTGCCGACCGACGCTCAGATCGGCGCGCCGATGGAGCTGGCGGCCGTCGAATCGGTCGAGTTGTTCGTCAATCGGGCATCGTCGGTGGCCCCGTCGTTCGCTCTTGACGACCGGACTGCCCCGGCCGTGGCTGCGATCTGCTGCCGCCTCGACGGAATCCCCCTCGCCCTGGAGTTGGCTGCCGCCCGTCTCGCCCACCTCTCAATCGGTCAAATCCTGGATCGGCTCGGAGAAGCCCTCGGCGTCGTGGCCAGCCGAGGACATCTGGTCGATCGTCAGCGGACCCTGGCTGCGACCCTCGATTGGAGCTACGAGCTGCTGACCGCCGAGGAGAGGACTGCGTTCCGACGGCTCGCCGTGTTCACCGGCGGGTTCGATCTAGATGCCGCGGCCCAGCTGTGCGCCATTAACGAGATCATCGCCGTGCTCGGCCGTCTCGTCGACAAATCGCTTGTCGTGGCCGATGCAAGTGGCACGACGGCGCGGTACCGACTCCTCGAAGTGGTGCGCCAGTACGCCGAGGCACGACTGGCCGAGGCCGGCGAGCTCGAGGACGTCCGGAGACGGCACCGCGTGTGGTTCGCCGCCCAGGCCGCCAGCCACGATCCCGACCGCGGGGTGCCGGTGGTGCTGGAGCCGTCGTCCTGGTTCGACGCCGAGCGCGACAACCTTCGAGCCGCGCTGGGCTCGGCCCTCAGGGAAGAACCATGCCTGGCGCTCGAGCTGGCCACGAGCACGTGGCGGTTTTGGCTTTCGCGTGGCCAGATAGCCGACGGGCTGAGCTGGCTCGACAAGGCGCTCCAGGACTGCGAAGAGCCGTCGACGCTACGGGCCCGGGCGCTGTTCGCCAGCGGGGTTCTCCACATCCGGAGGGGCCAGACCCTTCCGCTCCGCGCGGTGGGCGATCAGCTGGCTGCTTTGGAGGAGGAGCTCGGCGACGACGTGCGCCGAGCCGACACCACCTTGATCAGAGCGGTGTTCGCGTGGATGGCCCACGATTGGCCGGGCGCGTGCCGTCTGGCCGCCGAGGCGGTGGCCCTCGGCGGGGTGGACGACACCGTCGCCGCCTCGTCACGTCACCTCGCCGGGCTGCTCGCGCTCGGTGTCGGCCGACTCGACGAGGCGGCCGCCCACTTCGCAGCGGGCACCGGCGCCCTCGTCGGCGTCGAGGCAACCGCTCAACCGTTTTTCTCCGCCATGACAATCTGTTGGGTGACCGACCACCGCGGCCTGGTACCAATACCGATCGCCGAGGAGTCCATGGTGCTCGGCCGCCGGGTCGGCGCCGAGCAGGCCCGCGGCTACCTCGAGGCAGCCGGCGCGGTCGTCGAGCGCCTCGGCGGTAACGAGGACGCGGCTCTCGAACTCTTGGACCAGGCTGTCCGCCGGTTTGATGCGCTCGGCGACGTATACGGGCTGGCGTATGCCACCGGCCAACGAGCGCACACCCTGCGTTGGAAGGGCGACCTCGAAGGTGCGATCCGTTGCTTTGAGCAGGTCGAGAGATTTCGTTCGTCACTGAGGGACGTGCGCGCCGTCGCCATGACGGTGGCCGGCCGGGTCGTCGCCGATGCGATACTCGGCCGAGGTGAGTTCGCCCGGCGGCGGGTCGGCGAGGTGGTCGACTGGATGCGGCGCACCGGTGATGTCCCGGGCATCGCGTTGACGCTCCACACCGCCGCCCTGGTGGAGGCCCTGCTCGGTGACGACGCCGCCGCCCTGCCGCTGCTCGGGGAGAGTATCCGGGTCGGGGAGGACACACTCCCGATCCACGCTCTCGGGTGGCAGTTGCTGCTCCACGCCCAGCTATTGACCAATGTGGGCAACGCCGACGGAGCGGGGGCCGTCACGGCCTTGGCTGCCGCTCGCTTCCAGTCGCTCGGCGACACCCTCGGGCTTGCGGCCGTGCAAAGGCCGTGCAAAGCCGCCCCGATCACAATACCGGGAGGCTGAGCGAATGGAGACAAGCCATGACACATGTTCTCGGTGCCGCTACGGTGGTCGAGCTCGAGCAAGGGATCACCGGGTCCGTTATTCGGCCGGGTGACGAAGACTACGAAGACGCCCGGCGAGTCTGGAACTATGCCATTGACCGCCGGCCGGCGCTCCTAGTGCAGGCTGCCACGGTCGACGACGTCGTCCGCACCGTGCGGTTCTGCGCAAGCGAAGGACTTCCGATCGCGGTCCGAGGCGGATCCCACTCGGTCGCCGGCTTCTCCACCTGCGACGGCGGAGTCGTCATCGACCTCGGGGCCATGACCGACGTCAGCGTTGACCCCCGCGCCCGGCGGGCCCGGGCTGGTGGCGGCACGACATGGGCCAGTTTCGATGCCGCCACCCAGGCGCACGGTTTGGCAACCACGGGCGGCCTGGTCTCCAGCACGGGACTGGGCGGATTCGCTCTCGGCGGCGGGATGGGCCACCTCGTGCGGGCCCACGGCCTCACTTGTGACAACCTTGTCAACGCCGAGGTCGTAGCCCCTGACGGCACGATCGTGCGGGCGTCCGCCGACGAGGACTCCGAGCTGTTGTGGGCGCTGCGCGGCGGCGGAGGTAACTTCGGCGTGGTCACATCAATCGAGCTCGCCGTGCATCCGGTGGGACCCGAGGTGCTCGGCGGCGTCGTGTTCTACGCCGGCGACGAAGCCGTTGACGTGGTCGCCGGGTGGCGCGACGCGGTGGCTGAGGCGCCCGACGAGCTCACCTCGCTCATTGACCTGATGACCGCTCCACCGGCGCCATTCATCCCCGAGGAATGGCATTTCAAGAAGGTCGTCGCCGTCATCGGGTGCTGGGCTGGCGACCGCGCCGAGGGCGAGACGGTCGTGGCCCCCCTCCGGCGTCTGGGGACCGTGGTGAACGACGTGCTCGGACCGATCCCGTACGTCGCCCTTCAGCAGCTCATCGACCCGCTCTGGGAGCGCGGGTCGGCCAACTACTTCACCTCGGCGTTCCTCGACCGCCTCCCGGACGAAGCGATCGAGACGTACGCGGACTTCCACCGGCAATCGCCCGACCTTCCCGTCCAGGCCGAGCTCCACATCCACCACCTTGGCGGGGCCATGGGCCGGGTCCCTGCCGAGGCGACCGCGTTCGCGAACCGGACATCGCCATACATCGTCAATTGCATCGCCCGGACCCCCCAAGCCGCTGACCTGCCACCGCACGCGTCGTGGGCGCGGGCGGCCCGGGACGCCATGGCTCCGTACGGCAACGATGGCATGTACGTCAACTTCACCGGCGAGGGCGGCGAGGACGTCGTGCGGCGCTCCTATCCGAGCGCCACGTACCGCCGGCTCCAGGTCGTCAAGGACCGCCTCGACCCCGGCAACATGTTCCGGTTCAACCAGAACGTCAGGCCGTCAGGGCCAGCATGACTCGACGCCCGGTGTTATTCGTGGTCGACCGTAATGGGCATTCGCTCAATGTCATGCTCGTAGGCTTGACCCGGCGGTTCGGCAACGATTTTACGGTGGCAGGCGAGGTTACGCCTGCCACCGCTCTAGTCGCTCTGGAGAAAATGGCAGCGGGCAGCGTACCCGTGGCACTACTGGTCACAGACGATGCGGCCGACGAGTTCCTCACTCAAGCCCACGCCTTGCACCCGGGGGCGAAGCGGGTCCTCTTGGTCGATCGCGACTACACCTCGACCAGCCCGGCAGTGCAGGCGATGACGCTGGGTCGGGCCGACTACCACATCGTCAGACCATGGGCCGACGAGGAGATGATGTTGGGGGCGATGAGCGACTACCTCACGTCGTGGAGGCGGGAACAGCGGCCCGCGTTCGAGATGTTCCGGATCGTCGCCCGGCCTGGTGACCCAAGCGTGCTCCAGCTGCGGGACACGATGACGCGCTTCAGCATGCCATTCGGGTGGTATGCAAGCGACAGTGACGCCGGCCGACACTTGCTCGACGACACTGGACTCGACGGCTCGCGGCTCCCTGTGTTGATCCGCTACGACGATCGGGTAACCGTTGACCCCACCCTCCCCGACGTGGCACGCGCCATCGGGGTGAACGTCGTCAACGACGTCACAACGGCGGACGTTGTCATCGTCGGCGCCGGCCCTGCCGGCCTGACAGCCGCGGTATACGCCGCCTCTGAAGGGCTCGAGACCGTTCTGCTCGAACAGACAGTCTCCGGCGGCCAGGCCGGCACGAGCCCGCTCATCCGAAACTATCCCGGATTCCCTCACGGCGTGAACGGTGGCGTCCTGATGGAACGCACTTGCGAACAGGCGTGGCTCATGGGTGCGCACATCGTCTTCACCCAGAAGGTTGTCGCCCTGTCGCGGCGCGGCGACAGCCGCTTCGTCCACCTGATTGACGGAACCGAGGTGTGCGGCGCGACCGTCGTGATCGCGACCGGTGTCGCCTGGCGGCGACTCGGCATCCCCAGACTCGAAGCCCTCGTCGGATCGGGCGTCTTCTACGGCGCAGCGGTGAGCGAGAGCCGAGCCATGCAAGATCAGGATGTCTTCATCGTCGGGGCGGGAAACTCAGCCGGCCAGGCCGCGCTCCACCTCGCCCGCCACGCCCGCACGGTCACCCTGCTCATTCGGCGCCCCACGTTGGCGACATCGATGTCGAGCTACCTCGTACGAGCGATCGAGTCAACGCCGAACATCGTTGTCCGGCACCGCACCCGGGTCACCGACGGAGGAGGCGACCAGCGCCTCGAGGAACTCACCCTGGCGGTGGCGCAAGGTAAACACGAGACCATCGAACGGGTCCCCGCGGCTGCGCTATTCGTCATGATCGGCGGTGAGCCTCACACCCACTGGCTGCCTTCGGACGTCAGCCGGAGCGCCCGGGGGTACGTCGTGACCGGACGCGACGTTCTCGAGCAGCCGGGGCCGACTTGGGACCTCGATCGGGACCCGCTGCCCCTGGAAACGAGCATGCCAGGCGTGTTCGCCGCGGGCGACGTGCGAGAGGGCTCGATCAAGCGGGTCGCATCGGCCGTCGGCGAAGGAGCAACCGCGGTTCGTCTGGTCCACGAGTACCTGTCCGCCGATCGCGGATCTAAATCACCGCCGCCGCGTAGGCGCCGCGCTACGGCTTCTGACGGGGCGCCTCATGGTCCCGAGAGCTTCCTCCTGCAGAAGACGTCGACCGGGTGACAAACGACGACGGGCAGCCAAACCGGACTCGTACGCCGTCGCCTTCGCTACCACTCACAGTACGTCGATAGAAGGAACCTAAACCTGATCCGGATAGGCATAAAGCCCCCAGTTGACTTTCGCCGTTACCGTACCTCGGTCGATTCCGAGCCCGCCAACACATCCGAGTAGCCCTCGGCAGAAAGTACCGTGTCATACCCGTCCGCGCCGGGGCTGCGGATAAATCGCTCCTTGATGTACCACACACCGTCGCTCTTCTCGAGCGTCCAGCGATTGGCGCTACATGAGAAGACATGCAAACCGTCTTCCTCGCGCATCAGGACGATCGAGTAGCCCTCAGCGACCGCAACATCGCCATTGATGTGGGTGACCAAGTTGTTGCCCAGCAGCGTGCATAGAGCGACCCACGGCGCCCCGCGCGTTGGTGATAAATTCCATCAAGCCGGCGTGGCCTTCCCACCGACGATCGCGGGAAATGTCAATCCCGCCATCCTCGGTGTAAAGCGACACAAAGGCCTCGCTCCTTCCCATGTCGGCGTTGAAACCGTAACGCGCTGAATAGTTCCCGAATGGCACGGTCGTCCTCCATTAGCTGGAGGCGCGTCTCCAGCTCTGCAATGCGGGCTACAAGATCATCGGCCACCACGCTCTCCGTCCTCGCTATTCATTCGATCGTCCCACTCAAAGCTATCCCATCTCTCCGAAAACTACTACAGCACCGCCCGGAATGCTGCCCCTGTTCGTGATATCACTGAGCGTTCCCCATCGGACGGGTAAGCATTGCCTGGCGAGGGAATCCCGCGGGAAACGGGGAATGCGACTAGTCCGTGCGTGTACTTCTCGTGGGTCACGGAATATCGGACGATTCAGATGCGGGGTGAAGAATAGGAGAGCCTTCGGCGGAGATTACCGAGGTGAACTCGTCCGACCCGGGGGGACGAATAACTCGCTCACGGATGTACCAAGTACCATCGACCTTTACGAGAGTCCACCGGTTGGCGTTGCATGTGAAGACGTGAAAGCCGTCTTGCTCTCGTAACAACACAATGGAATAGCCCTCAACGACGGCGCTGTCTCCATCGATGTAGGTAACCAGGTTATTGCCCAGAGCGTGTATACACCGACCCACCATCCGTCCATGCACCTGAGGGTTGGTAATGAAGTCCATCAGCGCGGCGTGGCCTTCCCATCGCTGAGTGTTAGAGGCGTCAATCGCCCCATCCTCCGTATAAAGTGACACGTACGCCGCGCCCCTTCCGACCGTATCGGCATTGAAGCCATAGCGCGCTAACAACTGGCGAATAGCCCGATCATCCTCGGCCACCTCCAAGCGCCGTTCTAGTTCGGCGATGTGGGCCACAAGATCGTCGGTATTCACGGTCTCCGTTTCCTTCGTCCTACCGTCGCTATTGACCGAACCCTAACCGGACATTACTGCACCATCACCCAGGACGCGACCCTTCGCTAAGGAGCTCCCGGCATTCACGCGTCATCGTACCTCCGGGGCGCCCTCGTCCCAATCTCTCGATCAGGCCCTGTCGCTGCGCCTCGCCCAGATAGCGGTTCATCCGAGCCTTGAACGATCGCCGCTGCTCCCCCTCTTCCAGCCACTGGTCGGCGAGGTACTCCATGGGCCTCTCGCTCACCTCACAAGCGTCGAGATAACGCTGGACCCACAACGCGTAAAATGCCTGGGGATGGCCGCGGCGGCCCGGATGCGGTGACTTAAGCATGCCCCTGCGCCACTCTTCGGGCATGTCCAGCCAGTTTCCGGCATTGCCACGGACCACATTGTCCCACTCAGCATGGACCCAGCTCAGGTTAAGACGTCGAAGGAACTTGGTTGACCGGACGGCGTCCTCATCGGGGGGTGGAGTGAACACAACTGGCCCCATGCGGACCCGACCATCGCGATATGTCAGCTTCGTAGCAACTGACCAGCCGTTCTCAAGCTTTGACGTGAGCTCGTGCACCCGATCCTCGGGGTGAGCGCCTCCGCGAATGACACCACGCACATTCGGACGCCACTGCTGCACTTCTCGCTGCACCTTTCCCATTCCCTCGACTACATCACTTTCCGTAATACCATGTAGCGCAGGGTGTGTCAACTCGTCGTATCCACATATCCGCTTCCTCTCGGTACACCCGGACAGACTGACCGGGTGCCTCGGAGCGGAAGCCACCGATGCCGGGTGCCGGCGGGTGCCCGCGGGACGATCTGTATCAGGCGGCGGCCGAGGCAGCCTCGAGGTCGTCCCTAACCGTCCTCACCCCGGGCGATCACTCATGTCAACGGCGGAAACTACATGGCACAAGGCTGAGCCCGTACGGTTAGCACTAGCTGGTGCGCTGCAATGTCTCCTGCACCTGTCGCCAGAGGGCGATGGCCTCGGCGCGCGGCAGGGCGAGGGCATGGACTCCGATGTCCTCGTCTCCCGGGTGGGCGAAGCACACCGGACCATAGGGAGACCAGGCGATTGCGCAGATTAGGCTCAATGATGGGCGTTATATTCCGCCAGTGATTCCTTGGTCCAGGCCAGGTTGTCGTGGCGTGCGGCCTGGGCAACTGTGGCGAGGTCGATGTTGTAGACGCGTGCGGCGTTGATGCCAAGAATTTTGTCCTTGATCGCGGGCGTCAGTTCGGGGTAGCCATACTCTTCGCGAAGGGCTGCCGGGATCTGGAAGGATCGGAAGGCATCGATGATGGGCTGGACTGGGCCGTACCAAATACCGTCGGTGCCCCAGAGGATGTTGTCTTCGCCGAAAGCCAGGAGCAACTTCCCGAGAACGTGAGCTGCTTCGATGGGCCTCTTGATCAGACAGAACCACGTCGTGCCGAGTTCCGCATAGATGTTTTGACCCGGGCCGATCCCGTTGTCGGCCGCCGTGGTTATGAGTCGGTTCACACCAATGTGCGCGGTTTCAGGCGTGTACGGCCCCTCGTCTGCGGCCACGCCCTCAAAGCCGGAGTGGTAGATGATGAACCGCAGGTCGGGGAAGGCCTTGGCGGAGGGGCCGATATCACGAGGGGAGCCGTTGTTCACTAAGTTGCTCAGCCCTTTGTGTGAGCAGATATTCATCACTCCGAGCCGGCGAGCCTCTTCCAAGAAGGGAAGGCCGACCCGTTCGTCGTCGAGCATCCATGCCGTGGCCGGCGAATATATTTCTCCCGTCTTGTTTTGGAAGGCGACCTCGGTATCGACGCGTCCCATCGTGTACACCTTCCAACCGACGGGAGAAAGTGCATCCCGCCATTTCTCCATCTGCTCTAGAGCTCCACGGTCACTGGGGTGTACAACTGTGTGGTTGAGCATTCGGCCGCTACCGGCCAGTCGGTCCAACAGCTCCCGTGTGCCCGCCAACTCGTCATTGGTGAGGTAGGACTCGCCGCTGGCGTCAGTCGGAGGAGCGGTGAGGATGGCGACAGCGGTCTCGCTCTGGAGGAAGACACAGCGCAGGTACTCAGCGAACCCGTAAAACGCCAATCCGTCCATGCCAGACCACCAGTCGGGCGAAACGGCGCGGTAATACTCGCCGATAGTGCCTGAGTATTGCTGCAGGGCGTGCCTATCCGCCATGAAATGAGTTTGCACGTCGACCACGGCTTGACGTCCCCCGAGGGCCTCGTCGGCCGCCGCCTGCTCCATAGTCGCTTCCGCGGGCACGTCGTAGCACTCTACGCCGAACGATTCATTGAGCGCCCGCAGGCCGGCGGCCGTCCCCAATCGGCTAGACCAATAGTCACCCAAGGGGCGTGACAGTCGCCTTGCCGAGTCGGGCCCGCAATCCAGAACCTTGTCCAACGCCTCGCGCTGGTTGTCGTCGTAAGGCGGAGGGTCGTACTCGTCCGTGCTCAACCGCCGAAGCACGGAAGGAATTCGGGGACCAGATGGATCAGACACGACCAACCCCGGAGAACAGATCCTCAGTCACTTTTCGGACCGAGAGCCGGCGGGGCATCGGTGGTCTCGACCTTGGTTGGCAATCATTCATGATGTACTCGACCTCCTCGAGATCGATGCCTGGACGCCGAACGTGGTCAACACCACGAGGCCCAAACCGTGCTTTTGCTCGCTCCCACAGCGTCCGAGTGAGCTCTGGTGAGATCAGCTGGTCAAGCTTGATCCAGCCGTGGTCGCGGAGGTGCGCAACCTCGTCATCGCTCACCGTTCTGATGTCACTCGAAATCATCACAACTCCAATCTGGGTCCGACTGGCACTTCGGTGTAAGCGACTGCGTCGATTCGCTCAGGCTTCTACGCCAAGACGACGTCCGGTGTTGCCGCTGGATTGAACTCACGCTTCCAAGGCTCGAAGACCTCCTCGCGGAACCGTGGAAGTACTTCGCGACTGAACAGTTCCATGCTGCGCTGAGTCGTGGAATACGACATCGTGCTGGCCTGAAACATCCCGAGGAGGTTACCGAAACCCCCAACCCCGTAGAAAAAGTCCCGTAGCTGCTCGAACACCGCATCAGGACTGCCCCAAAACGCCGAACCCATTTTGGAGAGCTGAGACGGGTCGGCGCGGGCGAACGCGGATGGGTCGAAGACCGGATCGCCCTCCGCGTGCGCCCTCAGGGTGACGGCACGACGAGCCGGGGGGATGAAACCCGGCACATCCCTTTGCCCCGGAGCGGTTCGAGAGCTCTGGATGAGGAAGTCCTGCAGCTTTGGGGCTGCAGTGAGCGCTTCCTCGTCAGTGTCGGCCACGAGGACCCAAGCGCAGTACGCCAATCGCTCCGGCGGTGGTTGCTGGAGGAATCGCTCCGCGTAGCGTTGGCGGTAGGCCCGGTATATCTCCCCGCAACCTTTTGTGCCCAGAAAGATCGTGGCCAGGGTGTAGCCCCGCGCCGCTACCTCCTGCTCCCCCCCCAGCGTGTTGGTCGTAATCCATATGGGAGGATGGGGCTGCTGAAATGGGCGCGGAACGATATTCACCTGCCGGTGATGGAAGAACTCTCCCTCCCAGTTGAACGGCCCTTCATGGGATGTCCAGGCCTTCACAATGAGCTCAATGCCCTCATACATCCGCGGGGTCACATCAATAGGAGTGGTGTTGGTGGCCGACAACTCATAGGAATGACCGCGCACGAACCCACAATCGAAGCGACCCTCCGAGATGACATCGATCGTGGCCATCTCCGTCGCCACCCGAACCGGATCAGGACGGTGTGCCAACGGGGTGCCCAGCGCCAGGAGCCGGGCCCGCTTAGTCTCGCGTGCGGCAATGGCCACGTTCAGCGGCATCGCCGCATTCGTACAGCTGAGAGTGGCGTGATGCTCATTGAACATCACATCCAGCCCCAGCTCATCAGCCGCACACACAAGATCGATGTACTTGTGATACAGGTCGTGGCCGGCATCGGGGTTGTACCAGCGGTTCGGCATTGAAGTCCTCGTCGCCGATGCGAATTCTACTCCCGGCGCATACGGATACGGCCACTCACTGAAGTAGTAGGTACGGAACATCCGCTTCCTCCTGACAATACCGTCACCCGAGTGCCAGTAACCGGTTAACCCGGTACGGATGAGGCGACGAACTTCAACACAAGATCCGCCAGCACGGCGGGGCACTCTTCCTCGACTCGGTGGCCCGCCCCCGCGACATACTGCAGTGAAGCTCCGCTCCCCAACGCGGCTGCGAACCCCTGGAAGTAATCCGGATTCAGCACCAGTCCGTTGTCGTCACCCGCAACTATCAGTGCAGGCGCAGTCACGCGCCGCAAACGATGAACCAGCCCCGGATCATGCAGATACGGGCTCCACGTGAAACGTGCTAGCGCCTCCTCCGCTCGGGCCAGTTCCAAATACACATCGCAATCAGGTCGTTCCTTCAAAACAGGGACTCCGCCGGCGCCGTAATAGAGCGCGACGCGGTCGTCGTGATCATGGAGGTATAAATCCGCAAAGTCGCGGTCCTCACGTCCCCCGACCTTTATACCCAACGGCGAAACAAGTACCAGCGCCTCGACCAAACTCGGCGCCGTGACAGCAATCTCAGCCGCAACCCACCCACCGAAAGAAAGTCCTACCACCGGTACCGGACCGGCAAAACACTCGAGGTACTCCTGCTGAATCAGGGCGATATCTCGCACCGTCCGAACAAACGAAGGACGCGTCGACCCGGCCCAAGCCGGGTGGAAAGGCACGTGAACTTCATGGAACTCGCCAAGCGACTCCAGGAACTCCTCGCCCATGAGGACACCCTGCTCCCCCGGCAAGACCACAATCGGCCCGCCCGCGCCGTACCTATGCACCTCGAGTTCGCACTCGCCAACAGCTACCCGCTCTTGCCTCACCCCAACCCCCGACAAGGATCATCCGTTCGCTCTACCATCACGCTATTCGCTATACTCCCATCGTACCGACCAAAGGTGACGCACGCAAGACGCCAGGCGCCGATGCCGATGGTCCGGAATCGAGGTCTGTTACAAGGTCGCTTCTTGCGATGGTCCGAGTGCCTGGTACCGCTCTAGCAGCTGCTTCAGCGCGGCGTCGCTCAGATGCACATGGGTCCATTGGACCTTCCAGCGCCCGTCCTCCTTGGCGTAGCGGTCCTCGTACCACCCGTCGAAGGCGGTAAGGGTCCAGGTCCCCCTAGCGGTCGTTTGGCTAGTGATCTCAATATCCGGAAGAATCATGTGGTGCTTCCACCCGCCCTGTTCACGCCGAACCTCAAAACCTCGACGTGTCGCGTCTAGGACGGTATCGCGCCCATGAATCCGCTCAGACAGGCCGTCCTCGAATACGGAGAAGTCTTCCGTTAGGCACAGTTCGAACTCGTCCCAACGTCCGGCGTCCAGCGCTCGTTGGTATCGACCCTTTAGCTTTTTTATCTCTTCGATGGCGACCAGCCGCTCCACTTCGTCCATGTCCACTCACCTGAACTCTCGCATCCGTTAACACCGAATCGGCCAATATTACGCCTCATAGAGCGCAGATGCCGTGTCACATGTTGTTGAGGGGTTATCTGGCAGGCTGGCACCTCCAGGGACGTCGTGGACTGCGAGGTCCGGGGAGTGAGTGCTCGTGAAAGACGATACGCCGCTGAGACAACAGGCTTCGGAATTACCATCGGTTGGGATTCGCCGCCGTCCTCGGGCAGCAGTCACCTCGTCGAACACCGCCGTAAAGCTAAGCGGCTTAGGGATGGTCATCCACCCGTGGACTGTCAAGGACTTTCGACCACGGGTCGAGACGACAATAGACATGTTTGGGGTTCACCGGTGCATGTTCGGATCGAACTTCCCAGTCGACTGGTGCTATTCGGAGTTTGATACACTCGTCGAGGCTTTCTCTGAGATCGTCAGCGATGCATCACAAGCCGAGCGTCATGCTCTCTTCGTAAGCACCGCCGAGCGCCTGTACCGCATTTGAACGTACCCGACAGAGCGGGCTCGGACTTAGTTTCGACTCTCAATGGGAGACTCCCATATCGAGATCGGCGGTACCAACATTGTTGCAGTCAGGACATCGACCCGCTGTAGGAACAGGCTGGCCAAGAGTGGAGGAGGATCGATCGTGGGGAAGCTTGATGACCGCGTAGCGCTCGTCACCGGTGCCGCGCGCGGTATGGGTGAGGCGCACGCGCGACTGTTGGCGTCGGAGGGCGCCAAGGTGGCGGTGTGCGACCTCAACGAACGCGACGGTGCCACCATTGCTGCCAGCATTGGTGGGACGTTCCAGCGGCTCGACGTGGGCAAAGCGGAGGAGTGGGAATCGGTCGTAGGCACCATCCGGGCAGAGCTCGGACCGATCACAATCCTGATCAACAATGCTGGAATCGGCTCAGCATTTCCTGTGCACGAAACCCCCATAGACGACTGGATGCACATCATGAGCGTCAACGTGAATGGCGTGTTCTTCGGGATTCGTGCTGTTGCTTCCGACATGGCCGCCGCGGGCGGTGGAGTCATCGTCAACGTGTCGTCGAACGCTGGGTTGGTCGCGACCGGTCATATGGCGGCGTATGCCACGAGCAAGTGGGCGGTGCGCGGCCTCACCAGAGCATCGGCGCTCGATCTCGCGCCGTTCAACATCCGGGTCTGTTCCCTTCACCCGGGAATCGTTCGCACGCCGATGACAGGAGACATCGACCTCGGTCATTTCACGGCCAAGCAGTCGATTCCCCGTCCTGGCGAGCCGGAGGAGCTGGCCAAGATGATGCTGTTCATCGTGGCTGACGCAACCTACTCGACAGGGTGCGAGTTCATCGCCGATGGTGGTCGCACCGCGGGGATGCACTCTCCCACTTTCGACAGGTAGTCGCGTCTCCGACTGCACCAGAAGCGGAAAGCCCGGGTTCGGTGATCAGCGTCGAGGCGTACATCGATCAGTCCCGGATCACGGACGGGGAGCGCCGCCCCGGGGCTGCAAGCCACAGCGATCGACCGACGCCGTCGCTTCGTCGGAGCCAGTCTTCGGCCGGGGACACGACGCCCTAGCGGCGCAGATGGTTACGAGCGAGCGCGGTCGTCAGCTCTCGACGGCCTCGGCCACGATCTTGGGGTCGTAAACCGCGCTGTCGTGCCACTCCAGCAAGTCCCCATCTCCCAAATACCACCCGTCTATGGACTGACGGCGCAGGTGGCGGCGGAGGGTGCCCATTTCGTTCGGTCGGCAGTGCTGGAGGGCGATGTTGTCCCAGATGATCATGTCGTTGGGCTCCCATTCGTGACTGTAGACCTGTTCAGGTGCGTACAGCCGGGAAAACAGCTCCTCGAGCAACGCCTCACCCTCGTCCTTTGGGAGATCGACGATGTGGCTGGTCTGCAGCTCGTTCACCAGCATCGTCTTCTCCTCGAGGTGTGGCGGCTGGTAGACGATCGGGTGGACATGCGTGACGTAGCGTCCCGGAGGCGCATCGGGATCCCTCTCCACCTTCCGCCATGGGCGGTTGGTGAGCTCGACCGCGGTGTCCTTCATGTGCATTGCGTGAAGCGGCTCGATCCGGGTCCGGAGATCCTCGGGCAACTGCTCCAGAACGCGCATGGCATTAGTGAAATGCGTCGGCACCACGCCTCGCTCAACGTCTTCTGCCCACAGTGATGTACCGACGTTGGGGTGCGGGCCGTAGGTACCGTCGGTGTGCCACAACAGCTCGGACGTGCCGATGCCGATGACCCGGTTATTGCCGTTGGTTACGTACGCGGCAAGAGTACCCGTCGCTTGGGAGATGTGAATCGGCCCGAACGACCCGACGAAGCGGTTCTGATCCTCGGCGGTGACATCCTGGCCTCGGACCAACAAAAGGTGGTACTTGCAGAAGAGTTGGCGCAACTCCGCCTGCTCCTCTGACGTGTACGGACGGCCGACGTCAAGGTCCACCAGCTCCGCGCCCAGCAACTCCGACAATGGAACGACCTGCATAGAAACCCCTAACTTCAGTCTTGCGCCGTATGAACGCTGTGCACCACACCTTCCGAACGGCCCGCACGAGATCCGAGCGAGGCTCACAGCTCGTTGTGACGATCGACGTCATAGTACGTTTGCCCATCTCGAGTGCGCAATCGCGGCACCTGTCGATGCGGTCAGACGATGGCCCACTCGATGGTCGAGCCGGCCTTCTCGTCTAGGCTCAACCGCCACCCGGGCTTGAAAGTCGTGTACTCGGATGGACACATCGGCTGGGCACCTCCATACCGGCGCCCGTCCTGAAGGGCGGACGGGACAACTCGGTATCGTCCGTGGCTTCCTCGCCACGCCAAGACCCTTCAAAAGCCGAGGTCGTAGGAGCCCGAGTCTAGGAACCCGTGTACGTGCTGCATTGCTGGCACCAGCTTCTCGTACGGCAAGCCGGCGAGGTAGCCATCGATCAGCCGTTGATAGTTGGCGATCATGCCCTCGATCTGGTTGGAGAGCCGCATGTACTCGAAGCCGCCGGCGTGCAGCCCCTTCTGCTGGCGGGGTAGGTTCGAAAAGTCCTGGGTTGGGATGGGCGGCCAATGCGGATCGTCGGGAGCCATCGGCGTGGGGCGTCCCGGCATCGGGGGCTGCTGTCCGGGCGGGTAGCGGGTGAGCGAGTAGAGCTCAAAGAGGCACTCCTCGGGCCCGAGTGGGCGGATCCGGTAGGCCGACGAGCTCGACCAGGTGGGCAGGAAGAAAAAGTGCGGAAAGCAGAACTCGACTCCGACGATGAGGCCGTTGTTCGTGATGAAGTCGAGATCGGGCATGTCGATGCCCTGCGCCGTGTGCCACTGCATGACAGCGCGGTTAAGCGCGTTGTTCCACACCTTTGTTGCCTCGGGGAAGTTGTCCGGCAGCTCCAGGTCACTTAGGCCTTCGGCGATTCGGATGTCCTTCTCGTGGGTCATCCCCGCCATGCCCACACTCAGGAGCCGCATACGATCGACCTGGCGGAGGATGAAGTCCTTCGCATCGAGCTTGTCGACCCCCTGGCCGAGCAGCCGCCGAGCCCGGGTCTCCTGGTCTGTCTGGGACGTGCCGGAATCAACATATACGTTGCGGTTGCCCGTCTTGGGATACAGCTGCGGGTGCGTCTGCATGACGTGATAGCCCTCCATGAAGGCCTCCATCGCCAGCTTCCAGTTCGTCGGCATCCGGCACGAGAACCACCACTCCGGCCACAGCCCCTCGACCTTCCACACGTCGTGAAAGGCGGCGTACTCAGAGATGGACTCTAGGAGCGGCGGAGCGTTCTTGTCCCAGTTGATGAACGCCAGGCCACCCCAGGTCTCGACACGGCAAGGCACCAAAGCGAGGTCCTCGGGCCTACGGTTCGACTCCTCGAAGAGGTCAGGCTGATATAGGAAGGTATTCGCCCCGTCTAGCCCGTAGCACCAGCCGTGGAACGGACAGGTGAAGCCGCTCTTCAACACGTTGCCGCTACCCTCGTCGACGACGGCGACACCGCGGTGGCGACAAGCGTTGTGAAACGCACGGACCGTCCTCTCGTCGACCCGCACGACGATGACTGACTTGCCGAGGTTCTCGTACGTCACGTAGTCACCGGGATTTGGTATCTCGGCAAGAAAGCAAGCCATCTGCCACACCCGCGGCCACAGGAGTTCGTTCTCCATCGCGTAGAACTCGGGGTCGTAGTAGCGCTTGACGGGCACCCGATCGGTCCGCGTCATCGGGTAGGGGACGGGGAGCGCAGGGAGCTCGAGCGACGCCCTCTCGTGCTGAGGCTTGGTGTACCGAGGCTGCTTGAGGGTCGTCATAATCGTCCTCCCTCTCTCTTTGTCTAACCCTAGTGTCTCAAACTTTCGTTTGTGCGTCTAACGATACCGATGTCGGGGCGTGGCTGGTGGAGCGGGGACCGCTCCCCGCCCGACGAGGCCGCCCGGTCTCGAGGGGTGAAGATCGGGCGAGGCGACGACGGGGCCGGCCAGGTCATCATCAGCCTGAGCGACCTCGAGGTCGAGGACTTCGCCGCCGCCCTCCAAGCCTTCATCGACCGCCGCTACCGGCCCCGACCTGTGGAAAAGTCTTCAGGCGGAGACCGTCCGGCCGGCGAACTGGCGCGGGAGGAGCCTAGGATCCACCTACCCCGCCACCGCCCGCCAACTAGCCGGCGTCTGAACGATCTGCGATGATCAGGGTGGTGCCTGAAATCGGTACACCAGTGGGGAGGTACGCAGACACTGGTTCGACGGACCCGCAGCCACGGGGTAGGCGCGACGCAATGAAGAATTGGGCGGGCTACGGCTGGTTCATGTCCTTCGGCACTTTCCTTCCGCTCATTGTGTTCCTGGGCAGCTACCTCGTCCACCTGACCCTCGTCGGCGCGCCAATCGCAAGAGCAGCGAACCAGTTCGGGATCTGGCTCTCGACCTTCGGTCAGGAACCACCGGGCAAGGACAGACTTGACTCACGGCACCAGGACGCCACCAAGAAGTCGTTCGTCGAGCGGATCAGGCCCTATTCTCCGCCTGGCATCATCGAGCGGCGCGGCCGGGCGGTCCCACTTTTCTGGCGGGCCGTCTGGTTCATCTTCGTCGGCTGGTGGCTCGGCGCGATCTGGGTAATTATTTCCTGGAGTGTATTGCTCGCTCCGTACCCGTTTCTCGATACGGTAAGGGCGCTTCTCGATGAGGTGCCCAGCGTGATGACGCTCGCGGTCCCAGAACATGCGAAGCAGAGCCACACTTCGGCCACGGCCATCTGAAGGGTGGCGATCGGGCGGGGTGTGTTCTCTGCGTTGTGTCAGCGCTCCGAAGCGGCGAGGGCCTCCTGCACGAGGTGCTCGACCTTGTCGACTGCTTGCTCAACCGCAGCTTGATCGAAGCTAGTCGCGGCATTCGCTGCGCCGGCCTCGATAAGCATCTCTGGGAGCCGCGTCCGCAGCGTGTTGAGGGCCCATGGCGTCATCGGCCCGTGCGCCACCTCGTCCCAGTCGACCGAGTGGTTGTCGCACTCCTCGGGCGTATTCCAAGGACGCAGGTAGTGGTAGTGAGGGACGCTGTCAAAGCAGTCGAAGCGCAGATATTCGTGTCCGCTTTCCGCGTCGAGGACGTGGAATGACACGCCTCGGCCCGCCCCCGCCATTCCGGTTGTCGCTTTGGGGGTGCCCGGATTGCTCGGCATCCGGTTCATCCGCCACTCATTAAAGACCGCTTCGAACGGCGTCCCGTCATAGGTCGCCTGAAGGCGATCGGTGAGGCCGTCGAGCCGGCGATGCTCGACACCGATCCTCACGGATCCGGCGTCGACGTACTGGGTGTCCTCATCGATAATGGGTTCCGGGGGAAACGGGTGGTGGTGTCCGATATCTTCCCGCACAGGCAGGGCTCCTTCTGTCAGGTCAGACCCTCTGGCGAGAGGGTCCGTCGGCGATCACCGATGTCGGCCTCGAGGGGGTCGATAACAGGCTCTTATTATACGTGGTCCAGGGTGGCCAGGTGGTCCGGTTGTGTCACGCCACTCAACCGATAATGATTCCAGGGGGGAAAACGATCGGATGCCGTGGCTGGGAGACGGCAGACGGAGTATCCCGCCAGCCTCAGTCTGGCCCAGCCACGGAGTGTCCTTGAAGCGTCGAGCGTCAAATAGCTAACGTCGGTTCGGTGACAGGTTCCGAGATCGCGAGAGGTTATCGAACCACCCGCGAGCGGTTGAGCGAGTTGGTTCTCGGTTTGAACGATGAGGATCTGCGCCGGACGGTGCCGGCGTGCCCGGCTTGGGACGTCCACGACGTAATCGCCCACATGAGCGGCGTGCAGGAGCTTCTGACCGCCGGCGAGCGTCCAACCGGGGACACCCAGATCTGGATCGATACCATCGTCGCGGCGCGCCGCAACGTTCCGGTCGGCCAGCTGCTCGACCGCTGGGCCGCCTGCGCCCAGGGAACCTCGGCCATCATCGATGGTGGCGTGCAGGTGCTGATCGTCGACGTGGTGTCTCACGAACACGACATCAGGAATACTGTCGGCTTGCCCGGTGATCGCGACGTACCCGAGGTCGCAGCGAGCGTGGAAGTGATGCTCGCGGCGCTCAGCGGGCTGATCGACGGGGCGGCACTCGGTGCTCTCGCCGTCGACACCGGCGGCGCTCGCTGGACGAGCCATGACGCGCCGATCGGCTGCACGCTGGAAGTAGAGCCCTGGGAAGCGCTCCGGATCATCGTGAGCAGGCGAACCGAGGAAGAGATGCGAGCCCTTCCAGTAACCGGCGACATCGAGCCTTACATTCGCCTGCTCGACGCCCGTTCGCCCCTACCCGTCCGATCGCTGGGGGAACGCTGAAGCCGAGCAGCGGCTGGCTCGCTGCTGTGACGGGGCTGGAACCCCTCCACGTGCGAGTCTCGACAGTCGGCACCTAGCGCTCTCGGTACGCCCGGGACTTCACCAGGGTGCAGGCCCTCGGCGCTTCCACCCTGGGGTGGAGGAGCCCGGGGGCCCAATTACACCGCGCTTTCCACCCAGGAGCCGATTCGGCTCGGAGCGCTTCCTGGGATCTTGGGAGTAACCCGAATGAAAGCAGGTAGCCCCGTGTCAACCAGCGTCCTTGTACTGAACCTGGCGGTCCTCTTCGCCGTCTTGGAGTCAGATCTGGGCCGAAGGAAGGTCGGAACGTTCCGTATCATCCGCCCGCTTCTCATGGCTGCGGGCATCGTCCCCCTCTTCCTCGACCGCCCGGCCACGTCCGGGGCAGGGGCGGCTTTGGAGTTGGCTCTGGCCGCCCTCGGCATCCTCCTTGGCCTCTTCGCCGCCACCCGGCTGATGAGGGTAAGCGTGGACGAGAACCGGGGTGCGGTCATGAGCCGAGCCGGCGCCGCCTACGGGCTGTTCTGGTGCGCCGTGATCGGCTCCCGCCTCCTGTTCACCTACGGGGCCAACCACTGGTATCACACTCAGCTCGGCCACTGGATGGTCACCAACGGGATCTCCGTAGGCGCCCTCACCGACGCTCTCGTCTTCATGGCGCTGGCCATGACCGTGACCCGCACCCTCCGCCTGGCCGTCGGGCGGGGGCAGGTGCGAGCCCAGAACCGGCGCACTCTGGTGGCCCACTGATGAGCCTCGCCAACATTGCCCTCTACGTAGCCCTTCTCGGTTTCATGGTCTTCCGGCGCATCCAGGGCCGACCGGTCGGGACGGCCAAACAGCTGCTGGTCCTCCCCGTGGTGGTAACCGTCCTCGGCTTCGAGGACCTGACGCACCGCTCCCTCGGAGCGGTGGACATCACCTTCGCGGTCGTCGGCTGCGCCCTCTCGCTGGCGCTGGGAGCTCTGCGGGCCCGGGCCAACCGGCTATCTGTCCGGAACGGCGTCCCATGGGTCCAGTGGGGACCGCGCTCGGTGGCCATCTTCGCTATCAACATCGCGGCCAAGCTGGTCCTTGACCTGCTCTGTGTCCTGGCCGGGGGAAGCGTCGCCGGCGCGACCAGCTCGCTGGTGCTCGCGGTCGGTCTGATGTTGGTCGGCGAGGCGGCCGTGGTGTGGCTGCGCCTCCAGACCGGACCCTACATCCACCAGTCCCGCCCGTCCGCTGGCCTCGACCGGTGGGGCTGACCGGTTGAGATCCCTCCAGGCGTTCGTCGAGGCCGGCCCCGGCGTGCCGCGCCCGGGTCTGGCTCTGTTGCCGGCGCACCACCCGGCCCTGGCGGTGAACTCTGCACTGGTGACCATCTCGACCACCAGCCACGAGCGCCTCGAGGTCCACGCTATCCTGACCGTCGTCTGCTTCCTGTTCGCCATCGACCGGGCGTGGGAGCTGCTCGGCGAGTCCAAGTCCGGCGCCTCCTTCCTCGCCGTGGGCCAGGGGGCCCCAATCTCGTCGGGGCCGTGGCCGCACCAGTGACCAGCGGGCTCCACCCCGAGCGCGCCGTGGTGGCATCCAGCCGGTACGCCCTGTACCGGGGCCGGTACCGCGATCAGGTACGGCTGGGCGCCCTGGTACTCATCGGCGTCCTGATCGCCACGTCCCGCCCCTATCCGAGCGGCCACGGCAGAGGGCTGGTGATCCTCGTCGCCCTCGTCGTCGCCCTCGGATCCCAGGTGGCCGCCGTGGTCATCCCCGACCGGTTCCCGGTCCTGCGCAGCACGGTGGAGATGGTTTCGAGCGCCGTCCTGGCCGCGTACGACCCGGGAACTGCCGGGGTGCTGCTCGCGTTCTCCGGCCTCGATGCCGCCGCGTCCCTCCCGTCCTCGACGGGAGCGTTCGTCACCGCACTGGGAGTCGTGACCGCACTCCTCGCCACTCTGATCTCCAGCAACCCCCTCGTCAACGCGCTCTACGGGCTGGCCGCGGTCGTCGGCTTCCTCCTCGGGACCACCATCCGCCAGTACGTACTCCGGGCCGAGCAGGCCGAACTTCGCCTAGCTGACGCAGAACGGGCCGAGATCGAGAGGGCCAAGGCGCTCCGCCTGGCTGGGCGGGCCGAGGTGGCCCGGGAGATACACGACATCCTGGCCCACAACCTCGGGGCCCTCGTGGTGCAGCTCGACGCGGTCAACGCCCTCCTCGAACGCGACCGCCCCAACCTGGACGGCATCCGCCCCATCCTGCGCGACGCTCACCGCCATGCGGTAGACGGGCTGGCCGAGGCCCGCCAGGCGGTCAGCAGCCTCCGTGAGGACTCCAAACCGCTCGCCGCCTCGCTGCGGCAGCTGGTCGACTCGGTGCCCGGCGCCTCACTCGAGGTGGACGGCCCTCGCCGGGACCCACCCGCCGACGTTTCTCTAGTCGTCCGGCGCATCACTCAGGAAGCGCTGACCAACGCCATGAAACACGCCCCCGGGGCCGAGCCGACCGTACGCATAGAGTTTCGGCCCGCGTCGATAGTGCTCACAGTCGCCGACAGCGGCCGGCCAGACGCCGTCGCCCCCGCACCCCTGGCCGCCACCGGCGGGGGCTACGGGATCGAAGGCATGAGGGAACGGGCCGACATGATCGGCGCCGCCCTTAGAGCCGGCCCTGAAGGACCCGGCTGGAAGGTGGAGCTGAACGTCCCGGACCGGACGTCCGGCTGATGGCGGAGTCCTCGCCGATCAGAGTGGTCGTGGCCGACGACCAGAGGGCCATCCGGGAAGCCCTGGCCATGATGCTCGACAACGAAGCCGATATCAGCGTGATCGGAACCGCCGCCGACGGAGCGGAGGCCATCGGCCTGGCCGGGGGGAGCCGGGCGGATGTAGTCCTCATGGATCTGCGCATGCCAGGGACCGACGGCGTGGCCGCCACCCGCCAGCTGAAGGAATCCGACCCCGACGTCAAGGTGGTGGTCCTCACTACGTTCGCCGACGATGTCAGTATCCAAGACGCCCTTCTCGCCGGGGCCGTTGGCTATCTGACCAAGGACGCCGGCCACCGTCAGATCATCCTGGCCGTGCGGTCGGCCGCCGCCGGCCAGACCGTGCTCGACCCGGCTGTGCACTCCGCCCTGCTCCGCAACACTGTTCAGGGGCGGGGTTCGGCCGCGGAGCAACCCGCGGGTGAGGTGGCCGACGGCCTTACCCCCCGTGAGGTCGACGTGCTCCGAGGCATCGCCCAGGGAAGGACCAATGCCGAGATAGCAGGCGAGCTCTATATTTCCGAGGTGACGGTCAAGAGCCACATCAATCACCTGTTCGCCAAGATCCAGGTGCGCAGCCGGGCCGAGGCGGTCCGCTACGCCTACGACCACGGAATGGCCGACCGACCGGACTGACCCCCTCTCCGGGACCCGTCGAGGGTGCCTGTCGCCGGCCTACTGCTCGTATCCGGCGGGTCGGCCCTCGAGGATCACCGTCTTGGTCTCGAGGAATGGGAGCAGTCCTTCGGTTCCCCCTTCGCGTCCGATTCCGGACTGTTTGAATCCGCCGAAAGCAATACTGAAGTCGGTCCGGAAGGCGTTGTGGCCTACGGTGCCGGCGCGGAGCCGGCGGGCGACGTCTCGAGCTCGGTCGACGTCGTTGGTGAAGACGGACGCGTTGAGCCCGTAGATGGTGTCGTTGGCGATGTTGATGGCTTGCTCCTCGTCGTCGGCGGGGATGACACTGAGGACTGGGCCGAAGATCTCCTCCTGGGCGATGGTCGACGAGTTGTCCACATTGCCGAAGACCGTCGGCTCCACGTAATAGCCCCGTTCAAGGTGGTTGGGACGACCGCCACCAGTCACGAGGGTGGCCCCATCGGCCTTGCCTTTGGCGATGTAGCCCTCCACCCGGTCGCGTTGACGCTCAGCCACAAGCGGGCCCATCTGGGTGTTGGGGTCGAACGGGTCGCCGACCCGCACCCCGGAAAAGGCGCCGGCCAGGGCCTCGACCATCTCGTCGTGACGCCGCCGGGTGACAACAATTCGGGTCAGGGATGAGCAGACCTGGCCCGTCAGCATGCACTCCGCGGTCGCCAGGGTGTCCGCCGCGGTGGGGATATCCATATCGTCCAGGATCACCGCCGCCGATTTACCGCCCAGCTCGAGGGTGCAGCGGGCGATCCGCTCACCACAGATCGACGCGATCCGACGGCCCGCAGCGGTGGACCCGGTGAAGGTGATCTTGTCGACCCCGGGATCCCGTACCAGCAACTCGGATACCTCCCGGTCGGCGGTGACCACGTTTAACACGCCGGGTGGCAGCCCGACGGATTCGGCGATCTCGGCCACCACGTACCCTTCTGCCGGTGCCTCGGGCGACGACTTCAACACGACGGTGCAGCCGGCCAGCAGCGCCGGCGCCACCTTGTGGCTGATGAGGCCGAGCGGGCCGTTCCAGGGGATGATGGCACCGACGACGCCGACCGGTTCGCGCACCAACAGTCCGAACTGACCCGCCATCGGGGTGGCCGGCTCCTCGAAGGGGTAGGTATCAGCCAGGCCAGCGTAGTAATCGAAGGTACCGGCGGCTCCCGTCGCGGCGTACTGTGCCATCGAGTAAAGCACGCCCGACTCGCGGGGCCACACCTGCCCCAAGTCGGAGCTTCGCGCCATCAGACCCGCGGCCATCGCCCGGAGGTAGCCAGCGCGCTCATGATGGGACATCCTTGGCCACGGACCCCGGTCGAAAGCCTGGCGGGCCGCCGTGACGGCACGGGACATGTCAGCTTCCCTCGCCTCCGCCACGGAAAGGAACACTTCCTCATTGGTGGAGTCGACCACTCGGATCATGGCGCCAGACGACGGCTCCACCCATTCGCCACCGATGAAAAAACGGTTCGTGTTACGCAGGGAGACAGCGGTCTCGTTTGCCAGGGTCATCTGAATCCCTCTCGCCTCGCGTGCTCAACTACTTCATCAGGTAGCCACGTGGAGGGTACCTCATGCACAATGGGCTGGCTCGAGCCCCGGTCGGGGCAGCGAGTTGAGGACCTGCATACTTTGTGCCCTTAGGGCCCGCCACGAAACAACTTGACGCAATTCTCTTGTAAACATGGATGTCGTGGCACAGGACTTGTTCCAAGTTGTTTCGTGGCGGGCCCTTAACCCGCTGGGAGCGGTTGGTGGGAGCGGTGCAAACGCACAAACTATTGCGAGGTCGCCGTCCTGACGGAGCCGGGGAGGAACCTCGAGCCCAGTCGAAATATCGCGTATCGTCGGCGTCTGTGACGTTGCGTCCTTTCCGTTTCGGGCTACAGGCGATGCAGGCCGACTCGGCCCGTGAGTGGCGGGACATCGCCCGCCGAGCCGAAGGTATTGGGTATTCGACGTTGTTCGTCGCCGATCACTACCTCGGACCCGGCCCGGTGTACGACCGCGGCGCCCACCTTCCTCAGAACCTGGCGCCCATCGCCGCCATCGCCACCGCGGCTGAAGCAACCGAGCACCTGCGGGTTGGCTGCCGGGTCTTCGCCGTCGACTTCCACGTCCCCGCCGTGCTCGCGGCCGAGACGGCGACGCTCGACCTGCTCTCCGACGGTCGACTCGAGGTTGGGATCGGCGCCGGCGTGCTGCGCGACGAGTTCGAAGCCATGGGCATCGACTTCGACGAGCCCAAGGTCCGCGTCGACCGGCTGACCGAGGTGGTTCGCCTGCTCAAGGCGCACTGGTCGGGACAGCAGATCGAGATTTCGGGCGAGCATGTGCATGTGAGCGGCTATGCGGGACTGCCGGCCCCGGTGCAGAAGCCGCACCCTCCGATCATGATCGGGGGCCAGAAGAAGCGGCTGCTCTCGCTCGCCGGGCGCGAGGCCCAGATCGCCAGCGTCAACTTCATACCGTATGTGGGCACGGCGGACGGCCTGACGCCATGGCAGGAGATGGCTCGCCGGCTCGGGTACGTCCGCGACGCCGCCGGCGACCGCTTCGCTGACATCGAGCTGGAGTCCTCCCCCTACGACGTGAACATTACCAACGACGTCAAGACCGCACACGAGGAGATCGCGGCGCGGCGCAAGGTGCCGGTCGAGGCGGTGCCGGGCCACCCCAACGCGCTGGTTGGATCAGCCGACGGCGCAGCCGACCTCTTGCGCCAGTGGCGGGAGACCACCGGTATCAGCTACATCACCGTCCCCCGCGTCGAGATGGAGGCCTTCGCCCCCGTCGTGGCCCGCCTGCGGGGGACCTGACCAACCACGAGGTGAGACGATGACCCCCGACGAAGAACGCCAGCTCCTGGCCGACGTGCAGTACCTGAAGGACCGCCAAGATATTCTGGACGTGATCAACCAGCAGTCGCGGGGCTGCGACCGCCACGACACCGAGCTCGTCGCCGACGCGTTCCACGAGGGAGGATTCGACGAGCACGGGACCCAGATCACCCCCGGCAAGGAGTACGGGCAGTGGGCCAACGAGACCCACGCCAAGGGCTCGCTGATCAACATGCACCACATCACTACCCACAGCTGCGAGATAGAAGGTGACGTGGCCCACGCCGATAGCTACGTGATCGGACTCATGCTCAACCACGACGGAGTGACAGCCCGGCTGCTCGCCGGCCGGTACGTCTACCGGCTGGAGAAACGCGACGGCGACTGGAAGCTCGTGGTGCGCCGTTCGACCGCCGAGGTGTGCTTCAGCGGGGACGCCGCCATGATGACAGTCGCGGCGTTCACGGACCGGCACTTCCCCAGAGGCGCACGTGGCCGCACCGACCTCTCCTACACCCGCCCGCTCGAGATCGACACTCCCACCGACGTGTGGTAGCACGGATCCAGTTCCGCATCTGCCGCACCGGCTGTCTCAGGTCGGATCCCTGGCGAGCGGCCTCAAGCCGACAGGTCGGCGCGGGGCTGGGTCGGCGCCCGAAGGCGCCCTGTTTGCAGTGTGCCCGGGCTGGACCGGTAGAAACGAAGGACTCGGTGTCCTCGCCCTTGCGGACACCGAGCGCTTCATCTGACCTGGCGGGTTGCCCCTCACCACCTGACCACCTACGAGTCTGGCACGGCTACCACAACACCATTACAACGGGCGCCCATCGGACCCCCAACATCGCGGGCCCGCCTGCACGAGATGGCTGCTTCGGCAGTCCTGCGCTCAACCTCGACGTTGCTCGGCCGGTTACGTTTGCTCGCTGCCGCCGCTGATGACCGGTCCGCCGTCAACGCCCAACGTCTGGCCGCTGATGTACGACGCGGCGTCGCTGACGAAAAACAGGATGACGTTGGCCACCTCCTCCGGGGTGCCGGCTCGTCCTAGCGGGACGCTCGCCCCGAACGTCGCCGGGTCGATCCCACCGGCACGCCATGCGGCTTCGGCGCGCGGCGACGCTATACCTCCGACTGCGAGGCAATTGATCCGGATCCCGTAGCGGCCCCATTCCGCCGCCGTCACGGTTGTGAACATCTGCAGTGCCGCTTTCGCCGCCGAGTAGTGAGCACCGCCTTGGACCCCGTGGATCCCCGCTGCCGACGATATGTTTACGATCGCTCCTGATCGCTGTTCCAGAAAGTGGCGCCCGACCTCTCGAGTGCACAGGTAGGCGGCGCGCACGTTCAAGTCGAACGTCGAGTCCCACGCCTTGGTCGGAAGTGCGGCCAGAGGTCCCCTGCGGGTGCCGCCGGCATTGTTCACCAGAATATCGACGCGCCCAAGCTCGTCGACGCTTCGCCGGACCAGCCGGATCACCTGCTCCTCGTCCTTCACGTCCGTCTGCACCACGAGGCAGCGGCGACCCGTCGCCTCTTCCACCGCCACAGAGGTGCGTTCCAGGTCCGCGAGGGTTCGAGCGGCGACAACCACGTCGGCACCGTGCTCTGCCAGTTTTCGAGCAGTCGCGGCGCCAATGCCCGTGCCCCCGCCGGTAACGATGGCAACGCGTCCTCTGACATCCAACAGGTCGGTCATTCTCGTGATCCCCCGATCATCCGGACAGCGAGCTCATTCCACACGCTCTCAGAGTGTGCGCGACCGTCAGCCCGCGGAGCTACGGCGGGATGGGTGGCCAGCCTACTATGCGCGCCGCGCTGCCCCCTAAAATGGCCCGCTTCTCCTCCTCTGTCAGGGCATCACAGTGCCGTATGAAGTTCAACGACTCTGCATAGGTATGCCGCCCGGGGTACTGGCCCTGGGTTCCTTCGAAGATCGAGCTGTCGCCGGCTACCCGTCCGTAGATCCGGGTAATGTCGCTTGCCCACATCAGGCGGTCCGGGCCGAACTCATCGACAATTCTCCGGAGATAGGGCACCACGTCCCGAAACGGAAAGGACTCAGCGGACAGTGCCGGCAGGCCGCAGAGCTTTATCGCGATCTCCGGGTGTTCGGCCAGGGCAAGAAGGTCAGGCAAGGACTTGAAAGGCGGGTCCTCCCGCGCCGCCGGCGGCTGGGGCAGCCCGCTGTGGTCGATGATGATCGCCAGTTGCGGATAGCGCTTCGCAACTTGAGCGGCAAGTGGAAGCCACCCGGTGATGAACATGAAGAGGGGAACGCCGTGTCGCTCGCAGGCGCCGAGCACCGGGTCCCAAATTCCAGCTTGTAGCCGGCGCGCCTCGGCGCCATCGAACGGCCATCCGATTATGGCTCGAAGACCCACCAAGCCATCCCTGCGTCTTGTCCTCACTGACCCGATCAACTCGTCGACGTTCGGAAGCTCGGGACTAACCGACACGACATAGGCCAGCCGGTTCGGGAATCGCTGAGCCGCTGATCTGCCGAGTTCGTCAGACACAGACAGCAGAGCCCGGTGAACCCCTATTGCGTCCAGATAGGCCAGTGTGAGCTCTGTGGCCAGGCTCTCCTGAAGGTCGGTCTCGTGACTCCACCCGTCCAACCAGGGCACGGGATCGTGTAGCTGAGTGTCGATTACCTCCAATTCCGCGTCCTGGGATCGGACGGGGCCCGAATCTGGCATTCGGTCAGAGGCGGGGCCGGAGGCTTCTCAGGCTCAACGCCCACGATGTGCGGATCCGGTCCGAGGTCGCCCATCTCGATGGGTCAGGCGGCCAACTCAGAAGGTCGGGGACCGACCTGATTGGCGGCCGCCTGGAGAGCCTCGCGATCGAGTCCGTACACGTCGATGGCACGGCCGCCGAGGAGGGCACGGACCTCGTCTTCCTGTCGGTCGTGGAACGCCTCTCTCAGAGCGTTACTACTGTCTGGGAAGCTGCCCTCGGCGTGCGGGTAATCCGATCCCCACATGAGACGATCACCAATGGCATCCAACACACCATTGTCGACATCGTAGCGGCCGAGGACTGTGGCACCTACCCAGCAGTTACGGGCGAAATACTCGCTGGGGAGCATGCTAAGTTGCCGATCGGCTCGACCGACGAAGAAGTGAGCGGATGTGCCGGGGGCTCGGGAGGACTTACAGGCAAAATCCAGCTCGAGGAGACGGGGCGGAATCCAGTCGACACCTTGCTCCGTTATGATGAAGCGCAACCCGGGATGCCGCTCGAATATACCGCCGTAGATCATGTGCCATAAGGTTCGGCTGGAAAACCAGGCTGACTCCGTCCAGACGATCGCGCTCCCCGCCGCGCTCGTCAGGTATTTCTCCTCGTACATGCCGCCCGCGGTTGAGTGTTGATTTACCGGGACCTCGAGGTCAGCACACGCCGCCCAGATTCGTTCATACGCACTACTGAAGATGGGCGGTACGGTCGCCGCAGGCTCGACCATCGGAAGCAGGACTCCGCCGCCGAGCCCGGCCTCCCGAACCCATTCGATCTCCTCGAGAGCGTCGTCCACGTCGTTAAGGAGAATCTGAGCAATGCCGGCGCGGCGCCCGGGTACCTGAGCACAGAAATCGACGAGCCACCGATTGTGGGCCTTGAGACCAGCCCATCGGTGCTCATACTCATCTCGCGTGCGTGGCGTTGCCGCCGTCAGGGCCCCCGAAGGAAAGAAGGGCGGCGCGGTGTTGGGAAAGAGGACCTCGCCGACGATTCCATCCGACTCGAGGTCCTTCAGTCGCGCCTGGCTATCCCAGTTCGTAGGGATGATCCCGTTTACCGCGCCCGCCCGCCTGGTACGGCCATCGACCTCACGATCGGCTGCTCGGTCGTCAACTGCTTCTTCGAACGCCAGCCAGGGGTCTCTATAGGTGGCCGCCCATCTGTCAAAATCATCATGCCAACGCGACGCCAGGTAGGTCTTGTAGTCCAATACATCGGCGCCAGCGTGGCAATCCGATGACACGATCGCATACGCCGAGTCTTGATCTTTCACGCCGGCCCTCTCTATCCCAAAGTGCGTCTCGACGTGGGGGTGCCGACCGGAGCGGTCGGCTTTGAAGGGTACGACAGGGACCCCACCAACGCCAGCAGCGACCTCCACAGGTCCGAATCATAGCGTCCCCTTGAAGGGTCGCCAGAGACCGACCAGCCCGAAGACCGGAGCATGGCCCCGAGTTGGATGCCCACGTTCGAGCCTCGGCCTTTTGTCCCGGACTTGCTAGACCGGTTGGTCGTAAGTCACGGCGCCCGCTTTGTCGCGGTCTCGGAGTTGGCCGCAAGTGACACGCCGCAGTGTCCGCACCGGACCCCTTTCCTCCACATTGGGACGACCGTGTTGTACCGCGAGGTTGTCCCACACCAACAGGTCCCCCTGCTGCCATCGATGCTCGACGACATTGCCGTCGGCATACATGACCCCGGTGATTTCGCCGATGAGCGCTTCGCTTGCCTGCTCGTCGAGCCCCTCGATCCTCAATGTTTGCTGTTCGTTGACACTCAATAGCGGCCGACCCGTTCGCGGATGCTGGTACACGACAGGGTGAGTCGCCTGCTGAGGGTTCTCGAAGACGGGGTGTACAACTGTGTCATCGTCAGCCTCGCTGCTGCGGCGAGCGTCGATAACGTTGACTGCTTCCAGACCGCTGATTCTCCGGCGCAACGCGGGAGGCATGTCCTCGTACGCGGTCGCGGTACCGGCGAACATCGTCGGCGCGACCCCGGGCTCGACTACCTCCCCGTACAACGAAAGCACGGTCAATGGATTGGTGGTCCACATCAGATCCGAATGGAACAATAGACGACCCGAGGGGGCCACCGCAGCGGGCTCGACGTTGGACACGTACATGTGCAATACGCCACTCCTGCTGCTGACCGGGGCGCGCCCAATAGCACTCACCAACTCGATCTGAGTCTCCATGTTCAGATCCAGACCACGAATCACCAACAGGCCGTGCTCGTCGAACAAACACCGAAGTTGCTCTACCGCTGCCTCGGCGACCGGTTCGGATACGTCGATCCCTTCGACCCGGACCCCGATACGGCCGAGGCTGACAGGTGTAAATGGTCCCTCTACGATCATTGGCAATCGCACCTCCTTCTCTCATGAGCTAGTCCGCGACGGTGCTCCCCGCCTGCGATTCTGCGACCCGCTTGAGCGCCGCCAGGGTCACGCCGATGCCCTCCTTGGAGCGCCTCGCCCGTAGGTCTACCTCTGCCTCGAAGTCATCGGAATGATTCTCTCGGACCCAGTTGACTCCATTCGGGAGAAACTCCCACGATTCCGTCACTCTGGTCCCCCCGGCCACCGGGGTGAAAGTGTAAGACCACCACACCATCTGCCCCTGAACCACGAACGCGAACTCACGTCCACGCTCTGCCACCACAACCTCGCAAGGGCCTTCCCACTTCTTGTCCGGGCGCTCGTTGTAGCCGCTGAACCAGGCGCCGACGCGGGGACCGGCCCGATCGTGCCACCGCCCCGCCTTGGTCACCGGGCTCCATTCCCCCATGCGCGTCACGTCGGAGACCATGTCGTAGAGGTCCTCGGGAGACCGACCCACTATAATCGAATCGGAGTATTGGAGCTCTTCCATCACCAGAGCGTGACATCGGAAGGGGCACGGCGCAAGACCCGGCGTCGTATGGGCGGCTTTCGGCTTAATCAGCAACCGCAACCTCGAGCGGGAAATAGAGCGCGTTACTGACTTCTCCTGGCCTAAGGCCCGATTGAGACGGTCGAGACTCCTGGCGCTATTGTCTTGGCGGAAACAACTCACGGGACTGAAGGAGAGAGTTCATGGCTGGAACCCGGCTCGACGGCAAGGTGGCCCTGGTGACTGGAGCGTCTCGCGGCGTCGGCCGAGCCGTCGCCTTGGAGCTCGCCGAACATGGTGCCGACCTTGTGGTCACGGCGCGCTCCGATGTCGCCCGCCCCCACCTGCCCGGGACCATCGGTGAGACGGCCGCCGCGGCCGAGCAACTCGGCCGAAAAGCACTACCGATCAAGGCCGACCTGTTGATCCCCTCCGACGTCGAACACCTGGTGAGTGAAACCATCAAGACCTACGGTCGGGTCGACATCCTGGTCAACAACGCCGCCAACACCGAGGAATCCCTCTTCCAAGGCTTCTGGGAGACCAGCCCGGAGAGCTGGGCCCAGCAAGTCGAGCTCAACCTCAATGTGGCTTATCGCCTGATGAAGAGCTTCGCACCGGGCATGAAAGACAATGGCGGTGGTCTGATCGTCAACATCGGAGGCTTCAACATGCTGCCTCCTGAGGGGACGGACAGTATGGCGTGGCAGGGGCTCACCGTCGCCACCTCCTACCAGACCACGAAGATCGCCCTCCTGACCATGTCTATCTGTGCGGCCAAGGAACTGGCGGACAGCAACATCGCGGTCGTGACAATATCGCCGGGAACGACGGCCACCGAGGTATTCAAGTGGCATTCGCAGCGATTTGGGGTCGACCTCGGCCCGGCCAACCCGGCCGAACTGCCGGTGAAGGCCGTCGGCTACGTGGCAACCAGCGACGACCCCATGAAGTACTCGGGCACATTCATCGACGCCGTCACCTTCCTCCAGGAACTCGGCCTGGCACCGGCATGACCCGACCCCGGTCAGGGGCCGGCTCCCCTGTCGGCCCGGTCCACCCGGTGCCCGCTTGCTCAACGAGACGGCCTCTTTGCCGGTGACCGTCTGGCTGAGCGCCCACGGTGCGGTGTACAGGGGCAACGAGATCACCGAGGCCTTCGAGCGCACTCGCAAGTTGGCGGGTGAACCGTCACAGGTTCCCACCCTCGGCCAGAGCGTCCTCGACGCCTTGATCGAATCCCTGGCCGAACCGGCGTCCTAACGGCACGCAGAATCCTCGGCCGATTCAGGACGAGGCGGATACCTGCTTACCGGGAACAACCGCACCGCAGATCGGCTCTGCCCCACTGATCAGGTGGAACGAGGAGCCGGAGTACTGAGCGACCCAAATGCAGTTGTCAGCGTTTAATGCCTGCCCACGGTCGCTGAGGGCAAATCCGATGGAATGGGTGCCGTAGAGGCCTGCTGCGTTGTAGTCGTGGATGCCGAGCATGGCATTGATGTACTGCTGCTGGGTGGGATTGGTCCCAGCGGCCTTGAGTCCTGTGACGAACGCGTCTACCGAGACGTATCCCCAATACTCGTTGGACGTCGGGTCGGTAGTCACTCCAGCGTAGGTACTGAGGGCATTCGCGAATCGCTCGGTCGCGGCGGTATGCATCTCTATGGGTTCATAAGAGGAGAGGAAGTAGACGCCCTGAGCGCTCTGCGTGGCGCCCGGGCCACCCTGGAGAAGGTCACCGCCATAGCCGGTGGCCGTGAGGGGGACTTTCAGGCTGACACCCTCCTGGCGGAGAGCAACAGCGAGTGAGAGGAACGTGTTGAGCTCGATCGCCCCGGTGAAGCCGTCGACCCCGGCACTCTTCATCGCCAGCGCCACCGGGCCGGTGTCAGTCCCCCCAAAGGGAAAGTTGGCGTTGAGATAGCCGACCTTCAGTCCCGCGGCCTCCGCAGAGAGCGCCGTTCCCTTGGCCGATTCGGAGGAACTCGGGGAGATGCTGTACCCGAGAGAGGCGATGTTGGTCGCGCCTTCGAGCTTGAAGAAGTCACCGAACGTACTGTAGACCTTGGTGTAGTCCTCGGTGCCGATGATCGAGAACATGTTAGGGGTGGTGATCCACTCCGAGGCGTCTGAGGCCGAGCCGATCACCGGGATGTGATGTGCGGTGAGGAACGGGGCAGCTCCGAATGTGAGCCCCGACACCGCGATCACCGCGAATACGTGGTCCTGGTCAACCAGTCGCTCAGCGGCGGTCAGGGCTCCTGCCGGCGTCGAGCCCGTGTCCGCGACGACGTACTTCAGGTGGTATCCCTCCGAATTCGCCAGTCCGACTCCCGCCTTGACGCCGATCGGAGTCGACTTCGCCGCGCTCGCCGCAGCCCCAGTGAGGTCGGTTAGCACCCCCAGCGTGTACGTCTTGCTCGAAGCGCTGGAACCGGTGCTCCCTGCGCTGGCAGAACTACCGGGAGACGTACTGGCGGAACTTCCGGGGGCAGACGTACTACTTGAACTACCCGCCGACTTCGACGAACTGCTGCACCCAGCGGCCACGGTCATCAGGGCAGCGGCGGCCGCGGCCAGCCACTTACCTCTCCCCCCGATCGGCATGTGAGATCCCCCTCCTGGTCCGAAACGGCCCGACTCGTACTGTCCGGCTCGACGGCCTTGGCGCCTGGTCGGTCGCCGTTTGATGCCTTGCGGCACCGTACCACGCACCTCGACCGTGTGCAATGGATCTCCAGTCCGACGGGAGCCGAGCACCACCAAGCACGAGAGACAGTTCTATGAAAGAAGGTTCCGTCACCTAAGGATCCTCCGGCGCGGGCTACCTCACCGTTGAGCCAGATGGCGAGAGACCGTGGCGGGCGAACGGTTAGCTCCTTAGATCCACCTACCCCGAACACTTGTTCGTTACACTTACCTCTCGTGCACTTCTTGACCGAAACTTCGATCGTTGGTCCCTCTGGCGGGCAAGCACGCGGTTCGAGCCCGGAGTTCCTTCCGCCTGACCCGCCGGACGCCGCTGGTCAGACCCAACTGTTGGAGACAGCTTTGGTGGCGGTCGAAACGCGATTGGCCCGGACTTTGCGACAGACGACGACCCTGACCCGGCTACTACGGGAGGCCAGGGACGCGGCCCGCACCGGCAACTGCCGGGTCCTCGAGGCCGCGATCGAGAAGACCAGTGATAGCTCGAAGAGTCTCGTCGCTGATCTCGACTCGCTGCGGGCAGAGTGGTCGTTAGACCTTATGGAGTATCTCAGACTGGGGTACTTCGCCGCTGAGGTGACTGCTGCTGCATCGTCCGTGGGAATACGACTCGAGCCGCGAGGGGATCGTCTGGTCAGCTACCCCACGGTCCTACGGATGCGGCCAGACCTCTCAGCGGTGGAGATCGATGGGCGCCGGGAGAGTGGCCTGCGAGCGTCCAACATCATTGCGGCTCTGGATGCGTCACGGAAGCGGGCCGGCCGCTTTCAGGCGGCACCGTTCCTGGAGGCTCTGGAAGCTGCCTATCTCAGATTGACAGTCGGCGCGCCCGGCGCCGGCCCGGTTGTAAGGCTGGGCGCCCTCTGGGATCTGTTCACGTTGCTTCCCGGCAGCGAGCGCGACTACTCCAAGGCCGAGTTCGGGCGTGATTTGAACCTATTGGATGAGTCCGGACTAACGGTTACCCGAGCCGGTCGCACCTTGCTGTTCGCGGCATCGTCGGGACCTCGGGTCGACGAGGTGTTGACTGCCATCGGCCGCGACGGCCAAGTCCATCTGTATTGGGGGGTGTCCTTCTCGTGACCAATCTGCTCACCAACGACGACTACATCGACTTCCTGGCCAAGGAATACCTGTTGGACTACATCCGCACGGGCGGCGCGGCGATCAAGTTCTGTGTCGGCTGTCCCGGCACCCTCGCGGCGTTGCGAACCCGTCTGAGGTCTGTCGCTGACGACAACAACTACCTCTACGCCAGCGCCGACGCAGCCGACACCAGGCTCTCAATGACCGACCAGGTCCTTTTCGCCCTGACGCAGTCAATCGACCTTGATGGTGTCACCCGGGCCCTGGCCGCCGCCGCATACCAGGAGGCCGGCTTCCCGGCCCCTGACGCGACCGGCCTCCACCTCGACACCGTTGCCGGCCACTACCGGGTAGACCACAGCGAGCTATATCGCAGCGTCCGTCGACGTTTGGAGCAAACCGTGCTTGCCGACATGCGTCTGCCACAAGACCTCCGTCGGGCTCTGTTTCGATTGACCCAACATCACCTTGAGACAGGCGATGTCTCCGACTCTGAAGCACAGGCGGTCGACAACTGGCTGACAGGACGGCCGACCACCGGCCAGGCCTTGCGCTCGAGCGGCATCCGGTACCGGATCACCCGCGGCAACGCCCACAGGATTCTGACCGCGCTCCCGACCGCGGTCGCGGCGAGCGGTCATCGGGGGCTCGTCGCCAACTTGCACCTCGAACGGCTAGGCACCGATCGGCCCAAGGCCGAGCGGGACGGCCTTTACTACACCAACGGAGCTCGCCTCGACGCTTACGAGGTCATTCGCGAGTTGATCGACGCCACCGACTCGCTTGCTCACGGCCTGGTGGTCATCACCGTGCCGGACCTCCTCTTCGACAACCCCAACCGCGGTCCTCTCGTCTACCCGGCACTGGCCATGCGGCTCATCGACGACGTAGCCGACCGCCACCTTCCCAATCCGTTCGCCCCCGTAGTTCGACTGGCCTAACCAGGACCGATAATGACCCTCGCAACCACGCCCACGCCCACCCCGAGCCACGACCCTCCCGCCTCTCGGCGGGCCATCGAGGCTCTCCGGACCGGTGTCCCCTCGCTCGCCGCGATAACCACGCTGCCCTCCCTCCAACCCGAGATCGACTCTCGTTTCGATGACCTCTGCCACCAGGTGCGCGACCTTCCCCGAGGCGGGCGACCGGCGAAGGGTTTACTCCTCGGCGGAGGATTCGGCACCGGTAAAAGCCACCTGCTGTCCCAGCTAAGAGCCCGAGCCGAAAGCCAAGGATTCGTGACCTCCGCGGTGACCATCTCCAAAGAGGTCCCCCTGCACGACATCGTCCGGGTCGGCAAAGCTGCCATCGCCGGAGCCAGCCTCGACGGCTCCCCTCGCGACGTGATCGAACGCCTGGCCGACCGAATCGCAATCACCAGCCCGGGATGGGACGAAATAACCCGGGACACCCACCATGCCAACAACCGACTCGACCCCCGCTTCGCCGCATCAGTGGTGCTCTGGGATCGACCAGGGACGCCGGCGGATCTCAACGATCACCTCATGCGATTCTGGGCCGGCGAACCTCTCCACCTCCCGACCGTCCGTAAAGCGCTCAGGAGTATCAACCGGGCCACCGACTACTCCTTCGACCGCATCAACGAGCGCGATCTATGGGCCCAACGCCTGGGCTTCATCGCCCGACTGGCTCGAGCGGCGGGCCAGCCAGGCTGGATAGTGACTTTCGACGAGGTCGAGCTCATCGGCCGCTACCCTGCCCGCCAACGCTTGCGCTCCTACGCGGAGCTCGGTCGTTGGCTGCAACGCCGGCCAGCCGACCCGACTGCCCCGCTCGGCTCCGTGTTCGCCATCACCGACGACTACGAGGCGGCCATCCTCGACCACAAAGACGACCGCAACCTGCACATGAGACTCCCCTACCGCCTCGACGACGAACGTACCGCCAGCGCCGGCGAGATCGGGATCAAAGCCATTCAGCGCGACGTCCAGACCCTTTGCGGCCCAACCCCACAGGACCTCGAGACGATCCGAACCCGAATCCGGAGCATGCACGGAGCCGCCTACAACTGGGAGCCGCCCCCCGCCCCGGGTCCGCCGGAGCGAACCAGCAACCGGCTACGCCACCACATTCGAGCCTGGATTAACCAATGGGACCTCTACCGGCAATACCCAGAACTCCAGCAGGAGATCCGCGTCTACGAGCCTCTGCCCAACTGGGACGAGTGCCCCGACTTATCCACCTGAGCCAATCTCAAGAGAGCGGACTGGAATCGCTACCGAACCCTGAGCCCTCCATAACGAAGGTGCTCATGTAAAGTCTGTAGTCGATGCCGGATCTCCCTCTCTCCGCGGCCGGCCATGATGTCGACGCCGTCATCGTCGGCGCCGGCTTTTCCGGCCTCTACATGCTTCACCGCCTGCGTGACCTCCTGGGACTGACCGTCAGGTGCTTCGAGGCGGGTGACGGGGTCGGGGGGACGTGGTACTGGAACCGCTATCCGGGCGCACGCTGCGATTCCGAGAGCACCTACTACTCATACTCATTTTCTGAGGACCTTCAACAGGAATGGACCTGGAGCACCAAGTACCCCGAGCAGCCGGAGATCCTGCTCTACCTCAACCACGTCGCCGATCGCTTCAATCTCCGCCGCGACATTACGTTTGCCACTCGTGTGACGGCGGCGACATTCCTTGACGGGACCGACTCCTGGGAGGTCCGGACCGACGACGACGAAGTGGTGCAGTGTCGCTTTCTTATAAGCGCTGTCGGGTGCCTCTCGGCGGCCAACATCCCGCCCGTCCCGGGCCTCGACCGCTTCCAAGGCGACCGGTACCACACAGGGGCGTGGCCCCACCATGATGTGAGCTTCTCGGAAAAGCGCGTCGGCCTCATCGGCACCGGGTCTAGCGGAATCCAAGCCACACCGGTGATCGCAGCAGAAGCCGACCACTTGTATGTGTTTCAGCGGACACCCAACTACAGCATCCCAGCCCGCAACCGGGCCCTATCCAATGAGGAATGGGACAATATCAAGGCCCACTACGGGGAGCTGAGACGCAAGTGCCGTGACTCATGGAGCGGCTTCCCTTACGACCGCAGTGAGTTGTCGGCGTTGGCTGTGAGCCCGGAAGAGCGCGAGGCGAGGTACGAACAGTTGTGGGCGGAGGAGGGTGGGTTCAAGTTCCTCTTCGGATCGTTCAACGACTTCCTGACCAACCAGGACGCGAACGATACCGTGGCGGAGTTCATTCGCCGGAAGATCCACGAGATCGTCAAAGACCAAGCGGTCGCCGGCTTGCTCTCGCCCCGGGACTACCCCTACGGGACCAAGCGGCCGCCCATTGACACGGCCTACTACGAGACGTTCAACCGCGATAACGTCACGCTCGTCGACTTGCGAGAGACTCCTATCGTAGAAATCACGCCGACGGGGCTCCGCACCTCCGACCGCGACTACCAGCTCGGCGTCATCGTCTTTGCTACCGGGTTTGATGCCATGACTGGTTCGCTACTGCGGATTGACGTGCATGGAAAGCACGGCCTGAGCCTGCGAGAGAAGTGGGCGCACGGCCCGGTCACCTATCTCGGTATACAGGTCGCCGGCTTCCCCAACATGTTCATCATTACTGGACCGGGGAGCCCGTCGGTTTTAGCCAACATGCCCACCGCAATCGAACAGCATGTGGAGTGGATAGCCGACTGCATCGCCTATATGCGTGAGCACGGCCTGACGGGCGTCGACGCCAGCGAGGACGCCCAGGCGAGATGGGTTGAGCACGTGCAGGCCGTCGCCGACACCACGCTGTTTCCCAAGGCCAACTCTTGGTACGTCGGCGCGAACATCCCGGGCAAGAACCGGGTGTTCATGCCGTATGTGGGCGGCTTCGGCCCATACGATCAATTGTGCAAGGATATTGCCCTCAACGGATACCAGGGTTTCGTGCTCTCGGGCCAATAGCTCACCCTCCGGGACTCGGGTGGTCCCATATTGTGAGGTGCGAACGGATCCTGGTTCAGTTCCTAGCGTCCCGAGTCGATGGTGATTCCCCCATCCGGGAAGAGTGTCTGTCCGGTCATAAAACCGCCATCCTCACTGGCCAAGAAGACAGCCACGCCACCGATGTTCGCGCTCGGCCCGGCCAAAGTGTCCGAGCGGCACGGCCTTCCTGAGTGCCTCCTGCTCGGCTTCAGGTAACGCATGGAGCCATTCCAGTGATCTCTCCGACCAGTCCCAGGCTCGCGGGCAAATGGCGTTCACTCGTATGCCGACCGGTCCCCACTCTCTGGCCGCGACGCGTGTCAGGGCCCGGATGCCCTCCTTCGCCACTGCATACGAAAGAAACGTCGCCCACCCCTGCACACCAGCCACCGAACCGAGATTGATAATCGATCCGCCTCGTCCCTCCATGTGTGGGTAACACGCCTTCATGAAGTGGACCGTGCTGAGAACACCGCCTTCGAATTGATGCCGGACGTTTTCGTCATCGGTGTCGAGAAACGGGAGCGCCGTCTCCGTCGGGAGATCGTGAGCATTGTTCACCAGCACATCGATGGCACCGAACGCCTCGATCGTCGCCGCCACCGTGTGGGCGATGTCGTCTTGATTTCTGATGTCGCACACAGAATCCATAACTGTGCCGCCGCGCTCCTCAATCTCTCCGGCGACTTCCTTCAGTGTCTTCGCGGAACGCGCCGCGATAGTCACCGCCGCGCCCTCCCGAGCCAACGCCCGAGCGATGCCGCGCCCGATGCCGGCGCTACCTCCGGTCACAATGGCGACCTTCCCGTCAAGACGACCCACAGCAGAACCCTCCTTGCCAATGCATTCGCCAGACATTAGTTGCACGCACGCCTGTGGTGATCCCACTGGACGGAATTCTTCCCCAGGATCTTCTCTGGGCCTACGCTTGTGCGTGAGAGTAACATCGGGCACCGAGTCCTGAAAGGAGGAGAGGATGACCCGTCAATATCGGCTCATCTCGGCTGACTCGCACGTCAATCCCTTGCCCACGATCTGGGCGGAGCGGATACCGGTGCGGTTCCGTGAAAGAGCGCCGCGCGTTGAGCGCCAAGCTGACGCTGAAGTTGTTATTTTCGAGGGCAAGGTGCTGCGGTTCTCCGCGCTCTCCGCTTCCGCCGGCACCAAGTACGAAGACTACAAACCGCTTGGTTCTTCCTTTGAGGAGGGTCGCAAGGGGGGATGGGACGCCATAGCCCGAATCGAGGACCAGGACCTCGATGGCGTTGACGCCGAGGTCCTCTTCGGTGGGACCACCAAGCTGGTGACGGATGACTTCGAGTTGCGTTTCGCGCTCATGCAGGCCTACAACGACTGGCTGGCGGATTTCGTCCAAACCGCCCCTGACCGGTTGGTCGGAATCGCCGAGATCCCGATCTGGGACCTCGATCTGGCCGTACGAGAGGCTCGTCGGGCCCGCGACAAGGGACTGAAGGGCGTGATCCTCCCCGGATTTCCGACGCTGGAGAGCGTTTTCGCCATGTCGGCTCCAAGCGACCGCCCGTACGTGGATCCGTGGTATGACCCCCTGTGGGACGTGCTCGAAGATCTGGGCTTACCCGCGCACATGCATCTCGGTGCTCGTCCCCTGACCGAGAGCCTGACAACCAACATGATGATCAACTCATCGGTCAACAAGGCCATGATGGCAGAACCGATCGCGAGCTTTATCTTCTCTGGTGCCCTGCAGAAGCACCCGGACCTGCACATAGTTTCGGTCGAGAGCGGGGTGGGGTGGATGTCGTTCCTGGTGGATTGGATGGATCATGTCTTCGAGCGGCACGGCACCCACACCCAGTCTCCCCTTCGAGAGCCTCCGTCGGCGTTCTTTCGCCGCCAAGTCCACGGAACGTTTATCGAGGATCGCCCCGGCGTTCGTGAACGCCACAACATCGGATTGAACTGCATCATGTGGTCCAGCGACTATCCGCACAGCGACAGCGTCTGGCCCCATTCACGCAAGGTGGTCGAAGAGCACTTCGTAGGTGTACCCGAAGAGGAGAAGCACCAGATCGTCTGCGGTAACGCCCGTGCCCTGTATGGACTTCCCTGACCCGGCGAACGCGGGCGCGGTCGGGTGCGGACCCGGCCATACCCGGGCGGTCGGCGATCAGGCGACCGAACCGGGGGCACAACATCGCCGAGGAGGAAACGTTGGACCTTGACCTGCTGTATGAGATCGATGTGCCCTTACCGTGGGGGGACAAGCCGCACCCCTACGGCCAGCGGGAACACGAGCAGCGAGCCTATGCAGAAACGCTCGAACAGGTGAAGCTAGCCGACCAGATGGGCTTCAACACCGCCTGGTTCGTGGAGCACCACTTCCGGGAAGGACGCTCCCACTGTCCAGCGCCGGAAGTGATGATCGGAGCGCTCACGCAGGCGACGCAGAACATACGCCTGGGTTTCGGAGTCACCCTGCTGCCGTTCGGTTTCACCCACCCGGCTCGGGTCGCGGAGAAGGTGGCCGCCGCCGATATCCTCTCGGGCGGCCGTGTCGAGTGGGGAACCGGCCGCTCGACCCCCATGGAGCAGACGGCCTTCCACGTCGATCGTCAGAAGAGCCGGGCGGAATGGGAGGAGGCCATCCGCATCATCACCGCCATGTGGCGTGAGGAGTACTTCGAATGGGACAGCCCGACGTTCAGCTTCCCCAAGCGGATGGTGACCCCCAAGCCGGTGCAGGCTCCGCATCCCCGGTGCTGGATGGCGGCGTCGACTCAAGGGTCATCGGTCGTGGCCGGAAAAAACCACTTGGGCCTGCTGTCGCTGTCGCTGATGTTTCCTGTGGAGTGGATGGCTGCTGAAATCGCCGCCTACCGGGAGGCGTGGAACAGTGAGGACGCCAAGCCGATTACCGACGTTTCCAACAACCGGGTGGCCGCCTACACCCTCGTCCACTGCGCCGATTCGATGCGGGACTGCGAGAAGAACGGCGTCTGGGAGGCCATCGGCTGGTGGTACCGGGCCCAAGCCGAGTTCCAGCTCAAGTGGGAGTTCCCCAACATCACCCAGGAGGAACGTGACCGTCGCTTCCCGCTGCTGAAGAAGCTGCTCGAGGGCGAAGTACCGGTCCGCGACTTCCACGACGCCGACATGATCATCGTCGGCGATCCCGAGCGATGCCTGGAAAAGATGAAGCGCTACGCCGACGCTGGATGCGACGAGCTGATTTGCTACGTGGAGTTCGGTCACATGCCGCACGAAGGCGCCATGCGAACCATCGAACTCCTCGGCAAGGAGGTGCTCCCCGAGCTCAAACAGTACCGGCCATGATGGAAGGCCAAGATACCGGCCGGATGGCGGACGTCTACGAGATCCAGAAGCTTAAGGCTCGCTACTTCCGCTTCATGGACACCAAACACTGGGAGGAGTTCGGTCGGCTGTTCACCGACGACCTCAAATTCTACATCGAGAACACCCCCGCCCCGAGCTCCAGCGAACCGACGTTCAACGGCTCCAGGTCGCTCGTCGACTATCTCGCCGCCTCCCATCCGCAAAAGGTCACGGTCCACCAGGGCCACATGCCCGAGATCGAATTCACCGGGCCCGACAGCGCCACCGGGGTGTGGGCCATGTTCGACTGGGTCGACGACCCGGAACGGGGCGGCGCCTGGCAGGGCTTCGGCCATTATCACGAGAAATACGTGCGTGAGCTCGATGGCAGCTGGCGTATCCGCGAGGTCAGACTCACCCGCCTCCGGGTCGACAAGGTCGAACCGCGGGCTCCGCTCGGACAGATAGGGATCGACGCGGCGCAGATGGAGCGATCCTCGACCAACCGAGACCGGTGAGCCCGGTCGGGCAAAAGTACGGGCGTATCTGCCGTCGTACTAGAGTGGCTCCGTGGGGGTAGTTGCCTTCGATCACGTGGCGCTTCCGACTGCTGACGCTCGGCGCCTGCTGGCCTTTTACCGGAGTCTGGGGTTCGGGATACTTGGGGAGGAGGAGTGGCGGGCCGGCACGGGCGTCACCTGCGCCATCACGTTCGGCGATAACAAGATCAACGTACATACCGAATCTATGGTCGCCATGCGAGGGCGGCCGGAATACCTGCGGGGTCCGGCCGCCGAACCCGGATGCGGGGATCTTTGCTTTGTGTGGTCGGGCGGCATCGACGCACTGCAAGCAAAGCTGATCGAGGCAGGCGTCAACCCGATCGAAGGTCCGGTACCGCGCCTCGGCGGTCGAGGCGGTGGCGTCACCCCGGGCGTCAGTGTCTATGTCCGCGATCCCGACGACAATCTCCTGGAATTCATCTCGTACGACCCGGTGGATGTTGCGACCTACGCGTCAGGATGAGACGGAGACCTACCGACTTGGCCTGAAATCGTTGGGCGGGCTCGCCGTCGTAACCCTATGCGCAGGTATACGATCCGCGCATGGAACTTCTGCCGGGGCTGCGGGACGCATTCGCTGCGATGACCGAAATGGGCTCACCACCAGAGGGGCTGTCAGCAGCTGATAGCCGAGCCTGGTACCACGAGCGCATCGACGCCAACTTCACGGCGCTGAGCGAGGATCGGCCACCGGCCGCGCTCGAAGTCGACTACCAGGTGCCAGTCGACGGGATCACAATCACCGTCCGGGTCTACCGACCCGACCTCGCGGGTCCGCTCCCCTGCTATATCTACTTCCACGGCGGAGGGTTCTGGCTAGGTACCATCTCCCAAGCGAACTCAACTTGTCGGGGCATCTCGACCGACGTTGGATGCGCTGTCGTCAACGTCGACTACCGTTTGGCGCCGGAGTCCAAGTTCCCGGCAGCACCAGAGGACTGCTACGCCGCGCTCCTTTGGGTCGTTGAACACGCCGACGAACTTGGGATCGATGCCCGCCGCATCGCGGTGGGCGGGGGGAGCGCCGGGGGTAACTTGGCCGCGGTCGTGGCGCTCATGGCGCGCGATCGCGGAGGACCGCTCCTCGCGCTACAGGTACTCGAGGTCGCCGTCCTCGACTTCACGACGCCTGGCAAGGAAGCCTACCTCGACCTCTACCTCGGTTCAGCCGAGAACGCCACTGATCCCTACGCCTCACCCATGCTGGCCTCTTCCCTGGCGGGCCTCCCGCCCGCGGTGGTGATGAGGGCGGAGTTCGACCGCCTGACCGACGAAGACGCCGCCTACGCCCAGCGTCTCAGAGAAGCGGGCATCGAGGTAGAGGAACGGCTGTGGTCAGGCCAGTTCCACGGCTCGATGCATCTGGCCAAGCTGATTCCCGACGAAGCGGGCGAGTACCACCGCCAGATCGTGGCCGCCTTGCGTCGGGCTTTCGCCCCCTGACCGAAACCTCAGTTGGGCGATCTGAGCTTTGATCGGCCTGGCCTGTCCCATCGGTCATGGCCTGGCGATGAAGAACGGCCTGCCCCTGTTCGCTCTGGATGTTGAGGGCGACGGAGCGCTTCCCCCTGTTGGCAAGAGCCAGGGGGAGGTTCACCCCGCCTCTGTCCGTTCCTATTCCTTGCGAAGCCAGACCGCGATAGGGATCACCTTCGATCGGTTCGATGTGGATGACGTCGGCACCCCAATCCGCCAGCAGGGCCCCGGCCACAGGAACGAACACCCACTGGGCCAACTCGACGACCCGCACGCCTTCGAAGGCTCCCTCCGTGATGGTCTCCCCCATGGCCGACTAGCTCCTTGGTCTCAGGACCACGGGCGGAGTGTCGTGGTCAGTGCAGCTCTGCCCGGATCGTAGCGGGGCTGGTGCTGGAACCCCGCGTGGTGGTTGTCGCCGCTAGCTTCTTGTCGCCTGGTAGAGCATTGTTCTACTGTTGCGTAGAATGTAGTATCCATCAAGCCGCTCGTTCCGTGGAGCCCCGGTCCGGCGACCAACCCACCTTGCCCGGTCCTCCATGTGAATCCGTGATTGGAGGTTCTGTGACAAGCCTGGGAGAAGTGGTAGGGGTTCCGGAGACGCTGGCAGAGCTTCTGTCGCCCGGTTGGTTGACTGCCGCGCTCGGACGTCGCTATCCGGGCGTTCGAGTTACCGATGTGACCCGCGGACCGGTCATGACGCGGATCTCGACCAACGCTCTCTTCCGGATCGACTGCGCAGGCGGGTTGCCGCCCGGTCTGCCCGCCGACTTGTGCGGAAAGGGCTACTTTTTCGACACCGGAAACTGGGATTACCGCGCCGCCGGCGAATCGGAGGCGTACTTCTATCGGGATCTGGCCGCGACGGTCGGGATACGGACTCTCCCGAGTGTTTACGCTGACGTGGATCCCGATAGCCGGCACGGAGTGGTTATCACCGCAGACATAGCCGCAGCCGGAGCGACCTTCGTCAATCCCCTCCACGCGCACACGCCCGCCCAGGTCGCCCAGAGCCTCGAGCAGTACGCCGCACTACACGCCAGGACGTGGAAGGCGTCGGGCGTGGGCAACCGTGAATGGCTCGCCCCACGCATCGCGTTGACCCAAGGTGTGCGCACGGTCGCCCAGATCCAGGACCAGTTCGACGGACCCGTCGGTGCCGGGGTACCCGAGGAAGCCAGGGACGCCGAGGCGCTGGTGGCCGCCTACGGAGCCCTGCCGGCCATCACCGAGGCCGACCCGTCCTGGTGCCTCCTGCACGGCGACGCTCACATCGGCAACCTGTTCACCGACCGTGACGACCGGCTCGCCCTCTTGGACTGGCAACTCGTTCAGCGAGGACCGTGGTATGTGGACATCGGTTATCACATTGCATCGTCGCTCGATGTCGACGATCGCAGGAGCTCGGAGCGGGACCTCCTCGAGCACTATTTGGATAGGTTGGCGTCACAAGGCGGCGTGGCGCCTACCTGGGATGAGGTTTGGCCCAGCTACGCCTGCGGGATTGTCTACGGCCTGTTTTTGTGGTCGATCACCCAGAAGGTGAAGCCAGAAATCACCACGGTCCTGCTGGGCCGGCTCGGTGCCGCCGCGCTCGACCACGATGTCTACCGGGTGGTGCAGGCGGCTCAGGCTTGAGTAGCCGCCGGTCCCGGTGCGGGCCGAGCAGTAAGAAATGTTGACCCTGTCTCACGACGCGAGACTTCACGATCTCTTCGATCTCGTCTACCGAGAACGAGAGCTCATCACGAAGAATTTCGAGGCTGTGCTCGCCCGAAGCCGGTGCCGGCAATACCGTATTCAACCGTTGTCTCTTCCGACGCCAGTCGAGGTCGACATCGGACGATGTATGTGCGAAAGTCGGTGAATGAGATCTATGGATGATCTGCCTGATCTGCTTACCTTGTCAGAGACAGGAGACCGACGGTTCAAGGTGTTCCAACCGAAGGAGTCTGCCGAGGGACGCGATGTGGTCTACAGCGGCCAGCTCCTCGCCCAGATGATCATGGCATCCGATCAGGTGGCAGGCGGGACCAAGGACGTCCGTTCCATTCACGCCATCTTTGCCCGGGCTGGCACATACACCAAGCCGATCGAGCTCGCCGTCGACTCCATACAGGCCGGACGAACATGGGCCAGCGATACCATTACCGCAGTACAGGACGATCGCCTCCTGTCGAGATCCCTGGTGCTGCTCAACTCTCTCGACCCTGATCTGATGCGCCACGATCCCGAAATTCCCGCCGGCCTGCTGGGCCCCGCCGGACTGGCGCCAGGACCGGGCCAGGTGTTCCCAGGGGCCGAGTTACGACCTCTTCCTGGCGAGGCGACCATCGGCGGGGTGCCGGCGAAGATGGCCTGGCATCGCTTCGAGCGCCCTTTGGCCCCTATGGCCGCCCGCCAAGCAGTTCTCGCATGGGCGAGCTGTGGTGATGTCATAGGACTGGCCATGCGCCCGCACGACGAAATCCGCCTCGAGGACGCTCATGTAACGCTTTCGACTGGAGTCATCGCCCACACCGTCCACTTCGTGGAGCGCTTCGACATCTCGGAGTGGCTGCTGATCATCACTGAGGCCACCAAGGCCGGTAGCGGACGGGTATACGGCGGGGGCCGGATCTACACAGAGAGCGGAGTCCTGGTAGCCACCTTCCACCAAGACTCGATGGCCCGAACGGCGACCGGCACGACCGACGCCCGGTCGTCTCTCTAGAAGACCTCCCCGTCGGCGCGGTCATACCCGTCACGTTGAAGACCGCTGCCGTCCGAGTGCCTGGCAAAAGTTCGAACATCAGGGTCTGTATAGCCAAAAGAGTCCGGCTGGGCATCGGGGAAACCCCTCATTTTCGGGAGGAGGGGCACAGGTGAACGACCGGATGGTTTCCTCGAAATGGAACCCTTTCGTGACCGGCCGACGAAATCTGTTGCGTCGGCTGCGCCGACGCGCGCATGATCCGACCGGCGTCCTACGGGCTAAGAGGGCCAGATGGGCATCCGCCGAAGGCGGCGCCGGGAGGACCAAGCCGAGCCGGTCTCTCTCCGGGGGTCAGTGAGAAAGAGGGCAGCCGATGAAGGTCGTCATTATCGGAACCGGGTTCGGGCGGTACGCAATGGCCCCGGTCTATACCAAGCATGGCTTCCATGTGGAGCTCGTCAGCCCACGTGAGCCAGAGGCGGTCAAGCGGGCCTTGGCATCACGACCGGATCTTGTCTCGGTCCACTCGCCGCCCTTCTTGCACCGTGATCATGTGATGAAAGCCATCGAGGGAGGCTGCGCAGTTCTCTGCGATAAGCCGTTCGGACTAGACCCGGCTGAAGCGCAGGCCATGCGCGACGGAGCGCGCGAAGCGGGCGTCCTTCACTTCCTCAACTGCGAGTTCCGCTGCAACCTGGCCCGGGTCAAAATGAAAGAACTGATCGATGAGGGAGCGATTGGCGTTGTTGAGCACGTGAGCACGATCCTTTTCAGCAACGGCCTCCGTGGTCGCAATCACGCGTGGCTCAATGACAAGGAGCTTGGGGGCGGTTGGATCGGGGCGTGGGGGTCGCACGCCGCCGACATGCTGCGCTGGCTGTTTGCCAGCGAGGTGGTGGACTGTGGCGGGGTCTCCCGCATTGAGATCCCGTCACTGTCGGACGGGGCCGATGGGCTCCGCGCCTGCACCGCCGAAGACGCCTTCACCGCTTGGTTCGTTATGCAAAACGGCGGCACCGCTTCTGTCGACTCAGGCTTCTCCGCCTCCGTGCCCATGCCCCGGTGGCAGATTGTCATGGGGAGCGAGGGCTCGCTCGAACTGGTGGGTGACGCCAAGCTGATTCTGCGCCGGGCGCCTGCCGAAGACCCCTCCCTCACGCGTGTGCAACGACTCCGGCGGGCGGCGCTTGGGACTGAAGGCGAACTGATCATGCAACTGCAGCCCCCCACAGGCGAGCCGCACGAGCCCATGCTCACTCCATGGCTGGCGACGGTCAAAGAAGCGTTGGCGGCGGGCCGGCAGATCTCGCCGTCGTTCGACGACGGCGTAGCCGTAGCCGAAGTAGTAGAGAAGCTCAAGGCTAACCTCATCCCCAGTGGGCGCGTCCACTAGGTAGGAGCCGAACCCGCTTACCTTCCCGCCCCAGACCCAGAACGACGAACTCGGCGGATTGACTATGTTTGAGGCGCCGGACGTCAGGTTGGCCACGGCCTTCTGCCCATGACCGGTTCCGGGTCGCGAGCAGGCAGATACGGAGGAAGGTTCCGCTTGATGAGTGAACATATTGCGATCGTGACAGGCGGCGGCGGCAATGTCGGCGTGGGCGTGTGTCGGGCGCTCGTGAAGTCGGGGGCAACGGTGATCGCGGTCGACCTTGATCCGTCTGCCGCTGACACTGCTGCGCGTCAGATCACATGCGACGTTTCGGATCCCGAGGCGTGCGATCAGGTGATTGCGGACGTCGTTAGAGACTTCGGTGGCGTCGACACGCTTGTCAACGCGGCCCAGGGAATACTTCTCAACGTCCCGTTCACTGACCTTACCGACGATAACCTGCGCTTCTCATTCGAGACCGGGCCGATCGCAACATTCCGGATGATGCAGCTGTGCTACCCCCACTTCAAGGCGCGCGGTGGAGGTGCGATCATCAATTTCGGGTCCGGCGCAGGAACTATGGGACAGCCTGGTGGCGGTGCGTACGCGGCCGCCAAGGAGGCGATACGCGGACTCACCAAGGTCGCATCGTTGGAATGGGGTAAGGACAACATCCGCGTCAATGCCATCTGCCCTCTGGCATCGGGCGATCCTAACGCGTGGTGGATCCCCGACTCTCTTCCTCTCGTCTCTCTGGGTCGCATCGGCGACCCAGAGAAGGACATCGGCACCCTCGTCCTCTATCTCGCCAGCCCCGACTGCTACATGACTGGCCGCACGCTCCAAATCGATGGAGGAGCCGGCACTTGGCGTTGACTCGCATTCCGGGAGGACCCCACTGCAGGCATCGGTGGTAAACCATGGACCGGGAAAGGTATGCTGGCGGCAGCAATAATCCGCCATGAGATATGGACTTGCGGTCGTCCACCACCGACGAGGGAGGAGCCCCATGCGCCACGGCACGAGGCCGGTCGTCACCGACGTGACTACCAGAAGAGCAAGCTAATGGGTGCGTATCGTGGAGCGGCAACAGTCATAGACGGTTCGGGGAAGAAGCACGCCATTTATGCCCTGCTTACCTCGGGCACGGAGCCTGATGCCTCAGGCAACCGCTGGAACGGGAAGCTCACCGGCGGTGGAGTCGGCGCCAGCGGAACTCAGGTCACGATCACGCTCCCAAGCGGGCGAGAAGGTGTTGCCCAGGTCACGGGCGTGTATGGTCGCGACGCCGCCCTGACAACCGAGATTGCCGGTTCAGGTCCCGCACCTTTCGATTGACTCTGGCTTGTCCCTTCACGGGCTGGATCCGGGTGAAACCTGCACCTACCCGAAATCTCTCGGATCGTGAGTTAGGACCATCCCGAGCCTGGCAACGCCATCCTCGCCATGCCCGGCGCCAGCGATCACACCCTCCAAAGCAATGAGCTGGCCGTACCTCCGCATCAACCGCTCTAACCCGCGACGGTAACGCGCAGCCGTCTCCACGGCAAGATGACCAACCATCAACCCGTGGACCTGGACAGCGATCGCATTGCGATCGTCAGGATCGTCGTCCTCGAGAATGAGTACCGCTATGCAATCTTGGTGGACAGGATGCTCGGTCAGCCCACCAACGAGTCGCCACAGATTGTCCTGGTAGAGAGACTCCCCCACCACTTCCAAAGTCTCCTCACCAAGCAGCAATGTCGCCGACACCGGTGTGAGCCCCGGCTCTTCATTCGCCGGTACGTCGCCCGCCTTGCCTTTCCCTCGGAACAGTCCCACGGTGGTGCCTTTACCTCTCGTCCGGCTCTGGCGAAAAGGCTATATCCGGTGCCGCACGAGGTTATAGCCTGCCTGTGCAGTCCGGTCAGCGACATGAGCGAACAGGGAGCACGCAGAATGAGCTATCTCGACGAACGAGCCAACCTGGAGGGGAAAGTCGCGGCGGTCGTGGGAGGGGCCCACAATGTGGGGGCAGCTGTGACGATGGCGTTGGCCAGAGCCGGCGTGGACATCGCGTTCTGTGACCGCAGGGCGGAGGCGGTGGAGACGACTCGAGATGAGGTCCAGAAGGTCGGACGTCGGGTTACCGCCATGGTTACGGACGCATTCGATGAGCAACAGCTCGACGGGTTCTACGAGGCGCTCGACAGGGATTTCGACCGCTTGGACATTCTCGTGAACGTCGCCGGAGAGACCCACTTCCGTCGTTTCATCGATACGACGCGCGAGGAATGGACCGGGGATATCCACCGGAATTTCGGTTGGGTGGTCCAATCGATAAGTCGGGCGCTTCCCAAGATCCGGGCCAACGGACGGGGCGGGAGCATCATCAACTTCACGACGATAGAAGCCCATCGCGGTGCTGCCGGGATTGCGGCGTACGCTGGAGCCAAAGCGGGTCTGACCAACTTCAGCCGGGCCTTGGGCGTGGAGCTGGCGCCGGAGCGGATACGAGTGAACCTCCTGGCCCCCGATACCACCCCGAGCGAAACGAGCATGAACGCCGTCTCCGAAGACGTGCGTAAAGCGATTGGCGCGGCGTCCCCGGAGCTGCTCGGCAAATCGTTCGCCATGTACGTCCCGATGGGAGTCGCCCCGCCCGCTGACTCACTCGGAGACGCGGTGGTGTTCCTGGCCTCGGATCTGTCGGCTTACACGACGGGGTCGACCCTGTACGTCGACGGCGGCACTTCGGCCTCGATGGGCTTCCTGCACTGGCCCGGACCGATGGAATGGTCCCCGGCGCCCCCGGCCACCCTCTTTCGAGAGGACATCCTGGATTGAGTGTCTGTCACATCGACAGCCGGTTGGTGCTCGCATAGCTGCTCTGGGAACTGGCGTTCCTCGCCGGTCCGGAGATCGGGACGGCCACGACCTTCCGCCCCGCCGAGAATGTGACCCGGGCGGAGTGGTTACAGCCACAGATCCGGCAGCGGGAACGCCTCCAACCGACCACCTGAGCGCCGTCCGAAGGGGCTGTACTCCCTGCGGGAGAAGCGCCACGTTCCCTCATACAGCACATAGTCGTCCGAATACGTACCGTAAACCTCGTTCCAGGTACCGCTCTCGCGGTCCTCGTTGAGCTCCAGCAGGTAAGAGCGGCCCTGCGCCGTGCCATCGGTACCGACGACCACCACGAAGTTAATCGGAACCAGCAGGTGGAAGCTGAACTGCTCTGACATCCGCGGCCCCATTTGGGCAAAGGCTGCTCCACCCTCGACCTCGAAGAGACCGCCTTTCGTGTGAAAGCAGAACCGGGCATCCGGCGTAGCCAGCGCTTCCATCTCATCCCAGGCGTGACGGGTCGAGATGTCGGCGTACGCGTGCTGCAGCCGGGCGATCGCGATATACGCTTCGGTGTCTTCGTTCATACCTGTAAATCTCGCGCACGCAGCGACGGCGCGCTAGTGCCAGAGACTCGTGCGGTGTCCCGGTTCGGTGGCCGACCGTTAAAGGCGCGGTCGGATGATGCACCCGGGCGGAGGCCATAGAATCGGGCGCATGACGAATGCTCAGGATGCGACGGACCAGCCGACCCTGCCCCTCGAGTCTCGGGGACAGGCACCGGGCCGCGGGCGGATGGTCGGTCGTCGGATCGTTGTGGTGGGAGCCGGACAGACCGAGTTCGACCTGGAAGACCAACCGATCGGTAACGGCCGAGCCATGTCCGTGCTATTCGCCCGCGAGGGGGCCAAGGTCGTCGCCGTAGACCGCAATCCGGTAGCTGCCGACGCCACTGCACAACTCATCCACGCCGCCGGTGGCGAAGCCCGCGCCGTGACAGCAGAGGTCGCCGACCCGGGCAACATCGAGGACATGGTCAAGCAGGCCCTTGACTGGCTGGGAGCGATCGATGGCGTGGCCTACAATGTAGGTATCCCCGGTCCCAAAGGCCTCCCAGCCATGACTCCCGATGCGTGGGACGCCACACTCGACGTCAATCTCCGAGGAGCCATGCTGACCGCCCGCGCCTCCCTCCCCGTGATGGAATCGGGCTCCGCGCTGGTGTTCACCTCCTCCATAGCCTCGGTCAGGCCAACCGGCCGCCAAGTGGCGTATGAGGCGTCGAAAGCGGCGTTGGGCGCGGTCATGCGGGCCGTCGCCGTCGAAGGGAAGGATCGCTCGATCCGGTCGAATATTGTGATGCCCGGCATCATAGATACCGGCCTAGGCCGAAACGCCAACCGTGAACTGCCGTTTCGTACCTCCCTACCCATTCCTTTAGGCCGCCAGGGCACCGCCTGGGAAGTCGCCTACGCCGCACTGTTCCTGCTCAGCGACGAGTCCGCCTACATCACTGGGCAGACGCTGGCCGTCGACGGCGGTCGCACCACTCTATGATCGCCGGGTTAACGACGGCATGGGATGGCGGCACGGGCGTATATTTCATCTTGGCCCTGGTGGCCGTGGTGGCATGAAATCTCGTAGCTGTTTCGTTTTCTCGTAGTGATTTCGGACGATTTTCCGGACCAGCTGACACCGAGAATACGAAATTGGCTACGAGTTTAGATGATCAGGCATCCGCTTAGGCCCCTCTGCAAGTCAGCGTTCGTGGCCCGGCTGAACCATTTCGATGCGGGACGTCTCAGTCGTCGCCGCTGGGTGACGATGTCCCTTGCTGCTTCATGAACTCCTCTACCGAGATCCGGCCAAACAGGAGCTTGCCCATGGCTTCGGCCGGAGGAAACGCCCCGGTCAGAGCGGAACTCCCCCACCCGACATCGGACACCAGAGTGATACCGCTGATCGCTGACGCCGCGTCGCTGCACAGGAAGAGGAGCGGGTACGCCTGCTCTATCGGCTTCAACACTTCGATCCCCACCTCGGCCCGGTAGTCGGATCCCGTCCCCAGCCAGGCGCCGGCGTTGGCCCGGGCCAGCGGCGTGTCGGTTGGGCCCGGGCAGATGGCGTTGATGCGGATCCCGAGCTTGAGAAACGTGATGCATTCGCGCGCCACATAGGCACATATCGCCTGCTTCGTACCCATGTAGGTGGCTTGGCCGTGATCGACCATCCACTTCGCCGCCGCATCGTAGTCATCGATGTCGAGGACCTCGGACAGCAACTCGAAGTTCCGCTCCCAGCCCATTCCAGCCGTCGACGATATGAAGCAAATCGCGCCCCCCGCGGGATCTGATCCCTGGCGAGCATCTGGTTGATCAAGTGGCGGTGCCCGACGAAATTGATCCGTTCAATCCCAGGCGTCCCCTGGTCCACTCCGGCGCACATTAAAACGGCCTGGAACAAACCGTCGGAGACAGTGACGGCCCGGACGATCGAATCGGCTACGGCGAGGTCGAGCTCGATGGACGCCACTCCCTCCAGTGTCACTCGGGCCCGGTCCATGACGACCACCTCGCCTCCGGCCTCCTGGGCGAGCTTGGCGGCCGCCGCCCCCATGCCGGTGGCACCTCCGACAACTAGCACTCGCTTGCCCTCAAAACAAAACGCGTCGAGCAGAGCCATTGCGTCTCCTTTCTCGGTCACCCGGACTGTACTCACATTGGCACCGCTCTAGGCTACTGCCCTGACACCCCTGGCGGCCCGGCCCTCGTAGGGATTTCCGATGCTCGGCCCACACTCCGACGGGACTGCTACTCTGCTGCTTTGCCGAGCGAAACAATCAAGAGCGCGACTCGGTACGTCTTAGGAGGGATGATGGCAGGACGTTTGGAAGGAAAGGTTGCCGTTATCACCGGAGCCAGCACGGGCGTCGGACCGGTGATGGCTGCCCGATTCGTGCGCGAGGGTGCACGGGTACTCTTGGCCGCTCGTCGAGAGAACCTGGTAAAGGAAGCAGCCGAGGCCGCCGGCGGCGGCGCCATCGGAATCCGGGCCGACGTCACGAACGAGGCAGATGTGGCCGCCATGATCGGCCGGGCCATTGACGAATTCGGCCAGGTGGACGTCATGGTCAACAATGCTGCCCTCCCAGGAATCGACCAGTGGATATGGGAAGAAACCCTGGATAACTGGAACGCGACTTACGCCATCGACGCGACCGCAGCGATGCTCTGCACGAGAGAGGTGCTCAACCGGTCGATGCTGGAGCGCGGCAAAGGGGTCATCATCAACGTGTCGTCCGGCGCCGCCTTCATGGTGCTGCCTCGCAAATCGCACTACGTGGCGGCAAAAGCCGCCCTTGTGGCCTTCACCCAGACCGTGGCCGGCGAGGTCGGACCCAAGGGCATCCGGTGTAATTGCCTGGTGCCCGGCAATATCGAGACGCAACTGTGGCGCGACTACGTCAAACGTACCGCAGCTGAGCGAAATGTCGATTACGAGACTCGCCGGGCCGAGCTTCTGGCTGATATACCCCTGAAGGACATCTCGACTCCCGAGGATGTGACAAACTTGGCGCTGTTCCTCGCCAGCGACGAGAGCCGGACCATCACGGGTCAGGCGATACTCTGCGACGCCGGGCAGAACATGCTGGGCTGACGCTTCGACTGGACTTACACCGCAGAAGGCAGCCGGTCTATGGCCGCGTCTCAATTATGACCACCAGTGGAACTCCAGCATCAGTAGCCGCGGTAACTGTCTCAGAGGGCGATGCCCACGACCTTCTGGTCGAGGTACTCATTGATGCCCTCACGGGCGCCTTCCCTCCCGACGCCGCTCTCTTTGACACCGCCAAAGGGCACAGCGGCGGAAGTCGGGTTGATGTCATTGATTCCGATGATCCCGAAGTTGAGCCGCTCGGCGACGCGGAAGGGCCCGAGAGATATCCCGGGTGTAGAGGTAGGACGCCAGCCCGAAGGTGGTGTCGTTGGCCATCTCGAGCGCAGCGTCCTCTTCGTCGAACACGATCACGGGTGCGATCGGACCGAAGGTCTCCTCCCGGTAGATACGCATGCCCGGGGTGACTCCAGCCAGCACCGTAGGCGCGAAGAACTGGCCGCGATCAAAGCTCTCACCGTGCAGCCGCCGGCCGCCGCAGACTACGGTGGCGCCTTGGCTGGTCGCGTCGGCCACTTGAGCCTCCATCTTGGCCATGGCCGGCTCGTCGATGAGTGGTCCCACCGTGATTCCGTCGTCCAGACCGTTGCCCGCCTGCAACTTTTCCACCCGCTCGGTCAGTACGCCCAGGAAGCGGTCGGCCAGCGACCGGTGCACGAAGAGCCGGTTCGGGGATATGCAGGCCTGTCCGGTGTTGAGGAACTTGACCAGAGCAGCGCCTCGGGCCGCGTGCGCCGGGTCTGCATCTTCGAACACCAGGAACGGGGCGTGACCTCCCAGTTCCAGCGAGACCCGTTTCAGCTGTCTGGCGGCCGCCCCGGCGATGTGCTTGCCGACCTCGGTGGACCCGGTGAAGGTGACCTTGCGGACAGTCCAATTGTCCAGAATCTCCGCCGCCACAGTCTCGGGCTGGGCGGCGGTGAGCAGGTTGACCACGCCGGGGGGAAAGCCCGCATCGTGGAAAACCCGGAAGGTCTCGACGGCGCACAGCGGCGTCTGTTCCGCCGGCTTCACCACGATGGTGCACCCGGCGGCCAGCGCGGGTGCCACTTTTCGGGTGATCATGGAGATCGGGTAGTTCCACGGTGTGATGGCCGCGGCAACGCCGACCGGTTGGCGTAGCGTGATGAACCGCTGGTCGGCGCGCGCCGAGGGGATGGTCTCGCCGTAGATCCGCTTGGCCTCCTCGGCGAACCACAGCAGGAAGTCCGCGGCGTAAGTCACCTCGTTTCGGGCCATCCGTAGCGGCTTGCCTTGTTCCTCGGTCATAAGCCGGGCCAGCCTCTCGCGCCGCTCGGTCATGATGCGCCACGCTTCGTAGAGGTGGGCCGATCGTTGGTACGCGGTCAGACCGGACCACTCGCCGAAGGCCTGGTCCGCCGCGGCAATAGCGCGGCGGGCGTCGGCAGCCCCGGCGTCGGCCACCGGTCCAAGGTCCGCGCCCGTGGCCGGATTGAAGCTCGAGAACGTGGCACCCGAGGTGGCTTGAACCCATTCACCATAGATGTAGAGCATCGACCACGAACCTACCCGACCGGGGACACAACAGCCTCGCCGGTCGCAGGCCCCTCGGCCCGGCGGGTGAGGCGAGCGGGGATCGAAGTCGGTATGGTCGGGGGTGACACCGAGAAGGAGACCGAGCCCGATGGAGATCAAGAAGCTCTACCACCTCACCCTCCTCGTCGAGGACCTGGCCCAGGCCGAAGCGTTCTACGCTCAAGTGTTCAGTCCTCTTTGCTTCATGCGCGGTTATGCCCCGTTTCCTCTGCACCGCGACGCCGCCCTGCTCGCGATCGCGGATACGGTGATCGAGCCGATGCACCCTCTCCCCCCCGTGGGCGATCAGAAGGCGACATCGATCTATCGCTTCCTCGACCGGTTCGGCCCTCGCGTCCACTCGCTGGCGCTACTTGTGTCCGGCGCAGAAGAGCTGGCGGCACGCTTCGAGGCGGCTGGGGTGCACTGGACCGACGGCGGCTTGGACCATCACGTGTTTCCCCACCCGAAGGACTTTCCGGGCCTGTTGGAACTCGCCGACTTCGGCGATCATCTCGAGCGCTTCTCTCTGGCCGATCCCCGCCTTCGCCGCCAATACGACCAGGCATACTGGCGTGACGCCCATCCTCTCGGTATCGTCTGCACCTCCCATTACACGCTGGTTGTGCGAGACCACGACGACGCGGCCGCTCGATACATCGAGCTCCTCGACGCTAAGCGTCTCCCCGACCAGCAGAGCTCCACCCCTGGTGCTCGCAGCGCCTACGTCGCCCTCTCCGACGGGACGATCATCGAACTGGCCGAGCCCATCGACGATTCCTGCCCCTTCGCGGATGATCTCACGAAGGTGGGAGAGACGTGGTGCGGGCTGACCTTCCGGGTCATGGACTCGGGGTCGGTTGCCACCTACCTCGACCGCCTGGGCGTCCCGGTCCATTCGAACGACGGTCGGACGGTCGTCTTGGACCGCGCTCACACGTTCCAAGTACACCACGCCTTCACCTCCGAGGTACTGGTCGGAGACCCCAGAACAAACAATGGGTGATGCCCAGGCAATACTCGCCTCCATCTCGTGACAGCCACCCTCCACCGTCAGTCGGGCATCCGGATCTCCTCGATCACGACCCCCGGCGGGCGGGCGCGCTGGGTTATCAGCGGGTTGTGGAACTCCCTGACCTGCCAGATCTGCCCGTCGCGGAAGCGGTACACGCCGATGTAGCTGTTCTCGTACGGGGCACCGGTCGCGACAACTTGCCCGCGGCTCACGTACTCGAGGACCAGTTTGTCAGGGTCGAGGCACTCGTGCACGGCCGTGAGCTCGAGGCTCATGCGAAAGACGGCCCCGGCCTTAGAGAAATAGGCGAGTGTTGCCTCCTTGCCTTCGATCCGTCGGGGTGGATCGGAGAAGCGCTCTTCGTACACGAGATCCTCGGTCCACGACTCGAGCATCTGATCGGCGTTGGCGACAGCTACGCCCGCGAAATAGCGCTGAACTGCCGCCAGGTTGTCCTCTCGGGAAGCCATTGTGAAAGGATACATTGTTGGGCTGGACACAGCCCTATGTGACGGTGCTGATGACCCGAGGTACTTGGTTTGTGCCCAGGGGCTACGGTTGGCAATACGACGACAGGCCGGGGAGGGACAATGAAGCCGGCGGGCTACGTAGACGACGACGTCGACTACAACGACCCAGACATCACCGGGTACTGGCAGAAGCTCGCGCCTCTCCGGGAGAAGCTCGGCGTCGCCCGGCTCCGGTTCGGCGACACCGCAGGCTGGGTCCTCCTCCGGCACGCCGATGTGTCGATGGCGTTTCGGGAGGACACCCGCTTCTCCAAGGGTGCCGCCCTGAGGCCGATCACCTTCCCGATGATGGGCCCGAACATCCAGGGATACGACGGTCACGAACACACCGTGCATCGCAGCCTGGTGTCGGCGGCCTTTCGCCGGACGGCCATCCCCCGATACGTGGAGCCGCTCCTCAGGCCGCTCGCCGAGGAGCTGATCGACGCGATCGCCCCGCTCGGAGAAGTCGACCTCATGACGACGTTCGCCAAGCACTATCCGATGCGAGTAATCACCGAGCTCCTCGGCATCCCCCGCCAGGACGAGGACAAGATGGCCGCCTGGGCCAAGGCCATGCTCAATATGGTCGTCAGCCCCGAGGGTACGGAACAGGCCAACGCCGAGTTCACCGAGTATGTCGCCCCGCTCGTCGAGGAGCGCCGGGCCCGGCGAGGCAACGACCTACTGTCGGCCATCGTCAACGAGGAGGTAGAGGGGCAGCGCCTCGACGACGACCATGTTTTCGGATTCCTTCGCCTGCTTTTCCCTGCCGGAGTAGACACGACGTGGCTCACGCTCGGCTCGCTGATGACGGCCGTGCTCCAGCAATCCGACGAGGTCCGCCGGCGTCTTCTCGAGAGTGAGGACGAGCGGAGTTGGGCCATCGAGGAGACCGTCCGTTGGGAGGGGACGACCGGCACCGAGCCGCGCCTGACGATGGAGGATGTCGTGATATGCGACAGGGAGATCCCGGCCGGCGAGTTGCTGCGCCTGGCGGTGCCGTCGGCCAACCACGACCCCCGGGTATTTGACGATCCCGACCGGTGGGACCTCGACCGGCGGCCGACGAACCACCTCGCGTTTGGGCTCGGCCGGCACTTCTGTCTTGGTGCGTTCCTGGCTCGAGGCGAGATGACCGTCGCCCTGGACGTCCTTTTGCGGCGGCTGCCAAACCTGCGGCTGGTCGAGGTGCCACAGATCTACGGCGTGGTGCTCCGCGGCCCCCGATCGGTCCGCATGCAATGGGATGCGCCTTGAGATGAGTTTCTTGCCTCCTTAGGTGGGTACGGGACTACTGTAAGACCCAGTTATCGGAGCAGTCCGTGGTCGCCTGAGCAGCGGCCGGTTCGAGGAATGGGGGAATCGGCGTGAAGCTGGATCTGTTGTTCGAGTTGCACGCAGCAAAGCCATGGGCAAAGCCGCATCCCTATGGGCAGCGTGAGGCAGAGCAGCGCACGTATGACAGCGCGATCGAGCAGGTGAAGTTGGCCGACAGGCTCGGCTTCGGTACCGCGTGGTTCGTCGAGCACCACTTCCGTCCGGAGATGTCGCATTGTCCCGCACCGGAAGCCGTGCTCGGAGCGCTGTCGCAGGTGACGCAGAACATCCGGCTGGGTTTCGGCGTCACCTTGACACCACACCCCTTCCGGCATCCGATCCTCAACGCGGAGCGCATCGCGACAGTGGACGTGCTGAGCCACGGCCGGGTGGAATGGGGCACTGGGCGTTCGACGCCGCTCGAGCGCATCTCCTTCGGCGTCAAGGACGAGGAGAGTCGCGACCAGTGGCGCGAAGCGATCGAAATCATCGTCAAGGCGTGGGAGCAGGAGACATTCGCCGCGGACACCCCGTTCCTGAAGTTCCCGGCGCTGCCCCGCGATGAGTCGGAGCCGCCGCGGGTCATCACGCCCAAGCCATATCAGGACCCGCATCCGCCGTGTTGGGTCGCGTGTGTGAGCGACGAAAGCGTGGAGCTGGCTGCCCGCAACGGGCTTGGCATGTTGAGCCTGACGATCGTGGTTCCCTTCGAGAAGCTCACCGAGCGGATCGTTCGCTACCGCGAGCTCATCAAGGACGCAGTGCCGCTGACACGGGTGGTCAACAACCGGGTGGCGCCTTACACGCTGGTGCATTGCGTGCCGAGCATCCCCGAAGCCGAAAAGAGCTACGACGTGTGGCGCTCTGTGGCGTGGTGGTACGAGACCGTGACCGACTTCATCATCAAATGGGAGCTCTCCGCGCTGCCAGAGGATCAGCTGAGCCAGTTGTTCCCACTTCGCGACGCGATCAAGAGCGGCGCCTTTGATCCTCACATATTCGTCGAGCAGGACATGATCATCGTCGGCGAGGTCGACGAGTGTCGGGAGAAGATCGAGCGCTACCAACGCATCGGATGTGACGCCATACTGTGCTACATGGAGTTCGGTGGGCTGCCACACGAGTCGATCATGACTTCGATCGAGCTCCTCGGGACGGAGGTAATCCCGGTGCTCGAAAAGAACGCCCGCACCTTCGCGCTGGACGGCTTCGGACAGGCCGGAGCCACCGAGGCCGTGCCGTGATCAACGACGGAAATAGATGGCACGGGGATTAAACCCCACCCCCAAAAGGTAGAGTTCAGACGGTGAAGCGTGCCGGGTCAATCGTCAATGGCAGCATGTACGACGTGTCTTCCTTGTCGCGACGTGCTGGCATGTAATCGGTGTCTCCTTCGAAACCAGTGGGGGCCCAGAACTCGTTGCGGATCTCGACCAGGCATATGCGCGCAGCAATGGCCCACCGACCCTCACGCCTCTCGAACCGGTCGATGTAACGCCCGCTGGCATTGGTATAGAGGGGCGGCACCTTGTTGAGACTGCGAAAGATGTAGTAGCTCTCCGTGTGGGCGGTATCGCCATCGATCTCACACCTATGATTGGTAATATGGTGCTGAGTGCGGTGCTGCTGGGTCGAATGGAGATTGAACACATAGTCAGCGAAGCCTTCCACCGGCCCGACGAAGGCACCATGATCATCGATTGCCTCCGGGTGATATGCGGATAGCAGCATTTCGCGGTCTAGCCGGTCGATGCCCCGGCAGTAGCGCATAATGCAGTCGAGGATCTCCTGACGGTCGCGCAGTTCGCGCACAAACTGTTCCACATCAACCTTCATGACTTCTCCTCCCGTTGGAGCCCTACGGACAGTTGCGCGCCGAGCCCTCTCGACGGTGAGGACAGAAGAGGGGGCCGCACCGTAACTGTTATTTGCGTCGTGGCCGCTGTGGCGAGCGACCGGACCTATTGCTTGCGCTCCCCCTCGACATACTTGCTGACGGCCTCGGCAATTGCTTGCACTCCGGGACCGAATATCTCCTCACGCTTGGCCACGGCCCAGTCATTGGACTGCTTGGCCGCTCTGAGGCGTTTCTTGAAGTGGGGAATGACTTCACGGGCGAAGAGCCGGTAGGAATGGAGAGTCGCCTCCCGACTGGCCCAGTCATGGGCGAGGAACAGAAACGTACCGAACCCGCCAGACTGTTCCAGGAGCCGTTCGATGTAGTCGATCGCATCCGCGCTCGAGCCTATGAGAACGTGTCCGCCGTCGAGGTAGGCCTCCACGTACTCTTCGGGTGTCTCAACCCCACCGTGGGTAAACTCTTCTCTCAACGCGAACAGCTTGTCGGGCATCACATGACCGAAGCTGTCGATCTGCGGCCCAGCGGTCTGAGGTGCTTGCCTTCCCAACGGCACAAAGCCGGCACCGGTCCCGAAATACTCCAGATATTGCCTGAGCCCGTAGGTGCAATCCTTTATGGCCTGACGACGGCTGTCGGCCAGGTGCATGATCCCCATCACCCGCCAGTCCCTACGGTCGGGTTCTTTCGCCCCGCTCTTAGAAGCCTGCTCCTCGACAACGCTCCATGCCCGTCCGATAGACGCAAAACCTTCCTTCTCCGCCGACATCGAGAGCGACAGCAGCGAGACCCCGTGCTTACCCGCCACGCTGGGACCGGACGGCGAGGTCATTGCGGCGACTGCTACCTCGAGGTGGGGATAGGTGTAAGGCCGGACGTGCAGTTGGGCCTCACGCAAGGTAAACCAATCCGTCTGGCGCGTGACCGGTTCCTCGGTCCGGAAAAGGGCAAGAATCGCCTCGAGCGATTCTTCCATCATCCGGCGCTGATTGCGCGGGTCGATCCCCATGACGTAGGCGTCGGTCGGCAGGGCGCCTGGCCCCACGCCGAACATGACGCGACCACGGGTGATGTGATCGAGCAGGACCATTCGGTCAGCCACCAGCCACGGATGATGATAAGGAAGCGACACGACCCCTGTGCCAAGCTTGATATGACGGGTTCGCTCAGCCGCCGCGGCGATCATTATCTCCGGACACGGAATGATCTCGTAACCGCCGGAGTGGTGTTCGCCGACCCACGCCTCATCGAAGCCGAGTCGATCCAACTCGACTATTCGCTCGAGATCGTACTCAAACGCGAGGGTCGGGTCCTGGCCAACCGGATGGAACGGCGCGATAAACCCACCAAACCTTAAAGGCCACTCCGGGAGCATGCATGCTGCCTATCACTGGTCACAAGCCGCTGTCAAGCCCGGCCACCGGATCCCACACGCGTCATCGATTACAAGACCGCTCCCCGAGTTTCGTCGCGCTCGGGGTTACTGACGCCGTTACTCGATCGCAAGACGGTATACTCCAAAGGTGGCGCAGCCGGTGGTGCCGAGCCACACCCCCCTGTGGCTCGGCGACCACCGCCGCCAACTCAAGGGGTCGGCCACCAGGTTGGGCACGTCACCAATGGAGCTACGGCGCAAGGCCAATGCCGAGGGAATAGCTGAAGGGGTCAATCCGGTCGAGAGCCTGGGTTAAGTCATGTGGCCGGTTCGTCGCTGAGTCGTGTCCTGAGATCTTCGCGAGAAGCTGTCACCGCGGCGCTGTGCCGTCCGATGCGAAGACGAGCGGAAGTTGATTGATCTGTCGAAGCATCGGGGTGAAATCCAGTTCCGTGCCCGAAGGGATCGAGTACTCCGGAATCCGTCGATGCCATTCGCCGAGCGCAATGCGCAGCTCTAGCCGGGCCAGATGCGACCCAAGACAGCGGTGGACACCCCCGCCGAACGCAAGATGAGGGTTCGGTCGCCTACCGAGATCAACGACGTCCGCTCGCTCCGTCAGCCAGCTATCTGTGTTCGCCGCCCCGAACGCCAATCCGACCCAGGTACCTTTCGGAATCGGACACCCACCTACCTCTATATCAGTCGTCGTCACCCGGGAGGTTCCCACCACCGGTGTCTCCCATCGCAGGAGCTCCTCTATGGCAGAAGGGATGAGATCGGGGTCAGCCACGATCGCCTTGCGGGCCTCAGAATGCTGAGCGAGGTACGCCAGGTCCAGGCACAATGTATTCGTTACAGTGTCCAGGCCGGCCGTCATGATAAGAAAACAAATCCCGAGAATACCGTCGTCGGACACCTTCTCGCCGTCGATCTCGCTGTCGAGTAGCCAGCTAATAAGATCGCCCCCACGCCGTCGTTTCCGCTCGGCGAGAAGGGACTCGAAATATTCATCTGCCTTCGACGCCCAAGCCTTCTGATTCGCGATTTCCTCCTCGTATGTCGCGCCATGCGGATGCAACACACCGTTCTTCATCTCTAAGAAATCATCCATATCAGACAGTGGCCAACCGACCAAATTGAGAAAGACGGTGGACGGTAGCGGGATCGCAAACTCCTCCTTGAAATCGCACGAACCACGATCCTGGAAGTTGTCCATGAGCTGGTTGGTGATAGCCTTGATTGAAGGCTCCAACTTCGTTACCTCTCGTGGCGCGAACATCGGCTCCAGCAGTTTGCGATATCGCGTGTGTTCCGGCGGGTCGATCGACTCGGGAATCAAGGGCCGCTTCTGTCCAATGTCAGCCAAGCCGACGGACGAGTATATCTCGGGATGCCTCAGTGCAAACTGAATGTCCTGGCGTTGAACGAGATGCAGTCTGACCGAGTCCGAGGGGTGTAGGGGCGTAACAGGAACTACCGGTCCGGCCGCCCGTAGCCGGCGCCAGAATGGCTGCGGCGCGTTCAGGTTCGCTTGATCGAGAAACTCAACGGAGTCAATCGTCGGTGCTGCTGACCCGTCACTCACAATCACTCCTCTTCGATATCCTTTACCGGTCCTGGGCGACGACCACGAGCACATCAACCAGGTCGACCATGCGTCGGGCGAACACGAAACCAGTTCCGCGCCCCGCGCCGGTTACGATTCCGACAGTTGCCATCCGCTCCGGATCCGCTCGGACCCCGCGCCGGGGTCCTGCCACCGCCATCGGGCGATCATCCGGGAGCTGCGCTCTCGGTCGAGCCGAGGAAGTCCGTGATCAGCCCGGCCAGCGCAAGGGGGCGGTCGCTTTGGACGGAGTGCCCCGCCCCCTCGACCATTTCGACCCTCGTCGCTGGATGCCGGTCGAGAAATTCCGCCACGTCGTCGTCGTGCACGAACATGGAGCGTCCGCCGCGCACGAGCATGACGGGGGCACTGATCGCCGAGACGTCGTCCCAGAGCGAAGCGTAGTGGTGGGGTACGGCGCCGCCCCTTCCAAGGTCGTAGCGCCATTCCCACTTGCCGTCCTCCCGCCGCCGGGAGTTGTGCAGCACTCCGGGTCGCAACGTCTCGATCGGCCTTTCGGGCGCGGCCGCGGCCGTGACTCGGAGCATGGCGTCGAAGGAGGGGTAACTCTGTGGTCCGCCCACGAGCGCCGTGGTGCCGCGCTGAGCGGGCGTCATCTTCGGCGTTCGGGCGAGGACGCCCGGGGTCACGTCCACGATAACTGCGCGCGAGACGAGGTCCGGGCGCTCGGCGGCGAGAGTGATGCAGGTGAGGCCGCCGAGCGACATCCCGACGACGGCCTCAGCACGCGGCGCCAGCTCGTCGATCGCGGCAGCAACCGCCTTGGCGTTGGCGGGCGGGTTGTAATCGCGGTCTTCCCGGCGGTCGGAATGGCCGTGACCGGGCAGGTCGATCGCGACCAGCGGGACGCCGAGCGCCAGAGCGACCGAGTCCCAGGTGTGGGCGTTCTGCCCCCCTCCGTGCAGCAGCACGAGCTCAGGATCGTCTGAACCCCACACCAGCGCGCTGACGTTCTGGCCGCTCCCGACGTCGACGGCACGGCGTTCGACGACCGGTTGGCCCTGCCAGGGAATCCCTTCGTAGTCGGCATAGATCTTGAACATGCCGAACTCGTCGTAGTGCGCCGCCAATTCTTCGTCGTCCATAGCACTCACCATCCCTCGAGCCGCTGACCTACGTTAACGCCCTCTGTTGCGAGCGCGGTAACCAACTCAGCCGAGATCCAGATCTCGCTCTGCACCTCAGTGGTGTGCTCACGACCGTCAGCGGAGGGCGTCTCAGCCTCGCGTCGAAGTCCCCAAACGACGGCGGCACCCCTAGCTGCTCGAGGAAGGCGCCCTGCCTGATGCGATAGGACACGCAGGCTCTCAGTCAGCCGGTGGGGCGGGAACGTGTGGAAATAACTCCATGAAGGCGCCGATCCGCATCCGGTGGCTGACGTCGGCCGGGACATTGTCGAAGAGTTCATGCAGCGTCCTCTGCGAATGACCGAACGTGCCCTCAAAGTGCGGGTAGTCCCATCCCCACATCACGTTCTTCCACCCCATGGCGATGTTCGCCTGCACGGCTGAGCGATCGTGCTGGAACGAAGCGTATACCTGCTCGTATACATACTGGCTCGGCAGCTTGGACAGGCGCGGCCGCACTGCCGCGCCGTGTTGGCGGTAGGCCTCGTCCATCCGGTCTGCCAGGAACGGTCCCCAAGTCGCGCCGCCCTCAGACACCAGTACGCGAAGTTCGGGGTGGCGGTCCAACGCACCGCAGGCGATGAGCTGGGTCACGGCCCGCTGGCCACCGAAGGTGTTCTCGGTGTAGTTGAGTACGGCGCCACCGCGGCCACGGTGGTAGAGGCCGGGTCGGCCTTTGGGGTCCGGCGACTCGTCGGACCCGCCGATGTGAATACCGATGACCATGCCGTTCTCGGCGAAGGCCGCCCACATCGGGTCCCACTCGGGATCCTGCCAAGGTGGCCGCCCGCGCGGTGGCGCCGGCGGGATGTAGCCGAGCTTGAAGCCCACCGCCGATGCCCGGCTGATCTCGGCCGCCGCGTCACTGACATCGAGCATCGGGATGGTGGCAGCCACCACATACCGCGGCGAATGGTTCTGGAAGTCCAGAAAAAAGTCGTTACAGATCCTCGCGCCTTCTTTGACGACCTCGGGAGTCCGGATCCGAAACGACCATTGGCCAAGCGACGGATATATAGCCTCGGCCCAGACGCCCTCCTGGTCCAGGTCCTTCAGCCGCAGTTCCGGATCCAGCGCCCCGGGCGCTCGCTCCTGGACATCCTCTTCCTCCCCGAGCGGACGGGCCTGAATGCTGGCCAGCTGCTCCGCTGTCAATGGCTTCGGAATGGGCCATTCGAACGATTGGCCGTCGACCGTAACGACTTCGACCCCGCGCGCCTCGTCGCGAACGGTCCTCGGCATCCGGTCGCGCAGATGCGTGGGCATCTTGTCCCAAAGGTCCGGCGGCTCCATGTAGTGCGAATCACCGGAATTGGCCCAGATCTTGATGCGCTCAGAATCGCTCAACTGTCGACGCCTCCCGTCGCTCGGTGCCTCGTTTACCAGGCTCTGACTCAGTAACCCACGTGGAGATGCCCAGCTCAAATCGGCACCCCAAGTATTGCACCTCAACCGATCGCCCGGTGGGCTCTTGCTTCGAATGTCTCTGCGCACGCCTGGCCGACCCGAGGTGATAGCCGCGTCAACCCCGCCACAGCCACCAGCTTTTCCATCCCCGTTCCCGGTAGCCCACGCTCGATTTCCCCCTTGCCGGCCATAGCCGAGCACTTATCCTCGCCGCGACAACTAGCGAACGCGGAATAGCCAGGACGCACAATTCACGTCGCGCTTGTCAGGTAAACAACTTAAATGTCAGCCAGAGGCCCCGTCCAGCAGGCTACTATCCTGGTCGTGGACTTTCGCCCCGTTGGCCGCCGCTCGGTGGTCCAAGACGTGGCCGATCAACTGCGGGACGCAGTGGTGGCGACGGTGGTTCGGTCCAGCTAGTTCCGAGCGAAGCCGAGCTCTCTAGCGCCCTAATGGTGAGCCGGCCCACCGTGCGTGAAGCAATCCGGATCCTGGAAACAGAGGGTGGTGGGAGCCCGGCTGCCGTCAGATTGCGCGCCGCTTAGATTGCTTACCTCTTTGATCGAGGGCCCTATAACCGGCAGTAGGGCAGAAAGCACTCTCGACAAGCACAGTCAACCGTCTTAAGCTTCGTGCCCATAGCTCAACCCACACGCGAACGCAGAGGGGAAACTATGAGCGAGGCATCTGCACAGTTGTTCCGGGATGTGATGACCGTCGAACCGCCAAACGTCCAGACGCCATTCGAGGAAGCGACAATGACGTTCGTATTCGGGGAGGTGTGGGCCCGGCCCGGGCTGACACGCCGGGAGCGACGTTTGGTGACCCTGCCTTGTGTCGCCGCCGCTGACGCCCAACAGCCGATCGAGGACCATGTCTACGCCGCCCTCAACAGCGGTGACCTCAACGTCGACGAGCTGCTCGAGCTGGTCCTTCACTTCGCCGTTTACTGCGGATGGCCCAAGGCATCCAACCTCGAGGGCCACGTCCGGCGCCAATGGGTGCGGGTGCAGACCGAGCGGGGCCAGGAGCCGGCGCCGCTCGAGCCGCTGCCCAACGCCACGCTCGGTCTGGCCGACTGGGATGCTCGCATAGCCCGGGGGAAGAAGGAGTTCGAGGATGTCAACCTGGTGTCGGCGCCGGGTCAAGAGACGCCCTACCAGCACGCCGGGATCCTCAACTTTGTTTTCGGCCACGTGTGGATGCGCCCCCATCTCGACCGGCGGGCCCGCCGGTTCGTGACCATCCCCTGTGTCGGACTGGACGACGCCCCCATGCCCATCCTCTCCCACGTGGGTTCGGCACTGAAGTCCGGCGATATCACCAAACCAGAGATGGACGAGGCGATCCTCCAGTTCTCCGCCTATTACGGCTTCGCCAAGGGCGAGGTCCTCCAAACCGTCGCCGATCAGGCGTGGGCCAGCATGCTCGAAGAAGCGGCGCAGTGAGCACAACCCTCGAGCGGATGCGCATCGACGGCAAGGTCGCCATCGTGACCGGCGGCGCCGGCGCCATCGGTCGGATCTACGGCCGCGCCCTCGCTGAGGCCGGGGCCACGGTGGTCCTCGCCGACTTACGCGGCGACGCCGCCACCAAGGCGGCTGACGCCCTCGCCGGCGACGGTCTCTCCGCCATTGGAGTCGAGGTCGACATCACCGACCGGTACTCCACCGATGCCCTGGTGGCGTCGTTGGTCGACGCTTTCGGTGGAGTCGACATACTCGTGAACAACGCAGCACTGATGGCCGAAATTCCCCAGGTCGAGCTCTTCGAGGTCCCCGACGAGTGGTTCGACCGGGTCATGCGCGTCAACGTGCTCGGCGCCCTCCACTGCATTGGCTCGGTCCGCCACACGATGATCGAGCGCGGCGGCGGTCGCATCATCAACCAGGTGTCCGCGGGCGCCTTCATGGGTGGCGGTCTCTACAATATGAGCAAGATCGCTCTGGTCAACCTGACCGCAGGCATGGCTCGCACCCTGGGCCCGCACGGGATCAATGTGAATGCCATCGCCCCAGGCCTGGTGATCAACGAGCCCGGGTTCCGCAGCCTGGCCGAGGAGTCGCCGGTGCGTGCCGCCATCGCTGCCACGATCCCGGGCAAGAAGATGGCCCCGGCCGAGGACCTCCTCGGCACGCTGCTGCTGCTCGCCTCCCCCGCGGGCGAGTGGATCAACGGCCAGACCGTCAGCGTCGACGGCGGGTGGATCGTCCGCTTGTGAGGCCAGCGCCATTTGAGTTGCACGACCCGGCAACCCTGACCGACGCCACCGGGCTCCTCGCCGAACTGGGTGAGGACTCCAAGGTTCTCGCCGGAGGGCAGAGCCTGGTCCCGCTCCTGGCGCTGCGACTCACCCGCTTCGGTCACCTCGTCGACATCAACCGGATCCCCGAGCTGGCCGGCGTGCGCGCCGAGGATGGCTGGTTGGCCGTCGGGGCCGTGACCCGTCAGGCGGTCGCTGAGCGCCACCCGGCTGTCGTGGCGGTGCCCCTCCTCGGGCGGGCGCTCGCCCACGTCGGGCATTTTCAGATCCGCAACCGGGGCACGGTGGGAGGCTCCATCGCCCACGCCGACCCGGCATCAGAGCTGCCGGCGGTGGCGCTTGCTCTCGACGCCGAGCTGGTAGTTACCAGCCGGGCCGGCGAGCGGCGCATCGCCGCGTCTGACTTCTTCGAAGGCACCTGGACCACCGCGATGCGCTCCGACGAGTTACTGGCCTCGGTCCGGTTCCCGATCTGGAGCGGCCGGTGCGGGTTCGCGGTCGAGGAGTTCGCGCGCCGGCACGGGGACTTCGCCATCGCCGGTGCCGCCTGCGGGGTGCAGGTTGACGACTCGGGAGTGGTACAGCGCGCCGGAATCGCCCTGTTCGGCATGGGCCCCACGCCGCTGCGCGCCGGCGCCGCCGAGGCCGCCCTCGCCGGGCAGGACGCCGCGACCGCCGAGCCGAGAACGATCGGCAGGATCGCAGTGGTTGACACCGAGCCGCCCGATGACCTCCACGGATCGGCGGCGTTCCGGCGACGGGTCGGGGCGTGGCTCGTCGAGCAGGCCCTCAGCCGGGCTATCGCCGAGGCGACCGGAAAGGAGCCGGCATGACTGACAACCCACGGGTGTCCGCCCCCGAGCACCGGGGGTCTGCCAGCCCCCGCCGGGAGATCACAGTGACGGTAAACGGCGAGGAGCGCACGGCCACCGTCGAGCACCGAAGCACCCTCGCCTACTTCCTTCGAGAGGACTGCGGCCTGACCGGGACTCATCTGGCTTGCGAGCACGGGGTCTGCGGGGCGTGTACCGTTCTCCTCGACCGCGCCGCCGTCCGCTCCTGCCTCCTCTTCGCCGCCCAAGTCGACGGGGCGGGGGTCACCACCGTGGAGGGCCTCTCGCCCGAGGACGGGTCGTTATCGGCGGTGCAGCAATCCTTCGCCGACCACCACGGGCTCCAGTGCGGGTTCTGCACGCCTGGCTTCGTGGTGTCGGTCAGCGCCTTCCTAGCCGACAACGCCGACCCGAGCGACGAGGACATCCTCGCCGGATTGTCCGGCAACCTGTGCCGCTGCACGGGCTATCAGGGGATCATCGATGCGGTAAAAGCATTGGTGCGGCCATGAACGCTATCTCCCCCTCGACCCGGGCCGTCGGCGCGTGGATCAACCGTACGGAGGACCCGCGGCTGCTGGCCGGCCGTGGCGCCTACGTCGACGACGTGGTCGTCCCTGGGATGCTGCACGTCGCCTTTGCCCGCAGCTACCTGGCTCGGGCCCGGATTGCCGGGATCGAAGTCACAGGTGCGGCCACGGCCGAGGGGGTAGTGGCGGTGCTCACGGCTGCAGATCTCAACCACCTTCTCGCCGGTCCGATCGGGGCAACCCCGGTCCTGGCCTACGTCCCCGATGCGCCGTCCAAGGTTCTTGCCGACGACGAGGTCCGCTACGTCGGTGACCCCTACGCTATGGTCCTCGCTACCAGCCGCGCCGCGGCCGAGGACGCCCTCGAGCTAATCGTCCTCGACCTCGAACCAATGGCGCCGGTGGCGGACTACACCACCGCGCTCGCCAGCACCCAGATGGTCCACCCCGACCGGGAGCGGGGAAACCTCGCCGGCGAGGTCGTGGTCCCGATCGACGACGAGTTGGGCCGGGTCTTTGCCCAGGCACCCCATGTAGTCACTGAAACCTTCGTCCAGAACCGGTACTTCGCCGTCCCGATGGAGACCCGGGGGATTGTGGCCTCCTGGGACCGGCGGGCCAACTTCTTCGAAGTGTGGGTGTCCTCCCAGTCACCTCACGACGTTCGCAGTGTCACCTCCCGGATCACCGGCGTCCCAGAGGGCCGCATCCGAGTCCGGATCGGTGACGTCGGGGGCGGGTTCGGGCAGAAGGCCTACCTGGCCCGGGACGAGCAAATCGTGCTCCTCGCCAGCTACCACGCCGGCCGCCCGCTCAAGTGGATCGAGGACCGGCAGGAGAACCTGGTGGCGGGAACCGCTTCGCGCGCCGAGCGGGCGACGATCACCGTCGCCGCCGACGAGGAGGGCACCATCCTCGGCCTCGCCGTCGACCACCTCGACGAGGTCGGCGCGTACCCGATGGCGGGCAGCGCGGCGTCCATGGGGGCCATGATCTTCACCGGCCCCTACCGGATCCCCCGGTTCGCGTTCACCAGCCGCTCCGTGCACACCAACACCTTGGGTCGCGCCCCCTACCGCGGACCGTGGCAGTTCGAGACGTACTTCCGTGAGCAAGCCGTCGACTGCCTGGCCCGGGCCAGCGGGCTCGACCCGATCGATCTGCGCCGGCGCAACGTAATCCACCGCAGCGACCTTCCCCACACGCTGCCCCTCGGCGTCGCCCTCTTCGACGTTTCCCCCGAGGAGACCTTGGAGCAGGCCGCGGCCATGCTCGACTACGACGGCTTCCGCGTCGAGCAGCGCCGGGCGCTCGGCGAGGGTCGACTGCTCGGTGTGGGTATCGGTCTCTACGTCGAGCCGCAGGCATTGATGGGCGTGTACAGCTCCGAGCCGACCCACATCCGCATCGGGCCGGATGGGAGCGTGGACGTTTACCTCGGGTCCGGCTCGCACGGCCAGGGCCTCGAGACCACCACGGCCCAGCTCGTGGCCGAGCACCTGGGGGCCGCCTTCGAAAGCATCACCGTGCACCAAGGCGACACCAACGAGACCCCCTACGCCTTCGGAACGGGAGGGAGCCGCAGCGGGCCGATCCTAGGGGCCGCCATCCGCGGCGCGGCACAGCAGATGCGCGAAAAGGTGACGAACATAGCCGCCCATCTCCTCGAGGCCTCTCCGTACGACCTCGAGATCGGCGGCGGGGTGATCAGCGTGCGCGGCACCCAAGCGCGCAATGTGACCCTGCGAGATGTCGCCTCCACCGCCTACATGAACCCCACCGCACTCCCGCCGGGCATGGCTCCCGAGCTCGAGGTCCATCACCGGTTCCGGGGCGAGACGCCGTTCGTCTTCTCCAACGCCTGCCACCTCTGTACCGTCGAGATCCATCCGGTCACAGGGATGGCGCGAATCCTGCGCTACATCGTGAGCGAGGACTGCGGAGTGATGATCAACCCGTCCATCGTCGAGGGCCAAATCGCCGGGGGGACCGTGCAGGGCATCGGGGGCGCGCTCTTCGAGGACTTCGTCTACGACGCCGATGGCAATCCACTCACGACGACATTCCTCGACTACCTCCTCCCAACAGCTGGCGACGTGCCGACCATCGAGTACGGCCACATCGAGACCCCAGCGTCTACACCGGGCGGCTTCAAAGGTGTAGGCGAAGGCGGTGCTATAGGGGCGCCCGCCGCGATAGCCAACGCGGTCAACGACGCCCTCGCGCAGGTTGGGGCGCGAGCCGACGAGGCGCCGTTCACCCCGGCCCGTATCGTCGCCGCGCTCGAGGCGGTTGGCCGCTAATCGCCCGATTGAAGGGCTCTTGTACTTCCTGAGGGCGACCGGTCAGAACCGTGGGAGATGGAGATCCTCAGGCGGGGTGCCAGAACGAGTCCGTGGGCGGGCGCCGGCGCTCGGCAGCGACGACCAAGTCGATGCCATACACCCGGGCCGCATTGATCCCCGGGATTTTCTCCCGCCGGGCCGCCAGCTGGCATTCGCCGATCGCGCCCCGCTGATTTCATCCGGCCGGATGGCTGAGTTGAAGGTGTAGTAGTTTCCGTGAGATCGGAAAGGGTCAATATCAGCGAGCAAACGAAAGGGGGATGTGACCGTGAGTGTTGACGACCTAGCGGCCCGCATCACAGAGTTAGAAGCACGCCTCCAGCTGATGGAGGATGACCGCGCCATTCGACAGCTGTTGGCGCACTACGGCTTCAACGCTGACATGGGACGAAGTGAGGCGTACGTCTCCCTGTACACCGAGGATGGAGCGATCGACGTCAGTAGCACAACGCGCTGGGATGGTCACGACGAGCTGATGGACTTCATCACCAACCCAGACGGCCACGGAGGGATGGTCGGTCGCTGCATGCATGCTCAGGGCAACAACCTGGTCACCTATATAGACGGAGATTCCGCCGTCGCTGAAGCGTATTCGATCGTCCTGATGCGTGAGGACGACGGTCTCCACGTCTTCACATGCAACGCCAACCGCTGGACGCTCCAGAAGATCGACGGGGCGTGGAAGATTCGCGAGCGGTTTATTCGGACGCCGGGTGCAGAGGGGTTCGCAACGGTGCTCTCCTCCGACGCCCGATAGCGCGCCCCGGTCGCATCCAGATCTCCCAAGGGTTGGGCGCCGTTCTCGCCGCAACCAGCTGGCGTCAGGCTCCCAACCGGTCGAGGATTTCGCTCGCCCGCTCCAGACTGCGCCGGGTGGCCGAAAGGTAACCTTCGGCTTCAATCTTGGGACCCAGGATTTCTAGATCGAACATTCCCCCGTAGCCCACGTCGAGGATCATCGCCAAAAGGCGTTCGAGCGGCATGTCCCCATCGCCGATCACGGATCGGTCCGGTGAGGACGTGGTGCCGATCTTGAAGTCGCCAATCTGGACCAGCGTGATCATGTCAACGTTGTCACGAATAAGCTTCTCGAGCCCCGGCTCGTACCAGCAGCACTCGAGATCCACCACGACGCCGGTCCCTATGCGACGGGCTACAGCCAGGGTGTCGCGCAGGGTGAACAGGAAGTTGATGTCGAGTCGCAACGAGTTCGTGGGTTGGATAGCGAACGGCATACCCAGCTCGCCCGCTCGCTCCACGCCAGGCTGGACCCGCTGACAGAAGTCGTCCACCGCTTCCTCCCACAAGCGCGAACCGATGGTGCCCGTACGTGCGAGCCACACCGAGTCCGAACCCACGGCGGCGCCGAACTCCAGAGCCTCGAGCATCAGGCCCGGTTCGGTGACGACGTTCGACACCCGCAGCCCTGTGCCGCCCACCAGCTCGGCGTCCCAACCGATCGGCTCGAGCTTGGTGGAGATCATGCCGATATTGTCGACGCCGAGCTCCTTCCAGAACCCGATCTCTTCGACGAAAGGGATGGGGCCGGCGCACTCTTCGTCGACGGAGATCCGCGGATGCCATGACACAGGGGCAGCCTAACCCCGGCATTGCAGCAACGGGAATCCTCGACGACACCTCCACCATCGGGCCCCTCCCAGCAACCAGCGGAAACCGACATCATTGGAGGGCCAAAAACGGCCCACACCTCGAGGCCGCCGCTGACTAATGGGCCGCTACTGACTAATAGGCCCTCCAGGTCGGTTCGAGTTCCAGCCGAGGGGCTCGGTCAGGCCGTTGCTGGTGGGAGTGATACCGCTCGGGGCAACCGGCAGGTAGTTGTTGGGAAGGAGCGGCAGGTTGACGCTCGAGGGCAGCCACCTCGAATGGTCGATCTGGTACACCCCGTTTGGAAGCGTCGTCTGCTGCGGGGCGGTCAGTAGGCAGGGGATGGCTGGCAACCACCAAGGCGCCGCCACCATTCAGGTAATACGGTGTATACGAGGGAGCGACGGGATCCGTGGAGGCGTTCACCCATCCCGAACCGTTCTGGTAGAGGTGCATCGGCGTCCGGGTGTCGGTCATGTCAGTGTGCTCGCCTTTGAGCCAGGTGTCGTACCACTCCAGCTCGATGCTCTCGTCCAGGCCCTGACCATGTCCCCATGGGCCGACGACGATCTGGTAGCGGCCGGTCGTGGGCTGATGGGCGCCCATCGGCGCATAGGCGGACTTGCCCAGCCAAGTATTCTGGAAGGCGGCATACATCTCCAGAGACCCGGTGCTGTCCGGCGCGTTCCACCCGGTCCACAGCAGAGCCGGAATACCGTTCCGGACGATCTGTGCGGCCAGGGCGGGAGTGGTCGTCCGCTGCTGCCAGTACAGGTTGTCGTAGGCACGTGGACCGCCGGCGAGGATCTCCTGCTCGAGGGCGAGAGTGAAGGCTCGTTCTCCGACTGACGCTGGGTCCCTTCGATGGGCGGCGACGGCTCGCCGAACAGTCCGATAATGGGACCCGGAATGCCGCCCGAGAAGTAGACCCCGTCGTAGGTACTTTCCCGCACAAGCCGGCAGGATCGCCTTGACCGGCGAGTGCGGGCCCACTGCGGCCGCAGTGAACAGCTGATTATCGCCCAGCTGTGAGCACCCGGTCAGCCCAACTACGCCATTGGAACCGTTCAACTGGTGCGCCGCCCAATTCACCAGCTCCACACCATCCTGGGCCTCCCGGGGACTGAACATGTCGTTCACCAGCGGCCCGCCACCCGGCGCCTCGGAGTCGAGAGTCCCCCTCACGGTCACGGAGACGAAGATATAGCCGCGGTTCACAAAAAACGGGTCCGGGTCCTCGGTCGGGCCGGCATACGGGTTCTGCGTCAGTAGCACGGGAAAGGGAGGGCACAGTAGGCGACACTTGCCACGCTGTGTTAGAAATAGGTGAACGGCGGGCCCACGATCCTTGAGGGGAACCCTATGACCGAGACGGCAGACGGCATTTACGGTGGCACCATCTTCGAGCACATGGAGGGCGCGACCTACCGCGATCCGCAGCAGAGCTACGCGGCGATGCGGGACGGCGCCCCGGCGCAGCGGGCGGGCGAGGCAGTGGTCGCCGTCAGCAGGGACGCGGTGGACGAGGTGTTCCGGCACCCAGAGATCTACTCCTCGAGGAATGCTCCGGGGTTCCTCGGCAACGTAAGGCCGCTCATCCCCCTCGAGGTCGATCCGCCCGAACACAAGAAGTTCCGCAAGATCATGGACCCGCTCTTCGCCCCTTCGCGGATGCAGCGGCTGGCGGAACCGATCGAGCGCCTCGTCAACGACCTCATCGACGGGTTCATCGACCAGCCCGAGATCGACTTCTCGCAGCAGTTCTCAATTCCGTTCCCATCACAGGTATTCCTCACGCTACTGGGCCTGCCCCTCGACGAGACGCGGCGCTTCATCGCCATGAAGGACGGCATCAGCCGACCGTTCCACGTCCTCGGTGTGCCGATGAACAGCCCCGAGGCGCGAGCTCATCAGGCAAAGACAGGACAGGAGCTCTACGACTACTTCGAAACTCTCCTCGACGAGCGCCAGCGAGTTCCACAGGATGATCTGCTGACCCACTTCCTCACCGCCGAGGTCGGCGGCCACCGGCTCAGCCGCGAGGACATCCTCGACGTGTGCTTCCTGTTCTTCATTGCCGGACTCGACACGGTGTCCGCGTCGCTCGAGTGCTTCTTCGCTTACCTGGCCGAGCATCCGGAAACCCGAGCGTCGCTCGTAGCCGACCCAGACCTGACCCCGCGGGCCGTCGAAGAGCTCCTTCGCTGGGAATCACCGGTCACGCTTGTATCGCGCACAGCGACCCAGGACACCGAGCTCACTGGATGCCATGTGAACGCAGGCGACACGGTCTTCGCGTTTGTCGCCTCGGCCAACACCGACGAGGACGCCCTTCCCGACGCCGGCGAGGTGCGGTTGGACCGCGAGACCAACCCCCACATCGCATTCGGAGGCGGCGTTCACCGCTGCCTCGGCTCCCACCTCGCCCGGCTGGAGCTGCGGACCGCCCTGCAGGCGTGGCACGTCCGCATCCCTCACTACCGGGTCAAGCCGGGATTCGCCATCAGCCACACCGTCGGGATCCGCTCCCTCGACTCGTTCCCGATGCTGCTCGGCCAGTCCGCCTAGCGACCAGACTCAGGAGGTAGGCGGCTCGGTCGCGGTTCGAATTGGAGAACCCCAAGGAGCACGAATGGCCTTATCGGACGTATATGTCGGCGCTTTCACGTCGGACTTCAGCTGGCTGAAAGGGTTGCCTGGGCGAGGCATCACCCGCTTCACCTTCGACCACCACGACGGCACGCTCAATTACGCGGAGACTGTCACCGGGGTCAGTAGTCCCCAGTACCTGGAAGTCCACCCACACCTGCCGGTCCTCTTCGCAGCCGAGTACTCCGCCCCCGGCAACGTGACCGCCTTCTCGATCCGACCGGACGGTGGTATCGACCGTCTAATGACCAGGGACGCGCTAGGGGATCTACCGGTCGCGGTCTGCGTACATCCGAGTGGAGCTCGCGCCTACGTCGCTAACTGGGGGACCGGGACTCTCGCTGCCTTCCCGCTGACGGCCGATGGGGCGATGTCGGCCCCCGAACCGATCGGACAGCACGAGATCCCGGGTCAGGGGCCGGGCGCCCTTACCAATAACTCTGCCCATCCACACCAGATCTGCCCGAACCCGGCTGGGAGCGCCGTCCTCGTAGCCTACGCCGGAGGGGATGAACTAGCGACCTACAAGGCCGATGCAGACGGGGCCTTGTCTGCTCTGCCCATAAGCCGCATCGCGTTCCCCGCCAAGGGAGCGCCCCGTCACATGCAATTCCACCCGTCAGGGGACTTCGTTTACGTGGTCGGAGAGTCGACCGACGCACTGTTGTACCTCCTAGAGGCTGACGAAGGGGTCCCGACCCGGATCGTCGGCAGTTATTCCACCAGCCCGGATGGGTTCACCGGCACCAGTCTTCCGTCCGAGCTCGAGCTCCACCCAAACGGGCGAATCCTCTATGTCGCCAATCGCATGAGCAGCTTTATCACCGTCTTTGAGCTCGACGAAACAGGTGTGGTCACCCGGATCATCGGGCACCAGTCGAGTATGGGACAGGGACCGCGCAGTATCTCCGTCGACCCAAATGGCCAATACCTCATCGCCGCGAACTGTGACTCAGGCGACGTGGTCGTATTCCAAATCAGTGAGAGCGGCCTGCTCGACCCGATCTCATCGCCGGTCCCGACGAACTCGCCCAGCAGCGTACTCTTCGTCCGCTAACTGACCCCATGCCAGAGGCGGAAATAGTTATCGACGGTCTGGGCCTGATCGAGGGCCCGGTGTGGCGCACGGCTCACCACGACCTGATCGTCACGGCCATCCCATCCGGCCGGCTTCTCCGTGTCGACGGAGAGGCCGCAACGTCGGCGGTGTTCGCGGATGTGGGCGGCGGACCGAACGGCGCCTATCCCTGCGCCGATGGTGGCGTGGTCGTGGCCCAGAACGGCGGATGGGATTGGGACGCCATCATGGGTACCCGGACAGCCGATCCGTCACAGCCGACCACCCCGGGACTGCAACGTGTCTACCCTGACGGGCGCGTCGAACTGCTGACCGGCGATGACGGCCCTTTCCAGGCGCCCAACGACCTGTGCCTCGGACCCGACGGTGCAGTGTGGTTCACCGACCCGCCCGCGTACCCACATCCGTCCGAGCCCGTCGGCCGCGTCTGGCGATGGTCAACCGGTCGGCCCGCGGAGCTCGTGGCCGAGGGTTTCGAGTACTGCAACGGAATCGGCGTCACCGCCGACGCCACGGTCCTCGTGGTCGAGGGTCGCGGCCTGATGCGGCTCACTGACAGGTCCTGGTTCGTAGAGACGTTGCCAAGCGGCGGCGATGGCTTCGCCTTCGACGTGGACGGCAACGTCTACGTGGCGGGAGGCGATGCCGTCACTGTCGTATCACCGGAGGGGAAGGTCATCGAGCGACTCGCCGAACCTGACCAAGGTGGGTTCCTAACGAACTGCTGCTTCGGGGGCCCGGAGCTCCGCACGCTGTACGCCACCGAGGCCCTCGGACACCTCCTTGCGTTTCGGGACATGCCCGTTGCTGGGGTGCCGATGGTCCCGCTCTCGCTCTAAGCCAACCGAGAGTCCCGTCTCCCGTGTCGTGCCACACTCAGATCGTGACGACCGTGGATGCTTATGGTAAGAAGCAGCGCAGGATCCGACCGAGAGGATCAATGGGCGCCTCATCACCAGCGCCGGAAGGTGGAGACGCGACGCCATGACCGATCTTGCGGTGATCACTGGCGGAGCGTCCGGTTTCGGCCGGGCGCTTGCCGCTGGGTGCGCGGGGCGGGGGATGAACGTGGTCCTGCTCGACCTCGACGGCGACCGTGCCGGCGCGGAAGCAGCAGCGGTCGCCGCCTCCAATGGCGTTGAGGCGCTCGGGCTGAGGGTCGACGTGGCCGACAGTGCCAGCGTCGACGCCGCGGCCCGGACCGTAGGCGAGCGCTTCGGGAGAGCTCACCTGGTGATCTCGAACGTCGGCGTACAACTGTTCGCCTCCATCGATCGAGCAACCGACGAGGAGTGGCGCTGGCTGCTCGACGTCAACGTGATCGGCTCGGCACGGGTGGCACGGGCCTTCCTTCCGTTGCTTCGGACAGCGGAGCGCGGTCGGCTGGCCTTCACGTCGTCGTCGTCGGTGCTCGACCCGGCGAGCCGGATGTCGATGTACCAGACGAGCAAGTTCGCGGTGTGGGGCCTAGCTGAGACGCTCAGGGTCGAGCTCGCCGCCGAGGGCATAGGGGTGACGGTGGTCTTCCCCTCCGGAATGCTGTCTCGACATCTGGAGACCAGTGAGGCGGCGCAACCGGAGCAGGTCCGACGTCCGATCGCCGGTGACGACGACTTCACGGTTATGCACCAGAGCAATCCAGCGATGGCCGAGTTTCTCGCCACGCCCGAGGAGGCCGCCGCTGGCGTGCTCGATGCCATCCTGGGCGATCGCCCCTACGTCATCACCCACGGTGATTTCCTCGGGGCGCTTGACACCCGGCAGCGCGAGCTGCGCGCTGCCGCCACCGAAGCAGGAAGGAAAGGCCCATGAAGGTGCTCGTGACCGTGGCGTTCGATGGTGACAGGGACGCGTTCGCAGCGGACGCCGTCGAGCTCTCGGCCCAGGTGGTCGGCGCCGGCGCCGCCCGCCAAGCGACGGTCGACGTGCGCCTCCCCGACCGCGAGCTCGAGGCTCTCGGCTCGGAGCTCATGAACCAGCAGCAGGAGCGCGCCGTCATCGCCCTCTGGGACACCGATGCCGACACCGCGCTGTCCATGCCGCTACCTGGCGGCAGCCGGCTGGTCGGCGCGTACGAGGTAGAGGAGATCGTCAAGAAGGACTATGAGCGCACCTGGCCGTCCGCCACGAGGTCACCCGGGTTCAAGATGATCGCCTTTCTGCACCGCCGCGCCGACCTCAGCCAGCAGGCGTTCAGCCAGCACTGGCGCGAGCGTCACGGGCCGCTGGCGGTGGCGCGACAGCCAGGCTTCTGGCGCTACGTGCAGAACCACCTCGTCGCGCCGCTCACCGACGGTTCACCAGATTGGGACGGCTTCGGCGAGATCCACTACCGCACCGTCGACGACGCCCTCACCAGGTCCTACGACTCCGAGGAGGCACAAAGGCTCATCTGGGAGGACGTGGCGCGGTTCCTCGACTACGACCGTTCGCCCACGCTTACCACCCAAGAGTGGGTGATAGCGAGCGGCTAGCACCCGGTCGCCCTGGTTGGGCTGAGCCCGTAGGTGTGGTTCCCTCCTGTGAGACACCCGGGCTCGCGCGTCGAGCGCCATGGGGTAGGCCCGGCCAGACATGGGTAGGTATGTGGCTGAGCCCCACACGAGAGGTAGGCGATGGCAATGGCGAGCGAGCGTTCCAAGCACACGACGACTGACGCTGGGATTCCGGTTTCGAGCGACGAGCACTCACTGACCGTCGGGCCCGATGGACCTATCCTGCTGCAGGATCACTACCTGATCGAGCAGATGGCGAACTTCAACCGGGAGCGGATTCCGGAGCGCCAACCCCATGCCAAAGGCGGCGGTGCCTTCGGCCGCTTCGAAGTGACCTCCGATGTCAGTCAGTACACCAAGGCGGCGGTGTTCCAGCCGGAGACGAAGACCGACACCCTGATCCGCTTCTCCACCGTGGCGGGCGAGCGCGGCAGCCCGGACACGTGGCGTGATCCGCGCGGTTTCTCCCTGAAGTTCTACACCTCTGAGGGCAACTACGACATGGTGGGCAACAACACGCCGGTGTTCTTCGTGCGCGACCCGCTGAAGTTCCAGCACTTCATCCGCTCCCAGAAGCGCCGCGCCGACTCCGACCTGCGCGATCACGATATGCAGTGGGACTTCTGGACACTGTCGCCGGAATCGGCCCACCAGGTGACATGGCTGATGGGCGACCGGGGAATCCCCAAGACGTGGCGCCACATGAACGGCTACTCCAGCCACACCTACATGTGGGTCAACGCCGGCGGCGAGCGGTTCTGGGTCAAGTACCACTTCAAGACCGACCAGGGCATCGACTTCCTCACCCAGGAGGACGCTGACCGGATCGCGGGGGAGGACGGTGACTACCACCGACGCGACCTATTCGATGCGATCAACGGCGGGGACCATCCCAGTTGGACGCTGAAGGTCCAGGTCATGCCCTTCGAGGAGGCCAGGAGCTATCGCTTCAATCCCTTCGATCTCACCAAGGTGTGGCCTCATGCGGACTACCCGTTGAATGAGGTCGGCCGGCTGACACTCGACCGCAACCCCACCGATTTCCACAGCGAGATCGAGCAGGCTGCCTTCGAGCCCAACAACCTGGTTCCGGGGATCGGCGTCAGCCCGGACAAGATGCTGTTGGCCCGAGTCTTCTCCTACGCCGATGCCCACCGGGCCCGGATGGGGGTCAACTACAAACAGATTCCGGTGAACGCGCCAAAGGTGGCGGTGCACAGCTACAGCAAGGACGGAGCGATGCGCGTCCACAACGCTTCCGACCCCGTGTACGCCCCGAACTCCAAGGGGGGCCCCGCAGCTGACCCGGAGCGCTATCCGTACGTGGAGAAGTGGGAGGCCGACGGGGAGTTCGTCCGCGCCGCCTACAGCCTGCGTCAAGACGATGACGACTGGAGTCAGCCCGGCACGCTGGTGCGAGACGTAATGGATGACGCTCAGCGCGACCGGCTCGTGTCCAACGTTGTCGGGCACCTCAGCAAAAGCGTCTCCGACCCCGTGCTGGAGCGGGCGTTCGAGTACTGGCGCAACATCGACAAAGCGATCGGCGACCGTATCGCCAAGGGCGTTCCTCGGTCGGCGTGACGGCCACCTTCGGTATCGAAGAGGAGTTCCTCCTCGTTGACCCCTCATCGGGAGCGCTGTCGACTCTCGCTCCCGAGGTTCTGGCTATGGCCCAACCTGTCCTCGGCGAGCAAGTCACTTCGGAGCTCAATCACTGTCAAGTAGAAACCAATAGCGCCGTGTGCGACACACTCGAGCAAGCCAGCGCCGAGTTGGGACGTCTGCGGCGGGGCCTGACCGAAAGCGCAGGGCGAGCCAATGCCGGCGTCCTCGCGCTTTCTACCCACCCGTGGTCGGCGTGGCACGATCAGCGGGTCAACACCGATACCGAGCACTACCGTCAACTGCTCAATACCTATCAGCAGGTCGCGCGTCAACAGGTGATCTGCGGCTGTCACATCCATATCCAGATCGACGACCCCGATCAACGCATCGCCGCCATGAACCGGGTGCGACCCTGGCTGCCGGTACTCTTGGCCCTTTCCGCCAACTCGCCGTGGTGGCAAGGCACCGACACAGGCTACGCCAGCTACCGGACCCTGGTGTGGCGAGCGTGGCCCACCGCCACGTTTCCGCCAACGCTCGAGGACTACGACGCCTATCAGCGTCTGCTCAACACTCTCGAGAAGATCGAGGCCATCGATGCGCCGGCGGCCATCTACTGGCACGTGCGCCCGTCGGCGAAGCTGCCGACCCTGGAATACCGCGTGTGCGACGTCTGCCTCCGACTCGAGGATTCCGTGACCCTTGGTGGGCTTGTTCGGGCCCTGACCACGGCTGCTGTCGACTCCAAATCCGTCAACTCCGTGCTCGGAACACCGGTGCTGGATTCGGCCCTTTGGCGCGCCGCCCGATACGGGCTTGACGGCACGCTCGTCGATCCGTCGACTGAGTCGTTGCGCCCGGGACCGGAGGTGGTTGAGCACCTTCTGGACGCCGTCGGGCCCGCCTTGCGCGACACCGGCGACTACGAACGAGTGGTGACAGGGGTAGAGGAGATCGTCGGGCGAGGCAGCGGCGCCCGCTTTCAACGTCAGCGCCTTTCGGTCGATCAGACGCCGGAAGCGTTCTTCTCGGAAACGGCGGCGGCCACGATCTCACCCGACTAGCAGCCACGCAGCCGACCCAGATCGTCTGCGCTAACGGGGAGCGGTCAGGCCAGAGCGCTCAGGCGTCGGTTTGGGCCAGGCTCGAGCTGGTGCTGCTGCCAGCCCAGTGGAGCACGACCACGGTGGCGTCGTCATACAGACGGCCTTGGTGGTGCTCGAGGACGGCGCGGGTTATAAGTCGAACGATGAGACCGATCGGCACCTGGTCCGACGCGTGCCGCCCGATCAGGTCGACCAAGCGCTCAGTACCGAAGTCCTGGTGCGGGCTGCCTCGAGCGTCGATGATGCCATCGGTGTACAGCACGACGCTATCCCCTGGTTCAAGATCGGTGGTTGCCGTGCCAGGTTCGCCGAGACTGATACCCCAGGGCGTGATCGAAGGGGCCTCGATGGACGTTATAACTCGGCCGTGGCGGACCAGTAGCGGCGCTGGGTGGCCGGCGTTCAGGAAAGTGAAAACCCCGGTGTTCAGATCCAGGCGTCCGATGATTCCGGTTACAAAGGCCCCCTCACAATGCTCCGCGATGACGCGGTCAAGACTGCGATGCATCTGTTCGAGAGGCTGCCCTTCTCGCCGCTGGTGCCGGTAGCACCCGGCGGCCACGGCCGCCACCATGGCCGATCGAATGCCGTGCCCCATGGAGTCCATGAGAGCGATGTCGAGCACAGATCCGTTGAGGGCATAGTCGAAGCAGTCACCGCCGACCTCGTAAGCCGGCTCGACCATGCCCGCGACGGTTACGGTAGGTGACGCCAGAGTGAGTGGGGGCAGCAGATCCCATTGCATCGTGGCTGCCAGATTCATGGCTCTGCGCCGCCGGTACAGGTTGTAGAGGTCTGTCACCCGGGCCTCGGTGGCGATCAGATACCCCGCCAGCACACCGAGAGCCTCGCAGAGCGCCACTGTCTCGTCGTCGAGGGTCGGGACGGTCAAGGCAAGGACACCCGTAGGGTCGGAGCCCTCGATGATCGGCACCCAAATCCGAGTGCCACCGCTGCGCTCCGCGGTCGCGGGCCGTCGCTGCAAAAAGACCCGGCCGGGAATCGTCGTGCCAACCGCTTCGGTCTGGGGAAGCTCGTCATGAGTTGAGCGGTCGGGGAGCGGCTCGAGGACCTCTTGTTCGAAATCAACCAGGTAGACGACAACATCGACCGCGCCCAACTCGCCGGCCGCAGAGAGCATCACGTCCGGCACGTCAGTCGGGTTCGCCCGTTGCATGGCACCGACCAGGCGTAGGAAGTCGAAGCGATCACTCATGGCGGCAAATGCCACGATAGTCTCGCGTGGCCGGCGGGCTATGCTCGCCGGGTGACCGCCTCCTCCCCTGTGATTCGTTGGAAGGCGGACGTCGTCGCCCACGACTTCGACGCGGCCGAAGCCTTTCTCTCGATCCGGCTGAGCCCGCAGAAGGCCAAGGCTTTCGTTAAGCGACTCAAGGAAGCGCCGCTGACCGAACGTCGAGCGAACGACATCCTCCGAGCGTGCGGGCGCGATCCACTCCCCCTCAACGACCCGGGCGTCCTACGGGACCTCCTACAGGTCGCCGCCGGGGAGAAATTATCGCCAGTGCTCGTCGTCTCGTTCGACGATGGAGCCGAGATCGCCGACGGCTACCACCGGGTATCGCTGACCTACGCGCTCGATCCGTTCGGGGCGGTGCCGGTTCGTATCGCGAGCCTGTCGACCTGAGCAACCCGTCGGGGGCCCAAGCCGACCGGTAAACCCGGGGCCTGCGCCGATCGCCTGGCGACGACAACGGGGAACAGGGGCCGGCGGGTCATGACCATTTCGCGTCGCGACCGGCACAGCGAATCGGGGGTCTCGACGCGAACTGGCTGCTATTTGGCCCGAACGCGTCGCGACCGGCGGGTGCGGCCGCAGGGTCTCGTCGCGAAGTGGTCAAGCCCGGGCGTCGCAAGGTACCCGTCGGCCTCGGGTGTGGTTGGTCGGGGACCCGCCGGCGCCGGCAATCGAGCCCTGACGCCGGCTTACCGATGGTTATGAGTAGCTAGAGCCCGACCGGTCTCTAACCGCCGACAGCGGGGAACAACGGAGGCAGATAGCGGAGCATGAGGATCGACCAGGTGAGGTGGCTCACGGTCGGGGCCAGGATCCCACCCGTCGCTCGACGCTGGAAGCCGAACAGCAGGCCGGTCGCGCCGGCGGCGAGCACGAGGGCCAAATTGCGGGTGGCCGCGGTGGCGGCCATGTAGGCCAGCGTGGTCCTCAGGATCGGGTCTCGCTCTTGCACCACTGACCACAAGGCCCCTCGAAAGAACATCTCCTCTGCGGTCGCGTTGAGGCCCGCGATCACTACCACCAGCGGCGTCGAGCCCTGCTCTTCGTAGACCAGGGCGCGGCCGATAGCTCGTCTGAGTGCGGGTATTCGGCGAGCGACGTGGGCCAGACCATAGAAGACCCCAAAGGCGCCTATCCCGCCGAGCGCCGCGGCAGTCACCGACCGAGCCCGAGCGCGCTGATGGGCATGGCTCCAGATCGGAGGGCCACCGTCGGAGAACAGGGCGCCGGCTGTCCAAGCGCCGGCCACGCTCACAGTGAGGGCATAGAAGCTCTTTGAACCGGGCCGGCGCGAAAGAGAGCAACCGAGGAGTCCTGCGCCCCCGACGCCGAACGCCGTGACAATAGTGGCTCGGCGCTGAGATGTGACCGCTGACAATCTCTTCCCGTTCGCGACCGGGGACTTCACCGTCAACCAACGTCCTGTTCGGCTCTTCGACGGTCCGACAGGGCGGTACGGACGGCTGCGTTGAATGACATTGGTTGGAAAGGTACGACGGTCCGGATGGACGGATCGCGGACCACCACCTCGTTCGTCATCGAGTCCACGAGCGCCCGCGCCGTAGTTGTGTCGACATCGGTGACTAAGTTCAACCACATTGAGGAGAGCCGAGGACTGAGCAGCGGAACCGGTACGATGCGCAGCCGGCGGCCTTCGATGACAGCCACGCGCTCCAGCATGGTTCGGTATTGCAGCACCTCAGGCCCTCCGATCTCGAACACCCGATCCGCCCCCCCGGCGAGAATCAACAAGTTGGCCAAATATCGCACCACATCGTCCAGAGCGATCGGCTGGGTACGGGTGGCAACCCACTTGGGAGTGACCATAACGCGGAGATGTTCCACCAGCTGACGGGTTATCTCCCAAGACAGGCCACCGTGCCCGACAATGATTCCCGCCCGGACCACGGTTACCGGAACACCCGTCGAGCCAAGTTGGTGCTCAACCTCCCGCCGGCTGCGCAGGTGGGCGGAGAGTTCGTCCTCGTCGCGCCCGAGCCCGCCGAGATAGACGATGCGGGCCAGTCCGGCCGCCCTTGCGCTCATTGCAAACATGGCGGCGCCCTGGCCGTCCCTACGCTCGAAGTCCGCCGACCCCAGCGAGTGCACCAGGTAACAAGCCGCCTCGCAACCGGACATGGCCCCAGCGAGGCTGGCACCGTCTTGGACGTCGCCCAGGACCGGAGTACCCGCTCCTCTATAGAGCCCTGGGTTGCGAGTCATGGCGACCACGTCGTGTCCCGCCGCCTCGAGAGCTGGGCACAGCCGCTGGCCGACGAAGCCGGACGCTCCGGCAACGAGCACCCTCACCGCCGCACCGCGATCGCTTCGTTGCCCGCCCGATTCCGCCACAGTCGCCCGAGAGGTATCGGGTCCAGGCCCGCCGCCCCGCGACTCGACGGCATGGTGGTGGCCGGGCGAAGGTGGGAGCGAGATTCCATACGGGAGTTCTACCCAAAGAGACAACCCACCCTCGACTCTGGCCGGTCGCGGAGACGTTTCGTCAGGTAGTGATCGAACAAGCCGGAACGGCAGTCTCGGCCTTGCACCATTCGCCTAATACTACCGCTCGGGGCCGAAGCTTCCTTGGGCCACGCCTCCAGGGAATACGGTGCCGAGCTACGTAGCTCGCCGTCCGCACCGGCAGGCGGCTCACCGAAAGGCGGTGAATATGGCGGGCCTTGACCCGATCGATGCTCCTTTCTTATGGCAGAGGCGGAGGCGGCGGCAGCACTACCCGTGCCCACCGATCCGATCGCAGACCCCGAAGCCAAGATAAAAACTCTCAAGGGCGCGGCCGACCAATACCAATTCATACAGAAGCGTCTGAAGGCGTGGAACGCGGCTGGCCGTCCCCTAAAGTAGGTCCAGACCCGGTCCGGTAGATCGATCTCCTGGTCTGGCAGCTTCGCGGACCTTGAGGAGGACACCATGCCTGCGGTTACCGTCTCCGACTGGACAGCCCTGAAGCGACTTCCCGTTCGGGCTCCCTCCTCGACACTCGAGCGGCCGGTGGCGTCAGTGTCGACCGCTCCGAGTGGCTTGGAGGGCGAGGGATTTCCGGTTCGGCGGGCCTTCGTGGGCAGGACCTTCGCCGAACTCGACCCCTTCGTCCACATGGACCAGATGGGCGAGGTCGACTACGCCCCCGGTGAGCCCAAGGGAACACCCTGGCACCCCCACCGGGGCTTCGAGACTGTCACCTACATGATCGACGGGACCTTCGCCCACCAAGACTCCAACGGTGGGGGTGGACTGATCACCGACGGTGCCACCCAATGGATGACCGCCGGGCGGGGCATCTTGCACATCGAAACCCCACCGGAAGAACTGGTCATTTCCGGCGGACTGTTCCACGGCATCCAGCTGTGGGTCAACCTCCCCGCCGAGAAAAAATGGATCCCTCCCGCCTACCAGCCCCTCGCCGCCTCCGACGTAGCCCTTGTAGCCTCCCCCGACGCCGGAGCTCTGGTTCGGGTGATCGCCGGCGACCTGGCGGATGTTGTTGGGCCCGGTTCTACCCACACGCCTATCTGCCTGATGCACGCTTCGATCACACCGGGATCCCTGCTCGAGCTGCCATGGAACCCCGCCTTCAACTCTCTCGTGTACGTCCTCGCCGGCTCGGGCGAAGCCGGGCCCAACCATCAGCCGATCGGCACCGGCCAACTCGTCACCTTCGGCCCCGGAGAGTGGCTGGGCGTCCGGGCCAAAGAGCATCAAGACCACAGCTCGGGGACCTTGGATGTGCTCCTTCTCGGCGGTGAGCCAATCGGCGAGCACGTAGAACACTACGGACCGTTCGTGATGAACACCCGCGAAGAGATCGGCCAGGCCGTGGAGGACTTCGAGGCCGGGCGACTGGGCCGCATACCGGCTAACGCCCTGATGCCCCACGTGGCCGATCCCGCTCCGATACGAACCGAGCGAACGGGAATCTGACCACCATCGTGCCGAGAAAGGCCCCGGCGGAGCCGGTCCGCAACTGACCTCGCGACCCGCATGGCGCCAGCCATGGCCGGGGGGTCGACAGAATCACACCCGGTCCTCAGAGCGTGGAGACGAGACCTCCGTCGATCACGAAGTCGGAACCCGTGGTATTTCCAGCCCGCTCACTGGCTAGCAGAACGACCAGATCGGCGACCTCCGCCGGGGTGGTGAACCGCCGGGTCGGTGCCTGCTGCTCCTGCTGGCGGACCACCGAGGTCTGATCAACTCCCTGCGAACTGCCGACCGTTGCCGCAACGCCGTGATCACCGAGCCACAAATCGGTGGAAACCGGTCCGGGGCTAACCGTGTTGACGCGGATCCCGCTAGGGCCGACTTCCTTTGACAATGCTTTCGAGAAGCTGGCCAGAGCGGCCTTGGCCGCGCTGTAGTCGATGACGGCCGGGTCGGGGAGGAAGGCGTTAACGGAGCAAACGGTGACGATGGTTCCGCGTCGGGCGGCCAGCATGCCGGGCAGGGCCGCCCGTGTCGTCCGCACTGCGGCCAGGAAGGTGAGGGTGAGCGACGCCAACCACTGCTCGTCGGTGATCGCGGTGAACCCTTCAAGGCGCGGGCTGACCGCTCCGACGTTGTTTACCAGGATGTCCAGCGGTCCGAACTCGAGCGCCGCGCTAACCAGGGCGCCGGGGCCTGACTCGGTGGCCAGGTCGACATTGTGCCTGTGCACCCTGCCATCTCCGGTCAGCCGATCGAGCTCAGGGCTGGTCCCGCGTGCCCCCGCGACCACGGTTACGCCTTCGTCTACGAGGGCACGAGTGACCGCTAGTCCGATTCCCTTGCTCGCTCCAGTGACCACAGCATGCTTGCCAGTCAGTTCGAGGTCCATGGCTGACAAGACTGGCACGCCACACCGACCAACGTGGCCGAGAGTCCTGAGACTGGCGCGGGATCGATATTTACGCGCTCACCAAACACCAATTCCTAGGATCAACGGCTACTGCCCGCTAATCCGGCGTCGCAGCTCGACGTAGACCTCGGTGCCGGCGATCGCCTCCAACTCGGCTCCCAGCGAGTCGATCACCTGATGCTCACCCACGTAGGCCAAGGAACCCTCAGTGCAGCACCACGCCATCGTCTCGCCTTCTGCCCCCCAATCGCGTCGAGTCCAGCGGCGCACGGTCGCTACTTCGGTATCGTCCGCACCCGCCTCCCAGTCCACCTTGATGGGCAGCTGCCAGCACACCGACGGCTTCCATTCAGTTGGCGACTCCCCGGCTTCGATGGCCGCCAGATGCAGCGCGCAGCCCGCCCCGCCGGCGAACCCGGGGCGGTTGAGAAAGATACAAGCGCCATCAACGACGCGGGTGTGGGTAAGGGTCCCGTCACTGAAGATGCCACCCTCGGCCGCCTCGCTATGACGTTGGAAACGGACGGGCTCCAACGTGGCCGCCAGCGCGGCGATCAACCGGGCTTCGTCGGCGTCGCCTAGATCGGCGCCGATCGAGCAACACCCGAGGCCGAGATGCGCGGCCGGCTCAGGGCCGATGCCATGGCAACCTCGACCCCACAAACAAGCCCACCTCGAGGTCAGGAACTCCCGATCGAAGCGCCAGACCGTGTCACCGTCGTGGATCTCCTCCATACCCGGGACCATGCGACGAAGCGTATGCCACCCCTGGTGCTTCGTCGAGTGATCTGCACCCGGCAACCGGTGGAGTCAGCAAGGCTCCAACGTCGCGACCACCTATTCCGTCGCAGACGGCCACCGCCATATTTCTTGACGGTGTCAATAAATATTGATAGTCTCGCGTTCATGGGAAGGGAACCCTGATGATGAAATGGACGTGCACTGTGGAGGCGGTCAATGACGCCTACGCAGGGGATATCCAAGACCTGTCAGAGCGCGTTCTCGCCCGACTGGGCGGTCGTGACGCGTCCGTCGCATTCGGCGACCGACGTATCGTGGCCACCTTCACAGTCGATGCACGCCTGGTTCTGCAGGCAGTTGAGACGGCACAGAAGGCGTGGAACAAGGTGTTGGATGACGAGTTGGCATGGTCGACCGTGTCTCTGTCGGCCCGGCGTGGCGATCAGCCCGACGACCTGCCAGGGTTACCGGAGCTGCTCGGGGTCGCGGAGGTGGCCAAACGGTTGGATGTCTCCAAGCAGCGCGCCGCCGAACTGGCCCGAACCCATCGATTGTTCCCACCGCCGGTAGCGGAGTTGGCCTCTGGGCCAGTGTGGACGGCGTGGCAGATCGGTGCATTCCAACGATCTTGGACCCGCAAGCCGGGCCGGCCCCCTGATTTGGCTGCCGTGGAGTCAGAACCTCAACCTCTGACCTGATCTCCCGGTTGCCCTCATGAACGGGACCATGAAGCCGCGGCAATAGACCAGCGTCGGCTCTGGTGGATTTTCATTGCCTAGCGACCGTCTTCGCCGCCTTCTTCACGTCGTTCAAGACTGACCGGCCGGCGATACCACCCGCTCCCGTGACTGACTGCTGTCCAGCGGGGCCTCTTCGACTTGCGTCCGTACGAGCCCCTTGACAGCCTATTGATGATAGGCTAATCTCCTATCGGTAATAGGCAGACTTTTGGAAACGTGGGCAGGAAGATGAGATGGTGACGACCACTGTCGCGAAACGGCGTGAGGCGAGGATGGCAGGCATCGTGGCTTGCGCGTGGGACCTGGCCCGTGAGGAGGGTATAGCCGGGGTCTCGTTGCACGGGCTGGCTCGCCAGGTCGGGATCCGGCAGCCGTCGCTGTATGAGTACTTCGATTCAAAACACGCCCTGTATGACGCCATGTTCGCCGACGGCAACCGGCAACTGCTCGAGCGCCTGGACGCCGTCAAGTTGCCCCGGGACCACCGGGCTGCTCTCAAGCAGATGCTCGTGGCGTTCGCGGGGTTCGCACTCGAGGACCCTGCCCGCTACGAGCTCCTGTTCCAGAGGCACATACCGGGCTTCGCACCCTCGCCCGCGTCGTATGCGTGGGCCGAGGACGTCTTGAGCCGCGTGGTCGGTCTCATGCGGGACGCGGGCGTGACCAAACAAGGCGACATCGACTGCCTCGTCGCCATCACGGCCGGTCTCATCGACGCCCAGCTGAGCAACGACCCGGACGGCAACCGCTGGGTCCGCCATCTCAACCGACTCGTCGACCTGCTGGTCGACGATGCCATCACCAGGAGGAACCAATGAAGCCTGACCGCCTAGGCCGCCCAGAAGCTCGCCGGCTGGCCGACGAAGAGTTCAGACGCTTCGCCGAGTTGACGGCCTCACTCACCTCCCGGGACTGGGCGATGCAGACAGACTGCACCGCCTGGGATGTCCGCAAGACGGCCCTCCACGTGCTCGGATCCGCCGACGCTCAGGCGTCGGTGCGCGAGTTCGCCCACCAGATGCGCAAGGGCATGCCGCTCAACAAGGAGGTCGACTCGCACCACTGGGTCGACGGCCTCAACGAACTGCAGATCCGCGAACGAGACCATCTATCGACTTCTGAGCTGGTCAAACAGCTCACCGCCGTTGGCCCCAAAGCGGTGAAGGGCCGATGGCGCACTCCGCCGCCCATGCGCTACCTGCCGATTCCGTTCGGCCCTCCGATTGGCTGGAAGCCGCTCAAATACCTTCTCGACGTCGGCTTCACCCGTGACGTGTGGTGCCACCGCATCGACATCTGCGGTGCGACGGGGCGACCGATGGACCTCTCCGCCGATCATGACGGCCGCCTGGTTGCCGACATCGTGGCCGAATGGGCCGACCTCCACGCTCAGCCCTTCGACCTGGTCCTCGAAGGCCCGGCCGGGGGGAAGTTCACCCAGGGCGTCGACGGCGAACGAGTCGAGATCGACGCCCTCGACTTCATCCGCACCCTTTCCGGTCGCCTCCCAGGCGCCGGCGTCCTCAGCCATCCCCTCCCTCTCTAAGGAGACACTCCGTGAATACCCGCATCAACGAAATCGCCGACCGCATCTACCGGCTGTCCACCTTCGTGCCTGACATCGGCCCCACCGGCTTTACCTTCAACCAGTACCTCATCGATGACGACGAACCCTTGGTCTTCCACACCGGGCAACGAGCGGCGTTCACGGGTCTGGCCGATGCCATCGCCTCCATCGTCCCGCTCGACCGGCTGCGCTGGGTGACATTCGGACACGTCGAGGCTGACGAATGCGGCGCCATGAACCAACTGCTCGCCGCGGCGCCCCAGGCCCAGATCGCTCACGGGGCGATCGGCTGCATGGTGTCACTCAACGACCTAGCCGATCGACCGCCCGTGCCTCTCACGGACGGCCAAGTCCTCGACCTCGGCCACCACCGGGTCCGCCACATCGACACACCACACGTCCCCCACGCGTGGGAGGCCCGAGTCCTCTACGAGGAGACCACCGGCACACTCCTCTGCGGCGACCTGTTCACCCAGGTCGGCGACGGTCCGGCCGTCACATCCGACGACATCGTCGAGTCCGCCGGCCAAGCAGAGGATATTTTCGGGGCCAGCTGCCTTACACCCAACACCGGACCCACCATCCGCCGACTCGCCGAGCTGGCGCCCACCACCCTCGCGGTCATGCACGGCTCCTGCTTCTCCGGCGACGGATCCAAGGCTCTGCACGCTCTTGCCGACGATTACGACAGGCGACTCGCTGCCGTCCGGTCCTGAGCTATTTTTTTGGGGCCCTCTCAGTAGTGAAAGTCCAAGGCCAGGTTGGCTCGTTGGCTCGGATGCCCTGGCTGACAAACGCGGAATGCCCACGCCCCCGGGGGCGCGGACTCCACTGTGACTCAGACCACATCGAGGAAGTCGAGTATCTCGGGTATCGCTCGCGGGTCTTGAGCGAAGAAAACGTGCCCTCCCTCATACACCCGTAGCTCCGAGTCCGGAATCAGGCTGACAATCGCCTTGCTGTTAGCGAGCGGAGCTACCCCGTCGTAACGGCCAGCGGCGACGAGGGTCGGGCAGGTGATGTGCGGGAGGCGGTCCATCACATCGTGGTCGCGGCGCGCCAACAGTTGCTCGCGCTCGCCGCGGAGCCGCTCTTCGCTCTTCGCCATCGGGGTGCGGGCAGCGAACATCGAGGCCAAGGCCTGATCAGCGGGATGTCCGGCCAGGTACTCAGGACTGAAACGGGTGTCGAGCAGCGCCAGGAAGCGTTCATTCAGGGTCGGGTCGTCAAGCCGGCCGAGCTCGTGCAAAGGATACGAAGAGCCTCCCGCTCCCCCGGGAGACGTGCAGGCGAGCACGAGCCGCTCCACTCGGTCGGGGTTGGTCACCGCGAACTCCTGGGCGACCATCCCGCCGAAGCTGACCCCTACAACCCGGCACGACGACCAGCCGACGTGGTCCAACAGCGCCAGCGCGTCGGCCGCGTAGTCCTCCATCGAGTACGACCCAGACGGGATCTCCGTCCGGCCGAGACCACGCTGGTCGTGAACCAGCACCTCCAATCGAGCCCGGAACGGTTCGATCATCGGCCCCGTACTCTCAAGGGTGGCGCCCGAGCCATTGAAAAACAACAGGCGCTGGCCCGTGCCCGACTGCTCGTAGTAGATATCGATCCCGTTGACATGGGCGATGGGCACCCGTCGACGTTACCCGTAGCAGCCCCGGCCCTCGACGTGGCTCCGATGAGGGTCACAGAGGGTCGCCAGTATTTCCAGCCCCGGTCCGGAAACTGTGAGATAGCCGGGAATCCCACCTCAGGCCGGCGAGGAGCGGCCCGACGGGGCGAGATGCACCCCGCGCCCGTCCCGATCGAACAGCATGAGTACCTCAGCAGGACCGTCCACCGCGGCGACGGCGTGCGGGGTCATCGTCGCGAATTCGGCCGCCTCACCGGCCTCGACCACGATTCGGCGGTCGCCGAGAAGCAGAAGGATCCGGCCCTCGAGCACGAACAGCCAGTCTTGGCCCGGGTGGACCCGCTGCTCCGGCAGACGTGGGCGCGGCTCCAGACGGAGTTTGACAGCGGCGATCGGGCTGGCGGGACGCGAGAGGGACCACAACGTGGCGCCGTCCCTCGCCGCCGGCTCCGGCCGGATGACGACGTCGTCGGTCGTGGGGGTGTCGAGCAGATCGTCGAGTTCTACCGTCAGCGCCCGCGCCAGCGGGACGAGCACATCGAGGCTGATCGTGCGGCGCCCGGTCTCGATGCGGCTCACGGTCGAGGCGCTGAGGTGGCTGCGGCGGGCGATCTCGTCGAGCGACCAACCGGCACTGGTGCGAATCGCCCGCAGACGGGCCCGGACGAGCGCGTCGATGTCGACCTGGTCCGGACGGGTCCCCACCCCCACAGCATGGTCGCGTCTTGCGGATTCTGCAAGGAAGATTGCGCTTGCTGGGATGGCGGTCTACCGTGCAGAACATGCACGAGCCGGAAGCCGGGGAAGAGCGGTTCACCCCTAGAGCCCAGGCCACCGAGTGGGATGCGCGGTATAACGAACGCGACCAGCCGATGTGGAGCGGGCGGCCCAACGGGCGGCTCGTCACCGAGGTCTCCGGCCTCTCCCCGGGCCGGGCACTCGACGTCGGTTGTGGCGAGGGCGCCGACGCCATCTGGCTCGCACGCCACGGCTGGACGGTCACCGCGATCGACGTCTCCGACGTCGCCGTACGACGGGCACGCCAAGCCGCCAAACAAGTTGGCGCCTCGGTCGACTGGGTCCGTGGGGACGCCCTGCAAACGCCTCTTCCGCCCCGATCGTTCGACCTCTTATCGCTCCAGTACCCGGCGCTCCCCAGGGCCGCCGGCGAAACCGCCGTCCAGAAGTTGCTCGACGTGGTGCGCCCCGGCGGTTTGCTGCTCGCCGTCTACCACGACCTGGACGACGAGCACCGCGCCCACATGAAGGAGCGGGGCGCCGACCCGGACGACTACGTCGGTGCCGACGACCTCGGCCGGCTGCTCGACGACGACTTCACCGTCGAACGGCACGCGGTCGAAGCCCGGATCGACCCGCCCGCCGGCACCCCCCACATATCCGACGTCGTCCTGCGCGCCCGACGCCGCTGACCGCCCAGCCGGGGGCCATCGCCCATCACGCTCCCGACGACCACAAATCCCGGAACTGCCGCGTCCCGGCCGGGGTTGCTCAGGGTGGAGTACGCCGTCGGCCCCAAGCACCCGCGACGGCCGGAAGCAGTGCGATGGCGCGGCGGGCTTGAAGTTCACGAGAGAGCCGTTCTTGAAGCGAATCGAGGGCCAACTCCTCTTCGGTCGCGATTCCACTCGCGACGATTATCGGCGCCAGGCTGTTGACGACGCTGGAGAAAAGAGCCGGCCCGACTGGATCGTCTGGAGTCAGATAGCTCTGAAGTCCAAACGTCTGAATGTCTGCGAGCCCGGCGTCGCGCAGCACCAGACCGAGCTGGGTGCCGATCGTCGGATTTGCGCCAGCCCGCCTAAACGCCTCGATCACCCAGTCCCTAGCCGTGCTGAAAATCGGGACCGGCGGCTCACTCCGGGCCGAACCGACGTCGAAATCGATCATTAGCAAAAGACCGTCCTGGGCGAGCGCGCCCAGGTGGTGACGGACTACTTCAACCGGGTCAGGTACGTGGAACAGAATTAGCCGGCCGACGACCGCGTCAAACGCCTCGCCGTCGCGAAACGTACGGGCGTCAGCCTGCACGAAACGGACATTGTCGATATCGGCTGCGACTCGGCGTCGTTCGGCGACCGCGAGCGTCGCCGCGGCCTGATCGATCGCAACCACGGCGCCGGTGGGCCCCACGAGCTCAGCGATCTTGAAGGCGACATGACCCAGGCCGGTGCCGAGATCGAGCACCCGCATTCCTGGTGCGATACCGGCGCGGCCCAGAAACACCTCCGTCGGCGCGGCAATGCTGGCGGCCTGCGCATCCAAACGAGCCAGCTCGGATTCTGACGCCCCAAGCGAGTACGCCTGCACTTCTGCCACCGTTCGACCCCCCGTCGGTAAGTATCGTCCGGCCGTGGTGGCCATGGATTGTATATGGGCAAGCGGCTGATCATGGCTCTGCCATGTGCTCGCCGGCCACCGGCCCGTAGCGTGCGTCGGGTGACCAACGCGAGCCGGGGACCTGCCCCCACCGGATTGCCGGTGGAGGACGTCATTCCGGCGCTGCGGTCTGCCCTCGGTGGTGGCACCGCCGTGTTGACGGCCGAAGCGGGTGCCGGCAAGACGACCGTGGTCCCGCTGCGCCTGCTCGATGAGGATTGGCTGGGGGACCGGAGGATCGTCGTCCTGGAACCCCGGCGGGTGGCGGCACGCGCCGCCGCGACGCGCATGTCGGCTCTTCTGGGTGAAGACGTCGGCGGGACGGTCGGCTACGCGACCAGAGATGAACGGCGCATCAGCGACAGCACTCGGATCGAGGTCGTGACCGAGGGGATACTGACCCGCCGCCTGCAGTCCGACCCTTCCCTGCCGGGCGTGGGCATGGTCGTCTTCGACGAGTTCCACGAGCGTCATCTTCAGACCGATATGGGCCTGGCCTTCACCCTCGACGCCCGCGAGGTGCTCCGGCCCGACCTGCGGGTGATGGCCATGTCGGCAACGATCGCCACCGGGCCCGTCGCAACCCTCCTCGGCGGGGCCCCCGTCGTCATCAGTGCCGGACGGACATTCCCCGTCGAGATCAAGTGGGCGCCCATGCCTGGCCGGGCCCGCCTGGCCCCCGGCGTGGCCACGGCGGTGCGCACAGCCGTGGCCTACGAGCCGGGGGATGTGCTGGTGTTCCTTCCTGGCGTGGCCGAGATCCGGGCCGTCACCGCCGCCCTGGGCGATCCGGACGGCGTCGACGTCGTGCCCCTGCACGGCGGCCTCCGGGCGAGCGAGCAGGATCGGGCGCTGCGGGCCGGGCTCCGCAGGAGAGTCGTCCTGGCCACGGACCTGGCGGAGACCAGCGTGACGGTGGAAGGGGTGGGAGTAGTGATCGACGCCGGCCTGGCCCGCCGTCCGTCTTATGATCCGGCCAGCGGCCTGACCCGGCTGCGCACCATGCTGGCGTCAAGGGCGTCGGCGGATCAGAGGGCGGGGCGGGCCGGACGCCTCGGCCCGGGCGTGGCCTACCGGCTCTGGTCCGAATCAGAACACGCGGGCCGCCGCCTGTGGCCCGATCCCGAGATCGTCAACACCGACCTGGCAGGCGTGGCCCTCGAGCTGGCGGTGTGGGGCGCGGCTCCGGGGGAACTGCGATGGCTCAACCCGCCGCCGCCTGCCGCCGTGGTGAAGGCGCAGGAGTTGCTCGAAGAGCTCGGCGCTACCGATGGCGGCCGGCCCACGTCGCTCGGCCGCCGGCTGTCCGCCCTACCCCTCCACCCCCGGCTGGGGGCCATGCTGCTCGCCGCCCCGGCGCCGGCCCGGCGCACCGCCGGTCTCTTGGCCGCCCTGCTCTCCGAACGTGACATCTTCCGTCGCGACGGCTCTGACCCCACCGCCGACGTGACCTCGCGTCTGGCCGTTCTGCGCCGCAATGGTCCGGCGCCGGCCGAGGTGGACCGGGCCGCCCTGGCGACCGTGCGCCGCCGGGCGAAGGAGCTGACGCGCCGGGCCGGGCGCCTCGCAGTCGACGAGGAGGAGCTGACGCGCCGGGCCGGGGGCCCCGCAGTCGACGAGGAGGACAGCGACCCCGGTCCTCTGCTCGCCGCCGCCTACCCGGACCGCATCGCCCAGGCTCGCGGCGGCAGCCGCTACCGCCTGCGCCATGGCGGTGGCGCGGTCCTGGCCGACCGCGATCCGCTGGCCGGCACCCCCTGGCTGGTGGCCGCCGACATCGACGGTGGCGAAGGCGGGCCGGGCCGGGCCGACGGCCGGATCCGCCTGGCCGCTCCAATCGACCGCGATGACGTCGAGCGCATCGGACGCGACCATGTCCGCCGCGTGGTCCGCCTCGAGTGGGACGAGGCTTCTGACGATCTGCGAGCGGTCACCGAACGCACCCTCGACGCCCTGGTCCTCGACACGGCTCGAGGAACCGCCCGTCGGGGCGCCGACACCACCGAGGCGCTCGTCGCCCGAGCCTTGGATACGGGGCTCGGTGTCCTCGGCTGGACGGCTTCGACCCGGGCGCTCCAGGCCCGGGTGGGCTGGGCCCGAAGGACCCGCGGCGACAGCTGGCCCGACGTCTCGGATCGGGCCCTGGCCGGGCGGGCGAACGACTGGCTCGGTGGCGCCCTGCGCCAGGCCACGGGCCGGGCCGACCTGGCCCGCATCGACCCGTCCGGGGCCATCCGCGCTGCGCTGGGGTCCCGAGCCCACGACCTCGATCGCATGGTGCCGCCCACCATCAAGCTGGCCGGAGGCCGGCGGGTACCCATCGACTACAGCGATGACCGTCCTCGCATCTCGGTGCCCGCCCAAGACCTGTACGGCACCTCGGTCCATCCGACCATCGCCGACGGCACGGTCCCCCTCACCGTCGAGGTCCTCTCCCCCGCCGGCCGGCCCATCCAGGTCACCGCCGACCTGCCTGCTTTCTGGCGAGGATCCTGGCAGCAGGTGCGCAAGGAGATGGCGGGCCGTTACCCCAAACACGCCTGGCCCGAGAACCCCACCAGCGCGAGCCGGGGCGGCGCCAACGCTGACCGGCAGAAGCGCCGGCCCTTGGCCCCGGCCGTCGGACGCTGAGGGCCCTGCGGGCGGCGAGGAGTGAACCGGGTGGTGCCGTGATCGGCCTACAGCCGGAACGACGTGGCGGGACGCCTGGTTAGGTGCGGCCGCGGCCACCCAATCGACCGGCGACGCTTACCGCGGCGTCAGCAGGGCGACTCGGGCGCCGGCGGCCCATGCGAGGTAGAGGTCGTCCGGGCGGGGGTCTCCGCGCTCGTCGAACCCGATGCTGTTGAACTTGGCGAACTGGTGGTTGTCGCGGGCCATCATCGCGAAGTGCTCGACGACCCCGGTCTGGTCGGCCAGCACTTGAACGTCTGCCGTCCGCCGCTTGCCAAGCAAGCGGATCTGCACCGGTTCGCCGCTGCGCAGGTTGTGCATCCAGGAAAACTGAGTACCGACGAGCAGGTTTCGGTTGTGGTGGGTATAGGCGACAGGGACGCTGTAATGGCGTCCGGACTTGCGGCCCACCACGTACACGGTGATCAGGCGCTTACCCACCACGCGGGATATCAGCGGTGCCCGCAACAGCCCGCGGACTATTTTGTTCACCAGCCCTTGCCCGGGCAGGGTCTGCGCCCTCACGGTTGTTGTCGCCTTGCTCATCGGCAACTCCTTTCTCGCTGCGATCGTTCTGCGTCCTGCCGGCGAGCGCTCGAGGCTCCGTTCGCGGCGAGGTGCCTTTCCTCTCTGACACCCGGCAGGGGGCAGACGTGACGCCGGGTTTGGTCCTCAAAGGCAAATCGGTCTCGGGAGGGGTATGGAATCCTGCTGGGACCTGGCTGAGACACAGATCCGGGGCGGGTGGTCCTAGCTCCCCGTGGGGCCGAACCCGCTGGGCCGCCCGCCGCCCGTGCCGACCACTGTGCGGGTATTTGTGGTGGCGGACTTGGTGCTCGAGGACGGCACGGGTTGGGACGGATCGGCCAGCACGACGGCCTGGCCACTGGTAAGACCGGACGTGATCTGGGTGTACACCGTCCCGACCAGGCCGGTCCTGACTTTCTGCTGTACCTCCTTTCCACCGCGGTCCAGTTCCACGTAGGAGGTGTTGGTGGCCGTGGTGTGCACGGCGGAGGTCGGCACGACCAGCGCCCGGTTGGCTTCGGACAGGTCGATGGTCATCTGGGCGGCCGAGCCTGACGCCAATTGGCCCGTCGGCGACGTGATGGTCGCCACCACCGGATAGGTGTAGCTCGAGCCGCTTCCCTCGGCCGGTCCCACCCGGGTCACCGTGGCCGTGAGCGCTGCGGTGGTCCCGTCGACGCTGATCTGGGCATCCTGGCCGACCTTGACGTCCTGGACCTGGGTGGTGGTGAGCGTGGCGGTGACCTCATAGCTGTCCCAGTTGACGATCGTGACGTCCTGGGTCGTGGACCCGGCCGTCACGTGGTCACCGCTCGCCAGGCCGACCGACTCCACCGTGCCGGAGATCGGCGCGGTGAGGGTCGCAGCCGCAAGCGACTGCTGGGCGTTGACGACCGCGGCCTTGTCGGAATCGATGGTTGCCTCGTCACTGGCCAGCTGTTGGGGCGTGTCGGTGGAGGTTGCGGCGGCCGAGGCTGATCCGCTCGAACTCGGCGTGGTCCGACCGCCGGCGCTCGACGAGGTGGAGCTTGGGCTGCCGCCTGACCGGCTTTCGCGCTGACTGGCTTTCCCCTGACCGGCTGCCGCTTGGCTGGCTGCTGGTCGACGGGGACGGGGTGCTGCTGGACGAGCCAGTGGTGGGGGCGGTTGGCTTGGCTTCGGTGGAGAGGAGGTCGGCCAGCGCCGTCTCGGCCGTGGCCAGGGTCATTTCGTCGGTTGCGACCCGTTGCTCGGCCCCGCTCGCGGTGGTGAGGGCTCCGGCGCACGCCGCGCTGGCACCATCGGCGGTGCTCTCAGCCGGCGAGGTGGTCGAGGTGGTCGGGGTAGTGCGGGCCGTGGTCGGGGTAGTGCGGGCCGTGGTCGGCGAAGTGGTCGACGTGGACGGCGAAGTGGTCGACGTGGACGGCGAAGTGGTCGGCGTGGTCGGCGTGGACGGGGTAGTGCTGGCCGTGGACGGGGTGGTGGTGGTTGTGGTCTCCTGCGGGGAGGAGGCGCTCGAGCAGACCTGTTGCATGGTGGTCAGATCGGCTGCCGCGATCTGCATGTCGGTGTCGACCGCATGCTGGTCGGTCACGATCGCCGCCTGGTCTTTGCCGAGCGAGCCGCTGCCCGATCCTGCTCCGGGGCCGGATCCGTTGGTGCCCGTCGCTGCCGTCAGCACGACCGTCGCGGTGTCGGTGGACGCCGCCGTGGTGCTTGCGGCCGGGGCGCCGGCTTGGACGGCAGAACTGCTTCCGGTCGACGAGGGGGACGATGATGAAGACGAAGAGGACTCGTCCGCCTCGTCCTCGGTCAGCTTGGCCGCGGCTGAGGCCAGGGTAGATTGGGCCTCGCTCAGATCGGCCTCGAGGCCGGTGGTGGCGATGGTGGCGATGGTCTGGCCAGCGGTGACACGTTCTCCTTTGGTGACATCGACCGATACGACCGCGCCGGAGACCTGGAAGTCGGCGACCGCCTGGTTGACCGGTTGGACCGTGCCCGACGCGCCGAGCGTGGCGCTCACCGACGAGGACCGTACGATCGAGGTGCGATAGTCGGTGGTCCCGGAGGCGGATGTGGCCGACAGGCCTGCACCGACGCCGGTACCCGCGACGACGAGAAGGCCAGTGGCGACGACCCGCCGGCGGGTGCCTCGCCGGCGGCTCCGGGAGTTAGCCACTGGTCGTCCCCGACGCCAACGGGCCCCCTCGTCCGAAGCCCGTCGTGCACGTCGTGCCACCGGTCGAGGTGATCGTGACGGACGAGGCGTTGACCGCCCCGCTGGCGGCCTTCGGGCCCATGGCCGTCACGCACGCACCCACCGCCAGGCTGCTCGATGTGGTCGACTTCGTCTCCCGCACGCTGGCGGTCGACGCCAGGGCGATGGTCACGACGGACGCGGTGCCGCTGGTCGACCCGCCGGTGCGGCTGGTCCCGTCTACGGTCAGCGAGTCACCTGAGACCGACGCGACCTTGCCCGTGACGAACGTTCCGTTGCTCGCCCCGGCGAACCCCCCGCCGGTCTGACCGCCCGACGGGCCGCCGGAGGGGGCGCGGCCTGATGAAGCGCCCTCAGCCGTGCCGCCCGGTGGCGTTCCCCCGCCGGTGGGCGGCCCTCCGGTGCCCGGCCCGGCGGTGGTCGGGCAGGCCCCCGACGAAGACGGAGAGGACACGGTCACGGACTGGGCGGTGATCTTGCCGCCGGCCGTCGTGCCGCTGATACTGACGCAGTCTCCGGCGGCCAGTGACGAAGCGGTGAGGGTGACGGTCTGGCGAAAGGCGGTCGAATCCGTCCAGGTGACCTTGGTGTCGGTGGAGGAGGAAACTTTCACTTCCATGGACTGACCGGACAGCACGGCGACGGTCCCGGACGCGACGGGAAAGCCGCCGCCGGCTGCGGGCCCACCCGTGCTCCCCGAGCTGCTCGTGGGTTTGGTGGAGCTGCCGCAGCTGGCGAGGGCGCCGGCCAGCGCCAGTGCGGTTGCCGCCGCGGAGAGCTTTCGGGTGTGAACCTTGAGAGAAGTCATGTGCAGTGTTTCCTTTGGTAGCGAGTGACTTATTCGTTGCGCAGGGCGTCGATCGGGGCCAGGCGGGCGGCCCGGGACGCCGGATAGACGCCAAAGACCACCCCGATGGCCACTGCGACCGCGATGGCAAGGGCGGTGGCCGGGACCGACAGGGCGATGGGGTAGCCGATGGCCGTCGGCAGCAGCTTGGTGCCGGCGTAGGCGAGCGTCGCCCCGACCGCTCCGCCGAGCAGGCCCAGGACGGAGGCCTCGAGCAGGAACTGGCCGCGGATAGCAGCCGGCTTGGCGCCTAGGGCTTTGCGCAGCCCGATCTCCCGGACCCGCTCGGTGACCGAGACCAGCATGATGTTCATGACCCCGATGCCGCCGACGAGAAGGGAGATCCCGGCGATGCCGGCGAGGAGCACGGTGAGGGTCTTGTCGACGGAGGTCGCGGCAGACACCAGCGAGGCCGGGGAGGAGATGGTGAAGTCGGCGTCGGAGACGGTGGTGATGTGGTGCAACGCCAGCAGTTCGGCGTCGGCCTCCTGGTAGGCGGAGGAGAGGGTCGAGTTGGACGTGGACTCGATCAGGATGGAGCTCAGCGAGGTCGAACCGAAGATCCGCTCGGTGGCCGTGCTGAGCGGGACGATCACCTGGTCGTCCTGGTTGGTGCCCGTCGTCGACGACAAGTCGCCCACCGAGTTGAGGACGCCGATGACGGTGAGCGGAACGCCATCAATATTGATCGTTTGACCGACTGGATCCTGGCCGCTGAAAAGTTCGGATGCGGTGTCGGAACCGATCACCGCCACCGCGGCGTTGTCGGTGACGTCCTGGTCGTCGAGGAACCGTCCCTCGGTGACCGAACGGTTACGGACCGCTTGCCAGGTGGTCGTGGTGCCGTTGACCGTCGTCGTCCATGTTGACGAGTTGGCGGCGTCAGTCACTTCCTCCGAGGAGGACACCATGGGCGCCACCGCCTTGATGTCGGGCGCCACCGTCTGGGACGAGAGGGCGGTGGCGTCGATCTCGGTCAGGGTGGAAGCGGTGCCGAATCCTTCCCGCACCCCGGTGGAAGAAGTGGTGCTGCCGGGGGAGACCGTGAGCAGGTTGGTCCCGAGAGAGTCGATGGCCGACTTCACCTGGTCCTGGGCGCCCTGCCCGAGCCCGATGGTGAGGATCACCGCGGCGATGCCGATCATGATGCCGAGGACCGTGAGCCCGGACCGGAGACGGTGGCTGCGCAGGGCCTCCAGAGCGGTCCTGATGGTGTCGACGGGGCTCATGCCCGGACCTCAGCCGGCCGCACGATCAGGCCGTCGCGCAGGCGGATGGACCGCTCGGCGACGCCGGCGATTTCGTGGTCGTGGGTGATCACGACCAGTGTTCGTCCGGACCCGTGCAACTCGTCCAGCAACTCCAGCACGTCGGCCGCCGACGCCGAGTCCAGAGCGCCGGTCGGCTCGTCAGCCAGTATCAGCGCCGGATCACCGACGAGGGCCCGAGCCACCGCCACTCTCTGCTGCTGCCCCCCGGACAGCTCCCCGGGTCGGTGGTCGACCCGGTTGCCCAGGCCGACCCGGTCCAACGCCTCCAAAGCCCGCTGCTTGCGCTCCCTCCGGCGCACCCCGGCGTAGACGAGTGGGACCTCGACGTTGCGCCACGCCGGCAACGTCGGCAGCAGGTTGAACTGCTGAAACACGAATCCGATGTGCTGGTTGCGCGCCTCGGCCAGGGCGATCTCATCCATGTGGCTGACGTCCTCACCGCCCAGCCAGTAGCGGCCGCCGCTCGGGACGTCCAGGCAGCCGAGGATGTTCATGAGGGTGGATTTGCCCGACCCTGAAGGCCCCATGATCGAGACGTACTCGCCCTCGTCGATCGTCAACGAGATGCCCCGGAGGGCGGCCACCGCCAGCGAACCGGTTCGGTAGACCTTGGTGACCTGCTCCATCTGGATGACCGGGGCCATCAGCCGCCCGCCCCGGCGCCGGACCCGGGCAACCCGCCGCCCGACGGGGGTCCGCCGAAACCGCCGGACGGCACGGCACCTCCGGTGGCGGTGCCGGCCCCTCGACCTGACGAGTTCCCGCCGAAGAGGCTCCGCGCCGTCCCACCGGTGCCGCTGAACTTCACGACCTGCTCGACGATCTGGTCACCGGCGGCCAGGCCGCTGGTGATCTGGGTCTCGCCGTTGAGGCTGACACCCGTGGTCACGTCCTGGGTGGCGTGGGATCCGTCGACCACCTTGGTGACCGTCGCCTGGCCGTTCGGGTAAGAAATGGCGGCAGTTGGTACTTCCACCGCATTGTCGATCTGCTTGACGATGACGGACGCGGTTGCCGAGTCACCGGGATAGATCCCGCGGGGCGTACCCGTCACGTCGATCACGACGGGGAACTCGGCCACACTCGAGCTCGACGAGGAGGACGCAATCAACGACACCGAGGCGACCCTCCCCGTGATCTGACTGGTCGATCCGCTGGGCGTGATGTCGACCTGGTCGCCCGCCTTGACCTCGCTGACCTCTGTGTCATCCACCGATGTGCTCAGAGTGAAGCTGCCGGTCGAGATCACCGTGATCCCGCCCGCCGACGAACCCGATGACGAGCTGGAGTTGGCGGTCGGGCTCGAGGCATTCGATGCGGTCGCCGCCGACCCCGTCGAGGACGCGACCGACCCCGAGGATCCGCCGCCGGCAGACACGACCGTGCCCACGGTCAGGTCGACCGATGCGACGGTCCCGCTGAAGGTGGCCTTCAAGGTGGCGTCCGCCAGGCTGGTCTCGGCCGTCGCGAGCTGCGATTGGGCCGCGGTGATCTGCGCTTCGTCGGAGTCGATCGTGCTGGCGCTGGCCGAATCGGCCTGGTCGGTTGTCAACCGGTCCTCGTCGGAGGTCAGCGTGGCCTGACCGGCGGAGACCTGGTCGACCAGCGCCGTCGGGTCGAGGGTCGCCAGCGTCTGTCCGGCGACGACCGTTTGGCCGGTGGTGACGTCGACGGCAGTGACGGTCCCGGATACCGCGAAGGTGAGGTCGGAGTCGTTGGTCGGTTCGAGTGTGCCCGACGCCGAGACCGTCTGTTTCATGGTGCCGGTCGTGACCTTCACATTTTCGTTGGTCACGGTGACGGGGGAGGCCGTGCTCGACGAGCCGCCGTTTTGGGTGGCGGCCCAAATGCCGGCGCCGCCACCACCGAGCACGCAGACCGCGACCACGCCGGCAGCCAGGCGCCGTCGGGTCAGCCGCCTCTTCCCGGCAACTTCGACGTAGGGTGCCGCGTTTTCTTCCTCGGCGACTGGAGGAATCGGCGGCCCGATTTCAGAGATGGTCATCGGGGCGACCGCTGACTGGCAATCGTGACATGTAGGTCAGGCAATCGTCCGAAGCTGAGCGTCAACTCCACGCTTTCTGAGCGGCGGCTGGGAATCTCGCAGACATCCTCGACCGGCCCAGAAGTCCGAGTCAGTCCTCAGCGGGCTCACAGCGGACCCTCAGTACCGAGCGTGAACCTGCAGTCACGGACAAAGGACAGGACGAAGGACAGAACGAAGGACAGAGACGACCATGACCGACCACCACGATCCGACCCCGCCCCGGCCGCACAGCCCGGCCTCACCGTTTGGAATGGCACCCCCGTCAACCCCACGACGGCGACGCGGCGTCCGGCTCTGGGTGGCGAGCGGGGCCGCGATGCTGGCCTTGGCGGCCGGGCTGGGCGTCAGTTGGGGTCTGCGTCCAGCCGGGAGCCGGACCGCAGCCGGCACGAGCAGTGCCTACGTGAGCCTGGCGTCGCTCGAGGCCAAGGTAGATCCGGCCGTCGTGGACATCGTCACCACCCTCGACTACGGCAGCGGGGAAGCGGCCGGAACGGGCATCGTCCTCACCTCCAGCGGCGAGATCCTGACCAACAACCACGTCATCGACGGGGCCACGAGCATCAAGGTGACCGATGTCGGCAACGGCAAGACCTATACCGCCACGGTGGTGGGCTACGACGAGTCGGCCGACGTCGCCGTCCTGCAGCTACAGGGCGCGTCCGGGCTGAAGACGGCCTCCATCTCCACCTCGGGTGTGGCGGTCGGTGAGTCGGTAGTCGCCCTCGGCAACGCCGGCGGTGTCGGCGGCACACCCTCCGGCGAGGCCGGCACCGTCACCGCTCTTGACCAGTCGATCAGTGCCGCCGACGAGGCCACCGGCGCCTCTGAACAGCTGAGCGGCCTCATCGAATCCAATGCCGACATCCAAGCCGGCGACTCCGGCGGACCGTTGGTCGACTCGAGCGGAAAGGTCGTCGCCATGGATACGGCCGCCTCCTCAGGCTTTCAGTTTCAGGGCGGCAGGCGCACGCCCGGCGGCACCCAGAGCTACTCGATCCCGATCAGTGAGGCGACCCAGATCGCCAAGCAGATCGAGGCAGGCGACGCCTCCAGCACGGTCCACATCGGAACGACGGCCTTTCTCGGCATCGAAACTGCTGCTGCCTCCGAGAGCGGTCAGACCTCGGGCGTCGATGTCACGGGTGTCGTGACCGGGTCCCCCGCCGCCGACGCCGGACTGGCCGCAGGTGACGTCATTACCGCCCTCGACGGCACCTCGCTCGCTGCGGCGGGCTCTCTCAGCTCCGCCCTGGTCCAGCACCAGCCGGGCGACAAGGTCACCGTTACCTGGACCGACGAGTCGGGCGGCACCCACGCCACGGTCGTCGTCCTGGCGGTCGGGCCGGCCGGGTAAGAGGGATCGAGATCACCCACCCGCCGCCATCGCCTATGGCGGCCAGTGGATAGGGGGGGTTCGAGCCCGACCGGCGGAGCGGGGTTCAGTCCAGCCGGAGGGGAAGGTCGAACGATGAGAACAGCGCCGGCTGAGCGAAGAGCGAGATCCGGCTGATGTGGGTCGATGTGGTGGCGAGAACGACGATCGCGAACGGGTAGTACGCGTCGTCGCTCGCTCGGTGATAGGCGCCTGCCGCCAGTTGGCCGCAAGCGCGAAGGGGCAGCATGCGCCAGTCACCGGTGCGGCCGATCGCCTGGGCCGCGACGAAAGGCATACACGTCGCTTTGCCTGAGAACCAGGTGGTGGTTCCGGTCATCTCGAGGACGGCGTCGTCGGCCAGCAAACGCTCCATTTCGGCCAGGTCGGAACGCTCGAACGCGGCGAGATAGCGATCCAGGACCCGGCGGGCTCCGTCGTCGGTCGGCTCGGCCAGGTCGTCCTCGGACAGGGACACCTCGGACAGCCGGCGCCGGGCTCGCTGGAGCAGGCTCTTCACCGCCCCGACCGACAAGCCAAGCATCTCGGCGGCTTCGGCCGCCCGTAGAGACAGGACGTCGCACACAATGAACGCGGCGCGCTGGCGCGGCGAGAGGACCTGCATCCCGGCGACGAGGGCCAGGCGCACCCGGTGGCGGGCCGCCACCACTTCCGCCGGGTCATTGCGCTCGTCGATGACGAGGTGGTCGGGAACAGGGTCGAGCCAGGCCACGTCGCTGGGAGCCGCCCGCGTCGGGGCTCCGGGGTCCAGCGACGGCGGCCCGAGCCCGGTCGGCAGCGCCCGGCGGCGCCGGCGCTCTACTGCGGTCAGACACACGTTGGTGGCAATCCGGTAGAGCCAGGTTCGCACCGACGACCGGGCCTCGAAATGGGCGTATCCCCGCCACGCCCGCAGGTACGTCTCCTGCACCAGATCTTCGGCTTCGTGCACCGATCCGGTCATGCGGTAGCAGTAAGCGAGTAGCTCGCGCCGGTGGAGCGCGGCCAGCTCGTCGAACCCGGTGGTGTTCATCTCTGGCACGGCCATGATTCTGTTGACTCGTGAACGCGCGGTAAAGAATCGGCGCCGGTTGCGATTCGTTGACTCCCTTCTCCGAGTCGACACCTGCATGAACTCAAATGTCAGCCAAATCGGGGCCGACGCGGTCCGCGACATCCTCGCCGGCCCGCACCTGTCGGTCCTGGCTACAAGCGACCTAGACGGTGCCCCGCAGACGTCAGTGATCTTCATCACGCAAGAAGGAGACGACATCGTCTTCAGCACCATCAAGGGCCGGCGCAAGACCACCAACATGCTGCGCCACCCTGGAGTCAACTTGCTGGTGCACCGGCTTCCGGTCGGAGACGCCTATCCCCCTTACGCGACAATCTCGGGCCCGGTCGAGCTGGTCGACGACCCGGACGGGTCCTTTCACCAAGTGATGTACGACATCCACATGGGCGGCGCCACTCCCCCGGCTGAGCCCGGCGCCGAGCGGGTCATAGTGCGGATGAAGCCGGACAGAATCTACGTTCCGCCCCTCTTCGAGCCGACCTCTGGCGACGCGTAGACCGCCGGCCCGGGTCCCATGATCGATCGGTGCCCGTTGTCCAGCGGGGTGCCGCGGGCCCGGTTGACCGGGGCGGCTACCAGTGGCCCCGGTGGACGACCTCGTCGAACGGGCGGCGGTCGGGGTGGGCGATCGGCTTGAGGGGCCGGTCGCCCGGATAGCCCAGGGCCAGCATGTAGGCGCAGATCCGGTCGTCGGGAATACCGAGAATGCGCCGGCACGCCTCCTGGTCCCCTATCGCCGAGTGCCCTGAGCCGACACCCTGGTCGGCCGCGGCCAACATCATCGCCATGGTCGCCTGGCCCAGGTCGTACTGGTCGATGATGAGGTACCGCTCCTCTTCGGGCCGGCGGAGGGTCATCACCACTGCGGCAGCTGCCCCGGCCAGGTGCCGAGCTCCCATCCACACCGTGGTGAGCTCCTGCAGCTGGGACCGGTGGGTCACCAGCACGAAATCCCACGGCTGCCGGTTGGAGGCCGATGGTGAGCGCCAGCCGGCTTCGAGGATCCGGTCGAGAACCTCGGGGGCAATAGGCCGGTCCTGGTAAGTGCGAACGTTGCGGCGGCCCCTGATGGCGTCCCATGTCTCCATAGGCCCAGGTTACGGGGGCTGAGGGAACGGGCTGGCCACCGTCCGCTGATGGACGGTCATCGCCGTGTCCCCGATCCGCTACCGGGTAATCGGCTCGGGGGTTCCCGTCCCTCCCGCTCCAGCGCCCGCAGGTGCTCGAGAGCCGGGATGGCCGCGGCCAGGGCCGCGATCTCATCCTCGGGCAGCTTGTCGATCAGCCGCACGAACGCGTCGGCGCCCGCCCGTCTCCGGCCGTGGACGTAGGCGGCGCCGGCTTCGGTAACTGCGACGAGCGCCACCCGTTTGTCGTTCGGGTCCCCTCGCCGCTCGACCAGCCCGGACTGCTCCAGCACCTTGACCAAGACCGTCATGGCCGGTTGGGATACACCCTCGATGACGGCCAGATCAGTGATTCGTCGAGGACCAGACCGCTCCAGGGTGGCCAGCGTGGATGCGGAGGTCAGGCTCACTTCACGGGGAATGCGCCGCACGGCGTCGCTTACTAATGCGTACAAGGCTGCTCCGGCGGCGGTCGAGGTGCGGTCGGCTTGTCGGCCCCGCCGGCGAGAAGGGTCTTGACGGCTCATGGCCCGAAGCATAACATATTTATATGAAGACTCGATGTACCTCGTAGAGGGTCGCCGGTCGTTCCTTAGCCGGAATGAAAGGAGTTCCGAAGTGAGTCAACTGACCGCCATTGAACGCCTGTCGACTGACGATTGCTTGTCCCTACTGGCCAGCCTGCGGATCGGCCGCCTGGCCGTCGCCGTCGACGAGGGCGTCCGTATTTTCCCGGTCAATTACCTGGTCGATGGTGACGCCATCGTCATCCGCAGCGAGGTCCAATCCCTGGTCCGCTTCGCTCCCCTACAACGGGTCGAGTTCGAGGTCGACGACATCGACCCCGAAGACGGCACCGGATGGGCGGTCGTGACCGACGGCACCGCGCAGCTCCTCACTGACGCCCTCGATACCGTCTCCGAGCGCGCCCGGAGCCTCACCCTCCCGGATTGGTCCCACCTGCGCCGACCCGAATGGCTCAGAATCGTCTTGACCCGCATCGTTGGCGTCCGCCTCGGCGGCGACCCCTCCCCCGACGTCCGCCCCGTCGAGGCGGAGACGGCGAGCCCTACCGGGTCGGACCTCGTCAGGCGACGGTTACTCGAGGAGGTCCGGATGCGTCTGGTCGCCCTCACCCAAGCTCATGCGAGAGAACAAGCCGACGCCGAGACGCTACGGCGGGGCGTCGACGAGCTCGAAACGATCGTTCGCCGACTCCACTGGCTGGCCGACATGACCGATGCGTTCCCAGACGGCCGGCCCGAGCCGGCATGGTAGGGGCCAGGATCGTAGGGGGGCCCAGCACACGATCCCGATGTCGGACTCGCCGGCCGGACCAATCAAAGATATTGACAAAGCGTGGCGGCGATCGTGAACAATTTCTCGTAGACAATTCGTCTTCTCATAGTAAATTCCGACGAGATACGTGCGATTCTGCACCGAGAATCCAAATTGTCGCCGAGAAATTCCCTCACCGCAGGGGCGGTCGGAAAGACCGAGCAGGCGCGGCGCTCACGCTGCGGACTCGGCGCAGGTGACGTTGGGATCCGAAGAACGACCCTCAGCGGTCGGCGACGCCGAGGGGGACGGCCTCGTCGGGCACCAGGTCGGGTGGATCGGCGCCCTCGACGTTGAGTTGGGGCAGGGCCCGGTCCAGCCAGCCCGGCAGCCACCAGTTGGCCTTACCGAAGATATGCATGAGCGCAGGGACCAGCACGGTGCGCACGATGAAGGCGTCGACGAGGATGGCGCCGGCGAGTCCGAGCCCGAACTGTTTGATCACGATGCTGTCGCCCAGGGCAAAGGAGGCGAAGACCAGGATCATGATGGTGGCAGCGGCAGTGATGACCCGCCCGGTGGCGGCCTGGCCCAGGGTCACGGCTTCGTTGTTGTCCCGGCATTTGACCCACTCTTCGTGGATGCGGCTGACCAGAAACACCTGGTAGTCCATGGACAGCCCGAACAGGATCGAAATCATGATGACCGGGACGAACACTTCCACGGGGGCGGTGGCCGAGATCCGGAACAACGAGCGCCCCCAGCCCCATGCGAACACCGCGTTCATGATGCCCAGGGCCGCCCCCACCGACAGCAGGTTCATGACCGAAGCCGTCAGCGGTATAAGCAAGCTGCGGAACACCGCCATCAGCAGCAAGAACCCCAGAGCCACGACCACGGCGATGAACAAGATCAGCTTGGAGGCCAGGATGTGGGCGAAGTCGGTCTGGATGGCCGTGGTCCCGCCGACAAGGACCGTGACGCCGGTGCCTTCCTGGGCTTTGGGGATGGCCTCGTGACGGAGCCGGTTAAGGAGCGCGGTGGTCTGGCTGGACTGAGGGCTGGTGGCGGGGTACAGGCTGGCGATGGCCACCGTCCCGGCCGGGTTGACCACCGGGGCCGACACTGACACCACACCCGGCTCCTGAGCCAACGTGTGGGTGAGCTGTACAAAAGCCGCCTCGTCGGCGGGCGAATCCAGTTGGGCCACCAGCAGGAGAGGGCCGCTGAAACCGGGCCCGAACCCTTTGGCCAGCAAGTCGTAGGCGTGATGAGTGGTGGAGTTGGCCGGGTCGCTGCCGGCGTCGTCGAGGCCCAGATGCAAGGACAGGGTCGGCAGCGCGATGGCGATGATGACGACCAGAGCAACTACCGCGGGCAGCACCGGTCGGCGCTCGAGACCCTTCGCCCACCGATACCAGAACCCGGTCACGACCTCGTCGTGAGGGCCTTCCGCCGCCAGCTTGGCCCGCTGGCGGCGGCTGAAAATCTTCATCCCGAAAAACCCCAACAAGGCGGGCAGGAGGGTCAGGGAGGCCAGCATGGTCAAAGCCACCGTCAAGGAGGCGGCCACCGCGATCCCATACAGGAACGGCAGGCCCAGGGCGAACTGACCGAGCAGGGCGATGCACACGGTCAGCCCGGCGAAGAACACCGCCCGCCCGGCGGTGTTGACGGCCTGCACAGTGGCGTCCTCCACACTGGCCCCAGCCGTGAGGGCATTGCGGTGGCGGGTGACGATGAACAGGGCGTAGTCGACGCCGACCCCCAGTCCGATCAAGACGCCCAGAATGGTGGCGAAACTGGCGACCGAGAAGACGTGACTTAGCAATCCGGTCAGCGAATAGCCGACACCAATGGCGACAAGGGCGGTGATCAGAGGCAGAAACGCCGCGAACAATGCCCCGAAGGCCAGACCAAGGACGATCAGCGCAAGCACGATCCCCGCCAGGGTGCTGCTCGAGCTGCTCTGATTCTCGGCTTGCTCGATATCCTGGCCGCTCAAGGCCACCTGCAGTTGTCCGCCGCCGGCCGCCTCGGCGGTGGCGATGACCCGCTTGACATCAGCCTTGGGCAGGTCCTGAGTCTGGGCGTCGAAATGCACGGTAGCGAAGGCCACCGTTCCGTCCTCGCTGATCTGGCCGGCCCCCTCCGGGCTGTACGGGCTGGTCACGGCCTCCACGTGCGGCAACTTGGCCACCTCGTCGAGCATGGCCGTCACTTGCGCCTCCACCGCCGGGTCGCGCACGGTACCCGAGGTAGTGTGCACCACGATCTGGTCAGAGCTGCCCGACGCGGCCGGGAACTCCTTCTCCAGCAGATTCAACGCCTGGGACGACTGGGTGTGAGGCAACTGAAACTTGGTGGAAAAATCGGTACCCGCCGCTCGGGCCAGCGCAAACGATCCCACCAAGGCCACCAGCCACAAGGCCAAAACCATCCGGCGGTGCCGGGAACACCATCTCGCCATCGCCTTCACGTCGTCCACCTCGCCGAATCAGTGCTTGCTGACTGGTCGCAGGCTAAGCTGCTTACTTGTCGCCCGTCAAGTCACCTCGGTCACCGAGGCCGGATCACGCCGGTGTGGTGGGCCTCGCTTGGGCGGAGCGATGCCGGCCGGAGGGAATCCCGAGGGCTCCGCACGCGGCTACCAGGGCCGCCTCCCGCAACACCAGACGGTCCTCGCCTGGGTCCGCCTTCAACAACACGGAATGAATCCCCCCGAGGGCAGCGCGCACCCTGGCCCGGGCGGCAGTGCCCGGCGCCTCCTCCCCGCTCAGTAACTCGATCAGGCGCTCGTATATGGGCGCGGCGGCCCTCACCACCGGATGCTGCGACGCCGAAGGATCCTCCGACAGCAACCGGATCAGCTTCTCGTGCGCGGCTACTAAATCGACGTAAAGGGCCAGCAACTGCCGGCGCCCGTTTATGCCAGCCCCGGCCGGGACGGTGTCGGTCAGCTCCGCCAAACCATCCAGGATCGGGGCCACCAGGGCGCCCAGCAGATCGTCCTTGGTGTGGAAGTGGTAGTAAAGCGCGGCCTTGGTAAACCCCAGCCGCTCGGACATCTCCCGGGTAGAGGTAGCCGAGAACCCCTGGGTGGCCATCAGCTCCAGCGCCACCTCCAAGATGCGCGCCCGCGTCCTCTCAGACCCACTCTCCAAAGTGTCCAAGCCAACAGCCAACCCCGGCCTCCCCCGCCCACTCTGACCACCATCAGATGGCCCATCAAGCATCATACCACATCACTTGACGGGCGACAAGCAAGCAGACAGGCGGGGGTCCGAGAGGACCGGGCTCCGAGAGGACGGGGCTCCGAGAGGATCCTCCATCGTCGAACCTGTTCGACCCCGGTCGCCCTGGATCACCGGCCGAGGTCGGGTCGCGATGATTCTCGTATGGGCGGGTCGTCTGAACTGCAGTAGACCAGATAAGGAGAAGCGCGTGACCGATGTATCGGGCGCCCGGCCGCCAGTCGTCTCAGCCGAGGAGTGGCACCGTCAATGCGACGAACTGCTCCGGGCCGAGAAGCAGGCCACCCGCGCCCTCGACGCCCTCGCCGCCAGGCGTCGGCGGCTGCCCATGACGAACTTCGACAGCAGCTACGTGTTCGACACGCCGAAGGGCCCGATGACCCTGCTCGAGCTGTTCGACGGTCGGGAACAGCTGGTCGTCTATCAGTTCATGGACAACGGCCCGGACGCGTTCTGCCCCGGATGCACCCACTTCACGAACAACGTCGCCGACCTCGGCACCCTCCAGGAGACGGGGATCACGTTCGTGACCGTGTCCAACATGCCGCTCCATCAGATCCAGGAGTACCAGGCCCGAATGGGCTGGACTGTCCCTTTCGTCTCCTCACGAGGCAACGGCTTCGCCGAGGCCACGGGGGCAGGAAACCTTTTCAGGCTCTCGGTGTTCCTACGCGACGGCGAAGCCGTCTACCTGACCTACTCGACCACCGCTCGGGGCGTGGATCGACTGCTCTTCTCCAACAACATTCTCGATCTCACCCCGTACGGCCGCCAGGAGGACTGGGAAGACTCGCCCCCCGGATGGCCGCAGCACCCCACCTACGGTTAGGGCCCTTAGGCGCCGAGCTTCACGATGAAGGGACGGAGCTGCACGTGAGTTTGCCGTTGTTGACCACGTGGGGTTGTCCGTTAGCGACTTGACTGGTGAACCAGCAATCGACCGGGTGGGGTTTGCCGGCGGTGAACGTGAGCGGCGGCGACATCCCTTGCAGCGTGTCGCCTTTCAGTGAAAGAAGTCCCTTCACGATCTCGGCTGCGCTCGGGGCGTCGCTGGGTCCGAGTCCTCCCGCTTTCACCGCATCCGCCAAGGGGACTCAAGTATCGGGGTCTCTCGCTCCCTCGTCGACGACCGGCTCCCTCGACCTCAACTCCTCGAACATTGCCGTCAGTTCGGGCCCGTAGGCTTCGAGCTTCACTGGGCCGATGCCAGATATGGCCGCAAGTCCGGATTCGCTCGTTGGAAGGGCGGCAGCGAGAGCTTTCAGGGTCTTGTCGTCGAACACGGTGTAGGCCGGCTTTCCCGATGACCGCGCCCGCCCGCTCCGCCACGTCCGGAGGCGCTCGGTGGCCTCTAGGCACGCTGGGTGCCCGAGCACGACGGTCGCGCCGAGGCGGTTGACACTCGACCCGAAGTAGACCGTGGTTAAAGCACGACCACCGCAGACGACAGCCTTCACCTCGTTTCCGCCTACTTCGACCACCTCGTACTCATGTCCGCGCCGCACGAACCGGATTCCGACCGTTGCCGGAACCGTTTCCGCAGTGGGGGATGGACCGGCCGCCCGCAGGGATCCCGCGGCCCCCCGGCCCTTCCGCGGCCCGAGCCCCTCCGGCTGCGTCCTCGCCGCCCGATCAGAGCCTCGCCGCGTCGGGGCCGCCCGTGGCCCAAACGGCGCAGCAACCTCCGGCTTCGGCTTGTCTGCCATCTCTGCCACGAATGGCGACGCTGGATCCCCGGTCACCACCGTCACGCTCTCGACGCAACGCGTCAGGCTGACATGGAAGACTCTCCTCTCCTCTTCCACATCCCACGCCAGCCGGTGGGGCAGCAACCCTGATGTCGCGTGATGCACCACCACGTGTGGCCACTCTCGCCCCTTGACCGCATGTATCGAGGCCAGGGTCACACCGGAAGCGTCTCCGGGCGCCCCGAGATGTTCGGCCAGCCAGACCCCAAAACGTGCCGGGTCACGCTCGAGTTGGGCCAGCTCGCTCAATGCGGCCAGGTCGTCGGCATGCGCGGCTATTGCCCCCTGGCCCCAGCGGTCCAGGGCGTCGGCGCTGGCGTCGAGCCCCCCGTCGCCGATCCGGGACCGCACCACAGTCAGTATCGAGGCGGTGCTGGCGCCGGCTCGGCCCGCCACCTGCCGGACCGTGGCGACATCTGTCGCCAAGTCGCGCACCTTGTCCGCCTCCCGCTGGTTGTTTTTGCTGTCGAGCCAATCGGCGAGACTTGATAGGCCTTCAACCGACCGGCGCCTGGCCACGAGGTCCAGCAGTGAATGGCTCATCCCCCGTTTCGGCCGACGCGCCGCCTCTCGCAGGGCGGATCCTGAGACCGTTTCCGCCGGCGCGGCGGCGATTGACAACCACGCCAGCGCGGCCCGCACTCCGCCTCGTTGCAGGAAGCGGCTGTCGGCCGCCCGGTTGACCGGCACGCCCGAATGTCGGAGGAGAACGTGAACTGGGACGAGGGACGCGTTGACCCGTGATAGCACGGCGATGTCAGCCGGCTTGGCGCCGGCGCCCAATAGCTCGACCACTCTCGCCATCGCGGTCGCGGCCGGCCGGTCGCCACCGGCTTGGACCGCGAGGCCGCCGTTTCCGTCCGGCTTCGACGCCCTGATCGTCTTGGGTACCCGTAACGAGTTGCGCACGAGGAGGTTGCTTGCCGCGCCAACGACTGGCGCCGGGCAGCGATAGTTGACCTCCAGAGGATGATCGGCCGAACCCGGGAACCAGCGATCAAAATCGACCAGCCACCTCGGCGTTGCACCCGCGTACCCATAGATCGTCTGATCGTCATCGCCAACCCCGAAAACCGCACCCGCCGGCCCGGACAGCAGCCGAATAAGCAGCAGGTGAGCAGGTGTCAGGTCTTGGAACTCGTCAACAAGCAGCACCCGGGCGAAACGCTGACTGCGTCTGCGGAACGCCGGATCGGTGAGAAGCCGTTCGATCGCTACGGTCACCTGTTCGTCGAAATCGGCGGAGTCGCGCTCTCGCAGAGTTTCCCGGTAGCGACGGGCCACCCGCTCCAGGCCTGAGACGTCGCCGACCTCCTCCTCAACCTCGTTTGGATCGGCGAGGCCGAGCCTGACCCGGCTCAACGCTTCGAGCCAGGGCGCGGCTGGATCGGTCTCGGCGCGGCGGGGAAACTCGACCAGCGAAGACAAGATACGGCGCACCTCCGGCTCCTCGATCGTGCTCCGCCGGCCGCACAGCCGGAGAGAGAGTGCGTTGAGCGTCCGTACCCGAAGCGAAGGCAACTCCCGCAACCGGGAGCGCATCTCGTCAGCGGCCCGAACGTTGTAAGCCACCAGCGTCATCGCGTCAGCAGGTAAGCCCCACCCCGCTTGCAGCAGGCGGGCCCGTTCGGTCAGCACGCGGGTCTTGCCCGACCCGGCCGGGGCGATCACCCGGGCCCCGGCCCGGGGTTCTCCGACCGCCGCGAGCTGGTCCGGCGCGAGGGGTACGCCACTTGGCTGTCGGTTACCCAGAGGGGTCAGCGACCGATGCTCCAACCCGATGCGGTGCACCGTCGCCAGCCCCACCCGGCCCGGCAGGGAGGCGTCGAGCGGGCCGCCGTCACAGACCGCCGGACGCCCGTCGGGTAGGACGACATCAGCCTGACCCGACGCATCAATCCGCCCGCCGAGTGCCACCGCCCTCTCCGCCCAGTGGTACCGCGGCGCACCATCCCGAGCGTCCACCGAGTTGGCCCACACCGCGTGGTGCAGCCTCTCACCCACGAGGTCGAGATCGAACTCCCACTCCCATGGCTGCGGAGCCGTGATTGATTCCGCCGGGGGTTCATCCGGTCGGTCGAGGCCCAGGCCGGGCGCCAGCTCGACGACCACGGACGTCCGAGCCCGCCACGCCGCGCCGACGGCATCCGCCATGGCCCCGTCTACGTTTGCTACCCGCACCCGTTCGCACCCGTCCCATGCCTTCGGCGCCGGCTGGGCCGGCCCCACCACGACGGACCGGCCCAGAAGGATGGGATCAGGCACCACACCATCTTGGTCGCAGAAGTGAGTGCTCGGTGGTCAAGTCTTCCACGGGGCTAGGAAACTGGGGCCCGGTGCCGCCAGCGCCCTCCTGGGGACCGCCCCGCCCCCCTTGACAGGCGGGTGGATCACTACAACACTTTTTGCAACTGCAGAGTCAAAGGAAGTGGCCCATGCGTGAGCGCACGAACGATGTCGAGGTCGAGCGCGACGTCAAGGTCACGATGCCCGATGGCACAGGACTGCTCACCGACATCTACCACCCGGTCGGAGTCGCCGAGGCGCCGACCCTGCTCGAGCGCACCCCCTATGGGCGCCACGGACCGGCCGCTGCCGCGATCGACGATTTCGCGTCACGGGGCTACCGCTTCGTATTGCAGGCGTGCCGTGGTACCGATGGATCGGGTGGCGCACACAGCTACTTCGCCGAACGCCCCGATGGGCGGGCGACGGCCGACTGGGTCGCCCAGCAGCCCTGGTTCGACGGGAGCCTGGGGACTTACGGCGGCAGCTATATGGGCTTCACCCAGTGGGCGCTAGCTTCGACCGAGCCACCCTATCTGAAGGCTATGGCCGTGGGCCTATCAGCATCAGTACGCAGTTTTTCCTGGTACCCAGGCGGGTCGCTGGCTTTGGAAGTGATCGTCCCATGGGACGTCGGCGCGGTCGCCTTCAACCAGGCCCGGGGCGCCGAAACCGACACGTCGCCTGAAGGGATACGCCGCATGATGGCTGTCATGCGGTCGGGATTGGACCATCTCCCGCTGGGTGAGGCGATCCGTACAATTACCGGAGAGGATCTCGAGCTGTATCAGCAACAGCTTCAGCACGCCGGCGTGGACGATCCGTTCTGGGCACCGCTGAATTACTTTCCGCTGCTACAACACTGGACGGTGCCGACGCTGCTGGTCGATGGTTGGCACGACTATCCCCTGTTACAGGTGGTGAGGGACTTCGCGGCCCTGCGCCGAGCCGGAGCGCCCGTGCGCTTGCGGATCGGTGCCGGTGGGCACATAGGAGGTGGCGGCGAGGGCGGTATGGTCGAGGCCCCGCTGGCTTGGTTTGATACCTACCTCCTTGGCCGGAACGGGCTCCTTCCGGCTCGCCCGGTCACAATCGATATTCAAGGCGAGGGCGGAGGTTGGCGCGATCTGGAGGATTGGCCCCCTCCCGCTGACATGGTCCGCTGGTACCTGCAACCATCCGGCCGGCTGTCCCGGGAGGCCCCGGCGGATTCTCCGCCCGACCGGTACCGCTACGACCCAGCCGATCCCACACCCGCGGCTGGGGGCATAGGTATGCTCACCGGCGGCCCAGTTGACAACCGGACTCTCGAGGCGCGGCCGGATGTGCTGGTTTACACGTCACAGCCGCTGCTGGAACCTCTGGTGGCCATCGGATCTGTCGAGGCGGAGCTATGGGTGAGTTCCAGCCTGGACAATGTGGACTTCTTCGTCCGCCTCTGCGATGTCTGGCCCGACGGCCGATCGATGAATGTGTGTGATGGACTCCAGCGTTTCGGGCCGGATTCGATTGCACGGGACCGTGACGAAGCGTTCCGGGTAAAGATCAACCTCTGGCCGGTCGGACACCGGTGGGCCTCCGGGCATCGCTTACGGGTACAGGTGTCGAGCGGCTCCCACCCGGTCTACGCCCGCAACCTGGGCACCAGTGAGGCCTGGGCGACGGCAACCACAATGCGGGCCGCTGATCAGACCGTGCACCACACCCCCGGCAGGCTCTCTTACCTGACCTTGCCTCATGCTGGCGGCTAGGGTCGGACACCGGGACTGTGGCGCCGGGACATCGGGGGGGGTTCTTGGCTGACCGCGACCAGTTCACCCGTGCGGTGGTACTTGATGGACGACCGGCTGGCCGTCGGCTCGGATCAGATACCAGTAGCCGCCGTTGAGATCGAGCCCCTCACCGGTGGCGATGCCGGATCTCAACCCCAGCTTGCGGTCGGTGGTGTAGGTGTACAGCGGCCAGCCGTTGTACGTGACGACCCGGCCACCGCCGGGATCCGCAATGCTGGCAAGCAACGCCGGGGTGACGCCGGGACCGGCCGATGGCGTGGCGCCCGGCGCTAGCTTCAACGGTGGCCAGGTGGCGGCGCAAGGCCCAGTACACGTCACTCGCTTTCTCTCATCGGGGGCGAACACGTACAACGGATACCCCGACGAGTCGACCAAGATGACCGCCCCGACCGCCCCTAGGTAGGCGCTGTCGATCCGAGACAGCCCGGCCGCCGGGACCGTTGTCCGGGCCGGCGCCGGGACCGTTGTCTGGGCCGGCGCGGAAGCCCTTGTCTGGGGTGGCGGCGCGGTGCCGTTCTCGGGTGACAGGCCGCAGCCCGCCGCCACGATCACCAACACCAGCGGCGCGAATCTGGCCGCGCCAGTCAGCACCGCGACACCTCAGTCGGATACGTGACGAAATTCACGTTGTCAGTCGCGCCTGAACGAAGATGGGAGCTGCGTCAGATCGCGTCTGGCCGAGGCTGTTCCTTATGGACTCCCTCCCATCCGGTGGACCAGCTCGTCGCGAGAGATTCCGTGGAGGTCGCCGAACTTCCTGAGCTGTTCCATGGACACGGGGTCAGGCAGCTCTCGTTCCGCCTCCTCGGCTGCTTCGGTATAGCCCAAGCGGCGCAGCATGTTAACTACCCACTGTTTCTCTTGTGACATCGCCGCGGCTCCTTTCCCTCCGCCATCTCAAGGTCGGCGGTGTAGGTCTACCACCCGGGAACGTTGGTGGCGCATCCTGATCCGACATGACGATGTCGATCGGAGTGCTCCGCCGAGCCTCACCGGTACGGGACCCGCTTGGAAATGGGTAGAAGAAGCGTAAAGCGCATAGAACATCACGTGAGGGAAAGGAAATACTCTCAGCCGGGGCCGGCTTGCGTCGTCGCTCCCTCAGCGTGCCGGCTCGTACTTCTCTAGCTCCGGGATGACCTCCTTGCCGATCAACTCGAGGTTCTTCATGATGCTCTCGTTCGTCAGATGACCGAACTCCACGCGGGCCACGATCTCGTCCACGCCGAGATCGGCATAGCGCTTCATCTTCTCGAAGCACTGTTCCGGATCGCCCACGATGATCATGTCGCCCCGGTGAAAGTCCTCCACTGGAATATCACCTTTGAGCGTGCGTTGGAGCAGCGGGAACCGCTTGTCCCGCTCCTCCTGCGTGATATTGGGAAACTCCCAGTCCAGCGTGAACTGGGCTACGGTTCGATACCACCACGTGATGGATGGCCAGATCCCGTTGTCCTCGGCCTGCGCCATGGATTCTGCGCAGTGCACCAGCGTGTACGCACCGACCTTGTTGGTCGAGACGTCACTGAGCGGCTTGGATTCCGGACTGTTCCACGCCTCCTTGTACGCCTTGATCTGGGCCGCCATCTTGTCCAGCGGTTGCATGATCGAAAACGAGAGCAATCCCAGGTGATTCTGACCGGCGATGGCGGACGAACCCTCCGAAGTTGCTGCCATCCAGCAGGGCGGATGGGGTTCCTGTACTGGCTTCGGGGTCACGAGTCGGCGCGGGAATTGAAATGTCGGGCTGTCCCACTCGAAGTATTCCTCCCGCCACATCGCCGCGACAATGCGGATGGCCTCCTCCCATTCGTCCCGGCTCCTCTCACGGTCGACGTGGAACGCCGTCTGCTCCTGCGGGGTCGAACGACCTGTGCCCCACTCCACTCGACCACCCGACAAGATGTCGGCCGTCGCCACTTTCTCGGCGACACACGCCGGGTGGGTAAATCCGAACGGTAACAACGTCACGCCGTAGCCGAGACGAATATTGTGGGTGATCTGGGTCAACGCTCCTATCACGACCTCAGGGGCCGGGCAGTGGGACTGACCTTCGCGGAAGTGGTGCTCAACAAACCAGGCGATGTTGTAGCCAAGCTCGTCGGCCAGGCGAACCTGCTCCAGTGTGTCGCGGTAGGCGCGCTGCTCACGGGCGCGCTGGCCGTAGGGGTGGGCACCCTCCCACGGACGAGGCGCATCGATCTCGTACAACAGATCAACCTTCACCTAGAGACACCTCCTTCACGCTTATGGCACACATGACCTCTAGGGTCGATGGTCAAGGCATCAGAACCGGTTGGCCGGGCGTCCAGGCCTCGGCGGCCATACGAACCGTGTCCCCCATGGACCGCGTCGCATCGTTGAGCTCACTCAATTCGACAATAGGCACCGGCGAGTCCGGATGCTCCAGATATGAGAACTGAACCTGGCTACCACCATCGCCGCGCCACACCTCTGACCAGCCGGCGGCCACCGCGGCGGTACGAACAGCGTCGACGTCTTCGACCCAGTAGGCAATCTGGTTGAATCCGCCACCGGTAGCGGTAACGAATTCCCGGTAGATGCTCGGTGTGTCGTCGTGCTGCTGAATGAGCTCGATCTGCATATCGCCGGAGTTCGAAAACGCGATCGAGATCACGGGACTCGACTGCTCACCCCGGTACCAGCAACCTTCCATGTGGAGTTCGCGCACGACTAACCACGGAGCCACTCCCAGGTTTACCCACTGTGTGATCGCGGCGTCGAGGTCAGGGATAATGAACCCGAATTGTCGGATCCGTCCCGGGAACACACTGGAGCTACTTTCGATACTCATCGGCAGGTCCGGCATAGGTTGTCATCGTGCTTACCCTACCGAACTGACTCCCCGTACAGCCAGCCAGCGACCTCGTCGTCACGCTCCAAGGCGCTCGAGGATCGTGGTGAGCCGCTCAATGCTCCGTCCGATTGTCGGGCGGTAGCCCTCCTCCCTGAGGGCGTCTCCCAGGATCTCGAGGTCGAACTCTCCGCAATAGCCGGCGTCGAGAAACATGCCTAACAGACGCTCCAAGGGAACGTCACCCTCGCCGATCACAGCCCGGATGCCGGCCTCGAACGTGCCGACCTTGAAGTCGCAGACCTGAACGAGAGAGAGCATATCGATATCGGAACGCACGACTGCCTCTAGACCTCTCTCATACCAGCAGCCGTACATGTCCAGGACTGCCTTCATGGACGCTTCCCGAGCGGTATCGACAGCGTCGCGGTAAGTGAAAAGGAAGCTCAGATCGCAGCGCAGCGGATTGGTTGACTCAACCGCTAGTTCCACGCCTCTTTCCCCGGCGTGACCTACATAAGCGGCCATCCTGTCGGCGAACTCCGACGTGGCCTGTTCCCACGTCCTGGCACCGATGCTCCCGCTCGTGATGTAAACCACTTCCGCGCCCACCTCAGCCGCCAACTCAATCGACTCGTCGAGAACATGCAACTCAGCGGCGACGTTCGACACTCGCAGCCCTCTCAACATCCCAGGCGCGTTGTCCCACCCTACACGTTCGATCTTCGGGGTGATCAGCCCGACCTGTTCGACGCCAAGTTCCTTCCACATCTCGATGTCAGCCTCCAGGGGCTGGAACAGCGAACTGAGGCTACTTACACTGATACGGGGATGGGTCACGGCCCGAATCGTACACTCGGACTCGGCGTGCCGGATACGACGCCCGGGCATCGAGGCCGATGCAATCAACAAAACTGGTCTTGTTGCCCCTCAGGACTGGAGATTGATTTCGCGCCAGGATTCGCTGTTATCGAGCGTCGTGTCGAACGGACCCGGAACCCGAACCGATTCGGGAGATAACGCGCTGCCCGGGGGGAGTTGCCCGGCCTGCACGGACGCGATGGTATCGAGGATCAGTCGGCGGGTGTGGGCTATGCGACCACGACCAACGGAAAGAAATAGTGGGCTAGCCGGATACTCGTCCCCGCCTTAGATCAAGGCGACGGGGTTACGTCCCACCCGGCAACCCGGTGAAGGGTGCAGGTGACCTCGGCGCCGGCCCTCTTGTCAACGGCAGGCTGGGGTCGTACAGTTCCGTCGTGTCATTTCTAGCTGGTACACCGTCGGACGACGTCCCGGGCATCTTGGCGGCGGGGCGATCCGATATCACGAACCTGTTTGTGTCAATGTCGGCGCGACATCCTGATGGTGAAGATGCCGACTACTTGCGTTGGCACAGTTTCGACTGTCGCCCAGAGCAACATCGCATCCCGGCGATCCGGGCCTCTCTGCGTTTTGTGTCCACGCCCGAATGCCGACGGGCAAGAGCCGCGAGTGAAGATCGGTATGACGCTGTCGACCACATCATGACGTACTTCTTTGCGGACGTCGCAGGGCTAGAGCCGTTCACCCGGCTCACCGAGGCGCTGAGAGCTGCTGGTCGCAAGCCGTACATGGATGGTCGGCATGGCCGACAAGAGGTGCGCGTGCTCCCACAGCTGGAGATGGGACTTTATGAGATAGATGGGATGGCGGCAGCCTCGCGTATCAAGATCGGAGCAGAGGTGCTTCCCTGGTGGCCCCTGCAAGGTGGTTACATCCTCGTCGAACGGGGAAAGACCCCCGCTTGGGAGCTCACCGAAGTAGCCGGCGTAGGTGGCGCATGGTGGGGTTCAACCGTCCAAGCCGACGCCGGGCTGTCGGCCGAAGTAAACGCGATGGCGGACGCCGACCTCGTAACCGGGAGTCTTCAGATCACATACTGTTTCTTGGATGACGACCCCGTAGCCACGGCTGAGCGATTGCACCCCGTCGTCCATAAGCGGTGGACGGATAAGGGGATCGTCCCGTTATTGGCGGCACCTTTCCACGTCGTCTTCGGTCATCAGGTCGATCTACACCTGCCCTAGGAGCATCTGACCAAGCACGGTGCATCATCGCCCAGCGGACTCTTTTCCTCCTGGCGCCCGACTTACATGCAGGCTCCTTGCCCTTCTATTCAGGCGAATCGGCACCAGGGATGTCCCCGTCCAAAAGGAGGCCTTGGTAAACCCTCAAACTGCTGACTTGCGCGTCCTCGTTCACCGTGAAGATGTCTACTACCCGTGCCCAGCTGCCGTCCGGCAGCCCCACGACGATCTCGACCGCACACCGTTTGTCATCCTCGAGGGCCTCTTGCGGGTGGGGACGAACGCCCTGTTGCATCCCGGAGTTCTCGTAGAAGTCTCGAATCTCCCGCCGTCCCTGTCGGAGGGTACCGTTGAAGACACTCAATACGGCGTCGGGAGCAAACAGACGCTCGATGCTGTCAGCGTCCCCCTCGCGCATGCACCGGAAGTATTCGATCGCGGCGTCTCGAGCTGTACCCATGTGAGACCTCCCATCAGTTTGAGAATCGAACGTCTACATACGACCGATCAAGTTCTTGCACCGACCGACAGCCAGTGGCGGCGAGCGCTTGATCGATTCCCCCTCGGTGGATCTCCAGGACCTCTCGGACGCCGGTCTCTCCTCGCGCCGCCAGCCCGAAGATGTAGGCCCGGCCTATCAACACGGCTTGCGCTCCCAGCGCGAGGGCCTTGACCACGTCCCCTCCTCGGCGGATCCCCCCGTCCAGAAGGACTTCGACCTGCTCCCCGACCGCGTCCGCAATCTCAGGCAGAACCCGAATCGTCGGCGGCAGCCCGTCCACGGTCATGCCGCCGTGGTTCGAGACGGAGATGGCCGAGGCCCCGGCGTCTATGGCGCGCTTGGCATCGTCCACTGTGAGCACCCCCTTGACCACGAAGGGTCCTGGCCATAGGCGGCGCATCCAGGCGACGTCGTCCCAGGTGGGAGGAGGTGTCTTCGCGAACATCTCCACCGCCTGCTGGAAGGTCGGTGCCGGACCGCCCTCGGCGACGACGTTGGGAGCCAAGAGCTTTGGCGGGCCACCGTGACGGGCGAAATCCAGGACGAAGCCGGGCCTCGTGACCAGCTGCGGGGACACGCTGAGGAGACCTCGAACTCCAAGTCGTTGCGGGTAGCCCCTCATTCCCCGGTCTCGGCGGATATTCGGATCCGAATAGTCGAGAGTCAGGATGACCGCGACTGAGCCCGCCTGCTGTGCCCGTTCTACGCGAAGCGCGTTGGCTTTCCGATCACCAATCCAGTAGAGCTGGGAAATGGTCTTGGGATTGGCCGCGACGATCTGCTCGATAGGCTGGCTGGCGAACTGGCTGACGGCCAGCGCGGTTCCCGCGCCCGCGGCTGCTCGGGCGACCGCCACTTCAGCACCCGGGTGGACGGGCCCACTACCTGTAGGAGCGACCATAACCGGAAGAGAGAGCGCTTGACCTAGAACCCTCGTGGTGAGGATTCGATGGGTCGGGACGGCGGCGATGCGTGGCCGGAACCAGATGTCGTCGAACTCCCGCACATTCCCGCGAAGGGTCGCTTCCTGTTCGCTACCCCCCGCTACAGCGTCGTAGAGCAAAGAGGGTATGCGGCGACGAGCTCGCCGCTCGGCATCGGCGACGCTTTGGAGGGGTGATCGATCGAACATTTCGTGATCTCCTCTTCCCCTTCTTAGATTGGATGGTCACTCGCAGGGGAATTCGAGAGCTTCCCTGCTACAACCACTGCTGCCGCCCCCCTGCGTGGGCCCAATGGGAAGTGACCATCAAGAGCGTCATTCACATTTGCACTGTCTTAGATCTGTGACAGTTCACATTTGGAAATACTATGGGCAAAAGGTAGCAGTAGTACCGGCCAGCCGCAAGAACGAGGGAGTCCTCCTCTTCCCCCACGAGGGCGCGCCGGCCGGGGGCTTGGCCCGTGACCGGTCCGGCGATTATCCTCGGTCACCCGAAGAGCCGGGGAGAGGGAACCATGTCCCAGATACATTTCAATCTCGTCGCGCTGAGCGCGCCCAACAATCACGTGCAGACGGGTTGGGCGCACCCGGCCGACCGCCAAGGCGAGGGTCTGATGTCTCCCGAGTACTGGGGCGGTATAGCACGCACGCTGGAGCGGGGGCGGTTCGACGGGATCTTCTTCGCCGACACGCTCTCGGCGGGCACGGTGGACCCGGAAGGAATCGCCGAGGGTTCGGCCCCGCGGCCCGACCCGCTCATGCTCGTGACGCTGCTATCGCAGATGACGACCTTCCTGGGCTTCGCCGTCACTCTGACCACTGTGGGCACGCCACCGTTTCTGGCCGTGCGCCGGTTGGGCACAGTCGACAACCTATCGGGCGGGCGGCTGGCTTGGAACGTTGTCACAAGCTATATGGAGAGCGATTTCAAGGCGCTAGGACTCGAGCGGCCCGAACACGACTCGCGCTACGACCAAGCCGAGGAGTATATGGAGATCGCGTATCGCCTTTGGGACTCCTTCCCGCGCGACGCGGTGATCATGGACAAGGCCTCCGGGCGGTACATCGACCCGGCCAAGGTCAAGCGAGTCCAGTACAGGGGCCAGTACTACAGCTGTGACACCCTCCCGAGCATGGTCTGCTCACCGCAAGGCCGTCCGCTGATCTTCCAGGCGGGTGCCTCGGGGCGGGGCATGCGCTTCGCCGCCACCCACGCCGACGCGGTATTCGCCCTCCAGCCGCGCGTCGCGATGGAGAGCTACATAGGCAATACCCGCGCCGCTGCCGATCAGGTCGGGCGGCCCCACCCCAGGGTGTTCTTCGGAGTCCAGCCCTATGTGGGCAGCACCGAGGCGGAGGCCGAACAGCGCCTGGAGGAGCTGAAGGCCCGCATTCCGATCGGTCCCGCCCTCGATCGCCTCGGCGGCCTGTTGGGTCGCGAGTTCACGGTGGACGACCTGGACAAGCCTATAGAGATCGGCGAGACAGAGGCGTCACAGGGGTGGATGACAGCGGTCGACAACTGGACCGAGGACCGGGCTCCGACCTTGCGGGAGATGGTGCTCGACCTGGCTGTCTCGCCGATGACGCCGCGAATAGTCGGCACTCCCGAGCAGGTCGCAAACACATTGGAGAGTTGGTGGAAGGAAACGGGCTGCTACGGGTTCACCTTCAGCCCCAATGTGATGCCCGCCAGCCTCGAAGCGTTCGTCGACCACGTCGTGCCCATCCTGCAACAACGGGGCTTGATGCGAACTGAGTACGCGGGCACGACCTACCGCGAAAATCTACTCCAGCAATAACACTTGGCGCCCGAACAGCTCAGAGGGCAGGACGTCACGTTCAAATTGCGGACCAAGCGTCTGCCCCGGCCGGCCTACGCAACAATGGCTCGTCGGCCCAAGACTGCCTCTAGAACCGTCAGCGCACCCTCGTACCGAGCACGGTCGAGGGCGGACAGGTCGGCGGCCGGATCCGCGAGGAGATCGCCAATCTGCTCGGCCAGGATGGCCGCGTCGGATCTAGAAAGAGGCTTCGCCGGCTTCGACTCGGGTTCTCCGCTCACGATGGACATCATGCCACCCGGCTCGACGCCCGTAGTACGACCCCACGCCGAGGCCGCGGTCAGCGTCGCCTCCCCCGTGTTGACCGGCTAGGCGTCGAACTCCAAGACCGTGTCTCCGGGCTGCCAGTCGGTGTCACAAAGAGGCGCTAATCCCATCACCTCGTCCCCACCCAAGACGACAACACGGCCAACGTCGTCACTCAGCGTTTCTCCGTTGTGGACCGCCGACCACACGTGATTCGCCACGACCGGAACGGCGTTGCGGTGGAACTGTGACACGTCGTTGCCCGCCATGGCGTAGAGCGTCTGCCCCTCAATGGTGCCAACCCACTCCCCCCGGAAGCGGCCATCCCGCTCGACCTGAACCGTGTACTCGTGGACATCACGGGTGTCGCTGACCTCTCCGTCATCCAGGCTGCCCTGCTTCATGTAGACCACCCGGTAGTGAGCCACAGTATTCCTCTCGTCCAATTGTGGCTTGATTATCTCATAGGTCTTGGGCGACTTTGATGGGATCGTCGAGCGCAGACCGCCGGTCCTGAGCACCTGTCATGGGTCACCATCTCCGGCGGCGCTGGCAGGCCCGCACCCGTCGGCGTAACTCCTCGGCCCGCTGGTCGGGGGTGACCAGCGGTGTGTCGGCCGGCAGGTGGCCGCGCAACTCGGCAAACTTCACCCGTTTGAGCGTAGGGGTCGGTTCAGCGTCGCATTCATACCAGCGGCCGTAGATGGTGCCCTGTTTGAAGCCGGCGGGGTCGAGCCAGTTGGGAACGCCCGGATCCTCGAGGGAGATCACTGCCCGGAACTTGCCGTCGGAACTGATCTTGGCGTAATGACCGTTGGTGCTCGAAAGGCGATAGACATACTCGCATGCGTTGAAGTACGGGTCGTCGAGTTGGAAGTTCCAGTAGCGGCGGGTCTGAGGCAGGTCGGTTTCCACGATCAGCGCCTCGTCATCGTCGAACTCGAACACCGCGGGGAGGTAGAGCTGCTTCGACAGGGCGCCCCCATAGCGCACCGGCTCGAAAACGTTAACTCCGACGTTGTGTTTCACCTGGTTTTGCTGAGCGTAGAAGAGCTTGGTGGCGCGCACCGGCATCCACGCCATGTGATTGATCCGCTCGAGGATCTCCTCGGGGGTCAGACGCTTCTTCAGACCGGTTGGGTTGAGACACTCGATCGACATCACCGGGTCGATCTCGCTTTCCCAGTCATAGCTTCGGTAGCGGGTCATCAACACCCGCGTCCCCGGTTGGATCTTCAGCCAGTTACCAGAAAACCCGGCCGGCCGCTCGCTGCTGACCAAAACCTCGAAATCACCGTTCGCCTCGATCTTCATATCATCGTCATCGATGTCATGGTAAAAGGCGCCCGTGTGGTCGTTGTCCCACGGCATGCCAGCGTTGCTGAGCTGGGTGTCGAGGACGAGCATCTTCGCCGTGCCTCGGTTTCCGCTAATCATATACTGGTAGGCGCTGTCGATCGGGCAATACAAGTAGATATCGTCAGGGTTGGGCTGCAGCGTAAAGACGGGATTCCACAGCGGCGCCCAGTCCGGATGTTCCGGGTCGGCGTGAAAGAAGGCGAAGTACCCGTAGGAAAACTGCATCATGATCTGGCGGTACACATCGGCCCGGTACTCGGGATCGTCAGGTCGCCACGTGTTGGCGATCTCAGTCACCGCCTCGTTGAGCGGCTCGAGATACTCCATCAGGGGACGGATCTCCGTGGTCATGCCGTCATTCCTTTCCTGCAGTCTCAGCCATTGCCCGAGGTCGTCTGACCCGAAGGTCTATCCAAATATAGCTTTCTGGCCGGCCGGACCTGGCGAGCTGTCGGTGGCTGTCTGGTTCTGCGCCGGCCACATGCGGAAAGCACTAGTCCCAGGAGTCATCCCAGGCCGCGATTGCCTCTGCGAGATGGATACCCTCAGATATCGAGAGGGATGCTCGTCCGACCAGCATGCAGGTAATCGCGGCGGCGAAGGGATCGGCCGCTGTCTCGACAGTCGTCACCAGCTCGAGGATCAGTTCGTTTTCGCCCTCGGTGAGGGTAACGCCCGCCAACCCTTGAAAGGCTCGGACCCATTCGTCACGCCGCACCGGGACTACTTCCTTACGAATGAAGCGACCGAACGTCGGTTCGCACTAGGGGTGGGACAGGCGCCGGCGGGCGGCGCGCTCCGCGTGATGCCGGCGCCGGCCCCATCCCTCCAGGTGCCGGTCACGGGGATACCGGCACTGGCCCGAGAGCCCGTGCCCCGAGGAAGAGATCGGCATGGCGCCAGTCTAACCCGATAATCCAGATCGAACGAGTCGTATTTAGGCCGGCGGAGGCGAAACTCGGCCGAGGTCGGCCGCCGGGGAGTCGGTTCAAGAGAGCTCGAAGTGCAGCTGACAGGGTGGGAGTAGCATCCGCGCATGCTCGACGAACCGACAGCGAGAAAGCTGGCAAACCACTGGGAGGGCAGCTGGAACGCCCAGGATATCGACCTCATCATGGAGCCGTTAGGCAAGGAGGTCGTCTTCAGCTCCCCCTTTGTGTCGAAGATCTTGCGCGACTCCAGCAAATGGACGGTTGAGGGATACGACGCCGTTCGCTCGTACTTGGCTGAATCACTGAAGCGTGTCCAGGGCGTCACCTACCAACTCGACCGGACCTACATCGGCGCCGACACCATTGTGATCGCCTACACCTTCCGGCTGCCTGACGGCACCGAGAAGAACGGCGCCGACTTCATGCGGGTCGACCGCGAAGGCAAGGTCGTCGACTGGCGGTCGCAGTACCCGTTTGTAGCCGAAGACGTCTACGAGTTCATCGAGGACTGAATCCAGACGTAACCCAATGTAGTTCCCCGTTTGATCGAGGGCCTTACCCGAGACCCAGCTGTCCAAGAAACGTCCGCATCTCTCTGGTCACGCCGACCCCGTCGCTTCGCGCCTGGCGCCATGGCGAGCTTGCCAGATCCGGTTGACACCCTCCCGCCAATGGACCGAACACGGACCGGTGATCGACTTGCGCTTCGAAACGTCCGCAACCAATCCCCGGAGCGCCCCCGGTACCTGTTCCACCACAACCTCGACCCCGAGCCCGGTCAGCTCGCCCATGTACGCTGCCCATTCCTGAACGGTGACCGCCTCGTCCCCTGCCCAGTTGACGATCGTCGCGGGCACAGCCGCGGCGTCGAGAAGGGCAGCCGCCTGCCGATTGATGTCGTCCTGGTGAATGAGGCTGTACGGACAAGGATCCCACTTGGTGATCACAGGCTGGCCGAGCGCCGCGGCGTCGAGGTGATAGTTGAGAAGCCCAGCCCGCGGTCCGTATGCCGCGTTCAACCTGGCGATGACGACGGGCAGGTCCAGGGCCCTGGCGCAGTAGCGGGCCACTGCTTCCTGCGCGATTTTGGAGACCGAGTAGATCGGCGCGGCGCTCGCGTTGACCCCCAGTGGGTCTAGCTCAATGAAGGAGTGCCATGGGTCGTCGTGCGGCTTGTAGACCGAGTGCGTCGACATCACGAGCGCGGCTTTCGCTCGCTGACAGTGCCGCAACAACAGTCCGGTGCCCTCGGCGTTGACTGTGATGGCTTCGTCGTAGTTGTCCCCAGACGCCTGGGCGGCCAGGTGGATCACGTAGGCAAAGTCATCGGGGAGGCCCGAGAAGTCGCCGTCCCCCAGATCGCACCGATAGGGGGTGGCCCCCGCCCGTATGACGCGGTCGAGGGCGGCAGCGTCGCCGAAGCGAGCGAGAGCCCACACCTCGTTGTCGCTTGCCAGATATTCAGTAAGCGGAAAGCCAACCCCTCCTGCCGCGCCCGTGATCAATATTTTTTGACCGGATAGCATTCCTGACTCCTCGCCCTCATCGAATTGGTGGCGCGGCCGCGCGATCCCACCTCGACCGCGTCGACCCAGGCTGCCAGCACCGCGTCCTGCTGGGCTCGTATGGCTTCATCGATCCCACTGCCACTCAATTGTTCCACGTCGCCCTCCCGGGGGAGTCACATTGCCAACTCGGGAGTCTGCCACCAATGGCGACGCGATGACGAAGGGTCTCCTGACTCTCCCCATCCTTCTACCCCTCCGACTGCCCCGGAAACCGTCCCGCCCGCACAGAGGACGTCCAGGGTTTCCTGGTCGGCGGGGACCCGAACCCGGTCGACTTCGATCTCGGGGTCGGTGCCGTGCTCCGAGGCACGCCGTTCGGGCGAGCGGTCGCATCTGCGGGGAATGGTCGGAATGGGACCTGTGGGCGCGCATTTGAGACCTGGCCGGTACCGCCCGGGTCCTTCATCGCACCCTGGCTCCGGTACCCTGGCAACCACCACGGGACGCGATTCCGCCGGACAAACCCCCTAGGAGGACCTCATGAACGGCACTCACATCTATCAGGCGCGTATTCGCGACACCCGAGCGGAGCTGACTGGCGCCTCGGAAACCTGGTTCAAGGACATCACAACTCAGCTGCGTCTGCTTCAAGCTACTGCCGGCAGCCGGGTCGAACCCCGGGGAACGTTGGACAAGGTTTACCAGCTGACTAAGGGTTTGACCGAAGCAAACGTCCAATACATGCAAGGTGTGGCCCGGGCTTCCCTCGGCTTGTTGGATGGCGTTCGGAGCTCGGCCGCCGGCGCCGCTGACGCGGCGAAAGATGACATCGTGTCGGCGACCGACAAGTCCGCCCCAACCGGCAACCGTTTCGAGGACGATGTTGTCGAGGCGACACCAGACCTCCGCCTCGACCAGCTCGGAGGGGCGGGGCGGGCCCAGAGGACGGCTCGCCACGCCACGGCCCGGCGGTATGAGGGCATGACCAAGGTGCAACTGTCCGAGGAGCTCGGCGATCGTGGCCTAAAAAAGTCGGGGAAGGTCGACGAGTTACGGCAGCGGCTCATCGACGACGACCTCGAAGGCGCGGACGCGTAGGACACCACAGTTCGATCATCTGCATTTGGCATCGAGCCCGATCGATCACCATCCACCGGAAGGGGACCGACATCGTCTTTTGTGGTTTGGATGCTGCCTTTGACGGGAAGGATAACCAGCCAGGAGAGAAAGGACTGCCATGTTGATCCTGTTGGGGTTGGTGTTGGTGTTGTTGTTCTTCGGGCTTGGTTTTGCCTTGCACGCTTTGTGGATAGCTGCGGTGGTCCTCTTTGTGGCGTGGCTGATCGGTCTGGTGATCGGCAGGGGCGAGAGCGCCGGCCGTAATCGCTTCTACCGCTGGTAGCCAAAGGAAGAGGAGTTGCGTCAATCCGGGGCGTTGAACGAGCCGGCTGCGGGCAACAAGGCGAAACCAGGGAAGGACGGGTGACGGCCCGCTACCCGGATGTTCCTCTATTTTGCCGCCGGCGCTAACGGCTTGGTCGGCGCTGGTCGGCGACGGTGAGATCAAGTCGAATCGCGCACACCGGTCCAAGCCGTCCGGCTTCCCCGGCAGCGAAACCAGACAGTCTTACCGTCCGTGGTTGGGATAGCGCCCCATCTCTGCGAAAGCAACGCCACCAGGCTCATTCCGTGTCCCGACGCCGAATCCAGGGCTTGATCATCGACCACCGGCATGTGCCTATCTCCGTCGGAGACCTCGATTTGAACCCCCTCGTCGATACCGCGGACCACTAGGCCGGCTGGGGTACCCGCGTGTACGACCGCGTTGGTCACCACCTCACTGGTCAAAAGCACCACGACCTCGATGTCGGCTGGGCTCATCATCCCCCTCAGGACATTTGCCACCAGGCGCCGAGCGACACCCGGGCTGGCCGGGTCAGCCGCCAGCCGGATGGTGGCCATGACCACGCCCGCGCCGCGCCCGGTTACGGAACCGTGAGGCAGTGCGCGACCGCCACGATGGCGGTTCGGCCCAACCGATGGACTCGTCATGAAACGAGCCATAGTGCGCGTCCTTCTGCAGCTATCTGCTCATCGCCGCTAGCAGCTCTGGCAGAATGGAGACGGCGCGCCCATCCTGGGTGACGCCAAAGTTTCGCCATATCCGGACTTCCTGCTTCTCGTCGGTTGGACGCTTACCGGCCGGATGACCGTTAACCAACCCAAGGTCCGGAGGTGGGCCGCGCCTAGATTAGGCTACCCAACCGGCGAGCCGGCTAAACCGACCAGCCCGATTTTTGGGGAGGCGGCGGTTCCGAACCAGGCCGAGACAGACGAAGCGGGCCCCATCGTCTCAGATGGCGGAGGCGGTTAGAGGAGATCGCCTGAGGGTAGAAGATCGGAGTACTCACGACCTCCGAGAGGTGTTCATAATTGCTGTAGTAGTCCTGTTCCTTGCTGCGGTTGCTGTCGGTCGTCGACGAGTGGGGAGCAGCCGTCGATGAGGATTGACTAACCCACCACCTGTTGTTCGCTGTCGGCTATCAAATAGCAATGACTGACAACCCCACAGCCGGGTCCGGGGAACATCGGACAGCAATCTCAGAGTCGCGGAGGGTCGCGGCAGGTGCTGCCGTCGGCGCCTTGGCCGCCCTCATAGCCGGTCTTACTTCTCCTTGGCAAACGGCGTTGCTGCTCTTTTGGATCGGTGCCGCCCTCACCTGGGTCGTTTCAGTCTGGATAAGCGTCCTTCCGCTCGATGCCGCGGCGGCAAGCGAGTATGCCACCCGTGACGATCCGAAAGGCGCGACCGCCACCACCTTTCTTCTGAGCGCCAGCGTGGCCGCCCTGGGCGCCGTCATTCTGGGAGTACTGAAGGCCGCCCATGCGTCCGGCGGCGTGGAGGCCATGCTCCTCGGCTCGGGCATAGGGGCCATCATCTGCTCCTGGGGCGTCGTACACACCGTCTTCGCTCTGCGTTACGCAGGTCTCTACTATTCCGGAGTAGACGGGGGCGTGGACTTCAAGGACATCGAAAAGCCCGCCTATGCCGACTTCGCCTACCTGGCCTTCACCATAGGGATGACCTACCAGGTCTCCGACACCGACCTCACAACCCGAGCGGTTCGCCACACAGCATTGCGTCATGCCCTGCTTTCCTACCTGCTGGGCACGGTCATCATCGCCGCCACCATCAACCTGGCCGCCGGGCTGGCTAAGTGAACATCCACCAATCATGGCGGTGACGGGCTCGCCGGCTCGTGCCGGAGCACAGAACACCAGGCCCTATCGAGCAAGGAGGAAGGAAATGCCGCAGTCAGCGTGGAACGCAAAGCGGGAACGCCAGTACGAGCATATAGAACACGGCCTGGAGGAAAGAGGACGGTCGCCCAAGGTAGCCAAGGAGATCGCCTCGCGAACCGTCAACAAGGAGCGGGCCCGCGCCGGCGAGGCACGCCAGCCGAGTAAGACCTCGACGGACGACATCTCGTCGGGTCGGCGCGGCGGTCTGCGTTCCCATCGCGGCCGCGGTGGCCGCACCCGGGCCCAGCTCTACCAGGAGGCAAAGCGTCGCAACATCAAGGGGCGCTCCAAGATGTCCAAGGCCCAGCTCGAATCGGCGCTAGGCGGCCGCTGAGTCTGAGGGCACGGGGGTCGTTCCGGGATATTGGGTAGAACATGCATTGTGGCCAAGCCCCGCATATGGGTGTGTACGAAGTGCAAGAACTCCGATTGCTTGTTGGCGTTTTTGAAGGCGGCGCACGCACCGAAGGTCAGGAAGGTCGGCTGCCAAAAAATCTGCAAGGGTCCCGTAGTCGGGCTCAGGACTCGGGGCCAGACCGAATGGTTCTCCAGAGTTGACCGGGCAAAGCCCATGGTGGCGCTTCTTCGCGCCGCCGAACATGGCGCCAAGAAGGTGCCCCCGCCGCTCGAGGACCGACGGATTCGGAGGCGATCCGGCCAGGCACCGCGCTGAAACGGGCCCGTCATTTCTGTCGGGTAGCCGGCGCTGGTTCAGACGGTGACGGGGAGGACGGGGCAGATGAGAACAGCGGAGGTGACGCCCTCCTACCGTTGCCGCCCGCCCCCGCCGTTAGCGGCACCGAGGATGCGCAGCATCGAGATGTAGACAAGCACCAGTGCGGTCATCATGGCAAAGGCGGCGGCCCATTCGCCTTCGGCCGAAACCTCCCGAGCCTCCGACTGCGCGATGTACTGGAAGTCCGTGAAAAGATTCAGCACCGCGATCCCGAGCGCAAGCACGCTGAAGACCAGCCCAGCGCCGCTCAGCTCATTGACGCCGGGGAGCGACACCCCTATCAACGACAGCGCCGCCACGACGAGGATGCCGAATCCGCCCATGAGCGCCAGGCTCATCATGCGGGGGGTCACCCGGACCAGCCCGGTGCGGTAGAGCACCAAGGCCGCCACGAATACCCCGGCGGTGAAGGCGATGGCAACTAGCACGATGCCATGACCGAAGCTGGCAAACAGCTTCGAGACCGCCCCGAGAGCCAGGCCTTCGACGACGGCGTAGGTCGGGGCCAGGTAGCGGGCCCAATGCATCCTGAACCACCCGACCAGGACGACGACGAAGGCCACCACCATGAACCCGTACGCGGTCTTGGGCGGCACAGCGAAATAGCCGACGATGCCCGCAACCAGGGCGATGGCGCAGAGGCCGGCCAGTTTGTCGAACGTCCGGGCGGCACTGAAGCGGTCGGTTGACACCGGCCGACCTGGATGCCCGGCATACCCCTGGTGTCCCGCGTTCGGTTCGGTCGGCGGTCCGTACTCGGTGTCTATGCGCTGGAAAGCCGACCTGACGCTGGTAGAGCCCACCACCCCATACTGCCAAAGACAGAGGCCGTCGTGGGCCCGCCCGCCTGAGATTCGACAAAGATTCCCCGCTCAGAAGACGATCGGCCGGCCAACGTCAGCCTCCCCTCGCAACCTGATGGGGTTCAAGGACGGACCATGAACTCCAACGTCCGTGCCGCCGCCGACCCAGATGCTACGACAGGGCTCGGCAGGAAGGCATAGTGGTGGTGTTTCACCCTCCGGCATCGTGGATGAGCGCCGAGCTGGAGGGCGCTCCGTCAGGTCTCTTCAGGAGGCGAGTGATAACGGACTTCCGCTTATGGCTTGCTCGACGACCCGCGTTGTCGGTCCTTTCCAGGCAATAGGCGACAAATCCACCAGTACCGACCGGTGCTTCACGGATCGCAGTAAGCCCGGCCTCAGCGAAGAGAGTCAACCACTCGCTCCGCGATCGCTCCCGCCCACCAAAGAACACCAGCATCCGTAAATCGGACTCCAGCACGTCGTGAGAGTCGTTGCGGGGCCGTTCGATCACTATTATGCAGCCACGAGATGTCGTCGCGGCGATACACGTTTCCAAGATCCGTAGGGCCCGCTCGTCCGACCAGTCGTGCAGCACCCAGCACAGGAGACACACGTCGTGCGCCCGCGGTGCGTTCGCAAACACGTCGCCGGCACAGACGGACACCCGCGATCCGAGACCGCTCTCGTGGAACCGGGCCCGGGCCAGGGCGGCGGCCTCGGGAAGCTCCAAGAGCGAACCTCGCAGATGCGGATGGCTATCCAGCACCGCCTGGAGCAAGGCCCCGTCGCCACCGCAAACGTCCAACACAGTCTTCGCGCCGGCAACTTCTGGCAACGATGCCACATCGGGGCCTACATCGAAGACATGGGGGCGCATGTGATCCTGAAAGGAACCCGCAAGTCCCCGAGCCTGCATATCTTCCCAAAATGGGAGACCATGAACATGCTCGTAGGCCGCCTGACCGGTGCGAATACTCGACAGCAAGCCGTGAAAGACGGCCTCATCCATCCGACGCCCCATGCCCTCCTGATCGAGTCGCGCTCGCCATGAGAAGGGATGGGAATCTGCGAGCAACTCGCCGGCTGCGGTGACGTGAACGAAGTCATCGCCGGTCAGTTGGACCATGCCGCGCCCCGCAAGCAGGCGCAGCAAGCGCAGAAGCGCGTCAGGATCGACCTGGCAGTCGGAGGCTAGTTCGCGCAGGCCGGTGACACCGGCGAGGATCCGGTCGACCACACCGAGCGTCGCCGCGACCTCAAGAGCTAGACGAGAGACGAAATTGCGGTCAACAGCCTGATGAAAAATTGCCTCCGCATCGCTATCAGGGATAGCCGAATGCTCCGGGGGCCGGCGGGCGAAGTTGGCCTGGCGGCGGCGGTCGATTCGGGACAGGTTGGAGCGAACCACCAGGTGGGCCGACCTGTACCACTCGAGGGCCTGTCCGTGCCACGGCCGAGACCTCCCGCGAGGGTTGGCGGTCACGAAATGCGGGACCGGTTTCGGCCTACACAGGACATGGCGCACCGCATCATAACGGCATTCCTGTCACGTGGTCTCGGGGTGACGGCGGTGCACGCCATCAATCGTTCCCCCTCGCCCAAGCCGGCTACGGCCAGGGGCGAAGCTGGCCTGATAGGTCGCGCAGGTCTGCAAAGCTGTGCCCATGGGCGATGAGGAGACCACGCTCGCTGGGGGCAAGCTCAACCCGGTCGTCAAGGTTGGTGACACCGTGCACCGCCCAGCGGGGCCGTGGACGCCTACTGTTCACGCCCTTCTCCGCCATGTGCGGGTGCGGGGCTTTGAGTTCGCCCCCGAGCCGTTGGGCCTCGATGATCAAGGCCGGGAGGTTCTGTCGTATATCCCTGGCGAGACGGTGGGCGACGACTTTCCTTGGCCGACCTGGGTGTGGGACGACCGGCTGCTTATCGAGGTGGGCCGCACGACCGCTCGCTACCACCGGGCCGTCGCGGACTTCCGGCCCACAGGATTGGTCCCATGGCAGCTCGGGGCGGCAGATCTTCGGGCCGAACAGATCGTCTGCCATCATGACATCGCCCCCTACAACGTCGTGGCTGTCGGGGGCCAGCTGCAGGGCATCATCGACTGGGATCTGATCGGTCCTGGCACACCCCGTTCGGACCTGGCGTTCGTTGCCTGGCAGTGGGTGCCGCTCCAGCATCCCGCCGTGGCGCGTGCATTCGGATGGCCCGACGAAGGCGACCTCGCACGTCGGCTCCGGCTCCTACTCGACAGCTACGGCCTACACCGGCGCGATGGGTTCGTCGGCGACGTGATCAGTCGGATCCAGCTGAACCGCGACGCGATGCTGCGCAAGGCCGCGGAGGGGGTGGAAGGCTACGTACGCCTGGTGCAGGACGGCCACATCGAGGGGATGAATGCCGCCATCGCCTTCGTGTCGATGGAGCGGGAGGCTCTTCAGGCCGAGCTCCGCTGACGGGGGTCCGGGCGCCTCGAGTTATTCCTGGGGGGGTTCGCCTTCGCCTGCCCTGCGGAAGCCCTTCACCGCAGTGTCGCGGCTAAGGTTATCAGCGGGTGAGCGCAGGGAGACAGAGATGAGCGAGGCAGGAATCGCCGCCGTCGACGCCGATGGACATGTGGTCGAGAGCAGCGCCCTCATCGACGAATACCTGCCGCGATCGGTGTCGGTGGATCGTCGGAGCCCGGACGTACTGCTCGTCAATGGGGCCAACATATTGGACCGGCCGCTGACACCGTGGATGGTCCTCACAAGTACCGACGAGAGGTACAGGGCTGCCTACGAACGCGGCTTTGACGCGGTGTCCCAGCTCGAGATGATGGACCTCGAGGGATTCGCAGCGGCCGCGCTGTATCCGAGCGCGTTCCTCTACATCCCCTTCAGCTCCGCGGTGTCCACGCCTGATTCGGTCATCCTCTGCGAGGCCTACAACAACTGGCTGGTCGACTTTTGCGCAGCAGACCCGACACGGCTCCTGGCCGTCGGGCTTCTTCCCCTGGGTGACGTCGACGCGGCATGCGGCGAGGCCGGGCGGGTGGGTGCCAAGGGAGCGCGGGCGGTCATGGTACGCCCCAACCCGGTGAACGGTCGCAACCTCGGCGACCCTGCGTACGACCGGCTCTACAGCACCCTGGAGGACCTCGACCTGGCCCTCACGGTGCACGAGGGACTTTCGGTTCGTATCCCCCAACTTGGTCGGGACCGATTCGACCGCTTCTTCGACCGACACATGGCTTGCCACCCGTGGGAGCAACAGGGTGCGTGCCTTTCGCTCATCGTTGACGGCGCGCTGGAAAGGCATCCGCGCCTCCGAGTAGCGTTCCTCGAATCGGGCACCGGCTGGCTCCCCTACTGGCTCGGTCGGATGGACCAGCACTACGAGTGGTTGCGGGCCGAGGTCGACCACCTCATCTCGATGAAGCCATCGGACTACTTCCGGCGCCAGTGCTTCATCTCCGGCGATCCCGAGGACGGCTGCGTGCACCACGCCATCGAGTACATCGGCGACGAAAACATCGTGTACGCCTCCGACTATCCGCATCCCGACGCGGAGTATCCAGGCGTGCTCAAGGATTTTCTCGACGCGCCGCAGATCAGTGCCACCAGCAAGCAAAGGATCCTGGTCGAGAATCCCCGCCGCCTCTATGGCCTCTGAGCGCCTCGTCTATCGCACAGCGCGTGGCCGCCGGTCCGGGGCAGACTGTTCGTATGAAATACATCCACTTGGGTCGCACCGGATTGACCGTGAGCCGTCTCTGTCTGGGCACCATGAATTTTGGACCCCTGACCAGCCCCCCGGAGTCGCTTGCCATCATGGACCGTGCCCACGATCTGGGCATCAACTTCTTCGACACGGCAAACCGTTACGGAAGCGCCGAGAGCCCGCCGGGCCAGGTCGGCGGGAAAAGCGTTGCGCACATCGGGTGGACCGAGGAGATCCTTGGCGAGTGGTTCGCCATGGGCGGAGGACGTAGAGAGCGCACGGTGCTGGCCACGAAGGTGTACGGCGCGATGGGTGGCTGGCCGAACGAGGGCAAGCTGTCCGCGCTTCACATCCGCCGGGCTTGCGAGGAATCGTTGCGGAGGCTGCAAACCGATCACATCGACCTTTACCAGATGCACCACGTCGACCGGGAGACACCATGGGACGAGATCTGGCAGGCAATGGAGGTCTTGATCATCCAGGGGAAAGTCGTCTACGTCGGCTCGTCCAACTTCGCCGGATGGGACATCGTCGAGGCCAACTCGGCCGCCGTCTCGCGGGGAATGCTCGGACTGGTCAGCGAGCAGTCGATCTACAACCTTATGACTCGGGAGATCGAACTCGAGGTGCTCCCGGCCGCCAGAAGGTACGGCGTCGGTGTAATCCCATGGAGCCCCCTCCATGGGGGCCTTCTCGGGGGGGTACTCGAGAAGGAGGGGCGTCGCCGGCAGTCCGGCCGGTCGGCCTCCACCCTGGGGAGCAACCGGGATAGGATCGAGGCCTTCGAAAGCCTGTGCAAGGAAATGGGCGAACAAGCAGCAAATGTGGCCCTGGCGTGGCTGCTCCATCAGCCGGGCGTCACCGGGCCCATTATTGGCCCGCGCATCGCGGATCAGCTGGAGCAATCGGTGCGGGCCGTCGAACTGACCCTCGACGACGACGTCCTTACTCGTCTCGACGCTATCTTCCCTGGCTATCGACCGGCCCCCGAGCATTACGCCTGGTGAGCTGGATCGACGGGCGCTCCGGTACACCTGACCGAAAGGGCGCACCACAACGTCCCGGCCGATGGAGGTAGCGTGAAGGTTTGCCTTTGGTGGACGAGGCCGCCCTGTGCACCGCTCAAGCCGCCACCGCTACTGGCGCCCCCAACTCAGGCGATTCTGGCGTCGAATTTGTCGGGCCTCGTAAGGTTGCGAGATGGACTTCGGCATCGGCTTTTTTGCCACCCACGACGCGATGGACCCTGCTTCGCTAGCCCGATTGGTGGAAGCGCGAGGATTTGAGTCGCTCTTCTTCCCCGAGCACACCCACATTCCGGCAACGCGGTTAAGCCCTTGGCCGGGCGGGTCGGAGCTGCCGAGGAAGTACGCCCACACCTTCGATCTGTTCGTGGCCATGACCGCGGCAGCGACGGCTACGACCCGGCTGCGGGTCGGCAGCGCAATCTGCCTGCTCATCGAACGTGACCCGATCACCACGGCCAAGGAGGTGGCGTCTGTTGATGTTCTATCCGGCGGCCGGGTCGAGTTCGGTGTCGGGGCGGGCTGGAACCGAGAGGAGATGGAGAACCACGGAACAGACCCGCGCAAGCGGATGGCGATCCTGCGTGAGCGGGTGGAGGCCATGAAGGCCATCTGGAGTCAGGACGAGGCCAGCTACGCCGGCGAGCACGTGAACTTCGAGAGGATCTGGTCCTGGCCCAAGCCCGCTCAAACGCCGCACCCACCCGTGATCGTCGGTGGCAACGGCCCCACGGTCACCGAGCGAGTCATGGCGTTCGGCGACGGGTGGATGCCCAACTACTCTCGCGACGGATTCCTCGAACGGGCCGCACAGCTCAAGGCACAGGCCGACCGACCGATCAGCCTGCAGGTAATGGGCGTCCCCAACGACGCCAAGGTCATCGCTTCGTTCGAAGCCGGCGGGTTCGACCGGGTGGTGCACTGGGTGCCCTCGGCCGGTCAGAGCCCCATCGAGGCCGACCTGGACAAGTTCGAGGCGGCCATAGCCGAGGCCCACGGGGAATGACGTCCGAGGAGGTCCGTCGACGCCTTTGACCGCTACCCTGGCCCTGTGAGCGGCCCGCGAGTGCCCGGTGGGGTGGTGCACAAGCTTCCGGTAGACCTGCGAAAGGCGCTGATCGCCAACCGGACAGCCCTCGATGCCTGGAACGACATCACGCCTCTGGCCCGCAACGAATTCATCTGCTGGGTCGAGGATGCCAAGCAGGAGACGACCCGAGAACGCCGCATTCGCCGAACCCAGGAGGAATTGGAGGAAGGCCAGCGTCGGCCCTGCTGCTGGCCGGGGTGCAGGCACCGAGAGCGCACCGGCAGATAGCGACAGTCTCATGGCACTCGACCATGCGGCTGGCGATCCGCAGATTGCCTGGGCTGCACAGTCGACCCAGGGTGCCGTCGACAAAGACCGTCGGGTAGGGTCGGAGGTGGGCGCCAGGCCATCGCTGGCGCGCGATGTGGAGGGGGAAGGTCCAATGGCCGTCACCGTCGTTACCGGCGCCGCCAGAGGCATGGGTCGTAGCTGCGTCGATCGCCTGCTCGGCACGACCGAGCACCTGATCGCCGTCGACCTTGAGGCCCCTGAAATCGACGGCTCCGTCGGTTTGGCCTGCGACGTGTCAGATCCGGCCGCCGTCACCAAGTTGATTCACCGGGTCGCAGAGCTCGGGTCGTTCCGGGCGCTGGCCCACGCCGCCGGTATCTCCCCGACCATGGCCGATCCCCGACGGGTGCTAGAGGTCGACCTGGTCGGCACCGCCCTGTTGCTCGACGCCTTCGAGCCGCTTGTGGTGCCCGGATCGGCGGCCGTGTGCGTGTCGTCGAGCTCGGCGTACCAGATCGCGCCCAACGGGACCGACCCCGAACGCGACCCGGTCCTCGATCTGCCCTTGGCATCCGACTTTCTCGACCGCATGGCAAAGCTGGTCTCCGACAGTGGTACGGCCTACGCCTGGGCCAAGCGCGGAGTGATCCGGGCCGTTGCCCGGTCGTCAGTGGCCTGGGGCCGGCGCGGTGGGCGGGTCAACTCGGTGGCACCGGGCCTCATCGAAACGCCGTTGGGCAGGCAAGAGTTCGAGCAGCACCCGATCATGCAGATGATGCTCGACCACACGCCGCTCGGCCGATTCGGGCAACCGGAGGAGGTGGCCGCCCTCGTGGCGTTCCTGCTGTCGGACGACGCGTCGTTCGTCTCCGGTGTCGACATCCTGGTGGACGGAGCTATGATGCCAGGAGTCGCGGGCTCACTCCCCTAGAGACGCCTCGCCGCTCCCTCGCCTGGCCGTACGGCCGGCCGGGATCGAACCGAGATCCCCTCAGCTGATGGACGCTAAGTGGTGACCGGGCGCGCTATCTTCCAGGAGATGCTCCAAGTAATACGAGGCACGCTCATGGCAACCCTTGAGCGGCCCGTCGGGCTTGAGGTCGTCGCGGGACAGCTCGTCGTGGGTCATGCCTGAGGACGCCACGATCGTCGCCTATGTCGGCACGTTCGAGATACGAGGACAAAGCCCGGGTATCCATATCATACGGTTCGATACGTCAACCGGCGCAATCGAGCGCGGCGACACCGTTCCGCTCGGTAATCCGTCTCACCTCGCCATCGCCGGCCGGCGGGGGCTGCTGTTCGCCGCCGCCCACAGCGCCATGTTCGAAGGCGAGCCGGGCGGCGCCATCGTGGCTTTCCAGATCGACCCGGACACCGGGACGCTGAACCGCGTGAACCACCAAATCATGCCATTTCCCCACCCGAACTACATTGTTGTCGACCGTGAGGAACGCCTGGTCCTTGCCACGGCAGGAGTTGGCGGGGGTGTGAGCGCATTTCCCATCCAGGACGGCGCCGTCGCGCCCGCCTCGGCCAATCTGCTAGCGGAGGGCCGACCGCTGCTCGAGCTCGGCCAGACGCTCGGAGGCATGAGCAGTCAGGATTTCCTGGCCCGACGCTCGACCAGCACGAGCCCCCACTCGGTCATGCTCGATCCGTCGAACCACTTTGCCGTAATCATGGACGCCGGCACCGATCGCCTCCTTCTTTATGCCGTTGATTGGGCACACGGAACGCTCAGTCTGCACCAGGCCCTCGCGACCAAGGCGGCCGGAGCGGCACCAAGGCATGCCGCGTTCCATCCCAACGGCGAGACGCTGTACGTGGTCAACGAAGGGGGCAGCAGCGTTACTTCGTACGCGTTCGATGGCAGCGAGGGCCACCTGGCGGAGCTGGCAACGTATCCGGCGGTACCCGCGGGTCGCGAACGCGGCAACGCGATGGGAGACATCAAGATCGACCGCGAGGGACACTTCCTCTATTGCAGCAATCGAGGAGACGAAAGCATCGCCGTGTTCGGTGTCTTGGCCCAGGGCCGAGCCCTCGAGCGCATCGAGACGACGCCGTGTCGGGGTGAGCATCCGCGGGGGCTCTGCTTGTCGCCCGACGGCCGGTTCCTGCTCGTGGCCAACCAGGGACCGACATGGCGAATCGACCGAGACGCCGACCCCGGTTCGCCGGACGCCGGTGTAGTGGTGTTCGCGGTTGACACCGACAGCGGGGCGCTCGCCTACACCGGTCATTCTGTACAAATTGACTCTGCCACCTGCATTGCATTCAACGTTTGAACTGGCGTCCACTACATCTACAGTTGACGAGGTGGGTTCATGAACCCGACGAAAACCGTACTGATCACCGGCGCCGGCGGAGACCTTGGGCGGGCGTTCACCACGGTATTCGCACGTGCCGGCTACGCCGTCGCCGGTCTCGATGTCACCGAGGCCGCGCTTAAGCGCTTTTCGGCCGCGGCGCAAGCGGCGGGCGGAGATCATCTGGCCCTGGCCTGCGACCTGCGGGACTGGAGTCAGATCGAAGAAGCGGTGGACGCCGCAGCGCGCCATTTCGGTCGGATCGATGTCGTGATCAATAACGCAACGATGCGAACGTCTCCCACCATGAAGCCTCTGGAGGAATGCAGCGAGGCTGAATACGACAACATCCTTGCCGTCGGTCCCCGTGCCGCGCTGGGGGTAATGCGGGCCGCGCTCCCCCACCTCAAGGAGGTCCGTGGAGCGGTCATCAATATCGGATCGGGGGCCGGCATAGGCGCGGCCGCAGGACTCGGGCCGTACGGAATGTCGAAGGCGGCGATGCACGCGCTCACGCGTTCGGCTGCGTTGGAATGGGGTCCGCATGGCATTACCGTGAACGGGATATTGCCCCTCGCCATGACAGATCAACTGGCCAGCGTGTTGGCGGACAATCCCACATTCAAGATGAAGGTACCGCCGATCGGCCGAATGGGTGAGCCCGAGCGCGACATCGGTGCAGTGGCGCTTTTTCTTGCTAGCCCTGCAGCCGACTACATCAGCGGCCAGAACATCTCCGTCGACGGTGGGAACTCCTAGCGGTCGCGACCCGGGCACCGATCGTCTGTGATCTGAAACCTTTGACTTCTCAGGGTCCGGTCGTCCCCGTGTCTTGTTGTCAGGCTCCGAGCCGGTCGAGCATTTCGCGCGCCCGCTCGAGGCTGACGTAGTCCAAGCGCTCACGCACCTGTCGCCCGCACAACTAGTTGACGGCCTGGACAGCTCGTGCGGAACGGTCGCCGAATTGGTGGCGGAGGTCTCCGGCTACCTCGACGCCATCCTCGGCCGGGTGACGGTCATGAGGTGATCAGCTCTAGGGCGTTGTCGCGCATGATCCGTTTGACGCTGGCGTCGTCGAAGCCTTCGAGAGCGTGGCGATAGTCGGCAGGTTCGGGTATTCCTTCGAGGTGGGGCCAGTCGGAGCCGAACAGAACGTGGTCGACACCGATGTGACCGGCGAGCGCGGCGATGTCCTCCTCGGGGAAGGGCGACACCCAAAAGTGCTGGCGAAATATCTCTGAGGGCCGGCCCGTCAGCGGCTGCCCGAACGCCGTGATGTGCCGGTCCACGAGGCCGCCGGCGTGGTCGAGACGATGTAGGAGGAAGGCCACCCAGCTGGCGCCGAGCTCGACGCTCGCGACCCTGATGTTGGGGAAGCGGCCGAATAGGTTGTGAAGCACGAGCGCGCAGGCCGTGTCCATGATGGCGTTGTCGATTCCAGCGATCGCCCGTTCGAGCAACGTGCTTTCTGTCGTCGAGGGCCGAGGCGGTTCCGCCCACAGTTGGCGGTACGTGTCGGTGTACCACGATCGGCCGTCGAGAGCGTGGTAGGCGACAAGCACGCCGGCTTCGTTGACCCGGGCCCAGAACGGGTCGAAGTACGGGTCCGCGGGTGAACGGCCGTACGCCGGCCCAGGTCGGATGGTGACAATGCGGGCCCCCCGCTCCAGCACCCAATCCAACTCGGCGACGGCTCGATCGAGGTCCAGCATGGAAAGATAGGGGGCAGCGTAGATGCGGTCTTGGTAGTCGAAGCCCCAGTCGTCGTCGAGCCACCGGTTGAAGGCGTGGAAGCACTCGTAGAGCATGTCGACGTTGTCGTTGATCAAACCTTCGACGGTGACTCCAAGGGTCGGGAACAGAAAGGCCCGTTCGACGCCCTGTTTGTCCATCGTCACCAGGCGAACCGCCCGATCGCGATATGCCTGGTCGATCGGTACCAGGTCCCCGTAGCGAGAGCCGCCCCGCCCCTCGCCGGACTCGATGCTCTTCAACGCCGTGTGGTAGGCGCCGGGCCTGCCTACGGGGTTGAACGTCGGGTTCCCGATCGTGTTGGCCTCGCGGTCACCGAAAAACAGCCGGCGCCGCTTCCCGTCGGATTCAGCGAGCCAGCGCACGTACCGCGCCGCCAGCATCGGCTCACTGGCGTATCGAGTGAACGCATCCTCCGCTTCATAGTAATGATTGTCGGCGTCGAACAGCGGGAACTCCACCTCAGACCTCTTTTCCACGACACAGGGAAGCAGCAGCCGGCCAAAACGACACGACGCATGGACCTCCGACCGTTGACGACGGAACACGTGACGACGTTGTGCGGCGTATATAACCGTGGTGTTCGGCATGGAACCTGGAAGTTGAACACCGGGCGCGTACCGCGTCCTTTTGCCGGGCGCACCAGGAGCCGAACACCGCCGACGGGCCAACGCAGCAGCAGAACCTTGCCTCCGAATCGACCCTCAACTTCTCGGATACGATATTGGGCTCCACTCTAGGTCGTCGCGCCAATACTACAGGGCTGCCTTCGTGACACCAAACACATAATCCGACGAGACCCACGACCTTAACTCAAGATCTCGCCAAGACCCACCCACGGAAAAACAGTAGTAGTAAGAATCCGATCCAGTCAAGGGTCGGTCGGACGAGAGACTGTTCAGGATCGATGGCGAGCGAAGGTTTCACGACGACCGCCTCCCGGTCAAGGCCGAGGTCGGCGAGAATAGCGGCTTAGAGCAGCACCTACGACATCGACATGAACAGGAGCGAAAGCGACTATGCCTGAGTTACAGAACGTGGAAATCGTCGTCGAAGGCCTCTCATTCCCCGAGGGGCCCGTGGCTATGGCCGATGGATCGGTGCTCGTCGTGGAGATGCTTGGTGGCCGTATCTCCAAGGTGGGATCGGACGGCACGATTCAGACGGTGGCGGAAGTCGGCGGCGGTCCCAACGGACAAGCCATCGGCCCCGACGGGGCTCTGTACGTGTGCAACAGCGGCCGAGCAGCCTCTGGGTCGAAGGAAGGTGGATCAATCCAGCGCGTCGACCTGAGCACCGGAAAGTCCGACACGCTCTACAGGGTGTGCGACGAACGACCCCTCACCGCTCCGAACGACATCGTCTTCGACACGACCGGCAACTTCTACTTCACTGACTACGACGACCACGGAGCGATCTACTACGCAGAACCCGAGGGCTCTGCGATCCGTCGCCTTCTGACGGACGTGCCGCAACCCAACGGCATTGGCATCTCACCAGACGGCTCGATCCTCTACTGGGCGCAAACCGGAACACGCCAAGTCCACCGCCGTCGGATCGCCGCTCCCGGCGACCTGGTTCCATCGCCGGGCTACAATGTCCGGGCCCTGTTCTCCGAGAGCGGCGTCGACCGATTCTCACTTCTGGCTGGTCTCCCGGGCAACTACGAGTTGGACTCTCTTGCCGTCGATTCGAGCGGCGCGGTGTGCGTCGGTACGCTGGTGGACAGCGGCATCAGCGAGATCGACCCCGACGGCAACTGGATACAGCACACTTTACCCGCCACCCTGGCGGACGGCATGGTCACCAACCTTTGCTTCGGCGCTCAGGACCTCACGACGGCGTTCATCACCTGCTCAATGACCGGCCGGCTTCTACGCTGCGTCTGGCATCGCCCGGGGCTCCCGTTGGCATTCAACGCCTAGCAGGTGCAAGGTCCGATGTGGTGCGCCGGCATCGAAGGCGTATCCGTACATCGATTGGTTGCGGAACTTGGAGCAGGCGACGGGTCATGACCGAGACGACCTCGTCCATGCCGCTCGACCCGACCGATCATCCAGACGGCGCCGTCTTTGACCGCCCCCGCTTGGCAACGTCCCCCCGCGTCGGTCGGCCCGCCGGTCCCCGGCGCTCCCCTTCGATCAAGCCGATATAGCGCTCGATCACCCCGACCGCATCGGCGTGGCCGGTGTCAATGCCGTAGATCACCTCGGTGTCCATGAACCACGCGATACCGGTCAAAAGGACCGCCACCGCCATCGGCGGCCACTCCTCAGGATCGACCCCATACCTATCCAGAAGACTCGACAGCGCCCCGAGTTGCATACGACGAAACTTCCTTTGAAAACTGATGATCTCGCCCCCGATCCGCTTCCGGTGGTTCCCCAACGCCAAGAACTCGAGATTGAGCGCGCTGTTCGCCTCGTTATGGATCACGTCCCACAACGCCCAAAGCGGCTGCTCCGACGCAAGAGCCTGCGCCTGCCGCTCCAGCATCCACTCCGCCCGCCGCTGAAACAACGCGATGAACAACTCGTCCATCGGACCGAAGTAGTAGTACACCAGACCCGTGTTCAGCCCCGCCCGAGCCGCCACCCGCCGCGAAGTCACCGCCGAATAGCCCTCCTCGAGCATCAACTCCTGCGCCGCGTCCAACAGAGCGATCCGAGTCCTCGAGTCTTCCTGGCGGCTACGCCGGGCTGGCATGTCTATCCTCCCCCTCAACCGGCGCCGACCCCGCCCCGGCTACTTGCCGATAGAAGCAGACAACCACGCGCTCTCCGGCACGGACGCTACACAATGCACCAGCATCCGACCACTTAGGCGGGCAATGTGGTCAGGCGATCGGTTCCTCGCCGGCGAGGGTGGTCCGGTGCATCATCCGGCCGCTCTCGACCGCGTACGGGATTACACGGTGCATAGTGCCCGGGTTGTCCCAGATGACGAGGTCCCCGACCTTCCATTCGTGGTGGTAGATGTACTCGGGTTGCGTCGACCAGGCCTGCAGCCGGTCGAGCAGGGTACGGCTTTCGTCTTGGTCCATACCCTCGATGTGGGACGCGGTCAGTCCGAGAACGAGCGACTTCCGGCCGGATCGATGGGTCCAGACCAGCGGGTGGGACCGCGCTGGCCGAGTGCTCCGCACCTCGGCGAAGTCCTCCTCGGAGTAGTCCTCGTGCGCCTTCCGCTGAATGACCTCCTGGGCGTGCACCACCCGGAGCGCAGCGAAGGCCTTCTTCTCGTCGTTGGGCAGGTCCGCGAAGGCCGCGTAGGTATTGGCCCACTCGGTCTGCCCGCCGGTCGGCGCCAGGCCGTGGGCGCTGAGGAGCGAGGCTTTGCTCGGGATGTCGTCGACCGTGCCGTCGATGTGCCAGAAGAACGTGCCGTGCAGGTAGTCGGCAGTCGCAGTGATCGTCGGGTCGAGGGTGACCTTGTAGATGTTGTCGACGCCTTGGTCGATCGCCTCGCCGAGCGTCCGAGCGAAGGCGACCTGCTCCCGGTCGTCGAGGCCGATTTCCCGGAACACGACGACGCCGCGCTCCTCGAGCAGGTCGAGGAGTTGGGAGACGTGGGCGCCGGTCAGCAACGCGTCGGCACCGGCTCTAATCTCCGCGCCGATGCGAGGAGTGAGCTCTACCGTCTCGAGCCTGCTCGTCGTGCTCACGACTGACGGGGCACGAGGCCCGGGATGATCACGACGTTGCCGACCGTAGCCAGCTCGACGGCCGCGCCGGCCGCGAGGTTGGTCGGCCCGCCCACGGCCAACGTCGGCCCCGCCGACTCCCCGGAGGACGTCATCCCCTCGGTGACGATCACGTATTCCTTCGACATCTCTCCTCCTGGGACTGCTCGATCGGCTCACGCCGACTTTGGTCCTGCGTAGCATCCTTCATAGCGGCGACTGCGCTAAGCACACGTCCCGCGGCGTCGAGGCAACGGCCGGCACCGGCCACCTGGATGTACACGTTATCGCCGCCGCCGTCGACGGGGCCAGAGCACCGCAATCCGAGCGATCAAAAACGGGAACGCTTCGGGCACTGATCCCCGCTCAGCCCGTCCGGTGGCCGGGGTGAGCTCCGGCACTATCGTGGATCAAGTGCGCAGGCTCATAACAGGTATCGACGATAGTGGCCGTTCGTGCGTCGTTGAGGAGACACCCTTGGCGATGGAAGCAACCTCAGGAAGGCACCGTTCGGCGAGGGTTTACGCGACAGATACCGCTCCACCCCCGACTCGCCCGCCTGGCCGTGGCAATTTTGCTGACATCGGTGTGGCTCCGGGGCTCGCCCGGTGGTTCATTGATCAGTTCGAGCCCAACGCCGAGTTCCCCATGCATCACACCGACACCATCGATTTTGACGTCATCCTGGCGGGGAGCCTCGAAATCGGCCTGGATGATGGACAGCACCTGCTGGAGCCCGGGGATTGCGTTGTGGTCACGGGCGTCGGCCATTCGTGGAAGGCTGGACCTGACGGTTGCGTCTTGAGCGTGACAGTGATCGGCACGCCCCCGCTCCTGTTGGGCGGTTAAATCCGATTAGCGGGCGGCGTGATTACAGTTGGGGGTTCCGGGATGTGCACTCGAGGTGCAGCTCGAGCATCGCTCGGATCATGTACGAAGGCCGGTACTGGAACCGGCGCGCCCCGGGGGGACCGTGGTAGGTCTCGGCGATGCGGATGTCCGTCGTGCGGTCGAAGAGCCGCTCGAGGCCGATGCGAGCCTCGGCGCGGGCGAGGGGCGCCCCAACGCACGTATGGATCCCATGGCCGAACGCCAGGTGCCGGCGGGCGTTGGGTCGATCCGGCCGGAAATCGTTGGGAAACTCGAAGGTGCGCTCATCGCGGTTGGCCGCGGCGACGACGACCATCGAGGTGGTCCCCGCGGGGAGTTCGACCTCCCCGACCGCGACGGGCACCCGAGAAAGCCGGAACACCCCCTTGAGCGGCGTGTCCACCCGCAGCACCTCCTCGATGAAATTCGGGATCCGGCTGCGGTCCTCGCGCAGGGCTCGCTGGAGCGCGGGATCGTCGGCGATTCGTCGCAGCGCCGCCGTGAGCAGGTGCACCGTTGTCTCCTGGCCGGCGCCGAACAGGTTGGCCGCCAGCGACGCCACCTCGTGCACCTCCGGCAACGTGCCGTCGGGAAAGGTCGTGGCAGCCAAAGCCCCCAGGACATCGTTGCGGTGCTCCCGCCGTCGGCTCTCCACATAGCGGGTGAAGCGCTCGCGCATGAATGCGAACGGGTCGGCGACCATCTCCTCCACGCCGCCCGTAATGGCATATGCCTCCTGCTTCCGGACCATCTCGGCGCGGAACTCGGCCCGCTCCTCCTCCGGGACGCCTAGCAGCTCGGAAATCACGACCGCGGTGAAAGGGTGCGCGAACTCGGAGATGAACTCGCACCCGGACCGCTCGAGGATCTCGTCGATCTGCAGGTCGGCCAAGCGCCACATGAACGCTTCGTTCTCGGCCAGGCGCTTCGGCGTTAGGAGGCGCATCAATAAGGCCCTGTGCGCCGTGTGCCTCGGTGGATCGAGCGCGCCGAGCTCGTCGCTGAACACGAGCTGGTACCGATAACGCTCGATCAGGTCCGTGACGTCGTCTCCCTCCAGCCGGACCGGGAACGGCTGAAGCCCCGCCGCCGTGTTGCAGGCCGACCAGGTGTCGTTGTCGCGGTAGACGGCGACCGCCTCGTCGTAGCCGGTAACCAGCACGACATCGTGGTTCGGCTCACGCCACACCGGGCAGCGCTGCCGAGCGGCGTCCCAGTATGGGCCGGGATCGGCGGCCACCGCAGGGTCGTAGAACGCGTCTGCTCTCTCGAGATCACCCATCGACCTGCGCTCCTCTTCCTTTCCAGATGGCGAACTGCTCGACGGCCCACGTCGGTGGGCGCCACGCGTGCTCATGATCCGCTGCTCATCCTTGCGCTCTAGCTCCCACGTGGCCCGGGTCCTTTGGTCAGGTGATTTGAGTTCGGACTACCGTGCCGTCGAGATCGTGTATCCGCCGTCGACGAAGATCGTCTGACCGGTACAGTATCGGGCGTCGGCGGCGAGGAGATACTCGACAAAGTGCGCCACCTCCTCGGGCCGGCCGAGTTGCCCTACCGGGATGCGCCCCACGAGCGCCCGTTCGCGGTCGCTGCCGGGTGGGACTTTCAGCCGGAGCATGTCGGTGTCGATCGGTCCGGGCGCCATCGCGTTCACGGTGATACCACGCGGCCCGAGCTCCAGCGCCCACACCCTCGTCATGGCCGCCAAGGCGGCTTTCGACGCGGCGTAGCCGGTGCGATTCGGGTGTCCGAGCATGACGTTCGAGCAGACGTTCACGATGCGGCCACCAGCATCGAAGCCTTCCGCCGCAGCCTGGGCCAGGATCGCCGGAGCGATAGCGTTGACCATGTACGTCGCGGTCAGACCCTCGACAGACAGCGTGGCGAGCTCATCCGCCGCGGCCACGGCGGCGTTATTGACCAACGCCCACAGGCCGCCCATGCTCCGCACCGCCTCCGCTCCGGTGGCGAGGGAGGCCCGGTCGGCGAGGTCGCACTCGATATAGTCCCCGCGCCACCAACCGGGCCGCTGTCGCGACAAGCCCACCACGTCGTAACCAGCGCCAACCAGAACTTCGGCGACGGCCTTGCCAATCCCTCTCGAAGGCCCGGTGACCACGCAGCGTCGACTACCGCCGGACGCGAGCATACGGCGACATTAGCGGCGCGGGACATGACCGGGGCCTCGCGGAACCGAGTTCCCGGACGCCGCCACCATCGACCCTCATCGTTGGTCGTTGTTTGGCGTGTGATCGCCGCCCAGCCAACGCGTCAACGTGGCCCCCGCCGTCGAGCGCTGCCGCTCGGCAGTCGCCACGGCATTCGGCGGCTCTGCCGTGAACTCCACGACAAGATCGTCGGGGTCGTCCACATACAGAGACTGGACATACCCGTGGTCGATGTAGCGGGGCGCGTACCCCGCCGCTTCCAAGCGCGACCGCATCTCCCGCTGCGCCTCGGCCTTGAGCCCGAGCGCCACATGAGCGATGCCGTTACGGTTCCGTAGCGTTTCGTAGACCTCGTCGTCAGCGAAGGCAAAAAAAGCCAGGGCGGACCCGTCAGGCAGGGCAAAGAACGTGTGACAGAACTCGATCTGGCGGCCCGGATACGCCTTAAACGGCCCGATCTCCGCCCAAGTCGCGATCAGCGGCAGCCCAAGAACATCTTCGTAGAAGTGACGGGTCGCCTCAGGGTCCTTGACCACATAAGCGATGTGATGCATCCCTCCCAGCTCGATCATCATGTCCTCCTAGGAAAGTCGGGTACCGGGATCCCCAACCGCCAAACCGACACCAAGCAGCCAGCACACGTGACAGTCCATGACCACGTCATATCCGCCGTCGAGGGCATGGGTGGAAATCACGGCAACATCATCCCACGCAGCTCGCCTCCTGCGGGCCGAACCCAACACCACCCCCCTCCTTTATCTGGTCGATCGACTAAATCTAACACAACAATGGTTCGACGACCTCATCAAGCACCCGCCGGTAATGATCAACATGATCGACAAGAGGGTGCAACAACAGATGATCAGCGCCCGCCACGACAAGCTCCTCGACCCCCGCTCTAACATCCGCGCCAGTGCCGAAGACGCTGACATCGGGCCCCCACTCCGGCCTCCCGTAGAAGGCGTCGAACCACTCCCGCACGCCACGCTCGGCCGCCGCCCGGTCACTATCCACAGCCACGTACACCCGCTTCGCCACCGTAACGTCTACCGGATCGGCCATCTCCGACTGCAGCTCCCGCAGCCGGACGGCGAGCGCCGCGAACTCCGCCGCCGTCGAGCGGCCGGCACCGATCCAACGGCCACCCAACCGCAGGGCGCGGCGCAACGCGGCCTCGCTGCCGCCCCCGATCCACAGCGGCGGACGCGGACGCTGCAACGGTTTTGGGTTCACCGACACACCATCGAGCGTCCAGGTCCGCCCGGCGAAGCCGACATCATCATGGCTCCACAGGCGGTCCAGGACCTCGATCAGCTCGTCAAGGATCGCCCCCTGACCCCCTCCGCGGTGACGGTCCACCCCGAACGCCGGATACGCGCGCGGCGGCCCGAGCCCCAGCCCGACATCGACGCGGCCCCCGGTAAGCCAATCGAGCGTGGCGATCGACTTGGCCAGCGGCACCGGGCCACGAGCCGGGCCGACCAGCACCGCCGCACCCAAACGGACCCGCGAGGTCAGAGGCGCCAGATAGCTCAGCAACGTCAGCGGCTCAGGGGTCGCCATTCGCCCCGTCGGCTGGTCCAGCACCCACACCGCGTCCACCCCAGCAGCCTCGAGCACCTCGAGCCAATCCCCCAGCCCCAGCGGCAACACCGGGCGACCCGTCGAATCGAAACCACAAATCGAATGCGGGACAGCCAGCCCGAACGACGTCATCGCACCGTCCCCGTGGCCTCAGCCAAAGCTCGAAGCTCACCGACAGCCTCTGAACCCTTCGACCTCCCGCTGACCCCGGCGAGGCCGGCTCCCGACAACCGACTGCACCACGGCTCCAGCGGACGCATCGAAATACACGATCTCCTCGAACTCATATGGGTCAGATCACCACAGTAGGTCCACCGACTAACAGATGTGTGACCCCGATCACGCACCTGCCCGCGCCCGCCCCCAGGACGGTCACTGTCATCATCGCTTCCAGTCAACGAGATGCACGGCCCCAGACGCTTCGCGCCAACTCCTGCGCCGCGTCCAACAGAGCGATCCGAGTCCTCGAGTCTTCCTGGCGGCTACGCCGGGCTGCCATGTCTATCCTCCCCCTCAACCGGCGCCGACCCCACCCCGGCTACTTGCCGATGGAAGGAGTGTTCATTTCTTTGCCTTCATCTCAGAGATCGAACACCGCGGCTTCGTAGCACAAACTGTACCTATGATTGGTGACGGCAGATTCGAGCCGCAGGCCGCTCCTGGCCGACGGTATGCCGACCCGCTGCACGAACTCAACGGCGGGCGGGCTTCGTATCGTGGACCGATTTCGATGATGTCGCCACGGCACGGAGCTTCCGGCAGATCTGGAGCCGCCACCCGCCCCGGTCGACGGGGATCACTTTCGGCTTTGCCGGGCCCACTAATGGTTGGGAGGCCCTTGGTTGCGGTTGTGGGTCGCCAAGCGACAGGACTATCCTCGACAAAAGTGCCGAGCTTCGATCGCGTTCATTTGATCGTTGCTTGTGATCATAAAGGGGAACCGTGACAAGAATTCCGGCGCGGACGGCTGTGGTTGGTGTTGGGCATTCGAAGGTATATCGGCATGACGATGTCAGCCTCGGCGTGCTCACTCTCGATGCTTGCCGCCAGGCCATAGCCGACGCTGGCTTGACGGCGGCTGATATCGACGGCGTCGTGGTAGATCCGATGCAGCCCTTTGAGGGCGCGACTAGCGTCGATGGTCTAACCGCGGTCACGCCGCAGTTCGTGGCGACTCATCTCGGCTTGGATGTGGTGTGGACGGAGGCGGTCAGCGGAAGCATGTCGCGGACCATCATCGAAGGAGTGAATGCGGTCGCCTCGGGTAGTTGCAAGGCAGTCTTGGCGTTTCGGGCATTGCACAATCCGAAGGGGCGATATGGTCAGACCAGCCCCACCCAGGCGGCGGGGACGCAACAGTATACGAGTCCGTACGGCGTGTATCCGCCCGCGATGTACGCCCAGTTGTGGACCCGATACATGCACGAGTACGGGACGACGCGAGAGCAGATGGCCCCATTCATCGTGAACAATCGCAAGAACGCATTGATGTGGGAGCACGGCTACTGGTATCAGCATCGTCCCGAGCCGCTGAGCGAGGCCGACTACTTGTCGGCGCGGATAATCAGCTGGCCGATCGGCTTGTACGACTGCGATATCCCAGTCCAGGGCTGTGGCGCTTTCGTGATCACCTCGGCCCAACGGGCCCGCGACCTCCCGCACCCGCCGGCTTATGTGCGGGGTTGGGCGTTGAACATCAAGGGGACCTCGGCGGACATCACGAACCTTGACGAGCTCCGTGACCGAGCAACGAAATTCGGTGAACAGCTGTTCGCTATGGCGGGTGTGGCGCCCGCCGACGTGAACGTCGTCAACGTCTACGACGGCTTCAGCATCTTCGTCCCCTTGTGGCTCGAGACTCTGGGGTTCTGCCAGGAGGGCGAAGCCTTCGATTTCATGAGCAGCGACGTCATTGCCATCGATGGCAAGCTTCCACTCAACACGTCAGGCGGAAACCTCGGATCAGGCCGCATGCACGGCGTACCGCATTTCATGGACACCGTGCTTCAAGTCATGGGGCGGTCCGGGCCGCGTCAAGTCAAGGACGTTGAGATCGCGCTGGTCACAGCGGGCGGGCAACCGGGCGGCACCGGCGGCGCCATCTTCAGCGCCGAACCGTAACGGCTCGTTACCTGAGAAGGAGTAGGCTGGAATGACAGAGAAACCGCTCGATGAGCGACCGCCCAGGCCGACACCGGTACCGGACGGTCGCAGCGCCCCGTATTGGCAAGCAGCCAGCGAGGGACGATTGGAGATCCAGCGCTGCCAGGCCTGCAGGACCTATCACCACCCGCCGTTGACGATGTGCACGCAGTGCCAGTCCGAGGATCTGCGACACGAGCCGGTCAGTGGTAAGGGAACGATCTACACCTTTACCATCACCTATGACGCCCGCACGCCAGCATTCGCAGCGCGGCAGCCCTACGCCATTGTCTGGGTAGAACTCGACGAACAGCCCCGACTGCGGGTACTGGCGAACATGCCTGATACCCCGCTGGATCAGGTCAACATAGGTGCCAATGTCAAAGTGATCTTCGAAGAGATCGCACCCGACATAAAGATCCCACAGTTCACTCTGGTCGGCCAGGACGCCTAGTCCACCGTGCCCCCCGGCGGCCGTTTCAGTGGCCAGAGGAAACGTCGGCGCGGATCGAGCGAATGATGCAACGGATGCGCTCGGTGGCCTGTGTTGCCGCCTCGGTCGGTGGCAAAGCCGCAGTGAACGGGGAGATGACTTCGGGGCCTACCCACCGCAGTCCTCCTGCGCGGTCAAGCGTGCGAAGCACGCTTGTCAGGTCGATCACGCCGTCGCCGGGTAGCAGGCGCTGGAAGGTAGCCTCCGCGTAGTTCCCGTCGTAGTCGGGCGGGGCATCGGACACCTGGACGGCGAACACTCGGTCTCCTGGGAGCCTTTCAAGGACAGTCATGTCCGGGTTGCCTCGAAAAAAATGGAACGTATCGACGAGCACGCCTCCGTTAACCCGGTCGGCCTCCTCTATGACGTCAAGGGCGGCTTGAAGATCAACGACGGCGGTGCCAGGCATGAACTCCAGATGTACCCTGGCGCCGAAGTCGCTGGCTCGGTCACACAGGTCGCCGAAGCTTTGTGCCACTTCGCTCAGCCTGATCCCAGGCTGGAAGGGGCTCAGGGCCGTGAGTGCGACCGCTCCTATCTCTGACGCGATGGCCAGCACATCGTCACGGCTCAGTGCGCCGTAAGGCCCGGGAAGCACCTCGCTTCCACACCAGCCCAGAATAGGGTCGACCACGAGGTCTAGCCCAGCGTCGCGAGCTGCCGACCCGATGTCCGCCGGCGGGAGCTCGGGCGAGAGGAAGTCCGGTGTACCGACCGAGAAGCGCTGGCATCGGGCGGCGTGGGCGGCCTCGATCCGAGCAGAGATTGGACTGTCCAAGCCGATCGTACCGGCCCAGAGCACCCACCCTATGTCCTGGATATCGTCCTCGTTCATTGATGACTTCTCTCCTTCGGTAAGTGATCGGCGGACCAAGGAAGTGGGCATCGAACGATGGTAGGCCGGTGCGCGCTGATACCCCCCTAAGGGCCCGCCACGAAACAACTTGACGCAATTCTCTTGTAAACATGCATGTCGTGGCACCGGACTTGTTCCAAGTTGTTTCGTGGCGGGCCCTAACCTCTGAATGCGACGTTAGCAAATCCCAAGATGAACCCAAAGAAGGGGGAGAGGCGTGAAGTGGCCAGGGAGCCGACAGCGCGATCATCACGGTCGACGTGGTCACCGGCGACAACGTTGGACAGGCAGTGGACGACGAAATCAGCGTCCGCATGCCCGACCGGTCCGGAGATCAAGGGGGCCGGTACTCGCACCTACCCGGTGCTCAGTAGCTGCGGGGCGAATCCGGTAGCCGTGAGATGGTCGACGACGATCGTGGCGCAGCCCGCAGGGTCCTCCAGCCAGGGGCCATGCCCACCGGGCACTTCGCGGAGCACGGCCGAGGACATTTTGGCGATGGCGGGACGCGCCTGGTTGGGTTTCATGAATGGATCGTCAGTTCCCCAGCAGAACATCGTCGGCGCGGTGATCTGGTGTAGCTCGCCGTCGCTCATGACGCTCTCAGCGCGGGGATGGCGAAAACCATTGATGGCATGCATGAGCGACGCCACGGTTCGGGCGTTTCCCTTGCGCCGGGCGGAGAGGCGAAGCACGTCGAGCAGCTCCTCGGGTGCAGCCGCAGCAGCAACGGGGCTGAGCCCTTGGCCGAGCAGCCGCCGATACACCAACCTGGGCATTGGGTTGCGCAGGACAACTTGGCCGAGCACCGGTACGGTCATGAGCGATAGCGGCATCCGGACTCTCACCCCGGTCAGAGCCACGGCCGGTGAGCCGATGGCGACGAGCGAGACGATCCGACCTGGCCGAGCGGCCGCGTGCCAAAGCGCGAACATACCCCCGAGTGAATGGCCCACCACTGGTGCGGCGGCGAGGGCGAGTGCGTCGAAGAGGTCGTCGATGAGATCGAGGGTTTGCGCGCGCACCGCGCCGGTTCGGTAAGTGAACGGTCCGGACAGCCCGTGACCGGGTAGTTCGACGAGATGGGCACGATATCCGGAGAGATCGGCGAGCCAGGGCACCCACGCCGCTGCGGTGAGGCTGACGCCGTGGAGCATGACTAGCGACGGGCCAGCGCCCACGCTCAGCACCCGAAGACGCACATGTGACGACCCGAGATCGACGAAGGACTCATCGGGTTCTATACCGCTGCGGGCGAAGAGCCGACCTTCACTCTGGCGTATCCTCTGTTCGAGTTTCATTCTTCGTCGGCCTCCACTTGCGATGCGGGCAGCTTTGTCGGCCCGCGCCGATCCAATGCTCCGGGGAGTGTTCCCAACCACGTGTTGACCCGGTTGCTGGCTCCGACGCCCGACGACTCGATCAGGTCGGCGATGGTGGTGGCAGACAACTCGTTCCACCAGGCCCGCTCGGCCCGATCCATCACTTGGGCGATACCGCAGGGCCGACGGCACGCGGCCCCCGTCAGCGGAATCGGTCCGCGCTGGCGGATCTCGGTACAGCGGAACATGTCCCCCTGGCCCTCCACTGCTTCGACGACCTCGGCGACGGTGATTTCGTGGGGGGGTCGGGCCAGGCGAAACCCGCCCCGTGGGCCGCTGGTGGCGCCGAGCACGCCGGCCCGCACCATCGCCGCGAGGACCTTGGCGAGGTAGGCATCGGGCAGATCGAAGAATTCGGCCAGGCGCCGAGTGGTCAAGGCATCACCTTGGGGGGTAAAGGTCAGCAGCCAGGTGCAATGGAGCGCCCACTCCACCCCTTCCGGGAGTCGCATATCATGGATATTACCTATCCGTGATATCGCCGTCAATGGGCTGGCCGACCCTACAGGGGCGCGCCGATCATGTGATCTTGTTCAGCACTTCGCGGACTCGCTCGTCGATGTCGTCGATGATGGGGCGCACCGAAAAGCGATACCCGAGTATCGAAACTCGTAGACATTTCGTCTTCTCGGTGTCAGTTCGCACGGAAATCGTCCGAAAATACTACGAGAAAACAAAATGTCTGCGAGATTCATGGCCTTCCGGCATCTGTATCGCCCGCAGCCCGGCCGGCGGCAAATAGGTCGCGTTTGCGAACAGGCCGGCGGGCGGCGCCGGTCAGGGCCTACTTGAACCCTTCGACCTGAGTACCCCCCTCGGTGGTCGCGATGCCGTTGGCGAAGCCGTGACGTCACGCCTCACCTAGGGCCTAGGTCGCCGGCAGAGCTGCAGTTCGTTTCTACGTTTCGGGGCGGGGGCTGGTTAGCCGGTTGGTCCGAATCGTTCGACCCGGATCCGTTGGGTGGGGATGCCGGTAGCGATGGTGAGATCGGTGGCGGCGTCGGCGAAGGGTGAGGATCCGCAGATGTAGGCGGTGGCATCGCCGGGGACTGCCGGGAGGTCAGTTGCGGTGAGCCGGCCGGGCGCTCGGACGTCAGACGGGTTCGCTTGGCGGGTGTAGATGATCGTGGTCTCGGGACCCGGGAGCTCGCTCGGGTAGTACAGCGCTGCAGGGTTTCGGACCGATAGCACGAGCCGGACCAGGTCCGAGGCGCCCGTCGAGCGGGCCAGACGCAGCATTGCCATCAGCGGCACGACCCCTGAGCCGCCTCCGATGAGCAGGGCCGGGCTGTCCCCCGCCCACACGAACCAGCCACCGATCGGGCCCCGGACTTCGAGCTCATCGCCGGCGACGACCTCGTCGTGGAGGAACGAGGACACCTCGCCGTCGGGGAGCCGCTCGACGGTGATCTCGATCTCCGGGGATCCGTCGGGCGCCGACGCCACCGAGTACGACCGCGATGCGCTGTACCCGTCGGGGGCGGTGAGCCGGATGATGTAGTGCTGGCCCGCCAGATGAAGCGATGGCTGGGACAGCCGCAGCCGCAAGGTCTTGGCCGTAGCCGTCTCGGGTCTGACCGCCAGGACCGTGGCCTGCGACCACCGGCTGGGGGCAGCCGCTCTGACCGGGGTCTGGTCAGTCACCCTGATATCGCTGTTCGAGCCACGGGTCACCCCGGTCGTGGTAGCCGTTTTGTTCCCAAAAGCCGGGCTCGTCATGGTCGAGCAGACGCAGCCCTGCCACCCATTTCGCGCTCTTCCAGAAATACAGGTGAGGAACCAGGAGCCGGGCCGGGCCGCCGTGTTCCCTGGGCAGGCTTTGGCCCTCGGCTTCCCACGCCACCCAGGCCTGGCCGCCGGTCACGTCGGCCAACGGGAGGTTCGTGGTGTACCCCGTATGGGTGTACGCCATGACGTGGGTGGCCGCCGGCCCAGGCACCGCTGCGTCGAGCAGAACGTCGACCGAGACACCCCGGAAGGTCATGCCCAGCTTCGACCAGGTGGTGACGCAGTGAATGTCCCCCTCATAGGCCGATCGGGGAAGCGCCTGGATCTGGTCCCAGGTCCAGGTCGTGGGCGTCTGGACCAACCCCTCCACCGTGAACGTCCACGATGCGGTGTCCAACCGGGGCGTGGCTTCGGCCGTGAGCACCGGCCAGGAATCACCGGCGTCGTACTGCCCAGGAGGAAGCCGCGGATCCCTCCCGGACCGTCCCCTACCCGAAAAGCCTCTCGTGAAGCCGGCCATGGCGTCTCCTCGCAGGTTGGTTACCACATTCTGGTCCAACCCCGACCGAGCGGTGGGCGGTGCGACCTCGCGGCGTGGCATTCGACCGAGCGATGTCCCCGGGCCAGTCGGGGCTCATCTCCAAATCAGATCGCGGTAAGGGCCGGCGCAAGGTCTCGCCAGACCTGCCGGGGGAAGGTGAGCATTCCCTCCTCGTTCAGGACCTGCACGCAGACATGATCGGCCCCGGCGTCGCGATGCTCTCTGACACGCGATGCGATCACACCCTCATCACCCCAGGTGACCATGGCGTCCACCAACCGGTCCGAGCCGCCGCCGGCGAAGTCGTCGTCGGTGAAGCCAAGTCGACGGAGATTGTTGACGTAGTTGGGCAGGCCGAGATAATGGACCAGGAAGCTACGGCCAATCCGGCGACCGGCCTCGGGGTCCGTGGTAAGAGCTACCGCCTGCTCAGGAATCACGAGCCTGGATGGTCCGACTGCTGCTCGCGCCGCGGCAGTGTGTTCGGGAGTCACGTTGTAGGGATGGACGCCGGCGGCGCGCCGGCTGGCAAGCTCCAGCATCTTCGGTCCCAGCGCAGCCAGCACTCGCTGCTCCAGCGGAAGGGAAGTGCTGGCCGAGTCCAGACCATCGAGGAACGAGACCATGGCGCCAAGCGGCTTGCCATACCGGGCTAACTCCTGAGTGTCGACAACCTGAGCATGGCTGGCCCCGATACCGACGAGAAAGCGGTCCCCGTACTCGGCGATCAGTCGAGCATGCGCCGAAGCCGTCTCCTCCGGTGAGTGCATCCACAGGTTGAGAACCCCGGTAGCTACAGTGATGGTCTTGGTCGCTGACAGGAGTTGCTCCACCGCCCCAAACACGTCGCCGCCTGAGTCGGGGACCCAGAGCGAGGTGTAGCCGAGCTCCTCGAGCTCGGCGGCCGCAGCAACTGCCTCGCCCGGGTCCCCAAAGCGCAGGGCGGCGTTCCAGATCCCTGTACCGGCGAACCTCATCTCGAGCCAGACCCGGTATTGGATAGCCGTTCACTCATACGAGGAACCCTAGCTGCATCGCTATTCACCGTGCTGATCCGTCGAGCCGAACCGCTGTCAGCGGGACCCAGGAAACTCCGCCCCTCACTGGTCGTCTAGCTGGGCCAAGAGCTCCCGAGCGGCGTCTACACACCGGCCGAGCCGTTCGTAGGGACCGATACCAGCATCGGCCAGCGACCTGAGCGGCACCTCCAGTCCGATCACGGGATGACGCGGCAGCGCGGCGAGTATTTCGAGCAGGGGCGCTTCGCCGGTGCCCGGCACCATCCGCTCAAAGCACGCCTCTTCCATATAGTCGCCGATGGTGGGCACTAGCGGCACGTCGCTGAGCTGGACATAGCCAATCAGGTCGGGGCCGAGGGCGGCGACGTCGGCGGGGCCGGAGCCGGACCGCACCAGGTGCATCGTGTCGACGAGGAGGCGGAAATCCGGGCGTCCAACCGCCTGGATGGCAGCGAGCGCGGTAGGCAGGTCGGCGATGGCGAGCCCGGTCGAGAACTCCAGCGTCGTCTCCATCCCAGAGTCGGCGGCCATCTCGGCCAGCACCCCGAACTGGTCGATGCTCCGGTTGAAGTCGGAATCGAAGGTGACGGTGTTGACCCGCTGAGCACCGAGCTCGGCCATGACGGCGACATCGCCGGCGAGATCACGCATGTCCATGCCAGGACGGAGCACGAAGCCGTCGCCCAGCGACACCGTCACGCCCCGGTCGCGCAGGGCCGCCAGCGTCCGCCGCCTCAAAGCGAGGTCATCTAGCAGGGAGAAGGGTGGGTAGCCGTACGGGTTAGGCATCGCGCTCAGGGTCAACGCCACGTACCCGAGCCCGAGGTCGGCCGCCAGGCCCACGAATTCAACGGGCGGCAGTCCCATCACGCTCAACGGCTCGATCGACAGTCGTTCCATCGTGTTTTCCTCTCGTGATCGGTTGCGATCTTCGTGCCCCGCCGCCTCGATGTCGTCCATCAGGCAACCTCCAGTGAGACGCGCACAGCGTCCTTGCCGGCGACTCGTCGTTCGGCCAGCGCCAGGGCTTCCTCGAATCGCTCCAGAGGAAACGACTCGCCGAGCAGGTCCTTGGTGGGAACCTTGCCCTCGTTGATCATCGAGCACGACAGGCTCAGGTCGAAGCCACCACCTGGCATCACGGTGATGTTCCGCAGCGGGATCTGGTTGATGTCGAAACCGTCCAGCGGTCGATCCTTCATCCCGGCGGCCACCACCTTCCCGCCCCGTCGCACCAGCTCGAAGGCCGTGATGAACGAAACGGGATCGCCGGAGGCGACGTCGAGCACGACATCCGCCATCGCGCCGCCGGTCGCCTCCGCGACCTGGGCTGCAGCGTCCTCGCTCTCGAGGTCGACGGCGTGGTCCGCGCCGACGCGCAACGCGGTGCCGAGGCGCAACCGGTCACGTGACAGGCCGACAACGATGATCGTGCCAACACCCTGTGCCCGGGCAGCCACGACGGCGGCGAGGCCCATGTGTCCCGGGCCGAGGACGACAAGCGAGTCCCCGGGCTGCGCCGGGCGGACGAACGTGGCCGAGTTGGCCAGGCACTCGTAGACGGTGAGCTCGGTCGCCGGCAGGTCCTCGCGGAGCCGCTTCACCTCAGAGCCCGGGGCCAGCTCCATGTAGTCGGCGTAACCGCCGAACAGCCCCGACGCCTCATCGACCGGGAAGTCGAACCCGTACACCCGAGACTTCCCTTCGGCAGTCACGATGTAAGAACGGACGCCGACTCGGTCGCCTTCTTGCACCCCGAACTCCGAGGCGGCCTCCGGCGAGATCTCCTCGATCCGGCCGACGATCTCGTGGCCCGGAACCGTGGGGAACACGCCTCCCGAGGGCACCGGCGGGTGGCCACGGAACTGGTCGACGTCGCTGTGACAGATTCCGACGGCTTCGACTCGAAGCACCGCGCCGCCCGAGCGCAGCTTGGGCTTCGGGACTTCGCGGAGCTCCCAAGTCTCGTCACCATGGAACACGATGGCGCGCGGCATTCGGAAAACCTCCCCGAGTTGTCTGGGGCAGGTTTATCTGGCGCGCGCCCGACCAGTCAACAGTTCTCTTTCCATCTGCCCGGGAAGTTGTTCGCGTAACCCCCGTGACGACCGGGCCCCGCCCTCGAGGGCGCTTGGTGGCGCGATCGACACCTACCTTGAGCCCGCCGTCATCAAGCGTTTGACTCGTCGTGTCCACGGTGATTCGATGAGGATGTGCGGTTAATACCCCTTTCGACGAAAGATCAGATTGTGCTCGCTCCTGTCGGTAGCTGCTGGTTGCGGCCCACCCCGGGCCGAAGGTGCTGTATTTAAGAGAAGGAAATCGACATGACCATTCTCGACAAGCCTCAGTTCAACAGACCACCATTGGTGCTTCCGGCGCTCGAGGTGCCCTATCCGATGACACGGAGCGACCGGGTACCGGTCAGGCGCTACTACGACCCAGAGTTCTACGCGGCCGAATGTGAGCTGCTCTGGCCACGGGTATGGCAGATGGCGTGCTTCCTTGCCGAGATCCCCAACCCGGGCGATTACGTCACCTACGAGATCTTGGACAGATCGATAATCGTCGTGCGAGCCGACGACATGACCGTCAGGGCCTTCCACAACTCCTGTCGCCACCGTGGGGTCGAGCTGGTAGTGGACCGCGGCAATGTCAAGAGCGGTTTCACCTGCCCGTTCCACGGCTGGTGTTATGGCCTCGATGGGTCGAACACATTCTTGTACCAACCGGACCTGTTCGAAGAGTCCAACCGCCACGTCGAGGATGTCGCCCTAGCCCCCTGCCGAGTCGAGACCTTGGGGGGCAGCGCGTTCATCACTCTCGACGACAACGCCCCGCCGCTGCGAACCTGCATCGAGCCCTACGGCGCGTACCAGGACATGTGGAAGGTGGACGGGCTGTGGCCAGAGTGGTGGCTCTCCTGCAGAATGCCGGTCAACTGGAAGCTCGCCATGGAGGCGTTCATGGAGGGCTACCACGTCATGCAGACCCACCCGCAGCTGTACACGGGAGCCAACCGGAACGTCTACCGGGAACTCGGACAGGCTCGAAGCGAGGAAGCGCTGGCTCGGGACAGGGCGGGCACGGGGGAGGTCGACTCCCGGTCTTTCATCCAGGCCCAGGTCGACAACCTGCGCCTTCTCAGCGTCGGGATGGCCGGAATGACCCACGAGAAGGACATTCGGGTAGCCGAAGGGCTTGTGGGATTGCAGCTACCCAACGACCTGGGCGAGGCAGCCAAGGTGTGGACCAGGGCGCTTAATCAGGCCGTCATGGCGTGGAACGAGGCCCAGGGCATCGAGATGCCTGACCTGGACTACATCATGACCAGTCCGCTGCATACCTACGTCGAGTTCGTCTTCCCGCACTTCTTCATCCTTCCCACCTTCTCCAGCGCTTCGGCCTACCGGATTCGCCCCCTCGGCCCGGAGGAGTGCCTCTTCGACCTGTGGTCGCTCACCCGCTACCCGCCTGGTCAGCAACCCCTCGCGCCCCCGCGTCCCACCCCGATGGCCCCCGACGACCCGCGGTGGCCGCCGATCCCGGCTCAGGACTACTCGAACCTGCCGCGCCAACAGCGAGGGCTGCACGCGGTGGGCTTTGAGTACATGCGCCTGTCGGACAAGGTCGAGGGCCTCATCAGCAACTACCAGCGGCTCATCGATGGCTTCCTGGCCGGCCTGCCCCACGAGCAGTTGGTTCCGGCGATGCGTCAGGTCACCGGTTCCTTCGATATCGAGACCCGCGACATCGGCATCTGAGCGACCGGATCTCGCCGTCAACCGACCACGAGAATTATCTCTCGCCTCGTTTCATCGGGTCGGGTGGATTTCCGAGACCGGCCCGGGCGGCGGCGCACGGCCGAAGTGCGAGCTAGAATTTTCTCATGTCGCTCCCGGGTCGAGGCCTCTCAGCGTGCACGTCGATGGCATCGAACTGGGATCTTTGCCGGTGTCTCGAGGCGTGGACGGAGGCCGGACTCCAGGGCATCAGTGTCGGTCTCCCCCACTTCGAACGGAGCGGAGTGGCTCTGTCGATACGTGAGCTCAAGGCGAGTGGCCTGACCGTGTGCAATTTCGAGGGCCTGAACCTCTACGAATTGATCGATCCGCCCTTGTACGTCGAGAAGCAGAAACAGGCACTCGCGCAACTCAACATAGCAGCGGAGGTTGGCGCGCAGTGCTGCAGCGCCGGGATCATGCCTCGCCGCGACCTGGCGTGGGACGAGGCGGCGCGCCACATCGTGGAGCAGACGGTGGCGTTCCTTCCGGAACTCCACGCCCGTAACATGCGGCTCGTCATTGAGCCAGTGTCGCCGATCCGCCAAGACGTCTCATTCGTCAACTTGGCGGCCGACGCCCTTGAAATTGTTTCCCAGGTCGACGACCCGTCGTTTGGGTTCTTGTTCGACACGTACCATTTGTGGTGGCAGCGCGGGATCGAGGACCTGTCGCGCCAGAACGCGAGCAAGGTGTTCCATGTGCAGGTGAGCGATCAAAAGGCGATCACCTTGCGCACGCGGGACCGGGTGATGCCGGGCGAGGGGATCATCCCGCTCCATCGCTTGCTCCACTCCCTCGCCGACGGCGGCTACAGCGGTTGGTGGGAGCTCGAAGTAATCTCCGACGGTACCGACGACAGGGGCATCGAATCCGCGCTACGTACCGCGGCGCGTGCAATTAACGACGTCTGGGGGCCCTGAAGCGATCGCCTATTTCGCGACGGTTCAGCCGGACCAACCGGATGCCGCGCTGGGCCAACTCCCTGGAGTTTCCAAACCAGCCTGTGCCAGTAGATCCGATAATCTCGTCGTGGTATGGTTTGCCCGAGCGGGGCGTCGAAGGCACTGCCCAGCGGGCCTCGCTTCCCGTGGATCGCGGCGTGTTCGCACCGACGAGTGGAAGATGGGTTGTTATGAGTGAGTCAGTGTCATCGGTGGTGTTGAATCCTGAGGATGTGGCGTCGTGGGCGGAGCTTCCGGCGGAGACTTTGTTGTCGTTGCCTGTCTCGGCGGTGGAGGGCCCGCAGCGCGAGGTCGTGGCGCGTCGGTTCCGTGAGTTGCGGTCCCAGATCACGGCGTTGGACAAGCTGGCCGAACGTCAAGGCGTCGATCGGGTCGAGTCGCTCGATGATGCACTGCCGGTGTTCTTCGATCATCGGGTGTACAAGAGTTATCCGTTGAGTTTGATCGAGAAGCGCCAGTTCGACCGGTTGACTCAGTGGCTGGACCGGTTGACGACTCAGGATCTGACCAAGGTCCCGCTGGAGGGAGTCAACTCGGTCGACGCATGGCTTGATCGCCTGGATGAGCACGGCATGATCATGGGCCATTCCTCGGGCACCAGCGGCAAGCTCAGTTTCATCCCTCATTCACAGGCCGATTGGCGGGGGTGGAAGCCGGCGTACATGGGCGTCCGCCGGGTGGCGACGGGGGTCGACGCCGAAAAAGAGGTCATTCCGTCGTTCTCGCCGGGTTATCGGTATGGACATCACTTCTCAACCAAGGCTTCGTACATCTTCTCGAAGTGCACCGCTGGTGGTGAGGCAAGTCGCTATGTCCTGTTCGATTACGCGTTGTCGTCGGATGTGTTGTCGTTGGCGGGTCGGATGAAGGCGGCTGAAGAGCGGGGCGAGTTGGAGAGGATGGAGTTCGACCCGGTGTTGCTCGAGAAGCGGGCGCAGCTGATCGAATCGGCGAAGCACCGCGACGAGGATCTGGAGATCTGGTTCACGAAGCTGGCGGACGAGTTCCGCGGCCAAAAGGTGTGGATCGCCGGTCTCACTGCCGAGTTGTCCCGCCTCGCTGTCCGTGGTCTCGAACAGGGCCGGCGGTGTGAGTTCGCCCCCGGTTCGGTGCTGATGACCGCCGGTGGCCTGAAAGGCTACAACGCTCCTGCAGACTGGCGGCAAAAGCTGCAGGAGTTCTTCGGCATCCAGAAGCTCTCGAGTCTGTACGGCATGTCCGAATGCATGGGTCTGGCCCCGAAGTGCGACGAGGGTTATTACCACTTTCTGCCGTTCACCGTCCCGATCGTGCTCGACGAGGATGCCAACCCGCGCCCACGGACCGGTACCCAGACCGGCCGGATGGCGGTGTTCGATCTGTTGGCCGAATCGACGTGGGGCGGATTCATCACCGGTGACCGGGTGAACGTCTATTGGGACGAGGACTGCGGGTGTGGGTGGAAGGGGCCGCGGCTCGACGATGACATCGTTCGCTTTTCGGAGTTGGATGGCGGCGATGACAAGATCACATGTGCCGGTACAGCCCAAGCCTACGACGAGTTCATGGATTTCGTGAGCGCGGTCTGAACTCAGGGCTCGAAGATCAGCTCGATCTCATGGCCGTCGAGGTCGAAGACGTCGATGGAGAAGACACCCGGCTGGTAGGGATTCTCTTTGATCGGGGTGTGGGGGGTACCCATCAGGTCGAGGTGCTTGACCCACCCCCTCAGCACGTCCATGCTCTCGAGTGCGATCGCCAGGTGGCCGAACTGTTCGTGCACATCAGCGGGATCGGTCTCGCTCAAGCCGAGCTTGAAGGCGCCGCTCTGAGGAGCGAGCTGGACTCGCCTGCCCGGCCCTGACTTTAGCGGGGTAAAGCTGACAACCCTGCCGTACCAGGCGATGCTGGCATCAAGGTCGGTGACGTGGAACTCGATGTGGGAGACGCCGGTGACGGCGAGGCGTTCGGTGGTGATGGATTCCATGGTAAAGGTCCTCTTGTCTTTGGTTTCTACGGGCAGCGATCACCGTTCCCGCGACATTCTCCGGCCTACTTGATGAGCTCCGGGTAGCACGCCTCGACGAGGGCGCGACAGCCGGCCTGCCAGCGCACATCGGCCGAGCCGAGCACCTCCTGGCGCAACGTGATGTCAGGGACCAGCGAGACATACGCCTCGGTGGTGTACTCGAAGATCGGCTCCTTGCCGATCAGCCCGCCCATGAAGGTGCAGTACTCCTCGACGCTGACAATGTCGTCGCCGCACCAGTTCACGACCAGCGGCGGCACCCGGCCGGCCTGCAGCGCCGCCACGCCGAGCTTCGCGGCGTCGGGTTCGAAGATCGGCCGAACGTAGGTCGGCCCGTCCGGGTGCACCTTCACCGGCTTGCCCTGGACGATGTCGTCGAGTCGCCACCGCATCGGTCCACCGTCGGGACCGGAGGCGCTGCCGATACGGATGATCGTCGTGGGGATGTTCAGGCTTCTCGAGACATAGCTGACCACGGCCTCGTTGCCCGCCTTGGTGAACGCGTAGGCGTTATGGGTGTGGATGCCGTAGCTGTGATGTTCGGGGACGGGCGTGTCACCCGGCGCTTTGAGTGCCTCCCGCCACGGATGCGCCGGCGGGTCGTAAAGTGAGATCGTCGAACCGAACAGGAACCCCTTCGCCGGGCGGAGGTGATCGATCAGTCGCCCGGTCGCATCCGCGTACTTGTCGTAGGAATCCGGCCAGCGCCCTAGCGGCTCGCTCACGACGTGCATTGGCAACGCCGTGTAGTACACGTAATCGAAGTCGTTGGGTAAGTCGTCGAACGGATCGTATAGGTCGTGCACCACACACGTCATGCCTCGGGCCTCGAGCCCGGCGCGCGCCTCGGGGTTCGAGAAGCGAGCCATGACGACGACTTCGTTGTCCGCGACCAACGCTCGCGCCGCCGGTGCGCTCACTGGACCCTGCCCGCCGACAAAGAGAACCTTCTGTCCCTTCACGGACTTGCCCTCCGCATCGTTCGAGTCCGTAGATCCGCGGACGATCTCCGAGTCGATGACATGCAAGCTATCTTATGCGATTGCCAGCGCCGTTGCCGTCGAGGCTCGTCGGACAGGCGAGCGCCCCGCCGCACGTTGATCGGGCCGAGACATCTGCCGTATTGTCGCCTCCAGGTTGCCGGATTGCGTACGCCCGGTGGCCTGCCGACCAAGTGACACCTTTCACCGCTCTGAAGCTCGAAGGGAGATTTCAGAATGGATTCAGATGACATCAGACTCGTAACCGAGGATGAGGTGGCGCATTTCAGGGAGCATGGTTGGGTGAAGCTAGACCGGCTCCTATCGCCTGACGTCGCCGAACGCTTGCGGGAGCGTTCCATACCGTGGATCGCTTTTGATTCAACCGATCATAGTCTTGGGTGGTGGATCGACTACTACGATCCCATCGACAAGGATGATGAGTTCAGGGCTCTCGGTTATAGCGAAACTATGGGACTCAATGCGCAGCGTCTCATGCGTCGTCGTACAGGGGTACTGATTTACTCGAACTTGCTCGCTGTCAAGGTCGGCGGTGAAGGGAGCTCACCCAGCGGTCCGAGCCCGTGGCATCAGGACGGAACCGACACGCCGATTGATCGTTCGAGCTGGGTTCGCTTCTGGATTGCTTTGGATCACATCACACCGACTATGGGGGCGATCAATTTCATCGACCGGTCCCACCAGCTCGGCCCGCTGGGTAACCGGCACCTCGAGGCGCTCGATCCCGACAGGAAGTTGCTCGACCTGTTCCCAGACCTGGCAGCTTCCCCCCAGGCCGGGCCCCTCGAGTTCCAGCCAGGCGATGCGACGGTGCACAGTATGTTCACGGTTCACGGTGCTCTCGGAAACGATACGACCGATCCGCGGCGGGCCTTCATCCTGACCTATTTCTCTGACGATACGCGCTACACGGCGTCATCAGATGCTCCCGCACTACTCAAGAAGGCCGAGGACGCCGGGCTGAGACGGGGGGATCTGTTCGCCGGCCCGACGTACCCACGCGTCTGCGGACCGGAACAACTAGTCTGAGCCTCGTCGCGGCCGACCAAGCCCTGCGGGACCGGGATCGGCTTAGCAGGCGCCATCGGACGCGTGGAAGGTCTCACCAACATGATCGAACTGGTCGGTACACCATCAGACGAAGTGGCCACCATAATCGGGACGGCGCCAGCTGCCACAACTCTCTTCGCCTCGATGTCAGCCCGACACTCGGAGGGAAGGGACGGCGACTATCTCCGGTGGCACACCTTCGATCACCGCCCCGAACAATATCGGCTCTCGGGCCTCCGCAGCTCGTTACGTCTCGTCTCGACACCTGCGTGCCGGCGCGTCCGGGCCGTGAGCACGCCCCGTTACGACTCCGTTGATCACGTCATGACGTACTATTTCACCAATACGGCGGAGCTGATCGCTGGTGGACCACTGACCGACGCGCTGATGGCCGCCGGCAGAATGCCGGAGTCCCTTCCGTCGGTCGAACACGGCACATACGAGGTTGAGGAACGCATTGCGGCGCCGCGAATCAAGGTCGGCGCCGAGGTACTGCCGTGGTGGCCCAGGCACGGCGTCTACCTCTTGGTTGAGCATGGTGAAGTGCCGGCTGCAAGTCTCATCGAAGTCCCCGGTGTCGGAGGGGCATGGCGAGCCTCACGCCATGATGCGAACGACGCAGATTCACGGCTACAGATCACCTACTGTTTCCTCGATGACGACCCGGTCGCGGTGGCTGAGCGCATGAGCGATGTTTTGAACAGGCGTTGGGCGAATGAGCGCAGTATCCCCTTGCTCGCCGCGCCCTTCTATCCGGTCGAGGGCTCTGAGTGCGATCGTCATCTCCCGTAGTCTCGGCTGAATCGTCACTTTTATGTGACTCATCGGCTGGTCGCGGCCCCGCGTCCCTTCGACCGTCGCGGTAAGGCGGCCTACTCTATGGACAGCGGCATCGCCCCGCTTCGCACCCGGGCCCACTGCTCGGGATCGTGGGTGAAAACGACGTTGATACCCTCGGCCTCGCGCTGGCGGAGCCACGCGAAGGTTTGACGGTGTCGCTCGGGATCCCCGGTGTGCTGAGGCAGAGCGTCATTGTCGAGTGCGATCCTGCAGAAGCAGGCATCGCCGACGAACAGCGTCCGGCCTTCGACAATCAGCGACTGATGACCCACCGTGTGGCCCGGCGTGGGATGGACCACGAGCGAACCATCTCCGAACACGTCGAAGACTCCGTCCAAAAACCTCCGCTCGTGCCCGAGATCAAAGTCCTCCCGGTTGTAGGACCCGGGTATGCGGCCCCCCCTGGTCGCGGCCTCCCATTCATCGGCCTGCACCATCAGCGTTGCATTCGGCAACTCGGCGAGCCCGCCAACATGGTCGAAGTGCAGATGGCTCGCGACCGCGAGGACGATATCTGCCGGATCGTGACCCACCGCTTGGAGCTGGGCCGTAAGCTGCGCCTCCGCCGGCATTTCCACCTGGATCACCTTCGCGACCGCTCCGATCCGCTCCGACGATTCGACGAGCGACGGATGCATGCCCAGGTCGAACAGCACGGGACCACGAGGATGCTCGAGCAGGTAGGCGCCGACCGGGACCCGGATCTTGCCGGACTGACCCGACACGATCTCTCCGAAGTCGATAGTGAGCCAGCCGCACTCGAGTGGATGGATCTTCACGCCCACGCTCCCAACGTCAACAGTCGCCGCAGTGTAGGCATACTAGGAGATCATCATGCCAGCAGGAGATGACAGGTCCGGACCGATCGATCTGTCCCCCGAGTCCCGGGGCCTGGCACCCGGGCGCGGCCGCATGGCCGGCCGGCGCATCCTCGTGGTCGGTGCGGGCCAGACCGATGTCGGCATCCCCGATCAGCCGGTCGGGAACGGGCGGGCCATCGCGGTTCTCCTCGGCCGCGAGGGCGCGCACGTCGCCGCCGCCGATCGTGACCAGGCCGCCGCCGAAGGGACCGTCGAGCTAATACGGCGCGAGGGCGGAGGGGCAACCCTGGTCGTGACAGATGTGGCCGAGCCGGTCAGCGTGAAGCATATGGTCGCCCGGTCGCTCGAAGCGCTGGGAGGCCTCGACGGTGTCGTCTACAACGTTGGCATCCCAGGAGCGAAGGGGTGGGAAGCAACGACACCAGAGTCGTGGGACGCCACCATGGACGCGAACCTCCGGGGCGCCATGCTCACAATGCGGGCAGCCTTGCCGGTCCTCGAGCCCATGTCCTCCGTTGTGTTCATCTCCGCGATCGCGGCGTTGCGCCCGACCGGGCAACGGCTCGCCTACGAGGCATCGAAAGCCGCCCTCGCGGCCGTCATGCGGGCGACAGCCACCGAAGGGAAGGAGCGGGCGATCCGCGCCAACGTGGCCATGCTCGGCCTCATCGACACCGGCCTCGGTCGCAGCGCCAACCAAAGCGACAACCGGGCAAACATTCCAATCCCGCTCAATCGACAAGGCACAGCATGGGAAGTCGCCTACGCCGTCCTATTCCTCCTCTCCCACGAGTCCGCCTACGTCACCGGGCAGACGATCGCCGTAGACGGCGGGCGGACGACGCTGTGACGATCCGGCTTCGAGCAACACGTGCTGGTGGCGGTTCACGTAGTCACACTCGGGACATGCCTACGGTGTTGCCTTGATGTCCATTCTCCGCGGTCGCCCGTCGGACAAGGTCCCAGGAGTTCTGGCGATCGGGGGTCGGCCGCGAGCGACTGACCACAAACTCCAGGCAACCAGATGAAGATCGATAGCTCCGCGATCGCGCTCGGCTGCGCCAACGTTGTGCAGGCGGACCTCCCCGAGCTCATCGAGCTGGCTGCCCGTCACGGTTTCCGCCGGATCAGCGCCCGGCCCTACACCTTCGCGAAGGCTCTACACGATGGCGTGACCGAACAAGAGCTGCAGAGACAGCTCACTGATGCCGGCGTCGAGGTCACCGTGATGGACGGTCTAATTCGAAGCCTCCCCGGAGCAGCGGACCTCGACTCTCTCGACCCAGCACTCCGCGCCGTCCTCACACCGGACGCGGTGTCGCCTCTGGACGAGGAGACCTGCTTTCGGTCGGCCGAGGTACTGGGCGCGCCGATCGTCAACATTCCGTCGGCGTTCTGCGATGCTGCGCCGCTCGGTCAGACCGCCGACGCAGTGCGAGGCATCTGCCGCAGGGCCGCGGCGCGAGGGTTACGGATCTCGCTCGAGTTCGTTCCCAACACGGGCTTGCCCGACCTGGCATTCACCCAGGCCGTGCTTCAGGCATGCGGCGAGCCTAACTGCGCCATCATGCTGGACGTCTTCCACCTGGATCGCTCCGGAGGCACGGTGCAGGACGTGCGTCGGCTTCCACCGGACGCGATCGCCGGTGTTCACCTCAGTGACCGTGTCCCGCCGCCTCCGGGGAGCGCATACGAGCCACAACGGGGGCGCCTCATGCCCGGCGAAGGCCGGCTTCCGTTGCGCGAGCTGGTAGAGGCGGCGCTCGACAACAGCCCTGGTGCATACCTCGAGATCGAGGTGCTCAATCAGGAGCTCGCCGCGCTGCCTGCCGACGCGGTTGCTGCTCGGCTGGCCGCCGCAGCCAAACGCTGGGTGGCGAGCCTATGAGGATGGGGGGAGGGAGACCGACCCAGCCGGTGGGCCCAAAGGGTTCTGCCACCTCGCGATCGGTCTGGGGAGCTCTTGTCCGATCGCATAGAATGTCGAGCACGGGCCACGCTCGAGGGCAGGTCTGGTCTTGGCATGGCATCGACGGATCTCCGTTTGCGAGGTGTGTTCGGGGTTGATCCCGTTCAGCGACGAGGTCGGGTTCTGGAGGGAGCTGGGTATGGCGTTTGCGATCCAGCCGACGAACTCGTTGCGGCTCGATATCAGTTTTCTGTACACGTTTCGTGACGCGTTGACCGTCGCCCGTGCGATCGGGTCGGGTGTAGTGCTGGAGTTGGAGTGTTGCTGGCACGAGCCCACGCTCGAAAAGCGCGTGCGGGAGAACATCGACCGGGTCGCGCTGGTCCAAATCGACGATGTCAGGTTCGGTGACACGTGGTCGCAGCATGGAGATTTGACTGGCATGACGCATCTGTGATGGGAGCGACATGAATGGTGAGCAGGCGGTGCGGGTGGGGGTCATTGGAGGGGGTTTCGGTGCCCGAGCCGTCGCGCCGGCGTTCGAGGCGGCTGAATGCACCGTCGTCGACGTTGTGTCGCCGCGGGATGATGCGGCGGTTGCCGCACTGTGCGCTCGAGCCGATATCGATCTGATCTCCGTGCACTCTCCGCCGTTCCTGCATCGTGACCATGTCCGGCGCGCTATCGAGGCGGGCCACGCTGTGCTCTGTGACAAACCGTTCGGCGCTAACGCGACCGATGCCGAGGAAATGTTCGACCTCGCTCGTGATGCCGGGGTCTTGAACCTGGTCAACTACGAGTTCCGCGCCCATCCGATCATGTCGAAAATGCGATCGCTTGTCCTGGAAGGTGTGGCTGGTAAGGTCGAGCACGTCCACTTGAGCTCGTTCGAGGCTTCTTGGGCTAAGCCGAGGGGACGGAAGTACAGCTGGTCCTTCGATGCGTCGCGCGGCGGTGGATGGGTACGGGTCAACGGTTCCCACCACATCGATTTCTTCCGCTTCACCTACGGTGAGGTCGTCGACGCCTCCGCAGTATTACGTACGACGGTCACGGAGCGCCCGGACGCCGAAGGCACGATGCACGAGTGCTCCGGCGAGGACAGTTTCACCGCGTTGCTGCGAACGGAGCAGGGCGTGTCGGCCACGATCGACGCGACCGCGACGAGTGCCGCCGACCTGCCGGCCCGCACAGTTATCGTCGGCGACCGGGGCGTTCTCGAGGTGGTCGCCGACAGCGTTCATTGGGTCGGCGGACGGATACTGCTTCACACTAAGGACAGCATCTCGGAGTTGTTTCGACTGAACCCCTGGACCACCACGACCGTCCATGACGACAACATGATGATGCGGTGGACCCCGTTGATTCGCGACGCGGTTCGACGCGGCACGCCCGAGTTCCCCCTGGCGACCTTCGCGGACGGTCTCGCAACGGCGAGAGTCATCGACAAACTCACGAAGCGCCGCTTCGAATCGATTTCCTGAGGTCGACGCACTCTGCGCCCTCATGCCCTGGCGACATCACCGCTGAAGACCTTCTCGAAGCCGTACTAAGTCGCTCATCGGGTTAGGGCCCGCCACGAAACAACTTGGAACAAGTCCTGTGCCACGACATGCATGTTTACAAGAGAATTGCGTCAAGTTGTTTCGTGGCGGGCCCTTAGGCGACGAGATCCTGTACATTTTGTGCAATGTGAAGTTGACGTGCGTTAGGGCGGCGAGTCCGAGGGCAGATCGCGATCTGTTGCTGTCGATGGTTTCGCCCGGCACGGTGAATGTGAAGATGTTCGATCCAATCATGAGAGGGAGCCGCGGTGAGTGAGATTACTGGCATGCCTGGTTCTGTAACAGACCGTTTCTCGCTTGCGGGTCAGGTAGCGATCGTCAGTGGTGGCGGGACGGGCATTGGTCGGGCTATCGCGCTCGTGTTCGCGGAGCAGGGGGCTGACGTGGTACTCGCGGCGCGACGGCGTGAGCCGCTGCAACGTACTGCCGCCGATGTTGAGTCGATCGGCAGGCGGGCGCTGGTGGTGCCTACGGACGTGACCGACGTGGAGCAGTGCGAGCAGGTCGTCGCTGCGACCGTCGCGGAGTTCGGTCAGGTCGACGTGGTGGTGAACAACGCCGGTGGAGCGTCCACCAAGCCGCCCTTGGACTGGGAAGCCGACGAGTGGCGTCAGATCGTTGACTTGAACCTGGCCGGGGTGTATTTCCTATCGCGTGCAGCGGCCAGGCGGATGCTCGAGCGGGGCAAGGGTGCGATCGTGAACATCTCGTCGGGGTCCAGTTTCAATCCGTTCCCGATCGGGCTGCCGTATGGGGCGTCGAAGGCGGCGGTGAACAACCTCACGAATTCGCTGGCAGCCGCGTGGACCCCGCACGGGGTGCGGGTCAATGCCTTGGCGTGTGGCGGGGTCCTGACCGAGCCGATGATCGAGGATGCGCAGCGGCGTGGTATCGATCTGGCCACAATGGGCGCGGGCAATGGCATGGGCCGTCTGGCCGAGCCGTATGAGATCGCCACCGCGGTTTTGTTCCTTGCGTCGGATGCGTCGAGCTTCTGTTCGGGTGCGACCCTCTATGCAGGCGGCGGTCCGAAAGTTGCCGGTATGTGACCCTACCGACCGTTGCCCACGGACGTGCTCGAATAATGGCACGAAACCCATCGGACTGACCCCTGTACGATCGGTCTGTCAGGGGCGAACTATTGTGCGGTGGGCCCTAAACAGGGCCGACGCACCGGCCAACGACAATGAGGTCCGCATCCCAGCCGTGAGTGCCGCTAAGCTACCGCGGTCACCACTAAGAGCTTCCCGAGGCGCCACCAGGGTCATGAGCGTGCAGTCGGTCTCTCCCACCTTCGAGCCGTGACCGGCACGTGTGTTGGCGTATTGTTCGATACAGAGGACGCTGGTCCCATGCACGGTCTCCTCGCGGGTGCTGTACACGCCGGCTTAGCCACATCGTCGTTCGCTGAGGACGTGGCGGTTCTTTCCTCGGCGCCCAACGGGCTGCCCGGCGGAACCGAGCACGAGTTCCGAAAAGGGTTTCGCGACCTGGCCGATGCAGGCGTGCTCGCCATCATTGGCCCGGGGATCACGGACAACGGTTACGTGGCAAGGGACCTTGCCGATGAGATCGGTATCCCGTGCGTTATTTGGGCAGCCCACGAACAGCTGCGAAGTCAGTGGGCGTTCCATTTCCAGCTTGGCTCCTTGGAAGACGAAGCGCTGACGATCGTGCAACATCTGGTGGACCGGCAGGTCCGGCGCGCCGCGCTGGTGTCGGACGAGACCATGAACGCCCGGCGCCACGTCGAGTGGTTCGACATTGGCTGCCGCCGAGTGGGTATCCAAGTCGTAGCGCGAAGAACAATGCCCGCGGAGATTTCGGACGCCAGCTCTGTAGTCGATGCGGTACATCATCCCGATGCCGAGGTGCTGGTTTACTTCGGTCGTGGGCCTTCCGCCTTCCCTTTAGGGCTCGCCTTACAGGCCGCGAGCTGGAATATCCCGGTAGTCGGAAACAGTTCCCTGACCCACGGGCGGATGCACCCTGACAAGACGGCCCCGTGGGACGGCTGGATCTATCTGGACATGTTCGCCGACACACCCGCCGTGACCGAGGTCAACGCCCGGCTCGGCCCAGAGTGGTACTACTACGTTCTTCAGTCGTGCGGGCCCAACGGGCTTGTCCGGCACGGGCCCGTCATTGTGCCTCAGAGTCGACGTGAGTAAGCACGAGTTGATGCAGTAACGCCTTCCCGGTCAGATCGGGACCGTCGTCGAAGACCTGGTCCAGGTTTTCTCCGCATCGACATGTTGGGCCTCAGTAAGCCTGGTTTGTGTTGGTGAGGGTTCGGTCGAGGCCGTCGAGGATGACATCGAGCCCGCTCTCGAACTCGCGGATGTAGTCGAATCCTGGTCTCAGCATGTACTCGACAGTTATTTCGGTCGCGTGCGGGTACTGCTCGGAGGGTCCTTGCTCGAGGAAGTGTTGGGCTCGAGCGGCGTGGGCTCCTTGGTTGAACGCTAGGACGAAGCCGTAGACGTACCCGTAGATTATGCCGTACGCACGTACGGTCATCTCGACGGAGAAACCCGCGGCGCGCAAGCTGCCAAGTGCGGCGTCGAGATGCCTCAGGGTCGCAGGTACGGGCGAGGTGCGAGAGTCCATAAGGCCGATCGCCCACCGATGTCGAGTCAAAACGTCGCGGGCGGACATAGCGCGTTGTCGCATGGCGGACTTCCAATCCGTCGTGCCGGTAAGGGACAGGTCGATCTCACTGAAGATCATGTCGACCATGCCGTCGAAGAGGTCGTCCTTGTGGGCCACGTGGTTGTACAACGACATCGCCTCGACTCCGACCGCTTCAGCGACCTTGCGCATGCTGAGCGACTCGATGCCGCCATGGTCGGCCAGATCGACGGCGGCGTGCACAACGCGACAGCGGTTGAGAGCTTCACGCGTCCTGGGAGCCGGCTGCTGAGGGATCATTCTATGGTCTCTCCCGCTTGGTTTGACAGACTTACTCCGTAAGCCTACGCTCCTCAGGCCACAGGCATTTTGGTGCTATAGGGAGGTTGCATGGCGTCCACGGGTATCATTCCGGCTGCCGTTCACGCAGGAGCGGACGGGCGCCCATCTGACCCGTCTGGAGGGCAAGGTGTTCTTCGAAGAACTGCTCGCCCAGTTCCCGACCATCGAACTGGTGGGGGAGCCTAAGCGGCTGCGCTCTAACTTCAACAACGCCTTGAAGGAACTGCCCCTCGCTCTTCGGCGCCGATAGCTGATAGCCGCCGAGTGTCCAACTCAACAGATAGGAGGCACTGCAGTGAGCGACCGTTCCAATGATGAATCGCATTCGCACGGACCCTTAGTCGATCTCCGAGTTATCGACTGTTCGAGAGGAATGGCCGGGCCCAGGGCCGGAGGCCTCCTGGCCGACTACGGCGCCGACGTCATCTGGGTCGAACCACCGGGGGGCGATCCCTACCGCGAGGCTCTCGCGCCCGAGTACTCCGTGCTCAACAGGGGGAAACGAAGCGTCGTGATGGACCTGAAAGAGGGCGTCGGGGACCTCTACGACCTCCTGGAGACGGCTGACGTCTTTCTTCACAGTTGGCGGCCTGGCGTGGCCGAAAGGTTAGGGCTCGACTTCGAGACGCTCCGACCACGACTCCCGAATCTGATCTACTGCTCGATAACAGGGTTCGGTTCGGACGGACCTCTGCGGGACGTCCCTGGACATGAGGCAATCGTGCACGCCCTGGTCGGTACGATGTCACAGCAGTCCGGACAACTCGGTCATCGCGAAGGTCCGATCTATGAAGCGCTTCCCTTCGCCAGTATGGGCGCCGGCTATCTCGCGGTTATGGGAATATTGGCCGCTGTCTACCGCAGACTCGATGACGGCGTCGGTCGACTGGTCGAGACGTCCCTGTTCGATGGGGCCCTGGCCTACCACTCGATTCTTTGGGGCGAGACCGGAGAGAGCCAAAGGCGCCTCGAGAACTCCGTTCTGCCCGGGTCCTTTCGTCAGGTGTGCCGAGCATTTCGGTGCGCGAACGACGAGTACCTCGGCATACATACCGGAGCTCAGGGCGCATTCAGTCGACTGATGACGCTCCTGGGTTTCGACGATCGTATTCCACCGAGCGACACCGGCATGGATCTTCTTGCTCCGCTCGATCCCGAGCAAGCAGCGATCTTGATGAACGAGCTACCTGGAATCTTTGATCAGAAGCCTCGGTCAGCGTGGCTGAGCGAGTTATTGGCGGCCGACGTATGCGCCATTCCCATTCTACACCAAGGTGAGATCTTCACTGAACCGCAGCCGATCCATAATGGAATGGTCATCGAAGTCTGCGATCCGGCGTTGGGTCGTGTAACCCAGGTCGCCCCGGCGGCGAAGTTCTCTCGGACCCCCGGTGCAGTGCGGTGTCCAGCGCCGCGAGTGGGTGAACACACCGCCCAGATCTTGGCAGAGACCGATCGCACGCCAAGCCGATGGAACCGGGTCGGCGTTCACCCCCCTGACCTGCGGCCGCTTCTCGACGGAGTGAGGATCTTGGACGTTGGCGCCTACTATGCGGGACCCTACAGCTCTCGCTTGCTGGCCGATCTTGGAGCGGACGTCATCAAGCTGGAGTCTCTGGCGGGCGATGTGCTCCGCAACGCCGACGGCATATTTCGGTCCGGTCAGGCAGGAAAGCGAGCCATCGCCGTCGATCTGAAGCGTTCGGAAGGTCAAGCGGTTGGGCGTAGACTCCTAGCGTGGGCTGACGTCATCCATCACAACATGCGACCGGGCGCAGCCGAACGTCTTGGTATGGGGTATGAGCAAGCCGTGAGGGTCAACCCAAGGATCATTTACATGTCGTCGCCAGGGTGGGGGTCGAGCGGCCCCGACATGAGCCGCCAGAGCTTTGCCCCGCTGATGACAGGATACGTTGGGGGCAGCTACGAAGTAGGTGGGCGATTCAATCCGCCGCTATTCTCTCCGTGCAATGAAGACTCGGGCAACGGTTTGCTAGGTGCGATTGCCATACTTTGCGCCTTGCTGCATAGACGGCTTGATGACGAAGGTCAGTTGATCGAGAATCCGCAGTTACATGCGGCAATGGCCCACGTGTCGCATCTGGTGCGGGCCGCAGACGGACAGGTTCTGGGGGCCGGCAAGCTGGACGAACTGCAACTTGGGTTCGGCGCCCTGAATCGGCTCTACCAGACAGAGGACGACTGGATTTGTGTTGTCGCCATAACTGATACCCACCTCGACAGGCTCGGAAAGGCTACCGGGACGAAACAGGACATCGCCAGAGTTGAACCTTTTTGGCGCCAAGCTCTGAGCGATGAAGCCGATTACGCGCTGGGCCGCGCACTCGAGGACGCTTTCACAACAAAGACGAGTGCAGAATGGGTTAAGATTCTCACTGAAGAGGGTGTCCCTGTCGCCCAGCCAATTATGGGCAATACAAATCATGAAAATATGATCGACCCAGAAAACGTGCGTCTGGGCCGTGTCGCAGAATGCGCTCACCCAGAGCACGGACATGTCCGCGAGGTAGCATCATTGATACGCGTAGGAGAGGCGAGAGCCCTACCACATCGCCTGGCGCCGGCGTTAGGCCAGCATACTGACGAGATCCTGGCTTCTCTCGGATACGATACCGCCGCGGTAGCGCAGTTGCGGGTGGAACAGATCGTTCGGTAGGTATCAGGCTACGAGCGACTGAAACTACCCACGGCGGCGTGGCGCGCCGTCACCGGACATTTCGTGGACCGGGCCGGTCTGGCGCGGGCGGAGTGCGGAGTAGAGGTAATACTGCTACCCGAGGGCGGTGGACGCATGTGACGAACTGCGAAGGTCCGAACCGCTGGTGGGGGTCGGCGCGGTCGTGGCGGGCCAGACCATTGGCTAGGGGTCATTTTGCGAGGTACCCTCCGTCGACCGGGAGCAGCACTCCGGTGATATTACGCGCCGCGTCCGATGCGAGGAACAGAGCGGCCTCCGCGCAGTCCTCGGCGGTGATCGGGCGACCGAGGGGGTGGTAGGTGGCCACCAGCGCGGCCCGCTGGTCACCTGCCCCTACTGACCCCCTGGTCGCGTCGGGGACCATGTAGTTGGTGTAGGGCATTGCCGCGGGACAGATAGCGTTGGCGCGGATGCCGAAGGGTGCGCACTCGATGGCGATGACCCGGGTGATCTGGTGTACCCACGCTCCGAGATCTGAGCGTGGTCTCTGCGCCCGCGGGTGAGGGCAGCGGCAGAGACCCACATATATCTCGTTGGTCGTCAACGGACGGTCCAACGCCCCGTACGTGTGGTGTAATCGGCGAACACCGCCCGGACGCGCTCGAGGTCGATCCCGAAGCCAGACGGGTCCGGGTGCACGTTCTTCTCCCGCCTCTCCGCGTTGTCGTGCCACCAACGCTTCATCCCGGAAGCGAACGCACCGGTGACCGGCTCACCCAACCAAGCGTAGAGGCCACATACCTCTCCGATCGGGTCCTGCTGCATAGCCCGGAAATCGATGTCATAGAACCGCCCGTCGGCGCCCGCGTCACGGAACGCCAGCGTCCGCTCCATCCCCACCGACCACTGCTCGACGTTGAGGGCCCCGAGATAATGAAGGTCGAGATCGTCACTGAAGTGTCGACCTAGCTCGGCGTAGAGGTCGGCGACCGACACGATCACCTCAGCCGGGTCGCGATGGGTCATCACGAATCGGGCGTCGGGGAACGCCCGGTCCAGATAGTCCAAGAACAGAAGATGGGTGGGGCTCTTCAGCCGCCACGGCTTCACCGGCGTGCCCCACTGAAGGAGCTTCAAGGCCCGGCGCTCGTACTGATAGGTGGAGGTCAGGTCAGCGTCATGGAGCAACCACGCCGAATACGACGGGATGTAAGCCGAAGCCTGGAACATCTGCGACTTGAAATCCAGTCCCATCATGAGCTGGCACTCCTGAGGGCCCGTCGCCGACGATGGCACCAACGCACTTAGACGTGGCGATTCCCGCTCATGTTGTGCCGCCTGCATCTGTGCCCGCTCGATCCTTGGATCCGCTCCGTGCACCGTCGAGGGAGGAGGGCAAGGCTCTGAAGCTTCCCACGTGCGCAACGAACGGGCGTTGGGATCTTCCGCCAGGAGAAAGGACAGCGCGGTCGAACCCGTGCGGGGCAGCCCGAGTCCGATCAAGGGAGCGTCGATCGCCTCCTCGTCGATCTCGGGGTGCCGTCGGTACCAATCCTCTATCTGCAACCGCTGCGCCAAGAGCCCGACGATTTGCTCCCTGATCGCAACCTGACCAACCGCGTTCAGACGCGCCTCGTCCTGCAAAGCTCGCACAAAACGCTCCAGACCGTCCCGGAACGAGTCGTCCCCGAAATCATCCAGGCCGGTACGAGCCCGCGCCATCCCCAACACTTCGTCGACGGGTCCCAACCGAGCTCCCCTCAGTAGTAGTCGGATTTCGCATTCGTCGCCGTTCGACCCGATGCGCTGGAGACCAACCTCCTTTGGGGTCGAACAGAACCGGACTAACACGACTCCGGCTACCGTTGGCAATAGAACAATGACACTAATATGAACACGCCGTCAAGAGTCATCACGCCCGGACTCAAGTAGAGGGGCGTCGGGCATCGACACGGCAGTAGTCGCAGAGACGTTCGAGTTCGGGCAGCAACAGCACGAGGGAGTGCTTTGACGACAGTCGATCGGCGCATGGAGAAAGCAGAGGGCCGCCTGATCGGGCGGGTTGCCGTGGTCACGGGGGCCTCGCGGGGTTTGGGTGTGGCAATCGCCCGCCGGTTAGCCGACGAGGGGGCCGCGGTCGTTTGCATGGCCCGGAATCGTGAGAGGTTGAGGTCCTTGGCGGCCGGCCTGGGTGATAGCTCGATGGCTGTGCCCTGTGACGTGTCCGACCCGGGCTCGGTTCGAGCCGCCTTCGGCGAGGTCGGGCAGCGCTTTGGTCGGCTCGACCTCCTCGTGAACAATGCCGGCCTTATCGGCATGGCCCTGCTGGAAGAGGCTAGCGACGAGAACATCCTCGATCAGGTGGCCACCAACCTGGTGGGACCGATGCTTTGCACGCGCGCCGCCATCCCACTACTGCGGTCCGCCGGGGGAGGCGACGTGGTCAACATCTCGTCGCGATCGGTCGAACTCGCCCGTCCGTACCTATCGGTGTACTCGGCCACCAAAGGCGGCCTCGAGACCTTCAGCCGGACATTGGCCACCGAGCTACTTCCCAGCAGGATAAGGGTCAGCTCGATCCGGGTCGGACCGGTGGCCACGTCACCCGAAGTGCAGGCAGGCGACCAAGGCGCCCGTTCTGTAACCGACGAGTGGGTCGCCCGGGGAGGCCCAGCACCCGAAGAGCCGGCCCCAGCAGACAGCGTCGCCGACGCGGTGGTATTCATCGCCACCACCCAACCGGGAGCCCGCATCCCCGTGATGCATCTCGAGCCCCAATAAAGTCCTCACACAAAGACGTCGATCAGGGTGTTCAAGACCCTCGTCGAAGGTGAGACTACGCGGGACGCGCCAATCCGTTCCACATGTGTGACTGACCCGAGCCGGGCCCGGACCCGACCTCTAGCTCTGACCGCCACAGGGGTGACTTTGCACGAGTCAGACTTTCGCGATTACTTCCTCGGCGTAGCGCTCGGCCAGTGCCCGTTTTTGGGCGTAGGCGATCGTTGCCCCGGGAGCGCTCTGAGCTCCGAAGATGTATGTGGCGGGGACAGTCACGTCGGTGATCCCGTCTTCGCTTTCGATGCGACGTATTTCGCTGGGATCAGGACTGAACGGAGCTGTGACGACCCGTTCATACGGTCCGGCGAGGGCGTGTTGAGCGCGATAGTTGTCGATGGCCGCGAACTCACGGCGGGTGCGATCATTGAGACCATCCATCGGCATGTAGCCGTCGAATCGGGCGGCGCGTGCTGCCGCTCGTTGTGAATGCCCGCCGATCCAGATCGGCACCGGCTGCGACGGCACCGGAAACATCCCGCTCCGGGGGAAGTCGTAGAACTCGCCGTGGTGCTCGGCATAACCGTCATCCCAGAAGTCGCGCACGATGTCCAAAATCTCGTCCATGCGACGACCGCGCGTCGAAAAGTCCTCGCCAACGGCCTCGAACTCGTCTCGCAGCCACCCCACACCGGTCCCGAGCACGAAGCGGTTATCCGACATCGCCGCTAGGGTCGCCACCTGCTTGGCCAGCGCGAACGGGTTGCGCAGCGGCACCACGTAGACAAAGGGTAAGAACCGCAAACGGGTGGTCACCGCGGCCATGGCTGAGAATGCGCACAACGGATCCGCGAATTCTGCATCCGGCTCGAGCTGGTAGTCGGTGGGATGGGGCGTACGGTCTGTCGCTTTGATGACGACGTGCTCAGGCAAGCCGACCCCGTCGTAGCCCAACTCCTCGGCGTCGCGGGCAAATTGGACGAGCTCGTTCATCTGTACCTCTTGCGCCCACAACCAAAACTTCACAGCGTTGCTCCTCCCCAGCCGACGACGTTCCGCTGAACGATATGCGTTACAAGTGACGCTAACACCTCGGGATACTTCCGGCCAAACCGCTGGCTGAGGGCCAAACAGGGAGATGAAGGTTGCGCGCACCCCAACTCGGCTATCGACCAGGTCAAGCGGTACCATCGTTTGCGTTAACGAGCAGAGGCTGGGGTGCGCAGATGGGATACCTGGAAGAACGAGCCAACTTGAGTGGCAAGGTTGCCGCGGTCATCGGCGGAGGTGCAGGCGTTGGCGCGGCGCTTACGTTGGCATTGGCCAAGGCCGGCGTTGACATCGGGTTCTGCGATATCAAAGAACCATCGATAGAGCCCACTGTCGCGGATGTGAAACGGCTCGGCAGACGCGTCACCGGCCGGGCCACCGACGCTCTCGACCCGCATCAGCTCTCGGAGTTCTACGACGCGCTGGATGAAGACTTCGACCGCCTCGACATTGTCGTCAACGTGGCCGGGGGCGTGTCCATGGGGCCGTTCTCGGGTACGACGCCCGAGCAATGGGAGGCAGACATCCATCGCAATCTTGGCTGGGTAATGCATTCGATCAGCCTGGCGCTCCCGCGGATTCGACGCCGCGGTCTGGGGGGCAGCATCATCAACTTCACGACCATCGAGGCCCACCGCGGTGCAGCCGGCTTCGCGGCTTACGCCGGCGCCAAGGCAGGACTGACCAACTTCAGCCGTGCTCTGGCTGTTGAGCTAGCTCCCGAGAGGATCCGCGTCAATTGTGTGGCACCTGACACGACCCCAAGCGAGACGAGCAGTGAGTCGCCCCCGGACCACATCAAGCGCGAGCTGGCTGCCACCTCACCCGAGCTGCTGGTCAAGATGATGGAGATGTACATCCCGATGGGTGTGCCCCCCTCTGTCGACGATCTCGGCGATGCAGTACTGATCCTGGCGTCCGACTTATCCTCTACCGTCACGGGTACGACACTGCACGTCGATGGTGGCACATGGGCCAGCTCGGGCTTTCTGCATTGGCCCGGGTCGATCGAATGGTCGCCCGCTCCACCCCCGAGCGTCATCCGCGGAGACGCCTCCCCTGAACGGATGAAAGCTGAAAGCTGAGGACCTGCCGCGTCCTCGTGACCGTCGAGGGAAGCCCGCTCCTCATCCACAATGACCCCGTCGCTACTGACTTAATCATTTGAGCGACTGCGCCGTCCGCAACGAATGCCTACCTCGGCCAGCTGATCAACGTCGGCAACGGGAATGCCTTCACCAGTCGCTCCATCCGCTATCCCGTACGGGGCGCCCTCTGGATGGTCGCGCCGTAGGTCACCCCGATATCTCCGCCCACGTCGTGGTGCTGGAGTTCGGGGAGCACCTCGGCGGCGAACAGCTCGAAGCTGGCGCTCGCCTCGTGGGCCGGCATGCCACCGAAGGTGAGAGGGATAACCAGGGCGCCGGCGTCGCAGCGCTGGGCGTACTCGAGCAGCTTCTCGGTCACCTCCTTGGGCGAGCCCCACACCTGAAGGTTGGCAAGGAAGCCGCTGAACTTCTCCAGCCCGTGCTTGGCGATATTGCTGGCCAGCGCTCCGTAGTACTCGTAACCCTCGATCTCCGCGAACCCGACGTTGTCGAACTCGTAGTGCTCGACCGTCGAGCGGGCCCAGCGCTGCAGGTAAATGTCCCGCATCCGCCGGGCCGCTGTGCGATCGTGGCTGACCGCCGCGACCACAACCAGGATCGGCTTGGGCGCCTCGCAACCGTTGAGCTCGCGGTACCGCTCACGATATGCCGCGAGCTCAGCCTCAGCCGTCTCCCAAGGCTTCTGGGCGATCACCATGATCCCGACCCCCATGCGGGCCATCAACTCCATCGACTGCGGCGAAACGGCCGCCGCGAACGTCCGACCCTTGAAACTTGCGAGCGGACGCGGCCGGAGCACGACACGTGGCTGCTCATAGAACTCGCCGTTGTGCTCGATATAGCCGGTCTCAAGCGCCTCCAGGATCGCCTCGGCGTACTCGGAGAACCGCCGGCGCGACTCCCCCATCGCCAACCGAAATCCAGCGAACTCTCTCCGCCCCAGACCTCGGCCGATCCCCAGGATGGCTCGCCCCCCGGAGAGGTGGTCCAGCACCGAAAAGCTCTCCGCTACCCGCACCGGATCGTGCCAAGGCAGAACCGTCACCATCGTGCCAAGCTTGACCCGCGTCGTCTGCCCCGCCACCCACGACAGGAACATCAACATCTGCGCGGTGAGCTGATAGTCCGAGAAGTGATGCTCGGACGACCACACCGAGTCGAAGCCGGCGTCCTCGGCCCGAGCCGCAAGAGCCAGCTCCCAGCGGTACACCTCGGCGTCGGTGGCCATGCCGTCGAGGTTCTGGAAGTTCAGACCCACTCCTACGTGCACCCAATCATCATTACCACATCGAGTTGCTCAATGCCCCCCCACCGAAGGCCGGCGACTCAGCATCAAATTCTGCGACGCTCCAAATCCCGCCCACCAACGCCGGCTAGATGGCATCAGTTCGCCCACCAGCCCGGCTTGACGATGGTGAGTACTATCGAGGGCTAAAGGCCTGGTACTTGATGGCGCTGAAGAAGATATTCCTCTCGCCCGTCCGCCAGTCTCCCCAAGCGACGTAGACGCCTTGATTGCTGAGGGCGATCGCCGAAAGATCTTGAGGGATGTTCCCACCCGTGAACGCGCCAGGCTGGGCCGCCGGCGAGCAGCAGTTGACCTCGAGCGGCCGGCTGAACGTGCGGCCGCCATTGTTGGATATGGCCGCCCAAATGCTGTAAGGGGTGAGGGCCGGGAAGGCAGCCCCCTCGTTGGTGCGCCACACCAGGCCAAGAACCCCCTTGGGCGAGTAGGCCAGGTAGGGGTTCCAGTGGGTCTTGCCATCATTGGCGACCGTGGTCGGTCCGCTCCAGGTCCTGCCTGAGTCACGGGTCTGGAACACAGAGAACGCGGTCTGGCTGCTGTTCAAGACGGCAACCGTGAAGTGTCCCGGTCTCGAAGGGTCCGCGGCTACCAGAGTGTTGTTAATACCTGCGGGCGCGGTCGACGCCACTGGCACCCGGTGCCGGCTCCACGTGGCGCCTGCATTCCTCGACGTCTGGAACACGGTGCAAGGCGCCGTCCCACCGACAAAGAACGCACAGGCCGGGGCGCTGGTGGAGATGAATGTCGTTGCCACCATCCCGAATGCAGCCGCGATATCCTTGCTGCCGGATCCGTCGAACTGGTTGACACCGTCGGTGCCCCCGGCCCGTTGCGGCGGGGTCCAGTGGACGCCGTTGCGCGACGCGGCGACGAAGGCGTCACTGAAGGTCGTTTGGGGCGGGGTACTCGGGTTGACACAGCTCTGCCGCGAGCAGAGCGGGGAATCCCCGCTCAACGAGTAGATCGTACCGGTCGATTGATCGACGGTCAGATACGGGAAGTCCCCCGGCGTGCCGATAAGCACTGGCTGGCTCCAGGTCCGGCCCCCATCAGTGGACTTGCTGAGCGCGACACCGGCGGCCGGGGCGAAGTTCGTCGGTGTTCCCCAGTCCAGAGTGTTCATTTGAAGATAGAACGTCCCATTGGGCCCAACGCTGAGCCCGCCCTCATTCTGGGAGTACAGCTCGGGACGCCCGACCGGGGCGAAATTAGAGAGATCGATCTCCTTCCAGGTCCGGCCACGGTCAAACGACACGAACATTCCGCGTAAGGTAAATCCAAGAGTCGGGTTGAAGTTACCCTGGGGCTCCAGGAGACCAAACGACGTTGGCACAAGCTGACAGTTAGGGTCACCGCTGGCTTGGCAGGCTTGCGTGTAACCGGTGTCCGAAACGGCAGCTACAACGATGTTGTTCGGATTCCTCGGGTTGACCGCGATCTGCGCCCCGTACAAGCTCCGATCGAGCGTTGGGTGCACGTTGACGAGGGTCGGCTGCAGCCCCGGTGGCCGCCCGAACCGGGGTGAAGCACCCGCCGAAGGCGCCGTCGCAAACAGCAGCGGCACCACCAGTCCCAGAGAACCGATCATCGTGAGCCAACGAATAGAACGGCGACGAAACCCCATGGTCACTGTCCTCCCCTTACTCCAGCTGTCGGGTGTCCGGATGCCCGTGCCGTCGCTCAACTTGACGCGTAGCCAAGATGAGTAGCGTTGTTACGCTAGAACGCCTTGAGGCTAAATGTCAAGCAGAAACAGGCGGCGCTGGTCGTGACGACTCCGGATGGCTGGCGTCATTGACGTTGACATCGCCGTCACCGAGATCTAGATTGATACATGGTTCGGACAACGGCTGCGCCAGTCTTCGATTCCGACAATGGGAGCACGCGAGGGCAAGGTTGCCCTGTCCATCGGCGCGGCTGGGGGTCTGGGTCGAGCGTCCTCGTTGATCTTCACGCAGGAAATCGATCGTCTGAAGCCCGATCCTTCGTGGCGCACATTTTCGTTGACAGCGATATCGGCGTCAACCATACTGCTCTCAATGCCTCCAGATGCATCTGCCGCCGAACCGACCGCACAAAGGAATGGAGACTGGGCTCCACCACCTCTCTGCCGCACGGGTCCGCCACCCGCCGAGCCGCGAGCGTAATCAGTCAAGCACCTTGGTGGCCCAGTCGTTGAGAATGGGAGCCAGGCGCGGCCAGTTGACGAACCGGTATCCGAGCTTGCTGTCTATCCACTCGGTGTCCGTCCAGGGCGGCTCGACCAACACGGCGTTCGGCAGCGCTTGCGCCAGCTGCTCGGACGCTTCCCGGGTGTGGAAAGGATCGCTCTCGCCGCTGCGAAAAACCAAGACCGGGCGGTCCATACCCAGCACGTCTGCGTCGGACAGGCCGGGTACAAGACCGTCACAGGGGCAATACGCCTTTAGCCAGCGCTGCATCGTGTCACGGAACTGCTTGGGGTCCTGGCCCAGGATCTTCCCTCGGTTCCCAGGGTTCCGCCGCACGACCTCTTGCCAGTTACCCTGGACCTTCTCCGGAATCTCCACGACGGCGCCCATGCCGCCATTCCACACGGCCGCGATCGACGCGCTGCAGTAACCGGTCCCGACGTTCATCAACCCGTACGGTCCGCCGCTCATGTTCCACACCGCCAAGGCATCGATGACGTCCGGGTGGCGGATGGCGGTCAACAGCGATACACGAGCTCCACCGGACCCTCCAATGCTCACCGCCGGTGTGAGCTCGAGGTGCTGGAGCAGGGCGGCCACACTGTCGGCCTGCATCCCCGATTCGGTCTTCCCGGTGAAGCACACGTCGGACTCACCCGTGTTCGGGCGGTCGTAGATCAAGACCCGGTTGCCCAGTTCAGCCAGCGCCACCGCCGTCTCCCGGACGCCCGGATATTCCTTACTGAAGCGGCCCCCCGGAGTAAGGGCCCACGTGCGGCCCGAGTCACCAATCACCTCGTACCCGATGGAAAGATACTCGACGGTCTCGTTGTCAATCTTGACTGTCACTTCTTCAACGGGCATGGGCCCCCCTTGATTGAGGTGGTGTTACTCCCCGATTCTAAGTGAGTGACTACCTACTCTGCAACTGTCCTCTGCAATCACATCTGCTCGTTTTTGGTGTGTACCTTCATTTGCTCGCCATGAGAACTGCTCTGGCATATCGAACTGGTCACCTGGCCGACGACGGGCGTGGGTCGTAGGCCCCGCAAACGTCGACCATCAGTCGCCCGTTGACGTCCGCTACGCCCCACCATCTGACTCAGACGGACATATAATCCACGTCTGGAGAGTCGGATATGCGCGATCGAAACGGGGAGACGGGATGAGCATCAGGCTTTCAATCGACGAGGCGTGGGACGTACTGGCTCGATCTCATACGGGCATTCTCACCACCCTACGCCGGGACGGGTGGCCTGTGACTCTGCCCACCTGGTTCGTCGCAATTGACCGAACAATCTGCTTTGCCACGCCCAGCCGCACCAAGAAGGTCGCACGGTTACGCCACGATTCCCGAGCTTCGTTCCTTGTGGAGTCGGGCCAGAGGTGGGCGGAGCTATTAGGCGTCCACTTGAGTGGAGACATCGAAGCCGTGGACGACGAGTCCGAGATCGCTCGGATCGACGCGGCTCTCGACGAAAAGTATTCAGGCTTCCGAACGGCTAAGACGGCCATGCCCGATTCCACCCGGCAGTACTACTCCGGACGTAGTTTCTTCCGCCTCGTCCCGGGCCCAAAGGTCCTGACATGGGACAATAGTCGGATACCTATGAAAGAAGCGACGTGAACTACCTCCTTGTCGTCGATGAAAGCGGCGTCCGGACAATCACCTTCAACCGTCCCGAGGCCAAGAATGCACTAACGGTCGCTATGCGGCGCGAGTTATGCGAATTGCTCGATAGCGCCGATCAAGACCCAGCCATCCACGCGGTGATCCTGACTGGCACCGATCCTGTGTTCACGGCTGGCGTCGATTACAAAGAGGTCGACCCGACGTTCGATCCCCGCCAGAGACGATGGTCCATCAATCCGGGTAAAGCACTGCGGGGCATGCGGACACCGGTGATCTGCGCAGTCAATGGCGGGTGCGTCTCGGGCGGGCTTGAGATCGCTCTGAGTTCGGCCTTCGTCATCGCCTCGGAGCGGGCGCGCTTTGCAGACACCCACGCCCGCCTCAACGTCGTGCCCGCTTGGGGCTTGACCGCGCTCCTGCCTCGAGCCGTCGGCGTGCCAAAAGCGAAAGAGATGTCTATCACCGGCAACTTCGTGAACGCTGACGAGGCATTGAGGATCGGCATCGCCAACCACGTCATCGCTCACGAAAAGCTGATGCCATTTACCCGGGAACTGGTCGGCCAGATCGCCGATACTGCGGCGGTCGCAGAGATCCTGTCGATTTACGAGCAGGGCGAGGATCTGGGCTTCAGCGCCTCGCTGGCCCTAGAAGCAGCGCATGTGACCGCCGCGCCGGAGTGGGACTCCGCCGCCTTCGCGGCCGCCGGGCGGGCCGCGGCTGCGCGGCAACGCAAGTCCTAGAAGTCTGCCGCGCCAACTCAGGGCTCACCATACGAGAGATCGGATATCGGATACATCGGCAACGGCTCGCCGAGCGAGGCGCGCCATTGCGATGAAGATCGTCCGGGACTAAATCCTAGGACAATGGTCCAGGGCAACGACAGCGTAGCCCGCCGCCCCGTTACATGCGATGGCCTCCGCCGAACCCTAAGGATCGTCCTTGACCGTCCTTAGGGCTCTTGTGTTATACGGTCTGTGATGGCGGAGAACCACCAGAGCGCCCGGTCGGTGCTCATCGCTGACGGCGGAGGAGTCCGGCGGGGCGCCCGCTCCGCAATAGCCGCACGGATGTCGTCAAGCTCACCTTCTGCTTCGTATATGGCGAGGTAGGAATGGGGAGAGTCACCGCCTCCGGCATCTGCCAACCGAAAACGCTGAGCCGACACTAGACCAGGGGTCTGCAGCAACTCGGGTATGTGTGTCTCCGTATACCAGCGGTTGTATTCGTCCTCCTGTCCAGGTACCGGATCAGTTAAAACCACCATGACATGTCGCATGCCGAGGATCCATTCTGGTAGGTCACCTGACCATCGTCCACCAGCCTTGGTACACCTTTCTGCACCCGGTCAGCAAACCAGCAATCCACGGGGTAAGCCGCTGCGGGGACCACCCGGCTGGGCCGAGTGCCAGGCGGGCGGACAGGACGCTCGCCACGGCGCCGCGCCCCGGGCAGGGCAAACAGCTTTCGCGCCAGCGGGCGGGTTGCAAACCGGATCATTTCAGGACCGGCTCGTCCGTGCCGATGCGGTGCTCTTCAACGGCGCTGACCTCCCCGCGTTGTACGCTCCAATGCAGACTGAGCAGGGTGAGCATCCGCTAACGACGAAGCCTAGGAGATGGCAATGGATCAGGCTGCAGCGGCCCCCTTGGCTGGTGTGCGGGTAGTCGAGGTGGCCGTGGGGATGAGCCTGGTCGGCGCCGGCCTAGCCGCCAACCTACCGGGGCGCCTCCTCCGGGACTTCGGGGCGGAGGTCACCCGGGTCCAGTCCGCCGCCGCGCTCGACCTGGACGCTGGCGTGGAATGGGATCGGGCGTGGAACCGGGGTAAGGAGATCGTCAGGGTGGACGACGCCCAAGTGACAGCGGTCGTGCACCGCCTAGTCCGCGGCGCCGACATTATCTTCCTCACCGGTAGCGAAGATCGCCTGGAACTCCAGGGCGTCGGTTATCAGAACCTGGCCCAGTCGAATCCGGGGCTGATCGTGGCGCGCATCCGTCCGAGCTACACCTCGTCGGGCCCCATCCCGGACTACCAGTTGTTGGTCCACGCCCGGGCGGGGTTGCTCTCGCAATTCCGGGGACACCGCTCCGGGCCCATCTTTTGCGACAATCCGGCGGCCGACGCAGGGGCCGCCCTGGCTGCGGCCGCCGGCGCCCTGGCCTGCCTCTACGAGCGGGAGCACACCGGAGGCGGCGGCTGGGTCGAGACGTCGCTCTACGACGGCATGCTGGGCATCCTGCCGATGATCATCGGCCGGGTCGAGCGGCCCTCCTCGAGCATCGCCACTAAATGGGTCCGCAGTGACCCGACTCCGCCGCTGTCTTTTCGTTGCGGGGACGGCGACTTCATTCAGCTGTGGTTCGGGGCCAAGGGGGCATACGAAGAGTTCCTCGATCACATGGGTGACCCGCCCAGCGAGGAAGGATACGCCCAGGACATGCGTACCGGGGCGATCATCGAACGCAGCCGCGCGCTGGGGGGAGAGGTTGGCAACCCGGGAGCGGGACTACTGGATCACAAATCTGAGCGGTCACAATTTCCGGTGCGAGCCGGTGCTCCTCCCAGGTGAATGCCTCGGCGACCCGCACGTGCTGGAGATCGGGCTTGGTGTCGAACACCACGACCCCGAACGCGGTAAGATCACGGTGCTCGGCCCGGTCGGGGAGGTGACGCCGGTAGCGACAGCATCACGAGCAGGAGGCGCGGAAGGCCGGCGGCTCCTATCGGGTGTCCGCGTCCTGGACCTCTCGGCCTACCTGGCGGGCCCGATTACACCGTTGGTTCTCGCCGACCTGGGCGCCGAGGTAATCAAAGTGGAGCCGAGAACGGGCGACGTCCATCGCCGCGTCGAGTTCATGTACGCCGCCGGGCAGCGGGGCAAGCGGGTCATAGCGCTGGACCTCAAAGCGCCGCAAGCGAAGGACGTGCTCAGCCGCCTTTTCCAATGGGCTGACGTCGTGCACCACAACTCGAGGGTCGGGCTCGCCGAACGCCTCGGCTACGACGAGGCCACGGTGCGCCGCTCCAACCCGGACGTCGTATACAGCCACGCCAGCGGCTTCGGCTCCCACGGACCCCGGGCCCTGCTCCCCGCCAACGACCACCTCATGCAGGCCTTGAGCGGGCTTGAGCTGGCTGCCGGCGGGGTCGGCCAGGGCCCCACCTACCTCGACTGGGGCGCCGTCGACGTCACCAGCGGTTGGGTGGCAGCGTGCTCGGTGCTGGTCGGTCTCTACGCCCAGCGGCGGACCGGGCGAACGCAATCGGTCACGAGCAATTTGCTGGGCGCCGCCCTGACCCTGAAGTCGGGGGCGTTCCTGGCCGGCGACGACGCGATCACGGGCCCGCTCCTGGACGACCGGCAGACCGGCTATGGGGCCACATACCGAATATACGAGGGCGGCGATAGAGCCTGGTTCGCGCTCGTGATCCCAGACGGCGCGACCTGGACCCGCCTGTGCGACCTCTTGGGTGCGGCGGGCCTGCCGGAAACACCCCCACCCCTCCGGACCACCGTGACGGGTTGCGAAGCGGACCAAGCTGTCGAAGACGCCCTCGAGCAGGTTTTCGCCAGGGAGTCGGCGACCTCATGGGTCGCCGCCCTCAAGGCCGCTGGAGTTCCGGCCGAGCTCGTAGCTGAGCCAGATCGGGCCACGTTTATCGCCGGAATCTTGGACGACCCGGTCAACCGTCAGATGGGCCGGGTCGTCACCTTCGATTGGGACGATAAGGGGCGGCTTGAGCAGCCGGCTCTTCCTCTCCGCCTCGGCCCCCAACTGCGGCCGACCGCCCCACCCCGGATACCGCCGCTCGGTGAGCACACTGATGAGATCCTCGCCAGCCTGGGCTTCTCCATGGAGGAGCGGACGGGGCTTACGGAGGCTGCAGTGACAGCTGGATCCCGGCCGTCACCCGCGCCAGAGGAGAACTGATCGTCGTTCGTGCCGGCCGACTCGGGCTCAACGCACCACCCGTCTAGAGTCCACTTCCGTGAAGTTCATCTATCTCTATCCCGAGACCTACGGATCTCGCGGGCGCCTGCTCGATTCCGGTCCGTTGCTCGCCGTGGTCGCGGCCGCCGAGCGCGCTGGCTTCCATGCATACGCTCTAACCGACCACCCCATCCCCGGTTCGCGATGGCTCGAGAACGGCGGACACCAGACGCTCGAGCCTCTGGTTGCGCTGTCCGCTGTGGCTGCGGTGACTGAGCGAATCCGGCTCCACACGCACATCGCCGTCGCGCCATACCGCAACCCGTTCCTCCTGGCGAAGGAGGCGGCGACCGTCGACATCATTTCGAGTGGCCGCATGACGCTAGCTCTCGGTGCCGGCTACCAGAAATCCGAGTTCTACGCCCTCGGTGTTGATTTTGAGGAGCGGAACGCGCTGTTCGATGAGGTGCTGGAAGTGCTCCCGCTTGCTTGGAGCGGCAGTCCGGTTTCCTATACGGGGCGACACTTCGATGCCCGCGATGTAATCGCCCTTCCCCGACCGGTGCAGGATCCCATACCGGTCTGGATTGGCGGCAACTCGAGGCGAAGTCGCCGCCGTGTCATCGAACGGGGGCAGGGCTGGGCGCCATTCCGCACCGACCCTCAGCTAGCGAATACAGCACGAACCCTTGTATTGGACACCCTCGAAAAGCTGGCCGACCAGATCGACGAACTAAACGACGAGGCCTCGAGCGCAGGCCGGCGAGAACCGATCGACGTCGTATGGTCGTACCATGACCAGTCGATTGTCGGATCCCACTGTCGAGCCTGATCGGCACCGTGAGGCCTTTGCCGAATACGAGCGAGCCGGGGTCACGTGGTTGAGTATCCCTGTAGCCAAGCGCGAGCCGTCGGCGACATTAGACTTCATCGAGGCGTTCGGGTCTACCTATTTACAGTAAGCGGATACGACTTGCACGCTGCTTCGCGGGTGACCCGGAGGGCTTAATCGAGCACCTGAAGCGAAACGCCCGTTGGGACTTCGACGTAAGCGAGGCCTACGGGCAATGCTTGCGGTCACCGACGGGCCGGTCCTAACGCCGTAGGCTGCATCGGCAAGATGACACCCCGAGAAGCGGACACCACCGCCACACGCCCGGGTCTCCGGGCTCGCCAAGCGGCCGAAACCCGGGCTCGGCTGCTGCAGTCCGCCCGCGAGGTGTTCGAGCAGAAGGGCTTTCTGGGCTCGTCGGTCGCCGAGATCGTGAAACGAGCGGGGGTGGCCCATGGGACCTTCTATACGTACTTCGACTCCCGCGAAGACGTCTTCCGCGTCATCGCGCAAGAGGTCGAGGACGATCTGCATGCACGCGGTGCCATCTCTCGAGAGCGAGCCGCTGACGGTGACGAGGTGATCGAGCATCTCCGCGAGGGCATCCGGCGTGTCCTCGCGGCCTACCGGGACCAGGCCCGGATCATGCGCGTGATCGAAGAGGTCTCCCGGTTCGACGAGCAGCTCCGAGCCTCGCGCAACGCGCGTCTGAGGTCGTACATCGACGAGATGGCGCCGCTGATAGCCGGCCTTCAGCGGCGGGGATTGGCTAACGCCGATATCGATGCCACGCTGGCGAGCGCCATCCTCGGATCCGTCATGCTCCGATTTCCTGAGCTATGGCTCGTCGATGGCGTCGTGGACGCGACCCTCGACGCCGTCGTAGACAACATCACGACCGTGTTCAGCAACGGCCTCGGATTGGCGCGGCCTCCACGCCGGGCGTCGAAGCAGGCGAGGAAACGCCGTTGAGTCGTGCGGTCAGCAGGGCGACGAACATCGTCTAGACCGCAACTCGAGTGAAGCCGACTCGGGAGCTCCGCATCGGCACCCCCGTCGACCGGGCGACGGTCCGACCGATCCCCCCAGATCGAGCCGCCTTCACATCGCAGCCCTCACCGGCGCGTCAGAGTGCTAGATTGATGACGACATCACTGTCAACGAGCCACCCAGCCTACCGATTGGAGGGTTCACATGGTCCAGCTCGCCGATGAAGTTCGAGTGATCGACGCCGACACGCACATGACCGAGCGGCACGATCTTTTCACTTCCCGAGCGCCCGCAAAGTACAAGGATCGCGTCCCCCGGGTGATCGACATCGACGGCAGGCCGTACTGGGTGGTAGAGGGTGACCGCCAGCTTGGGCCAGCCCACGCCGGCGGTGTGATCGACCGAGAGGGCAAAAAGTTCGCGTTTGAGGAGTGTTTCCTCAATCCTATCGAATGGGTCCATGAAGCAGCGTGGGACCCGCAACGGCGCATCGAGATCATGGACGAGTGCGGCATCTACGCTCAAGTGCTCTACCCCAACGCCGTCGGAATCGGCGGTCAGGCGCTGTTTTCCACCGTTGATGACCTGGAGCTACGCCGGCTGTGCATCGAGATCTACAACGACCACATGGCCGAGTTGCAGGAGTGGTCCAAAAACCGGTTCATCCCGATGCCCATCCTGCCAGCGTGGAGCATCGAGGAATGCGTCCGCGAAACACAGCGGCTAGCCGGCATGGGCTTTCGTGGCGTGAACATGACCATCGATCCAGAGGACAGCGGCTCGCCCGACTACGCCAGCCGGGCCTGGGACCCGCTGTGGGAGGCTTGCGCTCACCTCAACATGCCGGTGCATTTCCACATCGCGTCGAGCCTCACCTCGATGAACTTCTACGGGAAATATTTCTGGGCATCACAGCGCCGCAACCTCAAGCCCGCCATTGGCGGAGCCATGCACTTCATCAACAACGGGCGGATGGTGCTCAACAGCATCTACGCCGGGATCTTCGACCGGCACCCGAAACTAAAGATGGTGTCGGTCGAAAGCGGCATGGGCTGGGTTCCTTTCCTGCTCGAGGCAATGGACTACGAGCTGGTAGAAAACGACCCGGTCGAGAAGGGCGGCCTCGAACGGAAGCCGTCGGAGTACTTCAAGGACCACTGGTACGTAACCTTCTGGTTCGAGGAGAACGGCGGCGACCTGCAGTCCCTCATAGACCGCATCGGCGAGGACAACATCCTGTTCGAAACCGACTTCCCCCACCCGACGTGCATGTATCCACAGCCCTTGGCCACGATCGCAGACCGCATGTCTAAACTGCGGCCAGAGTCCCGCCGCAAGGTCCTAGGCGAGAACTCCGCCAAGCTCTACCGGATCTGATGCGCGGCGCGGTGCCCGGTCCGGGCTAGCCGCATGCCTGCGCGCATGGTTCACGTGCCTGGGCCTTACGTTGCGCTCTGGTTCCTGGGCTGAAGAGTTCGCGGACGCCATCGGCGTCCCGGTAGTCAAGGACTGACTACGAGGTGCGCTACAGTCACCTTCCATGACATCGATTAGATCCGCGTTGCGCACTCGCAGGCCGGTCCGGTCAGGTGCAATCTTGTTGCTCGGGGTGCTGCTTGTCGCCGCTGCGTGCAGCAGTTCGAGCAAGACCACGGCGCCGACTTCGGTGCCCGTCCCGACCTCCTCCTCGTCGACCCCGGCCGCCACGGGGTCGGGCCCGGTGGACGTCCTGTATGCCGGGTCCCTCGTCGACCTTATGACCAACACTATCGGGCCCGGTTTCCACGCCGCCACCGGCTATACCTTTAACGGGACTTCGGGCGACTCGGGCACGCTGGCCAACGAGATCAAGGCCAAGACCATTGTGGGAGACGTATTTATCAGTGCCAATCCCTCGAAGAACACTGGCCTCGAAGGCGCTTCTAACGGTGACTTGGTGTCGTGGTACGCCCTTTTCGCCACCTCGCCACTGGTGCTGGGCTACAACCCCAACAGCAAGTTCGCTGAAGACCTCAAGACCATGCCCTGGTATGAAGTGCTGGCCAAGCCGGGCATCCTCGTGGGCCGCACCGACCCGTCCACCGACCCCAAGGGGGCGCTGACGGTCACGGCCTTAGAGGACGCGGCCAAGACCTACAATTTGCCGGCGCTGTCGGCCCTGGCAAAAGATTCGTCCACCGTCTTCCCGGAGAACACGCTGGTCGGCCGGCTCCAATCGGGACAACTCGACGTCGGTTTCTTCTACGGGGTGGAAGCGGCCGCCGCCAATATCGCCACCGTTCCTTTGACCGGCGTGCCCACCCAACAGGCCAAGTACACCATCACCGTGCTCAACAACGCGCCGCATATGTCCGGGGCCAACGCCTTCGTCGAATACCTGCTGGGCCCTGAGGGGTCGGCGGCGTTGACGAAAGCCGGCATGACCCTCATGAAGCCGGTGTCGATTTCGGGGACGCCACCTGCCAGCCTGCAAGAGGTACTTTCGGGCGGGTGACCTTCCGGTTGGTCCGCAGCCCGCTCACCTGGTTGGGCGCGCTGCTGGTCGTCTACCTGGTAATCCCTGTCGCGGCCTTCTTCGTCCGCTTCTCCACCTCCCACGAGCGAGGCTTCAACACCCCCGGACTGTGGAGCGCCCTGCGGACATCAGTGGAGAGCGCCAGTATCGCCACGCTCATCATCGGCGTGCTGGGGATCCCGCTGGCGTACGCCCTAGCCCGTCACCCGGGCCTGCTGGCTAACGCGGTCGGCGCGCTGGTGGTCCTTCCGCTGGCCCTGCCGCCGGTGATGAGCGGCATCCTGCTCATCTATATCCTCGGCCCCTACACCACCCTCGGCCGGCTCTTTCACCAACGTCTGACGGGATCAGTGGCCGGCATCGTGCTGGCCCAAATATTCGTCTCCGCCCCCTTCCTCATCATCTCGGCCCGCTCGGCCTTCGGCACCGTCGACGTCGCGCTAGAGGATCTGGCTGCCACCCTCGGCCATCGACCTCTGGCCCGGTTCCTGCGGGTCAGCCTTCCTATCGCCGCCCCGGGCATCCGGGCCGGTTTGCTGCTGACCTGGCTGCGGGCCATCGGCGAATACGGCGCCATCGTCATCATCGCCTACCACCCCTACACGCTCCCGGTCTTCACATACTTACAGTTCTCCGGTCCCGGCCTGCCGACCACCCAGGCGCCCACCATCTTGGTCATGGCCGCCGCCGCCGTCGCGGTAGTAGTTGCCAACCTGCACCGGCCGGCTGGCGTGCGCAGGCGGGGCCCCGAGCCGACGTCTCGGCCGCCAGACCAGCTCACCCCCACCCGGGTGGGGTTCGACCTCGACGTGACCGCCGGAGCATTCCGGCTGCGACTGGCCCACCAGGCCACCAGCCACCGTCTGGCCATCCTCGGTCCCTCCGGATCAGGAAAGTCCATGACCCTCAAGTCCGTAGCCGGGCTCCTCGGAGCCGCCGCCGGCCAGGTGTCCTACAACGACGAGGCGGTGGCAGGCATCCCGACCGAAGACCGCCACATCGGGTATGTCCCCCAAGGCCCGAGCCTCTTGCCACACCTAACTGTCCGCCAGCAACTCCACTTCGGCGTGGACGCCGACCCCGAGCTCGGTTCGTGGTGGCTGCAGACTCTAGGCCTCGACGGCCTCGAGGACCGCCTGCCGCACCAGCTGTCGGGCGGTCAGCGCCAGCGGGTAAGCCTGGCCCAAGCCCTCAGCCGCAGCCCGCGCCTGGTCCTGCTGGACGAGCCCCTCTCCGCCCTCGACGCTCCCGTTCGCCAGGAACTGCGCCAAGAGCTGCGCCGCCTCCAGCGAGACGCGGGCCTATCTACCGTCCTCGTCACCCACGATCCCGAGGAGGCCGCCTTTCTCGCCGACGAGATCCTCGTCATCGCCGAAGGCCAAATCTTGCAGGCCGGGCCCAGCCGGGAGATCTATCACCGCCCCGCCTCGCCGAAAGTCGCCCGGCTCCTCGGCATCGAAAACCTGCTGCCCGCAAAAGTGGCTCCCGGTGGCATCCGCGCCGGCGATATCGTCATCGACGCCGACGTTGGAGAAATGCCCGAAGGGACTGCCGTACTTTGGAGCGTGCGCCCCGAGCGGGTGACCCTGGCCACCAATAACGACCCCCGGTATCCGGCCAACGTCATCGACATCGCCGACCTCGGTACATCCACGGCCCTCACCATCCGCCTGGCGGGCGGCCCCGAGCTACGGGTCCGAAGCATCGACCCGGTGGACTTGCTCGCCGGGGACGCCTGCGCGGTCCGCATCGAGCGGTCGGCGGTCAACGTGTGGCCGGACTCCCTCCGACCGGCAGCAGGCCGGTACCACAGTGAGCCTTGACGGCGGGTGCGGGTAAGGTCGATGAATGGCTGCCACACCGATCGCTACCCGACGACTCGGCCCCGAGGCCGTAAAGGTTTCGGCTCTGGGCCTTGGCTGCATGGGGATGTCACAGTCCTATGGCCCGGCGGACGAAAGCGAGTCGGTCGCCACTATCCACCGGGCCCTCGACCTCGGGGTGACGTTCCTCGATACCGCCAACGTCTACGGTCGCGGCCACAACGAACGCCTTGTCGGGCGAGCCATCGCCGACCGGCGCGAACAGGTCGTGCTCGCAACCAAGTTCGCCATCGAGTTCGAAGGAGGAGCACGGCGGATCAACGGAAATCCCGACTACGTACGGCGCAGCTGCGACGAGTCACTCACCCGACTCGGGACCGATCACATCGACCTCTACTTCCAGCATCGAGTCGACCCCAAGGTGCCCATCGAGGAGACGGTCGGAGCCATGGCCGAGTTGGTAGTCGCCGGGAAGGTCCGTCACATCGGACTTTCCGAAGCCGAGCGCGACGTCGCTGCGACGCGCCATCTCGGTCCACCCCATTACCGCGCTGCAGAGCGAGTGGTCCCTCTGGACCCGTGATCTCGAGGACGAGGTCGTGGCGACGGCCCGTGAGCTCCAGATCGGGATCGTCGCTTTCAGTCCTCTCGGACGCGGCTTCCTCACCGGGCAGGTCACCAGTCCCGACGACTTCGCCGAGAACGACTTCCGCAAGCACAACCCTCGTTTCACCGGTGCAAACTTCCAGCGCAACGTGGACCTTGTCACGAGGGTCAGCGAGATGGCCGACGAAAAGGGCTGCACCCCCGGCCAGTTGGCGCTGGCATGGGTCCTCGCCAAAGGCGACGACGTCGTCCCCATCCCCGGAACCACACGCCGCGCCAACCTCGAGCAGAACGTGGGCGCCTGCGAAGTGGAGCTCTCGGCTGACGACCTGGCCCGCCTCGAGAAGTTGTCACCGTCGGGTGGCTGGGCGGGCGCCCGCTACGCCGGCAGTCAAGGAACCGGCTACGGCGACAGCCCCGAGATGACAACGACCGGCCAGTACGACCACCCTTAACCGCGCCATATACGCCGGCGCATTTGTCTTGGCCAATTGCAACCCGCATGTCCTAGCGAGACCGGTGACAGTTCCTTCTGGGGCTTCACCGCGAGAGAGACGGCTCAGCGGGAAATCGACTAGCTTCGACTTGGTTCTTTTGGACTGGTTATCCCAAGGGAGAGCGCGATGCAGCTGGAAGAACCAGCGGGTCCGGGACATGGACGCGAACGCGGTGCTGGCCTCGCTGAACTTCCCGTCGTGGGCGGGGTTCGCGGCTCGACAGTTTCACCAGACACCGGACAGGGATCTCGCCATTGCCTTGTTGCGGGCTTACAACGACTGGCACGTCGAGGGTTGGTGCGGCGCCTATCCGGATCGGTTCATCCCGCTTGGGCTGGTGCCCGTGTGGGACCCTGAGCTGATGGCTGACGAGGTGCACCGGCTGGCCGGTATGGGTTGCCGGGCCGTCACCTTCGCTGAGAACCCGGTGCCGTTGGGGTTGCCCAGCCTGCATTCGGAGCATTGGGACCCGTTCTGGGCGGCCTGCGAGGATGAGCAGACCGTCGTTTGTATGCACATCGGTTCGTCGTCGACGTCGTTCAGCACTTCTGTCGATGCGCCGTTCGCGGTCAAGCACTCGCTCGACGGCACCAAGAGCATGGCGGCGGCGGCCGATCTGGTGTTCTCATCGATCCTCAGGAGGTTCCCGACGTTCAAGTTCTCGCTTAGCGAAGGCGGGATCGGCTGGATCCCGTACTTCATGGACAAGATCGACAACCACTACCATCACCATCGGGCGTGGACCGGCGAGGACTTCGGCGACAAGCTGCCCAGCCAGGTGTTCCGTGAGCGGATCGTGACCTGTTTCATCGAGGACCCCACGGGCGTCGACCTTCGGCACAAGATCGGCATTGACACGATCACCTGGGAGTGCGACTACCCGCACTCTGACTCCACTTGGCCGACCTCTCCCGAGACGGTGGCCAAGGAGCTCGACGGCATCGCAGATGAGGACATCGACAAGATCACTCACCTGAACGCCATGAGCATCTACCACTTCGACCCGTTCGCACTACGGCCTCGCGAGCGCGGCACGGTCGGGGCGCTGCGGGCCGAAGCCACCGACGTGTACACGGGGTACCACCACGTCCCGAAGCGCAACTAAGGGCCCCGGTCCGGAAGCGAGCAAAGGATTGGAGACGTTGTGGAAAAGGTGATCTTTTTCTTCCGTCGCAAGGAAGATCTCAGCCGAGAAGAGTTTCGTGAGCACTACGTGCAAGTCCACTCCCCGCTTGGGCTCCGCAACTGCCTACTCCTCGAGGGTTATGTCGTGAACCTCGTGCTCAGCGAAGGCGAGTTCGACGCGGTAACGATGTTGTGGAGCTCGTCGATCGCCGACTTCTCGGACGTGGACAAGAGCTACGCGAAGCCCGAGGACCTCGACGAGATCCTCGCCGACGAGAAGACTTACTTCCGTCACCCGCACCGCCTGTCGCTCATTGTCGATGAGGAGGTCGTTGTCGGCGACAATGCCGACCCGTCGACACTCACCGGAGGTAAGGTCATCTCGGTGTACGCGCCCGGTGGCAGCCTCCCGCCGGTGCTGCCTCAGCTGCTGCCGGCGTGTCCTTGGCTCATGCTCAGTACAGCGTCTCGTCGGGGAAGCGATCCGAACGGCGAGGCGCCCAACGGGTCGGGCATACCGAAGATCCACGTCGGTCCATCCCCGAGGTGGTCCAGTCCATCCAGAGCGACCTGCCGCGGATCGGCCAGGTCAGTCCCTTCCTCGCCCCGCGACGCGAGTAACTCGCGGTAGGCGGGGGTGTCGGTTTTCCCAAGGACAAGCGCAAGAACGTCGACGCCCTCGCCGCGCCATTCCGCCCATAGGCCTTCGGCTAGGTTCAGATCGAACGCCTTGGTGGCACAGTAGGTGGCGAGGTGGGCGCCCCCAGCCCAAGCTGCACCGGAAGAAACGAGGATGAGACCACCCCTGCCCCTCGCCGTCATCGGAGCGCCGAAAAGGCGGGCGGCTGCGGCAACGGTGACGCAGTTACGACGAATCATCGATTCGACATGATCAAAGGTCACCTCGAGAAATGGACCCGGATTGCTGTCCGCGCCGGCGTTGTATACAAAAAGACCCACTTCGAGATCAGCTGTGGCTTCCGCCAATCGTGTCCCCGCCCGCTCGGTGCTCAGGTCAATAGCAAACGTACGCGCATCAACGTTGTAAGCCTTCCGTATAGCGTCTGCGAGGTCATCCAAAACTCGTTGGCGACGAGCCACGAGCATCACATTGACACCTCGATACCCCAACTCGTGCGCGAACGCTGCTCCTATCCCGTCCGAACCACCAGCGATTACCGCCCAGGGACCATATTTCTCGGCGAACATGCCGAGAACCTACTCTTCTCAAGCCGGATAGAGCAACGTGGTCCGCGACGGCGTAGAGGCCACATACCTCCCCGTCGCGGCCGAAACCGGTGCCGGTCAAGCGAGGTTGTCCGGGGCGGTCGAGCGCTCCATCATTCCGGTCCCGGTCTCGCCGTCCCAGGAGTATCGGACGATGGCCTGCTGTAGCTGCAGGCCGCCGCCGATCTCTGGCGGCATCACCATGAATGTTGACATAGCAGACTCGGCGCCTATGGCCACGGCGTCGCCGTTCTCGGTCTCGAGGACACACGACACGTCCTCGCCCTTCGGGTTCAGCGTCCTCAGCCACGGCGCCTCGAGCACCCGCGCCGGGATGAGCGGTCCATCACCTTCGAAGATATAGCCCTCGTTGTAGGTCTCCTTGCCGTCGTCGCGAGGCGGGTAGGCGATGTAGCCGAACCCACGGCCGCTCGGGAACAGCGCAGCCTGCCAGGCGTGACCCCGTAGCTTGGCCTCGCGGCGGATACTCTGCCGGCGGATCCGGTTCGCGCCGCCATCGATCTCGTGGGTCTCGTCACCGATGCGCAGCGTGCCCGTGGCCCGGCACAGCTGCTCGAAGCGCCAGGGGTGACCCATGAGGTCACCCTCTTCCTGGGTCTCCAGCACTCGCTTGGCGCTTTCCAGCAACGCGCCGTTCATCCACGGGGGCGCCGCGGGGCGGATGTCGACCTCGATCTCGATCGGCAGCGGCTCTCCCGTGCCCGGTAGGGCGCCGTTGATCTGGGCCTGCGCCGAGCTGGTGGCCGCCTCGCCTCGCACGCGCATGCGCAGATGCCGGTACGGCTCCACGAGTTCGAACGACAGGGGCCCGGCTCCGAGGACCCGGGGTTTGCCATCAGTTCCGAACGGCCTGTGGATCGGACCCGGAGCCAAGATGTTGAACACGCGGCCGTCGGCGAACGCCAGGTTGACCTGGACGTCGTGCGTGTCCCACTGGTCGGCGACGGCCTCGACCCCGATCCGCGGAAAGCCGACCTCCGCGCCGTTGTCCCAGATCCACGCGTTCACGGACTCTCGCATCTCGGGGTCGGCGGGGGGCTCGTCGAACACAAACTCAAACTCGTCGCTCAGGCCACCCGTCAGGTCGATCGTCACGGCATCCTCCCCCTCAAACTTCGTCACAGTGCGTCGCACGATCCTATTGACAAGGCCGCGCCAAAATCAGCTTATGCGTCGGGAACCTCGCCGGCCCGACGTGACATCGATCAACAGACAACCCAGACAAACATCACGACACAATGATCTCGCAGTAAGACCTGCAGCGATGGTCGGCATCCTACGAATTCCAGGCCGGGTCACTCGAGAGGCGGGGTGGCGATCACGACAACGTTCATCCGGCACCCTTCTTCGTGAGTCGCCCAGCCGTGGTCGACTCCCCTGATCACAACACCATCGCCTGGACCTAGCCGGTGCGGCCCGTCGTCCAACACCAAATCGACGCTGCCCTCCCAGACCATGTCGAAATCCAAGCTGTCGGTATGATGCACCGCGGTCGCCACGCCCGCCGGGAACTCTACAAACGACCAGTTCGCCACCCCGGGCGTCGCCGCGACATTGAGAAGACTGCCCCGGCCGGGCGGCCGGGCCGGTGGTGGGCACGACTCGCTCGAAGCCAACCGCGCCACGGTGATCCCGCCTGCCTCAAATCCATCAAGACTCGGAGTCACCTCCCCCACCACACACGACCGACCCTCATCGTCGACACCGGCAATGAAAACCCGCATACCACCCTCCCACGCAGCCCGCTCGGTCCTTCCGGCCAGCCGCTCGCCCCTCACAGTAGTGAGTACGACAGCGATCCGGCGAACCCTCATGGGTCACCGGTAGCGACATTGATCGGTCGCTATAACCGTAGTCGGGAACGTACGGCTTGGAATCATTCTCGGACACGGGACTGGCGTGGAAGACGGCCGGCTCGATCATCACGCGTCTGTCTCCCCTTGGGCTTTTTCGACTCACCGTTCCCCCTTACTCCTGATCGAACGTGGCCGCCGCCGGCTTGGGCGACAACCGATTGGATGCACCTGGAGAGGTCGTTAGCTGAACATGAGGTTGGTGTCCTGTTTGAGAAGAAAACCCTCCACGACCATTTGGTCCAGGCGGGCACGGATTCGCCGTGCGTACTCGTCCTGGCTGCCGTACAACGCTTGGATCTCCTCGTCGGTGAAGCGCTTCATGCCCGGCGCCAAAGGGTTCCCCGGTGAGATCCGTGCCACGTAGCGGGCGTCCGGGACGTCGACCCAGGGCGTCCGGAGGCCACCGAGGGCGTTACCATGTCTGTCCCGGGCAATACCGTCGGGTGCCTCGGGATCGCGGGTGATCCTCGGAGCCCGAGGCATCGGTCCGCCACCGTCGACCCAGCGGTAGAGCTTGTCCCACAGACCCCAAACGATCGGAGCGTTGAACTTGTCATAGGGTTGGTATTCGTCCGAAACGTCGCGCTCGGACAGACCCCGGATACCCCCGGGAAGCACGTCGGCGAGCGAAGGCGCGTCCGCTGGCACAGCGGAGAACTTATGGCCGGTGCCAGGGATCTCGTAGTAGCGGAACTTCGGTTCATCCGTGTCCTCGGGGAGCGTCCACTCGTTCTCGATGGCGGTCAATGCCTCGGCCTCGGTCTGGAACACGACGACTGCTGCCTTGCTGGGCCGGTGTTCGGGTATCTGCCCGACGAGGATGAAGTAGCCATCGAGGATTGGGCCGCCGTCTGGTCGCATCCAGGCGTCATGGTGATATTGGGCAAGTGGGCGGAGGATCTCGGTGCCTCCGGATGCTCCGGAGGTGTACACCCGGCGGACCTGCAGCCCTGGCAGTACGGACCCCCGGCCGGACCGCAGACCTTCAACAACCGAGAAGTAGATGTCCGGACCCTGCGCGTAGCTGCGGGCCAGCTCCTGACGGAAGACCAGCATTTCCCAGCCCTGCCGGCTGAAGTTAATGGTCTCAAACGCTTTGCCAAGCACGCCGGGCTGGAGGTTCGGCCAGTGCTGCGGGTTTCCTCCTCCGAGATGAAGCGTGCCGTAGCGGTCGGGGTCGGTCCGCTGCAGGTTGGCGACACCTCCGCTAGGGATCTCCTCCTCACCGAAGCGGGTCCCGGAGCACACTTCGACGCCGACCCACACGTGTCCGTCACGGATGATGTGCCGTTCGACCTGGGATCGGGCGCCCAGGTTGTGAAACGGTATGGCGTGAACGATGCCGGAGAACCGGTTTCCCTCCCGAGGCCGGATCACAAGAGCACGGGTTTTGTACGGTATGTCTCGCTCCCACCGCGTGGATAGCGGCTCGATCTCATTGAGTTGCTCGTAGGACTTTAGGGGCGCGCTCGATGTCGGACCGTAGAGGTTGGCCGTGCCCGAAACGAAGAACTCCTCCTCGACGTAGTCAAACTCCTTCAACAGGCGGGCCTGCTCGCTTTGGCCTGCGGTGGCCGAACCGTACGGTAAGCCCTTTGAGGTCCCAATCGGGCCGTCGACGTTCTCTATCACCGCTTCCCCCTTAGGACTGTGAGGATCCTGCTTGACCGAATAGCCCTGATCATGGTCCCTGCTAAAGCCTCCGACCGTCCGCAAGAACATCGGGGACGGGGTTGAAACCGATCCCCATGTCGTCGATGCCTTCACGTAGTTCCGTCCGGTCGGGTTCGAGCCGGCACTCAACGTCGAACACTGTCGTGGAGCGATTACCAGTCGTGTAAGGCCGCCATTTCGGTATCCCCGTATGGTTGGGGTCGCCGCCTTTAGCAAACGACACCCAGGCCTCGCTCATCACCCGGGCCACATCGAACCGGTCCGGACGGGATCCGGACAGCGGCGCCGCCGCGACGTCGTCAAACACGAAGGGCACCTCGAGCGCGTGGCAGGACCGCAGGCGGCCGCCAAGGAGGTCGGTCTCGTAGTCGAAGCGATACATGAAGACCGGTGCCGGCCCGGCCGCGCCCTTGCGTTCGGCGATGCGTACAGAGTCGATCCACATGGCGTCGGTCGCCATGAGCGCATCGATGAGCTCGATACGCGGCCGGGACGGGCGGGTGCGGCGGTACAACGCGACGAGGGCGCAGCTCCGTGCACCACGGTGAAACCCGAGGCAGCAACTACAGACTGATCACGCACACGATCGATAATCACCCTCGATGTACGGAGGATAAGGAAGACCAGTAGCTCCTCGATGTGCAGGTTGTCCTCCATCTCCCTAACAGTAGCCGCGATCGAGCAAAGCGGTGCTGGAAGGAGCTATCGTCGCCGGACGTGGTTGGGCGTGGTGAGGTTCGATCTCGAAGGAGGCGCGACCGTGGGGATCGATGAGGTTGAGCACAGGGGGTCAGGGTGCGGCGGTGAACTTCCCGAGCTTCATCGGGCTCTCACCGCAGACATCGGCCATGTCGCCCGAAGGGATGCCGATTGTGGAACAGACCAGTGGGAGAGCTCGTGAGCAATTCGGTAGAGGTAGAGACAATCTATGGGAAGCTGTCGGGCATTCTCCTTGAAGGAGCGCATGTATTTCGTGGAATTCGGAGATGAGCGAAGACTGCCTGGTACTAGACGTGTCGACGCCGGGTCTCGATGATGAGCGACGTCCGGTCATGGTGTGGTTTCACGGCGGCGCCTTCATATCCGGCTCAGGCGCCACGGACAGTGCGGCGCGACTGGCCGCTACCAGGGACGTCGTGGTGGTTTCGCTCAACCACCGACTGGGCCTGGCCGGGTTCTTGTACCTCGACGAGCTAGCGGTCTCAAGGTATCCACCTTGCTTGCGATGCCATCGGCCGCTGGGCTGTTTCACAAGGCGATTATCGAAAGCGGACCGGTCGTCGGAGGTTCCGGACTGCCCCACCACCCCTTCGAGCCCACGTCATCGCCCCTCGCCGCTGATGTTCCGTTGATCATCGGGCTCAACAGCGACGAAGGATCAATGTTTCTCTTGCAGCGGTACAGAAGCGACGCCGAGGTCACGGTCGCAGAGCTCCACGCGTTGGCAAAGGAGTTTCACGGCGACCGCGCTGGGAACCTTCTGGATCTGTATGCAAGGACTCGTCCGAAAGAGCCTGTGACCGTTCTGGTGGAGGCCTTGCGGGCAAACGACATGATGTGGATCGACTCCGTTCGTATCGCGGAACGCAAGGCCGGTGGAGGTCCTGCCTCGGTGTTCATGTATCGGTTCGCGTTCCAAAGCGACGTTCTGGACGCACGATACCGGGCCGGACACGGCATGGAGGTGCCGTTCGTCTTCAACGACGTTCAGTCCGCACCGCTGGCGGGTACGCGGCCCGAGCGATTCGAGGTTGCGGAAATCATGAGCGAGGCATGGGTCACCTTCGCCAAGGGGGGTGATCCGAACCACTCCCGTTGACCCAAGGCGGAAGGAACACCCGACGGGCTGCCGGCGTAAAGAACTCGTACGGCTGCGGGTAGTCGCGCGAGGTCTCGTCGGGCGGCTCGCTGACCCCCCCTGGAGGACCGGGGAAGAACTCGATGACCGTCGCCCCCTCAGGCCCAACCGTGATCGGGCCGTACGTGGTCTCGGCCTTAACGAACCGGATGCTCCCCCGCCCGAAAGTCTTGCGGGCGATCTCGACAGAGCCTTCGATGACGATCGAGCAGTAGTCGGTGTCGTGGGCGTGCGCGTTGTTCACGTAGCCCGGCCCGTACTTGACGATGAAGACGCGGCCGGGGTTCGTGTCAGTGCCGAAGTCGTACCAGACGCTCTTGACGTCGGTGGACCTGCCCTCCATCGTCGGGTGCGTACCATCGAGCTGCCCGCTGATCTCCCCGGGATCCGGCATGGGAGCGTCCAACGAGGTGAAGAACTGACCCCGCCTCGGAAGCTTTGGCTCCGACTTAGCTGCGTCGTTGTTGGTCAGGGTCACAGAACCTCCCGGTTGTCCTCGATCACGAACCGCACTGCACAAGCTCAGCCGCCCCTCGCCCGCTGCATCTAGCAACTCATCGGGAGTGAGAGCGACCCTCACAACTGTAACCCCGTTCCTACAGCCAGGGGGCGCCCCCCGCGGCGGCAAGTTGTAGGCCTCGCCCCTCGAGCGCCGGATTCGGTCAGGCGGAACCTTTACAAGTAGGTATTCATGGCCGAGAGGGACGGGTCGGCAACACCGGTCGCGAAGACATCGACCATCGTGCAGCCCTCTGGCCCAGCGACCAGGGGACCGTAGGTGGTGCCGGCATTGACTACCCGCATACTGCCAACACCGTGCTGGCGTCGAGTTATCTCGATCGAACCCTCCACCACGATCGAGCAATAGTCGGCGTGGTGATAGTGGGGCCCGACCACTGCCCCGGGCTCGTATTTCGAAATAACGATGGTCGTTCCCGCCCCGCGCTCGTCGACGCTGAGTGTCACCATTGAATGGGACAGCTTCTTCACCGGGTCGTAAGCCCACTCGCCGGGCTCGTCCCAAGTGAAGAATCGCTGACCCTTCTTATAATCAGTTGGCAAGCAGCCTGCCGCTGGGGCGTCTACATCTCGAACTCGTCCGGTGTTCCTCCCAGTTCGTTACCAGTTTGGAGGCTACTGGGGACCGGGCGTGCCTTTAGGTGCTGGCGGGGTCGTCGCCCATGATCCCCCCAGCGTGTTGGAGCATCGCCTTGACCGTGTCGTTTCGGGTCATCGAGCGCATCATCGCTTCGCTCTGTCTGAACTCTTCGGTCACGAACCAGGTAGGACCGTTGGCGAGGTTCGCGATGGCTTCGGCCACGGTGTCCTCAACAGTGGCGGCGCCCGGAATCGGGGAGGCATCGTCGGCGCTGGCGATGACGCCACGCTTGGCCAGGATCCGTCGCAACGCAGGGGTGTCCGTGACACTGAGAACCAGGCCAAGGACGTCGACGCCCTTGTCGTGGAGTTCGGCCCATAGCGCCTCGGCCATCACCATGTCGAAGGCCTTGCTGGCGCAGTAGGCGACCATGTTCTGACCGCCGGCCAGGCCTGCGCCCGACGAGACCAGGACGATGCCGCCCTTCCCGCGAGCCGCCATCGGCCCGGCGAAGTGGTGGCACAGCTGCATCGGCACTACGCAATTGCGCTGAACCAGACCAAGGGCGACACCGACAGGCTTGGCCAGGAAAGGCTCGTAGTTCGGGTCGGCGCCCGCGCAGTACATGAGCATGCCGATGTCCAGTCCCGACGTGGCGTCGGCGATGGTCGCTACCGCCCCGTCGGCGGCGAGGTCGACCGCCACCGCTCGGGTCTCGACGCCCGTGTCGGCGGCGATGGCATGAGCCATCTCTGTGAGCACCGGCTGGCGCCGGGCGACCACCACCACGTTGACCCCCCGCTCGGCCATGGCTCGGGCGTAGGCCGCACCGACCCCTTCTGAGGCCCCGGCGACCAGCGCCCACGGCCCGTATCGATCCTTGAACGCGGTGTCTGCAGCAGTCATGGGCGGGACTCCTTCTACCTCGTGGCTCGTTGCGTTAGTCGCGCCTCAGAGTGTCGCCAGTCATCTTCGACGGCGCGGGACAACAACCGCAGGCGGACCCCTCTCACACCGTATAGTTTATGCCGGCCGCACAGCCTTGTCTCGTCTCCTTGCAGCCGGCCTGGAACCGGCGGTTGCTGTTGCCGCATCTGTCTGATCAACCAACTCGGTCAGGAGCTCATGCCACTGGCCGGCGTTGTCAACGGCGCCTTCGTGGTCTTGGACTCCGGAGACATCCACTGAAGCGGGCCGAGGGGAATCGCCGTGAGCTACTTCGTTGGTCAGCTCGGCGAGGCGCCGGCCGAGCTTGAGGACTCCGATATTTGGATTCCTCGCTCAACGTGCCGGATGTTCGGGTCGGGTCCGCTTTGGATTGGCGGCTGACACCAACGACTGGTCTGGTAGGTTTTCTTTGCCGGTTTAGGAGGGCGTTCTATGCAATCTGCACGATCCGACAAGGCCGTATACGACGTCGACCCGCGGTCAGGTCAGCCGTACCCGCTGTGGTCCGAGTTTCGAACTCACTGTCCCGTAGCGCCGACCGAAGGAGTTGGCGGGTTCGGCGACCGGACTCAATACCATGTGACCACCTGGGCCGACGTGGAGACCGTGCTGCGTGACGGTGATAGGTTTTCGGCATCGATCAACGCGGAACTGTCCGGCCAGATCATGGGTGAGTTCATGCTCGGGATGGACGGCCAGGAACATCGTTCGGTTCGAAATCTGGTTGCGGGCGCGTTTCGGGCCTCGCAGCTGGAACGGTGGGAGAACACTCTGGTCCGCCCCATGATCGGGCGGCTGTTGGACGCTATAGCACCAAACGGGCGGTCGGATCTCGTGGCCGATGTCACCAGTCAGTATCCGGTGGAGGTGATCTGCCGAGTGGTGGGGGTGCCCCTCCAGGACAGATCCCAGTTTCAACGTTGGTCCGAGGACATGACGAGCGGAGCCGTCGAAACCGAAACTGCCCTGGCCGCTTCGCTGGCGATGAGGGAATATCTTGGTTCGATCGTCGAGGCCCGACGTTCGAATCCGACCGGCGATCTCATCAGCGAGCTCCTGAATGCCGAGATCGATGGGCACAAGCTGAGCGACGAGAAGATATACGGGTTTCTGCAGCTGCTCTTACCCGCCGGCGCAGAGACCACGTTCCGGGCGATGGGCAACGCGCTGGTCGCCTTGCTCACGATTCCCGCCTTGCTCGACCGCGTAGTCGCCGACCGTGCCCTGCTGTCTGCGGCTATCGAGGAGACCCTGCGGTGGGAGACATCTGTCACCCAGGTGGTGCGGGTCGCGACGCGCGCCACCGAACTCAGCGGCTGTCCCATCCCTGCCGGCGCCGCCATCGCCGTTTTCAACGGCTCCGCCAACCACGACGAGACACATTTCTCCAAGCCTGAAGTCTTTGACCTCGACCGCCCCACCCAGAACCATCTGGCCTTCGGCACGGGAGAGCACCAGTGCCTCGGAATGCACCTGGCCCGACTCGAACTGCGGGTCGGCCTGAACACCATCCTCGATCGATTGGTGAACCTCCGACTCGACCCCGACTACCCGGCACCAACAATCCACGGCTTCTCCTTCCGCGGTCCCGACGCCGTGCACGTTCTCTTCGATCCACCGAAACGCTGATCCACGACCTCGGCAACAAGCTCGCCACGTCGGCTATCACCATGCGCCGGACGCGAGATAGACCGTGGCGGACCAAACGTGCCAGGACGCATAGGCGAGAATTACGATGCGCCGGCGGTGCAGGTCAGGAAACGGAGGCTCAATGGGAGATCTCTCAGTGTTGAAGCGCTGTGTCACCGAGCTCAACCGCGTGGTCGACAACATCGGAGCCGACCAGCTAGGCGATCCTACGCCGTGCAGCGAGTGGGTCGTGCGCGACGTCCTCAACCACGTCGCCGCAGGCGGAACGATGTTCGCTACCGGCGCGGAGCAGGGCTCCATCTCCGATGAGCTCGTGAGCAAGCTGTTCGTCACCGAGGACCCGAGGTTCTTCGGCGCGTTCGGACCGAGCAGCTCGACCTCCCGGCTACCGGCATGGACTGGCGTGTCCGGGACCTTCCTGCCCACGTGACGTCAGTGATCCAGCACATCGGTAAAGTCCGGATCGCCTCCGGCGGTGAGGACCTCATGGAAATGCAGGCTGCGCTGGCCGCGGCCGCGAACGTGGAGGAGGTGAAGGCCTCGGGGCGGCTGGTTTTGGGCAGAACCAGGACCTGCCGCGCTAGACTCCGCCCGACCATCAATTGGGGGGAAGAAATGAAGCGAGTGACGTCGAGACGGAAGTACTTTTCGGCTGTATTTGGTTTGGTTCTGGTTGTAGCGGTGGCCGCTTGCTCGTCCAGTAGCAAGGGGACCTCCAGTAGTCCTTCTTCGGGCAGTGCCTCGCCGGCCGGCTCGTCGTCTGCGGGCTCCTCGTCGGGCAGTGGATCGTCGAACCAAACCACGGGGGCTCCTATCAAGGTCGGCTTCATGTGCACTTGTTCGGGGGCAGGCGGATTTGGGGCCTTGATTCTGCCCGCGGAAGATGTGTTCAAGGCCTGGGTGAACACGGTGAACGCGTCGGGGGGGATCAGCGGCCACTCCGTACAGGTGACCTACGAAGACGACGGCGGTAATCCCGGTACGTCCGTTTCAGACCTCCAGACGCTGATATCGGACCATGTGGTCGCAATCGTCAACGATTCGGTTCTGGATTCCGCTTGGGCGTCTACGGTGCAGGCGGCGAAGATCCCTGTCGTGGGCGTCAACGTTACCGAGGTTCCGTTCTACACCAATCCTGACTTCTATCCCGAAGGCCAGACCAACGACAGCACGAACGTAGGACTCGTCACCACTCTCAAGACAGCGGGCGCGACCAACTACGCCGACTTCTACTGTGCCGAATCACCGATCTGCGCGGCGAGCGTCCCGCAGCTCCGAGCTGACGGTAAGCAGCTGGGCGTACCGATGGTGCTGGCCGACGAGATCTCGGCGACGGCGCCGAACTACACCGCTCAGTGCGTGGCTGCTTCTCAGGCGCACGTGACCGGGATCTTCATCGGCGGTAGCTCGCCGGAGGAAGCCAGGATTGGAGCGGATTGTGCTCGGCAGAACTACCAGCCGATCTATGTCACCGGGGGCGAGGGCTTCGGCTTGGTGCTGGCCCCCGCTCCAGGTATCAGAGATCATCTTTGGAGCGAGTACAACGACCTTCCGTTCTGGACCACCAATCCGGCTACTCAAGCGTTGGACACCGCGATGGATAAATACTTCCCGGGCGTGCGAGAGAACGCCAACGTTTACAACGAGCAGTCTGCGATGGCGTGGCCGTCGGGGCTTCTCCTCGAGGATGGCATAAAGGCTGGCGGCCTTACGGCCAGCGAGACCCCCACCGCTGCGGAGGTCGTCAACGGGCTAGACTCCTTGAAGGGCGACACGTTGCAGGGGTGGGCACCGCCGCTGACCTTCACTGCGGGAAAACCACATCCTATTGACTGCTGGTTCACTGCTCGAGTTCAGAACGGCGTTCCTAGCATGGTGAACGGTGGCAAGGTGACCTGCGCGAACAACTCATAGCCTTAAGACCCGCACTCGGCGGGGCGCCTGGTGGTCTTCGGGATGTACGGAGCTTTCGAGCTGCCCCGGCCGCCCGGTGCCCCGCCGGACTGACACTGAGGCGAAGTTCGTCGAAAGCACGAGCATCTTTGCAAGGATCATGGCGCCTCCGCCCGACGCCGGTGAGCGAGTCCGATTACCCGCAGCTCATCGAACGCGGACCCTGGAAGCACATAGCCGTCCAGGTCCTCGATTTCATCGAGGTGTTCGTCGATGTCCTCCGCGGTAGCGTTGTGGTCCTGCGGGCTCAACCAGCCATCGGACACGCCTGTGAAGACGCGAGCGAAGCGACCGCCCCCTGCTGAAAAGGCCTGCCCGCTGACCCGGCAAGCAGAGCTAGCCAGATACGCCACCATGGGCGAAACCAGCTCCGGCGAGGCAGTCGGCGGTAGCCCGGTGTTCAGGACCTGCTGCATGATCTCTGGCTCCGGCCGCTGCTTATGGAACGGCGCAATAGGAAGTATGCAATTGCACCGGACCCCATGTTGCGCGCCCTCCAGAGCCAAAGCCCGGCCTAAGCCCAGAACCCCAGCCTTGGCCGCCACATAGTTGCTCCCTTTCTCACGGCCGAACGCACCCGCATTCGAGCTGGTCAGGACGATTCTCCCATAGCCCTTCTCGCTCATGATCGACCACGCCGGTTGCGTCACGAAAAACGCGCCTCGCAAATGAACATCGAGCACCGGGTCGAGTTGCTCTGCGGTCATCTCATCGTAGAAGCAGTGTCGCCACACCCCTGCGTTATGTATCACCGCGTCCACAGTCCCAAAACTCTTGAGTGCCGTTTCTATGATCCCTCGGCCGCCGTCGGGTGTAGCCACCGAGTCGTACGAGGCCGCGGCGGCGCCGCCAAGAGCCTGGATGTCCGCCACAACCAGGTCCGCAGCCGGCCCCGATGGGCCATCCAGACCGCCGACGTCGTTCACGACCACGGCAGCCCCGCGTCGGGCCAGCTCGATGGCGTACACCCGACCCAGTCCACCCCCTGCCCCGGTTACGACTGCAACCTGCCCGTCAAACGAGATCCGCATCAAAACCCCCTATCTCCGCCACTTGGTGTGATGCAGTACATCGCTCCACCTCCATGCCTGGGGTTGCCGGTCAGGGGGTCGTCGCCGGGAGGGTCTTCCATCCCCGGACCGTGGTCGTGGTCGCCATGGTGGCGTTCTCGGTGTCGATCTCCCATTCCGGGAATCGCTTGAGGATCTCCTCCAAAGCAATGCGGCCTTCCGCCCGGGCCAGCGAGGCACCCAGGCAGAAATGGATCCCCAACCCGAACGTCAGGTGCTGGCCGATCGAGCGGGTGGCCTCGAAGCGGTCACCGTCGACGAAGCGTCGCTCGTCGCGGTTGGCCGAACCCATAAGGAACAACATGGTGCTGCCGGCAGGCACGACCTCCCCATGGTGCTCCACGTCGCGCACCACATAGCGAGCGGCGGCCAACCCCGGGGGCTCGAAGCGCAGAATCTCCTCGATGGCGTTCGCCACCAGCGACGCATCGTCGACCAGCAGACGCCGCTGGTCGGGATGGTCCCCCAGCACCTTGCCGATCCAGCCGATCAGCCGCCCGGTAGTCTCGTTGCCGGCAACCGCCAGCACATTGACGTAGGTCAGCAGTTCTCCCCGGGTGAGGCGGCGGCGAGTTCCCGTCTCGTCAACGAACTCAGCTTGCAGCAGATCGGTCATCAGATCGTCGGAGGGATGCTGGGTCCTCCACTCGACATAGTCGGCGAAGACGGCACCGTCGATCAGGTCCTCCGGGACCTCCCAACGCTCCCCCGGTTTGGACTCCAGTGTCCCGTCGGCCCACGCCTTGATGGCGTCCTGGTCCTGCTCCGGTATCCCCAGCAGCAGGCCGATCATTCGCATTGGCATGGTGTTGCCCAGATCCACCATGAAGTCGAAACGACCGGCGCCGACCAGAGGGTCCAGACACCGGGCGCAGTACTCGCGAATGCGCGGTTCGAGGCCGTTCATCCGCTTCGGGGTGAACACCCTCGACAGCATCGAACGCCGCCCCGTATGCAGCGGCGGGTCCTCAAAGATCAAACTACCCGGCGGCAGCTGCAGCTCACTCTTGATCTGATCCAGCGAACCCCCGCGGCGCGAGCTGTACGACCCTCGATCCACCAGCGCCCGCTCCACATCGTCGTAAAGACTTATGGCATAGAAATCGAACCGCTCATTGAAATACAGCGGCGCCTCCTCCCGCAGCCGCCGGAACACCGGATAGGGATTCCGGTAGATGTCGACATCGTACGGGTCGTAATAGACATCGCCAAGGACAACCATCGTCACACGTCTCCTCCTGGAGAGGCCGACGGGAAGCAAGCAGAGTTGGCAATACTCTGCTTCGCCACCACTGCCTGCCCCACACCCTTGAACACATAGCGTGAAAGCCTGAACAGGTGTTTAGCACGCTCAGCTTCTTTCTCGCAACAGGCAACTCGCCCCCGCCGAAGTTGAGCCCGGGCATCGAGCGCCGAGGATGGACCTACCTCGGCAAGCGGATCGACGATGACGCGAACCGCATCCACCCCTAGGAGCGAGATGACACCAGTGTCGACGAGGTGCGTCAGCGCCGACCGTCCATCGAGATGTCTCGGGGGTACTGTGATCGACGTAGAGGAGGAACAGGCCCGCATGGTCGACCGTCGGCGTGATCCTGGTCATGGGGAAGGGCGACGTCGCCGGTTGACGCGCCTTCGGTTAGGGATTTGCGCCGTCGCCGTCGCCGTGATCGTTTCTTCGGTAGTCCTCGCCGTGAGTTACTCGGGAGTCAGCCCGACCGTCCGCGTTTTGAACATTCCGGTACCTCGGGTCGACCTGGCCAACGTTATTCCGGGGGCACCGAGTATCTCGATGGCCAGCCTCCGCGGACATGCCGTAGTGGTCAATTTCCTGGGGATCGTGGTGTCCGCCCTGCGTGAAGGAAATGCCCACTCTTCAAGCTGCCCATCGAAAGCTCGGCAACCGAGTGGTCTTTATCGGGATCGACGAGGAGGACACTCGCCAGGCGGCGATCAGCTTCCTTCGCGGTGTTGGAGTGACCTACAGCAACGGATTTGACGCCAACGGTTCGGTGGGGCGGTCGTTCGTCATCGACGGGACGCCGACGACTTACTTTATTTCCAACGGTCGCGAGCTTGACTACACTCCGGGCGAGCTCACGACGGCGAGTCTTCGCACGAACCTACGAGAACTGTTTGGGGTGTCGTGAACCGGAGAATCGCGCCCGCGCCGCCCGGGAGTCGTTCGCTGCAGGTCGCAGAGCAGAGTCGAAACACCGCGGTACACGAAGCCCGACTCGGATCTCTTCAGCCCCTGGAGCCAAAGGGTGCGATTCGATCAGTTCATCGAGACCGTCGGCATCGGACGGCCGGTCCCTCAGCACCATCTGCTCGGGCTCTGCCCTCGCTCGACGAGACACCGCCTCGGTAGCGCTCCTCTGCCCGATGCCAGGCGAACTGGATCGAATGCCCGTCGTGATGCCGACCCCACCACGACCGTCTCGACCGAGAACTCCTCAAATGTGAGCCTGTCGGCGCCAGATACGAGCCGCCCACACCACCAGCGTCACCCCGACGACGACCGCCGCCGCACCCAGCACGGCGAACTGTCCGTGACCAGACATGCCCGAGCCGGGCATCGCTCCGGAACCTTGGGCGATCCACACCGCACCGACAGCGCAACAGACCACACCAATGATCCCGCGAATCCACACCGCGCTCTCCGATCTGTCCCAGCAGTACCAGGCCGGACATCTGCTCAGTATCACTCAATACGCATCTCCGGGCATGACAGATTGCCGATGAATCCCGACAGGTCGGGGGACCTGACGACCGAACGGCACTTCAAGGCTGTAGAACGTAGGTAGTCATGGATCAGCCGTCCCCCGAACACAGTCCGGCGAGCGACGACGGCGTTGTCGAACCTCCGGCCAGCCGTGGTTCCCCACTTGGCCGCCGGTTGTTCCTGGGCATGGTGGGCCTCGGCGCGGTGGGCATCGTGGCCGGGTCCCGGGTTGAGAGCGCGGTCAGCGGCGCGCTCGCTCCCATCCAGCGCGACGTCCCCCCAGCGCTGGGCGACCTCATCCCGGGAGCGAACCAGTGGCAGATCTACAACGCCTCCGACGGCGCCTTCCCCAACGTCACCGACCAAGAGTTCCAGTTGAAAGTCGACGGAATGGTCGACACCCCACTGACTTTGAGCTATAGCGACCTACTTGCCATGCCCCCAACGACCTTGGTGCGGACCTTCCAGTGCGTCACCGGCTGGCGGGTTCCCGACGTCCACTGGCAAGGAGTCGCCCTCTCTCAGATCCTCGACCGGGCTGGCGTGACATCCGGCGCCAGCGCCCTGCGATTCTTCAGTTACGACAACTTCGACACCGAGTCGCTGACCCTCGCCCAGGCCCATCGGCCCGACGTCATTGTCGCCTACTCGATGCTCGGGGCGCCCGTTACCCGCGAGCACGGCGGTCCGGTGCGCCTCTACGTCGCCCCGATGTACGGTTATAAGTCGATCAAATGGCTGTCCCGTATCACCGTGACCAACCAAGTGGTCCCCGGGTATTGGGAACAAAACGGGTACGCGGTGGACGGTTGGATCGGCCAAGGCGACGGCTTCGGATGACCAGTCGACCTCCTAGCTCCCGGGCCCGCCCGGAGAAAATGTTGTTACGTTTCGATCGGGTGGAACGCGCCGCACATTGGGCCAACGCCGCACTGTTTCTCATTCTGATCGGCACCGGGGCCATCCTCTACGTCGGCCAGCTCTCCATCCTGATCGGACGCCGAGTCCTCATCGATGACATCCACGTCTACTGCGGGATCGCCCTACCCGTCCCGCTGCTCATCTCCCTCGCCGGCAGTTGGGGGAAAGGTTTGCGGGCCGACCTGTCTCGCTTCAACCGCTGGACCCCCGACGACCGCCGATGGCTTCGCCTAGCCGCCAAGCCCCGCTCGGAGCGAAACGCCGGCCGGGATCAGTTGGCCATCGGGAAGTTCAACGCGGGCCAGAAGCTCAACGCCGCGTTCGTCGGAGCGGTCATCGTGGTCATGCTGGCCAGCGGGGTAGTCATGCACTGGTTCACCCCGTGGCCGCTGTCGTGGCGCACCGGCGCCACCTTCGTACACGAGTGGCTCGCCATCGCCGTCATCGTGGTAGTGATCGGCCACATCACGTACGCCCTGCGCGACCCCGCGGCGCTGCGCTCCATGATCAAAGGGACCATCTCCCGGCGCTGGGCCCTCCGCAACGCCCCGGCCTGGGTCATCGAGACCGACGCGGCAACCCTCGCCGCCAAATCCACCACAGAGGCGGCCGAAGCCACGACGCCAGCTGGCAACACGCCAGCCTGAGGACCCGCCGCCGGGCACCACGCCCGAGCTCGGAGCCCGTCATCAGGAGGGCATAGCGCCTATCTGATCAGCTCGAAGATGTACGTCGCTCGATCGGCCTGGACAGGCCTACATTCTTGCAGGACAATGCTGTGGTGCCGAGCGTTGGTTAGGCCTTCGAAAGGACAACGTGATCTAGATGCGTGTCGGGCTTCTCTACGACCTGGCAAACCCGGAGGAATGGTACCGGGACCCAACCGAGTTCTACCGCTACGAGCTGAACCAAGCTGTGCGAGCTGAAGCGCTCGGCATCGACGGGATATGGGTAACAGAGCATCACTTCACTCATGGCTATATCTGTTCGCCGCTAATCTTCTTGAGCGCTCTCGCCGCCCTTACCGAGTCGGTTCGTCTCGGTACGGCAGTACTTCTCCCGGATCTATACCATCCGGTGCGTCTCGCTGAGGATGTAGCGATCCTCGACGTTATCTCTAACGGGCGGGTGGAGCTCGGGGTCGGGATCGGCTCGGTTCTGCAAGAGTATGAGTGTTTCGGCGTCGATCCGAGGCAACGCGTGGCGGTTCTGCGCGAGGTACTGGAGATCCTCCGAATGGCATGGAGGGGCGAGGAGTTCTCTCACCACGGCAAGCATTTCGACGTGGGACCGATCACTGTGCTTCCGAGACCGGTCCAACGACCGCACCCTCCCATCCTTGGTGGCGCCGTCATGCTGGCCGGCGCCAGACGTGTCGGCCGGTGGGGTCTTCCGCTCCAATGGATCGATCGAGAGATCGGGGAGGCCTACCTCGAGGCCTTCGTGGAGGCAGGGCACCCACACGATCAGGCCACGATCGATGGCTACCTTGCCTTGTTTGTTTGCGACGACCCCACCGCGGCCTGGGAACAGACCCGCGAGCACTACAAGTACCAGTTCAGCCGGAACATCCGCTACGGCTTGAAGGCGGTCGGCCCTGGGGGCAACGTCATCGAGCGCCCGTTACCAACCATGGAGGATATCGAAGGACTGCGAGCGGCGGGCTCTTTTTACCTCCTAACTCCAGACCAGGCCATCGAGCAAATTGAGAACCTGACGAGGGGCCTTCCTGTTTCGGGGTTGATCTGCCACAATCGGCTTTGCGGGATGCCGGATGACCTCAGCGAACGTCACCTAGAGTTGATGGCGACGGTGATCAAGCCGGCCATTGCCAGCTTCGGGCTCTCCGCCTGAGCTGATCCGCTCACCCAGCCTGGCCCCACCGCGCTCGAACACCATCCGGACCGCTCGCTCGAGGAATTCCGCGCCCTTCACGCCCGGATCTGCAACTTCACCCTCGCCGGCACGGGCCTGATCGGTACCGGCACCTTCCCCCCTACGTCCCGTAGGAGGCGATGTGTGAGCCGCAGCTCTCTGGGTACAACATCACTGATGTCGTTGGGATCCCAGCCTTCAAGTCGCTCCCCAAAGACACCGCGGCGATCTTCTGCGAGGCTGCGGCGGTCACGGGTACGGGACAAGAACCGGGTGCGTGGCAGCAGCCGGCGGCAGGGCTAGCCCGGTGGCAGAGCTGTGACCAATCGAGACTCGATGATCGAGACCATCGGTGTCGCCGTATACGAGGTACCGACCGACAAGCCCGAGGCGGACGGCACCCTGGCTTGGTCTTCGACGACGGTTGTCACCGTCGAAGTGTCCGGAGGCGGTCGCAGCGGGTTCGGCTGGACCTATGCCGGGTCCGGTAGTGGCACGGTAGTCACCGACGCGCTAGTCGACGTCTGTGTTGGTGCCGACGCCTTTGACGTGGCGGGCGTCAACGAGAGGATGGTCAGGGCGTGTCGAAATCTGGGCCGTTCAGGGCTGGTGGCGTGCGCCATCTCCGCGGTCGATATCGCCTTGTGGGACCTGAAGGCACGGCTGCTGGAACTTCCGCTGGCACGCTTGTTCGGCCAGGTGCGACTCGATGCGCCGATCTACGGCTCCGGGGGGTTCACGACCTACGACGATGCCACCACGACGGCGCAGCTCGAGCAGTGGGTGTCCGAATGGGGCATCCCGCGGGTCAAGATCAAGATCGCCGAGTCGTGGGGTTGCGAACCGGGCCGGGACCTGGCCAGAGTGGCGTTGACCCGCCAGGTCGTGGGCGACGACGTGGAGGTGTTTGTCGATGCCAACGGCGGCTACACCGCAAAGCAGGCGGTCCGGGTGGGCCGAGCCTGCCACGACGACAACGGAGTCACGTGGTTCGAGGAGCCAGTCTCGTCGGACGATCTTGACGGGCTGCGGGAGGTGCGCGACAACTGCGCGGCGGATGTCACGGCGGGGGAATACGGCTACCACCTCGACTATTTCGCCAGGATGATCGACGCGGCAGCCATCGATTGCCTGCAGGTCGACCTGACCCGATGCGGCGGCTACACCGTCTGGTTACAGGCTGCGGCAGTCGCCGCCGCCCACAACCTGCAGGTGTCTGGGCATTGCGCTCCCAACCTGCACGCGCACGTGGCCACCGCGGTGGCGAACTTGCGGCACTTGGAGTACTTCCACGACCACCACCGCATCGAGACGACCCTATTCGACGGCGCGTTACCTCCTGACGGCGGCACACTCACCCCCGCCCTCGACCGCCCAGGTCACGGGCTCGTCCTGCGCCGAGCGGACGCCGAGCGGTACCGGGTCAAATGACCGTTCACCGAATCCAGACCGGCGGTACCTCGGTACCGACACCACGACGACACAAAGCGGGAGTAACGAGATGGCAAAGATGACCGCGGCAGACAACCTGTGCGACCGGCTGGTGGAGTGGGGTGTGACCACCATCTACGGGTTCCCGGGGGACGGGATCAACGGGATCCTGGGCTCGCTGCGCCGCCACCAAGCTGAACTGCGGTTCGTGCAGACGCGCCACGAGGAGATGGCCAGTTTCATGGCCTGCGGGCACGCCAAGTTCACCGGCGAGGTCGGAGTGTGCATGGCCACCTCCGGCCCGGGAGCGATCCATCTGTTGAACGGCTTGTACGACGCCAAACTGGATCATCAGCCCGTGGTGGCTATCGTCGGCCAAACGTTCGTCCGGGCCCTGGGCGGGGACTTTCAGCAAGAGGTCAACTTGCTGCAGCTGTATTCGGACGTGGCCTCGTCGTGGTGCCAGCAGGTTAACACCCCGTCCTCGATCCGCCACATCGTGGACCGAGCCATGCGCATCGCCCAAGCGGAGCGGACGGTGACCGCGGTGATCGTCCCCGCCGACGTCCAGGACATGGAAGCAGTCGAAGAGCAACCCAAAGCCACCCACACCGTGCACACCGGGGTCGGCTGGTGGAAACCCAGGGTCATTCCCTCAACCGACCAGCTCCAAGCGGCGGCCAGCATTCTCAACGCCGGGGAGAAGGTGGCGATGCTGATCGGGGCGGGGGCCCTGGAGGCCACCGACGAAGTCTTGGCCGTCGCTGATGCCCTCGGGGCGGGGGTGGCCAAAGCGCTCCTGGGCAAAGCCGCGGTCCCCGACGACGTCCCGTACTGCACAGGCAGCATCGGCCTGCTGGGCACGAAACCATCGTGGGACATGATGCAAGACGCCGACACGTTATTGATGGTCGGCTCGTCGTTCCCGTACTCGGAGTTCCTACCGACCACCGGCCAAGCCCAAGCCGTCCAGATCGACCTGGCACCGAGGATGCTGTCCATCCGCTACCCGATGGACCTGGCGCTGGTTGGCGACGCCAAAGACACGCTGCGTGAGCTACTGCCACTGCTGCACCGCAAGACGGACCGCTCCTGGCAGGACAAGATCGCCGAGAACGTCAGTGCCTGGTGGCAAGAAATGGATGATCTGGGACGGCCCTCGGACCTCGACGGCCGGGTCCGCCCCCAGAGCGTTTTCTCTTCACTTTCGCGTCATCTGCCCGACAATGCGGTGCTGTCGTCGGACTCGGGCACCGCGGCCGATTGGTACGCCCGTCACATCCGGATTCGGCGGGGAATGAAAGCGTCGCTATCGGGCAACCTCGCTACTATGGTCCCAGGCGTCCCCTACGCGATGGCGGCCAAGTTCGCCTTTTCGGATCGCGTCGCAGTGGCGATGGTCGGCGACGGGGCTATGCAGATGGGTGGTATGGCAGAGCTGCTCACAGCCGCGAAGTACTACAAAACCTGGGCCGATCCCCGCTACGTGGTGGTGGTGTTGAACAACGAGGACCTCAACCAGGTGACCTGGGAGCAGCGCGCCATGGAAGGCGACCCCCGCTTCGACGCCTCCCAGGCCATCCCGGCAATGTCTTACGCCGCCTGGGCGGAGCTGATCGGTCTAAAAGGCATCAAGGTCACCGCCGCCGACCAACTGGAGGACGCTTTCAATGCGGCGTTCGCAGCCGATCGGCCGGCCATCGTGGACGTGATGACCACCCCAGACGAGCCGCCTATGCCGCCGCACGTCACCTTCGATCAGGCTAAGGCGCTGACCTCCTCGGTGCTGGCCGACCCGAGCCAAGGGATCGCGGGCGCCAAAGAAGGGATACGAGAGATGATCCACGAGCTCATCCATCACGAGAAGGACTGACGATGACCAACACAGTTGCTCAGAGCCACGGAGAGGCCCTCGGTGAGATCACCCACTTCGTCGACCGAGTGTTCGCCGACGTGGCCCACGGGCGGTTCGAGCGGTCGTTAGCGGGGATGACCGCGGTGGCCGCTGCGGTGACCACCGCCGAGGTCTTCTTGGAACATTACAAGGCGAGCTTCGGCAACAAATGGATGTGGAGCCCAATCATCGTCACCCCGCCAGTGATCATCGCCGGAGTGGCCGGGGTGTTCTCGAAAAAATGGGCCAAAACTGTCCTGCCGGCCACGGCGCTGGTTTACACGGCCAACGGCCTGCTGGGCGAGTACTTCCACGCTCGGGGGGTGGCCCGCAAACCGGGCGGATGGTCGCTGGCTTCCTACAACTTGCCGATGGGTCCTCCGATCTCGGCGCCTGGTTTGATGACCCTGGTCGGTGGGATGGGCCTTCTGGCGGCCGTGCTGCGCCGGGAGGACTGAGATGGCCCGCGACCTGTCCAAGGCCGACCATCTCCCCAATCTGCGCCCCGGCCGCCAGGCGCAGCACCCCTCGTGGTTGCCCCTGCAGCGGCGGGGAACCACTCCGCAGATGATCGGGCGATACCCCGATTTCGACGTGTTCGACGCCGCCGGCACCTGGGACGAGGCCACCGCCGACGTGGTCAACGCCCGCCTCCACCCCCCACCGGACCTGAACTTCTTTACCGCCGCGGAGAGCCCTACGGTGCGGGCGTTCTGCGATGTGTGCGTCGCCCAGGACGGCGAGCCCCGGGTGCCTGTGGTCGAGCTGGTCGACGAGAAACTGGCCGCCGGCCGGCTCGACGGCTACCAGTACGCAGACATGCCCGACGACCGCGACACCTGGCGGCTGGTGCTGGCCGGCCTCGACGAGATCGCCGAGACCCGCTACGGGCAGGCCACTTTCGCCACGGCGGGGCCCGACACTCAGGAGGCCATCGTCGGGCTGTTGGCCAGAGCCGAGCTGGCGGGCGGGTCATGGGACCAACTGAACGTGAAGCGAGCTTGGTCAGTGTGCATGCGGATGATCTTGGCCGCGTTCTACTCGCATCCGTGGGCGTGGAACGAAATCGGATTCGGCGGCCCGGCCTACCCCCGCGGCTACATGCGCCTCGGGCCGACCAGCACCCGCGAACCGTTCGAGCGATCCGGCGCCACCGACGAGGACCCGGGCCGAGTCGTCCCCAGGCTCGACGGGTGACCGCCTACCGTTCGCCGGGGCCGACCAGTTGAGGTCGCCGGGCTGGTTGAAGGGCTCGGTCGGCCCGAAGGACAACGACTCGCGATTCCTGATCGACGTGCACCGTCGAGACCTGCCGGGCGAGGACACCATGGTCCGTTACCCCGACGACGCCGAAGTCGATATTTGTATAGTCGGTGCAGGGGCGGGTGGTTCAGTCCTGGCGCAGCGTTTGGCCCGGGCGGGATGGCAGGTAGTGATCATCGAGGCCGGCCCGTTCTGGCATCCCGACACCGACTGGGTGTCCGACGAGGCCGGCTCGCACGATTTGTACTGGACCCAGAAGCGGATCGTGGGCGGCGCCGACCCGATCGAGATGGGCAAGAACAACTCCGGGCGCGGCGTCGGGGGGTCCATGGTCCACTACGCCGGCTACTGCCCCCGCTTCCATCCCTCCGATTTCCAGACCAAAACCCTCGACGGAGTAGGCACGGACTGGCCCATCGAGTACCAGTCCCTCCGAAGCCACTACGAGACAGTAGAACGGGAGCTGCCCGTAGCCGGTCAGGATTGGCCGTGGGGACACCCGCACACCTACCCGTTCTCCCCCCACCCGGTGTCGGAGGCAGCATCGGTGCTGTGGCGAGGCGCCATCAAATGCGGAATCACCATGAGGGTTGGCCCTGTCGGGATCGTCAATGGAACGTTCGGAAACCGCCCCCACTGCATCTACCGTGGCTACTGCCTCCAAGGCTGCAAGGTAAACGCCAAGGCCAGCCCGTATGTCACCCACCTCCCCGATGCCCTCGCCCACCACGTCGAGATCCGAGCGAACTGCATGGCCGCCCGAGTAGAGATGGACCAGGCCAGCGGAAAAGCGATCGGCGTCACCTACCTTCGCGAAGGTGAGCACATCGAACGGTTGCAACGGGCCAAGGCCGTCGCGGTCGCCGGGTACTCCATCGAAACACCTCGCCTCCTCCTCAACTCCACCTCCCCTCGCCACCCTAACGGCCTCGGCAACAACGACGACCAGGTCGGCCGCTACGTCATGGTGCAGGGCGCCTCGCAGGCCGCGGGACGGTTCCCCGACGAGCTGCGCATGTACAAAGCTCCCCCGCCGGAGATCTCGTCCGAAGACTTCTACGAAACCGACTCGTCTCGTGGTTTCGCCCGGGGGTTTTCCATCCAGACCGTGTCACCGTTGCCGATCGGATGGGCCGAGCACGTCCTAGCCGACGGGCATTGGGGAGGAGCGCTACGCGAATACATGCGCGACTACAACCACTGGTCGGTGATCGGGGTCCTCAACGAACTGCTCCCGCAACCCAACAACAGGGTTACCCTCGCCGACGAGAACGACCCCTACGGCCTGCCTATCGCTCGTTTCGACTACAGCCTGTGCGATAACGACAAAGCCAACGTCGCCTACTCCACCCGCGTCATCACCGATATCCTCCGCGCTGCCGACGCCCAAGACGTCCTGACCATCCACCGCTATGCGCATCTCGTCGGCGGCGCCCGCATGGGCACCGCCCCCGACAACAGCGTCATCGACGATAACCACCGCATCTGGGGCGTTGACAACGTCTATGTCTGCGACGGAAGCGTCTGTCCCACCCAAGGATCCGCCAACCCGGCCTTGACTATCATGGCCCTCGCGTCCCGCCTGGGCGCCCACCTGGCCGCACGCCGACCCACATGACCGCTCATCGCCCACACCGCCAGAAGATACGTCAAAACACTCGATCCGTCGGTTGAGTCCGCCGAGAAGTCTCTACCTCCTCCCCGCGTCGACGTCCCAGGGCACGCTCAGTGCCTGGGAATGCTCTCGTTCGCGCCTGGTCCGGGATCGACAAAGGTGAACACTTCGTCCAGACCGGTGATCTCGAAGACCTTGAGTATCCGAGGGCGGCTGCAGATCAACTGGAGATCTCCGTCCAGGGCGCTGGTGTTCTTCCTCGCCGCGACTAGGACCCCGAGGCCTGTGGAATCTATGAATTCCACGCCATCGAGATCGACGATCAGCCGGCGGGCGCCATTGATGAGCAGGTCGCCGATCTTGTCCTGAAATTCCGGCGCGCTGGCTGCGTCGATCTCCCCGCTGACAATAAGTGTTGTTTGTCCCTCGCCGGAGTGGTCGATCTCAAATGCCAGTTCCATGTCTCGAGTGTGCCACGTCCTCGTCGCTACACCCCGAACCGGGGCGCTCTGGGGCGCTGAAGCTCTCCGGCCAGGAGTCATCCGAGAGATAAAGCTCGAGGTGTTGGACGAGATGGTGGACCTCGGCCTACTACGGGCCCACCTGCTAGTATGTCCAATACGAGTCCCCGCGTCTGATGCCACTCAGCATTCGCGAATAGGGATTAGCATGGCAATCTTTGGGTAGAACCCGGGTGTCCGATGTTGCGCGCGGGCCCGACGCGGCGTCGACATCACCGAAACGCAGCATCGTATGGCCGTTCACGCGCGGCCCAATCGAGAGGAAGTACAAACATATGGACCGCATGGACGCGATCAGCATGCTCAAGGACGACCACAAGACGGTGGAGCAGCTGTTCAAGCGCTTCGAGAAGGCCGGGGACCGGGCTCACGTCGAGAAGGGTGACATCGTCGACCGCATTATCGAGACGTTGTCGATGCACGCTGCGATCGAGGAGCAGCTGTTCTACCCGAGTGCCAGGACGACCGTGGCTGACACCGAGGACATCGTGCTTGAGAGTCTCGAGGAGCACCACATCGTCAAGTGGGTTCTGTCCGAGCTCGACTCCATGAGTCCTGAAGACGAGCGCTTTGACGCCAAGGTCACCGTGCTCATCGAGAACGTCCGCCACCATGTCCAGGAGGAGGAGCAGGAGCTCTTCCCAATGGTACGCAACGCGCTCGGCCGTAACTCCCTGGGCGACTTGGGCAAGGCCATGGCGGCAGCCCGGAAGGTGGCCCCAACCCACCCGCATCCCCGGTCACCGGACACGCCCCCCGGCAACCTCGTCGCAGGCGCCAAGACGGGCGTCGCCGATCGCATCCTTGACACGGTCAACGGCCTGGCCCAGGGCTACGTGACCGCGGTGGGCGATGTCATCGCCATCGTGCTGGGACGCAAGAGGCCGCGGGTGTCGCCGACCGGCTCGAAAGCAACCCGGACCACCGCCAGGCAGGTACGCTCCGCTTCGTCCGACGCGACCGGGGCGGCCATCGAAGCGATCCAGGCGGCCAAGCACACCGGCGAGCGTGTCCTGCACACGGCCGGGGCCACGGGATCGTCGGCCGCCGCCGGCGCGAACGGCACAGTCCGAGCTGCCAAGCGGGGCGCGGCCCGCACGGCATCGGCCGCGAGGGGCGGCAGGAAAGCTACGGCCACCTCGGCTCCGACGTCGACCAAGCGGACGGCCGCCAGTGTCAAGCGGGGCGCGACCACCACCGCACGAACCGCTCCCACGGTGGCGACCGCCTAGACATATCTGTCCCGACATGAGTGGCTACCTCGGTGATCGTTAGCGGAGGCCTGTCACTTACTGCGAATCCTGGCGGGGCTCGAAGGTCACGCTTGAGGCCCTCGCCATGGGCGCCGGGCTGCATATCGCGGCCCAGTTCAGGGAAGATGTAGAGGCGATGGCGACGCCTCCGGCACGGGTGGAAAACGGTCGACTGCTGGGCGGACGTACCGGGTAGGCCCTCCTTTGGCCGAAGGGGGGATGGCGGAGGTGTTCCTGGCCCGACCTCACCGTTCCTCCGACCGTCGAAGCAGACTGGCCCTAGACAAAGGGCACCCCCGCGACCGGGCGGCCGCGGGGGTGCTTTTATCTCGGTTCCCGACGCTGCGGCGAGTGTGTTTGGTCAGATCCTTGCGCCTCTGCGGCTCCCATGCCGGGCCACCAGGTAGACAACGGCCAAGACGACAATGAAGAACAGAAGCGGGTGAACAACGACCCCCAGGACTATCGCAAGGGCCGTGATGACCAACGCCACGAGTATGTCTGCGAGCACTCCGTAACCTCCCTAGTCCGACCAAAAAACTGCTAACCCAATGATTCCCTTCCACGACTCAGCTAAACGTGATTGGACGGCAAGGGGACCGGCGAGGATGGCGTCCCAGCCCTTGCGGCAACCTGAGCCACGCTGGAGGCGGCCCGCAGCAGGCCTGCTGTTCGACGTTGTCAGCGAAGGGCCAGGCCGCTGAGTCCCGCGAGTACCGCCAACCCGAAGATGGCCCAGGTGACCTGGTCTCCTACGTGCCCGCTGTGGAGGCGGCGCAAGGCCGCAGTGGCGATGGTGATCATCTCCCGCAGTCTGGCGTGCAGGAGGATGAGGGATCCTACGAGGACTGCTGCTGCGGTCTCGGCGAGGTCTAGGAGCCGAGCGGCGAGGGTCCCCGGCGGCGCGGTTGTGGTGGCGACGGAGGCGTGGCGTCCCTCAAGTACGGCGGTGGCGTAGCCTCTCCTGTCCGCAAAGGTGGCGGCGGTAGTGACGGCGTGATCGGCTAGGTGGGGTACCAGACCGAGTCCCAGCGCGGCGAGAAGCAGCAGGGCCGGCGCGGCCAGCAGCACGATGGTCGCGGACCCGGTTGCGGTCTCTGCTTGCTCCTCGGCTGGCGAGAGACGATCGGATATATCGCCGCGCCAGACTCGACCGGTTGCTGCGAGAATCGCCGCGCTGGTGCCGATTACGGTGACGGCGAATACAACCTCGACGACAGGATGCGCGGCCCCGGCGGCCGCCCCAATAAGGTCCTTTCCGACCGAAGAGGCAAAAGGTGGCATGTCGGCGAGGGCCAGGGCGCCGAGGACGACCAGTCCGGCGGCGACGGCCAGCCCTGCGCCCTGCCCGGCGAGTGGCCGCCCGCCGGTGATACGACGATGCCGGTGCAGCACACCGAAAGCGAGGAACAACGCGGCTTTGGTCAGGCCGTCACCTGCAGCGATGAGCGCGACTCCGCCCACCGCGGCGGTGCGCAGCAGCGAGAAGCCGAGCAGGTACAGGCCCATATGAGCCACGACAACGAACGCCAAGAGCCGCCTGAGGTGGCGCTCGACGAGCGACATGGCCGTGCCGACCAGAGCGGTGAGTATCCCGAAGGCACCGAGGATCAAGCGGACCCGGTGCTCGGCCGGTCCGACTATGGTGCCGGAAAATACGGTCTCCCAGGTTCGGGCCAGCCCGAACAGACCGAGTTCGCTCAGAATCCCGGCGAAGAGCACGCAGGCCGGGGCCGGGGCGGTGCCGTAGGCGTCGGGCAGCCAGAAGTGCCATGGCACCACGGCAGCCTTGATGAGAAACCCTGAAGCCAGGAGGGCGAATGCCACTGCAACCAGGCCTCCGGCGGGGTGTGCGGCCAGGTTCTGGCCCATCTGGGCCAGGTTGAGGGTCCCGGTGTGGCCGTAGAGTAGCGAGAGGCCGACGAGGAACACGAGACCGCCGAACGTGTTGGTCACAGCGAAGTTGATGGCGCCTTGGAGGGGCGCTTCGCTTTCGGCGTAGAAGCCAGTCAGCACGAACCCGACGACCGCCACCAACTCGAACGCGACGAACATGTTGAACAGATCGCCAGTCCACGCGAAGTCGACGCTCGCGGCGACGAAAACGAGCACCAGGGCCTGGTACCGGCCTCCGGTGGTCCCGAAGAAACGGCGGGAATAGGCCAACGCGGCGACGGCCAGTGCTCCGGCCAGGACCGCCAGGGCGCCTCCCATCGGATCGACTGCGTAGTCGACACCAATAACAGTGCCGTGGAAGGGGTGCCAGCCGCCGAACCAGTACACAATCCGGCCGCGGGCCGAAATGGCCAGCACGACGGCTGCAAGCACGGTAGTGACGGTTGCCGACGCGACCGCCAGGACATCGCGAACGGCAGGGGGTAGGTGCCGGTCGGCGCCTGCGAGTAGCGCGGCAGTCGCCAATGGCACCACGATCGCGAGTGGGACGACGACGGTCGGCGGAGCGACCGCGCTCACCAAGGTAACGGGTTCGTGGTGCGCAGGTCGTCGGGGTCCAGACTGCCGACACGCTTCTCGATCTGGATGGCCAACGCCAACAACAATGCCGATACGGCGGCGCCGAGAACCACGTCGGTCAAGGCCAGAGCTTGCATGATGGCGTCGACAGCCGGCCCGGGATGATCCGACAAACTGACGAACACCGGAGCGTGGCTGCCTTTGACGTAGCCGATCTCAAGGATGAACACGTCGGTCGCTGACTGCGCCACCGACAGGCAGATCACCAAATGGATGAGGTTGCGGCTCGTCACGATCCCGTACAGCCCGATGACGAAAAGCCAGATCACCACTCCGAAGGCGAAAACGCTCACTGAGAGGATCCTCTGATGACTGCGGTCTGGTCCAGAAACTCCTTGACGAGCAGCACGAAGCCGGCGGCGACCTCCAGTCCGACCACGGCGTTGATGACCGGCAGTGTCCCACCGGATATGAGACTGCCGGCATGTCCCAGACCGATCACGTTGGTCAGATAGGCCGAACCGCCGAGCAGGGCCAAGACACCGACCACCACATAGCCTCCGGCCCCGAGCCCCTCGGCTCCATCGATCAGGCTGCCCGCCTCAAAGCGTTCCACTCTGGCGTAGCTGGTCGCCAGATACACCACAAACAGGGCGCTGGCGAGGACCACACCGCCCTGGAAGCCACCACCGGGAGATATTTGGCCGTGAGTCACTGTCTCCAGGCCGACCACCACCAAGAGGGGGCTGAGCACCTCGGCCAGCAAGCCGACGGTGGGGCTCGGCGGCGGGATCCGACGGTCAGGGGCCTCATCCTCGGGCAGCTGTCGAGTCTCGTCGGCGAGGGGCCGCAACAGAATCGAAATGCCGGCGACGGCGGCGAACAGGACGAATTCCTCGAAGAGGGTGTCGATTCCCCGGTAGTCGAAGCTGACCGCCGAGACCACATCCGTCGCGTGACGCTGCGGTACTGACACGGCGTTGAGAATCCCGGCGTACGGCGAATCCGGCGCCCCGAATGATCGCAGGCCGGCGAACCCAACGGCCAAAGCCACAGACAGCCCGACCGCAGCAACTGAGAACAGCATCAGCCGGGTTCGCCGGCTCACCTGTGTTGCCTTCTAACCTTCGCCAGACTGAGCAGCACTATCAACGGGAGGGCAACAGCTCCCACCACCAGCTGAGATAGGGCCACGTCGCCCGCCTGCATCGTCAGATACAAGGTGGCCAAGCACAGCCCGAAAAAGCCGGCCACGAAGCCCTGACGTAGCGGGTCACGAGTAAGCACGACTGCCGTGCCCGACGCCCCAACCCACAACAGCGCCACAATGATCAACGCGTTCGTCACCGATTCTGGCCTTCGAGCCCGTCCGGCCGGGCATTCCCGTAGTGGCGGCGAACCGCGATCGAGCGCGCACAGGCGTGGCTCACCAGCGGGCTGGTACCAGCGACTACCACGGCGAGCAGGATGGCGGCGGTGCCCGACGCGTTCAACCCGTCACGAACTACCACCGCCGCGCAGGTAGCGGCCACGCCGATCGTCGATGCGGGAGTCACGACATGGAGGCGGTCGATGGCATCTCTCAGCGATGCCATAGCCACACACGACAGACAAACCACCCCCAAACCCATCACAAGGAAGGCTATGGAGACGATCTCGCCCACGGTGGACTAGACCCACCGTTCCAGAAACCGGGCAAAAAGCAGGGAGCCTCCGGTCGACATTACGGCCAGCACCGCGCCGAGGGAGGCGAGGGCTGGCTCCGCGAAGGCCACCGCCAGCAGCAGAAGAATTAGAGCTTGAACGGTACCGGTGAGCCCGAGCGCCACCAGTCGGTCCTCGGGTGTGCCTCTCCAGCACACCCATGCACAAGGCCCCAGAGCCGCCATGAGCACCAGGACCGCGACCGCAAATACCGTCACGGTGCAGACCCCGACGACCGGACCACGAAGTCATGGACCGTGGCCACGCCGCTCTCCGCATCGATGTCCACCACGATCGAATCGGGCGTGACCGAGAGCAGGGCACCCACCACCGCGCTGCGGCGAGCGGCATTCCATCCCCCGCCGCCCACATCAGTGGCTACCGTCCGAAAGCCGCCAGGAGGGCCTAAGCCTCGGGCCCGGCGCCAGGCGGCTCGGTAGACCCCGATAGTCTGCCAACACAACGCCGGGCCGAGGCGAGCCGCCTCGACTATGTCGCTTCGACGCAGTTGTGGCACCGCCCGGCCCCGAACGGTCACGAACCAACCCACGATCACCCCAACCCCGGCGGCGACGAGACCGGCAACATTGTCCTGAAGATCAGCCTGGCCGACCAGCGCAATCCACACCCCGAACAGGACACCGAACGCCGCTAGTGCGGCGCCGATCAGGTACGGGATCGACGGACCCGATTCCCGGACCGTCACGCTGAGATAAGTCGATCGAAGAACGAAAAGTACCCGGGTCAACGCCACGCGCAGACCTTCGGTCGAGACATCTTCTCTCGTTCCCATTGGGCCTCTAGGCGCTCCCCGCTCATGCGAGAAACCGGCGAAGGCCCGTTGCGGAAGGTCGACCACCGAGGCCTCGGTTTGTTCCCACCGACTCGCGGGGTTGATCGACGGAGTGCGCTTCGATATCGGGCCATTGCGCGCTGGAGGCGGCCGGTGGCCGGTGGGAGCAGCAGCTCTTCCGCTCTGCTGGGACCGTCAGGGGCAACGCACCGGCACGACGGGATGTCCTGCCAGGAGGCTCCCTCACTGCGCCACCGAACCAGCATCAAAAGTATCCCAATACAGGCATCTGGCTCCCTCGTCCTCCCCAATCGCATGTCAGATACCCGGGAGGCCAAGGTCTGAAACGCCGTACCCGGGTGAGCGGGACTCACCGACCGAAGAGTTGAGGCGGGCGGCACCGGCGTGGAGATGGTGATCGAAGCGGCGCTCGGCGAACATCCCGAAAGCACCCCCACCACAGCCACCGCCCACAACGGTAGGACGTCCGGCCCCGCGCTCGTTGTCGTCACCGAGAGCCTGCCCTGGCGACAGAGGCCCGGTCCATTGGCCTGAATTCACTACTGCACATTGCCCTGAGCTCTCAGCACAGCGACAGGGGTGGGCCCGACCATGGGAGTCCGAGATATCGCCGCCGGCCTCGGTGTCAACAATGACACAGCCGCCCGAGCCGTCTTGCCCCGCGTGGCCTCTGGTCTAGCGCCCGGGATCGACTCCGGGATGATCGAAGACAGGCGCACTCAGGATCGGCCGACTCCTTCCCAGCCGAACTCGGCCCCCTTCGAGGAGGAACACATGACTGACGTGCACAATGACTCGTCGCCAATCCTGAGATCCGTCTGTCCCTGCTTGGGGTGGCCGCCGTGGGTTTGCTGGCATTCGGGCTGTACGGCTTCGTCGAGGCCCGCCGGCGGCGGACCTAAGAGCCGCTCAAAGCTCCGCCGGACCGGCAGCCTTACGGGCGGTGGCTCAGACGGTCGCGCAGGGCCCGGCCGTCAGGGTCATAGATCGCCTTGTACACCGGGGTGGCCCACAGCCGGTGACGGCGCGGCAGCGTCTCTGGAACGTGGGGCCGCAGCCGTCCCGGGGGCCGGGGGCCCGTTCGCCCGCGGTCATACCACGCTTGCAGCCTACCAGCACTGGCCTTGAAGGCCTTGAACGCTCGCCCAAGGTCGAGCAGGTCTTCGATTTCGCCGGGGCCGGCGTCGAGGTGTTCGCCCATCAGTTTCAGGCGCAGATCCCGAGCGAACCGCCGAGCCCCGTCGCCCTCGCCGGCGGGATCGACAGGGCAGCGGCCGTCCGGCTCGGAGTCAATCACCGCGCAAGACGCCTCGCTGTCATGGGTCCACGACCGGCGGTTCAGGTTATCCGAGCCGACCATGGCCCACACGTCATCGACAACGACCACCTTCGAGTGCACATAGACCGGGGTGCCGACCGGGTTCTCGATGTCGTAAATGGCGAATCGGTCCCCACCCGCTGACCGGCAAACCCGTATGGCCTGCTCGCGGCCGACCAGGCTCGGCCAGCGCGACGCCGCCTCCTTATCCGGGAATCGGGGGACGACGGCGATCAGATACAGGTGAGGATTGACTCGCAACGCATCGGCGAAGAGATCCGCCACGAAAGGGGCCCACAAGTACTGATCTTCGACATAGATGAGCCGTCGGGCCCGCTTGAGCACCTTTCGGTAGGCGTAGTCGATGCTCCGCTCGCCGAGGGGGGCAAACGGATAACGGCGCAGACGGGCTGGATAGGTGCGCAGGATCTGCACGGTGTGCGCACCCCGGGCAGGGGGGTCGGGCAATCGTTCGGGCAGGTCGCGACCGACCAATTGGCCGGCCATGTACGCCCGGTCCATCAATGCCCGAAAGGGACTCGACAAGTCCAGAGCGCTGCTACCATCCCACCGCTCCCGGAACGTGAGCTCCACGTCGCCCACGGCGGGGCCGCGAATCAAGCACTGAACGTCGTGCCACGGCGGTCGATCGCCATATACCTTAGGAAACTCCATGGCTTGGGGATCCCCTGCGTGCGCAGCGTCGTCGTTTCTGCTCAGCCCGAGGTCGATGCCGCCCAGGAACGCCACGTCCTCGCCCGGGCGATCGGGGTGGCGGATGACGACGAACTTCTGGTGATGCGACCCGCCCCGGCGGGTGCGCGGGTCAAGCAGAACCTGACCGCCTTGCTCAGAGACCGCCCGGGCCAGTTCCGCGTTCTTGCCCTCGCTCTGATCCAGCCAGCCGGGCTGGGAACGCCAGATCAACCCGAAAATCACGACGCCTCGACGAGCCAGATCTCCGAGCACGTCACCGACAGTCGAACCCTCCCCGTCAAGAAGCTCCTCGGTGTCGGCCCGGAAGGCCGCGACGTAGACCCGATCGTGCCGTCGGGTCAGGCACAGTCGCTCATGCAGGACGGGGAAGTACTCGGCCCCGTGGACCAGCACCGTCACAGTGTTCCCGGCGGTCCACGCCCGGATCTTCGTGGCCGGGTTGGCGCGTTCCACGCTGGAGAGAAACCACTTCTCGACGGCTGTATCGGTCTCGGGCACGCCCGAAGTCTGGCCGGACGAGAACCCTCCCGTCCAGCAAGCCCGTGGCGGTTCGTCGTGGCCAGCCCGAAACGGACCGCAGCGCCCACCACCAGTGATCGCATCGGTATCGAGGGACGAGCGACCACGGCCCAGGCGATCGCCTACCAACCTCGACGACGGAGTTGGTCACGTGAGGCCTCGAAGCCGACCATCGACTCCGACGTCGGTCGCATAGGCAGCAACTAGCCCTGCTACGCCGAAACTGAACGTCCCCCGTTACACCTTCGACGTCATGCATTGACATCAGTGCGAGACCAACTTGTTGCCCACACTTGGCACTACCAGCTTTCCACCGATCATGGGCTCGCTAACCCGCCCCGAGAAGGTCGTACCCGATGTCACAAACGTCGGCAAGGGCTCACCGTCGGGTGAAGGTGGAGTCCGGTCGGCTATCGGGCTTGCACTCTGCAGTCCCTTCCGCAGCTTGACTCTCCTGTGACGGCAAAATCAGCCCTCGGATCCCTCACCAGAATGGCCAATCGCCAGTATCTGCTCCGGCCTCGTGTTCTCTGACGCCGCTGATCGCTTTCGAAGGATCAGTGACTGTCTATCCAGGCGTGAAGGTTCCGGTGAAATCCCACAACGTTGTACTCCTGCATACTGGCAGCGACAATCTTCGTCGCCTTTGGATCGCGGCTGAGGGCGCGGGCAGCAAAGTCCTTTTGGACCTTCCTGCAGTTGGACACGTCCTGGTCGATAATCACTCCAAGGTAACCTGCCGGGCGGGCCGTCCCCTGTGGAGATCCGTGGTGTGAGTAGCGAAGACGGCGTGTCGAAGATATTCACGTGCCACGTCCAGATCCCCTTCCCGTTCGAGTCCGGGCCTAGCCCTCGCTGTCTACCCGCAACGAGCGTTCAGGTCGACACGGCCGCCACGATCCGCTCGTGAGTGAGCGGGAGGTCGCGGACACGTATGCCAAGGGCGGCGGCCAGCCCGTTGGCGATGGCGGCAGCGACCGGTCCCTGCACGATCTCGCCGACCCCAAGAGGGCGGTTGGCGCGGTCAGCGAGGAGCCGCACTTCGACGGCCGGGACCTCCGAGAACCGGAGTATCGGGTACTCCTCCCAGGTCGTGCTGGTGACTCGCTCCCGGTCGAAGCGCACTTGCTCGCGAAGCGTCCAACTAGCAGCCTGGATGGCGCCGCCCTCGAGCTGATTGGCCACGCCGTCCGGGTTCACGGCTGCGCCGACGTCGGCGATCACGGTGAGTTTCGGCACCCGCAGCGTCTCCACCGCTTCGACGTGCGCCACGACGGCGCAGTAGCCACCGACGTTCTTGTACCGGGCGAAGGCCACGCCCTGGCCGACGACATCTCCGCGCGGAGCCGCGTCCGCGTACCTCCCTGGCCGCTTCGAGCACGGCGCGGGCTCGTGGGTCGGTGAGGTGCTGCAGGCGGAGATCGACCGGGTCGGCGAGGACCGCCTCGGCGAGCTCATCCATGAACGACTCAATGGCGAAGACGTTGAGGAAAGCGCCCAGGCTCCGCAGAGACGACGTGCGTAGCGGCATATCGAGCAACCGGTGGCCGAGAACCTTCACCGACGGGAACGCGTAATACGGCGCCGCGTTCCGGCCACCCCCGTTGTCCGGGTGCAGGTCGAAGGCAATCACTCGCTCGTACGGCTCCGCCAGCTGGTAGGCGGCGATGAACGCGGGGGCGTCATCGATAACCCCGGGCCGGGAGATGTGCCCGTTCGAGAAGTAGTGGTGCTCCCAGGCCACTACCTCTCCAGCATCGTCGAGTTCGGCGGCAAGCTCGACCAAGCCGGCGGCGCCGAACGGCGACCAGGCGAGCTCCCCCTCACGGGACCACAACAGACGGACGGGCCGGCCTGGCACCGACCGGGCCAGCAGGGCCGCCTCGAAAGCGACGTCGTCGGCGCCGTTGTGCCCGTAACCGCCGGGGCCCTCCATGTGGTGGACCACAATCGCCTCGGGCGGTACGCCGAGGCCGCGGGCCATCGCGCCCCCGAGGTTGACGATGCCCTGACCCGAACACCATAGCTCCAGACGCTGATCGGTCCAGCGGGCTACAGCGCAGGACGGGCCCATCGAGGCGTGGGCAATAAACGGACGAGTGTAGGTCGCCGACACGAAACGCGTGGCCGGCCCACGGGGCTTGTCGCTCTGACGCTCGGCCACGACGGTCGTTTCGTGCGGCCCGGCCTTCAGGAAGGTACCCAGGTCACTCCCGTCAGGCAATCCCCACCCCGGGCCCCACTCGGCTGCTGCGGCCAGACGGGCGGCACCAGCGAGCGCGACCTCTTCCCGCTCGGCGACCAATCCGAGGAAGCTTCCGTCCCGGACGACCCCGATTACACCGGGAAGATCCCCGACGGCGGTCTCGTCGACGGACACCAGCGGCGCACCCGGCACGGCGGAGCGAACCATCCGCCCGTGCACCATGCCCGCCAGAACGAGATCGTGGACGTAGGCAGCTGCGCCCGTGACCTTGGCCGGCAGGTCGATCCGCGGCACACTAGTGCCGATTAACCGCCACGACGCCGGGTCCTTCGGTGACACGCGGCCGGTGGCGTTGCAGTCGAGGAGGCCGCCGGCTGCCAGCTCCGCGTAGGAGACCATCCGCCCATCGGACGCCACCACCGCGCCGTGGCGTGTTTGGAGCTCCGCTGGCGCTACGCCCAGCCTCCCAGCCGCGGCCTCGACGAGGAGGTACCGGACCTCGGCCGCGACCTGACGGACCGCCTCGCCCGACTGCTCGATCGACGTGCTGCCGGCGGTGAACATCTCGTTGGGGTTCGTCGCCGAGCTCGCCGAGATCACGCGGATCTGGGACATCTCGACGTCGAGCTCGTCGGCGGCCATCTGCGCCAGTGCCGTGAGGATCCCCTGGCCGATCTCGACCTTACCTACCTTTAGTTCCACGGTGCCGTCCGCAGGCAGGGCGATCCACTGCGACAACCGCGGGTTGAGGATGAGACTCACGGACGTGGTCGCCGGCGTCATGAGGCCGCTCTTGCAGACGCCTTCAGCACGGCGCGCACGATGCGATTGTGTGAGCCGCACCGGCACAGGTTCCCGTCGAGGGCGGTACGCACCTCCTCCTCGGTGGGACTGCGGTTGCTCTCGAGCAGCGCAGATGCCTTGATAATGATCCCTGACAGGCAGTAGCCGCACTGGCCGGCCTGCTCCTCGAGCAACGCCTGCTGCAACGCGACGCCGACGCTGGTACGGCTCAGCCCTTCGACGGTCGTGACCTCGGCGGTGCCAAGGCTCCACAACGGCGTGTCGCACGACGGAACGGCACTCCCGTCGATCAGCACGAAGCAGGCGCCGCACTGGTTCGCCCCGCACCCGAACCGCGTGCCGACGAGTCCAAGGTCGTTGCGCAGCACATACACCAGGCGCGTCTCGGGGTTCGCCCACACGTTGCATCGGACCCCGTTGACGGTCAGGCTGGTGGCCCTCGCACTCATCCCCGGGAGCCCACGGCCTCGCAGGTCATCGTGATCCACAGGGGCAACCCTATGGCGTGATGACGGCTGTGGTTCTCGAGGATCTTCCGAGAGGCTGCCGCCGGGAAGTCCAGCGTCATCCTCATGGCGAAGCCGCACTCGATCTCCCTGCGACTGCTGGCACGCCGACATCGCCACCGGGGGGAGGTTGTCGAGGAGCGTCGCCAAACACGGACCTACCCCGCCGGACCGGTCGGGGAGGCCGGGTCCAGCTCGAACACTACTGGCGAATCGAGCGGCTGGATCTGGAACTGGACAGGGTCGGGAGACATCTCCAGCGGACCGGTTGTACGAGGGCTCACGCGCTGGGTCGAGAACTCCGTCAGGAGTCGCTCTTCCTGTCTTCAGGTGCCATTCGATCGGCCCTTGCGGAGAAATGTATACAGTGAGGCGATGGGCCTGTCGACCGAATTCAAGGGCGCGCCTGGCCACGACAGGTCGACCTCCCGACGATCATCGCCGCGATGCGGATATGGCGTTGAAATGGAGAGGGCAACGTGATCGGCGCTATCAGGAGCGCACGGAGACGGGCAACTACCGAGGGCTCCTGATAACCCTCATGCCTGGCGCGGTGCTGCCCACGGTCGAGGAGGCATCTGCTGTCGAGCTCGTCGGCTACCACAACCTCGCCGGCCGGCCGGCATTCAAGCTGGCGATCCAGCGGCAGGGTGACCAATGGTTCCTCTACACCGGCCACTTCTGGCATAGCGGTTGGACGGTACTCGACGTCACCCGCCCGGAGGCGCCAAAGCTCCTCCGCTTCATACCTGGCCCCGCGGGTGTGCGCACCGCCCAGATACAGGTGGCAGACGGTCTCATGATCACCGGGGCCGAGGAGCCATACGACAGCGATGGCCGGTTCGACCGCGACGTCCTCGGCTTCGGCGTGTGGGACGTGAAGACAGATCCGACGTATCCCCGGTTGCTCGGCAACCACCGCACCGGCGGGCGGGGCACCCACCGCAACTTCTACGCCGGTGGCTCCTATGTCTACGCTACCGTCGCTGGGATCCGGGAGTTCCACGGGAACATCCTCGGGATCGTCGATGTGTCCGACCCCACGGCACCGGTCGAGGTCGGCCGTTGGTGGGCGCCCGGGCAGCGGATCGCCGACGGCCTTGCGCCGGTGGCCACGATGCAACTCCACGGACCCGCGTACGTGGTCGGTAACCGAGCCTACGCCTCCTGGGGCCGCTCGGGCGCGCTCATCCTCGACGTCAACGACCCGATCGCGCCTCGGCTTGTAGCGAAGGTCGACGTCGGCGACTTCCACGGCCTCGTCGGCTGCCACAGCGCGATCCCATACCGCGACGGGCAGCTGATGGTGATCAACGGCGAGGGCGTGTACGAAGGTCGCGACGCCGCGCCCCAGTACCTCGTGGTCGTCGACATCAGCGACGAGACCAACCCACGCATCCTCTCCTCCTGCCCAGTCCCGCGGCCGTCACCAGGCCTGCCTTACCGGAACTACTACGAAAAGGGTGGCCGGTTCGGGCCGCACAACCAGCACCACCACCAGGGGCATGCCGATCACTATCGCCCCCGCGACGTGCTCCCAGTTACGTTCTTCAACGCCGGGCTGAGGCTCTTCACCCTCTCCGACCCCTATATGCCAGAGGAGGTTGGCTGTTTCGTCTCTGGGCCGCCGGCCGAGCGGCTCGGTCCACGGCCGCACACCGCGCTGGTGTCGCACTTCGAGGACGTCCTTGTGGACGCCCGGGGAAACATCTTCTGCTCCGACCCGAACCAGGGGCTGTTCGTTCTCCGCTCGCCCCTGCTCGAATGACTCAGCCCTGACATCAGGCCAAGCAGCGAGGGCTGGCAGGGTCAGCCAGGTCGGGCTCGAGCACTACGTCGTTGTGCCGGTAAGCGTCCACGCACGGACCAAAATCGCCGTTGCGGACCACCTCGCCCGAGGCTCAGGAGCCCGGTGTAGGGGGCGCAAACGCCCTCGTCGCGGACAGACGATCTGGCTCCATTGTCCGACTCGACCCGCTGGCCGGCTCTGGCCGCCGCGACCACTCTGTACCAGATAACTATTCGAACGGGCCCCAATGATCGAGATGCGCAGAGCAATCTGACCTCATTTACCCTTCTCGCCGCAAACTTCTGGCTCCGCGGCGTCGAGTCATGAGATAGCGTCCACTTTTGTGCGTCACTCCGAGTTGTCCGATCCGCAGCTGGCCCAACTGGCGAAAGCTCTTGCCGATTTGGGACCCGGGCGATCGTTCAGCGGCACCGAGGCGCTAACCGCTGCTCTTGGAGCCGGCATCGAGAACCATCTTGCCGCGATCGACTCGGCCCTCGAGGACTTAGAGGATGCCGGGAGAATTTGCGAGGGGCAAAAGAGACCACCGCGATGGCAGGTCGTGTCCACCAGCGCTTAGCCGCCTGACCGCAGACTCCAACGGGGCGGCTAGGACCCGGTTGTTCTGGCCGCTGATAACCGCGGTCGGAGTCAGGATGGTTCGCACCTCGTTCTCGACGTGGGCGCTCACTTCCCCGAGCAAGCTCGCGCTGCGGTGCAGCCGGATTAGAAGGTCGTGGTAGCGAAGACTGATCGATCCTGACTTGGCGCCAAGGTCGTTAGCCGACCGCGATCGTCGCCAGATCGCCGAGCGGTGAGCTGGTCGAAGGGCGAGGCCCTGGGTGACGGTACCGATCTGAGATGCCGACACGTCAAGGCCGGCTTCGGCCTACCGCGCTCGTTGGGCGTTTTGCCCTAAAGATGACTGTCGGCCGATGACCTGTACCTCCGGGAGGTCATGCGGCTGGCGACGTCCGCAACGCGGCTGGGCGCCGGACCTGACCCCTTGGCACGTTGGCCGGCTCGATCGGTTGGCGCGCCTCTCCACGCAGCCGGGGAGCCCGCTTGCGGTCCATCACCTGGGTGCGGTCGCAGGCCGTGGATCGAAACCTCTTTGCGTCGAGGGCCGCCGGGCGGGGCGTGGTGTCGGTGTGGGTCCGGGAGTGACTGTTCGAGGAACCGGCTGATCAGGGGGCAAAGCCGATCACGCAGAACTACGAGTCGGCCCTGAATGCCCTCCCGGGCCTGTTATCGGCCGTGCGGCCAACGCCAGCGGCCATCCATGTCGATCTCGAGCCATCCGAGAGCCGCACGCAGCTGGTTGAGCTCAGCGATCACCGCTTCGGCGCCGTGGCGACTGAGCTGCGGGCACACACGACCGACGTCTAGAAGATCCCGCTCCAACCAGCGGACCCTCGTGATCGCCGCGGCCTTCTCCTCCGGGGTCAGCCCGACCTGGTGGACCACTTTAGGGATGAAGCCACCGCTACCCGCGACGTCGGTGGTGGCAACACCAGCCTCGAAAGCCGAAGTTGTGCGCACGACAGGGATGCGTGGGCGGGTGGGATAGCCGATGCTCATGACGATCGCCTTCACAATGGGAGATACAGACATGATCGACCTAGCACCCCATCAGCGGTCCAACCACACCCCAACTTCGGGCCAACTCCCCGACCAAGGGGCACCCAGCCCGCCCTCAACTCTCCCACCTGCAACTTGAGTTCTGACAGACAAAAAGACGACCTCCTAGGATCGCCCTTTTGTCGTTAACGCTTCTGTGTGGCCCGTCATCGTCCCGGTTCCGCTCGCACGGGTGGGACCGCCTCGTCTCAGGCGTGCGCGATAGCGCCGCTCGGACATTGGGCCGGTTCTAGTCGACGAACTCGTAGCGATGGCGTTCGGTGTGCGACCTCAGCGGAAATCACCTGACGTGACCACTGCCAAGGTCCAACTCAGTCGGGCGGGCCAGCCTCAACGGGTGAGCTCTGTGTATTCACATCGCCCTCCTCTCTCATATTCGACTCTAGCACTTCCTGGGACTCCTGTCGTATGCAAAGCAGCTCTTTTTGGGTTATTGTCGCGCCATTGCGCCGGGCGATTTTGCAGGCTCCGACCAGAACCCCGGACTTCGGCCTTAGGTTAACTGGGCTTCTCCCGTTGGACCGGACACCGGTCTAGACTGCTTGTTTGTTGTTCCAGGACTCTTTGAACTCTCGTGGCGAGATGGGGGCAAGAGAGTGTGAAGTCGCTGGTGGCGTCGCTTCGATCCCGTGCAGGAAAACGATCTCCAACGGGCTCGCCGATTGGCGTCTGTGGCAGTCGGGCCCTTTAGTGCCGACGGTGACGCTCGAGGAACCCCGCTTGCTCCGCACCGAGTGCTCGGTCTTCGGGGGTCATACCACCGAAGCCGCCGTGGGGCATGGCCTCGCCCACGTGGAGCTCGGCTTCGACACCTGCGATCCGCAGTTTGCGGTGCATTCTGACCGTGTTGGACAGAAACAGGTCCCGAGTCCCTGTCTGGAGGAAGGTCGGGGGGAATCCGGTGAGGTCACCGAACAACGGCGACAGATACGGCTCGGTTAGGTCGTGCCCGTTGGCATAGAGGAGATTGACAGGCATCAGGGGCGAAAGGACGTGATCGAATCCGAGGTTGGTGTGAAAAGAATCACCTGACTCGGTGAGGTCGACCTCGGGAGTGCCGAGGACCAGCGCCGCCGGCATGGGCAGGCCCTCGTCCTTGGCCCGCAGCATCAGCGCGGCCGCTAGGTTCCCGCCCGCCGACCCTCCCCCGACGAATATGTCCGCTGGCGGGCGTTCTTGGAGCGCCTTGCGATATACGGCGACGCAGTCGTCGAGACCGGCTGGGTAGGGATGCACCGGCGGCATGCGGTAGTCGACCGCCCAGGTGATCATGGGGCGCCCCAGTGCGCCGCCCGACGCCATCAGCCGGCATACCTCGCCGCCACCCATGATCAGTCCCCCTCCGTGAATGTCGATATAGATCGGTGTGTCGGGGTCATCAGGAATCTGGCTCGGGCGGAGGACGTAGGTGGTGACGGCGTCGAGCTTGAACTCGCCGCGCTCCAAGGGCAGATCGGCCGGCAACATCGACCCGAGGCGGCTCGCGATCATACGGTCACGGGACTCGACCCAGCCGATCCAAGCCTGGGTATCCGCCAAGTCGGCCGGCGTCGTGCTGTCGCCGAACGGATCTGCACTCGAGAGGTACCGCTGGGCTTCGGGGCTGATGCCGGACGGAACCGGCACCTTCGACGATGGAGTTACAGGTTGCTTCTCGGTCACATCTCCTCCAGCGCAGTCGGTCAGGCGCATCGAGGTCGCCCCACACGATAACCGTCGGCGAACGGGCGGTCCCACACGGCAGTCACGGCTACAGTCCCCTTCCTCACAACGCCCAACGGACGAGCGCAGAATTAGGGCGATCGCGCCGGGCAACGGACGCAATTATTCGGCGTGATGCGCTCCGGGTCATCCAGGTGCGATCCTGCCGGGCGGCGACAGAATTTCCCGGCGCCGCCAGTCGGTGTTCCCGGAATGGACGGGGCGGATGTTCGGCGCCGTACCTTCCGGGAGACCAGCGGAGGGCCTCGAGGCCCGCGACCAACCGGACATAGCCGTCTGATTGGTGGTGATTCGATCATCTCTGTGACGGTCTCTCGGACGTGGGTTATGTCGTCCCGTGACCTGCTGAACTTCGCGGCGACCTCTCGCTTCCTACCGGACGAGTGCTACCGTCGTCGAAGCGACGCAACCTGCCACGGGAGGGGACAACTCATGCCTTTTGGGATCGTGCATCATTTTCCTGGCGGTACGAAAGCGAACTACGAGGCGTCAATCGCCGCAGTCCACCCCAGCGACGGGAGCCTCCCAGACGGTCAGACCTTCCACGCTGCCGGCCCTTCAGCAGGCGGGTGGACGATCATGGCGGTCCACGAGTCCAAGGAGAGCTGGGAGCGCTTCCGTGATGGGATCCTCGTGCCCCAGATGCAGAAGGGAATCCAGGGTGGCTTCCCGACGCCTCCCGAAGAGACTGAGGTAGACATTTACAAGGTCCTGCCGTAGCGGGAACGGCGTACCGCCAAGCTAACTGCTAAGGGCAGCTGGCGAGTGTTGGCGGTCGAGGGGGATTTCCAGATCAGGAACTATGCGCTGCCGGGCTTCGAGCGCGGCGAGCCCACCGGGCCCCGGCGAAAGCCGCGGGACCCTCCGATCACGTCGTTCACAAACTCCTGACAGCCCCCCACTAGGGGGGCCAGCCCTGGCCCGGCCACCGAGTTGTGTAGCGAGTTGAACCGGTCTCTCGCGATCTGCGAGAACGACTCGTTACGCAGCCTGCTCGGAGCTTCTGGGTCGGCGTCCGAGTAGCGCTCACCCGGAGATGGAGACGCCGACTCCGACAAGGATGGCGAACCCGAGCACGGTGTTGGCTGAGCTCGCGCCCTGGTTGAGTGCGATTCTGCCTCCGACGACCGGAACCGAGAGCCCTACGTAGAGCGCGATGAGGAGATCCGATGTCAGGGCGAGGCGGTTTTCGGGGGCGCTTGCTTTGAGCACGACCCCGGTGGTCCCTTTGAACACGGCACCGGCTCCGCCGTCGATGAGCGCACGGCCGATCAGGCATCGCGGTGCCCGCCGCCAGCCCGACCGACACCCCCGTGATCAGTCGCCCGATGAGCAATCCTGGCAGCGCCTTCCACGCGGCGAGCAACCCGGCTGCCACCATCCATGGTGGCGACCGCACTGAGCATCACGCCTCGGCGCCCGATGCGCGCCGCGATCGAACGGACCGCCAGCAGTGAGGCGATGGTGCCTGCCGCGAAGATGGCGTAGATCACGGTGATCATGAGAGACGAGAGGTGATCTCGCGTTCGGTAGAGGCCATACAGCGGACTCGGTAGCGTGGCGAACGCCATCAAAATCAGAAAGGCGTACGCCACAATCCAAAATCCGGAGCCGTGTTGGCGCTCTTGAGCCGCACGTGCCGCGAGCGAGTTGACACTGGTCATCGAGCCTCCCGTGCGGACAGGACCGCCACCGCGCTCACCAGACCTTCATGCCGCGATCGACCACGAGTCGATGCCTGTCACGTACGAGCTCTCGTCGGACACCAGGTAGAGCGCCCCGTTGGCGATGTCCTCCGCCTGACCGAACCGGCCCAGGAGAGTGCGAGCGATAATCTGGCGGCCGAACTCCTCGTCCTCCAGCTCCCCTCGAGTGGAGTTGGGCCTTTGGCGTCGACTCTGGTGATCACCTCCGTGGGCAGTTGATCACCTCCGTGGGCAGTTGATCACCTCCGTTGGCGGTTGATCCCGTCAATGTGCGCACTCGGCGTACCCTGAGCCGTCTACGACTATGCATTCCCCACCCGCCCCAGCAGATACCCTCATAAGATCTGAGGCCGCATCAGCGATTGGTGGCTCGCACGCAACGCTCCCCCGGCTCAGCCGGTTGGGCGTTTCCTCGACGGGAGACCTCGAGTCGTATGCCGAGCAGGGACAGGACAACAGAGTGAGAAAGGTCCATGATTGTGAGCACGCTCAGAGGCGACGCACCCACTTCGGACATGGACGCACCTCTCGCCGGTATAGCGGTCATCGAGGTGGCGACCTACTTATCGGGACCATTTGCGGGACATATTCTTAGCGACATGGGGGCTACCGTGACGAAAATAGAGCCGCCGCGGGGTGATCCCTACCGTCGATTCGGGCCTCAAGACGAATTCGGTAGCCTTCTCTTTCGCGCCGTGAATCGCAGCAAGGCCAGTCAGGTCCTCGACCTTAAATTGAAGGATGGAATGAAACGGCTGCATGACCTTCTCTCACAGTCTGACATTTTTCTCAGCAACTGGCGCCCAGGTGTCGCAGCCCGACTTGGTCTTACCGACCGTTCCGTACGTCAGCGCTGGCCCCAACTAGTATGGGTCCGGATCTCCGGCTACGGCCAAGATGGCCCTCTCGCAGATAAGCCGGCGTTCGACTCCGTCATCCAGGCCCGCACGGGGACAGTCGCCGCCTTTGGCTTGGCCACACCTCGTGTGCCGCCAATGTACCTTGCCGATAAGGTCGCGGCAATGACTGCTGTCCAAGCGGCACTCAGCGGTCTCCTTCGCCGAATGAAGACCGGTCACGGGACCATCACAGATGTGGCGATGTTGGACTCGCTTGCCTATTTCAACGGGCCGGATGTCTTGGCCGGCCACCAGCGACTTGGTCATGATGACCCTCGGGTTGAGCGACACCTGAAATTCTCACCGCCCCGTAGCAACACAGGACGGCGCGATGGTTGTCAACCCGGTTACCGGTCAGCAAATGAAGCGTGCCTTGGAGGTGGCTGGCCTCGCCGACAGGGCAGAACGCCTGAAAGCTGCACCCGACCCGACCGCTATGGCTGAGATGCTCTACACTGAACTCGCCGCTCGACTGAAGCACAAGCCAACGGCTTACTGGATGACCGTTTTTTCCGAGGCCGACGTCCCAGTGAGTGAAGTGCTGACGATAGAACGTCACCTCACTGACCCCCAAGTGACGCACAGCCAACTTTACAGGACGACGAAGGTCCCGGGTGAGGGAGCGGTCCGAAGGCTAAGGTATCCCGCCCTATTCGACGGCCAGGCAGTAGCGCCATCAGAACCCACGGCAGGCCGCCCGACCAACTTGTAACAAGGACGTCAGGACAACTCAACGTCTCGTTGAGGGAGAAGCCCAAAGCCCGTTAACATCAACATTCACCTGGGCCACATCGCAGCTGCGCTCATGAACTGGGGCGCCCACCAAAGGAGGCCTCGTATTCGATGAGCGAACAAGTCATGATCGTCACAGGCGGTGGAGGAAGCATCGGGATGGGGCTCTGCTGAGCCTTGCCGAGACAGGAGCAATCGGGGTCGAGCTCGATCCGTCACAAATATGGCCTTCATCTACTGCGCTGAGGCACCTGTATGCGCCCAGAGCGTTCCGACGTTTGTTTCTGCTGGCAAGCAAACCGGCCTGCCCGTCAACTACACAACGGCAATCTCGGCTACGGCCCCCAACTACACCGCTCAATGCTTGGCAGCCAAGCAGAAGGGTGTGACGGCTCTGGCGATCGGAGAAGCAGCCCCCATCCTCATTCGAGTATCGGGTGACTGCAACCAGCAAGGTGACGGCCCGGTATACGTTTCCGAGGGTGCCGGGTTCGCCCTCAGCGAGACTAAATCCCCAGGGCTCAAAAGCGGAGGGCTCTCACCGGGCGAGACCCCGAGCTCGGCCGAGATCATCACAGGGCTGGATTCACTCAAGGGGGACGATCTGCAGGGTATGGCCCCGCCTCTAACTTGCACAGCCGGTAAGGCGACTTCCGTCGACTGCTGGTTCACCGGCCGCATTCAGGACGGATCCCCTGAGTTGGAGAACAACGGCCAGGTCAGCTGCGACAACAGCGCTTCGTCGTCAGGATCGTGACCGAGGACTGGATCAGCCTGACGACGGAGGAGCCGTTTGACCGGGATCGACGCATAGTCGATTCGCATCACCACCTTCATCAGTCGGGGACCGACAAGCCCGTGTACCTTCTCGAAGACCTACTGGCAAACACCCGACGCGGCCACAACGTGACCCACACCGTCTTCGTCGAAGCCGGAACAGGATTCCGCCAGGACGGTCCTCGAGAACTTCGCCCCGTCGGCGAGACAGAGTTCGTGGCATCGGAGGCGCGCCGATCGGATGCCGCCGCGACCCGGGTGGCAGCGATCATCCCATTCGCCGACCTCCTCAACGATGCCCTCGAGGAGATCTTCGTCGCCCATGAGATCGCAGGTGACGGACGATTCAGGGGCGTGCGTTACGCCACCACCTGGGACGCGAGCCCCGAGATCTACACAGGCGGATGGGAGGGATGGATGGATCCCCCGCCAGGGACAATGCGCCAACCCTCTTTCCGTCGAGGCGTCTCCATGCTCGGTCAGCGGGGGCATTGCTTCGAGGCCTACCTCTTCCACCCACAGATCTCGGAACTTGCCGAACTGGCCCGGTCGGTCGAGCAAACAACTATCGTCTTGGACCACTTGGGAATGCCGCTAAATGTCGGCCCCTACGGCGACCGGGACACCGCAGTCTCAGACTGGAAGCGAGGTCTACGACAGCTGGCCTCCTGCCCCAATACGGTAATCAAGATCGGAGGCATCGGGATGGACCCATGGTTCTTCGGAGCAGGCTGGGCCGGGATGGAGCGACCTCCTGGATCGGACGAGGTGGTGAACTACTGGGGCGACGACATCCGATGGTGCATAGACAACTTCGGTCCGTCCCGCTGCATGTTCGAGTCGAACTATCCAGTGGATCATCACACCCTCGACTACACGGTGCTCTGGAACGCATTCCAGAAGGTCGCCGCCACCTACTCCGATGATGAACAGGAGCACCTGTTCTCCTTGACCGCGGCCCGGACATACGCCATCGACTTGGACGGCTAGCCAGTGACTCACAGACGCTCACTGAGCGGCGGCAGGTAGGGCGAAGTGTCTAGGGGCGCAGTTGGACAGTCTAGACGCCCACGCCCTCAGACGTTCAAACAAGAAGGGTGCAAGTTAGGGCGTCATGGTCCTTGGCGTCGGCTGTGTTGCTGAAAGTCATAACTCGACTTCCTCATAGCCGGATGAGCATCTCCGGTCCGGAAGGGTGGGGTGATGGGCCCCCAAACCGGCAACCACAGATTGGCCAAGTCCACCAGCCGCAGTCGACCCGGTCTGTCGACCTTTTAGTGCAATGCGAGGAGCATCGCCATAGGCAGCGTCATTGGTGCCCGTCCCATGCACCGTGTCCAAAGGTGTGCCTATCTCGTCGCCCGGCTGGAGTTTTCGCACTGAGGACCTGCGGCCAACGCTCGAGATCGCGATTCGGAAATCAGGTACTGAGGTAGCGGTCGAGCTCCTGGTGCATGTTGGAGATGTTCTGCTCGAACCCCGCTGACAGACGAAGGGCCCGGTACGCCGGCGAGTGCAGACCGCGTTGTTGGCGCTCCACGTTGCCGAAGTCTTGGCGCGGGACCAGCGGCCACGCTTTGGCGTCTTCCTTGTCGAAAACGCCGTCGAGGCGGGACCGCCCGACAGGCTCGTGGCCGGGCTTGAGGGTGACAGCCCACAGCTCGAAGTAACAAGCCTCGGGATCAAGCCCGTCAGGACGGCTGCGGTAGATCTGTGCCTCGCCGAACATCGGGAGTACGAAGTAGTTCGGGAACAAGAAGAACATGCCGCCCCAGCGCAGATACGCCTCGGGTTCCAGCTGCGGCAACGGCATCCCCGCGCCGGCGTAGAACTCGTACAGCCGAGTCATGAACTGCTGCTGGAACTCACCGATATCGGAGGTGACATTACGCAGACCCTGCGCGATGTACAGGTCACGCGGAAGCGGGTACGACTCGAGGGTCTCTCCGAGAACGGTCATGGAGTCGATAGTCGATCCGACCACGTCGTCGGGGTCGACCGGGGCGGCAGCAGCAGAGCTGGCGTCGTCCGCCCCGTCGTTGGGCTTCCCCATGAAGTAGCCGTTCCCGTTTGCCACTGCGAAGTAATCGATCAGGTCGGCCGGGTACCGTTCCGGATCGGAGCCGAAGGACAGCTGAGGGTGGGCTTGCATGACGTGCCAACCCTCGAGGAAGGCTTCTTGGGCCATCTTCCAGTTGCACTTCAACCGGACCCCTTTCCACCAGCGCACCTTCATATCAGCGACACGTAGCGGGTCCAACAGCGACGCAATCGGCTCTAATTGGTCTCGCAGCGGCCGGGCGTCACGATCAAGGTTGACGAAGACGCACCCACCCCAGGTGTCCACCAAACACTCGTGCAACCCCAACTCAGCATCGGTCACGCACTCAGGCCGGAAACTCTCTGCCCCGTACACCATCGACGACGAGCCATCTATGTTCCAACGCCAACCATGGAACGGGCACACGATCTGACGGCCCCGGAAACTCCCTGAACCCACCGCCAACTGGGTGGCCCGATGCGGACACACGTTGTGGAACGCCTTGATGTCTAAGGGACCCGGGCCGTGGCGTACCACCATCACCGAGACATCGGTGATGGTGTATTCCACATAGTCGCCCACTCCGGGAATCTCTTCCAATCGACACGCCATCTGCCACACGCGCGGCCACAACCGCTCCCGCTCCGCGTCGAAGAACTCCTGCTCCATGTACCGCTGCTTGGGAATCCAACACGAATCCTCAATCGGGTACAACGGTCCCGAAGAGACCGAAACCTCTGGCCTCGACATGAGTTCGCTCACCAGGACACCTCCCGTACCACTCGCCGCGGCTCTCGTCAGGATACGGCCTGCGACTCTTCACACTCACTCTAGTTGATCGACCCTTCGCAGGGGACACTCGGACCCTTCCAACATCGATCCGCCATTGTGGCGGGCTTGCCGGAGCCCCTCCACTTCCCGCCACCCAGTCGAACCCGGAGTGGTAATAGACCTACGCTCGATACGTCGGTGAGCAATCTTCGCACAACTCCGTGGGGTCTCCTGCACCGACAACCTCGGCTGGCGCCCGGTGAGCTCACCCACTAACGCGCCCATTGACCGCTTAATTTCCGGCCCGGTCGACGATGGTCGCCGGCACCCCTTGCGGGGTCGAAGGGGGCAGGTGCCTGGCCGTTGATGTCATCCTGATCAATCGGGTTCCCGACGGCAGTGCTACAGCAGCAGCACAGTTCCTTCGGCGTTGACGGTATTGGCCCGGTCGTAGTCGTGCCGGACCGTAGCCCTGCTAGATAGATCACACAGTCGAAGTCGTAGGGCAGACCCGAGACATCGCAGTCATCGATAATACAAATCTCGCGTCGGTGTCATCGAGTCGCCGATTCGATGGGCGCGTCCCCTAGAGAACAGGGGCTCGAGATCCGTGAGGTCTGCGCCTAATCGGCCTTCTTCGCCTTGGGCTCGGGGCGCCGTGGGTCGTGCGCCTTGCCAGAGTCGGCGCCTCCATGGCGGCGCAGAAAGGTCATTTGACGGGTCTTCATGCGCCATTCGCCGTCGGTGCGGACATAGGTGTCGGTGTACCAGCCCATGCGCATGGCGTGGTTCGTCTGGTCGATGAAAAGCAGCGGTACGGCACCGCTCGCCGTGTCGCCGTCTATGTCGAGTACCGGTGTGCCGGTGAGATACAGCCCCTGCGGCACGGACGCGACGAGACTCGGGAAATCCTCGAGCGTGTAGACCTCACCGAACGCGCTGTAGGTGCCTTCGGGCACGAATACTTCGTCCATGATCGCATGGATATCCTTCTGGGTCATCTTCAGGGCGTACTTTGCCGCCAACTGTTGGATGTCGTTGATGTCGTCGTTTGACGGTCGTCCCATGGTGTGACTCCTCAAGTCTGGCGCCCGACCGGTCGCGGGCGCGCTGCGGTTTACTGTCTTGATCATCGGACGACGATCGTTCGTCCTACACGCGGAATCCTAGCGCATGAAGAACAGCGCTGGCCCCTCCGCCGGCATTGGTCGGACGCCATCGCGCACACGATGACCTACGCAGATGTGGCAAGGCGTCGACCTTGGCGGGAGCGACGCTCTACCAGACCTTGCTTTGTCTCGAATCCTGGATCCCGGAACGCTCACACCAGCCGAGTAGCGGGATAGGCTCACGATGTGGGGACGCGCCGGCTGGGGATCGATTCGAAGGTCCACGTTGCCGCTCGGAGCAATGTCGTACACCCATTGTCCTTCTACGACTCCCGAGCGGCTGCGGGGTTGAAAATGAACTCGGAAAGGGGGGGGTCGTGTCAGTCGGGAGAGTGGGGAGAATGGACGACGGGCGGCGCTGGGAGACGATCCCGCGGGTCACAAAGGTGGCGGCCGAGCACTTCGGAGACATGGTTGCCGTCGTCGATGGCGACAAGAACCTCACGTTCGCTGAGCTGTACGAGGAAGCGCGCACGTTTGGGGCCGCGCTCGTGGCATCTGGCATCGAGCCCGGCGATCGGGTGTCGATCTGGGCGTTCAACAGCCTGGAGTGGATCGTCGCGACCTTAGGCCTGTGGCAGGCGGGAGCCGTGCTGGTCCCGATCAACACGAGGTTCAAGGGAATCGAAACTGGCGACCTCTTGCGTCGCAGCCGTGCCCGAGCGCTGGTCACGGTCTCCAACTTCCTCGGAACCGACTATGTCGCGATGCTCCGGGACGCCGACGTCGATCTTCCGGATCTGCAGACGATCGTGGTGGCCAGGGGCAACGCGCCCGAGGGCACGGAGGACTGGGGCGGTTTTCTTGAGCGGGCCCGCGACCGAGGCCGCACCGAGGTCGATCGGCGGGCATCCGCGGTGACTCCGGACGACCGGTCCGACATTCTCTTCACGTCCGGCACCACAGGCGTGCCTAAGGGCGTGGTGTCGACGCACAGCCGCACGCTGGCCGTGGCGATCGACTGGATCGCGATGACCGGTCTGGTGCCGGGCGACCGGTACCTGCAGGTGAACCCGTACTTCCACATGTTCGGGCTGAAGTCCGGAATTCTCACGTCGGTGTCAGCGGGGGTGACCATGCTCCCCGAACCCGTGCTCGACATCGGTCGTGCCCTGCAGCGAATTGCGCACGAGAAGGTCACCGTCTTCCCGGGCACCCCGACGCTCTACCAGTCGATCCTCGATCACCCTGGGCGCGAACGGTACGACCTCTCCAGCTTGCGCACCGGGACGATCGGTGGCGCCGAGATCCCTGTCGAGCTGGTTCGGCGCGTGTTCGACGAGCTGCCGTACTCGACGATGGTCTCCGGCTACGGGCTTACCGAGGGAGGCACCGCCGCGTCGACCGCCCCCAACGACGATGCCGAGATGATCGCCACCACGGTTGGCCGGGTCCGGCCCACCTTCGAGCTGCGACTGGTCGACACGGAGGGCGCCGACGTGGCCCAGGGTGAGCCCGGCGAGATACTTCTTCGCGGCGGCAGCGTCATGCTCGAATACCTCGACGATCCCCAGGCCACCAGCCAAGCCCTCTCCCCCGACGGCTGGCTCAGCACCGGCGATATCGGTCAGCTCACCGACAGCGGCCTCCTGCGGATCGTCGGACGGTTGAAGGATATGTTCATCGTCGGCGGCTTCAACGCCTACCCGGCCGAGATCGAGAACGCCCTCCTCCGACATCCGGACATCCAGCAGGTGGCCGTGATCGGCATTCCCGAGCCGCGCTTGGGCGAGGTCGGGATGGCATTCGTGGTGCTCGCCCCAGCGTCGAAGATCTCCGCCGAGGATGTCATTGCATGGATGCGCGAGCGGCTGGCGAACTACAAGGTGCCACGGCGAGTGGAGTTTGTCGATGAGCTGCCCCTCAACGCGACCGGCAAGGTGATCAAAGAAGAACTCCGCGAACGAGCCATGAGGGGGCACTCGTGATGGCGACAGGAGTGGGTGTCATAGGTCGCGGCCTCGCCGAGAGCGTGGCCGTCGCATTCGCGCAGACGGACGGCTCTGCGGTGGTCGATATGGTCTGGCACCGAGATCCAGCCACGATGGCGGCGCTCTGTCCACGGGTCGGGCGATCAAGCGACCGCGATCAACTACGGATGCGTCTAAAGCACAGTTTGGCCGGCTATGACATCTCCCGCGTGTCCGTCAACTGCTGGGAGTTTGGGCGAGTCCAGAGGGATGGCGCGTCTCTGGGCGAAATGTCCACCTCATCGATGGGGATGCCCGACCACGAGATCCTGACGATCCACCCACCCGGCGCCACCAACACGTCGGGTTAACCGGACACTTTCGGGCAGAGGTTCTCGGTGAAGCGATCTCCTGGGGATAGCACCTTCTCAGCTCGCTTGGCCAACATCGATTTGGACCAGGGAATGCCCCCGGTGAACAGGACGTCCTCGGCGAAGTACCTCAGGATCACGGCCCAGCGCGTTTTGGCGCTCTCGTTCTCGCCCGTTCCATGGATCATGTAGAGGCTATGCGCAGTCGCGTCACCGGGCTCGAACTCCAGCGGATCGGTGGTGGACAGCTCGCTGAGCTCGGGATACAGGCCGAAGAGATCCGTCCCGGTGCATCCCAATAGCCCCAACCGGTGCGAGTAGTCGACGAACCGCATAGAACCCATCTCGGGGGTGACGTGGTCCAGGGCGATCCAGAAACTGACGAAACCGTTGCGGTCGATCGGCTCATTCGGGGCATCTTGGTGGAAGGGCGTCGGCACCGTCGTCGGAGATGACGAGCCCGGCTTCACACCCGGCTTCACCGCAAGCATGTCACCGGCCATCAGCACCCCAACGTCGCGCCGCAGCAGGCGCTGCGCATTGGCGCCCATCCGAGGTGACATGCCAATCGAAGCGAAGCACTCGTCCTCTTCCACCACATTGTGGCGGTCGGTCCATGGTGCGTCTATAGCATCGACTCCAGGGCGCCCGACGTACGCGTCGCCCTCGGCCCCCATATCGGCCCTCGCTCGTTCCAACAACCGGGATACCAAGTCTCGTGAGATCAGCCGGTCCAACTTGACCCAGCCATGCTCACGAAAATGGGTCACCTCATCGTCGGACACTTCCCGTATGTAACTGGCGCCCATCCCCATTCCTTCGACCCTTTCACTGCTCTTCACCCAACTCGGCGTACCGTCCTCTGAAAGGCTCAGGAGTTTGAAGACCCTTGAACAAGCCGGACAGATGAACCCTTGTGTTCCGATCTGGCGTACCGCTCGCCAATCCAGCGCAACAAATTCCGGCGTCGCCCCACGAGGAGTAGTTGAGCCGAACGCCTCCAGGAACTCAAACGTGGCCGAGCCTTCGTACGTGAAGCCGACGATGGTCGTCCAGGTAATCCCCCCTCCATTTCAGCGAACGCTTCGCGGTGGCGCTCGGGGCCTCGTGGTCGGCGCGGCGATCGACGGGTCACCTGAAGATCACACCAAATCGATCGGACCAGTCCGCCCGCGCCGACAGCGTCGTCCCGGAGCTCGGTGATCTTGTCGTCACCTTCTCGAGTCTATCGACCAACAGCGTCGGTGCCGTGGTCGCAAGCTGCGGCGGGGCGCGAAACGGCTCCACCCCTGCGCTCGTTCGATAACAGGTCTGGGGCTGCGCTTCGAGTTGCCGCCGATCCAGATGGGGATCGGGTCCTGGATGGGCCACGGGACCGCCACCACCTTGCGGGCCTCGAAGTGCCGGCCGGGTCCATCCGGTTCTACCCCGCTGGCGAGACTGCTTCCTCGAGGGGGTCATGCCCGCCGAGTGGCAAACGGCGGTGCTCGAAGAGTGCGAGCGTGTCGAGGGGGTTCCCTATGAGCTGTGGGTCCTTCGATCGCTTCGCCCGCCGTCCGGCGCCGGGAGATCTGGGTCGCAGTGGCGCGCCGCTGGCGCGAACCGGGGCCGAGTTGCCCGCCGATCTCGAGTTAAGTGGAAGCTGCATTACGTGGTGTTACGCCAGCCGCTCGACTCGACGACGTTCATTGACGGCTTGCGCGGACGTGTGGAGCAGAGCTTCGACCAGCTCCGTGAGGCCGTGAGGGCGGGACCGTGAGGGGTGTGACTATCTTTCCCAGTGCCGCCCTGCACGTCGTTCTTAATGAGAAGGAACTGCCGCACCTGACCATAGAGGCGTACAGGACATTCTCCAGGACACGATTCTTCATATCCCGGACGGATCCGCTACGACAACACCGAGGTTTGCACCAGCCTCCGTGCCCGGCAACGACTCTTAAAACGCGACCGCCGGGCGGGCGGACATCTCACACTTGACCAGTGCAACCGGCATTGCTACGGTCCTGAAGCAGCCGGGCAACCGGCCCGGGGCAACACAGGAGGGGCAACAACTCATGAACATGGTAAAACGAGGGCTCATAGCCCTGTCCGTGGTGGCTGCCGTCGGAGGTACGACCGGAGGCCTGCTGGCCAGCGCAGCCAGTGCCAGTCCCACCCGTGGCGTGGAGGTCATCCATACCGTCCAGTACTCGGTCGCGGGTGGCCCCGGCGTCGGTCCCTGGACCGGTCACGGACCTATCAGCACCCACAAGGGCAACATCACCGACATTCCGTCGCTGGCGACCGACCCGGCCAACAGCAGCCGCACCACCCTGATCGATCCCGCCGGGTCCTTCACCACCCTGAACACCGGAGGCAACTTCATCCCTGGCCGCACCAACCCGTTCACCTGTGCCTTCACGGGCCGCGTCAAGGGCATCAACGTCAACATCGTCACCGGCACCGGGGCCTACAGCAAAGCCACCGGGGCGTTCAGGGTCAACATCTCGATCAGCGGCTTCGACCCGCGCCTGCCCAACGGCCAGTGCAACTTCAACGCCGACAACTCGGCTTTCGAGACTGACACGGCCACCGCGGTCGGCTTCGTCAACCTCCACTGACCTGGTAGGTCCCTGCCGCCATCTACGCCGGGGAAAAGGACCTCCAACCGGGGGGCCTTTTCCCCGTTCGTCGAGAGGCTCCTCGGTACCCGCGTCCTAGTCGTGATCGGCTACGGCTTCGGCGATCCGCACATCAACCCCAAGCAATAATGTTCCGGCCCACGCACGTGCCCTGGCAAGGCTATGTCGTCTTAGCAGTCGGGATCCTGGTCGTGTGGTTGTTGGTGTCGGGCCTGATGACGGCAATCCCGCGAGTAGTCGTTTTGACAGTCCGGAGTGTCACGGGATCGTTCAGAGCCGGACCGAACCCCGGTTCATCCGTCGGAGCGAGATGGCTTCCCTTCGGCTTGCTTACCGTGGCCGGGCTGGCAGTGATAGCCCGCCGGCCTCGGAGCGCTGGGTTCATTGTGGGGGCACACCAGGGCATCGAGACCGGCTCGGATCTGTCTGGCCTGGTCAGTCGCCGAACGGCCCGGTTGTTGGCTGCCCTTGTCGCCGGGGGTCTGATCCGGGCCGGTTATCTCGTCTCGTCCCGACCGGTCGGTGATGAGCACGCTCGCGAGCACGCAACCTCCGAGGCGTCCGGGAATGTAATCGCCACCGCTGTCGGCTACTCGGTCGGCGCCGACGATGGTGAGCGCAACGGTCATCCAGAACGCGATCGCCTGGCGGGCCGATCGTGGTGCTGGAGGGAACCAGTAGGTGCCGTCGGCGTTGTGCTCGTCGTCGGAGAGCAGCTCGCGTAGGTCGACCTCTGCCGCCGGGGGGCTCAGCCGGGCGAGGAACTGCCCTCCGAGTGGTGTGCCCGGTGGGTGACGTGGCTGATCCATCACTGTTCCGGGATGCGGAGACCAGCCGGCCGCCGGACGGTCTCACCTGGGCCTAGAGGGAAATCCCACCCAGCCAGGCGGCTGGTGCCTTACGGGTGGAAGACGCGACCGGCTACGTACGTAAGGATCATCGCGACCACGCCGACACTGGCTGTTCGTAGGATCGCCCGTACCGGGCGCACATTGGAGATCAGCGCCGCGATCCAGCCGGTCAGTGCCAATGCCACCACGACGACGACGAACGTCAGCGCGCCCCTGGATGATGCCGGCAGGAACGCCATTGCCAGCAGGGGAAGGGCGGCCCCGCCGGCGAAGGCGGCGGCGGCCGCCGCAGCCTCCCGGAGAGGCACCGTGACCGTGGCCGGAGTGATGCCGTGTTCGACCTCGGCGTGCGCCTGGAGTGCGTCATGAGCGGTCAGCTCTACTGCGACTAGCTCAGCCAGATGATGGGAAAGACCCCGGGCCTCGTACAGGTTCGTTAGCTCTTCCAGCTCAGCCTCGGGCGCGGTTTCGAGTTGGTGCTGTTCGCTAGTGAGCTGGGCCACTTGACTGTCGCGCTCGGCAGCCGCCTTGGAGTACTCGAAGGCCCCGAGCGCAAGCGCCCCGGACACGAGCCCAGAGACTCCGGCGAGCAGGAGCACGTTGACGCCGACGCCGGCCCCAACCAAACCTTCGCAGATACCCGCCGTCGTGAGAATCCCGTCGCTGGATTCGAGAACGTGCGGCTGAAGCCATTGTCTCATCCAGCCCGCGATGGCCAATTGTCCTGACCTTTCCCACTCTCAACTCGCCCGACGCATCGGAGCGAAGCTCTCTGGTCGGGGCGGATCACACTATCGTGGCGCCGGCTGCCTCGTGCGGTCATGCCGGGGGACGACGAACCTCTTCGTCGAACGGCGGGCCACCCGCACCGGGCCGCTCGGCGCTGGGCCGCCGCCCTGCCTGGCGCGGGCCCGGTTCGCCGTGGCCCGCCTTGGGAGTGCTGGCCTCATCCATCCCCCCGTGTACCGGAGTCTTGATTTTATATAACAAAATCGAGTTTCGAGGGGTTCGGCAAATCCCGGGATGGCTTCTATCAGAGGCGGGCGGCCCGCGACGCCGCCCGTGGTGGCGGCCGCAGCTACCGCACCTCGGTGTCCTCTTGCGTCTACGGGTCGCCGCCTCGGTGGAGCCGTGTCAGAAGCCCCCACCCTGCCTGGCGCACCCGACTGGAGCGGGCCAGAGGGTCTAGGCAACCGATCCTCCGAGCCGGGTTGGTCCGGCCGGGCGTCCGATCCTGAGTTAGCCGCCCATCGGGTGGCGCATTCGGCGGCCCACGTCCCGGCTCGGAGTTGACGACCGCCCCCCGCCAACGCAGGGTGTTGTTCTAGAGGACGCCCAACCATCACCGTGGCCGACTGGATACCGTAGCGAAATCTGATGCCTGAACGCCGCCGACTAGAAGCGTGGCGACCGATTGCGCGGAGGACGCTGCCGGTAGTAGTTCACCGGGGGCACAGTTCGGGCAGCCGGCCCCGTTGACTCGCATGTCGAGCCTTCGCGACCATTCATGCGAGCATGTCGAACACCGCCAGGCTGCCCGATAGACGCTCCGTGGGGTGATGCTGGTTGGCGCAATGTCGTTACGAGGACTCCAGTCGGCAGCAAGTGTCGGATTGAGATCCGTGAGCGATCTTCCCGGCGCGGCCTCTACCCCGGCACAGCCAGGGCACACACGATGCTCTACGACAGTCGCGACAGACGGTGTCCACTCATGGCAGCAGACAGGACATTGCCATCTGACGCGCCGAGCACTTGTTGCAGACACCTCCTCGGGGCTGACCGCGTTCAGCGGACACCAGACTTTGACAACCTCCGGGTGGGACTCGATCAGGGGAACCTTCGGGCGGCGCGCACATCGAGGACATCCGCTTCCGCGACGACGATCCGTTCGGGACCACACGGCGCTGCACCAATCGTTCCCACATTCGTGGCACACCCACCAGCCCGGTACACGCTGTCCGGGCAACCCCGGGCTGGCCTGATCCAGACATCGGAGTCGGCCGCCCCGAGGAGATCCGGGCTGTGTTCGTCCCGACCAAACGAGGTGTCAGGACCCCGATGCCGTCTCAGACCCGGGTCTTCTCGCCCGGCACCGACGTGAAGATCGACTTCACCTTCAAGCACAGCCGGGTCAAGCAATACCTCAAAGAAGGGAGAGCGCTGCGTATCGAAACTGTCGTCAACAAGCCGTCCGATATCGGGATCTTGGCCCGCCTCGAGCACCTGCCCGAGCTGATCGGCCGGGCCCGCGCCATCAACGCCCGTGTGCTTATCATCGAACGTGCCGGTCAGGGCTGTGCCATCGGCTCTGCGCTCTTCGAGCGCATCCACCAGCCCTACGCATGGGAGGGCCAACGAACCGGAGCGTTCCGCTTCGGGGATCAACGCGCCATGGCCCTGGCCGGCTCGCTGTGCCTGCTCATCCACGCCGTCACCGGCTTCACCAACAAAAGCCTTCGCGGGCAGGTGGCCGGACTCCTCGGACGCGATTACAGCTCCTCGCAGATGAGCTACGACCTGCGCCGCCTCCGCCTCCACGGCCTGATCCAGCGCGCCGCCGGCACCAACACCTACCAGCTCACTCCCGAAGGCCTCTGCGTAGCCCTTTTCTACACCAACCTCCAAGCCCGACTCCTCCAGCCACTCCTCGAATCCGACAAACCCCCAGCACCGCTCGAGATGCGCCGCGCCCTCAACACCATCGAACGCCTCCTCGGCGACTACCTCGCCAACGCCAGACTCGGAGTGGCAGCCTGAAACTTGTCACAAGATCCAGAAACCACAGGACCAAGAAGAACTACATCGAGCCCGGGACTACGCCCCGGTTCGAGGGCCCCTTCGGGGCAGCACAGATTTACCCGTGGTGGTGGCGGGCGTAGCGTGGCCGGCTTGTGTGACGAGTTCTCCGCCCGCTATGGCGATCTGTTGACCGGCAGCTATGACTGCGTCGACCGGATCGTGCTCAACGCCTACTTCTCCCTGGCTCACAGTCCGGGCGGGTTTCGGGTGTGGTGGCGGCGCTGGCATGACGGCAGCGACGAGGATCTCGATAACGCCCATCTGATGCGTCTGGCCGGCCGGTTCGCCCGCCGGGTCCGAAAGTGGGCCGAGGTTCACGGCGTGCCGGTCATCGACTGCAAGGCCGGGGAGCGCAAGCACCTCATCGCCGAGCAGTACATGGCCGACCATCCCGATATCGGGGCGGGGGTGTTCATGATCTTGGTGGCCCGGGCCCCGGCGACGACCTGGGACGTGCAGCGATCCCAGAACGGAACTATCCGCAATCTGGCCAAGAAGGCCACCTATGTCAACCACTACTCGTTCCACATCATCGATCCCGCCTGGGGGCACGTCACGATCAAGATGTCGGGCCATCCGCCCTTCGGGGCACAGGTCATCCTCAACGGCCACGAGCACGTCGCCGCCCTGGCCCGCCAGGCTGGCGTCGGGTTCAGGAAGGAGGGAAACTGTTTCACGGAGATCTCCGACCCCGCGGGCCTGGCCCAGGTCGCAGACACCTTGTCGCACTCCGCGGCTATAGGGCGTCTGGGCCAGGTCTGCGACCGGTGGATCTACACCGCCTGTTTGTGCTTCGGGCTGGACCTGGCCGAGCAAGAACGCTCCCGGTTCGTCTACGACTACTCCATCTACCAGGTCGAGTACAGCCGCAACCTGCTCTTCGCCTCCGGAGGCCAGATGGAGCGGGTCTTCGACGCCGTGGTGGACCGCACCCGCTCCCGCCTCGACGTTCCGAAACTGCGCACGCTCTTCGGCACCAAGAAGCGACCCCGCACCCCCCGCACGTGACCTGTCGCCTCGGGTGGCCGCCGTGATCGAGACACCTCCCTATGGCCTGACCATCTTCAAGGTCCACTTCGGGGCCTTGACGCTCAAGGGCTACAGCAAAGGCGAGCACGTGCTGCGATTCGAGGCGGTCTGCCACAACACCAAAGCCCTCCACGTCGGACGGGTCCTGGACCGCTTTCCCGACATCGTGGCTCGCTTGGCCGGCATGGTGGATCGGTTCTGCACCACCTTGGACTGCGTCGACGTCGCCTTCATCCCCGACGGGATCCTCGACCAGCTCCCCCAACCCTCCACCATCGGACGCACCCGCGTCGGCGGCATCGACCTCGACCAACAACGCACCCGCACCACCTTGGCAGCGGTCACCGCCTTGGCCGCCTCCCCCCAGGGATTCACCGTCGCCGACCTCACCAACAAAGTCCACACCATGACCGGCAGCGACGGGTACACAATCCGCCAGGCGGCATACGACCTGCGCAAACTCCGCGGCCACCACCTCGTCGCCAAACCCGGGCCGCGGCCGCCGCTACCAGGTCCCACCCCACGCCGCCCGCACCATCACCGCCCTGATCGTGCTCCGCCAAGAGGTCATCGGCCCCATCCTCGCCGGGGTCCGCGTCCCCCGCCGAGGTCGACCACCCACCCATTGGACCACCGTCGACCGCGACTACGAGGCCCTCCGCGTCGGCATGCACAAGCTCTTCAACGACCTCGCCCTCACCAAGACAGCCGCATAGACAACGATTTGTCCATCAGAAATCCCAAGCCCCTAGCCGGGCGCCCACCTACCAAGGCCACAGTTGCAGTCATACCGGACTCTGTCGCCGTACGGCCAAGATTTGTCGCCGAGGGTCAAAGAGTTCATACACGTCGTTGCCGACAATTTTGTTATGGAGAATGGCACCCAGACCGTCACTGTAGGAAGGAACGAGAGGATAGGCGGCCAGCGCGACGTGCTCAGCCCGGTGTTCTGCCGTCATTGTGGTAACCGTCTGGATGGCACACCCTTCTGCACCCACTGCGGAACGCAGGTCCGTCTGGCAGTACCAACCACGCCGCCCTTGGCTGGTGGATCTCGGGGCGAGTCTGCCGTGTCCAATGGCGATGCGCGCCAAACGCCGAACAACTCCTTCGGCGCCGATTTTGGCCCAACCTGGGAGTCGCACGCAGCAGGTGGGGCCTCGGGCCAACCAACCCAAGCTGAGCAGCAGCTCCCGCCGTACATCAACAGCGGCACGGTGCGATCGAGGCGGGCCATTCAGATCGGGGCGGCGGCCACAGCTTTCGTCGTAGTGATCGGCGCCGCTGTCTTGGCCTTTTCGCTGTTGGGCAGGTCCAAGCACGCACCGTCTTACCCCACGCAAGCCAGCCAGCTCGTCAGCCCAGTCGTTGCCGACAACGCGAAGATAGCTTCGGTCGTGCAAGCGCTCGCTCCAGGGGGCAACGCGCAAGCGGCCCAGGCTGCCGTAGCCGCCGCACAGGATGCCACGCAGGTGGCCCAACAGTCCCTCGCTCTCCTGAAGCCTTCACGGTCGCAGGCCGCGCTCGCCGGCCAAATCGATGCTGCCCTTACCAGCGAAGCCACCTGGCTGCAGACGGCGTCGAGTGTCCTCGACAACCCATCAAGCCCCTTGCTGTCACAGCTGTCCGGGCTCGGCGTCGACGCCGGGACCAAGCTCCAGCAGATGGACTCGGCGCTCTCCGTGGGCGACGGTGCCAACTTCCCATCTTCGAACCAGATCGTCGTCTACGCTTCAGCCGCCAACGCGGCTGCCGCCGCTCGTTCCCAGGCCGCGGCTGTCCGAGCCCAGACCACCGCGGCCGAAACCCAGTTCAGCAACCAGGTTCTCGCTCTACTGAACCAGTCGGCCTCGTCGTTCCAGAGCGTCAACTCGTTCTATCAGCAACTGGAAGCCGCTGCCCAAGGCAATGGCGCCACCATCACCCTGGCCCAAGCCGAGCAGCAAATCAGCACCATCGTGGCCAACCGGAGCTCGCTTGCGGCGGCAGCCCAAGCGGTCAACGCGCCGACACCCGCCGCCAGCACCGTCCGCGACGATCTAGTAGCCGCCTTCAATGCCAGTCTTCAAAACGACAACGACCTCGATACCTGCCTCAACCAGGCCAACGACGGCACCGACGCCTACATCTTCCAAGGATGCCTCAACGCCAGCTCGACCGACAGCGACGCCGCCAGCGCGGCGAAGCAGACCTTCCTGGGCGCATACAACCAGCTGCGGGCCCGCATAGGGCAATCTCCTGTCAGTATGCAGTTCTAGACTGCCAGCTGTCCGCATATCGGAACTGGACGTTCGGCCAATGTCTGATCTCCTGACAAGGTGGCGCCCACTGACGGTAGTTGGGCTCGTAGTCGGAGGATCGTTCGCGATCACCGCCTGCAACCCGAGATCGACGGCCGCGCCGGCACACAGCCCCATTGCGCCTACCACGACGCCAACTGGGCCGAAGATGAGCCCGACCATGGCGACGCCTGCTGCGACCACCCGGCACCGACGAGCAGGTCCACCGTCACTGTCCTCCGCTCCGCCGTGATAGTCCCGGCGTCACCCCCGACCACGGTGACAGGTGACCCGGGAGCACGGGCGGGCAAGCCACTTGAGGGAAAGGTCATCGCCGTGGACCCCGGACACAACGGCGGGAATGCCGCCGCGCCGGGCATCATCAACCAGATCATCTGGAACGGACGAGAGCGCGAGACGTGCGACACCACGGAAGTGGCGTAGCGATCGAGAGAGACCCTCGCCCGGTCGTAGCGCATGGTGGTGCGGGGGTCGGTGTGCGAAGCGGCCTGTTGCTCGTCGTACAAGGGGACCCCGGCGTCGAGGGCCTCGATGTCGGCCCCGATCGCTTCGGAGACCCGCAGCCCGTTGAGCGCCAGCACAGAGATCAGCGCATGCTCGGCTGCGGGGCCGAGCCCAGCGGCGACGAGGAGGGCGCCGACCTCGTTGCGGTCCAAGCCGATGGCGTTGGATTCGTAGTCGATCCGGGGGCGCCGGACATGGACTGCCGGCGAATGGGCGATGAGGCCTTCTTCTTCGGCGTATCGGTAGAAGCCGGTCACGGTGCACAGCCGTCGGGCGATGGTGGCCGTGGCCCGACCCCGAGCTTCGAGCTCACGTCCGAAGCTCTCGATGTCGCTCCGGCGGACCTCGAACAGCCCGAGGTGGCGCTGATCGCAGAAGGCGACGACCTGGCGAGGATCCAAGGCGTAGGCGTTCGGGTGAGACCCCGCTAGCCGCCGACGAACCCCGCCAGCGGCACATGTTCAGGATCGACCAGATCAGGTTCGTAGACGACTACAGCCGTGGACGGAATGGTGGTCATGACATACCTCCTGAGTCGATGGGACTCCGGAGACGAGGCCACCGGGCCCCAAATGGATGAGACAACCACCGTAGGAACTTTCCTCCACGGACCGCACCATCTGTGGGCGTCGGAAAACAGCAACGCGCCTCTGCAGAGGTCATGACAATCCTGGCGATGGGGGAAGGCGAAAGCTCGGCAGCTGGATCCCCAGACTCATCCCGATCCTTACCGCTTCGGCTTCAGCGCACAGTATTGAACGGCGATGCCGCCAGCGCCGAAAGCGAGAGCGTCGGCATCACGGCAGTGCGGGGCAGATCACTGCTAACTGGATGACACTGGCGACCGCTGCAGCCAAGAACTGCCCTCGATGCGCATGGCTGTGCCAACGGCTCTGGTCGCCCGCACACGGTCAGATCGCCGATCGCTCATCGACCTCGGTGACGTACTCCCAGGCGTCCACGTGGGCGCTGTGACGGCGGATAACGATGGCGATGTTGTCCGCCTGTGAGCGTTCCCTGGCCCAGGTCTCGGCCGCTGCGTCATCGGCGAAGCTGTCCCTGGCGATCTCACTTCCGTCTGTGGCGGTGAACTGGTATCTCCAGGATGGCGCGGAGGGCGTCTGAGCGTCGGTCACGGCAGAGACGCTATCGTGTGCAAGCCGGCCGCCGCGAGATTGCAGCGACGGCCTTGAAGCATTCTCGGCGGTCGTCTCGTCGCTTACTCCAGCCGGCGAGGCACTCGGTATCGCCGACTACGAGCGGCCCGCCGTTAAGCCGTAATCAGTGCCCTGTTGTTTTGCTTCCCTCGCCCCCCAGGCAAATGCCCCATGGGGCGGTGCTGTCGGGTTGACGGTTTGGGTTGCGATCGCGGCACCTCGACCCCGGTCAACAGGCAGGGCGACTGGGCATCTGGCTCGCCATCGGCCGTGGCTACATCGACCTCGCGGTCAGCGGTGGCGCGAGGATGAGCCAGGGTCATGGGGTCAGAACGGGCGCCCCGAGGTGGGGTGATCGCCGGGAGTGTGCAGATGACATGGAACCTTTCGTGGCCCTTCGGGGGTTAACCTGATATGGACATCGACCGGCGAGCAAGCAGGTGACGGTGCGGCGGCGGAGGGCCCGGGCGAGCGACGAGTTCGAGGCGTTCGTCGCCGAGTACGGCGCCCGGCTCCTGCGCACCGCCTACCTGGTGGTGTGCGATGCCGGCGACGCCGAAGACCAGGTGCAGGAGTGCCTGTACCGGGTCGCTCGAAGATGGCCGAAGGTCCGGGCCATGGACCAGCCCGCGGCCTACGCCCGGCGCGTCGTGGTCAACTTGGCCATCGACCACGCCGCCCGCCGGAGCCGGCAGCGAGGCGAACTCATCATCGACCCTGACGTCGACGCCGAAGTGGCCGACCTCACGGCCGCCGTGTTGCTCAGCCGGGTCGACGACGCGACCGTTCTGCTGCCGGCACTCGGCCAACTCCCACCCCGGCAACGGGCGGTGCTGGTTTTGCGTTACTTCGAGGACCTCACCGAGGCCCAGACCGCCGAGGTCCTCGGTTGTTCGGTGGGGACGGTCAAGTCGAGGACCGCCCGGGCGATCCTTCGGCTCCAGGCCTCGGCCATACAGGCTCCCCCCGCCACCGACTCCCCACTGCTCACCCCGAAAGGACCCCACCATGACTGATTCCCTTGATTCCGCTTCCCTCGACGCCACGCTCCGCCGGGCGCTGCGGGCCCAGGCCGACCAGCTCCTCCCCGAGGCGGTCGACCGCCTCCGGGCCATCGACTTCCATCCCCGGGCCCACCGCATTTCCCCGCGGCTGACGATCGGAGCGGGGGCAGGGGTCGCGGCGTGCACGGCGGCCGCTGTCTCCGTGCTCGTCGTCGGCGGCGCCCCGGCGGCGTTCGCCGGCTGGCAGGCCACGCCAACCACCCCGGCAGCCGGGCAGCTGGCGGCCGCCGAGGCGGCCTGCCGAGCCCAGCTCCCCGCGCATTCCCCGGCCAGCTCCGTTGACGGCGAGGGCTCGTCCCCCATCCTGACTGACGTCCGCGGCCCCTACACTGTGGCGATCTACGCCGGAGGCTCGTCCGACGTGACCTGTTTTACCGGCCCGTCGTTTACCGCGGTGTCGGGCAGCTCGGTGACCTCGACGGCTCACGGGTCTTCGGCCCAGGGGTTCGGTGGGATCAGCGGGGCGAGCGGGGCGGGCCCGGTGTCGCAGAGCCGGTCCACGATCCGCCCGGCGCCCCAGTCCAGTAGCGGCTCGGCCAGCGGGTCAGCGGGCGGAAGGGCGGCGAGCGGAGGCGGGCCCGGGCGGGGCCTCGGATTCGGCGGAGCGGGCAACGACATCTCGGCATCGCACTTCACCCTCAGCAACGGCTCCCCCTACACCCTCGTCGTCGGGCACACCAGCGACGCGCTCACCGCCGCGCTAGTCGAGCGGTCCAGCGGATCCGACGTCACCGCCACCACCGCCGACGGGTGGTTCGAGGCGTGGTGGCCGGGGACCGCCCAGGCCACCATGGTGAAGGTCACCACCTCCACTGGCACTACCACTCTCCCGATCTACAGCGGCCCGGCCGGGGGGCCCGGCGGGCCAGGGTTAGGGGCCGGCGGCGCTCAGCAATCGTCGTAGTCGACCGCGCGAAGGATTACCGGCATCGGGATCGGGGGTCGGGCGACCTGGGGCGGCAAAAGATGAGGGGTATGTTGGGCCCCAGAACCCGAAGATGTTGGACGTGGCGACGTCGACCTTGACTTCGCGGCCCCGAGGGTGTAGCGGGTCAGGGGTCTCCGGGCTGATTGTCGGCGCGAGTATTCCCACTGGCCAGGCATTCACGCGGATCACCGACTCGACCGGGTCCGCCGCCTCGAAGGTCCGGCAGCCGTTTCGGGTCCCTAGCCCGAAGCCGCGCACTGGAACGGCGCACTCAACTCAACACCGCACCGGGCCACGCGAGGGTCCTCACGGGCTTGACACGCCCGAGCGTTTCATATGTCGCGCGGCTGGCGCGGCGCCTTCCTTTCGTTGCGTTCTGTAGCGGGTCCTCCGTGTCGAAGCCGATTCGCCTTGACTCGGCATCTTCCTTGGCGGCGTTACCGTGCGCGCTCGGCGACGCCCCGCGAACGATCGCTCATCACACCAGATACGGAAGGCGCACCAGTTCGGCCCTTAGGTCGTGCCCTTAATCGCGAAGGCGATCCGCAGCGGATTGCCTTGAAACGGCAGAGACGTGGGACAGCCAATCGGTCGGCAGCGGCCGCCCCCGTTTTAGTACTCCTCAAGCATAATGCCTACCGCCGACGGCGGGGACCCCCGGGAAGTGATACGAGATGCGGTCGGCGTAACCCTGAAGCCACGACAGTCGTGTCAGACCCCCGGGGATTAATGGACCACTGGGCGAGCTCTGCGAATAGCTGGCGGCCCCGAGGTGTGTTCAAACTCCGGCCGGCCCCGTTCGAACGAACCCGCCGGGGCTTTGGGCGTGGCGGCGACCGTGGTCTGCGCTGCTGGGATGTCGCAACGACGCAGGGGGTCGCTATGGCAGGGTTACCTGCCGCCGCGGCGACGACGACTGCCACTCGACCGCTTCCACGTCGACACCCCGACCTATGGTGCGCGCCCCAAAGTGGTTCTTGGCGTACACGATGGCCGCCGCGTCCTGGGCCGGACTGGCCAACTGCAGCGTGTGGGCATCGTCGAGCACCATCACCACCACCTTGGCCCTGATCGGAATCGACGCCGACGGGCGCTCGTACAGGTAAAGGTACTTGCGATCTGCGAAGCGCCCGCTGATCGGCACAGAAGCGATCACCTCCGCACCAGAAGGCGTCGGGACCAGGATATCGCGCAGAGCGGACGCCTCGCCCGCTGGGATGAATCCCCCCACGGCGTTGCTAGTGAACGAAACGCGAAGCCGTTGCGCTCCGGCGATGACCGTCCCGACCAGAACCACGACCGCTAATCCGGCCACGACAGCGGAGCCCAGGCGCCACTGCGATCGCCGCCGGGCATGCGCCGGCCCGCCAGTCCGGGATGCCGCGAACTCGAACAACGTTGCGGCCAAAGACGCACTGCCGAACAGGACGAACGAGACTACAGCGCGCTGCTGGAAACGTTCGCCGAGAAACACCGTCGATCGCTGCAGACCGCTGGTCAGCAGAATGAGCGCGGGTACCCCGAAACCCCACGGGGTGAAGAAGCCGAAGAAGCCTCCCCACGCCAGGTAACGGACGATCAGGTGCGAGCGCGCGGTGGAGGTGAGGTGATGGATGGGCCGCCCGAGGTGGAGCGTGATCCCATTTAGCAACACGACGGCGCCGGCGAACCCTGCCGGCAGGCTCGAGCGCCCCGCCAGGTAAGCGTAATTGTTGATCCTCTCACAGACCTTGGGTGGCCGATTTGTCCGGGTGTGACGGGCTGGCATGGCGACGCCGAGGGTGGAAGCTTCCGAGATCGCTTTCGGCCGGGCTTGGTGGGATCGACGTATCCTCTGGAGGTTTGATGGGTCCGTTTGTTGGTCGGTCGGTTCTTACTGGCGGATGATGAGCGGTGTTCTGCCCGGGCGTCCGCCATCTCAACCTTAGGAAACCAGTATGGCGCAAGGCGGCTTATGTCGATTAGTCTTGTGGAGGTGGCCGCTGGCCGGCGGACGTGATGGGAGGGTTGCGGATGCGGCGAAGAGGCTTGGCGCGGACGATTCTGATCACAGGCGTTTTGGTGCTGGTGGCGGCGGTGATGGGGGTGCCTGGTCTGGCGGGGGCCGCTCCTGACGCTGGGGCGGCTGTGCGCCCCGTTGCCGGCTGTCCGTTCTCCCTGGGCGCGATCTCACAGCAGGGCGCCGCTGGCACGTTGTTCTTCGCGGTCACTCTTAATCCGTCGAGCCCGGCCGAAGCCTGCACGGTGTCGGTCACCTTTAGCGTGTCGGTGCAGATCTCGCCTGCCCTTTTGCCTTCCGCTGGCCCATACCGCAACATCGATCATAATCCCCTGACCGCCACCGAAGTCGTGACGTTTACTCCCGGCCGACTTCAGCCATCACTGGTTGTCGGCTGGAGCGGTTTTCACTGTGCCGACCCGGCACTGCCCGGTACGCTGACTTTCGCAGTCGGCCCTCAGCGGGCGGCCACGGGCGTAACTCCGGGCAGTTGCGGCCCGGCCGGCTCGCCGCACTCCTCGCTGATCGCGGTTTCGGGGATTACACCTATCAGTGTCGTCGGTGTCGCTCCGACTCCGGACAACCGGGGCTATTGGGCCGTCGACCAGCTGGGCCAGATCGGCCATGCCGGCGACGCTGCCGCCGTAGCTACTCCAGCCGTTTCCACTTTCCCGGTGGTGGGAATCACTGCGGCACCTACTGGGAGCGGGGCGTGGGTGGTCGCTAGCGACGGTGGAGTGTTCTCCTATGGCAGTGCCGGCTTTCATGGCTCTTTGGGTAACACTCGGCTTAACGCTCCGATCATGGGCATGGCGGCCACGCCCGACGGGGGCGGCTACTGGCTTGTAGGCGCCGACGGCGGAGTGTTTAGCTTTGGCGATGCCCGCTTTCACGGGTCGTTAGGCAATGTGCATCTGGCTGGCAAGATCGTGGGTATGGCGGCCACGCCCGACGGCGGCGGCTACTGGTTGGTCGGCGCCGACGGCGGAGTGTTCACCTTCGGCGACGCTGCCTTCGACGGCTCGCTAGGCAACGTTCTGCTCAACGCCCCCATCGTGGCCATGGCCGCCGGCCCCCACGGCGGCTACTGGCTCGTTGGATCCGACGGCGGCATCTTCACCTTCGGAGGAGTGCCGTTTAAGGGATCGACAGGCGGGGTTCACCTTAACGCTCCAATCTCTGGGATGGCCGCCACGAAGACAGGGCAGGGTTACTGGCTAGTCGGATCCGACGACGGAATCTTCACATTCGGTAACGCAGGCTTCTTCGGGATTCCGACACCCTAGACGAGAGCGGTCTACCTGATCCGTCCGGTTCGACCGCGACCGTCGGCTCCCCGTCTGGTTCTCCAAGCCGTCGGAGCGTTCTTGGCATAGAGAGATTCGATTGCCTACTGGGGGGTCCTCTCCGTGCCAGCGGCTGCCGCTGGCCGGCCAGGATCGCAACAAGGGACCCAAGCTGCGCCAGGGCAGCTTCTTCCCCAGCTTGTTGGAGCGACGCCGGCGCATCGACCCCGCTCTGTACGCGGTGGTAATGGAGGCCTACGTGCACGGCATCTCGACCCGCAAGGTCGACGACTTGGTCAGGTCCCTAGGCGTGGCGTCGGGCATCTCCAATACGGAGGTGAGCCGCATCTGCTCCGGTTTGGACAAAGAGCTCGGTCGCTCGGGTCGTACGAGACCTGGACATGTTGGCTATCGCTCGTATGGATCGGAATCCCCAGCCACGCCTGTGCCGTGTCCGCGGGACTGACCCTTAGTGCAATCTTTCGGCATCGATGGCTCAGACCGTATTTCGCGGCTTGGCCGGCCGCCTCTCCTAGGGATATACGTCGACAATTCCCGCAAGGAGGTGAATGACATGAATCAGACCCAGGAGGCCCCTGCGGCGACCCTCAAAAAGATCGTCGTCCGCAAGGCCGGTACCGTCCGCCTGACGGCGATGTGCAGCAACTACTGCTACGGATGTTGCAGCTGTCTGCGCGCGACTGTAGGTCCCCCCCGTTCGAGCCGGGGTGGGCTACCGCCCCGGCTCGGGCGGCAGCCCCTCGCCCTCTCGGAGAACCGGCATGAGCACTGACAGCCTGCACTTTCATCCCCTCCAGTTCCTGGCCGAGAACGACGGAGTGGTCGTCGGCCGCATCGACATCGACTCGTACGCCGTTCTCCCGCCGGACGGGGCTGAGCTGATCCGCCGCCTCTCAGAGGGAATGCCGGTCGATGCGGCCAGCGCCTGGTACGAGGAGACGTTCGGTGACGCGGTCGACATAGAGGACTTCCTGCTGACCCTCCAGGAGCTCGAGTTCATCTGCGAGGAGCAGACGCCTGAAACGACCGCCGAACCGGTGCGCTGGCAGCGACTGGGCCGGGCTCTCTTCTCCCCGCCCGCCTGGGCTCTGTATGCCGCAGTGGTCGCAGCCGCGGCCTATCTCAGCGTCTCCCATCCCAGCCTCCGGCCGAACCGCAACCGGATCTTCTTCTCCCACTATCTGCTGCTGATCGAGTTGGTGGCCGCGGCCGGGACCGTGCCGCTCATCTTGGTCCACGAACTCTTCCATGTCCTGGCCGGCCGCCGGCTCGGCGTCCGGAGCCGGATCCGTCTGGGCCAGCGCTTCTACTTCCTGGTCTTCGAGACGGTAATGGACCAGCTGGTGCTGGTCCCCCGCCGGCGCCGCTACCTGCCGATGCTGGCGGGCATGGTGGCCGACGTCCTGATCGTCAGCCTTCTCGTTGTGGTGGCGGACCTGCTGCCCGGTCCTGGTCCGCTCCGCAGCGTCCTCTTGTTGCTGGCGTTTACCACGCTGATCCGTTTCGCCATGCAGTTCCTGCTGTTCCTCCGCACCGACCTGTACTACCTGCTGGTCAACCTGTCCGGCTGCATCGACCTCGATCGCACCACCCGCCAGATGCTGGCCAACAAGTGGTGGACCCTCGTGAAGCGACCGAGCCGGCTCCACCCGCCGGCGCACTGGCATCCGAACGACGTGCGGGTGGCCAGCTGGTATCAGTCGGTCTTCGCGCTCGGCTACGTCGGCGCGGCGGCCCTCATGATCGACGTCGCCCTGCCGGTCGGATACCGGTTCGTCAGAGTCGCGGTCGAGACCGTGGCCCACGGCCGCTTCGCGAGTCCCCTGTTCTGGGATTCGTGCGGCCTCCTTGCCTTGAACGTCGGCGAGCCCTTACTCGCTGCTGCCGTCCGCCGGCACCGCCGCCATTCCGCCTGACCATCGCTTCGAAAGGACGTTTCACAGATGAACTCTTTGACCATAAACGGGCACGCGCGACTGCGTGGGCCGTTCACGGCGGCCGGCGCATATCTGCGGGTCGTCTTCGCTGGCGCCAACGAAGGCGTGCGCCACCTTTTCGACAATCACGACATCGAGGTGCTGACCGCGGCGCCCGAGCTGGCTGATCGGGTCACGCTGCGCCGGGCCTCCCTCACGTGCCAGGCCAGTACCGGCACCCGGACCCGGTACTACCCCCACAACCGAACCGAGTGGATCGCCAACGGCCTGGCCGATCTGGCCCTTGCCCACGCCGAACTGGCCGGTCCGCAAACGCTCGTGATCGAGAACGCGGACGCGGTCGACCGCAGCGATTCATTGTGGCTGGCCGCCCTCTCACGACGGGCCAAGCCGGAATCGCTGCGTTTGATCCTCGCCGACCGCGGCGAGGGCGCCCAAGGGCCGGCGGGGATGGAGGACGCCGAGCGATACGTCGCCGGGGATTGCCTCGACGAGACGCTCCGGGCTGCATATGAGTCGATGGATGAAGGCGAGCGGGCCGCCCTGCACGACCGGCGGGCCGACGAGCTCGAGGCGACAGGCGAACCTTCGTGGCTACTCGGCGCCGTGCCGTGGCACCGCGAGCGGGGCGCCGATCCGACCGGCCGGGGCGTGGAAGCGCTGGAACGGGCCATGACCACGTGCTTGATGGCCGGCAGCTACGACGCGTTGCTCGGGTTGGGGGAAAGGTTGCGGAGGCTCGTCGGATGGGATGAGCGCCCGACGACCCGCTGGCTGGCGACAGTGAAGATGACGATCGCCTATCAGACGATGGCCCGGCCGGACGACGCCATGGCCCTCTACGACGAGGCCTGCGCCAACTCGGCCGATGCCAGCATCCATATGCAATCGGCCTACGGGCGGGCCATGCTCTTCACCCGATACTTCCCGGACGAGCACAAGGATCACCTGAAGGCCAAGGGCCTGGTCAACACGGCCATCGCGCTGGCCGCCCTCAGCGAAGATGCCGAACGCCGGGCCTACAACCGGACGTTCAACGAAAACGGGCTCGCCCTGATTGAGATGCACCTCGGGGCACCGCAATCGTCGCTGAAGCTGGTCGAGGAAGGCATCGCCCGTTTGGAGGCCGAGGTGGAGGGCGGCCGCTTCATGCTTCACCGCTCGGTGCTGCGCTACAACCGGGCCCAGCTGATGGTGAAGATGGGGACGCTCGACCAGGCCATCGACGCCTACAGCGACGTCATCCGGGAGGACCCGTTCCATCCTGACTACTACTTCGAGCGGGCCGGCCTGCTGGAGAAGGCAGGGCGATTCGAGGAGGCGATCGTTGATTACGGCAACTGCATCTCCGTCACCCCTCCTTTCGCCGAGCCCTACTACAACCGGGCCGAGCTCGAACTGGCGCTGGGCGACACCGAAGCGGCGCTGGCCGACTACGGCCGAACCCTCGAGCTGGACCCGGCCATGGTCAACGCCTACGTGAACCGGGCCGCTCTTCTGATCGAGTTGGGCCTGGTCGGCCAGGCGAGGGCAGACGTCGACGCCGGCCTCGAGGTCGACGCCTCGAACCCGCATCTGCTGTGCCTACGGGGTGTTGTGAGCGAAGAAGCCGGCCAACTCGACGATGCGGCCGCAGCCTACCGGGCCGCCATCGCCATCGACGCCAGGATGGCCGGCGCCTGGGCCGGTCTCGGGGGTGTGCAGTTCGCGATGGGCGATGTCTCGGATGCCAGGGAGAGCCTGCTCCGATCTCTGGTTCTGGAGGAGAACCCCGAGGTTCGGGCCAACCTGAACGTCGTCACGCAAACGGTCGCCGCGTAGACAACGTCCAGGCGTCACCGTCCTTTGGCGAGCACCGCCCCCGCGAGCTCCGTGCGGCCGCGCGAACCAGCGAGAGTTGGCCGAATGCAGCAGCGAGCGAGGCGTTCGATCCGATCGAGAAGGCCGACAGCGACGACCCGACCGACCCGATGGACAGGACCGACGGCTTGGAGGGATCGAGAGGATCGAATCGGACGACCACAACGACAACCGGGACCTCGAAGAGCAGATCACAGTACCAATCATTTAGTCCCGCACCGTGCCGTGGGCGAAGTGACTAGCAGCGAGAACGCCAAACAGGGAAACCTTCTACCCCCTCGCGAGATGGGGATGAGAAGGCGTATTGATCGCTAGCCATCACAAGCCAAGTTTCGCCCGGTACGTGATCGATGGTCTCTGCCCAAGGTGATCCCTCGGGCTCGGGAGGTGGCAGGGGGGTTAGTCGCCATCATGTCTTCACCGTGACATCCACACCGGGCGAGTACATCTGCCAGATAGCCGAGTCATGAGTTCTGGCCTGGCTGACCTTTGGTCACAAGAAAGTGTCGGTGGTGGCTGAGCGATGCAGGTTGGCTGGCGGCGCGAGGGCCCAGAAGCCGGTCACTCGACCGCGGTATGTAGGTCGGACAAGCCACGATCGGGGGCATTCACGACCCCCATGGCGAGGGCGATGAACTCGGGTAGCGGTGACAGAGGGCAACGAAGAGAGCGATCCCCACTGCGACAAGGGCGGTGCCCGCAGCCACCCAGGGCCACGGATTCCACGCCTGAAGGCAGCTGTGGCCCCCGTGGGCGATCGCGGAGCAGACGGTGCCTGGACCCGCTCGGTTCAGATAGGCGACATACAGCGGGACGAGACCGAGCCCGGTGACAACCCCGAACCGGCTGCTTCCAGGGGGCCCCTTTCTTGCCAGCACGACAGTCCCGACCACGGCGGCGGGCACGACCAGCAGCCCGACCGACAAGACGGCGACCCCGGCGAGGGACCACGCGGCTCCGACCGCAACCCAGCCGGCAAACCATGGCCAGAGCCTGTGACCGATGGCAAGGCGGCCGGCCATCACTGACAGACCCTTTGTCCTGACGGAACGCCGGCTACCTGGCTGACAAGTCGCAAGCCATGCCCGTTCGTCGCGGCCCCCGAGGTTGGCGGTACGACGTGCAAGAAGCGGCGGCGGGCTTGGTGATAGTCGGGGTGGGTGAAGTCGTGGCGCATGCGGGCCAGTTCCTCGTCGCGGTAGGCCTGTAACGGTTTGACCGATTCGTGGAGGAGACGTTGCTGGTTTTTGTGTTGGAGCCGGCGGTCGAAATCGGCGCCGGCGGTGAGGGTTTCAAGCTGCCGGCGCAGATCGCGGTGAAAGGCGGGTACGGGACCGGGAAAGGTGTCGTCGATCAGGCCCATGCTCTTGGCGGTCTGGGTGCTGATGGGCTGGCATTGGTGGGTGAGTTCCCGGGCCTGGCGGGCTCCGACTCGCCGGGGCAGCAGGTAGGTCCAGTATTCGGAGCCGAAGAGGTGCATGGTCTGGTAGTGGGGGTTCAGGACCACCCCGTCGTGGGCGCAGACCACGTCGGCGGCCAGGGCCAGGATGGCTCCGCCGGCGCCGGCGTTGCCGGCGATGGCCGCGACGGTCAGGTGGGATTGGGTGGTGATGATGTCGTGGACGAGATCGTCGATGGCGTTTATGTTCCGCCACGATTCCACAACAGGGTCGGCTGCGGCCTCAATGGCCGTCAGGTCGATACCATTGGACCACAGGTCGTGCCCGCCCATTAACACGATGGCTTTGGTCGGCCTGCGGCGGGCCCAGCGGTAGGCGTGCTGCAGCCGGCGGCACTGCGTTGTGCTCATGGCTCCGTTGTAGAACTCGAAATGAAGGTAGCCGATCTGGTGGTGCTCGTGGTAGCGGATCTCCCGGAGAGTGCGGCCCTCGACCGCCTGGCCAGGAGAAATGCTCAGTGTCGGCACGTGGCACAGATGCCCTCGCAGGGCGGTGGCAGCGGGAAGCTTCAAGCCCCCAGGCTCCGCCGCCTTGAGTCGTTCGATCCAGATGGCGCCGTCGCCTGTGGCTCGGCAGACAGCCCCATCTCGTTGGGCCAGGATGGTCCCGGGTGCCCCGTTGAGGAAGTCGTCCTCGTGAGCGCCGAAGAGGTAGTACTGCGCGCCAGCGAGGACGTCGGACACCCCGGGGCTGCTGTCCGAACAGCGCAGTTTGGGCATGATCTCGTTCGTAGGAGCAGACCAATCCACGGTCCGGTCGGACTGTTTCATGGCCGGTCGAGCCCGACCGCGAACCTCTGGGCAGCCGTAATCCAAAGGTGCGGGGGTGAAGGTGCCCTGCCGGAAGTGCCACAAGGCGGTTTGAACCGCCGCGCTGGCGGCGTCAGCGACCTCGTGACGGTACAGGGCGCTCTTGCTGGCAGGGCGCATCGCGAAGTCCCGGTGGGCCCAGATGTCGCCGGCGTCGAACTCGGCGTTGGCCTGCAGGACCGTCACCCCCCAACGGTCCTCGCCGCCGTGGATGGCCCAGTCCAGCGAGGATGGCCCACGGTCGCCGCGGATGCCGGGGTGGACGACCAGGCAGGGGCGAGCGGACCATAGCGATTCGGGAATGGCCCGCTTCAGGTAAGGCGCGACCACCAGATCTGGCTCGGCGCGCTCGAAAGCGGCCTGCATCTGCGCCTGGTCGGCCACAGCCCTGACCGTGACGTCGTAGCCGGCGTCCTTGAGATCCACGAGAACCCGCTGCGTGAGGCTATTCACTCCGCTGGCCATCAGCAGCACGCGCACCGCGCCCGCCTCCCGCCCGCTATCCATGGCCACCATTTGTCCGTTCCTTCCTTGGACGCTCTCGAAATAAGAACCCGGATTTACGAGCTGCTGATACACGAGCGGCTCATGTGGTGCGCACGATCGAGATCGGCCGTCATTCTGGGCCAATGCCCCCTGGTGACCGGTCAGCCCTTTGTGGACGTTGCCGAGGTTGGCCATAGCCACCGTCGCATGACCGGCGCCCGAAGGGCGCTCTGTGACACTGGCGCCTCTTGTGGTCGCCACCCCCGGGGCCCACCGACTCCCTGCGGCCCCGGGAGCGCACAGGAAAGTCACACCGAAAGACGTTGGGCTGCGACGATACCCCGTAGGTATCTGGGCCGGTTGCCGCCTGTTCGAGCGAAGCTAACCGACGGGTTGGCCGGCGGCGAGGGCGCGTACGGCCTCGGTGGTCATCGGGTTTCCGGCGATCCCCCAGTCTCCGCTTTTGACCTCCTCGACCACGCACCAGGTGACGCCGCGCATGTTCTCGCCCTCGACCGAGACCATGGCTTCGGTGAGCCGCTCGATGATGTCGTGCTTCTGGTCGTCGGAGAAGACTCCCTCGATAAGCTTCACGTTGATTAGTGGCATGTGAGCTCCCTACATGTCGGCATTGGGATCGGTCTGACCCCTCGCGTTCGAGTTTGCCTTGGGTTGCCGCTGCTGCCTATTGGTAACATGGCTATTCTCGGATAGGGCAAATGGCGTAGGCGGAGGACACCTACCCTGGGGGTAGCGGGCACATCCACCGGCGGGCGCGACACGGTGGGGTCGATATGTTCTAATTGGCGGGTGCCTGCTCGCCCGGCGGAGCGGAGGATCAGATACGCCAAGAACGGGGCCTTCAATGTGGCCTACCAGGTGCTGGGCGACGGCCCCATCGACCTGATCCTGTCCCCTGGATGGGTCACGCACCTCGACCTGGCGTGGGACATCCCTCCCCTGGCCCTTGTCCTTGACCGCCTGGCCTCGTTCTCCAGGCTGATCTTGTTCGACAAGCAGGGAACCGGTCTATCCGACCGCGTCCACCCCGACACCCTTCCTAACCTCGAGCAGCGAATGAACGACATCAGAGTCGTACTGGACGCGGTCGGATCCGAGCGGGCCGCCTTGTTCGGAACCCTCGGTGGCGGCGCCATGTGTGGCCTGTTCGCCGCCACCTACCCGGAGCGCTGCCTAGCCCTCATCCTATACGGCACCTTTGCCAAGCTGGAACCCGACATGGGCCTGCTGTCTCGGCTGGCCGATGACCAAGAAGCAGCACTCGACCGCATCGAACGCGAATGGGGCACCGAGGGCGTCGGGGTCGCCTTCTGGGCCCCCAGCATCCTCGACGACGAGGACGCCAAGGCGGCCTACCTGCGCCTCACCCGCTCGGGCGTGAGCCCAGGGTCCGCTCGATCATTGATGAAGCTCGGCTACCAGATCGACTGGCAGGCCACCCTCCCCGACATCCACGCCCCCACCCTGGTCCTGCACCGCGCCGGAGATCTGGTCATCCCAGCCCGCCAAGGTCGCAAGCTGGCAGAAGGGATCCCCAATGCCAGTTACGTAGAGCTACCCGGGGTAGACCACCTGATGTGGGCAGGCGATCACGACGCCATCGTCGACCAAGTCGAAGCGTTCCTCCAAGACATCGGGCCTCCTCGCAAGGAGCACCCGGCGAGCCCCTCGGAGGTCGGCCTCACCACGCGAGAGATAGAGGTCTTACGACTGGTGGCTGCCGGTCGCACGAACAAGCAAATCGCCGAGATCCTTTTCATCAGTCCCAAGACCGCTGCTGTGCACGTTTCGAGCATCCTCGCCAAGCTCGGGGTCGAGCGCCGTGCCGGCGCCGCCACCGCGGCCCAACAACTCGGCCTGATCCATTCGAGCACTCCTCCCTAGACGACCCTGGTCGGTCGTCCACGCGAACGACCCCTTGCGTGGACGACCGGCCCAGACGGTTCCGGATTTAAGCTCCCCGACCAGCCCGAGCCCCGAAGGCGGACACAGAACGTCAGCCCTCCGATTCCAAACCGCCTCCGAGCGCAGAATACCGATCCCAGTTGCCTCACAGGATGTCTCGATCGCCCACATGACCGGCTATCTCGCGTCACTTCGGCCGATCGACCTGAACCGGGCCGGTGCCGCGCAGAATAACGGCATCCAGAGTCCCGGCCAGGGCTGAGAGCGCGCTCTGAACCGGCGCTCGGCTCGTTTCGGCCAAACGGTCTTGACCGGGTTCGGTGGGACCGAACCGGGTCAAAGGCGGGTGGGTGCTGGGTTATGGCTTGATGGTTACGGCCTCCGTAGAAGGGAATCCGAATACGAAGGTTATAGGTTAACGCCGTAACGTTCTTTTGGACAATTTTCGCGCAGGTCCCCAGCGAGGGACCACCGCAGGGCACACTCTTGAGGCCTATTGCATGGTTGCGCCGCCTGGCAGCATTCCGTTCGATATCACACGCCGCGGTCCGGAAAAACTGCACCTCCCGACCGTGGATGCACCGTTGTGGCGTCTCAGGCTTACGTACTTCCGTAGCCCCTCGCCCGCCGAGCAAATGCTTCCTCCAGCTGGCGATGCCGGGCGTCAATCTCCTCTAGCCCTTCGGCGTGGGTCAAGATCCAAAACTCGCCCTGCTCGATCCCACGGCACGCCATTTCGCCCGACTCAGAAGGCTGCATGCCTGGCCAGGTCCTCAGCATCTCGCGCAGCTTTGCCGGCATCGTGGAATCGTCATCGAGATCAAACTCCGGGGCAGGAGCATCCCGGAAGCTCGGTGGACGACCATAGCCCATTTGTCCGCCAAACATAGGGCCTGGACAAATGACGCTCACGGCGATGTCGGTGTTTCGCAGATCATCGGCCAAGGCCTCTGCTAAGCCGACGAGCGCGTACTTTGTCGCGTTGTAGGCTCCCTGATTCGGCATTATCCAGAGACCATTTGTGGACGCCGTCATAACAATGTGACGCTCGCCGTCCTGTCGCAGCATCCGAGGAATGAAGGAGTTAATAGCATTAATTGAACCTCCGTTATTGATGCTTGTCATCCACATCCAATCTTCGAATGGCGTCTCCCACAGGGGCCCAATGCGATGGACGCCGGCATTAATTATGAGGAGCTGTACACTACCAAATTCCTCATACGATGCCTCAGCGAGCCGCTCGACTGCCTGTGGATCTGACACGTCTGTCGTTACCGCGAGGGCCCGGACTCCAAGTGCTCTAACATCGGAAGCGGCCTGTTCAGCGAAGTCGGGGTTCCAATCTGCAACGACGACATTCATACCCCTCTTAGCAATCGCAACTGCCAACCCATATCCGAGGCCAGTTCCAGTCCCCGCGATTACCCCACATCTGCCCGACATGTCTCTCATAGGTTGACTTCTCCTCTGTTGGGACGTGACTCTTCGAATGATGACTCGGTTGCCTCCGCTAACGGGAGGTGAGGCCCAGTCCCTACTAAGATACCTAGATCCGCGTGCGGCGATCTGGAGGACCGTCCTGATCGGCAACGCCGCCCATTGGACGTTCGGCTACTTCTTAAGCGCCGTGGTCCGCCTGGCCGTCCCTAACCCGTAAGAGTATGGAACCCCAGACGGAGGACGATACCAAAGCCACGCACGCCTTTGATTTTGCTGTGTCAACACGCGGTACTAAGTCTCCGGGCCACAGGGGCTGGTCACGGTTTGACGGTGAATCGCTGAGAGGCTGACGGAGTACGCGCTCCTCCGGCTCGGCACGGACGAGGGCGTCCCAACCGTCATCCCGATGTCAGAGCCATCTTCCTCCACTGTTGCTGGCGCTCCCCTGCAGGCCGGGTCCCGGCCATCTGCAGAAGAGGACCATGCGCCCGACCCTTCATCGGATCCCCACGCGGGTGCCACCACAAGTTGCAGGGACCTCGACAAGTTGTTCCACACGAGGCACGGTTCGACCTCAACGCACACTGGCGGTCATACGTCTGTAGCGAACACTCTGGTGAACATCGGCGTTGCCCCGCCGAAGGCTGTTGACTCTGGGATCATCATCTAGATATGTTCACGCTGGTGACAGTCCGTCGAGCCACGTTCAGCCCCGCCGAGTGGTCCCCGGCCAAGCTGGCAAGCGGGGTCGAATCGCCGGGTGTTTGGGTGAAGGAGCTGCGTCGCCCGGCGCTCGGCGATTCGTACTCGCTACTCCGCCTCGATGCCGGCTCGTCGTTCGACATGATCGGCAAGGCAGTGGACCGTATTCTCGTCCTCGAAGGCGAGGCCGATGTCGAACAGGCTGCCGGTGCCGAAGGAGGAAGAGCGTCGCGCCGTGGCGCCTACCTAGACGACTTTCGGTCCGTGTCGAGCGTTCCAGGCTGCCTCATGCTGCTCATAGGTGGTCCGCAGCTCGGGGACCCAGCGGAGGATGTGTTCTCGCCGGCCGGCTGGGGCAGCTTCGCTGCTGGGGTATGGAGTCGCTCGCTAACAGCCGGGCCGCTCGTCGGCGACATGGCCGAGCGAGTGATCGGGGTCGCCTACATCGAGCCGGGCGGCACGGCAGCCCTCCACGAGCACATCACTACGCACATTCACCTCTATCTCGACGGTGAGGCGGACGACGAGATGATCTATCCCGACGGCGCCCGCGAGGTAGTGCTGCGGGGCAAAGGTGACTTCGTCGAACACGACTATCCAATCCGTCACCGGACGTTCAGCCGGCCCGGCTGCATGATCTTTTTCGACCACGAGCCAGTGACGATGACTCGCCCGGTATAGCGAGCCCCGTGTTCGACTGAGATTGACAGTGCTTCATACAAGTCCTAGCTCGTAGAGCCGTTCATTTGGGCGGTGGAGATGGTGTCGCCATGGCAAGCCATGCTGAGGAGTCGTCCCTCGCTCTAAGTGCCTTAAGGGCGTTGGCGTCGCGAGTCTGACCGCTGTAGCTGGTCAGGAACCCGGCCAGGGCCAACCGCTTGGGGTCGGCGAACGCGGCGTCGAAAGCTACCACCGCGGTTGAGGTGGATGAATTGGTCATTGTGCTACCTCCCGACTCCGGCTGGGACCCGGGCCGGGGCTTTAGGCCCCAGCATCCGAAACATCAACAGTACGCCCACCGGCTCGCCGAGGTGCCTGATGGATACTGGGGTGTCGCTGGTGGTTCGGCTCTAGCGTCGGGGACACCCGGCGGGTTGGCTCAAGAGGTGCCTGCTGCTCACCGATACTGGACAGTGCCAGGATCAACGCAGCGGTGATGCAAGACTCCACCATCTGGTAGATGAAGACGATGGACCTGTACCCGGAAGAGCGGGAGGCGGGACCCTGGAGGGTCGAGCCCTTGACGGTGCTGCGCTCCTTGGTCTTGGGCGCCTGGGAACCGCCGCCACCAGCCATAGTGGCCATTGACGGTCGCAGCTCCTCCGGCCAGACCACCCTTGCAGAGAAGGTCCGCCGAGTCACCGAGGGAGCGGCGGTCGTGCACACCGACGACGTCGCCTGGCACCACTCCGTCTTCGACTGGGCAGACCTGCTGGTCGAGGGGGTACTCATACCCTTCCGGCGTGGCGAGGCGGTCCACTTCCGACCCCCGGCCTGGGAGGCTCGGGGTCGTCCCGGATCCATCGAGGTGCCGGCCGAAACAGACCTGATGGTGGTGGAAGGCGTCGGGGCCGGCCGCCGGGAACTCGGGGCCTACCTGGACGCTGTCATATGGGTGCAGTCCGATCTCTGCCACACCCAGGCTCGGGACCAGCAGCGCGTCGCTGCCGGGGAGATCACTGCCGAGGCCTACTTGGCGTGGATGGCCGAGGAGCGGCCGTTTCAGGCCAAGCATCAGACCTGGGCTCGGGCGAATTTGATTGTCTGCGGCTCAGCCGAGGCGTCACTCGAAGAGATAGTCGTATCGAGCGGCGTATACAACGCTAGGGACTTCGGCCCATAACATGCCGAACCTGAAATCTGATATGGCAGGCAGTCGGCCAGAGTCCACGTAGGGGAACCTTCACTGGACGCCCCGACAAGCCTGTGACCAGCACCGACGCGGGCCCGGTCGTTGGTGTCGAGCACCCACAGCGTGGCATCCGTGTAGCCGGCCTCGCGCAGGCGAGCCGTCGCCGCGGCCATGAGGGCAGCTCCCCGTCCCCTCCCCCACACCCGCCGGCGGGCAATAGAGACAGTCTCAGCGCCGGCGTCGAGCCTCTTCTGCTGTTTTTTCGATAGCACCGTGTATCCGCTCTTCTGGCGCCTGCGCGGCTAGTGGGCCTGTCATCTCCGTGTGGCGCCACTGCCCAGGGGGAACTCCGTGATGGCGACGGAACGCGGCCGCGAAAGCGTAGGGCGAGGCATAGCCGGTGCGGGCACCGATCTGCGCCAGCGTCAACTCGCCGGCACGCAAATGATCTCGCGCTAGCGTCATGCGCCACTCGGTCAGGTACTGCATAGGCGCCTGCCCGAGCGCCTGCTGGAAGATCCTGGCGAACGCGGCGCGTGACAGCCCGCTGACGGCTGCCAGCTCCGGCACAGTCCAGGGGTGAGCGGCGTTGGCGTGCATTGCATTCAAGGCTGGGCCGAGCCTGGGATCGGCCGAAGCCTGATACCAACGAGGCGGGTGCTCGCTTCGCTGGAAGCAGGCGCGAATCGCGAGCACCAGCAGGACATCTAAAAGTCGGTCGAGCACAGTCTGTTGACCGGGCATCAGATTCGCGGACTTCGCCCGGCGAACCGCGCAGGCGTAAACGCAGACTGGGTAACCTGCAACTCGGGCTGCCGCGTTGGGCGCGCTGCAGCGGTCCACCGGTCGGCGACACCCCAAGAACGGCGGTCGGTTCACGGGATACTGGCGCAAGTGTCAGATCCTGAGACCGATCCGGACCGACGAGCGTGGCACCGAGCCCGGGCAGCTGCCGGGCCGGATGAGGGCGCTGCCGAGGAGCTCGAGCGCTCGGCCGGCCGCGCTCAGGCCCGTGGCGGCGTCGATGTCGGTGTGGGCGTTGACCGGCGCTTCGGCGAAGTGACATCGCGGTCGACGCCACCAGCGCGGATACGGCCGGCTCCGGTGGCCTTCGCTCGGCGATACCAGGGCCGGTCGGGGCCGCCAGCGGACCGTACGTTACACGTCGCCGCCGGCGCGGACGACCCACATCGTCACGTGGGCACCGAGACTTCCGTTCTCGCGAACCGTGAGCTGCAACTCGGTGGCGTCGCCGATGCGATCAAGTTCTTCGTCGGTCCAGGTGGCCATCAGATCGACCCCACACGCGAACGAGCGACTTGATGGCACGCCGCTCATCCATCGCGGCGTAGGCGTCGGCGATGCCGTCGAGGCTGGTCTCGTAGTCGAAGACACGGCCCGGGTTGATCGCCCCGCTGAGGACGTCGTCGAGCAGCTCGGGAATGTACCAGCGGGCGGGTGCGACACCGCCTTGCCAGCCGACGGCGCGCCAGAAGGTCGCTTCGAAGGGGACGTCGACTCCGTGAGGGGCGCCGACCACGCCGACGGTCGAGCCAGGGCGGGAGACGGCGAGCGCCGTGCCCATCGATTGGCCGGTGCCGACGCATTCGAGGGCGGCGTCGACGCCGATGCCGTCGGTCAGTTCGAGCACGGCGGCGATGGCGTCGTCACCGCGTTCGGCCAGGATGTCGGTGGCGCCGAACTGGCGGGCGACTTGTTGGCGGGCGGGGTTGCGGCTCAGGGCGATGATCCGTTCAGCGCCGAGGCGCTTGGAGGCGAGGACGGCGGACAGGCCGACGGCGCCGTCGCCCACGACCGCGACGGTGTCCCCCTTTTCCACTCGGCCGCACACGGCGGCGTGGTGGCCGGTGCACATCACATCGGAGAGGGCGAGCAGAGAGCGCAATGTCTGCTCGGAATGAGCGGCAGGCGTACCGGGCACGGGGACGAGGCTGCTGCCGGCCAGCGGGACGCGCACCGCTTCGCCTTGACCGCCGTCGATTTCGCCGTTGCCGAACGATCCGCCGGCGACGCAGTGCGATGTCACCCCAGCCAGGCAGTGGGGACACGACATGTCGCAGTACACGAACGGGGCGACCACCAGGTCGCCGTCTGCCACGCCCGTGACGTCGGAACCGATGTCCTCGACGATGCCGATGAACTCGTGGCCGATCGATCCGATGGCATGGGGGGACTCGCCCCGGTAGTACCACAGGTCCGAGCCGCACACGCAGCCGAGCACGACGCGCACGATGGCGTCGGTCGGCTCGACGATGGCCGGGTCGGGTCGCCGGCCGATCGTGATGGAGTGTGGGCCGTTGAAGATCGCTGCACGCATGAGAGCACTAGACCATGGTTTCGGACCGGGTGGGAGTCCCGTTCGAGAGGGGTACTGACAGGGACTCTCTGGGCCCTTCGCCGGCTGGGGACGAGACCGCAGCACAGCTGATGCAGAGCGCTGCGAGCGCTCCAGCACCAGGTCATTGGACGAGTTCGTTTCATCTGGGGGTGAGTTCGCCGTAGAAGTAGGACGCCGTGACTCCGCCGTCCATGAGGAAGTCGCTCCCGGTGATGAATGCGCCGTCGGGTCCCATGAGCAGCGCCCCGACGGTTCCGACTTCGTCTGGGGTGCCGCCGCGCCCGGCGGGGCAGAGTTCGATCATGCGGCGGTATCCCTCACCGCGAGGGCCCGTCAGTTCGTCCCGGGCGAGCGGGGTGAAGATGATGCCGGGACTGATGGTGTTAATTCTGGCGCCCCGCTTGGCCCACCGAACGGCCTCGGCCATCACCCGCAGCGAGTTCCCGCGCTTGGCCAGTTGGTAGGCGTTCAGAGAGTCGGTCACCCGGTCGGGCCGGAGCATGGGGAGCTGCAGCAACTCTTCGGCGGGGGTCGTCGCCAGCGCGGCGTTCTGGTCGGCGGTGAGGGCTCCGAGGCGATGCCCGGACTGCGAGGCGATGACGACCCCGGCGCCCCCCGGGCGATGATGTTTCCGAACTCCTCGAGCACGAGTGCCGTGCCGTAGAGGTCGACGGCGAGGATGGTCGCTGGGGAGGCCTGGCTGGGTGAGACCCCTGCGGCGTGGATCAGTCCGGTGACCTCCCCGAAGCCGGTGGCGGTCTCGACGAGGGCGTGAACCGATTGGCGCGACGAGACGTCGACGGTTGCGGTACTCACGTCGAACCCGGCGTCGAGCATGACCTGGGCCGCGGCGTCAGCGTGGTCAAGGCGCAGGTCGGCCAACACGACGTGCTTGCCGGCGCTCACTCGTCGGGCGATGGCCTGACCGATCGATCCTGCTCCGATGACCACAGCGACTTCGCTCATGGCGATCTCCTCATTTGTACGGTGGGGTGGGCGGGACTGCCCGGGACCCGCCGTGATGCTCTTGGACGATCGAATCACGAACGCTCCCGGGGAGGGAGACCGGGTCGAGAGGGGTACTGCCAGGGCCTCCCTCGTCCCATCGAGCGTCCGTAGGATTGAGCCGTGGCCCCCACCAGCGACATCCGGGAGTTCCTGACCTCCCGGCGAGCCAAGCTCACCCCGGAGCAGGCCGGTCTGCCCGCCTATGGCACCAATCGGCGGGTGAAGGGGCTGCGACGAGAAGAAGTCGCCATGCTGGCCGGGATCAGCGTCGAGTACTACACCCGTTTCGAGCGCGGGAACGCGGCCGGCGCCTCCGAAGACGTGCTCGAAGGAGTGGCGCGAGCGTTGCAGCTCGACGAGGCCGAACGAGCCCACCTCTTCGACCTGGTGCGCGCCGCTAACGCGACGTCACGTCCGACCCGACGACGTCCGACCCAGGAGCGAGTCCGCCCCGTCGTCCAGCGGATCCTCGACTCGATAACCGCGCCTGCCTACGTCCGGAACGGCCGCCTCGATCTCATCGCGGCCAACACCCCCGGCCACGCCCTCTACGCGCCCGTGTTCGAAGACCCGACCGGCACACCGAACATGGCCCGGTTCATCTTCTTGAACCCACGCGCCAGCGACTTCTTCTGTGACTGGGAGAAGATCGCCAACGATGCCGTCGCCATCCTCCGCGCCGAAGCCGGCCGCGATCCCTACGACAAAGCCCTGTCGGATCTCATCGGCGAACTCTCTACCCGTAGCGACGAATTCCGGGTCCGTTGGGCCGCCCACAACGTGAAGTTTCATCGCACCGGCGCAAAGACTCTGCACCACCCCCTCGTCGGCGACCTCACCCTCGACTACGAAGCGCTGGAGCTTCCCGGCGACACCGGACAGCGCATCCTGGTTTACAGCGCGGAGGCGGGAAGCCCGTCACAGCAGTCACTCGACCTGCTCGCCAGTTGGTCGACGACACCGACGAGCCGCCCAGCGGACGAGGCCGCAGTGGAACGCTGAACGCGAAGGAAATCTCATGGGAATCCAACCAAAAGAATCCGACCAGCAAAGGCCCAGCCGAGTGGTTCACCGGCGACGTGTGGATTGACCGCCTCGTCGAACCCCACGAGCAGTCCCAGCTCAACGTGGGTGCAGTCCACTTCACCCCCGGTGCCCGCACCGCCTGGCACTCGCATGAGGGCGGCCAGACCCTCTACGTCACCGAGGGCAAAGGCCTCGTGCAGTCACGGGGCGAGGCGGTCGTCGAGATTCGCGCCGGCGACGTCCACCTGGCGCCGGACGGCCAAGAACACTGGCACGGCGCCGCCCACGACCACTTCATGACCCACATCTCGATCACCCAGGGTCCGGCCACGTGGGGTGACCACGTCACCGACGCCGAATACGGTCGAGGGGCATAGCCACCGGACCACAACGTCCCGATCGGACACCTCCACAGATGCCCTTGATCCGCCGGGCCTGCGGCGGGGGCCCTGCCGATTCCGGCGTGCTGGGAATCGGTCGGCTGCGGCGCAAGCGGGTTCTGGGCGCCGCGGGTAGCCGGGTGGTAGGCAGGTGTCCGTGCGTGCAGCCTGGTACGAGGTGCAGGGTCTGGCGGCTGAGGTTTTCCAGGTTGGCGAGCTACCCGCGCCTGAGCCCGGCTCAGGCGAGGTCCGGGTTCGGATTACCCACTCGGGTGTGAACCCCGGCGATACGAAGAAGCGCCGGGGCTGGCTGGGGTCCGCGATGCCGTTCCCGCTGGTCATTCCCCACAGTGACGGGGCTGGTGTGGTGGAGTCGGTGGGCGACGGCGTCGATTTTCTTCGAGTCGGGCGGCGGGTCTGGGTGTTCGGGGCCCAGTCCTACCGGCCGTTTGGTACTGCCGCCCAGCTCACCGTCGTGCCTTCCCAGCAGGCCATCGATCTCCCCGAGAGCGTGAGCAACGAGTTCGGTGCGTGTCTGGGTATTCCGGGAATCACTGCGCACCGCGCGGTCTTCGCCGACGGCCCGGTGGCCGGCATGATTGTCTTGGTCCATGGAGTGCTCGGCGGTGTCGGGGCATTGGCGGCGCAGCTGGCCGGGTGGGGCGGAGCGACCGTGATCGGCACGGTGCGACACAGCGTTGACACGGTGCGAGTCAACGCGTCAGCCGTCGCTCATACCGTCGCCTTGGACCAGGCGAACCCGGCCGCCGCAATCCGAGCGCAGGCGCCCGAAGGCGTTGACCGCATCATCGAGGTCGCTTTCTCCGACAACATCGACCTCGACGCCGCCGTCGCCAAGAACCACACGGTGGTCGCCGCCTACGCCACCCGGGCCGACCGACCGGAGTTCCCGTTCTGGCCGATGCTCTTCGACAACATCACCATACGGCTGCTCGGCAGCGACGATTTCCCGGCCGCGGCGAAACAGCAGGCAGCAGCCGACCTCACCTCGGCTGCCCAGGACGGGGCGCTCTCGATCGAGGTCGATACCCCACTGCCCTTAGAGCGAGTGGCGGAGGCGCACGACCGCGTCGACGCCGGCGCCCGCGGTCGGGTCCTACTGACTATTCCGGATTGACCCCGGCCACGGTCTGGGCCAAAGAAGATCGGGTCCGACCCTATTGGGGCGGCCAGTCGACGCGGTGGCCGCAATCGCTCACCGTTGCCGAACACCCGGACCTGTCTGCCCGCTGGTCTACTGCCGTTCCGTGGGCCTCCGGCGGGCGGCCGGGTGGAGGATGCGCTCAGACCTGGTCGGTGGGCATGATCCACAGCTCGGCGATGCGGTGTGGCGGGGGCGGGTGACCATGTAGGCGACGTCGTCGGCGATGTCTTGGGGGGCGAGGACCTCGGTCTGCTGGTAGAAGGGGCCGATCATCTCGGTGCGGACTTCGGGCTTGTTGTGCAAGCCGAGTTCGGTGGCCACGCCACCGGGCTCGACGACACCGACGCGCACGTGTCTTCGGGTCACTTCCTGACGCAGGGATTCGGTGAAGCCGTGCAGGCCGAACTTGGTGAAGCTGTAGACGGCGTAGCCGTTCCAGGCGACTCGCCCGGCGATCGAGCTGATGTTCACGATGTCGGCGACCTGACGGGGTCGCTGCTCAGCGGCCTTCAGCAGGTGCGGTAGGGCGGCGCGGGTTGTGTAGAGCAGACCGTGGACCTTGACGGCGATCATGCGGTCCCACTCCTGGGCGTCCGCGCCGACGACGGGGCCCAGGAGCATCAGGCCGGCGTTGTTGACCAGGGTGTCCAACCGTCCGAATCGTTCGACGGTGTGCTGTACGGCCGCTTCGGCCTGGGTGCGGTCGCCGATGTCCGCTTCCACCACCAGCGCGGTGCCGCCCGCGGTGTCGATGTCGTCGGCGAGGGCTTCCGGACGGTCGCGGCGGCGGGCCACGAGCGCGACGGAGGCACCGAGGTGGGCGAGCTGGCGAGCGGTGGCGGCGCCGATACCGCTGCTGGCGCCGGTGACCAGGGCGGCGGTGCCGGTCAGTCTTCCTTCCATGGGTGTTTGTCCTGTCCTCTGGTCTATGGCGTGGGGGCAGACGGCGGGGGCGTCACATCAGGCGCTGCGTGCCGGTGTCGCGGTCGCTGACGAGCCGGCCAGCGTGGCTGGCCTGCGGGCGGTTTCGGAGCTCCTGCACACCGCCCCCGGGACGCGCGGGCCCGGCTGGTCGCTGGGCGATCTTCCGGCGGCCGGATGGGTTCTGGTTGGTGGCGACTCAGGTGTCGTCGTGAGCGAGGTTGCTGGACAGCTCGCGGTAGGCCTCGGCCTGGGCCAGAAGGTCTTCGGCCTTCTGTTCCAACGTTGCCACGGCGTCGGCGCCGGCGGCGAAGCGCAGCGGCGGTTGGTCCTGGTTGGCGAGCTGGATCAGGGCGTCGGCGAGCTTGGCGGGGTCGCCTCCCTGCCGGCCGTTCATGGCCTTCCAGGCGGTGACGGTCCGCTTGGTGCGCTCGGCGTAGTCGTCGATGGACGGCTCGGCGTATTTCGTCGACTCCGGTGTGAGCAGCGCGGTGCGGAAGAAGCCGGGCTCGACGAGCATCGTGTGTATGCCGAACGGCGCCACTTCGGGGGTTAGTGACTCCATCCAGCCCTCCACGCCGAACTTGGCCGCGGCATACGCGGTGCAGAACTCCTGGCCGATAATGCCGGCGGTCGACGAGATCGTGACGATCAGGCCGAAGCGCTGGGCTCGCATGACCGGGAGTAGGGCGCGGGCGACGTTGATCGGTCCGAACAGCGTGGTCTCTATCTGCGCCCCGAAGTCGTCGGGGCTGATCTCCTCGAAGAACCCGGCGTAGAAGTTGCCGGCGTTGTTGACCAGCACGTCGATGCGCCCGAACCGTTCGACCGCTGCCTGGACGGCCGCATGGGCGTCGGCGGGGTTGGTGACGTCGAGCTCGACGGCCAACAGGTTGTCATCCTGGCCGAGGGCCGCCCTGACGGTGTCGGTGCTGCGGGCGGTGGCGACCACAGCATGGCCGGCCGCCAGTGCGGCCTTGGCGATGTCGACGCCCATGCCACGCCCGACGCCGGTGATGAACCAAACCTTCTTGTCAGTCATCCTTCGTGCACATCCTTTTGTTGATCAGCGTGTGGGACACCGCCCGATCGGCGGTGCGGCCTTCACCAAACCAGCTGGCGCGGCGACGTAACAGACCCTGTGAGAGGGGTACTCGCAGGGACCCCTAGCCGTGCGGGAGCGCCGGTAGCGTGGAAGACATGGCAGCGGGGAGCGACGACCGCGACATCCGGGGCGACATCCGGGGCGGCGTCCGCGGCGAGATCCGGGAGTTCCTGGGCACGCGGCGGGCCCGGATCAGCCCTGAGCAGGCCGGGCTGCCGGCCTATGGCGGTGAGCGCCGCCGGGTCTCGGGCCTGCGCCGCGAGGAGGTCGCCGCCCTCGCCGGCATTTCGATTGAGTACTACACCAAGCTCGAACGCGGCAACGCCACCGGCGTGTCTGAGAGCGTTATCGACGGCATCGGGCGCGCCCTGCAGCTCGATGAGGCCGAGCGGGCCCATCTGCTCGACCTGATCCGCACCGCCGGACCGACTCGCCCACCGCGCCGCCGTCCGGTCGCGCAACGAGTCCGGCCCGCAGTGCAGCGAATCATCGACTCGATGACCGCCACACCGGCGTTCGTGCTCAACGGACGCCTGGACATTCTCACCGCCAACGCCCTCGGGTACGCCCTGTTCTCGCCGATCTACGCCGACCCGGTCAGACCCCCCAACACCGCTCGGTTCGTCTTCCTCGCCCCGGCCGCGACCGACTTCTTCCGGGACTGGGCCAAGGTCGCCAATGACACCGTCGCCTTGTTGCGTGCCGAGGCTGGCCGCGACCCCTACGACCGGGAACTCTCGGACCTCATCGGGGAGCTGTCCACCCGCAGCGACGAGTTCCGGGTCCGATGGGCTGCCCACGACGTCCAGATCCACACCACCGGCCTCAAGCGCCTCAACCATCCCGTCGTCGGAGATCTGGAGTTGCCGTTCGAGTCCTTCCCCATCCCTGCCGATCCCAGCCAGAGCCTCCTCACCTACACCGCCGAGCCCGGATCGCCGTCACAGGATGCCTTGAACCTGCTGGCCAGCTGGGCTGCGATCACCGACAGCTCCGACCAAGCTGCGTCGACCGGCGAATCGAACCTGGCTGAGTCGTCTTCCAATGACCACCAGGTATCGGAGGGGCGCTGATAATCGCGGCGGGGACGGATCGCACCCCCTTGGTCACCCAACGCCGGGATGATGAGATACCTCCCACCACCTGGCCGGGCTCCCGCTACATTGCGAAGCGTCCTGCGCCCGATCACTTTCGGCCTGTAACTCGTCAATGAGTCTGGAGGCGTCCGCCTTGGTCATGGCCTCTGGGACCTTACGGCCTACGTCGTGGGCCAAGGTGGCCAGGTACGAGGCTTGCGGTCCGGTCATCGGCTCATCGCCTGTCACCCACTCGTCGGGGTCCTTCGCCGCTTCCGCGGTCGGATTCGAACTGGTGGGGGTTTCGCTCATGACTGCTTTTTACCCAGTCTTCGCTGGCCGAACACGCGTTCCTCGGAGTGTCACCTCGCTGACGCCGTAGTCCATCACCTGCGAGCAAGTAGGTCGGCGCTGGCACTGTCTTGCCTCAGTCTTGGATCCTGCCGGTGGGCGGATTGCACGGAGTTGGGGCCTGAGAAAGTGGCGAGAATGGCCGGCTACATCGCGGGTTGGGGCGAGAAAGAAGAATCGTGCCGCTGGGCAAGGCGGCGGCGGCACGATCCCGAGGCGGAAGGGGCCCGTAACCAGTTCTCCGATTGCCCTGCGCAGGCCACTGCTGCGCCGGACAACTCCTGCTCGCCGCTTGTTGTGGTGGCATCTGCTACACGCTCGTCACGGCGTCTTTGCTCAGTAGCCGCCGGATCCCGTCCGTGGCGATCGCCGCCAACGCGCCTTCCGACCGGGCCGGCGCTTCAGGTAGCGGCTGCCCTGACCACCTTTGCCGTCCCGGCTCGGGGCCTTTTCCCGGTCTTCACCGCGAGCGCGGCGTGGCCCAAACTGGCGCGCAACCGAAACCAGCGCGCGGCCAAGCAGCGGTTCGTGCCTTCAATCCTTGACTACCTGGTAGATGCCGTAGATGACTCCTGGCAGGTGCCCGAGAAGCTGCAGGAGGAAGGCCCAGAGCACCTCCAGACACGGTCCCTTCTTGAGCAGAACAGCCAAAAACGGTAACACCAAACATAGGAGAACGAGAAGAACTTTGATCAAACCTGTCACCTCACCGACCGATCACCGAGTGGTACGTGCACGGATGTCCTGCTGCATTCTTCCCCGGCCGGGCACCTGCCAACCGGTCCGGTCCTGGCGTACCCGGGCCTTCGACGACCACCCTCTGCTCGCAACCGTCGCCGGCGCCCCAGACCGCCGCCGAGTGGCGCGGCTCAAGACTGGGGTCAACCGGAGGCCAGCTCGGCGCTTCACGTTCGAGGTCGAGCCCATCACCCATGGCCCGGGTCGATGGTCGGCGGGGGCCCGACTCGGCCTGTCCGACAACCGTCCGAGGCGACTGCGGGCGAAGACTGGCCACGCTGGGCGCACAACCCGGGCACCCTTCGAAAAAACCTGCAACTTCCCTTGCATGTTTCATCTTGTTCGTTTTATGCTTCCTTGCGCAAGCGGTGGCAACTGAGAGAGGAGGAGCTTGTGATGTTGATGCGTACCGACCCCTTCCGGGACCTGGATCGCCTTACCCAGCAGGTGTTCGGCACTCCCGCCCGGCCTGCGGCCATGCCCATCGACGCCTACCGTCTGGGCGACACCTTTGTGGTCGAGTTCGACCTGCCGGGCGTGTCGCCTGACTCCATCGAGTTGACGGTGGAGCGCAACGTCCTGTCGGTGCATGCCACCCGGACCCGCTCTCAGGACGAGCAGACGGAGATGCTGGTGGCCGAACGACCCTTCGGGACCTTCAGCCGCCAGTTGTTCCTCGGCGAGACCCTCGATAGCGACCGGATCGCCGCCAACTATCGCGACGGCGTGCTCCGCTTGGAGATACCGGTAGCCGAGCAGGCCAAACCCAAGAAGGTGTCCATCCAGTCCGACAATCGTGAGCAGACGGCCATCACCGTCTGAGCCCGCCTCCACCAACGCCGGGTGCGCATGCGACTTCCCATAGACAACGTAGATGCGCCCCTCTATACGGTGGGCCAAGTGGCAGCCATGCTCAGGGTGCAAACGGCCTTCCTGCGTCGCCTCGACAGCGAAGACCTGATCAGCCCGGAACGCTCCGACGGCGGACAGCGGCGATACACACGCTCAGAGATTGATCAGATACACCGGGTCAGCGAGCTGGCCGGCGAGGGTCTGACCCTCGCCGGCATCCGCCGGCTGCTGGCCTTAGAGGCAGAAGTGGGACAACTCAAGCGGGAGGTGGCCCGACTCAGAGCGGGCCAGAAATCCCCACGCCACAGTGAAACGGGGTCGTCACCTCAGACCTGAAAGAGGAAGCCTCTGTTGTGCCTCTGGTCCTGTGTTGACACCATCGGCCTCCCTTCCAAAAGAGGGTCGAGCCAGTCGGCTCCCTTGCGGACAGCAGGTGGCACAAGCGTCGGCGCCTCCAGCATCAGCGTGGTTTGCGACTAGGGGTGAAGGGAGCAAATCGTGGTTAACGACAGCTTCGGCGTAAGAGCAGCGAACTCCAACGGGCGGGCCATCGTGTTCGTCCAAGGCGAGATAGACATGAGCGCCGGCCCGGCGATCCGTGATGCGCTGTCCACGGCCCAGCAGCACTCGCCCGATGTGATCATCGACGTGAGCGACGTAACCTTCATGGACTCCACCGGCATCAACGCCTTGCTGCGGGCCCACCGGCAAGTGCCACCCGGCGGAAGCCTTCGGGTCGTCGGTGCCACGTCAGCCGTCCGCAGGGTCTTCGACATCACCGGGGTATCCGAACTTCTCTTGCTCGAGCCGAACCGCCTCACCTGGCAGCAGCTGACCTACTACACCAGCGGTTGGCGTCAATGGATGACCGACCAGACCACGACCAGCGGCGGGCCGATAGCGGAGATCATCGAGGTCGGCCCTCCCAGCGGCTGGGGCGGCCACAACGTCCGCTTCTCCCTGGAAAGCGAAGGGGAAACCAGACTCTACGACTCGCTCGACGAAGCCATGCGAGCCGCAGAACTGCTCGGCTCCCTCACACCGCAGGACATCGGAGGTGACCACCATGCTCCCTCCCCTCTGAAAGGCGAAAACGTTAAGTTCGGGCGTTCCAACGGCAGGGCAAATAGCGCCCAGGTGGCTCATCTTCCAGCTCGGCCAGGTCATCCGGCGGGCGCCATCCCGATCGTCCAGCAGCCCTGACCTGAACCGAACCGAACCGTACCGGTGGCGGGGCCAGCAGCGGAATCGGCCTGGCAACAGCGCTCCTTGGCGGCACAAGCCCGGGTTCATCACCGTCGGGCTGGTCCCCTGATCACAACCGGGCAAGAGGGCGGGGCGAGCGGGCCGATGGTCAGGGAGTAGCGGTCGAGGTGGTCGTGGCCGAGCTCGCCCAGCCAGCCACCCGGACCTCGCCAGTCTCCGATATTCAGCCGTGGATGCTGATCAACTGCTCCGGCTGCCTGAACGCAGGCCAGATCGAAGACGTCTCGCTGATGATGCCGGACGCCAGCTGGAGTGGTGGCAGCCGCCGTCGGTCTCGCCTACTAGGCGTTGCCGCCGTGCTCCGCGCCGGCCAAGGACCCTCGTCAACGTGACCTCCTTCACCGTGCACACCTCCACCCCCGCTTACGGGCTGGTATCAGGCCTTCAAGGTCGCCCGGCGAGAACTCAACGATTAGCTTCGTCTGGCGCTGCGCGGCATCGGCGTGGACCTCCGGCGCCAAGTCGGCGGCCCGCACCAGGTAGTGCAACATCCCGCACGGCAATCGGCTGGATCCGGTTGTGCACCCAGCGGGGCGTCACCATCGCCGGTAGCCGCTCGGTCAGGTACCGCAACATCTCGAAGCTGGCCGACCCCGAACCAATGATCACCGCCGCCTGCAGCACCGTGGCAGGAACGCCGGACCCGAGCAGCACCCGGCCTACCTCAGCCCGCGATGCCAGATGCGGAGAGAGACGGGCGGCGTCAGGAACTATGCCACCCAGGTAGACGAGTCTCCCCACACTGGTCGCCGCGGCGGCGGCATCCTCTGCTGTGGATCATCGTCATTGCAGCCATATTGTGGATCTTCGCTCGCCGCGGCCGCTGGTAGAAACGGGACCCTTCACCGCCGGGCAGTTACCAGCCCTTCCAGGTTGGGCCCGGCCCGCGCCGGGCACCCACTCGCTGCTGACGTGAAGACGTCGGGGACCGGACCCGGCGCGCCCGTGGCCGCCGCGTGTGCAGGCTGCGCTCCGATGTTGGCATCACTGAACATCAGCATGTTTGACGTGCTATTGAACATCAGCCCCAATCGACGGTGGTTGGACGTCACTTCGGCGGGTATAGGCAAGTCGTGGACAATGACGCCGTGGCCGTGCTCGAAAAAGACCACTCGACCGTGCAGCATCTCTTCTCCAGGGTGAGCCGCCAGGACGAAGACCGCCCTGCGATCCTCAAGGAGCTGCTGCGCACTCTGTCCGCGCACGTGGCGGCCGAAAAACAGCTGCTCGTGCCGGTCCTACGCCAGCACGGTGACGAGGGAAAAGCCCTCGCCGACGAGCTCGGTGATGATCACCACGCCATTGAGAAACTGGTCGTGCTGGTGGAGCGACGCAAGGTCAACTCGCCGGACGTCCCGGACCTTGTCACCGAACTCTTGGACATCACGGATCGCCATATTGCCCGAGCCAACGGACGCCTGTTCGGATTCCTGCGGGAGAGGGTCGACCCGGCCGAACTGGCCGAACTGGGCGAGGCGTTGCGCTCGGATGAGGTGCAACTGCACTCCCATCCTCATCCTCACCTCCCCGACACCGGGCCCCTCGCCGTTGTGAGCCGCAAGGCGGCCGCGCTGTTCGACCGTGGCCGGGACTCCACAGCCGATCTCAATCGGTCCAGTTCCTGACCTCTGAGCCGATGGCTGCTGCGGTTGCGAGCGGCCCCCAGCGATCTGGCTGTACCGTCCGTTAGAGAATGGAGGACAGGCCACAGGGAGGCGATCTCCCACCAAGCGACAAACTCCGCACCAACCAGGGGTCGTCGGGGGGGGTCGACAACGAGCTCACCTGCCCGGCACGAGCCCGTCGACCCCCGGGAAGCTCCGGCGAGGGAGCCCAACGTTCTGGCCCGCCTGGGGTTCCTTTGTGATCGGATGGTCGGGCGTTGGAGGCGTGTCGAGTGGTCGAGTTGACGGCCGACGTGGAGGCAGCGCAGGCATTGGCGTTGCCGATATCGGCGTTGAGGACGATCTCGTCTGGAGGCTTGATGACCGAGCCCGACTTTCCGTTTGTGGCGGCCGGTCGGGGGGTAGAGCAGCCTCGTCGAGGTGGTACGGCCGCGACGTCAAGGTTGAACGGCGGCAACACATGCCGCAAAGGGCACTGAGGAGGCGCCATGGCCACCAACCCAGCCGAACCGGCAGAGTCGGTGAGTTTGGCGCCTCTCATCGTCGACCAACCCCGGCAGCCTGGGCGACGAGCGACGCCTGATAGTGAGGAGTCCGACGAGAAGACCCTGGCCGAGCTACTGAAGGACCTATCCGAGCAGACAACCAACCTGGTCCACCAGGAAGTCGAACTGGCCAAAGCGGAGATGTCGGTCAAGGGCAAGCTTCTGGCCGCGGGCGCGGCCCTCTTCGCAGCGGCGGGTGTCCTCGGGTTCCTGGCCGTGGCCGCCCTAGTCGCTTGCGCCATCGCGGGGCTGTCCGAGGCGCTGCCGGTGTGGTTGGCGGCCTTGATTGTGGCCGTAGTGCTGGGCGGGGTGGCAGGAATCCTGGCTTTGGCCGGCAAGAGCGAGATGCAACGGGGATCACCGCCGGTGCCCGAGGAGGCCCTGGAGAGCACGAAGGAGGATGTGGAATGGCTGAAGACCCAGGCCAAATCCGCGAAGCCATAGAGCAGACGCGCGCCGACATCGGCGAGACGGTGCAGGCCATCGGCGATAAGGCCGACGTCAAAGGGCGGGCGGCCCAGAAGGCGGCGGCCCGCCGCGATCAGCTCAAGGAGACGTCGAGCCAGGCTCAAATCAAACTGGCCGAGATGGGCCGTCAGGTCCAACGCAGCCTGCCCGATGCGGCCCGCCCCGTGGTCACTGCCGCCGCCGAGGGGGTCGAGGCGGGGGCGTCGGGCGCCAAGATGGTCTGGAGGCGACAGCGCTGGCTGGTGTGGGCGACCGCTGCAGCGGCCGGTCTTGTCGTCGTGGCCCGGCTCTTCCGGCGGGAGCACGACTGATGCTCAAGCTGGTTTACAAGCCCATGGGGATGGTGGTGAGCGTGCTGGGCGGTTTGGCTGCCAGCGTCCTCTTCAAGCGGGTGTGGAAGCTCGTCAATGGTGAGGACGAAACTCCGACCGCCACCCAGCGGCATCGGACTTGGAGCGAAATACTGGTGGCGGCGCTGCTACAGGGGGCCATTTTCGGATTGGTCAAAGCGGCCGTCGACCGAGCCGGGGCCGCCGGTTTCGAACGGGCCACCGGGGCCTGGCCAGGTGACGAATAGCACACTTGTTTCTAGAAACGCGGCCGCGGGTACTAGTTCAGCGTCATCCTGGCGGCGTACGGAAGAAACTATTAGGACGAGTAGGGCGCCCTCGGCGAGCAAGCCGAAAGAGACTTGAGCACGAGCCCCAGGTTGAGATAGGACGCCCGAGAACAATCAGAAAAACGAGGGGCCAGGGCGTCGAACAGGACCTCGAAAAGGAGTGGTGAGAAATGCGGAAAAGCATGTTTCTGGTGGGCGCCGGCATCGGTTTCATCCTCGGATCCCGAAGCGGTCGTGGCCCATACCAGCAGATGGAGTCCACGGTGCGCGAAATCACCCGCCGCCCCGAAGTCCACGACAAGGTCGAACACGTCAAAGACACAGCCAAGGACCAAGCGGCGGCGGCCGCGCAGAAGATGGGTTGGTCACGGGCCACAACCAGCGACAGCCCCGTCACTCCGCCCGCCCCGACACCCCAGTCCTACGCCGACCCTCAAGACCTGCAGTTCAGCACCGCCGCGGCCCGGAAAGAAGAGATCGTCGACGACCTCCTCGCACAGGGCGTGCCCCCCGCCGACATGGAACAAAAGGAAGAAGAGCTACGTGAAACCGGGGCGTTGCCCGAGCCGCCCGCCGGGAACAAGGCGAAACCAACCAAAAACGGCTGACCGCACACTCGGCGGCCATCACGGCCGGTCGCAAGGAACAATACGACGGAGACAGAGGTCACGGTGACGAAACCAAAAGACGACAATGGCGGCGACAGGGCCGGCCCGGGTCCTACCACTGAGGCCCACGAGTCGACACGGCCAACCCCGCCCACAGGTGCAGGAAAGGTTGGTCACCCGACCGGCGTGGACCAGGCAGCCGAGAACCGCGAGAACGACCCACCGGCGTGACGACCCTTCGAGCCGGAGTCCTCTTCGACGTAGACGGGACGCTCGTCGACACCAACTATCTCCACACCTTGGCCTGGTCTCGAGCCCTTCGCGACGTGGGCGAGTGGGCCCCCATGAACGCCATCCACCGGCTGGTCGGAATGGGCGGCGACCAACTCGTCCCAAAGCCAGCGGGACCTTCTTCACTTCGTCCCCCCGCTCAGTTCGGGTAGCTTGCTAGAGGCGCTTGAGGGATTCAATGGCGACGCCTCCACGATCCGACCCTTAGCGAGCTGTCGGCCGGGTTGGATCGCCTTGAACGGGCCCTCGAATGAGACAGTTCGCTCGAAGAGGTCGGACCCAACCGCGCCGGTTCGCAAATCAGTCACGCGAACGCGGTCCACTGGACTGCTATGGCAATTCCTACGCGGCTTCGAAACATCACCTGTCGTCACCCATCAAGCGCCGCGGTGGCCCCGGGACCGCAGGCTGACCCCGAAAAGTGGCGTCAGCTGGAGGGGGCGATGTTCTGGTTGAGGTGGAACAGGTTGTCGGGGTCGTAGGTGCGTTTGATGGCTAGTAGCCGTTCGTAGTTGCCTTTGTAGTTATCCTTGATCCGTGAGCGGTCGTCGTCGTCCATGAAGTTGATGTAGCCGCCTGGCTCGGAATGGGGGGCGGTGGCCGCGTAGTAGTCCCGAACCCACTGGACGCGCTCGCCATCGACTGCGGGGTCGGACCACGAGGCCAGGATTACGGTGGCGAAGTTGGCGTCACGGTAGGCGAAAGCGGTCGCATCGGCGCCGACGCGATGGCAGGCGCCGTTGATGGGGTAGAGGTGCATGGTGGCACTGACCTCGGGCACATTGGGACCGTGGTTTAGGTGGGCGTCGATGGCGGCGTCGGTCAGTTCGGTCACGAAGTTACCCTTCCAATAGGCCCGGATGCCCTTGGGGTAGAGGGCATCGAAGGCCGAGTTCAACGCCGGGTAGGGCATCGGTCCCACCAGCTCGGCCACCCTCGGAGCCAGGTCTCGGAACGGTTTCATGGCGTTCTCGCCTTGATCCAGCGGCCCCGACCAGTGGACCACGGCGATACAGAACGTGTCGCCGTGACGGTCCTCTGGGATGAACGGCAGGGGCGGGGCGATCTGGAAGGCCGGGAAACAGCCGTACGCCTCGGGGGCGTCTTTGATGAAATCCCGGTAGAACCGAAACAGGTCCCGAGCGTGGTCCAGTTCGTAGAAGAACAATCCCACGTACACGTCGTTGACCGGGTGCAACTGGAACTCGAAGGACGTGACCACCCCGAAGTTGCCGCCACCGCCGCGCAGGGCCCAGAACAAATCGTCGTTCTCGTGCCCGCTGGCGGTTCGGACCTGACCGTCGGCGGTGACCACCCGGGCCGAGAGCAGGTTGTCGAGAGTGAGGCCATAGCCCCGGGCCAGATGGCCGATCCCGCCGCCCAGAGTGAGCCCGGCCACACCGGTGGTCGAGATGATCCCGCCGGTGGTGGCCAACCCGTAGGCGTGGGCGGCGTAGTTGAAATCACCCCAGGTGGCGCCACCTCCCGTTCGAGCCGTCCGAGCGGCCGGGTCCACGTCTAGATACCGCATCAGCGAAAGGTCGATCACGACCCCACCGTCATTGGTGCCGAAACCGGGAGCGCTGTGCCCACCGCCCTTGACCGACAAGTCCAGTCCGGCGTCGCGGGCGAAGTTCACCGCCCCGATCACGTCCGCGGTCTGCTCCGCCCTGATGATCACCGCCGGGCGCTTGTCGAACATGCCGTTGTGGACGGCCCGGGCCTCGTCGTAGCCGGGATCGGAGGAGGTGATGATTGGTGCTCGTACCTGCTCACGCAGCTCGCTGATGGTTGGTTTGGTCATGTCGTCCTCCCCGTCTAGTTTCCTGTACCCGACGACCGAAACGAGGCACCGCACACACATACACGCGCCGTCCCCTCGCAGCGGAACCTCGAGGCCCACCGATCAGCCTCCGGCTCGATGCGGAGAACGATCGTTCCTTCAGCCAACTGCAGCGAGGCGGACCCTCAGGGCTCATGACCGGCAGGGTGGTTGCGGAAAGCCGGCCCACAGTCATGAGCTTGTTTTCATGCCCCAGCGCGTCCGTGGCCACAACCCAGAGGCGATCTCCTGTCGTTCTTCGCCAGCGATTCTTCAGTTGATTCACGTGGAATGATGGCGAGAAGGCCCACAGTTCCTCTTCGTGCGGTAGAGCCTCAAGCGGTTTCGCGTCGCCATGACGTAACACGCTTATCGCTAGTTGGACACGAGCGCTGTTTCCGCTTAAGGCCACAGCCTGGCTCCCTTGCGGCGCGCCAACCTATTTCATTTCGTCAAGCGATTTGACCAACATAACCGACGACTACCGAAACCTCAGGCATCGTAACTCCCAATTCGGCTCAGCGCAAGTGACGAAATGTCAGGCTCGATCCGTTCGTCTTCGCCGGCTTCGTTTGCAACCTGGATCGACCGTACACATATAACTCAGATATAATCAAGATCAAGGATTGTTGCTGTCGCTAATGGATCTAACAGGTGCTATTGCTCGTATTACCGACTCAGTATCGACACTGCAAGCCTCAACCACCTCTTCCCGCCCCTTCGAGTCCCGCAAGGACGGCGCGGCGGCACGCGCAGATGATCAGTTCTGGCGCGACGTCGTCGGCGCCACTGGCACCATCTGTAGGGCCTTGGTCATTCGTCGCCGACAGACTCACCAGATGGATCGATGACGTTGGATCGGCGCCCGTCCGTGTGGAGGCCGACTCGGGAGTGGGCTGACCGCAGTAGGTGGGCGATCGCTGCCATGATCCTTCTGTTGGCGGTCGGCCCGGTTTTGGGAACGATCGGTGGTGGGGGGTCCGGCTAGTTGATCTGACCCAGCCGCTCAAAGACGCCCTGCTCATGGCGCCGGATCCATCGATCTGCACTTGGCCAGACTCCACGAGACACTTTGACGCGTAGCGCTAATCAGAAGTTCTGCGTCGTCTGTCTCGCGCACTGCCAGGTCACCAGGTCATCAAGGTTCTAGCGAACAGGGAGATCTTGTTGTCTCAGTCCGTACAGCTGATTTAAAGGTTCAGCCACCTCGTTTGCCGGAATCACTAGGCCCTCTCCCACAGGCAGGAGTCGAATTTCACTCGGCAAGATGGATACGGCAGACCGCTGGTTTCCTCGATAGAAGGGGTTCCGAACCCGCCGACTCGATCGCGGCCGACGGTTCGCGTCCGGAAGAACTGGAAGATTCGCAGGTCCGTCTCCGTGAGTTCGAAACCGAGTCGGGTAAGTCGAAAACCTGGAAGCACCAGGACAACAAGAGACAAAACCAGATACAAAGCGCCGAAACGGGGGCTAGTAAGAGGACCGGTGACCAGATGGCAAACAGCCGACCAGAATCCGACCGCCTCCACGGTTGAAGCCTCGCAAACCGGCACGTCCGAGTGCCGTGGCTACGACCTATTGTCGCCGTCGCGATCGCGGCTCGGGTGGACGTGGCCGAGGAGCCCAAGGCGCCTGGACCTAGTGGCGTTCGACACCGACCGACCTGTGATCGCTAGCCATGGCCGGCTGACAGTCGATGAAGTCGCCCGGCTCGTTTCGACGAGCTCCGACCGGGAATCGCGTGCATCGACTCGCCGTCGGGCTGGTCGCAGTCGGGACGGAGTCGGCAGGCCGAGCGGGAATTAACCCGGTTGCGCATCTCCGCCTATGCTACCGGGGCCGATCCCAGCGATCACAGATTTTCCCGGTGGATGCGGGTGGGCTTCTCCGTCTTTGCGGCGGTGACGAACCGCGATCCACCGTTTCGCGGTGTGACCCAACTGGCCGGTCTCCAGAGGGGTTTCCGAACGCGTCGGCGGTGTTTCTGGCCGGCAGAGCAAGATCGAACGAGGAATCGAAACTGGAGTTTCGTACGCAGGTCCTGTGGGCGCAAGGAGTGGATTGCGGGCCGCTGCCCGAGATCGATCGGGTCGATGCGGACCTTGGTCCTCAACACCGCCAAGGCCGATACCCCCGGGGCGCTTCGCCCGCCAGGCTCCGGAGCCACCGAAGCTCCCGACAGTCGTGTTGGATCGACGAGCCGGAGAAGGACAGTCCCTCGACACAGTGACTCCCAAGAAGGTCTGTCTCACAAGGGTTGACAGGCGCCGGTGCGCGTCCGCATACTTCTCACGTCTGATGATCACGAAGTCTGGTTGCGCCCGCAGTCTGGCCGCTTCGCTGCAGAGGCATAAGGTGATTCGGGCCCGAGTCTGCGGTCTCATGGGGCGGGTGCGAGCGCGGGTGCCGGGCTGTGATTGTTCCGGGGAGAGCCCGGTCGCCGCGTACCTGTTGGTGGCCGCTCCGTCCTATGGCCCCGGTGCCACCATCGCCAGCTCAGTCGGTGGCTCGAGGCTGGCCTGCAAGAGACCTGGAGCTGCCGGGCGATGCGATCATCGCTCCGGTCATCCCTGTCGGCTGGTCCGCTCGTCCCTTCGGGCCCGTTCGCCGGCGACCAACGGGGGACGTTGTGCACTGGAACGGATGGCAGGACCGGCGACCCGTGACAGCGCGGCGAAGGCATCGTTGTCGCTCGAGCAGCGAGAGAGGTAGGGACTATGGACCAATCGTTGGATGCACTGGCGATCAGGAATAGGAACAAGGTCGGCCAGGTCTTCAACATCCCGCCGATCCCAGCGGTGCCGGACCAGACCCGTTACATCCCGGCAGGCGCGGTGACCATCGGAGTGGAGTACCGGAGCCTCGGTGGGGACGGCAGCGAGCTGTCCGGGAACTACCGGGAGGCCTACGCCGACAATCCCTCGCTCCTCGAGCGCATCGATGCAGTGGCGGCCGCGAGCCGCGCCGCTGGCGAAGCCGGCGCGGCGCCCGGCCTGCCGGACGCGGGTGTCTCGCTCCACGTGTTCGACGCGGAGACCGGCGACGAGTTCTTGCGCTTCGACTGCTTCGACGAGGAGCCTCATTACCACTACATCTCGCCCGAGCGCCCTAACGCCCAAGTCGTCAACTGCGTGGTCGCGATCGACGAGGACGCGGTGGGACCGGCCTTGCCGTGGTCGGTGGACGCGATCCGCACACGGGTGCGGAGCATGTTGGACCGAGCCGGCGCCCCGGAGCTTGCCACCCGTGTCGACCCGGACGTTCTCGAGCGTGCCCTCGAGGAGGCGACGGCTGTGGCACGAGACGCCACTCGCGCCCAAGCCCTCGGAACGGCTGCGAAGTCCACGGGATGAGCACGTGAGGCAACACCGTCCGGTCCCCGACCCGCACAAGTGGTAGGCATCCGACGTGGACATCGACCAGCTCCGATGCATCGTGGCCGTCACCGACCTCGGGAGCTTCTCTCGTGCGGCGACGTTCCTGGACGAACCCAGCCCGCCGTGTCCACGTCGATTTCCCGTTTGGAGCGTGAGCTGGGTGTCACCCTTTTCCTTAGCCATGGACAAGGGAGCCGGCCGGCGCCGCCCCGCGAATCGGTCATTATCGCTGCTCCGGGGTGATCCGGAAGATGGACGAGGTGGTCGGCGCGGCCCGTTCGTACGCGACAGACACGAGACCGATCACGATGGCCGATCTCGCCGAGTTCCCGTTTGTCGGTCTGCGGTCGGACGCCGTGACGCGGGGCGGATGGGACGCGCTCTTCGAGCGAGCCGGGGCGCCCGTGCCGCAACCCGTGGTGGAGGTGACCACGCCGGAGGCCATGCTGGAGTGCGTCCATGCGTGAGTTGGCCGTCACATGAGCCTCAACCGCGAGCTCTCGCAGTGGGTGGTCGAAGCGGTCGGAGGATCCGATGACTGCCGTCGGTGATCTCGTGGCCCCGTTCCAGACTGTTGACACGCCCGGGCGGTACCAGTGCACCGGACCGTGCGACCACGAGTTCTATTCCGATATCACCGGGCACAAGATGCCACCGACCCCTCCGGACTGCACCGGAGACGGATGGGTGCTCAGCACTCTCCTGCCGTCGGGTGTCCTCGACCAGCACAAACGCGACTTCCTTAGTGCGCATACCACCGGGGTACTCGGAACCCTTCGTGCCAGCGGTGGACCACAGATGACCCAGGTCGGCTATGTCTTCGACGGAGGGTGGCTCTCGATCTGCTCGGAACGTCACCTGGCGAAGTGGCGGAACGCCTCCCGCAACCCCGCGGTTACGTTCTGGGTGGGCGACGGGCGCCGCCAGCTGGTCGTGTACGGCGCGGCGACGATGCTGAGCACAGGACCTGAACGCGAAGCCGCGCTACGCGCCTACTTCGACGTCATCGCTGCTGGTGCCGGCATCGACCCGGCAGCGGTCGCTGGGTGGCTGCGAGAGGATCGCGGCATCATCCGCATCCTTCCGGAGCGCGTGATCGCGAGTGACTGATCCCTCAGATCTAGGCGCGTGAGGCGCGTGGGATGCCGTGTATTTATGCCCTCCCCGCTGTGATTACGTCTATCGAGCCGCAGAGGCCCGTTGTACTGTCGGCACGAGGCCGTTGTGCTGCGTCAAGTGCCCTAGCGGAATCAGGAGGGGAAAGAGATGACTTCGCTTTTCGATCGGTTCCCGGTGATCGATGTCGACTCGCATATCACCGAGCCGCCTGATCTGTGGACCTCACGACTGCCGGCGAAGTACAAGGACGACGCGCCGCACGTCGTGCGGGTCGACGGCGAGGATCGGTGGATCATGCCCGGCGGCGAGTACGGCGGGAGTCCCGGCAACCTGGCGCTCGCCTTCTTCGACGGCACCTTCCCTGGCCCGCCCAACTTCGACTTGATCCACCCAGCCGCGTACGAAGCGAAGGCCCGCGTGGAGCTCCTCGACGAGCTCGGCATCTACGCCCAGGTCATCTATCCCAACATCGGCGGCTTCGGTGCCGCCGGCTGGACCCGCCTTCCTGACCGGAAGTTCGCACTGGCGTGCGTGCGGGCCTACAACGACTTCCTGGCTGAGTTCGCCGAGGTCGCACCCAACCGGCTCCTCGGGGTCACCGCCGTCCCGTTCTGGGACATCGACGCCGCTCTCGGCGAGGTGGCCCGGTCCATCGACCTGGGCCACCGCGGGATCAACTTCACCGCCAAGCCGGAATCGTTCGACCTGCCCCACATCTGGGAGCGGCACTGGGACCCGCTGTGGGCGCTGGCGCAAGAGGCCGGTCTGAGCGTGAACTTCCACATTGGCAGCGGGAACCTCGGCAACTCCTACGCGCCCGCTCCGGGCATCGCGCCGCGCACGAACCTCGGGCGCGTCTCAGCCACGTTGTTCCTCAACAACATGCAGACGATCGGCGACATCATCTTCGGTGGTGTGTGCCACCGCTTCCCGGACCTCCAGTTCGTGTCGGTCGAGAGTGGCGCTGGGTACGTGGTGTCGGCGCTGGAAATGCTCGACTGGCAATGGGGACACCTCGCCGTGACGAAGGAGAACCCCGACTACGACCTCTGTCCCTCGGAGTACTTCGCTCGCCAGATCTCGGCATGCTTCTGGTTCGAGCGGGAGAGCCTCCTCGCTTCGGCGGAGCGGCTGCAGGACAACCTGCTGTACGAGACCGACTTTCCCCACCCGGCGTCGCAGTACCCGTCGGGCGGGCCGGGTAACCCGGCGGTAGGCCCGAGGCAGTACGGCGACGAGGTCCTGAGCGCTCTGCCCGACGACATCGTGTCGAAGCTGCTCTTCCAGAACGCGGCCGCCATTTACGGCGTCGAGTTGCCGCTCCCGGCCGGAGCCAAATCGTGACAAGGGCGATCGTCGTGCGTACGCCGACCGGCGTCCTGGCCGAGGACCGGCAGCGGACGCTCGCCCCGCGCGTGTCGTCGCTCGACGGCGTCGTCCTGGGCGTCGTCGACTCATAGCATGCACCAGGTCCCTGCGTGGCACGCAGCCGCGGGATCGGAAAGAATCTGCCCCAACCCGCCGAAGGCGCGACGCTCCGCGTACTGAGACTAGGACAATAAGCCAGTGAGCACTTCGTTTGCACCCGTGACGCACCGACCCTTCCGCTTCGCCGTCCAGGCGTACCAGGTTCCCACCATCGCGGAATGGCGCGACCTCGCCCGAAAGGTCGAGGACCTTGGCTACGGCACCCTCTTCTCCGCCGACCACGTCCTGGACCGAGGGATATCGCCGCAACACCTCGCACCGATCGCGTCGCTGGCCGCAGCGGCTGCGGTTACCGAGACGCTTCGCGTCGGCGCCCGGGTGTTCAACGTCGACTTCCACGTCCCGGCCGTGCTGGCCAAAGAGCTGGCCACCCTCGACCAGGTCTCTGACGGCCGTCTCGAGTTAGGCATCGGAGCGGGGTATAACGCGACGGAGTATCAGGCGATGGGGCTCGCCTTTCACGACGGGCCGCGCCGCCTCGCCAAGCTGAAAGAGGTCGTCGCATTTCTAAAGACCCACTTCGGGGGTGAGGAGATCGACTGCCGCGGCGAGTTCGTCAACGTCACCGGCTACGCCGGCCTGCCGCTCCCCGTGCAGCGTCCCCACCCTCCGATCATGATCGGCGGCAACCGCAAAGCCATCCTGTCCTTCGCGGCCCGCGAGGCACAGATCGTGAGTTTCCAGAATGTATCGATACAGCCGACGCCCGACGGGCTCACGCCCCAGCAGGAGATCGCCCAGCAGTACGGCTACGTCCGCAACGCCGCTGGTGATCGGCTTGCCGACCTCGATATTGAGAGCTCTCCGTATTTCTCCGCCGTCACGGATCGACCCGAAGAACAACTCGCACGCCTGGCCGCGAACTTCGGCGTCGAGATCGAGCGACTCCTCGACCATCCCAATGTGATGATCGGTCCCGAGAAGATGCTCGAGGAACGGCTCATCGCGCGCCGCGAGCACCACGGCGTGAACTTCATCACCGTCCAGCAGGACATGATCGACGACTTTGCGCCCATCGCGGCCCGGCTGACCGGCAAGTAGTGGGGGGGTATGACACCGGCGGATTGGAGACCGATGCGAGCACAGGTTATTCGTTCGGGGCAGACGTTCATGCAGAACCTGCGACGCGGACGTTATCAACTCGGTGTCAAGGCCCGAACCTGACATCTCGTGATTGCGGCCGTCATCGCGGAACCCGGCGGGGTTCACCTTGACTTTCACTAGCGGGCGCTTCGGCCGGTTCCCTCTCGGCTGAGGTCCCTGTGGGGAGTCAGCCTTCTGGCTCGCGCAGGGCGGGGGCCGCCATCTCTTCGAGGCTCCAGGTCTTCGGGAAGGGAATCGACGTCATGGCAAAGTTGCCACCGTCGCATGCCGGAATAACGACACCGGACATGTAAGCCGAGTCGTCCGACGCTAGAAAAGTCGCGACCGCGGCGTTATCCTTCAGGCTCGGTGGCCGGCCCACCTTCAGCGGTCCGACGAACCGGTCGTCATGCCACGCCTCGCCGGACTCCTGGAGGGCGAACTCTTCATAGGACAGGTTGAGCACGGGGGCATCCAGCGGGAGGGCGAAATTGATGGACATCCCATGGGTAGGAGCTAGACCGTTGACCCGGATGCCGTATTTCCCCCACTCGGTGGCCATGCTGTGTACCAGACCGATGGCGCCGGCCTTGCTAGAGGCGTAGGCGCCGAAGCCAACGGGGTACGCGTTGATCCCGGCCGCCGAAGTGGTGACGACGATGTTGCCGCCCCCGCCCTGCTTCTTCATTTGGCGACAGGCGTGCTTCCCGGAGAAAAACACGCCGCGGAAGACGGTGTTGCTCACATCATTCCACTGCTCTTCCGTTGTCTCCTCGATGGAGGGCCCCCCGGGCAGGGAACGTCCGGCGTTGGCGAACATGATGTCGAGCCGTCCGAAGTGCTCCGCCGCGACGGCGACGGCCTGTTCGACGTCGGCCTCGATCCGCACATCGGTCTTCAGGCTGACGGCATCTCCGCCGGCAGCTTCGATCTCCTTGGCCACGGCATGGGCTCGATCCTCGACCAGGTCGGTAACAACGATCCGGCCCCCCTCGGCACTCCACTGGAGGGCGCACTCGCGTCCAAGCCCAGCTCCGGCACCCGTGATGACGATGCTCTTACCCGCAAACCGACCCGTCACGCCCGTTTCCTCCCTTGTCGCAGACGAACGAAACAATGGGAGGAGGCTACACGCCCGAGACTCGGACCCCAATCTGACGGCTAAATCAGGTGTCGGCCGGGTAGTGAGTCCAGTCAAGGTCGGCTCCTACAAGGCCGCCGTCGATAAACGCGGAACATCCCAGAACCAAGCAGAACAGCAAAAAGCCCTGCTCAGAGCCCCCACACGGCGATCCAAAGGGCTTGCAGATCGTCCCGGGCCACCGCCCCATTCTCACCTCCCACATGGCACAAGCCAGAGCGGGCCAAAATAGGTGGCCGCCAGCCGGCGTTGGGGGGAACGGCGTCGGCGGGATTCGGAGATCATCGGGGCTCACATTCTGGGGCACTTTGAAAGCCCGCCTCCGAGCTTGAAGGCGGAAATCCCCGTCTCCATCGGGCGGGCGCGAGGGGTGTTGCCCCCTGCGCGCCCGACATGTCGGTCCGACGCCCTGATGACCTCATCCATGGCGTCGTTCGGAAGTCGCCACCTTCGATGAAGGAAATGGAGCCGTCCAATGCCTGCTTCGCTGAACTGGTCATAGCGTTCGGGGACACTGCGCAAGGTACGGGGGGCACTCGTGTCGAGCCGCTCGCCAGTAGGGAACCTGTTGCGACCCCGACCCAGGATCAACGACAAGCCGGATATTCTCCCTCGACCGGGGTGAATAGCTGGCTCATCGTCGACGGTTTCCTCGCTCATCCCGCTCATCTGGCAGGCGACTCTCGGCTAATTCCCTGGCGGCTCCTTTTGCCTGGAACGAAGATGAGAGGATGAGCCCTGTTGATGTCGCAATCGCCTGCTGCCGCAGCTCAGGGACCGCGGATCCTACGGATCTGTACCCAGACCCTGACGCTGCGCCGTTACAGCAAGCTTTGAAGGATTTCGGCGCGTCGTCGGTATTGGTCTCCTGGGACGATCCCAGGGTCGAATGGTCGTCCTTCAGTCAAGTCGTGATTAGCAGCACCTGGGACAGTGTCGATCGTCCCACCGAATACCTGGCCTGGGCCAGCACGGTCTCGGCCGCCTCGGCGCTGGTGAACCCGGCCCCGATGATCGAATGGAATATCGACAAGACGTACCTGCGTGCTCTCTCGGACGCCGGAGTCCCGACCATCCCGACGATCTGGGTCGAGCCTCATCAATCCTGGGAGCCGCCTGGGAACGAGTTCGTCATCAAGCCGTCCATCTCAGCGGGAGGCCGCAGCACCGCCAGGTACGCCAGCCGCGACTCCGAACGGGCGCTCAGCCACGTCCAGACCCTCCATGAAGCCAACCAGACCGCGCTCCTCCAGCCATATATGACGTCCATCGATCGCGACGGGGAGTTGGACCTGGTGTTCTTCGACGGGCACTACAGCCATGCCGTGCATAAGAAACCTGCGCTTCGCCTCGGCGAGGGCGTCGTCGAGCGGCCGTGGGAGCGGATGGCCTGGACCGGGACGGCGATGCCGACGAACGATCAGTTCTCAGTCGCGGTAGAGACGCTGAGCATCGTCTCCGAGATCCTCGGCGAGGTAGCCACTTATGGTCGCGTAGACCTCATCACAGACTCGGCGGCGAAGCCCTTAGTGCTCGAGGTCGAGCTGATCGACCCCTACTTGTCCCTCGATGTCGCGCCAACGGCAGCCTCAGGGCTAGCCAGGTGCCTCCTCCGGTCCCGGACCACTCAGTAGCGAGGCGCATTCACTTCCGTCGCCCGCCCCCACCGAGCCAGCCAGGACCGACGTCCTGTCGGACAGCGCGCTTCACCTCAACCCCCAGCCCGCTGGTGAGCTCCTTGATGTGTGCGACGCCGTCGTCTCCACGTTCGGAGACGGAGATAGCGGCCATCGATGCTCTCGACCGTGGGGAGGGCGGTCGTGTCGGACCAAACCCTGACACCTACGAAGGAATCTGAATCGAGCGCATCTCCCCCACCGTTCTGGCTCAGCAGCCAGGGGCAGAGGGCATCGGGGCCAGGGTCGCGCTTTCGGTCTCCTACTGCCGCGCCGAGACACTGACCCCGAAGTGCCGAGGGGGGACGGTGCAGAATGCGCGCTCGAGAATTCGACCGATCCTTCATGATTAATAGCGCCGAACGGCACATCTCGCGTGGGTCTTGACTGAGAACGCCTCGGGGCACGGGCGTAGGTGCTTGTTTCGCCACCTACTGGCGTTGAGATCGTCACGAGTGCTCGATCCGCGAAGCACTTCCCTAGTCGAGGACCTCACCGACCAGTCCACTTCGGCGGCAATGGGATTAGCATCGGCGTCGGCCTTGACACAGGTATTTGTCGATCGTACGCTCCCGTTGATAGACGCTGGCTCGGCTTTCTGGGGTGAGTTGGCGTAGGGAGGGTGGATCTATGCGCGCTTGGCTGTCGACCGTCGTGGCGTTCCGGGGTAGGCCCACCGAGAAGGGCCGCTGTACGACTTCTGTCCGGCGACGCAGTGTGCGTCGCCGGCGGATGACGGCCCTTCTGGCAAGCTCTTGCCTGGCGCTGGTCGGGGTCGTTACCATCACTGCGGGCCGGGGGGGCACCGCCCAGGCGTCTGGGGTCAAGTCGACGCCGCCGGCGAAGTCGACGCCGCCGTCGCGGGTGCTCACCGCTCTGCCTGCTACCCCGGTTGAGCCGTGTAGCGCCGCGGTGTTGCAGCAGTTCGTGCCGACGGTAGCCGATCCTGATTATGTCAGCACCACCCTTACCGCCGCGACCATGTTCAGCAGTCCCGTGGACTATTGCCGACTGGACGGCTACATCACTACCACCGACAACGGAGAGCTCAACCAGGTTCGGTTCATGGTGGCCCTGCCAGATGCATTCAACGGCCGCTATCTCCTGGACGCCACCGGCGGGGCTGCGGGTGCGGTGCCCGACCCGCCGGCTCAGCAGCTCCTCGAGGGCTTTGCTATCTCCGGGACCGATCAAGGAAGCCACCCGTCGAACCCGCTCGACTTCAGCTGGGAGAACGACCCGGCCCAGTTCCTGGACTTCTTGAAACTCGGCGTTCACTTCACTGCTGTCGTCACCCAGGCGCTAACCCGCACCTACTACAAGGAGTCTTCGCTCGTCCGCTACATCGCCGGCTGCTCCGGAGGAGGATCCTCGGGACGCGAGACCATGCAGAATTACCGGAACCAGCGACTTCGACGGTGTCATCGTGGGGGCCACGCCGGCCGGCGGGGGCCTGCTCGAGGACTACGGGCGCATCGAACAATACATCGCCACCCATCCCAACTCGTGGATTTCGCCCACCCAGCTCGCCTCCGCCCAGCAGGCGATCCTGAAAAAGTATGACGGTGCTGACGGAACCGTCGACGGCATCATTCAAGACGACCGCAACTTCGTTACCTGGTCGCGGAGCGGTGCCATCGATCTCAACCCGAAAGTCCTCGAACAAGTCGGCCTGACCGATGCTCAGATCGCGGCGTTCGACCTCATCGCCAGCTGGTTTCCCTTCACCGCTCCGTCCGAGCCCGCCATCGCCGGAGGGCTCTACCCCGGCTTCGGTATCAGCCGGGTCGATCAATGGGCGACCTGGCTGTTCGGCACCACCGCACCGCAACCCGGCCCCACACCCTGGACATTCGGCTCGCCGACGGCTCCCCTGGCCTACGACGTGATCGACTCGATGATGCAGGCCGTCTTCCCCCAGAACCCGGACTGGATCCATACCGTCGACTTCACGAGTCCGGCGCTCCAACAGCAGTTCGACCAGTTCGATGGTGTCCAAGGACAGCCTGCGAACTACAACGAGTTCCGAAATCAAGGCGGCAAGGTGCTGTTCTACGTAGGTGTGGGCGACACGGCCGACGAGTACCTCGGCGATGTGACCGACTACGACCAGATGTTGCAATATGAGCTCCAGGACTTGGGCAAGAATCCGACCGCCCTGCAGAGCGGTGTGGCGCTCAGGTCATTGCAAAGCTGGGCGCGGGAGTTCCTGGTACCGGCCTGGGGCCACTGCAGTCCAGCCGGCGGGCCGGGCCCAGACGGCTCCGGGACGTCCCCGTCCTCGCTGGACGTCCCCAATCAGGCACTCAACGCCATGATTGCATGGGTAGAGCACGGCACAGCGCCGGACTCACTGGTGGTCGCCAACTCCACTTCGGGCCGGACCTTCCGGCTTTGCCCGGAGCCGCAGACCGCGGTATTCGAAGGCGGCAATGTCAACGATGCGTCGAACTGGACTTGCCGCACCCAGCGAGACTTCCTGAAGCTGAACTGGATCCCTGGGGCAAGAGCCAAAATATGAACCAGAAGACGGATTTGAAGGAAGCTGTTGGTTGGTGCCGGCATCGGATCTAGCCGGCACGCCCAGGTTCTCCCGGGAACATAGTTCGTTCCGGTACCCCCAGAGGTTCGCTGACCGCGGCCCCCCAACTACGAGGACCCTTCATTTCGGCCGAGCAGATCACCATCTATTTAACGCGCTTTGGCCCGATCGGTGTCGGCATTTGCTACGACAATGTGGATCAATCCAGAGATCGCCCGGATCATGGTGCTAGCGGGGCGCGCTGATGCTGGTGGTCCCCCACCGCCACTGTTGCTACCACCACCCGCCGGCGACATTGAGGCTATGGCCTTAACCCGCGCCGGCAAGAATGGCGTCTTCGTGATCAACGCCTATTGGGTGGATGGCCATGTCGGTCGTAGGGGGCGCCCAGACGTCAGCCACAGCTCTATCGCCGGTCCTCCCTGCCCACCGCCTGACATCAACAGCGCTCGTCGTGTTCAAACCGTTGAGCAGTTGACAGCCTCCGGCGAACTCGATTGCTCTGGTGAAGAAGTTGCTCGTATCGATGGCCTGTCGGCTACGCGGCCTCAACGCTACGACAGTCGAGGTACTTTGCCCTCTTCAACGAACCGGAGTCCGTCGAGAGAAAACGCCGGGCCAGGTCTCGGCAGAACTTACCTTTTCCAACGGTGTGGCACAGAAGTCCGCGCCCCGAACCCCTCGGGAAGGCGCGCAATGACGTGCTCAGCCTCGATCGACGCTGCTGTGAGCCTGCCCGAACCGGCGCTAGGAGAGGCCGTCATGCAAGAAACGGGTGGCGAGTGTCCAAGAGTGCACGGTTGGGAGGAGAATGGCCGGCACCCCTTACGTGTCGTACCGGGCGACCAACGTACGCTTGGGATAGTAAGCAGTGAGGTTCCCCCGGTTCGTTGGACACCTACCTTGGGGACGTGGCTGCGCCATAGTGGGTTTCGTGAACGAGAACCACAGGTATTGCGGCAGCGACGAGTGGCGGGCGACGATCCGGGACATCATTCTCCCCTGGGCGATCGGCGATGTCGACCTGGGCAGCGACGTGCTCGAGGTAGGCCCGGGGTACGGGGCCACGACGGACGTTCTCAGCGCGTCGGTTCCAAGGCTGTCGGCTGTCGAGATCGACCCCGGGCTGGCGGCGACGCTACGGGAGCGGTTCGCGGGCAACCCGGCCGTCGTCATCGTACGGGGGGACGCCACGGCCCTCGAGTTCCCCGACAGCCGTTTCAGCGGCGCAGCATCGTTCACCATGCTGCACCACGTGCCGACCGCCACCCTGCAGGACCGCCTCTTCGCCGAGGTAGCCCGGGTGCTGCGACCGGGCGCCCCGTTCGTCGCCAGCGACAGCCTGCGCAGCCCGGAGATCGAGGCTGGCCACGAGGGCGACACCTACAACCCGGTGGACCCCGAGGGCTTGCCCGGGCGCCTGGCAGCGGCCGGGTTCACCAAGGTGGAGGTGAAAACAAACCAATTCGGGTGGGCGTCGCTGGCCAAGAAGGCGTGAACGCCTACGACGCGGCCCCGCAGAACGGGTCGTACGGGAAGTCGCTCAGTGTCACCAGCCGTCGTCGGTAAACGGCGACGACCGCCGTAGAGACCTTCCCAATATCTCGGACGCCGGCCGTGGGAGAGGTAGCCGTAGCCACAATGTACCGTTCGAGTCGTCCCCTAGTCTGCTTGAGATCCCAAGCGGAGGAGCCATGGGTGACGCCGGAATGGATACAGGATGTTCGCCCAGAGATAGTCCGGGCCTGTCTGAAGCCGAGGAAGCGCAATCGGCACCTCCCCGCTCGGCCCTACGACAGACGACTCGGAGAGTTATTGGCATGGTTCGCACCTCCGACAGCCCGAACGCTCCGTGGTATCCCACCTAGTGGCCGGCGGTGGTGGCGCCCTGGACGGAACGCTCTGGACCGAGGATATGGGGCAGGTGCCGGCCGGGGATCACCGCGCCGGACGAGCGCCGATCCGTCGTTTCGTACTCGCCGGGCGGTTTGGCGCTCGGCCGGAGTGGCGCTGCAGATCAGGGTGATCTACAGCGTCGAGTTCACGAGAACGCCAATGACGGCTACCGCAATCGCCGCGGCCGGGCCATTGATACTCGCTGACCATGGTGCGCAGCGGAGCCGACCGCTTGGCCACCAAGACTACGGTCAGTGCGAATCGTAGTTTGTCGTATGTACAGGCCGTTAGTGGCTGTCGACGTCGAAGAGCCCGGCGCTCGCTTTCTGGGTCTCGTGGTAGGCGCGTTTGAGTGCGATGGCCTCGGTGCGGGGAAGGGCGAAGCACGACCTCGACAGCTCTTCGTCGAGGGGGTGCGAGTAGGACACCGGCCCGTTCCCGAGACCATCGAGCAGGGCGACGGCGACGTCTCGTGGCTGGCTCGGGTCGAGCAGCCGGGATCGGGCGCGGTCCAGTAGGTCCGGCGAGTCCGGTTTCCCGCACAGCTCCTTGTCGAAAGTTTCCTGATACAGGAGGTAAGCGGGAGAGGCGATCGGCCCCGATAGGACGGTGCAGACGTCGACGCCGTGGTCGCCGAGCTCCGACCACAGCGATTCGGCGAGGATCCACTCGTAGGCCTTGCCAGCAGCGTAGGTGGCGTAGTTCACCGAGCCCTGCGTCGCGGCGTTCGAGCCCACGATGGCGATGCCGCCTCGCCCCCGCTCCACCATCGCTGGCGCGAAGTGGTGGCTGAGGACGACCGGCGTCCGGCAGTTCACGGCCACGCTCTCAAGGTGCAGGTCGAGGGAGCATTCCAGGAAACGGCCGAACAGAGGGACGGTCGCGTTGTACACGAGGAGGCCGACCTCGAGGTCGGCGGTGGCCGCCGTGACCACGGCGCCGATGTTGGTGTCGGCCAGGTCGGCCACGACCGGCCGCGTCTGCGTGCCATGTGCGGTGGCGACCTCGGTGGCGGTCCGCTTCAGCCGCTCCTCGTTGCGGGCCAGCATCACGACGTTGAGGCCTCGGGCCGCGATCTCGTGGGAGACCGCCTGACCGGTCCCGGTCGAGGCGCCGGCGACGACGGCCCATGGCCCGTACTTGTCTGCGAACGTCTCGACGCTCATAGCGCGTTCAAGAGGTCGGTGTTTGATTTTGAGGACCAGGCGTCACCGCCGCGGGAGTTCAGCAGGTCATCGCGGGCGCCGATGTCGGAGGGAACCTGGTCGAAAGCGCTCAGCGTCGCGATGTTCACCCGCTGCAGGGTGCGGGTTCCGGGCATCGTCACCGCACGGCGGGCATGCGCTACCGCGCGGTTGTCCCAGATGACAATGTCGCCGGTGGACCAGGGGTGCTCGTAGACGTTGTGGTCGGCGTAGAGGTATAAGTACAGCTCCTCGAGCAGCGCGTCGCTGTCCTCTTCGGGCATGCCGATGATCGCACCAGTCATGTCCTCGTCGACGAACAGGTAGGGGCGCCCAGTGACCGGGTGGGGCCACACGACCGGATGCACCGCGGCGGTGTCGCCCGGCAGGCTGTCGGTGAGTCGCGTCCGCCGGCCCTTCGCACGCCCGCGGAGGTGAATGGCGTTGAGCTTGTCGACTCGGCGGCGTAGTTGCTTCGGTAGGCGCTCGTAAGCGCCATAGCCGCTGGCGAAGCGAGTGGGGCTCACACCCTCGTCGACCTCGATCGCGTGGAGCGCCCCGCCGAGGTACGGAACCGGCGTATAGGAGATGTCGTGGTGGAAGCGCAGCTCGAAATCGGCGAGGATCCCGTCGGGTCGCACGTTCGAGACGATCGGGTGGTCGGGCCGGCAAATCGGACCGAATATGCTGCACAGCATGCTTTGCTCGTCCAGGTTCATCGGCTTCAGTGCGCGAATGAGCAGCAGCCCATCCGCCTGGTAGAGATCTACGAGCTCCGCCTTCTCCTCTGGAGTCAGCCCCATGATCCCCTCGACGGTGTCGATCCCGTCGAGCCCGACCTCCACGCCGAACGGCTCCATCGGCGTGCTGACAATTCGGTTCATCTGAACACTCCCTCCCACAGGCGACGTCCGAAGTCACCGCGATCGCGGCCCGTGGGCCTCGGTCGGGTACGCATCCGCATCGCTAAGTCTTCATAGCACCTCTACGGGCGAGAACCAACTCGTTGGTCCGCTAGAGCGGTCGGGTACGAGACGGAAATCGGAAACAACTTCGCCGCTCTTCAAGCCCGAACCTGACCCTCCCGGCCAAGGCATACGCGGAACGGTGGGAATATGCGACTCCAGCGATAAGTCTGTCCGGTCCGTTGCACTGACGTTCTGAGACGCGGTTCGGCACTCAAGGCGGAACTCGCAGAGGCATCCCGAGCCGTCGATGGGGCCCGGATCACCAGTTCGGAGATCTCTCACTCGCCGGGCACAGATGCACCGGAAATCCCCTGGGTGTCGCAATCTGACGGCACTGGGAGCGTTTCAGACTCGACCGTTCGCTCAGCCGCGTTCTGGGCCGTCGGTGGTGGCTGACCCGGGTGCGACCAGGCCGCTCTCATAGGCGTAGATAACCGCTTGCACGCGGTCACGAAGTGCCAGCTTTTGCAGGATGCGCGCAACGTGGGTCTTGGCGGTTGCCTCGCTGATGACCAGCTCGTGGCGGATCTCGGGGTTGGACAGGCCGCGCACGAGCAGCTGGAGTACTTCGAACTCGCGGGCGGTGAGCGCGGAGACGGCTTTCGGCGGGGATGGCACGGCGGGTCGTCGCCGTACGAACTCCTCGATCACCGACCGAGTGATGGCCGGGGCGAGCAACGCTTCACCGCCAGCGACGATGCGCACGGCTGCGCCGATCTCTTCGGGTGGAGCATCTTTGAGCATGAAGCCGCTGGCCCCAGCCCGCAAGGAATCGAACACGTAGCCATCGAGGCCGAAGGTGGTCAGGATGAGGACCCTTGTTTCAGGCTGGGCCTGGACGATCCGCCGAGTGGCCTCGATCCCGTCAAGCACCGGCATGCGGATGTCCATCACCACGACGTCGGGTCTGAGCCGGCTGGCTTCGCGCACCGCGTCTTCGCCGTCGGCTGCTTCACCGATGACGCTGACGTCGGGCTCGCCGTCGAGGATCTTGCGCAGCCCGACCCGAACGAGCGCCTGATCGTCTGCTACCAAGACTGTGGTCATCGGACTGGGAGCAGCACCCGGATGGCGAAGCCGCCTCCGGGCGGTCGTGTGGCGTCGAAGCGCCCGCCGTAGAGAGCGACCCTCTCGCGCATACCGACCAGCCCGTGACCGCCGCCTGACGCGGATGTGGCGGTGTCGGTCCCGGTGTCGGTGATCTCCAGTTCCAGCCGATCGGCGCGATAGCAAACGCGGACGGTGGCGGTGGCGCCGTCCGCGTGCTTGATGGCGTTGGTCAGGGCTTCTTGGATGATGCGGTAGGCGGCCAGTTCGATGCCAGCCGGAAGCTCTCGCTGCTCGCCCTCGATGTCCACGTCGACCGGCAGTCCCGCCGCTCGCACCTGGGTGGCGAGCGCTCCGAGGTCGGAAAGCTTGGGTTGGGGCGCCAGGGGCTCTCCGCCGTCGCTTCGCAGCATGCCGACCAGACGCCGCATCTCGGTCAGTGCTCCCCGGCCGGTGCGCTCAATGGCCTCGAGCACGTCCCGGGTCACACTGCCGCTGCCTTCCAGATCCCTTCGTTCCGCCCCGGCCTGGATGACCATCATCGACACGTTGTGGGCGATGACGTCGTGCAGCTCGCGGGCGATCCGGGAGCGCTCCTCCAGAACGGCTTCACGCGCAGCGACGTCTCGCTCCCGCTCCGCCATGTCCGCCCGGCGCTCTCGGTCACCCACGACACGGCGGACGAGGACCATGACCACGACCACCACGATCACAAACGGGACGGTGCCCGCCATAGCCCCACCCGTGGCGGCCGCGGCCAGGAAGTCAGTGGCCACTACCAGGGCCGTACCAACCACGAAGGGGCGTGGCCTGGTCCAGACCGCCAGCGCGTAGAGGGCGAGGAACGTGGCAAGGGGGTAGCCGATCGAGCTCGGGTTCCACAGCGCGTGATCGACCGCCGAGACCGACGGCACGACCACCCCTACCAGCAGCGGGAACCTCCGGCGCACGGCGATCGGGACGGTAATGACAGCCGCCAGCGCGGCAGCCGCGAGCCGGTGGTCAGCGGCGTCGGACCCGAGCCAGATGGCCAGTTGAGTGGTCACCGTCGCCGTCGCGGCGAGTCCCCAGTCGACAAACACCGGATTGACCCGGAGACGCCAGAGGCGAGGACCTCGCAGCTGCACAGCCCGAACGCTATCCCCCACGGCACCCAACCACATCAGCCGATCGGCCGACTTTTCGGCGGCAAAAGACCAGCCGATCGGCTGACGCAAAGACCGCTCGTCAGGCCGACGACACCGACCTCGCCAATCCTTACCGTCCTTAGACGAGAGATAACCCGCCGGCAGCCGGCGATTCCCAACAAAGGAGAGTCAAATGAAACGAGCAATCATCATGGCCAGCCTGTTAGCCGTGGCAGCCATGAGCACAGGACTCGCAGTGGAACCCGCCTTTTCTGCACCGACCAACCACACCCTGACCTTCGTCAGCCGCGGCCTGGCCAGCCAGCAGAGCGCCCCGAACCACTTGTTACAGGCCAGCACCAACCAAGTGGCCGGCGCCACCGTCGGGTTCGCCGCATCAACATGTACCGACCACTTCTCCACCGGCGTTTTTACCTGCGACCTCGCCGCGGCCGGCGTCCCCGGCATGCTCTACGCCCACGTGTCCATCAACACCAACAACGGCACGGTGACCGGCAAGGTCACCGGCGGAACCCACGCCTACAACGGAGCAACCGGAACCGTAAGCGGTCACCCCGGAACCCAATCCGGCGAAACCGACATCACAATCGTCTACCACACCTGACCGACCCGTCGGCCTGCTTCTGTTCCAGTCATTTCTTTCCTTTTTGGTTGCGGTGATCTGTTGCCAATCCAGTCGAATCAGGTCGATCCCGCCTCGGGTGGCTGTGCTGGGGTACGGGCTCCATTCACCAATCGGGGCGGCTCACTGTCCGGCATGGCGAGTGGCTGGTCGCACTCTTGTTGGCTGGGATCGTTCCTGTCGTCGCCGGGCTGCGCCCTCTCCGCTTGGCGATGGCGACAGCACTCCGCCGAGAGCCGCAGAGCCGTGTTCCGCGACCCACGCCATGACCTTGGAGGAGACGAAGTGGCGCGGCGCACCACGGATCTCCCAAATGCCGCGGTCGGGCTGGCGCCATCCTCGCCCGACCGCGGCCAACAGCTCGCACTCCAGCAGCCAAGCGTCATCGTCATAACCAAGCCCGGCGTCGCGGGCTTCCTCCAAGGCCATGATCACCTCCCCGTAGACGTCGAGCTGGACCTGGCCGGCGGCGGAATTGCCGACCCGGACCGGGGAGGAGCCGGCGTAGCCGGTGAGCCAGGACAGCTCGCTCTCGGGCAGCAGCCGCTCACCGCCGACCCCGTACAGGATCTGCACCTTGGCCGGGTCCCCATAGACGGATCGCAGGAGCCAAGACCGCCAGCCCGCCGCCTCGGCCACGTACCCGGAATGCAGGAGTGCGTTCAACGTGATGCTCGCGTCGCGCAGCCAGGTGTAGCGGTAGTCCCAGTTCCGCGAGCCGCCGATGTGCTCGGGCAGCGACGTGGTCGGGGCGGCCACGATGCCGCCGGTGGGCGCATATATCAAGGCCTTCAGGGTCAGAAGCGAGCGGACCACCGAATCGCGGTAGCGGCCGCGGTAGGTGAGCCCGGAGGACCACGCCGACCAGTACGCCTCCGTGGCAGCCAGCGCGGCCTCCGGGTCGATCGGCGGTGGCGGCGGCTGGTGGGATGGTCCCCAGCTGAGGACGAAGGGGAACCGTTGGCCGGCGCTGACGTCGAATCGGGCAACGGTGGCGTAGCCCTCGCCTCGCAGGGCCACCGGGGTGCGCAGCACCAGGCTGTCCGCGCCGGACACGGCGATCAAGGTCCCTTCGAGGCTGCGCACCCACGGCGCCACCTCGCCGTAGTTAAAACGGAATCCGATGTCGGCTTCCATCTCCACCCTGCCCTCGAGACCGACCACGATGCGGACCATGTTGGGGTGGCGGACGTGGCGCGGCACCATGAAGTCGATGACACGCACCCGGCCTGACCGGGTGGTGATGTCGGTCTCCAGGATCAGCGTGTCCCCCCGGTACCGCCGTTCCTGCGCGACGGGCGCCTCGACGGGACCGACGCGCCAACGGCCGTTGTCGTTCGTGCCGAGCAGTGCGGCAAAGACGGCCGGAGAGTCGAAACGGGGCAGGCACAGCCAGTCGACCGAGCCATCCCAATGGACGAGAGCCGCGGTGTGCGTGTCCCCGAGTAAGGCGTAGTCCTCGAGCCGGCGCGGTGGAGCCTCGCCACATTGTCGCTCCCTAGCCGCCGTCGAGCCACCCAGGACGATCCGGCCGTGATGCGAGTGAGTAGCCGGGCCTTGACTAGTGAACATCACACCTCCTTTCTGAGCTGGTCGTCGCTACGGCCGCACCGTGGTCCCGACGGTCGCCGGTGGAGGCGGTAGAGACTTCGCCCTCCACTGGTTGCGGAGTCCGGCGCCGATGAGAAGGACCAGTCCGACACCACCCCAGACGGCCAGGGTCGTCCCGCCGCTGGCCACGCCGTGGCTTGCGAAGTAGTTCGCTCCGCGGACCATCGTCAGCCCCGCGCCCTGCGGGAAGATCGGGGTGAGGGACGAGTACAGCGTGCTGAGCAAAGGGCGGCCGACCGGCCCACCGGAGCTGGTGTTGCCCAGCATCACGGTGGCCACGATGACGACAATCGCGAGCCGACCTCCGAGGAGGGCCGACACGCCGCTGATGGCCAGACAGACCGCGACCGAGCACGCCCAGAAGACGAGGAACAGAAAGGCCGGGTGGCCCACAAGAGCTCCGAGTCCCGAGTCCGCGAGCGCGCCGAAGACGGCAGCCAGCAACCCGGCGTAGAGGGCCAGGAACACCGCCCGCCCCCAGGCGTCGACATGGTGGCGCACCCTGCCCATGACCCGGCCCAGGACCATGGCCCCCAGAGAGGAGGCCAGGGTCAGGAAGACGATGCTGTAGAACTCGACGGCACCGGTGGGGTCCCGCCCGTTGAGCGGCGCGAGGTCCTCGACGGTGAGTCGGGCCCCGCTGCGCTGGGCCGCGGCGGTGACGACCGTCCTAAGGGCTGCCGCCACCGAGTGGCCGCCACCGCTGGCCACAATGAGCTCCACGTTCCGGCGGTCGAACGCGATCAGGCCTCCGTAGACGCTGCGAGCCTCGACGAGTTCTCGGACCTGGCTCGCGTTGTCGGCGGGACGGACCCGCAGGGCCGGGGTGGTGGCCAGTTGGCTAGCCAGGGGAGCCGGGGCCAGCACGGCGACCGGGATGGCGTGAGGAACGGGGTCGCTGAAGGCACCCGAGTAGGCCGCGAGGAACAGCGCCATCACCACGACGAGCCCGATGGCCACCACGACCGCGTTGCGCAAGAGCCCGAGGGGGCGGGTTCCCTCCTCGGTGGCAGGGGCCTCACCGGGGGTTCCGGCCGGAGCGGGGCGCTCGGATGGTGCTGACATCGCGGGGGTCCGCATCCGACCGAGGGGCGAGGCGGGTAAACCCCTCCTCGCCTTCTCGGCCGATTCGACGGTCATGTTCACGCCGCCTGGGGACCGCGTACGGTCGACACCGCCTCGGGGTGGACCCAACGCAGTTCGGCCAGCCGGTGCTGGGCCCGCCAGTTCGCCACCTCGTTCAGGCTGAGGCCGGCAAAGGCGATGCCCACCAGACCCAGGGCGAGCCCGAATGACAGCCAAGCCACCGCTGTTTCTGTGGCGGCCGGGGCGAATCCGATCAGCAGTACGGCGATCAGGACCACGGATCCGTCGAGGATCCGCCGGAGGCCCCCTCGGGTGCGGTCGAGCTGGGCCAACCCGAGCATAACGACCACACCGAAGGCCAGCCAGGGACGCACCGCCGGGCTGAAGGCCGGGCTCACCACCACGATGGACCCAGCCATCAGGGCCGACAGCTCGCCGGTAATGAATCTGGAACTCATGGACCGCTCCCTCCACTCCGTACCCTCAACCGGACTCCTTGTCCGGTTCACGTTCACTCTAACCATAACCGGACTACTTGTCCAGAACGATCTGGCTAAAACAAAGGGCTATCGAAGGTTTCAGTGGATAATCGGACTATTCGTCCGCTACTATGTGAGCATGTTCACAGGCGTGCAAGCCCCCAGACGCAGCGACGCCCAGCGCAACCGGGAGGCGCTTCTAGAAGCGGCCCGGCAGCTGTTCGCCGAATCGGCTGAGTTCCCGATGTCCGAGGTCGCCCGCAGGGCCGGGGTGGGCCAGGGGACGCTTTACCGCAACTTCCCAGACCGCACCCACCTGGCTGCAGCGCTCATGGAAGACGAAGTCGACCAGCTCGAACGGCTGGCATCACAGCACGTTGACGACCCTGATGCCTTCTTCGTGCTCCTGCGGGCCATGGCCGAGACCATGGCCCGTTCCAACACCCTGCCCGAACTCGCCCGGCGCGATCCGACGGTCGACTCGGCGCTGGAAGCTTCCCGCAACCGGGTGCGGGGATTCATGGCCGGTCCCCTCCGTGCCGCCAAGGCGGCGGGATCGGTGCGCCGGGATCTCACCCTCGACGACTTGCTCGTCGTGCTCTGGATGATCAGGGGAGCGAGCCTTCTGGCCGCCGACCCGGTCGCACGGGCCGCCACGCTGTCTCGGGCGCTAACCCTGGCCTTAGACGGCGTCACACCGCCGGGAAATCGCACCTGACGCGACCGCCGAGGCAACATTCGATCGTGACCGAAAACTCCCGGCTTGTCGCTAGGACAGCCCACTGAGAAACGCCGTTCCGGCTACTGCTCGGCACGACGGCAATGGACACGGCGTCCGTACCTCCCATCGAGTCGACCCACTCTGTTGCAACCACGGTTGGCAGGTCGGCTGCCGAATGATCACACCGCATGCGGTCACTCGCGTCGACCTTTGTCGACTTGGCCCGCGCCCGAGGTATCCCGATAGACGGTTGATATGTGGCCGGGTGGACGACAACCGACATTCCTGACCAGTCGGGCCGGTGGCTCTCGTCACCGGCGGCAACTCTGGCCTGGGCTACCAGACGGTCCTGCAGCTGGCCCGCAAGGGCGCCCGGGTGCTGCTCGCCGCTCGTGGACCGCGGCCGCGGATCGGCAGCCCTGGAACGGCTGGCCGCTGACGCCCCGGGTGGCCACGCCGAGCTCATTCAGCTCGATCTGGCCGACCTCGCCCAGGTCGAGAGCTTCAGCACCGGGTTCATGGCCGGCGGCGAGGGCCTGGATCTGCGGGTCAACAACGCCGGTATCATGGCGATCCCGCACCGGGAGACCACGGCGCAGGGCTATGAGCGGCAGTTCGGCACCAATCATCTTGGCTGCGACCAGGATGCCGCGGCCCGCCTTTGGGCCGTGTCGGAGGAGCTGACCGGCGTCACGTTCGAGGCGCTGACCCCGCGCTGACCTATGGATCCCGCGGCTTTCAAACGCCGATGATCGCCACGTCGGGTTGACCGTCTGTCGCGCTCCTCAGATCGTACGGTCCCCCTTGAGAGGTATTACAGCAGAAGTGAAATAGGCCACCGCGGCGAAGGGAAGCCGCGGGGTGCCCTTTCGCCAAGGTGTCAACCGGTCACGTGGACGCGGGGAGGATTGGTGCGGGGTCGGGTGATCTCGAAAAATCCCTCATACTCCGACAGCACCTGGATGGCGTCCCACAGTCGCAGGGCAGCGGCGCCCGTTGGGGCGGGAGCCATCACCGGTCCCTTGAACCCGTGCGGTGGGTCGGCCCGCACGACGATCGTCGGCGTCTGGGTTTTTGGTCCCCCGAAGGCGTAGGCCACTTCCATGGCGTCGCGAATCGGGCCGTCCCACTTCTCGTCGTCCGCGGCCGCGACCAGGCGGGCATCGAGGCCGGCGGCCGAGACGCAGTCGGCCAAAAGCTCACTGGCGCCCGGGCGTTGAGGCGCGAAGTACCGCTGACCCCATGCGGCATAGAGCCGGTCGACCGCGTCTTCCCCGCCCTCGGCGCGCCCCGCCTCGAAGATCCTTAGCATGCCGTGGGAAAGGGCGTGCCCTTCGAGCGCAGCCTGGCGATACTGCTCAGGCACAGTGGGTGCCACGCCGTAATCGTCACGTATCTCCAGGCAGTACGAGCGCCAGTACACGGCGAGGTCCCGTTGCGGCGCCACCTCCCGCACCCAACCGGCGGTGACCCAGGCCCACGGACAACTCGGATCGACAAATACCTCGACGTCAGTCACATGACAAGGCTACTGCGCCCAGTGATGTCAGCCGCTTACGCGGGCCGAATCTCGGTCCCTCAGGAGTGCAGCCCCGGCCACGTCCCACGCGCTGCGCATATGCCTGAGTCGGTCCTTGCCCGCGCCTTTGCCTCTATTGGGGCGCAGCGCGGCTGGGTAAACGCCCGTGAAACCTTGACCGTTGTGCCCGGCTGAACCCACTTGACTTCGAGCCGTTCAGCGGTCGCCCATCCGGCTAGGTGACCAGCGACTGTGCACGTATCCATGACGGATCGGGGGTGCAGGACGACTCGGTCGCCGTTGTTCTAGACGTTGAGAGCGAGCACCGCTTCGATGGCTACAAGTGGGCGGCCATCGAAAATCCCTTCGAATCGCCCGGTTGTTGCCGCGACGAACTGCACAACTCCGATTGCGTATTCTCCGACCGTCTCGCCCCTGTCTCTGACTGCGGTGGTGCCGTGAGCGAGTTCAAAGCCAGATCGGACGACAACGCCGGTCGCATTGGCCCAGGATCGACGCCGAAAATCCATGGAGATGAACTGGGGATCATGCGGCCCTCTCGGGCAACGACCCCTTCCGTTCGATTCCAGCTTCGACGTATACCCGGTGGCTATGGACGAACTGGCGAACCCGCTCTCTCGACACCCCCAGGTCAGCCGCGATGGCGTCGAACGTCTCACCGGCCTGATGGCGCTCGTAGGGCACCTGACTCCGCTCGACAGCGGCAACCCCCCGCTGGTCACGTGGTGTCCACGGGTCAGGGGCTAACCGCAGATCCCGTTCGGCGAGGCGGGCTTCGCGCTCGTGAGCGAGGTCTTGGTAGCTGTGGGCTGGGCGACGGTCAGGACCAGCAACGTGATGGCAATGGCGAATACCCCATCGCTGAAGGCCTCAACTCGGGACTTGTTCACCGCGGCTGACCCGTCTCCTCACTCCTTAGACGGGGTGGCCCCGACGCCGACCTGGTCAGCATCCGATCACCGGGGCGAGTGCGAGAATCCCCGACTGCAGTCGCCGTCGTCGCGTAACTGGATGGAGGACGGCAGTCGTTGCCCCACGACGACTTCCGGTAGCTGGCGGTCTCGCCATCTAAGCTTCAGGTCATGATTCGTCACGTAGTGCTGGTAACCATGAAGCCTGGAACCGACGAGCACGAGATGGAGGCGATTGTCGAGGCGGCCAAGAAGCTTCCCACCGAAATTCCGTCCTTGCGGGAAATCGAAGTCGGCGTCGGAGCCAATGAGGGCAACGCCACATTCGGGATAGTCGCCTTGTTCGACGATATGGTCGGCTTTCAGGAGTACATGCAGCACCCGGCGCACAGGTCATTCGGCCAGGGACACATCGTCCCGGTGGTGGAAAGCGCGACCCAGATCCAGTTCCAGATCCAGTAGACACCAGCCCCAATCACCGGCCGCCCATCGAAACCACCGGCGCTCGATGTCGACCTCCCCCGCACCGCCCCCGGCCGAAGCCGACGTCTTCAATCGTTCTCCGGACGCTCGCTGCCGGCCCCGGCTGGGCCTGGGCTACCTTGCCGGTGTTGCTGGATGGAGGGGTCGACGGCCGCGGCCAGACCGCTCACTGAGAGCTCTCAGGGGGTCAACCCGCCGTACGGGGCCGCCCTGCAGCCCTCCGGGTTGAAAAATTGGGTACGCGGCACCGCGGCTGGACGGCTCGGCCGAATGACCAGCGATTCGCATGTCCGGCATGTCCACCTAAAGTGAGCTAAGCGACAATGCTCCCTACGCCTATGCTTCGCTGGCCGAGGGTTCGTCCCGTTGGGTGCTCACCGCTGGTGCCTGCCTGCTCGACGACCATGGAGCCGTCGTCGGGGTGGGAGACGTGGCTGGCCAAACTGAGCAGGTGATAGCAAACCTGCGCTGTTCCCTTGCCGCGGCCGGCGCGCAGCTGACTGACGTCATGAAGACCACGGTGTACGTTTCGACCGGGCGGCGCGAGGATCTGCTCGCGGCCTGGGAGGTTGTCCACCGCCACTTCGAAGACCCCGAGGCTCCAAGCACGCTGCTCGGCCTGTCCATGCTGGGATATCGGGACCAGCTCCTGGAGATCGAGGCCGTCGCCGCGCTCCCACAGGACTGCGCGGACTGACTCTCCGGTCGCCTGCTCCACTCTTCGACGCCTTCGAACCGCCAAAGGTGTCCCCGAAAACGAACAGAAACACGAGCGCCGGACCGCGCCGAACGCCGGCTATGTGGGACCCTACCCCGGCTTCTGCCGACCCACGCGTATTTTGCAAAACAGCCGTTGACCCCGGGTAGGGGGCACCGACGCACCTACGTGCCGATCTGCTAGCTCTCTCCATCCGTAGCGTCGGGGTTATGGCGTCAGCGTTCTGGCGCGCCCCTGAACGCAACCTGTCTTTGGGAGTTTCGGGCGGCCTTGTGTGAGCGATCTTGGGCTGGTGCTCGGGTCTGTGGCTCGAAAAGGTGGCTGGGAACCGAGGCGCTGGGGATAGGGAGCGCTGTTCTGCTTAGGCTAGGCGTCGTGGGTGGCTGCCCAGAAGTCGATGAAGACGGGCGGGGGTTGAGGGGAGATGAGTTGTCATTGGGTGAAGAGGATGCCAGTCAAGCCCGTCGATGGCTGGGTGCGCCACACGGTTCCCGATCCGCCTTCCCAGCCGTAGCCAGGGACGCGCTCGTGGGCCCCGTCTGCAGGTGGGGCAGCCATGCAGTATCCCCAGCGGCTTCCACTCAGGAACAGCTCGGCGTCGTGGCGTTGGGTCGTGTCGACGTGATCACGGGTCATGGCAGCCACTGATTCATCTGATAGCAATCGCTGGTCTCCGACCACACCACCGTTGCAGAGCAGTTGTACGAAAGCCCAAAAGTCATCGAGGGTCGACGCCAGCGAGGCGGCGGCGTTCGGTAGGGGCGGAGGCACGGCCCAGTACCCCTCGGGTCGGTCGAACAGCACGGCTTCGCCCTCTTGGTTGGGTGCGTAGGCGTGACCTATCGCCTGCGGCGACTCCGCCTCCACGGGCTGATCGAACGCATACCCCACACCCACCGCTACCAGCCCACCCCCACTCGGTTGGCGGGATGCGTGGTTCTACACCCAGGCCTACAACCGCTTCGTGCGCACCGCCACCAGCGACATCGCCGATCCCGCCAGCACCGCCGCCCTGCACCAAGCCCTCGACCAGCTCGCCGCCCGATCAGGAATCGCCACATAAACCAACAACAAACTCAAAAACTTGACTCAAAAATCCGGCTCCGCCGGACCAAGGCCTTTAGCTTGCCCCCGAGTCGGCCCGTCCGGAGCCGCTTGTACATCACCTCCAACACGAGGACGCAGCGCAGTATCCCTAAGCAACGCACTCAGTCGCAGAGACTACGGGTGGCTTGAGCCGATAGCCGACGGTGGCCCACGTACCTCCCGCACGAGTACACCGAGGATCACCACCACCGGGGGGCGTCTCGCTTGCGGGGTTTGCGGGGTTAACCGCGGAAGTCGCCCGCCAGCTTGGCCAGGTCCGGCTCCCCGAGGCCGATACCCACGTTGTAGGGCTCACCGGGGTTGCCGGTGTAGTAGATGTTGTCGTTGCTGGTGCTGGCCTGTTTCAGCTGGGTGAAGGGCGAGTTGGGGCTGAGCGCGGCGGCGTAGAGATATGGGTTCCAGAACCCGACCCGGTGGCCCAGGTAGGAGTCGATGACCGCGTTGGAGCCGTTCAACTGCGGGTCGACGAAGCTGGTGCCGCCGGCCTCGTCAAGGCCGCCGATCGAGGCACCGTACACCAGGTAGCCGGTCTGCGGGTCGCCGTCGGTGGCCAGGTCGGGTTCGGCCCGGCCGGTGCCGAGACCGGTGGTCACGCTGGGCGTGGGGTTGAAGTTCCAGGCGATAGGCTCGTAGAGGCCCGGAGCGACCTGGGTGTAGTTGGTCGGGGTGAGGTATTCCACTGCGTGGAAGGTGTGCGTGCCCGGCACGCGCTGCTGGTAGGAGGGAGTTGGCTCGAGCGTGCTGAAGCCACCGCCGCTGCCCACCACGTTCGACTCGGCGGCCTCGGCCAGCGGAATGGTGTTGACCTTCGCCAGCGGTCTCCACAAGTAGTCCCAGCCCCAGATGCGCTGGGTCGTGGTGGTGGCCGTGGCCGTGCCGTCAGGTCCGGACAGGTAGGTGGTGCCAGGCAGCGTGGTAGCGCCGGACGCGGTGGCGAACGGGCTGTCCGCCGGCTGGTCCACCGACAGGTTCGTCGTGCCTAGGTCCTCGCTGGCGTCGTAGGCGCCGGCGTCGCCGGAGGAGGTGAAGGCCGACTGGCCCTGCGCGGCCATCTCGAGGAAGGCCTCGTCGAACGCCTGTACGTAGCCCGCGGACTCCAGCCCGGTCGAGACGAGATAGTGGATCGCGGTCTCGGACTCGCCCCAGCTCGCCGACACACCGCTCGCCAGGTTCTGGCTGGCCGCGGTGAAGAAGGCGTCGACGAACCCGTAGTCGGTGTTCGGCGCCTGGTAGTCGATCACGTTCGCGCCCCGGGCAAGCGCCCCGGACTGCTCGATGTCCAGGTCGGTCTCGACCGATCCCGATGCGGCGCTAGGCGCGCCCGGGCCGCCGTCGACGTTGTCAACGGTGAGGGTTCCGGTGCGGGTCACGTGCGCGATGTTGGCCCAGAAGTACTGTGGCGACCCCGGGTCAACCGCGGCCAAGGTGACGATGCCAACGGTCTGGCCGGACCCACTTGCGCCGCGCGTATACAGAGGGTTCAGGTCGTACATCCGGGCAAAATCGCCCGGCAGGTGGCAGCCGTTGGTCAGGCCGAACGCCGCCACGCAGCTGTTCGAACTGCCCTGCTGGGGCGCGTCGTAAGCGGACGGCTTGGCGATCTCGCTGACGTACGGGCCATAGTTCGTCAGCCCGAGGATCGCCGTCACGAACGTGGCCAGCCGGTACGGCAGCAGCGGCTGTTGCGTGTTGGTGTACACATTCTGCCGGCGTATTGGGCCGAAGCCGTCCGTACCTGCTTGCTGGGGTACGGTGGCGTTCTTCTCGATGATGGTCAGCGCATGGTCGAATTCGCCCGCGGTGCCGGTGGCCACCACGTCCACGTCGTTGGCGTAGGCGTCGCTGCTGATGCCGAAGCCGGCCAGGTAGCTGGTCAGCGCGTGGATGTGGGACGAGGGCTGGCCGTAGTGGGCGGCGAACTGGCCGACCGACAGGTATTGCGAGCTGGGGATGCCCGCCTCGACCTCGGCCTCCAGAGACGTGATGTTCTGCTCCTTGAGGATGAACGACACGGTGACCGGCGTGTCTGCCGGGGTGTCACCGAAGACCTGGGCGCCCGGCACAGCAGCCGCGCTGATGCCCGAGGGCACCTGCGTGGGCGTGCTCGGGCCCGGGGTAGAGGCCGCGGCGGCGCTCATCGCTGCGGCTGGCGACCCAGCTGCCAGTAGTAGCACGAACCCGCCGGCAACGATGGCCGTCCGTGTCAACCGTACCTTCGGTCCTCTCATGATCGTTCTCCCCTCGGCAGATGCTTGCCCGGCAAACACAATTCCGGCAGTGGCGCCGTTCCCGGACTCTCGGGTCCGTGCTGAACCGCAGTCCCCTGTGCTGGATTTCGGTTCGCCATAGTGCCCGCGCGGTGGCTGCGGTCACGAGAAACAACACCCCGGTTCACCGAGCCAACTAACAAGGCGGCAACCTCGGTCCTGCCATCGCGCTCCAGCAGCCCGCTACTGACCATCATCACATGCCCTCTCGCCGCAGCAAAACGGTGAGCAAACTCTAGTACCCGGACCTCACCCCGAACAGAGCTATGGCGCGCCGTAGCTAGGAGGACCCGGATTGGGGCGCCCTTGCCGGCCCTGAGCCTGCAGGACTGCTCTGAATCGTTCTTTCCGCTTCCTCCCTTTCGGATTTCTACCCTCGCTCTCATTCGCTCTGAACACCCGCTCGGCCGACCACCGAAGACGACTCGCTTGCCCTTAGCGGGCGACAACGACCAGGACGGATGAGCGGGTAAGCGTCTATTTTGACGGACCAGATCCCACTGGCTACAGCTCAATCAGACCACACCCCGGACGGGTCCGCATGGGGGAAATCCCCCAAGATCGGTGAGGGAGACCATTCCAAGCGTCTCGAAAGGACCCCAACACCCACACAACGGCCGCTCCTCGGCGGAACCTTTTCTGCTACAGCGGCTGTCCCATTCCGTTGCGGTGTGGGGACCGCCTTAACGCCCCCGAGGGAGGCGGCACTTGCCCGGTGGGCCAGCCACTTCCCTCAGGAGCCGGCTGGTTAGATTAGTGCCGATGCGAGCCGTCTACCGGGGGCGGTGTCCCAGTCCTAGCTGCCTAAGGATGCGCAGCAGACTGAATTGTTGTGCGAGCTGCCGGGCCTCGTCGGCGTAGGCTGTGACATCGACAGGGTCGAGCGTGTCATGTGCGAGGGTTGCCCAGTCGGCGAGCGTATGGGCGGTCCATACTGGAGAGCGCAGACGACGGCTTAAATCTAGGGCGGACGCAAAGTATTTGTTCGCCTGATGGGTGTCAGCCCGCAACGTGGCTAGCAATCCGAGGTAGCGGTCAGCGGGCCCGAGGAAGCCAACAGTCGCCCCGACTGAGACTCCTCGTCCCGTCCAGGGCTCGAGCATGGAGGCTAGATCTTCGCCGGCAGATTGGGCGTCGACTCGAACAGAGGCTTCGGACAGCAGGCAGAGTGCCGCTGGAAACATAGCGTCCGGAGGGAGGGCGGCGAAGCCGTTGCTGGTGTAGTCGTCGAGCAGTTTCTTGGTTTCCTCGATCATGCCGATTTCGGCTAGCAATGCGACTAGTCCGGGTAGCCACAGGTTCTCTGCAGAACGGTGGTTGAGTATCGCCCGGACGAGTGGCGCCAACTCCTCGAGCCGATCTTGTTCTCGTCGGATCAGGAACATCTGCAGGCCGTATGAGCCCGACACGTCGTCGCCCAGTGCCTGCCCCAGGTTGAGCAACTCGTCGGCGTGGGTCTCGGCCGCCTCGAAGTCGCCCGAGCAGAAGGCCAGTACCTGCTTGAGGCTGGACACGATGTAGTGCCGGAAGCGCATGGAGCCGCCGCGGGTGCTGCGTTCAGCTTCGCTGAGCCTGAACAGCGCGTCGGCGATCTCGCCCCGCTCAAGGTGCAGTTGTACCAGGTTGGCCATCAGGCCGGCGACATCGGTCGTAAGTCTGCCCGTCCCTGCGATCTCAGCCTCGAGGTCGAGCGCCTCGTGCAGAAGGGCGAGCATGTCGTCGAGTTCGACCGGCCGGTTCCTCGGCACTGTGCCTGTGCGAATGTCGATGGCGTGGAGCAGAACCTCGCGGTCGCCAAGAGCACGGGCGCGCTGCAGGACGTCGACCGCCCGACGGGCGCCTTCGTCCGCCTCGCCGCAATAGGCAAGCGCCCGGGCAAGCGCCCCATTGACCAACGTATCCAATTCTGGCTCGAGCGGATGCCCGGCGGCCTCGGTTAGGAGTCGCAGGGCTTGGTGACCGTGTGACCCGGGTCTCCAACTCACCTCTTCATAGGCGACTGCCGCCCGAGCGAACTGGGTCCAGTCCTGCCAAGTCCGGGCCAGTTCGGCGGCGCGCTCGAACGTGGCCAGGCAGCCGTGATGGAGACCGGAGAGGCCTTGCGCCTCGCCCATGGCCATCGTCAGGTCGTAGCGGGTCGAAACGGGCGCCCCGATCCAATCGGCCACCTCGAGGGCGAAGGTCAGGTCGTCGACAGCGGCGGGGAAGGCAACCTGTAGGATCGCCTGTTTCGCGGCACTTCGGGCGAAGTCGATCGCCTTTTCTTGAAGGTATGAGAGTTCAGAAGCGGCGCAATGATGCGCCAACGAGCGGAGGTGCGGATCGAGGTCGTGAGCGAAGGTCCGCTGTATCGAAGCGACGATGTCGGCGTGGAGCCGCGAGCGGCGCGACGCGGACACGTCCGCGGAAAGGACATCGCGCACGAGGGCATGGGCGAAGCGAAACCGGTTAACGCCGATCTCGTCGACCAACCCCGCTCTTACCGCACTCTCGAGCGAGGTGAGGGCTTCGCCCTCGGCTATCCCACGCGCACCGGCTGTCACCAGTAGCGAGAACTCAAGTCCGATCAGCGCGGCGACTTGAAGCACGTCCTGCACCCCGGGGTCTAGGCGCCTCACCCGGTTTCGAACGGCGCTGACCACGTCGCCGGGATGGCCGCTGTCTTCCCCGCGGCCGCTCACTTTGAGACTGGCAAGTATTGCGCCGATAAAGAGAGGGTTGCCCGCGGTCTCAGCGACGATCCGTTCGGCCATCAGCTCGGGCCCATCGACATCGAGGTCGCTGTCGGAGATCAACGACGCCACCGCTCTCGCGTCGAGCCCTGCCAGCCTGAGCCGATGGCTTCGGCCGGTACGACCCAACTGGTCTACGATGCCCGACAGGACGTCGTTGGTGTCGGGGTCTGTGTCGCGGGCGGTACCGAGAATCAAGAGTCGCGTCGACCCCGGATTTCGGAGCACGTGCAGCAACATGGCCAGGGTTGGGCGATCGGCCCAATGAACGTCGTCGACAACCAGGACGACCGGATAGTTGGCTCCGAGGTCAGTCAACCACGAAAGTACCGATTCGAACAGCCGCTGCTGTTCCACCTCGGTCGCTCTACCGATATCGTCCAACATAGAAGGAAACCGGCCGCCCAGCTCAGGGACAAGTCGCACCAAGGGCGCCGGGTCCCGTCCAAGAGACCTCCCTAGCTCTGCAGTGCTGCGATGGTTGACATACCATCGCAGTGCCCCCACGAAGGGCTGGTAAGGATCTTGCACGAGCTCGTCGCAACGGCCGAACAGCACGAGCGCGCCTCGGTCGTGGGCCCGAGTTGCCACCTCGGCGGCGAAGCGGGTCTTGCCGACCCCCGGCTCCCCCAGGACCCAGAAGACCGTCGCACCTTCGGTTCCGTGGCCCCCATAGCGCGGAGACGTCGACGTCCGCGCCGCCGCGAGCGCTTGCTGCAAGACATCCTGACGTCCAACAAACCTCGTCCACCCTGTGGCGCTGAGATCCTCCGGTAACGGAAGAGTCGACAACTGAGTAAGGAACGCCGGCGATGCCAGAAGGGAGCTCCCGCCTGCGGGATGCCCGAGCTCGAAGAGCCGTTCCGGAACGTCAGAGCCAGGCACGAACAGGCCCAGGCCGGCAACCGATATCGGCTCGGGAAGGAGCTGGCCCACCCTTGCGACGGTCTGAGCGCACAGCAGGATCTGACCGTCCCCGGCGGAGTCGCGGAGTTGGCCACATCGGTCAACCGGCACTCCCCTCCACTCACCGTTGGCGAACTCGGCATCCCCGGTGCATAACGCGATACGGACCGCCGGGGGAACCCCCTCTCCCCAATCGGATTCGGCGATTCTGGCCTTAACGGCCAGGGCCGCCCGCAGTGCCGCCACCGGGCTGGCGAACACCGCGTGGACCGCGTCGCCAACTGCCGGGAAGACTTCGCCGCCCTCGGCCTCCACGATATCGCCGATCATCCGGTCGTGGCCCTTCACGGTCGCGGCCATCGAGGATGGCTGCTGCTGCCACAGGGTCGTGCTGTTTTTGATATCGGCAAACAGAAATGTCACCGATCCCTCCAACAACAATCGATCCCCTGCCGTGGGCGTCCCTAACCCGGCCACAGCGAGAGGTCGAGGGTGGAGGGACGATGCTGCTGGTGCCTTCCAGTCCAGTTCGGGTTTCTGGAGCAGGATGGCCTCTTCTAGGGTCCGTAGATCGGCGCTGGGTTCGATACCCAGCTGCTCGCCCAGAACGGCTCGTAGCCGCTGGAAGGCACGCAGAGCCTCGGCCTGACGGTCGCAACGGTAGAGAGCCACCATCAGATGACCCCACAAGCGCTCGCGCAGCGGATCCATGGTCAGTGCCGTCTCGGCCGCGGCAACCACTCCGTCGTGCTCGCCCAACACCAATCGCGCCTCAAGCCACCGTTCAACGGTGGCGCCTCGCAGCTCCTCCAGCCGGGTGATCTCACTTCGGGCCCATGTCGTGCCGGCCACCTCGGCCAGCGGAGCGCCCCGCCAACACCCCAAAGCGGCCCTCAGGGAGTCGGCCACCTTCGCTGCACCGTCAGGATCGGATAGTGGTGTGCGGCGTCCCTCGTCTGCCAGTCGCTCGAATCGCTCCGCGTCCAACTCGTCGTAGCCGACGATGAGTACGTACATGCCCTGACGGTTAACTAGGCGACCCGGACCCAGCTTGGCCCGCAGGGTTGAGACATGACTCTGCAACGTGGACGCCGCGGAACGGGAGGGCCGGCCGTCCCACAGGTCCTCGGCCAGCTGTCCCGCCTCGACCGGACTATTCGCCGCCATGAGCAAGCGAATTAGGAGCTGTCGGACCCGCGCCCCACCAACGGTCACCTGCGCCCCGTCAGCACTCACGGTAAGCGGACCTAACACGCCGAACCGATACCCGACCTCATCTGTACCATCCACCGCTATCCACGCTAGCTGAGCCTGATGCGCTCCCCGCAGCCCGAAGCTGCGCAACCGAGCCCCGTCGCCAGCAAGGCAGTCCTAGCCCCGACAGTCAGGCGAGCGTTCGCTGGCAACCAGCATCCCGACGCCGTCTCGGGCCGCTACGCCGCGCTGGCGCGTGCGCCTCAAAAGGGTGTTGCGCCGAAGCGTCGAATCTGGCGAGCTCGCAGATCGGCCAAGCGCGACCCGCGACACGGTTGGACGACCACGGGGACTACATCGATGACGCGCCGGTCAGTGGGGGTACACGATCCATCACGGCGAAGTCTGAGGTTCGCTATCCCGGCGGACCAGGATCGATCTGGGAAACCTCGATGACCACGTCAGCGGGCAACCCCGCTCGCCTTGCTGCCTCACGAATCGCCTCGGCGCTCACGGCCTCGTAGAGACAGTAGGTTTTCTTCTTGTCGGCGCTCAGGAACGAGTACAGCCACGACACGCCAACATCCGCGTTGATCAGCTTGATCTGTTCCAGCCCCGCCGGGTCAGGGTCGAGCTGTTCAGCAAAGTTACGTTCGATCACAAAGAGCGGCATTGCGATTTCCTCCTAGGTCAACCCTATATGGGCTTTGCAATGAGACAAAATCAGACAAAATCCGGCAATAGGTTCCACCAGGACGCGAGCGCCATCCAAGAACGTGATCCACTTGAAGTCCTACCTGGCGGCGGCATCGAACATGTTGGCGGAGCAGGCTGCAGTCGTGCGGGCAAGACAACGAAATTACTCTTTCTCGTCTGCCGCGCCGAGCAAGTCAACATTTCAGGACATGAGCCTAACCAAAAGAACGATAGCGTGACCTGGCGCTCGCCGTCGTTTTCGAGAGTCTGGGCGACCTAGCCGACGCCGCATACAACTCTGGCTGCATGCGGACCTAAACGGATAGTCTCCGTACCGGCAGAAAGGACCCGTGCATGAACGCTCACTGGCCTGTGCGGGTCGTTCGCTGGTCGGAGTGGTCCCCCACAGGACCGGATAGCCCGTCCGTTGACGGGCTATCCGGTTCAAGGAGCACCCTCAGCCCTTGTGAATGTCGGGGCTGTGCGTGAGAATGGCGGGACCGCCCTTAATGATGTCCGGACCTGCTACCGTTCGTTTCAACGGGCTGACCGTCATCGCTCCGGAACGGATTCTTTGTGGTGATACGGCGCTGGTGGGCGTCGCCGAAGCCGCCAGTTCGCTGGTGCCGATAATAGCGCCGAACGCAGCGAGGCTCAGGGTGGAACTAAATACCAGAACAGATAGGCGTCGCATTTCTTTTCTCCGATCGTGTTGATTGCCGCTCGTTCTCGGGTGACAAGCGGGTGTGACTTGCATGTGGTTTCTGTTGTCCCATGAAGGGTCTGTTTTTCTGAGTGATTCGGTAGTAGTGGAACAGTCGATGTCTGTCCTGGGTGAATCGACAGACTCGTATGATCCGTCGCCACCTCAGGGCGGGTGATGCGCTCGCGGTCGAAGCCTTCGGTGAAAAGATGACGATGGGAGGTTTTGACCACCCGGGTGGAGCCAGCTCATTGGGATGCACCTTCGTTTTGAAATACCTTCGCCACATCCGATCGACATGACCTTCGGACAACCTGCGGCGCCTGAGAATCCCGTCGAGGGGTGTGACCAGGTGTTCGGATCTGAGGTCAGTATCCAGCTGCCTGCTCCAAGATCGCTCCAGGATTGCTCCAGGATCTGGTCGCTTGGCGGATCCTCCGTTCAGCCGGGAAGGCGGCGTCCCAGGCGAGTGCGGGTGACTACTGGCACCTCGTCGCCGTCGAAAGACCGGGCACGAGCTCGGAACGGAGCATACGACGGCTCGGGCGAAGTAGCGGCTGGGCCCGTCCAGGATCGTCAGGGCGCAGAACGTGACCCAGCCGGTTCGACCGCCCCCTCGATCCCACGAACACATGATCTCCGACTCGACTAGGGCGAGCCCTCTGCAGAGCCGCTCATAACCGGGCATGGCCTCTTGCGCGGCCCCGTCGCGGTGGAGAGCGCCTACGTGCCTGATGGCTCTGTCGGCCTCCTACAGGCCCGAATCACGGTGCGAACATTCGTATCCGTTCCGGCGACACCGACGGCTCCTCCGCTTGGGATCTCAAGCAGGCCGCGGGGCGCCTCCGACGGCACTTATACGGGCATGTCCCAGTTGGATATGACCGCGCCAGTTGGGGTCAGTCATCAGCGACGACGATGGTCATGTGGGCACTGCTGAGGCGGCTGCCTGCAGGGTGGCATCGAGACCATCCGCGCCCGGAGTTCCCGAGGTCAACGGGAAGATGATGGGTGCCTCTACGCCGGCCCGACGGTAGGCGGTTATGGTCTCAGAAACGAGTAGCGGGCGCGGTCCGCGGCCGCGTCTCGGTCGCCGACACCGACGTGGACGGTGGCGTAGATGGTGGCATCACCGCCGCGGCGGACATGGGCGACGCACGTGGGGACGTGGGTAGCCGGCAGGTACTTGAGTAGAACGCCGTCGGCGATCTCTCCGCCAAGTCGCAACATTGATTCCCCCAATGCGCCAAGGATGATCTTGGGTGTGCGTTCGCCCAGCTCGACACCGAGGCGGAACTTGCGTACTTGGAAGTAGTCGCCGCTGAAGGTGACCGGCTCCCCTGACAGGCACAGACGAAGCAGGGCAATGAACTCCCGCATGTATGCGACCGGTCGGCTCGGATAGCCGGCGCCATGCCAGTCCCCAGCAACCGTCTGTGAGGAAACGCCGACCCCCAAGAGCACCTCCCGATGCGAATTGAGCGCCTGCACGGATGCGGCCGCCATCGCCAGCAGAGGTGGCGTACGAACCTGAGCAGGCAGTACACCGGTCCCCAACCTGGGAATGACATGCTGATCTGGCCCCACCGGGAGCCATTTCGCTGATCTGATTTGGCCCCACCCCCAACCCACTGTCCCTACGTTGCGTGGTTGCTGATGGCCACGGACAAGGGAGAAGGAGATGTCGAGGGTGGAGTTGTATGAAGCTATCCGAAAGGACAATCGAGAGCAGGGTCTGAGCATTCGGGCTTTGGCCACCTCGGGCCGACGTATATATCTTCACCTGCCGTCCCGGTGGCCATGGGCCGACTGGTTCTGCACCATGCTCGACGCCATCCGCAGCGTCGAGCTCGTCACCTGACCCCCAGCAAGGACCGACGCCCGTGGCGGCCGCGTCGATGACAACCACACCCACGGCCACTATCGCGACCCAGCACGCCCAACGGCCAGTCGCAACACCGCCACCCCGCCCACCCGCCAAAAACCGAAGCCCATCCCACTCACCGAGCGCTCAGCCGGACCGGATCGGTGGATCCGGGCTTAGACAAGACGTCGGAGGCACGCACCCTGTACTTGCTGCGCCATGCCGCCTATCAGGGCGACGGCCATACCGCGGCCGACCACGACCGCCCACTTGTGGCCGAGGGGCGAAGGGAGGCGCGACGTCTCGCCCGCCTCTTCCGTCGGGTCGAGCCACGGCCAGTTCTGGTCGTCTGCTCCACCGCCCTGCGGGCTCGGCAGACGGTCGACCTCCTGGCCTCCGCCTTGGGGGACGTCGAGATCATCTTCGACGCCGGCCTCTACGAGGCTGACGCGGCCGACCTGCTGCGCCGCATCCAACGCGCGCCCGCTGAGGCGGCCGCGGTCATGGTGGTCGGGCACAACCCCGGTTTGCACGTGTTGGCCCTCGAGCTTACCGAGTCCGCCGGCGATGACGACCCCAGGCTAGGTGGCTTCCCGCCCGGCGCCCTGGCCTGTATCACCGCGCCGACCGGTTGGAGCGACCTCCGTCCCGGGGTAGCGGCCCTGGAGTGGCTTGTCGTACCAACCGAGCTTCGGACCTGACGGTACGAGGAGCCACTCGCGGATATGGGTATCGCTGAAATTGACGAGGGCGGACGAGTGATCGCTAGACGCGGGTGGCACAGCACGCTCGGTCCCGTGATGCGCCAGCGCAGGGTTTGAATTGGACTGCCGCCAAACATCTGTCCCTCATCCGCACCCCTCAGACCCGCGCTACGTACCCCTGACTGCCGGATCGGTGGGGCACTCGGCAGCCAGGCGGGTACTCGGGACGTTCTGCTGCTACATCGGCGACCCCACCACGGGCCAACGTGCCATATTCGCGCCAGCTTCGGCGTATGTTTGGGCCACAGCCCCCTGGAGGAGTCAGCCATGAGCAGTGCGGCACCCCGACCTCCGAAACACCCGCCGCCGTGGTTCGTCCACAGGGCCTGGCGCGCGCATCGAGCGCTCTACCGACTCAGTGGCGGTCGCTTCCTATGGACCACGTCAAACAAGCGCGGCTGGGGTGCCCTTCGTCTCACGACCATCGGGCGCAAGTCCGGCCAAGAGCGCAGCGTCATCATCGGATACCTCGAAGATGGCCCGAACCTCATATCGACCGCCATGAACGGCTGGGACGAGGGTCATCCATCGTGGTGGCTCAACCTGGAGGCACGCCCAGACGCCGTTGTTCAGCTGACCGATCGCCATCCGCGCCCGGTGCGCGCCCGACCGGCCGTGGGCCAGGAGCGTGATCGGCTGTGGCAGCGCTGGACGGCAGTCGATCCCCGACTCGAGGGGTATGCCCGCCAGCGGTCGACCGAGACGCCCGTGATTATTTTCGAACCTCGCGGCGGGACCGCTTGACAGCTGGCGAGGACGGTCGTCCAGAGCAGGGCGAAGCTGGTGTTGATCGGACGAACGCGACACGGGCGCATACGGGCGGCCTGTCCTCTACAGCAGCCTGTCCGTAAACGCCCGGCCGGGAGGCATTTATCTAGACCTGAGGGTGCTTGCTGGAGTTGCTGCACCGGTGCGGCACAGTTCGGGATGCCTGGTGGGCCAGCTAAGGCCGATCGTTCTGGGACGCTGGCGTCTTCGGCTCGAGCGAGCGAGCCGGCCCGGCGCTCCCAGCCTCGGCACGAGGAGAACAAGTGGCGCTCACATTCGGGGCTCGCGCTTAGGCAATGGTTGGCTTGGGATACCATGGCCACCTCGCAGATCGTTCGGACGGCATCATCGAATGCGTTCACGGCCCTCGGTAGCGTTCCGTCGTCGACTGGCGGCCGTATTAGCGAGACGACGCCGATCTGTTCCGTTCCCTGGGCGTCACCGCGGAGGTCCAAGGGGCTCTTGGCGGTGCCTTCGGCTGCCACACGGTTGACGGCGTGCTGCGGTTCCACCGCTTCGGGTTGGTGCAGCTGTAGGCATGCGAGTACATGTTGTGGGGTTGTCCGGTGCCCAAGGAGGCGGTGGTCACATTCACCGGAGTGGTTGAGGACATGGGCGCCGATCGCGGCCTCATGTTCAGCGAGAAGGGATACGAGGCCGGAGCCATCCACCAGGCAAATTACACCGACGTGCTCTTGACCGGCGTCCTTGACTTCGCTGACTCTGGCCTAACGGGATCCTCGGACCGGTCCGCCGGCCAACGAAGCGTGCACACCGGGGACCAGAAAGGCATCCAAACGGGGCGCTGCTCGCGTACACGCTGAGTACGCCAACCCGTCGGGCGCTGTCAGTGCCTCTCGACGCCGGCGGTCTGGCCTAGTTCCGGGGCCCGGGAGACGAGAGTCAGGGTGTTGCGGTCCTGGTGGCAGTAGGTCCCCCCCAGCCGGGCATGCTGCATGTAGGTCTTCTCGTCATAGGTGCACCGATTAGGTTCCGACAGATCGAGGGTTACTTCGAAACTTGTCGTGCGGGCGGTGTCGAACAGATACGGGTTCGAGAGAATCCCGAAGGTGTCTGACTCCGACGCGGCTGCCACCTTGATGATCGTGTCGTCAGGTCGCGCTGTCCCGCCCGCTAGGACCGCGATTCCGCGTGGCGTCAGGAGTCCCCGCATCACGAGCTCGTGTTCGGCGTCCCAATACCAGTAGCCGATCTCCACATGGAACGGCTCGACGTCTTCGAGACGCCAAGCGGCCAGTCGATAGTCGAGCCGGCACAGGGACAGAGCGCCGTTGTGGGCAGGTCCTGCGGGGGAAAAGGTCGCACGTTCGCGGAAGCGGGCGTGTTCCTGTCCGCGGGCGTATACGTACGAGTCGTCATGACCCTCGTCGCCTTCCCACGTTCCGATCAGGGGGGTGAGGGGGCCGAGGTCCGGTCCCGCCGCCACCGGGTCGCCGACAGCCGGCCTGTTCGAATCTGAACTCATGACGATCTCCTCTGTCACAAGGCCTGACGGTCTCGGGATTGTCAGGGCTCTATGAGCCTCGCGTCTCGAGCGGTCTCATCGCATCCGTGGTGGCTGGTTCGCTCCCAGGTGGTAGCTCGTGGGGGCGAGGGGTCGTTTGGCGCTGGGCGGTGCGCTCGGGGGCGACGCTGTGGGCGGCGGAGCCCAACCCAGGATCGAGGTCAGGTATGCCATCTGGGCCGGCGGCATCGCCCCGACGCCGAAGGTAGCCGACGCCATCCGAACGCGCGTGCGAGCCCTCGAGACGCGCTCACCCGATGGCATGCCCGCTATGACTACTACGACTTCGTGGACAGCCCCGCCGAGGCCGAGGTCGTGCTGCCACGCGCGTCCTGTCAGCACTTGTAGAGGGATCAAGGCCACCTACAACCCCTACCAGGCTATCATTTCCGCCCACCCCGTCCGCTCGGCCTGGTACTGAGATGAGCACCGCCCAACCGTCGACGCAGAGGATTGGGAATCCACGGCGGTGGCTCTACGCCACGGAGCCGACGAAGTGGACCGCGCAGCAGGGCCAAGGAAGGCATCGGCACGCGGCGCGCCGGCGCCGAGAATCCACTAGCTACTTCCTGGCGGCGTGACCCGATGCTGGCCTTGACGCTGTCGTTGTCGTACACCGTAGGCTGCGCGCCGTACCACACTGTCGTCCTCGAACCCGGACCCGAGAGCACCCCCGATCAGGGACGCCGACGACAGGAACCAGGCAATCGCAAGTTCGTCGGACCACCGCGGTGCACGGGATAGCGCCTGCGCGAGGACACCACGATCGAGCAGCAGCACCTCAGCGGCGACGAGGACGACGAAGAGCGTGACGTACAGGCACAGCACGCCGACGAGGAGCGTGATCAACGTAGTTGTGTTGTAGAGCACGGCCTGCCCCTTCGCACCGCGGTCTTTCGGTCGCTCCCACAGCTCGTGGTCCACGATCAGCCACGCCACCAGAACCACCACCGAGACGATCGCGAGAAGGGTCTGGCGTAACCCGCCGAGGGCGGCCCCGAGTTGCCAGGCCGTGTTGTTGATCAGCCCGTAGGCGGCCGTCGCAAAAACGCCGACCAGCGACCGGGACAGGCCCAGGAACAGCCGCCAAGGCTGGTTGGCACGGACCATCCCCGCCACCATGCGGGTGGTGCCCAGCAGCGGGCTTCCGACCAGCCGTATCCCGCGTTGCTCGCCGTCCGGCGCCGGGAGGGATTGCGCCGACAACGAGCTACGCCGCCGAAGGACCGGGTTCGGTCCGAAGTTCGAGATGGTCACCTCGGCGACCAGCCCGACGACGGCCTCCCGGACGTTGCGATAAAGCCGCCAGACGCCCAGCGTCGGGATCGAGACGAGCGCGAGTCGGTGCTTGTTGTCGACCTCGGCTGCGACGGGGCGCAGTCCGGCTCGCCGAGGCAGGTCGGTGACGAACACACCGACATCCCAATCCTCGTCCGGCATCAGCTCGCCGACGACGTCCGCGAGCCGGGTGATATCGAGCTGCTCGTCGCCCACGAGGGCCACGGTCATGGTGCGCATCTGCCATTCGACATCCGCAGCAAGCCGCCGCGCGAGCAGGTCGGGCAACTCCCGGGCGAGCCGACGGGCCAGCTCCGCCGGCAGGTCGGGATCGCTGACCAGAAAGATCCGCACCACCTCGTTCACCCGATCTACGATCTCCTTCGGAAGTCTCGCGTTCGACCATCCAGGATCGGCGTACGCAGCCACATTCTTCCATGGTCAACGGCACCACCACCCGACCGGCGGGGACGCTAATCGCATGTCCCGCACAAATGTGTCGAACGCCCGGACGGCCGCACCATACGGCACCGCCGTGCGACCCCGGCGGCGTCATTCGCCCTGCGAGGTCTGCCCAGCGAATACGAGTTGGTACCGGCGGGGTGCCGAGATCACCCCGGAGTCCCGGCATGGTGTGCGGCGCGTCCGGCCGGATTCAGGCAACTGATCGGCTTCGTCGGAAGTTCACCCATGAAGGCACTGGTACATCACCGTCCCCGCCTGGTGAGCATCGGTAATGTCCAGACCTGCGAATCGTTTCTCCACCGACGTCCTGGCCCGTACCAGTTCGAGAGACATCTGCGGATTGCGACTTCCAAAAGGCCGAGCGTTCGGCCAGCGCCCGGTCACCATGGCGGGCCCGGTTCGTGGTCCGCCGCCTGGAAGGACTCTTCGATGAGCCCCGGCCGGGAGCGAAGCGGACCGTCACCGATGACAAGGTGGAGGCGGTGATGGTCAAGACCCTGGAGGACAAGCCGGCCAACGGGGCCACCCACTGGCCGACACGCTCGACGGCCACAGCGAAGGGCATGTCCCAGACGTCGATCAGCTTGATCTGGCGGCCGTTCGGTTTTGCAGCCGCATCGGGCGGAAAGCTTCAAGTTGTCCCGCGACCCGCTCTTCGTGGAGAAGGTCCGTGACGTCGCGGGCCTCTACGTGGATCCGCCCGAACGGGCGGTGGTGCTCTGCGTGGACGAGAAGTCCCGTTCTACGAGACACTCGCGACGAGGTAGGCCACGCGGCTGACCGGCGCGTCCCGTCTACCCGGCGGTAGGAGCGAGAGTATTGCTCGATGGCCAAGAGTCGAACACCGCTTAGCGGCTGGAGTTCGGACAAGTCACTACTCTCACCCCGAATTGGCTCGGGCGTCGCCCGTCGGTGACGGCGCCGGGCTCTCACGCGTCGGTGCTCAGCCCCAGGGCAGCGAGTTCACGTTCCGCCCAGAAGATCCGGCCGGTGTATTCAGCCGGATCCTCGCAAGCCGCGAAATAGGCCAGCATCCGAGCTGGGATGTCTACCGAGATCATCCCCGCGCCGTCCTCACCGCGGCTCTGGGCGTTGTGCTGGGCCATCTCCGTGGCTACCCACCCCGGCATGACGGTGATAACAAACACATTCTTGGCGGCCAGTTGTGGGGCAATGACGTTGGCGAAGCGGTCAAGTGCCCGTTTGGTGGATCGGTACGCCGGCGACACCATCCCGGCCGGAGCCTGGCCGGCTTGCAAGGATTCCTCCGGCTGACGAAACACCTCCCCGCTCCCGGTGGTGACATTGAGGATCCGCCCGCCCCCGCGCGCTTGCATGCTCGCTACCACCAACTGCGTCAAAGTGAAGGGCGCGTGCACGTTGACGTCGTAGTGATAGAGCCAGTCAGCTCGGGGCATCTCGAGCAGGGGCGTCCCCCAGTTGTAACCGCTAGTCACGGCGGCGTTGTTGACCAGAATGTCCACGCCGCCAAACCGATCGAACGCCGACTTCACGATACGCTCCAGGTCATCGACTTTCGAGAGGTCGGCGCCAACCGCGACCGCCTCGACACCTAGGGATTCAACGCTTGCGGCCGTTTCGGCGACGGTACCGGGGAGCTCACTTTGCGCCGGGTCTACGGTGCGGGCGGTGACCACTACGTTCACGCCCCGCCGCGCCAACGCCAACGCGGTGTGCCTGCCAATGCCGCGGCTGGCCCCCGTAACGATGGCGACCTTGCCCGAGAGGTCGGCTTCGTTCTGCCGTTTCACTGTGGCCTCCTCATGCGATCCCCTCTTCTCGTGCTGGTCGACTCTCATCGTAAAGCAGAATGGCGGGGGTCGGAGATAAAGCGACAACGAGGCGACGCAAAGCCGTTGCCGCCCGGCTTTCAGGGTTGGAGGCGTGCCCAAAGGTCGCTGAACGAAATGCTGTCGTAGAACGCGGTTCCGTTGACAACGCGGCCCGTCAACGAATCGCATGATCCAAACGTAGCTGTTGACATACGCCTGGCCATCGTCCGCGATCCCCCGACCGTCCCAGACGACGACCACGGTGTCGCCGGGAGCCGTGATCTATGAGGATGTCGCTCGCCAAAGCGGGCCGGGTCAGCCAGTACCCAGATCCAGACGCCCGTCACGCAAGCGAGTCAGCCGGAGGCCTCGCCCATACCGCCGGATGAGCGATACGCGGAAGATCCTCGGTCAGCGGTCGCGTGCGTACCTTGGCAAGCAGGCAGTACATGGGGACACGCCGAGGTGCCGTTCGGCGCTCGGTCGGCAGGCGCCTCGGTCGGATTACGGATCGCGCGTTCGGCTCGGCGCCCAGTCAACCGTCGACCTTGGGGTGGAAATGGAAATGGCCGCGACGAGCCTTTTTAGTCGAAGCGGCGCGGGGAGCGGTTATTTGAACAGGTCCTCCGCCGTGAGGGTGGCGCGCGTTTTGGCGGAGAGGCCGAGGAGTTGGGTCTGGACCCACTCATCGTCCTGGCCGAGTGTGGGTCCGGGGCGGTCGTAGCGTACGTCGAGGCCCGATATGCGGAAGCCGTTGTGCTCGTAGAGCCGCGGACCCATAAACGGATGAGTCAGGGCCACGAAGTGAATGCGGTGAGCCACCTGGGGGTCGGAGTGGATGTCGCCGTGGTCCAACACCGGTACGGCCTCGAGGCCTCGGGCCTGGAGGTACTCGGCGATCTTGATTCGCCTTCGGGTGACCGTCCATGCCCCGACGAGGGCCTCGACGTCGTTAACACGTGCGAGGCGGGCGTCGAAGGTGGCCAGGGACGGGTCGTCAATGCCGATGATCGCGGCGAGAGAGGCCCACTCGTCGTCGGTCCAACAGGCGATCGCCACCCAGCGGTCGCCGAGAATCCTGCCGTTGGCGTCGGTCTCGTTCGCGCACGGGAACGCCCCATGAGGCACGGCCCGGGAGGAACGGTTTCCGGCCCGTTCCGTGATGATGTTGTCGGCGTCAGCCTGCAACAGCCACGGCGAGAGCGTGTAGATCCCCGCCTCTACCTCCGCGATGTCGAGGTGGCAGCCGCGGCCGGTGCGGCGGCGGTAGTGGAGCGCCGCGGCGGCGGCGGCCGCCGCGAAGCGCGGCGCCAGCGAGTCGGTGATCGTTCCCGACGGACCGACCGGTTCGCGGTCGGGCCAGCCTGTGAGCAACGTGTACCCGCACAGCGCCGAGCCCTGGGACCCGAAGCCCGGGTAGTCCTTGTGGGGGCCGGTCTGGCCGTTGAGGCACGCACTGACCATTACCAGGTCGGGCTTCTGGCCGGCTAGAGACTCGTAGTCGAGGCCGAAGCCCTTCATGGCGCGGGGGGCGAAGTTCTCGAAGATTATATCGGCCCACTCGAGCATGAGGATTTTGACGAACTCGACGGCCCGCGGTTCTTTGAGGTTGAACGACGCGTTGAGCTTGCCGACGTTGAGCCCGTCGTAGAACGGTGCTCCTTCGAGGCCATGGGGGTTGTTCGGGCCGAGGGCCATTACCCGCAGGAAGTCGGGCCGGCTCGCCGACTCGATCCGCACGACCGTGGCGCCGTGCTCCACGAAGTACCGGGCGGAGATCGGGCCGGCGGCACCCGAGCCGAACTCGAGGACCTTCAGGCCGCTCCACGCGCCCCACCCGGCGGGCCGATGGGGTGTCGTTGCCCCAGACGGCGCCGGCCAAGACGGCTCGCTGGAGCCAAGCGCGGGTGCCGGTGCCGTCGCGTTCGCGGGCGCGGCCTCGCCGTCGACGCTGCTCACGACCATGAGCCGCTGGGGAAAGCGGCCGTAGTCGCCGAGGGGCGCAAAGAACTGGCGCGCCAGTAGCTGGTCGTTGACGAACATCTCCCGCGGCGACATCGTTGGCGCGAAGAAGAGGTTGTGCTCGCACGCTAGTTCGTAAAGCTCCCGGTTGGTATGACGCGACAGCCACTCGGCAAGCACTCGCTCAAGCGCGTGGAGCTCGTCGTCGGGCGCGTTAGCCGGGTTGTACGTCGTCCAGTCGATATCCCCGAGGATCTCGGCATCGGGGATGCCTTCCTCGACGAGGCGGTCGTGCATGAACGCCCAGTAGTTCACCCGGGCCGCTCCGGCCCGGATGCCACAGGAGACGAACCCGTCCTTCGTCCGGAAGACCTCCTGGGTGCGCCCGATCTTGGACCCGGTACGTTGGAAGCGTCCCCCGGTCCTCGCGAACTCCGCGATGCCCACCCCGTTAGCGACAAAGACCAACTCCTGCAGCGACACGTCGACCCTCCGGGGCCCGCCGGCCCACAGCGCGCTGAGCGCAGCAAACGCGATCTCACCGCCGCCGTGGGCGTAACCCGACGGGAGCGTGCAGCGGATGGGCGCCCGGTCAGGGTCCCCAGTAGCCCACATGTTCCCGCTGGCAGCCATGACCCCGAGGTCCGACCCCCGCCAACCTGACCTCGGTCCGTCGAGCCCGAACGGCGTGACGGTCACCCAGACCGCGTGCGGCGCCAGCGCGGGTTCGAGCGCCCAGGCGCCCGGAAACGTGGGGGTATCGATAACGATGTCGGCCTCGCCCAGAAGCGCCTCGAGACGAGGGTCGGCGGGACCGTCGGCCACCACGCTGCGCTTACCGGCCGCCCAGGCCGCCCAGGTGTGGGGCAGAACGCGCAGCGGCATACCCTCGGAGGGCTCCACCAGGACCACGTCGGCCCCCAAGTCGGCCAGGACACGACCCGCAATCGCGGCCGGCTCCCCAGCGAGGTCAACCACCCGGATACCTGCGAGCAGCGGCGTGGACACTGTGCTCCCCCACGAGACTCGGTACGGCGCCCTCTCCAAAGTTGGTGGGCAAACGCTCAACCAGATCGCATTGTACTGCCAGTCGGGGACCCGCGAGTAATTGCAGAGTCGGGGTAACTCGTAGACCCTGATCCTATGCCACAACGCCACCGCGTCCTGCTTGAACTCGGCCGTGTACACCATACCGTCACGACTCACCGCCCGATGCAATCCGACCCCGCTTGGACTCAGCCAAGCCGCCTCTACCCTACCGGGTCTACCTGGGACTTCGACAGCGTGTGCCAACCAGCCAGGATCGACGATGGACAATTATGTGCAGCCAATCGGCGCGGAAAGTTCCTCAGCGCCAGTGATTGTGGTCGAGACTGTAAAAGCGAGCTCCGAGCAATCGCCGAAGACTGAATCGGGCTCGCCGCCGCGCCCATTGACTTGGCAGGACAGGGTTACACGGGTGATCCGCCGGGCCTGCGCAGTGCTAGGCAACCACCGATGAGAGCCTTTGTCTACGCCCCTACACCATTGCTCGAGTAGCTATCTGATGAGGAGTCGTGCTGCTCTCTCAGGCAGACGATTAGTAGTGGTCGGACGCGATGAACTTGACGAGTTCGTCGAAGATCTTGGCTTGGGAAAGGTCGTGGTGCTCGAGCGCGCTTTCGTTTTGGCGTCGCAGGATGGGGATGAACTCTTCGCTGGTCTCGAAGAAGCCGCACCCCTCGCACCGGTCTGGAATCGGCAGTCCAACTCGACGGGTCGAGTGCAGTGACCGTTGCCGAGGGGGCGCCGATGCGAGGCACCCGCCGTGGTGGTCATCGATAGCGGGGCCGTTCGCTGCGCATGGGTCTCCATGGCTGCCACGGCGGCGAAGTACTGTTCGTCCACTACCTCAGAAAAGATGCGGGCATAGACGCCGGTCATTTTCGGCGAGCGGTGGCCCAGCAAGGCGGCCACCGCCTCTAGCGACATGCCCCGGTTGATGCACTGCGTGGCCAGAGTGTGGTGCAGTTTGGTGGGCGTGTACATGGCCGACGGCGGCAAGGCGACCACCGAGGCGACGTAGCGATGGATGGTGCGCCGGTCATAGGGCGCATGGCTATGGCGTTCGACCAGCAACTCGGTAACCGATGGTCCCCGTTCGGTTCGGACGGGGCTCGTAGCCCTTGGTGGACGGTGGGAAGACCGACGGGTTCTCCACCCGTATCACCTCAGCACCGAGGTCGGCAAGCATTTGCGTCGCGTAGGGACCTGACCAATCGACAGTGAAGTCGATCACCCGTATCTCGCGGAGGGTTGGCACTGCCGGGTCGGAGGGAACCGGGCCGGCGGGTGGGTCGCCTGGTCATTTCGACTTGGCCAGGCCGGCATTCGCCGAGAGCCGGACAGCGACGCGCCGGACGTCGCCAACCGCCTTCACTGTCCTGGTAGGGGGGACCAGCGAGGAGCAGCGGGCCACGACCGGGATCGTCCCGGTGAACCCAGTGCGAGCGCTGGTGGAGATGCTCTGCCTCCAGGACCTCAGACGGTGTGTTCACCCCGGCGAACGGACGTCCTGCCGCCTGGGCGACAGCAGTCTGCTGCTCCCTGGTGTGTGACAGCAACCATGGGTACAAACCGGCGACGTCGAGTATCTTAGGTTTCGCCCCGCACGAAGGCGTCCGGATGGGCGAACGCTGCCCGCAGACCGTCGTCGAGGACATCGAGCATCGCCGGCAACTGCTGGGGGGTTACCTGCACGGATACGTAACCACCGCCGCACGGAATGATGCTGGCCGACCGCAGCCGGACTGGCAAGAACGGCTTCTAGCTGTCTTGACAGACAACCCAGGCGGGGATAGGAAGAGATCGTGAATGATTGGATCCGTTACTTCGAGAACTTCAGTGAAGGAGATAGCGCTCCAGAGCTGCGCCATGAGCTGACCCGGACTGATTTGGTTATGTACGCCGGTGCCTCTGGCGACTTCAACCCACTGCACACTGACGAGGTGACGGCACGAGCTGCCGGCCAGCCAAGCGTGTTCGGGCATGGCATGTTTACTGCCGGCTACCTGGCCAAGGCGATCACCGATTTTGTCGGAGTAGGTAGCCTGAAGGAATACAAGGTCCGCTTTTCCAAGCAGACATGGCCCGGAGAGACTCTGATTACTTCTGTCCACGTTTCGTGGAAACGCCTCGATAACAGATCCGGCACCATCGGCTTGGAGTGCACCGTGGCCAACCAGGATGGCGATATAAAGCTGGTTGGTGAGGCAACAGCTATTCTCCCGCTACAGGCCGCATGACCGAGCGCAGGTCCAGTATGCGATTCGATCTGCCCACACCAGATGACACCACCCGGCCTTTCTGGGACGGTGCTCAGGAGGGCAAGCTCTTGCTGAAAGGCTGCACCCGATGCGGTCGGGTTCATTTCTATCCGCGACCGTTTTGTCCGTTTTGCTGGAGCCAGGAGGTGGAGTGGCGAGAAGCGAGCGGTCGGGCGACTCTCTATTCATGGTCGATTGTTCACGTCAATGATCTTCCGCCATTCCAGGAACAAGTCCCGTACATTGCCGCCGTCGTGGATCTCGAGGAAGGGCCCCGGATGACGACCAATGTCGTCGACTGTGAGTTCGAACACCTGCGGGCCGGTATGCCGCTGCAGGTGGCCTTTCGCCAGCAGGACGAGGACCTCGCAGTGCCTGTTTTCCGGCCAATCCATTGACAGTCCAACCCGCCATAAGGACCGGGTAGTTACCCCGCCCAGGAGTGGATGGGCCTGAGGGGATGCCATGGCCGGCCACGGGTAGGATGGCGCGATGAGTAACTCTCCCGGGCGGGAACTCGCTGCCGTCGAACATGCGCGACCTTCTCACCGCCCCCCAAAGCTGGCTGAGGTCGTGGCCCACGATATCGTCGCCGACATAGCTGCGGCCGGATGGAGGCCGGGCGAGAAACTCCCGCCCGAAAGCGCCATGCTGGCCCGCTTCAAGGTGGGTCGGGCCTCCCTGCGGGAGGCTCTTCGCATTCTGGAGATTCAGGGCATCGTTCGGTTAAAGCCGGGTCCGGGTGGTGGCCCGGTCGTCGCAGTTGAGGCGGTCCAGGATTACGCCCGGATGTCCACCCTGCATTTCCAGATGCGCGATGTCGCTTATCACGAGTTGCTCTCGGCCCGGCTCATGCTCGAGTCGATGATAGCCCGGCTGTCGGCCCAGCGGGTGGATGAACGCAGCCGCAAGCTGCTCGGCGATCATTTGGCGCTGGAGGCTTCTCTAGAGGACGGGGATGAGCGGCTGTTCGACATCTGGGCGGACTTCCACGAGCTGCTCGGCGCCTTGTGTGGAAACGGGGTTATGAGCTTGTTCGCGGCGACGCTGCAGGAGATCCACCGCGACCGGGTTCTGTATACCGAGCGGCCGGCGGCCGGTCGGGCCTTGTCTCAGCGCACCCGGGGTGAGCACAAGGCCATTGCCAAGGCGATTATGGCCGGTAAACCCGGTCTCGCCGAGCGGCTGACCCGGGAGCACATCGAGAGATTTGAGGACGACCGCTGGCGTCGAGTCGCCAACAACATCATCACCTGGGCGTAACCCCCTAGAGAGCCGAGCGGAAGCGGGGGAGCGAAACTTGGTCATCGAGATCGTCGAACACGACCTCGACGGGTAGACCGACCCGGATGGTGCCATCCACGACATTGCCGTAGATCAGCGGGCCTTCATCAAGCCGGATCAGGGCGACATTGTACGGAACGTCCGCGGCGAAGGCGCGAAGATAGGGTCGGTGGAAGATGGTGAACGCGAACACCTCGCCTCGACCGGAGGCTGCTTTCCAGTCGATGTCGCGGCCGAGGCACTCCGGGCAGTTCTGGTAGGGCGGGAACCACACGTTTCCGCACTGCCGGCATCGCGGCAGCACCAACTCGTGCTGTCGGGCGTGCCGCCAAAACTCTCGATCTTCGTCGGTCGGCGTCGGTACGGGCTTGGCTTCGGGCATCTAGCGATCGGTGAAGAGGAGTGTCCCGCCGGGGACCGCTGACAGTCCGACATACAGGGCGCTGCGGCAGTCTTCGACCTGACGCTCGCCCGCCTCGCCTCGCAGCTGGCGGACGGCTTCGACGTGGGCGTTCCAACCCTGGAGATATGCTTCGCTGAGCATCCCACCCCCGGTGTTTACCGGTAGGTCGCCGCCCGGAGCGCATCGGCCCTCTTGTACCCACTTGAGCGCCTCGCCGCGGGCCACGATGCCGAGACCTTCGAGAACCCAGATCACGGAGGGACTGAAGTTGTCGTATACCTGAAGGAGGTCGATGTCTTCGAGGCTTATGTCCGCCGAGGCGAAGAGGTCCGTCTTCAAAGATGCGCAGGCGGACGTCCAGAAGTCCTCAGCGGCGTAGTACGGGCGGACGTTGGCCCGAGAGGCGAGGCTGCCTACGAGAACCGGGGGGTGAGGGGAATCGTTAGCCCTTTCGGTAGTGGTGACCACATACGCGGCGCAGCCGTCGCTCACGAGGCAGTAATCGAAGCGACGCAGCGGTTCGGCGATGTACGGCGCGTCGACATACTCTTCGAAGCTCAGGGGACTTTGAAATGTCGCGTTGGGGTTCTTGCTCGCCCACTGCCGGGTGCTGATCGCCACCCCGGCGAGATCGGTATCGGTGCCGCCGTACAGGTGCAGGTAGCGCGACCACGCCAGCGCATACTGCGCTCCCGGTGATGTCATGCCGTAGGCCAGGTCGTACAAGGGTCCGATTCGCCCCATGCCCATTTCGTCGTGGGCTGTGGTGTCGCCGCCGAACGTCTGTCCCCCGCTTTTGAAGTTGACCGCGTTGAACAGAACGACGTAGTTCGCCATTCCGTGGTGCACGGCCAGGACGGCCTGGGCCAGCGCCTGGGGGCAGAGACGGCCGGCCAGAGGATAGTGGGCGAGAAACCGGACGTCCTGCAGACCGGACCGGTACATGAACGGGTCGTACATCGGCAGCCCGCCCACCACCAGGCCGTCGATGTCCGGTTTGCTGATCCCGGCGTCATCGATGGCTCGCCTGACCGCCTCGATCGCCAGGTCCATCCTCGATCTCGGCTCACCCCGGTATACCGCGGCATAGTCAGATTCGCCGACACCGATGATGGCCGTCCGTCCCCACAGGGCCCGGTCGGTCACAAAATCGCACCTTCGATCTTCAACTGGAGAACGGCGTCCAGGTCATATCCTAGTTCGGCCAGCACCTCGTCGGTATGGGCGCCGTGATCAGGACCGCGACTGGTCTGGTAATGGGTGCCATCGAATTGTACCGGCGGGGCGACAAGGCGAAGGACTCGGCCGGCATCGTCTTCCACCTCGGCCAGGTAACCATTGGCGACGACCTGAGGGTCATCGGCCAGCTCACCCGTCTTTTGCACCGGATCGAACGGTCCTCTCTGCCCTGACAGGGCTTCCTTCCACTCGGCCAGTGTCCGCTCGGCGAACAGTTCTTCGATGAGCTCGACACAATACTTAGCGTTGACCTCACGGGCTTCGTGGGTCGCGATGAGCGGATCGGCCTTCCACTTCGGCCGACCCACTGCATCGCAAAACGAGGTCCAGTAATGCTGCTGGTCCATACAGAGATGGACGTGACGGCCATCCTTGGTCCGGTACGAGTTGACCAGTGGGGCATTCGCACCTCGCGGCGGGCGGCGGAACTCCTCGGCCCCGATGAGGCACGAACCGGTGATGGCGGTCTGCATCGCCCACATCCCCGTCGCGAGCAGCGCCGTGTCCACGACCGTGCCTTCGCCCGTGCGCTCCCGCTTGAGGAGGGCGGCGACCACTCCGGACGCCAGGGCGAAGCCGGTCTGGCTGTCCCCAAACGCCGGGGCCGGCATGGCCGTCGGGATCGGCGGGTCCGGGGCGGAGGTGGCCAGGGCCAGGCCGGCCCGCGACCAAAACGATGTTGCGTCATAACCGCCGAGCTCGGCGTAAGGTCCCTTGGTGCCCCGGCCCGTGTTCCGCCCGTAGATGATGTTGGGGCGACGCTCCCGGATGTCGTCGACGTCGATCCGCAGCCGATGCCGAACCCCCGACAGGTAGCTCGTGAGAAAGACGTCAGCCGTGTCGACCAGTCCCAGCAGGACCTCTCGACCGCGCTCGTGCTTCAGGTTTATAGCGACCGATCGCTTACCCCGGTTGAAGACATGGTAGAGGTGACCGGAACCGCCCTTGGGTGGCGGCACACCCCAAATCGTGCCGCCCCGCATAATCTCGCCATGCTCGGGATCCTCGATCTTCAACACGTCGGCACCCCAATCGGACAGGATGCTGGCGGCGATGGGGACAACACCGTGCGACGAGACGTCTATAACCCGGAAGCCGTCGAGGGGACCCATTACCAGCCTCCCGTCAGTCGACGCTGTTTCGGCCGTCTACGCATCGGGGTCGAACGGGAGGTTGTAAAGCTCGACTGCGTTCATCGCTACGATCGCCCGCTTTTCCTCCTCTGGCACTCCCAGGAACATGTCTTCGATGATCCGCCTGCTGTAGGGCACATCATGGCGGTGGTGTGGATAGTCAGTCGACCACATCATGTTTTTGACACCAACGAAGTGGCGAACCCGCACCCCGAACGGCTCTCGAATGAACGTCACAAGCCAGTTGCGATGGAAATACTCCGACGGCAATATGTCCAGCTTGACACCGGTCCAGGTTCGGTTCCGCCAATAGTGGTCATCCATGTGCTCCAGGAGGGCCGGGACCCAGGCGGCACCGACTTCTGTCCCGACAAGCTTCAGTCCCGGGAACCGGTCGAACATCCCCGAATAAATGAACTCCGCGATCGTCCCAGAAAACTGAGCTACCGCTCCTCCCATGGAGATCAGGTCCGGGAGCTTCGCCCCCTGGGCGAAGGGGTTAGGGATCTTTGCCTGCACCTCTTGCGGGAGATTGCGGTATGACGGTTGGACCATCAGATGAAGGTTGATCGGCATACCGAGCTCTTCCGCCGCAGCCCAGAACGGGTCGTCGTCCCGGGAGAGTTTCGCTCCCCCGGAGGGGAAGGTCTGCAAGTAGATGGTCCGGAAACCGCGCGCTTTGGCTTCATGCAACGCCTCGACGGCCCGGTCGATACCCCGCTGAGGGATCATCGCGGTGGCGATCAGGCGTTCGGGGTCGGCAGCCGCGTAGTCCTCGAGCATCCATCGGTTGTAGGCCTCGATACCGGCCTCGTGAACCTCCGGGTCGGGATGATTGGCGAAGTACGAAATCGTCTTGGGCGAGTTGGAAGGAAACAGCACTTCGGCGTCGACACCGTCGAAGTCCATCTCCATCAGGCGAGCCTTGCCGTCGTAGGTGCCAGGCGCCATCGTCTCGTAGGTGCCACCCGACCACCGAAACTCCTCGTAGCGCTGACCGCCCGTGGCAACCAGGCCGACTGGAGACGGTTGTCCGCCCGGCACCAGCCAGGAGTCGCCGCCATAGTCGTCCTTCACGACCTTGGGGAGGTGATCCTTGTGGAACTGAGACGGCAGGTACCGGTCCCACATGTCAGGAGGCTCCAGGGTATGGGCGTCGGCAGAGATGATCCGGTAATTCCGTGCCATTCCCTAACCTTTCTGTAATGGCAAAAACCGCTTCGCTACAGCAACCGCTGTCAGATGATCCATCCGCAGAGATTCTGGCGCGGGCCGGCACGGCAGTCAAGACGGTGCTGACGTTCCGAGTCCCACCAATCGACAACGTCGGTCGACATGGTCCACCGGTTGCGCTTGCCACATTGGCTCACCGAATCTATACTCATAGTTAAGCGGCAACTCGAAACCTGGCCACCGCTATGGGTCCTGTGCCGTGGACTGCGAGTGAACAAGATCCGTTCTTAGCAACTACAGGGGGGTAAGGAGTGAACGTCAGAGGGAAGTGGCTGCCTGTTGTGTGTGGCCTCACGGTCCTGGTAGCCGTGAGCGCGTGCTCTTCGAGCAGCAAGCCGGCTTCTAGCAGCACGGGGGCTGCGGGGAGCACAGGGGCGTCGGCGAGCACAGGGGCCGCGGGGAGCACAGGGGCGTCGGGCGGCACCCCCACGACACCTGGTAACGCATCGGGCGGCCCCGCGACAGGCACTCCGATCAAGATCGGCTTCGTATGCACCTGTACCGGCCTGGGTGGCCAGGGCGGCTTCAACATCGCTGGCAAGGAGGTCTATACGGCCTGGGCCAACTCCATCAACGCATCGGGTGGCATCGATGGACACCCTGTCCAGGTCATAACTGAGGACGACACCACCAACCCCGGCAACGCCCTCATCGATGCCAAAAAGTTCATTTCCGATCATGTGGTCGCGATCGCGGATCTGTCCGAGCTGGACCAGGCGTTCGCGTCCACGGTGCAGGCAGCCAACATCCCCGTCGTCGGCATCTTTACCGTCGCCGCGCCATTCGACAGCAACCCCGACTTCTATCCGGAAGGACAGACCGGTGATAGCGAATTCGCAGCCGTCGCCGCCACCGGTAAGGCAGCCGGAGCCCAACAAATCGCCCAGTTTTACTGCGCAGAAGCCCCACAGTGCGCGGTGGGTGTCGCTGGGCTGAAGGCAGCCGGGAAGAAAGTCGGGATACCGGACATCTACAACGTTGCAATCGCGGGCACCGCACCCAACTACACGGCTCAGTGCGTGGCCGCCAACCAGGCGCACGCCGGCGCCCTCTTCATCGCCGATGTGGGGGCCATACTCATCAAGGCGGCCAGTGAGTGCGCGCAGCAGGGCTACAAGCCGACCTACGTCATAGACGGCGAGGTCTATACCCAGAGCCTGACGACTGCCCCGGCGGTGAGTAACAGCCTGGACGCCGAGTTTCCCGATCTACCGTTCTTCGCCAACACCCCGGCCGTTAACGCGGCCAAGACCGCGGTAGACAAGTACTACCCCGGACTTTTCGAAAACGGTAATCAGATGAACCAGGACGCATTCATGGCGTGGGTGTCCGGCGAGCTCCTGCAGGCCGCGATCAAGGCCGGCGGCCTGACGGCAAGCGCCATGCCGACCGCCGCGGAGGTCGTCACTGGGCTCGAATCGTTCCACGGTGAGACGCTGGGTGGCCTGACCCCGCCGCTCACGTACACCCCCGGCCAGCCTCACCGCATCGATTGCTGGTTTACGGCCGGACTCAAGAACGGCGTGCCAACCCTGGAAAACAACGGCAACGTGACCTGCGAGACGCCGTAGCCACGATGAATAACAGCGGAGGGTGAGGGGAGCATTGGGCTACATCGACAGTGACACTCACGTACGCGAGCCTGATGCCGCCTGGGACTACCTGCAACCGGGCGATCGCCACTACCGCCCCGTCAAGGATGAAGGGGGCACCTGGGTGGTAGGCGGACTGCCGATACAGGCCCCGTTCGATGCTGGGGCCATGCCGGGCGAGTACAACGACCTGTTCCCACCGGGGTCGGTGGACCTTGCCGACCCCGCCGCCCGCCTCAGACGCATGGATCTTCTTGGCATTGACGTCCAGGTTCTCTTCTCGAGCCTCTGGTTGAACGTCGAGATTGTTTCTCCGGACGAGGAAGCAGCTCTCATGCGCAGTTGGAACCGATGGATGGCCGATCGGGTCGCTGACACGAATGGTCGACTGCGGTGGATGCTCGAGGTGCCTTTCCGCCAACCAGAGAGCGCCGTGAAGGAGATGAGCTTTGGGAAGGAGCACGGTGCAGCCGGGGTACACCTGAGCGGACTGCGCCATGGGGTCACCGTGGCAAGCCCCTTGTACCGGCCTATATACGAAAAAGCTCAGGAGCTGGAGCTGGTTGTTTCGGTTCATGTGGGAGGTGACACCCGGATATTCCGGGACGATCGCTCGATCGTCTTCATCAACAACCTCTCGCCTGTCCCTGGCGCGCTGTACGCGCTGCTGCGAACGGGCGTCCCCTCGGAGTTCCCCCACCTCAGGTGGGCATTCGTGGAAGCGGGAGCCTCTTGGCTGCCGTTCGCCGTCCAGGAGGCCAGCCGGGCCGACGCCCGGGGAAACAGGGTGGCTCGGAATTGGCGGGACTTTGCCGGCACCGTCTTACCCGATAACAGGTTCTTCGTAACCTGCCAGATCGATGACGATTTGCCGTACCTGTGCGGCCTCTTTGGTTCAGGCAATCTCATTCATGGCACGGACTACTCACACATGGACCTCGGGTCAGACCCTTACGGGCACCACATCATCGCGACAAGATCTGATCTGACAACCGATGACGCGGCGGCGATTGTCGACTCGAACGCCCGCCGTCTGTTGGGCATCGACCCGTCCTTCACCCCGGCGCCACTTCCCCAGCTGAGCCCCTACGTCGTCGGAGTAACAAAAGACTGGGTTAGCTGATTCCGGAGACGCTTTACGAGCGGAGTTTCAGCGATCAGCTCCCAGGATCAGCGTGCTCGCGGAGCTGAACCACCCCCCCGTGCCATTGACGCAGCATAACTTGGCGCCAGGCACCTGGCGAGGGCCGCATTCGCCGCGGAGTTGCCGTACGCCTTCCACCATCAGAAACATTCCTCGCATTCCGGGATGGCACGCCGATAGGCCGCCTCCATCCGTGTTGGTCGGCAGCGCCCCGCCGACTCGAAGCCGGCCGTCCTCGACGAAGGAGCCGCCCTCGCCCTTCTTGCAGAAACCGAGGCCTTCCAGAGTCAGAAGCACCATCGGAGTGAAGGCGTCGTAAAGCTGGCAGACATCAATATCGTAGGGCGTGACCCCGGCTCGGGCGAAGGCGAGCTTCCCCGATCGCACACAGGGTGACTCGGTGAAGTCCTGCCATTCGCTCATCGTGGTATGGGAAGTGGCTTCGCCAGTACCGAGGATCCACACCGGCCTCTTGGCGCAATCGCGGGCCCGGTCCTCGTTGGTCAGCACGACCGATCCGCCCCCGTCTGAGCGGATGCAACAGTGGAGCTTGGTCAGCGGGTCGGCCATCATGCGCTCGTTCTGTACGTCGTCGATGGTTATTGGTTCGGTGTAGAAGGCTTCGGGGTTGAGCGAAGCGTTGTACCGGGTGGACACCGCGATTTCGGCTAGCTGGTCGGCGGTGGTCCCGAACTCGACCATGTGGCGGCGAGCGCTAAGGGCGTACTTGGCGATGAGCGAGTGGCCATAAGGCGCATCGAACTGTCCTGGGCCTCGGGCGCTGAAAGCCAGGTTGGCGGTGCGCAACTTGCGCTTCAGGTCCGCCCGGGTAGTGGAGCCGTACGTAAGCACGATCACCTCGGCCAGACCCAGGGCGATTGCCGCGTAGGCGTGCTCGGCCATGAACTCCCACGTGGCTCCGCCTACCCCCGTGGAGTCGACCCAGGTCGGGCGCAGGCCCAGGTACTCCGCCACTTCGATCGGCGCAAGAGTTCCGGTGCCACACGACATGAACCCGTCCACGTCGGACTTCCCTAATCCGGCGTCGGCCAAAGCTCGGCTGGTGGCCTGGTAGTGGAGCTCGAAGACGTCTTTGTCGTCAACCCGCCCGCAATCCGAGAGGGCGGCGCCGACGATAGCAACTCCCCGGGCGTGGGTCATCGTCGTCATCGTCCTATCTGGAGGCCGGGGTGGCGGGTCCGGAAGATGTGGGCGTTCACCTCGGCTCCGATCTCGGACGGTTCCCATCTCCTTGGCTGCCCGTCCGGTGTCCTGGCCTGGACGCTGGGGCCGAGCGCCCAGGGCTGGTAGAGGGTGATTGAGTTGCCGACAGCCTGGAACACCTGGCCGGTGACGTGCAGCGCCTCATCGGACGCCAGCCATACGACCATGGGAGCCGAGTTGGCGGGATTCATCACCTCGAACCCCTCGTACTCCTCCGGTTCCCGGACGTGCATGTCCTTATTGGCCGAAGCCAGGATCCTGGTGACGCCCCCAGGGGCGACGGCGTTGCAACGAACCCCGTAGCGGGCCAGCTCGAGGCTGGTGATGATCGTCAGAGCGGCGATTGCCGCCTTTGCTGCCCCGTAGTTGGCCTGGCCGACGTTGCCCTGCAAGCCGGCGCTGGAGACCGTGTTGACGATGGCAGCTCGGGGCTGGATGCCGCCCTTTGATCGCTCCCGCCAGTACCTGGCGGCGTGGTGGGTTACCGCGAAGGTGCCCTTCTGGTGCACCCTGACGACGGAATCCCAATCTTCCTCTGCCATCGAGAACAGCATCCTGTCTCGCACGATGCCGGCGTTGTTGACCACAATGTCGAGACCGCCGAAAGCGTCGACCGCCTCGGTCACCAGGTGAGCCGCTCCCGCCCAGTCCGACACATCTCCGGATTCGGCGATCGCTTCGCCGCCGCGGCTGCGGATAAGGTCGGCCACCTCGTCGGCCGGGCACTTGTCGGCTCCCTCGCCGCTGACCGTGGAGCCCAGGTCATTGACTACGACCTTTGCTCCCTCTTTCGCCAGCTCCAGCGCCTCGCCGCGTCCTATGCCGTGCCCCGCCCCGGTCACGACAGCGACCTTTCCGTCTAGTAGACCCATGCCTGTCTCTCTGCCTGTCTCCTGTAGTAGGGGCCTACCAGCCCCTGAACTCGGGGCGACGCCGCTCCATGAACGCTCGCATGCCCTCACGAGCGTCATCGGTGTGACCGACGAGTTCCTGAGCCAATGCCTCCTCCTCGAACGCGGTTGAGCGGGAAGACTCAAACGAGCGGTTGAGCAGCCACTTGGTAATGCCCAGGGCCTTGGTCGGTAACCGCGCGAGGCGTTCGGCCCACTCGGTGGCCGTCCCGTCGAGTTCTGCCCGGGGAACAACCTTGTTCACCAGCCCCATGCGTTCAGCTTCCCTCGCCGACACGTCATCACCGAAGAACATCAGCTCCTTGGCCTTCTGCAGCCCAACGATGCGAGGCAACAGGTAACAACCACCGGCGTCGGGAATGATGCCCCGCCGCACGAACACCTCGATGAGGCGCGCCTCTTCGGCCATGATGACGAGGTCACACGCCAAAGCAAGATGAGCCCCTGCCCCCGCTGCCACCCCGTTGACCGCGCCGATCACCGGCTTCTCGCAGTCAAGGGCGGAAGCGATCAGACGGCCCCAGCCCTGGCGAATCATGCGCGCTCCCTCTCCCACTATGCGCTCCGGTGCGCCCTCCGGTCTGGGCGCATCCGGGCGGGGAGCGCCAAGCTGAGCTCCGGTGCAGAAGCCTTCACCGACGCCGGTCAGTACAATGACCCGCACATCCAGCGAGCCCGACGCCTCGTTCAACAGACCGCAGACGCGGTCCCGCATCTGCCCCGTCAGAGCATTGCGGGCATCAGGGTTGTTGATAGTTAAGCGGCCGATGCCGTCTTCGACCTGCCAGCCGACCAGTTCTTCCAGGGAACGAACAACCGGATTCACCATAGCCAGGCGCCCTCAGCCCCGCCGCACGGCAAAGCCACTCGCGCCCTGCCACAACTCGTTCCGCAAAGAGGCGCGCAGCAGCTTCCCACTCTCATCCCTGGGCAACGGCTGGTCTCGCACGACGACCCGTCGCGGCCGTTTGTAGTCGGCGACCCGGCCGGCCGCCGCTTCCAACACTGCCTGGGCGGCGTCCTCTCCCGGCACCCCGTGAGCGGGAACCACGAACACCGCGACCATTTCGCCCCGCTCCTCGTCGGGAGCGCCCACCACGCACAACTCCGACACACTTGGCATTCCCCCCAGAAGGTCCTCTACCTCAGCCGGGTAGATGTTCACCCCCGCTGAGATGATCACGTCACCAGAGCGACCGGAGACAAACAAGTAACCGTCGCCGTCAACCCATCCGATATCGCCTGAAGTGAACATGTCGCGGCAGTGGGCGGCGGCCGTCTTCGCCGGGTCTCCCATGTACTCGAAATCAGTTCGGGCCCAGAAGAACACCCGGCCTTCTTCCCCGGGCTTGAGCCGTTCACCGTTAGGGCCCAGGATGCGTATGTCGTCGTCGGACCCCGACACTGCTCTGCCGACGGTGCCCGGCCGCGCCAGCCACTCTTCAGTGCTGACGACTGTCATTCCGCCCTCGCTCGACCCGAAATACTCGATCAAGATCGGACCGAGCCAGTCGATCGCCCGCCTTTTCAACTCGACCGGGCAGGGCTCCCCGCCATGAACCACCCGGCGGAGGTCCCGCAGCTCATGGGCCTCCCGCACCTCCGCCGGCAGGGCAAGCCACTGCCGCAGCATGGTGGGCACGACTACCGTCGACACCACTCCCCGGTCGAGCTCCTCGAGAGCGTGGCCTGGCTCCCAGCGATCGAGTAACCGCAGGGGCGCCCCACAGGCCAGCGTGCCGAGGGCGAAGGTGAGCGGCGCGCCGTGACACAACCGGGCAACGACAAGATGGGCCCCGTCGGAAGGAATCTCCAGGCGGGCGTTGATCAGCCCACTCCTCGGGAACGACTCGCTGAACGGTAGCCGGTCCAAACCGACGTAGCGAACGCCTTTCGGTCGACCAGTCGTGCCGGAGGTGTAGGTCAGCTTCCAGCCGATGCGCTCATACGGCACGGGCATGCCAATGTAGGGTTCGAGGCGATCCCACAGGCGCCCGAGGTCGACCACCGGCAACCCGCGCTCCCGGGCCGCTTCGGCGGCAGCAGGGATGTCGCTGGCAACTAAACGCGAAGCGGCGTCATCGAGCACATACCCCACTTCGTTAGCCGTCCAGCCGGTCTTCACGGGGGTAAAAATGAAACCGCCCCGCATGGCCCCGAGGACCACGTCAAGGTACTCCACACGGTTGGAGCCGGATATCAGCAAGTGATCGCCGGGCTCGAGACCCTCTGCTTCGAGCAGATGCACAACGGCGGCCGAGCGCTCGTCCAGCACCCGCCACGACCGCTGACTAATCGAATCCTGCAGCGCGACGGCATCAGGAGGGCGCCCTACCAGCTCCCACAACGGTGGCGCCTGTCGCATGCTCTCCTCCCCCTCCCTAATCACTGCGCATAGTAGCAACGGTTCCCTTGTCCGTCGAGTGCCCAGCCCCTATGCTTAGGATCGTGATCGGGAGGTGCGGATGTCGGCGCTCACTGAGCTAAAGGGCCAACAGCTCGGGACGCGCCGGATCCAGATCGAGCGAGGACCCGTCCGGGTCTTCGCCCAGGCATGCAAGGACGACAGCCCCCGGTACCTGGGTGAGGACGCCCCGGTACCACCGACATTTCCGTTTGTCATGGCCTACTGGGGATCGCTCGAGTCAGGCGGCCCCATAGGCCTCCCGGTCGAGAAGCTGCGAGGTCCCGGGCGTCTCATCCTGCACGGGGAGCAGGCATTTCAGTACCAGCGCTGGCCCAAGGTCGGGGACGTCCTCGACGGAACCACTCGAGTCAGCGATGTTTACGAGAAGCCTCGCGCCAACGGAGGCTTGATGGAGTTCTACCTCACCGAGACCGAATGGCGCGATGCCCGGACCGGCGAACCAGTGTGCACATCGCTCTTCACCCTTATAGTCAACGTCGCACCGTCGTCGAACACCTGAGTCCAGACCCAAAGGCTGTCAATCGTCGTATGAGCTCATGAATGCATCTTGCCCGTTGGACGGCCTCCTGGTGCTGGACTTGTCCAGCGGGATACCGGGCGCGTATTGCGCCAAGCATCTAGCAGACGGGGGCGCCGAGGTGATCCGGGTCGAACCCCCAGAAGGCGATGAGCTACGGCGATGGAGCCACGGGCTTCTGCCCCCCGGTGACAGCGGCGCTCTGTTCCAATTCCTGGGCTGCTCAACCAAGAGCTTCGCTGTCGATAGCCGCCCCGATAGTCTCGGGAAGTTGGACGAGCTGTTGGCGGCCGCTGACGTGATCATCTGGTCAGCGGCAGGACCGGTCACCCGGTTTCCCGAACTGTCGCCCCAAACGCTGCACGCCCGATTCCCCGCGGCGATCGTTGCCGCCATCTCGCCCTTCGGGCTCACTGGCCCCTGGGCCGAGCGGGCGTCGTCCGATCTCACCCTTCAGGCTTGGGCGGGCGCCGCGACACTCGGAACGGTCGACTCGCCCCCCGCCCAGTGGGGCGGCCGGGTCGGACAGTGGCTGGCGGGAATCTTCGCCGCCGTGGGAGTTCTCACCGCTCGGCGCCCCCAGGTCTCCGCGGGTATCGGCGACCTGGTCGACGTCTCCATTCTGGAGGTCCTGGAGTACTGCGTAGGAATGTACCCCGTCACCCGCCGGACGATGAGCTCGGCTGAACAGAACGCCGCCGCGGAGAACGGTCCGAACCGGTCGGTCATGATCCCCATGATCGAAAAAACCACTGACGGATGGGCCGGCTTCATGGTCGCCACCGCGACGATGTGGGAATCATTCTCGCTCCTGGTCGAGCACCCGGAGTGGGCTGAAGATGAACCGCTGTACTCCTACGCCGGTCGGGCGGCGCGGCGGGCTGAACTGGAAGCGGCCATTAGCGCGTGGGTAGGCGCCCGGAGCACCGCCGAGGTGCTGGAAGCCGCTTCTCTGCTTCGGGTTCCGGTGGCGCCGGTGGGCAATGGGGCGACGGTCCCCGGGTTCGATCACTTCGCCGAGAACGGGTTCTACGTGCGCAACCCCGCGACGAAGTGGCTCCAACCGAACGTGCCGTACAGGTTCACCGGCACCGCCGCCAGTAGACCGTTTCAGCCGGCGCCCCGAACCGGCCAGCACAACTCGGAACTCCAGGGCCGGCGGTATTCACCCAAGAAGGCCACGACCGCCCGAAACCACAAACTGCCCCTCGAGGGTGTTCGGGTCGCTGACTTCACCGCCTTCTGGGCCGGCCCGATGGTCGGACATTATCTGGCAACCATGGGCGCTGACGTCATACACGTCGAGTCCCCGAAGCACCCTGATGCCATCCGCGGTCACTCTGTAAAGACCACTTCCGACGACCTCTGGTGGGAGTGGAGCCCCAACTTCCACGGACCAAACACCAACAAGCGCGGCGTCACCATAGACATGGCTAGCGTCCAGGGCCGGGAACTCGCCAAACGTCTAATAGCGCACTGTGATGTCATGCTCGAGAACTACTCACCCAGGGTGATGATGCACTGGGACCTGGAGTACAGCGCGGTCAGGGCCATCCGGCCCGACATCGTCTATGTGCGCATGCCCGCGTTCGGGCTGTCGGGGCCCTGGAGAGACCGAACCGGGTATGCCCAAACCATGGAACAGGTCTCCGGGATGGCCTGGGTGACCGGATTCCCGGACCGGCCCCCACTGGTGCTGCACGGAACCTGCGACCCGCTGGCTGGCACGCACGCCACTATGGCTCTGCTGCTGGCGCTCGAACACCGGGAGCGAACCGGTGAAGGTATGCAGGTCGAAGTGCCGATGGTCGGCGGCGCCTTGAACGTCACAGCCGAACAAGTTCTCGAATATCAGGCTTATGGCCGGCTTCTGGAGCGGCAAGGAAACCACGGCACAGGTGCGCCACAGAACCTGTATGTAACCGGCGACCTGGACGCCATCGGGCGCCAAGACACCTGGGTGGCGATCGCGGTCGAGACTGACGACCAGTGGCTATCGCTGCGCCAGGCTCTCGGGAACCCGGAATGGGCCAATGAAACGTCGTATCTCACTTCCGCCGGGCGCCGAGGGGCACACCACGTCCTCGACAAGCACCTGGCCGCATGGTGCGAGGAGCGGCCAGCCGACGAAATAGTAGCCGCTCTCTGGCCACTCGGAGTCCCCGTGGGCACGGTCACTCCTGCCAGCCACGGCGACACCCTCGAACAGCATCGGGCCCGGCAGTTCTACGAACCGGTTCCGCACCCGGTCACCGGCACCCAGCTCCACATCGCCTTCCCCCTCCGACTCGAAAACGGGCCGCGCCCGATGCACCGCACTCCTGCACCCACCCTTGGCCAACACAACCAGGCCGTCTTCGGCGACCTGCTCGGCTTGGCCGAAGATGAAATCAAAGCGCTTGAGGAGGAAGACGTAATCGGTACCAGGCTGCTGGGCCAACACCGCACTCGCTAATCGAAACGACACGAGGAGATGTCATGGGGGTGTTGTGGAACAGCCACTTTCCGGCAGAGTCGCCGTCGTAGGCGGGTGCGCCCGTCCACCCGGCATTGGCCATGCTACGGCATTGCGCTTGGCCCGGCGAGGTGCTACGGTCGCTTTGATCGATGCGGTTGGCGAGCCACCGCGAGCGTGGGGTCCAGACGCGTATGACACAGGATTTGTCAGGTCAGACTTCCTCGAACAGGTAGCCCTCGAGGTAGCGCGAGGGTCCAGTCAGGAAGTGGCATCGTTCACCGCCGACCCGTTCGACCAGACCTCCTGGGAGCGGGCCGCGGCTGCGGCCATAGACAGGTTCGGGCGGGTCGACATCTGCTGCGCCCTGATGGGAGTTTCGGGCTCCTACGCCGGCGACGGAAACTTGCTCGACGTGCCGCTGCCCTCTTTCCAGCGAGCGTTCGGAGTAAACGTCGAAGCTCCTCTCCTGCTCGCCCGGACCTGTGCTCGCGACATGGTCAATCGGGGCTCGGGTGGAACAATCGTAGTGCTGTCTTCGTACGCGGCGATCGTGCCAGCGGCCGGCCACGGGGTGGTATCAGCTACTCGCTCGGCCATGAACACTCTGATCGGCGTCCTCGCGCTCGAACTCGGAGGACATGGCATCCGGGTCAATGGAGTTCAGCCCCTGGGCGTGCAATCGGATGACGAGCGCTTTCCCAATCCGGGGCTCGCTCCCGTGGCCGCAAACTATGCCGGCTCGATCGAGGCGTGGGCCCGGGCCGAGGTACCATTGGCCCGCCCCCAGTCAGCTGACGAGACAGCAGCGGTTATCGAGTTCCTCTGCTCGGATGAAGCATCATTCGTGAGCGGGGTGTCGGTACCGGTCGCGGGAGGCTCGCACAGTCACTACTAGTGGCTGTAACCGCGGTCGCTCACCGGGTTGTGCCAGGTGCCTCAGCAGCGGCTCCTCTCGCAGGTCCAGTGATTAAACTTTCTGAAATGAAAATAGACCTCGCCGCGCGCGAAACTGCAGGTCGACTCGTAGCCGCGCGTCTCGGTACGCGTTGTTTTAAGTTTAAGCGGGAAGGGACTGTTCGGGAAGCGCCACATTTTCACCCATTCCGAGCGACAGCCGGTCATGTTGACTCGTAGCATTTTTGGTATTCTCGGCGCTTAATTGGAGGTGATGGCGTGCCTGGTTCGGCCTGACCGGCGCGTTGATTATTTCCACCGGAAGATCGCGAAACAATCCTCTGGGCGGCCCGAGCCATCGAGACCGAACCAACCCTGCTCGGAGGTCTGCGTCGCGCCCACCTGGACGAAGTCGCTAGTGGAGGTTCCGTGCAAACACAACTAGAACTTCATGCCGACCCCCAAGAGTTGTCAGCCGTCACCAACCAGGTCACCCGATCGTAGAATCTCCCTTTGCGAGAGCAGGAGGCACCCCGGACGCCCGCAGTGATGAAATCGAACGATCGCTACTGCTCGCCGCTACGATAGTTGTATTCACTGACGAACAACACCTCGGTGCGAGAAGCATCGCTGAAGCTCGCGGCATCGTCGAGCAATGTCCTCTGCGCGTCGGCGTCTGCGAACATCTCTTCGTCAAAGGCCCGCCTGGACGCAAAGCTCAGCAGACCGATCCCGTCCCACGGCCGGCCGCTCCCCGATACCGTTGCCTCGATCGCGACCTGTTCGTAGCGCTCGGTAGCGGGCGAGTGACGCACGTGCAATGGCGCGTGTCGATCTCTCCAATGGGCGTCGAACTGCTCGTGAGACAGGTCACTGGCGCGCACGACCGGCACCACCATTGTGAATCCGGGCGTCCGATCCCCATCAGTGCCACGGGGTCTGGGCTTGATCACCCGGGAGCGAACCCGATAGACCGCATCGCCCGGCGGTAAAGCTTCGCTCGGAGCGCCTGTCACGAGTAGAAGCGCGCGGAACGAAGCGGGCACCGGCGCCTCCAGTGTCGGCTGCACCAAGGACTCGGGATGTCCATCGGCGACGAAGAGCACGACGGAATCGGCGTCTGTATTGCGAGCGAGGTCGGCGGCGGTGGCGCGGGTGCGCTCGCCGCGTTCGTCGGGTGATTCATTCGGGTGTTCACCGAACAACACCGCGCAGCTGTCTTTACTCACAAGACCCCTATTATAAGAAGGCTTCCGCATCGATGCGCTCGGAAACGTCCCTGGATTCCTCGAAGAACCGACATCGGGACACTGTGCCTGGACAAATCGCGAATCTCAGCCATGTCAGAGGCAACGTCCTCGACGCTCACGGGGGGCCCGGCTGCGAGCCACCCGTCGGCGACACCGACGAAACCCTGGCGTAACACCCGCCCAGGAGGAGTTCGTAGCCAACGCCATCTGCACCGCCTCCCGGCGGAACTCATTGGGATACCTCGACGGTCTTGCCATCAGGACTCCTTCCCTGGCCCAAAGCCAGAATGAAGTGTCCACACCACCGGGTCAACTCCATAGGACAGTTACAGCTACGAAAATGCACCATGGCCAGGTGGCAGGCGAAAGAGCGACGACGAGCCTGACGAACCACGGTTACGGCCCACCGGTACGACCCCCGTCCGGGTTCCCGATGGGATCCTCCGGTATAGGAACCGGATAGCGATAGGTTGCTGCGGGGGCGGCCTACGAGCCGGGAGGTGGCTATCTGTGCGGATTCTCTACGTGGACATCGACAGTTTGAGACCGGATCACCTGGGTTGCTACGGGTATCACCGGGCGACGTCGCCGAACATTGATGCCTTGGCGGGTACCGGCGTGCGATTCGGCGGCGTCTACGCGTCCGACGTGCCCTGTCTGCCGAGCCGCACCGCGCTCGTCACCGGCATGTACGGCATCCGAAATGGGGTGGCGGGTCACGGCGGGGTTGAGGCGGAGCTGCGCCCGTGGGGCCCGAGCCGGGCCTTCAACTCTCCACTGGCCAACTGCTCGTTGCCGGGGGTGCTCCGCACCGCCGGCTATCACACCGCGACGATCTCGAGCTTCTCGCTCCGTCACAGCGCCCCTTGGTGGACATCAGGATTCCTGGAGTCGCTGAACCTGGTCGGCGGCATCGGGCTCGAACGAGCCGACGAGGTGATCGAAGAAGTGCAGCCTGGTCGTGTCCACGCTGACCAGAACCCCGGCGCCTTCCCGGACGAGACTTCTGGGGTTAAACCGGGCGACCATCCCGGTGGTGTCACCGGCTTCCTCGAGCGGGTTGTCCTCCGACTCCCGGGCCAGTTCCACGACATCCTCGTTTCCTTCTATCGGAGGGACGTCAACTCTGAGGTGCACCATGAGTTCGGAGCCGAGTGGCTCCACCAACTCGGCCAGGCACTCGAGGGTACGCCCATCTGAAGCGCCGGCCACGGAGGCGTCTTCCAGGTCCTCCGGGCGGATCCCGACGATCAGCTGTTGGTCTACGTACTGGGGCAGCGCCGGCCGGGCCGCGACCACCTCCTGCGGGATGGTGAGGTGGTGCGGGCCCAAGTCCAGGGAGTACGCCGTGTCGGTGCGGCGCAGTGTCGCCTCGAGGAAGTTCATCGCCGGGGAACCGATGAATCCGCCAACGAAGAGGTTGACCGGGTGGTCGTAAAGGTACTGCGGGGGTGCGATCTGCTGGAGCACCCCCTTACGCAGGACGGCCACCCGGTGGCCCAGGGTCATCGCTTCGGTCTGGTCGTGTGTGACGTAGATGGTTGTGACTGCGAGATCACGCTGTATGCGGGCGATCTCCCCCCGCATCTGCACACGCAGCTTCGCATCGAGGTTCGACAGGGGCTCGTCCATCAAAAAAGCACGCGGCTCACGGACGATCGCCCGTCCCATCGCCACGCGCTGACGCTGGCCACCCGACAGGTGGCGCGGCTTCCGGTCCAGGTATTCGGTGAGCCCGAGAATCCGGGCCGCCTCCTCGACCCGTCGCTTGACCTCGGGCTTGGGGACCTTTCGGAGCGTCAAGCCGAACGCTATGTTGTCGCGAACCGTCAGATGGGGATAGAGGGCATAGGACTGGAACACCATCGCCACGTCGCGGTCTCGGGGCGGCACGTCGTTGACGACTCTGTCGCCGATTTTCACCTCCCCCTCGGTGATCCGCTCCAGCCCGGCCACCATCCGCAGGGCTGTCGTCTTGCCGCACCCTGACGGACCAACGAACACCATGAACTCTCCGTCGGCGATCTCCATGGTGAGATCCGTGACTGCCCGCGTCCCATCGTCGTAGACCTTCCCGACACCTGAGAGGGTAAGAGTGGACAATTCTCCCCCAGTGCCGGTCTCATGCTTGGGTGGCCCCGTGCCGGCGATGGAGCGACCCTCAGGGTTCCATTCGATGTTCGGGCGCACAAACCAACTCGGCGTTACAACTCCCGAGCCGTTGAGCGCAGTGCCTATTAAGCTGTTGAACCTCAACGTAGCCTATACCCGCAGGTCGTAAGTAAGTAGCTTTTCTGACCCGCCTTTCCGCCGAAGCCAATCCGTGCCCCTTTTGAGAGACCGCGACCCGCGGGTCGATCGTGGGAGGCCCGGTACGCGTCGTCTTCGTCCGACCGGGCACCAAGCTGCCAGTCTTCTGGACCTCCCTGGGAATTCCTCTTTTACAACGGGCCAACGCCGGCTGGTCATACCAGGAGACGAGGGCACCCGCCGCCCGCGTGGTGCGGTTCGGGGAGGAAAGCGGTTACACGTGGGCCCTAAACTCTCGAGCAGCCAGCTGGCGGCGGTCCCGGCCGCGAGCAGGCGCGGAGGGACACGCCCGATGCGCGCCGCACGCAGTTGCGTATCGCTGTCCGTCTTCAGATACATCCACGCGCAGCCGGCCAACACCGACAGCAGGACTGCCGTGAGCCCAGCCAGAACGGCGTAGCTGTCGTGGAGGAACGTGAACGGGCCCCGGCGAAGCTGCTGCCTCAACGGGCAGCGCTGGGATCAGACCTCCGAACGCGACGACCTGGCAGAACGCCGCCAGCACCCAGCCGACCGAGAAGACCTTGCCCGCGCGGGCGTGCCGGCCCTCGTGTTGGTCGATTAGCTCTATCGCGGATCCGTGTCGTTGAGTGGACCGCCCAGAGAAGGTCGGGAGTAGGCTAACCCAAGGTAGCTGCAGCCGTGTGGAACCCGCGTAGAATCGGCCAAGGAGGCGCTTGGCGCGCCTATCTCGAGGCAAACGCATGTTCATTGACGACCGGGAGGGGTAAGTGAATGTCGAACCCATCGAATCAGTCAGCGCGTTATCTCGTCGTATCCTCCGACTGCCATGCGGGTCCGCGCTCGATGAGGGATTACACCACTTACGTCGAAAGCCGCTACCGCGACGAGTTCGATGAGTATCTGGTGGCATGCGACGAATACGACGCCCGCAACGCGGGTGTGAGCTTCAACCTTAAGGACGATGTCCCGCAGCCAGACAAGAAGAACATGCCGGAATACGATCCGAATGCGAAGGGTCAGGCCGTCCAGGGCCTGAGGTTCGGCTACCCGGGTCTGTGGGACGCAGACAAGCGGACTTGCGACCTGGATGCAGATGGTATCGCTGCCGAGGTCATCTTTCCTCAGGGGTCAGTGCCGTTCGGCGCCTATCCCGCCCTTGGTAGTCGGACAGCTCCTGTCCTGTTCGAGCTTGAGCGAGACGACCTTCGAGTCGCAGGCTCGCGGATGTACAACCGCTGGCTTGCCGACCTCTGCTCGGCGGATCCGAAGCGCCACGTCGGTATAGCCGTGATGCCGATGCGCGACATCGACTCCGCGGTTCGAGAGGTCCAGTGGGCTCGAGACAACGGGCTTGGAGGGGTCTCCATCCCGCCGCTGACTCTAAGTGGCAACCAGTACCTGCCGAGCTACAACCAGCCGCTCTACGAGCCGTTCTGGTCGGCCTGCCAAGACCTAGACATGCCGATCAACTCCCATGGCGGGGGCGGATCACCGTCCTATGGCGGCGGCCCGGAGACCGGTGCAATCCAATTGGCCGAGACCGACTGGTTCGTCGGGCGGCGAGCGCTCTGGCAGATGATATTCGCCGGCGTCTTCGAGCGTCACCCCCGCCTGAAGTTTGTGATCACCGAGCAGCGCGTCGGTTGGGTGCCTGGCGTCCTGGCGGAGCTCGACAACATCTACGAGGCGCCGAAGGCCAACGTCCGCCACCTGCTGCCCCTGCGCCCAAGCGAATACTTCGCTCGCAACTGCTACCTCGGAGCCAGTTTTCTCTCGCGGCTGGAATGCGACGAGCGGTTCGAGATCGGCCTCGATCGACTGATCTGGGGTTCGGACTACCCGCACTCCGAAGGGGCGTGGCCCTGGACGCACGAGGCCTACCGCCGCACCTTTGCCGGCATCCCCCCAAACGAGCGTCGCCTCATGCTTGGGGAAAACGGCGTGCGCTGTTACAACCTCGATGCGAAAGCACTGCAAGCGATCGCCGATCGCATTGGCCCAACCGACGAGGAGATCGACGTCCCACTGGACGAGGCACCGAGTGGTTCCTGGATCTCGTGGGCGTTCCGAGAAAAGGGCGCATGGGTTTAAAGCGCCAAACTGCACTCCCCGAGCCAATACCCTTCACGGCGGCGCTGCAGCCCTAACCGTTGTCGTCGGCCATGTGCTACCTCCTCATGAACTGAGCTTTCAGGCTGGGACTCAAGCCCGGCGCGAAGCGACCGGGGGCTAGCGGCCTTAGCGTTGTCGGCGTCGAACGATCCCCAGTTCCCGCCGTATGACCAAGTGCCTAGCGGAGAGCGGACACCCACGCTTCCATGTGGCCCGGCATCCATCCAAGCGGAAGGAGCGCACCTCTCCCTGCCCATCAGTCCGCGAGGGCTCGGGTGACGACCGTGACATCGTCGTGACCCATACCTCGATCCACGATCTCGGTCCACTCCTTCGCCAAGGCTGCCAAAACCGGGAACCGGTCTGCTCCCGCGGCGGAGAGCGCAAGATCAACGTCCTTGAGCGCTAGCGCCAGCGCGAACTCTTCGGAGTACTCGCCCCTGGCGATACGGCGGAACTTTCCGGACCCCCATGGAGAGACCAGGAGACCTCCATCGAACGCCTCGATCACCGCAGCGGTCTCCAATCCAAGGCGGTGGGCTAGGGCAAGAGAGTTCGCGACCCCCTCAGCAGTGAAGGCGAGAAGGACATTGTTCACCAGCTTCATCCGCGAGCCGTAACCGGCTGGACCAAGCCACAGTGTCCGTTCACCGAGCGCCGCAAACACCGGTGCCACGCGTGAGCGGGCCTCCTCAGGACCCGAGGCGAAGATCAACAGGCTGCCTTTTTCGGCCGGCACCTTGCTGCCCGAGACGGGAGCGTCAACGAAATACGTGTCGGGGCGCTGTTCCCTCGCCATGGCTGCGATACGCTCCGTCCCCTCGACGCCGATCGTGCTCATCTGGGCCCAAACGGCGCCTGGCCTGAGCGCCGCCAGCAGGCCCTCGCCAGCTATCGATACCACGGCCTCCGCATCGGTGACCATGGTGATGACGACATCCGCTTCCTCGACCGCCTCGGTCACAGACCGGGCCACCAACACGGCCTGCCCCGCAAAGTTGGCTGTCGCACCGGGCTGCCGATTCCATACGACCAGCGGGATACCAGAACGCAAAGCCGCGCCAGCCATCGCCGCTCCCATGGTGCCGAGGCCCAACACGGCCACCTTGGCTGAGGTTTCTGTCATGGCCGTATCCTCCACCCGCACTTAGGCTCGCTGCAGCGACACAAATGCTAGTTGAGCGCCTGGGCGTCGCGAACCATCCCACCACCGGCGATCAGCGACAGGTCGATCAGGTTGCCAATCGGCTCAGGCCGGTCTGGTTTCTGTTTTGTCTATGCCCTGCCCGGGATCGGCGGGCCCGGGCGAGCGCCAGGCACTAACGCGCCGCTCCCTTGCTGCAACTGAAGGCGGCCGGGCGGCTGGCGTCGCCTTGACTTGGCGTCCGTCCGACGGCTGAAGAGGGTGTCGGTCATGGGCGGTGTCCCGATCGTTGACGAGAACAGCCGCCCCAACGAAAACGCCAGCCTTGAGGTCCTGCAGAGCCTGTTGTGCGTGTGACATGGGGTACACATGGGTCGTGGCCCGGATATGGTCCCGCACGGCGAGCGCGAGGAATTCCCGGCCGTTGTGCCTGGTGTTCGAGGTGACGCTGCGTAGTTGTTTCTCATAGAACAGCTCGTTCTCATAGTTCAGCGGTGGTATGTCGCTCAGATGGATCCCGGCAACGGCAAGGAGTCCGCCACGGTCAAGCGCCCGCATCGCGACAGGTACGAGGTCCCCGACTGGCGCGAATAGGATCGCGGCGTCCAGAGGTTCGGGCGGGGAGTCGTAGGCGCCCCGTGCCGACGCAACACCTAGCTCAAGCGCGAGCCGCTGGGACGCCTCACCCCGGGTGAGGGCATGGACCGTGGCACCCTGGGCCAGTGCTACCTGGGCGACCAGGTGGGCGCTGTCACCGAACCCGTATAACCCAAGCCTGCCATGCTCCGGCAGCGATGCGCACTGCAGGGCCCGGTAGCCGATAATCCCGGCGCATAGCAGCGGCGCCAGCTCGACGTCAGTGACGCCGGTGGGCAGCCGGTAGGCGAACGCCGCTGGCACAGTCGTGTAGTCGGCGTAGCCGCCGTCAGCGTCCCAGCCGGTATAGAGGGAGTTAGGGCAGAGATTCTCGTTTCCACGGCGGCAGTAGACACAGGTCCCGTCGGTGTACCGCAGCCACGCCACGCCGACCCGCTCCGCCAAGGCGTAGTCGGTAACGCCCTCGCCCAGTCCCGCAACCAGGCCGACGACCATGTGACCAGGCGTCACATGCTCACGGTGCACCGGCAGGTCACCCTCGCTGACATGCAGGTCAGTGCGGCAGACCGCGCAGGCCAGGACCTGGACCAGCAGTTCGCCCTCGGCTGGTACCGGCACAGGTTTCTCCACGTACCTCAGCGGACTGGTCTCGATCGGTCCTGGCTGGCTCACCACCCAGGCCTGCATCGTTCGCGAGCTACCAACAGTCACCCCCTACTCCTATCACGCTGGTCCAGGCGGACATCGGACATCCGTCGGTAGGCCGACCGGCAGGGGCCCCGAGCTGGGAGCGCGCGCCAACCGAGAGACAACCGGGCGCGGCTTCCTCGGCGCCCCTAACGGAGAGGCCCGGCGCCGCGGCTCTCCTTGGCGACTCAGGAGGCCTTCCGCTCCAGCCGCCCGTCCGAGGCTCCGCGGTGGCCAAGACTGGTGAAGGCGGCGGCGTTCGAGGAGATGCGCCGCAGGCCGTCGATGACCGCGCCCGAAGCAGGTGGCTACCTGGAGAACGCCGCGTTCTTCCAGAAAGTCCGCAAAGGCGAGTGGCGCGAGATCCTCGACAACGAGCAGGACCTACGCCGATACCACAATCGAGTCGCCGCACTGGCCCCACCGGAGCTATCGGCCTGGATGCACCGGTCCTGACCCCATTACCTTCGACAGTCCCTCGGCCTCGTGTGGAATTTGTCTGGCCGCGCCCGATCGGGACGATCTGCACCAAGCCCGCAGAGTTGACGGTGACCCCGCCGTCGGTGGCCGTTGATGGCATGGTCTCCTCCCGAGTCGGGTGGGACTCGGGGGCCCAGCCCCACAGATGACATTCCTAAAGATGCGACTCGAACATCGCCCTGTCGCCCCCCTCTCCGGATCTTCCGCGCTTCTCGCCCCTCCATGCGATGGTACGACCCAGGACGCGATACCGCCGAATCCGGCGTCGGTCGAGGCCCAGACTTTGGTGTCGGGGTCGAGGCGCGAATCGGCGGTTCTGAGCGCTCCGTCAGGCGCCGCGTGTGGCCTTGTCGAGCGCCAGCAGTGACGCCGCTACTTCCTTGCGAAGCTGCCGTTGGCGGATCGGACCAGCCAACAACTTGCGATCCAGCGTCTTTAGATAGACGTCCCAGCTGACGGTCACCTCAGCGGCGGAATCGAACGGGACGACCTCCCACTTCCAGTCCGAATACGAAGGATTGCCATCCGCGTTCCAAGTCCGGTACGAGAAGCGGCCCGCGTCCATGTCGATTTCCTCGACGCGCGACCGGCTCTGCCAGGTCATGCCCCGGCTCGGGTGCATCTTCACCACCCACTCAACACCGGGGGCCAGATCGGGTGCCGGCGCCACGACGAGTTCGATGGCGCGGTTCCAGTCCGGCAGTCGGTCAACGTCGGTGATCAACCGAAACACCGCGTCCGGAGCAGCCGTCACGCGGCCACTCGCTGTTCCATGAATCTCCTGCATCATCAACCTCCCGGGGTTCCGACTATGCCTGGCCGATGACCTCACACACATCCACGCTGACGAAGGTCGCAGGCGCCTCCGCCATGTTGCGGAGTGCGCTGAAGGTCGCCTCGGCAGATCGGGCGTTCTCTTCGGTGTCGAACAGCCAAAACGAGTGCTGAATGACATCACTCCCGTTGGTGGTTCGCGACCAGTAGCCGCCAGACGACCCAGTCATGCCTTCCACCATGGCGATGCCATGGTTGGCGACCATCGCCCGAGTTTCGCCCTCGTAGCCCGGCTTGATCTTCACCCGTCCGATGACTGCATACATACGGGTTCCTCCAATGGTGCCGATACGAATCGAACGAGCCCACATACTGCCCTATCCGCGTGGGTGCCGGTCGAAAGAATGCCTTTCTGTTGTGACGACAATCCACGGCCATATCACTTAGCCTTGCTCACGACCCTCGGCACCCCATGCCGCCCACAACGCAGATATGGCTCGACCGTGGCCGAAGGCGCACAATCACGGACTCGAAGACCCCGAAGAACTCAGCGATTGCGCTCCGAACCGGCGGTATGCCTCACTTGCGAGTTCGTCGGGCAGGAGAATGCCTACGTGCCGATATGGCGCGACGGCGGACGGCTCGGCTTCGTTGTTCGGGCGCGCGGTTCTGTTCGTCCTCAGAGCCAGCCAACGGCCGGGCTAGAAATGCAAGGGCCGGGAGCGATGCCGCTCCCGGCGCTTGCGATAACGAGGTTCTGACTAGTTGACGACAATGCCTGCGGGCGTGGCGCCGGCAGGCAGCGGCGTCGGGGAGCTGGGCAGTTCGGTGAGATTTCCGCCATGCACGGCGAAGGCACCCACGGCGCCGATCCGGCTCTCGTCCACGAAGAGCGTCCGGCCGTTGGGGCTGAGGCGGGCATCGACCGCGCCCACACCGCCGGCTGAGCTGACCGGTGTGCTACCGAGCAGCGTCAAGGTACCGTCGCGGGCGATCGAGTAGCGGGAGATGGTCCCGGCTCCGGTGTTCACGGTGAAGAGGAAGTGCCCGTCGTGGGTGATCTCAACCCAGCACGGTGCAGTCTGCAGGTCGGCGAACGGCGAAGCCCCAATCGACGACAGGGTGCCGTCCCGAGCAACCCTGAAGGCCGAGACCGTTCCGCTGCCAGGCGGGACGTTGTGGGCGTTAGAGACAAACAGCTGGCGGGGGTGGGTCGGTCGGAACTCGCTGCCGAACGGTCCTAGCCCCTGAGCATCGAAGGGAGAGCCGGCGGCGGCGGTCAGCAGCCCATTTCTCCCGACGAGGAAGCTGTCGATTTCCGACGTGCCGACGCGGGTGCCGACCAGGTGGGTTCCGGGCGAGTTGAAGAGAACGTCGCCGGGCTGGGAGCCGTCAGGCAAGGCCACCGTCGAATCGGCCAGCGGACGCAGGTGTCCACCACGGTTGAGCCTGAACCCTGTGTAGTTCGGGCCGACGGCGCCGGCGTTGGCCACGTAGACCAGGTTGTCGTGCACGGCGACGCTGACCGGCGTGGGGCCGCCGGAGGAGACGACTCCGCCGGGCACCAGATTGAGGCTGCCGTCGGGCCTGATCCGCAGGACCGAGACCTGGTTGCTACCCGCGTCTACCGCGATCAGATAACGGCCATCGCTGCTGAGCTCAAGCGCGCCCTGCGAAGCCAGGCCGGCACCCGTCCCCGCGCCGCCAGCGGCGAAGGGAGAGCCCCGAAGCGGTGAGAGCGAGCCGTCGGCATGGCGGTCGAACGCGCCAATCGTGTTCGTCCCCTTAGTGTTGTCGTCGAGATAGACATGTCCTACCACCCGAGAGCCGGTGGCATGCGCGGTTGCAGGAATGACAGCCGCGTTGGCTGCGCCCACGCCGACGGTGCCGAGAATAGCGACACCGCCAAGTGTGGCGGCGCTCAGCGCAAGGCGCGCGGCGCGAGAGGTGAGCGTTCCCATTTTGATCCAGACCTCCATGTTTTCGAGGGCGGGCAAGGTCGTCCACCCCAAGTACTGTCCCCACGTCGACGGGACCGTTACACTCCCTCGTCCGACAAGACCAACGCCGTGTTGGTACCGGCGCAGACCAGGTCTTCGTTGGGTCGGAGACCAGCGAGGCCGCCCAGCCCAAATGGTCGACCGCCTTCGTTCACACTCCGCTCAACCCTTCGGTGGCTCAGGGGTTGGTGAGTGGTCAGTTCAAAGTGTCAGACAGTCTCGGAATGCGAGGATCGGCGGTACGTTCCTGCCTGGGATGGCAGTCGGCGGACACCTCATGTAACGCCTCCGAGGTGACCGGAGACTGAAGCAACATGGCCCGACGACAGGCGATCGGCCGAAATCTCAGACGAAGAGGCCAGCACCGGCGGGCGCGACCCGCCCAGTACCGTAGCGCCCTACGCTTCGCCCCAGGGAGATGGACGGCGAGCTGCTCATCCGGGTCCGCACCGTTGACGAGGAGGCCCTTGTGATGGTGGTGGCCCGCTACCAGCAGCCCATGCTTCGCCCGGCCTGTTCCATGGTCCCCAATCAGCAGGTGGCCGAAGAAGCTGTCCAGGACATGTGGCTGGGCGTCGTACGTGGCAACGAGCGCCTTGAGGGACGCTCGTCGTTGAAGACCTGGCTGTTTCGGATCCGCGTCAACCGAGCGCGCTCGGCCGGTTCTCGCGAGCCTACCGATCCCTCGATCGAGACGATCCACGCAGTCGACGCCACCCGCCTCGACGCTCAGGGCCAATGGGCCGATCCCGTCACATTCCGTGACGTCGAGGGCCTTTCCAGCAGCGAAGCGTCTGCCGTACTTGGAATCAGTGAAGGCAACCAGTGGACCTTACTGCACCGGGGACGGGCGCGCTTACGAGAGATCCTCGACGCCGCGATCGAGAAGAGCTGACCGTGCTATCGCTGCGTCGGAGAGACATCGTGTGTCAACAGGCGGTCGAACTTGTGACCGACTATCTCGAAGGGGTTCTCTGTCGTCGGGATCGACGGCGATTCGAGACTCATTTGAAACGGTGCCCTAACTGTGCCTCGTACCTGGAGCAGATCAAGATCACCATTCGGTCGGCGGGCGAGATCGACGCTGAGGACCTGACACCCGAAGCGAGACAGGACCTCATCGAGCTCTATCGGCGCTGGCGCCCGGAGTAGTGCCGCGCCGCTCGACCGGCGGGCCGGTTCACCCGGTTGCAACGCCGGCCCAGGGAGCCTCATCGGCGGATACCTCGGAGCCCTGGCACAACCTCATCTCCCCGAGGTCCTGATCCGTCGAGTGCTGGGCCTGCTCGTGACCGCTATCGGCATCCGATACGCCTGGCTCGCCGCCGCCGGGCTGTGAACGTCAAGCTCCTCAGAGCAAAGTACGTTGACTCCGCGACCCGTGTCGTTGGGAGCCGTTTTTGGGGTCTCGGGACGCCGCCAGACCGGGACTTAGGGAACGCGCCTGCGGGGTGCGAGTCCTAGACACCCTGGAGGGGTAGCCACAAGGTGTCTAGGAACTCGCTTCTTTATCTCGGCGAGGGTCCCTTACCCGAAGCAACCTGTGATGGTGCTTGCAGGCTCGCAGTTGTCGGGGTGATTGGCGATGACCAGGCTGGCCGAGAGCGTCACCGTTGCGCCGAGGTTGAAGATCCCTCCGCCAGCGGAGGCGGTGTTGCCGATCACAAGGCTGTGATTCAGCGTAACCGGGCCTCCGGGTATGGACATCTGACCCATCCCGAAGCCGTTGGCGATGCCGCCTCCGTCGCCACCCGCGGTGTCGTTGATCACTCGGCTGCTATTGAGCGTGAGCACCCCGCTGCCCGGTACGCCGGGGTTGACGTTGAGAATCCCACCACCCGAAGCAACCGCGCCTTTCCCCGCTGCGGTGTTGTGGTTCACCTCGGACCTATTGAGGGTCATCACGCCGTGGTTGACGATGCCCGCCCCGCTGGTATTGACCGCGGTGTTGCCATCCACTTGGGTCCGGTTGAGCACCGCGGTGCACCCGTTGGCGATACCTCCCGCTGCGATGGGAGGACCGCTCATCGACCCAGGCGGAGGTACCGGCGCGGTGGCGGTGTTGCCGTTCACCTGGCTCCAGTTGATGATCACTGAACCGTTGCAGGGCGTCCCCCCACCCATGCCGTTGCCGCTAGAGATACCGCCGCCGTTGAGGGCACTGTTGCCGTTCACCTGGGTGCCAATCAGGGTTACAGTGCCCAGGACGTTCTGGATGCCACCACCACCCGCTATCGGGGCAACGTTGTGGTTGACCTGGCTGCGGTTGAGGGTCAAAACGCTGGTGGTGCCGGAGAAGTTCATGTAATCGCCGTTGGCGATGCCACCCCCGACCAGACCGTTGGCGGTGTTGCGGTTGACCTGGCTCCTGTTGAGCGTCGCGGTGCCGAGCATGTTGATGATCCCCCCGCCGCCAATGCCCCCAGCCGGGGGATTGGCCGGGTTGCCCAACAAGGTCTGCTTGTTGAAAGTGACAGAACTGTTGTTGAGCGTCAAACGGGCCACGCTGGTGGGGACAGAGGTCACGCTGGCGATGCCGCCCCCCGCCAGCACCGCGTTGTTACCAGTCACCCGGCTGTGATTTAAGGTGACGGTGCCTCCCATGTTGGCGATACCGCCCCCGAAGTCCGCGGCTGATCCCCCGGTAACGGTCACGTTGTTGAGGGTGAGGTACCCGCTGGGGCCATCGACCTCAACAACTCGGACCTTACCTGTTCCGTCGATCTTGGCTCGGTTCCCGTTGACCGTGATACGGGTCGTAATCACCGGCAGGCCGTTCTCGCCATCGTTGGCAACCTTGAGGTGGTAGTGGCACCCTCGGGCCAGGTTGATCGTGCCGCCCCCGGCCACATTTGCGGCGTTGACGGCCGCCACAAGGGCGGTCTGGCCTCTACAGGGCACGTTCACGGCGCGTCCTGGTGACCCCGCCGACGCTATCGGTGCTGCCACCATCAACCCGAGCACGGACGCGCTGGTCCCCACCGCAACTTTCGCGAATGTCGCCAACTTCATGGCTACCCCCTTCTAGATTGCCCCTGAGACTGCCTACCGACCATAGGCCCCGGTGGGCGCATAGTCAACGGCTGCCACTCTTGCGTAACCGCCCAGCAGGTCGTCCTGGCCGGGTCACGTCCCCACCTGGCCGAGCCGCGTCCCACACCCCTACCAATCCCCATCGATACAGGTGGCACCAGGGCAGTTGAGTCGAGATACTGAGCGTCCGATCTGCGCGTGGCCCCAGCGATGGGCGATCAAGTCACCTCCGCTACATAGCGACGCCTCCGTGCTCGCCGCGCCCGTCACTCAGCGTGGTGAACGCGCCCGAGGGTCCTAAGCGGCACCTAACGATTCTCCATGCCCGTATGCGTTCTTGAAGTGTGGCGAGGTTGATCCGGGTGCGAGATCCGCCCGTTGTTATGCGGCCGGAGGTGGGTTCGCTGTGGCGTTCGTCAACCTGAGCGACCGTCCACCGCCTTCGGAGACGTCGGCTGAGAGTGTGTAGGTTCGCAACAGCGCTTAACCGACTTGAAAGGGCAATCATGGCTTACGGAGTCATCCACCATTTTCCCGGGGGTACCAAGGAGAACTACGAGGCGTCAATCGCCGCGGTCCACCCAGGCGAGGGGCGCCTACCCGAGGGGCAGATCTTCCATGCGGCCGGAGCTTCCCCTGGCGGCTGGACGATCATGGCCGTTCATGATTCGAAAGAGAGCTGGGAGCACTTCCGTGACACGGTCTTGATGCCCCAAATGCAGAAGGGCATCGCGGGCGGATTCCCGACACCCCCTGACGAGACACCAATCGACCTGTACAAGGTAATGCCCTAGCCACCTCTGGGGCCGGCCCACCCGCGTCCCTCGTTCTGGGCTGGTGTACCTCATCAAAATGAACCCGCTCCCGTAGGATTGCGGCGAGTTCACGCTGAACCTGAGCCCGGGCCGAAGGCCAGAACTTCGTCTGGAAGCTGGCTCAGCCCCGTACGCGAGATCGCCGACTCTGCTCGGCTTGCGCGTCGGGGTGGTGCCGTCATTCGGCGGGCATCCGTGGTCATCGTCACTCGGTGAGTACGAGGTGCTGCTTGCCGTCGATCAACTCCCGAGCCGCGTCAAGGTGACCGGTGTGGGCGGCGGTCTCCGTTATGACGTGGAGCCCGATCTCTTGGACACTGTCGAGCCGCCAGGAACCGAAGAAGTCTGGCCACCACGCAGGTGCCGCGTCGAGGGAGCCGGTGGCGATGATCGCATCGGCACGCTCGATGTTGCGCCGGTACCCCAGGAGCACCTCCTCGGTGGAGTCCTCGATGCCTACGTCCCAGTCGCTGCCCGATGAGCCGAGCACATCTTCCACGGCTGCCTGCTTCCCAGCGATGACGGCCTGGAACCAGAAGCGCTCCATGTCCAAGGACAAGTGGTTCACCAGCCCGAGGCAGGTCCAGCGCGACGGAAGAACCTGGCGGCGAAGGTCGTCGACGTCAAGGCCCTCCAGGGCCTCGAAGATGCGCTCGCGTTGACCTTTCAAATAGCGCAACAGCACTTGGCGCTCGTTCGACGTCGCTGGCGGCATGGCCCGCTCTCCTTCCGGTTCTGACCGGGTGCTCTCGCGACGGTCCTTCAAGGGCCAAGAGAGTACCCACAGCATTCCAGACGAGGCTCGTCCTCGAATCTCATCGCCGCCTGAGACCACGCCCGCGCAACGCGTCTCAGCCGCGCTCCCCGACGAAGGGTTACGCGACTCGACTACTCGCAGCCGCCCCGAACACTTCATCGGCACCCCTCGGCCGGGATGAGACGGCTCACGTGACTCGCCCCGATCGACGGGTAGGGCGTCGGGCGCCCCCTGTGTTCGGGACGCCCGAACGTCGTGGGCCGTTAGCGGGCGGCGCCGGCCAGGAAGGCCGCCACGATGTAGGTAGCGTGGCGGTCGAGTGACAACCGAGCTCGGTCATAGCGCATGGTGGTGCGGGGATCGGCGTCACCAGACCGCAAAACGAGCCAGGATCGTCTCGCCCCGAGAACCGCCGCCGATCGCACACTTCGGCTTGCAGAACAAGCCCGCCGAGGCGCTCCACCCCGCGGTAGGCGGCGAGTCGAGCGACCGCAGCGGCGAACGGCTCGATGGTCAAGTACCGCTGCAGGTCCGCCTCAAGCGCCTCCAGCTCCGCCTCGCGGCATGCGACTGTGGCCCGGTAACGGGCGAAAGTGGCCGACAGGGCCGGATGGTCGAAGCTTTGGCCAGCCAGCCACGAACGGTGCTTAGCGCAGAAGGAGGAGTCAGGTAGGAGTCCCCTTGAAGCCGAGTACTGGCGGTTACCTTCCACCGGCATGGGGAGTGTGGAGGCTTGACACCATGGTGATGTCGGCCGACCGGGAGGAAGCCGCCCCGGTCGGCCGACGAATGCCTGGTCAGGTTCCGTTCGCTGGCTGGTTGTAGGTGATTCCGTTGAGCGTTGTTGTCATTGTCCCCGTCGCCTGGAAGTTGTTGCTGAAGTTCAGATCGTTGACGTTCACTGAGAACCCACCTGGACTTGTTACTAACTGGCCGAATCCTTGAAGACCAAAGATGGTGAGGTTGTCGTTCCAGGTCATGAATCCCGGAGTAGTGGTGTTCACGCTCTCGGTACCGTTCACCACGTTGAGCCCACGCGACTGGACGTAGTTGCGATAGGTGACCTGAATGCTCTGGACAGCGGTGTCTGTCGAGTTGTCCGTGATCACCACAGTGGCGTAGCCGAACACATTCCCCTTCACCGTGTAGGTACCACTGGGGATAGGCGCAAAGGTCGGCAGAGTCTGACCGGGAGCGTAGGGAGTGGCCCAACTCGCTGGAGCCGTGTTCGAGATCGGTGCCGGCGGGATTGCCGGGCGCGAAGGCAGGGCTAATCGAGCGATCATCAGCCGACTGTTCCTCCCTCCAGGCTCCGTCGAACCCGCACACTCATGAGGTGTCGGATTCGCCCCGCAGGCGAAGTTCTCTACCCACACGACAGCGGCGCTGTTGGCCAACCAATCCGGGTCGGCTGCAGCATTCCAGTTGGGATCGGCGACCGCCGCGTTGACCTGTTCCGTCTTCGGCACAACGGTGCTGGTTAGCCACGGTTCGAAGAACCTACGGTTGCCGTTGTTACGCATCTGGGAGATAACACCGAGGCTGACCAGGTTGGACGAGATTGGGGAGATCCCTTCGAGACCCGAGATCCAGTCCATGCGGCCGTTCCCCCTGGCCTCGTCGTTTATCATCCACAAGCCGTTCGGGGACATCTGCATGGGGTCGGTGTATTCGGCGTGAACAGTTACAGGATGCGATTGACCCGTTGTCAGGTTCGTTGCCCACCCATCAACACTATTGTCCTCATAGGCCTGGATCCCCAGAATAGATCGGCCATCGCTTGTCCAGCCCCTCGCCTCGCCGATCATGGCTTGCTGGCGGAACACGAGCTGATTGCCCTGGACCACCCAAGGAGATGGCTGAGGCAGGAAATACACGTTGGTCAGGTCATACCGCTGATTGGCGATATCCCACGAGAGTGCGCCTTCGAACTCGTCTTCCGCGAAGCCGCCACCAGTGATGAGCAGGGAGTCCCATTCCAGGTGAACGCCGTCAGGACTGAGGCGCCACTCCCGCCCATTGCCGAACGGGCTCGGCGGATTGGGCGCTCCGAGCGGAGAGTTGCCCCAGTAGATGGGATAGACATGGGTGTCGGATGGCGTGCACTTTGGGTCGGAGAGCCTAAGAAGGGCACCGCGGGGACCGCTGCAGTCGAGAATGCCATTGCCCACCAGTACTTGCTTGTCACCCGGTAGCGCACGGGGCGGCGGATAGGTGAAGTCGGCGGTGATGATCGTCGAAGGCATCGACACCCCGCAGGTGAGGCACTTCCAGGCATCTCCGTCAGGGAAGGTCGTGCCGTCGGTCTTGTCAAGCACCACCTGAGGGCCGCTGTAGATACTGGCGGGCCCGGTATTGGGTGCGCCCGCATATGTCAGACCCACTAGCACATAGCGCGAATCCCAATAGAAGCCCGGGGTGCCGAGGCCTCCCCAAATGCCCGAAAGGCATCCGGTCGGATTCGCGCACACTCCGCTCGCTGGTGCCGTCGGAGGCACCGGCAGCTCCGAAATCGAGGCAGGCACGTGAAGTAGTTGACCAGGCTCTGGAGGAACCGATCCCGACGTGCTACCGGCCGCACCGGCAAGGCCTGGAGCCGTGGCCATTACCAGAGTGACAACCAGGGCAAAGACGAGCGGAAGTCCCGATCGCGACTTTCTGACAAGCTTCAACCTCGGTATCACCGGGCCACCTCCACTAAAGATGTCGACTCCAATGCAATCTTCACTACAACGCTTCGCACTGCTCTGCGCCCCACTGTGCGAGTTCCCACATGGCGCCTTGTGAAACTCAGAATGCGCCTGAAAGTCACTCGGCGACACCATCCTCCATCGCCCCTCCCCAGTAACTGTTTGGGTTAAGAGTACGACCGTGTGAACAGCCTCGCAACAAACTCCTTCCGGTACACACCAGGGCAGCGAGAGTGTCGCACACGAACACGAGAACGTCGACATTCAAAGGCGCCTGCACCTGGTCAGCTCTTACAACCGCGCCGAGGTTCTCGGAGCCTCCGAAGCCTCCGTCCCACACTGCGTCGATCCGACTGCCCGCAGGTATCACCGAACGCGCGGCGGAACCATCCCACTATCGCTGTGGCCCGCTATCCCCCCTCGCCGGGGAGATGAGATACCCGAGGAGGCCTGCCAACCAAAGGTTGCGAACTTTGCCAAGCACCGGGGGCTTGGAAGTGGCCGGGTGGCCAGACACGAGATGTGCCGATCTGCGTGCGTAGGTCGACCGACCCGACCGGGTTATGGCGTGAGCGTTCTGCGTGACCCCGACCGGCACCTCGGGTCGGACGTCCCCGGCAACAAATGGGGGCATAGATGACCGATAGATGACCGGGCGCCGAGTCACATCCGTTGGGTGGCCGGGTTCGCCGTCCGCCTCCCGGTCACGCCGACACGCCTCGAGGTTGCCATCGCGCCAAGCGTATGACAGAGTGAAGGTCGAAGGCCTCGCTTCTCCGACATCCAGCGCCCGGTTACCGATGCGTTCACCGGGCAGGCGCGACGGGCGCTGCCCACATTCGTGGGCGCCCGTCGAGGCGGCTACTGGAGCCTTCACGCGGGGAGCCGAATTACCAGACCTCAAATCGGCGACCTCTGTCTTATGCGCTAGTGGACGATTACTCGGATGCTGGCCAGGTTCTGGACCAGGCCGTATGGGGTGGTGGTGTTCCCGTAGCGCTGGGATGTCACACGGACCACCGGGAAATAGGTGCCAGGATTGGTGAAGGTGTAGGTCTCGTGCAGTCTGACTCGCGGGCCGATCCGGGTGAGCGCCGATGTGACCGTGAAGCTACCCGTACCCTCGAAGTCCCACTCGACCTTGACGATCTTGCCGGCGCCGGGAGGCACCTGGGCGTCCATGGAGAACGTTACGGGCTGACCGGCCGCGACATAGATCCTCTGCCCGGGTGAGGCGTGAACCCACGCGCGTGTCCTGGCCGTCAGGGTGACCACGGGCTGGACCCCGTGGCGCCTTACGGCGGTGGCCGCCAGTTGCACCTGGTTGTTGGCGTCGATGCTGTAGTTGGTGCTGGCCGGCGGCTGAGCCCTGTGGGCCACCCAGGCGTCCAGGTCCAGAAGTGCCTGCTGGAACTCACCGGTGTAGCTGACGATGTGGTCGGCGGCGTCGGTGGCCGCCGGGCCTTCCGGGTCGTGGTCGGCGTTGTCCATGTACCACAGCCGGAAGCTGTTGCCGAAGCTGGATCCGAGGGCGGCCTGGGCCTGCTTGCTGTACCAGTCGGCGGACCAAGGGTAGGCCTGCACGTCCATGGTCGACTCCAGCATGATCATCTTGCCGTAGAAATGCCCGCTGGCCACCGATCCGGCGGTGCTGGCGGCTAGGAGCGGTCCGACCAGGATGGGGCGCTGCGGTTCGAGCGGCTGACCGTTGGGGCCCCGGTACTGGTTCCATCCATACTCATCGGGGGTTGGCACCTGATGGCGTTGGTAGTACTGGAGGGCGATAAGCCAGGAGTTGTCTAGCTCCACCGACGTGCCGGCTGTGATTTGACTAGTGACGGCCGGGTTGGCCAAGGGCCCGAAGGTGAGCGTGTTACCGGTTACGTTGCCGATGGGCACCGTCTGTCCGGCTTCGGGTCCGCTCAGGACATTCAGATCGGCACCGTCCAGGTCACCGGTGGGCACACTGGCAAGCAGCAACCCGCTGGCCGGGTTGCCGACCAGCCCGGTGACAGTGCTGTCGTACTGGACCCGGGCCGCCTGCACCGACGGGTCGCTGCCCTCATAGCCGGGCTGGGTCCAAAAGTCATTCACATAGCTGGGGTCGATGGCCCGCACGGCCGGCTCCACTGCGTAGAACCCTCCACCATTCAAGGTGGCGTACTGCCACCAGCCCCGCAGCGGGAAGCCGAGCTTGGTCACCTCCTGCAGGACCGCCTGCTGCTCGGGTGTGAGGCCGGCGTAGGGATCACCGCTGCCGCCGGGAGCCATGGCGTCGGCGATCTGGGGCAGCTTGTCAGCTAGGACGCGAAGTGCAAGAAGCTCCACGGTCATGAAACTGGGGATGGCGTTGGGAACCCCGAAGACCATGGGCACCGCGCCGTCCCACACGCCGGAGGTGTTCTCCATAGCTCCCACCGTTTGGTAGGCGCCTCCGCTGGCGCCGTAGATGTAGCCGCGGGGCCGGGCCGAGGTGTGATACACCCTCTTCTCGGCCACGACCCGGGAGAACTTCGCCGCCGCGGCGTTTGTTCGATACGGGGCAAGGGCGCCGCCGGTGGGTACGCCGCCGGCGTTATTGGTCGACACCACGTAGGCGCCATTGGAAATGGCGAAGGCCACCGAGCAGTAAGAGGTTCCTATCGACGGGCAGCCCGAAGCGGCGTTCTCTTGGCTCAGGGTGGGATATGTGGTTTCGAAGAATCGGCCCCGGTACTTGTCCGGTGACGGGAAGTAGAACGCGAACCGGGCGGCAGTTCCGGTGAACCCGCCATGTATGTAGCGGAAGCTCACCGTCATCCCGGTCGTCGGGTCGGTGATCGTCCCCGGTTGATCTTCATCTATGTATGGCTGGTTCAGGACCGGATCGACACAAGTGGCGGTGACAAACAGCGGACCGCCCGAGGACTGAGGTTGGCAAGCCGGGGCGGGAGCCGACGCCGACGCCGACGCCACATTCGAGGCTGTTACCGCCGGGCTGACAACAACGACCAGCAAAGCAGCCGCCACCAGCAGCGCCCCGCCCCGCCACCGTCTTCCACCACTCATCTGTCCACCACCGTGTCTGATCATCGGCTGTATCCCCTCTTGTCGAGGTCAGAGTCGACACCATCGCCCTCCCGGCGATAGGCCTAACCTAAGCTGTTACAGACCTGTATCTTTATCAGGGTGGACCCGGATGTCAAGCGCTGCTGCAAGAAGGAACTGATGCCGCCCCGGAAAGGCGTGCCGAACCGGCGCGGCATCGCCAGCCGGGAACAGATCCTCGACGCCGCGGTCGAGCTGTTCGCCCGGCACGGCTACCGAGGTACCGGCTTGCTTCTCCTAGCGGAGAGGGTCGGGATGAGCCACGTCGGAATCCTCCGCCACTTCGGGACCAAGGAAAACCTACTCAGAGCGGTCATGGCCAGGCGGGATCAGATACTGGAGGGACTTGCCGGCGAAGTGGCCGGCACGGGCATCACCGGTCTGACCAGCATCCCGGTGCCCTCAGAGCCGGAGGTGCTCACCAGGCTGGCGACGGTACTGCGTGCCGAGAACCTCAACCCTGGCGATCCCCTCCACCACTACTTCAACGAAGCCGGCCACCACATCCGAGCCGTAATAGCCGCCGAGATCCGGGCCGGCCAGGACACGGGCGAGATCCGCAGCGACATCGACGCCGACCTGAAAGCTATGGAGATCGTGGCGTTCAGCATCGGGATCGAGACCCAATGGCTGGCCGAGCCCAACCTCATCGACCGCCAGAAGGTCCACCAGTCGTTCGTACGGGCACTCCTCGACGACCTCACCCGGGCGGACGCACCCCGAAAAGCCACCAAGAAGACCAAAACCCCAACCTCCAAGACCGCAGGCAAAACCGGGAGAAAGTAACACTCCCCAACCCGCAGCAATCAGTCCCAGTCAAACTGCTGACGGCGATCACCAGAGCTGGGGAGTGGGCGTGTCGACCTGCAGAGGCCGGACGTAAGACAAGTCCCGACTGTCACGCGTGCCCTTGGAGTACCCCTGCTCGATGAACAGCCGGTTTTTCAGCCCGGACGCGTCCGTCTGGATCATAGTTCGACCGTCGAGCGCCAAACCGCCATCCTCCACACGCCGGCGCGTTTCTCAAGACGGTCGATGTAGCGCCCGTCAATGAGGCGGACAGTCTCGCCGTCGTGGTTGAGGAGCGTGACGGGACGTAGCTCTCGGCGTGGGCGACGTCGCCGTCCATCTCGACGGTGTCGGTGGTGATGTTTGTGTAGGTGGTTCTGCGAGCCGGCGGCGTGCACCGAATTGATCCACCCTGCGTACTTCGGGCCGGACGATGCGTCCCCACCTGTGGCGCCTCATGTGAGAGACGACGGCCTGGGTGCACAAGAACGTACCTTTGAGCGCGACGCCGAGGTGGGCGTCCCAGACCTCCTCGGGCATGTCCTCGATGGGGCCACCGGTGGCCGCTCCGGCGTGGTTGCAGAGAATGTCGACGCGGCCGAACTCGTCGACGGTTCGCTGCACCATGTCGACGACATCTGACTTCAACGACACGTCCGTGGGAACCGCCAGCACCGTGCCACCGGCATCGCGAATCTCCGCCGCGGCCTCCTCGGCCCGGGCCCGGTCCAGTTCCGCGATGACCACCGCGGCGCCTTCGTTCGCCAGGGCCCGTGAGACCGCACGGCCGATGCCCGGGCCGCCCCCGGCGGTAACAATGGCAATCTTGCCTTCCAGAAACATTTGGTCCGACGCGCTTGTCGACCGTTCGGGGCGAAGCGCCGCCACGCGGTGCGCGGACCCGTCGGCTCCTGTCACGAAGGTGCCCTGCACGAACCGGACGGTCGCTCCAGGCCTGGGCTCGTCCGCTCGATCGACCGCAACACGGACTAACCTAGTATCACCAAACTGCCTTAGATGCGCTACAATAGCCATAGCTTCCTGCGACCCCCGGGTAACGAACCCCCCGGCGAGGTTCGGGCTGAGTCGAGTCAACGCTTGGGGGCGGCGGCCCGAAGGTGGCGCAGGGCGGGGTTGGCCGCGGCGGCGGCTTGGCGGTCCCGGGCGACCGAGTCCAGATAGCCCTGAGTGGTCGCCAGCGAGGCGTGACCCATCAGACCTTGCAGGTCGGCGACGGGGGTGCCCTCGGTGGCCAACAAGGTCCTCCGCCCCCTGGGGCCCAGGACCCTGAGATCCGCGCAATACGTACCCGGAATACGCCTTTTCACCGATGCCGGGCGCATCGATCGGCGCGATAACAGCGTTGGTAACCAATATGACGTCGCCAGTCCTAACCCCCTCGGAGTGCAATTGCCGACCTACCTGGTCTTTCGTGACCTGCCCGGGGTAACCCGAGACCAATTTGTCGCCGCCCAGCGCGCCGTGACCGACGAGGCCGACTCGGCCCGGGCCGCCGGACGAGCGGTGCGATATCTGACCGGCTTTTTCGTGCCCGCCAACGCGGCAGGGCTCTGCCTGTTCGAAGGGGCCGACGCCGAAGAGGTGGCCGCGGTCAACCAACAAGCCGGGGTGCCCTTCACCAGCGTCGTGGAAGCCGTCGAGTGGCAGCCCCCCGCCTCGATTGGCGCGGTCGGGCCTAAGCGTACGGGACACCGATAGTGGCTTGGGGAGGGTACGCCCGAACTGCGATCGCCGCCAGAGCGAGGAGCAGCATGTCATCACCGCAACCACACGCCGCCAGGGCAGGCGACTCTGGCCGGCCTGCCCGGGCTCGGCCTGACGTTCGCCGGAACCGAAGCGATCCTGGCAGGCGGTCACCGGTTGGGGATCAACCTACGACTGCGTGTTGGCCTCGTGGGCTCTATTCCGACCAACAAGGAACAGCTGGTCGATTAGATCAGTAAGAGGGGTCAGAGGCAACCTTCGCGGGAAGGTCGAACTGTTTGCTGAGCTAGGGAGGGGATAGGAGAATGAGTTCAAAAGCGGTGCCAGAGCCTGAGCATCGAGCCAGATGGGGACCAGTTACCGGGGTGGCCTTTGTGGTCCTGCTGGTGGTGAGCTTCCTCATCACAAGCCCGCCGGATACAAACAAGACACCGGCCTACATCCTGGCCTGGTACAACGTCAAGAGTCATCAGACCCACCTGAAGGTCTCTCTGTTGCTGGCCGACATCGCCATAGTGTTCGGGATCTTCTGGTTCGGCTACCTACGGGATCGATGGGGTCGTACTGACCTGGGAGCCAGGTTGTCCCCGATCATGTTGGTGGGAGCCGGGATATTCGCCACCGGAGGGTTGATCTTCTCTGGGGCCGAAATAGCTCTGTTCGATGAACCCAAGAAGATGCTCCCGGCAACGGCCCAGACCCTGAACTTTCTCCAGTCCGACATCGGGGCCGCAGCCGTTGTCATCGGGGTGTCGATCCTGATGTGGGCGGCAGGGTTCATCATCCTCAAGACCAGGATCCTGCCGGTGTGGCTGGCCTGGGTCAGTTTCGTGCTGGCGGTGGTGGCCCTAGCTGGTCCTGCCGGGTTCTTCGCCTTCATGGCTATGGGCATCTGGATCCTCGTCGTGGCCTTCATGATGTGGCGCCACGAGGAGTCACTGCCAGCACCGGGGTCTGTGGTTAGGGGTGACATGAGCGATCCTTGCAGACAACCACCGGTAAGTCCTACCGTTCCCGTCCAACCCAAACGAGGTGGGCTACTGGGGGGAGCATCCGTTCAGGGGGACGTTCGAGTTCACGACGGGCTTATCCCCTCGCGACGCGCCCCCGGTTTCTTCTGTCCACGACTTTGGAAGGGGGACTGGTTATGAAGTCACGCAGGATTGTGCTTGGGGCTGTTTACCGCATCGCAACCCGCGACGGGCTAGCGGCGCCAGGTGTCTCATCGACAGCGAGCGAAAGGCTGGTGGGATGAACTCGATTATTCTCCGCCGCGGGTTCGGAGCTACCTTGTCGGCTCTCGTCGTGGCACTCCTCGTGGCGGGTGTAACCGGTGCGTCGCCGGCAGGCGCGACAGATCCGATCCCGACACCGTTCACCTGTGCGGTGTCGACTGATTTCTATCTCGTCGGCAGCCCTGCGCCTCCGGCTCTCTTCTCCTCGATAGAGACCTCGGGAGGGCCGCACTTCGGGAGGCCCGTTTCCCTTTCCGGGACGACGTTCGCCTTGAACGCGCTTGGGTTCGATCCGGGCGACCACTTCCTCTACGCGATCGCGCAGAACTCCACCTTCGACCTGATGAAGATCGACAGCACCGGCCAGGTCACCGACGTGGGGGCCACGAACCTTCCTGGCGGCGGCTCGATCGATTACGCCGCCGGCGGATTCGATGCGCAAGGGCGACTCTGGGTCGTGGGTGAGGGTGCGCCGTCGAACATGGTCGCCCAGTCGATCGACCCGGCGCACCCGACGGCGTTCACGACCCTGCATCTGAGCGCACAGATTCCGGCGATCGACTGGACCTACGACCAGGGCTTCATGTGGGGCCTCAACGGACCAGAACTCTTCCAGGTCGACCTCACGACCGGCCAGGTCACCACGCACACCGTCGACGCTGTGCCCGAGGAGTCCTACAACGCGGCGTGGACGTATGCCAACGGTGATCTGGGCTTCCAGGAAACGGATGGGGAGACAGCCGTTCGCATCACCGGCGTACCCGGCGGTCCGTTTGCGGCGACGACGACGACCGACACAGTCGCCTCCTCTACCGCCGACGGCACGAGCTGCGCCGCGTCGGTTTCGGTGGGCTCGACTCTCCCGGACGCGACCTTCGGCAGCGCGTACTCGAACCAGCTGAGCATCAGCGGCGGAACTTCGCCGTACACCGTGACACAGACGGGCGGGACGCTTCCGACCGGACTCGCGCTCGCCTCGGACGGCACGCTCAGCGGCACCCCGACAGCGGCGGGCACCTTCACCTTCCAGGTGCAGGCGACGGACAGCAACGGCGTGACGAGCACCGAAGAGGTCACCGTGGACGTCCAGACGGCGCCGTTGCAGATCACCGCCTCCGACGGCTCAATGACCTACGGGGGAACACCGCCCGCGATCACAGCCTCGTACTCGGGGTTCGTGAACGGAGATACCGCCTCGTCGCTGACAACCGCCCCGACGTGCTCCACGACCGCCAGCCCGTCCTCCCCGGTGGGCGATTACCCGAGCTCGTGTACGGGCGCGGCCGACCCGAACTACGACATCAGCTACGTCGATGGCACCGTTCACGTCGGCGCGGCGGCGTTGCAGATCACCGCCTCCGACGGCTCAAGGACCTACGGGGGAACACCGCCCGCGATCACAGCCTCGTACTCGGGGTTCGTGAACGGAGATACCGCCTCGTCGCTGACAACCGCCCCGACGTGCTCCACGACCGCCAGCCCGTCCTCCCCGGTGGGCGATTACCCGAGCTCGTGCACGGGCGCGGCCGACCCGAACTACGACATCAGCTACGTCGATGGCACCGTTCACATCGGCGCGGCGGCATTGCAGATCACCGCCTCCGACGGCTCAATGACCTACGGGGGAACACCGCCCGCGATCACAGCCTCGTACTCGGGGTTCGTGAACGGTGATACCGCCTCGTCGCTGACAACCGCCCCGACGTGCTCCACGACCGCGACCTCCTCTTCCCCGGTCGGGACGTACCCGAGCTCATGTACGGGCGCGGTCGACCCGAACTACACATCAGCTACGTCGAGTGGCACCGTTGGCGTGGATCCGGCGGCGTTGCAGATCACGCCGTCGAGTCCCTCCATGACCTACGGCGGGACAGTGCCAACGATCACGGCCTCGTACTCGGGGTTCGTGAACGGTGACACAGCCTCGTCGCTGACAACCGCCCCGACGTGCTCCACGACCGCGACCTCGTCGTCCCCGGTCGGGACGTACCCGAGCTCATGTACGGGCGCGGTCGACCCGAACTACACGATCAGCTACACGGGCGGCACGGTGGCGGTGAATCCGGTGCCGTTGCAGATCACGGCGTCGAGTCCCTCCATGACCTACGGCGGGACAGTGCCAACGATCACGGCCTCGTACTCGGGGTTCGTGAACGGTGACACAGCCTCGTCGCTGACAACCGCCCCGACGTGCTCCACGACCGCGACGTCAGCCTCGCCGGTCGGGACGTACCCGAGCACCTGCATCGGTGCGGTGGACGCGAACTACACCATCAGCTACGTGAACGGCACGGTGACCGTCAGCAGCAGGTCGTGTCCGCAGGTCAAGAACAACGGCGGGCAGAACCTGCAGGGCGCCAACCTCGACGATTGCAACCTCACGGGCTACAACATGAGCGGCGACAACCTCCGAGGTGCGAGCCTCAAAGGCGCGATCCTGCAGAACGCGAATCTAAAAGGCGCGAACCTGCAGAACGCCAACCTGACGGGAGCGAACCTAAGAGGCGCGAACCTCGCGGGCGCCAACATGTCGCCGGCCAACCTGACCGGTGCCGACCTGACGAGCGCGAACCTCGCCGGGTCGAACCTGTCCAACGCCACCCTGACGAACGCGATTCTGACCGGTGCGACGACAAGCGGGGCAAACATCTCGGGGATCATCTGGTCGAACACGACCTGTCCCGACGGCACGAACAGCGCCGCCCACGGCGGGACCTGCCTCGGCCACCTGTAACTGAAAGAGCGCCCTCTCACTCCATCACGCACCGAAGCTACGCAGCATTCTCGTGGGCGATGACCGGCTCGCGATCGTCGACTTTTGGCTGGCCACGGTGCGCGACCCGGGCGCGAAACGGTCTGCCGCCGGGTGTCCCCACGAGTAGGGCGCTATGACGGAACGGAGCTCTGACATGAACGCCCCGTCCTGAAACCGTCCTCGCTGCCGGTCGGGCACCGGTGGAGACGCCCGCATCCTAGTCAGGGCCGTTTCAGTCGGACCTGACCGAAAGCGCTGCGCCCACGGTCGCTTGGCGGGTGCGGGTAGTTGCTTCCGGGCTTCGAACGGTGGGGCGCTCCTTGGCGCAGCCTAGTTCCATGCGAGAAACGGCTGAAGGCGTCTGCGCACGGCCGCGTGGCCGCCCGGTTCGTGGCAGACGTATGAGCGGATCTCGCGCGAGCAAGGTTTGAAGGTGATGCTGGCGGCGAAGGAGTGCGGCGTCACGCTCCTCGACGACGCGCGCCACTACGACGGGGATTTGCTGTGGTGAGCCCACCCGGCTTCGCCGGCACCGGACTGTGCCAAGCAGCGCAGCGACCCCAGCAGAGGAGCGACGCTTCGAGGTCCGCCGGTGTGTCTGTAACACCGATCGGCCGTCAAAGATGTGGAGAAGGGCATCCGAGGTGGGTATTGCCCGCGAGCCTCGTGGGGATGGCGGAAGCACGGCCGCCGGGTCATAGCAGTTCGCTGGTGCTGTGGCGGGCGACTAGGGCTGCGACCTGGGCGCGGGTGGTGCAGTGGAGTTTCGTCAGGATGTGACCGACGTGGGTGTCCACTGTGCGTTCGGCGATGAAGAGCTGCTGGGCTATGTGGCGATTGGTCAGGCCTTGGGCGATCAACTCGGCTACTTCGAGTTCTCGCCTGCTCAGAGCAAGGAGCCGGGGAGAGGCGCCAGTATTGCCGGTATCCCCCGCGGTGACCGTGGGGTATGGGATGGGCCATAGTGCCTCGGCGATGTCCCCACCACGACCGGCTGCCCGGCCCGTGTTCCGTCCCTGCGTGAACCGCGCGGTGCCGAGTTCCTTCTCACAGGCGGCCGCCACCACCACCGCACCCTGTTGCTGGTAGGGGAACAGTTCAGCGCCGGTGCGTTCGCAGAGACCCTCGGTCAACCCGACGAGTAACGCGCAGCGTTCCCAGTGGCCTCGGGCCGCCTCGGCGGCCGCCAGCAGGTTCGACGCGTACAGCAGTCCCCAGTTATCGGGCAGCGTTTGGAAGCCACGGATGGCCTCGGTGAGTGATTCGACGGCTTCATCGGGAGCGGCTTGCTGGACGAAACAGTCGCCGAGGACGGTCAGCCCGTAGGCGACGCCCCGAAGGTCTCCCGCCTCTTCGAACACTGCGACGCTTGACTCGAGCAGGCGGACGGCCCGTTCGAGGTCGCCGAGGACGGAGGCACCGAATCCCCACAGGTACTGGGCGAAGCCCTGATGCCACCGGCTGCCGCACCGCTGGGCCACTTCGAGACCACGGGCGAATGCCTCTTCGGCGCCGATCACATCGCCCTCAATTATGCGGGCATTGCCCAAATGGGTCCAGGCTCGCGCCAGTCCCTGGAGGTTCTCGACGTGCTCGTAGGCCTGAACACTCTCCTCGAACAGCCTCGTGGCCCTCGGGTGGTTGCCCGAGACAGCTGTGATCACCCCCAGCCCGTTGAGGGCCTCGGCTCGGGCCGCTGTGGTCTCTCGGGCCCGATCGAGGGCGTCGCTGAGCCAGTCGACTGCCTCTGTGAGGCGCCCGCGGATGTGCCAGAACTCCCACAACCCGGCGGACATGGCCAACCCGAGCCCGGCCCTGCTGGGGTGCTGGTCACACCAGACTCGGGCGGCCCGAATGTTGGCATCCTCCCGCTCTAAGAGACGGGCCCAGCCGGCCTGATCAGGGCCGCGCAGACGCGGTCCTGATCCGGCAGCCAACTGGGCGAAGTGTTCGGCGTGGCGGCGGCTGAACTGGTCGTGCTCCCCGGAATCGACCAACCGCTGGCCCGCGAAGACCCTGATCGTCTCCAGCAGTCGGTAGCGGCTGTCCGGTCCGGACTGATCGACGTCCACCAAGGACTTGTCCACTAGCTGGGCTATCACGCCCGCCACCTGGGTGTCGGCGATCGGCGGGCTGCCGACCACCGCCTCGGCGGCGTCCAAGGACCAGCCGCCGGCGAACACCGCGACCCGCCGGAACAGCGCCTGTTCGACGTCGTCGAGCAGCTGATAGCTCCACTCGACCGAGGCCTGCAGGGTTTGGTGGCGGGCGGGGCCGGAACCCCCCGCGGCGAGAAGGTCAAAACGGCCGGAGATGCGCTGGGCGATTTCGGGCAGGCTCAACGCCGACATCCGGGCGGCGGCCAACTCCAAGGCCAAGGGGATGCCGTCGAGGCGATAGCAGATCTGGGTGACGGGGGCCACGTCGTCGGGCGTCATCACAAATCCGGGGCGGGCGGAGCGAGCCCGATCCAAAAACAGCGCCACTGCCTCGTAATCCTGAATGTCCTCCACGTTGGTGGGGCGGTCCGGCCAGGGAAACGACAGAGAAGGCACCCGCCAGGTGATCTCACCGGGCACCCCCAGACTCTCCCGGCTGGTGATCAGCACCGCAACCGAGCCGCAACGCGACAACAGGAACGAGACCAAAGCGGCACAGCCGACCTTCAGATGCTCGCAGTTGTCCAACACCACCAGTCGACGTTGCGCCCGCAGCCGGGCGACCAGGCGGTCCTCAATGGTCGTATCCCCCCACTCCTCCAGATCCAACGACCGGGCCAGGGTGGCCGGCAGCGACGCCGCCTCTCGGACCGGGGCCAGGTCGACCAGGTCGACACCATCGTCGAAACCGGCGGCCGCGCCGGCCGCCACCTCCACTGCCAGGCGGGTCTTGCCCACCCCGCCCGCTCCGACCAGGGTCACCAGGCGGTTTGTGGCCACCAGCTCGGCCACGTCGGCCCGTTCCTGGCGGCGGCCGATGAACCCGCTCAGAGGAAGCGGAAGCCTCTCCGGCCATCGGGCCGGGACGCCTTCAGTGGGCAAGCCCTGCGATGTCATCGCACGCCCCCCTTTCTCGACCCCAAGCACAACGACTGAGGACACGATACCCAACCCGTTAACAAAGCCGCTAACGCCGCATCGCCGCACCGTGGTGCCGGAGTCCTGAGGAGCACATCACATATCCGGAAATACGCCTTTCACCGATGCGGATCCGCCACCCAGTTCGGCCCTTAACCACGTCCGACGCTGATTCGGCTCGGACCGCGACGTCATTATCGACCGATCCTGGAATTCAGCTTCCCCCTCGACGAGCGAGTTAGTCGCCGTCGACGACGGAGGAAGTCGGGCTGACCACTCCTCCAAAAGCCGGGGCCCGGCGGTGGCGGACGATCTGAGCGCGTTGAACGGCCTGGTCCAACTGGCGTTCGTGAACCAGGGCGTCCTCGGGCGTATCGCTCCAGTCGAAACGTGGTGTCCATTCGATGGCCTTGGCGCGCACAGAGGCCGCGGCCGCCCGGGCGCAGGTGCAGGAAACGCCTCTTCGAACAGGCTAAAGATCAGTCCAGCCTGGTCGAGCTATTGCCCGCTGGATGTGCGGTCGATCAGTCGGTGACCAGGTCACCAAGACCGAAGAACTCGACGAACAGATCTATGTTTAGGTGACTGCCTTTGATATCAGCGACTGCCTCTCGGCCGACAATGTGGTCGGCGCCGGGAAACTGGCCTGCCCCACCTGAAGGACCCATCGGAATCAAGATTCCTGTCCCTGCCCGTTTGTACTCGGCGAGCTCAGAGCGTCCATCTGCCAGAGCCTTGATGTTGTTGACGATGATCTCTGCTTGGCTGAGGGCGAAACCGGCGATGTTAACGTCGGCTGTCGATACATCGCCTAAGGCGAAAATGTTACGGTGGCCTGTTACCTGCAGCGAGGGCGACACTTCGACATACCCGTCGGGACGGCGCGCCGGCGCCAGAGCTTCACCGAGGTACTCACTGTTGGGGGTGATACCGAAACAGCGGAACCAGATGTCAGCGGTGACCTCGCCACCGTCCTGACTTATGACAGTGAATGTAGCCAGCTCACCGGGATCGGTCGGAGGTAGAGCCGGCAACCCGCTACCGAGACGGATCTCGACTCCGAGTGCTTCGAGCTGATGACGTAACTCGGTTCTGAGCTCGTCACTGTACGGGCCAGTCAGTAGCTCGTTTGCCCCGTCGAGCAGGATGACCGACTTGTCGGTCCATCTGTGGCCGATCTCTCCGGCCAGTTCGATACCGACGGGGCCGGCCCCGACTAGCAGTATCCGCTTCGCTCGAGCGAGGGACTGATGGCCGGCGAGGACCTTCTCCCGAGTGCGGTCGCTGTCCACGAGGTCGGTCTTGGCAGGAAAGGGATAGTTCGAACCACTGGCCAGGACTATGTAGTCGGCGGTTATCTCTTCACCCGAGCTGGTCACGACCCGACCGGAATCTACCAGGACGGCACGATCTCGGACGACGCGTCCATGAGTAAGCAGCTTGTGGTACGGGAAGAAGATTTTCGACAGCCACGAGGGGTTGACGAAGGCGCGGAGGGCGGCCACGTTATACATGAACGCGTCCTTGGGTTCTACCAGTACCACGTAGCTCGAACCGTCGAGGGCCTTTGCGACCGCTGTTCCGGCGAAGCCTCCACCGACCACAACGACCGTCGGGCGATAGCCTTGGTTGGTCACGCTCATTGCCCATCCGGCTTCGTAGACATCATAAGACGACGTTAGGGGCCCTTAAGATGAAGAAATGTCGTGGCTAGTTACCCGGCCATGGATTGCAACAGCACATCCAGGAGATTGGGTGGCAGCTCAGGGACTTGTGACGGGGCGCCCGCCAGCTTGCGGGTACGCTCGAAAATGTCGGTGATCTGATTTCCGCGCAGTACCGGAGCGTGAGCGCTCAGCCATGTCGTCACAGGCAATGAAGCAGTCTCCTTGAGGAGGGTGTCGAACCGGGCGGGATCGACCAGCGGTAGCCAGGGCGTATGGCCCTGATTGAGCATGGCGAAGGTGGCCTCGAAGAAGTCCGGCGGAACGTCTCCGGCTTCCAATGTTTCGCCGGGGACGCCGACGAAAAAGGCGTCGGCTCCCCACATGACGCCCGATTTGGTGTCGAAGATACCTCGGGTGGTGGGGGAGTCATAGAGGGGCGGATGGACGAACTGGAGCGTCCGGTCCGGTAGCTGCATGGCCTCGGTGTCACCGATCCAGACGCTGCGGTCGAGCGGGAAGGAGACACTGCCGAGGAGTCGGGTCGCGATCGAAAGAGAGCTGACGAGCTTGGCATTGGGGCAGAGCTCGAGGATGGCCGAGGCATTGCCGATGTGGTCGTGGTCAGCATGGCTCAGAATCACCCAACGAAGGTCATTCGGTTCGAGAACGCTGAAGACGGACTTCAGCCAGTCTTCGCGAGCGCCCACGCACCCGGTATCGATGAGGACCGGCTCCACGCCGCGGATGACCATGGTGTGGATGGGAAGGATCGAAGGTGGCCACTTGTCGAGGAAGGTCGGGATCAGGTACGTGTCCTGGGTGACCTCGTAAGGTGCCGTTACTGAGAGCTTGTTTAGCATTGGTCGTCCTTTGTCCTGCCGAGCAGGCTCTGTGTCCACTATTCAGGGATCGGTAGAGCGATGCTTAACACAAGACCCCGGCAGGAGCAAGTGCCCCCAACCGGTCTTCGGCTATTGGGCGAAGGAAGGTCGGCGTCGTGACCAAGGTTTGATTTCCGTTGTCACGCCGAGGTTGCGTGATGTTAAGCGGCTCTCCGGTGTTTTAGGAGGGTGTGATCATTGGGAATAGCAACCAGTCGGGGTGTCCGGCGTAGAGGAGTATGCGGATTCTGTAGTGGCGGAAGTTGGTGAAGTCGATCGCCAGGGACGACACCGAGTCCTGGCTAGCCTTCGCCTATAACCGGCATGCTATGGAATGCAGTGGACACGGCCGTGCTATCACGCGGGTGGGCCGCAACGTCGGGCACCCTCCCAGCACCGACTATGAGGCCCTCGCCACACTCAACCAGCAACGCACCTACGGCGTGGCCATGATCTCCGCTCCCGTGTTCGGACCGTAAGGACATGCCCTCCTCTCCCTCATCCTCCGTGGCATACAAGGCGCCCTGACGGGAAAGGGGTGATCGGGCTCGGTGCCCAGATCCGGAACGCCGGACTCCTCGTTGCCCGCCGCAGCGGGGGCCAAGCCCCGGCTCGCTAACGTCCTGCCGACGCCGACAGCGCCTCTGTACAGCCAGGTCGCAGACTGGTCTGCCTTGACGCTCTGTAGGGCTGCTCGATCGAGGCGGTTGTGACGCGAGGCGGAAGACCCTGAGATTCAGATAGTTGATGCTGGCTCGTTCGTCTCGTGGTAGCGGTGGGCGCCGGCCAGACTGACGTCGGGTTTACGAACCAACCGGTTGACGACTGTCGACCCATCTCCCGGCTGCTCCCGCGAACGCGCCAAGGTGGCGGCCGTCGACTGCCACAGGCAGTGCTTCGTTCACCTGTCCTCGCCGGAGAGGGCATCGCTCACCTCAGCCCCCCGAAGCAGCGAACAACTTGCCGACGGCAGTCTGTGCGGGCCCTCGCGCTCATAGATGGCGAGGTAGGGTCGGGCTGCTTCAGCAGGCCTTCAGCGCGCTGCTCGGGACGGCGGCCCACTACGCTCGCAAATGTCTGTCGCCGTTTGCCCCAACCGGGTCCTCGCCTCGCCGAACGGGCAGCGGACAGTAGGTTCCCTAGGTGTCGGCGGTCTGACTGATGACCTCTTCGCTGAACTGCTGGAGCTTCTCGATTAACTCGTTGGCGTTGAGCCAGCGACATTCGAGGTTGACGCGCGTGATGCCCGCTTTCGAGTAGGTCCCCAGGATATCGAGCGCCTCGGCGGAGGACCCGGCGATGACCTTCGGGCTCGTGTCGTGCATTACCTCTGAAGAGGCATCCGACATGGCGTCTGTTTGCAGATAGGCCAGGCCGTAGGAAAAGCCCAGTCCCTCCGGACTTCTCCCAGCGGCGGCCACGGCGTGGCGAGTCTGCACGATCCCGTCACGCACCTCGTCGAAAGACCCGACCATCGGGGCCCAGCCGCTGCCGTAGGCGGCCATCCGCCTGAGGGGGGCGGCTCCGGTGCCGCCGATCCAGAGCGGCACATGCGGCTTCTGGACGCACTTCGGCTCAAAGGTGGTTGGACCGAAGCTCACGAACTCGCCATCGATGGAAGGCGCGTCCTCCGTCCACAAGCGGCGCATGGCGTCCATGTACTCGTCGGTGATCGGACCTCGCGACTTGTAGGGAACTTCGAGCGCGGCGAACTCCGACGACGCCCAACCGGACCCGATGACCACCTCCAACCGGCCTCCCGAGGCGTGATCAATCGACGCCAGCCCGCGTGCGCTCAGCGCTGGATGCCGATAGGGAACGACCATGGCGCAGTACTGGAGGCGGATCCGAGTGGTCCGGGCGGCCAGGTACGAGAAGATGACCATGGGGTCGAAATAGCTCGGTCCGACCAGATCGGCCTCCGGCCCATTCGGGACGATGATGTGCTCCCCGTTGGCTGCGGCTGTGTAGCCGAAGCGCTCCGCGGCTTGCACGACGTTCGCGATCTCGTCGAAGGAGGCGTAGCGGGTGTGTGGCCAAAGGTGAAACTGGAACTCCATGTCTTTGCTCTCCCCGTGATCGGCAGCACGCAGTGGCGAAGTAGCCGACAATACTGTCCCGCGACCCCACCCCGGCACTCTTCGGCCCAGACAACGAAGGACTAGCATCGACGCGGCCGGAGCTGGCTCGACAACCTATGAGATCGAAGGGGGAGGACCTCGTGAGCGAGATTTCCTTTGCAGGCAGGACAGCAATCGTGACCGGAGCTGGACGGGGGCTCGGCCGCTCGCACGCCTTGGAGTTCGCTCGCAGAGGAGCGGCCGTCGTCGTCAACGAGATCCGCGACGGTCTCGCCGAGAAGGTCACCGAGGAGATCACCTCGGCGGGCGGGAAAGCAGTGGCCGTCCACGAGACCGTGGCCACCGCTGCGGGATCCAAGCACGTGGTCGACGTAGCCCTCGAGCAGTACGGCTCGGTGGACATACTCGTAAACAACGCCGGCGTGCTGCGGACCGGTTACATCGACCAGCTGAGCGAGGACGACATCGACGACGTCCTCGACGTCCACCTCCGGGCGGCGTTTCGGATGAGCCGCCACGTATGGCCGATCATGAGCGAGAAGGGTTACGGGCGGATCGTCAACACCTGCTCCAACTCCGGCATGCTGTCCCATCAGGGTCTGGCGAGCTATGCCGCGGCCAAGGCGGGCCTTTACGGGCTCACCAAGGCGCTCGCCTTCGAGGGAGCCGAGCACGGCATCAAGGTCAACGCCATCCTCCCCACCGCCATGACGGAGGCCGCCCTCGAGTCGAACATCCCCGACATGCTCGAATGGGGGGCCCGCTTCACCCGCAAAGAGGTCACGATCCCCGACTGGCGCTGGAGCCCGCCGCTGATCTCGGCGCTGGTCACCTACCTCTGCAGCGCCGAGTGCGAGTACTCCGGTGAGGCCTTCTCCGCCGTCAACGGCCGCTACGCCAAGATATTCGTCGGCGTGGCCGATGGGTGGATCGCCCCCGACGAAGCCTCGGTCAGCACGGACAGCATCGCCGCCCACATCGGCGAGATACGCGACCTCTCCAACCACAGTGTCCCGATGTGGCTCTTCGAGGAGATGCGAGATGTGGCCGAGCGCCTGGACGCCTCCGGCCTCTCCGGCTGAATCTCTGACCGGTCGAACCTGAGGCCACTCGGCGGTCTACCAAGCAGGCGCCAGTTACTCGTCGGACCGGTCCTCGCCGGGTTGGCCATCGCCGACCACCCGCCGCCAGTAGGGCACCAACTGCACCAGCTCGGCACTCGAAGGGACCGCCGATTCGAAAATACCATCCGGTGGACATGGCCATCTTGGGGGTGGTGGCGGCGGGGAGGTTGCGCCGGGGCAGCAGCAGAAGCGATACCCGGTTCTTGGCCCCTTACCATCTGGACGGGGAGTCGGTTCGACTACCGCTGCAGTGTCTGGCCAGGGAGGGTCTGGTCCGCCTGCCCCTGTCGGGACCGCCGGAGTTGGCGGAGCGGGGGGCGTCTGCCGGCCGAGGTGGAGCAATCTTGATAACGGTTGCACGGCCCCGCCGTGCCGCCCGGTTTGACCGTGGATGGTGCCGCCGGCGGGGGCCGCGGGGCCTAGATGCCGTCGCCGTCTCGGAGGGCTTGGGTGACCAGGCCCGCACGATGTCGCTGATATTGCGGTCCTGGGCGACAGCGAGCTGCTTGAGTTGACGGTGGACGTCGCGCTGGAGGCCCACGTTGTGCCGGGTGATCGGCTCTGGTTCACTGTCTCTCCCTCGATCGACATCCGCTGGACAGCACACCGAAGCGCCGCAGGACCACAGGCGTCTGCGTTCTGTAAGGTAGTCCGCGACGATAGGCCCATTCTGGAGGTGTCGATGACGATCGAGAGTAAGGCCAGTGTGTTCCCGGGAAGGGTCCGCCAGTTCGGGTTCATCGTCCCCGACCTCGACGCCGAGCTCGCACGGTGGGTGGACCTGGGGGTGGCGCCCTGGATGGTTGTGCGCGAGCTTCGAATGGAGCGATGCTGCTACCGCGGTGACCTTTCGGAGCCCGTGATCTCGATCGCGATGTCGAACTCCGGTGATATGCAGATCGAGCTCATCCAACAGCACGATGAGACACCGAGCATCTACCGGGAGTTCATGACCGCTACTGGCGGCGGCTTCAACCAGATCGCTTATTGGGTCGAAGACGTCAACGCGGTACGCGCGGCAGCGGTTGCCATTGGTTGGTCGGAGGTATGGCGGGGAGACGATAGCGGTCCGGTTCAGTTCTGCTATCTGGAGAATCCGGACTCGCCCGTCCCTATTGTGGAACTGTCGGAGCTCAACGACGCGACACTGGCCGCGAACAACATGATTCGTGATGTAGCGGCGGCGTGGAAGCCGGGTCAACCCGTTCTGATGGCCTGAGCAAAAATGCGAAGACGCTCTTTGGTCGGTCTCAGTCGTAGGGCTCGATAAGATTGCTGGGGGCGGCCTGGTAGAGACCGTCGAATAACTCTGTCGGGGTCGGGCCGTACTCGTGGTCGCTCGTGATGCGCGTGGGCATGATCCCCTCGCGCTGGCGGAGGTGGTACATGCTCTCGCGCCTGCCCGTGTAGTCCGACGGCTGTCGAAGCATCCAAACGATGCCCTGAGCGGGCACCTCACAGGGCTCGAACGTACTGAGATCGGCACCGGGCATGTTGGCGATGGTGCCCTCCGACGCGCAGCCGATGTCGATCCGGAAGCAATTCACGGCGATGCCCTTGGGGTGAAGAATTCGCGCCGCGTCCAACGTCAGGTGCTCGAGAGCGATCTTCGATGTCCCATAGGCCAGCATGTCGGGAAGAGGCACGAGCGCAGCCATCGAGGACACATTGATGATGGCACCGCCGTTGCGACGCTCCATGTGTGGCGACACGCTTTGAATGGCGATGTACGGCGCCCAGTAGTTGACCGCGAAGGTCAGGTCATGCCGGCGCTCTGGTTGATCGAGGTCCCCTATGAAGGTCACCGCGGCGTTGTTGATCAGCACATCAACACCTCCAAAGCGCTCGACGGTCTCGGCGACCATACGCCGTACGTCGTCCCGCTTGGAGAGATCAGTCGGAATGGCGATGGCTTCCGTTCCGGCGTTCTTTGCTCTCGCGACCGTATCGTCGAGCGTCCCCGGCGTACGCTGCGGCGCCTCCTTCGTCGAGCGTGCTGCGCAGGCGACACGGCAACCCGCTTCAGCTAGGGCGATTGCGGTCGCGGCTCCTACGCCTCGGCTGGCGCCGGTCACGATCGCCACCTTGCCGTCCAACTCCACTGCGTAGCCTCCATTCGTGCCGTCCTCTTGGAAGATCGATCCCGTCATGATGCCACCTCGCCGAGCCGAGGTTGTTTGCCCGGTCAGCAACCCGACTCATGGCCAGGGCAGCTACGACGCTTTGATCGCCCCGTATGGCGACGAGTGATCAGAGCACGCGCCGCCGTTCAGGCGAACGAGCTGGCAGCTAACCAGACTGCTGCCGGGACAGGTCTGCGATACCTTTCGTGGCGTGGATCAGCTCCGGTGTCTTCTCGCCAATAGACACTCGCCGAAGGCGCCGCCGGCATCCCGCCGGAATCGGGTCCCGGCCGTGCTGCACGGCTACGTTGTCCCAAACCATCAGGTCGCCCGCCTTCCACTGGTGTTCGTGGATATTGGACGGATCGTATAACTGCCCGAACAGCTCGTCCATTATCGATCGCGCTCCGGCGGCATCCAAACCGACCACCCGGTTGGTCCACATCTGGTTGCAATAGACTTGCCGCCTGCCATTGCGAGGGTGGTCGATCACAGCCGGATGTGTCGACGTACCACTTGCCCACGCCAAGCTCGGATCGCTGATGTCCCGGTCGGGATCGAAGTCGGCCGGGTAGTCAAAGATATCCGTCACTTCGAGGTCATCGACCAGTTGTCTCAGCTTGGGCGACAGCCTCTCGTAGGCGCGTTGCGTGTTCATATAACGGGTCACGGGTGACGCTCCGACGATCTCTAGGGCATACAGAGAGAGTCCCCACGGCGGGGAGCCCGTGTTGGTCAGGTCGGAGTGGAAGACCAACTCTGCGTCGTTGCTTCCGCGCCCTATGTAAGCGTCGCGGTCGACGCTCGAGACCATCGAGTGAAACGAGCCATCATCCAGCTCGTCAAGTATGGGACCAAACAAACCTACGGCGCGTACCTGGTCGTCCAGAGACAGTTGCTGGCCGGGGAACAATACCATTAAGCGATCCGCGTACGCCTCTCGGAGGAGCGCGGCCAGGTCCTCGTCAACGGGCTCACGCAAGTCGATCCCTCGAACCTGTACGCCCAGCGCCGGACCCAATTCTTCGATCACGCACCCAGAAGTCACGCGCCCTCCTTCTCTCGTTTGGCGGGATACTGATCTATTAGAGCGCGTCTTTCGCGCCGGGTCCTTCCAGATTAGTAAAGTACTGCTCAACTAGTTTCACCGTCCTGCCGTAGGCCATTCCGAGCGCCCGACCGGCCCGCAACTCTCTGTTTCGGCTGCCATGGCCATTGGAGTCAAGGATTTGGACGTACGCATCCGGTTGCTGCGTGCTGCCCGGTGTAGTGAACAGCCGCCGGTAGGAGCTCAGCGGTGTGTCTGTGTGTGTGTCTTCACCCCATCGTCGGCGGGCCGTGCATGATGCCGCGTGCTGTCGGGCCCCCTGGTTTCCCGGACCGGTGAAGTCGGCCTATGTCATCGATCGCGCTCGAACGCCCAGGTGGTGATCATTTCGATGGCTCCCAGATGTGGACCGGCATCACGGGCGGCACCTCCCAAGGGGTGGCGGCAGCCGTGCGCCGCCATTCGTCCAGGTCGATGCTCGGCATCTCGGCGAATGCGGCGTCTGCGGCGTCGCTCAATGCCTCCCCTTTGGGGAAGCCGTAGTAGGCGGAGAACTGGAGCACGATCTCGTCCATCTCCTCTTTGGTGATGTCACCAGAGTGGACGGCGGCGGCGACGTGGGTCCTCAACGGGGTCGGCGAGTCGTCGACGGCGCAGGCAGCGAGGGTGATAATGCGTCGTTCTCGTCGAGTGAGCCCTGGTCGCTGCCATACATGCCCGAAGACGAAGTTGAGGATTCCGGCGTGACGGTACGGCGACATCGGTCGAGGTGCTGGCATGAGGTTTACGTCGGCAAATTCCTGCGCCCCCCTGAAGATCCGGTCCTCGAATCTCTCCAGGCCCAGGATCTCGTTCGACAGCATCGGCCAGGGCTCGGGCTGCTGGCCCCGCTCCTGGTTGATGCCGGCCCACTGGCGGTGGATGGCGCCCTCGCAATGGGCTGCCTTGGGCCACCCGCAGTAGATCGCGAACTGAAGGACGAACTCGAGCATCTCCTCCAAGGTGATGTCGCCGCTGTTCAAGGCGGCGTACACGTGATCCTCGATGGGCCAGGGCGAGTCGGCCGCGGCGACGCAGGTGAGCGTCACCCATCGGCGATCCCGCCGGCTCAAGCCCGGTCGGGGCCACACCTGCCCGAAGACGAAATCGCGAGTGGCGACCTCGAACGGGGTCGACGGGGCCGCCGGTTCTTTGGTCATCACCTCGCGGTAGATCTGCTCCGCATCGGCCATCGCAAATACTCCAATCTTGTCTTCTGCTGTTATTTCAACCTGGGTGTGGCACCCGTTGTCTCTGGTTTGGCCGCCGTTGTCTCTACGTCAGCCGCAAGGCCACTCGGACCGCGTCCCGGCCCGGCGTCGACCGGGTTAGCAGAGAGAACGCCTGCTCGAACTCCTCGAGCGGGAAGGCCTCGCCCAGCATCTGGGCCGTCGGCACCTGGCCAGCGTTGATCAGCTCGACCGCAGTCTTGGCGTCGAGACCGGCACCGGGGTGAAGCGTGATGCGCCGTGTCGGTATCCAGTCGCTGTGGAAGGCCTCGAGCGGGCGGTCTTTCATCCCCGCGATGACAACGTGGCCCCCTTTGCGGACCAGGTCCATGGCTACGTTGACCGTGATCGGGTTCCCCGCCGCCGCGTCGACCACGACGTCGGCCATTTTGCCGCCCGTGATGTCCTTCACCCGCTCCACGGGATCGTCGGACTGCACGTCGATGACCTCGTCAGCGCCGATCTCAAGCGCACAGTCCAGTCGGAACCTGTCGCGCGACATGCCGGTCACGATGACCTGTGACGCCCCGGCGGCGCGAGCCGCGACGATCGTCGCGATCCCCATGTGGCCCGGGCCCTCGATGACGACGATGTCGTCCTGTTTTACCGGCGCGACCCAGGTGACGGCACAGCTCAACGGCTCGAACACCGTGAGCTCCTCCGCGGGCACGTCCTCCCGTAAGCGATACACCGTCGAGCCCGGCAACAGTTCGAGGTGCTCAGCAAAGCCGCCGTAGAGACCCGAGCCTTCATCTACGGAGAAATCATGACCATAGATCCGATAGCCATCGGCCGTGACGACCAGCTCGCTCACCGCGACGCGGTCGCCCTCCTCAACGCCCCACGCACGGGCAGCCGCCGGGGTGATCTTCTCGATGCGGCCGACGATCTCGTGGCCGGCGATGGAGGGGAATTCTCCTCCCCACGACGTATGCACGTGACCCTCGAAGTGGTCGATGTCGCTGTGGCAGAGCCCGGTCGCCTCGACCTTCAGTACCGCACCCCCAGGCTTAGGATCAGGGACCGGCAAGTCCCGGATCTCCCAGGTCTCGTTGCCGTTGAAAACAATGGCGCGACTCATCGACCCGACTCTTTCGCCAGCGCGCCGGGCTGCTCCAAGGTCCACCACAGACCTCGGTTCCGCCGGTCGGCGGCCCGCGGAAGCCTCCACAAGGGCACATCTCGACGGCCGTAGCACGCACCTTAATATTGTTATAACAAAAATCCCATTGTGTCAAGAGGTTCGAGGTTTTAGCGGGCCGGCCGTGACAGGCAATCAGGACCGCCCAGCTGTTTCCCGCCGGTATAGCCGCCCCCACGGCTCTGGGCGCAGAGTGCCGCAAGAGGACGTGGCCGTTCACGGTGACTATAGGCCAATGGAACGACGGAGAGAGGCGGCGCCGGCTCAGCGGGAGTTCGCCCTCCTCCCAGCCTGGCCGGCGTGCAGATAGCTGAGGTGGAACTATGCCAGTGACAGCGGATCCGCCGGCGAGGGGTTTCGGGTCCGATCCTCGCCACCGTCACCAACATCACCGCCCCCGTCAGCAGGCGTCTCAATCACGTGCCCACCTCAGGCTCACTCATATGTGCATCCAGGTCGACGACGACCGTGAGGCAGCTCGCCCAGCGACGCACTATGCCACTAGCCTCGAATGCACCGGGACGGTTCGGAAGGGCACCCGGGACATCACCATGCTCCGTGTCTGTGTACCCGGCGGCCTTCCCATCGATCGCGCCAACGGACAAGACAACAGAACTGACACCACGGAAAGGTCCGCGCCGTCGGATCACTGCCGGCCCCGCGTCTCGGCGGTGACGATCGCCTTATATGTGGTCAGGTCCGACGAGAAATCGGGGTTCCGTGTCCGATCCGCGCCGTGATGCGGCGATCGGTATTGAACTCCGCCATCTCGGCGGTTCGAAAGGTTGTCGTGGTCCCGATCTCCGGACCGGTGAGGAACTCGACCTCCCAGAGCAGCTCGGAGAACACCAACCAACTCTCGATGTGACGATGGAGGAACTCCAGGCGACGGACCGCGAACCGGTCGTAGAAGCGCTCCAGGTAGCCACGAAGCTCGTCACGGGTATGCAGATTGTTGACCGTGCCGTCGTCGGCGACGTAGTCGCGAACCGCGGTCTGGACGTCCGGAGCGCTCATACCCACGATGGCCTCTATGTCGCCCCTGTGCAGATAGCCGAGGAGGCTCTCATGCAGGTCGTAGACCTCGATGGCACCCGCCAAAGGAGCGTCGCTGCCATCCCCCAACCGGGCTAGCTGCGACGGCCGCCAGATCAGCTCGCCGGAGATCCCCACTCCTCCGTGGTTCGGGAAGATGATCGCAACCGGAGTGTGATGCATCTGGCCTGTGGCCAGCTCCTGCCCGTCACCTATTCCGCAGACGAACGAGTACCAGTCAGCGCGGATCTCGGTCGTGGCCCGCAGCCCGGTGACCATGCTGATCTCGTGTAGTTCGGTGTAAGCCTTCCTGATGCCCTCCCGGGTGTAGGCGATCTCCTGATTGGGGACCGATCCTTCGGAGGTGGGGACGGGATTGATGGTGTAGGCGTAAGGCCCTTCCGGGCTCAGGGTCTCCACTATGTCGTCGACCACGCCCGTGCACTCCACCCGGATGTGATGCCACATCTGCTCCGCCGAGAACAACTGGGCGTAGACGGTAGGTGAGGCGTCGCTTTGGTCCAATGACACGTTGTTCCTCCTTGATGACATGAAACGGGGCGTCAGGCTCGGGTGGCGTGAGCTGCGAACTCGCCGAGGGTGAGTATGCGATGCTCCTTGACACCCCGGGCCACGAGCGAGACGTCGTGGCCCTCGGCTTTGGCCCGCAGCGCACCGACAGTGCACTGCTCGCGGGGCATCACCGAGAACGGATCGTAGGAGAACAACCGCATGGCGTTCTGATGGGTGATCTTGTCGATCACCTGTTTGTCGAGGCCGCCGACCGAGTCGCGCACCACCTCGGGGGACCTTGGCCAAGTGCTGTCGGAGTGGGGGTAGTCGCACTCCCAGCACACCATGTCGACGTTCAAGTCAGCGAGATTGCGCAGCCCGAAGTCGTCGGCGATGAAGCAGGTGATGACATGGTCGAGGAAGATCTCCGAGGGCAGGCGGCCGCCCAGGTTGGGACGGGTCCAGGCCTTGTGGTGCTGGTAGGTGTAGTCGGCCCGCTCGAGGAAGTAGGGGATCCAGCCGATGCCGCCCTCGGCCAGGGCGATGCGAAGGCGGGGGAACTTCTGGAACACCGGAGACCAGATGAGGTCGGCCGCCGTCGGGTAGATGTTGATCCCCGAGCAGGTGATGCGCACGTTCATAGGCGCATCCGGGGAGGTCTGCACGTCGCCGACCATGCCGGAGCCGATATGCATGGTGACGACGGTTTCGGTGTCCTGACAGGCCGCCCAGAACGGGTCCCAGTGGTCGCTGTGCAGCGACGGGAGGCCCAGGGCGTGGGGGTTCATCGAGAAGCTCACACAATGGGAGCCTTTCTCGGCCGTCCGGGCCAGTTCGGCGGCCATCAGCTGCGGGTCCCACACCGGCGGGATGGAGCAGGGAATGAACCGGCCGGGATGAGCCCCGCACCAACCTTCTAGGTGCCAGTCGTTGTAGGCCCGCACCACCGCCAGCGCCAGGTCGGGGTCCTGACCGGCCCGGCTGGCGAAGAACTGCCCGCAGAAGCGGGCCATGGACGGGAAGTTGAGCGAGCCCAGCACGCCGTTGGCGTCCATGTCCTTCACCCGCTGGTCCACGTCGAAACATCCCACCCGGATCTCGTCGAAGCTGGCCGGCTCGAGGCCATACTCCTCGGGCGGCCGGCCGGCCACCGCATTCAGCCCGGCGTTGCGGGCCTCACCCTGGCCGAACACCCACTTGTCACCCGTCTCGTCGGTCACCACCCGAGGCGCCTGGTCGGCGTACCTGGCCGGCAACCGACCCTCGAACATGTTCGCCGGCTCGACCACGTGGTCGTCCACGCTGACCAGGATCAGATCGTCCATCTCCATCACTTCGCTCCCCTCGACAGAACCCGCCAGGCTTCGGGCGGATCGACGATGTTGTACAAGCGGGCCGCATTCTCCCACAGAATCTTCCGGCGCACCTCGCCGCTGACGTGACCGAGCCCCGAATCGATGGTCTGCTGGATGTTGCCAAACAGGCACGTCGTATGCGGGAAATCCGTCTCGAACAGCACGTTGTCGATCGGCACCACATCCATGAAGTGCTTAGGCGCCACAGACTCGAACCAGTAGGTGACGAACACGCTCTGGCGAAACAGCTCCGACGGGAGCACGTCGTCGGCCGTCCGCTCCCTACCCGGCCTGAACGCACCCAACCAGCTGTAGTCGGTTGCTTCGAGCATGAACGGCAGCCACCCGATACCACTCTCCACCGACACGAACTTCAGCTCCGGGTAGCGGTTAAGGACACCCGAGGTGATCAGGTCCGAGCACTGCACGCCGTTCTTCATAAACAGCGACACAGCGGTGTAGGCCTGAGCGGCCGCGATGCCGTGCTCGGCGTAACGCTCGGGGGAGGCCTCTTCGAGGGTCGAGCCGGCGTTGCCGATATGGAAATGTATGGGCAGGCCGGCGTCGCGGGCGACCTCCCACAAAGGGTCCCAGTGCCTCGAGCCGAATACCAGGAGGCCATAGCGCTGAGGTTCGCCGGTAAGACAGGATACCCCGGGCACCCAACCCGGCGCAGCGCTCGATCTCCTTCACCGTGGCCTGCACATCCCAAAACGGGGTGGCCACAACAGCCAACAAGCGCTGGAGGTCGGCCGCCGCCCA
>CAWAPS010000020.1:0-10232 GCA_963783945.1 uncultured Actinomycetota bacterium
AAGCGAAATGGGCGGGCCGAGTTGAACGTCGAGTTCTGCGCTGCCATCCCGGTGCTCACAATCACCGGAAGTTTCGGAGTGCCCGTCGAGCAGGCTCTGGACATCCGGGAGTCGGTCAGTGCCGATCCCGGGCGTCTGATCGAGATAATCAATCCGATAGTGGCTGCCCGCCGGGAGAAGCCCGAGGACGATCTGATCAGCGTCTTGGTCCAGTCGGAGATCACCGACGACGACGGGACGACGCATCGCCTGACCGATGCCGAGATCTACTCGTTCTCCCTGCTTCTACTGGCCGCCGGCTCGGGCACGACGTGGAAGCAGATGGGAATCACCCTGGCGGCCATCCTCCGCCGCCCAGAGGTTCTCAAGGCGATTACCGACGACCGGGAGCTCCTGCGGTCCGCTATCGAGGAATCTCTGCGGTGGATGCCGACCGATCCGATGTTCTCCCGCTGGCTGACCACGGACACCGATTACTTCGGAGTCCGTATGCCCAAGGGTTCGGTGATCCACCTCTGCATCGGGGCGGCCAATCGCGACCCGGAGCGCTGGGAGCGTCCCGACGATTACGACATTTACCGATCTCTCAAGCCGACGCTCGCGTTCGCCAGCGGCCCCCATGTCTGTCTCGGACAGCACGTGGCGCGAGCGGAAATGACCGTGGCCATCGGCGCCCTTCTCGACCGTCTCCCCAAGCTGCGACTCGATCCAGATGCGGAGCCGCCGGAGTTCAGGGGAGTATATGAACGGGGGGCTACTGCTATCCCCGTCGCGTTCGGTTGAAAGGACCCCATCCAAGGACATGAGTGAACCTCAGTACAAGGCGCCCGACATCGACCTCGTCGGGGCCGAGCACGTCAAGAAGTACCAAGAGACCAACGGGGAGGTCGGCTACATCTGGAACGGAGTCCCCATCCTGCTCCTGACCACAACCGGGCGGCGCAGCGGCCGACTGCGAACCTCCGCCCTGATCCACGGCCGGGATGGAGACGACTTCCTGATCATCGCCTCCCAGGGTGGGGCTCCCACCCACCCCAACTGGTACCTGAATCTCCAGGACAATCCCGATGCCGACGCGCAGGTGAAAGCCGACCACATCCCGGTCACCGGCCGCACCGCGGCCGCTGAGGAGAAGCCCCGCCTCTGGAAGATCATGACGGACGCCTGGCCGAACTACGACGTCTACCAGACCCGGACCGACCGGGAGATCCCGCTCGTGGTCCTCACTCCCAAGGCTTAGGCGGAAAATGACCGATATCACCGAGGAGTCCCCCTTCGCCGGGGTCCGGGTCGTCGAGCTGGCCCAGTGGGTCTTCGTCCCCGTGGCCGGTGCCCTGCTGGCGGACTGGGGGGCCGATGTCATCCACATCGAGAAGACCGAGGGCGATCCCTATCGGGGTCTGGCCAGCCAGGGAATCGGGACCGATCGGGGCGGGGTGAACCTTTCGCTCGCGCTGGCCAACCGGGGAAAGCGGTCGATCGTCCTCGACGTCCAGAAGCCCGACGGCATGGCGGTGATGCTCAAGCTGCTGGAGTCCGCTGATGTCTTCCTGACCAACATGCGCCCCGGGGCCCTGCAGCGGCTCGGACTCGACGCCGAGACCCTCGTCGCCAAGTTCCCGCGACTGATCTATGCCCGAGGCACTGGCTACGGGGTCAAAGGGCCCGACGCCGGCCAGGCCGGCTACGACGGTTCCGCTTTCTGGTCGCGAGGAGGTCTGGCCAATGTGCTGACCCCACCTGATCGGGACTACCCGATCGGCCAGCGCGGGGCCATGGGTGACCGCAACGGGGCCATGGCGCTGGCGTTCGGGATATCCGCCGCACTGCTGAAGCGGTTGCGGTCCGACAAGGGGTCCGTCGTGGACGTGTCGCTGCTTGCCACCGCCATGTGGACACTCTCGTCCGATGTCCTCGCCGCGCTCGGCGGAGACGAGCCCAAGGCGGCCAGCGGGCGCGGACCTCTGGTCAACCCGGTAGTTGGAACGTACCGGACCGAGGACGGCCGGCATATCACGCTCATGTTCCTGGAGGCGGACCGGTACTGGCCCGATTTCTGCAGGCTCATTCACCGAGATGAACTGATCGATGATCCCCGGTTTGCCACCCTGGAGGCCCGCCGGGAGAACGGCGCCGAGTGCGTCGCCCTCCTCGACGAGGAGTTCGCCAAGCGGACCTTCGCCGAATGGAAGGAGCTCCTATCCAATCTCGATGCGCCGTGGGCCCCCGTCCAGTCGGTCGCGGAACTGGTGGACGATCCCCAGGTGCTGGCCAATGGCTACATCGGCGACGTCGTTATTGACGGGAAGACCGCCTACCGCCTCCCGACCGTTCCCGTCCAGTTCGACGGCCAACCCCCGGCGCTCAGGCGGGCTCCCGAGCACGGCGAGGACACCGAGGCGATCCTCAGCGAGCTGGGATACGACTGGGACCAGATCATCGGGTTCAAGGAGGCGGGGGTCATCCTTTGACCACCTCCGAGAGGCCGGTATACGTAGCGGAATGGGTACGGGAGGCCCGGTGACCCATCGCCTCTCCGTGCATCGGCCTCTCGACGACATCATAGGTGTGAGATTCGAGACGGCCCGCCGTCTATGGGAATCTGCGGGGGCGGGTCCCCGAACGGGTCCAAATGCCCCAGCTCTACAGCGGGTTATCGCCCTTCATCTACCACCGGGTGGACTGCCTCGCCGTGGCATGGCATTCCTGTCCGCATTTCGGAGGCGCGGTTGTCTATAGCACCGAGCCATTCAGAGCAGCTGTCGGACACCGAAGCGACGATGACCTGGGCGGAGCGCGCCGCCGAGCGCTCTCCCAAGGTCCGCCGATCCCGGGCCCGTGGAGTCGAGCAGGCCAGGTCGATCGTGGAGGCCGCGCAGCGGCTTATCGCCGTCAAAGGAAGTGCATTCACCACGCAGGACCTAGTCCGGGAGGCGGGCATCGCGCTTAAGACGTTCTACCGGTACTTCGCTGGGAAGGACCAGCTCATCCTGGCCGTCATCGAGAACATGGTGGACGAGTCGAGCGAGCGATTCAGGGAAGCGGCTGAGCGGATGGAAGACCCGGTGGAGCGCATCCAGTTCTACATTTCGTCCGTGATCGGCCAGTTGGCCGGTCAAGAGATACCCTCCGAGGGCGCCCGCTTCCTGGCCGCCGAGCATTGGCGCCTCCTATCGGTCTATCCGGTGGAGATCGCCCAGGCGTCGCACTCCTATACCGAGCTCCTCCAGGAGGAGATCGAAGCGGCGACCGCGGCGGGCCTGCTCCACCCGGCCGACCCGGCCTACGCCTCATGGCTGCTGACCCAGCTCGTCAGGGCGGTGTTCCACTCCTACTCGTTCGTACCGCCGGAGGAATCACCGGAAGAGATAGCCCAGAAGCTCTGGGCCTTCTGCGCTACCGGATTGGGTGGCGCGCCCGAGAGCTGACCGCCGGGGGCCGCTACAGCAACTCGAGCGAGCTTAGATCGCGGATGGCAGGGCGCACGCCGCGGACGATGGCAAGGAACATGGCGTAGGAGCTACAGCTGCGTAGCGCTGACGATGTGGATGGAGGAGAAGTCCTCTGCTGATCCTTTCTGGGGGGCGTTGGCATCGAACCAGCTCCGGACGTCCGAGCGGAACTGGTCGGGTAGGGATGGGGTTTTTGCTGTCATCAGTGGGCGAGGCGAAGGCCGGGCCGGGGCCAACGGCAGCGGACGAGCCGGCCTGATCGTGAGAGGGTGATGATCGCTGCGGTCATGTCGGCTTCGCCGAACGCGATGTTGGTCGTCACGTCACCTGGTATGGGATGCACCTCCACTTCCTGTCCGTCGGGCGTGACTGAGACGATGCCGTCGCCGATGGCACCGATGGCGACCCGGCCGTCGGCTTCCACGGCCAGGGAGTCAAACGAGTACGGGGTGGCGGCAACGCAGCGGCCTCCGTGGCGCACGGCCAGCGAGCCGGCGGCTGGTGTGACCGCGCCGGGTTCGGTCAGGTCCCACGCCCACAGGCGACCGGTGTGGGTCTCGGCCACGTACACGGTGCGTCCGTCCGGTGAGAGCCCGACACCGTTGGGGCCGAGGAGGGGGAACGCCACCCGCTTGAGCGGTCCGTGATCCGGGGCGGCGTAGAACAGCGCGCCCCGGTCGACGCTTGCGAGCCGGCCCTTGCCGTGATCGGTGAACCAGATCCCCCCGACCTCGTCGACCACCAGGTCGTTGGGGCCCCGCAGTGGCCGACCTTCGAACTCGTGGTAGAGCCGGCTGGTCGCACCGGTGACCAGATCGAGTTCCTCGATCCAGCCGCCGCTGAACCCCGGGGGCTCGTTGGTGTGGGTGGCGTGATCGATCGGAACGCTGTGCCCGTTGACCGTGGTCCACAGAAACCCGCCGTTGTTTGCGATGGCGGCGGTGTCGGGACCGGTGAGGGCCAACCCGTTGGGACCGCCGCCGGGCGTCGCCACGATCGACACCGCGCCGTTGGCCACCCGGGGGATCGTCCCTCGCTCCATGTCGACTATCAGGATCGATCCGTCGGGCAGGAAGACCGGGCCCTCGGGGAAGCCGAGGTCGCCGGCGAGCACCTCGAACTCGAGGGGTGAGCGGACGATTGTCTTCATGACGACCCTTCCAGTATCGCTGTCGGGCCGACCTCGACCCGTCGGGCCGTGCCGCTCTTCATCGGGAGTCTTCGATTTTCAGCACGGTCAAGGCGTTCTCCCGCAGAAACTTGGGCCACACCTCCGCCTTGAAGGGCACCTCGCGGCATTTCCGAGAAGATCCGCTCGAGCGACAGACCCATGGGGAAGTAGCCGGCGTAGATGATCTTGTGGGCCCCCCGGGTGTTGGCGTAGTCGACGATCGCCTGGGGGTAGTAGCGAGGGGCGAAGGCGCTGGTGGAATAGTAGAGGTTCGGCCATTTGAGCATCAGCTTGACCGCCAGATCTGTCCACGGCTCGGCGCCGTGACGCATCACCACAACCAGGTCGGGGAAGTCGTACATGACCTGGTCCAACCGCTCGACGTGCTGCACCATCGACGGCACCCTCGGGCCGGCGATGCCGACCGTCACGAACACGGGCAGGCCGAGCTCGGCGCACTTGGCGTAGTAGACATAGGCGAGGGGGGCGTCGACGGCGACCAGCGGCATGTTCCCGTGCGGGTAGAACGACGCCGCCTTCACGCCCCACCGCTGGTACGCCTCGACCAGATCCCGGACCCCGGCCATACCCTGGTTGGGATCAAACGTCCAGCTGGCCACGAACCGGTCGGGGTGGCGCACGAGGGCCGCCTCCACCACGTCGCGATTGCTAGACACGCTGACCAGTCCCGTCGCCACACCGAAGCGATCCATTTCGGCCAGCGTTGCCGCTATGGCGGTGTCGACGCCCCCACCCTCAGCGACCGGCACGTCGTGGAACATGTACCCGGCCGGCATCTCGAAGGTCTCCAGAGACTCCTTGTCGCGCAGCGAACGCCGGATACCGGCATAGACCTCGGTGGGGTCGGCAGCGAAACCGATCAAAGTGTCGATGATCCCCCGATTCCCCCACCAGGTAGAAACTGGGGGGCTGCCCCGGTCTGAAACGTCCGACATTCCCTCACCCTCGAATCGATATCGGTATCAAGTCAATCATAGGCCCCATCGTTTCTCCCCTATAGGCCCACCCACCCTCGGCTCGCCGCCCGGAATCCGCAGGGGCCAAACTGGCGGTCTCGGGGATTCCGACATCGGAGTCAAGTCCCGGACATGCTGATAACATCGGGGGGCCCGAAGAGCCTGGGGGACGGAGGCGACTGGAGGCGCCGCCCGAGCAGGCCACACACAAGGACCGACACCCCATGAGTTTTCAGCCCAACCGAGCCCAAGGAAAGCGGACCGTGCCGAGGGGCCGGCCCCGGGGGAACAGCACCCCGACGGTAGGGCAGCGGTCGCGGCGAGGCGAGATCACCAGGGCCCGGTTGGTCAAAGCGGCGAAAGAGGTATTCGAGCGCGACGGCTTTCTCGACGCCCGCATCCAGGACATCGCAAAAAGGGCCAAGGTGTCCTACGGGGCCTTCTACCACTACTTCGATTCCAAGGACGAGATCTTCCGGGAAATCGCCCAAGCCCAGGAGGACCGCCTCACCGCACCAGGCGAAGAGCAGACCGAGCCCGGCGCCGCTGAGCTGTCCCCGCTCGACCGTATCGGGCGGGCCAACCGGCTCTACCTGCAGCGCTACCGGGACGAAGCCCCGCTCATGGGGGTGATCGAAGAAGTCTCCCGCTACGACCCCTACGTCAACGACGCCCGCATGGCCAGCATGAAACACTTCGTGGAACGCTCCGAACGCTCCATCCGCCGTCTCCAGCAACAAGGCCAAGCGGATCCCCGAGTCCATCCCGCCCTGGCCTCCGACGCACTGGGAGCCATGGTCGCCCGCTTCGCCGAGCTCTGGCTCACCCAGGGCTACCGTCGCTACGAATTCGACGAAGCAGTCGAACAACTGACACTGCTGTGGGCCAACGCCATCGGGCTCGACACCCAAGACCGGGCCAAGCCAACCCGAAGGCGGAAGACTTGACGTGACAGCCACGGCTGACGAAACCCGTCCGCTGACCGGGCGCGTCGCGGTGGTCACGGGCGCGGCGCGGGGCCAAGGCCGGGAAATCGTGGCCAAGCTGGTATCCGCCGGCGCCCGGGTCGTGGCCGGCGATCTACTCCAAGACATCCATGCCCTAGCCCGGCAGCAGCCCGCACACATACACGCCATGCATCTCGACGTGACCGACGAATCGTCGTGGCAGCAGTGCGTCGACTCCACCCTCGAGCGCTGGGGTCGGCTGGACATCCTCGTAAACAACGCCGGCCTGCTACGGCGGGCCAGCCTCGAGGACGAAAACGCCGTCGACTTCGAGCGCATCTGGCGAGTCAACTGTCTAGGACCATTTCTGGGAATCCGCACGGCGCTCCCGCACCTGCGCCTCTCCCCCAACGCCGCCGTCGTCAACACCCTGTCCACCGCGGCCTTGACCGGCTTCACTGAGCATGGCGCCTACGCCTCTTCGAAATGGGCGCTGCGCGGCCTCACCCGGGTCGCCGCTCTCGAACTGGCCGTCGACGCCATCCGGGTCAACGCCATCGCCCCCGGCCCCGTACTCACGCCAATGGTCCTGCGCGATGACGACCCCCAAGCAGCCCACCGACTGGCTCAAACCCCCCTCGGCCGAGCCGGGCTCCCGACCGACATCGCCGAACTGGTCCTGTTCCTCGTCTCCGACGCAGCTTCGTTCATTACCGGCGGAGAGTTCGTCATCGACGGCGGACAAACCGCTGGCATCGTCATGCCCACGCTCAAATGAATGCACCCTCCCGATGACCCTGATCACTGCTGCCATGAGTTCGGCCGTCGGCCGCCAGACCAGCAAGCGCACCTCGTTTCCCATCAGCGAATCCGACATCCGCCGGTGGGCCACAGCCGTCTACTGGCCGCACCGCCCGCCCCCGATCTTCTGGGACAGCAAATACGCCGCCACTACCAGCCACGGCCGAATCGTCGCCCCCGAAGAATTCAACCCCTTCGCCTGGATGGTCGCCGATGCGGACAAACAGACAGCGCCGGCAGCGGCCAACGACCTCGACCGAGTCGAGCACAGAGGGCTGGCCCAGTCCGGGTATGACGACGAAGAGACAAGCCGTCCCATTACTTACGACGAGGTCCTTCCGGGTGCCTACCAGCGCGACGCTCGTCTCCCAGCACGAGAACCTTCAGGTAGTGAAACCAAAAGTCCTTTCACGTAACTCAAACCTTGACTATTGCAGAGAGTCATCGGAGGGAACCACATGGAGGACTTGTCGGACGCCGCCGTTGTCTACGAAGAGATCGCAGAACATATAGCTCTGGTGACCCTCAACCGCCCGGAGAAACGCAACGCGGTCAACGCTGCGATGACCCAGGGCTTGGACGCCGCGGTCAAGCGCGCCGAGGCCGAGCCCAACATCCGGGTCGTCATCCTCACCTCCTCGCACGAAGCGGTGTTCTGCGCCGGCGCGGACCTCGCAGAAGTCGCCGCAGGAAACGCTCGAACGGCGCTGTATACGCCAGACGGCGGATTTGCCGGCTTCGTCGATCAGAAGCGACGCAAGCCATGGATCGCAGCCGGCCGGGGCAGCATCGTTGCCGGCGGCCTGGAAATCTGCCTCGCTTGCGACATGATCGTGGTTACCGAAGGGTCGAAACTCGGCCTCCCGGAAGTCAAGCGCAGCCTCATCGCCGGCGCCGGCGGCGTCACCCGCCTGCCCAAGCTGATCCCGCGTGCGATCGCGATCGAGATGATCGCCACCGGCAATGCCATCGATGCTCGACGCGCATACGAGATAGGCCTGGTCAACCGAGTGGTCCCCCCGGATGAGTTGATCGAGGCGGCTGTCGCCCTGGCGAAGGAGATCGCCGAGAATGCACCTCTGGCTGTGTACGGCGCCGTCGGCGTCGCCAAGGCCGCCCAGATCCTGCCCGACGAGCAGGGGCAGCAGCTAACGGAAGCAGCTCTCGAGCTCATCCGCAACAGCGAGGACTTCAAGGAAGGACCCCGAGCCTTCGTGGAGAAGCGCGCCCCCGTGTGGAAAGGACGATAGATCGCCGGCGCGTTGCGAAGGAAACGCCTCGAAGGGAGAGGAGGAGGCTCATGAACAGCGATCCGGGGCGCATCCCAGTCATTGTCGGCGTCGGCCAGGTCAACAACCGGCCCACCGGCGACCAGGACGGAATGGACTCCATCGAGCTGATGGTCGCCGCCGCACGAGCCGCTGACGAGGACACCGGCGGCAGGTTGATAGCCAAATGCGACTGGCTGGCATGCGTGCCACAGATATCCTTCCGCGAGCTCGACCCAGAGACTTTGCTCCCGACCGCACTCGGTATCTCGCCCGACATCAGCCACGTCGAGATGGCGTCAGGTGACACGCCCATCCGTTCTCTCAACGAGGCCGCCAACTCCATCGCCAGAGGGGAGGCCAGAATCTGCCTTGTCGCGGGTGGCGAGGCCGTGCGAACCTCATCGCGCCGAAAGCGGGCATCAGGACCGGGCGGTGGCACCTTCCAAGCCGCCAGCAACGCCTCGGAGATCCGACGTCGCTACGGCCTTATCCATCCAGTGGATATCTATCCGCTCTACGAGAACGCCACCCGCCCCGCCTGGGGCCAGGGCCTGATCGAGGGGCAAGCCGAGACCGGCCTGATCTGGTCGTTAATGTCCAAGGTGGCGGCCGAGTCCGAAGGCTCCTGGATCAAATCGGCGAAGACGCCGCAAGAGATCATCGAGCCGAGCGTCGATAACCGGCCGATCGCCTTCCCCTACAACAAACTGATGGTCGCAAACTCCTCCGTTAACCAGGGGGCCGCGTTCATCGTCTGCAGCCTGGCGACAGCCCGAGCGCACGGCATCCCAGAAGAGAGGCTGGTCTACGTGTGGGCCGGCGCATCGGCACACGAGTCGGAAGACCCCCTCGAGCGAGTCGCCTGGAACAGAGCGCCCGACGGCATGCGGGTGACGCTCGAGCGGGTGTTGCAGGTCAACAGCATCGACGCAAGTGATCTCGACTATGTGGAGCTGTATTCTTGCTTCCCGTGCGTCCCCAAGATGTCCCGCCGGCTGCTCGGCTGGCCGGCAGATAAGCCGGCGACGGTCCACGGCGGTCTGACCTTCGGCGGCGGGCCGATCGGTAACTACATGAGCCACGCGGTGGCCGCGATGGCGCAGGCCCTGCGTAGAGGGGGTCGCAACGGGCTTCTGTATGGCAATGGCGGCCACTGCACCCACAACCACGCCATCGTGATCAGCCGCACCCCTCCGACCTTGGACCTTTTGGGCAGGGACTACGACTACCAGGCCGAGGCCGACGCGGCGCGTGGCACCTTGCCCCCGATCGGCGACAACTACGAGGGGCCGGTCACCGCCGAGACCTACACCATGTCGTACAACCGCACCGGAAATCCCACCCACGGCGTGGTTATATCCCTCGCGCCCGATGGGACGCGAGTAGTGGCCAAGGTCGACCCAGAGGACGTCGCCGCCGTTGCCTTCCTCACCGACGGCAAGCTTGAGCCGGTGGGTTCGCCGGGCGTGACCCGAAAGGATGGCGATACCCTTCTCTGGCATCCGGTGCTCGTACGGTCCCGATGAGCGCGCCAGATTTCTCTCTCGAAAGTCACACCCCGCCGAAACCCGAAGAACCCCTTTGACGACATTTCCGTCGGTAACGTGGACGCG
>CAWAPS010000021.1:0-35462 GCA_963783945.1 uncultured Actinomycetota bacterium
GGTGTGGATGACCTTGGAGGAGGTCGCCCTGGACGCCGTCGCCGAAGGCGACCGCCTGGTGGCCCGGACCTCGGCTCGACAGGTCGCGGAGCGACTCGGGGTCGCCCCCGGCACCGCCGCTGGGGCTCTGGGGGTCCTCCGTGACCGTGGTCTGCTGGTGCTCGAACGCGAGCAGGGACCTGTGGGCCGCTTCGGCCTGTCCGTCTACGTCCTCGGCCCGCTGGCGGGGCTCGCCGTCGTCCCACCGCGTGCGGGCCGCCCACACGTGGCATCGCCATCGTTGGGGAAGCCGCACGTGGACAGTGCTGATCGTCGGGGTATGGCCCGGCCACCCGCGGACGAACCACACACGGACGGGCCACCTCCGCCGCCGTCCCTGCGGTGCCCCGGCCAGGAGACGCTTGACCTTCGGAGGGCGTCTTCGTGAGCGCGTTTGCGGTTGCCTCCCCCGAGGGGTGGCAAGTGTCTGTGCCTGGTTGGCCTGCTGTGGTGGAGAGGTGGATCGTTGCTGGGCTGTTGGCGTTGGGCGTGTTGGCGTTGGGGTGTTGGTCGTGGTGGTGAATGGCGTTGGGGGTGGTGGCGGGTGTTGACGGTGACGGGGTTGTCGAATGCGGAGTATTTGATTTCGTCGGTGGCGTTGAGCGTCGATGAGTACTACGCGGGGGTGGGGGAGTCGCCGGGGGTGTGGGCGGGCCGGTGGGCGGAGGGTTTGGGGCTGTCGGCGGTGGTGGAGGCCGACCAGTTGCGGGCCTTGGTGGACGGGAAGCATCCGACATCGGGTGTCGATCTTTTGGCCGGGTGTCGGCCCCGTTCGGTGCTGGCGTTCGATCTGACGTTCTCGGCTCCGAAGAGCGTGTGGTTGTTGTGGGCGCTTGGTTCGGGGCCGGTGGCCGAGGTGGTGGCCGCGGCGCACCGGGAGGCGGCGGAGGTGGCGTTGGGGTTTTTGGAGGAGCGGGCTGCGCTGGCCCGGGTGCAGTCGCAGGGGGTGCGCCGGCGGGTGGGCACTGGGGGTTGGGTGGTGGCGGGGTTCGTGCATCGGACGAGCCGGGAGGGTGATCCGCAGTTGCATTCGCATTTTTTGGTGTCGAACCTGGTGCAGCGGGCGGGCGATGGCCGCCATGTGGCTTTCGATGCGGGGCCGTTGTTCGAGTGGGCCAGGGCGGCCGGATCGGTCTACCAGAATCACCTGCAGCGAACCCTGTCGAGGGAGTTGGCGGTGGTGTGGGGGCCGGATAGGAACAACACCCGGGAGATGGAGGGCTTCACCCGCGCCCAGCTGCGGGCGTTCTCCAAGCGCAGCGCCCAGATCGAGGCCGAGCTCGAAGCAAAGGGGGCGGTGTATGAGTCGCCGGCGTTGCGGATGCAGGCCGATGATGAGGCGTCGTTGGCGACCAGGACGGGCAAGGATCACTCGCTCACTCCTTCGCTGCTGGCCGGGCGGTGGCAGCGCGAGGCGGAGCAGGTCGGGCTGTCCGCCGGGGTCGACCTAGAGGAAAGGTTGTGTCGGGGTGGTCCACGGTTGGCGCGGCCCGGCTGGGAGGACGTCACCGCGGCTCTGGTCGATCCGGAGGTCGGGTTGTGCTCGAGGTCGGCACGCTTCACCCGGGCGGATGTGGTTGAGCATGTCTGCGCCATGTCGGGGGGCCGGCTGTCGGTGGAGGAGATCACTGCGATGGCCGACCGGTTCGTCGACTCCGACCTGGCGGTTCGCCTGACCCCGGACCCTGAGGCGGGCCGGCGGCGATCCGCTGAATGGTCGACCGCGGCGCATCGGGGCCTGGAGGACCGCACACTGGCTTTGATGGACACCCTGGCGTCCCGGTCCGGCCCGGTCATCAGCGAGGCGGCGGTGGAGGCGGCCTTGGGGGCGGCGCCGGGGTTGGGGGAGGATCAGGTGGCGGCGGTGCGGGTGCTGGCCGGTGAGGGTGGCAGTCTGCGGGCGGTGCTGTCGCCGGCCGGGTATGGCAAGACGACGATGTTGCACACCGCGGCCCAAGCGGCCGGCGCTGACGGTCAACTGGTGGTGGCGGTGGCTACCACGGCCAAGGCGGTGGCGGAGCTGGCCGGCGCCGGCCTGGACGCCAAGACGATCGCCCGGCTGCGCATCGACCTGACCGACGGGCCTTTGGCGGCCGGGACGGTAATGGTGCTCGATGAGATCTCCCAGACCCCTACCGCCGAGGTCGAGGCTGTGCTGGCGGCGGTGGACGCCTGCCCGGGCGGGTCGATCTGGGTGCTGGGCGATCCCCGCCAATCGCAGCCGGTGGGGGCGGGCGGAGCCGCCGACCGCATCGAACAGCTCGCCGCCGATGGCCAGATTGCGTGGGCCCGGCTGACGGTCAATCGCCGCCAGGTCGACGCCGCCGACCGCGAAGCCCTGGACCTGCTGCGCCGCGGCGATCCTGGCGGATCCCAAGCTTTGCGGGCCGGGCAGGGGTGGGAGCACGAGGACGCCAGCCCGACCCAAACCCGCCAGGCCATGGCGGAGGCGGTCTGTGCCGACATCGACCGTTACGGCGCCGAGCAGGTGGCGGCGCTCGTTGTGTCTCACAGCGACGGCGAGGATCTCGCCGACCGCATCCGAGCCGGCCTGGCAGACAACGACGCCTTGACCGGGCCGACCATGACCGGCCCCGGCTGGACCGGCGATCGCGAGTATCGGGCGGGGGACCGGGTGCTGCTGCACGCCCGGTGTGGCCCGTCGGGCAGCCGACTGGTCAACGGCACCACGGCAACGGTCACCCGGGTAGGCACCGATGGGCTGACCGTTCGCCTCGACAGGGGCGGCGGTGGGGAGGTGCTGCTTCCGGCCGCCTTCGTGAGCGGCGTGAGAAAGGACGGCGCACCCAACCTGTCCCATTCGTGGGCCCGGACCGTCGATGGGGCTCAGGGCGGCACCTGGGAGGCCTGCCATCTGCTGGGCAGCTCGGCGCTGGACGCCTACCGTGGTTACACCGGCCAGTCGCGCTCGCGTCGGCCCACCCACACCTGGAACACCACCCGGGTGACGGTGGTCGATCACGGCGGGATCCTGGCCGATCAGCGAGACGGGGCCGAGCAGGTAGCCGACGCGCTCAGGCGCCAACCCGATCCGTCCCTGGCCGCCCGCAGCGACCCGTGGGTGGTTGAGCGTCAGCTCCGCCAGCTCATGGCCGAACACGAAGGAGTTCTCGGCGGACGGCCCGCCAACCGCCAGGACGCGCTGGCGGTCGCCACCGACGAGATGTCATCGGCGCGTAGTCGGCTCGGAGACCTGGACGCCGCCGCTGCTCGCAGCGCAGATACCCTCCACGACCTGGGTTCGTTGGCCGGGTTGAGCCGCCACGGCCGGGACCATCGAAGGGTGCTCCAAGACAGGCTCGAGGGTGACATGAGGCGGGCTGCGGCCGCCCGAGCTCGCTACGAGGAGATCGCCTACGGGGTGGGGTGGCTCCGTGACGAGCAGGACGCCTTCGAAGGGTTCGAGACGGCCGAAGGCTGGCGGCGAGCTGACCTGGTCCGCCTGCTGCACCGGCTCGATCACCACTGGGCCGAGGTAGTCGCCGTCTGCGTGGGCGCCGACGACCCGCTCGCCTACGGGATCGGCCAGCTCCGCCACGCCCGCAGCACCCTGGACGCCGAGAGACGGGCCGCTGACGCGGGAATACCCGACGACCGGACTGACCAGTGGCAGCAGAGCCGCCAGCAGCTGCCGGAGACCGTCAGGCAGCGCCGCCAAGCCGAAGAGCTACTCGCGGAGAGCCGGGCCAGGCTTGAAGACGCCGGCCGCCGGCGATGGGGCCGCCACGACTATCAAGGCGTGGCCGACGCCCAGGCCCAAGTCGACGCCGGCGAACGCTGGGTCGAGCAGGCGGTAATCGCGGAGCGCGAACTTCGGGAGCGTCTCGGCGCCCTGGCCGAGCACCAGGAGCGACGTAAAACCCACATCGCAGACATCTCCGTCCGGCGCAAGGAACTCGACACCACCGTCGCCCAGATCGACGCCGACTTGGACCGCACCCGTCCCAACCGGGTCGCTGCGCTCGCCGACGACCCGCCCGAACATCTGGTCTCCTGGATCGGACCGGCGCCGGACACACCCGCAGGCAGAGCCGTATGGTGCCACCACGCCCTCGACATCGAAGCCGACCTCGACCGAAACGACGGCCGGATTCCGTCCTGGAGCGGACGGAGCCCGCGCACCGACCGGGCCCGCCACCAAATTGTTATCGCCGACCGGGTGCTCGAAGCCAGCAGCGACCGGGCCGGGCCTGGCGAATGGGCCGAACTCGCCCAACAAGCCGGCGTCATCCTCGACCAGGTGCGCCGAGTCGAACGCAACCGCGCCACCAGACAGCGCACGCCAGGCCAATGGCAACAACCTCAGCCATGGATCGACCATGCGGCCGAACGACCGCAGCCGGGTATCACCAGGTAGCGGAGGGGGACTTCCCTCGGGTCACACATCATCGACGTCATTGCCACCAGTACCGCGGAGGAGACGGCTTCGCAGATTCGTGTGAGAGCGGAGCGAATCCGGACAGCTTGGGTACTGATGACAATGCGATCCGGTTTCTACGGGACCTTTTCGAACCGGGCAAGCCGGTAGCCGTGATCTGTCATGGCCTCTGGTCCCTGAAAGAAGTGGACGTCGTCCGAAGGCTGTCACGGGCGGCTACTGAGCTACTCGTTACACCCCTGGTGGCAGTCGCGGGGGCGCTACTCGTCGCCATGGTCACAGTCGATCCCGGACGCATCGACGAACGGTCGCGCCCGGCGCACTACTGCCGGATCGCCATCGTGTTCACTTTGATCTTTGGCACAGCCTGGGTAACGGCAGTTCTGACCCGCGACCTCATCTACGGGAATGCCGAGATCACCAACTCCGGCCCGGAACTCCTGCGGGCGGGCGGCCTGGTTTGGGTCAGCCAGGTGATCACGTTCGCCTTCTTGTACTGGGAACTAGACCTCGGAGGACCAGGCCAACGCGCCCCACAAGGAGCGCCAATACCCCGACCTTGCCTTCCCGCAAGACCTCAATCCCGAAGTGCGGCGCCCAGGCTGGCGGCCCTTGTTCACCGACTACCTGTACCTGGGACTGACCAACGGTCTGGCGTTCAGTCCCACCGACACCATGCCGATCGCCTCCTGGGCGAAGCTCGCCATGGGCATCCAGTCCATCCCTTCCCTCTCCATCCTCGGCCTCGTGATCGCCCGGGCCGTGAACATCTTCAAGTGACAAGCGCCAGGAACCAGGCCGCACGCACGACCCTGAACCAGGCTTACTTGGGGTTCACGCTTCTGAAGACCAGCGGGCTCCTCGCCTCTCATGGGGGATCGCGGGGCGATCCGGATGTGCCTTCAGTGAGGCGCTCGGTTAGGAGGGCGATCTGTACTCGCAGTTTTGCCAGCTCCCGCGCCATGGCTTCATAGTCTCCGCCATCAGGTGCGAGGGGGGCATCGCCATCTATCTCGGACTCGACCGACGAGTCGCCTTCGGAGGCGGAGCCATCGATGCGGAAGAAGCTGGCGAGCGATCCGGCGAGCACGCCGACGACCGCGATCCCCGGTGACCATGATCATGACTCCGGCCGCACGGCCTGCAGTGGTTTTGGGGACGATGTCTCCATAGCCGACCGTGGTGAGCGTCACGATCCCCCACCAATGCGAATCACCATAGGTTGCGAACTCCGAGTTGGTGGCGTGCTCGGCGTGGTAGGCGATGGCCGATCCGAAGAACACGACCCCGACCGCCACGATCAGGACCGAACCGAGACGCTTAGCTTAGCCCGAATCCACCGATTGATTTTGTGTGATGGTCGGCGTGGCTTTGGAACGCCTGGCGGTGGGTCGTGTAGCCGGTTGGGGGTCGAATGGCTCTGCGGGGATGTCAGCGGCCGTTGAGGATCCAAGCCCTTTGAGCGTGCTGGTGGTCATCGACGGTGCGGCCGAGGCGGCATCGCCTGCTACTGGTGGGTTCAGGTCACCAACACGACGGCGCGCAGGTTGATCAGCGACTGGTCGAACGCTTGGGCCCAGGGCCAGCGTTGGGGCAGGTGCAGAGTGAAGTGGCGAGCTGAGCGGGTCAGTCGGCCGGGCAGATCCAGATGGCGGCGGCGGAGAGTGTCGGTGGTGATCAGCGTCTGGCCCAGGCCGATGCGGCTGGTCCAGCGGGCCAGGTTGTGGGCGATCACGTTCAAACCCAGCCAGGCGGCGTTGGCCCCGAACCGCCCGGAGGGCAGATGGTTGAGACCCACCCCGTATTTGAGATCCCGGATGGCGTTTTCTACCTCGGCGTGGCGGCGATGGTCGGCCTCGAGTTCGACCATGTCGCCGGAACGGTCGGTGATGAACGGGTGATAGGCGTAGGTGGCCAGCAGGGCCAGCTGAGAGCCGGGCGTGGGTTTGACCCGGCGCACGATCAGCCGGCACGGCTGGCCTTTGCCGGCGAAGGGCCGATAGGAAATCTCGGCCACCTCGGCGCCGTCGGCGAAGTACGGGATCGGCACCCAAGCCGACTCGGCGATGGCGGCGATAGCGGTGTGGATAGCGCCTTTGTGCAGCTTGGCGGTGATCGAGTAGCGCACATCGGCGGCCCGGCAGGCGTCGACCACTTTGCGGCTGTAGAAACCCGAGTCACCCCGCAAGCTCAGCGCCCCGGTGGCGCCGGCGGCCCGGACCCGGCCGAAGGTCTCGGTCAGAAAGCTGGCCGCCCCCCGCCCCGAATGGGCGTTGCCGCCCCGCAGGCGGCAGCCCAGCACATCGGCGGTGCCGGCCATCACGGCGAAGAGCGGGTGATAGCCCCGCACGTGGTTGTAGGTGAACCGGGTGCCGCCCTGCTTAGCCAGCCCGTAGGTCTCGACAATGCTGGAGTCCACGTCGATGGTCACCGGATCACCGCCCGGGCCGGCGCCCGCCGCCCAGGCCCGGGCCAAAGCCTCGCCGGCCACCTGATCGATCTGGCGGGCGTGGCCCCAGGTGAAACTTCTCAAGTAGGTGCCGATGGTCGAGGGGGCGGCCACCCCATGGCCCAACACGGCCTGGGTGGCCCCGGCTCGCAGCACGTCGCAATCGTCGATGCAGTCCCCGCCGGCCAGCACCGAGTGGATCACCGTCATGGCCTTGTGCCCCACGTTGGCTCGGCCCGGGGCGTCGCCCAGGTCGACATGGGCCTCGAACAGCTCCCGCAGGCCCAAGCGCTGGGCCAAGGTGGCCGGAACGATCAGCCCGGCGTTGGCCACCAGCCGCTCATCGTCAAAGGTCACGGCGATGGCGTCAAGACTGCGCGATACTTGCATCGAAAAGATGCCTTCTGGCTCGGGATCAATGTGGCTTTAGCAACCAACATTCTCCCAGGTCAGAGGGCATCTTTCGCGGATATTTCAATCCCCCAAGAGAACCCGATCAGTGGATCCGGGCTTAGCTAAAATCGACTTCGACTCCGTCGAAGACCCCCTTGACCAGAGGCGCTTCTTCAGGTACGTCGATCTGCACTGCCAGATAGCCGTGCTTGGCCATCATCGCGTGGATCTGGGCTTTGGCCGACGTTCGAAGCGCGGTGAGCTTGGCCCGTTGTGCCGAGGTCCGGATTATGCCGATGTCGATCTCGTCGACCGTTGCCGATGCGGTGAGTGGAGCGAGAAGCTCGGCATAATCGGGGGCGCTCGGTCGATTCTTTCCTCTTCAAAGCCGCTCTGGCTGGAGAGGAGAGGACATGGGACGTGGCTATGTGTTCGGGGCGTTGGCCGTCTACGCGGTGGGCTTCCGTGAGGACTTGCTGGCCGAGGGCTACACGGAGGGTTCGGCAGAAAGGCTGATCCATCTGATGGCGCACGTGAGCCGATGGCTGGATAGTCGTGGGCTCAAGGTTGCTGAGTTCGGGGCGGGGGAGATAGAAGCCTTCGTCGCCGATCGCCGAGCCGACGGGTATGTGGGTTGGCGGTCAGCTCGGGCGTTGGCACCGATGCTGGAGTACTTGGAGGGGTTGGGTGTGTGCATCCAGGAGGGGGGTGAGAGCAGCGCCGGGGACCGACTGCGCGACTGCTATAGGGCCTATCTGATCGGCGAGAGAGGAGTTGCTCCAGCCAGCCTTCGTTCGTATCTGGGGGTTGCCCGACGGTTCGTGGAGCGGTTGGGGTTGGGTGAGCAAGACCTGTCAATCCTGACGGCGGCTGCGGTGACCACGTTTGTGACCGACGAGTGCGCTCGCCGCTCGCCAGGCTCGGCGTCGGCGACCATGACCGGGATGCGATCGTTCCTTCGGTTCTTGTAGCTGGAAGGGCTCACACCGGTGCTGCTCAGCCCGGCTGTGCCTTCTCCCGCGGCTTGGAACCTGGCCGGGCTTCCCCGGTCGGTCAGCGCCGACCAGGCGGCAGATCTGTTGGCCTTCTGCGACCGCTATAGCGCCTCGGGGCGCCGGGACTTCGCCATCTTGAAGCTGCTCATTCGTCTCGGACTGCGGGCTGGCGAGGTTGCCGAGCTCGACCTGGATGGCGTCGACTGGCATGGCGGTGAGCTGCAGGTTCGGGGCAAAGCGCATCGCGCTCGAGCGGCTCCCGATCCCGCCCGATGTCGGCGAAGCGATCGCGGATTGGTTGCGCGAAGGCCGTCCCCGGGACGAGACCAGCCGCGCCGTTTTGGGTTGGTTATGGCTGGTCGTTCTCGCGGCTCCGGTAGTCGATGCCAATGGTCGGGCAGGTCAGGAATGTAGAGGTCGGCAGTTACGGACGCTTGTGCGGCGGGGAGACCGATCCGGGGGGCGGTATGGTTCCCGGTCCCGAAACGTTGCAGGCCAGCGCGTTGGGGTCGGTGTCGAGGAGGGGCTGGGCGAGGGGTGGCGGGCTCAGGAACGCCGGGTGGTGCAGGTCGACCATGTCCAGCATGGTGTTGGCGTTGGCGTCGCGGTAGGTCATGGCGGCCAGGTTCCATTTGGCTTCTACTAGGGCGCAGATGCTGGTGTGGTCGAAGATCTGGTGCGAGACATATCGGGGCCTTGCCCACGGCGAGATGACCGCGCAGGGCACCCGGAAGCCGTACTGGGCGAAGCCGTTGTAGGCGGACTCGCCGGCGGGGACGTCCGGGGGGATGTTGTCGGGGGCTAGGGCCGGCGGCGGCGGCACGTGGTCGTAGTACCCGCCGTGCTCGTCGTAGGTCCACACCAGTAGGGTGCGCTCCCATCCGGGGCCGGTCATGACGGCGTTGATCACCTGGGCGGCGAAGAACTCGCCGACCGCGATGTTCTGCGGGTCCTCCTCCGACTGGGTGGTGTAGTTCGGTTCGACCAGGCAGAAGCCCGGTAGCGTGCCCGCCGTGGCGTCGGTGAAAAAGTCGGCGATGGGGACGATCTTGGTGCCGGCGTTCTTGAAGTACAGCTCCGGGTACAGCTCGGCGGTGGGCAGCGTGGAGTAGTAGTCCTTCCAGGCGATGCCCACGGCGTCGAGGCGATCGAAGATGGTCCCGTTCGCCGGGTAGTCGGTTGCCGCCGGCAGGGTGTCGTTGACCATGCCGATCGACGTGGCGGAGATCACGTAGCGCCGGTTGGGATAGGTCTGGCCCAGCAGCGAGGAGAAATAGCGGTCGGCGATGGGGAACACCTTGGCCAGCGAGTAATAGAAGGGCTGGTCGGCCTGGTCCCAGTAGCCCATCGCGACCGGCCCGCTGCCGGAGACCACGAAGCCGTCGTTGCACCCGTTGTCGAACTGGGTGTGACTATCCAGCCAGGTCTGGCTGGGTGCGCCCGAGAGCTGGCAGGTGGTCGGCATGCGGAAGGCGTGCTGGATGTCGCCGTTGGCGTAAGGGTTCGTGGCGAGGGGCATCCCGTCCCTGCCGATGCGGAGCCCGTCGGCATCGCGTCGGCGCAGCACGCCGAGCTTGTTGTCATAGGAATGGTTCTCCATCATCAGCACCACGATGTGCTCGATCTGGGGGATGGTGTTGCTGCCCTCGGGCTGGTTCGGGTAGGGCAGCGACCCTGGCTGGCGCAGGTGCCCGGGCCGGCCCGGATCGCCACCTGGTGAGCCGGGAGCCCAGCGCCATCCACCCACGCCGACCGCCGCTCCGGCCACCAGCCCTGTCTGCAGCAAGCGCCGCCTAGTGATCCTCAAGCGGTTCCCGTCAGAGCCCCCTGCCCCGCCCCCCTCTGGGGTGTTCTGCTGGTCGCTCACGATCCCCTCCCCGGACTAGGGATGATCCCATCCGCGGTCAAGTGTCTCAGCCGACTCCTACGGGCACAAGCGCGGTGGTTACTCGATGTTCGCGCAACGGGGAACTTGATCGAGGAAATTTGTTCACTCGATCTACAGGTTTGTGTCGGACGGAGACGGGATAGTTGGACCAAGCTAAGCCCACAGGTGCGGCGGGAGGTGACGCGCCTGCCAGCGCGGGGCGCGTCGGGTCGTGAGATTGCGGGGTGGGTGTCGGTGTCTTTGGGGTCGGTCGGGAATGTGTTGCGCGCCCTGGGCGGGGTGATCCTGGCGGACATGTCGGATGTGACTGGTGCCAGGTTGGGTCTGGGTGATCGTGCCGGGATCCGCGCCGGCCCGGATGACCGCCCCGTGAGCCCGGAGCCCAGCGCCGTCCACCCGCGCCGACGGCCGCTGCGGCCATCAGCCCTTTCTGCAGCAACCGCCGCCTGGTGGTCCTCGAACCGCTGCCCCAGGTCGACCGACGCGCCCCTGGGGGTGTTGTGCCGGTCGGTCACGATGACCCGCTGGCTGGTGTCGTTTGCTGAGGTGGATGTGGTGCTGGATCTGGGCCCGCCGCCCGCGGAGGTTGCTGGCCGCGGGTTCTTGTTGGTCGTCGGCATTTGCCAACGCCGCGGCGCGGGGTCTGGCGGGTGGGGGTGACTGGCATGCGGTGAGCCTGAACCAGCCGACGGTGGTTCGCTATCGGGAGAACCCCTTATCGGGTTCTGGGGGAGCCCAGATTTGGGGGTTAGGCTGGGATGGTCGAACGGAGCCTGCTTTCGGGGGTGGCTGCCTTCCGGTGGGTGGCCCTGGCCTGGATGATCGTCGTGGTGGTGGTCTTACGCCACGACCTGGTTCGGCCGTGGTTGGCGGTGGTGTTGACGGCGCTGGCGGCGGCGATCACGGTGGCGTTGACGGTGTTACTGCGGGCGGACCCGTCCGCTCTGCTGCGCCCCGGGCCGGTGGTAGCCGAGCTGGCATGCGGGGTGGCGGTGGTGGTCGGCGATGGCTGGGCGTACAAGGCGGGCCACGCGTTCGGCTCCTCGCAAACACTGGGTGTCATCTGGCCGCTCAGCGGGGTGCTGGCTGCTGGTGTGGCGTTCGGCCCGTGGGCGGGAGCGGCGGCGGGATGTCTGCTGGGCTTGGCCCGGATCGGCGACGGTGTGGCTAACGGGGTCCGGGATTTCACGGGCCGGCGGGTGCTGTCGGTGGTGTCAACGGCGCTGGTTTACGCCTTGGCCGGCGCCACTATCGGTTATGTCACCCGACTGCTGCGGGGGGCCAGGGAGGAGGTGGCCGAGACCCGGGCTCGAGATCAGGTGGCGCGCACCTTGCACGACGGCGTGTTGCAGACTCTGGCGGTCATCCAGCGGCGCAGCACCGACCCGGCCATCGCCGGGCTGGCTCGCGATCAGGAACGAGAGCTGCGCGATTACCTGTTCCGAAGCCGACCGGCCCAGCTGGCTCCCGGCGCGGCCGATCTGGCCGTGGACCTACGGGCCGCGGCTGCTCGCTTCGAGCGCTCCTTTGAGGGCAGCGTCGAGGTGCTGGTGGCCGATGACCTGCCCGCCCTGTCCGCGACTCAGGTCGAGGCTCTGGCCGGGGCCGTGGGCGAGGCGCTCACCAACGCCGGAAAACACGGCCAGGCCAGCCGCGTGACAGTGTATGTAGAGCCGGCCTCCGGCCAAGGGGTGTTCTGCTCGGTGCGCGACAACGGAACCGGCTTCGACCCTGTCACTGTGGCCGAAGGGGTGGGCCTGGTCCGCTCGGTGCGGGACCGCATGAGCGAGGTGGGCGGCCGTGTCGAGGTGCACGCCACCCCGGGAGAAGGGGCCGAGGTGTTGCTGTGGCTGAACTGAGCGCAGGCAGTCCCATCCGGGTGGTGTTGGCCGACGACCACCCGATCTGGCGCGACGGGGTGCGGGCCGACCTGGCTGACGGTTTCGAAGTGGTGGGCGAGGCGGCCAGCGTGGGCGAGGCCATCGCGGTTATCCGGGCCAGCCGGCCCGATCTGGTGGTGTGCGACTTGCACATGCCCGGCGGCGGTGGCATTGCCGTGGCCCGAGCCTGCGCCGAGGTAGCACCCGTGGTCATGCTGACCGTCTCTGAGGCAGAGCGGGACCTGCTCGACGCCATCGCCGCGGGTGCTATCGGCTACCTGGTCAAATCGACACCGGGCCCGCAGCTGCGAGCCGCTTTGCTGCGAGCGGCGGCGGGCGAGCCGGTGTTCTCGCCGGCCCTGGCCGCCCTGGTGCTCGGAGAGTTCCGTCGCATCGCAAAGGCATCATCGGGCCAGCCGCTGTCCGAACGTGAACGTGAGGTCCTGCAGCTGGTCGCCCGGGGCCACACCTACCGGCAGATCGGGGCGGAGCTGTATATCGCGGAGAAGACCGTCGAGAACCATGTTCGCAACATCCTGGCCAAGCTCCACCTGTCAAGGAAGAACGAGTTGATGCGCTACGCCCTTGAGCACGGCATCGAATAGCCATCCCCTCGCTGCAGTAGCGACCGGTAGGCGACGCTCACCCCCCTGCGGCTCCCGGCCGAAACGGCCGTCGTCACGCGGATGTCTCTTGTCGCCGACCGGCCCCGGCCGCAGCCCCGGTGGGGGCACCCACCCGGAAGTATCGGAGCCCTGGCCGCCGGGGATCGCGGCGACTTGATCCGGATGGGCTAGTGAAGACGGCCCGACTGGCTCAAGGAGTCCAGGTCGGACCGGCCGTTTGTGTTCCATGTGGGTCGTGACGGTGTCGCCAGAACACGACCAGGGCCGCTCCGAGAGCGTTCGACGCCAAGTCCTCGATGGTGTCGACAGCGTCATATCTTAGGCCAGATGCCGTGACAGAAAGGAAGTCGGTCACTTCCTTCGTGAAACCTAACCCCATGGTGATGACGAAGGCGATTACTGCCACGCGGTTTGGCGACAGCTTCCAGGCGGTTGCGCGGGGCTCAAGGATTTCGAAGCACAACCATGCGACGAGTCCTCCGGCCAAGAGGTGCAGAAAATGGTCGGGGCGAAACAAATGAGTACCCCGGTAATACAGGGGGCCGGGAAACGCGGGGACCGACAGGACCAGGTGGGCAGCGATCACCCCCATCACAGCAAGCCATTCGGTCAGCCCGAATCGAGCGCGTAGGTCGACAACAACAAAAAATGAGACGGCCAGCGGAACGCAGACAACAGTGAAAAGCCCGGGCAGAAACGCGTGACCCACCTGGGTCCGCCACCAACAGGTGGCGGTCGCCGTCAGCGCAACAAGAACCAGCAAGCCCGTCCGCCAAGCTAGCGGGAGCGGCGCAAGTGGAGCCTGCCTTCCAGCCGCTAACATTTCAGAGCCGCCGGGCCGGCATGATGCCGCCAGTTCCCCGGCTTGATCTAGCGGCCGGCCGCGGGAGGGCGAAGCCGCGCACGATGAGAATGAACCAACCGTGGGTGTCAGCGGCTCTTTTCTCTCATCGTGTCGGTAGGTCACCCTGAACACTCTGAGCCACCCCTGCAGTTCGGGCTATCCGGGTCAGCCCCCAAATTCGGCTGGGGAATCCCCCAGATTCGACTCCTGCCGCCTGAGCCCGGCAGGAATGCCCGGACGCAGACTGGCTGTTGAACCCTGAGCCGATCTCCGCCAGCGATTGCCCCCCCCGGAGTCTGGCCAATTGCACCCCGCCAGCGCACCTGTGTGGACCAGCGGTGAACGCCTGACGATAGCGCAGCTTCCTCCCGAGTCGGTGGGACACGGGGGCCAAAGCTCTACATCTGACAATCCTGAAGGTACGACCGGAATAGCGCCCTGTCGCCCCCTTTCGTATCTTCTGTACCCGAACCAGCCATCCTGCGGCTTCCGAGCCCGACCCGAGATCGATGCCGAATAGTCACGGCGGGGTCTCTACGTCCGCCGTCGTTATGTCCCCACGTGCTGGTCTTGGGAGTTACCCCCACGGGCTTTCGCCTCCCCTTGACTCTCCCCGATCTTCCCGACGCTCACGGCGAGCCCACGTAGTCCCCGGTGCATGCGTCGACGTGGTTGCTCGGACTGAAGGTGCCACCGTGCTGGGGGTAGTACCACTCGACGGATTCGTACATGTACGTGCCGTCGCAGGTCCCCCGGTCGAAGGCGATGATCGTGGCGGACTCCCTGGTCGCCGCTGAAGTGGGCTCGTTCGGGGCGACGTAGAAGCTCGTCCCGGTTCCAGACGCCTCCGGGCCACCCCATGAGCTCCAAGCGATATCAAGAATGTCTCCCGTCGGGTCGCCGCCGAGGAAGACCTCGGAGGGTTTCACCTGCCCGAAACCCCTCCCCTCGATGCGTGCGCCAGTGCGGCCAAGCGTCGGGACCGTCCCCTGAGAGACAGTCCCCCCTCCCGGGACCAGGGTTGACGTTGTTGTCGCAGTGGCGCAGAGGGGGTTGTCACTCAGCCCCCAAACGCCGATCAGGTCACCGGGCACGAACGAGCGTGAGATACAGAACGGCGCACCCGCACTACCGATCATCACCCAACCCCCGGCGGCTGACGATGGCGATCCGGGAGGGAGCTGGTAGAAGTAGCCGGTATTGCCTCCGTCCTGCATGCCTACGCCCGGCCCGTCCGAGCCGCTCGGTCCAGCGCCGTTGTAGTCAAAGGTGGCGAACGCCCAGTTGAGCCCGGTCAGCGGATCGTAGGCCACGTACGTGGTCCCGGGATGAAGGGTGATGTCGGAGCCGTACTGGGACTGCCACCCCGTCTGGAACAGGTAGGCACCGAGCAGGCCGCTCTTGACTGCCGTCGTGGCCGTGAGGTTCGTCGTGACCGGCAACCGCGGTGGCGTCTGAGCGGAGCTCACGCTGTCAGTGAACGTGCATGACGACGGTAGTGGGGGTTCAGCCGCCCCGTTGACGGCGGAGTCGGGCGCGGCGAACAACGGCGCGCACTGCTCGATGGTGATCGTGGTCGGAGTCGTCAGCTGGCCCATCGCCGTGGTCCCGGCCAGGTCGCCCTGGATGCTCAGGGCGAACGCCGCACCGGACGCGCTGCCATGAAACGAGAAGTACCCGAGCTGCTTTCCATCTTGGTACTGGTAGACGGCGACTCCACCGAGCGAGTCACTGCCGGTCGGACCCGGGTCAACGACCAGGGCGTAGCCGGGCTGGCCCGTGGGGGTGTCAGCATAGGTTCCGGCGACAGGACTCGGACCCTGTGCTGCTGCTGCGGGTGTCGTCGGCGGAGCCGTTGTCGGCTCCGTCGCCGAACCCGTGGTCGTCGTCGACGACACCGCCGATGTCCTCGAATGCGAGCAGCCAGCCAGGACCAGGCCGCAGGCTACCGCCACGGCCAGTGCAACTCTCGGTTTGGCGAATGTGGACACGTCTAGTTTCCGCCGATCCTGGCCGGCAGGCAAGATGCAGGACGCTCTCATCACCAACAGTACTCGTTGGCTCCCACTCGACGAGACGGATTGCGAGCACTCGGAACCGCCAACGCTCCGAGCTGTGCGCTGATCCCTTCGAAAGGCCCTGACGCAGCCGGGGCTCCATCAGGACGGTGCAGGCCAGGGGTATGGCAGACGTGTCGTTGGCAGGCCGGAAGGCGCGCCCAGATTCGCCTTGCCGTCCCGCCCTAGCTACACCCGATTGGGCCATATAGCTTCGCCGTCCTAACGATCGGGATACCGAATGGACCGCCAGAATGTCGTCCCGCATCGACGGGCCCGGCGCAAGCCCAGAACCACGAGCTAAAGCACTCCCGACGGGTGAGCCACCCTCCCGTAACCGGCGGAATGCCTACTTGCGAGCTGGTGGGCAAGAGAGCGCACCTACGCTACCCGGTCACTGGTCCGAGACCTACAGCGGACCAGCCGCCCCGAACCCCCCTTATGCATGGCGCATGGGTTGGGCTGTTTGAACCCGGCGCAAGTCTCGACGTTAGGACATAGCCTGCTCCATGGTGGACATGATCAGGGCCCGACGGCGATATTCCAGGTGGCGCGTGCTACTTGGCGTCGCCGGCATGGCGATCTGTGTTGCGAGCGGATGCTCGTCCTCGCCAGGTAGTACCACACCAGGAGCGGCGCCCTCGACTTCCGCTCCGGGCGTCGGGGTGTCTGAGCCGGCCACCATCTCGTCACCGATCGTCTCGCCAACCTCAACTTCGGCTCCGGGCGTCGGCGTGTTTGAGCCAGCCACCATCTCGTCAACGATCGTGTCAGCAACCTCGACTTCTTCATCTTCCTTTCCACCGCCGCCAGCGTCGGCTGCCCTCGCGGTCTTACACGTCGACAACGTGTATCTTGACCCCGCCTCCAAGGGTGGCCTGCAGGCGCTCGTGATCGTCGTCGACTCATCGGACGTTTCAGTGGAAGTTGACGTCACTGCCACTGAGGGAACGACCGGCGTTTATGCGTGCGCAGTGGCCGACGGCACCCACGCAGTTGCCGCGTCAGCGTGCCCGACTGCGGTTCGGGCTGGCACACCCTTCATCATTGCCCACGGGTCCGGTGAGCAAGGCATCGAGGTCGTCTCGACCCCAGCGGAGGCGGCGGTGACACTCGACGAGGTCACCGTGACCTACCACCCCGCCGATCGCACCGTCACTCTCGCCCTGCCAGACCAAGCCCCTCCAGCCGGGGCCAGCGTGTGCAAGGACAATGTATGCAATCCCTTCGTCGAATTCACCCCCCAACAGGCCGGCCGGGTCAGCGCCACCGCGACCTGGACCGGCGTCGCCAGCGCCTTGCTGGACCTCGAAAGCGGAGCCATCACAGCTCACTCGTACAGTGCGACGGGGATCCCTTACCTGGTTATCGCCTCCGAGCAAGGTGACTCGACAACGGGCCCGGGCTCGCTCAGCATCAGTGGGCCCATCGGCGCGACGGAGGCCGCCGTAGCCATTAGCAACACGGGCAAGTCGCCCCTGCTCGCCCCGACACTCCATATCGTCTGGCCTTGAGCGCCGGGCCCCGACAGCTCAGGCACGGCGGGAGACGAGCACAGTGTAGGAATGCAGGTCACTCGCCGCAATAATAGGAAGGGCAAGAAACCCGCGCAGGCCCATATCACCGCCGAGTAGACGCCGAGCCCCTGGGCGGCGAGCAGGAGACACGGCCAGGCGATCACTGCCGCTCCGCCACCGCGCAGCACCCTGGCTCGGAGCCTGACGCAGTTGATCATCGCTCCACCGGGGAAGGCGAGTCCCTCCATCAGTGCCTTGTGTGCCCCCAACCATATGGTGAAAAGCGCGACCGACGGCGGCTCTGTGAGGTTGAGCTTCGTCAGCCAGTAGTGGAGGGCCGCCGAGGGCAGGGCAGGTGACCCTTGGTCTCAGCAGTCGGCATCTATGACGATGACCGAGACTGGTTTGAGATCGAGTTGACTCAAGGTCGCTGGGCCAAAGTTGACAAGGCAGACATGGGGTTGGTCATCAGGGACTGCTGGGCGTGGGATGGTGGCTACGCGATTCGGGTGGACGGGAAGAAGAAGATCTACATGCACCGATACTTACTCGGCCTGCCACCTGGTCGGGTGCCCGAGGTAGACCACATCAACGGTGACGGGACTGACAACCGCCGGTCGAACCTGAGATTCGCAACACGGACTCAGCAATGAGCCAACCAGCGAAAGACGAGGGGTTCATCCAAATACAAGGGGGTTTACTGGGACACGACGTTCAGCCGATGGAAGGCTCGCGTAACAGTCGACGGAAAGCCCCGGTACCTGGGCAGCTTTGTCATGGAGGAGGAAGCGGCCCGGACATACGACATTGCCCCACTTGCTGCCTGGGGTGAGTTCGCCTACGTCAATGGCGTACGGATGTGACCCTACGGGTTTGGAAGCGGATCACGCCCCGCGCCGTCGTCCACGGGTGCCTGCGTAGCGGCGCATGGTTGGTGGCTAGAAGCTTTAGCGACGATGTCAACGGGGTGCCAGCGGGCACATCCCGTAGTTGGATCAAGTCTGCATCATGGAGCCGGACGCAGCCGTGGGAGACTCTGGCCCCGGTAGTGCCAATGGCGGCGTCAGCGCCTAAGGGTCCGTGGATGGCCGTGATGGCATCGCCGGACTCTTCCCAGTCGCTGATGGTATTGCTGTGAGCCGAGGTGACCACTACGAATGGGCCGTAGCCGGTGAGGGAGGCTCGGCGAAGAGTGCCAAAAAAAACTGGCCCGTCGGTGTGGGGTAAGCGGGAAGGCCGACACCAACAGGGAAGTCGGCTACCTGTTGGCCCCGCTTGAATAGCTGAAGGTGGGTGGTGCCTAGATTGATGACTATGCGGTAGGCGTCGCTGGCGAGGGTCACATCCCCGGCTGGCACCCAGGCCAGTGACTCGTTGGGTCGCTGAGCCAAGCGGACCTCGACCCAGCCCGGCTGTTGAGCGAGGACCGATAGTACCGACGCCTCGCCCAACCACTGTCCCGGTACATTCACTGTCGGGTGGCTGCCTGGTGTCCGGCTGCCCGGTGCCCCCGCCGGGCGTAGGGTGGCGACCAGAGTCTCACCCTTGGCCGCCTGCGCCATGGTGGTCGTCACTTGCTTGGCGGCGTACTGAGTGGTGAGGCCTGAACCGGACTCGACAGTTGGGGTGGAAATGGCAGACTGCCGTCCAGGGGCAGAGTTATGGCTGGCCGAGCAAGCGGCGAGGACTGCCAGGCCAAGCGCCAAAATACCGCCGCATACGACCGGGCGGTACTGAACCGCCACTAACCGGTCACTGGAAGTGGTGTAGACGAAACAGGGGCGGTCGCTGCCTCAGGTTCGCCCGGTCCTGTCTCATGCTCGGTGGTCCCTGTCTCAGGTTCGCCCGGTCCTGTCTCAGGCTCGATGGTTGGGGGGGGGGACCGTAGTCGCAGACGGCACGGTGGTCGTCGTCGCTCCTGGCACCGCCGTCGTCGGAGCCGTGGTCGTGGTAGTCGGTTCCTCTACGTCAAAAGCGGCTGGCTCCAAACAGGCACCTGGTGCAGGGCTAGTAAAGGCTCTCAGGGTGTAGGCTCCCGGTGCGGTGGGGGCGTCAAAGGTGCCGGAGATATTCCCAGTCGCGTTGCTGGGGCTTGGGAGAGTAATGCCTCCCGGATTGATGGTGAGAAAGACCGTGACGTGACTACAAGTCCTCCAGCCTGTGCCGGAGTAAGTGATGGTCTCGTCGGGCATCGCTCTGGTTGGGGACACAGACAGCGTCGGGGCGGCGGCACCCGACGCCTCGACCGCAGTGCCAAACAGGATGAGGCCCGCCACCACGACGACAGAAGCCAGCCTTGACAGTCCATAATGACTCTTTTAATATCATGCGTCTCTATCACATTTAATTTATTCTGTCCAGAATTCGGATGATTACCAGCCCAGGGTCGTTCGGGTCAACCATGTCCCACGGTCCGTGGCCGAGTTCAATCTCTCGACTGGTCCGCAGGATCGTCATTGACACGAACCGCTGAAGTCCTACGAGGTCGATGGTAGGTGCTTGGGTCCGTTTATCTACGAACAACCAATCTGCATCGGGCCGTCCAGTACTTGGCGTCGGCAGCATTTCCGCCGCCAATTGGGCGGTCACAGAGGCTGCACCGACGCATCGGCTTATCCTTCATTACGGCCTCCGTAGAAGGGTCGCTACTCAGCCGGGACCGGAGATCACCTTGTCCTGCTTACGTTAACCGAGGTAACTCATGCGACTGCCTTCCCCAGCTTGGAAGCGTGGTCACGCGCCACGACGCCGACCACGGGTAACGGCCTAACCGAACATGTACTTTGCCGTCCTCATCGTGGCGTTCCTGCTGATCTGGGTTGGATCCCGTAGACGGCGTCGCTCTTTTGTAACTGCACCTGCTGCCAGTGAGCGAAGCCCTGCGCCGTGGTCACTCCGTCCTTCTTGGCCCGGGCTACCGAGACCTGCTCGGATGTCAGGTGCTTCGGGTGTGTGGTCGATGCTGCGACCGCCACTCCGATCGACACGGCCATGGTGGCAACCACCCACCTACCCCAGTGCAGTCGCCTGCGTCGAGGAGGGGCTGCCCCACTCTCATGCGCTGTGGCCATTCGCTGTCCCAGGCCATTGTGCCATCGTCCGCCTTGACTGGGCTCATCGGACGTGCAACTGACGGTAGAAGGCCACCCGGTTGGTCGATATGGCATGCCGGGCGTAGGCCAAGGTGATCTTGCCGTCGCACACGTCCTTGTGGGCGGCGTTCGCCAGCTTGTCCTTGGGGTTGTTGAACTCTCCGGGCTCGGGCCACAGGTTCTTCTGGCTGGTGGTCGCTCCGCCCAGTTCCAGGGGGATGAAGTGATCTTCCTGGTAGTGGCTGATCGAAAGCCGGTCACCGTAGAGGTACATGTCCTGGTGCTTCACCTTGTTGGTGTAACTGGTGGAGGGACGGACCTTGGTCGTCCAGCCGGGCACGCAGATCGTCTTGTGGATCGTCGCTTGGGTGACGGCGGGGTTGGTGGCCCCAGGGGTGCAGTGCGGATCTGGGAGCACCCACAAGCCGCTACCACGGGCGTGACACGATCCGAAGGTTGTCGGGGCCGCAACGGCGGGTGGGGCGGCGACGGTGAAAATGCCCCCGCCCAGGGCCAACCCCAGGAGCGTTGCTCCTCCGATTCGCCGGAAGAGACGCTCAATCTTTGTCACGTCACGAACCCCCAGCGGTTGGTGGCCCGGCTTCGGGGCAGGTGACACTGTCGCCGAGGCCATTCTTACTTCAGGCTCGGAAGCCCGTCTGAACGTGAGATAAACCCGCCCCCAACCTGGTGTCAACTCCCTGATTTTCCTCTAGCCCTGGACTGACGGCGCCCTTAGAGTTGCCATGTTGGAGCCTCCAAATCCTCCAACACGCTGTGACACCCGGTCGGCGGGCGACCGGGTGCGCAGCGGGCTCAGCACGTCGTGGGCAGGCTTGAACTGGTCGTCGCCAGGCTGAGCGATCACTACTCGCCTGGAAACGTTGATCGAGTCCGTGGCCGGTATCGGCCGGGACCTGCGTCAGTAACCGCCACGACGATGGTGGCCAGGCCATCTTCCCAGGGTGATCCCGCCCCTAGAGTGGACTCGCTGGGGTCTTCCAAGTTCCTTCAGCGGGCTGCGACCCGCTCCCCCCAGGCGGCCGGGTGCGCAGCAGTAGCCTTTTTGGTGTCCTGGCGATCGTCCGTACCTGGCTCGGTTTTCCGCACCCTGGCCCTGTTCGTCGTACTGCTCGGGGCCATCTACACCTTCAGCATGGTCCGTCGGCGCAATCACTGGCGCTAATGCTGACCCGGGGCGGTCCGACACGCAGGCGTACAGCAGGAGGCGGGACTCCTCGACAGTCCATGGCCATCCAGGCGAAGTCATAGTACCTGTGTGCCCCCAAGGCAGGGATGGAGCGGATCGGTGGACTACTCGGTGAGCCGGAAGCCGGTGGTAGGGGCGGGATGTCCTCGACCCAAAGAGAAAGTTTAGGTAAAACCCTAGGTTCTGAAGCAGAAGCGCACTAGCTTGCCAGCGTGATAGCGACGTTAAGTTCCTGGGCCTGGACCGGTATCGGGATTGTCGGTTTCATCATCTTGGTGCTCCTGGCCTTCTGGCCTGCCCGAGTGGCTCGACGCAAGGGACATAGCTGGCTGCTGTTTTTCATCTTCAGCCTGTTCCTCTTTTTCCCGGCGCTGATCGTGGCCTACCTGATGCCCAACCGTCGCCGTCGAGAACGCAGAGAGGAACGGCGTGAAGAGCGGCGTGAGGTCTGATCGATCAGCTTGGACGCCGACGATAAGCGCTACCAAGCTCGCCGCCGGTATCTGGGTAGGACCTGACGACCGGTGGTATCTCGACCTGAGCGAGTTGCTGGCCTACAACAACAACCCTGACACGCCCGCCAACCGTGAACGAATCGTCACGGGTGCTCGTCTGGTCCTCAGTGAACTCGGCATCTCTGTAGAGGAACGATGAAGCACACTTGGCGGGACGCCAGGGTGAACCTCCCGGGGCGCCTCTTACAGCCGTCGGCGCTCCCGCTCCCTCTCACGTTCCCGCTCCCGCTCATCACGTTCACGTTCCCGCTGACGCTCTAGCTCCCGCTCGGTCGGCATAATCGGCCTCCTGATCTCGCCGGGTCCCCGGAAGGTACTAGTGGCCGAGCCCTGGCGGCTCCCCCAGATCGGGGGATAGGCGTACATCAGGAGGCGGGACGACGCCCCTAGCCATCCAGGCGAAGTGGTAGTACGGTCACCCCATGACCGAACAAGTGGGGGGCTAGTAACCTCCGGTCCATCACCCGCACCCACGGAGACAGCAAAACTCGCCTCTACCGCACCTATCGAGGCGCGCTCACTTGGTGCTACAACCTGAACGCCCCGGGATACGAGCGTACGGCGGGCGTGGTATCAGGGTGTGGTGGTTTTGGCGGCGGTCCTACCCCGTGTTTCGTCTTTGGGCACTGGCAACTCCACTCCACACCCCGCCGTTACCAGCGGCGCATGTCGGGACGGGGACAGGCACAGGCACTACCTGAGCTACGTCACCACAACAGGCCCTCCAATCGACGCAACCACTCACAACGTGCGACCTCGTGTCGCACGACCTAATAAGAGTTTGCCCTCCACCCGAGTGGCCCATCCATGTCGTGTCCGCAACCAGCAAAACTGCTACTTGATATCCATAGGAGTATCGATCTGTCTCATCCGACGAGACGAAGACTCGGTGCCATCCGCCGCGCCAGATCTGCCGTTCGGCATGTTGAACGAGCGGTGGCTCGGGCTTGGCGAAGGAGCACAGACTCGGGACAGTCCTAACGATATTGGCTCATGTCGCCTTCCCGCGCTGTCCACTAGAGCGCGGCGGGGTTGGCCGGGCTGCGGGAAAGTGCGCGGCCATGGTTGGAGTCCTTGTCTTGCGATGGGCAAACGGTGAGGCCATCGAGCGAGGCAACGGAATGTTTCGCGGGCGTGCGGAAGATGCAGCAACAGGAATGGTCTCGGCCGCGCATACCCGGTGACGGGCTCGGCGGGGGTACCGCTGCTCGTAGCTAACACATCTCGAGGGACGAGAGACATCGTTTCTGACATACCCATCAGCTGACGACGATTACCCCGTGTTTGAGCGGCTGGGGGGGTGAGTTCGGTAGTGGTGAGGGCTGAGGTGAGACGGGCGTGTAGGTGATGGCGACCCCGAAGGTTCCGGGCGAGGATTTGGCGGTGGCGGTGAGGGTGGCGGTGAAGGCGACGCCGCTCTTGGCTAGCTGCCATGCGCCGTTTCGTCCTGCGGCTGGGTTCCACCAGTACAGGTTTCCGGTACCACTCACGACGCCTTCAGCGCCGCCGATCTGGCTGTAGGTAGTCACGGAGGCTTGGAGCCACCATCGCCCGGAGCTGACCAGGGTCAGCCCGCCGGCGTAGGTGTTCTTGGTCTTGTTGACCAAGGTGGCGACGAAGCCGAAGCTCACCGTCCCACCAGCGGGCAGTGCGTACGTGCCCGTCCCGCCGGCCGCCGATCCGGGTGCGAGGACGGTGAGGGGGCTGGTCGTCGACGACGGCGTGCAGTTGGTGGTACCGGCGAAGTTGATCGTGAGCAGGTAGCTGCCGCTGAGCCAGCTGGTCGTGCTCAGAGAGCTTCCAGTGGCGTTTCCGGAGCCGTTGGTCGTGAGCAATTGGAGCGGATACGATCCTGCCACGCCGGTCAACGGGTTGCTGTTCAACGAGAACGAGACCGACTGGTCGGCGCTGCAGGCTGGCGCGGCGCTGGTCAGGGTGGCAGACGGGGTCACGCCGGAGTTGGTCGAGACCTGTTGCGGACCGGTGTAGGACAAGGCGGTACCGGCGGGGCTGACACTGACCGTCCCACCCGTGTAAGCGATGGTGTAGTCCGAATCGGCGGCCCCGCCGCAGCTGCTCGGGTAGCTGCCGACCGCACTGGTTGCAGTAGCGGTGGTCGAACACGTGGGCTGGCTGGTCAGCGAGGCGACACCGTCGCCGTTGACCAAGCCCTTGAAGGAGGGCGTGATGCCCGGCGGGGCACCCTGGTAGGACATCAATCCGCTGGATGCGGTGATCGTCAAGGGAGCGGTGTCGACGACAAACCCGGACGCAACCGACGTCGGCTGGTAGTGGGCGTCGCCTGCCTGCACCGCGCTCAGCGCGCAGGTCCCCGCGGAGACGATATTCATCGCCAGCGGGCTGGTCCCCGACCCGCTGCACGCTCCGGACCCGGTCAGGGTGACGGGGAGCCCCGAGTCGGCCGTGGCCGACACATCCACCGGGGCGCCCCCGTAGGCCACCCCGGAGGGAAGGGTCCCGAAGGTGATGGTCTGGGGTTGGGGAACCGGCGGGTTGACGCTGAGGGTGGCGGTGCCGGTCGCCTGGCCGTCCGTGCCAGTCACGGTGCGGTCGCCAGCCGCGATCGAGGCGCACGAGTGGGTGGTGTCATCGCAGGACCCGGCGTCGATGGTCAGGGTGGTCATGGCAGTGACGTCCCCCAGGTCGTCGCCCTCGGCGTCGTAGCCTTCGGCGGTGTAGCTCTGCGCGGCTGCGTTGGCGACCGTCGCGCCCGCCGGCGAGAGGACCAGATGATCAAGCGGGCCCGACTCGACTTGAAAGTGGACGATAGACGGGCCAGAAGAGAGATAGGTCGGGATGTCGGTAGATTGGGCCTGCACCGACAGGTCGTGGATCCCCACAGCCAGGCTGGTGGTCACCAGTTGCGCCATCCCGGTAGCTGGATCAATAGGTGCCGTACCGATGACCGGGACGCTGGGACCGGGTTGCGGCCCGTCGTAGAAGGTGGCGGTGCCGGTCGGGACGTCAGCCCCCGGGAGCGTCACTTGGGTCGAAAGCGTCACCGGGTTGCCGGCTTGAACCGGGCTGAGCGGTGATACCGACAGGGTGGTCTGTCCGGCCTGGTAAGGGGGGAAGGTGGTGCCTTCCGGGCCGAGGGGGCCGAAGCCGAGAGCTGGCGAACCGGAGGATAGATGGAAATCACCGGTACCCGGGGCGACCAACTCCGGGTCGGCCTCAAAGCTCGGGCTGACGGAGTCGGTCGGACAGCTCAACCAGGTGGCATATCCACCGGGGTTGTAGATGTAGTTGCCAAGATTGGTCAGGCCCCCGAAAGCGCAGTCGGACGGGTTGGTCGCCGGCGCCCAGATCAGCGGTCCGGTGAGCAGATTCTGAGATATCGTGAGCTGGCCCTGGTTGAGTTCCACGCCGCCGCCCAGCGCGTCGCTCTGCAGCAGCGCGTACCTGCCCGTCCCTGCCGTGCCAAAGTCGATCGGCGACGTCCCGAGTGCGATCGCCGGCACGTGGGCGGACGGGAACGCCTCGCCTGTGAAGGTCGGCCCGTCACCGAAGACGGGCCCCGGATCGCCCCCCTCGGCAACGGTGTCAGCAATGACGGCTTGACCCTGGTCGACCTCGATGGCGCTTTGCGTCCCCGGCGCCTGCACCACGCTGCCCCACACGTAGAGCGAGCCGCCGATGACGTGGATTCCGTCACCTTGGTTGTCGAAAATCGACGCTCCGTCCACAGCGACGTTGGCGTTGTCGAACAGGCGCAGGCCGGTCAGGGCCCCACCGGTGATGCCGCCCCCGTGGATCGACGCCCGGCAACTGTCGCAGACGACTGAGCTGTCCGTGACGGTGGAGCTGAGATCGCCTCCCCCCTGGACGGCGGTGTCCACCAGATACAGGGTGCTGCCGCTGCCGGCGTCGATCTGTCCCCACCCGGTACCAAACTGGGCCTGCTCGAAATCGACGCCACTGGTGGGCGTCCCCATCGACTCGAGGGTGCCCTCGACGGTGATCGACACGTAGGGATCCAGCGCAATGAGGCTGCCGGCCGGGACGGTCACGGTGATCCCCGCCTCGATGGTGACGTCGCCTGTGATGTGGCCACCCGCCCAAGTGGTGTCGGTCGAGATCGTGCCCGAGATGTCTCCGGGGCTAGCCTGCGCCGACGCCGGCGCCACCACGACGATCCCACCGGCGACGGCGCTGAGCAAGAACGCGACCGTGACACAGCGAAGGATCCTGACCACTCGAAGCGTCATGTCGCTGCCTTTCGTGCTGCGGTCGTCGGTTCTGGGGTTGATCAGTTGAAGCAAGAATCGATGCTGTGGTGTTGACTTGGCGCTGCTGGCCGGCCGCATGTAGGGAACAGACCGGGCGCGCCAAGGGACCGCCCATCCCGCCTGGCCAGGATGCGAGCATGGGAGGGGCTGACCAGCCATGCCTGCTGCTGCGTGAGGTGACCCGACCTGGGAAGGCGGGCCAGGTGCTGGCGTGGTGCACTGCGACTAGTTGGTCCCACCGGCTTCTGGTCTGGTGGCGTTCGACCGCAACGCCGTTTGAGGGCTACCGGCAGCCGGACGGCTTCCCTGTTGGAGCGACCGATGTCCAACCTGTGATGGGCGGCCGCTTCGACCTGCGGGCGGGCGCCGTCGTTGCTGACCTCGAGGACCACGCAGGTGCGGCTCGTCTGCCTCAATACGTGCTCAACGCGCTTCAGACGGCCGGCGAACCACGCGTGCTGATCGCAGTAGATGAGGCCCGCGCTGCAGATCCGGCGCTGCTTCGCCGGCCGGGATTTGACGTCGGCCGGGTCGAGCGCGACGCCCGGGTCCGCGGTAATGAGGTAGCTGATCATGGCTCTCTGTCTGGCGGCAGCCGGGACATATCTTCCTCGAACCGGTCCAAGGCCCTGGTGTGCTTCGGGGTGGCAGTCTCCGGCCAGGGGTGGGGGTGCCATCCGACGGCTTCGACCACGGTAGTGAAGGGCACGCCGGCTTGTTGGTTGACTGATGCCACTTCTTCGGCGTCGGTCGCCTCGAACAGGCAGAGCCCGGTCGCGTTGGCGGCCAGGAAGTAGCCGGTCAGGTACCGCACCGTTCGCCCTGCGGCGCGGGCCGAGTCGGCTTCGTTAGTGACGGCGCGCTGGGCGGCGACGAATTGGTCCCGGGTTATGCCGGGCAGGTCACGAAAGACCAGGTAGGTCGTCAACGGGCGCTCCGAGCGGGTAGGACAGGCAATGTCGTCTGGGTGGGTAAGTTCCTCGACGGGGCGACCGGCAAGCGGTATCGCCCTCACCGACGCCTGTTATCGCGCCAATGGGGCGGATCGGCATCGGTGAAAAGGCGTATTTGGGGTACCTATTGCGGTTCGTGGACTCCGACGCCACAGTCGCGGGGCCGGCGTTGGCGGCGTCGGCGGCGGGTTGGGCATCGTGCCCGGGTCCTTGTGCTTGGGCCGAAAAAGGGGAACGTGATGTGATGTCGCAGGCGATGCCCGCGGATGGCGTCCCGGCCCGATGGTCGGAGGGGCTTCCGGTTCCTCTGACGGGGTTCATCGGCGGCCGCCAGGAGCTGGCCGAGGTGGCCGACCTGGGTAGCCACGTGCCGGCTGCTGACCCGGGTGGGGCGGGCGGAGTGGGCAAGACCCGCCTGGCGGGTAGCGGTGGCGGCCGGTTTCGCAGACGGTGTCGACCTGGTGGACCTGGCCCCGGTCACCGACGCGGCGTCGCTGCCGGCGGTCCTGACCCGAGCTTTGGATCTGGAGGAGTGGGAGGAAGCGGCCATCGAGGACCGCCTGGTCGAGCTGCTGGGAGGCCAGCGTCGACTGGTGGTGTTGGACAACTGCGAGCACCTGAGGGTCGCCTGTGCGGATATGGTCTCCCGCCTGTTGTCGTGGTGTCCTCGGCTGGTGGTGCTGGCAACCAGCCGGGAGAGCCTCAGAATGCCCGGCGAGATCACCAGGCGGGTGCCGTCCCTATCGTTTCCCTGGCCGGACCACCTCCCGGCCATGAAAGAGGTAGAGGACTACGAGGCGGTGGCGCTGTTCTTGGATCGGGCTCGCTCCGCCCGCCCCGGGTTTGTGATGACTCCCGACGACGTGGCCCCCGTCACGCAGATCTGTTATCGCCTCGATGGCATCCCCCTAGCATTGGAGTTGGCCGCCGCCCGGATGTCGGCGTTGAGCCTGCCCGAGATCGCCCAACGCATCTCCGGCCGTTTCGACCTGCTGGCCGCCGCAGGCACCGGCCCCGCCCATCACCAAACCCTGCAGGCCTCGGTCGAGTGGAGCCATCAGCTGCTCGACGACGTCGAAGGGGCTGTTCCGGCGTGCCGCAGTGTTCGCCGGCGACTGGTCCTTGGGCGCCGCCGGAGCGGTGGTGGGCGGCGCGCCGATCGCCGACACCCAGGTGGCGGGCGTCCTGGCCCACCTGGTCGACAAGTCCTTAGTAGACGTCGATCAGTCCGGACCGGACAGCCGCTACCGGCTGCTAAAGACGATCAGGGTCTTCTCGCGCCAACGGTTGTCGATTCCGGGGAGATCGACCGGTTCAGTCGCCGCCCGCCGAACATTTCGCCCACCTGGCTGCCGGATCGGGACCGCGTCTCCGCGGCCCGGATCAGGCCGGCTGGGCCCGTCTGCTGGACCGAGAGGATGCCAACATTCGGGCCGCCCGAGCCTGGTGTGACCAGCATCCCTGCCGGGCCGGGCTCGGGTTGGCCATGACCGCCGGGTTGTGGGACTTCTAGCACATCCGCGGACGCCTCACAGAGGCAGTCGATTGGCTCAACGACGCCCTCGATCGGGCCCGAGAGACGTCGGTGGCCCGAGCCGAGGCCCTCAACGGGCTGGGGTGATCACAGCTGTCTCGGGCGACCACCCGAGAGGCATGCGGTTGGGTCGATAAGACCTATGGGCCGCTGAAGGTGGCGGTCACTGATTTCGACGTGTCGAGTGTTAGGGCGCAGGTGGTGGCGGTACCGGCCGGCGAGCAGTCGCCGCCCCAGCCGGCGAAGCTGGATTCCTCATCGCTCGTGCCGGGGTTGTCGGGCGTGGCGGTCAGGGTTACCACGGTCCCGGCCGGGAAGGTGGTGCTGCAGTCAACCGGAGCCGACACGGGCTGGGTGGCCGGACAGAGCAGGCCGCCGGGGCTTACCGACACGGCGCCGCCGGCCGGCACGCATCCGAGGATGGGGACACAGGCTTGTCCGTCGCCGAGGACTGTAAGGTTGAGGGAGTTGAGGGCGGTAAACGACGCGGTCACGTTTTGGGCGCTGTTCATTTGCACGGTGCATACTCCCTGGCCCGAACACGGACCGCTCCAGCCGGCGAAGATGGCGTCGGGGCCGGGGACTGCGGTCAGGGTTACCGGGGTGCCGATGGGGTAGCTGGCCGAGCAGGTCGAGCCGCAGTTGATGCCGGCGGGACTGCTGGTCACCGACGGGGGGGCGGTCTGCTGGCCGGCCGCGCTGCCTGTCAGAGTGACCGACAGCGCGAACGTGGTCGTCGGGGTGCACTTCATGGTCACGGTCCCGGTGCCATCGTTGGCGTAGGCGAGGCTGACAACACCGGCGGCCGGGCTATTGATATCGCAGGGCAGCCCGGCTAGTTGGTCGAGCGAGGTTAACGCCGGTCCCGGGGGTCCGGCTGCGCCGGTGGCACCGGTCGTCCCGGCTGGACCGGCGGGCCCTTGGGGTCCGGCTGGGCCGGTAGCACCGGTAGCACCGGTAGCACCGGTCGCGCCGGCTGGACCGGCGGGGCCTTGAGGGCCGACCCCTCCTTGCGGTCCCGTTTGCGACCAGGACACCGCCGTCTCGGCCAACGCACCGTCTTTGATGCAGTTGCCCAGCGGACCGGACTTGGCGGGGTCGATGATGCGCACGACGCCGGTCAGGTTGCTGACACACCCGTGGACCAGCCCGGACGAATCGGGAATGCTGGCCATGGCGTTCGCCCCGAACGCGAGCACGCCTCCGGCCACGGCCGAGGCTGCCATCGCGGCCACAATCCGGGTGCGGCGATTCATCCGCTTCCTGTCCATGGACTGTGCCTCCTTCTTCATTGCTGGTCGCTGCCTGGGATCGGGCCGGAAAGCGTCAGGAGCGAGGGGCCAGGACCGACAACCCCCAGTTGTCTGCCGCGGTTGGGTGCTGAGGACATCCGTGGACCTGCGCATCGGGAGTAGCTACTTGGGTGCGCACTCCGCTACGAGGGTGAGGACACTGACGCTACGGGTTGCGGCGGTCGAGCGCATCGGGGAAAAGGCGTATTCGAGGTACGTATTCGAGGTACGTATTCGCGCCGTGACGCCCTCGGGGCGGCCAGCACCGACACCTACAGCGTCATTGCCCTTCGCTGGGGAGGTGGCGGGCCACCAAGGCTGCGGCCTGGGCGCGTGTGGTGCAATGGAGTTTGGTTAGGATGTGACCGACGTGGGTGTCCACGGTACGCTCGGCGATGAACAGTCGCTGGGCGATGTGGCGGTTGGTCAGACCTTCGGCGATCAGCTCGGCCACCTCCAGTTCTCGTCGGCTCAGGGGCAGCGGGCGGGATTGGACATGGTCACCGCCAGCGTCCGCCGACTCGACCGGGCCGGATGAGGTGGGCCACAGGGCCCCCGCTATCCCCCCATCCCGACCGATCGCCCGGCCCGCGTCGCGACACGACGCGAACCGCTCGGGGCCGAGCCCGGTTTCGCAGGCGGCCGCGGCGGCCGCTATGCGCTGTTGCTGGTACGCGAACAGCTGACCGCCGGTGCGCTCGCACAGACCCTCGGTCACCCCAAGGAGGACGGCGCCACGCTCCCACTGCCCTCGGGCCGTCTCGACGCCTGCCAGCAGGCTCGAGGCGAACAGCAGCCCCCAGCGGTCGGGCAGCGCCTCGAAACCGCGGATGGCCTCGGTCAGTGGCCCGACCGCATGATCGGGGGTTCCTCGTTGGACAAAACAGTCGCCCATCGCGGTCAGCCCGTAGGCGACGGCCCGGCCGTCTCCGACTTCTTCGAACACCGTAACGCTGGAGGTCAGCAGCTGCAGGGCCCGTTCCAGGTCCCCGTGGGCGGAGGCACCGAACCCCCACAGATACTCAGCGAAGCCTTGATGCCAGCGGCTAGCGGCCCGGCGGGCCAGCTCGAGGCCCCGGGCGAAGGCCTCCTCGCCGCCGGCCACGTCGCCCTGCAGCGTGCGCCCGTTGCCCAAATGGGTCCAGGCCCGCGCCGGTCCCTCTAGGTCATCAAGCTGCTCCCAAACAGCGATGCTTTCCTCGAACAGCTGGGCACCGCGAGGGTGATCACCCGAGACCGACACGATCACGCCCAGTCCGTTGAGGGCCTCCGCCCGGGCGGCCACCGGCTCTTGGGCCCGATCCAGGGCGTCGCCCAGCCAGTCCACTGCCTCCAGGAGGCGACCCCGAATGAACCAGTACTCCCATAACCCTGCCGCCATAGCCACCCCCAGTCCGGCCCGATCGGGGTGAAGGTCACACCAGGCACGGGCGGCGCGCAGGTTGGCGTCCTCCCGGTCCAGCAGCCGGGCCCAGCGAGCCTGGTCGGGGCCGCGCAGGCGTGGCCCTGACCCGGCCGCAAGCTCGGCGAGGTGTTCGCCGTGGCGGCGGCGGAACTCGTCGGCCTCCCCAGAGTCGACCAGCTGTTGGTGGGCGAAAACCCTGATCGTTTCGAGCAGCCGGTAGCGGCTGTCTGGCTGGGATTGATCGACGACCACCAAGGACTTGTCCACCAGCTGGGCTAGCACGCCGGCCACTTGGGCAGCGGCGATCGGCGGGGCGGCCACCACGGCCTCGGCCGCGTCGAGTGACCAGCCGTCGGCGAACACTGCGACCCGTCGGAACACGGCCTGTTCGACCTCGTCGAGCAGCTGATGGCTCCACTCGACCGAAGCTTGCAAGGTTTGGTGACGGGCGGGACCGGTGCCGCCGGCGGCGAGCAGGTCGAAGCGGCCGGATAAACGCTCGGCGATCTCGGGCGGACTGAGCGCTGACATCCGGGCGGCGGCCAACTCCAAGGCCAAGGGGATGCCGTCGAGGCGGTAGCAGATCTGGGTCAGCGCGGTCACGTCGTCGGGAGCCATCACAAACCCGGGGCGGGCAGCTCCCGCCCGGTCCAAGAACAACGCCACCGCCTCGTAGTCCTCTAGCTCTTTCATGGCCGGGAGGCGGTCCGGCCACGGGAACGAAAGGGAAGGCACCCGCCTGGTGATCTCGCCGGGCATTCTGAGGCTCTCCCGGCTCGTTGCCAGCACCACCAGCCGGGGACACTGCGACAGCAGGCGGGAGACCAGATCCGCACACGCCGACCCTCAGGTGCTCGCAGTTGTCCAACACCACCAGTCGACGCTGGGCTCGCAGCAGCTCGACGAGGCGGTCCTCGATGGCCGCTTCCCCCCACTCCTCCAGATCCAAGGTTTGGGTCAGAACCGCCGGCAGCGACGCCGCATCGGTGACCGGGGCCAGGTCCACCCAGTCGACACCGTCGGCGAAACTGGGTGCCATCCCGGCCGCCACCTCGACCGCCAGACGGGTCTTGCCCACTCCACCCGCTCCGATCAGGGTTACCAGGCGGGCCCCGGCCAACAGCTCGGCCAGTTCGGCCCTTTCGTGGTGGCGGCCGATGAACTCGGTCAGGGGAACCGGTAGCCTCTCGGGCCGCCGGGGCGGGACGCCGCCCGCCGGGATCGCGTGAGACGTCACAGAAAGGCCCCCCCTTCTCAGCCCCAAGGTAGACGGGCGCAGTCACCATATCCCACCCGCCGACAAGCCCGTCCGCCCCTTGAGGCCCAGGAAAGTTGGAGAACCACCAATACGTACCCGGAATACGCCTTTTCACCGATGCCGGGCCCGTCGATCGGCGCGATAACAGCGTTGGCGTTACCGCTTCCCGGCCATACCAGCCCGTGAGCTGCCCGCCCAGATGACGTCGCCAGTCCTAACCCGCTCGGAGTGCAATTGCCGACCTACCTGGTCTTTCGTGACCTGCCCGGGGTAACCCGAGACCAATTTGTCGCCGCCCGAACGCGCCGTGACCGACGAAGCCGACTCGGCCCGCACCACAGGTCGAGCGGTGCGATATCTGACCGGCTTTTTCGTGCCCGCCAACGCCGCAGGGCTCTGCGTGTTCGAAGGGGCCGACGCCGAAGAGGTAGCAGCGGTCAACCAACAAGCCGGGGTGCCCTTCACCAGCATCGTGGAAGCCGTCGAGTGGCACCCCCCGCCTCCATTGGCGCTGCCGGCTCGAAGCGTACGGGATGCCGATAGTGGCTCGGGAAGGATACACCCGAACAGCGATCACCACCAGAGCGACGAGCAGCATGTCATCACGGCAACCACACGCCGCCAGGCAGGCGCTCACGGCCAGCCTGCCCGGGCTCAGCCTGACGTTCGCCGGAACCGCAGCGACCCTGACAGGCGGTCACCGGTTGGGGATCAACCGACGACAGCGGCTTACCCGTCGCGGCGCGCCCCTGTCTGTGTATTGCCCGAAACTTCTGGGAAGGGAACTGGTGTGAGGTCACGCACGTTTGTGCTCGGGACAGTGGCGGCATTGGCGCTCGCGGGGGGAGGCACCGCCGCTGGAGCGGCCGCCGCTTCCACTTCCGGACCCACGCCCGTGGATTCGTCAGGGGTGATTCACGGCTGTTGGACCAACGCCGAGTTCAACGGGTCCCACGTCTTCGTGCTCCAAGATGCCGGGTCTGCCTGCCCCAAGGGCACTACGGCGATCTCTTGGAACCAGGCCGGGCCAACAGGTCCGGCGGGTCCCACCGGCCCGGCTGGGCCTGCTGGCCCGGCTGGGTTGACTGGTGCCACCGGCCCCGTGGGACCGGCCGGTCCGGACGGTCCGATAGGGCTCACTGGCAATACCGGAGCTGCCGGTCCGCAAGGACCCACCGGGATGACCGGAGCCACCGGCGGTCCTGGGCCGCAGGGATCGCCCGGAGCAGCAGGATCGCCCGGAACCGGGGCGACGGTGGCGAACTTGGCGAGCGGTGATTCCAACTGCCCGAACGGTGGAGCTTCCATCACTGATGGTAAGGGAAGCACTTCTTACGTGTGCAATGGAGCGAGCGGGACGGGATCCTTCAGTGGGGTTGACTGCACCACAGATGGCGGCGCGGTCGGAAGCACGTCGTTGGGCACGACCAACGGCAACGACACTGTAAACATCATCTGCACTGCCAATCCGAACGATCCGACGTGTACCCACTCCGACGGCTTCGGGGACACCTACACCTACTGCGACTGGGTGCCAGGAACTCTCGGCGACTCGGCCACCTACACCCAGACTATGGCCGACATGGCCAGTGCGGCCTTCGTCCACGCCAACGAATCGGACAGCCTCTTAGGCGGATCTCCGGTTGGGGATAGTTGTGGTTACCTTGCGGCGACAGCGAGCACAAATCTGGGCACCAGCAACGCCGAAGAGTTGGCCTGGATCTATTCGTCGCCGCATGCGCTTGACTTCTCCGGGACTCTCTACATAGAGCCTCTGAGCACTTTCGAAAGCAACAACAACCAGTTGCCGTGTTTTTCCCAAGTTCCACTTGGCACCGTCACCTGGAACTGACTAAACGGGACGGCCTGAACGCGTCGAGCGTCCAGCCTCGGTTGGAGGCTCGACCCAACTGGCGTATCGGTATCACGAGTGGGTCGTTCACCAACGACCCTGAATTCCCCCAGGAGTCCAATCCTTTCCGGACTCCAACCAACCTGACCCTTGTCGGTCAGGTACATCCTCAAGCCGCGCCTGGGGGCGTTCCCCGGCGTGGACTAGAGGGAGTGCGCGCAACCTCGTGGACTCGCTGGTCGGCGCCCTGGTGGCCACGCCGGCCCGACCGCAGATCAGGTCTTCGTGATGATGACACGGCGAGGAATCGCCGCAGATGGGGAGGACGAGTTCGGAGTGCTGGAAGCCTTGCAAGTGGTTCAGCCCGAGGAGGCTGACCAGCATTCCTGTCGGAAGCTCGTCGGCGTGCTTCGACAGCGCTGGGTACGACCAGTCCTCGTCGCCGGTGATCAGAAGGAAACGCAGACCGAACGCAAAGGTACGTCCTTCCGCACCGAGGCCCAACCGTCAGTGAGCTGCAGGGCTCGCATCGCCACCAGGTCGTTGGTCAACAGGCCGGCTCATAGCCCTTCGGTAGTCGGTGCCTGCGTCTCCCACACGGCAACCATCACTTCGGCGCCCCGCAGGGGCGCATTCCGCAGTTGCTCGACGGTATCTCAGGTGGTACCCGTGGATGACTCAGAGCCTTGCCTCCCGGTGCCTAATCACGGAGAGGCCCTGCTGCCCGCGGCTCTAGTAACACTCGCGGCTCTCGTCGTTATCGGCTCGGCAAGTGGGAGACGCATTCACGCCGAGCGGCCGATTTGGGCCGCTACGAGGAGCAGTCCGGACCAGGCTGCAGGTCTCTGCCCCGATCGACGCCGTTGGGGCCACAGTGCACCGCACTGCCCGGAGGTGGATTTCCGTTCGTTGCGCCAGCGAGAACCTGCAACGTTGGCGATGACCGTTGGCTGTACTCCTCAACATTGCTCGGATGTCAGCGGACGGCGCTGACGGAGGGCCTAAGGGGCGAGC
>CAWAPS010000022.1:0-108046 GCA_963783945.1 uncultured Actinomycetota bacterium
CCTGGATGACCTCTCGGCGGAAAGCTTTGTAACACGTCTCCATGTCAGTGAGGTTGAGATTGGTGAACGCGTTCGACGCGTTCGTAAGCAGCCGGTTACCGACTGCGTGCCAGAAGTACAGGACCCGGTGCGGTCTGTCGGTCATGAACCTCGATCCGAACACCACGTCCGCCTTGCCGGCAATGAGGTACTCGAGCAACTGGCCGTACTCGGCCGGGTCGTACTCGAGATCGGCATCCTGCACGATCACGAAGTCGGCCGTTGCCTCGGCAAACCCGCGACGCAACGCCACACCCTTGCCCATGTTGTGCACCTGCTGCAGTATCCGGATCCTGCCGTCGGCAACGGACCGAACGATGGAAAGCGTGTCGTCGCTCGACCCGTCGTCGACGATCACGACCTCGGCAACCCAGGGCGATTCGAGAACCCTCGAGAGCAATTCCTTGACGGTCCCCGCCTCGTTGTAGCAAGGCACGATCACGGACAGACAACGCAACGTTCAACCCCGATTCTCGACGACTCCCTGCACGGGCAACCTCCCCAAATAGTAGGTGGGGCTCGCCCGAATTCCGCGACTCCTTTCCTGAGCTCACCTCTTGGGGACCGCGCCGGAAAGCGGTTTCAGGGCCGCGGCGAAGATCGACTGGCCAAACGGCGGCCGGTGGAGCCGCTCCGCTCGTTTGAGAATGGGCACGAAATAGCGGTCGAAGAGTTGGACGGGGCGCCCTATGGTCGGCGTGCGGCGCAACAACCGGGCGAGCACCAACCAGGCGACAGCTCCCACCGGATTCACATAGCGGGTGTCCGACGGCTCGAGGCCGGCGGCCTCGAGCAGGGCGCGCAACCGGTCGATGCGGTAGCGCCGGTAGTGGCCGATTCGCTCGTCGAATTCGCTGTAGAGGAGTTCGTAGGCCGGCACCCACAAGACCAGGTGCCCTCCGGGCGTCAGTAACCCTGTGAGCTGTTCGAGTGCTCCGGCGTCGTCCTCGATGTGCTCGAGCACATTGATGAGAATCGCGGAATCGAAGGGCGCGAACTTGGTTGCTGCCTCGATCGGGCCTTCAACCACCTCGACTCGGGGGTTGAGCGAGAATCGGTCCTGCAGCACCGAGATGCACCGGAGCGACAGATCGGTCGCCACCACACTCTCTGCACTCGTTGCAAACCTCTCGGTGAACGTACCGTGGCCTGCTCCGACTTCGAGCACGTGCCGGCCGAGGAACGGTTCGATCAGCTCGAAGATCCACCCGGCATACGAATCGGCCCCGTCCAGGCTGTCGAGGGTTTCGGCGAGTTCGGTGTCGACCGCCGATACATCAGAGACACGCCGTAGGCGTCGGCTCGCGGGCTTGGCCGATGACACCCCAACCACTCTAAGCGGGCCGGCGTCCGTCTCGCCGGACCCAGGCGAGACAGGAGTCGGGGCTACGTGCAGACACAAGTCATTCGAGAAAACCCCGGGCAGACCCGAGGATTACGTCGGAGGTGAACCAGGGTGGAGCCTCGCCGCGAGAGTTCGACCGGGACGGGCGCCCGGGTCACGGCCGTCGAATTGCCGGTGGCTCGGCGAGCAGTTCCCCCTGAAGATCGAGGAGGCCGGCGATACCGTGCTCTGCGAGCGACAACAACTCGTCTAACTCGCTGCGCGTATACGGAGTCCCTTCCGCCGTCCCTTGCACCTCGACGAAGCGCCCGCTCGACGTCATAACCACGTTCATGTCGACGTCGGCCCGGCTGTCCTCGCTGTAGGCCAGGTCGAGCATGGGCAGAGCGTCGACAATGCCTACTGAAACCGCGGCGCACGCCTCCTGGAGCGGGTGGACCTTGACTTTGCCCCTCCCCAGCAGCCGGCTGAAAGCATCGTGCAGGGCCACGTAAGCCCCACAGATGCTGGCTGTCCTGGTCCCCCCATCGGCCTGTAGGACGTCGCAGTCCACGGTGATCTGCACCTCGCCCATGCTCTTCAGGTCAGTGACGGCACGAAGGGAACGTCCGATGAGGCGCTGGATCTCCTGGGTCCGGCCCGACGGGCGGCCCCTCGACACCTCCCGGTCGATGCGCTCCGGGGAGGAGCCCGGCAGCATGGAATACTCAGCGGTGACCCATCCGCGGCCGGTGTTGCGCATCCACCGAGGCACTTCTTCGGCTACCGATGCGGTGCACAGCACCACGGTGCGGCCCATCCGGATCAGCACCGAACCCGCCGCGAACTCGGTGTAATCACGTATCAGCTCAACCGGTCGCAGATCGTCGGGCTCGCGGCCATCCACCCGGACGCTCATGCGACATACCGGGCTCGGGCGCCGGCGTCGCGAGCCGGCCCGCTCGCCTCCCTGGCTCTCAGGTGTTGCACCGTCGCCTCCTTGTCCGACAGAAACGCCGGCTCGTACAGCCCCAGATCCCCGTCCGGCCCGAGCGGCGCAAGCTCCCGGTCCGGCCGAAGCCCGCAGAGTACCCGAACCGGCCCGCTCGGGCGTCGACCGGGGCGGCCACAAGCCCGCTCACCCCGGGTAAACGTCGTGGTCGACCGGCTCCCACGCCTTCACCGTCTCGAGCTCGGGGCCGAGTAGCCGCCGGCCAAGGGCCCGGAAGGTGTCGACGTCGCCCGAGGAGATCCATAGACGGGTGCCGGTGCGGTCGATGGCACGTCCCAGGCTGTTGTTCATGAGCAGGGCACGAAGCTCGAAGGCCGTCTCGTCGGCGGAGCTGACCAGGACGACTTCGCGGCCCACCACATCACTTATGGTGCGGGCGAGAAACGGGTAGTGGGTGCATCCCAGCAACAGGGCGTCAACCTTGGCCGTGCGGACCGGAGCGAGGAGCCTCTCGGCCAGGACATAGACCTGGTCGGACTCCGTCTCACCCCGCTCGACGAACTCCACGAAACCGGGGCACGCGGCACACGTGAGATCGATCCGGCCGTCCGGGTCCAGCGCCGCCACTGCGCCCTGATACGCCCCCGACGAGATCGTACCCACCGTCCCGATGACCCCTACCCGTCCTGACCCCGTGGCCCGCACCAGGGCTCGGACCCCCGGCTCGATCACCGTCATCACCGGGACGCCCGCTTCTTGCGCCAATCCGTCGAGCCCGGCCGCGGCGGCTGTGTTGCACGCCACGATGACCATCTTCACGTTGTGGTCGTGGACCAGCTTGGCCGTGATCTGACGGGAAAAGTTGCGGACCTGAGCGAGCGGTCGGGGCCCGTAGGGATAACGGCCGGTGTCGCCAATGTAGACCAGGTTCTCCCACGGCAGGAGGTCTATGACGGCTCGGGCCACGGTGAGACCGCCGAATCCGCTGTCGAACAGGCCTATCGGCCGCTCATCCATGGCCGAAGCCTAAACGGGCGGGATGGCTCAGAAGTAGATGACCCGCCTGGCCCGCTCGGTGACCTCGTCGACGTCATCGGTCCAGGCTCCGGTCGAGAGGTACTTCCAGCCTCCGTCGCAGACGATGGTGACGATCACGCCCTCGTCTATCTCGGCGGCGCACTTGGCGGCGGCGGCCATGATGGCGCCCGACGAGATCCCGGCGAACACGCCCACGTCGGCCAGCCGTCGGGTCCATTCCACGCTCTCGCGCGGCCCCACGATCTTGCTGCGGTCGAGCAGCTCGTAGCCGTCGTTGTCAGTGAAGACCGGTGGGATGAAACCCTCGTCGAGGTTCTTGAGCCCGTCGACCATCTCCCCCGCCGGAGGCTGGACGGCCCAGATCTGGATCAAAGGGTTGCGCTCCTTGAGAAAGCGGGCCACGCCCATCAGAGTCCCCGCCGTGCCGAGGCCGGCAACGAAGTGGGTTATCTCGGGGCAGTCCTGCCAGATCTCCGGTCCGGTGCCCTCGTAATGAGCCTTCGGGTTGGCCGGATTACCGTACTGGTAGGGAAACCACCACTCGGGGTGGTCTGCAGCCAGAGTCTGAGCCCGGCGCATGGCCCCGTTGGAGCCCTCGGAGCCCGGAGAATCGATGATCTCAGCCCCCCATGTCTCCAGCAGCTGGCGGCGCTCCGGCGAGACGTTCTCCGGCAGAACGATCCTTATCGGGTAGCCCTTCACCTTGGCGATCATGGCCAGCGCTATCCCGGTGTTTCCCGATGAGGACTCGATGATCTGCTGCCCGGGCCGAAGGCTGCCGTCCTTTTCGGCCTCCTCCACCATGGCCTTGGCCGCCCGGTCCTTGACCGATCCTCCGGGATTCCAGCCTTCGAGCTTGCCCAGGATGGTGACGCGGGGATTGGGGCTGAGCGCGCTCGATATCGACCATCGGGGTATTGCCGATCAGGTCGAGCACGCTCTCGTAGCGGGCCATGCGCGTGCCTACCCGCCGGCCACGGCCGGCATGAGGGTCAGGGTGTCACTGCTGGTCACCTTGGCGTCGAGCCGGCCCAGATAGCGAATGTCGTCGTCGTTGAGGAAGATGCTCAGATGGCGGTGGATCTCCCCGTCGGGCGTGAGCAGCTGCTCCCTCAGCGTGGGGTGCTGGCGGATGAGGTCGTCGAAAACCTCGCCCACCGTGGCTCCCTCCGCCGCGACGGTGGCCTGGCCGCCGGCAGCAGAGCGCAGGATGTTGGGCAAACGGACATCGACCGGCACCGGCATCTCCCAAAGGTAACGAAATATAAGCAAAGGCCTAACCAAACCCGACCTCACTCATCATCATTCTAGAGGCGGGGGGTGCATTGCCGCCTCTCTGTCTGTTATCAACCTCGAGTTTTTGCAACTAGGGCGTGAGGTTGGGGACCCTTCCCCTGAAGCTAGGGTGACCGCGTATGGCCACTGCCAAACCTGGCAAACGGAATGACCCCAATCGACCGGTGGCCGTCAACCGGCGAGCCCGTCACGATTACGACATCGTGGACACTTTCGAAGCAGGGATGGTGCTGGTGGGCAGCGAGGTCAAATCCCTGCGAGAGGGCAAAGCTCAGCTCCGCGACAGCTTCGCCCGGGCGCAGGACGGGGAGGTGTGGTTGTACGGGGTTCACGTACCTCCGTACGCCTTCGCCCAGGGCTTCGGAGCGACCGACCCGGACCGGCGGCGCAAGCTCCTGCTCCACCGGCGCGAGATCGACGAGCTGGCCCGCCGCACCGGCCAGGAGTCTTTGACTCTCGTTCCGCTGTCGATCTTCTTCAAAGATGGGCGAGCCAAGGTGGAACTGGCGCTGGCGAGAGGCCGCAAGCTGTACGACAAGCGCCATGCCCTGGCCGAGCGGGACGCTGATATGGAGGTGCGACGCGCGTCAGCCGCCCGGCGCCGTACCCTAGAGGTGTGAACGACACCGTGCGCGTGGGCCGGGTCGCAGGCGTGCGGGTCGGGCTCAACTGGAGCCTCCTGGCGATGGTGCTCGTCATCGCGATCGGTCTGGCGAACAATCGGTTCGCGTTCGAAGCGCCTGGGTATGCCCGGGGCGCCTATGACCTGGCCGGAGCGCTGACCGCGCTCGGTTTGCTGTTCGGCGTTTTGCTCCACGAGCTCGGCCACGCCGTCGTGGCCCGCCGCTTCGGCCTGCACGTCGACGGCATCACCTTGAGTTGGATGGGTGGGGTGACGCGTATAGACGGAGAGGCCGAACGACCCCGCTCCGAGTTTCTCATAGCCGGCGTCGGTCCGCTGGTGAGCGCGGCGTTCGGGCTATCCATATGGGTCGTACGACTCCTCGTCGAGACGGGCGGGGGGCGCACCAACCTGGTCGTGGCCGCGCTCGGATGGCTGGCCGGGATCAACCTGGTGCTCGCCGTGTTCAACCTCCTTCCGGCCGCTCCCCTCGACGGTGGGCGGGTGCTCCATTCGATCGTTTGGGCGGTCACTGGTGACCGCTGGCGGGCGACCAAGGCGGCCGGGGTCACCGGAATGGGCCTCGGCGCCCTCCTGGTCGGCGTAGGCTTCGTGATCGGCACGCACGGAGCCAACTGGATCGGGGGTCTGTTCATCGCCTTCGTCGGTTGGTGGCTGTTGAGCGCGGCTCGGGCCGAGTTCAGCTCCGGAGCCGTACACGGGGCCCTCGACGGCCTCCACGTGAGCGACATCATGCGGCCGGTCGGGGCGGCGCCGGGATGGATCACCGTCCGCGCCTTCGCCGACGGGTATGCCGCCGGCAGGCCGGGCTGGGTGTGGCTGCTGGAAAACTGGGGTGGCGGCTACGGCGGAGCCCTCCTCGGCGACTCGCTGGCGTCAGTCCCGTTCCCCCAGTGGGACCTGCTCCGACCGATCGATGTCGCCGCCCCGATCTCCGCCACCAGCGGGGCCGAACCTGGCGACGAGGTCATCAACGTCCTCGCCCGGTCGGGCGACAAGCAGGTCGTCCTGGTCATCGAAGGCGGACGGACAGTCGGCGCCGTGCTGCCGAGCGACATCGCCGCGCTGGTGAAGATGCGCGGGCAGGGCGCCGTGGGCTCGAAGGGCTGGTCTTATACCCGGGGTTGACCCGGAGGTACGGGTCGCCGCGGCGGGCTTAAGCACAAGACAGGGACCTGCACGCTGACGAACTGAGGCCTGCAGAACTCTTGCTCTTATCTGCCAGTCCGCGGACTACGGGTGCCAACGGATACACGCGTAAACGATACTGATGTGTATTTGATTGGTCGATGCGCTTACCTGCGTTGGAGTTGAGATCTGGGGATCGGGTGGTTCTGGAGGCGTGGACTAGATCAGGGACGGTTGAAGCCCTCATGGCGAAGCGGGCCCGGATCGTGCTGTTGACGTCCGAGGGCCGCTCGAACCGGGAGATTGGGGTGCTGGTCGGTCCGCAGTACAACGAGGTCGGGATTTGGCGTTGCAGCTCGGTCGGCCTGGGTGGCTGGGCGACGAGGAGCGCAGCGCCTGCCCGCATGTGCATGGGCATCACGATGTGATGCTGTTGTTGAAGCTGGTCACCGAGCCACCATCGGAGCCTCTTCTTGGCCGGCAGCGAGGTGAAGTTGGACTTCGCCTACAAACACTCCAGGGTCAAGCGACGCCTCAAAGAAAGGAGGCCCCTTCGTATCGAGGCGCAGGGTCCGCCCCTGGCTTCGCCACCAGCGGCACCAGCTTCGCCTGCAGGACGACCATCCGTCCAGTGCACCGTCGCCACGCCGAGGAGCGCCTCTACTAGACTGCACGTTTCGTGCTGTCCGCAGATACCGCTGAGCAACGTCCTAAGCACCTGCGCCCCGACGAACGAATGGATGCGGGCGAGAGCTGGACCGAGCCCTCTCCACCTGCTTGCCCCGTGTGGCTGGAGCTAGCTCTCGTAATCGCCATATCCGCGGTCGTGTCCTTCGGCGGTTTCGGTCTGCTTCTCGCCGACCTCGGACACTATTCGGCGGCCTTGGCATTCACCCTTGGCGCGGCCGGGACGGTGGCCGGGACAGCGCTCGCCAGGCCACGGCAGATCGAACGATCGCCGCTAAGGCGAGGCGTCACGGCCCCCGCTCTTGGGGCGTGCGCGGTCGCACTGGTCCAACTTGTGTGGAACGCCGTCGACGCGACGCACCACGTAGTCTCCGGCATGGACCCCGGCGTCTACCTGTTAACGGGCAAGTGGCTCGCCCAGCACGGCAACCTGGTGGTCCCCGCGGGGAGCGTGTGGTCGGGCAAGGGCGACATGTTCTCCCTCGCGTCGAGCGGCGTGTACCAGATGCCGAACGGCACGCTCCAGTTCCAGTTCGCCCACATGCTGGGGGTGCTGCTGGCCGACGCCGACAAGGTCGGCGGCGACCGCCTCATGTTCCGAATGCCGGCCGTGCTCGGGGCCCTCGGATTGCTGACCGTCTACGCGGTAGGTTGCCGCTTGATCCGACGTCCGTGGCTCGTGCTCGCGGCCATCGCGGGATTGGCCGTGTGCCTGCCCGAGCTCAATGTCACTCGCGACACGTTCTCCGAACCGTTGACGCAGATCCTGCTGTGGGGCGGCATCCTCCTGCTGCTGCGGGCATACAGCGTCAGGTCCGAGGGAATTGCGCTCCTCGCCGGCGTGGCGATCGGCGGGACCCTAATGACGCACATCGACGCGGCGATCTACTTGGTGCCGTTGCCTCCCCTGGCGGCGCTGGCTTTGATCACTGCTCGGGTTCGCGACGACCGACGCTCAATCGCCAGGTTGATCGGATTCGGATTCCTCGGCCTGGCGCCCACAGCTATCCTCGGGACGCTCGATGTGTGGTACCGAGCGGGCCAGTATTATGACGACCTGAGCGGGCAAATGCACTCTGTGTACAAGCTCCTGGGACTCTCCACCGGGCTGTCGGTGGTGGTGACGGCCGTGTGGATGGCGAGCCCCTCACTGGCCCGTAAAGCGTCCGCCCTGGCTTCAAGGTACCGAAACCGGGTCGGCGTCGCGGCTGCGTGCGTGGTAGGAGGCGGCCTGGTGCTCGCCTGGGCGATCCGCCCGCTCTTCCCGACGGAGAGGGCTACCGGTGCAGCGGGAGGAGTCGCACGCCTTCAAGCCTATTACGGCCTGGCGATCCAGCCGAACAGGACATACTCGGAGCAGACCCTCCGGTGGTTCGAGTGGTACATCGGGCCAGTAGCACTCGCCTTGGCGGTGATCGGCTTTTGCATTCTCGTCGTGAGGGCTATCCGGGCGGGCTCGGTCATCGCAATCGTCCTGTTGACAATGCTCGGCGGCATCACGGCCCTTTACCTGTGGAACCCCGAGGTCAATCCTCTCCAGATATGGGCAACGCGCAGGTTTGCCACGGCCGCCTTCCCGCTGTTCATGCTCGCAGCTGCTCTCGCCATCGATTACGGAGCGACGACCGTGGGGCGGCACAGCGTTGGGAGAGCCTGGCCGCGACTGGTCACGATCGCAGCCGCCGCCGGGCTCGTCCTTTTTCCGCTGGCGACCACCTGGCCAGTGAGAAGCTTCAGCAGCCAGGCCAACTGGCTTCCGCTCATCGAGCGGGCCTGCAATGTGATCGGGCCCAATGCGGCTGTGGTCGTGCCGCCGGTTGCCGACGCCTCCGACCTGCTTCCGATGACCTACGAGGACTGGTGCCACGTCCCAGTGGCGACGCTCGACAAACCCACGACCGCTGCCCAACTCGCGTACACGGTCGCGCAATTCGGTCGCGAAGGTCGAGCTCTGTGGATCCTCGGTCCATCCGCCCAGGCGATCACGAGCGCCGTGCCGGGTTTGACGGTGTCGGCGATCGGTTCCGCCGAGAGTAGCCACGAGCTCCCGGACACCCTGATCAACCCGCCGCAGTCGTACACGCGGGACCTTCTGACCATTTATGCCGCTCGCATACCGTGAGTCGGGCGACGGCGGGGGCGAGAGCCTGCTCCACGCCCAGAGTTCGCCGCGACGCGTTCGATAGGATTCTCGCGATGTTCGACATCGCGAGGATCCAGGGAGTTGCGGAGCGCTTCGCCAGGGCTCCCCGCCAACTGCAGCACGTGGACGACGAGATTGCAGTCCTCCGTCAGGAGGTCGGGATCCTGAGGGCAGAGATCGTGTCGCTGCAATCGGCGCTGAGCACGTCCATCGATTACGCCGCGAAGGCCACGCTCGAGGCCTTGGCGTTCACCAACAGGTCGATCGAGGGAGTCAACGCCCGGTTGGGGGGGATCGCGAAGGAGTCGGACCAGCACCTGCCATGAGCAGCGCAGTTGCACCCCGGGTCGTGATCGGCCTGCAGGGAGCCCAGATGCCGGCCAATGCGATTAGGGGAATCGGGCGATGGGCCCATCTGTACACGATGTGGCTCATCGAGAGGTTTCCCGGCACGGTAGCGGCCGTGAGCATCGACGGTCGGTTGCCCATCCCCACAGTCGTCAACTCACTGCCGCTCGATCTACCGATCCTCGTATCGGAAGAGTCTCCTACGGACGTCGACGGGCCGATCGTTTTCCACCAGATGTCGATATTCGAGGATCTAGATCTCGTTCGTCTGTGGCCGGCGTGGGCCAGAGATGCTTCGATCGGGCTCACAGTCACGGTTCACGACATGATCCCGGCCCTCTATCCCGGCGAGTACTTCCAGGGTCCGATGCGCTACCTCCTCGAGAGCAGGCACCAGATGGTCGTCCAGGCCGGTTCCGTGGTGACGAACTCTCATGCGACAGCCGTAGACGTCGAAGCGATCCTTTCGGTCGATCGGCACGCGACGTTCGTGGCACCGGTGCTGGTAGCGCCCACGTTCGCGCCCCACCCGGGAGGCAGGAGTGCCGCACATCGCATGATCCCGAGCAGCCGTGGTATCGATGCCGACTTCATTCTCTCGATAGGCAACGTGGACCCCCGGAAGAACCTGTCAGGGCTGATTCGCGCCTACGCATGCCTCCCGCCGTGGCTCCGGAAGCGTCACCAGCTAGTCCTGACCTGCTCGCAAGCTGCACCAGAGCACCTCGCAAACCTGCGCGCCCTGGCCGACGGGCTGGGGGTTGGCGATCGGGTCGTGCTGACTTCGTTCGTCGACGACGCGACGATGCTGCTGCTGTACCAGGCTTGCTATCTGATGGTCTTCCCCTCCAAGTACGAGGGACTGGGGATCCCTGTAGCCGAGGCCATGCGCTGCGGAGCGGCGACCGTCACGAGCGACATCCCTCCGATGTTGGAGCTCGTGACCAGTCCCGAGGCACGCTTCAACCCGCATGTCATCCAAGATATCGGCGCAGTGATGCGGCGGGTGCTCGACGAGCCGGAGTTCGCAGAGCTGCGGCGGACACAAGGCATCAGCGACTCTGCCCGCCTCGCGCGGGAGACCTCCTCTTCGACGGTCCTTGACGCCTACGCGAGGGCAGCGAGGCTGTGCCCGTGACGCGTCCCGGCCTGTTGCTCGTGAGCCCTGTGCCGCCGGCCTGGAGCGGCATCGCGGACTACACCGCACGCCTCCTCCCTCACCTTGCGCAGGATTGGGATCCGACCGTACTCATAGCCGATGACGACCCACCGCCGGAAGACACCGGATTGCGGATCCTCAGGATGTCGGAGTGGGAGTGGGCGCGCCACCTCGTGCGCGCCGACCGGATGTTGCTCTGCCTCGGCAACAGCCGGTTCCACATGCACGTCCCGGAGCTGACGGCCCGCCACGGGGGTGTCGTCCTCGCGCACGACGTCCGGATGACCGCTCTGCAGTGCCTGATTGCCAACGACTCCACGGACCGGCACGCGCTGTCCTCGGTCGTCTGGCAACGACACGGTCGGGAGCTCGGATCGGAGATCTGGGACATGGAAACCCGTTCCCCGATCCAGCAGTCGTTCCAGGAGATTCGGGGACGGTTGGAGAGCGCCAACGCGATGCTGCTCGGGGCGTCGATGAGCGGGGCCCAGGCGCTTCTGGTCCACTCGGAGCTGGCGGCCCGGCTCGCCCGCATCGAGCTACACGGCGACTTCAGTGCCCGTGAGGTATGTCCCCTTCGGTCACCCATCCACCGATGAGATCCAGCGAGAACCCGTTGCGGGGAGGATCGTCTCATTTGGGATGGTCGGACCGGAGAAGCGACCCGACGTGATCGTCGAGTCTCTTGCATACGTCCGTCGAAGGGTCCCACAGGCCACGCTGCGCTTCGTGGGAGCGCTCGGTGGTGGGATGGAAGAGCTGCTGGCCTCGGCGCGCTCCCTCCTAGGGGTCACCGGAGCGGTGTCGTGGACGGACCGGGTGGACGAGGACTCGTATCGCTCTGAGCTCTCGTCCGCCGACATAGCAGTCCAGCTCAGATCAATATTCAACGGTGAGGCGTCTGCCGCGGTCGCCGAGTGTCTCGCCGCAGGCATCCCGACGGTGGTCTCGAACATCGGTGGACACTCGGAGCTCCCCGCGTCGGCCGTGCTGTCAACGGCCGCAGGGTGCGGCGCCTACGAGCTCTCGGTCAAGATCACTGAGCTGCTGACCGACAAGGACCGCAGGAGGGAGCTCTCAGAAGGCGCGGCTCGTCACGCTGAGGCGTCGTCGTTTGCTGTGGCCGCCGGCGCCTTGACCAAGGCTCTGAAGGAGGCACCACCGCCGAGGGATGTCGGCTGAATCCCTTTCCCCGTCGAATAGGGACTCGCCTCACACGTGCGACACGTACCAGCGAGCCCAGTCCTCCGCGGACTGGAGCGGCACCACTCGGCCAGGGTCCGCAGGGGCAACCGTCCGTTCAGAGAGTACCGAGGCTAGGGTGCCGGCGACCTGCGTGAGGCTAGCGACGACCGCACCTGAATTTGTTGTCGCGACCCATTGCGCTCCCGGACATCCGGCGGCGATCCATACCGGCACCCGCGACCTCCGGGCGAGGGCCGCCAGATCTCCGGTTTCGAAGCCGATCACGACAGCCGAAGCGTTGGCCACGAGCGAATCGAGCCTCCGGGATTTCAGCGTTGGCCCATCGACAACCACCCTCTCGAAGGGCTCTGGCGCCGGTTGTTCCGATCCGGCACTGCCCGCAGCCGCCCACACCACGTACCGCCTCAACCCGCCGGGTTTTTCTCCGATCCCGTTCTTCTGGTCGGGCGAGGGGATCCAAGCCTCCTCGGAGGGCGTGACGCAGCTCACGTCGCGCCGTAACGCCAGGGCCAGCGAGGCGCTCAGCTCGGACCAGTGCGAGACAAGGTGGTGCCCGACCGTGCTCTGCCTAAGCAGCGGCATGGTGCAGACCGGGAGATCGTCCGCCGTCAGATGCAGGACGCTCGGAGTAGAACCGACGGCCCGCGTCATAGCACTCCGGACGTGGGGCGACCGGAGCCCAACGCCCACGAGCAGGTCGTAGCGGCCTGGGTGGAATGACCTCAGGTCGGACGAGGCTCCCATCCGATCCAGGACATCACGCTGGACCGAAGGCAGCGCGGAGGCGGCGCTCGCCGCCCTCCTCAACGCCGTAGCCCGCTCGAGGCAGGAGGGGGTCTGTGCCGGCACCATCTTGATCGCTGCGCCAGGCAAGGCCGGTACGTCTCCCGAGGCGGTGGTGACCACCTCGACGGAGTGCCCAGATGTCAGGAGGCCCCGTGCCACCCACCAGGCAGTGCCAGGATCGCCGCTGTGGGCGGCCGCCCATCTCTCGACTGCCAGCCCTATCAACACCGCAGCCGTCCGGTCAGAGCCTTTTCGAGCCGCTCACGGCAGGCTTCCCCCCTACGAAGTCCGGCATTCTGATCCTGCCACGGCCCTTGAAGCTCTTGAAAACTTCCGGATGCTACACATAGCCGGTCTCCCCAGAGACGGCGCAGTGGGCCCCGCGTCAGGATGGATTCCGTGGTCCCGAGGGTCATCAGGGTGCTCCAGCATCGACGCCAGCCGCCGAGGCGACCCCTCATCTGTACCTGGATGCATCCGACGCAGACTAACCGAGGTCGGTTCCTTGCGCCGTGAAGTCACGGAGCCGGCAGAGTCAGGACCCGGGATCGGTTGCCGCGGATCTTCTGGGTGAGCAACTCGTTGTCGAGAGCGTCCCGCTCACGCGAAAAGAGGTAGAAGAGCCTTCTACCCGGGCCAGTCTGGGCCCAGAACTCGTCGTAGCGCTCGTGCAAGGCGAGCTCGAGCTCCCTCTCCCGGGTCAGGCCCGACTGCTCGAACTGGCTAACCCACCAGTCGGTGTCGGCCAGGATGAGATGGCCATGCACCGGGTAACCCTGAAGGTCGACGGGAAGGAGGGAGAACGGCCGCTTGCTGTCGCTATCCTTCTCCCACGCGGCCAAGAGCGACTTGTCGAAGGCGCACCCGAAGACGGCATCCGAACCGTATACGGGAATATTCGCATAGAGAAATCCACCGGGAACGATCAAAGATGAGAGCTTGGCAAGGTAGGAGGTCAACCGGTTTGGATTGAGATGTTCGAAGATATCGAGCCCGAAGACCACGTCGTAGCGTTGAGCGAGGTCTAGACCAAGCACATCTCCTATGTGGATTCTGGGGCGAATCCTTGGCTCAGCACGAGCGACGGCCGCCTCGCTTATGTCCACACCTTCGGCCCAGACGCCGGCATCCGACAGGCAGGAGAGAATTGTTCCATTTGAGCAACCGATCTCCAAGACCGTCGTGGGTCCGAGAGCGCTGATCAGCTCCGCCATCACCTCCTTGTCCCTGCTTGGCAGGAAGCTCCATACCCCCGGCTTGTCGTAGTAGCTGTTGCCGATGATCCTGGCTTCTATCCAATCGAAGTCCTGGGGTCGGGAGCACCGAAGGAGCAGCAGGTCGTTCCCGTCGCTTGTATGAAGCTCCAGATATCGCTCAGGGCTCTTCATACGCAGGTTTGGCAGGTCCCATGCGGCAGCAGTTGCGCGGTTGACGTGCTCGTCGCTGGCGATGATGTACCGGGCGAGATCTCTCCGGTCCCGTCCGGCCTCTAGCTGAGCGCGGCAGTCCCCCGCCCCGACTGGGTCAGGGGGACGCCCGAGAACCTGCTCGTACAAGTAGTCGATCCACAGCTGATTCCGGATAGCGGGGTCGAAGTCAAGCGTGCCCATGACGACGTCAGCGTGCATCTCGGACCTGGCGAGCGCTTGAAGCATCTCTCCTTCTCCAGTGCCCTGGACGAGACATCTGACCCAGCAGTACGCCTCGTGCAGGGTCGGGGCCCTCCCGACGAGAATGCGGTACGCCGCGCAGCATCGATGTGAACGAACGCGTCGGGTGCACACGGACGAGTGCCATGTCCGGATGCTATCCCGAGAGATCCGGCCCGCAACAGGATGCAATCGCGCCTCCGATCGGCGTCGATCGGCCTCTGACCGCGTGAGCCCTTGCCGAGCCGCAACGACGACTCAGCAACCACGGGAGTGCTTCCTCACTCATAGCGGGCATCGGATCGTCACTGGTTGGGAGGTCAGCGCCATGCTCTCCGGATCTTCGCCAAAGCTCGGACCCGGATTCGGGCTCCGACTCTCGTCGCCCGAACTGGCGTTCAGTCGGGGTCCGTACCCAGGGCGCAGGCGAACTACCCCCAGAAGGCGTCATCCGAGCGCATACCCGCCGAAAGTAAGCACGGCCAGGTGGCCACCCGTCCAGGTCGAGCGGCGCCGTGCCCGATCTTGTCCTCGTGGGTGCGTCCCGCCGGTGCAAACAGCAGCACCCCGACCCCGACGGCGGGTCCCGGCCCGAACTCTGCCAGCCGGCCCTTCCCCTGGCCCCACCACCGGACCTCGGTCGCCGTGTTACCCCGGTCGGTCATCGTCGCCCCTCCGCTTGATGGGCTGGCTGGTCGGCATGGAAGACACCCACCGGCCGGCACGGTCGGGCCTACCGCCCAAGACCGGGGTGCGAGGATCCGAGGTGCCAAAGATCCACCCCACCGATTCGATAGTCTGGTGGACGACCGAGGATCTCGTGGAGGATTGCAATGAAGTGGTTGGCGTCGCTGGAGCTTACGTCGACCACTACGGCGCTGGCCTCGGTCCCGGCGAGCTCGCTGAGGGCGATGCTCCGCAACGCCGGTGTGACTCTGCCGTTGAAAACGACTGCTCTGCCGCCGGGCCCATTGAGTTCACTCAACAATGAGACCAACGTCGGAGGCCCCCCATAGAAGTTGACGGTATGGTCCCGTCCGGAAGGATGGAGCACGTAGCCGCCGACTTGAGCGAAGGACATGTTCGCTTGAACTTGCCACAGCAAGCCCGCGGGAATTCGTCGAATCTGGCATCGGAACAACCAACACGATCGAGTTTCGAGGGATGAGTCGAAGGTCCACGGCAGTAGTAAAAAAACTCGGGGTGGGAATGATCCGTCCAACGAACGACTCGGTCGTCGGTACAAGTGGCACCAAGCACCCGAGTGCAGCAACAAACGCCGCCGCACCCACCCACCTCTTCCTATATGAAAGAAGCTCATCTAGACCAGCCGCAACAACAAGACTAACCGCGAGCCAGATAATGAGGGCGAGACGCACTGGTATAACATTAACGAGTAGGGAAATATGGCGTTCGAGATATCCCCAAGGTAGGAGTGGCCCGTAGTGTGTTGCTCCGGGGAAACGGCGCAGCCGACCTCCCAGGCTGAACAAGAAGAAGACAACGCCAACTACCATTCCAACGAGAATCGCGGTACGCCTTCGTCCGAACAAGACGAAGAAAAGGCCAATCAGGATGAGAAGGGGAATACCAATATAGAGGCCATTCTCGTGGCTGGGATAGCGTGCAGCCACCGTCGCGCTGTTAGCAGTATGGAAGAGGACCGTCCGCGGAGCACTGATCAGATCCACCGGCATTGCCTCCCAGTAGTCGATCCCCTGAACGGGACCATCTATGACGTGGCTGCTCGTAAACTGCTCGTAGAGGGGCCACGCGCAAATTAAGGCAAACACACCAAGTGCGCTCAATAGGCCGAGGGCGGACAGTCTGAACCTAGCTCAGCGCGACACGAAAGTGTGCCGCAACGAGCACGAAGACGCCCACGAATGCGGCAATCAGGGTCATGACCAGGACTTCACTGCTGATAAACAGTTGCACCGCCACGACCAGGCCGAGCAGGGGACCCGATGGCCACCAGGGGCGGGGTGAACGCCACAGGACGTCTTCCGCCAGCATGGCGATGACCGGCACCACGGCGAGCCAGGTCAGCATGAGGTGCGCAAATTCCCCCTGTGCCACCACGAATGGCGAGAAACCGAAGAGCAACCCTCCAACTGTCGCTGGGAGAGCACCTGCGTGGCGGCGAAGCCATAGACTGCATGTCCAAGCGCTCAAGGCTGGACCGAGGATGCACAGCAGATTAAACGTGGCAACGACGCCCACCAGTACTGTTATCGGTGTAAAGATCACACCTAACGACAACATCGATACGTTCCACATCGCACTGGCGCCTATGGGCGCATTGAGATAGTGGGTGTAGAGGGGATCGTGCCAGTGCGTCAACGCAAAGGGTGCCCAGCGGAGCCACCAAAGTATTAGACCTGCATCCCCCAAGCCACCATCCAGCGTCCTCGTTGTGATGTGAGACGCTATCCTCTTCCACACCCAGACGCTGAGAACCAGATAAATCAACAGCGCCGGCAGGCTGCGCACTATCGCGCTACCGGCTAACTTGCTGCTTACAGTCTCCGGCGTGCCTATGAAGTGGCGTGGACCAGCCCCCAGGCTCGTCCCATCGTCGGCCGCACCGCTGGAATCCCAGTCGCGCCGCCCAAGGGAACCCGGTTCGGGCCTCATGATGGCAAGTGTTCGCGGGGCCTTCGAAAGGTCACGCGTTCCAAACCGCGTCCACTTTCTCACCCCAGAGTGGGCGGCAACCAAGACCCCTCCGTCGAACATCCTCACGACCTGACTCTACCAAGATCGAGCCAGCGCAGCCTCGGACTCGCACTACTCCGCTGTTATCCTAGATCGAATGTCCCCAGGTACCGATGAGGAGCCGCTCCGAAGACTTCGCCTGCAGTTGGAGTCAATCCTCGAAAATCCTCAAGACTCCTCAGACGACGAGATACTCCGTGCATTCGACGCCGGATCCGCATCCTTGGTGGAGGAAGGCGACCGATCCGAGATCAGGGCTCGGATCGAACGTGTCCCTGACGTCGTCGAACCTCTGGCCAGCATAGCTACGTCGTCCCGAATCCCTGGCGGTTCTGCGGCTCACAGGGCCGTCTTCACTGCCACAAGGCGGGAGAGCCAGGCCCTTCTCGAACAGACACGACGACTCGCGGAGGAGATCAGGGATCGACTTCTCGAGACGTTCGACGAGATGGTGCAAGGCCAGAGCCCGACTTTGGCCGGCCTTGCTGCCCAGGTCGAGACCGTCGCTCACATGCTCGCCGCCGTGTCGGGGGAGGTGTCCAGCATGACGTCCGGGCTGGAGACGATACAGGCCCAGATGGACGCGCTCGAAGCGACGTTGCCGAGGCGGTGGTTCGAACCATGGTTCTCATCCCAGGATTTCGATGACGAATTCCGTGGTACCCGAGACTCTCTGCTACTGCGTTATGCCGACCTGGCCAGGCTGCTCTCCTCGACCGGAGGACCAGTGCTTGATCTCGGATGTGGCCGGGGAGAACTTCTTCAGCTGCTCGACTCTATGGAAACCGAGGCGTGGGGAGTGGAGGTGGTTCCCGAGCTTGTCGATTTCTGCCGCTCAATCTACCTCGACGTCCGGCTTTTAGACGCCCGGGAAGCCTTGGAATCCACCGATGACGCATCCCTCGGAGCCATTGCCATGATCCAAGTAGTAGAACACCTCAACGCGCAGGAGCTGGTCGATCTCGTTCCGCTCCTGTTGCAAAAGTTGCGTCGCGGAGGGTTGCTTGTGGCGGAGACCGTCAACCCGGGGTCCCCGTACGTGTTTACACACTCGTTCTACCTGGACCCGACCCACAGCAACCCGCTACCCGCAGACTACCTCCGTTTCCTCTTCCTCCGTGCGGGCTTCTCCGACGTGCGGATCGATTGGAGATCCCCTGTTCCGGAGTCGGACCGGATTCGCCTCGTCGAGTCACAAGGGAGTTCTCAGGACCTGGTCGAACAGATAAACGCCGGATTCCATTTACTAAATCAGGCGCTCTTTGGAGCCCAGGATTACGCGCTCGTCGCGACGCGGTGATAGAAAAGTGAACGTGCTCAGCGGGATCCCGGTTCATCAAGCAGCGGTGGTGGCGGCGCCCAACGATGCCGTTACGGGCTCGGCCTTGGCGCTGCGAGAACTCCTACAAGAGCACGGGCCGTCCGAGGTGTTTGCACTTCACGTCCACCCAGATCTGGCGGGGGAAGTTCATCTGTATCGGGACTACCCCTATTTCAAGCCCATCGAACCCGACCCGGTGACCATAGTCCACATCTCGATGGGCGATGACGCGTTCTTGCCCTTCCTCGCCGAGATCCCCGGCCGCTTCATCCTCTACTACCACAATATCACTCCCTCTGAATACTTCGTTTCGTGGGATGCTGGTACCGCTCGCATGCTCAAGCTTGGGCGCAGATACCTCACCGACCTCCAGGACCGAGTCTTGTACGCGATCGCCGCTTCCGACTACAGCGCATCGGAGCTCCAGAAAGCCGGTTACGACGACGTGAGAGTGGGTGGCCTGCCGCTCGATACAGAACTCCGGACAGCCGTTCGTCCGGCTTCCATCCCCGATGTCGGGGACGGCCCGCTGATTCTGTCGGTCGGGCAGCTGTACCCTCACAAACGGCCCGACCTCCTTTTGGCCGCATTTCACCGGTTAGTGAGCGGGGATCGTCCGGATGCCCGGTTGGTGATCGCCGGAGCGGCAAGAATGCCGGCTTTCGAGCGGGCGCTTAATCGATACGTCAACCGGCTCGGATTGGCTTCGTGTGTAACGATCACGGGCGAGATACCGGAAGAGGAACTGATCGCCTGGTTCCGGAAGGCAAACCTCTTCGTGACAGTGAGCGAGCACGAGGGCTTCTGCGTCCCCCTGGTGGAAGCAATGTTCTTCGAAGTGCCGATTCTCGGGCGGGAATTCGCTGCGGTGCCCGAGACAATGGGGGAGGCTGGAATCTTGGTCCCGCCGAACACGGGACCCACTGCGCTCGCCAGAGTAATGGCCGCCATGTTGGACAATCCCGATGCGCTCGAGAGTCTCAGGGGCCGCGGCAGGATCAGGAGTAAGGAGTTTACTCGGGAAGCGTGTCGGCGTCGGCTCGAGGAAACTCTGACCGGAGCTCAAAGGCGCAAGTAGGGGTGGCCGTCGAGACCCGTGCCCGGCTCGGAGCGGTGACCGCGCCACGGCGTAATCGGTGACCGGGGGCGTGGCGGCAGCAGGATATTCGCTCGAGGTAGCAGCGTTTAGGGATGCCGACCCTTCGTTGGCTGCCCAAGATCCGATCTTGATAAACCGGCCCGTCGCGGTCGTCTCAAGCGTTCGCCGCTCCCTCTTCGACGGTTCGACGATCAACGTCCGCTTGAACACGGCGATTGTGGTCATGGCGGCCGCAGCCACATGGGACAGATCACTGGTTGGTGGCGTCTGATGTGGGATCTTCACCTTCGGCGACGCCGGTTTCCACGGCTCCACCGACAACGTCGAGCTCGCTGGGCCGATATTCAGGATGTCCCGCTCTCCGTCGGGCGTCGGGGTACGGGCTCGTCGCCACCGACGGTGGGGTATTCACCCTTCGGCGACGCCGAGCTCTATGGCTTGACGGGAGATGCGAGCGTTCCCGCGCCGGGTCTCGAACACGTAGCCGCGCAGCCACGGCACCTCAGCCGATCAGAGGCCTTGCAACGCGTCTCGGCGCCTAGGCGGTCGGGCTTCGACCGCGGTCAAGTCTTGCGGACGAAGTAGCGATAGTTCTCCCAGCCAGCTCCGGACACGTCGGACTCCTCTATGGCGACCAGCTCCCCTCCCGCTGCGCCGATAGCCGTCTCCACACGATCCCTCGACAGTGCGTGCATCTCGAACGCAGGCGGCGAGGGCGGCGCGACGTGAGCTGGACCTCGTCGCCGGATGGCCCGTCTTATGGCATCCGCGAACGTTAGTGACTTCGAGAGGTCGGTCACCTCGACGCTGATCCTGCACGTCTGGGAGCCTCTCGCTGCGAACCACGTCGAGCCTTCCTCGACCAAGTCCAGCTCCAGGATGTAGCGCCCGGGTCGGCTCGGCGCCCGGACGAGGATCTCGACCCTTGTCTCCTCGCCGGGGCGGTGATCCCCTAGAAGGCGACTGCGACCGTCGTCGTGGGTCACCATCGAGCCAGCTTCGTCAAGCCAATGATTCCCCAGTTTTAGAAAGACCGGAGGCCGTGACGTAGTCGACCAGTTGACCCCGCTCGCGTTCATGACTTTGACGGATATGGTTCGTGCCGCTCCCGGCAGGACCTGCAGAGGCTCCTCGATTAGTTCGGGTTTCAGTTCGGCGCGGTGACTTCCGGGAGCCAGCTTCCCGAACCCGAGAAAGTCGCTTGGAACCTGGAACACAGCCAGCCCGCCGTGGGCCAGCACGCGCACGAACTCGCCGATGTAGCCCTCCGCAAGGTCGGGCTCCATGTGCTGGAGGACGATTATCGAGTAGACGAGGTCAAAGCTGGCATCTGCGAATAGCCGGAGATCCGCCCTAGTGTTGAGGTGGTAACGACAGCGCTCACCGAAGCGGTTGTAGCTCCTTGCCCTCTCGACCATCGTCTTCGCGATGTCGACTCCGTCGACGGAGTCGAAGGAGGCGCACAACGCCTGGCTTAACCTACCGACACCACAGCCGAAGTCCAGGCACCTTCGCCTTGCGAGAGTCAGCCCACGGTCGTCCAAGCAGCTGAAGAGCTTCTCAATTTCGTGCTTCCCGGTCTCGAAGAACTCCTCGATGTCCCATCGGTTGGCCGACTTGTCCGGGTCGCTCAGTACGGCCCACAACGGGTCGGTACCTCCGAGGCTGTCCCATGTGTCGCGCAGGCGGTCGAAACTCACGGTGTCAACCGTAGCCTTCTCCCATCAGGGCTTTCTCGGAAGTGGTCCGTTGACGGGATCGAGCCCGCTCGACCGTTCGACCGCACGTGGGGTCGGCTAAGGCGATGTTGCGACGGCTTTGAGGAAGCCTTGCAGCGTAGTGACTGCTGCTCCGGTCGCTCGTGCTTGCGACCGCAAGGCGGCAAGGCCGAGAACGAGTAGGCGCTCACCTGCGACCCCGAGAGGCGACCAGCAGAGGTGGAGGTCTTCGTCGGCAGCATCGCCGAGCTCACGGCGTTGATCTCGGCTCGCCGAGGCGATCCGAGGACGCTTCCGGCTGCGTACGCGTACACGTGTTCATTTGCATGCCCTATCCTTCACTTGGCAGTAGCGCCGGGCGTGGGCGACGACCTCATCGGCATCCCTATCTCAGCCGACTGAAAGTGATCGAGTCCGTGCCACTGTTACTCGGATGTCGCCTTGTGCCGGGCCACAGTCGCCCAATTCTCCATGCCGGCATCGAGTCACAACCCGCGAGTCGCCCCGGTAGGTTCGCCGTCGCTTCCTACTCCACGACGATCTGCTCCTCTACCACTTTCCCCCCTGCCGTGCGCCAGCTTCGCGCGCTCGGGTGGACATCCCGGAGGGATACAAGAACGTAGTGCCATTCGGGGTCCGGGGCGCGCTCGATGTCGGTCATCGAGGGCCTGGCGTCCGTATGGGTATGGGAGTGGTACACACCGATGATCTGGCAACCACTGGCTTCGGCCTGGCGATCGGCCCGCAGATAGGCCCGCGGGTCTACCTCGTAAATCCTCGCCGACGCCGCGATGTTTTCTGCCGGGTAGGCCGACTCCACGTTCGCGGCTCCGTCCTCACCGGGCGAGCCGACAAGGAGCCCGCAGGCTTCGATCGGATACGCATCGAGCGAGTGGCAGATCATCCGATCGAATTGGTCCTTCCTGAGACGGAGCACGGCGGTGGCCTCAGGTCCCGAATACCCGGTGGAGGTCACCCCGACCGTGACACAGCTCGGCCACGACAACCCAGCTGTGCTCGCCCACCCTGCTGTCAGGGGCAAACGGCGTGCACCACACGACCCTCACGATAGAAGCACCTCGACCCGAGCCAGCCCATTCGGCTCGCAGCTCGTCGATCCGCGAAAAGGGGCGCCAAATGCGCGCACCAGCCAGGCCGACCCCGGCTCGGTGATGATTCCGTTCGCCCCGGTGTCGAAGGGCCCGAACGCGACGCCGCGGTCCGTCGTGTTGACCGAGGGCTTGCTTGCCCCTGCCACCAGTTTGACGAGCTGGTACGGAACCTCGTCCTGAGCTAGGGAAGAAGATGTGCAGGTCATAGCAGCATGATGGGATTCGCTTCAGCTTGATCTCAGCTGAACAGAGCGCGGTTGGCGAGCCATTCCAACTAGCCGGACGTGAGACTACTAGGCCGCTTCGCCCACCGGTCACACGCCCGACGGTTCACCGCTGCGTGGCCCTATCGTGCTTCTCAATGCTTTTCGCTCAGGCCGGCAGACGGGGCGCCGGGGGCAGGTTGCCCGCCGGGTCCGGTACCATGACGTCATCTACCTTGACCAAGGGGGTGACTGGCTTCGACTTCGGTCGTTGATGTGGGAGAAGCGAGCCGTGGTCTCCGGAACCACGTTAAAGAGCCGGAAACCATAAACAAACGACGAGCCTCAGCTCGCACTGGCTGCTTAACAGGTAGCCCGTCCGTCCGATCCCAGCCCTGCGGGTCGGGTACGGGCGTCATCCAGTAGGGCTAACCCGGCGGTCGGGTCGACGGGCCGTCGGGAACATTCAGTTGACTGGGGTTCGATGCCGGTGCCGGTGGCGAGCAAGGAGCCCGAGATCTGATCACCGGATGCGCTCGGAGAAGTCCCATTGAGGCACTGAAGGACGCGGGTTCGATTCCCGCCACCTCCACCTACCTGCCTGTGTCTGACCTGCGTTTTCGCAGGTCAGAGCCACTTTGGGCGCCTCGTTGTTAGGCCGTTTTGACACAGATTCTATGCAACGACACGCGGCACACCGGTACGTACCAGGTTCCACCGGTCAGATGAGGCCTTCAACGGCGGCTCGGGATCAAAAGATCTGTGAGGTCCCGCTTTCGTTTGAAAGGTAGACCCTTGAGGCGGTCAGCCAGCGAGCCCGGCCAAAGGGTCTGATTCCTAGAGGCGCTTGACAAAGCGGCGGAGGCGATCCATCGAGATGGTCCGGCCCCTGCTAGAACTCTGTGCCCCGAGATCGGTAGGTCCCAAAGCCGTTGTAGCGGGTGCGGCGGAGGCCACTCGACACTCATGAAACTGGATGTAACAGGCGGCCAGCGTAGTGGTCACGCCCGCTCCGACTAGGAAGTCTCGGTAGTCGATGGAGCCCTTCTGCGTTGTCAGCGGCATGGCGCAGACGCCGAGCGAGCGGACCACCTCGAATCCAGCGTCGGTCAGGTCGGCGATCAGCTCATCGGGGGTGTACTCGATCTTGTGGTCAGGGTGGATGTAAGCGTCGGGAGAGTGGAGGCGCGTGACTAACGCATTAGGGGTGTCGAGACAGAAGGACCCGCCCGGGGCCAGGACCCGCTTGACCTCGGCATAGGTGCGATGAGCGTCTTCGCGCGTCACGTGCTCGATGCTCTGTCCGCTCCACACGAGGTCGATGGTGCCATCAGACACGGCGGAGAGGTCCGTCATATTGCAGTAGAGGATCCGGACACGTCCTTGCTCTAAGTCCGCCGACTCAACTATCCGGTTGGCGAACTCCATGTGGCGGTCGGCTGGAGGAAGGTCGACGATGGTCAGGTAGTCGAAGTGATAGGGGTAACCGCACTCGTGCAACGGAGCGTTGGCACCTCCGAGGTCGAGAATGTGCCGGGCGGGCGGAAGAGCCGTGGCCATCAGGTTGACTCGGGCCCGGTGCGCAGCGAACAGATGCAAGGAGATGGCCTCGTCGAGAGCGGCATTCACCGTCTCTCCCCGTGCGCTTAAAGTGGCGAATATCTGGCTCCGCGTTAACCCCGCCTGCTCGGCATAGCCAAGGAGAGCGTCAAGATCCCCCTCTGAGGGAGCACGGCCGACTACGACCTCGAACATCGTACGCGGCTGCGCCTCGGTCGATCACCTCCAAGTAGCACTCCTCCACTGGAGGCCGACCCCGGCGACCGGCCAGCCCTGACATCCTAGACGGGATCTGAACCCCTGCAAGGAAGCGAAGAGTTCGGACATATGACGACCGTTTATAGGTCGGCGCTCGTCGACAGCATTCAGCAGGAGGATATGAATTGGGGTGGAAACCACTGAAATACAGGAAATCGATGACCTCCTCTCGGGGGCCAATGTTAAGGGGGGACGAGCGAAACCGCCTCCGGAACCGTTAGCGTCGAAGCCAGGTAATAGCGGGGCGGTCCAGCGGCGAGTAACAGACGCTTCATCTGCGCCCCGGTCACCCCGGTCTGGTCCTTCGTCCCCCGTATTTCTAGAAGGCCGTGTCGCGCCCAAGCAAAGCTTCCTGGGCAACCCCCGAAACGGTCCAATGCCAGTCGAACCTGCCATGACGGTCAGCACCTTCCATCGTAGCGACGCTGGAGAAAATCGCCCCCGCTTTCGGTGGGCATCTCGTAATCTTGATGGAGGTTCCCTACCGGCCCGCGGCTGAAAGCTTCTGGCGCTGGTGAACACCCCTCGCTCCAGAGAAGTCACGCCATCCGCTCCGTGAGCTGCCGGCGGCCCCCCTGCGGCGTCCGGTCTGACACGTGCAGCACACGCAACATGCAGCACACGCAACATGTGGAAAGACAGGAAATTAGCCGGCTCTCGCGGACACCGACGGTCCTGAAAGGTCTGGACAAATTGCCGGTCGAGGGCCTGACTAAGGCGGCCGGACCGGCCTCGACGCGGGCCCGATTCCCCCCACCTTAACCCGCCCGACTCTTTCAATCATTTCCCCAGGTTCACGTCACGACCGGCCAAGATAACACCCGGACCGAGGGCACGGGGCGAAGTCGCTTGCGCAAGTCAAGAGACCGGTATCGGACGATGATCCAGTTTCGACCACGCTTCCCAAACGAAGCGAGGCTGGTCGCCCTGAACGCGGCATCTGGCCTCCTGGTGTAGTGTTCGCCGAAATTGTTGTCGCCCGGAGGAGGGGAGCCATGTCGACTTACGTGTGGGACCCGGCGGGGACATTGCACATGTACAACGAGGACATCCCCTTCGTGGACCAGGGTGGTTCGGGTATCGAGATCCGTCTGCTGCAGGCGTCGGCGGACGACGGCGTGATCGCCGCCGAGTACCGTTTCGCGCCCGGCGTCGTCGGCACGCTGCACCGCCACGTCGGGCCGGTGTATGGCTTCACGTCCGAGGGGCGGTGGGGCCACGACACCAATTTTGACTACCGCCCGGGCACCTATGTGTACGAGCTGCCCGGGATCATCCACCGGTTTATGAGCGGGTCGGACGGGCCGGTGCAGGCGTTCTTCGTCGAGTACGGGGGGATCGAGGCGATCGACGAGGAATCCTTCGAGCCGCTCGTCATGCTCGGCGTAAAGGAGCGGGTGGCGCTGTACTTCACAGCATGCGAGGCCGCCGGGGTGTCGCGGCCGAACATCCTTCGCTGAGGGTGGACGACGCCGAGGCAATCGCCGCAGCGGGGGCGTTGGCGACGGCGATCGTGGACGCGGCGCGCGAAGGCGGTCCCGATTGCTGGATTCCGTCGTGCCCGGCTTGGCGCATGGCCGATCTGGTCCCTCACGTCGCTGGTGAGTACGCCATCTGGTACTACGCCAACCTGACCGCGCCCCCCGACGAGGACCCGTTCGCGGCTGCTGCCATCGCGGCGCCGCCGTGCCCGTCCGATTACGACGCTGCGGTGGACTACCTGGAGCGGTACGCGGCGCGCTTTTGCGACCGAGCCGCCCAGGTTGATCTTGACGCGTCCGTCTGGGCCTACGCCCACCCAGCACCCGCTCGCTTCTGGTTGCGCATGACCATCGGAGAGGTCGCCGCACACGCGTGGGACGCCAAACGCGTGGTCGGGCATCCGAGCCCGCTGTCGGCGGATGTGTCGGCCGAGGCCATCGATCAGTTCGTCACGTTCATGCTTCATCGAGGGCAACCGAGTTTCCTGACGTCGTGGCTCCCGCCCTCCGAATCGCTGGCCATGACCGACACCGACTTCGGCCACTCGTGGCTCCTCGAAAGCCGCGACGGGGACTTGCGCTGCAGCCGAGACCAGGCCGCCAGAGCCAGCGTCCGCGTTGAGGCCGCAGCCCAAGACCTTTACCTCGCTTGGTTCGGCCGGCAGGCCGCCAACGTTCGGATCACGGGGGACCCGGCAACCTTCCTCGCCTGGCGCAGCGACCACTAGCTGACTTTCTCCCGTAGGGGTGGACTCGGAGCGGCGGACCCGGCCCGGCGCGGCCCCATGATCCTCCCGCTTATGTCGACGGCTCGGCGTCCGCGCTGGACAAGACACCCGAGGCGATCACCACATTGCAGTTAGCCGCCGCCTGCCGAATCGGCCGAGCAACTCGGTAGTCGGGCGACGTGTACCACTCACGGGCCTTACCAACGGACTCGAATTCTGCGATGACTGTGCGGGTCCCGGGCCATTCACCCTCGAGCACCTCCACCGCGTCCATCACCAACACCGCGCCGCCGTACGCCCTGAAGGAAGGCGTGGCCGCCTCGGCGTAGGCCATCATCCCCGCTTCGTTGTGAATCGCCTCTGTCACAATTATGTATCCCTTCGGCACAAGTACTCCTTCGTCGTCGCATCTTCGACAGCTCATACATGCGGCTCGGGAGGCCCGGCGGATTGGTGACCCTGAGCCGACCCAGCCGGACGAGAAAATAGACGGTGTTCGCGAAACCCTCTGTCTACATCCTCCGCCAAGGCTGGCATGGGGGAAGAGGCCGTGTACGCTTCCGCTGGTGCGAGCCCTACCCGATGAGCCCGGCTTGTACATCTGCACGCGAGACCCCCACGTCGGCTTCGAGAGGACGCGACCTGACGAGACGGAGGAGACGACGCTGTGGAAATCTTCAGGGAGTTCACCTTTGAGGCGGCCCACAGGCTCCCCCACGTCCCCGCCGGTCACAAATGCGCGCGCCTTCACGGACACTCCTACCGAGTCGCGGTGCACGTCGAGGGACCAGTCGGCGAGGACACCGGCTGGGTCAGGGACTTCGCCGAGTTGTCGTGCGCGTTCGCCCCGATCCTGGCTCGGCTTGACCACTACTACCTCAACGAGGTCGAGGGCCTCGAGAACCCGACGAGCGAGGTGCTGGCGAAATGGATCTGGGATCACCTCCGGCCAGCAGTCCCTGATCTGTCCCAGGTAGTAGTTCGCGAGACCTGCATGTCCGGTTGCGTGTACCGAGGTGACCGTGACCGCTCGGAGTGAGGAGCTCGTCGTCCTGGCGAGCGGCGGAGTGGACAGCGCCATCCTGGTGGTGGATCAGGCTACGCAGGGCCAAATCGTTCATCCCATCTACGTCCGCTTCGGACTGGCGTGGGAGCGGGTCGAAGAAGCGCATCTGCGCCGCTTCCTCGATGGCGTTCCCGGTCATGAGGGCATCCGGCCGCTCACCGTTCTGGAGCTGCCCATCGCGGATGTCTACGGCACCCATTGGAGCGTTTCCGGGACCGATACCCCCGATGAGACAACTCCGGACGATGCCGTTTACCTGCCAGGGCGGAACCTGCTGCTGCTGGCCAAGACGACCGTCTGGTGTGCCCTGCATGACGTAGGCAGGATCGCCCTCGGGACGCTCCGGGGCAATCCGTTCACCGACGCCAGCCGCGAGTTCCTGTCCGGCTTGGCCCGTTCGGCCAGCCTGGCCCTCGGTCACCAACTTGAAGTCCTGACGCCGTTCGCACAATTGAGCAAGGTGGAGGTGTTGGAGCGCGGCCGCGGCCTACCCCTCGAGCACACCTTCTCGTGTGTGGCACCTGTTGGCGCCGCGCATTGCCGGACCTGCAACAAGTGCGCGGAGCGCCGCAAGGCATTCGCCGAGGCCGGGATGGACGATCGGACCTCTTACGCCGCCGGCTAACCATGCGCCGCACACTTATCGCCCCTGTGTCGTTCGGGCTCGGGGATCTCGTAGTTTCCCTTCCTCCGATCCAGGCGCTGATCGAGGACGATCCACCGGTGTGGTTGGTCGCCCGGGCGCCCTCGCAGCGACTCCTCGCCGAACGTATCGGAGGTTTGGCCGGAGTGGTCGACGAGGCCGAACTCGCAGGCGGACCCGCGGACCGATTCATAGACCTCCGCGACCATCCGCTCCAGCGAGACTTCTGGTGGGGGTCAGATGCCTTTGAGGCCGAGTTCGGCCGCCTCAATATCAACGACATCCTCCAGCGAATCTGCTGCGACCTTGGCATCAATTCCGACTTCAGCCGCCCGGTACCACTCCAGTCCAACCCTCCTGCCGGTCTCGGCCACACTGTTCTCCTGGTGCACGAAACGGACGGCGCCGACAAGAGCTGGTCGGCAAATCACTGGGCCGCCGTCGCCACCATTCTTCGCTCAGATGGCCACGACGTCGCTCAGGTACTGAGAGAGAAGGGCCCGTCGCCGTTAGACCCCATCGGCATTCCGGCGTTGGTTGTGCCCACACCGGCGGACGCGGTCGACGTGTTGTCTGCCTGTCGGGGAGTTATCGGCGTCGATACCGGGCTGACTCACATCGCCGCTCAGCAGAGAACGCCAACTGTCACCATCTGCCGGCCGAGCTCCGTGTATGTTCGACCATGGCCGCACTGCGCCGCGCTTCGGGGCGCCAGGTGCACGGACCAATGCCTCGACTCCGAGACGAGGTACGCCTACAACCAAACGGTCAGCCTTCGAGACTTTCGCCCTCCGCTACGGCGCTGTCCGTCGGGGGCACCGTGCCTGGCCGCCACCCGGCCAGAGGAGGCCGTCAATCTCCTCCGGGAGCTCCTGTGATCACCCGGCTCGTTCGCGCCGAAGTCGACGCCCGGGCCGACGCTGGGGTACGCAACAGCCAGCCCGAAGGGATCGGCCGCGTCGTGGCCCTTCGCGACCTGGTCTGCTGGAACAACCTAGGGCGCAACGTGATCTTCGCAGACCGCGGGCTCCGCCCTCTCGCCGTCTTCGGGACGACCCTGTATCCAGATGACGACGAGGCCTCGCAATACGACCTCGACGTCCACTCCATCCTGGATGTACCCGACTTCGACCTGGTGGTCGTCCTGAACCATTTCGGGACCGTCCGGGCTTTCCGGCGCGCCGACCTCCTGGGACACGCCGACGGACGGCTCGTGACGCCGACGTCCGTGTGGACGTTCGTCGCCGACGTTGAGCGAACGATCGCGGTCGCCGGGCACCTGGTCGGCTCGGCGCCCCGATCGGATGGCGCGTTCGGTCTCCTTGTGTCCGATCTCCTCGACGGCATCCCAGACCGAGCCAGCATTCCCACCAGATTGTGCGAGATCACCTTCGGCGAGGTCACCGCGCTTGGTGTCGTCTCGTCGCCCGACCATCCTCTCATCGCCGTCGGAGGCGACGGGAAGCTGGTGTTGATTCCCTTTGTGGCCGGCGAGGTAGGGACGCCTACGTGGGAGGTGGATGTCGGGTTTCGGGTGGCAACGATCGCCTGGCACGGCGGTGAGCTTTGGGCCGCCGGGCCCGACCGCGGAGCGGCGGTCGATGACTACGACTGGGAGAGCCTCCGGGGGGGCGGGTTCGCGGCGCTTGACCCCGCAGACGGCAAGACCGTCATCAGTGGCCGCTTGCCGCATGAGGTCGCATGGGGCACCGGTGGCGTTGCCGTGGCTCCGTTCGGCTCAATGCTGGCGGTCGCCGATCGCACCGGGTGCCTTCACCTGGTCGACCCTTACACCGGGACCATCCGCCGTTCGACATCCCCTCTCTCCAGCACGTCCCTTGGCATCGCCCACCTGGCCGTCGTCGGCCGTAGAGTGTTGTGCGGGTTCAACCGGGGCGGGTACCGCCTTCACTCCTTTGCCGAGCCCGCCGCCGCTGCGGACGGTCCGTAGAGCTTTAACGATTCGTAGCGCAGGAACCGCCGCGTTCCAGCTCGCAGCTCATCCAGATAGAAATCCAGGGCGAGCGGACAAGGCCACAACCTGTGACTCGAGCGCGACCGTCCGATCCGCGAACCCCGGATCGCGAGAGGACGCCGCGGCGGTGCGGGCCCGCCTGATGACGAGCACCGACAGGCGATCCAGGACCATGCCGGGGCTTTCCGTTGCGATCGGGGCGGTAGCGGGCTGGGAGAGCAAGGAGTCGATGGCGGCGTCGATATTCTCGACCAAGCGATGACGCGCCAGGTTGAGCTGATCGATCTCTCGCTTGGCGTTTGCGACTCTCGTGTCGCTGGCGCCGGGGTCGCGAGTCGTGTCTTCCAAGTCCCACTGCCTCAGGTTGGAATCCACCAATTCCAGAATAAAGGTGGTCCAGGCGAGTTCGTCGGTTGCCCAGGCGACCGCCGCAGGCTTCCCTCCCCCTGTCACGGCCCGCTCCATCTGCGCGACGATCTCGGCGGCACGGGGCAGCGCCAGGTGCCTGCTCACGCTGTCGGCCTGGCCGGAAAAGGCCCGTCTCTCTCGAGCCGGTTCGGATCGCTCCCGGTTCCACCCTGGAGGTACCGGAGGATCGTTCGCGACACAAGGGAACCCTGCCCTAGGGCATGCGACACGCGCCAGTAGGCTCCACTGACCACGTCGCCGGCGGCGAACACGCCCGGACAAGACGTGCGCAGTTCGCGATCGGCGATGATGAAACCCCGGCGATCAAGGTCCAGTTGCCCGCGGTACATCTGGGTGGACGGATCCCGAGAGATCTTGACCACCAACCCGCCGGCTGCCACCGTTCTCCGCTCTCCGGTCGCGGCGTGGGTCAAGGTAACGCTTTCCAGACGCCGGCCCCCGGCCACCGACTCGACCTCCCATCCCGGCAGGTCCTCGATGCGCTTCTCGGCACGAACCTGAGCGATGATGTCGTGCCTTGCCGTCAGTTCGGGTGACCGGTGGGCGAGGATCACCGACGAGGCCGTAGAAGCCAGAAACAGGGCGTCCAGAGTGGCGCTGTCGCCGCCCCCGACAACCACGACGGGCCGTCCGGCGAAGTGGTCGGGCTCGCTCTCCACCTCATATGTGACGTCGCCTCCGAACGACCCGTTCATCGCAACGGGTAGGTGCTGGGGCGTCGTGCCCGTTGCTATGAGCACCGCTCTCCCGTAAAGGCGTTGCCCGCCTGCTTGAATCCACCCGTCCGCCAGGCCCACCGCGGTGACGGGGTGTTGGAGTCGAACGCGATCCCCGAGCGGCTCAGCAGCCCTCTGCAACCCCGCTTGTAGGGCTCGACCGTCGGCATACCGACCTGTGGCCACGTTACGCACCGAGTGAGAGATCTCGATCAATTGGCCGCCGAGCGTCGAGGCGGTTTCGACCAGAAGGACGTCAAGATTGATGTCCTTGCATTCGAGCGCGGCGTTGACTCCGGCGGGTCCGCCTCCGACGATCACGACGTCGTGCTTAGGTTCGGTCACGCTGCTCCCATCCCCATGTGAACCATAGCCGGGCCGGCCCACGGGAGGAACGCTGCGCCCGCTGCACCACCGACTGACCGGGCGGCTCATGACCAACGTTTTTCCTGGTCAGAGGCAGTGGGTCCATTGGTAGACGCCCGGTGATTGGCTGTCTCCCGGATCTCAGATCTCGGTGACCGCCTGCTTGAACGCTTCAACCCACGGCGTCAGGTAGTCCTCGGCCGCTTGGTACCCGGGGGGGATGGGGAGGAAGGCGTCAACATTTGTCACCCCGGCCTCGACGAGTGGCACGAGACTCTCCATCGATGCATGCACCTGAGGCAGGCCGTCGCTGTCGGTGACCAGCGGCAGATGTCCCATGACCTCTATTTCGCCCGGATCCCGCCCGAGGGCGGAGACCGCTTCGCGCATCCGGGGGATCGCCTCCACCACGTTGTCCTGCTCCTGGCCCCACGGATTCCAGCCGGTTCCGAAACGGGCCAGACGCCGCATCGACCCGTGGTTGACCGTTCCACTGACCCACAGAGGCACCCCGCCCGGTTGCACCGGCTTTGGCCGCATGTGGATGGCGTCGAAGGACAGTTCCGGTGACGAGTAGCTGGCGGGCGACTGGGTCCACAAGGTCTGGCACACCTCGAGCGTGTGATCGAGCAGCCTGCCCCGCCGCTCGAAGTCGAGCCCGGCTGCCGAGTACTCCTCGCGTTGCCAGCCGATGCCGACGCTCAATTCGGTCCGACCGCCCGACACGACGTCGAGGGTGGCCACCGCCTTGGCCAGCACGATGGGTCGACGAAGCGCCGCGAGCATGAGGCTATTCATGATCCGGACCCGCTCGGTGACGGCGCACAACACGGCCATCGAGACGATCGGGTCGGGGAAGGAGGCATCCGGGCCGATGTCCAGCTTGCCACCCGAGCGGCCCCCGAGTTCCGGACGGCTGTAGGCCTCGAGGTGCTCACCGAAGACGACATGCTCCCCCGAGACGATGACCCGGTCCGCCCCGGCCGCCTCCGCGGCGCGCGCCTGGTCGATGATCTCACGCCAGCGAGCCGGGTGGTCCGCCTCGCGTGTGATAACCCTGATCCCGAACTTCGGAGTGCGGCTCATCGCCACGATAGTCTTCCGTCGCCCTCAACCCGACAAGCCATAGGTTGAGGTGAAGTCAATCACAGCCGTGATGGCCGCTTACGCCGGGCCGGAGCGGGTCAGCCAGAAGGTCACTGTGCTCGCCCATCGCACCTGACGCTGCACCGGTCAGCTCCTGGAGATTTGGGGAGATCACCGGGCAGGATGGCGCGGTGGACCGCCCCATCGATTGCCTGATCCTCGCCGAGGAGAACATGCAGTTTCTCTACGGCCGCTGACACTTCCCGCCTCGGTCGGGCAGGGATTCACCCGCACGGAGAGGAGGACGGTCGACCGGCCACACCGGTGGAGCTAGAGTTAATAGACACTCACTCACTTCGGGGGACGGGCTTCATGGCGCTCAACTGGTTCGGTTCAGTCGACCACCGATCTTTGGCGCCCGCCGGGAAAGGATGGCCATCGTGACTCGAAAGCAACTGGACACCAATTTCTTCGATCCTTCCTACGTGGAGGACCCCTTCCCCCTCTACGAGGAGATTCGGGCCGTCGGGAACGTGGTGTGGAACGACGTTCTCGGGGGATGGGCGGTGGTCGGCTACGACGAGTGCCTCTCCGTCGTGACCAACGCCGGAGGCCACTTCGTTCAGCTCTCCGGGGACCCGGAGCTCACGTTCTGGTTCGAGGCTCCCAACATGATCGGTGTCGACGGACCGGAGCACCGACGCCTCCGGGGGGCCTTGGCCCCGCTTTTTACCCGGAGTGCGGTCGCCAAGTGGGAGACGCGGATCAGCGAGGTGGTCAAGGAGCTGCTCGCCCCGCTGGTCGCCGGGAACGACAGCTTCGACCTGATCGCCGACTTCACCACCCTTCCGACCCTCATCGTCTCAGAGATGCTCGGTGTGCCTGAAGCGCGCTACGACGACTTCCAGCGGTGGTCGCACGACATCGTCACCAATCTGTCATTCGGGCACGAGGACGCTGAGAGCCTCGAGATCCTGCGCCGGGCTGCGACTGAGATCAACGCCTACTTCAAGGAGGAGATCGAGCGTCATGAGCGCGAGCGCCCTGATGACCTGCTGACGACCATGCTGGAGCTGGAGGGCAAGGATGCCATGACCAGCGAGGAGATCCGCTCGACGTCTGTCCTTCTACTGGCCGCGGGGTACGACACGACGGCCAAGACGATGTCCAACTCCCTGATAGCTCTGGAGCGCAACCCGGACCAGCGCCGCTTGGTCGCGGAGGATCTGTCACTGTTGCCGGCCGCCATCGAGGAGAGCCTGCGGTGGTTCGGGCCCGTCCAGTGGTTGCCCCGACGGGCCGTCTCCGACGTCGTTCTGGATGGGATGGAAGTGTCCGACGGGCGAGACCGTGTACGTATTCAGCGCCGCCGCCAACCGGGATCCGAGGCGCTGGGACTATCCCGAACGATTCGACGTCAGGCGGGAATCGAAATCGCATCTTGCCTTCGGTTACGGGCCGCACCTGTGCCTGGGGGCCCCGCTGGCTCGGCTGGAGACAAAGGTGGCCCTGGAAGAGTTGCTGCGGCTGGCTCCGGAATACCGCCTGCGTGATCTCGACTTCGGCCGGTCGATGTTCATCCGAGGACCAGAACGTGGAATCGTGGAAGTGGGACTCAGAGCCAGTGCCTGAAGTCTCTTGTAGATAGCTGCCAACCGGCTCATTGGTCGGGCCGGGGGTTGAAGGACGGTTCCCCCCGGTCAAAGAAAACCGCACAGTACGGTGCCTCGCACGGGGACTATCATTTCTGTTCGACGCGATTCAAATGGGGTTGTCGCGCTCGGCCGGAGCATGGAGGGGGAGCCGGGTGGGTCGTGATCGGGTTTTCAGGAGGTGTTGGGCGGGCGGGCGCCCAGGAGACCGGCTTGGCGGTCTCGTTCGGTTTTGATCTGGTGGTCGGTCCGGCAGCGGGGTTGGAGTTGGTTGGTCCCGTCGTGCAGGACGGCTTTGACGAAGGGGGCGTGGGTGAGGGCTCGGGCCACGTCGAGGGGATGGGACCGCCGCCGATGAGGTGGCACGCCTCGTCGGCGTGGGTGTGACCGCGCCGCCAGGCGAACAGGGCACAGGGCGCGCTTACAGACCCAACGGTGCCAGTCCACTCCGGGGTGCTGGTAAGCAGAATGATCATGTGCTGACGGTAACGTCCTACCGGCCACCGGCTGGCCGAGACCGAGTCAGGCGAAGGCCCCCGGATCGGCAGTCGACAATCAGGTAGGACATGAGCGGGCCGAGCAATGGGCCGAAGAGTTGGATGGCTGGAGGATCCCCCCAGGATCCTGGCCCAGGCTCCCGAGTCTCCCTGGGGCTTCCCGCCGAAGTTGTTCGGCGGGCAAGACGCCCCGTGGGGCGCCCTCCACCGAATGGCCCGGCGGGCGCTGGCAGCCGCGGTACCGTCCTCGACGTAGGCTGCGGAGGCGGTGCGGCGAGCGTCCCCCTTGCCCCGCCCGCGACCGAACTCATCGGGGTGGACAGTTCGCCGGAGATGCTCGACTCGTTCGCCCGGGCCGCGGCGACCAGGGGCGCGCTGCCACGCGACGGTTCTCGGCGAGTGGCCTGCCGTCGCCGATCGGGTGGGCGGGGCCGATGTCGTGGTCTGCCGCAACGTCGTTTACAACGTCGTCGACATCGTTCCCTTCGTCCTCACCTTGACCCGCCATGCCAGATCGAGGGGGTCGTCGACCTCACTGAGTCCCACCCTTCCACCACCATGGGCCCGCTCTGGATGCGATTCTGGGGACTGCCCCGGCCGGCGGGCCCGAGGGCCCAACTGTTTTCCACCGTGTTGCAACAGCTCGGCATCGAACCGGAGATCGAGACGGAGGCCCGGCCCGCGCAGTTGGCGCACTCCGATCCGCACGAACAGGTGGCCTTCGTGCGGCGTCGTCTTTGCCTGGATTCGTCACGGGACCCCGATATCGCCGAGGCCCTCGAGGACACCCCCGACCGGGCCACCACGACCGCGTTTGTAATGGCCTGGCAGCCGTAACCGGTTTTCAGCCGCAGGGCATCTGGGCCCATCTGCCTTCCTCGGCAGTCAGGTGAAACGAGATTCCCGCTGGCGCACGATCGCGCACAGGCTCTCGTTGTACGGGGCTACCAGGCCGAGCTCGCGGCTCAGGTCGACGACCTGCCCGTTGATGACGTCGATTTCCGACCGCCGGCCAGCGAGGTGATCGAGGCGCATCGACGGGCTGGCGTTCGGAATGGTGGCGGCGAACTCGCTGACGTGGCGCATGGGGTCGTCGAAGTTGAACCGGATTCCCTTGGCCACACCGATCCGGTAGGCCTCCATCATGCAGCCGAGGGCCACCGCCCACGCGTCCGGATTGGCCATCAACTCGCCGACGGTCACGTCGAACGCAGCGCACGGCGCGCTGAGGGTGACGTTGCACAGGAATTTCTCCCAGATCATCAAGTTCACGTCGTCGAAGGCCTTGACGTTGAAACCGGCATCGTGCCAGGCCCGCTCGATGCGCCGTACCCGCTCGGTCACGCCGCCTTCCATCTCCCCGATCCGGATCAGGCGCATGCCCTCATGGTGCACGTGGCCGGGCTGGGGAATGGCCGACCCGAACCCCTCAGCGATGCCGATCAGGATGTGCTGTTTCGGCACGTGGCGGGCCACCCGCTCGCCCGAGCCGAGTCCGTTCTGGAACGCCATGACCACGCTGTCGGGCTCCAGCAGGAGGGCAATGCGCGCCGCCACCTCCTCGACGTCCTGTGCCTTGGTCGCGATCACCCACACGTCGCACGACCCGGCTGCTTCGGGGGTGCTGGCGACCTTGACGCTGTCCACCACGTAGCTGCCGCTCGCCCCCGAGACGCTGAGCCCGGACCTGGCGATGACATCGATGTGCTCCTGCCAGACGTCGATCGCCCACACCTCATGACCGGCTTTACCCAAGAGGCCGGCGTACACGGACCCCATGGCCCCGGTTCCCACGATGGCGATCTTCACAGCATCCTCCAACCAGATTTCTTCGGCGCGGCGTCGTCGGGCCCAGCGGCGTCCCCCGACCACGATTGCAACCATGGAAAGGACGAAACACCACTCGACCGCGGGTCGAAGAGCAAGATTAATAGCTGATCCTGGGCTCATGCCCGACGCAGCATCCCCGAACTCCGCCACCCCACCGGTCCTCGGCCGACAGGACCTTCACTCGAACGTGCGTACGTGCAACCAGTATCCTCTCGTGCCAAGTCCAGGTCCGAAATGCCGGCCGGCCGCCGCTTAGGTCAGGGGGTAACGGTATAAGGAATGGTGGTTGGCACCAGCTCGATCCACGTAACACCAGGAGTGAGCGGGATGACCTTTCCCTTGGAGTTGAGCAGTCGGGTCAGGTCGCCGAGATTCGGCCGGCTCCAGGTCCCCTGGATGGCTGCACCGTCGCGGATGACCTCCAGGGGGCCGCTGCCGGTCAATGTCAGGAGGGTCTCGTGGTCGCCATTGACATCTTCCACGAACGAGCTCTGGTAGGCGACAAGGTGCATGATCACCACGTTGGCTGCGGTGATCTGCCCGCCCCCACCGAGGGTCGCCGGGCCGGTATCGGAGTAGGAGCGGAAATACAGCCTCACATTGGGGTGCCAGGTCCACGTGACCGGCGAGTACAGGAACGGGATGTAGACACTCGCAGCGGGAGTCCCCGGCAGCAGTGGACCGTAGGTGAACACCGGCTTCGGGGGCCTCGGTTGCGCCCCCTCTTTCGCTCCCAGCGAGTAGAGGACCGCGGTAGAGGTGACCAGGTTGTGCGGCTCGTACCGGTCGGGGTCCCGCCAGAAGTCCGTCGTCGGGCCGCGGTCGACTCCCACGTCGATCAACGACGACGAATCGATCTTGGCCACGACGGGCTGAACGGCACCGGCGTATCCGAAGAGGGGATGGGCCCCGAACTGGCTGACGAGGTCGGGATCGATCCAGCGGCCCGATCGCACCGGTTCGATCCGCACGCTGTTGTTGCATTGGTATATGGCGATGAAGCGGGTTATTCCCCCCTCGACTGGCTCCTCGTAGACCACGTCCGCCTGAGCCAGCCCGTATTGGGGGCGGGCTGCGGGGAGGTTCTCCACCTTCACCGCCAGTGCGGGGCGGGCCGGAACCTTCCCGCCGGGAGCCGGTAGGTCGGTCAACGGGCAGACCGCCCGGCGGGCCAAGGGCTTTTTTGGAGGCGTCTTCGTGGTCTCCGTGGTAGCTGTCGTCGGGGTCCTACGCGCCGTTGTCGTCGGCGGAGACAGCCTGGCGGCGTAGTGGCTACTGCACGCTGTCAGCAGTACGCCTACTGACAGAAGCGCCGAAACCGTGGTCGGACGCCGGGGCGTGCCGTGGGTCACAAACCCGTCAGGGTAGGCTTTGGCCCGCTTCCGGAGGTGGATACTCGAATCGCGCCGGATGCCGCCGGTGCGGCGCCGGTCCTTTAGGCACCGTTTGATCAATGGGACGGCAACACGCCCACCAAAGCCCCCGTCGTGGTAAAAGACCTCCGTCAGCCATCCGTTGCTCGCCTCCGGAGTCGGGCTATTGGCAAATGCGAAGACTTGCCCGTTTGCGGTCGCTACCCAATAGCCCTCACCCGAGGAAGTAGGAGCCATCCCGACAACCGGCGCCCTCAGCCACGGGCCGGCGAAGCGCGACGCGACGGTTCGCGCCTGTGGCTTCGTTGTCGTTACTGCCACCCCTTCAGAAACTGCCCTCACGCAGGGTGGACGCCAGTCGTCGCTCTGTGGCTAGAACCTTCCGCCTTTGCTTCTAACGACCGCTACAGCCATATCTTCGGCTCGACCCGATGGTCAGCGCTCGATCCCCCGCTCTGTAATCCAGTCGGCGGGCGGGTCCTTGTCGATCATCCGGCTCGGGCAAGCCGGATCCCTGCAGGCCAGATCGACCTCCCGGTCCCCGTGCTCGAACTCGTAGTGAAAGCACACCCAGTGCATACCTTGGACGGCGGCATAGGGGCCGCGGGCCCGGACCACGACCGGGCGGCCACACCTCTGGCATCGGCTTCCCGCGCCAGGAGACAAGGGGACCGCCCTGGCCGGCCCGGCAGACGAAGCGGCCGCGCTCCGTCCCCGGACCGGCAGCCCTTCAGGTACTCCAGAAGCCCGTCATATTCGCCGCTGGACCTGGAATCGGCGGCGAAGTTCTGGGCGGTGGCCATCCACTCGAGGGTGCTGGGCCTGACCCCCTTGAGGGCGGTGGCCAGATCGGCGGCATCGATCGGCCTAACCGTTCCGCTCGCCAGTGACTCGGCCATGGCGAGCTCGGCCGCATCGCGGCACACCAGGCCCAGGTCGGCCCCGGAGAAGCCTTCGGTCTCCGCCGCGAAGGGTCGCAGGTCAAGTGGGGCAACCGGCCGATCCTTCAGGTGGTACGCCAGGATGGCCCTTCGGGCCGCCTCGTCGGGGGGCAGGACCAGAATTGTCCGGTCAAAGCGTCCGGGTCGGCGCAGGGCGGGATCGACGGCCCACGGCTGGTTGGTGGCGGCCAGCATGTAGACCCCGGTGTTGTCGGACGCCACACCTTCCATCTCCATGAGCATCTGGGCCACCACGTTGCGCCCGGACGTGTTGGCGAACCCGGTTCGCTTGTGGCCGATAGCGTCAAGTTCGTCGAAGAACAGCAGCGCCGGCGCTTGGTTCCTCGCCGACTCGAACACGGCGTGAATGTTCTTCTCCGAATTCCCCAGCCACATCGAGAGCACGTCGTTGAGCGCCACATTGATGAACTGGGCCCCCATCTCGCCGGCGACGGCCCGGGCCACGAGGGTCTTCCCGCACCCGGGCGGCCCCCACAGCAACATTCCCCCCCGCAAGGAGATGCGATAGGCCTGGCGCAGATCAGGAGACCGCATGGGCCCGATGAAGGAGATCTCGAGACGTCGCTTGACATCGTCGAGACCCCCGATGTCGGCCAGGGTGATCGTGGCCGACTCCTCCGGCTGCCGGCTCCTCTTGGACCGCCGCCGGGTCGATTCGGTCATCTTCCGGGCCTCATTGATCCAACCGACCCCCCACGACTAGAACATAGAGGACCGGGGGCGAGGTGTAAAGATCGACCATAGGATGCGGTTTCATCCGACGCAGTCCGACTGGAGGGTGCTCGTGCGCTGGAATCTGACCTCTGACCGGATCCCCCAAGCGTGGTTCAACGTGGCTCCCCATCTGCCGGCCCCGCTCGAGCCACCGCTGCATCCGGCCACGAGGGAGCCGGTAGGTCCCGATGACCTGGCCCCGTTGTTTCCTATGGCCATCATCGGCCAGGAGGTGAGCGCCGAACCATGGATCGACATCCCGGGTGAGGTGCTTGACGTGCTGCGCCTGTGGCGACCGACGCCTCTCGTGCGAGCCGACCGGTTGGAGCGGGCCCTCGGGACGCCGGCCCGCATCTATTACAAGGACGAATCGGTGTCGCCGGCCGGTTCTCACAAGCCGAACACAGCAGTACCCCAGGCCTTCTACAACAAGGCGGAAGGAATCAAACGGCTGACGACCGAAACCGGCGCCGGGCAATGGGGGAGCGCCCTCAGTTTCGCCTCGGCCCTTTTCGATCTCGAGTGCATGGTGTACATGGTGCGGGCGTCGTACGAGCAGAAGCCGTACCGGCGGGTGATGATGGAGACCTGGGGTGGCAGCGTGGTCCCGTCACCGGTCGACGAACCTGAGCACCCGGGATCACTCGGTACCGCCATCAGTGACGCGGTCAGGGACGCGGCAGGAAGGGAGGACAGCCACTACTCCCTCGGATCGGTGCTCAACCACGTGCTGCTGCACCAGACGGTCATCGGCCTCGAAGCCAAGGAGCAGTTGATCGCCGCTGGAGAGAGCCTTCCCGATGTGATTGTCGGCTGCTGCGGCGGCGGCTCCAACCTGGGCGGCCTCAGCTTGCCCTTCGTCCCCGACGCCGGAGTTCGTCTTCTCGCAGCCGAACCGTCGTCGTGCCCCACGCTCACCGGTGGTCGATTCGACTACGACTTCGGGGACACAGCCGGCTTCACCCCTCTACTCCCTATGTACACCCTCGGCCACGACTTCATCCCACCTTCGATACACGCCGGCGGGCTGCGCTATCACGGGGACGCGCCGATCATCTCGAACCTGGTGAAGTCCGGTCGTATGGAAGCTGTCGCCTACCCGCAGGGAAAGGTCTTCGAAGCCGCGGTGCAGTTCGCCCGAACCGAGGGGACCATTCCGGCGCCGGAAACGAGCCATGCCATAAGGGCGGTCATAGATGAAGCCCTCCAGGCCAAGGAGGAGGGTGCCGAGCGGGTTGTCCTCTTCGGCTACTCCGGTCACGGCTTGCTCGACCTCAGCGCCTACGACGACTACCTGCACGGCCGCCTGGACGCCGAACCGCTGGCGTAGGCGCCAGGCTGGGCTCTTCCCGGCGGCGCTCCTCCGGGCTCCTACACGGTTACGACGGAGTCCTCACCTCCGAAGGCGTTGGTCACGTACTCCTCCGCCGACCAGTCGTTTTCCCAGCGCGATCCGTCGATGAGATACCGGTAGCGGTACCGGCCGCCTTCCCGTAGGTCGACGGTCACCGCGAAGTGCCCGTCCTTGTACTTCTTGAGCGGATGCGATGTGGTGGACCAGTCGTTGAAGTCCCCGGCGATCGAAACCGCGTCGGCTCCGATTGCTTTGGGCAGGCTGAAGGTGACGCGGGTGGCTCCACCCTTCCCAGGCTTCTTCAACGGCATTTGCGCAACTCCTCGTGAGTCGATGGGCTCCCACCATTCTGGACCAGCGCGAAGGGGCTCCGTGACCATCGGGAACGGCTCGCGCCGGTACTCAGATGTCGAGGCCGGTGGGGCTGATTGGCTCCGCCGCCGACATGCCGTCCGGGGGATGCGGCGGCAACTGCCATGTTGATGCGGCGGGTCCATCTGCCCAGGTCAGGCCGTTGTCGCCCGGTCCCCTGGCCGGTGGGCGCGGGCCCGATTCACCCGATGCCGGCGGTAAGCGGCGGATTCGTGACAGCAGCCTCTGGGCCGTCAAGACGACGACAATCATCTGCAGGCACCCGGCCAGGAGGAATGTGACTCGTATGCCGAAGTGGGAGGCGAGGACTCCGCCGGCAAGGGCCCCGAGCGGGAACGCGGCGAAGATCACCGTCTGGTAGGCGCTGGCCACCCGTCCCTGGAACTCCTGAGGCACCGCCGATTGCCGGAGGGACCGGGCAGCAACCAGACCGACGGTCACGCTCATGGCCTCCAGGGACAGGCCGGCGCACGCCACGAACGGCGAATGGGTGGCCGCCAGGATCGGGTAGGAGACCGCCGCCACCGCGGCGGCGATGAGGATGCTCCACCCGCTCCCGAGCCGGATATGCAGGCGGTTGACGGCCGCCGCGCCCACCACGTTGGCCGCGGCGCTGATCCCGAGCAGGAGTCCGTACCCCGCCTCGCTCAGGTGCAGGTCCTGGCGGGCGTAGAGAACGAGCAAGGCCAGCACGACCGCCTGGCAGAATGCCAGCAGGGCGATCAGACCGGTCAGCAGCCTGATGAGCGGGCTACCGGAGAACCACTTCAACCCGGCCCGGAGATCGGCAAGAAAGGAGGTGGACCTCGCCTCGTCCGGGTGGTTGTCCGGGATGGCCCGACGGATGAGCCCGGCCGATGCCAGGAAGCTGGCCGCGTCGGCCGCGAAGGGCAAGGCCGCGGCCACTGAGAACACCACCCCTCCGAGGGCCTGTCCGACCATCTCCTCCCCGGTGACATCCACCGCGGTGAGGTGGGAGTTGCCCTTGACCAGCAGGTCCGGGGGCACAATCGTGGGGACGCACGCCGCGGTCGCCGAGTCGAAGACCATGGTCAGCGACCCGAGCAGAAAGGCCGCCAGGTACAGCACGCCGAGGCTGTCCTCCCCTGCCACCACCAGGGTGGCGAAGGCGCCGATGACGCCGAAACGGAGCAGCTCGACCCCCACGAGGAGTCGCCGGCGGTTCAAGCGGTCGGCCAGGGCGCCCGCGGGTGGCCCGACCACCAGCGCAGGCAGCTGGCCGGCGGCGGCCACCCCGGCGATCTGGGTTGTGCTGTGGGTGAACGAAAGGGCCAGAAGGGGGAACCCCACCAGGACCATCCCGTCGCCGACCGACGAAACCCCCGTTGCCGCCCATAACCGCCAAAATCGCCCGCCGAGCCGGTGAGGTTGGTCCAGTGTCGTGGTCCTTCGGGAGAAAAATTGCCCGACCGGCGAATTATTCCGACTTATGTCGGTCGCCGGCCGGGCCGATTGCTAGTTTCCTGTCGCGGTCTCACTGCCTGGTAGCTTCGGGGACCGAGAATATCATGAAAAGGATTCAAGTACGTCTTAAAGACGTGCTCAGCTCCACCTGCTGCGCATAGTCAAGGGTCGCACCCCCCTTCACTGTGTCAAGCCAGAGGCCTTATTTGGTTGTGGGTCGAGAACTGTTGATCCGTCCCGCTTTTCGTAACGGACGACGTGATTTTCGGTTTTCCGCGTCCAACAATATTTGCACAACTCAGCGGCGGTCAACCTCGCGGAACGGGCGAAACCAGTACGACCTGCCCATCGGTGCCGTTGACAGCAATTTCAGCGTCAGCGATACTTCGAAGAGTTGTTGAGGGAAATTCCAGAAATTCCTGGGTGGCGTTAAGGCCGCGATCGCATCTGGTCGATCACTCAGAGAACGATCTCCGCTCGCCGGGCGGGAGGGGCAAGTGCCGCTGATACCAACACGGGCAGGTCGACGACGCCGTCATACGGTTCCGACGCGGGTGTACCTGTTCATCGCCGGCCTCGCCCTCGTCGCCCTGGCGGTGTGCGTCACGGTCATTCGAGAAGCCCGGCCGATACCGGTAGACCACTCCCTGCCTTGGGTCCTCGTGGCCCTGGCCCTGGTCGGAGCCGAGTACGTGCCTGTCAAGTTCCACAGCGCCGGGCACACCCTGAATGTCGACATGTTCGGCGTTCCAATGCTGGTAGGTGCGGTCTTCCTTCCACCGGCGGACCTGTTGATCGCGGTGTCGACCGCTGCTCTGGCCACCTCGATTCTCCAGCACGAGCCGGTTGAGCGAAGCGTATTCAACGTACTCAACCAGACGACAGCTGTAGGACTGGCCCGGCTCGTCCTCGGAGCAGTGCTTGCCGGGGGGAGCCCAGTGGCGGTGTCGGGTTGGGGCGCCCTCTTTCTGGCGCTGCTGACCTACGAGGCCGCCACCGCCCTCGGAATCCTCGTGGTGGTGAGCCTCAACTCCGGCGCTCCGGGCTGGACCTACGTGCGCAATCTGGCGTGGCATGTCGGGCTCGACTCTGCCGATCAACGCGGCCCTCGGGATCGTCGCCGTCACCGTTGCCTGGACCCAGGGCTGGGCCATCCTGTTGCTGGCCGGTCCGGGTGTCCTGCTGGCCCTGTGGTACCGGGCGGCCAACTCGGTGAGGACCCGGTACGCCAACCTGCAACTCCTCTACGGATTTACGGTGGCCCTGGCCGGGCTCTCCGAAACCGATCAGGTGATCACCGCGGCCTTGGGCGAGGTGCGCCGCCTGCTTCACGCCGGCGGTGCCGAACTCTGCCTCCCGTCTCGCGGCAGGACATTGCGCTGCACCATCGATGAGAATGGCAAGTTGAGGAAGATGCTCGGCGAGCTGACGCCGCTCGAGCAGGAAGTGATGGCCAGCGGAGCTGAAACCAAGGCGACGCCGAAAGGTCGGCGCGAACGGGCGGGTGGGCCTCGCTCGACCGCATGGCGGCGCCAGTGAAGCTCGGGAGACCTCGGGGTGGCGGTCCTCTCGGTGACCACCCACGAGGACGGCGACGAAGACCTTCGACCGAGAGGATCTGCGCCTCTTTGGTGCGATCGCGGCCCATCTGAGCACCGCCCTGACGAGCAGCCAGCTGCTCGAGCACCTAAGGCTCGAGGTGGCGGCACGGGAGCACGAGGCACTTCACGACAGCCTGACCGGGCTCGCTAACCGGGTCTTGTTCTCCCAGTGGGCCTCGGACGCCATCGAGCGCCGGCCCAGCGAGCAGATGGTGGCAGTTCTGCTCATGGATCTCGACGGTTTCAAGGACATCAACGACACCCTGGGCCACCTCAAGGGGGACACCATCCTGAAGGAGGTCTCGGGCCGGGTGCTGGCGGCGGTCGGATCCGATCGTCTGGCGGCCCGGCTGGGGGGCGACGAGTTCGCCTTTGTCATACCGGCCGCGGACAGCCCAGAGGAGATCGTGGCGGCCGCCGAAGCCGTCCTCGAATCGGTATCCCGGCCCATCGCCATCGACGGACTGGTGCTCGAGTTGCGGGCGAGCATGGGAATCGCCGCCGCCCCCCAGGACGGACAGGACGCCTCCAGCCTCCTCCAGCGGGCCGACGTGGCCATGTACTCGGCCAAGCGGACCAAGAGGCGGGTCGTCGCCTATGACAGGGACCTGGACCGCAATACGAAGCGCCGTCTGGTCCTCACCACCGAGTTGCGCCGGGCCATGGAAACCAAGGACCTCGAGGTCTGGTATCAGCCCGTCGCCCGCATGGATACCGGGGAGATCGTCGGCTTGGAGGCGCTCTCGCGGTGGCGACACCGGGAGTTCGGATGGATCTCCCCCGACGAGTTCATACCCGTGGCCGAAGCAACCGGCCTCATCGAGCCGTTGACATGGTGGGTGCTCGAATCCGCTCTGCGCGAAGTACACCAGTGGCACCTGGAAGGCTTCGAGCTGACCATGGCGGTCAACGTCTCGGCCCGAAGTCTCCTTGGTCCTGAGATAGTCGAGCGCCTTGGCCGGATCCTGGAGGACGTGCGGGTGCCTCCCGGAAGTCTGATCCTCGAGATCACGGAGTCGCTCATGATGGTCGATCCGGAGTGGTCGGAGCGGATCCTCGCCCAGCTCTCCGATCTCGGGGTGACCATCGCCATAGACGACTTCGGGACGGGCTACTCATCTCTTTCCCGCCTGAAGCGTCTCCCGGTGAAGATGGTCAAGATCGACCGGTCCTTTGTGATCAACATGCAGGCCGACGACAGCAACCGGGCGATCGTGCAAGCCACAATCGAACTGGCGCGTGCCATGGGCCACCACGTGGTCGCCGAGGGGGCAGAGCGACGGGAGGCGTGGGACGCCCTGAAGGCCATGGGCTGCGATCACGTCCAGGGTCACTACCTGGCCAAGGCCATGCCGGCCGAGGAGTGCCGTGAGTGGCTCCTGCGCTATCAAGCGCCGGGAATGGCACCGGTCCGGAACCTCCCGTTCCTCGCCCACGGAGCCTGACCGCCCGAAGCAGACCTTTATCTCAGTACACCCAGACCGTCGTGCCGATCGGAGCCAGGTTTTCGGCCCAGATCCAATCGATGGCCTCGTTGCTAACCCGCACGCAACCGTGGGACACGGGGTACGACGGGACGTACGAATCCCCGTGGATGGCGAACCCACCTTCGAAGAACTTCGGCCGCCACAGCTGCCCGAGTGAATCGGTCACCGTGCCGTCGACCTGGCGATAAATGTGGAACCGCCCGACCGGTGTGATGGCGACCGCGGACTGGTTGCCGTCCGTATAGGTGTACCCGCCGCCGGTGGACGTGTTGAGCACGTATTCGAGGCGACCGTCTTGGACGAACATCACCAGATCAGAGGCCAGGTCGACCTCGATGACATAGCCGGACGAACTTCGAGGGGTGGGACGGGCCCGGCGATCGAGGGCAGCCAGAGTGTTGGGTCCAACCACGCCATCTCGGCTGATCCCGGCGGCCTTCTGCAAAGCGAAGACCGCCTGCTGCGTGCTGAGTCCGAAGGCTCCGTCTGGGGTTCCCATCCAGTACCCGAGCGCGCTCAGCCGCTTCTGCAGGGCCAGCACCGCCGGGCCCGAGTCGCCGAGGCTGAGCTTGGGCGCCGGGGCCGTGGTCGGAGGACTCTGAGCCGGCTTGGTCGTCGGCGGAGAGGTTTCAGGCGGGCTGTCGGCGCGGGTCCTCGGATTGGGAGCGGCGGCGGTGGTGGCCGGGGTTTCAGCCGTCGCCGCGGCGGGCACCGGAGCGGTCTCGCTTCCCCTCTGGACTGTCGTCGAAGCGGGCGGGGGGGATGGCGTCGAAGCCGAGGAAGCCCCACCGCAGCCCGCCAGGGCCGCGGTGGCGGCCGCCAGCACCAGGATCGCCAGCCCGCCTAGAGGCCTGATCCTCGCCCGCCTGGTTGCACCCGCCGGTTCGATCCGCATCCCACTCAACCCTCCTCCGGGTCGAGGGGGCTGAGCGTAACACCCGGCCGAGGATTGAAATCATCACCCATCGGGGCGGCTGAGCGGCTTGCGGCCAACCACCCACCGATGGCGGTTGTACTTCCGTATCTCCACATCCAGTCCGGCAGGTGCCAGCGCGAGGCGCACATCGCCGTCGGGCAGTCGAGCCCCCCGCCATGCCCGGCTGAGGGTGGCTCGTCTCTGGATGACGTGACCGAGATGTCCGAGCCAGTCCGTGAGCCGGGCGGATAGTGAGTCACCACGGATCTGGATCGCCAACTGGCCCCCAGGGGTGAGGACGCGCCCTGACTCTTCCAGGTAGAGCATCTGTGCCTGCTTCGACGGGACGTGCTGCAGGGTGATGTAGGAAAAGACGACCTGCACAGTGTTGTCGGCGACCTCACGGAGGCTCCCGTCGCCCGGCACCAGCAAACAGGTCACGTTCGACTGGTCCGAGATGTTGTGGGCGCAGCGCTTGAGCATTTCCTGACTCACGTCGACTGCGGTCACCCGTCCGGCTAGTGCGGAGAGGCGCCTCGTCATGCGGCCCACCCCGCATCCGATCTCGAGGACGGTATCCGTGGGCCTGACCACGACGTCGCAGAGGTTGAGGAACAGATCGGTTTCGTCGGCTCCCTGCCGGAAGAACTCCTCGTTCTCTTCCGTGTGCCCCGTCGCCACGTGCCAGGCTGCGTTGTCCCGCGCCGCTTTGTCCCAGAACCTCCGCGACACCTCGCCTGGTTGTCCGACTGCTGGGCCCACCGCCGGGAGGTTAGCCATTCGGCCGAACGGGCCACGCCGAAGCATCGCCCTGGCCCGGCGCTCTTTCGGGCAGGCTGGACAAATGACGCCGAACGATCCGCCGGTATCCGGTGCGGAAGGTGCGGCCCAACCCCGGACCTATCCCGGCGCCGCCCTGCGGACATTGGGCGACTACGCCTGGAGAATCCTCGTCATCGGGACAGTCGGGTACTTCGTCATCCATCTCCTGTCGAAGCTGTCGCTTGTAATCATCCCGTTCATCGTTTCGGTCCTGGCGACGGCGCTACTGCATCCTTTCCTGGCCCGGTTGCGCCGGATCGGACTGTCCCGGTGGCTGGCCACGGTGACGACGGTCCTCGCCGCGATCCTCCTCGTGGGCGGACTCATAACCGTGGTGGTGATCCGTGCCGCCAACCAGGCACCGCAACTGGGCAATGAGATCAACAGCCTCGTCCCCCACGTCAAGCACTGGCTGATCACCGGCCCGCTCCGCCTCAATCCCACGACGGTTGACAACCTTGGCAACACCATCACCAAGGACGTGACGAGCAACAGCTCGGCCATCGCCTCGACCGCGGTATCAACCGGCAAGACGGTGGCCGAAGTCGCCGGCGGCATCGCCCTGACGATCTTCTCCACGATCTTCCTGCTCTACGACGGCGACCGGGTCTGGGCCTTCGTCCTGAAAGGGGCACCCAAGGGATCGCGCCGCACGGTCGATATCGCGGCACGCGCCGCCTGGGGCACCGTGAGCCAGTACGTGCGAGGAACCCTGATCGTGGCCACGTTCCACGGCGTCGTCGTCGCCAGCACGCTCGCCATCCTGGGCGTCCCCCTGGCCTTCCCGTTAGGGGTGCTCGTAGGCCTCGGCAGCTTCGTGCCACTGGTCGGCGCGTTCGTCACGGGCGTCCTGGCGGTTGCCGTTGCCGGCCTGAGCAAGGGTCTCCTGGCCGCCATCATCGTGGTCGCCGTGCTCCTCCTCGACAACCAGATCGAGGCCCACGTGCTGCAGCCGTTCGTGGTTGGCCGGTATGTGCGGATCCATCCCCTGGCCCTGGTGCTCGCCCTGGCTTCCGGAGCCGTGCTGTTCGGGATCTTCGGGGCGATCGTCGCGGTACCGGTCGTGGCCTGCATCAACAGCGCCATACGGGCGGTCATGGACTCCCGAGATCAGCCCTCGGAAGGAGACCTCATTCCATCCAAGGGTTGATGACGGAAACCCTGCCGGGCCGTAGCCTGACTGCGTGGCCAGGGATGACGAGTTCCGCAAAGTGGCCGAGGACATGCGGGCGCTGGCCCGTTCCCTCGCCAAGGACTTTCGGGATGCCGTCGACCAGTCGCGCGTAGGCGGGGAGACCACCGGCCAGGCCCTGCGCGACGGAATCCGGGGCATGGCGAACGAAGCCGGCCGGGGTATGCGATCGGAGTGGCGTCAGGCCCGGAGGGCCTTCGGACCCGGGTTCGGTCCTGGCCGCGGGCGGTGGGGACCACCCTGGGGTTCCGGTCCCCCGCCGGGGGGTCCGGGCTCCCCCACCGGAGACCCGGCCGGTGGGGCCGGTCCCTGGGCTCCTTGGGACGGCTACCAGTGGGGCGGGCCTCCCTGGGGTCACCGCCGTCACGGGCCGCCCCGCAACCGGCCGCCCCGCCCGCCCCGCCAGCCGCGCCCGCCTGTTCCCCCGGTGCGGCGCCACTGGGATGCCACGGTTGTGATCGGACTGCTGGTGGTCCTGTTCGGAGTGGGCTGGCTGCTCGGGGAGATTCACGCGTTTCACGTATCCCTCGAGGCCGTGCTGGCCATCGGACTGCTGGTGCTCGGAGCCTCGCTCATCGTCACCGGTCGAACCGACTGGAGTCTCAGCCGGCGGTCCTGGCCGGTCTGGCTGGGAGCCGGTCTGGTCGTCGCCCTCCTGGCCACCTCAGCCACCTTCGGCATCGGCAACACGTTGCAGGATGTGACGTTCGGGAACAAGTCGGTTACCGCGACGGACACCGGCGGAAGCTTTCACGGCGGCTTCGGCAATCTCACGATCGACGGGTCGCACGTCAAGCCCGGCGGCACCATCAAGGCCGGGAGCGTGGCAGGGAACGTGGTAATCAACCTCCCGGCGGATGCAGCGGTTGACGTCCATGCCCATGTGCTCGCCGGCCAGATCTGTGTGAACGGGCGCAACGAGGGCAACGGGGTCAGTGCCTCCGTCAACCAGAACTTCATCACCCCCGGTACGGGGGCCGCCGCCGGTACCCCAGCCGCTACTGGTTCAGCCACCACAGGTCAGAGCATCACGGTCGACGTCCACGAGGTGTTCGGCCAGATCATGATCGGAGGCGCCGGGTGCGGGAGGCCGGGTCGATGACCCCTCCTGCCGTCGTCGCCGCCACATACCAGTACCGGGTGTCCCGGGTCGCGGTGGGCACGTTTTTCCTTCTGCTCGGCGCCGCCTTCCTGCTCGACAGCCTCGGGGTCTTCCGGGTAACCGCCGCCCTTTTCTGGCCGCTGTTCGTCATCTCCATCGGGGCCGGAATGCTGCTCCACCGGGCCCGCCGGCTCATGGTCGAAGAGGACAGAAGCGCCCAGCTGGCGGTCGCCGAGGAGCGGGTCCGCATCGCGCGGGAGCTGCATGACATCGTGGCCCACGGGGTGTCCCTGATGACCATCCAGATCGCCGCGGCCCGTCGGGTCGGGACCAAGAACCAGGACTCGGCCAACGAGTCTCTCGAAGCGGCAGAGCAGACCGGCCGTCAGACACTCAGTGAGCTGGAAGGCATGCTGGCCGTGCTTCGAGGCGCCGACGCTTCCATTGGGGCGGCGGCCGGTCTGGGCGGATCGGGAGGCACCGGCCCGGATCGGGGGGATCGCCCCGATCGTGCGGGATACCGCGGCGACCGGGCGGACAACCCGGCCGGCGACGGATCGGCCGGAGGCCCCGGGACCGAACGGAGTCCGCTTCCTCGCATCGCCGACCTTCAGTCACTCGTCGACGCGGTACGCCAGACGGGCCGCAGCGTCAGCTACAACGTGCTCGGCGACCCTCCGGGCCTTCCGGCCAGCGTGGAGATGACCGTGTACCGCGTGGTCCAGGAGGCGCTCACCAACGCGGTGCGCTACGCCGGTGACGCCCCCATCGACATTCAGGTGATCTTCTCCCCCGCCGCCATTACCGTGTTCGTCGATGACGAAGGGGCCGCCTCGAGCGGGCCAAGACCGACCGGGACGTCGTCTCACGTCCCCGGCGGAAGTGGACACGGCTTGGTGGGAATGCAGGAAAGACTGGCCGCCGTAGGCGGAACCCTCGAAGCGGGTCCCCGCCGTCCGGGCCCCGGCTGGCGGGTCTACGCCAGCATTCCCGTCGTTCTGCTGAACGTGGCTTGAGGGTTCCCGAAGTCGCCCTCTGCCCGGCTCGACCCGTCGGGTCGGCCGTCCCGCTTGACCCTGTCCCACCCTTCCCCGCATCCCTCCTGAGCACTCAGCTCTAGAGCGGCCCGCTGGTGGACGAACCCCGGCGTCCAAGGGCGCGAGAGTGATTGGGTGATACGCCTCCTGCTTGCGGACGACGAAGCCATGGTGAGAAAGGGCCTGCGACTGGTCCTCGAGACCGAGGACGACCTTCAGGTCGTCGCAGAGGCAGCCGACGGTCTGGAGGCCATTGAAGAGTCCCGACGGCTCAGGCCGGACGTGATTCTCATGGATGTCCGCATGCCCCGGCTGGACGGGGTGGAGGCGTGCCGGATCCTTGTGGAAGAGAGCGAGGCCAAGGTCGTGGTCCTGACCACCTTCGACCTCGACGAGCACCTGTTCGCCGCGGTGAGGGCCGGAGCAAGCGGCTTCCTGCTCAAGGCGTCACCGCCGGAGGAGCTCGTAGCGGCTATCAGGGCCGCCCACGCCGGCAACGCTCTGGTGGAGCCCAAGATGACCAAGCGGCTCCTGGAAGAGTTTGCCCGCCGGCCAGGGCAGCCGCCGGCCGGCCAGCTGCCCGATCGCTTCGCCGAGCTCACAGAGCGGGAGGTCGACGTGCTCCGAGAGGTCGTTCGGGGCGCCAGCAACTCCGAGATCGCCGAACGGCTCTACATCAGTGAAACCACGGTCAAGACTCACGTCAACCACATCCTGAGCAAGCTCGGGGTGCGTGACCGCATCCAAGCGGTGGTTCTCGCCTACGACCTTGGCCTGGTGGAACCCGGAGGGGGACGCCCGGCCCCCGCGTGAGGCGGAGCCCCATCGAAGAGGGTGCTGGTACTGACCGCCAGGTGGGCCGCTGCGACTCAAAGATCCGCCTGCAGGTGGAGACCCAAATCGCTCCCGGGGAGGACGACGGATGCCCGGATGCCCCTTACGCTGAAACCATCTAAGGAGGAGCGATGCACAGCTACGAGTTCGGCCCCACAGGCGGTTCCGGCCCGGCCGGTTCGCCGAAGCCGGGAGACAAACCCAGCGGCAACAGCGCACTGAGCCTCATCCTGCTCATCGCGGTCGTCGTGATCGTGGCCGTAGTGGGATTGGGCCTGGCTTTCTGGGTCCTGGGAACCTTGTTCCACTTTGCCGGCTTCATCGTGAAGAATTGCTCTCGTGACCGCGGTCGTGGCCCTCGTTTGGCGCCGGATCGCGGGTCGCCGCAACCGGAGGGTCTGACAAATGGTCGCACTGTGCGCCGCACCCCACTCGGTGAAACTGACTATTGACAGACCCGGTCGAGGAAGTCTTCAATTGGTGTCACCACAGTGAGTTCACAGGAACGCCGCTGTGGCGAAGTGGCAAGCGTCGCCGAGCCGACGGGACAGGGAAAGGAGGAGGGCACCGTGGCAACATGGAGCTCGTCCGAGGAGGAAGATCCGCCCCGCTAGGTTCGGGCTCGGGCTTCCCGAGCCCTGGTCAGGTCGTCACTGACGCCGGGCCCTCGACTTGACCGGCCCTATGGCCGGATGCCGTTGCGGCGGCATCCGGGGCGAGGCGGTCGCAAATGCGGAGAGCGGCATCGGGTTCGGTGGCGAAGTAATCCGGCACAGGAGAGACTCTCTGGGTCTTCCTGTGCCGGTTGCGCGCGTGGCCATCCGCGTCCAGGGCGTGCGAGCATGTTGGGGTGTTCGGTAACTCCTACGAGGGCGACTCCGGGGCTTCGTTGGCCCCCAGGGAAGATGCGCCCCAGGGAGGAGAGCTCGAAAGAAGGCGGCCGGGGGAGCTAACCGCCTCCGAGCTCGTCATCCGGCGGCGTAACCGGCGTTGGTTGGTTTTCCTGGCCGTTCCTGCCCTGGTCCTCGGGGTGGCCGCCTTGGCCGCCACGTTGCTGGCCAGTGCCAACAAGCCCGGGGTGGCCCCGCTAGCCGTGCCGGCGGGCTACAAGGCCGTAAGCGACGGGGTATTCGCCTACGCCGTTCCGTCCGGGTGGTCCACGAGCAGCACGTACTCCGACGATGCCGGCGACCTGGACACCGCGGGCCCGCAGGGCTGGGTCGCCGAGCACGTCGATACCCGCACCCAGGCTCCGATCCTCGGCGAGACGCCGCCGGCGACATTCGCCGACTTCGGGCAACAGAAACCGACGCCTTACCAGGTCGACGGGGGCCAAGCCACACGCCTATCTGGAATGACCGTAGCCTTCCGTTACCAGATCACCAGGCCCGGCTTTCGAGCAACGGCGATCGACGCCTGGCAGTCGAAATCAGCGGCCGAGATCTGGCTCTTGATCGACGCCGACTCCACCACCACCAACGTGATCCTGAGCACTTTCACCGGTTGACCACCGATGATCTGTTGATCGGCGGAGCGGCCACCTCAGGGCACTGCGTAAGCGAAGATCGGGAACCCGTTGTAGGTGCTCGAATCCGAGGGCAGGAACGGACCGTTCAGGATCACGTTGAAACCGCCGGTCGGGCCGGGGCCGGCGTCGCCCTCGACCGTGTCAATCGCTCCGTCAGGCCAGACCTGGGCCACGATCCCTATGTGCACTGCTGTACCGACGGTGGCCGGGCCCGTCCCGTAGAGCACGAAATCGCCGGGGGCAGGCCGGGCGGTCGGCGGCAGAACCCGCGTGTGGGCGGCCGCCCAGTCATAGACGTAGCCGACGAAGGCCAAGGACGGTATTGGGATTCCCACCCTCCGCCACACCCACGTGGCGAACAATGCACACCAGGCTTCACAGGGCCCGTACGGATTGCAGAAGTAGCCCGACACCGGGTCGGCCCGCACCTGATTTGTAGCGACCGAAACGATCGAGTTGAGCCCGTATGGCTTGGTAAACGCGGTCGGGAAGGCGTCGGGTTCAAGCAGCCAGTACCCCCGGCTGTCCGATGTCCCGGCGATAGCGGCGATCGGTTCGGTGCGCGGAGCGCTCAGATTGTTGCCGTAGAAGCCGGCATCGCCGAAGCGGTACACCGCCCCGTCGGAGTTGGCCAGCCAGTAGCCCTTCCCGTCGTGGGTGGCCGCGATGCCGGCGACCCAGTCGGGGATCGGATGACCGCCCGTGCTCCCGTAGAAGTGGGCGTCTCCAAAGGTGAACACCCCGCCATCGGCTGCGGCCAGCCAATAGCCCTTCCCATCCGCGGTGGCGGCCATGCCGATGACAGGGGAGACGAGCCTGACCGCGCCGGTGGACCCATAGAAATGAGCGTCGCCGAAACTGAAGATGCCCCCGTCGAGCGCAACCAGCCAGTAGCCCTTACCGTCAGCCGTCGAGGCCATACCCACAATCGGTTGGTGAAGCTTTATGGCCCCCGTCGACCCGTAGAAATGAGCGTCGCCAAAGCTGAAGATGCCCCCGTCTATGGCCACCAGCCAGTACCCCTTGCCGTCAGGAGTGGACGCCATACCGACGATGGGACCGTACAGGTTTATACCCGCCGCCGAACCGTACGAATGGGCGTCGCCATAGGCGTACACACTGCCGTCCGCCCCCACCAGCCAATACCCCTTCCCATCGGGGGTCGAAGCCATACCGACTATCGGGGCCGGGACCCACCGATTGACCGGAGCACCGTATGCGCCGGCATCTCCGTAGTGGAGCACCCCGGGGTCGGAGAACGCCTCCGCGCCGACCGGGGCGGCCGACGCCATCCCCGAACCGAGGCCAGGCACCAGCATCGCTCCGAGCAGCAGCGCGACAACGACGCGCACCCATCGTGCTCCCAACCGGTACCCCATCCTGAGGTCAACCCTAGTCCGTGAGCGATTCCGGCCGAACCACCCCCACGACGACGTCCGATCCCCACTCCGCCCCGAGCGCCGTCGGAAAGGGGTCGAGGCGAACGAGAGCGCCCGTATGGGGCGCGTCCACCATGAGGCCGGAAGGGTCAACCACGAGCCCCACGTGAGTCGCCACGCCGCCGGCGGGGCCGAAGAACACCAGGTCTCCGGGCGCAAGTGGGCTCCCCGGCGGCACGGCCGGTCCGGCGTCGAACTGGTCCTGGGCCACGCGCGGTAGCCGGATGCCGGCGGCGGCCCACGCCGCCTGAGCCAGTCCCGAACAGTCGAATCCGACGCCTGGAACCTCTCCGCCCCACACGTAGGGGGTACCGACCTGAGCCAGCGCGTATTCGACGGCCACCTCCCCTCGGCTCCCGGTGACCCCCGTCCCCAGGCCGTAGGAGACGGCGACAGCCAGAACGTCGGAGACGTAGGAGGCGGAGTGGTTGTAGTCGTAGATGGCCCCGCCCAAACTGGAGGCTGACTCCGCCCCGTCGGCGCACAACATCCGCGCCGCGGCATATACGGCGTCGACGGGATCGTACGGGCTGGGCGGATTCAGTCCGCCGGCCGGGACGGGATCGGCGTATTGGGCGAAGGTGGGGGGCTCGAATTGCATGGGTCCTTCGGCTCCGGCAGAGTTCGCCCCCGACGCGACCCCAGGGAGGGAAGACGTGCCGTTCAGCGACTCGACCGTCCCGATGGCCGCCAGCACGGTCCAGGGAAGACCCGGGCACGTAGCGGCAGCCCTGGCGTACAGCGACAGCATGGCTGCGGGCACCGATCCGATCGCAGCTGCCGTTCCTGTGCCGGGTGGCCCGCCAATCGCGATCGGGCCGCCGGTTGTATCCGACTGACCGGACGGTCCGCCGCCGATCACGCTCTCGACACCTGCGGTCTCGCCCAGCGTCGCCCCGCCCATGAGCAAAACCGCCAGCACCGGGATCAGGATAAGGCTCTTTTTCATTGCTTTTAACTATATATCATGTATTTCTAGTCGCAAGAGCCTCCCGTTCTTGGGCGCTCGGTCCCGGTACGCTCTCGGGCGCGGCCGTTTGGATGGAGGAGTCTGTTGAGGTCGTCGGTAGCCGATTACGAGGTGATCGAGGAGTTGCCAGCCGGGGGCGGGAGGACGTCCTACCTGTGCCGACCTCCAGCGCGCCTGCGGGTCAGCGAGCCCTCAGTCATGGTCAGCGAGCTGGCCGTCGACGCTGCGGGCTGGCGGGATCTGGCCGACGCCCTGACTCGTATCTCGGCCATCGATTCAGAGCATCTTCTGTCTCTCATCGAGGTGGGACCTGACCTGGATCCCTCGGCCGCAGGGGTTTACCTGGCCTCGGAAGCACCGACGGGCGGGACTCTGGTGAAGCCCACTCGAGTCCTCGACGCCGCGGCCAAGGTGCGCGCCGTCGCTCGGGTCGCTCTCGGCGCCCACGCGCTGCACGAGGGCGGCGTGGCCCACGGAGGCATTTCCACCGAATCCACATGGTTGACCGACCGCGGCGCGGCCCTGGGCCCACCACCATTGGACACCCCTCCCGGCCTGGTGACCAAGGTCGGCGGCTGGCACCAACTGGTGACCGTCGACCGGGACCTCCTCGGCGGCGAAGGCCCGTCACGGGCCTCGGACGTCTGGGCCATCGGCGCCACCCTGCACGTCGCCTTGAGTGACCGTCCCATCTACCCGGGTATCGATGGCGACGAGCCGGTTACCGCAGTTCAGCGCGTCGTCTTCGGGCAGGCCGAGGTCGACCCCGACCTTCCGGCCGGTCTGGCTGAGGTCATCGTCGCCTGTCTGGACCATGATCCGGCGGCCCGCCCGGTTACGGCCAAGGAGGTCGCCGACCGCCTTCTCACGTACCAGGTCGAGCGATGATCGATCACGTCGAGGTCATCGCGGGCTCCGGCACCGTGATCCGCTACGGATCGATCGTGGCGTGGGCCGCTCCCTCGGCGTCCTCGGCGCTGATCAGCTTCCTGGCCCAGTCCGCCCGCAACCTCGGCCCGTCGGCCCGGGGCGGCCAGCAGATCGCCGAGCACATCTCCGGGGTGCTGATCGACCGGGATCCCGAGCCTCGGGTGCCGTTCGTGGTCATCGGACCCAGCCCGGACGGGTGGACGGCGCTCTTGCACGGCCCGGTTCAGGTCTGGGAGGGCGCCCGCTGGCTGGCGCCCAGCCCGGATCCTGGCTGGATGAGATCCACCGTCGACCCCCAGCCTGCGATCACCGTCGGTGCGGCCGGGTCGGCCATGCCGGCGCTATCGCCGGACAGTATGTGGGACCTGGAGGCCGGCGTCGTTCCCGGTTCGGGTTTCGTCCTGGTACCCGCCAGTGATGTCAAGCCCGCGAGGGTGGCCGCCGGCGGCGAGAGTGCGGCGCCGGCCGCGATCGCTTCGGGGACCGCGGTTGGGGTGGGGAGCGGGGTCAGGAACGTCGGCGACGTGGGCGGACCTGGCGGTCCTGTCGTGGCTGGTGTCCCCGGCCTTCCGGAAGCAGGCACAGGTGGGGGGCCGGGACGGGAAGCGGGTGAAGGTGTCGGGGCGGGTGCAGGTGTCGGGGCGGGCGCCGATGCCGGCGTTGGTGCCGGTGCGGTTTCCGACGCCGCCGGCAGCCCGGTGCCCACCGGGCTATCCGGCAGCAGTCCGGGTCTTTCCGGTGGCGGGCCGTCGCCGTTGGCGGCCGGTCCTGCGCCAGCGGGCGGAGATCCGGGGTCAGCGGGGGCCGAGGCCGGTTCGGGGGCGGGAGCGGTCCTGGCGGCCGGCGCCGGCCTCGCCGCGGTGGGTGCTGGACTGGCGGCGACAGGGACGGGCGCTGGAGGTGGAGCCGGAGCTGGCGCTGGAGCAGGAGCTGGAGCTGGAGATGGAGCCGACCCGGGCGCGGTAGGAGCTATGGGAATCGGGGTAGGAGCGGGCGGCTCGGCAGGAGCCGGGGCAGGAGCGGGCGGAGCGGCAGGAGCCGGAGCGGCAGGAGCGGCCGGAGCGGCGGAGCGGCAGGAGCCGGAGCGGCCGGGGCAGGAGCCGGAGCGGCCGGGGCAGGGGCGGGGTCGGCGGGTGCTGGTGGCGGGATAGCCGCGGCTGCCGGCTTGGCCGCCGCGGCCGGTATCGCGGCAGTGACCAGCGCGGCCGGGCACAGGCACGATGCGGCAGGCGATCCCACGACCGTGCTCGACATGGGTCCGCCGACGATGGTCCTGCCAGTGGTGGAGGCAGAATCCCCGACCACGGCCCTGGGTGGTTCCGGCTCTGCCGGCGGGCAAACGACCGAGCGGGATCAAGGCGAAGCCGAACGACCATCCTGGGTTGACACTGAAGAATCCCCCACCGTCGACGTCGGGGAGGGATCGAAGAACACCTACCCGCTTGAGGACGCGGCGCTCGGGGGGGCCGCGGCGGCGGTTGGCGGGTTCGATGAGACGGACGACCGGGCCGATCCGGAGCTCGAAGCGCCAGCCGGCCTCCCGCCTGCACCTGCGGCGGCGGCGCTAGCGGCACGAGCAGTCGAGCCTGAAAGGGACGTAGCGTCCGAGCCGGAAGCGGATCTGACCGGCGAACAGGTGCCCCAACTCTTTCCCGAGCCCGGACCCGAACTAGCGGCCCTTACCGAACCCGAACTGTTCACGGAGCCGGAACCCGAACCCGAGCACGCGCCGGCACCGGAGCCTGAGTCTCCGCCGGGTCCCCATGGGTCTCTCGATCTCAGGGTGGCAGGCGCCCGGGCCGCGTTCAACCCGCCGACACCGCTCCCGATCGGGCGAGGCCCCGACCGTTCGATTCCGGGCGCTCCGGTCGTAGCTGGCAGCCTGTGCGCCCGGGGCCACCTCAACCGGCCCGGCACCCACGACTGCATTCGTTGCTCCGCGCCGGTCTCGGCGGCCGGCTCTTCCACGGTGAGCGGTACGAGGCCGGCGCTCGGCGTGCTCATCCTCGACGATGGTTCCGTCTACCGGTTGGAGCGCGGCTATCTGGTGGGATCCCGACCCGAGGGCGATCCCACAGTTCGAGGCGGGCTGGCACGGCCTCTCACGCTGTCGGGCGAGGATGTCTCCGCGACGCACGCCGAGGTCCGCTTGCACGATTGGGATGTCCTGGTGACGGATCGCGGTTCAGCCACAGGCACGTGCGTGTTCGAACCTGGAGGGGCGGACTGGGAGCCTCTGCGGCCCTACCAGCCCCGCACCTTGGTCCCGGGTACCCACATCGCCTTCGGCCAACGGATCGCCACGTTCGTGACCCCGTGGATCATCCCCGGCGATGACGCCGGTCAGGACACCTGAGCGCTGTACTTAGGGCAAAAGTTGTCGACCGAGGCCACGATCACAGCCCCGAGATCCTGAGACGGCAGGGTGTTCGAACCCTGGAGTTGAGCCAGACGGTCGGCCAGTTGCTGATAGGAAGCGCCACCCTGGAAGCCCTCGCACACGGCGTGGCCGAGGGAGATCAGTTGATCGTCTGTTCGATAGGTGCTGATGTCAGGAGAGGCATCGTGAACGGCCGAGATGAATGAGCTGTTCGCTTCGTCTTGATTGCCGTGGCTCGAGCTGCCACACGCCGAAACGCAAAGAGCAATGCACGCCACCGGGACGGCAAGCCGCCGCCATCGACCGGATACGTCTGCGATGGCGGGCACCGCCCGAGTGTATGAACCGATCAGCCATGTCAGGGTCCGGTCAGCGATGCTCCCGGGCAGCCAAAGAGGGGTCCACCCAGGTGCGGTTCGTGCAGTTCGTTCGGTTAGCGCATATCGAGGCACTAGAGACGCCTTGGCCATCCACGCTTTTTGGCCACCCGAGCTGCTTGTGATCGAAATCTCGTAGTACTTTTGATTTCTCGGAGCAAATTTGGTGAATTTCCGTGCGATTTGACGCCGAGAACACAGAAGGTCTACGAGAAAAATGCGGGGGCAGAAGCTATTGCAAAAGCCCGCGTCAGAGAGCGCTCCGGGTCGACTGCCGGCGCGAGGCGGGGACAGGCGTGAGGGCTGGCCCGCCACCGCCGTCCGGACCACGCCTCGGGTGGCTCAGAGCGGCGCCCCCCGGTGTGTCCGGCGGCCCGCCCGGGCCGATACCCCCGGCGCCCGCCAACGCCGGCGCCCGCCCGGGCCGGCGCCACTCGACCCGGGCCCGGCAACGCCCGGCCCCGCCCCGCACCCGGGACCGCCTCTCCCACTACACCCCCCGTTTCGGCCATGCTGGCACCCGATGGCCCCGGGATCGACGATGTACGAGCGGGCCGGCGGCGACGCCTTCTTCGAAAAGCTCACCCGCCGGTTCTACGACGCCGTCGCCACCGATGCGGTATTGCGGCCGCTCTATCCGGAGAATGCCGACGAGTTCGAGCAGTCGCGTGTCCATCTGATGCGGTTCCTGATCCAGTTCTGGGGCGGACCGGCCCGCTACCAGGCCGAGCGGGGAGCACCCCGTTTGCGTATGCGCCACGCCCCGTTCGCGATCGGTCAGGCCGAGCGAGACGCATGGGTCGAACATATGTCCGATGCGGTCAAGGCGGGCAGGCTGAGTCCGTTGGACGAGACGCAGATGCTCGGGTACTTGGCGGGCGCCGCGACCCAGATGATCAACACGCACTGAGCGGGCCAGCCGGCCCACCGCGCCAACCCTGCCGGCTCCTAACCGCCCGGCGGCCCCGTCCTGCTAGCGTGTCGGCGCCCCGCCGCCCCCCCAGCTTCCATCCGATGTCACCTTTCCCAAACTGGGCCCGTTTTGAGGTCGGCCATGCCCCAGCGATCCCGATTCGTAGCCAATACGACCCGCCCTCTGCGCTCGGCTCGACGGCAACGACGCCAGCGCCTCCTCGCCGTGCGTTCGGTTCGCGACAGCCTCATCTCGGTCGCCGGCCTCATCGGGAGCGCGGTTCGCAACAAGGACGGGGACCAGGTCGGCCGGATAACCGACATCGTGGCCCGCTGGGACGGAGAGGAGTCCTATCCCGCAGTCACCGGGCTCGTGGTCAAGATCGGCGGCCGGCGGGCCTTCGCGTCTATCGATCAAGTGGCCTCGGTGGACCGAGCCGGGGTGACACTCGGCTCGGCCCGGCTCGATCTCATGGAGTTCACCCGGCGCGAGGGCGAGGTTCTTCTCGGCCGAGACGTGGTGGACCACCAAATTGGTCGACGTCGACGGCGTCCAGGTCGTCCGCCCGGCTGACCTGTACCTGGCCAATACCCCCGGGGTGGACGGTGCCGTCCTCCGGCTGGTGGGGGCGGACGTGAGCGCCCAGACGCTTCTGCGGAGGCTGGGACCCAGGAGGTGGCGGGGATTCCCCACGCCGGACCGGGTCATCGACTGGGCGACCATAAGGCCCTTCGGCAACGAGGTCTCGGAGGTGCAGCTGAAGGGGTCCCACGACGAGTTGCGCCGGTTGCGGCCCGGCGAGCTCGCCGATCTCCTGGAGGACCTCGGCCGCGATGCCAGACAGGAGTTGCTCGCCAGCCTCGAACCCGAGAAGGCCGCCGACGCCCTGGAGGAGATGGATCCCGAGGAGCTCGGCGCCCTGCTCCGGGAGACCCGCCCCGAGGAGGCCGCGGCCCTTCTGGCGATGATGGAGCCGGACGAAGCCGTGGATGCTCTCCGCGACCTGGAGGACGACGCTCGAAACGAGCTGCTCGAGCACATGGACGCGGACCAACGGGAACAGCTGTCGGAACTGCTCGAGTACGAGGAGGACCACGCCGGCGGGTTCATGACGACGAACCTCGTGCTGACCAGCCCTGACGAGTCGGTGGCCGAGGTCAGGGAGCGGTTGCGCAGGATGCAAGAGCATTCCGGCGACCTGGACGGGGTGGTTGTGGTGGCTCCCGACGGAGAGCTCATCGGTGACGTGCCCCTCTATGGCCTGGCCATCGCCCTGAACGACGATCAGATCGGCAGCCTGCTGCCCGACGGAGACCCCGTGTCGGTCAGCGTCGACGCCGACGTCAGAGAAGTGGCCGAGCGGCTGGTCGACAGCCGCCACTCTTCTGTGGTCGTGGTCGACGAAGACAACCGCCCTGTGGGGCGGATCCTCGCCGACGACCTGCTAGATGCGCTCATTCCCGAACGCGGCCGCCACCACTTCCCGAGGTTCCTGTCGTGACGGCCGAGGAGGTGGTCACCTCCGTCGGGTCAACGGTCGGCGGCGAGGTCCGCCGCAACCGGAAATGGCTCACCTATCTGGCGATCGCGGGACCGGGCATCATCGCCGCGAATGCCGGTAATGACGCCGGCGGGATCATCACGTACGCGTCAGCGGGTGCCCAGTTCGGTTACCGGACTCTGTTCTTCATGGTGCTCGTCACCATCGGGTTGGTCGTCGTGCAGGAGATGTGCGCCCGGCTCGGCACCTACACCGGCAAGGGACTGGCCGCCTTGATCCGCGAGGAGTTCAGCCTGCGCCTGGCCTCCTTCGCCCTCTTCTTCCTCGTCGTAGCCAACGTCGGTCTGGTGGTCTCGGAGTTCGCGGGCATCGGGGCGGCGATGCAGCTGTTCGGGGTGTCCCGGTACGTGTCGATTCCGCTCGCTGCCCTCACGATCTGGGCTTTGGTGATGTTCGGCTCGTACCGGTATGCCGAGCGGCTTTTCCTGCTTCTATCACTGATCTTTTTCGCCTACCCGATCGCCGTGTTCCTTGGACATCCGCAATGGGCCCATGTGGCGGCGGACACGGCCTTTCCTCACATCATTGCCTCTAAGCCGTTCATTCTTCTCGGTGTGGCGCTGATCGGCACGACCATCACGCCGTACATGCAGCTGTATGTGGCCGCGGCCGTGGCCGACAAAGGCATCGGGCCGGAGGACTACCGGTACGAACGATTCGACGCCGTAGCCGGGGCGATCTTCGGCGACGCCATCAGCGGGTTCATCATTATCGCTACTGCTGCAACGATTGGAGGAACCGGCGCCCTGGCCTCAGCCCACGACGCGGCCGAGGCCTTGCGGCCGATCGCTGGCAGCGTCCGCGGTCGACCTGTTCGCTCTTGGCCTTCTGGGCGCTTCGATGCTGGCGGGAGCGGTAGTGCCCCTCTCGACCGCGTACGCGGTCTCCGAGGCCCTTGGAGTCGAACGCTCTGTTTCACGCACGTTCGCCGAGGCTCCGCTTTTCCTTTCCCTGTTCACCTCGCAGATCATCATCGGGGCGACCGTCGCCCTGCTCCCGGGCAACCTGGTAACGCTTCTGATCAACACCCAGGTCCTGAACGGTTTGATCACTCCGGTGATCCTCGTGTTCATTCTCATCCTGGCCAGCCGGCGGAGCCTGCTCGGCGACGCGGCCAATGGGCCGGTTTTCCAGGTGGTGGCGGTCATCTGCGTGTTCGGGGTGGCCGCCATGGCAGCCCTCCTCGTGGGCCTGACGGTTCTCGGTTGGTTCGGAGTCGGATGACTGACGACCGCCGCGTTGACGACACCCACCCCGCCGGCCTCCCCCTCGATCGCGCGATGGACCCGGCGTTTCACCGACGTTCGTCGTTCGGCGTTAATGCTGCCAACCCGATGGTGGCCGATCGCTCGGGGAGCGGCCCGGCGGTGGTGCTGCTTCACGGCCAGCCCGGCTCGGGCCCGGACTGGGAGCCGGTCGCCAGGCGGTTGAAGCCGGACTTCACGGTCGTAACGGTGGACCGGCCGGGCTACGGCCGCACGGGCGGCCCGGCCACCGGATTCGCCGGCAACGCCCAGGCCCTTATCGAAGTCCTTGACCGGTTCGCCATCGACTCGGCGATCGCGGTCGGCCACAGCTGGGGAGGCGGCGTGGCGATTGCCGCCGCTGAGCACTACCCGGAGCGGGTAGCCGGCTTGGTGCTGGTGGCTTCCGTCGGTCCGGGCGAGCCGGTCGGATGGGAGGACCGCCTGCTCGCCGCTCCGGTCATCGGGGAGTTCGTGGCCGGGATGACCATCGGCCTACCTGGTCGGCTGCTCGGCATCGACCGGGTGCAAAGCTATGTCGACCACTTCCTGACCGCGCCCGTACGCAACGCGGTCGGCAGCCTCACCCGCCTGACGGGGGCTCGGACCGGATCGCCCGTGTGGAGGTCGTTTCTGGCCGAGCAACGGGCGCTGCTCACCGAGCTCGACAAGCTCGGACCGGGACTGGCGGCCCTGGATCTGCCGACGGTGATCCTGAACGGGGACGCCGACCACGTTGTCCGTCCGGCGGTCGGTGACCTCCTGGCCGCCGCCATTCCCGGCGCCTCACACATCGTCATACCGGGCGTTGGTCACGCTCTCCCACGGGAACGGCCCGATATGGTCGCCGGCGCGGTACGGGCCGTGGCCCGCCGCGAATGACGCCGCGGGCTCAGCACTGAGCGGGCGGCGAGCGACCGCCCTTTCGTCAGACGGCCAGGTAGCGGCGGACGGCGAAAGCCGACCCGAGCACTCCGACCAGCGAGCCCACGATCAGGAGCACCACGCCGGTCAGGATGGCTTCGTTCGGGCTGACGTAGAGCGTTTGAGTTCCGAGCAGAGACTCCGACCCCACAAAGGAAGCGACCGCCTCGCGGATCCCGTAGGTCACCACGAAGGCCAGGATGGCCCCACCGATCCCCTGTATCAGGCCTTCCAGCATGAACGGGACCCGTATGAACCAGTTCGTGGCCCCGACCAGCTTCATGACCGCGACCTCCCGCCGGCGGGCGAAGATGGCCAACTGGATGGTGTTCACGATGAGGGCCACCGCCACGATCATCACGCCCAGTGCGAGCAACCCCCCGTATTTCTTCATCTGGTTGGACCGGTGCAGCAGGGCGCTGATCTCTTGCGCCGCGTAGGAGACCTGCAACACCCCGGGCTGCCCCTGGAACTCCTTGCCCAGCTGGGCGATGTCCTGGGCCTTGCTCGGCACCACCCGGTACGAGGGGGGCATGTCGGCGACGGTCAGAACGCCCACGATGTCGTTGTTACCCCCGAAGATCTCCTTGAACTCCTTGTACGCCTGGGGCTTGTTGACGAAGTGATACGACTTGACCCCGGGCGTGGTCGACAGCTCGTGCCCGATCGCAGTCATCTCCGTCGACGAAACCGACGGGGTGAGGAAAATGGCCAACTGGACGCCGCCCCGCCACTCGACCGACGCCTTGTTGATCGCCTGCCGGGCGATGAGCACCGCTCCCAGCACGGTCAAAGAGACCGCCATGGCGACCACCGCCGCCAGAGTCATCACCACGTTGCGCTTGAGGTTGGCCGCGGTCTCGCGTGTTACGTAGCCGGCGGAGATCGCCACCCTGTCAGGCCCCCATCCCGTACACGCCTCGGGCCTGATCGCGGATGACCGTCCCCCGGTCAAGCTCGATTACCCGCCGCCGCATGGAGTCCACGATCCCGTTGTCGTGGGTAGCCATCAGCACAGTGGTGCCGGTCCGGTTGATGCGGTCGAGCAACCGCATGATGCCGGCCGTGGTGGACGGGTCGAGGTTGCCGGTCGGCTCGTCAGCCAGGAGGATCAGCGGCCGGTTCACGAAGGCCCGGGCGATGGCCACCCTCTGCTGCTCCCCGCCTGACAGCTCGTGAGGAAGGTTCGACACCTTCTTGCCCAGCCCGACCAGGTCAAGGATCTGCGGAACCTGGGAGCGCACCACCTGGCGCGGCCGCCCGATCACCTCGAGCGCGAACGCCACGTTCTCGTAGACGTTCTTGGTCGGAAGGAGGCGGAAGTCCTGGAACACGCAGCCGATGTTGCGCCGCAGGTACGGGACCTTCCACGACGAGAGGGCCCCGACGTCCTTGCCCGCCACCCACACCTGTCCGGCCTCGGCCTGCTCCTCCTTGGTGACCAGGCGGAGAAAGGTGGATTTGCCCGAACCGCTCGGACCAACCAGGAAGACGAACTCGCCTTTCTGGATGTCCACATTGACGTCGCGCAGAGCGACAGTTGTCCCCTTGTAGGACTTGGTGACGTTATCGAGCTTGATCATTAAGTGACTGAGCCCGGGCGAGGCCAGGTCGCGTGCCTACTACCACCCATGGGACGCAGCCCCGATCTTAGCTGGCGTTCAGGACCGGTTGGGATCAGGGCCGCCCGACGGTGGCCCGGCGCCACCGCAGATAGGCCTCCATGAACGGGTCGAGGTCGCCGTCGAGGACCGCTTGGACGTTTCCCGTCTCGTAGTCGGTCCTGAGATCCTTCACCTGCTGGTAGGGCGCAAGGACGTACGACCGGATCTGGGCCCCCCACCCGACCAGGGCCGTCGGACCGGCCATAGCCGACAGCTCGGCGTCGCGCGTTTCGCGCTGAAGCTCGACCAGCTTCGACGCCAGGATCTGCATGGCCTTGGCCTTGTTCTGGTGCTGTGAGCGCTCGTTCTGAACGGCGACGACCGTTCCGGTGGGGATGTGGGTGATTCGCACCGCCGAGTCCGTCACGTTCACGTGCTGGCCGCCGGCGCCCGACGAACGGTAGGTGTCGATGCGCAGGTCCTTCTCGTCGATGTCCACCTCGCCCGACAGGTCCTCGAAGAAGGGCACGACGCTCATCGAGGCGAAACTGGTCTGGCGGCGGGCCTGGGAGTCGAACGGCGATATCCGCACCAGCCGGTGGACTCCCCGCTCGGACGTGAGGAGACCGTTGGCATAGCGGCCCCGGATGATGAAGCTGGCTGAGAGGATCCCGGCCTCCTGGCCCTCGCTGACATCTTCGATCTCCATCTCGAAGCCTCGGCGCTCGGCCCACCGGCGGTACATGCGCACCATCATCTCGGCCCAGTCCTGGGCGTCGGTGCCTCCGTCCTTGGCGTGCACCTCGCAGACTGCGTCGTTCTCGTCGTGCTCGCCGGTGAACAGCGACCGCAGCTCAAGGACGTCCAGCGCCGAGCTGACCCCATCGAGCAGGGCCGACAGCTCCGATTCGACCGAGTCGTCGCCCTCCTCCACTGCCAGCTCGAAGAGGGTTTCGGCGTCGGAGAGGGACCGGCTCAAGCGGTCGACCAGATCGATGTCATCCCTCGTCTGGCGGTACTCACGGGTAACCCGCTGTCCGACCTCCGTATCGTCCCACAGGTCCGGGCGCCCGAGCTCCGCTTCCAGCTCCGCCACCCGGTTGCGCAGCGTGTCGACCCGCAGGTAGTCGCCCGCCTGGTCGAGCCGCTTGCGGAGCGCGCTCAGATCGTCGGTGTAATCACGCACTCCGGCGCTACCGCCCGTGGCAGAACTTGAACTTCTTGCCGCTTCCGCATGGGCAAGGATCGTTGCGGCCGACCCGGTCGAAGGCCGAGTCCTTGACCGTGGGGCGCTGCACATCCGGGTCGGCCCCCGCCGTCGCAGCCGACGCCGACCTCGACGGGCGCGAAGCCGACGGGGAGGAGGCCGCGGAGGAAGATCCGGCCGCTCCCGCCGCGGGCGGGGCGGCCCGGCCACCGTTGTCAGCCGGGTCGGGGGCGAAGACGACCTCTTCGCCGGGTGCGGGGCCGGCGGCCAGAGCCCGCTGCATGCCGGAGGCTCCCTCGACCGGGTCGTCGGCGGCCTGGTACTGGGCGCCGACAAGCGTGGCGTCCTCGGAGGGCTGGGCCTGCTCGAGCACCTGCACCTGGGCGTGCATCACGATCTTGACGTAGTCGTCGTCGATGCTCGACATCATCTGCCCGAACATCTCGTAGCCGTCGCGCTGCCAGGCGACCAGGGGATCCTGCTGACCCATGGCCCGCAGGTTGATGCCCTCCCGCAGGTAGTCCATCTCCGAGAGGTGTTCCCGCCACTTCTGGTCGATCAGCTGAAGCATCACTTCTCGCTCGAGGGCCCGCATGGTCTCGACGGGCTCACCCGCGGCCGGAGCGGGCATCGAGGCCTCGCGCTCCTCGTAGTAGCGAATGGCCTCGCCGGCCAGGTGCTCGTAGATGACGTTGCTATCGGGCAGGGCCTCCAGATCTTCCTTGGTGGTGGTGCTCGGGAAATACTGGCGGACCTCGGTCACCAAGGCGTCGAGGGTCCAGTCCTCGGGGTCCTCCGACGCCGCGCAGTTGGCGGTCACGATGCTGTCCACGGCCGAGCTGAGGACCTCCACCGTGCGACCCCGCAGGTCCTCGCCTTCGAGGATCTGGGCCCGCCGGGCATAGATCACCTTGCGCTGGGCGTTCATCACCTCGTCGTACTTGAGCACGTCCTTGCGCACCTCGGCGTTGCGCGACTCGACGGTGGTCTGGGCCCGTTCGATGGCCTTGGTGACCATCCTCGAGTCGATCGGCACGTCGTCGGGCAGGGCCCGGCCCATGACCCACTGCATGGCACCGGTTGCGAAGAGCCGCATGAGCTCATCTTCGAGCGACAGGAAGAACCGGCTCTCGCCTGGGTCTCCCTGGCGCCCCGAGCGACCCCTCAACTGGTTGTCGATGCGGCGGGATTCGTGGCGCTCCGATCCGAGCACGTACAACCCGCCGAGCTCCCGCACCTTGTTACCCTCGGCCAGGCACTCTTCCTCGTATTTCGGAAGGAGCTCCTGGTAGCGGGCCTGGCCTTCTTCGGTCTCCAGATCGTGGCCGGACGCCGCGACATCGTGGGCGGCCAGCATCTCGGGGTTCCCCCCGAGGAGGATGTCGACGCCCCGGCCGGCCATGTTGGTGGCGACCGTCACCGCGTGCAACCGCCCGGCCTGGGCCACGACCTGGGCCTCCCTGGTGTGCTGCTTGGCGTTCAACACGTGGTGGGCTATGCCCCGCCGCTCGAGCATCGTCGACAGCACCTCGGATTTCTCGACCGAAGCGGTGCCCACGAGCACCGGCTGGCCCCGGTCGTGACGCTCGATGATGTCCTCGATGACCGCCTCGAACTTGCCCAACTCGCTCTTGTAGATCAGGTCCTGCTCGTCGGCGCGGACCATGGGCTTGTTGGTCGGGATCGGCACGACCTGCAGGTTGTAGGTGTTGGCGAACTCGGCCGCCTCCGTCTCTGCGGTACCCGTCATCCCGGCGAGCTTCTCGTAGAGCCGGAAATAGTTCTGCAGGGTAACGGTTGCCCAGGTGTGGTTCTCCTCTTTGATGGTGACCCGTTCCTTGGCCTCCACCGCCTGGTGAAGCCCGTCCGACCACCGCCGGCCCTCGAGGATCCGCCCGGTGAACTCGTCGACGATCTTCACCTCGCCGTCGGCGACGATGTAATCCTTGTCCCGGCGGTACAGCTCCTTCGCTTTCAGGGCCTGGGTCAGCTGGTGCACGTAGTTGGACGACACCAGGTCGTAGAGGTTTTCGATGCCGAGGGCCCGCTCGACCTTCTCGATCCCGTCCTCGGTCGGGGCGATGGTGCGCTTCTCCTCGTCGACCTCGTAGTCGACCTCCCGGGTGAGGGAGCGAGCCACTCCGGCGAACTGGTAGTAGAGCCGGGCTGACTCCGACGACGGGCCCGAGATGATCAAGGGGGTGCGGGCCTCGTCGATGAGGATCGAGTCGACCTCGTCGACGATGGCGTAAACATGACCGCGCTGGACCATGTGCTCGAGTGATCGGGCCATGTTGTCGCGCAGATAGTCGAAGCCGAACTCGGTGTTGGTGCCGTACGTGACGTCGGACGAGTAGGCGTCCTTCTTGGCCTGCCAGCCATCGATTTCGGGCGAGACCCTCCCGACGGTCATACCTAGGAAGCGGTGGATCTGGCCCATCCATTCGGCATCCCGGCGGGCCAGGTAGTCGTTGACCGTGACCACGTGAACCCCTTGGCCGGCCAGGGCATTGAGGTAGACGGGCAGGGTCGACACCAGCGTCTTGCCCTCACCCGTCTTCATCTCCGCGATCCATCCGAGGTGCAGGGCCGCGCCCCCCATGAGCTGGACGTCGAAGTGGCGCTGGCCGATGGTCCGGCGAGCGGCCTCCCGCACCGTGGCGAATGCGTCGACCAGCATGTCGTTGAGGTCCTCGCCCCGCTCCAGCCGCTCACGGAACTGGACCGTGCGGTGGGCCAGGTCCTCGTCGGTCAGGGCCTCGACTTGCGTCTCCAGGGCATTGATGTCCGGTACGAGCGCTTTCAGGGCCCGTACTTTCCTGCCCTCGCCGGCGCGCAGGATCTTGGTAAAGACGCTCATCGCCCAACAATCGTACCGGTGTGTCAGCCGGGCGGTGTCTCGCTACCCTCGGGCCGTGATTACCGCCACGGCGACGCCGCCCCGGACCCAGCCGTGGGTCCGGCGGATGGTGCCCCACTTACCCGTGGCGATTCTCATCGCAGCCTACGCCCTGTACTTCGGGCAGCTGTCGGTCGCCGTCCACGACGGCTACGGCACCCCGGGGTACGACATGGGCATCTTCGACCAGGGGGTGTGGCTGCTCAGCCGCTTCCACGCCCCGTTCGTCACCGTGATGGGACGGAACCTGTTCGGGGACCACACGTCCTTCGTGCTCCTGCTGGCCGTACCGCTCTACTGGTTGTGGCCGCGAGCCCAGACCCTTCTGGTGCTACAGGCCTGCCTGATCGCCGCCGCCGCCGTCCCCGTCTATCTGCTGGCTCGCAAGCGGACGGGCAGCGGCGTCATGGCTACGGCTCTTGCCGCCGCGTTCCTCCTGAACCCGGCCCTGCAGAACGGCAACCTCGAACAGTTCCACCCCGAGGCCTTCCTCGTGCTCTTCGTCGCTCTGGCCATCTACGCCGCCATCGAGTGGAAGCCGCCGCTGCTGGCGGTATCGGTAGCGCTTTGCCTCCTGGTCAAAGAGGACACCGCTCTGCTCATCCTTCCCCTGGGAGCATGGGTCTTCTGGCGGCGCAACCGGACGTGGGGACTGGTGATCATGGCGGGCGCCATCGCCTGGATGGTCTTCGCCTACGAGGTGGTGATCGCCGCACTGCTGGGAACGACGGGCTTCTACGCCAACCGAATCCCTTTCGGCGGCCTCGGCGGGGTGGTCACCACTCCGTTCGCCCACCCGCCCAGGTTCTGGGACTACGTGCGCAGCGGGTACCGGCCGTTCTACCTCTGGCAGACGGGAGCGTCGTTCGGCTGGGTTTTCTTGCTCGCACCCGAAGTGGCCGCCATCGGCATCCTGACCTTCGCCGAGAACTTCCTCAGCACCTTTCCCTACATGCAGCAGATCCTTTACCACTACTCGCTGCCTCTCGTTCCCGTCCTCGCGCTGGGCACCGTGTTCGCCGTCGGCTCGCTGGCCGCCACCCGGCGGCGGGTCGCCGCCACGTGCGTGGTGACCGCGGCGGCCGTGGTGTCGTGCACGCTGTGGGGGCTGGCCCCGTTCTCGCGGAACGTCTACCCCCACCAGAGCCCGACCAGCCCTCAGGTGCACGCCATCAACACCGTCCTCCGAGACGTCCCGCCGTCAGCGGTCGTCTCCGCCTACTACCCGTATGTCGCCCATCTCGATCACCGGGTGCGGATCTACCAGTGGCCGACCCCGTTTCGGGCAACGTACTGGGGGCTGTACAACGAGGAAGGGCAGCGGCTGCCTTTTTCCGGAGATGTGCAGTACCTGGTGCTGCCAACCACCCTCAGCGGGGTGGACCAGTCGGTGTTCAACTCGATCGCCAACCAGTTCCAGCTCGTGGGTGAGGGCGGAGGGGTCGGTGTCTACCGAAAGACCTGAGCGGCGGACCTGAGGCGGGCCTCAGCGGCTGACCTGGTCTTTGACCCCACACCTGCCAGGCCGCCCCGGCACCCCGTTGGTCCCGCCGGCGACCAGGACTTACTTCTAAGCCGCACCATGATCAGCAGCCCGACGGCTGCCTTACGTGGGTCGTTTCGCCTGCGACTGGCATCGACTTTCAACCACAGACCCGCTGAGGCCCTTGGGCCCAGGATAGACGTGAACGGCATCAGCAGGAGCGGCCCGCCACTGTTTACGTCATAGTTTGTGCGTTTTACCCGCCCTGAGCGGGTTAAGCGCACAAACTATGAAACGAGAGCGACTTCTGCCCCGATCCGGGGGATCAGAGCCCGGTCAACTCGCGCTTGATCTCGATCAGCACGTCCACCGGGCCGGGGTCGACCCCCGCCTGGGCCGCCATCCACAGCGATGTGTAGTCGCCGAACAGGATGAGGTCGAACAGTTGGGCCAGGTCGCCTTCGCCGGCCGCTCGCACCTCGATGACGTCGGCGACCACCTCGCGCATCAGCTCGCCGACGATCTCGAAACGCCGGCCGACCTGGGGGTGCTCCAGGTCGTGGCGGAGGGCCACGGCGGTGACCACCTGGCGGGTGACGTCGCCGTGCTGGCCCCACCCGCACACCTCGTTGTGGCACAGCTCGGGCTGGGCGCTCCACCACGCCGGCGCTTTCGCGTTCTCGTTGATCTGGGTCTTCCAGCGCTGGGCGGCGGCCGCTCCGATGACGCCGCCGCCGTGGATCAGGGCCATGGTCCGGCCGACGCGTCGGGCGACCTCGGCTGCCGGGCTGGAATCACCGCCCCGTTCGAGCTCGTCCCTCCTGCGTTTCATCTGCTCGACCGCTGCCTCGATCCACGAGCTGCCGCCCCGGTACAGGCCGAAGTGCTCGAGCACCACCAGCGGGGGGATGGCCATGGCTCCGATGGCCGCCCGGGGTTGGGGAATCTCGGTGGGGACGCCGATCAAGGGAGCATCCCAGGCTTCAGCCATCTCGGCCAGCCGTCCTCCCCCCGCCACCACGACCAGGAGCGCGCCCGTCTCGGCTGCGTCGGAGGCGGCCTGGACGGTCTCCTCGGTCTGGCCGGAGGCGGAGATGGCGAAGACCAGGCTGTCGGCACTTACGAACGCCGGGCACTCGTAGGAACGGGAGACGATGACCGGCACCGGGAGGATGGATGAAGCGGCGGCCGCGACCACCTCGCCGGCCATGGCACTTCCCCCCATGCCCAGAATCACCACGTTGTCGATCGTCCATGGCTCCATCTGGGCCGCGACCTCGGTGGCCGTCGCCGCCGCCTTTTCGGCTTGTTCCGGCAGGCCGGCGGTCAGGGCGAACATCCCGAGGGAGTCCAGGATGGCGTCGGCCGAGGTCATGGCGCCTCCGGTGGGTAAGCGTGCCGGCCGGGGGACCCCGACCACGAAATTCCGAGCTTTGCTGAGAGCATCTTCACTGATCGCAGCCGCGCTGGTGTATCAGGTCTGGGCGTCCGGGGTCCACGCCGGCTCTATACCTTCCGCCTCCGCCTTGGCCAGCAGCCGGGTGTGCTCGGCCTCGCTCACAGAGTCGGCTTCGTCGATGAGCATCACCGGAATATCGTCCGTGACGCGGTAGCGCAGCTTCAGGCGAGGGTTGTATAGAGACTCCTCGTCGGCGAAATAGAGCAGTGGGCCCTTGTCCTTAGGGCAGGCCAGGACCTCTAGCAGCTTCGGATCAAGCACCATCGCGGCCGCTCCCCTGGTTGGCCTGCTCGATCAGCGAAAGGACCTCACCGGTCCGGATCTCGCAGGACTTGACGTCGGCGGCTTCGAGGTTCAGCCGCAGAAGCGGTTCGGTATTGGACGGGCGGATGTTGAACCACCAGTCGCCGAGGTCGACCGTCAAGCCGTCCAGCCTGTCCTGCTGCGCTCCTGCATAGTGCTCGGACACCGCCTCGATCACCGCGAGCGGATCGACGACCTCGGTGTTGATCTCCCCCGAGTCGGCGTACCGTTCGAAGTCCTTGCGCACATCCGATAGCGGTCGCCCGGACTTGGATAGCACCTCGAGGACCACCAGGGCGGCGATGGACCCTGAGTCGGCCCGGTAGTTGTCCCGGAAGTAGTAGTGACCTGAGTGCTCTCCGCCGAACAGGGCGAGGGTGTCGGCCATGACGGCCTTGATGTAAGAGTGGCCGACCCGGGTCTTCACCGGGACGCCGCCTCGCTCCCGGATGATCTCGGGAACCGACTTGGAGCAGATGAGGTTGTACAGGACGGTGGCGCCCGGAAACTTGTCGAGCATGGCCGCGGCAACCAGTGCCGTCGTAGTCGAGCCGGAAAGGGGCACGCCCTGGTCGTCCACCAGGAAGCAGCGGTCGGCGTCCCCGTCGAAGGCCAGGCCTACGTCCCCCCCCGTCTCGACGATCCGCCGCTGCAGGTCGACAAGGTTGTCCGGCTGGATCGGATCGGCCGGATGGTTGGGGAAGTTGCCGTCGAGCTCGCCGAAGAGAATCTCCAGGCGGAACGGCAGACCCTCGAACACCGCGGGAACCACCAGGCCCCCCATCCCGTTGGCCGTGTCGGCGACGACCTTGAGCGGCTGGAGGGCGGTGACGTCGACGAAGGACCGGACCTTGCGGGCGTACTCGCTGAGGACATCGACCCGGGTGGTGCGGCCGGGGCTGGCCGGCTGGTCCGGCGGCCCGGCGAGGATGGCGGTCTTGATCTCGCGCAGACCCGTGTCCGCACCGACCGGCCGGGCTCCCGAACGGCACAGCTTTATCCCGTTGTACTGGGCCGGGTTGTGCGAAGCGGTGAACATCGCTCCCGGGGCGTCCATGCTCCCTGAAGCGAAATACAGCTCGTCAGTCGAGGCCAGGCCCAGGTCCACCACGTCCACACCCCGGGATACCACGCCGTCGGAGAAGGCCTGAGCTAGCTCCACGCCCGACGGACGCATGTCCCGGCCTACTACCACTCGCCCCGCCCCGGCGAAGTCGGCGAAGGCGCAACCCACCGCCCGGGCCAGTCGAGTATCGATCTGATCGGGAACCGTGCCCCGGATGTCGTAGGCCTTGAAGACGGCTTCGAGCGACTCCAGCGAAGGTCGGTCGTCGGTCCCGGTGCCGTCCATATAAGGCGGAACTCTAGCCCCCCCCAGGACCCGGTGTTTCGGGCCGCGGCGAGGCCGGTCGTCGTACCTCACCGCCCCCATCCGCCAAAGAACCAGAGCCGCGATCGCCCCGAGGATCGAGATGATGAAGCCGATCCAGTCGACCGGGGTATATCCGTAGTTGAGAGTCACATGGTTCGAGGTCGGGATCACGACCATGAGGTTCGGGGTGACGCGATACACCCCTTTCGCCCCGCTCGCCTGCCAGTTCGGAAAGTACGACGTCCTGACCAGGACGGGCACTCCTGTCTGATCGACATTGAACGAGATCGACTCGTTTTTCTCGACGATGTTCGAGACCTGAACCGGCGGCAGAGGCGTCTCCGGCAGGGTGGCCTGGGTCGGCGAGACCCGGGCCCAGCTCTTGGGACCCGAAGCCGCTTCGAACACGTTCCACTTGTTGGGGTCGAGATACCACGACTCGGACGCCTGCAGCCACTCGTTCTGATTCGAGCCGCCCTTCATGACGACGGGCTGGTACAGAAGCGGGGCGACCGGTTGGGAGTCCGCTACCTCGTAGATCTTCCAGGTTCGCTGCTGCACCGACGACGTGTTGCCGGTGGTGTAGGTGACAGGAAACGGGCCGACGGTGGCGACCAGCTGCAGGTTGCTATCGGAGTCCGCCGCCCTCTCGATGTCGGGCGTCTCGGCCATGAAGTACTTGACGCCGAGCATCTGTAGGTGCTGCACCCCTTCGGCAACGTTCGGGGCGGTCGGATAGTTGAGGCCGCGTACCGGGTTGGAGGGCTGGTCCGACAGTTCCGCCGCGTTGAGGAAGTGGTAGGGCGTGGTGGCCGACGATTCGTAGTAGAGGCCCTCCATGGAGTCGATGCAGCCGTTGGTCCAGTACGGGAGGAGCATCAGCGCGTCGGGGGTGCCCATCTCGTTCAGCTCTGGTTCGTACTCCCACATGGCCCGGCCGCATCCGTACGCAGGGTTCTGCCCCAGCTTCTGCATCTCGCTCACGAGAGCGAAGTACTCCTTCTCGCGGGATTTGCCCGGCGATTGGTAGCCCGAGTAGTTCCAGTTGACCCAGTCAGGAATGTAGGAGGAATCGGTACTAGTGATCCCCAACCAGTCGTACTTGCCCGACGATGTGGTGTGACCGAACGGCAGCTGGTGCAAGGGGAAGTTCACCCAGATGAGCCCGACTGCGAGGGTGACGATGGCCGTCGCCACACCCCGACCGCGCACCCGTGCTCCCCCGGGCCTGAGCGCCTCCGACGCCAGAAGCCCCAGTTCCATGAAGGCCACGCCGGCGAGCAGGTACAGGCACAGGAACCAGAACGGGAGCACCCGGGCGTTCCACAGCCGGGCTTGCGGAGCGACCCGGAACACCGCCGCCGCCCCGACCGTCATGACGGTGAGGAACAGGCCTACCCGGTTCCGGCGGAGCACGGACAGGAACGCGCCGAGGAGGGCCAGTACGTAGAGCCAGTCGTCGTGGGCGGGGAACAGCGAGTCGGTGTAGGTGGTGATCTTCTGGTAGCCCATGTTGGTGGCGTACGGCAGCCGCCAGTAGAAGGGCAGGGCCCAGAACGCGATGAGAGCACCGCCGGTGATAAGGGTAGGCACCCCCCACCGCAGCCATCGTTTGTCGGTGGTCCTGACCGCCTTCATGACCATGAGGACGATGGCGCCGCCAATGGCGAAAAAGAGCGGGAGGATGTGGCACAGTCCGCAGCAGGCCAGCACGACCGCGGCCAGGGCCCGGTGCTTACCGTCGTCGAGCCCCTTGGCCACAAGGCCGAGGAACACGAGGGCCAGCGACAGCGAGATGGAAAAGCTGAACTCGCCCGCCATCGTCGAGGCGATGTTGCCCCCGTAGATGGTGAACTCGCGGCCGAAGAGGTACGGCAGGGTGGCGATGGCCAGGCACGCCGGACCGGGGAAGCGCAGCTTGGCCATGCGGCCGAAGGCCCACGCCGCCACCGGCAGAGTCAACAGCCCGAGCACGGTGATCAGCTTGAAGGCGACGTTGTACGGGATCACGTAGGAGAGAAACGCGATCGCATACATCGGGAGGGGGAAGTAGTACGTGAGCGCGGGGAAGCCGTCGTACCAATCGGGCGCCCAACCCGTCACCCGGAAATGGGGCAGGAGCGCTCGCTTGACAAAATCAGGAAGCCAGACGTGGGCCCCCATGTCGCCCCCCGCCGGCGTAGTGTTCTTGAACAGCTGCGAGGGCTGCAGCTCCTTGAAGGTGAACAGGACGCAGATCGCCACCACGGCGAACGTGACCACCGCCTGCGGTTGAGCCAGCTTGGCCCTCAGCCGTTCCCACCGGGGCGCGGCCGAGTCCGGCGGCCAGATATCGGGTTCGTGCTCGTCCTGAAGATAGCCCTCGCGCGAGCCGGTCGCCGTCATGACGTAACTATGTTGCCCGCTCCGAACCCAGCGCTGGGGTCAGAGGGCGGCGGCCGAGCGGTCGGGGGCCCGAGCCGGTCGTGGACGCGAAACCGGCCGGAGGCAAGCCGGCCTGGCCCGGCCAGGCCGGCCATGCCGACCAGGAGGGACGATGCCGAGCAGGCGGGACGAACGGCCGCACCCCGCAAAGGGTCGGTCAGGCCCCGCCGGCCAGGTCGAGCACCGAGTCGAGGGACATGGTCCCTTCGATGCCCCTCCACCATCGCCGGTCGCAATGCGAACAGCTGATCAGGGTAATGGGCTCTCCTCCGACCTGGATGTCGATGACAACGAGGTGGCGAGTCCGGCAGGCCGGGCATTTCATTGGCTGGAGTGTCGACTCCGCCGGCGACCGGCTTTAGCGAATTCTCAGGAAGATTCTCCGGGTCGGCTGTTGCCAAACCGCCTAGTCGTCCCTGTGGGACTCAGCGCAGGTGGACCACGGTCAACACCGCGGCGGCGTTGAACGCCATGTGAGCCCCGATAGAGGGGCCGAGTCTTTTGGTGCGCCACGCCAGGACCCCCAGGACCACGCCGAAGGCGGCCAGTCCGGCGAACTGGAGCGGCTCGAAGTGGGCCAGGGCAAAGAGGAGAGCGCTTCCCACCACCGCCACCGGGGCCGGAAACCGGACCAGGAGGGACCGGAGGAGCAGTCCCCGGAAGAAGAGCTCCTCCACCAATGGAGCACCGACGGCAAGGAAGACGATTACCACGAATGCCGCCAGCGCGGTGTGGGCGTCACCGGTCTCGCGCTCCGCCGGCCGGCTCAGCTGATGCGAGAGCGAGTGGTCGACGGCCCGGAACGGAAGATACAGGAGCGGTATCAGCAGGTACTGGCAGGCGATACCGATCGCCGCGCCCAGGGGAAGGTCCCACCAGGCTCCGATCCGAAACCCGAAATCGCGGGAAAGGCTGCCCGTACCCAGGGTACGGCTGGCGAAAACGGCCGCCCCGACCAGCCCGAGCCACAGCCCGAGCACGTCGGCGGCGGTCACCGCGACCGGTATCGGACCCCCGGACGACGGCTTGTAACCCGTCGCCGCCTCCGCAATCGCAGCGGTCACAAACGAGGCCAGAAAACCGGCAACGAAGCCGCCCAGCGCGACGGCGAGGCCCGAGGGCCGGCGCGTCGGAGAGCGCTCGTTCAGCTCGGAAGCCAGAGTCCGCTCACGACACCAGTTCGGCCGGAGGCTCGTAGCGCGGCGGCTCAGCCCGCGGCCGCTCTCGCCGCGGCGGCTTCGCCACCCGCCGGTCGACCTGGGTCCATCCCTGAGGAGCCCGCAAACTGGCGGCGTGGCCGGCGCACAGTGCCCATTGATCGCCGACTTCCTCGGAGGCCCTGTCATCGAGCCAGACCCGTTGGGTGGCGTAGTCGTAGGTCAGCCAGGCCGCCGTCGCTCCCTGGCAGCCGGGCCTCGCGGACAGGTGACGGCGATCCATGGAGTGCATCGTAATCTGGGGCAGCCCGGCGTACCATGGACCCATGAGCAGGCAACCGGGTGATATGCGGTCTGGGGGCGGGCCCGGGCAATCCGGTGGCGGCTCCTCCCCCGCGAACAACAACTGGCGTTGGATCGCGGTCGTTGTGGCGACCATCGCCATCCTGGTTCTGGCCCTGTCGTCGATGCGGGGCTCGAGCGGTGCGGGGTCGCAAACCTACAGCGAGTTCGTCACCGCCATGAATAGCGGGCAGGTCGTGCAGGCCACGGTCAACAAGGACTCGGGCAAGGTCACCTATACCAACAAAGACGGTCAGCAGTTCGTGGTCCAGGGCCCGGACATCAACCAGAACAGCGCGGCGCTCAACAACTACACCCAGCACATCAAGGACCTGAAGTTGGTCACCAGCTCCAGCAGCTCGTGGGCCAACCTGCTCCCCTACCTGCTCTACGGCGGCGCCATCATCCTCCTGTTCATCTGGCTGACCCGCCGGGCCCAGGGCCAGATGAGCGGGATCATGTCCATCGGCCGCTCGAAGGCCAAGGTGTACACCACGGAGCGACCTCGCACCACCTTCTCCGACGTCGCCGGCTACGACGGGGTCAAGCTCGAGATCCGGGAAGTGGTCGACTTTCTCAGATCGGCCAACCGGTTCAAAGAGATCGGGGCCAAGATCCCCAAAGGCGTCCTGCTGGTCGGTCCTCCGGGCACGGGCAAGACCCTCCTGGCCCGAGCAGTGGCAGGAGAGGCCGGCGTCCCGTTCCTGTCCGTCACGGGCTCGGACTTCATGGAGATGTTCGTCGGGGTGGGAGCCTCCCGGGTCCGGGATCTGTTCCAGACCGCCCGCAAGCAGGCCCCGGCCATCATCTTCATCGATGAGATCGACTCCATCGGCCGCAAGCGCGGCGCCGGGCTCGGTGGCGGCCATGACGAGCGGGAGCAAACGCTCAACCAGATGCTCGCGGAGATGGACGGTTTCGAGACAACCGAAGGCGTCGTCATGATGGCCGCGACCAACCGGCCGGACATCCTCGATCCCGCCCTCCTCCGCCCGGGGCGTTTCGATCGCCAGATCGTCGTCCCCCTTCCTGATCTCGAGGAGCGGCTTCCGATCCTTTCGGTTCACTGCAAGGACAAGCGGGTGGACACAGACGTCGACCTGACCGTCGTCGCTCGGGGCACGCCGGGCATGAGCGGGGCCGACCTGGCCAACCTGGTCAACGAGTCGGCGCTCCATGCCGTCCGGCGCGGCGCCGTCGCCATCGCCATGCAGGACTTCGAGGCGGCACGCGATCGGGTGCTGATGGGCCAGCGGCGGGAGTCGACCGTCCTGTCCGACAAGGAGAAGGAAGCAACGGCGTACCACGAGGGCGGCCACGCCGTCCTGGCCTATGTCCTGCCCGACGCCGACCCCGTGCACAAGGTCACCATTCTCCCGACCGGCATGGCGCTCGGAGTGACCCAGCAGCTGCCCATCGAGGAGCGCCATACCTACTGGCGGGAGTACATCGAGGACGCGGTGTGCGTCATGATGGGAGGCCGCTGCGCCGAGATGCTCACCCTCAAGAGCCTGTCGACCGGGGCCTCCAACGACCTGCAGCGGGCCACCGAGATGGCCCGCAAGATGGTCCGGGAGTTCGGCATGAGCGACCGCATCGGACCCATGGCCTGGGGCCAGGAGGGCCAGGTGTTCCTGGGCGAGGATCTGATGCACGCCGCCCGGGACTACAGCGACGTGACTTCGAGGGTCATCGACGAGGAAGTGGAGCGGATCTTGCGCGAGCAGGAGACGCGCGCCAGCCGCCTCCTGCAGGAGCACCGGCGCGGTCTGGCCGCGGTGGCCGGGGCGCTGCTCGAAAAGGAGACGATCGACGGCGCCGAGGTCGGCCGCCTCGTCGACGGGGCGTTCGGCCGGGCGGTGCACGAGAACGCACCGATGGTGCCCCGCTTCGCCGAGATCACCGCTGACGGCGACCCCACCTGAGATCTCAAGCTCACCTCGAGCGGCTGGCTTCCCCGGGGGTCCGAGGCCTGCGCCTTAGGCGCGGTCAGGGCTCAGGGGGACAGCGGGACCCCGAAGCTCAGACTGATGCCCTGCTTTCCCTTCTGGTAGAAGTCCGATTCGGTGTAGATCGGCCCGGTTGCATGGACCGTTAGGGGCCCTTCCTTGAAGCCAGACGGGTTGAGGGATACCGCCCTTCGCTGGCCGGGCTGGACCGTGACCGGCCCAGTGTGGGGAAGCGTCACCTCCCGGCCTCCGTGCAGGCCGTCCACCGCGACCCTGACCGGCGCCCGCCCCGGGTTGTAGAAGATCAGGGAGCCGGCGTAGGTGGTGCCGGCGAGGCCAAGCGGCACCAGCCACTCAGGCGCCGTGACGCGTGCCCCGGGAAGCTCCCCCAGGCCCGACCAGCCGACCGAACCACCCGACCCTACGATCAGCCGCTCGGCCACGACCGGCACCCCGTTGGTGCTTTCGAGCACGGCCGAATGGGCCACCCCGGCCGGGATCCTGGCCTGCTGCTGCGAGCTCACCGGGAGGACCTGATACGGCCCTACCGAGAGGTTGAACGGCTCGGCCGTGCCTTGGGTCAGGCCCACCGACAGTCTGACGTCCGCGGTCGACGGGCCCGGGTTGTAGATGACGTACTGCTCCGCTAGGCCGCCGCCCGTGAGGCCGTTGGGCCAGGTCCAGACGGTGCCTGCGGAGGGAGACCCGAGGGTGAGTGTCATGCCCGGGATGTTCCACGCTGGATCGGCCAGGGGGGCGTTGGCCGTCGGAGTCCCGAGGAGCACCTGGCCCGGCTTCGGGGGCGTGGCCCAGTCGGTCTTCCACGCCACCACGCTTCCGGTCCGGGCCGTCACCGTCGTGGCAATGGCGGTACGGCGGCGCAGGTGTGAGCCGAGGTTCACATTCAGCATCCCGTCGCCCGGTACCACCAGCCCCTGGAAATCCTCCGGTGCCTCGATTCCCTGGTTGGTCGTGAACGACAGGTCGACGACGCTGTCGGTCGGGTAGGGGTTCAGCAGCGATATCTCCACCCCGGTGTTGATGTACGTGAAGCCGTTGGCGAAGTACCAATGCGATGAGCCGGAAGTCGCACACGGGGTGGCCACCACGCCGAGCGAGCTGTTGATCACCTGGTCGACCGCGACGGCGCCGCCGTCGAGGTCCACTATCGCCCCCACCCAGGGGGTCCCGCCCGGCACCTTCTCGTTGACGATAGCTCCCGAGCGAGCCGGCACCGTAACTGGAACCAGGCGATTGGCACCACGGCTGGGGACGATGGTGACCACCCCTGTGACGGTCGTGTCTCCATCGTTGACGACATACACCTTGCCCGCCAGGTCCAGAGACCGACCGTCGGTCGCCCCGGCGCAGAACCAGGACGACGAAAGGGCAGAGGGCGGGGCGGCCACCGGGACCGGCTCGACGACCGGCACCGCCGAGATATGACGGGGCGCGCCCATGCGATCGACGAGGCCGCCGATGATGAGAGCGGCGACCACGACGGCGAGGATGGGAGCCCGAAGCACGCTCGCCCCGAGCGGACGGCCCGAACCCTGACGTCCGGCGCCAGGTGGACCCTGACGACCACCGCGGCCCGAACCCTGACGTCCGGAGCGAGGTGGGTCCTGACGACCACCGTCGCCCGGAACCTGAGCTCCGGCGCCGGGAGATTCCTGACGTCCGGCATCGGCAGATTCGTCTCGACCGCCGTCGCCCGGATCGGGTCCGCTGCTGCTAGGCATCGGACCAGACCTCGTCGCTCTCTCGCTCCACCGATCCCACTACCCCGGCCGTCGAGCGGGGCCGCCGGATCCGGGCCTTTGCGGGTTTGACCGTGGCGAACCATCCGGGATCGATCACCTCGGAGTCGGTGTCGCGGGTGCGTCGCCGGCGGAGGTCGAGGCAGATCCACAACAGCACGGCGAACCAGAGCACTATCACCAGGATCTGTCCCGCCCTGGTCCAGAACGGCGTTTGGTAGCTGAGTGACGCGGGAACCGACCCGGCGCCCGCCGCAGGCACCGCGAAGCTCATGGCCCAGCCGAAGGCCGGCTGCGGGGTCACCGAGGCCGGGCCGGCCCGCAGGCGCCATGAACCCGAGCGGGTAGATGACACGTACACCGTCGAGCCCGCGGGCACCGGGCCCCGGGTAGAGGGCTGGCGACCCGTAAGAACCGGCCGGGAGGACGACAGGTCGAGCTGCTGCAGGGGCCGAACGTCGGGGCTGGCCGCCGCTAACGACGCGGCGGGAGAGAGCACGGCGCGCGCCGGGGCCCAGGCTGCGTTCTCGTAGACCGTGTAGTTGGGATCACCGACATCCACCAGCTCGAGGTCGGTCTGGAGCGCCAGTCCGGAGATCAAAGCGGACGGCTGAGGCACCGCTATGGCCCCCGACCCCTGGGGACCGTTGTGGTTGGGGATGACCAAATAGCGAACGCCGGTCGGCCCGAGCAGGTGCCCGACCTTGGTGGTCAGCCGGCCCTCGACCAGACGAAGGTCCGATGCCAGGACCCCTGTAGCCCCGGCGCTCCCGGGGAGCCAGATGTCCGCCAGGCCGGGCTCGCCGTCGAAGGACGTCCCGTAGGCCATGCCGGGCTCCAGGTGGCGGGAGGCGAGAGGGAGCGCCTCAGGAGCGCCCACCCACAGCACTCGGTAGTCGCCGGACTGGCTGCCGGGGAGAAACGCCAGGACCGAGCTGGCATCAGCCGACGGAAGGTGCCAGCGGCCTCCGGCCGATCCGACCACCCACGGGACGACGGCCACGGCCAGGGCCAGCCCAGCCACCGTCGCGGCAACCTGGCGCCAGCCGAACCGGTAGCCGGGAAGGTCCAGCTCGAACGCGGCCAGCCCCAGGGCGGCCGATCCGGCGAGGGCCGCGCCCGCCGGAGCGAGCACGACCTCGGGCGGCAGCGCCGGGATCCAGCCGCGTAGGCCGGCCCAGGCCACACCAAAGCAGGCCAGAGCCACCAGCCACATTCGAGCCGCCCACGCCAGGCGCCAGCCGCTGCCTATGAGCAGGGGCAGGGCGGCCACCACGAGCAGAGCCCAGCCCCACACTCCGCCCCCGAAAGGCCCGGTGTGGAACCGCATTATCTCCCCCAGGCCGAGGCGGGCGGATGGACCCGAGGAGGGCCCGAGCACCACCGCGCTGCTGCCGATCACCGATCCCGACCACGGCAGCAGCAACACGAACGCACCCACGCTCGCCGCCACGGACACTCCGAGCATCCGCAAGCCTGACCCGGCCCGGCCGGCGAGAGCCGAACCGGCGAGAAGGGCCGCCCCGACGATGAGGACGACGTACAGGAACGAGATGGCCACCGCCGCCACCAGGGCGACGATCACGGCCAGACCTGCCACCCGGGCGGCGATCTGGCCCCGGGTCGTCGACGGGAAGGGCACTTCGGCCGACAGCCGGGCCAGGTAGGACAGGACCCACGGAGCGGCGGCATAAGCCACCAGGCCCCCCCAGCGGCCCCTTGCCAGGTCGTTGTATTGCAGCGGAACTACGGCGTAGGCGATGAGCGCGGCGATGCGGCCCCGCTTGGAACCCCACCACCGGGCCGCCCGGTAGGCGCCGATCGGTCCGATGACTAATGGGCCCAGCACCACCACGTGTTGAAGGGTGCCTACCGCACCCAGGAGCACCGAGGCGATAAGTCCGAGAAAGGCCAGGGCGGGACTGCTCGGCCCCGCCGACCCCAGCCCGTTCTGCTGCCACGCCGCCCACCAGGACCGCCAAATCTCGCGCCAGCCGGCCGAAGTGTCCGGGATCTGATTCACTGCGGGTAGCTCGTGGCCTATCAGGTTGCGCGAGCCGATCACCAGGATGATCGCGATGGCGATTCCGACCAACCCGGCCCCCCGCCACCCCCATATGTCCGAGCGGCCCGCTTTCCCCTCGGCCGGACCGGTACTGACCGGGACGACCCCGAATTCGGTGAGATCGTCCGGATCGGTAGGGCGATACCTGAACGGCAGTCCGCCATGAGGCGCACCCTCGAGGACGTCGTCGACCCGAACGCTCAGGAACGCCCGGAGGCGGGCGTTGCCCCGGGCCTGAAGCCGCCGGATCTCGTGGTCACCGGTTTGGCGACGGCGTTGAAGGCGCCGGCGGGCCCTCCACAGCTTGGCCGGTTGACCAAAGCCGGCGAGGAAGCTCGTCATGGTGGCCCACGCTTGACCAGGCCGGCCCTGGAACAGCCTCGTGACCGCCTCGCCCAAGCTCCATACGAACGCCAGGGGAATGACCCAGGCCAGGTCGAACCACCGGTAGCACGTCAAAATGGTCCGGATCCGGTGAGCCTCCGAGGCGAACCCCATCCGCCGGCGGGCCGCCGGTGTCTCCCAGCCCCGGCGCATGCCGCGGCGGATCGCCTGGAGGTGGCGGACCCGGGCGGCCGGAACAGCCGTCACCCGGGCGCCCGCCACCCGGGCCCGCCACGACAGGTCCAGGTCCTCGCCGAACTGGTCGATCGACGCGCTGAACCCGTCCAGGGCGTGAAAGAGATCCGCTCTGACGAGGGTGGCGCCCGACGGCGCCACCAGTACCTCTCTGACCACGTCGTGCTGTTGCTGGTCGAGCTCCCCGGGCTCCACCAGTTCCCGCACCACCCCAACCTTGTCTGCCGTCGCCCCCACTGCCACCAGCCGGTCCGGGTGTTCCCACTCCACATACTTCGGGGTGGTGATCCCGGAGTTGGACCGGAAGGCCTCCTCGACGAGCAATCTCACCGCGTCCGGAGCGAGAACCACGTCGTCGTGGCAAAACAGGTAGTGGGACGCGCCCTCGACAACTGTCAGCACGTCGTTGGCCGCCCGCCCGAAACCCACCTTGGCTACCTTGCGCCTCACATAGGCTCCGGGCAGCGCCTGAGCCACCATTTCGGTGGGATCTTTGGCGCTGCCAGAGTCGATCACGAGGACGGCCAGGTTGGGGTAGTCCTGTGCAGCAAGGGACGCCAGCGTCTCCCCGAACCAGGGGCCGGGATCGCAGGTGACGACCACCGCGACGACCGCGGGGGCCGGCGGTTGGGGCTCGGATTGCATTCGGGCGCAAAAGCCTAGCCAACAGGGTCAGTCTCTGGCTCGGCAGCCCCTGGACCGGGCTCCGGGTGTGACAAACGCCACTGGAAGGCCCGGGCATTTGTCTACCGAAGTGCTTGCAACTGTTATACGCTATAGCTATCCCAGCTAGCGCGGTGCGGGGCCAACCCGAGGAGGCATAAGCACTCATGCCGGACATGAACGTCCCTACCATCGATCTCAACAAGGCGGCCGAGGATCTGGCCGATGCTCTGAAGGAAGGCGCCTACATCGTCGTCGGGCTCGGTGTCCTCGGGTTCCAGCGGGCCCAGGTGCAGCGGGTCGAGCTGACCAAGCAGTTCGAGGCCCAGACCGAGCAGATGAAGACGCTCGCAGGCTCGGTCGGCGGTGCGGTCGAGTCGTTCCTGGAATCGGCGCGTGAGCAGGTGGACGCGGCCAGGGCCCAGATGCCCGATCAGCTGGGCGAGCTGGCCAAGTCATGGGAAAGGACGGTCGCTCCGGTCCGAGACCGCCTGTCGGAGTCGCTGGGGGCGGAGATCCCGGGCAGTGTCCTGACCGGCCCCTTCGAGGCCACCCGGGCCCAGCTGGCCGAGATCGCCAAGGTTGTCGACGGCCGGGTCGCCCCCGTGCGCCATCAGCTCGACGAGCAGGTGGACCGGTTGCAGCAGCGGCTGCCGGCCGGCGCCCGCGACGTGGTGGAACTGTTCCGAGCCGGGGCCGCCGCTCAGGAGCGGGCGTTCCGAAGCGTCGTCGGCCTGAACTGAAACAGGGCGCAAACGGGCGGGGAGCCAGGGCGAACCCACGACTCAACCTGGTGCCCGGTCGGCGGAAGCGACGGCCCGCCGTCTAGCCGGCCGGCTGTTGCTGCCAGTAGGCGATCACGTCGCCCAGCGTGCGCTCCAGCGGGATCTCCGGGACCCACCCGGTTGCCGCCTCCAGCCTGGAGCGGTCACCCCGCAACTCGGGGATCTCGACCGAGCGGACCCGTGTCGGGTCGACCACGATCTCTAGGTCCGCTCCTGCCACCTTCAGCATCAGCTCGGCGACGGCCCGGATGCTGAACGCCACTCCCCGGCACACGTTGTAGACCTCGCCCGGGACGCCGGATACCAGAAGCTCGCGATATGCCCTGACCACGTCACGCACGTCGCTCAGATCGCGCCGGGCGTCCAGGTTCCCGGTACGAAGCTCACCCGATCCCGTCCGGCTGGCGTCAGCGATCTGCTTGGCCAACGCCGGCACCACGAAATCGGGACGCTGCCCCGGGCCGGTGTGATTGAACGGACGGGCTCTCACCACTTCCAACCCATTGCCGAGCCAGGCCTGCAGGCCGAACACCTCGGCCGCCGCCTTACTGGCGGCGTATGGGCTGATCGGGGCGAAGGGGTGGTCCTCCCGGAGGGGCAACTCGCCAGCCTTGACCCGGCCGTAGACCTCTGAAGAGCTGATGAGCAGCACTCGAGGAGGCGCCTGGCACGCCAGCGCGGCCTGCAGGATGTGGAGCGATCCCTGGGTGTTCACCCGGTAGGTGTCGTTCTGCGATCCCCACGACGCCCCGACGCTGGCGCGGGCCGCCAGATGGCAGATGGCCTGAGGTGCCGCGCCCACGATGGCGGCGCGGATCGCATCAGCTTCGGTGATGTCGACGTTGAGGTCGATGCCGATCACCTCGTCGCCCTCGGCCTCCAGGTGGGCAACGAGCCATCGACCCACGAAACCGTGGCAGCCGGTGACGAGAACCCGCACGGCCGACGACCCTAGCGGCCGCAGGCCTCCTGGTATACGGCCCTCGTCGCGGCGGCGAACGCGGCGACGCTGAAGTGTTGGCTGCGGACCAGGCCGGCGGCAGCGAGGTGGCGCCGCGCCTCCTCGTCGGAGAGCAGTTCGTCGAGCGCGTCGGTCCATCCCTTGACGTCTCCAGGGGGAACGAGGCGGGCCGCCCCGCCGGCGACCTCCCGGATGGCGGGTATGTCCGAGGCCACAACCGGCACACCCTGGCTCATGGCCTCTATGACAGGCAGCCCGAACCCTTCGTGCCGGCTCGGGAAGGCGAACACGGCCGCACCGCCATACAGTGCCCACAGCTCGCGCTCCCGCACCCGCCCTAACTGGTGCAACGCCGAGCCGAGCCGGGCCCGATCCTCGGGACCCACCAGATCGTCGTTGAGCCAGCCCTCGTAGCCCGCCAGTACCAATTCGGGCGTCGACGTGCCGTCCGGACCGGCGCAACTCCGCCATGGCGGCGACCACCGTGTCGACCCCCTTGCGAGGTTCGAGGCTGCCCACCCAGAGGACGTAGGGGCGGCCGGCCACACCTCGCTCGGCCAGCACCGACTGCCGTGCCGACGGGTCGACGTCTGCTGGCACCACTCCGTGGTGGACCACCCGGATGCGGTCTTCGGGGATGGCGGTGTGGGCCGCGATCTCGTCCGCCGAGGCGGCGGTGACGGTAATCACCAGATCGGCCCGCCGCGCCGCCGCCAGGCCCATCCGGTGAAATCTCCGGCCGCGTGCGGGGAAGCTTTCGGGAAATAGCTCGACCGCGGCGTCGTGCACCGTCACCACGAGCGGGACCTTCGGGTGTGGGGGCACGGCCAAAGAAGGAGCGTGGACCACATCGGCGCCGGCGAAGGAGGGCAGCCGGGGCCGGCCCAGCCGCAGCCAGGCTTCGTAGAGAATCGGGCGGGGCAGGGCCAGGACCACCGCAGCGGATATCAACCCCGGGCTGACGTCGAAGTCCCCGAGGGCAGAGGCCACCTCGTCCCGGCCGTGACGGGCGACGAACGGGACAACCTGGTCCTGCGGAAAGGCGGCCGGCAGTACAGTCAGCAACTGCGCCGTGTACCGGCCGATTCCGCCCGGCGACCGGTACAGGAGCTGTTCCGCATTGACCGCCACTCGCACCAAGCGCATCCTCTCCGTGCAGCCCGTCAGCGACGGTGGCGGCTCCGAGCACGCCCTGATCCGCATGCTCCGCCAGCTGGCGGACGACGGCTGGGAATGCCACGTAGCCGTCCCGGCGCCGGCCCGTCTGGCCCCCGAGTATGCCGAAGCCGGGGCGACCCTGCACATCGTTCCCATGCAACGGCTCACCACGAGCGGAGGCGGCGCCAGATGGCTGCTCTACGCGCTCATGTGGCCGGTGGCGGTGTTGCGCCTGGCCCTCTTGGCCCGTCGGCTCCGGGTCGACGTGGTGCACTCGAACTCGCTTCACTCCTGGTACGGATGGGCGGTGGCGCTGCTCGTGGGCCCGCCCCACGTATGGCACGCCCGGGAGATCGTCTTCCAGTCTGCGGCCGCGCTGAGAGTGGAACGATGGCTGGCCCGCCACTTCGCCCGGGTCGTGATCGCCGTCTCGGTTGCGGTGGCCGAGCAGATGCACCCCGGCAACGTGACGGTGATCACCGACGAAGCGGATGGCTTGCGTTTCGGGCCGGAGCGGGCCGGCCGATTTCGCTCACTCGTGGGCGTGAGGGATACCGCCCCTCTCGTCGGGTCTGTGGCCCGGATCGACACGTGGAAGGGTTTCGAGGTCCTTCTGGATGCGTTCCCGATCGTCCGGGCCGCCCGGCCCCAGGCCGAGCTGGTTATAGCCGGCGGTCCGGTTGCCGGCAAGGAGGCATACGCCGCCGCGCTGGCCCAGCGGGCCAAAGGCATGGACGGAGTGCACTGGCTGGGACCCCGCAGCGACATCGGCGATCTTATGGCCGATCTCGACGTGTTCGTCCAGGTGTCGACCGAACCCGAGCCGTTCGGGCTCGTGGTGGTCGAGGCTCTGGCCTCCGGGGTTCCGGTCGTGGCCGGAGCGGAAGGCGGACCGCTGGAGATACTGGGGCCGGGCGCAGCAACGGCCGGCGGCCCGGCGGGCCGTTTGGTGCCCCCGGGGGACTCCCGCTCTCTGGCTGCCGCCGTGCTCGTTCTCCTCCCCGAGCCGGAGTCGACGGCCGAGGGCCGGCGCCGGCGGCCGCGGCTGCGCGAGTCGGGGTCCGGCGACTTTGCCGCCCTCTTCGACCGGGTGGCGGCGGGCGGGGGCTCATGGCGCGGCTGAGGCGAGCATCACCGCCCGCCGTGGGCTCTCAGGAGATCATGTCGCGATAGAGCGCCATCAGGCCCTCGCCGGCTGCCTCCCATGTGTACGCGCGAGGCTCGCTCCCGGCCCGCGTCCACCAGGCGCTGCCGGTAGCCATCGTCGGTCAGCACCCGGTCCATGGCCGCGGCCAGCGCCCCGGGATCCCCCGGGGGGACCAGCGCCGCCGCGTCTCCAAGCACTTCGGGCAAGGCTCCGACGGCGGTCGCCACCACCGGGACTCCGAGGGCCATGGCCTCGAGGGGCGGGAGGCCGAACCCTTCGTACCGAGACGGGTAGGCAAACAGGGTTGCCCCGCCGAGCAGCGGCTGGACTTCGGGGACCCACCCGGTTCGGGCGATCCGTTCCCGGTAGGGCGACGCCGCGATCGCCGCGACCACGTCGTCTTCGGCCCAGCCCCGCGGCCCGGTGATCCGCAGTTCGAGGTCGGGATGGGCGGCGGCGACGATACCGAACGCCGCCACCAGGCCGGGAAAGTCCTTTCTCGGTTCGGTGGTACCCAACCCGAGGATGTAAGGGCGGGAGGAAACCACGCCGGGCTCGGCGGGGACAGTCGCGCCCGGCGCCGGCATGGCTCGGCCGGCTCTTCTCCCGCCGGCCGGGGGCTCGACGTCCGCATCGCGGGCGATCCCGGGGGCCACGACCCTGACCCGGCTGGGCGGGACGGCGAAGAATTCGATGACCTCCGCGGCCATGGCCCTGGTCCCGGTGTGCACCCAGGCGCCCGCCGCGACCGCCCGGCGGATCAGATCCGGATAGCGCCTCGCCGTCGGGGTGCACATCTCGGGATAGCGCGCCGCCGTGAGATCCCACACCGACACCACCCGCTCGGCCCGCCGGGCCGGCGGCACCACGAAGTTCGTTCCGTGGACCACGTCGACCCGGCCGGTCCACCACTCCACCACCGGAATGGAGGTCCGGGCCCATATCCGCAGGAGTGGTGATGCCGGCATCGGCGCCCGTGGCGGCCTCACCCCGGGAGGAAGGGCATGCCGCAACCGGGTCCATCCCCTGGTGGTCAGCCCGTAGCCCACCAGGGACAGATCCTCTCGGGTGGCCAGTTCCCGGACCATGCCGGTAACGGCCACCCCGATGCCGGTGCGATCGCCGAGAAGCGGGGTGGCGTCTACGGCGACCGTCAGCACGGGCAGGGAAGCCTATCCATCGCCGACCCGCCGGCACGCCGTCACGCCGACGCCAACACCCCGGCCGGCCGTATCGGGGGCGCTTTCCCCCGGCGGGTAGGGTTTCCCGGGTGATCGTTGCGCTGGCAGGTGGCGTGGGGGCGGCGCGCATGCTCAGCGGGCTGATCTCGGTGGTCGAACCGGGTCGGCTCACGGCCATCGTGAACACCGGCGACGACACCGTCATGCACGGTCTCCACATCAGTCCGGACCTCGACACTGTCACCTACACCCTGGCCGGAGCCATCAACCCGGACACCGGTTGGGGAAGGGTGGGCGAGACGTGGTCGGCCATGGAGGAGCTGCGGGCGTACAGCGGGGGCCGGCTCGGCTGGTTCAATCTGGGCGACCGCGATCTCGGGACCCACCTTTTCCGGACCACCCGGCTGGCCGAAGGCGCCTCCTTGACCGTGGTGACCTCCGAGATCACCGCCCGTTGGGAGCTCGGTATCCGGCTTCTGCCGATGTCCGACGACCGGGTGGAGACCAGGGTGGTGATAGCGGAAGCGGGCGGCGGTGAGCGGGAGGTCGGCTTCCAGGACTACTTCGTGGGCCACCGTCACGACGTCCCGGTGCGGGCTATCCGCCTGGTCGGGGTGGAGCAGGCCCGGCCCGCGCCGGGGGTGATCGAGGCCATCGGGGAGGCCGAACAGATCGTCATCTGCCCCTCCAACCCGGTGGTGTCGATCGGTCCCGTCCTCGCCACCGGGGGGATAGGCGAGGCGGTGGCCGCCCGCCGCGACCGGGTGGTGGCGGTGTCTCCCATAATCGCCGGCAGGGCGCTCAAGGGGCCGGCGGACCGGATGCTCGCCGAGCTTGGCCATGACTCGTCGGTCGTCGGGGTGGCCCGCATCTGGGCTCCATATGCCTCGGTGCTGGTGATCGACGACGCCGACGCCGAGCGGGCAGACGACGTCGCCGCCGCCGGGATCCGGCCGTTAGTGGCGCCGACGATCATGTCGGGGCCGGAGGAAGCGGCCGCCTTGGCCCGGGTGGTCCTCGGGATGAGCGCCGGCTCGGGAGCCCGGTCATGAGGGGGAGCGGACCCCGTTCCCGCGGCGCAGGCATGGGCATGACCCGGCGCCGGCCGTGACCATCACCTTGATCCCGGTCGACGGAATTCCGGAGATCGCGCCGGGTGACGACGTGGCCGGGCTGATCGCCGCTCGGGCCGCCCTCCTCGATGGAGACGTGGTGGTAGTGACGCAGAAGGTGGTGTCCAAGGCCGAAGGCCGGCTGGTGCCCATCGACCCCGACGACCCGGTATCGCACAAGGCGCTGGTGTTCGATGAGGCGGTGAGAGTCCTGCGCCGGCGGGGTGATCTGGTGGTGACCGAGACCCGGCACGGTTTCGTCTGCGCCAACTCCGGAGTGGACTTGTCGAATGTGGAGCGGGGGTGGGCCGTCCTCCTGCCGGTCGACTCCGACCGGTCGGCCCGGCACATACGCGACGCCCTCCGGGCCCACGCCGGGGTCACGGTGGGGGTGATCATCTCGGACACCTTCGGACGGCCGTGGCGGCGGGGCCTCACCGACGTGGCGATCGGGTCGGCCGGGGTGGCCGCGGTCGTCGACCTGCGCGGGACCTCAGACGAGTTCGGCCGGGAGCTCGCGGTCACCGAGGTGTGCGTCGCTGACGAGATAGCCGGGGCGGCCGAGCTGGTCATGGGCAAGGCGTCGGGGATTCCCGTGGCCGTGGTCCGCGGGGTCGACCCGTCCTGGCTGAGGGAATCGTCGGTGAAGGAGGAAGTGGTGCGCTCCTACCAAGAGGATCTGTTCCGGTGATCCGGGTCTCTTTTCTTCATAGTTTGTGCGCTTAACCCGCTCCCAGCGGGCTAAGCGCACAAACTATGCGGGTACACGCGCCCTACCCCGCCCTGGCGTTGCTTCCGAACCAGTCGAGCACCGCTGCCGTGCCGTCGGCGAGCGACGTCCAGGGTTTCCACCCGAGATGGATGGCCGCCCGGCCGGGGTCGAGGGAGTTCCGGGCCAGCTCGCCGGCCCGGGCCGGGCCCAGCACCGGCGGTGCGTCCACCCCGGCGAGGGAGGCCATCGTCCAGTAGAGCTGGTTGACGCTGGTCTCATGCCCGGTCCCGACGTTGAGCAGGAGACCGCCTCCCCGCTCCACCGCCCGGGCGAACGCGTCGACCACGTCGTCGACGTAGACAAAATCCCTGGTCTGGTTGCCGTCCCCGAACACGGTGCACGGCTCGCCCCGCAGCAGGCGGTCGGCGAAAATGGCCACCACGCCGGCCTCCCCGCGGGGGTCCTGCCGGGGGCCGTACACGTTGGCCAGAGCCAGCGAGGTGAACTCCAGGTTGTGCAGCTGCCGGTAGGAGTGCAGATAGTCGCCGACGGCCTTCTTGGCCACGCCGTATGGCGACACCGGCTGCTGGAGGTGGGACTCCCGGATCGGAAGCTCCCGCGGATCGGGATCTCCGTAGATGGTGCCCCCGCTGGAGGCGAACACGACCTTGCCCACAGCCGCCGATCTCGCCGCTTCGAGCACGCGTAGAGACCCCATGAGGTTCACCTCAGCGTCGGACAGTGGATCAGCGACCGACGCCCGCACATCGGTTTGGGCGGCCAGGTGGAACACCACCTCGGGCCGGGACCGGAGCATCAGCTCGGCGAGGACGGGCGACCGCACGTCGATCTGGTGAAACGTCATGTGTCCGACCGTGCTGCGCCGGGCGTCGGCCAAGTTGGCCAGCGTCCCGGTCGACAGGTTGTCGACCACATCCACCTGGTACCGCTGGGCCAGAAGGCGATCTACCAGAGCGGAGCCGATGAAACCGGCTCCCCCGGTCACGAACGCCCTCATGGGTGGGACGGTACTCTCCCTCCGACCAGCCGTACGCCGGCGTCGACGGAGCTGCCGGCGCCCACCACGCTAAGTGACGCAAGCCGGGCTCCGTCTCCCACCTTGGCGCCGGACCCGACGATCGAGTTCCGCACCTCGGCCCGGGCCGCCACCGCCGCGCCATCCATCACCACCGAGCCCTCCACTACGGCGTTGGGGCCGATGGTCACGCCCGCGCCGATCACACTGTCCTTGACGACCGCGCCGGGGCCGATGCTGCAGGACGCACCCGGCTCGGACGCGTACCGCAGGTTGGCGGCCAGGTAGGTCGCAGGGGTGCCGGCGTCGATCCAGTCGGAGTCGGACGCCATGGCGTAGAGGCGGCCGGCGGCCACCAGGGCGGGGAACGTCTCGCGCTCGATGGACACCCGGCGGCCCGTCGGTATGCGGTCGAGAACCGACCGTTCGAGCACGTAAGTACCGGCGTTGATCAGGTTGGTCGGCGCCTCGTCGCGGCCCGGCTTCTCGATGAAGGCCAGCACCCGGCCGTCTTCGGCGGTGGGCACCACCCCGAACGCCGACGGATCCTCTACCGGGGTGAGCGAGATAGTCGCCTCAGCCGCCCTTTCGTGGTGCAGCCCGATCAGGCCGGTGACGTCGAGCCCGGTCAGCACATCCCCGTTGACCACGACGAAGGTGTCGTCCATCCCGGCCTCGGTGGCGGCAAAGCGAATCGCCCCAGCGGTGTCGAGCGGCTCGGGTTCGATCGCGTAGCGCAGTCGGACCCCGTCGCACTCCCCGTCGGGATAGGCGTCCCGAAACGCGTCCGGCCGGTATCCGAGGGAGAGGACCACCTCGTCGATCCCGTGACCTCTGAGCCACCCGAGCACCCGTTCGATCATCGGACGGTCCCCGATGGGGAGCATCTGCTTGGGCGTGGTCAGAGTCAACGGCCGCAACCGGGTGCCCTCGCCGCCCACGAGGACTACCGCTTTCACCCGCCGGACCTGGTTGTCGGGGTGGTCGAAGAGGAATGGGCGGTTGTCGGGGTGGTCGACGACTTGGCCGTCGTCGGCGTCGTCGCCGAAGGAACCGTCGTGGTCGTCGAGGTTGGCGCCAGCTTTGTCAGGTTCTGGTTGACGTACTCTGGAGGAGGGGGAATCTGGGCCGACTTGTTCTTGGGGACGAACGCGATCGTCACGAGTTCCTGGTCGCCGAGGGGAACGTCGCGCGGGTCGAGCTTCGGCAGTTGACCCTTCTCGCCGTTGTAGAGCTGCCCGGTGGTCGCGCCGGCGTAGGCAAAATGCTTCACGTAGACATGCCCCGGCTGCCCTTCGCAGGTGTCCCCGTCCAACCACAGCTTCCCGCCGGGAACCTGCAGCTCGGCGGCGTTCAGCTTCATGCCCGCGGCCTCAGCAAACTTTCCGAGCGTGGCGTTCTTGCCCGCGGCTGACGGGGTGGTGGGGGCGATGTGGATGACGCCGTCGCCGGCGCCGGTCGTTATGCCCTCGGGGTTCTTGGCATTCTTGATAGCCGGCGCGAACTTCCCGCATTCGTAGACTGCATATCCCATGAACCAAGTAGTTCCGACCGTCGGCGGGGTGCTGACTCCGGCGGATTTGATCTGGTCGAGCCGGCGCTCGCGGCTGTTCACCGTGACCACCACGCCCAGGATCACGATGAGGATGATTATCCCGTAGTACCCCCAAGGGGTGTGCCGGCGGTGGGTTCGACCGCCACCTATCCCCGCGGCCCGGGCCACCTTCTTGTTGGACGAAGCCTTGCCCATAGCGTCGCTCAGGGTAGCGGGCTGGAGGTCCGCTCACCGAGCGGCCCGGGTGAAGAACACGAAGCGTCAGACGCTTTGCCGGCCAGGCGGCGATGGGCCGCGGCGGCCACGAATCGTCCGCTCAGGCCCACCGCCACGATCGGCAGAGCACCTCTCCGGGCGCCGGTCGTGGTCCTACACGCGAACCTCCACATGGACCAATGGTGGGCAGCCAGCATCCGGTAGGGGTGACGGTCGGCCGAGACGCCCTGTACGTGCATTACCCGGGCCGCTGGTTCGTAGCCGACCCGCCACCCGGCCCGACCGAGGCGCCAGCAGAGGTCCACGTCTTCCATGTACATGAAGTACGACGGATCGAACCCCGAGACCGACTGCCAGGCCTCCCGCCGCACGAGAAAGCACGCGCCTGACACCCAATCGACCTCAGCCGATTCGGCGTGGTCCCAATCGAGCAGGCGGTAGCGACGGGTGAACGGGTTGTTGGGGCTCACGATGCCGAGAAGACCGTGGCCGATGGCGTCGACCAGGTCGGGGAAAGTACGCGCCGAGGGGTACAGGCTGCCGTCCGCGTTGACGATCCGGGGTCCGACTACCCCGAGAACCGGGTCTTTCTCCAAGGCGGCATGGAGGATTCTCACCGCGTCGGCGTCGACTTCGAGATCGGGATTGCAGACGAGGAGATAGCGTGCGCCGGCCGCCGGCCGGGATAGAGCACCGCGATTGGCGGCGCGGCCGTAGCCGAGATTGGCTCCGGTCGGCACCCAGCACGCTCCGACCCCCGCCTCCTCCACCACTCGCTCTGACCGGTCCTTCGACCCGTTGTCGACCACCACTCGGACCGGTAATCCGGCGGCGGAGAGAGAGGACAGGCAGGCGCCGAGATGACTGGCGGCGTTGTAGTTGACGAGACGACCGCGACGACGCCGTCGAGATCATCTGGGCCGTCGAGATCGTCCGGGCTGCGGCTCACCCGGGGATCCGCGTCCGAAACCACTCGATGGTGCGGGCCAGCCCTCCGCCATCCCGGTCGTTGGTTCCCAGTGAAGCTGGCGACGGGCCAGGGTCAGATCGGGGCGACGCTGCGACGGGTCGTCGACCGGGCGGTCCCGGAACACGATCCCTGATCGCGAACCGGAGACCTCGAGGACGAGCTGGGCCACCTCGAGCACCGAACGTTCCTCGTCGGAACCGATATTGACCGGACCGGTGTAGGACGAGCCGAGCAAGGCCAGCATCCCGGTGACCAGGTCGTCCACGTAGCAGAAGCTTCTGGTCTGGGACCCGTCGCCGTAGACGGTCAGCGGCTCGTCCGCAGAGCGCCTGCATAACGAAATTCGAGATGACTCTCCCGTCATCGGGGCGCATGCCGGGACCATAGGTGTTGAAGATGCGGGCGATGCGGACCTCGGACCCGTGCGCTCGATGGAAGGCCATGGTGAGAGCCTCACCGAAGCGTTTGGCCTCGTCGTACACGGACCGAGGCCCGATCGGGTTGACGTTGCCCCAATAGGACTCCGCTTGCGGGTGCACGAGGGGCTCGCCGTAAACCTCACTGGTGGACGCCTGCAGGAACACCGCTCTCTCCCGCCGGGCCAGTTCCAGCAGGTTGGCGACTCCCCGGCTTCCGGCGGCCAGGATCTCGAGGGCGAGCGGCCCGAAGTCCGCAGGCGAGGCCGGGCACGCCAGGTTCACGACAGCCTCGAAGGGCCCTGGGAGAGCCAGGTCCGCACAGATGCTCCCCTCGACGAAAGCCATGCCGCCGCGGTCCAGCAAGGGCTTTACGTTGTCAGCCGAGCCCGTGATCAGGTTGTCCACGCACACGATTTGGTCTCCCCTGTCGAGCAGGCGGGCGCAGAGAGTGGCCCCGATGAAGCCGGCTCCCCCGGCGACCAGCACTCGCATCACGAGCGGCCCATACCGAGGTAGTGGAGCCCGGCCGCCCGGGCGGCGGACGGGTCGAGCATGTTCCGGGTGTCAACCACAGCGGGGTGGCTCATGACCGAAGCCACCTTGGCCAGGTCCAGGTCCCTGAATTCCGGCCACTCCGTGAGGACGACGAGGACGTCCGCGTCCGTGCAGGCGTCGTACGGGTCAGGCACCAAGCGCAAACCGAGGCCGCTCAGGCGTCCGTTGGTCGGATCGGGCAAGGTCGGGTCGTAGGCCCGCACCGTCGCGCCCCGGCTGCCGACCCGGTGCAGGACTTCGAGGGCAGGCGATTCCCGCAGATCGTCCGTCCCAGCTTTGAACGTGAGCCCCCACGCCGCCACTGTGAGGCCGTCGAGGCACCCCCCCGCAGTCTGCTCGACCTGGCCAGCGACGTGCTCGAACTGCTGCTCGTTGGCGGCGACGGCCGCTCGCAACAGGGCGAAATCGTAGCCGTGGTCGTCGGCTATGCGGATCAAGGCGCTGGTGTCCTTGGGAAAGCACGACCCGCCCCATCCCGGCCCGGGAGACAGGTGGTCGGCCCCGATCCGCCGGTCGTAGCTCATGCCTCGAATGACGTCGCTGGCGTTGGCCCCGACGGCTGAGCAGAGATTGGCGATGGCGTTCACGAACGACACCTTGGCCGCGAGAAAAGCGTTGCACGCGTACTTTATGGTCTCCGAGGACGCCGGATCGGTGATGATGACGGGGGCCCCGAGGGGCTCGTAGAGGGCGGCCAGTTTGTCGGCTGCAGGGCGATCGTCGCTCCCGATGACCACCCGGTCGGGGTGAAGCCAGTCGTTGACCGCCTTGCCTTCGCGCAGGAACTCCGGGTTGGACACGACCGACGTGTCCGGGCGGCCGAGGGCCTCGACCACCACGCCGGCCGATCCGACGGGCACCGTCGACTTGGTCACCACGACGGCCCCCGGCTTGAGGTAGGGGGCGATCTGGCGGGACGCCTGCTCCACGTAGCGCAGGTCGGCGGACGCCGGCGATTCCTTGCGGGGTCGGGACGCAGAGGAAGACGAAGTCGGCTTCGAGCGCGGCGTCGGCGGCCTCGGTGGAAAAGCGACAGGCGGCCGCTCGCAATGCCCTCCGCGATGAGGGCCGACAATCCCTCCTCGAGGATGGGCGACTCGCCTCTCCGCAGCATCTCCACCTTGGCCTCGTCCACATCCACCGCCACCACCCGGTTGCCCAGGTGAGCGAGGCAGGCGGCGGTGGTGAGACCGACGTAACCCGCTCCGATCACCGCGATGTCGCTAGGGCTGCCTTCAGAGGTCATGGACGCTTAGGTTTCCATTTGTCATCGCTCCGGTGTCATCTGAGCTCCGGCGATCAGGGCTCATGCGGTCAGGGCCTTCACGACCCGCTCCAGACAATCGTGGTACTCCGGCAACAGACGTATGCCGCATCCGCGCAGCGCGGCGTTGTCGAGCACCGAGTTGGCGGGCCGGAGCGCCGGCCTCGGCGGAATCAGATCAGAGGTGGCGATCGGCTCCACCATCGCCGGGTCGAAGCCGGCCGCCTTCACCACCTGGCGGGCCACTTCGAATCTCGAGGCCGATCCCTGGTTGGTCACGTGGAAGAGACCGGGGCGGCGGGCGGTCCCCAGTTGGAGGAGCATCCCCGCCAGGTCCTCAGTGAAGGTCGGGCTTCCGCGCTGATCGTCCACGAAGCGGAGCGGACCCCCGCCGGCCGCCAGCTCGAGCACCGTCGTCACCATATTGGGGGCGCGCCGGCTGAACAGCCACGATGTGCGGACCACCGTCGAACCGGGCAGCAGAGCTTCCACCTCCCGCTCCCCGCCGAGCTTCGACCTTCCATATACCGACTGGGGATTGGGTCGATCCCACTCGGTGTAGGGGACGGAGGCGCTCCCGTCGAACACGTAGTCGGTGGAGACCGCGACCAGATGGGCGTTCACCACTCTCGCCGCCTCTGCCACGTGGCGACAGGCCAGGGCGTTGACCCGCCAAGCCCGGCCGGGGTCCGACTCGCAGGCATCGACGGCCGTCCAGCCGGCGGTGTGCACGACCAGATCGGGCTCCAGCCCGGTAACGGCGGCCAGGACCAGGTCCCGGTCGGCCACGTCCAGATCGGAGCGGCTGGCGGCGACGACATCGTGGTGACGGTATCGGCCGGCCAGCCGGGCCAGGTCGATCCCGAGCTGCCCACCGGCTCCCGTTATCAGGATCCTCACGCCCGGCCGGGTCCCTTCAGCGGCTCCCACCAGGCCCGATGATCGCGGTACCACCCGAAGGTCTCCTCGAGCGCGTCCTCGAGCTTTCGGGAGGGCGCCCAGCCCAGGCCGCGGATCTTGGATGCGTCGAGCGAGTACCGCCGGTCGTGCCCGAGGCGGTCCTCGACGTACTCGACCATGCCCTCGTCCGCTCCGGCCAGGGCCAGGAGCCTGTCTGTGATCTCCCGGTTGGTGAGCTCACTGCCGGCCCCGATGTTGTAGATCTCCCCCGGAACGCCATAGCGGAGAACGGTGTCTATGGCCCTGCAGTTGTCGGCCACGTACAGCCAGTCCCGCTGGTTGAGCCCGTCGCCGTACAGAGGGACCTTGAAACCGTCGAGCAGGTTGGTCACGAACAACGGGATGAGCTTTTCCGGGTACTGGTAAGGCCCGAAGTTGTTGGTTGACCGGGTGATGACAACCGGGAGCCCGTAGGTCGAGTGGTAGGAACGAGCGATCAGGTCGGATGCGGCCTTGGAGGCGCTGTAGGGCGAACGCGGGTCTACGGCGTCGGACTCGAGGCTGTCTCCCTGCTCCACCGACCCGTACACCTCGTCGGTGGACACCTGGACGACCCGGCCGATGGCCGCTTCCCGGCACGCCTCCATGACCGCGCTGGTGCCGACGCAGTTGGTCATCACGAACGCCGCCGGCCCGGCGATCGAGCGGTCGACGTGGCTCTCGGCGGCAAAGTTGAGGACGGCTTCGTGGCCAGGCAGCACCCGGCGAAAGGCCTCGATGTCACAGATGTCGGCGTGCACGAACCGGTAGCGCCTGTGGTGGGCACTCTCGATGTCCGCCAGCGTCGTCCGGCTGCCGGCGTAGGTCAGGGCGTCGTACACCGTGACCTCGTCGTCGGTGTGGGCGAGGACCCAGCGCACGTAGTTGGAGCCGATGAAGCCCGCGCCGCCGGTGACGAGAAGCCTCATGGACCGCGAGGATACTAGTGACGGTCCGCTGGCCCGATGACGCCCGGCCGGCGGCGGTCCTGCAGGGCTCGAGAACCGCGGACCACCGGGGGCGGCGTGGCTAACCCTCTACTGGAGGTCGATGCTGCAGTGGTCGCCGACCATGAGCCTGGTGGCACTGGGACGCCTGGCCGTGCGGGTCACGTCCACCTGGTAGCCGAGGAGGGAGTCCTCCAGCCGGCCGGCGCCCAGGACCCGACAGCCGTCGAGGATCACCGAGTGCTCGATCTCGCTCGACTCGATGACGCAGTCTCTACCGATCGCGGTGAACGGGCCGATGAAGCTGTCGGTCACGAGGGTGCCCCTGCCGATGATGACCGGCCCGCGGACCCGGCTGCGGACGATTCGGGCGCCGGCCTCGATGACCACCCGGCCGTCGAGCTCGGAGTGCTCGTCCGCTCGGCCCTCGATCCTTCTGTCGATGGTCTCGAGGATCAGACGGTTGGCCTCCAGCAGGGGCGTCAGCTTTCCGGTGTCGATCCACCAGCCGTCCAGCACCTCGGCCCGGACCCGCAGACCCCGGTCCACCAGCCACTGGATGGCGTCGGTGATCTCCAGCTCGCCACGAGGCGAGGGCTTGATCTCCGCCACCGCGTCGTGGATGCGGGCGTCGAAGAGATACACCCCTACCAGAGCCAGGCTCGACGGCGGGTCGTCAGGCTTTTCGACCAGGCCCACGACCGTCCCGTCGGGGCTCAGCTCGGCCACCCCGAAACGGTGGGGGTCAGGGACGGACTTGAGCAGGATCTGGGCGCAGGGGGCGTCGACGAATGCGGTGTCGAAGGTGGGTGTGCGGGCCTTTCGCCTGTCCTCCTCGAACCGGTCGACGAAGCCACCGAGATCCTGTTCGAGGAGGTTGTCCCCGAGGTAGAGGACGAAGTCGTCCTCTCCCAGGAACCAGCGGGCCGTCAGCACGGCATGGGCCAGCCCGAGAGGCGCCTCTTGCGGTATGTAGGTGACCGAGACCCCCCAGGCCGACCCATCCCCGACCGCCTCGCGGACCTCCGTCGCGGTGTCCCCGACCACGATCCCCACCTCCGTGATCCCGGCCGACGCGATGGCGTCCAAGCCGTAGAAGAGGATCGGCCGGTTGGCGACCGGGACGAGCTGCTTGGCCCTGGTGTGGGTGATGGGCCGAAGCCGCCGTCCCGCCCCGCCGGCGAGAACCAGCGCCTTCACGCGCCGAAACGCTACCAGGTCCCCCCGGACGGCCTCACGTGGGTGATGTCACCTGCGGACAGCGCGACCTCTTCCCCGTTTTCGTCCCGGAGGAGCAGGCGACCCTCGTCGTCGATGCCGGTCGCCAGCCCGCGCCGATCATGGCCGGCCACTCCCTTAACGGCCACCAGCCTTCCTACGGTGGCGCACCTTCCCCGGTACAGGCGAGCCACCGCATCCCAGTCCCCGAGCAGGCGGTCGAGGGTGCGGAGCCAGGCGGCCAGCAGCTCGCCCCGGGCCACCCGCCGGCCGGCCACGGCGTCCAGGACGGCGGCCTCCGCGGGACCGTCGTGCACGTTCAGGCCCATGCCCACCACGACGGCGGCGGAGACCACTTCGGCCAGGATCCCCGCCAGCTTGCCGTCGCCGACCAACAGGTCGTTGGGCCACTTGAGGTCCGGCGTCACCCCGGCGACCTCGGCGCACGCGTCCTGGGCGGCCAGACCCGCCGCCGCCGTGACCAGGTGGCGGCGCGAGGCCGCGAGCCCTTGGGGCCTTAGCAGTACCGACACCAGCAGGCCGGCGCCCGGGGCGGCCTCCCACCTCCGGTCGAGCCGGCCCCGACCGGCCGTCTGGAGGTCGGCGGCCACGACGACGCCTTCCGGGGCTGCGGCTTGGGCCAGCCGGGCGACGTCGCGGTTGGTGGAGCCGGTCACCGCCAACAGGCGAATGTCGGAGAACCTGGTGTTGGCGGCCAACTCGGCCCGGACTCGGTCGTCGAGGATCACCTCTGACAGAATGCCTGTTTGTGCTGACCAAGGTGCTCATCGCAAACCGGGGCGAGATCGCTGTGCGGGTCATACGGACATGTCGGGAGCTCGGCGTCGCCACCGTCGCCGTCTATTCCGACGTGGACCGTGACTCACTACACGTGCGGCTGGCCGACGAGGCCTACGCCCTCGGGGGCCAGACAGCAGCCGAGAGCTACCTGAGCACGGACAAGATCCTCGAGATCACCACCCGGTCCGGGGCCGACGGGGTCCATCCCGGCTACGGGTTCTTTTCTGAGAACGCCGACTTCGCCCGCGCCGTCTCCGGCGCCGGGGTGACCTGGATCGGGCCGCCTCCTGGGGCCATCGAGATCATGGGCGACAAGATCAGCTCGCGCCTGGCGGCCCAGAGGGCCGAGGTGGTCGGGGTGCCGGGGACGACCGAGGTCCTCGCGTCCCCCGCCGAGGTGGTGGCGTTCGGTGAGGAGTTCGGCTGGCCGGTCGCCATCAAAGCCGCCTACGGCGGCGGCGGGCGCGGCATGCGGGTGGTGAGATCCGCCGACGAGGCGGCGGCCGCCCTGGAATCGGCGCAGCGCGAGGCCGAGAAGGCGTTCGGGCGCTCGGAGAGCTACCTGGAGCGCTATCTCGTCTGGCCCCGCCACGTCGAGGTTCAGATCTTCGCCGATACCCACGGCAACACCGTCTATCTCGGCACCCGCGACTGCTCGGCCCAGCGCCGGCACCAGAAGCTCATCGAGGAGGCGACGGCACCGGCCATCCCGGCCGCCACCCTGAAGGCCATGGGGGAAGCAGCGACCAAAGTGGCCCGGGCGTGTGGCTATGTCAACGCCGGAACCGTCGAGTTCATCTATCAGGACGGGGAGTTCTACTTCCTGGAGATGAACACCCGGTTGCAGGTCGAGCACCCCGTCACCGAGGAGGTTCTCGGCCGCGACCTCGTAGCCCTGCAGCTGCGGGTGGCGGCGGGTGAGCCCCTCGGCTTCGGGCAGGAGGACATCCGGCCCAATGGTCACGCCATCGAGGTGAGGGTCAACGCCGAAGATCCGGCGGGCGGGCGTTTCCTGCCCTCTCCGGGGACGATATCGAGGTTCCGCAAGCCGGACGGTTTCGGGATCAGGGTGGATGCCGGCTATGACGAGGGCGACACCGTCAGCCAGTTCTACGACAACCTCATCGCCAAGATCATCGCCTGGGGCACCGACCGCGAGGACGCCCGCCGGCGCATGTTGCGCGCCCTGAAAGAGACCGAGATCGAAGGCCTGGCCACCACCATCCCGGCCGACGTCGCCATCCTGGAGCACCCGGACTTCGTGAAGGTCGAGCACTCCACCAACTGGGTGGCCGAAAAGCTCGACCTGTCCGGGCTGGCCCCCGCCGGGCCGGCTGTGACCTCGGACCCGGCTGACGGCAAACCGCCTCGGGTCCAGCGCGACGTCGACGTCGAGGTGGACGGGCGGCGCTTTCAGGTCCGCCTCTGGGTCCCGGAAGAGTCCCCGGTGGTGGTCGCCGGGGCCGCCTCTGTCGCCTCTGGCCGGGCCGCCCGGCCGGCTCGGGCTCGGGCCGGGTCCGGCGGCCACGGAGGCGGAACCGGCGGCACCGGGCAGGTGACCGTTCCCATGCAGGGCACCATCGTCAAGGTTCTGGTGGCGGTGGGCGACGAGGTGGAGGTCGGGCAGGCCGTCACCGTCCTCGAGGCCATGAAGATGGAAAACAACATCGCGGCCGAAACATCCGGCACGGTGTCCGAGATCAAGGTGAGGCCGGGCGACGCCGTCGGGGCCGGCGACGTGGTCGTGGTGATCGGCTAGATGCCGCGCTACGGCGGCGGCGGGTCCGGTCCGGGTCGGGGTGGCGGGTCCGGTCCGGGTATGGACGCCTTCCCGCTCGTCCTCGGTTCGCTGCGGGCGGCGGGCCCCTTCCACACCCGGGCACCCACCGCGTCGCTGAGGACCGGTTATCAAGCTTCTCCCACATCAGTGGGGATGGGGGCCTGCCATGGCACTCCGCCCGGGTCGAGGAGCGCACAGTCTGTGGTTCTTGAATGTGGAGAATGCGCGGTCGCCCGGCGTGACCTGTTTGGCCCGGAAGTTCGTACCCTCCGTCGGGAGCCGTTTGTGATCGAAATCTCGTAGCACTTTCGTTTTCTCGGAGTACTTTCGCACGGTTTACGTGCGATTTGACACCCAGAAAACAAAAGCGCGCCGAAAAAAGCTCAGATGGACCCTTTCCGGCCCGGCTATGCGCTGAACGAACCGGTGACGAACCGGTGACGAACCGGTGACGAACCAGGGCGCGCACCCGGGACCGAACCACGGCGCCATCAAGGCGGACCGGGGCTCGAGCCAGGACCGGCCGCCACCGGCCACGAAGACCGCCCGCCGCCTCAATACAGCCGCCACGATCACGGGGTCCCTGACCTCAAGGGTGAATGCTCCCCCCTCAGCTCAAGCCCATTCCGCCGCTCCCTCCCCCACTGAATTCCGGAAGACCCGCTCCCGCCGGCGGGCTATTCGGCGGCGTCGGCGAGCGCTTCTGACAGGGTGGGGTGGGCCAGGCAGCTCTCGACGATGTCGCTGACCTTGAGATTGGCCGTGACCGCCACCGCGATGACTGAGATGAGCTCGGCGGCGTGACGTCCGACGATCGAACCTCCGAGCACCACCCCCGTGGCCGGATCGGACACGATCTTGACGAAGCCGCTGGGATCGGAGTTGATCAGGGCCTTGGCCGCGGCCGCGTAGGGAACCTTGGTCACCCTTATCTTCCGGCCGCTGGCGAACGCTTCGGCCTCGGCCAGGCCCACATCGGCGATCTCCGGCTCGGTGAAGATGGCCGAGGCCGCTTTCTCGTAGTCGATGTGCCGGTGGGACCGGGTGTGCATCCCCATCACATGCTCGGCGATCTTCCGGCCCTGCATAGCCGCTACCGAGGAGAGCGGCAGCTTCCCCGACACGTCCCCGGCCGCGTAGATATGGCCGATGTTGGACTGGCAGTGATGGTTGATGGTGATGTAGCCCCGCTCGTCTATCTCCACCCCGGCGCCTTCCAGCCCGAGACCGTCGCTGTTCGGTAGGGAGCCGATCGCCAGCAAGGCGTGGCTCCCTCGAGCCACCCGCCCGTCGTCGCACGCCACCGCCACCCCGCCCTCGGTGAGCTCGATCCCGTCGGCCCGGGCCCCTTTGAACAGCTTGACCCCCCGCCGGAGCAGTGCCTCTTCGAGGGCGGCGGCCACCTCGGGGTCCTTGTTGGGCAGAACCTGCTGCCGGCTGACGATCAACGTCACGGCGGCGCCGAACGAGCTGAACATGTGGACGAACTCGACGCCAGTGACCCCCGACCCGATGACCACCAGGTGGTCAGGCATCCGCGACGGGGGGTAGGCCTGCCGGGTGGTCAGTATCCGCTCTCCGTCCGGAAAGGCCCAGTCGGGAACCCGCGGGCGGCTTCCCGTCGACACGACGATGGCGTCGGCGTCGATCTCCTCGATACCCGTCTCGGTGTCGGCCACGACCAGGTGGGGACCCTTGAGCCGGCCGGTACCCCGGATAAGGCGGACCCCCTGGCTCTCGAGCAGCCGGCTCACCTGGTGATTGAGGTGGTCCTCGATCTCCTTCACCCGGCGCCGCTGCGCGTCGACGTCCAGGGTGGCGTCCTGGTGAGAAAGCCCCATGCCCTCGATCCGCCGGGAAAAGCTCATGGCCCCACCCGTGGCGATCATCGTCTTGGAGGGGATGCAGTCCCACAGGTGGGCGGCGCCCCCGATGATGTCTCGTTCGATCAGCGTGACGTCGGCCCCCAGGCGGGCGGCGTGGGTAGCCGTCGTGTTGCCACCCGGCCCGCCCCCGATGACGACCAACCGCACCCCTACATCACCGGCTCGGCTGGTAAACACCGAACTCGGAACGCAGCACGTCGCTCACTTCTCCGAGCGTGGCCCGCAATCGCAAAGCGTGTTTGATGGGTGGCAGCAGGTTGCCGGTTCCTCCCGCGGTGGCCTTGAGGTCGCCCAAGGCCGCATCCACCGCTTCCTGGTCTCTCTCCGAGCGGGTACGCCGCACCCGATCGACCTGGTGCTGCTCGAGCGCCGGGTCGATGGGGAACACCTCTGCCGTCTCGGGTTGCTCGTCGACAAACCTGTTTACGCCGACGATCACTTTTTCTCCGCTATCGACCTGCTTGGCGTAGGTGTAAGCCGCCTGCTCGATCTCGTCCTGCATATATCCCGCTTCTATGGCAGCAACCGCGCCTCCCATGCCTCGTATCTTCTCGAGATAGGCCCAGGCGTCGGCTTCAACCGCTTCGGTGAGGGACTCCACGTAGTAGGAGCCGGCCAGCGGATCGGCCGTGTCTGTCATCCCGGACTCGTTGGCGATGATCTGCTGGGTCCGCAGCGCGATGGTGGCCGCCTTGGCGGTTGGCAGGCCGAGGGCCTCGTCGAAACCGTTGGCGTGGAGGCTCTGGGTGCCCCCCAGGGCGGCCGCCAGGCTCTGCAACGTGACCCGCACGATGTTGTTCTCGGGCTGCTGGGCCGTCAGCGTGGAGCCTCCGGTCTGGGTATGGAACCTCAGGAGCTTGCTCTTGTCGTCCTTGGCGCCGAACCTCTCGGTCATGATCCGGGCCCACATCCTGCGGGCCGCCCGGTACTTGGCCACTTCTTCGAACAAGTTGTTGTGGGCGTTCCAGAAGAAGCTCAGCCGGTTGGCGAACTCGTCCACCGGTAGGCCGGCTTCGACCGCGGCCTCGACATAGGCGATGCCGTTGGCCAGAGTGAAGGCGATCTCCTGCACCGCAGTCGACCCGGCCTCCCGGATGTGGTAGCCGGATATGGAAATGGTGTTCCAGCTCGGCAGGTTCTCCCGGCAATAGGCGAAGATGTCGGTGACTATCCGCATCGACGGGCGCGGCGGATAGATGTAGGTGCCGCGGGCCACGTATTCCTTGAGGATGTCGTTTTGGATGGTTCCGCCGAGGCTGCGGCTGGGCACGCCCTGCTCTTCGGCCACCAGTTCGTAAAGGAGCAGCAGGATCGCCGCGGTGGCATTGATCGTCATCGACGTCGTGACCTGGTCGAGAGGCAACCCCTCCAGCAGGATCCTCATATCGTCAACCGAATCGATGGCCACGCCGACCTTGCCCACCTCGCCGGCCGCTCGGGGGTGGTCGGAGTCGTAGCCCATCTGGGTCGGAAGGTCGAAGGCGCAGGAAAGACCGGTCCCCCCGGCGGCGAGCAGCATCCGCCACCGCTCGTTGGTGGCCTCAGCCGTACCGAAACCGGAATACTGCCGGATGGTCCACGACCGCCCGCGGTACATCGTGGGGTATATGCCGCGGGTGAAAGGGAAGGCCCCGGGGGTCCCCAACCGCTCCCCGGCGTCCCAGCCGTCGAGGTCGGAAGCGGTGTACACCGGCCTGATCTCTATGCCGGAATCGGTCCGACGCGTCTCATTGGCCATGGCCCCAGGTTAAACAGGTTCGCGCGATACGGGGCGTTGAACCCCACCCGGAGGCGGCTGCCATCTGCTCGGGTTTATTCCCCGCGC
>CAWAPS010000023.1:0-38324 GCA_963783945.1 uncultured Actinomycetota bacterium
CCGCTCGAGACCTGCCTGAGTGGTAGGTCTCGGGTGTCCGTCCAAGACAACCCGAGAGCAAGGGGACCACCATCATGAAGGACTATCAGACGAGCGAGCTGGACGCGGCGATCCCGCTGCCGGCGAGTGTGAGCGTGGCTATGGCCGATATCGCCGCCACGATGAGAGAAGGGCTGTTGGCGATGGCTGTCGGCGCCGGCCTGTCGGTGATGCAGACCTTGATGGACGAGTCGGTGACCGCGATCTGCGGCGCGAAGGGCAAGCACCAGCCCGACCGCGAGGCCGTGCGTCACGGGACTGAGGATGGATCGGTGACCCTCGGCGGTCGGAGGGTGAGCGTGCGCCGGCCCCGGGTCCGGGCCAGCGATGGCAGCGGCGAGATCCCGGTACCGGCCTATGAGTTGTTCAACTCGACCGAGCTGTTGGGTGAGATGGCCATGGGCCGGATGTTGTCGAAACTGTCAACTCGACGCTACTCCGCAGGTCTAGAACCGGTCGGGGCCGAAGTTGACAAGGTGGCGTCATCGACGTCGAAGTCGGCGGTGAGCCGCCGGTTCGTGACCGCAACGGAGACCGCGCTCGCCGACCTGCTCGGCGCGGGCCTCTCCGATCTGGACCTCGTCGCGCTCATGGTCGACGGAGTGCACTTCGGCGAGCATCTCTGCGTCGTCGCCATGGGAATCGGTATCGACGGGACTAAGCACCCTCTGGCCGTGGTCGAGGGCTCGACCGAGAACACCACCTTGGTCGGCGACCTTCTGGTCGGCCTGCGCGACCGGGGACTCGACGTGACCCGGCCCATCCTGGCGGTCATCGACGGCGCCAAAGCGCTTGCGGCCGCCGTGCGAGCCGTGTTCGACCATCCGATCATCGCTCGCTGCCAACTGCACAAAGTCCGCAACGTCAAGGCAAAACTGCCTAAGGGCCTGGCCGACACGGTGGCCTCGAAGATGCACGCCGCTTACCGCCTCGACTCCGCGCTGACCGCCCAAGCTGCGCTGGAGGACCTGGCCCGCCAGCTCGAGCGGTCCCACCCCGGGGCCGCCGGGTCGCTTCGCGAGGGACTCGAAGAAACCCTCACCGTCATGCGCCTCGGGGTGCCGCCCACCCTGGCTCGCACGCTGCGCTCGACCAACCCCATCGAGTCGATGATCGAGATCTGCAGAGACCACGCCTCGAACGTGAAACGCTGGCGCGACGGACAGATGACCTTGCGGTGGTGCGCTGCGGGGATGCTCGAAGCCGCCAAACAGTTCCGCAAGGTCAACGGGTTCTTGCACTTGCCCGCCCTGAGCCGAGCCCTCGACGCCGAAGTCGCAAAGACGACCGTCACACCCACCGAATACGATCAACACGTGGCCTGATCGGCCACCGGACCGTCACCGAAGTTCCACGGAACTCGGGACATCCTCCCGTGCGTCACTGAACTTCGTTTGCAGGCATTCGAAGCGTACTAGGTGCCTATCCGATCGGACCGGAGTCCTATCGGGAAGGCTCGGAAGTCTGGATCGCCGCCCTGGAGGAAGGCAAACTTTCGGTGCTGATGGCAGGTCCGTTCGGTCGGGCGAGCGAGATGATCGCCGGGGTCATGGCCGAGATGAACTTGGCCAGGCGACTGGATACTTATCTGCACTTCCACGACAGATATTCGGAATGACTCATGATCACCACGATGACGGACGGCCGCTCATGTCGTTCGATGCGGTGGCGGAACATTACGAGCGAGGACGACCGGGATATCCAGACGATCTCATCGAGGATGTACTCGCCCTCGCTGGCTTAAACCAGCCGAGAATCCTTGAGATCGGCGCTGGCGCTGGTCTCGGCGACGAGGCTGTTCGCCAGTAGAGGTTTAGAGATCGTAGCGATAGAGCCCAGTCGGTCAATGGCGAACATCGGTATCCGAATCCTTGCAGGCGTTCCGAGGGTATCCTTCTACGTTTCTACATTCGAGGCTTGGCCTGTTCAGCCGTCGGCATTCGATCTAGTGATCTCAGCGCAAGCCTGGCATTGGGTTAATCCAGGCATAGGTTATGCAAAGGCGAAGAAAGTCCTACGTCTTCGGGGGCCTTAGCGGTGTGGTGGAGCCTGCCGTATTGGGAGGACTCCGTACTGCGGAAGGCGACCTCGGTCTCGAGGATCTCTGCCCAGAGTTCCTGGCTACCTGCTTCTGGTCACCAGCGTTCACTGGAAAGGCAGTCCAACCCGACGAGAACCGCCTCGCAGAATCCTTCGGGGAGGTCATCGAACGTCGCTACCTCTGGTCGATCGACTGCACTGCCTTCCAATACGTGGAGCTTCTGCGCTCGCTTCCTGAACTCGGCGCGCTCCCCACTGAGCGACAAAGCCGACTGTTTACCCAGATTGGCGCTGTCGTACAAGCAGCCGGCGGGACCCTCCCATGCGCCTACGAATCTCGGCTCTACGTTGCCCGTTGACCTGGTGAGTGCACCTGTCCAACGGTGAGGAGGAGATCCGCCAGAACTCGATAGAAGCCGGGCTCATTCGGTACGACGATCAGGGACTGTGAATCTGACGGTGGACGATGACGACCTCCCAGCTTGGGTCGAGCTTCTGGCAGACGCGATCCGGGCGAAGCGCGCCTACTGGCACTTGGTCTTGAGTGGTCAAGCGGCCCTGCCAGCAATCCGAACGGGTCTCCGACATTACAGCGCTGACGTGAGGATGTACTGCGCCAAGGCGCTCGATCACCTGGTCGATGACGATTCCTTTCCCGACCTCATCGCCATGCTGGAGGATTCGGACGCACGGGTGCGTAAGGATGCCTTGCACGCCCTGGCGTGTGACCGATGCAAGGCAAACACTTGTCGGCCAGACAAGAGCGAGGTCCTGCCACGGGCGATCCGACTGCTTCGGAGCGATTCCTCGAAGCACGTGCGCAGCGTTGCCGCTGAGGCGGTCGGACGCTGGGTGCGTGACGACGCCACGGCGGCGAGCGCCCTCACCGACGCCCGTGACACGGACCCGGAGCCGTCTGTTCGGAAGAAGGCTGGCTGGTACGCGCCAGGGGGCACGATCTACCTGAAGACACGATCGACCTGAAGGCCCCGCCCGCCATTCAGAGTGATCACCGAGACCATCCAAGCTCTACAGGTCAAGTATCTGAACCTTGACAACTTGGGTGGTGCGCCACAGGGCAGCCGCCGAAAGAAACCCACGACCCGGGAGTAGGCAGGACATATGGATGCCCCCGTGCACTTCTGTCACATCGCCCGTACCATGAACCACCCTGGTGTTGGGATACCGATCAGGGTTTCAGTGCTTCACACGCTGGCCACCGCGACCATCTGTTTGGGGTGCAGCTCGATCACCGATCGGTCCCGGTCCGGCCACCGATCCAGCGGGCTGCCAACGTGGTCGACGTAGCGGCGCCGGATGAGGGCTGTCCACGTCCGATCCGGGTCCGGGCTGATCGACCGCGTCTGCGATGACGCGAACCTGTTGGTTAGGCCGCTCGCCGTCACGCCTTAAACGGTCTTCGCTGTCGATAACCAAGCCGCAGCGGGGATTCTCGATGCATCGCCGCACGTGCGGTCGAGTCGAATAGCTGGTCACATAGAAGCGGCCGTCCTGCCATATGAACCAGACCGGTGTGACGTGTGGGTAGCCGTCCCTGTCGAGGGTGGCCAAGTGTGCGACGAGATCGCGTCTGCAACAGAAGGTCGATCTCCACGCCGGTCAGCTTTCTCGGCATCGTGCCATTCTGCTCGATGTGCTGGCGGAGATTCCGATCGGGAGCGATGTTCGGCCCTGATGGCGGGGGTGGACACTCGGGCGGGTGGCGGGTTCGGCTTTCGGTTGCCGGGGCGGCTGGGGGCGCGGCAGTAGCTTTGCTGGGTGGGCATATCACCGTTCGTCTCTGAGTTGCGGTCCATGGTGGGGAATCACCTGCTGGTCCTTCCGTCGGTGGCGGTGCTTCCTTGGGACTCCGACGGACGGCTGCTTCTCGTCCGCCAAGCCGACAGCGGCCAGTGGGCCACCATCGGAGGAGCGGTAGAGCCTGACGAGGCGCCGCAGTCGGCGGCGCTGCGAGAGGCAGCCGAGGAAGCTGGGGTGGTCGTGGAGTTGACGAGCATCCGTGCCGTGCTGGGCGGTCCGGGCTTCCGGGTGCGATATCCCGACGGTGACCAGACTTCTTACGTGTCATCGGTCTTCGACGCCCGTGTGACGTCGGGAACCCCACATCCAGATGGTGAGGAGATACTCGATGTTGCCTGGTTCACCCAGAGGATCTCGCGCTTGTCGACCTGCACCCAGTGGGAGCATCAGTTCTCCAAGGCGTCGGAGTCCTGCCCTCGTCGGCAGGGTCGAAGGATCAGAGCGTTCGGCCCAAGCCCGGGCGGCCGATCTTGGTGCTGGTAACCGGTCTGCAAGCGTCTGGAAAATCGACGCTGGCAGCCATGGCCGGTGATCACCTGGGGGCGGCCGTTTTGGGCTGGGATTGGGTCATGGCCGGCCTGCGGCTGTCACCCCACAGCCGGCCGATGATCGATGATTCGTGGTCGGACATGGTTTGCCGGGAGGTGGGCTGGACCTTGGTCTGGCAGCTTGCGACCTCGGAGTTGCGGCGGGGACGTTCGGTGGTCCTCGATGGTGTGGCCCGCCCAGAGCAGATACGCCGAACCCGGCAGCTGGCCGCAGAGGAGGCCGCAGACTGCGTGATCGTGCACACCCGCTGCGATAACGAGCCTATACAGAGAATCCGGATCGAGACCCGCCGACGAGGCATCCCCGGTTGGTAGGAACTGGACTGGGATCACGTCGCTGGGTCCAGGCAGCACTGGCAGCAGCCGTCCGATGTTGATCTGGACCTGGACAGCACCGGGCCGATCGACCGCACTCGGCAGCTCCTGTTCGCCCGGCTCGGACCGCCCCGATGGTAACTCTTCGCCTGGGCTCGAGGTCCTGACCGGAGATCAACCCTGGGCCGACCCCGGATCGCAGTCCCGGGCTCTGGGTCCTTTGGGAACATCGGTGAGGCAGGATTGAGGGCGTGGGTGTCGATGGATGGCCGCCGTCGGTTGACTATTGGCAGCCCAGCCGTGTTCGACCGGTGGTGGCGTCCCTACCGCACGGTGGGATGGAGTTCCCTGAAACAGAGCGTCAGCGGACTTCTGGTGTCTCCCGACGAGCTGTGGACCGACTTGGCCACCCCGCAGCTATACGAGTTTCTTCCCGGTCTGGGCATCGCCGCGGTGGTGAACCGGCTCAGCCGATTCGTGGCCGATCCGAACCGAGAGCTTCGACCTCCCCTCCACGGGGACTTCTGGCGAGCAGCCGTACCCTCGACCAATACGCGCGGCAAGGCCATCTACGAGCGGCCGCTCAGCGACAAAGACGTGGCCCGCCGGATCGCCCTCGCCCATGGCCCTACCACCGGGGCCTGGACCGTCTTCTCTACCCGTGGACAAACGGGGTGACCTCGGTCCTGCTTGGTCGATCTGCACAGCTTCGGTGATGCCGCTCGGAGCCGACGTGATCATCGGCGACGGAAATGGCACGACCGCCAAACCGGAGGTCGTGGACCTGGTGCAGGCTTGCTTTGAGGACCGCAGATTCAGAGGTGGCCCGCAATCTCCGGTTCACCGGCGGCTGGATCGTCCGAAGGTTCGCCAATGCGCCCGTCTGTGGACGCGGTCCAACTTGAACTCCACCAGAACACCTATCTGACCGGCAGCCCCCAACCCGTCACCGACCCGGAGAAGTTCAAGGACACACAGCAGCGACTGATTGACGTTTTCGCCCAACTCGCCGACACCTACGCCGGCCAGTCTTGACCCTCTTCGGGCCTGCGGGCTTCGCTGCCGACTTGTACCCACAGGCGCTAGGAGAGCGAAGGGCGCTGGCGACGGAAGCGACGGGATCCAGCGCCAGGATCCCCCGAGGCGAACGCCGTCCCAGAATGCGCCGCCAAGGTGCACCGGGCTGCCCATCGGCCTGGTGGTGGGGAACAACGGCCCTAGGGCTGCGCTATCCGACCTGGCGGGCTGAGGTTCGAAGGCTTTGTGGCCTGTACAGCGGTAGGCCGGTCATGATGACTCTGTGACCGAGCTCGCATCCGTGATCAGGCGGGAGTTAGACCGCTGGGGATTCCCTGAGGTGGAGCGGCTGCTGTACGGGACCGGCGACCCCGAAGTTATCGCCGAGGTCATCTCCGACTTCTGTTTCGATCATTTCGGGTCGCGCCCAAGGGGGGTGCTGTTCTACCGGTCTTCTGTCGGCAGTGTCGTCGGTCTGAGCTTGGAGAACGGTGAGGTGGTGGTGTTGAAGGTCTTCCAAGCCCGCTGGCAGGCCTCGTTCTTGGAGTCGGTGCAAGCGGTACAGAAGACGCTGACCGCTCAGGGATTTCCCTGCCCAGAACCGCTCCTATCCCCAACCCCACTGTCGGGCGGGACGGCGGCCTTGGTGACCGCCGAGACCTTGCTGGCTGATCCCGGACTGCGACCGCTCTCCGGTGACCAGGACCGAGGGGCATCGGCGCGTGGCCTGGCCACCCAGATCGCTACCTGCCAGACAGGCCAGTTGCCAGCCCTGGCCTTGCACCCCCTGGCCAGCTCAGCCGATCATCTGTATCCCGAGCCGCACTCACCGCTATTTGACTTCGAGGCAACATCGGCAGGGGCGGAATGGATCGACAGAATCGCGCAGCGGGCAAAAGAAGCGAGAGACTCCGATCAGGCCGGCACGGTCGTGGCCCACATGGACTGGTCCGCCCGCAACGTGCGAGTCCGAGCGCGGTCAGATAGTCGCCGTCTACGACTGGGACAGTGTCGCCTTAGCTGCAGAATCCACGGCTATCGGCCAAGCAGCCATCACCTGGTCGGTCACCAGCGAACCGGGAGGCTCACGCTTCCCCGATACAAGAGAGGTGGCCAGGTTCATCCGTGACTACGAGCGCGCCGCCGGCTGGACGCTCTCAGGCACTCAGTGGAGGGCCGCTGGCGGATCAGCGGCCTGGCTGCTCGCCTATACCGCTCGCTGTGAACACGCCCTGCACACCACCGGGAGAGCCCGCCCCGACCAAACCGGCGCAACCGTGCGGCTGCAGGCTGAAGGTGAACAACTACTGGCCCTCAGTCCCCTCGACGCTCCCGCCTGACCCGGTATCAAGCGAAAGACGCCGATTCCAGGGCGGCTGCGATGCGAGAGCAAGAGGCCCCTGACCGAACGGGAGATCAAACAATCACTGAGTCACTCCCGCGCCAGTGAGGCCTGGCGGGTATGAACTTGCAGCGTCCGAGTCTTTCCAATCGCCCCCGGGTAGAGGCTGACGGCGGGGGCGGTATGTGGTCCCGGCGCCTCGGAGGACTCTCCGCGCCCAACGGTCCGCGTCCCAGTGGAGGGAGGACTGCCACCCTTGGAGGGGTGAGTGAACCCCGGCCATGGCTGATCCGCCCGGTGATCAGGGTCGTGGTCGGGGTCGGAGTGCTCGTGGTGTTCTTGATCGGCGTCGTGTTCGACGCGGGAGGCACCAACGGGACCAAACAAGCAGAGCTTGGAACCACGGTCCTAGGCGGCGTCATCGTCGGGGGTGCGTTACTCCTTGCACAGCTAGCGATGTCTCGTGATGCCGACAGACGGGAATCTCAGAGGGAAACTCAGCTAGCCATGTCCGCCAGCCAAGAACCGATCCCGGCGGCGGACACGCGCCCCCCGACCTGGTAATCCCTTCCCAGGAGAGAGAACCAACCGAGACCGTCGTGACGGCAGAGGATCGGCTGGCACAGTTCCGCGAGGAGGTCGTTGTGACGACCCAACACCAGCCAAGTTCCTTCCGAGTCGAGTACGAGAACACGATCCGCGACACGTCTCGCGTCGACGCTCTACAGGTGCGGCTCCGAGTGTTCCGCGACGGGAAGTACTTCCAGTTCGTGACCGTGCCGGTTCCAGCCCCAGAGCTTCGGGGTTGGATCGGTGCTGACGCAGAGGTAACCCAGGGCCAACTCTGGGCAGCCGTCGCGCAGGCAGCGTGCCCCCTCATCGAGGATGCCGCCCGCCGAGGAGAGATCCCGCTGGCAAATCCGACCATGGCGTATGAGGTGTACGCGAACGTTCAGACGGCCGTCCAAAAAGCACGCTACGGCAGAATCGAAGAGATCGCCGCAGGAGATACCGTCTGCGAGTTCGGAATCTAAGGCAACGATCCGCGAACCGACCCTTGGCGACTACCCCCTAGTTGGCTTGACCCCTAGCTATCTAGAAGACTCTCGGCACCGGCACCGCTATAAAGGCGGCTCCTGGCCCGTCCCCGCCCGGCTGAAGACTGTCGTCATGCCCAACCAGGTGAGCACACGGTCAAACAAACAGGACGTCACTGGCACCATCACGGCGGAGGAGTCCTGGCGTCGCCAGGGTGAGCGGGTTCCAGAACGAGCCGTAGGCGAGATCCCGGCGGCTCACGAGAAGAGATCGAAGCCCACAGTCTTCCGGTCCCGCTCCGAATCCGGCGGCCCGTTTTCAGAGCATCCCGGTGGTCTGCCGGTCGAAGTCATACCGTGAGCGGAGTGCGCTTCGACCCATACGTAAACGGCCCCCAGTACTACCTGAAACCGCCCCGGGAATGGTGACTGCTCCGAGCTTTGAGAGGATGGAGCAGTGTCAGAGAGCAAGAGGGCGCCGAGACCGCCGTATCCGGCTGATTTCCGGGAGCGGGCGGTGCGGATGGTGTTTGACCATGAGCATGAGTACCCGACGCAGTGGAAGGCGATCGAGTCGCTGTCGCAGAAGCTGAACGTGAACCATGAGACGCTTCGCCAGTGGGTACGCAGAGCCGAGACCGACGCTGGCCAGCGGCCGGGTTTGACGACTGATGAGCGGGCCAGGATCAAGGAGCTCGAGCGGGAGGTGAAGGAGCTGCGCCGGGCTAATGACATTCTCAAGGCGGCGGCCAGTTTCTTCGGGGCGGAGCTACGACCGCCAGTCGCAGAGATAGTCGACTTCATCGACGAATACCGCCACCGGTTCGGGGTCGAGCCGATCTGCAGGGTGCTCAGCGAGCACGGCTGTCGATCGCCCCGAACACTTACTACTGCCACAAGAAGCGCCTGCCGTCGGCCCGAGCGATCCGTGACGAGTACCTGAGAGGGGAGATCGCCCGGGTGTGGATGGAGAACATGGACGGCGTGTACGGGGCGGACAAGGTGTGCGCCCAGCTAAATCGGGAGGGTATCGGGGTGGCCCGCTGCACGGTTGAGCGGCTCATGCGGGATCTGGGGCTGTCAGGCGCTGGGCAGGGAAAGGCCTACAAGGTCACCACCCGCCATGATGATCGTCAGCACCGTCCCGCAGATCTGGTCGAGCGGAAGTTCGTGGCTGCGGCACGAACCAGCTGTGGGTTGCGGACCTGACCTATGTCAGCACGCATGCCGGGTGGGTCTAACGGGCGTTTCAGCCTCGACGTGTACTCCCGCCTCGTGGTCGGCTGGCAGATCTCGAACAGCCTGCGATCCGACCTCGCCATCGACGCTCCTAGATGGGCCTGTGGGACCGCAGCGAGCAGGCCACGACGTCAACGGCCTGGTGCATCATTGCGACCGCGGCGTCCAATACCTGAGCATCCGCTACAGCGAACGGCTCGCCGAGGACGACAGTCGCCTCGGTCGGCAGCAAAGGCGATACCTACGACAACGCGATGGCCGAGGCGTTCAACACGCTGTACAAATCGGAACTGATCAACCACCAAGGACCGTGGCTGGAAGTCGACGACATCGAGAACGCTGCCCTGGGATACATGACTGGTTCAACCACCGACGCCTGCACGGCGAGATCACCCAGGACGACGGCTACACAACCCAGCAACTACGAAGCCCTCTACTACCGTCAAACCCATTCGCCTGAACAGCGGCCACCCACAACCCCGAGTCGTCACGAAACCCCGAGCAGTTCAACCAAGACGTGCGGACACTGTCCGCTCACCTTCATGGTGGGCCACTCGACGCTCACTTGGCCCAACTTGTCGAGCTTCGGGTGTCACAAATCAACGGCTGTGCCTTCTGCCTCCGCCTCCACTCCGGCATAGCAAGGAGGATGGGCATCAATGAAATGCAGCTTGACACCTTGGCCGGGTGGCGTGAGTCGGGAACCTTCAGCCAACAAGAGCGGGCTGCCCTTGGGTTGGCTGAGGCAGTGACCCGTGTAGAGGGCGACAGCCACCACGTTGACGAGGAGACCTGGACATCGACGCGTTCGGAGTTCAACGACGACAGAGTAGGCCCGCGCTACTGTTCCTGGTCGGACTGATCAACGTCTGAATCGCATCAACGTGGCGGTAGAACTCCCAGCCGATCAACCGCTCCTGAACGTGACGGCCAGCCCGGAAGCAGTGTCCAGCTTGTAGGCAGCATCGAATCGAGTCTCCTCCTCGGTCGGGGGTTTGTAGTGGGTGAGCGGCATCTTTCAGACGGTCTTCTACGACGCCTGAAAGAGTTGGACCATCGCCTCAAAGGTTGGGGCGTCTTTGTCTGGAGTGGAGGTTCCGAGAGAGAACTCCACCACGACGTTGCGGACGACAAGGAAGTCATCAGCGAACGTGCCAGCGGCCGAAGTCGAACTCCCTCAGAATCGTAATCCATCCTGACGGTCGGCCAACCACTGACATCGATTTCCTCAGCAGTGAAGTCCTTGAACCGGAACCGGCTGGCCTCTCGCTTCGCACGGACCGGCCTCGCGGGGCACTTGTGGCGATAGTCCGCTGGAGCCGGGATGACGAAACACCAGGCACATACGACGTGCGTTGGCTTCGTGGTGCTGAAAGCGTGCTACTTCATAGGGGTTGTTGGTCGGCTGGGGCGGAAACTCCGCCCAGTCCTCCGGCACAAACACGGTGAGCCCAAGCTCCGGCTTGTCGACGCGACGCAGGCCGGTGTCCGAAGTAGGTGCGTGGGGTTGTCGCTTCAAGACCTGCCGACGCGCCTGGGCGTAACTCTTGCCCGATTCCCGCATCTCCTGGCGTACTAGCTGCTTGAAGTCTTTATCGGTAGTCATCGTTGCCTCCATCTCTTACTCGGTGGCTCCCAGCGGCCTGAGTCGAATGGGGTACGACGCACTCCGGTCCGAGGATCTGCTCCCCTTTGGGATCACCTAGCCAGTCTTGCTGGGAGACCGCGGCGTCAGGCGTGGACAATCGCCTCCGCTCATGAAATCCGACTCGGCTGGCAGTCGTCAAGTGCTTTCCTTTGAGGAGGTCCACCCCCAACCCACCGTCGCCGAGGTGAGCCTGAAAGATCACCCCGCCTGAACTAAGACCAACCCTGAAGCCTGGCGAGTATCCAGTCCCGAACATCACCCTGGACCTCCTCGACGGACCGGGCTGCGTTGATGACACGCACGTTTTCGGTCGAGCGAGCCGCGTCCATCAGATCGAGGTTGAACTGGTCCCAGCGATCCACGGCCGCTTCAAGTCTTTCCCTGTCGCTTGGCCTGACGACCTCGCTCCGAATGCGCCGCTCGAAGCTCCTCCTGAGAACGTCGGCATCACAGGCCAGGCACAAGAAGCTGACAGACTGGAAATAGGCAACAACATCCGTGTTCGCCAGCACTTGGTCTGGCAACATCACCGAGAAGAACACCACGGCCAGGTTGTTCTGGGCGATCTCGTGCGCTACTCTGAACATCGACCGCCAGAAGGCCCGATAGTCGTTGTTCGGCGGGACAACGCTGATCATGTCGCCAGCAAAGACATCAGCATCGAGTAAAACGGCACCGGGGATCGTCCCGGCGAGTCGGGCACAGATGGTCGATTTTCCCGAGCCCGGTGTGCCGGTAACTATGAGGAGCGGGGGCCGGACGAAGGGGCGCTCGTGGCCGCATTGCGGACAACGCAGCATGGTGCCGTGCGCCGGAATCTGAATCAGATCACGACCCGCGCCGCAAGCCTCACAGGTGAAAGGCACGCCAAGCGAGGCTAGTTAGCCGTCGCCGCCAGATCTCGAATGAGATATTGGCCGGGCTTGGGTCTGGGTGCGGAGGCCCAGGTGCTGGGCAGTACATGGCTGTCATAAGCGAGATGGGTCTGGTAGCGTGCCGCGGGGGCAGCCCACTCGACGAGCAAGAGGCATACCGGGTCTAGACCCTGTCACCGGTTGGCGTCGGTGTGAAACCTCATCCCAAAGCTGGGATCAATTGGATGTCTGGGATTCAGGTCACGTTGTCGTCGATCGAGCCTCTCTAAGGCGGCTTGGTCGAAACGAAGGGGGCGGCGCGCACACGGCGCGGATCGAGGGTGTCGATGATCTCCGCAAGCCCCGTTGGTGGGGTCTTCTCGCTGGCCGATTGCGGCCTGGCCAGATACACACGTACCGCTTCGGTACCGATGCCACGTTCTCGCAGGTAGCGCAGTGTGCCGCCGCCGGGGATGGAGCGGACCGATTTGCCCTGCAGGGCCGGTTACCTGCGGGATGTGGGCCATAGCCGGCGGCGAGACGCCCAGGGCGCGCCAAATGTGCCGTTGGGTTGCGGTGGCGGCCATCATTGCCGTCACGCGGACCAGGTGGGTGATCGCGTCGTCGGGGTCGTCGACGGTGCTGGCCAGGAAGAAGGTCGGCGTCCCGTCGCTTCGCACCAGCACTGGGTTGGCGAGACTCGAGTTGGGGATCTTGATCGAACCCCGGACGAGATCCTCCCACCCTTCCACGCCGTCGGGGGGTAGCCGGAAGCGAACCGCCCCGCCATCGCGATAAGCGCAGCCGGCCTCCGTGAGGGTCTCGAGCGCTGTCGTGTGCTTGTCGGTCAGTTTCGCGCTGCTGGCCGGGCAGGCGCGACGTTCGCAGTCCAGCCAGCCCAGGTCCTCCAGGATGGCTCGCTGGGCGCCGGCAACGATTTTGGTTCGGTCCGTGTCCTCGAAACGAACGAACGCTTCGCCCCTGTAGCGGTACGACAGGATCCAGGTCCAGATTGCGCTGCGAGCGTGACCGCCATGCGAAGGACCCGACGAGCCTGGGGCGAAGCGTAATCGGGCGGGGGGAAGGGGTTTACGCATCTGAACCGCCCGGGCGGTCGGGTCGCTGTGTAACGGTTCGCTCTCCCCGCTCGGGGAGAACCCGAGCCGCAGGTAGAACCGTCGGGCTCGTTCGTTGCGATCCGACACCCCAAGGCTCAGCCACACCGCACCGTCTTGGCGGGCCCAGCGCTCCAGCGCGTCCAGTAGCTGGCCGGCCGCCCCCCTGCCCACGATAGGGGGGAGCGACCCACATCGAGATCACCGCCCGGGAACCTGGGTCATCGAGTGGAGCTCCCGCCACCAATCCCACCGGTTCGGCGCGGCTAGCGGCAGGGAAGCCCACAAACCAGGCGAAACGCTCAACGATCGACACCCACCAGCCGTCCTCACGGGCAGCCGACTCGGCGAACGTCGACCCGAACGCGTACGGAGCCTCCCGTAGAGCCTCTAACCGCAACCGTTTGAGCAGCTGCCACTCACCGGTCTCGAGGCGACGCACCCGCAGCACCATCCCCCCATTCTCGTCCGGTGCCCCGTGCCACGCCGTGAAAATCCACAAATGGCAGCGCCAGTCCCTAACGACCAACGAGCGCGTCCCCTATTTCGGTCCTCGCCGGAGTCCCAGACCTGCCCCGGATCGCCGGCTTTGCGGGACGCCTTATCAGTGTCCAGGCCCGAGGTTCTTGCTCGTGCCACCAGTATCGAGAACCCAGCGGGAACTTAGAGTGCACGAGTTCACCCGTAGGGCAATCCGTCGGCAATCCGGACGAGTGTTGGAGAATTCTGAGGGATCGTCAATCAGCCTGAGGCCACTGGACGACCCCATCGCGTCTGGCTCGGGGGGTCAACAACCCGCGGAATCGACGAACCCGAGTCAATAGGGATGAACCCCCGCCAGTTCCTGGCATCTGAAGCGAACTTCTTCTTAGACGGGAGGGTTGGTGCTAGTGGGGCCGCCCTACTGGTTCCGTAACTGTCACCTCCCCCTCCTCCTTGTAGAGGCCCCGGCGTGGCCGGGCGGATGGAGGTGGTTCGACGATGGCGAAACCGAGATGGTCGAGGCAGCAGGCGGCGGAGCACCGGGCGCAGCTGGTCGCAGACGCGCAGGAGGTGTTGGCGTCGGAGGTGAAGGCGCTGCGCTCCGGGGAGGACTGGAAGCGGTTTTTGCAGTTCCAGTCGAGGCTTCACACGTACAGCCCGAACAACGTGATGCTCGTCTTCGCGCAGCACGCGAAGGCGTACGAGGACGGGCAGGTTTCGGAGCCCTCCCCGGGCTATGTGGCCGGGTTCAACACGTGGAAGGCGCTTGGCCGCAGCGTGGTGAAAGGCCAGCACGGCTACCTGGTCCTCGCGCCGCTCCGTGGCGTGTCGGTGGTGGCGGTGTCCGAGCAGGACGGCAAGAACGTCGTGCGCCCGCTGGAGAAGGGGGAAACACCGGCCGGCGGCGAGCAGGTCGAGACCCGCCCGAAACTGCGGGGGTTCAAGGTCGAGCGTGTCTTCTCCGAGCATCAGACGGCCGGCGAACCGCTACCTGAGCATCCGATACCGAAGCTGCTCGAAGGCGAAGCCCCACGTGGTCTTGGCGAAGCGGTGATGGGGCTGATCGAGTCCAAAGGGTTCCAGGTGGACACGGTGCCCGATGCAGGGTATCTGCAAGGCGCGAACGGGATGACCGTGTGGGCGGAGAGGCGGGTGCTGATCCGGGCGGACATGGACGACGCGGCGATGGTGAAGACCCTGATCCATGAGGCCGGGCACTGCCTGCTGCACGAGGGGTTCCCCGGTTTAGCTCTGGGCCGGGCCCGCAAGGAGGTGGAGGCCGAGAGCGTGGCGTTCGTGGTCGCGCATGCGCACGGTATGGCAACCGACGGCTACAGCTTTCCGTATGTGGCGTCGTGGGCATCGCAAGGCGAGGATGTGGCCCGCGAGATCGCCGCTACGCAGCGGCGGGTTCACGAGGCGGCTACCGCCATCTTGGAGGTGTCCCCCGCTGCTCACGAAACCGGCGGGCGGGTGCCCGGTGTCGAAGCGGCCGTCGACGCCCGCCGCCAGACCCGACACGGCTCCGACACCGACCCGGCCGTCGCCTTACGGGCCGTCACAGCGGGGGTTGGTTTGTGACCCCCTACTACGACGACGGCCAGGTCGTCATCTGGCATGCAGACATACGCGAGATCGGCGCGCTCTCAGATGTTGCGTGTGTGATCACCTCCCCGCCGTACAACTCCGGTGTCGCCTACGACGGCTACGACGATTCGCTTCCTGACAGCGAGTATCAGGCGCTGGCCGGTGAAACCTGCCGGCTGATTTCGGTGAGCCTCCCGCCCGCCGGCGGGCGGGCGTGGGTCAACGTGGGGGTAGTCCCGCCTGACGGTCTGGCTCGACGCGATCCGCCGGGCGGGCATGACCGAACGGCACATCGTTTGCTGGGACTACGGGATCGCCACCTCGGACACCGCGTGGGGTAGCTGGGAAACGCCGAGCGCCCCGCATGTACGCCACGCGTGGGAGCCGATCGTGTGCGCGACGACCGGCGAGTGGCGTCGCCAGGCCCCGGCCGGGATGGAGCACTGGCGCGACCCGCTCGGCGGATGGGCCGACATGACCCGCGGGATCTGGCGAATCCCGCCCGGCGAGTCCACCCGCACCGACCATCCGGCGGTGATGCCGGTGGCGCTGGCGGAGCGCTGCATCCGGCTGTCCACCTGGCCTGGCGAGGTGGTGGCCGATCCGTTCGCCGGGTCAGGCACGACACTGGTCGCGGCGAAAGGGCTCGGCCGGCGGGCGGTCGGGGTGGAGCAGTCCGAGCGGTATTGCGAGATCGCGGCCGCCCGGCTGGCCCAGCAGGTGCTGCCCGTATCGGCAGGAGTGGCGTGATGGCCGAGGGCCCGCGGCCTGAGCCGCTCCGGGACCTGTCGCTCGTCGGCCTGGCCGCGGCGATGGTGCTTGTCGGGGTGCTATGGGCGGCCGGGGCTGCGTCGGCGCGGCTGTCGGGACACAGGTTGCCGCACGGGCGTCCGTTCGGGGAGCTGGCCGCGTTCGCTCACTTCGCGGATCCGTCCGCGGGGTGGCGGTCGCCAGTCGGCCCGCCCGGCTTGTACTGGCCGGTCACTTTCCTCGCCCTCTCCCTCCTTGCCGGGATGGGGTACGGGGCGTGGAGGATGTGGCATCCCCGCCCGACCGACACCGCCGATAACCCGGAGATGATCGAAGGGCTCGCGAACCGCCGCCAGGTCCGCCACGCGGCGGGTGAGAAAGCGTTGCTGCGCCGGGCCGCCACACTGCGCCCCTCGGTCTCCCGCCCTGTCCCGGCGGATGTCGGACTGCTGTTGGGGTCCAGCCGGGGGGAGGGGTGCTGGGCGAGCGTGGAGGACTCGATCACCTTGCTCGGCCCGCCCCGCGCCGGGAAAGGGTTCAATATCGTGATCCCGGCGATCCTCGACTATCCCGGCGCGGTGATCACCACCTCGACCCGCCCCGACAACCTGGCGCCGACACTGGAGGCCCGCTCGAGGATCGGCCCGGTCGCCGTGTTCGACCCCGAGGGGCTCGCGGCGGGGGTGCCGAGCGCGCTGCGCTGGTCGCCGGTACGGGGATGCGAACGGGCGCAAACGGCGATGATCCGGGCCGCGGCGCTCACCGCCGGAGCCGGCCAGGGGGTCACCGAGGCGAACTATTGGAAGGAACAGACCCGCCAGGCGGTTCGCTGCCTGCTGCACGCCGCCGCGATCGCCGGCCGCTCCGCCGACAGTCTCTACGAGTGGTCGCTGTCGGCCCCGGCCGCGAAAGAGGCCGTGCAGATCTTGATGAATCACCCGGCCGCGGCCGCCAAGTGGTCGATCGCTTTGGACGCGATCATCTCCTCCGACCCGAAACGCCGCGACGACATCTGGTCGATGGTGTCCAACGCGTTCTCGGCGCTGGCGGACCCAAAGGTCCTCGCCGCGGTGTCTCCCGGCCCGGACGAACAGTTCGATCCGGCGAGGTTCCTCCGCGAGCGGGGAACGCTATATCTGTTGGGCACGGCGGGGTCGAAGGAGGCTACCGGTACCGCCGGGTTGGTGTCCGCACTGATCGAGGACGTGGTGAACGTGGCCCGCCGCCTGGCGGCCGGATCGCCAGGCTCCCGGCTCGACCCGCCGCTCGGGCTGATCCTCGACGAGGCCGCCAACTATCCGCTACCGAGTCTCGGAGCGCTCATGTCCGAAGGCGGCGGCACCGGGATCACCACCCTGGCGGTGCTGCAAACCTTGGCGCAAGCCCGTCACCGTTGGGGACGTGACGAAGCCCAGGCGATATGGGACTCGTCCATCGTGAAACTGATCCTGGGCGGCGGATCGGACGCAGACGACCTCGCTGACCTGTCTCGCATGATCGGGGACCGCACGGTCCGCGAACGCTCCGAGTCGTGGGGAACCGACCGGTCTACCAGCTACAGCGAATCCGACCGTCAGAGGGCCATCTTGGACCCGGCGATGATCCGGGAGCTGCGCTTCGGGTACGGGCTGATGCTGCTGCGCTCGGCCAAGCCGATCATGCTCCGCCTCCACCCCTGGACCGGCCGGCCCGACGCCGGCGAGATCGAGACCGGCAAGGCCAGGATCGAAACCGCCATCCGAGAAACCGCCGCCCGGGAATGGGAAAACGGGTCGGAGAGCGAACAGTGACGGCCGACCGGCATCTGGTGGGCCTCGTGTACGCGGCGTTCGGGTGTACGGCAGTGGCGAGTTCTTCTACCGGGTACGGGCGCCGAGCTGGTGGCTCCCAGGTCTGGTGACGGCGGCCGCAGACGTGATGGTGTTCCCGGCCGGATTGTCGATGGCGATCAGGTCATGTCGCTGAGCCGGCCCTGATGTTCTTGCCGACCCCGACCGTTACGAGCCTGTAGCACGGCGAATCTTCGAGATCGCGATCGCGGAGGGACGCTGCGCCGAGCTGCTCCTGTCACTGTTCGCCGGCGCTGGTTGCACAATCGGCGCCGAAGGCGAGCTGCGCGGTTTGGTGGCCCACCGCAGGCAAGGAAGAGGGAGAAGGTGCGTGAGCCGCGGCCGGGTCTGGCCTGGTCGGGGCGGCGAGTTGCGACTCGGGCGGCCTACGGGGTGTACATGGCGTCGCCGGAGTGGTTTCGCCGACGTGAGCGGTGGCTGGAGGAGTACCGGGCGGCGCGACGAAGGCGCCGATCCGGTGTGTGTGGTATGCGGGTGCGAGTGGACGTTACGGTCCGGCGACCTTCACCACCGAAGCTACCGGCGTCTCGGCCGGGAGGACTGGCGGGACCTGATGCCGCTGTGCCGCACCCATCATCATGCCATGCACGCCTTGTTCGAGGCCGACCCGGCGTGGAGGCGGCTCGGACGGCCGCAGGCGAGCGACCTGATCGCAGCCAAGCTACGCGACCGATACCGGAGAGGAGCGCAGCGGTGAACGACGACGACGGGCCGGATGTGCCCGACGACGACACCCTCGACGAGCCGGACCCCGACGAGGAAGACGACGGCGCCGACGGGAGGGTTGCGTTGGCCCGGCTGTACGCCGCGGACGGCCCGGCCGACATGGAGGTGTTCCGCGGGCCGCTGCACTGGCCGAGCGAACCCGCCGCGGACGTCGCCGATGATATGGCCGCGCTGCGAGGGTGGGTCGAGGAACTCGTCGAACGCTTCGCGCACCTCGATCACACGGTGATCCCGGTGTGCTGGTGGCGCCACAACAGCCATGTCGAGGCGTTGCAGGCGTTGAAGGACCACGAACGGGTCTCCTACGCGGATTCGGCGAACGCTACCGCCGCGGTCGAATGGCATCGGGCGTTCCTGATAATCGAGTCCCGGCTCAGAGAGTGGACGGCGTGGAGCGGTTGCGCCGCCGGGCACAAGGACCCAATACGCCAGCGCCGAGGCATCGACGAGGCGGAATGGGAGGAGCATGTCGCCGAGGTGAGCGCCCGCCGGGAAGCTCAGGCGCTCAGAGAAGCAGCCCGGTAGCCGCTCCGCCTGCTTCCGTAACTGTCACCTCCTCTCCTCTCTGTAGAGGCCCTGCGAGGTGTGGGGCCGAGGGAAGGACGGTGCAGCGGTGGCTGTGAAAACGACATGGCCTGTGGAGCACTCCTGCGGCCACGACGAAGACCACGATCTGTCGGAGAGGCGCCCGTCGGAGCGGGCCGGTTACGCCCGCTGGCTGGCCGGGCGGGAATGCTCGGACTGCTGGACGGCGAAGCGGGACCGCCAAAACGCTAAGGACCGCGACAGGTGGGTCGCCGAGAGGCGCGCCGAGGAGTCGGCCGCCGCCGACGCGTGGGAGAAGGCGGCAGACATGCCGGCTCTCGACGGGCGCAGCGACAAGGCGGTCGAGTGGGGCCGCCGGGTCCGACACCAGTTGATGGTCGCCGCGCACGAGCACGCCACAGGCATCGGGGTGGCCGACGACGACTTCGCCGAGCAGGTCGAGACCCCGGCCCGGCGGATCAGGTGGGCGTCGTGGTGGATCGACCAGCGCGACGCCGAGGGGGAGGACGTAGCCGAGCTTGTCCAAGACGGTGCGGCCTCATCGACGCGCCTGGTGGCACGGAGAACCCGTACTGATGGACGCCTGGTCGGAGCGCAACGGGAAAGGCGAGCGAGTGCCGGACCGGGCCGTGAGCGAGTTCATCGCCTCCCGCATAGCCGGGCTGACGCCGGTTCGCGAGCAGGTCGACGGCGGCACTGTTCATGTTGGCCTGGTCCGCGGCGGGGTTCGGGACGTTGGCCAGCCGCCGACCGGGACGTGGCTGGCCGACCATCCCGGTGAGGCTGCGAAGGTCGCGGCCAACCTGGATGGGCTCTACGGGCCTGATCGGGCCGCGAGCCTGTTGGAACGTGCCGGCGGCGACCGCTTCTTCGCGGTGTGGCTGGAGTTGGTCGATCACTGGCTGGAGGATGTCCCGCCCGAGAACCGCCCGACCGGATTCCCGTGGCGGGCAGCCTACGAGCAGGGCTGGAGGCCGCACGAGGCGGTCTCCGCTGCCCGCGATCTCAGCCACTCACCCGAAGCTCTCGAAGACTTCGGGCTGATCGACAACGCCGCCGAATGGCGCCCGGAGATCGGATAGCGGAAGGAGCCGGCCCGTGCCTATCGACTTCCTCGCCGTCCGGTCAACCCACCCGCTCGCGGAGGTGGCCCGACGGACCGGGTACCCCGTCGATGGAGTCTCCGGGGACGTGATGGTGTGCTGCCCCGTTCACGACGATCGCACCCCGTCGATGGTTCTGCATCTCGACAGCGACCGCTACCACTGCTTCGGCTGCGGGGCAACCGGCGATGTTGTGCAGTGGGTGCGCGACATCTACGGCGTCGGGGTCGCCGACGGCGGTACGGATGCTCGACCAGCCCGGACCGCTGCCCGCCCCGCCACGCAGGGACGGGGGCAACAGGGGGGTGGGCGCGACGACAGCTCGACGTGTGGCTGACGCCCCGGACCTGTCCCGCACCCCCGCCGCCCGGGTTCTAGCCGTGCTGGACGCAGCGTGGCGGTACTACAGCTACGGGGTGCTGCACGACGCCGGTATGGGCTGGCTGTCCGGCCGGGGTATCGACGTAGCCGACCTGGAGGCCGAGACCGGCGGGCCGGTGATCGGGCGGACGCCGTTCAAGGCGGCCGACCAGTTCGTGACCAGGATGCGCGAGCGGGGGTTCACCGACGACGAGCTGGTCGACGCCGGACTCGCCCGGCGCACCCCGAGCCGGCTCCCCGGCGAACCCAAGTCGGTGATCGACTTCTACCGCCGCCGGTTCATCGTCCCCGTGCGTGACGACCAGGGTCCGGGTGATCGGCCTGATCGGCCGCTACGACGGCGACGCGGAAGCTGACGGGGCGCCGAAGTACCTCAACCCGCCCCGCACGGTCGTCTACGACAAGGCGACAGCCCTCTACAGGCCGTCCACCCCCCGGCTCGACCCCGACGGCCAGGTCGTCGTCGTCGAAGGCACCATCGACGCTCTCGCCGTCGCGGCCGCGGCGGCGAAGGCCGGATGCTCGTCCAAGTTCGCCCCGGTCAGCGAATCCGGTACCGCCCTATCCGACGCGCAGGTGAAGCAGGTCATGGCGATCCACGACCGGGCTCCCGTGCTCGCCGCAGACGGCGACCCGGCTGGCGGCGGAGCCAACACGACCTGGGCGACAGCCCTGGCCCACAAGGGCCGGGAATCCACGATCGTGGCGTGGCCCGACGGGGAGGACCCGGCCTCTTGGCTTGCCGGGCACGGCACCGCCGGGCTTATCGCCCTGACCCGGAAAGGCTGCCTCGAAGCGTCCGAGACCGCCCTGAGGCCCCGCCACAGCGCCGCCCGCGTCGCACAGCAGATCATCGACACGCTGCCCGCGGAATCGAGCCTGGAGGACCGGTGGCGGGCCGCTCTCGCCCCCGCTGGCCAGATGTGTCGCGCCGCTGCGCAGCGGTACGCGACAGGCGCAGCAGAGGTGCTCGCCCCGGTAGTGGTCGCCGCGGCGGTCGAAGCGTCCACGGACAGTGCTGGCCGAATCAACGAAGTGATCCTCACCGTCGCCTCGTACGGCCGTCGCCTCCCCGAGCCAGCGCAGGTCCGCTACGCCGAACTGGCCGCCCTGGAGATCGAGCAGGCGGATCTCGGCCCGGCCGGGTGGGCGCAGCGGCGGATCCAAAACCGAGTAGAACTCGCTAGCCCGGTCGACCTCGAAACGGCTGTGACCCCCGTATCCGTAAGGCCGGCACTGTGACCAGCCGGCGGCCGGTCTCCCATGGCCGAGGCCTGCCTGTGGCCGCTGTCGAACAGTTCATTGCCCGCTGCCGCGCTGAGCGACTCGCCCAAGGGTTCCCCGAGCAGGTGGAAGACCCGGCGGCGTTCGATGCCGTAGCAACCATCCTCGACCATGCTCAACGCCATGCTGGCGCGGCCTGACACTCCATCGTCGCACGACTAGGGCCAACGTGTGAAGGAAAATTTGCGCTATGTCCCTGGCCACGCTCTGCATGCCAGTTCGGCGAGTTCCCGTGTGCGCTTCGATTTCATCCACGCCCCACTTCACCTCGTCTGCCAGCTGTTGGGTCAGCACAAACTCTGAATCCTTGTAGGTCGGGCGCTTTTGGGAGAATCCTTTGCTGCCAAGGGCATGGTTCAGCTTCTGTTCAAGGAGCGCCAGGTTGCCGATCTGGTTGAGAGCGGCCTCAAAGGCGTCGCTGTGACCAGATGCGGCCCTGGACATGACGTGCTCGACGGTGACTCCCTTCGAATACCACTCCAACGCACGCTCAGGTATGCCGTTCGCGGCGCGGTGAGCGTGTTCGAGCATCGCGAGGAGGTCAGCGTTCCCACGCCCGCAGCATCGCCTCTTGGGTGGCGTCGGCGGCCGCAGCGTCGTTCGTCGTCACGAGCAAACACAGCCCAAGCAGCGGCCGATGCTGCCGCCGATAGAAGTCCTCGAAATCCATGTCGTTACTTCAACGCCCTGCCGGTGGCCACGTTTGACAGACCAGCACAAAATCAAGACCATTCTGACGACACGCCTCAGCCGACCGCTACACGAGCGACTGTCGACTTCGACATCACCGCACCCGGTTGCGGCCGAACCTCGACCCGGCGCTCGTCGTCGTAGTCACCCGGACACGGTGACCTTGATGTGGGCATGAAGGGCGCTGGGATCGCCCCCAAATGTTCTCTCGGGTGGACCTCAGTGACGACCCCTGGATCGAGCTATTCGTCTGGGGGAGGGTGACACCCCCAGTGTCGGCCAAGCGTGCCCAAAGCAGGCTTCCAGGACTACGCTGCTTCCTGGTGATCGGGGCCAGACCGCGATGATGTGGGGTGGCTGGTTGTGAGCAAGCGCGGACGTCGAAGGTGAGCGAGGACGAGGTCGTAACTGAGGACCGGGGGCCGTTTGACGTGCAGGAAGGCAGACTGCTGGCAATGGCCGCAGTGTTGGCTGTGGTTTTCCTTGGTGTGATTCTCACCCAAGTGCACCCGAGCGTCCGAACCCCGCCGTCCAGCCCGACCTCCGTAGCCCGTGCCGTCATTCCCCAGCTGGTCGGCCGGACGCGCGGTGGCAGCTGGCGGTGAGCTAAGAGCTCTCGACCTGCAGGTCGCACTCGTCCCCAAAGGCAGAGGTGCCGTGCGAGGCGACGTGGTCGCCCAGCGTCCGTCATCCGGTGCGGTCGTCTGGGTCGGGTCGACCGTGCAGCTTACGATCGCTACTACACCCTCGAATCCCGCTGGATCCTGACCGGGGCCTGGGCGAGGAGTCCACTTGGCCTGGATTACAGCCAACCACGAGGGACTCAGCGTCCTCCGCCCGACGCTCTTCTGGGTCGCCGGGTTCGATCCGCCAAATCCGGTGCCATCCCCCCGAGAATCCCACCGCCTCGCCGTCCACCAAACTTCATGGCTGCCCAGACAACAAACCCTCTGGTTTGGGAAACACCCACTGGGGATCGCTTCTCAGTGGTAGTTAGGATCAAGAGATGAGCTTGAAGCAGGTCGCTTGGGAAGGCTCTCTTCGCCGGCTGTGGCTCTTTCTCATCGGCGGGAGTCTTACGGTGTTGGCACTCTCCGGATGTGGGTCGTCGAATAGGCAGTCCGCCGTGGTTACGCACAGCAGCAGCGCGTCGGGAACTTCATCTACCTTGCCGATGTGGACCCCGCATGCTGTCACGGCGCAGGAGGTTGCGAATATGTACTCGACACCAGGTGGCGCCATGAAGTCCGTAACCAAGGTCGCGGTCAAAGAGATGACCTGGTCGGAGTTTTGGGCTGGCGCCGGAAGTGACACCTCGCTGGCGGGCTTGCCGGCGGGTGCCGTCGGACCGAACGAGGTATATATTGTGGCCCAATCGGGCGTGGTAAATGATCCATCCGTAGGGCAGCCCGCCACTCCATACACCTATCAGTGGCGCGTTGCTGCAGTTGACCCGGCAACCGGCTTCGAGATGTTCGCGATGTTCGCCCCGAACGGAACCTCGGGGCCTTCCTTCTACTCTAATTTACCGGGCACCACCACAACGGCCTCGTAGTTATTCAGCGAGATCAAAGAACTTGAGCGTGCGGCAGGGTGACGACGACCTCGAGCCCCCACGCACCTCGTCTGGCAGCTTGCTCCGGTCGGACACCTCGGCAGAGTGACGGCCAGGAGCCCACCCGTCGCACGAGCCCGGTGTCGGCAGAATCGACGAGGCCGGGCTCTGGGGCGGTGTCTAGCGATCTGGGTGTCGGCTCAACAAAAGCGCCAGTAGTAGGATCTTCAGGGCCCTATTAAACAGCGAGGCAAGCCCCAAACCAACGGACTCGACCGCTGATCGCCTCGTATATCGCCACGATCCCCTGGGCGTAGCCAGTGGCCGCCGCTGAGCCCCCGACGCGGCCCGAAGCGATCGATGGGCACACCCAAGAGCGCGGTGAACAGAGCAGGGGCGTCCGCCAGCGGAAGGTGAGATCGTCGGCGGCGCCCAGCCCTGGAGCCGGGGCGTTGGTCGTAGCCAGCTACTCGCCGCTTGGCTTCAGAACCCCGACGGGTGCCAGGGCCTTCTGTGCCGTCGTTCGCCACTCGAGAGGTTCGCCTTGCGTGAATCTGCCTGCCTTACTACCTCGCTACCTCTCCTCACAGTAGACGTTGGCCGTGACAGTGGCTCCCGAAAGGACCGTCACTGGGGCGAGCGCCTGGCAGTCGAAGCTTCCGCCTTGATAGAGGGGGCTGCGACCGGTCAGGGTGTACGTACCGGGGGACACGGTCACGGAGTAACCTCCCCCGGAGTCGACCGGCGCGGAGTAGCTATGTACGAGACGCGTCGCAACTATGTGGCCAGGCATGGGCCGGGGCGACCCCGGGAGCCGGCCCTCCGACGGCCTCCAAAGTCCCGGTGATGGTGGCTTCTGCTCCTGGGGGCACCTTGTGCGCAGCAGAAGCGCATCCGGCCAAGAGCACCACTACCGTCAGGAGAACAACCCTTGTCACGGTCATAACTGTAGGACGTCGAAGGGTGATCTGTGGTTGCCCGGGGGCGATCCGGATCCGAGCATGCATTCGGCCGGCGAGGTTCGCCCTATCTGAACGCCCTGCGGATCTGGGCCACTGGATCGGGGTCGGACGAGGACTCGCGGCCGTCGGCGCGCCGTGTCCCAGTTTTAGCGGCACCTACCAGCCAGTCGTCAGCCCACGATCAAGCAACACCGTCTCCGCGGTGGCATGCATGACCGACAGATTTATATCTGGGGAGACCCGGATGGCGATCCGCCAGCCGTCTCCGGTCCAGCACGGCTGCGACATGGTCACAAAATGCGGGGTGCTTGTTTGAAAGCGAGAAATCAGCGTGCTTCTAACCTCGTGACCCGACAGTCGATGGCCGATCTGTTCGTGTACGCCATCGGGCGGGTGACGTTCTGGACTACGCCGACGCCTGTACTCCCGGCTTCCGCGGGTGAGTGCAGCGTCGGGTGTCGGCTCCGGTTGGCGGTGTGTCGCCGGTCTTAGGGAGGAACTCGATTGTTGCTGTCCTCCATGCGAAGGGTGTCGTTCGTTAGACAGGTGACAAGAAAGGAGCCGCGGTGGCCGACGGGTCGGATGACGCCTTTGAGATGTCGTATGTGGATCTCTTCGTCCGAGCCGAACGGGTGGCCATGCGGATCCTGCAAAACCGTGCTGAAGCCGAGGACGTGGCCGCCGAGACGATGGTTAGAGCGCTGGGATCGTGGATCCGGATCCGGACATTTCAGGTGGCGTGGGTCACGAAGGTGGCCGCCAATCTGGCCATTGATCAGCTCCGCCGCCGTAACCGACCACCGTACGTGTCGGCGGACCGACCCGATGGGGCTGACGCCACCGACACCGTCGCGTTGGTGGCCGCCCTGCAGCGTCTGTCCTCCCGCCAGCGGCAGGCGCTCGTCTTGCATCACATGGTCGGCCTGACCGTTACCGACACCGCCGCGGTCATGGGATTGTCTCCGGTCTCGGTGAAGACCCACATGCAGCGGGGAGCCGCGGCCGTGCGAGCGCAGCTCGGCCCAAACTTCATGGAGGCATGCGATGTCTCTTGACGACCTTCCAACCCCTGAGGAACACCGTCGGGCCGTAGGCCATGTCGACAGGATCCGCCATCGAGCGTTGCGCCGTCGTCGCTTGCAGGCCGCCGCAGCTGCCGGCCTGCTGGTCGTCATTGGGCTCAGTGTCGGTCTTCCGCTGGGACTGAATGGCTCCTCTCAGTCCAGCCGGATCCAGATCATCGGCGGACTCCCGACCAGCACCCCACTTAGCACCCCCCAGCCAAGCGTTACCCCCCTGAGGACCAACGCGCCGAGTACCTCCCCCCCGAACACCACCCCCCTGACCGTTGCGCCCCGCAGCACCGCCTCCCCTCCCACGACCTCAACCCCAGCGACATCGAGCCCGACCTCATCCACAACGACCCCCACAACCGCCCCCTCCAGCGCCCCAACCGTCGTTCCATCTGGCGATTATGTTGACGGCCAAGCCGGGACGCCCCACTACGTCCTTACGGTCGCTACCACTTCGGCCGGGTTTTCCGGCTGGATGTTCTTTGTCTACCAAGACGGCCACACCAGCGAACTGTTTCATTACCACGCCGACTGGCAGTCGCAGGACACCCTCACCGTCCATACCGACAGCACCACCCTGCCGTTTCCGTTCTACGACCCTCCGCCCTACCCCGAGGCCGGAAGCCAGCCCATCTCACCCGGCCGATCCCTCCCCGGCACGTATCACGACCAAACCCTGACACTCACGGGCTGCAGTTCCTACCTGTACTGGGCCGATCCCTCCAACACGGCCCGCCCCAGTTCCTGCTCGTTTGGCTTCAACGGAAACACCATCCAGTAGCTGTCCCCGGTGGCAAGACAGACCCGACCCAAATCGATCAGGTCCGCTCTGGAGCGCTGATCTTTCTCGAAGTAGAACACGGACATTTCACGCACGAACCGCCGCGCCAACGTGGGTCGAATTACGGCCGGACTCGATCGTTCCCTATCAGATCGTATATCAGCAGACCGTCCCTCCTGCGACCAGGCCAACCTGGTTCCACTCAATCACCGACCTTCGCTAAGGGAAGTTCGGATCGCAGTGCCTCGCCGCGCCGCTCGCAGGGCTGCGTCTCCGCTTTGGACGTCGCGGAACGGTCGATGTACCAATACTTGCTCTCGTCGCCGCTTGCTGGAACCTTTGCCGAATCTCGGGAGTGATTCGCTCGTGAGACTGCTCGCTCCTTATCGCGCTGTTGATTCTGGTCATCGCCGCAGCTGGGGTGGCCGCCTGTGCGCCGTCATCATCACGACACGTCAGGGCCATTTATCCGGATGTGACCGCGGCTGCGTCGACGGGGACGCCAGAGTCGGACACCAGTCTCGCCGGTCGATCGACGATCTCCTCGGCGCCGATCCCGGCGGTTGTGACGGTTGGCGATAGCTTCTTCGGTAGGCCACTGGGCTGGACTCTGGCCCGGGGCAGGTGCTCGTGACTGATCGCGGGCTCATCGTCGCCTCACAAGAGGACTTCCCGCAGACGCCAACCTCGCCCAGCTATCTCTATCTCATTGACCCCGTCACCGGCCGAGTCGCAGCTACGACCCGACTCGGGGCTACGACCTTCGATGACGCCGTGCAAGCCTGGGGCGAACTCTGGGTCACCGTCTCCGACCCTGAGGGGAAGATGCTCCTCCGCCTCGATCCCGCCACACTAAAGGAGACCCGACGCTGGGCCCTGGGCGGGGGACCATCGGGATTGGGGTACCTCGATCTCGCGGTCGCAGGTGGGGCGTTTTGGGTAGCGGACAAGAACCGGCTCCTGCGTATTTCCCCAACCAGCGGCGCGGTCACCCTGACGATCCCTCTGCCAGGAGCGACCAGTTCGGACGTGGCCTCCAACGCCGCGGGCACGGTTCTGATCGACGGCGAAGCCAACGACGGCCACGGCGCCCTGCAGCGGCGCGATCCCATCACGGGAGCCGTGTTGGCCTCCCGGCCCTATCTGGGCGTGGCCGCACCCCTGGTCTCGGGAGTAGCTGGCAACCGGGTATGGGTGGCCGAGCCGACGGGAATGATGGGCTACGTCGAACTCCTCAATCTCACCACGTTGGGATCGGTGTCACCGAGGCCCTGCAGCGATGGCGAAGTTGGCCCAACCTGCGCATTCGGCACCAACGCCATAAGAGCCATCCTTTCCGACGGGCTCGTGTGGGTGACCCAGGTCGCCGGACCCGGCCGCAATTACTGCGCAAACCCGTTCACCGGACAGAAACTCGGCACCTTGGATCTCCCCAACCCGCGACAGGACCAGGTGGTGGCGGTCGGCTCGCAGGAGATCTACTACCAAGTCACCGACGTCGACAGCTACCTAGCGGAAGTACCTCTTCCCCCTCACTGTCCCCGCTGAAGCGGTCGAAGACCGGGCCGGGGCGCCTTCGTCGCCGCGGCAGAGGGAAGATCGCCGAGCGGACCGAGCAAAGTCAGTCTCACTCAACGCTCGATCCAGCCGCCCGAAGAACTGATCTGCGAGTGCCTCGGTGCCGTGAGTTTGTCAACCCGGATTGGCCCCACTGTGGTCAGTGCCGGTTCCCGGACATGAGCCGTGCGACGGATCGGGCCCTGAGCAGGCGGGGGACGCGCAACCTCGAGCGGGATGCAGATCACGTACGCAATGGTCAAAGTGCCGCAGGTGGCTCGGTTTAGGGAGGTGGTGCCGGTCTGGTCAGTTTGATCGTGCTGCGGTATTGAGGAGGACTTGGACGCTACTGACGCCGGAGGGGTTGGTGTACGGGGTGACCAGGATGGTTTGTAGCTGCCCGTTGCCTCCTGGGGTGATGGAGGTGATCGTGCCCACTGGTATGCCGGGGGGGAAAGTGCTGTCTGGTGGTCCGGCGGTGGTTATGGCTTGGCCGATGCCGAGGTGGATGTTGCGGTTGACGAGGAAGAGCCTGAGGGGCTGGTTGGGTCCTTCGCCGACGGCGAAGGCGTCGTCGCCGATAGTGTCGAGGCGGACGGGGGTGGCCATGGAAGGGTCGGTGATGAGGTCGACCTGGGAGCCGGTGGAGCCGTATTGGTTTATGGCGCCGAGGTACTGGCCGACAGCTCCGGTATGGGCGGCAGTTGCCGTGACGAGGTCGCCGGATGTGAGCCCGGAGTTGCTGCCGGCACTGATCTCGATGGTGTCGGCGGAGCTGGCGACAGGGTGGAGTGTGGTCTGGGCTTCGACGCTGGCGATGCCGGACGGATAGCTGGACGGTCCGGGCAGGGGTGGCTGTGCCTGGGAATTCGTCGCCGAGGGGGAGGGGCAGGGCTGGTCGAGGGCGTGGTCGGGCAGGGCGGCTATGCCACCAGGGAGGGTGGACATGTTCCCTAGTCCGCCGACGGCACTTGGTTGGCCGGTGACGGCGTTGACCACGCTGTAGGTGACGGGCAGTTCGGCCAGTCCGTTCTGGAGGAGCTGCTGGGTGTGCCCGGTTACCGCTCCGAAGCGGGCCACGACCCAGAGAGGGAGATCGGGGTTGCTGCCGAACAGGTAACTGCCGGGGCGCGAGGTGCCGCCCCGGGCGGCGAAGACGTCGGACAGTTCCTTGTTGGTGACCAGCCAGGTGACGACCCGGTCGGTGTGGCCCGATCCGGGTGGGTTGATCTGTGCCAGGACGGTGGCGAGCGGTACGACCGGTCCGAGATCGCCCACTGAGGGGGCAGTGACGCCGGGGTTGTATCTGATGTTGGCAGCCACGGTGAGCGCTTGGGTCTGGGAGATGGGTGCCGCACCGTTGGGGCTTCCGGCGGTGAGTTCGATGGTGGTGTCGGCAGTGGGTTGCCAGTCAATGCTGATTTCGCGGTCATAGGTCGAGATGGTGGCGGGATGGCCGGCGACCGTCGTGGCGGTCGCGCCGGGGCTGTTGGTGATGGTCTGGTCGTAGTCGAGGCTGGCGGTTATCTGCGTTAGTGACGACGCCCCACCTAGGGTGGCCACGAGTGAGGTCGGCGAAGTTTGGCCTGAGACGGCGGCGAAGCCGGTCGGGAGCCACCCGAACGCGATTGACATCCCGGTGCGGGCCACCCCCGGCTGCGGCGGTCCGCCTCCAGCGCAGCTCACGGGAGCCTTCCCGCGGAAGGTAATGGACGGAGCAGTGATGATGACATGGGACGGAGTATGCGACCAGGGCGCCCAGCCCACTCCGGCCATAGTCAACAACACGGCAGTGACGCCGGCGAAACTCGCCACGCGGCGCCGCCGGACTCGGCGCCGTCCCTCGGCCACGATCCGACCATACAACTCTGCTCGTCGCCGAGTGTCAGGAGCCTCAGCTGGGTGAACCATCGATATTTCCCTCCATACGCAAGCCGGTCGACAGCCGAAGCGCAGCCAGACCGCGTCGCAAATGCGTCCGAACGGTCACAGGTCGCACGCCCAGGGCGCGGGCCACGTCTGCCTCGCTGGCGTCAGCCAAATACCTCATCGCCACCACCTCCCTCTGGCGGCGGGGCAGCGCCCGCAGAGCGACAGCTAACGAGCCGCGCAGCAGGGCTGCCTCCATCTCGTCCTGAGCAGCGGCAGCAGATGGCCGGGCCGGATAGTAAGGCTTCCGTTTGACCATTTTCAGCGACAGGTTGGTGGCCACCCGGAGGACCCAGGCCGCCCGCCACTCCTTGTCGCCGATCCTGGACCAGTGCACATAGGCCCGAACCATGGTCTCCGCCGCCACATCCTCCGCGGCGTCGCCCACGATTCGCCCCGCTAACCCGAACGCGGCCACGAACAACTCGTCGTACGCCTCGGCGAAACCGGGTCGCTCAGACCTCATGTCAACTCAATCCCCAAAGACCCCGAAATGATGACAACAACCCAGAAGTACTTCGCAAGCCTTTGGCAGGCCCATCTCCCCCCTAGCATTAACCCTCACCTGCAGCCGTAAGTCGGCGACCGTCAGGCCCAGACCAGGCCAGGTGAGTCTGAGCGAATGTACATCCAACTCGCTGGAGGCGAGCGAAACTACAAATCGCCGCTTCGGCGCTCTCGCGGCGGGGTTGCGGCCTCGCCTGGCCAGAGATGCGCTCGGCATAGAGCGATCTGTCCCGGTCCGGATGCCCCGCCCGGCTGACATGGCGGGTGTCAACCTCCGAGCGATTCGATCGTTGAGTTGGTGATGGTGCGGACCCCACGATCGTTCGACCACTGCGTGCCCGTCCTGTTCGGCCATCGTCCTGCGCAACACCCGCTACCGCGACCGAGCCTTGAACCACCTCTTCAACCAGGGCCGCATGCCCGCGTCCGAGCACATTCCGCCGAGTCTCACCGGTGGTCTGCGACCACATCAGTCTGCACGGCCGCTACCAGTTCACCCTCGACGGTCCGCGCGGCGGCACGGAGCTCGCGGGGTCGGTGCTCGCCAAAGGGCGGTGACGACTGGACGTTGTCTATGTGGCGACCATTTGCGTCACGACGTTCAGGTTGGCCCGAACCTCGGGGTTCTCCTCCAGAGCCAGTGATTGGAGGAGGCTCTGCCTGGCATCCGAGACATCGCCCATCGCGAACTGCACACCCCCGAGACCGGCCCAGGCGCCGGCCATCCTGGCGTCGATGGCGATGGCGGCCCGGTAGGCTGCGGCCGCATCGTCGAGTTGCCCGGCTTCTTCGCTCACAACACCCCGTAGGCACAGCAGATGCGGGTTCGAGGCGTCGACCTCGAGGCCGGCGTCGACGTCTGCCCTCGCCTGGCCGACCAGACCCAACTCGATCAGAAGAGCGGCCCGGTTCACGTAGGCGTTGACCATGGCCGGGTCCAGCTCAAGGGTTCGGCCGTAGTCGGCCAGTGCCGCTTCGGTGTCGCCCAGCGCCAGTTGGAGCTCGGCCCGGTTGTAGTAGGGCTCGGCGAAAGGAGGGGTGACGGAGATGCAGTTGCCGTAATCAACGATCGCCTCCTCGAATCGCCCTGCCTTCTCCAGCAGGCCGGCCCGCTCGAAGTAGTAGTCCGGATGGAACGGGTCCTCCCGGATGACGTCGCTGTAGGCGTCGATGGCCTGGTCGAGCGTCCCCATCTTCACCATCAGCTGGGCCCGGTTGTAGCGCAGCACCGAGCGGTGAAGCATGAAGCGGCCGCCCTCCACCTCGGCCTCCAAACGGGCAATGCCTTCCTCGACCAGCTTCAGCGACGATTGCGGTGCCCCAAGGTGCATCTCAATCAGGGCGAGCCCGTTTTCGTTGAACGTCCGGTTGTAGGCCCGGCGTTCGGCATCTTCGCTGAGCGCGGCCAGCGCGATGGCCGTGTTGACCAGGCCCTTGGCCTTCAGGTGATCCTTCTGTTCGTCCGGGAAGTATCGGGTGAAGAGCATGGCCCGCCCATAGGCCGATTGCATATGGATGCTGGCATCGGCCGAGTTGGCGCAAGCCTCGTCGTAGAGGGCCATGGCCTCGTCCGGCCGGGCCATCGTCTGATAGGCGATCGTCATCTTCACTGTCGCCAGCCAGCGGGTCGTGGGGCGCTCATCCCATCCGACGAGCCACCGCAACCTTTCCCCCAACCCGAGCAACGCGTCGTAGCTGCCGGCCATCAAGCACGTGGTCATGGCCCGTTCCAGCGCTTCCACGCCCCGGCCGGTCGGATCGGCGCCCCGCTCGCGGTGCCACGGCACGGCGCCGAGTAGCCACGAAAGTTCGCCTGTCGCCTCGAGCTCGTCGGCCCGCCGGTCGTGCAGGGCGGCCCGCTCGCCTTCATCGATCGACTCATACGCAGCCCGGAGCGTTTCGTCGAGGCAATCCCCGGCGACGTATCGCTCGGCGTCCTCCGTCCCCGCCGGCCCTTGGGCGCCCTCGCCGCGGGCGGCGAGGATCACACGCAGCGATTCCGGCTTGGCCCGTCGTGAGAGGGCGGCCAGCCACAATGAATCGCTGCGGTCGACCGCGTCCGCGTTCTCGATCACGAGCGTTTGCGGACCGGCCAGTTCGGCGTGGGCAAGGGCCAGATCGGCCAGGCCGTTGGCGATCCACTCGGTTCGGTTGTGGGGGTAGTACCGGGTCCGGGTGCCGGTACTGGCCTGGCATGTGAGGGAGGCCCGGCGCAGCGTGACCCGATCGGCCAGCTCGGGCGCCGCGGTCAGCACCTCGATGTCGTGTTTGTCGAAGAGGTGGCGCACGCCTTCGTTGGCGCCAGCGAAGACGACACGCAGATATGAGCCGGCCGCCGTGAACGGCCCACGCAGTCCGCGCGTGTCCGTTTATGGTCAAAGAGTTCATCTGTGAAAACGTCCTTTCGAAGTGATGGTCAGGCGGAATGGCGCCGGTGGCGGCGGACGGTAGCAGCGAGTAAGGGCTCGCCGACGTTCAAGGCAAGGAGGCCGCACGCATCCCAGAACAGGGGACTCGCGAAGCGGCCGTGGGCCACGGTCTCGACCGCGATTCTGACGAACCGGTATCCGACCGGCAGGGCGACGTCGATCATCAGAGCCGCCGCCCCGACGTAGCCGAGCGCGAAGACCGACTGATACCAGCTGGCCACCCGCACGTCGTTCGGATGCCAGTGCGCCGATGGGTGGAGCCGGCTCGGCCGCTTCACGAGGGTCCACCACTTGTTGGCCAGCATCTGGCGGGTGGTGCGATCGAGGTCGATGCAGCCGGACAGGTTGACCAGCAGGTAGTACAGGTCGGTGCGGAGGAACAGCAGGAACTGCATAGCGAAACGAATCAGCGTGGTAAACGCCAGCAGCAAGAGGACGCCGCGGAGCGGACCAGGACTTGGCAGCAGGTCCGCCACCACAACCAGAAGGCTGACGATCAGGACGTCAGCCACCATGCCCGCCAGCATCGGCAGGTAGCGGCGCCGGCGGGGGACCAGCACAAGCTGGTCCATTACCGTCTCGAAGACCAGGAAGTAGAACCGCTGACCCAGACGGATCCGGCTCCGGACGCCGAGCCGGCGGCCGGCCAGGACATGGAAGAGCTCGTGGACCAAGATGAGCGGCACGGTCCCCGCCGCGGCCACCAACTCGATCAGCAGCAGATAGTGGGAGAAGAAGATCCGGTTGCGGTTCGGCCGGAGGCTGGGATGGGAGGCGCTGACGTAGACGGCGGCTGCGACCACTCCGGCATACAGAGCCCAGGCGGGCGGGGAGAAGAGAGCCTGGCCCAGTCGCTGCCAGCGCACCGGTTCGGCGGTCGTTTCAGGCGGCTGCTCCTCGCAGATGAACTCGAGCTCCTGGAGGGTCAGCAGGAAGTCCTCCATGTCGACCGCGTCACCGAACGTCTCCTCGTACCAGGCGCTGGCCACGTCGACCGGCATTCCCTCCGAGAGGCGGCGGATCAGCTCAGCCCCGTCCGGCGGGAGAACCGCGTACGAGTCGATGTCGATGCGGCCGACGACCACTCCATCGTTCTCGGCCAGGAACTGCAGGGGATGAAAGTGCAGGCTGTCAGTGCTCATGCCGGTTCTCCGAGAGGGCGAGGGGCTGCCGCCGGAGCCGGGGCGGTAGCCCACCCCGGCTCGAACGGGGGGGACCTACAGTCGCGCGCAGACAGCTGCAACATCCGTAGCAGTAGTTGCTGCACATCGCCGTCAGGCGGACGGTACCTGCCTTGCGGAAGACGATCTTCTTGAGGGTGGCCGCAGGGGCCTCCTGGGTCTGATTCATGTTTTCACCTCCTTGCGAGAATTCGACGTATATCCCTAGGAGAGATGATCGGCCAAGCCGCGAGATACGGTCTGAGCCATCGATGCCGAAAGATTGCACGAAGGGTCAGTGCCGGGGATACGGCACGGGCGTCGCCGCGGATTCCGAACCATACGAGCAAAGCCAACAAGTCTTGGTCTCGTACGACCCGGGCCGGTTGGACACGGATAGGATTCCCGTGAACGGACAGCTGGACCGAGCCGGCGACCAGGGTGACGGTAATCTGCCGACGTCGCCATGCACACCCGCCCCGACACATGACCCCAGCGAAGCGATCGACCCGTAGCCATCTGCCATGCGCAACACCGACGGACCGGCCGCCGCCCGGCGAGCCCGAGGCGCTGGAGGCGTGACAGTGCGCCAACGCACTCGTTGCCGGTCGAGCCGAGACCGTCGACATCGTCCACGAAACCGACACGTCTCGCAGCGTGCCCTGGGCTCGCCGACCCAAGGCCGCCAGGATCCTCGGCGACCTCCACTCGCCCGGGGCGCTTGGGACGGGTCCGTCGTCGGCGAACCGCAGCACGCCTTTGGCTCGGCCGTGCAAGTCCAGCTGATCCTCCCCAACTCGCCGAAGGCTGGTCAGCTAAGTACGAGCCACGACTCGCTCCACTAGTTCTCCAGCCGAGCCCATCGACGGTTCCTGGATACGGCTGGAACGGCAGTGGTGAGTACAGATTCTCCGCACAGATCGCTTGAGGATCGTCGGCCGGAGAGACCGGGGTTGGCCCGAGCAAACCTGCCTCAATATCCCGCCTGGGGCCTGGCCACAGGGCATCCCCGAGGTGCCGTGGGCGCGGCCCGGGCAGCGCTTGCTAGACGCAAGTAGTCTCGCCCACCTTGTGGAGCGACAGGTCGTCGACGACCCTGAGTGTGTCGCAGTCGACGATCCATCTTGAGACACGCTATGGCCTTTTGTGGGGAGACTCTCCCGGCGTGGTCATCCCCGGCCGAAAGGGACGGATATTTTCCGCCCGGAACGTCCCTGCCGACTCCTCCTACGGCCGGTCAGCGGGCACGGTTCATTTGATCAGGCGGAGGCCGAGGGCTTCTGCCAGACCGATACGTGTGAGGTGCTATCAGCGCTGAAGGGTGAGCGGTCCCACCCTGCCCAGCGGTGAATGAGCGAGAGCCTCACGAGCTTGGCCATCAGGTCGAGTTCGGAGGGCCACACGTAGCGGAAGGGGGTGCGGGCCTCGGTGATCCCCGTGGCGTTAGCGGTGAAGTGGTGCGACATGGCCTGCTGGGCTACCAGGTCGGTGTAGCGGTCATATCCGACGTATCCGGGCCGATGGGAGAACACCCGGGCGTCCTCACCGGGCGGGAGCCGGCGCAGGTCGGGAACCCCCACCTCGATCAGGAAACAGCCGCCGGGCTGGAGATGGCTGGCTGCGTTGGCGAAGCAGGCGACTTGGTCGTCTTGGGTGAGGAGATTCCCGATCGTGTTGTACACCAGATACACCAGACGGAACTGGCCTTCTACTCGGGTGGTGGCCATGTCGCCGATGGTCACCTTGACACGATTCGCCGGGTCTTTGACCCTCAGGCGGTCGGCCATAGCAGTGGACAGCTCGATTCCCGACACCGGCACACCCCGCTCGGCCAGGGGGAGTGCGACCCGGCCTGTCCCGACGGCGAACTCGAGCGCCGGTCCGTCGCCAGCCAGTTCAGTGAGCAGGTCGACGGTGGGGCCGAGGACCTCGGGCGTGAACATGGTGCCGCCGTCATAGCAAGCGGCGACATCCTCGCCGAAGTAGTTCTCCTTCACCCGCTGATGCTCGCGCTCAACGGCGGAGCGGATCGACTTGATTTTGCTGAACTAGGTAAGGGCTACGCCCGAAGCCGCTCCACCGGGTTCGCCATACATGCCTGCCCCATATCTCCGCCGAGCTGGCCACGCCGGAAGTGGCACCAAACGCCGGGAGTGCGCGACGCAGCCGGCCTGCGCCGACGGTCTTGAGGAGGGCGAGCGGAGCGTCGACGGGGACCCGGGCCCGGCGGATGAGCCCGGGGTCACGGCCGTAGCGCCTCCACTGAAACCCCCGACTGGTGGTCCCATCACACTTGCGCTGGGGTGGTCCCATCAAGCTGGCGCACGACAGTCTGGGGAGCGCCGTCCTATCCGTACTTCTCTTCCGTCTTCGGTAGGTCCATGCCGTCGTGTGCTCAGACGGGCGGAGCCTTCCCTACGAGGGCGACTTCCTCGGGGCAGACCTTGGGGGCCTTCTGGAAGTCATGGGCGGACGTGTTCCTCAGGGACCGCCGAGGAGCATCGTCTTCCACCGCGTGCCGGCTTTGGCCTCTCCCGTGTACATCGGGAGTCGGTTTCTTCCGGGACATACACGAAGCGGACGGGATGAGCGGTCGAGTCCCACCAAAAACCGAAGCGAGATGCGCGGCCAACTCGCCGGGACAAACCCCCGTCTCGGCATACTCGTGTTCCCATCCGACGTATCCTCCAGGGATGGGGACCGGGAACCTTGTTGGGTTGATCGCCCCCATCGTCCTTACGATCGCTGCTGCAAGTGCATGCGGGGGGTCGAAGCAAGAGACGCAATTCGGGATGTACCGGGCATCGACCGGCAACGGCCAAGCCGTCACTGTCGTATTCGACGCGGAAGGTCGGACGGCACGACTCGGCTGGACAGCTAGGAATGGCGCAAGCAGCGTCGCCGGCGACTGTCCAATGGATCAGCGGTCACGTACTCCTTGACCTGGGTAACGGCCTTAGTGTCGACGGGCGACTGACCGGCGATAACAAGTTCCAGCTCACATATCCCCAGTATCCCGATGGCGAGCCGGAGATAGGAGGCCCGATCAACACGCTGACCTTCACCCTCGCTGGATTGACCTAGCCGCAGGCCACGCAAGCCAATGGCGACCCGGTGACGATCCCTGGGCCAATACCTTCCAAGTCACCAGACTGCGAGTACTTCGGTCGGTAGTTGCGGTGTCGGGGTCAGGCTCACTTCTTCGATTTCGGCGTGAAACCTAGGGCACAGGTCGACGGCACGGACCTCGAGGTCCCCGGGGCACCCTAGTGGGCCGGGTGTGGTCCATCCCTTTGGGGCCGTCGAGTTTAAGCCTCCCGGGGATACTTCTCGTGCCCGTCTAGCAAGGCGTGGTAGCGGTAGTCGAACTCCCAGGGCAGCACTCGGCCGAGACGACTTGCCACGATGCCCCAAGGAGGCCCGGTACATCGATCGCAGACTCCTGCACCGCACCACACAGCGCGTCCTCGGACTATCCCGATCTGCGACAGGCTGACCCTCCTGCCCGCAATAGTCGAGGGTGTCCCGTGAGCCGTTCCCTTGCGGGCCGGCCAATCAGGCATCGTTTTGAGGGTACGTTCGGGATCCAGAGTCCGGTGTCGGTTTCACCCGAGTCGTCGATCCCGCAGCGCTCCAAAAGCGTGCGCCGCAATATTCAGGCTCCTCGTCCTGTGTGCCTTCGATTCCAGTTGTTCATGGTCACAATGCTGTTTGTTGGTGCTGTGCTACAGGGGGTACCGGCATCACAGTGGCGTCGGACTGTGCGGCGCCCCAGGTGGATCGATCACGGGGTGACCAATAAGCGACGACCGAGGGGCGACTCGATCGGCTAGGAGTGGTGCACCGGGCGAGGCCATTCCGAGCTAGGCAACTCTCCTGTCCGCCCGAATCCACTAACTGCGGGAGGGTGCCTTGATGCGCTCGGCCCAACTCCTGTTTGGGCGGGGTTGACCGGA
>CAWAPS010000024.1:0-692053 GCA_963783945.1 uncultured Actinomycetota bacterium
GAGATCGACGCCTGCAGCGCCCCGATCACATTGCGCAGCCCGTCGGGCGAGGCCGCCAGTCGAGCCGCGTGGCCGGCGCCGGGCGGTGGCCCAGTACCCATACGGGCTGGCCGCCAGGGCCACCGCTGGGATAGCAGCCACCACAACCGTCCAGCTAAGCACGAACAGCACCAGGAAACTGACCACGCCCACCGCGGCCGACACCGCCCAGAACTGGCCGGGGGTGACCGCCGCCCCGGCCTGGCTAAGCCACACCTGACGCGACCCCACGGGCCGGGACGGCGGGTCCGAACCCGCAGGCGGACCGGCCGGCCGGCCACGGTTCAGCGATGCTCCAGGCGGCCAGGGCGGCGAACAGCGCGGCGAGCGCGATCACAGTCTAGCCTCGCCTTTGAGCACGTCAGTGACGGTGATGCGCCGACCGGCCAGGCCCGATCGCAGCGCCGGGCCAACTGCGGGGTCAAACTGGTGGTCCTCAACTCAAGCTCGCCGTCTAGGTCGTCCGCAAAAAGATCGGGGTGACCGCCACCGCCACCGCCGACAGCTGGCGGAACCACCGAGATCTCGGTGACCTTGCGCACCGCCCGGCCGGCCACCGTGGCCATGTCCACAAACACCGCCACCTCGAAGGTGCGGGCGAACTTGTCGCGTATGTTGTCGGGGCTCATAGCCGGCACCGCCGGGGCCGCCGCGGTGGCCAAAGATTCGAAGCCGAGGGGGACGCTGTCGGCGTGCACGGCCGCCAGCAGCCCGGTTCCCAGGTTGCCGGCCAGGACCAAATCCCACGCCTCCCGGCCTTTGAGTTCGCCCAGACACAAAAGTTCGGGGGAGCCGACCCGGGCCGAGCGCAGCAGGATGTCCAGCGTCTCGACCTTGGAGGTGGCCCAGTACTCGCCGTTGAGCAGGGGGCGCTCAGCTCCCGGTTTTCTTCGCACACGATCACCCGGACCCGGGCCTCGACCGCTCTGAGCAACCCGTCCACAGGGTCGTTTTGCCCGCCCCGGGGGGGCCGACGACCAGAATCTTGATCCGCGGTACCAGCATCAACACGGCCAAAAGAACGGCGGCCGGGGCGGTCAGCCACCCCCACGCCACCATGTCCGACAGCGTGGCGTTGTGCTTTTGCGGCAACCGCAGAGTGAACGTCACCATCCCGTCGATACGCGGGGCGATCGACGCGGTCAGCCGCCCCCGCCGCCCGCCGGGCAGAAACACCCGCACCCCGTAGCGCGCGGATGCGACGAGTCGATCTGCTCTCCGGCGTCGGCCAAAAGCCGCTGCACCACCGTCAGGTTTCCCGCAGCCGACACCGGATAGGGCACCGCCGCGATCTCCCCCGATATCAAACGGTAGGTGAGCTCGCCGTCGCGGCCGTAGATCTCCTCGACGTCGGGGCGGGCCATCAGCTCGTCGAGGACCGACCCGAAGCTGACCACGTCCTTGAAGATCCGCCACGCCACGTCCTCCACGTCAGCGAACGCTTCGGCGTCGCCCCGTCTGCCCTGCACCGAGTCGTCCTGCCAGGCCGCCACATGGCTGGCAGTGATCGTCTGGATCAGCTTGCCGTCGCTGCCCGGGTTAAGGTCCCGGCGGGCCACCTCGGCCCGCACGTCGGCCAGCACCATGTCATAGGCGGAACGGCGGGACTCCATCACCCCCGCTCCGCTGGCCAGACCGGTCATCGGGCCCGGCCGTCTGACCAACGCGGCCTGCTCGGCCAAGCTGACCGGGCGGGGCACTGGGGAAGGTTGGCCCCACGCCGGTCCGGGCCGGTCGGGCTTCTTGCGCTTTCCCGCCGCCCTCAGGGGTGTGATGCCGGACAGGTCGGTGGCCATGGCGTTGATCTCCGCTAGCCACGGGCCGGCGGTGACCAGCTCGCCGTTCCAGCGGGCCCGGGCCACCCGGGGGTCATCCGGCAGGCATCGAAACGACTCGAAACCGGTCGGGCCAGTCGAGTGGTCCACCTCGACCGCCAGATGGTGGCGTCGGAACCCCGACCGGCGGGCAGGCGGGCGAAGACACCCAGGCAGCGGGCCCGACAGCCCACCTCGTTGGCCGTGACCCGCCACTCCCCCATGCGCACCGACGATTCGGGGTCGGGCCCGGCGAACACCACCGCGATGTCAGCCCCCGCCAGCACGGCCCGCCCGGCGGCGAACCGGTCGGCCCCGGCGCCGCCGGGTAGCGCCGAGAACAGCGGACCGATCTCCACCACCACCAGCTCGTAGGCGTGCCGGGCCTCCTCCACCAGTCCGAGCAGATGCTCGGGGGACATCAGCGGCGGGCCTCCCGGCGCTGCGGTCTGACAAATCCGGTCGCAGCGGCCCAGCCGGCAGTGCGATTCTGCCGGCGGGGTCAAACCGTCGGGCAACGCCGGTCACCGAGGGCGATTCGACCCAGGCTCCACGCCAGCGTGCGGCTGGGGTGGCCACCTGTGCGCGCCGCCAAGGACGCCGCCCAGGGGGCTGGCTTCGATCACCAGGGTGGAACACCGGGTGGCCAGAGCCTCGCCCACCGCCAGCACCACCTCGGTCACCCCCGACCCGCCCGACACCGCCGACAACACCACCAGCCGACCGCCCCGTCGCCGAACGACGGCCAGGTTCGCCGCCGCTCGCACCGGCGGACCGGTGGCGGCGGCGGTGGCGTTGACCGGACCGACACTTTCGATCAGCGACGCCGACTCGCTCGGCCGGATGGAACTGGGAAGAACCCGGTCGTAGCGGACACCCAGGCCTTCCAGAGCCGCCCGGCCCCCGGCGTGGGGGCCGGGATGGAACAGACCGATCACCTCGGTTCCGCCGGCCAGCAGCCCGTCGATGTCGGCCGGGCCCAAAAGCCGGCTCACGTCATCGACCACCAACACGTCGAAGCGGCGCCGATCCCCGCGGTCCAGCTGGCCCGCCGACAGCACCATCTCGGTGTCAATCCCGCTGCGATGGTCACGCACGTACTCGCGTAGGTCCTTCGACCACGGCGCCGTGGTGGCGCACACCCCGACCAGCATTGCGGTGCCGGCGCTCATCCCCGTTGCCCCCCGCCTGCTGCGGTCGGCGAGGCCGACGAGCTCCCAGCGTTGACGCCCGGCAGGCTGTAACTGTTCTGAGCCGAGGCGGCCGCCTGAGCGCTGGCCCGGACCACCATGATCCCACCCTGACCGGCGCTCGACGAATCGCCGATCGCCGCCGCCACCCTCAGCGCCTCGGACCGATCCACCGCCACCACCACCCAGAACCCCGTCGATGAATTGTCGGCCAGCACCCCCGTGGTCCTCGACGGCGCCACCGACAGCACCGTCAATCCCTGGGCCACGTAGCTCGCGGTGCCCGCCGAGGCCACGATCACGTCCACCCGGTCCCCTGGCCCGATCGCCCCGCCGGCCGCCTGGTCCACCCCGACCGGGATGCTCATCGAGCCCATCGCCCCCGCCGCGCTGGCATGGGTCACCACCGACTGGGTGATCGGGTCTCCGGAGTCGATCTCGGTAGCCGCCACCAAAGTCGAGGAGCTCACCGCCCGAGCGGAAATCAGCCCGGCCAGCAACGCCCCGTCACCTCGATGCGCCCTGACCAGCCGGGTGTCCGCCGCCGTTATCGCCGAACCGGGCGCGGATCGTCCCATTCGCCACCGCCACCCAAACCGTGGCCGAACGATCCTGCAAAGCCACCACCACGACCAGAGCGGCCAGCGACGCGAACAGCACCGGCCACACGTGGCTGGGTGTCCAACGCCCCCCCAGCCGCCCCCGCCGGCGGCGGCCAGACCAGACCGCCCCATCCGGGCGCGCGTCGACAACCGGCTCGGCGACGCTCACCGCCACCACCCTGATGGTTCGTTGCTCATACGACCTCCACCCACATCTGGGAGCCACACCACCAAAACCGAAAAAACGGCTCAGACCATCACCAACACGACCCGGTCGGCAACAACCGGGCGTGCTGCCTAACCAGGCGGGCAGCCACGCCAGCGTGGCCGGCCGCGCGTCACCACGCCCTCCCGGCGCCGGCACAACCACGCCCACCACCACCTCACATCGCGCCTTGACGCCGTGGTACAGCATATTAATATCTAAATAGGAGTGTTACGACAAGTCAACAGGGTTTTCCCCGGATTGTCCACAACCTTTTTCCACCGCCAGCAGCCTGGCGCCCCGCGCTCAGGCATGACTCAACCACCGAGAGACACCGTGTCACCACAAGCCGTCGCAGCCCGCCACCTACCGGCATCCCCTCCCCCCACCCGCCCCCCCAGGCCCGGCTGAGAGCAGAAGACGATGAGCCAGCCACCGCCTGGCGCTACCCCCGGGCAGCGAGTGGCCTTCTACCGGCGCCGAGCCGGTCTCACCCAGCGCCAGCTCTCACAGCTAGTCGGACGGTCCAAAGACTGGACCGGCAAAATCGAATCCCAAGCCTGGGAGCTCAACCGACTGCCCATCCTGCAAAAACTGGCCGACACCCTCGGCGTCACCGTCGCCGACCTCAACCCGGCAGTCGCCACCCAGGCCCACCCCGACCAACCAGCCAGCCCCCCACCGACCGGCCCGACCCCAGCACCCTGCTCGCCGCACTCAGCTCCTACCCCGAAATCGCCCAGCTCCACCAGCCGCCCTCCGAGCGGGACATACCCCTACCCAACACTCTCCGCCACCGCGTCGACAGCCTCAGGCCCCTCCTAAAGCGAGGCGACCACCGCCAGCTGGTAACAACCCTGGCCCACATCCTCCCCGAGATCGACCAAGGCGCCACCCGAGCCCGACGCTCCCAACTACTACCTCGCTGGCAACAAGCCCAAGCGACCGCTTACACCGCCGCCGCCCAGGTACTCAGCCAGCTCGGCCAGCCCGCCGCCGCCTGGGTCGCCGCCGACCGGGCCAACAAAGCGGCCATCGCCACCGGAGACTGGTGGCAAGCGGCCACAGCCACACTGTCAGTCGCCCAAATACTCCTCTCCCAGGATCGCCTCGACGAAGCCCTCAACGCCGCCCTCGCCATACAGCGAGCGCTGAAAGCCACCAACAGCCACGACCACGCCGCCAGACCAGCTCGCCCTCGCCGGAGCCACCCACCTCATCGTGGCCCAAATCCACGCCCGCCAACACAACGCCGAACAAGCCCGACAGGAGCTGCGCCACGCCGAACGCCTAGCCACCCAACTCACCCGCCACCACACAGTCGGCCCGAAAACGATTTCGGACCCGCCACCGTCACTCTCACCGCCCTCAACATCGCCCTCACCCTCGAAGAACCCGGGGCCGCCCTCGACATCGCCGACCGCATCGACCCCACCACCCTCACCCCCGACCAACACGCCCAAGTCCTGCTCGCCACCGCCCGAGCCCACATCCTGCGCCGAGACCCAAACGCCGCCATCAACTCGCTCCTACAAGCCGAAACCGTCGCACCCGACCTCATCCGCCACCACCCAGACAGCCTCGACACGGTACGAGACCTCGGCGCCCTAACCAAACGGGTCAGAAGCAAAGAGCTCGCCGGCCTCCGCCAACGAATCGAATCAACCAGCTAAACCCCACCCAACTGCCCCGCAGACGCCTCGGCCCGATCAGAGGCTTCTTTTTCGGAAACGGGTGACAGCCTCCCAGACGTAAGTAGGTGGCGTCGATAGAGAACTAACTCGCAAAGATTCGGAGCAGACGCTGTCACCGATAGGACCGATCCTGGCCGTACTGATGAGGGCGCGCAGTGTCCAGGCGAGCCGAGAGGAGAAACGATGGTGGACAGGTCGATGGCAGTGACGAGGGAGCGCCATCGCGCACGATCCGCAGAAAAATTCGGCTCCTCCTGCCGATCCGAGCGGGAGCGACGCTCCCCTCTCGGGCCGGACTTCTGACACACCGGTCTTGTCGGTGGCCGCTACCGCGGAGCTTCTCGGCATCTCGACGTCGCATGCGTATGAATTGATCAAACGGGGAGTCCTTCCTGCGTTACATCTGGGCCGGCGGGTCGTCGTCCCCAGTCGATGCCTTGACTCCTTGTTCGATACCGCCGCCCTCGTCAAAGCGGATCCCAACGGTAGCTAGCCGTCCAGGCTGCCTCGGCCAGGACTTAGTGCCCACATCCGGCCGCCACTACCACTTTGGAGCCCTAGCGTTTCTCAGCGCTTAATGAGAGTTAGATTTGCCAAACGAGGGTGAAAGCCTCGGGCTCTCGGCGCGCAGTAGAGGCCTGCCAACAACTGCTGAGTAACTAATTCAACGACGCCGTTTCCGGGTCATGGGTCATCCTTGACCGCCGCAGGTCCGCCAGCTTGTCATCGAGGATCTTGCCCCACATCTCGGCGGCCGCAGCGTCAACGGCCGGGCGGACCTTGGCGTAAACGGTCATGGTGGTGGCCTCGGAGCGATGCCCGGCCCGGCCCATGACAGTACGCGGGTCCACCCCGACAGCAAGAAGTTCCGTGATCATCGTGTGGCGGAGACCGTGCAGGTCTACTCCCATCCGTACCCCAGCACGCTTTTTCAGGATCCGGAATCGGCGGCTCGTCGACTCAGGACGCCACGGTTCTCCGTCCACCGGGGTGCGTCGGCTGCCGAGGCCCCCACTGAACACCAAGTCCTCGGCACGGACGCCCCTCGAGGCGCCCGTCGCTATCGCCAGGCGGTCCTCCATGCGGGCACGGTGGGCCCTGAGGTGATCAAGCGTCAGAGCTGACACCGCGATAGTGCGTCCGCGGCCCGTCTTGGTGGTCGGTCGGATTACGACGCCGTCTGTGCCGGTGGTGAGGGATCGGCTGATGGTCAACGTGGCGCTGTCGAAATCGATGTCCTGCCAGCGCAAAGCCAACGTCTCACCGCGTCGGCCCCCTTCTTCTGCCGCCACCCACAAGAACGTGAGGAATTCCGGGTCGTTCTCCTCCGCGCTCAGTAGCAGCCGGGCCGCCTCCTCGACGGTCGGGCTCACCCGGCTGGAGGCGTCGAGCTCAGGAGGAGGCACCTTCATGACTGGGTTCGAGTCGACATACTCCATGGCCGTGGCATATGACATCACCGACGACAGGACGGTCCGGACCTTGCGAACTGTGGCCGGGCTGAGTTGCTTTGTCTCGCCCAAATGGTGCAGGAACCCTGCGATCAGCCGAGGCCGCAAGTCGTTGACCTTGCGGACCCCCAGGACAGGCAAGATGTGGTTTTCCAGGTTATCCCGGTAGTTAACCACTGTGGTAGCCGCCAGACGGGGACGGCTTCTCCACCACTCGTCGACCAGGGCCGCCAACGTGATGGTCCCAGAAGCGCCGTCCTCGGCCTGCAAGCGAAGACGACGCTCCAGCTTGACCGCCTCCCGCTCAGTGGGCGCCGAACCCGACAGCTGCTGACGGTGACCCGAGACCGGGTCTCTACCGGCCTGAACCACCACCCGCCACCGACTGCCGCGCTTCTGGATCATGGAGCTCACTCCTTGCACTGCTGACAGAAATGCTGACAGCTAGATTACCCGAAGTGCTCCCCGCCCCCCGAAATAGGCTCTGACCTGGACTTTCTCTGGCAGCCCCAACGGGATTCGAACCCGTGTTCCCACCTTGAGAGGGTGATGTCCTAGGCCGCTAGACGATGGGGCCGTGCGGTGCGACCTCACAGCATAGCCGCGGGGCCGGAACCGGATCCGGCCCCGCGACCATGATCCTGGCCGCCAGCACCCGGTCGGGCGAGAATCGGCGCCGGCGGCCGACCCGAGCTTCGAGTAGTGCGGATTGAGCCATCGGGTAGCCCGGGCCGGGCTTGGCCGCGGCCAAGCCCGAGCGGGCTCAGGGTTGCCGGAAGGCTTCGGCGCCGGGTCCGACGGCCTCCTCGACCGGCCGGCCCGCCGGCCGTTCGAAGAAGAGGCTCACACCGTCCGACCCCGCGGGCAACGTGCTGACGAGCCGGAACCCGTCCACCGCGGCCGCGTTGACCTCGGCTTCCATCGCCGCCCGTCCCATCGGCCGCTCCGACCATTCCACGACCTTGTACTCGTATTCCTGCTCGACCATGACGTGGTCCTACCCCCCGGGATCGTCTCTACACCTGATCCGCCTCGTAGCCGCTCCCCAACGTTTCTCAGGTTCTTCACAGGCCGCGCAGTGCCGCCGACCGGGGTTGGGTACGGTGACGCTCTTACGGTCGGCGTGCCCAGGGCCTGGCTCCAGGGGGGAGGAGTCCTGAAGGCACACCGGGCACGCTGACCGTTCCACCCGACCCGGGGGTTGGGGACCCCGTTGGACGAGCGGGCCGACCTCCAGCGGCAGGGAACAGGTCCCCCCCACGAGGCCGCACATCCAGACTACGGGGTAACCGGGCAGAACGGTAGTTATCCCCACTAACTAGATCCTGCGGGTGACCGGAGCGGCCCGCCCAGGTGGTACGGCATCCGGGTGTTGTGCCGGGCACCGCCGAGCCGGAGTGCGGACGTTCCGGACCCGCCGCGCCGGAAGTTCCGGACCCGCCGCGCCGGAAGTTCCGGACCCGGTCAGCCGGTCAGGTCGCCCCAGGTCGGGATCGGCATCCCTGCGGGGAACAGCAGCTTGTCCATGTGCGAACCGCTTCGCTGCCTGAGGATCATCACTACGTCCGCCCAGGCGAGGTAGGCAGCAGAGGCCACCGGGGGCTCGAACTCGGCAGGCCAGTCATCGAAGGTCCGGCTCGCCAGTCGCCACGCCGACGTGACCCGTTCCTCTGGCTCCGCCGAGAACACTCGAATGGACAGCTCCAGGGCGGACAGGACGTCGCCGTAAAGGGCTTCGGTGCCGCGCTCGGCCAGCACCGCTTGCACGAAGGCCGGTCCGACGTCCGCCGCCGTTCCTCCCAGGAGTTCGTGAATCGTCTCCATGCCAGCGTCGCCGACCAGCACGACCGAGCCGAAGGTGCCGGCGTACAAGCTGGTCTCGGGCCCGAACTTGAGGTTCCGGGCCACCCTCCTGGCCGACTTGCGCATGGCCCGGCGAAAGCTTCTGAACGCGATGAGATCGACGTCCGCCAGCTCTCTGACCGTTGCCCCCACGAGCAGGTCGAACAGTTCGGTGTTCCGATCATCCCCGAGATCGACCCGATCTGCGGAGGGGTCGCGCCCTGCGGACTGAACCTCCGCCGAGCCCAGTTCCGCCTGCTCAACCGCTTCCGCGTCCTGGGTGTCTTCCACATCGGTCCCGGCCAAGTCCGTCCTTGACTCGGACAGCCCGGGATGGACCTCCGGTTCTCTCACAGCAAATACTCCTCTGGTGATCCGAGTTGTCGTCGGCTTTCCACCGGTATTCGAGTATCGGCGCGAAGTGCCACGGGCTTGAGCCCGCGGCCTCGGACCCGGGCCGGGGACGGGCACGCTGGGAGCCCCCGGCTCCCGGGGCAGTGCTGGTTACTCGGGCGGCCACCGGGAGAACTACGTGGACGCCTCGAAGGCGAATCCGACCTGGTAGCAGCGGTCCTCCTCGAAGTGAGGGCCGATGATCTGCAGTCCGAGCGGCAGACCGTGCACATCCGGGCCGCACGGCACAGTGAGTGCCGGGTGCCCGCTCAGGTCGAGCTGCATGGTGTTGGCCACCGCACCCACGCTGGCCTGCATGCGCTGGTTCATCTCGCCGGGCCTGGCCCGGCGGTCGAGCAGCTCGAAGGCACCGCGAGCCGTAGTCGGTGTCACGAGTACGTCGACGCTGCCCATGGCCGCCATCAACTGCCGACGGAGCTCGAGGCGGAGGTTCTGGGCCTTGGCGAAAGGAACCCCCTGGTAACGATCGAGGATGTACTCCGTCGTGACAAGGGTCGATTTGAGCATGGGCGGGAGATCGTCGGCCTGGAGCATTGTCTGCGCCGCCCATCCGGCCGTCACCAGCGGGTCGATCCGGCCGAGATGGCCGAATCCCATACCGTGGGTGATGGCCATTCCGTAGAGGCCCAGGCCCACCACGGCCAGGCCGACATAGCCGGCATCGACCCAGAGAGGGACCGAGACGTCCGCCACGACCGTGGCGCCGAGCCCCGAGAGAACGGACATCGCCTGGTCGAAGGACTCGAGGACATCGGGCGTGCATCCCGACGGCTCGAGGGCTTCCCTGATCACTCCCACCCGCAGCCCGGCAACCCCGAGATCGGCCGTGCCGCGATAGGCGCCGGCCTCCGGTGCGCTTCTGACCCATTGGGGGTCGCGCCAGTCGGAGCCGGCGATGATCTCGAGCATCATGGCGTTGTCGGCGACGGTCTTGGTCATCGGCCCGATGTGGTCGACGGTGTGGTCCATGTAGGTGAGTCCGTACGAGGGGACCAGCCCGTGCGTGGCCTTCATGCCGACGAGACCGCACCACGCCGAAGGGATGCGGACACTTCCGCCTTCGTCAGCGCCGAGGGCCATGTCGACCATCCCCGCTGCCACCGCGGCACCCGAACCCGACGAAGAGCCGCCCGTGGAGAACTTCGGGTTGGCGGGATTCCGGGCCGCGCCGAAGGCCGAGCCCTCGCCAAGGCCGAGCGCCAGGTCCTCGAGGTTGGTCTTACCGGTGATCACCGCGCCCGCGTCGAGCAGGCGCTCGACCACCACAGCATCCTCGATCGGCACCACCGCGGGCGTGCGCCGACCACCATTGGTGAGCGGTACGCCGGCCACGGCAATACAGTCCTTGACTCCGATGGTCCTTCCGGCCAGCGGGCCGTCGACAGACCCCCGAACCTCGCAAAACCGGATGAAAGCGTTGTACGGGTCTTCCTCCAGGCGGGGCGGACGGCCCGGATCGCGATGGAGATGCCGTAGGCCCGGCGGGGACGGCTCGAACTCCTCGATCCGGTTGAACCCCTCGACACTGGACGCAACCTGTGACTGGAGATCCTTGAACTCGTCCGGCGTGGGTCGCAAGCGGTGCCGGGCCGCGTACTCGGCGATCTGCTCGGACGTGGGGCCTCGCAAATATCCTACGGCGCGTCGAGGGAACACGTGTCCTCCTGACAGTTCGGTGCTATTGGACAACGTCTGGTGGCCGGAAGCCATAACGCTGCGACCATATCGACGCCCGTTACCCCGGCGACACAGCCAGTCGGAGCGTCACCGCTCGCATCCCGGTCAGGCTCACAGTATTCCCACAGGCTGCACGTAACTCCACGACGCTCGTCCGGTACGGTTTCGATCCCAACGGTCAGCGTGTCCTGAGCCCGGCTCCCGGGGGAGGAGCTCGGCGCGGGGGACCCGGGCACGCTGACCGCCAACCGCTCGCCCGCCGCCCGCCCCGAACCGCGGCACGCTCGTCGGGCCACCCGCAGAGATAAATGCCCGAGGCGATCGTCCCGGGCCCGGTCATAACCTTGTTATGCTGATCCTGTGCACGCCCGGAAGGGGGGATCTGAGTGAGCGATCTGCAGACCGTGGACTTCTTCACAGACGGGTCGATCCTGGCCGATCCGTTCCCGTACTACGAGTCGGTGCGGAGACAGGGTCCGGTATGGCGAGAGCCCCATCACGGTGCCTTCGTCGTTACCGGCTATGACGTGATCTCGGCGATCTACCGTGACCCGGAGACGTTCTCCTCATGCAACTCCTTCGCCGGCCCGTTCGTGACCTTCCCCGAGGAAGGCGAGGTCGCGGAGCTGATCGGTAGGTACAGGCACACCTTCCCCAACGGGGAGTCGTTCATCACCTGGGATCCACCCGACCACACCGCCCACCGCGGGCTGATGATGCGCCTGCTGACCCCCAAGCGGCTGCAGGAAAACGCAGCATTCCTCGCCCACCTGGCCGACCAGCAGATCGATCGCTTCGTGGCGAGAGGCGAATGCGAGTTCCTCAGCGAGTACGCCCAACCCCTGGCGATGCTCGTGATAGCCGACCTGCTCGGGGTTCCACAAAGCGATCAGGCTGCGCTCAGAGCCGCCTTCGTCGCCCACGGGACGCCAGGAGCAGTGGGCGAGAAGCCCAAGGAGCAGGACTTCTTGGCTTTTCTGGCCGACTGGTTCACCGGCTACATCGAGGACCGGCGACGCAGCCCGCGCGACGACGTCCTGACCCAGATGGCCAACGCGACGTTTCCCGATGGGTCGATGCCGGAGGTGGTCGACGTGGTTCGGGTGGCCACCCTCCTTTTCGCCGGCGGGCAAGGCACCGCGGCGCGCTTCCTTGGGAACGCCATGAAGCACCTCGCCGAACAACCCGAGGTCCAGCAATGTCTGCGGGAGGATCCGGCTCAGGTCCCGCAGTTCCTCGAGGAAATGCTGCGCTTCAACAGCCCGGTCAAGGTCAACTTCCGCATGGCCCGCACCGACACGACGCTCGCCGGTGTCGACGTTCCGGCCGGCAGCACCCTGATCATGCTGCTCGGCGCCGCTGACCGGGACTCCGGCCGCTTCGGCTGCCCGGCCGATTTCGACCTCGAGCGCAGCAACGCGCGCGAGCACGTCGCCTTCGGCCGGGGGGTGCACTCCTGCCCGGGCGGCCCGCTGGTGCGGACCGAGGGCCGCATCACCGTGACTCGGATGCTCTCCCGACTGAACGACATCCGGATCTCTGAGTCGCACCACGGAAAGGCAGGCGCCCGCCGCTTCGACTTCACGCCGAGCTTCATCCTCCGAGGCACCGAAACGCTGCACCTCGACTTCACATCTGCCGGGTGAGGACGACCGGCGCCGTCGAGTGCAGCCCCGTCCCAACCCGCAACTCGTCGCCGCGCCTGTCCGCGAAGCAGGCCCCGAGGCCATCCTCGACGCGGTCATAGAACTACTCAACTCCGAGGGCTATAGCGCGGTTCAACTCAGGGCGGTGGCCAAAAGCGCCCGGGTGGGCCTGGACACGATCTACCGGTTCTTTCCCAGCCGCGACGAATTGATTATCCACGCGGTAGCGCGCTGGATGAACCTCAATGGCTACGCCGAGCTCGCTCCCCCATCCGAACACGTGACGCTCTACGAAGGACTGATGGCTCTCTTTCGCCACGTCTTCGAGCCGTGGGAACGCAACCCGCGGATGCTCGAAGCGTACTATCGAGCCCGATCGGCGCCCGGTGGCCAACGCCTTGACTCGCAAGGAATCACGGTGCTCACCCCGGCATCGCAGATTCTGTTCGCCAGAGCGGATCGCGAGTATGCCGAGGACGTCCGGATGCTCCTGCGCAACGTCATATACGCCGCGCTGGGAAGATTTGCCCACGGCGACCTGGCGATTACCGACATCCTGCCGTTGATAGACCGGGCGGTCCTCCGTTTAACGGGCGACAATGCCGATCTGGCCACCCGAAAGGGCGCGTACCCGCCGGACCCGGGTTGCCACTGACGGGTCAGCCGGCACGATGCCTTATTTCGTTATGCGGCTTTCTCCGTCAGGGCCTTGACACAAAAATATACACGACTGTATACTTTGGTGCAAATCGCCGAAAAAGGGGGAGCTGTGGCCCAGACCACCTCATCCACGATCCTCGATCCCGCCCATCCGGAGTCGTGGGCTTCGCTGCCTTTCGACCTGTTGTTCTCACTTGGGAGGGAGGAGGTCGACGCGGCCCAGCATGCGGCATTTGAAGTGCGGTTCAAGGCGCTGCGCCCGCAGCTGGAGGCCCTGGACAAGCTGGCTACCCGGCAGGGATTCGACCGGGTCAGCTCCGTCGAGGACTCCATTCCGATATTTTTCGACCACCGGGTGCTCAAGAGCTATCCGCTGAGCCTGATCGAAAAAGGTCAGTACGACCGATTGACGAAATGGTTCCAGCGGCTCACCACCCACGACCTCAGCAAGATCTCCCTCGATGGGGTGGACTCCTTGGACACGTGGATGGACCGGCTGGAAGAGCACGGCATGATCATCGGGCATTCGACGGGGACGACGGGCAAGCTGAGCTTTGTGCCGCGCTCGCAGGTGGAGTGGCCGGCCTGGTCCAACGCCAACTTCGAGATGCTGCGCTGCCTGACCGGCGTTGATTTCCGCCAGGAGAAGATCCCGTACTTCACCACCGGGTACCGCACCGGCCACCAGATGATGATGAAGATGGTGTACCTCTTCGCCTGTGCCCAGGCCGGTGGTGACGAGAACCGTCACTGCCTCTACGAGCACGGCATCTCAGCCGACCTGTTGTCGTTGATGGGGCGGTTCCGGGCGGCGGAGGCGCGGGGGGAGGCGGACAAGCTCAAGATCGATCCTCGACTGCTCGAACAGCGAGCCACTCTCATCGAGGCAAACGCCAATCGCGAACAAGACATGGAGATCTGGTTCAAGAAACTGGCCGAGGAGTATCGGGGTCAGCGGGTGCGCATCGGCGGAGGTTTCGCCGACCTGACCCGCTTGGCCCTGAAGGCCGAGCAGGATGGCTTCAAATGCGAGTTCGCCCCGGACTCCATCCTCATCTCCGGCGGGGGGATGAAAGGTTACAAGGACGCACCACCCGATTGGAAGCAGCGCATTCTGAGCTTCCTGGGCATGGATCGTATGTACAGCCACTACGGGATGTCGGAAAACATGGGTCAGGCCCCCCAGTGCACCGAGGGATTCTTCCACTTCTTCCCTTACACCCTCCCGATCGTCCTGGACGAGGACTTCGTTCCTCTGCCACGTGAGGGCACCCAGACCGGGCGGATGGCGCTGTTTGATTTTCTGGCTGAGACGTATTGGGGCGGGTTCATCTCCGGGGACCGCGTGACCATTCGCTGGGACGGCGAGTGCGCGTGCGGCTGGCCCAATCCGCGGATCGAAAGTGAAATCGTGCGCTTCTCCGACTTGGCCGGAATTGAGGACGACAAGATCACCTGTGCCGGGACGGTGAAGGCGTACAGCGACTTCATGGATTACGTCGGCACAATCTGACGAGGTCGCGATAGCAACCACGGCTCACAAGCTTCACTCACCATTAGCCGCGTCGACGAAGCGCGGCTAAGTGAGTGCACATCCGGTCGAAGAGCTGGGGCGCCCCGCTCACGTCGTCTCGCCTATCCGTTTTCCGTTGCCCAGGCGGCTTGGGGGGGAACCTGCGCCGCGGCCGTTTAAACCGCTCGACCCCGACGGCTCGGCCCCGGCCGAGTGAGCCTCAGATCGTTCCGACGTAGTCCATGAAGTCGCTGTACGCCTTGACCGTCCCCGCACAGGTGATCTTGTCGTCCTCGACGCCCGCCAATTCTGCGAATCGGACTATGTCGGACCCGACGCGTGGGCTGGGCCAGCCGCACCCACAATCATCCCAGTGGATGGTCACCCGGTCGCCAGAGATGAACCCGCCCCAATACGTCTCAGCCAGAAAATCAAACAGGGCTATACGGCCGGTCTGGGTGCCCTCACGTGGTAGAGGAACGAAGTCCTCGTCCAGGATGACGGGCCGGGTGAACGGGAGGAAGTGATAGAAGCCCTCCCGACACTGCGGCGCCTGGGCCGAGATTTCCGACATCCCGTACTGGGCATTCAACCGCTGTGCTCCCAGGAAGCTGAGGATTCGATCCTGCCAATCGACCGGGGCGTCCTTGTACGCCTTCATTCCCCCACCGATTATCACAACCGAATCGGGGGCGAACTCGCAGCGAAAGCCCCGCTCCTCCGCCTTCAACGCCAGCCGGGTCAGATCGGCGGGGACGCCGCCGATGCGCACCCGCTGACCCCGATACTCCTCGGCCAGTTTGGTGAACCAGCGCTCCAGATCCGCTTCGCGGTTGGCGTTTGCTTCGATGAGCGCGGCCCGCCGTTCGAGCAGTCGAGGATCGATCTTGAGCTTGTCCGCCTCCCCCCGGGCCTCCGCGGTGCGGAACCGCCCCATTAGCGACAGCAGATCGGCAGAAATCGGATAGTCGTACAGGCAGTGACGGTTCTCGTCCCCGCCGGCGGCCGCACAGGCCAAGCGATACTGGAGCTTCATCCCCATCTGATGTCCACGCCGGTAATTCGGCGAGAAGTACGGCATCTCAACCGTTCGAAAGTCCACACCCGACATGGCACGAACCATCTCGAAGTACGCGTTGGCCACCGCCGGCCACTCCGCCTCCGAACGCGGTACAAAACTCAACTTGCCCGTCGTCCCCGTCGAATGCCCGATGATCATCCCATGCTCCTCGAGTCGGTCGATCCACGAGTCGATCGAATCAACCCCTTCCATGGAGATGGCAGACAGATCGTGGGTGGTCAACCGCTGAAACCACTTCGTCAATCTGTCGTACTGGCCTTTTTCGATCAGGCTCAGCGGATAGCTCTTGAGCACCCGGTGATCGAAAAATATCGGAATGGAGTCCTCGATGGACCTGATCCGGTCGAATCCCTGCCGGGTAGCGAGCTTGTCGAGGGCCTCCAACTGTGGTCGAAGCGTCTCGAATCGCCGGGCAAACGCCGCCTCCTGCGCCGTCTGCACCTCCTCCCGGGAGAGCGAGAACAACGTCTCGAACGGCAGGGCCGACCACGATCGCGGGTCGGTCGGATCCAGGGCAGCGTGTTGCGTGGTCTGGGTCATAACTCCCCGCTCCTGTAACTAATTGATGGAACTCTTCCGGTCGGTCGATCCCATGTTATTCAGTAGCTTCGGCCTGCCGGGAGAAGCCGACCCCCTCGGATACCAAGAGCGTGCCAAATGAGCGGTGGCGGGGCGACTTATGCCGGCATCCCGCCACCGCTGGCTGGCCCCGGGGGTGTTGGGGCCAGAGCTCGTTCAGCCTGAAGCCCACAGGCATCGTGGCTCCCCCGTCGAAATCAGCCCGGGACCTGACGACCCCGAACCGCTTTCCTCAATAGTGTCCTGCCCTGACCATCGTCCGTCCCCCGGCCTGAAAAAAGATCTCAAGCGAGTGTTTAACACGGCGAATGATCGCGAGTCAACAAGGTGCTGCAACTGTTGGTGCCATGCGCCCTCCACTCCGGAGCGTTCCTCTGAGAAAACCGTCCGATCGTTCTTTCAGATGAGGTGCCGGGTCATGCGAACCTGAACTCCACCGATACTCGAACGAGGTGACGATGACAATCGACCGGCGGCGGCGATAGGCGTCAGATTCCGCTCGGTTGGACGCGACCTGTTGGTCGGTGTGGCCGTTGCGATTGCCCTCTCGTTGATCGTTGGTCGGGCAGCAGCCGGGTCCTGGCCCGATCTGTGGGAATCCCTGCGTCGGGCGGAGCCGCCGCCGTGGTTTCCTTCGACTCGACTGGCGCTGCCTAGCACGGTCATCTTCACCGCGTCGCCCCACCTAACCCGGCCCTTCCGGCGCGCCGGATGGTGGGGCGTGCTGCTCGGAGCGTTCTCGACCATGGCTCTGGGCGGTACCACCCCCCTGGGCGCGGTTGCCGGGCTGTTGGTGGCGGGCGCCGCCGCCGCCGTTGCCCACCTCTTGTTCGGCTCGAGCGCGGGGAGGCCGACCGTGGGGCGGGTGCGGGTCGCGCTGGCCCAGCGTGGAATAGTGGTGCAGTCACTTGGGGCCGCCGACCGGCAGCAAGCCGGGCTGTTCGTACTTCAGGCCATAGACGAGTCCGGACAAGCTTTGGTGGTCAAGGTCTACGGACGCGACGCCCATGACGCCGCCCTGCTGTCAACGCTGTGGCGCACCCTGTGGTATCGAGAGCCTGGGTCGCCGCTTCGTCTCGGCCGCCTCCAGCAGGTCGAACACGAGGCTCTGCTCACATTGATGGCCAGACAGGCCGGTGTCCACACCGACGAAGTCGTCACCGCCGGGACAACGGCCAACAGTGATGCCCTTCTCGTGCTGCGCCGGGTCGGCGCGCCGCTTGCGAACCGGGCAGGACCGGCCGATGAGGACTTGGCTTCGTTGATCTGGGCCCTGGTGTCGCGCCTCCGTGAGGCTGGTATCGCCCACGGCCAGGTCGACATCGAGCACCTGGTTGGGGTCGGTGGCGAGGTAGGCATCACGGACTTCCGGGGCGCCACCATCGCGCCCTCCCTCTCCCAGCAGCGCACCGATCAGGCCCAGGCCCTGCTCACTACGGTCCTTCTCGTCGGCAAAGAGCCGGCGCTGCAGGTAGCACACGGCTCGCTCGGGTCGGATGGCCTCTCGGCCACCCTCCCTCTTCTCCAGCCGTCGGTCCTGACCCCGTCTCAACGCGGCCAGGTGAAAACGAGCGGCCTCGACCTGGACCAGCTTCGGGCCGACGCGGCCAACCTGGCCGAAACGTCCCCGCCCGAACTGCAACGACTCCAGCGCGTATCGGCCGGGTCGATCATCCGGGTGCTCCTTCCAGCCGTTGCCTTGATTGCACTCATCTCCGCCGCGGGAGACCTCGATTGGGGCCAGTTCTGGGATCAGGTCAGCCATGCCACATGGTGGCTGGTCGTGCTCGGACTCTTCGCGGCCCAGGTCCCCCGGGTGGCTCAGGCCGTTTCGACCCTCGGGGCGTGCCCCGTCCCGCTTCCTCTAGGGCCGGTCTACGCCCTGCAGCTGGCCGTTTCCTATATCAACCTGGCCATCCCCGGAACCGCGGCGCGCATCGCCATCAACGTCCGCTTCTTTCAACGGCATGGGATACAGCCCGGCACCGCTGTCGCCGTCGGAGCTCTCGACGGGTTCAGCGGCTTCATCGTGCAGACGATTATCCTGGTTGTCCTTCTTCTTTTCACGTCGGCGTCGTTGGACCTCGAGCTGGACTCCAGCACGACGAGTCACGCCTGGCGGATTCTGATAGTCGTGGTGGTCATCTCCCTGGTTGTAGTTGCTGTCGTGGCGGCGGTGTCCGCCTGGCGGCGGTTCATCCTGCGCTGGGTTGCCCGCCTGGCCAAAGAAGCTCGAGAGGCGCTGCGTGGGCTGCATTCGCCCCGCAGAATCGGGCTTCTCTTCGGCGGCAATCTGGCCACGGAGATTCTCTTCGCCGTCGCGCTGGGAGTGTTCACCCGAGCGGTCGGATACCCGATCAGCTTGGGCGACCTGCTTTTCATCAACATCAGCGTGTCACTACTGGCCGGCCTGCTTCCCATCCCGGGCGGAATCGGGGTCGCCGAGGGGGCCTTGGTGTTCGGTCTGGTCCGAGCCGGGATGCCGGAGGAAGCCGCCTTCGCAGCCACCATCATGTACCGCCTCTCGAACTTCTACCTCCCGCCAATCTGGGGATACTTCGCACTCCGATGGCTACAGCGGACCAACCATCTCTAGTCCGTCGCCCGGGTGTCAATCCCCGTTCGGCTCCTCTCCTCCTGCCGGGTTGCTGGCAGCAATACCTAGACTGCGATGTCCGCCACTTCGGCTGGGGCCGAGGCCAGTTCGAGCGGCAGCTCGTAGATCTTGATGGCGTTGTTGCGCCCGATGGCCATTCGATCCTCGAGGGGGACCCCGTCGAACTGCCCCTCCAGGGTCGCCGCGGAGTTCGGCCACGCCCCGTCGAAATGCGGGAAGTCGGCACCCCACATCAGATTCTCCCGGCCGATGATCCCCCGATTCACGATCGCGGTGCGGTCGCGCATGAACGTGCAGCCCACGTGCTCATGGAAGATCTCGCTCGGCTTGCGGCCCGAGGTGATCTCGGCCCGCTGCCCCATGATCGGCGCCCACAGCTCGTCGTGGATCCAGCGATCGTCCATCCGCTCCAGCACCGCCAGCGGCCACGAGGCGTCGTTCTCCACCGACAGCACCTTGAGCCGGGGATGGCGGTCGAACAAGCCGGAGAAGATCATCGAGGTGACGGCGTACATGGTCGGGGTGAATACGCACGCGAAGTCCACGAACATGCTGCCGGTGTTGTGCCAGCTGGTCTCGGTCGCCGCCACGTGCAGGCTTATCGGTACGCCGAGCGCCTCGGCCGCCGACCAGAATTGGGCGAAGCGGGGGTCCCCGTAGCTCTCGCCGGACTGCTGGCCGATGCTGACCATCGCCCCCCGCAGACCCATGCCGACGCAGCGCTCCAGTTCGGCCACGCCGCGGTCGATGTCGTCGGTGGTGATCATGGCTACGCCGAACAGCCGCTTCGGGGCCCCCGAGCAATGCTCCGCTAACCAATCATTGAAAGCCCGCATGCAGGCGTAGCGGAACTCGTGATCTTTGATGGCAAACAGTCCCAGCCCGATGGTGGTGTAGAGCACCTCGGCCTCGATCCCCTCACGGTCCAGCTCAGCGGCCCGGGCCACCGGATCGTAGGCCCCTTCGGGCACATCGGCCCACCGCCCCACCATGCTGAAGCGGGCCTCGGGATCGGCGTACTTCGGCTTGGTGGCGAACAGCCCGATCCCGTGGGCAGGACTCGAGGGGTCTCCCACAACGAACGCGTCACCGGTCTCATTGCTCACCAGGCGAGGCGCTCGATCACGGAATTCCCTGTCCATGCGAGTGAGCCAGAGATCGGGAGGCTCGGCGATGTGAGAATCCGCCGACACCAACTTGAATGGAAGCGCCATGTCGATACTCCTCCCCTGAGGCTCTCTACGGGTGATAGTAGATCGTGGACCCTGGCCCAGGCGATGGGCGGGCCGTGGTGCCGATCAAGTGGCCGGTTCGAGGACGCACTCGAGGAACGCCGCGCCGAGTCGAGAGCCGCATGGCATACCGTTCGGTCTCGGTGGCCAGGTACCACTTCGGGGCGAAGGGCTCGAGGGCGGCGAACTCGTTGGGCAGCATGGGTATCGCGGTCATCTTCGCACCGTCGTTTGATAATTTTCTACCCAGTCACTGTTCATCGAGCTGTTCCGCCGAAACGCCGAACGGAGACAGGATCGCCTGGCCGCAGCCCTGCTCTCCCCGCAACCCCCTGGGGCTATTGGGAAGCCACAGGCGACATCTCCAGCACCTCGCTCGTCAACGAGTCATCGCCCTGGCGAACCACCGCAAGGCCATCCGCTCCGAGATCGCGGCATACGCCAGAAGGCACCGCCAGATTGACCTCGACGTCCTTTCACGGGTTCTCACCAGCTATGGCGTCAGTCCCGAGCGATGGCCACCCGTAACCATCATCCTGGCCGTACCGAACCGCGAGGTGCTCCCCGCCGGCGCCAGAGGACGGCAACTAATGCAGGATGTGCGGGACGGACACGGCGATATCGCGCGCTGACCACTCCGGCGCGCGAAATTCCCTCGGACATGTCCATAAAGGACTCGCGGATCCTGATTGGCGCGTCGGCGGTGAATCCCTCGGGAGTGACACTGAAGAATTTGCCCGTCACATCAGCCGCCAGATCCGAGGCGAGGAACACCACGACGGGCGGGTTGATGTGTGGCGCCACGTGGGCAATTGTCGCCTGATCGTCGGGGTCCAGAACACCGGTATCGACAAAATACTTGCGTGATTGGCGGGTGACAGCGAAGGGCTGGATAGCATTGGCCCGTATTCCATAAGGCGCTCCGTCGGTCGCGGTCGCCAGGGTGTACGACGCCACGGCAGATTTCGCCGCGAGGTACAGAGCCAAGGTGCCGGTTCCCCCGAATCCAGAGATCGTGTTGATGATGCGACCGCCCTGACCGGCGTCACGCATCGCTGTGACTGCCGCCCGGGTGGTCCCGATCGTGCCCTTGACATGCGTGGCGAACTCGGCGTCGAATCGCTCGTCGTCTATATCGAAGATGGTCGCCTCGATGAAGGTGCCGGCGTTGTTGACCAGAATATCGATGTGGCCAAAGGCATCCACCGCTTTGGCCACGACACTCGCCGCCGCCTCGATGTTGCCAACGTCCGTGGCGTCCGCTATCGCCCGGCCACCGTTGCTAACGATCTCGTCGACGACAGCCTGCGCGACGGCGAGGTTGGACTCGCTGCCCTCGAGTCCCTTGCCTCCTTCGCCGCCCCTCAGCTCTCGTCCCACGTCATTGACCAGCACAGCGGCGCCCTCCCGGGCCAGGGCAATGGCGTGGGCCCGCCCGATCCCCCGGCCCGCGCCGGTGACAACAGCTATCTTTCCGTCCAGCAAACTCACCTAGTCCCCTCGCTCTCTCACTCGCGCCCTGTTGAATGGCGCAGTCGCCGGAAAAGAGTACGCGATAGGCAAAAAGGTCCTCGGCCTCACGTCGTGGCCTTCCCTGTTGCTTCGATCCGAAGCCTCTGGTCGGCAGCCGGACCTCTACTGCTCGTCGTCTCGAAGTCCAGTCCCTCGATTCCCTCATGGCCCCGGTGCAGCCCCGGCGGGCCTGATCAGGCCAGGGCGGCGCTGCGATCGTCCGACCGGGCCGCAATGGCCAGAAAGCGGGTGGCGGCCGCTCCTGGGGGCCGGCTCGGCGCCCAGATCGCCCGGATCGCCCGCTCGAGCCGCAGGTCTTCACAGGCGACGGCGACGAGCTGTCCCGCCTGCAGCTCGGAGCGAACGGCGAGCGCAGAGATCACTGCCGGGCCGGTCCCGGTCATGGCCGCCGCCTTGATCGCTGTGGTGGAGCCCAGCTCCATAGCCGGAATGAAGCGGAGGCCGTGCTCGGCCAAAGCGTCGGTCAGCACTTCTCGGGTGCCCGAACCGGGCTCGCGCAGCACCAAGGGTGTCCCGGCCAGTTCCTGTACCGAGATCGGACGGCGGCGACGGCTCCAGGGATGACTCACGGCGACGACGATGACCAACTCGTCCGCGAGCACTTCCTTCGACCTCAGACGCCCCGGGGGCCGGGGTCCCTCGATGAACCCGAGATCGACCTCCCCCTTCCTGACGAGGTCGGCGACGTGCGCCGTGTTACCCATCTCCAGCGAGACCTTGGTTGCAGGGGCCTCGGTCCCGAGGAGGTGCAGCCACCGGGGTACCAGGTACTCAGCGACAGTCAGGCTGGCCGCGAGGCGCAGGTGGGAGCTCCGGTCCGCACGGAGCGCCGCCGTGCCGGCCAACAGGGTTCGCATGTCACCCAGGACAGCGGCAGCCCACTCAACAGTGGCCATGCCGGCGGGCGTGAGCCGGGCCCCCGTGGTCGACCGCTCCAGCAGTGGAACCTGCAGGAGCCGCTCCAGAGCACGCATCCGCATGCTGGCAGCCGGTTGGGTCACTCCGTGTGCGTTAGCTGCGGCGCTGATCGACCCCAGCTGGCCGACGCTCACAAGCAGGTCCAGCGAAGCCAGATCGGGGTAAGGCTCGGGCAAGGCCATAAATGGACCTTAGAGGCTGGTGACTCCGTCAGGCCGGCGCTGGGTTTGGGATGTCACGATCGGGTGCGCCTCGCCTTCGAGGGGCGGGGGTCACAGCGTGCCCGTCAACGCCTGCAGCCCAAGGCTGGTCAGGCCGACAGTGAGCCAGAGAACCGATCCCAGGGCAAGGGGCCGAAGCCCGGCTCGGCGGATGTGGCCGAGGTCAGTCGAGAGCCCGATGGCCCCGAGGGCAGCGGTGATCATCCAGGTCGAGAGATCCGCCAGGGGGCGGTGCCACCCGGATGGGACAAGACCGATCGTGTTCGCGACCACGGCGGCGACGAAGACCACGATGAAGATCGGCAGGATGCGGCCCACTTCGACGTGGCGGGGCGGCGATGGTTGGACGGCCTCCTGGCGACGCCAACCCCGGAGCGCGGCCAGGCTCAGACAGATGGGAATGATCGCGAGCGTGCGAGTCAGCTTCACGATCACCCCGTAGGTGGCGGCGACATGACCGTAGGTGGTTGAGGCGGCCACAACCGAGGAAACGTCGTTGATGGCCGTGCCCGTCCACAGACCGAAGGCGTGCTGGGACAACCCGAGGGCGTGGCCGAAGGTCGGGTAGAGCAACACCGCGACGACATTGAAGGTGAAGATGGTGGCGATGGCGTAGCTCACGTCGGCCTCGTCGGCATCGATGACGGCATCGGTGGCGGCTATGGCCGAGGCCCCGCAGACGGCCGTGCCGATCCCGATCAGGGTGCGCACGTCAGCCGTCAATCCCAGAGCGCGGCCGGCCAGCCACGACATACCCAGCGCGGCGGCGAGGGTGCCCACCAGCACGGGCAGGGAACGGCCGCCGGTCGACAGCACCTGACCGAGCGAGAGGCTGGTGCCGAGGACGACGATAGAGCCCTGGAGAACTCTCTTGGAGGTGAACGCGATCCCCGGCCTCAAGCCGGCCGCGGGCCTTTTGACCAGTGAAATCGCCATGCCGCCGACGATGGCGATCACCGGGGCGCCGGCCACGGGCACCAGGCCTCCTACTACCGTCGCCACCCCGGCAAGGGCGGCAGTGACGGCCACCCCTGGGACGAGGCCACCGAGGCCGTTGATCCCTCCTCGGGTTCGTGACGTCGACGAAGGCATCTCCGCCCGTGTGGTCCTGGCCTCCGTCTCGACGTCGTGAACAGCCGGCACGGGCTGCCTCCCTTCCACGTCCATTGTCGGACCGGCCAAGTAGTGGTGAAACGGGCGATCTCCTGATGCGGTTCTAAGCGTTGGTTATGACCGGCGACGCCTCACGCCGGGACGACGCCTCAGAGGCCCGGTCGGTGTGGGAGCCTGGGGCGGTGCACGAGGAGAGCCGCAAGGCCATCATCGCCGCTTTCGCCGCGAACGTCGGGATCGCGGTGATGAAGTTCGTCGGCTTCGCGGTGACCGGTTCAGCCAGCCTGTTGGCCGAGGCGGGCCATTCCCTGGCCGATACCGGCAACCAGGGCCTGTTGATGCTCGGCGGTAAGCGGGCTGGCCGTCGGCCGGACGCCAAGCACCCGTTCGGCTATGGCCGAGAGCGTTATTTCTGGAGCTTTGTGGTCGCCCTCGTGCTGTTCAGCGTGGGCGGCCTGTTCGCCATCTTCGAAGGCGTTGACAAGCTCCGACATCCCCACCAACCCGGCGATCTTTGGGTGGCCCTGCTCGTGCTGGCCGGTTCCATGGGCTTCGAGCTCTACTCGCTTACGACGGCGATCCGCCAGTCGAAAGGAGACCGCAACGGTCGCAACTGGTGGACGTACATCAGGGACTCGCGGACGCCGGAGTTGCCCGTCGTGCTTCTGGAGGACACAGGCGCACTGTGCGGTCTGCTGCTGGCCATGATCGGGATCGTCCTGGCGCACACAACGGGTAACGCCCGGTGGGATGCGGTAGGAAGCTTGGCCATCGGGGCGCTGCTGATCGTGATCGCCGGGGTTCTGGCCGTGGAGCTCAAAGGACTCCTGATAGGCGAGTCGGCGACTTCGGAGAAACGGCAAGCGATCCTTGATGCCATGACGCGCTCACCTTCCGTTGTGCAACTGATCCATCTGCGGACCGAGCACATCGGCCCCGACGAGCTACTCGTCGGAGCGAAGCTGCAGTTCGATGGCTCCCTTTCGATCGATCAATTGGCTGGCGTTATCGACGAAGTGGAGCGGCGGGTCCGGGCCGCCGTCCCCGAGGCTGGGTTGATTTACATCGAGCCGGACATCGCCCACGGAGCCGCTACGCCGTGACCGCACGCCCGCGGAAGTCCTCGACCAGGCGCCGGATGCTCGATCTCGGCCGGATCGCGGTTCGGGTCGATCGAGGGCATAACGATCTGCGCTGACGCCATGAGGAACTCGTCGGCGATCTCGGCGATGCGGGCCCGGACGCCGCACACAAGACTGGGCCGCAACGCTTTCATGAGAACGTCACGAATCTCGCCGTGACGGGGGGGATCCGTCTGCATCGTTCTTCGAGTCTCTGCTGGTAGAACGCCGCGTCCTCCCGTGGAGGCCACCTGACATCGGTTCCATGCGTTGTCGCCGTCATGGCTTCCTCACACTCCTCCGCTTCGCCCGGTAACGGCAGCCTCGGCACTAGGGGTCACGGCGCCGAGAAGACCTCCTTTCCCGATCTGCTCCTCGGCGCCGAGGTCCGGTACCGGTACCGGTGTGTGTCCCCGGCGCTGAAGCGCTCTTCAAAGGCACCGATGTCGACCTAGCTGGACTCTTTTAACCAATCGGACACCTATCGGAGCAATTCTTGGGCGATTCTTGGTCGTGCTCGAAACCAAGCCGGTACTGGGGGACCCCGCACGGCGGGGTCACGTGGTGGTCTGTGGGCTCAATGCTCTGGGGCTGCGGATAGTCGAGGTCCTGCGCAACTCGGCCGTACCCGTGGTGCTGGTCGACGACGACCCTGACCCCCGCTTGGTTGCGATCATCGAGCGCTGGCAGGTCCCTTATGTGGCGGAGATGCCCCGCCTGCCTGAGGTGCTGATTGGTGCGGGTGTCCTCGAGGCTCGGGCGGTGGTCTCGGTCGAGGAGGACGACCTGCAGAACCTCGAAACCGCCTTGGTGGTGCGAACATTGCGCCCCGAGGCCCGCATCATCGTGCGCATGGCCAATGCTGCGGTGGGGGCAGCGGTGGGCGACCTGGTCAGGTGCGGGGCGGCGCTCGATGTGGCCGGGCTGGCCGCCCCGTCGCTGGTCGAGGCGTGCCGGCCCGGTGCGCAACTGGAGCTGGACCTGGAAAATGTACGCTTCGTGGTCGGAGAGACCGTGGTTACCCGGCCCGGCAGCCTCCGTTCGATCTACGAGGACCTGGTTCCGATCGCGGTGGTCGAACCCGACGCCCGGACCGAGATCTGCCCGGGGCGTGACCACATGGTCAAGCCCGGTGACCGGGTGGTGGTGCTGGGAGTGCCCGAGGAGCTGGCCGAAGCGCTGGGCGGCCACCGGGCGGAGATGGTCACGACGCCGGCGGGGCCGTCCCGAGTCGACCTGGCCCTGCAGGGCGTCGGTTCAGTGGCGCAAGGTGCCGGCAGGCGGGTCGGCCTTCTTATCGCCGCTGTCCTCGCCCTCGTCCTCGTGTCCTCGCTGGTCCTCAGGTTGGGTTACCGGACCCAAGGGACCGGCCACCTGTCCGGGCTGGATTCTCTGTACTTCACCGTCGAGACCATCTCAACGGTCGGGTACGGCGACTTCTCCTTCGCCAGCCAGTCAACTTCGATGCGGGTGTTCGGGATCGTTCTCATAATCCTCGGAGCCACGGCCATCACGGCCCTGTTCGCCTTGATCACCGACCTGCTGCTCAGCCGGCGCGTCGCCGACGCCTTCGGCCTGAGGCGGGTCACCCGCCTGCGAGGTCACGTTGTGGTCGTCGGCTTGGGCGCGGTAGGCCTGCGGGTTGTCGAGGAGCTGCTGCGCTACGGGCTGCCCGTGGTGGTGATCGAAAGCGACGAGCAGAACCGCCACCTGGCCCAGGGCCGGGCCCTGCGCGTCCCCGTCATCGTAGGTGACGCCACCCAGAAGACCACCCTCGACGCCGCGAACGTGGCCACCGCCTCGGCGGTGGCCATTCTGACCAGCAACGACCTGACAAACCTCGAGACCGGATTATCCCTGCGGCAGCATGTGAAGGCGGCCGAACGCGACGTTCCCATCGTGATGCGGATCTTCGATCGTCCGTTGGGGCGGGTCATCGAGGACAGCTTCGGATTCCGGTTGGTGCGATCGACCTCCGCTCTGGCGGCTCCGTGGTTCGTCGGCGCCGCTCTCGGTCTCGACATCGTCTCCACCTTCTACGTCGAGCAGGAACTGCTCCTGGTCGCCCGTCTCACGGTGGCCCCCGCCGGCGGTCTGGCTGGACTGGCCATGCAGGACCTGTCGGCCCGGATTCGAGTCGTGGCCATCCGCCGTCGGGGCGCCCAGACGCTGGAGCACCCTCCCCGGCGGGCGACCCGCTTTGCTCCGGGGGACAGCGCCTACCTGATCGGCCCGTACGAAGAGTTGATCACCGTCCTTCAGCGAGATGCCATTTCGAGCGGCGACGACGGCCCGGTATCCGGCGACACGCTTGAACGCGAAGTGACCATCGACGTGCCGGTCACCCCGTGACCCTGGAGGTCGCACTCATGTGTCCGGTCGGGCGAGCGCCCAAGATGAGCTGGCGGATCATCGGTACTTGCCAGTAAGCCGTTGGCAGGCCGCGACGTGGTGTCAGCGACCAGTCAGGTGGATGAGTCCAACACCGCCAAGGCCGATCACTAGCCAACCACCTGGCGCCGGACTCGGGGTGATGAAGGACCGCCGAATGCCTGTTACTCGGGCACTGACGGGACCGACGCGAGGGAGCCCGGAGCCGACTACCCCGTGTCGTTGCCGTCGACTGAGTATCGGGGCCGTCGCCGTGACCAGCTCGTTCGAGCGGCTCGCAAAGAGCGGTCACAAGGCGGTAGATCACCGCGCCGGCCACTCCGACGCTGATGGGCGACCAGACCGGCAGATCTGGCTCGCCGCGATCAGCCGGTTACTGTCCGAGCTGCGGCGTAAGTCCGTCCACGTGCATTTCGTAGTACTCGTTGTTCGCCCAAGGTCCGACGGCGCCTTCAACCACGTCACGCACAGCGTCGACTGACTCGCCTTCCCAGATGCAGATGCCGAGTCCATGATCGTTGGTAGCCGCGTGGATTGGCAACGCAACGTGGGACGGAAGGCCAGCTTCGAGTGCCTTGGCCTCGGCGGCCTGAAAGCCTTCGGGGTCGTGAATTCGGTGGATGACTGTCACAAACACGGGGTTTACCGTCCATTCATCGGGGTGACGGCGCGAAAGCGCGGCCCCATTGCTAGCACACCTGACAATGGCGCGCTCCTTCGACACCGCCCACCTCTGCGCCGATGGCGGAGGCCGCGAGCTCGGGACCGATACGTTCTTCGGGCAAGACGGCAAGTTCGCGCTTCAAACATTCGCGTTCAAAGCGACGGCCAAAGCCTGAAGGAGCGCTGGGCCCGTCCGCCGACGCGCCCAGCGACCCTTAGCGCTACTGCGGACCGCGCTAGTCAAACTATTCGATCGAGTGATGGTTCAAGCCGAGAAGCTGACGTTCACCCTGCCCCACTGGATGCGTAACGTCGTCGTCAGCCACAGGCACTTCAGCGGGCATGCGGGCTCGGCGCCGGGTCGTACTCGCTCGTACCTGGCAGTTGCCACCGGTAAAGGATCTGCTGGCTCGGCGCTGGGCCCTCAGAATCCTGGGGGAGCGTCGGGACGGTCCGCTCGGCGCCGGGATCTCCAATCACGGTGCTACCAGATTTCGTCGAGCGTGTTGTAACGGGCTCCTCCTACAAGTCGACGACGTCGGGCCCGTCAAACGGAGGCGGCGACGACGCGTAAACGCTCACCGGCCTCGGCCACGCGCTCAGTGAGGCACGGCCGCCTCTCGACGGCGGGCCAGGCCTTGGTCCGACGCGAACTACCGGCTTCATCGGTCGACAACGCCGAGCGGAGAACGGTCGTCATCGCGGCCGGAGAGGCTAGTAGTCAGCAACGGCACTTCGGCAGCGCTTGGCGTCGAGCGGCTGTCCGGCCTGCATGAACCGATCGCCGGCGGATGCCATCAGGTCCCGGGCCTTGGTGATGTCGCCGGTGATGGCGGCGACGACGGCTTGGGCTTCGGCGATGCCGGCCTCCCACGAGGTTCCCTGCCACAGGGCCGTCCACTGCTCGGCCACGAGGAGGTGTCGTCGGGCGTTGTCGAGGTCGTTGGCGCGAGCGCAGGCGATCGCGGCGGGGACGGCGAGCATGATCGAACAAAACGAGCAGACGTCGTCCCAGCCGAGTATGGACTCGGCTCGATCGACGATCGCCCTGGCCTCGAGCGGGTCGGGCGTCGCCGTGATCATCGTGCCGAAGACGCGCTGCAGCAGGTGCCTGGCGATGACTGAGGCGCGCGCCAGCGGGAGGGCCTGTTGGAGCAGTCGCATAGCCTCGGGGCGGTCGCCTTCGGCGATGCGAACCTCGGCCAGCCGCTGCAAGGAGTGGGCTTCGCCTGCCGGTGAACCCACGGCCCGGTGGAGATCGCCGGCCTCGGCCAGTTCGGACCCGGCGAGCTCTAGATCGCCGGAGAGAAGCGCCGCTTCGCCGATCAGCGCTGAGGCGAAAGCTGCGGCACGAAGGGCGCCGCTGCGCCGGGCTGTCGCCTGCAGGTGGCGGGCGACATCGATGACTTCGGCGTACGGCGTCGGTCCGTACAGCAGGAACTCGGCGGGGCAGAGGTAGCCGTCGAAGATGGCGTTGGCGATCTCCGGGTTTTCCATCGTCCGGTGCAGCTCGACGCGCATCCGGTCGAACCAGCTGCCCGAGCGATGGGCCAGCAGTCCCTGAAGCGCGATCAGATCCAGCACCTTCCAATCCCGGCCACCTGCGAGCACGAGATTCTGCGCCTCATCGGTCGCCGACTGGGCGGTATCGAAATCTGACGCGAAGAAGGCGCTCTGGGCCCGGGCCAGCAGGATATCGGCATCGTCAAGGCCGCCGTCGGTGTCGACCCCTCCGAGGGCGGCGGCTGCCGTGTCGAGGTCCCCGGCCATGACGGCGCTGCGGGCCAGCCGCACCCGCAACCCGCGGACGTCCTTGGGATCGGCGGTATCGAGCGCTTCTCGGTAGGCCGATGGAGCCATCGGGTCGCCGATGGCGTTGAGCAGGTCGGCCCGCAACGACAGACATCGAGCTCGTTCAGTTCCGGAGGCGTGGGGGCGAACGCTGTCGACGAGGGCCAGCCCGTCCCGATAGGCCCCGAGGGCGGCTTCGGTCTCGGCGGCCCGGAGAAGATAGGGCACGGCCTCGGTAGCGGCACCGGCCTGCAGCAGATGGTGACCGATCTGCGCCGCCGTCGCCCGCAGCTCGATCAGGCGGGTGGCGGCGTCGCGATGGATCCGTCGGCGGCGGTGGGGCGGCAGGTCCTCAAGGAGCGCATCGCGCACCAGACGGTGACGGAACCGATAGCCGGCGCTTGTCGGTTCGACAACGAGGGCGGCGAGGGCGGCGTCGAGATGGTCGAAGGCCTCTGACTCGCTCACACCGGACAGAGCGACGAAGTCGTCGGTGTCGAAGGTCGATCCGACGATGGCCACCCGCTGTAGCACCTCGCGCGTTGCCGGCGCGATGCCACCGATCATGTTCGCGTCCAGAGCCTGGACCCACCGCGGCTCCTTCGCCGCCCGCCGGGCGAGTTCGTTGACCGCGAACGGGATGCCGCGGCTGAACGCCTCGATCTGCTCGATCATTTCGGCCGTCGGCTCGGCGACGTGACGGCGGGCGAGAGATTCGACCTCGTCGTGATCGAAGGGTCCGAGCTCGAGTTGAATAGCGCCGTTGCGGTCAGTCAGGCTGCGGAGGGTCTCCTCGAGTGTCGTGCTCATTCGGGAGGGGCGATGCGAGAGCACGATGCACACCCGTTCGTCGCGGGTCGACCGGGCAATGTAGTGCACGAGGCGGAGGCTGGCGTCATCGGCGTCGTGCACGTCGTCGATGGTCAGGAGCATGCCATTGCTCGCCGAGGCCAGACGGACGAGCTCGGCGGCCGCGACGAACAGCCGCTGATGGGCACTCCCGCCTTGCCAAGAGATATCGGCGCCGGCGAGGGCGCGGTCGATCTCCTCTCGGTGGTGGTCGGGGAGTCCGTCGAGCAAAGTCGGATGGTGCCGGCACACGTCGGCCAGTGCCTCGACGACCGGTGCGTAAGGCCAGGCTCCCTCCACCGACGCCGATGTCCCGTGGCCGATGCGAAACCCCAGTTCCCGAGCCCGGACGGTGACCGCTGCGAGCAGGGTCGACTTGCCGATTCCGGGCGGACCGCTCACGATCACGGTACGACTCTGTCCCGCAGCCGAGTCGAGCAGTGCGCCGTCCACGACAGCCAGTTCGAGGTCGCGGCCGATCAGCGTTTCCTCCGTCCGGGGACGGACCTCGTGCTCAGCCAGCAGACGGTCGTGGAGAGCCCGCGCCTCGGCGCCGGGCGCGACGCCGAGCTCCCCCCGCAAGGCACGGTCCATGCGTTCGAACTGTCGCAGTGCGGCGTGACGGTCACCACTAGCGGCGTACCGCCGCATCAGAGCCAGATGTGCGATCTCGTCGCTCGGGTCCAGGTCGATGACGGCGTCCCAGCGGTGATCCAGGCGCAGCAGGTCGAGGTGGCGGAATCGCAGTTGCTCGCGCCGTTCCTCGGCCCAAGAGTCGTAGCGGTCTTGAGGGAGAAGCTCCCCGGCGTAGAGCTCGAGCGCTTGACGGGCCACGGCGACGTCGTCGTCGAGGAGAGCCCGGCGCGCTAGGTCCTCGAAACGTACAACGTCGACGATCGTGGTGGCGGCTGGGCAGAGAGCCACGCTGCTGCCGTCGAGGATCACCGAACCGGGGACCCCGATCGCTCGCCGGGCGAAGTGAGCGGCCTTGTGCAGCCTGGGCGTCGCCACCTCGACCGCGTCGTCGGGCCACACGAGGTCGATGATCTGCTCTCGATGTAGACGCCGCCCCGGAGCCAAGGCAAGGATCTTGACGAGCGCTGCCGCGTGGCGGCGCCCCCAGCTGGTCTCCGGTACGGGTGCGCCGTCGACCGTCACCTCGAATCGGCCGAGCATCGTGATGCGGACCGTCGGGACCTGTCTTCCGGGGATACCGACGTCGGTCATCGGGCGAGCAGATCCGCGGCCATGGTTGCGCCAGCGTAGATCCCGCCTCCCCAGGCCACTACCCGTAACATCGAGCGGCCCCGAGCCGCGCCCACGAGGCTGGCGGTGAGCGCGAGCAGCGTCGGGATGGCGGCACTGCCCGTCGCGGCCCCCCGACCCGACACGACGATCAGCGCCGACAGCGCGGCGACGCCGGCATAGCGGATAGCGCGGTCCGCCGCCGCGGTCAGGACGAGTCGCCTCAGCAGGGTCATAGGACCGATCCGGAAAAGGAAGCTCCCGGTGCCGACGGCGATGATCACCACCCAGGTCACCGGTGGCTCCGGCGGTCGTTCGCCATGCCTGCGGCCGCCCCCGCGATGATCGCCGAGATCAGGCCAGTGCCGTTCGGCCAGTTGGCGGTGATCAGGGCTACCAGCCCGGCGGCCACCATCACGGCCCGGGTCGTGGCGACGCGAAAGCCTCCGCCGACGAGCCCCAATAGGCAGAGGGGAGCGAACACGTCGAGATTGACCGGCCCGAGATCGGCTCCCATCAGCACCCCGATCGCCGTGGCCGCGGACCACCCGGCGGCGAGAGTGAAACCGGCGCCGAGGAAGTAGCGCCGCTGCTCGCCGAGATCGCCACAGCCCTCGGCGTGGAGTTCGGCCGCCGCCCATGTCGGGTCGATGATCAGCCCGGCCGCGACGACCCGGAACCAGCGCGGTTGCCCCGTCCAGCGCCGGGCCAACGACGCGCTGTAGACGAGAAGGCGGGCGTTCACCAGGAGACCGGTGAGAACAGCGGCCTCCGGCCCGGACCGGTCCATCACTCGGATCGCGGCCAGTTGGGCGCTGCCGCCGAAGATCAGCAGGCTCCCGGCCCATCCGGCCAGGGACTCCCCCCGCGCCGCCGCGGCGGCGCCGATCAGGAGAGCGAAGGGGACGTAGGCCGGGAGCAACACCAACATGGCGAACGACCCGGTCCGGGCCGGCCCCGACGAGCCGCGCCTGTTCGGATTCCCCTTGATCCTGCTGGCGATTGACGTGGTCACAGGTCGTGATAATCCTCGCTTGACCTTCCCCAGACCTTCCCTTGGCGTCGGCGGGCCGGAGCAGGGAGCGGGAAGGTCCCCACCGTACGGTTCTCCCATCTCGTCGACCGGCGAGACCCACACAAAGGAGAACTCCACTCATGTCTGTGACCGCCGACCAAACCGTCCGCAACGGAGTCGACACCGCCGCGCTCTTCGCGACCCTTGATGCCGTCAAGGCCACCCCCGAGATCGCCAAGTTCCAGTTCCGCGCCACCAACAGGTGGATCAGCGGCACCCATAACCAGTCGACGATCCACGGCTTCTATGGAGTCGGCCAGGAGATGGCGCACTCGACCATCTCGACCGTCGACGCTGACCACCCCGCGGTGCTCGTCGGTTCCGACCACGCCCCGACGCCCGTCGAGTACGTGCTGCACGCCCTGGCCGCCTGCCTCACCGCGGGCATCGCCAACATTGCGGCCGCCCGCAAGGTCAACCTCACCACCGTCGAGTCGACCGTCGAGGGCAACATCGACCTGCTCGGCCTCCTCGGTCTGGACCACGACGTCCGCAACGGCTTCGACGCGATCAAGGTCACCTTCCGGCTTTCGGGGGACGACCCGGCCAAGCTGCGCCAGGTTGTCGAACAGTCCAGGGCCCGCTCGGCCGTCTACGACATCATCACCAACGGCGTAAACGTCGCGGTTGAGGTCGACGAGGCCTGACGGCAGGGACCGACACCGCCTTACATCCTCGAGACGGGATGGCACTGGCGGGCCCCCGCCCGACCAGCGCCACCCCGTCGTTAACCGACGGGACACCCCAATGGAATCCACTGACACCCTGATCATCGGCGCAGGGCAGGCCGGCCTGGCCATGAGCCAATGTCTCGGCGCGCTCGGCCGTGACCACCTCGTCGTCGAACGCGGACGGGTCGCAGATCGCTGGCACACAGAGCGCTGGGACTCCCTGCACCTGCTCACCCCGAACTGGATGACGCGCCTGCCCGAATGGAGCTACACGGGACCCGACCCGGACGGGTTCATGTCGGCTTTCGAGGTCGCGACCTTCCTCGATCGCTACGCCACGTCGTTCGACGCTCCGATCCGGGAGCAAACAGCCGTTCTCGGCGTGACGAGCCGGGACGACGGATTCACCGCGAACACTACCGACACCACGATCCGGGCCAACAACCTCGTCATCGCCACCGGCTGGTGCGACCGGGCCGCGGTTCCCCGAGTTGGCCGTGACCTGGCCCGACACATCCATCAGGTCGTTCCCACGGGCTATCGGGCACCGCAGGACATTCCGCCGGGTGGCGTGCTCGTCGTGGGGGCGTCTGCCACCGGGGTCCAACTGGCCGACGAGCTCCGCAGCAGCGGACGCGACGTGACTCTCGCGATCGGCCATCACAGCCGGCTGCCCCGCCTGTACCGGGGTATCGACATATTCCGATGGCTCGAGGTGATCGGCTCGTTCGACAAGACCGTCGACGACGTGGCCGACGTGTCGGCCGGCCGGACCGAGCCCTCGCTTCAACTCGTGGGCCGCCCGGATCACCGCACCATCGATCTCACCACGCTGCAAGCGAGCGGAGTCCGTCTCGTCGGTCGCCTGCTCGGGGTCGACGGAGCCCGAGTGAAACTCGGCACCGAGGTTCGCCGCGTCATCGACAGCGCCGATCGACACATGGCCCGCATCCTCACCCGCATCGACGCCGCGATCGATCGTCTCGGGCTAGGCCACGAGGTGTTCGATGCCGAACCCAGCCGCACGGTGACCGACATGAATGTCCCCGAGTCGCTCGACTTAGACGCGGCCGGGATCCGCTCGATCGTGTGGGCGACCGGATACCGCCGCTCCTACGGGTGGATCGATCTTCCCATCTTCGACCGACTTGGAGAGATCGCCCAGTACCGGGGGGTCACCGCCTATCCCGGCGCCTACGTGCTCGGGCAGCGGTTCCAGCACTACCAGAACTCGAACTTCATCGACGGCGTCGGCCGCGACGCCCGCCACCTCGCCGCCTACATCTGCGCGCGGCGGCAACGACACCTGAACCCGATTCCCGACACTCAGCCATCCGACCAGAAACGAGCCAGCAGATGATGCAGTCAGAACCCCGCTACCGCCCGCCCGCCACCGGCGGTCCCCACGACGTCATCGTTGTCGGTGCCCGCCCCGCCGGCGCGGCCACCGCCATGCTCCTCGGCCAACGGGGGCTGCGCGTCGCGCTCGGTGGACCGTGGCGCAGTCGGCGCCGACACCCTCTCCACCCACGCGCTGATGCGCGCTGGTGTGCTTCAGCTGTCCCGCTGGGGCCTGCTCGACGAGATCGTCGCGGCGAATACGCCACCGGTCCGGCGGACAACGTTCCATTACGGGGCCGAGAGCGTCACGATCAGCGTCAAACCCTCACACGGGGTTGATGCCCTCTACGCCCCCCGCCGCACCCTCCTCGACCCGTTGCTCGTCCATGCCGCGGTCGAGGCCGGCGTCGAGCTGTACGACCGAACCCCGGTCGGCGACCTGCTCGTACGAGACGGTCGCGTGGTGGGCGTCCGCGTCAGCACACCGGAGCACCGATCGGTCGACCTGTCCTCGTCACTGGTCATCGGAGCCGACGGCATCCGTTCGACCGTCGCCCGTCGCGTCGAAGCGCCGTACCTGCGGCGGGGTGAGCACGCCACCGCCACCACTTACGGGTACTGGTCGGGCCTCATCACCGACGGCTACGAATGGAACTTCCACCCGAATGCCTGTTCGGGGGTGATCCCCACCAACAACGGGCAGACCTGCGTGTTCGCCGGTGCATCGCCCGAACGCATCGGCCGAGGCGGGGTGGACCGACTCCTGGAGATCGTCGCCGAGGGCGCTCCGCAGCTCGCCGAGCGGCTCCGCGCCGCGAGGACCCCCCAGAGCACCCGGACCTGGAGCGGCTTACCTGGCTACGTGCGGCGGTCCCACGGGCCGGGGTGGGCGCTCGTCGGCGACGCCGGCTACTACAAGGACCCGCTCAGCGCCCACGGGCTGACCGACGCGCTCCGCGACGCCGAGCTGCTCGCTCGTGCCGTTGTCGAAGGGCTCGGCGACGAGGTGTCCATCGACGACACGCTCGAGGACTACCAGAGCACCCGGGATCGCGTCAGTCTTCCGCTGTTCGAGGTCGTCGATCGGATCGCCAGCCAGACATGGGACGACGCCGAGATCGCTCATCTCCTCCTACGTCTCAGCTCAGCCATGACCGAGGAGATCGAACTGCTAGCCGCCCTCAGCCCGGACCCCGTGTCATGAGCCCCCGGACTCTCCTCGGCGTGTGGGCCCACCCCGACGACGAGGCCTACACGTCGGCCGGGCTCATGGCCGAGTTTCGCCGCCGAGGTGACCGCGTCGTGGTCATCACCGCCACTCTCGGCGAGCACGGCACCGATGACCCGGCGGCATGGCCGCCACGCCGCCTCGCAAAGTTGCGGTACACCGAGCTCCGAAACAGCCTCGCCGCCCTCGACGTCGATGAGCTGCACCTTCTCGGCTACAGGGACGGCGACTGCGAGCGGGGCGACGGCACACAAGCCATCGCTCTTCACATTGCCGGCATCGACCCCGATCTCATCGTCACGTTCGGACCCGACGGCATGACCGGACATCCCGACCACCGGGCTATCAGCCGCTGGACCACCGACGCCTGGGTCACCACCCGGCCCCGCGCCGACCTGTTGTACGCCACCGTCACCGCCGACTTTCACCGAACATGGGGGTCCGTCAACGATCAGGTCGGGTTGTGGGCCAATCAGCCCGACCCTCCCTGTACCCCCGAGGCCGACCTGGCCGTGAGCATCCGGCTGCCCGACCCCCTGCTGGATCTCAAAGTCGCCGCCCTCCAGGCCCACGTCTCGCAGACACGGCGCCTCATCCAAATGCTCGGCCCAGCCCCCTACCGCGAGTGGTGGCGCACGGAATCATTCCGAAGGCCACACTCCGGAGCCCGCGAGATCGCAACCCCATCTTCACCAACCGCGAGAACGCAACCACCCGAGGAGGAACTGTGAACCCACCCGTCACGCAGAACCGGATCATTTCGTTCGACAAGACGACCGAAACCAACCTGACGTCCCTGGCCCGCGTCCCGGCCCAAGGCGTCCGCATCGACGTCAACAACCTCTCCCGGCGGGTCCGGGTCCGCAACCGCGGCGAGGTGACACTCCTCGAGGCCGTGTCGTTCACGCTCTCGGCTGGTGAGCTCGTGGCGATCGTCGGCCCCAGCGGCGCCGGAAAGACAACCCTCATTGGAGGCGATCGCCGGCATCGCCCCAACGACCTCGGGGTCGGTCCGTTTCGACGGCATCGACATACACGCCAACCCTGGGGCGTTCCGCACCGTGCTCGGCTACGTGCCCCAGGAGGACATCATCCATGCCGACCTGTCCCTCCAACGTACGCTTCGCTACTCCGCGCGCCTCCGGCTCCCGTCTTCGACGCCGGGGGCCGAAGTGGACGAGGCAGTCCGACATGCCATCGACGCCGTGGGCCTGACCGGGCAGGTCGACGTCCGGGTCGGCTCACTGAGCGGCGGTGAGCGCAAACGGGCCAGCATCGCTGTAGAGCTACTCACCGACCCGCACGTCTTTTTCCTCGACGAGCCGACCTCTGGCCTCGACCCCATCACCAGCGCGGAACTGATCGACCAGCTGCGCCAACTCGCCGACCGCTCGGCGACGGTCGTGTTCACCACGCATTCGGTCGAGGACCTCGCCAGATGCAATCGCGTCGTGTTCATGACTCGAGGCGGACGAGTGGGCTTCGTGGGGACCGTCGACGAGGCGCTCCAGCGATACGGGGTCAGCTCGGTCCGCGAGCTCTACTGTCGCCTGGCCGATCCGGACGGCATCTCCTTCCCTGCCAGCACCGCCGATACCACAGCGGTGACTGACGCACGTCCCCGAGACGGGAACAGGCGGCCAGCGGCGGGCGGGCTCACACAATGGGCTGTCCTCACCCGCCGGACCCTCGAGACATTCGTGCGCAATCGGTTGACCCTCGCGATCCTCGTCGGGTCACCGGCGCTGGTCGTCGGCATGTTCGCGATCCTGTTCCGACCCGGCGCCTTCGACTTCCGGCACCCCACCCCGAGCTCGATGGTGATGATCGGCTTCTGGGTCGTGTTCGCCGCCTTTTTCTTCGGGCTCACCTATGGCTTGCTCCAGATCTGCACGGAGCGAACCATCCTGCGTCGAGAGCGCCTCGTCGGCTTGCGGCTCGGCGCCTACGTGGCGTCAAAGGTGACCATCCTGGTGCCTTTCCTCGTCTTGGTGGTCACGGCCACGCTAGGTGTGCTTCGTCTGCTGGACCGCTTACCCAGTCGCCCGCTGTCCACGTACGCCTCGATGGGCGTCAGCCTTCTGCTCTGCGCGGTCGCGGCCCTCGGTCTCGGCCTGCTCACCTCCGCCTCGGTCAGAACCGTGGCCCAGGCCACTCTCGCCCTACCGATGCTGTGCTTTCCTGCGGTGTTGTTCTCCGGTGCCATCCTCCCGGTCGACCTCATGGCCCGCACCGGCGCCGGCCTCAGCGTGGTGATCCCATCGCGCTGGGCCTTCGAAGCCATCGGTCACGACCTCGGCGCCCGGAGCATCCTCGCTCACGGCGGTTCGCAACTCGGGCCTCCGCTACTCGCGTCCTACGGCCATGCCGGCACCCGGTCCACCGGCACCTACTGGCTGATACTTGGAGCGTTCGCCGTTGTGTTCCTGGTCGCCACCTGGGGCGTGCTCGTGCGTAGCACACGCAAATCGATGCGCTGAGCGGCATGCCGAGCGGGCGCACACCCGGCTTTCACCTTCCCTGCGCGCTCATGAAGTGTCGCCATCAAGGCGACATCGGAAAGGTTGGCATGTGGGTCCCGCTCGCTCCGGGCCGTGGACGAGTGCCCCTATGACGCCACGAGTCCGGATTGCTGTCACAGCTCGGCTCGACGAACGAACCTACTGGGGAGTGCCCAGTCCGACGGAGCGGGTCCGTCGGGGCGAAGTACCCAGAAGGTGGAGGCCAGGGTGGCCGGGGCGACGTCGGTGGGTGAGCGGCCCGCTCCGATGAGGATCGGAGCGAGGATCGACCCTCCGCCGATCCCGTAGAGGCCGCCGACGCAACCGACGACGGCGGCGATGGGGACGAGCGGGACCAACGCGGCGGCGCCGCCGGGGTTGATTGCGGTTCTTCGGACGACCAGGTAGGTGCCCAGCGGGATCAAGACGACGGCGATGATGGCGTCGGCGGCCTGGGGGCCTGGCAGTAGTTCGACCCGGATGACCGAGCCGGCGATCACCCCGGGCAGCGTGCCGAGGAGAAGTTGGCGGGTGAGTACGCCGCCGGTTTGGCCTTGACGCCAGTAGCGGTAGAGCGCGCCTGGCGTGGCCACGACGTTGTAGAGCAGGTTGGTGGGCGTGACCGCGGGAGACGGTGTGCCGAGAACGGTCACCTGGAACGGGAGGAGCAGGACTGCCCCGCTCACCCCGGCCGGGCTGGTGACGGTGGCGATGACCAGCGCAGCCACGAAGGCGACGGGATAGGTCCAGGGGTCGCCGATCACTCTTAGACGGTAGCTACCCGTGCGCCGTGGCCGCGGCGGCCGATGTGGAGCCCTCGGCGACCCCGCGGGTTTCTGATCGTCGGCTTTGCCGACAGGACTACCGTGCTCATGTGGCCGGTGATGATCCGACGCTGTACGAGTGGGCCGGTGGGCAGCCGGCGTTCGATCGGATGATCAACGCGTTCTATGACAGGGTTGAAGCCGACGACCTTCTTTCGCCGTTCTTTCCTGGTGGCGTGCATGAGGACCACCGCCGCCATGTGGCGATCTGGTGGGGCGAGGTCTTCGGTGGTCCGGTGGGCTATACCGAGCAACTCGGCGGCTACGAGCGGATGCTTCACAAGCACGTCGGTCTTGGCATCACGAACGAGCAGCGGTTCCGGTTCGCGTCCCTGATGAGCCTGGCCGCTGATGACGCTGCGATGCCGGCCGACCCCGAGTTCCGCTCCGCGCTCGTTGCCTACCTCGAATGGGGAACCCGACTGGCGCTGGGCAACTCTCAGCCTGGGGCGACGGTGATCGAGCATGCGCCGGTCCCCCGGTGGGGGTGGGGCGAAGCCCCGCCTTACAGGCCCTAGCTGCGTGCGCTGTCGCCGTGACGGGCGAACACCCGGTAACGGGGAGTCGCTCGGAGGGAACGACCGCGACTGGGGGGATGCATCCTGTTGACGAAGCCGACCGGCAAAGGGCGGGAGGGTCGCCTCATACGGGGCCAACGGCAAGCCGCTAGAGCGAAGCCAGGAACTCCGTCGTCGACATCCGGCCCAAGGGTCCCGCTGTCTTTGAAGCGCGGCTCGAGTTCGAGCGCCAGCCTCTCGACCGCCTTATGTTCGAGGTTGATCACGGTCATGGCCAGGCTCTCCCGGGCTGTGATCAATCGGTGATCACGACCTGCAGCTCAACGCATCTCAGACCGCACCTCAACGTTGTGAGCTGCGGTCCTATCCTGAGATGCTTGCTCGGGGGGGAGGACTCGAACCCCCAATGACAGGGCCAGAACCTGTTGTGTTGCCGATTACACCACCCCCGAAGGGCGCCGGAGCACTCTACTCGTTGCCGAGGGCACCCGCGTCGGGCCGGGTGGGTGGCCTAGCTTTCGTCGGGCGGCTCGAGCCGGGCGAGGGCCTGTTTGATGCGAGCCAGCGTACGGTCGCGCCCAAGTAGCTCGAGTGATTCCCATAGGGGTGGTCCGACCGACCGGCCGGTGGTTGCCAGCCGGACCGGGGCCTGGGCCTTGCCGAGCTGGGGTACATCTGCGCGCTCGCCGGCTGTCACGGTGGCGTCGTGGATCGAGGCCGCATCCCATTCGATAGTGGCGTAGATGTCAGCAGCCGCCTTCAGCACCTGTCCGAACGCCGGGTTCTTGGCTCGCGCCTTGTTCCACTCGGCCTGATCGAACACCGGGTCAGGACGGTAGAGGAAGTCGGTGATGATGTAGACGTCGCCCAGGGTGCGGGCTCGCTCCTGCACCAGCGGCGCGATGGGCTCCCATCGGGCCCGGATCCAATCCTGGGCCCGCCCGACCAGCTCCCGCGGGTCAAGAGCTCTGAGGTATTCAGCGTTGACCGCCTGCAACTTGCGCTCGTCGAACACCGCGCCGGCACTTTTCACGTCCTCTAGGCGGAACTCGGTGATCAGCTGGTCGAGGGGGAGGATCTCCCTGTCGCCTCCGGGGGACCACCCGAGCAGAGCGAGGTAGTTGCGCATGGCTTCCGGGAGGTAGCCCTCGTCCCTGTAGTCCTCCACCGCCACCTTGTCCCGCCGCTTGGACAGCTTCTTACGGGCGTCGTTGTACAAGAGGGGCAGGTGAGCGAAGACGGGGGGTGGGCCGTAGCCGAGCGCCTCCCACAGCAGAACGTACTTGGAGGTGTTGGTCACGTGGTCCTCGCCGCGGATCACATGACTGATGGCCATGTCCGCGTCGTCTACCACGTTGGCCAGGAGGAAGAGAGGGTCACCGTTGGACTTGCGCACGCCGAAGTCCTCGATCACGGCATTCTTGACCGTGACGTTCCCCCGCACGACGTCGTCGAAGGACGTCTCGCCGGAATCCGGTGTTCGGAATCGGAGCAGCCGGCCCGCTGTCGGCTCGAGGCCGCGTTCGCGGCAGTACCCGTCGTAACTGATGGATTCATCCCGCTTGCGAGCCCTGGCGGCCACGTCCTCCGGGCTGCAGTCGCAGGCGTACACCGAGCCCGACGAGAGAAGCTGCTCGATCGCCCGGTCGTACAACTCCCGCCGCTCGGACTGGAAGTAGGGCCCCTCGTCCCAATCGAGGCCGAGCCACGACAGGGCCCGCAGGATTCCTTCGGTGTGCTCCGGCCGGTTGCGGGCGGTATCGGTGTCCTCTATGCGCACGATGAAAACGCCGCCGTGCTGGCGGGCGAACAGCCAGTTGAACAGGGCGGTACGTGCCGTGCCGACGTGAAAATACCCGGTCGGAGACGGCGCGATCCTCACCCTGGGAGCGGACACGCCGGACGAGGTTAGAGCCGGATCAGCTGGCGAGAAGATCGTGGGCATCGCTGCCCGCGAGCTGCCGCCTGAGCTTGCCGATAGCGTCGCGCTCGATGCGGCGCACCCGCTCGGCGGTGAGCTGCAACGCCTGACCTACCTCGCCCTGGGTCCGGGGCTCGCCCCGGTCCAGCCCGTAGCGCAGGCTCAGGACCTGGCGCTCCTCGTCGGAGAGCCGGTCGAGGAACCGGGCCACGTCCTCAGGGAGCAGGCTGTCGGCCACGGCTTCGAAGGGTGACTCGGCATTTCGGTTGACCACCAGGTCACCAAGGCTGGTATCCCCATCCTCCCCCACCGCGACGTCGAGACTCATGGGATCGGCGTCATAGCGGAACAGCTCGGCCACCATCGACTCCGTGGAGCCGAGCGCCTCGGCCAGCTCGGCGAGGGTCGGCGGCCGGCCCATCCGTACCTCCATCTCGCCCTGCAGACGGCGGGCTCGTCGGATCTCGTCGCCCACGTGGGCCGGGACCCGCACCGTGCGGGCGGTGTTTTCCACCGCCCGGCCGATGGCCTGGCGGATCCACCACGTGGCGTAGGTCGAGAACTTGAAGCCCTTTCTCCAGTCGAACTTTTCGACGGCGTGGATCAGACCCAGGTTGCCTTCCTGGATCAGATCTCCGAGGGGAAGCCCGGACCACTGATAGCGGCGGGCAACCGACACGACTAGGCGTAGATTGGCGTTGATGAACTCAGTAGTGGCAATCGCGGCGTCGTCGACCTGCTTGCGCAGCTCCTTGCGCCGCCCCGGGGTCAGCTTCTCGCCGCTCTCGAGTAGCGCTTGGGCCGCCTGCCCATCCTGAATAATCTGGCCCAGCCGCATCTCGTCGGCCTTGGTCAGGAGCGGAAAGGAACCCGCCTCGTCGAGGTAGAGGCCCAGCAAATCGGGAGAGTGTGAGATGTTCTGGCTCATTCTGCTGTGAGATAACACTGTGAACCACGGCATTATGCCGTAGAAGCGCCCCTCGCGGATGTGACAAGAGGCACACCGATCGGGAAGGAGACTGGATGAAGGACAACCAGATCGTCGATCAGATCGACGACCTTGTAGCCCAGGAACACCAACTGGAGCGCGAACATGCCGCCACGGGCCTGTCCGATGCCGATCGGGATCGAATGCGCGAGATCGAAGTTCGGCTCGATCAATGCTGGGATCTTCTGCGGCAACGGCGGGCGCGCCGAAACGCCGGCCAGGATCCCGGCGCCGCCCACGTGCGCTCGGGCGAGGTGGTAGAGCACTACCAGCAGTAGTCCCCACGGGGCCCGGAAAAAACTTTTTGGCCGGCCGTGACTGACCGCGGTCGCGGTGCCAGCGAACGCGGTACTTTTCCTAATCATCCCAATTGCCGGAATTTCTCGTCGACAGTTTGATTTCCCGGCGTCAAATCGCACGTAAACCGTGCATAAGTACTACGAGAAAACAAAAGTAGTACGAGATTTCCGCGGGAACCCTGGACCGCCGCTGGTACGGCTGCGAGAACCGGGCCGATCGCGGCGGCCGGGCGCCAAAGGGGTTGAGGAGTGGCGGCGGCGCCGGCGGGATCCGCTCACCCGCACCCAGCCGCCTCCCTGAGCGCATCGGCATACTCCGGGTCGGCTATGGCCAGCATGCGCCGGGCCCGCTCCCGGTCGTCGCCGCCCCGCAGGTCGGCCACCCCGTGTTCGGTCACCACCACGTCGACATCGCTCCTGGGCGTGGACACGACCGCCGGCCGGGCCACGATGGTCGACCGCCCGCCCGCGGTGGATGGCAGACCGATGATCGACAGCCCGCCCCGTGACCGCGAGGCGCCGGCCGCGAAGTCCGGGTGGCCCCCCGGCCCGGCCACGACGCGACCGCCGGCGAGCTCGACGTTCACCGCGCCGTCGAGGCCCACCTCCAGCGCGGTGTTGACGGCGACGAACCGGTCGATGGCCGAGACCGCGCTGATGTCGTGGATACGCTCCACGCCGGACAGCTTCAAGGCGCCGGTCTCGATCATCTCGCTCAGGGGCTCACCACCCCAGACATAGGCCGCTTCGGCGGTCCCCGTCAGGAGTCCCCGCGACGCCAGCGCCACCAGCTCCTCGGTGACCAGCCCGGACCTGACCCGGACCGGCCGGGCCAGGGCCTCGACCACGGAGGCCCCGACCACCCCGGGCCCCCACTGCACGGTCGCCCCCTCGGGGATGAGGCCGGCGATCAGCTCGCCGATGCGACGGTGGGCTGATCCGGGCCGGTTCTGGGGCGGCGGGTCCGGCGGGTCGTCGCGGTCGATCACCGCCACCACCCGGCCGGCGACCTCGGACCCGAGTCGTGGCGCGCCCGGCAGAGGGCGGCCGGGCCACCGCTCGATGATGACGGCATCGGCGTGGCGCGCCGCCGAGGCGGCCCAGCCGGGGCTGCCGTAGCCGCACCAGTCCGCTTCCCGTCCGCCCGCGGCCACGGCCCCCACCACAGCCACTGTGGGCCGAATTCTCCCGGCGAGCAGGGCCGGCACGGCAGACAGGCGGGTCGCCAGCGACCTGACTCGCCCCGATTCGACCCCGGCTCGGGTACCGGGCCCGGTCAGAAGCGTCGTCACCGGCATCTCGGTGGACCCGATCCAATCAGGTACCCGTACCACCCACCCGAGCACGACCCCGGGGTCGTCCAGCCCGGCGATGGAGGCGATCAGGCCGGGATCGGGCAGGGGGCCGTCGGGCCCGTCGGCCATGACTATCAAGGGCCGGGCCGACGTCATGGGCCTGGCTCGGGCGATCTCATGATCCGGGGCCCTGGGGGGGCGGGCAGCCCGGCCCAGCCGGCCCCATGGCGCTGGGTCCCGGGGTGCGACCCAGGTCCCAGCCACCCCCGGCACCGCGACCGACGCCCTAAACCAGGAGCTTGACCCACGGACGGGGCACGCTATACGAAGGTCATGTACCTCGGTCAGGAATCGATCGAGGCGGATCCGAGGAGCGCGGGGAAGTGGGGCGAGGTCGGGCGGGCCGTCACCGCTCAGGTCGGGCCAGGGTCAACATGAAGTCTCCGGCCGGGTCCTGCCAGGTGGCCTCCACCCCCAATCCGGCGCCTCCCAGCTCCGAGGGAAGCCGCTCGGGGTCGAACTTGGAGGAGATCTCCGTCAGGATCTCCTCTCCCGCGTCGAAATGGACGCTCAAGGCCAACTCCTGGATCTGCACGGTCTGATCCCGCCTGGAAACCAGCCGCATCTCGATCCAGCTCTGTTCGGCGTTCCAGATGGCGCGGTGATCGAACGATTCGGGGTCGAACGTGGCCCCCAGGTCCCGGTCGAGAACGTTCAGCACATTGCGGTTGAACGCAGCCGTCACTCCTTCCGCGTCGTCGTAAGCGGCAATGAGCCGGGCGGGCGGTTTGATCAGATCGGTACCGAGCAGCAAGCGATCGTCGGGCCCCATGGCGGCCCGGAAGTCCGATAGGAGCCGGCGGCGTTCCCGCGGATTGAAATTGCCGATCGTGCTGCCAAGAAAGGCCCAGAGCTGACGGCCGGAGCGGCCCACCTTGCCGATCTCGGCCCGGAAATCTCCGACCACCGCGTGCACATCCACGCCGTAACGGGCGCTCAGGCCGGCAGCGGCATCGCGGAGGACCTCCTCGCTGATGTCGAGCAGGGCGATGGTCCGGAGGCGACCGGACCCGGCCATGCTGTCGAGAAGGAGCAGGGTCTTCTCCGACGTACCCGAGCCGATCTCGACCAGGGTGTCTGCCTGCGCCAGTCGGGTCATGTCACCGGCGTGGGCCCGCAGGATGCTGCTCTCCGCCCGGGTGAGGTAATACTCGGGAAGGCGGGTTATCCGATCGAACAGCTTGCTGCCCGCTTCGTCGTAGAACCACACGGGGGGCAGTGACTTGGGCGAGGAGATCAGGCCGCGAACAACGTCCTCGCGCATGGCCTCGTGCCGGGCGGCAGGCGTCACCAGGACGTCAAAGGTCAGATGGGGCATTTGATGGCTCCTGGGTGGCTACAGGTCTCGGGCCAGCCTGACCCCGGTGAAGGGCCAGCGCGCCGAGGGCGGGAAGAAGTTGCGATATGTAGCGCGCGTGTGACCGGCGGGCGTCACACATGAGCCGCCCCGCAGGACGTGCTGGTTCACCATGAACTTGCCGTTGTACTCCCCCACCGCTCCGGCGGCCGGGCGAAACCCGGGGTACGGCAGGTACGCCGATGCGGTCCATACCCACACGTCACCGAAAAACGAGCCCGCCTCCTGGCCCCGGGGGTGGGGGTCCTGCGGATCGAGAAAGCGGCCTTCGACGGCGCGTCCTGCGGTCACCGCCTCCCACTCGAATTCCGTCGGCAGCCGGGCCCCGGACCAGCTGGCAAAGGCATCGGCCTCGTAGTAGCTCACGTGGCAGACCGGCTCAGCCGCGTCAACCGGACGCCGGCCGCCAAGGGTGAAAACAGTCCAAGGGGCCCCATCGGAATCCCGCTGCCAGTACATGGGACCAGACCAGCAGCTGTCCTGCACCGTCGCCCAGCCGTCCGAAAGCCACAACTCGGGCCGCTGATAGCCCCCGTCCTCGATGAACTCCACCCACTCGCCGCAGGTAACCACCCGGTCGGCCATGGCGAACGGGCGCAGGAGGACGTCGTGCACCGGGCCCTCGTTGTCGTACGCAAAATCGCTCGAGCCGTGCCCGACGCCGACTTTGCCCCCGGAATGCTCAACCCAGCCGGCGGCGGGCCGTCCCGCTGGCACCGGTCGAGCCGGCCCCGAGGTGTAGACGGGTTCGAGCGGGTTGGCCGCCAGCACGTGCTTGATGTCCATGAGCAGCAGCTCCTGGTGCTGCTGCTCGTGGTTGAGTCCCAGCTCCATGAGGAAAGCCGCCCGGCCATCGAGTGGCTGGTCCAGCAGCCGTTCCATGTGCTCGTCGACATACCGGCGGTAGCGCCCGATCTCTTCGGCGCCCGGCCGCGAGATGTGCCCTCGGTTCGGGCGGGGGCAGCGGGGGCCCACCGCCTCGTAGTACGAGTTGAACAGATAGGCGTACTCAGGGTGGTACGCCTGGTATCCGGGCAGGTAGGCCTCCAGCAGGAACGTCTCGAAGAACCAGCTCACGTGAGCCCGGTGCCACTTGGTGGGGCTGACATCGGGCATCGTCTGTACCGTCTGGTCCTCCGGGGACAGCGGGGCGGCGAGCTGCTCGGTCAAGCCTCGTACTCCCAGGTATCGGTCAGTCAGGGAGCGGCCGCCGGGGTCAGGCGGGCTGCCAGGGACCCCTGGTTCGAACGCGACGGTAGTCATGGGCGACCCTTTCGGGGGGGGATCTGAGGGGGTGCTCTCTACCTCGGTCGGTCAGGCTACAGGCCGAGAGCTTTTAACCGGACCGCGCCCTCATCTGGCTCCCCGACCCCCCTGGTGCCGGGATGACCGGATGGATCGAGCAGGCGTGAGCCCGATCGCCCCGGTATCAGACCGCTACAAATGGATCGCCCTGTCGAACACCAGCCTCGGCATGTTCATGGCCCTGCTTGACAGCACGATCGTGATCATCTCCCTCCCGGCCATCTTCCGGGGAATCGACCTCTGCGGGGGCGACGTGGCTGATCCTGGGCCGCCTGGTGCAGGCGGTCGGTGGGGCCATGCTGATGGCCGCCGGCATGGCACTGATCGCCGCCATCATCTCGGTTTTCCGGGGCGCCCAGTACTACTAGGAGAGCCAGGCCCGGCAGGACGCTTGAAGTCCGCCCGCCCGACGAGTTACATCGAGGCATGAGCGAAGACCTCAGTGCCCGCACCGTACACATCGCCGGCCACCACGGCGACGACCTCGAGGCCTACCTGGCCCGCCCGGACGGCGATGACCGGCGGGGCGGGGTGGTGGTCATCCACCACATGCCAGGCTACGACCGGGGAACGAAGGAGATCGCCCGCCGATTCGCCACCCTCGGCTACGACGCGATCTGCCCGAACCTGTATTGGCGGGAGGCGCCGGGAGCGGCGCCCGACGATGCCGCCGCCACCGCCCGGGCCGGCGGAGGAGTCCCCGATGAGCGCCTCGTCGGAGATGTGGCCGGGGCCGCGGCCTACCTGCGGGCCCTCCCGACAGCCAACGGCAAGGTGGGCGTGATCGGTTATTGCTCCGGGGGACGCCAGAGCGTGCTCGCCGCCTGCAATCTGGACCTCGACGCCGCGGTCGATTGCTACGGGGCGTTTGTGACCGGTACACCGCCGGAGGGCTTCCCGCTGCAGGTGACCAACCTGGTGGATCAGCTGCCCGGGCTTCGACCACCGCTGCTCGGGCTGTTCGGTCTCGAGGACAAATTCCCCGGCCCGGAGCAGGTCGCAGAGCTGGAACTCATACTGGCGGACAACTCCAAGGATTACGAGTTCCACAGCTACGAGGGCGCGGGGCACGGATTCTTCTCGAACGACCGGCCGTCGTACTCGGTGAGCGCGGCCAACGACGGGTGGGAGAAGATCGCGGTCTTCTACGGCAAGCATCTGGCGGGCTGACCGTGTGCACCTACGCCACCGTGAAGGAATCGGTCGAGGGGAGCGCCAAGGGTCCGAACGGAGCCTGGTTCCGTGTCTCCGACGCGACTGTCTACTTCGACCACCCGGTCCACGCCATGGCCGAGCACACGGTGAACATCGACCTGGCCGATCCGAGCCGTGGGCCCTCGGCCCGGGTGGGCATGGAGCTCACCGTGGAGTCGGCCCGCCGGCTGGCGGCGGCGATTCACCGGGCCATCGCCTCGGCTCCTGACGCCCTCACCTGAGCAGAGACACGCCACGGAGGGCGGCGATGGTCAGACCGGCGCGGCGGCCGCCTCCCGCCGAGGACCGGTGGACACCCAGCAGCCGAAGAGAATCAGGGCGAAACCCACGCCGGTCGCCACGGTGAATTGCTCTCCGAGTAGGGCCACGCCGAGAATTACGGCCACCGCCGGGTTCACGTAGGTGATGACAGTCGCTCGGGTGGGCCCCATCTCCTTGATCAGCTCGAAGAACGCCACAAATGCCAGCGCGGTGCACACCAGCCCGAGGGCCACGACCGAGGCGATGGCCGATCCAGGAGGAATCCGCCCCGGGCGGGTCAGGATCGCCGGGGCGAGATAGGCGACAGCCACCAGCGTCAGCGAGACGGCCGACAACGCCAGACTCGACTGGTCGGCGAAGTAGCGGGCGGCGACGAGCGGCCCGATGGCGTAGCACACGGCCACCACGCCCACCTGGGCGACCGACCCAAGATCACCGGGGCTGACATCTAGACCGAGCAGGACCGCCACGCCGACCAGCCCAACGACCAGACCGCCGATGCCTCGGCGGTCCATGCGGTCGGCATGACCGGTCAGGGCGACCAGGACCACGCTAATGAGTGGCACCCCGGCCACCAGCAATCCCGACAGTGAGCTCGGCAGACGCCGCTCGGCGTTCGACAGGAGATACCAGGGAACCGCGATCTCTACGACCGTGTAGGCGAGCAGCGGCTTCCACGCGGTGGCGATAAGGCCCCGCATGCGCCCCTCCCGTATGGCGAAGGGCAGCAATACGATGGCCGCGATGGCGGTCCGCCCCTCGACGATCATCGCCGGGCTCAGGTGACGGACCCCGATCTTGATGAAGTAGTACGGCAAACCCCACACGACCGACATCAGGGCGAACAGTGCGGCGCCGCGGCGGGTGACCAGGTATCCCGGTCGGTGCTGCGGCGCCGCGGTCTGGTCGCGATCGGCGTGGCGTTCGGTCTGGTCGGGTGTGGTCAAACAAGCACGTCCGTGGTCGGTCCGAGCCGGGGCCCGGACCAGACTATGGACGAGCGAGCGCCATCACCCGCCGTTTATGGAACTCAGAGTTGCGTCAGGAGTCGGCCAGCAGGTGGTACAGCTTCTGGCGGGCCTCCTTGAGGATGGCAGAAGCCTGGTCTATGAGCTGCTCGTCGCCCGCCACCTGGACCTGCTTGGTGGCGAGGAATAGCTGAGCCATGGCGCTGCGCAAGGCCCGGTGGCCGGTCAGGCTCTCGTCACCCTCCCAGGGAAAGCTCCGGCCGTCGGCCGGCGCCGCTTCAGCCTCGGTCCGACCCTCCTCGGTGAGCGCGTAGACCCGCTTGCCGGCATCGTCGTGAGAGCTCAGCAGTCCCTGCTCCTCGAGCATCTGGAGGGTGGGGTACACGGACCCGGCGCTCGGACGCCACAGGCCTCCTGAGCGCTCCTCCAGCCGCCGGATGATCTCGTACCCGTGGGCCGGTCCGTCGAGCAGCGCTTGCAGCAAGGCGGCCCGGATGTCACCGCGGCGGGCCCGGCGGGGACCCCGCGGGCCGCCCCACCTCGGACCACCCCTCATGGCGCCGAACTCGGCGCCCTCGTTCCAGCGGCCGCGGCCGCCATGGCCCCGGTCCCGCCGTCCTTTGAAATCGTTAAAGTTTGTCATGTCGACACTATAACACGATATATCGCTAACGTGTCGCCGAAAATGTGACGATGGCTGGAAATCCGAGCCGGCCACGAAATTCGGGACCCGGGTCGAAAATCGTCGTATCTGGCCGCATCCCGTCCGGCTCATCTGGGCGGCTGTTGCAAAACCCGCGTGTTGCGACAGCCATCCGGACGACGAGGGAGGCACAGGTGGACTGGATCGACCGCCGCAGGGCTCGAGCGGCCGCTCATCTCGACTTCGCCACCCCGGGCCAGCGGGGGATGCGATGGCTCGGCCCGGCGCTGGCCGCCGCCGGCCTGGTCCTCGCCGTCAGCGCCTGCGGAGGCGGCGGCTCCGCCCCCCACGCCGGCCCCCCGAGCAGCACCCTCCCTTCGGCGAGCCCGGCGAGCCCGGCGAGCCCGGCGGTGACGCCGTCGGGCGCCCCGACCACCGCGGCCGGAAGCGGCGCCAACACTCGGGCACCGACGGTTCGGTCCCGACTGGCCGGCTGCGACCTGCCTCTCACCCACGACACCGACGACGGCTTCCACATCGCCGTGCCCAGCGGCTGGGAGCTGTCGACGATCAACGGGGAACTGGAGGTGGAACAAGATGTCAGCGCCTCGGAAGCGGTACTGGTCGTCCCGGCCGCCCAGACCAATGGGCTCACACCGGCGGGCTTCTTCGCCTCCCAGATGAGCACCCTGGAATCCCAGGCCAAGAGCGAGGGCCGCACCATAACGGTCCAGAGGAGTACGAGCGGGAGCGGGAATCCGTCCATTTCTTTCTCTGCTTCCATAAACGGACAGACCGCCGAAGGTGAGGCGTCGGTCGATGTCCTGCCCACCGGGACCCAGGGGGCCCACCCGGAGCTGGTATTCGTGGCCTACTGGGCTCCGGCCCCGTCGTTCGCAGGAACGCAAGGGATGCTCGCCTCCATCGGCCGCTGCTACGGGCCCGAGCCCGGCAACCTGTACCGGGTCTTCCAGGACCAGGCCTTCACGTACGTCATGCCGCCCGGTTGGACCGTCGACGATGAGTCACAGAACAACATCGACCTTCATGACGGCGCCACCGCAGACGTCAGCTACGACTTCGCCGAGACCGTGCCCTCGAGTGAAGTGGACTCACCGCAGACCATGATCAGCTACTTCCTGAACGGCGTCGGCGTCCGGGCGGTGCAGGCCCTGTGGACCAACGTCGCTCCCAGCCAGCAGGAGAGCGCCGGGACCCAGGACCTGGCCTACGAGGAGTTCACCGGGACCTTCCACGGGGCGGAGGAACACGGGCTGATATATGCCCTCATCGACACGGGCGGAGGGGTCACATCGGGGGTGGTGCGCCTGGGCCTGGCGGCCAGCGGCGAGTGGAACGCGCTGAACGGGTCGTTGATCCAGATGATGGGAGCCATCCAGCACAACTTCACCCAGGACCTGCAACAGCTGCAGCAGATCAACCAGCAGTGGCAGGACTTCAGCGGCCAGGTCGAGAACTTCGACGACGTCCTCAACTCGCAGCAGCTGGTGCAGGACCCTTCCACCGGCACCTATTACGAAGCTCCGTACACCTCGTACCGGACCGAAGGCCCCGACGGCGCCGGTTACTACCTGGGCAACGGCCAGCGGTTGAGCCAGGTGCAGCGCCCGTAGGGGCCGCGGGCAGGGACCGGGGGGCGGGGGGACGGGGGCGGGGACCGGGGGGCGGGGGGACGGGGACGGCCGGCGGACGGGAACCAATAGGGTCTGCAGTTATGCTTGCCCTTCTTTTTCCCGGCCAAGGCTCGCAGCGGCCGCAGATGGGAGTCCCCTGGACCGACCACCCGGCCTGGGGGGTGGTAGGCAGGCTGTCCAACGCCGCCGGCCGGGATATCGGTTCGTTGCTGACCGACGCCGATGCCGACACCCTGCGCATGACCCGCAACGCCCAGCTGGCGGCGTTCGCCCTCAGCGTGGTGGTCCTACAAGCCGCCCGGTCGAGCGGACTGGAGTACGTGCCCGTCGCCGCGGTCGCCGGTCACAGCCTCGGTGAATACACCGCTCTGGTCGGGGCCGGAGCCCTCGATCCGGAGGCCGGAGCCGGGCTGGTGGCGGCGAGAGGCGAGGCCATGCAGGGCGCGGCCGACGCCTCACCCGGCACCATGGCCGCCATCCTCGGCCTCGATGCCGAACGGGTGGCCGAGGCCTGCGCCGCCGTCGAGGGGGCGTGGCCGGCGAACGACAACGCCCCGGGCCAGATAGTCGTGGCCGGCACGGCGGCCGGCGTCGAAGCGGCCGGGGAGGTGGCCAAGGGCCTCGGCGCCAAGCGGGTCATGGCCCTGGCGGTCGGCGGCGCGTTTCACTCGCCCCTCATGGCGCCAGCCCAGGAGAAGCTCGACGCCGCCCTGCAGGCCGCCCACTTTCACCAGGCCGAGGTGGACGTGATCGCCAACGTTGACGCGTCCCCGCACCGCCACGGGTGGCCGGATCTTCTCTCGAGACAGCTGGTCTCGAGAGTGCGTTGGCGCGAAGGGCTACTCGGCCCTGCAGCGGCTCGGCGTGACCCATTTCCTCGAGCTCGGTCCCGGGGCCGAGCTGTCGGGGATGGTCAAACGAACCGTCGACGGCTCGCAGCGAGCCAACGTGGCGGGGCCCGAGGACCTCGACAACCTGCCGGGATTCCTCGAAGCGGTTCGCTGAGCCCACCCGACCAGGGCGTACGTCAGGTGGCTCAGATGATCAGGAGGTCCTTCCATTCCGGGAGCCGTTCGCGCACCTGATCGGGGGTGAGGCGCAGGGTCTCGGGCCGGATGGCGTCGACGATCAACCGCTGGGCCCAGTAATCCTCGGCCACGCCCCGGAACATAGGCTTGCGCCAGGCCACCAGATCCTCGGGGGCGCCGCCGAGGAATCCCCACAGCCCGTAGGCCCACTCCATGTCGTAGATGACCGGAGCCCGGCCGAACGAGGCAGCCCGGCGGGCGCCGCAAGCGAAGCCGCCGGCAATCGCGTCCTCCGCGTGCTCCTCTTCGGTCAAAGTCAGCCGCCCCTCGAGCCGGCGGGCCAGCTTCAGGCCGTATCCGGCGTCGGTACCGGGGGAGCCGAATCGGGGGCCGACCGGCGACTCGAGGTTCGTCTGGTCGGCCGGCCGGTCGAGGTACCAGCCGGGCGGCGCAGGAAGCAGAGCGGAGGGACGAACCCGGTCCGTCGCTTGGAGGGGGACGTGGTCGGGCTGGCTCACGAGGTGCGATTCTGCTGGCGGGCCTCCGCCGCCAGCAAACCGAAGACGATCGAGTCCTCGAGCGCGGCCCAGGACGCCTCGATGACGTTTTCCGAGACACCGATCGTCGTCCAGGTGCGATCCCCGTCGGTCGACTCGATAAGCACTCGGGTAACCGAGGCGGTCCCCCGGCTGGTCTCGAGCACCCTGACCTTGAAGTCGGTCAGGTGGACGTGCGCCAGCTCGGGGTAGATCGGTCCGATCGCCTGGCGCAACGCGCCGTCGAGGGCGTTGACCGGACCGTTGCCCTCGGCTGTGGCGATCACCCGGTCGTCACCGACGATGACCTTGACCGTGGCCTCCGTGACAAAGCTGCCGTCCTCCCGCAGGTCGGTGATGACCCGGTGGGATTCCAGCTTGAAGTAGGGCTGCTTCCAGCCGGTGGCGGCTCGCATCAACAGCTCGAGCGAGCCGTCCGCCACCTCGAAGTGGTAGCCGTGGTGCTCGAGGTCCTTGAGCTGCTCCACCACCTCGGTCAGGACGTGATCCTCGATGGAAAGACCGAGCTGTTCAGCTTTGAGCACCAAGGTGGACCGTCCCGCCATCTCGCTCACGACGAAACGGGTGCCGTTGCCTACCGATTCGGGGTCGGCATGCTCGTAGGCGGCCCGGGACCGGGCGATGGCGCTGGTGTGCAGGCCCGCCTTGTGGGCGAAGGCGGATGCCCCGACAAACGGTTGATGGGCGTCGGGGGCGATGTTCACCACCTCCGAAATGTGGTGCGACACCGCGGTAAGGCGAGGGAGCCGATCCCGTCCGATGGTCCCGACGCCCATCTTGAGGGTGAGGTCGGGGATGGCCGCAGTCAGATCGGCGTTGCCGGTGCGCTCCCCGTAGCCGTTGATGCAGCCCTGGACCTGGGTGACCCCCATCCGCACGGCCACCAGGGAGTTGGCCACGGCGCAGCCGGAGTCATTGTGGAAGTGGCATCCGAGGCCGACTTCGATGTGATCGCGGACCTCGCCGACCACCCGCTCCACCTCGAAGGGCAAAGTGCCGCCGTTGGTATCACAGAGCACCACGACCTCGGCTCCCGCTCCCGCGGCTGCCAGAATGACGTCCGTGCTGAACCTGGGGTTGGCCCGATAGCCGTCGAAGAAATGCTCGGCGTCGAGAAAGACCCGGCGGCCCATGGACACGAGATAACCGACGGAGTCGGCCACCATGTCCACCGCTTCGGTGAGGGTGGTGCGCAAGGTCTCGGTGACGTGCCACTCGGCCGACTTGGCCACCAGGCAAACGACGGGGGTCCGGGCGTCGACCATGTCGGCGAGAACCGGGTCGGTTTCGGCCCGGCCGCCTGCCTTGCGGGTAGAACCAAAGGCGACCAGGGTGGCGTGATCGAGCCTGAGCTCGCCGGCCGCGGCCCGGCGGAAGAACTCGGCGTCTTTCGGATTGGCTCCGGGCCACCCGCCCTCGATGTACTGGACACCGAGGTGGTCGAGCTGCTCGGCCACCCGGATCTTGTCGGCGACGGTGAGCGACAGGCCCTCCTGCTGGCTTCCGTCCCGCAGGGTGGTGTCATAGATGTCCACCGCGTCGGGCAGCTCTGGTGGCAGGTGGTGGTGGCCGCTGGCCGCGTCTGTGCTGATGGGCCGCAGGGCGAGGTTGTACCGCCCCGGGGCCGCCCGACCGGCCTGAGCTCGATCGATCAGCCGACATATTCGACCCAGTCCTTGTACTTGTCGACCTGGCCGCGCACGGCAGCCCGATAAACCTCCTGGATCCGCTTCGTGATCGGACCGGGCCGCCCCCCGCCCAGCACCCGGTCGTCGACCGAGGACATCGGGACCACCTCCGCCGCCGTCCCGGTGAGAAACGCCTCGTCGGCGGTGTACAGATCGGACCTCAGGAGGTTCTCGAACTCCACGTCGAATCCGAGATCGCGGGCGATGGTCATCACCGAATCCTGGGTGATGCCCTCGAGGGCGCCAGCGGCGAGCGGCGGGGTGACGATGCGGCCGCCGCGGACCACGAACAGGTTTTCACCGGTGCATTCGCTGACGTAGCCCTGTGGGGACAGGAGAATGGCCTCGTCGTATCCGGCCTTCAGGGCCTCGATCTTGGCCATCGAAGAGTTGATGTACATGCCGGTTCCTTTGGCCGCCGGCGGCATGGCATTTGGATCGTGACGCTGCCAGGAGCTGATCTTCATCCGAACGCCGTTGGCGATGCCCTCGTCGCCCAGATACGCCCCCCACGGCCAGACCGCGATCGACACATTGACAGGGCACGGCAGAGGATTGAGGCCCATCTCGCCGTAGCCCAGATAGACGATCGGCCTGATATAGCACTCGGCCAGCCCGTTGACCCGCACGGTCGTCTTGGTGGCCTCGACGAGCTCCTCGGGCGAGAACGGCACGTCGATCATGAAGATCTTGGCCGAGTTGAACATCCGGTTGATGTGGTCCGTCAGGCGGAAAATCGCCGGGCCCGAGTCGGTCGGGTACGCCCGTATGCCCTCGAATACCCCGCAGCCGTAATGCAAGGTATGGGTCAGGATGTGGATGCGGGCGTCGTCCCAATCTACGAGCTCGCCGTCCATCCAGATCTTCTCGGTTTTGACAATAGGCATCTCGCTACACCCTTTCTGAAATGGCGTCGCCTATTTCGGTGGTCGGCAACTTCCGGTCCGGCGCGAAACCTTCGACCGCCTTGGCGATGCGCGCCGCCGCGTCGCTCTCGCCGAGGAAGTCCAGCATCATCGCGGCCGAGATGATGGCGGCGGTCGGGTCGGCCGTTCCTGTGCCTGCGATGTCCGGCGCCGAGCCGTGGACCGGCTCGAACATCGACGGTCCGGTGCGATCCGGGTTTATGTTGCCCGAAGCGGCCCGGCCGATGCCCCCGGCGACGGCGCCGCCGAGATCGGTCAGGATGTCGCCGAAGAGGTTGTCGGTCACGATGACGTCGTAGCGCTGGGGTCGCTCCACCATGTGGATGCACGCGGCATCGATATGGTCATAACCCGTCGACACGTCGGGGTACTCCTCGGCGACCTGGGCGAAGGTTCGCTGCCAGAGGTCTCCCGAGTAGTTGAGGACGTTGGTCTTGTGCACGAGGGTCAGGCTCCGGCGGCCCCGCGACCGGGCCAGGTCGAAGGCGTAGCGAACGCAGCGCTCGACCCCGAACCGGGTGTTCACCGAGCCCTGGGTGGCGATCTCGGCGGGGGTGCCCTTGCGCAGGAAGCCGCCCTCGCCGGCGTACGCCCCCTCGGTGTTCTCCCGGACCACAGTGAAGTCGATCGGCACCCCGGCACCCACACTGACGGGCGCCACGAAGGGCCGGAGATTCACATACAGATCGAGCTCGAAACGCAACCGGAGAAGCAGACCCCGCTCCAGTACGCCCGGGGGTACCTCGGGTGTGCCGACGGCTCCGAGGAGGATGGCGTCGAAACCCCTCAACTCGTCGAGCACCCGATCCGGCAGGATCTCGCCAGTATCGAGGTACCGATGCCCGCCGAGGTCGTATTCAGTGGTGTCCAGGCCGGCACCCGCGGCCCGGGCCACCTTCAAGGCCTCGGCTATCACTTCGGTGCCGATCCCGTCCCCGGGGATCACGGCGATGTTGAGCTGAGTCACTGGCTGGCTGGCTCCTGGAGGGTCATCTGGCGGGTCAAAAAGGTGGTGAGGAAAACCTAGGGGCGGGCGCCGAACTAACGGCGGCGGTTAAACAAAACGACCGCCCCATCAGGGACGGTCATCACGCGCATCGGCTCGAGCCGATGCGCTACACGATGATTACGATCTGCGAAAGACAAGCCATGAGGAATTGGGCAGTCACGGTCCGACATTGTCGCCGATCGAACGACGCGACGTCAACCGCATCCTCGGTCGATCCCGCCCTCCGAGTGCCGGTGCCCGAAAGCATGGCCTCAAGGCGGGCGCGGGAGGCCCTACCCTGTTGATGCTATGGCTGCGACCAACCAGCTGACCAAGGACACCTTCGAGCGGCTGAGCGCCGAACTCGAGGACCTGCGCACCCGCGGACGCATCGAGATCGCCCGCGCCATTGAAGCCGCCCGAGCCCTCGGCGACCTGTCAGAGAACGGCGACTACCACGCGGCGAAAGACGCGCAGGGGAAGATGGAAGCCCGGATTCGGCGGCTCGAGTCCATGCTGACCGATGCCGAGGTAGTCGACTCGGCGGTCGGTTCGGACGGGGCGGTCACCACCGGGGTGGTCGTTTCCCTCCGCTATATCGGCGACGACGACGTCGAGCGGTACCTCATCGGGTCGATAGAGGAGCGCCAGGAAGGGGTGGCCGTGGTATCCCCCAACTCCCCGCTCGGCCAGGCGTTGATGGGCCACCGCGAGGGAGAGCGGGTGTCTTACGAGGCTCCGAGCGGACCCCTGGAAGTCGAGATCGTCAGGGTCGGAACCTGATCACCGACCCCGACCGGGTACCTCTGGGCAGCCACGGGTGGATCGGCGACGGGGTTCGAGGAGCCCTCATCTCTGCTGACGGCACCGTCGACTGGTACAGCCCGGGAGGAATCGGCGCCGCCCCGTTGTGCTGGTCGCTTCTCGACCCGGCGGGCGGAGCGCTCCGGGTCGGACCGGTTAGAGAGACCTCGGACGCCGGCCGCCGCCTGCCGGCGCACCGCCAGCGCTACCAGCCTGGAACCAACGTGCTCGAGACGGTGCTCGCCGGGCCCCGAGGGCGTCAGGTTTCCGTCCTCGACGCCGTGCCCTGGCCCGGTCCCGGCCGCCCCCTGCCCGGCCTGCTCGTCCGGGTCGTGCGCGCCCTGTCCGGCCCGGTCGACATCGAGATAGAGATAGTCCCGGGTGGACCTTTCGGCCCGCCGCGGCAGGTCTCGCCCTTCGATGGCGGCCTGGTGATCGACCGCTCGGTGATCCGAACCGGCGGCGGGGTCGAGCTCAGCTCGCAACCGTTGGGTAGGGACCGTCCCCGCTGGCGGGGTGAGCGCCGCCTGCTCGAGGGCGAGTCCATGGTCGTGACCATCGGCCCGGTCGACGACCCCGAGGCGCTCTCACCCGATGGGGCCATGCGTCTGCTCGCGGAAACGGAAACAGCGTGGCAGAGCTGGCTGGCTCCCCTCGCTTACAGCGGTCCCTATGCAGAGGCGGTGGAGCGCAGCGCGCTGGCCGTCCGTTCTCTCACCGGCTCAGGCGGCGCGCCCTCCGCCGCCGGCACCACTTCCCTACCCCGACGCGACGGCAGCGAGCGCACCGCCGACGACAGGTGGGTTCGCTGGCGTGATGCCGCCACCGCCGTCGGCGTGTGGGCCGCCCTCGGCCTGCCCGAGGATGCGGAGGCGGCGGAGCACTGGCTGAGAACCTCCGCCATGGGGGCGCCGTTGCCCTGGCCCGGCGCCCTCGACCCCGACGGCCAGCCCGCGCCCGAACTGGAGGTCCTCGGCCTCGCCGGCCGGCGGCGATCCCAACCCGTTGTCGTCGGTCGCACGGCCTCGCTTCGCGACCTGGACATCTACGGCGACGTGGTCGCCGCCTACGGCGCCAGCACCCGCGGGATCGGGGGCGCCGGCGGGGTGGCGCCCCTTGCCGATGCCATGCCGGCGCTCGCCGACGCCGCCGATTGGCTGGCCGATCACTGGACTGAGCCGGATAGCGGGGTGTGGGAAACCGCCGGGCCGCCCGCGGACCTGGTGGCGTCGCGCGTGCAGGCGTGGTTCGCCCTCGATCGCATGGCGGGGCTGGCCCGGGCGGCCAACCCCCTCGACCTGCAGGCGGCGGCCTGGCAGGACGAGTCCCGCCGGGTGCTCGCGTGGCTGGAGTCGTACGGGTTGGCGGACGATGGGGGCCTGCGCCGGGCCGCGGGAGGCGAGGGTGAGGCCGGGGGTGGTGCTTTTGGTCCCGGCGAGGACGAGCCCGACGCCGCTCTGCTCAGGGTGGCGTGGCGAGGGCCGTGGCCGACTGAGCACCCGGTCGTGCCGGCCACGGTGAACCGGGTGCTCGACCGGCTCGGGTCCGAGGGCCTCATCTACCGGCACTCGGAGCGGGTGGACGACGGCGCCGCTGGACCGGACCGCCCGGATCTGCTGGCGTCGCTCTGGGCCGTGCGCGCCCTGGCGACCCTCCAGCGCTGGGACGAAGCCCACGAGAGGATTGAGACGGTGCTGGCCTTCGGTGGGAGCAGCGCCACCGGCGATCCCGGGCTCGGCGTTCTCAGCGAGGCAGCCGACCCCTTGTCAGGTGAGCTGCTCGGGAACCTTCCGGCCGCCGCCACCCACCTCGCGGTGGTCGAAGCGGCGTTGGCGCTGGGGGCCGGGCCGGCCTGAGCCCGGGTGGGGAGAGGCCGGGCCGGCGGGCCGCCTGGCGGTGCCGGGCCGGCCTGAGCCCGGGTGGGGAGAGGCCGGGCCGGCGGGCCGCCTGGCGGTGCCGGGCCGGCGGGCCGCCTGGCGGTGCCGGGCCGGCCTGAGCCCGGGTGGGGAGAGGCCGGGCCGGCGGGCCGCCTGGCGGTGCCGGGCCGGCGGGCCGCCTGGCGGTGCCGGGCTCGCATCCCCCCGCAGCCTGCGGCGCCCCTTGTGTCCTAATTGTCGGAATTTCTCGTAGACAATTTGGATTCTCGGCGTCAAATCGCACGGAATACGTGCGATATGCCTACGAGAACACAAAAGTACTACGAGAAATTCGGCTGATGGGGCGGGCAGGCCGGCGGGCCCAGCGGGGCACGACGGCTGGAGCTCGCAGGGGCGGCCGGCCGGCGGGGCCGGGCCGGGCCGGGCCGGGCGAGGGGCGGACCCGGGCCGCACCCGGGCCCAGCCCCCGCCCTCCCCTCACAACGCGTGCTTGACCCGCCAGGAGAACGGCAGCGCCGGCATCTGGGCCGTGGCCGCCGCGACTACCGCCTGCGCCGGCCGGCCACCCGCCACGGTGGCCACCCGCTGCCCCGCCTTCAGGTCCCGGCCCATCGGAACCATGGCCACGGCCAGGGGAAAGGTCATCCCGCCCCAGCCGAGGGAGCTCAAGGTCGCGGTGGTCTTGGCCTCCACCTGCTGGCCGGATGCGTCGGTCACCACCGCGACGGCCGTGCCCGCCCTGACGATGGGGCGCACCGAAAGGCTGGCGGCAACCGAGTCGACCAGGCGCTGACTGGCGGCGAACGCGGCAGCGAGCAGAGGAGCTGTGACCTCGGTGCCGACATCCTGGCCGAGCACCGCGCCGTAAATCGTCACCTCCCGGCCGTCTATGTTCTTGCGGTCGGCGAAGGCGAAGCATCCGCCGGAACTGCTGTCCGAACCGGTCTTCAATCCGATGAAGCCATCCTTGCCGAGCATGCCATCGAAAGTGACGACCGTGCCCGCCACCGGAAGGTCGACCGACCGGAGGGCGACGATCCGGGCGAACACCGGCAGTGTCATGGCCCTCTCGGCCATGACGGTCTGGTCCGCCGCGGTCGACACCGTGCTCGCTGCCACCCCGCTCGGGTCGGTGTAGGTGGTCCGGGTCATGCCGAGCTGCTTGGCCGTGGCGTTCATCTTGGCCACGAATTTCGGAATGCTCCCGGAGTCATAGATGGCCAGGATGGGGGCGATGTTGTTCCCGGATGGAATGAGCAGCGCTTCGAGGAGCTGGTATTCGGTGAGCTTCTCCCCCACCGAGACGGCAACGGTGGACTGGCCGGCCGCTTGCCTCCTGACCAGGTCGGTCACGTCGGCCTGATTGATGGTGATGGAGAACCCGGTGGCCTTGCCTGCTATCGGATGATCCCGCAGGATCACGTAGGCGGTCATCACCTTGGACAGGCTGGCGATGGGCTGCGGCGAGGTCGATCCGGAGTGGCCGAGCGACCCGACGCCGGCGACGACGGCCGAGGCCTGCCCGGTCTTGGGCCATGCCGGCCGGGGTCGGGCTCCGGCAAAGGTGTACGACGCCGGCAGCACCCGGGTCGCCTTCAACTTGGGCGTGGACTCGGTGGCCACCAGGGCCGTCCCGACGATTGCCAGCACGACGATCACGACCAGTAGGGCACCGAAAAAAAAGGCGAGGCGGTGCCGCCTGCGCCCCCGCCTCCGATACCGGCGGGAGTCCGCGCGCAAATGAGCCCAGTCACGAGAAGACGTGTGCATCCGCGGACGCTCCTTGATAGGCGGTAGCCCCGAGCCGAGCCACCAGAGCCTATTGGCTGGGGCTCCTGCGGCCATGTCAATCAGCGGCGAAAATCCGGACCGCTACCGCCAGGACCGGCGCTACGGTCGAACTTCATGCGCCCCGAGACTGACCAGTCCCGCCCGGCGATCCTGGTGGAGGGCCTCGAGAAGTCCTTCGGCCAGGTGCGGGCCCTCCGCGGCGTCGACCTGGCGGTCCCTCGCGGCACCGTGCTCGGGGTTCTCGGGCCGAACGGGGCGGGCAAGACGACGGCGGTGCGCATCCTCACCACCCTCTTGCAGCCCGACCGCGGCAGGGCCATCATCGAGGGCCGGGACGTCGTCCGCGACGCCGAGTCGGTGCGGCACATCATCGGCTTGGCCGGCCAGTCCGCGGCGATTCAGGAGGAACTCACCGGCCGCGAGAACCTCGTGTTCTTCGGTCGCCTCCACCACATGCCCAAGGCCCACTGCCAGGAACGAGCGGCCGAGCTGCTGGAACGCTTCGACCTCGCCGACGCCGGCGACCGGCCGGCCAAGACGTATTCCGGGGGCATGCAGCGCCGGCTGGACCTGGCCGCCAGCCTGGTCGGGCACCCGAAGGTGCTGTTCCTCGACGAACCGACGACCGGTCTCGACCCCCGCAGCCGGATCGGGATGTGGGAGGTGATCCGGGACCTGGTCTCGGGTGGCACCACCCTCCTGCTCACGACCCAGTATCTGGAGGAAGCCGACGAGCTGGCCGACGAGATCGTGGTCATAGACCACGGTCTGGTGATCGCGGCCGGCACATCCGACGAGCTCAAGGACCGGGTCGGGGGCGACGTCGTCGAGTTCACCGTTCCCAACCCGGCCCAGCAGCGGGCGGCGGCCGAGGCCGTCTCCGGCCTGAGCGACGGCGATCCCGCCATCGATAAGGCCACCGGGCAGGTGAGCATACGGATTGGCAGGCGAGGGTCCGAGTCCCTCGTGCAAGCGGTCCGGCGCCTGGACTCGGAGGGAATCGCCATCCAGGGCCTCGCCATGCACCGCCCATCGCTCGACGACGTGTTCCTCGCCATCACCGGTCGGACCACGCAGGAGGAGGACGGCGGCGAGATCCCCGAGGCCGAGCGGCGAGGAAAGATTCGCGCCACCAAGGAGGACGGGCCGTGACATCAGTCGCCCTGCCGATCGAAGACGGCCCAGCCCGCTTCGCCCGAACACCCCCACTCGACCGGCTGCGCTGGGCCGTGGTCGACTCGCTGACAATCACCAAGCGCAACCTGCTGCTGTGGTGGCGGACGCCCGCTTACATCTTTTTCACTGTGGTGCAGCCACTGATGTTCCTCCTGCTGTTCCGGTATGTGTTCGGGGGCGCCATACCGGTGCAGTCCCGCGGCGGATACGTCAACTACCTGGTCCCCGGGGTGATCGCCCAGACCGCGGCGTTCACCTCTTTCGGCACGGCCATCGCCCTGGCCCAGGAAGTGCAGAAGGGATCCATCGATCGCCTCAGGTCGCTCCCCATGGCTCGCTCAGCCGTGCTCATCGGCCGCCTCGGCGCCGATCTGATCCGCCTGTTCGTGACCGTCCTCGTCCTGATCGGGGCCGGCTACCTCGTCGGGTTCCGCTTCCAGAACGGCGCGGCCTCGGCGGTCGCAATGGTCCTCCTCGGGCTCGCCATCGGGGTGGTAGTGGCCTGCGTGTCGGCGTTCACGGGGCTCGCCATCAAAGACGAGGAATCGGTCCAGGCCTTCGGGTTCATTTGGGTGTTCCCTCTGACGTTCGTCAGCGCCGCCTTCGTACAGATCCACAGCATGCCGGGAGCCCTGCAGGGCTTCGCCAACAACCAGCCGTTCAGCATCTTCATCGAGGAGATGCGGGCGCTCGCCCAAGGCGGTCCACTCATCGAGCACGGGTGGCAGAGCGCGGCATGGCTCATCGGTTTGCTAATCGTTTTCGGGGCTCTTGCCGTGCGGGCCTACAGGAGGGTGTGACATGTCTGGTGATGAGGGCGTGCCGGCGGTCGACGAAGCGTTCCTCGGGCTCCCCCTTGACGCCATCGCTGATGCCGCCCTGAGCGTGGCCCGCAAGGAAGGGGCCAGCCACGCCGAGGTGCGGGTGGGACGGACTCGGGACGCTTCGATCCGGGTCCGCGACCGAAGTCTCGAAGGGGCGGCCGAAGAGGAGACCTCCGGTCTGAGTGTCCGGGTCCTCCGGGAGGGCACCTGGGGGTTCGCCGCGACCACGGAGCTCACGCCCGAGGCGGCAGCCCGGGCGGCCGGGGAGGCCATCGACGTGGCCCGCACCTCCGAACCGCTCAATCACGAGCGGGTCGAGCTTTCCTCCGAACCGGCCCATCGCAGCAGCTGGGTCTCGGCCTACGAAGTGGACCCGTTCGCGATCGACCCGACCGATCGAGTGGCGCTCCTGACGGAATGGACCACCAGGCTGCTTGCCGATCCACGCGTCGACCACGCCGACGCCGGCCTCCTCGCCGTCCGGGAGAACAAGTTCTACGCCGACCTGGCCGGGGGCCGCACGGTGCAGCAGCGGGTCCGGGTCCATCCAACGGCCACCGCCATCGCGGTCGACGCCGGCACCGGAGCGTTCGAGAGCATGCGCACCCTGGCTCCGCCCGCCGGACGCGGCTGGGAGTATCTCCTCGGCACCGGCTGGAACTGGGACAGCGAGCTGGAGGAAATGCCCGAACTGCTGGACGAGAAGACCGCCGCCCCCTCTGTCGAAGCGGGCCAATACGACCTGGTCATCGATCCATCCAACCTTTGGCTCACCATTCACGAGTCCATCGGGCACGCCACCGAGCTCGACCGGGCCCTCGGCTACGAGGCGGCGTACGCCGGCACCTCGTTCGCCACGTTCGACCAGCTCGGCACCCTGAAGTACGGATCGCCGATCATGCACGTCACCGGAGACCGCACCGTGGAGCACGGGTTGGCCACGACCGCTTACGACGACGAGGGGGTGGAATCACAGCAGTGGGACCTGGTGCGCGACGGCCTACTGGTCGGCTATCAGCTCAACCGGGCCATGGCGGCCCGGCAGGGGCTCGGCCGCTCCAACGGGTGCGCGTTCGCCGATTCCCCGGGCCACGTCCCACTCCAGCGCATGGCCAACGTGTCGCTGCAGCCCGCCCCGGGCGGCCCCACCACGGAAGAGCTCATTGAAGCCGCAGGCGACGGAATATACGTGGTGGGCGACAAGAGCTGGTCCATCGATATGCAGCGGTACAACTTCCAGTTCACGGGCCAGCGTTTCTTCCGCATCCGAGCCGGCCGGCTCGCCGGCCAGTTGCGCGACGCCGCCTATCAGGGTGTGACGACCGACTTCTGGGGTTCGATGGAAGCCGTCGGGGGCGAGAGCACCTATGTCCTCGGGGGGGCGTTCAACTGCGGCAAGGGGCAACCGAGCCAGATCGCCCCGGTGAGCCATGGCTGCCCGTCGGTCCTGTTTCGCCAGGTTCGCATCCTCAATGCCACCCAGGAGGGGGGACGATGACCGGGGCGGCCCTTTCGTCACAGGAGTTGGTCGAGTTGGCCTTGGCCGCCTCCGACGCCGACGGATGCGTGGTTATCGCTGAGGACGTTACCGACGCCAACCTGCGGTGGGCCGGCAACACCCTCACCACCAACGGGGTGTCGAGGAGCCGGCAGGTGACAGTGATCGCCGTCGTCGGCGGCGCCACGGGGGTGGTTACTCAGCAGGGCGTCACCCGCGACACCCTGGCTGAAGTGGTGGGCGCCGCCGAACACACCGCCCGCGGAGCCAGCCGGGCCGAGGACGAGTCGCCTCTGGTGGAATCGGCTGCCAGCTCGGGCCCCTGGGGCGAGCCCCCGGAGGAAACGTCGATCTCAGTGTTCTCCGAGTTAGCCCCCGCGCTGGGGGAGGCGTTCAAACGGGCCGACAGCGGCGGCGAGCTCCTGTTCGGGTTTGCCAGCCATGAAATGCGCACCACCTATCTGGGATCGTCGACTGGGCTGCGGTGCCGCTACGACCAGCCGACCGGGCACGTCGAGATAAACGCCAAATCATCGGACTACGCCCGGTCCGCTTGGTCCGGAGTGCCAACGACGGACTTCCGGGATATCGACGTGGAAGGCCTCACCGCCGACTTGTCCCGCCGCCTTGGCTGGGCGACGCGAGCGATCGAGCTCCCGCCGGGGCGCTATCAGACCATCCTCCCGCCGAGCGCGGTCGCCGACATGATGATCCCCCTGTACTGGGCCGCCATCGCCCGCAACGCCTACGACGGACGAACTGTGTTCAGCCGGCCCGGCGGCCAGACGCGCGTCGGTGAGCGGCTGACCGGGACCGACGTCACCCTGCGGAGCGACCCGGGGGAACCGGGCATCGCGTGCGCTCCGTTCGTCACGGCCAGCCAGTCGTGGGCTGCGGCGTCGGTGTTCGACAATGGTTCGCCGATCGAGCCGACGTCGTGGATTACCGGCGGGGTGCTCACGTCGCTCGTGCAGACGAGGTACTCGGCCCGCTTGACGGCCCTCCCTTTCACCCCGTTTGTCGACAACCTCATCATGGATCCGGGCCCGGCGGCCGGCTCCGGTCTCGAGGATCTGGTCGGCGGGCTGGATCGGGGCCTGCTTCTGACCTGCCTCTGGTACATCAGGGAGGTCGATCCCCAGACCCTGCTGCTGACCGGCCTTACCAGGGACGGGGTGTACCTCGTCGAGGGGGGCGAAGTGACCGGCGCCGTCAACAACTTCCGGTTCAACGAGTCCCCGGTCGATCTGCTGGCCCGCATCGAAGCGGCAGGCCGGGCCGAGCGGACCTTGGCCCGGGAGTGGAGCGACTATTTCGGTCGTACCGCCACGCCGGCCCTCCTGGTGAGGGATTTCAACATGTCGTCGGTGAGCCAGGCCTCCTGATTCCGCGAGGCCAGCTCACTGGGCGTGGGCGAATCCCCGGCCCAGTTCGATCAGGGTCCGGGTGCCCCAGCCGGTGGCCCCTCGGGTGATCCAGCCGTCTTCCGATTCCGCCCACGCCGGCGAGGCTATGTCGAGATGGGCCCATCGCCGCCCGCCGGCGAATTCCTGAAGGAAGAGCCCGGCCATGATCGTCGACGCGCCCGGGCCGGCAGAGACGTTCTTGAGATCGGCCACTTCGGAATCGAGCTGCTTGCGATAACTCGGAATAAGCGGGAGCTCCCACGCCGGCTCGCCTGCTTCTGCCCCGGCCGTGATGACCTGCCGGACCAGTTCCTCGTCGGTACCGAGGACGGCCGCCACCGAATCGCCGAGGGCCGCCCGCTGCCCGCCGGTGAGGGTGGCGGCGTCGATGATCACGTCCGGTCGCTCCTCGGCCGCCAGCGACAGGGCGTCGGCCAACACCAGCCGCCCCTCGGCGTCGGTGTTGAGCACCTCGATGCTCTTGCCGTTGCGAGCGACGAGCACGTCACCCGGGTGGATGGCCGTCCCGCTCGGCATGTTCTCGGTGGCGGCCACCCAGGTCGTGACGTTCAACGGCAGGTCCAGCGCAGCGATGGCCAGGGTGGCACAGACCACCGCCGCCGCCCCGCCCATGTCCGCCTTCATCCACATCATCCCGGCTGCGGTCTTCAGGGAAAGCCCTCCGGAATCGAATGTGATGCCCTTGCCGACCAAGGCGATGTCAGTCACCCCGGCGGCGCGGGGCCGGCCCGCTCGGCGGGGCCGGTCGGCGTTCCGATAGGAGAGGCGAAGCAGGCGGGGCGGTTCGGCCGCTCCCGCCGCCACTCCCGTGAGTCCTCCGAGGCGCTCGGCCGCGACGCGGTGCTCGTCCCACACGTCGACGTCCACCGAGGTTCCCGCCGCCGCTTCCTCCACGGCTTCGGCGAATCGGCGGGGGGTGAAGTCGCGAGCCGGTCGGTTGACCCAGTCGCGCGCCCGGCAGGTGGCGTCCACCGCGATCTGGCCTCGCTTGACCCCTTCCGTCCTGGCGCCCACGACCGACACCTGCTCGATTGCGGCGCTGTTCCTCACCCGCTGCGGGGCCCCGCTGTAGCGGTAAGAGCCGAGCCCGATGCCTTCGACCACCGCTGAGGAAAGGTCCCGGCGTCCCGTGGCGAACGGCAGGGTGGTGGCCAAACGAGAGGCGCTGCCGGAGTTGCGAGCCAGGGCCGCCCCGGCTCGCCGTAATGCGTCGGCGTCGACCGCGCCCCGGTGGCCGACGCCGACCGCAATCACGGTCGAGCCGTCATCGGCGAGCAAGGCCTGGGTCTGTCCCGCTTTTCCTTCGAACCGGCGCTGCCGCAGATAGTCCGCGTCGATCTCGGCGCCGGCGCCTTCTGGCGTACTGAGATCGGCGAAGACGGGCACGCCGAGCACCGGAACGTCGCCCGGGACGGCGTCGGTGGAGGTGAACACGGGACAACTCACGGGGCATCCTCCTCGGGGAGCGGGGCGGCGACGTTTGTCCGGACCTGGGATCCGACGCCCGCCTCCATGACGGCCCGCCTCGAGAGGAGAGACTCGCCTTGTTCCTGCCAGCGGGCCATCGTCCACAGGAGATCCGAGAGGCGGTTGAGATAGTGGACCACCACTGAACCGTCTGGAGCGGCGTCGAGCGAGCGTCGCTCCGCTCGGCGCACGGCGGTGCGGGCCACGTCGAGTGAAGCTGAGACGTGGTCGTGGCCGGGAATCACAAAGTCTTTGAGCGGCGGGAACCGGCTTGACAGCTCGTCGATTCGCCCTTCCAGTTCGCTGACCATGGCGGCGGTCACCAGTGACGCGCCGGGCGTCAGCTTGGGCCGGTTGGCCGGTGCGGTCGCCAGTTCGGCCATCAGCACGTACAGATCCCGTTCGAGCCCCACCAGGATCACGTCCAGCTCCGACTCCCGCTCGACGGCCGCCCTGACGACGCCCAGGGCGGCCTGGGCTTCGTCGACCGCGCCGTTCGCCTCGATGACGGGAGAGTTCTTGGGTACCCGCCCGCCATAGAGCAGCCCGGTCGTTCCGTCGTCCCCCTTGCGGGTGTAGATCTTCATGGCTCACGGGAGCCTACCGGCCGACCCGAAGCGGGCGCGAATGGGCAGAGGCCGGCGAGGGACGGCGAGGAAAAGGGTGAGCGGGCCGCCGGCCGGTCACCAACCCGACTCGGTGACCCGGCCGCCCTCGACCACCCAGGTACGGTCGACCGCCAGAGTCTCGAGTAGCCACCTGTCGTGCGACACCACCAGCAGGGTGCCGTCGAAGCGCCCGAGAGCGTCTTCGAGCTGCTCAATGGCCGGCAGGTCGAGATGGTTTGTGGGCTCGTCGAGCACAAGACAATTGGTTCCGGTCGCCATGAGGGCCGCGAGCAGGGCCCTGGTGCGCTCACCGGGCGACAGGGCACCGACGGACCGTCCGACGTGCTCGGCAACCAACCCGAACTTGGCGAGGGTCGACCGCGCCTCCTCGGGCCGCAGCCCGGTGACCGAGCTGAATCCGGAAAGCAGATCGCGGCCCCGGTCGAGGCCGAGGCGCCGCTGGTCGAGCTCCCCGACGACCACCGCCGGGCCGACGTAGCGCCGCCCCGCAGCGAGATCGGCCGCCCCGAACAGGGTACGCAGAAGCGTGGACTTCCCCCCTCCATTGGGGCCGGTGATGGCAATACGGTCCGCCCAGTTGACCTCGACATCGATGGGGCCGAGAGTGAACTGGCCGAGAGCCACCTCGGCTCCTTCTAGGCGGGCGACCACATCCCCGCTGCGGCCCGCCACCGACAGATCCATGTGGAGCTGCCATCCCTCCCATGGTTTGGTGGCGGTGCCGAGGCGCTCGAGTGAGCGTTCGGAGCGCCGCACCTTGGCCGCCTGCTTTTCCGTGCGGTTGGTAAAGAACCCGCGCTGCGCCTTGTCGTGGTCCCGGGGTTTCTTGGCGGCCTTGCGCACCCCCGTCTCGGACCAGGCTCGCTGAGCGCGGATGCGCTCCTGCAATCGGGTCCGTTCGGCTACCCACGCCTCGAACTGCTCGGTCTGATGGGACCGGGCCAGCGCCCGGCGCTGGATGTACTCACTCCATCCGCCGGCGTATTCGGTGCCGGTGCGGTGGTGCTCCTCGATCTCGAGGATCCGGTTCACCGTCCGGTCGAGAAACACCCGGTCGTGGGACACCACCACGGCCGCCCCGGCGAACCCGGTGAGGAACCCCTCGAGCACGGCCAGGCCGGCGAAGTCCAGGTTGTTGGTGGGCTCGTCCAGGAGGAACACGTCGAACCTCGAAAGCAGGATGGCGGCCAGGCCCGTCCGGGCCGCCTCGCCTCCTGACAGGTGGCGGACCGCGACGTCGAGGCGCTCGGGCGGGAAGCCCACACTCGCCGCCACGGCGCCGACTCGGGCGTCGAAGTCGTCGCCTCCGACGGCCAGAAAATGCTCCAGGGAGTCGGAGTAGAGGTCGATGGCGGACGGGTCGCTTTGCAGGACGGCCGTGAGCCGGTCGAGATCGGCGCCCGCCCGGGCCACCCCGGTGCGACGGGCCAGGTATTGGCGGACGGTCTCGTTCGCCTTGTCGTCGGGTTCCTGGGCCAGGTACCCAACCCGAAGATCCCGGGGGGAACGCTCGACCTGGCCTGATTCGGGTGTGCGCAGGCCGGCCAGCAGCTGCAGGAACGTGGACTTTCCCACCCCGTTCGGGCCGACCACCCCGATGCGGGAGCGAGCCGTCACCGACAACGACACCCCGGCGAGCACCACCTTGGAGCCCTGGCGGAAGGTCAGGCCCGAGGCCGTGAGCACGACCGGTGACGCTACCGGTTCGGGCGGTTCGGGCGGGCGAACCCGGTGAAGTTGCGAAGCGGCCCAGGTGCTTACAACCCTCCAGTAGAACTAGAGGGTTCAGGGTCGTGGAGCGCGGTTCAGCGTTTCAGCGGCTCGGGGGCGGCGGCGGAGGCGGGGTGAAGCGTCCAGGTGGTGACGGGGGTTCTGGCTCCTCCCCGGAAGAGGATGGAGGAGGCGAGGGTGGGGCGAACGGCGATCGCTCGCCGGCCGGCGGGACGTCCCGCGGGCCGGCACCGGGGGGTTGGTCGCCGGCGGGAGTCGGGCCGGCGGGAGTCGGGCCGGCGGGTGTCGGGCCGGCGGGAGTCGGGCCGGCGGGAGTCTGGCCGCCGGGAGTCTGGCCGCCAGGAGCGGACCCGCCGCCCGGAGCGCCGCTCGAGCCTGAACCGCTGCTCGGCTGGGGGGCGCCGGCCGGCCTGGCACCAGGTGGCGCCGGAGAGGTGGGGGGCGGGGGAGGGGGACCTGGCGCCGGGGTCGAGGACCGATCGCCCGCAGGAGAGGAGCCGGCGGGGTAAGCGCGGGCCGGGGCGGCGCCCGCGGGGGAGCCGGGGGCGGGCACGGGAGAGGCGGGGGCGGTTCCGGGCGGCCTGACCCCCGGGCCCGAAGGCGGGCCGCCCGGAGGCGGGGGCGGAGGGGGGGCACCCGGGGTGGAGCCGCTCTGCGGCGGCCAGGCCGACCCGGGGGGCGCGCCGGCCCCGGCGGCAACGGGTACGGCCGGGCCGCCGGGTCCCCCCGGTCGACCAGGTCCACCCGAACCAACGGGACCGCCCGGACCGCCGGGCGCACCGCCCGGGGCACCGCTCGCCGGCATCCCCGGGGCCCAACCGGCGCCGCTGGGATAAACCGAGCGATACGCCGGGCCCGCGCCACCGGGAGCGCCAGCCGGGCCGCCCGGGCCGCCGGGCCCGAATGCCATCCACCTGACGTCGTCGGCGATCCGGAAGATGACGATCAGGATCTCCAGCCCTATTCGGGCAAAAATCATATACAGCAGCCAGATGACCGGCACCACAACGATGCCGACCCCGATGTAGCCTCCGCCGCGGGTCAAGAAATAGATCAGGTACCCGAGGGCGGTGAGACTCACGATCACCGTGATGAAGATGTAGACGATCTTGATGATCCGGGGCGTGATCAGCGACGAGAAGTTGAAGTCGAACAGCGAAGCGAAGAAACCTCTGGCTGACGTCGTGTACTGCATAGGCGCGCTATCTCCTATCGGGCTCGGGTGAGCGACTGCTCCCGGAGCAGCAGCAGCTGCCGCCGCCTCGTCGTCGGTGTCTTCGTAACGAAGGCAATCTCACGACCACTGACCCGAAGTATGGCCCAAACGGGGCGCCCGATCGCGGACCGCCCGACATACCGTCTGGGCGGGACGCGGGAAACATGGTCGGGAGCGGCCCACCGGCCCCCGGTAGCCTGTGGCGGTGGGTTCCTATCTCGACGCGGCACGCGAGCGTGTCGTGATCTTCGATGGTGCGACCGGCACCAACCTTCAGTTGCGGCACTTGGGGCCCGACGATTTCGGCGGTCCGAACCTCGAGGGATGCAACGAGGTCCTGGTCGACACCCGGCCCGACGTCGTCGCCGACCTGCACCGAAGCTTCTTCGACGTGGGATGCGACGTCGTGGAGACCGACAGCTTCGGCTGCCTGCCGTGGGTGCTGGCGGAGTACGACCTGTCCCACCGGACCCGGGAGCTGGCGGTGAAGTCGGCCCGCATCGCCCGAGAGGTCGCCGGCCGCGGCGACGGCAGATGGGTGGCCGGCTCGCTCGGGCCCGGCACCAAGATCGCCTCTCTCGGCCAGATGACCTTCGCCGACCAGCGCGACGGCTACCAGGAAGCCGCCGAGGGTCTGCTCGAGGGGGGAGTCGACCTTTTCGTCATCGAGACGGTGCAGGATCTGCTGCAGGCCAAGGCCGCCGTCATCGGTTGCCGGCGGGCCATGTCAGCGGTCGGCCGCGACGTGCCGGTCCAGGTTCAGGTGACCATCGAAACTACTGGTCGCATGCTCATGGGCACGGAGATCGGGGCGGCCCTGACCACCCTTGACTCCCTGCGCCCCGACGTGGTGGGACTCAACTGCGCTACCGGCCCGGTCGAGATGAGCGAGCACCTCCGTTACCTGTCGCAGCGGGCCCGGATGCCCATATCGGTCCTGCCCAACGCCGGCCTTCCTTCGGTCGTGGAAGGACGAATGCACTACGACCTGACACCGGACAACCTCGCCGAACACCACGCCCGTTTCATCACAGAGTACGGGGTCAGCGTGGTCGGAGGATGCTGCGGAACGACCCCGGAGCACCTCAAGGCGGTGGTCGACCGCTGCCGGGGCCTGACCCCGGCCCCGCGGACTCCCGATTGGGAGCCCGGCGTGGCCTCCATCTACAGCCACGTGCCTTACGACCAGGCTCCGTCTTTCCTCGTGGTGGGCGAACGGACCAACGCCAACGGCTCCAAGAAGTTCCGGGAAGCCATGCTCTCCGATGACTGGGACACCTGCGTCGCCATGGCCCGGGAGGCGGTCAAGGGCGGCTCCCACGTACTAGACGTTTGTGTGGATTACACCGGGGAAGACGGCGTGGCCGACATGAAGGAAGTCGCCAGCCGATTCGCCACTCAGGCGACCGTGCCGATCATGCTCGACTCGACCGAGCCGGCGGTCATCGAGGCCGGGCTGCAGTTGATCGCGGGCAAGCCCATCCTGAACTCGGTCAACCTGGAGGACGGCGACGCCCCCGGCACCCGTCTGGACCTCTTCCTGGCCCTGGCCCGGGAGTACGGGGCTGCCGTGGTGTGCACCTGTATCGACACCGAGGGTCAGGCCCGGACCGCCGATTGGAAGCTGCGGGCGGCCTCGGCGATCTACGACCTGGCGGTAAACCGCTACGGGCTGGCGCCCGAGGACCTGCTCTTCGACCCTCTCGTGCTTCCCATCAGCACGGGGATGGAAGAGAGCCGCCGGGACGGGATCGAAACGATAGAGGGCATCCGGATGATCAAGGGTGCTCTCCCCGGGGCGGGCACCATCGTGGGCCTGTCGAATGTCAGCTTCGGACTCTCCCCCGCCGCCCGCCACGCCCTCAACTCGGTGTTCCTCCACGAATGCCAGCAGGCCGGGCTCGATGCGGCCATCGTGCACGCAGCGCGGATCGTCCCCTTGAACCGGATCGAATCCAGAGTCGTCGAGGTCTGCCTCGACCTCATCTACGACCGGCGCGACAGCGCCACCGGCTACGACCCGCTGTCCGAGTTGCTCCGTCTCTTCGAGGGGGTCTCGTCGGCGGCGGTCGCGACCGAGGACCGCAGCGACTGGCCCGTCGAACGCCGGCTGGAGCAGCGCATCGTCGACGGTGATCGCGACGGGCTGGAAGCCGACCTCGACGCCGCCCTCGAAGGCGGATGGGCCGCGCTCGACGTGATCAACGGGCCCCTCCTGGGGGGCATGAAAACCGTCGGCGACCTGTTCGGATCGGGGCAGATGCAATTACCGTTCGTGCTGCAGTCGGCCGAGACCATGAAGAACTCGGTCGCCTTCCTCGAGCCCTACATGGAGAAGACCGACTCCGGGGGCAAGGGACGGATCGTGCTGGCCACGGTCAAGGGCGATGTCCACGACATCGGCAAGAACCTCGTCGACATCATCTTCACCAACAACGGCTACGAGGTGCACAACCTCGGGATAAAGGTCCAGCTGTCGGAGATGGTCGACACCGCGACCAGGGTGGGGGCGGACGTCATCGGGATGTCCGGACTACTCGTGAAGAGCACCCTCATAATGAGGGAGAACCTGCAGGAGCTCAACGAGCTCGGTCTGGCTGACTTCCCCGTCATCCTGGGAGGCGCCGCCCTGACCCGCACGTATGTCGAGCGGGACCTGCGCTCGGAGTACCACGGCCGGTTGTTCTACGGCCGGGACGCCTTCGAGGGCCTCCACACCATGGACCGGTTGATGGAGATCAAGCGGGGCAGGGTCGACGACGCCGAGTACGGCCGGGTGCCGGAAGGCCGCGAAGGGGCAAAGCCGCGTGCCGTCAGGGCGGCGGAAGGCTCGGCCGCACCCGCCGACCCCAACCGGCCTGAGAGGGCACCCTCGGTCGCGGCCGACAACCCGGTCTTCGTTCCCCCCTTCGTTGGCAGCCGGGTGGAGCGGGGCCTGTCACTGGACGACATCGCGTCCTACCTCAACGAAACCGCCCTGTTCCGGGGCCAGTGGGGCTACCGGCCCGACAAAACGGTGAGCGAGAGCGACGCCGAGTTCAAACAGCGCATCCGGGCGGTCCTGCGAGAACAGCTGGCTGAGGCCCGGACCTCGGGCGTGCTCCAGCCCGCGGTTGCCTACGGATGGTTCGCGGTCAACTCCGAGGGCGACGACCTCATCGTGTGGAAGGACGACTCGCGCGCCTCGGAGTGGTTGCGCTTCACCTTCCCCCGCCAGAACGGGGACCCCTGGCTGTCGATATCCGACTTCTTCCGCCCGGCGGCATCGGGTGACGCCGACTATGCCGCCTTCCACGTGGTCAGCATGGGCAGGAAGCTCTCAGAGGAGACCGCCCGTCTGTTCTCCGAGGACCGTTATCAGGACTACCTTCACCTGCACGGCCTCGGAGTGGAGATGACCGAGGCCCTGGCCGAGTACTGGCACCGGCGCATCCGGGAGGACTGGGGCTTCGCCTCGGAGGACGGGCCCACCATCGGGGGCCTGTTCCGTCAGCAGTACCGGGGCGGCCGGTACTCGTGGGGCTACCCCGCCTGCCCCGACCTCGAGGACAACGCCAAGTGCGCCGAGCTGGTGGGCGCCGACCGCATCGACGTGGAAGTCAACGAGGAGAGCTCGTGGCAGTTCCATCCCGAGCAGACGACGGCGGCCATCATCTGCCACCACCCCCAGGCCAAGTACTTCGTCCTCGACCCGAGCTGATCGGGTCGGATCGGCGCGGTTCCCAGGCGTACGGGGGACTCCCAGGCCGGCGCGGGTTTTCGGTCGGCGCCGGCTACCGGTCGGCCCCGGCTACCGGTCGGCGCCGGCTACCGGTAGGCGCCGGCTACCGGGTCAGCGTGGGCCGGCCCGATCCATGGGGTACTTCTGCGGCTTTCAGGTGGTTCGCGGAGTTCGCGGGGCAGTCTGGCCCCGGTTCTCGGAGACATTTCGTTTTCTCGGCGTCAAATTGCACTATATACGTGCGTTTCTACTCCGAGAAAACGAAAGTACTACGAGAAATTCCGCCGCGGCACTTGCGTGAAGCTCCACGCGTCGCGGTCGACACTCTCCAGTTGAGGTAGAGGAATCCGGCTAGAGCCGCTCGACCGACACGTCGAGGGGGGAAGACGTGGCCGGCAGCCCGACGGCGCTGCCGTTGATCTGTACCGCCACACCGTTGGGGTAGCCGAGCCGCAGCCACACCCCAGCGGGCTCCTCGAACGTGCGGTGGTCGCCGGGATCGAGAATGCCGGAGAAGATCACTGGTCCGGACTCCGAACCTGCCCGCAGCTCTACCCAGCAGCGGCCCGAAGCCAGCAGGACCAGGTCAACCGAGGCGGAGTTGACCGTATAGCTGGCCAAGCCGTCCCCGCTGGCCGAGGCCACGAAGGTAGGAGCCGGCGCGGTGGTCGTAGTGGGAATCCGCTTCGCCGCATTGGGTAAAGCACCGCTTGAGGGTAACGGTAGACCGGCGGTCGAATGAGCCGGCGGCTTCTGGTCGCCTCGAACGCCCGACAGCGAGATACCGGCTGCCGCACCCCCGACACCGACTACCACGACCGCGGTAGCAGCAGCCAGGGTGAGCCGCCGGCCCTGCCGCCGCCGGCGACGATGGGCCCGGGTTCCAGCGCGAGTGCTGGGACGTGACCGCAAAGTGTTGGCCCCGGGGCCCAGGCGCTCGGCGGGCGGACGGCCCCCCGCCCCGGGGGCAAGCGGAGATGAGTCGCGAACGGGCAGGTCATCGGCGACAAAAACGAAGTCCGGGCCATGCTGGACCGGGCGGACGTCCGCGTCGGCTGGGCCGGCACCAGCGAACGGCGCATGGGGCTCTATAGGGGCTTGAGGGTTCTCCGGCCGGTCGGGGATGGCATGGGCAGCGGCCGACGCATGTGGAGCTCGGCTGATCCCCGGGTCGAAGTGAGCGCCGGTCACCGCGGCGGCGCCGGGCACGGGGGCCGCGCCGGCCACCGGCGCGGTACCCGGCTCCACACCTGTCGCCGGTTCGGCTCGCACGACTCGAACGGCCGGCGGGCCAACTGGAACAGGAGACGCCGGCGGCAGGACGCTCGAAGGGTGAGCAGCCGCTGGGACCGGGACAGACGGATAGGCAGCAGGCGGGACCGGGGCAGACGGATAGGCAGCGGGCCCGACGGCAGCAGGAGGCACGGTTGGGAGCTCAACCGAGGCTGAGGCTGAGGCTGAGGCTTCGGTAGCCGGCGCCACCCCGACCACCGGCACCTCACAGGTCGGGACCTCAACTGACGCCGTGGCAGCCTGCGACACCTCGAGGGCGGGCACCGCAACCGCCGGCACTTCTCGCGTCGGGACCCCGTAGGCCGCGACCTCTACCGACGGCACGGCAAGCGGCGCAAGACCGAAGTCCTCCTCCGTGACCAGGGGAAACGCCGGCTCGGCCGGCACCTCCGGGAACTCTGCCGCCGGCGGCGGAGCGCCGTCGGGCACGACCGCCGCGATTGAGGCCAGCTCCTCCGCCGGTCGAACAGAGGCCGCTGGAGCAACGCCATTGTGATCCGGAGCAACGCCATCGAGAGCCGGAGCGACAGGCAGCACGGCCGGCGACTGGGTGGGCTCGGCAGAAGACGACTGAGTCGACTCGGCGGACGACGCCACAGCCGACTCGGCGGACGACGACGCTGCCACAGCCGACTCGGCGGACGCCGCCATAGCCGACTCGGCGGACGACGACTGAGCCGACTCGGCGGACTCGGCGACGGCAGGGGGCGGGACCGAGCCCCCGGCCCCGGGACGTCGCCTCACCCGGACGGGCGACACGACCTCGGGACGTTCGGCCGCTTCCGCCGCCGATTCACGCGGAAGCACACGGACGTGGATCACCGAGGTGCGTTCCCCGTCACCCGACGGGTTGGTCGACCCCGCCTCTTCGACCTGGTGCAGCCGGCGCAACGTCTCCTGATAACGGTCGACCGATCGCGTGTCACGCCGGCCCGCCCGCACGATGGCCATGACGATCAGCATCACGCCTAGTACAACGATTGCGACGACGGCGACGGCCATGTAACTCGAACTCCCTATAGGCTCAGCCGCTGGTGGCGGCGCCTGCGGGCTGCCCGGCCGGCGGTCGAGGGCGAGTCCGTAGCGACGGGATTCGGGACGATAAGCGCTTCAACTCGACTTCTCCCTCGGGGATCGGAGTGGTTTCGTCGCCACGGCCAGATACCGGCGATCCGTTGGCAGCAGGCCCGCTTGCGTCGACGGCGGCTGGCCTGGTGTCGCTGTGCCCGTTGTCGACGGAAACCGCGTCTTCGCGCCGAAGCGGCCCCGCCTTCAGTGTGGTGTCGCCCCGCTCGAGGAGGACCGCCCCGTCCTCCACCATCGGTTTCAACAGGCGGCAGACGACGAGCGGGTCGACTTCCAGGCGGCGGGCAATCTGTGAGACGGTACGCCGGCCATCGATGGCAACGACGATCCGCCACTGTTCCACGTTGAATGTGAGTGATTCCGACCGCAGCGCATCAGCCAAGCACGGCACCGCAGACAGAGACGGGATCACCGCTTCGACCTCCCGCCACTCGACCAGACGGCGGTGAGCAGCCTCGGTGACTTCAGCCATCTTCACGTGCGGCTCGGGGTTGACCCCGAGTCCTTCATCCGGCTGGAACTCGAACGTCCCACGCCCGGCGCGGAGGATCTCGAAACAAATGTCCAATAGGGCGCCTCGCCAGTCACGCTTGATGTCGCGCCAGCCGATGTTGTTTGCTTCGGCTCCGGCCGCCCGGCCGGCCACCAACCTGATCGCGGCGTGCAATGACCCGGCGCGCACCTGCAGCTTGCCCGTGCTCTCCCGTCGTTCGAGCAGGTCGACGATGTCGCCGAAGTCGCCGACATCAAATGTCCCCACGAGCGACATGCTCATGCCAGCTCCCTCTCTTGCAGCCGTCGAAACTTTGGGTTGGCGCACCGCGAGGTCCGCCCGCCGTGGTCCTTCTCGCATCATCGCGTCGATTGGACCAGTCCGGTACTCAGATCACCGGTTTTTTTCCTGGCTCGCTGATCTGTCCGGGGTCGAGGACTCCGCCGGGTTGCCGTTGGAGTTCTCGTTAGCTGCACAGTAGCTCCGGTAGACCGCCAGCAATGCCCGCTTTTGCTGATCCGTGAGAACCTCGTCACAGCGAATGGCCGCTTCAGTGCTGCCCTTTGCTGTCGCTTTCTCCTCGTTGTCCAGAAGGCCGGCCTGCGCGAGCAGCGTCTCGGCGCTGAGGTTGAGGGCTTGGGCGATCGAGCGCAGTACATGCACAGACGGTTCGTGCAGACCGCGCTCGATCTGGCTCAGGTACGGATTGGAGATCTCGGCCAGAGCGGCCATCTGCCGCAATGACATGTTGGCAAGCTCGCGCTGCGAGCGAATGAAGTCCCCGAGCGAGCGCTGACCCGAGAAGTCGACCATCTCGTTCCAGGCTACCGCCCTGGTCGGGTGGTCCAAACCAGCGCTGGGCTGAACGTCCCGGTGGCCGCCTGAGTGGCCGTCCGCTCGTTAATCGGGATGAGGTGTGAGGTAAGTGTGAGGTAAGTGTGAGCAAAGTGTGAGGAAAGAGCGAGGCCGGGCGGCGTCGGGCACGCCAGCCGGTAATCGCGGGAAATGAGTAGGTTACTTTGGCCACACGATGCGACGGGTCGACGGCTTGCCGCCGCTCGCCCCCTCAAACCTGCGCCTGAACCCGGGCGAGGTCCTCGAGATCCGCCACCAGGGGGCCCTCCGGCGCCGGACCGAGGTCCATTGTCGTTGAGGTAGCGCTGCTCGGTCGTTTGACCAGGTTGAACGGAGGGCTCGTGTTGTCGGCCAGCCTGACCTGGCCGGCCACCCGGGTCCTCCTGATCGCCCACGCCTCCGGGGCGAAGCCGGCGTAGTCGACCGGAGTCCCGGCAGGTCCAAGCCGGGCGCCCGGACTGCTTGATTTATCTAGCAGTCCGCTGTAAACTCGACGCATGGTCGTACGGACCCCCACCCCGGCGAAGGAGTCAACAGTGGCAACCACCAGCACCAAGGCGAGCGGCTTCTGGAGCCCCGCCGACATCTCGAGCTCGGTCAAGCAGGCATGGGAGCGCTTCGACACCGCGGTCGGCCAGGTTCGCCACTTCGCCGATTCGGTCACCGACGCCACGCTCGCGTCGGTTAAGGCCAACCAGGACGCCACCAGCCAGGCCGTCAACACATTCACCGGAATGGCCGGCACCAGGACTTTTGACGTAAAGAGCGGCCTCGACGCCGGCTTCGAGTTGACTAAAGCTCTAGTTGAGAGTCAGCTCCAGCTGGCCGAGAAACTGGTCGGCGCAGCCCGCACCGCCGACTGACCTCGGTCGTCGGGAGCCGCCCGGCACCTCAGAGCAGTCCGACGCTCGACCCGCCATCGACCATGATGGCGGCGCCCGAGATGTACCGGGCCGGTTCCGAGCAGAGAAAGGTCACCAGCCGTCCGAAGTCGCCGGGATCACCGATGCTGACCCCGGATCCCCTGGCTGCCCCGAGCTGAAGGAACCGGTCGGTGGAATGCGGCCCAGGGCACGTCAGGTTGAGGGTTACACCCGATGGGAAGATGTCGCGGGCGGCGGTCTTGGCCCACGCCCACAGCCCGGTCCGGGCCAGGTTGGACAGCGACAGGTCGGGGATGGGCTGCTTGATCGCCGACGACGTGATGCAGCAGATACGGCCCCATCCGGCGTCCTGCATTGACGGCAGGGCTTCTCGCACCAGGCGGATAGAGGTGGTCAGGTTGGCGTCGACCGCCGCCGCGATCTGATCGTCAGTGATCTCGATCGCCCGGGCTGCCGGAGGCCCCCCGGCGTTGGCCACGAGAATGTCCAGGCCTCCATACCTGTCTCTGGTCGCCGCCACGAGTCGAGCCGGACTGGCCGGATCAGTGACGTCGGCAACCACGGCGTGCACCTCGCCACCTGCGGCGCGGATGGTGGTGGCCGCTTCCTGCAGCGCGCCCTCGTTGCGAGCGCAGATCACCACCCGGGCCCCTTCTTCGGCCAGAGCCTTGGCGCTGGCCCGCCCGAGCCCTTTCGACGAGGCCGTTACCAGAGCGACTTTGCCGGCGATACCGAGGTCCATCAGGTCTCGACGACGGTCAGATCGTGACTGACCGCGTTCAGAGCTCGAGGCCCGTCGTCGGTGGCCACGACGATGTCCTCGATTCGGGCTCCGAACCGGCCGGCCAGGTAGATACCCGGCTCGACCGAGAAGGCGTGGCCGGCGACCAGCGCCACCCGGTTGCCGGCGACGATGTAAGGGTCCTCGTGCTCCTCGAGCCCGATCCCGTGACCGGTGCGATGGATGAACGCGTCGCCGTAGCCGCTCGCCGCTATCTCTTTCCTGGCCGCACCGTCGACATCCTCGCAGAGAATCCCCGTCCGGGCCGCCGCCACTCCGATGGCCTGGGCCCGTTGGAGCACCTCATACATCTCGATCTCTTCGGCCGACGGCGGACCGGTCCAGACCGTGCGGGTGATGTCTGAGCAGTAACCGTCCATCGTCCCGCCGAAATCGCACACAACGGGCTCGCCGCGGCAGATGACCCTCGATCCCGGCTCATGGTGAGGGCTGGCCGAGTTGGGGCCGCTGCCCACGATGGCGAAGTTGACCTTTTGATGGCCCTCGGCCACCAACCGGCGCCCGATGTCCTGCGACACCTCTCGCTCGGTCCGCCCAACCAACGCGATGTCGCCTCGTAATAGCTGGGAGGCGACCCGGTCGGCGCCGGCCGAGGCGGCCACCAGGGCGACGATCTCGCTCGCGTCCTTCACCGCTCGCAATGCCCCCGTGACTTCCGAGGACGGGCGCCAGGCGGACTCGGGAAGGCGCTGCTGCAGAGCCAGGACGAACGTGGCCCAGGTGCGGTCGGAAACGGCCAGCCGCCGCCGGGAACCCACCAGTGAGGCGACGATGCCAACCGGGTCGTCGTTCTCGCCCCAGGGCCAAAGCTCGAACACCTCCGGGATCTCCCGCACACGCGGCGCCTCCAGACGCGGGACCACGAGAGTGGCGGGCGAGCCCGCCGGCACGACGAGCATGGTGAGCCGCTCGAGGGGCATGGCCTCGTAGCCGGTCAGCCACGGGAGATCGGCGCCGAGCGAGAGCAGCAGGGCTTCGACCCCCAGCTCCTCCATCCGTTGCTGCACCCGAGCCAGCCGGCCCACCCTCGCGTCTTCGCTGCTCAGGGAGGCTGTCACCGGCCGGTGGGCCGCCGACTCACCTTCCGGTTGGGACCCACCCCCCCGTGCCGCGACCTGCCTGGGCTGACCACTTGCGGGCGACGACTGCCACGGCTGCTCGAGCGGACTCATGCGAACGACACCGACGCCGAACCTTGGTGGTCGGACGACTTCACCCCGCTGGAAGAGCCGGAACCGTCCAGCGCGGTGGCCGCGGCCTGGCGGGCGTGGTAACTCGATCTGGTGAGGGGGGAAGCCTCCACGTGGGGGACGCCCATGGCCTCGCCGGCCGCTTTGATCCGGGCGAACTCCTCCGGGGTCCACCACCGGGCGACCGGGAGGTGATTCGAGGTCGGCCTCAGGTACTGGCCCACCGTGACTATGTCCACCCCGATGCCGTGCAGGTCGGCAAGCACGGATAGCACCTCCTCCACTGTCTCGCCCATACCTACGACGAGACCCGATTTCGTGGTCAGGCCGGCCGCCTTGGCTCTCGACAGGACGGCGAGGCTGCGAGTGTAAGAAGCCGACGGGCGCACCGCCCTCTGCAGGCGGGCCACCGTTTCCATGTTGTGATTGAGCACGTCGGGACCGGCTGCGAAGATGGTGTCCAACGCGACGGGATCGCCCTTGCAGTCGGAGATGAGCAACTCGATCGCGGTTTGGGGAGAACGCCGGCGAATGGCCAAAACAGTGGCGGCGAAACCTGAGGCCCCACCGTCATCCAGATCGTCGCGGGCCACGGTGGTCACTACCGCGTGGGCGAGGCCGAGACGGGCAACCGCCTCCGCCACCCTCTCCGGTTCGCCAGGGTCAACGGGATTGGGTTTGCGGGTGTCTACCAGGCAGAACCCGCAGGCCCGGGTGCAGCGGTCCCCGTTGATCATGAACGTCGCAGTGCCGTCAGCCCAGCACTCGTAGATGTTCGGGCAACCGGCCTCCTCGCAAACGGTCACAAGGGACAGATCCCGCATGATGTGGCGCAGGGCCCGGTACTCATCGCCCATTCGAGCCTTGACCCGCAGCCAGTCGGGCTTGCGTTCAGCCATCCCTATCCCGCCAGCAGGATTGACACCCGCCTCGGACAGGCGGCGGTCGAGCATCCGGACCGGCACCGGCCCCGGTGACGCTTCGGCGCGCTGCGGGACGGGATGCCCAGGTCCGGCGCCTCGCGTGAACGGTGCCAGCTCGGATTCCACGATCCGCCACGCCACGTCCTGCCGGTCGACCCGGGTAAACCCCCACACCCGCGCCGCCCTGCCCACGATGGCGTCGACCACTTCTTTCATGGGTACGTCCACTCCCTCGGCCTCGAGCGAGGTGACCGACTTGTCGGTGATGCCGCAGGGCACGATGTGGCGGAAGTAGTCCATGTGGGGGGCGACGTTGAGGGCGAATCCGTGCATGGAGCGTCCACGCGAGACCCTGACCCCGATGGCGCAGATCTTCCGCGGGTTGGGTCCGCCGGGGTCCACCCACACCCCCGGGTAGCCGTCCAGGCGCCCGGCGCCGGGGAGCCCGACGTCGGCCAGGGTGTCTATGACCAGCTGTTCGATGCTGTTCACGTGGCAGGGCGAGGAGTTCCGTCCCATCGGAACCGACATCACCGGATAGCCCACGAGCTGGCCAGGCCCGTGATAGGTCACGTCGCCTCCGCGGTCGGTTCGAACCACCTCGGCTCCGACTGAGGCCGGGTCCACCAGCACGTGCTCGGGCTTCGCCCTCACGCCGAGGGTGTACACGTGACGGTGCTCTAGCAGGAGCAGCCAGTCGTCGCCGCCCGAGGACCACAACCCTCTCTGGACGGCGTGGGCGTCCTGGTAGCGGACCCGGCCGAGCCAGCGGGCCCGCAGGGTGCCCCGCCCTCCAGCGCCGCCCGCGGCGCAGGAAACCTCGGTCACGATTTCACAGCTCGCTCGCCCAATCGCGTGTCTCGATGATGGTCCTGATCGAGCGTAGAAAAGCGGCGGCATATGCGCCGTCGAACGCCCGGTGGTCCCAGGACATGACCAGGTTGCCGACCGGGTGAACCGCGATCCCATCCGTTCCGTCGGGTAACTCCACCACCACCGGGCGCTTGCGCACCCCGTCGGTCGACAGGATGGCCACCTGCGGCTGGTTGATCACAGGGACCGTGATAAAGGTCCCGAACGGGCCGGCGTTGGTGATGGTGAAGGTGCCGCCAGATATGTCGTCCATGGTCACCTTCTTGGTCCGGGCTTTGGCCGCCAGGTTCGAGATCTCCCGGGCCAGGGCCCGCAACCTCTTTCCGTCGGCCTGGTGGATCACCGGGACCAGAAGGCCCTCGAAGTCGAGGTCCACGGCGATGCCGATATTGACGTCCCCGTGCACGATGAGGGCGTTGTCCCCGACCGAACTGTTCACCCGGGGGAATTCCTCGAGCGCGTCGACCACAGCCCGGGTGACGAACGGGAGATAGGTGAGGGCGAAGCCCTCGGCGGCCTTGAACTTCGAGCGTTCCGCGGTCCGCACCCTCTCGACTCCCGAGTAGTCGACCTCGACCGCGACCATGGTGTGGGCCGACGTCTGCTTCGAGCGGACCATGTGCTCGGCCGTACGGCGTCTGATGTTGGTGAACGGCACGATGGTGTCGTTGTCGCTCGCGCCGGCAGGAGCGGCGGCCGCGGCCGGGGCGGCAGCAGCCGGGGCCGCTCCGGTCGGCGCTGGAGCAACCGGCGCCGACGGGGACGCCGGCGGGCCAGAGGGCTCGACCCCCGGAGCTGGCGGGGCTGGCGCAGGGACCGCGGCGGCGGCCGCAGGCGCGGCGGCCGCAGGCGCAGCGGCCACAGGGGCGGCAGGCGCAGGGGCAACGACGGCCGGTGCCCCTGTCCCCCCGTTGCGGGAGTCGATGATCGCCAGCACGTCGGACCGGGTGATGCGCCCGCCGGGGCCTGTGCCGCTGATGCTGGCCGGGTCGAGGCTGTGCTCGGCGATGAGCCGGCGGACGACGGGTGACAGGACCCGGGCCGGGCCGGCGTCCTCGGTCGCGACCGGGGCGGCGGCGGAGGGTGCCGGCGCGGCTGCAGGAGCCGGCGCGGCTGCAGGAGCCGGCGCGGCTGCAGGAGCCGGCGCGGCTGCAGGAGCCGGCGCGGCCACCGGAGCCGGCGCAGGAGCCGACGCCGCGGCAGCTGGGACCTCCGCTTCCGGGGCGGGGGCTGGCTGCCGGCCCGGAGCGGCTTCCTCGGTGGAGGGGGCCGGCGCCTGGGCCGGCTCAGCTGCCCCGGCCGCAGCCGCTTCGGCCGGCGCTGGAGCCTCCGCCTCGTCTTCGGTCGCGGCCGGCCCGGCGGCCGGCGCCGACGCGCTGTCCGATATGACGGCCAGGCGGGTTCCGACATCGACTGTCTCACCCTCGGGAACCAGGATCTCGGAGATCACACCCGCGACCGGGGAAGGGACCTCCGAGTCCACCTTGTCCGTCGAGACCTCGAACAGGATGTCGTCCTCGGCCACCGGGTCGCCAACCTGCTTGTGCCATCGGGTGATCGTGCCCTCGGTGACTGTCTCACCGAGCTGGGGCATGGTGATCTCAGCCAACGTGCAGACCTCTTCCGGTCAGGGCGAGCATGGTCTCGCCGAACGTCTCCGACAGGGTGGGGTGGGGCTGGATGTACTGGGCGACTTCCTGCGGGGTGGCCTCCCAATTCACCGACAGGTAGGCCTGCCCGAGCTGCTCGGTAACCCAGGGCCCGACCATATGGACCCCGAGGACCCGGCCGGCACCGCCCTCCGGAGTCTTCTCGCAGATCACCTTGACCAGGCCTTCCGGCTCACCGACGATCAGGGCCCGCCCGTTGCCGGCGTAGGGGTCCCTCTTGCTCACCACGTCGTAGCCGGCTTCTCGCGCCGCGTCCTCGGATAGCCCGGCGAAGGCAACCTCCGGGTGGCAGTAGATGCACCACGGCACCTTCGAGTAGTCGACTGGGACGACGTGCTCACCGAGGATCTGGTCGATGATCACCACCGCCTCGGCAAAGCCCACATGGGCCAGGGCCGGGGTATCGACCAGGTCGCCGGCCGCGAACACGCCCGGCTCGGCCGTGCGCATGTACTCGTCGACCTCGACGAAGCCGCGGCGGTCGACCTTGACCTGCGTGCCTTCGAGGCCCAGGTTCTCCGACAGAGGACGCCGGCCAACTGAGATGACCACCGCCTCGACCGTGATGTCTTCACCGTCACCGAAGTGAACCGTCGTGGAGCCACCGTCCTCGTTGGGCGTGTGGCCCGACACGGCCACTCCCGTGCGCACCTCGATACCTCGTTTTTTAAACGACCTGAGCACGACGTCGGCCACATCTTTGTCACAGCCGGGGAGGATTTTGGGCAGGGCCTCGAGAACCGTGACCTGGGTACCCAGGTCCGACAGCATCGAGGCGAACTCGCAGCCGATGGCGCCGCCCCCGACCACCACCGCGGACCGGGGAAGCCGCTCGAGGTCGAGCACCTCGTCGGAGGTCATGACGACCTGACCGTCGATGTCGAAGCCGGGGATGCTTCTCGGGACCGATCCGGACGCCAGGATGACGTGGGTCCCGACCAGCTCGGTCCCGTCGTCGACCCGGACCACGTGGTCGGGACCGAGACTTCCGGTCCCGATGAAAGTGGTGACCTTGCGCTTCTTCATGAGCCCCTGCAGCCCCCGCCAGAGCTGATCAACCACCTTCTGTTTTCGGGCCTGGGACTGAGCGAACTCGACCGTGGGGGGATCGACCGCGATCCCGAACTCCTTGGCCCCCGTAACCGTCCGGTACACCGTCGCGGTCTCGAGAAACTCCTTGGCGGGGATGCACCCACGATGAAGGCAGGTGCCGCCGACCTTTTCCATTTCGACGACAGCTATGTTGAGCCCGGCCAGCCCGCCGCGCAGGGCGGCGGCGTAGCCGGCCGGCCCTCCGCCAATGACAACCACATCGAACTGCTGGGCCGTGTGGACCACCTCCTCTGAATCGGCGCCCAATCTACGTCTTTCACCGCTTGGCCCGGACGGGCCGACCCGTCCGGCATGTAGGCTCTGAACTGCTAGATGTCAACACGCAGGGGAGCTCGGCTATTCACCGGGCTGAGAGGTCGGCTTCGTCGCCGGCGACCCTCAAAGATCCACCGGCCCGGTAACGCGGGCAAGGGAGCGTATACAGATGGACGCAACCGCGGACGCATCCGACGATCTGGTCATAGCGGGCCGGCCCTTCGCCTCGAGGCTGTTCCTCGGGACGGGCAAGTTCCCGTCCAACCAGGATCTGAGCGAGGCCATAGAAGCCAGCGGCACCGAGATCGTGACGGTCGCCCTGCGCCGCATCGACCCCACCGCCACCGAAGACATCCTCGAGGCCATCCCCGACCGGGTGCTGCTCCTCACCAATACGTCGGGCGCCGTGGACGCGGGTGAGGCCGTGCGTCTGGCCCGGCTGGCCCGGGCCGCGGGTCTGCCGCGGTGGATAAAGCTGGAGATCACCCCCGACCCGCGTTATCTCCTGCCCGATCCGGTCGACACCCTCGCGGCCGCCCAGCAGCTGTGCGCGGAAGGCTTTGTCGTCCTGCCCTACTGCCCGGCCGACCCGGTGCTGTGCAAGCGCCTGGAGGAAGCCGGGTGCGCCACGGTGATGCCACTCGGATCGTGGATCGGCTCCAACCAGGGTCTGCGCACCCGCGCCGCCCTGGAGATAATCGTGGAGCAGGCGACGGTGCCCGTGGTGGTCGACGCCGGCATCGGGGCTCCGAGCCACGCCGCCGAAGCCATGGAGCTCGGCGCCGACGCGGTGCTCGTCAATACCGCCATCGGCACCGCGGCCCGCCCGGCGGCCATGGCAAGGGCGTTCCGGTTGGCGGTCGACGCCGGCCGGTCGGGGTTCCGGGCCGGGCTACCGGCTGCCGCCGGCGTGGCGTCTGCGTCCTCACCGCTCACCGGTTTCCTGTCGTGACCGCCACCCCCGTGGTGCTCGAGTCCCGGCCCGACCGGGTCCCCGACGGGACGGCGGCCGCGGCGGTGGTAAGCACCGACGTGGCCGGGCTCAGGGCCCTGGTGGAGACGGCGGGGCCAGTGGACGTGGACCGGGCGCTAGCCGCCCGCCACAGAAGCCTCGCCGACTTCGCCGTCCTTTTGTCGGACGCCGCCGGGCGGCGGCTCGAGGACCTGGCCCAAGAGGCCCATCGGATCACAGTGGCCCGGTTCGGCGCGACCGTACGCCTTTTTTCTCCGCTGTACCTGTCGAACGAATGCGTCTCCACTTGTACCTACTGCGGCTTCTCCGCCGGCAACGACATCCACCGGCGCACTCTGTCTATATCTGAAGTACAGGTTGAGGCCGGGGAGCTGCACCGCCGGGGGTTCCGGCACATCCTCCTGGTGTCGGGGGAGCACGCCCGCATCGTGAGCAAGGACTATCTGGCGGCGTGCGTGGAAGCGGTGGCCCCGATGTTCCCCCAGGTGAGCGTGGAGGTCCAGGTCTGGGACATCGCCACCTACCGCCGCCTGTACGAGGCCGGCTGCGACGGCGTGGTCGTCTACCAGGAGGCCTACGACCCGGTCACCTATGCCGGCGTGCACCTGAAAGGCAAGAAACGCAACTACGCCTGGCGCTTAGCCGCCCCCGACCGGGCGGCCGAGGCCGGCATGCGCAGGCTCGGCATAGGGGCCCTCCTCGGGCTGCACCCCGATTGGCGATCCGAAGCGATCGCCCTGGCCGCTCATGCCCGGTCTCTCATCAAGAAATGGTGGCGGTGCGAGGTCCAGGTCGCCCTCCCCCGGCTCCGGCCGGCGGCCGGCGGGTACGAACCGGCGGATCCGGTCGACGATCCAGCCTTCGTGCAGCTGCTGTGCGCCCTCAGGATCGTGCTACCCGATGTCGGGATCACTCTGTCGACTCGCGAGGAGGCCGGCTTTCGTGACGCCCTGGTGCCCCTCGGGGTGACCAGCATGTCTGCCGGCTCCCACACCGAGCCAGGGGGCTACGCCGGGGAGAGCGACGCCGAGCCGCAGTTCGCCATCTCCGATACGAGGAGCCCAGCGGAGGTGGCGGCGGCCCTGACCCGCGCCGGGTACGACCCGGTGTGGAAGGACTGGCAGCGGGCTTAACCGCAGCGCAGTCCTATCCCGGCCACCTCGGGCACCATGTCGTACCGTCTACTCTGATTTTGTGCGTTTGAACCGCTCCAGGTGGGTTAATCGCACAAACTATGCGAATTGAGTGTTCATGCCGCGATGGCGCTCCGTTCACTCGCCCCGGCCTTTTCACATGATTCACATGTTCAATCCGTCTCGTTCAAGCCCACGTATGGGGGGCATGGCACCTCCATACCCGCACCTATCCCCGATCGGCCGAAGCCGCTTATGTCGACTCGGCGCGTCAATGGCCCTCTCCGGAGCCGCGCTAGCTGCGGTTGTCGCCGGCGGGGCCCCCGCCGGCGCCCAGACGACCTTCCTCGGCAGCCTGCCCAACCAGAGCGTGGTGGCCTCAACCGTACCCACTAGCCGGCACGGCCGTCCCGGCGATGGCGACGTCAACCCTTACGGGGTCGCGGTGGTGAGTCAGAACGTCGGCCGGCTTCATCGGGGCGATGTCCTGGTGAGCAATTTCAACAACAGCGCCAACCTGCAAGGCACGGGCCGGACCATCGTCGAGATCAGTCCTTCCGGCCAGCAGACGGCCTTCGCCCGGCTGCCCGAGCTCCCCGGCGGCACCGGCCTGACCACGGCCTTGTCGATCCTGCCCGGCGGGTGGGTCGTGGTGGGCAACCTACCGACCAACGCCGGCGTGCTCGACACCGCGTCGAAGGGCGCTCTTCTCGTCGTCAATCCCTTCGGGCGCCTGGTCAAGACCATCACCGCCCCCGACATCAACGGGCCGTGGGACATGACCGCGATCAGCTTCGGGCACCTCTCCGATCTGTTCGTGACCAACGTGCTCAACGGCACCGTGGCAGGAGGCGGCCAGACCGTCAACCGGGGCACCGTGATCAGACTCGGGCTGTGGCTCGGCGGCCCCCGACCGGTCGTCGTCAGCAACACCATCATCGGATCGGGATTTGCCGAGGCCACGAATCAGGCGGCGCTGGTCCTCGGGCCGACCGGCGTCGGCCTTAGCCGCCACGGGACGCTGTATGTGGCCGACACGGTCAACAGCGCCATCCGGGCCATTCCGAATGCGGTCTTCCGCAGGACCAGCGCCGGCACCGGGCGCCTGTTGTCGCCCACCCCGGGCCCGACCAGCCTCCTCAACGCCCCGCTCGGGCTGGCGATCGCCCCCAACGGCGACATCCTCACCGTCAACGGAGGGGATGGCAACATCGTGGAGACGACGCCCGCCGGGGTGGAGGTGGCGAACCGACTGCTCGACAACACTCCCCCGCCGCCCCTCGGCGCCGGCGCCCTGTTCGGTCTCGCCGTCGGCCCGCACGGCAAGAGCCTCTACTTCGTCGACGACGTCGCCAACACCCTGGACGCGCTCACCCGCTGATCAGCGCCACCTCGGCCTATCATGGGGCCGTGAACGGCCCCGGACTCCCGATCGCCGCGACCTGCCCGTCAGGTAATGCCGGCGAGGGGAGCCCGGCCGAGGTGAGGCACATCCGGGCTCCGCAGACCGGGCGGCCCGCCGTCTCGTGATTCGGCCGTTCGGAGAAGCCCCGGTGCCGGCGGGTGCAGGCGCAGACAGCGCACACGGCCTGGTCAGCCCGCTCAGCCTGGGCAGCGCAGACAGCGTGGGCGGTTTAGTCGAGGACCGGCAGGTCGCGGCGGCTGCAGGCGACGAGGCCGGTCCCGACGGGCCCGCCGTGGCCGGAACGCCGGCGTACGCCCCTTCGCCGGCGCCGGTCACGGTGCTCGCCGGTCTGACCTGGACCGAATTGGCGGCCCGGGCGGCGGCGACCGTTCTGGCCGTCCCGCTCGGCTCGACGGAGCAGCACGGCCCCCACCTGCCTCTGTCGACCGATACCGAGATCGCTACGGCCATGGCCCGGCGGCTGGCAGCCGCCCGTCCTGACGTGGTGGTGGCGCCGGCTGTCGCCTACGGGGCGAGCGGGGAGCACGCCGGCTTTCCTGGCACGCTGTCGATCGGGCAGGACGCGCTCGAGCTCATGCTCCTGGAGCTCGGCCGGTCGGCCGACGGGTTCGCCGGGACAGTCTTCGTGTCGGCCCACGGAGGAAACGCCGGCCCGCTGGCCCGGGCCGTCGATCGCCTTCGGGCCGAGGGCCGTGTGGTGACGGCGTGGTCGCCGGGTCGCAAACGCCACATCCCCCGCCCCGGCGGACCCGACGACGACGACAAGACCGGCCTACGCCACGACGACGACAACACCGGCGATCGCGCCGGCCCCGGCACTCGCCAGCCTGACGCCCACGCCGGCTGGACCGAGACCTCGGTTCTGCTGGCCCTGGCGCCCGGCTCGGTGCGCACGGCGAAGGCGGAGGCCGGCGCCACCGCCCCGCTCAGCGAGCTGATGCCGGCCCTGATGCGCTCCGGCGTCGCCGGCGTATCGGCCAACGGGGTCCTCGGCGATCCGGCCGGCGCCACGGCCGCCGCCGGCCGCCGCTTGCTCGACGACTGGACGGAAGACCTCCTCGCCACCCTGGAGGGCTGGCCGTGACCACAAATCAGCCCGAACCCAGGGTAGCCATCATCACCGGCGCAGCCCGAGGCATCGGAGCGGCCACGGCCCGGCAGCTCGCCGGGCTCGGCTGGCGACTGGTGCTCGTCGACCGCTGCCGGGACGACCCGACCCTGCCCTACCCCCTCGCCACCGAGGACGATCTCAAGGCCACCGTAGAGGCGTGCGGCGGGCCCGAGCAGGCGGAGGGGGTGGTCGCCGACGTCCGGGACCAGGACGCGCTCGACGCCGCGACCGCGCTTGCGGTCGAGCGCTTCGGCGGGCTGGACGCCGCCCTGGCCATAGCCGGGTGCATCGGCGGTGGCGTAGAGGCGTGGAACACCCCCGATCCCCTGTGGTCGACGCTTATCGAAATCAACCTCGAGGGGGCGTGGCGACTGGCCAAGGCGGCGGTGCCGGCGCTGCTCGAGCGGCCAGAGCCCCGCCACGGCCGGTTCGTTGCCGTGGCCTCGGCGGGTGGCACTGTGGGTATCTACCTGCTCGCCGCCTATAGCGCAGCCAAGCACGGGGTTATAGGCCTGGTGCGCAGTCTGGCGGCCGAGCTCGGCCCGCACGGGATCACCGCAAATGCGGTGGCGCCCGGTTCGACCCGGACGACCATGCTCGCCGCCAGCGCGGACTTCTACCAGCTCCCCACCATCGAGGACTTCGCCGAGCACCACCTCATCCACCGCCTCCTGGTGCCGGACGAGCCGGCGGCCATGATCACCTGGCTGTGTGGCCCGGACAGCAGTGGGATCACCGGGGCGGTGCTGCCGGTCGACGGCGGGATGACCGCCCGCTGACCGCCCGGCCACAAGACCGGGTCCTGCCCGCGGGCTTCGCCCTGCAACTCGACCCCGCGGCGCGCCGGCCCCGGCCTGAGGTGCTGGTCGGCGGCAACCCTCTCCGGGTCCTGCGCCTGACCACGGCCGGGGGCGCCATGATCGATGCCTGGTCGCGCCACAAGCCGGTCGGGCAATCACCGGGAGCCCAGGCGCTGGCCGCCCGGCTGCTCGACGCCGGCCTGGCCCATCCCCGGCCCGGGGCCGCGCCCCATCCCCCGCTCCGGTCGGTGAGCGTCGTGATCCCGGTGCGCGACCAGCCCGAGGGCCTGGCCGCCACCCTCGCCTCGCTTCCTTCGGGCGTCGAGGTCGTGGTGGTCGATGACGGGTCCCGCGTGCCGGTAGCCGTGCCCCCAAGCCAGGCGAAGGTGGTTCGCCGCCACCCGGCCGGCGGACCGGCGGCGGCCCGCAACGGCGGCGCGGCCGCGACAGCAGGCGACGTGCTGATCTTCGTCGACGCTGAGTGCCAGCCGGCGCCGGGCTGGCTGGACATCCTGCTGCCCCACTTCGCCGACCCGCGGGTAGCGGCCGTCGCCCCCCGGATCGTTTCCAGGCCCCGCCCGGGAGTACCCCGGTGGCTGGCCGAGTACGAGAAGCGCCGGTCCTCTCTCGACCTCGGGCCCAACGAAGCACCGGTCAGACCGGGAGGAACGGTCCCCTACGTCCCAACCGCCACCCTGGCCGTGCGGCGCTCCGCACTCGAGGCGGTCGACGGCTTCGACGAGGAGCTGCGCTACGGCGAGGACGTGGACCTGGTGTGGAGAATGGCGAAATCCGGGTGGCGGATCCGCTACGACCCCACGGCCACCGTGACTCACCCGGTGCGGGGAACCGCCATCGGATGGTTACGCCAGCGGTACAACTACGGCCGGTCGGCCGCTTCGCTGGCGGCCCGGCACGGACGCGACGTGGCCCCCGTCGCCATGTCCCCCTGGAGCTCGGCCGCCTGGGCCTTTGCGGCAGCCGGCCACCCGGCCGCCGGGGCGGCAATAGCCGGGGCCACCACGGCTGCTCTGGCCAAGCGGGCCGGCGCCGACGTCCCGACAGCCAAGGTTCTCACCGGCCTGGCTCTCACCGGCCACACCCGGGCCGGGGCGGCTCTGGCCGAGGCCGCCAGGCGGGCCTGGCTGCCACCCCTCGCAGCTGCCGCCGCCGCCCTCCCGACCAAGAGGTCCCGGCGCACCGCGGCCGGAGCGCTCGCCGCCGCCTTTGTAGTCCCGCCGTTGGCCGAATGGGTGAAGGATCGACCCCCGGTGGATCCGCTGGCCTGGATGGCGCTGCGGTGGGCCGACGACCTGGCCTACCAGGCCGGGGTGTGGACCGGCATGCTCGAGGCCCGGTCGATCGGCGCCATCCTGCCCCGGTGGTGACGCCCGGGCGCCGTCACGGCCGGCGCCGTCCCCGCCGCCCTGGTGGCGTCCCGGATCTACGGACGGTCGGCGGGGTGCCGGCCCGCCGGCACGAGGGAGGCGGCAAGTCCGACGTACCGGCCCGGGCTGAGGTCGAGCAGCGCCGTCTCCGCCTCGGCCGGCAGGCCCAGGCCCCGCACGAAGCGGCGCACGTCCTGCTCCCCGACAACATTGCCGCGGGTCAGGTCCTTCAGCCGCTCGTAGGGCTCGGGCAGCCCGTATCGCCGCATGACGGTCTGGATGGCTTCGGCCAGGACTTCCCACTGGCCCGCCAGCTCCGCCGCCATCACGTCGGGACGGGGCGAGACTCTGGCCAGACCGCGGCGGGCGCTAGCCACAGCCAGACCCGAATGACCGATGGCCAGGCCCATGTTGCGGAGGGCCGACGAGTCCGACAGGTCGCGCTGCATTCGCGACACCATCAGCTTGGAGGCCAGGTGCTCGAGCAAAGCCGAGGAGACGCCGGCGTTGGCTTCGGCGTTCTCGAAGTCGATGGGGTTGACCTTGTGCGGCATCGTCGACGAGCCGACCTCGCCTTCGACCGGGCGCTGGCTCAGGTACGACCGGCTGATGTACTCCCACATGTCGCGACAGAAGTCGATGAGGATGGCGTTGAACCTCACGATCCCGTGGAAGACCTCGGCCAGGGCGTCGTGGGATTCGATCTGCGTGGTGAGAGGGTTCCAGGCCAGGCCGAACCGCTCGACGAAGCGCCGGGAAACCGAGATCCAGTCGACCTCGGGGTAGGCGGCGACGTGGGCGCTGTAGGTGCCGACGGCCCCGTTGAACTTGGCGAGCAACGGCACCGACCGGATGCCGGAAACCTGTCGCTGCCACCGGGCGGCGAACACCGCGAGCTCCTTGCCGAGAGTCGTAGGCGACGCCGGCTGACCATGGGTGTGACTCGGCATCGGCAGCGAGGCGTACGCCTCGGCGGCGGCCCACACCTCCTGCACCAGGCCGTCGGCTTGCGGCAGCCAGCCGGTAGACAGGCCTTCGCGCAGCATCAATGCGTGGGCCACGTTGTTGATGTCCTCGGACGTGCAGGCGAAGTGCACGAACTCCACCTCGGGCCCGAAGCCGATGGACGCCAGCTTTTCCTTCAGCAGGTACTCCACGGCCTTCACGTCGTGGTTGATGCGCCGCTCGATCTCCTTGATCCGGGCCACGTCGGCCGGGCCGAAGTCCTCGACCCAGGCCTTCAGAACCGCCTCGGTCGCGCCGTTGAGCGGGGCCAGCTCAGGGATCGTCTCCTCGGCTGCCAGGGCGACCAGCCACTCGACCTCGACGGTGAAGCGCTGGCGGAACAGGGCCTCCTCCGAGAAGGCGCGGGCGAACGCTTCCACCTGGGCGGCGTAGCGGCCATCGAGCGGAGAAAGGGCACCTGCACTCACGACGCCGATGGTACCGCCAGGTCGCCCGCCTTCTGCTGCTTCGAGCCCAGGCCCGAGCCGGGATACTGGACCTGGTGGCGGGGCTGGACAAGCATGTACCGATGAGCCGACGCGGCAAGATCTTCGATCAGGATCTGCCTGACCTGCCCGCGCCGGCCCCCGCCTCCCCCCCGCGGGCCCAACCGGCCCGGCCCCGCAACTCCGCCGCTTACCCTCCTCCCCGGCCGGCCCCGGCTGCCAGCCGCCCGGCCTCGCCACCGACCGACCGCAGAGCCGCCCCGGCCCGGCCCGGCGGGGTCAACGGGAGTCCCCCTCCCCGGCCTGGTCCCCGTACCCAGGTCAGAGAGACCACCGGGGCTGACGAACCCACCCCCGGCTACACCCCGCAAACGACCGGGCAGGCCACGGCGATCGTGGCCGCCGGCACCTTCGCATCCCGCCTGACCGGCTTCGCCAGAGTCCTGGCCATCGCTTACGTCCTCGGAGTCAGTTCGCTCTCGGACGCGTTCAACTACGCCAACGGCGTTCCCAACATCGTCTACGACCTGCTTCTCGGGGGCATCCTGTCGGCGACTCTCATCCCCGTCTTCGTCGAGCACCTGGGCGCCAAGAGCCGCCGAGAGGGCGCTCGGGCTATATCCGCCGTCGTCACCGCCATCGCCGCCGCTCTGGTCGTCATGACGGCTCTCCTGTGGATCGCCGCACCCCTGATAATCCGCTTCTATCTCTTGCTGAACCCGAAGTCGACGGGCGCAGCCGAACGAGCTTTGGCGACGGAGCTCCTGCGCTATTTCGCCCCGCAAGTGTTCTTACTGGGCGCCATAGTTGTCAGCACCGCCCTGCTGAACGCCCGGCGCAGCTTCACCGCCCCGGCGTTCTCACCCGTTCTCAACAATCTCATCGCGATAGCCGCCCTGCTCGTCACCAAGTTCGTGGCGTCCAGTGTGCTCACCTCGACCAGCGCCACGGCCGACGCCACCCTGGTGCGATTCAGGCACGACGAGCGGGCCGTGCTGATCCTGGGGCTCGGCACCACCGCCGGCTACGTGGCCCAGTTCCTCGTCCAGCTCCCGGCCATGCGTCGAGCCGGCATCCGGCTGCGACTGGTGTGGGACCTGCGCCATCCGGCGGTGCGGCAGGTCGCCAAGCTCTCGTCGTGGCTGATCGGTGTGGTACTGGCCAATCAGGTGTCGCTGGCCCTCGTCATGGTGCTGGCCGGCCGGATCCAGGGGGGAGTGACCGCCTACCAATTCTCGTACCAGTTCTTCCAGCTGCCGTATGCCCTCGTCGCAGTGTCGGTGGCGACGGCCATAATGCCGGACCTGGCCGAGCGCTGGACGGCCAAGGACCGGCTGGGGTTCGAGCAACGATTCGTCGCCGGGCTCAAGCTGACCCTGGCCCTGCTCATACCCATGGGCCTGGTGTACGTGGCCGTGGCTCAGCCTTTCATTCAGCTCGCCATTCACCACGGACGGGTGTCGCAGTCGGGGGCCCACCTCGTCAGCTCGACCCTGGCCGTGTTCGCCGTCGGCCTCCCCGGGTTCAGTGCCTTCTTCCTCCTGATGCGGGCCTACCAGGCCATGCAGAACGCCCGGGCCATGTTCTGGATCTACGCCCTGGAGAACGCCATGACGGTCGTGGCCGCCCTCGTTCTCGATCCGCTCATCGGGGTTCCCGGCCTCGCCCTGGCGTGGGTGGCGCCCTACACCATCGCTGCGGTGATCGCGGCGATCGACCTGCGAAAGCGGGTCGGTCCCCTCGGCGGGGCACGGACCATACGAACGCTGGTCCGGGTGAGCGTGGCCAGCGTGATCACCCTCGGAGTCGTCGTGCTGGTCGGCCTGCCGTTCTCGGGCAAAGAGGGGGATCTGGCGGTCATCGGCCGGCTGATCCTGCAGGTGGGTGCGGGGGTCCTGGTCTACGCCGGACTGGCCCGGGCCATGCGGATCAACGAGTTGAGAGCGGCCGCCCGCATGGCCCGCCAGCTACTGCACCCCGGCCAGGTCAGCCGGGCGTCACCGCCCACACGCCGGTGACGTCGACCGACATCTGCTGAGTGCCCGGCTGAACCGGGACCGGTGCCGCGGCCGCGGCCGAGCTGCCGCTGGCCGCGAAGCTCTGGGGAAAGACGCCGTTCGGCTGCTGGGGCGAGTCGGTGAGCGACACGAGGACCCCGAGTTGCTCACCTGCGGCGGCGGCCAGTTGCCCGGCCTGGGCCTTCGCCGATACCACCGCCCTCTGTTCGGCGGCCACCATGAGCGGGCTGGCGTCGGATATGGACAGGTCGACCTGGTCCAGCCGGCCGGCGTCGCCCGCCGGGGCCAGCGCGTCGTCGATGATGGTGCCGGCCTTGGCGATGTTCTTCACCGTCGCGGTCACCTCGTCGTACACCTGGAAACCGGGATTGGGACTGGTCGGCTGCAGGGACAGCCCGGTGGTCTGGATGCTTGCGAGCGGGACGCCCGCTGACCGTAGGGCCTGCTGCACCCGCGAGGCGATGGCGTTGTTCTCGGCCAGGGCGGTGGCGGCGTGGGCCGCCGTAGTGGACACCCCGATGCCGACCGTCAAGGTGTCGGGCGCTCCGGTCACCGTGCCCACCCCCTGGGTCGTGATGGTCGCCTGGCCACCAGAGGCGTTGTTGCCGGCCCCCCCGGTCGTGGCCCCGGGTCGGGTCGCCGACGCCAGCTGGGCTGCACTCTGCTGATGAGAACCGGGCTGACGCGAACCGACTGGCGCAGCGGCCGGCGGTTGCGAACCTCGGCGCGGGGCCGGGGCGTCGCCACAGCCGGCGGCAACGAGGGTCAGAGCCAGGACGGCAGCGCCGGCGCCTGCGGGCAGTAGCGGGAATCGTGATGTCATGGCCGTTCGACGGCTGCGCCGGCCCAGCCGGTTCCTCAGAAAGAGATTTCTCCTTCAGTTGTGCAACCCGCCGCATTGGCCACCACTGCTACCCGGCTTTGGCCCGAACCAAAAACATAGACCCAGGACGGGTGGCCCCTGTATGTGATGGGAGCGGAGAAAGTGGGCAGGGCGCCACTTGCCACCCGGCCGCGGGCCTGGGCCGCTCGCATGCTCTCGCTTCGGCACGCCGCCTGCGGCCCGGTCTCCGGTTGCAGCCCGGCGGCCGCCCCAGCGGGCGCCAGTCGAAGTTTCAGCGTGGCCGCGAGGGCTCCCAGGCTGTCGAAGCGGCCGAGGGAGCCCGCCGGGGACGGCGCCGATTCCGAGGCCGAACCGGCGGACGAGCTTGTCCCGCCGGTCCCTGCCCCGCCACCCGCGGCCGGCTCCGCTGAGGCACCGGCGTTGGTGGACGAGGGGCCAATGGAATCGGACTTTGACTCCGTACCGAAGCGGGCATGAGAGCCGACGGCCACGGAAATGCCGAAGGCGCCCGCCCCGACCAGCACCACGGCGGCGGCCGCGGCGGCCACCCTCGGGGAAAGCAGGCGGCCCAGATGGCGGGAACGGGCGCTCCGGGCCGCCAGCGCCACGCCGATTGCTCCCTCGCGGACGTTCGCCGGCGCCGGGCCCGGAGCTTCGGCTACCAGCCCGGCTGCCGCCCGCCACGCCGCCACCCGAGCGGCGCATTCGCTACAGCCAGCGGCGTGGGCTTCCGCCTCGGGGCCGGCCAGCCCGTCGATCAGGTCGGACAGAGTCAGATCGTCGAGGTGTGAGCCGGGGGCGTCGTCAGTCACGGGACATCTCGATCCAGGCCCAAAAAGCCGACGAGAGCGGCCCGGCCGCGGGCGATCCGGGAGCGCACGGTACCCGGCGGGATCTGCAGCACCTCGGCGATCTCGGCGTAGTCGAGGCCGCACATGTCGCGCAGCACGACAGGAGCGCGGAACTCGACAGGGAGGCGAAGCAGAGCCCGGTCGATGTCGGCCCGGACCGCCGCGCTCTCCGGGTCAGGCGATCGGGCCGCGGCCGCCCGGGTCAGGTGGGCATCCTGCACCACTTCGAGACTGGCCGACGGCCGGCGGGATCGCCGCCTCAACTCGTCGATCGACGAATTCACGGCCACCCGGTACACCCAGGTGGCGAACCGGCTGCGCCCATCGAAACGGTCCAACCCGCGCACGATGGCGATGAGGGCATCCTGGGCGGCGTCCGCCGCATCGGCGTCGTTGCCGGTGAGGCGGCGGCACACTGCGTACACCCGGTCATAGTGGGCCCGCAGGAGCGACTCGAGGGCGCCGCGGTCGCCCCGGCGGGCCCGCTCCACGAGCGGCCTGTCGTCGCCCCCCGGGTCGTCGGGGATCGCCTGTTGCGGCCGGCCACCCGTTTCCCCACGAATGACCCACACGGTAGCGATGGCGCGCCTCCATCCCGTGACATCGAACGTTCACGGACGGTTGGACGTCGCGATCCCCCCGCCGGGTTCCCTTATGGCGCGACGCGGTTCAAGAGCCCGGCCGGCCCCACCCGCCGCCGCCAGGCGTGAGGACCTGCACCGCATCGCCGGCCCGCAACTCGACCGTCACCTTGTCGCCCAGGTGCACCCGCCGGCCCTCGTCGCCACCGGCCCACAACCAGTTCTCGCCGGCCGCCCCGGGTTGGCCGCCGGCGAGGCCCCAGGGTCGGCTGACCCTCCGCTCCGTGATCAACGACATCGTCGCCCGCTCGAGCACCTGCACCACCCGGTCGATACCGTCGCCGCCCGGCCACCGGCCTTCGCCCCCGCTCCCCTCCCGCAGGCGGTAGCGGAGGACCCGTACCGGGTAGGCCCGCTCGAGGGCCTCGGTCGGTGTGTCGCGCGTGTTGGTCATGGCGGTGTGGACGCCGCTCATCCCGGCCCGCCCGGGCCGGCCGCCCTGGCCCCCGCCTACGGTCTCGTAGTACACCCAGCCCGAACGGCCGCCGAGAATGAGGTTGTTCATGGTGCCCTGCCCGGCGGCTCCGACCCGATCGGGCGCGGCGGAGGCGAGAGCCAGGAGGCAGACGTCGGCCACCCGCTGACTCACCTCCACGTTGCCGGCCCCGACCGCGACCGGCGGCCGGGCCGCCACGACCGAGCCGTCGGGGGCGATAACGCGCACCGGCCGGAGGGCTCCTCCATTCGCCGGTATGGTCGGATCCGTGGCCGTGCGCAGGGCCCACGACACTGCGCTCACGGTCACGGCCAATACGGCGTTGACGTTGCCGCGCTGCTGGTCGTCGGTACCGGTGAAGTCGAACGTGGCGTTCGAGCCCTCGATGGTCAGGCGCAGCCGGATGGTGACCGGCCGGCTCGTCGCGCTCCATCTCCCTCGCCTGCCGAGTCGAGCACGTCCTCGGCCTGCCATGCGCCGTCCGCCAGGTCCTCCAGGGCCGCCCGCATCCGCCGCTCGCCGTAGCTGAGCACCTCGTCGAAGCGCTCGGCCCACCCGCCGGCTGCCCGGCACACCTCCTGCAGCCGGAGGACGCCCACCCGGTTGGCCCCGGCCTGAGCTTCCAGGTCGCCGGCCCGTTCGGCGGGGGTGCGCGAGTTGGCTTCCAGCAGGAGCCGCACCTCCGGGGTCAGCCGGAGCGGAGGTATCCGAAGTCCCTCCTGGTAGATTTCGGTCGCTGCCGGCGGGATCGAACCCGGGACCATGCCACCGAGATCGGCGTGATGGGCCCGGTTGGCCACCCACCCCACCAGACGGCCGTCAAGGTGGCAGGGCGCCACCAGGGTGATGTCGTTCAGATGGGTGCCCCCGGAGAAGGGGTCGTTCAGGATCACCTGGTCGCCCGGCCCGAGGTCGTAGCCGGCTGAGATGGCGGCGGCCACGGACGCGGGCATGCTGCCCAGATGAACCGGGATGTGCTCGGCCTGTACCAGCAACTGACCGGACAGGCTGAAGACCGCAGCCGAGCAATCGGCCCTCTCCTTGATATTCGGGGAAAACGACGAGCGCTTGAGCACCTCGCCCATCTCCGCGGCCACCCCGGTGAGCTGCGAGATGAACACCTGGAGGGCGGCGGGATCCACGATCACCCGGCCCGCCGGAGGATCCAGGATCCCGACGGGTGGACCCTCGCTGTCCACCCCGGCGCCACCCAGACCGTGCAATCGGGCTCGGCTATGACCGCGGGACCGGCGACCGGGCCGGTACGGACCGGCGCCGGCAGGTCGGCGGGATCGACCGGCGAGCGCACCCGGGCCGTGGCCCGGACCGCGACCACCTCGATCGAACCGGGATCAAGGACGTACCCGCTGCGGCGGCGGTGCTCAGCCTCGAAACCGTCGATCGCCTCGACCGTCAGCTCGTGGCTCTGCCCGGCGTAGCGGCAGTCGTAGGCCACGCTGACCTCGGCCGTCTCCCCGGCACGGGCCGCCTGGTTTGAGGCCCGGCCGGCCAGCTCGGCGGCGGCCCGCTCCGCCTTGCCATGGTCGCCCCTATCCGGCCAGGAACGAACCAGGTCCACCTGCCTGGGTGCTCCGAGCAGACCCACGGCCGAAAGCGCTCCCGCTCGGGGCGGCACGACGACGGCCGGCATCCCGAGGGCGTCGGCGAGGGCGCAGGCGTGCAGCGGCCCGGCGCCCCCGAAGGCCACCAGGGCCAGGTGAGTAGGGTCGATCCCCCGCTCGACCGACACCGCTCTGAGCGCTTGGGTCATGGCTTGATCGACGACCGCGATCATCCCGTCGGCGGTCACCCCGGCCCCCGCCAGGGCCAACCGGGCGGCGGCCACGTCCAGCCGGCCGAGACCGGCCATCCCGTCCACCGGGATACGCCCGGCGGCGAGATCGGCGTCGGTGACCGTAGGGGCGGTTCCGCCCTGCCCGTAGCAGGCCGGCCCGGGCTGAGCCCCGGCGCTCTGCGGGCCGACGCTCAGAGCCCCACCCGGGTCGATGTGGGCAATCGAACCACCGCCGGCACCTATGGTGTGGACGTCGAGCGCCGGCATGCGTATGGGCAGCCCGGCCACCGAACGCTGCCCTGCCGGTTGTGGCCGGCCGGATCGAATGAGGCACACATCGGTGCTGGTGCCACCCATATCGAAGGTCACGCAGTCAGCCCACCCGGCGGCCTCGGCGGCCGCGGACGCCGCAAGCACGCCGCCTGCCGGACCGGAGAGCAAGAGGGAGACGGGCCGGGCCGCCGCCTGCTCCAATGGAACCAGCCCGCCAGCCGACGTCAGTACCAGGACCTCCTGAGCGATCGGGGCCAGCAGCTCGAGGTAGGCCCGGCACGGCTTCAGGAGGTAGGCGTCGGCTGCGGTGGTCACGGTCCGTTCGTACTCCCGGAACTCGGGGGAAACGTGGGACGAGCAAACGATGGGCACCCCGCCCTCCAGGGCGGCGGCCACTTCGAGCTCCTGTTCGGCGTTCAGGTCGGAGTGGAGGAGGCAGACGGCCACCGCGTCCACGTCCCCTGGGATGGCAGGGATGGACCCCCGGCGCGCCACCTCCTTTCCCTGCGCATCAAGGCGGCCCGGCACTTCGAAGCGAAGCGACCGCGGCACGAGCGGCTCGGGCCGGTCGGCCCAGATGTCATAGAGCGACGGGCGGGCCTGGCGGGCGATCTCGATCACGTCGCGCTGGCCCTCCGTCGATATCAGCGCCACCCGCCCGCCTCGGCGCTCGAGCAGGGCGTTGGTCGCGACTGTGGTTCCGTGGGCCAGGACCTCGGCGCCGCCGGCCGCTCGCACCCCGGCGTCGACCGCCCCGGCGGGCTGGGCGGACGTCGACAGCAGCTTGCGCACCTCGCCGGCGGCGGTGACCACGTCGGTAAACGTGCCCCCCGTGTCCACTCCGATCCGGATGCTCACCAAGGCCCGGGCCGGTCGCTCACCAGGACGGGACGGCTGCCGGCGCTTCGCCCTCCCGGCCCCGCTGCGTCAACGCCGCCTCGACGGCCAGCCGGTCGACCAGATCGTTCATCGGGTCGCCGCTGTGGCCCTTCACCCATCTGAAATTGAGCCGCTTCGGATCGGCCCGATAGGCGTCGATCAGCGGCTCCCAGAGGTCCCGGTTCTTCACCGGCTTCCTCTGGCTGTTCTTCCAGTCCCTGGCCAGCCATCCCTGCCACCAGCGGTCGCGGAAGCAATTGACCACGTAGGTCGAATCGCTCACCACCTCGAGCGGTCCTGGAATGGAGGTCACGGCTTCGAGCACGGCCATGATTTCCATGCGCTGGTTGGTCGTGTGGGCTGCCGCCCCGCTCCGGTACGGCCCGGACGGTACCGCCCAGGCCCAGCCGCCGGGCCCGGGATTGCCCGAGCAGGCGCCGTCGGTGTACACGATGGTGGCGGGAGTCACCCGTCCAGCATGCCCGAGCCCAGCCCGGTGCCCGCTGCGGGCTCGGTTGGCAGTCCCGGCTCGGTGCCGGCGGCGGCGGCGTCGGCGGGGTAGGGGCGCACGGCGACCAGCAGGATGAGCGCCCCCACCGCCAGCGGAAGGAGCATCAACAGGAAGGCATCCCTCAGGGCCATCCCGTGGCCCCGGCCCCCGAGCGCGGTGGCGAGCAGGCCGAAGGTGATGGGGCCCAGCGCGCCGCTGGCCAGGGTCAGCAGGCCCCGGGCCGCCTCTGCTCGGCCCCGGATATCGGGCTTCACGATGTCGACCCGGACGGCGTCCAGACACGGCCCCGCCGCCCCGAGCAGGCTGGCTCCCACGAACAGCAGGAACCCGGCCGTCACCACCGACCCGCTGAACAGAGCGGCGGCGAAGAACCCGGTCGCCGCCAGTTGAGACACCGATGCGACGACCAGCCGGCGACTGCCGCCCCCACGACGGGTCAGCCGGTCCCCGACCCGGCCACCGGCCAGGATCCCGCCGATCACGCCGATCGCGAGGGCGGGAGCCAAGGCGTCCACCCTGGCGTTCGACATGTGGTAGCGCTCAGTGATGAACAGCACGGCGAACGACGCCACCCCGGCGAAGAAGAAGTTGCTTACCGAGTCGGCCGCCAGCACGAACTGGTTGGTGCGGATCTTGAGCAGGGACCACAGCACCACCGATAGCGGCGGACCCGGGTCGCGAACCGGTCTTGGGTCCTCCATCCTTCGGGCTACCAAGGCCAGCAGGATCCCGGCCGCTCCGAGCCACCAGAACAGCCACCTCCAGTCGAGGGCCCACACCGCCAGCGCACCGAGGAGGAAGCACACGGCGGACCCGACGGCCTGGCCGGCGTCGAGGCGGGCCAGGGCCCGGCCGCGGTCCTGGGGGACGTAAAGATCCCCGGTCAGGGATACGGCCATGGGCCGGGCGATGGTAGCGATTCCGCCGCTCACCAGCCGCCCGAGGGCCAGCAGCAGGAGGCCCCGGGCCAGGCCGGCGATACCCAGGGCCAGGCTCCATCCGACCAGGGCGAGGGTCAACACCGCCACCCGGTGACGCCGGTCGACCAGGGCCCCGGCGGGCAGGGCGCAGAGGGCTCCCATACCGGCTGACAGCGACGCCAGGAGGCCGAACTCGGCTTCGGTGATGTGAAGGCTGGAGCGGAGAGCCGGCGCCACCACCCCCACCGCGGCGGCGTCGGCTTTGGCCAGCCCGACGACCGACGCGATCACCAGGCCACTGCGCCAGGAAACGCTCCCGGCCCGGCGGCTGCTCTCAGACGAATGGCCGGCCAGCGTGGATACGACGGCGAGTGTCCCACAGGCAGAGGTTCAACGGAAAGGCACGTACCGCGAACGGCAGCCGCCGGCTCAACCGGCCGCTCGTGCTGGTGAGCCGCTCGAACACCCGTTGCCGCCTCGGTCCCCACGACACGCCGAGCTCGTCCCGGAAGGGCGGGGACAGGAAGCCGGTGAGGAAGAAGGCATGGGCGCCTCCGAAGATCCATCCGAACGGCCTCGGCAAGAACCTCAACCGGGCCAGTCGCAGCAGGTAGCGGCGGGTCACGTCGTCCATCTGTATACGCCCGACCATTGCCGACCAGTAACGCTCGAAGGCGGCCCGGTCGGGGGGCCACATCTCGTCGGTCACCTGCAGCGTGGTCGCGAGCCGAGCGCAATAGCGGTACAGCGCTTCAGCCGTCTCGTCGTCGGTCGTCCCCCCCATCAGGGCGCGCGACACCTCGACGCCGCGATACAGGCAGGCCGCGACCCACAGCTGAAGATCAGGATCGAAGGCGTCGTAGAGGACGGGATCCGAGGGCAGCGAGTGCACCGGCCGGTGCGAACGGTCGACCTCACGTCGAACGGCCACCCGCTCTTCCTCAGTGCCAAGCAGAGCAATTGCGAGGTATCCGACGGTGGTGCGGAACCGCTTGACCGGGTGGGCGTCGAGCCGCCCGGTCTCGACTCGGCTCTCGGCCACGCCCCGGCCGATCGGCAGCAGTGAGAGCTGCATGACCACGTTGGCCCCGACCGCCAGGAGAGCCACCAGCCCGATCGAGTCCCTGACCTCCCGGATTGGCTCACCGTCACCTGTCGAAGACATCCTTCCCATCATCTCCCGGGCGGCCCGGTCGAGGTGAAACCGGGTCCAGGGGCGGCGCGCTTGGGGCCGGATCGGCGCGAGCATGGAAGGGTGATTTTCGACGGTTTCTCCCATCAGCTACCGGACATCGATCCCGAGGAGACCTCCGAGTGGATCGATTCCTTCGACGCGATAGTCGACACCCGGGGCAAGACGAGAGCCCGGTTTCTCTTGATGAAGCTGCTGGAGCGGGCCCGGGCCAACCAGGTCGGGTTCCCGGCCACGGTCTCTACCCCGTACGTCAACACCATCCCGCCCGACCAGGAACCGTGGTTTCCTGGCGACGAGTACATCGAACGGCGGATCCGGGCGTTCATCCGGTGGAACGCCGCCATCATGGTCGTGCGGGCCAACCACGCGGCCGAGGGAATCGGCGGTCACCTGGCCACTTTCGCCAGCTCAGCCAGCCTCTACGAGGTCGGCTTCAATCACTTCTTCCGCGGCAAGGACAACGGCCAAGCGGGCGACCAGGTCTACTTCCAGGGCCACGCCGCGCCCGGGATATACGCCCGGGCGTTCCTGGAGGGTCGCCTCTCCGAGGAGCAGCTCAACTTCTTCCGTATGGAACTGCAGGGCAGCCACGCCGGACCTGATGGAGAACGAGGGCCTGGCGGTCTGTCGTCGTACCCCCACCCCCGACTCATGCCCGAGTTCTGGGAGTTCCCGACGGTATCAATGGGACTCGGCCCTTTGAGTGCCATATACCAGGCCCACTTCAACCGCTATCTGAACAACCGCCGGTTGGTGGACACCTCCGGCAGCAGAGTGTGGTGCTTCCTCGGCGATGGGGAATGTGACGAGCCGGAGACTCTGGGTGCCCTGTCGCTGGCCGGCCGGGAGCAGCTCGACAATCTGATTTTTGTCGTCAACTGCAATCTTCAGCGCCTCGACGGGCCGGTCCGGGGAAACGGCAAGATCATCCAGGAGCTAGAAGCGACCTTCCGGGGCGCGGGCTGGAACGTGATCAAGGTCGTGTGGGGCTCCAAGTGGGACGAGCTGCTCGCCCGGGACGTCGACGGGGTGCTCCTCAACCGAATGAACACCTCCGTCGACGGGGAGTACCAGAAGTACGCCACCGAGGACGGCGCCTACATCCGGCGGAATTTCTTCGGCCCCGACCCCCGTCTCCGGGCTCTGGTCGAGCACCTGTCCGACGAGGATCTCATGAACCTGCCCCGGGGCGGTCACGACTACCGAAAGCTCTACGCCGCCTACAAGGCGGCCACCGAGACGACGGGCCAGCCGACGGTGATCCTGGCCAAGACGGTCAAGGGGTGGACGCTCGGGCCTGAGATCGAAGCCCGCAACTCCACCCATCAGATAAAGAAGATGAACCCGGCCCAGCTCAAGCTGCTGCGGGACCGCCTGTACCTGCAGGAGGAGATCCCCGACTCCGCCCTCACCGGCGAGCCGCCGTTCTTCCGGCCCGCCCCGGATTCGGTCGAATACGAGTACATGATGGAGCGCCGGCGGGCCCTCAACGGACCGCTCCCCCACCGGGTCAACCGGGCCAAGCCTCTGCCCGCAGTGGCCGACAAGACTCTCGGCGAGTTCGCGGCCGGTTCAGGCAAGCGATCGGTGTCGACCACCATGGCGTTCGCCGTCATGCTGCGCAACCTTCTCCGCGACAAGGGCATCGGGCGGCGCGTGGTACCGATCATCCCCGATGAAGCCCGCACGTTCGGAATGGACGGCCTGTTCAAAGAGGTGAAGATCTACGCTCCGCAGGGCCAGCTCTACGAACCGGTCGACTCCGCGCTCATGCTCACCTATTCCGAGAGCAAGGACGGCCAGATCCTGGAGGAGGGCATAACCGAAGCGGGCGGCATGGCCGACTTCACTGCTGCCGGCACCTCGTACGCGACGTGGGGCCAGCCGATGATCCCGTTTTTCATCTACTACTCGATGTTCGGGTTCCAGCGGGTGGGGGACCTGGCGTGGGCGTTCGGTGACATGCGCGGGCGCGGCTTCATGCTCGGAGGCACCGCCGGCCGCACCACCCTCCTCGGTGAAGGGCTGCAGCACTGCGACGGGCATTCTCTTGTGCTGGCGTCGACCATTCCGAACCTCCGGGCCTATGACCCGGCGTTCGCCTACGAGGTGGCCGTGATAATCGCCGAAGGAATCAAACGCATGTACGGGCCAGATGCCGAAGATGCCTTCTACTACCTGACCCTTTACAACGAGAACTACCCGATGCCGGCCAAGCCCGAAGGCGTCGACGAAGGCATCGTGCGGGGCCTCTATCGGTTCTCCGCGGCGCCGGAAGGACCCCCGCGCCGGGCCACCATCCTGTTCTCGGGAACGGCGTCGCAAGCCGCGCTCGAGGCCCAGCGGATACTGGCGTCGGACCACGGAGTGGCTGCGGAGCTGTGGTCGGTCACCAGTTACAAGGCCCTCAGGGAGGACGCCCTTTCGGTCGAGCGGTGGAACCGGTTGCACCCGAGCCTCCAGCCCCGCACTCCATACGTCACCGAGACACTGGGCTCGGCCCAGGGACCCATCGTCGCGGTCACCGATTTCATGAAAGCGATTCCCGATCAGGTGGCCCGTTGGGTCTCGGCCCCGTTCATCCCGCTCGGCACCGATGGCTACGGTCGGTCCGACACCCGGGAAGCCTTGCGCCGCCACTTCGAAACCGATGCCGCCCACCTGGTCGTGGCCGTGCTCGACGGTCTGCTGGCGTCGGGCGAAGCCAAGGCCAAGGAGCTCGACGACACCATCGCCCGATACGGCATCGACCCCGACGCACCCGATCCCCGGGTCAGCTGAGTGCCGGGCGAAAAGCAACCTACGGGAAAGGGGAGGCGGCGACGACGGCTGCCAGCGCCCAACCACCTTGTGCGTTACGCCTCTGCTCTATCGGAGCATTCGTCGCCGCCTCTCCTTTCTGTCCGGGTTGTTTTCGGCCGGCGCTGAGGGTCTGCCGCACCGGCGAGTCATCGTCAATTGGAAACCAGGGCAGGGCCGGCCTTCGGGGCCGGGCTCGGCTCGGCCATGTCCGGATCGCGGTACGTCTCGTTGCCGCGCCAAACATGCCCGAGGAAGCCCAGGAGCGGCGAGGCCACGATGAGGGCCATGATGGCCCAGCCCCACCAGGTCAGGGAGAGCGCCTGGTGCACCATCAAATAGCCGCCCCGGCCCGCCGGACCCGATACCAGGCCCAGCCCCGCCGACCTGACCGGGGGCGCCCCCGGGCCGCCGGTGGCTCGGAACCTGGCGGACAGGAGGCCGGTATTGCGCAGGGAGGCAGTCAGCCAGTGCGGGTGGGGCTTGTCACTGCTCGTCGAGATGATCCCGCCGCGCACGAGGGGGCGCAGCATCCACAGGGGCACGACCGTCAGCGCAACCATCCACATCCGGTCCCACGACCGCCTCGACGCCGGAGCGATCCACGGGCGGACGACCACCCAAGCCAGCACACCGACGGCGAGCAGCGGGAGCGCTTTGAGCACCCAGCCGAGCCCCCAAACGGTGAACGCCACCTGCCCGACGATGTCGGACCGGGTGATCAGCCACGGGTCGGGCGACGGGTTGGCGATGCCTTTGGTCTGGATCATGCCATTGGGAAAAACCCGTGATATCCGGTGGGTGTAGGTCTCGGAGCGGCTGCTCGGCGGGTGGAACGTGATCATCTCGCCGACATGCACCGCCCCGTGCGCGGGCCGGTCGGCGACCAATGAGCCGACGCACACCGTCGGGCACATGGATGGGGTCTCCATGACCACGAGCCTTCCGCCCGCCAGCTTCCAGCCCCACACCGCCGCCACGGCGAGCAGCACGACACCGAGGGCCACCAGTGAAACGGTGCCTCGACGGGCCCGGCGTCCCCTGGCCGCGGGGGCGCCGGCCGTTTGATGGGTGTCCGAGGTCAGGAGCACAGTCATGCCCGAACCGGCCTCACAGCTCGACCGAAGCCGGCGCGTAGGCGAGCTGCGCCGTCCATGCACTGGGGGAGCGGGCGGTTCCGAAACCGATGTCAGGCAGCATGTGCAGTCCGGCGACGGTGGTTCCCGACGAGGCGGACTCGGCCATGGTGATCTTCACTGTCGCCGGGGTGCCGGACGTCGGAGCCGTCATGGTCAGTACACCGAAGGCAGGGAGGAGGTAGGTCGAGCTCGGGCTCCCGCAGGAACCGGAACCCGCCGGGTAGAGGCAACTGGTGGTGGACCCGACCGTCTGCTGCACCGTGACCTCCACCGTCCCGCAGATGTTCGAGGCCGAGTCCTGAAGGGGCCAGTAGGCCGACGGGGCCAGCTGGCCCACGTCCAGGGCGAGGACGGCGGCGCTGGCCGCGCCGTCCAGAGTAGAGATCTGTGCGGTGGACAGCTGCGACGGAATGACGGCGGCCTCGGCGATCGACCCGTTGAGATAGGCGGAGGTCGGGGCGTCGCTCCAGCCCGTCTCGTAGCCCCAGCCGAGATGCCAGTAACCCGTGTAGTTGCCGGCGGAAGTGACCGAGGTGGTGGAGGCCACCTCCGTCCCGTCGATCCACAGCTGCTGGCCGGAAGAACCGATCTCGGCCACCACCATGTGCCAAGCCCCGTCGTTGTAGGCGGTCGGGGAAGTGATCTCACTCGCCGTTCCGTTCTTGACCCCCCACACCAGCTTGCCGGACTTGTCCAGCCACAAGAGGCGGTCCGAGCTCGACGGCGCGGTGGTGCCCTGGCTGCTCGTGAACCCGAGAATCGTCCCTCCCGTGGTGGCGCTGCTGTTGAACCAGGCGACGACCGAGATTCCCTCGGGATTGGAATAGGAGTTCGTGGTCTGCACGTAACCGGTAGAGCCGTTAAGCGCTAGTGCCGAGGGAAAGCCCGCCGGCCCGCTGGAACCGAGCGTCACCCCACCCTGGGCCGTTCCCGAGTTGGCGTTGACTGACGCGTCGACCAGGGTGGTCGACGCCGCCACGCCCGGAATCGACCCCTCGTAGGGGGTGGTGCCGAGGTCGTTCAGAGGCCAGTAGTTCGTGGGGTTCAGGGCATTTACTCCAGCGCGGTAAGAAGCGAGCGTGGTGTCGCCGTACAGGTTGGACACCTGGCTGGCCGACAGCTGTGAAGGGATGACGGCCGCCTGGGCCAGCGAACCGTTGAAGTAGTAGGTGGAGGGAGTGTCGTTCCAGTTGGCCATGGACGCATACCCGAGGCTCCACCACCCCGTGTAGTTCTGCGCCGTGGTCGGCGTGCTCGACGAGGCCACCTTCGTGCCGTTCACATAGAGGGCGGTGCCGGAGCTGCCGATCGAGGCCACCGCGAACACCCAGTTGCCGGTGTTAACGGCAGAAGGGCTGGTCAACTGATTGATGTTGGTGGAGTACACCCCCCACACCAGCTTGCCGCTGGGATCGATCCACAGCTGGCGGTCGTGATCGGTAGGCGTGGAGGTCGTGGGGTTGGCCTGGCTGGAGAAACCCAGGAGGCCGCCCGCCGCGGTCGTGGTCTTGAACCACAGCAGGACGGAAAACCCCTCGGGGTTCGAGTCGGAGTTGGTGGTCTCGGCCCAGCCGGTCGAGCCGTCGAAGCCGGCGGCCGTGGTGCCGAGGGGACCACTCGCCCCGTAAGTGACGCCGTTGAAAGGCAGGGCGTCGTCCGACCCCGCCGGGTCGACGAACTGGGCCACGCCGCACGCGCCTGACGCCACCAGGGCCGACGAGGCGTTGGCCGTGCCCCGGGAGGTCAGCGTGGTGCTGGCGTTGGAGGAACCGGTCGACAGGGAGCCGGCCGGCAGCGGAGACCCGGTCGAGCAGATCGACGAGTTGCTGGTGACCGCGCCGCCCGAACCACTGCCGGTGGAGTAGCAGTTGCTGGACCCTGTGGTGCCCTCGAGCTGCAACGTGCCCGACGAAAAGGATGTGCTGCCCGCTCTCAGCGCGGCGCTGAACCCGGATGCACTCGCCGGGGCGCAGAGGGCAATTCCACAGAGGAGGAGAGCCGCACCGACGACACCCATGAATCCGAGGCCCTTCGCCAGGACCATTCTCACCCGACTCCTCTCGGCTTGATCATCTTGATCGTCTTGATTGTCTTGATTGTCTTGATGTCGGAAAGAGCGAAAGTCGTCACTGACATGGCTGGAGCGCCGCCACCAACGCGCCGCGGGCGGCGCCCGGTCAAGAGACCGAGGCGCCGCCCCGCCCGCGATGGCTACTGGCTGATGCTCCAGGTGAACGGCATCGTGGCGGTCAGACCCTGGTCAGCGTTGGTCGCCGTCGGGTCAAGTTGCACTGAGACCACATAGGTGGCCGAAGCGCCGGCGGCGAGAGTCGACATCGGCACGGTAAACGTTTGCCCGGCAAGCGAGGCCAGGGTGGCGCTGCTCGACAGGCTCGGGCAGGCGGTGGCCGCCGGCTCGACGGGATAGACACACTTGTAGCCGGCGCCGGAGGTGGTGTTGGCGATGGTGACGTCCACCTTGCCGCAGAAGCCGGAGGTGTCAGAACCGGTATAACCGCCATTATCCGAAGCGGCCGCGGCACCACAGCTACCGGTAACCAGGCTGGCGACGGAGGCGGCCTTGTTGCCGGCGTTGGTGAGGGTGATGGTCGACGTCAGCGCCGTGCCACCCGGGACCTGATCGAGGGTGCCGGTGAGGACGTTGATGCCGCACGTCGAGTTGGTGTTGGTGGCCGTCACCGAGCCGCCCGACCCGGTGCCGGTGGAGAAGCAGGTCGTGCTGCCGCTTCCCTCTTCGAGCTGGACGGTGGCAGACGAGAACGTGTTGGTGGGGTTGGCGACCGTAGCGCTGAACCCGCCGAGGGTGAAGGCGCTGGTAAGGCCCAGGGCGGCGACCGCCCCGAAGGAGGCGACCAATCCCCTCTTATGGGAGCCGAGGCGCCGGACGATGTTCATGAAATGCGTTCCTCTCTCGTCATCGAGCTGTTATCCGGGAGCTGCCTATCGGGCAGTCTGTGTCCCGGATATGACTCGGTTAAGAGACCCCTGAGATTGAGGCCGGCAGGTACGGGATTGCCTACGTAGGGGTACTGAGTTCTTCTCAGTACCGGATCGGGCTACCCCTCCGAGAGAATCTCCGGACCACTCCGCGGCGGCGCGGACAGCAGGCTCCTGATCCGGTTGAAACGAGCGATCGCGTCCTGTTTGCTCCGAACCCCGAGCTTGCGATAAGAGGCGGCCAAGTGCGACTCGACGGTCCGTACCGACACGACCCGCCGATCGGCTATCTGCAGCGCCGTGAGACCGTCGCTCAGCAGCTCCATTACCTCGATCTCCCTCGCCGTGAACGCCGACAGCTCTTCCCGGGCCATGGCGGCGTGGCGGGCGAGCTCCTGCTGCATGGCCTTTCGTTCCGTGAAGTCCTCGATGATGTGGAGGCTGTAGAGGGCCGTGCCCTCGTCGTCGCGGATCACAGACACCGTCAGGTTCCCGAAGACGGGCTGGCCCGGTTTGGTGAACCAGGTCGTCTCGATCTGATAGCTGCGGGCGGTCCCGCCGATCAGGTCGCGGATCAACCGGACGGCTTGCTCGAGATGGTCTGGGTCCATGACCGAGTGCAGGCCGGCCCCCACCAGCTCCTCCCGCGGGTATCCGAGCAGGCGGCACCCGGCGTCGTTGGCTTCGACGACGACGTGGTCGAGGTTCACCAGGAGGATCCCGAGCGGTCCGGCCTCGAAGATCTTGCGGAAACGCTCCTCGCTTTCGCGGAGATCGTGCTCGGCTTGTTTGGACTCCGTGACATCGCGGCTGATGCTCAGGATCCCGACAATCCGTCCGTCATCCATCTGGGGGACGGCGACCGCCTCCAGGGTGCGATACTCGCCCGACCGGGTGCGCACCCGGTTGACCCGGATCCCGCCCGACTGGTCAACGAAGGGGCGGATGCCCCGCAGGGTGTTCGACAGATCGTCGGGGTGCAGGATGTCGGTGAAGTGCCGGCCCACCCAGTCGTCCCGGCGGAAGCCGGTTATGTTCTCGAACTCCTTGTTCAGCGACGTGACGACCCCGCCGGCAGAGAGGGTGGAAACCATCAGGGGGGCGTTCTCGAGAAGGGTCTTGTAGCGTTCCTCGCTCTCGCGCCGCGCCTGCTCGGCCGCCTTGCGCTCCCCGACGTCCCTGACTGCGGCGACCGACAGCGTCCGGTCGCCAACCTCTATGGGACTCAGCTGGATGTCGACGGGAAGCAGCACGCCGTCCCGTCTCTTCAGATGGATGTCCAGACCGGCGCCCATCGGCCGCAGGTTCGGTTGGCTCTGGAACTGCCGGCGCGACTCGACGTGGCTCTCACGCCGGCTGTCGGGGACGAGCCGCTCCAGTGGCGACCCGATCAGATCCTTGCGCCGGTACCCGGACAGCTGCTCCAGGCGGGCGTTAACGAACACGATGAGGCCCTCGGGATCGGCGACCAGCACTCCGTCGGGCAGCGCATCCGCGAGCGCGGTGAAAGTCGTTATCAGTTCGAGCGGTTCCCCCTGCAGGGGCTCGGGTTCTTCCATCGGCTGTCAGCAGGTCGTGAGGAGCACGAACTTTACCGGCCGGGGCCGGGAGCGGTCATGGATGCCAGGGCGGCGCCGTGTCGGCGAAGTCCGGGGCCTCCCCTGAACCTCTCCCCCCCGCCCGAGGCCCGCCCGAGGCCCGCCCGAGGCCCGCCCGAGGCCCGCCCGCCGATTGTGAAAGAAATCTCGTAGCACTTTCGTTTTCTCGGAGCACTTTCGGACGATTTCCGTGCGAATTGACACCGAGAAAGCAAGAGGTCTACGAGAAAATGGTCCCGGCGCGTCTGCCAAGAGATCGACCCGGCGCGTCTGCCACGGGATCGACCCGGCGCGCCCGACCACCACGCCCGCCAACCCGCCTCCCCCGGCGCTCCCACCCACCCGCCGGGGCCGGACCGGCAGCCGCGGCGCGGCGGCGGCGAGCGTTAGGCTTCGTCCCGTGGCTGAGCTCCATCTCTCGGGCGACCCGGACGCCGACCGTTTGCTGTCATCGGACCCCCTGGCCCTGCTGATCGGCATGGTGCTGGACCAGCAGGTTCCTCTCGAACGGGCGTTCAGCAGCCCACTGGAGCTGAAGCAGCGGCTCGGCGGCCGCCTCGATGCCGGCGAGATCGCCGCCATGGACCCGGACCGCCTGGCCGGTGCCTTCTCCGAGCGGCCGGCTCTGCACCGCTTTCCCGCGGCCAACGCCAAGCGGGTCCAGGAACTCTGTCGCATCGTGGTCGACGAGTACGGGGGCGACGCGGCCCGGGTGTGGACCGAGGCGGGCGACGGCACCGAGTTGTTCCGGCGGATCAAGGCCCTTCCAGGCTTCGGGGACCAGAAAGCCCACATCTTCGTCGGGCTGCTCGGCAAGCAGCTCGGGGTGCGGCCGCCGGGGTGGGAGGCTGCGGCGGGCTCGTTCGGCCAGGCCGGCACCTATCTCTCGGTCGCCGACATCGTGGATTCGGCTTCCCTCGACAAGGTGCGAACCCACAAGCAGCAGGTGAAGGCGGCGGCCAAGGCCCAGGCGGGCCGCGGCTAGCGGTGAAGGTGCTCGCCAACGGCGAGACGGTCACGCTCGAGGAAGGCGCCTCGCTGACCGACCTCTACAGTGCGCTCGGGGTTTCGGCCAAGTGGGTCGTGGCCGAGCTGAACGGCGAGGCGGTTGACCGGGCCGACGCACCCGGCACCGCGCTGGCCGACGGGGACCGAGTCGAGCTGGTCCGGGCCGTCGCCGGTGGTTGAGCGCCCCACCTCGGCCGGCCCAGGATCTCTGGCCGGCCGGCGCCTGTACCTGTGCACCCCGGACCGGCCCGATCTCGCATCCTTTCTGGCCGCCTGCATCGACGGCGGGGTCGATGTGGTGCAGCTGCGGGACAAGGCGCTCGACGCCCGCCCGTTGATCGACCGGGCCTCACGTGCGGTGGAGGTCTGTCGCCAACGGGGTGTCCCTTTCATCCTCAATGACCGGCCCGACCTGGCCCTCGCCTGCGGAGCCGACGGGGTCCATGTGGGCCAGGACGACGTGCCGCCGGCGATCGCCCGCCGCATTCTCGGAGCGGACGCCATCGTCGGCCTGTCCACCCACGCCCCGCCGGAATGGGACGCATCGGCCGGGGAGCCGGCGGACTACTTCTCCGCCGGACCGGTCAATCCGACACCGACCAAGCCGGGGCGGCCCGGGACCGGCCTCGAGTATCTCTCCTACGTGGCGTCCACCGGGTGGGGGCAGGCCGCCCCGTGGTTCGTCACCGGAGGCGTGACCCCCGAGACCATCCCGGGCATGGCGGACGCCGGGGCCCGCCGGTTCGTGGTGGTGCGCTACCTGACTGGGTCCGCCGACCCGGGGGCGGCGGCGAGCCGCCTGCGTGAGGTCATCGACCGGGTGCCGCTGTCTTCATGAGGGAGAGCCGCCAGAGTAGAGAGGCGCCAGAAGGGGAGAGGCGCAGCCGGCTTCAACCGTGCTGGCGGTCAAGCCACCCGATGAGCAAGGCGATGGCGCGCGGGTCGTTGCGCAACCGATGGCCGGCCCCGGGCAGGACCCGCAGTTCGACCTGACCTTGAGCGGCGTCGGCGAGGGCCCGGGCGTCGAGCACCGGCACCACCTCGTCGTTGGCCCCGTGCACCAGCAGCACCGGTCGGGGCGGGATCTTGCCGATCAGGCTCAAGGGCCGGATCTCCCGCAGCTCTCGGGCCCAGGCGTCTAGATCGCTCGGAAATGCGGGATCCCGGATGACTCCCGCCGCCCGGGCCTGGGCCACGAACCGGCGGGCGTCGATGGCCCGGTCGGCGAAGTCGGCCGGGGCGGCAAATGAGATCACGCCCCGGACTCGGGGATCCTCCCCGGCCGCGCAGAGCGCCAGCGCCCCACCGGCCGCGAACCCGCACAGCCAAACCGAGTCCACCACGTCGGAGGCGAGGACTTCCTCGGTAACCGCCTTGAGGTCGGTCAACCACCCGGCGAGCGAGAAGTTGCCGGTCGAGTCGGACGTGCCGCGGAACCGGAACGTCAGGGCCACCCAGCCGACATCGGCGGCCAGCCGGTCCGCCAGCTGCTGGTATCCGTCGTACGGCACGTGGGGCTGGACCGGGTCCACCGGAAACCCGTGGCAGATGACCACGCCCGAGCGTCCTGAACCGCTCGCGGCCGAAGGGGCGGGGCGGGCCAGGTAGGCGGCCAGAGACACGTCTTCGAGCGCGATCGAAAACGCCCCGCCCGCCTCGGGAAACGGAGTCGAGGATGCTGCGGGTGGCAACGGGTCAGTCACGCCGGCCCACGGCCGGTCGTGGCCGACCGGCGAGGCCCGTGGCGATCACGCTCGCCGCACCGAGTCACGATCGCCGTAGTCGCGAGATCGGGGCCGCCTTGCGGCGACCCCGATGCTACGAATTCATTCACTGGAATGGCAGGGCTTTCCGTTTGGTGTACCGGGTGGGACCAGGCTCCCGGCCGGTAGGCCCCGGGTAACTGGCGGAGATTCACCAGATGGTCCAGCGGCCGACTAGCGGCCAGCCACCTCCGAGGTCCCAAAACGTCTACTACTCAGTTGGACCACCTCCTTTCCTCGGTGCGAAAAATGGTACTAGATGCCGATGCGTTGCGCGAGCAATTCCCGGTGGTAGGTCGGATCCCCGAACAGCAACTCGGAGCTCTTGGCCCGCTTGAAGTACAGGTGGGCCGGGTGTTCCCACGTAAAGCCGATGCCACCGTGGATCTGGATGTTTTCCGCCGTGGCGTGGAAGTAGGCCTCGGAGCAGTACGACTTGGCCAGGCTGGCCACCACGGGCAACTCGTCGTTGTCCTCGGCCGCGGCCCAGCCGGCATAGTAGGCGGCCGATTTCGCCGACTCGACCTCGAGGAGCATGTCGGCGCACTTGTGCTTGATGGCCTGGAAGCTACCGATCGGCCGGCCGAATTGCACCCGGACCTTGGCGTACTCGACCGCCATCTCCAGGACTTTCTGCGCCCCGCCGACCTGCTCGGCGGCCAGGGCCACGGCTGCCAGGTCGAGCATCTTGGACACCGCGGCCCAGCCGGCGCCGTCGGTGCCAATCAGCCGTGCCGGGGTGCTCTCGAAGGTGCATCGGGCCTGCTTGCGGGTCTGGTCCATCGTCGACAGGGCCGCCGCGCTATGGCCAGGAGCCGCCTTGTCCACCGCGAACACCGACACGCCGGCCGGGGTTCGGGCCGCGACCAGCACCACGTCGGCGGTGTGGCCGTCCAGCACGTACAGCTTCTCGCCGGTGAGAGCCCAGCCGTCGCCCGACCGGGTGGCGGCGAGAGTCACGCCTTCCTCGTCCCAGCGCCCCGAAGCCTCGGCCAGAGCGACGGTGGCGATGGTGGTCCCGGAGGCGATGCCCGGCAGGTAGTCCTGTTTGGCGCTGTCGTCACCGGAGACGAGCAGGAGGTTGGCAGCCAGGGCGACGCTCGAGAAGTAGGGGGCGCACAGGAGGGCCCGGCCCATCTCCTCGAGCACCACGATCAGCTCCACGTAGGTGTAGCCGGAACCGCCGAACTCCTCGGGGATGGCCAGGCCCTGGAGACCAAGCTGCTCGGCCATCTGCTTCCACACGGCCCCGTCGTAGCCGTCGGTCGTATCCATGAGGCGGCGGACCTCGGTCTCGGGAGACTTGTCCTCCATGAAGCGGCGCACCGCTCTGCGCAACTCCTCCTGCTCTTCACTGAAAGCGGAAATTCACCTGTCTTGTCTCCCCGGAGCCGGTGGACCGTCGAACCTCATTCTTACCCATAGGCTGGAGGGGTGCACTTTGAGGACAACCAAGCCGAGATACACCGCCTCGTCGTCGGGCCCATGGACAACAACGTTTTCGTCCTGCGATGCAAGCAGACCGGGGAAGCGGTGCTGCTCGACGCGGCCAACGAGCACGAGAAGCTGCTCAATCTGTGCCGGCGGCTGAACGTGCGCCGGGTCCTCGAGACCCACGGCCACTGGGATCACATCCAGGCCGTTCCCGCCGTTCGCGACGCCGGCTACGACGTCGGGGTAACCGCGGCGGACGCCTCGATGCTCCCCTCCTACGACTTCGTGCTCGAGGACGAGTCGGTCATCGAGGTGGGCCGCCTACGCCTGCACACCATGGCCACGCCCGGCCATACTCCGGGGTCGATGTCGTTCCGGCTGGAGGGATCGCCGGTCTTCTTCAGCGGCGACACCCTCTTCCCGGGAGGTCCCGGCGCCACCCAGTTCCCCGGTGGCGATTTCCCGACCATCATCCGCTCCCTCGAGGGCCGGATCTTCGCCGCTCTGCCTGACGACACCATCGTCATGCCTGGGCACGGCGTGGACACCACCATCGGGACCGAGCGGCCCCACCTGCAGGAGTGGGCCGACCGGGGCTGGTGACGTCTACGAGATCGCCGCTCGCCCCTCACGGCGCGTGCACCTGGCCGGCTGGGAGCGGGTGGGGCGTACGGTATTTGAGGTGACGGGGGCTAGGACCCGGTCAAAGGGTGACGGGGCGCGTCGACCAGCTCGAGGTCGGCCGGCAGGCCTTCGACCTCCACCCGGCCGCCTTCGACGCTGACCGACACCCGGGCTCCGGCCAGCGGGATCCGCCCAACATGCAGGCGGTGGATCTGCTCGGGCAGGGCCGGATGAAGCCACACCTTGCCCCGCGGCACCCATGGATCGAGGCGCAGGAGGGTGCGCAGCATCAGGAGCGGCGAAGCCGCCGCCCAGGCCTGGGGTGAGCAGGACGTGGGATAGGGAACGACGAGGGGCAGCTCCATCCTCTCCAGCCCGCTGTACAGCTCGGGAAGGCGGCCGCCCTGGGCGTTCGCGGCGTCGATGACGGCCATGATCACCCTCTGGGCTTCGCGGACGTAGCCGTAGCGCATGAGGCCGGCGGCGGCGATGGCGTTGTCGTGGGGCCATACCGAGCCGCAGTGGTAGCTGATGGGGTTGTAGCCGACCATCGAGCTGCCGAGGGTGCGCACCCCCCACCCGCTGAACAGATCGGGGCCGGCCAACTTCTTGGCCACCACGTCGGCCTTGTCGGCGTCGAGTATCCCGGTCCACAGGCAATGGCCCATGTTGGAGGCCAGGGCATCGATGGGGCGCTTGTCGCGGTCGAGGCCCATGGCCAGCCAGCCCCGGTCCTCCAGCCAGAAATCCCGGTTGAACGCGGCTTTCAGCTCGGCCGCGCGCGTTCGCAGCTCGGTCGACGCCGCGGTGTCCCCCTGCTCGGCCGCGAAGAACGCCCGGGCCAGGTAGGCGCCGTAGGTGTAGCCCTGCACCTCGGCCAGGGCGACGGGAGGCTCGGCCGATCGGCCGTCAGCAAAGCGCACGGCGTCCTTGGAGTCCTTCCAGCCCTGGTTGCGCAGGCCCCGATCGGAGGTCCTCTGGTACTCGACGTACCCGTCGCCGTCGCGATCGCCGAACTTCTCCACCCACTCGAGCGCCCGGTCGGCGTGGGGAAGCAGCTCGTCGACCGCCTCCCGGGCCAGCCCCCAGCGGCGCAGCTCACCGAGCAGCATCACGAACAGGGGGGTGGCGTCCGCCGTCCCGTAGTAGATCGTTCCGCCCCCGAGGGAAAGAGACGACGCCTCGCCGAATCGCATCTCGTGCAGGATGCGCCCGGGTTCTTCCTCGTTGCCCGGCCTGACCTCCGTGCCCTGGAACCGGGCGAGAGTCTGGAGGGTCCCGAGGGCCAGCTCCGGATCGACGATGAGGGCCATCCACGCGGTTATCAGCGAGTCCCGCCCGAACAGCGTCATGAACCAGGGCGCCCCGGCCGCCACCACGGTCCGTTCCGGGTAGTCGGGGTCGAAGATGCGCAGAGCTCCGAGATCCTCGGCGCTGCGGGCCACTACCGCCCGCAGCCCCTCGTGGTCGGTGTCGAGCACGGGAACACTGCGCCGCCAGGCCGCCATCCGTTCGGCCGGCTTGGCCCGAGCGACCGGCTGGCCGCAGAGCCACCGTGGCTCGATCTCGTCGCGGTCGATTCCGCAGGAGAACTGCTGGCAGAGCAACCACTTTGACTTCGACGGGATGATCAGCTCCCAGCGGGCGATACGGCCTTCGATCACCGCGGCCTCGGAGAACGACACCCGCAGGCTGCGGGCGTGGGTGCCGGTTTTGTGGCGAAACAGGATCGAGCCCTCGACGTGGTCTCCGGCGATGCCGTCCGGCGCCGGCGCCCGGCCCTCCTTTACCGCGAACAGGTCGGCGAAATCGGCGCCATAGGTGAGCTCGACCGCGCAGTATGCCGGTTCCTCGCCGAAGTTACGAACGAGGAGGTCCTCGCGCATGCCCCGGCCCACGTATCGCCTCCGCTCGACCATGAGACTCGAATCGGCCCGGTCGGGACGGGGCCGGGCCCGCGACACGAACGTGGCCGAGTAAGGGTCGGGGACGGAGCGGGCCAGGGTCTCGGGCGTCTCGCCGTTGATTCGCAGCCGCCACTCCGAAAGGAAGCGGGTGTCGCGGAAGAAGAACCCCTCGGCCAACTCGGGAGAGACCTCGCCGCCCGGGGAGCTGATCAGGAACGCCGACCCCTCGACCAGGGTGATCCGATTTTCGGGGCCGACCAGGGAGACGCTCGCCTGCGAGGTCCATGGGTCGGGCATCGCGCCGCAGGCTAGTTCGGAAAAGAGGGGGCGCCGCGCCGCTCCCCTCTCCCCTGTTCAAACGCCCGCCATGGGCCCACAAACTGCCGCCGCAACCGCCTCCTTATCCGGCCTATCCGGGCCGTGGGGCGAGAGCCTTCATGTCGAGGGAGCAGGGGCCCGGGTCATATCGAGTAGGACCTCTATGATGCCGGTCCGCCCGAGGTGGGTGAGGGCGAAGCTGGGATTGGGGATCTTCCATTGCGAGTAGGTGACGGAGATCTCGGCGTTGAGGTCCAGGGCGCCGCCCACCATCTCGGCCTGGATCGGGAAGGTGATGGTTCGGGAGACGCCCCGCATCGTGAGCTGACCGGTGGCCTGCTCTGTTACCACCTTTCCCAGCGCGGGAGCCGAGCCGAAGGCGATCGGCTGGGTCAGGTGGAACTTGGCGTTCGGGTACTTGTAGGTCTCCATGATGAACCCATTCCACTGGGCGTCCCGGGAGGGCTGGTCCGATTTGATTGATGCGGTGTCGACGGTGAAGTCGGCGGCTACCACCGTGGTCCCCGAGATGATCACCCCGCCGGTCACCTTTGGCTTGCCGGCAGCGCTGACCATCGGCGTCCGGCCGACCGCGGTGTGCTTCTGCCCGAGCAGGATCTCGTCCACGCGGTAACCGGCCTCCGAGCCGGTGGACACGTTCCAGGTGCCTGAAAGCTCGCCAGGAGCGAGTGACCCCGAGTCGACGCCCTGGGCCGGAGGGAGCTTGAACCGGCTGGGAGCCGAGCCTTCCACGAAGTGGAAGAACACGTACGGCCCGAGCACGGCCACCCCTAGTGCGATGACGGGCAGGATGAGCAGCCAGCGCAGTAACCGGGAGGCTTTGTCGGCCGGCACGGCTTCAGTATATGAGGGCCGGGTGTATTTTCCCTATCGCCGTAGTAGTAATACACTTGAACCGTGGCTCCCCTCTTCCAGGTCGAGAATCTCCACGTTTCCGTCGAGGGCAACCGGATCCTGAACGGGGTCGACCTCGTGGTCGACGCAGGTGAGGTTCACGCCCTCATGGGGCCCAACGGATCCGGTAAGTCCACGCTGGCCAACGCCCTGCTCGGCAATCCGAGCTACGAGGTCACAGCCGGCCGGGTGCTGTTCAAGGGCGAGGACATCACCGGCTGGTCTCCGGACGTGAGGGGCAAGGCGGGCCTGTTCCTGGCCTTCCAGTACCCCGAGGAGATACCGGGCGTGCCGGTGGCCCAGTTCCTGCGTCAGGCCCTGTCGGCCCGGCGGGGAACCGATCTGTCCGTGCTCGAGCTCAGGGTCTCGATCATGGAGTGGATGAAGCGGTTGGGCATGGACCCGGCGTTCGGCGACCGCTATCTCAACGAGGGGTTCTCCGGTGGGGAAAAGAAGCGCAACGAGATCCTGCAGCTCGCCATCCTCGAACCGGACCTGGCCATTCTCGACGAGACCGATTCCGGCCTCGACATAGACGCCCTCGGTGTGGTGGCCCGGGGGGTCGGAACAGTACGACAGGCCCGGCCCGAGCTCGGAGTCCTCGTCGTCACCCACTACCCCCGGATCCTCGATCAGCTACGCCCCGACGTGGTCCATCTCCTGGTCGACGGGCGGATCGTGACGAGCGGCGGTCCGGAACTGGCACTTCAGATCGAGCAGGAAGGCTACGAAGCATGGCGATGAGCCCAGCCCCCGTCGACTCGGCCCGCGTCAAGAAGGACTTCCCGATCCTTGAACGCCTGGTCCACGGCAAACGTCTGGTGTACCTGGACTCCGCCGCTTCCTCGCAGAAGCCCGCCTCTGTCATCGAGGCCATGAACCGGTACTACGAAACCACCAACGCCAACGTGCACCGGGGGGTGTACGCCCTGGCCGAAGAGGCCACCCGCCTGTTCGAGGACGGCCGGGCCCAGGTGGCCCGGTTCATCGGCGCCCCGAGCTCGAGCGAGGTGGTTTTCACCAAGAACGTGACCGAGGCCATCAACCTGGTTGCCTACTCGTGGGGCCGGGCCAACCTGCACGCCGGTGATGTGGTGGTCCTGACCGAGATGGAGCACCACTCCAACCTGGTCCCCTGGCTGGCCCTGGCCTCCGAGCGGGGTGTCCAGCTGCGATTCCTCGGGATTACCGACGAGGGGCTGCTCGATCTGACCAACCTCGAGGAGACCTTGGACGGAGCCAAACTGCTCGGGGTCACGTCCGTCTCGAACGTGCTCGGCACCATCAACCCGATCCGTCAGCTGGCCGACGCGGCCCACGCCGCGGGCGCCCTGATCCTGGCGGATGCGGCGCAGCACGCCCCTCACCTGCCCGCTGACGTCAGGCAACTGGACGTCGACTTCTTCGGGATCACCGGCCACAAGATGCTGGGACCGACCGGCATCGGCGCTTTGTGGGCCCGAGCCGAGCTCCTCGAAGCCATGCCGCCCTTCCTGGGTGGCGGTGAGATGATCCGCGACGTCCGCCTCGACGGCTTCACCACCAACGACGTTCCCTGGAAGTTCGAGGCGGGGACGCCCCCTATCGCCGAGGTGGTGGGGCTGTCGGTAGCGATCGATTATCTGAAGGCCATAGGCATGGAGGCGGTGCGCGAGCACGAGCGCCACCTCACGGCGTACGCCATGGCGTCTCTCACCGCGCGCTACCCCGACCTGATCATCCACGGTCCCCTCGACGCCTCCCTGCGGGGCGGGGTCGTATCGTTCCAGTACAAGGACGTCCATCCTCACGATCTGTCCCAGGTCCTCGACGAGGCCGGGGTGTGCGTGCGGGCGGGCCACCACTGCGCCAAGCCCCTGATGCGGCGGTTGGGGGTCGGGGCCACGGCACGGGCGTCGTTCTCGGTGTACAACGATGAGGCCGACGTGGACGCCCTCGTCGATGCCCTGGCCACCGCCGACCACCTCTTCGCATAGGAAGGCCGAATGTCCGGTCTAGAAGACCTCTACCGAGAGATCATCCTCGATCACTACCGTAACCCCCGCAACCGGGGCGAGCTGCCTACCCCGCCGGCGCACGCCGAGACCGGGTTCAACCCGTTGTGCGGTGACGAGATCACCCTGTACCTGCAGTTCGACGGCGACCGGCTCGAGGACATCAAGCTCACCGGCCAGGGATGCTCGATCAGCCAGTCGTCGGCCTCGATGATGTCGACTGCCGTGAAGGGCAAGAGCCTGGCCGAGGCCAGGGCCACCATACGCAAGTTCAAGGCGATGATGTCCATCCACGAGCATCGCCTCGACGGCGGTGACGACGACGACGGCGGAGACGACGGCGCCGCCACCGCGTCGGGCAACGGCGAGGAGCCGGAGGTATCACTCGGGGATCTGGAGGCGCTGCAGGGCGTGGTGAAGTTCCCGGTGCGGATCAAGTGCGCCACCCTGTCGTGGAACACCCTGGCCCAGGCCCTCGACCACCAGACGTCGGTCTAGCGGTACCCGCTCACTCCTTTCGCCTGCTGCGGGGGCCCCGGTCGCGGACCCCCCTGACCTCGGCGAACGCCTCCTGCAGCTCGTCGATCCAGGCCCGTTCGTTGTCGCCGACCAGCCTTACGCACCAGGCCAGGGCCTCGCTGCGGGTACGGGCCACCCCGGCGTCGATGAGGGTATCGAGCACCTGACGCTCGCTCAGGCGCAAGCGGGTCATGACCGGAACCGAGACAGTCGTGAACAGCAGGAGCCGGCCTTTGACCCTCACCCCCCAGGAGATCTTCTTGGCAAACGCTCGCTCGGCATCGCGGGCGATGGCGACCCTGTCGTCCCTGCTGCCCTCCCGGAAGGCTTCCACCGCCGGTTCGTCGGCATCGGTGTCATCGAGGTCGACGACGATCAGAAGCTCGTCCTGGTCCCCCGAGACCTCCAGCCGCTGCGCCGGCCAGTTACCCGGGATCCGTGATGCCAGCCAGCTGTCGATCCCGGGTGCGCAGTCTTCGGCCGTCACGGCCTCCATGGTCGCATGGCCGGCCCGGGTGGCGCGGGTGGTCCTGCTGCCGGGTGAGCCGGGGCCAGGATCGGTCACGCCAGGCATGCCTGCCGGACCCGGCCGCGGTCGCCCCCGGCACGGTCCGGGCCGGCCCGGTATCGTCTGGAGCTGTGCCAGCCGGAACCGTCATAGTGGGCGGGTCCCTCGCGGGACTCAGGGCGGCGGAGGGTCTTCGCCGACATGGTGAGGACGGCCCCATCACCATCGTGGGAGCCGAGCACCAGATGCCGTACGACCGCCCGCCCCTGTCCAAGCAGATCCTGACCGGCAAGGTCGGCGAGGAAGCCACGGAGCTGCGCATCGAGGACGGCTTCGAGGCGGAGTGGCTGCTCGGCACCCGGGCTACACGCCTGGACCTCGACCGCCGGATGGTGAGCACCGGGGCCGGGGATATCCCGTTCGAGCGGCTGGTCATCGCCACCGGCGCTCATCCCCGCCAGCTTCCGCTCGCCCCTCCGGGCGAGGGGGTCCACTACCTGAGGACCCTCGAAGATGCCCTGACCCTGCGCCACGACATGATGGCGGCCGAGCACCTGGTCATCATCGGCGCCGGGTTCATCGGCCTCGAGGTGGCGGCCAGCGCCACCGAGCTCGGCAAGTCGGTCACAGTCCTGGAGGAGCTGCCCGTCCCGCTCGAGCGGGCGGTAGGCGCCGAGATGGGGGCGGCGCTGGCCGAGTGGCACCGTGATCACGGCGTCGACGTCAGGCTCGGAATGGGGGTCGACGTGATCGAAGGGAACGGCCGTCCGGAGGGGGTGCGCCTGGCCAGCGGGGAGGTGGTGCCGGCCGATACCGTCCTGGTCGCGATCGGGGTGGTTCCCAGCATCGGGTGGCTGCAGGGGTCTGGTGTCGATCTCGACAACGGGGTGCTGTGCGACGAGCGGCTCCGGGTCCAGGTCCGGGGCCAGTCCCGGCCGGACGTGGTCGCGGCCGGTGACGTCACCCGGTGGGCCCATCCGGCCTACCGCAAGCCGGTTCGCATCGAGCACTGGACCAATGCGGCCGAGCAGGGAGAGTCAGCGGCGGTCACTCTCCTGCAGGGAGACCAGGCCCCGGTCTACGACCCCACGCCGTACTTCTGGTCGGACCAGCACGGAGCCAAGATCCAGTTCGTCGGAGAAACCGAGCCGGGCGACGAGATCGTCATGCTCGAGGGCGGGCTGCACGACTCCCGCTTCGCCGCCGCCTACGGGCGCGACGGTCGCCTGGTCGCGGCGCTCGGCATGAGGCGACCCGTGCGCATCATGGCCCTTCAGCGCCTGATCCACCAGGGCGCGGCGTTCCCGCCGGAAACCTGACCACAGCTGCGGCGGGCGGAAGTGGCGGCTGGGCCGGCCGTCTCAGGTTGCCGGCACCCTCCAGCCGAGCGATTCGGCCACCTCTTTGCAGGTCGGGCACACCGGGTACTTCTTGGGGTCGCGTGCCGGCACCCAGATCTTGCCGCACAATGCCTTGACCGCCGTGCCGTTGACCAGTCCCTCCACCACGCTCGGGCCGGCCGACACGAAATCGCCGTCCTTGGGCTTCCACCCCTCGAGCACGATGTGGGCCATCCGCTCGTGGTCACCGTCGAGCATGGGGTCGCTGCGGACCGGGGATGTCGTGAGATCGGTCATCCCCCCGAGGCTACGCGCCGTGCCGGCTCTACGCCCGCTCTGGCCCCGCTCGACAGCTGCTCGGCACCTGCCTCGGCACCTGGTCGGGACCGGACCCGGGTGGTCGAACGTTCGGCAGCGGGCCTGTCCGGCCGCCCCGCTCGGGCCTGCCTTCAGCGGCCGAATCTCGTAGTACTTTCGTTTTCTCGTAGTCATTCCGCACGGTTTACGTGCCATTTGACACCGAGAAATCGGATCGTCTACGAGAAATTCCGGCAATTGGGACCGACACCGGGCTCGACCCGGCTGAAGTGGTGACCCGAACCGCCCGTCGGGGTGACACCCGGCGAGACCGCCGTAACGCCACTCCGGGTTACGGTTTCAGGAACAAGCCTTGCAGTGCTTGATTCCCGCGTTCCGTTTACCCTAAGGTCTTGCTCCGTTGTGACTACGTGCACGGGAATTTTCCGTCGGCACGCGGGTCGGGTCATGGTGGCGACGTGTGCTGTCGCCGCGGTGACCTCCGGTCTCGTAGCTCCTAGGGCGTCCGCAGATCAGATCTCGGACCTCAAAGCTCAGGCCGTCTCGCTCGCGTCCCGAATCCAATCCCTGGGACAGCAGGAAGAGGCGCTGTCGGAGCAATACGACTCCGCCCAACTCCAGGTCCAGAAGCTCCAGGGGGAGGTCAGCCAGGCCGCCGGCCAGCTGGCTTCGGCCCAGAAGACAGCCAACCAGGCTCGAGCGGCCGTGCAGCAAGACGCCGTCCAGGCTTACGTGGATGGGGGCAACAGCCCACTGCTCTCGGGGTCGAACGCCATGCAGAGCGCCAACCAGACTGTCCTGCGGGCCGAGTACGCCAACACGGTGGCGACCAACCAGAGCGACACCATGGACCAGTACCACGCCGCGTCGGTCCAGGAGCAGACGGCCGAGAACAACCTGAAGAAGAAGACCTCGGCGGCTGAAGCGGAGGTCAAGCAGGTGGCCGCCGACCGGCGCGCCGTCGCCAACTCCCAGACCCAGATGGAAGCCACGCTGAGCCAGGACAAGGGGCGGATAGCTGTCCTGGTCGCCCAGCAGCAGGCTGCCGAAGAAGCGGCGGCCCGAGCCGCGGCCCAAGCCCGCCTGGCGGCCCAGCAGCAAGCGGCCCAGCAGGCTGCTGCCGCCCAGGCCGCGGCTGCCGCAGCAGCCGCGGCGGCAGCCAACCAGGCACAGCAGGCCCCCGCAACTCAGTCCGCCGCTCCCACCCCGGCTTCTTCCCCCGCGAGCAGCCCGGCCCCTGCGGTCGTCGCCGCCCCGCCGGTCGGCAGCGGTGCGGCCGGAGCCGTCCAGGCGGCCGAGAGCCGCGTCGGCGACCCCTACGTGTGGGGAGCGGCTGGCCCCTCCTCTTTCGACTGCTCCGGTCTGGTCATGTGGGCCTACGCCCAGGTGGGCATCTCCCTCCCCCACTTCAGCGGAGCCCAGTACGCCGACACCACCCACATCTCGATGTCCGACCTCGAGCCGGGTGATCTCGTGTTCCCGGCCGACCCCGGCCAGCACGTGGCCATGTACGTCGGCGGAGGCATGATCGTTCAGGCGCCCTTCACCGGCGAGGACGTACAGGTGATCCCGCTCAGCTCGTTCTTCGTGCTGGCCAGCCGGGTCGCTTAGCCGGGCCCGGCCGGACCGCCGGCGGGTAACCCTCTCCGGTCCCGCCGCTCGAAACCGGCACAATGGTTCCATGCGGGTAGAGCGCTGCTTCGCTTTCGTCGACCTGAGCGGCTTCACCGCGTTCACCGAGCGTCACGGAGACGAGCACACAGTTGCGGTGCTGGCCAGCTTCCGCAACCGGGTACGTGAGATCGCGGCCCGTCGCGGGGTAAGAGTAACGAAGTGGCTTGGCGACGGCGCGATGCTCAGCTCGACCGATACCGAACCGGTGGTCTCCATGGTTATCGAGCTCGGGGCAACGGAGCGCAGCCTGGTCCCTCTGAGCATCCGGGCAGGGATGGCCCAGGGGCCCGTCATCATGTTCGAGGGCGACGACTACATCGGTCGGGCCGCCAACGTGGCGTCGCGGTTGTGCGACTCGGCGGCGCCGACCCAGGTTTTGGCCACGCGCGAGGTCACCAGCCTGGCGCCTCGGTGGGTGGCGGCGGGCGAGTTCCGGCAGTACCCGGCCACCGGCTTCAGCCGCCCGCTCGAAGCGGCGGAGCTCACGATCGGCCAGAGCGAGATCATGGTGGTCGATCCGTGCTGCGGCCTCGTGCTTCCCGCCCTTACCGGGCTGGAGACCCGATTCGACACCGACGGCGGGGTTCACCGCTTCTGCTCCCCCTCATGCGCCTGGTCGTGGCAGGAAAGGGAGCGCCGCACCGCGCCACAGCTCGAATTTCCCTAGGCCACGCCCATGGCTAGAGACCAGTTCCGGCCTCTCACCGCCCGCTCGGTGATCCTGTCAATCCTTCTGGGAAGCCACCCGCCGAACCTGGCGGTGAAGACGCTGGTGCGGGCGGCCGAGATGTTCGGGGTGTCCGAGGGGACCACCCGGGTCGCGCTTTCTCGGCTGGCTGCCGACGGGGAGGTGCTGTCCGACGGCAGCCGCTACCGCCTGAGCAGCCGCCTGGTGGAACGGCAGAGCGATTTCTACGAGGGTCTGCACCCGGGTACCAGGCCCTGGCGGGGGAAGTGGGAGGTGGCGATCGCCGGCCCGGACGTGCAGACGGCGGGGGAAAGGGCAGCGGCCGGCATCCGGATGGCCAGGTTGCGCCTGGCCCAGCTGCGGCCGGGAGTATGGGCCCGGCCCGACAACCTCGTGCGGCCCTGGCCCGAGGACCCGGGCGCCGACGTATTGCGATTCGAGGCGGTTTCGCGCTTCGATCAGCCCCGGCCGGCCGATGTCGTCAGGCGCCTGTGGGACCTCGACAAATGGGCCCGGGACGCCAGGATGCTGGCCGGCGCCTTGCGCGACCGCACCCGGGAGCCCCAGCAACGCTTCGTGATCGCCGCCGCCATCGTCCGGCACCTCCAGCATGATCCGATGCTTCCGTCCTCGTTGCTGCCCGCCGGCTGGCCCGGGGGGCAGCTTCGGGGCATGTTCTCGGAATACGAGGATGAGTACCGGGGCCTGCTGCGAAGCGTGCGCTCGCGCCACGAGCCCAGCCGTTAGGCCGGGCGGTCAAGCCAGGGGATCGGCGAAGGAATCGTCGCCGCCGGCGCCGTTGGACCCGGCGGGCGCGGATACCGGCGCTTCCTCCTCGGCCCATCCGGCGTAGCCGGTGTGTTCGAGCTGGTCGGCCAGCTCCGGTCCCCCGCTCACCACGATCCGCCCACGCGACAGCACATGGGTGTGATCGGGCCGCAGCTCGGCCAGCAGGCGGGTGTAGTGGGTGATGGCAAGCACGCCGAGGTCGGTTTCAGTGGTAGCCGCCTCAACCCGGCGGGCGACGGCGCGCAGGGCGTCGACGTCCAGGCCGGAATCGATCTCGTCGAGCACCGCGAACTTCGGGCGAAGGACGCCGAGCTGGACCGTCTCGTTCCGCTTCCTCTCCCCTCCCGACAGGTCGACGTTGAGCGCCCGGGAATGGAAGCGCTCGTCGAAGCCGACCCGGGCCGACTCCGCGGCCACCAGCTCCGGAACCTCGGCGGCCTCTCGGCCACCGGCCCGAAACGATTCGGACAGCGCCTCCTCGAGCGACACTCCGGGCACCTCGATCGGGTACTGCATCCCGAGAAACAGGCCGGCCTGGGCCCGTTTCCACGTCGGCAGTCCCAGGATGTCCGTCCCGTCGAGGGTGACCCGACCGGAGGTCACGACGTAACCCGGCCGGCCGAGCAGGACGTGGGAGAGGGTGCTCTTGCCCGAGCCGTTCGGGCCCATCACCGCGTGCACCTCGCCCGAGCGGATGGTCAGGTCCACTCCGCGCAGGATCTCCCGGCCGGCGACCTCCGCCGTCAGCCCGGCGATGACCAGCTCATGGGTCATGCTTCGCTCACGACCACGTCGTTGCCGTCGCGCCGGACCTGGTAGACCTCGACCGGCTGGGTGGCCGGCAGCGACTGGGCCTCCCCGTCGACCAGGGAGAAGGTGCTGCCGTGCTTCCAGCACTCGACCGAGCAGTCATCGCTGTCGACATCACCCTCGGACAGGCGAACGTTGGCGTGGCTGCACTTGTCGGCGAGGGCGAAGAATTCCTCGCCGATGCGGACCAGGCAGATACCGTCGGGGCCGCCCTCCAGGCGGACCGGGGTGCCGGACTCGATCTTGTCGACGGCCATTCTCGCCAGCTCGGTCATCAGCGGGTGCCTCCAGACGACTCAGACGACTCAGACGACCCAGACGACTCAGGCGACCCAGGCGCCCCAGGCGCCTCGAACGACCTCGACGCATGCGCGGTGGCGCCGGGCTCCACATGGGATCCGGCCTCCACCGCTTCGGCCTCGGCCAGCCTGGCCGCCAGCGCGGCCCGAAGCGGCCCGGCGGATCCGGTCAGCGGAAGCTGATCCAGAACCTCCCCGAGGAATCCGAGGGTGATTAGACGGTCGGCCACGGCCGGCGGGACCCCCCGGCTCTCCAGGTAGAACCGCTGATCCTCGGCGATGGGCCCGACCGCCGAGGCGTGGCTGCAGCGCACGTCGTTGTCTTCGATCTCGAGGTTCGGCACCGAATCGGCGTGAGCCCCTTCGTGGAGAACCAGGTTGCGGTTGGTTTGCAGGGCGTTGGTTCCCCGCGCTCCCTTTTCCACCCGTATGAGCCCGCTGTACACCGACCGCGCCGAGTTGGCGACCGCCCCCTTGTAGAGGAGGTCCGACTGGGTCTTCGGCGCCTGATGCCTCTGGACCGTGCGAAAGTCGTGCATCTGGTTCCTCACCCCGAAGTACACGGCCAGCAACCTGCTGGAGGCTCCCGGCCCGACCAGGGAAGACGCGGTGCGGAGGCGGGCGTAGTCCCCGCCCAGGGCCACCGCGGCCGAAACCAACGTGGCGTCCCGGCTCACCCGGCTGGACTGCAGGGCGATCTGCCAAGCGTCGGGGCCGAGGTCCTGGACGTGCAAGTAGGAAAGCCTGGCCCCCCCGGGGACGTCCAGCTCGGTGACGGGGACCGCCAGCCCCGCGCCCGGCCCGGCGATCACTTCGAGGACCATCGCTTCGGCCTGCTCCTCCAGCTCGACCAGCAGCCTGGGAAACACGGCCACGTCGTCGCCGTCCATCCAGTGCACCACGGCGATCCGGCTTGGCTCCGATCCTCGACCGACCCTGATCCGTAACGGTCCCGGTGCGAATGCCCGGTTGAGCACGGCGAAGGCGTCGGGCTCCCCGGCGATGGCCCCGAGCTCTAACGGCTTGGAGTCGGGAGCGGACAGACGCTCCACGGTCACGGCCCGGTCCGACCCGTGAGCCCCTGAGGGGTAGCCGTCGACCGTCTCGACGAGGGTGGCGGGCCGGCGCACGAGCCCGAGAAGCGATTGCACCAGGTCGTTGGCCGCGGCTCGGTCCGGCCGGTCGGGGCCCATGGCCTCGGCGGGCGGCCCCGCGGGATGAAAGCGCTCCAGGTCGAGGGCGTCGATCCGGCTGTAGCGCCACTCTTCCAGGGCGTCGGTCGGCAACACCGTCGACGTGAAACGGTCGGCCGCCTCCTGGCGCGAGCTCCGGAGCCACCCCGGACCGGGGAGCGCGCTAGCAGAATCGACGGTGAAGCTCGACAGAGTGACTCCTAGGGTTCCTGGGGCAGGTCGACTACCACCCGGGTCCGGTCGTCCTTGTCGTAGCGGATCGGGATGGTGCCGCCCACCTTGATCCGCGCCCGCGAGTCCGGGGTTTGAAACGCCACTCGCACCGTGACCTCGAAGGTGGAGCCTTCCACGGGCTGAACCTGCAGTCCCAGGCGGCTCCGGGTGACGGGACCGATCGTGCGCTCGTCGACCACCGACACGACCTTGGCCTCGGCGGCCACCCCCGAACGCAGCAGCTCCGGTCCCTTGATCTCAGGCTCGTTCGACTCGGTCGTCGGTGGCGGAGGGGTGGCTGACGCGGCCGAACCCTTGCGTTCCCAGGGACGATCGCGGAGTCGCTCCCGGGTCGGCCGGGACTGCGGAGATGTCCGGGGTGTCCGCTTGGCGGGCGACTGGGCGTTCTGCTGGCTCTCCATCGCCATACTGATCCCGGCGACCGCTATCACCAACACAATGGCGAGGGCGATGGCTCCGGTCATGGTTGGTAATCGTACCGGCGGACCTCGGGCTTGCCACGACACAACCTGGCCCAACCCGCCGGCCACGACACGTGCCGGGCCGCAGGACTCGTACCAGGTTGTTTCGTGCCGACCGCTTAGCCCACCGAGCCTTCCATCTGAAGCTCGATGAGACGACTCCACTCGACGGCGTACTCCATCGGGAGGGTCCGGGTAACCGGCTCGATGAAGCCGTTGACGATCATGCTCATGGCCTGCTGCTCGGACAGCCCGCGGCTCATGAGGTAGAAGAGCTGGTCGTCGCCGACCTTGGAGACGGTGGCCTCGTGACCAACCTGGGCGTCCTGTTCCCCGAACTCGATGTAGGGGTAGGTATCGCTTCTCGAGAGGTCGTCGAGCAGCAGGGCATCGCAGCGCACGAAGCTCTTCGACTTACGGGCGCCCTCCTCGAAGCGAACCAGGCCCCGGTAAGAGGTGCGGCCGGAGTCCTTGGAGATGGACTTGGAGATGATCGTCGACGACGTCTCGGGCGCGGCGTGGACCATCTTGGCCCCGGCGTCCTGATGCTGGCCCCGGCCGGCGTAGGCAACCGACAGCACTTCCCCCGAGGCCTTGGGGCCCATGAGATACACGGCTGGGTACTTCATCGTCAAGCGGGACCCGATGTTGCCGTCGATCCATTCCATGTGAGCTTCCGCATCGCAGCGCGCCCGCTTGGTCACCAGGTTGTAGACGTTGTTCGACCAGTTCTGGATGGTCGTGTACGTCACCCGGCTGGAGGGCTTGCAGATGATCTCGACCACGGCCGAGTGGAGCGAATCGGTGGTGTAGACCGGGGCCGAGCAGCCCTCGATGTAGTGCACCTGGGCTCCCTCGTCGGCGATGATCAGGGTGCGCTCGAACTGGCCCATGTTTTCCGCGTTGATCCGGAAGTAGGCCTGGAGAGGCATCTCCACCTTCACCCCGGGCGGCACGTAGATGAAGCTGCCTCCGGACCACACCGCAGTGTTGAGGGCGGAGAACTTGTTGTCGTTGGCCGGGATGACGGTGCCGAAGTACCGCTTGACCAGATCGGGGTACTCGCGAAGAGCCGTGTCCATGTCGCAGAACAGGACGCCCTGGGCCTCGAGGTCCTCCCGGTTCTTGTGGTAGACGACCTCGGACTCGTACTGGGCCGTGACCCCGGCCAGGTACTTGCGCTCCGCCTCGGGGATGCCGAGCTTGTCGTAGGTTGCCTTCACCGATTCCGGAAGCTGGTCCCAGGCGCTGACCTGCTTGTCGATCGGTTTTATGTAGTAGAAGATGTCGGCGAAGTCGATCCCGGACATGTCGCCGCCCCAGGACGGCATGGGCCGGCGCCCGAAATGGCGCAGAGCCTTCAGCCGCCTCTGGGTCATCCAGTCCGGCTCGCCCTTCATCCACGACATCTCGTGGACGATCGCCTCCGATATGCCCTTCTTGGGCTTGAAGACGTAGAAGTCCTCGACGTCGCTCCAGCCAAGCTTGTAGCGGCCTAGGTCCAATTCCGAAGTTGTCGTCATGCGCCGCGACCCTCCTGCTGAGGTGCAGATCAGGGGATTTCTCCTACGTAGATAGTAACAAACCCGGCTGGCCTAACGAAAGGTGGGCCGCCGGGGAGCCCGGATCGGCGATCTGGCTGCCGATCTCCGTTCTTTCTACCCGTATTACCCGGTGCGGCTGGTCAGGGGCTGGACCGTCGGTTCGGCCCGACCGTGCTCTGTAACCGCGTCTGAGGCCGCGTCAGCCAGGTCTGCGGCCAGTCGGGAGCCGCTCTCGCCCCGAACCAGCCAGTCGCGGCGTCGCGACCGCGGCAGCGCGAGAGACCGGACCCCGCCGCCGGGCGTCCATGGGGTTGTGAGCCATGGCCGAGACGACCCGGCGGTTGGGCTCCATGACGAACACCGGGACTCCGGTTCGGCGCAGGGCCCGCAGCTCCCGTCCCAGCTGGATCCGGATAGAGCGCCGCAGCAGCATGTCCAGGGACAGGCCGGGCACCGGGACCGCGCCCGTCAGGGGGGAGCTGACGATGACGAGATCGAGGTCCTCCCACTCCAGCAGGTCGAGGTTCGTCATCGACCAGGCGCCGCCGTCCACATAGGGACGCCCGTCGATGCAGACCGGCGTGAAGTAGGCCGGGATGGCGGTCGAGGCGGCCACGGCCAGGCCGATAGGGGCGGTCCGCTCCCCCGGCCTCCCGAAGACGACCCGCCCCCCGGTGTGTAGATCCAGCGCGCACACCCACAACCGCTGCGAGGGCCAGGTTCCGGCGTTGATCGAATCGATCCCGATCGAGATGGCCGTCGTCGGGATTCCTCCTGCCGGCAGAAGGGCCGAGACCAGGCCCCGCTTCGGATGGCTCAAGGGGTGGGTCAGGCCGTGGGCCAGCCCGCGGGGATCGGCAACCGGGCGGAAATGCAAGGTGTCGAGCACGGTTGGTCGGGGCCGGTGCGGCCGGCCGAGGCTGGTCAGTCGCTCGCCGTCCAAGGAAAGGGCCCGGCCTTCACTGATGTGCGCCAGGTCGGCAGCGGCCACCCCAGCGCGTAGCATGGCGCCGGTGATCGAGCCGGCCGATGTACCGACGATCAACTCAGCCGTGCGAGGGTCCCAACCGGTGGTCGCCTCGAGGGCAGCCAGCGCGCCGCCGTGGTAGGCCAGTCCCACCGATCCTCCGGCGCCAAGCACCAGACCGATTCGCACGACGGGAACATTACCGTTGCCCAGTGCTCTAACTCAGATATCCCATACCGTTCATTGCCCCCACGACCGGACGCACAGGGCAAAAGCCCCGCAGCCGGAGCCGAGGAGAAGCTCGGGTGAGCTTTGACCGCCTGAGCCCCCTCGACGCCGCATTTCTGCACGTCGAGGACGGCGTGACCCACATGCACATCGGCGCGATTTCGATCATGGAGGGTCCGCCGCCCGCCTACGCCGATGTCTGCGCCATGGTGGAGGGCAAACTCCCGGCCCTGCCCCGCTGCCGCCAGGTGATCAAGGCCGTGCCACTCGGCTTCGCCCTGCCGGTGTGGGTCGACGACCCTTCCTTCGACCTCGGTTTCCACCTGCGGCGGGCCGCCCTGCCGAGCCCGGGAGGTCGGGCCGAGCTCCGATGCCTGGTCGAGCAGCTGATGGCCCAGAAGCTCGATCGGGACAGGCCGCTCTGGGAGATGTGGGTGGTGGAGGGGCTGGACGACGGCAGGTGGGCCATCGTCTCCAAGGTTCACCACAGCATGGCCGACGGGGTGGCCGGGAGCGATCTGCTGGGTCTGATACTCGACGCCACCCCGACGCCGCTGGTCGCACCAGCTCGGTCGTGGGCGCCGAAGCCGGCTCCGGCCGGGTGGGATCTGGCGACCCAGGCCATCGCCGATCTGATCGCCACCCCGTTCGAGCTGGCCCGCCTGGCTCTGGCCGGCACGCAGGAGCCGGGGCAGGCCTGGGCCGAAACGGCTCAGGGCATCACCACCCTGCGGAGCGCCTCGCGCTGGCTGCGCGGCCCGGACACCCACAGCCTGAACGGACCGATCGGCCCCCACCGGCGGTGGGCGCCGGTATCCGTGACGGTCGAAGCGGTCAAGGCCATCCGCCATCGGGCGGGAGGCACGTTCAACGACGTGGTTCTCGCCGCGGTGACCAAAGGCTTTCGCGACCTCCTGGCCCACCGCGGGGAGCCCGCTGACCACCCGGTGCGCACGCTGGTTCCGGTCTCGGTCCGGACCCGTGACGACCGGGGCCGCGCCGTCGGCGACGGGACCTTCGCCAACAAGGTGTCCGGGGTCGTCACCAACCTGCCGGTCGGGATAGACGACCCACTGACCCGGCTCCGGACCATCTCCGAGCAGATGGCTACGGTCAAGGACTCCGATCAGCTCGCGGCCGGCGAGATCCTCCACTGTGTGAGCGGAATCGCACCCCCCGTGCTGCTCTCGCTCGCCGGACGTTTTGGCACGAAGGTGCCCCAGCATCGGGTCAACACCGTCGTCACCAACGTTCCCGGCCCCCAGATACCCCTGTACGCCGCCGGCCGGCGCATGCTCGAGGTCTACCCTTTCGCCCCGATCGCGCTGCAGGTCAGGATCTCGGTGGCCGTCTTCTCCTACGACGGCCAGGTGACCTTCGGCATCACGGGCGACTACGACAGCTCACCGGACATCGACGTCCTGGCCGACGGCATACGGGAAGGGATGAACGAGCTCCAGGCGATCGAGGGAGGGGCTCGCATCATCGATCTACCCGGCCGGGCCTCCGACCGGAGGGCGTCCAGCAATTAGACCGGCTCGGGCCACAGGAAGCGGCAAACGACCTTGGCGAGGTGCGTCGCTGGCCGCAGGCAATTCTGCGAACCTGTCGAGGCTCGATCAGGCCGCCGGGGCCTGGGGTCTCTTTACCGGGCGCAGGCCGGCGATTATCACACCGAGCACCATGGCGACGCCCACCCCGAAGACAATCCACTTTGTGATGTCGGGCTCCACCCAGATGCTGCCGATGATGGGTGAAGCGGCCATGAGCAGGGCGAAGAGCCATTCACCGGGGGCGTCGAGGGCGATGGGCCGCATGTCCGGAGCATACCTCGGGACAGTGGGTGCCACCCTCCCGTAGGTCGACCGCGGTCGTCGCGGTCGTCGCGGTCGTGTACTTCGCCGGTGCCTGGTTCCTGTTCCAGCCGCTCGGCGTGTTCGACCGCCACCACTTGCCGACCTGCGCCTGCGGGGACGTGACCCTGCAAGCGTGGTTCCTGGCCCTGTCGAGATCCTCGATGGCGCACGGGCACGTCCTGCTAAGCACGACCACCCTCAATTACCCCGGCGGCATCAACCTCATGGACAACGTGAGCATGCCGCTCCTCGGCGCCCTGGTGGCTCCGGTCACCGCATGGGCGGGGCCGGTTGCTTCCTACGTGCTCCTGCTCCGGGTCGGCATCGTCGCCTCTGCCCTGTCCGGCTTCGCCGTACTGCGGCGCGAGCTCAACACGGCCGTCGGCGCCGCCGTGGGTGGGGCGTTCTACGGCTTCTCGCCGTATATGACCCACCAGGCGGCCAGCCATATGTTCCTGGTCTTCGTTCCCCTGCCACCGCTGATCCTCTACGTCTGCTACCGCCAGCTAGGACCGCCGCCGGACAAGGACCGATCACGCTCGATGGGGGCGGGCATCCTGCTCGGTGTGCTGGCGGCCGCCCAGTTCTTCATAAGCAGCGAGGTTCTGGTGTCCACGTTCCTGATCGTGGTCATGACCGCGGCTGCCATCGCCATCCCCACATGGCGCCGCACCCGGCTGTGGAGCCGGAGCAGAAGGTGGTGGCGATCGTTCTGGCCGTTCGGCGGGGCGTTCGCGGCCGTGTCGGCGCTGCTGCTGGCCTACCCCGCCTGGTATGCACTGGCCGGGCCGCGCCACGTCCGCGGCCCCACGCAGCCGGTGACCGCGCCCGGGATAGACGCCCTGTCGACAGTTCTCCCTTCTGACGGCCGGGTGCTCGCCGGCCTGTGGCCGGGCTGGCGCACGCCGGCGGTGCCGCTACTTGGCGACACCGCGTTTCTGGGCCTGCCGCTCCTGGCCGTCGTGATCTGGATCGCCGCCACCAACTGGGAACGCAGGCTGACCCGGGCCGCGACCGCCATGGCCGCGACCGCCTGGGTGCTGGCACTCGGACCCCGGCTGGTCTGGCACGATCACGTCACCCACATCTCTCTGCCCTTCGCCGTACTCACCCACCTGCCGGTGCTCGAGGACGTCGTCCCGAGCCGGCTGACGCTCTTCGTCGACCTGGCCGTCGCCACCCTTCTTGCCATCGGAGCCGACCGGCTGTGGGTTGCCGTCAAAGACCGACATCGTCGTCGCGCCACCGCCACCCTTGCGGCGGCCATATCCGCAGCGGCGCTGGCCCTTCCCGGGGCGGGCTACGGAGCAGTGAGCATCGGACCGGCGGCAGAGGAAGCGGCCGGGCTCGGCCGGGTGCTGCCCGAGCACGCCGTCGTTCTCGCCTACCCCTATCCGGTGTTTACCGATGATCGAGCCATGCTCTGGCAGGCGGAATCGGGCATGCGGTTTTCGCTGCTGGGCGGCTACGTCGTGCGGGCGTCATCTGACAGCCGGCTGGACAAGACCCCTCCCTTGCTGGCGCCGGCGGGTGTAACCAGTCTGCTCCTGGACGCCAGGCCGTCAGCTGGAGTCCCTGGCCTGCTACCGGCTTCGGAGGCGCTCGCCGCCGCCGAACTGCCCGAGTTCGTGCGCCGCTACGGCGTCGCCGCGGTTGTGGTCGACCCGATCGGGAGAGACCCGGCCGAGGTCGTCAACTTGTTCGAGCAGGCCTACGGGCCACCCGTTCACGTCGGGCCCCTCGACGTCTGGACCGACCTGAACACGTTCACCGCACGGCCCGCGGCAAACGACGGTGCTTGCCAGGGTCGTCTGCCGCCCCCGACGGCGCGAACCTGTCCAAGTCCCCCGAACCGGGGCGGGCCGGACCCCTGACCGGGCCGACGAGGGGAGAGGCGTCCGGTCGAGCCGGCGGCTGGAAACATGCCGGGCCCGGCGGGCATGGCTAAATCCCCGGCCGGCAGATGGTACGTTCTCGGCCGCGGCCGCACCATTAGAAGGGGAGCGAGGGCTGGCCATTTCATCCTCTTTCGAGAGACTTGCGCCACTCGAGAGATTGGACGCTCTCCAGCGCCGGATCCGAGTGCTCGGCTTTGTCTGGGCGGTCCAGAAGAAGTTCATGGAGGACCGCGGCAGCTACCTCGCCGCCACCATCACGTACTACGGCTTTCTCGCCATTTTTCCCTTGTTGCTCGCAGTTTTCACCATCGTGGCCTATGTGCTGTCCGGGAACGATGGCGCGCTGAAAACGCTCGAGCGGCACCTGTCGAGCTACCCGATCCTGGGTCCGGCCGCCACCGAGCTGCGGGGAAAAACACTGAAGGGGTCGGTGGTCGCCCTGGCCGCCGGACTGATCGGACTGATCTGGGGGGCGACGGGTCTGGCCCGGGCCGTCCAGTTCACCATGGATCAAGCCTGGAACGTGACCAACCATCACCGGAGGAGCTTCGCCCATCGCACCCTGATCGGGCTGGGCTGGTACATAGTGGTCGGTCTCGGCATCGTGACCTCGATCGTTGTCGCCTCCCTCGGGTCGGTCCTCGGATGGGCCGGGGGGCTGGTGCTCTCGACCTTGTTGGCCCTGCTCGTGAATGTGGCGCTGTTCCTGCTGTCGTTTCGCATCGTGTCGCCGGCGACCGTGACGTGTCGGAACCTGCTGCCGGGAGCTGGGTTCGCCGCGGTCTCGTGGACCGTCCTTACCGGGATCGGTGTCGGCCTGGCCCACCTGCTCGCCCACTCCAATGAGCTGTACGGCTCGTTTGCCCCGATCCTCGCCCTGCTCGCCCTCCTGTATCTGACCGCCCGGCTCAGCATCTACGGGATCGAAGCCAACGTGGTGCGGGCCCGGAAGCTGTGGCCCCGATCACTCACGGCCGCCAACCTGGAGGATGCCGACAAGGAACAGCTCACGAGTCTGGCCCAAAGAGAGAAGCGATCGGACGAAGAGCACGTCCAGGTGGAGTTCTAGCTCCCAGCCGGCCCGAACAGCTCCGACGCCATGGCCCGGGCCGCCTGCCACGACGCCGGGTCAGCCGGCGACGCCACGAACAGAGCCAGCCTCCCGGGTCCCGTCCTCATGCCGGCGACGGGCGTCATCTCCCCCGCCACCAGCAGCACCACCGAACGGCCCTGGGCCACCAACCGGGCCGCCTCCGCCGGGTCGTCGACCACCATCTCCGTCACCGTAGCGCCGGAAATGCCAGGCTCTAGCCATGCCTGTCCCCCTTCCGCCCAGCGCGCCTCGCCGGCCCCATTTCCTGGCCGCCCATGGTGACACCCGGACCGACGACTGGTACTGGCTCGCGGATCGCGACGACCGGGAGGTGATCGGCTACCTCCGGGCGGAAAACGAATACGCCGACGCCGTCCTCGCCCCCACGGAATCGCTCCAGCAGCAGCTCTTCGAGGAAATCCGAAACCGGGTGCAAGAGACCGACGCCGGACCCCCGTTCCGCCACGGACGCTGGTGGTATTTCTCGAGGACGTTAGAGGGGCAGCAGTATCCGATCATGTGCCGGCGAGCCGACCCCGAGCGCTCGCTGGCGGGGCCGGACGTCGCCCGCGAGGCCCGATCACAGGAGGCCAAAACACCGGACGAGCAGGTGCTGCTCGACGAGAACGCGCTGGCGGAGAACAACGAGTACCTGGCCGTCGGGGTGTTCGACGTCAGCCCCGATCACGCCACCCTGGCTTATGCCACCGACTTCGACGGTTCGGAGTCCTACACCCTGCGCTTCCGGGACCTGGAGTCCGGCGCAGATCACCCGGACGTCATCGAGGGGGTCTACTACGGCTCGGCCTGGGCTGCTGACAACGTCACCTTTTTCTACGTGAGGCCGGATGATGCCATGCGGCCGTGGCAGGTCTGGCGCCACCACCTCGGGGGGTCCGGTCACGACGAGCTGGTCTTTCAGGAGGACGACGAGCGGTTCTTCGTCGAGGTGAGTCTGTCGCGTTCGGAGAAGCGGATCGTCATCGATACCGCGAGCAAGACCTCGTCCGAAACCAGATGGATAGACGCCGGCCACCCCGGGGACGATGCCAGGATTCTGATCCCCCGGCAGCCAGGGGTGGAGTACGACGCCGACCACGATGGTGACGGTTGGATGATCAGGTCCAACCGGCCGGACGAGGCAGGTGAACCAGCCACCAACTTCGCCTTGCTGCGCCTGGCCGGGGATGGAGACAACCCCGAGAAGCTCACTGTGGTCGTGGGCCACCGGGCCGACGTGAAACTGGAATCGGTCGATTCCTTTGCCGGCCATTTCGTCCTGAGAGAGCGATCGGCGGTTGACGGGCTCGAGCAGATTCGGATCATCGACAGAGCGACCGGCTCCGATCACGTCGTCGCTCAGCCCGAGCCGGTCTACAGCCTGCTGGGAGACCACAACCCGGAGTGGGAATCCACTTCGTACCGGTTCGGGTACACGTCTCTCGTGACCCCCCGTAGCTCGGTCGAATACGACGTGGGACGGCGGGACCGGACGATCGTGTGGTCCCAGATGGTGGGCGGCGATTACGACCCGTCCCGCTACCGGACCGAACGGCTCTGGGCCCCCGCCGCTGACGGCGTCCAGGTGCCCATTTCCATCGTCGCCCTCAAGGATCAGGCGCTCGACGGCTCGGCCGCCTGCCTGCTCTACGGATACGGGGCGTACGAGGTCACCATCGATCCGGCTTTCTCGCTGACCCGGGTCAATCTGATCGACCGGGGCGCGTCCTTCGCCATCGCCCACGTCAGGGGCGGCGGAGAGCTCGGGCGGAGGTGGTACGAGCAGGGGCGTATGGAGCACAAGGTCAACACGTTCACCGACTTCCTGGCGGCCGCGACCTATCTCGGCGACTCCGGCTGGGCCGATAGCCGGCGGATGGTGGCCCGGGGAGCGAGCGCGGGCGGCCTGCTGATGGGGGCGGTGACCAACATGGGCCCGGATCTGTGGCGGGCGGTCGTGGCCGAGGTCCCCTTCGTCGACGTGGTCACCACCATGTCCGACACCAGCCTCCCCCTTACGGTCACGGAGTGGGAGGAATGGGGCGACCCGGTCCACGACACCGCCGCTTACCGCCGCATGCTGTCCTACTCCCCATACGACAACGTAGAACCCCACCGCTACCCGGCCATCTTCGTTACTGCCGGGCTCAACGATCCCCGGGTCGGCTTCTGGGAGCCGGCCAAGTGGGTGGCCAAGCTCCGGTCAGTGGGAGCCGGCGGCGAAGATCGCCCGGTCCTGTTGCGGACCGAGCTCGGGGCCGGCCACGGCGGCCCGACCGGCCGCTACGACGCCTGGAAGGACGAAGCGAGGATCCAGGCGTTCGTTCTGACCCAGATGGGTCTGGCCGAGGTCGAGAGCAACTGACCAGGTTCGGCGAATAACCGGCGTCGCCTGAGGCGCCAGACCGTTCAGACCGTGGGGCGCTCCTCACCTGGGTTGGGCGTCTCCTGCGCCGGCGCGGTGTCCCTCAAGTCGACCACTCCGGACTGGCGGGCGGCCCTCGCCGTTTCGAGCACCTGGTAGATCTCGTCGCCGATCAGCTCGTCGCGAGCGAGGAGGGCGTCACGAAGGGCTTCCACCAGGAACGAGTTGTCCCGGAGGACGCGGCGAACGTGGTCTCGAGCACCGTCGAGGATGGCGTCCACCTTGCGGCGGGATTCCTCGTCGGCGAGTACCCGGCCGACGATGTTCGAGGTCCCCATACCCTGCACGGCGTCCAGAGATATCAGGGAATCGGCCATGCCAAAGCTTCCCACCATCTGGGCCGCCGCCTCGGTGGCGGTCCGGAGATCACCCGAGACCCCGCTGCTGGTCTCCCCCATGAAGAGCTCCTCGGCCACCATGCCCCCCATGGCGATGCGGATGAGCGCCTCGATCTCCGATCTGGTCCGGGTCCATCTTTCCTCCGGCTCGGAGTGGGCCAGGAGGCCGAGGGCGGAGCTGCGCTTTACGATCGACAGGACCTCGAGGTTGCGTTCGGGGGCGACCAGCCAGGCCACGGCGGCATGGCCCGACTCGTGGGTGGCGATGGTCAGCCGTTCGCGCTCCGCGTAGGCCACGGGCTGGGCCAGGCCGAGCTCGGCGGTCATCTTGGCCTTTTGCACGTCATCCCAATTGAGGCGGGTGGCGCCGCGCCTGAGCGCCCACACCAGCGCCTCGTCGAGGAGATGCTCGAGCATCACCGGCGAGTAGCCGAAGGTGGTGGCGGCCAGGCTGTCGCGCCGCTCCCGGCGGTCCAGTTCGGCGTGATGGGCCTTGCGTTCCAGGTAGTAGTCGAGAATCTCCCGCCGCCCGCTGCGGCCCGGCAGGTCGACGGTGATCGTCCGGTCGAAGCGCCCCGGGCGCAACAGAGCCGGGTCCAGATCGCCGGCCCGGTTGGTCGCCCCGATCACCAGGATGTTGGCGGGAGGCGAGACCGGCTTGCGCAGAGCCCGGTCCGAGGGCAGGAAGCGATTCAACAGCTCCACCACCCGGCCTTGCAGCCGGACTCCGAAGGTCGGGGTGTCGAACGACTGGAGCTGGATAAGGAGCTCGTTGACCACACCGGCGATGCCTTCCCGGCCGCCCCCCGGGCCGAGCCCGGCCCGGGTGGCACCGATGGCGTCGATCTCCTCGATGAACCCGATGGCGCCGCCCTCCCGGCGGGCCTGGGTGCGCAGGGCCTTGAAGAAGGATCGCACCTTCCGGTTGGTCTGCCCGTAGAACATGGACTGGAACGCCGACGACGACACGAAGAGGAAAGGCACACCCGCCTCTCCCGCCATAGCCCGGGCGATGTAGGTCTTGCCCGTGCCGGGCGGACCCTCGAACAGAACGGCCCGGCGGGGCGTTCCGCCCATCCGCTCCTTGAACGTCTTGTAGGCGAGAAACAGGTTCAGGGTCTTCACGACCTCCTCGACGACCACCGGCGAGCCTTTGACGTCCGATAGCCGGGTGTCGATCTCCTCCGCTCTGAACGCCACGTGCGGCGACCGCCCGGCCCCGAGCATCGGCAAGAGCAGAACGGCGCCCAGTACGACGATCAGCACGATCGACGGAACGTACGCCCCGGTTCCGGCGGGGAGGTGAGGCAGCGGCCAGCGAAAGGCGGACGCCGCGCCCCGCAGGTCGCCCCGGGCGTATCTCAGCCCTCCGACCAGGGCCCGGATGGCGAGCGGTATGGCGACCACGGCGAGGAGGATCGCCAGGTTTCGCAGCCGGCGTTGGCGGCTCCTTTCCCTGGCCGCGGTGACGTCGGCGGTTCTCAGAACGTCGCTTCGAGCCAGGGTCAGCGTGTCCATGCCCCTCCTTGGTGTACTGCGGGTCGCGGTACTGCGGGTCGCCGTGGCGGGCACGGCCGGACGCTCCGGTCACGGTACGGGGCTTCCGGGGAAGCCGATGCGCAATGGCTCGGAACTTCCGGATTTTCCCGGACTGCGGCTGTCGTCAAACCCGGGTAGGAAGGCCCCCCCTGGCTTCGAGCGCCTTAGCAGCCCGGTCGCGTGCCTGCCGATCTCTCAGATGGAGATCCGCAGGCCCTCGTAGGCGGCGGTGACCTCGGGGCCGGCGACGCCGGCGGCCCGGCGGGCCTCTGCCACCAGCTCGTCCATACGGTCATCACCGTGGGAAGGATCATGGTGGAACAGCAACAGCCTGCGGGCGCCGGCTTCGGAAGCCACCTTGACGGCATAGTCGAGCGTGCAGTGACCCCAATGGGACTTCTGCTCGAACTCCTCGCGGGTGTACTGAGCGTCGTGGATGAGAAGGTCGGCTCCGTCGGCCAGCTCGAGCACGCTGTCGGGGACGGTATCGAGGCCCGGCGGGGCCTGGTGGTCGCTGATGTACGTGACGATGCGTCCCCGCCACTTCACCCGGTAGCCGACGGTTGGTCCGCAGTGTGGGACGGGCCGGACTGAGACATGGGCCGAGCCGATCGAGAAGTCGTCCTTGAGGACGTCGTGGAAGCGGATCTCGCCTCGCAGCTGTGAGCAGGTAACCGGGAAGTACGGCGGCCTCATGAACCCGTCGATCTGGTCGGCGAGAGTGCCGGTGTCCTGCTCGGGACCGAAGATGTCGAAGCGGGCGCCGGGGCGGTCCGCCGGCGGGAAGAAGGGCAAGCCCTGCACGTGATCCCAGTGGATGTGGGTTATGAGCGCAGTGGCCTGGAAGGAGCCGTCCAGCGGCTGGGTCTCGGCGAACTGTCGCAACCCGGTCCCGAGGTCGAGGACGATCGGCCGCTCCCCCGCCGCGGTCAGCACGACACACGCGGTGTTGCCGCCGTACCTCCGGTTCGCATCAGACGGGCAGGGACAGGATCCCCTCACCCCATAGAACGTGAGCTCCACCGAGACACCCCCAAAGGTTCACCTCGACGTTACATTGACCTCGGGCTGCGAGGTCGTCGGTGTGACAGATGGCATAGCCGGGCGGTCATGGAGTCATTCCCAGATGTCCGGCTCATAAGGACGGCGCCGGACCGGCGCCCCGTCGCGCTTCCACACCATCACCCGACGGCGGAAGTAGCAGACCTCCTCGCCGCGCTGGTTGAAGCCTTTGGTCTCCACGGTCACCACGCCGCGATCGGGCTTCGACGCGGATTCCCGCTTGGAGAGGACCCGGGTCTCGGCGTAGATCGTGTCGCCGTGGAACGTCGGCTTCTTGTGGGTGAGCTCCTCGACCTCGAGATTGGCGATACACGACCCGCTCACATCGGGAACGCTCATACCGAGCACGACGCTGTACACCAGATTCCCCACCACCACGTTCTTGCCGTGAACCGTCTCGTGCTCGGCGAACCAGGCGTTGGTGTGGAGCGGGTGGTGGTTCATGGTGATCATGCAGAAGAGGTGGTCGTCGTACTCAGTGATCGTCTTGCCGGGCCAGTGGCGATAGACATCGCCCGCCTCGAAGTCCTCGAAATAGCGTCCGAACGGGCGGTCGTAAGTGGTCATCGGCGCCACACGCTAAGTGCCGCCCGGTCGACAACTCAAGCGAAGCCTGGCCCGCGGGCCGGGCGTGGCGCCGGCACCAAACCAGGTGCCGGTCCTGACGGGGTCGTCGTAGCCGTCGTATCGTGCCAGCCGTGATCGAACTGGGACTCCGCAACGACGTCTACCGGCGGCCGCTGTCGACGGCGCTCGATCGCCTGGGCTTGAGAGAAGGCTGGCGCTGCGCCGACGTCGGGGCGGGCGGCGGCGACGTAACCGTGGCACTGGCGCGCATCGTGGGACGGGACGGCCGGGTGTACGCCGTCGACTCGGATCCGGCCCGCCGGGACGAGGTGGCGGCTGCCGCGGCGGAGGCCGCCCAGGCCCAGGTGGTTGCCCTGACCCAGGCCGGAGAGGAGCTCACCCTGCCTGAGCCCATCGACCTGGCGTTCTGCCGGTTCGTCCTGCTGCACGTCCATGCACCGGTCGTGGTGCTCGAACGCATGCGCAGCGCGGTGCGCCCTGGTGGCTGGGTCGTGGCCCAGGAGCCGGTGACGAGCGCCGGCCGCATCGACGGCGGCCCCCTGGCCATGCCCGGAGCCCTACATCCCGACGTGGGCGCGATCCTCCCGGCGCTGGTGCGCCAGGCCGGACTGGAGCTGGTGGACGCCTGGGCCGAGGCGCCGGCGTGGGCGGGCCCGGGCCCGGTGGCCGACTACCTTGAAGCCATGACCGAGGTCGACCCCGGTGACGACCCGGTGCTGCTGCCGCCCCTGGTCACGGTGGTGGCCCGCCGGCCGGTCGGCTGATTGTCTCCGCGGCCGGTCGGCTGTTTGCCTCCGCGGCCGGTCGGCTCATTGTCTCCGCGGCCGGTCGGCTGATTGTCTCCGCGGCCGGTCGGCTGATTGCCTACGGTGCCCTGTCGGTCGCCGGCCGGTCGGCTGGCGCCTCAGGTGCTGCGCTTCATGCCGGCGCGATCGCCCCGGGCGACGAGGGTGACCGCGACCTTGCGGGAGGCCTCGTCGATCATCTCGTCCCCGAACATCACCGCCCCCTTGCGTTCGCCGGTCTCCGTCGCCTCCCGGTAGTGCTCCAGCACCAGGCAGGCCTTGTCGAACTGCTCCTGAGTTGGCGAGAACACCTCGTTGAGGATGGTCACCTGATCGGGATGGAGGCTCCACTTCCCGTCGTACCCGAGGATCTGGGACCGGCTGGCGTACTCCCGGAAGCCGTCGGCATCCCGGATCTTCACATAGGGGCCGTCTATCACCTGCAAGCCGTTCGCCCGCCCGGCCATGAGGATCTTCATGAAGACGTAGTGGAAGTAGTCCCCGGGATACTCCGGGATTAGCAGACCGCCCGACAGGGAGGGCATGCCCATGGACGCCGAGAAGTCGACCGGGCCCAGGATCACCGTCTCCAGCCGGGGGGAGGCGGCGCAGATTTCCTCAACGTTGATCAGTCCCTGGGCCGTCTCTATCTGGGCCTCGATTCCGATGTGGCCGGGGGGCAGGCCGTGGTTGATCTCGACCTGGGTGAGCAGAAGGTCGAGAGCCACCACCTGAGCGGCGTTCTGCACCTTCGGCAGCATGAGCTCGTCGAGGCGCGGCCCGGCCTGACCTACGACCTCTATGACGTCGCCGTAGGTCCACCTGGTGTCCCACGCGTTCACCCGCACGCACACGACCGCGTCGCCCCATTCCTGTTCCCGCACCGCCTCGACCACCTTCGGCCGGGCTGCTTCCTTCTCCAGGGGGGCCACCGCGTCCTCGAGATCCAGGAAGAACATGTCTGCGGGGAGAGTCGGGGCTTTGGCCAGGAACTTCTCATTCGAGCCGGGGACGGCGTGACAGGATCGCCGGGGCAGGCGGCGCGAACGCTCGGACATGCCCGGATGCTAGGGGCTTCGCCCGTTCGGCGACCAGTTGGCCACCCCCATCCGGCCGCTTACTTCATAGTTTGTGCGCTTAACCCGCTCCGAGCGGGCTAAGCGCACAAACTATTGGATTTACTGCCGGGGCCGAGCCGTTCAGCCGGCGAGGCGGAACAGCTCGGGCGCTGCCGGACAGGTCGCCTGGCGCAGAGCCACGTCTACCTCGGTCTCGCCGTCCGGCCCCACGACCTGGCTGAGGAGGCCGGCCGGAACCAGCTCCACCTCTCGGTCCCAGGGTTCCTCGCCGGTGGCGTCGAGCTGGGCGAGCAGCGCGTCCCACAGCCGTTCGGGCAGGACCCGTCCGACCCCGACCACCCCCCAAACCGGGACAGCGCGGTAGGCCGCGACCGCGGCGGCAGCGAGAGAACCGGGCGCGGCCAGGATCCCGCTCACCCCGGCGGCGAACGCCTCGACGAGGACCAGATCGCACACCGCGGCCGCCGCACCGGTTCCCGACTCGGGTACGACGGCGCAGTCACTGCCCAGGTCGCCCAGCCTCCTGGCCAGCGCCCGGCCCTCGCCTGCGGCGTCCACTATGAGCGCCTCGACGTCGCCCCGGCTGCGCAGGGCGGAGGCGCACAGCTCCGGCCACCCCACCAGCAGCGCCGTCACCGAGTCCGGAAGGCTCATGGCGAGGTGGCGGGCGGTCATGTCGTGGTCCAGCTCGGACACCGCCAGCCGGGCCGCCACGCTCGGGTCGTCCGCCGCCAGCATGCGGGCGGACAGCCACCACATCGGGCCCGACGGTCAGGTGGCGCTCGATCAACCGGCGGCACGCCGGCAGCAGGCCGGGTGGCTCGAGCCGAGCCACGTCGGCCAGGGCCGAGGCCGCTTCCCGGGCCAGCAGATCAGGATCGGTGCTACCCGGCCGGGCCACGTAACGCAGGTGCTCGATGGGGTGCATCAGCCTCCAGGCTTGAAAACCATCAGGTAGACGGCGGCCACGACCAGAAGGTTGAACGCGCCCCAGCCGAAGCCGATCCGCTTCTCCAGGCTGAGCAGGCGGCCCGCCTCGGCCTCCCGGTCGGCGGGCTGGTCACCCGGAGTCTCCAGCCGCTTGACCGTCTCGGTATAGCTGCGTTGGTGGCGTTTTATCCAGCCGTGGAGGATGCCCAGGTCCACCAGGTAGATCGCAAATGCCGCCGACACCCAGGCCTCACTGAACTTGATCTGGGAATTGCTGGCCGTCACCGCCCCCACCCCGAACAGCAGGGCGGCGTAGATCAGCAGCTCGGCCAACCCTGACACCAGGCCGTTGACCTCGAGGATGGCTCCCGTGCCGCCGCCTGCCCGGCGCTGGGCCAAGCTCATGTACAAGGCGTTGTACGCCACGGCGCCGAAACCGCCGATCACGCACACGATGTGGAGAAAGACGAGGACCTTGAAGCCGGTGCTCACTTCCGGCGACCGTAGCCGCTCGCCGGTGGGGCCGTCCCGGCGACGTGGGTCGTGTCCCTGGCCGCGGCCTGGTCCGGGGCGCCGACGCCGGCTGGGCGACCGGCGCCGATCGGGCCGGGAAGGCGGCGATCCGGTTGCGCACGATCCGTCGGGCCGCCGGCAGGATCAGGGGACCTCGGCCGCCACCAGCGACAGACCCCGCCTGGTCGTCAATATGTCGTCGACCAGCCCGTAGGCCACGGCGTCGGCCGCCCCCAGGATGTAGTCGCGGTCGGTGTCGTGGGCCACCTTCTCGATGGCTTGACCGGTATGAAACGACAGGATCTCGTCCACCCGCCGCCGGAGGAAGGCGATCTCCCGGGCCTGGTTCTCGATGTCCACCGCCTGGCCCTGGGCCCCGCCGTGGGGCTGATGGATCAGCACCCGGGCGTTGGGAAGGGCCAGCCGCTTGCCCGGAGCACCTCCGGCCAGCAGCACCGCCGCCCCCGAAGCAGCCATCCCCATGCAGATCGTCGAGACCTCCGGACCGGATGATCTGCATGGTGTCGTAGATGCCGAGCGTGGCGGTGACCGATCCGCCCGGGCTGTTGATGTAGAGGCAGATGTCCTTTTCTGGATCCTCGGCTTCGAGAAAAAGGAGCTGGGCGGTGAGCAGATTGGCGGTGGTGTCGTTGATCTCGGTGCCGAGCACCACGATGCGATCCTGGAGGAGGCGGGAGTAGATGTCATAGGCCCTCTCTCCTCTGGCCGACTGCTCGATGACGGTGGGAACGAGGTAGCTCATCGGACTGAGTCTCCAGACGCTCATAACTGCAACTGTTAAGTTGCAGGTTAATCCAGTGAGTCAAGATGTGCAACTCTGTTGTTGCAGGACGTAGGCTGTGCCGCGGAGCCGAAGGCCCAGAGCCAGCGCCGCAGGGAGGCCAGGAAAAGCCATGATCCGCCGCCAGATAGTGATGCCGGTCAGTCCCGAGCGGCTGTGGGAGGCCCTCACGGAGCCGGGCCAGCTGGCCAAGTGGTTCGGCGCCGACGTGGAGTGGGACTTGCGGGAAGGAGGCCCCGCCCGCTTCCGCCGCGACGACGGGACCGAGCGGGCCGGCCGGGTCGAAGCGGTGAGGCCGGGCCGGCATCTGCAGTTCCGTTGGTGGCCGGCCGATAGCGCGGCCAGCCGGCCAGCGGCCGCCTGCGGTCCCGGACACGACGGGCCCGGCGAGCCGGAAGACGACGTCGAGTCTGAGGTCTCGTACCTGCTCGAGCCGATCGACGAGGGGACCCGCACCCGGTTGACCGTGCAGGAGCGCCAGATCGCCGAGAACCGGCAGGTCGGCGGCTCACCCCGGGCCCAGGCGCCGGGACGGGTCGGCTACCGTCGGCGGACCCACCAACGGGTCAACCGGACACCGGCTGGTCGGCCTGGGACGCCCGCCTGTTCGGCGCCTGGGCCGGGTGCAGCACCACCGTCTTGATGGTCAGGCCAGGTGCCCGCGCCTGAAGGCCCGGACGTAGACGCCGTTTTTGCCGCCCTGGCCGACCCCACCCGCCGCCGGCTGCTCGACGAGCTGTCGGCGGACGGGCCCTTGACCGCCACCGAGCTGGCACGCGAACTACCCGGTGTCGCGCCAAGCCGTGGTCAAGCACCTGGGGGCCCTGTCGACCGCCGGCCTGCTGACGTCGGAGCGTCACGGCCGGGAGGTCCGATACGGGGTGGTGCCCGCCCGGCTGCAGGACGCGTCCCGGTGGCTGGCCGACGTCGGGCCAGCGCTGGGATGACCGCCTATCAGCTCTGGAGCGCCACCTGACGAGCCCGCCGGACTGATCGATCGCGGCGGGCCGGCCGCCGTTTCCCCTCGGCCCGGCTCACCTGGCCCCTCGGCTCAGCGGACGATCCCGCCTTTGGTCATGGCCTCCACGTCGAGCGCCTTGTCCGACCTCCTCCTCGGTGAGCAGGCCGCGCTCGAGCACGACGGTGCGCAGGTCCTTGCCTTCGGCCACGAGCGCCTTGATGACCTTGGCCGCCTCCTCGTAGCCGATGTAGGGGTTGAGGGCGGTGCCGATCGACGGCGACGACAGGGCGTAGGTGCGGCAGCGCTCGACGTCGGCCTCGATGCCGGCGATGCACTTGTCGGCGAACACCCGGCTCACCGAGGCCAGCAGCCGGATCGACTCGAGCAGGTTGCGGGCGATGACGGGGAGCATGACGTTGAGCTCGAGGTTGCCGGCCGCCCCGCCGAAGGCGACGGCGGCGTCGTTGCCGATGACCTGGGCCACGACCTGGGAGACCGCCTCGGGAATGACCGGGTTCACCTTGCCCGGCATGATCGACGAGCCCGGCTGCAGGTCGGGGATGCGGATCTCGGCCAGCCCGGTGCGGGGACCGCTGCCCATCCAGCGCAGGTCGGTGGCGCATTTGTAGAGCGATACGGCGATGGTGCGCAGGACGCCCGACGCCTCGACCAGGGCGTCGCGGGCCCCCTGGGCCTCGAAGTGGTCCCGGGCTTCGGTGAAGGGCAGCTCTCGCTCCTCCGCCAGTCGCTTGATGACTCCGGGGGCGAAGGTCCGGGGCGCGTTGATGCCGGTGCCGACCGCGGTCCCGCCGAGCGGAAGCTCGGCCACCCGGGGCAAGGCGGCCTCCAGCCGTTCGATGCCGTGCTCGACCGCCGGCGGCGTAGCCGCCGAACTCCTGGCCGAGGGTGACCGGGCGTGGCGTCCATCAGGTGGGTGCGGCCCGGACTTGACCACCGACTTGAAGTCCCGGCTCTTCCGGCGCAGCGCCTCGGCCAGGTGATCGAGGGCGGGAATCAGCCGGTCGTGAATCTCGGTGGCGGCGGCCACGTGGATGGCCGACGGGAACACGTCGTTGGACGACTGCGAGGCGTTCACGTCGTCGTTGGGATGGACCTTGGCGCCCAGCCGTTCGGAGGCCAGGGTGGCCAGGACCTCGTTCATGTTCATGTTGGTGGAGGTGCCCGAGCCGGTCTGGAAGACGTCGATGGGGAACTCGTCGTCCCACTCGCCGGCCGCGACCTCCTGGGCCACCGCGTTGATGGCTTCCGCGACCTTGCGGTCGACGGTCTTCAGCCGGGCGTTCTCGAGTGCCGCCGCCCCCTTGATGGCGGCCAGAGCCGAGATGAGGGACCGTTCCACTGTCGTACCCGAGATCGGGAAGTTCTCCACCGCCCGCTGGGTCTGGGCCTGCCACTTGGCGGCGACGGGGACCCGCACCTCCCCCATGGAATCGTGCTCGATGCGGTACCTGCCGCTCTGCTCCCCCCGGTTGTCGCTGGTCATACCCGGAACGTAAGCAACTCCGTAGCGACCGGTCAAGGCGAAGAAATTTGTGGCCGGAGTTGACAGTGTGACTGGTGTGACTAGAGTTATGGAGCCACTCTGCGCGGCAACGTGCAGCCCGGTCCGCCCCATGAATGCCCCGGACTCACCCCCGTCCCGGACCCGCCGGGCCCTCATCGCCCTTGCGATGACCACGGCTGTACTCGTCGCCGGGTCAGGCGCAGCCTGGGCGTCGTCCACCGATTCAAGCTCATTCACCCCGATAAATGGTGGATCCTCCGACACCGAGGCCGGCCTGCAGGCCGAGGCCCAGGAGCTGGCCGGCCAGATCCAGTCCGATGGCCGCAACCTGGACGAGCTGGCCAACGCTTACGGTGCAGCCCAGGTCCGCTACCAGCAGCTTTCCTCGCGTGTGAGCACGCTGCGGACAGCGATGGGCCGGACCGACGCCATGGTCGTCAAGACCAAACAGGACCTGAAGCAGCAGGCCCTCCTCGCCTACCTGGCCGGCGGGGCGCCATTGCTCGGTTACGTGCCGGAGAAGGCGGGCGACGACCCCAGCATGACCGCTTCATACGCAGAGATCATCGCCGGGGGCCAGCAGCGGGCCGTCCGCGCCTATCGCGCCACCCTGGCCCTGCAGACGAGCCAGCAGCGCCAACTGGTCGCAGGCCAGCGCCAGGCCGAGGCCACCCTGAGCGACATCCGGGCCGACCAGTCGGCCGCTCAGGCCACGCTCGACGTCCGAAAAGCAGTCGCTGTCTCAGGTCAAGGGTCAGATGGCGGTCCTCGTCGCCCAGGTCGAAATGGCTCAGCAGAAGGCCGAGCAGGCCCAGGTCCGCGCCCAGCTGGCGAGCCAGAACGACCTGCCGCCCGCATCGGCACCGGTCGCAGCGGGGCCGAGCCGCTCCGAGCCGACGCTCACGGCCAAGCCGGTCGTTTCCTCGGGCCAGAGCCGGGCCACCCACGTGGGCGCCACCCCGGCATCCCACCCGACGGCCGCCCCGTCCCGCCCGGCCTCGCCCGCCGTCACCGCCCCACCGGCGACCTCACCGCCGCGAACCTCACCGCCGCGAACCTCACCGCCGCGAACCTCACCGGCACCACCGCGAACCTCACCGCCGCGAACCTCACCGCCGCGAACCTCACCGCCGCGAACCTCACCGCCCCGAACCACCCCGCCTCCGCCCCCGAGAGCCGCTCCCACCACCTCGCCCCCCGCCCCTGTCAGCAACTATCCGGCCGCCGGCGCCGGGGCCGCCCTGGCCTACGCCCGGGCCCAGCTGGGCAAGCCCTATCAGTGGGGAGGCACCGGGCCCAATTCGTTCGACTGCTCGGGCCTGGTCATGATGGCATGGCGCCACGCCGGCGTGTACCTGCCACGCGTGGCCCAGGACCAGTACTACGCCACCCAGCGGATCCCATTGGCTGACGTCCTGCCGGGCGACCTGATCTTCTTCGGGACCCCGAGCAACGTGTTCCACGTCGGCATGTACATAGGAGGCGGAGAAATGATCGACGCCCCCGAAACCGGCCAGGACGTGAGCATCCAGTCGATCTACTGGTCGAGCCTGCTTGGAGCGGGCCGGGTCTAGTCCGGCTCCCGGACGCGTCGGTAGCATCCGGGCATGAGGATCGGGATACAGGCCGGCGTACCGGGTCAGGCGGCCAACGTCGTCGACGCCCTCATCGAGGCGGGTCGGGACGCGCTCGAACAGGGCCTGGACTTCTGGCTCCCCCAGATATCGGCCTACGACGCCCTCACCACTCTGGCCGTCGTCGGGCGCGAGGTCCCCGGTCTGCGGGTCGGCACCTCGGTTGTGCCGACCTATCCCCGCCATCCGATGACACTCGCCCTCCAAGCGTTGACGGTGCAGGCCGCCACGGGTGGCCGGCTGACCCTGGGCATCGGGCTGTCACATCAGGTGGTGATCGAAGGCGCGTACGGCCTGTCCTTTTCCACCCCGGTCCGGCATCTGCGGGAATACCTGGAGATCCTCATGCCCCTTCTGCACGGTGAGAAGCTCACTTTCGAGGGCGAGGAGCTGACGGCGCGCACCGGGGCCCCCATGGTCGTCGCCGGGGCGGCGCCGCCGCCTGTCCTGGTGGCCGCGCTTGGGCCCCAAATGCTGAAACTGGCCGGACGGCGCGCCGATGGCACCGTGCTTTGGATGGTCGGACCGAAGACACTCGGCGACCACGTCGTGCCGACCATTAGCAGGGCGGCCGAGGCGGCCGGGCGGCCGGCGCCTCAGATCGTGGTGGGGCTGCCGGTCTCGGTCACCTCGGACCCCGAAGGGTCCCGCGAGAGGGCGGCGTCGGCGTTCGGGTTCTACAACAACCTCCCCTCGTACCGGGCCATGCTCGACCGCGAGGGCGCCGTCGGGCCGGCCGATGTGGCGGTGGTGGGCGATGAGGAGGCAGTGGCGGCCCAGCTACGGGGCCTGGTCGACGCCGGGGCGACGGGGTTCTCATTGTCGGTGTTCGGGTCACGCGAGCAGCGCGAACGGACCCACGCGTTGCTGGCCGGCCTGGCCGGGCAGGAAGGCTGAGCTGGTGCGGGCTGTCATCATCTCGGCCGGAGGCGTCGTGGCCGGCGACCGGCCCGATCCCGTCCCCGGTCTCGGCCAGATCCTGGTCCGGGTGCGGGCCGCCGGCCTCAACGGGGCCGATCTGGTGCAGGTCAGGGGCCGCTACCCGGCGCCTCCAGGGGCGCCGGCGGACATCCCCGGCCTCGAGCTCGCCGGCGAGGTGGTGGCCAACGGACCGGGCGCTTCCCGGTTCGCCGTCGGGGACCGGGTCATGGCCGTGGTGGGCGGAGGGGGCCAAGCGGAGATGGCCGTGCTGCACGAGCGCGAGGCGATGCCCGTGCCGGCCACCCTCTCCTGGGCGGAGGCGGGCGGCGTTCCCGAGGTGTTCACCACCGCCCACGACGCCCTGTTCACCCAGGCCGGGCTGGGGCCCGGCGAGCGCCTGTGCGTGCACGGCGCGGCCGGAGGGGTGGGCACGGCGGCGGTCCAGCTCGGGGTGACGGCGGGTGCCACGGTGACGGCAACCGTGCGATCCAGGCCACGCCGGGAACAGGTGGGCAAACTGGGCGCCCGGGTGGTCGATCCCGCCGAGACGGAGGCGTGCGGCCCCTTCGACGTGATCCTCGAGCTGGTAGGCGCGCCCAACCTCGGGGCCAACCTCCGGTCCCTCGCCACCAAGGGGCGGATCAGCGTCATCGGCACCGGGGCCGGGGCGACCGGGGAAATCGATCTCGGCCTGCTGATGGCCCGGAGGGGGCGCCTTTTCGGCTCGCACCTCCGCTCCCGGCCGTTAGAAGAGAAGGCGATGGCGGCCCGGCTGGTGGAGGCCCACGTGCTGCCGCTCTTCGACTCCGGGTCGCTCACCGTCCCCGTCGACTCCGTATTCCCGCTTTCCGATGCCCCCTCGGCCTACGCCCACTTCGCCGCGCCCGGGAAGTTCGGCAAGGTGATCCTGCAGCCCTGAGCTACCGGGCGGGTGGGCTCTGGGGCGCCTGGCGCATCGAGCCGGACCGGGCCAGGGCGAACACCCCACAGGCCATGGCGATCAGAGCGATGACCTGGACGAGCAGCGCGGCCGGGCTCGATGAGATCGTTTCGTCGAACACCACCGCTCCGATGATGATGCTCACGATCGGATCGACGACCGACATCGTGGGCAATGAGACATCCAGGGCGCCGGCCTGGAAGGCGCTCTGGCCGAGGACCATTCCCCCCACCCCGAAGACGATCAGGACGTAGGGCTGCCAGTGCAACACGACCCGCCACCAGCCCTGGTCCAACAGGTGGGAGCTGGTCTTGGTGAGGGCGGCCGCCGCCCCGTACACAACGCCCGCCGCTCCAGAGAGAAGCAGGGCCCGCTGCCTCGGTTGGCGCCCGAAGGTGAAGGCCACGAGCATCGTCGCCACTCCGGCGTCGATACCCAGCAGCAGGATCCAGGTGAGACGGCGGGCGTCGTCGGCCCCCGATGCCGGGTTGGCAACAACGAGGAACCCGGCCAGTCCGGCGCACACGACGGCCGCCGCCAACCAGTCGGAGGTCCTGAGCCGGCGACCGGCCCAGGCCGCCCCGAGGGGCAGGGCAAAGAGCAGCCCGCACACCAGCAACGGTTGAACCACCACCAACGTTCCGTGGCCGAGGGCCACAAACTGAAGCACGTAGCCGGCGACGTCGCAGCCGAGGCCGAGAACCCAAATGGGGTTGGCCAGGAGGCCGACCAGCAGGCCGAGGCGAAGAGACTGCTCGGCGGGCTGGGCGGATGCGCCGCGCTGCTGCAGCACGGACGCCGTGGCGTACATGAGCGAAGCCCCGAGAGCGCTCAGGATCGCCAGCACGTTCCGAGGCTAACCAAGTAAGTCGGCCGGGTGCGCCGCGTGCGAGACTGCGGAGATGGGCGCGTGGTGGAACGGCAGACACAGCGGGCTTAAACCCTGCGGCCTAGCGGCATGAGGGTTCGACTCCCTCCGCGCCCACTTGGGTAGGTGCAGGTCAGAGGGCATTTTTGGCTCCACCGGTCACGGAAAATAGGTGTGCCGGTCAACAGAAGTTTGCGCTCGTGTTCACCACGGGTCGGACGCCTCCTGCCGTACGCCTACCTCTGCTCGGGGGACCTCGGGGCCGAAACCACGTTTAGTTCACCGATGCCATTCCGACTGCGGGCTGGTTCAGCGGGGTGCCGCCCATTGAGCCTAGGAAGTGGGCGTTGCCGAAGCAGAACACGCCGCCGTCGGAGGCGACGAAGCGGTAGCCGAGCCCGTCTTGTATGGACGAGATTCCCACCACAGGTGCATGGAGGGCGACATTGACAAGCGAGCCGAACGACGGGGCTCCGAAGGTGTATACGCTGCCGTTGGCACCCACTAGCCAGTAGCCCTGGGTGGCGTTGTCGACGGCGATGCCAGCGATCGAGGTACCGACCGCGGTGGCTCCCAGCGACCCCTGGAAGCGGGCGTCACCAAAGCTGAACACGCCGCCGTCCTGGCCCACCAGGTAATAGCCGCCCCCGTCACGGGTGACAGCGATACCGACTATCGCAGCGGCGAGATGAACGTTGCCCAGGGAGCCGTGGAAGTGGGCGTCACCGAAGGTGAACACTCCACCGTCAGCGCCGACGAGGTAATAGCCCTGCCCGTCCGGGGTGGCGGCGATGGCGACGATGGGGGCCGCTAGGTGGACGTTGCCCAGCGAGCCGTGGAAGGCAACGCCGTAGCTGAAAACGCCGCCGTCCTTGGCCCCTAGCCAATAGCCGACCCCGTTGGGCGTCGTCGCTATCCCCACTACCGGCGCGACCAGGTGCACGTTGCCGGCGGAGCCGCGGAAGGGGGCGGACCCGAAGCTGAACACCCCGCCGTCACCAGCGGTGAGCCAGTAGCCCTGGGTCTTGGGCGGCGGTGGCGGCGCAGAGATGACGATCGTCAGGGCCTGGGTGGCGGTCTCGCCCTTGGCGTCGGTCACCTTTACGGTGAAGTCGTAGGTGCCTTCTTTGGTGGGGGTGCCGCTGACCTTCCCGTTAGCAGCTAGGGCCAACCCGGGTGGGAGCGATCCCGATACCCGGGACCAGGTGTAGGGGGCGGTACCGCCGGTGGCGGTCAGCGTGGCCGAGTAGGGGACCTTGACGGTGCCGTCGGGCAGGGTGGTGGTGGTGATGCACGGCCCCTGGGTCGCGCCCTCTATGTCGGTCTTCCAGCCGCTGAAGGTGTTGCAGACCAGCGTGGCCGATGACCCGGTGTCCACCTGCACCCCGGTTCCGAACGTGTCAGGGGAATCAGGGGAGGTCCGGGAGATGTGGTTGTGGCTGATGGCAATACCCGTGCTATCCGAGGACACAGCCACTCCGATGTCGGTTTCGGCTCCGGTGATGGTGTCCTCCGACAGGGTCACGTTTTTGGCCCCGAACAACAGAAACGCGGTGCCCTGATCGCTGGGACTGCCGAAGCCGCTGCCGTAGATAGTGCTACCGGTGACAGTGCCACCGGCCCCCGCGTTGACTCCGACTCCGCCGTACTGCACCCCGTTTTGGGAGGGCAGCAGTGCGGGCGTAGTACGGTCGGGTGGACCCAAGGTGCTGGCGGAGACGTTCATGGTCATCATTCCCGAGGCGACCAGGGCGGCCTTGTTGTACCCGCTCACGACGGTGTTGGTGATCGTGACCGTGCGTGGCGTTCCGGCCACCGCATTGGCTCGGATTCCCAATCCCGATCCGCAGCCGCCGTGCTGGGATATGTCCAACACCTTGACGTCGCTCACCGAGCCACCGGCGTCGTTGAACAAAATCCCGAACAACGAGACGGCACAGTCAATAGCGAAACCGCTGCCCTGGATAGTCAGGTTCTCGATGGTCATCGACTGACCCGGCGAGGTATTGGTCAGGACCGCACCGTTGAAATTACCGCCAGTCGGGTCGTGGGCAGTGATAGTGAATCCACCGCCAGCGATGGTCGTAATGGTGGTCGGAACAGCTATCTGCACCGTCGTCGTACATGCCTCCGTCAACGTAAAAATGGTCCCGGTCAGGTCGCCAGCGCAAGGGCCGAGCGTCGAGGGGGCGGCATTCGCCGCCTCCGCACCGCCGACCAGAACAATCGGCACGACGGTTGCCAACAGAACTGACGCTCCAAAAAGGATCGGGACCCGAGAGCGCCACACACTGGCCTCCCGTTCCCTCGACCCTCCAAAGAGACGACATGATCGGAGCCTCATTGCAGTACTCCTTCGCAGTTGACGCGCAACGACACTTCATCCGGGAAGCTTGTGCGCACACTGGGCGCATGGGCGGGTGGCGTGACGCGGCAACCGCAAACAGCAGACATCGAAGCCCGCTCAAGATACCGACCCATTCCCGTCACCTTTCCGCAACACCACTGGTGCCACGTAAGGGTCTTGGCGATCCACTCCACCGGGGTCCAGAGCAGAGAAGGCGACACGACCTCTTGGGGATCGTAACTGACCGAATCCAGCCTGACAAGAGACACCCTGAATGTGGCCTGGAAGCAACCTCGAAAATCCATCAAACCGTCGATAGCATCGATTGACTACATCCCCGAGCGCGACAAGCGGGTCACCTTCGATCAATGGGCGCAGTCCTGGTGGAAGACCACCGCTCGGCGGCAGCCCAACACTCGTCGTGGCTATGACGCCAAACTCAAGAAGCACGTCAGCCCGTACTTCGGGGACTGCCCCCTAGCTGCCATCAGCTTCAGCGATGTCAGTGACTTCATCGGAGACAAGGTGGAGGAGGGGCTGAGCAACAAGACCATTCAGGCCATGCTCACGGTCAACTGCGGGGTCATGGCCTACGCCATCAACTCCGGTCCCCGGGCTCCCCGTCGGGACAACCCGGCCCGGGGCCACAACGTGAAGGTGCCCCGCAAGCGCATCCGTGAAGGCGACATGCTCAGCATGGAGCAGGCCATCTTCTTCGTGTCGCAGGTGACCGAGTGTTTTCGACTAGCGGTGTGGGTGTTGCTGTTCACCGGGATCCGGCCCGCCGAGATGTGCGGGCTACAGGTCGGAGACGTGAAGTGGACCGCTGCCGGATCGAGATCGACCGCACGCTCTCCCCTATCCCGCCTACGAGGGTCATGAGCGCAAGATGGTCGAGGGTCCAGTGAAAGCCGACAGCAACCGGGGCATCCCCATTCCGCCCTGGTTGCGTGATGACCTGATGGAGATGCTCAAGGCCCGAGGGAGTCCCTTGCCCTGGGCCTCAACCACTGACCCACTGTTCGTGAACACCAAGGGCCGTCCGATCAACCGTGACAGCTTCCAGGCCAAGATCATGCGCCCGGCTATCGGCCGAGCCTTGGAGAAGGCCCCGAGGCCAGCATCGAGTTCCCCAAGACGTTCAAGCGGGCCTACGACCTGCGCCACACCAGCATCACCATCCTGCTCACCAGCGGTGAGGATCTCCTAACCGTGGCGCATCGGCACGGGCACGATCCAGCGGTCATGCTGCGGGACTACGGGCACCTCCGTAAGAACGCCCAGGAAGAGATGCCCCATCGCTTCGACGCCCAGCGTCAGGCCGCTATGGGCGGGCAGACGGGCAACGTGATCCCCTTCGCCGGTCGTCGTCCGAAGGGTGTCCAGGGGGCCTGAGCCGGTCAACCGCCGGTCAACAGAACCCCGCCGGTCAACAGCCGGTCAACAGAAAAGGGCAGAAGAAGGCAACTCGTAGTTGATCACGATTTCCGAGAAACGGGCTCTGACCTGCGGACACAGTTCACGGAAGTCCAGAGACGATCATTGGAGACGACGGTACTGAGCTTTCGACTCCCTCCGCGCCCACTGACCCGGACACGAACCGCGCATACGAGCGACAGCACGCGCAAGGTTGGGCGGACGGCGTAGCGGCCGTCGACTTCGATGCCCTCGCCGAAGGTTCGCTTGCCGGTCGCCGGGGTCAGCGCTTGGCGATTGCTTCGCGGACGGCGGGCACGACTTCGTGGGCCCAAAGGTGAAGTGTCGCGTCGCTGATGCTGTCGCCCGGAGGGACCAGGTAGATGAAAGCGGCGGCGCCCCGTTCGAGCACGGCGAACGTCAGTTCCTCTACCCACTGCGTCACCCCGCCCCCGATCCAGCGGCCCTCGTCGTCGCGGGTCTCCGGGAGGGGAACCCGGGTGAGGCGCCCTGACACGTTGTAGATGGTGGCGACGTCGGCGGGGCTTCTGCCTACCGAAGCCGCCGCTTCGTCGACGATCGGCCGTGACTCGGCAACATTCGTGCTGCGCCAGTCGGCGAGGTGTCCTGGTATCCATCCGTCCGCCTGTCGGCCGGTCACGGCCAGCGCCTTCGGGCTGAGCGATCCGATCCAGATCGGTGGCGTTGGCGCGGCTGCTGGATTCAATGCGGTGACGTGGTAGAACTCGCCGGCGAACGTGACCGGATCGCCGCCGCCGGAGAGCGCTCTAACAACCATGATCGCCTCTGCCAGCGCTCGTATCCGGGCTGCGGGCGCCAGACGGGGAACACCGAGGGCGACGATCTCCTCCCACATCCCGCCCGCACCCATTCCGAGAACGACACGACCGCCAGAGATAGTCGACAGCCCCGTGACGGTCCGGGCGAGGACAGGAGCGGGACGGCTGAGCAGGTTCGTCATGATCACCGCTCCGGTGATGTTGCTGGTTGCGCCCAGAACGAACCCCAGCGCGGCGTAGGCGTCGACCCGCTCGGCGAAGTAGGGATGGTCGCCGACGCTGACGAGGTCGAGACCCGCGTCGTCGGCGAGGCGGGCGTGCCCGAGCATCTCGCTCACTTGGTGGACGCCGGTCTCCAGCCCGAGGCCGAAGAGGACTTCGTGGTTTGGGCTCACCGTACGAACACCGTACGTGACGAACAATGTTCCTGTCAAGTAGAGTCCGGTCTGCCATGTCTCTCGCCGACGGTCCGCGACCGATGAACCCCTCGGTTCGTCATCGCTCGACTCGTGACCGCCCGGCCAAGGCACCGCTCAGCGAGGACGCGGTCGTCGACGCAGCCCTGACGATCCTGAAGTCGGACGGTTTGGAGGCGGTCACGATGCGCCGGGTCGCAACCGCCCTGGACACGGGCCCGGCCTCGCTCTACGTCTACGTTTCCGGCCGCGAGGGTCTGCTCCAGGCCATGCTGGATCGCGTCACCGCCACGATCGAGCTCGAAGCGCCGGACCCTTCACGTTGGCGGGCTCAGCTGCACTCGCTACTTCAACGCGTGCACCAAGCACTGGTGGCTCACCCTGGAATTGCCGCCATGACCCTCGCCGATCCACCCACGACCGAAGCGGTCCTGCGTCTGACCGAGAATCTGCTGGGAATCCTGCTCGCCGGCGGGCTCGACCCCCAAGACGCCGCTTGGGCTTGCGACATCTTCGTGTTGTTGGTGACCGGCGTCGCCAGTGAGGACGATGTGCGTCGCCCTCGCGGCCGTCGCGACGACGACCGCCGCAAGCAGGTCAACGAGATCTACGAGACCTTCGCCGGCTTACCGCCCGACCGGTTCCCACTTATCGCCGCCCACGCCGCCCAGATGGTCGCCGGCGATGGCGACGAGCGTTTCCGTTTCGCCATCGACGTTGTTATCGACGGCGTGCTCGCCAAAACCGCCCGGCGGTGACCCCGGCCTCCCGGGTTGGCAGCTCCCCACGAACTGAAAGACGGGCTCAGAGGCGGCGGTGGGACGCCCCGAACGGGTTCATCCTCGACACCACCGAATCACGCCGAACGCAGATATCGACTATTCGCGGGTCATCCGGTCCAGGCACGCCGACACCGCGAGGATCAGGGCGTCGTCCTGGCCGGGCGAGATCTCGATGCCGTAGGTGTCGCGCACCCGAAACCAGCGTTTGGACACTTCGGCGACCTTCTGCCCGCCGCGCTCGATGTGGTACTCGTGATCGACGATGTTCCCGTGCACCTCGAGATCTTCTCCGCCGTGCACGTCGACCGAGTACCGCTGCCGCAGCGGCGACACCAGCGCTTTCTTGACGGTGGCCAGTGTGTCGCCGTGCCGTTCGATCTCCATGGTGTCACGGACCCGGAGCTTCTTCTCCTGGATCTTGCACAGCTCGGCCCCGGTGGTGTCCTCGATGATCATCGTTTCCCGGACGCGAAGCGCTTTGCCGTCGACCTTGAAGACCCGCTCGCCCCGATCGTTCTCGATCCAGTAGTCGTCGCCGATAGAGAAGATCTTCTCCTGCATCCGATAGTGAACTGCTTCCCGCCGTTCGTCATGACGCCTGAGTAATCCCACCTCTGCTCCTCTCACTTGGGACAAATTGTGTGCCTTCGGCCACCGCACGGCGCGCCGGGACGGGTCCGGCGGCTCAGGCGTGTGGCGGGCGAATATGGGCCCACGGCCTGGTCCACGGCCACGGTGATGAAGGGGTTGAGGTCCGGGCCGAGGCAGTCGATCCTGGTGAGCAAGGACTCCATCAGCTCGACGGGGGACAGATCCCGCGCCGCGATGAGCTGGCGGAGCTTCCATGCCGGGACCCATTCCAATTCGTCCATCCGACCCCCCTGCGGCAAAGGCGGGCAACCGCCAGGCCAGTGGCGCCCGCGGTGGTGGGCCGAGGTTACCCGCGTCGCCGTAGGCGATCCGCCCTACCCCCTTCAGGCCGGCGCAGGCGGGCGAGTCAGGAACGCGGTTCGCCCAGCCTCACAGCCTGGACATGGCGCCGATCACCCGGTCGATCCGCCGCCCCTTGCCCGGTCTCCGTACTGATCAGCTCGGTTGCGGAACGATGCGGATGTAGGGCTTCGGCTCCTTCCAGGTTCCGAACACCTGCTTGGCCTCATCGTTGGAAACCGAACCGGCGATGATGACGTCCTCACCCTGCTTCCAGTTGACCGGGGTGGACACCCGGTGCTTGGCCGTAAGCTGGAGCGAGTCGATCACGCGCAGTACCTCGTCGAAGTTCCGTCCGGTGGTCATGGGGTAGACCAGGATGAGCTTGATCTTCTTGTCCGGGCCGATGACGAACACGTTGCGCACCGTCTGGTTGTCGGCTGGGGTGCGGGACTTGGCGTCGCCCGACGTGCTGGCCGGCAGCATCCCGTACAGCTTGGACACGTTGTAGTCGGCGTCGCCGATCATCGGATAGCCGGGCCGGCTGCCCTGGGTCTCTTCGATGTCGTCGGCCCACCTCTCGTGGTCGCCGGTGGCGTCCACGGACAGGCCGATGATCTTGACGTTGCGTCGCTCGAATTCCGGCTCCAGCTTGGCCAGGTAGCCGAGCTCGGTCGTGCAGACGGGAGTGAAGTCCTTGGGGTGCGAGAACAGCACCGCCCACGAATCCCCCATCCACTCGTGGAATTTGATCCTCCCCTGGGTGGTGTCGGCCTCGAAATCAGGTGCCGTGTCGTTGATGGAGAGTCCCATGTGTGCTTTCCCCTTTCTGAATCGATGGTCGCGTCGTTGTAAGTGACACTACGAGAGGGGCCTCCCCTCGGCATTCCCCGCGGCCGAATCGCCCATGGCCGGCCGCGCCGGCCTGAGCGCGCCGTCATCGACGTCGACCTCGAAGTCGCCCGGCGGATCTGCCCGAATGCCGTTCGACTGGATTAGTCGCCCCATTCGCGCCTCAACCCTAGCCGCCCCCACACGTGACGGCCCATCCGAGGTCCTGGGATGGCCCGGGGTAGGTGCCGTGGCGGGTCTGGCCCACGGGCCAACAGGGGGCGCGGCAGACTGGGGGGATGGAAAGCGACCAGTTTCCTCCGGGGTTCTTCGAACGGGCCGACCCGTCGGCCGACCCCGTTTTTTATTCTTGGCCCCGGCTGGTCACCCACATCGACGATCAGGCCATCGCCGCGGTCGGCGTTCTATACGAGGAGCTCGGGGTCGCCGGCGACGTGCTCGATCTGATGGGCTCGTGGGTTTCGCACTTCAAGACTCCTCCGGGACGGCTGGTTGTGCTGGGGATGAACTCAGACGAGCTTCAGGCCAACCCGTTGGCCGCGGGCCGGGTGATTCATGACCTGAACGCCGAGCCGCGGCTGCCATTTCCCGACGCTTCCTTCGACGCCGTGGTGTGCTGCGTATCCGTCGACTACCTGACCCGACCGGTAGAGGTCTTCACGGACGTGGCCCGGGTGCTGCGCCCCGGGGGTCCCTTCATATGCACCTTCTCGAACCGGTGCTTTCCGACCAAAGCGGTTCGCGGCTGGCTGTACGCCGACGAGGCCGAGCATTGCGAGATCGTCAAACGGTACTTCCGCCTCGCTGAAGGCTGGAATTGTCCTCACAGCGAGCGGCGGACCCCCCTCTCTCATCGCGGCGATCCACTGCTGGCGGTGTGGGCCCACCGATCAGGCCCGGGCCTCCCCAACGGGCCGGGATCACCGGACCGGATCGACTCCGGTAAATAGGCGGGCAGACCCCAAGCCGGTCGCGGCGGTTGGCGGGCCCTACCCCCGGCCCAGCCGGAGCGCCTCGTCGAGGATGAGCCGCCGCTCGATGGCCCGGCCACCGAGCAGCTCCCGCAGCCAATGGGCCCGCCGGAAATGCCCGCCGAGCACGTTCTCCCACGTGATACCGATCGCCCCCTCGGCGCGCATGGCCTCAGCGGTGACGGAGGCGTAGCCGTCGGCACAGAACAGCCGGGCTATGGCCGCCGAGTGGGAAAGGGCCGGCCAGTCGGAGTAGGCGCCCTCGAGCGCGGCTCGATAGGAGAGCGCCCGCATCTGCTCGAGCCGGATACGAGAACGGCCGAGGCGATGGGACACCGCCTGGAACTCTTTCAGGTACTTGCCGAACTGGCGCCGCTCCTGCACGTATTCGACAGCGAGCTCGAGGGCGCGATCTGCCGAGCCAACGCACATCGCGGCCACGGCCACCTTCGCGAACGCCAGCGCCCGCACGACTGATTCGGCCGGCATGCCCTCGGACAGCAGCTCAGCGGGAGCTCCGTCGAGGTGCACCGCTGCGACCGTCACGCTTGAATCAACCGAGGGTTCGTCTGTGACAGTGACGCCGTCGGCACCGGGGTCGACGGCGTAGATGCCGGTGGTCCCGTCCCTGGACGCGATGACCAGGATTACGTCGGCGGCCGACGCCTGGGCCACCTTCGTCTTCGAGCCCCGCAGCCGGGGCGACGACCCGCCGTCCGCCATCGCCGCGTAGCGGCCGTGGGCCCAACCGACGCCGGGTTCCTGGAGAGCCAGCGCCAGTTTGATCTCCCCCGACAGGGCGGCGTCTCTCAGCTCGGCAGCCGGTGCCATCCGGGGCGCGAGCAGGTGGAGGGTGACGGCGCCGAAGCCGACGCTGGAGAGCAGTCCGGGCCCGATGGAGCTCGGGCCCAGTTCCTCGAACGCCACCAGCCAGGCCAGCCAGTCGACGTCGGGCTCTTCGCCCCCGTCGTCGGACAGCAGTTCACGCAGTGCCAGCGGCTTCAGTACCGCCGGATCGAACGGCGCAGCCGGTTCGGCGTCGGGCAGGGCGTCGGAGAAGCGCCGGAAGGAGGAGCGCAGCATCTCGTAGTCCCGGCCGAGCATGTGATCGAGCGACCGCTCGGACCTCACCGGTCGCCTGCCCAGCTCGTGAGCACCGGGGACCCGGGGTCCAGCAAGCGGGCCGTGATCGTTTCCAGGTGGATGTCAGACCCGCCGTTCGGCACCGTGGCGACGGCTGCCCGCAAGATGTTCGGCACGGTTCCGAGCCGGGCGAGGTGTTCCAGGACACCTCGCCGGTCGAACGACTCGGCTTCAGTGCGGACGTCGTGGAGGAGCTCCGTCACGGCGCGCCTGAATTCCTGCACCAGCCACCTTCGAACATCACCTCGCTGCAGCGACGCCTGGCCAGTGTGGAATTCCTCCTCGGAGTCGAGTATCGCCAGGGCGTCGATGCTCTGGCTCTCCACGTAGAGGTCGAGAAACCTGTCGCCGACCGTGGTCGGGACGTCGTCCCAATCGGCCAGATCGAGCAGCGTGAGCACCGCAGGATCGTGCCCCGGTCCGAAACCAGAATTGAACGGCACCGTGGGGACCGGATGATTGGGCCTCCGGATCCCGAGGCCCGTTCCCAGCACGCCGATCAGGTGATCGGCTGGTATCTCGACGTCGTCGATGAACACCTCGCTGACCATGGACATACCGCTGAGGTCGGTGATGGGGACGATCGTGAGCCCCGGAGACTCCATCGGCAGTATGAAATACGACAGACCGTCCGGATCGCCGCGCCCGCCGGACGTCCGGGCGAGCAGAGCACCGAAGTTTGCCTGTCGGGCCTGGAACGTCCAGATCTTCTGGCCGCTTATGCGGTAACCGGCGGAGGTGCGGTCGGCCCGGGTCGCGACCATGGCCAGATCTGACCCGGCATCGGGCTCGCTATGGAGCCGGCACCATTTCTCTTGACCTTCCAGCATCGGCCAGAGGTAGCGGTCGCGCTGTGGACCCGAACCGGAGTGCAGGATGGTAGGACCGATCCAGTTCACCTCGATCTCCCCCGCCGGCGCGGAAAGGCCGGCCGCCGCCAGTTCTTCACGCACCACCAGCTGACCACCCACTCCGGCGTCCAGGCCCCACGGTGGGGGCCAGCCAGGGGCAACCAGGCCGGCCCGGGCGAAGTCAGCCGGCGTCGGGTCGGGGTGGCCGGCGATCCACGTCCGCACGTGGTCCCTGATCTCGTGATGTCGGGCGGCGAGGTACGACGGGAACCGGTACACCGGCCCCGCATCTTATGCAGGTAATCGCGCCGCGACGGCGGGGCCGGCTCGGGGGTCGCAGGAGTCGGACGCAGGGGTGCGGCCGCGGCGCTAGCCTGGTGACGATGAAAAAGTTCGTGATTTTTGCCGTGGTGCTCGTACTCGGAGTCCTCATCACCCAGAAGCTGCGGTCCAGCTGATCGGGGCGGCGTCAGGCCGGCCCCACCCCCATCGGGTTGTTTGACTGAATAGAGGAGGCCGACACGGCCCTGGGGTTGAAGATCCGTCCACTCGAGTGCGGGTGGCTGACGGTTGACTTCGGCGCCATCGTCTCCGGGCGGTCCGGGAGGATTCGCGCCCCGGCCCCTGCCGGTGCTCCGCCTACCGTGCCGGGAGCCACCATCGAGGAGATTCAAGAAGCGATGAAGGCCGATTCCTGAACAGGAGCGGTAGCGCTCCCGGGGTAGTCGCGCCGTACCTGTGGTGGTAACGCCTTCGCCCCGCGCCGCCGGCTCAGAATGCAGGCGGGTTCTCGATTGCTGGCGTCGCGTCGGCTCTGGGTTGGTAGGCCGCGGCCGAGCGCTGCACGTACTCGAGCAGTTCGGGTTGCATTCGGTGCAGCCCTTTGTGGTCGTACCACTTTGTGACTGCTGCGCCCACGACAACCCAGAACACGAGCCCTATGGCCGTCAAAGTCAGGCCCCGGGCCAGGCCGGCGTCGGCGGCGGCGTTGAAGTACAGGATGGCCCGGACGCCGTCCAGGATCTGGCGGAGCGGTTCGAAGTTGGCCACGAAGCGGTAGAAGCCCGAGAGAGCCTGGAGCGGCACGGTACCGCCCGAAGAGGCCAGAGCCAGATACACGAACACGATGAGCGCCAGCAGCTGGCCGAGCGTGCCCAGAGCGGCGAAGAACACCAGCGTGCCGATGGCGATGACGACCGCGGCGAACGAGGCGAAGAGCCACAGGTACCACAGGTGCGGGGCGTCCATCCGCAATATCCCGGCGGCCACGGCGAGCAGCAGGGCGGTGAGCACGGGCATAACACCGAGCGCCACGATCCATTTGGCCACCAAGGTGTGCCACCGGGTGATGGGCTGCGGCAGCCGCTGCCTCCACCAGGGACCAACCTCGCTGACGGCGTAACCCAGGTACGCGTCGACCGACGTGTTCACGATGGTGGCCCCGAGAAATCCGCACATCATGGTCAGCAGGGATACGTAAAAGGCGCTCAGGCCAAGGCCAGAGTGGGCCGGAAGCGGCCGGAAGGCGACCACTGACAATGTCACCGGGTCGGTCCTGAGAGCTTTCAACGTCGGATCGGTCCCGGCCGCCGGGGCCGACCCGCTCGACTTGAGCAATTGCTGGCCGATCTGACTCGAGATCTCAGCGACGGCGGGCTGGATGACCGCGGTTGCCAGGCTGACTCCGAGAGTCCCGGCCCGGCTATTCGTGAGGAGCTCGATGGCCGGCAGCTTCACGCTCTGATCCGGCGAAACCGGCGTTCCGGCGACGGCCAGGACGGACGCGGTGAACCCGGAAGGGATCAAGATGGTCGCGTAGTCGGCCCCTTTGTTCATCCGGGCCTCGGCCTTGGAGAGTGTGGTCTTGTCAAGCGACAGCCGGCTCGTCACCGCGTGGGAGCCGGTCAAGCCGGCTACGACCTGCTGACCCACGTCGACCCGTCCCGAGGGGGTGCTGACCCCGGCGTCCTCGTTGACCAAGGCAACCGGCAAGCCCCGCAGATGAGAGCCGGGATCGACGATCGAACCGAAGTAGACCAAGGTCATCAGCATCACCAAGACCGAACCGGCCACCAGCGGGAGGACCCAAACCGGCCGCTTCGTGACGACATCACCGACCCGTACCTCGCGGTTGGAGCTCTGTTCCCCGGATTCGGTCATGGCTGAGTTCTACTAGATGTCCTCTAGATGTCCTCACGGCCTCCAACGGCGATACCACCCGGGCCCGTCTACGTTCTTCGGGGTGATCTATCTCCTGTTGCCGGCCGACGAGTGGGAAGCGAAGCGGCTGGAGCATTATGTCGCCGCTCCAGGGGCCGAGGGATTCGTGCACTGCTGCGATCACCGTCAGGTGCAGCACGTGAAGAGCGCTTTCTTTCCTGAGGAGGAGGCCTTGGTGGCCCTCGGGCTCGACCCCACCGTGCTGATTGGTGAGACCCGCTACGAACCTGGCGCCCGAGGAGAAGCGGAGCGGTTTCCGCATGTCTACGGCCCGATCGGATCGGCCGACGTGATCGAGGTCACCCGGGTATAGGCCGGGCGTGCCTCCAGGCGGTACGGGATCGCCGCTGGGATACTGGACCGATGCCCCGCCGCCGAGCCCTCGGGGCCGTCCTCGGAGAAGCCGGCGTCGGCATCGAGGACGTGGGCCTGGTAATCAACTGCCATTTCCACTTCGACCATTGCGGCGGCAACCCCCAGCTGCGGGGCCGGCCTATCGCAGTGCAGGCGGTTGAGCTCGACACGGCCCGGAGGACCGACGCCTACACCCTTCCCCACCTGGTTGATGCGCCCGGGCTGCGCTACGAAGTGCTGGATGGCGAGGCCGGGCCCATGTCCGGCGTGTTCGTGATCCCCACTCCGGGCCACACTTCCGGGCACCAGTCGGTGGTGGTACGGCTGGGGAAACGGCTCAGTAGTGGTGGCCGGGCCGAGCCACGACACGGCCAGCGCCTATACCGCAGATGTCCTGGCTTGGCGGGCCGGGCGCGATCAGCCCACGGCTCGCTTGCCCTTGACTCCGGCCTGGGTCGATCGGCTTCAGGAGTTCGATCCCCGGCGGGTGGTCTTCGCCCACGACCACTCCGTCTGGCTGCCCTGACCGGCCCCCTCGGCGACACACCGCGAATTGGCACACCGTGAGTTAGCGGCCGGCTAGATGCCGCTTCGTTCCTGGTCGCCGGCACCACGGGCCGCGGCCTTCCGCGACCGCAAGCTGCGATTTTTCATGCGATTGCCGCAAACGGCCATATCGCACCACATGCCGCGGCCGGCCCGAGAGCGGTCGTAGAAAGCCCAGAGACAGCCGGAGTTGTAACAGGCCTTGAGCCGGAACCACGTCCCATCCCGCTGGGCGTCACGCATGACGACCAGGAGCCGTCCGAGATCGAAGGGGGCTCCATGGTCCCCGGAATCCAGCTCCACCCCACCGGACCCGGACACCTTGGGGTAGAGGATGCTCGAGGCGGCGGCGGCTTGCAGCGCTCTCATCTGGGCCCCGGTGGGGGCCGGACCCCCGGCGTTGTGCACGAGCAGGGCCCGGATGCTCTCGCGCAGGGCGCGGGCGGCGGCGAGGTTCTCATGGTTCGGCGCGTGATCCTGGACAAGCAGGCCGGCGTCGGCCAACCACTGCCTCGCCGATGCCGGCTCGGTGAGCATGTCGGTGCGGGAATCGGCCTCCCAGGTGTTCACGAACGACTGAACGACGAGGAGCGGCATAGGCGCCGGCTTCGTCTCGCCGTCCGGTACCCAGGAGGGCAGGGCCATCAACTCAGGCTAGCCCAAGTGACCGTCTAAACCCTTTGACCGGTCTGAGCATGACTGGTATATTGTGTTTAGTGGTCACGCAGGGGGAACCCAGATGATCGTATTGCTGGAGGACCGAGCCGGGTTCCGCGCCCGGCATGTACATCTCACCGACCGGATCCTGGCCTGGCTGCGGGCCCCCGGTCTGGATCGGCGCCTGGCCGACGGCGCCCCGCCGGAGTCGAGCCTGGACCTGGCGATCGAAGCGGAACGCCTGACCCGTCCGGCCGAACGGCGGGTTCTGGCCGGCAGCCTCGAGCGGATCGTCGCCGGGGCCGGCCGCTCGAAGCCTGACCGAGCCGGGGTACCGGTCGATCGGGCCGCCGTTCGCTCGGCCCGATCCGAGCTCGAGTCCGTGGCCGCCCGCCTCCAATCGTCGGGGCCGGTCAACGTCCGGGGCGTGGCCCGGGTCCGCGTGCTCCTGTCCGACGGGATGGGGCCGCTCTACCGCGCCGGCGACACCGGGTCGGGAGGCAACTGCGCCGGGGCCGGCTGGATCGCCGGAGTCGGCGGAATCCGAGGCCGGGCCCAAGACCTGCGGGCCGAGTTGCGGGCCGCCATGGCGGCCATGGACCCTCTCGGGTGAGGGGCGTGAGCACTGGCCGGCCGGCAAACCCATTGGACAGCAGGCCACGGCAGTACGCTCCGGGCGTGCTAGCGAACTCCACCTTCGTGGGCTTTATCCCGGTACGCGATCTGGTCGCGGCGCGACGGTTCTACGTCGATATCCTCGGCCTCGCTCCGAAAGAGGAAAGCCCTTTCGCTCTGGTGGTGGATGCCGGCGGGTCTCCCCTTCGCGTGACCCCGGTCGGCGAGCTGCAGGCTCAGCCGTTCACGATCGCCGGTTGGGAAGTACCCGATATCTCCTCCGAGGTCGACCGGCTGATCGCGGCGGGGGTGTCTTTCAACCGCTATGACGGCATGGACCAGGATGAGCGAGGAATCTGGGCGGCGCCGGGTGGAGACCTGGTGGCCTGGTTCCCCGATCCGGACGGCAACACCCTGTCACTTTCGAGCCGTTCGGCTCGGGCCGGCGGCTGACCTGACAGGCGATGGCCCGCGGCAACGGGCGCTGACGGGTGGGCCGCGGCCGGGAGGCGAGCGCGACCCCCCACTATTATCGCGACCTGTAATGCCGAGCGCCCCTGCCGGACCGACACCCGGACCCTCCAGATACATACGCGGCGGCGGAGGCGTGGAGGTCGACAGCCGCCGGATCGTCCGCTGGGCGGGGCTGCTCTGCGTGCTTGCCCTCGCCGGGGTGGTGATCGCCCTGACGATCTCGGCCGTGGGGGACAATTCCCGGCAGACCAGGTTGAAGGAGCACGGAGTTCCGGTCGAGGTCACCGTGACCGGATGTGTCGGCATCGGCTCCGGCATTGGGCAGGCCACGGCCGGCTACACCTGCCGCGGCTCCTACTCGCTGGACGGCAACGAGTACACCGCAGTCATCAGGGGGGCCAATGATGCACTACCCGCGGGCGACGTCCTCCAGGGGGTCACGGTCCGGGGTGACCCCGGGCTGCTGTCCACCGCCAGCGCGGCCGCCAAACAGCACTCCTCCTGGACGCCGTTCGTCACCCCGATCGTCCTCGGCGCGATCACCGTTGTCCTGGCGATCGGTCTCTTCGTGTGGACCTCCCGGTACCGTCGAGGCCGCTCTGAGCCGACCGGAGGGGCCGAAACCGCAGGCGCGACCGCCGACCCGGATCGGCGCGAGCACCCGGCCGGCCTCTGAAGAGGTTCGCGCCATAGGCCGCGCCGACCGACCCTGGCAAGCAGCGTCGGTCGGCGCAGGTACTTCTGCGAACATGCTCAGGTGACCAGGCGGCCGGCGGGAGTCACCCCCGCTTGGTGCTGCGGGTGGCCGCTACCCCTCGGCTTCGAGCTCAGCCTCGAGCTCAGCCTCCGCAACAGCAATGGCAAAGCCCAGAGCCTTGGCTATGTTGGCGCTGGCCGACACGACCCGGGTGGTGCCGACGATAGGGGCAACTGCGACGAGAACGCCCTGAACGTCCTCCAGGGTGACCCCGACGTCGGCCGCGGTGCCGGCGTTCAACAGGTACGAGACAGGCGACGCATCGACGGCGACCAGCGCGGCGATACGGGTGAGCATGTGCTCGCGGGCCTCGAGGCTGCCGTGCTCGATCGATACGGCTGTGATCTCGGCGAGGGTATCGAGGACGGGGGTGTCTTCAGGCATCGGCAGGGTCCTTATCGGTTTGGCTCGACTGAGCGTTGCGGGGGAGTGTAGGCAATCGGCGCCGGCGCACGCATCGTCGCACTCGAGCCCACGCCGAACGATCCTGGGAGATCCGACGGGTTATCCCGCGACCTCGGGTTCACCCGCTTTACGAGAAAAGATCGCGGCGTTCAATACCGCGGCCGCCACGATTACCCGGCCGGCCAGGTACAAGCCGAGCAGCAAAGCGGCCGAGACACCGAGACTGCCATAGAGGAGAGATGCGCTCGTCAACTTGGCGACGAGGTAGTACACGGCCAGGGTGCGCATGGCCTCCAGGCCGATCCCAAACAGAAGGGCGCCGGGAATCAGATCTACCGGCCCGGCATTGGCATGCGGCAGCTGAGTCGACAGACCCCACCAGGCGGCGCTGTACAGCACGGTACCGACGAGCAGGGCGAGGAGACCGAAAGCGGCGGAACGGTTGCGTAGAAGTGCCTCCAGGGAGGTGACACCGGCCAGTACCAGCACCGTGGCCAGGATGATGCCGACGGAGCGGATCCGGCCCCCCAACCGGAGCGCCGGCACATGCCAGATCAGCGAGTGTGAAACCGATAGTGCCTTCATCAACGACACGGAGGCGCCGTAAAGAAAGAAGATCCCGAGTATCAGAGCCACCCACCGGGCCGATTGCGACTCCCGGGCGGCCTGATTGATCGACTGGGCCGGGATCGAGGTGATGCCCGCGTTGCGCACCGCGTCGCTCGGCGCGGAGGCATCCCCGGCCGACTCGAAACCCAGACCGGCTGTGACGACCAGGGCGGCGGGCAGAAGCCACAAAAAGAGTCGGAACGCCAGTGCGCCCCCAAGCAAACTGCCGCCAGAGTCGCGATCGCCTTCGTGCATGGCGAAAACGACGTCCACGCTGCGCACACGCGACCGGCTCTCTTCCAGCCGGTGGTAGGCGTCGTCGACCTGTCCTCGTCGAGTCTCGACCTGGGACCGAACCCGCCCTATCCGGCCCGGCGCCGGCCGGGCGGCCACCTTTGCTTCGTCTCGCTCCGCCTCGGGTGCCGCACCGCCCTCAACGTCGTCTGATGGGTTTGCCGCGTCGGTCATGGGGGTGAAGCCACACGTTGTGGGCGGGGTGCTGGAGCCGGATGCGCCGTCACCTTAGCCCCGGGACGTTCTGCCAACCCTTGTCCGGTTCCCCGACGACTCGGCCGAAGAGTCCGGGTTATGCTCCGAGGGTCCGAGAGACGGTGAGAGCGGAGCGGAGGGGCTTCGATGAGCGCAGACCTTTTGCCCCGCCAGATCCTGTTCGGCAACCCCGACAGATCCATGGGCACCGTCTCCAGAGACGGCACCCGGATCGCCTACCTGGCGCCGGTCGGCGGAGTGCTCAACGTATGGGTGGGCGACCAGGCCGGTGGCAACGCCACAGCCGTGACAAACGATCGCGACCGGGGCATCCGGTCGTATTGGTGGGCGTACGACAACCGGCATCTGCTGTACGTTCAGGACCAGGGGGGAGACGAGAACTGGCGGCTCTACAGCGTCGACGTACCGACCGGCAAGGTCGCCGACCTGACCCCATTCGCCGGGGTGCAGGCCCAGCCGATAATGCTTTCCCCGCGGAGACCGGGTGAGATGCTCGTGGGACTCAACCGGAATGACCCGGCGTACCACGACGCCTATCACCTCGACCTCGAGACCGGGAAGCTCGAGCTCGTGCGCGCCAACCCCGGTTTCGCGTCACCCTGGGGCAGCGCCTGGATCGCGGACCAGGAATTGGAGATCCGCGCCGCCGTCAGGCCGGCCACGGAGGGTGAGGGATTCGAGCTGTGCGTTCCCCTGGGCGAGGGATGGACGGTGATCGAGACCTTCGAGTACGAAGACGCCATGAACGGCCGGACGCTCTCGGTGTCCGAAGACGGCACCGGCCTCTACATGGTGTCGGCCAAGGGATTCAACGCCGGCCGGCTCGTGCGGATCGATCTGAGCACCGGGGTCAGCCAGGTGATCGCTGAGGACCGTGACTACGACGTGGGTGACGTCGTGCTGCACCCGAGGACCCACCAACCAGAAGTCGTCGGGTTCGTGCGCGATCGGCTCGAGCATCTGGTCCTCGACCCGGAGATGGCTGACGATTTCGCCGCCGTCGAGGCCATCGGCTCCGGCGAGGTGCACCTGAGAAGCGCCGACGCCGACAACCGCCGGTGGGTCGTCACCCTGATCGTCGACGACGGCCCGGCCCGCACCTACCTGTTCGATCGCAAGGACAAGTCGGTGACCTTTCTTTTCGCCGACCGCTCGCGGCTGAGCGACTACCGCCTGTCGCCGATGGAGCCATTCTCATTTCGAGCCCGAGACGGGCTGGTGATCCATGGATATCTCACTTTCCCGCCTGATTCCGATCGCCGAAGAGTGCCGACCGTCCTCAACGTTCACGGCGGGCCCTGGGGTCGCGACGTCTGGGGCTTCGACCCCGAGGCCCAGTGGCTGGCCAGTCGGGGATATCTCTGCGTACAAGTCAATTTCCGGGGCTCGACGGGCTACGGCAAGAGTTTCACCAACGCCGGTGACCACGAGTGGGGGGCCAAGATGCACGACGACCTGATCGACGCGGTCGACTGGGTCGTTGGCCAGGGTTACGCGGACAAAAGCAGGGTGGGAATATTTGGAGGTTCCTACGGGGGATACGCCGCGTTGGTCGGAGCCACCTTCACCCCGGACGTCTTCTGTTGCGCGGTGGATGTCGTCGGGCCCTCAAACCTCAAGACTCTGCTCGAGTCGGTGCCCCCCTACTGGGTGGCGCTGCGGGAACAGTTCAAGCGCCGGGTCGGGGATCCCGAGACGCAAACGGAGTGGCTGTGGTCACGGTCGCCGCTCTCGCGCGTCGACGCCATACGCATCCCGCTACTGATCGCCCAGGGAGCCAACGATCCCCGGGTGAAGCAGGCCGAGTCGGAACAGATCGTGGCCGCTCTCAGACACAAAGGGATCGCCCACAATTACATGCTCTTTCCCGACGAGGGCCATGGCTTCGCCAAGCCGGAGAACCGCCTGAAGTTCTACGCCGCCGCCGAGGCCTTCCTCGCCGCCCACATGGGAGGGCGCCTCGAGCCCTGAGCAAGCCCGCTGAGCGCCAGGCGCCGCGTTGTCCTTCGACCGCCCGGTCAGGCAGCTGCATATCGAGTGAGAGCGGCGACCGATACGGTTGTGAGGGTGCCTCCGGTCGTCACAGTCGTCGACGTGACGAAGCGGTGGTCGGCCACGCCGGCTCTCACCGGGGCCACGTTCAACGTCGACGACGGGGTAACCGGGTTGCTCGGCGCCAACGGAGCGGGAAAGACCACGCTGCTCAGCTTGATCCTCGGCCTGCACCGACCGGACAGCGGTGCCATCACCGTTTTCGGCCAGAACCCGTGGGTGGCCGGCGCCGAGGTGCGGGCCCGCCTCGGTTACGCCCCCGAGCATGACGCTCTCCCCCCCGACGTAGCCGCCCACGACGTGGTCCGGCACCTGGCGGAGCTGCACGGCCTGCCCCGCCGGGAGGCGACGTCGCGAGCCAGCGATGCCCTGTGGGAGGTCGGTCTGGGCGAGGAGCGGTTTCGCCCGGTAGGGACGATGAGCACCGGGCAGCGCCAACGGGTCAAGCTGGCCCAGGCCATCGTGCACGACCCGGAGCTCCTGCTCCTCGACGAGCCGACCAACGGGCTGGATCCCTCCCAGCGCGACGACATGCTCGGGCTCATCGAACATGTCGGAGCGGACCTCGGAATGCACGTGATCCTGTCCTCGCACCTGCTCGAGGAGGTCGAACGGGTCAGCAGCTCGGTAGTCATCCTCGACGCCGGGCGGGTCGTGGCCGGTGGGGGGATCGCCGAGCTCAGGAAAACAAGCCCGGAGCTCCTGCTCGAGCTCGACCCGGTAGGCGGAGCAGCCCCGTCGGAGCGGCTGGTCTCGGCCCTGAAAGCGGCCGGCCTGTCGGCGGTGGCCGACGGGCCCAGGCGGGTCATCGTCGCCCTGGAGCAGCCGTCGGTCTTCGACGCGGTGCGAGACACCCTGGCCGAGGGCGGATACTCGGTCCGGCGGCTCGAGCGCCGCACAGCCAGCCTCGAGGACATCTACCTGGCCAGCGCCGGCCCGGGGAAGCACGAATGAGCCGCCGCCAAACCGACGTGGTCGCCGCCGACGGCGGGGCTCGGATACTCGAGCCCGGGTACCGCCCCTACCGGGGGGTGCGACTCGGGGTCGGTCACTCGGTATGGGCGCTGGCCCGCCACACGACCGAAAGGATCATGGGGCTGAGACGCCCGGCCCGCTACAAGGTGCTGCCGTTTGCTTCGGTAGCCATCGCCTACCTGCCGGCGATCGCGTTCATAGGGATCGTGGCCGTCGTACCCAACGGGCGCATACGGCTCTCGAACTTCATTCCGGGACCAGGCCGTTATTACGGTTTTATCACTGCGGCGATCATCCTCTTCGCCTCGCTGGCCGCGCCGGAGGCCCTTTGCCCCGACAAGCGCTCGGGCTTTCTCGGCGTCTACCTGGCCTCTCCGCTGAACCGTACGACCTACCTGCTGGCCAAAGCCATCGCTGTGGTTGGCGTTCTCCTCCTCGTCACCCTCGGACCGCCGCTGCTGTTGCTGATCGGCCTGGCGCTGCAGAACGCCGGACCGCACGACTTCGCCACCTTCATGGAAACGTTCGGCCGAATCATCCTCGCCGGGGTATCGCTGTCGTTGATGTTCGGGGCAATATCGCTGGCGATACCCAGTCTGACCGACAGGCGCTCGCTGGCCTCGGCCGGCTCACTGCTTCTGATTCTCGGGTCTGGGGCCCTCACCATGGTGCTGGTTTACGGTTTGAACGCACCGAAGAACCTGCTCGCCCTGGCCATCAGCCGCCTGCCGTTCGAGCTCGCCCTGCGTATCTACGGTCTGCCCGGTCTGCCCACCGGGCCCAACAGCGCGTTCGGCTTTGCCACCAGCACTCCCCTGTCGACCGGCGTCGTCGTGACGGCAAGCATCCTTGTGACCGTGCTCGCCGCCGCGGTGACGTGGTGGCGGGTCGTCGGTACGGAAGTAACGAAATGAAGTCGCTCGCCCAACCCACCATCGAGGCCCGTCAGATATCCAAGTGGTTCGGCTCTGTAGTGGCCTTGTCCGACCTGACCTTCGATATACGGCCCGGCGTGACGGCCATGCTCGGTCCGAACGGCGCAGGCAAGTCGACCCTATTCCGGGTCCTGTGCGGTCTGGTGAACCCTTCCCAAGGAACGGTCCGCATTTTCGGGGAGGACCCGAGGGGAAATTCCGCTCTGACCCGCCGGATAGGCATTGCCCCCCAGCAGGAGAGGCTGTTCGAGCGTCAGACGGTCGCGGAGTTCGTCGGCCTGGCCGCCACCCTGCACCGGCTATCCGATCCCGTGGGCGCAGCCCGCAAGGCCATCGAAACCGTTGAGCTCGATCCGGGGGACAGCCGCCCGATCGCGGCGTACTCCAAGGGCATGCGCCAGCGGGTGAAGCTGGCTCAGGCCATCGTCAACGACCCGGACCTCCTCGTCCTCGACGAACCGCTCGAGGGGCTCGACCCCCGCCAGCGGCTCTTGTCCATCGACCTGTTCCGCCGCCTCGGAGACCAGGGCAAGACCGTAATCGTCTCCAGCCACGTGCTCGACGAGGTCGAGCGCTTCGGCTCCCGCATCCTCGTCATCACTCAGGGCCGGCTGATCGCCGAAGGCCCGTTCTCGGACATACGCGGGCTGATGGACGACCGGCCTCACCACCTCCGGGTCGGGACCGACCGGCCCAGCGCGCTGGCGGCCGGACTGCTGACCCGCGGGGTGGTCACGGGCGCGCGGGTCAACGACGGTTGGATCGAGGTGGAGACCAACGACGCCCCCGCCTTTCGCCGCTCGGTCGCGGCCGTAGCCCGCGACTGCGATGCCCGGCTGACCGAGCTTCGCGCCCTCGACGACGACCTCGAAAGCGTCTTCGCCTATCTGGTCGGCCGCCGATGAGGACGGCTCTCAACCGCTCGATCTTCGTCACGGTGTGGGCGGTGGTGGTCCGCTCCATTTGCACCCGCGTCCGGGTGGCCGGGCTAAGCCTGCTCGGGCTGGGCGCCATCGCCATCGGCCTCGGCATCCATCTGGCGCAGGCCGACAACCGACCCGGCGCAGCCTGGTCGCTCGTCGACTCCTACGGCCTGTCGCTCCTGGTGCCGGTCGTGTCCCTCGTGTTCGCCACCGCCACGCTCGGCGACCTGGCCGAGGACGGCACCCTGGTCTACCTGTGGTTGCGGCCCCTGCCCCGCTGGCAGCTGGCCGTCGCCTCGTTCACCGCGTCGGTCACCGTCGTGGCCGCGGTCGCGGTCCTGCCGTTGGCCGTGGGAACTGCGCTGAGCGGGCAAGGGGCCCGGATCGTAGGCGCCGCCGCCGCCGGCGGGATGCTGGCGACGGTCGCCTATTGCGCGGTCTTCTGCGGACTGGGGCTGCGGGTGCGCCGGGCCCTGGCTTGGGGATTGGCCTACCTGCTCATCTGGGAGGAAGCGGTCGCCCGGGTGTCGCACGGAGCGGCCCGGGCCTCGCTGTTCATCAGCAGCCGATCAGTGGCCGCCCACCTGGCGGGCCGACCGCCGCCCCACAACGCCGTGGCCTGGGGCACCGGGCTGATCTTTCCCCTAGTGGTCGCGGCCGCCGCCCTGTTCTTCACGGCGCGCTCGCTCGATCGGGGCGAGATTCCTTAGGAAGCCCTATCAAGCTAAGGGCCCGCCACGAAACAACTTGACGCAATTCTCTTGTAAACATGCATGTCGTGGCACAGGACTTGTTCCAAGTTGTTTCGTGGCGGGCCCTAACGCAGCCAACCCCATAGGGGACTCCCATCCCGGGCCTGGGTCGTCGATATATCGCTCACGACCGGCCGTCCGTGGCCGCACGCAGCCGGAACGGCTGGGCCAGCTGGGCCGCCATCACCCCCGCCACGTTGAGGACGCCCGCCAGACCTCGTCCTCCGACCGACTGCTCGACAGGTACTGGGCGTCCTTCGATCCCGGTGGCGATCGGGGCTCCCCCGGTGGGGAACACGGCCCGGCGGGCCAGCTGGTCCCAGCAGACGAGCACGAAGCCCATGTTTACCGCGCCAGCTGGCAGAAGGGGAACGGTGGAATGGTGCAGGCGGTGATAGGCCGGGCTCACGAAAACGCGGCCGAGGGGCCCGAACGTCCAGCGAAGGTTGGCGTGAGGGAGAGTCACGAAGCAGCCGTAGACGATGAGGGCGGTCCCGGGCAGTGTCCCGCTCGCGCCCAGGATCAGAGCCGGAAGGGCGGCCCCGAGATACGACGCGTGGACGAGCGGGTGGGTGCGGAAGGTCGTGAGGACACTCATGTCCTCCTGTGAATGGTGGAGGGCGTGGACACGCCAGAGCGCGGCCGCTCGATGGTTGGCCAGGTGGGCCGCCCAGTTCATGGCGTCGATGCCGACCAGGATGGCGGCGACGACCACCATCCGTGGCCCCAGAGGCAACCGGCCGAGCATGAGGAATCGGGCGTGGTGCGAGAGCTCGACCCCGAAGCCGGTTTGCACCAGGGTGAGCACCGGAACCACCGCCACCGCGAACAGCACCAGGTAGCCGGCGTCGACCAGGTGAGCGGACGCCAGCATGGGCCGGCGCACGGCCGGCCACAGCCGCTCGGCCACTATTAGAGTGGCGACCACCACGAACAACGCCGGGCCGACCGTCTCGCCCCTGGCCGTCGACAGGACCACCGATAGGTCCCGGCCGCCCAGGAGGACCCGCAGCCCGGCCCAGCCGAGCCACAGAGATACCGCGGCGAGGGCGAGCACCCCCAGCCAGGAGGTGTAGTTCACCGACGAGCGGCGGCCCGGCGCCCTCGCCCCGGGCCGGTTGGGGGAGACCTCCGGCCCGAGCTGGGCTGATGGAGCTGGGCCGACGAGCGGTGCAGGGCCCCCGGGTGATGCCGAGCCTGCGAGCGGGGCCGAGCGTCCGGGTGGCGATGGGGCCGGCAGTGGCGACGGGGCCCGCAGGGGATCCCGAGGCAGGCGCCGCCCCGTTCCAGCCGGATGCAAGGCGGCCCCGGGCGGGCGCCTCCCCGTTCCAGCCGGATGCAAGGCGGCCCCGGGCGGGCGCCGGGCCGCCGGGGACGGCCCGGCGCCCACTTCACCCCAAGTGGTTGGCGACGCCATCCGCCTAGTAAGAGACGCCGCCCCCGCTGGGAGCGGTCGTAGGAGGCGTGGTGGCAGGCGACGTGGCAGGGGACGTGGCGGGCGACGTGGCAGGGGACGTGGCGGGCGACGTGGCAGCTGGGGTGTTGGTGTCGGTCGCGTGAGAGGAAGAGCCGCACGCAGACGCACCCGCGGCAACGCCAAGGCCGACGAAGAGCATGACAATGGACTTGCGGGCCGGAAGTCGACGAGATCGCATCAGAGTTCCTCACTGGTCAGGGAGGCACGATCAGTACCTCGTAGATTCAATACGCACGGATCCGACACTTGGATCCCTACCGGCCCGGCCGCCCCCCCGCGAGGGGGTCGAAAGGATTCGAAAACCTGGCGCCGACCGAGGCGCGCTGTCCGGGATCCCGGGCGAAACGGGCGGGGAACCACTGGTCGGCCGAATCCCGCGGGCCTAGGTTCGACCCCATGGAGAAAGTCGTGGTCGGTACCGGCCCTCTCTCGCCTCAGGAAGTGGTGGCGGTAGCCCGGGACGGGGCCGCCGTGCAGCTTTCGGCCCGGGCGACGGACGCGATCAGGGCGACACGCGCCATCGTCGATGATCTCGCAGGTGACGCCACGCCCCACTACGGCATCTCCACCGGCTTCGGGGCGCTGGCCACCCGGCAGATCCCGACCGCCATGCGGGCTCAACTGCAACGCGGCCTGGTGCGCTCGCACTCGGCCGGGTCCGGCCCCGAGGTAGAGCGGGAGGTGGTGCGGGCCATGATGCTGCTACGGCTCTCCACCCTGGCGACGGGGCGGACCGGGATCCGGGTCGAGACGGCACGGCTCTACGCCGGCATGCTGAGCGCCGGAATCACCCCCATCGTGCGCGAGTACGGCTCACTCGGCTGTTCGGGCGACCTCGCTCCCCTGGCGCAGTGCGCCCTGGCAGCCATAGGCGAGGGCGAGGTGTACGACATTTCGGGCCGGCTCAGACCGGCGGCAGCCGCCCTGAACGACGCCGGGCTGGAACCGATTCACCTCCACGAAAAGGAGGGGCTGTCCCTGGTCAACGGCACAGACGGCATGCTCGGGATGCTGATCCTGGCCTCGACCGACATGTGGCACCTGCTGCGGGTCGCGGACGCTGTAGCCGCCATGAGCGTCGAGGCCCAGATGGGCACCGACGCCGTGTTCGCCCCTGACCTCCAGGCCCTGCGCCCCCACCCCGGTCAGGCCGACAGCGCCGCCAACCTCCGGGTCATGCTCGCCGGGTCTGGGGTCATGGCCAGCCATCGCGGTCCCGACTGCACCCGAGTGCAGGATGCGTACTCGTTGCGCTGTGCCCCGCAAGTGCACGGCGCGGGGCGCGACACCCTGGCCCACGTCGACGTTGTCGCTGAACGGGAACTGGCTTCAGCCATCGACAACCCGGTGGTGACCACCGACGGCCGCGTCGAGAGCAACGGCAACTTCCACGGCGCCCCGATCGGATACGCGCTCGACTTCCTCGCCATCGCGGCCGCCGACATCGCGTCGATGTCCGAGCGCCGCACCGATCGTTTCCTGGATCCGGCTCGCAGCCGCGGCCTGCCCCCTTTCTCGCCGCCGACCCCGGTGTCGACAGCGGGCACATGATCGCCCAGTACACCCAGGCGGCGGTGGTGTCGGAGATGAAGCGGCTGGCCGTCCCCGCGTCGGTCGACTCGATCCCCTCGTCGGCCATGCAGGAAGACCACGTGTCGATGGGGTGGTCGGCCGCCCGCAAGCTGCGCCGGGCCCTGGACGGCCTCACCCGGGTCCTGGCCATCGAGCTGCTCACGGCCGCTCGGGCCCTCGATTTGCGCGCCCCGCTCTCCCCCGCGCCCGGGACCGGCGCAGTCCGAGACCATCTGCGCCGGGTTGTTCCCGGCCCCGGGCCCGACCGGTACCTCACCCCGGAGATCGAAGCGGCCGTCATCGAGGTCTCGGCGGGCCGGGTGCTGGCCGCAGCCGAAGCGGCAGTCGGACCGTTCCTATAGGACCGAACAGGAGGGATTACTGACATGGAAGGCGCCCGTCCAGTGCAGTCTCCGCATGGCCCCGCCCTGACCGCCCGGTCGTGGCAGACCGAGGCCCCGCTGCGCATGCTCATGAACAACCTCGATCCCGCAGTAGCCGAGCGTCCCGATGACCTCGTGGTCTACGGCGGAACCGGGCGGGCCGCTCGCAGCTGGGCGGCCTACGACGCCATCGTTAAGACGCTCGCGAGCCTCGGGGACGACGAGACGATGCTCGTCCAGTCGGGAAAGCCGGTCGGCGTCCTGCGCACCCACGAATGGGCGCCTCGGGTGCTGCTGGCCAACTCCAACCTGGTCGGTGACTGGTCGAACTGGCCCGAGTTCCGCCGGCTCGAAGCCCTCGGTTTGACCATGTACGGCCAGATGACCGCCGGCTCCTGGATCTACATCGGATCCCAAGGGATACTCCAGGGCACCTACGAAACCTTCGCCGCGGTGGCCACCAAACGGTTCCAGGGGACCCTCGCCGGCACCCTGACTGTGACCGGGGGCTGCGGCGGGATGGGAGGCGCTCAGCCGCTTGCGGTCACCCTCAACCACGGCGTGTGTCTGATCGTCGACGTCGATCCGTCCAGGCTGCGTCGCCGGGTCGAGCAGCGCTACCTGGACGAGGTGGCCGACGACCTCGACGACGCCATCGCCAGATGCGAGGCGGCCAAATCGACCCGGTTCGGCCGTTCGATCGGGCTGACCGGCAACTGCGCCACGGTGCTGCCGGAACTGCTTCGCCGCGGCGTCGCCGTCGATGTCGTCACCGACCAGACCAGCGCCCACGATCCCCTCTCGTATCTGCCGGCGGACATCGAGCCGGCTGACTGGGCCGAACTGGCGGCTTCGAAACCGGACGAGTTCACCCGGCGGGCCAGGGAGTCGATGGCGGCTCACGTCGACGCCATGGTGGGCTTCCAGGACGCCGGGGCCGAGGTCTTCGACTACGGCAACTCGATCCGGGACGAGGCCAGGATGGGCGGTTCGGCCCGGGCGTTCGAGATCGAAGGGTTCGTGCCCCGCTACATCCGGCCGCTCTTCTGCGAAGGAAAAGGACCGTTCCGGTGGGTGGCCCTCTCCGGCGACCCGAAGGACATCGCGGTGACCGACCAGGCCGTGCTCGCTCTGTTTCCCGAGAACGATCACCTCCAGCGCTGGATCCGGGCCGCCCAGGACCGGGTGGCCTACCAGGGCCTGCCGGCGCGTATCTGCTGGCTCGGCTACGGGGAGCGGGACAAGGCAGGGACCCGGTTCAACGATCTGGTCGCCTCGGACGAGATCTCGGCCCCCATCGTGATCGGCCGGGACCATCTGGACTGCGGCAGCGTGGCCTCGCCCTACCGGGAGACCGAGGCCATGGCCGACGGCTCCGATGCCATCGCAGACTGGCCCTTGCTCAATGCCCTGGTGAACACGGCCAGCGGAGCCACCTGGGTTTCGATCCATCACGGGGGCGGGGTGGGCATCGGCCGCTCCCTGCATGCCGGCCAGGTCACGGTGGCGGACGGCACTGTCCTCGCCGGGCAGAAGATCGAGAGGGTCCTGACCAACGATCCGGGGATGGGGATACTCCGCCACGTCGACGCCGGCTACGGCGTGGCCGAGCAGGTGGCGACCGAACGGGGTATGGGCATCCCGATGAAGGAGGCCTGAACCGGTGAGCTTCGACGGGATGTGGGCGGTGCTGGAACCGGTCGGCCGCCACCCCGGCACGGGCGGCTACCGGCGATTCGCGTGGACCCGGGAGGATTCCGACCTCGCGAGTGGTTCGCCGGCGAGGCCGCGTGCCGCGGTCTCGACCTCGTTGACGACACCGCCGGCAACCAGTGGGCCTGGTGGGGAGACCCTGACCGGGCCGCCGGGACCGGGGCTGCGGGGGTGGTCGTAGGCTCGCACCTCGACTCGGTACCGGACGGCGGCCCGTTCGATGGGCCCCTCGGGGTGATCTCGGCCTTCGCCGCTATCGACCGCTTACGGGAGCGGCAGTTCGTCCCCAGCCGGCCCGTGGCGGTGGCTCGCTTCGTCGACGAGGAAGGCGCCCGCTTCGGCGTGGCGTGCGCCGGCTCCAGGATCATCACCGGCACCCTCGACCCCGACCGGGCCCGGGCCCTGACCGATGGGGAGGGGATCTCGCTCGCCGAGGCCATGGCAAGATCGGGCTTCGATCCGTCTGGCCTGGGCCCCGATCGGCAGGTCCTGCGCCGGGTCGGGGCATTTGTAGAGCTGCACGTGGAACAGGGCCGGGCCCTGGCCTACACGGGGGACGCGGTCGCGGTGGGGTCTTCGATCTGGCCTCATGGCCGCTGGCGCCTGGTGCTGGAAGGCCAGGCCAACCACGCCGGCACCACCCGGCTGGAAGACCGGCGGGACCCCATGCTGAGGCTCGCCGCCGCCATCCAGTCGGCCCGCCGGGCCTCCGGCGACCACGGATGCCTGGCCACTATCGGAAAGGTGTGGGTGGAGCCGAACGGGGTCAACGCCATCCCGTCACGCGTGACGGCATGGCTGGACGCCCGGGGCCCGATCGAGGCGGACGTGCGGGCTGTGGCGGCTGAAGTGACGGCGACAGCAGGTGTCGAAGGAGCAGTCGAGTCGTTCACCCCGGCCACCGAGCTGGACGTGACCCTTCGCAGCCGGGTGGCGTCGGCTATCGGCGGGGCTCCGATCCTCGCTACCGGAGCCGGCCATGACGCCGGCATCTTCGCCGCCGCGGGCGTGCCGGCGGCGATGCTCTTCGTGCGCAACCCGACCGGCATATCTCACGCGCCCGACGAATATGCCGAGCGACCCGACTGCCTGCGAGGCGTGGAAGCCCTCACCGCAGTCATCGCGGACCTGACCGGGCCCCAGCTGGACCAGCCGGGATGAGGTGGCACGCCGCTGCTGCGTGGCTGCCCGACGGCTTGGCGCTCGACGTGTCGATCGCGGAGCACAACGGTCGGTTCACCTCGATCGAAACGGCCACCAGGCCGGGACCGAACGACGTGAGGCTACCCGGGGTGGTCCTGCCGGGACTGGCCAACGCCCACAGCCACGCCTTTCACCGGGCCCTGCGCGGGCGCACCGACGACGACCGAGGGTCGTTTTGGACCTGGCGGGACCAGATGTACCGCCTGGCCGGACGGCTCGACCCCGATGCCTACGTGGCCCTGGGACGGGCCACCTATTGCGAGATGGCCGTGGCCGGCATCACAACGGTCGGCGAGTTCCACTACCTGCACCACCGACCGGGCGGCCGGCCCTACGCAGACCACAACGCTATGGGCGGGGCTCTGGTACAAGCCGCGGCCGAGGCCGGCATCCGGCTCACCCTCCTGGACGCGTGCTACCTCACCGGAGGCCTCGGGCCCGCCGGCCACCTCCCCCTGCAACCGGTCCAGCGCCGGTTCGCCGACCCCGGGCCGGCGAGCTGGGCCGAGCGGATCGCCGCAATCCCCACCGCCGCCCACCTGGTAACGGGGGCGGCCATCCATTCGGTCAGGGCGGTTCCCGCCGAGGCCCTCCCCATCGTCGTCGAGGCCGCCCGCGACCGCGTGCTGCACGTTCACGTATCCGAGCAGCCGGCGGAGAACGACGCCTGCCTGGCCTTCTACGGAACCACGCCCACTGCTCTGCTCCACGCCAACGGGGTGCTCGGCCCCATGACCACCGCGGTGCACGCCACCCACGTCGACGGTCCCGACATCGATCGCCTCCGGGACAGCCGGACCGCCGTGTGCATGTGCCCTAGCACCGAACGGGACCTGGCCGACGGCATCGGGCCGGCCCGCCGCCTGGCCGACCGGGGCGTGCGCCTGTGCCTCGGATCCGACCAGCACGTCATCATCGACCTGCTCGACGAAGCGCGTTCAATGGAGATGGACGAAAGGCTGGCTAGCGGGGAACGGGGCCGTTTCCAGCTCGCTGAGCTGGTGGCGGCGGCGACGAAATCCGGTCACCAGCAGCTCGGCTGGCCCGACGCGGGAGAGATCACCCCCGGGGCCCGGGCCGACCTCGTCTCGGTACGTCTCGACACCCGTCGCACCGCAGGCAGCCGGCCCGAGCAGGCCTGGCTGGTCGCGGGCGCCGAGGACGTGGACACCGTGGTGGTGGACGGACGGACGGTCGTGTCCGGCGGCCGCCACGTCCTCGGCGACGTGGGCCGGATGCTGTCCGAGGCCATCTCCCCGCTGTGGGCTGATCGGTGACGGCGGTCGCCGTCACCGGCATCTCCGAGCTGGTGACCAACGATCCCGGGAACGGCGACGGCTCACCCCTCGGGATCGTCCATGGCGCAGCTGTGGTCGTCGAAGACGGCCGGATCGTGTGGGTGGGAAAGGACGGCCGCGGCCCCCCCGCCGACCGGCGCCACGACGTGGCCGGACGGGCCGTCATCCCGGGGTTCGTGGACAGCCACACCCACATCGTGTTCGCCGGGGACCGGGCGGCCGAGTTCGCGGCCCGGATGGAAGGGGTCGCCTACGACGGTGGGGGCATCGCGTCGACGGTGTCCGCCACCCGGGCGGCCGGCGACGAGTCTCTGCGGTACCTCCTGGCCGGAAGGCTGGCCGAGATGAGGGCCCAGGGCACGACCACCACCGAGATCAAGAGCGGCTACGGGCTCACCGTGGCGGCCGAGCTGAGGCTGCTGCGACTGGCCGGCGAGCGCACCCCCGAGACCACCTATCTCGGGGCCCACGTGGTCCCGGCGGGCACCGGGCGGGACGAATACCTCGAGCTGGTGACCGGAGAGATGCTGGCCGCCTGCGCCCCCCACGCCAGATGGATCGATGTGTTCTGCGAGCCGGCGAGCCCACACGCCTTCGATGGCGACGAGGCCCGGGCCGTGCTGGCCGCCGGCCGGCAAGCGGGGCTGGGGCTGCGGGTGCACGGCAACCAGCTGTCGGTCGGGCCGGGGGTGAGGTTGGCAGTCGAGGCCGGGGCGGCCAGCGTGGACCACTGCACCTTTCTCGACCGCGGCGACGTCGACGCCCTGGCCGGCGGAAACACCGTGGCCACCCTCTTGCCGGGGGTGGAGTTCTCGACCCGGTCGGCTTATCCGGACGCCCGCCGGCTACTGGCGGCGGGCGTGACCGTGGCCCTGGCAACCGATTGCAACCCGGGCACGTCCTTTACCTCCTCCATGCCGTTCGTAATCGCCCTGGCCGTGCGGGAGATGCGGATGACACCGGCAGAGGCGCTCTGGGCGGCCACCGCAGGCGGGGCGGCCGCGCTGCGCCGTGACGACGTCGGGGCCGTCATCCCCGGGCGCCGGGGCGATCTGGCCGTCGTCGACGGGCCGAGCTACGTGCACCTGGCCTACCGGGCCGGGGTTCCGATCACCCGGGCCCTCGAGCTCCCCGGGGGACTGGAGCCGCCCGGAGCGATCTGAGGGGCCTGGTCGGCCTGATCGGCCTGATCTCGGTTGGACGACCCGACGCCGAGCAGCCGCTCGACCACTTCGCGTCGCGACCGGCGCGGGGAACACACGGTCTCGACGCGGCCACGGTTTCTCAATGACCATTTCGCGTCGCGACCCCACTCCCGACGCAACGAACGCGACGCGAAGTGGTCACGGCCGGCGTCGGCGAAGACAGTTCGGAACCCCGACGGGGCCGGAGGGGCCGGCGCTCCCAGCAGGCCGGCGCGGGACCCCGCGCCGCCGGAGGTCCTAGTTGGCGGCCGGGAACCCGTCGTGCAGGGCCGGCCCGAGGTCGTCGCGCGACCGGACGCCGAGCTTGGCGAAGGCCCGGTACAGGTGGCTCTCCACCGTCCGCACCGAGAGCACCAGCTCCTCGGCTATAGCCGCCGAGGTCCAGCCCTGGGCGGCCAGGCCGGCGATCTCGCGTTCCCTCGCGGTGAGACCGCTCGTCCCCGTGGGCAGGTTGACCACGGGCGAGCGGGCCTGTTCACACCGCACCCGCTCGGTCCGCAACGCCGCCTCGATCCGGTGCAGCGTGGTCGAGGCGCCGGCCTCCTTGGCCCGGCCCACCGCGGCCTCGAGGATCTCCACCGCGAGAAGCCGTTCGCCCAGGTCCATCGCCTCCTGGGCCGCGCTCTCCAGGTCGGCGGGGTCACCGTCGAGCAAGGCGGCGACGTGGCGGCGGGCGAGGGGGGCGACCGGCACGTCGACGCGCTCGCAGGCGGCGTCGAGCTCCCGCTGCGACACCACGCTCGGCCGGAGGCGAGCAGCCAGGTAGAGGGCGTTGAACGCGAAGTAGTTGTTTCCGTCGGCCTGGGCCCGCTCCGCCGCTTGGGCCGCGACCGTAGCGGCGCGGGAGCGGCGTCCCTCCGCGGCCAGGACGATGGCGTCGGCCAGGTCCAGCTCGGTGTCGAAAAAACGCGGCGGGGTGTTCCACCGCCGCGCTTCGAGGGCAGCCGCGGCCGCCTCCTCGACCCGGCCGGTCCAGGCCAGGGCCACGGCATGGGTGGAGTGAATGAGTGGGCGAAAGCCGAACACGGCCCGAGACCCGTGAACCCGTATCGCCGTCTCGAGCTCGACCACGGCGCTCACCGGCCGGCCCTGAGCGAGCAGGCATCTGGCGGCCAAACCCAGGAACAGGGCCCGGTTCTCGTCGTCGTTGCCGGCCAGCAGCTCGGCCACGCCGAGGGCGCTGGTCCGGGTCTCGGTGTGGCGGCCCAGGCAGTGCTTCCCCCAGTGGTTGGAGATCAGCAGCTCCCCCATGGATGCGAACCACCGCTCGCCGAGCCCGTACGCGACCGGTAGAACCTCTTCGGTCATGGCCACGGCCCGGTCGACCTGGCCGGCGAGCATGAGGGCGGCCGCCCGCGGCGAGGCGTAGACGGCCTGGGCCTCGGGCGGGGCGGTGGGGGCCGGCGGCACCGAGTCGAGAACAGCCAGCGCCTCCCCAACCTGGCCGCCCTGAAGCATGAGTCCGGCCCTGGTCGCCGCGACCATCCGGTCCCACGGGGGCTCGAGGTCGTTTTCCAGAGCCAGGAGCTCGCTGATCGACACGTCTCGCTGCCCCGACGTCCAGTACAGCCATATCCCCTGAGTGATTCCGGCCAGGGCCCGCTGCTCGTCGGTGACTACGAGCGGGGTCATCTCGTCGGCCAGCGCCACCATGTGGGCGGCGTGCTGAGGGGTGTGAAGCATGGTCTGGGCCAGGGCCAGGCCGTTGTCGAAGGTCGCCTCCGCCCGCCAGGCCGCCAGGGCCAGGTTGAACGCGGCGTTCGAGCGGTCCTCGGCGGTGCGCAACCCGATGTCGATGCCCCCCTCGACCGGGGCCCGGGGCAGCCGGCTGTCGGCTGCGCCAGGCGGCGCGTCGGATAAAGGTGGATCGTCATGCGGTCGCCGGGCTGTATCCGGGCCGGCACCGTCGACCGGGGCCGTCGGGTCCGGCCTCTTGAACGGGCCCGCAAGTCGGCCTCCGAGCGTCTGGCCCCCAAACCTTCGACCGTCGCTCAGGTAACGCCGGACGACGTCGAGAAGGCTCCACTGTACGGCCTGGGCCGCCCAGCCGAGGGCCTCGGGGTCGAAGCTTTCGCCGAGCTCCGCGTGCCACAGGGCCAGGCGCACCAACATGGATCGGTCCTGCCTGGACACGCCGGCCGGCCCCGACCCCGAGTCGCACGCCGCGATCAGGCGGCGCAGGAGCACCCGGGTCTCCAGCCCGCTCAACCTCTGCAACAGGGCCTGGCGGTACATGGGGTGAACCAGGCGGACACCGTGCATGCCGTTGTGCTCGGTCGCCGTGACCATGCCCGCGGCGGCCAGGCGCACGGGAACGTCCGGACCGACGAGCGATTCCAGGGTGATCGCCGGTAGGTTCCCGCCGACGGCGAGCAGCGCCAGGGCATCGCGCTCGGGGCTCGTCCAGCTCGAGCAACCGGGCCTCCAGGACCTGGGCCAGGCCACCCAGTGACGCATCCTCCGGCAGACGCAGACCTCTCGGTGTGGGGAGCAGATGCCGGCGGCCCACTGCGGATCTCACGATCTCGTTGACCCAGAGGGGGTTGCCACTGGTGGTCTCGTGAAGCAGCCGGGCCGATTCCGATTCCAGCGCCGCCCCCGCCGACTGGGCCGCCAGCTCGGCCACGCCGTCGAGGCCGAGAGGCTCGATGGCGATCTGGCGCAGCCTGCGGGTACGCACCACGGTTCCGAGTGGGGCGGCGATCGCTCTCGGCTCCCTCGCTGTGGCCACCACGGCGATGCGATCGACGTTGATCAGATGGGCCAGCAAGGTGGCCGACGCCTCGTCCAGACGGTCGACTTCCTCAGCCAGAAATACAACCGGGGTGTGCTTGGCCCGCCGGCGCTGGCGATCCAGCGCGGCGGCGATCAGGCCGGCCAGAGGTACTTCGCCGGTCAGCACGGGCACCAGGTGGGCGCAGGCACCAAGGGGCACCCCCGCCGTGGCCGCTCCGCCCTGGATCACCTCGGCCTGTGCTCCCTCGCCGGTGAGCCGGTCCAGCACGGTGCGGGCCAGGTGGGACTTGCCGGCTCCGGCCGGCCCGGTGAGCAGCACCGCTCCCCCGCGGACGTCCACCAGCTGCTGCAGGAGGTCCAGGACGTGGTCCTGGCCGACGGTACGAGCCGAGGGGGTGGCGGCCGACAGCCGTCTGACCGCCCGCTCGCGCCTGGGAAGCTCCTTGTCTACTGACACGTGGAACTCGATGTCGACACGAGCTTGTGGCTTTTCAAGCGCCTCTCCGGCGATCCGTGGCTTACGGCCTGCGGCGCCTGTCCGCCGCGCCCCGGATGATCGTAGCCCTTACCTCTTGGTCTCCCAGAAGATCCTGTCGATCTCCGCGATCTGGGCCAGCAGTTCCTCAGCCGTACGGGTCTCGGTGGTGCTCTTGCACTGTCCCGCCGTCTTGGTGGCCTTCCAGAACAGGTCGTGCAGCTCGGGGTGGGCCTTGAGGTGCTCCGGTTTGAAGTAGTCGGTCCACAACACCCAGAGGTGGTGCTTGACAAGCTCGGCGCGCTGCTCCTTGATCACCACGGCGCGGGTCTTGAACACGTTGTCGTCGGACGCGTTGAACTTCTCCATGCATCCCTTGACCGACTCCGCCTCGATGCGGGCCTGGGCCGGGTCGTACACGCCGCAGGGCAGGTCGCAGTGCGCGTGGATGGCCTGCGGAGCCCGCTGCAGATCGGCGAAGCTGAGAAGGCGAGAGAGGATCGTCATCGTCGAGGCTCCTTGGTCCCATGATTTGTGAGCTCCCTCACCATACCGACCGGAGCGAGATCGGCTCGGCGGCAGCGGGTCGCCGGCTCGAGCGAGCCGTGGCGCTCTGGATCGGCGCGGCGGCGGCTGCCGGGCTGGCCGGCCTGGCGATGCGGCGCCGGCCGGTCCCACAGGGTGGGGTCCGGCCCCGTACCGATCGGCCGCCTTCGATCCGGGGATGCCCGCTGCGCCGGGCGGTCGTGACCGGAGACAGCATGCTCCCGGCCTTCCAACCAGGGGACCGCATCGTGCTCGGGCCGGCGTGGCGGGTTCGTCCCGGGCAGATCGTGGGCCTCGCCGACCCCCGCCGGCCTGAACGCCTCCTGGTGAAAAGAGTCCGGTCGATCGACTCAGCCGGCGTCCGGGTCGAAGGCGACAACCCGTCGGCCAGCACCGACAGCCGGCATTTCGGCCCGGTCGGCCGTTCACAGCTGGCGGGACGGGTCGTGTACCGATATGGGCCCCGGGACCGTACCGGTTGGTGGCCGGATTAGCATCGTTCGGCATGGCGCCGAGCCGGGTTCGCGAACAGCAGAGCGCTCCCGGGGCCCTGCTGCCGCTTCGCCGGCCACCGGCGCCGCCGCCTCCCGAACCGCGACTGACCGACGTCGACGAGTGGGGTCGTTCCGAGCGGACCAGGACGGTCATCAGACAGCTCTACTCCCCGGTCTACCACCACTGGTTCCGCGCCGATTGGGAGGGCCTCGAGAAGATCCCGGTCGCCGGGGGCGCTCTCCTGGTCGCCAACCACGCCGGAGCGATCCCCGCCGACGCCCCCGTGATCATGCACGGGATCGAGGAGGAGCTGGGCCGACCGGTGTACGGTCTGGCGGACTACATGTTCCGCTCGCTGCCTCTGATCGGGACGGCATGGTCGCGGGCCGGCGGGGTGGCGGCCCACCCCGACAACGCCTACCGCTTGCTGCGCGAGCAGCAGGAACTGGTCCTGGTTTTTCCCGAAGGGACCAAAGGGACGGGAAAGCTGTTCTCCCAGCGATACCGGCTCCGTCGCTTTGGCCGGGGCGGGTTCGTCGAGATCGCCATGCGCTCGGGCGTTCCCGTGGTCCCGATAGTGGTCGTCGGCAGCGAGGAGGCCATGCCGATCGTGGCCAAGTCGACCCGGCTGGGCCGGTCCCTGGGCCTGCCCTATTTTCCTCTGACCGCGAACATGTGCCTGCTCGGTCCGCTCGGCGTGATCACCCACCTGCCAGCCAAGTTCAAGCTCCGGGTGCTGGATCCGGTGGTCTTCGACGTGCCGAAAGACCAGGAGCGCTACCCGCAGAGCCGGGTGTTCGACGAGGCCGAGGCGATCCGCCAGAACATGCAGCGGAATCTCTACGGGCTGCTCCGGCAGAGACGCAGCGTGTGGTTCGGCTGAGCGGGCTGGGAGCAGGGCCGTGGGTCGCCGGATCCTGATCACCGGTCTGGCGTCGTTTTGGGGCGGCCGCCTGGCCCAGGTGTTCGAGGAGGACCCCTCGGTCGATGTCATCGTCGGCATGGACACCGACGATCCGGTGGTGCAGCTCGAGCGAACCGAGTTCGTCCGCACCGACGACAGCTACTCCATCCTCGCCCGCTTGGTCCGGGCCACCAGGGTCGACACCGTGGTCCACGCCGGCCTGGTGGTCAACTCGGCTTTGATCGCCGACCGCAGGCTGCACGAGAAGAACGTGATCGGGACCATGAACCTGCTCGCCGCGGTCGGAGCCGAGCAGAGCCTGGTGACCACCCTGGTCGTCAAGTCCTCGGCCCTGGTGTACGGAGCTTCCCCGCAGGATCCGACGTGGTTCCGCGAGGAATCGCGCCGGACCGCCCCGGCCCGGACCCGGGTGGAACGGTCTTTGATCGAGGCGGAGAGCTACCTCCGTTCCTTCGCCGAGGAGCATCCGGCCGTGAACGTCTGCGTCCTGCGCTGCGCCAACGTGCTTGGAGACGAGCTGGTCACGTTGTTCTCGAGGGTCCTGTCCCTGCCGCTGACGCCGACGATCGCGGGCTTCGACCCGCAGCTGCAGTTCGTCGAGGAGAACGACGTGGTCCGGGCTATCGAGTTCGCCGTGACCCGCGAGCGCGAGGGGGTCTACAACGTGGCCGGCGACGGTCGCCTGCCGTGGTCGGAGATCCGGGCGATCGCCGGCCGGTCCCCGCTGCTCATCAGCCCGCTCGCCACGGATTGGACGGCTACGGCCCTCGGACGACTGGGCGTGGTGAAGCTCCCGCCGGAGGTGCTCGACCTCCTCCGCTTCGGCCGGGGGGTGGACAACCGCCGGCTCAAGGCCGCCGGCTTCGAGTACCGGTATACGACGAGCGGAGCGGTCCGGCACTTCGTCGAGTCGCAGCGCCTTCGCCGCGTCGTGGGTGAAACCGAGCCCCACTACCGATACCAGGCGGATGTGGAGGGGTTCTTCCGGCATTCGCCGTCGATCGTCCGGGAACCATGACGGGAGCCCAGCCCATCACCCGGGCCGGCTAGGCGTCGGGCAGTATCCAGTCCCTCAGATAGCCCTCGCGCCGCTCAGCCCATTCTTCGGCCGTGATGGCGTAGCGAACGTGGTCCTCCCAGATGCCGTTGATCTCCAGATAGCGCACGGCGACCCCCTCGCTGCGCAAGCCCAGCTTCTCCGCCACTCGGTGGCTGGCCCGGTTGCGGGGGATGATCGACGCCTGCAGGCGGTGCAGACCGAGATCTTCGAAGGCGTAGCGGCACAGCACCGCGAACGCCTCAGGAACGTAGGAGTGGCCTGCCTCTGCCTCGTCGATCCAGTAGCCGACGTAGGCGTTCTGGTAGGGGCCTCGCTGAACGGACGACACATTGATCTCGCCCGCGAAGCGGGCGTGGTCCTGACCCACGAAGATCCCGAACCCGTAGCCGGATCCCAGCTGGCGCTCGCGCTCCCGCGCCCCGCAGCGGGCGGCGAACACCCGCTTGTCCTCGGTCGCGTCGGGCTGGCCGACGAGGGGCCTCGGCTCCCATTTGAGCAACCAGTCCCGGCCCCGGACTCGGACTTCGCGCCAGGCCTCGAAATCCGAGGGGGCGAGCGGCCGCAGCAGCACCCGCTTCCCATGCAACGCCAGTGACGGCGCCCGCGTCGGGCTGCCCCACGTCATGGCCGACTCACCGGCCCAGGATCTCGGCCAAGGCGGCCAGGACGAGGGTCACGTTCCTCACGCGGGCGGTATGGCCCATGCACCCGATGCGCCATACCCGGCCAGCCCAGGGTCCCACTCCCCCACCAATTTCGATGCCGTACAGGTCGAGCAGGCGGCGTCTGACCGCGGCGTCGTCGACGCCCTCCGGCACGAGCACCGTCGATAGCTGGGGCAGGCGATGGCCCTCCGGGGCCCACAGCTCGAGCCCCATCTTCTCCAGCCCTTCCTGGAGCGCCCACCCACACTCGGCATGACGCTCCCATGCCGCATCCAACCCCTCCTCGAGGAGGGCCCCGAGTGCGGCGTGCAGCGACATGATCATGGCGACGGGCGCGGTGTGGTGGTACTTCCTGGTGGCGCCGGATGTGTAGTCGCCGATCATCCCGAGATCGAGGTACCAGCTCTGCGGTCTGGTCACCCGCCTCTCCCAGGCCCGCGGACCCATGGTGAAGGGGGCCAGACCCGGGGCCACCCCGAGGCATTTCTGAGTTCCGCTGTAGGCCAGGTCCACCCCCCATTCGTCGACCGCGACCGGGATCCCCCCGAGCGAGGTGACGCAGTCGGCCAGGAGCAGGGCGTCGCCCTTGCCCGCAGCCACCGCGGCTACGTCGTTGCGCACACCGGTGCTCGTTTCGGCATGGACCAGGGCTATGAGCTTCGGCGCGTGGTGGGCGGCAAGGACGGCGGCCGGATCGAGCGGAGTGCCCCAAGGGGCGTCCACCCGGACCACCTCCGCTCCGCATCGGCCGGCGACGTCGCACATGCGCTCACCGAACAGGCCGTTGACCCCGATCACGGCGACGTCCCCCGGGTTCAAAGTGTTCACGAATGCAGCTTCCATGCCGGCGGAGCCAGTGCCCGAGATCGGAAGGGTAACGGGGTTCCCGGTTGCCCACACCGTCCGCAAGCGGTCACACGTCTCGTCGAGAAGCCCGATGAACTCCGGGTCAAGGTGCCCGAGCATCGGCCTGGTCAGTCCGGCGGTCGCCTCGGGGTAGGAGTTGCATGGGCCGGGGCCCATAAGCACCCGCTCGCTAAGCGCCATAAGCGAAATCGTAGACTGGGCTACGACTCGGCTGCCGTGCTGAGGACCAATCCATCGAGGATGTCGGCCTCCGACGTCAGGCACTCGGCGAACCCGAACAGCCGCATCACCTCCGCCAGCACGATGGCGCCGCCCACGATCACGTCGGCCCGACCGGGTTCCATGCCCTTCCGGTTGCGCCTCGCGGCGGAGCTCACCGCGGCGAGCGAGTCGCGAAGATCAACGACACGGCCGGCCGTGAGCAGGTGGTGGTGGAGCTTGTCGCGGTCGTAGACGTCGAGCTGCTCGTCGAGGCGGGCCAGTGCCGATACCGTGCCGGCCAGGCCTACCAGCGAGCGACCCAGGCGAAACCTGGGTTCCTCCTCGATCGCCTGTTGCAACAGGCTCGAGCTGAACTGCCGGGCCGCCTCCATCTCCTCGGGCTCCGGGGGGTCGGAGACCAGGAACCGCTCGGTCATGCGGACGCAGCCCATGTCGAGAGACTTCACCGCGAGAGGACCCCCGTCGGGGCCGGGCCCGACGACCAGTTCTGTCGAGCCGCCTCCGATGTCGACGATCAGCCACGGACCGCCACCAGGATCCAGATCGGATGTGGCGCCGGCGAACGACAGGCGGCCCTCCTCGTCGCCGGCAATCAGCTCGGGACGGAGGCCGACGATCTGCTCCGCCGGGCCAAAGAAGTCCTCGCGGTTCACCGCGTCGCGGGCGGCCGAGGTCGCGGTCATCCGTACCCGGCTCACTCCGTGCTGGTCGATTATCCCCTTGAATTCTCGCAACACCGCCAGGGTCCGCTCGATCGCTTCCGGTGCCAGCCGGCGGGTCTGGTCGACACCCTGGCCGAGCCGGGTTATCCGGTTCACTGATTCGACGATGGGGCCCCTCGGGTAGGCCACCAGCAGGCGGGTGGAATTGGTCCCACAATCGATCGCAGCCGCGGGCGCCCCTGGCACGGCTTCCACGGTACCAACCCGGCCGAGTTGATCCGCCACCCACCTCCCGACCGGGTCGGGTCCCCCGGCAAGAAACCAGGCGTAATGGGCATGCAGGCATTTGACGCCCGTCCGGGTCCCGCCTACTCCGCCGGCCGGGCGGGGACCGGTCCAGGCCGAGGGCACCGCGGCGTCGCGTTCCGAGGCGTACGTGGCGTGGGCCGCGGCCAGGCCGGCCGGGTCGACCGCCGCCTCGGCGGCCCGCACCCCCCCGGCGGACTCGAGGCGGTCCACGGCCAGGCGGGCCCGGCGGTCGACGAGCCAGTACCGGGTCGGCATGGGCGTGCCGTCGTCGAGCAGGGGGGCGTTGCGTATCACCATCGGGGCCCCGCCGGCATCCCGGACCACAACGGTGAAACCGCAGCGCGGAGACCGTCCGAGCAGATCGGCCACCTTTTCCATGTCCGAGTCTGTGGCTGGCGGGCCCGGGTGGGCCTGGGCCGTCAGGGCTGGGCCCCGGCTACCAGCCGTTCGATGGCAGAAGCAGGAGCGGGGCGGGACCGCCGTTTTCGCCGCAGGGTGAGAACGACGACTAAAAGGGCTACCGCGACGGCCACCGGGGCCAAGCGCTTGAACGCCGACCCTCCCGCCACTGCGAGCAGGTCGAGCGGTTCGACCTCTTCGGAGTCGATACGCCGGGCCTCCGTAGGCGCTCCGGCCGAGGCCGAACCGTTTGACACCGCCGACGTCGCGGTGCCTTGGTCGGCCGGCTCGCCGGTCGAGGGCTCGTCGCCGACCGAACCGCTATCCCCGCCGGCGGCCTCGGCGCCCTCTGCTGCGGGGTCCCCCGGGACGCCCGCTGGAGCCGGATCCTCGGTGGAACCACCCCCATCACCCTTGGCCGCCTCCCCCGAGGACAGCAGGTCGGCTTCGAGTGCGTCGACGAACTGACCGATCATCTTGCCACTGACGTCGGCGAGAACACCGCGCCCGAACTGGGCCACCTTTCCGGTGATGGTGAGGTCGGTCGCGACCGTGACCTTGGTGCCGTCGCCGTCCTCGGTCATGGTGGCAGTGATGAGCGCGCTGGCGTTCCCCTGGCCGCGGGTGTCGCGGCCGGTCGCCTTCAACACCACCTTCCCGCCGGCCTCGTCTACGTCCACGAAGGTGGCAGTCCCTTTGTACTGGGCGCTTATCGGCCCGACTTTGACCTTGACCACGCCCCGGTACTCGTCGCCCTCGACCTCTTGCAGCTGAGCCCCGGGAAGCATCGGGGCGATCCGTTCCAGATCGGTGAGAACCTTCCAAGTCTCGGGAACCGATACCGGCACCCGAAACTGGTTGTTCAATTCCATGTCTCCAAGTCCTCCCTCGTATCTATGTCCATCGGATCGCCCGGGCACGGCACTTCCCGCACCAGATCGGGCCGCGTGCGCATGACGACTCGAGCACCCTGGTCACCGCTCGGAGGCAGGAGGTCCCAAACCGTCGAGGACAGCTTGACCGGATTGCGTCTCTCCCCATGGTAGGTCGCCACGGCTATCGCGGCGTCGCACGCGGCCACCGCCCGCCACGCTTCCGGGTTGACGAGGGGCTGGTCGGCCAGGCCGACGACGATGGCGTCCACCGCCGCCCGCCGGGCCGCCGCCACCGCGACCTGCAGAGACGTGGCCTGGCCCGCCTCCCAATCCGGGTTCACGAGTGTCTCGGCCTCCTCGGGCAGAACATAGGCCAGGTCGGTGGCCCCGGTGACGACCCAGGTGCAGTCAAGACCGGCGGCTACCGCGTTGGAAACGGCCCACCAGGCGAGAGGCCGGCCCCGCCACGGCGCCAGCAGCTTGTGGGAGGCGTCAGGACCAGGGGTGAATCGGGAGCCAGCCCCGGCCGCCAGCACGACCGCGGCGACCCGGACCGAAGGGCGGCTCGCGCTGTTCATATCCATGCTGGTCAGAGAGCTTCCCGCACCCGGGCCCGATCCCGGTGCACCGGACCCTCCCGATCGCGAAGCGACGGAGCTTCCTTGCCGGTACGCAACGCAATGATCTCGGCACAGATGGCAATGGCGGTCTCCTCGGGAGTCCTGGCCCCGATGTCGAGACCAATCGGTCCCATGACCCGGGCGATGCCCTCGTCGGAAACCCCGGCCTCCTGGAGCCGGGCGTTGCGATTGTCGGTCGTGCGGCGGGACCCCATGGCCCCGAGGTACCCGACTCCTGTCTCTAGGGCCGACACGATCGCCGGCACGTCGAACTTGGGGTCATGGGTAAGCACGCAAATGGCGTCCCGCGGACCGAGCAACGGCCCGACCTCCGCCAGGTACCTGTCCGGCCACGAGACCACGACCTCGTCGGCCATCGGGAACCGGGCCCGGGTGGCGAACACCGGCCGGGCGTCGCATACCGTGACCCGGTAGCCGAGGATCTTCCCCACCTTGACCAGAGCGGCGGTGAAATCGACGGCACCGAAGATGACCATGCGGGGCGGCGGGGCGAACGACTCGATAAAAACAGAAAGGTCGCGTTCGCCGCGCCTCGCCGTGCAAACCGTAGTGCCGGGTCGCGGTCAGCCCGGCGGCCAGCTCGCCCTCCACGTCCCGGGCCACGACCCGGTCGAGATCGGGATCGCCGAGGGTCCCGAGGACCTGCGAGGTTGAGCCGGTTATCACGAGCAGCTTGGCCGCCAGCAGCGGCTCTGGGCCTTCCACGATCTCGGCCAGGGCCGCCGGCTGCTCGGACCGGATGGCCTCGGCGAGAGCTTCGAAGAGGGTGGTCACCAGTCCATGGACTCGACGAAGACCCGAATCGTGCCGCCGCAGGTGAGCCCGACAGCAAACGCCTCGTCGTCGGAGTAGCCGAACGTGCAGAGCTTGGGCCGGCCGTCGCCACCGAGCACCTCCAGCGCTTCGGTGACCACCGCGCCTTCCACACAGCCCCCGGACACGGAGCCGGAAACTTCACCCGCGTCGGACACGGCCATGGTCGCTCCCGGGAGGCGCGGCCCGGAGCCCTCCAGGGCCACGACCCGGGCCAGGGCCACCTTCTTGCCCTCGCTCCTCCACTTGTCGATGTCGCTCAGCACCTCCCTCACGAGGGCACCTCCATGGTCCCAGTGCCGGCTATCAGACCGGCCAACGTCTCCAGCGATGTCACAGAATGACCTTCTACGAACTGATCAACAAACGGCAGGGCGGCAGCCATCCCGCGAGCCAGCGGGGCGTACCCGGGGGTGGCCTTGAGCGGGTTCACCCACACCACCCGGCGGGCCACCCGCCACAACCGGGCCATCTCCGACCCCACCACCTCCGGGTCTCCGCGGTCCCACCCGTCGGAACAGATGACGACTATGGCCCCCCGGGCCAGGCCCCGGATCCCCCACTCGTCGTTGAACTCCCCGATGCTGGCTCCGATCCGGGTACCGCCCGACCAGTCGTCAACCGCCTCCGACACCGATCGAAGCGCGGCCTCCGGGTCGCGCCCGGCCATCTCCCTGGTGATGCGGGTCAGGCGGGTGCCGATGGTGAACACCTCGACCCGGCCGGCCCGCCGGGCCGCCACCGCGGCGTGGGCGAACCGGGCCAGACCCCGGGCGTACGGTTCCATGCTCCCTGACACGTCGAGGAGAAAGACCATGCGCCGGGGCCGCTTCACCTGGGCCCGCCACGCCAGCCTGATGGGTGCTCCCCCGGTTGGAACATTGCGCCGGAACGTGCCGCGCAGATCGGGGTACCCCCCTGATCGCCGCTTCGACGGCCGGGTGCGGCGCGACGGGCGCAGCTCGGCCGATATCCGCAGGGCAGAGATCAGCCGCTGGGCCTGGGACCACTCGTCGGGGGACAACCCGGCCAGGTCGCGACGCTTCAGCACCTCGACCGCGGAGTACCGGAGGGCCTGGATCTCGCCCTGGTCCGATTCCGGCTCGGACCCGGCGTCGGCCTCGGCCCCTTCGTCGTCGACCGCCAGCGTCACGGGGGAGGGCCAGGGCTCCTCGAGCGAGGGGGTAAACGGTACGTCCTGCCAGTAGGAGGCAAAAACCCGGTCGTAGATGGCGACGTCCTCGTGGCGGTGGATCAGGGTGGCCCGGCCGGCCCAGTACACGCCCGCCGCCCGGTCCAGCCCGACCAGCCCAAGGGCTTCGGTGAAGAGCACGACCGACCCGGTCGGCACGGCGGCTCCCGCCGCCCTGAGGGCCCGGGCGAACCCGGCGACGATGCGGTCGGCCCCGGTGGGGGACCGGCCCTCCGGGGCGTCCCCGAGGCCGGTCATCCGCCCCGGAGGATGGCCGACTGCACCAGATCTGAGATGCCTGCCGCCCTCACCCGAGCCTGGTCCTCGTGGTACTTGAGCACGGTCCCCAGGGTCAGCTCCACCGTCCGCTCGTCTATGTTGCGCCGGCCGAGGGCGGCCAGCGCCGAGGTCCAGTCGATGGATTCCGCCACCCCCGGGGGTTTGTACAGGTGCATCTCTCGCAGGCCTTCCACCGCCGCGGCCACCTGGCGGGCCAGCTCCGGGACGGCTTCGGGCGCCCGGAGGCGGATGATCGCCACTTCCCTGTCGAAGTCCGGATGCTCGACCCAGTGGTAGAGACAGCGCCGCTTGAGGGCGTCGTGGACGTCGCGCGTCCGGTTCGACGTGATCACCACGACCGGCGGGTCGACGGCCCGAAAGGTACGCAACTCGGGCACGGTGACGGCGTACTCGGACAGAAACTCGAGCAGGAACGCCTCGAACTCGTCGTCGGCCCGGTCGATCTCGTCGATCAGCAAGACCGGTGCCGGCCCGGGAGTGTGGTCGATCGACATCAGGAGGGGGCGGCGAACCAGGAACCGCTCACTGTAAACCTCGTCCTCCACCGCCCCCGGTCCGCCGGCTTCGGCCGCCCGCAGGTGCAGGAGCTGACGGGCGTAGTCCCACTCGTACACGGCTTGCGACACGTCAATGCCCTCATAGCACTGGAGCCGGAGCAGCTCTCCGCCCGTCCAGGCGGCCAGCACCTTCGCCACCTCGGTCTTGCCCACCCCAGCCTCTCCTTCGAGCAGGAGCGGCCGGTGCAGTGCGAGAGCCAGAAAGATGGATGTGGCCAGTCCCTCGTCAGCCAGGTAACCGAGATCGGCGAGGGCGCCGGCCACCGCGTCGACTGTGAGCTCGGTCCTGCTCGGTACGGTCACGGGGCCAGGCTACGCAGCGCCCGATTCCTCGAGCGCCCGCCTCACCAGGACCTCGGCCAGGTGACGGCGGTACTCGGGACTGGCGTTGAGGTCCTCGGGCGGATCGAGGCCGTCGGCGGCGTGGGCTGCCGCCTCGCGGGCGGTGGCACCGGCAGCGAGCGCCTGCTCGGTCGCCCTCGCCCGCAGGGGAACCGGCCCCATGTTGATGAGGGCCACCCCGACGCGGGCACCCCGCACCGCCGCCACCCCGACGATGGCCCAGTCCTGGGCCCGGCGGTTGAACTTCTGGAACGACCACCCGTGGCGTATCACCTTGGGGACGCTGATGCGGGTCAGCACCTCATCCGGCTCAAGCGCGGTCTGGAGGAATCCCTCGAAGAAGTCGGATGCCTCGATCGTGCGCTCTCCGCCCGGACCCACCGCGGTGAACGTGGCATCGAGGGCCAGACAGGCGGCCGGCAGGTCGGACGCCGGGTCGCCATGGGCAACCGAACCACCTATGGTGCCGCGGTGGCGGACCTGCGGATCGCCGACCTGGCTTGCCACGTGCGCCAGCAGCGGCACGTGGTGGCGCAGCGTGTCGCTGGTCTCGAGATCCCGGTGACGGGTCAGGGCCCCGATGACCACCCGATCCCCGTCCTCGCGGACATAGGACAGCTCGGAGAGCCGGCCGATGTCCACCAGCTGGGCCGGGGCGGCGAGCCGCAGCTTCATCAGCGGGAGGAGCGAGTGACCGCCTGCCAGCAGCTTCGTATCCTCTCCCCCGGCGGCCAGCAGATCGACCGCCTCCTGGAGGCTAGACGCCCGCCGGTACTCGAATGACGCCGGGATCACCGGGCGTTACCGGCCGGAACGCGGGCCGCGGACGCTGCCAGCACCGCCTTGACGATGTTGTGGTACCCGGTGCAGCGGCACAGATTCCCCTCGAGGCCCACCCTCACCTCGGGCTCGGTCAGCTCGTCGTGCTCGGCCAGCAGCGACACCGCGGCCATGACCATCCCCGGGGTGCAGTAGCCGCACTGCAGGGCGTGATGCTGGCGGAACGCCTCCTGCATGGGGTGCAACTCGTCATCGGTCGCCAGCCCCTCGATGGTGGTGATGTCGGTGCCGTCGGCCTGGACCGCCAGCATGGTGCACGATTTGACCGACTCGCCGCCTACCAGCACCGTGCATGCGCCGCACGACGACGTGTCACATCCGATATTGGTGCCGGTGAGGCCGAGCACGTCGCGCAGGTAGTGGACCAGCATCAGCCGCGGTTCGACGTCGTGCTCGCCCACCTGCCCGTTCACCGTGACGGTTACTTTCATACGGTTCCCCTTGTCGTCGACGCCTGTGCGCGTCACCGGGAAACCGCATGGTACCGGACCCCCGTGACGACGCTCCGAGGCCCCAGCGGCCCGCGCCTACTTGGTATGCCGGCCCGACGATGCAGGTGGCGCCACAGTGGTCGTCGTGGTCGTCACCGGCGGAGGGAGGATGGCGTAGGCGTGCTCCCCGGGCAGAACCAGGCCGTACTGCTCACGGGCGTACTGCTCCACGTACGTCGTGCTCTGCAACTCCGACGCCTTCTTGGTAAGGGCCTGGTTCTCGTGGCTCAGGGCCGCCACCCGGCGTTCCGCCGCGCTCATGGCCCGACTCTGGCTCAGGTAGGTGCGGGCGGGCAGAACGAAGAGAAACAGGATCCCCCCGACCACCACCGCCAGGAGCAGGAACCGGACAGCTCGCCTCATCTCGGAGCCAATGCCTTTCTCCCCGGGTACCGTGCGCTGTCTCCCAGCCCACTCTCTATCCGCAGGAGCTGGTTGTACTTGGCCACCCGATCCGACCGGGCGGGGGCGCCGGTTTTGATCTGCCCGCACCCGGTCGCCACGGCCAGGTCGGCTATCGCCGTGTCCTCGGTCTCTCCCGAGCGGTGGGACATGACCGACGCGTACGCCGATCGGGTGGCCCGGGAAACCGTGTCGAGCGTCTCCGACAGGGTCCCGATCTGATTGACCTTGATGAGGATGGCATTGGCCATCCCGGCATCGATGCCTCGAGTCAGCCTCTCCTCACTGGTCACGAACACGTCGTCGCCGACCAGCTGAACCGACCCGCCGAGCGCCGCGGTCAGGGCGGCCCAGCCGTCCCAGTCGTCCTCGGCCATCCCGTCCTCGATCGAGACGATGGGGTAGCGGGAGGCCAGGTCGGCGAGGTAGTCGACGAACTCGGACGCCGACAGCGACCTCCCCTCCCCGTCGAGCCGGTAAACGCCGCCTCGGTAAAACTCCGAGGCGGCGGCGTCCATAGCCAGGGCGATATCCGGGCCCGGAGCCCGGCCCGTCCGTTCGATCGCTTCGACCAGGACCCGCAGCGCTTCCTCGTTGGAGGGCAGGTCGGGGGCGAAGCCTCCCTCGTCGCCGACGGCGGTGGAGAGCCCCCGGCTGCGGAGCACCGCTTTCAGCGAGTGGTAGGTCTCGGCCCCCCACCTGAGGGCCTCCGCGAAGGACGCCGCCCCCACCGGCACGACCATGAACTCCTGCAGATCGACGTTGTTATCGGCGTGGGCCCCGCCGTTGAGCACGTTCATCTGGGGCACCGGGAGAACATGGGCTCCGGCCCCGCCCACGTACCGGTAGAGCGGCAATCCCAACTCGTCGGCCGCCGCGCCGGCCACGGCCAGGGAGACCCCGAGGATGGCGTTGGCCCCGAGCCTCGACTTGTTGGGCGTCCCGTCCAGGTCGATGAGGGCGGAGTCGAGCCCCCGCTGGTCGAGGGCTTCCAGCCCGGAAACGGCCCTCCCGATCTCGCCGTTCACATGAGCGACGGCGCGGCTGACGCCCTTGCCGCCGTAGCGGCTCCCGCCGTCTCTTAGCTCCACGGCTTCGTGGGATCCGGTGGACGCGCCCGAGGGAACGGCGGCCCGCCCGGTTGCCCCCGATTCGAGCAGCACTTCCACCTCGACGGTGGGATTGCCGCGGGAGTCCAGGATCTCCCGGCCGATAAGTTCCTCGATCTCGCTCATGGTGCTGGTGTGGCTCCTGTGACTCAAGTGGAAACGGTAGTCCCTAGGAGCGGACAGGCTGTGGCACCCTCGGAGCGGCCTGCGTCAGGAGCGGCTACGCCGCTTAACCTCTTCCCACAGGTCATCGTCGATCGGCGTGCGCCGATCAGCGGCCAGCACCTCCATGGCGGCGAAGCGATCCCGGAACTTGGCGGAGGCGTCACGCAGTGACGACTCGGGGTCGATGCCCAGGTGGCGGGCCACGTTGACCACCGAGAACAGCAGGTCGCCCAGCTCCTCGTTGACGGCCTCCGAGGCCCCGGGCCCGGTGGCGAGAGCCGCCTCCAGCTCCTCGAGCTCCTCCCGGAGCTTGGGCCACGCACCGGCCGCGTTTTCCCAGTCGAACCCTACCGAAGCCGCCTTGCTTTGCACTTTGAAGGCGTAGAGCAGCGAGGGCAGATTGCCCGGCACCCCGTCCATCACGCTGGCCCGACCCTTCTGGGCCCGCTTCAGCTCCTCCCAGTCGGGCACCGGGACCCCGGGCGGGCCGAAAACGTGGGGATGGCGCTCTACCAGCTTGTCGTGAACCCCCCGGGCCACGTCGGCCAGAGTGAACTGACCCGCTTCGGCGGCCAGGTTCGAGTGGAACGCCACCTGGAACAGCAGATCGCCGAGCTCCTCCTCCAGGTGCTCGTAACCCTGGGGTCCGCGGGAAAGCTCATCGATGGCCTCGAGCACCTCGTAGGTCTCCTCGATCAGGTGACGGGTCAGGCTCTGGTGGGTCTGGCGCCGGTCCCACGGACAGCGATCCCGCAGGGTCCGGACCAGCTCGGCCAGCCGGGTCAGCTCGCCGGCGACGGGGTCGGCCAGTTGGGGGATCCACACGCAGGTGAGGTGGTCCGGCTCGAACGCCCGGTCGAGCTCGTTCCAGGCAACGGCGAAGACGGCCTCGTCGGGCAGGCCGAGGCGCTGAAGAACCGTCACAACCGGGCCGTCGTCAACGGCCAGCTTCACCGCGGAGAGGGCCAGCGAGCTGTCGCACTGGGCCACCAGGAGAGGACCGGTCTGGCCGGCTGCCTCCTCGGCGAAACGGTGCCCGTCGACCAGGCGCACCCCGGCTTCTACCGGATCGACCCGGAGCCGCTCCCAGGCCAGGTCGATGAATGACAGAGCCGGCACGAGCGTCACCTCGACCCGTTGGTCGTTGCGCAGGAGCTCGACCGTGCGCTCGGCCACGAGAGGGGAGCCAGGAACGGCGTACAGCACCTCGCCGTGGGTGCCGGCGGCGGAGACCAGGGTTTCGACCGCCCCGGCGTACACCTCGTCGATCGCCGCCGCGCTGTCGTAGAGGCGGTCGAACGAGGTCGCCGGTTCGGCCAGATCGGCACTCGGGTGAGCCCGGGTGCGCAGGTAGCGGACCTGGGTCGACTCGATCGCTCGGATCCCGGCAGCACTGATCAGGCCGGGATCGCCCGGCCCCAGGCCGACAACGACGACGCGGCCGGTCACCGGCGCCGGCCGGCGGTCACTGGGCGGCGAGCGCTGGCGGGTTTACGCCGGAGGTGGAGTTCCAGGTCCCGTATGCCGGATTCACCCTCACGTGGGCTTTGGTGATCAGGCTGGTCAGCTCGGGATTCTGCTGGCTCTGCTGCAAGGCGTAGGCGAGAACCTGCTGCACCGGCTTGGTGAAACCCTGTTCGGTGCGGCTGGTCGCTTTGTCCACCACGTAACCGAAGCTGGTCTGGATGGGCTGGGAGACCTGGCCGACCTTCAGGTTTATGACCGCGGTCCGGTAGGCCTGGGCCTGGTTCTCCAGCTGGGCCTGGCTGTAGCAGATCTGCGCCCCCTTGGGCACGCCGGCCGCCGCTATAGCCTGGGCCGCTTCCTTCGAGAAGGCGGAGCTCTGCATCACACATATCTGAGTGAAAAAGTACGGCTGATACTGCTGATATGTCTTCTGCAGGGTGGCGACCGGAGTGGCGACCGGGGTGATGGCCGCCTCGTCGGCCAGCCTCTCCACGAGGATCTGGCGGAAGGCCTGGGGGAACTGGTTGAAGTCGTAGGGGCTGGCGAACTCGCTCAGGGCCCGGGCAGCATTGATGAGGGCTTGGTCGGGCAGAGCCCCGGTAGCCGACAGGTGTTGACCAATCACGGAAGAGACGATGACCTGATTGAGAATCTGAGCGACCCACGCGGTGCTGTAGGTCCCCTTGGCCTCTCCGGCCACCGTCGTGCCGTTGCCCTGGTTCGACGTGGAGTTCAGGTTGTCGAACCACGACACATAAGACGGGTTGCCGGCCCAGTCGGCGAGCTCGGCGTTGAGGCCGGCCACCTTCAGAACCTCAGCGTTGACGGTCACCGCGTACGGCGAGCTGTCGCACGCGCTCAGGGAAAAGGACGCGGCCACCAGTGCGGCGGCGCCGGCAAGGACTCGGAGTGGTCGTCTCACGGCGGTGCTGATGCTACCGGTGGAGCCAACTGCGCGAGCAAGTGGGCCAGGTCCTCGGCCGGGTCCGAACCACGGGGAAGCGGGAACACCAGTTGCCCGATGTCCTCTTTGAACACCGCCTTGGGCGAGAGGCGGGTGAGTCGCACCCGCTGGCTGGCCTTCAGTTCGAGCGGGGCCAGCCGGGCGGTGAACCCGCCGCCGCCGAGGCCCGATCCCCCGGTCACGACCGCGACCTCCCTGATACCTAGGCGGGCGCACTCGGCGCGCAGATGGCCGATCCGCAGCAGGGCGCGCGCCGGGTCGGGCAGGGGGCCGTAGCGGTCGAGCCATTCCGATTCGATGTCGTCGACCTCGGCGTGAGTTGTCACCGTGGCCAGCCGCCGGTAGGCCTCGAGCCTGAGATCCTCCCGGGAGACATAGTCGCTCGGGAGGTTCGCGGTGAGGGGCAGGTCGAGCTTGATCTCGGCGGGAGGGCGACGCTCTTCGCCCTTGAGCTCGGCCACCGCCTCGGAGACCATCTGGACGTAGAGGTCGTAGCCCACGGCGGCGATGTGCCCCGACTGATCCCCCCCGAGCAGGTTGCCGGCGCCGCGGATCTCCAGGTCCCGCATGGCGATCTTGAACCCCGATCCCAGCTCGGTGTGCTCGCCGATCGTCCGGAGGCGCTCATAGGCCTCCTCTGACAGGGCGACCTCCGGCGGATACAGGAGGTAGGCGTAGGCCCGCTGCCCGGCTCGGCCGACCCGGCCGCGCAGCTGGTGCAGCTGGCCGAGGCCGAGCCGGTCGGCCCGGTCGACCACCAGGGTGTTCACGGTGGGCATATCGATCCCGGACTCGATGATGGTGGTGCACACCAGGACGTCGTAGCGGCCTTCCCAGAAGTCGAAGACGACCTTCTCGAGCGCGCCCTCGTCCATCTGGCCGTGGGCCACGGCGAAACGGGCTTCGGGAACCAGGCCCCGCAGCTCGGCCGCCACCTTCTCGATGTCGGCGATGCGGTTGTGGACGTAGAACATCTGCCCTTCCCGCAGCAGCTCCCTCCTGACCGCCTCGGCCACGGCCCGCTCGTCGTACTCCCCGACATAGGTGAGGATCGGCTGGCGGTCCGCCGGCGGGGTGTGGAGCAGGGTGAGGTCCCTGATCCCGGTGAGGCTCATCTCCAGGGTGCGCGGGATCGGGGTGGCGGTGAGGGTGAGGACGTCGACGTCGGTGCTGAGCGTCTTGATCGCTTCCTTGTGGGTCACGCCGAAGCGCTGTTCCTCGTCGACGACCAGCAGGCCCAGAGCCTTGAACTTGACGTCCGCCGACAGCAGGCGATGGGTCCCGATGACGACGTCGATCGATCCGTCCGTCAGCCCGTCGGCCACCGCCCGGGCCTGCGCCGGCGTGAGGAAACGCGACAGCATCTCGACCCGGATCGGGTACCCGGCGAAACGGTCCCCGAACGTCTGGAAATGCTGAGCGGCCAGAAGCGTGGTCGGCACCAGCACCGCCGCCTGCTTGCCGTCCTGCACCGCCTTGAACGCGGCCCGGATGGCCACCTCGGTCTTCCCGAACCCCACGTCGCCGCACACCAGTCGGTCCATGGGTGCGGCCGCCTCCATGTCGGCCTTGACGTCGTCTATGGCTTTCTGCTGGTCCGGCGTCTCGTTGTAGGGAAACGCCTCCTCCATCTCGTGCTGCCACGGGGTATCGGCGGGGAAGGCGTGGCCGGCTGCGGTGACCCGCTTCTGGTACAGCACCACCAGCTCCTGGGCGATCTCCCGTGCCGCCGACCGAACCCGCGACTTGGCCCGCTGCCAGTCGGCCCCGTTGAGCCGGTGCAGACTGGGGCTCTCCCCCCCGGTGTAGGGCCGCAGGAGGTCGACCTGGTCGGAAGGTACGTATAGCTTGTCGCCGCCCCGGTACTCGAGCAGCAGGTAGTCCCGCTCCACTCCGCCGATCGACCGGCGGACCATGCCCCCGAAACGGCCCACGCCGTGCTGGTAGTGCACCACGTAGGCGCCGGCGGTGATGTCGTCGAAGAAGGTCTCGGAATTCCGGGCGCGGGGGCGGGGCCGGCGGTGAGCCCGGCGCCGCCCGGTCAGGTCGCTCTCCGCCAGGACCGCCAGCTTCAGGGCCGGGTAGAGAAAACCGCGGTCAGGGGTTGGACCACGACCCGGGTGCCCGGGGTGGCCGGGGTGGCCGGCGGCCGGCCGCTCTCGTCGTTCACCGAGGCCGAGATTCCGTGGTCGCCGAGCAGAGTGGCCAGGCGGGCCGCGCTACCGCGGCCCTCGGCGCAGACGATCAGCGGTGAAGCCCTCCGACTGGAGTCGGCGGATCTGGGCGAGCAGCCTCTCGCCGTCGCCGACGACCGGGTCCCACCCCGTGGCCGCCACGACCGAGGTGTCGGGGTTCTCCGGCGCCGCGGTGACGGTCCACGCCGCCGCCTCGGTGTGGGCGAGCAGGCGGTCGAAGGGGAGGTGGAGGCGGGGGAAGGTCTCGCCAACGGCACCCCACGTCTGGGCCAGGGTGGTGGCCAGGGCGGCCTCCTCGTCGAGCAACTCCGACGGCCCGGTCCCGCATGCGGCGGGGCTCGACCAGCAGCACGAGCGAGTTGGCGGGCAGGAGATCGACGAGCAGGTGCTCGTCCGCGGTCAGCCACGGCAGCCACGACTCCATGCCGTCGAAGACCAGACCCTCGCCGAGCCTCTCCCACTGCTGACGACCCCAGGGGGCCTCCCCCACCAGCGACCGGGCCCGCTCGCGAACCTCCTCGGTCGGGCAGGATCTCCCGACAGCCGAACAGCTCGACGGTGGTCACGTCGGTGACCGAGCGCTGATCCCCCACCGAGAACTCGCTCAGCCGGTCCACCTCGTCGCCCCACAGATCGATACGAACCGGAACGTCGGCGGTCGACCCGAACACATCGACGATCGAGCCCCGGACGGCCATCTCCCCCCGATGCTCGACCTGGTACTCGCGGCGGTAACCCATCGAAGCCAGCCCGGAGACGAGCTCCTCCTGGTCGAGCCGGTCGCCCTTGGACACCACCACCGGGTCAGCCTCCTCGACGTGAGGACCGAGCCGCTGCAGAAGGGATCTGACCGGTGCCACCAGGATCTTCGGGATGCGCTCGGGGTGGCCCTGCATCCCGCTGCGCAGCCGCCACATGGTGCGCAGCCGGCGGCCCATGGTCTCCACGCTCGGGCTCACCCGCTCGAAGGGGAGGGTCTCCCACGCCGGGCAGATGTCGACCTCGTCCGCGCTGAGAAAGGCGGCGAGGTCGTGGGCCAGTCGCTCGGCCTCGGCATTGGTCGGTACCGCGACGACGGTCGGATGGCGCCGGGTGCCGGCGGCGATGCCGGCGATGGCGAAGGCGCGCGCCGGCTCCGGTACTGCCACCACAGCCGAGCGGAGGTCCCGGATGTCGGAGAAAGTCTCGTCGCTGTTGCAGAAGCCGGAGAAGGGGGGCGAGGGTGCCGCCGGCGGGCGTCGAGTCACGGGCATCCATTGAACCGGTTCTGTGCGACAGCGACGCCGTCGCAGAGGATGCACTCGACCGCGTCGGCTGCGATCTCGACGCTGACGTCGAGCTCCGCCCGATCGCGTTTCGAAGGCGAGCGGAGAACGTGGTTCGCTCCCTGCTCCTTGCCGCCCGGAGGTTTGCCGATGCCGATGCGAACCCGGGTGAAGGCGTCGGAGTGGAGGTGGGACTTGATCGAGCGCAGCCCGTTGTGGCCAGCGAGCCCGCCGCCCGACTTGACCCGCACGACCCCTAGGGCCAAATCCAGCTCGTCGTGCACCACGACCAGCCGCTCCAGGTCGGTGATGCCGAACCGGCGCACCAGCGGGGCTACGGCCCGGCCGGAGTCGTTCATGTAGGTCTGGGGAAACGCCAGAGCCAGCCGTTTGTCACCGACTCGCGCCTCGGCCACCAGCGCATGCTCCTTGGACCGCTTCAGTCGCTCGCCGTGGCGGCGGGCAAGCAGGGCCACGGTGTCGGCCCCGGCGTTGTGCCGGCTCCTCTCGAACTCCGCCCCCGGGTTGCCGAGTCCCACCGCCAGCAGGTCCGACGGCGTTCCCGACCGGGCCCGGCCGAGCAGCTAGCTGTCGCCGTCGGCGCCTGCGCCGGCGGCGCCTCCAGCCCCACCGGCCGACTCGGTGGATCGGCCTTCCGCCTCGCCTGCTGCTCGCGCCCCCTCGCCCTCTTCGCCTTCGGCCGCCTCGGCCTCCGCCGCCTCGAGCTCGATGGCGGCCCGGGACACCGACGCCAGCACGACGATGTCGTCGGAGGGTACGTCGGTGGTCGCGCCTTCGGGCAGAGCCAGGTCGGCGACGCGGATGGCCTCGCCGATCGTCATGGTGCTGATGTCGACCTCGATCGACGGAGGTATGGCGGCCGGGGTGGCGTTCACGGTCAGGGACGTCAGCAGGTGCTCGACCAGGCCCTTCTCCATCTCCACCTCCTTGGCCTCCCCGACCAGCACGATCGGGACCTCGGCGGAGATGACCTCGTCCCGTCTCACGATCTGGAAGTCCACATGGAGGACGGTGTGGCGGACGGGGTGGCGCTGGATGGCCCGGGCCAGGGCCAGCCGGATGTCGGAGCCGATCTGCAGCGACAGCAGCTGATTGAGCCCGGCATCCCCGGTCAAGGCGTGGCGCAGGGCCCGGCCGTCCACCGAAACCGAGATGCCCTCGCTTCCATGGCCGTAGACCACGGCCGGCACGCGGCCGGAGGTCCGGAGGCGCCTCGACTCGGCCGAGCCGGTCTTTCGGCCGGGTTCGGCTATCAGGGTGATCTCAGCCATCTGCTCGCGCTCCTGCCAGGGACTATGCGTACGACGAGGGGACCGGGAGAGTGTATCGGACGGGCGGGGCGCCGGCGGGCGGGGCGGGGCGCCGGCGGGCGGGGCGGGGCGCCGGCGGGCGGGGCGGGGCGCCGGCGGGGGCGGCGCGGCGGGGCGGGGCGCCGGCGGGGCGCCGGCGGGCGGGGCGGGGCGCCGGCGGGGCGGGGCGGGCGGGGCGGCAGGCAAAGCGGGCGACGGCGAACGGGCCGGGCGGGGCGCCGGCAGACGGCAGACCCCGATGACGAGGCCACGAGCTACGCCCGACGGGTGACCGATGGGTGACCGACGGCGAGGCCCGGAGCGGCGGGCAGGCCGCTCAGCAGGCGTACATCCCATTTTCTGGTAGACGTTTCGTTTTCTCGGAGTAGAAACGCACGTATATCGTGCATTTCTGCACCGAGAAAACGAAATGTCGACGAGAATCAGGTCGATGGGACGGCTCGTTGGACGATTCAGGAGGATTTGTCCGGAATAGGACGAGGCGGGAACGGGCCCTGACGGGCCATCGTGGCGCGGGCACGCCGGAAGGCCGGCGCCCCAGCCGGCGGGCCCCGGGCTAGGGCGGTCTGACCCGCCCCGTCGTCGGGCCCCGGCCTGACCGACCGGCGGGGCCCCGGCCTGACCCGCCCCGTCGTCGGGTCCCGGCCTGACCCTCCCCGCCGTCGGGCCCCGGGCTAGCGCGGCCTATCCGACCGGCGGGCCCCGGGCTAGGCCGGTCTGACCCGCCCCGTCGTCGGGCCCCGGCCTGACCGACCGGCGGGCCCCGGCCTGACCCGCCTCACCGGCGAGCCCGGGCTAGGGCGGCCCCCGAAACCGCGACGATCAGGTCTGGTTTTCCCCGCCGAATATCTGGGAGACCGACCCGTCGGTGAACACCGCGTCGATGCAGTCGGCCACCATCTTGGCGATCGTCACCACCTCGATCTTGTCGATCTGCTTCTCCGGGGGGAGGGGCAGGGTATCGGTGACCACGACGCGGGCGATGGGCGAGTTCTTGAGCCGGTCGGTCGCAGGATCCGACAGGACCGGGTGGGTACACATGGCCCACACCTCGGTCGCTCCTCGATCGAGCAGAATCTCGGCCGCCGCGCAGATGGTGCCGGCGGTGTCGATCATGTCGTCGATCAGCACGCACATGCGTCCCGCCACGTCACCCATCACGTCGAGGGCCCGCACCTGGTTGACCGCGTCCTTGGGCCGGCGCTTGTAGACCGCGGCGACGTCCACCTCGTCGCCGGCATGGCGGGCGGCCTGCTCGGCCACCTTGGTCCGGCCGGTATCGGGGGACACCATGACGAAGTCTCCGCTCGGCGCGTGCTCGCGCAGGTAGTCGGTCAGAAGCGGGACGGCGGTCAGGTGGTCGACCGGGCCGTTGAAGAACCCTTGGATCTGGCCCGAATGCAGATCGACCGACATGATCCGGTCGGCGCCGGCGGTGGTGAAGAAGTCCGACACCATGCGGGCGGATATAGGTTCGCGGCCCTTGGACTTGCGGTCCTGACGGGAGTAGCCGTAGTACGGGCAGACGGCGGTGATCCGCTTGGCCGACGCCCGCTTGGCCGCGTCGATCATCAGCCACTGCTCCAGGAGCGAATCGTTGACCGAGCGGCCCGGGCTGCGGCCATGGGACTGGATGACGAACACGTCCCCGCCCCGCACCGACTCGGCGAAGCGCGGCCGCACCTCCCCGTTGGCGAAATCGACGAGATTGGCGTCTGCGATCGGGACCTGCAGGTTGGCCGCGATCTCCTCGGCCAGGACCGGATGAGTCCGGCCGGTCAGCAAGTGGAGCTTGCGGGTGGGGGTCAGCTCTAACCTTCCGGATCGGTCAATATTCCTCAGACGCGCTCATGGCAGCTCCCGGTCATCTTGCCCACCAGTGAAGCATGGACCGGTCACCAAGCCGGCTGCCACTTTGCTCCCGGGAGGAAGAAACGCCCACGGTCCGACTTCGGCGTCGGCCCCGATCTCGGCGTTGCGTCCCACCGTCGCCTTGATCACAGCATTGGGGCCGACCAGGCAATCGGCGAGCTGGGTGTTGGGCCCGAGCTCGGCGCCCATTTCGACGACGGTTCGTCCCTGGAGGTGGGTGGCGGGGTATAGGACGACGTCGGGGCTCAGCTCGACCGTCGTGTCCACGTAGGTCGCCTCGGGGTCGACCATCGTGACGCCGCGGCGCATCCAGCGTTCGTTGATCCGCGATCGCAAGACCGCTTCGGCCACGGACAGCTGGTGGCGGTCGTTGACCCCCGCCGCCTCCATGGCATCCTCCACGATCATCGAGACGACGGGATAGCCGGCGTCGTGCAGAACGCCGATGGCATCGGTGAGGTAGTACTCGCCCTGGGAGTTGTCCGGGGTGAGGCGGCGCAGGGCGGGGGCCAGAACCGAACGGCGGAACACGTAGATCGACGTGTTCACCTCATTCACCGCCAGTTCCTCATCGGTCGCATCGGCCTGCTCGACCACGCGCGCTACTCGGTCGTTGCGATCCCGAATAACCCGGCCGTACCCGTACGGCTCTTCGACAATCGCGGTCAAGAGGCTCGCCGCGGCGTCAGCCCGGCGATGAGCCCGGACCAGGCCGGCCAGAGTGGGCGGGCGGAGGAGCGGGGTATCGCCCGGCAGAACCACGATGTCCTCGTCGTAGTCGCCGTCGTCGGGAAACGCGGTCAAGGCCACCATGACCGCATCGCCGGTTCCCCGCAGCACCGTCTGCTCCACGAACTCGATGCGCAGACCAACCGGCGGTTGCTCGCTGACGGCCTTGGTCACCCGGGCCGCGCCGTGGCCCACCACCACGACCGCCCGTTGCACGTCCAGCTCCGCCAGCGCGTGCAGGACGTGCAGCACCATCGGCCGCCCGCACAGCCGATGGAGCGGCTTGGGACGCTCTGATCTCATGCGAGTTCCCTCGCCGGCGGCCAGAACGACAGCAGAAAGCTTCGAGTCGCGCGCCATCCTCCTGTTCTATCAACCCTTCGGTCGTGTCATGCGGCATCATGTGCGCGACGCTTGTCAGCAGAGCGCGCAGCAGGCTGGCCCGTATTGGCGGGTAGTTCAACGGCAGAACGCCTGACTTTGGATCAGGAGGCTGAAGGTTCGAGTCCTTCCCCGCCAGCCAGGAAACCCTCAGGTAGGCGGGCTGGGTTGTCGTCGAACCGGGTCGGGGTAACGTCGGACGGGGTTTCAAGCAGGAGGGATTCGATAGTGAGCACAACGCCGATCGATGTCGCCTCGTTCCCGCAGCAACGGCAGGGGCGTCTGGCCGCCGGGCTGGCCCTGATCGCGCTGCTCGGTACGATCGCTCTCGTGCTCGGGGTGGCCGCGCACGACAAGGCGGTAGCGAACACGGTGCCGAAACCACCGCCTCCGCTCACGGCCATCGAGGTCAGGGTCAACGCAATCGCCGCCCAGATCGTCGCACCCATCAACGCGTTCCCGCAGACGCCCGCCCAGGTCGCCGCGGCCGACTCGGCGATAAACCGGACGCTCGCCCACGTCCAGAGGGAGTTGGTTACCGGATGGCCGGTGTCCGCATCTCGGGAGGTCGCGACATGGTCGGCCGATATCGGGAAGGTGCGGAGCGACGCAGGTCGCGGTGGGGTGTGGTCTCAGTCCCCCATCGAACTGACGCCGACGTTCCTGAAGGATCTCAAGACGCTTTTCCACGCCCAAGGTCGGGTCATGCGGACGATCGGCCGGTCATGAGCCGCACGAATGGAAGGCGGTCTTGGACGAGAAGTTTGAGGTTCAAGTCCTCTCCCTCAGCCACAATTGCGTGAACCGCGCAGGTGGCGGCGGATCCCCCGGTGGCTCTGGCGTAGCATCGCAGTTGGGGATTCTCCACAGGAGGGAAGTGAGTGGACGACTGGGAACCCATCACCCGCGGAGCTATCGAGGTGCCCGACAACCAGCCGGCCACGGGGACGATCACAGCCGAGACGACACTCAGCCGCGAGCCTGACGATCACTGGCGCCGGGCCTTCCAGAAGCCGTCGGGGGTGTCCGAGGCAGTGTTGCTGAGCTGGCAGCATCCCCGTCTGACGGGCGACAAGGTGATGATCGAAGTCAACAAGTCGGAGGACCTGCAGGGGATGGTGAACTACGTCGACGGAGCCATCGAATGGGCGAACCAGTGGTACGTCGGCAACGTGCTGCCGCACCTGCGGGCGGAGAGGACCCGGCGGGCCGAAAAGGAGACCAAGCGTGAAGCCGACCTGGCCAAGGCCCGCCAGATCGCCGAAGGCTTGTAGGGGAAGCGACCGGTCGAGGGCTGACTCGACCCGGGGCCCGCCTGCCCCCTCGGGAAGGTGAGGCGGGAGGAGAGGCCGGGGGTGCGGCGGCCGGTAGGCCCGGGATGGGTGCGGCCGGTAGGCCGGGGATCGGCGGAGCGGACAAGGGCCGGCGCAGGCGTACGGTGACAGCATGCGCTTCGCCTTCAAGACGGCTCCGCAGCACACGACGTGGGAGGACATGCTCGCGGTCTGGCGAGCGGCCGACGACATCGACGTGTTCGAGTCCGGGTGGAACTTCGACCACTTCTACCCCATCTTTTCCGACCCCACCGGCCCGTGCCTGGAAGGGTGGGTCACTCTCACCGCCCTGGCCCAGGCCACCCGTCGGCTCCGGCTGGGCACGCTCGTAACCGGCATCCACTACCGGCACCCGGCCGTCCTGGCCAACATGGCCGCCTCTCTGGACATCGTCTCTGGGGGCCGCCTCGAGCTGGGGATCGGCGCCGGCTGGAACGAGGAGGAGTCGGGTGCCTATGGCATCGAGCTCGGTACGCCCGGGCAGCGCAGCGACCGCTTCGAGGAGGCGTGCGAGGTGATCGTGGGATTGCTGTCGCAGGAAACAACGACCTTCTCGGGTGCCTACTACCGGCTGACCGATGCCCGGTGCAACCCGAAACCGGTGCAACAGCCCCACCCGCCCATCTGCATCGGCGGTAGCGGCGAGCGGCGGACCCTCCGCACCGCCGCCCGATTCGCCCAGCACTGGAATTTCGTCGGCGGCACGGTCGAGCAGTTCCGGGCCAAGCTCGACGTCCTGCACCAGCACTGCGCCTCGGTCGGGCGCGACCCAGGTGAGATCGTCGTCTCGAGCCACGTTGGCTTCGAGGGTGACGCCAAGGAAACGGCTGCTGCCGCGGCCGAGATGGGAGAAGCCGGGCTGGACCTGGCGATCGTGCAGTTGCGACCGCCACACCGGCCCGACGTGCTGGAGCCCCTGGCCGAAGCGCTCGCCCAGGTGGACTGAGAACCCAGGCCTGTCGGGCGGCGCTGGAGGCTCAGGCGGCCCAGCCGGACCCGAATGAACCATCCGACCCGCCTTCGGGCCCGACACCTCCCTTAGCCGGCGGCGAGCACCCCGATCGCTTCTACTGCCCCGTCGATGGCCACTTCCACCGCGGTCCCGGCCTTTCGATCGCGTACCTCCAGCACGCCGGCGGCCACACCCCGACCGGCCACCACGACGGTGGGCACTCCTATCAGTTCGGCGTCGGCAAACGCCACGCCGGCGGAAACTCCCCGGTCGTCGAGCACGACCCGCCAGCCCTGGGCCTCGAGGTCCTCGGCGAGCCGGGCGGCCACTTCGCGGGGAGCCCCCTTGCCGAGGGGTATCACGTGGATGTCAGCAGGGGCGACCGCACGGGGCCACACCAGACCCTTCTCGTCGTAGCCCTGTTCGGCGATGACGGCCACCGCCCGGCTCACTCCGATCCCGTAGGACCCCATGGTCACCCGGACCGGCTTGCCGTCCGGGCCGAGCACGTCGAGAGCGAAGGCGTCGGCGTACTTGCGCCCGAGCTGGAAGATGTGGCCGATCTCGATGCCCCGTTGCACTACGAGGGTCCCTTCGCAGCGACCGCAGGGGTCCCCGTCGCGCACCTCGGCCGCCGGGACCACGCCGGAAGGAAAGAAATCCCGGCCCATCACCACGTTTCGGGCGTGGCGACCGTCCTCGTTGGCTCCGGTCACCCATGAGCTGCCCTCGACGACCAGGGGATCGACAACGTAACGCACACCCGGCGGCAGCCCTTGTGGCCCGATGTACCCCTTGACCAGGCCGGCGATGGCGCCGACGTCGGCGGGGACCACCTCGGCCGGCCCGACATTGGCCTCGAGCCGCTTAAGGTCGACCTCCCGGTCGCCGGGCACGCCGACGATCAGGGGCTCGGACGTCCCGTCGGGCCAGCGGAGCACGAGCACCACGTTCTTCAGGGTTTCCGCCGGGTCGACGTTCAGGAACTCCGCCAGGGTTTCGATGGTCGGGGTGTCCGGGGTGTCGACCACTTCCAGCGGCGGCCGGGAGGCCGGGTCTTGCGGCTCGGGCGGGTGGATGTCGACCGCCTCCACGTTGGCCGCATAATCACACCCCGAGCACGACACGAAGGAGTCCTCACCTGTCGGCGCCGGAGCCAGGAACTCCTCGCTGTCGCTCCCGCCCATGGCTCCGCTCACCGCCCGCACGACCCGGTAGTCCAAGCCGAGGCGCTGGAAGATGCGTTCGTAGGCCCCCCGGTGCTGGGCGTAGCTGTAACGCAGACCGTCATCGTCCAGATCGAAGGAATAGCTGTCCTTCATCACGAATTCGCGGGCCCGCAAAAGTCCGGCCCGGGGCCGGGCCTCGTCGCGGTACTTGGTCTGCACCTGGTAGAGGGTCAGGGGGAGGTCCCGGTAGGAGGAGCACTCGCTTTTCACCAGGGTGGTGAACAGTTCCTCGTGGGTCGGGCCAAGGAGGTAGTCGGCACCCCGGCGGTCCTGCAACCGGAAGAGCAGATCTCCGTACTCGGTCCACCGCCCGGTCGTCTCGTAAAGGTCGCGGGGCAGAAGGGCCGGAAAGAGCACCTCTTGACCTCCGATCCGGTCCATTTCCTCCCGCACGATGGTGGCTATCCGGTCCAGCACCCGCAGACCAAGGGGGAGCCAGGTGTACATCCCTGGCGCCACCCGCCGGATGAAACCGGCTCTGACCAGCAGGCGGTGGCTCTGAACCTCCGCGTCGGCGGGGTCGTCGCGCCGGGTGCGCCCGAGCAGGGTTGACATACGCAGCATGGGCGTCAGAGCCTAAAACAGGTTGGCGCTATAGGCGGGGCCAAACCACCCTGTCGAGCCGCGTCGTTTGGCCCAGGTGACCTGCGAACATGTTCCGGCGGCGGAGTCCGGGGGGGCGGGACCAGCGCGGCCCATCGAGCCGATCGGGGCCCGATCCCGCCCGACCCGGGCTAGGCACCCCATTAGGTGGGAACGCCGGCCCGACCCCGGGGTGGGCGGCCGGCCCGACCCCGGGTGCGCAGGCTGAGCCCGGCTGGTCCCCCCGATCAAGCGCCGAAATGGACCTCGACCGACACCTCGTCGGTGCCTCGTACGACCGTGAGGGCCAGGTTGCCGTCTTCCCCGACCCCGTCGATGGCGGTGAGCAGGGCGTCGATGGAGGCGACCGGCTGACCGCCGGCGGCCACGATGAGGTCGCCTCTCGCCAGCCCCGCAGCCTTGGCCGGGGTGTCCTCGCCGACGTCTCGCACCAGCACCCCGTCACGGGCCGGCAGGCCGACGGCGGCGCGCAGGCGCCGAGCGACGTGGCCAGGCGTAAGGGCCACGCCGAGGTGACGGCGAGCCGGCGTCTCCCCCGCGGCCAGAGCGTCGACGCGGGCCTTGAGGGCCTCGGTGGCCGGCACGGCCAGGTACAGCCCGTCGCCCGGACGGTGGGTGTTGACCGCCACCAGCCGGCCCGCGGGGTCGACCAGGGGTCCGCCCGACGAGCCGCGGCCGAGGGGAGCGGAGTGCTCCACCCCGTCGGCGATGAGCCGGCCACGCGGCCCCCGGAAGGAGTGGCCAACCCCCGTCACCAGACCGAAGGTCAGCCGGGGGCCGGACCCGGCCGCCGGCAGAGCCAGGGCGAAGACGGCAGCGCCGAGCTTGGGGCCTTCCGCCGATGCCTCCCAGCCGATAGGGGCGGCCGTCCCGGTGTCCACCGCGATCACGGCCAGATCTCCGTCTCCGTCGACCCCTTTGGCCGTGCCCGTCACCGCTCTCCCGTCGGCAAAGGTGACGGTCACCTCCGGCCCCCTCAGATTGTGGGCGCTGGTCAATACCAACCCGGGGGCGATGACCGTCCCGGCCCCTCGGCCGCCGTCCCTCCCGATCCTCACCACCGCCTGGCCCGCGGTCTCTGCGACCCGGCCGGTGGCCTCTGTCAACTCCTCGATGAACGGCATCCTTCACGCTCCATCCTGGTACCCAGTAACTTGCAAGTCGCAAGTTACACCTCTCAAGAGTCGATTGGGGTAAAAAGTCTCATGCCCGTGTCCAGCGCCCTCTCCGGCGCCTTGGCCCGTGTCGGCGACCGGTGGTCGCTGCTCATCGTGGAGTCTCTGCTCGACGGCCCTCGGCGCTTCGCCGAGCTTCAAGCCGCCGTCCCCGGGATCGCCACCAACGTGCTCGCCCAGAGGTTGCGCCGGCTCGAATCCGACGGGGTATTGATAGCCCGCCCCTATTCCCGTCGGCCGGTGCGCTACTCCTACGCCCTCACCGAAGCCGGCCGTGACCTGGCCGGGGCGGCTCGCCTCCTCGCCCAGTGGAGCGCCGACCATGGAGGGGGCGAGGCCGACACCCCCTCTCACCAGACCTGTGGCAGCCCTCTCGTCGCCCGGTGGTGGTGCCCGACGTGCGACCAACACGCCGACGGCGAGCCGTCCGACGTCGTGTGGGTCTGACCGGCAGCCGCAGTCCGGGCCTCCGGCCCTCGGCCTCATACCACTAAGCGCCTGCGAAAAAACAAGCTTCGCCAACGAGAGGGCGCCGGATGCTGCTGAGCCAGAAATCGTTGGGGCATCGGCGCGGGTGGGCATTACAGCATCCGCCGCCTCCTTCTCTCCTTCCAGCTTGTTTTCGCAGGCACTAACGTGGCCACGATGACAGCGACCGAGAGGGCGCCGGCGAAGGAACGCTGGCGAGCACAGTGGGCGGAGTTGTTTACCGAGGTCGTCACCAGCGGCCTGTGCACCGGGTGCGCGGGCTGCGTGGTGGCGTGCCCGCACGACGTCCTGGGCTACGACGACACCAACGGGATCTACCGGCCGTTCCATCTCGAAGAGGAACTTGGCCTGGGCGACTGCGGTCACGGCCAGCGCGGCTGCACCAGCTGCACCCGAGCCTGCCCCCGCTTCCGCAACTGGGAAACCGAGATCGACTCGTACATGTTCGGTCGCGAGCGTGAGCCCGACGAGATGGCCGGGGTGTCCAAGGACGTGTTCCTCGCCCGGGCGACCGACCCGGAGATCCTCACCACGGGGCAGGACGGTGGGCTGGTGTCGGCCATCCTCCTGTGGTGTCTCGAACATGACCGCATCGACGCTGCTCTGGTCTCCTTCCTCGAGGGCGATGGCACCACGTGGAAGGCGGTACCGGGTCTGGCCCGCACCCGGGAGGAGATCCTGGCCTCGGCCGGGTCCCGCTACACCTACTCGGCGAACACGCTGGCGTACGTCCAGGCGGTCGAGCAGGGCGCCGAGCGCCTGGCCCTGGTCGGGATGAGCTGCCAGGCCTCGATCCCGGGAGTGATGAGAGCACGAAAGGCGGGCAAGCCGGGGCGGCGACTGGCTCTGTCGATTGGTCTGCTGTGCTCCAAGACCTTCGACGACGCCATCTTCGACGAGCTTCTGCTGGGCAAGTACGGGCTGGCCCGGGCCGACATCGTGAAGATGAACATCAAGGGGGTCCTGCAGATCTGGATGCGTGACGGGGCCTATCACGAGGTCCCGCTCAAGGAGTGTCACCAGTGGACCCGGGAGGGCTGCAAGACGTGCCCTGACTTCGCGGCCGAGCACGCGGACATTTCCACCGGCGGCATCGGCGCCTTCAACGACTGGACTCTGACCCTGGTCCGCACTGACGCCGGCCGCGAGGTGATCGACGGCATGCTGGCCGACGGAGTGATCGAGACCCGGCCCGGAGACGACGATCCGGGAGCGGTGGCCCTCCTGCGCAAGCTCTCGATCGTGTCCCGCCGGCGCTGGCCCGAGACGGCCGTTGCCGCCCCCCGGGTGGGGGTGCCACCCCCCAAACAGAAGGCGGTGTGAGCGGCCGGATACCGGCTCCGGGCATTCCCGAACGGTTGGTGAACCACCTGGCGTCGGTCTGACGCCGGCGGACGCAGAGGTGGCCGGCCTGGGTGGCGAGTGGCTGGGATCCGCCCCCACCCGCTAGGTTGTCCACCCGCCATGGGATCGCTGATCAAGAAGCGCCGCAAGCGCATGCGCAAGAAGAAGCACAAGAAGATGCTGAAGGCGACGCGCTGGCAGCGACGGGCGGGCCGTTAGGCGCTCTCGGCCCTGACGACCAGCCGGCCGTCCCCGGGATAGCTTCCGGGCACGAACCACGTACCACCACTGCCCGCCAGGCGCGGCACCTCCCCGGTCGCCGAGCCGAGGAGGTCGCGCCACCCGGCCAGCCCGGGCTGCACGACGAGCGCAGCCGGTTCGAGGTCGTTGCCCCGCTCCCCGACAGGGCTGCCAAGCCGGTCCCAGGCCTGGTAAACCTCAGCCGTGGAAACATGCAGAGGCGGGGTCAACAGGGTATAGGCCACCCCGGCGGCTTCGTCGAGGGGGAGCGGCTGCACTTTCTCGCCCACCCCACTGACCCGGGCCCGACCTCCAATGAGGCAGAACGGGACGTCGGCACCGAGTCGGGCGGCCACCTCGGGATCGGAGATCCCCGCCCACCGAAGCACGGCGGCGGCGTCGGCCGAACCGCCACCCAGTCCGGCCCCGGCCGGGATCTGTTTGTGCAGCCGGATGTAGGCCCGGCGCCCGGCCACGGCCAGGGCTCGCCGCACCAGATTGTCGTCGTCCTCGGGCACCGGACCGGCGGTGGGGCCTCGAACCTCCAGACCGTCGCCGGGCCGGATCTCGAGGCGGTCGGCCAGGTCCAAGGTGATCATTTCCGAGTCGATCAGGTGGTAGCCGTCCGCCCGCACTCCGGTCACCCGCAGGGAAAGGGTCAACTTGGCCCGAGCCAGCACCACGGTGGACGCGGCCGTCACCGCACCCCGGCCGCCGCTGCGGTGGCGGCCGCCAGACGGCCCCACGCCAACACATCGAGCTCCTCCGCCCGACTCTCAGGTGACACCCCCGCGACATCGAACGCGGCCGGGGGCACCAGACCGGCGAGAGAACGCCGGAGCATCTTGCGCCTGGTGGCGAAGCCCGCCCGGACCAGGGCAAACAGCGACTCTGCGGGCGCGTCCTCGGTGGCGACGGCGGGCGATGGCCGCCGCCGGATCGACACCAGAACCGAGTCGACCTTCGGCCGGGGGACGAATACCGACGGTGGGACCCGGCCCGCGACCGACGCCGTCGCCCAGTACGCCACCTTCACCGAAACCGCGCCGTAGCCGGGGTCGCCGACCGCCGCGGCCAGCCGTTCGCCCGCTTCCTTCTGCACCATCACCAGCATGCGCTCGACCACAGCCACGGAGTCGAGCATTCCGGCGATGAGCGGGGTGGCGATGTTGTAGGGGAGGTTGGCGACCAGTACCCAACCCGGGACCGGCCCGAGGATGCCCGTCCAGTCAACCCGCAATGCGTCGGCACACACCAGGGTGAAGCGCGGAGAATCAACGACTGCTTGCAGCACCGGTATCAGGCGGCGGTCGGCCTCCACGGCGGTGACCGAAGCGCCGGTCTCGAGCAGGGCAAGGGTCAAGGAGCCGAGACCCGGACCGACCTCGAGGACCCGGTCGCCGGGGCCGATCCCGGCCAGCCGGGCCACCCGGCGGACGGTGTTGGGGTCGGCCACGAAGTTCTGGCCCAACGCCCGGCTCGGCTGGAGGCCGTGGGTGGCCATGAGCTCGCCGATCTGGCGACGCGAGAGGGTCACCCGCCGGGTGGTTCGGCCTCGCCCGGCAACCGGAAGACCCGGGCCGTGTTGTCCCATGTGATCCGCTCCACCTCTTCCACCGCCACCCCGCGGATGTCAGCTACCGCGGCGCCCACGAGCGGCACCCATCCCGGCCGGTTGGGCTTCCCGCGATTCGGAACCGGGGCGAGGAAAGGGCTGTCGGTCTCTACGAGCAGGCGGTCGACCGGACACATGGCTGCTGCTTGGCGCACCTCTTCGGCCTTCTTGAAGGTGACTATCCCGGAGAAGGAAAGGAACGCCCCGAGATCAAGCCCCCTTTTCGCTTCGGTCGGGCCGCCGGAGAAGCAGTGAAGGACCCAGCGGTCTGGAATTCCCTCGGCGGAGAGGATCTCGAAGGTGTCGTCCCAGGCGTCCCTGGTGTGCACCACGAGGGCCAGGCCCAGTTCCGCGGCCAGGCCGATCTGGGCCGCGAACGCCTGGCGCTGGGCGGCCCGCGGCGAGTGCTCGTAGTAGAAGTCCAGTCCACATTCGCCGACGGCCACGACCTCCGGGTCGGGTTCGCGCAGCAGAGCCGTTACGCCATCGACCCCATCAGACGCCTCGTGGGGATGAAGGCCGACTGTCGCCCATACTCCCGGGTGAGCCCGGGCAATCGAGACGGCGGCCGCTGAGGTGGCGGCGTCGGTCCCGATGGTGATGATCCGGGCCACGCCCGCCGCTCGGGCGTCGTCGATGACCGAGGGCTCGACCCCGTCGTAGCCGATGTGGCAGTGGCTGTCTGCCCACATGGCGCTAGTCCGTGATCCGGGGGAAAAGCGGGGTTCCCCGCTCGACCGGGAGCCCACCGGGATAGCCGCCCCACGTGGCCGCCTCGGGGAGCCGCTGTTCGGTCACCTGACCGGGCAGCCCGATGCGCCGCCAGATCTCCTGCGACGCCCGGGTCAGGGCCGGGCTGGCGAGCACGGCGACGATGCGCAGAACTTCGAGGGCGTCACCGAGAACCGCTTCGACCGCCGGGCCCGGCTCGGCCTTCCAGGGTTCGGCTGCTTCCAGTGCAGCGTTGGTGTCGCGCACCAGCCTCCACGTCGCCTCCAGGGCCTCGCTCGGGGCGATCCGGTCCCAGCCCGAAGCGGCGGCCCGGTAGACGTCATCTGCGATCGGGCCGAGCGCGCTGTCGGGGTTCGGGGCGGGACCGATCCCTCCGCACTTGCGCTCGACCACCGCTGACACCCGGGCCAAAAGGTTCCCGAGGTTGTTGGCCAGGTCGGCGTTGTAGCGGCCCGCCATCCCCTCGTAGGAGAAGTCACCGTCGGGACCGAACGCCTGGTCGCGAAGGAAGTGGTAGCGGTAGCCGTCTACTCCGAACGTGGACACGAGGTCCGAGGGGGCGATCTGGTTGAGCGCGGTCTTGGACATCTTCTCTCCGCCGACGAGCAGGAAGCCGTGCACCGCGATCCGTTTGGGGGGGTCGATACCGGCCGCCATGAGCAGGGCAGGCCAATAAACGCAGTGGAACCTCAGTATGTCCTTGCCGATGAGGTGGTGGACGGAAGGCCACCACGCGGCGAAGCGTTGAGGGTCGTCTCCATACCCGACGGCCGTGGCGTAGTTGATCAGGGCGTCGTACCACACGTAGAACACGTGGTCGCGGTTCCACGGGACTGGGACCCCCCAGGTGATCGAGGTCCGGGAGATCGAGATGTCACGCAGACCGCCCTTGATCAGCCCGATCGCTTCATTGCGCTTGGACTCTGGCGTCACCGCACCGGGGTCCTGGGAAAACCAATCGAGCAGCCGGTCGGTGAACTCCGACAGCTTGAAGAAGTAGTTCTCCTCTTCTAACCACTCGACCGGGGCGCGATGGATAGGGCAGAGCCTGCCGTCAATGAGGTCGGCTTCGGTGTAGTACGCCTCGCAGGAAACGCAGTAGAGGCCGGCGTACGGTCGCAGCTCGATCCACCCGTTGTCGTAAGCGGCCTGCATGAGTTGCTCTGTCGCCCGGTAATGGCGGGGCTCGGTAGTGCGGATGAAATCGTCGTAGGAGATGTCGAGACCGGCCCACGCCTGGCGATAGCGCTCGCTGGTGCGATCGGCCTGTTCTCTCGGGGTCAGTCCGTTGGCCTCCGCCGCCCGCTGCACCTTGAGCCCGTGCTCATCCGTACCGGTGAGAAAGAACACGTCCTCGCCGAGGAGCCGGTGCCAGCGGGCCAGGGCGTCGGCGGTGATGGTCGTATAGGCGTGGCCGATGTGAGGAACGTCGTTTACGTAGTAGATCGGGGTGGTGACGTAGAAGCGGGCCACGATGGTCGAGGGTACGGCATACGTCGAGACGGCCGGACGGCAATTCGAGCCGGTCGTCAGCCGCCCGGGGCGGGGAGCGGCACGACCGATACCGCGTACACCCGGCGCTTGGGCAAGCCGAGCTCGGCCGCGACCTCGACCACGGCGTGGCGCCGGTCGGCCCCCGCCTCCACCCGGGCCGACAGGGCCTCAGCTATTTCTTCATCCGACACGGCCGCCGCCGGTCGGTCCGGCGCGCCGGCCAGGACCAGCACCCATTCCCCTCGAGGCGCCTCGGTGGCGGACTCCAGCCACGCCACCGCGTCGCCGAGGTTTCCCCGCCACACCTCCTCGTGCACCTTCGTCAGCTCTCGCGCCGCCACCACGTAGCGGTCGGGGCCGCAGGCAGCATGGAGGTCGGAGACGGTGCGGGCGACCCGGTGAGGCGATTCGTACAGCACCGAAGTCTCCCGTTCGCGGGCCAGCGCGGCCATCACCTCGGATCGATCGCGTCCCTTGCGGGGCAGGAACCCGGCGAAGCGGTATCGCGATCCCGGAAGCCCCGACAGGGCCAACGCAGTGGCGACCGCGGTGGGGCCGGGCACCACTTCGACCGGAAGCCTGGCGTCGGCGACCGCCCTCACCACCAGCGAGCCCGGATCCGAGACGACGGGCATGCCGGCGTCGGTAACGAGCACGGCGGTCACCCCGCCCTGGACCGCATCGACCACCCGGGAGGCCATTTCTCCCTCGTTGTGCTGGTCCAACCGGACCAGGCGGGGCGCCGGCACCTGGACCGCGGCAAGCAGCTTGCGGGCCCGCCGGGTGTCCTCGCAGTAGATCACGTCCGCCGCGGCCAGGGCCTTGACCGTGCGGGCCGACAGGTCGTCGAGGTTGCCGATGGGGGTGCCGACGAGAACCAGGCGGCCGGTCACCTGCCGCGGACTTCTAACCGGTCACCGACCTTGAGGTGCCAGCGGTCGAAGGTGCTGCCGGCGGCCACCACCAGGACCCCCGAGGCCAGAAGCGGGGGGGCTACCCGCCGGGGCCCCATGGTCGCCAGCCGTCGCACTTCCAGGCCCGAACGGCCGTCATCGAGGGTGAGGGTCGAGCACCACGCCACGTCGAGGGACACGGCCGCCGTAAGGGTGTGAAGCAGGGCCGGGCGCCGGATGATGACGGCACCCTGCAGGGATTCGCGCCAGCCGCGAGATCGGTTCTCGGTGACGACCCCCAGCACGTCGCCGTCGCGCAGCAGCCACGACATCGAATCAGACGTTGAAGCGGATCTCTAGGACGTCGCCGTCGACGACCTCGTAATCTTTGCCCTCGACCCGGAGCTTTCCGGTGTCTTTGGCTGCCTGCCACGAGCCCAGGGCCAGAAGCTCATCCCAGTGGATCACCTCGGCCCGGATGAAGCCGCGCTGGAGATCCGAGTGGATCACGCCTGCGCATTCCGGGGCGCGGGCGCCGGCCCGGAAGGTCCAGGCTCGGCTCTCCTTGTCACCGGTGGTGAGGAATGTGCGCCGGCCAAGCAGGTGATAAGCGGCTCTGGCCACCCGCGGCAGGGCCCCCTCACCGAGGCCGAGCCCCTCGAGCAGCTCGGCCCGCTCCTCCTCGTCGAGCTGGGCGGCTTCCGCTTCCAGCTCTACGCTGACGCCGAGCACGTCGCCGTGACCACCCATCTCGTCCACCACCGGCTTGATGACCCGGTCGACGTCTGTGACCTGGTCCTCCCCGAGGTTGACCACAGCCAGAACCGGCTTGTTGGTGAGCAGGAAGAACGACTCGAGCAGGGTCCGGTCGTCCGGGTTCAACGAGGACCGGTAGATGGGGATCCCAGCATCCAGCTCGGATTTGGCCCGCTCCAGGGCCGCCACCTCTCCGGCAAGGGACTTGTCGGCGCGAGCCGCCTTTCGCCTCTTGTCGACCTGACTGTCGACGGTCGCGGCGTCGGCCAGCACCAGCTCCAGCTCGAGCACTCCGAGGTCCGACAGCGGGTCGGAGTCGCCAGGAACATTGGGGTCTTCGAAAGCCCGCAGAACGAGGCACAGGGCGTCGGCCTCCCGGATACCGGCCAGAAAGCGGTTGCCCAAGCCTTCCCCGGTCGACGATCCCGAGACCAGGCCGGCGATGTCCACGAAGCCGACGCTGGCGTGGACCACTTTGCGGCTTTTGCTCATGACCGCCAGCTTCTCCAACCGCTGGTCAGGAACCCGGGCGACCCCGACGGTCGTCTCGGTGGTCGAGAACGGGTGACCCGCCACGAGCGCGGTGCCCCCGGTGAGCGCGTTGAACAAACTCGACTTCCCCGAGTTCGGCAAGCCGACTATGCCTAGGCGTTCCACCCTGCGCAGGCTAATGCGCCCGTCCCAGGAGACAGGCGGCAGTGGGGGCGGCCATGCCCTAACCTGGGCCGCCATGTCGAAACGCACCCACAAGGCCCGTACCCGCGCCCGCCGCAGGAAGGCCAACCACGGCCAGAAGCCCAACAGAGGACGTTGACCGCGGCCGGACCTTCGTCATGAGGTCAGTCGAGCAGTCGCTCGGTTCGGGCCAGGGACGCCAGGGAGACAAGGGGCCGGGCGCCCATGTGACTGACCACCTCGGCCGCGGCGAGTGCTCCGAGCTCCGCGCTGCGCTCGACCTGGAAGCCGTGCACCACACCCAGGAGGAACCCCGCGGCAAAGCTGTCGCCCGCGCCCGTTGTGTCGACCACCGAGGACACGGGTCGGGCCGGCACTTCGAAGAGCTTTCCGGAATCGGCCACCACTGAGCCATCGGCCCCACGGGTGATGGCCACGATCGGGCATCGACCAGCCAGAACACCAACGGCATCGTCCAGGCGATCGACTCCGGCCAATCCGAGTGCCTCCTGCTCGTTGACGAACAGTATGTCCACCCGATCCAGCAGGTCGGACAGCTCCTGGCGATGGAGCCCGACCCAGGCGGGGTCGGAGCCGGACAGAGCCACCCGGGTGCCGGCCGCGCGGGCCACCTCGATGGCCTGCTCGACCGCCCCGGCCGTCTCCGGCTTGCCGCACAGGTAGCCCTCGAAGTAAACGATCTGGCTCGACCGGATGGCCGCGGCGTCGACGTCGTCGGTCCCGAGTAGCCCTCCGATGCCGAGATTGGTGCACATGGTCTTCTCCGCGTCCGGGGTGACCATAACGAGGCTGCGTCCGGTTCCCGGCCCGGCAGTAGCCGGTTCGACCTCGAAGCGCACTCCCGCCGTGCGGATGTCGTGGGTGAATATCGAGCCGAGGTTGTCGTCTCGGACCTTCCCGATGAAGCGGGCCTGGCCGCCGAGCGACGCCAGGCTGGCGGCCGTGTTGGCCGCCGATCCACCCGAGGCTTCGGTCGCGGGTCCGAGCGAGGCGTAGATCTTCTCGGCCTGGTTGTCGTCGACCAGGGTCATGGTGCCCTTGGTCAGGCCGAGACTGGCCACTAGCTCGTCCGAGCAGGGGGCGAGGACGTCCACGATGGCATGACCGAGGGCGACGACTTCAGCGGTCGGGTTCATAGCGACGACGGTAGCGGCCGCCAAAGTAGGGTGATCACCCGGCACCGGCAGGAGGAGCCAGAAGGAGGAACCAGTGGAGGGAGCGGACAGTTACAGGTTGCCGCGCGACGTCCTGCCGCGGCGCTACGAGCTGCAGCTCGAGCCCCGGCTGTCGGAGTCCCGCTACGAAGGCACGGTTGCCATCACGGTCGATGTGGTGAACCCCAGGCGCACGATCGTGCTCAACGCCCTGGGTCTTCAGATCAGTTCCGCCCGGATCGAGACGCCGGAGGGGACGAGCCAACCCGGCGCGGTGGATCTCGACGAAGCCGGGCAGCGGCTGTCCCTCACGTTCCCAGACGACCTGCCCGCGGGTTCCGGGTACCGCCTGCACCTGGTGTTCGCCGGCGTACTGGACGAAGGACTGCGCGGGTTCTACCGCAGCACGTTCCGGGGCGACGACGGCGTCGATCAGGTGATCGCCACCACCCAGTTCGAGCCCGCCGACGCCCGGAGGGCGTTTCCCTGCTGGGACGAGCCGGACTTCAAGGCTACCTTCGCCATAACCCTCGTCATCGACGAGGAGCTGGCCGCCATCTCCAACGAGGAGCTCCGCTCGGTCGAGCCCCTCGGCGACGGGCGGAAGCGAATGACCTTCGCCGAGACCATGGTGATGTCGACGTATCTGGTGGCGTTCGTGGTCGGTCCCTACGCCCTGGCCGATCCGGTCATGGTGGACGACGTGCCCGTGCGCATCATCGCCCTCCCGGCTCGCTCTCACCTGACCGGATACGCGGGGGAGGTGGCGAGCCACGCCGTGCATTTCCTTTCCCGGTATTTCGAGATCCCGTACCCGGGCGGCAAGCTGGACCACATCGCCGTCCCCGACTTCGCCTTCGGGGCCATGGAGAATCTCGGGTGCGTCACCTACCGCGAGAACGCCCTCTTGGCCGATCCGGCGCGGGCGTCCCATCTCGAGCTGCAGCGAATCGCCACGGTCGTGGCGCACGAGACGGCGCACATGTGGTTCGGCGATCTGGTGACGATGAAATGGTGGAACGGGATCTGGTTGAACGAGGCGTTCGCCACGTTCATGGAGCTGACCACTACGGATGCGTTCCGGCCGGAGTGGCAGGTATGGACCGCGTTCGGGGCCGGGAAGTCGGCGGCGCTGGTCACTGATGGGCTCGAGGCCACCAGGCCGGTGGAGTTCCCGGTCCATCGGCCTGAGGACGTCGAGTCGATGTTCGACGTTCTGACTTATCAGAAGGGCGGGGCGGTCCTGCGCATGCTCGAGCAGTACCTCGGGTCCGAAACCTTCCGGAAGGGGATCAACCACTACCTGAGCACCCACGCCTACGGAAACACCGAGACCACCGATCTGTGGGACGCCATCGAGGACGTGTCCGGCGAGCCGGTGCGGGCCACCATGGACTCGTGGATCCAGCAGCGGGGCTACCCGATCATCTTCGTCGAGATGGGCCAGGAACCGGGGTCAGTCTCCCTGCGCCAGCAGCGATTTCTGTACGACGGGACCACCGGCGGAGAGCAGTGGGCGGTGCCCATCAACTTCCGGGCGTCGGTCGGGGGAACAGTGCAGCGGCAACGGCTTCTGCTCGACGACACGACTGCTTCCCTGGCCTTCGACGGGCCGCTCGATTGGCTGGTGGTGAACGACGGGGCCTGGGGCTTCTACCGGGTGCGCTACTCGCCCGAACTGTGGGAGCGGCTACGGGCGGGCGGAGTGACCGAGATCCTGGATCCGCTCGAACGGCTCGGACTGGTCATAGACACCTGGGCCGCCCTGGTGGCCGGCATGGCGGACGTGGAGGAGCTGGTCTCGGTGCTCGAGGCGGTCAGCGACGACGTGGACCCTGACGTATGGGGGGCGATCTCCGGCGTCCTGGCGTCGATGGACGCCATCGCCGGAGACGAAGACCGGGACGCCGTGCCGCGCTTCGTTCGCCGGATAGCGGCCCCGGCGTGGGCCCGCCTGGGCTGGGATCCGGCGCCGGGCGAATCCAGGCGCACGGCGACCGCCCGGGCCCGGGTGCTGTCGGTCCTCGGCCTGGTGGGCCGGGATGCCGACCTGAGACAGGAGGCGTCGTCCAGGTTTGCCCGCTTCCTGGCCGACCCCTCGTCCCTCGCCCCCGACGTGGTCGCGGCGGCCAGCCGGATCACTGTCTCCGCCGGCGGGGAAGCGGCGTGGTCGCTGATGGTGAAGCAGTTCCGGGAAGCCGAGGTCCCCCAGGACAAGCTCCGGTACCTCGACGCGCTGGCCGACACTGACGATCCCGCTCTCCGGGCGGCGACCCTGGACCTGGCCCTCACCCCCGAGGTCCGCACCCAGGATGCGCCGTTCCTGATCTCCTCGGCCATGGCCAACACCGCCGGGGGACAGCAGACGTGGGAGTGGGTGGTGAGCCACTGGGACCAGCTGAAGGCTCAGCTGCCGGCCGGTCTGCTGACCCGGATCTTCGACGGAATCGCCGGTCTCGCCGATCGCGACGTGGCGGAGTCCGTCCACGCGTTCTGCGCCGAGAACGAGATCCCGCTCATCGGGGCTCGCATCAACCAGCTGCTCGAGCGGATGGACATAAACGTGGCGCTGGCGGACCGGCTGCGGGGCGGGCTGACCGAAGCTCTGGACCGGCCCCCTCCGCCGGTCTCGACGCCCCGGTTCGGCCGCCCAGACTCATAGTTTGTGCGCTTAACCCGCTCTGAGCGGGTTAAGCGCACAAAGAATGCAGGAGAAGGAGCGATACTTCAGCAGAATCACCCGGGTGCGAGTTCCGCGCTCGAGTGGGGGGCGCAGAGGGTGGTCGACCACCCACGCAGCGTGGAACCCGCCACGCCCTTCTTCTAACCCCTCTGACCACTTGATGTCAATGCAGGGTGGCGGGCATCTAGATTGGGCCGCCCATGCCGAGCCGTCCACCCCCCGTTGCCGGCGCCGGCGACTGAGCCCGGCGGAGGCTCACCCGGATTGGCGACGGAGGGGCGCTCGGGTACCCGCCCCGGCCTGACCGGTCCAACGAGCTGGGCCGGCCGTAACGGCTCGCTGGGCTCGATGGGACGCCGCAGCCTGGCCGGCCTCCGGGGCTTCACCCGTTTCGGCGTGTTCGCGGTGGAGGCCACGTCGCTGGAGCTGGCCTGGGCCGGCCTGCCGGCGGCCGAGGTGACCATCGAGGTTGGCGGGCAGTGCTTCGACGTGGATGGCACTCCCCCGGCCTGGTATCGCCGCCGGCTGGACCGTCCCAACCCTCCGGGCGCCGGCGGTCCGGGCGCCCTGGTGGTTACCGGGCTGCAGCCGGGCACCTCCTACGACGTCCTGGTGTCGGCGCCGGCCGGCGGTCCTCGCCGGCTGCTGACCACCGCCCGGACGATGCCGGCGCCGCCCGGCCGGGTACTGGCGAGGTTCGCCACGATCAGCGACTGCCACATCGGCGACTACTGGGTCGGGCCGCTGCGCCGGCTGCACGACCCCGACCCCCGGCCCCCGGGGCTCGAACCCTACGCCGTGCGCTGCGCCGAGGCCGCGATCGCAGAGGTGGAGCAGTGGGACGCCGAGATCCTGGTGGTCAAAGGCGACGTGACCGCCGAATCCCAGCCGTGGGAGGCCGATCAGGCGGCGGCGGTGCTCGGGGCAGCATCGATGCCCGTCCATGCCATCCTCGGAAACCACGACGTGCGGGGAGGTAGAGCCGACGTGATCGGCGTGCTCAACCGGGCCGCCGGGGTGCAGGCCAGCCGGGAGGCCAAGGCCCTGGACCTCCCGGGGGTCAGAATCGTCCTCGGCCACAGTCCGGTTCCCGGGCTGCACGGCGGTCGCCTGGCCCGCAGCCACGCCCGGGAGCTGGCCGAACTGGCGGCCGGGGCACCCGGCCCGGCGGTGGTGGCCCTGCACCATCCGCCCCGCCGCTGGCCGGTCGCGACCTATTACCCGCCGGCGATCTCATGGCAGGACTCGTCGGCACTCTTGCGCGAACTGGCCGCCGCCAACCCGGCGACGCTCCTGATCGCCGGACACACCCACCGAAACCGGCGTTACCAGGCCGGGGGAATCGAGGTCGCCGAGGTGGGATCGACCAAGGACTTCCCCGGCGAGTGGGCCGGCTACACCGTGTACGAGGGGGGCATCCGCCAGGTCGTTCGCCGCATCACCAGGCCGGATGCCATCGCTTGGACGGAGATGACCCGCAGGGCCATGGGCGGGGTGTGGGGCTGGTGGAGCCCGGGAACCATGTCCGATCGGTGCTGGGACCTGGCGTGGCCGTCCCCAGGCGTTCACTAGAGGTAGGGGTCCGGCACCCGCCCGACGCCAGCACGGCGGCCAGCGGCGAAGCGGCGAAGCGGCGAAGCAGCGAGGCCCGCCCAGCGGCAGGCCGGCCGCACACCCGCGGCGACGCCGTCAACGCCGGGATTCGACGTTCTGCAGTCGCACCGTGGCCCGGGCCACGGCCCGGCCCGACTCGTCGGTCATGACCACGGTCCAGAGCTGCTGGGTCCGTCCCTGCTGGACCGGGCTGGCCTCGACGCGGACAGTCCCGGCCGTCATGGACCGGAGGAAGTCGGTGTTGTTGTTCACGCCGACGGCGATCTGGCCCCGCTCGGCTACCGCCGCGCTGGCGCCGATGCTCGCCGCGCTCTCGGCCACCGCGGTGTATACGCCCCCGTGCACCACGCCCCACGGGGTGTGGTGGCCCGGACCGAGATCCAGGCGACCCTCCACCCGGTCGGGACGAACGAGAGTCACGTCGAGGCCGAGGCCGGCCATGAACGCGCTGGGGTGCTCGAGGTCAGGCGCGGGCATGGGAGCTCGATCAGCGGCGGCCCGCCGGTCGGCGGCCGGCCGGTCGGCAGCCGGCGGATCGGCAGCCGGCGGATCGGCAGCCGGCGGATCGGCAGCCGGCGGATCGGCGGCGCCAGGCGGGGTGTTCGGACTGGGCATTTGCCTCCCCTGGTCGGACTCTCTCGGCCTGCGTATGTTCGATGTCAGCCGGAGCCGGCTCATGCCGTCGGGCTGAACGACTTGCCGGCGAACCACTTCACCCTCGGCGACGATACCCAAGTTAGTTCTATCACGCAACTCGACGTCACGGCGCCGGTGCGGCCAACCTCTCCACCCGGGCCCGTACCGCGTCGAGCCGCTCGGCCGCCTGGGCATGGAGCTTCTCCGCCCGCTCGTACAGGTCGGCCGCCGCCTCGATGCCGAGGTCGCCGGCGGCCAGCTTCTCGGTGATCGCCTCCAGCTCCTCCATCAACTCCTCGAAGGTGCGCTCGCCGCCGGCGCCGGCCCCGGCGCCGGCATCAGAATCGCCATCGCCGCTCGGTGCGCGCGATCCGCGGGTCCCGGAACCACCCGGGAGGGTGGTCGGCTGCTCGTCAGTCGTCATGGGTCTCCTCGCCCTCCAATGGGTGAATCTCGGTGACGGCTGCAGCCAGGCGCCCTGCAGCGAGGCGGATGCCGATCGAATCGCCGGGCTGGACGGCGGACGCCCGCCGTACCACTGACCCATCGCGTCGGGTGACGACGGCGTAGCCGCGGTCGAGGGTCCGCTGGGGCGACAACGCTCCGAGATGGCGCCCGTCGGCTGCCATCCGGCCGTCGGCCCGACCGAGGCGCTCCCACCACAACCGGCGCCACCCGAGCCCGGCGAGCCGGGCCTCGCCCGCCCGCCACGAGGCCCCCGGGTGCACCCGGGCCAGCCGCAGTCCGGCTCGCTCGAGCCGGCCCGCCGCCCGATCGACGCCGGCGGCCAACGATCGGCCGGGATCGACGCCGGCCACCCGGCGGCCGGCGACGTCCATTCGCAAGGACAAACCGGAGCCGGCCCGGCGCAGCGCGGCGTCCACCGCGCCGGCCAGGGCGGTCAGGTCGGGGAGCACCGCGGTGGCGGCGAGTGAAGGCGTGCCGCACCGGAGGTCGGCCACCTCGTCGCAAAGGGGCCGATCACCTTCGTGGCCGATGGCCGAGACGACCGGAACCGGGCAGGCCGCCACCGCCCGGCACACCTCCTCGGTGCTCCACGGCAGCAGCGATGGGGCGTCGCCGCCGCCGCGGGCCAGGATCACGACGTCGACCCCGGGCCGGGAGGAGACCGCCTCGATCGCGTCCACGATCGACAGCGATGCACCCGGTCCGGAAACCGTGGTCTCCTGAAACCGGATCGGAAAACCCGGACAACGAGCGGCCGCCACCGACTCGATGTCGCGGCGAACGGCCGCGTCGGCTCCGCAGACCACACCGACTACCGCTGGAAGGACGGGTATGCGCCGGCGGGCCCGGCCGATCAGGCCTTCGGCCTCCAGCCGCACGCGGGTCTCGGCGATCAGGGCCGAGATGGCGCCGACCCCGACGGGGACCACCTCCTCGGCAACCAGGTGCACCTGACCCCGATCGTTGGCCCACTGCAGGCTGCCGAGGACCGACACCCTCTCCCCCGCCACCGCCCGGCAGCGTCGAGCGTTGCCCGACGGGACCTTCACGTCGATCTGGGCCGCTCGGTCCCGCAAGGTGAAAAACACCCATCCGCCCTTGGAAGTCGATGGCCGGTAAACTTCCCCCTCAACAGCTATTCGGCCGATGCCGACAAGCGAACGGGCTATCTCCCCCGACAGTCTGACCAGCGTCACCTGGCGGGTAGCCCGTGCGGTCTGATCGTCGAACAGCGGCAGGGTCATCACGGTCCAGGCTACCCAGGGCTCGTGACGGCCAGCCCAGCAGGACGTGACCCGGCACCGGGTCCGTGATGGCCAGACCAACGATAAGTACCCCGAAACAGGAGTTCGTTTGAACGACAGCGACGTGCCCGGCTCGTTTGCGGCCCTCGGCGTCGAGCCCGACATGGTCGACGCCCTCGGGTCTCAGGGCATCATCGAGCCTTTCCCTATCCAGGGACTCACCATCCCCGACGCTCTCGCGGGACGAGACGTGTGCGGCAAGGCCCAGACCGGGTCGGGCAAGACCCTCGCCTTCGGAATACCTCTTCTGCAGCGCATCCGCCGCGACGCCGGGCGCGCTCCGGGGCGGGCACCCCGCGGCCTGGTCCTGGTGCCCACCCGGGAGCTGGCGCGCCAGGTGGCCGACGTGCTCGGGCCCCTCGCCGAACGGGGCGGGCTGGTCCTCGAGGTCTGCTACGGCGGCACCAGCATGGATCAACAGGTCAAGGGCGTCCGGGCCGGCGTGGACGTGGTGATCGCCACCCCGGGCCGGTTGATAGACCTGCGCCAGCGGGGGGAGATCGACCTCGGGTTGGTCGAGATCGTGGTGCTGGACGAAGCCGACCGCATGGCCGACATGGGGTTCACCCCGCAGGTCGAGTGGCTGCTGCGCCATCTGGTGAGGGCACACCAGACCATGCTGTTCTCGGCCACCCTGGATGGCGACGTCGACCGCCTGGTCCGCTACGAGCTAACCGATCCCGTACACCACGAGGCTCCGTCGTCGACGGCGACGGTCACCGAGATGGGCCACCGTTTCATCCAGGTACACCAGATGGACAAGGTGAAGGTGGCAGCGACGATCTGCGCCCACTCCGAGCGCTGCATCGTCTTTGCCCGCACCAAAAGGGGGGCCGACAGGCTGACCGAGGACCTGAGGCGCGAGGGCGTCAACGCCCGGGCCATCCACGGCGACCTCCGCCAGCAGGCCCGCGAGCGAGCACTGCGGGGCTTCTCGCAGGGCCGGCTGCCGGTCCTGGTGGCCACCGATGTGGCGGCGCGGGGGCTCGACGTCGACGGCATCGACGTGGTCATGCATTTCGATCCGCCGGAGGACTACAAGTCATACCTGCACCGCTCGGGTCGTACGGCCCGAGCCGGCCGGGAGGGCCTGGTGGTGACCCTGGTGCTCTGGAACGAGCACCTGGAAATGGAACGCATACAGAAGCGGCTGGGGATCTCCGCTCCGATCGTCGAGATGTTCTCCAACGATCCCAGGTTGACCCACCTCAGCCGGTGGGAACCCGTTCCGTCGTCAGTCGCCTAACCACGGTCGCCTAGCCGAACCGGACGGACGCGGAGGGGAACCCGCCCGCGGCCACCCTCGAAGCGCCTGGCCGTCCGTGGACCTCGGTCATCGGACGGCAGTCGTCGGACCGCGGATTACGGGCCTAGGCCAGGGGCCCAGCACCGGGCCGGTGACCGGCGCCCCTTCCGAACAGCCAACGGGCCAGGATTATGGTCACGAAGATGGCGATCAGCCCGATGATGATCCCGTAGAAGTCAGCCGGATCGCTGTGCGTACCCACTATGTCGGCGGTGGCGTTCGGCCCGCCAACGATGGTGATGACGGCCCCGCCGGGGACGGTGGTAGGAGGGGCCGGAGCCTGCAGAGTGACGATCACGACAGGCTCCATTGTCGCAGACCGTCGCCTGGCGCCCCGAGCGGGTACCATCCGGCGGGGGCAGGGGTACCAGCAGGTAGCCTTCAATCCGTGTCCGACGCCTGGCTGATCGAACCGTCCGGACCTCTACGCGGCGAGGTGGAAGTCCGGGGTTCCAAGAACGCCGTCACCAAGCACATGGTGGCCGCCATTCTCGGGGAGGGCCCGAGCGTCATCACCAACGTGCCCGAGGTCGGGGACGTGGACATCACCGCCCGGATCCTGGGCGCGGTCGGCGCCGGAGTAGAGCGTTCCGGCGACTCGATCACCATCACCCCGCCCGAGCAGGCCACTTCGTTGGTTCCCCTCTCCTTTTCCGGGCTCAACCGGATTCCGGTGTTGCTGCTGGGCCCTCTGCTTCACCTGACCGGTGAGGCGTTCGTACCCCGAGTGGGCGGCGACCGGATCGGCGGGCGCCCTATTGACTTCCATGTCGAGACCCTGAGAGCCCTTGGCGCCGAGATCGATGTGACCGAAGAGGGCATCTCGGCCCGATGCCAGCGGCTGCGGGGCGGCATCATTCAGCTTCCCTACCCGAGCGTCGGTGCCACCGAGTCGGCGCTGCTGTCGGCCGCCTTGGCCGAAGGCAAGACCGTCATCCGGGGCGCCGCCACGGAACCGGAGGTTCTCGAGCTCGCCCTGTTCCTCCAGCGCATGGGCGCCCGCATCGAGTTGAGCCCCGACCGGCGGATCGTCATCGAAGGAGTGCCAAAGCTGCACGGTGCCCGCACCCGCCTGCAGGGTGACCGTAACGAGGCGTTCAGCTATCTGGTCGCCGGACTGCTCACCGGTGGCCAGGTCGGCGTGGTGGGCTGCCAGCAGGATCGCCTGGTCACCGCTATCACCACACTGATGCGCATGGGGGCGGCCGTCGAGGTCGACGACGTGCGCATGACCGCCTCCGCCCCTGACGGGCTGCGGGCCGCGGCGGTGCAGACCGAGGTCCATCCCGGGTTCATGACCGATTGGCAGACCCCGCTCATGGTCCTCTTCACCCAGGCCGAAGGAATGTCGGTGCTCCACGAGACGGTGTACGAGGACCGCTTCGTGTACGTGCCCGCCCTGCAGGACATGGGCGGGGAGATCGAGCTGTTCTCGACCTGCCTGGGGGGGCCGGCCTGCCGCTTCCACGAGTCGAGCTATCTGCACTCGGCCGTGGTGAGGGGAGTCTCGAAACTGCGGGGCGCCGAGGTGGAGATCCCCGACGTCAGAGCGGGCTTCTCCAGCGTGATCGCGGCGGCGGCAGCTGAGGGATCCTCGGTGCTCAGGGGTGTTCATCATCTCGAGCGCGGTTATCACCGGCCGGCCGACCAGCTGCGGTCGCTCGGCCTCGATCTCAGGACCACGTAGGCCGGTTCGTTCCACAGGCCGCGCAACTCTCCGAGCCGGTTTGGGCCCCCGCTCGACGATCGGTGGGACAGTGGCCGGGACAGAGACAACGTGACGGCGGACCCCGGCCGGCGCGGCCCCGCCGCCCGCGTCCTGACGATCTCCAGTCATCAGCATTCGCCGCCTCGTTCGCCTTCGCCGAGCTGGGCTTTCCCGCCCTCACCGAGGCCGGCCGACCTATGCTGCCGCGTCACGATGACTGTCGTCGACCGCATCGTGGCTCAGGCCGATCGACTGACCGCTACCGAGCGGAAGATCGCGGCGGTGCTCGCCGACGAACCCCAGACCATCGCGTTCGGGACGGTCGCACAGGTCGCCCAGCGGGCCGGCACGAGCGGGCCGTCGGTGGTCAGGCTCGCAGTCAAGCTCGGTTACGAGGGGTTCGTCGATCTTCAAGCAGCCGTCCAATCCGAGCTGGCCCGCCAGCTCGGGCCGGCGCGAGAGCGGATTCGCCAGCAGCCTCCAGTAGAACTGGTCAGTCGCCTCCAGGCGGCCGAGCAGGACAACGTGGTCCGGACGCTGCACGGCGTCCGGAGGGACGCCCTCGACCGCACGGCGGAGCGCCTCGCCGACACCGCCCATCGGGTGTGGGTCTTCCCGGGGACCGACACCGCGCCGGTGGGCATGGTGCTGGCGACCCAGCTCAGCCAGCTGCGGGAAGGCGTGGCCCTGCTCTGGGGCTCGGAGATAGCGGTGAGCCGGTCCTTGGCCGGGCTCCGACCCGGAGACACCCTGCTCGCCATCGACAATCATCGGTACGAGCGCTGGCTCGTAGCGATGGTGAATCTGGCGCGTGACCGGGGAGCCGGCGTGGTAGCGCTGACCGACAGTCCCCTTTCCCCGCTGGCGAGAAACGCCAAGGAAGCTTTCTTCGTGTCCGCTCGCGGCATCGGCCCCTTCGACAGCCTGGTGGGGGCGATGGCCCTCGCCAACCTCCTCGTCAGCGCGGCCGCGGTGCGCCTACGGGACCCGGCGGCGGCCCGCCTTGACGCCATAGAGCAGGCGTGGACCGATTCGGGAGCCTTTCTCGCCGACAACCTGGCCCGGTCCGGCCGGCCGGCCTCGCAGGGGATCCCCGGCGGCGGGTCCCACCAAGCTGGCCCCAGCGACTCGGCCGAACCCGCCGGCCATCACCGCTAGAGCCCGCCGGCCATCAAACCGGTTCGCGCGGTGCGGGGCGGCAAACGACCACTGGCAAGCACCGTCGTTTGCCGCCGCCGATTCTCCGAACCGGTTCAGGCGTGAGCCGCCCCCTGCGGTCACAAGGCCTCATGCAGCCGGCGCAACACCAAAGAGGCGACGGCCAGGGGGTCGACGGTCTCCCGGTCGAGGGTCGCCTGCAGCTGTTCGACCCGGGCCAGATCAGCGCGGCGAGCCGACGCCCATCTCTGTATGGCGTCGGGTATCGAAAGGACGGCCGGAGATGCACCCCCGACCGCCGCAGCCGGGCGCAGGGCGGCGATCGCTGCGCTGCGCCTCCACGACGCGATGTCGTCGAGCAGCGCCCGGGCCTGCCACGCGGTAAATCTTTCCGGCGCCGGCGTGGCCGATAAGGCTCCGTCAATCTTGGTCACCAGCCGGCCCAACCCCGCGGCCTCGTCCACCAGGGCAAGGGTCTGGACCACGTCCGGGCCGCTTCGTCCCGTCGCCAGCCCTACCGGCCCGGCGTCAGCCACGCTGGCCCGGGCGACGGCTCCGAGGAAACGGGCGGCCACATCATCCGGCACACCCAGCTCCTCGAGGGCGGTCCTCTGGGGACCCAATCGCTCGGCCGCGGTGGACTGCAACTCATCGGCCAGCTCCTCGTCGCGTACGGACACCCCGGCCAGGTCCAACGTTCCGGGGCGGGTGAGATAGGCCCGGGCCAGCCAACCGACAGCCTCGGTCACGGTCGAGTGGAGGGCCGCCTCGGCGTCTGCTGACATCCCAGGGGAGAGGTCTTCGAGCAGCCTCCAGAGCAGCCCGGCGCCCGTCACCCGCCGGGCCATCCAGAACGCCGCCGCCACCTCGTCCAGTCCTCGCCCCAGCTCAGCCGAGGTCTCGTGGGCCCAGACGATTCCCATCTGGTCGACCAGCTCGCCGCCCACATCCGTGCTCACCAATTGGGGGTAAAGGCGCAGCCGGGGTATCAGGTCCTCGAACGTCTCCCTGACCGGCTGGGGAAAGTACGGCACGACCGAGTCGACAAGGGACTCGTCACCGACGATCGGCGAGGCGTCGATGGCGGCCACAAGATCGGACTTGGCGTAAGCCAGCAGGACGGCGAGCTCGGGCCGGATGAGTCCGGCACCCGCGGCTCTCCGCACCCGTACCTCTTCCCTGCTCGGAAGGCACTCGACCTCCCGATCGAGACGACCGTCGCCTTCGACCGTCTCGAGCAGCGCTTCGTACGCATCGAGCTCGCGGGCGCTTCTGGTGGCCGCCCGGTTGAGGATAGCGACGCTGTCGTCGACGGCACGCAGCACCTCCTCGGCCACCTCGTGCTCCGAACGCTTCAAGTAGTCGTCCCGCTCAGCCGGGTCCAGCCGGCCCTCCTCGATGGCCAGCCCGAGAAGCAGCTTGAGGTTGACTTCGCGGTCCGAGGTCGCCACGCCGGCTGCATTGTCGATGAAGTCGGCGTTTATGCGTCCCCCCCGGCGGCTGTAGCGGATCCGGCCGAGCTGGGTGATCCCGAGATTGGCCCCTTCGGCGATGACCCGGGCCCGGACCAGGTCCGAGGTGATGCGGACGTTGTCGTTGGCCCGATCGGCGACGTCGGCGTCTGGCTCCCCCGGGGCCTTGATATAGGTGCCGATCCCGCCGAACCACAGCAGGTCGACCGGGGCGGACAGGATCGCCACGATCAGCTCGGGCGGGCTCAAGGTATCAGCGTCCACGCCCAGGGCCCGCCTGGCGGCCGGAGATAGGGACACGCTCTTGGCATCGCGCCGCCATACTCCCCCGCCCGGCGAAATGGCGTCAGACCGGTAGTCGGCCCAGCTCGACTGGGCCAGGCCGGCCAGGCGGGCCCGCTCGGCGAACGCCACGGCGGGGTCCGGGTCGGGATCGATGAACACGTGACGATGATCAAACGCCGCGACCAGCTTGACCGCGGCGCTTTGCAGCATTCCGTTCCCGAAGACGTCGCCGGACATGTCGCCGACTCCCGCCACCCGGATCGGGTCGGATTGGACGTCGATGCCCAGCTCGCGAAAGTGCCGGCGAACCGCCACCCACGCGCCCCGAGCCGTTATGCCCATGGCTTTGTGGTCGTAGCCCCTCGAGCCCCCTGATGCGAACGCGTCGCCCAGCCAGAACCCGGCGTTCTCGCTGATCGAGTTGGCCAGGTCGGAGAACTTCGCGGTCCCCTTGTCAGCCGCGACCACCAGGTACGGATCCGGCCCGTCGGCTGTGACCACGTTCGGGGGCGTGACCACCTCGCCGCCGACGATGTTGTCCGTGATCTCGAGGAGGCTTTCCACGAAGTCCTCGTAGGCCCGGCGCACCTGCTCGGGAGTCGGCTTGGAGCCCGCCTCCTGGCTCCGAGCCACGAAACCGCCCTTGGCGCCGGTCGGCACGATGATGGCGTTCTTCTTCACTTGAGCGAATGCCAGGTCGAGCACCTCGGTCCTGAAGTCCGAGGGCCGTTCGCTCCAGCGCACGCCGCCGCGCGCGATCAGTCCGGCCCGCAGGTGGATGCCCTCGACCGTGGGGCCGTGCACGAACGCCTCGACCAGCGGCCGCGGCGCCGGCAGCTCCGGAACAGCCTGACTGTCCAGCTTGATGACGAGGGTGGGATGAAAGTTGCCGGCCGCGTCGGTCTGGAAGTAGTTGGTCCGGAGGCTGGCGTCCACCAGGCCGAGATAGCCCCGCAGGACGCGGTCCTGCTCGAGCTGGGGAACCAGGTCGAGCTCGGCCAGGCAGAGTCTTCGCTCCACCTGACCGGAGAGCGATCCAGGATCCGCAGGAGGGGGACACGCGGGGTCGAAGCGAGCCTGGAACTGGGCGATCAAGGCCCGAGCCACATCGGGGAAGGTCACCAGCGGATCGGCCAGCTGGGACCACGTAAGCCTGGTACCGCACTGCAGCCAGTAGCGCAGGTAGGTCCGCAGCACCATGACCTGCCGCCAGTCGAATCCGGCCACCGTGACGAGCCGGTTCAACGAGTCCAGGTCGGCGGCGCCGCGGGCGATGGCCTCGATGGCCTCGACCAGTCGAGGGCCGTGGATGCCAGGAACGAACCGTAGAGCTTCGGGCCCGTGCGGGGCCTCGGTCCGTACGCCGATGTCGTCGATGTAGGCAGCCGGTTCGGCGTCCGGACCCGGGCCGATATGCAGGGGAACAGCCTGGACCACGACCAGGCCGAAGCTCTCGAGCACGGGCAGGAACCGGGTCAGCTCGATACTGCCCTCCCCGTAGCGCCTGATCCGAAACAGGTAGGCCTCATCGGCCGAGGGCCGGACCACGAGCCGGTGAGGCCCACCGAACACCAAACCAAAGGCGCCGGGCGCCTCGGACCGGCCGGTCTGGCCCTGTTCGATCTGCCGGCGCAGGGCCGCCAGCTCACCGATGTCGCGCGCCGCCTCCGCCGGAGACGTCTGGTCACGGTAGGAAGCGGGGGCCCGGCTGGCAAAGCTGGCCGCAACGCTCTCCGAATCGTCGTCGGCGAGCAGGGAAGCCAGCTCCTTCACCCACTGCGAGTCCTCGGTTCCGTTCACGCCCCTGCAGCTTCGCGCACCGTCGCGCTCTCGCGGCGAAACCCAGATTGATGGCGGCTAAAGGCCCAGGTCCGGCCAGGGCCGGCGCTCGGAACGTCGACGCTCGGTGCGGCCGGCCGCCGGGCGGGACCGGCCCGGATCGTTCGCCGGCGCCAGCCGCAGGCCGGGGCGGCGGGTCCAGACAAGGTCGAAGCCGTCTCCGACCACCCGCACCCCGCGCAGGCCGGGACCGGGCGGCCGCCCCAGCCCGCCGGCGTACATTTCCACCCCCCGGCGAGCTTCCGAGGCGAGCAGGCCGCTGCCCTTGGCGTAGAGGACCGCCCGGGGTGCCTGACCGCTGGCTTTCAGCAGCTTGTTCAGAACGGACCGGCTGGTCGGCGGACGACCGCCGCGCTCGCCCAACGATTGCCACGACTTCACCTCCACCCGGGACCCGCAGACCTCCAGGTCGGCTACGGGGCCGGCACCGCGGCCCTCGGCGAGCGACCTGACCGCGTGACCTTCGGACGCCAGGAGGGTGGCGACCGCGAACTCCTCGTGACTCAGCCGGCGCAACGACTCGTCCATGGACCCGGACCCGGAACCGGGATGGCCGGGACCGCACCCCGGATCGAGTAACCGGCCCGCCCGCCACCCCCCGACTCCGCGCCTGCCTCCGCGCCCGCCCGACGCCGGCTCGGGCCGGCTCACTGGTCCTCACCCGCCGGGGCCGGGGAGTCCGGCTGGGCGGAGTCTCCCCCCGGCCCGTCGCGGTACTGCAGGTCGAACACCAACAGAGCCGGGAGATGGGAGCCGCGCAGCACCCGGTCGGCGACGTGACGGAGCAGAGCCGTCTCTGGCGCGTCCTGAATGCGGACAGTGTTGGAAACCCGGGTCGACAGGGCGTAGCGGTAGCGGGACAACAGAAGCTCGCCGTCGTCGAGGAACGGGTGGCGAGACAACACCGCCTCGACCGTGCCCTCCTGCAGCAACCACGTGCCCGGTCCGGGCCCTTCAGCCAGTGGCGAACCGAGCAGCTCGCCCAGGTTGGCCGCCACTTCGTCTATCGGCGCGTCGGCGTCGATGAACAGATCCACGGAACGAGACATCGGTACCTCCTGATCAGGTGGGACGTGCAGGCCGGTGTGGCTCGGCTAACGGCACGCCCGCAGCGTGCGAGGAGGTGACGGCGGTAAGGCCACGCCCATACTCACATCACCTGGTCTGTCGCGCAAGGGTGGGCGGGCTCTCACAGCCGATTCACAGCGGGCATTCAGCCAAACGAAAGGCCACCGGGGCACACTTGTCCCGGAGGTGCCGATGACTGCTCCAACCGAGAAGCTCAGAGTTCTGGTAGTCGACGACGAGGCCTCCATCGTCGATGCGGTGGCGACCTCACTTCGCTACGAAGGATTCGAAGTGGACGAGGCCAGCACCGGCCGGGCCGCTTTGAGCGCGGCGCAGGAACGGGCGCCCGACCTGATCGTCCTCGATGTGATGCTCCCGGACCTGGACGGCCTCGAGGTGACCCGCCGGTTGCGCGGGGACGGCGTCACGGTCCCGATCCTTTTCCTGACCGCCCGCGACGCAGTCGAGGACAAAGTGGTCGGCCTGACCCTGGGAGGCGACGACTATGTGACCAAACCGTTCTCCCTCGCCGAGGTGGTCGCCCGGGTGAGGGCCATCCTGCGCCGCGCCGGACCCGACGCCGCGACCGACGGACGGCTGCGCTTCGCCGACGTGGAGATGGACGAGGGATCCCACGAGGTATGGCGGGCGGGAATCCCGGTGCAGCTCACCGCCACCGAGTTCTCCCTACTCAGGTTCTTTCTCCTGAACCCCAGGAGAGTCCTGTCGAAAGCCCAGATCCTGGACTACGTGTGGCACTACGACTTCGGTGGGGACCCGAATGTGGTCGAGACGTATGTGAGCTACCTCCGCAAGAAGCTCGACGCCATCGGCCCACCGCTCATACAGACGATCCGGCTCGTGGGCTACGCCTTTCGCGAGCCGCAGTAGGGCCGGCTTCGACGATGTCTCTCCGGGCCCGGCTGCTGCTGGCCGTCGGGGTCGTCGCCCTGCTCGCTCTGCTGGCGGCCGACGTGGCCACCTACTCGTCACTGCGGTCCTTTCTGCTCGGTCGCATCGACCAGGAGCTTCAGGCGGCGCATCAGCCGATCGAGGCTGCCCTCGACGGCAGCGGCCCCCAGGGGGGACCCGGGGGTCCGGCCGGGCCGGGAGCCAGCGGGGACGGGGGCGGCGCCGGCGCGGCGGGAGTGACTGGCCCGGACTCGAGCCAGCTCGCCAACGTGGCGCCCGGAATGTTCGTCAAGGTGACCAGGCCGGACGGAACGCTGGTGGGTCTGCAGAAGTACTACCGGCCCGGAGAGTTCGGGGAAACCCCGCAGCAACCCCGGCTGCCGGGGAAGATCACCGGTTTCTCCACCGCGACCAACCCGGGCACCGAGGCGACGAAGTACTTCAACGCCAAGTCGCAGGCGGCGGGAGGCCCGTCCTTTCGGGTGCGGGCGTCACAGCTGCCGAACGGGGACATCCTGGTCCTCGCCCTGCCCCTCTCGGATGCGACGAGCACGCTGGACCGCCTTCTCTTGATTGAGCTGGCCGTCACTGGTGGCGCGCTGGTGCTGGCGGGGGCGGTGGGGTGGTGGCTGGTGCGCGTCGGCCTGCGCCCTCTCGCGGCTATAGAACGCACCGCGGTCACTGTCGCCGGCGGCGAACTGGGTCACCGGGTGCCGGGCGAGTCGGACCGGACCGAGGTCGGTCGTCTCGCCGGGGCGCTTAATGTCATGCTCGGCCGCATCGAGTCGGCGTTCGGCGCCCGTGACGCCACCGAGGCGAAGCTGCGGCGTTCTGAAGGCCGGATGCGCACGTTCGTCGCCGACGCTTCCCATGAGCTGCGCACCCCGCTCACCGCGGTGTCGGCGTACGCCGAGCTGTTCGAGCGGGGCGCCGACCGCCGGCCTGAGGACCTGGGCCGGGTCATGTCCGGCATCAGGATCGAAACGTCGCGCATGAGCCATCTGATCGACGATCTGCTCCTGCTGGCCCGGATGGACGAAGGCCGGCCCCTCGAGAAAAAGCCGCTGGAAATGGTGGGCCTGGCCGCGGAGGCAGTCGAGGCGGCGTCCACAGTGGGGCCCGAGTGGCCGGTCCACATGGAGGCCCACGAACCGGTCGAGGTCCTCGGCGATCGGGCTCGCCTGCGGCAGGTGCTGGACAACCTCTTGGGCAACGTTCGCGCCCACACCCCGCCGGGGACGACGGCCACGGTTCGGGTGTCCCGCGACGGTGAGTTCGCGGTCTGCGAAGTGGAGGACGACGGGCCGGGCATCCCGCCGGAGCACGTGGCCCGGCTGTTCGAGCGATTTTACCGGTCGGATGCATCTCGTTCGCGTTCGAGCGGCGGCACCGGTCTCGGCTTGTCCATAGTGGCCGCCATTACAGAAGCTCACGGGGGTACGGCGTCGGCCCGGCCGGGACACGGCGGAGGCAGCGTTTTTGTCGTGCATCTGCCGGTATTGGATACGGCATTAGACGCCTCGGGCGGGGCCCGCGACGCCGATTGATTTCCCTTCGGGGGAGCACTCCTCCGATTACTTGTGCGCCGCCGCTCAGCGACGCCACAGCCCGGATTCAGAACCGGGGCTCACGCTTAGGGCATGTCCATCACAGCAACCCTCGAGCACCCGGCCGAACCGGCACCTCCACCTCCGACTGTCGAGGTGGTGATCCCCGTATTCAACGAGGAGCGCGACCTCGACCGAAATGTTCGGCGGCTGCGGGGCTATCTGGACAGACATTTTCCTCTGGCCGCGATCGTCACCATCGCCGACAACGCCAGCACCGATGAGACCTGGGCCATCGCCCAGAGCCTGGCCCGCACCGTGCGGGGGGTCCGTGCCGTCCATCTGGACGAAAAGGGCCGGGGCCGAGCGGTGAAGCGGGTTTGGGCCTCGTCCGAGGCCTTTGTGGTCGCGTACATGGATGTAGACCTGGCAACCGGCTTGGACGCCCTCCTCCCGCTTGTCGCTCCCCTCCTGTCAGGACATGCCGAGGTGGCGATCGGATCACGGCTGGCGGCGGGCGCCCGCGTGGTGCGGGGCCCGAAGCGCGAGATCATCTCCCGCTGCTACAACCTGATCGTCCGGGCCACGTTGAGGAGCCGGTTCACTGACGCTCAGTGCGGGTTCAAAGCGGTACGCACCGACGTGGCAAAGACGTTTCTCCCCCTCGTCGAAGACGACGATTGGTTCTTCGATACGGAGCTACTGGTCTTGACCGAGCGGGCCGGGCTTCGAATCCACGAGGTGGCCGTCGACTGGGTTGAGGACCCCGATTCCCGCGTAGATATCGCCCGTACCGCGGCACAGGATCTGCGCGGGATCTGGCGTCTCATCTGGTCCAGGCCTGGCCGACAGCACGGCCCCACCGGGCCCGACGCTCTCCCGACCGCGATCGAACGCCCGGAGCAGCCCGCGGTGGCGGAAACCGCTCGATGAGCGCCACCGTTGTGACGCCGGCAGAGGTCCGGGGCGGAAACCGGGCCATTGCCGTTACCGCCCGGTCGGGCTGGCTGCACCGGCTGTGGCGGGGGCGAAGCGATGACGCGCCGTGGGTCCGTCCGGCTCTACTGGCCCTCCTGATCGCTACCGCGGGCCTGTACCTCTGGGGGCTCGGCGCATCCGGGTGGGCGAACAGCTTCTACACTGCGGCGGTACAGGCCGGAACCAAGAGCTGGAAGGCGTTCTTCTTCGGCTCTTTCGACGCTTCGAACTTCATCACCGTCGACAAGTCCCCGGGCGCACTGTGGGTGATGGAGATCTCGGCCCGCATATTCGGGCTCAACTCGTGGAGCCTGCTCGTGCCTCAGGCACTCGAGGGCATAGGAACGGTAGGCCTCCTGTACCTCACGGTACGCCGCTGGTTCTCGCCCGCCGCCGGCCTGGCGGCCGGGCTCATCGTCGCCATCACCCCGGTGGCGGCCCTGATGTTCCGGTTCAACAACCCCGATGCGCTTATGGTTCTTCTCCTGACCGGGGCCGCGTACGCGACGGTCCGCGGAATCGAGGACGGCCGGGCCCGCTGGATGCTCACCGCAGGGAGCCTCATAGGCTTCGCGTTTCTGGCCAAGATGCTCGAGGCCTTTCTCATCGTTCCGGCTGTCGGTCTCGCCTATGTCGTAGCGGCTCGGGGCACCCTGCCCCACCGGATCCGTCAGCTCTTCTACGGGCTGGCGGCGATGGTGGTCTCGGCCGGCTGGTGGGTGGTGACGGTTCAGCTGATCCCCGCAGCCGACCGGCCCTACATCGGCGGGTCGCAAGACAACTCACTGTGGAACCTCATCTTCGGCTACAACGGTTTCGGCCGCTTGAGCGGCAACGAAACCGGGAGTGTCGGGGGACAGCCGGGTGGCGGCGGCGGCCAGTGGGGACCGACGGGGCTAACCCGCCTCTTCGGGGCGGAGATGGGGACCCAGATATCCTGGTTGCTTCCGGCCGCCCTCGGGCTCTTAGCCGTCGGGCTGGTGGTGACGTGGAGGACCGGCCGGCGCAACCGCACCCGGGCCGCCCTTCTTTTGTGGGGCGGCTGGTTGGTGGTGACCGGCCTGGCCTTCAGCCTCGGGCGGGGCATCATCCACCCGTACTACACGGTGGCACTGGCTCCGGCCATCGGGGCGGTCATCGGCATCGGGGGGAGCATCCTGTGGGCTCGCCGGCAGCACTGGGCCGCACGCGGTGCCATGGCCGCGACCGTTCTGGTGACTGCGATCTGGTCGGACGCCCTGCTCGATCGCACCCCGAACTGGCTGCCTTGGCTGCGGTCGGTGATCATCGGTGCCGGGGCCATGGCCGCAGTCGGGCTCATGCTGTGGCCGCTCGTGAAGGGCCGTTTCCGCACGCTGATCGCCGCGGCATCGATCGTCGCCGGCCTGGCCGGCCCCTTCGCCTACACCCTCGACACCGTCAACATTGCGCACTCGGGCGCCATACCCACCGCCGGGCCGGCCGGCGGATCCACGGGCGCCGGGCCGGGCGGACTCGGCGGGCGGGGGGGCTTCGCTGGAGCGGCTCGAGGGACCACCGCCGGCGGCCCGACCTCGGCCGGCAGCGCGACCCGGGCCGGCAGCACGACCGGTGGCGCCAGCGCCGGCGGAGGCGCCGGAGCCGGTCCCGGTCCGGGAATCGGGATTCCCGGGTCGGCCGGCTCCGGACAGGCGGCGGCGAACGGCGGCTTTCGTCCGGGCGGCGCCGGCGGAGGCGGGGCTGGAGGCGGCCTGCTGAACGCCAGCGAGCCGAGCAAGGCGCTGACCGCACTCCTGGAAAAGGACTCGTCCCACTACACGTGGGCGGCCGCCACCGTGGGCGCCAACGAGGCGGCCGGCTACCAACTGGCCACCGGCGACGCGGTGATGGCCATAGGGGGGTTCAACGGGACTGACCCGTACCCCACTCTCGCCGAGTTCGAAGCGCTCGTCCACCAGGGCAAGGTCCACTACTTCATCGCTGGTAGCACGGCCGGCCCTGGAGGTGGAGGCCAAAGCTCGGCATCGTCGGCGATCGCGTCCTGGGTGACCAGCCACTTCACGTCCACCAGCGTGGGCGGGGTGACGGTGTACGACCTGACATCATCTGCGGCCGGATGATCCCCGCCGGGCGGCCCGGACTGGCACTCCGGGTCGCCGGGACGGCACTCCGGGTCGTCCGGAACGGCACTCCGGGTCGTCCGGAACGGCACTCCGGGTCGCCCGGAACGGCACTCCGGGTCGCCCGGAACGGCACTCGGCCGGACCCGCCCGCAACCGCACTCCGCCGGACCCGCCCGCAACCGCACTCCGCCGGACCCGCCCGCAACCGCACTCCGCCGGACCCGCCCGCAACCGCACTCCGCCGGACCCGCCCGGAACGGCACTCCGTAACGCCTCGACCCGGCGCTCACAGCTTGCACCCAGGAAACCCTTCGGTTGCGTTCAGCTGGAACCGTCACGCTGCAAGAGCATGAACGCCATGACGGACCGACCCGGTACGGTACTGCCGTCGTCGCACCCGCCGTTCCGCGAGCGGCGTCCCCGGCGCCGGGCCATCGACGGGGCCGCCGCGGTGGTGGCGCTCGGGCTGGCCGGCACGGTGGCCCTGGCCGTGGGCTCCGAACCGAGCGGCGCGCTGTCCGCACCAGGAGGCGTCGCCACGTTCGCCGGCGAAGTGGCCGGGCTGACGGGCACCTTCCTGCTCCTGGTCATGGTTCTCCTTATCGCCCGCATACCGATCGTGGAGCGGACCGTCGGTCAGGACCGCCTGCTGCGGTGGCACCGCCTCCTCGGGCAGTGGCCCATCTACCTGATCGCCGCCCATGCCGTCCTCATCACCATCGGCTACGCCCAACAGGCCCGGACCGGGCCGTGGCACCAGTTCGCCATCCTGGTCGGGCAATACCCCGATGTGCTGGCCGCCACCGTGGCGTTCGGCCTGCTGGTGCTGGCGGGGCTCACTTCCATACGGGCGGCCCGCCGCCGGATGCGCTACGAGACCTGGTGGGCCATCCACCTGTACACGTACCTGGCCCTGGCCCTGGCGTTTTCCCACCAGCTGGCCAACGGGGTGGCGTTCGTCGGCCACCCGCTGACCCGGGCGGTCTGGGCGGCGCTGTGGGCCGCAACTGCAGGGACGGTGCTGGTATTTCGGGTCGTGCTGCCCTTAGCCCGCAGCGTGTGGCACGGCTTGCGGGTGGTGGGAGTCCACGAGGAGGCTCCCGGGGTGGTGTCCGTCGTGTGCTCCGGGCGCCACGTCGAGCGCCTGGGCGTGGCCGGGGGCCAGTTTTTCCAGTGGCGGTTCCTGACCCCCGGCATTTGGTGGCAAGCCCATCCGTACTCCCTGTCGGCCATGCCGCAGCGAGGACACATGCGGGTGACGGTGAAGGCTCTCGGCGACCACTCGACCAAGCTGTCACGGCTCCCGCTCGGCACCAGGGTGGCGGTCGAAGGACCCTACGGGGCGTTCACCCGCCACGCTCGATCGACCGACAAGCTGCTGTTGGTGGGGGCAGGTGTCGGAATCACGCCGGTGCGAGCTCTGCTCGAAGACCTCGATCGGGCCGTCGACGTCGTGGTGTTGTCGAGGGCGTCCAGCCCTGAGCAGCTTCTTTTTCAAGGCGAGGTGCGCACGCTGGTCCAACGGCGTGGAGGCCGGTTGTACGAGTTGGTGGGCTCAAGGGGGCAACACCCGCTCGACTACCGGCAACTGCGGGAGATGATTCCCGACATCGCCGAACGTGACGTGTACGTGTGCGGCCCGGAGCAGCTCAACCAGACCGTTGTCGGCGCGGCCCGCCGGCTCGGAGTTCCGGACGAGCGCATCCATTGCGAGCAATTCCAGTTTTGATCACCGTCCCGTCCCCCGGAAATCCTGCGACATGAAACGCGGCCTGGTCGCGCTCGGATCCACGGCCACGGGGCTGGCCCTCTTGTTCAGCTACCACAGCCACCCGGCCGAGGTGCGAAGCGCAACCCCGTCGGCGGCCGGATCACCGCCCGACACGACGTCTCCCCCGGCTTCGTCGCCGGCGGCCAACCGCGACCGGGGACAGGCCCCGTCGCCGGCTACCGCACCCGGGTCGACGCCTTCCACGCCTTCCACGCCTTCCACGCCTTCCACCACTGCCCCGGCGGCGGCCCCCCGGACGGCCACTGGCTCCGACGTCCAGTACCGCTTCGGCGACATCGAGGTCCAGGTGACCGAGTCGGGATCGAGGATCACCAACGTCTCGGTGGTGCGCAATGACTCCCCGGACGCCCGGTCCTACCAGATCAACTCGCAAGCCGTGCCGGTGCTCGAACAGGAAACGATCAGTGCCGGTTCGGCCCAGATCGACGCCGTTTCGGGCGCGACCTATACGAGCGACGCCTACCTCCAGTCGCTCCAGTCAGCCATCGATCAACTGGGGACGCCGTGACCGAAACCGCCACGGAGTCCCATCCGGCCGGCCTCACACCGGTCAGAAGGCAAGAGGCGGTGATGGGAACGATCGTCTCTTTCGACGTCCGCGCCGCACCCGGGCGCAACCAAACATACCTGGCGTTAGCCGAAGCCCGGGCCGTGCTGCACCGGGCGGACGCGGTGTTCAGTCTGTGGAAACCGCAGAGCCCCATGAGCCGGCTCCGTCGAGGCGAGCTCGACCTGGCCGATGCTCCGGGCGACGTGGTCGAGGTACTGGAACGCTGCCGACTGGCCCGCCAGGCGTCAGCCGGCTGGTTTGATCCGTGGGCCATGCCGGACGGGTTGGATCCCACCGGGCTGGTCAAGGGCTGGGCCGCCGAGCGGGCGCTCGACTGCCTGGCTCGCTCCGGGGCGCCTGCTGCCTTGGTCAACGCCGGCGGCGACATCGCCGGGTTCGGCCGTCCTGACGGCAACCGGTCGTGGCGCGTCGGGATACGGGACCCCCGAACTCCAGGCCGCATAGTGGCGACCGTCGAGGCCGCCGCCGCGGTGGCCACCTCCGGCCTCTACGAACGCGGACCGCACGTGTTCGACCCCTTCTCCGGCCGCCCGGCCGGGGGCATCGCGTCGGCCACGGTGACCGGCCCTCGGCTGGACCTGGCGGACGCCATGGCGACCGGGTTGCTGGCAGCCGGAGCGCCGGGGCTGGCCTGGATAGAAGGGACGGACGGCTACGAGGGCTTCCTCGTCCACCACGACGGATCACTCGAGCACAGCGCCGGATTCCCTCTCGCACCGGAGGATCCTCTGGCCGGCGCACGATAAGCCTCCTGCAGGAGGGCCCACTGGTTGCCAGACTGGCACGGTGGCCGGCGCGAACCTCGAGCGGGGGATATGGTCACCCTCGCGGCGCCGGCTGACCAGTGGCCTGGTCATGACCATAACGATGGTGGCGTTCGAGAGCCTGTCGGTGGCCACCATCCTCCCCGTCGTCACCCGTCACCTGGGTGATCTCCGGCTCTACGGCTGGGTGTTCAGCGCCTTTTTTCTCGCCAGCCTGGTGGGGATAGTTATCGGCGGGGCCCTGTGTGACAGAGCCGGCCTGGGGCTGCCCCTGATCGGCGGCCTCGTGCTGTTCGCAGGTGGGCTGGTAATCGTGGGAACGGCCGTCGACATGCCGATCCTGGTCGGCGGGCGGGTGGTTCAGGGGCTCGGAGCCGGCACGATCCCGGCGGCCGCCTACGTGGCGATCGGGCGCTCCTACGCCGAGGAGGCCCGGCCCCGGATGTTTGCCGTCCTGTCGACGGCATGGGTCCTTCCTGGCTTGGTAGGCCCGGTGGTAGCGGCCCAGATCGCCCTCCACGCCGGTTGGCGCTGGGTGTTCCTCGGGCTGGTCCCCCTGACCGCGGTAGCCGCGATCGTCACCGTTCCGGCGCTGTCGGGCGTTCCCAGTCCGGAGGCCAGGGACCCTGGTCCTATTCCGCTCCTGGACGCCTTGGCGGTGGCCGGCGGGGCGGTGCTCGTGCTAGGCGGGCTCACGGTTGGCAACCCGCTTCCTACGGTGCTTGCCGTCCTGGCCGGCGGCGCGGTGTTGACGGCCGGCGTCCGGAGGCTGACCCCGCCGGGAACTCTGCGGGCCCGCACCGGGGTGGGCGCCGCTGTGCTGTGCCGGGGCATACTCACCTTCTCGTTCTTCGCCGGCGATGCGTTCGTGCCGCTGACGCTCACTGCTGTTCGGCACACCTCCACCACCTACGCCGGGCTGACCCTCACGGCGGCCACGATCGCCTGGACGGCCGGCTCGTGGGTGCAGGCCCGGCTCGTGGGTCGGGTCGGCCCGCGGGCCCTGATCGGTACCGGCCAGGCCGTCGTGCTGGCGGGAGTAGCGGGTTTCGCCGCCATCCTGCTGTCACCCGTCCCGGTTGGCCTGGCCCCCGTTTTCTGGGGCGTCGCAGGGCTCGGCATCGGGATGGCATATGCTCCGACAACACTGACCGCCCTCGGATGGTCCCGCCCGGGCCAGGAGGGCCGGGCCAGCGCCGCGGTTCAGCTGACCGACGTCCTCGGCACCGCGCTCGGCACCGGAACGGCCGGTGCGGCCGTCGCCATCGCCACCCAGCACGGGCATGGGCCTCGGTTGGGCCTGGCGTTCGGCTTCGGGTCTGCCGCCCTGGTCGGGGTGCTCGGCTTGATTGTGTCCCCGCGCCTGCCGACCCGGACGACGGGGACGGCCGAGGCCGGCCGGCCGGCGACCTGAAACACCTCAGTCGAAGCGGATGACCCCCCGGATGTTCAGGCCGGCGCGCATGTCCTCGTAGCCCTTGTTGACCTCGCCGAGCTGGTAGGTCCTCGTCACCAGGCCGTCGAGGTCGAGCTGACCGCCGGCGTACAGTTCGAGCAGGAAGGGGATGTCGCGCCGCGGGTTGGCCGACCCGAACAACGATCCCACCACCTGCTTCTCCATGAGGGTCAGATCGAGCGCGCTCATGGTCACCTGCGTCTCGATCGCCGGATGGAGGTTGGTGATCACCACTCGACCGAGCTTGGAAGTGATCGCCAACGCCCCACCGATCGCATCTCCCCGCCCGACTCCCATCGTCATGATGACCTTGTTGGCCATCCGGCCCCAAGTGACGCGCCCTACCTCCTCCATTGCCTCCTCGAGAGACGAGCAGGTGTGGGTGGCCCCGAACTCGACAGCCTTCTCCCGCTTGAACGCCACCGGGTCGATGGCGAAGATATGGCGGGCCCCGGCAAGTTTGGCGCCCTGTATGGCATTGATCCCGATGCCCCCGGCGCCTATGACAGCCACGTCCTCGCCCGGCCTGACATCTGCGGCGTAGACCGCCGAACCCCACCCGGTGACAACGCCGCAGCCGAGAAGGCAGGCCTTGTCGAGGGGGGCCCCCGGATCGATCTTGATGCAGCTGGCCTCGTTGACGACCGTGCGCTCCGCGAATGTCCCGAGAAGGCACATCAGCCCGAGGTCGGTTCCGCCGGCGTGGTGGCGGGCGGTTTGATCGAGGATCTGCCTGCCCGTCGCCAACCCCGCCCCCAGGTCGCAGAGGTTCTGGTGTCCTGTTGCGCACGACGGGCAGCGCCCGCAGGCCGGTATGAACCCGAACACGACGTGGTCACCAGGGACCAACCAGTCGACCCCGCGGCCGACCTCTTCCACCACGCCTGCCCCTTCGTGGCCACCCACCATGGGCAGGGCAAAAGGCAGGTCACCGGTGACGAGGTGCTCATCGGAGCGGCACAGCCCGGAGCCGGCCAACCTAACCAGCACCTCCCGCTCGCGCGGCGGGTCGAGGTCGATCTCCTCGACGCTCCAGTCCTTGCCGACCTCCCACAGGATCGCGGCCTGAGTTTTCATTCGGACCCCCAAGGTCTCGCACGCCCCGCACCGGGCGCATTCGCCTCCATGTCTAGTACCGCTACAGGGTCACGCCAAATAGCCCTGGCCGTTTCGTCGCGCCGGCGTCTCGTCGCCGTAGCATCGCCGCCATGACCGTCAGCTACGCGTTGGACCAGCACGTCGCGATTATCACCTTTGACGACGGAAAGGCCAATGTCTACAGCCACAACGTCCTCGTCCAGTTGGCCTCCGCCCTCGACCGAGCCCAGGCCGACCCTGATGCCCGGTCCGTGCTGATCGCGGGGCGGCCCGGGCGTTTCTCCGCCGGCTTCGACCTGCAAGAGATGACATCGAGCCTCGAGGGCATGCGCAGCCTGGTTGCGGCGGGCGGCCGGTTCATGGCCCGCCTCCTGCTCGAGCCCCTGCCGGTCGTGGCCGCCTGCACCGGACACGCCCTGGCCGCGGGCGCCCTCGTGCTGCTCGCCGCCGACCATCGCGTCGGGACCGCGGGCGACTGGAAGATCGGGCTCAACGAGGTCGCCATCGGGATGAGGCTGCCGGTATGGGCGGTCGAGCTGGCCCGTTATCGCATGCCCCCCTCCGCGTTCGACCGGATAATCCTCGGGGCCATCGGAGGGCCTGACGAGGCGAGGGGCGCCGGCTTCCTCGACCAGGTGGTGGCTCCAGAGGACATCATGGCCGAGGCGATGGCCGCGGCGGTCAAGCTGGCGCAGCTCAGGCGGGGGGCGGTGTACGGGACGAAAAGCAAGGCGCGAGCCGAAACCGCCCGAAGGATGCTCGATGGCATGGACGAGGACCTGGCCAGCCTGAACGGACCCGAGGGCGGGCCCTGAGGCCGCCTTACAGGTCGAGCGACAGGCCGGCCGCGACCGCCGCGCCCAGCTCGCGGGCCGTGGCCAGCTCGGCAGGACCGGGCTCCCCTGCGACCACGAGCGGCGGCTGAGCCGCCCTCCACTGCAACCCCGTGGTGATGGCGTCGAGGGCCCGCAGGGCACCCGAGGCGTCGGCGTTGGAGTGCAGATAAACACCAAACGGCCGGGCTTTCGTGGCGTCCAGGCACGGGTAATAGATCTGGTCGAAGAAGTGCTTCAGCGCACCGGACAGATAGCCGAGGTTGACCGGGCTCCCGAGCAGGTATCCGTCGGCGGTGAGCACGTCCACCGCTGCTGCGGTCAGGGCGGGCCGCACCTGGAGGTCGACGCCCTCGATTGCCGGGTCCCGCGCCCCCTCGAGCACGGCGAGGTGCAGAGCGTGGGTGGCCGGGGAGACGGTGTGGTGTACGACCAGCAGGGTCTTCAATCCCGCTCCCGCCTATCTCGTGAGCGCGCTGTCAGCCGTGCCGGCGTACAGCTCCGCGGCGCGCCAGCAGTACCACGCGACGACGGAGCGGTAGGGACGGAAGGGATCCCCGAGCGGGCCCAGCTCTTTAGCCGTCGGCATGGCGATACCCCAGGCCAGACCGAAACCTCGCCTCACCCCGAGGTCGCCCGTCGGCCACACGTCGAGCCGACGTAACTGAAACAGAAGGAACATGTGTGCCGTCCACTCGCCGATCCCCCGCACCTCGGTGAGTCGGGTGACGACCTCGCCGTCGGACTCGTGGGCCAGCCGACGCGACTCGAGGTGGACCGTTCCGTCCAACACCTTCGAGGCCAGGTCCCTGAGGGACGCCGTCTTGTTGAGAGAAAGACCGGCACCTCGCAGGGTTTCGAGGGGGAGACCGATCAACACGTCCGGCTCGACCTTGCCCCCCATCACCGCCACGAGGCGCCCGTGAATCGCTGAAGCGGCCGGTCCGGCCAGCTGCTGGTACACGATGGCCCGGACGAGGGCGGCGAAATGGCTCTCGGTCGGTTTGCGCAAACGGATCGGCCCGGCTTCCGCGACCAATCGAGCCATGACCGGATCGCGCTGCGCCAGCTCCTTGGCGGCGGCCGTGACGGAAATTCGGGGGTCGGCGACTGCACTCACGCTCCGCTGCTCCTTTGCTCCGCGACTGGCAGGCGAGCCTCCCGCAGGGCCGAACGGCGTACCTTCCCTGCGTCGTCCCGCAATGGCTCGGCGCTGCGTTCGAAGGTGCGGGGAAGTTTGTAGCTGACCAACCGGGCGGTCAGATGCCGTCGGAGCTCGTCGTCGCTTATCTGATCGCGAGTCTCCACGATCGTGTGCACCACGTTCCCGAGGTCCTCATCCGGTAGCCCGACTACGCAAGACGACATCACCGCCGGATGCTCGTCAAGGGCCGCCTCCACTTCGGCGGGATAGACATTGGCCCCGCCGACAAGGATCATGTCGGCCCGGCGATCGCTCAGGTACAGATACCCGTCATCGTCGAATCGGCCCATGTCTCCGAGCGACTCCCAGCCGTCGCGCTGCCGGGCAGAGGCGCCCACATAGTGGTACGTGGGGCGGGCCGTACCAGGACGCATCCAGATCTCCCCTACCTCGCCCGGCGGCTGCTCCAGGCCCTCAGGACTTAGCACCTTCATCTCGCCCATCACGACGCGGCCGACCGAACCGGGGTGCGCCAACCACTCGCTCCCGTCGATCCGGGTCGCCGCTTGGGCTTCCGTGCCCGCGTAGAGCTCAACGACCACGTCGGGGCCCAGCCAGTCGATCCATGCCCGCTTGACGTGGGCCGGGCACGGGGCGGCCAGGTGGTAGGCGGTTCGCAGGGAAGCCATGTTCCGGCTCAGTCTCTCCTGCTCGGGCAGACGGAGGATCCTGCTCATCATCGTCGGGACCAGATAGATGAAGGTGACGCCGAACTGCTCGACCAGAGCCAGACAGCGCGCCGCATCGAAGCGCTCCATGACCACGATGTGACCGCCGAGCACCAGGGCGGGGTCGGCCAAGTCGATGAGGGCCGACAGCTCCGGGGCAGGGAGGCGATACGAGATGGGCTGGGGCACCGCTCCCAGCTTCCAAATGGCAATGGTCGTCTCGTAGAAGGCGACCCCGTTCGCCAGCGCGATCGTAACCGTGGAGCCTCGTCCTACCCCGAGAGCAGCCAGTCGCCGGGCCATCCGATTCGATCTGGAAGACAGCTCGGCCCGGCTCAGGGTGACATCGAGACAGGTGATCGCAGGAGCGTCCGGAAGCTCGGAGGTGAGGCGGTCCAGGGCCGGCCCGAGACCGGTCAAACCCACAGGTTCCGCCGGGTCGGGAGGGTCAATCATTGGTGCAGAACCCTAGATGGATCGATGACTTAACCGACACTTAACGCGCCAGAATGATCCCGGAATTGGCCGGTCCGTCGCAGACCGGCATGGATCGACAAGGGGTGCCGGACGTGCCACAATGGCAGAACCGACCTGGGAGGCGTCGATAGCGGCCGCCTTGCCCACAGAGACGAGGATCATTGTCTGCTACTGAGGCGCTGCTACAACCTGCGGATTCGGAACCGGACTGGACCGATCCGTCTGACGAGATTCCGGAAAGGAAAAACTGGGTCGAACAGATCGGTCTGACCTTCTTCTTGGCGGTCCCTTTTCTCGCCTTGATAGCAGCCGTCCCCGTGCTCTGGGGCTGGGGGCTCAACTGGCCGGACGTCGTCATCGCGGTGGCCTTCTATTGCATCTCGGGCCTCGGGGTCACCGTGGGTTTTCACCGGTATCTGACCCACCGCAGCTTCAAGGCCAAGCGCTGGCTGCGAGTCTTGCTGGCCATCTGTGGGAGCCTGGCTCTGGAGGGGCCGGCCATCCAGTGGGTCGCAGACCACCGCCGGCACCATCGCTTCTCCGATCGGGACGGCGACCCGCATTCCCCCTGGCGTTACGGCACCGACTTCAAGGCCCTGACCAAGGGCTTCTGGTACTCCCACGTCGGATGGCTCTACGACTGGGATAAGACCTCAGAGAAGCGGTACGCCCCCGAGCTCGTGGCCGACCCCGACATCAACTGGGTGTCGCGCACCTTCGCGTTCTGGCTCGGGGTGTCGTTGCTGCTGCCGGCGGTCATCGGCGGCTTGTGGTCGTGGTCCTGGAAGGGGGCGCTGCTGGCCCTGTTCTGGGGCAGCCTGGTCCGCATCTGCGTTCTGCATCACGTGACCTTCGCCATCAACTCGGTGTGCCACATCAAGGGCAGGCGGCCCTTCCGCACCCGTGACCGGAGCCAGAACGTGTGGTGGCTCGGGATCCTGTCGTTCGGCGAGTCGTGGCACAACTTCCACCACGCTGAGCCCACCTCGGCCCGCCACGGTGTCCGCCTCGGCGAGTTTGACTCGAGCGCCGTGGTCATCAAGACGATGGAGAAGCTGCGCTGGGTGACCGACGTGCGCTGGCCCGACGCCGCCACCGTGGCCCGGCGCCGGGTCACGGCCGCCGCCGTCTAGCGCCCAGAAATAGGCGCTTCCGGGCGGGCGAAGTCGGATCGTACGAGCGGCATGCCCGACACCCCGCCTTCGGCCCGCACGGCCAGTACCTGGTGCAGCTCGATTCGCCGCTGGACGAACCCCATGCGCGACCCGGCCAGGTACAGCTTCCACACCCGGGCCCGGGCTTCGCCGACCTCGGTGACCGCCTCGTCCCAGTGCACCTCGAGGTTGGCACCCCATGCCGCGCACGTGCGGGCGTAGTGCTCCCTGAAATTCTCCTCGTGGCGCACCTCGAAGCCGTTGTCCTGGATGCTGGAGATGATCGTACCCACCGCCTCGAGCTCACCGTCGGGGAAGACGTAGCGGTTGATGAACCCTCGTGTCCGGGGCGGAACGGACGTGACCGGCCGGGTGATGCAGTGATTGAGCAGGCGACCCTGGGGCCGCAATTTGGAGGCCAGGAAGCGAACGTAGCCGGGCAGGTTCTTGGCCCCGATGTGCTCGGTCAGGCCGATGCTGCTGACCGCGTCGAATCCCCCCTCGACGACGTGGCGGTAGTCGCTGTGACGGATCTCCGCCAGCTGCCCGAGACCGAGCTCGGCGATGCGCTTCTGACCCCATTCGGCCTGCTGCTGCGACAGGGTCACACCGAGGACCCGCGCCCCGTAGTTCTCCGCGGCGTGGATCACCATGGTCCCCCATCCGCAGCCCACATCCAGCAGCCGATGGCCCGGCTGGAGATCGAGCTTGCGGCACACCAGGTCGACCTTTTCCTCCTGAGCGTCCTCCAGGGACGCGCCGTCGTAGGGGTAGACAGCGCAGGTGTAAGCCATGCTGGGGCCGAGCACCCACTCGTAGAACCGGTTGGACACGTCGTAGTGGTGGCTGATGGCGCGCGAGTCACGCTTCATGGAGTGCCTGAGACCCCACCACAGCCCGGGCCGGGTCTCTTCGGGCGGCGGGGCCACCGGTCGCAGGACGTGTATCCCCAAACGGCGCAGCACGTCTACCCGGTCGGACCACGAAAGGCTGCCCACGTGGTCCCCCGACATGAGCATCAGTGCGGTGTACATGTCGCCGTCGAGATCGAGGGCTCCAGACACGTAGGCCCGAGCCAGGCCGAGGTCGCTCGGCGCAGTCGCCACATAGTTGAGGGCTCGAGGGCTGTTGATCCGGATGCGGCAAACGGCGTCGGGCGGACCCGCCGTGCTTCCGTCGAAAGCCTCTATAGCGACCGGCAGGCCAGCCGCCGCTATCTCCCAGATAACCGGGGCTACTTGCCCACGAAACGCCATCTCTTACCTCCTGAGCGGCCGGCTGTAGGGCCGGTCCTCTCGTCGCTGTCCCAGTGCACCGGACGCATTCTGTCCGACGAGCGGTCACCATCGCTTGATCTTCTGCTGCGCCTATCGTTCCAGGGGAACTACCGGGACCCGACGCACTTGTCGTAAAGGTCGAGCAGGCGTGCATCCGGGTCGTAGCGCTCCTTGAGCCGACGATACACAGGACCGTTGTACAGAGACCAGAACCGGTCCTCGTCGTAGAAGGACGTCGAGTACAACGACTTGCGGCCACCCAGCCGGTCGACCTCGGCCTCCACCCACCGGTTGTGGTGGGCCGCATCCATGCCCGGCGCCAGGGCCACACTCGACCAGAAGCCCACATTCACATACAGCTCGTTCGATTCCAGCCGGTACAGGTCCCATGACGCCTCGGGGTCGCGCTGGCGCAGCGGGCACAGCCAGAACGGCGAGATCGGGATCTCGCGCACGAAACCGGAGAGGAATTCGAGGACCCGGCCGATCGGCAGCTCCACGTCCTGAATGACGTTCTCGTGTGCGGGCCGGCCCAGAAGCCCATCCAGCGTGGCCTTGACGTGGTAGCGCTCCTCGAAGGCCAGGATCTTCCAGTACACGTCGCTGCGCAGGAACCGCCGGCCGGCGACCTTGCGCACCCACCGCCTCTGAGCCTGGAACGCCCACGAGCACCAGAACCAGTCGGTGTCCCAGCGCCAGAGATAATCGCGGGCGGTCAACCAGTCCTCCCGCCGCTCCTGTATCGACCGGTAGTAGATGTTGGTCCACGTGTAGTCGCTGGTGTGGGGGGCGGAATCGGTCCAGCCCCCGAGCGTCAGGTAGCTCTCGCCGGGAGAAAAGACGCAGCCGTCCACGAAATCGACTCGCTCCCCCTCATGCTCGCCGCGCTCGCAGACCCTCTGGAGCGTCTCGATCAGCACGCCGAGATCGTCGAAGGGCAGGTGGCGCACATGCACGTAGGGTCGGACGTCCTCCAACTCGATCCGAACTCTGAGGGCGTAGCCGAGAGTTCCATACGAGTTGGGGAACCCGAAGAACAGGTCACGGTGCTCGTTGTCCCGGCGCGCTGTGACCACCTGTCCGTTCCCGGTAAGGATGTCAAGCTCGACGACCGACTCGTGAGGCATGCCGTTGCGAAACGACGAGCTCTCGATCCCGAGCCCGGTAACCGCTCCGCCCAGGGTGATGGTCTTGAGCTCCGGGACCACCAGGGGCATCAGCCCGTACGGCAGGGTGGCGTCCACCAGGTGCTCGTAGGTGGTCATACCCTGGACGTCGGCGGTGCGCCGCTTCGGGTCGATCTGTATCACCCCGTCGAAGCTCGCCACGTCCAGGCCCGCCGCCTTGGGAGCCTTGGTCCGGGTGCGGAACAGGTTCGACGTGCGCTTGGCCAGCCTCACCCGCTCGCCGGGCGGTATCGCCTGGTATTGGGTTTGGAGCCGCGCCACCCGGGCGAGATAGTCCCTCCACTCAGCAGTGCTGCGTTCATCCGCTTGTGGCGACGGGGCTAAGGCCATGTCCCCGAAGCTACAACCTTGATCCCGGGGGGTCGCCAGTCATAGGGCCCTCAGGTGTGGACGGCCTCGAGCGCCGCCAGCGCCGCGCCGCGCGCCCCCGCCATGTCCAGGTCCGGCACGAGATGGAACGTCGCGACCCGGGCCGACTCGGCACGGAGGATCGTGTTCTCCCGGGCCGTCTGCAGATACCAGGATCTGAACTGCTCCGAGGTTTCGACCACGCCTCCTCCGACGAAATAGGCATCGGGGTCGAGAACGTTGGCAACGATGGTGAACAGGCGCCCGATGGCCTGGGCCTGCTGGGTGAAGATCCGCAGGGCCATGGCGTCGCCGGCCTCTCCGTAGGCCCGGACCGCCCTGGCGGCCTGGGCCGGCGACTCGGCGCCGCTCAGCGGGTGGCCGGAGAATCTGGTGAGCCAGTAAGGGAGCAGGTTGTTTTCGATGCCGGTCAGGGAGGCCAAGCTCTCGGCGTCGGCGACGAATCCGCAGTTGCAGTACGGCACCGGCTGACCAGGCTCGAGCAGCCCCTCCAGGGGAATGTGGACGTGGCCGAGCTCTCCGGCCATACCTGCGGATCCGGTTACGACCCGGCCGCGGTGGACCAGCCCCCCGCCGAGGCCGGTGCCGATGACGATGGACACCGAGGAATGCTCCGGTGCTCGGGCGCCGAAGTGGCGGTGGTGGGCGTAGAGGGCGGCAGCGTTCCCGTCGTTGATGTATGCGACCCGCCGGTCCAAGCGGCGTTCGAGGGCCCCCCGCAGATCGAACCCGCACCAGTCGGGGTGCTCGAAGTTGGTCGAACCTCGCTCCGATATCACTCCCTCGGCACTGGACGGGCCCGGGCTGGCCAGACCCACCACCTGCACCTGGTCCGGGTCGGTCGAGGTCCGGGCGAGCACGTTCTCGAAGGCGAAGACCAACTCGCGGAGTGCCGCCTCGGGGCCTTGCTTGACCCGGCTCGGCGTTTCCATCAGCTCCTCAACCAGGAAGCCCTTGGGATGCAGGACCGTGGCGTTGTTGCAAGTCCCGCCGTTGTCGAGGCCGACCACGACCGCGGAATCCTCCTCCGCCCCGAACCCGCTCTTCACCACCCTCCGAACCCTACGCCTTGGCCGAGGGCGGCGGGCGAGGGCGCCGGGACTCAGCGACCGCCTCGGCGCCGCGACCCGCCGAACCTGCGCAGCCTCAAGGCATTGAGCACGACGCTCACCGAGCTGGTTGCCATGGCGACGGCCGCGAGCGCAGGCGGTAGGACTCCGAACGCAGCGAGGGGGACGAGCATGACGTTGTACACGGATGCCCACGCCAGGTTCTGCCGCATCACCCGCCGGATGGCGCGGGACAGCGCTATGGCGTCGGCCACCGCCCCGACTTCGACGCGTACGACGGTGATCCCGGAGGCGGCCGCGGCGGCGCCGGAGCCCGTCCCGATAGCTATACCGAGGTCAGCGGCGGCCAGGGCGGGAGCGTCGTTGATGCCGTCGCCGACCATCGCCACCGGCCCGAATTGCTTGCGCAGCTCAGCGACCAGGCCAGCCTTGTCCGCCGGCATCAGGTCACCGTAAGCCTCGTCCGCGCCCACCTCCGACCCGATCCGCCCGACCGTGTGCTGACCATCGCCACTGGCCAGCACCACCCGCAGCCCCTCGCCCCGGAGCCTCGCCACTCCGTCACTGGCATCAGCCCGCAACGCGTCGGCGATGCCGACGACCAGAGCGGGTTCGCCGTCCAGGGCCACGCACGCCGGCGTCAGCCCCCTCGCCGCCAGCTCGACGGCGGCTGCTTTCGCCCGGGCGGTGGCGCGGGCCGGGATCGAGCCGACCCAGACCGAGATCTCGCCCACCCGGCCGGCGACTGCTGCGCCAGGAGTGACCTCTACGTCACTCACCGGTCCCGGCAGGGCGCCGTCCCGAGCCAACGCGGCATCGACGATGGCCCGGCCGAGGGGATGCCCCGAACCCGCCTCGACCGCCGCGGCCAGAGCGAGAGCGGCTGTCCCGTCGGTCCCGTCCAGCGGCACCAGTTGCGTCACCTCAGGGCGGCCGACGGTCAGGGTTCCGGTCTTGTCCAGCACCACCGCCCGCACGTCGCGGGCCCGCTCCAGGGCTTCCCCGCCGGATATCAGCAGCCCGAGCTCGGCCCCGCGGCCCGCGCCGGCCATCATGGCGACCGGAGTTGCCAGGCCCAGGGCACACGGACAAGCCACGATCAGCACTCCCACGGCGGCCAGGACGGCGGTCTCGACCGCGGCGCCGGCAGCCAACCAGCCGACGAACGTGGCGAGGGACGCCAGCAGTATCGCCGGTACGAACACGGACGCCACCCGGTCGGCGAGCCTCTGGGCCCTCGACTTCTCCGTCTGCGATCGCTCCACCGACGCCAGGATCCGGGCCAGGGTGGTATCCCCACCGGTCCGGACCACCCGCACCTTGATGGGGCTCAACCCGTTGACCGTCCCGCCGGTCACCTCGTCTCCAGGCCCCTTCGCCGCGGGAAAACTCTCTCCCGTGAGGAGTGATTCATCCACGGCGGCCCGGCCCTCCAGGATCGAACCGTCCGCCGGAACCGCCTCCCCCGGAAGCACGAGGACGGTATCGCCGTGGCGCAGATCGGCCGCGGGCACGTCAACGTAGGGTGCGCCGGAGCCGGAATCCGCCACGGCGAGATCGGATCCGGGGGTCATCAGGTGGGCGGTTCGCGGCTGCAGCCGGGCCAGCGAGTCGACGGCGGCGTGGGCCCGGCTCCTGGTCACTCCTTCGAGGTACCGGCCGATCGAGATGACAGTCAGGATGACCGCCGTGACGTCGTAGGCGGTTGCGTCCCGCCCGGCGGCGGTGGCCGCGACGGAATAGATCAAGGCCACGGTGGATCCGACGGACACGAGGGTGTCCATGCCGACCGATCCGTGGCGGAGGCCTTTGATCGCCCCGACGTGGAAGTCCCATCCGACCCATCCGAACACTGGCAAGGTGAGGGCGAGCTGCAGATATGTCGACCACGCGTCCCCGCCGAAGGCGTAGGCGAGGATCAGCACCGCGGCCGTGAGGACCACGCCGACCACCAGCTTGGTCGGGTAGCCAAACGGCGACCGGTTTCCCAGCTCGCGATCGTCCTTCGCCCCGGCGGAGCCGGAGGTCGGGGCGACAGTGGCCCGATATCCCAGCGACTCGACGGCGTCGGTCAAGCTTTGGGCTTCCGTCGGAGCGGCCAGCTCGACCAGCGCGGTCCGGGTAGCCAGGTTGACCGACACCCGTTGGGTGCCGTCCACTCCGAGAAGGGCCCGTTGGACCCGGTGTACGCACGAAGCGCAGCTCATGCCCTCGATGGCGAGCTTCACCTCGTCCAACCCGGCCGGCGCGTCGATCTCCGTGCTGGTGCTCATGAGTGCAGCAGCCGGGCTATGGCGTCGGCTGCCTCCCTGACCTTCTTGTCCCCTTCCGGTCCGCCCCGCGCCGCCGCCTCGGCCACGCAGTGGCCCATATGCGCCTCGAGCAGCCCGACGGCGACCGAGTGAAGGGCCTTGGTCGCCGCTGACACCTGGGTGAGGATGTCGATGCAGTAGCGGTCTTCTTCGACCATGCGCTGCAAGCCCCGGACCTGACCCTCGATCCGGCGTAAGCGCTTGAGGTAGTCGTCCTTGTCCGAGGCGTAACCGTACATTTGCCCGCTCCTGGCGCGTCCGGAAATCTGCGTCGATGCTATACCCCCGTAGGGTATAGCAAGAATCGATTTCCTCTGGCGTGGACCGGAGGATCGACTGCCCTTCCGATACCGTGTGGCATGGGTATGGCGCGACCCACCGACGCTCGGGGCAGCCGGCGGGCTGACTCGGGGATGGCGGCCATGGGGGCCCTCGCCCTGTGCTTTCTTGGATTGTTGGCTGTCGCCGCGTGCGGGTGGCCCGGACCGGCCGCGGCCCACCCCGTGGATATTCCGGCATGGTCGCAGGCAACCGGGGCGACCGGCGGGGCGACCGGCGGAGCGACCGCACCGGCTGGACGACGGCTTCAGAGCTTCGCCGCAGCCGCATCGGTGCTCTCGTTGACGACCACGGTGGAGCACCGGACCCGCGAAATCGCCGCCGCGGCCATCGCCGTCGTGGTATTGGCCGGCGTGGTCATGCTGATCCTGCGGCGACGCCGGCGGAGGCGTGCGGCCTACGCTCGCGGTGGCAAGGGTTGGACGTTGGCGGGGCGACCGGCAGGCCCATCAGGGCGACCAGCGGGCCCATCAGGGCGACCAGCCGGCCCGGCGGGGCGACCGCCCGGCGACGCCCTGCTGACCGGGCCGCCAGCCGGGACTCAACTCGGCACCACCGGGCGGGCAACCGGGGCTTCGGCGCCGACCGGGCTGACCGGGCCGCTAGCCGGGACTCAACTCGGCACCACCGGGCGGGCAACCGGAGCTTCGGCGCCGACCGGGCTGCCCGGGCCGCTCACCGGCGGCAGCCCGCCGGGCCCCGCCGGACCCAGCCCGGCCGGTGCCACCGGCTGGGCCGGGGCGATTCCCGCCGGCACCGCCCAACCGGCAGCAAACGGGTGGCCGCCCGCGGGCTGGTACACCGACCCGACGGGCCGGTACCCGTGGCGCTGGTGGGACGGCCGGCGCTGGACCACCACCGCCCGCCACCAAGACCGCGAGATCGACGACCGCATGGGGTGATGGATCCAACCACCTCGTGACCATTTCGCGTCGCGAACGGTCGGCGAGACCCCGGGGTCGCGACGCGAAAGGGTCGCTATTTGACCCGAACGCGTCGAGACGCCACCCCGGTGACGAAGGTCGCGACGCGAAGTGGTGAGCCGCTCGAGGTGTCGCCGAAGCGGACCCCAACGCCGACTGTACTTCCGGTGTTGGTCCGGGTTGCGCCCGCCGTCACCACAGCCGGTTGCCCTGGTGCTCGATGTAGCTGTTGAAGACTCCCCCCGTGGTTCTGCCGGTTGGGGTTAGTGGCGACAGACGGAGACGTGTCGCCGCCGTTGTTGAGTTCCGAACCGGCTACTCGGCGAACCCCGGTGGGAGAATGAGAGGATGCGCAGGAGTGTGACGGGGTCCGCTATCGGCATCGCGGGCGCCCTGATCCTCGGGGCGGTGATGCTCCCTCTGCGCTCCCACCTGAGCATCGCCACCACGGGGCTGGTACTTGTCGTACCCGTCGTGGCCGGGGTGATCGCCGGCGGTTACGCCGGCGGTATATCGACGGTGGTCGCGGGGTTCCTGCTCTACGACTTAGTCTTCATTCCGCCCTATTACACCTTGAGCGTGGGGGCGGCCCAGAACTGGGTGGCACTCGGGATATATGTGGTCGTCATGCTCCTCGTGTCGTACGTCGTGGACAGCCTCCAGGAGGCCCGATCGGAGGCGCAGGCTCGAGCCGCGGAAACCGAGCGGCTCTTCGACATATCAGAACAGCTGGTAGGAGACCGCTCGGTAGAAGACCTCTTGGAGACGATCGTGACCTCCGTGCAGACCGCGTTCGGCGTTCGCGGGGTGGCTCTTCTCTTGCCGGGAGAGGGGCATCTCGAGGTCGCGGCGTCAGCCGGCGATCCCCTGGATCCGCGAGAGCTGGGACCGCTCGACCCGGAATCCGGGGTGCCCGTCTCGGTGGGCATGGCGGCCGCCAACCCCGGCCAGCTCCGTGTGGTCTCCCTGTCGGCTTCGGGGCGGCCGGTCGGGCTGCTGGCGCTCACGGGCCTGCCCCCCGCCGCAGCCGACCGTGACCTGCTCCGGATATTTGCCAACCATGCCGCCCTGGCCCTGGAACGGGCCCAGCTGCGGGCGAGAGCCCTTCGCTCTGAGCTTCTGGAGGCGGCGGACCAGGTCCGCCGCGACCTGCTCGGGGCGGTATCCCACGATCTGCGAACACCACTCGCAACCATGAAAGTGGCGTCGTCCACTCTCCTCGAACCTGACGCCCAGCTGTCAGGCGCCGACGTACGCGAGCTGCACGAGCTGCTCGATGTCCAGACCGACCGCCTGACCAGGCTGGTCACCAGCCTGCTCGACATGACGCGCTATCAGGCGGGGGTCCTGGTGTTAAAGCGGGTCCCCTCGGCCGTGCTCGACCTGGTCGGAGAGGCCGTAGCCGCCATCCGGCCCGCCCTGGGCGACCGGCCGGTAGAGATCGACCTGTCCGGCTCCTTGCCTCTGGTGGACGTCGATCCGGTCCTCATCGAGCAGGTACTGATCAACCTGATCGACAACGCAGATCGTCACGCCCCCCCCGGTTCGGCCGTCGTGGTGGGCGCGGAACTCCATAGAACCCGGGTGGTGGTTTCCGTGTCGGATCGCGGCCCGGGCGTGCCGAGACCGGAACGCCAGGCGGTGTTCGAGAGCTTCCACCGCTTCGACACGGGAGGCCGGGCCGGGCTCGGGCTGGCGATCGCCAAGACGTTCGTTGAGGTCCACGGCGAGAGGATCTGGGTGGAGGAGATGGCCGGCGGCGGAGCCCGCTTCTCCTTTTCCCTTCCGAGCTCCACCGAGGACGGCGGGCGGTAGGGATGGCCCGAGTGCTGGTAATCGACGACGACCCATCGCTGCTGCGGGCCCTTAAGGTGGGGCTCAAGGCGGGCGGGCACGACGTCATAAGCGCCACCAACGGCGAGCAGGGCATCTCGGAGACGGCGGTTTTCGCCCCTGACGTCGTCATACTCGATCTCGGCCTGCCGGACCTTGACGGGCTGGCGGTGTGCCGGCGCATCCGGCAATGGAGCGACGTTCCCATACTGGTGCTCTCCGCCATCGGCACCGAGGACCGCAAGGTCACCGCCCTGGACAGCGGGGCGGACGACTACATCACCAAGCCCTTCGGGATGGCCGAGCTAGAAGCGCGGATCCGGGCGGCGATCCGCCACCGCGGTCCGGGTAACGGCGACCCGGCAGAGTCCACCCTGTCGGCCGGCCCGGTCGAGCTCGATCTGGTGCACCACGAGGCGCGCATCGGCGGTCAGCCGGTCGAGCTGACAGCGAAGGAGTTCGACGTGCTGGCCTTCTTGACCCGCTACGCCGGGCGCACCTGCACCCGGGAGATGATCCTCACCGCGGTGTGGGGCCCCGGATACGGGCGCGAAGCTCAGTATCTGCACGCCTACATCCATCGGCTCCGGCAAAAAATCAGGGATCCCGACGGCAAGTTGATACGTACCGTCCCCGGCGTCGGCTACGTGCTCACCGGGGGGCTTTGAGGCGAGCCCAAATCCATTCCGCTGCCTTCTAACGTAACCCGGTGCGGGGCTTTGGCCGCCGGTGCCCTGGAAGGAAGCGTCTGTTGGTCGAGTTAATCGTCATCGGCTTCGTCGCTGGGCTGATCGCCGGCATCTCTCCATGTATCTTGCCCGTGTTGCCGGTCGTGCTGGTGGCCGGGGCCACGACGGCCGAATCCGACCGGGTCTCGTCCCCCACGACCCTCCGAAGTCGCTGGAAAACCCAACGCCGACCTTTGATGGTCGTGGCCGGCGTGGTCGTGAGCTTCAGCTTTCTCGTGCTCGCCGGGACCGAGCTGTTGTCGCTGCTCGGCCTGCCACAGGACTTGCTTCGCGACGCCGGTATCGCCATTCTTCTCGTGGTCGGCGCCGGCTTCATATTCCCTCCCATAGGCCATCTGCTGGAGCGGCCGTTTACCCGGATCGCGGCCCGCCCGCCGGCGGGGGCCGCCGGGGGATTCGTGCTGGGGTTGGGCCTCGGGCTGGTTTTCGTCCCGTGCGCCGGCCCCGTGCTCGCCGCCATAACCGTCGTCGGCGCGACCCACCGCGTGGGCTTCACGGCGGTGATCCTGACTCTCGCGTTCGCAGCCGGCGCCGCAGTCCCTCTGCTGGTAGTGGCCGTCGCCGGCCACGAGGTTACAAGGAGGACCAGGAGTCTGAAGGCTTCGGCGCCCCGGCTGCGCCAGGCCGGCGGTCTCGTGATGGTGGCCATAGCTGTCGCCATTGCCTTCAATGCATTCGACGGTTTGCAGCGAGACGTGCCCGGCTACACGAACGCCCTGCAAAACCGGGTGGAGAGCTCGACACAGCTCCGCCGGCAGCTCGGCTCGCTTACCGGCAACGGCAACGCGTCCCTCGCCAAATGCAGCTCCACCACTCAGGCGCTCGAGCAGTGCGGCCCGGCTCCTAACTTCACCGGAATCACCAAGTGGCTGAACACCCCGGGGGGAGATCCCCTATCCCTCCCAGCCCTGCGAGGCAAGGTCGTTCTGGTCGATTTCTGGACCTACTCGTGCATCAATTGCCAGCGGACGCTTCCGCACATCGAGACCTGGTACAACAACTACAAGAGCGACGGTCTGGTCGTCGTCGGAGTTCACACGCCGGAGTTCGCGTTCGAGCATGTGGTGTCCAACGTGAAGGCGGCGGTGAAACACCTCGGTGTCGACTACCCGGTGGCCGTCGACGACAATTACGACACCTGGAACGCCTACGCCAACGAGTACTGGCCGGCGGAATATCTGATCGACGCCAGTGGCAACGTCAGACACGTCGATTTCGGCGAGGGTGACTACGCCGACACCGAGCAGCTCATCCGGGACCTCTTGACCGCGGCCCACCCAGGAGTCGCGTTGCCCCGACCGACCGACGTGGCCAACAAGACCCCCGGCGAGGCGATGAGCCCCGAGACCTACATAGGCTATGACCGGGTCCAGTACCTCGATTCACCGACTCCGGTTGTCGAGAACGCCCCGGCGCAGTACTCCTTCCCTCAGTCCCTGCCACCCGGCGCCTTCGCCTTGTCCGGGACATGGGACGAGCAATCAGAGGAGGCGACCGCCGGGGCGGAGGCGGAGCTGGCCATCAACTTCCTTGCCGAGGACGTATACCTGGTGATCGGGGGATCGGGGACGTTGCAGGTCGCGATCAACGGCCGGCCGACCCAGACAATTGCGGTCACGGGGGTACCCGGCCTCTACACCCTCTTCCACGCCGCATCAGACACGGCGGCAACCATGACGCTCAAGGTTTCGCCGGGCGTCCAGGTATACGACTTCACCTTCGGGTGACACCGCTGGCCGTCGCTTCAGGCCCAAAGTGTCGCAGCTATAGCGGCCGCCGCAAGAGCATCTCGCCGAGCTCGGCCGGCGGGGCCGGACGCCCGAGATGGTATCCCTGACCGAAGTCGCAGCCGAGCTCGCGGAGACGGCAGAGGGCATACTCGGTTTCGATCCCTTCCGCCACGACCTGGAGATCCAGGGCGTGGGCCAGGTCGATGATGGCAGCCAGGATGGAATCGGCCCGGCTGTCAGTGCCGAGCCTGGTGGTGAATGATTGATCGATCTTGAGGCCGGTCACCGGAAGTTCCCCCAGCCGGGATATCGAAGAGTAGCCGGTACCGAAATCGTCGATGAAGAGGCGGACGCCATAAGAGACGATCTCATCCAGCACGGCCCGGGCCTTTTCGACCTGGTGCATGACCGCGGATTCGGTCACTTCGACAACCAGGAGCCGGGCCGCCAGCTCGTGGCGATCGAGAGCTTGCAGGATCTGAGTGGCGATGGTGGGGTCGGATAGCTGGACAACCGAGATGTTGGCCGAGACATACAGATCGGGGGCCCCCACGTCCCAATGGGCGACCTCGGCCACGGTGTGCTCCAGGATTCGCGCTCCGAGCGGGACGATGAGCCCGGTCTCCTCCGCCAGAGGGATGAACTGGCCCGGACCGGTCAAGCCCAGCTCGGGATGACACCATCGCACGAGGGCCTCGGCCCCGGCCCATTGACCGGTCGCGATGTCGAGGATGGGCTGGAAGTGCATCACGAACTCGTCGCGCTCTATGGCCCGGCGGATCGACGACTCGAGCGTCACCCGCTGCACCACGCGCTCCCGCATGCGGGAATCGAACACCACCCGGCTGGCCCGGCCGCTCTCCTTGGCCGCGTACATGGCCGTGTCGGCGTCCCTGACGAGCGGGTAGGCGTCGGTGGCCCCTTCGTTGCGGGCGATGCCTACGGACACGCTGAGAAAGAACTCCCCGCCGTCGAGCACGAACGGTTCGGTAAAGGCCGCCCTGACCGCTTCTGCCGCCTCGTCAATCCGTGTTGGTGAGGCATCTTCTATCAGGACCGTGAACTCGTCGCCCCCGAATCGGGCGACCACGCTCCCCGTGCCGATGACCCGTTCGAACCGTGATGCCACCTCTACGAGTATCCGGTCGCCGGCGGGGTGCCCCAGGCTGTCGTTGATCCACTTGAACCCGTCGAGATCGAGGAACATCACCGCCACCCGAGCGGCGGGTTCCGACAGGCAGCGCTGCAGATGCTCGAGGAAGCGGGCCCGGTTCGGAAGGCCGGTCAGAGGATCGACTTGAGCGGCCCGGGCCAGAGCAGTCTCAGCCTGGTTGCGTTCGATAGCGAGGGCAGCGATGTTGCCCACCGCGGCGAACCGCTGCACCTCCTCTTCCGACGGCGTGTGGGTTACCCCCCGGTACACCGCAAAGGTGCCGAGCACCTCTCCCGCCGCGTTCTTCAGCGGGTAAGACCACACCGAGCGCAGGCCGTACGCCAGAACCGCCTCTGTGAACGCTGTGGTGTACGGGTGAGAGAGGGCATCCTCGACCACAACGACCCGACCCAGGCTGGCTGCGGTCCCGCAGGCCCCTTGGCCGACGCCTACCGGCAGACCGTCTATCAGCCTGCGGAATTCGGCCGGCAGCGATGGGCCGGCCCCGTCGTGGAGGACTTGACCGGCCTCGTCGACCAGGAGCACCGAGCAGCGGGCGCCGGAGTAGCGGGCTTCGGCCTGGCGACAAAGGGCGGCAAGGGTGGCGGCGAGAGGCTCGCCGCGGACGATCCTCTCGAGCATCAGCTGCTCACCGGCCAGATCCTCCTGGGCCCGGTTGCGACGATCCTCCGCCCGGCGCTGCTCGGTGGTGTCCTTGACGTAGCCGCTGAAGCGGACAGCGACCCCGTCCCTGCTCTCGACCACATCCCCGTGCACCCGCAGCCAGCGGACTTCGCCACCGGCGGCCAGGATCCGGTGCTCGGCCTCGAAGGGCTGGAGGCTGGCGACCGCCTGGCTGATCACCCGGGCCACCCGGCTGAAGTCGTCGGGATGCACCCTCTCCAGGTAGCCGGCGAGGGTGCCGGACCCGGTCTCTCCGGGCATGCCGTACATACGGTTCAACTCTCCCGACCAGTTGAGGTCGTCTCCGGAGACCTGCCAGCTCCAGGACCCGATGCCCGCCAACCGCTGGGCCTCCGCCAGCCGCCGCTCGCTCGTCCGGACGGCCTCGTCGGCCCGGTTGCGGTCCGAGAGGTCACGCACCGACGCCGCGACCAGAGAGCCGTCGCTACCGCCCACCGGCGACAGGCTGATGTCGACCGCCACTTCCGCACCGTCCGCTCGAAGCAGGACCAGGTCCTGGCCCCGGCCCATCGGCCGGCGCCGGGGCTCGGCGAGGTAGCGGCTCCGGTGCTCGGCGTGGCCGGCTCGCAAGGCCCCGGGGACCATGGCGTCGACCGTCATTCCGACGAGTTGCTGGCGGGAGTAGCCAGTCAGACGTTCGGTCTCCTCGTTGACGAGGACGATGGTGCCGTCTCGATCTACCACGACCAGAGCATCGGGGGCCGATTCGACGAGATTGCGAAACCGGACCTCGGAATCTTCCAGGGAATACTGGGCTCGGGCCCGGTCCAGCACGGCACCGAGGTGGATGCCGATGTTCGCCAACCCGTCGAGATAGGCGGGGACAGGCTCCATGGGCTCGGCCGAGAAGTACTCCATCACGCCTTCGACCCGACTGCGACTGACGATCGGGACGGCGATGGTTCCCACCAGACCCGCGGCTGCCGCCTGAGTCGAACGGAGATCGTCGCCATCGGACCTCATATCCGGGATCCATGCCGGCTCTTCTGACGTCACGACCGTCGCGGTCAGCCCGGCGCCCGGGAAGACCTCTACCGCCGCTGACGCAGCCACGAACGCGGCGTGCTTGACCGGGTAGTCGTCGTGCCACACGCGGGTCGGCAGCCGGGCGCCATCGCCGGGATCCCGCCAGAAGATGTGTCCCAGGGGCCACCCGGTGTACTCGCACACCAGATCGACAACCCATTGGAAAGCCTCGGCCGGGTTGGACGCGGCGTACACGGCGGATGCTCCGGCCCGAAGCAGGCGGGAAAGAGGCTGGCCATCGGGCTGCGACGCGGCGTCGTGACGCGCCTTGGCCGGCTCTCCGTCCCGCATCGGTGTATGACCTCGCTTCTGTACTTCGGTAAGTATCACCGGGTTGGACCGTCCCCGTCCACTCCTTCTGTGCGGTTGCGTGGTCTTTGCGTCTTTTGTCGGTTGGTCCGAGGCGGTAGGGGTCAGGGCCACGTGCTCTTCGTCTTCAGTTGCCGGTCTTCGGCTCAGAGGTGCCGAAAGGCGGCCGGGTTGATCTCCCACGGCGGCCGGCGCACCGGGTGGGCCTGCTCGAAGGCGTAGGCCAGTTCGAGCAACCTGGCGTCGGTCCACGGCGGCGACACCAGCATGATCCCCACGGGGCGACGGTTGGCCGCCGAGTAGCCCGCCGGGATCACCACGCTCGGCCATCCGGCCCGGGCCGCCCAGGTGCAGCCGTCTGCGGAAGGGAACACGACCGCTTCCACGCCCGCTTCCATCGCTTCCAAGAGACCCTCTGTGGCGGCTCGCCGGTCGCGCTCCCGGGCTCGCTCGTAGGCGGACCGCTCAGCCACGTGGTCGATGGCCAGGGCGGCGTCGACATGGCGCTGCCCGTATTTCAGGGCCAAGTTGGAGTGGCCCAGGTTCCAGACGGCCAGGGCGGCGAGGGTGGGCACGGGGGTACCAGGTCCGAGGGAGGCCAGGTAGCGGTCCACCGCCGGCGCGAACTCGTAGTGGAGCACGGCGAGCTCGTCGTCGTCCTCCAAGGCCGGGAGCGAGACGTCGACAGTTGAGGCTCCGCCGGCCCGGAGTGCCTCCAGGGCGGCCAGATGGCAGGTCTGGCGCCCGGGGTCAGGGCCAGGTGGCCGGTCGCCGCCGGCGCCGGGCGGCTGGGTCACCGCCGATGCCGGGCGCTGGGTCACCGCCGATGCCGGGCGCTGGGTCACCGCCGATGCCGGGCGGTGGGTCACCGCCGATGCCGGGCGCTGAACGGCCGTCGGGGCCGGACCCGGCGCCGCTTGTGGACCCGCCGGCTCCTCCGGCCCGGCCTTCGACGCGGACCACGCCCAGACGCACGCCCCGTAGAGCAGCGGGATTGAGGCTGACGGCGCGGAGAGCAGCGGCAGCCGGCGGAGCGCCGGAAGTGGCGGGATCGGCGGCGTCGGCCCCGGCTATGACTGCCACGAGAGCGATAGCGTCCGCGACCGTCCTGGCCAGGGGTCCCGCCGTGTCCTGGCTCGGGGCGATCGGCAGGATGCCTCGTCTGCTGACCAGACCCAAGGTCGGCTTGAACCCGACCAGACTCTGGTGTTCGGCCGGGCTGGTGATCGATCCGTCGGTCTCCGTCCCCACCGAGACAGGCGCCAAACCGAGGGCGACTGCGGTCGCCGATCCGCTGCTCGACCCGCTGGGGGTCAGGGCGGTGTCGTAAGGGTTGAGAACCTGCCCGCCGAGCGACGAGTACCCCGAAGGCATCCCGTCGGTCAGGAAGTTGGCCATCTCCGAGAGATTGGTCTTCCCGAGGATAACGGCGCCGGCCTCACGCAACCTGGTGACGAGGTAGGCGTCGGTGGCCGGCACCGAACGCTCCAGGGCCAGGGCCCCGGCCGTGGTTGGCAGTCCGGCGACGTCGATGTTGTCCTTGATGAGGACCGGCACGCCTTCGAGCGGGCTCCGGGCGCCGCGACGGCGCCGGATCCGGTCGCTGGTCTCGGCTTGCTCGCGAGCGTCGGCCGCCAGGCACCGAAGCGACCCGAAAGCGCGATCCAGCCGTCCCGCCTGGTCGATGTGGGCGTCGACCAGATCCCGGCTGGTCCATCGACCCTCGGCCAAGCCCCGCCCGAGTTCGGCGACCGTCACCGATCCGAGATCGATGTCGGTAGCCACCAGCCGGAAACTACCGCAACTAGCTGCGCCGGGAGCCCCCGAGCCGGGGGAAGCCCGGGGGTCCCGGCCGGCTTCTCGTCGGTTACCCGGACGAGGCCGGACTGCCCCCTCGACAGGGTGGCGCCGGATGGGTCGGGCTCACAGGCCACTTGACTCCGCAGTGAAGAGTGCCCGGGGCCCACTTCCTGATACAGGAAAAACGAGCGGCTGATCCGCCCGTGGGCACGACGGCGGGGACCCACCAACCCGGCGCCCGGCCGACCCTGACCGGCTCTGGCCGACCCTGACCGGCGCCCGGCCGACGCTGACCGGCTCTGGCCGACCCTGACCGGCGCCCGGCCGACCCTGACCGGCTCTGGCCGACGCCGGCCAGCTCTCGTCGGGCCCACTATGGCTCCCCGGCAGGTCCGCCGGCGGGCGTCAGCCCGAGGAGGTGGTCGTCGGCGACTTCGGGGCCGAAGTTGTCGTCGAGGGGATGTCCGTCGACGGCTTGGTCGTGGCGGAAACGCCGAGCGTCGTTGTCGGCTCCTTCCCGAGCTGGGGAACGGTCGTGGTGCTGTGACTGGTCGGCACCGTCTCCGTCGTAGATGTAGAGGTCGAGCTCGGCGGTTTGGTGGTGGCGGTAGTCGGGGCCACAGAGGTGGTTGTCGTGCCGGTCCGGGTGATGGTGAAGGACTCGCCCGGTTTCAGCCCTGAGTTGATCGCTTGGTCGAGGGCCTTGGATCCGGTTGTCGTCGACGTGGACGGAGTACGGACCTGCAGCCACAGCCCCCCCAACCCGATGAACAGCACCACCATGAGGGCCGTCGACCGGCGAACTCGCAGACGGCGTGACACCGGGCGGCGCATCGACCCAGGAATCTCGGTCAGCTTGATCACTAGCTGCTCGCCTGAACGGTCGGCGCCGTCGGAGTGCTGATCTGCTCGTCGCGCAGAGCCAGGACCACCCGCAACCGCAGCTCCCGTCCTACGTCGAACTGGCGCCCGGGCAGGGTGCGCACCTGCAGGCGGAGCTGGACATAGCCCACCTCGATGGTCTCCACACCTGAGACCATCGGATCGCCAAGTATCTGATCGCGCCAGGTCTCTTCCGCCGCCATACGGCTGGCAACCTGCTGGATGATCGAGATGACGTGCGACAGGTCCTCCTCGACCGGGACGGGCACGTCGATCACCACCCTGGACCAGTCCTTCGACAGGTTCGTGACCTGCCGGAGAGCGCTGTTCGGGATCACGATCACCTCGCCCTTCTGACTGCGCAGCTTGGTCACCCGGAACGTCAGCTCTTCCACGGTGCCGCTTATTCCGGTCTGCTGGCCGGGCATGGCCAGCTGAATGACATCACCCACCCCGAACTGGTGCTCAGCGAAGAGAAAGAAGCCGGCGAGCATGTCGCCAACGACCTGTTGAGCTCCGAATCCGATCGCCACGCCCGCCACGGTCGCCGGGGCGATCAAGCTGGTGAGCGGGATGCCGAGCTGACCCACGGCCAGTATTCCGGCAACGAAGTACACGAGAGACACGGCTAGCCAGACACCGGCCTGGCCCACGGCGCGAGCCCTCTTGACCCGCTCGGGCACCACCCCACCGGAGTTGATGATCTGCAGGACCTCCCGGTCCACGCTGTCGCGATACCGGTCCCCGACCCAGCGAGCCGCCCGGGCAACCAGGATCGCACCGAGCACCAAGAGGACGGTCGGCAGCAGGCTGTTCCGGAGCCAATGGTCGATATCGTGAAGATCCATCTCTACCAGCTTGCCCGCGGTGCGCCGCGGGGTGGGTCGCGTTCGCCATCAGCTCGCCCCGCAAGCCGCGATCGGTGATCCCGCCGGATCGGGCCAGGGTAACCCTGGCGAACGAACGGTCGTGCCAGACTGGTGCCGTGGCCGACCCGTTCGCGTCGCGCTTTTCCGCGGTTCGCTCCCATCTGGGGCCGCTGGTATGGGGGTTGGACCCCTCAGGTGCTCTCCTCACCTCGTGGGGCCTCGGGGATACGGCCGACGGATTGGACCGGTTCGCCGACATCGCCCTCGAGGCGGCCGTAGGCACCGTGGGATTGATCAAACCCCAATCGGCCTTCTACGAACGGCACGGCTGGCGAGGGTTCCGCACTCTCAGCCGGCTCATCACCGAGGCCCGCGGCGCCGGCCTTCTGGTCATCCTCGATGCCAAACGCGGCGATGTCGGCAGTACCAACCAGGCGTACGCAGAGGCCTTTCTCGGTCCGGGCGCCCCACTGGAGGCGGACGGCCTCACCGTCCATCCCTATCTTGGCCTGGGCGCCCTGGGCTCGTTCGTATCGAGGGCCCAGGACGCCGGAAGCTGTCTGCTGGTGGTCACGCGCTCCTCCAACCCGGAGGGCCGAGCGATCCAAACCGCGACAGAGGAAGGCGGTCGCAGCGTGGAGATCGCGCTGCTCGAGGAGATCGGCCAGCTGAACGCAGCCTTGGCGCCGGGTGAGATTGGGCCGATCGGCGCCGTAGTCGGCCCGACTCATGCCGAGCCGCGCCTGGACCTGGTCGCCGCCAATGGCCTCTTCCTGGCTCCCGGCGTCGGAGCTCAAGGAGCGACGCCCGCGGATGTAGCCGAGATCTTCGCCCGCTGTCCGGAGCGGGTGATGCCGAGCGCATCCCGCTCTCTCCTGGCCGGCGGGCCCGACGTCAGCCGCCTCCGGGATCAAGCCGCCTCTCTCGCAGCCGAATTTCGCCGCGCCCTCGGAGCAAGCGGCCCTCCGTGAGCAAACATCCTTGGATCTCCGAGACCGCCGGCAGACCAAGGTCCGCCCTGGCGCCGGAAGAATTGCTCGAGGGTAGCCTGGAAATGTGCCCGTGCAACTCAATCACACCATCGTCTACGCCCGGGACAGCCGGGCGTCAGCGACCTTCCTGGCGGAGGTCCTCGGCCTATCCTCTCCGTCCCGCTTCGGACACTTCGTGATGGTGGAGGCCGACAACGGGGTGAGCCTCGACTTCTCCGACTCGGACGAACCGATCGCTTTGCAGCACTACGCGTTCCTGGTCAGCGAGCAGGAGTTCGACCAGATCTTCGGGCGTATCCGCGCTCGGGACCTACCCTATTGGGCCGACCCCGGCCGCTCCAGACCGAACGAGATCAATCATCGGGACGGGGGTCGAGGGGTCTATTTCCCGGACCCCGACGGTCACTTCCTCGAGATCCTGACCCGACCGTACGGCAGCGGGGGATAGCAATGCGGGGTCCGGTGGGCTAGCTTCTGGGCGGACAGTCGAGGGCGCCAAGGCCGACGTGAAGGAGACCAACTGTGGCCCGTGATGAGTACCTGGAGCATCTGGCGGCCGTGCCGCTGTTTGCACGATGTACCAAGGCCCAGCTGCAGGAGATCGGACGGGTCGCCGACGAGCTGAACCTTCCGGCCGGGTCGGTCCTGACCCGGCAGGGAGACGTCGGCTCTCAGTTGTTCGTGATAGTGGGCGGAACGGCCAGTGTTACCCGCGACGACCAGCTGGTCGCGACCGTAGGTAAAGGCGATTTCGTGGGCGAGCTGGCCGTGCTCGGTCGAATCCCGAGAAACGCCACTGTCACCGCCGACTCGGAGCTCGACGTGCTCGTCCTGACGCCCGCCGGATTCAGCCAGTTGCTCGACGACATACCCGGCCTGGCCAAGCATGTACTTTACGAGGTGGTGGGCCGGTTGGCCCAGGTCGCGACCAGCTACTCCGCTTAGCCGTCACCGACGGAGCCGGGCCGGCCCGGACCTTCCCGGCTCGCGGGCAACTATCCGGGCTCCGACGCTGCCATACTGGGCGGACGATGGACTCAGAAGAAGCCGAGGATCGGGCGCCCCTCGGCATCGACGTCAGGCGAGAGGCGACTGAGGTTGTCATCAGGGTGTCGGGCGAGCTCGATCTGTCGAACGTCGACCTGCTGGAAGCTCAGATCGAGCGGGCACTCGAATCGTCCCCTGACCTCTTGACGTTCGATCTGGCCGACCTCAGGTTCCTCGACAGCTCCGGCATCGGCCTCCTTGTCCGGGCGTCGTCTCAGGTGGGGGCGGTCCGGCTACAGCATCCGTCCGAGATAGTCCGCCAGGTTGTCACCTACATGGGCCTGTCCGGAATCCTGTCCATGGACCCGTGATCTCCTCCGGTACCTTCCCGAACGCGCCGGGCTCAGTCACCAGGGCCCGGCGCCTGGCGACCGAGCTTCTGGGTGACGTCCCGCGGGAAACCCGTGACGCGGTCGAGGTACTGCTCTCGGAGATCGCGACCAACTGCGTCAGGCACACGTCCTCCGAGTTCACAGTTCGGGTGTCCGTGTCGCAGGAGCATATCCGGGTCGATGTGACGGACCAGGGCGCGGGACGGCCGGAGATTCGCTCGCCTCGCCCGTCGGAGCCGAGCGGCCGGGGCCTGCGCATCGTCGACCTGCTATCCGACCGATGGGGCGTAAGTTTCGACAGCGACTCGGTGGGCAAAACGGTGTGGTTCGAGGTGGCGAATCCGTCGCCTCGTCACGGGGAGCCGGGGGCTGCCGCGAGCGATGGCTCCGGAGATGTCGATCGGCGTGCCTGACTCCGCCACGGTGATCGATCTGGCCCAGGTGATCCGGGATTTCCCCGACGCTGTTCTCATCGTGGAATCGAGCGGCTCCATCCTCCTGGCGAGCGATGCGGCCGGGCGAATCTTCAGAGGTCCGTCCTCTGGATTGGTAGGCCTCCCCCTCGCCTCGCTTCTGCCCGATCAACAGATGCAACGGTGGGTGGCCGGGCTGGTCGGTGACACGGTGGCCGGCGCGAGCACGACGCCTACCGCCGGCCCGGTTCGGGTGGACACCCTCAGGCTCGACGGCGCCGGGACGGTGGAGGTTGACCTCACAATCAGCGCGACGACTGCCACTGCGGGAGGGGGCGCCGTTGTCGTCGTGAGTGTCCGGGAGGCCGGCGCCGTCGCGACTCCGGACGAGCAGGACGAGCCGGACGAGATATGGCGCTACTTCGACGTGGCGGTCCGTTTGGTGGACCGTCTCAACTCCGTCGCTGGCGAGCAAGAGGCGCTGGATTCCATCTTGCCCTCCATCTGTTCCCAGTTGAGCTGGGACGTGGCCTGCCTGTGGCTGGTGACGGCAGATAGGCGCGGCCTGGTGTGCGCGGCGACGTGGCCCGACAACTCCGGATCCACGCGACCGTTCGAGGAGGCGTCCCGAACAATCCGGCCGGCAATGGGAGAAGGGCTGCCGGGTAGTGCCTGGAGCAGCGGCCGTCCGCTGATGAGCAGCGTGGGCATCGGCGAGACGTGGCTTCTACGCCGGGAAGCGATCCGGACATGCGGCCTGCTGATGGGAGTGGCGTTCCCTCTCGTGGCCGAAGCCGGGGTCATCGGGGTCATCGAGATGTACTCGCGGCATCCGCACCGGGCATCCCCGAGGCTGCTCGACGGACTGGCGAGCATCGGACGCCAGATCGGCCAGCATTTGGTCACGCTCACACCGAGAGCCGCCTGCGCGAGGAGGAGAGAATGCGGTCCTTTCTCCTCGAAGCCGCCACAATGCTGTCTGGATCGACTGACTACGCCGACTCGCTCTCCCGACTGGCCGCCATCGCCGTGCCCGAGATGGCGGACCTTTGCCTGATCGACGTGAAGGAGGCCGACGGAACGATCTCGCGAATGGCCGCGGTGCACTCGGACCCGGAAAAAGCCGGCCTGGTGGAGGAGCTCGAGGAGAGGTACCCGCCAGCGAAAGGCAGCTCTCACCCGACCAACAGCGTCATGGCCACGGGCACGTCGAGGTGGTCGCCAAACATGAGCGACGAGTACCTACGCCGGACCACCCGCGACGAGCGTCACTTCCAGATCGTCAAGAAGCTGGGCATGCAGTCCTACATGTGCGTGCCGCTGAAGGACGGCGACGAAGTCCTGGGCGCCATCACTCTGGTCTCCGCGGGTTCAGGACGCCGGTTCCATGCCCGCGACCTGGCGTTGCCCGAGGAGCTGGCGACCAGGGCAGCGAACGTGGTCATGTCCGCTCAGCGCCACGAAACGGAACACCAAGTGGCTCACCAACTGCAACGCCTCCTGCTACCCGAGCACCTACCGGAAGTACCGGGATTCGATATATGCGTCCGGTACGCGGCCGGCGCCCGAGGCCGACGCGGGCGGGGACTTCTACGACGTTGTTCGTCTGCCGAGAGATCGCATTGGCCTTCTGATCGGCGACGTGGAGGGCCACGACACCGTGGCCGCGGCGACCATGGGTCAACTTCGCAGCGCCAGCCGGGCTCTGGCCGGCCAGGTACACGAACCCTGCGAGCTGATCGACGCGTTACGGTGGAGCTGGCACCTCCTCGGATTCACCCGGTTCGCCACCGCACTGGTCGTCCGGCTCGATCCGCACACCGGCGAGGTCTCGATGGCGTCGGCCGGCCATTTGCCTCCCGCCCACGTCCGGGCGGGAGGCGAAGCCCACTTCGCGGACGTCGAACCGTCGCCTCCATTGGGTGCCCCCGGCTCCCCCGCCCGCGGTCACGAGTTGACCCTCGAGCGAGGCGACCTGCTCTTTCTCTACACCGACGGTCTGATCGAGCAGCGTTCCGTGGGCCTCGAGGAGCGTCTGGACCAATTGCTTGCGGCCCTTTGGGATCCGGCGGAGGGACCGGTCGACGAGCTTTGCGGGCGTGTGCTCAGCCGGCTCGGTCCGTCCAAGCGCCAGGACGACGTGGCGATACTGGGCCTCAAACGCCTGGGCAGCTGAGCAGCGGTTTCGTTTGATCCCACCCACAGCTGGGTAGCTCCCGTGGGCTAATAAAAGTCAAACGGGAGATCGACATGGTGGCCGGATTGTTCCTGTCCAGCGAAGCGTCCGAGTCGCGCCATGGTCCGTCCGCTCAACGACGAGCGGTCATCTGGACTTCTATGATCACCGCTCTGGGCGGACTGCTCTTCGGTTACGACACCGGAGTCGTGTCTGGGGCGTTGCTTTTCCTGCAGGACAGCTTCGGCAAGCTCTCCGCGTTCGACAAGGAGCTGGTTGTGTCCGTGCTCCTGGTCGGAGCGGCGACCGGCGCCGTGGTGGCCGGCCGCCTCGCAGAGCGCGTCGGTCGCAGGATCACGATTCTCGCGACAGCCGCAGTCTTCATCGTCGGCGTTCTCGGCGCCGCTGCCGCTCCGACCTTCGGGTTCCTCGTGGTCACGCGTTTCGTCATCGGCCTGGCCGTGGGATCGGCCTCCATGGTCGTGCCGATGTACATCGGCGAATTGGCCCCGCCGCGCTATCGCGGCGCGCTTGTGAGCTTCAACCAGCTCGCCATTACGAGTGGAATCCTGGTCTCCTACCTGATCGACTACGGGCTCTCCAGCTCGCGCGACTGGCGTCTCATGTTCGGGCTCGCCGCCGTTCCGGCGTTGCTGCTGTTCGTAGGCACCCTATTCCAGCCTGAAAGCCCGCACTGGCTCATCAATGCCGGTCGCGAGGACGAAGCCCGCCGCATCTTGAGCCGGTACCGCGAAGAAGATGAGCTTGATGACGAGGTCGCAGAGGTGAAAGAGGCATCAAAGACGTCGGCGGGGGCGTCGCACCTTCTGACTCCGCAGCTGCGGGGCGTCCTGCTGCTGGGGGTTCTCCTAGCCGTCTTCCAGCAGGTAACAGGGATCAACACCGTGATCTATTACGCCCCGACTCTCCTGCACAGCGCCGGCCTGGGTAGCGAGGCCGCGCTGCTCGCCAACGTGATAATCGGCGTAGTCAACGTCGGTATGACGATTCTGGCCATCTGGCTGCTTGACCGCACGGGACGGCGACCGCTGCTGCTCTCGGGTACAACCGGGATGGTCGCGGGCATGATCGTCGTGGCGCTGGCGTTCGCGTCAGGGGGAACCACCCTTCACGGAGCAACTGCCATCGTCGCAGTGATCGGTCTGTTGGTGTACACAGGGTCCTTCGCCGTCGGGCTCGGCCCGGTGTTCTGGCTTCTTATCGCCGAGATCTACCCTCAACACGTACGGGGGGCGGCCATGAGCGTGGCCACGCTGGCCAACTGGAGCGCCAACTTCGTGGTGACCGTCTCCTTCCTGACCCTGCTGGATGCCATACACGGCGTGGGAGTGTTCTTCCTGTTCGCGGTGATGTCTGCGGTGGCACTCGGGTATTTCTACTTGAGGGTTCCCGAGACCAAGGATCTCAGCCTGGCCCAGATCCAGCAGCAGATGGAGCACTCCCATGCGACGGGTCTGCGCCACGTCGGCGGGGGCGACCGGCACGACCGGCACGACCGGCACGACCGGCACGACCGGCACGACCGGCACGACCGGCACGACCAACACGACCGGCGCCGTCGGCGCCGCTCACTGAGCCGGCTGCACCGTCCGGCTGGCCCGGGTCGGCCAATACCCCCGACCGGCCGCTTCCTTGGGCCAGCCGCCTGCTCGGGCCGGCCGGGTGCTCGGGCCGGGCGCTTCCTCGGGGCCGGCCGGTCCGCTTAGACCGGGCGCTTTCTCGGGGCCGGCCGGGTGCTCGGACCGGCCTCGCTCCCTGCCCGGTCGGGGGCCCAGGCTCAGTCAAGTCGAGTGTCGGTCGCGGGTGGCCGGCGGAGCACAGCCCACACGGTCTTGCCCCCTCCAGGCATCGGCCGGGCCCCCCAGGCTCGGGTGAGCCGCTCGACGATCAGGGTGCCCCGGCCGCCCACCGACTCCGACGACGGACGGCGAACCGACGGGATCAGAGGACTCCCGTCGGTGACTTCCACCACGACCTCGCCGTCCTCGCGCCGGCCGAGCCCCACTTTGAACCTGGTGCGGGCATGGCACACGGCGTTGGAGGCCAGCTCGTCGACGACCAGGATGACCTCCTCGGCGCGAAGGCCCCAGCCCGCGACAACGGACCGGGCAAAGCTCCGGGCCGCCGACACCTCTGAGACCCTCGGAGCGAATCCGCGTTCGGCCCAGGTCACCCTCTTTAGGTACCCGTCGAGGCCGGCGCAAAAACCCGCATGTGAGGGAAGCGTCTTTGCGCCAGCCTCGGTGGGCGGGGTTTCTGCCCCTCCTGCCCCGGTTTGCAGGTGAATGCGGACGCGATTGCCCAGGGCTCAGTCGGCCGGCCCGTTACCTTCCACAGAAGCCGGTTGGGCGTGGACTCCCACGGTCACGTCGGGGGCCGTGACCAGGCCGGCCGATCTGGACGGCTCCGGCCGGTCGGCCAGGGCGTACACCTCGGCTCCGTCTATGGTCTCCTTCTCCAACAGAAGCTGCACCAGGCGGTCAAGCACGTCCCGGTGCTGTTGGAGCAGAGCGACAGACCGCTGCTCGGCCTCGGTGACGATCCGGCGGACCTCGGAGTCGATCTCCGCCTGGGTGTTCTCGGCGAACGGCCGGCTCGAGAAGGAGCCGTCCCCGCCGAGGAAGACCGACCCGCCGGACGGGTAGCCCACCGGGCCCACGTCGCTGGAAAGCCCGAACTCCCGAACCATCTTGGTGGCGAGCTCGGTCGCCTTGGCCAGGTCGTTCGCCGCCCCCGTCGACCCTTGCCCGAGAACGACGAGCTCACTCGCCCGCCCGCCAAGGAAGACAGACAACATGTCGTAGAGGTAGTCCTCACCGTACAGATGTCGCTCGACGAGAGGGAGCTGCTCGGTAACACCGAGGGCCTGGCCCGCCGGCAGAATCGTCACCTTGGCGATGGGGTCCGCTTTGCTCGAATAGGCGGCGACGAGGGCGTGGCCGGACTCGTGGATCGCCACCGCGTGCTTCTCTTCGGGCAGCAGCACGTTGGTGCCTTCGCGGCGGCCCAGGATGATCCGGTCCCGGGCCTCAGAGAAGTCCGCCCCGCTGATGACCGTGCGGTTGGCCCGCACCGCGATGATCGCCGCCTCGTTTATCAGGTTGGCCAGGTCGGCGCCCGAGAAGCCAGGCGTTCCCCTGGCCACGACGTCGAGGTCGACCGTCTGGTCGAACTTCTTGTCCCGGGCGTGCACTTCGAGGATGGCCTTGCGCTCGCCGAGCGTCGGAAGCGGGATGGTCACCTGCCGGTCGAACCGGCCGGGGCGCAGCAGAGCGGGGTCGAGCACCTCAGGGCGGTTGGTGGCGGCCAGCACGACCACCCCGGTGGCCTGGTCGAACCCGTCCATCTCAGCTAACAGCTGGTTCAGGGTCTGCTCCCGCTCGTCATTGGCCACGACCGAGCCGCTGCCAGCCCGGCGCTGGCCGATGGCGTCGATCTCGTCCATGAAGATGATGGCCGGAGCCCGCTTTCGGGCCTCCTGGAACAGATCGCGGACGCGAGCCGCTCCGACGCCCACGAACAGCTCGACAAAGCTCGAGCCGGTTACCGAGAAGAAAGGGACTTCAGCTTCTCCCGCCACGGCCCGAGCCAACAGGGTCTTGCCGGTGCCGGGCGGCCCTATCATCAGCACCCCCCTCGGCACCATGGCCCCTGCCCGAGCGTACCGATCGGAGTGCTGGAGGAAGTCCACCACCTCCCGGATCTCGAGCTTGGCCCCTTCGTAGCCTGCTACGTCGCTGAACTTGGTCGTGGGACGATCCTCGTCGAAGACCTTGGCGTTGGTTCGGCCCACGCGAAGCGCCCCCTGCAACCTTCCTGCCGCCCCCTTCGACAGCCGCCACCATAGGAAGCCGAGGACGAGGAACGGCAGGAGAAGGATGATCCACGACAGGACCTCGGTACCGAACGTGGTCCCGCCCGTCTTGGCCGAGACCTGCACTCCGCCCGTCTGCAGCTGGCTGAGAAACTGTTCGCCGGCCTGAGGCGGGATAACCGTCTTGTAGTGGCTCCCGTCAGTCAACGTTCCACTGGCGCTCCCGTTGGTCGAGATACTCACCGACTTCACTTTGTGGGCGGACACATCGTTCAGGAACTGCGAGTAGTCGAGGGTGACCGACGACGTGGACCGGGTGGCGGGGACCACGAACAACAGGAGTACGAACAGGGCGAGCGCAATCAACCACAGGTAGTGACGCCAGCGGGGAGGGGGCGGCGGCGCCGTCGGAGCACCCTTGTCGCGAGTCGGTGGAGTAGAGGCCTGCTTCGTCATGGTGTACCACCATCCCGTATCTGGTCAGGCCCGGCGAACGAAAGGGCTAGACGGCCTGGGTTCGAATTCACCCCAGCCTAGATATCAGAGACTCGCCCCCACCTACGCGGGGAGCCGGCGGGCTGGCTGGCGTGGGGCCCGGGCGGTGCCGGGGGCGGGGCGCCGGTCGGGGCGTGGGGCCCGGGTGGTGCCCTGGGCGGGGCGGCCGGGGTGCGGCGAAACCGGGCCCTCCACGGGACGCCCAGCCCGGAGCCTCAGCCCGGCCGCATGCTGGGGCCGGGCCCGGCCGACCTCACGCCCGCCAGGTGTCTCGGGTGCCAAAACACCCAAGCGGAACCGGAGGCCCTGGGATCTCGTAGTACTTTTGGATTCTCGGCGTCAAAACGCACGTATATCGCACGAAATGACTCCGAGAACGCGAAATGACTACGAGAAATTCTTCACAAGGGCGGCAAGGCGGCCGCACACGACCGACAAAGGGCGACCACAAGGGCGGCAAGGCGGGCTACCCACGACCGACAAAGGGCGACCACACGAGCGGCAAGGCGGGCCGCACACGACCGACAAAGGGCGACCACACGAGCCGCAAGGCGGGCCGCACACGACCGACAAAGGGCGACCACACGAGCGGCAAGGCGGGCCGCACACGACCGACAAAGGGCGACCACACGAGCGGCAAGGCGGGCCGCACACGACCGACAAAGGGCGACCAGACGAGTGGCAAAGGCGACCACACACGTCACACGAGCGGCCAGACGGGCCGCCTCTCAGACCACCGAGCCCCCTCTCCACCCGAAAAGACCCTAGTGTTCCCCTTGACAGGCAGCCATCCAGCTGCATATCATTAGGCAGCCGAAAGGCTGCGCATTGGCATCAACGGAATGGCTGAACGAGAACGATGGGCGGGGGCGACGCACCGATGGACGAGGTATACCGATGGACGAGGTATTCAGGGCCCTGGCCGATCCGAGCCGCCGGCAGTTGCTCGACCGCCTCAACCGGCAGGGCGGCCAGACACTTCGCGAGCTGTGCGGCGAGCTGGACATGGCCCGCCAGTCGGTCAGCAAGCACCTCTCGGTGCTGGAGGGCGCCAATCTCGTGACCACCGTGCGACGGGGCCGGGAGAAGCTCCACTACCTCAACGCCGCCCCCATCAACGACATCGCCGAACGCTGGATCAACCGCTATGACCAACACCGGATCCACGCCTTGGCGGACCTTAAAAGAGCTTTGGAGGACACCACGATGAACAAGCCCGAGTTCGTGTACACGACCTACATCCACACCACGCCCGAGCGACTCTGGCAGGCGTTGACCGACCCCGCCTTCACCCGGCGCTACTGGGGAGCAACCTTCGAGACAGACTGGCAAGAGGGATCCACGATGGCCGTGGAGGAGAACGGCGTGAAGATCGTCGATCCGGCGCAGGTCGTCCTCCAGTCGGAGCCCGGGCGGCGGCTTTCGTACACCTGGCACACATTCACCCCGGAGTGGGCCAGATCCCACGGCTTCAGCGACGAGTACCAGGCGGAGCTGGCGAGCGAGCGGCGCTCGAAGGTGACTTTCGACATCGAGGAGCTCGGAGAAATGGTCAAGCTCACCGTGGTGCACGACGGCTTCGACCCCGGGAGCGTGGTGCTGGCCGGGGTCAGCACGGGCTGGCCCCAGATCCTGTCCAAGCTCAAGACGCTGCTGGAAACCGGGGACATCGTCGAAATAGGTCCGGGGGCGACGGCGGGAACCCGGACGGAAGCGCCGGCCTGATCACGACGAGGAGGACGAGGAGGACGAAGCGTGAAGGGAAACACCGGCCCTCCGCCTGCAAATCTCATCCGTCCTCATTGAGTCGTGACGACTGGCGAACGGCCGGCATGTCTCTCACCCGGGTTGGCAACGGTCTCCCTGGAGCAGAATGGCGACCATGAGCACGATCACAGGAACGGGAATCTGGAATGGCAATCTCCGGTTCGGGGATCCGGCCGAGGCCTCCGAAGCGGCCGCCGAGCTCGAGGAGCTCGGGTACACGGCCCTTTGGGTGCCGGATGTCGGCGGCGACGTGATCGGAGCGGTTGAGCGGCTCCTCGCGGCCACCAAGACCGTGACGGTGGCGACCGGCGTCTTGAACCTGTGGATGCACTCGGCCGAGGAGACGGCGGCCGGCCACGCCCGCCTGACCGCGGCCCACGGCGACCGCTTCCTTGTTGGGATCGGCGTCAGCCACGCGCCCCTGGTCGACGCCGAGCAGCCCGGTCGCTACCGCCGTCCGCTTGCCGCCATGAGCTCGTTCCTCGATGGCCTGGATGCCGCGTCGACCCCGCTGGCTCCCGGGTCGAGGGTGCTGGCGGCGCTCGGCCCCAAGATGCTCGAAATCGCGAGGACCCGGACCGCCGGCACCCATCCGTACAACGTGACTCCCGAGCACACCGCCCTGGCCCGCCAGGCATTGGGGCCGTCGGCTCTCGTCCTGCCCGAGCAGGCGGTCGTGTTGACCACAGATCCCGAAGAGGGACGCCGGGTCGGGCGCAAGCATCTCGGCTATTACTTCGACCTGCCCAACTACACCAACAACCTGCGCCGCCTGGGCTTCGGTGACGACGACTTCGCGGCGGGCGGCAGCCAGAGGTTGGTGGACGCCGTCGTGGCCTGGGGCGACGAGGAAGCCATCGCGGCGAGAGTGCGCGAGCATCGCGATGCCGGAGCCGATCACGTGTGCATCCAGGTCTTGAGCGAGGAAGACCTGCCTCGAGCCACGTGGAGGCAGCTGGCTCCCGCCGTCACCGGCTAGTACCGCCGAAACGAATGTACGTCAACGATTCCTTGGACCCGGGAGAACACCAATCAATGGTTTCGACCGGAGACCTCCCTGAGGAAGCGGCCGTTCGCTCGTTGGTCGTCGAGGCATACGAGCGATATCTCGACCTCGACGAAGGCGACGTCGCCGACTACATACCGGCGCTGGCCGGTGCTCGGGCCGACCTCTTCGGCATCTGCGTCGCCAGCACGCGGGGTACGACTTTTGCCGTCGGCGACGCCGATCACCCATTTTCCATTCAGAGCATCTCCAAGATCTTTACCTTCGCCCTGGTTTGCGAAGCGATGGGATATCGAGAAGCCCGGACCAGGCTCGGAGTCAACAGCACGGGGATGCCGTTCAACTCGGTCATGGCGATCGAGCTCAACCGGGATCGCACGAGCAATCCCATGGTCAACGGCGGCGCCATCGCCGCCACCAGTCTGGTCCCCGGAGGGACGGCCGAAGAAAAGTTCGAATTCATCGTCGAGGGACTGAGCCGATTCGCCGGTCATCAGCTGGTCCTGGACGAGGGCGTGTACGAGTCGGAGGCCGAGACCAATTTCCGCAACCGAGGCATCGCCCACCTTCTCGACAGCTACGGGCGCATGTACTTCGATCCCGATGTAGCCACTGACGTTTACACCCGCCAGTGCTCGCTTACCGTGACCGCACGGGATCTCGCCATCATGGCGGCCACCCTCGCGGACGGCGGGGTCAACCCGATAACCGGCGAGCGGGTGATAAGCGCGAATAACTGCAAACGGGTCCTGGCCGTCCTGGCCACGGCTGGCCTATACGAGCGTTCGGGGGACTGGCTGTTCGAGGTCGGGCTGCCGGGCAAGAGCGGGGTGAGCGGCGGCCTGGTGACGGTGTCCCCGGGCAAGGGAGGGCTCGGAACATTTTCCCCACCGCTGGACGAAGCCGGCAACAGCGTCCGCGGCCAGCGGGTGACCCAGTTCCTGTCAGATCGGTTGGGTCTGAACCTGTTTGCGTCCGCTCCTCGGGTCGGACCCCTGCCTGGTCCCTGATCGGCTCAGATGACGAGCGGCCCGGAAAGGGTGAGTCGCACACCCGCCCGGCCCACACCTGTTCCCCTCACCGCGACAGACGGGCGGCGGCCCGGGCGAGGGCCGTGACCGAGAGAACCAACAGCAGACCCTCCACGACCAAGCTTACCGTCCCGAGGGTGTAACCCCAGTTGCCTATATCCCCGGAGTCACCCGGCAATCCAACACTTCGGGACAGTATGTATGCGATCGCCGGGCCGGCCGAAATGCCGACACCGAGAACCCATCCAAGTAACTGCTGTCGGGCAAGGAGCAAAGCGGCTATGCCCGCCACGATCTCGACCACGTAGTAGCCCACCGCGATCCACGCCGGGGACTGGTCGCCCAGGAATCCGCCTTGATCCTGGATATGGATGAGCCCGACCGCGAGACACAGCATCGAACCGATGAAGCAAATCGCGAGAGGGGTGGAGTCGGCGTTGGCCGAGAGTCGTTCGAGCACCATCGGTGCGGCGCGTCGAGGGGTGGGCGCGACGCGCAACCTCTTCGGGGGCGCGATGGGTTGGGCCATGAAAGTGCTCTCCTGTCCGCTAGATCTGGTTCTACCTACGAAGGCCCCCGGCCCGCGGATGGGCCAATTTCAGGAATTCGTTCGGTCGTGGCCGCGGTTGCCGAGCCCATGCGGGGGAGCCGTCGGAAGATCCCGGATCGAAGCGGCGTTGGACCCGTCATGAGCTGGTCGACCCCTCTTTCCGTGCTGGACCTGTGCCCCGTGCCCACCGGTGTGACGACCGGGGAGGCGTTGCACCGGAGCCTGGACCTGGCGGCGAAAGTCGAAGCCTGGGGCTACGAGCGCTACTGGGTGGCCGAGCACCACAACATGCCGGGCATAGCCAGCTCAGTGCCATCGGTTCTAGTCGGCCAAGTGGCCGCCGCCACCACCACGCTCAGGGTCGGATCGGGTGGCGTCATGCTTCCCAACCATCCTCCGCTCGTCGTCGCCGAGCAGTTCGGGATGCTCGAAGCGTTGTATCCCGGCCGGATCGACCTTGGCATCGGACGGGCGCCGGGCACGGATCAGGTGACGGCGCTGGCCTTGCGCCGCAGCGTGGAAGCGCTCTCCGCCGACGACTTTCCCGAGCAGCTGGGTGCGCTACTGGGTTTTTTCGCGGGGGTGTTTCCCGAAGGACACCCCTATAGGCGGGTCAGGGCCATACCGGCAGAAGGCAACCAGCCGGCCATCTGGCTGCTTGGGTCCAGCGGGTACAGCGCCCAGGTGGCGGGACTGCTCGGTTTGCCCTTCGCTTTCGCCCACCACTTCAGCTCCGTCAATACCGAGCCGGCCCTGGCCCTCTACCGCAAGGCGTTCCGGCCGTCCGACGTGTTGAACGAGCCGTACTGCCTGGTCGGCGTGGGCGTGGTGTGCGCTGATGACACCGAGCGGGCCCACTGGTTGCACGGGTCCTCGCGACTTTCGATGCTGCGACTCAGAACCGGACAACCGTCGACACTGCCGAGCCCGGACGAGGCGGCGAAGTATCCCTATACCGGCGCCGATCGGGCTCTGATGGCGCAGGGAACCGGCTCGCACGTGGTTGGCGACCCAGCCACCGTGTTGGCTCAACTGGGTCACCTGGTGGACCGCACCGGCGCGGACGAGTTGATGATCACCACGAGCGCGTACGCCCATGAAGATCGGCTCCGCAGCTACGAATTGCTGGCCGAGGCGACCGGGCTCGGTATCCGCCACCCCGCATCACCCTCCACCCCAAGTCGGGTGTGATCACGCCCCGGCCGGGCAAACCGTCTCAACCCCATCACAGAAAACCCGGGCCAGGCTCGCCTGCATTGCGCCTCACGTCCACGCGCCACGCGTTTATCCCGGTTTCTGTTCCAACAAGCCGACGTGCTAGCAATAGAGGTATCCACCGGGAAAGAGAGGGACGGATGCCCACAACGGCAGAGCTAAGCACACGCGATGGAGACATGGCGCTCTACGACGCCGAACCGCAGGGGACGGCCAAGGCGGCCGTTATCGTCATCCAGGAAGCCTTTGGCGTCAACGGGCACATCGAGGACGTGACTCGGCGATTTGCGGCCGAGGGCTACCGGGCGGTCTCTCCCCATCTGTTTCACCGCACCGGCGATGTCGTGTTGGGTTATGACGAGCTGGACAAAGTCATGCCTCATTTCGGTGCAGTGACCGATTCCGGTTTGACCAACGATCTCGACGCCACTCTCGGCTACCTGTCGGCGTCCGGCTTCGACTCCAGCCAGGTGGGCATCGTGGGGTTTTGCATGGGTGGGAGCGTCGCTTTCTACGCGGCAGTGCGCTATCCACTGGGCGCAGCCGTCACTTACTACGGGGGCGGTATCGCGAGCGGCCGGTTCGGCAGCGGGTCGCAGATCGAGATGGCCCCCATGCTCCAGGCGCCGTGGTTGGGACTCTACGGCGACAGCGACTCGACCATTCCGGTCGAGGAGGTCGAAGCTCTGAAACAGGCCGCCTCTGCTTCGTCGGTGCCGACCGAAGTAGTCCGCTACTCCGAAGCCGACCACGGTTTCCACTGCGACGCCCGCGAGTCCTATCACAAGTCGTCGGCCGAGGACGCGTGGCAGCGCACTCTCGCGTGGTTCGACCGTCATCTGGTGAAGAAGGGCTGACTCCCGGCACCCTCCTGCCACCAGTGCCACAATGGACGGCATGGAACCGTCAGGGGTACATCACGTGTCGATCAACGTAGAGGGCGTCGATGAAGCACTCGAGTTCTACGTGGACGTGCTCGGCCTGAAGGTCCGATCGGACCGGCCCGATTTCGGGGTCGGGGGCGCCTGGCTGGACGCGGGTGGGCAACAGGTCCATCTGATCGAGGGTAAACCGCCAGCCGATCAAGGTCAGCATTTCGCCCTTGCGTTTCCCGACCTACGCCTCCTCGTGCAGGAATTGCGAGAGCAAGGACGCGACGTGAGCGAGCCGGCGGTGATAGGCACGAGCCTTCAGTCGTTCATAATGGACCCGGCAGGCAATCGGGTCGAGTTGCATCAACCCGGGGCAGTGCGAGGCTGACGCCCACGAACTGATCCTCGTGAGTCCAAAGCGGAGAATCGCCTACCTGGTGGGCTTGGTGGTGATCGTCTGCATCGGGCTGCTCTTCATCCTGGCGGCCATCGGCGCTATCGCCAACGCCGCCGGCTCCTCCAGCGCTCGAGCCCGTTCCGGCACGAGCGTCGGAGGGGACGTCGCCCTGGCCGTGGTGAGCGCCATCATCGTCGCCGGGTGCGTCGGGTGGTCGATCCACCTGGAGCATCGCCTCCGGGGCAAGCATCCTGTGGCCGCGGCCTACCAACCCGCCCGCCGGTACCGGGGACCGGTACCTCGTGCCGTCCGCCGGCGGGGTCGTTACGGACCTGGTGTCGTGGCGTTCCAGACCGCAGTCCTCACCCTGGTCTTCATCGGCCTCGTCATCGGGGTATTGGTCGTCCACGGAGAGGCGGCGAGATCGGCCGACGTCCAGGCCCACGGGATCCCCGCCACTGGGACCGTCGTCAGCGTCCACAATCACACCCATCACGGCAAAAGCTCGACGTGGTACACGTCCGATGTCGAGGTCACGATCTCGCCGCCCGTCCTTGGCCGGTCGACCACGGTCGTGCGCTACCCGGGCCAGTACCTCCTACCGCCGGGAACACCGGTCCCTGTTCTTGTGGATCGGCATGATCCCGGTTACGCCGAGTTCCCGGGATCGCCGGACACCAAGGACTCGGACTGGATCGTCCTGGCGGTGTTTGCCACAATCGCCGGCGGGTTCGTCGCGCTGCTGGCCATCCACGCGGTCCGCCTCCTGCGCCACCGCCGCTCGGTGCTGCGCCCGGGTGGGCCGGCTGCTCCCGCCAGCCTTCCGTAGCTCCCGAGCCGGGATCGGGGCCACAGGGTTCGCGCTCGCTCCCGGGTTGTGGCTGGTACTCCGGCCGCCTCGGCCAGGACGCCGGGCTCAGGCGACGGTTACGAGGTCACCGATGGCCAGGTCGTTGAAGGCCGTCTCTGCCGTCGGGACCGGCAGTTCGACGCAACCCAGGCTCTGGGGCCATCCATACGAGCCTCGGTAGAAGCCGTGCACCGCGTCTCCGCCGTTGAAGTAGTTGATCCAATAGACCGGGTCGTGGTAGTACGACCCATCGGGGTTGAACCCGCTCATGTAGTTGAAGCTGAACCGCAGGTAGATCGGATAAGTGCCAACCGCGGTCGGCCGGTCCGGGATACCAGTGTTGGCGGGCGAGGTGAGGACGACGGAGCCGTTCTGCCAGAGAGTGAGCGTCTCAGGCAGGGCCTGGGTAACGTACACATACGAGTAGGGGTTCGGGTCAAGCTGGTCGGCCGCCGCCGCGTGCAGCAGGGCGTTCCACGTCGAGGTATCGGCGATCTGAGCGACCGACTCGGTGTCCGTCTGGTAGGCGTTGTACGTGCCCTGCGCCGACTCGAAGGCCATGAGGGCGCCCTGAACGAGTTCGTTGGGGGTGCCAACCGTCCACTGGCTTTGCAGAGTGGCGGGCGTCGACGCCCACCGCCAGGTGAACTTCCCGGCGGGGGGATGGGACATGGACGCCACTTCGGCGGTGAAGGTCTTGGGCATGGTTACGCCCGCAGCAGGCACAAAATTGAGCGGGAGGTACCGCAGCTGGGCCAGAATCTGCTCCAGGCGCACCATCGAGCCGGGCGCCACGGAGAAGCTGTAGCTGGTCGCCGTCGAAATGGTGCTCGGAGCAGTTGCCGCCGCCGACGTGGCGCCCACGGCGGTGACCGGGCGGCCAAAGCTGACGGTAACCGCGGCGCCTGGTCCGAAGCCGAATCCTTGTGGGGTGAACACGAGCGCGTCCGGCGCCGGCTCGCTCCACGAGCCCGGGACGTTCGGCGTGATCGTCGGCCGGTTTGCCCCAAGCGCTTTGGCCACCGGTTGGTCGAATGTGAGGCTGATACGCCCATTGGAGGTGGCGGTCGCGGTGCCCGGGGCCGGATCAGCGAGCGCGACCGGCTCGCCGTCGGCGGGAGGGTTGAAGTACGTGACCAGACTGGGGCGCAAGGGCAGCTTCTCCCATGGGAGGGGGGCGGCGACGATCTGCAGTGAACCGGCTGCGATGCGCGGCGGCACGGCGAGGACAGCGATACCGGAAGGCCGGGACAGGCGGACGAGCTGCGTCGGTTGCCCGACCAAGTGATAGGCGACGACGCTCACCGGGTGGTTGAAGGCCACGGGTACCTGCCCGGGGCGGGACGTCACGGCGACCTTGACCGATGGTGCCGCGGCGGGAGCCCGTACTGTCGCGGTAGTCGATTTGCCCGAACCGAGCAGCCATTTGAGCCAGGAAGGCGGGGCGACCCTGGCGGTTATGGTTACCGCCTCGTTCTGGGCCAGCTTAGAAGAGGGCACCACTCCCCCGTCCTCGCGGACGAGCGCCACAGGACGGCCCGAGCTGGTGGCGGTGAGCCCGGACAGGTGGGCCCCCAGACCGCTCAGGTTCACGTCGAACAGGTCCTGATCCGATGAGGCCACAGACACGTGGGGCCGGCCCATGACCAGAATGAGCACCGCGGCCACGCCCGCCAGCACGATGAGCACCCCGGCGCCCGACGCCGCCCGGACCGTCCAGCGCCGAAGCCGGTCTTTTGGCGGCTGGGAGCCGGCATCCACCGCTTGTTTGTCGGATGCTTGATTGTCGGACTGATTGTCGGATTTCTTGGCCCTATGAGTCCCTCTCGCCGCCTGGTACTTGCCTCTCTTCGCCAAATGGATCCCTCTTGAGGCTCGGGGACTCATGTGCTTACCACCTTCGGTTTCTGCTTGGGGCGCCTGTCTGCCCCGACTTCGCTCGGTCGGGCTCCCAGAGCCTAGGTTGCGACCCATTCCATCCGGTGGCATACCGTTGGGGGGTTTTGTTTCCAGCTCCAACGGCGCGGCGTTTTCACACGACGGCGAAGCTGCCCGAGCCCTTTATGCCGATGGTCGTCGCCTTCTCGTCGCCCAGTTGATAAGCGTGCATCGGGCCCTGTGAACCAGAGAAAAACACGATGGATCCGTCCGGAGTCCATTTCGCGGTAGGGGGGGAACGGCCGACGGGAACCAGGCTGTCGGCTACGAGGGTTACCTGCCACGTCGTCGTGTCGACGATGGCAAGCTCGGCGGCGGGGTGGTGCCGGTCAAGCTCGGCTACGAAGACCGCCAGCTGGCTTCCGTCGGGAGACAGGGCCCCACCCGAGAGGTAGCCGGCATGTCCAGGCAGCGGAGCAATTACCCGGTCTGCCTGGGTGGGCGGGGCGTCGGTGTCGCTGACGTGAAGGGGACATTCTCCGCTGGCCTCGCAACCCGATGCGGCCAACCACGCCACGTCGGTACCGTCGTCTCCAAGGACGGCATCCGCATGGCCGAGGGTCTCGCCGAGCAGGACGGGGCTCCCGGGCCCGGCGGCCCAACTACGCAACGCGCCTCCCGGCCCGGTGGTCAGGAACTGGGCAACCGGCTGATAGCCGGCAGGAAACTGCCAGACAGGCGCGGCCGGCGGGTCGGCACTACCGAGGTTCACGAACTCGGCGCTCACGGTCCCCAACGTGGCGGTGCGCTCGACCCCAACCAGATCGGGCCACACCATCGGAAATACCCGTTCGGCCGGGACGAGCGGGCTCGGAGCGCCGTGGTACGGCGCCGCGAGGAAATAGGCCATCCCGCCGCTCACGAAGGCCACCCCACCTGACGCCGACAAAGGAGGCCCGGTCGGAGTGGTGAGCAGGTAGCGACCGCGGCGACCGTCGAGGGGCATGACCGTCAGCCCGTCGTGTCCGCCGTAGACGACGGTGTAGGCCTCCAGGAATGGTGGAGCCACAACCGATCCCGGGTCGCTGAGGCCGACTCGGGTCAGTCCAGGAACGGAGGCTAAGACGGCGATGACCGCGGCGGCCCCCACCACCGCAAGCACGAGCACGGCCCGCCGACGTAGCCGAGGCGGGCGACTGCCCGCCCGTCTCGGACCCGCCGAGCGCGGCATGCCAGGTGCGCGAACTTCCGGTTGCTCGACGATCGGCTGGGAATCGCCCAAGCTCGATCTGCAGTTCGGGCAGCGAGCAGCCCATTCGGATACAGCAGCCCCGCAGTTGGTGCAGCGGACCACGACATCAGTGTGACCAGTTCCTGTCACTTAGCGGTGGCAGGAAGCGACAACCCCGGCCAGGAGGCGGTCAGGCGGTGGCCAGGGCTCTCGGATCGGTGCAGACAGAGCCGCCAGCCGGCGCCAGCTGCGCCGCGATCGGCTCTGGCCGCCCGAGGGCGCCGGTATCCAGGAGGTCGACCGCAATTCCGAGCAGGCCGGCTTTGGTAAGGAGGGCGTCTACGACGTCGTCGACTGCACCGGGCTCGTCCGGGTCGGTTGCCGCTTGGAGTCCGTCCCCCCCGGTGGTAACCCGGCCGGGACGGGCGAAGTCGTGTTCGACCCAGATGCGTTCCGCCCCTTTCGCCTCGACTGCCCGCCAGGTTGCGTTCAGGCCCCAAGCGACCTCCTCGGCGGTCCCGGCCCGGTGCAGGTCGGCGAGGCTGCCGTCCTGCCGGCTGACGTGCCATGCGGCCAGGGCCTGCTGGGCCAGCCCGTCGACCGTGGCCGTTCTGGTCCAGTCCCGGCGCATTTCGGCGACGACGCGCGAGGCGTGGCGAGAGCTCCGGCGAAATGCCGCGAGCCGTCTCCTGCCGCCGATGACGACGAGAGGCAGGTCCCCTCGGCCCTCGACACAATCGTCGAGGAGCGTGTCCGCTTCCAGTCCGGTGGTCCTCGGCCGGGTGGACCCCAGTGCGGCGCGGTAGGGCTGTCGGGGCACCAGGTCGACTTCAGACATCTCGCGCCCCCGGCCCTCGAGGATCCGCGGATGCCGGCCGAGCACGATGACCCGGTACGCCGGGTAGCGACGAAGGGCGTACTCGAGGTCTCGGGTGGCGAACGTCCGGTCGACCACGGCCCGATCCCGCGGGCCGAAAGGAAGCGTGATGATAGCCAGGTCATGGCGGCTCACGAACAGGGCCAGGCCGCGTCCGCTCGGTCGGCCTTCGGCGGCGGCCACCGCCCGGGCCAGGCGATGATCCAGCACGGGGAGCGCCGGCCCGTGATCCGGCTCCGCAGGGAGGCGCCGTCGGGCCCGGTCGGCTAGCTGGCGCAGGCGGGCGACATCGAGCACCGACATCGCAGGCGCCGGACCGGTGGCAAGCAGGAGCGACACGGCGGGACCGGGAGCGGCCGATCTCAGGGCGCGCAGCGTCAGCCAGTCGAGTTGGCGGACCGCGGCATTGATTTCAGCCCGCAGATCGGCCTCTTCGTCGGCCCGCGAGCGGTGCTGCTCTCGCAGGTGCCACTCCACCTCCGTACGGAACTCGAAGATCAGCGGGCAAACGGGACAGTGGTATACGGCCATGGGACCTCCGGTGGACTAATGCGACGTTACGAAAACCAGTCCATCCCAGCGGCGTGAGAGGCAAACCGAGACAGCGTGGAGGCGGTATGAAGAAACGACTGTCCCGTCCGGACGCTGGTGGTGGGTCGACTCCGCCGGGCAGGGTAAAGGCGCCGGATGCAGGGCGGCCTTGATCTGCACGCGGTCTGCACATGGTCCCCATGGAGAACTCGCACCTCTCCGCTGTACTGCTGTCGTCCCCCCGAACCCGTCGATCCCCGCTACCCGGATCCCCGAACAACGGCAGCCGGCTTACCCATGATCAGCTCCAACAACTCTTTGGAACTCGGCGCCTCGCACGCCGTGACTGTCGCCGGTCACACGCTCCACGTCGACACCATCCTCGCCACCGTCACTGCGGGCCTCGTGGTGATCACCCTGGGCCTGTTCGCCAGGCGGAGGCTGTCGTCCCGGCGGCCGACCAGAACCCAGCTGGCATGGGAGACCGTCGTGAGCGCGGCCGAGCGCCAGGTCGGGCAGAGCATCGGTGCGGAAGGAAGAGGCATCGTCCCCCTGGCTGTCACCCTGTTCGTGTTCGTCCTGACCGCGACCTTGCTGGAAGTCATCCCGAGCGGCCATCCCCACAAGTCCCTTCCGGCCCCGACCGGCGACCTCAATCTCACCGTTGCTTTGGCGTTGCTGGTGGTCATCCTGGTGCACATAACCGCTATCAGGCGGCGGGGCCTGCGGGGCTATTTTCGCCACTACCTGCACCCCACCCCGTGGCTCCTGCCCCTCAAGATCCTGGAAGAGCTGGCCAAGCCGATCACACTGGCCCTGCGGCTGTTCGGAAACGTCTTTGCCGGGACCGTCATGGTCATCCTGATATTCGAGCTGATCCCGCCGACCCTTGCCCCTGTGCCGCTGCTTGCCTGGAAGCTCTTCACGGTGTTCGTAGCCGGCATCCAAGCGTTCCTGTTTGCGCTTCTCACGGTCTTGTACTTCCAGGCCGCCGTCGGCCCCGATACGTCAAATGAAGGTGATCTGTGACCGCCAGTTTCATGAGTCTCAACGCCACCCTGTTGGTCGAGCTCCTAGTGTTCCTCATTGTCCTGGCCGTCATCGCCCGGGTAGTAGTCAAGCCGCTGCAGGCAGCCATGCAGAGACGGCAGGCGGAGATCGAAGAGACGGCATTGAAGGAGAAGCGGGTCGAGGAGCTGCTGACCAAAGCCCAAGTCGAATACGACCTGACCCTCGCCTCCGCCCGGCGTGAGGCTCACCAGATCATCGAGACCGGACGGCGCATGGGCAGCTACCTCGAGGCCGGCCCGTCGCTGTCTCAGAATGACGGTACACCGGTCGCCGGCCGGGCGGCCGATTCCACTCCGGACGTCGTCGGCGACCTGTGCCTGGTCGGAGCCACCTTGACGCTGTGCGCGGAAGTGGCCGACGAAGAGCTGAGCGAGAAGATCGACGATGCGGAGGCCCGTCTGGACCGGGCTATCTCGCGCTTGCAGCACACAGGGTCGACGAACTAGAGCCGGTCGTGTTCGGAATCCCCACCCTCGAGGCCCAATCCGTCGTCTCCTACGCCATCGCCCTCGGGATTCCGACCCTCGATGCCGTGTTTCCCGTGCTACCGAGCGAGAGCGCCATAGTGGCACTGGGCGTGGCGACCGCCGGAAGCTCCGATCCCCGACTGGCCCTGCTCGTGCTCGCGGCCGCCGCCGGCGCGTTCCTGGGCGACAACGTGTCTTATCTGCTCGGCCGGCATTTCGGTCCGCGGGTCGAGCGCCGCTTTCTCTCCTCGGGAAAGGGGGCGCAAAGGCGCGCCTGGGCCGAGCGCCAGCTCGAGCGTTATGGCACCCGTCTGATCGTCGTCTGCCGTTTCGTACCAGGTGGCCGCACGGCGGTCACTCTTACCTGCGGACTCACCCGCTACCCGCAGGGCCGCTTTGTGGCGTCGACGGCCGTGGCCGGAGTCATCTGGGCCAGCTACGCCTTCTTCATCGGTCGCCTCGGCGGCCAAGCCTTCCAGGACCGCCCGTGGTTCGGTCTGCTGCTGGCCCTCGGCATCGTCGTGGCGCTCAGCGGATTGACCGAACTGATCAGAAGAGCCCGATCCTGGTACCTCACCCGGTCGCGTCAAGGGGAACCCGCTTGATTTCCGATGGGCGATCCGACCATGGCCCGGTTTACTTGAATCGTCCATTTGCCGATCGTCATCGTCGGCGCTCGCCTCCCCGTTGGTCCAAAGTGCAGCCGAGGGTGACCCCCTCCGGTCGGAAAGAGGGTAAACGTGGTTTCAAGTAACACAGTGCTGACGGATCGTGGGCGTCCTATGGCTGCTCGGGTGCCGTGGCCGGTGGCAGAAACCAGTCGTTCAATGGCCGTAATCCTCTCGGCCGCCGAGCCAACCAGAGGTCTCGAGTTGAAACCAGGCGAACCCGATAAAACTGCAGGTCAGGCCTCTTGCTGGCCATACCTTGCCGGTTGTAAACTCGCCCTTCGCTCGGTACGTTCAAACAAGCTGACGCTCTACCGGACCGGAGGAGGTTCGAGCGGGTGATGTGCCTCTCGTGCAGTGCTGTCGTGGATGACTGCTGGAGGTGGTGCCCAGAGTGCGGCGGGCCGGTGTCGCCGCCATTTGGGCCCCTTGACCTGCGTATTCAGTACGGCGAGTACACCCTGGAAGGAATGCTCGACAGCACCGACGGGGCCTACGACCTGGGTATGCAAACCGGCCATTCTTACGCGCCTATCTGAGGTCCCCGGCCTGCGAACTGGCCGAGATGACGTCCGATAAACCCGTTTTCAAACGATCAAGAGGGCCTGACCCTTGACCTTAGAACGAAAGGCGCTTGCTTGCGCTGAAGCACCATCTGAGGGCGCTTCTATTTCAACAGGCTATTCTCAAACCGACAGCGGCTCTAACTGCCGGGTTACCAACGGTAGAAGCGGTGCCTTCCCGCGCTCTCTCCCCGGCCGAAAATCAGGCCAATTAGCCAGGCAACAAAGAGGATCACAGCGAGGATCCATAGGACGTGAACAGCGAATCCTAGGCCGAAGAACAGCAACACAAGAAGCAACGCCAGCAGGATAAGCATTTACGAGGTCCTTTCCTCACGGTGCATCCGTCTTCTTCCCACATTCACTGACCACCAAACCTCCCTGCAAAGGATTCCTGAGCCTCGGGCGCCACGGTGGTTGCACCTCTCTGATCAATCAGGGTGGCGACTGTCACGGTGCCGCCGGCCGGCGGACCGACCGCGCTCCCAGATGGCCCAATCCAGTTCGGTCGCCTTCCACCCGACCTCGCGGGCGGCTGCCACTACCAGCTCCACGGTCTCGGTGTCACTCAGCCGCCGACCCAGCGCGCCCTCGACGAAGCGATGCACATGGACGTCCGGTTTGATGGTGTCGACCCCCTGGCGCATGACCAAGGCCTGGAACACTGCCTCGCCCAGTCCTTTGACTCTTCCCTGGAAGTCCTGCTTGAACTCAGCCCGCACCGCCCAGTCTCTGAGGGCACTCTCATCCCTCACTCCGATCGAGTCGAAGAACTCGGCCAGCCGTCTCAGCATGCCGGCCCGGGTCCAGTGACGGTTGTTCCACAGGTACTGGGCCAGCCGGATATTTCCGTCCTTGTCGTCGGGAAAGCGCGCCATGACGTGAAAGAGGTCCTCCATCGTTCGGATCTCGCCGAAGCGCAGGTCCCGGTAGTGCTCGATGGCCCGCACCACGGAATCCGTGCGCATCATGAAATCCAGGACGGTCTCGAACAGATTGATCACGAAGTCGGCTTCCACGTACCCGCTCGGCACCGGGTTCAATTCCCGTGCTGCCTCAGCTACCCGCTCGACGTCGGCTGCTCTGATCATCCCGATGTCCATTACAGCGCGTGCCCGAGTTGAACGGCCTCGGAACCGCATTTGGCGTCCGACCCGCCGGCCAGAGACCTCCAGCCGGCGCGGGCGCGCCTTCCCCCTAAATCTCGTAGTACTCTTGCTTTCTCGTTGTAGTTCCGCCCGCCTTAGGGCCCGCCACGAAACAACTTGACGCAATTCTCTTGTAAAGATGCATGTCGTGGCACAGGACTTGTTCCAAGTTGTTTCGTGGCGGGCCCTTACGCACACTTTGACGCCGGGAAGACAAGATGACTACAAGAAAGTCCGAGAATTCGGGCGGGCGGGGCTTCCACCGCTTCCTTGCCGGTCACGCGGTGGGTGCCCGGCCAAAGAGGGCTGGTGCCAGGACCATCAGGGTCGGGGCGGCACGACTTCAGGCCGGGCGTCTACATTCAGCCCGTGCATTTCCTCCCTGACCGGGTCCGTGCGGGCCGAGCGAAGCGGACGGCATGACTTCGGGTCCGTCCGCCGGCCTGCGGGGTCGCCTGCCTGTCAAGCCCCCCGGCGAACGCCTGGCGATCAAGTTCGTCCACAACTACCTTCGGACCCCCCTGGGCTCACCGAACTACCCGATCGACGTTTCAGGCGGGATCACCCAGTGGCAGATGCTGGGAAACGGGCCGGACCCCACCTTGACGGTCAACAACGGCCGCCCAGTGGGCGATTGCACCTTCGCCGGCCGTCAGCACCTCCGGATGGCCAAGGCGGCGGCCAAGGGCAAGGTCGAGAAATGGGAGACCGCGAACGAGGTGGTTTCTGAATACCTGGTTTACGACGGTGGCGTGGATCGCGGCGCGAACATCGCAGAGGTCCTGCTTTCCTGGTTCATAGCCGGGAAGATCCTGGCCTTCGCTCCTGTAGACCATACTGATCCTGAAGGCTGCGACGGCGTAATGGCGGCCTTCCACGGGCTCTACGTCGGGGTTGATCTGACCGACGCGGCCGACAGCCAGTTCAACGCCGGGGAACCATGGACGGTTGCCGACGGTGAGCGGCCAGATCCCAACGACGGTCATTGCATCATCAAAGTGATGACCGACGGCCACACCTCGGACACCTGGGTGACGTGGGGTGCTCTCCAGAAATCGTCCCGGGAGTGGACGGCAACATGTATCCGGGAGGCATGGGCGATCGTGACGACCGAGGACGAAGCCGCCAAGCTGGATATGCCGGCTCTACTGGCCGACATCACGGCTGCGAACAAGGCTGCGACTCCGGCAACCGGGGGCGGGAGCGGAGGCGGCGCCGGGGGCGGCGCCCGCCGAAACACCGGCGCCAACGCGTTCTCCCTGGGTTGGCAGATGGCCCAGTTGTACGGTCCCCTTCCCGTACGGCGGTCTGCCGGCCCCCTCGACCACCTGCCTTCCATCTCCGAGTACGACACTCCTGCCCGGCTCGACCTCGGCGTCGACCTGGTGAAGCACTACCTCAATCGCGGGGGGCTGCAGGACCTGGACCGCCACGATCAGCTGGCGGCGTGGAGGACTGAGGCACCAGAGCGCCGCAGCATCGAGTTGCAGAAGCTCCACTACAACGTCCTCGACGCTCTCGCGTGCGACGACCCGGCTCAGGCCGCGAGCTACGAGCTCGGTAGGGCCCTCAGTGACACGTGCTGGTTCCCCGACACCGACCGCGTGCTGGCTGACGGAAGCCGGCGCGTAGACGTCTTCCTCGACCAGTTCAGTCGGAACCGCCTGGCGACATTGCAGGGGTGGCTGGGCCAGATGACCCCGTTGGCCCCGCAGGCCGTGCCGATCGTCAGCCGGTCCATCCACAACTGGTCGGAGTGGGTCGCCACCAATGCGCGAACCCTCGAGCGGGAGTGGGACAAGCATGAGGAGGCCGTTGTGACGGCCCTGCGGAACCAGGGCAGCGCTTGGTTCCGCCTGCTCTCGAGTGAGTTCCCCGACCAGGGACAACCGCCGATAGATGCCTGGATCCACGCCGGCGAGGCGATCGTTCGCAGCATGCGGGCCACGGCAGCCAAGATGATCCTCTGGTTCTGGCCCGTCGCGGTTGTCATCCTGGCGGCCACCGGGGGCCTGCTGTACCTGGCGATCGCCAACGCCAGCGGAACGGCCAAGGTTTGGACCGCTCTCGTCACCCTGGCGGCGGGACTGAGCGCGAGCGCTGCCGGGCTGCGATCGGGCGCAAACCGGCTGGCGGCAGGGCTGGAACAGACCACGTGGGAGGCTGCCTCAACAGAAGCCGAGGCGTGGGCGGTCACCTGGTTGCCGACCATCCGCCAGGGCCTCCTCAGTCGCTACCGCCTACGCAAGAATGGCGTGGACCCTCCGCATACCGGCGTCCGCCTCGAGCGAGTCAGAGCGGCCAGCCCGCCCGGGGACGAACGGGCGGTTTGACGGCCCTGTCGGTCGGGACCTCAGTACGGTACTGGCATGACGATCGCCACCCGTCCGCTCGGGCGCACTGGAGAAGACGTGTCCATCCTCACCTACGGAGCCATGGAGCTCCGGGGTCACCCCATCGGGCCAGCCATTGACGACAAGGATGCGGGGCGGCTCCTGAATGACGTCCTCGACGGCGGCATCAATCTGATCGACACGTCGATCGACTATGGCCGTAGCGAGGAGCTCATCGGGCGGTACGTGGGCCACCGCCGCGATGAGTACTTCCTCGCTTCCAAATGCGGATGCCCCCTCGGTGAACGACCGCCCGGAGCCACCCCGCCGTTTCCCCACGACTATCAACCCGCCAACATCCGCTCGGGCATCGAGTCGAGCCTGCGCCGGCTCGGCACCGATCGCCTGGACCTGCTGCAGGTCCACATGTCTCCGAGCCGTGATCAGATGGAAGCCGACCAAACGGTCGAGACCATGCTGGCGTTGCGGGACGAGGGAAAGATCCGGTTCCTCGGGATGTCCGGCACCCTGCCCGATCTGCCCGATCACCTGGCAATGGGAGTCTTCGACGTCTTCCAGATCCCCTACTCGGCCCTCCAGCGCGAGCACGAGGACCTCATCACCGAGGCCGCGGACGCAGGTGCGGGCACGCTGATACGCGGCGGGGCAGCCAGAGGCGCTCCGGCGGACGACAAGACTTGGCAACGCGGCCCCATCGGCCTGGCAGAGGGCGAAGGTCAGCGCCGATGGGAGTCTTCGGGCATCGAGGAGGTCCTGGGAGACATGAGCCGGATGGAATTCGTGCTGCGCTTCACCCTCAGCCATCCCGGCCTGTCCACCACGATTGTTGGAACGTCGAACCCGGACCATCTGCGTTCCAACCTCAGCGTCGCAGCCAAGGGACCCCTCCCCCCTGACCTCTACGCCGAAGCGAAGCGCCGGCTGTAGCAGCGGGCCAAACTACGCAACACTCCGGCGGCGAAAGTCACCGCCAGGTCCCGGCGCGGGGATGGTGTCCTGGCCGGAGAGATCGCGCACCAGGCTCGGGTAGATCCGAGCGAAGCTTTGACGGGCGAAGGCCCAGGTGTGGCCGCCGGGACCCTGATAGGTGTGCACCACGATGCCGGCTCGACCGGCTAGGAGAGCCAGGTGGCGGGCCGCGCTGAGGCCGGCGCGGTCACCCGTGCCGGCTGCGAACCAGCCTTCGAGGTGCGGGAAGCGGCCCCCGGCCAGGATCTGGCTGGGGTCGAACCTCCGAGCCGCCACCGGGTCTCCCCCATAGAGGTACCGGAGAGTGGCTTCGGGTCCCCCATGGCTTGGCGCGGGTTCACCGGCCACGTCGACGAAGCTGCCGAAAACTCGTGGATTCTCGATAGCCAGTCCTATGGCACACGTACCCCCCTCCGAGAAGCCCACCACACCCCACCGGGCCGGATCGAGGCCGACTCCAAGGGTTTGGTCGACCCAAATGGGTACGTCATCGGCCAGGTAGCTTTCGGCCGCCCCCTGCGGTCCGTTGACGCATTCCGTGTCCCGCCCACCCCGACCGTTCTCGTCGACGAAGATCATCACGGGCGCTGACCCACCGTGGTCGCGGGCCCATGCGTCGGCGAGAGGAACGACCTGACCTGCGGTAACCCAGTCCTGGGCCGAACCCGGCAGGCCCGTCAGCATCAAGAGCACCGGCAAGTCCCGGGGGGGCGCCTTGAAGTAGGCGGGGGGCAGCCACACCCATGCCGAATCCGCTGGGAACGTATCCGGATCGCCAGGTATGGATATCGGCCCGTACAGACCTGTCCGCAGCACCGAGATTCCCTTCTCGGTGCGGACCAGTCCGGCGTCGAGGGAGTGAAGGTGGATCTCCTGATACACCCGGTGAGCCGTGACCTGTCCCTCTACCGGCCGGTCGAGCAGTGCGCCGACGGTCGGCCAATAACCGTAGTGGGAGTTGATCAGGAGGAACGCCGACACCAAGGCGACCGGGGCGGCGAGGGCCCGGACGACGCGGATGGCGCGGGCTCCCGTCCACCACCCCGTTACCCCCACGCCTACCGCCCACACTCCCAGCCACGTCCACACCAGGAACGAGGGGGGGTAATGGTCAGCAACCAAGCCGGTCGCGCTCAGCCACCAATGCGCGGCAGCCACAACTACCGTAGCCGCCACGGCGATTCCGGCGCCCCAGGTGAGCCACCAACGGCGCGGCCGGCCGGCAACGCCTGCCACGATGCCCACGCCGGCGACGGCGGTGACGCCCAGGACCAGGCCTCCGGTGTCCACTACCACCTGGTCGGCCAGTCCCGCCCACACGAGGACGACGGCCACGACCCCGGCCGCGATCAGCGCCAGCGCTCCTGGCCAGCCGGCCACCAGGTTCCACAGCCGTCCGGGTCGGGACGAGCCGGACGGGATAGGACTGACCCACGGTCTCCGGTGTCGAGATCCTACGCCGATGGACCCCGCTTCCTGATGGCGGTTGCACGGGCTATGAAACGAGTCGTTGTGGGCCTTCGGGTCCATCCGGTGTCATCGTAGGGACAACCGTCAACCTCCGGGGAGCAGCGGCTGCCGGGCCCGGAGCCGAAGATGCCGCGACCCGGCGAAGATCCGGTCCGGCGGTTCTCCATGTCATCTCCATCGTGTGTCCATATACAGTGCACCTCGTTGCCCTTGGATGCTGCACAGGGTCCCGGGGACCCGGCGGGATCAGACGACGACGGGGCTTAGGGCCAGCCACGAAACAACTTGACGCAATTCTCTTGTAAACATGCATGTCGTGGCACAGGACTCGTTCCAGGTTGTTTCGTGGCGGGCCCTTAAACCGGTTCGAGCCACAGGCAGCGCCAAACGACTCTGGTCAGCAGCCTCGTTTGGCGCAGGCAATTCTGCGAACCGGTTTAAGCTTGCGGACTTATGCGATCGAGGAAGGGCACCGTGAGGATCACCCTGGTCAACCAGTCGAAGCTGGTCTCTGATGCCGAGATCGAGACCATAGCCCGAGCCTGCAACTCGCAACTTCAGAACGAAGTCGGGGCGGCCTGGGAGATCAGGGATCCGTTGACCGTCTCGGCCGGGGCAGATCCGGCCGCCTACCAGTTCTCGTTCGTCGACGAGATCACCGAGGCCCCCGGGGCCCTCGCCTATCACTACGTCGACGAGAAGACCGGGATGCCGGCGGGAAAAATCGGGGTCAAGGTCACCCACGACGCCGGGGTGTCGCTTTCGAGCACCACAAGCCACGAGACCGTGGAACTGCAATGCGATGTCTTCTGTGCGTCATGGTCGTACAGCGACCGCCTGCAATGCCTGGTCGCCACCGAGGCGTGTGATCCTGTTCAGAGCCAGAGCTACCACATCAACGTCCAGGGGACGCCGGTCGAGGTGAGCAACTTCGTAACCCCGTACTATTTCACAGACGATGCTCTGAGCCACCCCCTCGACCATCTCGACGTCCTGCAGCAGACGTTCGAGATAGCTCACGGTGGTTACCAGATGCAGGCCAAGGCCGGGTCGGTCCAAAACGTGTTCGCAGACGACTTCAATCCTGAGTTACGCCGGGCCAAGGAAGCGGGCCGAGGTCGAACCTTCTGGAGGCATGTCACGATGGCACTCGTAATGCAGGGATAGATCTAGCGTGGTTCGTAGGGCTGGGCAACCGGCCGAATCGGGCCGTGCAGGACCTCAGCCGGTTCGATCCAGCCGAACAACTGGACCAGCCGGGCGACCGTGCCGGTCCAACCGGTCTGATGGCTGGCGCCCAGACCGGCTCCATTGTCGCCGTGAAAGTACTCGTGGAACATCAGCAGGTCTCGCCAGTGCGGATCGCGCTGAAACGTCGCCGTGCCGCCATAAACCGGGCGGCGGCCGCTGTCGTCGCGCCGGAAGATCGATATGAGACGATTGGCGATCTCTCTGGCCACCTCGAACAGGGTCATTTGGCACCCCGAGCCGGTTGGGCACTCGATCGTGAACTCGTCACCGTAGTAGAGGTAGTAGTTGAGCAGGGCTCTGATGATAAGCAGATTGATGGGAAACCAAACCGGACCGCGCCAGTTGGAGTTTCCACCGAACAGTCCGCTGTTTGACTCGGCAGGCAGGTACTCAACCCGGAACTCCTGTCCATGCACGGCGAAGACGTACGGTTCGTCGAGATGGCTTCTGGACAGTGACCGTATCCCGTGCGGGCTGAAGAAGCGGTCCTCATCCAGCATGCGGGCCAGGACCCGGCGAAGTTTCGGCTCGTCGAGGATGGACAGGATGAGCCGGCCGTCCACGCCGGGCAGGAGGGGGTCGGCTACCCCGGTGAGCAGGTCGGCGTAGCGCTCGTAGTGGTACCGGGCCCGGGCAGCCAGACTGGGGAAGCGCTCGACCGCGTCGCGGGGAATGATCGAGACGGCACAGAAGGGAATCAGCCCCACCATCGAGCGCACTTTCAGCCGGGTGGCTGACCCGTCGGGCAATCGGAGCACGTCGTAGTAGAACCCGTCTTCTTCGTCCCACATCTCGTCGTCGGACTGGCCGACCTTGTCCATGGCGCCCGCAATCCAGAAGAAGTGCTGGACGAACTTGAGGGCTAGATCCTCATAGCTCGAGTCCTCGGCTGCCAGGATGAGGGCCAGGTCCAGCATGTTCTGGCTGAACAGCGCCATCCAGGCCGTGCCATCGGCCTGTTCGAGGTAGCCTCCCGTCGGCAAAGGGGCGCTTCGATCGAACACCCCGATGTTGTCCAAGCCGAGGAACCCCCCCTCGAACAGGTTGCGACCGGCTGGATCCTTGCGGTTGATCCACCACGAGAAGTTCAGGAGCAGCTTCTTGAATGAGTCCCGCAGGAACGTTCTGTGCAGCTCCGAGCGCGGCCCGGCCCCCGCAGCGTAAGCAAACAAGGTGGCCCAGGCGTGCACCGGCGGGTTGACGTCCCCGAAGTTCCACTCGTAGGCCGGGATTTGACCGCTCGGGTGCAGGTAGACGTCGCTGATCATGAGCTCGATCTGGTGGCGGGTGAACGCGGGGTCGACCATGCCGAGCGCCACGCAGTGAAAAGCCAGGTCCCAGGCGGCGTACCAGGGGTACTCCCAGCAGTCGGGCATGGACAATATATGGCCGTTCTGCATGTGAAACCACTGCTGGTTGCGGATATCCCCCCGCTTGGGAGAGCGCAATGGGTGACCGTCGTGCTCCTGCAGCCATCGGTCGAGATCGAAATAGTAGAACTGTTTGCTCCACAGCATTCCCGCCAGCGCCCGCCTCATGATCATGGCGTCGTCGGCTGTGACCGCCGGCGGGGTTATCGACTGGTAGAACTCATCGGCCTCGCTCCGGCGACTGGCCATCACGGCGTCGAGATCGGGGCCCAGCTCCCCGCCCTCGATCGGAGCGGCGTCGGGCCGGCGCAACCGCCATCGGAGACTGATGGTGGCGCCGCCAGGTACGACCAGGCGGTGGCGCGCCGCCGCCTTGGTTCCGGTCCCGGCCGGATTGACCGCGCCCAATCGTCCGTGCACCACATAGTCGTTGATCCCGTCCTTGACGAATGGCGCCCCGTCGTCGGTGCCGAAGACCCGCGCCGAGTTGGTTTCATTGTCAGTGAAGAGACATTCGGCTGATTCGTCGACGCACAGAACCCGCGGCCCCAGCGTCTCGTGGTCGGCCAGGATTCGCCCCGGCGCATCCATGGCAAGGGCGGGGAGACGGGCGGTGAGCCCCGGGAACCAGGTGTTGCGAAACCAGATGCAAGCCAGTACATCGAGGGGCGCGTCCTGGGCCCCCCGGTTGGTCACCGTTACTACCGCCACGATGTCCTCGGGATCGGCCTTGGCGTATTCAATCTCGATATCGAAATAACGGTCTTCGGCGAACACCCCCGTGTCCAATAGCTCATACTCGAAATCGTCGCGGGTGCGGCCGCGGTTGGTGCTCACCAACTCGTCATACGGATAGGCGGCCTGTGGGTATTTGTAGAGCATCCGCATGTAGGAGTGGGTGGGGGTGCTGTCGAGGTGGAAGTAGTACTCCTTCACATCCTCCCCGTGATTGCCTTCAGAATTCGTGAGGCCGAAGAATCGCTCTTTCAGGATCGGATCCGCCCCGTTCCACAGAGCCAGCGAGAGGCACAGGTTCTGTTGGTCGTCACTGATTCCGGCGATACCGTCCTCCCCCCACCGATAAGCCCTCGAGCGAGCCTGATCATGGGTGAAGTAGCTCCAGGCGTCGCCTCGTTCGCTGTAGTCCTCCCGGACGGTGCCCCACTGTCGGTCGCTGAGATACGGGCCCCACTTCCGCCAGGGGACGTTATCGACGTCAGCTTCCTCCAGGCGTTCTCCCTCGGCCGTTCCGCTCACGACCGGCTCCCGTGAGTCCGCTCCGGGCCTCGGTCATCAAGCTTCGTTCCGGCGACATCGTCCATGGAAGCAAATGATCGCACAACTCCGCGGACCGCCCCGACGGCGGCCCTCGACAGGTCACCGGCTGCACTCCGGCATAGCCGGTCGCACTTCTCCCAGGGGAGCAATAGCCTGTAGCTCAACCCGCCCGTCCCCCAACCCACGGACGAGATGTCCGGATTCCGAGAGGAGCCTCGATGCCGATCGCTACTATCAATCCGGCCACCGGAGAGACGGTCAGGACCTTTCCCGAGCTCACCGACGAGCAGATCGACGCCAGCCTGGCCACCGCCGCCTCGGTGTTTGCCGCCTACCGCCTGACGAGCTTTGCCGAGCGAGCCGGCTGGATGATGACGGCGGCTGGGATACTCGAGGATGAAAGGGACCAGGTAGCGATGCTCATGACGACCGAGATGGGTAAGCCCGTCTCGGCCGCCCGCCAGGAGGTCGAGAAATGCGCCAAGGCGTGCAGGTTCTACGCCGAACACGCGGCGGGTTATCTGGCCGATGAGGTAGCCGACGCCCATGCCACCGGGGCGGTCCGGGCCTACGTCACATACCAGCCGTTGGGGCCGGTGCTGGCCGTGATGCCGTGGAATTTTCCGCTCTGGCAGGTCATGCGCTTCGCCGCCCCGGCTCTCATGGCAGGGAATGTCGGCCTGCTGAAGCACGCGTCCAACGTGCCTCAAACCGCGCTGTTCCTGCAGGACCTCTTCGAGCGGGCCGGTTTTCCTAAGGGCGCGTTCCAGACGCTCCTCGTGGGATCGTCGAAGGTGGAGGCCATTATCGAGGACCGCAGGGTGGTGGCGGCCACCCTCACCGGGTCGGGAGCGGCGGGGTCCGCCGTGGCGTCGGCCGCCGGTAGGAACATCAAGAAGACGGTGCTGGAGCTAGGTGGCAGCGACCCGTTCGTCGTGATGCCCTCCGCTGACCTGCCTCGAGCCGCGGAGGTCGCCATGACCGCCCGCCTCTTGAACAACGGACAGTCGTGCATCAACGCCAAGAGAGTGATCGTCCACGAAGCGGTCTACGAAGAGTTCGAGCGCCACTTCGTCGAGGCGATGTCATCGAGGGTGGTAGGTGATCCGATGGAGGACGGCACCGATGTCGGGCCGCTCGCGTCGGAACAGCAGGTGACCGATGTTTCGGAGCTCGTCGACGACGCTGTGGGCAAGGGCGCGACCGTCCTATGCGGTGGCCAGCCCCTGCCAGGCAAAGGATTCTTCTATCCGCCGACCGTACTGACCGGCATCACAGAACAGATGCGCGTGCACAAGGAGGAGGTGTTCGGCCCGGTCGCCACCCTGTACCGGGTCGACGGCATCGATGAAGCGATCGAGCTGGCGAATGTCACCGATTTCGGGCTAGGCGCGAACGTCTGGACCGAGGACGACCAGGAGCGGGCCCGCTTCACCCGTGACATCGAGTCAGGAATGCTCTTCGTCAACGGCAACACCACGTCGTTTCCGGAACTGCCTTTCGGGGGCATCAAAAGCTCCGGGTACGGCCGAGAGCTATCGTCGAACGGCATCAAAGAGTTCTGCAACGCCAAGACGGTGTGGGTCGGCGCTCATTCCGCCTCGACCGTCGAGTAGCGCCCAAAGCCCCTGCGGAGTGAAGGCCGGCGGCTGAGCCGCCGATGCCGGTCCCGCCGCTAGGGCTCACCCATTACGTGAAGGACGCCACCGTCGGCGTCATCAACCGACGAGCCGGGACAGCCCCGGTGCTCGGCCAGATGGTTGTGATGGGTCAACGGCTCGACGTCTCCGTCGCCTACCGGCGGGCCAAACCAGGCGACAGCGTGTCCGATCTCGGCGCAGATACGAAGTAGAGGGGCGTAGCGCTCGGTCCACATGATCGACGTGGGAGCGAGGCCGCCCCACCGTGGGTCGACCTTGATCCGGCCCACAACCCGGTCCCCCACCTCGGCCCGCCACCACCCGCCTCCTTCGGCCAGGAGCGCCACTCGTTCCGGCCGACCGGGCGACCACTCATAGCGGATCCGGACGGTCATCCCGCTGCCTTCGCCACTGAACGGGGCGGCGTAGCCGGGGCCGTCGGCGTCGAGCGCCCCCCACACGGAGAAGATGGCGATCTTGCCCTTGGGCTCCCAGCCCTGAGTCTGCAGGCCCAGATAGGCCGCCTCACCGCCGACCAGGCCTACCTGGTGGCTCCAGAAGTAGCCCACTGGGGAGGGATCGGTGCGCGGCTCGACCATCCAGCGCATCTCGGCATAGCCGGACGGCGCTGAAGGCCAGGTCCACGTCGTGTAGGTGCCAACCGGCAAGACAGGGGGGTGCCTTCGGAACAAGGCCATCACCTCCTAGGCTGGCGCGTCGGCCCTTTCCGCCGCCACGTTACCGCGATGACGCCGGAACTCCGCTTGTGGCCGACGGGCGCCTAGGGTGGGCGCCATGGTGATCTGGACGTATCTGGTCGTCGAGCAGCAGAGTTCCGGCTGGAGTCTCACCGGCGATTCCAGCCTTTCCTTCGCCGCGGGCGACGGCCTGGCTGCCGTCCTGACTGGTGCTGGCGAGAGGGGCTGGGAGCTGGCCGTCGCCCCCAGCGCGGCGTCTGCCGGCGCGGTGTACATCTTCAAGCGGCCCGCTGACATTGGCGAGGACGCTTCGGGGTAGTACCGCGGCCGCGCTCGGGCCGCCTCGCACCCCGTCCTTGATGCCGATCGAGGCGTGACCGGGTGGCCGAAGTCATCGGCCGGCGAAAATCCGTGTATCAGGCACGAGAGCGGGCGCTCTTACTCTCGATGCCTCAGTATCGGTGGACCGCATGATTTCTTCTGCAGTTTCATACTGGAGCGCGCGCAAGCGCACGATGGCCAAGGTGGTGGCCAAAGCGGTACCGGGGATGATCCTGGGGGGAATTATCCCGGGCCTGTGCTTCCTGGTCGGCCGGCGGGAGTGGGGGCTGGCCGGCGGGGTCGTGCTGGTGCTGCTGTGGAGTGGTGCCTACACGGCAGTTCGGTGGATTCGAACCAGATCCGTGTCGGGCCTCGTAATTCTCTATATCGTGGTGCTCCTCGCCCGAGGGGCGGTAGCCCTGGTAATGAACTCGGCCCAGTGGTTCTTCATCGCGCCGGCGGTGGTGACGGCCATCGGCGGATGCGTCTTCATCGGGTCCGCCCTGCTCGCGAAACCGCTCGTAGCTCCGGTGGTGAACGAGCTGATCCCGAACTCCGTCCTCGACCTCTCCGATCCCCGAGCCCGGGCGGCCATGATCAAGGTTTCTGCGCTCTACGGCGTCGAACAGCTGGTCAACGCTGCGGTGCTGATCCTGATGGTCAAGAGCCTCTCGACCACGCTCTATGTCGCCCTGCACGGCGTGGTGTCGTGGGCCATCATGGGCATCTGCATCCTGGCCGGCATCCCGATCGTGTGGAAGGACCTCAGGGCGGTGATCCATTGGGACCACTCAGGCGAGCAGCTCGAGTCGATGACCGGCGAGACGGGCGAACTGCAATCACCTGCCGGGCCGGTTCTACAGCCGGAGCTCTAACGGGAAGGCCGGGGCCTGGGAGTTCACCTCATGATCCCGGTATGGCCGAGCGAATAGCGACCCGGCTGAGGCCACACGCACAGGCCGTGGGGACCGGCACCGACGTCGATCCGGGCCAGCAGCTTCCCGTTGGCGGTGTCAATGGCATAGACCTGGGAGTTGTACCGGCCTGAAAGCCACAGGACCGACCCGTCGACGCTGACGTTGCCCATGTCCGGGCTGCCACCGCCCGGGAGCACCCACTTCCCCGCCACCCGGCGAGTGGCCAGATCGATGAGAGACACCGCTCCCTCGCCCCGGTCGGTTACGTACAGATACTTGAAGTTGCGGCTGATGTACAGCCCGTGAGCCTGTTTGCCCGTGGGGAGAAAGCCGATGATCTTCATGGCGGTCCCGTCGATCTCCCACACCCCGCCTGCTGCCATGTCGGCGACGTAGAACACCCGGCCGTCTGGTGACAGCTTGACATCCTGGGGCATACCGCCGTGAGGCAGGGCCAGGGAGGCGACCACTTTCTGCTGGGCCACGTCGACCTTGACGAGCTTGGATCCGAACTCGCAAGTGGCGATCAAGTAGGTCCCGTCGGCGGAGAAGTCAATGTGATCGACGCCTGGGCAGGGCACGGGCAGGGCGTGGACCAGGGCCATGGTGTGGGGCTGGCGGAAGTCGAGCCGCTCCAGGCGCTCGGCCACAACGATGGCGTACTGCCCGTTGGGTGTGAAGTACATGTTGTAAGGGTCCGCTACGGGAACCGGTGGGCCGGGGAGACCGGTTTTGGGATCGATAGGAGTGAGGCTGTTTCCGACGTCGCTGGTCACCCAGAGCGTCTTGAGATCCCAGGACGGAACCACGTGCTGTGGCTGGGCGCCGACGGGGAAGGTACGCACGACCTGGTATGTCGCCGGATCGATCTCTGTCACCGTGTTGCTCTCGCTGTTCGGGACGTAGATCATCGGGATGTCTCCGGCTACCGCCGGGCTCATGTCCTGGGGAGTGTCGGCGGCGTAGACGTTCGTGGGCGTGACAGCTGGTGGCTGGCTGGCCCGGGTCCCCGGCGGGGCCGGCCCGCTGTCACGGTCGGGCTGACTCGTCGGCGCGGTCTGCCCCCGCTTAGACCCGCCGCCCCCTACGAGGCTCAACGGCAGGACCACCGCCAGTATCGCCACTGCGCCCAGCACCGCCCAGCGGCGCAGGATGGCAGGTCGTGACGGTCGCGGCATAAAAGAGGAGGGAGCATCCGAGGCGACCCGGACAGCCCGGCCCGGGTCGAAACGCTCGGCTCACTCTAGTCGCCGAGCCGAAACAGGTTCGCGCCGTGGACGGCGCCAAATGACCAGTTTGGCCACAGGCTCCGGGGCCGGCCGGCGGATTGCGTCAGGTGGGCCGGGGGCCGCCGAGGGGCTCCTCGGTCGCCGTCGGGACCCGGGGCGACGAGGCAGCACTGTTGGTGGCCGCCTTGTAGCTGCGGTAGCGGTGGCCGATGACCACGATGATCGCGATCACGGCGGCGGCTCCAACGAGGTACCCCGCGTAGCTGAATCCCTTCGCAATGTGGTGATAGCCCGACCCGACCCCGTAACCGATGAAGGTCATGGCCGAGCACCAGATGAGGCTGCCCAGCATGGTCAGCACGCCGAACGGCACCAGTGGATACTCGGCCACCCCGGCTGGCAGGGCTACGAAATTGCGGATCACCGGGATCAGCCGGCCTCCGAATACCCCCCAGTTGCCGTGCTTGTGGTACCACCCTTCGGCCCGGTCGAGGTCGTGATGGGTCAGCAGCACATACTTGCCGTAGCGGTCGACGAGGGTGCGGCCCGCATAGCGGCCGATCATCCACGCTATGTAGGCGCCGATGACCTCGCCGGCCACTGCGACAGCGATGACCCCGAATACGTTGAGCTGACCCTCGCTTGCCAGCACTCCGGCGAAGCCCAGCGTCAACTCGGACGAGGTCGGTATACAACAGGACTGCAGCACCGACAGCACGAAGACTGCGGCGTAACCGTAAGACGAAACCAGGTGGGTGAGACTGATCAGCGCGACCATCGCCACCAGCATGACAGCACGACATTGGAATCGCATGTAGAGCAGAGGAATACGAACCCGCCGAGTGCCGGCGCGGTGGCCGGCGCCATCGGGCCACGACGAGAATGCCTCACTCGTTGCTCACGTCTCTGCGACTGAGCGGGTGGCGTCCTTCTTGGACGCCACGACGGCCAGGATGTAGCAGTCTTCGAGCGCGTCGTACAGCCCGCAGTTGCCGGCTACCTCGGCCAGGTCGACCCGCCCCCTGGCTGCGGATTCTCCGGTGTAGTTGAGACCCTTCGCCCAGCTGATCTCAAAGCCGGCCGAGAGGATCAGTTGCGAGAGTTGAGGCCAGGTGTACTCGATCTTGTGGTCGGGGTCGATCATCTCGTCCTGCTGCAGCCGCGTCATCCGTCCGTTGGGGGTGTCGATCGCGAGGTAGCCCCCCGGTCGCAGGACCCGGTAGGCCTCTGCCATCACGCTCTTTCCGTCCTCGGCCGTGACGTGCTCGATCGACTGGCCGGAGTAGATCAGGTCGATGCTCTCATCCTCGAATGGGCTCAGGTCGACCATGGAGTGGTAGCTATAGCTGACCGGGCCCTTTTCCGTGACGATGACTCCTTGCTGTTCATCGGATTGGTACATCGAGTGGCGTTCGGCGCTAGGCAGGTCCACGATGACGAGTCGATCGAAGTCATAGGGATAGCCCAGGGTGACGAGCGCGCCTCGAGGATCACCCAGGTCGGTGCCGCCCAGGTCCACGATCGACTTGGCCGGCGGCAGAGAACGGACGAAGAGGCCGCGGGAGGTATGGATCGAGCAGAGCGCGTAGTGCGCGGAAAATGCCGGAAGACGCTGGTGCTCCGATGAAGCCGTCACCACCTGGAACAGGTCCCGGTTGGACATCGCACCGGCCGACAGAGACGGGAGATAGGTCGAAAGGCCAACGGGGTCGGGGTCCCGGTCCAGCAGAACGTTGTATATCAGGTGGATCGCCACGGGCGCCGGCAGCTCGTCGAATCCCCAGCGGCGCATCACCCCCCCGCATGCCCAATCGAACCTGTGCCGGGCCTGGCGGTAACCCCACCGGAGGGGCGGACACTTGGCCAGGGTGGTCCGCAGGGCCGGATGGGCCGTTCCCGTGGGCATCGTCACACTTTAGTCGGACCCCGGTTACCGGCTGGCCCACCCTGCCGGCTCATGGACTTCGCCAACCGTTGTGGCCCGCGGGCGGTGATCGCCGGGGCGTCGGGGGGAGTTGGGATCATCACCTGGCCTTAGGCCCGAGGGAGCGGTTCACGACGTACAGAGCCGCCGTCCGTATAGCTCGTAGTTGGCAAAAGGGGTAACGGCGTGTTGATGCTCGAAGACGTGGACGTCTCGGATTAGCCGCTGGATCGGCCTGTCCAGATGAATGTCTGCAGATGGGCACAACGCGTACAGCCCTTCGATCGCCTGGCGCTCCAAGCGGAAGCAGCACGCCGCGCCGGCACCCAGTATGGCAGTCTCCTTCGGGTCCAGAGAGCCCGTGCTTGGATCGACGGCCGACAACGCCCACTGTTGATAGCCCTCGATCATCTTGATGTTGACGGCGGCGGTGGCGACGGCGGCATGGACGACCGGCGTGTCGGTCATGCGTTCGTAGCCGAGGGAAGCCATGCCGTGTTCCTTTGCTCTACCCAGGAAGTATTCCAATGCATATCGCGCCATGCCCAACGGCAGGGCGACGTTGTGGGCCACGGCCAGATCCAGCCGAATCACCGAGCGGGGGTCCGCCGTCAACTTGGCCACCCGATGCCCGGGGATGAACAGTTCACCGCAGGTCACACTGTTGCTCCCGGTGCCCAAGGCGCCCATCACGTCCCAGTCGTCGCAAATCGTCAGATCCGACATGGGAACCGCAACGAACGCCGGCCAGCTGGTCCCGTCCGGTTCTTCCACCGTCGCCCGGAGGAGATCCCACGCCGCGTGGTGGCACCCGCTGTTAAACGGCCAGCGCCCGCTATCGCGGACGCGAAAGCCGCCGTCGACCGGGTCGAGCACGGCGCCACTCTTGCCGAACACCCCCGGCGATCCTCGGATGGGGGCCGGCGTACTGATCAGTTCACCGGGGTCAGGTGGCACGGATTCTTGATCAGTCGCAGGCGCTTAGGTCCGACATTAAGCCTCCAGAATGGTCCGGCCCAGATTCCGCCTGGGTTTCCAAACAGTACGGATACCCGAACGCCGCGCCGCTCGAGCCTACGGTTTGGTCCCCTCCAGGCCACGAAGCGCCCGTCGTACTTCAAGCGGGCCAGCAGCGACGGGCGAGATAAAGAAGCCCACGACTGCTAAAACTAGCCGATCGGCTAGACAAACACAACCCGGCCGGTAGACTCTGCGGAAATGACCATTGCCGCCGTCGCTCGAAACTCAACCGGGAGAACCCTGAGTCCGACGAAGCAGCGAATCGTCGAGGCCGCACTGCGGCTTTTCGGCGAGCATGGCATCAGCGGTACATCGCTTCAGATGATCGCGGATGCCATCGGCGTGACCAAGGCAGCGGTGTATCACCAGTTCCGAACCAAGGACGAGATCGTCGTCGCCGCCATGGAAGAACCAGTTCGCCGGCTCAAAGCTGCAGTCGACGCCGCAGGTGCGGAAAAGAGCTCGGGCCGGGCACTGGAGGTCCTCGTAACGCAGGTCGTGGATCTGGCCATCGAAAGCCGGGAGATAGTCAGAAACCTGCAGGGCGATCCCATCATGGCCAGGGTCCTGTTGACATACGAGCCGTTCCAAACCGTCATGGGCAATATGTACCGACTTCTCGCCGGCAACCGCCCGAACACCCGGGCAAGAGTGCGCGCCGCGATGGTCTCGGCCGCCCTGGCTAGCACCGCGGTCCACCCTCTCGTGGCGGATCTGGACGACCACAGCCTCCGTGAGCACATGATCGATTTGGCCAAGGAGTTTCTAGGCCTGCCCGTCGCGCCCGGGACCGATTCCGACGGGCGAACCAGCCCTATCCGAGGTGGAGCGGCTCGGTCGCCGGGCGATCGCCGCCGGGGCCGTCCCGGCGAGGGAGGCGGCTGATGCCGGCTTCGTTGACAGGAAGGGACCCACGATAGGAAGATGATGGGAGCTATCTACCGGGGTTTGATGAAAGCTTGAGAGCCGGCCGGGCCGCTGAGCCTGACCGGTTTGTTCGTGGTAGTTGTCGCCGACGCGCAAAAGGAGCGATAAATATGCAAGTCCAGCCTCTTGAGGGGCATCTCGCCGAGCGGATCCGATCACGCGAGATCGCGGAATCACACTTCGTGGTCGAGCTGTCGAACGACCCGGACGTGATTCTCACGAGCATGAAGTCATATGCCCCGCTGATGACCACCGTCGTGGTACCTGGGGAATCGGGCGCACCGCGTTTGGTCAGGTGCACCACCCCTGAAGAACAGCGAGCTTTCTACGCCGCCTCTCGGAGCCAGGCCCACATGACCCAGGTGGACCTGTTCACTTCTATCGGTGGCGATTGGTATGGGTTCGTCCACGGGGTGGTGACCTCGAAGGTGCTGGCAACTTCCCAGGAGTACACAGCTGAGCTGATCGGTCTTCTCCCGAGCACGCCCGACGAGGACACCATCGCCGGGGAGATCGGGCTGGGTTGGCCGATGGCCCAGGTGAAGCTGGGTGACGGCCCGGGGGAGGTTGCCCACGAACGGGTGGCGGCCATGCGGGCTCACGATGCCTGGCTCAACGCACTGCGGCGCGGGGATGTGCAGGGGATCAGCGACCTCTATGCCGAGGACGCGCAAGCGGCCCTGCGAGACCCGGCCAGCGGCGAGATCAGCTGCCTCGAAGGACGCGATGCCATAAGGGGCTACTACGCCGACCTGCTGGCCGGCACCAGGGTGAGCTCCATTGACGTGGTAGTTCGGATCGTTGACCGGTGGTACGTGTTCACCGAACTGGTTGCCCGGTTGGACTACCCGGCCCGGGGCGAGGTCGTCGCCCGCCTGGCCGACGTCTGCGTGATGGGTGCCGACAACAAGATCCTGTTGCATCTGGGCACGTCCGCCGGTCCCGAGCTGTGACAGACATCGACGGAGGCGGCAGGTGACCAACGTCTTCAGCCCGGCAGTATGGTTCGATGGCAGCAAAGCGGAGGCAGAAATCGCCGGCGGGTGGCTTCGTACCCTGCGGTCGGAGGGGGAAGGCGACGGAGTCGTGCTCTTCTACCTCGAGCCCGCCGCCGCCCACTCGAGCGACAGCGAACGGCCGACCAACCTCCTCGTTCTGGCGGGCAGCATCACCGTCGAGGACGGCGCCACAGCCGCGACACTCCGGGCCGGCACCTACGCACCGGTGGGCTCGCACACACTACGGGCGGGTCAGGAGAGCCCCGCCCTGGGCCTGCTGATCTCCGGCCCCGCCCTCGGTAGCGAGATCAAGGTCCTCGGCAATCCGCGCGACTGGATGCGCGCCGGCCCCGGGCTCCTCTCGGTACCGCTCTGCGACGCGCAGCTCGATGGAGACCTGGCGGAGAGGGTTGCCGGTTTCGCCCACGTCGAAGCCGGAAGCTCGGTTGGCTCGCACCCCCATGCCACCGCTCACATTTTCCTCTTCCTAGAAGGGGAGGCCGACGACGAGATCGTCCATCCTGACGGCCGCCGGGACGTGGCCCAGCGGCGGCGAGGGGACTTCGTGATATACCCGTTTCCGGTGGAGCACTGCATGTTCAGCCGGTCCGGCTGCTCGATCTTTTTCGTCCACGAGCCTCTGCGGTACAGCCAGCCGTAGCGACCTTCCTCGCCCGCCCTGCTGCCCCGGGCCATCGCCGCGATGGCGTCGCTCGACCAGACCCTGCGAAAGTAGGCGTCATGACCGACGACACCGACGCGTATATCGCCATCATGCGCCTGCAGCGCGCTTATGCGGACATCTCGACCCGCCGAGCCTGGAAGGAAGTGCCGTCGCTGGCGACTCCTGACGCGCAGTTCGAGTTTGACACTCGGTCGGGCAGAGTCTTCGAGGTGAACGGAGCGGTGGCGTTCGCCGAATTCGGTGCCAGGATGACGGCGGGCTTTACGTTCTATGAATACATCCCCCTGAATTTCGTGGTGACCTTTGCTTCAGATTCCAGGGCGGCAGGCAGGTCATACGCGCTGGAGGTGGCGGAGGATCGCGATACCGGTGACTGGCTCGACTTCTATGGCGTATACGAGGACGAGTATGCAGTGTTCGACGGGGCCTGGCGATTCACCCGACGGCGCTACCGGACGTTCGGCCGGCGCCGGGGCGGCCAGCTGGAAGCCTTTCCGTTGGAGGACAGCCGACTTCAATGACCCCGGGCGACCAGGTGAAGATTCCTGGAGCAGAACGCTCCGTCCGGCCAATTGGCCGGCTATTCCTTCGAGGATCTCAGCCAGCCGGTCGGGCTGGCTGATCATGCACATGTGCCCGGCGTCGAGATCGACGACCGGGCACCGGCCGACACGCTCGGCGAAGCCGAGCTGCATGTCCGGAGCCAGGATGGCGTCGCGGGTCGTGCGCACCCACGTGCGGGGGCTGGAGGACCCCAGCCCGGACAGATCTACAGGTCGAACCCGGCAGCGTCAACCTCCTCCAGAATCGCCTGGGCACAGGTTGCGAACGTCACCGCCTCAGCTACAGCCGGACGGCGACCCCGTCCTGGCAGGTCCACGGCGACGGCCGGGGTGTTGAGGCGCGGCAGCAGCAGATCCCAACAGCGGCTGTCGAATCCGCCGCCGGGGATGAGCACCATCGGGGTCACGGCCCCAGCTGGCCTGAACTATTCATGGCGCGGGATCAAAGAGCACGTCCAGGGCATCGGGCCCGCGGAAGGCGAAGCCCTGAATTATCGGCGACGGCCGATCGGGGTCGAGCCGCAGGTTCGGCAAGCGATCAATGATTGCGTCGAGACCGACGCGCAGCTCGAGCCGCGCCAGGTGCATCCCGAGGCACTGGTGCTGGCCGGTGCCGAATGCCACGTGATTCTGGGCCGGTCGGTCGACGTCGAAGGTCTCCGGATCGTCGTAGCGCGTCTCATCGTGGTTGGCCGAGCCGTTGAACACGCTGATGGCCGAGCCGGCCGGGATCGGGCAGCCGCTGAGCTCGGTGTCGCGCGTGGTGACCCGGACGACCTGCGTCACAGATGTTTCCCATCTCAGGGTCTCCTCGATCACGGAGGGAAGGATCTCGCGGTCGGCGACTACCCGGTCGAGGAGCCCGGGAATCGTGAGCAGGGCGACCAGGGCGTTCCCCATGGCCCGAAACGTGGTCTCCGCCCCTGCCGGCAACAGGAGCTGGAGGAAACCGTAGATCTTCTCGTCGGTGAGCCGGTGCCCGTCAACCTCAGCGTGCACGAGATCGCTGATCAGGTCGCCGGTCGGATCCTCCCGGCGGGATTCAATGATCGGCCTCAGATATTCCCGCATCGCTTTGGACGAGGCGAATGCGACGTCTGGCTGCATGGACCCGACGGTGATGTCCTCCGACCAACGCTGAAACTGAGCTACGTCCTCTAGGGGGACCCCCACGATCCCGCAGATGACCTGCACCGGATACTTGCTCGTGACCTCGGAGACAAGGTCGGCATGACCTCTGGGGGCGATCATGTCGAGCAGGTCGTTAATAAGCGGGCCAATGAGGTTGTCAGCCCAGTGCTCCAGTTGCGACGCCCGGAATGCGCCGGCGGCCAGATTCCGGTAAGACCGATGCTCCTTGCCGTCGAGGCCGAGAATGAACTCCCCCATGAACTGTCCGGCCTGCTCGAGATTGATCGACGCGGAGAACGTCTCCCAGTCCCGGAGCACCGTCTCCACGTCGCTCCAGGTCGTAACGTGGTATTGGGGCCGGTCGGCATAGCCGTTGACTCCCCGTGTCGGCGCGACCGGGCATCCGGACCGATAACGCGCCCATGCCGGGTAGGGCTGGCCCGAACGCTGGTCGATGTCGTAGACAATCGCGTCCGATGGTGTCGCTTCCATCCCCTCCTCCTTCCCCGCTGGCGGCTTCAGCTACTCGCGATCCAACACGATCGCGCTGGTTGGGCATCCTTCGGCGGCCAGCACTATACGGTCCTCGGGCGCCCCGGCGGGATCCAGCACTACCGCTATACCGTCGTCGCCCACTTTGAAGACGCCTGGCGCCCAGAACTCGCAGTTGCCCGACCCCATGCAGCGCTCGCGATCGATCTCGATACGCAGAGTCATGGTTACAGCGTACGTCCCGAGCACCCGGGCCTCAACCCGCGATAGGCGGAGATTTCGAGCCTCGAGTTGGTTGCCAGAAATGGTGGTGAGGGGCGCCTCTCGGAGGATCGGTCCAGCTCACGGCGGGTCCGGAACACGTCGGGGCCTCCCCCGCTTCGGAATGGGGCGGGCCGACGGACTGCGTCCTGCTTCACTGAGGGCGCGGCGCAGCAGGAATTCAATCTGGGCATTCGTGCTGCGCAGCTCGTCGGCCGCCCAGCGCGCAAGCGCGTCGTGGACGGAGGGATCGAGCCGGAGGAGGATGCTCTTGCGTTCTGCCCCTTGTCCGTCCGACACGGCTTAGTGCTTACTGATACAGCGATCCGGCGTTGACGATCGGCTGGGTTCCCCGGTCGCCGCACAGGACAACCAGAAGGTTCGAGACCATCGCCGCCTTCCGCTCTTCGTCCAATTCGACGATGTCCTCGTCGGCGAGACGGCCCAGGGCCATCTGCACCATCCCCACCGCACCATCCACGATGCGAGACCGGGCGGCGACGACGGCGTTGGCCTGCTGGCGCTGCAGCATCACCTGGGCGATCTCTGGTGCATATGACAGCCGGGTGATCCTGGCCTCGATGATGTCGACACCGGCGGGCACGACGCGGGCCCCGATCTCGGCCGCGAGTTGACCGGCAACCTCATCGGTGTGGTCCCGAAGGGACAGAGAGTCGGCGCCGCTGTTGTCGTATGAATGGCTGTTCGCCACATGGCGGAGGGCAGTCTCGCTCTGCGTATCGACGAACACCACGAAGTCCTCCACACTGTAGGTCGCCTTGGCGCTGTCGCGTACCTGCCAGACGACAACCGCGGCTATTTCGATCGGATTTCCGTCCGCGTCATTGACCTTCACCGTCGGGGTTTCCTTGTTTCGAATCCTTACCGAAACCGCCCGGCGGACCGAGAACGGGTTCACCCAACGCAATCCTGTGGTGCGGACGCTGCCTCGATAGCCTCCGAACAGCTGAACGACCCGGGTCTCTCCCGGCTTGACAGTGGTGAGCCCGGCAGCCCCAATGGTCGCCAGTACAAGCAGGGCGATCCCGAAGCCCACTCCGATGGGACCGTGGCTGATGATCAGGATGCCAACGACCACAGCGGCAATGGCGAATATCAAAACCGGAATACCGGGCCACGAGGGGTAGCGCCGCTCCTGTACCAATGCGGCCGGTTGACGCGACCCACCGACCGTCTCTGTAGATGCGTCCATGTCATTGCCTTCCTGTGCCTGCGACCTACCACGATCGCTCTATCAAAGTGATATCACTTTTTCCGTTGGTTGTAAAGTCCGCAATGGCACGGGAATGGCGAACCCTGAGAGCTAAGCCGGCTGCACTTCCAGGGCGACCGCCGACTCCGGCGGCGCGGCGGCCAGTGACGCCGTGACGTTCGGGTTGCGGAGCTTCCATATGAACGCGTCATAGAAGAAGTGGGTGGCGCCGATGACAAGCACGGCCACGAGCAACACTGACGCCGGAACCATCCGGTACAGGAGAAGGAAGGTCGCGGCGACCACAAGTCCGTAGAAGACGAAAAAGAGAAGGCGCCCGTGAGTGCGCCGCGACATGCGGCCCAATGGTCCGACGTGACGGGCCTCCGATACGACGGAGCGGTTCACCAAGACGAAGTACTCAACGGAGTGGGACGCCACGAACCCTACGATCGCGGCGACGGGATCGACAAACGCCAGACCGAAGAGGGCGGCGGTCGACCCCAGGTACAACCACTTGGGGTAATTCGGAACCGCCCCCACGCGCCGTTCGCGACCGGCCCAGCGCACCGTGAGATAAAGCGCGGTGGCCCCGACGATCACCACACCTACCCGAGCCTCCGCCGTCATCTTGGCGAGCACTCGAGCTGCGCCGGCGTCCACGCTTCCGCTGGCCATACGGTCGACCAGTCTGTCGAGCTGTCCTCGGGCCGTCGTCCACAGGAGCGGGACGAGAAACCACGTGACCAGCATCCAACGCTCCAGCCGTCCCTGATCATCTTTGGCCTTGCGGCCATACACCCGGGTCAGGCCGTAGCGCTGCATCAAAACATGCTCCGCGTTCCAGATCCCCCCGACCACCACTACCAGCGTCATGCTGAGCTGAGCAGAGATGGCGATGACTGCAACCGCGACCGCCGGGAACCAGGTGAACAGCCGCTTGTGGGTAGCGAGCCGCCATGGGCTGCCGTATACGAGGGGAAACGTCAGGGGCTGGTGAGCGAACGAAATGAACATCACCCAGGCGAACATCATCCGGAGTGATCCTGCGTTAGCCTCCAGTGAACGGGCGGCGACGGCGAACGGAACCCAGCTCAACGCCAGCGCCGCGTCCGGTACCGCGCCGCGGATCCACCGATCCGTGTGCTGCATGAGTCGTAACTCTAACTCGCCCCAGGCGTCATACAGCTCGCTGAATACAGCCCCCTTTCGGGGGTAGGTCGGATGTGCCGTGACGTTGGAGAAACCCGCGACCGCTCCCAGTGCCGACTGCCACTATGCCCCCCGAGCCCAGACCGGCTCGGGGAGGGTCCCTCACACTCCGGCCCTGGACGGGCTTCGAGGCCTCGCCATCGTCGCCGTCAGCCCGTTCGTGGCCTGGGATCACGGCACCCATCGGGACTGGATCTACTTTGCCAGCCTTCGTCAGGCCCAACAGCTCCTGGCCGGCTCCCTCCTCGCCCAGCTGTGGTCGAGCGGGCGGCTGCTTAGGATGCCGCCATGGTCTCTGCGCCGCCGCTCTGGGAGGGGCCGCCTTGCTCTGGCTGGTCTTCCGGGTCGCCAATGTGACCTTCAAGTACCTTGGTGCCGCGACCCTCGTAGCCGCCGCCGCTGGTAGAGGTCCCCGCACAGCGCCTGGCCCGCAAGCGGCGCCGGTAGCGGTGGGCGTTGGGCGTTGGCCGACTGGGCGGCCAGGAGTTGTGAATGATTGAGATTCAATGAGATCTATCGGCAGGCCGCTCTTGGGTCCTCGCTTCCACCCGGGATCGAGACCGGAAAACGCCGTCAGCCCATGGTCTTGGCCCCGTCCAGGGCTTCGCGGATTATGTCGGCATGGCCGGCGTGCTGAGCCGTCTCGGCCAGGATGTGCAAGATGACCCGGCGAGCCGACCACCTCGCTCCGCGCTCGAACCAGGGAGCTTCGGGAAGGGGTTGCGAGGCATCGAGCGAAGGGAGAGCCGCCACCAGCCCGTCGGTGCGCCGGGCCACCTGATCGTAGCGGTCAAGCAGTGCATCGAGGGTCTCACCGGGCAACATTCGAAAGCTGAGAGCGTGCGTCTCCATGGCCGATTCGTCCGCCATCTCGACTGCGACCGGCCCCCGCTCGATGAAATCCGCCCACTGTGCCTCCACGAGTGAAACGTGCTTGAGCAGACCGCCAAGGCACAATTCGCTGACCGTCGTGCGCCGCGCCGCTTGCTCGTCGGTGACACCGACGACGGTCTGGCGGAGAAATGCCCGATGTTGGGCCAGGGTCTGGGCCAGGTCGGCTCGTTCAAATTCCTCGTCTTTCACGGACTCTGTTGTCATGGGTGCATCGTTGCACCCAAAACCGTCCATCCTGTGTCCGCTTTTAATCTGCTGAACGACGGCAGGGCTCAGTCAGTTGCGCCGCAATTAGAAAGGTGGCAATCTCTGACCAGGGACTTCCAGCCTCTAGGACCTGGCAACGGGGGTTTTTGACAGATGGTCATTGTTTTCGATGAACTCCCCTTCGAGTCGCTCGCTCCGGGCGTAACGCGCTCTCGCCTCGAACCCGGCGGCAAGGACGGCCCGGGAGGAATAGTCCGCGAGTCGGACCATCCCGGCGGGGCCACCTGGAGCGAATCCTGGAGTCTCGGAACACCCGACGACGAGTGGCGTCTGTTGATCCCGGACATCCGGATGGCCCCCAACCAGATTTGGCCTCTCCACTGGCACGACTGCTGGACCGCGGTCGTCGTTCTGGACGGCACGATCATGATCGGCGATTGGTGGATGGAACGCGGAGACGTGCTGATCGCGGCGCCGAGTGTCGAATACGGATTGCTGCTGAATGGACCCAAAGGTTCGGAGATTCTCGAGATATTCGCCCGCGACATCCTGTCGCCCGGTGGCTACGCCGCAGAATTCCACGATCATCCGACTCTGGTCTATCTCAAGGGGCTCGAGACAACGGACTTCCTGCCCCGACCGCCTGGTTCACAGCGCAACGCAGGTAACCAGATCGTCTCCTGCGACGGCACACCCGGCCTGTTCAAGAGCAGCCTCAGCAGAAACGGGTATTGGGATCTCGGGAGTCCAGACGACCCGGAGCGGGGCGTCCTGCTCAATCGCAAGCTGGGTCCCTACTCCTCGCTCCCGCCCATCTCTTACGGCGACTGGCGGGCCTCGCTGGTCCTCGATGGCGACATGACCGTGGGCGACGCCACGTTCACTACCAACGATTGGCTCATCGTCGAACCCGGCGCCAAAGTCCCCGAGGTCAGTGTGGGCGCGGCGGGCGTTCACCTCCTGGAAGCGGCCCGCACTGCGGCGTCGTGCGATCCCGGTGAGCTGCAGAAGGACGCAGCCCTCCGATAACGATCGGGGGCTGCGTCAGCCCTCCCATAACGATCGGGGGCTGCGTCAGCCTCAGTGGAGGCTGTTACCGCCTCAGTTGAGCGAATAAGCCCGCAAGGCGTTGCCGGCCAGGATGGCGTGCTTGGTGTCCTGGCTCATTCCATCGGTCATCTGAGCGATGTACTCGCGGCTGCGCGGCCACAAGGTTGTGGAATGGGGATAGTCAGTGGAGAAGGTAGTGGTACGGGCAAGAACCGGGTCGTCCTTCGCCATCTTGCATCCCACGAGGTCGTCGAGCATCGTGACGAACACGTTCTTGCCCAGATACGAGCTGGGCTCCGACTCGAACGGGAGATTGGCCCAGTAGCGCATCCGCTCGAACTCCTGGTCCATCTGCTGGGCCAGCGCGGGTACCCAGGCGCAGTTGACCTCAGCGGCTATGAAGACCAGATCCGGGAACCGATCGAAGGCCCCCGTAAAGATCAGATTGCTGATGGGATTGATCGCAGAGAAGAACCGCTGCACGGTGCCGACCACGTTGAGCCCGGGCGCGGAGTCCGGCATGCTCAAAGGAAGCTCGGACCGGCTCACGCCGCTGCGGTGTATCGTCACCGGCACCCGGGCATCCACCGCGAGCTTCCACAGAGGATCGTACTGACGGTCGTGGTACGGCACGGTAGGCAGCGGAAGATACAGCGCTCGGGCGCCCTTGCCGATAACCCGCTCGGCTTCTGCGAGCACTGTCGGCATCCCGTCGTCAACCGGCATGAAGGCGAGCGACCAGAGTCTCTCTGGGTTGGCCGAGCAGAAATCGTCTATCAGCCAGTCGTTGTATGCGCGAATGCACTCCACCGCCAGATCCCGGTCCGTGAGTTCCATGTAGGCGCCACCGACGTATCCGGGATAGATGGTCGCGGCGTCGACTCCGTCCAGATCGTTGTCCTGGAGGGCGGCGGCACCCTCGTAGTTACCAGGGGGGAGCTCCTCGAACCTGATCCCGCTCGGCTTGTACTCCTTGAAGTCCTGCTTGGTGATCGCCCCCGTTGCCGAGAGTCCAAGTGTCATCTTCGGTGGTTTGCCGTTGTAACTCCAACCGTCCCCGCCGTCTGCGCCTCGTACCATCGTGGGCGCCCGGTCCCTCATTTGACTCGGGACCCGATCGACAAAGAGGCCCGGCGGTTCGTTGATGTGGTTGTCCGTTGAGATAACCGAGTACTGCATGCCTCCGCGGTCCTTTCTCGGTCGACGCGATGAGGAAATCTATGATCATTGTGACACCCGCCCAGCGGGGACGTCAATGTCCCTCGCACCGATGCGACGTCATCGCACGCATCACCCGGCGCGTTGTTTGGTGCCGAGCGGTCAGGCCAATTTCGCCGACCAGCCGCCGTCGACAGGGATTATCGTCCCGGTGACAAACGCCGCCCGGTCGGACGCCAGGAAGGCCGCGACCTCAGCCGCGTCCTCCGCTCGACCCGGCCGGCCGATGGCCGTCTTCGCGCTCATTTCGCTCAGCATCTGCGCAGACATGCCGCTCATTATCTCGGTGAGGGTGAAACCTGGCGCGATGACATTGGCGCGGATCCCGTCCCTCCCGTATTGCACGGCCGCCGCCTTGGTGATGGCGTGTACGCCCGCTTTTGCCGCCATATATGCGCTTGCTGCCATCTCTTCGGCGTTCAGTCCCCCGACGGACGAAAAGTTGACGATCGCACCGCCCCCGTTCTTGACCATGGCCCGGATCGCATACTGCTGGCAGAGCAGGACCCCGCGAAGGTTGACGTCCATGAAATGGTCGTACTCCTCCATGGTGACCTCGTGGTGAGTGCCCTCGCCTCCGCTGGCGCCCCGCAGTCCCCCCACCGCTCCGGTCGATCCCGCCACGTTCAAGATGGCATCTATCCGCCCCCACTCGTCCACCGCAGCGGCGATCATGGACGCCACCTCTGTCTCCTCGGTGACATCGCAGTGGAAGGCAACGGCATCTCGCCCCACTTCGGCCACGGTGTCCCGCTCGGCGCCACTGATATCGGCCGCCAGAACCTTCGCCCCCTCCCGGACGAAGACCTTCGTCGCCGCCCTGGCGATCCCTGCGCCCGCACCCGTTATTACCGCGACCTTGCCGTCGAGCAAAAGAGCCATCACTCGTCTCCGGTATCGCTTGCCGCCGCTTGTCAGTGGCTATTATGACCATGGAATCTCTGGAGACGCCCAGAGAGGGGGAGGGTACCAGGGTCATGTCATCACCGCCCGACGAGTGGATGGAGTTGCCGGCGCCGAGTGCGGCGGCTTCGCTCACGATGCTGGCCGGTCGGGATGTCCTCGGCGACATCGCCCTGGATCATGTCGGCGTGGCGGTACGCGACGTGGATGTGGCGATAGAACGCTTCAGCGCTCGCCTCGGTCTGCACGACTGGATCCGCTCCACCTTCTCGATAACTTCGACGTACCGGGGGGTCGAGCAGGTGATCGGCGGAAACGTCGCGACCGTCGCCATGGGGCCGATCGGCTTGGAGCTGGTACAGCCCACCGCGGGACTGTGGACTCCGGTCGAAGTGCTGGAGAGCCGGGGCGAGGGGTTGTACCACCTCGGCTTCCGAGTGCCCGACGTCGCCGTGGCCGCGCAGCGGGCCCGGGACGCCGGGCTGGAGCCGGAACTGCTCGCAACCCACGGGTCCACTTCTCTGTTCACCTACACCGACCCGGCCGATCTCCTCGGCGTGACGGTGGAGATGGTCGGTCCGAGGATGCCCGCCGGAATGATCACCTCGGCCGAGGTGGTCCGTTGACGGGCTCGACGACGTCTGACATCGCTGCGATTACTATTACTCGTTGTTGACTTCTACGCCGGGTTCCAAGAGAGGCCGCCGGTCGGCCAAGCCAGAGACCCCGCTACCGGCTGCTCCGGCAGAAGTCGGCCGGCCCGTGCACGGCCCTCGAGTGTCTATCCTCGGCCGAACCGAAAAGAAGGCTGAGCGCCTCGCTCGGCGTATCCTCGACGACGTCCTGGATCAGGGCCTGTCCACCGGGGCCCCGCTACCGAACGAAGCCACCATGCTGGGGCACTACGGCGTGGGCCGGATAACCCTGCGGGAGGCGCTGCGCATTCTCGAGGTTCAGGGCCTGCTCACCATCCGGCCGGGGCCGAACGGAGGTCCAGTCGTCGCTCACGCCGACAGCCGTGACTTCGGCCGGATGTCCTCGCTCTTCTTCCGCGCTGCGGGTGTGCGGTTGGTGGACCTGATGGAGGCCCGCAACCTCATGGAAGTAGCCGCGGCCAGGCTGGCGGCCCAGAAGCGGGATGACGACGGCATTGAGCGGCTACGCACTGTGCTCAAGGCTCTCGAATCGCTGCAAGGCGAGGAGAGCAATGCCGCATTCCTGGCGATCAGCAGGGACTTTCACGATGTCGTCAACTCCATGTCGGGCAACCCTGCTGTCGACCTGGTGTCCTCTTCCTTTGTTCACATGGTCCTTGACCGGATGACCGGATTCGTTTATCCGGCCGCTAGACGGTCCGAGTTGACGTCGCAGCACATTGCGATAGCAATGGCGATCCTGCGGGGCAACGCTGCGGCCGCCGAACGGCTCATGCGGGATCACATGCAGGGCTATACGGATTACGCCTGGCGGGGATGGAATAGTGACGCCCGGTTCGAGACCGTCTCCTGGACTTGAGCCGCCTCGACCTTGCCTATCCCTGATCATGGTGGTTAGTCTCGACTGCGACAGAGCCGGCCGACCGGCAAGGGGGAACAAAATGCGGCCCATACCCACTGTCTTCACGGAGATGTAGTCCATGGCGAACCAGGCTTTAGATGACATAAGAGTCCTCGATTTCACGAGGGGTATGGCCGGGCCTCTGGCCACGATGGTGCTGGCCGATTACGGGGCCGAGGTCATCCGGGTCGAACCGCCTGATGGTGATCCATTGTGGGCGCGCCCTGGGTACCTTCTGTGGAACCGGGGCAAGAAGAGCATTGACCTGGACCTGCGCTCGCCGGCAGGGCAAGAGGCGGTCGTCGGTCTCGTCCAAGGCTGCGACGTCGTCGTGGAGAGCTTCCGGCCCGGACAAGCCGATCGCCTCGGGATCGGCTACGAAAGCGTCTCCCTGTTGAACCCCTCGGTGGTCTACTGTTCCATCTCGGCGTTCGGACAAGACGGCCCCTACAAGAACCTGAAACCGTACGACGGCATAGTCAACGCCAAGTCCGGACGGATGCACGACCAGGTCGGTCACTACCGGAATCGCCCGATCTACCGGGCCGTGAACGATACGTCCTACCACACGGCCATGTTCGCGATACAGGGGATTCTGGCCGCCCTGCGGGTGGCCTGGATGACAGGTGAGGGGCAGCACGTCAGCACCAGCCTGCTGCGGGGCATCACCGCGCCAAACAATCCCTGGCGCCGTTTCGACGGCGTACCCCTGCCCCCGGATCTGTATCCGGGGCAGAAGGAGACCGACGAGGTCCAGCGCGGCGAGTTGGTGCCAGACCGGCGCGAGGCCGACCCCTATACCGCTATCCCCTCGCAGCTCTGCACCGAGTGCAAGGACGGCCGATGGATCATGCACGCCCATGTCCAGCCGGAGCTGTTCAAGGCCTGGATCCACACCGTTGGCTTCGATTGGATCTGGGACGATCCGCGGTATCGAGGGGCACCGACGTCGTATCCGACGGACAAGGATCGGGTTGATCTGAATCTCCTCATCGTGAAACGGATGAGGGAAAAGACTGCGGCCGAGTGGATAAGCCTCTACACGGAGAACCCCGACTGCGCCGGCGAGATAATGCAAACGACGCAGGAGGCCCTCCACCATCCCCAATTCCGGGTCAACGGGCATGTCGTCTCCGTTACCGATCCGCGGGTCGGGCCGACGCAACAGGTGGGACCCTTCGTGAAGATGGGCGGAGCGCCCCCCGCCACGCCGAAGGCCGCCCCCATCCCCGGTCAGGACACCGAAGAGGTGCTATCGAGGCCGCTCGGGCCCCGCCAGCCGTTCCGTTTGCCCGGAGCGAAGCCGACCCGTCCGCTGGAGGGAGTCGTGATCCTCGAGCTGGCAACCTGGCTGGCTGCTCCGTTCGGGGGGGCCCTGCTTGCTGATCTGGGGGCCCGGATCATCAAACTCGAGCCACCCTCCGGTGATCCGTTCAGGCGAATGCTCACCAACGAAAATATGATCCGCACCATGCAGGGCAAAGAACCTCTCGCGGTAGATCTGAAAAGCAAAGCCGGGCAGGAGATCCTGCATCGCCTGGTCGAGAAGGCGGACGCCCTCTTCCACAACTTCCGCCCGGGTGCCCCGGAACGGCTCGGCGTCGACTACGAGAGCATCCGAAAGATCAAGCCCGACATCGTCTATATGCACGCCGCGTCCTACGGCTCCGTCGGCGAATACTCGAGGCGAGCAGCCTTCAATCCGACGATCGGGGCCTTTGCGGGAAACTCGGTCTTCCAGTCAGGCGAGGGCAACATCCCGATCGGGGACCAGTCGCCCGACCCTATCTCGGGCAGCGGCGTGGCGACGGGGATGATGCTGGGCCTGGCGGCACGCTGGCGCACCGGGCTGGGACAGTATGTCGAGACCACCATGATGAACTCGGTCGTCTACTGCAACTCCGACGACGCTCTCTCCTATGACGGCAAACCGGCTCGCCATATCCCCGACCACCTTCAGCTCGGTCTGGAAGCCACCTACCGGATCTATGAAGCCTCGGACGGATGGGTCTTCCTGGCCGCCCCGTTCGACGCGGAGTTCAGCAGATTCTGCGCCGCTACCGGCCTCGGGCACCTCGCCCGCGACGCCCGGTTCGGGAGCGCGGCTCAGCGGTACGAAAACCGCGAGGAGCTGGCCGAAGCCTTGCAAGCCATGTTCGCAACCCGCTCGGCTGATGAGTGGGAGAGCGACCTGACTGCGGCCGATGTGGCGTGCGTGAGAGCCGACCGGACGGGACACCGGCGCTTTCTTCATGAGGACCCGCACAGCCGGGCGATCGATTTCATGGTCCCGACCCGGCACCCGTTGTTCGAGTCGCTCGGCACGGAGGGCAGGTACTGGAGGCACGGACCGGTCTGCGACTTCTCGCTGACACCTTGCGACGCGGGCAAACCATTCGCGGATGTGGGCGAGATGACCGTACCGATCATGCTCGAGCTCGGCTACTCGCCGGCAGAGATCGACCGGCTTTCCGAGGCGAACGTCATACGTGCGCCCTCCGGACGAGAGGATCTCATTCACACATAGCCGCACCCAGGCGAGGAGCGATCGTGACCAAATCCGAGAATCGGGCGTTGAGGCCGCGGCCCGTCCCCGACGACTTGTCTCAACCGTTCTGGGACGGAGTGACCGCTCACAACCTGGTCGTCCAGCGCTGCCGCAACTGCAAGAATTACGTCCACCCCCCCTATCCCGAGTGCACCCGCTGCCGCTCGAGCGACCTGACGTTCGAGCCCGTCAGCGGGCGGGGAACCATTTACGAACGGGTGATCGTCGAATCGCCGGTAGTCATCGGTTTCGAAAACGACGTACCCTATGCGTTCTTGCTGGTCGAACTGGCCGAGCAGGAGGAACTGCTGGTCGCGGGCAACCTGGTGGACGCTAGCCCTTACGAGGGGCGGATCGGCCGACCGGTCGAGGTGGTGTTCCGTCAGGACCACGACGGCTTCACCCTCCCCCTGTTCAAGCTGGTCGAGGAACCCGAGGGATGACGACGAGCGAGCAACGCAATCGGGTCGCCATCGTCGGGGTCGGTTACTCGAAGGTCGAACGCCGGAGCCCGCACACCCTCGGTCACCTGGCCGTAAGCGCGTGTACCGCGGCGCTCGACGACGCCGGCTTGAAAGGCTCCGATATTGACGGGGTGAGCAACTACCCGACCCCGTCGGGTCCCTTTGGGGTCGTCGTCGACGGTATCCACGTGGTCGGCGTGGAGTACATCTCCCAGGCGATGAGGCTCGACAATCTGAGGTGGTCGTGCTCGATAACGGGAGGCACCGTTTCCGCCGCCCTGGTCCAGGCTGTCCACGCTTTGACAGCCGGCGCCTGTAACTACGTGCTCGTGTGGCGGGCCATGCACAATCCCGTGGGGGCGTTCGGACGGATCAGCCAACCTCTGGTGGGAGGAAGCGGGCAGTTCACCGCCCCATGGGGCTTCGGCCACAACGTGATCCGGTTCGCCTTGCCGTACTCCCGCTACATGGCCAGATATGGGGCTAAGCGCGAGCATCTCGCCACCTTTATGCTGCGTAACCGGGCCAACGCGGCCGACAACCCGGACGCGGTCTTCTTCCGCCGGCCCATCACGCTCGACGAGTACCTCGAGTCCCCCATGATTGCCGAGCCACTCAGTCTGCTCGATTGCGACATGCCCGTCGACGGCTGCGGGGCTCTGGTCCTCACCACCGCCGATCGAGCCCGCGATCTCGAGCAGCGGCCCGTCCACGTGACGGGAGCGGCCAGCCTTGGACTGTCAACCCGGCGCTCGATCAACGTGACGCTCGAGAACATGATGGAGTCCGGGCGGCGCCTGGCTAACGCCCTGTGGGCGAGCGCCGGGCTGTCTTTCCGTGACATCACCCACGCCCATCTATACGACGGCTTCTCGTACTTTCCCTACCTGTGGCTCGAATGCTTCGGCTTCTGCCCGGAAGGTGAGGCGTACCTTGCCATCCAGGACGACACCACTACGCGGGACGGCAAACTTCCGCTCAACACCAGCGGCGGCGCCCTCGGAATGGGCCGTCTCCACGGAACTCCTCAAGTTATAGAGGCGGTTCTCCAGATACAGGGACGGGCTGGACCCCGCCAGATCGCCAATCCGGGGGTCGCCCTGGTGCAGACCGGTGGCCCCGCCTACGTCTGCGGGGCGCTGGTGCTTAGTCCGTAGCCAGGGTGGATTCTACATCGGGTCGAGCACGAGTGGCCGTGGTCGGATACGGCCTGGGCGGGGCGGTGTTCCACGCACCTCTCATCGCCGCCACGGCGGGCCTGTCGCTCGATGCCATCGTCACGTCAGATCCCGGGCGCCAGGCTCAAGCCCGAGAAAGGTACCCGGGTGCGCGGGTCACTCCCACCGTTGCTGACCTGCTGCACCGCGCCGACGAGCTGGACCTGGTGGTGGTAACTGTTCCGAACCACTTTCACTTCGCCGTCACTGAGCAAGCCATAAAGGCCGGCATCTCCACCGTGGTGGACAAGCCGATCACGCCCACATCGGCCGAGGCCCGCGCCCTGGCTGGTAGCGCTCGATCCCGTGGCCTGAGCCTCATCCCGTATCACAACCGACGTTGGGACGGGGATTTCCTGACGGTCGCGGACATCCTGTCCCGGGGCCTGCTCGGAGAAATATCGAGATTTGAATCACGCTTCGAACGGTGGGCACCGGGACCGACGGCTTCCCGCCTCTGGAAGCAGGACCCGAACCTATCCGGGAACGGCATCCTCTTCGACCTCGGAAGCCATCTGGTCGATCAGGCCGTCCGGCTCTTCGGCCGCCCTTCCGCCGTCTACGCCGAATTGCTCCAGCACGACTCGCCCGTGGACAACGACGCGTTCATGGCCATGCGCTATTCCGATGGGTTCGCCGCTCACCTGTGGGCGAGCAGCACCGCTGCTCAGCCCGGTCCGAGATTCCGGATCCTCGGGTTACAGGGTGCCTACGTCAAGTACGGCCTCGACCCCCAGGAAAACGCCCTTCGAGCGGGGCGGCTGCCAACCGAACCGCATTGGGGCGAGGAGCCCTCCCAGGCCTGGGGGCGGCTGGGCACTTCCGGCGCATTGGAAGCGATCACGACGCGGCCGGGCGCCTACCAGGACTTTTACCGGGGTGTTGCCGCTCATCTCCTGGAAGGCGCGCCGGCACCAGTGGACGTCGAAGACGCCATCGCCGGCCTCGAGGTGCTCGAAGCGGCGGTCGAATCGGCTAGATCCCGAACCGTTGTCGCCGTGGGTTATTAGCCCGCATCCTATCTATGCTTTCGCCATGGCTACGGTTGGTCGACTCTCGTCGAGGTAGCGGAAGGGACGGATCTCTGCAATGGCGCCCCAGGTCACTGTGGTGGTGGTCGACGACCATCCGTTTTTTCGCGATGGGGTCTCGAGGGGACTGACCCTCGACGGTCGGGTGAAAGTGGTCGGCGAGGCCGGCAACGGGCGCGACGGATTGGCGGTGATCGAAAGGGAGATGCCCGACGTGGCCCTCGTCGATTTCCAGATGCCTGACATGGATGGGGCGGCGGTGGTGCACGCGCTACGCCGCGACGGCATCGAGACGAGGGTTTTGCTCGTTTCCGCTGTTACTGACGGCGCCGTCGTCTTTCGCGCCCTCGAAGAAGGAGCGGCCGGATACCTGTCCAAGGACTCATCACGTTCGGACATCATCGAAGCGGTGCTGACGGTGGCCCGGGGCGGCACCGTGGTTCCGGCCGACCTGGCGAGCGGGCTGGCTGACCAGATCCGGTTGAGGTCGAGGCAAGAGGCCCCAGTGCTAAGTGGCCGGGAGATGGAAGTGCTCCGAGGCTTCGCCCGGGGGCTGTCGATTCCTCAGCTCGCCCGCGAGCTTTACCTGGCGCCGAGCACGGTGAAGACTCACACCCAGCGCCTGTACGAAAAACTCGGAGTCTCAGATCGGGCGGCGGCGGTCGCCGCGGCTATGCGGCTCCAGTTGCTGGAATAGCAGGAAGGAAGCCGCCGGCGTGCCCGACCGCCCCCGAGGACTCGACCTGACGGACCTGCGCCGCGACCCGCGGCTTTACGACATCCTGCTGGAGCACGCCTACCGTGGCATCAGGGTTCAGCTCCTCCTCCGGGGTGCGCTGGTCGTCTTCGTAGCCGTGACCGTCATAGCGGTGCCCCCGCTGCATTACCGCGTAGCCTGCGAGATCACCGCCGGGCTCTATGCTTTATGGGCGGCGGCAGTGGTGTGGATGGCGCAACGGGGGGGCGAGCGCCCGGTGCGGTTCATCTGGCTGGCCCTGTTCGGCGACGTACTTGTCCTCGGGGTGCTGAGCCTGCTGGCCAGCGCGTCAGAACAGAGCTGGACGACCGACGTCCTGGTGAACGGCTTCTTCCTCATCCCGATGCTCGCCACCACCCAGCTGAGGCCGGGGGTCGGCACCGCGGTCACGGCGCCAGCGGTCGCGGTCTATCTGGGGTCGCTCGTCGCCGCTCAACACGCCAACAGCGAACCCTGGGCGTCGATCATCCTGCGCACCGGGGTCCTGGCCGCTCTTAGCCTGGGCTGCGTGCTGCTATCGCAGATTCAGCGGTCCCGGGTGCTGACTATTGCCGGCCTCATATCGGACCGGACCAGGTTGATGGGTGACCTCGTCAACGTGGAGACCCGGGCCCGCCAGGATCTCGCCGAGGAGCTTCATGACGGCGCACTGCAGTACGTGCTGGCGGCTAGGCAGGACCTGGAGGACGCCCGCCGGTACGGCGACGCCGGGTCGTTTGATCGCATCGAGTTCGCGCTCAGGGAATCATCCGGACTGTTGCGTTCGAAGGTCAGCCAACTCCACCCCGCCGTTCTGGAAAAGTCCGGCCTGCTTCCCGCGCTCGAGGACCTGGTTCACACCACCGCCGGGCGGGGCGACTTCACGGTCGATCTCACAACCGGCGGATGGGAGGCTTCCGACAGGACTTCGGTCGACCATCTCCTGTACTCAGCGGCGCGAGAGCTGCTGGCCAATGTAACCAAGCACGCTCGAGCCAGCCACGTGCACGTAGGCCTGGAGCGCGGAAACGGCCAGATTCGGCTATCCGTCGCCGACGACGGCGCGGGCGTGGATCCGGGCCTGCTCGAACGTCGTCTTGCTGATGGCCACATTGGAGTGATGTCTCAACGGGTGAGGGTAGAAGCGGCCGGAGGGAGCTTCAGCCTTCGGGCCGGCGCGCCGGGGACCATCGCCGAAGTGCAGCTGCCGGATCCTTCGCACACCGAATCGGGGGCGCCGCCCGCCGGCGCCGGCACGGGCGGGCGAGAGGCGCTGAGCGTCGAGAAACACTGATAGTAGATAAGCACCGCCGGTCCGCTGGGAAGCACGGCCCAGGCGGCGCCCCATCGCCGGCTACCGATCCTCATCGGCGATCCACTTCTCGACACGGGGCGGCGCGGATTCCAGAGCAGCGAGTGCCTGATTCGGGGTGCTGGCCACCCGGATGATGTCGCGGTTGGCGTCCTTCAACAACCCTACGTCGACCATACGGTCGAGCTGTTGGACGAGAGGCTCCCAGAACCCGCCGACGTCGAGCAGGACGACCGGCTTCGAGTGCAGGCCGAGCTGGGTCCAGGTGGCCACCTCGGCCAGCTCTTCAAGGGTGCCGAGCCCGCCGGGAAGGGCCACGAACCCGTCTGACAGGTCGTACATGAGCTGCTTGCGCTGGTGCATGGAGCCGACCTCGTGCAGCACGCTCAGTCCGGTGTGGCCGACCTCCCGACTGAACAGCCCCACGGGAATGACCCCAACGACGCGGACGCCTCTGGCCAGGGCGGCGTCGGCCAGCTCGCCCATGAGCCCCACGCATCCCCCGCCGTACACCAGCTCCAGACGTCGTGTCGCGATGGCACCAGCCAGGTCGATAACGGCCTGGCGGAAGGTGGGATCAGTCGGGGTCGACGAACCGCAGAAGACGCAGAGTGAATTCAGGATGGCCACTCCTGCAACCTAACCGGGCACCCGGCTCCTTCCAGCGAGCTCCGACGTGGACCCATCTCGACCCGTTGAGTTCACAGCCCGGACCGGCCGGGCTCACAGGTGCCGTTCGGCAACCGGCGCGACGCTCTCGCCATGGCCCTCTCGGTGAACGACAAGCGGCTACCGCTGCTCGGTTTGGGGCGCCTCTGGATGCGCCGGCACCAGCTGTTGCGCTACGCCGGGGTGTCGGTGATCTCGACGGCAACGAGCCTGAGTGTCCTCGGACTGATGGTCGGGCTCGCCGGTGTGGGTGCGGGGCCGGCCAACCTGGCCGCGACCGCGGCGGGCACCGTGCCGAGCTACGAGCTGAACCGAAGGTGGGTCTGGTCACACCGGGACAAGCGGTCCATCGGACGCGAGGTTATTCCGTTCTGCGCGCTCAGCTTCGCCGGGCTGCTCCTCTCGACGATCGCCGTCATCGTGGCCGCCGCTCTTACCGTGCGAAGCGACCGGCTGGTGCGAACGGCGGCCGTACAGCTCGCCAGCGGCTTCGCCTACGGTTCGCTCTGGGTCGTGCAGTTCCTCGTGCTCGACCGTGTCCTCTTTGCCCGCAACTCCCGGCGGCGAGCCGGCGCGTCGACATCCCCTTCGGCCGAGACGGGCCAGGCTGCCATGGAAGCTTCCTACCACACGACATCCGCCGGGCCGGCTCCGTCAGGTCCTGGGGGGCTGAAAGATCGGGGCCGCCAGATCCCGACTTGGAAGTAGCCTTGACGCCGGGCGCCGGCGCCCTGTTCGGGAAGTACCGGGCGGTCCGGCTCCGCTCCAGGTCAGCGACGGTAGGAGCGCTGGGATGTCAGACCCCGGCAGAGGACACCGGATACGCCGCCAAGCCGGGCAGGCGGCTCGCGCCACGAGCCGGCAACTCGAGCGCACCCTCGGCGGCCACGAACGAACCCGCGTCATCGTCGTCCTGGCGTGCGTCCTGGCCTTGAGCAGCGCCGATGCGGCAACTGTCGGAGCCGCCGCCGCCCCGCTGCGTGGCGCCCTTCATATCGATAACACCGACATCGGGCTGCTGGTCACGGTCAGCTCCCTTGTCGCCGCCGCCGCCAGCGTGCCGTTCGGGATCATAGCCGACAAGTGGCGCCGCACCTGGGTCCTCGCCATCGCCATCCTGGGATGGGGGGTCGCCATGCTGTGGAGCGCCACGGCAGCCTCCTTCCACAGCTTGCTTCTGTCCCGGCTCGTTCTCGGAGGGGTGACCGCGGCTGCCGGGCCGGTGATCGCCTCGCTCGTCGGCGATTACTTCGAGGGTTCAGAACGAGGCCGAATTTACAGTTACATCCTGACCGGAGAGCTGGCGGGCGCGGGGATCGGCTTCGCCGTCACCGGGGACATAGCAGCTCTGTCGTGGCGGGCCGCCTTCATTCTGCTGGCCGTTCCCGCGTTCGCCCTGGCGTGGTACGTGTTCCGCCTGCCGGAGCCTGTGCGCGGCGGTTCGGCCCCGCTGCGACGCGATACGACGGCCGGCGACCCAGATCAGATCAGCGAGCTGGTCAACCCCACCCCGGACGTTCGCCCGGCCGTAGCGGATCCGGCCTCCGGACCCACCGACGCCCAGCGTCTCGCGGCCGACCGCGGCATAGGCCCGGAAGAAGAGCTCGTGCTCGGCCCGGAACTGGAGTCGATGAATTTCGTCGCCGCAGCCAAGGCCGTCCTCCGGATCCGGACCAACGTGATCCTGATCATCGCCAGCGCGTGCGGGTACTTCTACCTCTCGGGAATCGAGACGTTCGGGACCGAGTTCGTCCGCCAGCAATACAACGTCGACCAGGTCCTGGCCAACGGACTTCTGCTGCTCATCGGCCTCGGGGCCGTCGTGGGCACCCTGCTGGCGGGCGGACTGAGCGACCGGCTCCTGCGGGCCGGCTACCTCAACTCCCGCATCCTGGTCGCCGCCATAGCGGCCATCGGTTCGACCTTCCTGTTCATCCCTCCCCTCGCCGCCCACAGCGTCACAGCTGCATTGCCGTACCTCATTTTTGCCGCCCTTTTGCTGTCCGCCCAGAACCCGCCCATCGACGCCGCCCGCCTGGACATCATGCCCGCTCAGTTGTGGGGACGGGCCGAGGCGGTGCGGACGGTTCTTCGTTCGTTGGCCCAGTCCCTCGCCCCGGTGCTGTTCGGATTCTCCTCGGACCACGTCTTCGGAGGAGGCCGCCACGGGCTTCAGTGGACCTTCAGCTTCATGCTCGTAACCATGGCCGCGAGCGGGTTCATCCTCCTGCGCGCCCTGCGCACCTACCCCCGCGACGTCGCCACGGCAGCGGCGTCGGAGGCGGCGCAAGCATCGGCGGCCGGCCAAGCCGCAGCCGTGCCGGGCCAAGCCGCGGCGGGGCCCAGCCAAGCCCCTCCAGCGCCCCAACCCCGGCCGTGGCAGGCCCGAGCCGACGGGCCGCCTCAGGCGACGACGTGGCCTGAGCCGGCTCCCCCCATCCAGCCGGATAACCCCTAGGCCAAGGCGTCCCCCGATCAGGGGAACGCGCATTCCACCCTGTGGTCCCCCGGCCGGTCGATGGCTGTCGGGCCGGTCCGGGCCGACACTTATATCAGCGCCCGCACCGAGCAGGCCGAGACCGATAGGAGAACCCACCATGTCCACCACCTACACCCCCACCGCCCATCGTTCCAACCTCATGACCAAGATCGCCGCCGGCGCCTGCGCCATCGCCCTGAGCGCCTCAGTCGCCAGCCTGGTGTTCACCCTGGACCACAACACCCGCCACGCCGCCGCCGCTCCTGCTCCGGCCAGCGCCCCGGCCGCCCACTATGCCCCCGCTACCCACCACGTGAACCCGGCCCCGGTCGCGTCGCCGGCGGTGGAAACCCTGCAACGCCAGTTGGGCCAGCTCAACTACTACGAAGGATCGATAGACGGTCTCATGGGCCCTCAGACCGTTCAAGCCATCCAGTACCTGCAGCGTGACGCCGGGCTACCCCAGACCGGCCAGCTCAACGCCGCGACCGACAACGCCCTGGCCAATTTCCTGGCCCATGGCAACAACCAGATGGCGGGCTGACCTCGACCCACCACGCTCAGACCGTCCCCATCGAGGGCCCGATCCGGCTGAAGCCGGCTCGGGCCCTTGCGTTGTCCAGGCAAGAGAACACGATCAGCACGGGCCGGGCGGCGTGGCCGCCCTCAGCGTCATCTCCGCCACCATGAGCATCGACGGGCAAAGAATCCCGGGTCGGAGCCCGCGTCCACCTACCCTCGTTCGCAAATCAAAAACCTACGGCGCGGTGGAAATGGAACAGAGTATGTCAACGGTCCCCAGCCCGGCTCTTTCGGTATTCATTCCACGTCCATTGAGCAAATGTTGACGAAATCAGAGATCACTCGTTAGGGTGTCTCTCGTCATCGTAAAATTAAGAAGGGGCTCTTCCAATGAAACATGTACGTCTTCGTGCCGGCTGGGTGGCCGGCGCCTCAATCGCGCTCGTTGCGGGAGGGGCGACCATGGCAATGCCATCTGCGGCGTCAGCCACACCGGCAAAGCCAATCGCCCCAAGAGTTGTCTTTGCCTCGCCGCACGCCAAAGCGACGGGATCGGGCAAGTCCTGCCGCACGGCCAAGTATTCCACCATCGGCGCCGCGGTCGCCAAGTCGAGGGTAGGCGGCACTGTAGTCGCCTGTCCGGGCACATATACCGAGGACGTGGTCATCCAAACCCCGTTGACCCTGGTTGGCTTGTCGGCCACCATCAACGCCACGGGTCTGGGAGGGGCGCCGACAGGCGCCATAATGGGTCAGGCGCTTTACAACGGCATCACGATCGAGTCGTCAAACGTCACGGTTGAGGGTTTCAAAGTGAAAGGCGCCGAGGGCGAGGGCATCCTGGCGGTGAACCCCGATCCGGTGGCAGAAACAGTCGCCGGGATGGCGCTTAACACCGGCAAGCCTCTGACTCATGTAACCATCCGCAATAACTACGTCACCGGTAACGACCTGGGCAACGACGATCCCAATTCGCCGTATATCTTCTGCACCCCCAACGGCGGGGGTGATTGTGGTGAGGGCATCCATCTCCTCAGCGTGGCCGACTCGAAGGTCATCGACAACAAGTCGATCGGCAACTCCGGGGGCATCCTCCTGACCGACGAGTTCGGGCCGACCCACGACAACCTGATCGAAGGCAACGTCGTCGCCAACAATGTCCTGGATTGCGGCATCACCATCCCCAGCCACAACCTGGGCCTCGACCCGACGACCGGGAAACCCGATCCGTCGTTTGGTGGCGTCTACCGCAACAAGGTGATCGGCAACATCGTCACCGGCAACGGCACCAAGGGCTTCGGTGCCGGGATCGGAGTCTTCGCTCCCTCCCCGTTCTCCGCCTCCTACGACAACGTGGTATCCCACAACTTCATACAGGGCAACGGCCTGGCAGGCATATCGGTTCACAGCCATGCGCCCAACGCCTACGTCGACGGCAACGTGTTCACCAGCAATGTGATCGGCACCAACAACGTCAGTGGTGAGGACGGCGCTGACGTCTCGCCCAAGGACACCCAGACCACTGGGATACTGATCTGGTCTGCGGTCAGCACCTACCACTTCGTAGTGGCCCACAACATCATCTTCAACAACGCGATCGGCGTCTGGTTTACCCCCGCCACCATTCAGGCCAAGGGCCTGGGCACCAACCGTTTCATCCACGTCACTACCCCGGTACTAAAGGCGTCGTAGCGACCTGATGTTCCAGCGGAGCCGGTCCGGTGGGCCGGCTCCGCTGACGCGCTACCCCATAGCCTTCCACCCTCACTCGAGAGGGACGCTCAGATCGCACACCAGGCTGTCGGGAGCGGCCGTTCGCTGATCGGCGAAGAGCACCTGACGCAACGGCCCGGCCGGCTGGCGGCTGCCCGCCCGCACCCACCGCTCGATCGCGTCGACTGCAGGCATCATCTTCGGCCAGCTCATCTCGTTGATGGAGAGGCGGACATAGGCTTCCTCGTGGGCCGCCTCGGTGCGCAGCTGAAGGTCGGTCGAGGCGCCGGGAGGAGTGATGACCGTGTCGGCGGCGACCGGGCGGCACAGCTCCATCGGTCCGTCGCTGTCGTCGCTGACCTCGCCGTAGAACACCAGGAACGGGCAACCAGCTATTCCCTCCAGCCCGCTTCCGGCGCCTCGCAAGCGGGCGAACGCCTCGTCGAAAAACGAGTCGGTCTCGCCGGCGTGAAGGTGACGGCTGATGCTCAGCAGCCGCCGTTCAGGGAGCGTCCGCATCTGGACGTCGGGAGTGATCATGGTGGCTCCTCTCAGTCTCGCCTGGAGGTAGGACACGAGCTCCCGGCGCTCGACCGCTGCGCTCTCGATACCCGCCCACCAGTCCCCTATGGCAGCCGGCCACTGATCCGCCGGCTCGGCGAGGGTCTCGGCGATGACACTCAGGGGCATTTCCAGCCGCCGGAGCAGGCCCACGAGCTGCGCCCGCTCCACCTGCTCCTCGCTGTAGAAGCGATAACCGTTGCTCGGTTCGATCTGCTCGGGCGGCAGGAGTCCAAGCTGGTCGTAAAGGCGTAGTGCTTTCGGGGACAGCCGGGTGCGCTCAGCGAACGCGCCGATAGTCATCAGGTCCATCTGTTTCCTCCAGGTCCGGGCTGCATACCCGGCGCCATCAGGATGCAGGTTGACCCAAGGGCAAGGTCAAGAGAGCCCGGTAACCGGTCGAGCTCAGTAGATGGCCGGCGGCATCTGGTCGATGCGGGCGAGCGCCACCTCGAGGGGCTCAGCCATGGAGACCCTCACTGAGTTCCATTGGATCAGTCCGCTCCGCTGGACGAACTCGTTGACCGCCTCGACACCCGCGGCCTCAACCACGGCCACCGACTCGTGCTCCGAACCGAGGACCAGAGGGCCCACAACCATCTTCACCCCCAGTTGCTCGGCGAGCTTGGGAATGTCGGCGACCCCTCCGAGCACCCGTTCGCGAACCTTGGAGCTGGCCGTCGGACACTGGTCCGATGTATGCGTCAATCTCACGAAGTACGTGGGCACTGTGCTCCTCCCCTTCCGTTTGACCCGTGGACACCAGCAGGCGGCGCCCGAGCGCGCATCGGCTACGACGATACCTCGTCCGGTGCGGCCCCGATCGAAGCCTGCGGGTACGGGCTCCTCAGAAATCGGGTGTGGACGTATGAGCGATCACCCGCGCATGCGGGCCAGGAGCGGTATCGACGCTATTTTCTCCCCAGTGAGCTCTCTCCAGCGGATGCCAGGCGCGGGGCGTTTCCTTCCCTTGGGGGTGCAGTGGATCACCCGTGTGGGGGTGACGATCAGATCGAGGCGAAAGTCGTGGTCAGTCAGAGGTATGAGCCCGCCGTCGAGAACCTGGACATCGTGAACGGTGGTCGTGACAACTGTGGACGAACCAATGAGCCCGGCTTCCCAGGCCAGGGCGTACTCCAGGTCGCTGTAGCCACCACCCTTTCCCAGCCGGGCGCCGTCGCTCGACACGGCGACGCAGCCGGCGACGACCAGATCTACGGGTTCCATCTGATCCACGTCGACCGGCGTCCCGTATTTTGCCGATCCTCCAATCGATGCCGCCTGGCGCGGCGCAACCGGAAGGACCACGGAATCGAGCACCAGGAAAGGCCGTTCAGACGCCAGTCGAGGCACGGCCATATAGAGAGTCTTGCCGTCCTCCAGGGCGCGCTGGCGCACGGGCAGCTGAGGCGCATCCGGATTCGCCTTTACCGTTTCGGCCTTCAGCCATTCGCTGCATTGGCGAAGACGCTCCGCGGCGCGCTCGGCGCCGACAAAGTTCGGGATCCGGCCTTCTGCTCCGGGAAAGCGCGCTGCCTTCGATGCCTTCAGGGCCGTCCATACCTCCCGCCGAAGTGCCGCCTTGGCCGCCAGCACGGAGGGATCGCCACCCGCACCCTTCTCGTGGTGGGGAGGGCGACGCGGCACGCATCGACCATAGAGGAAAGCAGCTGGCCTATACGGCCGCCAGCTGCTCAGATGTTGACGTGAAATACGTCGACGAAGCGCATGGAAGCGTGCTGGCGGCGGCCAGAGACATGCTGCGCATGGGGCTGATCGTGGGAACTGCCGGCAATATCTCGGCCCGCCAGATGGACGGCACGATTGTGATAACTCCGGCATCCACGGACTACGCCGGCATGGAGGAGGATGACCTGGCCATCATCGACGCCCGCGGGGAAACGGTGGCCTGCAAGGATGGCCGCGCGCCGTCCTCGGAAGCCATGCTCCATCTGGCCTGTTACCGGGCGTTCGACGACATCGGTTCGGTCATCCATTCTCATCCGGTGTACGCAACCATGTTCGCCGTGGCCCATCAGGGCATCCCGGCGTTCATCGACGAGTTCGCCATATACGTAGGCGGTGACGTGCGCTGCGCGGCCTACGCGCCGAGTGGTTCGGCCGAGGTCGGACAACGGGCCGTCGAAGTGCTCGAGGGGCGAGGCGCGGCGCTCATCGCCAACCACGGCGTGGTGGCGGTGGGAGCCGATCCGGGCGCCGCCCTGCACGTCACGGCACTGGTCGAGCGCAGCGCCCAGATCATTTGGGGGGCACGGAGCCTGGGACCCCTGCACTCCCTACCGGAGGCCGTCAACGACCGATTCGCCCGCAACTACGCCGATCGGCGCAGGCCTCCGTGATAGGTACCCGGCAGGCACCAGCAGAAACAGCCTCGGAAAAATGCCGCCAGTCCTCAGCCTTCCGCCCGCAGGCGTTTGAGCCCGGTCCGGTAAGGAGAAACAGCAATTCCGGCATCGGTGACGATGGCGCTCACCAGCCGGGCCGGAGTGACATCGAACGCCGGATTGCTGACGGCCACCCCCAACGGCACCACCCGGCGGTCGCCAAATACCGCGACCTCGTCCGCCGCCCGCTGCTCGACCGGGATGTCCGTACCGGAACGACAGTGCATGTCCACGGTCGAGAGGGGGGCGGCCACATAGAAAGGGATCCGGTGGTGACGGGCGAGTACGGCGAGGGAATACGTGCCGATCTTGTTGGCCACATCCCCGTTTGCTGCGATCCGGTCCGCCCCCACGACGACACAATCGACTTCGCCCCGGGCCATCACGGATCCGGCGGCTCCATCGACCACGACGGTGGCTGGTATGCCGAGGCGGGCGAGTTCCCAGGCAGTCAGGCGGCTGCCCTGCATCACGGGCCGGGTCTCATCCACCCAGACGGTCAGGTTCTTCCCGCTCTCGTGAGCTGATCTGATCACGCCAAGAGCGGTTCCGTACTCGGCGCAGGCAAGGGAACCGGCGTTGCAGTGGGTTAGTACCCGACAGCCGGGCGGGAGCAGGTCGGCGCCGAGCCGGCCGAGGGTGCGATTGCGCTGCGAATCCTCGGCGGCGATGGCCATGGCCTCCATCCGGGGGTCATCCGCGGCCTGGGCCCGCTCGACACCCCACCGGAGGTTGACTGCGGTCGGTCGCGTGGCGATCAAGGCGGCCGCGGCCCGAGCGGTGCTCTCGCCCCGATGAGCAGCCAGCGCCACCCCCATGGCACCCGCCACACCCAGGGCGGGCGCACCGCGGATCGCCAGTGAGCGGATGGCCTCGCAGAGCTCCTCCACGGTTGACGCCTCGAGGAACGCCAGCTCGTCAGGGAGCCGGCGTTGATCGACCATCCTCACGCGTCCGCTTCGCCACTCGATCGTCGGCGGGAGACCCTCACCTCTGGTCGGGGTGGAGTCCGGTCGAGGCACATTCATAGGTGGCATTCTGCATCCCCCGAGGAGGGGGCAAAAGCCCGAGTAAGAGGGAAGCCGGGCATTGGCGGATAGTCCGCACCCCTTGTTCGGCGGTGTAGCCTTTTTCCGTGTCAACGGCGATCCAGCTCGGTTACGCCTTCGGCAACTACGGAACCGATCGGGAGGGCCTGTTCGGTTCCGTCCTCGACCAGGCGCGGGCGGCTGAGGACGCCGGCTTCGACTCCGTCTGGGTACCCGACCATCTGATGCAGGCAACTGCGGTGGCGCCGATCGACTGGCCGATGCTCGAGTGCTACACCACGCTCGGCGCACTCGCGGTGGCCACGTCCAGAGTCCGGCTCGGTCCGTTCGTCGGATGCGCGGCTTACCGCAGCCCTGCGCTCCTGGGAAAGATCGTCACGACGCTGGACGTGATCTCCGCCGGCCGCGCCGTATTCGGTATAGGGGCCGGGTGGTACGAGACCGAGCACAAGGCCTACGGCTTCGACCTCGGGCACCACGGCGAGCGGTACGAACGCCTCGTAGAGGCGGTAGAGATCGTGAAGTCGATGTTCGCCAACGAGAAGACGAGCTTCGATGGCCGGCATTTCCACGCCGACCAGGCCCTCAACTCGCCTCGCCCGGTTCAGCCCGGTGGGCCTCCGATCATGATCGGGGGCAATGGCGAGAACAAGACGATGCGCCTCGTAGCCGAGCACGCCGACATGTGCAACGTGCTCGGCAACCCAGACACGGTTCGCCGGCTCATGTCGGTGCTCGACCGTCACTGTGAGGAGGTGGGCCGCGACCCGACGACGATCTGCCGGACCGTAACCAGCATGGTGATCGTCCGTGACACGCTCGAAGAGGCAGAGGCGGCCATGCCGGCTATCTATCAAAATAATCCGTCGCCCCTTCGGCCCGTCGCCGGAACGCCCGCTCAGGTCGTGACGCTGATGCGCGACCTGCTCGCCGCGGGGGCCGACGGCCTCATCTTCTCGGCCACGGAGGCGGATTGCCGGCCCGAATACATCGCCCTGCTGGCGGACCTGGCAGCCGAGGCACGCGGCACCGCGCCGCTTGACTCTGCCAGTCAAAGGGACTAAACATGTGTTCAGCACGATTCTGGCAATCCGGCTGCTGGTCGAGGAGGGTGTCGGGGTGAGCGACGGGCGCGCCAAGGATTTCTTCAACGATGTGTCACTCGTGGAGGACCCGTACTCCTACTACGAGTACGCCCAGGAGCAGGGCCCGGTTTGGCGCGAGCCCTACCTGGGCGTGTTCGTGGTGACGGGTTACGACGAGATGGTAGCGATCTATCGCGATCCCGATACCTTCTCCTCGTGCAACTCCTTCGGGGGTCCCTACCCTGGCTTGCCAGAGGAACCGACGGATGGCGATGCCAGTGCCCTGATCGAGGCATACCGGGATGTGTTTCCCAGCCATGAATCGCTGGTGACGTTCGATCCGCCGTCCCATACCGACCACCGCGGTTTGATGATGCGATTGCTGACACCGAAGCGCCTCAAGGAAAACGAGGACTTCATGTGGCGGCTGGCCGACCAGCTGATCGACGGCTTCGTGGCCAAGGGCAAGTGTGACTTCATCGCGGAGTACTCATATCCTTTCGCCATGCTGGTCATCGCCGATCTCTTGGGGGTGCCCGAGTCCGACCATGCCGAGCTCCGGAGCCGCATGGTCGCGAACGGTCCGGCCGGCGCGGTCGGTCAACGGATGGAAGGCAACTTCCTCGCCCACCTGGAGGAATTCTTCACGGGGTATATCGAAGACCGCCGTCGAGAGCCCCGCGACGACGTTCTCGGCAAGATGGCGACGGCCACCTTCGCTGACGGGTCGATGCCGGAGGCGATCGACGTGGTCAGGGTGGCGACCATCCTCTTCGCCGGCGGGCAGGGCACGGCGGCGCGCTTTCTCGGAAACGAGCTGAGAGAGGTGGCGGAGAACCCCGAGCTGCAGTCGTTGCTGCGAACGGACCGCCACCGCATCCCCAGCTTTGTCGAGGAGACCTTGCGGCTGTACAGCCCGGTCAAGTCCAACTTCCGCATGGCCCGCCGCACCACCGACCTCGCGGGAGTCGAGATTCCGGCCGGGAGCACGCTGATGCTGCTCCTCGGAGCGGCGGACCGAGACGGTCGCCGGTTTGAATGCCCGGCCGAATTCGATATGGAGCGAGGCAACGTCCGCGAGCACATCGCCTTCGGACGAGGCGTCCACTCATGTCCGGGCGCCCCGCTCGTTCGGGCCGACGGGCGAATCACCCTCGAGCGCATGCTCGATCGGCTGGAAAACATACATATCGCGGAAGCCGTCCACGGTCCGGCTGACGCCAGACGCTACGAGTACACGCCGACCTACATCCTCCGGGGCTTAGAAGCTCTTCACCTGGAGTTCACGCCTGTCAGTTGAGGCGGCCCGCCATCGAGGTAGGGGCGGCCGTTGGTGGGGGGCGGGGTTCAGAGGCTCACGGAATAAGGTATTCCTTGGTCACCAGCATCGTTAAGTCGGGCAGGCTCACGAAGCTCTGGACGTCGTCCAGGATCAGGCGCATCCCTTCTTCGGAGTCGTACATGCGGTCAATCATGTCGTTGGGTTCGAGGAAGTGAAGCTCGGCGATGCCATCGAGCGGCGATGATCCCGTGAGCCGGTCGTAGACGTGATCCTGCACGTAGCGCCAGAAACCGTGGTGCCTCACGGCCAGGGGGCCATGGACGTCCCGCCAGTGTTCGGAGAACTCGTCGTGGGCGAGCTCGGGCAGGCGTCTCAAGAACACCATCTGCTTGATGCCGGGGGACACGGCTCGCCCCGGCCATGACCGCTCGTAGTCGAGCTGCACCACCTCTTCTGCCAGGTATGCCGCGACCAATGTGACGCCGGCGGGCCAAGAGGCATCCTGCGCCTTGACAGGAGAAGACGGCTCCCAGAACGACATCACGGCTGATACTCCGGGGTCGGCCGGGGGAACCGTCGGTATCGGTATCGAGGCTTCTTCGCTGGTCAGCCCGACCTCGACCGAGGCCCGAGGGGCGCCGACGATCCCGGCCAGCCGAACCGTTTCCTCCACGAGCCGGTCGGCGCGGTCGCCCGGTTCGCCATTCCAGCCCACGGTCAGAATCAACTTCATGCCTGCGCTCCCTCTCCTGCCCCTATGGCCGGCTATCGCGCCGCCTCAGGGCTGGCCACGAAACAACGTGACGCAACTCTCGTTTTAACACACGTGCCGCGGCCGAGGACTTTCCAAGTTGTTTCGTGGCGATCCCTAAACCGCTTCGGAGAGGCCCAGTCAAACTCCTACCGGGCGGGGGGGGAACTCCAGAAGCAGAGAGTTGAAGGGAGATCCGGATATCCACCATCATGGCCCCCTGACCTCCACGACGAGCCGGTCCGCTCCTGGCCCGGACCCCTTCCCTTAACATCGCGCTCGAAGGAGGTGGGGATGCTGACCGGGTGGTCAGCACGCCAGATCATAGGGCTTCAATAACCGGGCAGACTTCCGGCGTCGAGAGAGGAGACAGCAGTGGAACTGCACGAGGTCGGCCGAAGCGGCCTGCACGTGTCGGAGCTGGGTCTGGGCACGATGACCTTCGGCCAGTCCGGGTGGGGCTGCGATGAGGATACCGCTGTCTCCATGGTCCATCGCTTCTTCGACGCCGGCGGCGATTTCATCGATACTGCCGACATCTATGGCGTGGCGGAGGAGATCGTCGGCCGGGCGGTACGCGGACGACGAGCGGAAGTGGTGCTCGCGACCAAATTCGGATTGCCGGTCGGGGCCGGACCAAACAGCCGGGGCACCAGCCGGATCCACGTCCGCAAGTCCTGCGACACCAGCCTCCGGCGGATGCAGACCGACTACATCGACCTCTACCAACTGCATCTCGACGACCCGACCACGCCGCTCGAGGAGACGATCAGCGCCCTCGACGACCTCGTGCAAGCCGGAAAAATCCTCTACACGGGCGCATCCAATATGCGGGCCTACCGGCTCATGAAAGCCCTTGGCATCAGCGACCGGCACGGCAGCGCCCGCTTCATCGCCTTTCAGGGCCAGTACAACCTCATCGCCCGCACCCTCGAACGAGAGCACTTCGAGCTATTCGAGGAGGAAGGCCTGGGATTCCTGAGTTGGGGTCCACTGGCGTCGGGAATGCTGACGGGAAAGATCAAGCCTCGAACCACGCCCGAAGACACCCGGCTGGCCCAGCAGAGGACAATCGTCGACGACCTGATCATCAACGAACGCGGGTTCGGCATCGCCGCCGCGCTAGAGGACGGGGCAGCGGCGATGGGATGTAGCCCGGCCGGCTTGGCCCTGGCATGGCAACGCACCAAGCCAGTGACTTCGGTCATCATCGGGGCTCGGACCATGGGCCAGCTCGAGGACAACCTCTCGTCCCTCGACATCGTCATCCCCCCCGAGATCGCGGCCCGACTCGATGACGCCTCGAGAATCGCCGAAGAGTATCCGGGAAGCTTCATCGATGTCTTCCAGGCCTGGTTGCGCCGGGGAGGGACCCTGTACCGAAGATGACCCGGGCCCCAAAGCGGTCCCGGTGGAGGCTCCGGCGACGAACCCCCATGGGCCGTAGGTCTGACGGAACTCCTTCGCCTCAGGCATTGTGTCTTCCTCCCGTGGATCGGCGGCGGTTCTCCCTTACGAGGTCCGTAGCAGCATCAGGAACGCCGACGAAATGCGCAAATCGGAGGCATCCCGAGACGCCTTCTGGGCCGGCCCGGCGGTGGCCGCCAAGCGTTGACGACTCCGCCCGAAGCGCTGTACAGTTGTTCAGCATGGGCTCTGGAGCGTCAGGCTCATAGGCATGAAGGGAGACGCCTGTGGTTGCGGTGGGTTCGGCCGAGGAGAGCTCTCCCCCTACCTCGGATCTGGCCAAGCTCGACTTCTTCAGCGACGGGTCCCTGATGTCGGACGCGTTCGGCTACTACGAAGCGATCCGGGCCAAGGGACCGGTATGGCAGGAACCGCGTCACGGCGCGTTCATGGTCACCGGATACGAGGAGATCTCCGAGATCTTCCGCCATCCGGCGACATTCTCATCATGCAACGCGTTCGGCGGGCCATTCCCCGGCCTCCCGGGTGAGGCTCATGATCCTGACGACGTAGGCGACCTCATAGATGAGCAACGGCACACCTTGCCGTTCAGCGAGAACTTCATCACCTTCGATCCGCCCGAGCACACCGCCCATCGAGGTCTCATGATGCGATTGCTCACGCCCAGGCGACTGCAGGAGAACGAGGCGTTCATGTGGGGGGCGGCGGACGAGCGGATCGACCACTTCGCCGGCACGGGTGAATGCGAATTCGCGTCGGACTACGCTCAACCGTTCTCGCTCGTGGTGATCGCGGACTTGCTGGGCGTCCCCGAGTCCGACCATCGCATCCTGCGGCAGCGAATCGTAGAGAATGGGCCCGCCGGCAAGCTGGGTCAGCGCCACGAGGGCAACTTCCTGGGCTTCCTGGAAGAGTTCTTCACACCGTACATAGAGGATCGCCGCCGCGATCCGCGAGACGACGTGCTGACCCACATGGCATTCGCCAGGTTCCCCGACGGCTCGACCCCTGACGTGATCGACGTGGTACGTGTCGCCACCCTCCTTTTCGCCGGTGGTCAGGGAACTTCCGCTCGGTTCCAGATCGCGATGCTCAAGCTTCTCGCCGAACAACCGGATCTGCAGCAGCGGGTGCGGGATGATCGTTCCGTCATCTCGAACCTGATCGAGGAGATGTTGCGATTCAAGAGCCCGACCAAGGTCAGCTTCCGGATGACCCGGGTGTCGGCCACGGTGGGTGGAGTCCACGTCCCCGCCGGAAGCACTCTTGTCCTGCTCCTCGGCGCCGCTGACCGCGACGCCCGTCGCTTCGAGTGTCCCGCCGAATTCCAGCCTGGCCGTGCCAACGCTCGGGAACATGTCGCGTTCGGGCGCGGTCCGCACTCGTGCCCGGGCGGTCCGTTGGTCCGAGCGGAAGCGCGCATCACTCTCGAGCGGGTGCTGGACCGCCTGGGCGAGTTCCGCATCTCTGAGGCGCACCACGGCCCGCCCGGAGCCCGCCGCTTCGACTTCACCCCCTCCTACATCATTCAGGGCGTCGACAGGCTTCACCTCGAGTTCACCGCCGGCTGACTATGCCGGCACGCGCCGAACGAGTTCCGATCATTGGTCTGAGCCGCCGTGGGCGGAGGGTGACAATACGAAAACTCGCAAGGCACGAGGTCCACCATGGCATCAACCCGCCGGTTCGGTACCGAAACATCCAAGACGCGCGCCGTCCTGCTCGACGTCACCGAGCGGTTGATGCTCGACTCGGGTTATGCGGCGGTGAGCTCGCGGACCGTGGCCGAGAAGGCGGGGGTGAAGGCTCCGCTGGTGCACTACTACTTCCGGACCCTCGACGACCTGTTCATTGCCGTCTACCGACGTCGGACCGAGCAGAACCTCGATCGATTGGCGGCCTCGCTACAAGAGTCCGACCAACCCCTGTGGGTCATCTGGGAGTACAGCAGCGACAAAGCCGGGACGGCCCTCACCCAGGAGTTCATTGCGCTGGCCAACCACCGCAAGGCGATCCAGGCGGAGATCGCGAAGACCGCAGAGCGATTACGACAGATACAACTTGCGGGCCTCCGTGGCCTGTTACCCCGATACGGCCTCGACGCCGACCTGATTACCCCGGCGGCTGTTCTGTTGTTCATGGCGGCCGTTCCCCGGGTCATCGTGATCGAGGAGACCCTCGGGATATCCACGGGGCATGCCGACGCGGTCTCGTTGGTGGAGCAGTACTTGACCCAGCTCGAGGGACCTCGTTGTACAGAGGGGCCTCGTTGTACAGCAGTCGAACCGCAGGCCCGGACCGGACGACGGCCGGCTTGAAGCCGGGCTCGGCCCGCAGGGCCGACCCGGCGGGACACCCAGCGCTGGCAGTATCATCCGACCCAACCTGTGCGAGGAGAACTCACGCGTGTCCATCCAGCCCATTCCTCGGGACGAATGGCCGGCCCTGATGGGAGAGGCCGGCCGATGAAACCCGCGCCGTTCGAATACCACGCCCCGCGAACGCTCGCCGACGCGGCCGAGCTCCTCGGTCAGCTGGGAGACGAGGCCAAGCTGCTCGCAGGAGGACAGAGTCTGATCCCCATGCTGGCCCTTCGTCTGGCCACGTTCGAACACCTGGTCGACCTGGGGCGGATAGCAGAACTGCGGGGCATCGAGCGACGTGACGGGTCGCTGTGGATCGGGGCCGGCACCACCGAGGCGGCTGTCGGCCACAGCGCCGCGGTGGTCGCCGCGGTGCCGCTGCTAACCCGGGCCACTCCTTTCATCGGACACTTCCAGATTCGCAACCGGGGCACGATCGGTGGCTCCGTCGCTCATGCTGATCCCGCGGCAGAATACCCTGCAGTGGCCTTGACCCTGGACGCTCAGCTCGAAGTGCTCTCCAGCCGCGGTCGCCGGACTCTCCCGGCTTCTGAGTTCTTCACCGGCCTCTGGAGCACCGAACTGGAGGCAGACGAGATCCTCACCGGCATGATGTTCCCTCTCTGGTCCGGTCGTTGCGGTTTCGCCGTCGAGGAGATCGCCCGCCGCCACGGCGACTTCGCCATTGCAGGTGCCACCGTCGCCCTGGAGCTCGATGGCGACGACCGGGTCAGCCGCTGCGCCATCGGTCTGATCGGTGTCGGATCTACGCCAGAGCGGGGTCGGGCCGCCGAAGCCGAGGTAGTCGGACAGAGCGTGTCCGAGGTCGATCCTGCGGAGATCGGCCACCTGGCGATGTCGACTCTCGATTCGATCCCATCGGATCTACACGGATCCTCCGATTACCGCGGACGGGTCGGGGCAGTGATGGTGAGCCGGGCCTGGCTGGCCGCGGCCGAGGAGGCTCGAAATGCGTGAGACAGTGGTGACCCTCAACGTCAATGGGCACAGCCGGAGCGCTACCGTGGCGCCTCGCCTGACCCTCGCCGATTTCCTGCGGGAACGCTGTCACCTCACCGGCACCCATCTGGGGTGCGAGCATGGAGTCTGCGGAGCCTGCACAGTGCTGGTCGACGGGGCGGCCGTCCGATCGTGTCTGATGTTCGCGGTCCAGGCGGAGGGGGCGGAAGTCACCACCATCGAGGGGATCGGATCACCTGACGGCGAGCTGTCGGTCGTGCAGGCCGCGTTTCGCGACTGCCACGGTCTGCAATGCGGGTTCTGCACACCAGGCTTCGTGGTTTCGGTTACCGCCTTCCTGCAGGACAATCCCAATCCCACCGAGGACGAGATACGCGAAGGCCTGTCGGGGAACCTGTGCCGTTGCACCGGATATCAGGGAATCCTGAAGGCCGTCCGCCAAGCGGCTGACACCTTCGCGGTCGATCAGACCCAGAATCATTGACGGGCTGAGAGGCAACCGGTTTACTGAGGCCCCGAACGGGGAGAGACGCCGAAGGACTCCCAGGGCTCAGGCTTGCTATCGTCTCACCCGTCCGGTAGCTTCGCTAAGGAGTTTTGTCAAGCCGGTCGCCGGGTTTTTAGCCCTCTTGGATCAGAGGTTGAGCATGAGTCGCGAAGAAGAATCGTATGATGTTGCCGTTATTGGCGGCGGCCAAGGCGGGATTTACGACTCATACCGCTTTGATCTCGCGGGTTTGTCGGTCATCGGTATCGATGGTGGGGCAAACTTTGGCGGGGTTTGGTACCACAATCGTTACCCCGGTTCGCGTGTGGATACCGACAGCGTCGACTACAGCTTTCACTTCTCGAAGGATATCTACGAGAAGTGGCGGTGGCCCGAACGGTACGCGTCTGCAGATGTCTTGCTCGAGTATCTCAACTTCGTCGCCGATGCCCTTGACGTTAGGCGATTCTTCCGATTCAACACCTGGCTCCGTCATAGCCAGTGGTCAGGCGACGACAACCGGTGGCATCTGGAAACCGATCGGGGCGACAAAATAGCGTGCCGCTTCCTGGTCATGTGCACAGGTAACCTTTCCGAACCGAAGCCGATCAGCTTTCCTGGCCTGGATCGTTACCAGGGCGAGTGGGTGCAAACCAATCGGTGGCCGGAGCGGCCAGTCGCCCTGGACGGAAGAAGGATCGGGATCATCGGCACCGGATCGTCGGGAGTTCAGGCCGTACCGGTCCTGGCCGCCGCGGCCGACCATCTGTTCGTATTCCAGCGGCATCCCCACTACGCGGTGCCGGCCCAGAACAGACCGACGCCGCCAGGACTGCAGGATTCCATTGCTCGCGACCTCGGGGCGGAGCGGGAGCGCCAGCTGGCCGCCGCCGTACGCCCGCGTGACCTCGACATACCCCGGCCCGTCGAGTCATTCTCGGCCGACGAGAGACTGCGTATGCTCGAGGCCCAATGGGCCAGGGGCGGCCACGGGATGTCTTATCTATTCTCCGATCAGGGAATCAATCGATCGTCGAACGACGTGGTGGCGGAGTTCGTCAGAGGTAAAATTCGGCAGACCGTCAATGACCCCGTAGTCGCGGATAAGGTCAGCCCCCAGTATCCGATCGGCACGCGAAGACTCATCCTCGACATCGGCTACTACGAAAGCCTCGCCCGGGACAATGTCACGCTTGTCGACGTGCTCGAGGATCCGCTCGTGGAGGTGACCGAGACCGGAGTACGCACGGAATCCTCCCACTATGAGGTCGATCTGATCGTATTTGCCGTCGGATTCCAGGCCTTCCGAGGAGCCCTCAACCGCGCCGGAATACGAAACGAGAAGGGTCAGACACCGAGCGACGTTTGGGCTCGTGGTCCTCGAACCCTTTTCGGGCTCATGACCCCCGGCTTCCAAAATCTCTTCCACCCGACCAATGCCGGGAGCCCGGCTGTCCTCGGGAACGCAATGCTGCAGCACGAGTACTTCGGGGACTGGATCGCCGACTGCATCGCTCACATGGACCAGTCAGGATATTCAACGGTCGAAGCGTCCGAAGAAGCATCAGACGAATGGGGGCGCACGGCGGCGAGCTACGCGGAACACATGCTTCGGCGCCAGGAGAACCAATACATGGTGCACGTCAATGACGACGACGGATCGCGGATCTTCATTCCATTTGCCGGAGGGATGGGTGAGTACGTCAAGCACCTCAGTGCAGCTACCACCAACGGATATGCCGGGTTCGCCTTCCACTGAAGCCCGCAGAGGCGGTGGCCACAGCACTTCTATCTGATGTCAGGCATTTCCCTGCACCCTTCTGGCCTTCCATCATCGTGGTCCTTTAGTCAAGCAAAAGGGATGGCCTGGCCGGGTGCTACGTTCGGTACGACTTGGCCGTTCAGGAAGGACTCGGAATGTCGGTTGCGGACACCCTCGGTTTGGTTTCGGGCGACTCCCACGTATCCGAGCCCCGGGACCTCTGGAGCGCCAACCTCCCGCCCGCGCTGCGCTCGAAGGCGCTCCGGGGCATCAAACCCGGTGCCGATGGCTACTGGGACCTCATCCTGGCCGGAGAGCCCTACTGGCCTGGCAGCGAGCCAGAGGAAGAGCGGGCAAAGATCAACGACGTCGCCCACCGCTACGAGGTCATGCGCCAGGAGGGAGTGGTCGGCGAGTGCATCTATCCCACGGTCGGCTTGAACGTGTGGGTGTTGTCCGACCGCGAGCTTGGCTGGGCCTCGTGCCGCGTCTACAACGAGTGGATGGCCAGCGGGTTGGCCAGATCACCGCGGTTCAAATGCGCCGGCGTGGTGCCGACGTGGCGAGTCGACGATGCCGTCGAGGAGATCGGGTGGATCGCCAGATCCGGCCTCGGTGCCATCATGCTGCCCGCGGTCTTCGAACCTGCGTGGAATCACAGGTCCTGGGAGCCGATGTGGGACGTGATCGAAGACACCGGGCTACCGGTCGTGATGCACCAGGGAACCGGCCACAGTATGTACTTTTACCGGGGACCGGGGGCAGGGGTCTCGAACCTGGTGGCCACCCAATCACTCGGCCCCCGTACCGCAGTGCTCCTTGCTGCCACGGGTGTGCTGGCCAGGCACCCTCGCCTCCATTTCGTGTTCGTCGAGTACAACAGCGGATGGCTCTCGTGGATCATGTCCGCTGCCGATTACTACACCGAGGCCTTCCGCGACCGGGACGCCGCCGGGACGGATCAGTGGGTCAACCACAGCGTCCCCGAACTACCGAGCTACTACCTGAGACGTCAGGTCCATGCCACTTTCCAGGACGACGTCGCGGGCGTGCACAACATCCCCTTGACCGGAGCCCTCGGTCTCCTCTGGGGGTCCGACTATCCCCACGGGGAGGGCACCTACCCCAACTCCCGTGAAACCGTGGCGAGACTATCGAAGCATATCGAGTCGGACGAAGACATCGAGCGGGTATTCCGATTAAACGCCGCCGAGCTGTTCCACTTCGACGACCTCGTCCTGTCGGAAGCACCCTGAGCCGCAGCGGAGTCGCCCCGACGTTCCCCCATCGCTCCGCCTCACGAAGATCTGCCTGTGACAAGCACCTCACCGCTCGATCCCACCACCGCCTCGACCCTTCCCAACTTCATCCGCTCTCTCGGGCAGGCCTACGGCGACAAACCTGCTGTCCTGCGGGGCGAGGAGATCCTGACCTTCCGAGAGCTCGAGGCCCGGTCGGCCCAGATGGCGGCCGCTTTGCTCCTCCGGGGTGTCGGCAAAGGAACAAAGGTGGGCATCATCTACTCGAACAGCCCGCGATGGCTCGTGCTGTGGGCGGCGGTCACCCGGATCGGAGCTATAGCCGTGCCGCTCAGCACCTTTCTCAAGCCTCCCGAGCTCGCCCGGGTCATTCGTCACGCCGATCTCCACGCGGTCGTCACCCAACAGAGGTTCCTCGCTCAGGATTTCGTCCACAACCTCGAAGAGGCGTTTCCTGACCTGCCCCAGTCAGGGCCGGAGCTGCAATTGATCGACGCCCCGTTCTTAAGATGGATACTTGTCGACACCGACAAGGCGCCGGCCTGGGCCCACACCACAGACTGGCTCGAGACATCCGGCGAGGCGGGGGCAGGGATGCTCGCGGCCGCGGAGGCCGAGGTGTTCCCCGAGGAGCCGGCAATGATGATCTACACCTCAGGTCAAAGTGCCGACCCCAAGGGAGTCGTGCACTCGCACGCCAACGTGACGGGGAAGATTCACTACCTCCGGGCTATGTTGGGTCACCGAGCCGACAACTTCAACCTGGCCGTTCTCCCCTTCTTCTGGGTCGGCGGCCTGGTCATGACTTTCCTTACCACCCTGGAAATCGGCGGGACGGTACGGTGCCCGGAAGGGGCGGCCAAACCGGACGTCGGCGGCCTCATGGACAGAGCCCCGCTCCCGGGGCTCGGCATGACCGAGACCTTTGGCATGTACGGCTGGGGCACCGAACCTCCGCATCCGGACCGCCCGATCTGCACGCCCATGACGTTTTTCGACCCCGAAGTGCAAACAAAAATAGTGGACGACCAGGGCCGGGCAGTGGGGAACCACGAGGTGGGTCAGATGGTGGTGCGGGGCCGGGGCGTAACCGTCGGAATTCACAAGGTAGCGCGAGCGTCCGTCTTCGACGTCGACGGCTTCTACCGGACCGGGGACAGATGTGAAGTCGAGGACGGGGTCGTCTATTTCGTTGGGCGGCTCGGAGACATGATCAAGACCTCGGGAGCGAACGTTGCTCCAGCCGAAGTCGAACGGGAGCTTGTCGCCCTGGAGGGCGTCGCCGGCGCTCACGTGGTTGGGATCGACGATCCTGGACGGGGCCACATCGTGGGGGCGGCCGTCGTGCCCGAAGAAGGTGCCGAGCTCGATCCTCAACAAATACTCGAGTATCTGAAGGCGCGATTGTCGAGCTACAAGGTGCCGCGGCTCTTGGCCGTAGTCGATGGGGGCGAAATCCCCTTGACTCCGTCGTACAAAATTAACAAACCGATGCTCGCTCAGATAATCCGGGACGTCGGTACCGGACCGGACGATCGACCGGGCGAACGGCGCCCCGGGCCTGACTAGCTCTGCCGGCCCGGTGCAGTCGAACCGTAGTGGCGCCCAGTGGCACCCGGTGGCGCCCAGTGGCGCCCGAGTTTGACATGCTACAGTTTCTTATGTGGCCCGGGTTTGTTCCCGGGCTTCATGCGAACCTGAGTTGTTCGTCCGACTAAATACCGGTACCGGGGGAGGCGAGTCAAAAAGTGATTCGTAGAAAGATGTTGTTCCGCGGTGCGGGCGCGCTCGCACTGCTGGCTGGGGTGGCTGCATGTGGTTCCACGAGCAGCAAGAGTGCTTCGACCAGCTCTACCACCGCTGCTCCCGCCGGCTCTTCGGGGGCCTCCACAGGCAGCCAGTCCACGAGCGGATCGACGCCGGCGCAGCCGACTGGAGCGCCGATCACGGTCGCAATAGTCTGCTCGTGCTCCGGCCCGTTCGGGGGGGCAGAAGTCCCGGATGAGGAGGTATACAAGGCCTGGGTGAACAGTGTGAACGCCTCGGGCGGGATCAACGGGCATTCTGTCCAGCTGACGACCAAGGACGACACGGGCAACCCCGGCACCGCTGCCACCGAAATTCAGTCGCTCCTGAGCAGCCATGTGGATGCCATTGTCGACATGTCCATAGTCGACCAGGTGTGGGCGCCCACGGTTCAGGCGGCCAACGTGCCGGTAGTCGGCGGTTCCGATGTGAATGAGCCGTTTGGTACAAACCCGGACTTTTATGCGGAGGGGGAGACTCCCGAGTCGGAGAACCCGGCCTACCTGGCGGTGATGAAGCAGGCCGGCGTCACCAATTTCGGCGTGATGTACTGCGTTGAGGCACCGACGTGCGCCCAGAGCGTGGCCGCCCTCAAGTCCCTCGGGGCGAAGGATGGCATTCCCCTCACCTATTCGGCCGGGATCTCGATCACTGCCCCCAACTACACCGCACAGTGCGTGGCCGCCCAGCAGAAGCACATCCAGGCCTTGATCATCGAAGACGGCGCAACCGAGATCCAGAGGGTGGCGAAAGACTGCGACCAGCAGGGCTTCGATCCCACCTACGTCGGCGGCGGATCGTCCTGGGCCGAGGCTCTCGCCACGACGCCCGGCCTCGAGCGGGATTTGTGGCAGTGGTACAACAACCTGCCCTACTGGGTGAACACGCCGTCGACCCAGGAGATGAAGACGGAGGTGGCAAAGTACTATCCGGCGCTGCAGAAGGACCCTCTGCTCTGGACCAACCTGGCAGCCGCTTCCTGGCCGTCCGGGATCTTGCTGGAGGACGCGGTCAAGGCGGGCGGCCTAGGGCCTTCGGATACGCCGAGCGCAGCCGAAGTCGTCAAAGGCCTCACCTCGCTCAAGGGGGACACCCTGCAAGGGTGGTACTCCCCCCTGACATTCACTCCCGGCCAGCCCAATCCCGAGAACTGCTGGTTCACGGCCCGGGTCCAAAACAGCACACCGGCCCTGCTGAACAACGGCAAGGTGACCTGCCAGACCGGCCCCTCATCATAGGCGGGCATCGTTTGCGGACCGCAGGGACCCGTCCGGCCCACGGCCGGGTCCCTGCGGCCTTCGCGGTTCGCCTTTACCCGTGAACCGGATGGAGTAGCACGCGATCAGGATGGAGGATTTTGCGTCGTGAACGAACCCATCAGCACCACGGAGAAGAAATCGGATCGGGCCCCCAAAGGCCAGACGTTCCACACATGGACTGACAGGACCGACTGGATCGAGGTGCCCGAGCTCAAGCTGCGGTACAAGCCGCTGCCCTTCGGCCGGGAAGGCGACGAGACCATGGCCCTGATGGTGCGTTACGACCCGGGGAGCGAGGTTCCAGTCCACCACCACCCGTCCGACTACTGCTCGGTCGTCGTGGAGGGCTCCATCGAGATAACCCGGAAGCGTCACGAAGTCGGCAGTGTGCGAATCGTGAAAGCGGGAACCGCCTACGGACCCTTGAAGGTCGGCGCCGACGGGTGCACGGTGATGGACATCTTCGCCGCCGGGCCGCAGGGCATCACCTTCCTCGCCTGACCCCCCTCGCCTGACACCCCCCGCCTGACACCCCCCGCTGGCCCCTCGGCTGATCCCGGCCCGAATGTCGGACCGGGGGGCAGCCTGGAGGGCGCCGAATCGGCCTGGACAGAACGGAAGGGGGCGAGCGCTTCATAGTTTGTGCGCTTAACCCGCTGGGAGCGGGCTAAGCGCACAAACTATGACTGCCGAGGCGTCCTCGCGCCGCGCAATAAATCAGGGATGAAACCGCCTGGAGGCCGCAGCGGGACCTTTGGGCTCACGGTGTTCAACTCTGAACTAGTCCAGCGAGCCGTTGGGGCCGAATGGCCGATCGCCGGCGATCACCACCCGGTTCATGACCCTCTCGACGCTGTAATCGGGAACCGCGTAATGCTGAACGGCGCGATTGTCCCAAAATGCAATGTCGCCCGGCGACCACCTGAAACGAACGTTGAAGTCCGGCGATTTGATGTGATCGAACAGCAGACCGAGCACCTTGGCGCTCTCGGCGGGCTCCAACTCCACGATCCGAGTGGTCCAGCTCGAGTTCACGAACAACAGTTTCCGCCCCGTCTCGGGGTGAACGCGGACGACCGGATGGACGTGCTCGGGATACCCTCCTCGGCCGGCATCCGCCAGGTAACCGTCGAAACGGTCGCCCAATCGCTTCAGCCGCTCCATTACCGGAAACAACGAGTGCAGCGCCGTCAGGCCGTCGAGCATGGCCCGCATCGGCTGCGACAGCGCCTCATACGCCGCGTACATTCCGGCCCAGCAGGTATCTCCCCCGACCGGCGGGAGCCGGACCGCTCGCATCACCGCGCCCATGTTGGGAGCCTCCATATAGGTGGCGTCGGCGTGCCAGATATCCGTCGTACCTTTGGGCTCTGTGGTAACCATCTCGGCCACCTCGTCAGGTGGCACTACGGGGCTGTCAGAACCGATCTGCCCGAAGTTGGAGGCGAACGCCTTCAGCTGGTCCCGGGTTAGCGGCTGGTCATGAAAGAAGATGACGCCGTGGTCCAGCAGAGCCCGACGGATGCTGCCGACCGTAACGGGATCCAGATGATCGCGAAGATCGATCCCCTCGACGACCGCTCCAATCGTCGGGGTGAGGGGTTCGATTCGGGCCAGCGTCTTTGTTGTCATATGGAGATGTGTGACGAATGGTCTGTAGGAGCGGGTAGCGGCATCAACGACGATACCAAGTTCCCGCCGGTTGGTTGCGATTCGGAGGGCCGTTCGCTATCGTCCGCGGCCATGGCCTGGGTCATGGGAAGTGACGAAGCGGCGTTCCTGCAGGCCAACCGGCGCTGCTTCCTGCTCGGCCTTCGCGCTGACGGATCACCCACGGGATGGCCGATGATCGGGATCTACGAACGCGGGAGCCTCGAGTTTTCGACCTACGGGCGCAGCCAGAAAGTGCTGGACTTCGAACGCAATCGCAATGCCTGCTGTCTGGTTGCTCCAGAGGGAGGCGACCGAGCATTGCTCCTGCGGGGCACCATAGCTGTGGTAACGGGCCGTCTGGAGGGGACAGGAGGTTCAGAGGTGCTTCCGGGGGTGAAGGTCGACGCCGCCATATCCGAAACTGCCCAGGCCCGCGCCGCCAGTGGCAAGCGGGTCACGCTGCGGCTCACCCCGTACGAAGCCCGGTTCATCGCCGGGTTCGCCCCCGACGGCCCGGTCGAGGCCTAGCCCGGTGAGCCGCAAACGGCCCGACATCCGCATGAGCTCGGCGGAGATCGGCGTATTCATCGCCCAGGAGAGCCGGGTGGTCGTCGTCGCCTTGGATGGAGACGCGCCACTGGCAACCATCGGCTCCGCCGAACCCATCGACGGCCGGTGGAAAGTCACCCTTCCGGTCGAGGACGACGTGGCCCGCTTGATAGCTGCCGACGATCGGACCTGTGTGCTCATCGATCGTTTTCCGTCCTATTACGAGATCAAAGGCGTGGCAGCCCATGGGCAAGCGAGGGAAAAGTCGGCGGACAACGCGGTTCTCTCCTTCGAGGTCGATCTTGAAGACGTCGTCAGCTTCGATTTCGGCAAGCTGCCCAGACAGGGCACAGGTTCGGGCCGGACCTCACCCTGAAACCGACCTACGGGCCGGCGCCGCCCCATCTGCGCACGCCCAACCATTCGGGATCAGGCGCTTCGGCCGGCCCGGTGTAGTGGAAGGGAGCGGAGATACCGTCGAGCCGCCAAGGTAGGCGGACGACTCTCTCATCCGGAGCGTCTTCGAGGGTGACGAAGGGAGCGAGACCGGTGACGTGGGGATGATGATCAAGGTCTGCGTAGTCCATCCACGGCGTGACCGTGCCGCCGTGTTCCTGGACTACCCGGACTACCTCCTCAGAAGGTGCGGATTCGAAGAGCGACGACCAGAAGGAGCGCCATTCGGGAGCCGCCGCCTGGGTGAGGTCCATCCCGTCGGGGGCCTCGCCCCCGAAGTGCCCGATTAGGGCTCGCATCGCTTCGGGCTGCGTGGTGGTCGTCCCGAGCCTTTGACTGAAGGCCACGGCGATCGGACGGTCTTTTGCTCTTATGTCGCCGTGGTCCTCCGGCCCGGTCCATACCGTGAGATGAGCTCCTGGCCATTGATCGGGTCGGGACAGGCAGGTCCAGTGCATCCCTTTGATCGCGTGATGCGTCCCGAGAGCGCTGACGTGAATGACATCCCCTTCCCCCGTGCGGTTGCGCCGTACCAGGGAGGCAGTGATGGCCTGGTAGGCCGCCAGACCGGCGTTCATCATCGCCTGGTCCACCCCTATGCGGCGCGGTGGCTTACCGATGGCACCGAGCCCGGCCCAGGTATTGCTCATGGCCTGCACGGTGAGTTCGGATCCCGGCTGGTCGGCAATTGGACCGCGCTCACCATTCGCGGACAGCGAGCACAGGATGAGGTCACGGTGGCGGCCGCCCAGATCCTGAAGATCGAGGATGGGCGGTTGTCCGTCGGAATCGACCGCGTCGACGATCACGACGTCGGCCCGCTCAGCCAGCTCCAGCACGGCTGAAGGAGCAGGAAGAACTCCGATCCGCTTGTTCCGGTTGAGCTCGAGGAAGGCCACCCCGACGCCCCGGACAAATGGCGGGCCCCATGACCGCACCCGGTCTCCGTCCCCTGGCTCGAGTTTGAGCACGTCGGCGCCCTGGTCTGCGAAGACGGAGCCACAGTACGGACCGGCGATACCTGTGGCCAGCTCGAGCACGCGCAATCCGGCGAACGGAAGCTCGTTCGAAGCGGGAGCATCGAGCCGGCCCCGATTGGTGTCGGCCTCGATCTCGTTGTCGAGCTCAGCGAGCACCTGCGCCGTGTGCTCGCCTGATTCTGGATTTCTGAAGACACGCGCCGGAGCCCTGGAGAACTTCCACGGCGGCCCTCCGGTGAAAACTCGGCCGAAGCGGCCGGTGTCCAGCTCGATTACGTGCTCGTTGTCCCTGATCTGAGGATGAGCCTTGATCAGCTCGAAATCCCAGAACTTGGCACTTGGCACGAACCGCTTGTTGAGTTGCTGGACCCACCACCAGGCAGGTCTGGAGATGAACGCCTCGCTCAACTCTTCGGCCAGGCGTGTCCGGTTGGCGACCCGGCCGGCGTTGGTGGCGTATTCAGGACGTTCAGCCAGGTCGGTCCGGCCGACAGCGTCGCAGAGCCGCCGCCATTGACCCTCGCTTTCGGCACACACTGCCAGCCAGCTCTGGTCCTCGCAGCAGAACGCCTGGCTGGGCGAAACGACGCTGGCGGCCGAACCGAGTGGACCGGGCACGATACCGCCGTTCAGGTATTCGGCCGTCCGGGTCGACTGCATGGCCAGGGTCGCCTCGAGCATGCTCACGCTCATCGACTGGCCGCCCACGCGTGGGCGGGTAGCCAGTCCGGTGAGCACCGCGCCGGTGACATACATGCTGGCGTTGAGGTCGATGTGACCGAAGAACCGAAGGGCCTCCCAGCTACCCCCATCTTCTCCCGTGACGCTGCACCAGCCGCCGAAGACCTGCAGGACCGGATCGCTGCCCACGTTGTTGGCCAGGGGGCCGGAGCTTCCCCATCCGTTGGACACGCAGTAGACGATGTCCGGGTTGCGGGCCGTGACCTCGCCGGCAGTGAAGCCCAGATTCTTCACCGACGAGGGCTTGAAGTTGTTGACAAGGACGTCCGAAACTTCGATCAGACGCCACATCCGCTCGCGATCGCGGGCGTCGTTCAGGTCCAGACGAATGGAACGCTTGCTGGTATTGAAGTTGATATAACAGGCCGCAACCCCGTCGATCGTCGGCGGAACATGGCACTGAGGATCGCCCTGCGGGCCTTCCACGTGAATGACCGAGGCACCCAATGCGCCCAGAAGGGAGGTAGCAAACGGGCCGACTCCGTACTGGGTCCAGTCGACCACCTGGATACCTTCTAGCGGCCCCGACATAAACGCCACCTCTCCCGGGGGTGAGAAATCGCTTCAGTCCGCGGTCAGCACGACAGCGGACGGATCGTGGAAGAAGCTGGCCCCCGTGCAGCAGAGCGCGTTCTTGGCTCCGGCGATCTGCCTGTCTCCCTCGGTGCCACGGAGCTGCCGGATGGCCTCGGTGTAGTAGTTGAAACCGCCCGCCCGCCCCTGCGAGAGGCTACCTCCGTTGGTGCTTACATAGGTTCGGCCCAGGAGCTTGAGAATGTCGCGATCGCTGTCCCAGGACGATGCGAACAGATCCCCCGCCTCACCCGGCTTGCAGAAGCCTGCTGCCTCTGTCAACGCCACCGCGCTGATCGAGTAGCCGTCATAGGGATAGAAGAGATCCATGTCCTCCACCGTGAGATCGCTGCGCTCCCAGAGCCCGGCCAGCGCGGCCCAGGGCGCGGTCTCGTTCCAGGGGAGGGTATTTTCGTAGTACTCGCCGACCCGGGTGCCTCCGAGGGACATGGCATGGATGAACACCGGCTTGTGGGGAAGGTCCTTGGCCCGCTCGGCCGTGGTTATCAGCAGGGCCTCGCCGCAGTCGACCGGAACATCCATGTCCAGCAGCTGCATGGGAGCCCAGATGACCCGGGAGTCCCGGTAGTCGTCCAGCGTTATAGGCGTACGCATGGCGGCGTTCGGATTCCGGCACGCGTGGCTACGATTGTTGACGGCCAAACGCCCGAACACGTCCTTGGTTGCGCCGTAGTCGTGCAGGTAGCGGCCCATCCACGCCGCATACGGCTCGCCCGAGTGCAGCCACCTCCGGGCCAGATCGCGGCCAGCTCCCAGGGCTCCGATGCCATTCAGCTCGGCCACCCGGTTGCGGAACGGGTCGTTGGCCGCGGAGCGCGACATCTGAACCCCCCGGGTATAGGCCTGGACGACGAGCACCACGTCGCAAAGGCCCGAAAACACCGCCTCGGCGGCGTACACGAAACACGAACCCAACCACCCGTTCTTCACCCACGTGGTTCTCTCGATCCCCAGGGCGCCCTGTAGAGACAAAAAACCGGCGCCACCGGAGTGCACAGGCGTCATCCCGGTTCCGCAGATACCGTCGATATCGTGGCGGTCCACCCCAGCATCCTCGATCGCCTTCACCGCGGCCTCCAGGCCGAGTGACAGCTCGGTCCTCTCCAGGTGCCGTCCGTAGTCGGTCGAACCCACCCCGACCACCGCCAGTTGGCCTTTCACCGGATTCCTTGCCATCGTCCTACCTCCCAGCGGCGGGCTCGAAGGCCGGCCATTCCCGATTGTCGCGGCTGGTCCAGGTGAGCCGGACGGGCATGTCGTAGGTAATCTGGTCGGCCCCACAGTTGACGATCGTGGATAGGTAACGGAGGCCCGGCCGCTCCGCCAGCTCTACCGCCGCCAGGCATAGGGGCTCCCGCATGCGGTCGTTGGGATCCCTTTCCTGGTGGATAAACGTGAACATGAACACCCTGCCATCGCCGCTCACCTCGGTCGGCTCCACCTCCCAGGAGAGGCACTGCGGGCACATCGGCCGGTGGGGGTAGATCCAGTAGCCGCAGCTAGTGCACCGGTTGATCAAAAGCTTGCGGGACATCAGACCCCGGTAGTGCTCGATGTTATCGCGATCGATGAGAATCCCAGGGAAAGCCGCAAACACTTCCTCGATAGTCGCTTCTGTCATCCCGCAACCTCCTGCTCTGCCATCTGTGCCAGCAGTACTCGATCAATTTTGCCATTTGCCAGGAGCGGTAACTCGTCCAGAAAGACAATATCACGAGGCATTTTGAACCGGGCCAGGCGCGGCTCCAGCCAATTTCCGCAAATCGTCCTCCGTCAAGGCATAACCGGCTCGAGGGGCAACATAGATGCGCACGACCTCGCCTTTGCGCTGGTCGGCAACCCCTACTGCGCCGCAACGGAGCACGCCCTCGTTGCTATTGACGAGATTCTCAATTTCCTCGATCGATACGTTTTCGCCGCCAACTTTGAGCATCAGTTTCAGGCGTCCCATGTAAGTGACGTAGCCGTCAGCATCGATCGCGACGAGGTCCTCGCTATGGAACCAGCCCTCGCGGTCGAATGCCCGGGCCGTCTCCTCCGGCTTGTTCCAGTAGCCGCGCATCACGTTGCCGCGGAGCCAGGCCTCACCGACCTGGCCCGGCTCGACGTCGCGACCCGTCTGCGGGTCGACCACCCGGCACTCGTTACCGGGCAGCATACGGCCGCTGTTTTTCAGGCTCCCCGCCTCCGGATCGACCGGACTCGAGACGGCAGCCGGGCCGTAGGTCTCGGTGAGCCCAAACGGGACGATAGTGAAGGTGACGTTGGTCATCACCTTCCGGGCGTCCTCGTTGGGCAAGTGCGCGATGCGCAGCGACGGCAGCTCCAGTCCGGCTTTGTGCGCCGCGTCCACCATCTCTTCGGCCAACACACCGAAGTGGACCGTGGCTTGCTCGGCCCTGATCAGGTCGACGGCGAGGCCCGGATTGAAGGCCTCGGTGAACACCAGCGTGCCTCCGTTGACCATCATCGTCATCAGTCCCCAGATACTGCCCCCACCATGGAAGAACGGCATCATGCTGAACCAGATGTCGGACTCGCGGATGCCGACCTGACGCGAGTGCAGTACGGCGTTGGCCACGATGCCGCCCTGTTCGAGCATCACCCCCTTCGGAAAGCCGGTGCTGCCCGAGGTGTACTTGACCATGCCAAGGTCGCTCGGGAGAACTTGCTGCTGCATCCGATCGGCCCTCTCCCAGGCCCCGGATGCCGAGTTACGGCCTGTCTCCTCCAGAGAGATGAAATCGAACGCCCCCGCGTGCGAGCCGCCCATCCGGTTGTACACCACGACGTTGCGCAGATCAGGCAGATTCTCGCTGAAGAGATAGCCCGGGGTAGCGTCCTCGGTGAAGTCGGGACAGACCTCGGTGAGCATTTGGGGCATGCGCAGCGCCCGGAACTCATCCAGGGTGAGCAGGTGGCGGGCCCCCGACTGGGCGAGAATGTAACTGATCTCGGTGGGGCGGAGAAAGGTGTTTACGGGCACCACCGGAGCGCCGAGGCGGATGGCGGCGAAAGTCGAAACCACCCACTCCGGTGTGTTCGTCATCCATAGCGCGACCCGGTCCCCCCGTCGTACGCCGATGCTGGCCAGGCCAACCGACAGGTGACGGGCCCGTTCGACCAATGACCGGTAGGTGAGACGCTGCACCTCGCCGGCGTCGTTGGCGGCAACCAGCGCCGACCGATCGGGGTACCGGGCGGCGGACTCGACGACTGCCTGCCAGACCGTCCGAGACCGCAAGTCGGCCAGTTCACTGGATCCGCTCATGGACCGACCCTCCTCCATCTGATCCCGCGCTCTGATCCCGCGCTTCAAGTGGCCTGCGGAGTCTGTCATGCCGGGCCGGACAACTTATTGCCCTTTGGACGTGGTCGGCCATCAGTCGCCTCCATCTCGAGCCCGGCCCACACCGAGGCCGCGGTGAGTATACGGGATACCGTCTGTCGCTCGTTCTGACCATCAGACTGGTGATGGTCTACACCCCTACCCTCCGCCGGGTAGATCATCTGCCTCCGGTCTTCGGGCCATAACGAGGGCCGACCACTCGCCGCCCGTCCGGTGCGCGATCACTTCGAGCGGCCGGAGGCAACCCGTCACCAGCGAGCGCTGCGAAGGCGCGAAGCCGCTCACGGCCATCCACCCGGGCCTCGACAAGCGGGCGGTCAGCTCTGGCGCCAGATCCACCAGCGTTGCCCGGCCCACGTTTGCCACCACGACGTCGAACGTCCCGTCGATCTCGCCGAGCGGAGCGACCGTCGCCTCCATGCGCCGCTCCAGTCCGTTCAGGACAGCGTTACGATGCGTTGCTTCGACCGCCGCGGCATCGATGTCGGCCCCCACTGCGGTCGATGCCCCCAGGGCGAGCGCGCTGAGTCCGAGCACGCCGCTACCGCAGCCAACGTCGAGGACCCGCTCGGCGCCGGTGATGCGCGCCGCCAGCTCCTCGAGCAATAACCGGGTGGAGGGATGGCCGCCGCTCCCGAAGCCTCCCCCAGGGTCGAGCTCGACCACGTTCGGCAGGTGCCGGCGGTCGTGCTCCGACCACACAAAGCACACGGTGAGCCGCGGTGCGACGAGCACCGGCTCGGTATGGCGGGACCAGGCATCGAGCTGTGCGCCTCCGGCCGGCCGCAGCACAGCTGGGTGGCCCTCGGCCCGCAGCCGGGAGACGACGCCCGCCGCCTCCGACCCGTCGGATACAGGCGCCAGGAGCAGCCGCCGGCTGGCGCTTGGAGCCATCACCCTTGGTGCCTTCATGCCGAGCTCTCGAAGCCGGGTCATCGCTTCAGCCAGTTCGGGTTCGGTGGTCGCGAGCACGACTATCACGTTCCCATGTTTGCTCAGAGCCGATGATCACGGCACCTCAGGCCTCGAGAGCCGGGGGATAAGCTGAAATGTCCCGGCCGCTCGGGTTGGCCGGTGAAGGAGTAGCGATGCCATCAACGTTCACAGCGGACGTCACGGAATCAGTCAAGCTCGCTCGAACTCATCACGTATCCATGGCGGTCTTCCCGCCGGCGAACCCTGACAAACCCGTACCCCTGTTGTTCTGCCTGCCCGGCGGCTCCTACACCAAGGACTACTGGCATCTCGAGGTCCCGGGTCTGGCCGGCTACAGCTTCGCGGAGCACATGGCGAGGTCGGGCATGCTCGTCGTCACCGTCGACCACCTCGGCACCGGTGGGAGCAGCCGTCATCCCCGAGCGATCGACCTTACCCCTGACGTCGTGGCCGCGGCGAACGCTGCCGCGTTCAGCGATGTCAAGGCGCGAGCCGGTGATGGCACCCTCGCCGACGGGCTGCCGGCGATGACCATCGGCCCCACTGTGGGTGTCGGTCACTCGATGGGAGCGATGCTCGCGGTATTTCAGCAATCGCTGTTCCGCAGCTTCGATGCCATCGCGCCACTGGGATACGGAACGGTAGGGCCGATCACCTCTCCGGAGCGGCTGGGCACGGGCGGGTCGCTTCCCAGCCGGGAATCTATGATGGCGGCGGCCGCCACCGGGGCGCTCGACGAGTTACCACCGCTCGATCGCAGCACCCCGCATACCCGCCACTTCTTCTACTGGGATGATGTACCTCAGCAGGTCATCGCCGCAGACGACCTCACCATCACCAACGTCCCGGGCGTGTGCGGTCCGCTGTCGATCGTCCCGTTCATTGCCTCGGATCATGCCCGGCGGGTCGAATGCCCGGTGTTCATCGGCCTCGGTGAGCGCGACGCGACGTGCGATCACCATGACGAGGCTCGCGCCTATGCCTCGTCGAACGACATCACCCTCTACATCCTGCGGGGTTCGGCCCATTGTCATAACAGCGCGGCAACCCGCCACCTTCTGTGGGACCGCCTCCTGCGCTGGGTGAGGTCGCTCTCCCTTTAGGGCCCGCCACGAAACAACTTGACGCAATTCTCTTGTAAACATGGATGTCGTGGCACAGGACTTGTTCCAAGTTGTTTCGTGGCGGGCCCTTTAGCGACGAACAGCTCTCTCCAACCGCCGGGTTAACGGGCCAGGATGGTGACGGCGCACGTGCTGCCCGTACCCACCAGATGACAGAGCCCGACTCGGGCCCCCTCGACCTGACGGGGGCCGGCTTGGCCCCGTAGCTGCGTCACCGTCTCGTGGATCTGGGCCAGTCCGGTAGGACCGCCCGGATGGCCCCGGCCGATGAGGCCCCCGTCGGTTGAAAACGGGATCCGCCCGCCAATCCGGGTGGCCCCCTCGGCGACCAGCTTGTCGCCTTCACCGTCTCTGCACACTCCCAGTAGCTCGTAATACACGAGCTCCTCGACGGGGAACCCGTCGTGCACCTGGACCAGGTCGAGGTCCTCCGGTCCGACGCCGGCCTTCTCGTAGGCTTCGGAAGCCGTATCGGTGGTCATCTGAGACGGGCCCACCATTGGGCCGAGGAATACGTGGCCCGGCGCGTAACGCTCGGACTGGAGCACGCTGGCCAGAACCCTGACGGACGGGCGCCGGGCCATGTGGTGAGCGCGGTCGGCCGACACCAACACGGCGGCAGCGGCTCCCGACCCCGAAGCACAGCACATCATGGAGGTATGGGGATCGGCGATCATCCTTGACGCCAGGACTTCGTCGACCGTCACCTGGTGGTCGGCATGGCGGTAGGCCCACGAGCAGTCCCGGGCGTGGTTCCAGTTCTTGGCCGCGATGGCAGCGAAGGTGTCGACAGTGGTCGCGTAGTCGTGCATTCGCCGCTGGGCCCACAGGGCAAAGAAGGCCGCGGGCAAAATGACGACGGCCGGGGTGGTCCGGTGCGACCCGGTCGGCATGCGTACTGAGCCATCGAGGCTGTCGAACGCCAGGGCGAGGGCCACGTCACAATGCCCTCCAGCCACCTCGCGATAGGCGGCCCGGAACGTGGCCAGGCCGGTCGCCGACGCGTTCTCGGCCCGCTCAACCGGCACTCCCGTCAGTCCGAATTCCTTGACCACGAGCACGCCGGTCGTCGCCGGCGCCCCGACCGAGCCGACGTGGACCGAGCCCACGTCACGAAAGCTGAGCCCGGCGTCGGCCAGCGCCGCCAGGCCGGCGTCGAGCACCATATCCTCTAGCCGGCGGGGTGTGGTAGCGAAAGGCACCACACCCGTACCGGCCACCATCACGTCACGCATGTGCCGGTCCGTCGGCCGGGCGGAAACAGAACATCGCCACCTCCTCTCCGCCAGACCCGTCGAACGCCTCGATGTCGATCCGCATCGGCATGCCGATCTCCCACGAACCCGGCTCGCCGCGGAGGACGGTCTGGACGCGCGGGCCATCGGCCAGGTCCACCTCGCCGACGCCGTACCCCTCGTCGTAGACTTTCCCCCACGCCGCCGACCGGCCGCGCACGTAGGTGTGGGAGTACAGCACTCCCCTATCCGGCAGGTCGGTGTCGCTGACCTCCATCAGGCAGATCGGGCACAACCGCCTGCGGGGAAAGAAGCTCTCCTGACATGCGGAGCAGCGGCTTCCCAGCAGGACAGGCACGTCGTCGTCCAAACGGAAAAGCCATTCATCGAGGGGGCGGTGGGGCATCAGCGGCCGGGTCGCAAGGGCTGGGTGACCGATCGTCTCGCTACGGGGAAACGGTCTTGCCCGGGATCACCGTTCCGCAGATCGGATCCTGTCCGGGCACCAGGTGGAAATCGCTGCCGACAAACTGGGTGAGCCAGGTGCAGTTGTCGGCGCCGGCAGCCAGGCCTCGCTGGTCCATGGCAAAGCCGATCGAGTGGGTGCCATACAGCCCGGCGGCGTTGTAGGTCCGGATGCCGAGCATGGCATTGATGAACTGGGCCTGGGTGGCATTGACCCCGGCGGCCTTGAGCCCCTGGACCAATGCGTCGATGGAGGTGTAGCCGGAGTACTCGCCCTGGGTGGGCTCGGTGGTGACGCCGGCGTAGGTCTTCAGGGCATTCTGCAATTGCCCAGTGGCGGCGGTGTGCATGACCACCGGCTCGAACGGAGACAGGAAGTAGACGCCCTGGGCGTTGCGCTCGGCGGCCGGGCCGCCGGCAAAGAGGTCGCCTCCGCCACCGGTAGCAAGCAGCGCCACTTTGAGGCTCACGTTCTGCTGCTTGAGGGCGTTCAGCAAGCTGAACGAGGTCCCCGTATCAATGGACGGGAGAATGGCGTCCACCCCTGCCGCCTTGATGGCCAGGGCAATGGGTTCGACGTTGGTGGTGCCGTAAGGCAGGTTGGAGTTCACGTACCCAACCTTCAACCCCGCCGCCTGGGCCGATATGGCGAAGGACTTGGCGGCCTCGGCCGAGCTGGGTGAGATACCGGTTCCGATCGATCCCACCACGGTGCCGCCCAGCATCTTCACCGATTGACCGAGAGTGGTTTCCACCTTGGAGTAGTCCTGGTAGCCCCAGGTCGAGAACATGTTAGGGGTCTTGATCCACTCCGAACCGTCGTAGGCCACTCCGATCACCGGGACGTGATGAGAGGCGAGGAAGGGTGCGGCGGCGAAGGTCAGGGCCGAGATGGCTATCACGGCGTACACATGATCCTCGTCGACCAGCTTCTGCGCCGCGGCCAGCGTTCCGGTGGGGCTCGTGGTCGTGTCGGCGATGATGTACTTGATCTTGTAGCCCTCCTGAGCCGCCAGTCCGATTCCCGCCTTGACTCCCAGCTCGGCCCCCTTGGCCGAGGGCGCGCCCGGGCCGGTGATGTCCGTGAGCACGCCGACGGTGATGGTCTTGGTGCTCCCGGATCCGCTCGAACCAGTCGAACCAGCCGAACCGGAAGTGCTCCCCGCGCTGCTCGACGCGGCCGTGGTCGGCGGGCTCGAGGTGGATTTCGACGAACTCGAACAACCGGCGGCGACCAGCAGGATCGCCGCCGCGGCGCCTACGACATGCATCCTCTTGAGTGACATTACTGTTGTTCCCCCCTTAGCAGTTTACAGCCCAGCGTGTCTCGCTGAGCCTACTGGTGTTGTTGATCCGCCTGTCGTCAGGGACGCCCTATTGCTCCCCATCCAGTGGCTGGAATCTTGGCGTGGACATCTGGTCGTTCACGTGCTCGAAGACGACGCGTACAGGAGTGCCGATAACGATGGCCTCCGGGTCGCAGTTGATGAGGTTTACGATCAAACGGGCGCCGGCTCCCTGGGTGCCGTCGAGTTCCACCACGGCGGTGATGTAGGGGCAGACCTCGGACAGGTCGGGGTGGAGCGGATGGCGCACCACGGTGTAGGTGTAGACCGTGCCGGTACCCGGCAACTCGACCCACTCGACCTCGTGCGCTTGGCACACCCAGCACATGGGAGCCGGCGGCAGCCGGAACGTCCCGCACGTGGTACAGCGCGGCGCCACCAGGCGGTCCTCCTTGGCCGCGTCCCAGAAGGGCTGGGTGGTGGGATCGGCGTGAGGGTCGTCCAGGATCGAGGGGAACACCCCCCGCTGCACCTCCCCGAAGGCATTTGTGGTCGTCAAGATACGGTCACCTCCTAAGCAACGTGGCGCTGACGGGGAGGCTGGCCGGACCGCCGGTCACCAGGGCGATCTCCGCCCTGTCGACCTGGTTGACCGCCACCCCCCGCAGTTGCTCGACAGCTTCCCGGACATGGGTCATTCCGATTATGTACGCCTCCGACAGGTTGCCGCCGTGGGTGTTGACGGGGATGGAACCGGTCTTCCAGCGGATGTTGCCATCAGCTACGAACGGGCCGCCTTGCCCGATGGGTGCGAAACCGTAGTCCTCGAGTTGCATGATCACCATCGGTGAGAAGTGGTCGTACAACAGGGCCACGTCGACGTCTGCGGGCCCGACACCGGCCATCTCGTACAGCCGTTTGGCCACCGGCCGGTGGCCAGACGAGGCGAACTCGTCATCGGGCGTCTGAAACCAGCGGTGAATCCCCGGACCCCACCGGCCAGACCCGCCCTGGGCCGAGGCCAGGAGGTAAACGGGCGGCTGACGGAGATCCTTGGCCCGATCGGCCGCCACCGTTATGACCGCGACCGCCCCGTCACTCTCCATCGTGTAGTCGTAGAGGCACATCGGATCGGAGATCATGCGGGCGTTGAAGTAGTCATCCAGGGTCAACGGCGAGCGTTGCAGCGCGGTGGCCGGGCGGCGAATGGCGTTCTCCCTTGTGGAGATGCACACTTCGGCGAAATGCTCCCGTTGGGTTCCGTACAAGTGCATGTGCCGTTGGGCCAGCAGAGAGAAGCTGTGCCCTGGGGCCAGAAGGCCGTTGCTGGCTGTGAACGCCGCCGACGGCGAAACTCCACCGCCGCCGTAGGCCCCACCTCCGCCAGCCACGGCGTACTGCAACAGCCCGCCCACTGCACTACCACCAAAGCGCCGGTTCCGCTGCTGCAAAGTCATCAGCGTGACCACTACCGATGCCATCCCTGAATCGATTGCGGCTGCCGCCAGGCCCAACGCCCCAGCACATCCACCCCCGCCCGAGGTCAGGCTGGCTGCGAAGCGCACCTCGGGCACCCCTAATGTGGCCGCGACCTCACCGGGATCGCACGCGAAGGAATAGATGGCAAACCCATCCAGATCTCCAACCGACAGCCCGGCGTCGGACAGGGCGGCGAGGATCGCCTCACAGGCCAATCCCAATTCGGACTGCGGATAGGACTGTCCCCGCCGGAAATACGGCGTCGCCCCCACGCCCACGACCGCGGTCTTATCCCTGATACTCACCAGCCACCCTCCTGAAACGAACCCGGTAACGAGGCCCCGCTCCCACGGCCCTAACCCTGACGGCCGCCCTGTTCGGCCAACGAGTCCAGCAACGCTCCCACGTCCTCCAAAGCGCGCAGGGTGTCATTGAGGTGAGTGCACGTAGATGTGCCCACAAACGTGTCGCGCACCCACCGCCGGAGACCGTCCGCCGGCGCCCCAACCAGTCGTCCCGCGCTGGCCGCGGCGCCCGGGCATTCCGAATAGGGCAACGCCCCCACGTCGGCCACGCACGACTCGAACCGGTAAGTCGACAGATCAACCGAAGCCCGCACCGTGTACTCGTGCACGATCGTCTCGACTCCGGACGCATCCATGTGGCTGTCGCGGAAGAAGCCTTCGACCATTCCCAACCCGGCCTCTTGCCATACGTCGATGCGCCGGCGCCGGCGCATCCCGTGAGGCGGCATGGGATCCGTCTCGTGCCAACCCAGGACGTCGTCCGCAGGCTCGATGGACGGTGCTTCGGGTCCGATGTGGCGAGGCGGTAGTCCCTCTCCGCTCATACCCGACAACAGCGTCCCGCCCGTCGCCCACCCTGCGCACATATCCGGAAACTGCAACACCGGACCTCGCCTTGTGACCTTCGCCCCGCCGGCCATGATCGCATAGCCGCTCACCAAGAGCGCGGTCGGCAGGTCGTCCAACAACTGAAACCGCACCGATCCGGACTGACGCTCTCCCGGCATGGCCCCGTCAACGGCCTGACGAAAGCCGGCCGAAGCGGCCACCCCGATCAGGGCTTCCACCCCGTTATGGGGAGGATCCAGCGCGATCCGGGAAATCGCCCGGCTGGGCAAAGCCTCCACGACGGCGTCGAGTCGCGCCGCGCCGACGACCACGCCCGCCCCGCCGGCATCGGTGAACAGGTCCCTCCCCCGTCCTGCTACAACCACCGGCCCCAACAAATCCTCGGGTCGCGACGAATCGTGGGTCGTGGTACGACGCACCGATGAAATCCTCCGCGCCGGAGTCGAAACCGCCGGGTGGCCCCATCCCGAGACGTGCTGAGATACCTCTGTCACAGGATCACCTCACGGTCCCGTCGATCGGTGATGTGTGCTCCCCGACCTCCCATCACCTGCCTCCTGGCCACACTCCGGGCGCTGACCAGCGGTACTATACGCATCGCCCGGAAAATATGCAATTATTTTTTCAAAACCGGCGTCGTGGCCGCAACGTGGAGGGAAACATGAGCAAGCCGACCACACCGACCACCTCGGTAGTCGGGCGACCCCGGCGCTTTGACGACGAAACCGAGCGACGCATGGTCATGGATGCGGCCATGCAGGTCATGGCTCGCAACGGCTACGCCCGGATGTCGGTGGACGCCGTGCTGTCAGAAGCCGGGTTGTCGACTCGGGCCTTTTACCGCCACTTCGAGTCCAAGGAGGCTCTTCTTCTGGGGCTCATGCTGCGCGACGCGCAATCAGTGGGCCGATCGCTGGAACGAGCAGTGGCTCAAGCGTCTAGTCCCGTAGCCGCCCTGGAAGCGTGGATCGACCGGTCCCTCGACGTGTACTACGAACCCAAACGCGCCGCCCGCACCGCCCTGTTCACGTCTCCCGCGATTCGTGCGTCATATCCCCTTGCCGATGCGACCCGCGAGATGCGACACATCTTCTGCCCCCCGCTGGCCCGGGCCCTGCGGGCCGGTCACGAAGCCGGGCGCCTGCACTCCCCGACGCCTGAAGCAGACGCCCACACGGTCTTCTCCCTCGTGAGCGCAGCCACCGACCGCATCGACACTCCGTTCCCGGACCGGTCCGCAGCGAAAGCCCACATCCGGCGCTTTCTGTGGCCGGCATTCAGGCTCCCCCTCGATGATTGAGCCCACCGGAACGTCGCCAGGCCGGAACGGTCATTGCCGGCTTCGAGAGCGCGGGGGCCGGCCACGAGCAGCTTGAGCCGCGGGCTCGTTATTGGTCGTCAGGCGGGCGACAGCCCGTTCGAGGGTGGGTAGGACCTCGGTTATCTGGAGCTCACCATCGACAAACCGGCCGATAAGCCCGTACACCAGGTTGGTGAGGATAGCGCTGATGTCGCCTACATATGCCGGATCGGCGTCCTCGAAGATGGTCCGAAACACGGGCACGACAGCCACCGCGCCCTGAAGCGGCAGCCGCTCCCCGCCGGGACCGCCGCCCGCCCGATGGTAGGCCTCGAGCATGCGGGGCGAACGCTCCCAAGGCTCGAAGACATTGCGGAACACGTGCATCAGGGCGTCATACAGCGGCGCGTCAGGAGAAGGGGCAGCGAGGTGGGCGTACACGTTGGCGGCCCTCCATTGCTCGATTGCTGCGACGATGAGAGCCTCGCGAGTCCGGAGCAGTTGGTGGCGGGTGGGGAACAGCTTGTAGATCGTGGCCAACGACACGTGGGCCCGGCGGGCCACCTCCCGGAGCTCCACCCCGTCGTAACCCTCGGACTCCAGGAGCTCCGTAACCGCACGGAGAATCGCGGCGGCGGCCCGATGTTGCTGCACCTCGCCACTCTCGATGGTTTGGATCTCTTCGGCCCCCACATCGCCTCCTTGCCAATCGATGCCTCATCGAGATATGGTAACCAAAATTACTCTTTATTTACTCGACGCCGATTCTGGCAGGTGGAGGAAGTGACAGGAATGCTCAGTCGCCGAGATTTCAACACCACCATGGTGTTCGCCGACAAACAGTTCGACTCGGTGGCTGCGGGGGTGACCCGTTCGCGGTTGGAACCCGGGGGGGCGTCCGGCCCAAACGGTGAGACCCGGCTCGAGACACCAGGTGGACAAGGTTGGAACGACATCTGGCTGCTCGGCTCAGAGCAGGACTCGTTCCAGATGATCATTCCGGACATCCGTCTACCCGCGAACCAGTTATGGCCCCTGCACTGGCACGATTGCTGGATAGCGGTGGTGATCGTGGAAGGGCTCTGCCTGATCGGGGACTGGTGGATGCAACCGGGCGACGTGCTGACCTCGGCCGCCGAGCTGGAGTACGGGCCCGTCGTGGCCGGGCCATCCGGCTGCCAGCTCTTCGAGGTCGGCGCCCAAGCGGATCTTTTCGCCGGCGGATACGCGCCTGAGTACGCTGACCACCTGACCCTGCAGGGCAGCGGCCCGTTCTCGTTCAAGCCGCGCTCAGAAATCAACCGGCGCAACGAAGGTCACCAGGTCCTGCCGGTCGACGGGGTGGAGGGGCTGACCAAAGGTCACCTGGCACCGGGGGCCCATTGGGACCTTGGCCATCCGAACGATCCCGAACGGGGGACGATCGGCTTCAGCGCCCTCGCACCGGGCGAGGACGTGGCCCCACACTCGTACGAGGACTGGCACTGGCTGCTCGTGTGGAAGGGCAGCGCGCAGGTCGGGGATAACAAGGTGGCCGAGCACGATGTGCTGGTCGTGGAGCCGGGTGCCAAGGTTCCTGGCATAGTCGCCGGCCCGGACGGCACCGAGCTGTTCGAGCTGTCGCGCACAGCCGCCGGGGAGCGGCGGAGCTGAAGGCTCCCGCCGAGCCGCCCGGGCTCCCCCCGGACCGAAGGTCAGGTGATAGCCAGGGCGTGCGTGGCGGCTGATCGGCCGGCCGTTCGACCGAATACCAGGCAGTTCGCCAGGCTGTTACCGCTACTGAGATAACGCGAGCCGATGATCCCTCCCGTGCACTCCCCGGCGGCGAATAGCCCCTCGATAGCAGAGGCATCCTGGCTCACAACCTGAGCGGATTCGCCGATCTGAATGCCGAAGCAAGTGACGCCAAGCGCAGCCGGTCGAATCTCTGCTCCATAGAACGGGGCTGTTGCTATGGAGCGAAGGTATCTGGCGTCCTTGCCGAAGTCACGGTCACATCCGATGGCGGCGGACTCGTTGTACCGCCTAACCGATCCGACGACGGCCGCTGGAGGAAGACCCAGCTTCGTCGCCAGCTCCTCAAGTGTCTCGGCGCGGGCGACGGCGCCCGAAGCGACGAGTCGGCCGATGCCGTCGGTCGACCACACATTGGCCAGCTGCGGATCACCGGATTCGTGCGGCTTGAACGTCGGCAGCTCTGGGGTCCCGTTAGCGGCCAGGATCTGCTCATCGAACAGCCCGTAGACCCGGCCGCCTGCCGCGACGGCCAGCCCGCACGTCACACCGTATGGCCCGGTCTCATCGAGCAGGCGATGCCCATCTGGACCGACCAGCAGCATCCAGCTGGGGAGATAGGCGTCGAACTCTCTGCCTTCCACGCGTGGAGCCAGAAGCGACACGAACCTGTCGTGACCGACGTTATGAGCTCCTACCTGGGCGGCCAGGGCCAGCCCGTCCCCCCGAGAGCTCTCCGGACCGATATAGAAACACCAATCTCCAGTGCTCGCCAGGCCGGGAAGATGCTGCGAGATGAGGGAGGGGTTGGCTCCGAATCCTCCCGTCGCGAGCACGACCGCGCCCGCATTCAGTTCGTCGTGACCAACGGCAACCCCGGCCACAGCCCCCGCTTGCACCAGCAGCCTGTCGACCCGGCTGCCGAGGGCGAAGTCCACATCGCGTTCACGACACCGCTGGTGCAACACGTCGACCACGTGCTGGCCGCCGCCCTCAGGCGTGTGGGTTCGCGGGACCAGCTCGGGCCCGCCTCGAACCACCTCCGGCAAGAACCGGACGCCTAGCTCTATCAGCCAGGCGATAACCGTCCCGCTGTCATGAGCAAGACGTCGGGCCAAGCCTGGCTGGGTCTCGAACTGGTTGATGAACATGTACTCGTGATAGAGGGCTGCCGCATCGTCCTGTATCTGCGCCGCCCGTTGCACCTCGGTGCTTGCGGCCATGATCCAGCCTCCGGAAAGGCGAGATGCGCCGCCCACCACGGACTCAGACTCCGCGACGAGGACGCGCGCCCCTTCGGCCCTGGCAGCCAGCGCGGCCGTCAGCCCCGCCGCCCCCGACCCTACGACTACGACATCAACATCAACATCAGTGACGGGCATTTTCGGCTCCCCTTGTACGGAGTTGAGACCAGGGCTTGTCCGACCGGCGACCCTCCGGTAGCGTGGGCAATTCTAGGGGAATCAGCGTCCGTCCTGCCCTCGGTCAGGTAGCCCGGAAAGAGATTTGTCGATGGCAACGATCAGTTCCAATCTGGCGCGGTGCTCACCAGGGAAGCGTGCTCAGTTTATGGGACTCGCCCTGGCAGGCATGCAGCTGTTCGAGCGACACGGTGCGGTCCACAGCCGGATGCTAGAGCCCATCTACGCAGGTGAGCACTCGGACCTATATGTGCTGGCGAGCGAACTGGACGGAGTAGAGCGGCACGGGGAATTCGTCGACGACCTCTATACGGATTCGGACTTCGAGACGTTTCTGGCCCGGAGCTCAGGCCCGGACAGCCCGTTGAAGTTCGTGTCCCGCAGGCCGTTTCGAAGAGTGCTGCGACATCTTTCGGGACCTGTTCACCTTCCTTGAGGAGTTCGGGGGTTCCAGCTGCCGGCTATTCGAAATGGATCTCGCCGGACCCATGACCGGGCAGCTGCTCGCCCTCTGGGAGTGCGACAGCATGCGGACCCGAGGAAAGGTTTTCAATGCCTTTGCCACGAGCGCCGGAGGTCGAAAGGTCGGTGCCCGGTTGCGCTCGGCAGGCAGCCCATTGAGCATCACCTGGAGCGGGTTGTACCGCGATCTGCAGATGTGACTTGAAGCCGTCCGGCTTTGTCAGGTCAGGTCCAGGTTCCGTCACGGCGGAAGCCCAGGCCGGGGTAGCGCTCCGGGACGAGACCGAGGTCGGGGGTTGTCGTAAGCTCCTCGACCGTTGGCCCGATCCGCTCCGCCACGTGGGCCAGGGCCACGGGATCGAGTCCATAACATGCGATCGCGTTGCCGCCAACCATCTTGCGCATCTCGGACTCGTCCACCCCGGCGAACGTGTTGGCCAGCGACAAACGGGTGGTGCTCGGCTGGTCGGTCACGGCGGCCTGAGGATCGTAGAGCCAGGTACCCTCGCTGTGCGGGTAGTCCGAGCCCCAAAGGACTCGCTCCACCAAGCCGAGTTCCTGGACGGCGTGCAGATCGGGCGCGCTCATGAAGCTGCAGCCGAAGTACACGTTTGATTCAACGTACTCACGAGGCGTGCTCTTCAGGTGCCGGCGCAGTATCGGACCGAGGCGGTGCTGCTCGTGGTATATGGATTCCATCTCGCGAATGGCGTTTGCGAACCAGGGCCCCGGGATCTCTGTAAGCACGAGCGTGAGACCGGGATGACGATCGAATACGCCGGCGAAGGTCATATGCCAGAGATTCCGCCCACTGATAGAGGGATATTCGAAGGCCCTGATGGCGGACATGGCCGGCCCCTTGTAAGCGGGAGGAAACGTAGCCCCACCGACGTGGGTGGTGAGCGGCATGGCGAGCTCGGCACAGACTGCAAACAAGGGGTCCCAGGCCGCATCCTCATAGGGAGGCAGGTTCGTCTGCGGACGGGGGAAGTTGACCCCACGCATGCCGTGGCGGGCGGCCCATTGAACCGTTTCCACCGAAGCCTCGATGTCCCAGACCGGTATCTGGGCCAGCGCCACATGCCGGGCCGGCGCTACGGAGCAGAAATCAGCCAGCCAGCGGTTGTAGACCTGGCATCCCTCCGCTGCCGCCTCGCGGTCCGTTTTGTCCCACTGGCGCTGGTCGATGTTGGCAGCGATGGTGGTGACGGTTTGGAAGGGAATCGATTCATAGATGCCTTCGGCATTCGGGGTTCCATGGAAGATCACCTCCGCGGCGACGCCGTCTCGATCCATGTCTGCCAGCCGGGCGTCGACATTCTCGATGCCCGGCCACCCTTCCCGGTTCCTCAGGAACCAGACGTCCACCAGTTCCTTTAGAGCCGATTCGTCTCCACCATAAAGGTCTCCGATGCTGTCGAGCAGCGCAACCGTGGGGTGAGGAGCGGAGGACTCTTGGGTGACAAACGCATCGAAGTCCTCCAGGTACTCCCTTCGGCAGTACTCTCGCAACCGTTTCAGCGACGGCCCGACGTGGGTGTCGGCCGTGACGACGACAACTGGGTCATCGGACGAACTCACATCCATCGCCGGCCACCTCCCCTGATTCCCGACTTGCAGCGCGACAGCGAGCCGATCCCGCTACAGATTAGCCGGTCGATGCGGCGAGGATCAGCCCACCCGGTCAGGGCAGGCCGGCGTGGGGGACCTCAACCTGAGCCGTCCACACCCGACCGCTGCCGGGATCGCTGTTCGGAGTGCCCGGGCAGGTGACCACGAACAGGGTGTCGCCGTCCAGGCCTCCGAGGGCGCACGCCCAGGTGGTGTCGGGCAGTTCGATGGCTTCGGCTACCTTCCCCCCTTCGAAGACTCGCACAACCTCACGGCCGAGGCAGTTGGCGAACCAGATGGCACCCTCGGCGTCGAGGGCACAGCCGTCCGGGTTACGGCCGATGCCCATATCGGCCCACAGCCGTCCCTCGCCGAGCTTGCCGTCATCAGCGATGGGAAACGCCGTGTAGCGCTGGGCGTAGGACTCCCCCACGATCAACATGTCGCCAGCCGGGGTGATCACAGATCCGTTCGGTACGAGCAGTCCCACGGCGCCGGCCGAGACGTTGCCGGCCCGGTCCACTACGGCCAACGTTGCTTCTCGTAGCGTCTCCCCCGCGAGCAGATCGCTCCCCATGTTGCCCACATACGCCGTCCCATCGCTTCCGACCACCATGTCGTTGGCCGGACCGCTCGCCACCTCGGACAGGTCGGCGTGGACCACCGTCTCGCCCTCGTGCTCGCGCCTCAACAACAGCTTCCTCGCCATCGAGACGACCAGGAGCCGTCCATCGGGCAGCCATCCCAATCCGCTCGGCCGGTCGTCGAGCGCGACCTCGACGCGCACATTCCCCAAAGGGTCGGCGCTCGACACCCGGCGGCTGATGAAATCGGAGAACCACAGCCGGCCCTCGTGCCATCGAGGGCTTTCGGCGAAACCCAACCCGTCGAGAAACAGCTCCACTCGTGCGGGACTCAGGACGCGCAGGCGCAGCCCGGGCCGCACCCACCGGCGGCCGGCCCGGCCCTGGTGGTCTGAGGCACCGCGGACTCGGTCTTGCCGCCCACCGTCGCGAATACCGATAGCAGCCGGGTGGTGTCCCGGTGACCGACAGGGCAGCTCAGGGGCGAGGTCGCCTCGCTCATGGGCCGACGGGCCTCGAACCGGGTGTCGCAGGTCCGGCACAGGTACTCGTATGTCGGCATTACACCTCGCTCTCTCCCATCAATTTGGGATACCGACTCCAGGATAGGTCGATGCTAGCGGGGAGGATGGCCAGTCGGAGCTTGCACTACGGTTGAGAATCGCCATGGAGAGTCCTCTTGCTGGTCGAGTTGCCCTGATCACGGGTGGGGGCGGCGGTATCGGCTCTGCCGTAGCGCTCGAGCTGGCCCGCCAGGGCGCCCGCGTGGTCGTGAGTGATCCGGGCGTCAGCGTCGAAGGTGAGGCCGTCCACGAACCGTCGGCCGCCGCAGCTGCCGACCGAATCAACGCGGCGGGCGGAACCGCCGAATCGTCGACCGTATCGGTAACCGATCTCGACGGCTTGCGCCGCCTGTTGGAGCAGGTACGGGACCGATACGGGTCTCTCGATATCGTGGTGAACACGGCGGGCATCGTGCGCGCCCCCAAGCTGCCCGACACCACCGAAGATGACTGGACTTCGGTGTTCGATGTCCACTTCAACGGTTATGTCAACGTCCTGACCACAGCTCTGCCGATCATGATCGACGACGGGTATGGACGAGTGATCGGTTTTACGTCGGGCGTGGGGCTGGCCCGGACCGCAGGGGACGCCATGGCCTATGGCGCGGCGAAGCGCGCCGTCGCCGCGCTCACCTGGCAGCTGGGCCCCCTGCTACCGACCGGGATCAGCGTCAACGCCCTCTCTCCGATCGCCGCTACCCGAATGGTCAGATCCTCGCTCGTCGCGAGCGGAGTCAGCCCGAGAGGAATCGACCTTTCCGCCATGCCCCAACCCAGCGACATGGCGCCTGCCGCGGCTTACCTGGCGAGTGAGCGGGTCGAATGGTGCCGGGGTCAGGTGATCTTCTCGGCCGGATCGGAGCTGTCGGCCGTCTCCCCTCCCCGATTGCTCGAGGCGGTCCGGACCGCTGATGTAGAAGACATCGACAGCGTCCTGGGCACCGTGATGCCTGTCGTCCTCTCGCCGGGCGAGGCGCAGCAGCGAACCGGCGGGGGATCCAATCCCCGTTTTGGCGACGTTTTTACCGGCGAGGCCTCCCCCGCACAGCTGGGCGGCGAAACCGGCCGCTCCTGTCTCCTGGTGTCCGATGACGCGGCCCTGGCATCTGCCATCGTCGCCGCCCTGCCGGCCTGGGACCTGACGCCAGTGGGACCGGGGGGCCGCGATCCGAACGCGATATCCACCCAAGCGCAATTCGGGTTCGACGCCGTCTCCGACGACCTGCGGCTGGCGGTGGACGCCTCTGGACCGCTCCACGCCCTGATCGTCGTCTCGAGCACGGGAGGACCAGCGGAGGAGGGAGACCGACCCGCCTGGCTCCGCCTGCTGTCCGCTCAAGCGTCGACGATCAACCAGGTCACGTCCCATGCGGCGTGGGTGGGGGCGGCCGCCCGGTACGCCGTCCGAACGCACAGCACCCTCCGGGTCGTCCACGTGTCGATGGTCGGCTCGAACGGCGGGGAACCGGCCGCTCAGTCGATCGCCCAGTTGGCTCGAAGCGCCAACGACAGCTCGGTGCAGCCCCCTCTCCAAGCCTTCTCCATCTGCGTCACGTCTACGGCGGACTCCGATATCCGGGCGGCCGGCCACCTGGCCGCCCGGCTGGCCGGAGCCGACGACGCCGCCGCCCTACGGGGCGCAGAGCTAGTCGTCGGCCATGGTTGGCTGGGATTGCGCAGCCACCCTGGGCCGGTAGCCTCGCTGTCGTTCGGTGGGCCGGCGATCCCTCCTTTTGTCGACGAGGTTCTGCGCCAGTCCCTCCACTAAGGGTCCATGAACTAGACTTAGGCGTCTGGTTAAGGGAGGTTCAGAAAGTATGGCGATTACGGAACGCGATGCTGCGGAACGCAATTGGACGGCGCTGCCGGTGCCGTGGGCCATGGAGTACACGGATCGGGTGCCCAAGCAGCGGTATTACGATCCTGAATTCTTTGCGTTGGAGAACGAGTTGTTCTGGCCCCGCGTGTGGCAGATGGCGTGCCGGTTGGAGGAGATCCCGGAGCCTGGCGATTTCGTGGAGTACGAGATCCTGGATCAGTCCATAGTTGTGGTGCGCACTTTCGATATGGGGGTGAAGGCGTACTACAACGCCTGCCGGCACCGGGGCGTGAAGCTGGTGCAGGGGCGGGGGTCTCTGCCCAGCGGGTTCACCTGCTCGTTTCATGGTTGGTGTTTCGGGCTGGACGGGGCCAACACGTTTTTGTATCAGCCGGATCTGTTTGCCGCGCACAATCGGGTGGGTGAGGATCTCAATCTCACCGCGGTGCGCTGCGAGTTGTGGGGCGGGTGCGCGTGGATCAACATGGATAACGACGCGCCGCCGCTGCGCGACTGTCTGGAGCCGTTCGCCACGGTCTATGACGGGTGGAAAGCGGAGTCGCTGCGTACGGAATGGTGGCTGGCGTGCCGGCTGCCGGTGAACTGGAAGCTGGCCATGGAGGCGTTCATGGAGGGCTACCACGTGATGGAGACCCACCCCCAGCTGAACCCTCCCGGCCACAAGAAGATGACCGATATGGTCTACAAGCAGATGGCCCAGGGCGAGAAATACGACGTGTCCAAGGTGCGCACCGCCGGCGCCATCGATCCCAAGGTGATGGTCGACATCTACATCCGGTTCATGCGTCTGCTCAGCGACGGCATGGCGGGCATGACCCACGCTAATGACGTGCGGATCGCCGAGGGCCTGCGGGATATTGAGCTGCCTGACGACCCGGCCCTGGCGCTGGGCGCTTGGCGCAGTGCGCTCAACGACGCGGTAGTGAAGTGGTACCGGTCGGCCGGGTGCGACATTCCCGATCTCAACGACCTGGACCGGCGCGGGTTCAATCAATCGATCAACTTCTGTTTCCCGCACTACTTCATGTTGCCGACTTTCAGCAGCGCGTCGTCGTACCGGATCCGCCCTCTGGGTCCGGAGGAGACCCTGTTCGAGCTGTGGTCGCTGACCCGGTTCCCTCCCGACCGCCAACCGGGACGGCCGACCGCGCCCGAGCCCATGGCCCCCGACGATCCCCGCTGGCCGCCGATCCCGGCCCAGGACTTCTCCAACCTGCCCAAGCAGCAGAAGGGCCTGCACGCCAAAGGCTTCGAGTACATGCGCCTCTCGGAGAAGGTCGAAGGCCTCATCTCCAACTTCGAGCGTCTGGTCGACGGCTACCTGGCCGGCCTGCCCTACGAAAAGCTCATCCCGGCCATCCACCAGGTCAATACCACCATCGACATGCCGGTCGCCGACCTCGGCTTCTGAACCAACCGGCAGCGGGTCCAGCCGATTACCGCGGCGGTCACCACGAATGGATGATCGGCAAAACCTGCTCGGCGAATAGCTTCATCGCCGCGTATCCCTCGCTCCGAGGTGGGACGCCAGTGGGCGGCCCGGACCACCCAAAGTCGGTGATTCCGTAAGTCTCGACTACCTCCCGGGCCTTCTCCACGATGACCTGGGGGGCGGCGATCGTGGCGATAGACCGCAGCGGATCGACTCCCGGCAAGGCGGCGACGAGATCGGGATCTCCGAGTTCAGCCCGGATCTTCCGGTAAAAGTCCCAGTGGTATCGATAGAGCTCTTTGCTTCGTTCCCAGACCGTGTCCGGATCTTCGTAAGTAGGCCAGGCGGACAAACCGAAGTTGACCCGCGCCGAGCCAGGGTCGAAGCCTGCGGCGGCCCGGGCGTCCTTGAACGCTCCCACGACCGACAGCTCTCCCGAGCCCAGGGCCAAGTGAGCGCCGTGACGTCCGGCCCGCTCGGCGGCCCGTGCTGTCGTTGCCCCTACCCAGATCGGCGGGTGGGGCTTCTGGAACGGCTCCGGCCGGACTTCTATCTCGTCGAAGGTGTAGAAACGGCCCTGGTAGCTGAACGGGCGGGCGGTCCACGCCCGCTTCAGAACCTCGAGCCCCTCCTCCATACGCGCCCCCCGGGTATTTGGGGCTATGTCGAATGCCCGGTACTCGAGAGCGCGATGCCCAATGCCGACCCCGACGTCGAGCCGGCCCTCGCACAGGTGATCCAGTACGGCGGTTTCCTGTGCCAGCTGCGCCGGGTTCCTGAGAGGAAGGACATAGATGTAGGCCATCAGCCGGACCCGCGAAGTGCGGTCGGCCAGCACACTGAGAAACACTGGCATCGACGGCCCGTAGCCGTCGTCGGTGAAGAAGTGCTCCTGGACCTGAAGGGTGTCGAATCCCATGGCCTCCGCCTCGCACATGAGCCAGAGGTTGTCCTCCCAGAACTCCCGCCACGGCCGGCGTCTCTGCGGTGCATTGCGGAAGTCCAGGGTGAATGCAACCTTCACAGCGAATTCCTCTGATTACAAGTGTGCGGACACGAACTCGAATGGCACCTGCAAGGTCGAGGCCGGATCGGCACGGAGCACTCCGTCCGTGAAGGTGTACGGGGTGCCGCGGGCCGCCAGATCTGCTGCTTTCGCGTCCACATCGACCACGGACACCCGCACGGCCCACGGGCCCGGACCGAGCTGCTCGTAGGCGTCGGCCACCCGTCCCGGCCCGGTGGGCTGCACCAGTTCCAGCCGGGCGCTTCGAGGCGCCGCAAACGGCATGATGGCCTGCCGGTGGCCGTCCTCCTGGGTGACCGCGCTCGGTTCCCAGCGGAGATTCCGCTGCAGCGCCGACAATACGGGATCGAGGTCGGCGACGAGGTACTCGCGCGCCACTATACGGACCATGGCTTCGGGCGAGGAGCCCGGTGGTATGTCCGCCGGGGCAGTCAACGCCTCCTCGGCCAAGCCGAGATGAGAGATCTTGGTCGCTTCGATGAACAGTCCCCCATCGATCGCCGGATCGAAGGCCGGAGATGCCGGGTTACCGGCGGCGTAGAATCTGTCTCTCCGATCGGGCGGGTGCCACCCGACTACATGGTTCAGGTCCGCGAGGTGTTCGGCCAAGCCAGCCATCTCGTCATCGGTCATGGCCAGCTCGGTGGCGTGACATTTGATGGATCGTCGGCCTTGGAGCTCAGAGACCTCGTGAGTGGGAAACACCGCGGAGGTGGTGTCAGGCTGCCCGGCCAACCCCAGACCATCCGAATTCTGCGCCTCGGAAGCCTCGGCGACCAGCTCGAGAAAGGTGGGAGCGACTGCGTACTTGGGATGGACCCGGCCGAACACTGCGCTGATTCCCGGCCCGGCCCGATAAGAGGCCTCTCGGGGCTCCGGCATCCCGATGGTCCGCCGGAGGACGGCGACTCCAGCATGAATATCATCGACCAACAGGCTCACGGTGGTCATCAGAGGATACATCGATCAAAACACTGTCTCAGCGCCTGCGAAAAAGCAAGCTTCGCCCACGAGAAGGAGGCGACGGATGCTGATCGAGAAATCGTTGTGTCATCAGGGCGGGTCGGCATGACAGCATCCGCCGCCTCCTTCTCTCTGTTTAGCTTGTTTTTTCGCAGGCCCTCAGCGGCCCGGCCGGTTGCGAGGCAGGCCCAGACGGCGTTCGGAGATGATCTCCCGGAGAATCTCGCTCGATCCTCCCCGGATGGTGTCGACCACCGAGGTGCGGAATTCGGCTTCGAACTTCCCGTCGTTGGGAGCCTCTGCTGCTCCGGGTTCGAGCAGCCCATCGACGCCCAGGATGTCGATGGTGTCGTTGTAGTGGCGTTGGGCCGTCTCGGTGTGGAACAACTTCTGCATGGATCCCTCGACTCCCGGAAGCTGTCCGCTCTGGGTCATCCAGCGCATCCGCAGCATGAGCAAACGGGCGACCTCCTCATCTATGGCCATCCGACCAAGCCGTTCGGCCGTCCAGGGTTCATCGAACGCGAGGGTTCCGTCCGCCCGGTGGGTCTTCCGCGCCCACGCCGCCACTTCCTTGGACAGGGTTTGCTGGGTCAGGACGGGACTGGCTGCACCCCTTTCGTACACCAGGGCCACGCGCATCACGCTCCACCCCTCGTCGACTCCCCCGATCCGGGCTGAGTCCGGTACCCGCACATCCGAGTAGAACGTGGCGTTGGTGCGCTGCCCACCGAGGGTGTGGATGGGTTGCATCTCGAACCCAAGACCGTCAGTCGGCACGAGGAACAGGGTGAGACCCTTGTGTTTGGGCACCTCCGGGTTGGTGCGGGCCAGAACGAAGACGTGGCTGCAGCACTGCGCGGAGCTGGTGAACATCTTCTGTCCGTTGATCACCCACTCTTCCCCGTCTCGCACTGCGGCGGTCTTCGCTGCCGCCACGTCGGACCCTGAGTCGGGCTCGCTGTAACCCAGGGCGATGAGCATTTCGCCCCTTAGAGCAGCCGAGATGTAGTCACGCTTCTGCTGTTCGGTCCCTACCTGATTGATCGTGTTGATCACCATGCACGTCGTGGACCAGGCATCGGCCCGGAGTCCCATATGGGTGATCTCGGCGAATACCGCTCCGGCGAAGTCCGCCTCGATATCGGTTCCGCCGTACTCGGCCGGCCAGCCGGCGCCGAGAAGCCCGTCCCGGGCCAGGAGCCGGTGTAGCTCCATGGTCTGGTGGGTGCCGGTCCAGTACTGCTCTTCCACCCAGTCGGGACGCACGTTGGTGTTGACCCACGCCCGGGCGTCGTCCCGATACGCCGTAAGTTCGTCGGATACGAAGAAGTCCATCTCAGACCTCCTCCCGGTCGAACAGACGATGGGCCAGGGCCACATACTGCGCTCTCGGGTCGCCGGCGACCAGGGCCCAGGCCTTGGCTCGGCGGAAGTAGAGCTGTATGTCGTACTCCAGCGTGTAACCGTACCCTCCGTGGAAATGGAGGCTCTCGGACGCGGTCTTGTATGCAGTTTCGTAGGCAAAGAGGAAGGCCATGGTGGCCAGCGTCCCGGAGTTGGGAAGAGTGGCGTCGGCGGCCCAGGCGGCTTCGTAGGCGAGCAGACGAGCGCCATCGAGGGCAGTTACGTTGTCGGCGAGGCGGTGCTGGATCGTTTGAAAGTTGGCGATCAATATGCCGAAGGCCCGTCGCTGCATCACGTACTCGATGCCGATGTCGAGCGCCCTGAACCCCAATCCGACGAGGGCGGCGGCAGTTAACGCCTGCCACTGATGGACCGCCCCCTCGTACGCCGCGACGGCTTGAGATCCGCTCGCCAGGACCGTCACTGCAGCAGCATCGATGCGGCAGTGCCCGAGCGGCATCGCCCCCAGGTTCGGAGTGACCGGACTGGGGCTCGCCTGACCAGAGTGACGCTGGTTCACCAGGAGAAGCTGATCGCCGTCCAAGGCGACGACCAGGTCGGCCACCGCTCCGGCCGGTACTAAACGAGCCACACCGCCAGCAGCGGGCTGGATGGCGAGCGTCGCCAGCAGCTCCCCCTCAATCGCTCGGGATGCGAGCGAGCCGATGTCCGAGCGGCTTCCCTCGACCATGCCGGCCAGGAGCCGATTCGTCACGGCCGCCTCTATGAGCGGAACCGGGGCCAGATGCTGACCGAAGCATTCGGCGGCGATGGCGAGGTCAATCAAGCCGCCTCCACCGCCGCCATGCTGCTCCGGTACTGCTACCGAGCCGAGGCCGAGCTCCACCACCTTTCGCCACAGTGCGGCATCGAAGCCCACCGGCTCAGCCGCCCGCACCACCGAGGGGGGCGACTCCTTCTCGAGGAACTCCCTCAGCGCGTCACGCAGCGCCGACTGTTCAGGAGAGAAGTTCAAGTCCATTCGCCAGCGGCTCCTTACCCGGCTCCAGACCAGCCCCGGCTCTGGTCGCGTCCGGCGATCGGTTATAGACGCCCACTTCAGTCAAGCGAAGGGGTATGGGTGTCGCGCCCTCCACGCAGAAGGTGCCCGCCCCGCTGCTGGGTTAGGCGGCCGTCGCGCACCACGAAGCCGCCGTTGACCAGCACGTGGTCGACTCCGTCGGCCTCGGCGTAAAGCCGTCCGGCACCGCCCGGCAGGTCGTAGCGCATGTTGACCTCGCGACTCGCGATAGTCAACGGGTCGATCACCACCAGATCCGCGTACCAGCCCTCGGCCACCCGTCCCCGCTCCACGATGCCGTAGAGTCGGGCCGGCACGTCGGTGAGCAGGTGGATGGCCTCTTCCATGGAAAGCAGCCGGCGCCGGCGCACGGCCTCCGCCAGCACCTGGGTCGGGTAATTGAACATGGAGATCATGTCGAGGTGGGCGCCCGCATCGGACGCGCCGATCACCGCCCTCGGATCACGCCAGATCTCGACCCGGGCCTTCCAGTCCTCGTCCGTTTCGTCTGCCGGCAACCGACCGAAGCTGGTGCGGAGTTCATCGGCCAAGACGATGGAACACAAGACATCCCAGGGGTCACGGCCTTCCTCGTCGGCTATATCCCCGACCAGCCTCCCCTTGTACTGTTCGTTCTTCGGGGCGACCACATCGAAAATCATCAGTTCGGCCCACTCGGTCAAGGCCGAAAGGTGGAAGGGCTGCTTGGCCATCTCCTTCAGCCGGGCCCGCACATCGGGATCGGCGAAGAGCTTCAGCTTCTCCGCGTACGGCTGCAGGACGATGGCGTCCCACCCAGGGATCATGTCCAGCAGGAACGCTGAGGCGAAATTAACTCGCAAGCACGAGGTCGTCGGCACGGTCAAGGCCACGACCTTGCCCCCCTTCCGCCGGGCGAGATCGCCGGCCTTCAACTGCTCGCGACACTCGTCGAGGCGGGCAGCCGAGACCCCAAGGGCGTTCCAGTTGAGAGGACGCTGCGCGGCCACTGACAAGTCGGCCATCAGCTCTTCCGCCCAGGGGTCGTTCTGGCCCACTCCGGCGATGAACTCGAGGGAGGTCCCTTCGAAGTCGCCAATCACCCGGCAAAGCTCGACGAGCTCCTCCCGGCTGGCGTGGCGGGACGGAACCTTGTTGCCCTCCGCGTCGTTGTGCGCGGGGCCAAGGGATGAGGAGAACCCGACGCCGCCCGCCTCCAGTCCCTCCCGTAGAAGTTGCTGCATGGCTTTGATCTCGTCAACAGTGGCTTCGCGGGCGACTGACTCCGCGCCCATCACGACGCGGCGCAAGGCGGAGTGACCCACCATGAACCCGGCGTTGAGGCCCAACCGGCTCTGCACCTGCTCGAAGTACTCGGCGGTGCTCCTCCAATTCCATGGCACTCCGTCGCGCAGAGATTCGACAGGCATGCCCTCTACCCGGGCCAGCATGCGCATGAGGTACTGGGCGTCATCCGCTCGGCCTGAGAGGGGGGCGATGGTAAAGCCGCAGTTGCCGGCAACAACGGTCGTGACCCCGTGGAACGGTGACGGGGTCAAAGCGCCGTCCCAGAACACCTGGGCGTCATAGTGGGTGTGGACATCGACGAAGCCGGGCGCTACCACCTTGCCAGTGGCATCTACGACCGTGCCCGCCTCTTCCCCCAGCTCACCCACCTGAACAATCCGGTCACCCTTGATTCCGACATCTGCACGACGCGCCGGACCGCCCGTGCCGTCGACGACCTCGCCACCACGAATGATCACATCGAGCATGGTCTTCTCCCCTCCAGGATCAACAGTTCCCGGCTACGTTCACCCGGCGTCGTCCGCGGTTGCACATCTTGGGCGCTTCGGATCTGTTCGGCACCGTTTCATGTCCACTCCCGAGAGACGATACCCCTTCCCGGGGTCGACGGCCACCCTGGTCCGCAAATGCCCAAGCAGGGCAAAGACCGTGGAATCTCGTAGAAATCGGCACCGGGCCGACTCCCTCACCAATGCGATGGCCGCACCAGGGCCGGCGGCAGCACCGTACCGGCGTCTCCAGCTGCCGCTTGTATCTGGCCCTGGGTGAGAAAGATGGCATCGACAAGGTTGGCGCCGCGAAGGTCTGCGCCTCGCAGATCGGCGCCGAGTAGATCGGCCCGGCGCAGGTCGGCGCGGCGAAGGTCGGCGCCGATGAGGGACGCGGCTCGCAGGTCGGCTCGGACCAGGTCAGCGTCCCGGAGCTGCTGGCCGGCGAGATCGGCCCGCCGTTTGCTCGCTCCGGCTGGACTACCCCTACGAAGGACCCTGCTCACATGTTCGAGCACCACCCCGGCCTGGCGTTGGAGCTTCGTCGCGTCAAGGCCCATCCCGTCTCCCGGCGGGGCCTCGGCCGCGTCCTGGGTCCGTTGCCGTAGCTCCGAGACTTCTGCCCGCAGCGTACCGTCCGGTATCCGATCGTACGCTTCCTCGAGGTACCACAGGATCTCGTGAAGCAACCGGAAGGAGGCGAACACCTCGAACATCGGCCCGGCCACCGTCGGATCCGTCTGCCACGTCCGGCCGCCGAACGCCCGGGTCGTCCGCTGGCCGGCGCCGAAACAGTCGAACGCCACACATCCTCTAAAGCCTTCCGGTAGCAGGCGTCGGTGGATCCGGCACCGATACTCCGACGTGAGATTCACGCACGCCTCACCCGCGGGCTTGTGTATCGGGAAGTCAGCGGAGACGTCAAACGCCGGAGCCACGCAGCACAGGCCCGCGCACCCGGCACAGTCCGCCCGCAAGGACCCCCGGCTGTAGTCGTCGGACATCAGGCCCAAACCTACTTCTGATCCCTACTGACCCCGGAAAATTCTCTACATGACCCCGAAGATTCTCGGGGGGTGGCATCAGGCGACCGGCGTGAACTCCAGGTGCAATGCGTTGAGGCCACGTATCTTCCAGGACTTGGTGTAGTCCCACTGCCGATCATCCGGGGGTCCGTGCTCGGCGTCCGAAATCCGGATGTCACGGACCCGGTCGAGGAAGCGTTCGAGCGTAACCCGGGCATCGGCCCGTACCAAAGGCGCTCCCGGGCAGGAATGGACCCCTCGCCCGAATGCCACGTGCTCGCGCGCGTTCTCCCGATCAGCACGGAACTCCGCCGGGCACTGGAAATGCCCTGGGTCGCGATCGCCGGCCGGCAGCAACGATATGACCGTGCTGCCCGCGGGGACACGGACATCGCCGATCGTGGTGGATCGGCGGACCATGCGGGCGCCCCCCCTCGCCGGGCTGGAGAATCGGAGGGACTCCTCGACGAAGTTCGCCACGCTGGACCGATCCTCCCGGAGGGACTCCTGCACCTCGGGATGCTCGGCGAGCTGCTGGAACATGTTGCCCAGGAACCGTCCTGAAGTGCCCTGGCCGCCGGCGAAGAGGAAGGTCGCCACGTGCACGACGTCTGTGACCTCGGGGATCGAGCCGTCGGGGAACGTCGCCAGCGCCATCTGCGTCAGAACATCCTGGCGGGGCCGGCGGCGCCTGTCCTCGACGTAGCGAACGAACCACTCATCCAGGAACTCGAACGGGTTGTTCGGGAGCGGCCGGCCCAACGCGCCCGGCTGACCCGCCGCTACGACCTGGGCCCGGAGTGCATCGTGGTCTGCCTCGGGAACGCCGAGGAGGTCCGCGATAACCAGCAGGGCGAAGGGCTGGGCGTATTGTGCGATGAAGTCGCACCTGCCGTCGCCGATAAACTCATCGATCTGTGCATCGGCGGCGTGCCACATGAACGCCTCGTTCTCCTGAAGGCGTTTCGGTGTCAGCAGCCGGTTCATCAATCCTCGATGCGCGGTGTGCTCGGGAGGGTCCAAACCGGCGAGGAAACTACTGCCGGGATAGACATGACGATACTTCTCGATCAGTTGACCGACGTCGTCACCGTGCGGCGCTTCGGGCAGCGCCAGGAAGGGCCAGAACGCGTTCACCGACGAGAATGTCTGAGGGTCTCGGAAGACGGAACAGATCTCCTCGTAGCCGGTTACGTAGAACACGCCGTGAACCGGCTCCTGCCACACCGGACCGTGCGAGCGCACGAACTCGTAATACGAGTCGGGGTCCTCGAGTAGCGACTCGTCGGTGAAGAAGTCAACCGATTGCAAGTCCGACATACCGACCCTCCCACAAGGACGACCTCTACCGAGCCCGATGCTGAACGAACGTACAGCATGGTGGGGGGTGACGTCAACCGACGCGGTCCAGGTGACCTCGGGATAATCTGCGGCCACTGAAGGGTGTGGGGTGGCCATGGAGCAGTTCGACATCCGAATCCCGCAGGACCGCCTGGATCTCCTTCACGACAAGCTGGCTTCGACGGTGTGGGCAGACGATCCGACCGCCAGCGGCGAGTGGAACTACGGCGTATCAGGACCATATCTGCGGGAGCTGGTCGCTTACTGGCAGGGGGAATACAACTGGCGGGCCCATGAGGCGGCCATGAATCGATGGCCGCATGTGCGGGGCGAGATCGATGGCGTGACCGTGCACGCCCTCCATGAGCTCGGTTCAGGTTCAGCGCCGTTGCCGCTCGTGTTGACTCATGGATGGCCCTGGACATTTTGGGATTTCGCCAAGGTAATCGAGCCTTTGGCCCATCCCGAACGCTTCGGCGCCGACCCGGCAGATGCGTTCGACGTAGTCGTCCCCTCCCTGCCCGGATCGGTGTTCTCGTCACCGTGTCCGATGGGCATCGGGTGGCGACAGACCGCAGGATTGTGGGTACGCATGATGGACGAGCTCGGATACGAGCGGTTCGGAGCCCATGGTGGCGACTCAGGCGCCTATGTGACGGCCCAGCTGGCGCACGAGTTTGCCGATCGCCTGATCGGAGCTCATCTGACGTTTCCCGCCCTCCTCGGTGTCGACCTCGGCGCCATCACACGCGACGATTTCGCCCAGGATGAGGTCGACGACTTCGACCGGCAGTATCCACAGCCCGTCCTGTTGACTCACTTCCTCACCCACATGCTCGAACCGCAGACTCTCGCCTGGGCTATGCAGGACTCCCCGGCGGGTCTGGCCGCGTGGATGCTCCATCGGAGGCGGGCTTGGAGTGACTGCGGGGGTGACGTAGAACGGCGCTTCAGCAAAGCGGAGTTGGTCACCAGCTTTTGCCTGTACTGGCTCACCGGCACCTTCGGCGGTTCAGTACGGTTCTACGCCGACTCCTTCGCCGGGCCCTGGGCGCCTTCTCACGATCGCCAGCCCGCCCTCGAGGCCCCCACCGCCATTGCCGTGTTTCCCCGGGAGCTGGCCCACGTGCCACGCGCCCTGGCCGAGCGGGCCTCCAATCTGGTTCGGTGGAGTCGAATGGACCGCGGGGGCCACTTCGCCCCGGCTGAGGAGCCGCAGCTGGTCGTAGAAGACCTCCGGGCCTTTTTCCGACCATTCCGTTAATAACCCGACGAGTACTGTGTAGATGTGAGCAACCAGGGTGAGCCTTTGCCGCCAGTGTTCCTGCAGCGGCGGGGCACCGACGAGTACGTCCCGTTGCCGTTTGACGAGGGCCAGCGCCGGGCCGTCCGCCAGGTGCTGGAGCGGGGCCCGTCGGACGCGGCTCGCTCGGGCCGGGCCCTCGGGGATTACTGGTCAAGCCGGCTGGGGACGGCGGCCGGTTTGCGGGCTATCAACGAGGAGACGGGAGCGGTTTTCTTCGACGTTCCACCGGAGGCCACCGTCGAGCAGGACGCCGCCGACGACACCTTCCAGGGCACTGAGGTTGTCGTCGATGTCCATACCCATTACATGGCCGACCGCGAGTGGTTGCACCACGTCGGAGCCTGGCAGATGAACTCGTTTCGGTCCATGATGCCCGAGTGGTGGACCGGGCTGGAGGGCGTGGAGTTCTACTCATTTGCCGAGTACCTCCGCTGCGTGTTTCTAGAGTCGGAGACGGCCGTCGCGGTGTTGACGTCGCCTCCGGCTGACGGCACCGGTGTCCCGTACCTGACGAACGAGGAGCTGGCGGGCACCAGGGAGTTGCTCGACCGCTTCGCCGGTACGGGCCGGCTGTTGAACCACGTGTCTGTCCACCCTGACGATCCGAGAGAGCTCGAAGGGTTGGAGTCGTGGCGGGATCGGTTGCACCCGGCGGCCTGGAAGGTCTACACCCTCGGACGCATGGCTAACGTCGACTCCGGCGATCTGTGGGAGCCTCGGACCCAGTGGATGCTCGATGACGAGCAGACCGGCCTTCCGTTTCTGGAGCTCAGCCACCGGCTGGGGATCCACCGGGTGTGCGCCCACAAGGGCATGAGCTCGGGGGAGCCGTGCGGGTCGCCAAGGGACATTGGTCCGGTGGCAAGAATGTTTCCCGACATGCAGTTCTGTGCCTATCACTCAGGCTGCGAGCCCGACCAGGAGGAGGGCCCCTACACCGAGGCGACGGCCGAGCGCAGCACCAACCGGCTGATCACCTCGATGCGAGAGAACGGCATCGCTCCCGGGTCCAACGTGTACGCCGACCTGGGCACCGTGTGGTTCACCCTGCTGACCCGCCCCCTGGAGGCGGCTCACCTGCTCGGCAAACTGCTGCGCGGGGTCGGAGAGGACAACATCCTGTGGGGGACCGATGCAACCTGGTACGGCCCGACCCAGCCCATCATCGATGCCTTTCGGGTATTCCAGATCCCTGATGAGCTCTGCGAACGCCACGACTACCCGAAGCTGACGCCGGATATCCGGGCCAAGGTACTGGGCCGAAACGCCGCCCGGTTCTACGGGATCGACCTCGAAGCGGCACGCAAAGCCGCGCTCACCGACGATCTGGCGTGGACGCGCGCCGCCTTGCGCGAGTCGGGGTTGCGAGCTCCTTTCCCAGTCCGAAAATAAGCTAAGAGCGGCGCTTCGGATCGCCGATCCCCCGGTGGGGGAAGTGCACCATGGTGCCGCCATCGACGACGAGGCACTGACCGGTCATGAATGATGACAGGTTCGATAGGAGGAAGACGAGCGGCCCGGCGATCTCCTCCGGTCGCCCGAACCGGCGGATCGGGACGCCCTCGTCAGCGGCCAGGGCGTCCATGATCTCGATGGCGCGTTCCGGTCCCTCGGGATGACTGTTGACCAGGCGGGGCGTGGCGATGACATCGGGAGCAACGGCGTTCAGCCGAACGCCGCGAGGGGCCCACTCGTCAGAAAGGCTCCGGGCGAGCGAGGCCACGCCGGCCTTGGCCGCGCCGTAGGCGGCGTGGTCGCGGGCGCCGTAGATGCCGCTGACCGAGGCCACCATGGCGATGGCGCCGCCGGTCTCGGACAGCATGTGGGCCCCGGCCGCGTGGCATACGAACACGTGGTGGAGCAGGTTGAAACGAAACTCGGCCTCCCAGTGCGCCGGGTCTGTGGACTCGAAGTCGCGAAAGCGCGCCCCCCGACAATGTTGGCTACTCGGGTCAGGCCGCCCAGCACGTCGTGGGCTTCGTCGACGATGGCCCGAGCCCCTTCCTCGCTGGTCACATCACCAACAACGGCGTGCCCACCGATCTCCGCGGCAACCGACTTGGCCCTTTCGGGGATGATGTCGGCGACCGCAACCCGGGATCCGGCCTCCGCCAGCATGAGCGCGGTAGCTCTCCCTATGCCGAACCCGCCCCCTACCACAAGGGCCGGTTGATCCTGCAAGCCCAACAGATCTGCCATCTTCCCCTCCTTGTAGAATGGTGCCGGAGCGCCTAGTCGAAGACGACCGGAATGGCGCTCGAGCCCCGCTCATAGAACCCGACGAACTTCGGCGGTTCCGCGTCGGGGTCGAGACGAAGGTTGGGCAACCGGTCGAGCAGGGCGCTGATACCCACGCTCATCTCGGCCCGGGCCACGTGCATGCCGAGACATACATGGGCCCCGCCGCCAAACGCGAAGGACGGTCTCAACGAGCGGCTGATTTCGTACTCGTCCGGTCTGTCCCAACGGGCAGGATCGCGATTGGCCGCGCCCAGACAGATATGCAGCACCGCGCCCTCCGGCAGGCGGGTACCAAAGAAGTCGGTGTCCCTGGTAACCCAGCGGGAGAACATCGGATCAGTGGGCATCCAGCGCAGCGCCTCCTCGATCGCCAGTCGCAGTAGCTGCCGGTCCGCCGCCACCGCCTGGAGCATTTCCGGCCGCTGAAGCAGAGCGGTGAGCGTGATGCCCATCTGCTTCCATGTGGTCCCCGAACCGGCGGAGAGAAGGAGAAGGGCGAAGGAGAAGATCTCCGGATCGGAGAGCCGCTGGCTCATCCCGTCCTCGGTTATCTCGGCTTCGACCAGTGCGCTTATCAGGTCGTCTGTGGGTGACGCCCGCCGGGCCGTGATGATCGGTTTGAGGATCTCGACGACCCGGGCCATCCCGTCCGGGCCGCCTCTGAGCGCCTCGCGGATGTCGAGGGCTTGGTCTACGGACACGCCGAAGCTACCGGTGATGGTCAAAACGGGGATTGGGGCGCAAAACTCGATGTTGAGATCTGCCCGCTCGTTGCCGGCGAAGCTGTCGACGAGCAGGCCGACGGTCTTCTCGATCCAGTTGTCGATCCACCACCTGGCTTTGGCCGGAACGAACGAGGGCTGCACCAGGGCCCGGTACTGACGGTGCTGGGTTCCGCCCATCGACAGCATGCTGTTGAGCGGATCCAGCCCTCCGACGGCGACGTCGACCGGATCGGGAGAGGAGGCGAATATCGCGTCGTTGCGGTACGCGCTGTCGCATGCGGCGTAACTAAATGCCGAGAAGTGGGGCCGGTCGGGGTACGGGAGTCCGTGGAAGCGAGCCGGATCCGAGACACCAGTGAGCTCGTGCACAACCCCCTCGTGGACGGCTGCCCGCTCCCGTAGGGCATGCCAGATCGGATAGGGATCGCCGTCATAGGTCCCGCAAATATCCGCGACGTGGCTGCTCCGAGGATCGAAGAGCTTTCTCACCCGTTCGACGTCGAGGATCTGGGTCATCTGGTCAGTCGGCCTCCCTCCTGTCATCTTATCTGTCGCCTCCTGACCCGGCTCGAGCGCCGTCTCAACGTCTGTCCTATGGGAGCCGCCGCGTCAGCTACATTTCAGCGGCGACGGCGTGGCACAGGGGGTGGCTATGGACCAGGCGATGGACGAGGTGCTATTCGAGGACGCGTGCGGGCAGGCGGAAGCGATCCGGTCGCGGCGAGTGACACCCGCCGAGCTCGTAGACGCCTACCTCGATCGGATAAAACGTTTCGACCCAATCGTCCGCGCTTTCGTCTCCGTAGCCGCCGACGCCGGGCTACAGGCGGCCGCCGCAGACGACCCGCACGTCCACGATCGTCCGTTCGATGGTGTCACAGTGTCGATAAAGGACGTGGAGGATGTGGCCGGCCTACCGACGACCCATTCTTGCCAGGCCCTCGCCGGCAACGTCGCCGCCGAAGACGGTCCGCTAACTCGGCGTTTGCGCCAAGGCGGCTTCGTGGTGCTCGGCAAGACAAATGTGCCGGAGTTCTGCAGTGACATGACCATCTCCAAGCTGAACGGCCCGTGCCGTAACCCGTGGGACCTCGAGCGCACGCCGGGGGGGTCCAGCGGCGGCGCGGCGGCCGCGGTTGCGGCCGGCCTGTGTGCCATAGCCCACGGCACCGATGGGGCGGGTTCAGTGCGGGTGCCGGCGGCGTGGTGCGGGCTCGTCGGCTTGAAACCGTCGCGTGGGCTGGTGGCCTACGGCCCCGAGGAGGGACCGGCCTACTTCGGCACCTCGGGCCCGGGCGTGCTGTGCCGGTCCGTTCGCGACGCTGCCGCATTCCTGGACGTCATCGCTCCGCCCGGACCGTGGACACCGGCGCGAGACCGGCCGTACGCGGAGGCGACGGGGCCGACGTCACAACGGCTGCGGTTCGGCCTGTGCACGACACCCCCGATGGGCGCGGTAGACCCCGAGTGCGCGGCGGCGGCGAACGCCGCCGCGGCCTTGCTCGAGGATCTCGGGCACCGGGTGGAGCCGGCTGAACCAGCCTGGGATGTGATCCTCGAGGCCGCGTTCGGACCCATGGAGGTGCCAGGCCCCGCCGCGCTGGTGTCAGCGGACGACTACGAGCAAGTCGAGCCGAGGAACCGGGCGATGGTCGGCCACTTGGCGACACTGACGGTCCTGGACCACCACCGCTGGGTGGAGGCGGCGCGAGCCGCGGGGAAGCGCTTCCGCCAGTTGTGGTCGACCATAGACGTCCTCGTGACGCCGACCGTCGGCATGCTGCCGCCGCCGTTGACCTGGGCCCGGTGGGACGATGACAACGAAGCGCACCGGGCCCGCTTCGCGACCTTCCCGAACTTCGCCCAGCCCTTCAACGTGTCGGGCCAGCCGGCGATCAGCCTTCCCTTGGGCTGGTCCGGCAGCGGGCTGCCGATCGGAGTGCAGCTGGTCGGCCGGCCCCTCGGTGAACCGACGTTATTCCAGATCGCATCCGAGCTCGAACGGGCCCGTCCGTGGGCGGAGCGGATCGCCGAGCCGGCGCGATCCCTCCACCTGGCCACCGTGCCCCCGACCCCCCACCAGTAGGGAGACCAATGACCGTTTACCCGACGCAAGATCGTCCGCCGACCGAGGACGAGGTTCTCGCCTATTTCGATTCGCTGTCGAACTGGGGTCGCTGGGGTGACGACGACGAGCGGGGAACTCTGAACCACGTCACCCCCGAAACGCGCAAGCGCGCCGCGGCCGCTGTCCAACACGGGATCAGCGTGTCGTGCGCGTGGGAGCTGGATGCCGGCCCTGGCAGCCTCGAGCGTCACACGATGGCTTTCCGCACCGCCTCCGAGCTGGCCGGCACCGAGAACGCCATACCGGGCGAGGAGCAGGCGCGCTGGGGCTCCTCGGGAGAGCACCTGTGCTTTACGTTCCACGGCGTGCTCCACACCCACGTCGACTCTCTTTGCCACATCTTCTGGGACGGCAAGATGTACAACGGCAGGCCGTCCGAGCTGGTGACCGCCGACGAAGGAGCGACCGCGTGCGCCGTCACCTCGGCCGCCGACGGGATGCTGACCCACGGGGTGCTGTTCGACATCCCCGCCCTGCGCGGGGTGCCGTGGCTCGAGCCCGGCGAGCCGGTGTACCCGGAGGACCTGGAGGCCGCGGAGGAGCGTCAGGGTGTCCGGGTCGAAGCCGGCGACGCCATTCTCCTTCGCACCGGCGCCGGCCGGATACGCCACGAGAGCAGTGCCGGTTCGGATGACCCGACCCACGGCATGCGGTCAGGCTGGCACGCATCATGTTTGCCCTGGTTCGCCGAGCGGCAGGTTGCCTATATCGGCTGCGACACCGCGAACGACACCATGCCCTCGGGTTACCCCGGGATCTTCATGCCGGTCCACGCCGTGGGTCTGACCGCCATGGGTCTGTGGCTGTTGGACAACTGCGACCTGGAGTCCTGCGCAGCCACCGCGGACGAGCTGCGGCAGTGGGATTTCCTTCTCTCCGTGTGCCCGCTCCGGATGAGCGGCGTGTCCGGCAGCCCGGTCAATCCCATCGCCACTTTCTGATCGTGGCACCAACTGACCCACGAACAACGGAGATGATCCCTTTCCGGGTGGTGTTCGACCCCGAAGCCGTGACCGACCTGCGCCGGCGTCTGCGGAACACGCGGTGGCCCGAGCGGGAGACCGTCGACGACTGGTCCCAGGGGGTGCCGCTGGCCTTCGTCCAGGAACTGGCCAACTATTGGTGCCGCGAATACGACTTCGACGCGGCCGAGGCCCGGATGAACGCGTGGCCCCAGTTCACGACCGGCGTCGACGACATCGAGATCCACTTCCTCCACGCCCGGTCGCTGGAGCCCGGCGCCCTCCCACTGGTGATCACCCACGGGTGGCCTGGCACGTACGTTGAGTTCCTCGAGGTCATAGGGCCGCTGACCGACCCGGTCACCCACGGCGGTAACGCGGCCGACGCCTTCCACGTCGTGTGCCCGTCGCTACCCGGCTTCGGCTTCAGTTCCAAGCCTTCCACCCGCCACCGCGGCGTCCCCTGGATCGGCGACGCCTGGGCCACCCTGATGGACCGTCTCGGCTACGAGCACTTCGCCGCCCAGGGCGGCGACTGGGGCGCCGCCGTCACCAATTATCTGGGCCAGGCGCACAGCGACCGCGTCACCGGCATCCACGTCAACATGCCGCTGGCCCCGGTCGGCCCGCTCACGGACGACGCCACCGATTTCGAGCGACAAAGCTACGAGGACTACGAATGGCACCAACGCTGGGGATCGGCCTACCAGCAGCAGCAGGCGACCCGGCCGCAGACCCTTGGCTACGGCCTCGTTGATTCGCCGGCCGGCCAGCTGGCTTGGATCGTGGAAAAGTTCTGGGCCTGGACGGATTGCGAAGGCGACCCGTACACGATCTTCACCCCCGAGCAGCTCCTCGACAACGTGACGATTTACTGGCTCACGGCCACCGGCCCGTCGTCGGGGCGCCTCTACTGGGAGAGCGCCTCGACCGACCCGGGTCTGGTCGCCAAGATCTCGGGCCCGGTCACGGTCCCGACGGGGTGCTCCGTCTTCCCCCGCGAGATCCGCCGGCCCTCACGCCGGTGGGCGGAGCAGGTGTACCCGAACCTGCACTACTGGAACCACCCCGAGCGCGGCGGCCACTTCGCCGCCTTCGAGCAGCCGGCCCGGTTCGTCGAGGAGGTACGCGCCTCGTTTCGGCCCCTCCGTTAGCCCGCGACGGCGACTACGAGGCGGAGCCGGTTTCGCAGGTCGGCTTGCTGCCGTTGGACATCGCAGGTACTCCGTTCTTGACCTGGAACGTGAACCAGCAGTCGACCGGATGAGGGTGGCCGGCAATGAAAGTCAATGGCGGCGCGGTCCCCTGCAAGGTATCCCCTTTGAGCGATTGGAGCCCATTGACGATGGCTGCCGCAGTTGGGGTGGCGCTGGGGCCGATGCCTCCCGCTTTCACCGCGTCCTCCAGGAGCAGCCCGGAGGCCCACGGCTCGACCGAGGCGCCGCCACTCCAGAACTGGCTCGACGAAGTGCCGGGTTCGTACTTGTTGACGGCCGCGTTCATGGCGTTGACCGCCGGGTTGTTGGCGAAGAAAGGAAGATCGTTCGCCTCGTACCAGGAGTTGGTCTTGATGCCCGGAGTGGAGGTCATGCTGGTGCTGAAGCTGGCGCCACTGGAGATGTAAAGGGGATGGAATCCCTGGGTCGTGCAGTTCTCGGCCACCCGTTCGAATACCGGGTCCACGTCGCCGTTGAGCAGACCGTCTATGTTCATCTGCTGCGCCGCCACGCATTGAGCCGTGTAGTTGGGTGCGGTAGCCGCAACCTCGGCCTTGTAGGCCACCGGAGTCCCGAGCTGTTTGCCGGGCGCCGAAATGAGCCCAGCCGTCTCCGAGCAGATGGGAGCTTCGGCGCAGTAGAAGTACCCGAGCTTGGTCGCTCCCGCCTCCTTGCCTGTGGCCACGAGTGAGTAGGCGACGGCGTCTTCGGTCTCGCCCTCGGGGTAGAAGTCCGGATTCGTATAGAAAGGGATCTCGTTGACGTTGCCTCCGACGACCGGCACGTTCGCGGCCTGAACGGTGGAGGCCCAAGCCTGATCGACGAGGGAGAAGTCCATGATGGCAACTGCGCCGTCGGACAAGACAGTGTGGACGTCTGCCACCGAATTGCCGGGGTTGGCCGCGTCGTCCTCATTGATGAGCTGCACACGGTGACCATTTATCCCGCCCGCCGCGTTTACGGAGTCAGCCCAGGCCTGGTAGACCTTCGCGGCCGGCGCGTCGTCGGCTCCCAGGGCGCCGGAACAGCTGCAAATCACCGCCACCTTGATCGGGGACCCGGTTGCCCGGCCCGAGGGCGGGGTTTGACCCGATGGCGTGCTGCCCGCTGGCGTGCTGCCGGAGCTGGTACTCGAGGAAGCACTGTGGCTACTCGACGAACACGCACCTAGCGTCACGGCCATTGCGAAAGCGCCCAGGATCGACAGGGCCTTCCATTGTCGCATTATTACTCCCCCCTAAACGGATGAAATGGGCGTCCCCCAAAAGTGCCCACTCTTGCCTACTACACGGCTGAGTACAAGCTGGATAAGTATTTAGCAAAGCATAGTTTCGCTGTCAAGTCAGGTACCCCGGGTCCTGAGCGAGGTCACGGTGAGAGATCGTATTGACACTTGGCGCCAGGTCCTGCGACGCTCACGTCCAGGACGCACATAGTCTGACGATCTGCAGTGACCCTGACAGGAGGCAAGCCGAATGCGAACCAGAGCAGCCGTGCTGTTCACCGTGCCCGGGAAGTGGGAGGTGACCGAGATCGAGCTCGAGCCACCTGGGCCAGGGGAGCTATTGGTGAAGATGGGCGCGGCCGGGCTGTGCCACTCGGACGACCACATCCTGATGGGTGACATTCCTGTGCCCCCCGGGGCGCTGCCTGTCGTCGGAGGCCATGAGGGCGCCGGCATCGTGGCCGAGGTGGGCCCGGATACCCCGGGGTGGAAGGTCGGAGAGAAGGTCGTCCTGACCTTCCTGCCGGCCTGCGGGATCTGCCGCTGGTGCGCCTCAGGCATGCAAAACCTCTGCGACAACGGGGCCCGGATCCTCTCCGGCGTGAGAGAGGACGGGACCACGCGGATGAGCTTCGACGGCCGGCCGGTCGGCCAGGGCGCCGGCGTGGCCACCTTCAGTGAGTGGTCGACGGTGTCGGTGCAGTCGGCCGTCAAGTGTCCCGACGACGTCCCCTTGGGAGCCGCCGCCCTGACGAGCTGCGGGGTCTCCACCGGATGGGGGTCGGCGGTCCGGTCGGCCGATGTCAGGCCAGGCGACGTCGTCATCGTCATGGGTGTGGGGGGCATCGGTATGAACGCGGTTCAGGGCGCCGCCCATGCCGGGGCGTCCGTCCTCATCGCCGTCGACCCGGTCGAGATGAAGCGTTCCGCCGCCCTCAACTTCGGAGCGACCCACGCGTTCGAGACGATGGATGAGGCGACGGAGGTGGCGCGGGGCTTCACCAACGGCCAGGGGGCCGACTCGTGCATCGTGTGCGTCGGGGTCACAACCGGCGAGGACATCGCCAAGGCCGTCGACTCCATACGCAAGGCGGGGACGTGCGTCATGACCGGGCTGCCGCGAGTACAGGATGACGTGGCTATACCGATCTCGATCCGTCACGTCGTCCTTTATCAAAAGCGCCTGCAAGGCGCCCTCTTCGGTGCGTCGAGTCCGACGAAGGACATTCCGGCCATGCTGGAGATGTACCGTCAGGGGCGGCTGAAGCTGGACGAGCTGATAACCACTCGCTACAGCCTCGAGGGTATCAACGACGGTTATGCGGATATGAGGGCCGGGCGGAACATTCGCGGGATCATCGACTACGGCGACTGAGCTCCCGTCGCAACCACTACGCCACTAAGGGCCACAGCGCGGCCCCGGCGTGAACGAGATCGGCAAGTACTCCGGACCTCGGGCGAATGAAGGCGGGGCGTAGTGAGGCCGGTCTCCTTCGGTGATCCGGATGTCACGCAGCCGCGACAGGACTTCCTCGAACACGATCCGCAGGTTGAGACGCGCCACGTTGGACCCTATGCAACGGTGCGGTCCCCCACCGAAGGACAGGTGCCGGTTCGGAGATCGGCCGAACTGGAGCTCAGCCGGACCGTCGAATTCGTCGGGATCGCGGTTTGCTCCTCCGAAGTGGATCAGAACGGCGTCCCCCTTCTTCAGTTGCCTTCCACCCAGTTCCACATCGCGGGTGCACACCCGGAACAGCGACACCACGGGTGGCTCGAGACGCAGTGTCTCGTCGAAGATCTTCGGGATCAGGCCCGGGTCACGTCGCAGCCGCTCCTGGAGGTCCGGACGCTCGATCAACATCATCATGGCGGAGCCGATGGCATCGTTGGTGGTGAAGAAACCACCCAAAATCAACAGGCGGACGGCACCGGAGACTTCCTCGCCGGTAAGCGGACGCCCGTCCACGGAGCCGTGGAGGAGGGCATCGATGACGTCCACCCTGCGGGGAGACGTCCGGCGCCGCTCGATCAACTCGTCCACCCAGTTCATCCAAGCCACCGCCGCCTGCCCGCGTTCGACGGGGTCGGCGGATTCAACCATCTTCTTGTTGTACTGGAGAGTGCGCTGGAGCTGATCCTCGTCCTCAATCCCGAACACCGCCCGGTACAGCATCCGAGCGGGCACCAGATACGCCAGCTGGCCCGCCAGGTCGCAGTGGCCGTCCTCGATGAAGTCATCGATCAACTCCGTGACGATCCCCCGGACCTTGGGCTCATACCCGGCGACGGCCTGAGGTGAGAGGAACGGATTCATCAGACGGCGAAAATCCCGCTGCAGCGGCGGATCAGTGCTGATCGGCGGGGTGTCGCCGACTCCCGCGCTGAACGTCTCGGCCTCCATCAACAGTCGGTAGTCGGAGCTGAACGTCCGCCACTCCTGGGCGACCTCGAGCACATCGTCGTACCTGGTCACCACCCACATGCCCCGGCCGGCCCCTCCCGACTCGGTCGATGCATCGCTGTGGGCCACCGGGCAGGTTGCCCGCAGGTGGTCAACCACCTCCCACATGTGATCGGCCAGATGCGGGTGCTTGAGCGAGTAGTGCTGTTCGAAGTACTCGAGGTCCGCGCTCATATGGATCCACTCCGGCTCTGGATAATGGCCTCCACCTTAACCTGGAGGTCGTCGAGATCGCGCCGAACGACAGCGCATGGCGGACCAGCCCGAGCGGGGACTAGGACCCCGTGTCACTCCGACCCGCAAGACCGCTAGCCTTGGGGTGGGCACCGCGTCTGCCAGGAGGTTCAGAGATGGAACGTGGCCCACACGACGAACCTTTCGACCATGGCATGTCCGACAGGGAACGCCAGGCCCTGGCCACCCTGGAAAGCGCGCTCAATCGAAAAGGCCGCTCCATCGGGGGGCTATGGAGGTGGCTGCGCTTTCGCCTCCTCGTGGCCTGGGGTCCGCGGCTGGCCTTGGCCGGCGGCCTCGTGCTTGCCCTCGCCGGTCTGGCCGTCATGGTGGCGGAGTTGAGCACCGACATCTGGAGAGCCTTTGGCGGCGAGCTCATCCTGACCGTGGGGGCTTTGCTGATCGGCAAAGGCATCCAGCTGCGCTGGTACCGGGCCCACCCGGAACACGCGCTACGCCGGCGCTGAGACTGACCGAGACAGTCAGGGCGACGAAATCTTCTCTTAATCCAACCGGAATCGTTGCGTAAAGAGACCACGTTTACTGTTCGACCGTGACACAGGTCAAACGATAAGCGGAGGTCGTGGTGCCAGAAACGCCGGTGATAGAAGGGACTGACCAAGCAGGATCAGAGTCTCACCATGCGGTAACAGCGGTGTCACGCGGCCGGTTCAGCCGCCGCGCCCTCCTCGGAGGCGCCGGCGCCCTGGCTGCGGGTGGCGCACTGTCTGTGACGGTTCCCGGCGTGGCCAGCGCGGCCTCGACCTCATCCCCGTCACCTCCGGTCGCGAGCGGATCTCGAGCCGCCAGTCTCACGGACCCCTCCCTGCTACCGGCCGTCTCGTCCATTCCATCCCGGCGCCGGTTGGTGGACTACGAGGTTGTCGAGCTGGCGGCCATGTTGCGGGCCCGCCGCATCTCCAGCGTGGAGGTCACCCAGGCCTACCTGGACCGTATCGACGCTCTCAATGGCCCGTTCGAGACCTATGGCGATGACGGCTACTACAACGCGTTCGTCCGGATCAACGCCGACGCCGCGCTCGCCGCGGCAGCCGCGGCCGACCGGGCCCTGGCCGGCGCCCGGCGGGGCGGCCCTCCCGTTTCGTTGCTGTGTGGGATCCCTATGGGCATCAAGGATTCGGTGGGTATACTGGGGTTCAGCACCCAGGACGGAAGTCCGGCTTTCGCCGGAAACGTGGCGCTGCAGGACGCTACTGTCGTCGCCAGGTTGAGGGCAGCCGGTGTCGTACTTATCGGAAACACCATTTGCTCCGCATTCTCCGGTTCGATAACCGGCACCTTCGCCGGGAATGCCTGGAATCCCCTGTATGTGCCGGGCGGCTCGAGCCAGGGGTCGGGGGTGGCGCCCATCGCCCGCCTGGCCGCCGCCTGCATCGCCGAAGAGACCGGCGGCAGCATCATGATGCCGTCAGCGGCCAACGGGGGCAGCGGCATCAAGCCCTCGCTCGGAACCGTGTCCATCGCCGGCCTGATGCCGCTCTCCCCCGGCTACGACGTCCTCGGGCCTATAAGCCGTAGCGGTCGGGACTCCGCGCTCATCCTGAGCACCATATTGGGCCCCGATCCGTTCAACGATCCGCAGACACTCTCGGCGCCGGACCCCTTTCCTCGCATTCCGATGATCGCCCGCTCGGGGCGTAAGCCCTTGGCCGGCACCACCATCGGCGTCCCCCAGACCGACTGGATGATCTCCGGCGGAAAGATCCAAACTGGAGTCAGTCCGCAATCTGTATACGGGGCCGGCCACCTGGCCGTGTTCAATCGACTGGTCGGGGAGCTCCAAACGATGGGGGCGGCCGTGGTCGACTTCCCCGGCCTCGACATGACGGACTTCTCCCTGAACCCGTACTTCTCCAATCCCGATGTCCTGGCTACCGTGGACGGATCATCGGTTTCTCCCTCGACCGCTGTTGTCAACGCCAACCGGTACGAGGTGCGTTACGCCGATGCGGTCTCCGACTTCTGTAACAGCGGCATTCCCACTGCCGCGTCGGTCACCACTCTCACCAGCCAGTACGGGCGAAGAGCCCCCGGCGCGTCGTCCGCCAGCTTCGCCAGCGCCGATACCTTCAATGGAGGGATCACCGCCGCCGTGCGTTATGAAGGCGAGCAGCGCCGCCGGGCACTGATTACGAACTATGCGGCCGCCCTGAACGCTCACAACGTGGACTTCATGCTGGTGTTCAGCCTGGGCGATGTCATAGGACTGCGATCAGGAGGGTCCGGGTTCCCGGTGTACCGGGCGTATTACCAGGTACCCAATGCTCTCGGCTGGCCCATGGTCAGCTTCCCCGTCGGATATGTGCAGGGGCTGGCGGTCTCGGCCCAGTTTTGGGGTCCTCGATTCTCCGAACCCACCCTCGTGCAAGCGATGATCGACTATCAGGCCCGTTTCCCGGGATACAACTCCGTGGCTCCGGCCGATCCGGTGGTTCCGCCGCCATCGACACCGACAGTGGCTGCCGGGCCCAATCTCGTCGCTCCGGCGGCAAAGCCCGCCGGCCTGGGTGTGGTCGACGACGGCCCCAGCAATGACCCCCTGGTCGGTGAGGCGCAGCTTCGGGCCATGATGAACTCATGAGCGACGGCCAACCAACCCAGTTCCTGACCGTGGCGTTTGGTACACCGATCGACATCGGGTTTCTTCCGCAATCCGCCGGCGGACCCGACGGAATCGACCTGACCGTGTCGTTTCAGGCCAAGCTCGGCACCTCGTTCCTGCCCTACGGGGTCACCCGGAGCACTCCGGAGCCGCCGCCCGGCCCGTGAACCGGCCGGATTCGAGCCGAGCTCACGCCCGCTGGCCCGGCCCTATCTCAGTCGTTGTCTTCGCTGGTGGCGTCCTGCCCCGCCGCCAATGTCTCAAGACCCTCGAACTGTCTAAGGTAGTGCTCCACCAGCGCCTGTGCCTCCGGGTGGCCGGTACCGATTCCGAGCGCTTCCTCGATGACGATCACCCGCGGGATCGCAGCCATGAGGACGACGACCGCCGCGGGTGAGAAGAGCTCGGTGTTTATGCCGTAATCCTCCAGCACGCTCGTAAGAGCTTCCAGCTGGATCTTGCGTAAACGTTCGGCTGTCTCTGCTATCTCGGCCTGGATCGCCTTGCGGTGGTTGGCCAGAGCCAGAAATTCCGAGGTCAGGGCGGTTCCGGTCTTGTCGCTGGCATAGTTCCAGATGACCCGGAGTGGCTTATCGGTTTGCAGTTCGTCCGCCAGGCGCTCCAGATTGCCTTCAGTCCGCCTGCGGTAGACGGCGATGAAAAGATCGTCAAGCGTAGGGAAGTAATAGTGAACGAGAGCCGCCGTCACGCCCGCCATGGCCGCGACGCGTCGGGAGCTCACGGCCGCATAGCCTTCCTCGAGCATCAGCTGTTCTGTGGCGTCCAGAAGCTCAGCCCGGGACTTTGGAGCCGTTGTGCCAACCCTGCGCGACGATGCCATCTCTCCCGAGGGTATCCGCTCGGGCGGACAGGTGACGGCCTCCGGGGGTAGCCTGCAGATCGTCTTGCGGCTTTCTTGAACGATCGTTTAACCTGCACACAGGGTTTCGCCTGCGGGAGTAACAATATGGGTTCACTGACCATCGAAATGCTCGGCGACCGGGTGGGGGCTGAGATCCACGGGGTCGACAAGGACAGGCTTCTCGGCGACGACGATCTTCCCCCGCAGCTGCTCGATGCCCTCGAGGAATACGGGGTACTGCTGTTCAGGCAGATGCATATCGACGACAACACCCAGGTCCAGTTCTCCAGGCGGCTCGGACCGGTAGTGGCCGTTCCCAGCCACCCGATTCCCGAGATCTCGGTCATCAGCCTCGATCCGGCCAAGACTCCTGTGGCGGAGTACCTCAAGGGCGCATTCGATTGGCACATAGACGGTACGACCAACGACAGCGACAACATCCCCAACATGGCCGGGGTCATGAGCGCCAAGGTGATCACGGCGGAGGACGGCGGTACCGAGTTCGCCAGTACTTACGCGGCGTACGACGATCTCGACGAGGAAGAGAAGAGTCGGTTCGCCGGGTTTCAGGTGCATCACAGCATCTACGCGTCGCAGCGCCGGCGGCTGGTTGATCCCACGGCGGAACAAGAGGCCTTTCTCAAGTCCCGGCCGCAACGCGATCATCCCCTCGTCTGGAAGCACCGCGACGGCAAATGTTCCCTGGTGCTGGGAGCCAGCGCTGATTACGTCGTCGACATGGACCTCGATGAAGGTCGAATCCTGCTCGAGAGCCTGCTCGATCGGGCCACCCGCCCGCAGCACGTCTACCATCATGACTGGACGGTCGGGGACCTGGTCATCTGGAACAATCGCGGCCTGCTCCATCGCGCTTGTCCCTACGAGGAAACCTCGCCCCGGGAGCTCCATCGCACAACCATCCAAGGTGACGAGCCGATCCAATAGTCCATGCATGACCGTGCCATCGGGGCCACCTTCGTCTCGTGGTGGAACCACCTGATATAAAGGCCTCGCACAGGAACGCAAGGGAGAAAAGTGAACCGAACAATGTCGCGCCGCAAGTTCCGCCCTGCTTTCGGCCGGGACAAGCAGCTCACGGCTGCTCTGTGTATCGTCGCCGCGGGCCTGGTCGCCGCGGCATGCTCTTCGAGCAGCAAGAGCGCCTCAACCGGCTCGTCCACCACGGTTGCGTCCTCGAGCCCGGCTGGGTCCTCGAGCCCGGCTGGGTCCTCGAGCCAGGCCACGGGAGCCGCCATACCGGTTGGCTTCATGTGCACCTGTTCGGCTGCGGGCGGCTACGGAGCCGAGATCGTACCCGGCGAGGACGTGTTCAAGGCGTGGGTAAGCACGGTAAACGCGGCCGGTGGAATCAACGGTCATCTGCTGCACGTGACCTACGAGGACGACGCGGGCAACCCCGGCACCTCCGTCTCTGACGTTCACACCCTGATATCGGACCACGTGGTCGCGATTGTCGACGATTCCATTCTCGACATCGCCTGGGCATCCACCATCGAGGCAGCCCACATACCGGTCGTCGGGATCAGCCTGACCAACATTCCCTTCTACACCAACCCCGACTTCTATCCCGAAGGCCAGACCAACGACAGCACGAACATTGCGCTCGTCACCACCCTGAAAACCGCCGGCGCGACCAACTACGCCGACTTCTACTGTGCCGAGTCACCGATCTGCGCCGAGAGCGTCCCTCAGCTCCGTTCGGACGGCAAGCAGCTGGGTGTGCCAATGGTCCTCGCCAATGAGATCTCGGCCACCGCGCCCAACTACACCGCCCAGTGCGTGGCAGCCAAACAGGCGAACGTTACCGGCGTCTTCATCGGAGCCAGCGCAGGGGAGATAGCCAGAATCGGGGCCGACTGTGCCCGCCAGAACTACCAGCCAACCTATGTGACCGGTGGAGAAGGCTTTGGCATGGTGGAGTCCAGCGGGCCGGGGTTGCAAAATCATCTCTGGAACGAATACAACGACCTGCCCTTCTGGGCCGACAGTCCGGCCACCCAGGCCATGAAGACCGCAGTCGACAAGGCCTACCCGGGCCTCATGGAGAATGCCAACCTGTTCAACGAGCTGTCCGCCATGGCGTGGCCATCGGGCATCCTCCTCCAGGACGCGATCAAGGCTGGGAATCTGACCGCCTCGGACACCCCGACCGCCGCCGAGGTCGTAACCGGTCTGGAGTCGCTGAAGAGCGATACGTTGCAAGGCTGGTCTCCCCCGCTGACCTTTCCCGCCGGAAAGCCTCACCCCATAGACTGCTGGTACACCGCCCGGGTTCAGAACGGTGTTCCGAGCCTGGCCAACAACGGCAAGGTGTCGTGCTCGAACGGCTCGTCGTCGTAAGGCTCCGGGCTCCTAACATAAATACACCCGAGGACAAGAGGCGTCTGGAATGAGTGAGGAACTTTTCGATGTGGCCGTGGTCGGCGGCGGTCAAGGTGGCATCTATGCGACCTACCGCCTGACCTCAGACGGGTACTCGGTTGTTGGTCTCGACGGCGGCAGTGATTTCGGCGGCGTCTGGTACCACAACCGCTACCCTGGCGCTCGAGTCGACACGGACAGTGTCGATTATTGCTTCCAGTTCTCCAAGGAGCTATACGAGAAGTGGCGGTGGCCCGAGCGCTACGCCGACGCAGCAACTTTGTTCGACTATCACAGCTACGTCGCCGAAGAGTTGAAGGTCCGACCGCTCTTTCGTTTCAACACGTGGCTGCGCGACTCGCAGTGGTCGTCCAGCGACAACCGCTGGCACCTGGTGACGGACCAGGGTGACCGCATCGCCTGCCGGTTCCTGGTCATGTGTACAGGCGTGCTATCCACACCCAAGCCCATGAGCTTCCCCGGCCTCGATCGCTTCAAGGGCGAGTGGGTGCAGACCAGCCGATGGCCCCAGGGGGAGGTCTCCTTCAAAGACCGGCGCATCGGCATGATCGGTACCGGCTCGTCCGGCGCTCAAGCAGTACCGGCGCTGGCCCAAGACGCCAAACAACTGTTGGTGTTTCAACGCCATCCCCACTTCGCCATCCCCGCGCAGAACCGGCCGACCGACCCCGGGCTTCAGGATGCCATCGCCCGAAATCTTGGGGTCGAGCGAGAATCGGGCCTTCAACGCGGGGGTCCATCAGACCCTCGGGGTGGGACTCCACGGATGCGGCCCGATGACGAGCCGGCTCGCCCGGCGGCCGAGTACTCACAGCAACGGAGGGAGGAACTACTCGAGCTCCAGTGGGACTTCGGAGGACACGGCATGTCGTATCTCTTCGCTGACGAGCCGACAAACCCGGCCTCCAACGAGATCGTGGCCGAGTTCGTCAGGCAGAAGATCCGCCAGAAGGTGGCCGATCCTGCAGTGGCAGAAAAGCTGTGCCCCTGGTACCCGATCGGCTCCCGCCGCCTGATCCTCGAGATCGGCTACTACGAGACTTTCAACCAGGACAACGTGAGCCTGGTCGACGTTCTCGAGGATCCTATCGTGGAGATAACAGAGACGGGCGTTCGCACCGCCGGGGCCCACTACGACGTTGATCTACTGGTCTTCGCCATCGGCTTCCAGTCGTTCCTGGGTCCCCTCGAAGCCGCGGGGCTGCGTAACGAGAAGGGCCAGACACCAAAAGACGTCTGGGCTCGCGGTCCCCGAACCCTGTTCGGCCTCATGACACCGGGATTCCCCAATGCCTTCCATCCCACCAGCGCGGGCAGTCCGTCGGTCCTCGGCAACGCCATGCTGCAACACGAGATCTTCGGAGACTGGATAGCCACCTGCATCTCCCACATGGACAAGAACGGCTATTCCGTGATCGAGGCCTCAGAAGGCGCGGCCGACGACTGGACGCTCCTGGTGGACGACTACGCCGCACGGATCCTCCCGATTCGCCGGAGCGAGAATCAATACATGGTGCACGTCAATGACGATGGCACCCGCCGGTTCATCCCCTTCTGCGCCGGCCTGGGCGAGTATCTGCCCAAGATATATGGGGCCACATCCCACGACTACGAAGGCTTCGTGTTCAACTAACGACCCCGCATCACCGCTCTGAGTGGCGGTTCCCCCTTCTACTACCTATGACCAGGGTGACCCATTCACTGGACACGCCCAAGGTAGTGTGTTATAAGCCTCTAAGGCTTGTGACTTACTGACGAAAAGTAACAAACGTCGATTTTGACAGGGGGGGTTCTCGATGAAGCGAGGGAGGAAGAAGCTCTTCGTTCTCGCGGCTGCTGTGGTGGTCGTGGCTGCGGCTTGCAGCAGCTCGTCCAAGCCGTCCAGCAGCTCACCCACGACCGCTGGAACCACATCCCCCACGTCGGGCGGGAGCACCTCGCCGGGCTCGGGCAGCAGCCACACGTACACCGTGGGCATCCTGACGGACATCACCGGGCCGGGAGCCACCAACGCGTTCAGCATTCCCAAGGGCGTCCAGGCCGGAATCGGGCAAGCGGCCAAGGAGGGTTACCACATCAAGTACGTGGTAGCCGATACCGGCACGTCGCCTACAAACGCGCTGACCGGGGCCCAGAAGCTGGTGGAACAGGATCACGTGTTCGCGGTGATCGCCAACTCCGCAGTCACGTTTGCCGCCGCGCCCTACCTCAAATCCAAGGGGATCCCCGTCATCGGCGCCGCCGTAGATGCCAGTGAGTGGATCACAGACGCCAACATGTTCTCGATCATCGGCACCCAGAACTACAACAACGTGTACAGCCAGCCTGGGCTGTTCTTCAAGATGGTGGGTGTCACCAACCTGGCGTCACTCGGCTACTCCATCTCACCGAGCTCCTCGTTGGTGGCCAAGTCGTCCGCCGTGGCAGCCGAGCAGTACGGCATCAAGGTCGGATACCTCAACGCCAACTTCCCGTTCGGAGGTACCAATACCGGCCCGACGGTGCTGGCCATGAAGAGCGCCGGGGTGAACGGGTTCACGGGCTCTATCGAGACCAACACGGTGTTCGCCCTGCTCAATGACCTGCGCAATGCGGGTGTCACATTGAAGGCCGCGCTCATGGCCACCGGCTACGGCGGGGACCTGGTGCAAGGTGGCCCGGGGGCGGTGCAGGCGGCCCAGGGCGTCTACTTCCTCACCTCCTTCGAGCCAGTGGAGCTGAAGACCGCGGCCACGCAACAGTTCCAGAGCGACCTCAAGACCTATGCCAATGTGTCGACGGCCCCCACCTTCGCCGAGTACCAGGGGTACGTATCCATCGACGCCATGGTCCAGGGACTCAAGGCCGCCGGCTCCAATCCCACCCAGGCGTCGTTCATCAACGCCATGCTCGGGTTGAACAGCTACGCCGGGGCGGACCTCTGGAGCGGCCGCACCTTGAACTTCGCCGTGAGCGCTCGTGGCAAAGCTTCGGGGATCGACAACTGTTGGTGGATCACCCAGTTCCAGGGCACCACCTTCCACCCGGTTGCCAACATGAACCCGCTGTGCGGGGCCCTCATACCGGGCAAGACCGTCTCATGAAAAGACGGTCTCGCTCGGGTCATTATCGGCCACACCCCCTTTGGTTAGTGCCGTCCAGCCATCCGAACCACTGAAACGAGGCTAAGCGCCCGGCGATCTCATGTGAGGGTTCTGTTTGGTGGGCGGGGGGCGTGGGGTCCGAGGAGGCCGGCTTGGCGGTCTCGTTCGGTTTGGTTTGGTGGTCGGTCCAGCCGCGGGGCTGGAGGTTGGTGTACTGGGTGGGGCCGTGGTGGGCTACGGGGTCGACGTGGTCGTACTGGAGTCCCCAGCGGCTGCCGCAATCGACGCAGGCCCGGCCGGTGAAGGCCGGTACCGGTCCGAGGTCGAGTGCGGTGCGCAGGGCGGCGGGCAGGTGGCGGCCGAAGTGCTTGATGGTGTTATCGCCCGGGCCGGCGGGCAGGGCGCTATCCCACACTGTACCCGAACACACGTTCGAGTGTCAAGGAGAAAGATTCACCGCAGTTTGGACCGGGCCGCACCCGGAACTACGCTCGGCAGACGCCGGCCCGCCCGCCCCTCGGGTGCCTCGGGCCGCCTTGACAAGTCACGGGTAAAGGGGTTCACGTGCTGGACTACGCAATCACCGGCGGAACCGTTGTCGATGGTACGGGTGAACCCGGCATTCGAGCCGACGTGGGCATAAAGGATGGTCGCGTCGTCGAGGTGGGAGATTTGGAGACGGCAGCGGCGCGGACATTACCTGCCGACGGTTTGGTCGTCGCTCCCGGATTTATCGACCCTCACACCCACTACGACGCTCAGTTGTTCTGGGACCCTCTTGCTACTCCGTCGAGCTGGCATGGGGTGACGACGGTTATTGCCGGGAACTGTGGTTTCACCCTCGCTCCGCTGAAAGACCGCGACGCCGACTACATCCGCCGGATGATGGCCCAGGTCGAGGGAATGCCGCTGAGCGGACTCGAACAGGGCGTGCCATGGAGTTGGGAAAGCTTCTCCGAGTACCTCGACGCCCTCGACGGCACCACCGCGGTGAACGCGGGGTTCCTCGTCGGACACAGCGCGCTTCGCAGATACGTGCTCGGCGAGGACTTCGACCGCGACACCGACGCAAAAGAGCGAGCCCAGATGCGGCAACTCCTGGACCAGTCACTGGCTGCGGGGGGGCTTGGACTTTCCACCAGCCGCTCCTACACCCACACCGACGGGGACGGGCAACCAGTGCCCAGTCGTTGGGCCTCGGAAGACGAGTTGTTTGCCCTGTGTGAGGTCGTGGGCCGTCACGACGGAATGTCCCTCGCCTTGATTACTGCAGGCTGCATCGAGCGGTTCGACGATCACGAGGTCGAATACCTGGCCCGGTTGAGCGAAGTCGCCCGTAGTCCTATCAACTGGAACGCCCTGGGGGTGTCGAGCGAGGACTCGGCCAGGGTCGAGCATCAGTTGCGTCCGTCGCGGCGAGCCCGCGAGATCGGCGGTCGGATCCTGGCCCTCACCATGCCGGTTTATGCCGACAACAACGTGAGCTTCCTGACCTTTTGCCGCCTGTGGCATATCCCGGGCTGGCGCGACGTCCTCGACCTCGAAGTGCCCGAGAAGATGCGGCGCCTGCAGGACCCCGCCGTGCGCCAGGACCTGCTCCAGAAGGCATTGGCGTCGCGATGGGCGATGCTGGCCGACTTTTCGCATTACACAGTCGGCGACGTCTTTTCCGAAGCCAATGCGGGGTATCGCAACCGGAAGGTCGGGGACGTCGCCGCCGAACGAGGAGAGGACCCTTTCACCACGATCGTCAACATCGCGGTTGCCGACGGGCTCAAGACGGTGCTGTGGCCGCCACCGTTCGCGGATACCGAGGCGGACTGGGAGCTGCGGCGGGACGTCTGGAGGGATCCCGACGTGCTCATCGGTGGTTCGGACGCTGGGGCTCATATCGACCGCATGCTCGGCTCCACCTACCCCACCCGGTTCCTGGCCGATTGCGTCCGGGGCCGGCAGCTGCTGCCGATGGAACAGGCGGTGCACATGATGACCGACATCCCTGCCCGGCTGTTCGGGTTGCGTGATCGGGGCCGAGTGGCCGTCGGCTTCCACGCCGACATCGTCGTGTTCGATCCAGAACGGGTCGGCGCCGGTCCGATACGGACCTCCCAGGATCTCCCCGGTGGGGGCAAGCGTCTGGTCGCCGACCCCGAGGGCATCGTTTGGGTGTCGGTCAACGGCCGACAAGCTATTGCCGACGGCCGACCGACCGGTGACCTGCCAGGTGTCCTCTTGCGGTCCGGGCGCGACACTTCAGCCGCGGCGCGCTAACCGGGATACCGAACATCGACCTCCCGCCGGGCGGCGCCCGAGGCGGCTGGGGCATGATGGCCGCATGCCTTCCAGGCGGCGGGAAAACCCGGCTGATCCGTTGGCCGCCATTGGTTGTAGCGAGGCGGTGGCGATCGCGTCGGGCGGTTCGAGCGTGGTCTATCGCGCTCGCCAGGAGGCCTTCGACCGGGTCGTAGCAGTGAAGGTGCTCACCATGCCCGCGGCTGAAGAAAGGGCCCGCCGGCGCTTCGAACGGGAGCTGGCGCTGGCGGGCAGGCTCACCGGCCATCCAAACGTGGTCACGGTCTTCGCCAGCGGGTTCCTCGCCGACGGCCGGGGCTACATCCAGATGGAGTACTGCCCGGGCGGCTCGCTGGCCGACCGGCTGACAGGGTCCGGGGTGCTGCCGGTCCGCGACGTGGTCGGCATCGGGGTGAAAATGTGCGGCGTTCTGGAGCTGGCCTCGAGAGAGGGCATCGTGCACCGTGACGTAAAGCCGGCCAACATCCTGGTGACCCGCTTCGGGGAACCGGCCCTGTCTGACTTCGGGGTGGCGCTGGTTATCGGAGAGCTGACGGAGACCACCCAGGGGCTCACCCCGGTGCACGCGGCCCCGGAGGTTCTCGAGTCTCGCCCCGCCGGGCCGCCCGCCGACCAGTGGTCGCTGGCGTCGACGTTGCACACGCTCCTGGCCGGCCGCCCGCCCTTCGCCGGCCCTGAGGGTGAGGGGATGCTGGCCGGCATGCTCAGGGTCATCCGCGATCCCGTCCCCGCCATCCCTGGCTCCGAGGTCCCTGACGGGCTGCAGAGCGCGCTCGAACGGGCGATGGCGAAATCGCCGGGCGACCGCTGGCCGAGCCCGGCGGAGATGGGTCGATCTCTCCAGGCCGTGGAGCGCCAGGCCGGTTGGCCGGTCACCGCCTTGCCCGTCGATGAGGTAGCTGACGCCCGCAGCGCGCCGCCCGCTGAGGCCGGGCCAGTACGTATACCGTCCAACGAGCTGACGACGCCCCGCCCCCGCCTCGATCCCCGCCCCGACCGGCGGGCCGGCGGCCCACAGCCTCCGGCAGCCCCCCGAGCGGGAGACGGCGGGCCGGCGCCGCCCGGCGGATCGCTTCCGCTTTCGCCGCCGATCCCGACCTCGGCCGAGCCCACCGGAGTGTGGTCGAGGCGCAGTGATCCCACGCCACCGGCGCCGGAAACCCCGGTTCCCAAGTGGCGCCGGTGGCCGGTCGCGGCAGCCGGCGGTCTAGTGGTAGTGGGAGCCGTAATTGCGGTCATCATCCTGACGACTTCCTCGGGGTCGTCGGGACCTGCGGGCGGGAAGCCGGCCCCGCGGCTGCAGGCGCCATCTCCCGCCCTGGCCGCGACCCTCGCCCCCCGCCACGTCGAAGTGGTCGACGAGCAGCCGTCCACGGTCACGATCCGCTGGGTAGACCCGAACAACGGGATCTATCCGTTTGTGGTGAGACTGTCGAACGGCTCGGTGCAGACCGCGGCGAGCACCACCCAGACCGTGGTTACCGGGCTCGATCCGGCGAAGGGTTACTGCTTCGTCGTGGGCGCCGTCTACGGGGTGGGCGGCCAGATCGCCGACGCCCCCCCGGTTTGTGTCCGCGGCGGCACCATGTGAGTGGGCGGACCCGGCGTTGGTGCCCGCCCGCGATTCAGCGAGAAGCCAGGCGGCGACCGGGTGGGCCGGGAACGCGGACGATCAGCTCGCGAACCCTCAATCCGGCCGGTGTCGCCCGAACGACCGCAGATACCGCGACGTCGCTGGACGCCCAGGCTCGAGCAGCCAGGACGTCATCGGCCTCACCGGCGTAGACCGCCCGGTCAACCAGTCCGGCGAGCTCCGTGCTCGCCTCGGCCGCCGTAGGCACGAGCTCGGCCGCCCGGCGCGAAACCTCCGAGGGGGTGAGAGTGTCCACCGGCACCCGGTACGGCGCCAGAGCCTCGAGCAGCTCGCTCCAGGCTCCCAGCACCCGGCTGACCGGATCAGCGGCCGCCCGCCTACGAGCCCGCCGGCGCCGGCGGGTCACCGCTCTCACCCCGACCACCGCGATCACGATGACGGCGGCGGCCAGGACGGCGATGAGGGCCCACGGGGGTCCGCCTCCCGCCGGCTGGCGCCGGACCTCTGGCGATCCGGTAGGACGAGATGCCGGCAGCGAAGCGCGCGACCGGGCGTTGGCCACCGTCTGCTGTACCTGGGCGAGACCCTGCTGGGCCACGGGCACGGGCGTGGTCCGCCCCGCCCCTTGTCCGGTCTGGACACCGGCGAGCGACGACGGGTTGGGATCGAACGCCACCCAACCGAGCCGCCCGAGGTCCACCTCGGGCCACACCGTGGCATCGGTCCCCGTGACCACAGTGGTGGCCCGGGCCCGGTCGATCGTCCCGGGAGTGAACCCGACCGCTAGGCGGCTCGGCAGCCCGATGCTGCGGACCATGAGGGCAAAGGCCGTGGCGAACTGCTCCGCCGTACCCGATTTGGCGGCCGACAAGGCAGACAGGCGGGCGCAGCTCGATCCCGGGATGGCCCCCGGGTCGAGACGGAAGCCGCCGCCGGCCACCAGCTCCTGCGCCACCGCCACGGCCTGCTGGTCGGGGCGTGCCAGCCCGGCGGCGGCCGAGGCGGCCAGCGACCGCAAGGAGGCAGGAAAGCAGGCCGGAACGGCCGTGAACGCCGCCACTGAAGCCCCGCTTCCGATGCCGGCAGCATCGAGAGCGGCCCGCGAGGGTTCGGACAGGCGGCCTCCGAGCGTGTAGCGGCCGGAGGACCGGGGGGGCGCCACCAGGGCGGAGGAGCCAGGATCGAAGTCCAGGCCGGCGGGCGTCACCGATGTCGGCACCCCGGCGGTCGGCACCCACGGCCCTTCCAGGGCGACCACGTGGACGCTGACGCGAACCCCCGGACCGAGCAGCCCGCCCCGGACACCCGGCGGCAGGGTCAGGACGTTACCCGCACTGGAAGCGTGGGCATCAGTGCTCCAGCCGGTCCCGTCATAGACGTCGAGGCTGACCAGACGCCAGTTCACCGGGGCACGGAGCCAGGCCTGGTCGACCGAAGCGGTGAACATGACGGTCCCGCCCTGCTTTTGCCAGGCCGGGAGCTCGTCGAGGGGGTTCGCTGCGGTGCCCAAACCGAGAGGCGGGGACACGGCGCGGCGCAGATCGACCGGCTGGCGCACGCCGGCCAGCGGGAGGTGGCTGCCTACGCCGAGGGCGACGGCCAGGACCACCGCCCCGGTGGAGAGGGCCGCCACGGTCCGGCCCGGCGGCACCCAGACCACGCCTTCCCCGGCAGGCCGGGACACCATCAGGAGGTATACCGCAGCCAGCACCAGCGGCGGTCCGGCCACGGACGCGAGCGACCCCGGACCTCCGACGCCGAGGAGCAGGGCCATGAGGAGAACCAGCCCGGACGGCAGCAGAGCGTCGACCCCCGGCCGGCGGCGGCTGGCGGCGAGGACGGCCCACGCCGCCGCCACCGTCACCAGGCCGGCCGCCAACGGGAGCCGGTCCGGCGTAGGAGGCACGGGGTCGCTCGTGGTGAGGATGCGGCTCCAACCGTGGAAAAGGGCCCCGACCCCACGCGTGACCCCGGAGCCGAGCCCGGCCGCGGGCGTGGCGAACAAGACGGCAGCCGCCAGCACCGACACCAGCGTGGCCGCCGCCACAGTGGCCCCGGCCAGAAGGTAGGCGGCGGGGCGAGGGGGCGCCGGCACGGTGTCGCCTAACGGTGGGCTCACCGGGTCATCTCCTGAGGGGCCCGAGCGCACGACGGAAGCAGTCAGCAACCGTCGACCGGCCACCCCGGCGGCCGTTCCGAGCACAGCGGCGACCGTCACCGGCCCGGCCACGTCGCCCCACGTGAACACCCGCTGGAAGGCCGCCCCGGCGGCGAGCACGCAGAGTCCCGCCGGCACGGCCGGGACGTAGGGCGCCCAGGCCTGGGACGGCCGAACCCGGATCACGGCCGGCCCCCGGTCGGCCACAGGGCCAGCACCGCCTCGGCCCGACCGGCGCGGCACACCTGCAGCCGGCCGAGCTGGCGGGCCGAGGACGCGTCGGCACCGACCATCATCGTGCTGACCCGTCGGTAGCGGACCGCCAGCCGGTCGAGGCTGGCCAGGTCGTCGTCCAGGCGGTCACCGGTCACCAGCACTGCGGCGCTGCCGCCCGACTCCACCTCGAGGAGAGCCACCGCGTGCCCGAGGTCGCCGGTGTCCGCCAGTTGCACCCCGGCCAGAACATCAAGGGTGTCGCGAGCGCCGTTGGGGCGGAAGCCGGTGACCGAACCGGTCACCGTGTCCATGCGCACGGGGGCGCCCCCTCGGACCGCCTGTTCCAGGAGGGAAGCCGCCACCTCGACGGCCTCCTCGAACCAGGAGCTCGCCGGGTAGCTGCCCGCCCGGTCGTCGAGCAGGACCACCACCTGGGGGCGGTTGGTGTCGACGTGCTTTCTTGACCATGAGCGTGCCGGTGCGAGCAGTGGTGCGCCAGTGCACCATTCGCAGGTCGTCGCCGACGACGTAGGGCCGCAGTCCCTGGAAGGCGATGGTGCCCTCCGGGGCGGTGTCGTCCATCGGGCCATCCATCTCGATCGTCGAACCGGCTTTTCCGGCCGGCACCGGGTGGCTGCGAGGGTGGACCCACAGTCGAGCCACTTCGCCGACGGGTCGTCGGCGGGCCATCAAACCAAAGGGATCGGTCTGGGCCAGCACGAGCGGTCCGACGTCGAAGATGCCACGCCGGTCCGTGGGCAGGCGGTAGGTCGAGGAGTGTTGCTGTTCAGGATGCAGGGCCGGTACGTCGAGGGAAACCACGCGGTCGCCGGCGCGGTCTTCGACGGTGAGGTGGGGGGCCCGACGCCGGCCGGAATTGGCAATGCTGACGAGGCCCAGTGCCGGGCTCCCCCGTCGCACCCGAACCGGCTCGAGCTGCCGGGACACCGAGAGGCTGGGGGGCCTGAGCACCCAGGCTACGGCGGCGACCAGGAGCAGAAGCAGGGCGGCCCCGGCGACGGTGAGCTCCGCGAACCCGAGGGCCACGCCGCTGGCGTACAGGCCGGCACCGGCGGCCAGGGTGCCCCACCCGGACGCGGTCGGCCTCATGTCGGTGGTCGGCACGCGAACCGCCCTGACGACGTCGTCGATCAGCCGGTCGGTGGTGGCGTTGCTCAACGCGGCCTGAGACGAGAGAAGCAAGCGATGACCGAGCACGGCGTGGACCAGCGCCTTGACGTCGTCGGCCGTGGTGTAGCTGCGGCCGGCCAGCGCGGCCCGGGCCCGGGCGGCCCGCATGAGCGACAGGCTGGCTCGGGGGCTGGCGCCGAGCCGGACGTCGGGCAGGCGGCGGGTGGCGCTGGTCAGCTCCACCACGTAGCCGCGCAGTACCGGGGCCACCCGGGTTCGGGACACGACTGAGATCATGCGCTGCACGTCCGCCGCGCTCACGACGGGCTGCAGGCTGGCCAGAGCCGGCTCCGAACCGTCGGCGGCCAGGATGTCCTCCTCGGTGCCGCTGTCGGGATAGCCCATGGTCAGCCGGACCAGGAAACGGTCCAGCTGGGCTTCGGGCAGCCGGTAGGTGCCATCCATCTCGATGGGGTTCTGGGTGGCCAGCACGAGGAAGGGGCGGGGCACGTCATGGGGACGGCCGTCAACGGTGACCCGTCGCTCGTCCATGACCTCGAGCAGGGCCGACTGGGTCTTGGGCGAAGCCCGGTTGATCTCGTCCGCGAGCACCACGTTGGCGAACACCGGCCCCGGATGGAAGGCGAATCGCTCGTCGTGCTGGTGGTACACCGTGGCCCCGGTGACATCGGAGGGCAGCAGGTCGGGGGTGAACTGGATGCGGTGCCAGGTGGCGTCGATCGAGCCGGCCAGGGCCCGGGCCAGTGAGGTTTTGCCGACTCCGGGCACGTCCTCGACGAGAACATGGCCCTCGGCGAGCATGGCGATGATGGCCAGGGCCACGGCATCGGGCTTGCCCCGGATCACCTTCTCCATGTTGTCGCCCACTCGGGCGGCCACGTCGGCGACCCACGTCGCGTCGTCGGCTGAAGCAGGGAGAGGTTCGGGGGTCGCGTTCATGGGGATCAGGGCACAGGGCCGGGCGCCACCCCGGCTGCGGGGGGGCAGCTCACGTGTAGAAACTGAACTGCTTGGACGCGCCGCTCAGGCCGGAGGGGATTTTGCCGCACGGAGACAGCTCGTAGGACGTAAATGTCCCGTTATTGCCCTTTGTCTGGCCCTTGTATTCGCACACCTGACGGCTGGCCCCGTCTATAGATTTGGTGGACACGTAGGCGATCGGGTGGGGCGTGTCCGGCGGCTGATAGCCCTTCAACGCGGCCGGGCAGCCCGAGGCGCTTGTAACCAGGGCGTAGCGATCACCGGATACGGCGCCGCTGAAGTAAGTCGCACAGAGATACTCGTTGGCCTGGGCCGGGCGAAACGCCCCGGCCCGCTGACTGCTGACCCAGCTGCTGACCGGGCTCGACGGCTGCTGCACCCAGGCTCCGGGCGACGTTGGACAGGCGTTGAGGACGGCCAGGTCGCCGCTCAGGACGTCTTCACACTCGACGGTACCGCTGCGGGCCCACGCCGTCCCGCTGGCCGTCGAGCGTGGGCCGCCGCCGACCGAGTTCAGGGCGTAGACGGTCACTTTCTCGTTGGTCCACGCCGGCGCGCTTTTGGTGACCGAGGTGCTGCTGGTCGCGGCAAACCTTCCGCCGCCAACGGAGATTTCGTAGCCGGTCACCTGGGGGCTGCCGGCGGCCGAGGTGGCGGCTCCCCACTTGATCGTGAGCTGCTTGTCGGCACCGGTGACGGTCAGGTTGCCGACCCGCCCGGGGGGAGCCCAGGTAGTGGCCCGGGTGGGGACGCTGGCGGGGCCACTGTTGCCCGACGAGTTGGTGGCGGCGACGGTGAACGAGTAGGTCCTGGCGGCGGCCAGGCCGGTGATGACGACGCTGGTGGAACTCACCGTGCGGGCCGCCGGACCTCCACGCACCGTGTAGCTGGTGATCGGGGTGTGGTACGGCCCGAGAGAGGGTTGTCGCCATGACAGGGTTATCCGGGCCGGGGCGGACTCGGCGGCCCGGACCGAACCGACCTGGCCAGGCGAGTCCTTGAGGGGAGTGGCGCAGGCCTGGCCCGCCGGGCTCAACGGCCCGCCCCCGACCTGGTTTATCGCCTGGACCTGGACGCACTGCCTGGTACCGTCGGCCAGGCCGGTCAAGGTCACCGTCGTGGTGGACCCGCCGACGCTGCGGCCGGCGCCGCTCGGCGCCGCGGTCACCTGGTAGCGCAGCACCGGGCGGCCCCCGTCAAAGGCCGGCGGAGACCAGGTGACGGTGACGACGCCATCGCCGGCGCTGACCTGGGTCACCGCCGGGACCCCGGGCACGGCAGGAGCAACGGTCGTCGCCGTGGGGGGTGAAGTGGAGCTCGGCGCGGACGGGGCGGGGGTGGAGGGCGGGCTGTTGGCCGCCGTGCCGTTAGCTTCGGTTAGCGGCGGAGCGGCCGGCGCTACCGGCGGCACCGAGACCGGACTCGCAGTCGACGGCCCGGTCACGGTGGCCGTCGGGGCCGGGTTCCGGCCCCGACCCGGCACCACCGTGGGCGGGCCTGGCCGGATTCCCCGCCGTTGCGGCACATGGTTGGGAGCCGGCGGAGTGTACTTGGCGATGTGGGTGACCGCGCCGTTGGAGTTGACCACCAGGGCTTGAGGTGAATCGATGCTGTTGACGAACACGAGGTTGTCCTTGGTGACCAGCTGGTTGGATCCCTGGGGAACGGGCACGGAGGCAAGCGGGCGTAGCGGGGCCAGCTCGATCGTCTGGAGCCGGTTGGCGCGGGAATCCAGCAGATAGGCCTGGCCCTGTGAGACGGTCACCTGGGTGACCTGGGCCGCCGCGGGCAGGGTCAGGGACGAAAGCGACGGCGGGCTGGTGTCGATGTCCAGAACGTCGGTGCCCGCCACAACGGCCAGCTCGGGGCTCGACGCCGAGGCGGCCACGAGCGGGGACGTGCGACTGGATGTCGCCGGCAGCTGAACCGAGTGGACGCCCGGGTTCTGCAACGACTTCGCCGTCGCCGTCTGGGGGTCCACCGCCCATACCCCGTCGCTGGTGTCGGCGACCTCTACCAGATCGCCGGCGTGGCCGAACGGGTGGCGAGCGACCCCGCCGGTGGAGTCGACCTGGTCCACCACCGCCTGCCCGGGGACCGGCACCCATATCGCGCCGGTAGCGTCAATGGTGGCCGTTCCGGTCGGTCCATCGAGCGGGATCTGATGCCCGATAGGTGCCAGAGTTGATGGGTCGAGCTGCTGCACGATGCCCGAGGAGTGGTCGACCACCCAGGTGGTGTCCGGACCGGCGACGACCTGGAGAGCGGCGACCGGGCCGGTTTCGGTCCTGGTGGTGGCCACTGCCAGCGTCGAGTCGTCGAGCCGCAACAACCGGCCGGTGCGCAGGTCGAGTACGTAGGCTCCGTCGGCCCGCTGCACCACCTCGAAGGGGTCTCCGGGCTTGCCGACGACAGCCTGGGCGTCGGTGCCGCCGCTGTAGCCATTGACGTGGGAGACAGTGCCCCTCGATCCGTTGCCGAGCCACGCCCCCCCGCTCAGCAGGCGCAAGGCGCTGGCCGGCTCGCCGGACCCGGTCACCGCCAGCCCCACCACGGCACCGATCACAGCCGCAACTAGGGCTGTGATCGCGATCCGCCGCCGCGAACGCCGCCTGGCCACCGGCACTCCTTCCTGCACCACTCGAAGGCGGTGGCGGAGCGTAGCACAGGCCCCGCGTTGAACCCCCGCTACCCTCGCCGGTAGTGCGGATGCAGGTGAGCCTGGTTGAGGTCGGCGACGGCCGACCCCAGCACGTCCTCATCGAGGCCGATCCCGAGTCGTCAGCCGGTGACGTGGCCGCCGCCCTGAGCTCGCTACGGCCCGGCGACCTGCTCCTCGACGGCCGTCTCTTCGCCGGGCCGGACCGGCTGGCCAGCAGTGGCGTGCACGACGGCGCGGTGCTCCAGGTCGTCCCGCCGGGATCGGCCGTGGGCGCGACGGCCGATGCCGGCGGGAGGCCGGCACAAGGAGGCCAAGCGGCCTGGGAGGTGGCCGTGGTGAGTGGAGCTCAGGCCGGGATCCGCGCCGCCCTGCCGGCGGGTGATCTGCTGATCGGACGGGACCCCACCGCCCAGTTCCGCTTCGACCACAGCTCCGTGTCGCGCCTCCATGCCCGGCTGTCCTGGCCGGCCGGGAGCGCCGGTTGGGTTATCGATGACCTCGGATCGGCTAATGGAACGTGGGTCGACGGCCACCGGGTGGACGGACCCACCCCTGTCCCCGCCGGGGCGGCGATCGAAATCGGGGCTTCGGTGCTCGAGGTACGCCCCGCTCCGAACGCCGACGCGGACGTGCACCGGTCCGACGACGGGACGCTCGAGTTCAACCGGCCTCCGCGGCTGGAGGCAGCCGTGCGCACGCCCAGGGTTCAGGTGCCGTCACGGCCGGTGGAGCAGGAATCCTTCCCTTTTCCCTGGCTTCAGGCCCTCGCCCCACTGGCCATCGGCGGGATCCTCTTCGTCGTCACCCGCCAGGTGGCCACGCTCGCGTTCATCGCGCTCAGCCCGTTGCTGGTGCTGTCCAACACGCTGACCCAGCGCCGGCGCAGCGCGGCGAAGGCCCGTCGCGACCGGGCAAGCTACCAATCGCGGGTGTCGGCGGCGGTCGCCGCGGTGAGCGCGGCGGCCGCCGCTGAGACGGCGGCGGAGAGGGCCCGCTGGCCGGATCCGGCGGTCGTCGAGGCTGTGGTCGAGGGGCCGGGCCGGCGGCTGTGGGAGCGCCGGGACCACGACCCTGACGCCCTCGTCCTGCGGATCGGGGTAGCCGACCGGCCGGCGTCTATCGACCTGACCGGCGGAGATCCGGCCGCGGCGGCCGGCGAGCAAGCCGTGGTCATACCGAAGCTGTGGGCCATGCCGGTCACGGTGGACCTCCGGTCCGTAGGCGTGCTGGGAGTAGCGGGCGAGGACAGCTCGGCGCGCGCCATCGCACGCTGGATTGTGGCCCAGCTGGCGACCTGGCACACACCGAAGTCGCTGGAGCTCTACGTCCTGACCGTCGGTTCGGCCGGCGAGGACTGGGACTGGATCCGTTGGCTGCCTCATGCCCGGAGCGATCTGCCCGCTGCCGCGCCGGTGCGGATCGGCAATGACGCGGCCTCGCGAGATCAGCGCATCAAGGAGCTCCTGGGTTTGCTCGAGGCTCGCAGCGCGCCGGGCCATGACAGCTCGCAGTGGACGCCGGCGGTGGTAGTGGTACTCGATGGGATCCGGGCCCTGCGATCCCAGGCCGGGGTACCGCGCCTGCTGCGCGACGGGCCGGCCCGGGGGATCTACGCCATCGGCCTGGACCTCGATCCATCTCGCCTGGCCGAGGAGGGACAGGCGGAGGTCGAGGTCGAGGCCGACGGTCTGACGGCGACGGTCCGGGTGGCCGGGCGGGATCCGGTGGCGAGCGTGCTCCTCGACCAAGTCGGGTCGCGGTGGGCCGAGGAGTTGGGCCGCCGCCTGGCCCCGCTTCGCGACGCCGGTGGCGAGGAAGGCGGGGCGGTGATCCCTTCAACCGTTCGCTTCGTCGAACTGGCGGGTATCGACCTCGATGATCCGGAAGCGGTGCTGGCCGGATGGCGAGCCGGAGGGAGGACGACCAGAGCGCCGGTCGGGGTGAGCATCGACGGCACCTTCTTTCTCGACCTCGAGCGGGACGGCCCTCACGCCCTGGTGGCCGGGACCACCGGATCGGGGAAGAGCGAGTTCCTCCAGACCCTCGTGACCAGCCTGGCTGTGGCCAACCGGCCGGACGCCATCCATTTCGTCCTGGTCGACTACAAGGGGGCCAGCGCCTTTGCCGACTGTGCCAACCTGCCTCACACCGTCGGGCTGGTCACGAACCTCGACGGCCGGGAAACCCAGCGTGCGCTTGCCTCCCTGGACGCCGAGCTTCGCCGGCGTGAGACCTGCCTGCACCAGCTACGGGCGGTGGACGTGAACACGGCCTGGGAGCACGATCCCGACCGGGCGGCAGAGATGGGTCTGGCCCGGCTGATTCTGGTGATCGACGAGTTCGCCGAGCTGGTGCACGAACTCCCGGATTTCGTCACCGGCTTGATCCGCGTTGCCCGCGTCGGGCGTTCGCTCGGCGTGCATCTGATCCTGGCCACCCAACGACCCACCGGCGTGGTGACCGGAGAAATGCGGGCGAACACGGGCCTGCGAGTGGCGCTGCGCATGGAAGATACCGGGGACAGCCTCGAGATCCTCGAGTCGGCCTTAGCCGCGGGGATATCCCGGGCCACTCCTGGGCGGGCCTATGCCCGCACCGGTGGGGGGGCGCAGACGGTTGCCTTCCAGGCCGCCCGGGTGGCCGGACGCAGAAAAGGGACCAGCGCAGGTTTACCCCCTCCCCAGGTCGTCCCGGTCCCGTGGCCCCGGCTCGGCTACCCGGTGGGTTTTGCGGCCCACGGCGAGGCGGACTCCGGCCGGGCGACCGACCTCCACGCCCTGGCCGAGCTGCTGACCAAGGCGGCAGCGGAGGGCTCGGTCCCGCGGGGCCGAAGTCCGTGGCTGGAGCCCCTGCCGGCGCTGGTCGCTCTCGACCAGCTGCCCCCCGTGGTCCCCTCACGAATCGAGCTCACGCCCGTGGCCTTCGGGGTGGAGGACCGCCCGGGCGAGCAGGCGCAGGTCACCGCTACCTTCGATCTGGCCGGCGGATCGCACCTGGCAGTAGCGGGGGCTGCTCGGAGCGGCCGGTCCACCTTGCTGCGAACTCTGGGAGCCAGCCTGGCCCGGTCCCTCTCGCCCGCCGACGTGCATCTCTACGGGCTGGACTTCGGCAACGGCGGGTTGCTCCCGCTGGTGTCTCTACCCCATTGCGGCGCCGTGGTGATGAGGTCGGAAGGCGAACGGACCGAGAGGCTGATGTCCCGCCTCACCGACGAGGTGTCACGGCGCCAGGAAGTGATGGCCCGCCGCGGGTTCGGCGACATAGCCGAGCAACGCGCCGCCGTCGAGCCGGCTGAGCGCCTGCCGTACCTGGTGCTTCTGATCGACCGCTGGGAGGGGTTCACCGCCGCCTACCCCATCGAGTCGGGCAGCCCGATGCCCGCCGCCGTGTCCCGCCTGGTTCGGGAGGGGCCGGGCACCGGCTTGCGGGTGGTGCTGAGCGGCGACCGCAGCCTGCTCACCGATCGTCTGGCGTCCCAGATCGAGGACCGTCTGGTACTGCGTCTGAACGATCGGGACGACTACCGCCTGGCCAACGTCAACCCCCGCGCCGTGGCCGAGGACATCCCGCCCGGGCGGGCCCTGCGGGCCGACACGGGGATCGAGGTGCAAGTAGCAGTCCTGGCCGGGCCGGGCGCCATCGACCCGAGCGGCCAAGCCCAGTCCGAGGCGGTCCGGGCGATCGGCGCCGCCGCCGCCGCTCGATGGCCGGCCCCCCGGGTAAACCGGCCCATGCGAGTGGACACAATGCCCTCGGCGATCGATGCCTCGGAGGTCGCCGACCTGCGCACCGCAGGCCTATCGGATATTCCGGATCCGGCCCCAGCAGGCAGCCTGTGGGCGGTAGTCGGGGTGGGCGGCGACGAGCTGACCGTGCGCGGGGTCGACCTGGCCGTGACCGGCGGCTTCCTCGTGGCTGGCCCGGCGCGCTCGGGTCGCAGCACTGCACTGCTGGCAATGGCCCGTTCGTTGGCGGGGGCTGGTGCGGCCGTCGTCGCCGTGTGCCCGCGTCCGTCGCCATTGATGAACGCGGCCGGCCTTTCGGCGGCGCGGGTCCTGTCGGGTGGGGTGCCGGGGGCGTCCGAGGTGCTGGCTGCCATCTCGAGGGGCGGCGCCTCCGGTCCGGTGGTTCTTCTGGTTGATGATGTCGACACGTTCGCCCGCAGCGAAGCGGACGAGGCGGTACGCCAACTGCTCCGGGACGGGTCACGAGGCGTCCCGTCGATCGTCGTCGCCGGCCCGATCGAGGAGATGAAGACCGAGCTTCGAGGAGTGGTGGCCGAAGCCCGCCGAGCCAAGAGCGGTCTGTTGCTGTCGCCTTCGTCGACGTTCGATGGCGATCTGGTCGGCGTCCGGCTGGCCCAATCGACGGTCGGACGCACGCTCGCAGGGCGGGGCTGCCTCGTGCTCGGGGGGGAATCCGTGCTCGTACAGGTACCGTTCGGCTGACGTCGCACGGTATGTTCCCGTTTCGCCGGACCGCGGCGTCGTATACGTTGGAGGTGCACCGTAAAGCGGCGCCCGGAGCAGAGGCGGAGGTCACCAGTGTCCACCATCAAGGTCACGTCCGAGCAGCTCGAATCCACCGCCAGCTCGCTGGCTAGTGGCGAGCAGGAGATCAGCGGAAAGCTCGGCCAGCTCCATTCAATGGTTCAGGCTCTTGTCGACGCCGACTGGCAGGGCTGCGCGTCCAACTCTTTCCAGGAGCTGTGGCAGCAGTGGCACAGCGGCGCCACCCAGATCCAGCAAGCCCTGCTCGGCATCTCGCAGATGCTGGGACAGGCCGGCCAGGTCTACCAGCAGACCGAGGACAAGTTGGCGGCGCAACTCCGGCGCTGAGTCGGCCTTCCCCACTTCTGGTTTACAGGCTGACCCGGAGCTTCAGGGGTTGGCAGGGTACTGCGCGGTGTTGAGATTCTGGGTGGCCTGGGTAGTCCCGTCGTTTACCGCCCCGGCCGCGTTGGTGATGGTGTTGCCCACTGATCCCTCGGCCGCGTCGTTGTAACTGCCTACCCCTCCCTGCGCCCATTTGGCGAAGGCGCCGTACTGCTGCGCAGTCATCTGGTCCGGCGGGATCAAATCGTATTGCGTCTGTCCATTGGCGAGGGTGGTGATTGTGTAGAAGGCCGGCTCCCCCGGGTGAGCGCTGAGCCAGGTAGCGGGGTCCGTACCGGGTTGCCACAATCCGTTGCTGACCATCGACGAGCTGACCACCTGTCCCACAAGCTTCTGAGCGTCGCTCCAACCGGCCCCGCCGGCCGCCAGGGCGTCGTTGTAGTAGGCGTTGGAGGCCGATGAGCTGGTAGCGCTGGTCACGGCGTCGCCCAGGACCGTCTTGAACACGCTGCCGACAAGCGAGGAGCCGGGAAGCGGGATGAGCCCGATGCCCTGCGAGACGAAGTTGCCCATCGTCGCTTCCTGGCTGGCGCTCTGGGCCGCGATCTGATCCTGGTGCAGACCGCCGGCCGCCAGCGCGGCGTTGTGGGAGCCCATGAGGTAGCCAACGAACTGGCCCTGCTGTTTGGCCACGTCGTCGAAATCGGCCAGCCGCTCGGCCATGGGCAGGTTGGCGTCAGCTCGGGCCACGGCCTGCAGGTTGAGCTTGGCGTTGGCCACCGCGCCGGCCATCAGAGCCCGGTAGCCGGAGGGGTCCGAGCTCACGGCGGCCAGGAGGCTAGGCAGGCCCTGGTTGACCGTCGGGAACAGGAAGCGGCTGCCCGAGTCGGGTATGCCGGCCCAGGCGTCGTACGCCTGCGCCATGTGGTAGCCGACAACCTGGCCGAGCCCGGCGTTGATACCCGACAGTGGCCCGCCGTCGTAGCTGGCCGTCACGAACTGTCCGTTCTGCATGTGGCCCAGGTGCGGCAGGTAGTCCCGCAGCGCGTGCGCCGACAGGGCGGTCGCCGCGTTCCCCGGCTGGTCGCCAGCAGAGGCGATGGCGGCGCCGAACGCCGAGCCGTGGTCGAAGGTCCACGTGCGGCCCATCAGGTAGGTGAGATCGCCGTAGTTGTCGCGGCTCAACAACGAGAGAGCCGCTTGCGGGGACACCGTGGCGGCGTGCATCAGCCCGTACACCGGATCGCCTCCGGAGTCGGTGACGCCGAAGAAGACCGGCTCGTTTGCCTGCAGGAAGTTGAAGGATGCCGGCAGGTTGAGGTTGTTGGCCCACGGGTTCTGGAACGGCCCGTCGTACTCCCAACCGGCAATCAGCGCATTGGCCTGTTGCTGCTTGTCGTAGGCAATGATCGCCGTGCCTACGGTGTCGAGAAACCGGGGGTCATAGGGAACGGCGCCGCTCGCCGCCCCCAGAATCTGACCGAGCGACCAGAAACCCACGCCCGGGCCATCGCCGTCGGGATTCTTTGCCCTGTCATTGCTGGTCAGCGCCTGCACGAACGACGGGTCGAGGCCGGGGCTGTCCGATGCCGAAGCCAGCGAATCGGCCAGGAACCGGAGCACGCTCTGATCGTTCTGACGAATGGCCTGAAAGCGGCCGGCATCGCCGTACCCGGCGGCGTCGATGCCTTGGCCCATCATCAGGGGAATCTTCTCCAGTCCCGCCGCGCCCAGCCGGTTCATAAGGGCGGCGCCAAAGTCCTGGTCGTAGGTAAGCGGGGTCAGGAGGCGGAGTTCGGAGACGGCACCGGCGTTGCCGCCGGCGGCCTTCGAGAGCAGAGACGCCGTCTGGTCGACGTACTGAGCCACCCACGCCTTACCGTCACCGAGGGTTTGGGTGTCCTGAAACAGGTTGGCGGCGTACGAGCCGGTCGGGTCGTCACCGGCGACGATCCTCTTCACGTCGGTGCCGCCCCGGATTCCAGCGTCGAGATCGCCGGCGGCCCGGCTGTCCGCCGCCGTCGCGGCCCGCAGCGCTTCCTGGATGCTGGCCTGAAGGGCCGGCGCCTCCTGTGTCGCGCTGCGCCACGTCTGGACCGCCGGACTGTTGTCGTAGGCCATTTGGGCCCGAGCGAGCGCGGCTTCTTGTCCCGGATCGGGCGAGCAGACGGGCGGTGGCTCACCTGGAGGCTGCACCGGGGGCGTGACCGTCCCGTCCTCGCCAACCGTGCACTGCAGCGCCTGGGCTTTGGCCAACGCTGTTTTGAGGATCGCTTGCTGCTGGCTCACCGAGGTGACGAAGGCGGCCACGGTGTCCTGGGCCTCGGAGAGCAAACCGGGGCTGGCCGCCACGACGGTCACCAGGTCGCCCATGGTCGCCAGGGCCTGGTCGGCGGCCCGGCCGGTCCATGCCGACATCTGGCTGCCGGTGCTGGAGACGGTGTTGGATGCGGAACTGACGGCGTCGGCCGCCCGTCCCCATTTTTCGATGACACCGGCGTAGGCGCCGGCGTCGAAGCTCTGAAGCTGAGTCTTGGTCAGCACGCCCACTCCGCCGCGGTCAAAAGGCTCGGCTCAAGTGGGCCTCGGTGACCTCATAGACGGTCCCGGCGTTGGATAGGCGGTCGGCTACCGAGTCGCAGGCCGTCGCGTACGACGTCAGGGCGCTCGACCACGTAGAGCAGAAGCGCCCGACTGCAGGTGCGCTTCGGAACCCGGGATCGGACGGGGCGACTGCAGTCAGGTCCCCCGCGGCTTCCCGCACGGTGACTCCTGCCCGCTTGACCTGCTGCGCCGCTGCTTCGACCACCGAGGTTTCCACCTGGATCCTTGACATCAATCCCACCTCGCACCGCTGGTTCCGGCTGTCTGGCCGGGTTGTTGTTCCACCAGCACAGTAGAGGCTCGTACTCCCTGATCGGTACCCAGATCTGGGTTTGGCGTCAGGACCCCTCCACGGTGAAGTCGGCTACCGCCCCGCGCTCCCCGGGAGTCAGGTCCCGGCGGGCCAGGCGGTAGTCCCTCACCACGCCCAAACAGCTCGCCGCCTCAACCCGGTCCAACCGGGCCAGAAAGGCGGCGAGGAATGCCCGGCCGCCGATAGAGCCGATGACACGACGCCACCGCGACCCGGGCACCTCAGAGGTGGCCAGTTGCAGCCAGGTATGAGCCACGTCGGCCGCCGGCGGCCCCGCCGCCGCCCACTCCCAATCCAGTACGACTGGGCCTCGCTCGGCGGTGAGCACCACGTTCTCGGGCTGCAGATCCAGGTGCAACAGCCGGGAGCCGTCCCCCACCGGTTGCTCCAAGCCGGGTGGGGCCTCGATGGCGTGTAGCTGCCGGTGCAACCCGGCGAGAACTCCGGCGTGGTGGCGGATCAGCCACGGTCGCCGGGCCAGGTCGGCCAGCATGGTGGGACCGGCCACAAGCCCCATCACGATGTCCCTGCCGTCGCTGCGCACCACGGCTGGAACCGGAAAACCCGCCCCGGCGGCGGCGGCCATCGCGAGCGCCTGGCTCGCTGTGTCCCGCTCGTAGCGGTACCGGCGCAATACCAATCCGTCACCGATGTCGAAGACATCTGCGTGGCGGCCCTTACCGATGAGCGGACCCGGAGGCGATTCCACTGCCCCAGCCTGCCACCTCCAAGGCAGATCCTGCGGTCCCGTCTGACCCTCTCGGACCACTTCGCGGCGAGAGCCGATCGAATAACACGACTATCTGACACGAACGGGGCACATAGCGACCTTGGCCTCAGGGGGTGACCGCTTCGCGGCAAGCGCCATTGGTCGGAGGTAGGCGCTCGTCGCGAAGTGGTCAGCCGGCGCCCCCCGACAGGCGCGCTTGGGAGTATCCTCCTGCCTGGGATGCTGCGAACCGCAGTGGTCTGAGACAGGGAGGGACCGATGGCCGGAACGGTCACGATCACGCCGGTGACGGGCTCCATCGGCGCCCGGGTGACGGGCGTCGATCTCCGTGAGGAGGTGCCCGAGGACCTGGCGGACCAGATCCGTGACGCGTTCGCCCAGCACTATGTTCTGGTGTTCCCCAACGACCACGAGGTCGGGGCCGACGAGCAGACGCGCCTGGCCGCACTGTTCGGCGAGCCACAGCCACTCGTCATCTTCCAGTTCCTCGGGGCCATGTCCTCCTCGATCACGTTCAACCCGGGGTCGAAGATCGCCGACACAAAAGAGAAATCGGCACCGATCCCCACCGCCAGCCGCGACGACCGAATGGCACACGAGCTTCATAACCTGGGTCTGTCAGGTGACTTCGACGGGTGGCATACCGACTCGTCCTTCACCCCGTGGCTGCCGCGGGTGGCGGTCCTCCGCGCCGAGGTGATCGCTCCGGTTGGCGGCGACACCGGCTTCAGCAGCCTGTGTGCCGCCTACGACGGCCTGTCACCCACCATGCAGCGCATCGTGGATGAGCTGACCGCGATTCACGTGGTCCCCGCCGGCTACAAGGAAGGCATCAATATCTGGCAGTACGGTCCCGATGCCGAAGCTCGATTCGACGCCGAATATCCGCCTCGCGAGTGGCCGGTCGTGATCGAGCACCCCGAAAGTGGCAGACGGGCCCTGTTCGTAAACCCCTCCTACACCGTGCACATCATGGGGATGAAACGAGCCGAGAGTAACGCGCTGTTGCGGTTCCTTTTCGGCCACATCGCCGGCGCCGGCTTCCAATACCGCCACCACTGGTCGCCCGGCGACCTCGTGGTGTGGGACGAGGTGACCGCCCTTCACCGGGCCCCAGACGACTTCGCGCCCCATGACCGCAAGGTCGTGCGCGTCACGGCCGGTCGCTGCTCGCCGAATGCACCCAAGGAGCTGCTGGCCGCCCGCTGAAATCGTGTCTGTCTCGGTTGCCGGCGCCGGCTACGAGATCTTCTTGCCCTGGATGGTCTTTCCGCAGAGAGGATTCAGGCCGGTGATCACATGGAAAGTCGAACCCTCGTACTGGGTGATCCATATGCAGTTGTCCGCTCCGGAAACCTGGCCACGGTCGGCAAGGGCCCAACTGATCGAATGCCCGCCCCAGAGTCCCTGGCCTTGGTAGTTGGTCATCGCGAGCATGGCGTTGATGAAAGACGACTGGGTCGTGTTGGTTCCCACTACCTTGAGGCCCTGGACCAGCGCATCCACCGAGAGATATCCGTAATATTCGGAGAACGATGGATCACCGTTAACGCCGGCGTAGGTACTCAGAGCACTCTGGAACTTCTCGGTGGCGGCGGTGTGCATTTCCACCGGCTGGTAACCTACGCCGAAATAGATACCCTGGGCGGCCTGCGCGGCACCTGGGCCCCCCTGGACCAGGTCCCCGCCGTAACCCTCCGCCAGCACCGCGGCTTTGAGTTGGACCCCCTGCTGTTTGAGTCCCTCGACTATGGCGAACGAGCTGTTGGTGATGATGTCGGGGTTCAACCCATCGATCCCGGCATCCTTCATGGCCAGCACGAGCGGCCCGACATTCGTGCTCCCGAGCGGAAGTGAGGTGTTGAGGTATCCGACCTTGATACCCGCGAGCTGGGCCGAGATAGCGGTTGCTTTGGCCGTGTCCTCCGAACTCGGGATGGGGTAGCCGATCGACGCCAGATTGGTCACCCCCAGCTTCGCGAAGACCCCCCCGGACTGGCTGTAGACCTTGGTGTAGTCCTGAGTACCAACCACAGAGAACATGTTTCGGTCCGTTATCCATTCCGGCCCATCAATGCCCGCGCCGACCACCGGTATGCCATGCGAAAGGAGGTACGGGGCGGCGGCGAAGAAGAGTGATGACGCACCCAGTACGGCAAAGACGTGGTCCTGCTCGACCAGCCTCTGGGCCGCGATGAGGGCGCCCGATGGCGTCGACCCGGTGTCAGCCTCTATGTACTTGATGTTGTAGCCCTCGGTCTTGGCCACTCCTATGCCCGCCTGGATCCCTTTGGGGAAGGTCAAGAAGCCGGCAGCACTCACTCCTGTGAGATCGGTTAGCACGCCGACAGTGATGGTCTTACCGGTGCTGGCAGAGGACCCGGGGCTAGACGGCCCGGTACTACTGGAGCTGGGGGCGACGGTAGTCGCTGCCGATCCGGACTTGGAGGAGCTACTGCATCCCGCTGCCAATACGAGAGCCGCGGCCATGACGACCGGGATCCCCCACTTGCTCCTGAGCATATCGACAACCCCCCTAGCTAATTTCCATATATAGAATGAAAAGCTGGCGTCAGGGTACTCGTGATCGGGCCGAGGTGCAAGCGGTCTGACTTGCCAGCTGACAGAGAAACGGCGAGACTTCCTGCGTCTCCGTTGGCCGGGCGATGCGACATCTCTTAATCCTGAATGAATCAATTGGACGCGATCACGTTGCCGACTACGAGCGGTGTGAATAGGCTGGCCCAGGGGATCGCTACCGCACCCCCGGGGGACACGGGAGGTCAAGCGTGGGGTTGTTGGACGGCAAGGTGGCGGTAATCACCGGCGCCGGCTCGGGTATGGGGAAGGCGTCGGTCAAGGTGTTCGTGAGAGAAGGGGCCAAGGTCGTGGCCGGCGATATCAGCGGAGCTGAGAAGGACACAGCCTCCCAAGTAGGCAGGAACGTCGTGCCGATCCATTGTGACGTCTCGAGGGAGGCCGACGTCGAGGCCATGATGGCGTCGGCCGTGCAAGAGTTCGGCCGGCTCGACGCCGTCCTCAATGTGGCCGGCATCGGCCGATCGCAGCCACTGTCCGATACCCCCATGGAGATGTATGACGAGATCACCGCCGTGAACCTGCGCGGTGTCATCCACGGGCTGAAACACGGCATTCGGACGATCATGCAGTCAGGAAACGGCGGCGCGGTCATCAACTGGGCCTCCGCCGGCGGGATGAACGCTTCAGCCGGCAGCGGGGTGTACGGCGCGACGAAGGCAGGCGTCATCTCGCTCACCAAGACCGGCGCGATCGAGTGCGGACCCAAGGACATCCGGGTCAACTGCATCTGCCCGGGGTTCATTCTCAGTGAGATCATGGGGGCATCAGGGATCAAGTCCCGGCCCGACCTGGCCACGAAGGCAACCCTCGGACGCGGCGGCGAGCCGGCCGAGGTGGCCGAGGTGGCCGCGTTCCTCGCGTCCGACCGCGCCTCCTTTGTCAACGGCGCGATCATCCCGGTAGACGGGGGATGGACAGCCCGGCTGGCCTGAGGAGAGGACGAAATGGTGACCACAAACAGTGACGTCTATTTCGACCCATGGGATGTCGGGATCTATGCCGACCCGTACCCGGTATTTCGAAGGTTGCGGGAAGAGGCCCCGCTGTATCACAACGATGCATACGACTTCTACGCCATCAGCCGCTTTGGTGACGTCGAGCGCGCCTTCGCTGACCACGAGACTTTCAGCTCGGCCCACGGCGGGGTCCTCGAGGCGATCAAGGCCCGCTTCGAGGCGCCAAATGGGGTCTTCATCATGGAGGACCCGCCTCTGCACACTGCCCACCGCGGCGTGCTATCACGGGTCTTCACTCCCAAGAGAATGAGCGGCCTCGAACCCCGGATCCGGCACTATTGCGCCGCCGTCCTCGACCCCCTGGTTGGGAGCGACCGGTTCGACTTCGTGGCCGATCTCGGAGCGAAGATGCCCATGCGCGTCATCGGGATGCTGCTCGGGATCCCGGAAGAGGACCAGGAGGAGATCCGGGTCCGGGCCGACGACCGGTTGCGCCGTGAGCCCGGAAAGCCCGTCAGCTACAGGGAACGGCAATTCACCGACGACACGTTCTTCGGCGAGTACATCGACTGGCGGGCGCATCACCCCTCTGACGACCTCATGACCCAGTTGCTCGAGGTCGAGTTTCAGGACCAGACCGGTGAGGTCCGCCGCCTCAGCCGACAAGAAATCCTGACCTTCGTCAACGTCCTGGCGTCCGCCGGCAACGAGACAACCAATCGGTTGATCGGCTGGACCGGCAAAGTACTCGGCGAGCACCCCGACCAGCGGCGTGAACTAGCCGAAAATCGGTCCCTCCTTCCGAACGCCATCGAGGAGATACTCCGCTTCGAGCCTCCTTCGATCCACGGAGCCCGCTACGTGGCGAGCGACGTCGAGTTTCACGGCCAGACGGTGCCCGCCGGCAGTGCGATCATGCTCCTCCGGGGGTCGGCCAACCGCGACCACCGCGTGTTCCCGCCCGACGGTGACGTGTTCGACATCCACCGCGTCATCGGTCACCACATGGCATTCGGTTACGGCATCCATTTCTGTCTTGGCGCGGCGCTGGCCCGGCTCGAGGGCCGGATCGCACTCGACGAACTTCTCAACCGGTTCCCCGACTGGGAGGTAGACCTCGGCCAAGCCGTGCTCGACACCTCGGTAGTCCGGGGCTGGAAAACTCTGCCGGCGTCAGTTCGCTAGGTTTCCTCCAAGATCACCGGCGCCAGTGGTATTAGCTTCAGTAAGCGGGTTGCGTCCATAGTTTGTGCCCGTGACCAGCTGCTCGCGGAAAGCGCACGAACTATGGCCCGGTGGCGGGGATACGATGCAGGCTCGGGGCGAGCGAGGCCAGGATGATGCCGGAAGGCAAGGAGGAGCAGCAGAGATTCTTGGGTTTCCGTACCTCTCTGCTGCCCTGGTTGGAGTCTGGCAAGGAGTCGGTCCCCGCCTACGGACGGGGAAGTCAAGACACCTTTCCGTGGCTGCGGCATCCGATCGAGTGGGTCCGATGGCGGATCGCTGTTCGCCGCCGGGGCCCATACGCCCCCGACTTCAGCGCGTTCCGTCACAGTCCTCAGTCGGACATCACTTAGGGCCCGCCACGAAACAACTTGGAACAAGTCCTGTGCCACGACATGCATGTTTACAAGAGAATTGCGTCAAGTTGTTTCGTGGCGGGCCCTTAGCTCCGGGCGAGCCGAACCGCGGGGTTTAACGCCAGGCGAAGACGGGCTGCTCGTAATGGAACACCCTCTCCGGCACCCCTTCGAGCGCGACACGGCGGAACTGCAGAAGTATGGCGCCGGTGGGGGCGTGGATGAGGTCACCGCCGATCGGAATCTGGACGACGGGCCGGTCTGACTCCGGAATCGACACGAAGCGAGGCGAGTCGGAGCGGCACAGCTCACTGAACGCAACCCGATGAACGGAGCGCACCTCGCCAGGATCGGGTATCAGCTCGGGCTCCTCCCCGGCCCAGAACACGAGGGGGGTGATCACGTAGCCTGATCGGGTGGCGTAGTCGTCGAGGGTCCCGAGCAGGGCTTCCGTCCCGAGCTCGAGCCCGAGTTCTTCGTGGAGCTCGCGACGAGCGGCGTCCAGGGGCGTTTCGCCGGACTCGACCCGCCCTCCGGGCAGGGCCCACTGGCCGGCGTGGGCCCGCATAGCGGAGGATCGGCGGGTGAGCAGCACTGCTGGTCCTCCAGCCGTGCCGGCGACACTCCCGCTGAGGTTCAGGCCGGCCCCGCCGGGGATGAAGGTCAGCTCCTCCTCGGTAGCCGGGTTGGGATCGTCGGCGTGCAGAAGGGCGTCGCTGTCGAGAACCACCACGGCGACTGCGGCGTGACGAAGCTGCCCACGGGGAAGAGACAGTCGGTTGTGACCCTCGAGGTTGAGACGGATACTGGCCCGCAGCTCCGGGCTGTAGGACACCGGTTTCACTTCACTTCACCCCCGACGTCGGAACTCTCGCTGAATCTGGTGTACGCGCTCCTCACTCCCTGCTCGACCCGTGGCCGTGCCCCTGCTTGGGCGGAAACCGCTCCGACGATCCCGGCTCGACCGGGCACCTCCTCATTTTTCGCCACGACGCGGGCGTTATCATCGCCACCCGACAAGACTAAAGGACGGTCGATGAAGTTTTGCACGGGATTGCCCTCCGCCACCTGGTACCCGCCGTCTCACGAGCCGTGGCACGAGCGTCTCAGTCTGGACGATGTCCAGCACATGATGAAGGTCGTTGACGATCTCGGCTATTACCGCGTGATCGTTCCTGACCACATCGTGATGCCCGGATCACATGTCGGAGCGATGGGACGCCACTGGCTGCATGCCCCGACCGCCATGGCGTTCATCCTCGGCGCCACCAAGCGGGTCCGGGTGATGCCCAGCGTGATGGTCATCCCGTATCACAGCCCGATCGAGCTGGCCAAGGCTCTCGCGACCATGGACTACATGAGTGGAGGCCGGGTCGACCTCGGAATCGGCGTCGGTCACGCCTCCCACGAGTTCGAGGCGCTCGGCGTTCCCTTCGACGACCGGGGAGCCAGGACTGATGAGTACATCCGGGCGATGAAGGAGCTCTGGACGTCGGACTCCCCCGAGTACCACGGTCGGTGGGTCGAATTCGATGACATCGTGTTCGAACCCAAGCCAAAGCAGAACCCATTACCGATCATCGTCGGTGGCAACAGTCGTGCCGCGCTCCGGCGGGCCGCCGCGTACGGAGACGGCTGGAACCCTTGGCTCATCACCCCCGAACAGCTTCCGGAGTGCTTGGAGTACCTCCATGCGCAGCCGGCGTGGGATCCGGCACGACCTTTCGACCTATACATGACGCCGAGCGTCCTGCGGGTCTCCGAAGTCGACCACCGGCCGGTCGACGGCAGCGAGGAGGGCCGCCACCAGATGCTGAATCCGCAGGAGCTGATCGACGTCCTCGGTCGCCTCGACGAGATGGGTGTGACGTCGACGGCTGTGCCGGTGCCAAGGACGTCTAGTCTCGAGGAGTACCTCGATCACGTGCGCTGGGTTGGTGAGGCCATCTTCCCGGTATTTCCCGATGGCTCAGACGCGAGTCACCCCCGAGCGATGCCCGGTGGTGGGATGGAGCCCTGAGTCGCTATTTCCGATCGACGACAACCTCTTCAGGAGGTTCGGACTCTGGCCCGGTTGTGGAGATCGAGGCGAGAGACTGCAGCGGGCCATTCCGCCCCGGGGCGGTTGTGCAGGTCGACCTGGGAGACGACGGCAGGCCAGTCGGCTCGGGCGGCGACGACCCGCAGCTTTCCTTCCTCGATCATCCGTTGCCTTATCGCCACCGTCTCAGGATCCAGCTGCCGGGGCGAAAACGGACGCAGGGCGTACTCTCTCATCGCGGCATAGTCGCCCACGAGCTTGAAGGTGGCATCGATCGGATGATCGCCCACCTCGACCTCGCCGTTTTCGATTCGGACGTAGAACCCGATCGTTGCTGACCCAGGCCGGCGAAGATGGGCGGGCGGATCGGTGAACTCCTCGCACATGCTGAAGTTGATCCCCGTGAGATCCTCGCCGGCCAGCCCTTCCTCGACCAACTGGCGGAGCATGGTGACCCACTCAGGGCTGGCGAGCTCGTACTTCTCCTGGGTCCCTGCCATCGTCGCCGGTCAGCGGATCGCAGCCGGGAGGGTCTGCCACCCTCGGACGACGGTCGTAGTCGCCATGGTGGCGTTGGCGGAGTCGATCTCCCAATCAGGGAAGCGCTTGAGGATCTCTTCCAAGGCTATGCGGCCTTCAGCCCGTGCTAGCGAAGCGCCCAGGCAGAAGTGGATCCCGAACCCGAAAGTGAGGTGCTGGGCGAGCGAGCGGGTGACGTCAAATCGGTCCCCATCGGGAAACCTCCGCTCATCCCGGTTCGCCGAACCCAAGATGAAGAGAATGGTGCTGCCGGCAGGCACGGTCTTGCCGTGGTGCTCCACGTCGCGGAGGACATAGCGAGCCGACGCCAAGCCGGGGGGTTCGCAGCGGAGGATCTCCTCGATGGCGTTCGGCACCAATGACGGATCCTCGACCAGCAGGCGACGCTGGTCCGGATGGTCCCCGAGGAGTTTGCCGATCCACCCGATCAGCCGCCCGGTGGTCTCGTTGCCGGCGACCGTCAGGACATTGATGTAGGTCAGCAACTCGCGGCGCGTGAGCCGGCGACGAGTTCCCGTCTCGTCCTCGAATTCCGCCTGCAGCAGGTCCGTCATCAGGTCGTCCGAGGGATGCTTCGTCCGCCATTCGACGTAGTCGGCAAACACGGCACCGTCGATCATGTCCTCCGAGGGCTCCCAAGGCTCGCCGGGCTTGGATTCGAGCGTGCCGTCGGCCCAGGCCTTGATGGCATCCTGATCCTGCTCCGGTATGCCAAGGAGCAACCCGATCATCCGCATCGGCATCTTGTCGCCGAGGTCCAGCATGAAGTCGAAGTTGTCGGCACCGACCAGAGGGTCGAGGCATCGAGCGCAGTACTCGCGGATGCGCGGATCGAGACCGTTCATCCGCTTTGGTGTAAAGACCCTTGACAACATTGATCGCCGCGAGGTGTGAAGCGGAGGGTCCTCGAATATCAAGCTGCCCGGCGGGAACTGTATGCCGCTCTTGATCTGGTCAAGCGAGGCGCCGCGGCTCATGCTATATGAATCCCTTGCCGCCAGCGCGCGCTCCACGTCGTCGTAGAGGCTTAGCGCATAAAAGTCGAACCGCTCATTGAAATAGAGCGGCGCTTCCTCTCGCAGCCGACGGAACACCGGGTATGGGTCCCGGTAGATCTCGACGTCGTAGGGGTCGTAATACACATCGCTGAGGAGATCCATCGTGAGACTCTTCCTCCTGGTGAGGGGCGACGAAACCTGTGCTCATCACGGCACTGATAAATAAAGGTAGAACTCGATGGCTTGCAGTCCGCGTGCCAGATTCTACCACCTGAGGGGTGGGCCGTCGGCGAGTGCAGCCTCTGATTCACGTCGACAGGAGCCCACGACGGCCGGAGACTCAGATGTCGACCGGGTCTCCGGAGTGAGCCCGGTGCCGCCAATACGCCATGAGCTGCACCCACTCCCGCGGGAAGCCGAGCTCCCTGCGAAAGTACTTGCGGACGGCCGTCATGGCCCGGCTCTCGCCCGCGCCCCAGATGAAGGGAGTGCCGGAGGGCAGGGGGGCGGCCCGCACCGCGTCAGCCAGCAGCGTGGTCGTCCCGGGTGGGGCACCACGCCGGTACACCCAGGTCACGTCGATGTTCGGCAAGGAAGGCAGGGCGTGACGCTCGTCCTCGTTGTCCACTTCGGCGAAGACGAGCACCGGCGCAGAGGACCCGAGCGATTCGAGGATTCGTCCGGTTGCGGGGAGCCCGGTGTCGTCGACCGCTACTAGATGCCAATCGGTGCCGGCGGGTGGCACCCACCCCTCCCGTGGCCCCCACAGGGCCAGCGGGTCGCCCGGCTTTGCACGCGCCGCCCACGCCGAGGCCGGTCCGGCGTCGCCGTGCAGCACGCATAACAGGTCGATCTCGTGCCCGTCGGGTCGCCAGGCCCGCACGGTGTAGAACGCGCCAACTGGCCGGATGTCCGCCGGCATCCCCTGGGCAGCTACCCAACTGAACGGTCCATCGAACGTGAGCTCGTCGCGCCCCGGAGGCGGGAGTACGGCATAAAAGAACGTGTCCGGCCCGAGCGGTTCAAACTTCTCCAGGTCGCTGCCACCCACAGTGATCCGACGGAGATGAGGGTTTATATCCTCCACCGCCAAGACGGACGCGAAGAACGTCCGTTGAGACGAGATGACGGCCCAGGACTCCTCCGCCGAGGTGGTCCCAGCTTCGCCCGACTCGGCCCGAGCGTGGAACACCAGCCCGAACGTGGCTGGGATCAGGTCGGCTGGCTCCGTGATCGGCGACTCGTACTCGACAAAGACGCGTACCTTCTCGCCCGAATCGACGGTCAGCTCGAGCTCGGCGCCGCGATAGTCGAGGCGCGCCGCTCGCCCCTGCACCGCGTCCGGTCGACCTCCAAGGACCCGCCCGACGAACAACAGGGAATCCTCGTAGATGACGTTGAAATCACCAACCAGGTCCTTGGCCTGTTCGGCAAACGCCACTTCGATGTCCCTGTTCGCATCCGATCCAGTCGCGCTCATTCACACCACCGTATCGGAACCTCGATTACGACTAACAGGTAGCGTCACGGAGATATTCAGGCGGCCGAGCCGGGATGGACCCGGGCATAACCCGGGATGTCGCATCGGGCCGGTGCGGCATCGTAGACCCATGGATGTGCTGATCCAAAGAGCTATGCCGGTCTACCGAGCTATTCAGGCGGATTGTCGACCTTCTGGACGCCCGATTGCCGGATTTCTCGTAGACATTTTGGTTTCTGGGCGTCAAATCGCACAGCAGACGTGCGAATCGACTACGAGAAAACAAAAGTACTACGAGAAAAACTGGCCCGGCGTCCCAACACGTGACGCAGGTCGGGTCGACCATGTGGGCGGGGCACCGGCGGAGCCTTGCCGCTGTGCCAGCCAGAATCCCCCAGAAGAGGCCCGCAGCGACGGCCTCGACCGATTCTGACCTCTCTCCCGCCTGGTGGTAGTGCGATCCCGCGGGTGGAAACGAATCCAGGATCAGTGCGCTGGTGCCGAGACCCCGAACGACGTCTTCAGCATGGCGCCGGCGTCAACGCGCAGGTTCATGCCAGTCATGTAGCGGGACTCGTCGCTGGCCAGGTAGACCACGAGATGGCTGATGTCGACCGGGTCGATGAAGGGGATCGGCATAGCCTGCATAGCCGGAAACGCCACGATCGCCTCCTCGCGGGTGGGGTGCTCCAGGTCCGGTCTGAACGCCCGGTACACGTCCTCGTTATGCAGGAGTTGGGTGTCGCAGTTGGTCGGATGGATAGCGTTGAGCCGGACCATGTGGGGTGCCAGCTGAAGGGCGAGCACCTCGACGTAGCGGGCCACTGCCTGCTTCGCATAGGCGTAACCGGGTCCTCCAGACGCGCCCGGAGAGATGTTGTCGGCCAAGCCCGGGATCATCCCCGCCGTGGAGCCGGTGACGATGATGGACGCTCCGGGCTGGAGGTGAGGAAGAGACACGGCGATGGTGTTCTGGACCCCGAAGAGGTCAACGTCGACCACGTCGATGAACGACGAGCACAATGTGATGTCCTTGGCCGGGCAGATGCCGGCATTGGCCACCACCACGTCGAGATGAGCGAACTCTGCGATCGCTTCGTCGACCACCGACTTCAGCTGCGTCCGGTCCCTTACGTCGGCCTGGCTGGCCAGGATGGGCCGGCCTAGCGCCCTCACCTCCTTGGCCGTCTGAGCCAGGTCTTCCGGTGTGGACAGCGGGTAGTTCATCGAGTCGATCGGAGCGCAGATGTCGATGGCGACAATGGTCGCTCCCTCCTCGGCCAAACGGACCGCGTGGCTTCGCCCCTGCCCCCTCGCCGCGCCCGTGATCAGTGCCACCTTGCCGTCCATGCGACCCATTTCGGCTCCCTCCCTGTACTTGTGTCGCGTACTGTAGCGCCTACCCGAGCGGCGCAGACTCGAGGTCTCGGTCGTTCGGCTTGCCACCAGACTCAGGTGTCTACCAGCAGCATGAGCGCGAAGCCGGGACCTACCCTGGGACACACCTCGTTCTGCGGCCGGTCCCGCCGAGCGGTCCGGTTAACCAACAAAGTACAACAGGAGAGTGAAACATGGTCGCGCCCGTGAATTTCGAGGCACTGCCCTCCGGGACAAGAGTTGAGCATTTGCCCTTCACCTCGGAGGACGGCGCCCTGTCGGTCGGCTTTCTTTACAGCAAGGGCACTGAGCGAGGGGTGATCTGCATAACTCATCCGCGTGGTGGGCTGGAACGGCACTACATGATTCCGAGCATGATCGAAGCGGGCTTCGCCGTGTTCAGCTTCAACCATCGCATGCGGACCGACGACTTCGACCTGGTCCATGAAACGCTGCTCCTCGACATCGCCGGCGCCGTCACCATGATGAAAGCCGGGCGCGGCTATGACAGGGTCCTGCTGTTCGGTAACAGCGGAGGAGGCGGGCCGCTGGGCTACTATCAATGGCAGGCGGAAGCGTCTCCACCCAACCGGTTCACCCATACCCCCGCCGGGGACGAGCTCGACCTCAACACGTTCGAGCTGCCCCCAGCCGAGGGATTCATATTGCTGGCCGCTGGATTCGGTGAGAGCGTGCATGTCAGCCGGTGGATCGACCCATCGGTCATAGATGAAACAGATCCCCTGTCTTGCGATCCCGAGCTCGACATGTACAGCAGCAGGAATGGCTACAGGGAGCCACCCGCCTCGAGCGCCTATAGCCAGGAGTTCCGGCTCCGCTACCGCGCCGCCCAAGCGGCCAGGGTGGCTCGGATCGACGCATATGCCAAGTCTCTGATCAAAGATCAGCGGCGCTATCAAGAACAGATGAGGGCACCGGCCTTCTCGGGCCTGCCGGTCGACGAGAGGTCCTACATCGCCCGCCGGGCGTCCGACCACAAGGATGTCCGGCTGTACAGGCTCACCGCAGCGCTGGAGAACGCGGACCTGTCGATCTATCCGTCCAAGCGGACGACCGGCTCGTTCATGACTCTGGACACGCACGTCACCAACTATCAGAACGCAGGCACTCTCGGTTGGAGACGGACACCTCGCGCCTGGCTTTCCGCCACTTCGGGCCTGTCGTCGCGCTGCACCCTGCGTCACGCACTGCCGCATATCCGGGTGCCGACCCTCGTTGTCGGTTACACGGCTGATCGGGGTATATACCCCGACGACCTCGTGGAGATGCTGTCGGTATCCGCGGCAAGCGACAAACTGCTGCATCACGTGGACGGTGACCATTTTGGCTTCCCGATCGACGGCTCGAGCGAGTCCGCGCCGCGCCAGACCGTTTCTCGCCACATGACGTCATGGCTGCACGACCGCTTCTTAGGGTAATGGGCAGGGACCTCTCCCCTGCTCTCAGGACCGGAGCAGTTCCTCGGTGTGCTCGCCCACGAGCGGCGGCCGGCGCTGGACCGTCCAAGGGGAGGCGCTCATCTTGAACGGCGCACCCGGGTAGCGCACCGTCCGCCCTAGCTCGCCGTGGTCGACCTCGACTTGGAAGCCCCGGGCTACGAAATGCTTGTTCTCGTAGGCCTCTTCGGGTGACAGGATGATCCCGACTTGCAGGTCCCGGTCCTGTGCTCCTTCGAAGAAGGTCAGGGCCGGAACGTGCTGGGCGATGTGTACGAGCGCCGCCCTAACTGCTCCGAAGATGGCCATGACCTCTGGGTCGTCAAAGTCCCTGGCCACGTTTATGCCGCCCCGTTCGATTCCCATTTCCAGGAAGAACGCCTCGGGGCAGGTCTCGCGCAGGCTCAACTCGTCCAGCCACTCGAGGAGGACCCTGAAGTCTTTGGCCTCCTGAGGGGGGAAGCCGGTAGTGACGTACGTGCCGTCCGCCGCTCGGACCTGTACTTCCATCGTGGGTTGCGGTGCTGCGTGCCGCCCTGTCTGCCGGGTGACGGTCTGGCCCGCGACCAGGTAGAAGAACGTCCCGCTCTCGGTCGTCACGTTGCAGGCGGCGAACACGCTGACATCGATGTGCTGGCCGACCCCGGTGGCATCCCTGTGCAAGAGGGCGGTCAGTGTGGCCATGGTGGCATGGACCCCGGCTATCTGCAGCGTCTGGTTGCCCCGCCCGCGCATCGGTGGGAGGGTGTGGTCGTCATAGCCGTTGAGCCAGGCGATCCCCGAGGAAGCGGTCAGGGTCAGATCCGTCGACGGTCCGGCCGAACGAACGCCGGTCCGGCCATGGCTGGTGACCGACGTCCACAGGAGCTCCGGCCGGTCGGCCCGAAGGTCGGTGTGGTCTATTCCAGCCGCAGCCAGCCGGCCCGGAGCCTCGCCTTCGAGCACGATGTCGGCACTGGCGACCAGCCGGCGAAAATCATGCGCCCCACCCGGGCCGTCCAGATCGATGACCACGCTGCGCTTGGAGGTGTTGTAGTACCACCACCAGAGGCTGCGATCGGGATGGGGTCGGCCGTCGACGAAGGGGCCGAAGGAGCGAGTGAAATGGCCCCCCGGTGGCTCGACCACGACGACGTCAGCCCCGAGATCGGCCAGCAACTTCCCCGCCCAGGCGGCCCAGAAGCTGGCGAGTTCGACCACCCGGATGCCGGCCAGGGGTCCGCTCAAAAGACTCCTTCCTCGTCGAGGGAGGCAAACTCTCCCTCGCTCAGACCGACCAGACCGCAGAACACCTCACGGTTGTGCTGGCCCAGCAGCGGAGCCCCTCGCCGTATCTGCCAGTCCGTCTCCGAAAGGTGAACGGGCAGGCCGTCCACTCTCACATCGCCGATCTCGGGGTGGTTGGCGGTTGGAAACAGGCCCCACGAAGCGTTGTCCGGGTCGTGGTCTATACGGTCTTCTGACATGGCTACCGGTGCCGCTGGTACCCCGGCGTCGACCAGAGTGGTGGCGATCTCTTCCCGGGTTTTGGTCGAGGTCCACGCCGAGATCAGGCGGTCGAGCTCGTCCTGAGCAGATAGCCGGTCCGAGACCGTCTGCCATCTCCGCTCTCGGGTCCAGGGCTGGCCGCACGCTCGTGACAGACCTGACCAGTCTGCGTCGTCCCGGCACGAGATGGCGACCCAGCGGTCGTCCTGCGCGGTGGGGTAGATCCCGTGAGGTGCCATGGGCGGCTGGTCGCTGTGATTGGAGTCCGGCATACCGGGTCTGCGAAGCGGCCGGCCGTTGACCGTGTAGTCGAGCAGATCCGGTCCGGTGAGCCCAAGGCCAGCCTCGGTACAGGACATGTCCACCCACTGGCCCTCGCCGGTACGGTTACGGTGAGCCAGGGCGGCCAGGACCGCGACCGCCATCAGGTTCGCACCCATGTGGTCCATATGGGAGTAGCCCCAGCCGGCCGGGGCCGCGTCCGGGGCCCCCACCCCGAAGGTCAGACCGCACACTGCTTGCACCACCGGCCCGAAACTCTTGTAGTAGGAGTACGGACCCGTGTGCCCGAACCCGGAATTGGACACATAGATGATGTCGTTTCTCACCGTCCGCAGGTCGTCGTAGGAGAATCCCATCCTGGCCATGACCCCGGCCGCGAAGTTCTCCGTGACGACGTCTGAGAGGGCGATCAGGCGACGGAGGAGCGACCGCCCCGACTCGAGCCGAAGGTTGATCGTCACCCCGAGCTTCTCCACGTTGTGGTTGTTGAAGCCCCCACCCATCTCGATGCCCCGGCGCTCATCCACGTGCGGTATGGAACCCCGGATGATGTCCCAGCGTCCTTGACGCACCGGATCCTCCACCCGGATAACCCGGGCGCCGAAAGCGGCCAGGTACCGGGTGGCACCGGCTCCGGCGAGCTGGCCACTCAAGTCACACACGGTGATATGTCCCAGGGCCGCACTGCCAACCATTACAGCCCGGTGACAGTACGCGCCGGACAAAGTCCTGTCAAAGACATCCCGGCCAGTGCCAGAACTAGAGGTACTGGCCGATTGGGTGATCCTGGCCCACGGGTGATGGGAGATATCCGCCACGGAGAGCGTACAGGTCCGCCAGAGTCAGCGCGCTGGGCCCCTGGGTCGCGCTGAACCCTAGCCAGGCCGCGGCTTCCTCGCTATTGAGTGGTCCAATCTCTATCTGTTTCAGGCAGCGCCCAGGGCGCACGACTGCGGGGTGGAAGCGGCTCAAGTCCTCGTTGGTGGTGATGCAGATCAGGACGTTGCGGCCCTGTCCGAGCAGCCCATCGGTGAGGTTGAGCAGTCGGCTGAGCGCTTGGCCGACTCCGGCTTTCGCTTCGCAACGCACCACTTCGTCGCAGTCCTCGAGGACGAGCAGACGCCAGCGGTGGGACCTCTCACCGTTGTCCTCTTCGCTGTTGCCGAGCAGCACCGAGGTGAGGTAACCGGCATCGCGTAAGAGGAGTTCGGGGTCGAGTATGCAATCGGTGCCGCACCACTCCCGCCACTCATAGGCGAGAGCCCGGACAACGCTGGTCTTGCCCGTCCCCGGTGGTCCGTGGAGAAGGAGGAGGCGACCGGTCAACTTTTGCGCCGACAAGGCCACGAGCTCGTCGAGCGCTATAGCCGCGCTTGCGGTGTAGTTGCGGCGGATCGAGTCCCACGGCGTAACGTCGATGGTCCGCACGGAACGCTGAGCGCCGCGGCTGCCCCAATGCCAGAACCCGACAGGCACGTTAGGCCCCGAAGCTGGGCACGACTCGGTGGCGCCTGCGCTGACTTCTCTGAGAACGGTGTCCGCCAGGTCCTGGCGGGTTGCGGTGACAATCAGGGTGGCGGTGTTGTCACGCCAACGGGTCACCTTGAGCGTCCAGCCTGGACCTTCGGACAACACCACGGTTCGGCCCTGGGCCTGGGCTGACCGGCAGCGGGAGGAGCCTTCCGGAACGAGGGTGGCTTCGGAACGGACCCGGCTCAGGTGTTGAGATCGGGCGATCGGGTGGCGACCCGCGACGAACGATTCGAGCGCCAGGGCATCGAGGACGTCCCCGGGCTCGTCAGCGTCGTCGAGGTGGACGACAAACGGAAGTTGATCAGTGGTCTGCATAGGTCGTGGGGCGAGAACCGCACCCGGCTATTATCGCCCCAGGTCGGGCGGCTCGCAGCCGATTTACGAGCTAGGCCAGCCGGTGGATCAAGGTGGACTCTCTGCTTCAACCCCGTGGCTAGACTGCGGGCGATGTGCCGTTCCGCCACGAGAGGACCGGTAGGCCGGTCGCGTAAAGGAGCTTTGATCTGACCGACGATCGCGTTCTGTTGGAGCGACGGGGCCGGGTGCGGATCCTCACCCTGAACCGCCCCGAAAAGTTGAACGCCGCCGACTTGGCCATGCACTGCCAGCTGAACGAACGGTGGCGCGAGATCGCAAGCGACGGTGACGTCGGTGCGGTGGTGCTCGCGGGCGCGGGCCGAGCCTTTTGCGCCGGCGGCGACCTCTCGTTGCTCCTGGACATCGCTCCAGACGATCCGGTCCGGGTAGAGCTCGCCGCCATCCACCGGGATCTACTTCACCTGATGCTCTCTCTTCCTGTGCCGATAGTTGCCGCGGTGCACGGGCCCGCGCTCGGATTCGGAGCAGAGCTCGTCGCCCTCTGCGATATGGCGGTTCTCGCCGAGGACGCTTATCTCGGCGATCCCCACGTCCTCTACGGAGTAGGGGCGTCACCGGGGCTGAGGCTGGCGTGGCCGGCGCTTACGTCGCTGGCCATCGCCAAGGAACTTCTGCTCACGGGACGGCGGGTCGACGCCAACGAGGCGCTTCGTATTGGCCTGGCCAACCGGGTCACCCCGGCGGGGGTCGAGTTGGCGACGGCGCTTTCGCTGGCAGAGGAGGTCGCCGCCTTGCCTCCGCAGGGGGTGAGCGACACCCGGGTCTGCCTCAACCGGGCCCTGGTCGACGCGGAGAACCGAGCCGCGGCCAACGGTGCCTGGTAAGGCTTCGCCCATCTGAAAAGGGGAAAGGCAAATGCAGCCAAGGACTGCCCTCTCGGGGACGCCGTCGGATGAGAGCCCGGGTATTCTCTCGACCGGAGAGACCGACATCTCGATCCTCAAGTTTTCGATGACCGGACGTCACCCTGAGGGACGCGACGCGGAATACCTCGAATGGCACGTCCTGGATCACGAACCCGAAATGCATCGCCTGGCTGCGGTGCGGGCGTCCCTGAGGATTGTGTCTACACCCACGTGTCGCGTCGCCCGGGCCGCCAGCGCCGACATATGGGAGGGCGTCGACCACGTGATGACGTACCTCTTCACCGACACCGCTGCGTTCAAAGGTTGGGAGGCCCTCAACGACCAACTGGGCGACGCCGGCCGGATGCCGTACCGGCGGGGCTTCTCCCTCGACAATTCCATCCCGAGAGTGCCATTCATAGACCGTGGGATATTCGAGCTCAAGGGTAAGGCCGCAGCACCGCGGATCAAGGTCGGGGCCGACGTCCTCCCATGGTGGCCCGCGCTGGGCGTCTACGTGCTTCTCGAACGCGGAGAGGCACCGGCCCCCGACCTCACGGAGGTCGAGGGGGTCGGCGGCGTGTGGTGGGCCACCGGGATCCCGTCCGAGTTTCCGGCGGTAACGTTCGACCACTCGGGTCTCCAGGTCACGTACTGCTTCCTCGACGACGACCCAGCCGAAACCGGAGAGCGACTCCGTCCCACTCTGGAGAAGCGGTGGGCGCTTTCTGGCGTCGAACCGTTGTTCGCCGCCCCCTTCCATACCATCGTGCGCTATGAGTGGGATCGCTATCTTCCCTGACCGTTCCTGGCCTGGCCCGCTTCACATCGCCGGCATGCCCCTACGTCAGCGCGCCTGGCCGGCACGCAACAGCTGCCCGCAGCGCGCCTCGGTCGGCTGCCCATCGCGCAAAAGAACATGCCCATTGACGATGGTTGCCTTGTAACCCTTCGCGGTTTGGATGAGCCGGCGCGCTCCACCGGGCAGGTCGCCGACCACCCGGGGTAGGTCAGGGGCGACCGTTTTGGGGTCAAAGATGGCAATGTCGGCAGCAAACCCCTGTCGGAGAAGACCGCGATCATGCAAACGCCAGATGTCAGCTGGACGGCGGGTGATCATCTCAATAGCCTCTTCGAGGGTGAGGGCCTCGCGCTCTCGGACCCAATAGGCCAGAAGGTGGGTCTGGATCGACGCATCGACTATCTGACCCACATGAGCGCCCGCATCGGAGAAGGTCATCGCCGTGTTGGGGTTTTTCAGCGTCGCTATGAACTTCTTTTCGTCGGGTTCGTCGAATTCCGAGAACCGTTGCACGAAGAACAGATCGAAGTCGTGTTCGAGCGCGAGATCGATCATGAGCTCGACCGGGTCGACTCGGCGCTCTCTGGCCATTTGACCAACCGTCGGGTTTGGCCGGTACGGAGATATCATTATCTCGATCGCATCGAAGTCCGGGGGGAAGAGTCCCGTAGCTGATCGAGCGTCCCCCTGATGGGCCTCACGGACCAATCTGGCGCGGATATCCGGATTCCGCAACAACCTGCGCTGGTGGTCGACGGGCTCGCTACGAACTCTATCCCACTCGGCCAGTGCGTCGAACGGAAGGCGGGTCTGGAAAGAGAATATCGAGGATGCGCCCCGGCAGTTAATGAGTCCATACATGTGCCCACCAGCTGCCACTGTCTCGTCGATGAGCTCTATCATGTTCATATTGGTAGGCGCCGCGCTCAACCCGAATATGGTGGGCACCCCGCTCGAAAGAGCCAGGCGTTGGAGCCGTCGCTTGTAGTGTTCGCGCTCTGCGGGATCCCTTGGACCGAGCGACTCCGGAGTGAGAAACTCTGCAGCCAGCTGAAATCCACCACTACTCGTCCGACCGACGACACCAACCAGGGCTTGAACCTCTTCCCAGGAAGCAAGTCGCGACGCTACCGGTCGGCCGTCGGGTGTGACATGAGAAGGGCTGCGGGAGGTACTGAAGCCAACCGCACCGGCATGCAGCCCATCGACCAGCTCCCGCTCCATTACCGCGAGGTCGTCGCTACTGGCGGCATCGCTGAAGGCGCGCTCCCCCATCGCCCACGTCCGCAACGCCGAGTGGCCGATCAAACAGGCGTAGTTGATGCCCTTGGCCATGACGTCGACGGCGTCCAGATACTCGCCGAAGGTAGCCCAGGTCCAAGGGATGCCCTCTGCCATCGCATCTGCCGGGATGTCTTCAGCGCGCTCGAGATTGCGCACGACCAGCGCACGAGCATCTGGCCGAGCAGGTGCAAGGGTGAATCCGCAGTTGCCCATGACGACTGTGGTAACGCCGTGCCAACACGACGACGTGCCGAGCTCGTCCCAGAACACCTGGGCGTCCATGTGAGTATGCCCATCGACGAAACCAGGCGAGACGACACACCCCTCGGCATCGATCTCCTCTCGTCCCGTTTCGTCAACCTGTCCGACTGCGGCGATCCTCCCGGCAACCACCGCGACGCTGGCCCGCCGGCGCGGCGCTCCCGTTCCGTCAATCACCGTTCCGTTCCGAATGACAAGGTCGTAAGCCATCGTCGGACCTCCAGGTCACCGCGGGTAGTGCAGTTGACCCTACCGGGGTTGACACCATTTGTTACACTCCGATCGTCCGGGTCCAGCTGGAACCGGATGATGGTGTGATCTCAGGGGGGATGTTTGAATGATGATCCATCGTAGGAAGCGGTTGCTGGCTCTGGTGGCGGTGGTCGCGCTGGCGGCGGTGGGCTGCAGCAGTTCGTCCAAGCCCAGCTCGTCCGGGACGACCCCGCCCGGGTCGAGTCCTTCCGGTTCGAGCTCATCCGGGACAAGCCCTGCAGGGTCCAGCTCGTCGGGATCAAGCTCGGGCGGCGGCAAGACCTACACCGTGGGCCTCCTCGCGGACTTCAGCGGGCCCGGAGCGAACCTCGCGGTGTCCTTCAAGCCCGGAATCGAAGCCGGCATCGGGTTGGCCAACCAGGAGGGCTACAACATCAAGTTTGTCGAAGCCGATACGACAAGCTCGCCTTCGGGAGCCCTGATCGCGGCCGAAAAGCTGGTCGAGGAGAACCACGTTCTGGCCGTGTTCATGAACTCCGTGGTCGGTTTCGGCGCCGCCCCGTACCTGGCGGCGCATGGGATACCGGTTTTCGGCGCGGCGGGCGACGGACCGGAGTGGATCAGCGACAGAAACATGTTCTCGATCCTGGGCTACGAGGACTACACCACGGTCCAGACCACCTACGGGGACTTTTACAAGATGCGGGGCGTCACCAACCTCGCCTCCGTCGGTTACGGCATCGAGCCCAGCTCGTATGAGACAGCCAAGGGCGTGGCCCTGTCGGCGGAGCACGCCGGGATCAAGGTTGGATACCTCAACCTCAACTTCCCGCTCGGCAGCACCAACGTCGGGCCGATCGTACTTGGCATGAAGGACGCCGGCGTTGACGGACTGTCCACCTCCATCATCACCAACAGCACATTCGCAATCATCCAGTCACTCCAGCAGCAGGGCGTGAAACTCAAGGCGGCGGTGCCGCCCGTAGGGTACGGCGGCGATCTGATCCAGGGAGGAGCCGGGGCCCAGCAGGAGGCCCAGGGCGTGTACTTCATCTCCGGTTGGGAGCCGGTCGAGATGCACACCGCAGCCACCGAGAAGTTCCAGAGCGCGTTGAAGACCTACTCCGGGGTCACGGGCGAGCCGACCTTCGACGAGTACATCGGCTATCTGACCGTCGACGCCTTCGTCCAGGGGCTCAAGCAGGCGGGTGCGAATCCAACCCAGGCCCAGCTGATCAATGCCACGCTCGGTATCACCGACTACAGCGGGCAGGGCCTGTGGGGGGGCCGCTCGATCGGCTTCAACATGGCCTACCGGGGCAAGTTCGAGGGGGCCGACAACTGCATATGGTTCACCCAGTACGAAGGCACAACTTTCCACCTGGTGCCGGGCGCTTCTCCGCTCTGCGGTACGACCATCCCCGGGCTCAAGGCGTGATCAGCCCTCAGCTCTGAGCCCGCCCCCGGGAGCTATCGGACTGCGTCCGGGTGGGACTCAGCCAGGCAGGCCGCGAACGTCTCAGGTAACGAAGGATTTGGCTTGAACCCCAGGTCCTGCGCGATTCGGTCACCGTTGAGGAACGCCAGATGATGCCGTGCCGTGGACGAATACCGGACCTGTGTCCTGGGCATCAACCCTGTCATGAGTGCTACTGCTTCTGCTGTGGTTGACGCGGTGCCTGGGACGTTGTAGATGCGATGAGCCGGGCGCTCTGCGGTCAGGGCGAGGTAGAACGCTTGCGCCACGTCCTTGTAGTACGACCAGACCGCCACGTGGTCTGCCGGTGGGGCCATCGTGGTTTTACCGACTGGTGCGTCCTCAAAGAACCCGGCGTAGAAATCGGGATCGATCCCTCGGCGGTAGTAGCGCCGCGGGCCGAAGGTCGCAGGCATCCGCAACGCGACATGATCGAAGCCGTGTTGGCGGACGAAGACTTCTGCGTTGTTTTCGTTGAAAAGCTTGCACGCGCCATAGATGCTGTCGGTCGGATTACAGGGGGCGTCCTCGGTCACCCATTCGGGTGATGCCGACGTCATCACTCCCCCATAGACGGCTGCCGAGCTCGCCCATACCACTCGGCGGATGCCCCGGGCCAACGCTGCTTCGAACAGCAGGTTCGTGCCCGAGCAGTTGACCCGTATGGCCAGGCTGGGGAACCGGGCTGCCTCGCCGATGACGTAAGCCAAATGCACAATCGCGGTGAGGTTCCCGTCAGTGATCACCTTCAACAGGTCGACCGGATCGGAGAAGTCTCCCCGGACGACGGTCGCACTATCACCCAAGCCATCAACTGCATGCTCATCGGGAAGCGTGTCCAGGAGAACCACTCGCTCGTCGTCCCGCTCGACGAGTACCCGCGCTATTTCGGCACCCAGGAATCCTGTTCCACCAGTGATTAAGACACTCAATGATCACTCCCGACTGAAGTAACTCAACCCGAACATCCGCTTCCCAACTAGTTCGCACCAGTCCGTTCGCACATGCGTGAAGCAAATTCTCTCTACTCCACCGACGGTACGCGGGTGCAGCATAATCGAGGGATGACGAACTCTCTCGACGTCGGCATGCTGCTCCACCCCGTGAACAGTTGGGACTGGGACCGATATGACTCGGCTGCCTGCGACGGTACACCTACCGTGCCCGACGAGCGGCTATGGGACGAGACAAAACATCTCGGACTCCTCGCCGAGTCGCTGGGGTTCGACTCGTTGTGGATAACCGAGCATCACCGCACACCGTACGGACTGAGCCCGAACCCGTTGCAGGTCCTCGCCTATTTGGCCGGCCGCACTACGCACATCGCGCTCGGCACGGCCGTCGTGGTCTTGCCCTGGCATGACCCGCTCCGGGTGGCAGAGGATATCGCTCTCCTCGACAACCTCATCGGCGACCGCCGCCTTACCATTGGGTTCGGCCGGGGCGCCGCCGCCAGCGAATACGAGCATCTCCGGATCGACCAGGAAACGTCTCGCGAGCGCTTCGACGAAGCGGTCGAGATCGTCAAAGCGGCCCTGCGCCAGGAGCGCTTCAGCTATGAGGGAAACATCTTTCACATCCCGGCCACGACTATTCGCCCGCGACCGCGTCGTCCCGGCCTGGCCGAGGAGCTGTTCTGTGCGTTCGCCGGTGAGGCGTCGCTGCGCGCCGCGGCAGAGCGCGGCCTCGGGATGGGGTTCAGTGCGGCGAAGGATTACGGCGCCATCCGGGCCGACGTGCAGTTGTTTAACGCGATCCGCGCCGAGCACGGCCTCGGTCCGATCCAACCGATAGTCGTTTTATTGTTGTACTGCGCGGCTACCGAAGAAGCGGCCCACGCCGGGGCTGTAGCCCACATGACTCGCTATTACGGCGATGCTGCCCGGCACTACCGGTTGGAGGAAATAGGCGGAGTGCGCGGGTATGAGCACTACAAGGCCTCCAAGATGGACGCCGGATTTCTCGACTACGACGTCTGGGGCACACCCGCGATGTGCGTAGCCAAGGTTCACGAGCTCCGGGCCATGACTGGCGCGGCCAGGCTGCTACTCAACGTACGGTACGGGGAAATGCCGGTCGACGACGCTGAGACGAGCGTGCGGCTCTTCGCCGAGGAGGCGCTTCCGCTCATTCACTCCAGCAGGGGTTGACGGCTTCCGCTACGACTAGTCCGTTCGTGTAGGGTGCGCCTATGCATGGGACAGCCCAAGTTGCGTATCGCGGTGGCGGATCGAGCATCTGATTCGGTGTCAGCCCGTGGAGGCCGCTCGACATGCCGGTTCAGGGTCTCGGTCGGCCTTGCCTTGAGTTGAGCAATTCTGGCCAATGACTGTCGATAGGACTGAATCGAGTAGCGCCACTGCCCTGGCCGAGCGCGGAGGCAAGTCGCCGCAGGTCTCACTCCGGGTTGCGGTCGTCGTGGCCTACGTATCGGCCAGCTTCATGGGCGCGATGGACATCCATATCGTCAATGTCGCGTTACCGAGTCTCAGTCGAGATTTCCACGCACCGCTCGCATCGGTCCAGTGGGTGGCCATCAGCTATGCGCTCAGCCTCGCGGTCATTATGCCCGCTTCGGGCTGGATAGCTGATCGCTGGGGGACGAAGGCGACCTTTCTCTCCGCTCTCGCTCTCTTTACCGTCTCGTCCGCGCTGTGCGGGGCGGCTGCCAACCTGGACGAATTAATTGTCTTCCGTGTATTCCAGGGATTGGGTGGAGGGCTGCTTGCCCCAGTTGGCGTCACCATGCTCTTTCGGACCTTTCCACCGGAGGAACGGGCCCGGGTAACCCGGCTGTCGCTACTGCCCATTCTGGTAGCTCCCGCCATCGCCCCGGTGCTTGCCGGGCTTTTGATCGAAGTCCTCTCATGGCGTTGGGTCTTCTATATCAATGTCCCCGTTGGTGTCGTAGCGCTTGTCTTCAGCGCTTTCTATCTCCGGGAACACCGGCAGGGTGTACCGGGCGGTTTCGATGTCGGCGGCTTTGTCCTTTCCGCACTTGGGCTCCCGCTCGTCCTCTATGCCGTAAGCGAGGGCTCGCTGTCCGGCTGGACGGCGCCCCGAGTGATCGCGGCAGGCGCCCTCGGGATCGTATTCCTCACCGCCTTTGTCTTCGTTGAGTTCCGACGGGTTGACCCGATGTTGGACCTCCGACTCCTAGGTGATCGGCTTTTCCGGGCCACCAACAGTGCCAGCGCTTTCAACTTCGCCGCCTTCTTCGGGGTGCTCTTCCTAGCACCCGTCTTTCTGCAGGAGGTTCGCGGCCAGTCCGCGCTCAGCTCCGGGTTGACAACGTTCCCTGAGGCGATCGGGGTCGTCATCGCGTCTCAGTTGATCGGACGTTTGTACGGACGCGTCGGGCCCCGCACGATGATGACCGCCGGTGGTATGGCCTTTGCCGTGCCCCTGCTGCTGTTCGCCCTCGTCGGCCCCGACACCAATCTCTGGGTTGTCCGGACCTTGATGTTCTTGGTCGGCTTCTGTAACAGCCCGGCGATGACGAGCACTCAAGCCGCCATGTACACGACGATTCTTCCGAAGGACCTCGGACATGCGTCCGCCATCTCGAACTCTCAGCGTCAGGTGTCTCTGGCCACCGGCCTGGCCGTGCTGTCAACCGTGGTTACGAGTGTCCACGGCAGTAGATACACCGCGTTCCACGCCGCCTTCATTACGGCGGCGGGTTTCGCGATCGTCGGAGCGTTGCTCTCATGGTTCCTCGTTCAGGACAAGGACGCCGCGGCAACCATGGTTCCGAATCACCCCCGCCGGCGACAGAGCAGCTGAACGCCGGGGGGACCCTTGACCCGGCGACGAACCCGATGTCACTACGGCGTCGAGCCGGTCTCCTTGGCGACCAAGGCGGCAGCCTTTTGCAGGTTGTCCAGCTCTTGGCCGTCGACAAGCTTGTGTTGCAGAGCAAGGTCTGAGGCTTTCAGATCCAGCCCGGTGTTGCTCATTGGATCCTCACAGGTACACAGGTACGCTGCGGCCTTGGCTGGCACATCCATCGGAACGGACATGTCGATATCCATGCCCCGGAACTCGTTACCCACGACCTCCACTTGCACGTGTTCGCTGAGCGTCCAGCCCGGATCCAGCCCGACGACGGCGACGCCGTGCTCTTTGACTTCCTTGGCCAGGGCCGGCACGAACCGTGACAAAGCCGCCTTCGCGATCGGATATCCGAGCCCGGTCTGCCCGTTTTGGCCGGGCAGAAGTCCGTGTTCGTAGTACGCCGCCGTCGACGTCACCAGCACAATAATGCCGCCATTCCGCTCCACCATGTGGGGGACGACAAGCTTGCAGATTCGAACCGCGGCCATGGCATCGACCACCATTTGCGCTTCGAGCTGCTCGATCGTCGTGTCGGCAAACGAGTCCCAGTAGCCCGGCCCGTGGTACTGGACGCTATAAACCAGGATGTCGACGTGGCCGAAGGCCTCGAGCGCGTGCCGCACCATGGCGTCCACCTCGGCGCCTATTTCCAGATCAACCCTGATCGCCTCGGCGCGCCGGCCCAATGCTTTGATCTCCTCAACCGTTCCGGCGATGGTCCCCGGGAGCGCCGATTCCGACGGAGCCGCAGTGCGCGCCGCGACCGCGACATCAGCGCCGTGACCAGCCAGTTCGAGCGCCATCTGCTTGCCCATCCCCCGGCTGGCCCCGACCACCAGCGCGACTTTGCCGTCAAGCGACCCCACAGCCGGTCTCCCTTCTCTCTTTTCGAAACGACGCGACCAACCTGGCCAAGAACCGACGAGGAAGCGCTGCGTCACAATAGCCAGCAAATCGCCGCGCGGGTCGGTTCGGCGCTGACGCGCCAGCCCGATCGATACTCGCTCGAGGTCGCTCGACCCGACGAGGGCGGCCCCGTCGGGGCCGGCCTCTACTCCCGTTGGGTTCGTCAGGTTGTTATCCGGGGGGCCTAGGCCCGCTTCCGGTCCGGGAGCACGCCCCACGGGCCCTGCGGCAGGGACGGCTGAGGGCTGGTGTTGTTGCCGTTGGTCAGCGGAGTGCCGGGGGTGAACGACACGCCCCGGATAACCTGGCCGTAGGTCGCCTTCACGACGGTGCGGAACCGCTCGTGGACCCCCTTGCTCGCCGAGGTTGCGCCCAGGCGGTCGGTGATCTCCACCAGCTTGTTAGGGTCGGCGCCCTGGTCGCCGGAGCCGCTCACCGTCGAGGTGGATGCCCACAGCGAGACCGTACCGTTCGGGTTGACCCGGCCCGTCAGGTTGCGCAGGCCGTCGGTGGCCGGCGCCCACGGCAGGCCGCTTCCGCCGTCCGTGCTGTTGAGCCCGCTCGGATACTGATCCCCCTTGCGGTCGGGGCGGACGTGGTAGGGCGTGCCCAGGCCGAGTCCGCTCTGCAGCACGTACTCCAGTTGCCACTCGCCGGTCGACGAGTTGAAAGACCACTTCTGCAGCCCGGCCGTCGTGGAAGCAGCGGCCGCCGTGTAGCTGTTGGTCGCGGCGTCGTAGGTGTCGTCCCCGGAGCCTTCATCGGCCACGTACAAGGTGGTCGGATTGGCGAACCACAGGCCGAACGGGTAGTCCGATGCGTCCGTCGCGTCCTTGGCGAGGTCGGGGGGGAATCCCTTCAGGACATAGGCGTTGGTCGGGGTCAGGCCCGGGTTCTTGGCGGTCAGCCGGTAGTCACGAGCAGGTCGCCCGGGGTGAGCCGGCCGTGGCTCCCCCCAAGAGCCGGGGCGGCGTTGGCCGGCGCCGGTACCGCGAAGATCGATGCCGGGCCGGCGAGTGCGGCCAGCGAAGCGGCCACAGCAAGGTGGCGCCTCCTGACCGGAAGGCGGGTGGTTTTCATTTTTCTCCCTCTGCCTGAGAGTCGGTAATCGTCGGTTACCTGGTGTGCCCCTTTTCGGTTCACCTGTATAAAGGCGTTCTCCCGGCCCGGGCACCAGACGCGCCGATAATTCGCTTCCTATTCACTTAATCGTTACCGCAGCGTTACCGGGCGGCCCATGACCAAATCCGCCGACTGCTTGAGGTTCCAGTTGCCCTCCGTCGCCGCGGCCTGATTTGAGCACGGTGCAGAGTGCGCCTTGGAGATTACGGTAAGAACCTCATTCCATGCCTTCCGATGTCATTCCCTGCGGACCCTTCCTCACCTTCTCCACCGTCGCCCCCGACCAGGGGGCCGCTCTCCGTCCCTGATCAGGAGTATTCTCTCCGATGTGCCGACTTGGCTGCGTTCGCTTCGCCAGACGCTGCAGCCCGCAGCACAGCTGATATTGACGCCCGGCAGTCCGTTACCGGAGTGGAGGTGGATATGACAACCGTCGACAAGCCTCAATACGAGGCGCCCAGCCACAGAAGAGCTCCCCTGGAGCTTCCGGCTCTCTCTGTGCCCTATGCCATGACTCGAACCGACCGCGTCCCCGTGCCGCGCTACTACGACCCCGAGTTCTACGCGATGGAGAACGAGCTGCTCTGGCCCCGGGTCTGGCAGATGGCTTGCTACTTAGCAGAGATTCCCAACCCGGGTGACTACGTCACATACGAGATCTTGGGCAAGTCGATTATCGTCGTTCGCGTTGACCAGACGACCGTCCGGGCATTCCACAACGCCTGCCGTCACCGGGGTGTCGAGGTGGTGGAAGAGGGCAACGGCAACGTGCTGAAGGGCGGCTTCATCTGCCCATTTCATGGCTGGTGCTACGGCCTCGACGGGGCGAACACCTTTCTCTACCAGCCCGACCTCTTTGAGGAGTCGAACCGCCGGCCCGAGGACCTCGCCCTCGTGCCATGCCGGGTCGAGACCTGGGGAGGGTCCGCCTTCATAAACCTCGACAACAACGCCCCGTCGTTGCGCGAGTACCTGGGACCCTACGCCGACTTCCACGACGTGTGGAAGATCGATGGGATGTGGCCCGAATGGTGGGTCTCGTTCCACATGCCCACGAACTGGAAGCTGGCCATGGAGGCGTTCATGGAGGGCTACCACACCATGCAGACGCACCCTCAGCTCCTCGCCAAAGCCAACCGGCAGATGTATCGCCCCATTGGCACGTCCATGATCAATCCGGAGGTCATGGCCGGAATGATCGGCCTCGATCTTGGCAAGGCCTTCGACAAGACGGAGTTCGTCCAGAGCCAGCTCCACTTCATGCGCACGCTCAGCACCGGCATGGCCGGCATGATCCACGAGAAGGACGTGCGAGTCGCCGAAGGCCTGTCGAACATCGAGCTTCCCGATGAGCCTTTCGGGGCGTTGGCGACCTGGAACAGATCGGTCAACGACGCCATCATGGATTGGAATGAGCGTCAGGGCATCGACATGCCGGACCTCAACTACATCATGAACAACGGCCTGCTGGCGGGCGTGGAGTTTTGCTTCCCCCACTACTTCCTCCTGCCCTTCTATTCCAGCTCCTCGGCCTACCGCATCCGCCCGCTCGGACCGGAAGAGTGTCTGTTCGAGTTGTGGTCGCTCACCCGCTACCCGCCGGGTCAGGAGCCCCCGGCACCCCCCCGACCGACGCCGTGGGCTCCTAATGATCCTCGTTGCCCTCCCGTCCCGACCCAGGACTATTCCAACCTGCCGCGCCAGCAGAAGGGCCTCCACGCCGAAGGGTTTGAATACATGCGACTGTCCAATTGGGTCGAGGGTATGATCGCCAATTACCAGCGGCTCATAGACGGCTACCTAGCGGGCCTACCCGACGACCAGTTGATCCCCGCGATGCACCACGTCGTAGGACCGATCGACGTGGAGAGTCGGGACATCGGCATCTAAGTACGCTCAACCCTGCTCGACGGGACCCGTTCGTGGACCCCGTTGAGCAGGGACTGCGGTGTACTGCCGCCCGCCGAACTAGTGACGCGGACTTTTGGCTATCAAGTCCCCGATCGCTAGGGGTTCTCCCGATCCCCTTCCGGATCGGCCTTTCGCTCGGCGCCGATCATGATGAAGGCGATCTGGCACGGTTCATCGTCGCGATTGCGCCACGTGTGCCTGGCCCCGTTCTGTATGACGCAGTCGCCCGGCTCGAGCACCAGTTCGGTTCCGTCAGTCATCTCGAGCCACAACCGGCCCGAGATAACGATGCCGTAGTCGATTGTGTCCGAGGAGTGGACGCCGATCTGATCTATGTATCGTGCATTGAAATTGATACCTGTTTCTTGCAGGGCGTTGGAGCCCTCGTCGTATTCTTCAGGGAGCGTCGGGCTCACCCCGAACTGAGGCCCCAAGGTTTCCACGATGAGGCGGCTCCCTCCAGGCTCCGGGAACCACTTCTTCACGGGAGCTACTCCGACATGGCCGCTTTGGGGTACGACCGGAATCACGTCGTGGGACCACATCCAGTGGACCTCTGACCAATTGCTTCCCGGGTCGGGATTCTCAGGAAACCGGAAAACCTGTTCGGCGGGACCGTCACTGAGTATGCACGACCTTCCGTCGCTGTCCACGCCCGTTACGATTCTTCTGCCGATCCTTGCCATCCCATGCCCTCCTGTTGGCGTTGTTCCTGGTCTGTCCGTGTAAAGCGATCCGCTCATGGTTGCATCTGGATCTCTCGGCCGCCCTGGTGCTGTGATTTTGCTCATGAGTCCGAGTCCGGAGACTGACGAAGCTCGGCTAGTCGCTCCGCAAGCTTGGCCCTGGCGGCTTCACGACGGGTCGGCAGATGCTGCGTGGGCCAGAGTCCAGGTGCCGGTGAGTACCTCTTCAACACCCGCCTCGCCACCGTGGTCTTGTGCACCTCGCTCGGTCCGTCGGAGAAGCCGGTGAAGTACTGGGCGAGAAACATCTGGCCGAGGCGGAGCTCGTTGGAGATACCCAGCGCGCCATGGACCTGGATTGCTCTTCCAACCACATCGTTGATGAGCTTGGGTGCTGCGACTTTGATCGCGGCGATGTCCTCTCTGACCCGTTGGTAATCCTGATACCGGTCGATCTTCCACGCCGTCTGCAGGACCAGAAGCCGGAACTGTTGCAGCTCAATCCAAGAATCGGCGATGTACCCCTGCACATACTGCTTTTCCGCCAGTAAAGATCCTCGCGTCGAGCGGCTGAGAGCCCGCTCGCACATCATGTCGAAAGCGCGCTGACAGATACCAACTGCGCGCATGGCGTGGTGAACCCGTCCGCCGCCGAGCCGGGTCTGGGCGACGGCGAACCCCTCACCTTCAGGGCCCAGGAGGTTGTCGGCCGGAACTCGGACGTCGTCGTAATGGATCAGGGCGTGCGCCCCCTCCTCCTCCGCCTCACCAGAGAGTCCCACATTGCGGACGATGTTCAACCCCGGCGTGTCCCTTTCTACCAAGAACATCGACGCTCCTCGATAGGGCATGGCATCAGGCTCCGTTACCGTCATGACGATCAGAAACGAAGCCCACCGGGCGTGGGACGAGAAGAACTTCCACCCGTTTATCACCCACTCATCGCCATCCTTCACGGCGCGGGTCTCGAATACCATTGGATCCGAACCGCCTTGTGGCTCGGTCATCGAGTAGCACGACACGATGTCGCCCTCGAGCAGCGGTTCCAGATATTTCGCCTTCTGCTCCGGCGTACCATAGTGAGCGAGGATCTCCGCGTTGCCAGTATCAGGCGCCTGCGTCCCGAACACCCTCGGTCCCCAGGGAGATTGAGCCAGGATCTCGTTCATCAACGCCAACTTCACCTGGCCATAACCCTGACCGCCAAGATTCGGACCCAGGTGGGCCGCCCATAGCTTCCGGTCCTTGACCTGCTGCTTCAGAGGGCGAAGAAGGAGCTTGATCTCCTCGCTCTGCGGCTGCTTATAAACGTCGTCGGGATAGACGAGTTCGAGCGGCTCGACCTCGTCTCTCATGAAATCCCGCATCCAAGCCAGCTTCGATTCAAAATCTGGATCTGTCTCGAATTCCCAACTCACTCAGACTCCTCTCTCCCGGTTGCTTCAGCGGCTCCAGACAGCTGCGGCCTTTCCGTCCCGCTTAGCATCGCGCCATCGCGAATCCCGATGCGTTGACCGCCGGGGTGCAGACCGTTTCAGGGGGATGGCGGGACTGTTCGGGGCTGCCCCCCGGGTCCGTCCGAGGTCACGGGATTTCTTTCGATTCGTCGACGGGAAGATCTCGTTCCGGGTGAGAAGGATCCCTGCAGAAAGTCACGATTGTTAGCTTTCCGAACGATGCCTGGGCCCTGACCTGCGATAATGCGGGCAAGTAGCCTCGCGTCTGTGAATGGCTCTAGCGGGGCTGAATCGGTCCGGATGCGGCTGGCCGAACTGGTAGCTGCGCTGTCGCTCGGGGTGGATCTGGGCTTCGGGCAGCCCATGGAGCATGTGCTGCGTCAGTGCCTGATCGCGTTGCGCCTTGCCGAATGCGCCGGCCTCGGCGACGAGGAGCGCTCGGTCGTCTATTACACGGCGTTGCTTGTCAATGTCGGCTGCCACTCCGACGCCCACGAGCAGGCCAAGTGGTTCGGCGACGACATCGTGCTCAAGTCCGGCAAATACGACCACGAGTTCGGCACCGCGGCTGCCACGCTGGCGACCTTGCGGCTGGTGGGGAGCGGCAACCCGCCACTGCATCGCTTCCGGGTAGGTATGGAGTTTGCGATCTCCGGGCGTCGCGAGCTTGACGGAATGATCGTCCAGCACGCCTTCCTCGCTCGCCGACTGGCGGAGCAACTCGGCCTGTCAGACCGCGTGCAGCAGGCGGTTGGCGCCTCCTATGAACAGTGGGACGGGAAGGGATGGCCCGGGATCCTGAAGGGGGAGGAGATCCCGGTTGCGGCGAGGCTGGCCCAGATCGGCGAGTTCGCCGAGGTGGCCCATCGGATCGGCGGGACCGGGGCGGCCATGGAGCTCGCGGGTAGGCGCGGCGGGTCGCAGTTTGATCCCTCGCTCGCCGCTTTGTTCTGTGCCAATGCTGAGAGGATCCTCGGGGGGCTGGGTGCGGGCGAGACTTGGGCCGCTGTCATCGGGGCCGAGCCGGCGCTGGGGGTAAGCCTCACCCAGGCCCAGTTTGATGGCGCGTTGCTCGCCGTCGCCGACTTTGTCGACCTGAAATCCCCTTACACGTTGGGCCATGCCCGGGCCGTCTCAGGCCTGGCGGCCACGGCGGGGGGCAAGCTCGGTCTCAGTGCCGAGGAGACCGTCGTGCTTCGCCGATCCAGCATCGTCCATGGGCTCGGCCGTCTCGGGGTCTCGAACGCCATCTGGGACAAGCGTGGTCCCCTGGGTGCAGGCGAGTGGGAAAGGGTGCGGATGCACCCGTATCTCACCGAACGGATGCTGCACCAATCGGCTGCGCTCGCCCCCCTCGGGGCGGTGGCGGTGCAGCTTCGGGAGCGCCTCGACGGCTCCGGCTATCCCCGCGGGTTACCCGGCGTGGCCATCCCTCTAGCGGCGCGGGTCCTCGGGGCCGCGGACGCGTACCAGGCGATGTGCGAGCCGCGCCCGTACCGCGACAAACGGGACTCTGAGGACGCCGCCAGGGAGTTACGGGCCGAGGTGAAGGCCGGTCGCATGGACGGCGACGTGGTCGAGGCGGTCCTTGGGGCCGCCGGGCATCGCGTCGCCCGCCGGCGCGAGGGACCGGCTGGGCTCACGGCCCGGGAGATCGACGTGCTACGGCTCGTGTCCCGCGGCCTGTCGAGCAAGGAGGTGGCGGCCCGGCTGGTGATCTCGCCCAAGACCGCCCGCAACCACATCGAGCACATCTACGTCAAGATCGGCGCCTCGAACCGGGCGGGCGCCAGCCTCTTCGCCATGCAATGGGGCCTCATCCCCGACGAGGAACCCGACCGTCGCTGATTCGCAAAGATGGTGCAATCGCCGTACCGCGTCACGCACGTCGACGACGCCCCAAGAACGCCCTGCAACAACAAGGAAGTTTGTCGCCGGCCGACAACAGGTTGTCGCCTCCGGTCAAAAGTTGTAAGCGCCCACTGCCGACGAATTCAAGCATAGGAATGGACAGCGCCCGGTTATTTGTCAAGTCACGGACGCGACCGACTCCAACTAACGAAAGAGCCTTATGCCTGACCTGGACATAAGAATCCAGTGGGACTCATCCGACCAGATGTTCGCCGCCGTGCTCCTGCGCGAAGGTAAGGAATATCACCTGGACCGCGCCCTGGTGGGCATGGGGTCCACCAAAGGGCAAGCGGTAGATGACCTGGTGGACCTGGCCAGGCATCTGGTCATCGAGGGCGACAACCTCCGGACCGATGGGCAGATTTCGATGGAGGACCGAAGGTGGCTGTTGTCCCTCCTTCATTAGGGAGTGGTACTTGTCACGCCTCCGGGCTCATCGCCTCTTGACAGATTGAACAGACAGGTCTATCTTTCTCTTGTACGCAGACAGACCGGTCTACTCAAAGGAGCGGGTCATGAGTTCAGCGAGAAGCACCAGCGACACGTTCGGCACCGCACTCGTGACCGGGGCGACCTCTGGCATCGGCCGGGCGACCGCTGTGCGACTGGCGCGTGACGGCTGGGAAGTCGTCGTCCACGGCCGCAACCCCGAGCGGGGCGCCGAGGTGGTTCAGGAAATCGTCGCTCAGGGGGGCCGGGCCCGTTTCGTGGCGGCCGACCTCAATGACGTGGCGGCGGTGCGAGCCGTGGTCGATGATGTCGGAACCGTAGACGTCCTGGTCAACAACGCCGGCGCTTCCTGGTTCGGCCCCACCGCGGAACTGGACGAGGCGACCTTCAACGATCTGTTCGACGGCAACGTGCGCTCGGCCTACTTCCTCGTCGCCGGACTGGCCCCGGGCATGGCCCAGCGGTCCTCGGGGAGCATCATCAACGTGGCCAGCATGGCCGGCCAGGTCGGCCTCGACGGTGGGGCCGCCTACGGGGCCACCAAGGCCGCGCTCACCTCCATGACCCGGTCATGGGCCGCGGAGTTCAGCCCCCGTGGCGTCCGGGTCAATGCCGTAGCGGCCGGCCCGGTGTTCAGCACGCCCGAGAAGGCACCGCTGATCCAACGATTGGGGGCGACGACGCTGCTCGGACGCGGTGCCCAGGTCGAGGAGATCGCCGAGGTCATCGCTTTCCTTGCCTCGGACAAGGCTAGCTACCTGACCGGCGCAACCTTGGCCGCCGACGGCGGTCGCACGGCGGTATGAGCGCTCTCTGCCACTGACATCCTTATCCGATCCCAGCACGATAGACAGACATGTCTGAAAGGAGGGCAGCCCGTGGGCACCGCTGCACCGGAGCAGACCGAACGTCGAGCCCCGGCACGGGAGCGGCTCCTCGCCGCAGCCAACGAGCTCTTCTACGCCGAGGGCGTTCAGACCGTCGGCATCGACCGCATCATCGAGCGCGCCGGGGTGGCCAAGGCCTCGCTCTACAACCTCTTCGGCAGCAAAGAAGAGTTGGTGGCGGCCTACCTGGCCTCCCGACACGAGCGCACGACCAGCAGGCTCACCGAAGCGATCGACAGTGTCGACGATGCGCGGCAAAAGATCCTCGCTGTCTTCGACGCCCAGGCCCAGCAGTACGAGCAACCCGACTTCAATGGCTGCGCATTCATGGCCGCTTCCGCCGAAGCACCCCCGGGCGGTCTCGTCGAGCGCGCCGCTGATCAGTTCAGGGCGTGGATTCGCGCCATGTTCACCGCCCTCGCCGAGCAGGCCGGCGCACCCGATCCGGTCAATCTCGGGCGTCAGCTCCACCTCGTCTATGACGGCGCCGGGCTGGCTGGCCGCATGGACCACCATGACCCCGGAATCGGACCTTCCGCTTGCGACGCCGCTCAGGCGTTACTCGTCGCCGCCTTGACGCGACCGGCCGGATGCGCTCATGAACGTGCCGGCGGTGCGTCGCCTTTGGAAATCGAAGGGCCCGACTCCATTACCGACTAGCCGAAGTATTCGGCAACTAAGATTAACTTGCCGTTAAAGAACGACACCAAGGATGAATGTCGGCTCGGTACCGATACCCACGCCGGAGAGGGCTCGAAAGGATAGAGATCGCTCGCGGGCCAATACTACTTGATTGAGCATCGAACGGGATAGAGAACTCCCTCGTGCCGCAGTGTGTTCGACGTCGTGTGTACACGTAAGCGCGCTGGTGCTGTGCTGCTTGTCACAGCTATATCATCCCATTCGGACGGCAAAGTCGAGTATCAATGAAATGGTCAGTTACGAGTGAAGTTCCCGGGCACCCCGGCTGATGCTCGGCGCGGGCAGGAGGTAGGTTACATGTTCGAAAAGTATGTCTCGCTCACCCATGACGCGAAGATCACCCGGGCAGCGGCTGACCGCGTCGAGGCCAAAGGGTGACGACGGCCGACACCGTCCGGGCCTCAGGTCCCGTCCCTTCTCCGAGGTCCGAGCTGTCAAGATCAACGCTCTCCACCACCCCGACAAACACCAGAGTTCTGAGAACCTTTGCCTTCCTCGACCTGTGCGGATTCACCGACTTCGCTGACCATCACGGCGACGATGAGGCCGTGGTCGAACTGCGCGGACTCCGCTCCGCAGTCCGCGAGGTGGCACCGCTGACCGGGGTTCGGATTGACAAATGGCTCGGCGACGGGGTCATGCTGGTCGGAGTCCATTGCGAGCCAGTCGTCGTCGCGGTCTTGACGATTCGCCAGCGGCTGGTAGAAACAGCCCGGCTGCCTATGCGAGCGGGCATCGCCCAGGGCCAGGTGATCTTGATGGAAGGCGACGACTACGTCGGCCGAGCGGTCAATATCGCCGCCCGGCTGTGTGACGTCGCTCAGGCCGGCCGGGTGGTCGCATCGGCCGATGATCTCGTAACGCCCAGCTGGGTGGCGGTAAGGGCTCTCGACCCGTCGTGGTTGAAAGGGGTTTCCAGCCCGGTCTCCACGGGTGCATTGGACATCGACATTCAGGCCAGCGATGTGGATGCACCACTGTTTCGCTCGCCCATTAGTCATCCGACACCGGCGGTTGAAAATGCCGGCTGAGCCGTCCGGGGTTGCCGGATGCTGGGCCCGGTAGGCGGGTCCGGTTGGCGGGGGCGAAGGCCGGGTTCGAGAGTCGCTCTCGGCTCGGCTTGTGGCCTACATCGCGACCTCAGAGTTGGGCAGGAACCAGACGCCAGTCGGCCGCTGGGAGCAGGTCGTCCTGGAGCTCGGCGCACAACAGCACCTGGTCGTCGACCATGGTGGCGCACTCCACCGTTACCAGAACCACGGTGCCGTCGATCGAGTGTCGCAGGGCGTCTCTGACCTGGGCCCGCCCGCAGCGGACGTACTCGAGCGCCCGCGGTGACTGGGGGGCGCACAGCCATTTGGCGTTGACCGCGCTACGCCAGATCTCCGCTACGAGCCAGGGCTGGCCCGATTCGTCATGGCCGGCAAACAGCCTCGGCCCATCGCACTGCTGCAGTACTTCGTCGACCTCGAGACTCAGGTCAGATCCTAGGAAGCGCAGCATCTCGTGCCCATCATCACCGAACCAACCGGAACCTTCCTCATCATCGAAGATGATCCCGCCCGGGTCCGGAGCAGGCATCCGCGTTACCGACCGAGGCGAAGGCTTGACCACGACCTCGGTTAACACAGTTCAGGGTAACACCGAACCGCGGACCAGTAGGCATCATCGCTCGACCGTGGGCCCTGGCCCTCGCCGTAGGAGGAGGCCGGTGATTCCCGGGGCAGCGGAGGCCGAAGTGGTGAAGAACGTCAGGTGGTGACCTCGTCGGCCCACACGGTCATGGAAGTCAGTTCGGGTCCCCCATACGTCGAGACCATCGCAACGTCGAGGGCGTCGCGGCCCCGGGCGATGAGAGCCCGCCCGATTCGTCGCTGATTGTTACGGGGGTCGAAGGTCCACCACCGGCCGCCCAGAAAGACCTCCATCCAAGCGCAGAAGTCCATGGGCCCAGGGGCGAGAGGAACCCCGATGTCCGGAAGATACCCGAACGCATAGCGGGCTGGAATGTTCAGGGCGCGACAGAATGACACGGCCAGGTGGGCAAAATCCCGGCACACGCCGGCCCGGCTGCCTAACACGTCCACTGCGGTGGCGAGCGGGGTGGTGCGCAAGTAATTGAAGGTAATCTCGCTGTGCACCCAGTCGCAAATGGTCTGGACCCGACCCCATCCCGGTGGGACCGAACCAAACAATCTCCAAGCTTCGTCCGCCAACTCCTGAGACGGGCAAAATCGGCTGGGCAACGTATGGACGAGAACCTCGTTGGGGAGGAACTCGGCCGCCACCTCCGCAGCGTTTAGATCCTCCGGGTCGGCCTCGCTCGGCATGTCCAGCACGGCGGAGTACCGCCACGACGACAAGCCGGCCGAGAGAGTGCTCCGACGGCACATGTTGCCGAAACCGTCAAGGTAGCGCGACATCCCAATCTGGGGCGTGATGGTCCACTGTTCGTCGACCGCACGCACTCCGGCGTCGAGTCGAGGTTCGACCTGGAACACACCGTGGGTGGCCACCTCGGCCCGATAGGAGAACTCACAACCGACGTTGATGCGCATGCCGTCCACTCTGACAGAATCCGCGGCCCTCGGGACCCGTCCGCTGACTGGCCCCGCCCACGTTGCCGCCCCGCCACGCGATGAACTTGATGCGGCCATCTTGTCGCGACCTGTCTTCGGCCCAGGCCCACTATCTCTTAGGCCACCTACGACCCGATAGGGCCGGACATGATTTGTGCTATTTGGGCCCTCGAGGATGTGATCGTATGCGGCGAGGTACTGGTCCACCATGCGCCAGCGGTCGAAGCGCCTGACCGCTTCCCGGCGGATTTCTGACCGGTCGAGGTCCCCAATGAGGCTGACGGCACCGAGCGCACTGTCGACGTCATGGGTGAGAAATCCATTCCTACCATGGCTGATGAGTTCGGGCATGGAACCCCGCGGAAATGCGATCACTGGAGTGCCGCTGGCCATGGCCTCTACTACACTGAAGCCGAAGGGCTCTTCGAAGCTGATTAGGTGAAGTAGGGCGGCGGCCTCGCTCAGGAGAGCTCGGCGACGTTGTGGGCCGATCGGGCCGAGATAGCGGACCGTAGTGTCGTCTAGGTACGGGGCGACGCACCGTTCGAAGTAGGCGCGGTCTTGGACGATCCCTGCGATGATCAGAGGCCGTCCGGCGCGCCGGGCCACAGTGATCGCCTCCTCTACACCCTTTTCTGGGTGAATACGTCCGAGGAAGAGAAGGTAGCTCTCAGGATTCTCGGAGATACCGAAGGCCCCCATGTCGATGCCGTGATGGATCGTGGCCAGGTAGTCGAGGGTCGGATGACGGTCCGTTTCGCTGATGGCGATATAGTTCGTTCGGCCGTTGTATTTCTGGTAGACGGGCAGGATCCGTTCGCTGGAGAAGCCGTGGATTGTCGTCACCATCGGTGTCGCGACCAAAGCGCTGTAGGTAAGGGGAAGAAAGTCGAAGCTGTTGTGGATGAGATCGAATTGGCCGGAACGCTCGAATACCTCGCTGATGTGCAGGCCTTCCCACACCTTCACATCCACCCCCGTCGACTCAGAATACCCCGTCGGCTGGACCGAGATGAGCTTGGCACCGCTCTTCGAGTCCCCGGTTGCGAATAGGGTGACGTCCACCCCGCGGGTCACGAGGCCTTCGGTGAGCAGAGAGACGAACTGCTCCCAGGGTCCGTAGTGTCGGGGCGGGACTCGCCAGGCTATTGGAGCGAGCATGGCTATTCGCATGGGGGAGACCGGTCGACGCTCAGTCCGACAGCAGGCGATGGAGGAGATCAGGCAGCAAGATCGTCCCGAATGTCGTCTCGCTGTCCCCATGCGCGTAGGGCAGGACTATCTTCTGTTCGTGCAAGAGCGCCCCGCACGAATAGACGACGTTCGGCACGTAACCGTTCCGCTCGATCGGCTCTGGAGTTAGCAAGGGCTCCTTCAACTTGCCCCGGACGACGGTGGGCTGTTCCAGATCGAGGAGGAGCGCCCCGAGGGAGTAGGTCCGCATCGGGCCTACTCCGTGAGTGAAAACCAGCCAACCTTCAGAGGTCTCGATAGGTGAACCGCAGTTGCCAACCTGGACGAGTTCCCATGCCTGTTCGGGTGACTGTATCTCGATCGGGCGCTCCCAGGTGTTGGCATCCAGCGAGGTTGTGACGGCGTTGCGCTCCCGGTCCCAGCGAGAGAGTGCCACATAGCGGCCCCCGATCCGCCGCGGGAAGAGGGCCATGCCCTTGTTCGTCGCGGCCGTACCGGCCAGTTGGGTCACGTGAAAGGTCCGAAAGTCGTCGGTTTGGAGCAACTGGGGAGCGATGTGGGCACCGTCGAACGCGGTGTAGGTCGCGAAGTAGGTCGCGGTTCCGTCATCCTCGACGAAGCGCACGAAACGAGCGTCTTCCATGCCGTGGCTCTCGGTCGGTCCGCGGGGTCTCAGCACTCGCTGCCCGATCGGTGTTCCCTCGAGAAAGACGACGGTGTAGTTGGACTGCGCGGTGAGCCGGATCCTCTCGATGGTGTCGCGTGCTTCGGTGCGAGTGAGTATCTGCGGGTGAAGAGCGGAGATCGACTGCTCGAGTTGCGGTTCCGAGAACGTTGGTGGCAGGCGGTCGAGGACCAAAGTGAGGACCTCACTGGGTTCGCCGGCATCGCTCAGTTGACCGCGGAACCTGTCCCGATCGAACGTTGAGGACAGTTGTTTCGCTTGTGTGGCAAACCGTCCAGGGTCATCGAGGCGGCAGTGCCCGTCCGCCCCCGCGATGCCGGTCCGAAACTCGATCGACGAGATGTGACCTTCCCCGATAGCTCGAAGGCTGACTACAAATCGTAGTTCGCCGGGCCCGAGGCCGCTCTGATCCGGATGTGGAACGATCGACGGATTGCACAGGGCGACTGCCTCCACCGCATATTCGCTTGTGGCATAGGCTCCTAGCAGCATCCGCCTCGCCACGGAGATCTCGGAATCCACGCCAAGGCGGTCGCCGATCTGGTTGAAGTGTTCCAACAGGTCGGCGGCTAAGTGAGGGTGACGGTCCTGAAACCGCATGACCGTCGCGGCAAGGAGGGCTTCGCCTTCATGTTCGCCCATGGCCAAGACCCGTTCCATTACCGGGCTGGCTCGAGACGAACCCGACGAGAGTTCCTCTCCCGCCACAAACAACTGGGTGACGACTCGCGCCGGATCGGGTCGGAGATGCACGTCGGTGCGCTCGACCAGGTCGCTCGATGCGGCTGTCGGGTTCAGCACGAACCTGCAGAGGTCGTCCGGTCGAGCGCCAAGCGCCGGCCGTGCTGCAAGGTCAAGAGCCAGGCAATCGTGGACTCCGCCCCTTCGTTCTGGTTGGCTCCGTCCACCTCGAGGCCGTCATAACCCCCGCCGGTGTCCGGATCGTGCATGATGATCGCAGAATCATTGGCTCCGAGAAACCAGCTCACGCACCTGGCAACAATGAGCTGCCACCCCCAGTCACCGGTGACCGAGAACGCCCGAACGCACGCGTCGGCAAGGGAGGCGACTTCGATCGGTTGCTGATCGAATCCCGGTCCGGCATCGCCCGGAGCGCGACCGGCGACAGGCACCACAGAGAGGTGGTCATCAATGGTCTGAAGCTCAACCAGCCAGGAGAGAAGTTGAAGACCGTCGTCGACGGCCTCGTCGTCATCGAGTGCCGCGCCAGCCGCGATCAAGGCCTCGGGTATGGCCGCGTTGGCGTACGTGAGTCGCTCCTCGGGCCACGGCCACAGTTCGTGATTGTTTGGGCGTCTCAGCGCGGCGGCGGTGTCGACGAGGAGCTTTCGGGCCTCAGCATGTTGAGGAACACACGCGATCACCTCCGCCGCGCCCAGGGCGGCGAAGGCCAGAGCTCGTGGCCAGGGAGAACGAGCCTGGCCGCTGATGCAGAAGCGCTCCAGAGCTTCTGTTTTCATCCATTTGGGGCCACCGCCCGAGACCACGGACCCGAGGCCCCATAGGGCCCTCCCCCACCAATCGCCTACGCCACCGTTGTCAGCCCAGCGTCGGTCGTACTGGAGGCGATTGCGGCACATGCCCCCGGCTTCCTGGGCGTGATCGACGAACTCCAGGTACCGGCCGGCGAGGTCCAGCTGTCGGGCGGACGGCTCGAGCTCTCGGCTCAGGACGACCAGTCCGCGCGACACGTCGTCCAGGCAATACCCACTCTCGCGACGGGGCACAGCTCCCCTGGCGTGTTCCAAGATCCCGGTCTGGTCGCTCAACCGGAACAGGTGCTCGAACGACAAGCTCGGTACTGTCACGCCATCACGGTTGCCACGTGGACTTGCAGCCTCCCCGCCAGCTCCCGATACCGTTCCCCTACCGCGGCCCACGTCAGCCCCGGCGCCAGGCATTTGGCCGCCTCCACCATGCTCCACGCCAGTTCGGGCGTGGTCAGGATCCCTCGGATCGCAGCCGACATGGCACTCGGATCACGGTGTGGCACGACGGTTCCCGCCCCTGATGACAACAGCTCTACGGCGTGCGGAAAAGCGGTGGCGACCACGGGACGGCGAGCAGTGACCGCCTCGATCAGCACCCCGGATGTCACCTGGTCAGGAGAGTCGTAAGGCAACAGCACCACGTCGGCTGAACGGACCAGGTCCCGCAAGGCGGGTGGATTGAGATACCGGTTGTCGAAGCTGACCGCGTGCCCGATTCCTAAGCGGTTAGCTCGCGTCTGTAACATTCGACGGTACGACTCCCCGGAGCTCTCGAGAACCAAGGGATGGGTCTCCCCCGCCACGACATAGCGCGGCTGCGGGTCCAGATCCTGCAGGTCTGTCATCGCCGTGATGGCCCACTCGATCCCCTTGCCCGGCCCCAACAGCCCCCACGTCAGGACCATGGGGGGACTCGGCGAACGAGGCTGCTCCGCCACCCCCCACTCGGTCGGAGCCCCGTGGGGGATCAGCGCGATCTTCGCTCCGTCGACCAGGTAGCCCTCGACCAGGCGATTTCTGGCGGTCTCGGTCATGACCACGACCACTGAGGCGGCGTGGGCCACCTGCTCCAGGACGCGCTGCTGGTGGAGCGTGGGAGAAGCCAGGACCGTATGCAGAACGACGATGGCGGGAACGGCCAGTCGCTGCATGATGGCAACAACCGAGTCGCCGTCAGGACCACCGTAGATGCCGTATTCATGCTGGATGATCGCCACGTCGTAGCTGTTGAGCGCGGCGGCCGCGCTGGCTTCTCCCCCTGGAGTCCCCGTGACCAGTTGATACACGACTTCCGCCGACGGATTGCGGTCCAGTCGGTCAACCAATCTGACCACGCCGACCTCGGCTGAACTCTCGCCGTCGCGAAGAGCTGCCGCTAGCGATGCCGTGAATGTTGCCAAACCGCACTGAGTCGGGGGGTAGGTGCTAAGAAAGCCGTAGGACGTCAATACGGAATAACCGCCTTTCAAGGGCGCGACAAGCGCGCTCAATGGGTGATTGCTGGCCCAGCGAAACTAAACGAGATGTGGAAGTGTCAACCCCGCGGGGGACGCGGGCTGTCCGGCTCCACCGACGGCTCAGACAATCGGTCCGAGCAGCGCGGACATACCCACTCCTCAGTGTCCACCGGGGCAGCGGCCAGTGCGGAGGCCATGAAGGTCACCCGGCACGAGGTACAGGTCACTGCAGCCGTGCGCCGGCGGTGCTCGATCTTGGGCATGGGCACGCAGGCATCAGCCGGCTCCGCCCTCGGAGGGATCTGCTCGGATGTCAAGGCACACCTCTAAGTTCAGCTCAGAAGAGGCGTCGAGCCTGAAACGGGCTCGCCGGCTCAGCCGAACGTACCCAACCAGGCGTCCCTCCCAAGACGGGATGAACCCAAAGCTACCACATCGATCCTCTCTCACCCGACGACGTTATGTCGACGAACAAAGGGTGAGGCTCGGACCTTCATTGCCGGTAGGATCACGAGAAGGAGCCCGCACAAATATCGCCCGTAGCAGTGAGCCCGCGCCGGGCAATGGCTCTGGCGGAGCGAGGAGGTAGCGATGAGCGGCGAGGCGATGGCCGGCGCAGGGGACTGTCGGATGGTTGGGCGGCAGGTATGACCGGCGTTTCCGAGGAGGTCATGGAGCTCGCCCGCCAGGAGTATCGCTATGGGTTCTCGACAGATCTGGACACCGACGCGGTGGCCAAGGGGTTGAGTGAGGACGTGATCCGGCTGATCTCGGACAAGAAGGGGGAGCCGGACTGGCTGGTGGAATGGCGCTTGCGGGCCTACCGGCACTGGACCACGCTCGAGGAGCCCCGTTGGCAGAACGTCCACTACGGGCCGATCGACTATCAGGACATCGTTTACTACGCGGCCCCGAAGCCCAAGGCGAAGCTAGCGAGCCTGGACGAGGTCGACCCCGAGCTTCGCGCCATGTTCGACAAGCTCGGTATCTCACTCGGAGAGCAGGAACGGCTCAGCGGCGTCGCCATCGACGCCATCGTCGACTCGGTGTCGGTGGCCACGACGTACAAGGAGAAGCTGGCCTCTGTGGGCGTCATCTTCTGTTCGTTCTCCGAGGCCGTGCGGGATTATCCGGATCTGGTTCGCACCTACATGGGTTCGGTGGTGCCCTACCGCGACAACTTCTTCGCCGCCCTCAACTCGGCGGTTTTCACCGACGGGTCGTTCTGTTTCATCCCCAAGGGGGTGCACTGCCCGATGGAATTGTCCACCTACTTCCGTATCAACACGGCGGGGACCGGCCAGTTCGAGCGGACCCTCATCGTGGCCGAGGACGGGGCGGACGTGAGCTACCTGGAGGGTTGCACCGCGCCCATGCGCGACGAGAACCAGCTCCACGCCGCCGTCGTCGAACTGGTGGCCCTGGAAGGGGCCCGAATCAAGTATTCGACGGTCCAGAACTGGTATCCGGGCGACGCCGACGGTCGTGGCGGTATCTACAATTTCGTGACCAAGCGAGGCAAGTGCGCTGGAGCGGGCTCCAAGATCTCCTGGACCCAGGTCGAGACGGGTTCGGCGATCACCTGGAAGTACCCGGGGGTGATCCTCCAAGGGGACAACTCCGTGGGGGAGTTCTACTCGGTAGCGCTCACCGCCAACCATCAGCAGGCCGACACCGGCACGAAGATGATCCATATCGGCAAGAACACGCGAAGCACCATCGTCTCGAAGGCGATCTCCGCCGGGCACGGCCAGAGCACCTACCGGGGATTGGTAAAGGTGCTTCGCTCCGCCGAGGGCGCGAGGAACCACACCCGCTGCGACTCGTTGCTGCTGGGAAGCGACAGCGGGGCTCATACGTTCCCTTACATCGAGGTGAAACACCCGTCGGCGAGGGTGGAACACGAAGCGTCGACATCGAAGGTCAGCGACGACCAGTTGTTCTACTCCCGCCAACGAGGGATTCCCGAAGAGGACGCGGTGGCCATGATCGTCAATGGCTTTTGCCGCGAAGTGTTCAAGGAGCTGCCGATGGAGTTCGCGGTGGAGGCGCAGCGGCTCTTGAGCGTCAGCTTGGAAGGTAGCGTCGGATGATGCTGCACATCGCCGACCTCCATGCCAGCGTGGCCGGCAACGAGATCCTCCGAGGCGTCAACCTCGATGTCGCCGCTGGGGAGGTGCACGCCATCATGGGCCCCAACGGGTCCGGTAAGAGCACCCTTGCCAACATCGTGGCGGGACGCGACGACTACGACACCACCGGAACCGTGACCTTTCAGGGGGAGGACCTGCTCGGGCTGTCGCCGGAGGACCGGGCCGCGGCCGGTGTCTTTTTGGCCTTCCAGCACCCGGTCGAGATCCCCGGGGTGGGCAACTTGTACTTCCTACGTACCGCGCTCAACTCACTACGACGCAGCCGCGGGCTCGACCCGGTTGACGTAACCGAGTTCTTGGCCATGGCCGAGGAGCGGATGAAGCTGGTCGAGATGGACCGCAGCTTCATGAGCCGCTCGGTCAACGAAGGCTTCTCGGGGGGCGAGAAGAAGCGCAACGAGACCTTGCAGCTGGCGATTCTCGAACCGACGCTGGCCATCCTGGACGAGACTGACTCTGGCCTCGATATCGACGCTCTGCGCGTGGTGGCGCGGGGAGTGAACGCCCAGCGCAGCCCTGAGAGGGCCATCATCATCATCACCCATCACCAGCAACTTCTCGACTATGTAGTCCCCGACCGGGTTCACGTCATGTCCGGTGGCCGCATCGTCAGGTCGGGCGACAAGCGCCTCGCTTTCGACCTCGAGGCCCACGGGTATGGCGACCCGTCAACGGAGGCACCATCGCCGTCGATGGCGACATCATGACTTCGCTGGCAAGTGCTGCGCCAGCGTCGGCCACCCCCACCCCGACGGTCGCTGGGCTCCTGTCCCGATTGGGTGTGCCGGCCGACCGATCGGTCCCGGCGTGGCTGGCTCAGGCGCGTCGGGCGGCGGCCGGTTGGGCGACAGAGCGTGGGTTCCCGACGCGCAAGGACGAGGACTGGAGATACACCCCTTTGGGGCCCCTGCTCGCCGTGTCCTTCCTGCCCCCAGATACCGTAGCGGGTCCCCAGATTTCGCCAGCCGAGATCAGTCGATCGAGTGTCGACACCGCGATCGCCCGTCTGGTGTTCGTCAACGGGTTCGTCGCCCCGCACCTGTCGTCGTTGGCCGGCCTGCCCCCGGGAGTGACGGTGACGAACCTGGCATCGGTGCTGGCCGGCGGAGGCGTCGGCCTCAAGCCGTTGTTCTCCCCGCCCGGCGAACATGGTCACGCCTTCGATGCCATCAACGCGGCGGTGGCCGAGGACGGCGCGGTCGTTCACGTCGCGCCCGGCACCCAGGTCGAGGGGCTCATCGAACTGCTGTTCTATGCCGACGGACAAGGGGCCCCGGTCATGTCCAACCCGCGTTCGATGATCGTGGCCGGTGCGGGTAGCCGTCTGGCCCTGGTCGAAACCTACGCCGGACCGGTTGGCAGTCCCACGTGCACCAACACGGTCAACCAGGTGGTCATAGGTGCGGGAGCCACGGTGGAGCACTACAAGATCCAAAACGAAGCTGCCACCGCGTTCCATCTGGGCCGGCTCGACGTCCGCCAAGGCACCGACAGCCGGTTCTCGTCGCTTTCGCTGGCTCTGGGGGCGAGAATCGGCCGCCACGAAGTACGGGTCCGACTCGAAGGGGAAGGCGGACACACCACCGTCAACGGCCTGTACCTCCCGGGAGGTGAGCGCCACCACGACAACCCGGTCCTGATCGAGCACGCCGCCCCGCGCTGCACCAGCCGCCAGCTCTACAAAGGCATCGCCACCGACCGGGGTCATGGAGTGTTCTACGGACGGCTCGTGGTCCGGCCAGGAGCGCAAGGCACCGACGCCAGCCAGACCAACAAGAACCTGCTGCTTTCCGATCACGCCGAGATCGACACCCGCCCCCAACTGGAGATCCTCGCCGACGACGTGCAGTGCACGCACGGCGCCGCCGTCGGCGCCCTCGAGCCCGACGCTATCTTCTACCTGCGGTCGCGTGGAGTGCCCCTCGAGCAGGCGAAGGCCATGCTCACCGTCGCCTTCGCGGCAGAGATGCTCGACACCGTCGGTAGCGAAGGGCTGCGCACCCACCTCGAAGCTCTGGTGGCCGCCCTCCTGAGCACGCCGTCAAGCCCCGACCAGTCGCCGGGCCGGCCCGCGCCGGGTCCCCCTGCCGGCAAACCGACGGCAGCCGAGCGCGATCGGACCAGGCGAGCATGAGTCCCGCCCACGGCACTCCAATCGAACTGGCTCAGGACTGCGATGTCACGCTCATCCCCAGCGGACAGACCACAACCCTGTCGGCAGGTGAGAAGGTCATGATCATCCAGGCTCTCGGCGGCACCCTCACCGTCCAGACCGAATCCGGTCAGTTGGCCCGGATCCAGGCCGAAGATGCCCACGCCCTCGGACTGACCGTCGAAGCGCACCCGTCCGGACCATCGCAGTGGGGCCCCTTCGACTACCAACAGGTCATCGAACAGCTAAAGACCGTCTTCGACCCCGAGATCCCGGTAAACATCGTCGACCTCGGCCTGATATACGCATGCGACGCCCACGTGCAAGCAGATGGCGGCTACCGGGTCGAGATAAAAATGTCGATGACCGCCCCAGGATGCGGAATGGGCGACATTCTCAGCGACGACGTTCGCGCCCGGGTCCAGACCGTTCCAGGCGTGGCGGAAGTCGACGTCGAACTCGTGTGGGATCCGCCCTGGGACCAAACCCGTCTCACTGACGCCGCCCGCCTCGAACTCGGGCTGTACTGAACCCGGGAGACCTGACCCACGCGTGACCGCTTCGCCGGACTTGCAGACTCTTGGATGGGACGACGGCTGGGCCTCAGCGCTGGCCGAGTTGGCGGATCCGACCCTCAGGCCGGGGCGAGTGTCGCGGATCGACCGTGGAATGTGCACTCTGATGACCGGACCGGCCGAGATTCGGGTCGCCGTCACCCGTGGTGTCGAAATGGCGGTCGGCGATTGGGTCGCTGTGGATCCAGAACCCGGCATGGGGGGCGGTACACGAATCGTGGCCGTGCTCCCTCGTCGGTCTGCATTCCGCCGAGCGACCGATGGAAGGGGGGCGGTCGCGCAGGTCGTGGCCGCGAATATCGACACGGTGTTGTTGTGCGATTCACTTGACGGCCGGCTCGGCCTGCGCCACCTTGAGCGGTTCCTGGCGTTGGCGTGGCAAAGCGGCGCCACCCCCGTCGTCTTGATGACCAAGTCCGACAGGGTCACGGCTGAGTTCGTGGCTGAAGCGCGCCAGGCAATCAAGACGGTCGCCGCCGGCGTGAGTGTGCTGGTCATCAGTTCGACGACCGGAGAGGGCATCGCGAACCTGGCGGACTATCTGGTCGAGGGGCGGACCGTAGCGCTGCTTGGCTTGTCGGGAGCGGGAAAGTCGACACTTGCCAACCTGCTGGCCAAGGCCGATCTGCTGGCGACGTCAGCCGTGCGTAGCGACGGCCATGGACGGCATACGACAACCCACCGCCAGCTGGTCCGGCTCCCCGGGGGTGGCCTTTTGATCGATACGCCAGGGATGCGCGCCCTGTCGGTGGTCGGCGCTGGCGAGGGAGTGCCGCAAGCCTTCCGGGACCTCGAGGCACTGGCGCTTGGCTGCATGTACGACAACTGCTCCCACCAGGGCGAGCAAGGATGCGAGGTCGCGGTGGCCGTGTCGGCAGGCCAGCTGACGCGCGCCCGGTTGGACAGCTGGCTCCTATTGCGGGTCGAGCCTCAGGCTGCCGCTCGGGAGTCGGCTCGAAGCGCGGTAGAGGAGCGCAAGCGACGCAAGGCGGCCAAGGTCACCGATCGCCGAGCGGCCAAACAATAGGCTCGGGCCAGGAAGCTACTGGCTGATCTGGTCCGCGGGCACGGTGCCGTTGGAACCCGGATTGGCTGCCTCTCCGCTCCGGATCCCGGCTCGTAGTGCTTCCAGGACGGCCATGGACTGGCTGACCAGACCCGAGACAGTTTGGTTGTAGCCCTCTGCGCCGTTGAGAACAGTGATGTTGGCTTTCGCCAAGCCTTGGCTCGTGCGTTTGATCACCGTGGGAAGCATTGCGATCAGTTGTTGGTCGAGAGCGACCCTGTCGTTGGCGGCGGCAGCCTCAGCGCGGACCCTTGTTGCCTCCGCCTCCGCGGTCGCGAGCACTTTGATCGTTTGTGCCTCGGCCTCGGCCGGGCGGACTACCTCGGCAATGAGCTGCTGCTGGCGAAGCTCGGCGTTGCGTTCGGCTACCTTTGCCTGTTCGGCGAGGACATCCTGTTGAGCACGCGCCGCCGCGAGGGGACCGGCCTGAGCGGCTTTCGCCTGAGCAGCCTCTACTTCGGCGTCGTACTGCGCCCTGGCGATGGAAGTCTGACGGGCGTACTCCGCCTGGTTGCGGTCCGACTCCTGACGGGCCTGAGCCGCGGCCTGATCAGCGGCCGACTGGGCAATCGCCGCGGCTTGGTTCACCGCGGCAACGTGGGGTTGGCTCAGAGCCCTGATGTACCCGGAGCCTTGATCATCGATCGATTCGATCTGTAGGGAGTCCACTACCAGACCAAGCGTTGCCATCTCCGGCTTGGATTGGTCCAGTACTTCTGCCGCCAGCTTCTGGCGTTCACGGATGAGATCCTCGACGGTCATCGACCCGACGATGGACCGGAGATGACCGGCGAAAATTCGCCCGGTCAGACGCGTCATCTGGTCCTCGTCGGCGAGAAAACGGGTAGCGGCGTTCGTGATCGACTCGTCATCGTTGCCAACCTTGAACGCGATCACCGCCTTCACCGTCAGCGTTATTCCCTGCTGAGTCACGCAGGGTTCCAGGACCTCCGCCTCCTGCATCGACAAGGTAAGAAATGAGGCCTTGGACCGAAGGGGGAAAACAAAGGCTCCGTGGCCCTTGACGATCTTGAACGGCGCCGCTCGGTCCCCGCGGCCTTTGGCTCCGCTGATCAACATCGCCTCGTCCGGCGAAGGGATACGCCAACCAAACATAGAGACGCTCCTCAGCCTGACCAAGAATCGACAAACATCGGTACTGCTGGAGCTCCCACGGGAACCCCCGATCTGCCCTCGAAGAAGCGAGAGCGCTGCGTCCTGAGCGGACTACGACAAGCCTACCGCTGCTTCGTTTCTATCGGTGGTCGCCACCGTCCGAGAGATCCCGACGATGCAACGGTGACGGCGAGCAAAGGGATGGGTGATACGCTGCTTTCCAGCTCAGATTGAGTGCAAGCCTCCGTGACCCGGAGGAGGATCGAGGGTTCCGATGGGAGCCCGACGCTTAGAGCCACGACCGAGCGGGCCCCCACGCCGGGCGGGGCCGCCCGAGGCGGACACCGCAAGCGAGGCAGAATCAATCATCGTGCCGCTCCCGGCGCGCCACTGCGGGCGCTGCCAGTGTGCCTTCCCCGGCGACCCGACACTGTTTTTCCAAACGGACTGGGCCCTGTGCCCGGCGTGCACCGCAGTCCTCCTACCCGGCCGGCCCGCCTAAACGACCTCGTCACCGCCCAGAGGAGTTCGCCCGGTCGGGGGCGGTTTGGGGGGAATCAAGACTGTCCGGGCTGGCCGACGTTGGTCGTTCTCTCGACGACTGCGTCGATGAAGCCATAGTCCTTGGCCTCCTGGGCGCTGAACCAGCAGTCCCGGTCAGAATCGGCCTCGATTCGCTCGATCGGCTGGCCGGTATGGAAGGCGATCCGCTCCGCCAATATCCGCCTCAAATAGATGATCTGCTCGGCCTGGATGGCGATATCTACGGCCTGACCCTGCATCTGGCCCAACGGCTGGTGCATCAGGATCCGGGAGTGGGGCAGGGCGAAGCGCTTGCCCGGGGCACCAGCACACAGCAGGAACTGGCCCATCGACGCGGCAAGACCCATGCAGGTCGTAGCCACGTCACAGGCCACGACCTGCATGGTGTCGTAGATAGCCAGACCGGCGTCGATCGATCCGCCAGGAGAGTTGATGTAAAGGCAGACGTCCTTGGTAGCATCTTCGGCCGCAAGGAGCAGGAGTTGGGCGCAAATCAGGTTGGCGCTGGTCTCATCCACCTCTGTGCCAAGAAAGATGATCCGCTCCTTCAGCAGACGGCCGTAGATGTCACCGGCCCCGCCGATCGAGCCATTTTGGGCAACCACGGATGGAAGTAGATAAGCCACGCTTCTCGACAGTACCCGCTTCTGCCACCGGGGGAGAGCGGTCCACCTGTTCACGTGCATCGTCTTCTTCGCCACTGTCGGCAGAATTGGTCGAACTCCTCGCCCCCGCCTAGCGCGCCCGCGGGCACCCGACGAATACCTCAGGTGAGGCGAGTTGGTCAGGCGGTTGCGGGCGCCGCTGCCGGGCTAGTGCAGCGGTACCCGCAGTCAACGCGTGGTGACACCAGCTCCCGTCATCCGAACGTGAAAACGAACACTTCGACCCCGGCGTCGAGGAACTCGATCTCGAAACGCCGGTCTGCGATCGGTCCCGGCTGGCGGACCAGCTGGTAGAGCCGCTGACCGGTCACCGAACCGTTGCCCTCCTCGTCGACATCAAGGCCGTGAGCCGCTCCCGGTGGCCGCCCGTCCAGGCGCAAGCGGAAACGCACGGGGGCCCGCGGCACGGCCGGCCTCATGACCAGGTGGAGGTCACGGGCGTGGAAGTCACAAGCGATGGCGCCGCCGGGCCGCTCCAGGGCAGTGGCGACCATCCCCATACGCCACTCACCCGACAGAGCCCACTGGTTGCGTCCCAACGAGGGCGGCGCGGTGTAGAGGTGGCGCTCCTCGAGCACGGGCCCGCCGGGCGAGGCGAAGCCCTCGGTGCGCCCATAGCCCAGGTAATTCTCGGGCGAGCGCAGGTCGTCCCAGTCGGCAGGGAGTTCTACACCCCCCGGTTCAGGGCGGGTCAACGAGCGGTCACCGTCGACACCGGCCTCGGCCAGCAGCATGTGGAGCACATGCTCGGACTCCTCGTAGTCGCCTTCGCCGAAGCGGTGGTGGCGGATCTGGCCCCGCCCGTCCACGAAATACAAGGCGGGCCAGTAGTGGTTGTCGAACGCCCGCCAGACGGCGTAGTCGTTGTCGACGGCAACGGGGTAGCGAACGTTCATGTCCTCAACCGCGACCCGTACGCCGTCGAGATCCTCCTCGAACTCGAACTCGGGCGTCTGTACACCGATCACGGCCAGCCCCCGACCCCCGTACCTGTCCGCCCAGGAGCGCACGTAGGGCAGCGAGCGGATCCAGTTGATGCACGTGTAAGTGCCGAAGCTGACCAGGATGACCCGCCCCAGGAGGGCCTCGGCGGTCACCGGCCCCGAGTTCAGCCAGGCGGTCGCCCCGTCCAAACCGGGCAGCCCGCCTTCGACCGGGTATTCGTTGCGGTGGCGAAGCATGGACTGCCCCGATCAATTCAGGGGCGACAGTAAAGCCGCCGGCAGCTACAAGAGCGTATCTCCGACAGGCTGTTCAGTCTTTCACGACCTGGTAGATCCCATAGATTACCCCTGGGATATGTCCAAGGAGCTGGAGCAGGAACGCCCAGAGCACCTGAATGCAGGGGCCCTTCTTGATCAGTACCGCCAGGAAGGGCAGTACCAGACACAGAAGAACGAGTAGGACTTTTACCACGTAAACGGCTGGCAGTCGAGACTCTTCTGTTCAGGCCTCGGCTCGGACAAGGAAGATCGAGCGTGTGAGCTCGAGCTCTCCATCCTGAAGACGCGCCTGCATGGCCCCTTCGATGGCGGCCCGGACACGCTCGAGCGCGGCGGGGTCGGCGCCCTCGAGCATCCTCTGCACCGCGCCCATCCGCAGCGCTGAGTCAGCGGATTCCGGGATGGCTTGCGCCGGCGTGCGAATCGCGTCGTCGTGACCCTTGATGTCGACGTTCTGGAATCCGGCCGAATCGAGGATGCGTTCGACCCGATCCCGGTCCGACAACGAAAACGGTCCAGGAGCGTCCGGGGCGGGCATCTCGGGAGTTGTCCCCAGGACCGACACTGCAGCCTGGGCTGGAACGAGCATCCACTCGTTGCACGCCACCGGTTGCCAGCACGCGAATGACAGGGCGGCACCGGGTTTCAGGGACCGGTGGACGTTGGTGAAGGCGGCCACGGGATCGGCGAAGAACATGACACCGAAGCGGGAGAAGGCGCCGTCGAAGCGCGCCTGCCTGAGGTTGATGCTTTGCACGTCGCCGTGCTGGAAGTCGACGTTGTCGATTCCGGTGGCACCGGCGTGTTCCCGGGCCCGTTCGAGGAGCGCGGCGGCGATGTCGACCCCGAGAGCCCGACCGCCCGGGGCCACCCGGGCCGCCAGCTCCAACGTGGTCCGGCCCGTTCCGCAACCCAAATCGATGATGCGCTGGCCGGGCTGCGGGTCCAGACGGTCAATGGCCATGCGCCCGGCCGGGCCGATCACCTGTTCGTGGTGGGACTCGAGAGACATCCACGACGAGGCCCGGGCCGCCCAGAATTCGGCCTGCTCGCTGTTGGCGAACGTCATAACCGGACCCTATCCGACGGATCCGGGTCGAGAACTCCCCCGGACGACGCGGACGTCAGTGGCGACTCTCGCTGAAAGTGAACCTAATGGGGATCGTGACCCTTAGCCGAACCGCGGGACCCAAGGCAGGGAACAAGTTTAGAGAGCCCCGGCACACGTAGTGTCGGACGGGTTGTCAGGCGGCCGGTTGAGCGGAGCGGACCGAGGCGTCAGGTGAGGTAGCGAGCAGCGACTCGATACTCGGTCGGCACGATCCGCAGCGACCTCCAGCCCGGCAGCTGCCAGTCACCTCGCGGACCGTGGCCGCTCCCCCGGCGATGGCCGCCGCTATAACCGCGCTGGTTACCCGCTCACAGTGGCACACCACCACGGCTAGGACACCCCCACCAGCGGACCGGTCGAAGGCAAGGCGAGGACCGTCAACGGAGCGCCGGCCTCCACCAGGCGAGATGCCAGCCCAATGCTCACCGGCATCCGGGCCGGGAACCGATGCCCCTTCCCGTGCACCTCGGCACGCAGCGGGCCGTCACCGACGATCAGCCGCACCCCTTCGACCCGGCGCAGCGCCGGAACCAGAGCCGTCTCGAAGCGGCGTCGGCCTCCCATACCCCCAATGTTAGGCGCGCCTACCATTTTTGGCAAGGGTTTCTTTGCGCCGGATGTTTCGTCCGAGGTACCCAGGTGGTCAGACCGGTACGATCCCTGTATCTGCGGGTTCGAGGAGAGGGCGCAAAATGCGTGGTGAGGACGAGGTAGTCGAAGTGCTGAACGAGGTGTTGACATCGGAGCTGACGGCAGTCAACCAGTACTTCCTCGACGCCATGATGTTCGATCATTGGGGTTACGAACGGCTGGCGAAACGGTTCCGGGATGAATCGATCGGCGAGATGAACGATGCGGAGAAGCTCATCAGGCGCGTCCTTTACCTGGAGGGACACCCCAACCTGCAAAGGCTGGGTCCGGTTCGCACCGGCGAGACCGCGGCTGAGAAGCTCAACCTTGCTCTCGAGCTCGAACGGGAGGCCATCTTGCGGCTGAACCAGGGCATCGCATTGTGCACCCAGCGAAGCGACAACGGCAGCCGGGACCTGCTCGAGGACATCCTCGAGGGAGAAGAGAGCAACGCCGATTGGCTGGAGAGCCAGCTCGAGGCCATCGGGCAGATCGGTGTGGCGTCCTACCTGGCCCAACAGCTCCACGACTGACCTCGCACACCCGAGGCTGCGACCGCGAGGTCACGCCGTGGGTATGCCCACCGGAGCCTGGCCTCACTGTCCGGCTGATTGACCGCCGTCGATGTGCAGGATCTCACCGGTGACAAACGTGGCCCTCTCCAAATACAGGACCCCGTCGACGACGTCGCTGACCTCGCCTAGGCGGCCCAGGGGATGCAGGGCCGCCATTCCCGCATATTCCGTCGGGTCGTGGTGAGGGGTCCGGATGACGCCGAGTGAGACGGCATTGACGCGCACACGGCGCGATGCGTACTCGATGGCCAGGGAGCGAGCGACCGAGGCCAGGCCGCCTTTGGTGAGGGCGGCCAAGGCTGAAGGCCGGTCGTGGTCGGCGTGGTCGACCAGGCTGGTGCTGACGTTGACGATGTGGCCGCCGCCCTGCTTGACCATCTGCGGGATGGCGCGCTGGGTGACGTGGAAAAACCCGGTCAGGTTCGTGGCCGTCACCGCCGCATAGTCGTCATCGGTGTAGTCGGCGAATGGCTTGCCGATGAAGATCCCGGCGTTGTTGACGAGGCTGTCGATCCGGCCAAACCGATCGAGCGCCTCTTCCACCACGCGCTGGGCGGTGTCGGCCTCGACGATGTCGCCGGGCACAGTGAGGTAGTCGGGCTCGTCCGAGGGACGGATTGAGCGTGACGTCCCTACGACGGCATATCCGATTCCACGGAAACCCTCTACCAGTCCGGCACCGATTCCCTGGGAGGCACCGGTGATGATGGCGACTTTCTCGGGCCGGGGCGGGCTCATCCGACCAGATAGGTCTCGTAGATCACGCCTGCGGGTTGGCGGCCGCCGACGCTGATGTAGACCCCCTTGTTCAGCCAGTCCAGTTCAGCTTCGGCGGTCTCGATCTGAGTTGCGGTACGGAAGGTGTACTCGCTGGCGTCGACGTTCTCGCCCCGGCCGAGACGGGCCAGGACCTCCGGGCTGCCGTGGCGCACGCCGCGGGACCGGACATAGAGGAGGGCCCCACTGTCGGTCTGCAGCGTGTAGCGGAGGTCCGCCAGCGCGGTACCGTCCGGCAGGACTATCTGCCAGTCGGCACTCGCCCCGGGGAGCAGCTTCCCGGAGAGTTCAGGGCCGGTGAAGGTCCCACCGGTTTGCGGCACGATGCGCCGGTGGCCCTGGGCGGTCTCCCCCAAATCGAAGGGTTGGCCGAGGCTCGCTTCCAATCGGTAAACCAGTGTCAGCCGAGGCTCGGGGAGCGAGGGGTCCGCGACTGGCTCCCACGCCCGAGAGGGTGGGGGTTTCGCCATCGGGTCGTTGGGATTGGCTTCGAGGGGGGTCACGGTAATGTTCATCCAGTCATAGAGGGGCAATCCTCGAAGCAAACCGTCCAGCTCGGACCGGGTATCGGCTCGGTACAGGCCCAGCACCGACGTGTCGCCGGTTGCGACGGGCTTGTTCCAGACGCGTACAAGGCGGCCGGCGGCGGCCAGGTCGGCGGCGGCGGAGGCCTCGGCGTGCTGTCGGTCACTTACTTCGGCCTCAGGGATTCCGTCGGGAACATTGATCTCGAACTCGACGAGGAACTCCATGATCTTCTCCTTAGTGTTGAGATGACTTGCTCACCATGGTGAGGCGACCAGGGCCGACCGAAGAGGTGGAGGGAAATCGCCAATGTGCTCCTCAGGATCGCGCTTCGAGGGTCGAGCCGGCATCTGCACGTCGGTCAACTGGCGTCGGCCGCGTGCGGGCCGAGGGTAGTTGGGGCGCGGTGCCGGCCGGACCCTGGGGGTCCGGCCGGTATGCGAGGTGAGGGGCTTGGGGTCCTGATGGATCCGGGCGGCTCATCGAGTGGGGGTGAGGGCCTTGGCCGTCTGGCTGGCCCGCTGCTGGGTGTATTTGAAGGCGTAGAGCAGAGCGCCGAAGGGAACGACCATGCGCAACACCAGTTGGGCGTGGTCGACGGCGCCGGCCAGGACCAGCGAGATGGTGCCGACCAGGAAGGCCAGACTCCAGGCCAGCGAGATCTCCCGGTTGAAGGCATGAAAATGCGGGGTGAGCCAGGTCGCTTGGGGAGTCTGCTCTCGGGCATAGGACTCGGTGAAGGGCCGTCCGATGAGCACCGACCCGAACACCAGGATGGTGAGCAGGCCGTGGGAGCCGGCCTGGGCGTAGCGGCCCCATGTGTCGAGGTTGCCGGGGTGGACCATGGCCACAACCGCGGCCAAAGCCGTGAAGTAGGCGATGCTCGCCAGGTCGAGCATGTGCACCTTCTTGCGGGCTACGGCCCGGGCGAACACGACCAGGGCGACCAGCCCGCCGGCGGCCAGGCCCCCCCACAGGTTGGTGAATCGGGTGGCGAAGAGGAAGGTCATCCAGGGAGAGAAGCTCCAGATCAGGTTGGTCATCGAAGGGTTCCTTTCATCATGTGCATCTCGACGGGTCCAACCTCGATCGGCCGGGGCTTGATGCGTTCGATGCCCCTAGCGTGCGCCTGGAGGAGCCTCTGCGCCCTAGGCAGACTCCCTAAACAGCTCCCCCCAGCACCGCGACGAATTCGGCTATGGCGTCCGGGAGATGTTCAGAGCTGGATGGTGCGCAGTTCTTTGCGTGAGCTGATCCCGAGCTTGCCGTAGGTGTCGCGCAGGCGGTATTCGACGGCCTTACGGCTGATATAGAGCTGTTCGGCGACCTCGGGGTTGCTCAGTCCCTGGGCCACCAGGACGGCCCCTGGCCCGGTTTGGTCCCGACGACCCACCAGTTGCTCAGCTCCGTCGGGGGTTGGCGGCGCCGATAGCGTCGCCGGCTCGGCCCGGCTCGGTCGGATCCCAACGGACGAACCCGGTGTTGAGCAGAAGCTCGAACGGCCCGATCGGCGCGGCTAGGGCGGCCACCCGACCCACCATCGGCAGGGGCGACCGCTGGTTGATCACGGCCATCGCCGCGGCCAGAGCCTGGGCGTCGCCGGGCAGGTCCGACAGCCGGGCCGTGACCGATGACGCCAGCGACCGGGGAGCAGGCAGATCCCCGTCCACCGCACGGAGCTGGGTCGGGCCCAGCTCGGCCAGCAGCGTCCGCACGTACAGCGGGTGACCCCGGGTGTGGCCGTGCAGCCGGGCCGCCGTCCTGAGCCGCCGACCACCCCCGCAGGACGTCCATCCCCGCCACGAAGGGACCGTCGGTGTGCACCGCTCCGAGCTGACCCACCAGCTCGTAAGGAATATCGGTGGCCAACTCGTCGGCCTGGGCCCGAACCACGCGGAACCCGGCGGGCAGTGTCGCCACACACCGGCGGACCAGGGCGGTCTTGCCCGAGCCGGCCTCGCCTTGCACCCATACCACCCAGGGCCGGCCCGCCGCTGCCGCCTCGGCCAGGCCGGCGACAAGCGCCAGCTCCCGGGACCGCCCCACGAACCCGCCACCTCCGAGATCAGCCTGAGGCACCGCCATAGCCCGACGCTAGCTGCGGTGCCCGGCAAGGTTGCGGACGAGACTTCGGGATCCATGACCCGATCGTCACGCGCCGAGCGGCCTCCTGTTCGATCCAGCAGCGCGGTTGGCACTAACGCAAGGGGCTTGGCTCGAGAGAGCCGACGACGGGGCGCCGCCGGCTTCGGGCGGATAGTTCATCGAGGTGGGCGAGCGTCTCTGGATGCTCGTCCAACCAGGACGAAATGCTTCGTTGTCGGCGCGGGCCCAGTGGCTGGTCCTGGTGGCCCATGACCGGTTCTCTCTCGGAACCCGACCACGCGAACCGCGCGATTAGGGAGTTGCCCTAGGGCAACGGAACAGGAGGTGGCGCAGGCTAGAGGCATGGAGATCATCGTGAATATCTACGAGGGAGAGGATGGGCGCCCGGCCGGCACGGTCCGTGCCGCAGACCGGCTGGACGCTCGACCCTTCTCCGGCAACCTGGAATTTGTGGCCCTGGTCGAGAGCCTGTACCTGGCCGACGACCGCCCCTCGAAGCCGACGGAACTCAACACCGATGAAAGGAATGCCCAATGACCGAGCTGATCTGGAGTTTCGCCCCCTGGGCCGCGTTTTTGATGGTGGTCCGAGTCGGAAACGTGTACTGGGGGGCGGGGGTGGCTGCAGTAGCGGCCATCATCGTGCTGGCCCGAGCCCTCAGCCGCCACAAGGCCCATCTCTTCGACTACGTCGGCGTCGTCTACTTCGTCGGCATGCTGGCCCTGCTGGCCATCATCCAGCCCGGCGATATCAGCACCTGGGGCCGCTACGCCCAGGCCGTGGCCCACGGATCGCTCACCGTGATCGTCTTCGCCTCGGTGCTGATCGGCCGGCCCTTCACCGAAGGTTACGCCCGGGACCAGGCACCCCGAGAGATATGGGACAGCCCCCACTTTCACGCCTTCAACCGCAAGATCTCCCTCTTTTGGGGCCTGGCCTTCCTGGTCGGCACCATTTCGCTGATCTTCGCCGGCTCGACCGATTCCCGCCAGATCCTGCTGCGGGTTATCGTCCCCTTCGGAGCGCTGGCCTACGCCTTCACCTACACCCAACGCCAAGCGGCCCGGGCCAGAGGCGACCAGCCGGCCCAGCCCTCCATCCCCTGAGCGGCCCCCGCCGCTGAGCCGGAGCCGTCACGCGACCTTTGACCCCACGCCTGCCCGACGATCGTGGAGCAGATCCATTAACTGAAAGGGTGGGCGGAACCCGGGTAGGAGCCGCCTGCCCCGGTCATTCCCGGCCCGCCCGTGACTGGTCGTTGATTCAGATAGTCAGAACGATTGATGGGGAGTACCGAACGCGCGTCGGTAGGCCAGTGGTGAGACGCCGACGTGTTCGCTGAAGTGGTGGCGGAGGTTGGCTGCTGATCCCATACCGGAGCGTTCGGCGACGCGCTCCACGGGAAGGGAAGTCGTTTCGAGGAGATCTTGGGCGAGGAGCAGCCGTTGACGGAGGAGCCACTGTTGGGGGGTCACGCCGAGGGCATCGTGGAAACGTCGGATGAGTGTTCGCCGGCTGAGGTGGGCGTGGCGGGTGAGGTCCTCGACGGTGATGTGGCGGTCGAGGTTGGTCTGGACCCATTGCATGAGCTGGGCCAGGTCGTGGTCGGGATGGGGCGGGATGGGCCATCGCAGGTACTGGGCTTGGCCGCCGTCTCGATGGGGCGGGATCACCATCCGTCGGGCCACCTCGTTGGCCGCTGCGGTACCGAGGTCCTGGCGGACCAGCTCTAAGCACAGGTCGATGGCGGCGGCGGTCCCGGCTGAGGTGAATACTCCGTCGTCTTCGACGTAGAGCACCGATGGGTCGAGGATGACAGCGGGGAACAGACTGGCGAAGTCGTCGATGTGCATCCAGTGGGTGGTGGCCCGGCGGTGGTCGAGCAGGCCGGTGTGAGCGAGCACGAAGGCTCCCGAGCAGATGCCCACGATGCGAGCCCGGCGCCGGTATGCGTGACAGATGGCGTCGATGAGCTCCGTCGGGGGTAGGGCGCGGATGTTTTCGGCGCCGAGGATGATCACTGTGTCAGCTCGGGCGAGATCGTCCATTGATCCCTTTTGATTGGCGACGAAGCCGGAAGCCACTTCGGTAGCGGGCTCGGTGGGGCAAACCTCGAATTCGTACCAGGGGTCGTGGATGTCTGTCCGATTGGTGCCGAAGATTTCGCAGGGCACTGACAGCTCGAAGATGGGGGCGCCGGGCTGGACGGCCATAGCCACCCGATGCTTGGCCAGCGTTTTGCGCATCGTGGCCAGCTTGCCACTTGTCGCTTCGGGCGTGAAGTCGCACTGTGACCGTATGGGCAACGAATGAGGATCCTGCGCCATCCTTCCCAATGCTCGGTTCGGAGATCGCGAACCGTCCCGGGGTTGGGGACGTACTCGTTCACACAGTCACTGGGCAGGAAGGACCAGATGGCCAAGAGCGTCTTCTACGTCGCTTAATCAACCATCGATCGTCGCTAGTCCAGCCAACCTGATGGCCCGACCCCTTTGAGGCAATGAACATGGCCGTATCCGCGAAGCCCACAATAAGAGGAGGCGAGACAGAGTCCGCTACACCCGTCTACACCTTGGGTACCAATCCTGCGGAACGTGAACGGCTTCAGCGCCAAGCCCACGACCTGGCCGCCCATTCGCTGACTCTGCTCAGCCGCGTCGATCTCCCGCCGGGCGGCCGAGCGCTTGACCTCGGCTGTGGCCCGGCGGGGACGATTGAGTTGCTCGCAGAGCGGGTCGGGCCAACCGGCTCGGTGACCGCCATCGACATCGACCCGGCGCACGTCGCCATGGCCCGCCGGCTGGTCCAGGACCGTGGCCTGGCCAATGTCCAAGTACTCCAGGCCGATGCCCGACACACCGGATTGCCGTCTGGCTCGTTTGATGTCGTGCACGCCCGGCTGCTGCTGGTCAACATCCCATCACCCGAACCCGTCCTCGCCGAGATGGTGCGCTTGGCCAAACCAGGAGGGTGGGTCGTCACCGACGAAGCGGACGGCATGGCGGGGATTTGCCATCCCCCCAACCCGGCGTGGGATCGGCTCCACGAGATCCTCCACGCCGCCTACTGCGCCGACGGGGCCGACCTGTCCATCGGCCGCAAGTTGACCTACCTGCTGGGCGACGCCGGACTGACCGACATCGGGGCCGACGGCCGCGCTCGATGTCTACCCGGCGGGTCATGCCCGCCGCACCCTGCTTCCCGACCTGGTCCGCAGCATGTGGGCCAAAGTCGCCGAGGGCGGGATCGCCTCGCAGGACGAGCTCGCTCAACTCGACCGCCAGGTCCGCCAGCACCTGGCCGACCCGTCCACCCTGACCATGCCCTGCCTGTACTTCCTGGCCTGGGGCCGCAAACCGAACCCCGAGGAGGCATGAACATGGTCGCCTTGGACACCGGACCATCCGCAGAGTCGGACTCTCGGTTCGCCACCCGCCGCCAACGCCCCCAGCCGACCCTGCTCCTCGCCGCCAGAACCTCCAAGCCGGCGGAACACTACCGCCGCCATGGCTGACATCCTCATCCTCGGGGCCGGGGTGGTCGGCCTGGGCACCGCCCTGTTACTGGCCGAGGACGGCCACCACGTGACGGTCCTCGAGCGTGACCCTCACCCGCCGCCACCTCCGCTCGACGCCTGGGACAAATGGCCCCGTCGGGGCGTCAACCAGTTCCGGCTCCCCCACTTCTTCATGGCCCGCTACCGCACCGTCCTCGAAGCCGAGCTACCCCAAGTAGCTGAGGCGATCGAGGCGGCTGGAGGGCAGCGCTACAACCCCCTCCTGGCCATCCCCGAGTTTGTCCGAGGCCCCGAGCGCCCGGGAGATGGCGACGTCGAGGTCCTCACCGGGCGGAGACCGCTGGTCGAATCGGCGTTGGCCGCAGTGGCCGCCACCCATCCTGGGGTGACGATCCGGCGGGGCGCGGCGGTCGGCGGGCTGCGTCTCGGGCGGCCGACCCGGGCCGGTGTGCCGCACGTGGGCGGCGTGTGCACCGAGACCGGCGAGGAGATCGGCGCCCAACTGGTGGTGGACATGATGGGCCGACGCTCCCCCCTGCCGTGCTGGCTGGCCGACGCCGGCATCGCCCCGCCTGTCGAGGAAACAGAGCCGCAGGGTCTGTTGTACTACTCGCGGCACTACTTCTCGCCCCAGGGGACCGTGCCCGCCGTCCTCGGCCCCTTGCTTCAACCCCTCGGGACCCTCACCAGCGTCACGTTGCCGGCCGACAACGACACCTGGAGCGTGGTCCTCGTGACCGTCGCCCACGACCGGGCCCTGTACGGTCTGCGCGACACCACACGCTGGGAGCGAACGGTGCGATCGCTGCCGCTGGTGGCCCACTGGATCGACGGCGAACCCCTCGACGACCACGTGGTGACCCTCGCCAAGATCGAGGACCGCATCCGCCACTACCACCTGGACGGCGAGCCGATTGCCACCGGTGTCGTCTCGGTCGGCGACGCCTGGGCCTGCACCGGGCCGCACCGCGGCCGGGGCGCGACCATCGGGATGCTCCACGGCCTGGCCCTTCGGGACCGGCTGCGTGACGTCGGCCTCGGCGACCCCTACGCGTTCGCCCGGGCCTTTCACCACACCACCACCAACGAAATCCAACCGTGGTTCACGTGGGTTCGAGCCGATGACCGCCACCGCCTGGCGGAGATCGACGCCGGCATCCGCGGAGAGGAATATCGCCCGGCGGACCGGTGGTGGGAGCTGGACCAGGCCCTGAGGTGCGCGGCAGGTCGCGACCCCGATTGCCTCCGGGTCTTCGTCCGAGCCGCTCTGATGGTCGAACCGCTCCACGAATCTCTCGTATCCGACGGTGTCGTCGACCGCGCCCGCGAGCTCGGAGGGGACTGGCGGCGCCAGCCCGTCCCGGCCCCCGATCGGGATCAACTCGTCGCTCTGGCGAACGACTAAACGACCCTGCATTTTCCGTCTATAGGAGCTGCGCTCCAACCTCAGTACACTCGCATCATGGCCTCGACTCTTGAGGGAACAGTCGCACTGGTCACGGGAGCATCGAGCGGCATCGGAGCGGCAACGGCCCGCAGCTGGCCGCCGCCGGAGCGGCGGTGGCGCTCGCCGCCCGCCGCAAAGACCGACTCGAGACGCTGGCCACCGAGATCGGCGATGCTGGCGGAACGGCGCTGGTCATCGAGTGCGATGTCACATTTTCTCGTAGACCTTTTGGTTTCTCGGCGTCAAAACGCCCCTGAATTTGCCCGAAAGTGCTACGAGTCAGTGAAAGTACTACGAGATCCTCTTCACAATCGGGAAAAAAAACGGGCAGTGCGGGTCAGGCCCTACACGACCGTGGAAACCGGGCAGTCCGGGTCAGGCGACGTCGACCGCCTAGACGGGTTCGCAACTTTGCCCGCGCCGATGGCGCGAACCTGTTTGGTTCCTCAGGTGAAGGCGCCCACCCCGGTGATGTCGCGACCGACGATCAAGGTCTGCATGGTCTCGGTGCCCTCGTAGGTGTGGATGACCTCGATGTCGCCCATGTGGCGGATGATGTGGTTGTCGAGGAGGACACCGTTGCCGCCGAGCAGGTCCCGGGCGTCGGCGATGACCTGGCGAGCTTTGCGGGTGTTGTTGAGCTTGGCCAGGCCGGCGATGGTGTCGGTCAGCCTCCCGGTCTCCTCGAGGCGGGCGAGCTGCATGCAGTACAGCTGCATGCCGGTGACCTCGGCCAGCATCTTGACCAGACGGTCCTGGACGATCTGGAACGAGCACAGCGGCTGGCCGAACTGCCGGCGCTGCTTGGTGTAGGTGAGTGCCGTGTCGTAGGCGGAGACGGCGTGGCCGAGAGCGGCCCATGCGCAGGTGGTGCGGGTGGTCACGAGCACCCGGCCGGCGTCGACGAACCGCTCGGCCCCTGGAAGCCGCGCCTCGTCGGGCAGGCGGGCTCCTTCGAGGGTGATGTCCGCCTGCCAGATGGCCCGGGCCGCGCCCTTGCCCTCCATGGTGCTGGCGGTGAAGCCGGGGGTGTCCTTCTCCACCAGGAATCCCTTGACCTGGCCGTCCTGGTCCGAGCGGGCCCACACCACGACGACGTCGGCGATCGACCCGTTGCCGATCCACCGTTTGGCGCCGTCGAGCACCCAGTCGCGGCCGGCCCGGCGGGCCGTGGTTTCGAGCGATACCGAGTCCGACCCGTGCATCGGCTCGGTCAGGGCGAAGGCGCCGATGGCGTCGAGGCGGGCCAGGGCCGGTAGCCAGCGTTGCTTTTGGTCGTCCGAGCCGAGCAGGGCGATGGACTTCATGGCCAGTCCGGACTGGACGCCAAGGAAGGTGCCGAGGCTTCCGTCCCCCCGGTGCAGCTCCATGTTGACCAGCCCTCGGGCGAGCGGCGTCATGCCGGGACAGCCGTACCCGGCGATGTCCTCGCCGAGCAGGCCCAACTCCGGAAGGCGGCGCATCAGAGGCCATGGCAGTTCGGCGGCCTCCCAGTACCGGTTGATGGCGGGAAGCACCTCGCTGTCCACGAAGCGACGGGTGGCCAGGAAGTGTTGCCACTGTTCTTCGCTGAACTCCTCACGCACGTAGAAGTAGTCCGTGGCAAGGGCGTCGCCGAGGTTCTCGTAAGGCATGGCCGTTGGGGTCATGAACGGCACCTCCCAGGGGTGGCGGTAAGGAACGTGGTGACGAGCGGTGCGAGCTGTTCTGTGTCTGTGACGAGCGCCACGTGCCCGCCGCGGTAGATGTGCAGGGTGGCGTGCGGGAGCAGCCGGAACATGATCCTGGCGTTGATTGCGGGAACGATCGGGTCATCGTCGCCGGCGAGGATCAGGGTCTGCTGACGGATAAAGGGCAGCCACGGCAGGCTGGTCCAGCCGGCCCCGGCAAGCAACTGGTGCAGGTAGCCGATCCGGGATGCGGGGCGCATGTCGTCGCCCATGACTCGCAGGACCCGGTCGGGATGAGTGCGGGCGGTGCCTCCGTAGATGTCGCCGATGATGGCGGCGGCGTAGTAAGGATCGTTGAACCGGCGGGTGGTCGCCATCTTGGCCAGCACCCGCAACCGACCGGGGACCATGACCGACCCGGTACCGGTGCTGACCAGGACGAGACGACGAACGAAGCGTGGAAACTGGAAGGCCATCTGCTGGGCCAGTCCTCCACCCCACGACAGCCCGAGTACGTCAGCGTGCGAGTACCCCAGTTGCCGGAGCATCCTCACTGCCAGATAGGCGTTGCCGTGGAACCCGTACGGGACTGGGCCCGCCGGGCGACCCTCCGACTCCGGGCACGTCGAAGCGCACCACCTCGATCGCCGGATCGAGGGCGTCTACGAAGGGCTGCAGCACATCGAAGCCGACGCCTATGCCGCAGCACAGCACCAGCGGGACACGCCCCGATCCGGCTCCTGGTCGGATTCGTACCCGCAGATCCTGGCCGAGGACATTGACAACCCGGGTGGACTTCAACGGTCGAAGACATAGGTGCCCGGCGCGGCCTCGAGAGCGGGGAAGCTGGGCGAACCGAGCGCGGCGGGCGCCTCCTTTTCCTTGACCGGAGCGTTCGGCCAGCCAGTCGGCATAGTCGGGCCACCAGCTGCCGGTGCTGCGAGCGGGCCGTCTTCAGCCACTCGTCGGCGTCGGGGATGTTGTCATCAGAACGTCCGGAACGTCGCCTTGGGATTGCTGGGTGGATTGACCAACGCGGCGATGTGGCCCGAGTTGGAGAGCACGAAGCGAGACTTGCCTCCGAGCAGCTGTGTGGTCGCGTAGCAGGACTGCCACGGGCAGAGGTGATCGGCCACGCCGGCGACTACGTAAGAGTCGACCTCGACCTTGGACAGGTCGACGGGCTGCCCGAGCATCGTGGCTGCCTTGGGCGTGACGAGAGCGTTGCTTCATCGCCAGGTCGATGAAGTCCCGGTGGAGGCGGGCGGCCATGCGGGTGGTGTCGGCGTTCCAGTAGAGGACGTCGAACGCCGGAGGCGGCTTTCCTTGCAGGTAGTTGTTGACCCAGTAGTTCCAGATGAGGTCGTTGGGTCGCAGCCAGGCGAACACTTCGGCGAGCGATCGGCCGTCGAGATAGCCGCGGCGGGCCGAGGCGGTCGACGGCCATCTTGGCGACCCGCTCGTCGATCAAGGCGCTGGCCGTGCCGGCCCGGGACTGGTCGAGGACGGTGACCGCCAGCCCTAGGGATGCCACCTTGTCGATTCCGCCGGTTTCGGCGAGGTAGCCGGCGAGCATCGAGGCGATGACGCCCGCCCGAGCAAAGCGCGGCGAGATGGGTCTGCTCGACGTCTGCGATCTGCAGCACCGCGTCGAGGGCGTCGAGGATGGCCTGGCCATAGGAGTCGATGCCCCAGGTCCGGTGGCGGGCGTCGGGGTTGCGCCACGAGATGACAAAGACCTGCTGACCCTGCGACACCAGGTACTCGATCAGGCTGCGCCCGGGAGCAAGGTCGATGGCGTAGTACTTGTTGATCACCGGCGGGACGATCAGCAACGGCAGGGTCCGGACCCGGTCGGTCTGGGGCGTGTACTGGATCAACTCGAACATGGCGGTACGCTGGACCACTGCGCCGGAAGTGACGGCCAGGGTCTCGCCCACCTCGAAGGCCGACGGCTCGACCATGGTGGGTATCCGGGGTGCGGCCGCCATGTCCCGGGCCAGGTTGGCGGCGCCCCGCAGGAGGCTGGTACCGCCGCTGTCGATGGCGGCCTTCCAGGCCACCGGGCTGAGGAGCGGGTTGTTGCTCGGGGCGGCCGCGTCGATCAGGTTGTCGATCAGGAACCGGACCCGCAGGTCGTCGCGGTAGTCGAGGTCGGCGTCAGTGACGACCGACTCCGCGGTCTGGGCGGTGGCGAGGTAGGCCTGAAGCACCCGGCGCAGCACCGGGTTGCTCGTCCAGGCGGGCTCGCCGAAGCGCCGGTCCCCTTTCGTCGGGGCCAACGCCGAAGCGCCGACGGCGATCCTGCCGTACTCGCGGAGGAGATCGCTCCACCGCATGGCCAGCTTGCGGGGCCGCCGGCCGAGCTGTCCGGCCAGGTGGACGGTCTCCCGCCCGGGCCGAAAGCGACGGAACTGGTTAAGCGCCGCCCCCGTCAACACCAGGTCCAGGGCTCCGGCGCCGTCCGCCGTGCTGTCGTCGATGGCCCCCGTTGCTTGGTGTGCGACGGTCATTTCGTGCTCGTTTCATCCGGGGCCGCCACCAAGCGGCGCATGATCTTTCCTGTCGGCCCCTGCGGCAGACTCTCGACCAGCCACACCTTGCGAGGGTATTTGTACGCAGCCAGCCGGGCCTTGACGAACTGCTGTAGCTCCTCGGGAGACGCCGAGTGGCCCTCCCGCAGTGCGACGGCCGCGCCGATCTCCTCGCCGAGCAACTCGTGAGGGAGGCCGATGACCGCCGCCTCCAGCACGGCCGGATGCTCGTAGAGGACCTCTTCGACCTCACGCGGGTAGACGTTGAACCCGCCCCGGATGATCAGGTCCTTCTTTCGGTCAACGATGAAGTAATAGCCGTCGTCATCCACTCTGGCTACGTCCCCGGTCCGGAACCAACCGTCGACGAACGCGGCGGCCGTCTCGTCTGGCTTGTGCCAGTAACCCTTCATGACATTGTGACCCCGGATGGCGATCTCGCCGGGCTCGCCCGGCGGCACGTCCTGCCCTTCCTCGTCGATGAGCCTGAACTCGACGCCCGCTATCGGGGTGCCGATCGAACCGGCCTTGCGCGGTCTGCCTGGATGGTTGAAAGCGGCGACCGGTGACGTTTCGGACAATCCATATCCCTCGAGGATGGGGCAGTCGAAGGTCTCGTCGAACCGCCGGAGGGTCTCTACCGGCAGCGCCGCTCCGCCCGAGATGCAGACCCGAAGAGACTCTGCGTGGCGAGGGAGGCGAGCCTGTTGCTCGAGGAGGGCGACGTACATGGTGGGGACCCCTTCGAACACGGTGACACCCTCACTTGCGATGATGTCCAGCGCTCGGGAGGCATCGAAACGTGACATCAGGGTTATCGTGCAGCCCGCCTGGATGGCGGCGTTGAGGCAGCAGGTCTGGCCGAAGGCATGGAAGAAGGGCAGGCAACCGAGGATCACGTCTCCTGTGTCGAGCCCAAGCAGGGTCGTAGCCGTGACCTGGGCGTTTCGGCTCAGGTTGAAGTGGGTGAGCTCGGCACCTTTCGGATGGCCGGTGGTCCCAGAGGTGTAGAGAATGACAGCAGTGTCCTCGGCGGCGCGGCTGGCGATGTGGGGATCGATGTCGAATGTCGAGACGTTCCGCTCGAACTCGCCCGGTCCCACCACGATCACCTCGGCACCGGCAGCCCGGGCCGCGTCGGTGGTCGCGTCGGGAACCTCGTGCCACGCGAACAGGAAGCGGGCGGCTGAGTCGTGCACGTAGTACTCGACCTCCCGTTCTTTCAGCAGCGGGTTCATCGGCACAACCACTCCGCCGGCCTGCAGAACGCCGTAGTAGACGATCGCGAACAGGGGAACATTGGGCAGCATGACCCCCGCCCGGTCACCCGGTTGGAAGCCGCCAGTCCGGAGCAGGCCAGCGACCCGGGCAGAGGCCAGGTCCAGGTCGGCGTAGCTAAGCTCGTCTTTCGGCGAGGCGGATCGCCGGGTGGCTCGGGTACATGGCGGCGGTCTCGCTCAGGGCGAGGGCTAGGTTGGGCATAAGGTGATCGTCGCGGTTCCGCGAACGAACGTCCACGTCGCGGACGACACATGTTGGCCCGCTCGGGTTGTGGTGGGTGACAACCTGGTGACGACAGGGCCGGTGCCGGCCGTCAGGATGTGACCAGCGACAAGCCGGTCCGGCAACGCGTTGTTCCCGGCGACAATCTAAGGTCGCGACGATGGTCGTAGACACCGCCCAGCCACTGCGGGATCCGGAGATAGTCGTCCTGGCCCGCTCGCTGCTGGAACGCCGGCAGGAGATCGCCGACGGCATGGCGGAGCGGATCCAGAGGGAGGTCGACTTCTACCGGAGCGGCGTGGTGAGTCTCGACGACCTGAGGGCCTCATGCGACCGTAACTTGGAAATGATCCTCTGGCCGCTCGTCGACCCGAGCCCGGTCGACCTTCGCCCGCCCCAGGAGACCGGCCGGCGCCGGGCTCGCCAGCGCGCTCCTCTCTCGGAGGTCATGGCCGCCTACCGGGTCGGGTTCCGATTCGTATGGGAGACCCTGGTCGTCGAAGCCCACGAGCGCGGACGCACGTCAAGCGAGGCCTTGGTCGCGGCCGCCTCAGCCCTCTGGATTGGCAACGACGAATACACCGATGCGATGGCCAATGCCTACCGGGAAACCCTGACCGCAGATCTGCGCCATGACGAGCGCCAGCGGACGGCGATGGTCGAGGCGCTATTGGACGGCACCGTCTCGGGTTCTTCGAGCACCTGGGAGATCGCCGATTTGCTGAAACTTCCGGTCAGTCCCGATTACGTAGTGGTGGCAGCCGAAGTGTCTGATCTCGCTCGGGAGGGGCTGCCGGGGGTCGAGGGGCGACTGATCCGCAGGGACATCGCTTCGGCGTGGCAACTTCGGCCAGAGATGCAGATCGGAATCGCGTGCTTAAGGAATCCGGCGAAGCTCGACGCCCTGGTCGCCACTTTGCGGGAGGTAAACGCCGGACGAGTGGGAATTAGCCCGCCTTATCCCGCCCTGGAGCACACCTCGAACGCCCTTCGGCTGGCCCGCCTGGCGCTCGCCGCTTCGCGCCCGGGCAAAATCACCCGGTTCGATTCCGCGCCACTATCCGTCACAACGGCGAGCGCCTCCGACGTCATGCCACGCGTGGTCACCGCGATCTTCGGCCCGCTGCTCGAACTGCGACCCGACGATCGGGACATCCTGCTCGAGACCCTCGAAGCGTGGCGCGACAACCACGGCTCGGCCACCGCCGCTGGCTCGAAGCTATTTTGCCACCCGAATACGGTACGGCACCGGCTCCGGCGCATTGAGACTCTGACCGGAAGGTCGCTCTCCGACCCGCACGCGACCACCGAGCTGTGCTTGGCCCTGGAAGCTGTCCGCCTCCAGCCACAACTGCTCACATCATAAACAGGGCCGCAGACTCTTCATAGTTTGTGCGCTTAGCCCGCTCTGAGCGGGTTAAGCGCACAAACTATGAGCGCGACCTTCATGGGGGAGATGTGGGGATTTTCCGGCGCTCCGCCATTTTCGCCGAGACCCGCAATCCCGGCGCTCATCGCAGACGTAGGGGAAATTGGCCGGAAAGTCTAGGCAAGGCGCCATACCCCTCGAGCAAGAGTAACTGCGCCCCGCCAAGGCTGGATCGGCGCAGTGGGTGGCATCGACCAATCGAAGAGAGGGAGTCGAAACATGCGGGGAGCAGGCACTACGGCGCGCAGAGCGGCCGGTCGTACAAAGGCGATCGTCACTCGACGCGGGCGATGGACCCTGTTGTTTCCGACAAGGCACCCGGGCAGGTGAACGGACAGGACGTCACGTCTTTCATGGGATTCTGGCGGCTGGTGTCGGTGAACGGGCAACCGGCGGCTGATCGCGCCACGGTCAACCTGGAGCTGTCCTCGAACGGGCCGGTGCTGGCCACACCGACGGCCTTCGTGACCCATCGCTCGCTGTATGTCCTCTCCGCGGACCCCCGAGGTCAGAGCACCTGCACCGGCTCGTGCGCGGCGATCTGGCCGCCGCTATTGACAAACCGGGAGCCGGTAGCCGGGCCGGGTGCGACCCGGAGCGCCCTCGGAGTGCTGCGCCGCGGTGACGGGACTCTGCAAGTCACCTACAACCACAGGCCGTTGTACCTGTTCGCCTTCGACCTTGGCGCAGGTGCCCCGTCTGGGCTCACCAATGGAGAGAACTTCGTGGATCCGCTGGCCTTTGGCGTATGGGACACGATCTCGTCCTCGGGACTGCCGAATCCCGGCGCCATCACGGTCGGCACGGAGTCGACCTCCGGCGGCTCGGTCCTGGCGACTCCCGCCCCGGCCCTCGGCGGCACCACCGCTACCATCTACTCCTTCAGCGCCGACACCGCCGCGACCAGCAACTGTAAGGGTATGTGTGCCCTGATCTGGCCCCCCATGCTGACAAGCGAGCCTCCGGTCGCCGGACCGGGAGCGGACGGTTCGAAACTGGGCACCATCCAGCGTCGCGACGGATCGTTCCAGATCACCTACGACGGTAAACCGCTGTACCTGTTCGCCCACGCCCTGGATAGCACTACTGCTGGCAACGCCATCTCCGCCTTCGGCGGGACGTTCGACGTGGTCTCGCCCTAGCTGCGAGAGACGCCTCGAATCAAACGTCGAAACGCGCAATACCGCGCTGGCCGGTTTGCCAACCCTCGCCGGCCAGCGCGGCATACCCGTTTCCTTCCGATCGAAGGGTGATTTGCTGATCCTCACATCGCATGCTGCCGACTGTGTACGCCGTCTCCTAGCTGGCGCTCGTTGCGCAGAATGGTGTATGCGACCATGGCCGAATCGAGGTAGGCGCGGACTTCGACGATCATGTCACCGTCGAAGCGGCATACCCAGCAGTAGCGGTTGTCGAAGGTTGCACCTTCGTTGGTCTTTGATGTAGACAGCAGTTCGGCGATTGCAGTATCGCCGTCCACCCAGAGGTGCTGGACCTCCAGGGTGGCGCCACCGACCAGTACCCCCTCGAGGCGAGTGAAGGTGGCAGCAATGAACTCGGCTTTGGAGTGGTAGCGGCCAGCGAGGGGCTGCGTGCCTTCGACAGTTCAATCGACGTCCTCGGCCACGCGATCCCAGAACTTTGGCTGGGTTTCCGCTCTCGCCAGATTGGCGAACAGGGAGATCCGGTCTTCACGAACATCATTCATCGGATTACCTCCTGACTTTTCTAGCTGGCACGCTGGTCCACTGAGCCGGTTATCAGCGGATTGGTGACTGGAGACGGCGCCGGCTCATCATCAAGAGGCACGTGCCCGGTTCGGACGGCACGCCAGACCAACAGTAGCTTGAACGTTTCTGGGGACTGAGTCTGCGCCCTTCCCGTGCCCATGCCGAAGTGCGGGCTAGAGCAGCTGGCTGGTCACTGCTTGTCTTCGATGCTGAAGCCGAGCTTTCTGAGTACCGCGACCGCCCCGCTTTTGCCGCCCTCGAAGTCAGCGGGGGCAAGGCGCTGGCCTTTGGCCAGCTCATAGGCTGTCCCCAAGATGGCCTTGTGTGGGTAACGACGGTCGTTCCAGACCAGCTCATAAGTCCTGCTGGGGCCGAAACCGTGTTCAGCGAAGAACTGCTCCGGGCCAAGTCGGTCGTACTCGTCTATGGCCCGCAAGACGTCACCGTGGGTCACTTCGGTCCTCAGCCTGGCCAGTGCGTCGCTCATAGGGTCCTCCTGTAATGGTATGGAGAGAATCGTTCCTCGTCCAATGGGTAGATGGAGCGCCGCTGCTGGACGGCCCCCGGGGCGCCTTGCACATCACCAGGTCCAGGCCAAAATTGCGGACTCGGTCCAGTAACGCCATAGAGGTGAGCCTGAGCGAGAATCTCGCCGACGAGGACGGTCTGTTCCGCGCCCGGCTCGAGAGCGAACCCTTCGAAGGCAGAGCCCAGGGGGAGGACGCTGTTTCCGCCGACGACTACCGGCCGGATCGATGATTCCCGTCCTGGAGCCTCATCACGACCGATGCCCGGGCCGCCCAGGCCAAGCTCCTCGCCCTGGGGTGCGAGGTTGGCGAGCTACTCGACTGGGATACCGCACCGCTGATGTTCAGCTTCCGGGACCCCGACGGTAACCGCCTTTACGTCTCTGAGGCGTCTTAACCTTGTATCAGGCACGGTTGACAAGTGCCAAGCGGGCCGCGCTTACATCTTCGCGACCGTGGCCGGCGTCGACGGCTGCTCGCCACTGCCGGGAGAGGGCGCTCAGCATTGGCAGTCTGGCGTCGCCCGCGGCCTCCAGGGCAAGGTCCACATCTTTGAGGGCCCACTCGAGCGGGAACTCTGGCGCAAAATCCCCTCGTTCTATCTTGTGCAACTTGGCATCGGCGATGGGGGCGTCCAGGGGTCCACCCTCGATGGCCTCCCCCAGTTTGGAGCTCTCAACACCCAGCTGATGAGCCAGCTCAATCGCTTCGGCGACGCCCTCGATGAGAGCGGACATATACGCATTGACGACCAGTTTCATTCGGCTGCCCTGGCCCGCCTCACCCAGCCACACCGTCTTGCGGCCGATTGCCGAGAACGCCGGGTCGAGGATCGCGCTGGCTTCGGCCGGACCGGAGGCCAAGATGAGCAACTCGCCGGCCTCAGCCGGGCCTTTACTGCCAGACACCGGCGCGTCTACGAACAGTACGTCGGGCCGGAGATCATGGAGCCGCTTCGTGATCTCCGTCGTGGCCCCGAGGCCAATCGTGCCCATCTGCGCCCAAACCACTCCGTGAGAGAATGCTTCGACCACTTTCCCGTCGAAGATCACCTCGTTCACGACATCGGCGGTCGGCAGCATCGTGATCACGATTGGAGCGTCTTGGACGGCGATATCCGGAGAGCGAGCCACCTTGGCACCGGCTTCAGAGAGCGGATCGGTCGCTGACGGCGAGCGGTCCCACACCTTGGTCTGCAGGTTGTTTGCGATCAGATTGCGGGCCATCGCTGAACCCATGATGCCGGTGCCCAGCACGGCAACCAGCGGGCCTGATTCCCGGTCATGCGGGTCAACCATCGGAGTCTCCTTTCATGGTAACAGTGTTACTTGGTCGGCGTCCGGACTGCTCGGTACTGGATTTGTCCATCTGGTCGCTAGCCAGTTGCCGCTCGCGGAGCGGCGGGACGGTTACTGACCGCTGCTGCCCGGACTCGTAGTCCCGCTCACGCTGTAGGACGCCGCCCCGGTCCCGGCGAGTTTGCCGCCGTCGACGATGAGGTACTCCTCACGGATGGGCCGGCCAGCGAAGGAATCCTCCAGGATCTCGCGGGTCCCTGCCGCGTAGCGGGCCTGGGCGGACAGCGAGGTGCCCGAAGTGTGGGGGGTCATGGCGTTGTTGGGCATGGTCCGCCACGGATGGTCGGCCGGCGGGGGCTGGGGGTACCATACGTCGCCGGCATACCCGGCCAGATGCCCGGAGTCGAGCGCCCGGACCACAGCGTCGCGGTCCATGATGGCGCCGCGGGCCGTGTTGACGATGTAGGAGCCGCGTTTCATCGAGCTGATCAGCGCGTCGTCGAAGAGGTGGTACGTCTCGGGCACCAACGGGCTGTGGATGGACAGCACGTCGACGGCCCGGGCGAGCGAGCGGGGATCAGAATGGAAGGTCAGGTCGAGTTCCTGTTCCACCTCGGGGGAGAGGCGGCGCTTGTCGCTGTAGTGGAGGCTCACGTCGAAGGGAGCCAGGCGGCGCAGCACAGCGAGGCCGATTCGGCCGGCCGCGAGAACCCCGACGTTCATGCCTTCCAGGTCGTAGGCCCGTTCCACGCTGTCGGCGATGTTCCATCCACCCCTGGTGATCCACTCGTGGGAGGGCAGGAAATCGCGGACCAGGCTCAGGATGAGCATGACCGCGTGCTCGGCCACGCTAATGCTGTTGCAGAAGGTTACCTCTGCCACGGTGATGCCCCCGGAAATGGCCGCGTTCAGGTCGACGTGGTCGGAGCCGATGCCGGCAGTGATCGCCAGCTTCAGGTTGGGGGCTTTGGCGATCCGCTCGGCGGTCAGGTAGGCGGGCCAGAACGGCTGGGAGATGACGATGTCGGCGTCCGGCAGCTCCTTCTCGAAGACCGACTCGGGACCCTCCTTGTCGGCAGTGACAACCAGCGTGTGGCCGCCCGCTTCCAGGAACCGGCGCAACCCCAGCTCGCCGGACACGCACCCGAGCAGCTGTCCCGGCCTGAAGTCGATCGCCTCCGGCGTGGGGAGAGTTTGGCCGTCGGGGTAGCCATGCAGCACCGGGATGTCATCGCGGGCGTACTTGGGCGGGTATCCGCCAACGGGGTCGGGGTACAGGACACAGAGGATCTTGGCCATCAGAGTGCTCCTTGGTTCGTGGCTCCCCGGAACAAGCCGCCTCGGGCTGCCCGGCTGATACCAGGATCCCTCTCTCCGCCGCCCATGTCCAAAGCGCAGTGCCGATCGGACGATAGGCCGGACAGATCGATGCTCGGCTCACACAAGATGGCGGTTCGTCGCCCAAGGGACCGGCTGGTCGCGAATGGATCTAGCCATCTTGCGCCGGTGCGACGGTCCACCTCATCGGTGATGGCCCAAAGGCCACGACTAATGTCGTGTCGTCAGTGCCGCGTACGACAGGATCGGGTTGAGGTGTCCAAGGCAGGGGGAACACCGCCAGCGACGGCCGCTTCTCGAGTGGCGGGCGACGACACCTCTCGGACCATATGGGTGGCCCTTGGGTCGGGCTTCGCCGTCGCCCTCGCTAAGGTGGTGGCCGCCGCGGTTACGGCTTCGCCGGCGATGGCGGCGGAGGCGGCACACTCGCTCGCCGATACCGCCAATGATCTCTTTCTGGTGGTCGCCCAGCGTCGCAGCACCCGCCCACCCGACAAGCGGCATCCGTTCGGATACGGACGGGAAGCGTACTTCTGGGCCCTCATCGCCGCCCTCGGCGTCTTCATCGCGGCCGCCGCCTTCTCCCTGCGTCAAGGGATCACCGACCTCATCCAGCCCACCGCCACATCTTCGTTCCTGGTGGCCTATGTGGTGCTGGGCGTCTCAACCGTGTTCGATGCCGTCTCGTTTCGCCAGTCGGCGCACCAGATGAACGTGACGGCACGTCTCGCGAACCGGAGCATCCTGGATGAGGCCGCGATTACCTCGGATCCCAATCTGCGGGCGGTGTTCAATGAAGATGCCGTGTCTGTCGCGGGGGACTTGCTGGCGCTGGCTGGCCTCGGCCTCAGCCAGCTCATCGGTTCGTCGAGACCTCAGGCCATCGCCGCAGTGCTGATCGCCTTGGTGCTGATCAGAATCAGCCTTCGCCTGGTGAGACGTAATCACGACTTCCTGATCGGCCAGCCAATTCCGTCCGGTGACAGAGATCGGGTTCGTGCTTTGCTTCTCGCCTACCCCGGAGTGGCGGACGTGGGCGAACTTCTGGTCACCTACATCGGCCCCGATCAGGTTTGGGTCCTCGCGAGAGTCAACGTTGTTGACAACCTCGATGGCAGCCAGGTGACCCAACTGGTCCGTGGCATCGAGGCGGACCTGGGAAGCCAGTCGCCCTTGATCTACCGGGTCGATGTTGTGCCATACGGACAGGAACACGCCGAGCCCGAGATTCACTGATCCATTCAAAGGGACTTACTTTCACGCTGGCGCGAGGTTGGGCGTCAGCTCCACCACTGCGGGGCACAGGCGATGGCAGCCTCTACCAGGTCCGCCTTGGACACCGAGTCGTCTCTGAGCCAGGCTTTGATGGCTCCGGCGAATCCGTGGGCCACGAACTGGGCGATGACGTCATGGTTGGTGTCAGGAAGGTCGGGATGGGTGCACCGGGCGATGAAGGCCAGGCTGTAGTCGGTGAAATGGCGCACGAGCGCCTCGTAGACTCCGTTGTCGGCTGGATCATGCACGGCGTGCTGGTATATGGCCGCGAACCGCTCGATGTGATCGGCGACCTCGCCGGTCGTAAGGCGCAGCAGCTGCGCGGCTGAGTAACCGCCTTGGACTCGACGCGCTTCCTCCAGGTGGTGCGCGCCCTCCAGGTCGGCGAAAAGCACCTGGATGAGTAGCTCGAGCGGGCTGCTGTAGCGGTTGTAGAAGGTGGCGCGGGTCACCCCGGCGCGGTCGGCCAGCTCGGCGACGCTGATCTGTGAGACCGGCCGCTCCGAGGCGAGCTCAACGACCGCCTGCTCACAGGCGTGGGCCGTTCGCAAGATGCGTGGATCGGTGCGCTCGGTCATAGCACTCGGCCCGGCATCGCTTCCGAGGGACGGGCCCGTGTCACTCGAGCTCGGTCCGCTGCCGGCCTCGCGCCCCTTGCATTCTGACCCCCATCCGTATTTTTATACACTTGTGAAATCTTATACACATGTCAACTAGTCGGGGACGGGACCGAGACCCGCCGTTCCACCCCTAAAAGACGCCCAAGTGCCCGATGAGCGGTGCCGAGGCCGTTCGTGAGATCATCGGTAGCCACGACCGGCGCAAGCCACGTGGAAACCGAAGTCGCCTACTTGGCCGAGCAGGTTGAGCTTGCTGCTGGGCTGATGGGCCGCCGTGTGCTCAACGCCGAGATCTATGCCCCGCCGATCGAGGGCGCCCCGAGAGGAGAGAAGGTAGGTGGCCTACCAACCCATCGAGAGTTACGGTGTCATCGGGGACATGAGGACCGCGGCCCTGGTCGGGTCGACGGGGTCGCTCGACTGGCTGTGCTTCCCCCACTTCGACTCGCCGAGCGTGTTTGCCGCCCTACTGGACGACGACAAGGGAGGGCAATTCGTAATCGCCCCGATCGGGGAGACGTATCGCTCCAAGCAGCTGTACTGGCCGGACACCAACGTGCTGGTGACCCGGTTCCAATCGGACGTCGGCGTAGCCGAGGTGACCGACTACATGCCCGTCGAAGCCGTAGCCGAACGGTATGGGCGGCGCGGCGTGGTCCGACAAGTGAAGAGCATTCGGGGCGCGATGGCCTTGCGGATGGCCTGCACCCCGGCCTTCGACTTCGCCCGAGTGGGGCACCGGGCCGAAGCGGCTGAGGGCGGGGTGTGGTTTCGCTCGCCCCTGATGGACCTGGCCCTGGGAAGCGACGTCCCGGTCCGCATCGAGGGCGGGACCGCGGTGGCCGAGTTCACCCTGGCCGAGGGCGAAGAAGCTTCGTTCGTGCTCGGGGAAGCCGACCCGCATGGCGGTGACTTGCGCTGCCCACCCGAGCGCCAGCACGACATGCTGAGGGGGACGGTGTACTACTGGCACCACTGGCTGTCGAAGTGCACTTACCGCGGGCGGTGGCGGGAGATGGTCCACCGCTCGGCCCTGGCGCTCAAGCTGCTCACCTTCAATCCTACCGGGGCCATCGTGGCCGCCCCGACCTGCGCCCTGCCCGAGGAGCTCGGCGGCACCCGCAACTGGGACTACCGCTACACCTGGGTCCGCGACGCCGCCTTCACGCTCTATGCCCTGTTGCGGATCGGTTTCACCGACGAGGCCGCCAACTTCATGGCCTTCCTCGCCGCCCGCTGCCACGACCTCAACCCCGACGGGTCGCTCCCGGTCTTGTACAGCATCGACGGTCGATCCCGCCTCAACGAGGAGCAACTCGACCACCTCGACGGGTACCGAGGTTCGAAGCCGGTACGGGTCGGCAACGACGCCGTCGGCCAGCTCCAACTGGATATCTATGGCGAGCTGATGGACTCGATCTACCTCTACAACAAGTACGGCTCGCCCATCTCCTACGACCTCTGGGTCCAGTTGCGACGCACGGTCAACTGGGTCTGCGACAACTGGCAGCGCCAGGACGAGGGCATCTGGGAGACCCGCGGCGGCCCGCGGGACTGGTTGTACTCGAAGCTCATGTGTTGGGTCGCCGTCGACCGGGCTTTGCGTCTGGCCGACAAGCGCTCCTTCCCGGCCGACCGCGACCGCTGGCTGCTGGTGAGGGACCAGATCTACGAGGAGATCATGACCCGCGGGTGGAGCGACAAGCACCACGCCTTCATGCAGTCATACGACAGCGACACCCTCGACGCCAGCGCCCTCATGATGCCCCTTGTGTTCTTCGTCGCCCCCACCGACCGCAAAATGCTCGACACTATCGACGCCATCAACCGCTCCCCCGACCAGGGGGGCTTGGTGGCCAACCATCTGGTGTACCGCTACAACCGGCTCGCCAGCCCGGACGGCCTCCAGGGCGAAGAAGGGACCTTCAACATCTGCACCTTCTGGCTGGTCGAAGCCCTCACCCGGGCTGGCAGAGATGATCGTTCCCGACTCGACCAGGCCCGGCTCATGTTCGAGAGCATGCTCGGCTATGCCAACCACCTGGGGCTGTACGCCGAGGAAACCTCGATGAGCGGAGAAGCACTCGGCAACTTCCCCCAGGCCCTCACCCACCTGGCCCTCATCAGCGCCGCCTACAACCTCGATCGCGCTCTCGATATCCAGGGCTGACGGCCTGAGGGGTACCGGAGACATCGCCGAAGTCTGAGACACCCCACTCGGTAGGCGCCCGGCTCTCTGTTAAATTCCCCCATCGTGTCGGCACACCCCCGCATCTCCGTGAATCAACTGTCCTCCTGGAACCAGTCGTTCGACCAAGACATCGCCATGTGGCGGGCCCTCGACGTTGACAACGTCGGGCTCATCAACCTCAAGCTCGCCGCCGTCGGCTGGTCTGCCGATTTGGTCAGGGATTCCGGCCTGCGGGTCTCGAACATCGCGACCCAGCCGGAGCAGATCCGGGAGTCACTGGAGTTCGCGGGTGAAATCGGTGGAGGTGTGGTTTACGTCTGCACCGGCCCGATGGACGGGCGCCCCTGGGAGGACATCGCTGCGTCCTTCTGTGAGCAGGTGGCTCCTTTGGTTGGGCTGGCCAAGGACCTCGGGGTCAACTTCGCGCTCGAGCCGACGAACCCGCTCCGCTCCGACGTGAGCTTCATCTACACCTTGCGTGATGCGTTCGACCTGGCGCGGATGGCCGACATGGCTGTCACGCTCGACTTCTATTCGTGCTGGTACGAACGGGGTTTCGAGGAGCTCGTGCGCAAGAACGTCGAACTGATCGGACTCGTGCAGATCGACGACTTCGCCATCGGCACCAACGACACGCCGAACCGGGCGGTCATTGGCGACGGCGACATCCCGCTCGAGCGACTTCTGGGGATCGTCCTCGACGCCGGATACGAGGGCATGTTCGACCTGGAGATCCTCGGGCCGAAAATCGAGGCCGAAGGCTACCCATCCGCGATCGAGCGCAGCCTCGAACAGGCAAACGAGATCCTCGACCGCCTCGGCGCCTGAGCCCGCGGCCCTTCGCCTCTGCTTGTCAGGCGTCGTCGGAGATCGGCGACTCCATTGAGCCGAGGAGGGTCCGGAGGTCTGCGGTCAACTGTTCGAGAAAGGGGCGGTCGAGCCCGGAAAAGATCCGCCTCTCGGACTCGTTCTTGGTGGCGATCACATGATTCGCTTGTTTCAAGCCCTCGCTGGTCAACGAGACGAGGACTTGGCGTCGATCGTCCTGATCCACCTCCCGCTTGACCCAACCCCGGCTTTCGAGCCGTCCCACCCGGTTGGTGATGGCACCCGATGTGACCTGACTCTCACGTTGCAGCTCGCCCGCGCTACGACGGTTGCCGGGGGCCCGCAACAGCGACATGAGCACCTCGATCTCCCAGTACTCATCGACTCCGTTGGCGGCCAGGTTGGATCGAACAGCTCGTTCGAGGTGCAGCGACGCCCGTCGGAGGCGCATGGCCAGAGTCTTGGCGGTGACGTCGAGATCGGGGTTCTCCTTGTGCCAGAACTCGACGACCTCGTCGATCTCGTCGCGTGCTGGAACGGGGGCCATGGGAACAAATTGTACTTCCCTCAACGTTGAAAGATTTGACGGATCTCTTAGAGTAGAATATCTTTACGTTAAGAGATTATCTGAGCGACCCGAAGGAGTCAGAACGTGGACCAGATCAAGTCACGCCTTCGAGGGATACCCACATGGGCCGTTCTGGCCATCTGCTGTGCCGCCCAGTTCATGGTGGTGCTGGACGTGGCCATCGTAAATGTGGCCCTTCCCCAGATGCGGGACAGCCTCGGGCTGTCCGTAGTCGGCGAGCAGTGGGTGGTTAACGCGTACACCCTCACCTTCGCCGGCTTCTTGATGCTGGGCGGACGAGCAGCCGATCTCTTCGGTCGCCGCCGCGTCTTCATCATCGGACTCACCGTCTTCACTGTCTGCAGCTTGATCGGCGGATTGGCCCAAAGCGGTGCTTGGCTGATCGTGGCCCGGGCCGCCCAGGGAGTCGGAGGAGCCATCCTGGCTCCGGCCACTCTTAGCATCCTGGTTACGACCTTCACCGACCCCGGTGAGCGGCGGCGGGCCCTGGGCGCCTGGTCGGCAACCGCGGCGAGCGGCGCAGCCGTAGGCGTTCTGGCCGGAGGTGTGCTGACCAGCTTGCTCGACTGGCGGTGGGTGCTCTTTGTCAACGTGCCCATCGGCATCGTGTTGCTGGCGGGCGCCTGGCTGGCCCTGCCCCGCAACGAAGAGCTTGGCCCCCGCAAGGCGCTCGACCTCACCGGCGCGGTGACGGTGACCGCCGGCCTGGCCGTCCTCGTCTACGGCATCGTCAGCACCGACGTCCACCCCTGGGGTTCAGCCCGGACCATCGTCACGCTGGCCATCGGCCTGTTTCTGCTGGCTGTGTTCTTCGTTACCGAGGCCCGTTTTGCCAAGGACCCCCTGATCCCCCTGTCCATCTTCAAGCGTCGTTCCCTGTCGGTGGCTAACGGCATCGCCGTGACTATCGGCGCCGCCATCTTCGGTACGTACTTTTTCCTCTCGTTGTTCCTTCAGAATGTCGACGGCTACAGCGCCCTGCGGGCCGGTCTGGCCTTCGTGCCTGTGGGCCTCTCCACGTTGGCCGGAGCCTTGATCGGCTCCCGTCTCGTGCAGTTCATCGGAGCTCGCAATCAGCTGATGCTCGGACCGGGATTGGCCGCTATCGGGCTTCTGTGGCTGTCTCGCGTGGGAGCAGGCGACCCTTACCTGGTCCACGTCCTCGGGCCGGTCATCCTGGTGGGCTTGGGTATCGGCGTGTCGTTCGTCCCCATGACCTTGGCCGCCACAACCGGCGTTCCAGTTCACGAAGCCGGCCTCGCCTCGGGGCTGATCAACACCACCCGGCAGGTGGGCGGAGCCCTCGGCCTGGCTGTCATGGCAACGGTCGCTTCGAGCATCACCGCCAGCCACGTGCGGGCCCACCACTCCATCGATACAGCACTTACCTCCGGTTATCAGGCGGCCTTCGTCATCGCCGGACTCGGGCTGATCGTCGGAGCTGTTCTGGCCACCCTCCTCCCCAAGCGTTCAGCACCGGTACCGGTCGGCGCGGCCGAGCCGGCGGTCGGGGCGGAGGTCAGGACAGATCAGCTCGCCGAGGGCCTCGTGGTCGTGGAGTCGTGATCCTTTCCGACGAAGGCACGAGCCCGCCCGCGGCGTGCAGAGATTCAGGCCGGCACCATTCCTCCGTGGTACAACCAGTCCCACGCTTCTGGGTCGGTGAGGATGGTTCGGCCGATCCCGGCGATGGTCTCCGAGATCTGTGGCGTGATCCCGTCGTCGGCGCTCGCCCCGATCCGCCCTTTCCGGATCATTCCCCCGGCATCCAGGATAGGGGTGTCGCAAACTGACCGAAGCTCGAACTTGTCCTCGTGCGCCTTCATCCACGCGAACGAGGTGTACTCCAAGATCGCGGGCCACCGCCCGTCGGCCACGTCGAAGCCGAGAAACTCCGCGACCCGACGGATAGATGCCTCCGGTTCGCGTTTGAGGTCTGCGTAGTGGACGAACATCACGTTTGGCTCGCGGCGAAGAGGCCACCATGCGGCGAGGAAGCCGAAAATCATGGGCGCGAGCGCGTGGGACGCAAACCCCGAGCTGTAGGTCTCGAAGTCCGGTCCGACGATTTCTTCCTTGTTGACCTGCCAGAGGCGGTACCACGCGTCGGAGTGCGATGCCAGGAAGGGGCGAAACGAGGCGATGGCCTCATCAGGGTCTCGAGCGACGACGAGATATCGCACATCGGGGGTCCCGCCGGGGTGTTGATAGGGCAGCGCAGGCGGTGCGGCGTGGCTCTTGAACCCCCGCCGGCGGTCAGTCGGCATGGCGTCGAACGCGGCGACGATACCGTCGAGGACGCTGTCGGGTCGAGGGACGAACTCCAGCCACGGCACCTCCCCGTAGATGTCGACGAACGAAGCGTCGCCTCCCGACCGGAGCTGGTGGACGATGTTCATCATCCACGTGGTCCCGCTCTTGGCCGGCACCGAAATCACGATGTCGCCATCGCGCCATTTGACCCTCTGCTGGATGGTCTCGTTGATCCACGGCGGGCCCGGCGCAGGACCGGCTGGTCCCGCCTCGCGTGCTGCACTCACTTCTATACCTCAAGCATTCGCCCCTAGACGGTGCAGTCAGAGCACCGACACGACCCCAAACGGGTCCGCGTCGCCCGGATGGTAGCCGACATGGTCTCGGCCTGCTTGTCGCGGCGAACGACAAACCGAACGCTTTAGCCGAGACGGGGACCCAAAAGCAGTTAGGACCGGATGAAGTGGGCCACGACGACTATCTGGTTGATCACGCCTGCGCCCATCTTGGCCCAGGTCATCCCCCATTGGCGCCGATCGATCTCGGCTTCGGCGGTAAGGATCGCTCGGTCTGGATCCGGTTGGCTTGCGGTGACCAGCACCTCCAGGGGCCGCGACTGATCTTTGATGGTCAGCGAGCCGGTAACTCTAAGCTGACCGTCGTCGGTCGGGCTGGCTCCGGTGGCGGCGTAGGTAAAGGTCGGGTACTTCTCCACCTCGAAGAAATCGTCGCTCCTCAGATGGGAATCGCGCCTCTTGTTCCTGGTGTCGATGGATTTCGCGTCGAATACCAGCGAGCCAGAGACGGTGCTGTCATCGCCGACGGCGCCGCTGCCCTCGAGAGCATTGAAGCGGCCCTTGACCTTGGCCAGGCCCCACATCGCCTTGGTTCTCAGCTCGATAGTCGTGCTGGCCGGGTCCAACCGCCAATTGCCGGTGGCACCGGCCAGCGACACCGCCGACGTCGGGTTCGGATTCATCTCGGACATGGTCACGGGCCTCCTGTCGAAGAACGTTCCAGACTTGACCTTATTGCCGTCCACAGTCCTAGGTGCCGTCCAAATGGCTTCCCGCCGCGGATCCCCACTCCTGCGTTCCTTCCCGGGAAGTCAGGCCCCACTCGGGCGGGTCAATCTCTTTCGTCCCTAGGTTCGTACTACGTCTGGCTTCGCCCGCGTCGAAGCGTCGCCTGCACGGTGAGGAGATGACATGGACGCGGTCGAAGGACTCCAAGAGGAGCGCCGTCGATCGACGTTCTCGTCGCCTTGGCGAGCATTCAAGCATCTGACGACTCTTGGGTACCCTCGGCGCTTTCCCGTAGTGCAGTTCCCCAACCTGCCGCTCATCATCGCTCTGATTGCTGGCCATGGAAGCGGCTACGTCGCGGGTACGGGGCATGCCTATCTACTGGCGGTGGCCTACTTGGCTCTGACGATCTGGGCCTATGAGGAGCTGGCCCGAGGAACGAATTGGTTCCGTCGCCTGCTCGGCGTCGCCTTCATGGTCATTCTGGTGGTACGGGTCGCGGACGGATTGCACATGTGATCGAACATCCGGGGCTCGTGCGGAGCACGCTCGGGCGACCAGTGTGGTGATGAGCGCCACCATATCGGGATACCGTTGTCAGCCAGCCACCGAGGTTGTCGACGGTCACGGTCTTCACGATCTCGCATCCTTTCCTTTGAGGTCGTCATACGTCTTTGACGAGACAAGCCGGGTCGATGTGACGACTAGCACCCGCGCCGCTCTGACGGCTGGGGGGCCACACCCCATCGCGGTTAAACTTCGCGGTCGTCGGGCGTGCAGAGGATCGACGCCGAGGTTGAGAGCGACCGCAAGAGTCGAAAAACGAGGTGGATGGTTTGACAATCTACGGGTCCGACATCTACACCGAACCCGACGGCGATCCGGACACGTTGGCGAACCTTGGGCCCCTGCGTCCGATGGCGGGAGTCTGGGAGGGAGCCAAAGGCTCCGACCAGCATCCGGTTGTCGATGGGACCGAAGCGAACGTCTTCTTCGAGCACTACGAACTGCACCCGATCGACCGTCAGACAAACGGCCCCCAACTCTTCTACGGCCTGAGGTACCACACTCACATCACCAAGCCCGGCGAGGCCGAGACGTTCCACGACCAGGTGGGCTACTGGCTCTGGGAACCCACGGCTCGAGCAGTGACCTTCACGCTCGGTATTCCTCGAGGCCAGGTGTTGCTGGCCTCAGGCCCAGCCGAACCTGAAGCCACAGAGTTCGAATTGACGGCGAAGGCCGGCTCCGAGGTAAATGGCATCCTCTCCAACCCATTCCTAAACGAGGCCTTTCATACCCTGAGTTACCGCATCCACGTGACCATTGGCGCTGACGGAACCTGGTCCTACGAGGAGGAGGGCGTCTTGCAGATCCCCGGTCGGGACGACCCCTTCCTTCACATCGACCGCAACACCCTGACCCGGGTTGGACCACCGAAGCTCAACCCCCTGGCCCTCGACGGTCGACGCTCGGGCCCGACCGGTCAAACCGAGGGCAGCCTCGGCATCGGATCGTTGAGGGATAAGCCGAGCCTGTAAACGAAAGCCTCAGGTTCGTCTTGCCGCAGAGGGGCTCTCCAACCGAGAGATCGGCGAGCGTCTCTCTCTCCGAAACTCGGAATCACGGCGCGGGGAGCTCCAAGCCGCGCCCTCCGCCCTTACCACCTGGCCTCGCCGCCGCGCAGGTGTCCCGGAGGAGCGATCACCAGTTAGCTGTCCCGATTCACCCTCCCCTCGTTGATCAAGGACTAGCGTTCACAAGCATGGAGTTTTGGCACAACCCCCGGTGTTCGAAGAGTCGAGCGGCCAAGGCCATTCTCGACGAGCGCCAGGTCACCTATGTCGAACGGCGATATTTGGAGGATCCGCCAGACGCGACAACCCTTGAACGAGTACTACAACTACTGGGCAAGCAGCCGTGGGAGATCACTCGGATGGGTGAGGATGCGGCCAAGGGGTTACGGCTGGCTGACCGCAAGCATGACCGGGCCGACTGGATCGACGTCCTGGTGGCCAATCCCGTGCTTATTGAGCGGCCAATCCTCATCGCCGACGACGAGCGCGCCGTCATCGGCCGGCCCCCCGAACTCGTCTCTGCGCTCCTGTGACCTGACGCCGGTCCCAGCCTTGATTGACGGCGGATCGGCGCTGGCGATCCGGTTGGACTTCTGCCTAGACCGGGCTCAACCACAGTTAAGGTAAAGGGTCAGAGTCGAGCCGGGAGATCAGCCATGCATGCCATCGTAATCCACGCCAATATCTCCGACCTGGCCGAGGCGAAACGGGGCCTCGACGAGGCGGTCATACCGATGATAAAGGGAGCCCCCGGTTTCCTCGGCGCCTACTTCGTAGCCGTCGACGATACGCATGGGGTCTCGATCGAGGTGTTCGAGACCGAGGAACAGGCCCGCGCCGCCGCGCCTCCCGAAGGTGCCGAGGCACCCGGCGTGACGCTGGGCACCATCCCGTTCGGCGCGGTAATCGGTTCGGCCTGACCGCCTGCGTGGCAGGAAGGGCTAACCCGGAGCACCGGTCGCCGAAGATTCAGGTTCCGACTAACTCGGGCGGGCTATGGGATGGCGCTTCGATGCCGTAGAGCGTCGCGGCGTTGCTCCAAAGGATCTTGGATCGTGCCTCCTCGGTCACGGAGCCAAACGCTGCCGATATCGTCTCGCGGATATTTCCGTAGAGGCAGACATTGTGGGGAAAGTCGGTCTCGAAGAGCAGATTGTCGACCGGAATATCGTCGAGGAGGCGACGCGGTGCGACCTGCTCGAACCATACCGTCACATAGACCTGGCGCCTGAACAGGTCAGATGGTAGAACATCGTCGTCGGCGCGCACGCGTCCCTTGCGGGTTATCCCGAGCCAGGTGTAGTCAGCAGTCTCGAGCACAAAAGGAAGCCATCCACACCCGCTCTCGACTGAAACGAACTTGAGCTCGGGGAAGCGGGAAAGCACGCCACTCGTGATCAGGTCGCCACATTGGACGCCGTTCTTCATGAAGAGGTCGATAGCGGCGTAGGTGCCCGAACCCACGAGGCCATGATGCTCGAACCGTGTCGCCATGCCCGCCGAGAACTTGTCAAGGCTGTCCTCGCCACCGCCGATGTGGAAGTGAATGGGCATCTTGAGGTCCTGGGCCACGGACCAGAGAGGATCCCAGTGCGGGTCGCCCAGCGTGGGTAACCCGAAGCGCAGCGGTTCGCCCGTGAAGAGAATGGCTCGCATACCGAGCTCGTCGCGGCCTCGCCGGATCTCTCTAACGGTTTCCTCGATGTCCCAAAATGGAATGGCCATTACGCCGATCAGACGGTTCGGATCTGCCGAAGTCCAGTCGTGTAGGAAATCGTTGTAGGCCCGCACGCAGGCGAACTGCAAATCCGGTTCGCGGAGCGTCCGGAACTTCTGAGAGCCGAAACCGCCGACGTTCGGATAGAGAACCTGCGCCCAGATACCGGCGCTGTCCATATAGCGAAGGCGCGCTTCGGGTATATAGGCTGCGGGGTGACAATCCTCGTAGGTGTTCGGTGGAATGTGCTGACCTAGGGGGTTCGGACCAGCCGCGGTCTGCCCTACGGTGGCGATCTGAGTTCCGTCAAGTATCCAAACATCGGTCCCATTCGCGGTGCGCTCGACATGCGGCACCTGGTCGGCGTACTTCGCCGGGACCCTGGCTGTCCACACGTCCGCTGGTTCGGTGAGGTGACTGTCCGCGTCAATGATCCACCGGCCGTCCATGGCTTCCCCTCTTCCCTCGTTGATCCCGAGAGGCCCGAGCTTAGGGCTTCGGGAGTCGGGATGCACTTGCGGGTGGGCTGATCTGGGAAAAGGCGGAGCCAGGTTATGCAATAACTGGCACAGCCGCCCACCGTAACCCGGGACACGCGCTATTGGGCGTACTAGCGTCGTCGTGGGTTGCCCCGATGGCAGGGTGGGATGGCGACGGCCGGGAACACCGCCCTAGGCATCTGTCATGCGATGCACCTACCTGTCTAAGTCCGTCGGGTCGGGCGATCGTCGAGACGGTGGGTGATCGGCGCGAGTCGCGTCAACGGTGCATAGCTTGCTTGGCGAAGCAAGCTATCCTGACAGGCATGACTATCGTCGAGCCACTCTCTCCGACCGAGGAAGCGCTCTGGCGCGCATTGATGCGAATTGTCAAGATCATCCCCCGACATCTGGACAGCGACCTGATCAGAGGCGCCGGACTGACGGCCAGCGAGTACACGACGATCATGCACCTTTCTGAAGCTCCCAATCGCGAGTTGCGGATGGCCGACCTGGCCAACGCCACCGACCTGTCGGCGAGCCGGATGACCCGCCTGGTGGACGATCTCCAATCGCGCCGGCTGGTTACGAAGACCGCCAGCTCGTCCGACGCACGGGGCAACGTAGCGAGGCTCACTCCTCGGGGCATGGCCAAATTGAAGTCCGCATGGCCGGTTCACCTCGCTAGCGTTCGGCGTCGCTTTCTCGACTGCATCGATGCAGAGGACATTCAGGGAGTCGCGAAAGTCTTGGCCGAGGTGGCCATCCACCTCGACGACACGCCTGCCGAACCACAAGTGCGGAGCTAGAGCCCCCCGGTTCCCAGCGGGGACAGCCCGGACAGCGAGGCGGGGGAGCACGCTGGCTCCCGCCTTGACGATGGTGGCATCGGCGTACATATACTTGCGTGGGGAAGCACTCACGCCCCCATCGGGGAATTGGCACACAGTCTCTCGCAAAGGAAGGGTCATGACCACACGCTTCGCCATGGTGGCCGGCCCCGGGCGCGGTACGCCACGAAGACCCAAGGCGCCAGGGGCCAAGGTAGGCGAAGCTCCGGAGGCGGTGGCGCCGACATGACGGACGCCGTATCAGACGTCCTAGCGGCGGGGTCATTCGGGCTCGGTCGGTCCCAGGTGACGCGGATCGGGTATGGCGCCATGCAACTGGCCGGCGACAACGTCTTCGGGCCGCCCCGAGACCCCGACGAAGCCCGACGCGTTCTACGGGCGGCGATCGACAGCGGGATCAACCATATCGACACCGCGCAGTACTACGGGCCGGCCATCGTGAACCAGCTGATCCGCGAAGCGCTGTATCCCTACCCGAGCGACCTGGCGATCGTCAGCAAGGTCGCGGCACGTCGCGATGACGCTGGTGCCGTCCTGGCCTACGACGAGCCAGATCAGCTGCGCCTCGGGATCGAGGAAAACCTGTTGACACTCGGTGTGGACCGGTTGGCCGCGGTCAACCTACGACTCATGGACGGATCCGGCCCTGGCGACCGCTTCGACGCGCAGATGGCCGCGCTTGTCGCGGCCCGTGACGAAGGGCTGATGGACGGGATTGGTCTGAGCAACATATCGAGAGAACACCTGCTCAGAGCGGTCGACCAGGCCCAGATCGTCTGCGTGCAGAATCTCTTCAACCTCGCCGATCAACGATCGCTCGGTCTCCTGGACGAATGCACATCACGAGGTATCGCATTCGTGCCGTTCTGCCCGTTGGGCTTTCCAGGCCGAGTTCAGCGCGCCATCCTCACGAGTCCCGTTCTCATCGACCAGGGTGCGCGCCTAGGTGCGACCCCAGCGCAACTGGCGCTCGCCTGGCTACTCGACCTCGCACCCAATGTCCTACTCATTCCCGGCACCCGGACCCGCCAGCATCTGGCCGAGAACATCCGATCGGCCCGCGTTCGAATCGACGACGCGGCCCGCGCCGAACTGGCGCGGCACTTTCCCATCGTTGCAGCTCAGTAAATGCCCCTATGAGACAAGGTGTCCGAATTGTCTGACCGCCAACACCATCAGGTACGGATCGCCATCTGATCCTCAGACCGCTCGGAGGGGCAGAGTTCGATACGTTCAAGGCCCGTCAAAACCACTCCGAGCTGGATCCCGGTCAGTAAATCGGTCGTGGGGGAAGTAACCCCGAAATTCACTGATTTGCTTGAGTTCCGATTTGCTTGTGTTCGGAATCCGCGTCACTCTGAAGACGAATCTGATGGGCCGGTCGCGTCGACCACCAGAAGAGGAGGGGGCACAAATAACGAGAGGCATGATGGCAGCGGGTGGAGTCGCGTTCGTGCCCGCCTACGCCAGTTGACCCTGGTGCTCAACGCCGCCTGGATAGCCAGTTTCAGGGACGCCATCACCAATGGTGACTACGACGTCGACCTGGATGAGCCGGCGTCAATCGACTTCGTCACTGATGAGCGGGTGACTTCGATCGCCCGGGCAGCAAAGATCCGGCGTCAGAGCAAGCGAGCAACCCCCATCGACACCTGATACGGCAAGAAGTACCCCATTCTCGCACCACTCCCTCGGCTCGGCCGCCGACGTGCTCGGTCATCGACCTGCGGGTGCCGACTACACGACGCAGCACGTGCTCGACGCTCTGAACGGCGACCGGCGCCTCGAGGAGGCGATCCACGACCTTTCGATGGCGCCCGCTATGGTGCACGGCTTATGGGATCGGGGCCAGGTCCGAGCGGGCGCCCGAGGTGACCTGCTTGTAATCGATCCTGTGGCTCTGGCCGTAGGAGAGCCGCGGTTCGTGGCTGACCTGCCCACGGGCGCCAGTCGGCTCGTTATCGACGCGGGAGGATACCGCTACACCATCGTGAACGGGCAGGTGCTTCTCGACAACGGCGCGTGGACAGGGACTCTGCCTGGCATGATCCTTGATTTCACCGACCTCATCAAAAGCATGGGATCCTCAACGCGACCAAGGCAACGTCGTCATAACCGACGATGTAGCGCTTCCTGATACAGACCGTTGTCGCGGAGTTGACAGCACCGTGCCATTTGCGCCCTCTAGCCCAGGTGGGGAGGCGGTCATTACATGCGATCCGACATCATTCCTGGCGGGCTGTTCCCCGATTACGCGCTCCCCGACCACGTCGGCACCGGGCGCACGCTGAGCGAGCTGCCAGGCCCCGATCCACTGATCCTCACGCTGGTGCGCGGCAACTACTGCCCCAAGGAGCACCAGCAGCATCTGGAGCTTGCGGCGTTCCAGCCGAAAGTGGCGGTGGCCTACACGCAAATAGTCACCATCTCCACCGACGACAGCCACACCCTGCAGGAGTTCCGGCCTCGGTCGGCGCCCGGTGGACCTTCCTCTCTGATCCGGGGCGAACGATCCAGAAGGATCTATCAGTGAAGTGCCGGATATATAATGGCATAGCACAGGCGACCCGCCGTGTTCAGCCTGAACGGCCCGGAGCTCAGGATGGGTGACGACTCTCAGGGGGCGCCGCCGCGGGCGGGCTCAGGGCGCGCACAACTGGCGTCCGTAAAGCTCGAGATTTACGAAGGGGGTGATGCCGGGCTGATGCTCGAAGACATGGACGTCGCGAACCAGGCGCTGTATCGGCCTGGTCAGGTGTATGTCAGCGGACGGACACAGTGCGTACAATCCCTCGATGGCCTCACGAGCGAGCTGGAGACAACGGGCAGAGCCAGCGCCGAGTATGGCCGCGTCCGAAGGATCCAACGTGCGGGTACTGGGATCCACAGCTGACAACGCCCACTGTTGATAGGCCTCAATCATCTTGATGTTTACCGCCGTTGTGCCGACCGCGGCGTGAACGACTGGGGCGTCGATCATCCTGTCGTAGCCCAGGGAGGAAATCCCGTGTGCCTTCGCCACGACCAGGAACGCCTCCAACGCGTAACGTGTCATGCCTAGGGCAAGGGTCACGCTGTGGGCAGCGGACAAATCCATGCGGATCACCGAGCGAGGATGCTTGGCGAACGGGGTCACTCGACGTTCTGGAATAAACAGCTCACCGCATGTGACGGTGTTGCTCCCGGTTCCCAGGGCGCCCATGACGTCCCAGTCATCGCAAATCGTGAGATCTGACATCGGAACCCCGGCGAAGGCAGCCCAGCTGGCACCGTCTGGTTGTTCAACCGTCACCCGAAGCAAGTCCCAGGCGGCATGGTGACACCCGCTGTTGAAGGGCCAACGACCGCTGCCGCGGACGCGAAAACCGCCATCAACCGGCTCGAGCACCGCGCCTGACTTCCCGAACACGCCGGCGATCCTCGGATGCGGGTCCGCGTATATCTCGGCCAGGGCTTCCTCGGACAACAACTCTGCCAGGTCGCCGACGGAGGTATAGATCATCATTACCCACGTCGTGGCTGGGCAGCCGCTCGCAATCAGGGTCATCACTCTCGCGACCGTCGCGGGGTCCGTCCCGTAGCCGCCGTGGCGGACCGGCCGGGTCATCTGGAACAGCCCCGCTTCTTCCAAGGCGCGAATCGAATCGTCCGGCAGGCGGCGTAACTCTTCCGCTCGCAGGGCGTTCTTCCGCAAGAGCGGGACGAGCGACTGGGCGCGGCTGATCAGCTCACTGGCGTTGGGTGGCGCCAAATCTCGATCAATAACCTCTCTGACGTCAGACATAGCGGCTCCCGTTTCTCTCGCACCATGGGGCATCGTAAATCGCGCCCGTCGAACCTACCCCGTGATGGCCCCGAGGCCGTCGGGCGGGGGCCGAGCGAAAAACGGGTTCACCAGGGACGAACCCGCTCATTACGGCCACGATGAGACAAAGTAGCCGATCGGCTATACCCAGGCAAGCCGTCCAGCTAGCCCGCGGCCAGAAGGGCTGCTGATAGGCGCGTCATGGCCTGGCCGGTCCGGCCGGCGTCGAGCGAATCGGTGGCCTAAGGGCCCGCCACGAAACAACTTGACGCAATTCTCTTGTAAACATGCATGTCGTGGCACAGGACTTGTTCCAAGTTGTTTCGTGGCGGGCCCTAATGTCCAAGATCCTCAGGCGTAGACTTGTCAACATCCGGTCTGGGCCGGATCTAGCACCACTCGGCCGAGTTTGGCGCCGCGATAAAGGGAGGACAATCTCATGGTGATGATGCCCGACGCACCCACCGCCCGCCTGCTGTCGAGCGGCGTGATCCTGGACCGTCTCCTGCCAGGAGGCAAGGACGGCCCCGACGGGATTGTGTTGAACAGTGACCAGCCCGGCGGAGGAGTGTTCAGCGAGATGTTCTATGTCGGGAAGTTTGACGATCCATGGCGGCTCGCGATACCTGATATTCGCATGGCTGCCAACCAGCTATGGCCGATGCATTGGCACGATTGTTGGATCGCGGTGGTCCTCCTCGATGGGTCCTGCATGGTGGGCGACTGGTGGATGCAGCGCGGAGACGTGTTGATCACCCCGGCCAAGGTCGAATACGGACCGTTGCTCAACGGGCCGAGCGGCTGCCAGATGCTCGAGGTGTTCGCCCAAGACATCTCCTCCGCAGGCGGTTACGCCCCCGAGTACCACGACCATCCAACGCTCAGCTATCTGCAGCGAATGAAAGGTGGAGAAGCCCAATTCCTGCCTCGACCCAAGGTTTCGGAACGCAACGAAGGTAGCCAGACCACTCCCCTCGAGGCGGTGCCGGGAGTTGTCACGGGAAAACTCAGAGGTGGCCAGCGCTTCGACCTCGGCGACGCCAACGATCCCGAACGAGGCCTCATGCTCGACAACATCCTGCCCGCCGGCGTGATCATACCGAGTCACCAACATCGCGACTGGCGCGGCGTGCTCATCTGGGAGGGATCGATGCGCGTCGGTGACGACGAACTGACCAAGGATGACCTCCTCATCATTGAGCCCAACGTCAAGGTCCCCGAGTTCGAGACCGGTCCCGACGGTGTCCACCTTTTGGAGTTTGCCAAGACGACCGCTGCGGTCCCGGTCGTTTTCGATGAGGTTGACCGTCAGGATCCCACCTACTACGGCGGTCTGGCGGGGATCAGCGACCCGGTCTTCGAGTAAGCCGGCGCGGCGGAGCAAGTCGGCCGACCACGAGGCTTTAGCGGAACTCTCGCTCGCTCGCGTATTTGTCGGCTGCCTGTTGAGAGGCCTCCAAGAACACTTGTAGATGTTGCTCGCCCCATCCACGCATAAAGTTTTCGGCGTTCTCAATCCGGCGCCTTGACGACGACTGGAAGCGGGGGACCACCTGCTCCGCGAAAAGCTCCAGGGAGCGCTTCGTGGCTTGACGGTCGGCCCAATCGTGGCACAGCAGCAGGTGACAGCCATACCCCCCGCTCGCCTCCTGCATCCGCTCGATGTGGGCAATGGCATCTTCCGGCGTGCCGATCACACCAATGTCCCGTTCTCGTATCACGTCCAAGATGGTTGCCCCGGGACGAGGCGGGAGCCCGGCCCTGAGCTGTTCTAACGTGGCGCCGCGCAAGAGTGCGTAGCCCGCCCACTGTTCCAAGCCGTATTGGACCTCGGCTTCGGCCTGCTCCCGGGTTTGAGCTACGTGAACCGGCGTTGTAAGCCGCCAAGCGCTGCGCTGCGGCTTGGGGTGTCCAGCCAGAGCTGCCTCCTCCTCCATGATCGCCCAATTGCTGCGCAGCGTCGCTCTGGGATCGGGGTTGAAGTTGGCCATAGTAAGGATCGGCAAGCCCATCTTGCCGGCCAACCTTGGCCCAGCCGGCGACACGAGCGAGCTGAGACAGATCTCGAAGCGAGGCTTCGAGTACGGCTTCAATTGCAGTTGGGCGTCAACCAACTCAAACCAGTCCGTTTTGCGGTTGACGTGGCCCTCCTCGGTCAACAGGGCCACGATGGCCTCGAGGGCTTCCTCCATCCGGTCCCGCAAGTCTCCGTATTTGAGCCCGATCATGGCGGCATCGGACGGAAGAGCGCCCGGTCCGACGCCCATGATCACTCGTCCTTTGGTCAAGTGGTCCAAGAGAACCAACCGTTCCGCGACCATGAAGGGGTGATGATAAGGAAGGGAGACTACGCCGGTGCCTAGCTTTATGGTCTTGGTGCGTTCTGCCGCCGCGGCAATAAAGACCTCTGGGCTTCCGATTATCTCCCAGCCACTTGAGTGATGTTCTCCGATGAAGGCTTCGTCGTATCCGAGTTCATCCAGCCATTCGATGAGCTCGAGGTCGCGCCCGATGTCGAGAGTCGTATTGCCCTCGGGCGGGTGATATGGACCCAAGAAAACCCCGAAGTGCATTGTGTCAGGTACGTCGCTCACTGAAACCCCTTTTAATCCCGGTAGTATCATTCTAGTCGTCGGCTCTCTGGCAGCAAAGTCCCTGTGGCGGGCTCCGGTCGGACGAACACAGTCGGAAGGCGGGAGGCTCATCGGGGAAAACGCCGAATCCCCTGCCGGAACCGTCTGGCCAACGGATCCAACCCGACGGATAGTCCTGGTCGTCAGCCCAGGCTACGATTTAAGGCTCCGCCGTCGCGGTTGCGGTGATGTCGGCCATGACAATCTCCACGGCCTCGGCCAGGGCGTGATCCGCGCTCAGAGCTGCTGGCGCAGCCAGGTCTCCGCCTCGTCGGCTAGGGTTGGAGGGTACGGGCGGAGGCGCTCACCCAGGTCCGGGCGCCGGTCCCGGCGGAGTCCGACGCCGATGAAGACGTCGACGATCACCGCTACGCCTACCCAGGCCAGCAGCAAGACCACCAGAACGACCCCGACGTCAGCCACCGGGGCATGATACTGCTCAGCCGTTTCGCTCCTGTCACCGTTTTGATGAACCCGAGTTCGAACGAACTGTGACGACTTTCGAACCGGTGTAGGACTCTGCCAACTTGTTGGCAGGAACGGTGGCGTAACGGCTCGTCACTGAAACCGATCTGGATGAATGCCCCCGGCCGTCCGGTCCAACGATCATCACGTCCACGCTCTAGACCTCATCGTCTTCGTGAGAGCTGACTCTCACGAAGCATGTACCTCGTAAGGCGCCGTCATACAAGTAGACTCTCATCGTTGTAGCTTGGTATCACCATCACGGGAGGTGACGGGGCGATCGCCACAGGTACTGGACGGACCAACCAGAAGGCTCGTACCCAGCGGGCCATCGTTGGAGCCTGCCGGAAGCTCATGCGCGACGGCCTACAGGTGACCATGCCCGAGGTCGCGAAGGCCGCCCTGGTGTCGGAAGCCACCGCCTATCGGTACTTCCCGGACCTGACCTCGCTCCTGAGCGTGGCCCTCATCGACGATTGGCCAACCCCGGCGGAGGCACTCGAGCCGGTCGCGGCGTCGAACGATCCGGTAGAGCGGGTCGCGTTCGCCACCCGGTTCCTCCTCGAGGGGGTGGCCACCCGTCAAGGCGCGGTGCGGGCCGTGATCGCCGCCACCATCACCCGACCAGAACTGGTGAGCGACGCCGGACCGGGGATCCGCTTCGGGCTGATCGAGCACGCCCTGGCCCCGTTTCTCCACGGCCTGGCCACCACCGACGCGGCGCGGGCAAACCAGTTGCAGCGAGACCTCGCCGTCGTGGTCAGTGCCGAGGCGCTCTTCTGCCTCACCGACCAGTGCGGACTCGGCACCCACGACGCCATCGACAGCGCGGTGCGGACCGCGAGGACACTGACCCAGGCCGCCTTCACCAACCGCCCCTAAACCGCTTCAGCGCCGACCCGCGGGGAATGCTCCGACGCACAGAACCGCTCGCTCGGCAAGTTCGGCCGCAGGAAAATGGGATCAATCCGCCAGCCGGCAGGATCCTCCGATCATTGGTATCTCGGTGTCCAGGAAATCGTGGGGATCACGGCTGGGCTCCTAGGCCAAAAGCTAGCAATCCCACGGGTCGAAGCGGGTGGAGGGAGGGATCCGAATTGAGCATCGCTACTGATGAAATGACAGCGGCGGTGCACGAGCACATTTTTCGAGTGGAGGATTTAGTGTCTCAGGTTACGGACGCGGAGATCGTGTACAGTTGAGGTTTGACCGGCGCCCCGTCGAGCACCGACCATTCCTCCACAAACTATTGTCGAAATGGGGTAACACATGGGAGCCATCACAATCCGCTCACCCGAGGACACCCCGCTGGTCGTGACCGGCGACGTCGTGCCCGAGGGCCCCTTCCGCGAGAAGCTCGGTGAAGGGGAACTCGCAACGGCAGTTCGAGTGTTCCATCCCGGTGGACCGCAGGAGCTTCAGCTCTTCGAAGTTAACGTCGAACCCAACGGGGTCATCGACCAGCATGCCCACCAGGAAAACGAGATCATCTTCGTCCTCGAGGGAGAACTTCACCTCGGTCGTCGAGTCTTGACGCCCGGGTATTCGGTCCAAATTCCCGGCCTCACCCTGTACACCTTCCGGGCCGGACCCGACGGCTTGCGATTCCTCAACTTCCGGGCCAGGCAGGACGCCACGTACATCAGCAAGGCCGAACTGATGGCGATGCGGCAGGAAGTGTCCGCCACCGGCTGACCTGTTCCCGGCCGCGAGAGGCGTAGCTCGCGAATGGCGTGGACCAACAGCCGTCCGAGCCCGTCCCTCGACGAGGCGCCCCCGTCTCGTCCCACCGCCTACGGACGGCATCCGACCTCGTCCGGGTTCCGCCCCGTGCTGGCGCTTCATCTTCGGTGCGGAACTGCATCATCGAGAGCGCGGCTCTGACGAACATCAATCGCTAAGAATTGCGACCCTCTTAACTGCCAAGAGTTAAAGGATGGGTGCTGGTGCTCGTAACCGCTTCGTTTCGCCTGGGCGACCTCGACAATGCGAACTTCGACTACATCGTCGTCGGCGCCGGCGCGGCGGGTTGCGCGCTCGCCGCCGGCCTAAGCGATGACGCGTCCTGCTCGGTACTGCTGATCGAAGCCGGCAAGTACTTTGGCAGGATCGACCAGTACCCACCTCTGCTTCAGCGCATGGACCGCTACAGCTTCTCGCTTCCACCGGGTCAGACCTACCCCTCCAAGCCCCGCTACGGCATGTTCACTTGGCGCTACCCGGGGCGGTTGAACCAGTTCCTCGAGGCTCAGATCGTGCGGGGCCGGGTAGTAGGCGGCTCGAGCGCGATCAACGGTGGCGAGTTCACCCGAGGACGACCGAGCGACTACGACACCTGGGCCGCTCAGGGAAACCCGAACTGGTCCTACGAGAAGGTACTTCCGGCGTTTAGGGCGATCGAAACCGATCTCGACTTCGGCGCGACCGAGCTCCACGGCGCCCGAGGGCCGGTGCGGGTACAGCGAGCATCAAGTGACACACTCGACGAGCCTTCGGGCGTCTTCGCAGAGGCAGCAGCCTCCGCCGGGTTCAGCTGGGATCCCGATATGAACGGACGCTCCGCCGGTGGTGTCGGCCTGATACCGCTCAACGCCATCGACGGGGTCCGACAGAACGCCGGAGCAATGTTCATCGACCGGGTGATAGCGCGCAAGAACCTGTCCTTGCTGGACCAGACGACTGTTCGCCGAGTCCTCATCGACAACGGGAACGCTGTCGGAGTCGAAGTGCTCGACGGAAATAGTACCCGCCGGCTGCACGCCGGCGAGGTCGTCCTGTGCGCAAGCGGGATCAACTCGCCCCACCTCCTGATGCTCTCGGGCATCGGCCGCGCCGAGACCCTGAGACAGGTTGGAATCGAACCGATCTGCGATCTACAGCACGTGGGAATGAACCTGGCGGATCATACATACGTTCTGTTGCCGTTCACCATGCCCGAGGGGGACGGACCAGGTAGTGGAGGGGTTGCCTTGAACTACTCGAGCAACTTCGATGACGAAGAGGATCTCAGGATCATCCCCAACATTCCCCTCCAGGGAGCCGAAGAACCGGGAGGACCTGCGACTCTCGGGTTCTACTGCGGCCTGAGCGCACCGCGCAGCCGCGGCCGGATAGTACTGCGCTCGGCCTCACCCAGCCGGCCCCCAGCCATCGAGTACAACTACCTCGCCGACCCGGAAGACCGCCGCCGCATGCGCTACTGCGTCCGACTCGCACACCGGGTCCTCGACCACCCCGCCTACAGCCGGATTGGCGCCAGGCCGATAGCCCTGAGCACGGACGAGCTAATCGATGATGATGCGCTCGACCACTGGATCGCCACCCACCTCTATACGGCATATCACAGCGCCGGTACGTGCAAGATGGGACCAGCGGACGACGAAACCGCGGTGGTAGACCAGAATTGCCGTGTACGCGGCGTCGAGAGGTTACGGATAGCGGACGTCTCGATAGCGCCTCGCCTCACAACGCGGGGGATGCATGCCACCGCGGTGATGATCGGCGAACACGCGGTGTCATTACTGCGCTGAGCCGGCTCTAACTGACCTGGATCGGCTGCCCGTGACGCGAGCTCTCCGACGTCCCAGAGGAGATCACGGCTAGGCCACGCCGATTCCTCCGTATCACGCCCGGCCCTTCGGCCCCCAAGGAGCAATAGCCGCTCGTTGCCGAGCGGGCAAAGGGCGGTGGACATGGATCATCCGAATGACGAACCAGCGTCGCTTCGACTCCGGGACTCAGGAGCTTTCGTCAGGTCTCGAGATCGTATTGTTCGTCGCTGATCTGGGTGACGGACGAGACGGGCTGATTGAGATCGTCCTCGGGGAGGAATATGCCGGCAGCCTGCTCCTTGAACCAGAGATCGTACTCGGATCGGGAGTCGGCGAACCGGCGGTTTCCGTCCACCGGATCATGTCCCTCGATGTACACGCACACGACATCTCCGATCGCGATGTGGTTGAGCGTCACCGTCTCCTGAGTGATACCGAGCTGCCTTCGGGACGCGGCGAACTCACCACCTCTGTCCAGATAGGCTTCCCTGGCAAACCGTCGCGCCGCTTCGGCCGCGCCCGGACGTATCGCCGCGAAAAAGGCCAGACCTCGTTTGCGCCCGCTCGCTGCGTCATCGGACCAATCAGCCAGGAGTTCGGCAGGCTCTCCCGGGTGCGAGGCATCGAATCCGGTTACATCCTTCATTGCGCCAGATAACTCCCGCTCGACCTCTAACACGGACTGAGAGACCTCCGCCGCAGTAGCCCCGAACGGCTGATCTGACTCGACGTATGCGATCATGAACGTGCCGCTAGGGGTAATCTGCTCGAAGCCTCGTTCGATATGAACACCCATGCGGCGGCGCGATTCCGTGTGTTCATCGCGACGTGTCTCCATGACCCGGATTACGTCTCTGGCGTCCTTCCCTGGGAGAACCGGAAACACAGCTATTGTCTTCTGCATAGTTCGACGTCGCCTCCCTGTGACTCGCGAGTCCCCCGTACGTCCCGATGTTAACGGCCCAGCCCCCTCGCTGGGTGGTTTGCCGGCAGACAACGGCTCCCAGGGCGTTCGGGGCGCTACGTCGGCTTTCGATGTAGCGCCCCGACGGGGGCGTCAGCTGCAGCTCGGTCTGGTTGGCACGGGATCGAAGGCGTCGCGACCATCGGAATCTGAGCTCGAAGCTTCACGCCTGCCTTCGCCGCGGCGGAAGGAGTCTCACCGGTGACAGCGCCACCTTGTCATGCAGGACTCCCGTATCCGTGCGCCCTAAACCAACGACATTCCCTGGGCCAGCAGGCCGATATCCAGTTCGTCGCGGATACGATAGCGCAGGTGGCGCACCATCAACGTCTTGCTGTGGCGTAGCGACCGTCTCGGGAACTGGGCGAGACGGCCAGCGAATTCGCGCGCCCGAGGCATCAGCTCGTCGGCCGGCAGGACCTCGGCAACGACCCCCAGCCTGTGCGCCTCTTGGGCGCTCAGGTGCTCGCCGCTCAGCAAGAAATAACGGCCGCGGTTGGGGCCGAGGACGATCGGCCAGATGATCTGCGTGCCGTCGCCGGGCGGCATGCCGGTGGGCATGTGGGTCGTATCGGCAAATTCGGCATGCTCCGCGGCGAGCACGACGTCGCACATCACGGGAAGCTCGGAGTGGATGATCGCGGGGCCGTTCACCGCGCAGATCACCGGGACAGGGATCGCGAGCAGTCCTTCGAGCATCGCGATGCTCTCCTCCTGCATCCGGTCCCACATGTCGTGCAGGTTGGTCTCAAGCACCTTTTCGTCGGGATCACGGGCGGCTACGAAAGTCGCCCCCGTTCCCGTCAGAATAACGACCTTGTTCTCCGTGTCGCGCGAGATGTCGGCGAAGGCGAGGCCGAGTTCATTGTGGTGTCCCTGCTTCGATACGTTCCACAACACTTCGCCCCCGTTGGTGTGCATCGTCATTTCGAGCACACCGTCCGTCCGTTCGAAGCGGATCGTCTCGTAGCGTGTCGCGTAGTCGGCCAGCTGCATGCACCTTCTCCTTTGTTTTCGGCTCGGGATTAGTGTAAGAAAACCACGGACCGGCGTCGAACCGGCGCACGACGGTGCCGCATCCGTCTCTGACCCCGCGTCGGGCGAATCTCCGGCCCGCCTTCGGTTGCGGGTGCTTATGCCGAGAAAGCGCCGGCAGCCGATCACCCACGAGCTAATTCCGGTCCGATCCGCTCACGCACCAGACGAGCGATCTCGCCCGCCTTCGCGTGCCTGCCAACCGTCGCCTTCGAGAAGATGAGCTCTCCGTTGAGCGTAACCTCGAATCGTCCCTTCGACGAAGTCAGCAAGGCGATGTCCGCGATGACCGGCGCCCAGCCCCTCAACAGTTCGTCCGCCAGACCGACGGCACGCGGGACGTAGTTTCAGGGAACGCAGAACTCGATCTGGATGTGATGCCGGGGGTCAAGCATCGCGCACCTCCTGATGGATCAGACCGACGTTGCCGCGGCTCGCGCCACGAGTACAGAGCCTACAGGGTTCACCGAGACCAACACAGCGACATAACGGCTCGGCCGGTGGCCGCGGGCATAGCGTCTGCGGGTGGCGGAGGCCGAGGACAGCGTCTACCACCCTGCGACCGTGGCCGTCCAAGCGGTCTCACTCGACGTGCATCGAATGCGATGTTAGCTTGACGGCATGTCGGTCCATTCTCGTATCTCCGTGAGCGAAGTGTGTTCGGGCCCTATTCCATTCACCGAAGAAGTGAAGTTCTGGAAAGATCTCGGCGTCAATAACGTCGGCATGATTTCCCCGAAGCTCGAGCCGATCGGCTGGGACACCACCTTGGTGGGAGAAACGGGGCTGCGCGTCTCCAACGTGGGCACCGAAGAGCGCTTCGTGGCCGACGCTGTCGAGTTCGCAGCCTCGATGGGTGCGGACTCGGTGTGGCTCGAACCGGGCACTATCGGTTCGCGTACCTGGGAAGAAGCGGCCAAGGATTTCTGCCAGCGGATCGCACCCGCTGTCGAACGCGCTCACCAACTCGGCATACCGTTCGCCGTGCAGCCGACCAACGCCTTGCGTCTAGACCTCAGTTTCATCTTCACCCTTCGTGACTCCCTCGAGCTGGCTCGCGCCGCGGGGACCGGGGTGGTGCTGGAGTTACAGTGCTGTTGGTATGAGCGCGGGCTCAAAGAGCTGGTGCGCAAACACGTCGACATGCTGACCTTGGTACAGATCAGCGATTACCAGCTCGGGAGCTTGTCGACGCCTGACCGATCGGTGATCGGCGATGGAGACATCCCACTGGAACGCATCGTCGCAATGATCTTGGACGCGGGCTACGAAGGCATGTTCGACCTCGAGATCCTGGGCCCCAAGATTGAGGCCGAGAGCTACCTGTCTGCGACTCGACGCAGCCTCGAGCGAGCGAGTGAAATGTTCGATCGGATCGGCATTTGACACCACACCGAGCGGCGCCAGGAAACCCTGCTCGACGAGGGAAGTCCCTTCGTGGAGCGGGTGGACAAGACGGCGTCCGCTGGCACCGAGGACGCGAGTGAGCAGGGCGCTCCGTGACGGCCAGGATAAACGGTAGCCGAGCTACGCCCTCCTCGCGGTAGCACTCAGCCCGGTAGGCTCGGCCACGTGACGCGAACCATGAAAGCCTATCGCCTTGTCGAGTGGGGCCAACCGCCGGAGTTTCGTGAAGTGGTCGTTCCGGAGCCGGGCATCGGCGAGGTGCTCATACAGGTCGGAGGCGCAGGGCTGTGCCGGACGGATCTCGAGCTCATGAATCAACCGGCAGGCACCGGACCGTTTGCCACAGTCATTCAGGTCGGCTTCACGCTCGGACACGAAACGGCCGGTGTCGTTGCCGCTATCGGGCCCGGCGTGGACCGCCTGTCCGAGGGCGACACGGTGGCCGTACATCACCTAAGTACCTGCGGGGTCTGTGAGTTCTGCATTCGGGGCGTCGAGCAGGGCTGCGAAGCTTTCATCGGCGGTGGTGGGCTGCCGGCGCGAGGCTTTGGTCTCGATGGCGGACTGGCGGAATATGTAGTCGTGCCGCGGCGCGAACTCGTGCGGACAACGCTTGATGACCCCCGCAAAATCGCTCCACTTACTGATGCGGCCGTAACGGCCTATCGCGCCATAATGACGGTGAAGGACCGCTTGCGCCCGGGTTCCACGGCGTTGATCATCGGCCTTGGTGGTCTTGGGTTCTACGGCGTGCAGCTTGTCCGGCTGCTCAGCTCGGCTCGGGTTATCGCAGCCGACATCGCGCCGGCGCGGGTTCAGGCCGCCCTCGGATGGGGAGCCCATTGCGCCTTTGCTGTCGACGATGAGATCACCGCCAGGATCCAGGATGCGACTGCGGGCCATGGAGTCGATGCGGTGATCGACCTTGTCGGTTCCGATGCGAGCCTGGCGCTTGCATCGCGCTCCGCCCGCCAGCAGGGCGCGATTGTGGTAGTCGGCACCGGAGGGGGAATGCTGCCGTTCAAGACCGGAGCATTGCCGGCAAACTGTTCGCTGATGTTCTCTACCGCCAGTAACCTTTCCGACCTGGCCGCCGTCTGTCGCCTTGCCGAGGAGGGACAGCTGACCGTTGAGGTTGAGCCTTTTGTCTTCGACCAGATTCCCGCCGCCTACGAAAAGCTGAGATCAGGCGCTCTGTCAGGGCGGGCAGTCATCTCGATGCTTTAGGGGACCGTGCCCTCAGTGAGAATGGGATCATCGAACACAACTCTCAAGCACACCGTTGCTTAGGGCCCGCCACGAAACAACTTGACGCAATTCTCTTGTAAACATGCATGTCGTGGCACAGGACTTGTTCCAAGTTGTTTCGTGGCGGGCCCTTAGAGGAAGGTCACTGTGCGACTCCTGGCTTCGATGGCACGAGTCCGAAGTTGATCAAGTGCGCGATACCCGATCCATTGCTTCGACGCACGCCAGGCCGTCCTCGAACGTGGGGGCTTCTGGCGGGGTAGCTCCATCACGTACTGCGTCACGGATCATGCTCGCCCAAACCTTCATGGGATCGAGCACCGGATTCGCGTTAGCGTCTGCGACGAAGATCTCCTCCGCTCCCCCTTTCCTGGTGTGGAGGACAAGTCGGCTTCCGTGCCCGGTCTCCTCGAGCGCACCCTTCGAGCCAAAGACGACGACCGAAGGGGTGAGAGTCACCGAAGCGGCCCAACTGCTGTCCATGACCACCGTTACGTTACGCGCCGTTCGCAGCCTCAACGTGAAAGCGTCGTCGGCTGTGCAGGCACGGGGGTTGCCCTCGGAGTCCGACCGTTCGTTGACGAGATTCTGAGCCTCGCCCGAAACGTCCACGATGTCGCCGAACAGCCAGCGGCTGAGATCGATCCAATGCGAGCCCTGCGCTCGCAACCACCCGCCGCCGAGATCAGCGTCGAAGACCCACTTGTAGGGAAGCGAACGAGGTAGCGACATCATCAGAGTCAAAATCGCATGCTGTGGCTCGCCGATGACACCGTCGGCGACGTGCTCTTGTATGCGCTGACGTGTCTCGAAGAAGCGAAGTTGAAAGTTCAGGAAGTGGGGCACGCCAGCGCCAACCGCCATGTCCCGCATGGCCCTCGCGTCGTCAGCATGACGACCGAATGGCTTGTCGCACAGTACTGCGCGGCCGCGCTCAACCGCCATGCGAACATCTTCAAGATGCATGAACGGCGGTGAGTGCACGGCGACGAGATCAACTTCGTCGCACAGCCTCGCCACTGCGTCCCTGTCGCGCGGCGACACCACATCGACGATCTTGCACCCCTCGGTTGCCTCGAAGGCGGGACCTACAGCCTGCGAACCAAAACCACGACCAATCACACCTACTCGCATGTTACTCCCCACTCTCCGATCGCTTTCCTCACGCAAACTTGATCTCGGTGCAACCTGGATTCCGCCGGCTCCCTCGAAAATATCCCATGACCGATAGCCGGCACCAGCAGGCTAGACGTCATTTTCGAGGCTGTCGAATGGGCCGTCCCGCCTTGACTTACCCGTTATACCGCCCGGCGAATGCGAGCTCGCGGTTCCACCACCCCGTCGAAGTCGCTCCACGACTCGACCGCCGTTCACGTCAGCTACCGGGCCGCTCTTGGCCGAATCTCGTAGCACTTTTGTTTTCTCGTAGTCGTTTTAGCGCGGTCTACGTACAATTTGGCACCGAGAAAACAAAATGCCTACGAGATTTCGGCAATTGGGACGGGCAGGGCCCGGACCGCCCCGATCGGACCGGCAGCGCCCGGACCGCCCCGATCGGACCGGCAGCGCCGGGACCGCCACGGTACATGAGATCGGTCACCAAGCGCTCCTTCTAACCGAAGACCACAGGGAGGGCGGTGGCGCCGCGATCGTACATACCGATGAAACGGGGCGGCTCGGCGTCGGGGTCGAGGCGCAGGCCGGGAAGCCGGTCGAGCAGCGCACCGATCCCAATGGTCATCTCGGCTCGGGCCACATGCATTCCGAGGCAGATATGGGGCCCGCCGCCGAACGCGAGCGAGGGCTTCGTAGCCCGAAGGATATCGTACTCGTCAGGACGATCCCATCGTGCAGGGTCGCGATTGGCTGCACCGAGGCAGAGGTGCATCACCGATCCCTCTGGTAGGCGAATTCCGTTAATCTCGGTGTCGCGGGTCACCCAGCGAGAGAACATTGGGTCCGTGGGCATCCATCTCAGCGCCTCCTCGACGGCGGCCCGCAGGAGCTGACGATCCTCTCTGACCGCCTGCAATGCGGTCGGTCGCTGCAGCAGAGCAGCGAGTGTGATGCCCATCTGTTTCCAGGTCGTGCCCGAGCCGGCGGTCAGCAGGATAAGCGCGAAAGAGAAAATCTCGGCGTCAGTGAGCCTATGGGTGAGACCGTCTTCGTCTGCGACCTCAGCCTCGACCAACACGCTGATCAAGTCGTCCTGCGAAGATTCCCGCCGGGCGACAACAATCGGCCGCAAGATATCTACGACCTCCTCGGGCCGGCCCAACGCGGCGCGGATGTCCAAGGCCTGCTCGACGGGCACCCCGAAGCTTCCCGTGATGGTCAACACAGGGATGACGGCGCAGAAGTCCACGTTGAGATCAGCCTGCCCGTAGCCGACAAACCCGTCGATGAGCACAGCAACTACTTCTTGAATCCAGTTCCGGATCCACCACTCGGCTTTGGCTGGCACGAACGACGGCTGGACGAGCCCTCTGTAGCGCCGGTGCTGGGCGCCACCCATCGACAGCATGCTGTTGAGGGCACCGAGCTGGCCATTCGCCAGGTCGACCGGCTCGGGTGACGAGGCGAAGAGCTCGTCGTTGCGGAAGGCGGAGTCGCAGGCGGCATAGCTAAAGGCCGAGAAGTGGGGACGGTCGGGGTAAGGCAGCCCTTGGAAGAGCGCCGGGCCGCTGAAACCGGTGAGCTCATGGACGATTCCACGATGTACCGGAGCCTGTTCCCGTAGCCGATGCCAGACCGGGTACGGGTCATCCTCGTAATCACGGCCCGACTCGAGTAGGGAGCTGGCCCTCAGGTCGAACAGCTCGCGGACCCGGTCGCGGTCGAGGCCCGCAGCCCCGCCCATCAACCTACCTCGCCAAACTCTTGAAGGCGACCAGCATCGTCACACTGCTGACGCTCGCCGCCGCCTCGGCCGCGCGGAAAAGTACTTTCGATCTGATGGCGAATCCTGCTGTGCCGCCAGACCGGCGTACTTTGCCTCATGAGAGATCGAAGAGTCGGGCGCAGTTTTTCCAGAGGATCTTGGCCTTTTCCTCCTCGTCGTACGACGCGAACCACTCGTCGGTGAGGCTTTTGGAGTTGGGCCACGTGGTCTCCGAATGCGGGTAGTCGCTGGCCCACATGATGTTGTCGATGCCGATGTGATGACGCTCACGCAGCCCGGCGGGGTCCTCCATGAAGGTGGCGAACACCTGCCGGCGAACGTAGTGGCTAGGAGGCTCCTTCAATTCGCTCTTCGTCCAGAACCGGTGCTTCTCCCAGAGGTGATCGGAATAATAGTTGAAGAAGGAAATCCACCCGATCTGAGCCTCGACGGCGATGAACTTGATCTCGGGGTAGCGCTGCATGACCAGACCGTGGATCAACTCCGAGAGGGCTTCGGCCATGGTGAACTTGCTCATGACCAGCGCGGTCATGAACTGGGGGGCGCTCATTGACTGCCGAGAGCCCGAGAACATGTTCACAACCGGAGTGCCCGGGCGCCGGCCGCCGACGTGCAGGCCTATCGGCATGCCGGTGTCGAGGAAGGCCTCCCACATGGCGTTCCACTTCTCGTCGCCATAGTCGCCCTCGGGCGGGAACAGCGGGATGTACCCGCCGGCCAGTCCGGGCTGTGACGCAGCAAAGTGGACCTCCTCGGCGGCGCGTCCGGGGCTGTCAATCGGGATCGCGGCCATGCCCAACAGCCGCGCCGGCGCGTAGGAACAGTAGTCGGAGAGCCAGCGGTTGTATCCCCGAACACTGTTGAGACGGAGGGCGGCATCCGTCGCCAGGAGGGGCCCGCCGACATAGAGCACCTCGGCGTCAACACCGTCGATGTCTTGGTCTTTGATCCGCTCGGCCGGATCCCACGCCCCCGGACGCTGCTCGTCGAACCGGCGGACGTTCAAGGAGTACTCTTCAGGCTTCTTACCCGCTAAGTTGCCCAGCGCCATTATCGGGGTGCGCTGGCCCTCGAAGACACGAACATCCCCCTCGTCTGTGTGCTCGATCCTGGGAGCGCGGTCGCGAAACTCCGGGTCGAGATACTCTTGCCAAGCCTCGTCCGGCACTGTTACGTGGGAGTCGGAAGAGATCAGTCGGTAATCGGTCATTGGTGAACCTCAACTCTCGTGTGTACATCGTCACACCGCGATCCCGGCCTTGTTGCCATCCAGTGTAAGTGGTTCTTGACAAACTGCTCGAAACCTATGTAAGACCCAACGCGCCGGGAGCCACGCCGCACTGAACCGCCCCGATCATGGCTGCCTAACTGGTCGCATTTTTCATCAGCAATGGAGCCTGATTCCCCCTGACTCTCTCCTTATCCGCAGGGGCGGTGTGTCTCTCCAGTTCGTTACATCTCTGCACGCATTCTATTACATGATATGCTGCAGGTCAAACGCCCGCATTGCTCGGGAGATGTGTCCTGTAAAGTGAGGTGCATGGCCAGGCAGTATTGGACGGCGGGGCGTAACGCGGCAGTGGAGGCGAACCGCCGGGCCGCCATCGATGCGGCGCTGACCGTCATCGCCGCTTCGGGCGCGGAGGGGCTTACCATGAAGGCGGTGGCAGCCGAGACGGGCATGTCCCTGCGCAACCTCTACAACTACTTTGACACCCGAGAAGGTCTGCTCACCGAGGCCTTCAGCGCGGTCATCGACAACACCCAACATGAGGTTGAGGTAAGGGTCGCGTCGGAGTTGTCCCCTCGTCAGCGCCTCGAGCAATTTGTCGCTGCCCTTTTCGACGCCTTCGCCGCTCAACGTCGGTTCATCCCGCTTCTGCTCACCATCACTGGAGTACCCGAGATCGAGGAGCGGGTACAAACCAATCGGGCATCGCGTCATCGAGGGGTCCGCCAACTGCTCCGAGGTTGCGGACTGCGGGGCGTGGCGCTCGAACAAGCCACGTCCGTTGCTTACGTTCTGATCTCATTCAGCAGTTATACGTCGCTGACCGAGGATCTCGGGCTTGACCACAGCGAAGCTATCAATACCGTGATCCATGTGCTGGGCCAGCTTCTGCGGAACCCCCAAGCCGGAGAACGACCAAGCCTGTCGTCGACAAGCCGCGCTTAGGCTTGTCCCAGGCGATCTCTCCGGGGAACTACTTCTATACTCCCAAACGAGCGAATGTGTCGTGGTCGTGGATCGCCGTCCCAAGCCGGGGGATGTGCTCTACGATGTCCACGCGCGGGGTCGTCTGGGCCAGGGACCACATGAAGTAGCCGTAGGCGAAGTGGGACGCGTAACTGTCCCACGCGTCGTCCCACGGAGGCGGTTCCTGGCCGAGTCGGGCCAACTCATCCAGGTATCCGCGCAGGAGCGCTTTCTCATTCCGCCGGCGGGAGTCGATGTCGAGCACCGCGCCGATGTGATAGCTCACGTCAGTCGCCCAGTGGCCAACATGCACCATCTGCCAGTCGAGCAAGCTTGGCCGACCCTCTCGATCGAGATAGATGTTGAGGGAGTGTGGATCCCCGTGAACCACGCACACGTCCTGGGGGGCGGTGACGCGGCGCATTGCCGCCGTGATCCGTTCGGCGTCACGAAGGTACTCAGGAAGGGCGGCGGCCCGGCCGTCATTGATCCGATCTTGCAGAAGCTCCACGGATACAATGTCGGCCAGCGTCGGCCGGTTGGCCGCCAGCCAGTCAAGCCCCACCAGGTTGCGCTCGCCCCACGTCCTGGCATGGAGCAGGGCCAGTTGCCCAAGCGCAGCGGCGGACATCTCAGGCGAGTACACCACTTGGGAATCAAGGAACGTCACCCGCTCAGATGCTAGGTCATCCATGATGAACAAGGAGTGCCCTCCCTGCTCGTCCGGTCCGGCGTAAACGCACTTCGGCATCCTTACGCCCAGCGCCGGCCCGAACTCACGGTAGAACCGGCCTTCCACCGCGAAATCCAGCACTGGTTCCTCGCGGAAATCGCCTTTGACACAGTAGGAACGGATCTCTTGGCGCTCCTCGCTATCCTCGATGACCGCCTCGAACCGGATCTTGCTCGCCACGGTCGTGAACTCATTCACCACGCGGGTGCTAACAACCCTCTGCCCCTCGTCGATCCCGTCGAGCGCCCTTGTCAACCACTCCGGCGACAGGACCTTGGCCAGGCGAGACGGAGCAGGGTCGATAGTGGTCACCGAGGGACCTCCAGGCGAACGGTTTTGCCCGGGACGAGGACGCCGCAGATCGGATCGGCTCCGGACACGAGATGGAATGAACTATCCGGCCACCGTAACATCCAAAGGCAATTGTCGGCGCTGAAGGTACCTTGTGCCCGCTGGTCCAATGGCAAACCCGGTCGACGCCGGCCGGCCCTACTTCCTCGGAGGTCGTTGGATCAGGGAAATTGGGTGGGGGGAAGGGGATCGGTCAGAGCAGCGACAGTCGCCATGATGCCTTCTCGAAGGGCCAGATGTCTCATACCCTCGAGCTGGCCCGAGTAGGAGACCGGCTGACTCAGCATCCATATAACCCCTTCGGCCGCTTCCTCGGGGCTCGGCCAGTGACTGATATCCCCCGGCATCACATCGTGCGCGCCCTCAGTGGCCACCCCGCCGTCGACCCGGAAGCAGTTGACGGCAATGCGGTCGGCAACCAGCTGCTCGGCCAGATCCACCGTCAGACGCTCGAGGCCGATCTTCGCAACGCCATAGGACAGCGACGCCTCGGTACTCAGAGTACTTCTGAATGCCGATCCGGACGAGACGTTCACTATCCGGCCTTCCCCGGCCGCCTTAAGGTGCGGAATCGCCTGCCGGCACGCCACATACGGCGCGTCCAACGTGATGGCCATGGTGAAGTCATGATGGCGCAACGGCTGATCCCAGTTACCCCTGAACGACGCCGCCGCGTTGTTCACCAACACATCGAGCCGGCCAAAGGCGGCGACCGTCCGCTCGACCATCGCGGCCACCTGCGCCCGGTCGTACAGGTCCGTGGGCACGATCAAGCCCTCGCCACCGACATCGTGAATACGATCGACGACGTCATCGAGGGTGCCCCGGGTCGGCCGAGGCTGATCCCGGGTGGCACGCGCCGCGCATGCAACCGAGTAGCCCTCTTTCGCCAACGCCACCGCCAACGCCGCCCCGATACCACGGCTCGCCCCAGTGACAATCGCAACCTTCCCCGTCTCTGCCATCGCTTTCCCTTCACTAAATACAGTTGTCTACAATGTCACCGCTTTTGCCCAATCGTAGCCGTTCGCAATCGACGCGATTGCTACCAAGACGCCGCTACCCGTACGACTTGGCTCCGCACCGCTCCGAGGACACGGCTGCACTGTCAAGATGTGCACGTGCCGCACTTGCACACCACGTCCGTTTTCCAGCCCGACGTCATCCTTCGAGCACCCGTTCTCGTTGGTACACATCTGGACGTCATGCACTCTGCTCGTCGACATTGAAATGAATGTCCGCCGACCGAACGATGCCTTGGTCACTAAGGGCGTCGAGGAGCCCATCGTCTAAGCCGAGAGCGCTCTGGAGGACAGACCGAGTGTGCTCTCCTGGTATCGGAGCGCGACAGTCGAGCGACACAAGGGCCGGTGAGCTTCGCAATGCCGAGCCTGGGAGGGGCACGACCTTGTCACCGATCTCCACGTCCTTGAAAAATCCTCGGGACCCGGCGCGGTCTGTGGCGATGATCTCTTCGGGATGCAGCAGCGGAACCGCAGCAATGCCCTGAGCCTGAAGTGCTGTGGCCAGCTCGACCTTGTCCCAGTACGCGATGGCTTGCTCGAGCTGCCCGTCAGCTTCCACTGAGCAACCGATTTCGCTCACGGTCGCTCGCAGGACGTCGGCGTCCCCCGAGCTCGAGTCGATGGCAATCCATTCGTCGACGCCACCAGCACAGGCGAATATGCCGCGAACCGCTCGTCTCCGGGAAGCGACATGCCGGACGGCCGCAGCCCGTCCGAGGACTGGTCCGAACACGTCGATCTGCGCGCACTCATACAACCCGCCCCGCCCCTCGGTATCTCGACGACGGACGCCACCGAGCGCCGCCAGGGCGGCCCCGAGTCCCGCGACTCCATCTGGAAGCGGGTGAGCCATACGCAAGGGACCCTCGCCTTGCCAGTCGAGGGAGAGCATCATCCCCGACACGGCCTCGATCAGAGGGCCATAGCCCGTCCAGTTCCGCCTCGGCCCCTCTGCTTCGAAGCCACTTATGGCCACATACACGAGGCCCGGATTGACTTCCGCAACCTGCTCGTAGGCCAAGCCCAGGCGCTCCATCGCCTCGTAGCGATAGTTCTCGATGACCAGGTCGGCGCCGGCGATGAGGCGGCGGATCAGCGCATGGCCCTCGATGGTCTTGCCGTCAACCTCGATACTACGCTTGCCGCGATTCAGATCCCACTCAACTGATCCGAGCCATCCCTCTTGGCGAACCAAGCGCCGACCCGGCCCATCGACGCGGATGACATCAGCCCCGAGATCCGCGAGCAGCCTCGAGGCAAGGGGCCCGGCCCACCAGACGGTGAAGTCGAGGACCCGGAGACCGCTCAGCGGCCGATCGCCCGGCTCACGACGCCCCACTGATGCCCCTTCGCGGCGCTTCCCATCGAGTACCCGGCGGATGCGAAATGGACCTCCCGCCGCGTCGTACTCGTCCAGCGTGTGACACGCGGCCGCCGGGACATGATGCGACTGGAGCAGGGCTTCCACTTCGTCACGGTCGAAATCGCGGAGAAGTGGGCCCAGAACCTCGTCGAGTTCGGCTGCATGCTCGACCCGAGCTGCGGAGTTCACAAAGCGCGGATCGACCACGAGCTCCGTCGACCCCAAGGCCACGGCCAGCCTGTCGAACTCCTCGTCCCTCGCGACGGTGAATTGAATGTAGCCATTGCGACACGGATACGGCCGACCGGGATAGACCCCGTCGGCGCTATTCCCTTGGCGCCAGAAGGGCGACGGTGTCCCAAGCCGTTGGAACGTGTGCTGATGCATGGAAAGCATCGCGTCCATTATCGAGAGATCGATAACTCTGAAGCCATGACCACTGGCGAGCGCGGCCTCTGCGCCAACCGCAGCCGTGAAAGCGGCCACGGCCGAGCATAAGCCCTCTGGCGCCATGGCCGGCGGCCCAGCAGGCGGACCCGTGAGCACGGCATATCCGCTCGCCGCCCAGTCGGTGAGGTCCGTACTTCTCCACCGCGACCATGCTCCCGTCAAGCCAAATGGGCTCGTGACCACGAGCACGGAGCCCGCGGACTCCGCGAGCAGACGGGCTCGATCCAGCCCCGCCGTCTCAAGCCCGTTTACCGACGTCACAATGACGTCGGGCCCTCGCACCTCCAGCGCTCGGAGCGTCTCGTCGGTTAGAGGCGGACTCGCGTCCGGGGCCCGAAGAGCATCGAGGTAGGTATCAGGGGCCCCGCCCGGGCACTGTACCTCGGCACCCATGAGACCCAGCAGGCGGACACACAGACGCCCCGCGTATCCCTCGCTCAGGTCCACAACCAGCATCTCTGCCTCCTGTCCTGCACCCAATTCCACACATGCGTTTCATGGATCGGTAATAGCAGCCTTTTGCGCCCGCGCTCGGCCGAAGACCGGATATGGCGTCCGCATGAGGGCCCGGCGGCCCCGGATATCCTCTGGCGTCACAGGCCGAGTCGTTCGAAACTCTCATGCTCCTCGACGGCCGCGCCCATCCGCTCCATATAGATCTCGGTGATCGTGCGGTCGGTACGCCAAGTGATGGCCCACATGTAGTACCCGTACACCAAGGCTCGACGGTACGCTTCCCATGCGTCGTCGGGCGCCGGCGGCACCCCGCCCCGGCTGCGGATGGCGTCAACGTAATGATTCAATAGCGCCCGCTCGTTTTTAGCTCGCTCTGCCCGCTCGAACACCGCGCTCAGATGATAGGCGACATCGAGCTCCCAGGCGCCCCAGTGGTACACCTGCCAATCAATGATCCCGGGTTGGCCGGTGGGAGTGAGATACAGGTTACCCGCGTGCGCGTCGGCGTGGATCAGGTGGGATTTCTGCGTGGCGCTGTGCGCGTCGAGCACCCTGATGGCGCGGCGCAAGCGAGCCGCCTGCCGCAGCCCGGGTGTCAGCGAGTCGGCCCGCCCATCATCGAGCAGGGACTGCAACCGTTCTTCGTTCATCGCATTGAGGAGGGCACCGATCCCGGGAAGCATCCCACTTTGATCGGCGCCCGGAGGTATCGGGTTATGGGTCGTATGAAGTCGAGCCAGCTGCTCGAGCGTGGCCGCCGCCTGGTCGACTGAGTATGGGCTCAGCGCCGTCAGGAAGGTGCAACCCGCGGCGATGAGATCGTGCATGACGACGAGACCGTGTCCCGTCTCGGGATCGACGCCCGTGTAGACGCATGGAGGCACCTCTATGTCGAGGCGAGGCGCCACGGAGGCGTAAAAGGCTGCCTCTGCCTTGCCGGCTGTGACAATCGACGTCCCCGCTTGCTTGAAATAGGCCTTGACACACAAGCCAGTCGGCGCCGCGTCGCCCGGGTTGGCGTCGTAGTCCACCCGAAATCGCATCTTGGTGGCTACGGTCGTGAACTCATCGACCACAGTCGCCGACCTGACGCGTACACCTGGATAATGGGGAGAAAGGGCGAATTCGAGCCACTCCGGCGAGAGCACGACGGTGGGGTCGAGGGGCGCAGGGCTCAGCATACGTACCCCTCCCCCCCGCTCCCAAACCCGCCGCATTCCTCTGGCTGAGCGCAACCGTCACGCTTCATCAACGGACCTCCTCGCTCCAATAAACCATCCCAGCTGCAACCGAGTTCTTCGAGCACTTCCTCAGCGTGTCCTCCGAGCTCGGGTGCTCGCTCGAGAGGTGGCCGCTGATCATCGAATTGGCACGAGAACCCACGGAGCCAACTCCACGACGCGCAATCCATCGAATGGGCATTCCTACAAGGCCTTCTCCTTATCTGGGCTTGGCTAGCCTAAGCCCTCGAGTTCCGAAAGCCGGTCGCTCGTAAACCCCCACAGGTCATGAATTGTGGCTCCGCCATCTACGGGAATCGTGTGACCGGTGATCCTCTGGCTGAGGGATGAGCAAAGGAACAGGACGGCGTTGGCGATATCGAAGTTTCTCGGCGCCGCCAGCGGGTTTATCTCGTTTACGTCATACTCGCCTTCCGGCTGGTCCTCGTTGCCGGTGCCCACGTTTCCGGGGGCGACAGAATTGACCCGGATCCCGTAGCACCCGAATTCATCAGCGAAGCTCTTGGCCAGCGATATCACTCCCGCTTTCGCCGCGCCGTACGGCGCGTGATACTTGGCGGCAGTGATCCCATCGACCGAAGCAAGCGCAACCATCGCCCCACCCGTTCCCTGCGCGATCATGCGACGACCAGCCGCAGAGAAGAGATAGAAGACGTGGGTCAGGTTGTTCGCTATAGCCCAATTCCAACCCTCGTCGGTGAACGCCTCAGCCCTGTCCCAATTCGACTTGCCGATGATGTCGACGCAGACATCGATGCCACCGAGTTCGGCTACCGCCTCGTCGAGAGCCCGTTCAACCTGCGAACGTTCCGTCATATCCGCGACAACCGGGAAGGCCTTCCCACCCGCGGCCTTGATCTCTGAGACGATTCCTTTGCCTCGTCCCTCATCTATGTCTATGCACGCAACTGTCGCCCCCGCCTCGGCGAGCCGCAAAGAGGTCCATCGCCCGTGACCGGCACGGCCGGCTATATATCCGGCTCCTGAAACGACAGCACGCTTCCCATTCAGCCCTAGATCAATCACTCCACGCCCTCCTCGCAGTTGGTCAGATATTCTCAGATTAGCCCTCGTTCAAGGCGGCGGATCTGACTGGCCTTCGTCGGGTGCCCACGCGTCCAACTGCGGCAAGTGCGCAGCGTGACGGTGAAGCGCCAAACCGAACAGCGACTTCCATCGCCCCCGCTGCGATGGTTGGCCTGGCGGCCGGGCCGCCTTCCCCCCAGGGAGGCCCGGCCGCCGGCGGGCGGTGGAGACTCAGCCGGCAGTAGTCACGGATTTACAAGGGCACCTGTCGCCGCCCGACATCGCTTTCATCCCCCGCGGGCGTCGACAAGAGCACGACGGTTGACTTTGGTCGCCGCACTGCGTGGGATTTCCTGGACGAACTCGACTGTTTTCGGAACCTTGTAGGCAGCCAGGCGCGATTTGGCATACGCGATAACCTCGTCGGCTGAGAACGGCAGCGACGGATCGATGGGCTGCACGACGGCATGGACTCGACGCCCCCACCGCTCATCCTTGAGTCCGATCACGACGACGTCGGCAATCTTGTGGTGATCTATGAGCGCGGCCTCGACCTCGGCGGGGTAGACGTTGGCACCTCCGGTGACGACCATGTCGACCCGCCTATCCGCGAAGAAGAGATACCCGCTGTCATCGAGGTATCCCATGTCGCCGACCGTCGTGAACCCATCTGGGCTGGGCTGCAGTGGTGGGGTATCACCTAGGTACCGACCCGGCCCCATGCTGGACCGCAAACAGATTTCACCGATGTGCTCCGGTGGGAGGTCATGTCCATTGGCGTCGCGGACGCGCACTTCGCTGCCCCAGACAGGTCGCCCGACGGTGCCCGGATGCTCCATCCATTCGTCAGCGCGGATCATGGTCAATCCGAGTCCCTCCGACATGCCGTAACAGAGGAACAAGCGCTCGGGGCCAATCAGCGAGGCCCAGCGGTGGACCAGCGACGGCGGCATGGGCGCCGCTCCCTGGAGGATCCACACCAGACTCGACAGATCACGTTCGTCGACCCCGGGCAAATCCGCGATGCGCTGTAGCATCGTGGGTGTCGCCGTAAAGTTAGTGACGTGGTAGCGCTCGATGACATCGACCATCCGCGCCGCATCGAACTTCTCCAGGATCACAACCTCGTTACCCCCCAGAAGGTTGCGAATGCCATTGAACCCGTTGCCGTGATACAGCGCCGTCGGGACCAGGATCGTCTCCGGAACCCGCACCTCCATCCACTGCGCGGCATACGGAACGGCAAGGTCGGACGCATAGATCGAAGGGGAGGCACGCAGGATGACCTTCGGCGTGCCGGTAGAACCACCGGAGCAGATACCGCTCTCATGGGGTGACACCACGTCGGGCAGCGAAGGGACAGAAAACCCCTCGGTGCTCTGAATCCATTCGACATCGTCCGAATCCAGTTCCAACGTCGCGTCGATCGCGGCGCGAACCCGCTCGAACTCCCAGTCCGGCAGGTCCCACCGCAACGGGATCGGAACCGCCCCCAGCTTCCAGGCAGCCAGAGTGCTCAAGACCAACTCCACCGAGTTCCGCAGCGCGATGGCAACCCGATCGCCCTCGCCCACACCACGACCCGACATCGCCCCCGCAAGCTGACTGGACCTTCTATGTAGCTGCGCCCACGTGTACGCGGGCTCATCACCCGACAACAAGATCATCCGCAGGACAGGATCGTCTGAGCGCTCCACGGCCAGTTCGGCGATCCGCGACGCAAAGCTCTGACTCATGACTCACAACCCATAACGAACGCTCACTCAGCCCTCCGGTGGAGCTGCGGAGTCGTAGAGCGCCCATCGACCGTCGCCGGCCCGGAACCAGCCGCTTGCCGCCCAGGTGCCGCCGTCGATGGGGATCAACGTGCCGGTGATGTAGCTGGCGCCCGGACAGCTCAGAAAGGCGGCCAGCTCTCCACACTCCGAGATGTCGCCTTCCCGGCCGAGCGGCACCTGTGAGCGTACGTGGGCTTCGTCGTCGTCGGAGAGTGGCGGGAGCGGATCGGGCACGAGCCCTGCCATCATGCCGAGGAGGCCAGGTGTCCGGGTCCTGTCGGGTGCTATCGCATTGACTCGAATCTGCAGCTCTGAGAGCTCAAGGGCCATCGTCCGGGTGAAGCTCACCATGGCGGCTTTGCACGCAGCATAAACGGCGTACATGGGAGCCGCACGACTCGCCTCGATAGTGGCCACGTTGACGATCGAACCACCCCGACCACCCCGCGCCATCAGGGGTGCGGCGGTCGCCGTCGCCGCGAGCATACTGACGAAATTGATGTCAATGTGCCTCCGCCAACTCGCCTCGCTCTGGTCGAGGAAGGGCCGCCCGCGGACGCCGCCGGCGTTGTTCACCAGGATGTCGAGCCGTCCGAACTCGTCGTATGCCCGGCTCACGGCGTTGCGAACCTCCGCGGTGTCGAGCACATCTGTAGGCACGGTCATAACTCGGCGCCCGAGGCGTTCGACAGCAGCGGCGGCCTGGGCGGCACGATCTGCATCCACCTCGGCGATCACAACGTCTGCACCATGCCGCGCTAGTGCCTCCACGATGCCTCGACCGATGCCCGCACCCCCGCCGGTGACGATCCCGGCCATGTCGGTGAGATCGATGTCGCTTGTCACTACGTCACACCGTGGTCGGGGACGCCAACGGCGCCGACCGCTCGCTCTTGTGGCAACCCAGCACAACGAGATGTGCCTCATGCATTCGCGTCGTCATGGTATCCCTACTCTATCTGTCGAGTTTGTCCAACCAGGCCTGGTTCGGGAGGTCCTTGGTCTTCCCCCGGTCCTCGATAACGCGGAGTATCTCCGCCAACAGCGGCTCATTGAACGCTCGCCTCACCGCGGCAAGCCCAGCGGCCGGCAAGGCCATGAGCTCCTCGGCCCACGCCAGCGCCGTCGTGAGCTCCTCACCGTCCCGGCAGGTGCGGCTGGCGAGACCGAGGTTCAGTGCTTCATCCGCATACACCTTGCGGCCGGTCATCAATATCTCTTTGGCCACCGCATACGACGTCAACATCGGCCATACCAGCTGACACTCGACGTGCGGCGCCGCGCCAAATGCCACATTCGGATCGCACAGGTACCCCTGCTCGCCCATCACCACGAAATCGCAGAGCGCCACAAACCCCGCGGCCATCCCAACAGCCGGCCCCCTCACCGCCGCGATCACCGGTATGGGGAGAGTCATCAAACACTTGACAGTCCCAACCGTAGCTCGGGCCAGACCATCAAGGTCCGTGAAGGTCCCATTGGCGATCGCTCGGATCAGCTCGCGATCGCCCCCAGCAGAGAATGCAGTACCCGCACCCGTCAGCACTAGTGCACGCGCATCCCTGTCCGCTTCAACCGCCCGCACACAGCGAGCCAGCCGATGCTGCGCCTCCGCGTCGAGAGCATTCAGCACATTCGGACGATTGAAGATAATGACTCGTGCCGCACCGCGCGACTCGAGGACCACTGAATCACTCGACGCGGTCAGGGCCATAGCGGAAAACCCGGCCTACGCAGAGTCGCCGCCCTGACCGAAAACAATACAGCCGTCACATCAACCTCCTCGCCCGCCAAGGTCAGAGCATCCCCACGGCGTGCAGCCCGTTGTCGCGCATGACGGAACGGGTCTCGGTGTCGGGCTGGCGGAGAGCAGCCGCGTACTCTCCTGCCTTCTCCTGGTAGTCGCCAATATCGGACATGCCCTCCACATGAGGGAAGTCCGATCCGAACAGCACCCGCTCCGGGCCGAGCAATTCGACTAGGCCCGCGACGTCCTCGCCGTAGTGCCACGGCGCGATGTATACATGACGCTTGAAAATCTCGCTCGGGCGACCCTCTACGTAGCCGTTGGGCCACGGACCGCTTCGGGCCATCCCCTTCATGTTGTCCATGGCCCGCAGCAGGTACGGCGCCCAGATCGACCCGTTCTCGACCGAGGCTACGTGGACATTGCCGAAGCGACCGAAGAGGTTGTGGTAAACGAGGATCGCCAGTGTGTCCATGATCGGACGGTCCCGGTAGAGCATCGTCCACTGGAACGCCGTCCGGCCACCTGTCGGATTCCAGTCCGGATGGCTCGGGCCTACCCTACCCTGGTCCGAGCGCATCCCATCGGGATCGGGGTTCTCCCCCCAGTCGGCCGAGTAGTGCTCCATGTAGCCCGTATTCCCAGAGTGGAAGCAAACCAGGGTGCCGGCCTCGTTGATGCGGGCCCAGAAGGGGTCGTAGATCGGGTCGGCCGGTGAACGGCCGAGGCGGTCGACCGTCGACCACACCGCGGGGCCCGGCATGACCTGGATGGCACGGGCGCCCCGGTCGAGCACGAACTCCAGCTCCGTGACGGCGGCGGCGGCATCGGCCAGATTGATGAGGGCCGGGGACAAGATGCGGTCTTTGTAGTTGAACGTCCAACTCTCCGAAAGCCAGCGATTGAACGCCCGCACGTGCGCCATCAAGAACTCGATGTCATCTCCGGTGGCATTCTCGATGGTCACCCCCGTGCTCGGAAACATCAGAGTCGCCTCGATCCCCTGGCGATCCATCATCTTGATACGAGCATCCGGGTCGGCCGCGTACGAGTCGTCCACGTCCTCGGCGAGCTCGGGCCGTTCCCCCCGCAACCTGGCTCGCAGCGCCCCAGGACGGATCCGACGGGACTGGCCGACTCCGGATACCATCCCGAAAGGACGCCCATCGAACAAGACGATCGTCTCCCCGTCGCGCTCCTCGATACGCAGAGTCCGATCCACGAACCTCGGCTCGATGTAGCGCACGAACAGGTCGACCGGCTCGTAATAGTGGTTGTCAGCGTCAAACAGCCGGTAGTCGATTGACTTGGAAAGTGTCGCCATCGCCGTCTCCTCGTTTCGTCCAACCAGTCCGTGCCACATCGCCGCGTCGGTACAGGCGCGGCCCCATTCGCCCACAGAAGATCACATCAATTTTAGCCTCACTTTACCCGGTTCAGCAGCCGCAGACTGCAACCAGGTCTTGGCCCAGCGCCGGGCCGGACGCAATCACTGCCCGGGAAATCGCCATCAAACTCCGCCGACGCTTCGGGTACGTGCGGTCAGGGACTTCGCTGTCTCGCCGCGCACTTGCCGCAGTTGGACGCCCTTCATTTGCTTCAGCCGTCGGCCAGGGGACCGGTCAGGCCCGGCTCCGGCCGCGAGCGAGGCGAACTGGAGGAGGATTTACCCCTTCTTCGTCTCATCGTTTCCCGGCGCCAGATCAGCGAGATATTGCGCGCCACCGGTGACGACCGCCGACCTTGTGAGGGTGAGGTGATGCATGTCGAAGCCAGCGTCTATGGCGGCCGTGAAGCCTTGCGCATCGACGGCGTGGTTGACCGTGCGCTTAGCCATGCGCAGCGCGAAGCTGTCCTGCTGGGCGATGCGGTTGGCGAGCTCCATGGTGGCCGGCATGAGGTCCTCGAGCGGCACGACCTTGTTGACCATGCCGATCTGCTGCGCCTCCGCCGCCGTGAGCGCGCAGCCCGTGAACAGCATCTCCTTCGCCTTGCGGGCGCCGAACTCCCATGCGTGCGCCTTGTACTCGATGCCGCTGTTCCCCATCAACACCACAGGATCGGAGAATTCTGCGTTGTCAGCCGCGACGATCAGATCACACGGCCAGCACAGCATCAGGCCCGCCGCGATGCACTTGCCCTGCACGGCGGCGATCGACGGCTTCGGGACTTCCCGCCACGCCTTTGCGTAGCGCAGGTAGTGGCGGGTCTCCCAGTCGTACAAAGCATCGGGGAACGGGATCTCGCGGTCGATCGTCGTGTCCTGGTTCGCCGACATATCGTGACCTGCCGAAAAATGCTTGCCTACCGACCGGAGGACGATGACCTTGACGTCACGGTTCTGGTCAGCCGCCTGCCACGCCTGATCGAGCTCTACCAGGACCTTTTGATTCTGAGCATTCGCCGCTTCGGGGCGGTTGAGGGTGATGACTCCGACCTGGTCCAAGAGTTCGAACTGCACGTAGTCAAGTTGCATACATCCCTCCTACCAGAAATGCCGCCACTGTAAGGCCACGAATGGCCGCTGGGGCTCGAGCTCGAGGGGACATTCTGCGAAATATTTCCTACACAGAGCGGCGGGTGCGAGTCCGTTGTTCGACCAACTCTGCAAACTCGCCCCATACGCTCGCCCGCCTTCTCGCCTCATCGGCCACTTCGTAGACGCGGCTGAGGGGTACGGCCAATAGGTAGTCCCACCAGTCAGTTCCCGGGTTGCTCCCGTCGAACCAGTCGACAAAGCGCATGCCACAGGACGTAGAAGTCATCGCGGGATCGGACGCCGTCGGCCGGCGGGGCGCGGCAGCCGGCGGCTTCGACCTGCTGAGGGCCACGACCTCCCCCTTCGGCCTCGCCTCTCGGTCCCGAGGTCGCCCGGTCCGTTCTTGCCGCTCCAGGCTGTGACGGACCCGGCGGACCGTCTCCGGTGAGGTCCCCACGCCCTGAGCGACGGTACGCAGAGATGCCTGCGGGTTGGTCCGCACCATCTCGAGGATCTGCAGCCGCCTCGACTCAGGCTGGCTACGGGTTCGCCCATCCGAGCCGACCCGACTGATCGCCCCGTGGGTGTCCGGGTCGGCGGCCGTCCGCAGGCGCCCCACGGTGCGAGGCGAGAGGGCACAGACCTCCGCGATACGGCGATCAGACCACTCGAAATGATCCGCAAGCAGCCGTCGGGCGGCCGCCTTGCGCTCGTCGATCGTCAGCGGCAGGCCATGCTCGATATTGTGTCGCACCGCCTCGATAAAAGCGTCGTCGGCTGTCCCGTCGAAGAGCAGGGCGGCCACCTTGGTGTGACCGAGCAGTCCGGCGGCAGCCACCCGGTGGTGCCCATCGATCACGCGGTCGTCACTACGGGAGACCAGGATCGGCGGCCACCGGCCCTCCAGCTCGGCCAGAGCCGCCACGTGGGCCCGATCGAGCTCACCCTCCCGAGGCGAAAGGCCGCATCTCAAGCTCTCCAACTGCAGCCACACGACATCGGACTTCATCGGATCACCCTCCCAGACCTGACTGCCATTCTATCTAACCCGGTTAGAATCTAACCGGGTTAGATGCAAAGATCTCAGATCGACGCGTCCAACGCAAGAGGGAGGGCGGTCACAGCCCGTCGGTCGGCGTATGCTCACCGGGCCGGAAAGGTGGCGCTAGCGTTGACCAGCCGAAGCAAGCAGAAACCGAAAGGCAAGCTGCCACCCAAGGGAGCGCTCAACGAGGCACGCTGGTCGGAGATCCTCCAGGTGGCCGAAGACGTATTTCGTGAGAAGGGTTACCGAGCCACGACCATTCAGGAGATCGCCTCGCGCGTCGGCATCATGGCAGGCAGCCTCTACTACTACATCGACAACAAGCAGGACTTCCTCTATCACGTTCTCGTCCGGATAAGTGACGACTACCTCCGAGGCTTGGAGGAAGTATCGGGGATCAGCGAAGGGGATGCCACGTCACGGCTGTCCCACTTCGTAGAGCGGTTCATGGGAGAGCTCGATCGCGAACCCCCGTGGAGCGGTCTTACAGACTACGACTCGGTGTTTCTGGAGGCCGAGCAACGGGCCTCGCTCAACGCTCGGCGCCACCAGATCAACCTGCTCTTGAAGCGCATCATCACCACCGGCATGGCGGAGGGCGCCTTCGACCCCACCACCGACCCGTCCGTCGCCACCAACGGCATCCTCTGCCTTATGACCACCACCGTTCGATGGCATCAGCCGGCCGGGCGCAGCTCCTTACAAGACGTCACAGAGTGGTACAAGGCCTTTATCCTGAAGGGTCTGATGCCGGGCGCTCCGGAATCCCTCCGGATTTCGCCCGCGACCTGATCTCCACCCCGATCCGCAGCGGTTCAGTTTTCTTGAATGTCGAGTTCATGAACTGTGTGTTGGACCGCCCTGCCGCCGCAGGCATGATGTCAGCATGCGCAACCTACTTAGGTTGAGCGCGGCCACGGAGGTGATGTCGTCATGACCGCCACACCAGGTGGCCAGCTGCGAGAGCTGATGGCGGGCGAACCGTTCATCGCCGTGGAATGTCACAGCCCGCTGACCGCCCGGATTGTCCAGCGCGCTCGGAATCCCGGCGGCGTTGATGCCCGGCTCCCCCACCGCAGCCATGCATTTCGGAATTCCCGACAACGGGGTCCTTACGACGACGGAGATGATCGAGCTGTCGGGCCGGGTACATCCCAATTGCGTACTACGGGGCGCCGACGCCGGGTGTGCAATTGGCCTTGTACACAGGGTTCGCCCCCGCAGCGATGACTCGAGCCTTCAAGGAACTGGTGACGTATATCGCCGAGCACCGTGAGTACCCGCCATATCAGGAGTGGCCCGACAAAGACGAGCTAATCGAGCAAGGCGTCTATGACGCCGCCGTTCACCGTTGGGCGGAGCGCACCGGTCGCCCCCTGTCGCCTTCCTGAGCCGGAGCACTCCGCGTCTCGGCGAGAGTTTGAGCCCTGAATCGGTTCGATGACGCTGGATCAGTCCGAACTCTGTTCCCGGACGGACCGCGATACATGTCGGCCTCCTCTTGGATCAGGCAGGCAGATGGCATGGGCTAACTCGCTACCCGCTCACCGTTCACCCTTGCTGAATACGGGGTTCACGGTTAATCGCAAGCAAGCAATACCGAAGATTCAGCACGGCTAAGGATATTTTCGAGCCTTATGCCGTGGCGCCGATCTTTGATCTCTCCTATAGTCATCATCGCCACACCGGGCTGCAATTCCCTGCAAAAGTAGAGGGGTACGTTCCGTGAAGCACGTTCGTGTCAGCAATTCGTTTCTTTCCCACCACTCTCGGTCGCTGGCCCACGAGCAGCGCTTCCGCCGAGGCACCCGATCCGTCGCTTCCGGCTTCATCATCTGCCTGGTGGTGGCCGCTCTCGCCGGGTGCGGGTCTTCGAAGAGCCCTTCAGCGACGGGTTCATCGGCGACGACGTCCGCTGGCAGTTCGGGTGGGACAAGTACTGCGCACGGTTCACCGATCGTGATTGGAAATATCGGGAGCTACTCGAGCGCAGCCGGCTCGGCTATTGTGCAGGAGCAACAGGGGCTCCAGGCGTGGGTCGCGTCGGTGAATGCGGGCGGCGGCATAGATGGCCACCCGATCGATCTGATATTGAAACAAGACAACAATACTCCCGCTACTGCTCTGGCCGAGGCGCGGGAGCTTCTCAACGATCATGTGGTTGCGCTGGTCTCCAATGCTAGTTTCGCTGCCCAAACATGGGGGGGCATGTTTCAGAAGGCGGGCGTTCCGATCGTCGGAGGCGGCTCGTCCGCCGCCATACCGAATGACCCCTTATATTTCCCATCCGGGACCAGTAGCGCCAGTCTGAGCTACGGCCTGTTCTATGCCCTGAAGAAAGCAGGCGCTACAAAGATCGCCATTCCCTACTGCGCGGAGATCGCCCTCTGTGCGCAAGCCGTGGCATTCGGCAAGCCGGCGGCCACGGCAAACGGTTTGCAGGTAGTGTGGGGCGGTTCGGTCTCGTCGAGCTCCCCTGACCTCACGCCCCAATGCTTGGCCGCGAGGAGTGCTGGGGCGGACGGAGTGGAGGTGGCGCTGACCGAGCAGGAAGGTATCCACTTTGCCCAGGCCTGCTCTCAGCAGGGCTGGAATCCGATTTACTCTCTTACCACGTCAGCTGTCGACAACCAGATACTGAACGTTCCTGCGCTAAAGAGTGTCACGTCAGCACAGCAAGTGGCACCCTGGTTCGAAACCTCCACCCCGGCCTTGCAAGAGTATCAGGCGGCCATGGCCAAGTATGAGCCGGGCACGAAGATCTCGGGGCCGGCCTCGCTGCAAGCTTGGGTGGCAGGAAAGCTCTTTCAGGCGGCTGTGTCCGCCTCGGGGTCCTCTACCGTGACGCCCGCTTCAGTCATCACTGGCTTGTACAACCTCCACGAAGACACACTGGGCGGCCTGGCCCCGCCGCTCACCTACACCAAGGGTCAGTCCGCCAACATCAAATGCTTCTTCCTGGTAGGTGTCCAAAACGGCCAATACACCGCACCTCAGGGACTACAACCTGCCTGTCAGCCCTGACCGCTCGCTTCCGACCGTATTCCCGGGGGTGTCCGATTCAAGATCAGAAGCTTCAGGGGTACCCGGGCATGCGTCCCGTCCCTGATTTGGCTGCGGGCGTTACGCACAGGAGTGGCCTCGTAGCGGGGAAGCTCTCGCCGAAAGTGGGTGGGTCGGCTGTTCTCGATAGGCTGAGACCGTGAACGATATTGCTCCGTTCCTTATCGTCGGGGTGACGACGGGCGCGGTCTACGGGTTGGCAGGTGTCGGGCTCGTTTTGACGTATAAGACGTCCGGGATCTTCAACTTCGCCCATGGGGCCCTAGCTACTGTGGCGGCGTTCACCTTCTATGAGTTGTGGGTGACGGCCGGCCTTCCGTGGGGCCTGGCGCTGGCCCTAACTCTAGTGGGTCTCAGTCTCCTCTTAGGGTTGGGTTTGGAGCGCTTCGGGGCGCGGCTCTCGCGGGTGCCTCTGGCGCTGCGGGTGGTGGCCACTGTGGGGCTCATCCTGGTGGTCGAGAGTTGCTACTACATCATTTATGGGCAGACTGCTCGGTTATTCCCGCAGTTCCTTCCTGCTGAGACGTTCCGGGTTGGCGGGGTGAACGTCGGCTACGACAAGGTGATCATTGTCGGCATTTCGATGCTGGTCACGGGCGCTTTGTATCTGCTATTCCGCACGACCCAGCTCGGGCGGCAGATGCAAGCGGTGGTTGACGACTCGAGACTGCTTGACCTGACGGGTGCCAGTTCCCAGGCCGTTCGGCGGTGGGCCTGGGTGGCGGGCTGTTTTTTGGTGGCGCTGTCAGGGATGTTGCTGGCTCCTTCGGTGGATCTGGACCCTGCGATTCTCACTCTTCTAATCGTTCAAGCGTTTGGTGCGGCCGCGATCGGCGGGTTCTCGAGTCTGCCTTTGACCTGGGTGGGCGGGCTTGTGATCGGATTGGCGGAGTCGTTGGCCACAAAGTATGTCAACTCCACCTCGATCTGGGGTGGACTTCCGCCCAGTATACCGTTTTTGGTGTTGTTCGGTGTTATCCTGCTCCGGCATCGGGACCGGGTCAGTCAAGCCTTCAGCTCTACTTCACAGGCGTTGTCGGGCGACCGCTGGCGGGCCCCTTGGAGGGTGCAAGGCGGGGGCGGCCTTATAGTGTTGGTCTTTCTGGTGCTGGTTCCCAACTGGGACAGCGTGCATCTCGGTGCATGGACGTTGGGGCTCACCAACGTGGTGTTATTGCTGTCCTTGGGGCTGTTGGTGCGCCTATCCGGCCAGGTGTCCCTGTGCCAGGTGAGCTTTGCTGCGGTTGGTGCGGCCGCGTTTTCCCATCTGGCCGGATCGGGTGTTCCCTGGCTCATAGCCTTGCTCGTTGCCGGCCTGATCGCTGTACCGTTAGGTGCCCTGCTGGCCGTGCCCGCGATTCGGCTCTCCGGTTTGTATCTGGCCCTGGCCACGTTCGGTTTCGGGCTGCTGCTGCAGGACATGTTCTACCAGTCACATTTGATGTTCGGGCCAACCAACGACGGAATCATCCTGCCGCGGCCTTCCTTTGCCACCAACGACCGTGCCTTCTACTACGTCGTACTGGCGGTTACGGTCGTGATTGCGGGGATAGTGGTGGTGGTGACAGTTACCCGGTTGGGCCGACTGCTAGCTGGTATGTCCGAGTCGGAAAGTGCGATCGCCGTCTGCGGGACTGATCTAACCTCGCTGAAAGTAGCGGTGTTCTGCCTGAGCGCGTTTGTGGCTGCTATAGCCGGGGCGTTGAGCGGCATGACGTTGGGGACGGTGACCGGTACCAACTACGACCCGATCATGTCGCTCACTTATGTAGCGGTGATCCTGATATCCGTAGGCGGCGTGCCGTGGTACGCGGTGCCAACCGGGATCCTGCTTTCTGTCTTCCCGGCATATGTGACCTCCGCGTCGACCGGCTATTACTTGAATGTCCTGTTCGGGATTTCTGCCATAGCCGTTGCCTTCGGTCTCAGCAGTCATATGCCGGCGAGTCTGCGGGCGTTTTTGACTCGGCTGGGGGGCAAGGAGGCACGTCGGGGTGCGACCGCCGCGCCCGCCGCCGTTCGACCGCAACCACGAGAAGGGGCCTTCACCCCGGCGGATTGCCGCCTCGAGGCAGTAGATGTCACGGTTAACTTCGGGGGGCTGCGCGCCGTCGATCGCCTCTCCTTCTCGAATCATACGGGGATGATCACCGGTCTGATCGGGCCGAATGGGGCGGGGAAGACCACGACCTTCAACGCGTGCTCTGGACTGGTGCCACTCAGCAGCGGGAGGGTGCTGCTCGGCGATCAGGACATCTCGCGTCTGACCATGCCTGCTCGAGCCGAGCGGGGCTTGGGACGCACGTTCCAAGCCGTCGACCTGCTCGACTCCTATTCAGCAAAGGACAACATACGACTGGCCGCCGAAGCCGCGCTGGCCGGAGAGGCACTACCCAGACTTCTAGTTGGGCGTCGCGCCGACGATCGCGAGATTGCGTGGAGAACCGCAGACGCACTGGAAACCTGCGGTCTCGTCGGGGAGGCCGATACCGTCGCTATCCGACTGTCCAACAAGGAACGGCGGGTGCTCAGCCTGGCTCGCTGCTTGGCCGCCGGGTTCCGAGTCATCATGCTCGATGAGCCTTCCGCCGGGCTGGACGCACGCGAAACCGCCGAGTTCGGCGCCCTTCTCACCTCGATCGTAAGAGACCGGGGCCTGGGGATCGTCCTGGTCGAACACGATATGTCTCTGGTCATGGCGGTCTGCGACGAGATCTACGTCTTAGACTTCGGGAAAGAAGTCATGCACGGTACGCCGGCTGAGGTACAAAACCATCCCGCGGTAAAGGCCGCCTACCTCGGCGAGGAAACGGTTACCGTCACGCCCGCAAGTCGGTCGGATCGGTAGCCCGATTGATGCACCCGGAATCGCCCCCAGACAACGGCTCGGCCCAAGCGGTCGGCCAGTGGGCCCTCGAGTTGCGGGAGGTCGAGGCCGGATACGGCAGAGGGCCGGTTCTGCAGACGGTCAGCCTGACCGTAGCCCCGGGTGAGACCGTGGCCTTGCTCGGCGCCAACGGCGCAGGCAAATCCACCTTGCTCGCCGTGGCCTCGGGCCTGCTACGGCCCACCTCAGGGTCCGTACACGTCTTCCGCCACGACGCGGCCCGCTGGAGTGTGCAGCGCAGGGTCGCAGAAGGCATATGTCTGGTGCCCGAGGGAGGCGGCATATTCCGCTCTATGTCGGTACGGGACAACCTCCTCCTCCAGGTCCCGCACTGGCACAAAGGCGCGACCATCGGCCCCGCCATCGACGCCTTTCCTGTGCTGGGGGCCCGCCTCGGCCAGACTGCCGGCAGCCTCTCGGGGGGCGAACAGCGCATGCTGGCGCTATCACGTGCCTTCCTCACCAAACCGCGGATCGTTCTGGCAGACGAACTCTCCCTGGGCTTGGCTCCGCTTGTAGTCGACACCATCTTCGCGGCCATGAGGCAACTGGCAGACCAAGGATCCGCCCTGGTCATCGTCGAGCAGTACGCACAGAAGGTACTGGCCGCGGCCGACAGGGCCTATCTCCTGACTCGGGGAGCCGTGCAATGGACTGGCAAGGCCAGTGAAGTCGAGGCCGACACCGTGGGTACGGCCTACCTCAGCGGAGAGGCCTAGCCACCTCTACGGTCGTCGACCCTCCGAAGGCTTACGGCGGCGGGCTCAGGTGGAAACGGGCTGACGCCATCGAGACGCTGACGCCATCGAGGCATCGTGGCGTTCGCCAACCCGCACTCAGTGACCGGGCCCCCGGACCCCCTCACGGTATTCTCTAGAGTAATCTGACTAGAGCTTTTATCATGCTGGGGGGTGGAATGGCATGGAATTTGTCCAACTGCGCTGTTTCGTGGCTGTCGCTGAAGAGAAGAGCTTCACGAACGCGGCGGCACGACTCCGATACGCCACGTCCAACGTCAGCCAGCACGTTCACCACCTCGAACGAGAGCTCGGTACCAACTTGTTGGACCGAACGAACAAGTCCGTCAGGCTCACCCCTGCCGGCGAAATCCTGTTCAAGGGCGCGACACAACTCCTCACAGACCTCGACCTCATTCTAGACGCCACAAAGCAGGCAGCCTTAGGCCAAGCCGGCCTGATCCGAGGCGCTTTTTGCCCTGGCTCCGGGATCCTCGTCGCCGAAATCGTCCGTGCTGCGGCGGAGGTCTACCCGAATATACAAATCACATTCAATGAGCTCCCGACCTCTCACATATTGAAAGCTGTACGTAACGGCGAATCCAGTATCGGCATCGTCAGAGAAACGGATCCCGAATTGGATGCCCTGACCCTCACCACCGGGCAGCACGGCCTGGTCATCATGCCCGCCGGACACCGCTTGAGCAAACTGGACTGCGTCGACCTGGAGCAACTCGATGGCGAACGCGTCCTGGTCGTGGACAAGAAGGCTTCCCGCCAACTCCACGATAGATGGGTCGACTTCTTCAACGAACGCGGCATTCACGTCCAGTTTCAGCAGGCCCCACTCAAGACCATCGAGGAGATGATCCTCTCCGTTGCGACCGGCCAGGGTCTGCTCATTGGGAATGACGAACCTAACATCGACTGCACCCGATACGGTGTGGTCGTCCGCCCGGTTCGAGGTCCCGTCCCCTCTGCAAGCTACTTTCTCACCTGGCGACCGGACGACGCTGTTCCCCAGGTCACGGTGCTTGTGCAGCTGTTGCAGGGCCGCATCGGCGCCAGCCCTCTTATAACCAATGATCCCTGATCAGATGAGCCCTGCACGTCTCCGCCCTGAGGGAGGTCATCCTCGAGAACTTTGCGTCGGGACTCGATGATCGGCCGGAGGATCTCCTCGAAGCGACCCGTTCCACCATCGCGCAATGTAACGGCGGCCCGAATGTCGAGCGCCTCCGGCACAGGTACACCGAAGCTCCCACAGATCGTCAGCAATGGAATAGCCGCGCAGAACTCCACATTGAGGTCGGCGCGGCCGTTCCCCTCAAAGCTATCAATGAGTGCATGCACAACGTGGTGGATCCACTTTTCAATCCACCATCGCGCCCGCCTTGGCAGAAATGATGGCTGGACGATCGTTCGGTAGCGTCGATGCTGCTCGCCATCCATCCCCAAGATGCTCTCATCGACGCGAGCCGAGCTGAGCCGCGGCAAGATCTCTCTCGAAGAGAATGTCTGGGATCACGGACGATAGCATCACATGATTCGTAATCGAACGCCGAAAAATGCGGCCGCTCCGGGAACGGAAGGCCCTGGAAGAACTCGGGTCCGTCGAATCCGATCAACCGACCGACGGTACCACTATGGACCGGTCCGGACCGGCGCAACCTGTGGAGCGCGGGGTAGGGATCCGCTTCGTAACCACCAGTGAACCTTGTGTGAACGGCGCTACGAAGGTCGAACAGCTCACGGATGCGTGTCGGGTCAAGCGCGACGCGATTACCGGTCACGGACCCGTCCACTCATAAGTCACACGTTACTCCGCTTCTCCGATGTACAACCCTGCGGTCAGACAAGTGAAGGAGTCATAGTGTCACGCCCTGAACGCAACAATCTGCCGGGTTTGCTCCCAAGGAGCCGCCCTTCACGAACGATGGGCCGGCCATTGACCAGCACGTGGTTCATACCAGTTGATCCCGCACACAGGCGGCCCATGCCCCCTGGAAGGTCAAGTTTGGACACAACCTCCTCTGCTCCGACCGTCCCAGGCTCGAAAACGATCACATCGGCATAGCAGCCGGCCTCCAGGCGGCCCCGTTGACGAAGACCGTAGAGGTCGGCCGGCACCTGGGTCATCAGGTGAATCGCTTCCTCGAAAGATAGGACTTGCCTCTCGCGCACCGCACGCTGCAGCACGACAGTCGGATAATGAGCCATCGCGATAGTGTCGAAGTGGGCTCCGGCGTCTGACGCACCGATCACGGCTCTTGAATCCCGCCATACGAGGAGACGCGCTCGCCAGTCGTCATCGGTTTCGGGAGCAGCCGGTGGCCCGAAGCTCGTGTTCAACTCGTCCGCCACCACGATGTCGCAAAGCACGTCCCAAGGATCGCGGCCGCAGGCGCGACCTATCGTACCGAGGGATTGTCCACGGTATTGCTCGTTTTCCGGTGCTACGACGTCGTAAACGACGTGATCGGCCCAGTCCGCAAGTACCCTGAGCTTGTTGTCAGGAGAGACGGCCATGGCGTTCAAGCGTGCTCGGGCGTCCTTGTCAGCGAGCAGCCGCAACTTCTCTTCACGCGAGCCTTTCATGGCGGACTCCCACCCGAGATGGGCCTCCAGCAGGAATCCGGTTGCGAACGAGAAGCGAACGGGGAAGCTCATAGGAATCGTTAACGCGATGACCTTGCCCCCCTTGGCTCGTGCCGCGTCACCAGCGGCGAGCAAACGTTCACACTCTTGGCGATTGCTGTCGTTGACCTGGAGTATGTTCCAGTTCAAAGGTCGCTGCGCCGCTACAGACAGGTCTGCCATCAACTCGACCATCTCTTCACTGAACGCCGGCCCGACTTCGGTCCTCGGGAAGAGCTCGATCCCTGTGCCCTCGAACTCCCCTGCCACGCCGGCGAGGGCGAGGAGCTCCGCTGAATCTGCAGCGCGCGACGGAACCATGTTTCCTTCGCCATCGTTGTGGGCGATGTTGCCGCTCGTAGAAAAGCCGAGGCCACCTGCATCGAGCCCGACGCGAAGCAGTCTCTTCATTTGCTCCAGCTCGTCCGGCATCGCTGCTCGCCGGCCGGCGTCTCCGCGCATCGCTACTCTCCGGAGGGCGGAGTGTCCTACCATGAACCCGACATTGATCCCGATCCCGCCAGCCTCGACCCGGTCAAAGTATTCCGCCGTGCTTGTCCAGTCCCAGGGGACACCAGCGCGAAGCGTTTGGGCGGGCATACCCTCAACTCGGGCCAGCATCCGCAAAATGTAGTCAGTCTCGCCAGGGTCCCCCGAGAGTGGGGCGACCGTGAAACCGCAATTTCCCGCTATGGCCGTGGTTACGCCGTGTAACGGCGAGGGCGTCAGCGCGGCATCCCAGAATACCTGGGCATCGAAATGCGTGTGGATGTCGATAAACCCGGGCGCCACCAGCCTTCCCCCGGCGTCGATCGTGACATCAGCGGGCGCATCGACACGGCCGACCGCCACTACACGGGCGCCTTCAATACCGATGTCAGCTCGGCGCCGGACGGCCCCCGTGCCATCGATCACTTCGCCGTTTCTAATCACAACATCCAGCACGGCATCCGCCTCCAAGAGTCAGTACAGTTCGACTACCACCTAATCACAATGCCCCGGACTTCTGTCGACCTCTGCCTACCTCTGTCGTTCGGAGTGTTTCGCCAGGCTCTGGATGTCGACTTGGAAGAGGTCGGTGGCGTTCTTCCACAGGATCTTGTCCCGGTCGGCTGGTTCGAGATCGACGAGCAGATCGATGGCGTAGTCGACCTCGTCCTCGATCAAGCAGGTGGCATGGGGATAGTCGGTCTCGAACAGGAGGTTGCCGGCACCTATCCGGTCAGCGTGCCACTGGTCAAGCTTTTCGAACCAGGAATTGGCGAAGACCTGGCGATGAAAATAGAAGCTCGGCGGCTCGAACTGCGGCCGGTCGCTCCTCATGTCATATTGCCGGTAGGCCCAATCAAGCGTCTCGAGCAGGAACGGTATCCATCCCACCCCGCTCTCCACGATGATGAACCGCAACCGCGGGAAGCGCTCCAACACCCCCGACATCAACAGATCACCGGTGATCATGGCGTTACGCAGGAACTCCTCGGCGTTGGCCCGCCCCAGCCAGCTCTTGTACGTCTCTACCGCGATGCGCTCCTCCATACGCTCCGCCGACTGTCCCCCACCGCCAACGTGGAAGCTGATGGGAAGACCGGTGGCCTGCGCCGCCGCCCACATCGGATCCCAACACCGATCAGCCAGGAAAGGTAACCCATGCCACTGGGGTGCTCCTGTCGAGACAAACCCGTGATGTCCCATCTCGGCACACCGCTCGATCTCTTTCACCGCCGCGGGGACATCCCAATACGGCAGGCAGGCGAGGGGAACGAACCGGCCCGGCTGCTGTTCGGCCCAGCTGAGTATCCAGTCGTTGTAGGCCTGTGCTATCCCCACCTGATACTCGAGCGGCATGTCCGGGAGCACGCGATAGATATCCGGGCCGATTAGACCCAGGTTCGGATACAGCACCGCAGCGGTGATGCCGAACTCGTCCATCACCTTCACCCGCTCGTTTGGATCCCAAGCCGACGGATGCATCTCGGCAAAACGGGTGATATACCCCGACGCCCCCTCCTCCCGCCTGCGGATCCCCCCGTCGTCACCCTTCCCGATGGCGCAGATCCCAGCCGGTACCACTGGCCGGTCTCCGATAAACCACATGTCACAGTCTCGCTCCGGGACGTACATCACATGGGGAATACCATCCCCCCACTTCGAGGCCATACGACCCGTCCACAAATCCCACGGCTCAACCGCATGAGAGTCCGTATCAACAACAAACGACATATCACACCTCACAAACCCCCCATCTAAACAACCGATACCAGCACGCCAGACACGATGATCCCACGAACCGACAGTCATCATCACCCAGCTAGGACGGCCCGAACAAGGCCGAACAAGTGAACCCGGCATTCAGGAACCCTGAAACCCGCGCACATACCACCCCCAACGTCAGGCAGAGGCCTTGACCGTCACGGACTGAACGACGGCCGGCTGTCCGAGGCGCTCAGGATGCGGGCTCGGCCAGTCGTGTCGAAGATGGCGCGTGTCGTCGGTGAATCGCACAGGGGTGGTCGTACGAACTGGAGGGTGCGGTCGGCCAACGTCATCGATTCGACTGCGTTCACCCAGCGCGTCGGCTGGGGCGGAAACGAAATGTTTCCAACCAGGCGAATGACGATCTGGCTCGAAGCCACGACCGTCGCATTAGGGCAATTTTCGAGCGCCGGCAGTACGGTGGCGATGTGATCGTGGTCCGCAGCACCTGATAACTCCTTCCACGTCGCCATCAGACTTGTCAAGACCCAAAATCGAACCCACCCTGTCGCCATAATGGCGTTCCTCGAGCAGATTGGCCGATGCGGCGAGGTCAACCCGTCCAGCCTGTTGCCGCTTGAGCGACTCGAGACCTGTCACCACATCGGCGACGGTTGGCGTGCTGCAGGCGCTCAAACGGAAGTACACTCGGTTCGAGGTAGGGGGATGCTTGGGCGGCCGAGCCCATCGACACATCGGTACGAAGGGCTCGTGTCGGGCGATGGAGTCACGTCACCCCGGTTTAGTACCATAAGGCATCTGGACGGAATCGAGGAGAGACGATGGAACTCGAAGACATGATCCTCATCAGCGTCGACGACCACGTGGTGGAGCCGCCTGACATGTGGGAAGGCCGGGTGCCGAAGAAGTACGCCGACCAGGTGCCGAAGATTGTCCCCCTGGACGACGGGACCGAGGCGTGGGAGTTCGACGGCAAGCGGTCGACCAACACCGGGCTCAACGCCGTCGCCGGCCGTCCCCCCGAGGATTATGGACTCGACGCTCAGGCGTTCGAAGACATGCGCCCGGGCTGCTACGACGTACACCAGCGCGTCCGCGACATGAGCGCCAATGGGGTCCTGGCATCGTTGAACTTCCCGTCGTGGGCGGGGTTCGCCGCCGGCCAGTTCCTGCGGACGCCGGACAAGGATCTCGCCCTCGCCATGCTCCAGGCTTACAACGACTGGCATGTCGAGGGCTGGTGTGGCGCGTACCCCGACCGGTTCATCGCGCTCGGCCTCGTGCCGGTGTGGAACCCCCAGTTGATGGCGCAGGAAGTCCATCGGTTGGCGGGGATCGGCTGCCGGGCGGTCACCTTCGCCGAGAACCCGGTACCGCTCGGCCTGCCCAGCCTGCACTCGGAGCACTGGGACCCGTTCTGGGCGGCGTGCGAAGACGAGCAGACCGTGGTCTGCATGCACATCGGCTCGTCATCATCGATGGCGGTAACCTCGGATGACGCACCGTTCGCAGTGAGCCACAGCTTCGGGGCGACTCGGACCATGGGGGCGGCACTCGACTTGGTCTTCTCGTCGATCTTCAAGAAGTTCCCGACGTTCAAGGTCGCCCTCAGCGAGGGCGGAATCGGCTGGATCCCCTACCTGATGGACAAAATCGACTGCCACTATCTCCACCACCGCGCCTGGACGGGCGAGGATTTCGGCGACATGTTGCCGAGCCAGGTTCTCCGGGAGCGGATCGTCACCTGCTTCATCGAGGACCCGACCGGTGTCAAGCTCCGCCACGACATTGGAATCGACACCATCACCTGGGAGTGCGACTACCCTCACTCCGACTCGACGTGGCCGACCTCGCCGGAGACGCTGTGGAAGGAGATCGGCGAGATCCCCGACGAGGACATCGACAAGATCACCCACCTCAATGCCATGCGCGTGTACCACTTCGATCCGTTCCCCATCCGGCCCCGTGAGAAGTGCACGGTGGGAGCGCTGCGGGCCGAGGCGACCGATGTCTACACCGGCTACCACCACGCGCCCAAGCGCGGGGCGCTCCCCGCTATGGCATCGGTGCTCCGTGATCGGATCACCGACAGCAAGAGCTGATCGTCAGCAGCCCCGACGTCCGGCGCCGCGAGTCAAGGCGCCGGCGTCGAAGCTGCGGCGCTCGCCGGCATGACGAGTGACGCTACCGGACACCACGGGACGCCTGAAGGCCTGATCGAACCTTTCAGTCCGCCTGAACGATGAGATTAATAGTTGGTGCTTGCTGAGGGGAACCGCCGATGGTTGCGTGATTGGCCGGTTATCCCGTCGTATCCGGAGGGTGAAGATCTGTGCGTCTCACCATCGAGTCTTGCCTTCCCCCGGTGTGATGCGGCTGAGTATCTGAAAGGTGGTATGAGGACGTGCTGGATGTGCGACTGCGTGGCGGTACTGTGGTTGACGGGACGGGTGCCGGGGGTTTTCGGGCGGATGTGGGCATCCGGAATAGCCGGGTTGTCGCGGTTGGCGACTCCGACGAGCAGGCGGCCAGCACGGTTGATGTGTCTGATCTGGTGGTCGCCCCGGGGGTGATCGATCCGCACACCCACTTTGACGCCCAGCTCTTCTGGGATCCGACGGCTTCGCCGTCGAGCACGCACGGGGTGACAAGCGTGATCAGCGGCAATTGCGGCTTTACCCTGGCGCCGCTCGGACCACAAGAAGCGGATTACATCCGGCGGATGATGGCGGTGGTTGAAGGTATGCCGCTCAGCGCCCTCGAGAACGCGCTGCCATGGAACTGGCAGTCGTTTGGGGAGTATCTCTCGGGACTGGATGGCAAACTGGCGGTGAACGCGGGATTTCTCGTGGGGCACTGCGCCATCCGGCGCACCATCATGGGGGCTAGCGCAGTAGGCGGCCGACCGACTGCGCCGCAACTCAGGGCAATGCAGGAGCTCTTGGCAGAATCGCTCAACGCGGGCGGCCTCGGGCTTTCATCATCACAGTCGTATTCGCATAATGATGCGGACGGTCAGCCCGTGCCGTCGCGCCACGCTGACGTCGACGAGTTGCTGGCGTTGTGCGAGGTCGTTCGCCGCTATCCGGGCACGTCGCTCGAGTTCATCAGCGACGGGTGCATCGACTGGTTGAGCGATGATGAGATTGATCGCATGGCCCGCATGTCGTACACGGCTCGTCGCCCGCTGAACTGGAACGTGCTGGCGGTGGATTCGAGCGAGCCGGATCGGGTGGCGCACCAGCTTCGGGCCTCGGACCGAGCCGCGGAGCTCGGTGGCCGCGTAGTGGCGCTTACCATGCCGACGGGCATGGGGATGAACCTGGGCTTCTCGAGTTTCTGTGCGCTGTGGTTGATACCGGGGTGGAAGGAGATCCTCGGTCAGCCGGCGCCACAGCTGATCCAGGCCCTACGAGATCCCGAAGTACGGCGGAATCTGGACGAGAGAGCCCGTTCGGTGACGGGCCCCCGGGCCATCCTCTCCAACTGGGGCGGCTACCAGATCGGTGACACCGTAGCGCCCGAAAACGCGTCCCTGGAAGGGCGGCTGGTGCGAGACATAGCGTCGGAGCGCCATGCGAGCGAGTTCGACGCTCTTCTCGACATCGTCGCCAGTGATGGACTCGAGACGGTGCTCTGGCCTCCCCCGGTCGCCGATGACGCGGAGAGCTGGGCCATGCGAGGGAAGCTGTGGGAGGACCCCCGGGTGATACTTGGTGGCTCGGACGCCGGAGCCCACCTCGACCGCATCTGTGCTTCGGTGTACCCAACGAATTTCCTGGCTGACTGCATTCGAGGCCGACGCCTCGCGCCGATGGAGACTGCGGTGCGACTAATGACATCCGCTCCCGCAGACCTTTTCGGGTTGCGTGACCGGGGACGGGTGGTCGAAGGTGCCGTTGCCGATTTGATGATCTTCGACCCTGAGACTGTCGGTGCCGGTCCGATCCGTATGGCGCTTGACCTGCCCGGGGGCAATAAGCGCCTGGTGGCCGACGCCCTAGGCGTGGAGCACGTTTTCGTGGGCGGGACTGAAACAGTCAGGGCCGGGACGGCGACCGGCGCGCTGCCGGGTACCCTGCTTCGCTCCGGTCGCGACACGGTCACCTCCCAAGTCCCCGCCGGCCTTTGATCCGGTGTATCCCGGCTTGCGTTGTCAGTTGTGGTTGCCGTATGGCAGGATCGAGATGCGGTGAAGCAGTCGGCGCTCGTGGTAGTCGGGTACGGCGTAGTGCTGGACAACCCGGTTGTCCCAGAAGACGACGTCGCCCTCGTTCCAGCGTAACCGGACCTGGAGTTCCGGGCTTTTGACGTGCTCGTACAGGAAGTCGAGGATTGCGGTGCTTTCTGCGGTCGGTATTCCGTCGATATAGGTCGTCCAGTTGTAGTTGACGAACAGAAGCTTGCGGCCGGTTTCCGGGTGCCGGGCGACGACCGGGTGCTTGACCGGAGGGTGATCGCTCGGGTTGAGTCCGGGCCGGGTGAGGCCGGTGCGGGCCAGCCGCTCGGCCATCTGGCCGTACGAGTGATACGCATAGAGACCGTCGAGGTATGACTGCATGCGGGGCGAAAGGCGATCGTAGGCCGCGGTCATGGATGAGAAACAGGTGTCCCCGCCGGACGCGGGGATGACATGCGCCTGCAAGATTGCTCCGAGGGGTGGGATCTGACGGAAGGTGTTATCAGCGTGAAAGTGGGCGGCTTCGCTACCAGTGGGATCTGTCTGATCGAGCACCAGCAGATTAGCCGACACCTCGTCGTCCGGACGGCGAAAGGGGGTGGGCTCGGGCTCGCCAAAATGTTTGACCATCGCCAGGTGCTGATCGAATGAGAGCATCTTTTGCTCCCGAAAGAACAGGACCTGGTGTTCCAACAGACCGGAGTGGATCACATCCGCCGTCTCGGCAGTCAAAGGGTTGGTGAGGTCGATACCGCGGACATCCGCCCCCAAAGCGCCTGAGATGCGGCTAAAGCTGATCATGGTCGTACTCCGTTCGTTGGCTCACCCACCACCGTCTCATCAACGAGCCGACGCGCTGGTGTCGCGGCCCGATCGCAGCAAGGTGCCGGCCAGTTCCCCGGTCGGTCGGCCGTCCACCACCGTTTCGCGGCCGTTTATCAAGACCCTGGTGACACCCTTGGAGTCGGCAACCAACCGCTTTCCCTTGGCCGGCAGGTCGAAACAGGTTCTCGACGGTCCTGCTCCGATCTGCTCGGGATCGAACACGACCACATCCGCGCGGTAGCCGACGGCAAGACGGCCCCGGCCTCGCAACCCGAAGAGTCGGGCCGGGACATCGGTCATGAGTTGCACTGCCCGCTCCACTGGCACCAGCTGCCGGCCGCGGAGGCAGTCGTCGAGGAACCGCGTCGGGTAGGGAGAACCGAGCAGCCGGTCGAGATGGGCTCCGGCGTCCGAGCCGCCGATGAGAATGTCCGGGTCCTTCCATAGGGCCTGTCGGAGCTGCCAATCTGCGTCGGTGTCGGCGAACGGAGGGGGCCACAACACCGTCTGCAACCGGTCGGCAATCGCGATGTCGACGATCGTGGTGAACGGGTCCTTGCCGAGTTCGGCCGCAATACCACCGACCACTCGATTTCTATAGGGCTCGTTCTGAGGGGAAAAAACGTCTCCGATCATGTAGCGCGAGAAGTCGACGAAGGGAGCCCACATTGTCGGTAGCGCGTTTTGGAGGAGACGAGAGCGTACATCGGGGTCCTGGAGCCGCTCCATCCGTTGCGGGACCTCGAGATCGAGGACCTCACGCCACCCAGGAATATGCCAAAAGGCGCAGAACGTCAGGAAACTCATGTTGTTGTCGGAGGGCACCGGCATGGTCAGCGCCGTGATCCGGCCGCCGACCTCCCTGGCCCGCCTGGATGCACTCAACTGGTGTGCTGGGCGGTCCGGCTCCCGGCTCGTCACGCCCAACTGGTTCCAGTTGATCGGACTCTTCGCCGTCACGCTCATCTGTGCCAGATAGTCGACCTCGTGGTCGCTGAACCGGCCCAAGCAGCCGTTACTGATGAGAGCCAGCGACATCCCGTCGTGGCGGCCGACCACTTCGCACAGCTCGAGCATTTCCTCTTCGGATGCCCAGCGGCTGGGCACCGGCTGTCCGTCCCCATCGTTGTGGGTATACGACTGGCTGGTGGAGAACCCGATACCGCCCGCGCCAAGCGAATCGTCCAGCAGCTCGGACATCTGCTTCCGCTCAGCTTCGGTCGCTTCCCGGGCAAAGTCCTCGCCCAGTACGTAACGACGGAGGGCGCAGTGGCCGACCATAAAACCGGCGTTGACCCCGACATGCCCGTCGAGCCCATCCAGGTACTCACCGAAACTCTCCCAACTCCACGGGACCCCCTGTTCGAGCCCGGCCAGCGGCATGCCTTCCACCTGTGCCATCATGCGCCTCGTATAGTCGGCGTCACGCTCCTTGAGCGGGGCCAGGGTGAAACCGCAGTTGCCGGCGATGACCGTCGTCACTCCGTGCCAGCTCGAGGGCGTGGCAAAGGGATCCCAGAACAGCTGGGCATCGTAATGGGTGTGCGGATCGATGAACCCAGGAACCACCACAAGTCCCTCGGCGTCGAGGGTCCGAACCCCTCCCTCGTCCACCTGGCCGAGCTGGGTGATCACGCCGTCCTTGATCCCTACATCAGCCCGAATCCCCTCCCCTCCCCTGCCGTCAACGACCGTGCCCCCGACGATCACGTAGTCCAGCATGCAACTCTCCTCGCAGGCAGTAAAACCGTACGATTAGAAGGATATCAATCCTTGATCGCCAACGAAATAGCAGGTCAGTGTAGTTACCGTGTCCCGACGGCCCGGCGGGCCGCGCCCTAGTATTCCCCCCGTGCGATACGTCGTCATGGGTCCAGGCGGCATCGGCGGAGTGATAGGTGCCCGGCTGTTCGCGATCGGTAAAGAGGTAGCTCTCGTCGCCCGTGGAAGCCACCTGGAGGCCCTGCAAAGGAGTGGGCTCCGGTTGGTCACGCCAGATGCTGTGGAGCACTACCAGATTCCCACATTCGGCCATGTGTCCGAGTTGAGTATAAGCTCCGACCATATGGTGGTTCTGGCCATGAAAAGTCAGGACACGATGGGCGCAATCGACAGCCTGGCATCTGTAGCACCCGCCGGGGTCGGCTTGGTGTGCGCCCAAAACGGAGTCGACAATGAGCGGGTCGCGCTGCGCCGGTTTTCAGAAGTCTACGCCATGTGCGTCGTCCTGCCTGGCGGCCACTTCGAGCCCGGGGTCGTCGTCCAGTGGTCCTCCCCCTGTGCGGGCGTGCTCGATGTGGGCCGTTTTCCATATATGGAGGATGATCGGGCCAGGGAAATGGCCGCCGACCTCGAAGCTGCGGGGTTTCGCTGTGAAGTAGACCCCAATGTCATGCGCAAGAAGTACAGCAAGCTTCTTACCAACTTGCTGAACGCTCTCGACGCCCTCTGCGGTGCGGAAGCGCGCTACACGACGCTCGCCAGGCGTATCCAGGAAGAGGGTGCGGCCGTGCTCGAGGCGGCGGGGTAGGAATCATGGAGTGACTCGATGTGACGTCTGCGGCTGAAGGTGGCGACGCGGCGCCTGGTACGGGCCGCCTTGAGGTGGCCTTGGTCACACCCGGGCCATGGGCCGAACCTGATGTTTGGCGCCGATCTCCTCTACAGAGAGGGCACCTGTCCCCGATCACTTCCCCGGCAGCGTCCCGGCGACCACTTCGCCTCCTTTGACTACAGCCAGAGGCTTTGTGTCAGCGAGCGCACCGATGTCGACCGAAGGATCACCTTCGATCACGAGCAGGTCGGCGAGTTTACCGGCGGTTATGGTGCCGAGATCGCCGCTGCGACCGATGAGCTCGGCACCGTGGCGGGTGGCCCATCGGATGAGTGACAAGGGAGCGATGCCCGCGTCCTCGACGTAGGTTCGCAACTCGGGACCGAAAGAGCCGTGGGAGAGTCCTGGGCCGCCGTAGTCGTCGCCGAGCAGCAGCCGGACTCCCGCGGCATCGGCCTTGGGCAGCACTTCGCACATCGACGAGTAGCCCCGCCGCGTCTCGGCTGCCAGTGCCGGCCAGCTCGTCTCCATCAGCGACGCCACGACCTTCGGGTAGTAGACGCTCGGGGCCACGAAGGTGTCGGTCTCGACTAGGGCGGCGATGACCTCGTCATCCATGTCGTCGCAGTGGTCGACAATGTCGATGCCGAGTTCGATAGCCACCATGATCGGCCCTTTCCCGACGATGTGGGCCCGAGCGAGCGCGCCGCGTGGAGTGCGCGGTGTCGATGGCGGCCGCGAGCTCGTCGCGGGTCATCTCCATACGGTCCTTAGACCCTGGTACCGCGTGGCCGCCGGTGACGAACAGCTTGATCACCTCGACGCCGCGCTTGATCTCGTCGCGCACCGCGAAGCGGAACTGTTCGGCCCCGTCGCACACGCGCGCCGCGCCGACGCTCGGCATTCCCCAATGCCAGGGCGCCGTCATGTCGTTGGCGTGGCCGGTCGTGCTGAGCTCGCGTCCGCTCGGGACGAAGCGAGGACCTGGCGCGTAGCCATCTTCGATGGCTTGCTTGATCCCGGGCTCGACGTCGCGGGCGGCACCTGCGCCCACGACGATTGTGAACCCGTGCTCCAGAGCGTTCATGAGGTTCTTGTGGGACACGAGCGCCTGGTAGGACGGTGGGTACTCGCTACCGTAGGGCCCGCCACCGACGTTGTGGTAGGTGGAATGGAAGTGGCAGCTGGCCATGCCCGGCATTACGGTGCGGCCGTCGAGGTCGACGAATCGGTCACCCGCTCGGACGGCCGGCGCCGAGGACTCGACGGAAACGATGCGTTCGCCCTCGATGACGATCGTGCGGCCGGCGGCGGTCGGGTTGTCGCCGTCGAGCAGGTTGAGGTTCGTGAGTACGAGGCGGCTCATCAGTCCTCCTTTGACTCTTCGAAGCCACCGAGGTCGTAGAAGGCTCGGAGGTTCGTGATCTTGGCGGCATCGTCGAAGATGAACTGGTCCACGATGCGGCCCGATTCTCGCCGGTTGTCAGCACAGTACTCCTGCACCGCAGCCACCATTGCTCGCTCCGTGGGGTCCACGTCATCTCTCCAATCGCTGCCGGGTGCTCGCTCACCTTGACCGATTTGGTCTTCACTTCAGTATGCACCCTTGCTCGCCTGCAAGGCCGACGAACAGACCGTCGGAAGGTTCACTGGAACCCGCCCCCGACCGTTCCTTGCGGCAAACCGTCCGAGGTCCGGGCGGGTACCGAGCGGAGTAGACTGCGCCGAATGCAACGCAGCTGCAGGAAGGAGCAGCAACTCAATGGCTCAGGCTAGCTTGCAAATCGACGCCTACGATGGTGTCCTGATAAATCACTTGGAGATGCTGTACCAACCGGGTGAACGCAGTCTCGCCATCGAGTTCTGTCGTCTACTGGGATGGGATGTAACGGAGACAAACCAAGTATCCGAAACGGGCTCCACTTACATCGTTGTCCGCCCAGAACCGCGTGACACCAACTACGTCAACAACGTGTTTTATCTCTCCGAGGTACGCCCGGCCCAGTTAGAACTGGAACGGGAGCTCGACTCGCTTCGTCGCAAGAACTCCAGACTCGAGAAGGCACTGGAGGGCTACTCGACGAAGGCGAAGACAAATCCGTATGGCATCCCACATTGCGGGATCCGTTACCGATCCTTTTCGGACGTCGAGACGATTGTCGGTAGAGTCAAGTCCGAGATCTCATGCCCGTCATCCCGGTTGGGGCCGAGGCTGTCGGTTGATTCGATCGGGCCAGACGACCCACGTGCCCTCACCGCTGATCTATTGCAGAGCTTCGTGTACACGGATCTGATGTGCTCGGGCTTATTCATGGTCGGCCAACTCTTCGAACTACAGGGCCAGGAGAGGCGCTAACGCCAGCGACGAAGGGGCGCGAAAGGACCACCAGGAGCAGGCACATCAAGGCAAGGGCCGACCCCTAACCTAGATTAGACATACTTAACGTTCCGAGGTAGCTCCGAGATGGATCTTCGCCAATTGCAATGCTTTGTCGCAGTAGCCGACGACCTCAGCTTTTCCCGCGCCGCGGAGCTGCTCTACATGAGTCCCTCGAACGTCAGCCAGCACGTGAGCAACCTGGAAGGGGAGCTCGGAGTGCGTCTGTTCCACCGGACATCTAGACGGGTGCAGCTGACCGAGCCGGGGGAGCGAGTCTGCGATTATGCTCGCAGGATTCTGTCCGACGTCTCGAGTATTCGCGAGGCGGCCCGCCAGAGCTGCTCTTCGACGGTTGTCGTAGCCTTTTGTCCCGGCGCGGGCGATCTTGTGGGCGAGCTCACGAGCGCCGCAGCGCACAAACTGCCCGGCATCGAGGTGGAGTTCCGGCGGCTCCGAAGCTCCGAGATCCTCGCCCAGCTCGGCGCCGGCCATCTCGACGTGGGGATCTCGCGCTGGACCGACGCCGGGTTGGCATCGATCGTGTTGAGCAGCGAAGCGGCAACCGCACTGGTGATGCCGTACCGACATCGCCTGGCCGGGAAGAACGCCATAGAGCTGGCCGATCTTGATGGCGAAGACATCATAATCATAGACCGGGCGACCAACGCCCGCTTCCATGATCAGGAAAAGCGCCTTTTCCTCGACCGGGGCATCCGGCCCCATTTTCGTACGCTGTCCACCCCCGCAGCGGCCGACGCGATGGAGCTCGTCGCCGCGGGCAGCGGTTGCGTCATGACCACGTTCAGAGTCGCGGAGGCCTTCGCCCCGCGAGGAACGACCATCCGGCCGATCATCGACCGCGTTCCTGCGGCCCAACACTTCCTGCTCTGGAGGCCCGAAAGTGATTCCCCCCAGGTCGCGTCCTTCGTTGCCATGGCAAGGTCGTTGACCTTCGAGTTCCTAGAGCAGCCCAAGCTCCGACCAACGTCATCCCGACAAGTTCAAGTTCCGAGGAATAAAGCATAGGGGCTGCCTAAGGACATTCCCCCAACGCCCGCGCCTACCCGATGTCGCTTCTTGGCCGGAGTCGGCAATGGCGTACAGAGATAATACGACGGTTCCATGTACGAGAGTTGAGGATTGTGATGAAAGAGCCTGGAGGTGCGCAATGGCCGCAGTACTAGATGGTGTTCGGATACTGGAGGTAGCTGAGCACACCTTTGTGCCGGCCGCGTCGGCGTTGCTGGCCGATTGGGGCGCAGAGGTGATCAAGGTCGAGCACGTGACGCGAGGTGACGCTATGCGCGGGTTGGCGGCCACCGGTGTGTTCACGACTGCGGGGGGTGTGCACGCCCTGCTCGAGCACTCGAACCGCGGAAAAAGAAGCCTCGGGCTCGATCTCACGTCGTCGGAGGGCCTGGAGATCCTCTACAAGCTCGTTCCGACCTCAGACATCTTCTTGACGAACAAATTGCCGAGTGTGCGGGAAAAGCTAAAGATCGGTCTAGAGGAAATCCGCCGCCACAATCCCAATATCATCTATGTGCGGGGTACAGGTCAAGGCGAACGGGGCCCGGACGCCGACAAAGGATCCTACGACAGCCTGTCGTTCTGGTCGCGAGCCGGCATCTCAGTGGCCTTGACCCGTCCCGAGTACGGCCACATGGTCGGTCCCCCCGGGCCGGGGTTCGGGGATTCGATCGGGGCCATGACTATCGCCGGTGGCATCATGGGAGCCTTGTTTCACCGCGAGCGCACGGGTCAGGCCAGAGTGGTGGATGTCTCGTTGCTCAACAGCGGGATGTGGGCAATGGGCCAAGCCATCGCCATGTCCTTGCTGATGAAGCAGCCCTGGGTGCCTCCTCCTGAGGATATGATGCGGCGGAATCCACTGGTGGCGAACTATCTGACAAAAGAGGGGCGGTACCTGTCGTTCTGCTGCCTTCAGGCGGGGAAGTACTGGGCGCACCTGTGCCAGGCGATCGGTCGTCCGGAGTTGGCCAACGATCCTCGGTTCGCCGACCACGAGGCACTCCTGGCCAACAGTCAGGAGGCGCTCGCAATCCTCACTGACGTCTTCGCCGAGCGGCCACTGGCGGAGTGGAGGCAGCGGCTGGCGGACTTCGACGGGCAGTGGACGGTGGTGCAGGACACTATGGAGTTGGCCGATGACCCACAGGTGGTGGCCAACGGCTACATCCAGGACTGCCGCACGCAAGATGGAACTCTCTTCCAGCTTGCTTCGTCGCCCGTCCAGTTCGACGAAGAGCCCCCGATCCCCGGGCGGGCCCCAGGATTCAACGAGCACGGCGACGCCATCCTCGAGGAGCTCGGCTTCGATTGGGACACTATCGTCGACCTGAAGGTTCGCGGCGTGGTCGCCTGATGCCACTGCCGCGAGCACGACGCAGTCCTGGTATGGACATTCGGGGCGCTGACATCGTCCAGCGACGAACGACCAACTGGAGTTTTGATGATCCCGACATTAGGAAGCGGGTAGGAGGACGTAGATGAAAGAACAACGCCGCGGTCGAAAGATCGCGATGAGCAGCGATGAGGTGGTTTCGTTCCTCTCAGAAGAGCGCACTTGCCGGGTCTCGACGATCGGAGCCGGTGGCGCGCCCCACACCTCCGCCCTCTGGTTTGTCTGGGACACCCACTCGTTGTGGCTGAACTCCCTGGTGCGCAGCCAGCGGTGGACAGACATCGAGCGCGACAGCCGGTTGAGTGTCCTGGTCGACGCCGGGCACGACTTCGGTGAGCTACGAGGAGTCGAGCTGAGAGGTGCCGTCGTCTCCGTCGGCGAGATCCCGCGCACCGGGGAGGCGAACCCAGAGCTCGACACACCTGAGAAGCTGTTCGCGGACAAGTACGGCGATGGCCAAGTTCACCACGATGGTCGTCACGCCTGGCTCCGATTGACGCCAGAGAAGATCGTGAGCTGGGACTTCAGGAAGATCGGCCAGACCTGACACGGGTTGACCAAGTTGATCCCCGCGTCCAGGGCCCGCGCAAAGAACGCCCCGGCCGCGGCCCGGTCGGTGTTGTGATCGGGGCGATCTTCGAGCCGAGGTAGTGTCTATGGACTATGGACGTGTTTGAGGCTATGGGAACAGCGGTATCCATGCGGTGGCTGAAGCCGGACCCCGTTCCTGATGAACTGGTCGAGCGGCTGTTGTGGGCCGCCACCAGGGCATCCAATCCGGGCAACTCGCAGCCGTGGGACTTCGTGGTGGTCCGCGAGGAGGTGACGCGCCGCCAGATCGCCGACATCATAACGGAGCCCATGAGGGGGTTTCGGCCCTCACCATCGGAGCTTCCCGATGACCCGACTCAACGTCGCATACTCCAGGGCGTTGGCTATCTCGTAGAGCACATGGGCGATGTCCCCGTCCTGATATTCGTCTGCGGCAACAACGTCTACCCGGCGAACGCGCCCCAAGAGCCGATGATGTACTCAGCGGTGTTCGGCGCCGCCCAGAACCTTATAGTGGCGGCCCGTGCCCTCGGGCTGGGAGCGGCGTACACGACATTCCACCTCGCCCACGAGTCGGAAATTAAGACCAAGCTCGGCATCCCGGATGGGACCAGGATCTGCGCCACCATCCCGGTCGGTTGGCCCGGCCGCGGTTTCGGTTCGTTGACGCGCCGACCACTGGAGGAGGTGGTCCACCACGACCACTGGTGAACGCGCCGCGGACCCCGTCACGCCCGTTTGAGACCGGCCGCCAACCGCTTGGCGACGCGCCGCTGACCGGCGCTCAGCTGACGATCACGTCGTCGAAATTCGGTCTGCGCAGCCAGTGCCACATTTCGGTCCCGTAGAACGGACAGTTCGTCGCAGAGCGGCCGTACTCGTTCTGGTAGTAGCTTTTCGCCCGCGGATCCATGTAGATTCTGGACTTCTCCCGCTCGTCGAGTTCGGCGTTCCACCGCCAGTAGGCGTCCTCGGTGACGTCGACGAAGCGCTTCCCGTTCAGGATCAGGTGCTCGATGCACTCGAGCGCAAACCGGGTGACCATCTCCTCATGGTTGATGACCCCGAGGCCACCATATGGGTTCATGTTGGGGCCGTAGATCATGAAGAAGTTTGGGAATCCCGGCTCCATAACCCCGATGTAGGCGCGGGGGCCGTCCTTGGCCCAAAGCTCGTCGACGGACCTGCCGCCACGCCCGCGCACTTCCATTGGCCAGAGGCACTCGTTCGCCTTGAACCCGGTCGCATAGACGATCACATCGAGCTCGCGCTCGGTCCCCTCCTTCGTCCGGATCCCGGTACGGGTGATCCGCTCGATGCCGTCGGTGACAAGCGTGACGTTGTCACGCAGGAACGCGTCGTAGTAGCAGTAGTCGCTGTCGACCTGCACCGGTCGCCTCGAAAACGGGGGGTATTTCGGGATCATCTTTTCGATCAGGTCGGGCCGGCTGGTGAACTTCTGCTCTATGAACGCGATGCGCTCGTCGCGCAGCCGCTTGTTGACGGCGCTGCGGGCGTGCGGGTCGTCGAACGTCGGGTCGATCTCCCGAAGCGGCCCAGAGAGGTATGGGCTCATCAGCCAGTGCGTCCGGAACCGCATGAAGTTTGTGTGGTAGGGCAGATTCCGGTCCAGCCAGGTCACCTGCGGCGGGTACGGCGCCAAGTAGCCCTTGTGGTCGAAGAGCCACTCCGGGCTCCGCTGGAAGACGTCCACGTGACGGGTCAGCAGCGCCAGCTCGGGAACCAGCTGTACTCCGGAGCAGCCGGTTCCGATGACCCCGACGCGCTTGCCGGCCAGGTCCAGCCCCTCGGGCCACCGTGCCGTGTGGAACGACGGGCCCTCGAAGTCGACCATGCCTTCGATCGTGGGCAGGCTGGGGCGCGACAGTAGGCCGACGGCGCTGATCACCACGTTGGGCCGCCACACGCGTTGGCCCTCCGGCCCTTTGCAGATGACCTCCCACGTCGAGGTGTCCTCGTCCCAGCTCAGAGTAGTGACCTCGGTGTTGAAGACGATGTGATCGCGCACACCAAACGTGTCTGCGACCCGGTTGAAGTAGCGCTGGTTCTCGTCCCGGATGCAATAGGGGTAGGCGAAGCCGAAGTCCACGCCGAAGATGTGCGTGTACGCACGGCTCGGTGAATCCACACGCGCGCCCGGGTAGTTGTTCTCGAACCAGGTCCCGCCGACACCGGAGTTCTTCTCTATGACTGTGAAGTCGATGCCCGCGTGCTTTAGCTGGACTGCCGCGTTCAACCCGCCCATCCCGGCACCTATCACGACGACGGAGAACGCCTGCAACCGTTCCGGAAGCGGCGGCTGTACCCACTTGAGCCCACGTTCGTAGGGGTCGAGGGCCAGCTCCTCGAACCAGATCTCGAGGTCCTCGGGCGGGACCTCTTCCACGCCCACGGCTAGCGCCATGCTGCGGGGGAGCCGGCCGGCCGGCCCGATGTCGATGGGGGCGGCGCCGGCGTCACGGTAGACCTTCAGGAACTCAGCGGCCTTGGCCCGCACGAGCGTCACGTCGGCTTCGAGGACGAACGCGGCGGGAGTGATAGTTGCTTGTGGCGTCACCTTGATCGAAGCGAGTCTGTCGTCGGCGGTGAGCTGGTAGATCAGGCCGCGCAGCGCCATCGGGTCGGCGTAGGAGACGGCGTCATCGATCTGTGCGTCTGTCGCCTCGAGCAACTCCGGCCGCGTCGGTGCGTTGGCGTCCGCGGACCTCCTCATTTCAAACACCTCCAGATCCTTCATGGGGCCCGCCCACCGTCTTCGCCGGGGCCGGGGACCGCTCGTAGGTAGGAGGCCATCATCAAGGGGGTCACCGACATCACGCCAGCGTCGACCGGCAGCGTCACACCGGTGATCCACCGGGCCTCATCGCTCGCCAGGAAAGTGGCGGCCCAGGCGACGTCCCAGCCGTTCCCCTCCTTGCCAAGCAGTCCGGACGCGTTCGCCAGCCGTTGGCGGAACTCCGTCTCCGGGGTATGGCCGGCGTTGGCGAACAGCAGCGGCGTGGTGATGTGACCCGGTGCGATGGCGTTGACTCGGATGCCCTGCCGACCGTGAGAGTACGCCATGTCCACCGTGAGGGCGTGAATGCCGCCTTTGGCCGCTGAGTACCCGACGTAGCTGCCGCCCCGAAACCCAGAGATCGACCCGATGTTCACGATAGCGCCTGCACCCTTCGCCGCCATCACCGGGACGGTGTACTTGGAGGCTAGGAACGTCGTGCGGAGAGAGATGTCCAGGATCTTGTCGAAGTCGGCCTCGCTGGTGTCCACGACGTTGCCGGCGATGGCCGTGCCGACGTTGTTCACCAGGATGTCCACGGTGCCGAACGCAGCCACCGCGGCACGGACCATAGCCTCACAGTCCGCGGCCTTCGTCAGGTCCCCAGTGAAGACCGTGGCGGTGCCGCCCTCCTTCTCGATCATCCCCTCCGTCTCCTCCACGCGGTCGGGACGGATATCGGCCAGGAGTACGCTGGCTCCCTCGCGGGCCAGCACGATCGCGGTGGCCCTACCGGTGGCAACACCTGGTCCCGGCGTGGATCCCGCACCCGTCACGATCGCAACCTTGCCGTCGACCCGGCCTCGTCGTTCGACCATCACCCACCCAACTCACTCCACGGTCCGTAACTTGAAGATAGCCGAGCGCACCAGGGCCGAGGGACAGGGCCACCTCTTCGTGGTGGGCGGGCGCCTGGGCCAAACCGGCAGCCGGGGGTTGGCTAGGCGAGCGGCCGTTTCCAGCGACTCACATGTCCTCGACTCGGAGAACATCGAGATTTCGGAACGTCGGCGCGGCGTCACATAGCTCGGCGAGCTTCTGCGCGAACTCCGCCGTCGCCGGCAAGCTGGAGTTGGCCATGGCCTCCTGATAAGAGGGGAACTCGACTATCTGTACATAGACGTCAGGACGGTCCCGGTCGCGGGTAAACGTTCCGCGCTGGGCCTTACGAATCCCCTCGGTCTGAGCCAGCCATCCGGCCAGCAACTCCTCGATCTCTTCTACCTTGGTGGTCCGGATCTCGATCACCTGGACAAACCCAGCCATCGCCACCCCCAGCAAAGTCTCAGTCCGAGCACTGAAGAATAGCATCTCCAGGCCCTCGAGGCAATACTCGGCGGGTTTCGATGCCCCGGCCCCGACCAACCGTCCGGGCTCAGGCGCTACAAGACCTTCGGTCGGTTCCGAACCCACTCGCATCTAAGTCGCGATCAGTTGTTCTTGGACTATTTGAGGATCGCCGCAACCGGGGCATTCCGCTCGGGCAGGTTCCGACCAGACAGCGCGAGATGTAGCATCGGCAGGAGCATCCTCATGTTGTCTGAGCGCCACAGCGACCTGCCGATGCCGAAGTGCCGGACATTTACCCAGAAGGAGAGTGATCATGGAGAGCCCAGCGCTCGCGGGCGACCGTTACGTCGTCATCTCCGCCGACGTCCATTGCGGAGCGTCCATGGACACCTATCGCGACTACCTGGAAACGTCGTGGATGGAGGAGTACGAGGCCTGGCGCGCCCACTTCCTCGTGCCGTTTGCGGACCTGCTCGACACTGAGAGCCTTGACTACCAGCGCAACTACGATTCGGCGCTCCGCCAACGAGAGTTGGAGGGCGACGGCGTGGTTGGCGAGGTGCTGTTCCCGAACACGGTCCCGCCCTTCTTCAGCACATCGGCATCGTTCCTCGAAGCGACACCGCAGGGCGCTGAGTCACTCCGGCGGTCCTGGGCGGGGTTGCGGGCGCACAATCGCTGGCTGGTGGACTACTGCAACGAGCTGCCCGGGCGGCGCGCTGGCATCGCTCAGATCTGGCTGAACGACCTCGATGAAGCGCTCGAAGAGATTCGGTGGGTGAAGGAGGTCGGCCTCTTCGGCGGGATCCTCCTGCCGATCCCCGTATCCGGTGATGGGCTGCCACCGCTGCATGCACCGGAGTATGAGCCGCTGTGGGCCCACTGCGAAGACCTGGATGTACCGATCAATATCCACGGCGGCGGTGGCATGCCGGATGACGGCATGTACGAGGCCGGCATTGCCGTGATGTTCGCCACGGGTGCCTTCTACACGATCCGGCCGCTCACGCAGCTGATTGTTTCGGGTGTGTTCGAACGCCACCCCCGTCTGCGTTTGGCGATCACCGAGACGGGACACCAGTGGGTCCCGCAAGCGATCCGGTACCTCGACTGGCTGGTCGGCCGGTCCCGCCGCTTTCCGAACTCGCAAGAAGCCCGCGTGCCGGGACCGGCCCTGGCGAAGCTGTCGCTGAAGCCGAGCGAGTACTGGGCTCGCAACTGCTGGCACGGCGCCAGCTTCATGAATCAGGGGGTCTGCGCGATCCGCTACGACGAGGGCGTGGACAGGATCATGTGGGGCAGCGATTACCCGCACCATGAAGGCACGTTCCCGCACACACGCGAGGCGTTGCGCTGGACGTTCCAGGGCATCGATCCTGGCGAGGTCCAGCAGATGCTGGCCGGCAACGCCTCGGCGATGTACGGGTTCGACCTGAACGCGCTCGTGCCACGGGCCAGGGAGATCGGGCCGACCATCGAGGACCTCGCCGGGCCGATGGATGTGAGCGAGATCCCTCCGGACGCGTGGACCGAGGCGCTGGAAACTGAGCTGCGACCGGCTGGTACCTGATCACGTTCGAAAGTGGCGGGATCGACCGTGCCCTGGAGCCGACGTCACCGATGCTCTGCGAGCCCCCCTCCCATCAAGGAGTGACGTGAGTGAGGATTGGACGTATGGTCAGGAAGTGCCTGCGAAAAAACAAGCTGGACGGAGAGAAGGAGGCGGCGGATGCTGTTATGCCCACCCGCGCCGATGCCCCAACGATTTCTGGCTCAGCAGCATCCGTCGCCTCCTTCTCGTTCGCGAAGCTTGTTTTTTCGCAGGCCCTAAGGAGCGTCTCCAGTGGCAAGGGGTTCGACGTGCTCGTGAACGATCCGTTCGACTACTCGACCGTTCGCACGGTCACCACCGGCCTGCGCTTCCCCGAAGGGCCGATCGCCCTTGATGACGGCTCCGTGCTCGTCTCGGAGATCGAAGGCGGTGCGCTCAATCGGGTGTTACCCGACGGCAGCCAGCACCCTATCGACTGCGGTGGAGGCGCCAACGGCGCGGCGCTGGGGCCGGATGGTGCTGTCTACGTCTGCAACGACGGCGGCCTGGGCTTCAAGACCGAAGACGGCATCCGCTTCCCGCACACGAGCGCCGAGGGCAACGTGGGCGGCTACGTCCAACGGGTCGACATCGACGACGCCGGCCCGGTCGAGACGGTGTTCACCCACGTCGACGACGAGCACCTCGGTGGGCTCAACGACATCGTCTTCGACTTCACAGGGTCCTGCTACATCGTCGACACGGGCCGCGGCGCCGTCCACTACGCCGACCCCGTGGCCGGCACGATCCGCTGCATCGAGCGCGACCTGTCACTCCCGAACGGGATGGGCCTGTCGCCCGACGGTAACCGGCTCTACCTCACCGAAACCTACACGGGCAACGTGTTCACGTGGGACGTGGTCGGCCCTGGCAATCTGGCCGGCAAGCGATTGCTGTTCAACGACGGCGGCGAGCACGGTTGGGACGGCTTAGCCGTCGACGGAGCCGGCAATGTCTGCGCGTCGAACCTCAAGGCGTCGGGCGTCTCGGTCATCAACGCCGCCGGCGACGAGATCGCCCGGTTCGTGACCCCCGAGCACGACCCCTACGTGACGAACATCTGCTTTGGCGGGCGCGACGGCGACACCGCCTACATCTGCTCCTCGGGTCGCGGGATCCTCTACTCGGTGCGATGGCCCTGGGGCGGCCTGCGCCTGAACTTCGCCCGGTAGCTCACACCTTTGGGAGCATGCATCACGGCGCTCCCCGGTGAGGTGACCGGCGGCGCCACGTCCGATTAGGAAGGAAGGTCGGCAAAAATGGCAAGGGATTCGGCGCCCAAGGTCCTCGACGACGTGCTGTCCCCGGCGTGGCTGACCGACGCTCTCGGACCGGATGGCAACCCGGGAAGGGCAACCGAGGTCACCGTCGTCGAACAGCTCCAGACCGTGGCAACCAAGGTGCGGTTCGAGGTCGCCTTCGAGAATGGCGGCGGCGAGCGGTCCACGCGGAACTACTGCGTGAAGGGGTACTTCGCCCTCGACGAACCGTCGGGTGCCGCCGGGTATCCCGAAGCGCTCTTTTACGACGATATGGCCGGAACGCTGGGGATCAGCGTTCCCCGATGTCCCTACGTCGGGATCGACGAGTCGACATCGCATGCCATGATCATCATGGACGACCTGGTGGCCGGGGGCTCCAGGTTCCTGACCGCGCTAACCGCATACTCCCCGGACGAGGCGCGGGCCTCGCTGGTCGAGCTCGCTCGGCTCCACGCCGAGACGTGGGACCGGCCAGGTCTCGGCGAGCAGGCGTGGCTAGAGCACCGGATCGGCAATATGCCGGACCGCTTCCCCCTCGAGACGCTCCAGCGACTCCTCGATGATGGCCGGGGTCCCAGCCTCCCGAGTGCGCTGCACGACGCCGGCAAGGTCACCGACGGGCTGCGCCAGGTCATCGCCCGTGACGCCGGCCGCGGCCACTGTCTGGTTCACGGTGACGCCCATGCCGGGAACATCTACGTCGACGGCGACGGCCGCCCCGGGATCATAGATTGGCAGGTCGTCCACTTCGGGCACTGGGCGACCGATGTGGCGTACCACATCGGCGCCGTCCTGAGCATCGAGGATCGGCGGGTCCACGAGGAGCAGCTGCTCCGCAGCTACCTCGATGAGCTCGGCCGGCTTGGTGGGGCGGCGCCGGTTTGGGACGTGGCGTGGGAGGACTACCGCGCCCACCTACCGTACGGCTACTACCTCTGGGCCATCACCCGGCGGGTCGACCGAACGATCACGCTGGAGTTCGTCGACCGGCTCGGCACCGCGGTCGCCGACCACGACGCGTTCCAGCTCGTTGGCGTGAGGTAGATCGTGCTCTCGGTTTGTGTTCGCAGTAGGTTCACGGTGCCAGGGCACCACACGTGGGGGTGGGGATGAGCAAGACGATCGGTCTCGACCGCGAGCGCCTTCGCCAGCTGTTCGACCTACGTCAGACGGGAGACGCCGTGGTCAACGGGGAGGTCTTCAGTTACACCGACGACCCCTACCCATCACTCCACCGCCTGCGCCAGACCGGCCCGGTGCACAACGGGATCATGCACGAGCTGCTGGGCTTCGACAAGCCCGCCGTCTTTCAGGCGCTGCCGGAGCCGGACCGCCCCCACTTCTCGGTGTTCAACTACGAGCTTTGCGACCGCGCGTTCCGCGACGAGGAGACCTTCCCGTCGGCGCCCGAGCCGGTTGATCCGGCGGCCGGCGGGCTCGAGAGCAGCATGCTCAGTATGAACGGCCCAATGCACCGCCGCTATCGGGCTCTTGCCCAGCCGTCGTTCGTGCCGAAGATGGCGGAGTGGTGGATCTCCAAATGGATTCACGAAACGGTGCACTCCATCATCGACAACATCGAGGCTGATGGCCACGCCGAGCTGAACGTCGACTTCGACGCCGCCATCCCCGTTCTCACTATCACCGGAAGCTTCGGCTTCTCCGTTGACCAGGCCCTCGACGTGCGCCAAGCGGTGTCCGGCGGCTTCGTCGCGGAGGCGCAGAAGCTGTCGCAATACCTCATGCCGGTCATAGAGGCCCGCCGCAACAACCCGCAGGACGACCTGATCAGCGTGCTCTGCCAGGCCGAGATCACCGACGAGGACGGCGTGCGTCACCGGCTCTCGGACACTGAGATCTTCTCCTTCTCCCACATCCTGCTCATTGCTGGCTCGGGCACGACCTGGAAGCAGCTCGGCATCGCGCTCTCGGCGCTCTTGACTCGGCCGGAGGTGCTGGCCGCCATCCGGGAGGACCGGTCGCTGCTGCGGGCCGCCATCGACGAGTCGTTGCGGTGGAACGTCACGGACCCGATGTTCTCCCGCTACGTGGCGAAAACCGTCGAACTCGGCGGAATGACGATTCCGAAGGGTGGAGTGGTGCACCTATCGAACGGGGCGGGGAACCGCGACCCCTCCCGCTGGGCCAACCCCGACGACTACGATATCTACCGGCCCCAGCGGCCGCACCTGGCGTTCGGGAGCGGGCCGCATCTCTGTATCGGCCAGCACGTCGCACGCGCCGAGCTACACGTCGCGCTCGACGCGCTCCTCACCCGGCTCCCGAAGCTTCGTCTCGACCCCGACAAGGAGCCACCGCGGATGATCGGGATGTACCACCGTGGTGTGACCGAGATCAACGCCCTGTGGGACTGATCCGACGATGAGCCAGATGACCGCGTCGGAACGCGGCGTGGTGGCCGCGCCGTGACGGCGGCAAGGAACAACGGGAGCATGAGATGGCCGACATGAGGATCGGCCCGATCTGAGCGGGCCGATCGCGCCGTGGATGGGGAGGAGGCGTCGGCGCCCCTCTGGAATCAACTAGGCGACGGCGACGACCTTCTCGGTGGGGTCGCACTTCATGAGGGTGGACAGGGTGCCTCCCATGATCTTGGCCTTGTCCTCCTCGGGCAGCGACTCGATCTCGTCCACGAAGCTCAGCGGATCAGCGAGACCCTCCGGGTGCGGGAAGTCCGAACCGAACACGACATTATCCGCCCCGACCAGCTCGACGATGTTGAGCACATCCTCCTCGAAGAACGGGTGGATGACGATCGACCGGTGGAACGCCACCATCGGATCCTCGTCGAAGGCGCTCGGCGAGCGCTCGTACAGCTTCTTGAACTGCTTGAGCGCGGTCGGAACCCACTGGCTCCCGTTTTCAACCGGCATGAAACGCAGGTCCGGAAAGCGGGTCGCCAGGCCGTGCCCGATGATGGAATACACCGTGTCCCTGATGGACCTGTACTCGCTGTTCACCAGCAGCGCGAACGCGCTCGGCTTCCCGAACGGCAAGAACTCCGAAGTGCGACCGTCCCATTCGTTGACATGCCGCTGGTAGCCGTCGTCAGAGGAGTGCATGCCGACGAGAAGCCCGGCCTCCTGGACCCGCTTCCAGAACGGGTCGAACTCCGGCACCGCCATCGACCGGCGTCGGGTGCCGAAGTCGGGCACCGGGGCAGGGCGAACGAGAATCGACCGAGCGCCGCGCTCGACGACGTAGTCCAGCTCCCGGATCGCCTCGTCCAGAATCGACAGGTTGATCACCGGCGTCGCGAAGATCCGGTTCTCGAAGTTGAACGTCCAGTGCTCGTGCATCCATTCATTGAGAGCATGGATCACCACCGCAGTCGCCTTTGGGTCGTCAGCCAGCCTCTCCTCGAGCAGGCTGGCCAAGGTCGGCCACATCATCGCCCGGTCGACCCTCTGCTCGTCCATCAACATGATCCGTTCCTCGGGGTTGAAGAAACCTGGCGGGGCCTCGATGTAGCGCGGCAACGAAGCCAGCCTCGGGTCGGACTTCGAGCTCGGATCACCGAAGCCGCCCGTTCCGATCGAGTGCTTCGACGAGGGATTCTTCAGCCGAAACTCCATCTCCTGATGCCCCGGCGGCGACACCTTGTTGAAGGTCGGGTTCGGAATGTACTCGCTGATCGTGTTACGAAGCGCAAGCTTCGTTCGACCATTCACCTGCACGTACTTGACCAAGCCGTCATACTCCTTGGGCAAGTACTTGGTGAAGGCCTCGGTCGTCTCGTACATGTGGTTGTCTGCATCGAACACCGGGTAATCGAGCTTGTGGGTCACGGAGGCCTCCTTCATGGGCAGCGCAGCATCGAAGGTCAGAAAGTGGGTTCGAGGTCCTAGAGCGGGCAAGACAACACTACAAGCCCCTTGCGGCTCGGGTACTCGGCTCGCTACGCGACGACACCGTCGCGCCGGTAGTTACCGATCTCGTCGGCGCCGAAACCGAGCTCGCGAAGGATCTCGTCGGTGTGCTCGCCGAAGTCAGGCGCCCGTTTCAAGGTGCCCGCGTCGAGGTCGAAGAGCAGCGGGGGTGACGGGATGTTGAGCCTCCCCTCGGGGTAGTCAACCCCCTGCAGGTATCGGTTCGCCAGCACCTGCGGGTCGTCATGCATCTCGCGGGGCGTCTGCACCGGTGCCCACACACCGCGAGCCGGTTCCAGCGTCTGCTTGGCCTCGTCGAGTGTCATCGCCCCAAAGATCTCGGTGAGGACGCGCACCGACTCGGTCTGGTTGGTCGCCCTAGCCACAGTCGTGGCAAAACGGGGATCGGTGGCCAGCTCGGGGCGTCCGAGGCAGGCGCACAGGTCGACCCAATCGGGATCCGGATCGTTGACAAACATGAGGGCGATAAAGCGTTTGTCCTTGGTGAGGTAGTTCCTCATGCTGGCGGGCGAGTCGGCCGAAGTCTGGGCGACGCTCACCGGCGACCGGAGGCCCGGGCTGCTGGCAATGATCGGCTGGTGGTTGAACCAAACAGCCGTGCCCAGCAGTGAGCCGTCGACCACTGGCGCCACCCCGGTCAAGGCCCGCCGCAGCAAGCCGGCGCAGATGCCGCCGGCCAACACCATGCCCGACATGGCGTCGCCGTGGCCGACCATGCCGGTTGGCGTCTGGGCCCCAGAGGTCTCCATCGCCGAGTGGGCGAGCGATCCCCTTGCCCACCAGATGGCGGAGTCGTAGCCGCGGCGTTCCGATTCGGCGCCGAGAGGGCCGAGTCCTGTGGCCTTGGCATAGACGATGTTCGGGTTGCGAGCGCGGATCTGATCGATGTCGACGCCGAGTTTCCTCCGCGTAGAGGGGAGAAAACTGGTGAGGAACACGTCGGCCGTGTCGATGAGCCTGTACATGACCTCGCGACCTTCGGCACTGGCCAGGTCCAAGGCGATCGCCCGCTTGCCCCGGTTGTAATTCTTGAACGACCGACTGGCGCCGCCGGGTTCCAGCGTCCCGCCGAGCAGGCGGCTGGGGTCCGGCGAGCCGGGGTTCTCGACCTTGATGACGTCGGCGCCCCACTGCGAGAGCACGCCCCCTGCCACGGGCACGAACGCCCACATAGTCAAGTCGACTACTCGGATGCCATCGAGTACGGATGTCACAAATTGCCTCGCTTGTCTGAGCGAACGAAGTCGCGAGTGGTAGGGACGTTAGTGAGACACAACGTAGCGAGAGGCTGTGCCCGCAGGGGCGCCGAACCCGGACGTCTCGACCCCATACGGTGGGTCAACTCCAACCGAGCCGCTCATACGCCACCTGGCTGAACGGACTATCACCAGGGACTACGCCGGCCGACGCGCCTCCCCACATGGCCGCCGTGCGAATCGTCAACGTCACCACGCGGAAGGCCGCGAAGATCTCGTACCACTCGACGCCCTGGGCGCTCAGACCGGTGGCGTCCTCCCAGATATCGATCGTCTCTTGACGCGACCCGAGACCCGGTAGTCGTGCCACCCCGTAGCCGACACTGTGCACCTCGTCAAAGAACAGCCACCACCCGAGGTCCAGCAGGGGGCCACCGAGAGACACCTGCTCCCAATCCATGACCCCCACCACGCGGTAGTCGTCGCCAAACATCATGTTGCCCATCCGGGCATCGCCCCACGAGACCCCGACCTTCGGCGCAATGTCGGGCACATGGCGGAAGACCCATTCATACAACCGCTCCCCCACCGGGTGGTCGGCGCCGGCCGTGGCCCAGGCATAGTGGTCGCGCGCGTACTGCAACGCGTGCTCGAACCCGGACACTCCAGGTTTGCCCGGCGACAAGAACGGCACCACCTCGGGTGAGACGACATGGATCCGTGCCATTTCCCGCAGTGCTGACTCCCACACTGTGCGCCGCTCCCCGGGCGTGGCTTCGACCAACCAGCCGGCACGGTTGTAGACCGGATGGCTCACAGGCACACGCCCCCGCATCTGCTCCATCACGAAGAAAGGTCGCCCAAACCAACTCGAGTCGTCATCGAACCACAAAACATCCGGCACCTTGACCAGTTGCCGGTCTCGGAAGACCTGCAGCACTTTAAACTGTGTCTCGAAAGCTATATCGAGGAACATCTGGTTCTCGGGCATCGGGCTCACACGGAGCGCCAGCCGACGGACCGACAACCCTTCACCGCCGTCCACCACCGCCTCGAAAAGGATCGTCTCATTCGACGTGCCGGCGCCGATCGGATAGCGAAGATTGCGGGCTTCGAGCACCTTCACCGGCGCCAACCGCTCGCCGAGCCACGAGACCAGGGCGCGGGACGCGAGCCCGAGATCTCGGCCCTTCCCGAAAGTGACTTCCTCCGCCATGTCTGTCAGCCCCAAACCGCGTTGAACTCGCACGCGAAGGACGGCTCCACGAAACTGCCATAGCGCGGATCAAACAGCCCCCGGGCTCGATCCCGGTCGAGCCCTGTCAACGCGATCATACAAGTCCCCCAAGGTCGACCGAGTCGTCCAGCCCTCTCAGCTCTGGCACAACCTGTTCCTCAAAGAGCCGCAAGCTCCTCCATGCGATATCTGGCGGCAAGCCGCTAACCATAGGCGTGATCGTCACTGCTCCACCCGTACTCCGAGCAAGCTCTACACAGCGTTCGGGTGTAGCAATGGTGTAAACACCGAGGGCCCGCAACTCAGTGACGTCAGCGGCGTGCGAGTAGGGGGCGGTCGCGCCCGATCCGTCCCGGATCCAGTCGGCGTAGCTGTTGTTCTCATGGAGGAAATATGGGCCAATCTCCTTCCACGCCGCGTCGACATCTTCGGCGACGTAGTTGACGATTGCTGGATATCCCTGTATCGGAACTGGTTCCTTGCCGAGGCGTACTCGCTCCTCGTTGTAAACGTCCATGAGTTCAGGTGACGACGGGACGAAACCGTCCGCGATCCGTGCCGCCCGCCGCGCCGCCGCCTCGGAGGATCCGCCCAAGATGATCGGAGGATGCGGACGTTGGAAGGGCGTCGGTCGTACACGGATCATCTTCCCGTGATACTCGAACGCCTCGCCACTCCACGCCTGCTTGAGAATCGCAACCCCCTGTTCCATGAGTTCGCCGCGACGACGTAGGTCAGCGTCGAACATGGCGAACTCCTCCTGGCGGTACCCTGCACCGAGGATGAAAGTGAGCCGGCCGCCGCTGACCAAGTCGAGAACTGCTATCTCCTCGGCAAGGCGAATTGGGTGGTACAGCGGTACCAGAAGAGCCGAGACCATGATTCCGATCCTCTTGGTGCGGCCGGCAACGGCGGACCCAAACGTCAGGGGTGCTGGCAAGTACCCGTCTTCTGCCCCGTGGTGCTCATTCAGTTGAACCCGGTTAAATCCAAGGTCATCTGCCCAGGCGGCTTGGTCTAGGACAGTCGCATAGAGCTCGGCGTGTGGCACGCCAAACGCGGCTGACCGCAGGTTGTACCAGAGACCGACATTCATTGGTCACTCCCCTCTTCAAGGCACTGCCAGAGGCTTCTACCTCGCCAACGCAACGGCCCGACGGTGATACTCGTCGCCGGAACTGGACTCAGGCCCGAGGCTACGCCAGGCCGAGTTGCTCGACAGTCGGCCCGATGCGCTGTGCAATAGCCTCGAGGGCGGGGCGGTCTGTCGACGGATAGGCCTTGAAGAAGTTGTCGGTGAGGTAGCCGCGCATGTCTTCGTAGCGGAGTCCGCCGAGCAATGCCTTCACCGCGTCCTCGCACGGTGCCAGGGTGTCACGATCGCGGGTCGGATCGCCGACGGCCGGCCAGATCCCCTCGGCGTGGCCGACGTCGGCTCCCCAAAGCATGTTAGGGATCTCGGCGAACGCGTCTCCTTCGAACTCGGGCCTTCGCTGGAACGCCGAGTGGGCGACGAAGCACTGCCGCTTGAAGTATTCGGTCGGGGTGAGGTTCAACTCGACTCGACTGGGTCCGTCGCGTTGCACGCGGTACCCCCTGACGACGGAGGTAAAGCCGTCGAGCTTGGAAAGCAGTGGCACGACCCAGTCGCAGCCGAACTCGGCGAAACCGACCCGGAGATCGGGGTAGCGGTCGAACACCCCGCCGAAGATCAGGCACCACAGCGGCCGCTGGCCGTACCACTTGGCTTCCCATGTGGCCATCATCAGCTCGGTCACGGGATCGTCGCTGTGGTATACCGGGTTGCCCTTGGAGATGTGGACCTGGATGGTGAGGTCGAGCTCGATGCACGCCTCCCACAGCATGTCGTAGCGCTTATGGTGGAAGAGAGGGAGGTAGTAGTCGAGCGGTAGGAGCACGCCCGTCGTTAGGCCACTTGCGTGGGCCCGGTGCAACTCCTCGACGCACCAGTTGACGTCGTCGAGCGTCCCCAAGATGGTCAGTCCGAGGAGGCGTTTCGGGTCGGCCGAGCAGAAGTCGGCGAGCCAGCGGTTGTACGACCGGGCGCCAGCGCGAACGAGATCGGGGGTGAACTCCTCCGCACAAAGTGCGGTGTTGGCGATGCCGGAACCGAAGGGCGGGTCGTTGCTGTTCTGGTCGTCGGGATTGAGCACCTCGCAGGCAATGCCAGCGCGGTCGTACTCCTTGAGGCGCAGCGCGGCGTCCCAGGCGATGGGGGTGCCCACCGCCGGGTCGAAGCCCTCCGTGTTGGCGAATTTCCTGGCGAACTGCGGTGGAAAGTAGGACTCGTCGTGCGCGGGGGACCACTTCCACTTGTGGGTTGCGAAGTATTCGTCGAAATCGGGGTGCAGACGCTTCGGCATGTATTCGCGGTACACGGCGGTTGGTGCACCGGCGTGGCCATCGCCAGACGGTAGACAGACTTTTGCGGACAAGGGGTTCCTCCACCAGCTTGCTCGGCACAGCTACGTCGGGCGGGTCGGCCAGACACCACCGCGGCTCGGATCGAAACTGAGCCCTGACGTCATTCCAACTGTGACACAGGCCATATCCTTTGTCCACCGAGGGCCACCCGAACGCCCCGCGTCAGGGTGATCTAGGCATGATGTACCAGAGCAATCCAGAATTCGGAACGCTCGTCACTGTCTCCAACCCGTCAACGCCAAGAAGTGACCGCGAGCGTCCGGCGAGCGGCGATCCGCCCGCCGCGCTCGCGACCAGCTGCCCGCCGTTTACCTCCCCGCTGTCCGCAGCGGGGGCACAGACGCGGCCTGATCCATCCTTGCTTTGGTCGGCCGATGGAGCGCCCATGCAGTAGCCCCAACCGGCCCGCCGAGGAACCGCACGGCCGCCCGTCGCTGATCAGTCCTTCTGCAGGACGGCTTCGACCTCGAGAGTGATCTTGATCTTGTCGCCGACGACCACACCGCCGCCGTCAAGTGGCATGTTGAACTCGATCCCGAAGTCGGCCCGGCTGATCTCGGTTCCCGCTGAGAACCCGGCCCGGGTACCGCCCCAGGGATCCGGGGACACGCCGTTGAATTCCAGCCCCAACTCGACGGCGCGGGTGACACCGTGGATGGTCAGGTCGCCGGTCACCTCGTAGTCGCTTCCGCCGGCCGGCCGCACCGCGGTTGACACGAAGGTGATCTGGGGGTGGGACTCCACCTCGAAGAAGTCTGCTGAGCGCAGGTGGTTGTCCCGGTTCTCGTCGCGGGTGTCGACTGAGGAGGCGTCGATGTGCGCTTCGACCTTGGAGTCGAGCGGGTTCTCAGCGATGGTGATAGTGCCGTCGAAGGACTTGAAGGAGCCTTTGACCTTACTGACCATCAGGTGCCTGACGCTGAAGCCGACCTCCGAGTGGACCGGGTCGATGTTCCAGGTACCTGCTACCAGGCCGGGTACCTCGACAGTGGGTGTGCTCATGAAAAGACCTCCGTGGGATGGCCAAGCGGTTGACGTGTCAACGATGAGTCTAAGTCGCCCTAGTAGATACGTCAACCATTAGACTTGCGGAGGTGGAACCTACCCGCTGGCTCACCCCGAGCGAAGACCGCGCCTGGCGGGCCTGGCTGGCGATGTCGGAGCGCCTCCGCGCCCAGGTCGCTCGCGACCTGCTAGCGGATTCGGGCCTGTCCGACGCTGACTACATGGTCCTGGTCCATCTCTCTGAGGCCGAGGGCCGCCGGGTTCGCATGAACGACCTGGCCGCTCGGCTCAACTGGTCCAAGAGCCGCCTCTCCCACCAGTTGGGCCGAATGCAAGCCCGGGGGCTGGTGCAGCGCGAGGAATGCCCGTCGGACGCCCGAGGGGCATTCGCCGTGCTCGGGGCGTGCGGTCTGGCCGAGATCGAGCGGGCCGCCCCCAAGCATGTCGCCAGCGTGCGCCGTCACCTCATCGACGTCCTCGACGCGAAGCAGCTCAGCCAGCTTTCCGCCATCGCCGATCTCGTCGTCGGGCACCTGCGCACCCAGACCGCGTGCACCGCCCCCCTCGAAGAATCCGGCGCAGACGCGTCTTCTGGCCTCAGCGCACCAGGCACCGGGGCGCTGAGCGAGGGCCGGCCGTAGCACGACCGGTCGGGCCCGAGTTGCTTCGCCCGAAGCGGACTCCTGGGGGAAGCAGGCGCTACTCGACGGATACGGCGGACGCAGCCTCTTGTGTCTCAGGGCGCGTCACTGCCTTGGTTATCTCGGCGCGTCGGATGAGCAGGAAGCTCACGGGGATAGCGGCCAGACCGGTCAGCCCGCAGACCCACAGGGCCCACTGAAACCCGCCGGTCAGGGCGGCGGCCGAGCCGTAGCCGTGGTGCACGAGTGTTCGGAAGTGCGAGGCGGCGATCGAGGAGGTGACCGCCACCCCGATCGCCCCGCCAAGCTGCTGGGAGGTGTTGAGCAGACCTGAGGCTACGCCCGCGTCTTGTTCGGCGATCCCAGCGAGGGCGCCGATCGACACCGGGATGAAAGCGAACGCCGTACCCATACCGGCGACGAAGAACGGTCCGGCCAGGTTCTGCCAGAAGTTTCCGTGGGTCGGGATCTGGGTCGCCCACAGGATCCCGGCTCCGATCAGAGCCATGCCCATGGCCATGACGATCTTGGCTGAGGTCCTGGTGACCAACATCTGGGAGAGACCGGCGAAGGCTACCGAGGTGAGTGATGCCGTGAGCCAGGCGACTCCGGTCTTGAGTGCGGAGTAACCAAGCACCTGTTGCATGTACAAGGTGCCGACGAAGATGAAGGCAAAGAAGCTGGCTCCGAGCAGGAATCCGACCGCGTTTGATCCGGCGACGGTGCTCAGGCGGAACAGCCGCAGGGGCAATAGGGGTGCCTCGACTCTGGTCTCGACGAGGAGGAAGGCGACGAGCAGCACGGTCGATGTTGCGAGCATGGCCAGGGTCTGCGGGGCGGCCCAGCCCACCTGAGGCGCCCGGGAGATGGCATACACGAAGACCACCAATGCTGAGGTGATGGTGACCGCTCCGAAGGGATCGTAACGCCGCCGTTCGGTGCGCAGCCGGCTCTCGGGCACGAGCTTGGGAGCCAGCCCCATGGCGGCCAAGCCGATGGGCACGTTGAAGAAGAAGATGTACTGCCATCCTGCGTAGCGGGTGAGCAGACCGCCAGCGAGCAAGCCGATGGTGGCGCCCATGGCGCCGGCGGCACCCCAGATGCCCAGAGCCTTGTTGCGTTCCGCTCCCTCCGGAAACATGTTCATCACGATCGAAAGTGCCGCCGGTAGGACCAGCGCCGCCCCGAACCCTTGGAAGCCGCGCATGACGATGAGGAAGGTGTCAGAGGTGGCCAGACCGCAGGCGAGCGAAGCGGCGGTGAAAATGGCCAGACCTACCAAGAGGAAGCGTCGGCGGCCCAGCAGGTCGGCGGCTCGGCCTCCGAGGAGGAGGAAGCCTCCGAATGTCAGCCCGTAGGCCGTGACCACCCACTGCAGATCGGACTCGGGAAAATGAAGTCTGGCGCCGATAGTGGGAAGGGCGACATTGACGATCGTGAGGTCCACGATGGTCATGACGAACGCCACCACCAGCAAGGTGAATGCTCGCCAGCGCCGGATCTCTGTCCCGGCAGACGCGCCGGCGTCCAACCGGGCGAGGGAAACCTTCCCGGCGGCTTGCGGTGCCTGATCGGGCCGTCGGCCGTCGACGGGCGCGTTCTGAGCGCGGAGCAGATCCATTTTCACGCCTCCCGACGCTGATGTTCGAGTCCTATGACCGTTTAAACACCGACCCGCACGGAGATTGAGCGCCGGAGGGGCGCTTAGTGCCTGCGAAAAAACAAGCTTCGCGAACGAGAAGGAGGCGACGGATGCTGCTGAGCCAGAAATCGTTGAGGCATCGGCGCGGGTGGGCATAACAGCATCCGCCGCCTCCTTCTCTCCGTCCAGCTTGTTTTTTCGCAGGCGCTTAGTTGGGCGGCCCGGCGGTGTTGTTACTCTCAGACTTCGTCGTCCGGACGAAAGAGAAGTCGCGAGGCGCAATGACTGAGACAACTCTGGCTCGTGCCCAATCGGGCGACGGCGATGCCTTCAAGGAGCTGACCGACCCCTACCGTCGGGAACTCCAAGTCCACTGCTACCGGATCCTAGGCTCAGTCCAAGACGCCGAGGACGTGCTCCAGGAGGCCCTCTTGTCGGCGTGGCGCTCAATTGGCAGTTTCGACGGCGGCTCGTTGCGGGCGTGGCTCTATCGGATCGCAACCAACCGCTGCCTCAACCAACTGCGCGACCAGTCCCGCCGCCCTCGCCGGGCTGGCAGGCTCCCGTTCGCCACAGAAGCACGGCCCTCGCCTGCCGAAGACCCTTCCTGGCTCGAGCCCTACCCCGACCACTGGGTGGACGACGTCACGGCCGGCCCCGAGGTCCGCTACGAGACGCGCGAGTCGATCGGCCTTTCGTTCGTGTCCGCTCTCCAGCGCCTGCCCGCCCAGCAGCGGGCGGTGCTTGTGCTTCGCGACGTCCTCGGCTTCGCCGCCACCGAAGCAGCCGAGGTGCTGGGCACCACCCCGGCCTCGGTCAACAGCGCCCTCCTGCGGGCCAGGGGCAGTTTCCGTCCCCCTGACCGCGACCTCGTGCCGCTGCCGCGCTCGGCGGAGGAGAAGGCCCTGGTCGACCGGTTTGTCGACGCCTTCGAAAGGGTTGACATCAACCAGGTCGTGTCGCTGCTCACCGAAGACGCCAGGTTCGCGATGCCACCCGAGCCCATCGAGTTCCGCGGCCGGACGGCTGTCGGCGAGTTCCTCGAGTCCTTCTTCTCATGGGGTCAACAGCTCAAGCTCGTCGCCACGCGAGCGAACGGCCAGCCCGCTTTCGGTTACTACCTCCTCGACCCCGCGACGTCGACTTTCCGGGGAAACGGGCTCATGGTCGTGGCCCTGCGAAAGGACCGGGTTTCCAGCATCACCCGCTTCGGGGGCCCCGACCTCCTGGCCCGCTTCGACCTCCCCCCAGTGCTACCACTCCTTCCGCGTCGCCCGCGTCGATTTGAGGGCGAACCCGGATCCCCTGCTTGCTGAGCGCCCTCATGCCTGACGAAGACGGCCCCGCAAGGCCGCGAAGCAGAGCGACATGCTGAGCAGGGCGACCACCCCGATAGCGGCGAGCGCCTGGCCGAGTTGGTCCCACCGCCACCCCTGCATGGTGAGTGAGCGGAGGCCGGCGAGCAAATAGGTGACCGGGTTCCAGGCCGCCACCGTATTGAGCCAGCCGGTGAGCTGCGAACGGGGCACGTAGGACGAGGTCAGGAAAAGGAAGGGAAAGAACAGGAGGAACGCGCTGTTGACCGCAGCCGGGTTACCCGTCTTCAATGCGATGGCGTAACCGAACCCGGCGAACGCCAGACTCCAGAGCGCGGCCAGGAACACGTACGCCACCACTCCCAACGGACCGGCGGGGAAGCGAACACCGAGGACAAAGCCCAGAATGACGATGGGTACGGTCAGGGCGCAGGCCACCGCGACGTCCGCGACCATATGGCCGAGCAGGATGGCCAGGCGACGTACTGGCGTCAGCAGGAGCCGGTCGAAATAGCCGTTCTCGACATCAAGCACCAGCGCCGGCGCCCGCGAGACACCGGTCACACCCAATAGGATGGCGGTGGCCATCATGAACGCCTTGAAGTTGAAACCGGCGACGTTGTGCTCGGTGAGGCGCTGCAGGGTGCCGATGTTGACCACGAAGAAGAACAGGGCGATGAACACCGGCGGAACCACGGCGGTCATGTCCTTAGGAATAGATCTCAGGGCCCGACCGGCGATGGCGGTCGTGTCCCGGATGAAACCGGCCTGGCGGGGCCTAACATCACTTGACTGAAGAACGTTCGGTCGGATGGTGGTTGAGGTTGTAGCGGTCACGGAAGTACCTCCTCGTTGGGCCCAATGCCCTCGTCTCGCCGGATGTGGGTGCCCGTCAGCTCGAGAAAGACGTCGTCCAGCGTGGGTGTGCGCAAGGTGAGGTCCCGCACGGCGATTCCGCCGTTGTCGAGGGCCACGGCGACGGGGCCGATGGTCGCCGCGCCATTGGCCGTCGCGACCACCACGTCGCCGCCACTCGCATCCACGGTTTGGACGCCGGCCACCCTCGTCAGGCAGGCCACCGCCGCGGCCGGGTTGCCCTCCACCCGCACGACGATCAGGTCGTTGCCCATGCTGCGCTTCAGCTGGGAAGGCGTACCCTCGGCGACCAGACGGCCGGCGCTCAGGATGCCGACCCGATCCGCTAGCTCGTCGGCCTCCTCGAGGTACTGCGTGGTGAGAAAGACGGTCATCCCCAACTCGTCGTTGAGCCGGCGGACCTCCTCCCACACCCGGACCCGGCTCACCGGGTCCAACCCGGTGGTGGGCTCGTCGAGAAACAGGACCTCCGGGTTGTGCACCAGCGCAGCCGCCAAGTCAAGGCGCCGCCGCATCCCGCCCGAATACGTGCTGATCGGACGGCGCAGGGCATCGCCGATATCGACAAGCTGCATCAATTCCGCGAGCCGGTGATCGATCTCCTTGCGTGTCAGTCCGTACAGCCGGCCTTGGAGACGCAACAGCTCGTCGCCGGTCTGCTTCGGATCAAGGGCGGCGTCCTGCAGCGCTACGCCGATCCGCAGCCGGACCTGTCCCGGTTTGGCGGCTACGTCGTAGCCCGCGACCATCGCCCGTCCACCGGTTGGCGCCAGCAACGTGCAGAGCATGCGCACGGTGGTCGACTTGCCCGCCCCGTTGGGTCCGAGGAAACCGTAGATCTCGCCTTGTCGAACCTCAAGGTCCAAGCCGTCGACTGCCGGCGCGCCGGCAAACGTGCGAACCAACCCCTCGGCGCGGATGGCCCGCGGGCTGGTGTCCTGCTGAGCTAAGGCGGGGTTTGCCACATCAGCATCCAGAGTGGTGTAGGTCATGGGTCCATCCTCCGTGCTGAAACAGGCCACCTAGTGGCCTGTTTCCTCCAAAATCCTTACCTATCGACGGTCCAACCACCATCAACTCATCGGTCCGTACCTGGCGCGGCGTTCGACGCCGACGCTCCGTCTCCACCCGGCGATCCCCGCCAGGCGGTCAGATCCGAGTCACTGACCATACGCGGATTAAACGCCCCAGAGCCGAGAAGCCCGATCCATGACCGTCGAACCTGAATTCACCGGTTGCCGGGATGACGTCGCTGCGGCCAAACGCGATGCTGGTGAATCATGTGCGGAGCGGTTCTCGGGCCTGCAGATGGCCCTGTATCTCAGTGGGGATGCCTGGCGTCCCTGTTCGGGGTGAGCCGCCGGGGTCCGATCGATCGGTGGATCCCGCCTGCTCATCCGTCAAGTGGTGGTGTTGGAAATACCTGGAGTAGGTCGTCAGGTGCACAAGGACTCACCCCTCAGGAGGTTCTGGACATGAAGACACGAGATCATGCCGCGATGGCGGTCCGGGTCGCCGGCTCTGTGGGCGAGACCCTGAAGGCCACGGTTGTGATTGATGCGGCGGTCCTCCCCGCATCCAAGACAAAGGTCTCTTGATGGCCGCACTGGCGCGCTGGTGTTTCAGGCACCGCAAGATTGTTCTGTCGGCCTGGCTGGTTGCGCTGATCCTTGTCGGCGGAATCGCGAGGACCGTGGGGTCCAGCTATGGCAACAACTTCTCGTTCCCCTCGACCGATTCGAGCCGGGCGCTCGACATCGTGAAGGCGAACTTTCCCGCGCAGAGTGGCGATAGTGATCAGATCGTGATGCAGGCCAAGGGCGGCACGCTGCACACGCCCGAGGTCGCGGCCGCCGTCAACGAGATGCTGCGGAGGGTTGCGCAACTGCCCTTTGTGAGCGCGGTCACAACACCCTCTAGCTCTGGGCTCATCTCGACGAACGGGAAAGTCGGGCTGGCGACGGTGCAGCTCGACGCGCAGGCGCAGAACATCTCGGGCGACCAGGCGAAACAGCTGATCAAGACGGCCCAAGCGGTCAACCATGACCTCCTGAATGTCCAGCTCGGGGGGGCGGCGGTGCAGCAGGGAGAGAACCAGGGGGGCGGTTCTGGTGACTTCCTCGTTGGGGCGTTACTCGCCCTGGCGGTGTTGTTCTTCGCGTTTCGTCGCTCGTTTCTCAGCGCCGTGCTCCCGTTGCTGACCGCGGTGGTAGCTATCGGGATCGGGACCTCGTTCATCGGCATCCTCTCCCACGCGTTCAACGTCCCCCAGTTCGCGACGCAGTTGTCCGAACTCATCGCACTCGGTGTGGGCGTGGACTACTCCTTGTTCATCGTGAATCGCCATCGCCGGGAACTGCTAGCCGGTTGCAGCCCCGAAGAGGCCGCGGTCCGTGCCCTCAACACCTCCGGGCGGGCAGTCTTCGTTGCCGGCTTGACGGTCTGTATCGCCCTGCTAGGCATGTTCGCGCTTGGCCTCACCTTCCTCTACGGGGTCTCGCTGGGGGCGGCGTTCGTCGTTCTGCTCACGATGCTTTCAGCGCTCACTCTGCTGCCCGCCATGCTTGGCTTCTATGGCGACAAGGCGTTGTCGCGTCGTGACCGACGGATGCTGCGCCCGGATGGGGGGGCCCGGCCCGGGGCGAAGGAGCAGAGCGACCGGGGGGGAAGCCCGTTCTGGGAGTGGTGGGCCGGTGTCGTCGAGCGACGGTCGGCCATCCTCTCGGTGCTAGGCCTTGCCCTGATCGTCGTTGTCGCACTGCCCTTCTTCAGTATGCGTCTCGGGCTGGCAGACTCTGGGGAGGATCCTTCGGGATCGACGACGAGGCAGGCCTACGACCTGCTGGCACACGGCTTCGGCCCAGGGTTCAACGGTCCCCTGCAGGTGGTCGGCCAGATCAACGGACCCGGCGACCTCGACCGCTTCGACAGCTTCGTGGCCGGACTCCAGCACACGCCCGGTGTCGCACATGTGCTCCCCCCGCGTACCAGCCCAAACGGCAAGGCGGCCGTCGCCTTCGTCTATCCCGTCTACAGCCCGCAGGCGGCGCAAACGACGACTCTTGTGAACCATATACGCGCCGAAGTGCCCAACACTACGGCTGGCTCCTCGCTGGCCATCCACGTGGGCGGCCAGACAGCCGCGGGGATCGACTTCTCGAAGGTCCTGGCCGGCAAGCTTCCGCTCTTCGTTGTTGTGATCATCGTGCTGGCGTTCTTGTTGCTCGCCGCGGTCTTCCGAAGCATCCTCGTGCCGCTGACGGCTTCGGTGATGAACATCCTCTCAATCGGCGCCGCGCTTGGAGTGATCACCGCCGCCTTCCAGTTCGGCTGGTTACAGCCCCTGCTCGGCTTCGCCAAAGCAGGTCCGATTGAGGTGTACCTACCGGTCATGATGTTCGCTGTCCTGTTCGGCCTGTCGATGGACTACGAAGTCTTCCTGGTCAGCCGGATCCACGAGGAATGGGTCAAGACCGGCGACAACAGGCGGGCGGTAACCCGAGGTCAAGCCGAGACCGGACGGGTCATCACCGCTGCAGGCCTCATCATGATCCTGGTCTTCTTGTCGTTCAGCCTTATCAACAACTCGCTTGTGATCCAGGAGTTCGGCATCGGGTTCGCGGCTGCGATCGTCATCGACGCATTCATCGTGCGCACCGTGCTGGTCCCCTCCGTCATGCACGTCTTGGGTCCCCGTAACTGGTGGCTTCCCTCGTGGATAGACCGGGCGCTCCCGACATTGCACATCGAAGCCGATGACGTAGCGGAGCCGACCGATCGGGTGGAACCGGTCAGCGATTACTCAAACGCATAGACCTTCCACGATTTGAATCACGCGGTCGCAACGTTGCTTGTGGAAGAAGGACCTGGTAGTTGACCGCCGATCCCCTCCGTCCCCCGAGGCCGCCACCTCCCTTCGATGCCCCTCGTCGACGCCACGTCGTCCCCCGGGTCGGGACGCCACGAAGAGCCAACCGGCCCTCGGTTCACACCCCAGGGGGCCACCTGCGCGAGACTGTCGGCCAGGCCAGGACCAGAGGGGTGCGATGCGGACCGACGACGTTGCCTACGACATCGATGGGCGGAACTACGTGGGCTATCTGGTAGTTCCCGACGGTGATGAGCCTCGCGCCGGCGTGCTGGTATGCCACGAAGGCGGGGGCCTCGAAGCCCATGCCAAGGACCGGGCCGAGCGCCTGGCGTCTGAGCTCGGGGTGATCGCCTTCGCCCTGGACTATTTCGGCGACGGGAAGCCTCCCCCGCCCGAACAGGTGATGGACCGTCTCGCCGCCATGCGGTCGTCAGCCGACGGGATTCGCAGGGTGGCCCGCGCCGGGCTCGCCATCCTCACCGCTCAGCCGCACCTCGACCGTTCCCGGGTCGCCGCCATCGGCTTCTGTTTCGGGGGGACGATGGCGCTCGAGCTGGCCAGGGGCGGCGACGACCTGGCCGCCGTCGTCGGCTTCCACTCAGGTTTGGCCACTACCAACCCCGCTCAGCCGGGGGTGGTAAACGCATCGGTGCTCACCTGCATCGGGGCCGAGGATCCGTTGGTACCCGCCGACCAGCGAATAGCGTTCGAGGACGAGATGCGAGCGGCGGGTGCCGACTGGCAGATGGTCGTCTACGGCGGCGCCGCCCACAGCTTCACCAACCCCGCGGCCGACGGGCGCGGCATGCCCGGCGTGCAATACCACGCGCCTACCGACGCCCGCTCGTGGCAGGCCATGTGCGACCTCTTCGCCGACAAGCTGGGTACGCCGCCTCGGCGGGCCCAACCCGTAACCTGAGGTCCGATCGCTTCGATCCCATGAGCCCCACCGGGTGCTCGGTGGTCCGCGGCGGCGGCCGGCAGTGTCAGCAGCTTCCTCAATATCCGGGTCACAGTTATCCAGCCGTGTACGCCGAACGGAGCGCCCGGGGTGCTCAATTCCTGACCCCGCCCAAGCAGCACAAGTACGAGATCCGTTAGTCCTGCCAACATGGCGAATCCGCGGTCGGGAGATTGGAGCGGGCCACGACCGACGCCCGGGGTTGCTTACCCATCTGCGTCAGGGACCCCACTAATCTCACCGGAAGCCGGGACGACATCCAGGCGGACTTCATTCAGGCTGATGGCATCACCGCGCCACCGCGTGAATCCGTGTCAGGTGACCCGAAAGCAAAGTATCGCTGTCGGGAACGTCATCTCTATGCTGAGGAGGCTGTCGTATGGCTCAACAAGTCGTGGAAGCAGACACGGGGCTGGTTGGCGCAGCCCGCCGGACGGCGCAACTGCTTCGCAGCGGCCTCGATCCCGCCGCTCGGGTGCCGGGGCTGAGTTGGAGCGCGGCAGAGACCGCAGCCCACCTGGTTGCGGACCTGCGCGAGCACACCGCCCTAGCCACCGGAGCGCATCGCCCGTCCGCACCTACGAGCGCGTCGGTCGACGGGCGCAACGCGGCGGAACGAGGGGCTGAGGCCAACCAGGCGCAGCTCGACGGGTTCCCCGAGCGTGATCTCACCGTGCTCGCCGACCTGCTCGAAGGCGCCGCCGCAGGACTCAACGCGGCCGTTGCCGACCTGCCAAGCGAGGAGCCGATCGTCACGGCCAACGGTGTGGCGATGACGCCTCCCACCCTCGTGTCCATTTGCCTCGGCGAGCAGCTCATCCACGGGCTCGATTTGGCCCGCGCCGCCGACCGACCGTGGCCGATCGACCCCTCCGACGCCCTGCGGGTCATCCCCGGGATCATGGCCATCGCAGCCGACTACCTGGATCAGAGCACCGCAACCGGCCTCCACCTCGACTACGAACTGCGCTTCGGACCCGGCGACCGCTACCGGTTCGTCGTCGACGGCGCCCAGGTCGCGGTCAGACCAGCCAGCAGCGGAGACGACCGTCCAGACTGCGTCATCACCGCCGATCCCGCCGCCTTCTTGCTCGTCGGCTACGGCCGAGTCGGCCAGTGGAGCCAGATCGTGCGGGGGAAGTTGCGCGCCGGAGGGCGCCGACCGTGGCTAGCGCTGCGATTCTCCTCCCTGCTCATCCGCCCCTGAGCAGTCCTGTGGTGGGACACTGCACTCCTAGTCAGCCTGGGTGTTGCAGGAATACGGGTTCTGGGAAAACGGCTCCAGCGCGAGCGGGTAGAACCGGTTGTGGTACGGAGCGTCGTTCGTGGCGCCGAACTCTCGGTTTCCGCCCGCTGTCGTTCGGCTCTGTTCATGTTCACTCACGTTCCTCTCTGGCGCTAGTCGGAGGCGGCCAGACCAACTGGGCAAGCGACGTGCTCGATAGCTACGATTTATCTCATCGCCGCTTCGACGATGGCAATGTCCTGCTCGGTTGTTCCGCCGCTGACACCGACGCCGGCGATTACCTGGCCCTCGTGGGTTAGCGGCAACCGCGGCCCATCGCGGAGTATCTAGTTTCGCCTCCTAACCGTCCTGATCGGAGGCGTGTCAACCCGGGGCAGCGCCACCCTCGGACTCGGCCCTATCCCCGATCGTCGGCGATAATCGGTCGGAACTTGATCCGATCGCGATGAGTAGGGCTGTCTCGCAGCGTCTCGTTGGTATGCCGTACGCTGACGTCAACGGGCTCCACCTCTACTACGAACAACACGGAGAGGGGGCGCCGCTCGTTTTGCTCCACGGCGGCCTGCTCACCCTCGAGCTCAGCTTCGGAACAACCATCCCTGTGCTCGCCGAGCGCCACCTGGTCGTCGCCATGGAACTTCAGGGCCACGGCCGTACAGCTGACGTCGACCGGCCCATGACCTTCGAGCATTTCGCCGCCGACGTCGTGGGCCTGTTGGACCATCTCGGCATCGAACGGACGGACGTGTTCGGGTTCAGCCTCGGTGGGCTCACCACCTACCAGCTGCTCGTGGACCACCCTGGTCGCATCCAGCGGGCGGTCGTGGCCTCGGCCGACTTCCGCAACGACCGGGGAGGCGAGGTCCACCCCGAGCGCCTCCCGACGGAGACCGACTTCGCCGCCATGCGAGACGCCTACGCGGCGGTGGCGCCCGACCCGGCCCATTTCGACGCGTTCGCCGAAAAGACAGCGGCGCTGGTCCACGGATTCGGCGGGTGGAGCGACGACCAGCTCCGCGATATCGAGGTGCCGGTGTTGGTGCTGATCGGCGACACCGATTTCATCCTGGTACCCAACGCGGCCGAGGCCACCGAACTTCTGCCCCACGGCCAGCTGGCTGTCCTTCCGGGGACGACCCACATCGACATGACCAGAAGCGGTCTGGTCCCAGCTGTGGTGGAGGCGTTTCTCCAGCAGTGAGGCGACGGTTTCGCCCGCTTGGGTGACGTGCCCAAATACCTGTCGCCTGCCTCGTAGCTCCGGGAAGCAAGGTGGGCGCCTGGTCAAGCCATCTTCGTGGCCGGGCCGTCCGATGATGCACCGGACTCCCCTGCGCCGGCGCAGGGGCTCGTGGAGCATGGGTGTTAGTGGCTCTTTAAGGTAAGTCATCTGGCCCTCTTTTGGCGTCCGTCTTCTCAGCAAGTGCTGGATCACAACTATTTGGACTTGCTAGCCTTCGTTATCTTCTTTTTATTTCGCTGACTTTTCGGAGAATCTATGGACTTTTCGGGCAGGACGGTAGTCGTGACCGGTGCGGCGAGCGGTATGGGCAAAGCCACCGCGATGGGTTTCGGTGGTTCCGGGGCGAATGTAGCCCTCTTCGACCTTGACGAAGGGGGCGCCAAGCAGGTGGCGGAGAACATCGATCCGACGGGTGCGCGGGCTGTGGTTTATCCCGTTGACATGGCCACACCCTCCGCGGTGCAGGAAGCACTGCAGGCCGTATATGAGCGATACAGCCGCCTTGACGCCGTAGCCAACGTCGCCGCGATATTTCCTCCCACCAACCCTGACGTCAACGCGGCCAACGCCCTTGAAGTCACCGAGGAGTACTGGGACCGGATGCTCTCGGTCAACCTGCGAGGCGTCTTCTTCTGTTGCCAGGCCGCGATTCGCATCATGATCGCGCAGGGATGGGGCGCGATCGTCAACGTGGCCTCCGGTGCCGCGTTCCGGCCGATCCAAGGTTTGGCGACCTATTCTGCCTCGAAGGCCGGCGTCGTGGGGATGAGCCGAGTACTGGCTCTCGAGTGCGCGCGTAAGGGTGTACGAGTCAACGTAATGGCCCCCGGAGCTACCTGGACAGAGGGCAACCTCAAGTACGTGTCGATCGAGGAGTGGGATGCGTATGCGGCGACACTCGTTCCCGGGCGTCTCATGACTCCGGAGGAACCGGCGAACGCGATCATGTGGCTCTGCTCGGATGAAGCGTCAGGGGTCAACGGCGCGATCATCAATGTTAATGGTGGCAATCACATGCCCCAAGGCTGACACGCCGCACTCGGAATGGGTCAGAGCTTTTAGCCGCGCTGGACGCGACCTGGGCGGTCGGAAAGGCTGGGGCGTCCTCTGATAAAGGCCTCAGCGCCTCCTCCCAAGTGATGAGCGACCCGCGCCGACCACTCGCTTACTCACTTGAGTCGGGGACGGTATCTGCTGGGGCCGCTCCCGCCCTCCTCACGATCGCCTGCGCCAGGACCGACGCCTTAGGCACGCGGCGGCTAGGCGGTGAGGGCCCAGGCTGATGCGTCGGGGGTGGGTACTCCTCGTTCGGTTGCGAGGCTCACAGGAGAATCCAGGTCGAACGGGTCGTGGATACCGAGTTCTTCCCCGATCTCCCGCACCGCCGGAATGACTTCCTCGCCGAGCAGTTGGATGCAGCGCATGGCGTCCTCGTGCGGGACCTTGCCGTCATTGCCCCAGAGGAACAAGATCGACGGCCGGGTCGCCTCGAGCCACCGACGTATCCGTTGGATCGCTTGTTTCGGCGTGCCCACGATGACAGACCCGGCCTGCAACTCTGAGTTCAACAGCCTTCTCTTCTGTATTTGAGCCTCGAACAACGGATCATCCGAGTTCTGTCGCGACTCCTCCGCCGATTCTTCCGCGGCGGCCGCCGTGAGCTTGTGTTCCTCCATCATCCGAAGTCGCGCCAATCTCGATTCCACGCTGCTGTAGCCGGCCGGGGTGATCAGCCAGGGCTTGCTCATCCCGGTGAACTCGCCACGCATCCATTCGAACTCGGCCGCATTCGTCCGCGCCCGCTCCTCGTCGTCTTGGACATGGCAGCGCATCAGGTAGCCGCGCAGGTCCTCGCCCGCCTTGTAACCAGCTCGCTCCGCCGCGTCGCCGTACACCTTCCAGATCCGAAGGGTGTCTGGTTCGGATGTGTTGAGGCAGACGTAGGGATAGCGGTGTTCCGCCGCCCAAACGATGGTCTCGAGGCTGGTCACCCCCGGTACCCACACCCGGGGATGGGGGTCTTGGAGGGGCACGGCCCAGGGATTCACCACCGGAAGCTGATAGTGGTTACCCTCCCAGCGGAACGGGCCCGGCTGGGTCCACGCCTTGACCATGAGGTCGTGGCCCTCCTCGAAGCGCTCCCGATTGTACGCCGGGTTCGTGTTGTTGGCGAACTGCTCGTTGCCGCCGCCTCGCACAATGCCGGCCACCAGACGGCCTCCCGACATCATGTCGATCATGGCCGTCTCCTCGGCCAGCTGAACCGGGTTTTCCCAGGTCGGAATGGGGTTTCCGAGCTGAACGATCTTCACCCGGTTGGTAAGACCGGTCAACATGGCGCTGGTCACGTTGCAGCGGGGTTGCATACAGAAGGGGCCGTTGTGATGCTCGTTCACCATGATGCCGTCGAACCCAACCCGCTCTACCTCTCGATACTCCTCCATCCGTTCGGCATACAGGCGCGCCCCTTCCTTGGGATCGAAGAAGCGATTCGAGAACAGCAGGACGCTATCGCCGGCCTCTCGGGCCGGGTGATCGAACGAATGGGTACTTAACGCCTCTTCTTCAGGGTAAGCGGACATCGGTTGTTCGGTGAAATAAGCAAGAAACATGCAGTCCTCCTACAACTAGAACAGGAAAAGAAGCAAGTCGTTCAGGTCCTCTGGCCCGGTGGGCGTCATGCCTGTTTGGCGGCGAAAGAGGAAATGGACTCGGCGATACCCTCGGGGTCCTCACATTCGAGCATGTGTCCTCGCCCCGGCTCGGTGATCAGTGTGGCACCGGGAATGCTGTCCCGGTACCGGTCCACTCCTCCCCGAGGAACGATGGCATCCTTTTCGCCCCACACAATCGCGGTGGGCGTAGTCACGTATGGCAGCCGGAAAGGCAGGGTCTGGTCGAACATGCGGGGCTTCCATGCGATTCTCGTGGTCATCTCCCGGTTTCGCTCGCGGCGCAGCCACGCCTCGGTACCCATCCCGAACTCGCTGAAGGTCCGCTTGTACGCCTCGGTATCGGCAAAACCCATCTCTATGTAGTGATCGGTGCTCACCAGGAATGGATCGGTGATCTCACCGGCCCGGGGCTGGAGACCCAGGGGCGCCACCAACACCAGAGCCCGAAAGCGCTCCGGACACATCGCTGCCATCTCCGCCGCCACCCAACCTCCCAACCCGAGACCCACCAGCACAGGCGGGTCCTCGGCCAGCGGACACACCGAATGCAGGACGATGGCGGCCACATCGCGCGGCGAGCGGGCCCAATCGGGGCGCTCTGAATCGTCGTATCCGGGCATGGACGGCGCCAATACCGAGAACTTCGAAGCCAGAGCCTCCACGAACCCGGAAAGGCTGTCGCCCCCGATGCTTCTATGCAACAGCACGAGACTCGCGCCCGCCCCCGTCCTGCCCACGCTCAGCTTCCCGCTCTTGGGCGTGTCAACCGAAACTCTTATTAGCTCCCCCACCGTACCGGCACGCTCCTTATTCTTATTCGCCTGTCACGTCTAAGGGCCCGCCACGAAACAACTTGGTACAAGTCCTGTGCCACGACATGCATGTTTACAAGAGAATTGCGTCAAGTTGTTTCGTAGCGGGCCCTAACCTCTGACGAACAGTTACCATCTGACCGGTCAGTCAAACACACCCGACGCACGGATTCAAGGGCAGACGAGATGGCCGTCAAAAAAACCACCGCCGCATACCTCGCCCGCCGGGCCGACATCCTCCGGGCGGCTGGCGAAGTGTTCTACGAATCGGGCTACCACGCCGCCTCGATGGAGAAGATCGCAGATCGGGCGGGGATCCTCAAACCCGCTCTCTACTACTACGTTCGATCCAAGGAGGACCTCCTCTTCGAGCTGGCCGCCGGCGAGCAGAGCGTGGCGTTCATCGACCAGTTCGTCGAGCTCGACCACGCCCTCGGGGACAGTGACGCCGCGACCCGGCTGGAGGCGCTGATCACCCGCTGGGTCGAATTCGCCAAGTCAGGGCAGCCAAAGGCGCTTCTCGCCATCGAACGCGAGTACCGCCACCTGCGTCCGGAGCGGCTGGAAATAGTCATGAGGTTGCAGAAACGCCTGCCGACGCTGCTGCGATCCATCCTCGAGCGAGGAGTCGAGGATGGAAGCTTCGACCCTGCGATCGAGGTGCACCTGGCCACCCAGGACATCTCGGACCTGCTTCGGAGCCTGTACGTCTCCTACAGCCCGACGGGGCCCATAACCGGTCAACAGCTCACAAACTGGTACGTGAGATTCATCCTGCGAGGCCTTGGGGTGTCCGGGTGAATCAGTATCCACGGCCGACATTCAATGGTCATGTTGGCCTTGCCGCGCTGCGGGGCTGGGGTGGCCCCAACCCGTTCGGCTCCTTTGGCGAGGTCGGCCGACCACCGCTTCAGGACCCAGCGCACGACCAGCACCCAGGACCATCCGGTCACACCATGGGTGGCGAATCGGGACTCCCAGGCGATCCGGGTTCCGCCACCGGGCAGTGCGGTCAGCCGGACATCGGAGCGGTAGTCGTCGAGAGGCTGGCCTGACAGCAGTCTGTAGCCGAAGTGGGTGGGGGCGTCGAAGGCCACGACCTCCTCTCGGTTGCATTTGGTCGGCTTGCCCGGATCGATGGCAAGCACGCGGACGGCGCCGACCCCGTCGGGAGTCGGACTTCCGTGGCGCTCGAGGTGAGCGAGCTTGTGCCGTGACCACGTGGGCCAGGCGCCGACTCTGCTCAGCAACTGCCAGACGGTCTCGATCGGGGCGGAGCTTTCTGCCTCGGCTCGGGCGACGTGATTCATGGGCTTTCTCCCCGTGATGGTGTGATCATTTCGCTGGACAAGTGGGCGGTGAGCCCGCGCACGACGAACTCGGCGAGCTCGCGGGGGAAGAAAGGGTCGGCCGCGACACCGAGGAGGCTGAGGCGAAACAGCATCGTCCCTACCAAGACGTCGGCAATCATTTCCGGCGCGACCGGGACCGTCGTCTCGCCTCGAGCGTGGGCCGCGTCGAGCACCGCGGCAAACCCCGCCCGCATGGGCTCGTAAAACTGTTCGTGCAGCCGGGTTTCGAGCGCGGGGTCTCGACCAAGTTCGGCGAGCAGTCCAGGTATCGCCGCGGCGGCCTCGGGCGTTGTGGTCGCCTCCTGCAACAAAGCGGCCAGCGCCTCGACGTCACCGAGCAACGATCCCGTCGCCGGCGCACCCCCGTAGCCGCTCGGGTAACGCTCGAAAACGACTTCGTGAACCAAAGCGGCTTTGCTCGACCATCGGCGATACAGGCTGTCCTTGCCCACGCCGGCCCGTCTGGCCACTTCCCCCATCGTCAACTTGGCGTATCCGAGCTCCCGCAGCAAGTCGATCGCCGCCGCCGCGATCGATGCGTCCACGCTGGCGGATCGGGGCCTCGGCATACCTATAAGGATACGGGACGACCCGTTTCGTTATCAAGCGTCTGGGCCAGATTTGTCAGATCGCCCCAGGACCGCCTTATCCCACGATGGCCTAGCGCGGGGCGGTCGAGATGTCGTTACGCCGGGTCTGCCGCTCGGCGTCGGTCGTAGAGGCGAGTGGCCCACAGATAGGAGACGGCGGCGATGCCGAGGCTCCAGGCGATGGCGACGATGGCATGGCTGCCGACGGCGGCATCGGTGAGCAACCCGCGGACGGTGTCGACCACAGGAGAGAAAGGCTCGTATTGGGAGAACTGCCGGAGCCCTTCGGGCATGGTGGCCGTACGAACGAATCCGCTGCCGAGGAAGGGCAGCAGGATCAGGAACATGGGGGTGTTGCTCGCCGTCTCGACGCTCTTGGCGGCCAGGCCCAGAGCGACGGCTAGCCAGATCAGCGCGAACGCGAACAGGACCAGCACCCCGATCGTGGCCAGCCACGCGACAGGCCCGGCTGCGGTGCGGAATCCGAGACCGAAGGCGACCCCGATAAGGACGGCCATAGCGGCCAGGGTTTGGATCAGGCTGCCGAGCACGTGACCCGTGAGGACCGATGCCCGGGTGATGGCCATAGTCCGGAACCGGTCGATGATGCCTCCCGTCATGTCCATGGCGACCATGATCGAGGTGCCCTGAACGGCCGCGGCCACGGTTACGAGCAGCACCCCTGGTACGACGTAGTTGAGGTAGGCGCGGCGTCCGTCGTGGGCACCGAGGCCGGCGCCGAGCTGGCCCCCTAGGACGTAGACGAACAGCAGCAGGAACACGATGGGCATCCCGACCAGCATCACCGTCATCGAGGGATAGCGGAGTTGGTGCTTGAGGTTGCGGCGCAGCATCGTGCGCGCATCGCTGACCGTGTAAGCGATCGTGGTCACCGCGGCGGTTCTCCTGTTGGTGTCGAGCTCTCGTGGAGCTGTGGGGTGACGTGGCTGCCGGTGACGGCCAGGAACACGTCGTCGAGATCGGGGTTGTGGATCGACAACCGCTCGACGTCAAGTGCGGCATCGCGGAGCTTGTCGAGTAGGTCTCGGAGTGAGTCGACGGTCCCGTCCGCGGGCACTTGCAGGGTGAGTTGGTCGGGGACGGAGACGGCCGCCGGAACGAGGTTGGCGGCGGAGCGCAGCACCTGCGAGTCGGCGAACTGGAGCCGGAGGTGACCGCCGGGGACGCGGCTCTTGAGCTCGGCCGGGGTGCCTTCGGCGACTATCCGCCCCTGGTCGAGCACCGCGATCCGATCGGCCAGCTGATCCGCCTCGTCGAGGTACTGGGTGGTCAGGAGGATCGTGACTCCATTGGAGGCGAGCTCGCGGATGATCTGCCACATGGTGCGGCGGCTACGCGGATCCAACCCCGTCGTGGGCTCGTCGAGGAAGATCACCCGGGGCAGGGTCACCAGAGTCATCGCTAGGTCGAGCCGTCGTCGCATCCCGCCCGAGTAGATCGACAGCGGTTTGTCCGCGGCGTCGGTGAGCTCGAAGCGTTCCAACAACTCGACCACCCGCCGTCGCCCAGCTTCGCGGCCAAGATGGCGGAGGTCGGCCATCAACTGCAGGTTCTCCGCCCCGGTAAGCAGGTTGTCCACGGCGGAGAACTGGCCGGTGACCCCGATGAGGGCCCGCACCCCATCGGGGTCGGTGACCACGTCGTGACCGGCGATGCGCATCGAACCCGAATCGGCCGGGATCAAGGTGGACAGGATGCGCGCCATGGTGGTCTTGCCGGCTCCGTTGGGACCAAGTAGCGACACGATCGTGCCCTCTTCGACCTTCAGGTTCACCTTGTCGAGTACGAGGTGATCGCCGAACGACTTGCACACGTCGCGGGCCAGGATCCCTGGCGCGTTCTGGTTCGTCATCATGCCTTACCTCCTCGAGGCGGGGCTGGGGGGTGAGGGAACTCGCCCGCGGCGCGAAGCGCCTCCCGCAGCTGTTTCCACTCCTGTTCGAGTACCGGAAGTCGATCGACCAAGAAGTCGGCGAAAGCAGCCCATTCGAGCAGCACTGCTCGACGCTCGGGGGGGGTGTCAGCGAGGACTCGGAGACCTTCTCGCGCCAGCTCTCCTTGTTCCTGGTACTCGGCGAGGTCGAATCCCATCGCACGGGGTGACGACAGGTCGATGTACACCCGGTCCATTCGTTCCCCCGCCGCCCGGGACCGCCCGATGAGCCCGAGGTTTTCCAAGGTGTTGACCGCACCCGCAATGGCGCTCCGGCTGGCCAGGAGGGCGTCGGCCAGCTCGCTGATGCTCTGCTGGCGCGGCTCGCACACTGCCAGGTAGCCGAGCAGCCGTCCCACCACCGGGGCCATCCCGTAGCGGCGGGCATAGAACCGACCGGCGTGGTCGGCAAAAGTGATCTCGCCATCGCTGGGCACGCCGACATCTTACACAGGCTACTGATAAAACACAAATTTGTGGAATCTCAGGTTTCATAGGGTCAGGGCGGGGACCCGGGACGGTAACAGAGGCGACTCGAACAGAGGCGACTCCGAAAGAGGAACAAGACCAAACGCCGTGACCAACCGCAGGGGCGCTCCCCTACGCCCGCAAGCACGGCCTGGCCGGCGGCTAGCCCTACTCCCTGCCCGCGAAGGCCGAGCAAACGTCGTCGATTATGAATTCCTCCTGGTCGCCCGGGCCGGCGGAAGCGATGAGGAGTAGCCGACCGTTGACCACGCTACGAACCTCCCGGTCGGGGCCACCGAGGGTATGCATTAGATGCGCGGCGTGGTCGGCGCCCTCGCCCCATTCCCCGAATACGTAAGCATTCAGCCGGAGGTCGATGCCCTGCGCCACAGCACCGAAGCCGACGCGGGCACCGACGTCGGTGGGTTTTGGGTCGGCTGCCACCTCTTGCAGGACGACACGGGTACCGACCTCGGAGAGGAGGGTCCGGGCCAGCTGCAGCGCGGCGGCGTCGTCTTCGATCTGGTCGCTCATGGCATGTACCCGTTTGTCTTCAGCCAGCCCCAATCCATCATCTCGAGGTGTTCAGCGAAATTCGGCCAGTCGACTCCGATCGCGCTCTTGAGGGCGTCGAACTGACCGTCGTAGTAAGCCTGGGCGAGCAAAGGCTCCCCAACCTTCGAGGCGAGCCGGCTGGCGACCTTCCATTCGTTTCCGTAGCTCGTGCGCGGCTCCATGGGGAGCCGGTTGACCACGATGCGGGTGAAGTACTCGGTGATTCCTTCGTCAAGGCGAGAAATCCCGCCGTGGTCGATACCTTTCTTGTTGCACATGGCGACCTGCTCGTTACGGATCTGGTCGCTGGCGTACTTGTGCATCCCTTCGTGGATGACCGTCCCTTGCCCTCCCATGTTGCGGTGGACCCAGATGTGTCGCTGGGGGAGGTTCACGTCGACGAAGGCGTTGCACACGTCCCAGGCGTTCCGGCCACGGTATTTGGCTGCCTGGCCGGCAGCGCGTACCCATTGCCGGTCGAACGCGGCCTGGAAGTCTGCGTCTCCGACCACTGAGACCTCCCCCTGGACCTGTCGCCCGGCCTTGACCGCCTCTGCGAGGTACAGCTGGAGATGCGCCCGGATCTGCGTGTCGGCGTACTCGGCGGTGACGTGTCCTCTCTCTCCGGTGCCGAGCTTCCCCGTCGAGGTCGACGGCATACGGTGCACGCCGAGGGCGGGAAGGAGACCAAGGTAGGTATCTTCGTTCAGTGCGACCTTGGCTCGGCCGAGGAAGGCGTCGTCGTCCGCGGCTTTCTTCTTCTGCTCTGGAGTGGCGGTCCCGATGATGCCCTGAAGGTCGACAATAGACGGCGTACCGCCCCCCGAGAAGGTCTGTTCAAGTTCGTCGGCGAGGGAGCGCTCCAGCTTGGCGTCGTCGACCCATCCGACGCTGTGATTGGGCATTTCTGACCAGGAGTGCTCGTTGGTGCTGAACCAACCGGCCTTGAAGAGAGAGACTCGGCCGCCTCTGTCGCGTACCTTGACCTTGCTGCCTACCGGGACGTTGGCGACCTCGGTATGGTCCTTGTCGTCGCGGCGCAGATGCCCTTCGGCATTCATGCGGTAGCTACCAATGGCAACCTGGCGCTGGACCGGTATCGGGTCGGCGATCTTGCGGCCCTGGATGAGGGAGCAGACCGCTCGGTTGCCGACCAGTCCCTGGAGCGACAGAAGAGTCGACGATTCCAGGTGGGCTCGCAGGTCTGGAGGCGTCGCCCAACGCAACAGGCCACGAGTATGGGAACTGGTGTCGGTGCGAGTGTGGGACGCCCCTGTGCCGGACGCACGGCTGCGACGGTCCAGTCCTGGCATGGCGTCAATCCTGTGTCGAAGACGATATGAACCCTTTCCGAAAAGTTTACTCCTCCCGTTCTGGTCCGACTGCTGCTTGACGTCCGGATGTCCCGAGCGACCCTTGACGGTGTGGCGCGGGATGCTTGACAGTTCCGTGGCCCGTTGCACCACCGGCGCCATCGTGGATCCGGCCTCATTTATGAGGAATCTCATCCCGGACACAATCATCGCCGCCGCGAAGCAGACCCTCGCCGCCTGGCCACCTTCAGCGGCCCGGCTCCGGGACCGTGGAACCAGCGCTCCTGCCCCTTGGTGCGCCCCGGGGGGTCTTGAGCAGGTCTACTACGCTTGGCCCTAGGGAATTGGGCACAGGGGTGCGCACATGAGTGATGTCCTGATATCGGCCGACTGCCATCTGATGGAGCCACCCGACCTGTGGACGACCCGTCTCCCGAAGGGAATGCGGGACCGGGCGGTACGGCTGGAGTCGACGGGGGATTACATGCATTTCTTCCGCGACGGGGCGCGGGAGCACATCACTCTGGCCAAGTACCGTTCGCTCGACGGACCGATCGAGCACGACACCATTCTCGAAGAGCGCGACCAGGCCCTCGCCGCCGACGGCGTGTGGGGAGAGGTCGTGCATTCGAACCTGGCGTTTAACGGCTACTCGCCGGACAACGACCTCGCCTTCGCCCACGCTCGGGTCTACAACGACTACGTGGTCGACGTCTTCGCGGAGCACTTCGACCGGCACAAGCCCACCGCCATGCTTCCTCTCACAGACGTGACCGATGCGGTGGCAGAGATCGAGCGCGTGGCGGCGCTGGGCATCCAGGCGGTGATGCCCCCGATGAGCGCCCCGCAGCGGTACTGCACGACGGCATATGACCCGGTGTGGGCGGCGGCGCAGGCCAACGGGATGGTGGTCTTCTTCCACGTCGGCGCCGGGATGGCCATGGACGGCGAGTCGCTCGCCCGGTCCACCAAGGGTGTGGCCATGAGGGAATCGGGCATAGACATGGACCTGGAGATCCAGACCGGTCCCGTTGACGCCAACCGTCTCCGGGCTACCATCCCGGCGACCTTGGATGCTCAGTACCTGCTCGCTGACCTGGTCGGCGGCGGCATCCTGGAGCACTTTCCTGACCTCCACTTCGTGATCACCGAGTTCAACGCCTTCTGGCTCGCCGGGCTCATGGCATCGCTGGACAAGGCCTACTCCTTGGGCATCGGCCAAGATGTCTCCGCTCCGTATGCCGCGCAGGGGACCTACGACCACAGCCGGGCGGTCGACGACCAACCCCTGGTTCTCCGACGCTTCCACCTCAACGACAAGTGGCCGTTCCCTCTGGGCCCGAGCGACTATCTCCGCCGCCAGGTCCATTGCACCTTCCAGGATGATCCTGCGGCCCTGGCTCTGCGACACTACACCGGGATCGATTGCCTGCTTTGGGGGTCGGACTACCCCCATCATGAGGCCACCTGGCCGCGCACACCCGAGGCGGTCGAGGCCCAGTTCGCCGGCATACCGGTCGCAGATAAAGCGGCGATCACCGGTGGGACACTGTCGAAACTCCTCGGCTTCCACCCACCTGCCGGCAGACGGGGCGGACTTCCTACAGAGAATCGGTCCGGTCGGCCGCAGTTACCCTCTTGACCTAGTCATCCGATCCGAGCCTAGGCGTAATAGGCCCGTCGAGGTATGGCCGTGCAGCAGAAGGACGAGAGGTCCATCCACTGTCCGGCGCGGCCCGAGGCGCCCAGCTTCGTACCGTCTGGCCGGGCGCTTCGACGGGGCGGGACAGGCGACAGGATGAGCATGAGCATGTTGTCGTGCGGCTTGTTGACGTTGCCCAAGCAAACAGACCGTTGATCGCCGGAAGAACCGTAAAGCGGGATAGCCAGAATCCTGTGCTCGCAAACTTCAGGCTCAGCGGGCCCGCTTGCGATCCTTACGACGAGTGATGGGCATCGAGACTCGCACGACTTCAATCCGGCGGATCAACTGACGACCCGGCCACCATTGACGCCGATGGTCTGACCGGTGACGTAACTCGACGCCTCATCGCATAGCCAGGCGCAGGCGTTGGCGATGTCATCGGGCGCTCCGATTCGACGCACGGGCAGGGTCTTCGACATCAACTCGACCCGCTCGGGCGAGACGTTCGCCTCGGACATGATCGTACCCATCACGCTGCCAGGAGGAATGTTGTTCACCGTGATCCCGAGCGGCCCCAACTCCTGCGCCAGGGTGCGCGTCAGTGAGACGATGGCGCCCTTTGACGACGAGTAGGTCGCCATGCCGATAGACCCGGTCTGCGCGCTTGAGGAGGAGATGTTCACGACGCGACCCCATTTGGCGGCCTTCATATCGGACAGCACCTCTTGCGTGACGATTATCGACCCGAGCACATTGACGCCGTAGACAAACCGGAATTGCTCCTCGGTGACATCTTCGAACGGCGTAAAGTCCGTGACGCCAGCGTTGTTCACCACGATCGTGACGGGACCGAAGCTATCGCGCAGCTTCGCCACCGCGGCCCGGACCTGCTGGCGGTTCGACACATCCGCGGCCAAAGCCACGGCGCGCCCGCCGGCGTTGGCGATGGACTTCAGGGTGCCCGCGCCGCGCTCCTCGTCCAGGTCGAGGACACCGATCGCGATTCCCTTCGTCGACAGGCGCAAGGCGCATGCTGCGCCTATGCCCGCCGCCGCGCCGGTAACGATGGCAACCTTGTCAGTAGTCATTGCATTCCCCACAGTGACGTCTCAATGGCAGCGGATTTCGCCCACAGCAATCAACCCTACTTCCCGGTCCGCTGACGCAGCTCGATCGCCTGGCGTGAGCCGACTCGTGAACCCGCAGCGTGGGAGCTCCTGGCTGGGTCGGCCGCGATTTCCGAGCCAGTCGCTCCCATCCCTCAGCAGTATACTAAGAGGGTGTGAAAAGGCATCTAATATCTCCGGGGGCCGTTTGATCGCCGGTTAGCCGACCAGCGAACGGATATCGGCGTGTCCGGGCGGCCCGTCGTAGACGAGTTGGCCGTCCCGCAGGGCAAGGCAGCGGTCGGCGGTCGCCGCGTAATCGAGCTGGTGGGTGGCGATCACAACCGCCGCCCCCCGCTTGGAAGTGTCTTCGATGAGGGAAATGAAGGTGTCGCGACCGGCCGGGTCGAGCCCGATGAATGGCTCGTCCACGAGCAGCAGCGAGAACGGGCGGATCAAGGCCAGCAGGATCGCGGTCTTCTGCCGCAGCCCCCGGGAGAAGCGCGACGGGAGGTCCTCGGCCCGTGACAGCAACCCGAGATCGGAGAGCAGGGACACAGCCCGCGGCTCCCATTCCTCGGCGTCGTGAAGCCGGCAGGTGTATTCGATGTGCTCGAGAACCGACAGGTCGTCGTATAAGACCGGGTTGTCGGAAAGATACGACAGTGAGGCGCGGGCACCGAGCGAGCCGGCGGCCTCGCCCGCGACGTTGATGGTCCCATCCGATGGCTCCAGCAAACCTGCGGCCATGCGCAGCAGGGTGGTCTTACCTGAGCCGTTGTGGCCGATCAGGGCCAAGCGCTGACCCCGGGGCACGACCAGGTCCAACGCTTCGAGCGCGACCAGATCGCCATATGACTTCGTGAGGCCTGTCGTTGTCAGCGCCGGGGGGCGGGCGCGGGTTGGCATGGGCGTGCGACGCTAGGCGTCGGAACGTCTGGCGCCGGGGCGGTCCGGGGCGACCAGCTGCTTGAAGTAGTCGTGCAGGTCCTCGCGGTATCGCACCCAACCCAGCACGAGGGCAACCAGAACAATGGCCGCCACTGCGGCCGAGCCGACCTGCCTGACGGCGACGTTGGCGGACTCGGCATGGCGGCCGGCGAGGATAGGCGCGACTCCCGCGGTGGCGATCAACGGCGGCCACACCACGCGAATCACGGCCCGGGCGCCAGCCGCCTCTGGCGGCATGAGACTGTCGGTACTACTGAACAGGGGCGGGGGCCCCTGGATGGTGGCGACCGACGCTCCTGCCGCTGCGGCCAGCGACGCCGGCAGCCATACCACTGCGGCAACCCCCAACGCGGTGGGGTTGCCGCCTTCAACCGCCACTGCGGCACCGACCCCGACGACGCCCACAGCCGCCATCACCGCGGCCGAGCAGGCCAGGTGGCGGACCAGCACTGACCCCGCCGGTCGCGGATAGCTCTCCAACAGACCGGGGTGGTCGATCTCCTGCGCCAGCGGCTCCACCGCGTCCAAGCCGACCACGTAGAGAGCCACGCCAGCCACCAACACCAGCGGGGTGCTCCCCCGCCAGGCGCCAACCGCGGCCACGCCGGCAGCGGCGCCCAGCAGGACCATACGAGCCAGGCGGCCGGATGGGAAACGCAGGATGCCTTGCCAGCCCCGCCGCCACACCGGCCAGCCGCCCCGCCGGCCGTTCGACCCCGCCAGGTCGGAGGGGCGTCTGGTCACCCCGATCCACGGGCGCTGACGGGGCAGCTCCTGGGCCAGCTGGCGACGCAGAACGATCACGGTGCGCAAGTCCCGGACGGTGGCCGCGAAGCGGATCTGGCCGGCCAGTCGGGCCCGCCGCTCCGACGCCTCTATCGACGTTCCCCCCACCGTCACCACGCCCAGCGCCACCAGAACGCTGGCGACCGCCACACCGCCGAACCCACCCGGACGCCAGCGCAGCGGCCACAACGCCAGCTGGCCCAGAAGACTCGCCGGTGATGTGGCCCGCCCGATGGCCACATCGACGCCTGACCAGCCCAACACGGCTAAAACCAGGGCGCCTACCACGACCCGGCCCAGGCGTCGCCCCCCCACCACCATGGCGGCACCAAGAGCGGCGTCGACGGTCAACAACCCCACCAGGGCCCCGCAGCCCACCCACGCGGCCGCCGAGCCTGGCAGCCGCCGAAACGCCAAAAGGCCGATCACCGCCCCCAGCCCGGCACCCGACGCGGCACCGTAGCGAAGCAGACGCAAAGCCGGCCCCCGCAGCGCCGTCGCCCGGTCGACCGGCGCCAACAGAACGTGGCGAACATCGGCCGCCTCGATCACCAGCGGCCCACCCCGGCCCCCAGCGCGCAGCCCGACGGCCAGCGCCAACGCCACCGCGCAACCCACCAGCTGTGGGCCGTCCGCCGCGACGCGGGCCGCCGTGGTCGGACCCACCCGACTATCGCCCACCACCCCCGACACCAGCCACAGGCTCACCCCCGCCACCAGGCCGGTGATGTACACGCGGTAAAGGGCCTCGAACGCGTCGAAGTCCGCGGTACGCCGACGTCGTTGCGCCTTGCGCAACTCGGCCAAGACGGCCTTGCTGTGGCGGACGTCGATCATCGACACCAGGCCGACCGTAACACCCGCCCTGCTCGCGCCCGGTGCAGACAAACCGGGCTTGCCGCCTAGCCGGCGACCTGGTGCATCACCGGCCCCCCGTGTGGCCCGAGGGCCCATCGATCGGCGCCATCACCGCCAGCAAGTCAGACCCCCCAGCCTCCCAACCGGAGGGGCGGGAGACCCAGAAGTCAGCTCCTCCCAGCGAGGAATTCATAACCATGATCTCGTTGTAGGTGGCCGACTGAACACCCGGATCCGATCGGAAAACTGCGACGAAACTGAGATAATGGAGACCCATCAAATAGGGTTGCGGGGAAAATACAACCAGGTGGTAATCGGCCACGACCTGAGCAAGAGCCAAGACCCGCTCACCCCGTGCAGGGTCGCCACCCTGGCCGGGATCTCCCCGGCCAGGGCCCGACGGCTACCTGAAGCGGACACAGTGAGGGGGGGCCACGATCAAGCGATGGCTAGCGGGCCGGCCCGGCGAGGGGCCGACCCAAGAAAGGCCTAAGAGACGGCCAACCGAGTAGATCAGTGTCCCCGGCCAAAAATGAAACGACTGGACGGAAGGCTGTGGGCGGGAGCGTCCGCCCGGCGGACCTTGCTTGACCCACCCCCAAAGACCGAAAGGGCATGTCGTCGAGGCGCGCCGTCACCCGCAAGGAGATCGGGCTAGGGCCGGGCGCTCCGCCCAGATGTGTTTGTTATCGGCAGGCCCGAACCGGGTCTGAAGCCCCGCACAAGCCAGTCAGCTTCTGGTTGCCACCGGCCACTACACCGTGGGTGTGTGGCACCCTACTCATCGTCATATAACCAGTGCTCGCGGACTCGTACGAATGACGTGGTGGACTTGTCATTTCATACTCTCCCAGCCCACGAACGCGGAAGCCGGCCCGGCGCGGGTCGAAACCAGAACATCTGAACATAAGGTCGCCCGGGTCTGGAATCGGAGAAAGCCCCCAATCCTTAGTTATCGGTGCTAGCCGATTAGGGTGGAAGCGACAGCGCTGGATTTGTTGATCGACCGCACGTTGGACACGAGGTGCGTTTCGGGGCTGCGCAGTCTGCCACGGTCGTCCGCGCCGTCCCTCGCCCGGCCGGACCGGCATCGGCTGACAATTGGGGATTCCCCCGATGTTGTCAGTGTGGTCGGTAGGCGATCCTTGGTCGAGCACCTCGAGCAGGGTGGTGGGATCTAGGAACTCGCGTATCGGCGGAGTTCCCAGAACAGGCATCTTGGTCGTCGAAATGGGAGGACACGCCATGGTCAGCTTGGCCGAAGACATCCGAGTCATAGACGCCGACACCCACCTCACCGAGGCCCACGACCTGTGGACCAGTCGGGCACCGACGCAATACAAGGACCGCGTCCCCCACGTCGAGGACGTCGAGGGTCGGCCCACGTGGGTGGCCGAGGGGACGGCGATCGGCTTCGCCGGCGGAGGCGGTGTCCTCGACCGCCAGGGCAACAAGCACCCGTTCAACGAGTCGATCCTGGTGTGGGGCATCGACCGCGTCCACGAGGGCGCCTACAACCCCGAGGTCCGCCTCGAGGTCATGGACGAATGCGGCATCCACGCCCAGGTCCTCTACCCGCAGGCCATCGGCCTGGGCGGCCAGAACCTCTCGAAATTGGTAGACGATCCGCAACTGCGCCGGCTGTGCGTCGAGATCTACAACGACAACGCCGCCGAACTGCAGGAGTGGTCGAACATGCGGCTGCTGCCCATGCCGATCATGCCGGCGTGGGACGTAAGCGAGTGCGTACGCGAAGCCGAACGGATCGCCGGCCTCGGGCTGCGGGGCATCAACATGACGACTGACCCCCAGGACATGGGCGCCCCGGACTTGGCCAACCGGGCCTGGGACCCGCTGTGGGAGGTGTGCGCCGACCAACATCTGCCGGTGCACTTCCACATCGGCGCCAGCCTCACTGCCATGAACTGGCTGGGCCAGTACTTCTGGCCCTCACAGCACGAGTACGTCAAGGGCGCCATCGGTGGTTCGATGCTCTTCCTGGGCAACGCCCGCATCGTCATCAACACCATCTTCGCCGGCATATTCGACCGGCACCCGAACCTGAAAATGGTCTCGGTCGAAAGCGGCATCGGCTGGATCCCCTTCATTCTCGAGACCATGGACTACGAACTGTGGGAGAACGCCCCAGCCCAGGCCGCCGAACTCGGGCGCATGCCGTCTGAGTACTTCAAGGACCACTGGTACGGAACCTACTGGTTCGAGCAGAACCGGGGCGACGTGCAATACCTCATCGACGCCATCGGCGAGGACAACGTGCTCTTCGAAACGGACTTCCCCCACCCCACCTGCCTCTACCCCACGCCGCTTGAGACCATCGACGAAAAAATAGGCGCCCTCCGCCCGCGGGCCCGGCGCAAGCTGCTCGGGGAGAACGCCGCCAAGCTTTACCGACTCTAAGCACCACCAGCCTGCCTGCCACGCCATAGCTAGCCTCACAAATCCGGGTTCGTTTACTCGCTGTCTTTATTGCGCACACCCATGCGTCACGGCGCAGCTAACGGTTATGAATCATGGCGACACAGCTCTTACGCTGCCAGGTCCGCTGGTTGCGACACCCAATGACCCGAGCACTCTGGAAACCCTGGGGATTCACGGGCGTCGGTTCTGCTCCACCCGCTGGCCCCTGTCGGGAACCTAGGTTGGCGTGGCGCTCGACGAGCGGAGTGACGGGGCTAGGGTCCGAATCACAGGGAGGAACTCTTCCTCAACAATGTCCGAAAACGCGGTGACGCCCGGCACCAGAAGGTCCGCGTACGAAATACCCACCATACGGGCCGTCTGCGGGATCCAGGTTGCCGGCTCATTGCTCACCTGCCGCCGATCAGAGCCCTGGTCCGGCCGAGCCGGCCTGCCGCCGGCCGCCATCAGACGGGGGTCAGGGAGTGGGGCCCGCCGCCGGGCCCGGCGGCCGCGGTCGACGGCGCCACCGCATCGCGGCCGGCACCCCGATGAGGGCGCCGAGGACCAGCAAGGGGGCCAACCAGCCCAGGGTCAGCACGATTCCTCGAAACACCGCGGCGGAGTTGGACACGGCCAAGTGCCAGGTCCGAGCCGGTGTTCCCTGGTGGGCCGCACGGGGCGCCGGGACCGGCGCCATCGCCAGCTCGACCGACACAGTGGCGTAGCTCACCTCACCGGATAAGGCAGCCTGCTGAGCGGACAGCTGCTGGATCTGGCTTTGGAGGGCGAACACCTGGTCTTGGATAGCGAGAATGTCGCCGATTGACGTGGCTCGAGCCAGGAGGGTGCGCGCCGCCTGCGCCTCGTCCCCCAACGTGGTGAGCTGAGCTCCGTTGTCGGCCACCTCGGTGGTCACGTCCTGCCCGGAGATATTCTCAGAGGTGACCACACCGAAGTTGTCGAGCCGGGCCATCACGTCGTGGAACTGGCCAGCAGGCACGCGCAGCACTTCCCTGGCGCTGGGATTGGTACCCCCCAAAGAGGTGCTGGAGTCCGATACATACCCGCCCACGCCGGTCGCCAGGCCGGCGACAGCGGAGAACACCTGGGTCAGCGCACCGGGCTTGACCCGGATGGTCATGTCGGCCGTGGTGATGATCTTCGGTCCGGCCGGGGTGACAGTGGCGCCCAGAGTGCTGCTCGCCGACTTCGCACCGCCATCGGCGCTGCCGCTCACGGAGCTCTGGGCGGGGGTCGCCACCCCGGCGCCCGACCCAGCCCCGCCGGCCCCGCTGGTAGGGCCTGAGATCGAGGAAGGCGCCCCTCCTGACGCCCCTTTCGATGACGCGCCACAGGCGGTGGCGATCACCGCGACTGAGCCGACAAGCAAGACGATGAAGCGGCGCGTGTGCATACCAGTAAGACGGGCAGCCCGACCGTTACGGTTCCCGGACCGTCGTCCGTAGCGTCTCGGGTCGGAAGCCGAGGCAGGCGACAACCCCACCATGTTCGGGATCGCCGCAGCGACGACGCATAATGTCATTGAGGACGACGGGACAGACGGTAGGCCTCGACTCCGCTCCAACCACCAACTGACCGTCAATCGCGAGCCTCGCTGACGGATGACATGCCCCACTTGCGCCTACGCGCCGGTTGGGAGCGGGGTGGGCCCGGGTTGCACCGTGGTCACAGAAGCGGGCGGAGCCCGGCAACGGTGGGGGTCGCGGTGGCGCTCGGGCGGTTGGGCGTTGTCGGATGCGGAGGAGCGAAGCATCCGCTAGCCGCGACACCCCCGGTGGCGACCTCTGCGCCTCCCCCGGCGTCGAGCGCTCCGGTTGCAAGGACACGGCCGCCCCCGCCCTCGACGTCAACCACACGGTTTGCGGTGACGGAGCCAACAGCGGCGTGGCACCAAACGGAGCACTGACCACGTAGTGTCTGCGGGCATGGTTGCGCAGATTGGCGAGGGCCTGTTGCCCGTTGCCGACAAGTGCCCCAAACGAAACTCAGGCGGGCAGAAGAAGGATTGGTTTTGGGTCTGAGACCGGAGCGACTTCTGGGCTAGATTCACGAGCCATTCGCATTTATAGGGAGGGCGTGGACAATGAGTGACGTTCCACTGGGACCGGACTGGTGGATTGCATCTGACGGAAAGTGGTACCCGCCAGAACAGCACCCCAACTATCAACCCCCATCACCTCCGACCGCACCCGGCAGTCCCGCTCAGCCCATGCCACCCCCGCCGGCTCAGATCTCGCCCACGGGACCGCCGTGGTCGGGACCTCCAGCTACGCCGAGCGCCATGCCTCTGTACTTGTGGGTCCTCGACCCGCCTCCTACGCCTCGAGATCGTTTGACGTGCGCTATTCGCCTCATCATGGTGATCCCACAGGCCATCGTCCTCGTCTTTCTCGACATCGTCGCGTTCTTCGCGGTCGTAGCCGCCTGGTTCGTAGCGCTCTTCAGTGGCCGTTTGGCTGGCGGGCTCCGAGAGTTCATCGCCGGAACGTTGCGCTGGAACCTACGAGTACAGGGGTACTTCTTCTTCCTGACTGACACCTACCCCCCATACAGCTTGGGTGACCAGGACACCTATCCAATCCGACTCGCCATTCCTCCTCCGATTGAGCTCAACCGCGCCGCCGTCTTGTTCCGCCTCTTTATCGCCATTCCCGGCCTGATCGTGGCAAACGTGCTCGGCGCCGGACTCGCGGTCGTCTCGATCGGGAGCTGGTTCATGGTCCTCGTGAGCGGGCAGCTCCCAGTACCGTTGTTCGAGGCGACTCGCGCCGTCTTGCGATACCAAGCGCGCTTCTTCGGCTACTTCTCAGTACTGACGCCGGAGTATCCATGGGGTGCGCTGGGAGATAGCTCATCGCTGCCTGCCGACGCTGATCCCTACGAAGCCTGGTCGATCAAACTGAGCAGCGGAGGACGAACGGCCATGATCGTGGTGATCGTTCTTGGGGTGATATCCGAATTGATAAACAACGGGAGCCGCCTTTGAGAACCTCAACATGCCGACGTTCTTTCCACCGGATCACGATCCTCGTCGCGAGCAATCACCGTTTCGCCGGCTGGTGCTCGCGGCGCGGACAGCCGTCCGGCAAGACCACCCGAGAAACCGGGGCCATGCCAGCCGATCCGGGACCGGCAAATGCGGCAAACATCGCCCTTCTGGGTACTAGAGCCGAGGCCGAGTATGCGCTCTGGGAGGTGGGCCTGGGTGCGGATTGGACGAGCACGTCCTCCTCCGACAATCCCGCTAGCACTGGAGCTGGAGGGGAACACCTCCCGCTTGGCGTAGTCGAGCGGGAGGTCGATGGCCTTGCGGTGGAAGTCGTAGATGACCGCCTTGGTGCCTCCGTCGTCGGCAAGCGGCCAAGAATGGGCTCCGCCGTTGCTGCCCCGGCCAGAAGCTTCAGGCCACCACCGCTTAGCGATGGCTGGTCGGCCATCCAAACAGCCGCTGACCCGCACCTAAATTCGATTTGCTCGTAATCTCCCCGCCGTGAGGCGGATCCTCGGGGCAAGACGTTGGATGAGCGGCCAGAGCGAGGGCGAGACGGACTGCAGCACGAGATTCCATGCCGTATGAAGCCGTCTCCGTTCGCCGATTTCAGGGCAACCGGATGTCGGCGCCCTGATCCCCTCTCTACCTGACGGAACCGTGGCTGAACGCGATCGCCCATAAGGCCGAGCTCTTGCCCTGAGAGCCTACCGTCCGGGCCCGCCTCCTGGGTCGGCCTGGTCAGGTCCTTCTCGAGATCCTCGGTCGTCCAAGGCTGCACTCTGATCGAGATCACGCAACCACTAGACCAGGACCACGAACTCCGCGAACTGGTCGACGTTCGGCGTGCCACAAACACCCGCGTCGGGCAGCATCACCAAGGGAGTTGGTTGAGGCGGCTGGTGCGATAGCGGCCCCGGCTGGGATTGGGCTTGGCCATGGCGGTCATGGGCACCCCGAACTTGTCGTCAGGTGTGAAGAGAATGTCGCCAAAGGGCAGAAGTTTCGAGCACCTGGCTGTCGACAACTCTTTCACAGAAACGAGGCGACCCTGACATGGAGATCAAGAAGACTCTCATCGGCTCGGTGCTGGTCGCCGGGAACACGCTCGTGGCTCTCGGTTTGGACGCAACACCTGCGCATGCCGCTACCAGCTCGGCACACCGCCACGGTGCCCGCGTACATGTCAACCCGAAGCCGGCATCAGAAGACCCGCCTCATCGGCCATCAGTTGGGAACCCGAGTAGACAAGACACGAATAATGAGCAGTCAATGCTGCACCACCGAGCACATAGCGCACATCCCGGAAAACGACGACGAGGCGGAGGTTCTGGTCAGCGTGCGTACCGGGGTTGACGGTCGCTCGCCCTACAGCGCCGCCCAGACCTGGCTCAAGACGAACATCCCCGACGCCGGGGAGATCGTCACCATCGGGTTCTGCGAACGGCCCGAGAACGGCATCGACCAGATCCTCCTGGTCACCTACAAGTTGGCGGAGAGCAAGCTCGGTTAGCGCCAAACAGGTGCGGGTTGTCGCCTGAAGTCGACAGTTTGTCGCCGACAGTCAACAGTTGCAAGCGCCTGGCTTCCGACAACTAGGTATAGAGACGGGCAAGGGTCCGTCAGGTCCTGGGGAGGAGCCAATGGAGAACGAGGCAGTCCACACCGGAGAGGGTCTGCTGTGTGCGGCGCCCTGCGCGCACCCATCAGCGCACGATGACGACGGCTACTGTCCCGACTGCGGTTCGGCACTGCGGCCCGCCCAGGCACCAAGGTCCTCGACTGCATCGTCCCCTTTACCGCTGGGGAAGCTGATCCCGCTACGCGCCTTCTGGGACGACCGTTCGTGGCGCACCGGAGTGCCCTTCGCGTTCCTTGCTCTCGCTCTGTTGCCCTTCTTGATCGACCACCTCAGCTTCGGTCATGCAAAGTGGGGGTTCGCGGCCTATTTCGCCGGTATCTGGTTCTTTGCCATCCGGACCCTGGTCAAGCCAGAAACGGTATCCCGCTGGCGTGTGGCGGGCATCGCAGTGTTCACCGCTATCGTCGGCATCCCCCTCGCCATCACCCTTGAGAGTCACGCGGGCAGGTCGAACTCGTTCATACACAACATCTTCGGGGTGGGAGTACCCGAGGAATTCACTAAGGCCCTGCCTGTCTTTCTCTTCGTGTACCTGGTGAGAGGGTTTCGCCTGTCTCCTCGCACGTACATGTACCTGGGCGCGGTGAGCGGGCTTGTCTTCGGGGCGGTGGAAGCTGTCCACTACTCGGATCTCTACGCCACACTCCTATCCTTCGACAGCACCTCGCTCATGACCGAGGTCTGGCGTCTGGTCAGCGGACCGGTTCTCCACGCATGCATGGCGGGAATCTCCTGTTACTTCATCGGGTTGGCCTCCACGCACCGCAACAAGCAGATCCCCCTGATCGGGTTCGGCTTAGCCATCGCCGCCCTTCTGCACGGTGCCTACGACACGACGGCCAATAGCTGGATGGGGGTCGCTATAACCGCCGTCATCATCTTCATCTTCGTCGGCTATGTGCTCAGCGCAGAGAAAATCGCCGACAGCTACCGAGGTGTTGCGAACTCGGTCCCCAGTGGTCCTGCTGACACCGTCGCTACGAGGACCAACCACAGCGACCCGGTGATTACCAACCAAGGCGCGAGCGGCCGATCGACCGGCCTCTTCGACCACAACGCCATCGAGCATGGCGGTCACACCCACGCCGAACGTTGGGTAACTGCGTCAGGCCCTGATGCGATTCGTACGGAAGAGCACGACCAGAGGGAGCCAGCCGCTGAAAGCTTTGCGGCAGCCAGCAGGTGACTGACTCGACTACCGCCGCTCAGCCCGAAATCGAGAACGGAATGACAGCCAGCGACACAGGTCAGACTCGTCCAAGTGACTCCGGCGCGGCACACCCCGCGACGTGTACGAACGGTCACCGTACGCCCGATGGCGACCGCTTCTGCCGTCGTTGCGGAGCGCCGATAGCCATTCTTTGCCCCAATGGTCACGCCATGTTCGACCAGGATCGCACTTGTCGCCTCTGCCCCACCCCGATCACCCCCCCGAGTAACTCGGTCTCAAGCACGACGGTAACCCGAATCCCGTCCGAGCTCGTAGCTGACGGACCTTATGCACTCCCGGCACTGTCGCCGGCCCCGGCGTCACCGATCACAACCCGTCGTCGTCACCGCGCCGCTTGGATCGGCGCAGCGATAGTCGGTGCTGTTGTGGTCGTCGCTGGCGCTGTCGGAGTGACATACGCCCTGACCCGATCTGGCCGCCAGCGGCCCACAGCAACAATATCGACGAGTTCGGAAGGCGGGAGCCAATCCCCGGCAATCTCCCGTGATAGTAGCCAGCCACCTGCCGCACCGGGATTCTCGCAAGCTGCCTTTTCGGCGCTGCAAGGTTCCTGGCACGGCACCGGATTTGATGTCACAGTCACTCCGGCGTCAGGTCAGCCGGAAGCGTTGACCACCAACCTGGGTGGCACGGGCATACCCGGAGACCACCAGATAATGTTCACCGGAGTGCAGGCGGCGTCTGGCTCGCTGAAGCTGACCTACGACTTCGCGACCAACCCAAACACTGTCACGGCAAACACCATGGGAGACGGTGTTCTTCGGGCCACCCGTGTCACACCATCGCCGGCTACCCAGTTCCAGCCTCAGGCTCAGTCAACTCCTGAACCGGCTCCTGCGGCGGCTCCGGCTCCCGTTGCTGCTCCAGCCGCTGCGGATACCTCTTCAGCTTCGACTCCTACGACGACGGACACGTCGTCTAAAGCTCAGACCTTGGCCAACATCTTCAACACCACTGAGAACAATGCGCCAGGAGAGAAGGCACCTCAGCCCATCAATGTCAGCACCGTCAACTACGCAGTGTCGGGACAGTATGCCGTTGCCAACATCTACAGCGGAGAGACTGGCTATGAGACTGCGTTCTACACCAACGGCCCCAACTGGACCCTCCTTACCTACTGCGGGACCAACATCCGCAGCACTTACGGCATCAACGGGATCCCGGCCAGCACGCTGAGCCAGTTGCTCGCTCAGACCCCGGTCCCGTCGTCAGCCGACTAACCGATAGCGGACGGTTGGGCGCCGCCTGGTCCGCTGGAGACCACTCCATGCCACTCGTTATGGCACGAAAGTGGGACGGTCCTACGTCGGCGGCAGCTTCAGCCCGTGTTCTGCCCGGACGGGGGGCGGAGAAGGAAGTTCGGATGGGACCCGTGGGCAGAGCGGTGGTACTCATCGGCGCCGCCGCCGATCAGGCTCGCCTCCGGGCGTGAGCCAGTCGCGCTGCTCGGGTCGGCACACAGATGAGAGTTCGCACTGGCATGCGGGCAGTATCGCGAAATGCTGTGGCGCCGCAAGATCCGGCGGTGGAGCACAGCTATCTTCAGCGCGAGGCGCAGGCCCGTATCGAGATCGACAAGCGACTCGTCGCTGCAGCCTGGTCGGTCTAGGGCCAGGACGCCCTCAACCTCGGTGCAAGTCTGGGGTGGCGGTTCGCGAGTTCATCCTGGAGAAGCCCCAGGGGTGCGTCGACTACCTCCTCTTCGTCAACGGTCGGCCCGCCGGAGTCATCGAGGCCAAGCCGGAGGGCATCACCCTGGTCGAAGTCGAGCATCAGTCGAGGAGGTACGTGGAGGGGCCGCCCACCCGGATGACGCCCCCGGTGTACCCCCTGCCGTTCATCTGGCAACCGGCGGTGAAGAAGGTCGGCCTGGACGGGACGGGTTCACCTTCCACTCGCTACGCCATTCCCGCGTCGGCTTCATGGTCGCCGCCGGAGCACATCCGTTGGCCATCCAGCGCCGCGTCGGACACGCGTCCATGAGCACCACCATGGACATCTACGGCGAAGTCCGGCCCGAGGTCGACGGGGGCGTGGCCGGAAACCTGGGCGCGCTGTTCACGGACCGGCCCGTGGGGTCCGCAGAGGGGTCCGCTGACTCAAGCTCTGAAAATTCGGCGTCCCTTTCGGGTCCGTAACCGCTAAGGGTTCTGACGGTGACCCTGAGAAAAAGCCCCTGACTATGGGCTTTGCGGTGGAGGTGATGGGACTTGAACCCACGACTTCTACGTTGCGAACGTCGCCCGAGGCGTCCGACACCGAGCGGCCTGAGCAGGCCGTTGATGGAAAAGAGCAGGTGGAGGCCCAGATTTCCCTCTTCGATCCTGACCGCTGGTGACCCCGATTTACCCGCCGTGCCCGTTGCTACGGGCACGCGGCGGGCACGGACGTCCTTTCGGCGCGCGACCTGCTCCGGCACGATCAGGATCCGAGAGAGGGTGCACCGCCGATAAGTCGAGGGTTGACAGCGGCGGGCGGTCCGCGGCGTCCCGGGACCAGCTGCGTAGATCACGCCGAGGGGGAATGATCCACGAGTCGGACGTTGATGCCGGCACCGCCGGATACGTGACTATAATAGTGGTCATGTCTGATCTGACGTTGCCGTTGGCGGAGATAAAGAAGCGACTCTCAGAGATCGTTGATGGAGTCGAGCAGAAGCACGATCGGGTGGTGCTCACCCGCAACGGCCGTCCGGCCGCCGTGATCCTCAGCCCTGACGACCTTGAGTCTCTTGAAGAGACTCTGGCAATCCTCTCCAATCCCAGCGCGATCCATGACATCCGAGAGGCGGAAGTCGAGATCGACAACGGCGATGTGGTGACCGCGGACCAGTTGCGCTCCAAGTACCTGACGAAGTGACTCCGTGGCAGCTTGTGCTCGCCAGTTCGGCGGAGCGCACGCTGGCCCGACTTCCTGACCGCGTGGCCGCGGCGGTCGTCGAGTTCCTGGTAGGTCCGCTGCTCGAAGCACCCGAGAGGGTCGGCAAGCCACTCCGGTACGAGTTGGAGGGGTACTGGTCGGCTCGGCGAGGTGCCTATCGCATCGTCTACCGGCTCGATCACGATACGCATGCCGTTCAAGTCGTGAGAATTCGAGCATCGTTCGGACGTCTATCGGCCCCGCTAGAAACGATTGGGGCAGAGACTGGCCTGGGCTCGCTAGGTTGTGGTGGCGGTCAACCCATTGCGACTGCTTAGAAGACGAAACAGCTTCAGCAGTGTGCTGACTAGGATTTTCGCCGGTCAGCGACCCCCCGCAATCTCGCAGTTATCGTCTGTTGTGGGGCCGGGGTCCTGCCAGCGTTTGCCCCGCGTTGCTACCTCACTTTTGCGTCTTCAAAAGGCGCCGGGTCCGCTGCGCCCTACCGCTCTCGCCATTGCCGTCGGCCCGGCGGTGGAGCCCACGTTTTCTTCTGCATCCAGACGGTGAGCAAAGCTAAATAATGGACCGTCGATCGGCTCGCGGTTGTGCCCTGTTGGCAACAGGGGGTTATCCGCCCAGAGCAACAACTCGGGGACGCTTGGCAAAGTAGGCACGAGCCGGAAGTCTGGTCCGTAGACCATCCCACCGACCCGGCGATATGAGCGTTACGCCGCATATTTCATCTGATGCATATTCTCCGCCAGCACCAGATTTCCTTTGCTACCAAGGACTTTTGCACACCACGGGAGGCGTGTGGTGGATGGTTGTCGATCAGGTGATTGGTGCCCTGACCTGGGCATCGTTGCTCGTGCTCGCATCAGATGATCGATTCATGCACCAATTCGAACGCCGTCAAGGCCCCTGACGACTTCCGTCTCGGCGCCTGCCAAGGCGGACCGAGACAGCACGCTCGTCACGTATGGACAGCTGTGCCCCGCAGGGAACGGACCCGCCTGCTCGTCGCCTCATACCCAGGGGATACTGCCAGCGACCAGTAGGCGAATGACCCAGCATCTGCCGGTCATCTCGGCCCACGCGTCCAGTGGTCTTCGCCAACCGGGGCGAGTTCGCGAATGCTCGAGTTGCGGCCGGCGATTCAAACCGCACCACCCCGGAAGCGGATCCCATTTCACGGACGGTCCACTCGAGCCGTCCCGACGACCTGAGAACTCGGACCACTGATCGGAGTGGAATACGCAGAAAAGGAATATGCGTCTCCACCAATAACCTTGGGGTGACGTTCGGCAGGCACGATATGGGACACGACGGGTCCGGGCGGCCTGCCCGGGAGTGTGCTCGGTGTCCGTCTACTGGCCCGCACAGACTGGCTCATGACCGTAGGCGGTCCGAACCTGATGGGCTGTTTTGGCCTATCACGCGTTGGTTCGCTTGCAACGGCCGTTTGCCGCCTTGTGGCGGGCGCGGCGGCCCGGCCGGCGGGTGCTGTAAGCCATTCCGGGCACCGGATGGCTCGGGCAGCCAAGGGGTATAGGCCGACGGGTGAGGGGGAGGTTGTTCCCCCACCGAGGTGGTGGGGGTTACCGGCACGGGATGAGCTGGGGAGCCTCTGTGGTCTGCGATCATGTGCGCTCGGTGTTTCTTCGCTTGTGTGTGGCTGGCGGGATGGACGGGATGGTGAAACCGCGTGGCAGATACCGCTGAACGTCGGGCTACGGGGGCCGGGATCGTCCTGGTGACGTTGGCGTCGGGCCAGTTCCTTATGACGCTCGACAGCTCGGTGATGAACGTTTCGATCGCCACTGTGGCCAAGGACGTGAGTACCACGGTGGTGGGCATCCAGACGGCCATCACCTTGTACACCTTGGTGATGGCGTCCTTGATGATCACCGGCGGCAAACTGGGCCAGATCCTGGGCCGCAAACGGGCTTTCATGCTCGGTTGTGTCATCTACGGGTGCGGATCGCTGACCACGGCCCTGTCACCGAACCTGACCGTACTGATCTTCGGCTGGTCGGTTCTCGAGGGGGCGGGGGCCGCCCTGATCTTGCCGGCCATCGTGGCGTTGGTAGCGTCGAACTTCGCCCGGAACGAGCGGCCCCGCGCCTACGGGTTGGTGGCATCGGCCGGGGCCATCGCGGTGGCTGCCGGCCCCTTGATCGGCGGCCTGTTCACCACCTACCTGTCCTGGCGGTGGGTGTTCGTGGGCGAAGTCCTGGTGGTGTTGGGCATCCTGGCGCTGACCCGCCGCATAGGTGACACCCCCGCCGAGGAGGGGGCCCACCTGGACGTGGTGGGCACCGTCCTGTCCGCCCTGGGCTTGGGGCTGGTGGTATACGGCATCCTGCGCTCGGGCACCTGGGGTTTCGTGCAACCCAAGGCCGGTGCCCCCCAGTGGCTGGGGGTGTCGCCGGTGATCTGGCTGATTCTGGGGGGCGGGCTGGTGCTGTGGGGCTTCTTGTGGTGGGAGGATCACCGACTCGCCGGTGGGAAGGCGGCGCTGCTCGACCCGGCCCTGCTGCGCAACCGGACGCTGCGCGGCGGGCTGACCGCCTTCTTCTTCCAGTACCTGCTCCAAGCCGGCCTGTTCTTCACGGTGCCGCTGTTCTTGCGGTGGCGCTGGGCCTGTCCGCCATCGCCACCGGCGTACGGCTCCTGCCCCTGTCAATCACCCTGCTGCTGGCCGCCGTGGGCGTCCCGAAAGTCTTCCCTGACGCCTCCCCGCGCCGGGTCGCCCAGCTGGGGTTCCTGGCCCTGTTCGCCGGGATCGCCATCATGGTGGCCGCCCTCGACGCCGGCGCCGGACCGGAGATCGTGACCTGGCCCATGCTGCTGGCAGGACTGGGTGTCGGGGCCCTGGCCTCCCAGCTGGGAAGCGTGACCGTCTCGTCGGTGCCCGACCAACAGAGCGGCGAAGTCGGCGGCGTTCAGAACACCATGACCAACCTGGGCGCCTCGATCGGTTCCGCCCTGGCCGGGGCGGTCCTCATCTCGGCGTTGACCGCGTCGTTCCTGAGCGGTATCGCCCACAACCCGGCGGTGCCGGCCGAGGTGGCCTCCAAGGCCCAAGTGGAACTGACCGGGGGGGTGCCGTTCATCTCCGACGCCGACTTGAAGACCGAGCTCGACAAGGCCGGGGTTCCCCCCAAGACGGCCGACGCCATTGTCGCCGAGAACGCCAACGCTCGCATCGACGGGTTGCGCGCCTCGCTGTCCCTGCTCTCGGTCCTGGCGGTGCTGGCCCTGTTGCTAACCCGCCGGCTGCCGACCAAGCAACCCTCTGCTATGCCCATAGACGAGCCCGCAGCTTGATCGACGCTACTGCCACCAGCTTCTTCCGGCGGGCGATGACAGTAAGCCCTCTGCGTCGCAGGGCGGGCGACCCTTGGCACCCCTTCAAGGGGGGTGGAGCTCGGGGAGGTCGCTGTGGCTCGAACTCTGCCGGGCCAGACCCGGGTGTGCCGAGGCATAGAGGCTCGTTGCCCGTCAACCGACGTCGGCTTCGAGCGGAAGATCATCTTCGGTCCGCCTGGTGGCCGGTTCGAGGCTGCGGGCGGCTTTGAGGGCGGCGCGCCCTATGGCGTTGGCGTAGGTGGGGAATGAGAACGGGACCAGGGCGAGCTGCTCGACTGTCATCCCGGCGGCCATGGCGACCGCCGCCAGTTGGGCCAGCTCGCCGGCGCGCTCGCCCACGATATGGCAGCCGAGGAGGGTATGGAGCGGTCGGTCCACGACCAGCTTGCAGAAGCCGGTGGGCCGGCCGTCGATGATCGGTCGGGCCAGGGAGTCGAACCGCTCGGTGGCGACGATCACGTCGCTGCTGCTACGGGCGGTGGTCTCGGTGGCCCCGACCGAGGCGTACTCGGGGTCGGTGAAGCTGCCGATGGGGCTGACTTCGGTGGGCAGGGCGGTGGTGCGTCCGAGCACGGCGTTGGTGGCCGCCAGATAGCCTTCGCGGACGGCCTCGTGGACGACCATGAGGTGCCCGGTGATGTCACCGGCGGCGAAGATGTGGGGGGCGGTGGTGCGAAGCTGGGAGTCCACCCGCACGTAGCCGCGCTGATCGGTCCCCACCCCGGCGGCGGCCAGGTCGAGTCCGGCGGTGTTGGCGACCCATCCGGCCGCCACCACCGCCACCGTCGCCTCGACGTGCTCTGGGGTGCCGGTTTTTGTGTAGATGAGCCGGACGCCGGCGGGGCAGGACTCGAAACGCTCGATGGTCCCGGCCTGCTCGAAGACCCGGATCCCCGACGCTTGTAACGCGGCACGGACGGCTGCGGCGACGTCGTGGTCTTCACTCATCAGGATGCGCGGGGCGGCCTCGAAGATCGTCACGTGGGACCCGAAAGCGTTGAAGATCGAAGCGACCTGCACACCGGTGGCGCCGGCGCCTATCACCAGCATGGACGGGGGAGCCGAGGAGAAACCCCAGGCGTCGCTGTGGGTGCACGTCAGGTCGAAGCCGGGCAGCTCCAGTCGGCGTGCCACGCCACCGGTGCAGATGATGAACTGTTCTGCGCGGAGCGGTGGTGCATGGGCGCTTTCGATCAGGTGCGGGTCGACGAAACGGGCCGCGCCGGCGTGCTCGTAGATAGTGACCCCGGACTGCTGGAGCTCTTGGCCCAGCGCCGAATGGGCCCGCACCTCGGCGGTGACCTCCCCGACGCGATCCACCAGCCGCAGGTAGTCGAGGACAGGTTCACCGGCGGTGATGCCATAGCGGGGCAGTTGTCGGGCCTCGCGCATCAACCGGGCCGCATGCGCCAGGGTGCGCACCGGCACAGGCCCGTCGGCCGCGGCCGTCCCGCCCAGCCCAGCACTGGTGATCAGCGCCATGCGGGCTCCCAGCCGCGCCGCACGCAACGCCGCGATCACCCCGGCCGGGCCCCCGCCGATGACCACCACATCGAGGCTGTCCCGGCTCGAGGAGGCCATCCCTACGAGTATACGGGCGGCGCTGATGCTCCTTCCCCGCCCGCTCCCGGCGGGTAGGGTCGGCGGCACTGTGGAAGGTACGGGCCGCGATCAAATCCAGCTACGCCAGGGACGAAGCCTGGCCTTGGCCCGGCGATAACGACGCCCGCGAGCAAGACGCCCCGATGAACTACACGTCGATTGACCTCTACTTTGTCATCGACACGTTCTTGCTGTTGTTGATCGGGGTGGGACCGAAGATCGCCCTGGTCCCGTTTGTGGAAATCACCGCCGCCCTCGACACCAAAACCAAGGCCCTCGTCGTCCGCAAAATGGTCACCACCGCCGCCGTGGTCTCGCTCCTACTGGTCGGACTAGGGGAACTGCTAGCCCGCCTGCTGCACTTCTCGACCGGGTCGCTCTCGATCGCCGGCGGCCTCATCCTGGTCATCATCGCCATCACCATGGTGCTCGGCGCAGGCGAACCAAAGGAGAGTCAGGCCATCAAGGGACGCGATCCCCTCCGGGTTGCCACCTTCCCGCTTGCGGTCCCCTACCTGCTCAACCCGGCCGGCATCGTCACCCTAGTGACCCTCTCCGCCGAGGCCGACTCGGTAGGCGTGTTCGCCATGGTGGTAGTCCTGCTGGGCGTGGTCCTCGCTCTGGACGTCGCCGTGTTCCGCTGGGCCAACCGAGTCAGCGACCATCTCGACGAGAGCCGCATGCTCGTCACCGAGAAGGTCTTCGGCATCCTCCTGGCCGCCCTGGCCGTCCAACTCATCCTGGACGGACTCCACAGCGTCGGCGTCATCCACCTCACCCCACACTGAGCCAGCCGGGGAGAGCCGTACATCGGTCGTTCCGAGCTGTTCGATCATGGCTGCCCGGGTGACCCGCGTTTGTGCGGGAGGTGGTTCGGACACCCGATGTTTCAGTGTGGGCCGTCCCAGGCCGTGAACGGTGGTGCACCACGTCCCGCTGCTAGGGGATGCAGTCCAGTTAGGTGACCATCAAATAGAGCCCCCGATCGATCGGCCAGAATCCGAGCATGAGTGACACGATGATGTTCAGTCCCGCAGCTTGGAACGGTTCTGCGGGATCACAGAGCGTCGAGGGTCTGTCCCGCGCCTTGGCGTCGACGCAACTGAGCGGGCCGAGGCAATCCGGGGATGGCCTTTCCAGCCCCTGGAGGCCAGGAGCGGGGGACCGGGAGACGCGCCGGTCCGATGTGTTGGTCAGGATCAGGAGTAGAGAGAAGGCGATGACATGCCCAAACTGAATCCCATCGAGCGCAGACTGAACCGCTTCCTGCGCAATCCGGCGTCGGTGCGCGGCGCGATGGGCGTGATCGCCGTCGCCACTGTCGCGGTCGTCGTCGCCGGCGGGGCGCTCATGCGGCTCGTCGACCACCAGGAGTACAGCACTATCTGGGTCGGGATGTGGTGGGCTATCCAGACGGTCACGACCGTCGGCTATGGCGATGTCACTCCCAAGAACCCGGCCGGAAGGATCGTGGCGGCATTCGTAATGTTGGAGGGCGTCGCCTTCCTGGCCATCATCACCGCGGCCATCACCTCAACGTTCGTTCAACGTGCCAGCCAGATCCGCTCGCCCGACGAGAGGGCCGAGGAGACGAGTCTCCACCCACGCTTCGACGATCTCGAAGCGCGCCTGGAGCGAATCGAGGAGTCCCTGCGGCGAGCCCTGCCGCAATAAAGCACGTGAGCCGCTGCGCCAAGAAATCCAATCGGTAGCGCAAGGGTCCAAGACACCCGTGAGCAACCGCTGTTCGGCACACCCGGCGTGGTCGTCACCCAGTCCTTCCAGGCTGCTTCCACGTTTCGCCATTCGGCGGCACAGCGTGATGACCGTCCCCCAGTCACCATGAGAAGGTTGGGATTGCCGTTTGACTTGCTGTCCGCTGCACCACTCAACGCGACGCGCCCTCGACGCGTAGAGGACCTGGCAGGACCAGAACGGTCCTGCCGACCAGGCGACGGGTCGACGAGGCGAACGTTACGAAGCAGGACCTCGGGGATGTCCGGCAAAGACCCCGCCGTCCCCTCTGCCGCCCATCGACCCGGCAACCCGCGGTCCCGCAGGCCCACCCCGGCACCCGCCGTGTGTGCGTATACAGCGGGTGGGACTTTCCCGAGTCGACCGGCACGTCCCTGAATCGCCGCCGACAAGACCAGCGCCCCTGCCGTTCAAGTGCCGCACCCGGTGGAGCAACCCCAGCAACGTCGGTCAGGGATATGTGCCTCCAGGCCGGCGATAGAGGCGCCCATGGCTTCGCTCTTATGAGACTATTCGGCGCTCACGTTTCGGGACACCTTGACGGGCTTCCGCAGGAGCGGGTCAGGTCGCCCGGCGAGTGGGGTCCGGTCAGGCCTAGGGAGTACCGCGGCGCGAATATATGGTAAGAGCAGGGCCGGCAGGAGCTCTGCACCCGGAGGTCACCGACATGGACACTAAAGGCCAGCAGACCGCCTTCGTTTACACGACCTATATCGGGGCGAGCGCTGAGCGGGTCTGGCAGGGCCTGACCGATCCCGCCTTGATGAAGCGCTACTGGCGGCACCAAAAGGCCGGTCCGAAAGCGTTCCTGTCCGACTGGCGGAAGGGCTCCAGCTACGACATGACCCACGACGAAGTCGGGCTGGTCGTGAGGGGACCCGACCAGGTGATCCTCGAGTCGGACCCCCACCACCGACTGGCGTACACCTGGCACACCATCACCCCCGAGTGGGCCGCCGCGGTCGGCATGGACGAGTCGACCGCCGCCCAGTGGAGCGCCGAGCCCAGGTCCAAAGTGGCGTTCGACATCGACGATGTCGGCCATGGCACAGTCAAGCTCACCGTCACCCACGACGGCTTTGCGCCCGGAAGCATCGTGCTGCCGGCGATCTCGGAGGGCTGGCCCGCCGTTCTGGCGAGTCTCAAGACCCTGCTGGAGACCGGGTCGACCTTGCGTACTTCCTGAACGTCATCGCCTCGGCGTCGCGAAGCGCCCGGCCTGTAGTCCTCCACAATGACGACAACTTCGATGGCATCGCCGACATCACCCGGCCAACAGACTGGAGAGATCGTCCCAGCCGGCACGGTTCTCTGACAGTTGACATCCCCCAGATCCGGCGTCCGTCATGCTGGAGGCTCGTCAGGCGGACGTTAGGGGTGGCTCCTCGACATAGTCGGGAACGGAGGTCGAACTGGTTGAATCGCGTCATCGCCAGGCAGCTATCTTCTGCGTCATGCCAAGTCCAGCTGGGGCGATTCTGCGGTCGAGGACCACGAGCGGCCGCTGAACCCTTGGGGGCCGCCAAGCTGCCCAACGCCTGGCGAACCACTTCCGGAGGGCGGCGATCCGACCCCAGTTGGTCTTGTGCTCCTCGGCGACTCGGGCTGTACAGACACTGGCCCCGATCTCGGCGGCGATGAAGTTGCACGACCAGATCCGAGTCGAGTCCGGCCTCTACGCAGCAACAGCCGAACGGCTACTCACCCGCGTGCAAGCAGTGGATGACCAGGTGGCGTCGGTCTTGGTCGTCGCTCACAATCCCGGCCTCCAAGACCTCGCGCTCGAGCTAGCCGGTGACGATCCCGAGATCAGCATCCAGTTATGGGAGAAGTTCCCCACCGGCGCACTGGCCGAAGTCGTCTCCGACTGCCAGGCGTGGTCAGACCTGGCCCCTGAAACAGGTCACGTAGCATCCCTGACGATTCCCCGAGACCTGCCGAAATAGATCAAGCCAGTGGTATTGCCTCCCTTCAGTAACTGACCCGAGGCCGGCGTTCCGAGATGTTCCGGGTTAGTGGTTCGGGGATAGGGACGCCTTGGGGTTATGGGGACCTCGCGCATTTTCGGTCTGCACGGTCAGGAGGTGACGAGGGCCGTCAGCAGCAACTGCAGCTGTCACCTTCCCAGGCCTCGACGCCCTCGTAGACGGACCAGCCGGCGATGCCGAGGGCGACAACCGGATCGATCCACCATCCACCCTGCCACAGGGCCAGCACCGCCAGGCTGGCGAGGACGGCTGCCGCCTGGGCGGCACACACGTAGTTCTGGGTGCCCTCCCCCGCGGTGGCGCTTGATCCGAGCCGCACCGCCAAACGGTGCTTGGTGCGGCCGAGGAGCGGCATTTCGAATAAGGCGACGGCGGTTAGCGCGATGCCCAGGTAACTGGTCTCGGGCCGATGCCCGCCAATGAGGCTTGCGAGGGCTTCGGCCGCGATGAAGGGAGCGAGGAGCCAGAACGACACCGCGATGCCACGTTGCGCCAGCCGTTCGGCGTTGGCCGAAGCGGTGCGTCCACCGGAGAAACGCCAAATCACGATAAGACTGGCCATTCCTTCCACCGCGGATCCGAGCGCCCACGCGAGAAGGGCGATGGAGCCGGCCATGATCCCAGCCGCGAGACCGACGGCGCCCTCGATGGTCATCCACGCCAGGCTGACCCAGGCGAGCCAGAACGCCGTCCGCGCCGCTCGATGCCAGGCATCGTCATGGACGACCGAGACGCCGAGGGGGCCAGCCACGCTCACCCGGTCGCCTCGGGATAATTGGCGCACAGGGCGACGTTGTGGCCCACGCCGGCGAGCAGTTCTTCGGCCGCGGCAAGGAGTACCCGCAGTTCGGGTCGGGCGATGGAGTAGAAGCTCTGGCGGGCCTCAGCCCGGCTGCTGACCAGTCCGCAGTCGCGCAAGCAGGCCAGATGGGCCGAGATTGTGGCTTGAGCCATGCCGAGCTCGGCGACCAAGTCGACGACCCGACGTTCCCGGTCTTGGAGGGCCAGCACGATCCGTAGACGGATCCGATCCCCGAGACCCCGAAACAGCTTTGCCGCCACCCGCTACGTCGCTGTCGGGCAGCATCATCGTCATTTGGCGATGATAGCGCCCAGATTCGATCACTGCTGGCTGCTCGAGGAGCACCTCCGCTGAGCGCGGGTCATGTGCCCGCCGACGCTCCATAATCACCTCGTTGCCGTTGGGGATAAGCCATCGGGGCGATAGGTTGCGCGTGTTCTGGGACGCTCCGGATCAGGCGTGGCGCAGGACCCTCGAGCATGGGCATAATGGCGGTACGGGAGCTCGGACGGACCGGGCTGAGAGGGTGCCTGCGGGCGCCGACCGAAGACCTGATCCGGGTAATGCCGGCGGAGGGAGAGTGCATGACGAGGCAGCGGCTGCTCATCGATGGCTCCGGCGGGGTTCAGGTGCCGGTGGTGGAGGTTTCTCTGACCGACGGTGAGAAGGTGCGGCTGTATGACACGGCCGGGCCTGGTAGTGACTCGGGCCGGGGTCTGCGCCCGTTGCGGAAGACGTGGATCACCGCCCGAGGCGATGTGGAGCAGATCGCCGCTCGGACGGGCAGCGCACGTGACGATGGACGAGCCGCCGCCCGGCGGGAGGTCCGGCCGGAGCTGCCCGAAGCCGGAAGCCGGCGAGCGTGGCGGGCTCGCCCCGGGGAGACGGTGACCCAGCTGCACTACGCCCGGCGGGGTGAGATCACTTCGGAGATGAACTTCGTGGCCACCCGGGAGGGTCTGGAACCGGAGTTCGTGCGGGGAGAGGTGGCCTCTGGGCGGGCCATCATCCCGGCCAACGTCAATCATCCGGAGTCCGAGCCGATGGCCATCGGCCGCAACTTTCTGGTCAAAGTAAACGCCAACATCGGCAACTCGGCGGTGCGGGCGTCGGTCGATGACGAGGTGGAGAAACTGGCCTGGGCCACCCGGTGGGGGGCTGACACGATAATGGACCTCTCCACCGGGCCCGACATCCACACCACCCGGGAGTGGGTGATCCACAACTCGCCAGTGCCGGTCGGCACGGTGCCCATCTACCAGGCGTTGGAGAAGGTGGACGGCCAGCCGGCCGAGCTGACCTGGACATCTACCGCGAGACTGTGGTCGAGCAGTGCCATCAGGGGGTGGACTACTTCACCGTCCACGCCGGTGTTCTGCTTTCCTATGTGCCGCTCACGGCCCGGCGGGTGACCGGGATCGTCAGCCGGGGCGGCTCCATCATGGCCGCGTGGTGCCTGGCCCATCACCAGGAGAACTTCCTCTACTCCCACTTCGACGAGCTGTGCGAGATCATGGCCGCCTACGACGTGGCCTTCAGCCTCGGCGACGGGCTGCGGCCCGGGTCGATCGCCGACGCCAACGACGAGGCCCAGTTCGCCGAGCTGGCCACCCTGGGGGAGCTGACCGGCCGGGCCCGGGGCCACGGGGTGCAGGTCATGGTCGAAGGACCCGGGCATGTCCCGATGAACAAGATCAAAGAGAACGTCGACCTTCAGATGCAGCTGTGCGACGACGCCCCGTTCTACACCCTCGGCCCGTTGACCACCGACGTGGCGCCCGGCTACGACCACATCACCTCGGCCATCGGGGCCGCCATGATCGGCTGGTTCGGCACCGCCATGCTGTGTTACGTCCCCCCGAAGGAGCACCTGGGCCTACCTGACCGCCAAGATGTCAAAGACGGCGTGATCGCCTACAAGGTCGCGGCCCATGCCGCGGATGTGGCCAAAGGACATCCCGGCGCCCAGGAACGCGACGACGCACTATCGAGGGCCCGCTTCGAGCTCCGCTGGGAAGACCAATTCGAGTTGTCCCTCGACCCGGACAAAGCCCGGGAACTGCACGACGAGGCCCTGCCCGCTCCGGCCGCCAAGACCGCCCACTTCTGCTCCATGTGCGGCCCCAAGTTCTGTTCCATGCGCATCAGTCACGACATTCGTAACTTCGCCGCCGATCACGGCCTGGGCGTCGAGGAAGCCATCACCCTCGGCCTCGAACAGAAAGCCGTGGAGTTCCGCCAGGGCGGGGGCAACATCTACACGCCGACGTCGTGATGGCCCGCCAGTACTTTTTGCACCGATCGGCAGCCTCGATGAACGCGGAACATAAGCGCTCCTGGGTGAGCTCCAGCTCCTTAACCAGCGCATGGGCGCCGATCCACAAACAGAGGAGACGGTGACATGAACTTAGAGTTCCTCGCGACCGTGGCGATGATCGCCCCCGATCCGGCCAGCAGCCGCAAGCTGTACGTAGAAACTCTCGGCCTGCCGCTGCAGGGCGAAGGCGACGGCTATCACCACAGCGAGCAGATCGCCGGCTGCAAATCCTTCGGTATCTGGCCGCTCTCCCAGGCCGCGAAGGCGTGCTTCGGAACCGACCAGTGGCCATCGGAGCGGCCAGTGCCGCAGGTCAGCATCGAGTTTGACGTCGCCGACGCCGCCACAGTCGCTCCGGCAGCAACCGAACTCGAGCAGGCAGGCTACGAGCTGCTGCACGGACCCCGCGAGGAACCGTGGGGTCAGACAGTCGCGAGGCTCCAGTCACCGGAGGGCGCGATCGTCGGCATCTCTTACGCTCCGGTGCTACACGACTGACTCCATCCAGCCCCACTCGATCGGCCCGGCGCGTCACCCAGATAAGCGCCCGGCAGCCGGCGTTTGGAGACGGTTGCGGCTTGGACTTCCGGGACAGGGTTCAATGGGATTATGGGGCATGGGCGGGCCACAGGATCACCACCCTCAGGCAGTCTCCCGATCGTCGTCGAGTTTGAGCGAGTGCTCGTTGGTCCAGATAATGGCGGGGGTTCACCACCAGCACGGACCTCCAGACCTCATCCCCGACAAACCCGCTGGTCACCGCGGCTGCCCTATGTAGCCATGGATGTTGCACTACTCAATGCCAGCCGCACAGCCGTGGTGTCCCGAGAAACGCCGGTCGTTCAAGGTGTCCGACGACCTTCGGGTCCACGACTCGAAGGAAGCGCCGCAGTGAGCAGGCAACACGGTCTCGATGAGATTCCCGCGGATCACCACCGCGTCGGGTCGCCCTGGCACTTGCGCGTCGGGACGCCCTGGCGCCCGCGCGTGTCGGGACGCCCTGGCGCCCGCGCGTGCGTCGGGGACGTCCTGGCGCCCGCGCGCCGGGTGTCTGCAAGATGGTCGAGAAACCTCGAAGGTCGATGTCGAAGGTCCGCATAGCCGTTCGACGTACGTGCGAGAAAGCAACCCCCGAGGAACCACAAGGAGTGATCGAGATGCCGCGTTTCATGGGATTCGTGCGAATGGAAGAGGGCGTCGGGACGCCACCGCAGGCGCTGTTCGACGCGATGGACGAGTACATCAGCGAGCGAGCCGCCAAGGGCGTGTTCCTTGACGGGGGCGGTCTGCACGGGACTGAGGACGCTGTGAACTACGTCGTCCGGAAGGGCGAGGTTACCCGCGTCGACGGGCCGTACGCCGAGGCCAAGGAGGTAGTCGGCGGCTGGGCCATCATGGAGTACCCCAGCCTCGAGGAGGCCGCGGCGGACCAGCAGTCGTTCGCCGAGCTTCACGCGAAGTACTGGCCCGAGATCACCGTGATCTCCACCCTGCGCCAGATCTCGACCGGTCCCGAGGCGCCCGGCGAGTGACCCCGGATCCGCCGGTCCTGCGCCCTCTGCGGCAAGGATCGGCGGATCCAGAGTGAAACCGGGCTCATTACGCTGGCCTGGTGCCGGCAGAGACCCGTCCCGATGAGCGGAACCAGGCCATCTACGCCGCCTGGCGGGCCGAGTCGGCCCGCCTCGTCGGTGCCCTCACCCGGATGACCCGCGACGTGAGCCTCGCCGAGGACTTGGCGCAGGACGCCCTCGTCGCTGCGCTCGAGCAGTGGCCTGCCACGGGCGTCCCGGACAACCCGGTCGCGTGGCTGATGACCACCGCGAAGAGGCGCGCGCTATCGATCACTTCCGGCGTGCCGACAGCCTCCGCCGCAAGGTTGCAGAGCTCGAACATGCCCGAGGGAGAGAGGAGGAGACGATGCCCGACGTCGAGAGCCAGGTCGACTACATCGAGGACGACGTACTCCGGCTCATCTTCCTGTCCTGCCACCCGACTCTGACGCCCGAGTCCCGGGCCGCGCTCACGCTGCGACTGGTCGGCGGGCTCACAACCGCCGAGATCGCCCGGGGATTTCTGGCCACCGAGTCCACGATGGGCCAACGGATCTCACGAGCGAAGAAAACCCTGTCGGAAGCGCAGGCCGAGTTCGAGCTTCCCGAGGGGCCGGAGCGGACCAAGCGGCTCGACGATGTCATGGCGGTGATCTACCTGATCTTCAACGAGGGCTACACCGCCACCGCCGGCGAGGAGTGGATGCGCCCCGACCTGGCCAACGAGGCGATCCGGCTCGCGCGCATGCTGGCCGCCCTCGCTCCCGACGAGCTCGAGGTGCTCGGCCTGCAAGCGCTGCTGGAGATCCAAGCGTCGCGGATGCCGGCCCGGCTCGATGAGGACGGAGCTCCGGTCCTGCTGGAGGCACAGGACCGGAACCTCTGGGATCAGCTGCTGATCCGGCGTGGCATGGCCGCTCTGGAGAAGGCGGAGCAGCTGGCTGCCCGCGGGACCCCGGTCGGGAGGTACTTCCTGCAAGCCTTGATCGCTGCGCAGCACGCCCATGCGGCACGCGCCGAGGACACGGACTGGCGCCGGATTGCGGGGTTGTACGACGTCCTGGCCCGCGCCGCGCCCGGCCCGGTCGTCGAGGTGAACCGGGCGGTCGCGCAGGGGCGGGCGTACGGCCCCGGCGCCGGGCTCGCCGTGCTGGAGGAGGTGGACGCCGATTCACTCGGCGACTCACCGCTGGTTCCGAGCGTGCGCGGGGACCTGCTCGAGCGGGCCGGGCTGCACGCGCAGGCGCGCAAGGCGTTCACCGACGCAGCCTCGCGTACCGCGAACGCGAGCGAACGCACCGTCCTGCAGCGCCGGGCAGACCGGAACCGGTCGCTGGAGTTGACATGAGAGGGCGTGCAAGTCGGAGAAGTCGCGGCCCCTTGAGCTCGTGACGAACGGGCCGCTCTATCTCAACCCAGAAGCCTCCGCATTAGTGGCTCGGATGGTCCGCCAGGTCCTCCCCGCCAAGGCCGAGAAGGAGTCCCCCCGCGCATGATCGTTCAGGGGGTGGATAGATTTGCAAAGCCACTCAGGGTCTGACTGTCCAGGGACGCGATCGCGCCCCAGCGTCACATTCGCAGCTATCACGCACCCAGGGTCTGCCGTCGCGGGTGCATAGCAGAGGCCCGATTTACGCCTTAACTACGACCGATTCCGTCGCCGTGCCGGTAGATGCCGCCTTGTGGCTCGACGACGAAAGTGCGACTTCCTCGACGCTGGCGTGCTCAAAGTCGCAGATCACAGCCGACGCCCCCGCTTGGTGGACATCGGAAGCATGACCAGGGTTGGGGATCAGGCCTACGACGTCGTCGCCTCGGGCCGCCAGCACCCCTGTGAGCCGGAGGGCGACTTGGCCGTGCCCGCCAGCAATTGAGATCTTCAGCTGCTGCGCTCCTTTGCTGTAGGCCGCCGGGCTTAGCTACCCGAGTACTTCTTGTAACCCCCAGCGATCCACTCGGAAACGAGGCGCCCGTACTCGCCGGCGGCTTCTTCCCACGCAAAGTGGCCGGCGTTGAGACGGTGGGCCACGCTATTCGGCATCGTGTCCGCCAAGAACTGGTTGTTGGACCACGGCACGAGGTCGTCGTGTTCCCCTGCGAGGATCAGAGTAGGAGTCTGAATCGACGGCAGAAATTCTTGCACCGCCTTGTTCTGCTCTGGGTAGTGCCGAACAAAACGAGCGGATTCTGCGAACCGACCCAAGTCATAAGCGCTCACGTAGTCCTCGTGCACCTCCGGCTCGGTGGCTTGGGGTGCCGCGCTTTCGTCAGCCGCGCTCGATGTTGACTCGAGCGTCGAGCTGACGCACGTCATCGAGACTGGGAGCTCGGATCACCGCTTCCAGGGCGCCTCCCGCCGCGATTGGAATGGCGACAGCTCCACCTCCAATCGACAGGCTGGTGACCTTTTCGGGTGCCTTCGCCGCCAGGAAGAGGGCGGCCGCAGTGCCAACGTCGGGACCGACGATGTGCGGCGCGCCCAGGCCCCACTCGTCGATCAAGAGAGCCAGGAAATCTCCCATGGCGTCGGGTGCGATCAGTCGCTCGGGCTGGTCGGAGTGGCCGAATCCAGGCATGTCTAGCGCGACCACTCGGCCAACTGCGCTGATCTGACTCCAGACTCGCCGGTACGCCCAAAGGGTCTCTGGCCACGGCGCCAGCATGAGAATGACCGTGTCGGAGTCTGCCTTGGTGTCCGCATACCTGACCCGTGTTCCATCGCAGACCCGGAAGTAGGTAGCGATTTCAGAGGTTGTCTGATCAGCCATTGGTCTCCCTCTTAGGGCGCGGGTAGCGTAGCTGACGCGGATCTCGCGCCGTTCCCCCAACCACGACTGTGCCCGAAACCGCCGGCTTTGGCATCACGTGGATGTGCGATTCCCAATCGCACATCTGGCCGATCACATGGATCGGCTGGCCCCGTTCCCTCTAGGAGTCCAAGAACTCACTCACGTCCGCGGCGAACTCGTTGTGATGCTGGAACAAGAAACCATGCGCTGCATCGGGGTAGATCTTGAGCCTGGTGTCGGGCAACAGCCCAGCGAGCAGGTACGAGTAGCGAGGGAGGATCATCGGGTCGCTGTCGCCGTTGGCCACGAAAACGGGCACCTTTATGGCTTCGACCCGCTCGAGAAGGCCGTGATTCGGCATACCCCACTCGCAAACCGCGTCGTACTGCGCCAAGCGACACTCCCAGTTGGTCGGAATGTCGCGATCCTCGGTGCGGACGTACATCCGGCCTAGCGCCTCTGCTCCTGCCTTCCTGCTCGCCTCCGAAGGCGAGAAGAAGACGCTGACGTACTCCTCCGGAGAAGTATCCGGTTTGCCAATCGCGCCAATGACCTCGGCGGCCCAGCCGTGCATGTCGGGACCACCTTTCGGTGCCGCCGAAGCAAGAACCACTCGATTGACCACCGAAGGACGAGTTAGGGCGATCTCCTGTGCGACGAAGCTTCCGATCGAGAAGCCGAGAAGGTCGACTTGACCGAGGTTCATAGCATCGAGGAATCTCAGGGAACCCACCGCTGTCTCGCCCATCGTGTGAGCGACGTTCCCCTCGGACCCAGCGACACCCTCGTAGTCGAACGTGATCACCCGTCTGGTGGCAGCCAGATCATCGACCAGTGCAGGGTCCCAGTTGTCGAGATTGCCTCGAAAGTGCTGGAGCAGAACAACCGGACGCCCGTCGCCACCAGTGTCGCGATAGGCGAAGCCTAGCCCTCCCTCTGACTCCACTCGCAGGTTCGGCAGGTCGGCATATGTCATCTGTTCGTCACTCTCTTTCGATCAGATCCAGCACGTGAGTTGGCGCTACCGCTCCGAGAACGCGACCTGATCGAGGTCGATGGACACCATGAGCGGATCAGCGATCACGATTCCTTGGTCGTCGCGGGCGAAGATGCGATGAATCGCGGGCACCATGATTCCGGCGATGTTCGAGTACCCCTCTAGGAGATGCGCTCCAGGGGCGCCGCCGGCGATGTCGATCTCGTAGTCGAATCGGCGGATGAGCCCGTCGTCGCTGATATAGAGCGTCTGAACCTTGCTGTGGCCGACTGGCAGCGCGGGCCAGGTGACGCGTAGCCGACGCCAACGTTCCCCTTTCTCGTCCCAGGGTTCGATCTCGGCTGTCTCGAATCCGGGCAGCGCGTAGGTGAACGGCTGCGTCAGATACGTCCACATGGAGGTGCCCACGAAGTAGACCAACTGCAGGTTGGACCAGTGGGTCTCGAGCGTGTGCCCGACAAAGCTCTCTCTTGGCGACTCGAGGGACTCGTCGGGCCGACCGTCCATTTGTTCGATGATGACCCGGTCAGGGGTATAGACGCTCCGCAAAATGGGGGCGAGGAACGGTTCGTGTGACACCCACTGCTTGTGCAGATTCGCCGTGATAAACACATCGGCCAGCTGTCCGGGATGACCTTTGAGTGCCCACACGACACCGCCTTGGATCAGATGCGCGTGGACTTCCTCGAATTGGTTCCAACGATCAAGTCCTCCGTGTGCGTCAATGACTTCATCGAGCAGGCTCGCCATGTTTTTCCCCGTGTCTCGCGCTTGCCATCGGCTCATCCGCCGTCGGCTTGTTCAGCATGAAGGGAACTGAGGTCGAAGGCATCGCTTGAACGGGTGATTGGCAATCGTGGGATCGAACATTTGAGCCTCACCACCACTTGTGCTCGAGGGCCGCTCCGGGGCGCGAGCCTCCATCGAGTTCATCGAGCTTGGCCATCTCGGCGTCCGAGAGCGAGAAGGTGATTGGCAATCGTGGGATCGAACATTTGAGCCTCACCACCACTTGTGCTCGAGGGCCGCTCCGGGGCGCGAGCCTCCATCGAGTTCATCGAGCTTGGCCATCTCGGCGTCCGAGAGCGAGAAGCCGAGGACGCCGGCGTTCTCGGCGATCCGTTCGCGGTGAGTGGACTTGGGCAGAACGACGAAGTCATGCTGGAGGCCCCAGCGGATCAGGATCTGCGACGTGGATCGTCCAACGCGATCGGCGATCTCTTGAACTTTGGGGCTGCTGAGATGACGCCCTGTGCCGAGGGGGCTGTAGGCCTCGGTGGCCAGCTTGCGGCGCTCGTTCTCCTCGACCAGCCGCCTTCGGTAGCTGAAGGGATTGAGGTTGATCTGGTTGGCGACGGGAGGTGAACTGGCAATCGCAAAGACCTGCTCGAGCTCGTTCACGTCGAAGTTCGACACGCCTATCGAGCGCGCATAGCCGAGGCGTTGCGCTCGTTCCATGCCGGGCCATGCCCAGGTTGGTCCACCTTGAGGCCAGTGCACCAGGTACAGGTCCACGTATTCGAGCCTCAGGCGTTGGAGGCTTGCCTCGATCTCACAGACTGGATCTTTTGAGCCTGGGTGGAACTTTGTCGTGATGAAGACGTCGTCGCGGTCGAGGCCGCTTTGGCGGAATCCCTGGCCGACGCTCCGTTCGTTCCCGTAGCCCTGGGCCGTATCGATGTGGCGATAGCCCAGCTCAAGTGCCCAACGGACGGCGTCCTTGGTCTGAGAACCCTCAGGGGTCTGCCACACCCCAAGAGCCAGCGTGGGAATCTCATATCCGTCAGCGAGTGTGTGCACGGGCCCCGACTCTCCGAACCGAGACGCTGTCGTCATCGTCTGCTCCTCTTTCGATCCTTGCTCACGAAAGGAACGCCAAGTACTGGTGGACGGCCCTGACCGCGGCCGAACCCTCACCGACGGCGGAGGCCACTCGCTTCACCGACTCCGAGCGGACGTCGCCGACGGCGAACAGGCCGGGGCGACTCGTCTCGAACGGCAATGGACCTCGGCCGAGCCCAGCCCAGGTCTCTCCGAAGAGGTCTTCGGTCAGGGACGCATCGGTCAGGACGAATCCGCGATCATCGAGGGCCGCGCATCCCGAGAGCCACCCGGACGCCGGGTCCGCTCCGATGAAGGAGAACAGCGCCGTACACTCGAGTGGGTACTCGCCCTGCGGACCTGCGAGCTGAACGGATTCAAGGGACTCGCCACCGTCGAGGGCAATGACCGAGGTATTGGTCCGCACCGTGATCGCCGCGTCTGCCTCGATGCGGTCGACCAGGTACTGCGACATGCTCTTTGCCAGGTTGTCGCCCCGGATGACGATCGAGACCGGGCAACTGTGTTGGGACAGGTAGATGGCAGCCTGTCCGGCAGAGTTCCCTCCTCCGACGATCACCACCGGGGCGCCCCGGCACTGGCGCGCCTCCATGTCCGTAGCGGCATAGTAGACGCCCCGCCCCTCGAAGTCCTCGAGGCGAGCGGCGTTGAGGCGTCGGTACGACGCACCTGTGGCAGCCACGACTGCTCTACCCGCCACCTCGGAACCGTCGCTCAACTCGACGACCAGGTAGCCGCCGTTCTCTCGCAGGGACTTCGCCGTGCACGGTGCCGTCAGGCGGGCTCCGAACTTCTGGGCCTGGATGACTGCACGCTGGGTCAGCTCTGCTCCCGAGATCCCCATAGGGAACCCGAGGTAGTTCTCGATCCGCGAGCTGGTCCCGGCCTGTCCTCCGGGAGCCGTGCTGTCGACGCCGAGTGTCTGGAGGCCCTCGGACGCGCCGTAGACGGCCGCCGCCAGCCCCGCCGGACCACCTCCGATGACGAGCAGGTCGAAGCACCGCTGAGGCAGGTTCTCGAGCGTGAGACCCAGGAAGCTCGACAGTTCGCCGGGAGTCGGGTTGCGCAGGACGGACCCGGTCGCGATCACCACCGGCAAATCGCCGGCTCCGATGCCCGTCTCGCGCAGGAGGCCTTGGACCTGGGGATCGGAATCCGCGTCGAGCCACTCGTGAGGAACGCGGATGCGCGACAGGAACTCTCGGACTCGTAGGGATCCGGGCGAGAATCTGGATCCGACCACTCGGATCGTCGGGGCCGCATTCTCGAGCAACAGGCTCCGGCGGGCGATGAACGCAGCAAGAATCGTGTCCCCTAGGCGGGCGTTGGTGGTCATGACAGTGCGGAGGCGCTCGCGTGGAACTGCGATCACCTCGCCGGGTTTGGTGACCCGTGCGGAAACGAAGACCCGTAGGCCGGTGAGCATGTTGAGCTCGCCAAGGAATCGGCCAGCGCCGTGGTGCCCCACAATACGATCGGCGCCGTCTGCTCTCACGATGATGTCGACCACGGCGGAGACGACGACGAAGAAGTCGTAGCTGACGTCCCCCTCGCGGTAGAGGTATTCCCCTTCGTGGACGTGGCGAGAAGTGCCTATCTCTCGGAAGAGGGCGATGTCTGCCTCTGCGAGCTGCGCCGATGCTGGGTTCTCGCTGACATCGCTCATGACGCGGCTCCACCGGCGGGCGCAGCGCCGTTCGGATTCACGAGGCTCGCTCGGACCAAGACGGGCGCGGCCGCCACGATCCCGACCGCCGTTGCGGTCCCGAAGATCAGGAGCGTGACCCGCGGGCTCGCATGTTCGAGCACCAAGGCCACGCCGATCACCGGGATGGACACACCGCCGTAGCCGGCGGTGTAGACAGTGGCCACTGCGCCCGCCCGATCGTCTGCGTTCGAGATGGAGATGACCGTGGCCAGGCTGGCCCGGAACACGGCGCCGACGCCGATGCCCGCGATCACCCCGCTGACCAAGAACAAGGTGAGGCTCGGCGGGGATGTCCACGCCGAGATGACCAACAGGGACAGCCCAGCCAGAATCGGGGCAATCCCCAACCGGAAGAGCCGGTGCGGTGGCCAGGCCGAGGTCAACAGCTGGGTCACGGCGCCGGCACCGAAGGTAAGAAACACGGTCAAGCCGATCAGGTCCGGCGACGAATCGTGAACCAGCGCGGCCAAGAAGGTGCCCGTCAACGCTACGAAGAGGCCGCTCACCGCGAATCCCGTGAACGCACCCGTGATGGAGGCGACGAACGCGCCCCGTCCGGAGGAGGGAATCTTCAGGCGCTGAGGGGCATAGCGCGGCAGAGGATGTCGTGCGGGATGGCCTTCGGGGGTGAAATAGACGCCGATCGCCGAAATCACGATGGCGCAGAAGAAGACCATGTAAGGCAGCGTCAGGGCGTGCGAGGCGAAATGAGCCAGCAGCCCGGCGATGAGCGGGCCGAGGGCGAGTCCGCCCAGGTTGCCGATGACGGCCACGGTGCTGGCCCGGCGCGAAACAGCGGACTTGGGCTCCGCGTCGAGGTCGGTCAGGTAGGCCGTCGCGGTGGCCACCGTCACCCCGATGGCCACTCCCGTGAGCACCCGTCCGACGAGCAGGCCCGGCAATGACTTCCAGAACACGAAGATGGCCGATGCGGCTGCCCCGACCACGAGCGCCGGCACCAGGACGGCTCGCCTGCCGTACCAGTCGGAGATGTGCCCGGCCAGCAGGAGACTCACGACGATGCCCCCGGCGTAGACCGCATAGACGATCGTGATCGTGAGCGAGGAGAGATGATCACGCTCGGCGTAGAGACCGTAGAGGGAACTCGGCGCTGTCGAGAAGGCCGACACACACAGCACCGAGGTGGCCACGACCCAGAATCCGACTGGGCGCGACAGCCGCCACGGTCCCCTGGGGCCTGTCGAAGCGACGTCCGAGCCGTTCAGCGCCTCCGCTGCGTCCAACCGTGCCACCAAGCAAGAATCCGCGCTTCCGAGCGTCTCGTCATCGCATGACCGAGTGATCCGAAGGCGCCAGGCGGGATGAATCGCACGTTCGAGCGATGCCGACGCGGCTCGCGGAGCACACAGTGGTAGCCATGGACCGCCTCAAGGCTCAAGACCCCAAGATGGACGCCGAAGGCATCGCTTCGGAGACGACGCCCACCTGGTTGAGTCAGGACTCGACGTCATGACACACGTGATGGTGCTGCCCGGCGGGGGCTACGCCGAGCACGCAGCCCACGAAGGTGAGCCGATCGTCGAATGGCTCAGAGGGCTCGGCTTCGAAGCCACTGTGTTCCGCTACCCACTGCGAGTCCGGCACCCGGTACCCCTGCACGCCCTCCAGGCAGAGATCCGAAGGCTGCGACAAGACGGGGTCACCCGGGTAGGGCTGGTGGGGTTCTCTGCTGGCGGCCACCTCGCTGGCATGGCGGCGCTGACCTCAGAGACCGGATCGTACGAGCGGATCGATTTTGCCGTTCTTGGCTATTCGATCACCTCCATGGAGACAGAAACCTACCGACCGGCACGCGTGATCCTCCTCGGAGAGGACGCGAGTCCCGAGGTCCGCCACGCCACGTCCCTCGACGCCATGGTGACTCCGTCGGCGCCGCCGTTCTTCATCTGGCACACCGCCGAGGACGCATACGTTCCGCCGGAACACACCTACCGGCTGGCCCGGGTTCTCGCCGCCAACCAAATCCCTCACACCGTCCACGTCTACCCGCATGGCCCCCACAGTCTGGGCCTAGCCAAAGGGAGCGGGCAGCCCGAGACCTGGACGGCATTCGCCGCGTCGTGGATCGCCGAACAAAGCAGCCCGCGCTAATCGGGTCGAGACGAAGGACCGATTCAGGATGTCTGCTCTTGGACGAAGCGCGTCAACTGCACCCTCGAGTTGATCCCGAGCTTCTCGAAAACGTGTCGGAGATGGGTATTGACGGTATGCGGACTGAGAAAGAGTGCAGCCGCAATCTGGCGATTCGTGCGTCCTTCGGCGGCTAGGCGGGCGACGTTGATCTCGGGTTCTGTGAGTGCCGCCCAACCCGTCTTGGGCCGAGTGTTAACTGCATAGCGACGACGCACCCCGAGACGGCGGAGCCGGCCTCGGATACGGGCTGAGTCCCACTCGGCCCCGACGCGAGTGGTGATTGACAGCGCCTCATCGAACGACGCCACGGCAGATTCGGTGTCGCCGCCGCCGACACGCACACGACCCAGGTCCTCGAGCGCCGAGGCGTACGCCAGCGGGCGCGGTCCATCTCGATAGAGGTCGACAGCGACCTCGAGATCCGTGGCGGATTCGAACCAGATGCCGCGGGCGTGCGCTGCAGCCGCTCGGCAAGAAGACACCTGTGGATTCAGGGCAGCCCTTCGTTCGGCCAAAGCGATGGCGTGTTCGGCGAGTTCCAGGTCGGAGGCAGCGGCGGCAATCCGAACTCGTTCGGCGTCGTCGGTGACCTCGTGCGGAAAGAGCGGGAACATCGAAAGGCGCTCATCGAGGCCTTTAAAGGACAGCCACTCGTGCGCCGCCATGGGATTTCCCTGGGCGAGGGCGAGCTGAGCCTGGTACCACATCGCTTGGTTGGACACGCTCGGAGCATCTGCATTGAGCATGACCTTGGCGACCTCGCCGACCTCGAGGGCTTCTCGTTCATCCCCGGTATGGATCTTGAGCTTTCCTAGCGCTACGACGGCCGGGGCGTGGAGAGGGCCCGCGGCGCGGTGCGCGTCCGCCACACTGAAACGCCCCTCCAGGGCCGTCGCGGCATCGGCCAGGTTCCCGACCTGAAGAAGCTGGCGACCCCTGGTCGTCTCGAAGGTACGCAGCGCCCAGTTCTGCCGGTCCCTCTGCGCGGCGAGGGCGCCGTCGCCGACCACCTCGAGTGCCTCGTCCAAACGATCGAGTGCCTCGAGGACCCACGAGCGGAACATCAAGAGCAGGCGGGCCCGGGCGTCTTCACGACCGCCATGATCTCGACGCTCTGCCTTTAGGACCGTGCTCAGCGCGCCATCGAAGTCCAGGACCTGGTACTCGATTCCTGACTCGGGCAACTCGAATGCCATCCAACAGGCTTCGTCAGAACTCGCGTAGGCGGCCTCTCGTGCCTTGGGCTGGATGGCAATCGCCTCTTCGGTCCGTCCGGCCACGGTCAGGCTGTGCAGCAAGGAGGCCCACAACCACGCGGTCAAGTCCGTGTCCAGGCCCGGAAGGGCAAGCCCGGCTCGGGCCGCGTCGGCTCGGACTTCGGGGGAGATGTCGAACATGGTGGCGACGCTAAGGCGGACCCGGGCCTCTTCTGCCGCCGGCAACGTGCTGCGAAGTGCGGCGTCGGCGAAGCCTTTGCCCTCCTCGGCGAGCCCCGCCGCAAAGAGGGAGAGGACGCGTTGAGCCACGAGAGCGCCACGGAGGGGATGACGCTCCGGCGCGAGCTCGAGCCCGCGCTCGGCAAGCGAGGCCGCACCCGCGGGGTCGGACAAGGCGAGCTCTCGGGTGGCCTTGAGCACAGTCTCGATCGCCACGTCGTCTCCTGGCTCCGCGCTCTGGGCGAGCTGGAGCGCCACTTCCGTCGGGAGGGCACCTCGGGCGAGCAGCACGTCCGCACCTTGGCGATCCAGTCCCCGCCGGACCGGAATCGGCAAGCCGGCACGGGCCGCTTCTCGGATGAGATCGTGACGGAAGGTCAGGCGATCCCCGTCCTCGATGAAGACATCCGCTTCGAGAAGTTCGGTCACCGGGTCAACGAGGTCGCCTACCGACAAAGACGTAATGGCGGCGAGGTCGTGGAGCGTGAAGCGAAGGCCGAGGCTCGATGCGAAAGTGGCCACGCGGCCCCCGACCGGTGAGAGGCGGGCGAGCCGACCCCTGATCCCCTCGCTCTGGACCCCCGGCTGGCCGTCCCCGACGAGGATGGCGCGACCCGACTCGTACCTGAGCACCGAGTCGTCTTGGAGCCCCTGCAGGAACTCCACCAACAAGAACGGGTTCCCCTTCATCCGATCCGCCCGCTGCAAGAGGTCATCGTCTGGTTGGGCGCCCAGGACATCGGCCGCGACCAGCGCCACGGCCTCGCGCTTGAGCGGCCCAAGGCTGATATGCGCTGCGCCGCCGTCGATCAGATCAGACTTCGCCTCCTGCACCGGCGCGAGACCTTGGTTCGGGCGAAAGGCCAGGATCCATGCCACCGGAAGCGAGGCAAGTCGTGGCCCGAGCTGCCGTATCGCTACCGCGCAAGTGGCTCCCGCCCAGTGCAGGTCATCGAGGCAGATCATGATCGGAGACTGCAGTGCCGCTTCCTCGATCACCGACTGCAAGTCCTGGATTAGCCAGAACATGAACTCGGGGGACGCGTGGGAGTCATCTAGGGCACGTCGGTCAGCCAACGGCGACGGGCCCTCGAAAAGCGCGTCGAACAGAGCTTCGAGTTCGGTCGGACCCGTCCGGTATGGCTCGAGGACGCCTCGACCCGCGCGAAACCCCAGATCGCCTGCCAACTGCATCGAGGCATCGATGAGCTTGGTCTTGCCCACCCCCGCGCTGCCTTCGATCACGATAGCTCCGCCCGTTCCCGCACTGACCTCTCTGAGCCGATCTTCGATGACGGCCAGCTCGTCTTGGCGACCCCGAAGAGGCAGGAACCCGACGGTCATGGCTGCCCCCGAATCAAGTCCCTCAGTGTGCTGGCTACTTCGTCGAACGAGACTCTGCTCTGCTCGGCCCGGGAGAGGACGACCGCCCCTTCAGTCGCGGCGATCGTGACCGCGGCCATCCGGTGCGCCGATTCCTCTGACACGCCCCCAGCGACGAAGAGTCCTGCGAGCTGGTCGGTCCAGGTCTGGAAGATGGCGCCGACGTGTTCGAGGATGTCGCCCTCGGGACCGGCGACCGTGACGGATACGACCGCACATCCAGCACTCAGCTTGGAGTAGTCGAGGAGTGCTTGCCAGAGGGTGAGGAAACGCTCGAGGACCTCAAGAGCGCTCTGTCCACGTGTCGCCTCCATCGCCGCAAGAGCCCGCCCGCTGGCCCGATCCAGTGCCGCATGGAGCAGCTCGGACTTACCTCCCGGGAAGTGGTGGTACACCGATCCTCGGGGAGCATTCGCGACGGCCAGGACCTCTTTGAACGACGTGCCCTCGACGCCCTGGGTGGCCAAGAGAATCACGGCCCCGTCGACCATGTTCGAACGTACGCTCTCGCGTGGGCTCACTCGTTCTCCCCGGGTACGCGGAACCGGCGTTCACCCTCCATGACTGGAATACTATGCAAGGTTCCATAGTTCTGCCCAGTCTATGCAGGTCGTCATACAACGGGTGGAGCAACTCCAGCAAGCACCTCCGTCGGCGATAAGCGCGTTCCAGCCGGCGATCAGTGACGCGGCAGTTCCGGGATTTGGGGACGTCGCGTCGGAGCGTTATGCCCCCCCCGACCTCGAACGCCCTATCCGTCGTTCGTTCGGGGTGATCTGAAAGGGGTCGGCTGCCACTTACTGGGTGCATGTTCAGGCGTACCTGGACGGCACTTCATTAGGTGTGTGAGTCCGTCAGCTCGGCGAGTGCGCCTGCGAGGAGCCATCGACCGGCGTCTAGGAGTGTCTTTTTGGTTGCGGGTACGTCGAGCCCTACGGCGTCGGTGAGAGCGATCATGGCTTCGGTGCCGACGACGAGCCCCAGGACGTGGGCGATTCGATCGATGTCTTTATTGGGAAGTCGGCCCTGTAGGGGGTCGATGACCTTTCTGATCTGTTCGTTTCGCCGCCCCTGGCGGATCGGAACCCGCTCGCTGTCGGGCGCGTCGGCCTGGCGAAACCATTGCTCTAGGGCGGTCTTGGCGATCCGCCGGTAGGGCACCTGATCGTCGAGCATCCGGAAACCGACGCTGCGGATAAGGGCCTCCAGCCGCGCCTGCGGGTCGCTTCCGGCGGCTTCGACTCGCCGCTCGGCCTCGGCCAAGGTCCCTTGATCGCCGAAGGCCTCATTGGAGGCCTCCCACCACAGGTCCTCTGCGGAAGAGAAGTATCGGTACGCGGTGGCGACCGAGACCAGCGCACGGTCGGCGGCCTCGGGCATGGACGGCGGCTTACCCTCTCGGACCAGATCCGCCGCCGCCGTGAGCAGCGCCGTGCGGGTCCGGGTCTTCTGGTTCGTCCGCCCACCATTTCTGCGAGGGGCGACTTGACGTGAGAGAACCATCTCACAATAATAGCATCGACGCAAGACTAGAGGGCTTGCACGAACGAAGGGGTAAGTGAATGGACCAGCACGAGATGATCGCCACGGTCGAGCGGCACCTAAAGGCAGAGGGGGCCGGCGACGTCGACGGCGCGGTAGCCGTGTACACGGACGACATCGTCCACGACGCGGTGGGGTTTCCCGGCTCGCCCCGCACCGGCAAAGACGCGGCCCGGGACTTCTACCAGTTCTTGACCGCCAACTTCCGCACCGAAGGAGAGGAGCCTCTGAATAGGTTCTTCGACGGCGACACCATGATCCTCGAGCAGAACATGACCGGCACGGTCATCGGGGAGATGCTCGGCATCCCCGGCAACGGACGGCGAGTCACCTTCCGCATCCTCCACGTCTTCAGCTTCCGCGACGGGTTGATCAGCCGTGAGCAGGTCTGGATCGACAGCGGCGCCATCGTCGCCCAGCTCACCGCCTCCTGACACAAACCGTAGGTGCAGAACGACGACGACGCCCAGGTCATCGGACCACGCTAAATCGGCCTGCACCTTTTGACCAGGCTCAGACGGATCGTTGCGGCCCCGCCATAACGCGCGGCCGAGCCGGCGATAGGGGACATCGAGCTCCCACCGCTGGTCACGGCTTATTGGGGCGGGTTTCGTCCGGCCACCATGAAGCGGTGCCCGTCCGGCGAGCGGATGCCGAACTCTTCCCGTCCCCACGGCTCCCGTCTCAGCTCCTTGCTGACTTCCGCACCGGCGCCTTTGGCCCGGGCGTAGTACGCCTGGATGTCGTCGACTTCGAGGTAGGCCACGTAGCTGTGATCGCCAATCTCGGAGGCAGGAGGGGTATCGGGGCATCGCCCGAGCATGAACTGGATCGAGCCTGACCGGCAGAACACCCAATTTCCGGGATCGACTTCAGCGGCCTGGCAGGCGAGAACCTGGCGGTACCACTCCGCCGAAGCCTGCAGGTCGTGAACTGCCAGGACGGGATTCGCAGCGACAATCTCCACGGACAGCAGTTTGGCTCACCCGAGGCTGGGGGCGGCATAGTCGAGTACCCGGCGTTAGGGGACGGCCTACTGGGCAGACAGATACCCGCCAGTCCTAGCCCCGAGGTGCGAAGAACTCGAGTGCGATGTTGTCAGGGTCTCGAAAGGACAATGCCGAGTACCCGGGCGCGTCCACGATGCCACCGCTGGGGATGCCGAGTTCGCCTAGATGGTTTTCCCATGCTCTCAACTCATCACGGCTGGCACAGCCGAAAGCCAGATGATCGAGCCCCGGCCGGCGCTCGTTGAACGGCTCAGTGCTGCTCAAATCAGGGAACTGAGTTAGACCGACGATTGTGCCGCCCGTAAGCCAAGCGACACGCTGGAACGGACCTGTGTCCTCGTCAAGAATCGGGTCCGAGCCGAACAGGGCCTTGTACCAAGGAACACTCCGTTCGAGGCTCGTAACCGTTAGCGCCACGTGAGTAATCGCAGGGAACTCAGGCATGTCTTGTCTGCACCTCCGGCAGGGAGCGATTGCCACGTCTTTGGCTGGCCACTCTCTGGGAATAGAAACTACCTGACAGGACCAGTCCGCCGTCGCTAATGGAGGCCCCAGTTCCGGCGATAGGGGGTACCCCGCTTGGATTCTGTAGCTGTCCGTTAGGGGATAGTTGGACCGTCGGGGTGCGAGCGTGTCGGGCATCGATGGGTGACTGTCGACCAGGATTCCACGCTGGATCGGAGCGGGGTGTACGCTGGGTGCTGACACGATGGGTGATCCCGTAGCCGTGTTGGATCCTGCTCAGAGCATTGGCAGCCTCCGGGAGTGTTGCTCCGGACCTTGGCGACGCTGGCTTGGCAGATCGATCAGCGAGACGCCTGGTTCGGTAGGACGTCATTTTCCAGTTTTGTCGCCCTGTGCGGAACCGGCGCCTCCTCGGCTATGGGAGCGCTATGACAAGACCGAGCACGTTTTACCGCTGGAACGTCGTGACCAAGACCGTCATCGAACACGGCCTGGGCGCTTCGGGCGCCGTGCATCAGGATCATCTCATGGGCACACCAAAGCAGAGTCGATTGGGGATCGAGTTGTCCAGGGTGGCCAAGTCCTACGGGACGGTCCGGGCGGTGCGCGGTATCGACCTGGCTGTCACGCCGAGCGAGACGGTGGCCCGTTCTCGGGCCGAACGGCGCGTCGGGCTCACCAGCGTGCCCGGCGTCTGGGCAGCCGGCAACGTAGCCGACCCTCGTGCCCAAGTGGATACGTGAGCCGGCTCTGGTGGTTCGCTCGCAGCTACGGCTTCGACTTGCTGATTGCGGTCGGAGCGATCGAGAGCGCGCTCGAGGTCGCGTTGAGACACGACTTGGCGCCACAGCTGAACACGACGCGGTGGTTCGCGGTGCCGGCTGTCGCGGCCGTCTTCCTAGTGTTGCTCTGGCGCCGCCGCTTCCCGTTCGCCGCACCGGCGGCTGTCTGGCTGCTGGCGGCGACGCTCTCGTCGGTTGACGGGCGGCTGATCGGGTCGGTCGCAATACTGGACGTCGCTGGGATGGCTGCATCGTTCCTGCTCGGCAACCTTCGTGACGTCTTTCAGGGGCGGGTCGGGTTGGTTGTCGTGGTGAGCGGGGCGGCGATCGTCGTGTACAACGACCCCACGCACTCGGCTGGTGACTTGTTCTTCACGCCCGCCCTGTTCGCGATCGGCTGGCTGGCGGGGTTCGCGCTGCGCGAGCGCGCCGCCCGGGTCGACGCGGCCGAACAGCGCGCTACCGACGCCGAGCGCGGCCGCGAGGAGAACGCTCGCCGCGCCGTGTTCGAGGAGCGGGTGCGAATCGCCCGGGAGCTGCATGACGTCGTCGCCCATCACGTGAGCATGATGGGTGTTCAGGCCGGCGCCGCCCGGGTCGTGATCGACGGTGACCGTGTCAAGGCGAAGGAGGCGCTGACCGCGATCGAGGCGTCGAGCCGACAGGCGGTGGGGGAGCTGCACCGCCTGCTCGGATTTTTGCGGCAGGCCGGCGACGAGGACGATCTGGCTCCGCGCCCCGGCCTGAGCCAGCTTCCGGGGTTGGCGGCGAGCATGAGTGAGTCCAAGCTCGCTGTTGCGGTCAGCATCGAAGGGGAGGAACGATTGTTGCCGCCGATGATGGGCGTGTCGGCGTATCGCATCGTGCAGGAAGCGCTGACTAACACCCTCAAGCACGCGGCGGCGTCGCGCGCCGACGTGCGCGTGCGGTACTGGCCCGACGAGCTCGAGGTCGAGATCATCGACGACGGCCGCGGCGCCACGGCGCGATCAGGGACGAGCCTGGGCGGCCTGGGGTTGATCGGCATGCGCGAGCGTGCTGCCCTGCACGGCGGCCAACTGATGGCGGGGCCGGCATCCGGCGGCGGGTTCGCGGTGCGGGTCAAGCTGCCCACCTCGGACGGTGCGCTGTGAGCATCCGTGTGCTGCTGGCCGACGACCAGGCGATGGTTCGCGCCGGCTTCCGGATGATCCTCGAGTCCGATCCCGAGATCGAGGTTGTCGGCGAGGCGGCGAACGGCGAGCAGGCCACGGCCAGCACCCGGCGCCTGCGGCCCGACATCGTCTTTATGGACATCCAGATGCCCGACGGTGACGGACTCGAGGCCACGCGGCGGATTACCGAAGACGGCGAGCTGCACAGTCGTGTGGTGATCCTCACCACGTTCGAGCGTGACGAGTACGTGTTCGAGGCCCTGCGGTCGGGCGCCAGCGGCTTCCTGGTCAAGAACGCCCCACCCGAGGAGCTCCTGCACGCGGTGCACGTCGTAGCTGCCGGCGAGGCTCTGCTCGCCCCGTCGGTCACGCGGCGCATCATCGAGCAGTTCGCACGCCGGCCGGTCAGGCCGGAGCTCGGCACGCGGCTGGGCGACTTGACGCAGCGCGAGCGCGAGGTGCTGACGATGCTGGCGCGCGGTAAGAGCAACGCCGAGCTGGGCGCCGAGCTGTTCGTCACCGATGGCACGATCAAGACCCACGTCTCCAGCCTGCTCGCGAAACTCGGGGTCCGTGACCGAGTTCAGGCCGTCGTCCTCGCGTACGAGAGCGGGCTGGTCACGCCCGGCGCCTAGACGCGCCTGTGTCCTTCGACAGAGGCACCAGCGGCAACGACCTGCGCTGAGGAGAGCGCAGACGCGCCCTGCGGGCGATGGCACACGCGGGCGGCGGTCCCAGACTGATCCTCAGGCAACTTGCACCAGGACGACATGGACGCTCATGCGGCGTCGGTGCTGAATGGAAACGAGGCGTGCACGGCGAATCCGCCTTCAGGTCGAGGACCGGTGCTGAGGTGACCGCCGTGAAGGGCGGCCCGCTCGCGCATCGCGATCAGGCCATGCCCGACAGTGCCGCCCCTTCGCTCGGTCTCGCGGCCCGGTCCGTCATCGAGGACCTCGACGTCGAGCTCCGAGGTGCCGTATTGGATCCGCACCGTTGCGCAAGCAGCTTTGGAGTGTTTCCGGGTGTTGGCGAGCGCTTCTTGTATGACCCGGTAGGCGGACACGTCGAGAGTCGGAGAAAGGACTTTCGCCTCTCCTTCGATCGTGAGGTTGACGGTCAGTTCAGCTTGGCCTTCCTCGGCGATGAGCTTGCCGAGCTGCGCCAGGCCCGGTTGGGGGGCGAGTTCGTCGATCTCGCCGGTGCGTCTGAGGAACCCGAGCAGACGATGCAGTTCGACAACGGCATGTCGGCTGGACGTTTCGATCGAGGTGAGGACCTCGGCGGCTCGGGCCGGTTGCCGCTCCATGACCCGTCGAGCCCCCGCGGCTTGCACCCCGATCACGCTCACATGGTGGGCCACGACGTCGTGTAGCTCCCGGGCGATGTGCACGCGCTCGGCGAATACGGCTTGACGGGCGTTCTCCTCGCGCTCGGCTTGGAGCTCGACGGTCTGCTCGGCGAGTATGCGTTGACGGTCTCGCAGCGACCATATGGCGGCGCCGAGCAGCCAAGGGAGGGCAAGGACGACCATGTTGTACAACAGGGAAAAACTCCGGGCCAGCGGCGGCCCGCCGGTTATCGGGGTCACGAAGAACAGCTCGCGAACCACCTCGACCACGATCGCGCCGTAACACACGCTGAGAACAGCAGTCCGGTACCGGCGCTGGCCGTGAACCGCGGCGCTGTAGATCATCAGCCACGCCGCGAGCGACGAGACGTTCGCCTCGGGAACATGCACGACGATCCGGGCGACGAGAAACCCAGCCACCACGACAGCGGCTACGGAAAACGGATACCGCCTGCGTGCGGCCAACGGGACAGTCAAGACCAGCAGGAAGGCCACCACGGGAACGGTGAAACCGTGACTGAACATGGGGTCATGAGCGGGAATCTCGTGATAGGTCGCAGCCAGCGACGCCAACGCCGCGATCGCCAGAATGACCGCCAGGGCGGTATCGGCGGCGAGAGGGAAGCGGCGGACCAACCCCTGGGTCTGCTTAGCGAAATCGACAGCGGCTCCCATAGCGTCGACCGTACTGCAGGGCCGTTTCGGAATCCTCCCCCATAAGACAGAGATTGGTCCCTCCCATCTGTGCCCTGCGGGGGAGCCGCGAACCTGTCTCAGGGGCGATGCGGACCCGGGGTCAGCGCCGCACAGTGAGAGCCATGACTTCCATCCAGATACACGGCCTGACCAAACGCTTCGGGAATGTCGTCGCAGTAGACGACCTCAGCTTCGAGGTCGCCCAAGGCAACGTCACCGGATTCCTCGGACCGAACGGAGCTGGCAAGACCACCACCTTGCGGATGCTCCTCGGCCTCATCGAGCCCACCGCCGGAGCCTCGACCATCGCCGGCCGTCCCTACCGGGAGCTCGTCGACCCATTCCGCCACGTCGGAGCGGTCCTCGAATCGACGAACTTCCACCCCGGCCGCCGAGCCCGAGACCACCTTCGCGTGCTGTGCGTCGCCGCGGGCATATCAGCTTCGCGAGCCGACGAGGTCCTCGACGAGGTCGGCCTGGGAGATGTCGCTGACCGCCGGGTCAAGGCATTCTCACTCGGCATGCGCCAGCGGCTCGGCCTCGCCGCAGCCCTGCTCGGCCAGCCCGAAGTACTCATCCTCGACGAGCCCGCCAACGGCCTCGACCCAGAGGGCGTCCACTGGCTGCGCAGGTTCCTCCGCTCCTACGCCGACCAAGGTCACAGCGTGCTGGTATCCAGCCATCTCCTGGCCGAGATCGCCCAGACCGTCGACGACGTCGTCATCGTCGCCAAAGGACGCCTGGTCATCCAGTCCTCGCTCGCCGATCTAGCCGGACGGACAAAGCCGGGCGTGTGGGTGCGAACGCCGCAGCCGCAAGCGCTTCGCGACGCCCTCGCCTCCAAAGGCATCGCCGCCGAATTGCAGACCGCCGACACCGTCGTCGCCCTCGAAACCACGACCGACGCCGTTGGCATCGCCGCCGCCGGCGCCGGCGTGGTGATCTTCGAAATGACCGCACAGCACTTCGATCTCGAGGAGTTCTTCCTCGACCTCACCTCCCCGCCCACTCACCCAACCACCCAAGGAGCCCCACGATGATGAAGAACCTCATTCGCGCCGAGCTGTTGAAGCTACGCACCGTTCGGATGTTCTACGGCCTCGCCCTCGCCGCGCTGGCCATCCCTCTCGTCAGCGTCATCAGCGCCATCACCAGCGCCGGGAAGTCCGGCGGCGATCCGGCATTGAGCACACCCGAAGGCATCCGCAACGTCATGGCCACGTCGCTGTTTAGCGGCCTTTTGGTCCTAATCATCGGCATCCTGCTCATGGCCGGCGAGTTCCGCCACAACACCGCCACCTCGACATTCCTCATATCACCAGACCGCAAGCGCGTTGTGGTCGCCAAGCTGGTCGCATCGGCCCTCGTCGGAGCCGCACTTGCCTTGATCTCCACGGTGCTCAGGCTGGCGGTGGCGCTGCCCTGGCTGGCGACAAAGCACATCCACGTCGACATCTTCAGCCGCAACGTCGGGCTGGTTCTGCTCGGTGGCGTGGCTGCCATGACGATCTTCGCGGTCGTCGGGGTCGGAGTGGGCTCGCTCATCCGCAATCAGACCGCCGCGGTGGTCATCGCCATGACCTGGCTGTTGGTCGTAGACGGCCTTCTCGTCAACTTCGCCCACGAGATCGGCAAATGGACGCCTCTGGGCTCCACTGCCGCTCTGGCCGGCGTTTCCCAGCATGGACTGCTACCGATGTGGGCAGGCGCGGTGCTCTTCCTTGCCTACGGATTGGCGTTCGCGGCTGCCGGCACCAGATTCACCATGAGGCGTGACGTCTCCTGAGCAGCTAACGGCCCCCTCGACCACCTCGCTCATCTCAAGGGCGACGTGGTCGAGCCGCCGCGAGTGACGTCAACCCAAGGTCCGCAACATAAACACTTATTCACCTGAACAGCAAGGAGACCCGACGAAAATGACAGAGAACCCGACCTTCATGTCCACGCCCGCCACGTCATTTGCGACCATGGCGGATCCGACGAAGCACAACACCGAGCCGACCACGACATCAGTAAGCAGTCCCGCAGTCGCTGTGGGGCTGTTCTTCCTCACTGCCACCTTCACCTTCGCTGTCGGTAACGCGTGCATCCACTCGTACTTTTCGAGCGCGACCGCCCACCATGCCACCCTCATCGCCGGTGTGCTCCTTCTGGGCTGCTGCGGCCTCGCCGTCGTCGGAAACGGTACGGCCATGCAGCGAATCCTCACGCCGCTCACACCGATCCGGTCACGGGCTTACTTCGTCGTGCGGGTGACGGAGTGCCTCACGCTCGTGGCTGTCGCCGTCTACTTCCTGACCGGCCACGCACGCTGGGATGGGTATCTGCTTGGCGTCTATACGGTCTCTGGTGTCGCCGGGCTCGTCTTATCGTCGGCGTTGCTGACATCGAGGATCGTGCCGAGAAACCTATCCATTGTGGGTCTCTTCGGCTATCCGGTCTTCTTGGTGGGAACCATCTTGGCCATGTTCAACCTGATCGACGTGACACACGGCGCCGGGATGCTGGCGCTTGTCCCCGGCGGTCTGTTCGAGTTGATCCTGCCGATCTGGCTGTTCACCAAAGGGTTCACGTCCCACCAGATCCAGGGCTGATCGAAGCCCCTCGATCCGAGGTGCCATCCCCTTTCTTTCCGTCGTTGGCCCCTTGTTTTCCCTACGCCGTGAGCCAATGCCGGTTACGCCCTGAACTACTGACCCAAAGGAGTTCTCGCGTCATGTCCGCCCCTTTTCCTCTCCAGCTGGAGTTCCACGCCGACGGGCGCATCACCCGGTGGCGCCCGCTCGTGCAGTGGCTGCTGGCCATCCCGCACCTGATGATCGCCTGGGCGCTGCGCTCGCTCCGCCAAGTCCTGACCCTGATCAGTTTCTTCACGGTCCTGTTCGCCCGGCGCATCCCGCGACCGGTTCTCGACGCCATCGTCATGACCTACCGCTACGAGTGGCGGGCCATGAGCTATGCCCTGTTCATGCACGAGGACTACCCCCCTTTCGACTTCGACCTGTCCTGTGACGACGACGGGGTGGATCCCCCCACGTCGTTGCGTCTGACCTATCCCGAGCACCTCGAGCGGGGGCAGCCGCTGTACAAGTGGTTTCTGGCCATCCCTCACTACGTCGTCGTGATCGCGTTGGCCATCTTGGCCAGCGTGGGCGTCGTCGCCGGCTTCTTCACCGTTCTCGTCACCGGGCAGTACCCCCAAGCGATCCGGGACTTCCTCGTCGGCGCCTACCGGTACGCCCTGCGAGTAGAGGCCTACGTCGACTTCCTGACCGATCGTTACCCGCCCTTCAACCTCGACGCCTGACCAAGGAAGAGCGGACGTGACCTCGCTGAACGAAAGGACAGACCTATGCCCACGGTGACCGATGTCTGGGACGACGTGCACCAGGAACGCCAAGCCCTGTTAGAGCTCCTCGAGACGCTCACACCTGAACAATGGGACGCCGCGTCGCTCTGCACCGAATGGCGAGTTCGAGATGTGGTCGCACACATGGTGAGCGAGACCCGCACGACCGTTGCTCAAACCGCCTGGGGGTTCATCACATCAGGGTTCCGGATCAACCGATACATCGCCGACGATGCTCGACAGCGAGGCACGGCCCCCGCCACCAACCTCCTCGAGGACTTCCGAGGCGTGGTCCCCGCCCGCACCCACCTGCCCGGCCTGTCCTCACTCGCCATGCTTGAGGACATCGTCGTCCACCAAATGGACATCCGCCGAGCACTTGACGAACCCCGCAGCATCCCCAATCGGCGAATGATCCCCGTCGCCACCGACCTCTGGACCAACCGCTTCCTCCCAGGCCCGAAACTGTTTCAAGGCCTTCGAGCCGTCGCTACCGACGCCGCCTGGACCGCAGGGAACGGTCCTGATGTGGCCGGGCCCATCGAGGCACTAATCCTCACTCTGGCTGGCCGTTTCGTCGCCCTCGACCAGCTGCAAGGTGAAGGAATAGCCACCCTGCGCATGCGCGCCGATGCCCGTGAAGAGAAATGACGGTCGCCGTCCTCGCTCCCTTCGCCCGCCGCGTCAACCACCGGTCCCACCATTGCCCTGCTGGGGGCCAGTATGCCGGAGCAAGTGCCCTATAACCGCACAGCCGATGATGACCCCAGCGCGCCCTCCAAGTGCCGCCGAGGGGCGCTTGGGTTAGCAAGCGCCCCTGAGCGGTGGGACGACTTGGTCAACCGCCGGCGACGAAGGCCACGACGACGTAGGCCGCGTGACGGTCGAAGTCTTGGCGGCGCCGATCGTAGACGGTCGTTGTCCGAGGGTCAGCGTGCCGCGCCGCGAGTTGCACCTCGCGTAGGGGTACGCCGGCATCCAGGGCGGCCATGATGAAGGCAGCTCTGAGCATGTGGGGATGCACTAGCCCGATCCCTGCCCGCTTGCCGATCGCGCGGACCCAGCGATGCGCAGTCCGGCGGTCCAGGCGTTTCCCGTCGTGACGTACCAGGATCGGGCCGCCGCGTCGTTCGCCTACGGCCAGGTCGATCGTGCGTGCCGTGCGCGGCACCAGAGGGATGAGCGCCGGCTTGTTACCCTTGCCGATGATGCGCAGGACGCGATGTCCCCGCTCGAAGGCCATGTCTTCGATGTTGGCGCCGCAGGTTTCGCTGACCCGGAGCCCGTTCAACCCCAGTAGCACCGCCAGCGCGGCGTGGGCGTGGTCGAACCGCTCGGCGGTGAATAGGAAGCGACCGAACTCGCCTCGGTCCAGTCCGCGCCGCTCTATCGGGTGCACCGTCGGGCGGCGCACGTACTGGGCGGGGTTGGAGGAGATTCGTCCGTCGATGTGCGCAAAGCGGTAGAACCCGCAAGCGGTGGACAGACGCCGATCGATCGTCGAGGCGGCCAGTCCTCGCTCCTCCATTGAGGTTCGGTACAGCTCCAGGTGAGCTCGGGTGGCTTCCAAGACGGCCAGGCCGTGATCGGCGGTCCACTGGAACAGGTTCCGCAGGTCGTGGCGGTAGGCGTCCAGGGTCCGGCCGCGGTAGCGGGCAAGGAACGCCACCGCCGCCAACTGGGCCTCGTCCAGCGGATACGGCTCGGAGACACCGGCGATCGTCCGCCCGGATGAGTCGACACTGGTCATGGTTACCTCCTTATAGGTGGAGAAACCAGCCAACACCGACCGAGAGCAGAACCTCGACGCCACGGGCCTCCCACGCCTGCCGCGAGAACTAGATAACGCCCCAACCTCCAATCGCCGACCCGCTGTATGGGCGCCCGGTCGCCAGAAAGTCGTGAGTGGTACGGGGCGTTTGCTACCCGCCGCTATCGATGAGCTCGACTCGATTCCCGAACGGGTCGTCGACGTAGAGACGGCGGGTTCCCGGCAGGTCCTCGTCCCACTGCCAGGATGCCCCCAAGGAGTCGAGCTTCCCAATGAGGTCCTCGAAATCGTCGACAATGAGCGCTGGATGTGCTTTGCGAGCCGGGCGGAAGTCGGCTTCGACACCCAGATGCACCTGAACGTCGCCCGACGCGAACCAGCGGCCGCCACGAGACGCGAGCGGTTCTGGTTTTGGCAGGACAGCGAAGCCGAGGACATCGCAGTAGAAGGCTTCCGCCTCAGCCTCCCGTCCGGCCGGCATGGCGAGCTGAACGTGATCGAGGGCGACGACTCGCGGTGGCACCCTCTCATTCTGCCGCTGTGCTGTCGGCATCGCCGTCCCGACCGAAGTTCCTACGCCGAAGCCCCTAGCGCACGCACCGCGAGCAATGAGATCGCTCCCACGGCCGGCGTTTGGAGACGGCTCCAAATCGGACTTCGGGGACAGGGCGCAACGGTTATTGGGGCATGCGAGCGAAATCAGCGGCTCACCACCCGCACCAGGACAACGTCAACGGCGGAGACCAGATCACCGCTTGTCATCCAGTTTGAAGCGAGTGGTCGCAGCTATCAACAGTTGCGGGGGGTTGCCCCCGTTCCACCACTTCGGACCTCCGCAGCACCAAACCCGCTGGTAGCCGAGCCTGCATAGGGCAGTGCATACGCAGCTGCCTACCCAATGGTGCATCACCCACGCCGAGGGTCCCCAGAAACCCGCCTTGAGCGCGACCTTCGGGTCGGCGCCCGAAGGTCCAAGGCGAATCTGCGCCGCTCGCTGATTCGAGTCAGCCGTCGACTTTCCGCAGGGCAGCAGGAAACGGCAGGGCTGGACTGAGTGAGGCCATGATCGCAGAAGCGAGGACGCGTCGAGGCAGCTGCTCGATGATATGAGCGGCGCTGTGCGATTCGACAAGAGTGTCGACTCCTTGGCCCGTGTTGACCGGTGCCAGTGCGACGTCTCGGGTGGCAATGCCAGCCGCCAAAGCGGCGTGTGCATCGTGGTCGAGGGCGAGTTGCGCCTCGTGGCCTGACCACCGGTTGGTGAAGTCGTTGCGGAGCACGCGTTCGGGGTATTCGGCCGGCCACGGATATCTACGCGCGACGTCGAACGGACGGGTTACCGCCGTGTCTGCTCCGGAGGCACGCAGCAGGGCCTGGCGGGCCTGGTCGGAGATGAGGGATTCGGGACAGGCCGCGAACGCCGTTCCCAGCCATACACCGGACGCCCCGGCGACCAAAACGGCGGCCAATCCGCGCCCGGTGGTGATCCTCCCGGCGGCGAGCACCGGCACGTCGACAGCGTCGAGCACGGATTCGAGCAACGCCAGCGTGCCGATGCTCGGTTGGTCGTGACCGCTCCCTCGGCTCCGCGGGCGACCAGGATCTCGCCCCCGGCATCGGCGGCCCGTCGTGCCATGACGGGGTCGTAGATCCGGAGTGGCGGTGATGATGCCGGCGGCGCGGACCTGGTCTGCCCATGACCAGTAGTCCCCGAAGCTCACCGAGACCAGTAGCGGCTGAGCGGCGATCGCCGCCTCCAGCGGCGCCGGGTCGGCTCGGAGGGCGCAGTCGATGAGGCCGATGCCAAAGTTGACGCCAGCCTGGCTTGCATGACGGGCCTCGGTCTCGATGGTCTTGGGTGATCCGGCGCTTCCCACCCCGATCATCCCGAGTCCGCGGGCGCCACAGACGGCCGCGGCCAGCTTCCCGCCGGCTAGGCCGCCCATCGGCGCGTTGACAATGGGAGCTCGCAGGCCTGCTGTCTCGGACCACGCGGTGGCCAGTCCCATCACCTGGTGACCTCGGCGGCCGGGCATCCACCCCGGTGCTCTCCGCCGTCGAGCATCGCCCCGCACTCGGGGCAGATGAGCCCGGCCCAGCATGCCGGGTCGCCACCCTGCTCTGTCGGTTCTCGGGGGTCGACCCGGCGACCTTCGATGCCCGTGTGAGATTGGCTGCCCCGGTCGACGACGAAGAACTCGACCACGAAGGAAACCGCGCCCAACGGCTCGACCTCGTGGTCGAGCTCGGGCGGGATGGCTTGGGTCTCGCCTTCCCGCAGCTCGACGCGAATGGCCGGTGCGGTGGCCGCGGTATAGCGAAGCCGGCCGCGGCCGACGACGATCCTCCCCCACGTTCCCGTGGCGATCCGATGGGCCCGGCGCAGGCCGGTCGGCATGGTGTCGTGGTCCCAGATCGGGGTGGTGCGCACATGGCGCAGCGTGTTGGGCATCTCTGCCCGCTCGCAGAGCGGGCACCCCAGCGGGGTTCCGAGCCGGGCCGTCCGGCCTTCGGCGTCGAGCACCCACAGCCGCGGTTGGAACGGGGGGCGATGGCGGACGTGTTGGTCGTGCCCGCAGCACAGCTCGGCGACCCAGTCCCTCTGGTCGTCTTGGTGGTAGCCGGTGATGTTCCGCTCCATGATCGGCGTCAACTCCCGGTGACGAGCATGGCGATGCCTCCAGCTATGAGTGCCAAGACTTTGGCGGTCTCCAACCCGATGTAGACGTGGTGGCTGTGCGATCGGGGCCCGTCGCTCCCCGCCAGGAGGGCGTCTGAGCGGCGGGAGAGCCGCGGGCGCACAGCGATGAGCTGCACGATGAGCACCCCGATCGCGGTGAGCGTCGGGACGAGAACCGCGGCCGGCGGCGCGCCGATGATCACGGCGATGACGACTGCGGTGGCGAGGAGGGCCTCGGCGGTGTTGAGGGCCCGAAAGACCAGCCTGCCGATGCCGAGGCCGATCCGCAGGGTGACGTCGGGCGCCCGGAACTTGAGTGGTGCCTCTAGGAATGAGATGGCGACCACCATGCCCAGCCACACGAAGGTGACCGCCACCGCGATGGAGTCGGCCCCACTCATCGTGGCGCCAATCCATCCTGGGACTCTTCGGTCTCGTCGCTCTTGGAGGCGGTGACCTTGCGCAAGGTGAGGATCCGTTCGGCGTGGCGTTCTTCTTCGAGGAGCTTCTGGCGGGCTTCTAGGAGGTCGAACTGGGTGACGAGGCCTTCGAGTCGCTGCGGGCGGGCGCGATCGACGACGGGGAGCGCGCCGAGGCCAAGGGCGGCCATCCGGTCGGCGACGTCGCGCAGGACCTCGTCGGGACGGGCAACCGACGGCGAGGTAATCATCGCGTCGCGCACCCGGAGATTCGGCTGGTCCTTGCCCGCCAGGACCGCCGACCACGGCAGAACACCGAGCAGACCGGCCGTGGCGTCGATGACCGGGTAGAGCCGCTGGCGACGCGCCGCGGAGCCTTCTGGGAGCGCGTCGTACGCCTCGGCCAATGGTCGCTCGGGGTCGAACGTGTAGAGGTCGGTGTCCATGACCTCTCTGACGAAGGTGGCTTCGAGGGGGTCGACGGCGTACTCGCGCATGACGTGGAACCCGCGGCGGGCGACTTTCTCGGTGAGGATCGACCGCTTCAAGGCCAGCACGCTGACCAGGTGGGCGACGGTCGCGGTCACCAACAGCGCCAGCAGGACGTTCTGATCATGGGTGAGCTCGAAGCCGAACACGATGGCCGTGAACGGGGACCGGGTGACGCCGCCGATGGCCGCGGCCAACCCGAGCAATGCCCACACACCGGGCGAGGCTCCCGGCAGCACATGGCCCAGGATGCCGCCGATGGCGGCGCCCATCATCATGATCGGGGCGAGAATGCCGCCGCTGGTGCCCCCGCCGAGCGCCCCGGACCAGATGACCAACTTCACCACCAGCAACAGCAGCAGGGCGCCGACAGTGAGCTGACCGAGCAGTTCGGCGTGGATGGTGTCGTAACCGACGCCGAGCGCCCGGGGATCGATCAGGCCGCCGATACCGATGAGCAGCCCGCCGATCATCGGCCACCACATCCAATGCAGATGGCCGGTCAGCTTCTTGAACAGATCCTCGGAGCGGTAGACGGCCTGAGTCATGACCCACGCTGCGAACCCCACCGCGACACCCACCGCAGCCGCGCCGAGCAGCACGACACCGCCGAGGGGGGCGTGAGCGGGAACCGGGAAGATCGGCTGCGGCGTTACCAGCCCGGCGGTGGCCATCACCATGCGCAGCCCGTCAGCGGTGGCCGCGGCAAGGCCGATGAGGACCATCGAGCGAGGCCGGAACTCGAACGCCAAAAGTTCGACACCAAATAACGTGGCGGCGACAGGGGTGCCGAACACCGCGCTCATCCCCGCCGCCGCCCCTGCGACCAGCAACGCCCGTCGCTGGGCTGCAGTAAGCCGGAAGAGCTGACCGACGATCGACCCGACGGCCCCGCCGGTCAGGATGATCGGCCCCTCTGCGCCGAACGGGCCGCCGGTGCCGATACTGATGGCGCTGGAGATGGGCTTCAAGATCGCCAAGCGGGGAGCCACCTTGCTGCCGTTGATCAAGATGCGCTCCATGGCCTCGGGGATCCCATGACCACGAATCTGCTCCGAGCCGTAGCGGGCCATCAGCCCCACGATCAGGCCTCCGCCGACCGGGATCACCAACGCCAGAGCACCCAAAGTGTTGTCGGCCGGGGAGACCAGCCTCACGCTGAGCCGCTGGTAATAGAAGAGATTGGTGAAGAACCCGATCATGTCCAGCAGCGCCAGAGAAATTCCCGCCCCCAACGCGCCGACGACGATCGCCAAGGGCACGAGGCGGAGGATGGCCGGCGTGGTGGTGAAATCGCCGAGCGACCGCTCCGCCGACCGGCGAGGGCGATGATCGATCCCCACCAGAGCGTCGGGCTCGTGCTCATCTCTGACGAACGAGTCGTCGACGACCGCGATCTCGACCTCGGCCGCCGGCAGACCATCGGCCCGCGCCTCGTCAGGGTGAGACTTCGCCATGAGTCACCGCGTCCTCGCCGCCTGCCGGGCTCGGCTCAGTCATGTCAGCTCCTGGACTCGCGGCCCACGTGGCGGACGGGCTGGGCGAAGAACGGAGACGGATAACACATCGTCGCACGATGGTATCGTGTCCAGATGGGATTGTCCCAGGAGGAATACGCACGGCTGCTCACGCTGCGAAACGGGCTCCGTCGCTTCTTGCGCTGGAGCGAACAGCAAGCCGAGGCGGCCGGGCTGACCCCGAACCAGCATCAGCTGCTCCTCGCCATCCACGGCCACGATGACCCCCGCGGACCGACCGTCGGCGAGGTCGCCGACTACCTGCTCCTCCGCCACCACAGCACCGTCGAGCTCATCGACCGCGCCCATACCGCCGGGCTGGTCAGCCGCCAGCGCGACCCCGACGACCACCGAGTCGTCCGCCTCAGCCTCACCAGCGACGGCGCCGACCGGCTCGAAACCCTCTCCGCCCTGCACCTCGAGGAACTCGATCGCCTCTCACTGCAGCTCCCAGCCGCATGGAAAGGACTTTCCCCCATTCAGCCCACCCATGGGCTGCCCGACGCCCGGCCCCACAACGCTGCAGCCGACCTTCGCCTCGCTCGGGTCTATGACTACTCCCCTGACCCCGCAGCTTGTCCAGTGCTCGTCGACCGGCTCTGGCCACGCGGCCTGCCCAAAACCGACGCACCGTTTGAGATCTGGCTCAAAGCCGTCGCCCCCAGCACTGAGCTGCGCCGCTGGTATGGGCACGTCCCCGACCGTTACGCAGCCTTCGCCGACCGCTACCGCAAAGAACTCCACGAAGAGCCCGCCCGACAAGCCCTCGAACGTCTCCACACAATGGCCGGTGACCAACAGCTGGTCCTTCTCACCGCGACCAAAGACGTCGAGCGCTCCGGGGCGGCTGTGCTCCGAGATCAGCTTGCCCAAATCTGACCGGAGTAGGCCACCCGATGGGCGGAAGGTCCCCCGCAGGAGGGAAGCAACGACCTTCGGGTCAGGGACCCAGCAGCCAGCAGTGCTCCGACTGCCACCGCGCTTGCTCCCCCGAGCAGTCTGGCACTGGGGCGGTCGCGTAAGCGTCCCGCGGCCGGTGATATGCCACACTATTGCGACACGCGCGTTCAGGGGCACCTGTCGCCGTCCTTATGGGATGCCGTGGAAGCGCCATGTCAGGCCGATGCCGATGACCCCATCCCTGGAGACCTGAGGTCAAATTCTCTCTCTGCTGTCAAATAGCCCAGCCCATCCGTAGATTGCTCCATCGCTGCCTGTCGGCCCGGCACAGGGCCGGTGACGGCGAAGAGGTCGTTCTAATCGTTAGGCGGGTCGGAGTTCGAATAGCGGGTGGCGCCGAGCTTCGGCGAGGTAATCCTGTGGGGTGTCGTCGATGCGTATCCGGCATCGGCGCAGAACGGCGACGGGCGGCCTGACGCGCGAGCCGAGCAATCTGCGCAGGAGGTGCAACTGGCGGTACGGCTCGAGCACGCGCCGAAGAATCGCTGCCGCTTCATCGGGTGGAACCTCGATGGCGTGAACCGGACTGCGACGGCCACCAGGATGGATAACGGTCGCCTCGCCGGCCGCCCGAAGGTTTCGGGCCCAGCCCGCCGCTCCGTAGCTCGCCTGGACATACGAGTGTCCATCGAAGTCGAGCATCGCGACCGGCGTCGTGCGCTCAATACCCGACCGGTGCCCGCGCACAATCAGGAGGACGTTCGGGGCACCGGTCGGCACCCCGGCGGGGATCATCCGGCGAGCGAGCGGGTTGACCAGTCGGAAGAACCGCCGGGCAATCCGCTCGCGGAGGTCGGGCCGGGCGCTCGATGGACGATCACCCGTCATCGGCTGTCACTCCCCTCTGCGCCGAGCTGCGCCTCAAGGTACCTCGTGCTCAGCCTACGTCGGGTGGCTCGATCGAGCGGCCACGGATGGACGCCAAGGGCAGTAGCCCGGGAGAGCCGAGCCCGGGGACACCGAGGCCTTGCGCGACACGGCGAGCGGTCGGACGGGGCCGTCGTGCCGCGATCGCCACGCCCCGGACCCGGGGCCGCCCCGAGGTTGTCCTGGGCGTCGTGGAAATCGCAAATGCGGGCTTAGCCATCCGCCACCACTCGCTTGGATCCAGGACCAGACTCGCTCGAGAGCCGGACAGACTGGAAAAGAACCGGCGATCTGGGCTACGAACCGGCGGGGATTCTGGGACGCGCTGCATGAGGATTTCGGGACAGTCGCGAGTGCGACGCCCATCGCGGCCGGATCCTTGGGAACCGCCGTCCAGTCGTAGTCTCATGGGATGGGCGCTTTCGACGATTTGAGCAAGAAACGGAACGTGGTCGTCACCACCTACAAACGCGACGGCTCGGCCGTGGCAACCGCTGTCAACGTCGTGGTTCTCGGTGACCACGCCTACTTCCGTACATGGTCGACCGCCGGCAAGGCAAAACGGCTTCGTCGCGACTCCCGAGTGGCGATCGCCCCCTCGACGGCCCGTGGGAAGCCCACGGGACCCGCGATCTCGGCAACGGCGCGCTTGCTGGAACCCGACGAGGTTCCGGCCGTGAGGCAGGCGCTGGCCAAGAAGTATCCGATCCTCCAGGGCAAGCTGGTTCCGCTAGCCCACCGCCTGCGCCACTATGACACCGTCCATTACGAACTGAGCGCGTCTGAGGCGACAGGTCCCCGAACTGGAGGTGACGAATAACGCCACGCAGCCGGCGTTCGGGGCGTACCGGCCACCGCGATTAGGGCCGCGGTTATGGGACGCTCGTCGCGGGTCCGCTGAGTTGCAGTAACCGTCTGATCTGCTCGCGCCACAGCCGGTCATGACAGTCCCAGATCGATCAGTATGTGGCTGGACGTACGGTCGGTGGAGGCTGGACACCTCTGACACGAGACGCGGGTGGCGTTCGCAAATCAGAAGGCAGTTCGCCGATCGCTTGGTTCACGCCGAAGATATCGTCCAAATCCGGCGACGACATTCACCGATTTGTCGAACTTGGGTGGGCGATATGGCCGCTGGATGGACTTGTCAGCCAAAGTCGTCTCTCTGGGGCAAACGTGGCCTCTCGGTGGACTTTCTGGCCTGCGGCGACGGCAGAACTGGGCCTGGACATTGGAGGAGGTCCGTTGCAAAAGGGCTCAGCCGAGACCGTGCCGGTCGGCTATGGAAGCTACCGCCTCGAACGGCGCCGGCAGTGCCGATTCGACCGCGGCCTGCAGGAGTACTTGCTGCCGGGCGATGGCTGGCTGGCGTTCGACCGGGAGGGCGAGCTCAAGTTCGTCGAGCACGGCACGCAGGCGGCGAACCACCTGGGGGGCGTCGGCCCCGTAGCGGATGATTTCGGTCATGGACAGCACCAGCAGGGCCTCGAAGTTCCGCAACTGGCGTTTGACTCTCACCGCGCCGTTGGAGTCGACGCGCAGGCCGGTCGGGTCGGGACGGCGGCCGGTCACGACCAGGAGGTCGCTGAGGCGATCGATGGCTTGCACCCCGGTGGTCGGGTCGTTGACCGGCCATCGCTGGCACCCCAGGACTGTCGAAAGTCGCGGCGATGACCACCGGAACGCCCAATACAGCCTCTTCTTCCACCAGGGCGGCGCCCACTACACCTGGGACGGCGAGACCGCCTACGGGACGATCGAGCGACGCGCTCGTCGGAGGGCCGAGCGTGTGCCTTCCACTGGCAAGCCACAGCCGAGTCGGCGTGTCTTGTCCACGACGCCTCTTTCTGTGGACAGGTCCTGGTCCGGGTAGGTCAAC
>CAWAPS010000025.1:0-222738 GCA_963783945.1 uncultured Actinomycetota bacterium
GCAGCAACGCCGCAGGAGCGTCCGTGTCGTCCCGGTCGACGACCAAGCCTTGATCAGAACCGGCTTCAAGAAGATCCTCGAAGCAGAAGATGACATCGAAGTCGTCGGCGAAACAACCGTCGGCGAGGCAACCGTCGCCACGACTCGACAGTTACGCCCAGACGTAGCGCTCAGGGACGTCCAGATGCCGACCATGAACGGCCTCCAGGCCACCGGCCAGATCGTGACCGACACGAACACTCCCAGTCGGATCATCACCCGCATCACCACCTTCGAACGCGACGACTACATCTTCGACGCCCTGCGCTCTGGCGCCAGCGGATTCCTGCTCAAGAACTCACCATCGGAAGACCTCGTCCACGCCGTTCGAGTCGTCGCCGCCGGAGCGGCCCTCCTCGCTCCGTCAGTCACCCGCAAAGTCATCGAAGAGTTCACCGCCCGGCCGGTCGACCGCAGCAATCAAGCGCAACTCGGACGTCTAACCGATCGAGAAACCGAAATCAGCAAATTGTTAGCCACCGGAAAAGCAACTCCGAACTCGCCGCCCATCTCTTCGTAGGAGAGGGACCATCAAGACCCACGTCTCGAACGTCCTCACAAAGCTCGGCCTGCGAGACCGTATGCAAGCGGTCATATTCGCCTACGAAAGCGGACTCATCGAACCCGGCCAGCAACCAGAGTAGAGCGGTCGCCCTACGGGGTCAGAGCCGGGAAGGGGCAAGATCCCATACCGCTTCTTGCGGCGCGACCCGTGGCGCGTTTGTCGTTCGCCGGGTCCGGGTCCCACCTCGGGATCGACAGCTGGGAGCTTCGACCTTCGGGAGTCCCTAACCCGAAGGTCGGCCCCGAACGGAGGGGTACCGGATTTATGGGGACTGCGACCGCGGAGCGCCAACATTGAGTAGTGACGCGCCGCCGGCTGCGTATGCACGGCGCCACTACCAGCATCTTCGCACTTGCCGAGGTGGGCACCCAGCGAACCAACGGAACTCCCGCCACTACGCCTCACCCCTGGTCAGAGCGCTTTTTCGCCACCCGGTGAGAGGGCCTCTTCCGCGTTTTGGATTCATTTGTCATCACTTTGTCATCAGACCCGTTTACCGCCCGGTTTGTGGCGTGGCGCTCGTGACACTTTGTCCTAAAGGGGCGTTGATGGTTAGGTTCGGTACCCCCAACGGGATTCGAACCCGTGCTGCCGCCTTGGCTCGGCCGGCCGAGGTGGAAGCGGACGGTGAATGCCGCTTAGAGGAGGCTGATGGCCTTGCCGGCCCGGCCGAGCCGCCAGCGTTGGCCCGGCCGGCGCAGGATGATGAAAATCGTCACCGCCATTCCAGCGGAGGCGAGGACGGGTCATCACTGCTCCTCAGGTCGGTGCAAGTTGCCTGGGGATCAGTCTGGGACCGCCGCCTGCGCCTGTCATCGCCCGCAGGGCGCGCCTGCGCTCCTCCTCAGCGCAGATCTTTGCCGCTGGCGCCTCTGTCGAAGGACAGGGGCGCGTCTACGCGCCGGGCGTGACCAGCCCGCTCTCGTACGCGAGGACGACGGCCTGAACTCGGTCACGGAGCCCGAGTTTCGCAAGCAAGCTGGAGACGTGGGTCTTGATCGTGCCATCGGTGACGAACAGCTCGGCGCCCAGCTCGGCGTTGCTCTTACCGCGCGCCAGCATCGTCAGCACCTCGCGCTCGCGCTGCGTCAAGGCGTCCAGCCGCTTGCCGAGCTCCGGCCTGACCGGCCGGCGTGCGAACTGCTCGATGATGCGCCGCGTGACCGACGGGGCGAGCAGAGCCTCGCCGGCAGTCACGACGTGCACCGCGTGCAGGAGCTCCTCGGGTGGGGCGTTCTTGAGCAGGAAGCCGCTGGCGCCCGACCGCAGGGCCTCGAACACGTACTCGTCACGCTCGAACGTGGTGAGGATCACCACACGACTGTGCAGCTCGCCGTCTTCGGTAATCCGCCGCGTGGCCTCGAGTCCGTCACCGTCGGGCATCTGGATGTCCATCAAGACGATGTCGGGCCGCAGGCGCCGGGTGCTGGCCGTGGCCTGCTCGCCGTTCGCCGCCTCGCCAACAACCTCGATCTCGGGATCGGACTCGAGGATCATCCGGAAGCCGGCGCGAACCATCGCCTGGTCATCGGCCAGCAGCACACGGATGCTCACAGCGCACCGTCCGAGGTGGGCAGCTTGACGCGCACGGCGAACCCGCCGCCGGATGCCGGCCCCGCCGTCAGTTGGCCGCCGTGCAGGGCGGCACGCTCGCGCATGCCGATCAACCCCAGGCCGCCCGGGCTCGTCCCTGATAGCGCCGTCGCGCCGCGGCCGTCGTCGATGATCTCGACCTCGAGCTCGTCGGGCCAGTACCGCACGCGCACGTCGGCGCGCGACGCCGCCGCGTGCTTGAGGGTGTTAGTCAGCGCTTCCTGCACGATGCGGTACGCCGACACGCCGATCATCGGCGGCAACAAGCGTTCCTCCCCTTCGATGCTGACCGCGACAGCGAGCTTGGACTCACTCATGCTCGCCGCCAACCGCGGAAGCTGGCTCAGGCCAGGGCGCGGAGCCAGATCGTCCTCGTCGCCGGCCTGCCGCAGGAATCCGAGCAGGCGGTGCAGCTCCCCCACCGCCTGTCGGCTCGACGCCTCGATCGCGGTCAGCGCCTCCTTCGCCTTGACCCGGTCACTGTCGATCACGACCCGGGCGGCGCCGGCCTGGACGCCCATCATGCTCACGTGGTGGGCGACGACGTCATGCAGCTCCCGCGCGATTCGCACACGCTCCTCGAACACGGCGCGGCGAGCGTTCTCCTCGCGTCCGCGCTCGGCGTCGGTAGCGCGCTGTTCGGCCGCGGCGGCCTGCGCGGCACGCTCGCGCAGCGCGAACCCCGCGAGCCAGCCGATCGCGAACAGGGCCGGCGTGAAGAACAACTCACCAGCCGCGTGCGTGGGGTCGTTGTACACGACGATCGCCGCCCCGGTGACAACGACAGCCAACCCGACCCGCCCCTGAAAGACGTCACGGAGGTTGCCGAGCAGGAACGATGCAGCCATCCCAGCGAGGTTCAGCACGGCGACCGACCCGATCAGCCGTCCGTCAACCGACGAGAGCGTCGCCGCCAGCAGCCAGACAGCCGCGGGTGCCGCGAACGGGAAGCGGCGGCGCCAGAGCAACGCTAGGAAGACGGTCACGACAGCAGGCACCGCGAACCACAGCGTCGTGTCCGGCTGTCGCGCCGCGTCGTGTGTCAACGCGACCGCGAGCGCGCTCTCGATCGCTCCGACCGCAATCAGCAAGTCGAAGCCGTAGCTGCGAGCGAACCACCAGAGCCGGCTCACGCATCGAACGTACTCCACCATCTCGCGGACCCCGGAGCCCCCGAGAGTAGAAGCACGACGCCGATTTCCCTTGTCCCACCCCATAGCGATCTAGCCCGCTTAGGGTGCGAGGTCGTGGCCCACGAGCCGATGCATCGCGACCCGGTTTGGCCCTACGAACGGCGAGCCCCGCTCCCCTACTGTGCGTCGGATTTCAACGTCCTAAGGACACGGAAAGACACGGCCGATCGGAGAGACCACGACTGACCGGACCCGAAAATAGGCTCTGAACAGCACTTTTGTGTGGAGGTGATGGGACTTGAACCCACGACTTCTACGTTGCGAACGTAGATAAGGCGGTTATCCACAGCCCTGTGCGGTAAGAAAGTGCTGCTCAGAGAGGGTGTGCGGCCTTCGGCGGTCACCCACGGTTGATGACGTCCGCGGGATGGACGCGGGATGGTTCTCCCCTCGCCGGGGTCCCGATCTGGGCTTCTGCCTCCTGCTGTACGCCTAGCTGTCCGTCGGCCAAATGGCGTGGCGGGTGGGCGTATTCGGTTGCTGGGTCGGAAGTGGCCCGAGGTGTTCGACACGGTGAAGGTGTCTTCAGACAGGCTCAGGGGGCCCAGTCCGAAGACCGACCCCCTGTGTTTCCGATCAGGCCGAGCGACGCTGGCAATTCGGGTTAGGACATCGTCGCCGTCACGCCTTAGGCGGAGGCGCTGACTGAGGGCATCATGGGGAACACGCCCGTAGCGCAAATCACGTACGTGGTTCCGTGTGGGCGCCTGCGGCCTCCAAGGGTTCGGAACAGGTCGAAGGTGGTTATTCCGTCGCCTCCGTAGGTGGATCCCCAGAAGCGAGAAGAGGGCCTGGTTCGCCATGATCTGGAGGGGGCTACCGATAGCGGCCATCCAGTTGTTCCCGTAACGTATCCCGGCGAAGGCCGAGGTAGTCACGACTTCGCGCGACGAGCGTGCAACTAGACAGCCATTGCGGGTTGGGGTAGGCGACCTGAACTGCGGGAAGGGAGTTGGTGCCGAATAGAGCGGAGGTGCCCGACGCTCCTCTGGGCCCTGCGGCCCGGTCGCTCCCGGCGTTCCCGGCGCTCCATTGTAGGCATAGGCCGTGGCGGTGCCTCAGTGATGGAAGCACCTCCGTAATTGCGCTCCCGTGCTCTGTCCTTGTGCGCCGACCAGGCTGGTACCAGGCCCCCACAGGGATCGGACCCAGCACCGGACCCAGCACGGACCCATTCCTGGAGGCCACATGTCAAACGGGCCGATACAGGACACGTTCGGTGGTGTCGAAGTAGAAATCGCCATTGTTGGCCGAGTTTGTGGGCGCGCCTGACCCACTGAGAATGGCGCTGCCGGGAGCGCCGTCGCAAACAAACTGCGATCCCGTCGCGCCCTGCACCGTGATCCCCTGAATGGGGATCGAAGGATTATTGGGATTCGTGCAAGGAGAACCGGGGATTACTGTGACCCCCACTCCTGGTAGTCCTTGCGCTCCTTGCGGTCCTTGCGGGCCGTTCGGCCCAGTAGCTCCAGTAGCTCCCGTCGCTCCAGTAGCTCCCGTCAGTCCAGCCGCTCCAGTAGCTCCCATAGCTCCAGTAGCTCCCGTCAGTCCAGTAGCTCCCGTCGCTCCTTTCGGCCCCACCTGGTTCCAGGAGATGGCCGTGGTTCCTTTGGGGCAGGTGGCCCCGGCGTCTTGGAGCACAAACACATGCGAGCCGCTTAACTCGGCGTTGCTCCAGCAACCGTGGATCACCGCCGAGCTATCAACCGGACTTGGAGTAGCAGCGGTAGCGGCAGCAGCGGCTGTCCCTCCAGCCACCACGGCCAAGACTGCGGCTCCGGTTATCAGCATCTTGTTGAGCATTATCGGGCCTGCCTTTCCCTTACGGTTTCGATTTGCGAAGCAGGCGCGCCACCCACCAGCGTCGAGTGGCCGGGGGGAGTCGCACCCCCCGGCTCTCGCAGAACCGTACGTGACAGTCTCCCGTCATACGGCTCCTGCAGGCCACCGGTGGCGGAGATCGTGCCAGTGAGCGAAGAGCGTGGGTCTCGTCGTCGGATGGCGTCGAACCAAGCCAAGCTCGGCCTGGTCGCCGTCGAAATCGTTTGAATTTCCTCCTGGCCCATCGGACGAGGTGGCCGTCGATGCGCTTGGCGAGGAAGTCCAACTCGGAGCGGTAGAAGCGCCCGTAGTAGTTGATCCAGCCTCTCGCTTGGGCATTAATCTCCTGGGCGAGGCTGGACAGGTCCGTGCTGCTGCGACGGTTGAGGTGCCAGGTCCTCGATCTGCTTGCTTTTCGCCTTCTTCGCCTTGCTGCTGATGGCTGGGGCGAAGCTGACAAAGTAGCCTTGCCGGCCTCGGGCGAGGCGTCCCCGGAAGGCATAGCCGAGGAAGTCGAAGCTGGTGTGCTGCGAGGTCCCGGGACGGTTCGAGGTCGGGTGGCCGGGGGCATCGCAGCCCCCGGCTCCCACAGATCCCGGCGTGAAAGTCTCCTTTCACCGGGCTCCTCTCATCCGTCGGTCAGTCAATACGCACTGCGGACCCACTTCCAGTGGGCGAACAGACCGGGCTGCCTTTCGATCAGCTCGGTCCACCACCGTTTGAACCGTTTAAAGGCCCGCAGCCGACGGTACTTTTTCGCAGCCCAACGCCTCAGGTAGGCACTGACGCGCAGTAGGAGAGGATTCATCGCTGACCGGTAGAACCGGCCATAGAAATTCATCCACCCGGCGACGATGGGATTCAACCATCGGGCCAGGTCGTCCAGGGTCAGGTCGGTGCGCCGATGTATCCGCATGGCGCGGAGTTCGGTGCTTTTGGCCTTGAGCGCCTCGGTGCTCATGGCGGGCAGGAAACCAACGAAGAACCCTCCGTCCCTGCCGCCTTGCGCCCTCCGTGGCCGGAAGGTGAACCCGAGAAAGGTGAAGCTGGTGTGCTCGTGGTCTCCCCGACGTCGACCGTCCTGACAGTAGACGATCCGCGTTTTGTCCGGGTGCAACCGTAAGCCCACCTCGCTCATCCGCCCGGCTATCCCGGCAAGCACCTGATCGGCCTGCCGCCTGGTCACACAATGCACGACGGCATCGTCGGCATACCGCTCGAATTGAACGCCCGGATACATCCGGGCCATCCAAGTATCGAACGCGAAATGCATGAACAGATTAGCCAAGATCGGCGAGACCGCCGACCCTTGCGGAGTTCCTTTGTCTCGCTCAACAAGGACGCCATCTGGGGACTGCAACGGTGCAGCCAACCACCGCTTGACATACAGCAGCACCCAGGGAGTGTCACAGACCGCCTCCACCGCCTTGACGATGAGGTCCCACGGCACCGAATCGAAGAACTTCTGGACATCCAAATCGATGACCCAGTCCTTCTTCCAGCACCGCTGGCGGCACACCCCGACCGCATCCCACGCCGCCTTGTTCGGCCGGTAGCCATACGAGTCAGGATGGAACCGTGGTTCCGCCCGTTCCTCCAAATGCATGGCCACCACCGTCTGAGCAACGCGATCTGCGACTGTGGGCACCCCGAGCAAACGGACCCCGCCACCATGCGCCTTCGGTATCTCCACACCCTTGACCGGGGGCGGAAAGTACGACCCAGACGACATCCGATTCCAGATCTTGTACAAATTGTTCCTCAGATCGGACTCGAAGGCCGCCAAGGTTTGACCGTCCACTCCTGGGGCACCCTTGTTGGCCGCAACCCGCCTGTACGCCTCCCACACGTGCTGTTTGGGAATGTCGAACGGCTTGACTTGCGACGTTGGCATGTTTCCTCGCTTCCTCCCAGGACCTCGCAGTCCTGGTTGATCGACTCAACAGTCCTGATGAGCCGGCCCCTTGACTCCACCCCCACCTCCAGTCAGCAGGGACTTCGCAGCTACTACAGGCCGGTCCGCCGGCGAAACGCCGCGTCGGTACTCAGTGCCTACGGTTTCTGCCTCGGCACGCTCCCTCTCGCGACCGGGGGGCCAACTTCGACCCAGTTGAACGGCCGCCGCATCGGCGCTCGCCTTCTCACGTTCCGTGCAAGAGCAGCAGACCAGGCTCACGCCGCCTCTGCGCCGGGTACCACCTGGCCAATACACGGGCACCCGCCAGGCTCATCCCGAGGAGCAAAGAAGGATCCCCGGTTTCGATACCGTCCCAACTTTTCGACGCTTCAACAACGACCCCCGACCGGGCATCCCCGACCGGACGCTTCTGGCACGTCTTCCTGGTCCCCACCTGACGAGATCACGTCCCGCCTTTTCCCCTGACGCTCACCACGACAGTCTTCAGCCAACGCAGCTCAAGGGTGGTTTGACGCCCGCCCCCGTAGGCCGACGTCGAAGGGCCAAACCTTCATCTCTCGCACAGCACCGCATCACGAGATGCCTCCTACATAACACCTCCCTCTGCGCTCGTGACGCACTCTTTGCAGTACACGATCCTGGTCTTGTCGGGGTGCAGCTCGAGACCCAAGGTCCCGAGCCGAGTGGCGATCGCAGTCTTCAGTTCCTCGGCCTGCTCCTTGCTGTCGCAGTGGGCGACGATGTCATCCGCGTAGCGCTCGAACGGCCAGCCCGGAAAGCTCCGGTCCATCCAACGGTCGAACGCATAGTGCATGAACAGGTTGGCGAGCAAGGGCGAGATCGGGGATCCTTGCGGGGTTCCTCTCTCCCGTGCGACAAGGGTTCCGTCTGGCATCTGGATGGGGGCCTTGAGCCACCGTTCGATGTAGAGCAGAACCCACCGCTCGTCGGTGTGGTGAGATACCGCTTTGAGCATCAGATCCCACGGAACGCTGTCAAAGAAGGCCCGAATGTCGAGGTCGACTACCCAGTTCTTCCACCAGCAGCGCTCCCTGGTGACAGCTAGGGCGTCATGGGCCGAACGGCCGGGACGGTATCCGTAGCTGTCGGGGTGGAAGATCGGCTCCAGCTTCTCCTCCAGCAGCATCGCTGCTGCGGTCTGGGCGATCCGGTCTGCCGTGTTGGGCACCCCGAGTGTCCTGACCCCCAATCCGTGATCTTTCGGTATCTCCACCGCTCGCACCGGCCCCGGCATATACGAGCCCGAGGACATCCGGTTCCACAGCTTGTAGAGGTTGTCGGCCTCCCGCTTTTGGAACTCGACGATAGTCACGGCGTCCACGCCCGGCGCCCCTTGGTTGGCCCGGACCTTCTCCCACGCCTCGAACACGAGACGCTTGGGAATCTCAAACGACTTCGTTTTCGGTCTGGGTCTTTCTGTCGGCTCCTCCCCTGACGGGTTGGCCTCCAGTCGACCCTGGTCTGCCCGGCCCCTTCGCTCCGACCCCATTACAGGGCCCTCACCGCTATTACGGGCCGGTCCGCCCCTGTGCCTCGCGTCGGTACTCTCCCCTTGATGGGACCACCACTTCGGGTTCTCCCTCTCGCAGCCAGGGGGCCAACTCCACCCATTTCGACTGGCCATCGGTATCGAGACGACAGGTTCTCCTGTTCCATGCCAGCGCCTACGACGAGCTCACGCCACCTATACACCGGGCACCACCAGGCCAGCGCGCAGGCAGCCGCCTGACTTCGGCAACGCCTCACGGCGCGCCGTTCTCCCGGGGCCGTGTACTTCCCCGGTTTCGATGCCATCACAACATTTCGATGCGTCAGCAGTGGTTCACACACGTTCGTCTTCTCGTCGCACACCTGCCCCGCTCCTGGCGGAGCTTTTGCCGCAACGCTCACCACCCCGGCTCTTGACCGGCGCAGCTTGCGGTGGTTTGGGCTCTCCACCTGCATTGGCGAGCCCGGAGGGCCAACCTCCATCGCCAGCACAGCACACGTCATGACATCGAGCTTCTACATCGTCATCACTTCGCTTTCAGGACGCACTACACCGTTGTAGTTGTGCGTCCAGCAGCACGGGCGCCCTGGTCATGAAGGAGGTGGTCGGGGTGTAACCGTGCGAGAAGCTCTCGTTAGCCAGCCGGTGTGAGTCCGGTCCGGGGAGACGCCAGGGTCCCCGGTAGCACGGTTCCCGGCGTCGGCAGAGATGCCGCCGTCGAAGCGGAGCGACAAAGTCCCTGTGAGGGGGCGAGCAACTGGCCAGTCCGCAACGTTAAGTGAAGTCTGCGGCGTCGTTAGGTGTACCCCGCTTTTTTTTTGGCGGGCCAAGAGGGAGCCGAGCCGCCAATTACACGGCGAAGGCCACGGAAGGCACTCCTGGTCCTGGAGCGGGTGCCGAGGAACCCTCCGGCGTAAGGGACGTGGAATGGTCAGAAGGTTGGCGAGGGAACTGGAGAGATCCGTCTCGGCCCCGAGTCGTTGGCTCGGGAAGCTGGGCTGGCTATAACCGCAGAAACGGGAAGTGCTAGCCGGTCGAGCGGAAGTCGGAGGGGGTTGTAGTAGTGACGATGGGTAGGACAACACAACCTGCCCGGAGCGAAGGACCCCTGCTTCATCGATGCGTGAGTTGGTGAGAGGAGCCCCCGGTGAGTGCTTCGGCTAGGTCCGCCGGCCACGACGGTGACGTCGTGGACCCGGTTCGTGCTCTTCAGCGCACGCTGTATCGCAGTGCCAAGTCTGATCGGGACCGCCGGTTCCACGCGCTGTTCGACAAGTGCTTCCGCAAGGACGTGCTGTGGGCGGCGTGGTGGGCGGTGCGCTCCAATGGGGGCGCTCCCGGCGTCGACGGGGTGACCCTCGCCGACGTGGAGGATTCCGGGGTGGCTGCGTTTCTCGACGGGATCGCCGCATCGTTGCGGGCCAAGACGTATCGGCCCAAACCGTTGCGGCGGGTGAACATTCCCAAGGCCGGGCAGCCGGGCAAGACCCGCCCTCTCGGCATCCCCTGTGTGGTCGACCGCGTCATCATGGCGGCCGCCCGTCTGGTCCTCGAACCTGTTTTCGAGGCCGACTTCCTCCCGGTGAGTTTCGGGTTCCGGCCCAAACGCTCAGCGATTCAGGCTCTCGATGTGGTGAGGGCCGAGGTCAACCGGGGGCAGGTGTGGGTACTCGACGCCGACGTATCGGACTGTTTCGGGCAAATCGACCACGACGCCTTGATGCGGCTCGTTGAGCGGCGGGTGTCGGACGGATCGATGCTCAAGCTGCTCCGAGGCTGGCTTCGGGTGGGAGTGTTGGAACACGGTTCGGTCACCGCTACGGTGTCGGGAACTCCCCAGGGGTCCCCGATTTCGCCGTTGATGGCCAACATCGCGCTCCACGTGCTCGACGAGGAGTGGCAGCGCACCGGACACCGTCTAGGCGCGCTCATCAGGTACGCGGACGACTTCGTGATCGTCTGCCCCACCCAGGCGAGGGCCGAAGCGGCCCGAGTCCTGGCCGGGGAAGTCCTGGGCCGGATCGGGCTGCGATTGCATCCCGACAAGACCAGGATCTGTTGCCTCACCGGCGGCAGGGACGGCTTTGATTTCTTGGGGTTCCACCATCATCTGGTGCGCTCCTGGAAGTGGCGAGGCCGTTGGTATCTGCACCGATGGCCGTCCGACCGGGCCATGCGCTCGGTGCGTTCCAAGATCAGGGACGCAACGGACCGCCGATACGTAGGCGTCGATATCGGCGTCGTGGTGGCTCGGATCAACCGGGTGCTACGGGGCTGGAGGAACTACTTTCGTTGGGGCAACTCGGCCAAGAAGTTCCACCACATCGACCGCTACGTACATGAGCGGCTGGCCATCTTGATGAGCAACAAGCTTGGGAAGAGACGCAGCCGTAACTGGCGCCGCTTCGACTGGGAGTGGCAACAACGGCTTCGGGTCTACCAGCTGACCGGAACCGTGCGATCCCGCTCGGCGCACGCACTGCGATGAACGATGTCGGCAAGCCGTGTGCGGGAGAACCGCACGCACGGTTTGAAAGGGGGCCGCTGGCAAAGCCACCACCCACGGCGAGACGGAACACGCACCCTCACGGAAAACCGCAGGGACTGAGCCCGTCCGACCTACCCGTGGAGGAACAGCCAGCGGCCTACCTCACACACTCCCGATCACGCCTCACGTCCTGCGTCATTATGGGGACGACTGGGTTATGTGGCCGGCAGGGGTGTTTCCGCTGGTGGCGGGGGTGGTCCGGGCCGGTTCTGGCCACATAACCCGGGTGCGTTACTGGCAGACGTGGTCGAGCCATTCGAGCAGATCTTGATCTGCTGTCCAGTCGGCCAGGGGTGTGGGGGTGAGCGACTGGTAGGCGTTCTCGATGGCGTTGCGTTTCGCTTCGGCGTCGGCGCGGGCGTAAATCTCGGTTGTCGAGACGTCGGCGTGGCCGAGCAAATCTCGGATGTAGATCAGGTTGATTCCGGCTTGTAGGAGGTGCATCGCCCGGGTCCTTCTGATCACGTGTGGGGTGACGTTCACGCCGGCCGCGTAGCAGGGGTCGCGGTGGCGCAGGGACTGGACGTGTCTGGCGAGGATTTTGGTGACGCCCCAACGGGTCAGTCGGGTCTGGTTCGGCCCGTTGAACAGTGGATCTGCGTCGGCGCCGACGCCAAGGTGGGGCGTGCGTCGGTCGAGGTAGTGCTCGACCAGTTCGGCTGTGGGGTCCATCAGCGGGACCCGCCTGGTCTTGGAGCCTTTGCCGTGCAGCGTCATCACCATCGGGCGGGTCGCTCGGACGTCGGAGGTGTTCAGGTCGCAGATCTCCTGGACCGCGCGGCCGTGTCGTAGAGGGTGGAGAGCAGGACCGTGTCGCGCAGCCCGCGCCGGGTGGTTGGGTCTGGTTCGGCCAGGAGAGCCTTGACCTCGTCGCCGGTGAGGTGGCCCATGTCGACAGCCGGGGTCTTCTTCTGCTTGATGGCGATGATCTGGGTGGCTTGGTCGAGGAACTCCGGCCGTTCGACCGCGGTGTACCGGACAAGCGTTTTGATGACGGCGAGGCGCTGGTTGCGGGTCGCCGCCGAGTTTCCGCGTTCGGTTTCGAGCCAGTCCAGGAAGCGGAGCACGGCGGTGCGATCGAGGTCCGCGAGGCGCAGCTTCTCGGGTGGTGTTCCCTCCTCGTCGCGGAACCAGGTGAGCAGCAGCCTGATGGCGTCTCGATAGGAGGCGATGGTCTGGGGGGACAGGTCCCGCTCCCCGGCCAGGTGGTCAGTGAGGAATTTCGACAGCCACTTGCCGGCCAGGTCCCCGCCGTCTGGGTTGACGCGGTTCACGGTTCGAACGCTTCGGGCGTGACGGGCTCCGGGATGACATAGCCGAACCTGAGCTTGGCCATGGCAGCGACCTCGGGGTGCGCGTCCGCGGTCAACTGGAGGTAGTACTGGGTTCCGCGTTGGTCGGTATGGCCCATGTACGCGGACAGGTAGGGCAGCATCACCGTCAGGTCCGCTCCGTCGGCCGCCCAGCGGCGTAAGTTCTGCACGGCGAAGCCGTGCCGCAGGGAATGGATGTGCGGGCCTCCCGGGAAATGAGGGATGTCGGCGTCGGCCAGGTAACGGCGGAACCTGTTGTAAATCGTGGACAGGTCGGCCGGGGTGGTGGGGTCGCCGGTGTGGAACAGCTTGTGGGTGGGTTCGGGATCGGGATGCGCGGCCGCGATATAGCTGTCCAGGGTGGCGACCAGACGCCTGGTGATCGGCACGAGGCGGTTCTCGTGGTTCTTCCCGTCGCGTATCTGGAGAGTCGCGTGGGCCGGGTCGAAGTCGGCCAGTTCCAGGTTGAGCGCTTCTGAGTGGCGCATCCCGGTGCCGTAGAACACCCGGAACAGCGCCGGGTCGACCAGCGCCCTGTTCGACAGCTCCGAAAGCGGCTGGGTGTCGATGACGTGGAAGAGGCGGCGGATCTCGTCGTCGCTGAACACATACGGCGGCGGCCGGTGGGGGGTCTTCACGCGTGTCAGCGTGGGCGGAGCCCACGCCTGCCAGCCGAACTGGCGGGCGTGTTCGGCCAGTTCGCGCAGGACGATCTCCTCGCGGCGGACGGTGGACGCTTTGAGGTGGCGGCCATAGAGGAATTCCTCGACGGCTTCCTGGACGATCGAACCGTCGGCGTATCCTTCCCGGCCGCAGTGTCCGACGAACTGACGCAACACCCGTGCTTGGCTCTTGTAGCGGAACCCGCCGGCGTGGCGTGCGACGACCAGCGTGTCGACCAGGTCCCGCAGCGTCAGCGTCTTCACGGCCGCGTCCCTTGCGCGGCGTCGAGGACATCTTCGACGTCCAGTGCACAGCAGCGCTGGTGCTCGATGTCGAGCCTGAGGTAGTGGGCGGCGGTGGTCTTGGCCGTCGCGTGCCCCAGGACCGCCGCGACCACCGGCGGGGGCGTGTTGGTTTGGAGCATCGCGACCGCCAGAGCACCACGCAGCGAGTGCAGGCCGTGCGAGCGCCCGGCCGAGAACACGATCCCGGCGCGCCGCGCGTAATAGCGCAGCCGGCAGCCCGCCGACGTGGACGAACCAAAAGCCGTGAACGGGTAGCGGTGTTTCACGAACACCTGCGGACAGCTCGCTTCGGGCCGGCCGTGGCGGATGTAGTCGATCACCGCCCATCCGACGTCGCCCGGCACCGGCAAACTCAACGGCAGGCCGGTCTTGTGCTGCGTCAACGCCAGAGTTTTGGCCCGCCAGTCGAACCATCCCAGCTCCAAGCGGCGCAGGTCTCCGACCCTCAAACCGAGCCTGGCGGTCAACAAGACCATCGCGTAGTCGCGTTTCCCGATCGCCGATTGCCGGTCGATCTGATCCAGGACCAGGCGGACATCCTCAGCCGTCCACGGATACGGGGTCGCCTCGCCCCACCGGGGAAAGCGCTGGGGTGGGAGCCGCCCGGCCAGGTCATCGCGGATCTGCCCGGTCTGGTGCAAGTGGCGCAGGAAGTCAGCCAACCCCGAACGCAGCAAGCCGGTCGTTTTCGGGGCGTAGCGGCGACGATGGCGCCTGACCCAAAACCCGGCCAAGTCTCTGGCCTCCGTCTCGTCGAGGGTCTCCCGGCCGACCTCGTCGAGGTAGCCGAGGAACAGCTCGGCAGCGCGTTGCTTCGTCGCGATGCTGGCTTCGGCGTTGCCCCGCCTCCGGCACGCCGCAAGGTAATCGTCCCTGGCCGCCCGGAAACGTGACGGGCACCGATCGACCGACGGCGTTGTGGCCTGGCCCACCTCGGGCATGCCCCCGTCCAGGCATTCCATCAACAAGATCAGGGGCCGACGCGCGAGTTGGGCACGTCTGGAACTCGTTGGCTCGCGCAGGCCAACGAGCCTGGACCCTGACCGCTCGATCACGAAATCGAGACAGTCCGCTTCGGTGGGCAGTGCCTGGCCCCGCGCCTCGAGAAACCTTGCCAACGCGTTGAACTCCGCTTCGTGGCGTTTGATCGTTGTCCTCGACCTGCCCGCCGCCTTCAACGCGAGGATCACCCGCGCTGAAGCCTCCCGGGTGGTTGCTGCTTCCATAGGAATCGCCTTTCTGATCGTGGTGAACAGACAGGCGATTCTCGTCTCCCTCCTCCAACGCGCCAGCGGCCGTCTCCGCTCCCCAGGGTTATGTGGCCGGAATCGGCACGCCCGGCAAGCCCGTCAACGGAAACACCCCGGCCGGCCACATAACCCAGTCGTCCCCATAATGGCGCTTACGTGGAATTTCCCATAAGCGCCACACCTGCGCCATGCGCCTACTACGAGGCGGTGTCGACCGACCCGTCCTAGCCCTCTGGCTGGGCCACGAACAGGTCAAGACCACCGACATCTACCTGCACGGAGACCTGACCATCAAACAACAAGCCTTGGCCCGAACCACACCACCCAACGTCCGTCCCGGCCGCTACCGGCCCCCCGACCGCCTAATGGCTTTCCTCCAAAACCTCTGATTATGTCGAGCCCCATCAAGCATCCACACGGTCCACGCCCACCACCCCCACCACCAGCCACATAATCAGCTCGTCCCCATAAGCCCAGATTATGACGAAATTTCCATAACTGGGCGAGTGTTCGGCTCTCTGTGCCGATGGTGAGGTCGGGCACGACACTGTCGATCTGGGGCGTCGCCGCCGTTTGGGCCTTTCCCGAGGCGAGGGTGCCCAGGTCGGGTGATCTGAGCGGGTGACGGGCTACGAAGATGGTGTGATCGGTGGTGGCTGCCAGGTGCCGTCGGTCACTTGTTCTTTCGGCATGTAGAGCCGCAACGCGACTTTGAACTCGCCTTCTTTCGGCGATGGTATCCAGTTGGCTTCCTTGCCCGTTTCGGGCGACTCACGCTGCAGGTACAGCGTCAGCGACCCGTCCTTGCCGAAGGTCAGCGGGTCACGATCTCCGAGGGCGTAGCGGTCCAACGGATTGTCGACGAGATAGCTATCGGCGTCGTACATGGTCACAGACCAGAAGGCGTTCGCGGGCGGGATCTGGTCTCTCGCGAAGTGCAGCGCGTATCGGTTGGAAGCGTTGAGCGTTTTGCCGTCCCCGTCAGTGAGAGCGAGCGGGTAGATAGCGTCCTCGACCAGGTTGCCGCCCACCGCGAAGAACGTCCAGGCGGCCCGGTAGGGGTATCGGGTGCCGTAGCGGCCCAGGTCGCGAGCGATCTGCCAGCCGTTGACGATCTCGCCCATGTGGGCCTGTTCGGCCCGGATCGCTTGCTGGGCGGCCGCTACGCCTTCCTCGACCGCGGCGCGAACCTCGGAGTCAAACCCGCCAAGGTCGAACCGGGCGCCGGGCGCGATGCCGAGTCGGGCCGCGCCGGCCATGACCGGCGCGTCCGCAGCGCGGGCGGGATTGCCGACCAACAACTCGCACAGTCGTCCGAAGAACTGTTCGGCCGTCATGGCGAACACTTGTGTCGGTACCGGCGTCGCGGCGTCCACGCCGGGCTTGATGGGAACCTTCGCCGGTGGCGTGTAGTCAGTTCCCCACCTCGACAACGGCGTCAGCTTGTACTCGTCCTGGATGGCATTGACCGCCGCGTAGTCGGCCTTCCCGGCCGTGTAGGTCCGCCCTCCGACCATGGCGAGGTCGGTGTCGATACGGTGGTCGGTGAGCCCGGGAGGGAGCTGGCCGGTCCAGTTCGGGCCGACCAGGGCGAAGTTCCCACCCTCGGTGCCGACCGTGCGAGTCCCCGGCGCCCCAGGAACGTCGTTCCAGGCGTCCAGGAGTTGCATGAGCCACCAGCGATCGTGCATCTCGGGTACTGACAGCACGATCGGCTCCGAGGACAGGTCGAGGGACGCCAACGAGTAGAGCGTGTCGACGTTGAAGCCCACGATCTGCCGGTTGGAGGCGTCGGGGAACTCACGGAAGTGGGCGAACTGGTTGAACGGCGCCTTTCCTCCCTCAGGATGCTCGACGCTGGTTGCCACCTCGACCTGCACCGATATGTACACCAGCGGCAAGCCGAACAGGAACGCCTCTTCGGCGATACGCCGGGCCTCGTGGCTGCTAACCACGGTGTCGGGGACACTCGTCATCAGTTATCTCCCTCCGGAGTGAGATCTTCGGTCGCCTACCGGTCAGTGACGCTAGACAGAATCTCGACCCAGGCACCCACGGGAGTGCCGCCAGGACTTTCGAACGCCATCGGGCGCACATAACTGCTGGTCAACGTGCTACGACGGGCGACGTCGAATTGAGAGGGCAACGCCCGAGGCGGGGATAGGCACTGGATGTGTCTCCCTCCGCCGACGTTCGATCAGTCCGGACACCGGCGGTGGGGTGTTACTGGGGGGGGGACTTGACCTTGAAGCTGTGTTCAAGGTTTACGCTGACGGCGATGTCAGGTCTTCGTGTTTCTGAGCTGGCTGAGCGCGCTGGCGTGGCGGCGTCGACGGTGCGGTTCTACGAACGGGTTGGGCTGTTGTCTGCCGCCCGGCGGGCGCCCAACGGTTACCGGTTGTTCGACGAGTCAGCCCTGGAGGAGATGGCGTTCGTGAACCGGGCGAAGGGGATCGGGATGAGCCTGGTTGACATCACCGATCTGCTGGCCGTCTGGCCGCACGGCGAATGCCGCTTGCTCCAAGCCCGATTGCGGGCGTTCCTGGTCGATCGGATCGGCGAGGTTCACGACCAGCTCGGTGAGCTGGGCAGGTTCGAACGGCAGCTGAACACCGTGCTCAGCCGACTCTCGCACCGGGATCCGGGACCCGAACACTGCGGCAAGGGGTGCGGCTGCGAGGCCGACCTCGATGTCTGCTCCGAGGCTGCGGTGCCCGATCCCCGGCCCTGGGGCTGTTCGCTCGACGTGGACGACCGCGGCGCCCGGGTGACCGAGTGGCGTGCCCTGGCCGCCACCGCGGCGTCGTCGGAGCACGTGGGTGGGGGGGTGCGGTTCGTCTTCGAAGCCGATCCCGGGCTGATCGCCAACCTGGCTCGACTGTGCGCGGCCGAGACGGCCTGCTGCGCCCAGACGCGTTTCATCATGGAGATCGACGCCGAGCAGGTGACGTTGACCGCTGAGGCGCTGGGTACGCCCGAACTACTCGATGAGCTGTTCCCGGGGGCCGCGTCCGACGGAAAATGACACTGTTCTGAGGGCTCATTGTGGCGGCGGCCTCTCCGTTGGTGCTGTGGGCCTCGTGTTGATCGCTCTGGCGGCCCGGACGCCACTACGGCCGTCCGGGGTGCGGCTGTATCTTGCGCACAGGGTCGACCGATATCGAGTCACCGCCGTCGAGTGCGCGCCGGCGATGGCCATCGGCTGACGTGGATCGAGACGGGTCCAGACTTCGCTCGTTGTTGAGCTCCTACCCGGAGCTGATCTGTGTGCTCGTGGCCGCGATCGTCGGTCTCACTGTTCAGTCGCCGTTGGCGTGGCTGGTCTCTCACCAAGGCATCAACGTTCTGCTCGCCGTCTTGGTCTTCGCCACCGCGCTCACGATCGAACCGGCCGCCCTGCGCCGAATCGGAAAGTCGTGGCGGCCACTTGTGGCTGCGGTGGCCACCGGGATCATCGTGCTTCCCGCTTGTCGTGGCTGGCGTCGAGGCTGGTGGCGGCGGGCTCGCTTCGTGACGGGATCATGGTGGCCGGGTTGGCGCCGTGTGAGATCGCCTCGGTCGCCACCACCGCCACGGCCGGCGGGGAGGCTGCCCTCTCCGCCGGAATCCTGATCGGCTCCACCCTGGCAACGATCGCCCTGGCCGGACCGATCCTTAGCCTCGAAGCGGGGCATGCCAGCGTCGATCCCGCCAGCATCATCGTGAACCTGGCCCTAGTGGTGGCATTTGCCGCTCGCCGCCGGCGTGGTGCTACGGAGCGTCATCCCTAACGGGCACCGAGTCGAGCGACCGGCCAGCATCGTCACCATCGCCTCGGTGGCTGGCCTTGTGGCCCTCATCGCGGCCGAGGTCCACCTGTCCGGTCCGTACTTTGCGGTGGCGCTCACTCTGTTCGCGTTCTTGGCCGCCTCTGCGGCGCTCGGCCGCCTCCTCGGCGTCCGCAGCCACCGACGACCTCGTCGCGCCATCTTGCTCACGACCTCCATGCGTGATTTCGCCATAGCCGCCGACCTCGCCGTCGCCGCCTTCGGGCCACAACCGGCGGCGCCACTCGGCCTCTCCGGGATACTGGTACTGGTTTGGGGCACCGCCGCGGCCGGTCTCCTCCGACAAACCGATCATGTTCGAGCAGGCAAGCACCGTCCGCCGGTACAAGCAGATGTCGCAACCTATGACTCGTAAGCGGATGTCGTCGCGGAAGTCCACCCACGTGACCGCCGTGTGTTGCCGGATCAGCTGAGATCCGCTCGAGCACCGACCGGCCCCGATATCTCGACCCTGCCTGGAGGCCCATACGCCCAGAAGTCGCAAGGCCACCGATACAACAGCAACGGCGATAAGAACTGGACCACCCAAGGGAAGGTGGTCGAGGCCGATCCGGGCCGGGCATTTACCTTCGAGTGTTCGCAAGGCGATGTTCACTACGCGACGTGGGGATACCGGATCGAACCCACGGACGGGGGATGCCGGGTCACCGAGTGGACCGAGAACCTGCTCCCCGAATCGGCCCTGATGTACGGCGTAAAGATCTCCGGCGTCGAGGACCGCCCGGGTAAGAACCGGGAGATGCCTGTCCCTGAAATCCTAGTGGAGAACGAGCCATCCTTGTCCGGTGGGCTCGCCATCACGAGGTCCCGCCGGGCGCAGAAACTAGGCGACGGCCTTCTCCTTGATGAAGCGCCTCCGGGCGCGGTAGCTGCTTGATCCGAATGGCGAGAACATGCAATCACACAATCACCCGGTTAGCCTGAGCGACCATCGGAGACTTGGAAGACAGCAACGGTCAGTGTGACCACAATCATTGGTTTGAGAATGGGAGATGCTGATGGGCACAGTCAACGATCCATCTGGTGGTCTGAGACGTCCAAGGGCGGCGCGTTCTCGCCGCTTGCAGTTGCTAGCTACTGCAGTCTTTGCCGTTGCGGTCGCGGCGCCGGGGTGCTCCAGTACCAGTCGGTCACACTCCACCACGTCATCGGTTTCTTCGCCGTCTACCGCCAACGGGGCCGCGACGACGGCAAACAACAAGGCTTTGCAGGAAGGGTTGGCAAAGGTGGGGTGCTACTCTGGGCCCATTGATGGGATAGTCGGACCGTCGACTGTAGAGGCGGTTCGGGCGTTTCAGACGGCAGTGGGGCTGAGCCCTGACGGTGTTTATGGCGCTAACACCCAGGCACACTTGCTGGCCGCGGAGAAAAAAGGCACCAAGGTATGTTCCACGTCAACGTCGACAACTACAACGAAGGCTTCGACGACCACCAGTGGAGCTGCCACGACCAGTTCAATCCCCTCGACCTCGACGACCCATGCCGGTACCACAACGACTACTCCCGGCAGCCCGACGACATCGGTACCCTGAGTCGCCCTTTCGGCCCTCGTCTGGCTCGATCGAACGCAACGACTGGATGGGCCGGTTGACAGCAACACCCCAAGAACGAACTGGCCACGGGTGTCCCGCCGACCGGTGGGCACGCGCCCCGTCCGACGACCTCCACTTATCGGCAGGCCAACCTACGGCGACCGGCGTCGTAATCCTACCAGGGGCCGTCGTGGCGTTTCGTCGGCGGTGGCCGGCTCGGGCGGGTGCAGGTCTTCAGGAGCGGACCGGAAGTCAACCGGGACTCGCGCGCCGTCAGCCCGTGAGCCCAGCCTGCCTAGATGTTGCCGAGGTGGTATTCGGCGGTCTTCGGGGTGACGAGCAGCTCGGTGGCGGTCAAGGCGCCGGTCATCCGCTGCCCTACCAGGCGGCGACCTGGGCCTGCCGCCTGGTGATTTCCAGGATGGAGCGCCACGAACGGAACTCGGGCGGGTGTTGCTGGGGTTCGTTTCCGCAGGGCAGTATCACGGTATGAAAGCTCGGACGACCTGGAAGGCGGCAGCGGCGATCGCCATCTTGTGGATTGTGCTGTTCTCTTCGGCGTCTCTGGCGCCGGTCGCGTCGGGGGCGTCCGCTGCAACGGCCGGTTCCGACCGGGCAGCTCAGGCGGCTCCTCAGCCCGCTTTTTACACCTATCAGGCGCCCGGGGGGGCGGCCACCGCAGGTAAGCGGGTGATAGCTTTGACCTTCGATGACGGCCCGGGTCCGTACACACCTGAGGTTCTGTCTGTTCTGCAGCAATACGGTGTGCCGGCCACATTCTTCGAGATAGGCGTTCAGGTCGCCGAGTACCCCCAGTACACCCGTCTCGTGGCGGCCGCCGGCTATCCGGTGGAAGACCACACGTGGAGCCACCCGAACCTAGCCACGATCCCCGCCTCGGAGTTTCCGGTCCAGATCGATCAGACCCAGAACTTGATCCGTTCGCTCACCGGTCAAACACCGATGTGTGTGCGCCCGCCGGATGACGCCTGGGACTCGACCGTGCTTGATCAGATCGCGGCGCGGGGACTCACCACGATGAGCTACTCGATCGATCCCAAGGACTGGACCCTTCCGGGTACACAGGCCATCGTCGACGCGGTGGTAGGCGCCGCCTTCCCGGGAGCGGTCGTCGACATGCATGACGCCGGCGGGCCGCGTGGCGAGACCGTGGCCGCCCTGCCGCAGATCATCGAGGATCTCAGGGCGGAGGGGTACACGTTCGTGTCGATCTGCGGTACAGAGTCGAGCGGTGGTCCCGTGCGAAGCACGGTGCTCGGGTTCGGTAAGACCCCACCGATAGGAGGTAGTTTCGTTTCCGATCACGCGCTGGTAGGTAGCGCCGCCAGCGTGACCGTCGACGGCTATTGGCTGGGGGCGGCTGATGGGGGAGTATTCACTGCCGGCCGGGCCGGCTTCTACGGTTCGACGGGCGGGGTCCGGCTGGATCAGCCGGTGGTAGGTATGGCGGCGACGGCCGATGGGAAGGGGTATTGGTTGGTGGCCCGCGACGGGGGGGTGTTCAGTTTCGGTGACGCCCGGTTCTACGGTTCGACCGGCGGGGTCCGGCTGGATCAGCCGGTGGTAGGTATGGCGGCGACGGCCGATGGGAAGGGGTATTGGTTGGTGGCCCGCGACGGGGGGGTGTTCAGTTTCGGTGACGCCCGGTTCTACGGTTCGACCGGCGGGGTCCGGCTGGATCAGCCGGTGGTAGGTATGGCGGCGACGGCCGATGGGAAGGGGTATTGGTTGGTGGCCCGCGACGGGGGGGTGTTCAGTTTCGGTGACGCCCGGTTCCATGGTTCGACCGGCGGGGTCCGGCTGAATCAGCCGGTGGTCGGTATGGCGGCTGATCTCGCCACTGGGGGCTACTGGCTGCTGGCAGCGGACGGCGGGGTTTTCAGCTTCCACGCCCCTTTTTACGGGTCGGGCGCCGGTAAGGGCATCGCAGGAAGCTTTTATGCCATATCAGCCACAACCGGTGGCAAAGGCTACATCTTGGCCGGCGCACGGCCGGCCTGACAGACCCGGCAACCCAGGCGAACCGGCGCGGCGCGGCCCATTAGCCACATCGCTCGATCGACGTCCCCTCGCCGAAGGGCGGAAGAGGCCATGGGACCGACAGCGGACCATCGTCGCCGCGAGTCCATCGACGCTGGAATGGGTCGCCACAGTAGGGTTCGCGCCGTTCCAGCCCAGCCGAAGGCCCGGACCGCTCTCAAACGGGGCGAGGGCATCGGCACCTCCTCCTCGCCGTAATCGGGCTGTTCATCGCTGTCGTGCTAGTCCCAATGGTGGTTGTCTCGACCACCCGACCGAGCATGGCCTAATCGGTTTCGCAGGCCACCAATACGGCGAGCGCTCATTTGACTGTCGACCGCCGGGAATGGTCCGCACCCTCCGTGGACGCTGCACCGACGTGGATCGAAGGCCCAACCCACAACCGGCCAAAAGGACGCTAGCCGGACAGTCCAGGGTTAGCCGTGAACACCGTTCGTGACCACCGGCCGGTGCCGGTGGGCGGGGCCGGCGGTCAGCTACCATTCCCGGCTGTGATCATGACGGCGCCTCGCCGCACGACCGCGGTCAGCCCCGCCGCCGGTCACAGTGGGCTGTGACCGGCGGCCAGCATTTCCCTCGCCACTCCCGATTGACCCGCCGGGCCCTTCTGGGCGGTGGGGCGGCTCTCGTCGCTTCTGTGGTAGCTGGACTGGACTGGATCAACGCCCGATCGAGTTCGACCGGCGGTTCGAAGCTGGCCGGACACCGTGTTGCAGAAGTTGGCCCTCGGCCGGCACCCCCTCCTGCTACGACTGTGCCCCCGCTTCCTGCTACGACCGTAGCCGTCACGCCCGTGACCAGTACCACCACAACGGTTGCCTCGCCGATCCCCGGAGTTACCATCACCCCGGTCGCGACCCGCAGCAGCCCCGTGTTCTACGTCCATGACTACCTGCCCAACGCCCCCGCCAATGCCGTCGCGCTGACTATCGACGACGGACCGGATCTGCCGTGGACGCCACAGGTCCTCGCCGTGCTCGCCGAGTACAACGTGAAAGCCACGTTCTCGCTTGTGGGAATCCACGTTTCTCGAGAACCGGGCCTGGTCCGCCACATCGTGGCCGCTGGCCACGGCGTGTGCAACCACACCATGACGCACCCCGAACCGTTCGCAACTTTGCCCCAAAAATCCATTGACAACGAGGTCGCCGGCGGCTTGCAAGCCATCCACGCCGCGACCGGGCGAGTCGCGACACTGTTCCGCTCACCCGGTGGAGACTGGTCGCCCGCCGTGTTCGCGGCCGTGGCTCGTTGGGGAATGACCCCCATCGACTGGGACGTCGACCCCCGTGACTGGGCTCGGCCCGGTAGCTGGCACATCACCCGCAAACTGCTGGCCGCCCGCCCCGGCGACATCCTGTTGTGCCACGACGGAGGGGGCGACCGGTCCGAGACCGTCACCGCCCTGCGCGCCGTCCTCCCCGCGCTGCTGGCTCGCGGCCTGCGGTTCGTAACCCTCTAACCGGCTCGTGGAGCGGGCTTGCTTGTCGTCGGTGCCGTCGGTTTACAGCCTGGAAAACTGGAGTGCGAGGTTCGCCGGCGTCCTACAGCCCCATCTCAGGAGCCCGGGGGGATGGCATCTGATGCTCGGCCGGGGTCGCTAGTCGATGACCGGGTCCGAAGCCGACGGCGGCGCGCCGACTCTGCGTCAGGGTGGGTAGGCCGTCGATTCGGGCGCGGTGATTGTCGAGTCGGCCGGCCGGAATCTGTACCAGGTCGCGCCCAGCACCGCAGGCTTCACAGGTGAAGGGCATCGAGCGATCGTAGCCACGTGGTGGGAGAGGTTCGGTCCGGTCAGCTGTCGTTGCACGTGGGCCAGTGGTCTGCTGCCCACTCGGCCCAGCCAGGCCACCCCGGCGGCGGGGTGGGAATCTCACCGCCGTCAAGTTCGGCGGCGTCAGGCACCTGGAACTGCTCCCGCCACGCGTCCACGTCGGCCTCGGTCATCGGGAATGTCTGCTCCGGGATCGTCGCCTGGCGCTGCGCGATCCGGACAAGCTGAACGTCTCTGTCCACCGGCACGTACACCACCCGGCATGAGGCCCCAGCCGATTGGGCCAGCCATCTCAGCGCCGAGCGTTCATCGCGGCCCCAGAGCCCAAAGTCGAGCACGACGCTGGTGCCCAACCGCAGCGCTTGTAGCGCAACCGAGATGAGCCGCCCTTCCAGTGTGAACCGCTTGCCGTCCGCCATCGAATCGCCGAACAGCGGGATCATCCAGTGATCCGGGGTCAGCCGCACCGCCCGGTTCTCCCCGGCAAGCTCTCTGGCTCGAGTCGTTTTCCCAGCTCCAGGGAGCCCGACCATCGCGAACATGGTCGCGGACGGGCCCGCGAATGGTTCTTCGTACTGTGAAGGTTGCGAATTCGACATGACTCTTCCTAATCAGGCAGGACGTTCCGCAGCGCGGAAATGAATCTGCGGTAGCTGCCGGTTGAACACTGATCAGGCGGTACGCCGTGGCGCGCTCGACCCGGCCGGGCCAGGCATCGAGGAGGCTGCGGTTACAGCAGCCTCGGTACCGCCGCTAAGCGGCGGTACGAACGATCATTGCAGCGAAGCAACCCATGACCACACCGTAGCCCAGCACAGATGGATGACCCACAGGAAGCCGCTGGGGATCTCGAACTTGAGGGCGGCTGGTAACCAGCAAACACGGGCTTGGTCGGAGGAGGCTGATGTGATCGCGGGCGTGGGAGCCACCGACGTCCGGCTGCCTCTACAAAGGTAAAGCGGAGTTCACAAAGCAGGAACGCACGGCCGCCCCAGCTCCGGATGGGTTCGAGTGGCCAGTTTTCTCTCTAGATCTGAGACCTGGGCGTTGGCCCGTTGTAATCGGGGGGCGGCGGGTCCGGAGGTTGCGGTACGACGGCCAGAGGCGGGTAGGTGGCCGGTTCGCCGGTCTGGGCCCAACCAGCCGTTTCGGCCAGACGCTCGTCCTCGTCATCCTCGCGCAATTGTCGGTCAGTTTGGCCCAGCGGTCTGCTTGCCCCGCCCTTCCTTCGTGCTGGCGGGCCGGTTCGTGGCCGCCGGCCTGGCATTTGCTCAGATGTTGGGGGCCGCCACACCAGGCGGCCAGCCGGCCATAAAAGGGGGGCAGGCAGTAGCTGTGCCAGGCTTGGGCTTTGTCGGGGCTGCCATCGGGCCCGCTAAACGCCGCCCACCGAGACCAGTACAGGGTGGTGAGCTCCTCCACGAGGCCACCGTGGAAGGCCCAACACATGGGGATCTGCTGTGGGTAGTCCCAGGCGTAGCGATGGTTGAGGTAGGCCACGAACCCTTGGAGACGATCCCACATTCGCTGCGCCTGCTGGCGGGACATGGCTGACCAGTCCCACGGCCAGGTGCCGCCAACGTCGAAGTCGGGGTCGTCGGGCGTTCCGGCCGTGGGCAGCCGCCGGGCTGGGGCCGACCAGGACGGCGACGCCCACGCCTGGTAGTCGCTGGGCTCGGTCACACCGGGACGGTTGAGGCTCGGGCCCGGTCGTTGCGGGAGGCCATGGTGTGCATGTCGGCGAGGAGACGACGGCCGCCGCGGGTGTCGAAGATCAAGGGCAGGTCGGTGATGACCGGGGCGGTGGCGGAGAACATGAGCAGGGCGTGCCCGGGGTTGAGGGTGCGGATCTCGTCAGCCCGCAGCACCGGCACCTCTTCCCAGTGCGATGAGTAGTCGGTCCGCCAGTCGGGGCGGGTTTGGCGGGTGTGGCTGAGCACGTAGCGGCGGCCCGTCGACTTGGACAACCAGTCCAGGTCGCTATCGACCGACAGGCCGCCGAAGATGATCTTGACGGTGGAGGCGTTGAACATGGTCTCGGCCTCCGCGGCGGACCATTCGGTTCGCAGCTGTGAGGGGCTCTGGGCGCTGACGACGATCACGATGCCTCGGCCGCGGGCGTCGGCCAGGTGTAAAGCCAGGCTCGGGATGGGCGCGACCGAGGGGGCCTCATCCAGGCAAGCCAACAATGGCGGGGTCAAACGCCGGCCGGGGCGGGCGGGGGCCATCACGTCGCCGGCAACAAACATCAGCTCCTCGGCGAAGGCGGTAGTCGGCGCCGAGGCCGACGACAGCCGCTCGCCCTTCCCCAGGAGATAGACGGTGCCCTTGGCCTCGACAAAGGCTCGCATGTCGAACTCGTCGTCCGGGCTGGGTGTGCACAGGTCGATGACCGAGCGGTGGGAGAAGCAGGCCAGAGTGTTCTCCACGTAGCGCATCACGCCGCTGGTGGTCTCCTCAGCGCCGACCGTGTGTTGGGTGAGTTGTCCGGCCGGGTCGACCAGCGGGTCGGCCTGGCCGGTCAGTATGGCTTCTGCGCCCGAGTAGTCGCCGCGGCACCAGCGTTGTACGTCCACGACGGTCTTGCCGCCCAGGGCGGCCGCGTGGAGAAAGGTCTTGAGCACCGACAGGGCGCTGGCTTTGAAAAAGGCCGAGTTGCCGGTATCGAGCGTGGTGCCGCCGGGTGCTCCTGCGATGAAGGCGGCCGCTCGCCGCTCGGCGGTGCGGGTGTCGTCGCAGCCTCGCACCACCGACCATCGGACCGGGGCTCCAGCCGGGGCCATGCCCTCGGGGTCCAATACCGCCACCGGTCCGACCTCGGCGCGGGCCACCGCGGTGGCTTCGAAGATGTCCACCTTGGTGGACGTGACGAGGGCCGCCACCCGTGACAGCCAGCTCCGCTGCCAACCAGGCCTCCTGGCAGCGACGAGTCGAAGCGCTCAGCGACGAGAACCAGCGCCTCCGTCACAAGGTCAAAGATCTAGAAGACCTCGTCGCCAAGCTCTACGGGTTGCGACGTTCCGAGCAGTGTGGGGCTGCCACTCCCCGCAGCTAACCCCGGCCCGCCTCCGGACTCCGGAACGTCGATCGGAGCGGCTTCCGGATTTCTGCAGTGTCGGAGCCGGGGTGCTCAGATCGGATATGTCAGCAGATCGAGCGCGAACGACAGCGCATTGCGATATCGCCGTACGCCGGCGCAGCTGACCCGATTCGCCAGAGTTGGACAGGGGCCGGACCGTCTAGCGGCCCATAATCACGCTGACATTGCGGGGTGTTCCGCGGGCACCTTGTCGAGCATGCGCTCTGCTTACGGCCTGCCCTCACCAATCTCCCCGCGCAGGAACCTCAGAGCGACCGCCGGATAAATGATCACTGACAGCAGTCCGGCCACGACCAGGGCTGCCGCCGTGCTGGGACGCTGATGCCCGGTTGCTACGCCGATCTCGGTAGCCACGATGATGAAAATCAGGTTGGTGGCCTGCATGAAGCCGGCGGCTACAGCTCGGGTCCGGCCGAACTGGTTGGTGTAGAGGAGGGCAGGCAGACCTCTCACCACCAACAAGGCGGTCAAGAACAGGGGGACATCGGTGATGGCGCGGCCGGAGTGGAACAACGCGGTTTCGCCGAGAGCGACCCCGGTGCTCACGAAGAAGATCGGTATGAGGAAACCGAAGCCGATAGCTTCCAGCTTCGAGCGGATGCCGAGGTCCTCTCCGTGAGCGTCTTGAACCGACCGCAGGATCAGGCCAGCTACAAACGCCCCCAGGATGGTGGCCAGCCCAAAGTGCTGGGCCAAGACCGCGAACGCCAGCGAAGGATGATCGACAGACGGACGCGCAGTTGTGAGCTGGACTCCTCGAGACGGACCACCACCGTGCGCAGGGCGGTCCAGCTGCGCACCCGCCTGATCGCCATCAATCCCAGCAATGCCCACACGATGAACAGACCGAGGAAGGCGAGCTCGGTTCCGGAGTTGCTGGCCTGGGCTGAGAAAAACAACGACAGCATGACCAACGGCACCAGCTCGGCGAAGGAGGCCGCGGTCATGATCAGCTGACCGAAGTCGGTGCCGGACTGGCCGGCGTCCTTGAGTATCGGCACCAGAATGCCGAGCGAGGTCGAAAGCAGGGTTATACCCACCAACAGACCGTCCTTGACCAGACCACCAGCCTGTAGCAAGTACGCCACGCCGAGTGCCAGACCGGCGGAGACGACAAAGGCATGCCCCGCCAAGTCGACGGAATGGCGGTTCAGGAGCCGGAGGTCTATCTCATATCCGGCGAGGAAGAGTAGGTAGCCAAGTCCCAAGTCCGATACGACCCGCACCGCAGTGTCGAGGTGGACCCAGCCCAGCACCGCGGGGCGGGCTCGACCTGCCGCCGAGGCGCCTCAACCATCCACTGCGGCGTCAGGTTCGCCAACCTCGACAACCAACGACCCGACACCCGGTTACACGGAGAATCTCTCGCCGAGCGGTGGCATAATCGACCGTCCGTCGGATCGGGAACATTACTGGTGTCGTCCATCTATGTTAGAGGAGGGCGTTTTATGGCTGCTCAGACCGAGGAGAGCGTCGCAGGGTACAGCAAGGGGTTCGCGTGGGGGGCGGGAAGCGGTGGCGGGCTAGGGACGGGTGCGACGGCGGACGCGTGGCGGCCGGTCCTGGTGGAGCTGCCGGCGGGCACGGTGGAGGTGACGGGTGGCAGGTGCTTTTCGCTGGCCCGGACGGCTTCTGGTGAGCTGTGGGCGTGGGGGTCGGGGCAGTGGGGTCAGTTGGGAGATGGTTCGACCCGGGATCGGGTGCGGACCCCGGTGAAGGTGGCTCTGCCCGGGAGTCGCGAAGTGGCGGCGGTCGCGGCTGGTGATGAGCACGTGCTGGCGTTGAGCTCGGACGGCCAGGTTTGGGCGTGGGGGCGTAACTGGGCGGGTCAGCTCGGGGATGCCACGACAACCAACCGGACCACGCCCACGCCGGTGCGGAACGTCGGTCCGGTGATGTCGGTTGCGGCCGGAACCGATTTTTCGTTGGCGATGACGGTGAGTGGCGAGGTGCTGGCGTGGGGTTCCAACAGCAAGGGTCAGCTTGGAGTGGCGTTGTTGGGTGGCAGTCAGGCCACCCCGGTCACGTCTTCGCTTCCCGGTAGCTCGAAGGCGACAGGGGCGGCTGCGGGCTCTTCGAGTGCCTTGGTGCTCACCGAGTCGGGTGCGGTGGTGGAGATGGGTATTCCGGCCAACACGCCGCTGGCCGCGGCGGGGGTGACCGGGTCGCAGTCGAAGCCGAGGGAGGTCAGTATCCCCAGTCCTGTCATCGGTCTGGCCGCCGGGGTTGGTCACAATGTGGCTTTGACGAGCGCCGGTCAGGTGTACACGTGGGGGTCGAATAGTCGGGGTCAGTTGGGCGATAACAGTCGCGAGAGCGGTGCTGTCCCTGGTCGGGTGGTCGGCCCGGAGAGGATCAAGCACATCGCCGCCGGCGCCTTTCACACGGTTGCCATCGAGGAGACCGGGGAGATGTGGACCTGGGGGGATAACACCTTCGGCCAGGCCGGCGGTGGTTACCGCAATGATGTCGCCGCCACGCGGGTCGTCGCCAACATCGATGGCGACATCGTGCAGCTCGGCGCCGGCAGCTACCACAACATCATCGCCACTGGCTCCACGAGGCCGGCTGCACTCAGGTACGTCCGTCACTGAGGGTCTCGTTATCTCACTGGAAGGAACCCTTCAATCATGACGTCCACCATGCCTGATCGAGCCGACAATAACCTTCCCGCCCCGATGCAGCCGATGAGGCGGCGCACCGCGCTCAAGACCGACGGTATCGGCGCCCCGGCTGGTCTGCGGGCCGCCGCCGGGACGCTCGGACCGGCCTCCTCCGCTCTCGCCGGCACCCCGAACCGGGCCACCCGGCGACGCTTGGGCAACGCCGGTGACGCTCCTGACGCGAACGAATCGTTGGACCCGACCGGGACGCCGGTGCTCAACCCGACGCCGTACTCCCTGGAGGCATCGTGTGAGCTGAGCGACGACTACTTCTCGACGTATGGAGTTGTCCTCGGCGACGCCGACGATCTGGTCTTGCCCTTCACCGGCCCGGACGGCTCCGAAGCCCTCGTCCTGGCCAACCAGAACCTTTACTATCTGCACCGCGATCCCGGCCAGCCGGGCGGCTGGACGTACATCCAGGTCGATATCATATCTCCACCCCCCTACACCGACAGCACACCGACCGTGTCTGCCGCGGTGGCTGCGAATAACTCTGATCAGGTCTTCATGGGGGCCGTGCAGTCCTACGGGGGACAGGACTACTTCATCGCCTACCAGCGACAAGACGACGGCAGCTTCGGTCAACTGCAGCCTGACAGGTGGGACGGGTCCGGACAGTGGCCGCCGCTCGACAGCGGTACGCCTACGGCCATCAAGGCTTCGGTCTCCGGCGACGGCGCCACGGTGACGTTCTACGCGGTCAGTGGGAACGGCACCGTCTACCAATGGCAGGTCTACGAGAACGAAGACAACGGCATGGTCTGGTCGTCGTTCGTGATGGACTCCCTCCAGGGTCAGGTCCAACCCACCGACGCCTTCGTCATCAGCAGCCTCCACGCACCCTGGGACAGATGCGGCGTCGCCATACTCGACGCCGGGGGCGATCTCACCTGGTACCAGCAGACCGGCACGACCTCCTACGACACCATCGGCACAACCATGGACAACGGAATCGGTGTGTCCAACGTGATCTGGGTGGTGCCCAGTCCCGACACCACCGCAGAGTTCCCCTGCTACGTGTTCCAGGACAAAAACGGCGGCCTCCACTTCAGCTACCAGGGCGAGATCCAAGACGTCATGGATGATGTCGGTGACACCGCCGGCGCCGGTCGGGCCGCAGCCTGGATGGTCCCCGGCTCGCTGCCCGACGAGGAGCTGTTCCACTTTGTCTACATCGACCAGGACAACGACAACACCGCCAACGTCCTCACACAGGCGGAGGACGGGTCTTACACCCCCCTCATCCCCCTCCGGCCTCACCTGCTACGCCTGTACAACTCGCCCAGTGACCCGACCGAGGGGACGTTGTTTGTCGTAGACGAGGCTCTGACATTGAACGTCCTGTCCAGAGACGGCAGTACCGGCGTCTGGCAGATGAGTCCCGTCTACCAACAGAGCCCGCAGACCAACGCCCTCGACTGCTGGCGGACGCAGATCACGGTGACCGACGCCAACGGCAGCGCCGTGCTCAACGCCCCCGTGCGGCTCACCTCGAACCTGCCGATCGGCGCCTGGCTCGCCCCCAGCAGCAACGCCTTCTTCGGGACGGCCCCGGTGACCCTGACCGCTGACACCCAGGGGCATCTCACCTTCAGCGTGCCCGCCGTCGAACTCGATACGGCCAGCTTGGTCGCACAAGTCCTCGACTCCAACGGCAATCCTAGCGGTGACCCCCTCACGATCACGCCCGACTTCGACGTGCACAACTACATGCAGGGCAGCACGCCCATCAACCAGCTGTCGAACCTGGACGGGTCGGCCGTCCTCGACGCGAAGGCGTCGGATGGCAGCGCGCTCCTCTCGGTGGTTACGACGATCAAGGACCCGACAACGCGCAGTCAGGCGGCCGCGGCTGTCGCCTCGGCGATCAACCACGCCGCGGCCGCCGGGCTCGGCTCCGTCCCCACCAGTCCCACCGATGCCCGGTCGGTGAAGTTCGACCTGACTGGTGCCACGCCCACCTGGGAGACCTCCACCACCCCAGGAACCTACCAGCCGCCAACGAGCGCGGTCGGCGGCCTATCGGACTTCTGGGACGGTGCCAAGAACGACGCCGAGTCGGTGTACCACGGACTGCGCCACGGCGCCATGGAGTTTAAGCAGCTGGTCAACAACTTCGACAGCGACCTCAAGAGGTGGTCGGTTCAGGTATTGGTGGACATCGAGGGCGCCGCACAGGTGCTGGCCTGGGACATCCAGAACGTCACCGATGCCATCCACGCCATCAGCAGCTTCTTCCACTCCCTCGGTTCAGATGTGGAGGAAGCGTGGAACTGGCTGAAACACTTCGTGCTCAACACCTTCAAGGACACCGCTGCCACCGCCACCGTCATCGAAGGTTGGTTCGACAGCGCCGCCGACGCCTTCACCGACGTGATCAACAACCTCGAGACCCTGATTGACGGCTGGTTCGCCCACGAGAAGCAGACCATCACGAACCAGCTGACCGCACTGTCGAACGACACCGAGAAGATGCTCTTCGGCAGCTCGGTCCCGTGGCCTGCGCCAGCGACCAACAACAGCAGCAACACGGCGGCGATCATGTCCGACCTGTCCAAGGGCATCACGGAGGTCGGAACAGTCCTCCACTACGCCTCGGGCGCCTGGCTATGGGACAAAATCAAGAAGTACCTCCCCGACAGCATGGATCCCTTCCAATCCGACGCCGGTGTCATCTCCGCCATCGAAGCCCTGGCAGCAAAGATCACCGACGACCTCATCAGCACCCTCGAAGACGCCGGCAACCTCATCTACACGGCCTGGAGCGACTTCACAGACCGGGCAGGACTCAACGCAGGCTCCGTCAGCAAGCTTTTCTCCGCCATCGACTCGGCACTCGATGATCTCCTGAAGATCGCCGACGACCTGATCGACGGCGTCCTCAACGTACTAAAGGCCGTCGTGGCCGCCATGAGCAATCTGCTCAACTACCAGTTCAACGATATCCCGACGATCATCGGCGATATCCTCAAGGCCGCCGGCATCGATCCCACCATGAGCGTCAAGCATCTCGTGGCTCTCATCGTGTCGTTCCCCGCCTGCGTGATCAACTCGGCGTTGAACCGTGGCCCTCTGATCCCGACAACCACCGAGACCGCGGTCTCCGGCGGTGGGCCCGACCCGTGGGGCATCGCGCTCAACCTGCTCTCGGGAATAGCGCAGTTTATTTGGAGCCTCGTCGACGAGATCGAAGACTCGACCGCGGTCAAGAACAATACCAAAGGCACTACGGATAAGTATCCGGCCTGGTATGACGTTCTCGACATGGTAATACCAGTGGGCCTTACTATCCTGCAGTGGCCTGGTCAGCCTTCAAAGGACAAGAAGACCCAGCCGCCGATCACCACCTCTATAAACGAGAATACGCCCGACGGCGATCTTCTGAAATGGAATATGGTGGCCGGACTCCTCCCTGCCCTTGTGCAGTTCGCTGTCGGTGTGGTGACCAACGACAAGACCACACCGTCCCCATACGTGCAGACAATCGTAAATACAGGATGCGGCGCCGGCTCCATGATCATGGCCAGCATGTGGAACTGGGCCAACGAACAAAGCGGCACCACCGACGTCGGCGGCATCCTGGGCGCCGCCAGCTACCTCGGCAGCCCACTACTCATCAAATCGCTCGTGGACGGCACCGACGGCGTGTCGCTCGGCATCAAGCTGCTGATCGATGTCGTAGGCAACTACGGGGCGGCACTCTGCTACATGGTCGCGTTCGCAGAAGCGACAGGACTCTGAGCCCGCATGCCAGGCCGCCTATGAGGTCCTGTACGGCATCAGATCCATCTCCGGGCGGCGCCCGCCGACCGTCCCCCTCGTGTGGTAGTTCCAAAAAAGTCGCTAAACGTGTGCTGGCCGCCAACCCCTCCAGCCAAACAGGGTGCTGAAAATCGACTGTTCGGGCGCCGGTGGGCCTCTCCCGGAGTGGGGCTTTCCCAGTGGGATCTCGGCGACGGCCTTGAAGGACCGTTCCGACGCGTGTGCGGGTGTCTTTGAGGCTCTGCCAAGACCCCGGATCGGTCCGAGGCCTGCCGTGGGCGCTCATCGCATCGCCAAGGCGATGGTCGATGCGTCCCACACCACTCACCCGTCAAAGTTCAGACCCTGTCACGAAAGTGCCGTTGGAGGCGCACGTCCGACCGCTTGGTTTCTCGAGCAAGCCAGCGCCTGGACACATGTAGTCAGCGGAGTTCGCAGCGCCGACGAAGACTCGTGGCCCATGCGGGATCTGGGGATCCTGCTTTGAGAAGCAAGTCCGGTGACGATCACGCTGAGTGGCCCCTGCCGGCAGCCACCCTCGACCAGTCGGCCGACCGGGTTGGGGCGATAACGACCGGGCAATGTCTGACTCTCGGAGCGTCAGCGCCGTCGGTGCGCAGCAAGTCAGGATGTCCGATCTGGAGCAGCCGGCCGGTGTTGGCGCTTACGATCTCAAGCGCGCAACACTGGGCTGGGCTGGCGGAAGATCGCCGGTTCCGCGCTCTCCCGCGGCCTTGTGTCGTCCGCCACTAGTAGGGGAGCACCGGTCCGCCATCGGCATGGGGCCGGGTCGGAGCTGATCAAGCCGCATGGGCCGATTGATGAGCAGTGGAGGACTGCGATCGGCGCAGCTGGTGGCTGGTGATGGCGAGCAGGCTGAGGCTGGTTGCGGCGATGAGGACGTAGGCCGGCGTGGTGGTTGCACTGTCCCAGGCGGTGTGCAGAGCGACGGCTGTAGCGAAGCAGGCGGCCAGCAGGGCGAGGGCGCGGGGTCGCCAGCGGTGGCGGGCGGCGTGCCAGAGTGCGGCTGCGGATATGCCGGTCCAGGCCATGTGGGTCGCTGGGCTGAAGAACCCTCGCTGCAAAAGTAGTCCTTCTACGCCGACGAGATTCTGGTGGGATTGGAGTAGGGCAACGCCGCTGTATCCCATGGTTTCCATGGCTGCGAAGCCGGCTCCGCGGGCCACACCGATGAGCAGGCCGTCGGATGGTCGGCGGTGACGGGTGAAGAGGAGGATAGCGAGGGGGGCGATCGGCTTCGCTGCTTCTTCTGCGAGGGAGACGGCGATGGTGGGGAGGGTGTCGAGGCGTTGGAGAGTGTCGTATTCGATGAGCCCGGCGGTCACTACTCCGATCACGCCTCCGACGAAGGCGACGAGCGTGACGGTTGCCGTGTCGACGTCGTAGTCGAGGCGCAGCCCGTAGATGAAGGTGACGAACGCGGCGGGCACGGCCACCGCACCGAGCAGGACTAGGGAGGGCAGGAGGTTGGGGTTGTGGGTGGTCGCCAGTACGCGGCTGACGATCTCGAACAGCCCGAGACCAACCGTGAGGACGATCAGCCACGCCCAGCGGTTGAGGGTGGGGTTTTGGGTATCTTGCGGGCTGTGCCGAGGTGCCCGCGACCCCCGCTGTGGACAGCGGGGGTGCGGGAGCCTGGGCGAGAGCCGCGGGTGAGTCGTTGTCGATGACTTCCACGACGCTGGCGGTCATTTCTTGGAGCTGACCGGGTTGGACACCGTGACGACCACGGTGTTGGACTGGCCGCCGTTGTAGTGGGCGTCGCCGGGGTAGGAGGCGCTCAGCGGGTGGGTACCGACCGGCAGGGTGGCGCTGACGGAGGTCAGGATCGCGTACCCATCTTGGATGGGTGCGCGGCCCAGGACCTGGTTGATGTCGCTGTAAAAGGTGACGGTGCCGGTGGCGTCTGCAGGCGTCCGCACGACGAGCGAGGTGGGGTTCTCGCCGGTTGTGAGGACGGTGCCCGACACGGAGAGGGTCGGGGCCGGCGCGGCTTTGGTCACCGCCACGGTGAACACGTTGGAGTCACCCGGGTTGTAGTGGGTGTCACCGCCCCACGAGGCCTGCAGGTCGTGGTTGCCGATCTCCAGGGGAACGTCCGGGTTGGGGAGGGTGGCCGTGCCGTCGTAGATGGTGGCGGTATCCAGGCCCCGGCATAGCGATCCTGGTCCGGTGCTCCCGTCGCAGCCGCCGCGGGTGGCGTCGCTCGACCAGATCGATAGTGAGATCTCACGTGAGGCCCGCCGGTCCGATCCCGATGGCGGCTATGACCTCGAGCATGGCCCTGGGCACAGGTGGTCGGGGGGCGAGGGCGGCGACCGGGGCGATGACCAGCGCTCCGCTAAACGAGATGATCGGCATGAGAAAGCTCGTTGGTTTCGGGGCCGCGATGGCGTCTTTCGGTTTGGTGACGGCACTGACGAGGATACGCGGTGTCTCGGCTAGAGGTGCATGCGACGCGGAACGGTTGGTGAGATAGCTGCTGTTCTCCGCTTGAGAATGGCGAGAGCCGTATATCGACATTCCGGACCGACATGGCACCCTCGGCGGCATCGACCTCTTGCTCCTCGAGGTCCAGCCTCGGGGCGGAGCGAGGGCCCGCCACCCCGGTCTCGACCGGGCTGAGCGCCATGTCATAGGGCCACCACGAGGGCCGGGCTACCTTTGCCGGTCGCGGCTGGGTGCTCTGGGCTCGCTTTCAACGGCCAGCCGGGGTGGTCCGTGGTTCGGTGACTGGGTGGCGGTCGGCGGTCATTGCCCGACTTCACGGTCCGGCCCTGGGTCTGCGCACTGGCGGCAGAGGCGCTCGATGTGGGCGATGAGTTCCATAGCTCCGCTGAAGGCGTGCTGGTTGGCGCGGGCCGGGGTACCCACCGAGCCGGTCAGCCGGCTGTCAGGTCCGACGGTTACGTCCAGGAGTATCTTCATGGAGTCAGCATGCGCCCTTCCGGCCGAGATGGCCCTAGGTGGAGTCCCTAGTTGTGGGGGCCTGTTTCCTCAGCGGTCTTGGCCGCGTCGGATCGCTGGAGCCGGGTGTGGCGTCCGGCGGGCTCTCTAGGCGAGTTGGAGTCCTCTTAGTTGCCGCCGGGATGTGAGGCCGAGCTTGGCGAAGATGTTGCCGAGGTGGAACTCGACCGCCTTCTTGCTCACATAGAGCTCGGCGGCGGCCTCACCGTTGGTGAGGCCGCGACTGACGAGGACAGCGACGTCGCGCTCGCGGTCGGTGAGGGCGAAGCGCTCCCTACTGCGCCGGGTGTCGGCCCGGACGCCGCAGCGGTCGAGATCGGCCGCCAGCCGTTCCAGATAGGGACCGGCGCCGCAGGCGGAGAGCAACTGGTGAGCGGCGCGCAGCTGGTCGGTGGCCTGCCTGCGCTCCCCGACGGCCACCAGGAGCCTGCCGTAGGCCTGGCGGATGAGGGCCTGGTCGATCACCGGGTCGTCGAGCGTGAAGGATTCGACAGACGAGGAGAACAGGGCCAGGGCGTCGTCGACCGACCCGGTTTCGCTGGCGACACGGCCTTGCAGGCCGAGGAGGCGAGCCCGTATGTCGAGCCCTCGCATGGCGCCGGCGCTTTCGAGCTGCGAAGTGAGGCGAGCGGCGAGATCGACCTGCCCGCAGTCCAGGGCCGCCATCACCAGGGCGACCCACCACAGCAGCGAGCTCAGCATGGTCAGCGAAGCTCCGTCGCCCTCGCCGACGAAGGGCAACAGGAGCTGCACGACGCGCTCGCTGTCACCTCTCGCCCGGGCCATGTCGGCTTCGGCCATGGTGGTCGTGAGATGCGCCTCGAGCGTGTCCGCTTTCTCCAAACCTTGGCGGGCGGCGGCCAGATGACCAGCGGCGGCGTCGCTCTGCCCTCGTGACGCCAGCACGGAGTTCAGCAGACAGTGGGCCTGGGGCCCGACCCAGGTCTGGTGCTCGCCGGAAGACAGGGACAGGGCCACGCCACCGTGGCGGAGCGACTCGTCCCAGTCGCCGGAAACGAAGAACATCTGGCCGAGCTTCAAATGAGCCCGGGCCAACTCGGAGGCCGTACGACCGTAACGAAGCGCCTTGATCGCGGCGGTGAGATCGGCGATGGTGGCCTCGACGTGCTGGGCGTAGAAGTTCAGCGTGCCCCGCAGCACGAGCAGGTCGCCGTCCTCGACGGCCACCTCCTCGGGACGCTCCGGGAGCCGGCTAGCGAGCAGGCCGACGCTCGCCGCCGCCCCGGTCAGGGCGCCCTGCCCCAACGTCAGCGCGGCCCAGGCTCGGTACGCCGACCGGCCATCGGCCAACCCCAGATCGAATGCTCCGCCGGCCAGGGCTACGCCCTCCGCCATCCGCCCGTGCAGCACGCACAGATACCCGAGCAAGGCCAGCGCCGCCGCCAGCGCCGACCGGTCGACCTCGGGGTCGGCGTCGGCGACGGCCCGCTTCAGCCACTTCTCCGACTCCACCGCGTTACCTTCGTCCCAGGCCAGCGCGCCGAGCAATTGGTCGCGCCGCGTGGAGTCAGCGCAGGCTTCCAGGCGGTTCCGCAGACTCGCCGCACGCGCCGTCTCGGCTCCCGACAGCAGCCACGACACGGCCTCCTGAATGCGGCGCTCGCGATATCCGACCGGGGCGCTGAGCATGGAGGACCACGACAGGTACGTCGCCGCTGTCCCCAGGTCTCCATCCCCGGCCAGGCTCGCGGCCGCCGCCTCGAGCTCGGCGGCCAGCCCGTCGTCGAAGGTATCGGTCGCTCGGAAGCGGTGCTCTAATGCCGCTCCCCGCTCGAGCACCGAGGCGGCCGCCCGGTGCAACTGCTGCCGTCGAGACGGCGACAGATCCTCGTAAATCGCGGCCGAGTAGAGCGGATGGACGAACTCGACCGGGGTCCCCGCCTCCCCGGGCGACCAGGTCACGAACCCGCTGGCCACCAGCTGTTCCAGCGCCGCCGTCGATGAGCTCAGGCCGGCCACGGCCGCGGCCATCGGCAGTGGCGCCCGCTGGCGCAGCACGGCCAGGGCGCTTCCCAGCGCCCTCGCCTCGGCAGACAGGTCCGCCATCTTTCCGACCGTCGTGAGGGCCAGGGAGCTTGGCGTGGGCAGATCGTCGCCCGGCGCCGCCAGCTGCGCCGGTGTCAGCTCGCCCAGCACCGTGCGCAGGTACAACGGGTGTCCGGCGGTGTGGCGATGGAGTCGCTCGATGCACCAGCGGCGCAGCGGGACGCCCAGGTCGTCGACCAGCCGGGCCACATCGTCGACGCTCAACGGCCCCGGACGCACCCGGCAGCCGCGCTCGTCGTCGCGCACGAACCGCTCCCAGCCGGCATTTCCTACCGGGTCCGGTCGAGTGGTCACCATGATCAGCACCCGATCCTCTCGCAGCCGACGGGCAGCCAGAAGCAAGGCGTCACGAGAAGCACGGTCGGCCCAGTGCAGATCCTCCACCACCAACGCCACCGGACCGCGATCTTGCTGGTCGCCTAGGATCTCGACAAGCCCCATGGCGGCCGCGACAGGACCGTCGGCCGTCGATACTCCGAGCTGACCCAGCAGATACAGGGAGGAGTCCATGGCCAGCTCCTCCGCCTCGGCCCGAAGCACCACGAACCCCTCACACGACTCGCGTACCACCTGGCCAACCAGATCGGTCTTGCCGAACCCAGCGTCACCCTCGACCAGCACCACCTGGGCCCGGCCTCCCGCGGCCGCAGACACCCGGGCCGACACTTCGGCGCGCTCGTCAATACGTCCGACGAAACAATGTCCCCGCCCGTCCACGCTACCCATGTGGTCTGCCAACCTCTCCCGCCCAGCAACTTAGCTTCCCCAGCCCGGCCCGGTACATCTGACGCCAATGGTGACCGCGAAGCCGCCGCCCGCCACGGCGAAGGGGTAACCGCGCTCGGCGCGGAATGCGGGGACCACAACTGCGCCTCCGGCGGACGCTTCCAAGAGCCTACGTATTTTAGGCGTTCTGGGACGCCCCCACTGGTCCCTCTGGGGCAGCGACGCCAAGTCGATGGGGTCGGTCACGGTCAATCCTCGGGTAGTGGTGGCGTCCAACGCCATGGAGGCGCCGATATCGATGATCCGTTCCAAATCGGGCCAGGAGCTCTATCACTCCCCGGAAGTGGCGCCTTTCGACGCTGCCGGCCGGACAGTTCCGGTTGGATATCCCTGCGATGATCGGGCAACGTCGACGATAACCTCCATCTCTTCAGCATGCGAAAGGGACCAGCGGGTTCCCCAGGGAGAATCCCTAGACATCCGTTCGGGAAGTATCTGCGCAGCTGCCGCTGACAGGCGACGCCCGATTCGGCGACCAGGTTGCGCATGTGACGTCCGACGTTCTTATCGCCGATGGACACCCCGGCGACTAGCTCCCGATTGGTCAACCGTTGGCCACCGTCGCCCCGACGTTGCGTTCCCTTTCGGCGCGGCGGCCTGTGCTGCTCCCAGAGTCGGCATTACAACTAGCGACAATGCCTAGGGCTTTTGCCGGCGCTGGGGGTGATCATCAGTCAGGTCACCAACCCTCAAGCCCGAAAGGCAACCGACCATGAGCACGTCGACTCCTGCCACTCATCACCGTTCTCCCATCCGGCGGCGGGTTGCTGGCCGCAAGTGCCGCTGCCGTCGTCGCCGGCGTGACCGTTGCCACCTGGGCTGGGGTCTCGGCCGCGAGCACCCGACCGACGTCTCACCCCGCCGCCCCGCATACCTGCAGACAATTGTAAATACAGGATGCGGTGCCGGCTCCATGATCATGGCCAGCATGTGGAACTGGGCCAACGATGCCAGCGCCACCACCGAGGTCGGCGGCATCCTGGGCGCCGCCAGCTACCTCGGCAGTCCACTACTCATGAAATCGGTCGTGGACAGCACCGACGGTGTGTCGCTCGGCATCAAGTTGCTGGTGGACGTCGTACACAACTACGGGGCGGCACTCTGCTACATGGTCGCGTTCGCAGAAGCGACAGGAATCAGAGCCCGCATGCCAGGGCGCCCATGGGGTCCTGTACGGCATCAGATCCATCTCCGGGCGGCGCCCGCCGACCGTCCCCCTCGTGTGGTAGTTCAAAAAAGTCGCTGAACGTGTGCTGGCCGCCAACCCCTCGAACCTAGCGGGTGCTGAAAATCGACTGTTTGGGCGCCGGTGGGCCTCTCCCCAAGTGAGGGCTTCCCAGTGGGATCTCGTCGACCGCCTTGAAGGACCGTTCCAACGCGTGTGCGGGTGTCTTCGAGGCTCTGCCAAGCCCCCGAATGGGTCCGAGGCCTGCCGTGGGCGCTCATCGCATCGCCAAGATGGTCGATCTGTCCCACACCACTCACCCGTCAAAGTTCAGAGACCCTGTCACGAAGTGCCGCGCAGGGCGCCCCAGGGTCGCTTGATTTCTCAAGAATCCAACCTGTAGTAACGCCGTTGAGCGAGGCCGGTGGCACGACGGAATCCCCATCTTGACCCGTGCGGTATCTGGCGTTATACGGGTGATCCGTGTCAAGGGGTTGGCTTGGTTTTTTTGGGTGTGGGTCATGGTTGGGTGTCGTTGAGGAGGCGGTCGAAGAGTTGGACTCGTTTGGTCTGGCCGTGGTCTTGGGCGTGTTGGCGTTGGCGGAAAATGACGGGATGGAATTCGATGTCGGTGGAGAAGTAGGTGCAGCCTTCGCAGATCGATTCGAACGAGCAGTCCATCAGGGCGGGCCGGTTACACCAGCCGTTGCCGAGCATCCGGCGGTGCTCGTGGCGGAGTCGGCGCATGTTGGGGCCTTCAGCGTCGGCCGGTAGCGGCTGGTTGTAGAGATTTTCGACCGCTCGGGAGACGGCGTCGTATTCGTCGGCCACGGTGCGGTTGGCGATGCGGGCGTATCGGCGGGTCATGTCCAAGGAGCGGTGCCCGAGCAGGGCGGCGATGGCTTCGAGGCTCATGCCCCGGTTGATGGCCTGGGTGGCCATGGTGTGGCGCAGCCGGTGCGGGTGGACATGTCCCAGCCCGGCGGCTTTGGCGACCCGGTCGAGCATGCGGGTCACGACTTGGCGGTTGAGGGGCTGGCCGCCGTGGTTGACCACCAGCAGCGCGCGGTCGGGGTGGTGTTGGGTTTGTTGGTATTGGTCGAGGAGCTCGACGAGGTGGGGATGGAGGGGGATGTAGCGGTCGTTGTGGAGTTTGCCGACCGGGACCCGCAACCAGTGGGTGTCGCCCATTTGCACCATGCCGTCGGATGGCAGGGCGCACACCTCGCCGACGCGCATGCCGGTGCGGGCCAACAGCTCGATGACCAGGCGGCGCAGCAGGTCGGCTTCGGCGGCGACGGCCCGCATGAGTTGGGCGAACTGGGCGTCGTCGAGGAATCGGGGCAGGGCGTCGTCGAGGGTGGGCATGTCGCCGAGGAACACCAGGACCCGGTTGGGGGCGTCGTCCCATTCCCATTCGACGATCCGCACGAAGAACATGCGCAGCGTCTGCAGCCGGCGGCGGATCGTGGCCGGTTTGAGGGCGCGCCCAGCCAGGAAGGTCTTGTAGGCCTCGACGTGTCGCCGGTCGAGATCGGCGGCGCAGGCGACGGCGGGGTCGTCGCCAACTATGAAGGTGGCGAAGCCGAACAGGTCCGACTCGCACGCCATGGCGGTGCCCGGTTGCTGACAGGCGGCGATCTGGTCGATATAGCGGCCCATGGTGGCCGCCAGGATCGGCGCCTGCGCGCAGATGGCCGCCCAACGGGCCCAGCGGGGCCGGCGGGCCGGCGCCGCGGTCGCACTGCGGGCCGGTCGGGCCCGCCGGGTCGGCTGGGCGCTCACGCTCCCATCCCCAAGGTCTGGGCGTCGATGGCCTCCGCGGCGCGGCGGTACTCGTCGGCCAGCCACTGGTCGGCCAGATGCAGGTACACCCGGGTCGACTCGATCGAGCGGTGCCCCGCTTGGGCCTGGACCGCCTCGAGGGACATGCCGGCCTGGCGGAGTCGGGTCAGACAGGTATGGCGTAACTCGTGACAGGTGCCATGCGACAACCCGGCCCGGCCACGGGCGCCGTCGAGGATCTCATCGAGGCCCTCGGCCGATAACGGCCGCCCCCGGTTCGGGCCCTTCAACACCACGAACACCCGCTCGGTGACCGATCCCGCCGGTCGTTCGTCGTCGAGATAGCGGGCCACGGTGACAAAGAAACGAGACGACATCGGGATCGAGCGTTGATGGCCGCCCTTGCCCTCCGCCACGAACACTCGGCGTTCCCCCACGTGCAAATCCTCCAACCGCAACCCCAGGACCTCGCATCGGCGCAAGCCGCCCAGCACCATGGCCTCGACCATGGCCCGGTCCCGGTCCCGGCGCAACGCCGCCATCAAAGCATCGACCTCGCCGGGCGAAAGAATCCGGGGCAGCGTCCTCGGCGTGCGGATCAACGGGACACCCTGGCGGGGACGAGACCGCTCCCGGCGGGTGGCCAAACCCCGAGGCACCGGATTGGTCCTCACCCCCCTGGTCCCCCGGGCCAACAAGAACGCGTACAGGCCAGACACGCTCGATAACCGCCGGCGGATCGTGCGCGCCGAAACACCCGCCGAGCCGTCCATTCGGACGATCTTGCGGTCCCCGTCACCCAACCGCTGCCAAGTGATAAACCCAACCACGTCAAACACCGTCACCCGCCCAGGCGGCTTGTCGACAAACGCGAAGAACGTCTTCAAATCATGCGCAGTGGCCCGCAACGTATTCGGCCGAGACCGCGCCGAAACAAACCGCAGATAATCATCCAACAACGGATGACCCAACACGAAACCGACCCCACCGCCAGGACCCACACAACGAACCAGACACGGCTCAAACCCCACCGGATCCCCCTTCCCCCACGACAGCCCCATGCCAACCCAGCACCACACGGATCACCCGTATATTATGCGATCCCGATTGGGGAAACCCTACCGACATTCGTCCATCTCGGTCATTGAGCTTGGCGCGTCTCATTCGGCGGAATTGTGTCCCCCTACGCCTCGACGTTGGATTGGTTGGCAACGGACAGGCCCACTCCGTCGCAGGCACACGTCGCCAATGAGCGCTGCCGGAACTTGCCGACCGGTGACCAGATAGAGATGCCGCCAACAGCGAGGCAGCTGCGCGTCGATTAGAAACTTCACGCAGCGCCGAGCGGCACCCGGCGCTGAGCCGACACCAGCGCCGCGAACTCGAGCGCGGCCAGAAGATCGTCACGCTCGAGGTGGGGGTGATCCTCGATGATCTCCTCGATCGTCATTCCCGAACGCCAACAACTCCAACAGGCTCTCTACCGGATATCGCAGCCCGCGAACTGTCGGCTGGCCGTGACAGATCGAAGGATCGACCGTGATCCGCTCCAGCCTTGACACTGCGGTGAGCCTACCGCCACTCCATCCCGCCGCTTGCGGGATAGTGCCAGCCCGTCCCAGTCCGTACCGACCTCTCCCCGTTAGAACTCGTTAGAAGATCCGTTAGAAGTCTGGTGCCGAGAACAAGAAAGCCCTGGCCGAGCAACGCTCTGACCAGGGCTTTTGTAGTGGCGGGGGTTCACAACCATCGGGCGACTTGGGGCCTCAAAGCCGGCGAAGTTGCTGGTCACGGCGCCTGCCCTATGCAGCCGCCCAGGCGCTGCACTACTCAAATCCGCCGCTTACAGCTTGGAGTCCCGAGAAACTCCCTGCGCCCGGCAGACCCACTGAGACCTTCGGGTTAGGCACCCGAAGGTCTCACCAAATGGTCTGAGGTCGGCGGACACCCCACCAACACCGACAAGGACTCGGCGCAGTCGCATGCATTCACCGCCCGGCGGCGGCGCCCGCTCACCGATGCGACAGGAGCCCAAGCTCAGTTCCACGACGGCTCGCCGTGGCTGGCGTTGGGCTGGTCCCGTCGCCAGTAGGCCTTGGACGCCACTGCATCACGATCGAATCCGCCTGCGACCAGGAGTTCCTCTGCAATGCGGACGAGATGGCGCTCACCAAAGAGGTACACAGCGGTGTCAGCTGCGGGGTGCAGGTCGCTCAGCATCCCGAGCATCCCTGGTTGAGACAACCAAACGAGGGAGGTTGCCGGTGCGACAACCGTCGCCGGACGAGATCTCGCGCCATGACTTGTCACGAGGAGGGCGGTGGCGGGCGTCTCCGCAGGGAGCCCTTCGAGCAGCGCAAAGGCGGCTGGCATCGCGGAGTCGTCGACGATGAAGAGATGGGACGTCACTGTTGGTCGCAGGCTCATCCCACCTCTGGGCCCGATGGCGTCGAGGTGCTCGCCCGGCCCTGTCTTGGCCGCCCAGCGGGTGGCAGGGCCGCCGCCATCATGCATCTCGATCTCGAACTCGAGCGATGCCCAACTCGGTATCTGACCGCCGGATGGTGTAACGACGCCGGAGCACCCGGTCGCCGTCGGGGAACTCGAACAAGAGATCCTGCCCTGGCGTGTATTGGAATCCCACGAGATCGGACGAGGCCATTGTGATGAGCCGCACGTGCGGCGCGACCTCGTCTACGCCGATTACCTCGAGGTCGAGCAGATAGGACCCTTTCAAGCGCCCGCCGAACATGTCATCGGGAACGGGACGACGTGTGCCAACGGGAAGCCGTTCAGACATCGAAAACTCCTTTGTGGGGCAATGTTGTGGCGCTATACGGGGAATCACGCGACCGCCTTTCTGAAGACGCTGGTCGCCCAGCCGAGAACCAATCCACACAAAGGGACGATGACCGCGAACGCCTGCCAGACGTGATCGCTCGAGAAGGAACCGGCAGCGAGCGCCCGTGCACCTACTACCACGTAATACAGCGGATCAAAGTGGGCGAGCACCCGCAGCCACGTCGGACCGAGCGCGATCGGCAGGAGCACGCCGGCAAGGAGCAGAGTGGGAAGGTTCAGGCCGTTCATCACGGAGGCAAAGGCGTCGATCTCCTTGGTCGTGAGTGCCAGCGCGACCGACCAGGCCGAGATCATCACCATGAAGATTCCGATGAGCACGGCGAGCACCAGCAGTCCGCCCCAGTGGATCTGGAAGCCGAATGCCCAGGCGACCGCCACAGCGACTGCGTCGAAGAAGTACATAAAGGTCATCGCGGAGACCAGCGGCCCGGTGAGGATCGCGAGGCGGCTCGCCGGGGTCACCCGGAGGCGCTCGATGACGCCGGATCGAAGCTCGAAAATCGTACCGAACCCCTGGGCACTGCCGCTGGCGAAGGCGAGGAGGGCGAGGATGCCTGGAAAAAAGACGTCGAGCACCGCTCCGGTCGACCCAGTTCGCGTGAAGTGCTTGAGCAGCGGTGTGAACAGCACGAGATAGAGCACGGGCGACGAGAGCCCGACGAAGAGCCACACCGGATTGCGCAGCTGCTGAGTGAAATGCCGTTGGAACAGCAGGCCGGAGTCTTTCAGGATTCTCATGCCGCCACTTCCGAGGAATTGCCGGTGTCCCGTAACGACCGGCCCGTATACCGCAAGAACACGTCATCGAGCGTGGGCTCCGAGAGACTGATCGACTTCAGCGCAATCTGCTCCCGATCGAACAGTCGGAGCAGCTCGGGCAGCGCGGCGCCGCCGTCCTCTACATATAGACGCAGCCCGCCGTCTTCAACACCAATCTCCCGGATGAACGGCTCGGTTCGCAAGAGCGCGCTTGCTCGTTCGACGAGCCCTTCGTCAACAAGCCCGAGCACCACCGAATCGCCGACAACCTCGCGCTTGAGCTCGCGAGGGGTCCCCTCGGCGACGATCGAGCCATGGTCCATGATCGTCAGCCGGTCACAGAGAGCATCGGCTTCTTCCAGGTAGTGCGTGGTCAAAAAGACCGTCGATCCGCGCTCTCGGATGGCCCGGATGTGGTCCCACAGGTTCGCCCGGTTCTGCGGATCGAGGCCGGTGGTGGGCTCGTCGAGGAACAACACCTCGGGTTGGTGAATGAGCCCGAGGGCGACGTCGAGACGCCGGCGCTGGCCACCCGAAAAGGTCGCGACCTTCCGATCGGCGAATTCAGTGAGGTCGAGCACCGCGGCGAGCTCTTTCGCCCGCTGGCGCACGGTGTCGAGATCAACTCCGTAGAGGCGGCCCTGGAGGACGAGGTTCTCCCAGCCCGTCGACAGGTCGTCGGCACCACCCGCTTGGCTGACGTAGCCGATCCGTTGACGCACCTGCTTCGGATCGCGCGCGACGTCGGAGCCGGCAACGGTCGCCGTGCCCGAGTCGATGGGCAACAGCGTCGTGAGCATTCGGAGCGTCGTCGTCTTTCCGGCTCCATTCGGTCCGAGGAAACCGAAGATCTCGCCCCGACCGACCTCGAAGCTGACGCCTTTGACCGCTTCGACGCTTGCTTTCCTGACGCGGAAACTCTTGCGGAGATCCTCCGTCGTGATGACTTCGTCCATCTTCACTCTCCTCGCTCGAGTGGGTCGTGTCGCTGTTTGGGGTCAAAGGGTGGTCGGCACTGAACAGCGAGCCATGTCCCGTTTGCGCACTCTGAGAGCGTGTGTGGATAAGTGAGGTGCATTACCGAGGTTGTTCTCATCACACAGGCGAGCCCAGTGGCTGTTTGGGTTCTGGTGTCGGTTGGTGGTGTGAGACCACGAAGTCCCGACGTCGGATGAGGACAGTGGAACAGACCGCTCCAACGAGAGCCAAGACACCGCTGACGACGAGCAGAACGTCTAGCGCACTAGCGAAGCTGGCGTGAATGGCAGCGACAAACGGTGCTCGCGACGCGGGAGGCACGGCACTGATGGCCTGAGCAGCGTTTCCCTGTTGGATGGCGGTGACGACGCCAGGCAGGTGCCGATCGAGAGATGGGATGCCGCTGAGGGCGTGGCCCAAGTTCTGGCGGAGAGAGGACGCGAAGACCGACCCGTAGACCGCGATGCCCGTGGCGATGCCGATCTCGCGAAAGGTGGTGTTGACGCCTGAAGCCATGCCGGATTGCTGGGGGGCGACGACCCCGACAGCCGTGGAAGCGAGGGGCGGGTTCACAATCCCGCTGCCGATGCCAGCCACGATGAAGCCAGGAATCAAGTGGGTCCAGGAACTACTGCCGTCGAGTCCGGTCATGAGCAATAAACCCACCCCGGTCAGCAGGAGGCCCGGCCCGATCAGCCAGCGGACGGGTATGCGATCGCTGAACACCCCGGCGAAGATCGACGAGAAAATAGCCGTCCCACTTATGAGCAGCAGCGCACTACCGGTCGCAACAGCGGAGTAGCCGAGGTCGTCTTGGAGGTAGAGGACGAGATACAAGAACATTGCGTAGAGCGAACCGTTCAAGGCGAAGGCCGCAGCCAATCCACCGCTGAAGGTGGGGATACGGAAGAGCGACAGGTCGAACAGCGGGTGGTCGGCTCGACGTTCCACTGCCACGAACGCAACGAAGAACACGACGGCGAGAGCGAGGCAGAGAGCGACACCGGTATCGCTCCACGCCAACTCTCCGGCGCGGATCAATCCGTAGACCAGGCTGACCAATCCGGCTGTGAGGGTGGCGAACCCGGCCCAGTCGGGCCGGGCCGCATGTGGCGTCTTGAACTCATCCATCTGCCAACGAGCAACGACAAGCGACGCCAAACCGACCGGCAGGTTGACCAAGAAGATGCCGCGCCAACTGATGCCGGTGGTGATGACCCCGCCCAGTACTGGTCCCAGGCCGGCGGACACCCCAGTGACCGCACCCCAGATTCCGAATGCCATCCCCCTTTCCTTGCCGTGGAAGCTCTGGGCCAGAAGAGCCAGCGACGTGGCGAACAGGATCGCCCCGCCGATGCCTTGGGCGCTGCGGGACAGGATCAACATGATCGGCGACTGGGCTATCCCGCAGAGCAGCGAGCCGAGAGTGAAGACAATGAGACCGATGGTGAACAGCAATCGGTGCCCGTAACGGTCGGCCAGCGAACCGGCGGTCAGTAGCACCGACGCCAGCGTCAGGGCGTAGGCATCGACGACCCACTGCATCTCACTGAAGCTGGCGTGTAGGTCCGACTGGATGGTCGGCAAGGCGACGATCACGATGGTGATGTCCAAGAGCAACATGAAGGTGGCTGCGCACACCACGATCAGGGTCCACCACTTCTTTTCCATGACTTGTAGCTTGTGGTGCAAACGGGGGGGCCGCCACAAGTTTGCGGATATCCGCCTGATTTCGACTATGGAATAGGATGATACGCATGACCTCCATCACCATTGATCTATTGGACCGAAGAATCATTCACGCCCTTTACGTCGACCCCCGAGCGCCGTTCAGCCGCTTGGCTGAGGTCCTCGGATCCTCCGAGGCGACTGTTTCCCGTCGCTACCGGCGCTTGTTCGACGATCGCATTCTTCGTGTCGTGGGCCAACTCGACTCCCAGCGGTTCGGCCAGTACGACTGGGCCGTCCGCATCCGTTGCGCGCCGGGGTCCGCACCGACCGTCGCCACCAAGCTGGCGCAGCATCCGGATACGTCTTGGGTGCAGCTGACCTCGGGGGGAACCGAGATCTTCAGCATGATTCACTCTCGCGACGGCGAAGAGCGAACCCCACTGCTGCTCAGCCAGCTCTCGGTTGGTCGACAAGTCGTCGACTACGAGGCCTACTGTCTCCTCCACCTGTTCGCCACCGGATTGTCGGCTCCGCCTTGGCCGAGCGACCTCAGCCGTGGGGAGATTGCCCAACTTCTCTGTTCGGCACGGGACAGTCCATCGATCGATCGCCCGAAGACAAAGGTGCAGGACTCCGACTGGCCGCTCGTCCAAGCCCTTGCCGACGACGGCCGCGCTCCTTATCGGCAGTTGGCAGCGCGCACGCATTGGCACGAGACGACCGTCCGACGGCGAGTCGAAGAGCTCATTGCCTCAGGCGTCCTGTTTTTTGACCTGGACCTCGCCAGCGACGCTTTTGAGAATCGCCCTCAGGCCCTGTTATGGATGTCTGTGGCCCCTCGAAATCTGAGAGACATCGGACAAGCCTTGGCCAGCCGCCCCGAATTTCCTTTTGTCGCCGCCACCAGCGGATCCACCAATCTTCTCGCGGCGCTGGTCTGTCCAGACGACCGCTCGCTCTACGAGTACCTCACCGACGAAATGACCACCCTTGACGGCCTCAGCCACATCGAAACCGCCCCTGTGATGGAATTCGTCAAGATGCACGCCACCATGGCCCAGCTCCGACAATGACGGGAACGATACTGAGACCTTCGGGTTGATGACCCGAAGACGGCGCGTTGACCCTCGAGTTTGGCTGGCTCACCGCCCTCTCGCTGCGTGCCCGGTACTACGCGAATGTCTTTAGGTGATAAAGCGGTGGATAGCCTCGTTGGCGTGGTCCTGAAACGACGGGTTGGCCAGGTTGGGGAGGAAGTCTGCTTGGTTGACCATGGGACCTTTAAGCGTGTTGGCCGCGCTGGCGTAGAACACGCCGCTCGACAGGGTCGGGTCGGCGACGCCGTCGACCAGTCGCTTCGCGCCCACGTCAAGTTTGTGGGAGAGACCCAGGGTGGGCATGACGTATTTGGCCCCTATACGCATCGGCAATGGGAGGTCACTGGCTGCTTGGGTGCCTTTGGTGTTGCCGGGGCTCACGGTGATGAAGCGGCGGTCGGGGTGTTGGCGGGCCAGGTAGGCCATCCATAGGGCGCCAATGTACTTGGCCTGCCCGAAAGCTAGGTTGAAGTCAGCTTTTTTGCCGGCGAAATAGCTGCCGTCGATGACAGTGGCGAGCTCGTCGGCGGAGTGTGAGACGAACGATGGCCCCCTCATCCGCAACTTCGGGACTCCCCTGACTGCTTCACTTCCTGACAAGACCGCAACCTCGCCAAGCCGATCTTCTTTCAGGAGCCCTTCGAGGAGGACGACGTGGCCAAGGACGTTCGTCGCGAACACGGTGGTGACCCCATCAGCGGTCAATTCCAACGTCTGCGGGCCAATGACACCAGCGTTCATGACCAGCGCGTCGACGGATCCGTTGATGGCGTCAAGGCCGGCGCGGACCGAATCCAGATCGGCGACGTCCATGAGAATGATGTCAAAGATGTGCCGGCCGGTCACGGCTTCGAGATCGGCCTTTGCCGCTATTGCCCGATCTCTGTTTCGGCACGCAAGGTAGATGCGCGCCATCTCGGGACGTAGTGCTAGTTGCCGGGCCACGTCCTTGCCGATCCCGGCGTTGGCGCCCGTGATCAGCACGGTCTTTCCTGGGAGTGTGCTCATTGGTACTTCCTCTCGTTTTCTGCGGGCCTAGTCAGGCAGGACAGCCCTTGCCAGGTTCCGTTCTCCGTTGCTCCCGGGTTGCTATAGACCCGTAGCGGGTCGACGAGCACGTTGGCACCGGGTGGAGCGACCTCGATCAGCTAGGTAGGCCGTCTAGCAAGCTGAAACGGGCATCCATCGCGACACTTCGGACATCGATCAGCCGCTGATATTCAGGCGAGTTGTACCACTTGAGGGCCGTCTCACGGTCAGTAAACCGCACGAGTGCTCCTGAAATGAGCGAGCCATCGCCGTGCAGGACTTCCCAGTTGCTGTTGGCGAGAGCCTCGCCTCCGTGCTCTTTGGCCGTCTGCCCAGCAAAGGGGGCGTATTTCTCACGGTACGCTTCCGGGTCCTTGACTGTGAATTCGACAATCACGTATGCGCTCATGTTGATACTCCTTCGTAGTTAGTTGTGATCTGTGTTCTAGGACTTCACTCGTAAACGTTGACGCCGACAGGCGTTACGTAGCTGATCGGCCTCCGTCGACCGCAAGAGTGACGCCGTGGACGAAGCTGGCATCATCGCTGGCGAGAAAGACGATCGCCGCAGCAAGTTCCTCGGGCTCAGCGACGCGACCTGCTGGTGCTAGTGCTGCGAGCTGATTCACCATCTCTTCGGGCACTGCTTCCATCATCCGGGTGCGCGTCGGGCCGGGGGCAACGGCGTTGACCCGAACACCACTCGGGCCGTATTCGGCGGCCCAGGTCTTGGTCAACAGTTCGAGGGCTGCCCGGCTGGCGCCATAGAGAGCCATGCCCGCCTGCCCAAAGCTGGCGACCATCGTGGAGATGCTGACGATCGAACCCCATCCGCGTTCGGCCATAGCTGGCGCCAGTGACGCGACGAGGAAGAACGGAATCTTGACGTTCAGTGCAAAGGTCTCGTCGAACTCTGCTTCGGTGGCTGCGTTGCTTGGTCCGAGCAAGGCAATGCCAGCGTTGTTGATGAGGATGTCGACGTGACCGTCGCCTGCCTCAGTGGCCCACTCGACCAGCTCCTGGGCTGATTGCAGATCGCTCAACGTGGTGAGCTTGAACGATGCGCGACCGCCGGTACCTTCGATCTCGGCGACCACGTCCTTGGCTCGTTGTTCGTCGCGTCCGACGACCAGTAAGTGAGCGCCGCGGGCGGCCAAGCCGATGGCTGTTGCCTGGCCGATCCCGCTCGTCGAGCCCGTTACCAGAGCTGTCTTGCCCTTTAGGTCAGTCATGCGATGTGTTGTCCTCTCGCTCCAAACTGGGTCGTGTGACTCACTTTGACAGATCAGAACTGGGTTGTCAAACTCAGAATCCTGTTAACATTGGTGCATGGTCAACGAGACGAGTGACCGGCCGAGGCTCACCCCCAAGGGAGCACGCGTCCGGGCACGAATAGTGGAGGAGGCCGCCGCCCTGATCCATGAGCGCGGGGTGGCGAGTACCACCTTGGAAGACGTCAAGGTGGCGGCGGAAGTCAGCGGCTCTCAGATGTACCACTACTTTCCCGACAAGAACGAACTCGTGCAGGCGGTCATCGACTACCAAGCCGACGCCATCGTCAATCGGCAGCGGCATGTGCTCAGCAGCGCGAGCGGAGTCGAAGCCTGGCGGAACATGGTGATCACCGCAGCGAAGCGGACCAAAGCAAAGGGGGGCTGCCAACTTGGCTCGCTCGTTGGTCAACTCGCCGAGAGTGACCCCGAGGCCCGAGCGCTAATCGCGGCAGGGTTCGATCAGTGGGCAGCCGCCATCGGCGATGGGCTGAGATCCCTTCATGCCGACGGGAAGCTCCCGCCCGACATCGATCCGGACGACCTCGCCACTACTCTGCTCGCCACGCTCCAAGGAGGACTTCTACTGGCGCAGGTGCAAAGGAGTACCCGTCCGTTCGAGACTGCCGTAAATACCCTCCTTGCCCTTGCCATCGACAGATGAACCCAAGCCGGGTTCGTTCACAGCCATCGCCGAGGTCGGCTCACTGGTCTTGGTTGATTAACGTGCATGCACACGACGCGCTTGAGGACCCGCTGCCGTTCGTGATGCGGGACACCTCGTCGCTCCCAGTGGGTTGCTCAGGTGTGGCTTTCCGTGCGCTCATTCAGTCGACCCTGACTGGTCGTGCCTCTTGGACGTGGACCGGCCTCGTCAAGATGGAGGGAATTCGATGACAGCTCCTCGCGTGGGTGAGACGTTCCGCCTCGACCTCGACGGGACGGCAATTGCCGGCCGCTACATCGAAGTAGATCCCCCGCATCGCATGCTGCTTAGATGGGACCGTCAAGGAAGCGACGCAACGACGCCGACACCTACATTCATTGAGATCACGTTCACCCCGACGGGTGACGGCACAAATGTGAGGGTGCAATTCTCTGGCCTAAGTGCGGAGGATGCCGCGTTCTATCCGCAACTCTGGGCGCGTCACCTTGACCGGATTGCGGCTGCCTTCGCTGGCGCCGAACCCGCGCATGGCAACTGAGTCAAGAACCGCATCCTGTGAGGTCAATCCTCAAGTCCACTACTGGTGTCGCGGCGGGGCGGAAACAGACGCCATCGGTGTCGGTTGATCGGATTGTCTTCGGATCTAGCTCGCTTGGCAGAGGTGCTCGACCCGCTGTTTGAGAGCCAGGCTGAAGGCGGAGCAAGCGCTACTCAGCGATTGGCTAGACCGACTGGTGAGGGGCGAGAGATCGAGCTGACCTTCTAAGGCACTGGAACCTTCGGGTTGAGGACCCGAAGCTGGTCCGAAACTCAGCCCCTGTCGGCCGGACACCCGTGGTCTCGTTTATTGCTCCTCCATGTGGGCGATGATGACTCGCAGCCGTCTTACTTCCTCCACCAGTTCCAGCACGACCCGGTCCATCAGCGTGTGACGCTCGCGGGCTCCGCGCTCGATACTCTCCAGCCGCTCCTCGGTCAGGTTTCCCGCTGCCACGGTGGCGAACATATGTTCGTAGAGGGATCCTTGTCAAGGGTGAGACCAACCTCGACCTCTGGGGCGTCCGGTCGCCTCCCTGGCAAGAACCTCGGTCTTCTGATTTTCATCGCCGTACGCTCGTCGACATGGCTTCCTCGCGCCTGTTGGTGATCTCAAGCTGTACGGGCGACAAGGTGGTGAACACCCCGGCGGAGTTGAAGCTCGAGGACTTCGCCGAGGCAGATCGCCTCGAGCGAAGAGAGCACGAGTTCGCCTCATTTCGCCGGCCGGCGAGCGTGATGTACACGGGCAAGCAACACGAGTACCTCATGCGCGGCGTCGACCAGCTGCGCCAAGCCTACGGAGACTCCTTCGTCGATCTCCGAATCGTCTCGGCGGGATACGGCCTGATCGAAGAAGATCGAGTGATCTGTCCGTACGACGTGACGTTCAGCAAAATGGGCAAGCCACAACGTCGGACGTGGGGGCGGCATCTCGGCGTGCCTAGCGATGTCCGAGCGGCCCTCGCGGACTTCGACGTCGTGATCTTCCTTCTCGGATCTGACTACCTCGATGCGATCGATCCGCCGATCGCGGCACGCGACGGACAACGCTTGGTCTTCCTCGCGAAACGATCCGAGTCGTCGCGACTCGCCGGCGGTGGCGTCGTCACCGTACCGGCCGGACGATCCGAGACCAGATACGGCGCGGGATATGTGGCGCTGAAGGGAAAGATGTTCGAACGTTTCGCTGAAGCCCTGGCTGGGTGTAGCGGGCTCCTCGAAGAGATCAAGGCCGATCGTTCACCGTCGACCTTCCTCAACGCTCTCGGCTGATGAGCCGGTTCGAGGACTTGGAGCGGTTCTACGCTCTGATCGACCGATTGCGCGGCGCTACCGGAGGCGACCGGTTGCTGCGCAACTGTTCGAAGGCGACGGGATGGCCTACTCACGGGGTCTACTTCTTCTTCGAGAACGGCGAGCAGCGCGAGGTGGGTGGACCGCGGATCGTGCGCGTCGGTACGCACGCGGTATCGGCAGGGTCGAAAACCACGTTGTGGAACCGTCTGTCCGCCCATCGCGGAACGCTCGGAGGATCACAAGCCGGCGGAGGCAATCACCGTGGCTCGATCTTCCGGCTGCATGTCGGCAAGGCGTTATTGGCGCAGGGTGGCTTCGATGGGCAAGCCGCCGCGACTTGGGGTATCGGTGCGTCGGCACCGAAGGCAGTCCGTGAAGCCGAATATCCGATCGAGCTCGCCGTGTCGAGGTACATCTGCGCCATGCCGGTTCTGTGGGTGGGCATCCCGGGCGATGCCGGCACAGCAAGCGATCGTAAGCAGGTCGAGGCTCACGCCATCGCCTTGCTGACCAACCGCGGCCGTGAACCCATCGATCCGGTTCAGCCAGTCGTCGATGGCGGCCTTAGGGTTGGCCAGCGGCCGCCGGGTCTGCTTGAAGGAGGGTGAAGCCATCAGCCCTCGACCTCAGGAATCAGAATCGTTACCGCTGCTGGGAACAAGTGGCACTCGGGATCAGTGAAACGGCGGCGCACCGCTTCGACTTCGCGTTCGATCTCATCGGGGATCTCGTCGAGTCGTCGGCGCAGCGCATCGAGGTCGCGCTGGGACTGTTCCCGCTCGGGTTCGGTAAAGAGGCTGAGCTGCTCGGTCCGCTCTGTCGCCAGCTTGTCGAGGTCAGTGGTGATCTGCTGTCGCAGGTCGCTGAGCACGCTGCGCACGGCGTCGGCCTCTGCTGCGGCACGCTCGGTCAGCTCGCGGCGCTTCGAGTCCTGGACGGTCTCCGAGCGGCGGTCCAGTGCCCTGGTGAGCCCGGGCGCGACCACGCTTTCCCACCAGCGAATGACCTCTTCGAGCCCCTCTGGCCCGACGGGTGTATCTCCGGCCGAGCAGAGCAGGGCGTCGAGGTCGCGAAGGGTGTCGATCCGAGCAAAGCGCCCGCCTCGCAGCCGGCCCCCGGCAACGACCAACTCCTCGTGAAGGCGGTGGCCGTCCACGCCGGTGATGACGAGACGGGCGTGGCAAACCACGCCGACGTCGCCGGCCTCGAGGACATCGGCAACCGGTGCGACCGTTCGGGCCGTGACACGCGCCAGGCTCTGGTGTTGACCAGTTGCCCATACCTCGGCGCGCAACAGGCGCAGGGATTGGGCGACCAGGCGGTGACCGAGGTGGCAGAAGACGATGTCGTCGCGGGTTCCGGCGAGGTTCGTGTCGAAGGTGAACGGCAGTTCTTCACCCGATAGTCGGTCGATCATCCCCTCCGAGGTCCGCTGCCAGGAACCGCTGAGAGGGGGGAGCCGGAACTCTCCATCGACGGCAGTCGCAAGGATGCCTGGTTGGTTGGCCACATCGAGTGCGGTGGCGACGACCCGCTCGACTCGGTCGGGGGTGAGATTGAGCTCGTCCATCGACTCCTGAAGGCGCTCGTGGCAGCGGGCCAAGCCCTCGCGGAGTTTGCGCTCGACCTGGAGCACCTTGGTGGCGGGCTTGCTGCGTGCACGGTCGATGGCGTCGTCATCGATGGTCGTGCGGCGTCCCAACATGGCATCGCCGACCTGGTCGGCGATTACGGAACCGACCGAGCCGAGATCGTCGCGGATCTGTTCAACCTTGTACGCAACCCGTGAGAGGAATCCCAGCTCAGTGGCAAACCCGGACGTGTCGTCCTCCCAGCCTTCGGGGACGAAATGGCGGATCTCCACGAAAGGATGGGGCTGGCCGTGCCGGTCCACCCGGCCATTGCGCTGTTCAAGGCGTGACGGGTTCCACGGAATCTCCCAGTGCAGCATCCGCCAGCAGTGACGCTGCAGGTCGATACCCTCCGACGCGGCGTCGGTGGCCACCAGCATCCGTACCGGCGATCGTGACGGATGTGCCTGGAACTCGGCTTTCGTGCGTTCACGATCATCGGTATCCATGCCGCCGTAGAGGGTGGCGATCCGGTCGCCACCGTCTCTGCCGAAGTCGTGGGTGAGCAGCAGGTCGACAAGCCACTTCTGGGTGTCGCGGTACTCCGTGAAGATGATGACTCGCTCGTCGGTCCAGCCACCGTCTGCGGTGCGGCAGATGTCGGTGAGCCACCTGAGCAGTGACTCGGCCCGGGCGTCGGGGCGGTTGCGCCGCTCCTCGACCCAGCCACCGAGCCGATTCAACAACTCCCGCTCCTCGGCAGTCAGCGGCGCTTGGCCACGCGACGCAGTCGTGAGGACCTCGGCCACGACCTCGCCGGACTCGTCGTCAGCCACTTCGTCATCGCTGCGGTCCCAGGCGGCCTGCATCTGCGCTTCGCTGGCGGCAGTCTGCGCGGTGTCTCTCCTGTCGAGCGTCACCCGGTGCTGGGCCAGAGTATTGGCGAACGCCGAGGGTGAGGACAGCAGCCGCTTCTTGAGGAGCAGCGTGACGAAATCAGCCGCCGACCGCTTCGACCCTTTCGCGTGGTGGGACCGGCGTAGCTCGGCGTACCGCTCCAGCAGTTCGTGGGCCTTGCGCTCGTCTTCGGGGTAGTCGACGGGCATCGCCTCTACCCGCCGTTCGGCGAACCGGGGTGTGCCGTCCGGATTCGGGGGCAGCTCCTCTCGCAGCTCACGCTTGAGTCGGCGCACCAGCACCCTCGCCAGCTGTTCTGGGTTGGGGTCGACGCCCCGCGCGAACCGCTGCGGGTCAAGCAGCTCCAACAGCGCAGTGAAGCTCTCCCGATACCCGTTGTGCGGCGTGGCCGACAGGAACAGACGGTGCTCACAGTGGGGGGCGATCCGCTGGATGGCCTTCGTGCGAAGCGAATCGATCGCGTACTTGCCACGGCCCGACGGGGCCGCCGAGTGGACCTCGTCCACGATCAACAGGTCGAACTTTCGAGGCGTCCTCCGGTGGTCGACGCCCGAGAGGACCTCGTCGAGCAGCGACTGCGCCCGTCGATCCTTCAACCAGTCGATCGATACGATGAGCCGAGGGAACGACGTGAACACATTGGCACCGACGCCACGGTCTCGCCGAAGCTGCCGAACCGCGTCCGTATTGACGATCCGGAACTCCAGCCCGAATCGATCGCGCATCTCCTCTTGCCACTTCACGCACAGTCCGGCCGGACACACGACGATCACGGTGCGCGCACGGTGCCGCAAGAGAAGTTCCTGGACCACGAGCCCCGCCTCGATCGTCTTTCCCAGACCGACATCATCGGCGATCAGCAAGTTGGCTCTGGGCATACTCAACGCACGGACCACGGGGTCGAGTTGGTAGTCCTCGATCGTGATGCCAGAGCGAAACGGTGCTTGTAGCGCCCGCGAATCTGCGGTGGCCACTGCACCCCAACGAACGGCATCCAGAAATGCGTCTAGCCGATCCGGGGGATCCAGTCGGCCCAGCTCCGGACGCGGTAGCTCCTGGTGAGGGATGACTTGGGTGCCCGACTCAAGCTCCCAGATGACTGTCAACTCGTCGCCGAATCCATCGTCTTCGAGCGACGACATCCGCACCAAATGCTGCGATCGGGTCCCCGAGATCGGATCCTCCGGCAGCGACGACGGTGTCACCTCATTGACGGCCCACACCCGATCGCGGCAGCGAACAACCTGCCCGAGTTCAGGAACCACCTCCATGTAAGTAGCTGTGGTCCCACCCATGGGTGACGCCCTGTTCCCTTTCGCCCGGTTCGGCCTCCTCGACAGTACGTCGCAGGTGTGACCAGAATCGTAGGTGAAGGGGTCTCACGGGACCGGCGACGAGCGAAATGCGGCCACCGATTGTCGCTGACCGGGGCAGGTGCTCTCCCTGGGGGGCTCAACTTCGTCTCGTCGGATCGCCGCAACACCTCTGCGGATGATCCGAGCCCGGACCGTAACGACCCCCGGGGCTGAGTAGGGCAACTGCATAGGGCATGCCCTATGCAGCCCTATGCACCGCAATCTCGACTGAAGGCTCGACCGCGAAAGTGCAGCCCGGGGGCCGCACGGTCTGCGCCACCCTGCATGGGGCTGCATAGGGCACGGCTGAGTAGGTCCCGATAAAAAGCCCCGAGAAACGGCAATTCCACACACTCGTCCGAACGCGAAAACGCTGGCCAGGCGCCTGTGCCCTATGCACGAGACGCGCCGACCAGCGTTTCAATGGTGGCGGGGGTTGGATTTGAACCAACGACCTTCGGGTTATGAGCCCGACGAGCTACCAGACTGCTCCACCCCGCGGCGGTCTTGAGACATTACCACCCCGGCCGACCTTGACAAGCCGGCGTATCAGCCACGGCCGCCGGTGTGTCGGGCCCCGCCCGCCGGCCTCTCGCGCCTCGCCGACCTCGCGCGCACGCCCCCCTCACGCCGCCGTCATCTTCTTGAACCGCACCAGCGCCAGCGGCACGCATATCGCGATGATCAACAGGCACCAGAACACCATGGCCGGCACCGCGTGATCGAGCTGGAACGACCCGCTCGACGGCGTCCCCTGGGTCACCTGCCGCACCCCGGCGACGAGCGCCGACAGCGGGTCCCATTCTCCGATGGCCCGGGGAACGGCTTTCATGCCGGCGATGGGCACGAAGGCCCCGGCCAGGAACGACAGGGGGAACACGATGGCGAAGCCGATCCCCTGCATGGCGTCGCTGCTGCGCACCAGCATGCCCATCAAGACACCGAACCAGGTGAAGGCGAACAGCCCGAGCAGCACCAGCCCGGCCAGCTCGAAGCCGGTGGCCACGGTCAGGTGGGGCCGCCAGCCGATCAGCAGGCCGAGAGACAGGACGATGACCATGCCCAGGATCTGCTCGATCACCTGGCCCACCACCTGGGCCGTGATGACCGACAGCCGGGTGACGGGCAGCGACCGGAACCGGTCGATCACCCCGCTGCTGAAGTCGGTGGCGGTGGCCACGCCGGCCCCGATCACCCCGAACGCCAGGCCCTGGCCGATCAACCCCGGCAGCAGGTAGTCCTGGTAGCGCATGCCCGGGATGTGGATGGCCGAGCCGAACACGAACACAAACAAGAGGGTGAACACGATCGGCTGGATGGTCACGTCGCTCAGCCGCTCGGGCACTCGGGGGATGGTCCGGAGGCTGCGCCCGACCAGGAGAGCGGTCTCCCGGACCCAGCGGCCGATCCGGGACGGCTGGGCGGGCAGGGGGATGTTGAGTGCGATTGCGGTCATGCCAGGACCTCCACTGGGTCTTCGTTCGGATGGGACGGCGCGCCGGTCAGCGCCATGAAGGCGTCGTCGAGGGTCGGGCGCCGCAGGGCGATCTCGTCGACCGCCACCCCGACCGCGACCACCGCATTGGTGACGTCGCCGAGGTCGACCGCCTCCCGCGGCGCCGGGATGGAGATGGTCCGCCGTTCCGGCGACAGGGTCATCCGGAACTGCGGGTCGAGGCCGGCCACCAGCCGGTCGAACCCGCCCTTATCCGTCGCCACCACATCCACCCGCTGCTCCCCTATCTGGGCCCGCAGCTCGGCCGGGCTGCCCATGGCCACCAGCACCCCGTGGTCAATGAAGATGATGTGGTCGGCCAGCTCGTCGGCCTCCTCCAGGTACTGGGTGGTCAAAAGCAGGGTCACCCCCTCGGCCACCAGCTCCCGGATCGTCGACCACACCACCTGGCGACTGCGAGGGTCGAGCCCGGTCGTCGGCTCGTCTAGCACCAGCAGTTGCGGCTGGGTCACCAGGCTGGCCGCCAGGTCGACCCGCCGGCGCTGGCCGCCCGAGACCGATTTGATCAGCTGGTCCCGGAAGTCGCCGATGTCGAACCGCTCGATCAGGTTGTCCGCCACCGCCACGGCCTGGCCCCGGCGGTAGCCTCGCAGTCGGGCCATCAGCACCAGGTTCTCCCGGGCCGTCAGGTTGGCCTCGAGCGCCGCGAACTGCCCGGTCAGCGAGATGGCCTGGCGCACCTCATGGGCCTGATGGACGATGTCGTAGCCGCACACCAGGGCGGTGCCGCTGGTGGGCTCCGACAACGTGGCCAGCATTCGCACGATGGTCGTCTTGCCGGCGCCGTTGGGCCCCAACAGGGACACCACCCTGCCTCTCGGTACGGTCAGGTCGACGGCGTCAACCGCGGTAAACGACCCGAACTTCTTGGTCAGGGCATCCGCTTCGACCGCAAGATCAAATGAAGACACGAAAAGCCTCCTCGGCGTTGTCGGCGGGTACTCGACAACCTTACAGTGACTAGAAAGATTCTGCAACTGTATTTTTATCGGTATGACGAGTTACACTGTTGACGTGACCGAGAGCGAGGCCGGCGCCAACGTCGATTTGCCTTCAGAGGGCCTACGCGAGCGCAAGAAGCGCCTCACCCGCCAGCTGATTTCCGACACCGCCACTCTGATGTTCGTCCAGCGCGGGTTCGACGAGGTCAAGGTGGCGGAGGTGGCCGCCGCCTGTGGGGTCTCGGAGAAGACCGTGTTCAACTACTTCCCGACCAAGGAGTCCCTCCTGCTCGACCGGGAAGAAAGCATGGCCGCCGCCATCCGCCACGCCCTCGGCCCCGGAACGCCCTCGCGCTCGCCGATCCAGGGCGCCCTCGAGATGCTCAGCCTCGACCTGGAGGACCTCCGGGACAACTGGGAGACCGCCCCCGACGCTCAGATCATCTTCCAGCGCTTCGTCGATCTCCTCGAGAGCACCGTCTCCCTCCGCGCTGCCCAGCGCGACATGATGGACCGGCTGGTCCGGGTGGCAGCCGTTGCCATGGCCGACCGGGCCGGAGTCAGCCCCGACGACCCCGAGCCCCAGATCGCCGCCGACGCCATCGTCGGCCTCTGGCGCATCCAGTTCCAGGCCCTGCACCGCTACGCCACCACCTCGGACAGCTTCGACGAGGTCGCCGCTCAGGTCACCGCCGACGTCCACCGGGCCGCCCGCCTCATCGAATCCGGCCTGTGGGCGTTCGAGGTCATGGTCCAGGGCGCCGGTACCCGTGAGCAGTTGCGGGCCGCCACCGAGGCGGCCCAGCGCGCCGGCCGCCAGGTCGCCGCCGCCCTGCGCCAGGCCCGGGAGGTGTGGCGGGATGTCCAGCAGCACGCCCGGGAAGGCGCAGCCGCTGCCGGCGGCGCAACTGATGGAGCCGGTGCCGCCGCGGGCCGGGGCGATCCTGGACCGTCCGGCCGCGACGACCGCCGCCAGCAGCAGGAAGCCATGCGGGCCATGAAGCGCGAGCAGTCCCAGCTCCACCGCGACGCCTGGCAGAACCGCCGGCGGAAGAGAAGCGGGCCGGGAGGAGTTGGCTCCTAGTACGCGACGGACGGAGAAACAGTGACCACTACCGACCCTTCTACGACCACGTACGCCGACTTCTGGTTCGACCCCCGCTGCCCGTGGGCCTGGCTGACGTCTCGCTGGATGCTGGAGGTGGAAAAGGTCCGGCCGGTCACCACCCGCTGGCACGTCATGTCATTGACTCTTCTCAACGAGAGCCGCGATGACATCTCCGACGAGTACCGTGAGCGGCTCAAGCAGGCCAAGGAGCCGGTGCGGGTCTTGATCGCGGCCGAGCAGGACCGGGGCTCCGACGTGCTCCTTCCGCCTCTACACCGCTCTCGGCAATCGCATCCACCTCGAGCGGCGATGGGGTGATCCGGCGATCCTGACCGAGGCCCTGGAGGAGGCCGGTCTCCCCGCCAGTCTGGCCAGCGCCGCTAAGAGCACCGAGTATGACGAGGCTCTCCGCAAGTCCCACGAAGAGGGCATGGCCCTGGTCGGCAACGACGTCGGCACCCCGGTCATCGCGGTCGACGGCAACGCCTTTTTCGGCCCGGTCGTCACCCCGTTCCCCAAGGGTGAGTCCGCCGGCCGGTTGTGGGACGGGTTCCGGCTGGTTTCCAGCATCCCGGGCTTCTACGAGATCAAGCGCAGCCGGGACGAGGCCCCGACCTTCGACTGACCCGACGCTCGACTGTCAGCGGCGCGGCGGGGCCGGCGCCGCGCCGATCAGCGACGGCCGCGCCGCACCACTCGGGCCAGCACCCCCTCGTAGGCCGGCCCGCCCAGCCGGGCCACCGCGTCGATGAAATAAGCGTCGGCCCCCACCAGCACCCGGGCCTTGCCCCGGTCGACGCCCCGCAGGATCGTCGTCGCCGCCCGCTCCGGGCTGGTACGCGCCATCCGCCCGAACCGGGTGACCAGCTGCTCCCGTTCCTCTGCGCTCACCCCCGAAAACCGGCCGCTGGCCGCAATGCTCGTCCTGACCCCACCGGGATGCACACAGGTCACCGTCACCGGCCGGCCCTCGATGATCATCTCCTGGCGCAGCGCCTCGGTGAAGCCCCGCACCGCGAACTTGGCCGCGTTGTAGGCGCTCTGGCTCGGCGCCCCGATCAGGCCGAACACACTGGACATGTTGACCAGATGCCCATCCCCCGAACTTATTAGGTGCGGCAGGAACGCCCGGCTCCCGTGCACCACCCCCCAGAAGTTGATCCCCATCAGCCAGTCGAAGTCCTCCCACGCCATGGCCTCACTGGTCGACACCACCGCCACCCCGGCGTTGTTGACGACCAGGTTCACCACCCCGAAATCGCCCGCCACCTCCGACGCGTGGGCCAAGACTGCGGCCCGGTCCGCCACGTCGACCTGGTAGCCCCGCACCTTGACCCCGGCCCCACTGCACCACTCGACCGTTCCCTCCAACCCGGCCGGGTCGATGTCGGACAGGGCCAGGCTGGCGCCCCGGGCGGCCAGCTCCACCGCCAGGGCCCGGCCGATGCCCGAGCCGGCCCCCGTGACAACTGCGGTGGATCCGGAGTAGCGCATACGTCCCCCTTTTTCTACACCTGCGGCTGTTGCAAAACCCGCGTAAGAGAGAGGCCCGGCCGTTCGTGAGTCGCTCTGACTCCGTAGGATCACTTGAAATTTCCGGACGAACGACCGGGCCTCTCTCTTCAAGATTCTTTTTGCAACAGCCGCACCAGTGCCCTTGACTCTCCCGTTACAGGAGGGTGGACGCTCGAATAGCCGAGCCACCCCGGCCGGCTCCCACAGCAAAGAAAGAGGGCACATCCTCATGAGCGCACCCCTCATCGCCGTTTCCGTCGACTGCGCCAACGCCGGCAAGCTGGCCGGCTTCTGGGCCGAGGTCATGGGCCGCCCCGTCGACCCCGACCCCAGCGAGGGCTTCGCCGCCATCGGCCTGGCCTCCGGCGGCGACGGCGGCCCGGCCTGGATGTTCCATCAGGTCCCTGAAGCCAAGCAGGCCAAAAATCGGGTCCACGTGGATCTGGGCGCCGCCGACCTCGAGGCCGAAGTCGACCGCATCCTCACCCTCGGCGCCACCCGGGTGGCCGACATCGACGAGGGCGGCTACCGCTGGACGACCCTTCTCGACCCGGAGGGCAACGAGTTCGATGTGGTGGCCATGCCCGGCTGACCCATGCCCGCGGCCGCAGCAGGCCGCCCCGTAGAGTGCCCCCATGCCGCAAGAGGAGCCCGAGCGCCGGCGGACGCACGCCCTCGGTGCGGCATGGCGGGCCCTCATCGGCCCGCCCCTCCGGGCCCGCGACGTGGCCCAGGAGCAGATAACCCCGGTCCAGGGCCTCTCGGCGCTGTCACTCGACGCCCTGACATCGGTCGCCTACGGCCCCGAAGCGATCATCGTGGTGCTGGCTACCGCCGGCGCCAGCGCCCTGCACCTGGTCCTGCCGATCACCATCGTCATCGTCGTCCTGCTGGCCATTCTGGTGTTCTCCTACTGCCAGGTGATCGACGCCTATCCGGGCGGAGGCGGGGCCTACGCCGTGTCCCGGGACAACTTCGGCGCCGGCGCCAGCCTGGTGGCCGCCGCCGCCCTGGTGGTGGACTACACCCTCACCGTCGCCGTGTCCATCGCCGCCGGTGTCGGGGCCCTCACCTCGGCCTTCCCGTCCTTCTCCTCGGGCACCGTGCCCATCTGCTTGGGGATCCTGGCCGTCGTCACCATCCTCAACCTGCGAGGCCTGGGCGATGCCGCCCACGCCTTTCTTCTCCCGACCCTGATCTTCATCGTCGGGCTGCTGGCCATCATCGCCATCGGCCTCATCCATCCGCTCAACGCCAATGGCCAGCTGCCCGGCCACTCCACCATGCCGACCAAGAGCCTGGCCGCCGTCAGCGTGCTCCTGGTCCTCAAGGCGTTCTCCGCCGGCTGCAGCGCCCTGACGGGAGTAGAAGCCATCGCCAACGGGGTCCCGGTGTTCAAGGAGCCCCGGGTGGCCCGGGCCCGCCGCACCGAACTGCTGCTCGGCGTGATCCTCGGCACCATGCTCCTCGGTCTGGCCGTGCTGGCCAACCGCTGGCACGTCGGCCCCCGCTCGGGCCAGACGGTGCTGAGCCAGATCATGATCCTCTCGGTCGGGAAGAACTGGGCCTACTACCTCGTCGCCCTCACCATCACCGTGGTCCTGGCCCTGGCCGCCAATACGTCGTTCGGCGGTCTGCCCATCCTGGCCAGCCTCCTGTCCCGGGACCACTACCTGCCCCACGCCTTTGCCCTCCGCGACGACCGGCAGGTCTTTTCCTACGGCATCTGGGTCCTGTCCGCCATGTCCGCCGCCCTGCTGCTCGCGGTGCGGGGCAACGTCCTGACCCTGATTCCGCTGTTCGCCATCGGGGTGTTCACCGGCTTCACCCTGTCGCAGAGCGGCCTGGTCGTGCACTGGTGGCGCCGGCGGCCCCCCGGTTGGCAGTACCGGGCGGTCATAAACGGCACCGGCGCCGTCATCACCGCCGTGGCCACCCTGGTGTTCCTCTTCACCAAGTTCACCGAAGGGGCATGGGTGGTGGTGATCGCCGTACCCGCGTTCATCTTCCTGTTCCTGCGCATTCACCGCTACTACAAGGGGGTCGAACAGGTCCTGGCCATCGGCCAGATCCCGCCCAAACCGTGCGGCCTCAAATCGAAAGTCATCGTCCCGGTGACTGGTATCTCCCGCCTCACCGAACGCGCCCTGTGCGAGGCCCTTTCCCTGTCCGACATGGTGGTGGCGGTCTGCGTGGTGCTGGCCGACGGGGAGGAGGGCGACAAACGGGGCGAGGAGCTGCAGGCCGAGTGGACCGAGTGGGACCCGGGCGTTCCCCTCGAAGTGCTGCGAACGGAGTACGCGTCAGTAGTCCAGCCGATCGTGGCTTTTATCGACCAGGTCCGGCAGACCCACAGCGAGCAGGTCGTTGTCCTGATCCCCGTAGTGGTGCCCCGCCAGGTCCGCTACCGGCTCCTGCACAATCACATAGACGCGGCCCTGTCGGCGGCCCTGCGAGGACGCACCGACCTGGTCGTGGCCCGGGTTCCGCTGGGCCTCGACGTTTCGGAGGAGACCGCCACCCACTCCTAGCGCCCGCCGGATTGGGGATAGATGGTCTCGCCTCGGGCGAGCATGGCGACAAACTTGTCGATTCTCGCCGCCCGGGTCGCCGGCCGTTTGGCCGTGCCGAGCCGGTACAGGATGGCGTAGCAGTTCTGGCCGCTGAGGGCGGCAAAGACCGCCTGGGCCCGGGGTTGGGCCTCGAGCGCCTCTTTCAGGTCGGCCGGCACCTCGATGGTGGCCGACCCGGCGTAGGCCGCCTCCCAGCGGCCGTCCTGTTTGGCCGAGTCGACCTCGGCCGCACCGGCGGCGTGCATTCGCCCGTCCGCCATCAGCTGTTCCGCCAGCGTCACGTTGTTCCTGGACCAAACGCTGCGCGCCCGCCTCGGGGTGAACCGCCGCAGATATGTGGCCGCGTCCCGCCGCCCCGTCTGTCCGTCGATCCACCCGTAGCACAGGGCCGCTTCGAGCGCGTCGGGGTAGCTCAGGCTGGTCGGGTCGGTGACCCCCTTCTTGGCCAGCACCAGCCTCACCCCGGCGCCGTCCCCGTGGTGGTCGTCCAGCCATGCCCTCCACGCTGCGGCGTCGGGCACGAGCAATTCCGGCGGATTGGTGGCCATGTGCCATCTATCCTGGCATTCGCCTGAGATTTTGGAGGGAGGAAAAGGTGACCGTTGACTGGCCCCGCCCCCTTGTCCACTGGGAGATCGTGGCGCGGAACCCGGAGATCCAGGCCGCGTTCTACCGTGAGCTGTTCAACTGGGACGTGGGCGATGGCGCCATCAGGTTCATCTCGCCCGGCCTCGGCGGGCCCGAGCCCGGGCCCAGCGGGCACATCCGGCAAGGCGACCGTAGCGGGGTGGTCCTCTACGTCCAGGTGCGGAATCTGGCCGCCTCACTGGTACGCGTGCCCGAGCTCGGCGGGCGGGTCGTGATGGAGGCGTTCGATATGCCGGGTGGGCCCACCCTGGCTAGCGTCGAGGACCCCGAGGGCAACCCGCTCACCCTCGTGCAGCAGTGACGCCGCGTCAGTCCAGCTCGTAATAGCGGGCCGAGCGGACCGATCCCGGCTCCACGAACGACATGAACTCCTGGGTCGGCTGGTCCTGACCCCACCTGGCCTCGCAGGCGTCGGCGTCGGCGTCGGACTTCCACAGATCGATGACCGCCCACCCCTCGTCCCGCGAGCCGGCCCGGGCCGTGGTGCGTCTCATCAGCCCGGGTTGCTGGTAGGCGAATTCAGCCTGCACCCGCTTGTCCGCCGCCAGGAATGCTTCCTCGTCGGCAGCGTCCCGCAACTTGAACGTCAGGATGTCGATCACTTCGCCGCCACCGATCCGATGACCGCCTCGAGCAGCCCGGGAAACCGGGCGTCCACCTCCTCGTGGCGCAACGAGACGTAGCGCCTGACCCCATCCACCCGGGTCCGGGTGACGCCGGCCTCCCTGAGCACCTTCAGGTGGTGGGACATGGTCGACTTCGAGCAGTCCAGGCCGCCGGCCTCCTGGATGCTGCCGCAGCAGGCCTCGCCGACCGCCGCCAGGTACCGGACCGTGGCCAGCCGGCCCGGATCGGCCAGGGCCCCCAGCACGGTAGAGAGATCCAACTCGTCCCCGGACGGATGCGGCAGGTCGTCGATCATCAGGTCTCAGTATAGTTCGAATTTTGTCGAACTTAAGGTTCGACATCGATTAGAGTGTTCGATGATGCTCGAACAATCCACTCTACCTTCAGCCGGTACGAGCACCCCAGCGGTCCGCCTGCCCCTCGAGGACACTGGGGACCCGCAACGCTGGCGGATGCTGCCTGTGATCCTGACCGCGACGTTCATGGCGCTGTTCGACTTCTTCGTGGTCAACGTCGCCGCTCCGTCGTTTCAGCAGGATCTGCACGCCAGCCAGTCCGAACTGCAACTGGTGGTCGGCGGCTACGCCTTCAGCTACGCCACCGGGCTGATCACCGGCGGCCGGCTGGGCGACCTGTTCGGCTACCGCCGGTTCTTCATCGGAGGGATGGCCGGGTTTGTCGTGGCCTCGCTGCTGTGCGGGGTGGCCCAGAATCCGGCTGAGCTGATCGGGGCCCGACTGGCCCAGGGGTTCACCGCGGCGGCCATGGTGCCACAGGTGCTGGCTTTGATAACCGCCAGTTTCCCCGTGCGCGAGCGGCCCCGGGCCTTATCGTATTTCGGGATGGTCATCGGGGCCGGGTCGGTGGCCGGTCAGATCATCGGCGGCCTACTCCTCGAGGCCAACCTGTTCGGGTGGGGATGGCGGAGCATTTTCCTGGTAAATGTGCCGATAGGGATATTGGCGATCGGGTTGGCCCTGCGCCTGGTGCCCCACAAGCGGGCCGTGCGCCGGCCCCGGCTCGACGTCGTGGGCGCGGTCGGGGTGTCGATCAGCCTGGCCCTGGCCCTGGTGCCGCTGGTGCTCGGGCAGAGCGAGGGCTGGCCGACGTGGGCCTGGGTCTCACTGGCGTTGTCGGTGCCGGCCATGGCCCTCACGGTGTGGTGGGAGCAGAGGTTGGGACAGAAGGGCGGAGAGCCTCTGGTCAACCTGGGGCTGTTCCGGCGGCGGAGCTTTTCGGCTGGGATAGCGGTCAACGGGGCGTTCATGGCCTACTTCGGCAGCTTCATGCTCGGCCTGACCCTCCTGCTGCAGAACGGATTGGGCCTGGACCCGCTGCAGTCCGGCCTGACCTTCGGACCGCTCGGGGTGTCGTTCGCCCTGACGTCGATAGGCAGCGCCCGGCTGCGAAACCGGTTCGGGACCGACATCATCAGCGCCGGAGCCGTAATTGCCGCCTTAGGACTGGTGGTGCTGCTGGTCGAGCTGCAGGCGTTCCCGTCGTCGGTGAGCGCCGTCACCCTGGTCCCGTGCATGTTGCTCATGGGCGTGGGCAACGGGATGGTTCTGCCCAGCCTGATCGGAGCGGTCCTCACCGGGGTCAAGCCCGAGCAGGCGGGGGCGGCGTCGGGGATACTCACCACCGCTCAACAGTTCTCCAGCGCCACGGGGGTGGCGGCCCTCGGGGTGGTGTTCTTCGACGCCCTCGGCAGCGCGAGCGGCGGGGGCGACGCCGGCATTTCCGCCTACGTGCCGGCCATGACCCGGCTGGCGGTGTTCGACCTGGTTCTGGTGGGGCTGGCCATGCTGCTGTCCCGGCTGCTTCCCGGCACATCCCGATGGCGGGCTCAGCCTGCTGTTTCCACTTCGTGAAAGACGGCCGTGGCGCTGCCGAACGTCAGCTGGTCCCCATCGTGGAGGTGGTGGGGACCGACCAGCCGGTCACCGTTCACGAACGTGCCGTTGGTGGACCCGAGGTCCTGTACCCACACCCCTGACTCGTCGTGGAACAGGCGGGCGTGGCGGGGGCTGACCGAGGAGTCGGGAATCCTGATCCCCGCGGCTTGGTCCCGTCCGATGACCTGATCGAATCCGACGGGGAGATTGACCGAAAAGGATTGCCCGGGGTGGCCGGGCTGGTCGGGGTCGGCGGGGTGGCCGGGGCCGCCGGGCTGGTCGGGCGCGGCCTCGAAGGTCACCTCCAGCGTTCCGACCGTGGGTTCGGCCGCCCGGGCCGCCGCGGCCTTGCGCCGCCGGTGCAGGTGGGCGACGGCGGCGGCGATGGCCAGGGGGATCAAGGCCCCGATGAACGTGTCGAACAGCGGGTTGCTGAAGATGCTGCTGGCCCGCTTGCTCAACGGCGTCGCCGCCGCGGTCACGTCGATCTGGGCGGTGTAGCTGCGGACCGCGCCCGGTATGGCCTGACCCCCCGGCTGCTGGAAGAGCGAGTTGACGTCGAGCTCCAGCTTCAGGTTCTTGCCCGCGACCTGGGGGGTGACCAGCCAGGTCCAGGTGACGGTCGACGAATCCAGGAACGACATCGGCTGATAGCCCGCCGGGGATATCTCGAAGGTACCGGGCGCCGCGCTGAGCTCGGCCTCCACCACGCAGGTGGTGGAGATGGGCACCACGATGGTCGTCCCCGGGCCAATGGTGACCGGCGGCAGGGAGGACGTGCCGAGCACGACGGTGACCGAGCTCGGGGTCTGCACCCGCATGGTCTGGGCCGGCTGGTACGCCAGCTTGCGCTGCACCTCGGTGTTGAGGGCATCTATGCACGACGAGTTGGTGATCGGTGGGGCCGGTGGGGCCGGGGTGGTCGTGGTCGGGGCTGCCGTAGGTGGCGGCGGCGGCGACACGTTCATGGTCAAGGACGTGCCGGCGACCTGCGGGGTCGGGCTGCTCGAGTCGGTCACCTGGATAGCCACCTGTGGGGTTCCCAGGCTCTGCGGGACGCCGGATATGACCCCGCTCGAGGCGTCGAGTTGGAGACCGGCCGGCAGGCCGCTAGGGGCTGACCACGTGTAGGGCGGGGTGCCGCCCTGGGCCTGGAGGGTGGTCGAGTAGGCCAGACCGACGAAGGCGTTGGGCAGGGCTGCTGTCGTGATGCTCAGGGTGGCCGGTGCGGTCGTGCTGCTCGTTGGGGTCGTGGAACTCGATGTGGACGTGGTGTCCACTAGGCGGGCGTATTCGATGGCGCCGGCGGCTGGCACTGGCTCGTTTGCGCCCGCCACTTGCCCGAGCCGACCCGTGCTCACGCCCCTCGCCGTCCCCTTCTCGCCCAGCCCTGGCCCGAGCCGACCCGTGACCCCTCGCACTATCCCGTTCTCGCCCAGCCCTGGCCCGAGCCGACCCATGACCCCTCGCATTATCCCGTTCTCGCCCAGCCCCGGCCCGAGCCAGCCTTCCATTCCGCCTGGCGCTAGCCCGCTCCCAATCGCGCCTCGCCCGGCCGCGCCGGCGGCTCCCAGTTCGTGACTCCCCCCTCTCGACGCCGCCGCCTTATCAGGAACACCCGGTCCGAGGAGAGAAAACCACATCCCAAGCGCCAGGAGGCCGGCCGCCAGGTGCACGGGCCGCCTGGTTGCGCTTCCCGGGTAACCGCAGTGACGCGCCTCGGTACGGGGCAGATGGTGCATCTGGTCCCGGTGCGTCACGACGAAGAGAGTAAAGGGACTGGCCGCCGACCTTATGGATTCCGATGTTCGTTCGACCAAATCCACCGCCAAAAAATCCCTCTTGACACCCGCCCCGCCATCCCATACAATCGAACATACGTTCGCAGGCGACGTAAGCGCCGGCTCGGCAAGTCCCATGGATTTTCGAGGTCCGCGCCTATGTGCCAGCAGATAAGTGAGATCCGGCGGGCAATCGCCGCATTCGGATCCGAATTCGACGCCTGCCTGCTCTCGGGCTCGCAGGCGCAGAGCGTGGTGCGGGACACCGCCGCCATCGAATCCATCGCCGCCAATATCAAGGCGCTGGCGTCGGCGAGGGCTCACGAAACCAACGTCTGGCAGGGATCCGGCCACCGATCAGCCTCCGAGGCTCTGTCCCGGCAGACGGGCATTCCGGTGGGCTCGGCTAAAAATGCCATCGACACGGGCAAGCGCCTGGCCTCCCAGCCCGATCTGTCGCGGGCCGCCCTCACCGGCGAGCTCTCAGCCGCACAAACATCGCTCATCGCCGGCGCCGCGGAGGTCGATCCGAATTCTGCTTCCCGCCTGATCGAGGTCGCCGGCCGCTCCTCGCTGGCCGAGCTCAAGGACGAGGTGGCGCGCACCAAAGCCGCTGCCATCGACATCGAAGCCCGCCACCGGGCTATACGGGCCAAGCGCCGGCTGAGGGCCTGGACCGACCCCGAGGGAGGCTGGCACCTGGCGGGCTACGGCAACCCGGAGGACGGTGCCCAGATCATGGCCGCCATCACACCCGGCCGTGACCAGCTGTTCCGCCGTGCTCGCCGCGAAGGCACCCGGGAGCACCCTGACGCCTACACCTTCGACGCCCTCGTGCAGCTCGCTAAGGAGATCACGAGCGACGACGGCTCAGGACCCATCGTCGACCGGCCCGCCGCCGCTCCGCCCTCCCCCTCTCTTTCGTCCCCCGGGCCCGGCCCCACCACCGGCGGCGCCCAACCCGGCGGCGACCGTACTTTCCACCCCGGCGACGCTGGCACCACGCCCACCGCCGGCGACGCCCGCACCGCCGGCGACCCCACCGCCCCCACCGCCGGCGACCCCACCGCCCCCACCGCCGGCGACCCCACCGCCCGCACCGCCCCCACCGCCGGCGACCCCACCGCCCCCACCGCCGGCGACCCCAGCGCTCGCTCCGGCCCTCCACCCGCTCCACCTGACCTGTTCTCCTCCGCCGCTACCGACGCACCCGGATCAGTCGACTCCGGGTCCCTGCCCGCTGGCAGTCCCCCGGCCAGTGGCACTACGCTGGCCAGTGGCACTGCCCCGGCCGCTGGCAGTCTCCCCACCGCCGCCGACCCCGTGCGTTACTCGGCCCCGCCCGCTGGCAACCCGTCGCACCGGCGCGACCCGGGCTCCGCAACCGAGCGAGACCGGCCGCCACCGACAACACCCGGACGCTCGGACTCCAGTCCTCCGCCGGGCCCCGACCTCAACTCAAAGGGCCGCCGGCGCCGGCGGCCGCGGCGAGGTGCCCCGGTCAAACTTCTCCTCCGGGTGGACTACGACACGTGGGTGCGGGGATTCGCTCTGGCCGGAGAGACGTGCGAGCTGGCCGGTTACGGGCCGATCCCGGTGTCGGTCGCCAGGGACCTGTGCGCGACGGGTGATCCGTTCGTGGCGGCCATCTTGACGAAGGGTAAGGCCCTCGTCGGGGTGGCTCATCTGGGGCGCAGCCCGACCGCCTTTCAGCAAAGCGCGCTGGAGTGGCTCTATCCCACCTGCGCGGCCGAGGGCTGCACGGTTAAAGCCCGCCTCGAACGCGACCACGAAATCGACTGGTCTCTGACCCACTTCACGATGCTCGATCACCTCGACCTGTTGTGCCATCACCATCATCGGCTGAAGACGGTCGACAACTGGGCGCTCGTGGCCGGACGAGGCAAGAGGGCTTTCGTTTCGCCCCAGGATCCCCGGCACCCGAGGCGCGGCGCCCGACCAGCGCACAAGATGCGGCGTATTGGTGCCATGTCACCGACCGGATAGCGAGCTCTGAAATGGAGCTCCTGACTCGATTACCCTCCGGCCGTTGCCGGCGGATCCGGCGGCGACCCCCGCCGCTACGCCGTCAACGCGTCAATCCCTGGAGAATCATGACCTACCTGGATCGCAACGGAGTCGCTATTTATTACGAGGATCACGGGCAGGCCGGGCCGCAGGTTCCCTTGTTCCTGACCCACGGGTACTCGGCTTCCGCCGAGATGTGGGAGCCAAACCTGCCGGCGTTGTCACGTCAGCGGAGGGTGATCACGTGGGATATCCGGGGTCACGGACGCAGCGATTCCCCGACAGATCCGGCCCAGTATTCCCAGGCGCGGTCGATCGGGGACATGGCTGCCGTGCTCGACGCCTGCCAGGTCCGATCTGCGGTGGTCGGAGGGCTGTCGCTCGGGGGTTATCTGTCGTTGGCCTTCAACGTCGAGCATCCGGACCGGGTCGCCGGGTTGATTCTCTGTGACACCGGACCGGGGTACCGCAAGGACGAGCCTCGGGCCAAGTGGAACGCCATGGCTGCCCGCTTTGCCGACGCGTTCGACCGGGACGGCCTGGACGCCCGCACCGGCAGCCCCGAAGTACAGGCCGCCCATCACCACAGTGCGGCCGGACTCGCTCTGGCCGCGAGAGGCATCCTCACTCAGCACGACTCTCAGGTGATCGACTCACTGGCGACGATCTCGGTACCCACGCTCGTGATCGTCGGGGCCGATGATCGTGACTTCCTCGTGCCGGCGGACATGATGGCCGCCAAGATCCCCGGCGCCACCAAGGTCGTGATCGACAACGCCGGCCACGCCGTCAACATCGATCAGCCCGAAGCGTTCCAATCCGCCGTGCTGTCATTTCTGAAGGAGGTGTGAAGCGAGGGAGATGATGGCGCTCGGCGCTATCGGCCCCGGGTGATCACAGGGATTTCAGCCAGCGCAGCAGAAGCTCGTTCACTTCGCTGGCCCGTTCCTGCTGCACCCAGTGCCCGCATCCGGGAAGGATATGAGTGCCTTTGAGGGCCGGGAGGGTCTCAGTGAAGCGCTCGATAGCCCGGCTGCCCCAGATGGTCGGGCCGTCCCTTTCCCCACCGATGAAAAGAGACGGGACAATGATTGGGCGACCTCGCCACGGTTGCAGGTCCTCCCAGTCCCGGTCGACGTTGCGGTAGCGGTTCAGGGGGCCGCTAAAGCCGGTCCTCTCGAACTCGGAAACGTAGAAGTCCAGGTCGGCGCGACCGAACCACGGGGGCAGCGTGTCGGGGATCTGGAAGCGGTCCCGCATCATCCCGCCCCGGGGCACCGTCGCCATGGTTGCGCCGTCTTCGCCCGCCGGGCCTCCCTCACCGGAGGCCGTCATGTAGAAACCGAGCAGCCAGGAGCGCACATCTAGCTCGATCTCGGCCTCGGCTCGGCCGGGCTGCTGGAAGTAGTTGATGTAGAACTCCTCGTCGCCGCCCATAGCGGCGAAGGAATCGGTCGGCCGGTGCCGGCCGGACGGGCTGTAAGGCACGCTGAGCAATGCCATGGCAGTGAACACGTCCGGCCGGATCAGGGCGGAGTTGGCGGCGATCGGCGAGCCCCAGTCGTGCCCCACGACGATGGCCGTGGTCTCGCCGAGCGCTTCGACCACGCCGAGGTTGTCGTTGACGTGGTGGAGCATCCCGTAGGCCTCGATCTCGACGGGGGCGGAAGACCTTCCGTATCCCCGCACGTCGATGGCGGCGACGCGGTAGCCGGCTCGGGCCAGAACCGGAAGCTGGTAGCGCCACGAGTACCAGGATTCGGGGAACCCGTGGATCAGAAGTACGAGCGGCCCTTCACCGTCCTCGACCACGTGAATCCGCACGCCGCGTGCATCCACGACGTGGTCTTTCACCGCAACGTCGCCTCGGTGGACTCCAACCCGGGCCGGGTGTTCATACCGGAACGGTACCGCCGTCCCTAGTCACCGCGAGATCTCTCGATACGGTGGTCTCGTGCTCGTCGACGACCCCGCCGAACCCTCGGCTCCGGTCGAGACCGACGCAACCCAGGAGTCCGCCGGCGCAACCCCTGCGGATCCCACCGGCGCAACGCCGCCGGGGCCTGTGGGCGCAACGGCTCAGGGGCCCGCCGCCGTAACGGCTCACAAGCCGGCCGGGGCCACGCCGCAGGGGCCTGCCGGCGCAATGGCTGCCCCTGCACCTGCGCATGCAAGGACGGCGGCGGCGACGGCCACTGGCCCCGTGACCGAAGGGGATCTCGGCCTGGGCGGGCCGGCCCGGCCGCTCACCGACGCCGAACGCCGGCGGTCGGCGCTGCTGGTAACCACCCGCCGGCGGGCCACCGGACTGCTCGTGGCCATGACGGTGCTGTTCGGGCTGTCGACCGCCTTCGTCCACGACGAATCGTGGCTGGCGTGGGTTCAGGCCGCGGCGGCGGCGTCCATGGTGGGAGGGCTGGCCGACTGGTTCGCGGTGACCGCCCTGTTCCGCCGGCCGCTCGGGTTGCCGATTCCTCACACCGCCATCGTCATCGAGCGCAAGGATCGTTTCGCCGAGACCCTGGGGACCTTCGTGCAGGAGAACTTCCTCACGCCGGAGGCGGTGATCTCCCGGTTGAGGGCGGCGGGGGCCATACCCCGGGCCGCGGCCTGGCTGGCCGACGAGGAGCACGCGGCGGAGCTGGCGGATCGAGCCGCCCAGGGACTGGTCTCGGCGGCCGACCTGCTGCGGGACGACGACGTGCACCAGGTGGTCGACGCCCTGGTCAGGCAGAGGCTCGACGACGTGGCTCTGGCCCCCCTGGCCGGCCGGGTACTCGAACAGCTCACCAAGGACGGCCGCCACGAGCCCCTCGTCGACGCCAGCCTCGAGGCGTTGAGCAACTACCTCCGGGACCACGGGGCCGAGCTACATGCCCGTCTCGGTATCCGATCGCCGTGGTGGCTGCCGGGGCCGCTGAGCCGCGGCATGGTCCAGCGGCTGATAGCCCGTAGCCAGTCGGTGCTCTCCGATATGGCCCACGACCGCGACCATCCCCTCCGTCAGCAGGTCCGGGAGGGCCTGGCCCGGGTCGCCGAGCAACTGCAGACCGATTCCGACCTGCGCCGGCGGGGGGAAGAGGTCAAGGCCGAGCTGCTGGCCGAGCCGACGGTGCGTGAGTTCGCCGCCGCCCTGTGGCGGGACACCAAGGACCAGCTCCGGGTGCAGGCGGCCCAGCCCGATTCGGAGCTGAGAACCCGGCTTACCGGGTTCATCCAGCAAACAGGCGAGCGGCTTCGCGACGACCCGGCCCTCGCCGCTTCCGCCGAGCGCAGCATCGAGGTGTTCACCCGGTTCGTGCTCGGGAACTTCAAAGGGGAGCTGGTGTCTCTGGTCAGCGGGACCATCGGCCGTTGGGACGCCACAGACACGTCGCGCCGGCTGGAGCTGCTGCTCGGTCCCGACCTCCAGTACATCCGGATCAACGGGACGGTCTTCGGCGCTGTGGTCGGGCTCATCCTGCACGCGGTCGGCCTGGCCGCCGGCTGAGTCCGCACCGGCCGGTAGCTTGCGGTCATGAGAATCGCCAACGTGGGGGGAAGGGTCAAGCTGATCGTCGACGCCGGGCCGGGGTCTCTGATTGCGGTGGACGTGGCCGAGGCGAGTGGCCACCAGTTCGGTCCGGAGCCGGAAGGGGTGTACGAAGCATGGCCGGAGTTCCGCACGTGGGCCGACAAGGTGCTGGCCTCGCCCGGGCCCGGGCCCACCGAAACGGCTGCGTCCGCCGGGGCCACCACCTCCGCCGGCGCCACCACCTCCGTACCGTTCGATCCCGCCGCCGCCGGCCCCCCATCGCCGGCCCCCCGACAGGTGTTCGCGGTGGCCCTCAACTACCGGGATCACGCCGCCGAATCGGGGTTCAGCGCTCCAGACGACCCGTTGATCTTCTCCAAGTTCGTCAGCGCCTTCAGTGGTCCGGTCAGCGAGGTGCAACTTCCCGAGGGCAACGTGGACTGGGAGTGCGAGCTGGTGGCGGTCATCTCCCGTCCGGCCCACCGGATCGACCGGGCCGACGGCTGGTCCTATGTCGCCGGCGTGACCGTGGGCCAGGACCTTTCCGAGCGGGTACTCCAGCGCAAGGGCCCGGCCCCCCAGTACGGGCTCGCCAAGTCCTACCCGGGCTTCGCGCCTACCGGCCCGGTCCTGGTGACACCCGACGAGTTCGCCAACCCTGACGACCTGGCCATCGGTTGCGAGGTCAACGGGCGGACCATGCAGAACGCCCGCACCTCGGACATGATCTTCCCCGTGACCGATCTGGTCGCCTACCTCTCGACCGTGGTGACGCTTCTGCCCGGCGATGTCATATTCACGGGTACCCCGCCGGGGGTGGGGCAGGGCCGTCAACCCCCGGTCTTTCTATCCCCGGGCGACCACCTGAGCAGCCATATCGAGGGGATCGGGGAGTTGCACCAGCGGTTCGTCTCCGGCTGAGCCCACCCCGGAGGGCGGACCCGCCGGTGCCACCCGAAGTCGGCGACCGACCCCGGAGGTCAGACGCGCCGGTGCCACCGAAGTCGGCGGTCGGCTCCGGCGGCACGGTGGGGACGCAATATCAGGTGATCAGACCTTCACTGCCGCGATTTCGAACTCCAGGGTGACCTTCTCGCTCACCAGCACCCCGCCGGCCTCGAGACCGACGTTGAAGTTGACCCCCCAGTCCTTGCGGTTGATCACGGTCGAGCCCTCCAGGCCGATCCGCTCGGAGCCCCACGGGTCCCTCACCGGGCCGGACACCTCGAACTCGACGGTGACCGGGTTGGTCACGCCCTTGATCGTCAGGTCGCCGGTCACTGCATAGGTGATCTCGTCGACCTTCCGAACCGACGTGCTGGCGAAACGGATCTCGGGATAGTTGTCCATGTCGAAGAAGTCGTTGCCCCGGAGGTGGGCGTCACGGTCGCCGTTGCGGGTGTCGATGCTCTTGGCCTGAATGGTCAAGTCGAGCCGGGAGGCCTCGGGGTTCTCGGCGTCGAAGTACCCGGACCCGGCGAACTCGTTGAAAGACCCCCGCACCTTGGTCACCATGGCATGCCTGGCCACGAAGCCGATGCGGCTGTGGGCCGGGTCGATGTTGTAGGTGCCGGTCTGTACTGCGGTACCGGTCGCGTTCACGGATGTAGTGCTCATGGGGCTCTCCTGGTCTGGTCTGCGTTCCGAACTCTCACAAGCACAAACTTCATTGCAGTAGCAACTATTCCCTTAGGTAGAATTGCATCCTCAACTGTCCTCGGCCAGGCGGGCCAGGTCCCGGAGCAGGATCAGGGCGTCGTACTTGCGCTCGAACGGACCCCAGTACATCGAGGTGTGGGCCCCGGCGCGAAAGCCGACGGCATCGGTGAGGATGCGTCGGTAGCGCGTGGACACGAGAGGCCCGATCGACTCCCCCGCCTCGGTTCGGGACATGAGCCGTCCGGCAACCGCGCCCTGGGTCAGGCGGGCTGCTTCCAGGACGAGGGGGGTGACGTCCCGGCGCATAACCAGCAGCCCTTTGCTGCCGGCGGCCATGGTCTGCACCCGCTCCCGGCACCAGGACCGAAACCCCTCGGCGTCGTACCCCACGACCGGCCAGTCGGGCCCAGTCAGGGCCACCGCGTCGTTGCGGAGCACGGCCCGGGTGAGGGGGGTGGCGAGCGACGAGGACAGCGCAGGTGGGGCCGGGGCTGGGGGCGAAGGCGCGGCCGGAGCCGCCGGGGCCTCGGAGGAAGACGAGGCCGGAGCCGCTGGGGCCTGAGAGGCCGGAGCCGCCGGCGCCTGAGAGGCCGGAGCCGCCGGCGCCTGAGAGGAGGACGAGGCCGGAGCCGCCGGGGTCTGGGAGGACTCGGGACCCCCCGGTGCTTGGGGCGATGGCGGGACGGGAGCCGCCGGAATCGGGGAGGAGGACTCGGGATCCTCGGTTGCGCCGGGGGCCGCGGTGGGGAGCGGGGCAACGCCCGGATTGTCAGCGACTTCCTCCCACGTGGTGTACCAGATCGCCGCCCGCCGCCGCGCCCGTTTCAGGCCGCGCTCGGCCCGGCCCAGCCGCTCGGTCTGGGCGGGGGTCAGGGGGGGATCGGCCACCACGACCAGATCGATGTTGCTCAACCGGCTGCTGAAGTCGTCGAGCGCAATGGCCCCGACGGCGTACACCGCGGCCACCTGGCCGGGCGCCACCCGCTCGAGCGCGGCGATGAAGCCTTCGACCTGAGCGCTTACCTCGCCTGGCAACATGGCCTCAGTATTGTTCGGGGATGGGATAAGTGGCTCGAGATCGATACGCCGTAGTAGGAGCCGGGATCGTGGGCCTGGCGGTCGGCCGCGAGCTGGCCCGGCGCCACCCCGACGCCCAGGTGACCGTGCTGGACAAGGAGGCGGAAGTTTCCCGCCACCAGACATCCCACAACAGCGGGGTCGTTCACGCCGGTCTCTACTATCAACCGGGGTCGCTGAAAGCCCGGCTCTGCGTGCGAGGCCGGTCCCTGCTGCGGGACTTCTGCGCCCAGCACGACCTGGCCTATGAGGAATGCGGGAAGGTGATCGTCGCCCGGGACGAGACGGAGTTGCCGGCCCTACGCGACATAGAGCACCGGGCCCAGGCCAACGGGGTGCCGGACGTGCGCTGGCTCGACCGGGGCGCCCTGGTCGACATTGAGCCGCACGCCGCCGGGAGTGCTGCCGTGCACTCGCCCCGGACGGCGATCGTCGATTTCTCCCGGATCGCTGCGGTCATGGCCGTGGGGATGGACGTGCGGTTGGGATTCGAGGTGGCCCGCATCGCCGAGGTCGGCCAGGAGATCATCCTCGGCGGGCCCGGCGGGGAGGCGGTGGCCGACTCGGTGGTCCTGTGCGCCGGCCTGCAGTCCGACCGGGTGGCCCGGCTGGCCGGCGACGGGGACGGCCCGGCCATCGTGGCCTTTCGGGGCGAGTACTGGCGGCTGGTGCCGAGCCGCACCGACCTGGTGCGGGGACTGATCTACCCCGTGCCCGATCCCCGGTATCCGTTTCTCGGGGTGCATTTCACCCGGCGGATCGGTGGCTCGGTGGACATCGGGCCCAACGCCATCCTGGCCCTGGCGCGGGAGGGATACCGGCGCTCGGACGTCGACATTCACGACCTGGCGTCCACCCTGGCCTGGCCGGGCTTCCGGCGCATGGCCGTGCGCCACTGGCGAGCCGGACTGCACGAGATGCGGGGATCGCTTTCCAAACGGGCCTTCATGGCCGAAGCCCGCAGGCTGGTGCCGGAGGTGACCGACCGCGACGTGGTCCGGGCCCCGTCGGGGGTAAGGGCCCAGGCCGTCGACCGCGACGGCTCGCTCGTCGACGACTTCCGGATCAACCGGTCCGGGCGGCGAGGGCAGGTGATGACCGTCCGCAACGCCCCCTCGCCCGCCGCCACCTCGTCCCTGGCCATCGCCGAGTACATCGTCGACGAGCTCGAGACCGACCGAAGTTAGGGGGTTCACCGAACTGTTTCTTTACGAACACACGTTTGGGTAGACTTTCTTCGTGACCATCGTCCGGTCCACCCCTTCGATCGACCCGGACCTGGCCCCGGCCCAGGGCAGCCTGTTCGCGGGCGGACCGGTGCGGGTGTCGCGATCGGCCACGTTCGAGCGGATCGATCTCGGCGACGGGGCGTGGGTGGACGTGGCCCGGGACTGGCTCGGAGGAGCCGACGACGTGGCCAACCGGCTGGCCCGGGAAGTGGACTGGCGCCACCACCAGCGGTGGATGTACGACCGGGTGGTCGACGAGCCCCGGCTCAGCCGATGGTACGGGTCGTCCGAGGGGCTGCCCCATCCCGGCCTCAAGGCGTTTCGGTCGGCGGTCGGACGCCGGTACGGGATCCGCTTCGGCGCCATGGGCCTCAACTTCTACCGCAACGGGGCCGACAGCGTGGCCTTCCACTCGGATAAGGAGCTGCGGGACCTCGATGACACCCTGGTGGCCATCGTCACCCTGGGCGCGGCCCGCCCGTTCCTGCTGCGGCCGCAGGGCGGCGGCCGCTCGATCGACCTGCACCCGGGCTCCGGGGACCTGCTGGTGATGGGCGGGGCGTGCCAGGAGAAGTGGGAGCACGGGGTGCCGAAGGTGGCAGCCGGGGCCGGGCCCCGCATCAGCGCTTCGATCAGATGGGCTCGGCTGGCCGGCCCGGAGCGGGAATGGGCCCCGCCCGACCGGACCACGACCGCCACGACCACGACCCCCACGACCACGAGGGCCACGACCACGCCCTCGGCCACGACCACGCCCCCGACCTCGGCCACGCCCTCGGCGACGACCCCGGCCACAGCGACGACCCCGGCCACAGCGCCGGCCCCGACCACAGCCCCGGCCCCGACCACGCCCTCGGCCACGGAGCCGGGCCCCGACACCTTAAACCGGACCACGGACCACGACCACCACCGCCACCACGGACAGGGAGCAGGGATCCGGACCGTAGAGTCAACCCGTGGACCCCACCGACATCGACATCGAAACCGACCTCGACCGGGCCATCTCCGGGTGCAAGCTCGCCCACCGGCGGTTGCAGGACACCCTCGGTGATGTCGACGACGACACCGTCCGCCGCCCGAGCCGGCTGGCGGGCTGGACCGTCGGTCATGTTCTGACCCACCTGGCCCGCAACGCCGACTCCCACGTCCGGATCCTCGAGGGAGCACGGGCGGGCGAGCACTGGGAGCAGTACGCCGGCGGGCGCGAGGAGCGGGCGGAGGCCATCGAGGCGGGCGCCGGCCGGCCCGCCTCGGCTCTGGTGGACGACGTGGTGAGCGCGTTTCTCCGGCTCGAGGACGAATGGGACCGGGCCGGCCCGGAGATATGGCAGGACGGCTACGGGCGGTCGAGCGGGGTGGTCTGGCCGTGCCGGGACCTGCCGTTCTTTCGCTGGCGGGAGGTCGAGGTCCACCACGCCGATCTGGGCCTCACCTACGACGTCACCGATTGGCCCGACGCCTATGTGGGGGCGGAGCTGCAGGTGGCCGTCGAAAGTCTTCCGGCCCGGCTGGTGAACCAGGGCTCGAGGGTCCGGCTGCTGGCCTGGCTGCTCGGGCGGTCCGAACAGCCCGGGGACATCGAGCTGCTGCCCTGGCAGTCCCGCCCGGAGAACTATCTCAGGCCGGGAGGCTAGGGCTTCTTGGCGGCCAGCTGCTGGGCTTGCTGCACCAGGGTCTGGGCCTTTTCGACGTTGGTCTGATAGCCGGCCAGGTTCCCGGCCTTCAGGTCGGCCTGGGCCTGGGTGAACGCCGCGCTGGCCTGGGTGAGCAGCGACGCCACGGTGGAACCAGCCGCCGGAGGCGTCCCACTGACCGGCGCGGTAGTTGGCGGAGCCGTGGTGGGCGTCGAGGTACTAGGGGTCGTCTGGGTCGGAGTGGTCGGGGACGTTCCGGCGCCGGTGGACGCCGTCGGGAGCTGGGCGGTCGCGGCCGAGGTGCCGCAGTAAGACGAGAACGGCCTGCTCTTATCGGGGTTGACAATCTGGCACAGGGCGCCGTCCAGGGAGGCGTTCTGGCTGTGGTACGCCGTCCCGTTGTAGACCACCACCACGTCGCGGAGAGTCGGTATCTGGTTGCTCGACGACTCCACGTACACCGGCTGCACGTAAAGCAGGGTGTTGCCCAACGGCACGACGTCGACCTCACCCAACTCCACCTGGGAACCCTGCTCGTTGTAGAGGGTCAGCTCGGATGAGATCTGCGGATTGGACCGTATGGCGTTGGACACCAGGGCCGGCCCGGCCACCGTCTGACCCTGCGGGGTGCTGTACTGCGTCAGCTGGCCATAGGTGGCGGGGTCCGACGAAGCGGTCATGAACGCCGTCAGGTTCTGGCTGCTGGTCGTGGTGGACGCCGGCACAAACGACGTCAGCAGCATGAACGTCAGCGCCGTACTGGTGGAGCCGGGGGAGTGAGCCAGGATGTACTGGGGTTGCAAGCGCTGGACCGTGGGCGCGGTCAGGGCCGAAGCGCCGACCGGCGCGCTGAACGGCACGCTGTTCTGGGTCAAGGGCCCGCTGCCAGGATCGGGGGATATGGCCCAGGCCTGGGCCTGGGTGTAGAAGGCACTGGCCGAAGTCAGGTGGTAGCGGCCGTACATGTTGCTCTGAACCCGGAAAAGATCCTCCGGATAGCGGAAATGGGCGGTGATGCCGGGTATGAGCTTGTCGGCCTCGGACACCGGCTTGAACAGGTCGGGGAACGCCTTCTCGTAGACCCGGATGATGGGGTCGTTGTCGTCCTGGTTGGCGTTCATCACGAAGAAGTCCATCTTGCCCGTATAGGCGTTGATCACGACCTTGACCGAGTTGCTCACATAGTTGAACGCCGTGTTGAGACCGCTGTTGCCGGGAAGACCACTGGTGTTGGCGTCCTGGGAGTACGGATAGTTGTCGGTGGTCGTATAAGCGTCGAGCACCCAGTCCACCTGGTTGTTGAGCACCACGGCGTAGGGATCCGAGTCGAACTTCAGGAATGGGGCGGCCTTCTGGGCCATCTGGACGATGTTGCGGTAATAGATCACCTTCGACGAAGGCTTGATCTGGCCGGACAGGACAAAATTGAGGTCGCCGAAGCGCAGGGCGAATGCGGCCCGGCGCGCCAGGCTTCCGGCGCTCACTCCCCCGCCGCCCGAGTACTGGTTGGTGACCTCCTGACCGGTGGTGGTGTTCTCGTAGTCCAGCTCGGGAGTCTTCGAGTCCGCGATGACGAAACCCGACGTGTCCGGGCCCTCCCCGTAGTAGATCTCCGAGCCGGGCTCCGTAAGACTGGGCTGGCCCGTCGGCGGCAGGTCGTAAAGACTGAAGTCCGGGGTGCCGTCCGTGTTGACCCCGCTCTGGCCGATCGGGGCGAGCACCGCCCCGTAGCCGTGGGTGTACTCGAGGCGCTGATTGACAAACCCGGATGGGACCGAGGAGTTGAGCTCGCGAACCGACGCGATCGTCGCCGTCATCTGCGTTTGGCCCGTGCTGCCGTCGAGCGGGTAGCGGTCGAGATCCAGATCGTTGAAGGAGTAGTAGCTGCGCAACCCCTGGTACTTGTCGAACGTGTTCAGCAGGTTGACCGCTGGGTCCAGAAGCCGGACGTTAGCGAGCGTCTGCTGGTTGACGCCGGCTTGCGGGGTGTTGCCCCGTATCTGAGCGGTGGTGACCGTCGGGCTGTAGTCGTAGTTGCTGTCGACTTTGACGTTGGTGAGGTTGTAGGCCGTCCGGGTGGCATCGATGTTGCGCTGGATGTACGGCGCCTCACGCGACAGCTCGGACGGATTGACCCGCAGGGACTGGTACAGCGCCGGATAAGCGACCCCGACGATTAGATAGACGAGCACCCACAGCGCGACGGCGACGGCGGGCAGCATCCACCCCTTCTGGCGGATGTTGTACAGAAAGAGCCCGGCGGCGATCACCGCGATGGCAATCAAGAGGGTCCGCGCCGGTCTGTCGGCATGAACGCTGGTCGCGGTGGCGCCGTTGACGATGTGAGACCGCGACAGGACCAACTCGAGGCGCTGGAAGTAGTAATCGACCGCCTTGATCAGGGCCAGTATGCCGAGCAGCACCGACAGGTGGATCTTGACCGCGGTGGTCGAGCGCTTGGCGGACGCCTGGGGCAGGATGCCCCCGTTGAGATAGTGGGCGACGATGGTGACGATCAGCACGACCACCAGGGCCTCGAAGAACCATCCGATCAGGAACTTGATGAACGGCAGCTGGAAGACGTAGAAACCGACGTCCCGGTGGTACTGCGGGTCTTTGACGCCGAAGCTGACGTGGTAGTGGAACAGGTCCCAGTTGTTCCATTCCCTGGACGCCCCCCAACCGGCCAGGAGAGCGAACACCACGCTTACCCCGACGCGCACCCAGCGGGCCCGGGGGAATACGTAGTCCCGGTAACGAACGACCAGAGCGTTGGCCTGGGCCGGATCGACATCTTCAGGGGCGAAGCGATCGGCGATGAGCAGGTTGCCCAGCATCATGGCGAAGAAGAGCCCGATGAATACCAGGGCCAGCAACAGCTTGGTCAGCAGCACGCCCCGGAACACCGAGGTGAACCCGACCGACTGAAACCACAGATAGTCGGTCCAGAACCCGGCCAGGCCCCGCAGCGAGGCCACCAGGATGATGAGCGCGACGATGACGATGAGAATGGTGATGCGGAACCGGCGCGTCGATCTCGGCAGCCTCCGGGGCATGTTCTGGGGCGTACGCATCCGGCGGACGAGCCTAATGGGGCGAGGTGGTGGAACTGTTAGCGGGTGCAGTCAGTTTCCGAGCGGCACCAACAGGCATCGGCATCCGGTATGGGCCGGAGGGTGGAGCTGACCGGTGGGGAACGGCTCGCCCTTGCGCAGTCCGCCCGCCAGCGCGTCGTCGTCGCAGTCGGGGCACGGCCCGTCGGTGTCCTCGACGATCCAGCGCAGCAGGGTCCCATCCGGCGTGGCATACCAGGTGCCGCGCGAGAACGCCGCGGCGAGGGCGTCGCCGGCGATGCGCTCTATGCGCTGGCTTTTCCACTCGCGGTAGGCCGAGCCGATCGAGCTCATCACTACCGCCCGGTCCTCGTCGTCGCCCGAGCTGAGGGACGGTGAGGCGTCGCACACTTCCTCGAGCCGGCGCCGCAGGGCTTCGACGATGGTCTCGCCGGCCTCTCGGGCCAGGTCGTCGACCTCAGGCGGAGACGAAACGCTCTCCGGGCGGTCGAGCGTCTCGGCGGCGAAGGCGACGCCCGCCGCCGCCGCTTCCTCCAGCAGGGGCTGGGCCGAGGCGGCGTAGCGGTCGGTCTGGGCCTCGCTCTCGGGAAGCAACCGGTCTATCGATACCTTCCCACGCAGGCTGCGCAGGCGGTCGAGCAGGTCGTTCTGCTCGTCCTGGAGGGCCCGCTTGAGCCTGCGAGTGAGGGTGACCTCGAGGTCGACCACCGCCGACTCCCGTCTTTGCAGCAGGGACTCGTCGAGGTCGGTCACCGGGTGCTCGGCGTCGTCGTCGTCGACGTGGGTGTCTTCGGCGGACGCGTCGCCGGTGTCGTCGGCGGCGGCTGCGTCGGCGGTGGCGGCGGGGGTGTCGTCCTCGTCCCGGTCGGCGGCCTCGTCGCCGGTCTCACCCGCTTCAACCGGGTACGGGCTCGCGGCCGCCTCATCCGGTTGGCGAGCGGGCGGGCGGCCGGAACGGATCCGGGCGAACAGCTCGTCGACCGGGGACCCCTGGTCCTCCACGTCCTCGACGGTCTCGATGCTGTCGATGGTCTCGATGGTCGGGTCATCGGCGACGAGCCGTAGATGGGACGGGGACTCGCCGGCGGGGTGGGCCGCCGCGGCATGGGCCACCGCGACGGAGGCGGAGCCCGAGGAGGTGGAGCCGGTGGAGCCAGTGGAGCCAGTGGAGCCGGAGCCACTCGATCCGAGGGAGCCGGTGGAAAGGGAGCCGGTCGATCCGGCGGAGATGACGGACGCAGAGCCGGCGGAGATGCCGGTGGAGCCGGGGGGGCCGGCCGCCGTCGAGCCGGTCGGGCCGGTCGACGCCACGGGAATCCCGCCCGGGCCGGCGGTCGGGGCCGGCGGACCACCGGGGCTGGCCCCCCCCGTGGTCGCAGCACTCGAGGGGTCAGCCGCCGTCGCACCGGCTCCCGGATCGGGCCCGGCCGTGGACTCGGCCGTATGACCCGGCTGCTCTCCGTGGCCCGCCTGCCCCGCCTGCTCCGACTGGCCCGAGGGCTCCTCGCCGGGACCGTCGTCGCCCGGAGCTCTCTCCGCGAGCAGACCCTCCACTGTCGGTTCCTCGCCCGAAGCCTCCTCCGGCTCCAGGCCACCAGAAAGAGACTGGCCGTACTGCCCCGACTCGTGCTCGCGGCGCAGCCTCCGGCCCACCTCGTCCGCCGCCGCCCTGGCCTCGGCGTCGGCCCGGCCGAGCTCTGACTGAGCCTCCTCCAGGGTGCGCCGCACGATCGCGTAGCTCTCGATCAGCCGCTCGCGCCCAGCTCGCAGCTGCTCGATCTGCACCGTCGCCACCCGCCGCCGGCGGGCCAGATCCTCGAGGATCCGGTCCCGGGTCGAGTTGGCCCCCTCGACGGTGAGCGCCCGCTCCTGCTCGGCCTTGACCCGGATGCCGTCGGCGTCCACCCGGGCCCGGTCCAGGACCTCGGCCGCCTCGGACTGGGCCGCCGCTATGAGGCGGGCCGCGTTCTCCTGTGCCGCCGCCGCTTCTCGGGCCACGATGTCACCCGACTCCTGCAGCACCTTCTCCGACCGCTCCCTGGCGGTGGCCTCGACCTTCTCGGCCTCGGCCGCCGCCTTGGCCCGGAGGTCGGCGGCGGCCGCCCGGGCTGTGCGCAGGATGGTCGCCGTCTCCTCGCCCACGGCGGCCATCAGGGTGTCCTCGTCGAGGACAGGCGGGCGGGCGGCGCGTTCCTCCGCCGAGTGCCACGCCGATTCCAGTTGCTGCGACCGTTCCCTCGCGGCGCGCAGGTCGCCGGCCACGCGATGAAGAAACGAGCGGACCTCGGCCGGATCGAAGCCCCGAAAACTGGAGGTGAAATTCTGGGCCTGAATCTGGTCAGGTGTCAGCGGAGGGTCAGAACCCATGCGCCCAGAGCCTAGAACCAGAGGTGCATCGGTTGGGCGATGCGGAGCGTCCGACCTGACGCCCTCGTCGAGAGGAGAAGGGGGAAGAAAAAAACCAAGCTAGTGCCGGGTCACCTGCGAGGTGGCCTGAGCGCCGGGCGGCGGCGGGATGGTGCCCCCCATGGCCTTGAGGTCGTTCAGCGCCTGATCGAGAGTCGATACCGCTATCACCTTCATGTTCCCGGCTTCGCTCTGGGCGTCTTTCAGGTTGGCCGGCGGCACGAAGAAGACCTTGGCCCCGGCCTTGCGCACGGCGACGGCCTTCTGCGCCGCCCCTCCGATGGCCCCGACGTTCCCGTCCACGTCGATGGTGCCGGTTGCGGCGACGGCGTGACCACCGGTCAGATGCCCGTTGGAAAGGGCCTCGAGCAAACCGAGGGTCAGGGCCAGTCCGTCTGATGGGCCGCCGATGTTGCCCACCTCCACGCTCACCGCGAACGGGAACGTGTACACGCTGCGGGTCTCGCTCGCCACCCCCAGGAACGCCCGGCTGGGATCGCCCGGGGTCGAACCGAGCTTGGCCGTCAGGTGCTCGGTCTGGCTCTTCCCGTCCGACCCGGTCCTGGTCGCCGTGATGTGGATCTCGGTGCCTGGGGCAAAGGACCGGACCCGGTTCACCAGGTCGGTGTCGGTGCGAATGGGCGTGTCGTTGACGGCGGTCACCAGGTCGTCGCACTGCAACTTGGCCGTCGCCGCCGGACTACCGGGCTGCACCAGGTCGATCTGGGCCCCGAGGTTGTCGATATCGACCGTGTACCCGAGTCGCCGCAGGGCCGCCACCGGCGCCTCGGTGGTGGCGCTCACGCTCTGCTCGGTGTCGACGCAGCTCTCCTGAGCGGGCGGAGTCGGGCCGAGCACGGCGGACTTATGGACCAGGATGGTGCCGTCCTCGAAGGTCTTGAGCAGGCCCAGCTTGGACAGCGCGAACTGGACCGGCGTGGTCGGACCCTCGAGCACGTCGACCATCAGGATGGATCCGTCGATGGTTTTGATCTGCTCCGGCGGTAGGACCAGCCGGGCGCACGGCTTGCCGTCGGGCAGCTTGAGGTTGCCTGAACCGGCGGCCTTGCAGTCCGTGCTGGGGGTGACCAGCGGGGCCGTGCCCGGGGCGATCGTGTAGTAAGCCGACGCCCCGTGGTCGGCGAAGATCCACCCGCCGCCGATGACCACCACCACCGCGGCCAGAGAGACGAATGACTTCCGGGCCCGAAGCGCTTTGGGCAGGCGATCCATGATCACCAGGAGCCGTCTTGTAGCATCTTGGCGGTACTGGTCACATGACTACTCTTCACAGGTCTCCGAAGCTCCACCGGGCTGGGACAGCCTGCCATGCCCGACCATGGTTGGTGGGAGCAGGCGGGTGAGTAAGGACATTCCTTCCTCCTCCCCGTGGGGGGAACCGGCGGCGGCCCCATACCCGCCCGCGGTCCCGTCCCCCGGCCCCGCCCCCAATGGCACGGGGAACGGAGCTAGCAACGGGACCCGCCGTGCCCCTCGCCGTCCGCCCCCCATTTCGGGACCCGAGGCGGCCGGCGCCGATCTGGTCGTTTCGGACGCCGGTTCCACCTCACCGCCGGCCTCGACTTCGGCCGCGGCCCCGCCTGCTTCTACGACTTCGGCCACGGCCCCGCCTGCTTCTACGACTTCGGCCGCCGCCCCGCCGGCTTCTACGACTGCTGCGCCGGCCGCCTCTCCTTTTGCGCCGGCCGCCACCCCTTCGGCCCCCACGACCGGCCAGCCGGGGGCTTCCACTCGATCGGCCCTGGACGCCAGTTCTCTGCCGCCGCCCGGCCGGGCCAGCCGGGCTCGACCCGGGGACGACCTGGAAATGGAGGAGCGCCCCGGCGGACCCTACGACGGCCTCGACGGTCTCGACGACCTGGACTACAGCCAGATGACCGCTCGCGGGGTGGCGGTGGGCGCCGCGGCGGGACGGGGCGCGGGCGCTTACGACCAGGCCGATGTCAGCCGACGTCCCTGGCCGGATCGCCGCGACCAGGTTGTCGACCTGCCCCGACCCTCCCGCCGCAGCCGGATATTCAGGGGCACGAGATCGTTGATCGCCCTGATGGTGATCGCCATCGTCCTCGGTATCGGTATGGCCGTATCCCTCGGCTACCTGATCTGGCTGCTGGCCGAGGCGATACACCATGCCGCGTCCAGCTGACGGGGCTTCCGCCGTCGACCGCCGGCGCTCGGTCGCCCTGGCCGGTCATCTCCAGGACGAGGGAGGGGCCCGGGCCGGGCTCGACGACCACGAACCCTCGGTGCGGGCCACCGCACTCGGCGCCCTGGCCCGCCTTGGGGTGCTTCGGCTGGACGACCTGATCCCGGCGTTCGATGACGACTCGGTTGGGGTGCGGGCCCGTAGCGCCGAGCTGGCGGTCACGTTCGGGAGGGCGGGGGTGGATCTGCTCATCCGCGCTCTTTCCGACCGGGAACCCCGGGTGGTCGAGTCCGGCTGCTTCGCCCTGGGTGAGATCGGATCGGCCGCGAAAGTCGCGGTTGGGCCCATTTGCGGGGTGGCCTGCAGCCACCCGGATCCACTGTGCCGGGAGGCCGCGGTCGCCGCTCTCGGCGCCATCGGTGACCGGGCCGGGCTCGACGCCATCGTCGCCGCCACGTCCGACAAACCGGCCGTGCGCAGGCGAGCCGTGCTGGCCCTGGCCCCGTTCAGCGGAACCGTGGTCGAGGAGGCCCTGGCCCGGGCGTTGACCGACCGCGACTGGCAGGTGCGCCAGGCGGCAGAGGACCTGACCGGCCGTCTGGCCTGACCTCTCGCCGTTCTATTTCATGAAGAGGTCTCTGACCGCGTCGAGCTCCTCCAGGCACTTGCCGGCCCCCAGCACCACACACTCGAGCGGGGCGTCCACCAGGTGGATCGGCAGCGAGGTCTCCGAAGCCAGACGCTTGTCGAGGCCGCTCAGTAGCCCACCGCCCCCCACCAGGTGGATGCCCTGTGAGATGAGATCCTGGGCCAGCTCCGGCGGGGAGTTGCCGAGGCACTTCACCACCGAGTCGACGATGGCGCGCACCTGCTCCTCGATCGCTTCCCGCACTTCGTCGGGGGCCAGGATCACCGTCTTCGGGAGGCCGGTCATGAGGTCCCGGCCCCGCACCTCGGCTTTGACCGCATCCTGATCGGACGGCCAGGCGCTGCCTATCGCCAGCTTGATCTCCTCGGCCGTGCGCTCGCCCACCGCGATGCCGTACTCCCGCCGCACGTAGGTCTGTATAGACGCGTCGATGTCGAAACTGCCGACGCGTATGGCCTCCAACGCCACCAGCCCGCCGAGCGAGATGACCGCGGTCTCCGTGGTACCGCCGCCGACGTCGACGATCATGTTGCCGAGCGGCTCGTGTATGGGAAGACCGGCGCCAATGGCCGCCGCCATGGGCTGCTCGATCAGAAATGCCCCATTCGCCCCCGCGCCGCGAGCCGCCTCCTCCACGGCCCGGCGCTCGACCTCGGTTATGGCGGACGGAACGCATATCACCACTCGCGGTCGGTTGAACCGCGACACTCCCGCCCGCTGGAGCAGTAGGCGGATCATGCGCTGGGTGATGTCGAAGTCGGTGATCGCCCCCTTGCGCAGCGGGCGCACGGCCACGATGTAACCGGGCGTGCGCCCGATCATCTGCCACGCCTCTCGACCCATGGCCAGCACATCCTGGGTGCGGGAATTCAGGGCGATCACGGTCGGCTCGTTGAGCACTATGCCCCGGCCGCGTGTGTACACCAGGGTGTTGGCGGTACCAAGGTCGATCGCCAGGTCTCTAGCCAGATTCTCCCCCTGCCGGGTGTCCAGAGGCCTCCGCGGCCGCCGGTGAGTTGTCGTCCCCCATCAAAACATCGTCCCTCTGGACGGTGTGGTGTCCGACCCCCTCCTCGGCGACCGAGGGCGCGGCAACCGGTTGGTCACCGGCCTCGCCCCGATCAGCCTGCCCTATCGCCCCGCCCTCGCCAGCCTGCTCGATCGCCCCGCCCTCGCCACCCTGCTCACCGGCGTCGGGGCCATGTGCCTGCTGCGCCACGGCCTCGAGACCAAGGGCGCCCGGAGCCACGACTCCGTCCCCACCGGCCTTGTCCCCACCGGCCTTGTCCCCACCGGCCTCGTCCCCACCGGCCTCGTCCCCACCGGCTTCGTGCTCCCCGGACAGGTGCCCGTCGCTGTCCGCCTCGGCGCTGTCCGGCTCGGCGCTGTCCGGCTCGGCGCGGTCGCTTCCGCCGGCGCCCGACCCTCCCGCCTCATCGATCTCGCCGGCAACCGGCGTCTCCTGGTCCTCGGGAGACTCGACGGAATCCGGTTCGCCGGCGGGCTCCGCCACCCGCTCGAGCTTGATCGAGGTGAAACGCATGGGCTCGGTCCCCCCGGCCCCGTTGGGGCCGCGGCCGGCGCCGGACGTCACGATGCGGACCCCCGCCGGCCGGTTCTCCGGCGACAGGGCCCTCAGCCCTCGCTTGAACGACGCCACGTTGGCGTCGACCGATTTCGGCTGGCGGTGCCGCCACCACACGGCGATACCCAGGATGATGGCGAGGACGAGGGCTCCCACCACATAGGCCAGATTTGAGATCACGGTGCTCGAGAGACCCGTCACTGGCCGACCTCGGCCACGTCCTCGGCGTCGACCCCCCAGTCTTCACCACCGTCCCACCGCTCGCGCTTCCAGATCGGCACCGTTTTTTTGATGCTGTCGATGCAGAACCTGGCTCCGTCGAAGGCTTCGCCCCGATGCCCGGCGGACACGGCCACCACCACCGAGCACTCGGTGACCACGAGGGTCCCGGTGCGGTGCCACAGCACCACCCGGGCCAGTCCCGGCCATCGGGCCCGCGCCGCGTCGGCAATCGCCTGGAGCCGGGGCACGACCTGGGCCTCGTAGGCCTCGTACTCCAGTTCGGCCACGCCCGGCCTGCCCGCGGCGTGGTCGCGCACCGTCCCTGCGAACACCACCACCGCCCCGCAGTCGGGACGCACCACCCACCTGGCCGCCCTATCTACGGGCAGCGGTTCGGTGGTCAGGGCCAACCACTCGTCTCTCCCCTGTGGCTCGGGTGCCGGTCCGGACACCTCCTCATGCTACGGCGGCGGCAGCTGCCGTGGGGCCACCCCCCGGGCCAGGACGCGACGGCCGGCGACGAAGGACCGCCCGCCAACCGGACCGCCCGTCCACCGCCTCCCGACCCCGGGGGGCGACGACTAACGGACGCCCCCCGTCATTAGTCTCGTTGAACGTGGATCCCGACTTCGGCCTTGAAGACGAAGGGCCGTTTTATGCTTGGCTTCCACCAGAAGACCGCCTCTGGCGGCACCCGTCGGAGAATCCTCCCGTACCGCCCGGTAGCAGCCAAAAATCTGATGACCCGCCCGCCGATGAAGCCGGCGACGAGGACGACGCGAATCCGGACCCGGACGCCCGTCATTCGCGGTTTCACCCCACTCGGACCTGGGCCGTGGCTCTGGTGGCGGGAGCGATCGGGGCCATGGTCGCTTCCGGTTTCGGGTTCGCCACGGGTGTGTTCAGCCACGACACCACCGTCATAAAGCCGGTCTTCCCGACCGTCCCGACCTTGACCGCGGCGCCGGCCGGCAACAACGCCGTCAACTGGAGGACCGTGGAGCAGGAGATCGCTCCATCGGTCGTGGCCATCCAGGTTTCGGGGGCGAGCCCCCAGATGGGTTCGGGGCTTCTGCTCTCGGCCGGCGGCGACACCGGCGAGTCCTACGTGGTGACCGACCGCTCCCTCCTCACACCGGGCGAAGCAGCCGAATACGTCGGCACCATCCAGGTCACGTTCGTGTCGGGCGAGCAGGTCAAGGGCCATCTGGTCGGCCAGGACACCCAGAGCGGACTGGCCGTGATCGCGGTTCCGACCTATCAGGAGATCCTGCCCCGGCTGGGTTCGGTAAGCGGGCTACAGGACGCCGATCCGGTCATGGCGGTGGGGGCGGCGGAAGGGGACAGCTCGGTCTCTCCCGGGTGGGTCAGCGCCGAGGATCGCCAGGTAGATCTGGCTTCAGGCGGAGCGATCGACAACCTCATCGCGGTCAACGCCAACATGCAGGCCCCTGACGAGGGCGGGCCGCTTGTGGACCAGGCGGGCCAGGTCGTCGGCGTCACCGTCGGTCTCAACCCGGCCGACCCTTCCGATCAGAACCTCCTCTTCGCCGTGCCGATCGATGAGGCGGTAAAGGTGACCGAAGAGATCCTCGCCGGCCAGCAGCCCACCCACCCCTGGCTCGGGATCTCGAACACGGTGGACCTGACTCCCACCGTCGCCCGGGAGCTCGGTCTGCCCGGCGGGGCCCGGCCCCAGACCGTGGCCCCGAACAGTCCGGCCAGCCGGATCGGCCTCACGCCCCGGGACATAATCACCTCGTTCGACGGGCACCAGGTCACCTCGGCCGGCGCTCTCACCGCCCTGCTCGCTCAGTGCCAGCCCGGGAAATCTGTGAGCATCTCGTTCATCCACGACGGCACCGTCACGTCGGGCACCGTCGTCGTGGTCAACGAGCCCGCCGGCGGCTAACCCCCGGCGCGACGGCGCCGGGACCGGATGGCGGCGACCGCGCCAGTCACCGCCGCGACCGCGCCCGCCGTCGCGATCAGGGCGATGATCATGTTGTAGTTCTGGCGGCGCCCGGGAGGCAGGTCGTCCCAGTGGACCCGGGCGTCGGTTGCCACCAGAGCCTCCTCGCTCGTGTTCTGCGGCACCCAGCCGGCCGCCTTCAGCCGGTCGGGAGCGACCACCCACGGGTGAGTGGCGTAGGCCCGCGCTTCTACCGGGACGCCCTGGCGAAACAGCTGCCACCCCCAGGCCGAGACCGCGGTGGCCACCCGTGACGGGAGGGTCAGGCGGGCCACCCCCCCAGCCAAGGCCCGGGCGTCGTCCTCCTGGATCCCGGAGTCTGGGGCCACGTTGAAGACCCCCGACAGGCGCCTTTCCCACACCAGGACCACGGCCGACGCCAGGTCGTCCACGTGGAGGTACTGGACCGGCCGGCCCCCGTCGCCCGAGCGGGGAGACCGGGTCACGCCGAGGGCCTGGTACAGCGGGCGCTCGTCGGTGCCGACCGTCACCGCCGGCCGCAGTATGGCGACGCGGGCTTCGGGATGCGATTCGGCCCACTCGGAGACGACGCGCTCGGATTCCGCCTTTGACACCGCGAAGGAAAATTCGGGGTTCGGCCGGAGCCGGGCGTCCTCGGTCAACGGGATCGTGTTGTCGGCCCACGCCCCGTAAACGGTGGCGCTCGAAAGATGAACCAGCGACTCGGCCCGGGTCACCGCCGTTGCGTCGAGCACCCGGCGCAGCGCCCGGCGGTTGACCGCCGCCGCTTCGGCGTCGTCGCCCGGGAGGCTGCCCCTCGCATCCGGCGTACGCCACGCCAGGTGGATCACACCCACCGCGCCGTCGAACGCCCGGATCAGCTCGGCGTCACCGGGTCCCGGCGATGCCGCCAGATCGATGGTGCGGTGCTCCAGTTTCGGTTCGGACAGGCTCGCCGGAACCACGTCGATGCCCACGACTCGATCCACGTCCGTGCGGGCGCACAGCAGCGCCGCTACCCGTTGACCCAACGATCCGGCCACGCCGGTGACCACAACGGTCGCCATAGTCCTACCATGCCCCAATGGGGACCTTGGAGGCCAGCACCATCGCCGTCGTCATCAGTAGCAGCACCGGCAGCCCATGAGCTCGCCCGACTGGTTCGGCTCGGGAGGCCCCTTCGGGGGCGGACCGCTGGCTGACCTGATGCGCAACCTGGCCCGCTTGTTCACGTCCGAAGGCCCGTTGAACTGGGAGATCGCCCGCCAGATGGCCCAGTTCGGGGCCACGGGCGGAGAGCCCGAGGGTAACCCCGACCCGGTCTCGCGCGTCCGGGTCGAGGAGTTGGTCCGGGTGGCCGAGATGCACGTGACGGAGGCTACCGGTCTGAGTGTTGCCGGCGGCAGTGGGTTGCTGACAGTGAAGGCCGTCACCCCGAGTGAGTGGGCCCTCCGCACGCTCGACGCCTGGAAACCGCTGCTCGAGAAGCTGGCCGGCCGGATGACCTCGTCGCTCAACCTTTCTTCACCCGACTCTGAGGGACCCGACGCCTTGCCAGGCCAGCCCGGAGCCGCCGGCCCGGGTGGAGGCGCCTTCGGCGCCGGAGGAGGCATGGGCGAGGGGGGCGAGGACCCGATGAGCAAACTGTTCGCCAACCTGCCTCAGGTGCTCGGTCCGTTCCTGTTCGGGATGCAGGCCGGATCGATGGTAGGTCAGCTGGGCAGCCGGGCCATGGGCCAGTACGACATGCCGATGCCCCGCCCACCGGGCGACGAGCTGCTGGTGGTGACGTCCGCCATCGACCGCTTCGCCTCGGACTGGAGCCTGGGACCCGACGATGTCCGCATGTGGATCTGCATGCGAGAGGCGACCAACCACGCCGTGCTCGGGCGGCCCCACGTCCGGGCCCGGCTGGACGAGCTGATCACCGCGTACGTGGAAGCCTTCGAGCCGAGCCCCGGGGCCCTGGAAGAACGGCTCACCAGCTTTGATCCCACCGATATGGCTGCCCTGCAGCAGGCCTTCGGCGACCCCGAAGCGCTGCTCGGTGAGATGCAGAACGACGCCCAGCGCCGGATCCAGGTTCCGCTCCGAGCCCTGCTCGCCATAGTCGCCGGCTACGTGGACCACGTCATGGACAGCGTCGGATTCCGTCTGATCGGCTCCTACGGCCCGTTGACCGAGGCGTTGCGCCGGCGCCGGCTCGAGGAGAGCTCCGGCACCCGGATCCTCGGTCAGCTGTTCGGAGTCACGCTGGACGCCGCGGCCTACGAGCAGGGTCAGGCCTTCATACGCGGCGTCATCGAGCGGGCCGGTGAGGACAGTTTGGCCCGCCTCTGGAAATCGCCCCGGGAGCTCCCCACTCCCGCCGAGCTCGGCGCTCCCGGCCTGTGGCTGGCGCGTATAGATCTCGAAGATCACTGACACTCGGAGATCAGCTACTCGGAGACCAGCTGCTCGGAGATCAGCGGCTGGCGGCGCGAGGAAGCTCAGCCGGGCGAAGGACCGGCCGGAGCGCCCCAGTGGTCCGGGCCGCTGACGGGGTAGGCCGGCGGCGCCGCACGCATCGAGCTGCCTGAGGAGCCGGCCGGGTTTGGCGCGGCCGCCGGCGGCGGATCCGATCTGGCCGGTTTGGTTGGGTGGGCCGGCGAACGCGACTCGGCGTCGTTCAAGGGGCGACGGCGGTCCCGGGCCACACCGATAACGAACACTGCCGATGTGGCGAGGACCACCACGGCCACCACGACGAACCCGGAGAACAGAGACAGGGCGATGACCACCGGGATCAGCGCCCCCACCACCCACACCAGCTGAAATATGGACTCGAAGCGGGCGAACAGCCGGCCCCGACCGGTGTCGTCGGTCTCGCGCTGGACGATTGCGTCGAACGCGGTTTTGGCCACACTGGCGGCCAGGCCGATCACCGCGGCGAGAAGCAGGGCGGCCGGACGGTGGTGATCGATCGACAGCCGGGTGGCCGCCACCGCCGTGGCCCCGATGATCAGGGCGGCCCCGGCCACCAGGCGCTTCTCCGATACCCGATCGCGCAGGTACGGCGCCACCGAGCGCGCCGAAGAAGTTGCCGGCGACGCTCGCCACCGCGACCAGCCCGTACCAGATGACAGGGGTGTCGGTGCGGCGGAACCCGAAGACGACCAGGGCGGTGAGAAAGCCCGCCACCGCTCGCATGCCGGCCATCGATACCTGGGCCAGACCGACCTCGGGCGGTATCACCGGCCGGGGCCCGCCCCGCATGGCTGCTGCCAGCCTCCTTCTGCGGCGCCGCGGCTCGGACTGTGGTCCCTCGTCGCCGGGCCCCGCTCCTGTCGCGTGCGATTCGGGCCCGACCCCGACGTCCAGCACCGGCACCATCACATCCGAGCCGCCGACCCAGGCATCTCCGGTGCCGATCCCTACGCCTCGACCCGCCAGCTCCTCGTCCGTCCCGACGCCGTGAGTCGCCTCGATGGTCTGGCGACCCTCGTCCGGGCCCGGCTCCCGGGTCCGGGCCAGCAAGGCGATGGAGAGAGCGGCGGTGGCCGCGAACACCAGGACATCGAAGTCGAGCAAGGCGCGCGAGCCCGAGACCTTGTAGATGAGCGCACCGAGGGCGGCGGCCAGCGAGGTCGCGACTGACGCCCCAACCGCCAGCCTCGAGTTGGCCCGAACCAGGTCATCCGGCTTGTCGACGGCGCCCGGTACCAGAGAGGCCTTGGCCACCGCGTGCGTCTTCGAGCACACCAGGCTGAGAAAGGCGGCGGGAAACAGCAGAAGGGAGTGGATCCAGGTGGCAATCATCAGGCACGCCGCGAGGCGGCCGACCGAAGCCGCGAAAATGATGAACCGCCGCCCACTGCGCATCCGGTCGATGAGGGGGCCGACGAACGGCCCGACCACGGCGAAAGGTAGGACGGTGCACACCAGACCGAGCGCCGTCCGCCCTCGCGCCGCGTTCAGCGAGACGCTCACGAAGACCGACCCGGCCAGGGCCACGGCGACCAGGGCGTCGCCCGCGGACGACAGGCTGTTGACGATGGACAAGCCGGCGAAGGGGGTCGAAGCCCATTTCGAGTCGACCGGACCGAGGCGGAACTGGTAGGTGAGAGCGGCTCGCACGCGCGGGTGGCGGGAAAGCCGGCCGGGCGAAGAGTTCATCTTGCCCCCAGAGTAGAGGCTTCTCGGCCTGTGGCCTTGGCCACCCCCGGGCTCCAGGGCGCGCCGTTTTCGTGGTCCCGCGGCTTCTCAAGGGGGCTGGAGGGGCGCCGATAATCCCCACATGGCAGATCCGTGGAACCGACTCGGCGGCGACGAGAACGATGTCGTCCCGCCCCGCCCGTTCGACCGCCGCGCCCTGGAAGCCACCCTGGCTGCCGCCGTCCGCACCGCGGATCCCGCGGCCGGCCCCGCCGGGTCGGATGGAGGCGTGAACAAGGCGGTGGCCAGCCTCCTGCGGGCCGGGGGGGTGGGCCGGATCGGCAATGCCCCGCCCGGTGCCGCTGACAGCTTCGGGAGCGCGAGCACGGCCGGCGGGCTCGGCGGGACCGCCAGCCCTAGCGCACTCGGTGGCACAAACACCGCCGGCGGCACCAGCAGTCTCGATGGCACCAACACCGCCAGCGGCACGAGCGGCCTCGGCGGGACCGCCCGCCCCAGCAGGCTCGGCCTCGGAGGAGCCACCAGCTCCAGCGCCGGCGGCCTCGCCGCCCCCCGCCCGGCGGGCTCCGGGCTCGGTGGCTCGAGCGGCTCCCCCGCCGGGCTTACCAGCTCCATCGGCCGGATCGGAGCTTCCGGCGTCAGCCTGGGCCAGGTGGCCTTCGCCGGCGACAACCGGGTGTCGGTAAAGAGCCCCACCGGGCGGGCCGTGTCCCCTTTGACCCCCGCTCCCACCTCGATCGAGCGCCCGACCATTCCCCTGCGCCGGCCCACGCCGACTGGGCCGGCCGCACCGGTGGGCCAAGACAGGGCGCCCGGCCAAGAGCGGGCGGCCGGCAAAGAGCGGGCCGACGGCGATCCTGCCTGCACCGGCGCGCCCCTGGCCCTCGGGGAAACCGGGGTCAGCGGCGAAGCGGGCACCACCCCGGCCCCCGTCCGCACCGTGGTTGGCATCGAGCCCTGGGCGCCGGGGGATGACGACCTGCTTCCTCAGGGCCAGATCAAGAAAAAATCGTTTCTGTTCTTCCGCTGACGGGTCCTGATCTCCTTCAGCGGAGCTGATCCACCGGCTGGGCGTTCCCGACGCCACCGGCGGCGCGCTCACCGCACCTGGGCGCGCCGCCTGCCGGGGATCAGACTGAGCCTGCCGGGGATCACACTGGAGCCTTCACTACCGGGGGACGGAGGTAGGCCGCCCGGATGAACCTCTCCTTCGGGCCCCGCAGCACCCAAACCGACGCCTTTTCGTCGCGGGGGTTGCGGCCCAGGTCCAGCCGGTCCTCGCTCGCCGAGCGCGGCGAGGATCTCCGGGATCACATCGCCGTGGCTGCACAGAACCGACACCCGGTCGCGGACCGACCGCACGAGGCGGACAGCGTCGTAGCCCGCCCCCTCGGCCAGGGCCTCGACCGGCTCGACGTCGATCCCCAGAGCCGTGGCCAGCGGCACGACCGTGTCGACGCACCTCGAGTACGGACTGGAGAGGATCCTTTCCGGCTTGAACTCGCGCAGGATCGGGACCAGAGCGGCCGACTGGCCGCGGCCCCGGGCCGACAGGTCTCGATCCCGATCATCTCCGTGCCATTCGGAGCGCGCCAGAGCGTGAGCATGACGGACCAGCAGGACGAGCATGTCGCCAGTGTGCCATCCGCGGGAGGGGGATACCGTAGTTAGGCCCTGAGGGCGGAGAGCAGGGCGGCGACCACCTCGACGTCGTGGGAGTAGCTGAGTTGGGAGGCGGCCTGATCAAGGGTCACCCACCGGGCGTCGTCGACCTCGTGGGACCCGGCCGGGTCCCCGCTTACCACGGTCATGGCCCAGTAACGGACCCGCTTGTGCTTGCCGCTCCGGTCGAGATAGTTCGTCGACGGCAACTCCGGTCCGAGGGCAGCCTCGACCGTGGTCTCCTCCCGGACCTCGCGAAGGGCGGCTTCCTCGTCGGTCTCTCCGGGGTCGAGTTTGCCTTTGGGCAGGCTCCAGTCGTCGTAGCGGTTGCGGTGCACGATCACCACTTGCAACTCGTCTCCCGCTCGGCGCCACACCACGCCGCCGGCGGCAAGGACCGGCCCTCCCCGTTCGGTATTCACGCTGCCTCGCCGAATTCAGTTGGGTCCGGTCACGCCAGAGCCGTCACTTGAGCGCGCTGCCGACGGCGACGTCGGCGTCGCGCCACGGCTTCGAGCGGGCCATGGCCATCTCCTGGAACTTCTGCTGAGCATCGATCCCATGGACCTCCGCGACCTTGTGCCACGACCCGTCGGAGGCCAGCTCCCACGCTCTTACATCATCGGCCAGCTCCATGTCGAGGATCTCCCGCAGCCGCACCTGGAGATCGGGAGCGGCGACCGGGACCACCGCCTCGACCCTTCGGTCCAGGTTGCGGTCCATCATGTCCGCCGAGCCCAGGTAGTACTGCCCGTCCTCGGGCAGGACGGTCGGGTGACTCTCATCTCCGAGCTGCCCGCCCGACGCGCCGGCGCCGAAATAGTAGATCCGCGAATGCTCGAGCCAGCGGCCCACGATGCTGCGGACTCTTATGGTCTCCGACAGCCCGGGCACGCCGGGCCGCAGGCAGCAGATGGCCCGCACTATCAGGTCGATTCGAACACCGGCCTGCGACGCCGCGTACAGCGCGTCGACGATCCCGGGGTCGACAACGTTGTTCAGTTTCCAGACGATGCGCCCCTGCCTGCCCCGCTCGGTTTCCGCCGCGATCAGCTCGAGCATCCGGGGCCGGAGGGTTGTCGGGGCCACCAGCAAGCGCCGGTAGTCGACGCGCCGGCTGTACCCGGTCAGGAAATTGAACAGGTCGGTCAGGTCGGCCCCTACGTCCGGCTCGGCGGTGAGGATGCCGATGTCCTCGTACAGCCGGGCCGTGCTGGCGTTGTAGTTGCCGGTGCCTATGTGGCAGTACCGCGTGATGCCGTCGCCCTCCTGGCGCACGACCAGTGCCGTCTTCGAGTGGGTCTTCAGCCCGACCAGGCCGTACACCACGTGCACGCCTGCCTCCTCGAGGGCCCGGGCCCAGCCGATGTTGGCCGCCTCGTCACCCCGGGCCTTGAGCTCGACCAGAGCCGCGACCTGCTTGCCCCGCTCCGCCGCCCGGATCAGCGACCGCACGATGTTGCTGTCACCTGACGTCCGGTACAGGGTCTGCTTGATGGCGAGGACGTGGGGGTCCCGCGACGCCTGGGCAATAAAGTCCTCGACGGAGTCGGAGAAGCTCTCGTAGGGGTGCTGGACCAGCACGTCGCCCCGGCGGATGACCTCGAAGATGTCGGTCGTCTCCCCGTCCGGGCTGAGCAGGCGGGCCGGGGTGACCGGGGTGTAGGGCTCCTCCTTCAGGTCCCGCCGATCCAGGTTGAACACCAGCCACAGCGCCGTCAGATCGAGGGGGCCCTCCACGTCGTAGACGTCCTCGGGCCGGAGGTCGAGCTCCCGGGTCAGAAGGCTCCGCACCTCCTCGGTTATGTCGCGGTCGACCTCGAGGCGCACGGCCCGCCCGAACCGCCTGCGCCGCAGCTCCATCTCCACCGCCTCGAGCAGGTCGTCCGCCTCCTCCTCCTCCAGGGTGAGATCGGCGTTTCGGGTGACCCGGAACGGGTGGTAGCTCTCTATCTCCATCCCCGGGAACAGGGCATCCAGGTTGGCTGCGATGACCTGCTCCAGGGCGACGAAGCGCTCCCCGTCGGGCATGGCGAGCAGGCCCGGCAGCAGCGGCGGGACCTTGACCCGGGCGAAACGCCGCTCCCCGCCCGCCGGGTCGCGGACGATGACAGCCAGGTTCAGCGACAGGTTGGATATGTAGGGAAAAGGATGCCCGGGATCCACGGCCAGCGGGGTCAGAACGGGAAAGATCCGCTCGGCGAACACCTTCTCCAGCCAGTCGCGGTCAGCGTCGTCGAGAGAGTCCCAGGCCACGAAGCGCACGCCCTGGTCGGCCAGAGCCGGCAGGACCCGCTGCAGAAACGCCACCCGCCGCCGCTCGAACTGCACCTCGACCTCGGCCCTGATGGCCCTCAGCTGCTCGGCGACCGACAGGCCGTCGGGCGCGGTGCCGATACCTGCCGCTTCCTGATCCTTTAGTCCGGCGACCCGCACCTGAAAGAACTCGTCGGTGTTGGTGCTGAAGATGGCCAGGAACTTGACCCGTTCGAGCAGCGGGAGAGCCTCGTTCTCGGCCAGGGCGAGCACCCGGCTGTTGAAATCGAGGGTCGACAGCTCCCGGTTGATGTACCTGAGCTCTTCCAGCGCACGCCCTGTTGATCCGTCCGAACCGCCTCGGTCAGCCCCGCCGGCCCGGCCGTCGCCCACACGCGCTGCCCCGGTGACCTCATCAACGCGCGACATCGCCATGCCAAAGGGTACAACGGCGGTCGCCTGCTACCCCTCTACAAGGTCGACGACGTTCATGGTCAGATGAAGGGCCAGCAGCCGGCGGATCCGTTCCTCTGTGCTGTGCCCGATCTGAGTCCGGCGCCCGGCCCGGCGCCCGTCGTAGGTCTCGGCGGTTACGCCGAGCGCTCCGGGCGACAGCCCGGGGCGCTCGAACCAGGCGGAGACCACGCCCCGGGTGGTGACGATCTGGCAGTGACCGCCGCTCATGAGCGCGTTCAATCCCTCGCTCACCCAGCGGGCCACCCACCCCTCGATCCGCCAAACCGGGTCGTCGGGACCGGCCGGCAGGGTCTCCAGGTCCGGGCAGCCGAGGAGGTGGTCGATCAGCCGGCGGGACCCGCCCACGTAGGTCCACGGCAGGTCGATCTCGCTGGCCACGCACCAGGAGCGGGCGGCCGGCCACCAGATGTTCGGGGTCTGGAACGCCGGCTCGGCCAGGGCGCCGGCCGCCTCGATCGGCCCCCGGTAGAGGACGTAGTCCCGCATCGGCAGGTGCACCCGGGGCCCGTCGAGAACCTCGCGGGGGATGGGGTGGGACTGGCGGCCCTGCCAGGCGTAGCCCTCCCACAGGCAGAACCGGCATTCGCCGGGATCGGCGGTATGAGCCCGCAGGATCGCGACCACGGCCCCGCAGTCGGCCTCGGTCAGCCCGCCCCGCCCGGGTGGGCAGCACACCGGATGCTCCAAGCGCTCCGGCTCCTCGGGCGGCAGGGCCACGGAGTGGAACCGGGCGTCGTCGGCCAGGGCCATGCCCGTCCACGACGCCACCTCCGACCACCGGACTCTGCGGGCTCCGGCCGGGTCCCCGCCGCCTGGCACCTCCGCCGGGTGCAGGATCCGCAGGTACGCCTCGAAGCCTCCGGGCACGATCGAGGTGGCCGTCGAGCCCATCGGCACGGCCAGTTGATCCTCGAGCCAGTCCGCCTCCGCGATCGCGCTGCTCCAGGCGATCGCGGACGCGGAGACGGCAGGGTTCACCCGGGTTTCATCGTCCCGATCGCCTACCGCCCTTAGCTGCGGGGTTCGGGGCGGGCGATCCGAGAAAGGCTGGTCCTGTGGCCACGGCCACCTTGGCCGCGCTGCTCGCCGTGACCGCCCGGAGCTAGCCGGTGGACTCCTCGTCCGGCTCCCCGAGATCCCAATCGAGCAGGAGGTTCTCCCGCTCGGCGTCGCGGATGACCCGCTCCCGGTTGCGCCGGAACTGCGGATCGTGCGGCGGCAACAACAGGAGCCGAGCCAGGGCCCGCTGACGGAACTCCTCGATCACCGCCCGGTCCCCGAAGTCCGAGTCGACCCGCCAGTGGGGGGCAACCGGCCCGAGGTAGACCACCCGGACGTGCCCGCGAGGCGGGGCCTGCTCTTCGCTGGACGGCATGGACATGGGCGGCGAGTCTAGGCCGGGCCGGCCCCGGAACCATCCCGGAGCCGGTTGGCCGCGCCGATGACGGCCGCGAGCGAAGCGTCGAGGATGCTCGAGTGGATCCCGACTCCCCACACCTGCTCCCCGCCCGCTCCGGTGGCCTGGACATAGGCGGCGGCGCTGGCCTCACTGCCGGCGGTCAGGGCGTGCTCGTGGTAGTCGTCGACCGACATCTCGATTCCGAGCTCGGTCCGGATGCCACCGATGACGGCGTCGACCGGGCCGTTGCCCCGGCCTGACAGCGTCCGGTGCTGGCCGTCCACGAGGAGCTGGGCGACCACGGAGGTTCCCTTTTCCCCCGAAGAGACCTCGCTGGAGATGAGCCTGATCCCGGCGTCATCAGGCAGGTAGCTGCGGGCGAAGGCGTCCCACAGCTCTCCGGGCTTGATCTCGGTCCCCGTGGCCTCGGTGATCTTCTGCACCTGCTTGGAGAACTCGACCTGGAGGGCCCGGGGCAGGTCCAGCCCGTGCTCGGAGTCCATCAGGTAGGCCACCCCACCCTTCCCCGACTGGCTGTTGACCCGGATTATGGCCTGGTAGGTGCGACCGACGTGCTTGGGGTCGATCGGCAGGTAGGGCACCTCCCACGACTCGTAGTCACCGGGGATGGCGTCCATGCCCTTCTTGATGGCGTCCTGGTGCGAGCCCGAGAAGGCGGTGTAGACCAGGTCGCCGGCGTAGGGATGACGAGGGTGGACGGGCAGGCGGTTGCAGTACTCGGCCACCCGCCGCAGGGCGTCGATGTCGTGCAGGTCGAGCTTCGGGTCGACCCCCTGGGTGAAAAGGTTGAGCGCCAGGGTCACCACGTCCACGTTGCCCGTTCGTTCGCCGTTGCCGAAGAGGGTGCCCTCCACCCGGTCGGCGCCCGCGAGCTGGGCCAGCTCGGCCGCGGCCACGGCGGTGCCGCGGTCGTTGTGCGGGTGCACGCTCAGCACGATCGAGTCCCGGTTGCGGACGTTGCGGTGGAAGTACTCGATGACGTCGGCGTAGGTGTTGGGTCCGTACATCTCGACCGTGTTGGGCAGGTTGACGATCATCTTCCGGTCGGGGTCGGGTTCGATGACGTCCATCACCGCTTCGCAGATCTCTATGGCGTAGTCAGGTTCGGTACCGGTGAAGCTCTCGGGGGAGTACTCGTAGCTCACCTTGGTCTGGGGGATGGTGTCCTCGTGCTTCCTGACCAGGCGGGCGGCGCTGGTGGCGATCTCGGTGATGCCGTCCTTTCCGAGACCGAACACGACCCGCCGCTGGAGCACCGACGTCGAGTTGTAGAAGTGGACGATAGCGTGGGGGGCGCCGGCGATCGCCTCGAAGGTCCGTTCGATGAGCTCCGGGCGGCACTGCACCAGCACCTGGATCACCACGTCGTCGGGGATCCGGTCCTCGTCGATGATCTGGCGGATGAACTCGAAGTCCGGCTCGGACGCCGCCGGGAACCCGACCTCGATCTCCTTGAACCCCATCCCGATCAGGGTCTCGAAGAACTTCAACTTGCGAGGGGGATCCATCGGGTCGATCAGGGCCTGGTTGCCGTCGCGCAGGTCCACACTGCACCACACCGGAGCCTGGGTCAGCCGGCGGTCCGGCCACGTCCGGTTCAGCCGGTTAAGCCTCTCCGGATCGAGCGGTCGAAACGGCTGGTACTTCTGAAACGGCATGTCGCATGGCGTGGGGTAGGAGTAGGCGGCCATCGGGAACCTCTTCGTTGACGGTTGGTCGGGCGGGAATCGGGCAAACAAAAAACCTCCCGGCCGTAAGGCACAGGAGGCTTGGCGAGCACCTTTTGGTGGTGCTCGCCTACATCAGAAGGAGGAGGCCGCGAGCGGCGATCCGGGGTGTCACGGAATCCGACTTTACCACCTGGTCGCGGTGGCCGGCGAATGGTTAGTTATGGCTTCACTGGTCTCCTCCCGCTCGAACACCGACTGGATGGCGATGCGCCCCGGACCCCAGAGCCGGAGCCAGACCTGGCGGTAGCTGTAGGAGCGGTGAAACGACCACATCATCCCGCTCTGGTTGGGATACTCGAGGTGAAGCGCCATGCCGACCCCCGGATCCTTGTACAGCAGTGATGTGGGCTGAATGCAGATGGTCTCATCCGGTGCCAGGTCCCGGATGAACGTGTTGCCCGGCGAATGCAGGAGCAGGAGACCGGGCGATTCCCGGGCGTGAAAGATGTCGACGTTGTAACCGAGCGGGAAGTGGTTTTCGGCCTCGTCGCGGTTGCCGGTCACGAACCAGATCCCCGACTGCTGCCAGCTGTAGTCGACGTTGCCGGTCGCGGCCAGGAACCGGTGCTCGCGCACCCACACCGCCTGTCCCGGCTGTATGGGCAGGGCCACGATCTCGCCGGGATGGTCGTCGGAGAGGGCCAGGTGCCCCGGCCCTTGGGCTTGGAGCATGACGAGCGGCAGGCCGGCCTTGACCCGGTTCCACCCGCCGGCCATCTGCATGGGGGACAGGCTGACGGTGGGCTCGCACCACAGCACGGTGTGGTGGGAGAAGTACACCCATTCCGATCCGCTCAGGCGGAAGTCGACGGCCGGCACGTAGGTCCCCTCGATCTGGCAGGAGGACTGACCGAACTGGATCCGGGCCATGTCCTTGATGGCCGGCTGCTCCTGCCAGCCCGACCGGCTGACCACGGCCCTGGCGTCGACGGGGGCGCCGCAATGGGGGCAGGAGGCCCCGGTCGGTTGGCAGCCCATGCGGCAGAAGCGACATATGTACGAAGCGGTCTGCTGGGTCGTCATCGGTCTCGGTTCAGGCTGACTCGTGATGGACGTACATGGACTGGATGCCCACCCGGCCCGGCCCGGTCATCTCCGCCATGAACATGCCTCGCCGCATGAGCCCGGTCCGGACGTTCAGCTGGACCGTGTTCATCTGCACCGAGGAGTCCTTGTAGAGAAAGCCACCCGGTTCCACCAGGATCTTCTCGCCGGAGCCGAGGGTGCGCTCGAAGACGTTGCCGTACCCATGCAGCATCAGGATTCCCTGCTCCCCCTGGGTCACGAACCGGTCGAGGTACATGCCCTCCCCGTGAAGCACGTTGGTGAGGCCCTTGATCCGCTCGAACGAGTAGGTGATGGAGTGCGAGGCCACCAGGAACGCGTGCTCGCGCACGTCGATCTCCATGCTGGGGTGCAGCGGGAGCACCACCAGCTCTCCCGAGGCGTCGCGCGAGAAGGCCACCCGCCCGGGCCCCTGGGCCACGGTGATGACGAGGGGCATCCCGCCGAGCATGCGCTTCATGCCCCCCGGGACCTGCAGGGCAGACAGCGGGGTACGTTCGTCCTTCCACAGCAGCACGTGATGTTCGAAGAACACCCAGTCCCCGTCAGCCAGGTTGATCTCCGCCACCGGCACCAGCTCGCCCTCCACCTGGCAGGTGCTGTTGGAGAAGCGGATCTCGGTCATGTCCCGGAGCCGGGGGGCCTCCCGCCACCCCGAGTCGCTGACCAGGTTCCGGGCGTCGAGCGGCGCCCCGCACGTGACGCAGCTCTTCTGGTCGACGTCGTTCTGGGCCTTGCACCACTGGCACTCGATGCGATCCATGGCTGCGGACGGTACCAGCACGTGAAGCGGGCCGACCCTGATGGTCAACTGTCCTGGCCACCCGTTCAGGCTTCCGGTAGAGGTAATCACCGGACCCGGCCCCCTGTCGGCTACAATAGCCCAGGAAAGAAACACCTCGTCGCTACGTCAGAGCACGGGAAATGGTTGTCGGACAGGGTCCAGAAATGGGCCAGCCACAAGAAATTCTTGTCAACCATTGGGTGGATGCCGACGTAGTAAAGGTGTCAAACGCGCTCGGCGCGTCTTTCTTATTTGACTCTTATACGACTCTTAAACGGCTCTACTGACTTATGACGAGACTTTGGGCGGGAGCGACGACGGAGGTCGACTGTGGAAACCACCTGGATGGCTGAGGGCAAGTGCCGAGACCTGCCGCCCGAAACCTTCTTTCCGAGTGACGGGGTGGGCGTGGAAATTGCCCGCCGGATCTGCGCCGATTGTCCGGTCAAGTCCCCGTGCCTCGAGTACGCCCTTTACAACCGGATCGAGCACGGAGTCTGGGGCGGAGCCTCCGAGCGCGAGCGCCGTCGCATCGCTCGTAGCCGTCGGGGCCTGCAGCGCATCACCGCTGACTGACGCCATCCCCCGGGGCCAGGCCACCACGTGCCTGGGCCCCGGCGAAGACAGAAAGTCCTAGTTGGTCCCGCCTGTGGCGTCGCGCTTGGCCTGGTCCTCGCGCGCCTTCAACAGGGCGTCGAGTTGGGCGGGGGTGAGCGTTATCGACCCTTCTGGGGCATTGCCGGCCTGCCCGGACTGGCCGGACTGGCCCGCGGCCACGGGGGCCGACTGGGGCACGGGAGCGGCCTGGCCGGCCGGGCCCACCTGTACAGCAGGAGGCGGGCTGAGGGCTTGAGCGGTTTGAGCCGCCTGGGCGGTCTGAGCCGCCTGCGCCTCTTTGGCCGCCTTGACCTGGCGGTCCTTTTCCGCATCCTCCTCGGCCTCTTGTTGCGCCTTGCGGAACTCCTTGCCCGCCACCCCGACGTTGCGAGCAATCTTCGGGAGCTGGCTCCCGGCGATCAGGACGATCACCGCTATGAGGACCAGGTACGGGAGATCACCGATGTTTCCGATCATGAGGCCAAACTACTCCTTGTGGACCTGGGCGGCACTACCCCCCACCCAAGTATCCGGCGCGCCCGGCCCCGCTGGATGACCCGCAAATGACGATAAGGCGACTTCGCGGTGTCGGGAGCGTGAATCCGGGCGGGAATCTCGGGACCGCAGCATGAAGCCCACTTCGTCGCCCCTGCTCGAGTGCGTCGTGAACGTGAGCGAGGGCCGGGACCGGCGGGTGATCTCGCAGCTGTCGGAGCGGGCCGGGCCATTCCTCCTCGATGTCCACACCGACGAGGACCACAACCGCGGTGTGATCACGATGGCCGGCCCCCTGCAGGAAATTCCGGCCGCTGTCCGGGCCGTGGCTCGGGCCACGGTGGGCCTCGTCGACCTGGCCGGGCACTCGGGCGCTCATCCCAGGATCGGGGCGCTCGACGTCGTCCCCTGGGTCACCCTGGTGCCCGGCGAGCCGGCGCCGCTTCTCCACGACGGTCCGATCGCCCCCTCCCTCGCTGCTCGCGACGCCTTCGCCAGGTGGGCCGGGGCGGAGCTCGGGCTGCCGTGCTTCCTTTACGGACCCGAGCGGTCCCTACCCGAGGTGCGGAGGGAGGCGTGGACCACCTTGGCCCCCGACCGCGGGCCGGCTGCGCCTCACCCGACCGCCGGAGCGGCTGCCGTCGGGGCCCGCCCGGCGCTCGTCGCCTACAACCTGTGGCTGGCCGAAGCGGACGTGGCCGCGGCCCGACGGGTGGCGGCCCAGATCCGGGGCCCCCACGTCAGGGCGCTGGGGCTCGCCGTCGGCGACTGCGCGCAGGTGTCCTGCAACCTCATCGCTCCGTGGCAGATTGGCCCCGGCGCTGCCTTCGATGCCGTCGCCAGGCGGGCGGGCGTGGCCCGGGCCGAACTGGTCGGCCTGGTGCCCCTCGGCGTGCTGAAAGCCGAGCCCCGCCACCGGTGGCCCGAGCTCGACCTGAACAGCTCAAGAACGATCGAGGCCCGCCTCGAACAGGCGGGCCTCGACGGGGGAAGGTTCAGATCTCACGGCGGCTAACTGGCGACTACGACGCCCCGCCTCTCCAGGGCCCGCCGGCGGCGGATCTTGCGCCGCTCCCGCTCACTCAACCCGCCCCATATGCCGAACTTCTCTCCGTTGGCCAGGGCGTACTCGAGGCAATCCTCCCGGACCACGCACCCCCGGCACACCTCCTTGGCCTCCCGAGTCGATGCTCCCCGCTCGGGAAAGAACAGATCGGGATCGACACCCATGCAGTTGGCCTGGCGCTGCCAGCTCCGCTCCGGTGTGTGCAGAATCAGGTCAACGAGTTCGCTCACCGCTAACTCCCCTCAGTCGGTGTCTGGTCCGGCAGCACCCTGAGTACCACCAATGTAACTACATTGATGTGATCTTGGCCCTTACTTCACCTGGATGCAAGAGGAAATCCCCGATTTCGTCACCGAAACGTGCTAGGCGCCGGGCCCGGAGGGCCGGCAGGTGAGGTTGTCGGCGGTCCGCGGCGACATCACGACCATGGCGGTGGACGCCGTGGTCAACGCCGCCAACTCCGCGCTGGCCGGGGGCGGCGGGGTCGACGGGGCCATCCACCGGGCGGCCGGAGCCCGGGATCTGCACCAGGCCTGCGCCGCCCTGGGCGGCTGCCGGACCGGTGATGCCAAAGCCACCCCGGGCTTCGCCCTTCCTGCCCGCTGGATAATCCACACCGTCGGCCCGGTGTGGCGGGGCGGCACCGAGGGAGAAGCCGATCTGCTGGCCTCGTGCTACCGGCGCTCGCTGGCCGTGGCCGGAGATCTGGGCGCGGTCAGCCTGGCCTTCCCTGCCATCTCAACCGGCATCTACGGTTACCCGCCGGCCCCGGCGGCGGAGATCGCGGTGTCGACCCTGCGGGCCGCCGACACCGAGGTCGAGCTGGTCACGCTGGTCGCATTCGACGAGGCCACCTACCGGCTGTACACCGATCTCCTGGCCTGACCGCGCCGCCCTCCTGGCCGACCGGCCCGCGCTCCTGGCCTGACCGGACCCGGCCTCACCGCCCGACGGGACCGGGCCTCACCGCCCGACGGGACCGGGCCTCGCCGCCCGACGGGACCGCCCGTACCGCCCGACGGGACCGGCTCACCGCCCGACGGACGGGCCTGCCGGCCCGGGACGGGGGATCAGCCGACCAGGATCCGCCGCACCGAGTCCTCGGAGTCCTCGGTCACCAGGGCGATCACCTCGTCGCCCACCCGCAGGATGGTGTCCCCCCGGGGTACGACGACCCGCCGGTCCCGCACCACCGCCACCACGCTGGAATCGCGAGGCATCCCGAGCTCGGAGATCTGGCGATCGCCCGCCGGCGTGCCCTCGGCCAGAGTCACCTCCACCAGCCCCGCCTTGCCCTCGGCGAAGTGCAGCAGCCGGACCAGGGTGCCGACCGACACCGCCTCCTCGACCAGCGCGGTTATGAGGTGGGGGGTCGACACCGCCACGTCGACCCCCCACGTCTCGTTGAACAGCCACTGGTTCTCCGGATGATTGACCCGGGCGATCACCCGGGGCACCGCGAACTCCTGCTTGGAGAGCAGGGACACCACCAGGTTGTCCTCGTCGTCGCCGGTGGCCGCCACCACCACATCGGCGTCACCGAAACCAGCCAGGTGCAGAGTGGTGACCTCGCAGGCGTCGCCGTTGACCCACCGGCAGTTGGTGAGATCCTGCTGGCGGGCGACCACCGCCGGGTCCGATTCCACGATCAGGACGCTGTGGCCGTTGGCGACCAGGTCCCGGGCGATGGACCGCCCCACCACCCCGCCGCCGGCGATCGACACCCTCACCGCGACCCTCCTGATCCCGATCCCACGGTTTTGACCGCCGCGGCCAGGCGGTCGTTGAGAACATCCAGGGCGTCGGTGCGCACCGCGAAGTGGATGATGTCGCCTTCCTGGCCTACCATCCCTGCCCCCGCCAGCCGGGCCTCCCCACCCCGGGTAACCATCATCGGGCGGAACCGGTCGCCGTCCGCCAGCTCGGCCAGGCCCCGCCCGCACAGGCGGTCCGGCAGCGGGTACTCGACCACGTTGATCTCGCCCGACGGGTCGGTCCACGCCGTCGCCACGTCCCCCGGCAGAAGCCGCCGGGCGACCTGGTCCACGGTCCAGCTCACCGTGGCCACGGTGGCGATCCCCAGCCTCTGGTAGATCAGGGCTCGCCGGGGATCGTAGATGCGGGCCACCACGTTGGCCACCTCGAAGGTCTCCCGGGCGATACGGGCGGAGAGGATGTTGGTGTTGTCCCCGCTCGTGACCGCGGCCACCGCCCCGGCCCGTTCGATCCCGGCCTTGATGAGGTGGTCCCGGTCGAAGCCGAACCCCACCACCTTCGCCCCATCCCAGTCGTCGGGCAGGCGCCGGAAGGCGTTGACGTTCTTGTCGATGATGGCCACCGTGTGGCCCTCGCGCTGCATTCTGACGGCCAGCTCACTGCCGACCCGGCCGCAGCCGACCACGATCACATGCATAGCCAGAACTCTTGCACGAAATCCCGGACGGTCACCGGTTTCAGGTCCGGATCGGCGTCAGGCCGGGCGGCGGCGAGCCCTCTTCTGGTCGAGGAAATCGACGAGCACGTAGTCGCCGAGGGTCTCGGGCGTGGTGAAGAACGCCCGGCCCCGGTTGAGCTGGGTGAGCCGCTCGACAAAGTTGCGCAGATAGCCGCTGGCGTCGAGCATGAAGGTGTTGATGCGGATGCCCTCCCGGGTCGCCCGCACCACCTCGTTGAGCGTGACCCGGATGGTCTCGGGGGCCGGGGGATAGCTGAAGAACGGCTCTCCCCCGGGCAGGATGTGGGCGGTGGGTTCACCGTCGGTGATCATGATCACCTGTTTGGTGCCGGTCTGGCGGGCCAGCATCCGGCGGGCCAGGGCCAGGGCGTGCTGCATGTTGGTCCCGTAGGTGTAGTCCCACGACACCTCCGGGAGCTGCTCGGGCCGTAGCTCCCGGGCCAGCTCACCAAAGCCGACGAGCCCGAGGTAGTCCCGGGGGAACTGGGTCGTGATCAGCGAGTGCAGGGCCATTGCTACCTTCTTGGCGGCCAGGAAGTTGCCCCGCATCGGCATAGACAAGGACAGGTCCACGGCCAGCACGGTCGCGGTCGAGGTCAAGGTCTCGGTGCGGTCGATTTCGAAATCGTCGGGGGTCAGCCTCACCGGGGTGCCGGCGCCGGAGCGGGCGACCGCGTTGCGAACGGTCCGCTCGATCGACAGGTTGAACGGATCCCCCCACTCATAGGGCTTGGTTTCGAACGTGCGCTCGTGACCGATCCCGATGCGGTCGACCGCGTGGCGGCCCATGCGGTCCTTGATCAGCTTCGAGAACAGGTCGGACAAGGCGTTCTGGCCGATCTTGCGCAGACCTCGGGGGGTCAGCTCGAGGCGGCCCTCCTTTTGGTCCATGAGGCCGGCGTCGATCAGCTGTCGGGCCAGCTTGGCCAGCTGATCCAGGGACCTGGCCGCATCCTCTCCGAGCAGCTCGCCGGCTCGGGTGATGTCCACCTCGGCCAGGGCCCCCGGGTTGGTGGCGCTGGTCATCATCTGCTCCAGCCGGTCCATGTCCCCCAGCTGGTTCATCACCGAGGCCGCCTCGGCGAAACCGAGGGGGTCGCTGCCGCTGAAGTCGTAGTTACGATCCCAGCCGGCCTGGGGGAAAGCCTGGCGCAGGTTGCCACCCAGCCGCTCGACCTGCCAGCGCAGGTCCATGTCCTCGAGCAGGGAGTTGGCCAGCTGTTCGAGCTGGGCCCGCTGCTCCGGGCTCATGGAGTTGAGCAGCTGCTGCATGGCCGCCATCTGCTGGGCCATCTGCTCGAGCAGCTCGTCGAGCGACTGCGGGTTGCCCGGGACCATGTCCCCGAACCGGTCCATGAACTCCTGGAACATCCGGTCGGTGTCCCCTCCGGCGGCCCGGGTCTCGAGCATCCGGTTGAGCTCGTTGAACATGTCCTTCATCCGCTGGAGCGACTCCGGGGACACGTCCGACATCGACGACGACATCTGGTTGAAGTAGCTCTGCATCAGCTGGGACCGCAGCTCGTCCATCAGCTCGTCGAACGCCTGGCGGGCCTCGCTGCTGGTCCACTCGTACTCCTGGAGGGCCTGGACCTGGCCGGCCAGGTCGGGGGGCAGGAGGTCGAGCTCCATCCTCCGCTCGGCCGCCACCTCGTCGGTGATCTCGGACCGGCGCTGGTCCCCGGACTGGTGGGCTTCGTCGACCAGGCCGTCGATACCCTGGCGCTCCTGGTCGAGGATCTGCCGCAGCCGCTCGGCGATGTCCTCGTAGGGGCCGCCGAGATCGTGGCGGTCGAGCATCTCCTTGCGCCGCTGGCGCAGCCGCTCGAGCATCTCGCGCATGCCGGCGATGCGCTCGCCGTTGCGATCGGTGAAGCCGCGCTGCAGCAGCCGCTGCAGGGCCTGATTGAGATCGCCGTTATACAGCAGCTCGTCGGTCAGCTCGGCGAAGATGTCGTCGGCGTCGAAATCGAAGCCGACCTGCGTCCCATCCCACTTCGAATACCGGAACCGGGCCACCGCTACCGAGCCCGGTAGGTCGCCCGGTCGCCCGCGGCGTCCTTGTTGAGCCGTTTGCCCAGGTGCAGCCCCTCCAGCACGAACTCGATGGCGCTGGCGAACGCCCCCGCCGACTCGTTGCCGGACAGGCCCGGGAGCCGGGTGACGACGGACCGCAGGGCCGGGAACTCACCGATGGCCTCCACGTACCGGGCCGAGGTGATGTCGTCGCCGCTGTGGAGAACGCTGCCGCCATCGAAGTCGGCGGCCGCGGCGCGCAAGCCCTCGGGCGGGACCAGCTCCTTGAACACAGTGAGGACCGTCTGCTGGATAAGGCGATCGACCACCTGCCCGTCGCGTCCCTCGTCGATCGTCTCTATTTCCACCTTGCCCGACGTCGAGGCGACCAGGGAGGCCAGATCAGTGATTCGGGGCACGGCCTCGGTCTCACCGAGGCGCAGGGCCCGGCGTACCGCGCTGGCGACGAGGGTCTCGAGGTTGGCCACGCTGAGCCGCACCGACACGCCCGACCGCTGGTTGATGTGGGGACTCTGGCGGGCGAGCTGCGACAGGGTGGCCACGATCTCGACCATGTGGTCGGGGACTTCGACCCGCACCCGATCCGGCCGGGGGAGGACCGCCTCCTGGTCCATCACCGCGATCTCGGTGGCGGTGTCGAGGGGGTAGTGGGTGCGGATCTGGGCGCCGAAGCGATCCTTAAGGGGGGTGATGATCCGTCCCCGATTGGTGTAGTCCTCGGGGTTGGCCGACGCCACGAGCATCACGTCCAGGGGAAGCCGGATCTTGTAGCCGCGGACCTGGATGTCCCGCTCCTCGAGCACGTTGAGCAGGCCGACCTGGATGCGCTCGGCCAGATCGGGGAGCTCGTTGAGCGCGAATATGCCCCGGTTGGTCCGAGGCACCAGCCCGTAGTGCAGGGTGAGCTCGTCGGCCAGGTACCGTCCCTCGGCCACCTTTATCGGATCGACCTCGCCGATCAGGTCGGCGATAGAGGTGTCCGGCGTGGCCAGCTTCTCGCCGTAGCGGTCGTCGCGGTGCACCCACACGAGCGGCGTCTCGTCGCCGTGCTGAGCCACCAGCTCCTTGGCGTGGCGCGACACCGGGTGGTACGGGTCGTCGAGAATCTCGGAGCCGGCGACGACCGGCAGCCACTCGTCGAGCAGACCGGTGAGGCTGCGGATTATGCGGGTCTTGGCCTGGCCTCTCTCCCCGAGGAAGATGATGTCGTGCCCGGCGATGAGGGCGTTCTCCAGCTGCGGTAGAACGGTGTCGTCGTAGCCGAGTACCCGGTCCACGACCGGCCGGCCGGAGGCGATGCGCTCGATGGCGTTGCGCCGGACCTCCTCCTTGACCGGGACGGACTCCCAGCCGGAATCTCTCAACTGGCCGAGGGTGGCCGGACGTGAACTCATGGTCGTCACGCTACCCCGGCCCTGTGACTTCGCTTGCCCGCGCCTGTCACGGCACTCGTCAGCGACGGGGCGGTTCCTCTCGGGACTACCCTGCCCGCGAATGGATCTGGCCTGCCCCCGGATGGATCTGGGTGGTCTTTGGCTGGCCGCGGAGTCGAACGACGACCTGCGCCGGGTCATGGCCGAGCCGGACCTGGACGACTCCGGCTGGACGCCCGTGGCGGTTCCCGGCCACTGGCGGTCCGATCCCGTGTTGGCGGCGAGCGACGGCCCCGTGCTGTACCGCCGGCGGTTCGAATCCCCTCTCCCCGAGGGCGCCGAGCGCCATTTCCTCACCTTCGCCGGCATCTTCTATCAAGGCGACGTATGGCTCGACGGGGAGTACGTGGGCGACACGGAGGGGTATTTCTTTCCTCATAGCTTCGAGGTGACCGACGCGCTGGCGGCCCGCCGCGAGCACGTGCTGGCCGTCGAGGTGGCGTGCCCGACCCCCGGCGACCGGCGGGCCAAACGAAACCTCACCGGGGTGTTCCAACACTGGGACTGCATCGACCCCGATTGGAACCCGGGGGGGATATGGGGGCCGGTTGGCATTTATGGCAGCGGGCCGGTCCACATCCGGGCCCTTAAGGTCATCTGCCGGGAGGCCACAGCGGAGCGGGCCACCCTGGAGCTGGTCGCCGACCTCGACGCCGTCAGCCCGACCGCCGCCACCGTCCGCACCCAGGTGGCCCGCCGGGACACCGGCAGCCCCGATGGGCCCGACAGCCCCGATCTGCCCGGCAGCCCCGATCCAGTGGTCATCCACGATCAGGAGCAGGTGCTGGCTTCGGGGGAGACCCGGATGAGTTGGACAGTGGCGATCGAGCGCCCCGACCTCTGGTGGCCCCGGGCCCTCGGGGCCCAGCCGCTTTACGACGTCACGGTCGAGGTGCGCCTCGACGGGGACAACGGCGAGGAACCCGGCGGGGTCGCAGATCGCCGCGCCGTCATCACCGGGCTGCGCCAGATCAGGGTGCGCAACTTCATCGCCACCGTCAACGGGGAACGACTGTTCCTGAAGGGGGCCAACTACGGGCCGACCCGCCGGGCCCTGGCCGAGGCGACCCCGGACGAGGTCGGCCGCGACGTCGGACTGGCCCTCGACGCCGGTCTCGACCTGGTGCGCGTCCACGGTCACATCGGGCGGCCCGAGCTGTACCGGGTCGCCGACCAAAGGGGCCTGCTCATCTGGCAGGACCTCCCCCTCCAGTGGGGGTACAAGCAGGTCCGCCGCCAGGCCGCGGAGCAGGCCCGGCAGGCCGTCACCCTCCTCGGCCACCACCCTTCGATCGCACTCTGGTGCGGGCACAACGAGCCGATAGCCGTCGACGGGACGGCCGGCGGGGATGTTTCGATGCGGTCCTCCGCCCGCTTCGTCGCCGGCCAGGTCCTGCCCAGTTGGAACAAGACGGCGCTGGACCGGTCGATCCGGCGGGCCCTGGAGCGGGCGGACGGGTCCCGCGAGGTGGTGTCCCACTCCGGGATCGTCCCCCACCCGGCATGGGGGACCGACAGCCACTTCTACTTCGGCTGGTATCACGGGGAAGAAAGGGACCTGCCCTCGACCCTCGCCCGCTTCCCCGTCGTCGCCCGTTTCGTGAGCGAATTCGGGGCCCAGGCCGTTCCCGATTCCGACGAGTTCATGAACCCTGGACGCTGGCCCGACCTGGACTGGGACTCCCTGGAAGCCCACCACTGCCTGCAGAGTTCCATATTCGAACGGAGAGTTCCCCCCGAGCGGTATCCCACGCTCGACGCCTGGAGGAAGGCCACCCAGGAATACCAGGCCAACCTGCTGCGCCGGCACATCGAAACCCTCCGGCGGCTCAAGTACCGGCCCACCGGAGGGTTCTGCTTCTTCCTGCTCGCCGACTCGCAGCCCGCCGTCAGCTGGTCCGTCCTGGACCACCGGAGGTCGCCGAAATCGGGTTACGCCGCGGTCGCCGCGGCCTGCGCCCCTGTGATCATCGTCGCCGACCGGCCGGCCGAGTCCTACCGACCGGGCGAGCGGATCACCCTCGACGTCCACGCCGTGAGCGACCTGCGCACCCCGCTTGCCGGGGCCGAAGCCCGCGCCGTCCTGCGCTGGCCGGGCGGCGAGAAGACCTGGCGGTTCAAGGGCGAGGTCCCGGCCGACAGCTGTGCCCGCATCGGCCGCATGAACCACACCCTCCCGCATGGCACCTCGGCGGGGGACCTGTCGTTGCACTTGGCCCTGTCGTGGGACGCCCGCCCAGGAGCGGTGGCCGGGTCGGCCGAGAACTCCTACCGGAGCCGGGTCTCCTGAACACGTTCGCGCCATATGTGGGGGCAAACGACCCTGGTCAGCACTGTCGTTTGCCGCCGGCAACTATGCGAACCGGTTTGATCGCCCCGGTCGGCTAGAACGTCGTACGCCATGGCTCGGTTCCTCTCTGGCGAATGGTTCGCCGCGGTGGCGGCCGCTCGGGGCGCGTCGCCGGCCCGCGACGGAGAGCCGCGGCTGGTCCTGGAGCAGATCGTCCGCGCCACCCCCGAGGGTGATGTCCGGTACCTGGTCGTCGTGAAAGCCGAAGGGGCGGCTATCGAGCATCCCCGCCCGGGGGAAGGCCCGGATCCGGACTTGACGATCACGTGTGAGTGGCCAACCGCGACGGCGATCGCCCAGGGGCAGCTTTCGACCCAGCGGGCCTTGATGCAGGGCCGGCTCCGGGTGCGGGGCAACCTGGCCCGGCTCAGCGGGAAGCTCGGCGAAGTGTCCGGGCTCGACCCGGTACCCCCGCAGGTCCGTAAGAACACCAGCTACTGAGCCCCCCGGCCCTGCCCCCTTTCCGCCCGGCCCGGCCCAGCCCCCTTCCGCCCGGCCCGGCCCAGCCCCCTTCCGCCCGGCCCGGCCCAGCCCCCTTCCGCCCGGCCCGGCCCAGCCCCCTTCCGCCCGGCCCGGCCCAGCCCCCTTTCCGCCCGGCCCGGCCCAGCCCCCTTCCGCCCGGCCCGGCCCAGCCCCCTTTCCGGGCGGCCACTCCCCGCTACCCCTAGACCCGCCCGCGAGATAACGTCTTCGAATACGCATATCCACGGGGAGGTTCGACACGTGACCTTGTCGGAAGTGATCGACGACCAGTTCCTCGCTCGTTATCGGGCTCTGCTCGACGCCGAGGACGCGGCCTTCGATGAGCTGGAACACGCCTTCGAGGACGGTGACCGAGTTCATTTCGACAAGGATCTGTGCGCCTGGCGTCAGGCGATCGAGCGCAAGCTCAGTTACCTTCACCGCCTGGGTGTCGTCCTGCCCCCTACCCTCAGCGCCTGATCGCGGGGCGACCGCCCCGGCCGAGGGCGGGGTAGCCGTTACCTCAACGTCGTCTTTAGCGCCGGCCGACCAACCGCTCGCCGGGCGGGGCGATCGCGGAGCCGGCGCCGGTACCGAGGGGGGTCACCGTCCGACTCGGACCCACCGCGGCCTCGGCTGTTGTCGCGCCCACACCCGGCTCTTCGATGTCACCCGGGCGGGACGGCCAGGCCATCACCGGCCCGGTGACGCTGAGCAGCACGTCGGATCCGGGCTTGGCCGCGGTCGGACCGACGACCCGGACCAGTAGCGGCTTCCGTCCCGCCTCCCGTGGGTCTGACCCGTCGGGCACGACCTGGAGTACGGCATCGTGACCGAAGAAAGCCCGGTCCACGACCTTCGCCGGAATCCCCCCGCACGCCGGGGCGGCGCCGCGGGCCCGAACCTCCAGTTGCTCTGGGCGGACAAGGACGGTTGCCTCGTTGCCCCCCGCCGCCAGGGCGGCGGCCAGGCCGTCCTGCAGGACCAGCCGGCCGAGAGAGGTATCCACCGTGGCCCCCACGACTTTCCCACCCATGAGGTTGGCCTCGCCCACGAACTCGGCCATGTCGGCGTCCACCGGCGAGCGGTACACCTCCTCGGGCCTGGCGTCGGCCACGATCCGGCCTTCCCGGAGCACCGCCACCCGGTCGGCCATCGACAGCGCCTCGTCCTGGTCGTGGGTGACCAGGACCGTGGTGGTCCCCCGGCCGCGGAGGATCTCCGCCACCTCCTGGCGCAGGCTGGCCCGCAGGGCGGCGTCGAGGGCGGAGAAAGGCTCGTCCAGCAGCACCAGCTCGGGGTTCACGGCCAGGGCCCGGGCCAGGGCCACCCGCTGCTGCTGGCCGCCCGACAGCTCGTGCGGGAACCGCCGTTCGAGGCCGGTCAAGCCGACGAGGGCCAGCAGCTCGCGGACGCGACCCCGGGAGGCTCGGCGGCCCAGGCCGAACGCTACGTTGGACGCCACCCTCAAATGGGGGAAAAGAGCGCCCTCCTGCGGCACGTACCCGATCTTGCGGCGCTCCGGCCGCAGCGCCCGGCGGCCGTCGTCGACAACCTGTCCGCCGAGGATCAGGACCCCCGACTCCAGCCGCTCGAAGCCGGCGATGATCCGCAGCAACGTGGTCTTGCCGCTCCCGGATGCGCCGAGGACCGACACGAACTCACCCTTGTCGGCTTGGAGGTCCACGCCGTGCAGCACCCGATGGGCGCCGTAGCTGTGGCCAGCCCCGCGCAACTCGAGGTGGGTCACCGCGGTGTCCTCGCGCTCCGGGCCATCCCCACCAGTCTGCCAACTGCTAGGACCACTTGACAAGGTTCCTTAGGGGTGACGAATGTTTCGGGCGCTGGCCGAGAGCGGCTACCCCGGCCTATCGTCGTCGGCGCCGTCCCGGCGGATCGCCGGATGAAACCTCGGAGGCTTGGGAAATGGCTGCTTCACCCGTTCGCGTCGCTGTCACCGGGGCCGCCGGTCAGATCGGATACAGCCTGCTGTTTCGAGTGGCGAGCGGCGGCCTGTTCGGTCCCGACCAGCCGGTCATTCTGCAGCTGCTGGAGATCACCCCCGCCCTCGGTGCCCTCGAGGGCGTTGTCATGGAGCTGAACGACTGCGCCTTTCCTCTTGTCGCCGGGGTAACGACCAGCGACGACCCCAACGTGGCGTTCGGCGACGCCAGCGTGGCGCTTCTGGTCGGCGCCCGGCCGAGGTCCAAGGGCATGGAGCGCAAGGACCTGCTCGAGGCCAACGGAGCCATCTTCACCGTCCAGGGCAAGGCCCTCTCGGACAACGCGGCGCCCGACATCAGGGTGCTGGTCGTCGGGAATCCGGCCAACACCAACGCGCTCATCGCCATGAACAATGCGCCCCGCATTCCGAGAGAGCGGTTCACAGCCATGACCCGGCTGGACCAGAACCGGGCCATGGCTCAGCTGGCGGCCAAGTCGGGTCGCCCGGTGTCGGACGTGACGCACATGACGATCTGGGGGAACCACTCGGCGACCCAGTATCCCGACGCGTTCCGGGCCCGGATCGGCGGGCGGCCGGCCAACGAGGTGATCGGAGACGACGGGTGGATCGAAAAAGAGTTCATCCCGGCGGTGCAGCAACGGGGGGCGGCCATCATCGAAGCCCGCGGCGCGTCGAGTGCGGCGTCAGCAGCGAGCGCGGCGGTTGATCATGTGCACGATTGGTTCGCCGGCACCCAGGCCGACCGCTGGGTTTCCATGGCCATACCGTCCGACGGCTCCTACGGGGTGCCTGAGGGGCTCATATCGTCTTTCCCGGTCACCACGTCCAGCGGTGACTACCAGATCGTGCAGGGCCTCGAGCTCGAGGAGTTTTCCCGGACCCGGGCCGACGCCTCGGTGGCCGAGCTGGGCGAGGAGCGCGACGCGGTTAGAGAGCTCGGCCTCATCGGCTGAAGCGGGCGCGGCGGCGGTGATGGCCTCCTTGACCAGGTGACTCCTCGGCCGGCTCGCACACCGCACGGGCGTTCGCGGACCCGTGAACCGCGTCAGGCGCACGCAGCCCGGCGATGTACTGTCGAAAAGTGACGGCAGCGAGGAGCGGGCCCCGCCGAGCCATTGCCTCGCTGTTCATACTGTTGGTGGGGGCATTAGGCGCAGCGGCGTGCGGCCGGACCGACAACCCCGGAGCGGCAGCCGCGACGACGACGTCGTCGGAACCGGTGAACTCGTCGGGGCCGCTGCCTTCGACGCCGCTGTCGGCACCGAAGGTCACCCCCGCTCAGGACGCGGCGTTCTTGACCGACGTCACCGAGGCCGACCCTGCGCTCGCCACCTACGTGCAGAGTCAGGGAAACGTGGCCCTGCGCGGCTCTGCTGACCGACGGATCGGCCTTCTGCGCCTTCCTGCAGCAAGGTGGAGGGATCGATAACGCCATGGTCGACCTGGCGGTCGGAGCGAAAAGCGTAGAGGCGCAGACGCATCTTCCCACGTCGGTTACGACGTTCAACACGGTTGAAGCAGTCGCGCTCCTGACCCTCTGCCCGTCCTACCAGAAGCTGTTACCGGCCTCGAGTCGGACCAAGATCCTCGATCTCGGCGACGCTCTCGCCAACCACTCGGGCTGAGCCGGAGGTCTAACCGGGGAAATCACATCGACGTGGGCGACTGCGCACAGCGTCGCGGCATTGCGCCCACCGTCCCGGCACCAACTGTTCATGTTGGCGTTGCCCAACCGATACTTAGATCTAACCTGGCCGCGACCGTGGCCGTGTAGACCTCCTGCCATGCGAATCTCAGATCTGGGAAAGAGTCGCCGGCTGCGCGTCGCCGCGGCGGCCGTTGCCGTAGGGATGGGCGCCTTCATAGGTGTGAGCACCGCCTCGCTCTCCGCGGCCAAGCCCTCGTCAGCCAGCCCGATCAGTTGCCCCTCGGGCAGCACCCTGCAGGTGCCGCGCGGTGGCTCCAAGTTCAATGCGACTTGCGTGATCAGTTCGACTGGTACGCCCGTGGGCGGGGTCAAGCACGTGTGGTTGATCATCGAGGAGAACAAGTCCTACGACGAGACCTTCAGCGGTCTGAATCAGAACAGCTACCTGTGGCAGACGCTTCCCCAACAGGGCGCCCTGCTCACCAACTACTACGGCACCGGCCACTTCAGCATGGACAACTACATCTCACTGGTGTCCGGTCAGTCCCCGTCGTACGCCGTGCAGGACGACTGCTCGACGACCGCGAACATGACCAACAACAACAGTGGAATCATCACCACGGGCACGGTCGGCAAGGTCACGGACACTGACGGGACCACCGACGCCAGCGGAACCAACACCACCCCGCCGAATGCGACCGGCCCGGGCAACGGCAACTACGGGCAACTCCTGGTGCACGGGGGTGTCGACGCCGCGCTCGGCAACAACGGCTGCGTCTACCCGACCGACGTGGCGACTCTGTTCAATCAGTACAACGCCGCCGGTGTTTCGTGGAAGGCCTACGCCCAGGACCTAGGCGGCGCCCAGCCCACGGGGGCGACCAGCTACGTGACCGGATCCACCCCGGGGGTCACCGACACTGTTCCCGGTCGCGATGACGGGGCGTGCGGCTACCCGGGCACCTCGACCGCCGACCCCGTCACCAACCCGACGAACCTGGTGGCGCCGAGCGGCGACGTGTCGAGCTTTACCGGCGCCCAGCCGGCCAACGCGAACGGCAACGGCGACCCGGCCGACCAGTTCGTGGCCAAGCACTTCCCGACCGGCTGGTTCACCGCCCTGACCGGTGAGTCCGCCGGCGCGCAGAGCGGCGTGACCTATCCGTCACAGCCGGCGCTCAACCAGCCGGCCACGCGGGAACACGACGGGCCCTCCGTCCCGACGAGCGGAGCGACCGACACCAACTGCGACGCCAACCACGTCTCCAACCTCGACGACCCCACCTACGGCCTGGCCCACGACCTCAGCCTCCCGGCCAACGAGGTCCCGGCGTTCAACTGGGTTACGCCCAACAACTGCAGCGACGCCCACGACGCCACCTGCCAGGGCAACAACCTCTCCGGGGCCTTCAACGCCAACGGCACACCTGACTACACCCCCGCCGGCCTACCCTCCTACGATCCCGAGGCGACGACCCCGGCCAACTACACCGGCGGGCTCTACGCCGCCGACCTGTTCCTGCGGTACTACATCCCGCTCATCGAGCAGTCGGCGGCGTTCAAGGACGGCGGGCTCATCGACATCACCTTCGACGAGGCCAACCCTCCGTTCACCATCGGCAACAGCTTCAACAACGTCCCGGCTCCCGGTGACACGTCCACTTACTTCGCGCCCGCCGACCAGCCGACCTTCGGGGCGCCCGGGACCAAGGCGCCCGGTGCCGACTCCCTGTACGGTGCCTACGGGATTCAGAGCGACGCCGCCGGCGAGAACATCAAAGGCCAGAACGTCAGCACCGAGCCGACCGGGCCCAACGACCCCGAGGTAACCAACAGCTCAGGCGACCAGCTGCAGCCTGGCCCCGGCGCCGCGGGGTTCATCGACCGCCCCACCGGCTTGGCCGGCGAGAGTCCGAACGTCAGCGGGTCGCCCGGTGCGGCTGGCGAGCCGGCCCTGGTCGCCCCCGGGTCGAGCATGGCCATTGACGCAAAGATCAACGCCGACGACACCGGCCGCCTGGTCTCGGGCACCGACGCCTTCGGCAACACGATTCCACCCGATACGTTCGTGGGGGCTGTCAGCGACACCGGGCCGGTTCCGCTGGCGTCGAATGCCAGCGCCACGGGGGCGTCGAACAACTACGCCAAGCCGTGGACGGGTAGTTTCCAGCTACTCAACGACAGCGGACAGCCAGTCGCCCTGCCGGCTGGATTCGACGGCAACGTGACGCTGAGCGCCGAGGGAGGGACCTCCACCGTCGGCAGCTCGACGTGCCCGACCGGCAACGAGGCCGCCACGACCAGCGGGTGCGTGACCGCCGATCCGCTTTTCGACCCCACCGACTTCACGCCCGGTGGCGGCGACACGGGCACCGTGCTGATCAGCCCACTCATCACGCCGGGCACCGTGTCGAGCACGTACTACAACCACTACAGCATGCTGCGCACGTTGGAGGACCTCCTCCTGACCGGGCAGTCGTGCACCAATCCCGCCAACGCTGACACCCCCCTCGCCGCCGGCACGGTCTGCGGCGGCCTCGACGGCCAGGGCCACCTCGGCTACGCCGCCCAAACCGGACTCGCCGCCTTCGGGCCGGATGTGTTCACCGCACAGTCGTACACCGTGGCACCCGTGCCGCGGCACTATGAGGCGGTCTCGGGCCGAGGCTCGGGCACCTTGTACTGCCCGCGCCTCTCCGGGCTCGGCCACCCGGGTGCCAACGGCAACCCCGGTGCAGGTGGTTACGGTGGCACCGGCGGCACGGGCGGGGCGGCTGGTTGCAATAGCAACGGCGGCCAGGGTGGCAACGGCGGCCACGGCTCTACCGCGGCCGGCCCGGGTGGCAACGGCGGCAACGGCGGCAACGGAGCTTGCCCACCCGAGGAATGGGCCGGGGCCTGGTTCACGGCGACCGGCGCCGCCACGTCGCCGTACGACACCCCGCCGTGCAACGGCCAGTTCGGCAGCGGCGGCAGCGGCGGCAACGGTGGCAACGGCGGCAACGGCGGTTCGACGCCGGGCGGCAACGGGCAACGGGACCAACGGGTCGCCCGGAGTGAGGGGCCACAACGGCCAGAACGGCGCCAACGGCTAGAGAGGATCGCAAAATAGCCGATGTGTTCCGCCATTAGCGCGGCCAAGCGTCAGTGGGGCCGGGCCTTCGGGCCCGGCTTCAGGCGCGCCATCGCCACTGTGCTGATCGCTACCGTCACCCTTATCCTCTCCGGTTGCGGTGGCGGCTCGAAGTACGCGTCCTTTCTGCCGAAGAAGACCCTTCAACCCGACGTCGACGCCGCGCTCACCGGCACCGTGGCCAAGCCGGCGCTCCAGGTCGAGGGCCTGCCCGTCGAGGTGAAGACCCAGGCGTTCGACGTCCGGATCACCGTCAGCGGGCCGATCGTCCCCGGCGAGGGCCTGCCTGACCAGCCTGACGCCACCACCTGCACCTGGACCGTGACCATGAACGACGCAACCGCCGACGTGCCCATCTCGGTCGCCGACTTCCACTCGGTGGACCACCTCGGTGCGGTGTTTCTCATGGGTCTGGTCCCAGGCGAGCGTCCTCCGCCGGCTGTCCTGCACAGGGGCCAGAAGCTCACCTTCCTGCTCCGCGCCTACGAGCTGGTCGGCGAGGGCATGATGCAATGGGCCCCGGACCACAAACATGTCGTCGCCTTCTGGGACTACACGGTCGAAAACGACTGACGGCTTTCCGCCTGAGGAGAGTGGAGCGAGGCGGGGTCAACGCCCCGTCGGTTCGGCGAGGGGCCGCCGCCCTCGTCACCGGGGGCGGCCGCTCCCCTCAGCCGTCGCGCTCGCGGCGCCCAGGGTTGAAACCGGGAATCAACGCCGACAATCTCTGCGAACCCGCCCACAGCCCGACTGGAGCAACCTCACCGCGACCGGCGAAGCAGTCGCACATCACGCGGTCCGTACGGGTCGGCTGCGGTCCGGACGGGCCGGCTGCCCTACAGCCGGTCGACGACGGCGGCGGCGAACTCGGAGGTCTTGACCTCGGTCGCCCCCTCCATCTGGCGGGCGAAGTCGTAGGTGACGACCTTGTCGGCGATGGTGGCCTGCATGGCGTCGACGATCCGATCGGCCGCTTCCTGCCAGCCGAGATGCTCGAACATCATCACCCCGGACAGGAGCACCGATCCCGGATTGACCCTGTCCAGTCCGGCGTACTTGGGGGCGGTCCCATGGGTGGCCTCGAAGATGCCGTGGCCGGTGACGTAGTTGATGTTGGCGCCCGGGGCGATGCCGATGCCGCCCACCTGGGCGGCGAGGGCGTCGGACAGATAATCGCCGTTGAGGTTGGTCGTGGCGATCACGTCGAACTCGTCCGGCCGGGTCAGCACCTGCTGCAGGGTGATGTCGGCGATGTTGTCCTTGACCAGAACCTTGTCGCCCGGCTTGCCGTCGCAGTCGTCCCAACCGACGGCGACGTCGGAGAATTCCTCTCTCACCAGCTCGTAGCCCCAGTTGCGGAACGCGCCCTCGGTGAACTTCTGGATGTTGCCCTTGTGGACGAGGGTGACGGACTTACGGTCATGCTGCACGGCGTAGTTGAGGGCCGCCCGGATGAGCCGCTTGGAACCCGTCTCCGACACCGGCTTTATCCCGATCCCGCTGTCGGGGCGAATATTCCAGCCGAACTCGTCGTGGAGCAGCTGGATCAACCGCTTGGCCTCGACCGACCCCTCTTGGACCTCTAGACCGGCGTAGATGTCCTCGGTGTTCTCCCGGAAAATGACCATGTCCACCAGGTCAGGGCGCTTCACCGGGGAGGGCACCCCCTCGAACCAGCGAACCGGACGGAGGCAGACGTACAGGTCGAGGATCTGGCGCAGGGCCACGTTGAGCGATCTGAAACCACCACCGATCGGGGTGGTCAGGGGGCCTTTTATCCCGATCAGATATTCCCGGAACGTCTCGACCGTCTCGTCGGGGAGCCAGTTGCCGGTCTCGTTGTAGGCCTTCTCCCCGGCCAGCACTTCTTTCCAGGCAATCGACTTGCCCTGCTTGGCCGCAGCGGCATCAAGAACCAGCTTCGCGGCCGGCCAGATATCGACACCGGTACCGTCACCTTCGATGAAGGGAATGATGGGTTCATCGGATACGGCGAGGGAGCCGTCGTCCTGCATTGTGATCTTGTCGGCCATGTCAATCACACTACTGGCCCACCCAAGGGGGGCGACGAGCGCCGTTTCCTGCTGATTTCCCTACCGGTGGCGGGCTGCGGCCGCGATAATTGCAGGGTGAACGGTTCGGGCGGACGGCCGGTGAATCTGATTGGCCGGGAGCGAGAGTTGGCTATCGCCCGCACCGCCCTGGGGACCAGCCGCAGTCACGGCGTACTGTTGGTCGGCGACGCCGGTGTGGGCAAGACCAGCCTGGCCCGGGCCGCCCTCGACGAGCTGGCCGCCCGGCCCGGTTACGAGACCCTGTGGCTGGTGGCTTCGGCCGTCGAGCCTTCGATCCCGTTCGGGGCGTTCGCTCCGTTCGTGCCCGAGATCGGGGGCAAGCCGGGCCGCCAGCCCGACACCTTCTTTCTCCTGCAGGCGGTGAGGCGGGCCATTGTCGAGTACGCCGGCGGGAGGCGGCTGGTCATCGGGGTGGACGACGCCCACAGCCTTGACAGCCAGTCGGCGACCCTGCTGTTCCAGCTAGTGGCGGCCGAAGGAGCCAAGGCGGTCGTGGCCCGGCGGACCGGAGCCGATGTGCCCGGAGGGGTTCGCAGCCTGTGGAAAGAGGGGCTCGTCGAGCGGATCGATCTCGAACCGCTCGGCCGCGACGCCACCCTCGAGTACGCCGCGGACCTGCTCCGCGATCCCGTCGGGCCGGTCAGATACGTCGGCGCCCGATCGCATGTCGTGCCGTTGGGCGGCGACCTGGCCGAAGCCCTCTGGCGGGTGAGCGGCGGCAATCCCCTCTACCTGCGCGAACTGATCCACGCCGGGCTGCAGACCGGGCGGGTGCGCAACTATCGCGACGTCTGGCACCTCAACGGGGAGCTTACGGTCGGGCCCCGCCTCACCGAGCTCCTGCAGGACCGTCTCGGTAGGCTCTCGGCCGAGGAGACAAACATTCTCGAGCTGGTCTCGTTCGCCGACCCGATCCCCCTGTCGGTGCTGAGCCGGCTGGCCGACCCCGACCTGATCTCGTCGTTACAGCGCCAGAGTCTGCTGAGGGTGGAACGGTCCGACAGCGACACCCTCGTACGCGCCGGTCATCCGCTGTACGCCGAGTCGGTACGCGAGTCCATCCCCGCGGCGCGCGCCGGCGAGCTCAGCCGGCAGCTGGCCGAAGCGTTCGAGATCGACGGGCGGATGGAGGCCAATCTCCTGAGGGTGGTCTCGTGGCGGCTCGACGCCGGCCACCAACCGGGTGCGGACCTTCTGATCACGGCCAGCCTGCGCGCGGCCGAACGCCAGGACTGGAACTTGTCCAGGCGGCTGGCCGAGGAAGCGGTGGCCGGAAGCGGCGGGCCTGAGGCGACCTTCGCTCTGGCCGACGCCCTGCGCGCCCTCGGGCGCTACCGCGACGCGCTCGAGGTTCTCGGCGACCGAGACGGGGAGGGCGACGACGAGCTGGCCCGGGTCGCGGTCCTCCGGGCCCTGATCCTCTTCTGGGGCCTGGGGCGCATCGACGACGCCGACCGGGTCCTGGCCCGAGCGGAAAGCCGCATCGTCGACGTGGGGGACCGAACCTGGGTCGAAGCGGTGAGAGCCGGGATGTTCAACTTCGCCGGCCGGCCGCTCGACGCGGTAGCCAAGGCCCGGCCGCTGCTGGCCCGGACCGGCCTGGCGCCGAGAACCGAGATGACCGTCCGATCGGCCCTGGCGATGGGCCTGGCCTGGTCGGGGCGGGCCCTCGAAGCGGTGGCGGTAGCCGATGCGCCGCTCATGCACGGGGTACAGGATGTGGCCGGGCCGGCCTCGATGCGGTGGTCGCTCGTGGCCCGGGCGGTGGCCTACCGTCTGGCCGGCCGGCTGTCGGACCTGGAAAACCTGGCCCGCTCGCAGTACGAGTCGGCCCTGCTTCTCAACAACCGGCACACCCGGGGATCGGCGGCCTGCGCCCTCGGCTGGGTGGCTCTGCCCCGAGGCCAGCTGACGTCGGCCGTGGCGTTTTTCCGGGAAGCGGCGGCGGCGCTGGAACAGTCCGATCCGCTCGGCAGCCGGGTGCAGGCGCTCACCGCCCTGACCGAGGCCCTGGCGGTCGGGGGCGACCCGGAGGGGGCGGCCGCGGCCCTAGCCGAAGCCCGGCAGGGCACCCCCGACCAGGACTGGCTCCATCCCCGCTTCACCGTGTCGGGCGCCTGGGTCACCGCGGCGCGAGGCGAGGTCAGCCGGGCCCTGGCCGATCTGGAAGAGGCGGCGGCCCAGGCCCGCAACAGCGGCCAGGTCGCCTACGAGCTACTGGCGCTCAGCGCGGCCGCCCGGCTCGGATCGACCGACATCGCGGCCCGGGCGACGGAGCTGGCCGAGTGGGTGGAAGGCCCGTTGGTCGAGGTCGTGGCGCTTCACGCAACGGCACTGGCGGCCGACTCCGGAGAGGAGCTCGACCGGGTGGCCGAGAGGTACGCGTCCCTGAGCCTCAACCTGTACGCGGCCGAAACCGCGGCCCAGGCCAGCCGGGCCCACGCGTCGGCAGGCCGAAGCCGGCTGGCCTCGGCGTCGTCGGCCCGGGCCCACGCCTTTCTCGACGAGGGCGGGCCCCGGCCGTTCGGGATGGCCGTCGCCCTGGCCCCGCCCGAACTCACCCGGCGGGAGCAGGAGGTCGCGATGCTGGCGGTCGGAGGGCTCTCCAGTCAGGCCATCGCCACCCGGCTGTACGTCTCGGTGCGGACGGTCGACACCCACCTGGCCCGGGTGTATCAGAAGCTGGGGATCAGCGGGCGGACCCAGCTGGCGGCGGCGCTGGCCACATCCGGGGACGCGGCGGAGGCGAGCTAGGCGGGGGGTAGGGCTGGGCCGGGCCTGGGGGCTGGGCCGGTGTTGGGGGTTGGGGCGGCGTTTGGTGGCCGGGGGGCGGGGGCCACGATTGGGGCGGGACCGGGCCGGGCCGGGTCGGTGGGCTGAGGCTGAGGCGGGTCGGGCTGAGGCGGAGGCGGGTCGGGCTGGGGCTGAGGCCGGATCGGGCTGAGCCCGGATCGGTCCGGGCGGGTGCCGGACATGAAGGCGCCGGGGCGGGGCCGCGACCGGGGCCGGGGCCGGGGCCGGGGTACCGAACACGGTCGATCGCGTCCGAGTAGACGCCCGACCAACCCCGCGCCCACATTTTCTCGTGGTCATTCTGAAATCTCGTAGCAGAAACGCACGTAAAACGTGCGAAAATGCTTACGAGAAAACGAAAGTACTACGAGAAATTCGCCCCGCTGCCCCGGAAGACCAGCCCGTCGGCCCGGGAGACACCCCGCCGACCCCGGAAGACCGGTCCTAGGGTCCTTCGCTCCGGAACAGGAAGACGCCGGCATCCCCACCCGGCTCCGACGTGCTGGGGACCACCAGGAACGGCGCTTTGGCCGGCGGTGTACTGGACGCCACGGCATAGCGTTGGCCCAGGATGTCCGGGGTGAGGATGTAGAGCTGAGTGGCCGGCAGGTTCCCGTGGGAATCCGTGGTGACCACGACGGACCCGGTCGATATGGACCACGACACGGTTATGGGCGTGTTCTTGGGGAAACCCGAGCCAGTCACCGTCACGATGCTCCCGGGCGGCCCGACGGCGGGGTTCAAGGTAAGCACCGGAGTGGATTTGCCTGGCGCCGTCGGGGTGGTCGTCGATGGGCCGGGTGTGGTCGGAGTCGTGGTCGAAGACGGGGTGGTCGGGGTCGTGGTCACGGTTCCCGGAGGCACGACCGTGAGGATCTGCTGAGTCGAAGCGGATTGATCGGAGCGCCGGCTGGCTGTCTGACCGGCACCGTCGATCGCGAACTGCCCGGCCGTGCCGGGCGCCGGCGGAATGCTCGTCCCGGCTGAATCGGTCTCAGTCAGGGTCACTGTGTAGGTCCCGGGCGCGGCATACACGTGGCTGACGGTTGGCGAAGAACTAACGGCCGACCCTCCATCCCCGAAGCTCCAGGCGTATCGGCTTATCGACCCGTACACGACCGTAGATGCGCTGGCATCGAAGGTGGAGACGGCCCCGGCGAATCCGGCGACGGCCGAGAAGCTGGCCACCGGAGCCTGATCCGGCGTAACAGCAATGCTCTCCGGGCCAAGCACCTCGCCCCCTTCACCAATATTTACCGAACCGACCGGCTGTGGAGGCCCCACGCTCATGCCTGAAGCTGACGGTGTCAGCGGATCGATTGCGATCTGCCCTGTGTTGGCGTTGTACCCATACGCCAATAAGGAGCCCCCTGAGGGTGACGTGGCTAGACCCTCTACGCCGCCCAGGTTGTCAGAGTTCGGCGCAAGAGCCGCCACCGCGGCTGGACCTCCGATAGCTGCTCCCGTGGACGCTTGAAGAGCTTGAACTACCGCGGTAGGCGCCGTTCCGGGAACCAACGACACTCTGGACAGATAAACCTGCTGTCCATCCGGACTGACGGTGAGTGAGCCGGCGGCGGAGCTCTGGGGTAATGGGACGGGCCATCCCGCGGGCTGACTGTTAGGTGCGGGAAGGGGAACCGAGACCTTGTAGACATCTGCCGTATCGGAATCCCCCTGCTTGACCAATGCATAAGCACTTTGGCCGTCCGGCGTAATTGCAAGGTCGGTCAGACGCGAAAATGCCTGGGTCTCCGCAAACCACTGGCTCTTCAGCGCCCCCGCAGGGGAAAACGAGTCGACCCCGATATCTCCGACGCTCTGCCACCCGACGAGCACGGTCCCACCATCCGGCGAAACGGCAACAGATGTAGGAGTGGCCGGTTCTCCCTGAGGGTCGGAGGGGAGCGATATCGAGGAAGCGATCGCTATCGACGTCGGACTGAAAACGAGTCGGAAAACGGCGCCTTCGGACCCTTCGGAGAACGGCGATGGCCCGTCCACGACGTACCCGACGTTGGGGTTGACCGGATCCATTGCGATCCCGACCGGTGTGTCACCTGTCTGGGGCAGGGCAACGGACGGCCCAGCCGTCCCGGAGGACACATTTATGACGGACACATCGTTGATCTGATTGCCTGATGCTCCGCCGGCGCCCGCAACCGCAAGCGTGGCCGTAGAGTTTATGGCGATGGGACCGGTAATGGCGTTGGCCGGAAACCCCGAGGACGGAGAGCCAGCCGCCCCTAGATCGTCGAGCTGAAGTTTTGTCGTCCCTCCATTGCTGCCGTTGGTGACGAATACCGCGCCGGAGCCGGCCGTGCCGGCGGACGCCCGGGTGGGTTGCACGGCCACACTTGCCCCGAGAGACAGTCCGGCGACGACGAGATCCGCCACTCCTATGGCGAGGAGCCGAAAGCGACGCTTACGCACCGCGGCGCCCCGCTATGACCTCACCAGGTTGCCGGCGTAATAGATGCCGGGCGTGCAGGCGTTGGGACAGCCGCTGACGATCATCTGCATAGCCGTGCCGGCCCCAAACAGGGTCGGGGCGATCCAGTGGTAGTCGAGATCACGGAAGTTGGCGAGGGCCCACTCCATGAGCACGGTGCCGTTGCGGGCGATGGCGATGGTCCCCGTGTCGCCGGCGGAGTTTTCCACCAGGAGATCGGTCACTTGGAGGGTCCGGCCGTTCGGCACGACGAAGAGGATCCGGGTGCCGTTGCCCGCGGCCTGGCGGCTCCCGTTGACCGTCACCCCGTTTGTCGCAACCGAGGAGGTTCCACCCCCGGGAGAGGACGGGACGGTGGTGGCGCTCGATCCTCCGCCCCCTCCTCCGGACCCCCCGCCGCCGGAGTTGCTGCCGCCGCCGCCGCTGCCGTTGCCGCTCGACGGGGAGCCGCCCGATCCGGAAGACGGTGTGATCCCGGCCGCCGAGAGCTGCTTGTTGACCTCGCTCTGAGCGGTGGATTTGATCTGCGGCTTGAACAGGGTGAACCACAGGATGGCGAACAGGATGGCCAGGGCGATCAGGAGGGCGATGAGCTTGGCCAGCCAGGACGGCAGGAGAGCCTCCTGCATCATCGAGCCGTCGACGTGGATCTCGGCGGGGTGCGGCCCGGCCGTGGCGAGCGCCGGCCCGCCGGCCCGGCCCGCCGGAGTCATCGGTGCTGCCCCCCGGCGACCCGGGGGGGCCTGCCCCGGGGCTCCGGCGGCGGGCGTGATACCGGCGGGCCCGGCCATCCCGGCCCCCGGAGCACCGCCCGCCCCTGCCGCGGAGGACGCACCCCCCACGGTCGGCGCGCTACCTGCCGTGGCCCCCGAGCCTGCCGCGCCAGGGGACCCGACACCGCCCCCGGCCCCACCGGCCCCCGCCGCACCAGGTCCAGGTACGCCCGCGCCAGTTCCGGCTACGCCCGCGCCGGCTTCCCCCACCCGTACCGGCGCAGGCCCTCCAGGACCGGGATCTGCCGTCCCTCCCGGGCCCGGGGTCTGGCCGCCAACCGTGGGCTGGTTGACCAGGGTCACCTGGTACGGCCGGGTGACCGTTGGGCCCCGCCAGAACGTCTTCCTCGGCTGCAGCCGCACCCGGGCGAACACCGCACCTCCGGGCGGCACGTCTATCCCGGCCGCGTTGAAAGCGATCCGGAGGGCGCCCGCCGGGTCACCTGATTCAAGCTCGGCCCGGTACACGCAGTTGGACCGGTTGTCGACCGCCAGCTGGGCCCGGCCCCACCGCCGGCCCCGGGTGACGCGGGGCACCAACTCGGCCGAAACCTCGCTGAACGGCCCGACATTGAGCGTGCCTTCCTCCACCACGGTGCCGGCGGGATCCTCCGACGAGGTGATCTTTATGGCAAACGGCGTCGGTCCGGCGTTCACGCTCGAGTGCCGCGGCGCGTTGATGACCACGTTCACGGTTCCCGAGGCATCGGGAAACAGAGAAATGGTGTCGGGCGAGAACGTCACCCAGGTGCCCGGCGCACCCAGGGCTTCAAAGCTGAACCGGTCGACTACCGTGCCGGTGTTTTGAACGGTGAACGCCATGGCTGCCGGCCGGCCGGGCTCCACGTCCAAGGTCGGGGTCGACAGCTGAGCGATTGGTCCCATGGTGCTCCTCCGCTACGGCTCGAGTTGGCGCCGAGGGACGCTTGAACAGCTTGACCCCACGGCTGCTCCGATTGGTGACGCGACTCCCTTCCGGGAAAGGAAAATAGCCGTTCGGAGCGGGCCCCCAACGGCACCTCACTCGAAGGGAGGGGATCTCCGACCGGACAGCCCGGCGCCGCTAACCGGCCGGAGTGTACGAACCGGTGCAGATGTTCTCGCACTGGCCGGGATCGAAGCGCTGGTCGTGTTGGGGGAAGTACCAATCGACCGCCCGGTGCATGTAGTGGCCGGCGCAGTTACCGAGATCGAACGCCACGACCGTCACCGGCTCTTCGGTGCCTTGGGCCACGATCTGGTTCCTCCAAATCCGATTCCCGTTGCGAGCTGGGCTATGCCCTCCCTCACCCGGCGTCGGGTTCCTCGGAACGGCAAGGCGGCGGCGACCGACATGAAAAATCCGTCGTCGCCCCGGGCTCATACGCGTTCATGGTACCGGCCCGACCGAGAAAGACCTTCGCCCGCCCGCGGCGTGGCATCCCACCCCGGCGGTGCCCACGGGCGCCGTCAGGTCCGATTCGTCAGGGACGGGGCGTGCCGCCGTTCCCGTTCGGGGCGCCGTCCCGGTTGGGAGCGTCCAGGACGCGGACGTCGTCGGCGTCGGTGCCGAGGACCCCACCGAGCCGGCTCAGAAGTCCGCTCAGCTCCATGGGCACCACGATCTTGGTCGAGGAGCTGGATCCGACCTGCTTGAGGGTCTCGAGGTATTGGAGCTGCATGGTGGTCGCATCCAACTGGCGGCCTACCGTCATGATGGTCTCCAGCCCAGCGGCCAGGCCCTCGGCCCTGAGCTTGGTGGCGGTCCGTTCACCTTCGGCCTGGAGGATCGCGGCCTGCTTTGTGCCCTCCGCCAGGGTGATGGCCGCCTGCTTCTGGCCCTCGGCCTCGGTGACTGCGGCCCGCCGGGTCCGCTCGGCCGACATCTGACGGGTCATGGCGTCGAGCACCCCGGGAGGCGGGTTCACCTCGCGGACCTCGACCGTGGTGACCTTGACCCCCCATCGCTCTGTCACATCGTCGAGGCGGACGCGTAGCGAGGCGTTCATCTCCTCCCGCTTGGACAGCACGTCGTCGAGCGGCATGTCGCCGACCACACTCCGCAATGTGGTGGCGGCCACATTGAGAGCGGCCCGGGCGAAGTTCTGGACTCGAAGCACGGAGGCATCGGGATCCACGACCTTGTAGAAGATGATGAAGTCGATCGAGATCGAGGCGTTGTCCTTGGTGATCGCGGTCTGGTGGGGGATCTCCAGGAACTGCTCTCTCAGATCGACCCAGTTGGTGCGGTCGGTGATGGGGTTGATGAGCACCAAGCCTGGACCTTTGGTGCCGATCGCCCGCCCCAGCCGGAACAGCACTATCCGCTGGTACTCCCGGGCAATCCTGATCGATCCCGTTGCCACGGCGATCACCGCGATCAGGAGTATGACTCCGATTACCACGCCCAAGACCATCTAGCTCTCCTTACCGGGCATCACGCCCTTGTCGCCGGCCGTCCCGGTCGGCTCGCCCCGGAGGGGCGGTTCGGGCCGGCCAAAACCGGAAGGCAGCTCCTCGCCCCACACCTCGAGGCGTACCCCCCCCTGGCCCACGACCTGCACCGCCGTCCCCGACCTGACCGGGGCGTTGACCGCTATCGCGCTCCAGTCCTCGCCTCGCACTCTCACTATGCCGTCGGGGTCGAGGTCGCTCACGGCCACCCCTTCCGCTCCGGTGTGAGCCAGCGCCCGATGGGGGGCGGCGATCTGGCCCCGTTTGGCCAAACCTCGCCAGGCCACGACTCCCACTCCTGCCGAAAGCGCCAGATCTCCACCGAAGAGCAGCCATGACAGCTCGCTGGCGTCGCCTTCTACCGCCATGACCAGGAGGACCGTCGCGGCCAGAGCTCCGAGCGCTCCGGCCACCAGATGGGCGTGAGGCCCGGCGTGAAACCCGAACAGAGACGCGAGCACCACGAGGCCTAACAAGATGCCGGCGAACACCCACATCGAACGCCTCCCTTCGCGCTGCTCTGTTCCCCATCGTACAGGTGCCCAGAACACAGAGGCCGCGGGCCCGCCCCCCAGTTGCGTTCCTCCGGGCGCCTAGCCTGCCCGGGATGCAAACCAAGCCCGGCCGGCCCTACCCCCTGGGCGCCCACCCCGAAGAGGAAGGGGTCAATTTCGCCGTCTCGTCCGAGGTGGCTGACGCCGTCGAGGTCTGCCTCTTCGACCCGGATGGCTATGAGCGACGGGTAGAGCTCCCCTCACGGACTGCCCACATCTGGCACGGGCTGCTGCCCGATGCCGGCCCCGGCGCCCGGTACGGGTTGCGGGTCCACGGGCCGTGGTCCCCCAAAGAGGGGTTGCGCTGCAACCCGGCCAAGCTTCTCCTGGACCCCCACGCCACCGCCATAGACGGGGCGATCGCCTGGGGCGAAAGCGTGTTCGGACACCGGGTCGACGCCCCCTACGAGCCAGATGACTCCGATTCGGCGCCGGCCATGCCGCGATGCGTGATCACCTCCGGTGACTTCGACTGGGAGGGGGATCAGCCTCCGCGCATCCCGCTGGAAGAGTCGGTGATCTACGAGACCCACGTCAAGGGGCTTACCTTTCGTCATCCCGACATCGCTGAGGGCCGCCGCGGCACCTATGCCGGCCTGGCCGACCCGGCGGTAACCGGTTATCTCGTCGATCTGGGCGTAACCGCGGTCGAGCTGCTTCCGGTCCAGCATTTCGTGCACGACTGGCATCTGCTCGATCGGGGCCTGCGGAACTACTGGGGCTACAACAGCATCGGTTTTCTCGCTCCCCACGGCGAGTACAGCTCCTCCGGATCCGGCGGCGGGCAGGTGCAGGAGTTCAAGGCCATGGTAAAGGCGCTCCACGCCGCTGGACTGGAGGTGATCCTCGACGTGGTGTACAACCACACCGCCGAGGGCAACCACCTTGGGCCCACCCTGTCGCTGAAAGGCATCGACAACCCGGCGTACTACCGGCTCGTGGATGAGGATGCCGAGCACTACTTCGACACGACCGGGACGGGCAATAGCCTCAACGTCGGTCACCCCGCCGCCCTCCGCCTGATCCTCGACTCCCTCCGTTACTGGGTCACCGAAATGCACGTGGACGGTTTCCGCTTCGACCTGGCCACCGCGCTCACCCGCCAGAGCGGCGATGTCGACATCCATAGCGCGTTCCTCGCTCTGGTCCACCAGGATCCTGTCCTGGCCCCGGTGAAGTTGATCGCGGAACCGTGGGACGTGGCCGGCTACCAGGTAGGCGGATTTCCGGCCCGCTGGTCGGAATGGAACGGCCGGTACCGCGACGACGTCCGGGACTTCTGGCGCGGCTGTGACGGCAGGATCGGGGACCTGGCCCTGCGACTCACAGGCAGCGCCGACATCTACTCCTCCGACCGGCGGACACCAGCCGCCAGCGTCAACTTCGTGACCGCCCACGACGGGTTCACCCTCGCCGATCTCACCGCCTACGACGACAAGCACAACGAGGCGAACGGGGAGGACAACAACGACGGCGAGAGCGACAACCGGTCATGGAACGGCGGCGAGGAGGGTGACACCGACAACCTCGAGGTGTTAGAGGTGAGGGAACGGCAGCGGCGCAATCTCCTGGGCACCCTGCTTTTGTCGGCCGGGGTGCCCATGATCCTCGGGGGAGACGAGCTGGGCCGTACCCAGCACGGCAACAACAATGCCTACTGCCAGGACAACGAGCTGTCCTGGTACGACTGGGACGGCGCGGACGACCACATGCTGGCGTTTACCCGGACGGCCCTGGCCCTGCGACGCAACCACCCCGCTCTGAGGCCCCGCGAGTACCTCCGAGGACCCGAGGGCGGCCCGGCCCAGCTGGTCCTGTACCGGCCCGACGGCGAGCAGATGACGGCCGACGACTGGCAGAACCCGATGGCCCGCACCCTGGCCGTGGCCCTGGACGGTCGTCAGATCGCAGACGTCGAGGGAGACACCAGTCGCGACCGTTTCCTCCTCCTGCTGAACGCCCACCACGAGCCGGTCGAGTTCAAGATCCCGGCCCGCCGCGGCTTATGGAAGGCCGTGTTGACGACAGGCGGCCCGGACGAGACCCCGGAGATTGGACCGGACGGGACCATTCTCCTCGATTCGCGGGCGCTCCTGCTGCTCCACAGCGAGTGACAACGACCCGCGGTCCGACTCGACCCGGCAAACCCGGGCATCCCCGGGCGCCGCGGGCCTGCCGGACGCCCCGGTCCCGGACCGCCCGCCCGCCGCCCGTATCGGCTTCTACCAGGCGTACGCTTCCGGGGCGGGACCGCCGGGACCGGGAAACAGCTTGTCGAGCCTGGACAAGACGTCCTCGTCGAGGCCGATATCGACGGCGCGTACGGAATCCTGGAACTGCTCCAGGGTTCTCGGCCCGATTATCGGGGCCGTGACGCCTTGCTGGTGCAGGAGCCACGCCACCCCCACATTGGCGGGATTCTCGCCGATCTCATCAGCGATCCGCTCGTACTCCTCCAGGGCCTGGCGGTGCTCGGCCAGCCTGGCCTGAGCTGCGCTCTGGGCGCTGCGGCCGCCCCGCTCCTTGCGCAAGACGCCTCCGAGCAGGCCCCCGGCAAGCGGCGACCAGGGGATCACACCGAGGCCGTAGGCCCGGGCCGCAGGCAGAACTTCCAGCTCCACCGTCCGAGCCATCAGGTTGTACAGGGACTGCTCGCTGACCAGGCCCATGAAGTGGCGGGAGCGCGCCGTCTCCTGCGCCTGGGCGATGTGCCAGCCGGCGAAGTTGGATGAGCCCGCGTAGATCACCTTCCCTTGCCCGACGAGGGTCTCGAACGCCTGCCAGATCTCCTCCCAGGGGCTGCGGCGATCGACATGGTGCATTTGCAGGAGGTCGATGCGATCGGTGCGGAGACGGCGAAGGGAGTCCTCGCAGGAGGTGATGATGTGGCGCGCCGACAGCTGGGACTGGTTGGGCCAATCGCCCATGGACCCGAAGACCTTGGTCGCGATCACCGTCCGGTCGCGGCGTTCTCCGCCCTGGGCGAACCAGTTGCCCACGATGCGCTCGGTAAGGCCCTCTCCCTTGCTCCAGCCGTAGACGTTGGCGGTGTCGAAGAAGTTGATGCCGGCGTCCAGCGCCGAGTCCATGATCCGGTGCGAGTCGGTCTCGCTGGTCTCGGGACCGAAGTTCATGGTTCCGAGGCAGAGACGGCTGACGGTCAAACCGGAACGTCCGAGGTGGGTGTAGCGCACGGAGCGATACTACGGGTGCTGATTGACGTGCCGGCAGGAGTGAGCGATCCACTGACGATGAACCTGACCGAGAGCGAATGCCGGGCCCGGGTGGCCGCAGCCCGCCACGCTGTTCTGGCCACCCGCCACGCCGAGCGAGGGGTGGACGCGGTGCCGGTCGTCTTCGCCGTCGTCGATTCTCAGCTCGTGGTGCCCCTCGACACGGTGAAGGCCAAGCGGCACCGGAGACTCGGACGACTGGCGAACCTCGAGGGCGACCCCCGCTGCGTCCTGCTCGTCGAGCACTACGACGAGGACTGGTCGCGTTTGTGGTGGGTGCGGGTTCACGCTCGGTCGTCGCCTGGTCTCGCCTCCCCTGGTTCGGGCCGCTTCGAGTCGTCGATGGCCGCCCTCGTCGACCGGTACCCGGCCTACCGCCGCCCCGGGTCGGTCGATGCCGTGCTCGTCCTGGCCCCGACCGCCTGGTATGGCTGGCAGGCCTGATCCCGTCCCGGGAAGTCCGGCCGCCCGCTGGCCGGCCCGGCCTTCTGGTGTCGTCAGCTCTCTTCGGCGGGGGATGGTTCGCCGGAAACGATCTCGAGGTATGGTGACAGGCCGCTGACCCCGAGGATCTTCTTGGCAATAGAGGGCGGGTTCTTGATGATGAGCTCCCCGCCCCGGGCCCGAAGCTCTTTCAGGGCCCAGACCAGCACCCCGAGGCCGCTGGAGTCGATGAACTCCATCTCGGTCATGTCCATGGTCACGTGAGTGAAGCCTTCAGCGAGACACTCCGTCAGGCAGGACCGCAGGGCCGGCGTGGTGGCCATGTCGATCTCCCCCGTGACCCTGACGGTCACCGAGTTGCCATCCCGGGCGACAATCGTCGCCGGCGCGCCCTTCGCCATGGCCCACTGTACCGCGGCCCCGGCTGCCGGGTCGCACCGCCGCGCCGAGCGGGGCGCCCCCGGGACATCACCGAGTGGAGCGCACCGGACATCGCCGAGCGGGGCGCCCCCGGCCGGCCAGCGGTCGGTCAAGCCGGGGCGCTGAGCACCGCCATGGCGGCGTTGCGGCCGTTGACCCCGATGACGCTGCCGCCCGGATGGGTGGCCGCCCCGCACAGGTACAAACCAGAGACCGGCGTCCTGGGTGAGAACCGCCTGTCCCACATCTGCTCCGGCAGGCACTCGCCCTGGAAGATGTGCCCGCCGGTGAGCCCGATGCCCGCCTCGATGTCGGGTGGACCGAGCACCTGCCGGTGCACGATGCAGTCGGTCACGTCCGGAGCGAAGCGGGCCACCGCGCTGATGGCGGCATCGCCGATGTCCTCCCGCCGGCCGTCCCAGTCCCCCGACGACAGCCGGTAGGGCACGTACTGGGCGAACAAGCTCATGGCGTGGCGGCCGGCCGGGGCGACCGAAGGGTCGTAGGCGGTGTGGAAGTACAGCTCGCACCAGGCCGGCGCCGGATCGCCCCGTCTGCTCGCTTCGAACCCGGCCTGGGTGTCGTCTATGCCGGTGGAGATCGTGACCATGGCCCGGTGCGGAGCCACACCCGGAGCGGCCTGGGCAAAACGCGGAAGGCGAGAGAGCCCGCAGTTGATCTTCAGGACCGGACTCTCGCAATGCCACCCGTCCACCCGGGCCCGGAACGACGAGGGGACGCCTTCGGGGCAGAGTCCGATGGTGCGCTTGGGATCAGCATTGGACACGATCACGGGAGCCCGGAGGAAGTCCCCCCCGTCGAGGACCACGCCCGCCCCGGGCACGATCCGGGCCACGGGGGTGCCGGCGGCCACGACGGCGCCGGAGTCCGTGGCGGCGTCCGCAAGCAGAAACGACACCCGGCCCATCCCGCCCATCACGTACCCCCACGCTCCGGGTACGCCCTCGAGGGTGCCCGAAGCATGCATCAGGTGAACGGCCGCGGTGCCCCGGTCTCGCGGCCCGGCGTAGGTGCCGATGATCCCCTGGCCGTGCAGGGCGGTGCGCAGCCTGTCGTCTTTGACGTGGCGCTCCACCACGTCGGCGATGGACGCCTCGAACACGACCTCGATGGCTTCCCTGTCCCCGCCGAGCAGGTCCTCGAGCTCGGCCCGCGCCGGCGCATCCCCAACCCAGACGTCACGGTCGCCGCCCCGCAGGGCTCGCCGGATCCGGGCGAACAGGGCGTTGTACCGGCGGTAGCCCTCCACGTCGCCCGGTGAGAGGTGGCCCACGGCCGCCGCGCTGGCTGTTTCGTCTTCCCACAGGGCAATAGACGATCCATCAAGAAAAGGGCACCACAGGTGAGGGTCGACCACTTCGACCTGGTACCCCCGCTGGCGCAGGCCGAGCTCTTCCACCACTAGCGGATGCAGGAGCCCGACCAGGTAAGCGCACGGGCTGATCCGCCAGCCCGCCTCCGGGAAAGGTTCCTCCAGGGTGCACGCCCCGCCCAGGTGGTCCCGGCGTTCTAGCACGAGGACCCGGCGGCCGGCGCGGGCCAGGTAGGCGGCGCAGGTCAGGCCGTTGTGACCTCCTCCCACGACGATGACGTCCCAGCGACGCCGGGCCAGCTCCGAGATGGGGGCCGGTAACCCGACCCGCCCGAGCACATCGCCGGCAGCCACCCTCACCCGGCTCGGGCGCGCATAGCCATCTCGATGCGGCGGCGCAGAAGCTCGGGGGTGGGCAGCCGCCGCACCCGGCCTTGCTCGTCGAACACGACCGACGTGGCAAGGACGGAGAAGTGCTCCCGGCTCACCCTGACCATCTCTTCGGGCCTCGGTGAACCGAAGCGGTCCCGATAGACGCATTTGAGGGCGTCGTAGTACCCGCAGCGCAGAGGCCGTTCTTCGCTGCCGTACACCGAGCAGCGGTTCCCCTCCAGATGGCGGCAGGAAGTGCGCACCACCACCACCCAGCTGTCTTCGGACACCCCGAGCTCGACGCTCGGGAAGCCCAGGCAGTACCGGAAGAAGTCGAACTGGTTGGCGTTCTCGGGCAGCTCCCGGCCGAAGATGAGCGTGTGGCAGCACCAGGCACCGCAACCCTGGCAGGGGTCTCTGACCTCCGGGTCGGCGAACGACAGGGCCCGGTAGTCCTCGTCCGGATCCGGCTTGACGCCCAGGGCGATAGCCCGCCACTCCTCCGTGACCGGGTCGGCCCCGGCGTCGGGCGCCATGTGCCGCTCCAGCGGCATCGAGGAAAAGGCCTCGAGCACGTCGGCCCAGTCGGGGCGCTCGGCGATCTTGCGCTCGTCGTCGAAGACCACGTGCTCGATGTACCAGCGCACCCGCGCCCGGTCCATCAATGGCTGGCGCGGGTTGAGGTCGACAGTCATCCCGTAGCGGTACTGGCAGGCGTGGGCGTTGTAATGCACACAGACCGACGGCTGAGCAGGAGTCCCGTGAACCCGGCACAGGCCACTGGCTACGTCGAGATGCCCGCATGGCTGGTAGAGGTACACCCGGGCCAGCCCGGCCTGGTCGATCGCGATCAGGATCCCATCGAAGTTTGACAGGTACAGCAGGTAGTCGATGTCGCCGATGTCCTCGACGTGGAAGCGGCGCAGCAGGAGGTGGGTGCAGCACGGCGAGGTGGAGCAGGACATGCACGGCGCCTGCACGGCCTCGCGGTAGCTGAGCCTGACCCCTGGCGTCGGGCTCAGGGACACGGCGACATCCTCGACGTCCTCCGGGGCGGTTTGGTCGCGCTGATCGTGATCGAGCATCGGGTTCACTCCTAGATTGACCGTAGGAGCCGGCCCATCCGGACCGCCTCACCTGCCTGGGGCTGGGCTCTCTGCGCCACGGAGGCCGCTTTTCCAACCGACTTGAGTGGCGTCGACGCGCCGGCCGTCTTTTTTAGCTGCTTTAGGCGCCCGAGCGGGCCACCGAGCCCGGCCTTGGCCGAGCGGAGGTTCTTACCGGCCAGGCCCTTGTCCCGCACCATCACGCTGCGGGCCGGACCCGTTGCTTTCAACCCCGCCGCCTTGTGGGCGGCCAGAGATTTCTTCACCGCGGCCAGATCCTTGCCCGCCCCGGCCTTACCCGGCGCCGCCAGCTTCCTCGCCTTGGCCACCTCCGAGCCCACCCCGCCTTTGACCGCCGCCTTCGCCGCCTTCACCTCCTTGGCCGACCCTTTTAGCTTGGCCCCAACCACGCCCTTGTCCCGCACCATCACGCTGCGGGCCGGACCCGTTGCTTTCAACCCCGCCGCCTTGTGGGCGGCCAGAGATTTCTTCACCGCGGCCAGATCCTTGCCCGCCCCGGCCTTACCCGGCGCCGCCAGCTTCCTCGCCTTGGCCACCTCCGAGCCCACCCCGCCTTTGACCGCCGCCTTCGCTGCCTTCACCTCCTTGGCCGACCCCTTGGCTTTATCGGCCGCTCCGTGACTGCGTACCAGCACACTCCGCGACGGGCGGTTGGCCGGCAGCCGGTTCTTGGCCGCCCCCTTCTTCTGCAACTGCGCCAGGCCGGGTATGACAATGGCGCTGGCCACCATGGCCGCGCCGCCCACCCGGCCCACGACCCGGCCGCCGGATAAGCGCGGGGCCCGCGGGCCTAGCGCGGCTGGCGAACGGAGCGTCGGCATTTCACCGCTTCAGGCTGAACAGCTCCACCTCCGTGATCGATACGTTCCTCCCGGCGCCGTCGGACGGGTACACGGACTGGATGTAGATGGCCAGCACCTCGGCGTGCTTGGCCTTGACGGTGAAGGTCTGGAACGAAGCCGAATCGGCCGCGGTGACGGTCTTGCTGTAGGGCTTGGCGCTGCCGGTGAAGATCATCCGCACCTGTTCCGGCCGGGGCTGTTGATCGTACGACTGGGGACTATCGGTGTCGCCCATGAGGAAACCGACCTTGTCCACGTCGATAGGCCCGTGGAGGTGGATGAGAAGGACCTGGTCGGTCTGCTTGCGATTGGACTGCCAGGACGTGTTCGACAAGCCGTCGATGGCGTTGAGCGGAGGGTGGCCCGGCGCCGAGCTCGTTGCCACTGCCGACGTGAGGTCGACCGGCCGGTAGGCGGGGTGGATGGCGTTGGCCACGGAGTGGTACCAGTGGCCCACCCGGGTGCGGATCGGGTGCTTCCACGGCCCCACGAAGAACAGCACGACGAGGACGATCGCGGCGAGAGCGATCAATCTGGTCACCCAGCTGGTGAGCCAGCCCGGACCGGCCCCGCCGACGGCCCGGCGCCTCTGTCGGGGCCGCTCGCCGGCGGTGTGCTGCTTGCGCCGGGTTATCCGAAGCCAGGCCCGGCGGTACCAGGGAAGGGCGAAGATGGCCGCCTCGGTCAGCGAGGCCCCGCAACGCCGGCAGAAGCGGCGGGCTGGGTCGTTGCCCTCCCCGCACTGGCCGCACACCTTGTCCCCCGGATTGATGGTCCGGGTGGCCGTTTGGGGTTTTCGGGCAGCCGGGCGGGACTTTACCGCCCCGGGCTTGACCGCCTCGGGCTGCACCGCACCGGTCGGAGCTACCGGGCCGGTGGCCGGTCCCGGCGCGACCGGCGCGGCCGGGGTGGGGCCGGCCGAAGCGGCGGTCGCAGCACCGGCCGCGGCCACCCCGGCGGCGCCCATCACCGCAGTGTGTGACGTAGCTCCGGGGGCAACCGGCTGAGCCTGGCCCGCAGGTGGCGTCGGCCTGGTCGGCTGGACCGGGGGGGCCGGCCGTATGGGTTGGGACGGTTGAACGGGCTGCGCCGGCTGGACGGCCGGCGAGGGACGTCCCGGCTGGGTCGGCTGTACCGAGCGGGCCGGGGCTCCGGGGGCGCGCATCAGCGGGATGGTGGCGCCCGCGGCTGCGCCGGCGGCGGCTGCCGCGACAATCGGGGCCGCTCCGTGGTGCTCGCCGGCCGAGGCCGGGGTGGGGGGCGCATCCGGACCGGGGGCCGGGTCCGCTGGAACATCGGCTGCGGCGCCCGTGGCGGCCGCGCCTGGTGCAGGGACCGGCGAACCCGGGACGGCCGGGGGCGGGGGCGGGGCCGGAGCCTCAGCCGTCGGGGCCCCGGGTGGGGCCGCGCCGGCCGGGCCAGAAGCGACCGCAGCGGCCACGCCTGGCGGCGGGGGCGGCGGGGCGGCCACGCCTGGCGGCGGGGGTGGCGGGGCGGCCCGTAGCAGCGGCGTCTTGCCGGCCACGGGTGGGCCGGGTGCCTCCGTTGCTGCGGTCGTGGCGGCCGCCGCGCCGAGGGCCGCGGCGGTGGGGGCCGCCGCGGCTGGGGAGGCGGCGGTGGGGGGCGACGCCGGCACCGGCGGTTCGGCCGCGGCCGGTGGAGCCGCGGCGGGCGGAGCCGACGCCGGCACCCCGTCGGGCGAGGCTTCGGGCCCGGTGACCGGTAGCTCGCCGGTCGTGGCGACCACCCCTTCCCCCGCTTCGGGTGCTACATCCCCCGGATGGTCGGAGCGGTCATCACCCTTGCCGATCGCCTCTTTGACCCGATCCAGGAAGCCCTGGTGCTGGGGATCCGGTTCAGGCTCCGATTCGGGCTCGGGGGCAGGCGCTTCCTCCTCCTCCTCCTCGACCTTCTGCCCTTCCCACTCCAAAAACCCAGCGCACGAGCCGCAGAACGTGTCGGTGTCCTCGTTCTCGAACCCGCAGCGGGTGCAGACGATCACTCCTGAGGCTCCTGACCGGCCGGAGGCTGGGTCTCCGGGCCCTGCTCACCATCTTGTACCCCTGGCCCCGGCGGAGCCAGGTCAATGTGCTCGGATCCTGGCAGATCTACCGCGCCGGGTGCGTGCGCAGACGGATGCCCGTCAGGAGGTTGCCCGTCTCCGGAGAGCCGGGCGTCCCCGGCCGCCGCCTCCTCGTGTCCTTCGTGCTCTTCGGAGGCGATGACCCTGCCCGTCTCGGTCAGGACCTCGACACTGACAGCCAGGTGGGCCGGGCGTGACGCCGCCACGATGCGCTCGATAGTCGCCCGGTTGATCGCGTCAGGATCCGGAACCCGGAGCCGGACGGTGAGGTGGGCATCCGCCGACCCGGGCAGGGGGGTGTTCGCCTCCTGAGACCAGAGGCAGCCGCCGTTTTCGAGGATTTCCGGGGTGACCCCGGCATACAGGTTCACGTGTGATGCCAGCCCGGCCGACGTGCCGCGGATCCGGTACAGCACCACGATCTCCTTGATGAGCCTGCGCCGCCTCTCCAGTGGCCAGTGCTCGTCGATCTCGACCCCGACCCAGCTGGCCAGCCAGTCGATGAAGTCGTCGGGTGCGAGGTCGGCATCGAGGTAGCTGTCCCAGCAGTCGAGGGCCGAGTAGATGGGGGCGACGACGCTGTCGAACCCACGGGTCAGCCTGTCGCAGAACGGGTCTTCCTGCAGCAGCGAGGGCAACTCGCGGATGAACGGCCGGGGATTGAGCAGCCCGTCGACAACGCCGCGTCCCCCTCGCCGTTGGCCGCCCGAGCCGGTTCGGGGCCTCGGGATGGCTGGACCTCGACGATCGCCATCTCTACAGCGGTCCTTCCGCCCGGACCTGGTGCTCGTAAGAGAACACGAGCGCGTTCGGTGCCACCTCGACTCGCTGGGCCGCTTGTCCCCTCTCGCCGGTGAGCGGGTTAGCGGCGAACAGCCGAACGTTTTCCACCAGCTCGGTGCCGGACAGGTTCTGGAGCACGGCGTAGATCTCGCCGATGAGGACCGGGCGGCCGAACGGCCAGCCCGTCCCATCCATCCCGCCCCGGATCGGGTGCAGGTAGTCGTATAGAGCCTGGGTGGCGTTGGCCTGCAACCTCAGCGGGTCCGCCCAGGGTCTGGCCCGCATCATGGCCACAACCGTCACCCCCTGGTACGCCGGCGGCTCTACCATCACCCGGGCGCCGATGGTCCGTTTGCGATCGAGCGCGGTCGCTACCGCGCTGAGCATCTCCGGCGCCGGGACGAGTTGCTCGAAGCTCAGGCGGCCGTCCTCGTCATCGGCGATCGCCGGGACCAGTAGCACCCTGACTCCTCCGGCTTCCTCCGGGGTGGTCGCCGGCACGGCGCGGACGCGTGCCGCCTCAGGCGCGGCTTCGTGAGCCAGCTGCTCGTAGTCCTCAGCGGTGACGGCCCGATTGAGGGTGCGCAGAACGATGGGACCCCTGATCTTGGCTTCCTCGACGCTCTCGCCGTCGACCCCACCGGAGGCCGGCCGGCGGTTCTCGACTCGAGTCACGAAGGGGATGGTCGTTCGGCTCACCCGGATGGCGCTCTTGGCCACGTTGCCCTGGCGGCCCCCGCCGGTGCGGTAGCGCCGCACCCGCACGACTGCTCCCTTGTCCGGCACCGCCCCGAAGAAGCTGAGGGTCCCATCGGCGTTGCGCACCACGGGACCGAACGCGATTTCGCCCGTCGTGTAATCGAGGCTGAAGTGGCGATCGGACGGCAGGCTCTGGGCGAAATCCGAGACCTCAGTCCAGTCCTGCCAGCCGTCCTCCTCAGTCGAGACCTCGATCACCACGGGTTCATCAGACGGGACGACGGGGTAGCGGGCCAGCTGGTAGCGCTGACCGGCTATGCCTTCGGCCAACCCGAGGACTTCCTCCTCGATCGTCTCGGCCTGGATGACTTCGATGGTCCCGCCGATCGTGAACGCGTCTATCTTTTTTATGAGAGGTGAGTTCGAGTAGAACGGCTGGTCCTCCTCCGGCGCCGTGGTGCGGGCCCTGATCCATCCGGCCCGCAGCTTCTGCACCAGGGCCATGGTGTGAGACGGCGGAACGTGGATGACGACGTCACCTTGACGGTTCATGCCGCCGGTGGTGTCCTTGTCCACCTCGCACTCGATCCAGTTCTCGCCATCGAACGCCTCCCAGGCCAGGGGAGGGTTGGTGGGGTCGACGCCGACTCCTTCGATCTCGCAGTCGAGCCGCACGTTGACGGCGCAACGGGGGACCGCCGCGGTCAGGCCGATAAGCAGCACCTCGTCGGGCACAGGCTGGGGGGAGAACGCCGAAAACGGAGCCAGGTTGATGCTGTCGGTGTGATTGCGCCAGGTACCGCCCGTCGGTATCGAGCAGATGTACTCGACCGAGCAGGGGACGATGTCGAGCTTGTTGGCCGTCGTGAATGCCACCGCCGGCGAGTCCCTGTCGCCCCGGGCGGTGACTACCTCGACCCCGCGGGGCACGACTATCGGGTTTGCCTGAGGAGCTGAAAGCCAGAATGTGGTCCCGGTGGTCGCCGCCGTCGGAGGAAAAAGCCGCACGCCGATCAGTTCCAGGAACTTGATGTAGTTGCGATCAGGTACCCGGTTGAGCCGGTAAATGAGCTGATCGGTCATGTAGGCGAACGTCTCTATGAGCGTCACGCCAGGATCCGACACGTTGTGATCGGTCCAGTCGGGGCAGCGCTGCTGAACCAATCGCTTGGCGTCGTCCACCAGACTCTGGAACCGACGATCATCGAGGTTGGGCGCGGGCAGGGACATCTCGCTTACTCCTCCTCAGGAATTACGTAGAAGGGAAAGACGAGATTTCGGGGGTCGTACGATCCCCTTCTCGTGTAATGGATATCTATGTACATGGCGTTGCGATCGACATCGTCGACGCTCACTTCGACCCGCTCCACGTCGATGCGGGGCTCCCACCGAGCTAAAGAGCGCTTGACCTCGGCGGCCAGCCTCCCGGCGGTCGTGGCATCAGCGGACGCGAACACATAGTTGTGAATACCGCACCCGAACTCGGGCCGCATCGGCCGCTCGCCGGGCGCCGTTCCGAGGATCAGGCGGATGGCCTGCTGCAGGTTGCGGTCCTCTCCCGCGAGAGCGATGCTACCGGTCGCATCGGTGCCCATCGGGTAGTTCCAGCCCCGGCCTACAAACTTCTCCGACATCGATTCCTCCCCTAGGGGCCGAGGCTGATCTCGGCTGCCGTTACTGCGACTTCGGTGCCGGTGATGTTCACACCGGCGCCGGAGGTTATACCTGTTTCGCCGCCCGCATCGAAGCTGACGCCCCCTCCCGCTTGCAGCGTGAACTCACCGCCCGCAGTGAGCGCGATGTCGCCTCCTGCCTCCATGGTGATCCCCTCAGCCGCATTTATGGTCACTTCGCCCGCACACGTGACGGAAATGACCTGCTCCTCGTCGTTGAGCATGATCATGCACGAGTTGCCGCCCGTCGCGATGGTGATGGCAAGGGTGTCTGGTCCGTCGTCGAACCGGATCATGTGTTCCGCCCGAGACGTCATCCATCTGGCGGCGACCACCCCGTCGATCTGCGGAGGGGGGACGGGCCGTTGCACGCCGTTGTAGAGGTTGCCGATCACATACGGGAAGTTCATGTCGCCACGGTCGAAGGCGACCAGCACCTCGTTGCCGATCTCGGGCATCCAGACGAAGCCGCCGACGGCGCCCGCCCCGATCTGTACCGTCCGCGCCCAGGCACTCACATACGTCTCGGCCAGCCACGGGAACATGACTTTCACCCGGCACATCTCCTCGGGATCCATGTTGTCCACGACCGTTCCGATCACGACTCCCGGGACGCTCGGCCGGTTGGCGTCGGCCACCCCTGACGCTCCTGATGTCAGGGCGTACAAGGACCGATCCCGCCGGCCACCAACCGTGAACCAGGTGCTGTAGCCGCTCAGGTTGGGCTCGAACACGTGACGGGCCGAGGTCACCACGTAGTAGCCGTCGAACGGCGGCCCGACCATGCCGAGGCTTACCGTCCCTCCAGGCGCGATCGTAGGATCTCCGATGCACTCTCCCTCTATCTCGGCCAGCGCGCCGGAGATATCGGAGGCGATAGCTAAGGCCCGGTTCATGGCCGCAGCTTCATTGTCGAAGGGCCGGCTCGAATCGGTGAACGGCCATGCTTCGAACTCACCCGCCACCACGATGGGTAGGGTCGCAGGGTCGAGGCTCATCGACGCCGCGGGGATAGCCGGCGTCATCCCGACGACAGGGGCGGCCAGCAGAGGGTCGTAACCCAGCACGTTCACCTCTGGCACCTGCTCGGCCGCGCTGACCGTGCCGCGGAGACGAATGAGGTTCTGCCCCATCACGAGCTGGGTGCCGATGGGAGGCTCCTCCAGGCTGACCGCCGGCGGTACGCCCTCCTCTGGAAGGGGGGGAGGGCAGAAGTTGAACAACCCCTCCGCGTCGACGTAGGCGACCCGGTTTTCCAGCGCCGCGAGCTGCTGGATGAAGACCCAGTCGCTGACGTTGGCCTGAGTGAGCCACTCGTAGAGCGTGTCTGTGGGGATGATCTCGCCCGGAGGAATGACGGCTGTGCTCGTCAGTATCTCGACCACGTCGGACGCCATCATCTCCGGGTAGGCCATCGTGTTGGTCCCCCGCATAAGCCGATGCGATGCGTCGAGGCCCCTGACCACGGTCAAGTTCCCGTCCGGGCCGTACTCGACGTCAACTGCCGTGACCTCACCACTGGTCATCAGCGGCACGGGAACGGTGCCGGTAGTCACCTGGATGTTGACCAGGGCTCCTAGCTGGAAGCCGCCGAGCTCCAGGACTGTCATACGCGGGCCGCGGAAAACCAGGCGGAACTGGGAGGGCACGTAAAGGCTGAGATCGACCTCGGCCGATATGAGCATGCCGCTGACGATCGGATCCAGCGGAGCCTCCATGACCTCCACCAGAACCTGGGCGCTCTCGGTACCGCTGATGCTCATGACCCCAAAATCCTCATGCCAGGGACTCCGCCTCACGGGGGTCGGGTACCAGTAGTTCGGTGCCTGGGCGCAGCCGCATGGGATCGTCGAGCCCGTTGGCAACGGCCAAGGCCCGCCACTTGGTGGCGGCGCCGTACTCCCGATAGGAGATAGACGCCAGAGTGTCGCCCTCGACGACAGTGTGGGTGCGCCGGCTGGCCAAGCCGCCGGACGTCGGGTTGGTAGCAGGAAGCTGCAGGGGCACTTCCTCGAGTGACACCTGGACGTCCGCCCGCACCGGGTTCCCGAGGAGAAAGCGGGTGTAAGTCACGGACAGCGAGGTGATGTACGCCTCCTCCATCACGATGTTGGTGCCCCATCCGAACGTCACCGTCGGCGGCTTGGCGTCGCCCATGGCGGTGTTGACCGGGCTGGACACCAATGCCTGCTGGAGAATGTCGATGGCGACGTCGGGCGGGTTCGGCGGCACCGAGAAGGTGTCGAGCAGGATGTTGAGGTTCAGCTGCTGCGGCTGGGATCCCTGATATTGCGGGGTGCCGCTCTGCTGAGCCGCCTGCGGCGTGTGATGCCACTCGGCGTGCTTCGTTATCGTGAGCTGCTCCGGGTTGTAGGGGAACTCAACCATGCCCACACCGGGCGGGAGAATCGTGATGTAGGCGGTGATCTGACTCAACAACGCCGAGGTCGATGACATGGACACTTGTATTGCTCCTCAGGTTTTACAGGAAGCCCTGGTAGGCGATCTCGAGCTGTTCCGTGGCGATCGAGGGGCTGGCCGCGTCGAACGACGGCCCGGTCCATCGGACCGGTATGACGCCCCACAGAGACCACGTGTAGACCGTGCCGCCCCCCGGGTCGAGGGCCGTGATCGAGGCCGCAGTGGGAATGGGCATCATGGAAAATGAGTTCATCCAGGCGATTATCCGGCCGGTGTCAGGGCTCACTGGACGGCCTAACGTCACGTTCGTATAAGTCACGTGGCCGGGGATGTGGTTCATCCAGAACGACATCGCCGAGTTGCCTCGGGCCGTGGATTCGATCTGGATCCCGAGGCCGGAGCACGTCGTCCAAGACCCGAGTTCCACCGTATCGATCTCGATCGAGAAGAAAACACTGATGGCAGGATCGTCGGTGGGCTCGCTCATATCACCACCTCCCGTAGGTGTCGGTCACCATCCCCGACCTTTCTCGGCCTTCTCGAAGCTCGCCCCGCAAGCGAAAGGTGATGAACGGATACAGCCACCTGGCCATGCGGGCCAGGTCGGTGTCGCTCGGACGGCTCGCCCACAGGCTGCCGTGGTCCCGCGCACACGCCGCCGCGGCAGGGGGCAGCGGTGGGGCCGCCGGAGCCGTCGAGTCGACGTTCATCTCGGGTATCTGGACCGCCCGCTGAACCGCGGCCGCCGGCGCGGCCGGCAGAACGGGAGCGGCGGCGAAACCAGGGGAAACCCCCGCCGGCCCCGGACCGGCGGCCGACGACCCGGGCGCCGAGACCGGCCTCCCGGTCATCTGCTGGACCATGGCCTCGATGTCGGCCCGGTCCAGACCCCGGTTCTGCGGGCTGAGGGCGACCGGCAAGGCGCCCGCAACCGTGGAAGAGGCCACCCCGCCTCTGTGCCGGGCCGGCACCTCGGGCCGACCGACAGATGGGGTCGCGCTCGGAGCGCCGGTCCCTGGGGCGGGCGAAGCCTCCCCGTACCCCGGGGGCGGCCCCGGGTAATGGCGGTCAGCCGCGCCGGGCGTCACGACCCGGGCGGCCGGCACCGAAGCAAACGACAGCTCGGCGGTCCGGGCCTCGGCTTCGAGGTCCCGCCCGGCTGGGCTCTGCTCGGACGGCAGGGCCGACCCCAACCGGGCCCGCTGGGCCACGTGGGTGAGCTCATGGGCGAGGAGGGCGGCCCCTGGCCCCGCGTCGAGATGGCCGGCACCCGCCGGTATCACCACCCCGGACTGCGACGTGAACGCCCGGGCCGACAGCCGCTGGGCCTGCGCCGCCGCCTCGGGGCCGCGGTCGACCGGCACGGCCGAGAGGTCGATGCCGTGGCGCTGGCCGATCACCGTGCGTACGACGGCCCCATCGCTCAACGGCGATCGGTCTTCCGCTACCGCAGCGAGAGTGGTCCCCGTCTCCGCAGCCTGAGCCAACGATGGCGTCAGCGGAAAGGTGAACGCCAACGGAGCCGACGCCGGGATTGATGGTCGAGCAGTCGGTGCCGGCGAGCGCGGTCGCTCCGGCGCCGGCGCCCCGCTCATCGGGACGGGCAGAGCCGGCGTGGTCGACGGGTCAAGACCGTGGCCGCGGCTGCCTGCGGTCGGGTCGGGAAGGGCGGCCGGAGGCAGTCCGACCGGTTCGCCCGGCGGTCGCTCCGGGAAGATGGTCCGGCTGGAGACCCGGTGGGCGTCGGTGGGGGGGACCACAGTCACCGGGCGGTCGACCGTCGTCGGGCGGTCGACGACCGTCATCGGGGCATCGCCCTCCGGCTGCGGCCGGGCCGGCGGGGCGGCCACCGGAGGACTCTCCGTGGACGCGCCGGTGGCATCCCCCGCGGGACGACCCGGCCGATTTTCCGACCCGGTGAACCCCGGGCGGTCCCGACCAACCGGCGACCGGGCGGGGGCAAGCCGTGGCTCCGGACCAGACGGCAACGACAGGGAAGGCGACGGCGACTCCGCCGGATCGCGGCCGGCCGTGACCAGGTGGCTCAACCGCTCAGGGGCGAGCCCGCTGTCCGCGTCCCGGGGTGCCGGCCGGGCATAGTCCGGCAGGTCGCGCCCATCGGCCTGGGGCCATGCTGATGGGAGCCGTTCGAGCGGTACAGCCGTCCCCAGGTCCGCTACCGAACCGACCGGCACCAGCGGCAGGGCCGACCACGAGGGTCCGGCGTAGGAGCCCGGACCGCCTAGAACCGCAGCTGGGCCAAGGGCGCTCTGCCCCGCCCGCCCAGTGGCACCGGGGGGGGAGGGGGGGTGAATACCGGACCCGCCTGGTTCGGAAGGGGAGACGGGGCGGGGGCGCGCCGGCTGCGCCAGGGAGGCGATCCGAGCCCGGCCCTTGGCCGTCGTGACCAGGGTGCTCACATCGAAAGAGGCCGCGGTCGGCGGCAGCCCGGCTATAGGAGCGCCCAGACCGGCTTTGCGCGACCCCTCCTCCGAGGACTCGTTCGGCCGCCCGGGCGACGCCAGAGGAAGGGGCGGCTGGGCCCGGCCCGGTGACGCTGCATCCTCCCCGTCAGGTCTGACCGCCGTCGGAGCAGACGGCGGCGGGCCCGACGGCCGTTCCGAAAGCCCTGACTCGGACGGATCCACCCTCCGGCTCGGCGCGTCCGCATCGATGGGTGCAAGCCCCGGCGGTGAAGCCGAAAGAGTCGAGCCGGCGCCCGGCGAGCCCGGAGCCGGCTCCACTGACGAGGTCGCCCCTCTCCCCGGCCGCACGGGCGCGACAGGCAGCTGGACGATCGGCATACCCGGTGGCGTCGGGGCCCGTACGAGGGCGGTCCCGCCGTCAGTTCGGGGGGAGGACACGGGTCGGGTTGTATCTCCGCCGCCCGGCTCAGCCGCGCGATAGGCCGCGACCTCTGTTGACGGATCGGCGGACTGGGTTGAGTGAAACCAGGTTGATCCTCCGGTCGGATCACCGGTCGAGCCACGCTCGCCGGGGCCCCCGATCAGGGTCAGGTCAGGCAGGCTGCCCTCAGGTCGGGGCGCCGAAGTCACGGCGGGCCCTCCGGGGGCGGGGGGGATCGGTCCGGCGGGATCGAACGCACGCGAATCCGCCTGGCCAGAACGGCCTGCGCCCCGCCCGGCGTCGGTCGACGGCCGGGGGGCTCGGGGCGGCTCGCCCGCTGCGATACCCCGGGCGTCGGCGGCCGGGGCAACCACCATGGCTTCGACCACGCCCGACGGGCCGGCGTCGGACACGGCGTGGGCTAAGGGCGCGAGGGATAGCTCCGGAGCCCGCCAGGAGACCAGGTCTCGCTCGAAGTTCCTCGCCACCACGAACGGCATCGGAGGCAATAGCGTCGGGGTAGGCGCCAACTCGGTCCAGGCCGGCTGCGCCAGGTCCTCGGCCCGAATGACCGGGCCCCCCGACTGTGACCGATCACCGCCGGACGCGGTGACGGTCGGTCGGCCGGTCGAGGCCGGGGCAGCTGGCTGGTCGGAGCCTGACCCGCCCGGCCCCGAAAGTGGGTCGGCCCGATCGGTCGCCCGGGTGCGGAGGCGGCGGCTCAACAGTCCCACCTCCGGTCACTCCCCGCGAGAAATGCGACGGTTGATCTTGGCGATCTCCTCGACGAAGCGGAGGCGGGTGGGGTGTTCCAGGTCGAGGATCTCGTCGAAAGACCAGTGGAAGTGATAGGCGACGTACGCCACCTCCTCGTACAGACGGTCGGTCGCGTACGTCATGCTTCCCCCGGGCGACCACCGGCCAGATCGACCGTGAATCGCTCGTGGCAGGCCGGGCAGGTCACGGCCGCCTTGCTATGACCTTCGGTGTTGATCCGCCGGTAGAGATCCTGGAGAAACGCCAGATCGGATGCGAAGAGGTTCTCGATGACGTTGGCCCGGACGTCGTCTCCTTCCAGTGAACCGAGGCGGGTGATCACCCGGGCCAGGAGCACCACGGTCAGGTAGGCCGGGTTCTCGCGTACCCGGTCGTCGTGAAGCGGCATCAACTCGTCTCTCGCAGTCGCGAGACGCATGGTTCCGCTCTTGTAGAGCACCCCGCTCGGGTCGATGTAGCCCCGGGGCAACTCGAAGTCGAACTCCGTACGCAACGGCTCTGGCCGAGGCGGCGGCGGAACTGGAACGGGGCGGTCCAACGCCGGACCGCCCCCCTCTTCTTCGCCTTCGCTCGTTTCCCCTTCGCCCGTCGGCAGGGTCTGGACGACCCTACGCATCAGGAGCCTTTCTCGAGGCCTTCATGAACGATGGTCAGCTTCTCCGTTACGACGCTGGTATCGCCCGCCTTGAGGGCGGATATCTCGAGCGATTTCGGCCAGCCGTTCGTGAACTTGAACTCCATGGTCTGGTCGCCCATGTAGTTGTAAAGCTTGATGACCCCGTTCTTGCGGGCGCTTTTCATGTCGCCCTTGAAGACATTGTCGATCCAGTCCACCCAGCTCTTGCTGCCGGTGATGCCCCGGGTGAGAGTGATCTCGCCGGCCTTCTTCCGGCCCGGGAGCCGTTTGTTGATGTATTTGCCGTCGATCGTGTTGTGCTTGAGCTCGATCTCGTCGGCCTCGAGCTTCAGCCCGTCGACCTCCTGGATCTCTTTGATCTCGACCCCATCCACCTCCAGACCAAAGGACCAGCCGACGCCGGTGTCGTAGAGCTCTCCAGAGAAGAAAGACATGCGTTGCTACCTCCGTGCGGTGGTGAAGGGTCTACTCGTTGACCAGGCTGGTGCCGCCCGAGAACTGCGCCAGGCGGAAGATGACGAACTCGGCTGGTTTGACCGGGGCGACGCCGATCTCACAGATGACCTGGCCGGCATCGATTCCCTCCGACGGGTTGGTCTCGTCGTCGCACTTGACATAGAAGGCTTCTTGCGGCGTCAAGCCGAACAGAGCCCCCTTACGCCATTCGTTGACGAGGAACGCCGATATGGTCCGGCGGATCTTGGACCACAGGGCGTAGTCGTTTGGCTCGAAAACCACCCAGTCCGTCCCGTTGAGGATTGACTCCTCGAGGTAGTTGAACAGCCGGCGGACGTTCAGGTAGCGCCAGGCCGAGTCGGACGAGAGAGTCCGGGCACCCCAGACCCTGATCCCCCGGCCAGGGAACGCCCGGATGCAGTTGATGCCGACCGGGTTGAGCAGATCGTGCTCATTTTTGGTGATGTTCACCTCGAGGGTGATGGCACCCCGCACGACTTCGTTGGCGGGGGCCTTGTGAACCCCCCGGTTGTCGTCGTTGCGGCCCCAGATGCCGGCCATGTGCCCGCTCGGGGGCACGAAGGAGTTGGTGCCCGTCCCCGGGTCGAATACCTTTACCCACGGCCAGTACAGGCAGGCGTACTTGGAGTCGTACCCGGCCTTGTCCACCCGCCACTCCTTGATCTGCTGGGCGTTGAGCCCGGGGGGAGGATCGAGGATGGCAATCCGGTCGCCCATCAGCTCGCAGTGGGCGATCATCGCCAGCTGCACGGCCTGAACCCCTTCGAGATCGATCATGCGCTGCTGGTAGGCCGACATGAGATCGGGGACGCAGACCATAGTGATCTCGTCGACCGCTTCGAGGCCACCGAACCCGGTGCGGTCCGCGGGATCGCCCACATAGTCGTCTGGCGCCAGGTGGGTCGGGGCGGGAGCCCCGCCGCCAGCGAGAGCCACGGTGCCTCGTGTGACCTTGTCGGGGGCCACCCCGAGCTCCTCCAGGCGAACCAGCTTGGACTGCTGGTTGACCACTGTGACCACGTTCTGCCGGCCCTTCTTGGTGGTCAGGTTGTCAAACGTCTCGGCGACCTGGCCGCCCTTCTTGACGACCACCTTGAACGCGTCCTCGGCTGCTCCTTCGGCTCCGCTGTCGGCAACCTCGACCGAGATGTCGTTGCCGTCCGCGCCCTCGGCCAGGGCCTCCACCTTGAAGGCGCCAGGCCCCGGGGCCGGCGACCCGCTTGACGCAGTGAGCTCACCTCGGGCGGCCGGCGTCGCTGCCCCGTTGCCGCCAATGCGGACGACGTAGCACGCCCCACCTCCGTTTAGGAAATACCCGTACACCGAGTGGGCGAGATAGGAGCCCTCGGCGAACTCGCCGAAAGTCTGGGTGAACTGGCTCCAGTTGGTGACCAGCGTCGCCTGGTTGAACGGGCCGGCAGTAGCCAAGCCGACGAAGGCGGCCACGGCCGTGCCGACACCTTCGATGGGTCGGGAGCTGGCTTCTACCTCTTCGACGTAGACACCTGGTGACAGGTAGGTCGGCATGAGCATCCTCCTCGGGACGGACCGGATGCAGGATGTCGCGGCTCAGACGGGTACGAAAGGGGCGCGAGGGCGGGTCTCAGGGAAAGGGAATTTGCGCTTTCGGGCAACAGTCGGGTGTCACGCCCCGACGAGCGAATAGAACGGACCGAACTCGCCCGGGACGATCAGGCGGCCCAGCTTGCGGTATTCCTGATGGACCGCCTTGACCAGATCGAGCATCTCCACCGGGCGGCCGCTGTCGGCGGCCAGGTACGCCGCGGTTATGGCCACGCTGCGGATGTTCCCACCTGACAGCTCGAACGATCGGGCGCAGAAGTCGAGATCCAGGTCACTCCCCCTAGGCACGCCGGCCGCCAGGCACCTGTCCCACAGAGCCCGGCGCAGCTCGACGTCGGGGGCGGGAAAATCGACGATCATATCCAGCCGGCGGGCGAAAGCCTCGTCGACATTGGCCCGCAGGTTGGTGGCGAGGATGGCGATGCCGTCGAAGGTCTCCATGCGTTGCAACAGGTAGGCGACTTCTATGTTGGCGTATCGGTCGTTGGCGTCGCGCACCTCGGAGCGCTTACCGAACAGAGCGTCGGCCTCGTCGAAAAGGAGCACGGCATTGACCCCGTCGGCCTCCCCGAAGATCCGCTCGAGGTTCTTTTCGGTTTCGCCGACGTACTTGTCGACGACCGTCGCCAGGTTGACGGCATATAGATCCAGGCCGAGGTCGCCGGCGACCACCTCGGCCGACATGGTCTTGCCCGTCCCCGAGTCCCCGGCGAACAGGACGGCGATGCCACGGCCCCGGCCTCCCCCCGGACGCATCCCCCATTCGTCGAAAACCCGGTCCCGCCTCCGGGCCCGGGCGGCGAGCTCGCGAAGCGGCTCGGCCGTTGCCTTCGAGAGCACCAGGTCGTCCCAGCCCACCCCCGGGTGGATCCGGCGGGCCAAGCGCTCCAGCCCGGCCCCGTTCTGGGCCCGGGCTCCGGTGCGCAGATGGTCAACGCTCACGGAGGTTCCCGAGAGCCGAGCCTCGAGCCGAGCCGCATCTACCGCTCGTTCGACCTGATCGGGTGAGAGAAGGAAACTGGTGGTCACGTCGGAATCGCCGAGGCGCGACGGGGCGTCCTCACCTAGGCTGGACTGCCAGTTCCCGACCCGCTCGGCCGCCGTGCTGACGTCAGCGTCGGTGACCAACGGCACCAGCCGGCTCCACGAAGGCTCCCATCCGGTTCGTCCGTGCAGGAGGATGGGAACCACCGGGCCTGATGCTCCCGTCGTGCTGACGAGGGCCCGCACCGCCGCCGCTCCCCGGTCCAAGATCGCCTCGATGGGCCCCACCACCACGCCCGCCCCGGTGAGCAGGGCCTCCCGTCGCAGCAGCCGGGCCATCGAGGTTATGTCTTCGGACGGTCCGAGGTGCTCGAGGTCGACGACCACGGGCGGCCGCCCGGCCTCCGCCAGAGCGGCGACGGCCAGGGCCCGACCGGACGACCCGACGCGCTCGCGCAGGTACGCCAGCCCGAGACCACTGCGCAGCAGGGCAGCCAGCGCGGCTGCCAGCGGACCGGCGGGCGCCGGGCGCGCCGCCCGTAACAAGTCAGCTATCGCCGGGTCGGCCCGGTCGTCGCCGAGCAGATGGGCCGCCACCCGGTCAGGCACTCGAAGCGAGCGGGACAGGAAAGGACGTTCCGGTTCCTCAACCAGCACCAGGTCGGCGACCACGAGAGGAGCGTCGGCCACCAGCCTGGCCCGGGCTCCGGCCGACCACGGCGAAGTGCCCGCCAGCTCGAGCCCGAGGCCGATGGTGGCCCGTCGGCGGGTCACGTCATCGTTCAAGTAGCCGTAGAGGCGTTCGAAGCGTACGTCGAGGTCGGGAGCCAGGGCGATGAGCAGGAGGTCCAGGTCGAGGGCGTCGAGGCCCCCGGCCCGGGCCAGAGCCCGCAACCGCAGCTCGGTCCCGCCATCCTCTGCCTCGTCAGCTTCATCCTCGATCGACTGGAGGGCGGTTCCGTCGTCCCACTCGATCAAACGCGACGCCGGCCCGCCGGCGAGCAACTGTTCGACGTGCTCGTCAGAGACGTACAGGCCGCGGAAGGGATCCTCCGGGGACGGATCGTCCCGCCGCCGGTGGGCGATCAGCGCCCTGACCCGCGACTCGACGATGCCGACCCGAGCCAGCAGGTAGGCCGCCGACGGCTTCACCGACCTGGCTGATGCGGCGCTGGCACCAGTCGGGGTCGCCGGACCGGCGGTCATCTAGTCGGCGTCCGTCCGGTCGTTCACGAATCCGGGCCACGGGCCGACTTGCGCGGCTTGCTGCCGACGACGGATTTCGTAGGGCGGGGGGCCGGCTGATCCGCCACGGGCTCCGGATCTCGAAGGTGCCGGACCCCGTCGTCGGCCTCGTAAGTGACCTGCCCGACGGCTCGCAGTCGCATCGGTGCCATGACCGCCTGAGCGATTTCGTACAACCGCTTGGGCTGGATGGCGAGGGTGATCACCAGATCGACCGAGGGCTTGAGGTCCCCCCCGAGCGATGACCATACGTCGGACACCTGCCGGTCCTCGGAGGGCGGGTAGGCGATCTGGATACCGAGCGGATAGCCCACGTCGACGAGGAGGGGTGGGAGCATGGATGTCGGCATGACGTCGTACTGCAAGAAACACGCCAGCACGGCTGACAGGAGGCGGTGCTCGTCCTCCGCCCGCTGAGTCCAGGCCGTTATCAGGTAGGCCAGCTTGAAAAATCGGGGCAGGCCCTGGCGTTCCTCGACTATACCCCGCTCGTTTCTCCGCTCGATCATGCCCGCCGAACGCCGTCTGGTGTCCTCGCGGATGTCGTACAGGTACATGTCGATCGTCGGCTTGTTGCGCCGCGATGCCCAATCCCTGGTGGGCGCGTCGAACACGACCTCGACGTCCGCTCCGTTGACCACCTCGGACTTGACCAAGGAACGTACCGCTTCGTCTACCTCGTTGATCATCGATTCCGATCCTTGTGTCACGGCGACCGGTGAACCCGGTGGCCGAGGACAGTCATCGGGGCAAGCGCAGTCGCCCAATCGGGCAAGGGACGTCTTAGATCACACCTGACCGCACCGCGTAGGCCACGGCGTGGGACCGGTTGCGCAGCTGCAACCGGGCCGTTATGTCGTGGATGACGTTCTTGACGGTGCGTTCGCTGTAAGAGAGCTTCCCCGCGATCTCGGCGGTATCCCACCCCTCGGAGAGCAGCCGGAGCACGTCGACCTCGCGCTCGGTAAAGCCCGTCAGCGACAAGCCTCTCGGTGCCAGCACCTGCCTCTGCAGCCGGCTCATCTGGTTGAGCAGCCGGCCCAGTAGATCCGGGGGCACCGAGCCGTCGCCGTTGGCGGCGGTGATGACCGCCTCGGCCACCCGGTCGGCGGCTGCCTCCGATCTGCGCAGGATGCCGCACGCCCCGGCCTCGACGGCGGCCAGAAGGCCGGCGTCATCCAACCGGGTGACGACCATGACCACCCGCCTGCGCCCGTCCCGCTGCACGGCCCGGATGGTCCGGACCGCCACGCTGTCAACCTCGTCGGCCACGATGACCGCGACGTCCGCCTCGCCGGCGTCAGGTTCTTCTACAACCAGCACGTCGGGTCGCATGCGGAGCTCTCCCGCCACGCCCGCCGCGGAGACCGGGTCAGACGCGTAGACACAGACTTTCACTCTGCCATCGATGCTCATGGGTCTCCTCGGGGGCGGTGAACCGGCGCCCTGTCATTTTTCCGCGTACGGCTCAACAGGCATTCAACGGGCGCTCAACGGGCACCGGAATTTGAACTTTCAGGCATTTGCCGTGCCCGATGGGCGGGGTCCAGCCCTACCCGACGAGGCAGAGTTCCGTCTCGGCTGTCCGTGGTCGCCCCGGATCGACCAAGTCAGACCCCGAGCTCGTCCAGCACCGCCTCGTAGCCCCGTCTGGCCCGCTCGGCTTCCGCGTGGTTGCCGGCCCGGTCCGCGGCGTCGATGAGCAGCTTCCACAGCTCGTCGCGATACCGGTCCACCGCCAGCCCGGCCCGGGCCGTTTCGGCGGCGGCCTGCGGGTGGTCGCTTTGGAGGTGAAGAGTGGCCAGTCGGGCGGCGGCGTCGGTCGCCAGGCTGCTGAGGCCGCCTCGCCGGTTCACGACCCAGTTGGCTGGGCCGTCGCCCGGAAGCAGAGAACCACCGTAGGCCGCGAGCGCGGCGGCCAAGGACTCCGCTTCGGCCGCACCGTCACCGGTTGCCCGGGCGCGGGTCGCGGCCTGCACTGCCCTCTCGACCTCCAGGACGTCGACGGCAGAACCTTCGGGTAGGGCCAGGCGATACGAATCCCCGTCCCTGGTCAGAAGCCCGGCCCCGTCGGCGTCGACCCCGCCTAGAAGCCGGCGGAGCGACGACACCGCGACCTGGAGGCGGTGCAGCCCGGCGTCGGGTTCGGCGTCGGGCCATAAAGCATCGATGAGCGCCTCCCGGTGTACCGGCTCGCCAGCCTTCATGGCCAGCAGGTGCAGCAAGGACCGCTCCATGGGTTTGGCCGAGGAGTCGTCCACAGGATGCCCATTTATGCCGAGGGCAAAGCCGCCCAGGCATTTCAGCCGTACTCCGGACCGCTGAGGCCCGGCAACGTCGGGCCCCGCCGTCCGAAGCCCGTATGCTTCCGCAGAAGGAACCGGCTGGACCGGGCTCAAGGCCGTCGGTCCGTTAGAAGCCAGTCCCCTCGGCGCCGCGCCGTTCGCCTCCGGTCCGCTCCCGACCGGGGCGGGCACCGCCTCCCGCTCGCCCGCCCGCCCCGGATCCCCCTCGGATGGGACGACCCCGGCCGGTGCCTCGGTGCCCAGACCGGCGAGCCCGGCGTGCCACTCCCAACTGCCGAGCGGCTGCAGCACGCTTCGGGCTCGGGTCAGCTCGTGCTCGTCGTCGCACAGCATCCCTAGCACCAGCGCCGCCAGTCCCGTCGCCCACGGGGCATCCAGTAGCCCGGCCGCCGTCCGGGTCCGCTGAGCCAATCGGCTGGCGGTGTCGAGCTCGCCCGATTTCAGGGCGGCCATGGCGCTGAAGCCGAGCACCGTCGACTCGGCCACGCCGGCGCCCAGGTCCGAGAAGGCGCGAGCGGCCCGTTCCCCCATCTCGAAGGCCCGCCGTCCCTCCCGCATCATGCCCACACCGCAGATGCCCGCCACCAGAGCCGCTCCCCAGCGGTCACCGTCGCGTTCGCAGGAGGCGACCAGATCGTCCAGAGCGTCCTCCGAAATCGAGCCCGCCGGCAGAAAAGCCGCCCGCACTACGCGGTCCAGCCATGGCACGGCGATGGCCTCGATCTCCTCCACCAGGCGTTCGATGTCCTGAATGCTCGGACCGCGACCCGCCAACGTGGCGCTGAACGCGGCGAGGAGCCGAGCCCCGCCCGCCAGGGCGGGAGCGGCGTCGGGGTGAAGGGATACCGCCCGCATGACCCGGGTGGTGTTACGGACATCACCGGCCATGAACGCCGCGATTCCCTCGGCGAACCGGCCGCTCGGACCGGGCAGGACCGCGGCCTGACGGTAGGCCTCCAGGGGCTGGCGCTGGGTGGCCCTTCTGGCCGTGCCGACCCAATCGTCGGAAATGAAACCGCCGGGTTCGAGCCACGACAGGATGTGCTCGCGTTCACCACGGCAGCGCTGAGCGACCGCGGCGGAAGCGGCCACGTTCTCGGCCTCCCGCAGGGTCTGAACCGCGTCCGCCAGCGAGCCGCGGGCCAGAGCCCAATGAGCCCGCACCAGCAACAGCATCGAATCGGTCTCGATGACTGCAGGCGGCAAGGCCTCGATCCACGCGTCGCCCGGTCGGGTCGCCGGTCGGCCGGATTGGCCCAAGAGGCGGGCCACCCCGTCCCAGTCCTGGGCCTTGGCAAAGGCCGCAAGCGCATCCTCGGTCGCCCCTTCCCGCTCGAGCAGCAATCCCGCACGATGATGCTCGTTGCGCGCCCCGGCCGCCCCGATGGTCTCGACCAGCTGGGCGTCCAGGTAAGCCAGCAACACCGTGTGGTAGCTGAAGGCGTCGTCATCGACCCGCTCGGTGAAGAGGCGCCGGCGTTCGAGCTCGGCTAGAAGGTCGTGACTTCCCGAGCGACCAAGAAACTCGTCGCACAGAGCGCCGGATGGCCGCCTCAGCACGCTCGTGCGGATGAGAAAGTCCTGTAGTTCGGCGGACAGGCCGGCCAGCACGTGGCGGCCGAGATACTCGCTGATCAAGCGAAAGCGCCGATCCAGGCTGCCGAGAACCTGCCGCCGCTGGGACTGAGGCTTTCGCGCCGTGGCCAGGAAGAAAAGCTGAAGGTAGGCTGCCCATCCGCCCGTTCTTCGGGCCAGGTCCGCCACGTCCTCCGGAAGGAGCGGCTCGCCATAGACGTCGCGGAAAAGAGCTTCCACCTCCCAGGTCCGGAATCGGAGGTCGTCCGGACCGATCTCCACCAGCCGGCCCGACACCCGGAGGCGGGATAGATCGACTCCGAGGTTCACCCGAGAGGCGATGACCAGGCGGACCCCGACGGGCTCCCGCGAAATGAGCTCAGCCAGAGACGCTTCAGCCTCACTGCCTTCGAGCAGGTGGGCGTCGTCTATGACGACCAGGGACGGCTGGCCCGGACCTCCTATGGCCCGGACCAGGGCGTCGACGCTTTTTGGGGCATCACCGTCGGGGAAATTTCTCGCCCCCCAGGCACCGTCGTGGGAGCCGGCTCCGCTCCCGCCGGCGTACCGGCGACAGTGGCGACCTCGACGGCCCGCCACAACCAGGCGACGAGCGCCTGCTCGGTGCGCGGAACCGGATCGGGTACGCCGCACCACGCGACCGGGCCGGGGTAGGCATCGGCCAGCTGGGCGAGCAGTCGTGACTTGCCCGATCCGGCGGGGGCCACGATCCAACCAACCAGGTAGGAACCGGGATCTGCGAGCCGGGTGGTCAGGCGGTCGCGAACGAGCCCGGCCGGTTCACGCCGGTCCTCATGGTGTGCTCCGGGCCCGCTGGGAGCCGCCCGCCTCTGAGTGTCGTCACCCTCTGCCACGTCTGCCTACCCACTGCTCTAACAAGCGGGCTGCGGTGCGGGACATTGTCGCGGGGTTCCGCCCGTCGCCCCGCCACTTCGGAGTCTATCCAGCCGGGTTCCCATTAATTTCCGGACTTGTCTCTAAGGGATCGTCGTCGTCGTATCCGACTGAGGCTGGGTGAGCGGTCCGGTGAAATAGACGGCCACGTCGCATCCCCCTTGCTCTCCCGCGCAGTCCACCCGGAGCTGAAGCTGCTGTTCGTGGGTGAGGACGATGGGGGTATCGAAGCTGAACTCCTGGTCGGTCAGCGGCCCCCCCAGGTTTTCTACGAGCATCTGCTCAGGGTCCTGCTTGGGGGTGACCCGCGAGATGCGGGCGGTGCCCGTGGAGCCCGAGATGTTCTGGATGACGATGTCAGTAATGGTCAGGGTGCTGGCCGCCGCGACCGCCGGCGTGGAGCTCACGGAGGTCGACCCCGGGGCGGCGACCACCTCGAGGCTTCCGTCCGTGGGTCCGGTGACCGGGGGCAGAAGGGTGGTGGCGGTCGTGGTCGTGGTCGTCGGCGCTGATGTCGTCGCGGTGGTGGGGGCGGGGGGCGGGGCCGCGGCAACCACCTTCTTCGCCACCGTCGTGGTTGTCGTCTTGGGGACCGGCTTGGGTTTGGCCACCACGACCGCCTTCGGCTTCTTGCCCAGGGCCGCGAAGGCATTCTGGTTGGCCGCGATCTGAGCCTGGTTGGCGGCGAGCTGGCTCTGGTTCGCCTGGACCTGCTTCCCGAGCGCGGCCGTCTTCTGGGCCTGAGCCGCCAGAGCTGCCTTGTTGGCGTTCTGGGCGGTCGATTTCACGATCGGCCTGAGGGCGAAGAACCAGAACAGCACCCCAGCCGCGGCGATCGCAGCCGCAAAGTACACCCACTTGGGCAGTATCGGCTTCTGAGTGAGGCTCCCGTCGAGGACGAGCGGTTCGCCGTGCTCCGGCTGTACCTGAACCTTGTAGGGCTTCTGCTGAGGTTGCCCCTTCCAGAACCGCTTGCGGGGCTTGATCCTCATCCGCACGAAGTGGGCGGCACCCGGCGCCGCCGTCATCTTCGACGGGTTGATCTTGAACTGGAGGGCGTCGGCCGCATCCACCGCGCTTACGGCGACCGGGAGGGGCACGTTGCCTCGACTGTCGACGGCGAGCCTTTGGCGACCGGACACCCGGGCGGTCGATACTCGCGGCAGGAGCTCGGCCCCGATATCGGAGAAGCTCCCGACGTTGATGACGCCCTCTTCCGTGACCGATTCCTCGGGCTCGTTGGAAGGGATTATCTTCACCGCGAACGGAACCGGGCCGGCAGGTGTCGTCCAGACTCGCGGAGGCGAGAACCTCAGGGTTACCGTCTGCTGGGCCCCGGGGAACAGGGATACGACAGGCGGCTCCGGTTCGGTCCACTCGGCCGCGTCGCCCAGAAGCAGGATCGTGTACTGCTCGACAATGGTCCCGGTATTGCCCAGATTCAGCTGGCATGTCGCCGTCTGCCCCGGCTCCACGGCAAGCGCCTCTGTCCCTTGCAGGACGGCCGCGACACCCATCTAGCGATCCTCCCCCCCCGGGGGGTCGTGCCCTTCAGTGGTCATATCAATATCTGCTCGACGCGAGTCACCTTGGTCGTCGGGGTCGACGGTAAACGAAGCCAGGCCCGCTCCGCTGCCGGCCGGCTGAACTGTACCTTGGGCCGCGGAGGCGGAGGCCGAACTGCCGGCAGGTTCGCCCTGCGAGCACGGGGTGCGTCCCGGGCGGCGCTTGTTCTGGAGTGTGCACGGTCGTCAAAGCCCCCGACCCTCCCTGGCCCACAGCCGGGCAAGGCGGGATGGCACTATCCGGCGGCAGGCTGGCCGACGCGACCGTTGGGCTCACGGGCGGGCCCGTCTGCGTGGTCGCCAGGTTGGTGACCTCAGTCCCGGTGGGTCCGGTGACTGCCGCGTTGGTAGCCGGGGCAGCCGGGGTCGAGGCGGTGGTCGCGGGCCAGAGGTTGCAGAGGCGGAGCGCAGCAGCCGCCGGGCTACCCGCGGCAATGTTCGGCGGACCGGAGGTCGTACCCGGCGCAGGAGCTGGGACAGTGGTCACCGGAGCGGAGGTCGCACGCACCCCGGGAGCCGGGAATGCCGTCACCGGGGCAGTCGTGGAGGCGGGGCTGGCAGTCGCCGGCGAGGATTCGGACGGCTTCGCCGGCGCCGGGCCTACCAGGTTGGCACTGACCGCCGACCGCGACTGAATTGCGCTCTGCACCCGCACAGAGGCGGAGCTGGCTGTGAACGCAGTCGTCTGGATGTTCGTCACTTTGTCGCCCGTGTCGACCAGGGCGTAGTTGAAGCCGCCCGCGCCGTTGATGGTGTCCACCACGCCGTTCAGGGCGAAGAACTCATCGTTGCCGGTGCCGCCGGTCATAGTGTCACCGCCGCGGGCGACGGTTCCGCCCACCTCGCAGGAGGTCATGGCGCAGAAGGTGTCGGGATTGACTCCGTCGCTGATCAAGGTGTCTCCGCCGGTCGGCCCAGCCTGCAGGAAGTCGTTGCCGTTGAGGCCGATGACCGTGGCCCCCTTCGCCCCCGCCACCAGGACGTCGTTGGACGCCGTGCCGACGATGTTGAGCACGTCGGTGAGCGATTGCGACCCGCCGAATCCTCCGGTCGCGCTCCCTTCGCTCTCGGGCTGCAGAATGACCTGAACCCCCGCCGGTGCCTGGGAGAAGTCCACCGTCGAGGCTCCCCCACCGAAGATCTGGTTGCTATCGCCGACCCCGGCGAAGAGGAAGTCAGAGGTGGAGCCAGTTCCGGCGGTCAGGGTGTTGCTCCCGCTCTTGATCACGAACAGGTCGCTACCCCCGCCGCCCTGGATGTCGTCGAAGCCGGTGGGGTCGGTCACGAAGATGTCGTTGCCCCCGGTCCCGATGACATTGGTAACCCCAGCACCGCCCAGGTGGACCGTGGCCCCCCAGCCGCCCGTAGCGGTGTTGGCCACGGTCGGCTTCCCGCCGAACAGCGTGTTTGCCGGCGTGGACTTGAGGGTGGTGGGAACGGTGTAGTTGGCGTTGAACAGGCTGACGACAACCGGGTTGGGAGCGCCGGCGTAGGACAGGGTGTTACCTGTCGTCTGGCTGGTCAGGGTGTCGCCGCTGCCCGGAGTGCCGTTGCCGGCGCCGGGCACGAAGGTCACGGGGTCGGCCCCGCCTTCCAGCGTGTCGTTTCCGACCCCGGCTTCGAGGACATCGGTGCCCCCTCCGCCTATGAGGGTCTGGTTGCCGTCGCCCGCGATGAGCGTGTCGTTGCCGGTACCCGCCATCAGAGTGAGCGTGCCCGGGCCTCCGATCAGCGTGCTGCCGGAGTCGGGGCCCACGACACGACCCGATGTTGCCGGAGAGGATCCAGACGTCCCCGTTACCCGGCACCGAGGGACTGAGCCCCGCTCTCAGCCAGGTCGAGAGTCGCGGGACCCGGCAGATCGGACAGATCCAGGGTGTAGGTGCCGGTACCGCCCGCGATGTAGTCGAACCCGCCGGTCAGGACGAAACGGTCGCTCCCCGACCCTCCCTCGAGATAACCGACCCCCGAGTTGGAGGCGACGATGACGTCGCTGAAGATCCGGGTGGAGACCACATTGCTGATCCCCTGTAGGCTAAGGGTCCCGCCGTAGCCGCCGATGGCGGTGAACGCCGGGATGTTGATGGCGCTAGCACCGGACCCGACCGTGAAGCTCGAGCCGGACAGGTTCACATCCTCTGCCGCGGGGGCGCTCGAGAAGTTCACGGTGTCACTGCCCCCGCCGCCTATCAGGGTGTAGTTGCCCGGGCCGGCGATGAACGTGTCGTTGCCGGCCGTGCCCACGACCGTCGTTCATCCCGGTGAAGGAGAAGCTGAAACCGTCGCCCGTGACCGTGCCGGTGAGGAGGTTGATGGTGGCGCCCTGACCGGCCGCCGAGTTATCCAGCTCGAGGGTGCCCGACCCGCCACCGTTGATGGAGGCGGTCTGGCCCGGCGCGACCGTGTAGGTCGACGTGGAGTTCACGATGCCCACGCAGGTGAACGTGTCCTCGAGCACTCCCCCGTCGGATGCCGTGCCGTCGTTGTTCGGGCTGCCGGTGCACCCGTCGGCAGGACACGGGAGTCGACAGGGCCACGGTGGTGCCGGTCGGGGCCGCGGACAGGTTGAGGGTGTTGGTCCCGGCCTTGCCGGAGAAGACGTAGCCGCCTGCAGGGCTCGGGCCGGACTGGACGAACGTGTCCGTCTCCCGGGGTGCCCACGAAGGTCCGGAAGCCGGTGAACATGTCGGTCACGTTCAAGGTCACGGAGCTCGATACCGAGCCGGTGAACAGGCCTCCGACGTCGTTGGCGGTGATCGAAACGCCGGCTGTTCCGGTGTCGGCATTGGAATCAGCGGAGAAGTCGAGGATGGCCGTGGTGCTCGACTCGGTCAGCGTCTCGGTCCCGGTCCCTGCGTAGACGTGATCGCCCCCACCGGCCGTGCCCGACAGGGTGGAGACTCCGCTGAAGGTGATACCGGCACCAGACGCCGGGGGCGGCGCCTGCCCGGCGGGGGAGGTGCTCGAGGTCACATACCCGGCTGCCGGGACCCCAAGGGTCGTGATGGGCATGACCACCGTCGCCGATTGAGCTATGTCAGCCAGGTTGAGGGTGTCGTTGCCACCGTTGCCGGTGATGGTGACCGGGTTCGCCGTCGACAACGCGCCGGCGATAAAGGTGTCGGCCTGGGGGGTGCCGGTGACCGATGTGACGCACAGGGCGGTGGCGCTCGAGCAGCCTGGCGTATAGGTGACTCCCCCGAAGCCCGTCCCCGGCGAAATAACGCCGGCCTGGAGGTTGACCGTCACGCCGACCTGAACCTGTGACAGGTCGATGGCGTCCTGGCCGCCCCCGCCCTGCAGCACCACGGGAGAGGTGCCAATGACGAACGTGTCGTTGCCCGTCGATCCCTGGACGGTCACGCTGCCGGTTCCGAAACCGAAGGTGTCGGTGTTGGTGGCTCCCTGACTGAGAGCGGCCGTACCGTTCTTCAGGTTGACGGTGACGCCTGCGGTGGTGAGCCCTTTGTATGAAAGCTCGTTGTTGGGGCTCTGGGCGAGGAAAGATGTCCCGAGCAAGCCGCTGTAGAACACGTTGGATCCGGTCGGGGACCCGATGACGGTTGCCATGTCGGAGATGGCGTCGGTCACCGCCGGGGCCACCTGCACCTGGCCGGTCGTGAGCCCGGCCTCGGAAGACGGCGACAGGTTGACGACGATCCCCTGGAGGTTGGCCGAGAAGTCGGCGGTGTTGCCGGTCGCTTTACCGATGAATGTGTAGCCGCCCGCGCCGTTGGGGGCGATGAACCTGGTGTTGCCGGTACCGGCTCCGGTGAAGGTGGTGAAATCCGGCCCGTTACCGCCGAAGGTAAATGTCGTGCCCGAACCGACCGTTGCCGTGTACGAAGAGACAATGGACCCCGGAGACGTTGACGGTGGCCCCGGACACGTTGATTATCAGTTGCGTGCCGGAGCTGGTCGACAGCAAGTTGCTGAAATCGACCGCGTCGGCGCCTGCGGTGCCGTTATCACCAAAGGTCGCAGATGAAGGACCGGCGACGAATGCGTTGTGGCCCGCAGTCGAACCAAACACGGAGGATATCCCCGTTACCAAGTCGGTGGCTCCGCCATGAAGGGTCACTGTGCCGGTGTTCAGGTTGGCGTTGATGCCTGCACTGGCCGTCGAGAAATCGACTTTGCCATTGTTCGACGGGGCATTGAACGTGTAGCCCCCCGTGGTGTCGCCGGCCACGAACGTTGTGCTGCCGGACGCCAGGCCGTCGAACACCTTGATCCCGGAGAAGAACTCCTTCACTGAACCGAGCAGCGCCTCCCCGCCGGGCAGGTCCCCTGGGCCACCACGCAAACCGTGAGAGGTCCGCCGAGCGACCCGTTGGCATAAGTCAAGGTGTCGTTGGCCAGGCCCTGCCCGGTGAAGGTGTCAGCCGCAGTTCCGGCATCGAACGTGGTGCCCCCGGCGCTTCCGATGAACGTTGCGGCGGTGGTCCCGAAGCTGGTGAAGGTGTAGGTGGCCCCCGCCGCGGAGGCGGTATCGGTGCCTGTCGACCCCACCAGCGAGCCCGAAACATTCACCGTCAGCGGGGTGGTCAAGCCGGAGAAGTCGACGGTGCTGCCCGCCCCGGTGCGCGTTGAGGGTCTCGCTGCCGGTGCCCACCTTGAAGTAGTTGTTGGGGCCTGAGCTCGTGAACGTGTAGATGGACGGGCCCGGGCCTCCCTCGAAAACGTTGGAGCCCGACGACGAGCCGGTGACCGTCGTCAGCCCGCTGATCGAGTCGCTGCCGCCCAGCCAGCTGACCGCGCCGGACGTCCCCGTTGTCAGGTTGACCGTCACTCCGGTGGTCACGGCGCCGAAGTCGACGGAGTTGCCGGCGTTCACGCCGGTGGCGTTGAAGGTGTATCCCGGCAGGCTACCGGCCAGGAACTCGGTGTTGCCGACGGAGGATCCGATGAAGGTGGTGAAGTTGGCCCCGTTGCTCGAGAACGTGTAGAGAGGGGTCAAGCCTTCGGTGGCCGTGAAGGGGCTGAAACCGTTTGCCGTTGCCCCGGAAGCGTTCACCACGAGCGGCGTGCTCGAGCTGGTCGAAACGTGGGTGAAGTCGATGGTGTCGCCCCCGGCGCTACCGGTGTCGCCGAAGGTCTCGGGAGCCGTGCCGGCCACAAACGTGTTGTGGCCTGCGGTCGAGCCGAACACCGTGCTTATTCCGGTGATGGTGTCGGTCGCGCCGCTGTGAAGGGTGACCGTACCGGTGGTGAGGTTGGCGTTGATGCCGTTACCGGCGCTGGAGAAGTCCACCTTGCCGTTGGATGCCGGCGCGTTGAAGGTAAAGCCCCCGGTGGCGTCACCCGCCACAAAAGTTGTGCTGCCTATGGCCAGGCCGGAGAACACCTTGATCCCGGAGAAGAACTGGTCCACCGACCCGAGTACCGCCTCACCGGCCGCGCAGGTTCCTTGGGCCACCACACAGACCGTCAAAGGTCCGCCCAGGGTGCCGTTGGCGTAGCTCAACGTGTCGTTGGCCAGGCCCCGCCCGTTGAAGGTGTCCGCCGCCGTGCCCGCATCGAACGTGGTGCCCCCGGCGCTTCCGATGAACGTGGTCGCGGTGTTCCCGAAACTGGTGAAGGTGTAGATCGCCCCCGTCGTGGATGCGGTATCGCTGGACGTCGAGCCGACCAGCGAGCCCGAAACGTTTACCGTCACCGGGGTGGTCAGGCCGGAGAAGTCCACGGTGTTGCCCGCCCCGGTGTCGTTGATGGTCTCGCTGCCCGTGCCGACCTTGAAGAAGTTGTCCGGCCCGCCGGCGGTGAAGTTGTAGGTGGACGGCCCGCCATCGAAGACGTTGAATCCCGACCGACGACCCGGTGACCGTCGTCAGCCCGTTGATCGAATCGCTGTCCGCCCCCGCCAGCCAGGTCACCGTGCCCGAAGTCCCTCCCGTCAGGTTGACCGTCACCCCGGTGCTGATCGAGCTGAAATCGATGGAGTTGCCGGCGTTGACTCCGGTGAACGTGTATCCAGGCAGGCTGCCGGCGAGGAACTGGGTGCTCCCGGTGGCCGCGCCGATGAAAGTGGTGAAGTTGGGCCCGCCATTGCTGAACGTATAGAGCGGGGTCAAGCCTTCCGTGGCCGTGTAGGGGCTGAAACCGTTGATGGTCGCCCCGGAGGCGTTGACCACGAGAGGCGTGCTTCCGCTGGTCGACACGTTGCGGAAGTCGATAGTGTCGCTGCCGGTACTGCCAGTGTCGCCGAAGGTCTCGGGGGCCGGTCCGGCCACAAAGGTGTTGTGCCCCGCCTTGGAGCCGAGCACGGTGGTCATCCCGAGGATGGTGTCGGTCGTGCCGCTATGAAGCGTGACCAGGCCCGTGGCGAGATTGGCGTTTATCCCGGCGGTGGCGTTTGAGAAGTCCATCTTGCCGTTGGATGCCGGCGCATTAAATGTAAAGCCCCCGGTGGCGTCACCCGCCGCAAAGGTGGTGTTGCCGGTCGCCAGGCCGAAGAACACCTTGATCCCGGAGAAGAACTGGTTGACCGACCCGAGCACCGCTTCGCCGGCCGCGCAGGTCCCCTGGGCCACCACGCAGACCGTCAGAGGTCCGCCCAGGGTGCCGTTGGCGTAGCTCAAGGTGTCGTTGGCCAGGCCCTGCCCGTTGAAGGTATCCGCCGCTGTGCCGGCATCGAACGTGGTGCCCCCCGCACTTCCGATGAAGGTCGCCGCCGTGGTCCCGAAACTGGTGAAGGTGTAGGTGGCCCCCGTCGTCGACGCGCTGTCGTTGATCGTCGACCCCACCTGGGTGCCGGACACGTTCACCGTCACCGCAGTGGTGAGGCCAGAGAAGTCGACGGTGTTGCCCGGACCGCTGTCGATGATGGTCTCGCTGCCTGTGCCGACCTGGAAGTCGTTGCTGGTGCCCTCACCTGTGAAGGTATACGAAGCGGATCCGCCTTCGAAGACGTTGGGACCCGATGCCGAAGCGGACGTCGAACCCGTGACGGACGTCAGCCCGCTGATGGTGTCGCTGTCCGCCCCCGACAGCCACGAGACCGTGCCCGACGTTCCGGCTGTCAGGTTGACGGTCACTCCGGTGCTGATGGCGCTGAAGTCGATCGAGTTGCCGGCGTTGCTCCCTCCCGTGGCACTGAACGTATAGCCCGGCAGGCTCCCTGCGAGGAACTCGGTGTTGCCGCTGGACGACCCGATGAAGTTGGTGAAGTCGGGACCGTTGCTCGAGAAGGTGTACAGGGTCGTGCTGTTTTCACTGGCGGTGAACGGACTGAACCCGCTCTGCGTGGCGCCCGAGGCGTTGACGACGAGCGGCGTGCTGGAGCTGGTCGACACATGGGTGAAGTCCACCGTGTCGCCGCCGGCGCTGCCATTGTCCTGGAACGTCTCGGTAGCGGGCTGACCACCGGGCCGGCCACGAAGATGTTGTCACCGCCGCTCGATCCGGTGACATTGGAGATCCCGACCAGGCTGTCGCAGAACGTGGGCAACGGGCTGACCGCGCAAGACGCTCCCGGCGTCGGGGGAGCGGCGACCAGGACCTGGCCCGAAGACAGCTGGACGCTCGGCACCGATCCGGTGGCTGATGTGGTGTAGGTGCTGGTCGAGAGGTTCACCACCGCGCCCGACGACGCGTCCGTCGTAGGCGATCCAGCGCTGGCCGTGGTACCTGAAGGTGCGGCTACCGACAGGACCTGAACGGCCGACGAGTCGGCGGCCACAAACCCGTTGGACGGGTTGTAGGTGGCGACGATGTCGTCGGTGCCGGCCGGCAGGGTGCCGGAGCACTGGAGCTGGGCGGAAGTCACCCCGCTCGGGACCGGGACGGTGCAGAGGGTCGCGCCCCCGACCACGGCGAAGGTGATGTTGCCGCCGGGCAGGACCGGGCTGGGCAAGGTTCCGCTGGTGGCCGATACCGTGGCGCTGAAGGTGACCTGGGTCCCGGTCGAGATGGTCCCGGTCCCGTTCGACCTGAGTATTGTGGTCGTGGGACCAAGGAACTGCCCGACATCCCCGGCGAAGGCTTGAGTGAGTGTGCCCGACACCCCCGCTGACTGGGAGACCGCTCCAGTGCTCGGAGTGAAGGTGGCTATTACCTGCTCGCCGTTCAGGAATTCGACGAACTGACCATTTGACGCAATGCCGAACTCCGGGATGGTTACGACCAGCGTCCCGCTGGTCGGGACGGTCAGACCCGACTGGACGTATTCCGTGCCTAGGTCGGAGCTGAAGCTGACGGAACCGACAGTGTTGGCCGGGGCGGTGATGGTCGCCTGAAGTTGGGATCCGGCTATCTCCGCCACGCTCACCGAGGACGGGCTGGGGGTGGCAATGTTCAGGGCCAGGGGTGTCGCGGCCGAGCCGGCAAGGGTGGAGCCGTTGGGCGTGAACACGGCCAGCACGTCGTAGACGCCGGCCGGCAGTCCGACGTCACACGCGGCGGTACCGCTCGCCACCGGCACGGCAGAGCAGAGAGTCTGCCCCCCGGCCAGGCTGAACGTGACGGTGCCGGAGACCGTGGCTTTATTGGTGACCGTGGCGGTGAAGTCCAGAGTCTGGTTCTGGCACATGCACGATCCGGTTGGGACCGTGTCGGTAAGCGTGGTTGTAGTGGGGGTGCTTGCCGTGCCGGTGCCGCTGGCCGTAATCAGGACGCCGGACCCGCTCTGCGAGGAGCCGGCAGGCGGGGTGTAGACAGCCAGGACCTGGTCCGAGCCGCCCGGCAGGCTGGTAGCAAAGCAGCTGGCGTGGCCCGACGCGTCGACCGGGACGGCCGAGCACAGGGTCGAACCCCCGGCCAGGCTGAAGGTCACAGTGCCCGAGGTCACGGGGGTATTCGTGCCTGATTGGTTGATCTGGACGGTGAGGGTAGTGGAGGGACCCTGGGCGCTGAACGTGGCCTGGTTGCCGGAGCCCTTTCCGTTGAACGTGTAGCCGCCCGTGGACCCCCCAACGAACGTGGTGTTGCCGGTAGCGAGGCCCACGAGGTTGGTGATGCCCGAGAAGGTTTCGGGTACGGTCCCGAGGGTTGCTTGTGGCGCTGGGATGTGGGTGACGTCGAATGTCAAGACGCTCGCGGTCGCGGGCGGCACGTCGGAGAAGTCAAGGGTGTTGCCGATTCCCTGGCCGGTGTAGGTGTAGTTTCCGCTGCCTCCTGCGAACGCGGTGTCCCCGCCGGCCGCTCCTATGAAGTTGGTGAAGTCGCTGCCCCCGCTTCCGAAGCTGTACGTCGCAACCTGGGCCTGAGATTTGTTGAACAGCGCGGCGCTGAAGTTGGGGACCGACGTCTGGGTCCCCGACACGTTGACCGACAGCGAGCATGGGGACGACGTGCAGCCCGGCTGCGAGCCGACTGGGACGTTGGAGAAGTCGATGGTGTTGTCCGGCTCCTGCGATGTCGTCGACTCGCTGAAGCTCTCGGTGCCGAGGCCGGCCTCGAACGTGTTGAGATTTCCCCCGCTGCTGAAGTTGGCCGTCCCGGTGCCGCCAATGAAAGTGTTGTTGTCACCGGCGTCGCTGAACGTATAGGTCTGTGGCGGGGCTCCGGCGTAGAAGGTGCTGAACCCGCTCGCTGGCCCTATCGCAGTGAACACATCGGTGATGACGTCGCAGAAGCTGGCGATGGCCGAGCCGCCTGAACCGCTGCACGACGTGAGCGAGCCGGTGGGTGGTGATACGAGCGCTTGACCGGATCCGATCTGGAAGCCGGACAGCTTCGTGCTCGTCCCTATCTGCGCCGAAGTGGTCTGGAGAGCGCCCGACACGTTGACCACGACCCCGGAGCTCCCGAAGAAGCTCGCCTGGTTATTCGACCCGCTCCCGGTAAAGGTCAGGCCACCGCTGGAGCCGGCGAGGAACTGGGTGCTCCCTTCGCTCGAACCGATGATGCTGGTGAAATCGAGGGCGGTGCTCGCTCCGGAGCCGCTCGAGCTGTCCCGGAAGGTATAGGTCGAGCCGGTCGAGGGAATCAGGGTCGCTTGGCCGTTGGACAAAGGGACACCCGATACGGTCTGCGAAGCGCCGGACACGTTGACCACCAACGGAAGGGACGAGCTGGCCCCGATTCCGCTGAAGTCGACGGTGTCACCCGGGTTAGTGGACGGGCTGCTCGCTACGCCGAAGAACTTCTCGGTCCCGGTCCCCGCGTGGAAGTCATTGCTGTTGCCCGTGATGGTGACCTGGTCGGCCCCGCTGCCGCCCTCGTATGAGTTGTCGTTGCCGGTGACGCTGAAGGTGGAAGGACCCGAGCTCCCGTTGAGGGTGTTGCCGTTGCCGTTCAGAGTGAACGATGTCGTGCCGGCGCCGCCCTCCAGGTCGTCTCCAATGGCCGAACTGGTCGGGGTGCCCTGAACGGTGAAGGTCGTGGTCGCCGCGGAGTCCGAGCTCCCGGTGAGGGTGTAGCCGCCAGCCGGGTCGGTGATAGTAAACGTCTCTGTCCCGGATCCGGCGGTCACGTCGGAGCCGGCCGGAAAATTGAGGGTGTAAGTGCCCCCCGCGCTGCCCGTGAACGGGGCGGTGTTCCCCGTGATGGTGAACGACTCGGTACCTGGCCCACCGGTGACGACCGTCCCGGTGCCGCTGTTGTTCACCGTGTACGTGCCGCCTGAGACACCCAGGATGGCCGTGCCGCTGCCCTTGACGGTGAAGGTGTTGGTCCCCGTTCCTCCCATGACGCTGTCGTTGCTGCCGTTGAGGGTGAAGGTATCGGTACCCGATCCAGCGGTGACGTCAACACCGTTGCCGCTGATCGTGAACGTCTCGGAACCGGACCCGGCATTGACCGCGTTCCCGACCCCGGTGCTGGCGATGGTGTAGGTGCCGGCGCTACCTACCAGGTCGACGTCGCCGGCGAGGCTGTAGGTGTTGGCGCTGGGAGCGGCGGTGAAGGTCACAGCGGAGGGGCTGCCATCGGCCCCCCCGTTGGCGCCGACCATGACCGGCCCCGCGGTGGCGACTGCGGTTTCAGTGCTGATGCCCGAGAGGGTGTCGGGAGCCGCACAGGAGGTGCCTGTGCTCGAGTTGACGTTGACCCCCGTTGTGCCGAAATTGGCCACGTCGTTGGCCGCCAGGTTGACCTGGAGGGTGCTGCCGCCGATCGTGCCTTCGAGGGGCACGCACGGTATCGGAGCTGTCCCCGTCTCGTTGAGAATGACGGTGACCGGGCCGGTCGAAGTACCAAGAGCGAAGGTGATGGAAGCGACCGAGGCAGCCGGCTCGCAGTTGGGGCTTGATGCTCCGACGAGCTGCAGGAAATTGGTGCTGCTGGACGTGCCGACCGTCAACTGGACGGTGGAGTCGTTGTTGAGGGTCACCGTTACGTTGCCGCTGCTGTCGCTGGTGCAAGTGGCGGTCACGGCGGCAAAGGCCCGACCGGCGTGCCACTGCGAAAGGGTCAGGACGGCCACCAACCCGAAGAAAAGTCCGCCCGCGACAACGAGGAAGACCTTCACCCACGTGCCGAGCGAACGCCGGATCATCCGGCAATCCCGACTATCGGCTTGGGCTTCGACGCCACCGCCGAGCCGTGACTACGGCGTCGCCGTAGCCATAGACGCGCTCCATTGGCGGCGGCCAGCCAAGTAGCCCCCCCATCCGGCGTAGGGCAGTATCCCCACCACCTTGGCCGCGGCGACCCGGAAGGCCGAGCCGTGGTAGACGGCGGCCCCGTAGGGGAGACACTCGCCGTTGGACTCGACCAGCCAGTAGCCCCCGGCGCCCGGATAGGCGGCCATGGCGGTTATGGGCGCCGCCAGCTTCAAGGTGTTCGCCCCGCCGTAGTAGCCGGCGTCGCCATAGCCGTATACCGCCCCGTTCGAGGTCACCAGCCAGTAGCCCTTGCCCGTCCGGGGTGGCTGCCATGCCGACGATCGGGGCCGCCAGCCTGACGTGCGTTGGCCCCGCCGTAGTAGTGAGCGTCGCCGAAGCCATATACAGCTCCCGTTCGAAGTGACCAACCAGTAGCCCGTTGCCGTCAGGAGTGGCTGTCGATCGCCACGAATGGGACGGGGCAGCTTGAGGGTGTTGGCGCCCCCGTGATAAGGCACGCCGTACCCGAGGATCGATGCCGTTCGACTCCACCAGCCAGTACCCGCTGCCGGACGGGGTAGCGGCCATCCCCACGACCGGCTTTGCGTGGGTTGCCGTTGGTGGCCCCGTGGAAGCTTGGCCGTGCCGTAGCCGTAGACCAGCCCGTTGGACGCCACCAGCCAGTAGCCCTTGAATGGAGGGGGAGGAGGGATGTGCTGGATGGTGGCCGACTCCGGTTGACTGCGTCGTGCTTGCGAACATTCCATTGCCCGACCGGACCACCAAGCTGACCGTCAGGGCGTGACCAGGCGTGTACTGACATGGGACGACAAGCGGCACCGAACTGGACGAGGCGTTGGCGGCAAAGGTCGGCAGTGCCACACAGCGAAACCCCCGCGACCAGAGTGCGCAGTCGAGCCGCAGACCGACGCGGTCGCGCCCGTCGACAGCGGCTCATCAACCGACACCGTGAAGTTGACGGTGGTGTTCCCGGTCGCCGTCACCTGCTTGATCGGTGGGTTGGCCACCGACACCGTCGGGCCGAACACCCGCATCAGACCGACCTCGGTGTCGTTCCCGGCTACTAGCCCCGTCGGCACCTGACCGGCCCCGACGGCCCGGCCGTCGCTCTGCACCGCGATCGCGTTCAGGCCGGCGGACAGCCCCGAGTGGGACCCGACCACCATTCCCGAGCTGCCGAAATGGGTGTTGGGAGCTCCGGTGCGTGCCGCTGTACTCACCAATCACCATCGACGTACTGCCACGTGGGCGCCTTCGGTACCCGGCGGCGATCAGGAAGTCGCCGACGGGCTCGTAAACAAGCGAGTTCCACCTGCACGACACCGCTCGCCCACCTCGAGCCCTGCCGCCGTTCTGGGACTGGTTGACCGAAGCTCGCATCGGGCGTGCCCGTTGGCGACCCCACTCCTGCGACGACCGAGAGAGGCTGCCCTGGTATCCGGCGACCGCGACGTTGCCATTGGGCAACGCAGCCACGCCCTGGGCCTGGCCGTTCGTGCATCGTTAGGACGGAGGTCGACACGAAGCCCGGTGCGTTGAAACTGGGGTCGAAGCGTCCCGGCGTTGGCTCCGTGCCAATATCTCAGCCGCGGTCAACGTGGTCGGTGCCCCCAGCTGTAAAGTCGCCGCAGCCTGCCGACGACGATGTCGCCCGCGGTCGCCGGACCCGGCCCCATGATCGCAACCGAGTTCGCCTCAGAGTGAGGGCGCTCGCCAAGTTGAACGCTCGGCATACCCGGTGGATGCGAACGAGGTGTCGGGGCTCCCCGCAGGGGTGAAATCGGGCGACGAGCGTCTGCGGCAGGCACCGGATGAACCCGGCGGCCACGATGTTGCCCTGCGGAGTCCGTCGTGACCGCGTTGAACTGACCTCCGCAAGGGGCGTTGGGGTCGGCGATGCCCTGGGTGCCGAAGATGGTGTGCGCTCCGGCGGGAGTCAGCGCGACGACGACGGGCTGGAAGCCGGGGGCGCAACTGGAGTTGATTCTGTAACCGACGGCGACGATGTCGCCGGCATACGGGTCCCGGAGGTGAGCACCGTCACCGCGTTGGCCTTGCCGTTGGGGAGCCGGTGCTGGCTTGCCAGGTGAGCGACCCCGGCTGATGAGAACTCTGCGACTTGCAACTGTGGCGTGGTCGCGGTGCGTGTTGAGACCAGCCGGCGGTCACGATGTCGCCGGCGCCAGTCAAACCCGACGGGACGATCGGTGACCCCGTTGGCCGCGACTGTCGTTGCCACCGAGGGTGGACACCGCCACCCCGCTGGTCCCGAACGATGTGTCGAGGGTCCCCGGCTGAGCGGCACGCGCGGGGAGTGGCCACGGCCGTTACGCCAAGACACCCGCCTACGATTAGGACCGCCGCGCAGAGCGCGCGGGCACGACCCGCTCGCATCACGGTGGTTCGGCGGGACCTCCGTCGCGCCCAGTCGACTTAGTCCCCGCGTTCATCACCCTGAGTGTTTACACCATAAACAAGACCCGCCACAACGGGTGATCTGGAAAAAGATCAGGTGGCTGCGGCCGCCAGCCCGAGGTTTGCGTATATCTCGCGGGTCGCCAGCGAACGATTGAGAGTGTAGAAGTGCAAACCCGGTGCGCCCGCGTCGAGGAGATCGCGGCACAGCTGAGTCGCCAGCTCGATGCCGGCGGCTCGGACCGAGGTGGGGTTCCCGGCGCTTTCCAGGCGGGCGACCATTTCCGGCGGGACGGCGGCCCCCATTTCCGCCCGGCGGGGAATGGCCGACATGCTGGTGACCGGCATGATCCCCGGCACCACCGGCTTATCGACGCCACGCGCCGCCAGGTCGTCCACTAAGGAGAGGTACTCCTCCGGGCGGAAGAAGAACTGGGTCACCGCGAAGTCGGCCAGGCGCAGCTTCTCGGCCAGCCAGTCCCGATCGAAGCGCATGTTCGGTGAACGCGGGTGGCCGATAGGGTGGGCGGCCACCCCGATCGAGAACCCTCCGATGGCCCGGGCCAGCTCGACCAGCTCGATGGCGAAGAGGAGTTCACCCTCGGTCGCGTCGGGATCGGTAGGCGGGTCTCCTCCGAGCGCCATGAGGTTCTCGACGCCCGCCTTTCGCAGTTCGACCAGGATCTCTGCCAACTCGAGACGGGTATGGGCGGCGCAGATCAGATGGGCCATCGGCGTCAGCGTGGTGGTCCTCAGCATGCCGGCGACCAACTCATGGGTCCGACGGCGAGACGAGCGCCCGCCCCGGTACGTCACAGAAACAAAGGAGGGGCGCAGTGGCTGCAAGTCCATCAGCGCCGCCACCAGCTGAGCGTGCTCGGCGTCGTCCTTCGGCGGGTAGAACTCGAAGGAGTACGTCGGGCCGGCGGACAGGAGGTCGGCGATGCGGGCCATGACAGCAGGTTAGAGCCGGTCGGGTAGCGTCACACTGTGTTTGAGGATCGGCGTGCCTGACGAGCCGGCCCGCCTCGGGGTCCTGGCATCGGGCGCCGGGACCATCCTGGGCGCCATACTCGACGCCGGCCTACCGGCGCGGGCCGTGATCCTCGACCGGAAGTGCCGCGCCGCGGACCTCGCCGGGGGGGCCGGTATTCCTTTCGAGATCGTGGAGCGGGAGAGCTACGGGCCCGACTTCGACCGGACCGCCTACACCCACCGCATCGTGGAGTCGCTGAAGAGACACCGGATCGATGTGGTCGCGATGGCGGGGTTCGGCACCGTCCTTTCCGCTCCGATATTCGACATGTACGCCGGGCGCATCCTCAACACCCACCCGGCGCTCCTGCCCGCCTTCAAGGGGTGGCACGCCGTGCGCGACGCGCTGGCGGCCGGGGTGAAGGTCACGGGGACGACCGTCCATATCGCGACCGAGGAGGTCGACGCCGGCCCCATTCTCGCCCAAGAGGCGGTGCCGGTCCGGCCCGGCGACACGGAGGAGACCCTCCACGAACGGATCAAGACCGTGGAGCGCAGGCTGTATCCCGAGACGATTCGTCTTTTCCTGGAACATATGAGTAAAGGAGAAGGCCCATGAGGGTCCTTATGTCGGTATACGACAAAGCCGGCCTGGGGGATTTCGCCCGTCGCCTGGTCGAGCTGGGCCACCAGCTCATCGCGAGCGGCGGGACCGCGGCCTACCTGGCCGGCGCCGGCATCCCCCACCTCACGGTCGAGTCGGTCACCCAGGCTCCGGAGATGCTGGGGGGCCGGGTGAAGACGCTCCATCCCAGGCTCCACGGAGGCATCCTCGCCGACCTGGCGGAACCGGGACACGTTGCCGACCTACAGCGCGAGGCCATCGATCCCATCGGGCTGGTCGTCTGCAACCTGTACCCCTTCCGTTCCAACCCGTCCATCGAGCTGATCGACGTCGGCGGACCGACCATGGTGCGGGCCGCAGCCAAGAACTGGGCGTACGTCGGGGCGGTCGTGGACCCGGCCGACTACCCGGCCGTGCTCGAGGAGCTCGAGGGGACCGGCTCATTGTCCAACGACCTGCGCCGGCGGCTGGCGGCGGCCGCCTTCGCCCACACCGCGGCCTACGACGCGGCCATCGCCAATTGGTTCGCGGAAGGAACCGAGGGGGCCGACCTGCCGGCGACGGTTCACCTGTCGCTGGAGCGGGTCCAGCCGCTCCGCTACGGCGAGAACCCTCATCAGCGGGGCGCCCGCTACCGGGTCACGGGGACCTACAGCTGGTGGGACGACGTGGTCCAGCACGGCGGCATGGAGCTTTCCTACCTCAACCTGTACGACGCCGACGCGGCCTGGCGCCTGGCCCACCAGCTGGCCGATCTCGGGCCGGCGGTCGCGGTGGTGGTAAAGCATGCCAACCCCTGTGGTGTAGCCGTGGCCGACGACATCCTGTCGGCGTACGACCGGGCCTTTGAGTGCGACCCTATGTCGGCCTTCGGGGGGATCGTGGCCTTGAGCGCCCCGGTCACCGAGCCGGTGGCAGGGGACATGGTGGCCAACGCCAGGGCCGACGTGGTCATCGCCCCGGCCTACGACGACGCCGCGCTGGCGTTGTTCGCGACCAAGCGCAAGAACATGCGAGTCCTGGCCGCGCCCCCGCCCACCCATGACCAGTGGCACATGCGCCAGATAAGTGGCGGCTGGCTGGTGCAGGACCCTTACGTGCTCGCCACCGGTCGCGCCGACTGGCGGGTCGTCACCAAAGCCCAGCCGACTGAGGCCAACTGGCGCGACATCGAGCTGGCCTGGCGGGTCTGCGCCGCCGTCAAGTCGAACGCCATCGTGCTGGCAGCTGACGGCATGGCCGTTGGCATTGGAGGAGGCCAGCAGAACCGGGTCACGCCCGGGGAGATCGCCTCGGCCCGGGCCGCCGGCCGGGCTAAGGGAGGCGCGGCGGCCAGCGATGCGTTCTTTCCGTTCCGGGACGGCCTCGACGCCTGCGCCGCCGCCGGCGTGGCCGCGGTGATCCAGCCGGGCGGCTCGGTTCGCGACGAAGAGGTGATCGCCGCCGCCGACGAGCACGGGCTGGTGATGGTCTTCACGGGTGAAAGGCAGTTCCAACATTGAGCGGGGCGGTTCTCATGCCCGGCGCGCCGGTGGCCGATGCGGTGATGGCCGACGTTGCCGATCAGGTAGGCAAGCTGGCCTCGAAGGGAAGGACGGTCGGGCTGGCCACCATCCTGGTTGGCGACGATCCGGCAAGCGCCGGCTACGTGGCGAAGAAGCACGAAGCCTGCGAGAGGGTCGGCATCAACTCGGTGGACGTCCGAATCTCGGCGGAGGGCAACCAGGCCGAGCTGCTCGAGGCCATCGCCCAGCTGAACGCCGACCCCGCGGTCGACGGGTACATCATTCAGCATCCGGTCCCGCTCCGGGTTCGACTTCAATCAGGCCGTCTCCGCGATGGACCCGGCAAAGGACGCTGACGGGCTGCATCCGACCAACCTCGGCCTACTCGCTCTCGGCGAGCGGGGTGCCCCCAGGCCGTGCACCCCGCTCGGTATCCAAGCCATGCTCACCCACTACGAAGTACCCGTGGCCGGCCGCAACGTGGTCATCGTGGGGCGCGGCCCCACCCTCGGCCGTCCGCTGGCGCTCCTGCTCTCGCTCAAGGAGGAAGGGGCGAACGCCGCAGTGACCAACGTCCACACGGGCGTGGCCAACTGGGCCGATTACACCCGGGCCGCCGACATCGTCGTTGGAGCCGCCGGGCAACCGAACATGATCACCCCCGACACCATCCGTGCCGGTGCGTGCGTCATCGGTGGCGGCCTCACCTGGGAGGGACGGAAGGCGTTTTCCGATGTGGACGAGTCCTGCGCCGAGGTGGCGGGCTGGATCACGCCCCGGCTCGGCGGGGTCGGCGTAACCACCGTGGCCATGCTCCTACGCAATACGGTCGCGGCAGCAGAGCGCCATCTGGCGTAACCGAGCTCCCATTACGCGCCCGGGCAGGATCCCGCAATCTCCCCAGGCGCCCCACCGAGGCGAAAGTCCTCAGCCCCGCAACGGTGCGCCGAGGCGGACAGCCACCTCAGCGGCATCCGCCGGATCGCCGACGGGGATGATCCCGCCATCGGCGGTCCCTCCCGGACGGGTCAGTTCCCAGGTGGCGACCCCGATCACCGGCTTGCCGGCCCGCAGGGCGAAAGCGATCTCCGACAGCGTCCCGTATTCGCCTCCTACCGCGACCACCGAAGCGCCCGAGTTGACCACGATGGCGTTGCGGGCTTCACCCAGACCGGTCGGCACGATGACATCGACCCAGGCGTTGGCCGCCGCCGCGTCCGATCCCGGCAGGATGCCCACGGTCAGGCCTCCCTCGGCCTTGGCGCCCCGGCACGCCGCCGCCATCACCCCGCCGAGCCCCCCGCACACGACCGTGGCGCCGGCCCGGGCCAGGGCCTTGCCCACCTCCTCGGCGGCCGCCGCCTCCCCTGGGCTGGGTTCACTTCCCCCGATGACGGCTACTTGGAGTCCGGAAGGGCCTGTCACGGTGCGGAAGGGTAGATCGAGCACCACTTCGGACCGATGGCGCCAGCCGATTTGGGGTTAATGTCGGTTTCTCGTCAGGTGTTGCGGCGATTTCTCGGCGACAATTTGGTTTCTCGTAGCATTTTCGGACGATTTCCGTGCGATTTGACGCCGAGAAAACGAAATGTCTACGAGAAATCGGCTGCCGGCGGCAACGAGGTCCATGCGTCGAGCCAGGCCGGCCGGCCGGGGAGAAAAGGGGGCGGGAGCCGAGGCGAACGGCGGCGACCGGCAGCCGAGCCGCCGCGCCCGACGCGGAGCGCCCAACCCGTGCCGCACGACCGCCGAGCCCGACAACCCCAGCCCCCCGCCGCCCGGCCCAACCCGTGCCCGCCCCGCCCCGACCCCCGAGGCCCCGGTCAGAACCCCTTGACGATCTCCGCCATCTTGACCCCCGCCTCCGTGGGGTTGTTGACCACGTGAACCCCCGCCTCGGCCAGCGCCTCCATCTTGGCCTGGGCCGTGCCTTTGGAGCCGGAGATGATGGCCCCGGCGTGCCCCATCTTCTTCCCCGGGGGCGCGGTCACGCCGGCGATGTAAGCCACCACCGGCTTGGTGACCGACGATCCGATGAAATCGGCCGCCTTCTCCTCCTCCGATCCCCCGATCTCGCCGAACATCGAGATCGCCCTGGTGTCGGGATCGGCCTCGAACGCGGCGAGGCAGTCGACGAAGTTGGTGCCCGGAACCGGGTCGCCCCCTATGCCCACGCAGGTGGTCACGCCCACCCCTAGCTGCTTGAGCTCGTAGAGGGCCTGGTAGGTCAGCGTCCCCGACCGGCTGACTATGCCGACGGGCCCGCCGGGAAGGGCTATCTCGCCGGCGGTGATACCGATGTTGCACTTGCCCGGGCTGATGACGCCCGGGCAGTTGGGCCCGAGCAGCCGGGTGCCGGGGTGCTCGGAGAGCAGCACGTTGTAGGTTCGGGCCTCGTCGTGGGCCGGAATGCCCTCGGTGATGCAAACGACGAACGGGATCCCCGCCGCCGCCGCTTCCAGGATGGCGGCGGACGCCGCCTTCGGCGGCACCGACACGAAGCTGGCGTTGGCCCCGGTCGCCGCCACCGCTTCGGCCACCGTGTTGAAGATCGGGATGCCCTCGACGTCCTGACCCCCCTTGCCCGGCGTGACGCCGGCCACGATCTGGGTCCCGTAGGCCTTGTTGCGCAGTCCATGGAACCGGCCCTGACCTCCGGTCAGGCCCTGCACCACGACCTTGGTCGTGTCGTCCACGAAGATGCTCACTTCGCTCCTCCCGCGGCCGCCAGCTCCACCGATTTGCGCGCCGCATCCAGCATGGTCGGCGACGAGATGACCCGGTCCGACTCGACCTTCTTCAGGATTTCCCGGCCCTCCTCCGCATTGGTCCCGTCGAGGCGGATGACCATCGGGGCCCCGATCTGCACCCGTTCGAGGGCGGTGACGATGCCGTTGGCCACCTCCTCACCACGGGTGATGCCGCCGAAGATGTTGATGAATATGGCCCGGACGTTGGTATCCGAATTGATGACCTCGAGGGCGTTCGCCATCACCTCGGCGTTGGCCCCGCCGCCGATGTCGAGGAAGTTGGCCGGTTTGCCACCGACCTGGTTGACCACGTCGCACGTGCTCATGGCCAGGCCGGCCCCGTTGGCGATGATCCCGACGTAGCCGTCGAGGCCCACGTACTGCAGTCCCTTGCTGTGGGCCAGCCGCTCACGCTCGTCGAACTCGTCGATGTCCCGGAAGGAATCCCATTCCGGATGGCGGAACGCCGCGTTGTCGTCGAGGGTGACCTTGGCGTCGAGAGCGTGCACCTTTCCCTCCGGCGTCAGGATCAACGGGTTGATCTCGACCAGGTCGGCGTCGCCGTCGACGTAGCAGCGGTAGAGATCGATCAGAATCTCGACCGCACCGTCGCGAGCCTCCGGGTCGAGCCCGGCCTCTTCCACCAGCCGGCGAGCGTCCGCTTCGGTAAAGCCGATTGCCGGGTCTATGTCCATGCGGGCGATGGCCCCCGGATCCTCCTCGGCAACCGTCTCGATCTCGACCCCGCCCCGGGCCGACACCATGGCCAGGTACTTCTTGGCCGCTCGATCCAGGGTGAAGCTGGCGTAGTACTCCTTGGCGATGTCTGAGGCGTGCTCGACCCACAGCCGGTGCACCACGTGGCCCTTGATGTCGAGGCCGAGGATGTTGCCGGCGTGGAGGCGGACCTCGTCGGAGTTGGCGGCCAGCTTGACCCCGCCCGCCTTGCCCCGCCCGCCGACCTGCACCTGGGCCTTGACGACGACCGGATACCCGGCCTTGTCGGCCTCGATGACGGCCTGATCGACGGAGTCGGCGACCCCGCCGGCCGAGACCGGTATGCCAAAGCGGGCGAAGTACTGCTTGCCCTGATACTCGAACAGATCCACGCTGGCTCCTGAAATTCAGTGGGTTTATCCGGGAAAAAAGACCGGCCGCTTCTTCAATCCCCTGCCTTCTCCCTTCGATCCAGCGTCTGTTCGAGCCAGGTCGTGATCTCGCCGAGCGGGGCGCCGGGGGTGAAGATCTCTGCTACGCCGGCCTTCTTGAGCTCGAGGATGTCGGCGTCGGGAATGATGCCGCCGGCGAAGACAAGTACATCATCGGCGCCCTTTCGCCCCAGCTCCTCGATGATGCGCGGGAACAGTGTCATGTGGGCACCGGACAGGATCGACAGGCCGACCGCATCGGCGTCCTCCTGGATGGAGGTCTCGGCGATCTGCTCCGGGGTCTGGTGCAAACCGGTGTAAATCACCTCGAACCCCGCTTCGCGCAGGGCGCGGGCGATCACCCGGGCCCCGCGGTCGTGGCCGTCGAGGCCGGGTTTGGCTACTACAACCCTGTAGAGCCGGTCCATTGCGCTCCGATACTCGCAGGTCCGCCTGGCCCCGGGCCAACCCGGGACCGTCCCCGGTCTCGCCGGGCCGGCCTGCCATCACGGGTGGGCCGGCGACCACGGGTGGGCCCGCGATCACGGGTGGGCCTGCGATCACGGGTGGACCGTTAAGGCACGGCGCCCGGCCCCTCGGTCCGATCCCGACCTCCGATCCGCCAACCGGCGCACCCTCGGACCCTCGGACCCGACTCCCGTACCCCCGCTGACGCCAACCCGGAGGACCTTCTCGGTAGAGTGGACGCCGCGGGCGTGGCTGTGCAGGTGTATCCCCCGTCGCGATCCCGAAGGAATCCGTGAGAGACCGCTCCCCCGCTGCCCGGACCGTGTACCGCCGCCCGGCCTCTGATACCGGACCGGACGGTGCCCCCCGCCATCGCCACAGCGCCGCCGCCCGCAAGTACCTGAGAGCCCGACGGTGGCCGAGGCGGGCCCTGATCACCGCCAACATCTTCGTGGCCCTTTGCCTGCTCGGCGCGGGCGGAGCGTACGGCTACGCCGTCTGGCGGGTGGGTCAGATCCACAAGGAGAAGCTGACCCACCTGTCGACGTCCCACAGCAGCGGGGGCGGAGGGGCGGCGTTCACCGTCCTGATCGTGGGTTCTGACAGCAGAAGTGCCCTGAGCGGCCCTGACAACGCCCAGTTCGGCGGATCCTCGACCGTGGGCGGACAGCGTTCCGACACCACCATCGTGGCCAGAATCGTACCGAAATACCACGAGATAATGATGATGTCGCTCCCGAGGGACCTGTGGGTGAACATCCCGGGCATGGGGCCCAACCGCATCAACGCCGCGTTCGACAGCGGGCCCGACCTCCTCGTCGAGACGATCGAGCAGGACCTGCACATACCGATCAATCACTACATCGAAGTGAACTTCGATACGTTCCGCGATATCACCGACGCAGTCGGTGGGGTGAAGTTCTACTTCCCGACCCCGGCCAAGGATTCCTACTCCCTGCTCAACATCCCCGCCGCCGGCTGCTACAACCTGACCGGCGACCAGGCGCTCGCTTTCGTCCGGTCCCGGCACTACGAGTACTACGCCAACGGCGAGTGGAACTATGAGGCAGAGAGCGACCTGGCCCGGATCCAGCGTCAGCAGACGTTCATCAAGAAGATGATCGTGAAGGCCGAATCGAAGTTCGACAACCCCATCGCCCTCAACGACGTCATCGGCGGGATCGTCAAGAACCTCACCGTCGACACTGGCTTCAGCACCGGCCTGCTTCTCGAGCTGGCCAAGGATTTCCACTCGGTGAACGCGGCGACGATCCCGGCGCTGACCCTCCCCAACTACGCCTACACGACAGCCGGTGGAGCGGCTGTGCTCGGCCTCCAGCAACCTCAAGCCGCTCAGACCATCGCCGCCTTCAACGCCTATGGCACCACGCCACCCCCCAAGCCGGCGAAGAAGCCGAAGACCACGCCGAAGCGGGCTCCCAGCACCACGACGACCGCGGTCACCGCCCCGCCGGTGACAGTGGCACACTCCTCGGTCAGCGTCGAGGTGGCCAACGGCACCGGGGTCGCCGGTCAGGCCACTCAGATGAGCCGGACCGTGGAGGCTCTCGGCTACAACGCCACGGTCACTTCGAACTCGCCGGGCCAGACCTACGCCAAGACGACGATCGAGTACGCCCCCGACGCCCTGACCGCGGCTGAGCAGCTGAGGGCCGAGATTCCTGGTGGGGCGACACTGGTCCAGGCGCCCAGCCTGACGCCCACGACCTACAACGTCGAAGTGATCACTGGAGCGAGTTACACCGCCGCGGGCGGCCACGGCACCGGTGCCGCAGCCGGATCGACGACATCGGCGAGCAGCAGCACCACATCGAGCACGCTCCCGGGAACCAACGCCTCGGTATACGAGTTGCCGGGTTCGAGCGGGCCACCCCCGGCGAACTGCTAGCGGCCCCCAGCGATCGGCTGCCGCTCCCGGCGATCGGCTGCCGCTGCGGCTCCCGGCGAGCGGCTGCCGCTCAAGCCCGCTTGAGCGGGGCGAGGGACAGGGCGAGGTGCTTCTCGCCGACCGAGGGAAAGCGCACCCGGGCTTCGCCCTTTTCGCCCTCTCCCATCACTTCGATAACCACCCCTTCGCCCCATTTGGCGTGGACGACGGTCTCGCCGGTCCGCAGACCGAGGGTCTCGGCCCCGGTGCCGTGAACCGGACCGGACTTGGATCTGCGCATGGCGGCCTCGACGATCCGGTCCCTCCCGCTGGCATCTGAGAGCCGGGCCGAGGAGCGACGGCCGCTGGCGGCCATGCGCACCAGGGCCTCCGGGATCTCCTGGAGGAATCGACTAGGCGGGTTGTACTGGGTCTGCCCCCACAAACTCCGGCACCAGGCGTGGGAAAGGTAAAGCCGCTCCCGGGCTCTGGTGATCCCGACATAGGCCAGCCTGCGCTCCTCTTCCATCTCGTCGGGCTCACCGAGACTGCGCAGGTGGGGGAACACCCCCTCCTCCATGCCGACGATGAACACGACCGGGTACTCGAGTCCCTTGGCCGTGTGGAGGGTCATCAGGGTGACCTTGGAATCGTCGCCGTCCACTTCGTCGACGTCGGCGACCAGGCTCACCTGCTCGAGAAACTCGTCGAGGCTCTCGGCCTCCCGCGCCGCGCCTATGAGCTCCTCGATGTTCTCGATCCGACCGGCCGATTCGACCGAATGCTCGGCCAGCAACTCGTCGAGGTAGCCGGTCCTATCGGCGACCGCCCCGAGCAGGCCGGCCGGGCCGCCGTCCTCGACTTGTCCCCTCAGGTCCACGAGCAGGCTCTGCAGATCGCGCAGGCCGGCCAGGGCCTTGCCGGTCACTCCGGCGGCCTCGGCCTGCTGGACCGCGTCAGCGAAAGTGACCCCACGTTCGCGGGCCCACTTGTCGAGGCGGGCGACCGATGTGTCTCCCACCCCCCGCTTCGGAACGTTGACTATCCGCTTGAACGACACCTCGTCCTCGGGATTGGCCACCGCCCGCAAGTAGGCGAGCATGTCCTTGATCTCGCGCCGGTCGTAGAACCGGGTGCCGCCAACCACCTTGTACGGGATGTCGACCCGAACCAGCTCCTCCTCAACCGCCCGGCTCTGGGCGTTGGCCCGGTAGAAGACCGCGATGTCCCCCCATTCGTAACCACTCCCGGGCGGACGGCCCTCTTCGCCGTCGCCGGCAACCGGAACCCCGACGGACCCGGCCGCCTGTTCGCGTCCAACCCCGCTCGTGGAGAGCCCCGGGCGGTGCAGCTTCAGGATCTCCGACGCCAGCCATGCCCCCTCGTCGTGCTCGTCCTCGGCGTGATAGCGCACCACGAGCTCGCCGCCGATCCGGTCGGTCCACAGAGCCTTCGGCTTGCGCATGGCGTTGTTCGAGATCACCGCGTTGGCCGCGTCGAGGACCACCTGAGTGGAACGGTAGTTCTGCTCCAGCATTACCACGGTGGCGTCGGGGAACGCCTGCTCGAACTGGAGGATGTTGCGAATGTCGGCTCCCCGCCAGCCGTAGACCGATTGATCGCTGTCGCCCACGACCGTCACCTGGTGGTGTTGCCCGGCGAGCAGCAGCACCATCTCGTTTTGGGCCCGGTTGGTGTCCTGGTACTCGTCCACCAGCACGTGACGGAAACGCTGGCGGTAATGCTCCAGAACGTCGGGACACGCCTGCAGCAGGTTGACGGTGACCATCAGAAGGTCGTCGAAGTCCATGGCGTTGGCCGCCAGCAGCCGCTGCTGGTACTCGCGGTACACCTCGGCGATTCGCCGCTCCATGACCGTGCGGCCCCGGGCGGCGTAGCTCTCGAAATCGACCAGCTCGTTCTTGGCCGCCGAGATGTTGGCGTGGATGGACCGGGCCGGAAACTTCTTGGCATCCAGACCGAAATCCCGGATGACGTATCCGGTCAAGCGGACAGCATCCGACTGGTCGTAGATGGTGAAGTTGGACTTGTAGCCGAGGCGGGCGCCGTCTCGACGCAGCATGCGCACACACGCTGCGTGGAACGTCGACACCCACATGCGGTTGGCGACCGGGCCGATCAGCGACGCGACCCGCTCGCGCATCTCCCCGGCCGCCTTGTTGGTGAAGGTGATGGCGAGGATCTCGAAGGGCGAGATGTGCTCGTGCGAGATAAGCCAGGCGATCCGGTGCGTCAGCACCTTGGTCTTCCCGGACCCGGCGCCGGCCACGATCAGAAGCGGGCCCTCGGCGTGGGTCACCGCCGCGGCCTGGGCGTCGTTGAGCCCGGACAGGAGGTCCTGGCCGGTGGGGCTGAGGGGGCGGCCGGCCGCTCCTGGCCCGGCATCGCCGGCGCTGACGTCTGCCTGGTCTTGCCCGACATCGCCCCCGCCCGGACCGGAAGGACCGTCGCTCATATCACCGGTCCCGGTCGCCGGGCTGAAGAGATCTGTCGGCATGGCCCAATCCAAACTACCGGCTGGATGGGACGGCGACGCGGTTGGTCGCTGGCCGGCCACCCCCTGTACAGGAACGCCCGGCCGTGACCTGGAGGGGCGGACCCGGCGCAGCATCGGGCAGAGTGTGGGGCACCAAAGCCAACCGATCGAATCTGTAGGGAGAGGCACGCAGCTATGAGTGGGATCTGCGACGGCAGGGTCGTCATCATCTCGGGTGCCGGCCGAGGCATAGGCCGCGAACACGCGATGGAGTTCGCCCGGCAGGGTGCCAAAGTGGTGGTCAACGACCTCGGGGGCGAGATGGACGGGCAGGGGAGCTCGACCGGGCCGGCCGGAGAAGTGGTCGACGAGATCCGGGCCATGGGCGGAGAAGCGGTCGCCAACGGAGACGACGTGTCGGATTGGGACGGGGCCTCGCGCTTGATCCGGGCCGCCCTCGACAACTTCGGGCGGCTCGACGTGCTCGTCAACAACGCCGGGATCCTGCGCGACCGGATGCTCGTCAACATGACACCCGAAGAGTGGGACGCTGTAATCCGCGTCCACCTCCGCGGCACCTTCGCTCCGAGCCGGGCCGCGCTCGAGCACTGGCGGGAGCGGTCGAAGGCCGGTGAGGAGAACGACGCCCGGATCATCAACACCACGTCCCCTTCGGGGATCTACGGCAACGTGGGCCAGACCAACTATGGGGCGGCGAAAGCCGGGATCGCCTCGTTCACCGTGATCTCCGCCATGGAGGTCGCTCGCTACGGCGTCACCGTCAACGCCATCGCCCCGGCCGCCCTCACCCGGATGACCGAGAACCTGGGAATGGGCCGGCGGGCGGCGGAGAAGCCGGCCGACGAGTGGAGCGCCCTCGACCCGACCAACATCGCCCCGATCGTGGTGTGGCTCGGCAGCCCGGAGTCCAAGGGGGTTACCGGCCGGGTCTTCAACGTCCTGGGTGGCCATTTGAGCGTGGCCGAGGGCTGGGTCGAAGGGCCCTCGGCCGACAAACAGGGGCGCTGGGATCCTGCGGAGCTCAGCGACATCGTGCCGGACCTGGTGTCCCGGGCGGCCGCCAACGCAGGCATGAACGGCAGGCGCGAGTAGCGGCGGGTTTGATCCGGTCATCAAGCGATCGAGCCGCGCCTGGTATCCCCCTGGGCCCGCAGCCGGCCCTGCCGGCCGCGCTGATTGCACCGGCCGGCCGGGCCGATCGACTGGACGTCGGCCGCCTGGCCCCCCGGAAAGCCCCCGGCACGCGACAATGGCCGGGATGGGGTCGCCCCTAGCATCTGTGGACCCGGACGGCCAACCCGGCGGCGTCGGCCGGTCGGCCTTCCGGACGGCCCGGGCGAAGTTCACCGGCAGGACGCTCGCCGCCCCGGCGCCTTCGCCCACTGGCCCGACCACAACCCCGGGAACGGGCGCGGCATCACTGGTTGGCGCGGCTCCCCTCCTTTCCGCCCGTGGCGTGTCGGTCCAGTACGGCCCGCTGCGAGCTCTGGACCGGGTCGATCTCGACATCCGGCGGGGGGAGGTGGTCGCGCTCGCCGGGGAGAACGGCGCCGGCAAGTCGACCCTCGTCCGCTGCCTGGCCGGCGACATGGCGGCGAACTCAGGCCGCATCACCTTCGCCGGCCGGCAGGTGGTAGCCGGCAGGCGGGGCGCCAGGCGCCTCGGCGTGGCCGTGGTCTGGCAGGACCTGGCTCTGTGCGACAACCTCGACGTGGCCGCCAACCTCCTGCTCGGCCGGGAGTCGCGGCGGATGATGTTCTCGGCCACCCGGTCTCATACCGATGCCGCCGCGCTCCTCGACCGGTTGAGCATCCCGTTGGCGGACACGACGGCGATCGTCGGAACCCTGTCGAGGGGGCAGCGCCAGCTGGTGGCGGTGGCCCGAGCCATGCGGGATAGGCCGGAGCTGCTCATCCTCGACGAGCCCACCGCCGCCCTCGGAGTGGCCGAGTCGGCCCAGGTGGAAGACCTGGCGGCCAGCTTCCCCAAGCAGGGAACCACAGTCCTGTTCGTGTCGCACGACGTCGATCAGATGTTCCGGCTCGCCGATCGGATCGTCGTCCTCAACCGGGGGAAGGTGGTCGCCGAGGTCGAGCCGGAGCTGTCCCATCCCGACGAGGTGACGTCCCTCCTGTCCGGGCAGCCGGTCAACGTTTCGGCCCGCCGCCAGCTGAACCGGCTGCATCGTCTCGCCGATCACCTGGCCTCGGCCGAGCCGTCATCGAGCCTGTCGCTCATCCTGTCGGCACTCGGCGCCGCGCTCGAGAACGAACAGCTGTGCCTTCACGTGCGCGACGGCGGCGTGCTGCAGATGGCCGGGATGATCGGCCTGCCGACCTCGCTGGCCCGAGCGTGGCAACGACTCCCGGTGGGCGCGACGGGCGGGCAGATCGGCCGGGCCGCGGCGACCGGCGCCGAGATCGTGAACCCGGATCTGGATGGCGCCCCGGGTTGGGGCCGGTACCGCCACGAAGTCCGTTTGGCCGGTCTTCGCAGCGCATGGAGTGTCCCGTTCACCGGCGCGAGCGGGGTGACCGGCGTCATCACCGTGCTCGGCCGACACCCCGGCAATCCCACCAGGGACGAGGTCGACCTGGTGGCGCTCTACGCCGGCTACGCCGCCAGCGCCGTGGAGCGAGACCGGCTGCACGCCGAGCTGACGGAACGGAACCGCATCCTCGAGACCATACGCGAGGTCCTCGAGACCCTCGCCGGACCGCTTCACCTGTCAGAGGGCCTCGACGTGGCCCTTCAGGCCCTGCGCCGCGGCCTCGGAGCCGATGAGGTCGGTCTGCTCACGGCGACCACGGGAGACCCCACACCGACGTGCCGCGGGTCGGCGGGACCGACGAACTTGTCGGGCCCGCCGCTCGGCGCGGCTTCGCCGGAGCTGGTTCGCACGGCCATAGCTGTACTCAACGAGGGAGCCGCCGGCATCCGTCCGTTTCCTTCGGAGGACGGTCGGGACTGGCACCTCGGAGTGGCTTTTCCCGCCCCGGGAGGCACGGCTGCCCTGGTTGCGCTATGGCGCCAGAAAGATGAGACGACCGACCACACCCCTCTGCTCGAAGACGCAGCCAACTCGTTGCGCCTGGCGCTCGAGCGAGAGGCGTCGGAGCGGGCCCGGCGCGAAGCCATGGCCCTGCGCAGTTCCCAGGAGCTGCAACGCAAGTTCCTTTCCTGGCTTTCCCACGAGCTGCGGACCCCGCTGACCGCGATCAGGGGATACGCCTCGAGCCTGTTGCAGCCCGACGTCAGCTGGGACGGTCTTTCGCAGCAGCGTTTCCTCGGGCGCATCAGTGATGAATCGGCCAGACTGGGCCGGCTCGTGGACGACCTGCTGGACTTCTCCGCCATCGACGCGGGCATCCTGCGCCTGCACCAGGACTGGTGCGACCTGGCCCTGGTGCTCGAGGCCGCCCGGTCCTGCCTGCCCGGGGCCGCCAGCGCGCAAGTGGAGCTCACATGCGCCCCGGACCTGCCGGTGATCTGGGTGGATCACGACCGGCTCGAGCAGGTCTTCGTGAACCTTCTCGACAATGCCGTGCGTCACAATCCTCCCGGTACGTTCGTCGCCGTCGACGCCTCTTTCGAGCATCCGCACCGCGTGGCCGTGAGGGTGACCGACAACGGCCTCGGTATATCGACGGACGTGGCTTCGGGTCGGTTCCCCGCCAAGGGCGGGCGACGGGGCCCGACCGCCGGCGCCGGCCTCGGCCTCTCCATCGCCAGGGGCATCGTCGAGGCCCATGGCGGCAGCCTGAGAATCGACCGGCTCAACGCCGGAACCCGCTGCGTGGTTGACCTTCCCGTCGCCCTCGGCGCACCCGCGGCCGACGAGCCCGCCGAGCCTCGGCCCGCCGGCGCGGCGGTAAACGGCGCGACGCCGGCCGGCCTCCCTGGCCCCACCGGCCGCCCTGACCTCAACGGCCATGCCGACTCGGCGCCCGGCATTTGACCGCCTTCGAAGCGACCGGGGCTGCGACGCCGGCCGGCGAGGCCCCATCCTCAGCTGCTGACGCTCACCCCGGGCCAGGGAGGCGGCGGTGACTGAACCGCACCCCCTCACCCGGGTCCTCATCATCGAAGACGACCCCAACATCGTCGATCTCATTCGGTCCAACCTCGTGGTGAGGGGATTCGACGTGGTCGTTTCCTACGACGGATCAAGGGCCCTCCAGCTGCTCGAGACCGAACAACCCGACATCGTCCTGCTCGACCTGACCCTGCCCGACGCGGACGGCTTCGACCTGTGCCGGCTCATCAGGGAGCGCTCCGCGGTCGGCGTCATCGTCGTATCGGCCCGTGGGGGGGAAAGAGACAAGGTCTCCGCCCTCAACGTCGGGGCCGACGACTACATGACCAAGCCGTTCAGCATCGAAGAGCTGCTCGCCCGGATCACCGCCACGCTGCGACGGACGAGAGTGAGCGAGCAGGTGGAGTCGGCCGCCGCTGTGGTCAACATCGGTGAGCTGCGCATCGATCTGGCGGCACAGCAGGTGACCCGGGCGGGCCGGCCGGTGCACCTGACTCCGACCGAGTTCGCCCTCCTGCGTGAGCTGGCCACCAACCAGGGAAAGTCGCTCACCCACGCCCACCTGCTCCGGCGGGTGTGGGGAACGGGCTACGAGACCGAGACGGAGTACGTCCGGGTGTACGTCCGGCGGCTCAGAGCGAAGCTGGAAGTGGAAGGAGAGGCCCCGCTCATCGTCACCCAGCCTCGCGTCGGCTACCGGATTCCGGCGGGCTAGCCGCGACCTCTCCTCCGGCCGATGCTCGGGTACGTTAACAATTTGTTTATCAGCGGGCCAGAGATGTTCATGTGACGTTCACGGCCCGGTCTTTATCTTTTCAACCAAGAATCCACGCGGCTGCGACCTGAACGCCCCGAAAGCCTGGGCTAGAGGCCAGCCCACACAAACAGGGGGAATAACAACCCGTGAAGAACAAACGCGCCCTCGCGGTGCTAGTGCTCGCTGCCGCCATGGTGGCAGGCGCATGTGGTAGCAGCAGCAAGAGCTCCACCAGCCCGACGTCGGTCAGCACCGGTACCACTACGGCCAGCACGGCCCCGCCTTCCACCGCCGCCCCAAGCTCGGCACCGCTCACCATCAGCTCGTTCACACGCGACTTCACCGCCATGTCGCAGCTGAAGAGCCTGGCTTCTAAAGGCAAGGGCCTGGTCGGGGTGATCCTGCCCGACACCGTCACGTCCGCCCGCTACACCGAGTTCGACGCCCCGTACCTGACCAAGTCCTTACAGCTGGCGGGCCTCAGCAGCTCGGACTTCAAGGTGCAGAACGCTCAGGGCAGCGACAGCACCCAGCTGACCGACGCCGAAGCTGATGTCACCGCCGGCGCCAGCGTCCTCGTCGTCGACCCGCTCGACTCGGGGGTGGGGGCCCAGATCGAGAGCTACGCCAAGTCCCACGGCGTGGCCGTGATCGACTACGACCGCCTCACCCTGGGCGGCAGCCGCGCCTACTACGTGAGCTTCAACAACGTCCTGGTGGGCACCCTTCTCGGCCAGGGCCTGGTCTCGTGCGTGGCGGACTGGGGCGTCGCCCACCCCAACGTGATCGTCATGCGGGGAGCGGCGACCGATAACAACGCCACCCTCTTCGCCCAGGGCTACAACGCCGTCATGGCGCCGTACTTCGCCTCCGGGAAGTGGACCAACGTGGCCCAGCCGGCCGGAACATGGACGCCGTCAGTCGCCCAGACCGAGTTCGAGCAGGCCTACACGGCTCACACCACCGCCAACGCCGCCCTGATCCCCAACGACGAGAACGGTGCCCCGATCATCCAGTACCTGCAGACTCTGCACATCCCGGCCAAGAAGTTCCCCGTAACCGGCCAGGATGCCACCCTGGTAGGCCTCCAGAACGTGCTCTCCAACTACCAGTGCGGAACCGTCTACAAGCCCATCTACGAAGAGGCCCAGGCCGCCGTCGCCCTGGCCATGTACCTCAGGGCCGGCCTCACCCCGCCCGCCTCCCTGGTCAATGGGGTAACGGCGGACACCCAGTCCAAGACCGCCGTGAAGTCGGTCCTGCTGAAGCCCGAGTGGGTAACCCCTTCCAACATGAACTCGACCGTCATAGCCGACGGGTTCGTGACGGCGTCGCAGCTGTGCACGGCAAAGTACGCCGCGGACTGCACAGCCGCAGGCATCACCCCGTAGTGGGTGCGCGACAAGGTCGCGGGGCGTACCATCAGCCACTATGAGCATGGCTGAAGGCCAGCCGGTCCGGTCCCCCGATGGGGGCCGGGCCGGAGGACCAGATGACTCGGCCGGAGTGAACGGCACGGCGTTGCTGTCGGTCAGCAAGGTCGTCAAGCGCTTCGGGGCGGTGGAGGCCCTGAGCGGAGTGGACCTGGAGGTACCGGCCGGCCAGGTCACCGCGCTGATCGGCGACAACGGCGCAGGGAAATCCACCCTCATCAAGACCATCTCGGGCATCTGGCAGCCCGATGTGGGCCAGCTCCTCTGGGACGGCCAGCCGGTGCGGATCCGGGGGCCCAGAGACGCCACCGCCCTCGGCATCGCCACCGTCTACCAGGACCTCGCTCTCTGCGACAACCTGGACATCGTCCAGAACATGTTCCTCGGCCGGGAGCTTCTGAAAAGACGCATCCTCGACGAGGACACTATGGAGAGGGAGGCCAAGCAGACCCTGAGCGATCTCTCGGTGACCACGGTGCGCTCGATCCGCCAGGTAGTCGGTTCGCTGTCCGGCGGCCAGAGGCAAGCTGTGGCCGTGGCCCGGGCGGTGATGCAGAACGCCCGGCTCGTCATCATGGACGAGCCGACGGCCGCTCTGGGCGTGGCCCAGACGGCCATGGTGCTCGGGCTGATCGACAGCTTGCGGTCGCGGGGTATCGCGGTGCTGGTGATCTCCCACAATCTCATCGACGTGTTCCAGGTGGCGGACCGCATCGCGGTTCTCTATCTCGGCCGCATGGCGGTGGAGGGACCGGCATCCGACTTCGACACCCAGTCGGCGGTTCTTGCCATCACCACCGGGAGCACCACGGGCACGACCCACGAGCAGATCGAGACGGCATAACTGATGACCACTTCCAGAAGCACGGAGTCGGGCGCCGAACAGGGCAAGGGCACCGGGCCGGGCTTGGCTGTCGCCTCCAAGGACGAAGCCCTGCTGCTCGACCCGGAGGGCACAGCCGATTCGCTCGGCGAATACCTGAAGGCGTGGGTCATGCGGGTGCGCAACGGGGAGAGCGGCATGCTGCCGGTCCTCGGCGGGCTGATCCTGATAGTGATCATCTTCCAATCCCAGAAGTCGGTCTTTCTCTCTGCCGCCAACCTCACCAATCTCCTGACCCAGGGATCCACTTATGTGCTCCTCGGCATGGCCGAGGTGTTCGTGCTGCTGCTGGGTGAGATCGACCTGTCCATCGGTTACCTGGGCGCGGTGGGAGCAGTGATCACCGCCTCCATCGCCGCTCCCCCCGGCAACCACCCGTGGTGGATCGCCATCCTGGGCGGCCTGGCCGCGTCGGCCGCCATTGGCTTCCTCCAGGGATGGCTCGTCACCCGGCTCCGGGTCCCGTCGTTCATCGTGACCCTGGCCGGCCTTCTCGGCCTAGAGGGCGTGCTCATCTTTCTCGCCGATCGGGAGGGCGGCAAGAACGGCGGGGGCACCATCCGCATCTCCAATAACATCCTCTACGACCTGGTCAACGGCAACCTGAGCGTGGCCGCGGGTTGGATCTTGCTGGTGGTCGGGGTCGTGGCCTTCGCCGCGTTCTCCTTGCTTCGGGACCGCCAGCGCCGGGCTCACGGCCTGGTGGTCCCCCCGACCGCCTTGACCATTCTGCGGATCGTGGCGGTGGCCGCCGCAGGTGTGATCCTGGTGGCGATCTGCAACACCAACCGGGGCCGGCTGGCCAGCCATCCGGTACAAGGCGTGCCCTGGGTGGTGCTCATCGTCCTCGGGACCTACATCATCTGGACCGCACTACTCGGCCGCACCCGTTTCGGCCGGTACATATACGCCATCGGAGGCAACGCCGAGGCGGCCCGCCGCGCCGGCATCAACCTCCGGCGCATCCGTCAGGTCGCCTTCGCTCTGACGGGGCTGACGGCGGGAATCGCCGGGATCGTCCTGGCTTCTCAGCTCGGATCGATCTCGAGCGACGTGGACGGCGGTCAGCTGGTGCTGTACGCCGTGGCGGCTGCGGTCATCGGAGGGACCAGCCTGTTCGGCGGCCGGGGCAAGATGCTGCACGCCGTGGTCGGCGGGCTGGTGATCGCCACCATCGCCAACGGCATGGGTCTGATCGGCCTGAGCGCCGCCGCCCAGTACATGGTCACCGCCCTGGTCCTGCTCGCAGCCGCCACCGTGGACGCCCTCGCCCGTCGGGGCGCCACCCGAACCTGAGCTCCAGACCCACGAAATACGTCCCGGCCGGGCGCGTCGGGCCCGGCGGCTACTCCCACTCGATGGTGCCGGGCGGCTTCGAGGTGATATCGAACGCCACCCGGTTGATGCCCGGCACCTCGTTGATGATGCGACTGGACAGACGCTCGAGCACTTCGTAGGGGAGGCGGGCCCAATCGGCGGTCATGGCGTCTTCGGAGGTGACGGCCCGGACCACGATCGGGTGGGCGTAGGTCCGTTCGTCGCCCATGACTCCCACCGTGCGCACGACAGGCAGGACGGCGAAGCTCTGCCACAGCTCCCGGTACAGCCCGGCCCGACGGATCTCCTCGATCACGATCTGGTCCGCCGCCTGCAGGGTGGCCACTCTCTCCGCGGTGACCCCGCCGATGATGCGCACAGCCAGACCCGGTCCGGGGAACGGCTGGCGCCAGACGATCTCTTCGGGCAGACCGAGTTCCTCCCCGACCGCCCGCACCTCGTCTTTGAACAGGTTGCGTAACGGCTCGACCAACTCGAACTGCATGTCCTCCGGGAGGCCGCCCACGTTGTGATGCGATTTGATCTTCGCCGCGTCCTTGGTGCCGGACTCGATGATGTCGGGATAGAGGGTCCCCTGCACAAGAAAGCGGGCGTCGCCCAGGTCCGCCGCCGCTTCTTCGAACACCCGAATGAAGGTGCTACCGATGATCTTGCGTTTGCGTTCCGGGTCGACGATGTCGTCCAGGGCACCAAGAAATCGGTCGGCCGCTTTGACGTGGACCAGATCGATGTTGAACTGCCGGCGGAAGGTGGCCTCGACCTGCTCCGCCTCTCCCGCCCGCAAAAGGCCGGTATCGACAAAGACGCAAGTCAGCTGGGAGCCGACCGCTTTGTGTACCAGGGCGGCCGCCACGGCCGAGTCGACGCCGCCTGATAGCCCACAGATGACCCGTTCCTCTCCGACCTGCTCTCTGATGGCCTCGACCGACGCCTCGATCACAGATGTCATGGTCCAAGACGGCCGGCACCCGCAGACGTCGTAGAGGAACGCCTTGAGAATCTCCTGCCCGCCGTGGGTATGGGCCACCTCCGGGTGGAACTGCACGCCGTAGATGCCCCGGGATGGATCCTCGAGGGCGGCCACGGGTGCGTCGGAGGTGCTGGCGGTGGCCCGGAACCCGGCCGGGACGACCTGGATCGCGTCGAAATGGCTCATCCACACGTCGAACTCCGCCGGCACCGAGCCGAACAACACCGACGGCGCCGGGCCGGCGGAGGTGAGGGCGAGCGAAGTGCGGCCGTACTCGCCTTTGCCGCTACCGTCGACTGTGCCACCGAGCTGGCAGGCGATCAGCTGGGCTCCGTAACAGATCCCGAGCACCGGTACCCCTATCCGGTAGATCTCGGGGTCCAGTTGAGGGGCGCCGGGGACGTTGACTGATTTCGGGCCACCGGAAAGAATGATGCCCGCCGGCCGCCGGGCCATAAGTTCCGCCGCGCTGATCGAGTGGGGCACGATCTCGCTGTAGACATGGGCTTCGCGCACCCGGCGGGCGATCAGCTGAGCGTATTGCGCACCGAAGTCGACGACGAGTATCGGCGAGCCGGCGGGTTCGGGAGGAGTCAAGGCCTAGCCTGCGATGCCGGCGGCATGCCGAGCCCCATCTGTTCCAGTCGGCCGGCGTCGGGCATCACGGGTAGCGCGGTTAATGGCCCATTCCGACGTGCTGTGATCGCTGAAGGTCCTTTCCTTCGGTCTGCAGGGCAGGCGCCACCATAACCTCAGCCTTCTGGAACTCTTTGACCGATTCGTAGCCGCAGGTTGCCATGGAGGTCCGAAGGGCGCCAAACAGGTTGAGCCGGCCGTCGTTTTCGTGAGCCGGGCCAACGAGGATCTCCTCGAGGGTGCCTCGGATGGGCGTCTTCACCCGGGCTCCTCTCGGCAGGGTGGGGTGAAAGGTCGCCATCCCCCAGTGATAGCCCCGACCCGGCGCTTCGATCGCCGCGGCCAGCGGTGAGCCGATCATCACTGCGTCCGCCCCGCAAACGATGGCTTTGGCCACGTCGCCACCCGTGCCCATCCCACCGTCGGCGATCACTTGCACATAGACGCCCGTCTCGTCGAGGTGTTGGGCCCGGGCGGCCCGGGCGTCAGCAATAGCAGTGGCCTGCGGGACTCCGATACCGAGGACGCCCCGAGTGGTGCAGGCGTGGCCGGGGCCGACCCCGACGAGCACGCCCACCGCTCCGGTGCGCATCAGATGCAGAGCCGCCTGGTAGGAAGCGCACCCACCGACGATCACAGGAATGTCGAACTCCCGGATGAACCGCTTCAGGTTGAGCGGTTCGGTCGTCTTGGATACGTGCTCGGCCGACACCACGGTCCCCTGAATGACGAACAGGTCGAGCTCGGCTTCTACCAGGGCCTGGGCGAACCGCTCGGTCCTCTGGGGAGTGAGCGAGGCACATGACACCAAGCCCGCCTCTTTGATCTCTTTGATGCGATGGGTGATCAGCTCGGGTTTGATCGGCTCCATGTAGATTTGCTGCATCCGGGCCGTCGCCTTGTCCACGTCGAGGTGCGAGATCTCGTCGAGGAGCGGATCGGGGTCTTCGTAGCGGGTCCAAACCCCCTCCAGGTTGAGGACGCCCACCCCGCCGAGCCGACCGACCTGAATGGCCGTGGCCGGGCTCACCACGCCGTCCATGGCCGACGCCATTAAGGGAAGATCGAACTGGAAAGCATCGATCTCCCAGGAGATGTCCACGTCCTCCGGATCGCGTGTCCTCCGGCTGGGAACGATCGCGATGTCATCGAATCCGTAGGCCCGCCGACCCGACTTCCCCCGCCCAATTTCTACCTCGGCCACCGTGATCTCCCTCGCTCGCGTCGCGTCCGTTCGATCTGGTTCAGCCTAGTGGGCGGCTCTCCGGTATCCGAGCAATGCGATCAGTGGTCTTACCCGGCGGGAAGGCGGGAAACCACCGCGATCATGCACAGCACGCTGAACACGGCCAAAGACACAAAGCACCATAACCGGGTCAGCCGGCTGGCTCGAAGCGAGCCGGCCCGGTCGCCGATCATCCCCCGCTTGCTCACCATGATCGAGAAGTAGACCGCGACCAGTCCCGACGGAAGGAACAGAAACAGGCATACGAGCGCCTGCCAGAAATAGGTCGCCGGACCGGCCTCCACGAGGCCGGAGGTCAGGCGACCCCCGGCAACGTTCGCCTGGTTAGGGACCGGCCGATCCTGGGCGGGATCAGGTGCCGGGCCCCGGCTCGGCGGCGCCCACACCGGGGCGGCGGACGGCGGGCCACCGGCCGTCGGTGGGGCCCACACGGGCGGCGGGGCGGCGTGGGTCGCGGGCAGGGCGCCCGGAGGAGCCCAGGCCGGTGACGGCACGGACGGCACGGCAGCACCCGGAGCCGAACCAGCGTCGGCCGGAGGAGCGGGCACGGGCGGCGCGGACGGGGCAGACGCGGCGGGCGGGGCGGACGCGGCGGGCGGCCCGGACGCGGCGGACGCCGCAGGGTGGCCGGCCACCGCCCGGGCCGGAGCATCAGCCGGCGGGGCCTCGGGAGGCGGCCATGAGCCCGGGCCGGCAACGGGGCGCCATTCGACCGGAGGCGGGGGCCAGCTCGGGGCGGCGGTGGGTGAGTCGGCCGGCCTGGTTGGAGCGTCGATGGGGCTGGCGTCTCGCCCATCCGCCGGGGGGCCGGACGGCGCGCCGCCCACTCCGGCGGGCCGGGGCGAGGGTCGAGCCAGGATCTGGGGTACCACCCCCGCCGCCTCCTGAGCGAGTTCGCCTCGCCGGGTGGGGGCCCGGGGAATGGGGGGCTCGGCCGCGTCACCGAGATCCGGTCGCGCCAAACTGCCGCCGCATCGGGCGCATAGAACCGGCTGACCGGCCGCCACAGTGCCGCAGCGGGGGCAGAGCATTTCCCCAACCACGGTACCGGTTGTCCCCAGGGTCAAGGGATCGCGTTCCTGGCCGCCGTAGGATCCCTCTCCGATGGGTCTCTCGACGCGCTCGATGTGCACCGGGCGGGGCATGACCCGTTATCGGAAGCTATGACGCCCACCCGCAGGCTGGCGGCCAGCCTGATCGCCATGCTGCTGGTGCTCGTGGCGGGCACGGTCGGCTACCTGGCGTTCGGCTTCGGGCTGCTGGATTCGATCTTCCAGACCGTGATCACCGTGACGACAGTCGGGTTCGGCGAGCTGCACAACTTCACGCCGGGCGAAAAGGTGTTCACGATGTTCCTGATCCTCTTAGGAGTGGGAACTGCGGCTTACGCCTTCAGCGTGCTGGTCGAGTCGCTGATCGAGGGCTATCTGGGCGGGACGTATCGGAGGCGCAGGATGGAACAGCAAATCAAGGCCATGCACGGGCACGTGATCCTCTGCGGGTGGGGTCGGGTGGGGCGGGCCATCGCTCGCAACCTGCGGGCCTCGCTGGCCGAGGTCGTCGTGGTCGACACGTCGCAGGAGCGCTTGGCCACCGTGACCGGGCCGTTTGTGCTGGGCGACGCGACCGACGAGGAAGTGCTGCGCCAGGCCGGGATCGACCGGGCCCGTGTGCTCGTAACCGCGCTCAACGCCGACGCCGACAACCTTTACGTGACCCTGACCGGTCGCTCGATGCGGCCGGACCTGTTCGTCGTGTCGAGGGCGGCCAGCGAGCCGGCCGTGTCCAAGCTGTTGCAGGCCGGCGCTGACCGGGTGGTCAATCCTCAGGACCTGGGCGGCGCCCGGATGGCCGCGCTGGCGGTGCAGCCTCACGTCGCCGAGTTCCTCGACGTGGTGATGCACGACGGAAGCCTGGAGTTCAGGCTGGCCGAGGTGGAAGTGCTGCCCGAGTCGGACCTGGCCGGGCAGACCCTGCGTAGTGCCCGGGTCCACGACCTGACCGGCACGCTGGTCCTGGCCATGCGGGATCCCGACTCCGGCTTTCGCACCAATCCGCCCCCGACCGCCGAGATCGTCGCCGGCGAGATCCTCATCGTGATCGGCGACTCCAACCAGGTGGCCGCCCTGCGGGCGCTGGCCCGTCCGGGTTCGGCGACCTCCTCGGTCCCGAGGTCCCACTCAGGCGAACAGTAGATCGAGCAGCTCGTAGAGCATGCGGGCCGTCGCCCCCCACACGGTGTCGCCGATGAGCTCGAAGAAGTGCATGGGTCGCTCGAGCCCGTCGGGGAACTCCCAGAGCTCCTCTCTGTACACCCCGGGATCGGTCAGCTCCAGCAGGGGCACCGTGAAGGCTCGTTCTACCTCAGCCGGGTTGGGCGTGAGCAAGGGCCGGGCTCCTATCACCCCTACGAACGGCGTGATGGGAGCCGAGCTGGAAACCGTGCGCACGAACGAGAGCCGGCCGATGATCTCCACGCTCGCGGCGTCGATCCCGACCTCCTCCCTGGCCTCACGGAGAGCGGCGTCGACGGGGGCCTCCCCCGGGTCCAGCCGACCGCCGGGAAAGGACACCTGGTGGGTGTGGGAGCGCAGCTTCGACGAACGGCGGGTCAGCACCACGTGGGCCTCGCCGCCTTCATCGAAGAGGGCGCACAGCACGGCGGACGGCCTGACGCTGATACCGGGCAGGGCGACGGGCGGGAGCCCTTCGGGCGCCAGGTCGGCGGGTTCGCCTCGGGCCGCCAGAGCTCGGCCCACGTCGGCCACCTGCGCCGGCCTCGGACGGGGACGGCCGGGCCGGGCCCACGGGCCGGCCGGCCCGAGGCGCCAGGCGGCCGGGCGGGGTATCAGCTGGGGGCCGCCCCGGCCTGCCGGCACGGCCAGGCCGGAATCGCGGGTCAGCTCCTGCGCCCGGTCGATCCCGGCGACCACTCCGATCGCGCCCACCAGGTCGCGTAGGGCATGGCCGGCATCGGCCGGCTCGGCTCCGGCCAGCTCGTCGACCGGATCCGCGGCGTCGGGCGACTCTGCCGGCGCCGGGTCAGACAACAGGCGTCCAGGCCTCCGGCGAAGGTGTCTCGGCGTCCGCCGGCAACGCCTCGCCGCCTCCGTCGCGCCCGGGCGTCGGCTCCCCGGCTATGAGCGCCTCCAGCAGGTCGCGCAGACCGCCGGTCTTGAGGTTGGACATGACTCGCCCCGGGGGCGTTTCGCCGCGCTCCCATTCCATCCAGGATTCGAGCAGCTTCGCGGGGTCAGGGGGTGGTCGGTCCATTGCCCACCAATCTACGAGGGCGCGACGGTCGAGCGCGACGAAGGGCCCCGCCGCGCTTGGTGTGCGGTCGGGGCCCTTCGGGCCATGCTGCAGACGAAACGGCGGGAGGCTTAAACAGGTTCGCGCCATGGGCGGCGCCAAACGACGCTCGTAGACAGCGTCGTTTGGCGCCGGGAATTCTGCGGACCCTGTTTAAAAGCCCATGCCCCCCATGCCCCCCATGCCGCCCATCCCACCCATGCCGCCGCCGGCGCCCGCGCCGGCGGGCATCGGAGCCTTCTTCTCGGGCTTGTCGGCCACGAGCGCTTCGGTGGTCAGCAGCAGTGCCGCGATCGAGGCGGCGTTCTGAAGGGCGGAGCGGGTCACCTTGGCCGGATCGATAACCCCGGCTTTGAGCAGGTCCACGTACTCTCCCGTAAGCGCGTTGAGCCCGGTCGTGCCGGTCTCCCGCTCGACCTGAAGGACCACGACGGACCCTTCGAGGCCGGCGTTGAAGGCGATCCACTTCAGCGGCTCCTCCAGGGCCCGGCTGACGCTGCGGGCGCCGGTCGCCTCGTCGCCGTGAAGCTTCGCCGCCACCTCATCAACGGCCTTGCGGGTGCGCAGCAGGGCCACGCCGCCACCAGCGACGATCCCCTCCTCGATGGCCGCCCGGGTCGCCGAGAGAGCGTCTTCTATGCGGTGCTTCTTCTCCTTGAGCTCGACCTCAGTCGCGGCCCCGACCTTGACGACGGCCACGCCGCCGGACAGCTTGGCCAGCCGCTCCTGAAGCTTCTCCCGGTCCCAGTCGGAGTCCGTGTCGTCGATCTCCCGCTTGATCTGGGCGATCCGGCCCTTGACGTCGGCTTCGGCGCCGGCGCCCTCGACGATCGTGGTGTTGTCCTTGTCGACGATGACCTTGCGGGCCCGGCCGAGCAGATCGAGGGTGGTGTTTTCGAGCTTGAGCCCGACCTCCTCCGAGATGACCTGGCCTCCCGTCAGGGTGGCCATGTCACCGAGCATGGCCTTGCGGCGGTCGCCGAATCCGGGCGCCTTGACCGCGACCGAGGTGAACGTCCCCCGGATCTTGTTGACCACCAGGGTCGCCAGGGCCTCGCCCTCGACGTCCTCGGCGATGATCAGCAGCGGCTTGGTCGACTGCATGACCCGCTCGAGCACGGGGACCAGGTCGTGGACCGCACTGATCTTGGAGTTGGCGATCAGGATGTACGGCTCGTCGAGCACGGCCTCCTGGCGCTCTGGATCGGTGACGAAGTAAGGGGAAAGGTAGCCCTTGTCGAACTGCATGCCCTCGGTGAAGTCCAGCTCCAATCCGAAGGTGTTGGACTCCTCGACGGTCACCACGCCGTCCTTGCCCACCCGGTCGATGGCGTCGGCCAGGACCTCGCCGATCGAAGTGTCGGCCGCCGAGATGGAAGCGACCTGGGCGATCTCGGTCTTGTCGTCGATCTCCTTGGCCTGCTCCTTGATGGCCTTGACCGAGGCGGCGACGGCCTTCTCGATGCCCCGCTTAAGCGACATCGGGTTGGCGCCGGCGGCCACGTTGCGCAGCCCCTCGTGGATCAGGGCCTGGGCCAGGACCGTCGCGGTTGTCGTGCCGTCACCGGCGATGTCATTCGTCTTGGTCGCGACTTCCTTCACCAGCTGGGCGCCCATGTTCTCGAAGGGATCCTCGAGCTCGATCTCCCGGGCGATGGTCACGCCGTCGTTGGTGATCGTGGGGGCGCCGAACTTCTTGTCGATGACCACGTTGCGACCCTTGGGCCCGAGGGTTACCTTCACGGTGTCGGCGAGCTTGTTGACTCCCGCCTCCAGGCCGCGCCGGGCGTTCTCGTCGAACTTGAGCTGCTTCGGCACTTACTTGACCTTCGCGAGAACGTCGCGGCTGGTGAGGATGAGCAGGTCCTCGCCGTCGATCGTGATCTCGGTCCCTCCGTACTTGGAGTAGACGACCTTGTCGCCCACGGCGATGTCGAGGGGGATCAGCTCCCCGGTGTTCTCGGCCCGGCGGCCCGGGCCCACGGACAGGACCTCTCCCTGCTGGGGCTTTTCCTTGGCGGTGTCGGGGATGACGAGACCAGAAGCGGTCTTCTCCTCGGCCTCGCTCGGGCGTACGACGATGCGATCGTCGAGCGGCTGCAGACTCATATCAGTGGGCCTCCGTTGGCTGTTAGCACTCTCACCTTGCGAGTGCTAAAGATAGCGGCCCCACGGCGCTACTTCAACAGGGGTTCTGACCGGCGCCCTCATACTTTGTGGACTTAAGCGGCGGGGAGCGGCAAAACCGCACAAAGTTTCAAGAGAACCCAGGAAGTGCTGCGGGGCCGGACCCGGTCAGCTCTCGAACGACAAGCGGAGGCTGGGGTCCACGGCGGCGTCGAGCGGGGTCGGCCCGTCAACCTGCAGGCGGTACCAGCCCGTCGCCCCCACCATCGCCGCGTTGTCGGTGCACATGGCCCGTCGGGGTACGAAAGCCGCCCGGCCGTCAGTCTCGGCCGCCTCGACGATGCGGTCCCGCAGGGCCCGGTTGGCCGCCACGCCTCCTCCGATGCAGAGCGAACGGGCGGACACGTCGGCGGCCGCTTTTCGGGTCTTGGCCACGAGCACGTCGACCACCGCCTCCTGAAAGCTGGCGGCCACGTCGGCGGTCGCCACGCCCGGATTCTTGCGGACGTAGTTGATCACGCTGGTCTTGACCCCGCTGAAGGAAAAGTCACAGCCCTCCCCTCGCAGCCCCCGAGGAAACTCGATGGCGTGAGGATCCCCTTCCGAGGAGAGGCGGTCGATGGCCGGGCCACCCGGGTAGCCCAGGCCGAGAAACCGGGCCACCTTGTCGAACGCCTCACCGGCCGCGTCGTCGATGGTCTGGCCGAGCAGCCGGTACCGGCCCGGGCCGACCATGTGGATGAGCATGGTATGGCCTCCCGACACCAGCAGCACCACCGCGGGTAGCGCCATATCCGGGTCCTCCAGAAAGGCGGCGTGCAGGTGGCCTTCCATGTGGTTCACGCCCACGAACGGGACGCCCCACGCCAGCGAATAGGCCTTCGCCGCACTGACCCCGACGAGGAGCGAGCCGACCAGGCCGGGGCCGATCGTCGCCGCCACCGCGTCGATCTCGCCCCCGGTGACGCCCGCGGCGTCCATGGCCTCGGCTACGACAGGGGTCAGAAGCTCGACATGGGCTCGCCCCGCCACCTCGGGCACCACCCCCCCGAACCGGGCGTGCACGTCAACCTGGCTCGACACGATCGAGCTCCGCACCAGCCGGCCGTCATCGACCACCGCCGCCGCCGTCTCGTCACAGGAGGTCTCGATGGCGAGGACTCGCGACACCCGGGTGCGGCTGGAAGCTGGTGACGCGGTCACGTCTCGTCCACGGTGGTGCCCTGGATCCCTTCGACGATTCCGGCCAGGAGCGTGTCGTAGGCAGGAGTGTGAATGTCGTGGGACCACATGATGAGGGCGTCCTCTTTCTGCTCGTAATAGTTCTTGCGGACGCCCTCAGTCACGAAGCCGAACCGGCGGTACATGGCCTGCGCCGGCGTGTTGGACACCCGCACTTCGAGGGTCATGTGGCGCGCTCCGCGCGCCCGCGCCGCCTCGACCAGGTTGGCGAGCAGGCGGGTCCCGATCTGGTGGCGGTGCCACACCGGATCGACCGCGATGTTGGTCACGTGGCCCTCGTCCGCGACGTACATGAGACCCCCGTAGCCGACCAGAAGACCTCCCACTCGGGCCGCCACGTAGTGCCGGGTGCTGCGCAGGTTGAGCTCACTCATGAACAGGGAAAAGGACCAGGGTTTCGGATATACCTGCCCCTCGATCCGAAGGACCGAGCGGAGGTGCCGGCGCCGGAGCGGCACCAGGTGGACTTCCAGGTCGTCCCCACCCGGATCGCGGTCGCTGAACGCCCGGGGCCGTTCGGTCTCACTCATCCCGCTGCTCCCAGCCGATCCGTACGTCTGGGCCCCGGATGTAGGTAGGGACGACCTTTTCGGCCGCTAGGGCCGGGCGGCTGCCGGCCAGGTCCACCAGCACTTCCGCCGACGGGTGATCGTGCTCGGATCCGGCGATGACGATGCCGGACCCGGCCGCCAAAACGGAAGCGTAGCGACGGGCCCCGTCCCCGCACACCAGCACGGGCCCTTCTACCGCCTCGACCGCGAGGAGCGACGTCAGCTGCGCCGGGTCGGTCACGTCGGGCTCGGTGACAGCCGCCATAAACGCCTCCCCCGCCCCGGATGGGCGATAAAGGGCCCAGAAGACCTCACCCCGGCGGGCGTCCACGACCGACGCCACCTTCAGCCCGCCGTGGCGGTGGGCGTGAGAGAGGATATCGAGCGACGAGCAGGCGACGACAGGAAGGTCCAGGGCCGACGCCAGGGCCTTGGCCGTGGCCACCCCGACCCGCAGGCCGGTGAACAGGCCGGGTCCCGTGTCGACCGCGATCTGGTCGACGTGGCCCAGGTCGATCCCGGCCAGGCGGGTCAGGGAGTCGATCGCACTCGCCAGCAGCTCGCCGTGCCGGCGGCCCTGGCGCAGATGGACCGACGCCACCAGACCATCGGTGCCCCCGAGGGCGACGCCCACCTGGGGTGTGGCCGTGGCGATGGCAAGGGTGATGGTCATGCGGCGAGGGCGTCGTGGAGCCGGTCCAACCGGGCCTCCCATCGTGACCCGACCGCGGCGAACGTGAGCAGGCGCTCGCCTTCGACGTCGCTCAGGGCGAGGTCGACCTGGAGGAAGTCGGGGGTGAGGGCGGCGGCGGCCCGTTCTCCCCATTCGATGACCGCGGCGGCGCCGTCGTCGAGCATCTCGGGTAGGGCCAGTTCGATCACCTCGGAGAGCCGCTCGAGGCGATACACGTCCACGTGGCACAGGTCGAAGCCGGCGTTGGTGGGGTAGATCTGCATCAGGGTGAAGGTCGGGCTGGTCACCGGTTCGCTCACCCCGAGGGCCCGGGCCAGGCCCTGGGTGAAAGTCGTCTTCCCCGCACCCAGGTCGCCGTCCAGCAGGACGACATCCCCCGGTTGCAGGGCGTCGGCCACCATGGCGCCGGCGGCCTGGGTAGCCGCCACGTCGGCGCAGGCCACCACGAACGGAGCGCTCACGCCGGTGCCAGGGCCCGGCGGACCCGGACGAAATCGGCGCGCATCTTGGCCACGATCTCCCCACCTCCCCGGAGTGCCGCGGCGGGGTGGAACGTGGGGATCAGCACGGCGCCGGCCGGCCCGAAGGGATAGGTGCGGCCTCGGAGCCGGTTGATGCCCTCGGAGCTGTCGAGGAGGGCCCGGGTGGCGAAGTTGCCGAGGGTGAGGACGACCCGGGGAGCTATCGAGCGCGACCTGCTCGTCGAGGTAGGGCCGGCAGGCCGCTATCTCCTCGGGCCGGGGGTCGCGGTTGCCGGGCGGGCGGCATTTGACCACGTTGGCGATGTACACCTCTTCCCGGCGCAACCCGGCCTCCTCCGCCAGCAGGCGGTCGAGCAGCTGCCCGGACCGGCCCACGAACGGGCGGCCCTGAAGGTCCTCGTCGCGCCCCGGCCCCTCCCCGATGACCATGAGGCCGGCATGATCGTCGCCCTCGCCGAACACCACCGTCGTGCGTCCCTTGGCCAGGGCGCACAGGGTGCAGACCGAGGCGACGCGTTCGACGTCGGCTAGCTGCCCGGGCACGGCGGCGAATTCTACCGGGCGTGGGGTGCGGGCCATCAGTGGTCAACCGGCCGCGGCCTATCCCGCCCACCCCGAGCTGGCGCTCGTGACGGCGCGCTCGACCACCCAGGCGGCCAGGGCCCGGACCGTTTCCACCGGAGCTTCCACCGATCCCGTCGCCGCGGTTAAGAAAGCATCACCGTCCGCACCTGTGTGGGCGGGGTCGATCGCTCTCGCCAGCCCGTCGTGCCCGGATTGGGCGACGAGCAGGCACTCCGACTTCCCGAGCGCGGCGTTCGTCGCAATTACTCCGATGGTCGTCGCCTGCAACGGGTCCCCCGGGTGAAACGGGACCCTCGGTTCGGCCAGGCCGGCGCCCGAGTGGCGGGGCTCGCCCAGCCCGTTCGCAACCGCGAGAGCCGCGACCACCACGTCCCCGTGGCGGACCACGGCCGAGCCCAACCCGGCCGGGCGCCCACTGCCGGGTCCCCGCCACTTGCCGATGGTGGCGCCGGCCCCGGCGCCGATCGGCCCCACAGCCACCGGACCCTGACCGACGCCCACGGCTCCCGCCTCCGCCGCCTGGCACGCCGCGTACCCCTCCCCCGGTCCTGGCCGGACCGAGGGATCGCCCACCCCCAGGTCGTAGATGACCATGCCGACCACGATGGGAACCGGTCCGGCCCGGGTCGCCAGGCCGATGCCGCGCTCCTCGCACCAGTGCACCACCCCGTCGCACGCGGCCAGGCCAAACGCCGAACCACCCGTCAGAACCACCGCGTTCACCCGGTCGACGGTGCGCTGGGGGCCCAGCAGCTCCCACTCGCGAGTTCCCGGGGCCCCGCCGCGGACCTCGCCCGACGCCACGGTGCCGGCGGGCAGCAGGACGACCGTGCACCCGGTCCGGGCGACGGCGTCGGTCCAGTGGCCGACCCGGATTCCCGGCACCTCGGTTATCAAGGTGCCTCGGGCTGGACGCCCTGGTACAAGCGGGGAACGCGGGCACTGATGCCGCACAGGACTTCGTAGGCGATGGTCCCGGTGCGCTCGGCCCACTCCCAGGCCGAGATGGCCCCGTCACCCTGGACGCCCAGCAGCACTGCCTCGTCGCCCGTGGCCACCGTGGATGCCGGACCGCAGTCCACGAGGATCTGGTCCATGGTGACCGTCCCCGACAGCGGCCATCTCTGCCCACCGATCAGGACCTGCCCTCCAGTGGCGGAGAGGCTCCGGGTCACCCCATCGGCGTACCCGAGCGGGACGGTGGCGACCACTGTCTCCTGCTCGGCGCGGTAGCGCAGCCCGTACGACAGCCTCGAGCCGGCCGCCACCCGCTTCACGAAGGACACCCGGGCCTTGAGGGCCATGGCCGGCCTGAGGCTCGGCGCGGGTAAGCGGTCGATCCCGTTCGCCGCCGGCGCCGCACCGTAGAGGGCGATGCCGCAACGGACCATGTCGTAACGGGCGGCCGGGTGCCACATGGCGCCAGCGGAGTTGGCAGCATGGCGGAGTGGGGGGTGAATGCCATGGCGGGCCAGGTCCGCCAGCGCGGCGTCGAAGCGCGCCACCTGACCGTCGGTATAGGGGTCGTCGACCTCGTCGGCCACCGCCAGGTGGGTCCAGAACCCTTCCAGATCGAGCTCGGGGTTCGCCGCTACCTCGAGCGCAAGGGCCACCGCCTCGTCGGGCGCCGCCCCGACCCGGTGCATACCCGTATCGACCTTGACGTGCACCGGAAAGGGCCGGCGAGGTGGGCCCCCACCTGGCTGCGATCCCACCGGCCCCCCGGCCCGTACCGCCCGGGCCAGGGCGTCCATCCCGGTCCGGGTGTAGAGCGTCGGGGTCAGCGACCAGCCGACCACCTCGGCCATGTCGTCGGGGGGTGGCTCCGAGAGCAACAGCACCGGCGCTCCAATCCCCGCCTCACGCAGCTCCCGACCCTCCTGGACCAGGGCCACCGCCAGCCAGTCGGATCCGCCCTGGAGGGCGGCCCGGGCCACTTCGGGGGCACCGTGGCCGTATCCCCCGGCCTTCACCACGGCGCAGACGCGCGCCGGCGCGCTCTGCTTGGCCAGGACCTCGGCGTTGTGGCGAATGGCGCCGAGGTCGACCTCGGCCCACGCCGGCCGTACATGCCCGGCGCCCGGCCCGGTCACGGGCGGGCTCGACGCCCCGGTCAACCGGTGGCTCGACGGGCCGCTCAACGGCTCCCGGTCCACGGCGAGTCCGACAGCCACTGGGAGACCAGATCCGGCAGGTCCGACGCCACCAGGCCCTGCTGCCGGCCGAGGGCGGCGGCCCGCCCGTGGCAGTGAGCTCCGAGCGCCGCCGCCTCCAGCCCGGGTGCGCCCCGCGCCAGAAACGCCCCGATGATCCCGCTCAGCACGTCGCCGGTACCCGCCGTCGCCAGACGGGACGTGCCCGACGTGACGACCAGCACCCGCCCGTCCGGGTGGGCCACAACGGTCGGCGCCCCTTTGAGCAGGAGGATGGCCCCGGTACGCCTGGCGATGTCGCGCACGTCGGCAATGCGGTCCTCGGCGGGGGGACGCCCGACCACCCGGGCGAACTCCCCCTCGTGAGGGGTGAGGACGGTCGGCGCGACCCGTGCTCCCACCACCCGGCGGATGGAATCCACGTCGGCCAGGGCGTTGAGGCCGTCGGCGTCCACCACGGCGGGGACGGCCGGAGCGGCCGCCAGCAACCGCCCGGTGGAGCTGTCGGCGCCGGACCGGCCGTCGGGACCGAGGGACAGCCGGCCCAGGCCGGGGCCGACCACCAGAGCTCGCACCCGCTTGGCGTGGGCCGCCGCCTCGATCTCCCAACCGTGCTCCGGAAGAGCTATCGACACGTGCTCGCCGGGGGGCAGGCCACCTCCCGGTGGCGCCCCGGGGATGCCTACCAGTGCGTAGCCCGCCCCGGCCCGCATCGCGCCGTGAGCCACCATCAGCGGGGCGCCATTCATGGCCGGGCTGCCGCCCACCACCTCGACCGCCGTCGCCCACTTGTGCGTTTGGCGCGGCCTTCCAGGTATTGACCGAAGTGCGTCATCGGTCACGACCCAGGTCCTCGCCGTCTCTCGCACGAGCTGCTCGAGCCCGATATCGGCGACCTCGACCTCGCCGGCGTAGTCGGGGCCGTCACCGATGAGCAGGCCCGGCTTGTAGGCGGCGAAGGTCACGGTCCTGACGGCGGTAAGCGCCCCCCCGTCCTGCCCGTTGCCGGCCACCCGCCGCCCGGTGAGCCCGGACAGGCCGGATGGGATGTCCACGGCCAGGACCGTTGCTCCTCCCGGGTCGGGGGGGGAATACGGCCGGCTGAGCCCGGTGCCGTAGGCCGCGTCGACCACGAGGTCGGCTATGGGCAGCGACTCGGCCGGCGCTAGGGCCGCCGCCTCGACAACCTGCACCGCGGCGCCCCATCCGGTCAGAAACCGGGCGGCCAGGCGCCCGTCGGCCCCGTTGTTGCCGCGCCCGGCCACCACGACCACCCGCCGGCCGGACGCCCCGCCGAGCATGCGCCGGGCGGCGACCGCCACCCGGAATCCGGCCCGCTCCACCAGCACCTCCACCGGCTCCTCGGCCGCCCGATCGACGGCCGCCATCTCCTCGGGGGTGACCACCGGGATCATGCGACAGCCACCACCGCGGCCGAGGCGACGGTTTGGGTGTGGGTGATCGAAACATGCCATCCGGCCACGCCCTTATCGGCTGCCAGGACGGCGGCCCGGCCTGTGACCCAGAGTCGGGGCGCCCCGCCCGGGAGGCGCTCGATCTCCACGTCGGACCAGTCGAAGGCGCCGAGGCCGACACCGAGGGCTTTCATCACCGCCTCCTTCACGGCGAAGCGGGCGGCCAGGGAGGGCACCGGGTTGGCCAGCTGATCGGCATACGCCCGTTCCCCGGCCGTAAACATCCGTTTGGCTATCGCGGGCCGGCGGGCCAGAATGCCGGCGAAGCGGGCTATGTCCACCGAGTCGAGGCCGAGACCGACGAGGCCACTGCTCACGACGCCGGGCGCCTCCATCGTTTGGCCAGCTGATACACCGGCTCGGTCAGCAGCTCGACGACCGGTTCGGACCCGAGGCGGCTGTCGTCGAAGATCGGTTCCGTTTCGGTGACGGCATCGGCCAGGGCCGAGTAGCGGGTCCGGTAACCGGTCAGCACGGCCGTGACCTTCTCGGCAGGTAGGAAGTCGTGGCACCGGACATGCAGGAGGGTCATGCCCGTTACCTGCTGGCCCTTGACCTCGGGCACCAACACGACCGTCCGCCCGTCGCTCGCCCCCCGCACGACGGTGACCTCTCTCTCGTCGGCCGCCCGGTGCTTGCTCCCGAGCAATCTCGGATCGCGCTCCGTCCGGGACCGGATGCCCACAGCGATGCCCCCTTGATCGACCACCGACACGGTGGCCCCCAGGTGACCCGACCAATCGAAGCGGTAACGGGTGAACCCCAGCACCTCGGCGACCGCGCCGTCGAGCGCCCCGAGAGTGCGCAAGGCCCGGTATCCCAGGGTGTCGAGGGCAGGCCCGGCGCCCAGGGTGGCTTTGACCAGGGGAATACCGAGGAGAGCGTCCTCGCTGCGGGAAATGCCGACCGTCACCGTCTTGGCCTGGTGCTTGATGGCGTCGATCGGACGGGTCAGCTCGTCGATCCCACTGTTGAGCGCGTCGAGCAGGTCCGAGAGCAGGGCCCCGGGCGTTCCGATCTTGCCGGTCTCGGCTTCGTACCCCTCCAAGGGCAGAGCCCCTGTCGAGTAGCGCAGCAGCGAGACCAGCCGAACCGCCGTGGCCGCTTCGAGGTTGCCGTTGTAGCTGCCGTCCCGCAGGCCCCGGAGAAACGGCTCGGTCGCTCGTTCCAGGTCGGGCGCCAGCCTCTCGAGCAGGTCGTATCGACCTGAAGCCACGGCTCGCTCGATGGCCGCCCGAGCCGCTCGGAGAGGTCGGGCCTGGGCGTCGATGGACAGCGCGGCTTCGTAGCCGAACAGGTGCCCGACCATGGCCGACAGGACGAACCCGACAGCCGGGTCCGTCTCGGGCACGGATATGACCTCCGCTGAGGGGCCGAACCGTCCAGCCTCGCTGTCGGTAACGATGACGACAGGGGCCGCCTTGTGGGCCTGGTAGATCGCCACTTCCTTGGCCACGTCACCAGCGGTCGGCCCGCGCAGGCCGGCGGCGCAGACGATGATCAAGGGCTCACAGGAGAGGTCGATGTGCTTCTTGTCCTCGGTGGCGTCCGACGAGATCGACCGGTAGCACAGCTCGGACAGCTTGATCCTCACCTCCGCCGCCGCCACCCGGTCGGGCCCGCTGCCCACGACCGCCCAGTACCTCCGCCTAGGCACCACTGCGGCCGCGACCCGGCCGATCTCCTCCCGGCGGCCCAGAACGCTTTCCATCTTCTCGGGCAGGTCCCGCAGCGCAGTCAGCACCCGGTCGACGTGGCCGGGATCGGCTGCCTGCGGTCCGGCGGAGAGCGGGCCGAGGGCGGCGGCCAGGAGCCACCCGGCGGCTACCTGGGCGTAGAACGCCTTCGTCGACGCCACGCTCATCTCCACGTCCCGCCCGTCGGAAGTGTGCAGCACGCCGTGGGCCTTGGTGACCAGGTCGCTGTTGCGCCGGTTGACCACGGCCAGCACGTGGGCGCCCCGCGTCCGCACCAGATCGACGGTCCGGTTGGTGTCGGTCGTCGTGCCCGACTGGCTTATGGCCACCACGAGGGTGTCGCCCATGTCGTCGCTCAGCCCGAACCCCGACAGCTCCGTCGCCGGCATCGCGGTCACCGCCACCGTTGGCGGCAGGCAGCTCGCCAGCGCGGTGGCGACGGCCTGGCCGGCCACCGCGGCCGTGCCCTGGCCGATGACGAACACCCGGCGGATCTCTCCTGCCCTGACGGCGTCGGCAACAGCCGGAGGAATGGCATCGGGGCCGAGGCGGGCCATCAGCCTGCCGTCCGGGCCGGCGACGATCCGGCCCCTCAGGGTCTTGCGGAACGAGGCGGGGGCCTCGGTGAGCTCTTTCAGCAGAAAGTGGTCGAAGCCCCGGCGATCGACATCACGTGTCCTTATCTCGGCCGTGACGATGTCGTCGTCGCCCACAGGGGCCGCGGCCGCGCTGTAGCGAACCCGGGTTATGCCGGTGATGGCTCCGGCGCCGGATCGGCGCAGCGTCACCGTCTCGCCCTGGCTCCTCTCGCCGTCCATGCGTACATAGCGGCTCGTCTCCTCCACCAGGCCATACGGTTCGCTCGCCACCACGAAGGCGTCGTCCGCCAGGCCGATGTAGAGCGACTGACCGGAGCCCGACAGCGCCAGGTGCAGCTCGTCGGGCGTAGCCGCCGACGATGCGGCGATGGCGACCGAACCCTCGAAGCGAGCCACCGTGGCCCGGAAGGCCTCGTCCATCCCGAGCCCCTCGGCCAGGCGACGAGAAACGATCGCCGGGATGATCTTGGCGTCGGTTGTGACCTCGGGCGGCGTCGCCAGGTTCTCGGCCTGCCGCAGATCCATGTGGTTGTCGACGTCGCCGTTGAGCGCCGCGACCACGTAGGGCCCGAGCCGCCCGCCCGTCTCCTCAGAGTTGACCGGATGGGCGTTGGGCTCGGAGATGATCCCGACGCTGGCCCACCGGGTGTGGCCCAGGACCGTGACCCGGGCACCGGGCGCTTCGATGGCGCGGGCAAGCAGCTCGTCGGCCTTGATCGCCCGGCGCAAGGCCCGACCGTTGTCGCCGAGCTCTCCGATTTCGGCCGCGGCCTTGTAGACAAAGCTCAGACACTCGGCCCGGGATCGCACGGAGCCTCCGGGGTACAGGGGATCTCCGCCTCGCTCGAGCAGGGCCCGCTCCATATCCGCTCCGGCATCTGGTCCGGATAGATCGAGCCCGTGGTCCGAGACCAGTACGTGCAGGCCGGCCGAGTCCCGGCCCCTCACCTCGAGCCGGTCGAGCGACGACAGGGCGACTTGGATGGCCCACCAGCCGTCCAGGTTCGCCCCCTCGGACACCGTCCGGCCGCCGAGCAGATCGGACACGGCCGCCGCCATACCCAGCCGGTCCCGGCCGACCGACCACAGATGATCCAGAAACGTGCCGAGCCCGGCGTTGACCTCTTCGTGGCGGGACGGGGGCAGGGCCGCCGAGTCCTGGTCCAGCTTGGCCTCGAAGCCCCGGATCCGAGCGGTGATCAACTCCACCAGAGCGTCGACTTTCTCCGCTGTTCCGGGCGTCAGGAGGCAGGCCAGCCCCGACGTGCCCCGCAACCTGACGTCCACGCCCGATAGCACGCCGGCCGCCGACTGCAGGGCGGCCGCCTGGGTGTCGAGACTTCCGCCCTGGTTCAGCTCCTCCGCCACCTGCTCCAACGCCATGAGGATGGCGCCGGTCGCCGGCGTCGGGACGGTGGAAGGCCGGCGGAGCACAGCGACGATCCCGCACATGGGCCTTCAGGGTACCGGCCGACCTGTCCCATTCCCTGGCATATGGCCGGGTGGGATTAATGCACAGTGCGCTTTTTTGCACAATGTGCAATCTTTCTCGGTAGATTGGGTCGGTGCCATCGGAGACGGTCTGCCTATCGCACAGGGAGCGCAAGAAGCAGGCGACCCGGCGGGCCATCCACGACGCCGCGTTCGAGCTGGTGGAGGAATCCGGCTTCACCGGAGTGACGGTGGAGGCGATCAGCGAGCGGGCCGGGGTGGCGCCGCGGACGTTCTGGTCCTACTTCCCTTCCAAGGAAGCCGCGGTGCTCGACGTGGCCGCGGATCGCCCGGAGGTGTTGCGCTCCGCCCTGCTCGCCCGTCCTGCTGACGAAGACCCTCTGGCCACCCTTCGGTGCGTCCTCGTCGCCGACATGGTCGACCGTAGCGTCGATTCCGAGCGCGCTCTGCGCCGGGCCCGGCTCGTACGCCGAGAGCCGCAGCTCATGGCGGCCACGGCCGCGGCCTACGACGAGATCGAGCGGGCGCTGGTGGCCGGCATCGCCGAACGGCTCGGGCAGGACCCCGAAGCCGACCTTCTGCCCGCGCTCTACGTGAACGCGGCCTGCGGGGCGTGCCGGGCCGTCCATCACCGATGGACCGACACCAAGGGCCAGCCCACGTTGACCGACCTGGTGGATCAGGCCTTCGATCATCTGGCCCACGGGCTGGCCCCGGCCCCGCTGGGGCGGACGGCCTGATGAGCGCGACCGAGAAGGCCCCGCCTGCAGCGGCGCCGCCCGACGGCGCAACCGGGCCGGATCTGAGTTACACCCATCGCGAGATCATGATCATGATGTCCGGGCTGATGTTCGGACTGCTGCTGGCGGCCCTGGACCAGACGATCGTCACCACCGCGCTCACCAGGATCAGCGAGGACTTCCATCGCCAGGATCTCTACGGCTGGGTGATCACGTCCTACCTGCTTACCTCCTGCGCCTCCACGCCTCTCTACGGCAAGATCAGCGACCAGTACGGCCGCAAGCGGATCTTCCAGGCCGCCATCATCATCTTTCTCGTAGGCAGCGCCCTGTCCGGCCTGTCACAGTCGATGTACCAGCTCATCGCCTTCCGCGGCGTTCAGGGGATCGGCGCCGGGGGGCTCATGACCCTGACCATGGCCATCGTCGCCGACGTCATCCCGATGCGCGAGCGCGGTCGCTACCAGGGCTATTTCGGAGCCGTACTGGGCTTGTCAAACGTCCTCGGCCCGCTGGTCGGCGGCATCCTTGTCGACCAGGCCTCCTGGCGTTGGGTGTTCTACGTCAACATCCCGATCGGTCTGGTCGCCCTGGTGGTGATCAACCGGGTGCTGCACCTCGACCACCACCCGCGGCGGTCGAAGATCGACTTCGTCGGGGCCATGCTGATCGTGAGCGGCGTGTCCCTTTTCCTCGTCGGCGTGCAGATAGCCGGCACCAGCGCCCGCCTGTCGTCCACGGTCTGGGGCTACGCCATCGCCGGACTGCTGCTGCTCAGCGTGTTCGTATGGTGGGAAGGCCGTGTGGCCGAACCCATAATCCCGCTTCGCCTGTTCAAGAACCGGGTGTTCGCGGTGGCCAACGTCCTGGGCTTCATCACCGGGTCGATCATGTTCGGCGCCATCATCTTCCTCCCGCAGTACTTCCAGTACGTGCGAGGGGTCAGCCCGACGGTCGCGGGCCTGCGGCTGCTCCCGCTGCTGGCCGGGATGCTCATCACTTCCATCACCTCGGGCCGGCTGATCTCCAGGTTCGGGCGTTACAAGATCTTCGTCAACATGGGCCTCGGGGTGCTGGCCGTCGGCATGTTCCTCCTGACGTTGATAACGATCACGACCGCGGCCTGGCCCCTTGCCGGCATCATGTTCGTGATCGGGTTCGGTTTGGGCCTGTTCATGCAGACCCTGGTTTTGGCCGTGCAAAACTCGGTCCCGCGCGATGAGATCGGCGTCGGGACAGCATCGGTGACGTTCTTCCGGACGCTTGGGGGTGCTATCGGGTCGGCCGTGCTCGGGGCCATTCTCGTCCTGAACGAAAAGAACTCCGATCCCCACTACATCCGGCTCTACGGGGTTCACAACGGACCCCTGCATGCCTTCGTGTACGGCATGAACCGGGCGTTCCTGTACGCCTTGCCGGTGGCCATACTGGCGTTCCTGTTGTCGTTCCTCCTTCGGGAGGTGCGCCTCCGCAACTCGCTAGGGCCGTCCGTCCCAGTGTCGACGGCGCCGGCTGTGGCTTCGACGCGGTCCGAACCGCCCTCCGGCTGAATCCGGGCGGCCGATCGGTCTGCTACCGGGTTCGCTCGGGCCGATACCGGTCCCCGCCGGCTAGCCGGCGCCTCCGAGCGCCGCCGTCACCGCTTGGGCCAGACGGTCCACCGCCGCCGTGGCCTCCTCCTCGGTCGGCGCCTCGGCCATCACCCGCACCAGCCGCTCGGTTCCGCTCGGGCGCAGGACCACCCTCCCTCGGCCGCCGAGATCGGCCTCCACCGCTCTCAGCTCATCCCAAACCCGCTCGGCGCCGGCCAGGTCGTCCTGGCGCGGCACGACAACGTTGCGCAGGACCTGCGGCAAACGGCTCATGGCGTTGGCGGCCAGATCCGACAGGTG
>CAWAPS010000026.1:0-21733 GCA_963783945.1 uncultured Actinomycetota bacterium
ACGTGCGTGGCACGTTTCTCACCGCAGGTAGCGGGCCAAGACCCAAGACCAGCAGGCCGTTGTCCACCCGACAGGCACTGGCGTGATTAGCTGAGTGGGCTGATCTACATGGAGTTGCTCGTCGTAGGCGGCGCATGCTCGACGCGACCACCGCCCGTCTTTCTCCCAGCCAGATCGTGCTTGACCTCGGATGTGGGCCGGCTCCTGTGAGCTTTATCTCGGAGCGAGGGGGGTGACAGCGATCGGTGCTGACCTGTCCGCCGCCATGCTGGCGTCCGCCCGCGACCGCAACGTCGCCATGGCCTTGGTCCAATCCGACATGCGCCAACTGCCCTTCCGCGGCGGCTGCTTCGGGGCTGTGGTGGCCTACTACTCCATTCAGCACCTTCCCCGCGATGACCTAGCCGCGGCCTCTGGAGGAGATCACCAGGGTCCTCGCCCCCGAGCGGAGTGCTGCTCGTCGCCCACTCACCTCGGCGAGGGCGACGTGTTCATCGACGAGTTCCTCGGACACCCGATCGACTCGGTTGGAGGTTGCCTATACCGACGCGACGAGTTGATACGACACCTCGAAGCAGCCGGCTTCGATCTGGAGGTCGAACGCCAGCGTGGGCCCCTAGACCACGAGGCCGACACTCAGCGCATTTACCTCCTGGTTCGCTGCCGACTTCACAGGTAACGAAGCAACGGCGGGGAGCCAGCAGTTAGCCCCCGAATGTGAACGCCGAATGTGGCGGATGCCGTAACCCCAACGTTGGTCACGGTCGCAACACAACACCCCCGGCGCTCCGCAGGGTGAGTGCCGAGCAACTGCGCCGGTATCGCCAGTCGGCGGTGCTCCGCTGGGTGAGTGCCGAAGCGACCGTGCCGGTATCGGCAGTTCGGCGGTGCTCCGCTGGGTGAGTGCCGAGCGACCGCGCCGGTATCGGCATTCGGCGGTGCTCCCCGCCATGAGTCCGGCGCCGGCAGGCGATCGCTACTGCTGGGAGCGCGGCAAAGCGTGGAGCATGGCCACCAACTCCCTTCGTACCCCGTCCGCGGTGTTCTGGGGCGTCCGGAAGCCGACGCGTAGTGCCTCGCGATGGCCCCCACCTACATCGGCGATGACGTCGAAGCCGTAGCGGTCGACCGCGGTCATCGAGGCGGACACGACGTCGGGGCGGCCGGCGTCGTGATGGCAGAGGGTGACCAGGGAGGCGGCGTGATCGGCATTCATGTGGCCGATGATCCCGGCCGCGTCGGACCAGAGGGGATCGGGTCGCGCCGCGGCGTAGGCGGCGGCGTCGACCCAGCTCATGCGCCCGAACCCGCCTACGTAGCGGATGTCGGTGACCGTCAGGCGTAGGCACCGGAAATCTCCGTAGTCGACATAAAAGGCAGACGGGTTCGCCGCCAGATAGCCGGAACGGGCGACGGCGCGCTCCCCGGCGTCGGTCACCCCGACGGCGTGGCCGAGCAGCGTGACCCGCCCCGACGCCAGCGGGTCGGCGCCGGGGCCGTGTCCTCGACGACGAGCAGGCTGGCCCGCGGATCGGCGTCCAGGTTGTGGGTGTGCTCGGCCATCGTGCTGACGAAAAAAGTAGGGCGGCCCGCATCGTCGAGGCCGTAGGTGACGACGGAACCGAACGGCGTGCCCGCCGGTCGCGTGGCGATGGTCGACAGCGTCCCTCTTCTCTGGCTGGCGACCAGCGTGCGGGCCCGTTCGGCATGGGTTGGCTCGGGCGGGGCAGGCCGGGCCGGTACGGCGCCTCGATCCGGCTCGGTAGGCTCCCACCCGGGGATGATGTGCCCGCTGCTCATGGCAACCGTCCTAGCAGACCGGTGCCCGCCGCGGGCGGATCGAATGACGACTGCCACGCGATCGGCCACGACCGGTAACTCGGGTTTATGCAGCCCGACACGAGACGTGGAGCAGAAGCGACGAGGCCTGAGGTCAAACACGGCTGGTCGTAAACGGGTCGACGATTGGAGCCTTCTCCTCCGATCAGACCTCCTCGCCGGCCAGCTCGAAGCGTAGGATGCGGGGGTGTCGAGGACGTCAGTTGTCGTACGAACCGGTGTCCTTCTGATGGTGCCAGTGCCGTTCCTACGAACGGGTCGTTTCGGAGCTCTCCACGGCGTCGACCTTGGCTGTAACCGCGTCGATGGCCTGGTCCAGGGTCCTTCGGGTCGTCCCGAGTGCGCCGAACTTTTCATCAAGGCCGGTCATTTCAGCCCAGTCGGCCATTCGTTTCTCGTTAAGCGCCCAGATACCGCGGGTGGGCGAGGCGAGCGTGGGCTGCTTGCATTGTGATGCGGGCGAGACTGCCAGCGCAGTTGATCGGGTTTTCGGTCTTGGCCCAGTGCCGGGCGTAGCTCGGCTTCGCCGTCAGCGCGAGCCGCCAGCGGGGGGCGCTTCCCGCCCAGGGCATCGGGATAGTTCGGCTTGGGAGGTCGCCCAGGAGCGTTCGGCCGATGGCGAGTTCGCCGGTGAGCATGTAGGTGGGGATGCCGGCCAAATGGAAGCCGAGGATGTGGACCTCGAAACGGCCCTTGGTTGTGCTGTCGGGTCGAGTGCTCGACGACGTCGAGGTTTCGGTAGTGGATATCGAAGTGGCGGCCGTCGAGGTCGAACACCGATCCGCCGTACATCACTTGACCCCACTCGAAGGGTCGGTAGACCCGGCCAGGCCAGACGAGGTCTTCGAAGTAAGCGACGTCGATGGTTCCCCGGTAGTGGACCGCGAAGTCCCAGTCGCTGTCGCGCGCTGGTCCCCCGGCCGCGGAGCCTCCCAGGGCGACCGCGACCGCGTTCGGGACGCCGCTGGCATGCCTATGACGGTGGCGACGAACTCGTCATCGGTCATTGTTCGCTCCTGTCGTTTTGGATCGGGTCCGGCGGAGTTGGGGTCGATCGAGGCGTTGGGCCGCGGCGAGCGCGGGTCGCCCAGGCCTGTGGCGAGGGCCGGTCAACGGAAGCACGAGGACCTGCCACGAAAGACGGGCGCGCTTCTCGCCAGCGCCGGGCCTGTTCACCGTGCACCACGACGGCGACAAGAAGGTCCTCCAGCGCGAGTGGCCCTAGCGCTTTGACTGGGTGGATGCCGTCGAAGCGGGCTGTGGCAAGCGCGACGAGGATCGGTCCAGCGGAAGTAGAAGCGAGCCGCCGGTGGATAACCGGGCTGGAGGTCGGCAGGACGAGGTCCCGGCCCGGGTTCGACTGAAAGGCAGACGGCTTCTGGTGCAGTGCATCGCCCGTCGGCGAACATGACGTGCTCGAAGTAGTCGGCCGGCTCCCCCCATGAGCGGGTTTGGCGAGCTCGAGGCCACCCAGGCCCGTGGAACCTGTCCTGCGGACGCGGGACCCTGATTCAGCGATGGATCGCCGTTCGGAGCGGAGCGCCGTGGCCACCAGGGCAGGAGCCGCATCCGTCGGGATAGACGTCGGAGCAGCACTTCATCGGCCAGCTGTCAGGTGCCGGACCCGGGCGGGGCGTCCAAGCTGGGCCAGCCAATCCTGAAGGTCAGGGTCCGCCTCGACCTGAACCATCCGAGCGTGGCCGGTTGCTCCGTAGGCGAAGAAGTCGGCGACGGTCTGATAGTCCAACGGTGTCGGACCGTCGGGACCAACCGCGTGCCGGTATCGCCATTCGCCGTTCGGGCCGCCATGGGGAAACGGAAGGCCGCCACGGCGCAGCTCCAACACCGACCTGGAATGTGCGCGCTAGCGAATGGTCACCCATCGCCGGTGTCGATCTCGGTGTGCGGCTCGTCACGCTGAGATCCTCGAACTGGGCGCGCAGGTGGTCGTACGCGGCCTCGGAGATCACGAAGCTGCCCATAGACTGAGCGCTTCTCGCCATGAGACGGTTCGGGCGGTGTTGTCAGTGCAGGCGAGCGAGTAAAGACGATGTCGGCGCCGACTGCAGCGGCTGGCCAAGGGCGACGGTCGCGTTCCCGGCCCGTGACCAGAACCCGAAGTCCAAGACCACGTCCAGACCTCGGGCGAGCAGCTGGGGCCACAGCTCATCGAGTTGGGACATCACCCGCCGCCGTAGAAGACATCGTCGAGGTGTTCGGTCGGTGCCCGTCGGTGTAAAGGCGCAGGTACCAGTCGTCCGCCGATAGGCAGAGGGCGCCTGTCTGTTCGCTGAGCTTGCGGGCGAAGCTTGTCTTGCCACTGCCAGATAGCCGTGGACCACAGATGCGCGGTCGGTGCTGGCCGGGACCGGTCATCGCAGGTGAACCAGGTTGGCGGTGATGAGGGAGCCCAGGTCGGACGCCAGGTAGGCGATGACCGCGGCGACCTCATCGGGGTAGGCGACATGAACGTGCTCGCTGGAGGAGCGAACACCGTCACGGACCTGATCGGTGACCCAGCCGGTGTCGGTAACGGGCGGATAGACCATGTTGGCGGTGACGCCATGGTCGGCCAGCTCGCGGGCGGCGGCCATGGTGAGGTTCTCCTGGGCGGCCTTGGCCGCCCCGTAGGAAACCTCGCCGGGGAAGCCGCCGGGACCGCCCGAGGTCATCCCAATGATCCGCCCCAGGTCGCGCCCCGCTGGACGTGCCGGCGGGCGAACTCGCTGATCAATAGCGCAGCGGCTCGGGCGTCGACGTGGAAGATGCGGTCGAAGGTCTTGGCAGACCGGTCTGGTTCGCCGCCCGATCTGGTCGACAGGCGAGACGGTGAAGTGTCCGGGCACCATCCGCTGGCATTGTTGATCAGGATCTCCACCGGACCGAACCGCTCCTCGGCGACATCAAACAGCATCGGCGCCGAAGCGGGATCGGCCAGATCGCATTCGAGCGCCTCCGCTGTGCCGCCGTCGCATCGAATCCCTGGACGACCTGGTCCGCCAACTGAGTCGGTTTGCGGCGTAGCCGCGGGGACGGCCGGATCAGGGTCGACGTCCAGCCGCAGATATCGAGCAGAACTCTGGCGCCCTGCGCGGCGAGCAGCTTGGCCGTGGGCGCGCCAATACCGTGGTTGGCACCCGTGACCAGGGCAACCCGGCCGGCCAGACCGGCGAAAAATGGGGAAGTCGATGGGCATGCGCCGAGAACCTCCTGTCAGACGAGGGAACGTGGATCAGGAGAACTCAGGCGCGCACCGGAGGAACAGTAGCTGACGGCTCGGCGCCCACCGCGGCCAATATTGGGCCGTCATCTGCCGGCCCTGATCTTGTGGCTACCGTTGCCAGGGTGGCATCCGCACGTTACGACCAGATAGCCGCCGCCTACTCGGCCCGCCCCGCCGACTACTCGGGCGGCGCCACCGTGGCGTTACTGGATCTAGCCGGTCCGACAGCCGGCCGGCGGATCTTGGACCTCGCCTGCGGTCACGGAACGATCGCCCGCGGCTGGCCGGGCGGGGCGCGAACGTGGTCGGAGTGGACGTGTCAGCCGCCTTGCTCGTAGTGGCCCGGGCCTGGGAGGGCTCCGAGCCGCTCGGCGTCGAGTACCTGCAGGCGGACGCCGTCAGCGGGGACCTCTTGACCGGAGCAAAGCCCTTCGACGCGGTCGTCTGCCACTTCGGGCTATCCGACATCGACTCTCTCCCGCCGGTGGGAGCGAACGTGTCACGGCTACTTCGCCCCGGGGGACTTTCGTTTATTCGATTCTGCATCCATGCTTCGCCGGAGCCCAACAAGTGTCAGGTTCGTGGCCTCCCGACGCTACCTACTACGACGAGGGCTGGTGGCTGGCCGACGGAGGGTTGTCGACCATCCGTTGCGTGGTCGGGGCCAATCACCGGATGGTCTCGACCTATCTCAACGTGCTGGTCGAGGGCGGCTTGGCCGTTAACCGGATCTGCGAGCCTCGACCAGACGAGGCGGGGCTCGGGATCGTCCCGGTGCCGCGGCCCTCTCCGTGTACCTGGTGGTCCGGGCCCGGAAGCCGTCGTGACCCGATCCGGTCCCGGACTCCTGCGCGAGGCGTCGCCGGGCAGCGATGCGGATCGGGAGCGGCGCCGTATCACCTTCGACCGGGCCGCCCAGTTGTACCACCGGGCCCGCCCAGACTACCCCGAAGACCTCTTCGATCAGCTGATCGACACATCCAACCTGCAGCCAGGCGCCCATCTCCTCGAGGTCACGTCGCTGCCACTGAATACGGTCCCAGCCCGTCCACAAACCGGCGCATTTCCTTATGCGAACGTAACCTGATGAACCTGAGGTGTCTCCACTGGGGATCCGACACGGCGCCTTCGTATCTGTCACGGTTGGGTCCGTAGCTGGTCCAGGTCCAGACAATTATGGAATGGTAAGGGTCCCGGCTGAGGATGTCCCGCAACCTCTCACGATTCCCGTTCCAGAGCCTTTGGCGAAGGGCGATCCGCTTGAATGTCCTCCACAGGACCTGTCGCATGACTACAGATCGGGGCGGGTCAACCCATACGACCGTGTCGGCGGCGGGTCAAACGATGGTTTCGGTCACCAAACTGAAGTAGTTCCCGTCTACCACCCACGCGGCCCGGGTCACAAAGGACGACACCCGCTCTGCGAACTCGGGATCAGGCAACGGTTCCCAGTTCTTCTGGTGGCGAACGGCGTCGAGCTCCAACCCGGCCACGCCCAGCTCTGACGCGATCCTGCTGGCCACCCAGGATTTCCCTGAACCAGAAGTCCCGACAACCGAAACCCGTCGCACCTGCCCAATGTAAGTCTGGGTGCTGCCACGCGTCCAGCGGCCGGTTTAGACATCCTCTGGATCACACGGCCGAAGGAGCCGGGGGCTAGGCTCGGATCTGGTCGCAACTGGCGCGTTCGGGTGGAGCACCACCGGGGAGCGACCTCTGCTGGGGGCTCCCCCCGGCAGGCGAGCCGAGCGCCTGGGCGAAACCCGATGTCGCTCAGGAGGAGCCGATGCCCGAAGCCCGTCGACTGTCGCCTACCGTTCGTCGCTGGAGGTGATCGCCGCCGTTGAGCCGATAGTCGCGGCGGCGATCGCTGGACGAGCTGGGCGCCCAGCGACGCCAGCTCAAGCTGATCGCCTCTGAGAACTACGCCTCCCCGGCGGTGCTGTCTGGCCATGGGGAACTGGCTGTCGGACAAGTACGCCGAGGGGGTGCCGGGACGGCGCATGTACGCGGGCTGCGAGGTCGTCGACCTTGTCGAGACACTGGCGGCCGACCACGCCCGGGCGCTGTTCGGAGCGGACTTCGCCTACGTGCAGCCCCATTCGGGAATCGACGCCAACCTGGTCGCCTACTGGGCGATCCTGGCCCGACGGGTGGAGAGCCCTTTCCTCGAACAAGCCGGGGTGGGGCACGTGAACGATCTGACCGAGAGCCGACTGGGCGACCTTCGCCGCCACCTCGGCGACCAGAAGATGCTGGGCATGTCGCTGGACGCCGGCGGCCACTTACTCATGGTTTCCGTCCGAACATCTCGGGGAAGATGTTCGACCAGTCCAGCTACGGTGTCGATCCCGGACACCGGCCTGCTCGACTACGACGCATCGCCGAGCAGGCCCGGGAACTGCGCCCGCTGATCCTCGTGGCCGGTTACTCGGCCTATCCCCGGCGGATCGACTTCGCCCGCCTGGCTCAGATCGCCGCCGACGTCGGCGCCACGTTCATGGTCGACATGGCGCACTTCGCCGGTCTGGTCGCGGGAAAGGTACTCGACCGGCGACTTCGACCCGGTCCCGCACGCCGACGTGGTGACCACGACCACCCACAAGTCGCTTCGCGGTCCCAGAGGCGGGATGGTGCTGTGCACCTCCGAGTACGCCGAGCACGTCGAGACGGGCTGCCCCATGGTCTTGGGCGGCCCGCTCGCCACATGTAATGGCCGCCAAAGCCGTCGCGCTGGCCGAGGCCCGCCGCCCCGAGTTCGCCCACTACGCCCGATCGGTCGTGGACAACGCCCAGGCCCTCGCCGAAGGACTGGCCCGCCGAGGAGCCCGGCTGGTGACGGGGGGAACCGACAACCACCTGATGTCATCGACGTGGCCGCCTCCTTCGGGTTGACCGGCCGCCAGGCCGAGGCCGCCCTGCTCGAATCCGGGGTGGTCACCAACCGCAACTCCATCCCGGCCGACCCCAACGGCGCTTGGTACACCTCCGGCATCCGCTTGGAGGTTGTCCCCCAGTTTGTTGAAGTAAGGCGGTGGTCCCCCGCCTGAGACCGTGCCTTTGGCATGGTGTCGGGCGTTCCGCCAAGAACACCAACGAGGAGGAGGACCACCGTGAAGAAGAAGGTACCCGTCGTGAGCGTCGCTGCGGTGGAGACGGCCAATCTGGCCGGTCTGCCGTTGGAAGCGACCGTGGCGCTGGCCGACGTGGCCGGCGCGGTGAAGGAAGGACTGCTCGGATTCTGCGCCGACGTGGGCCTGATGGTGATGGCCCAGATGCTTGACGCGGAGATGACCGCCCGGGTGGGGCCCAAGCACGCCAAGATCGCGGGCCGAGAGGCGAACTGGCACGGGACGGCCACCGGGCCGGTCGTGCTTGGTGGCCGCCAGGTGAGCGTGTCGCGGCCGCGGGGACGGACCGTCGAGGGCGGCGAGATCGAGTTGGACGCCTGGCAGGCGTTCTCGTCGAAGGATCTGCTCGACCGCTTGACGGTGGAGCGGATGCTGGCCGGGGTGGCCACCCGCCGGCACGTGGATGTGGCCGAACCGCTCAGCAGTGAGGTGGAAACGGCGGCCAAGGCGACGGGGCGCAGCTCGGTCAGTCGCCGGTTCAAGCGGGCCACGGAGGCCGCTCTGACCGAGCTGATGGCCCGGGACCTGTCCGGGCTGGAGGTGGCGGTGATCATGATCGACGGGCTCGATGTGGCCGGCCAATGCGTCGTAGTCGCCCTGGCCATCACCGCGGATGGGACCAAGGTTCCGGTCGGGCTGTGGCTGGGTGACACCGAGAACAAGACCGTGGTGACCGGCCTGCTGGCCGATCTGGCCGCCCGGGGCCTGTCCGGCGACGGCGGCCTGTTGGCCGCGCTCGACGGGGCCAAGGCGCTCGCCGCCGGGGTCAAGAAGGTCTTCGGCGATAACGCTCAAATCCAGCGCTGCACCTTGCACAAACGCCGCAACGTCAAGGGACATTTGCCCAAAGAGCTCGGATCGAAGATCGACTGGCGACTGGCTCGGGCCTTCGCCGAGGGGGACCCGGCCAAGGGACTCGATCAGGTCAAGCGGATCGCCGGAGAGCTCAAGGCCGATCATCCCGACGCGGCAGCCAGCCTGCTCGAAGGACTCGAGGAGATGTTCACCCTACGCCGCCTCGGCGTGGGCGGACGCCTGGCCACCACGCTGACCAACACCAACTGCATCGAGTCGATGATCTCCGTCGCCCGCACCACCATGGGCAACGTGAAGAACTGGAAGGACGGGTCAATGAAGAAGCGGTGGGTGGCCGCCGGCATGCTCGAAGCCGAACGGAACTTCCGACGAGTCTGAGGCTGCAAGGAAATGCCCACCCTCGTCGCCGCTCTCCGCCGCCACACCGCCGACGAGACTGATGTCACACCCGCCAACTACGATCAGGCTGCTGCCTGACCAACGCAGTGGCCACCGCCGAACTTCAACACAAGGCGGGACATCCTCTCCGCTTGGGGACTCCGGCGTTGGCCAGCCTCGGGCTCGGACCGGCTGAGATGGATGAGATTGCCGACATCATCACCACCACCCTCTCCGCCACGAAGACGGCCTACGGCTCATCAGGTTCGTCCAAGGCGCGCTACGTCCTCGACGGGGCCGTCGCCGAGGCGGGCCGACGCGCTCGGCCGAGCTGCTAGCCCGTTTCCCGCTCTACCCCCAGATCCAGCTCTAGCGTCCAGGCCGCTCGGTCATTCGCTGTTTCGCCGGCCGATCACGACACGAAGCCCAGCGGGAAGGCGCTCGTCGCCGAACGACTCCCCTACGGTGGCCTCGACGCCGTATGCGGCGAGCGTTTCGGGGATGGTGGAGGTGTCGATGAGGACGTTGTCGTGTCGCTCGTCGTCGCGCCGCCACGTCCCATCTTCGTCACGGGTGAAGATCGACATTTGGCGAACGAAGCGGGTCGGGGACGGCAGGGAGAACTCGGTCACCAGCGCCCAGTCATCGGCTACCCGACCGCATTAGCGGCGCCTGCTCTGGCCCGACCCCATTCCAGATCGCAGATGTCAAAGGCCACGATCCCGTCGGGTAATACCGCTTCGGCCGCGGCGAGCCAGACCTCGGTCTAGCGCCCCTTCGTCGGGAAGATACGAGAGGACGTGCCCGATCGACACCACGGCATCCGCCGAAGGTAGCGGGTCGTCGGGCAAGGTCAACTGCGCGAATTCGCATCGCGCCGGGTACGTAGCTTCGGGCTAGTTCCAGCATCGCTGGCGAAGCGTCCGTAGCGATCACCCGGTGTCCCGCTTCGACCAGGTATCGGGTCAGAAGGCCGCTACCGCAGCCCAGTTCGAGGACCACACCGCGGCGTTCCAGGACCGGTTCCAGCAGCCCGAGGACGCCCGGCGCGCACAGATCGGCGTGGAAGCCGAAACCGAGGTGATGCACCCGGGCCAGGTCCTGGCGGTAGTACGTCACGAGTATACCGGTCCTTCCTCACGATTCGCTCTGGGAGCACGACGCATGTCTCATCGACAAATGAAGACGCCCACATCCCCGGCGGTCACGAAGTTCCCGTCGCGGTCGATGGCTTCTTGCGCCGCGCGACGGCAATCTTCGACCACGTCTCCCCATGGTCGCTCAACTTGCGGCTGGTAGTGGTCGGCGACGCTGGCGACATACCCGGCGACAACCTCGGCGTCGTCTATGAGCACGTTGGTCCTACACGGCGGGACGGATGCATCGCACCGATTCGAAGCATTCTTTGAGCCGGAACCGACACCGTTATCTAACGAGAAAGCCACGGTGGCCGGGTCGCGCATCTTCCATCCCGGCGTGGAGATGGCGACTGCGTCTTCGACGAGTCGACGTAACGAGGCGATGTGCTCCTCGCCGTTGGTCACGGCCAGGCAGGTCCCGTCGGGGGCGAGCACCCGGCGGATCTCGGCCACCGCCTCTGAGAGGTCAGCGACGTGGTAGAGCATGTGCGCGGCCAACACCACGTCGAAGGCGCCAGCGGACAAAGGGAGCCGCGTGGCGTCCGCGTTCACCAAGACTGTGTCGCCGGCCGGGGCCAGGATGCCAAGTGAGACGTCAACTCCGACCGGCCAGGCTCCGGCAGCTTTCAGCCGGGCCAGATAGGTTCCGTTACCGCAGCCCAAGTCGAGAACGGGCATACCAGGCTGAATGCCAGCCAGGTCGACCACCCAGCCGAGCAGGTCGAAGGCTGGTTCCTGCCTGCGCCACAGACGCTGGCGGGCTCGCAGGTTCGCGTCGTCGACGTACTGGGAAGGGGCGGGCACAACCACCCTTCTAGCCTGCCCCGCATCCTCCCCCGGGCGCTACCTCGGGTCGTGGCTGCTAGGAGGCTTGCCGCGGGCGGCCGTTCGAGCGTGGCGGCGCTGGCGGCGCTCGTACCGCTTGCGTGGCGGCACGAACCGGCCGGCCAGACCGTCGGCCGCCGCTTGGCGGACCAGGTGGTCGGGGTCGTTGAGCGAGCAGCCCTCGACCGCCGCCCTGGCCCGGTCGTCTTGTCCGGCCAGGCGCAGCAGCAACGGTATGGCCTTGGTTCGCAACTCAACGTTGGGATCGTGTTCGAGAACCTGGACCAGTCCTGGCACCGTCGGCGGCGCCCAGCTGCGCGGTCTTGCAGGTCTCGCAGGCCAGTGAGTGCATCGCCGGCGTTACGGACGAAATCGATCGGGTCGCGCAACGCCCTGGCGAAGACGGCCATGGACTGATCGTTGGCGTAGTGATCCAGGAAGAACAGGCAGCCGCGACGCATGAACGGGTCGTGATATCCAAGCGCCGCCGTTTGAATAGCGGTGAGCGGCGCTTTGCCCACCAGCCTCGACCGTTGCTTGGCCGACGCTGAGAAGAACCGACGAAGGAACTCGGTGGCGGCAATGAGATCGTCGCCAGCAGAAACCTCGACCGCTCCCATCATGCTTCCCGCTTCGGGACGGCAGGGGGCAATCTAACCCGGGCGCAATCCGCAGCGCTCGTCATTTCTCCCGTCCATCCAGGCCTCCCACCCATTAATGGCGTTGCTGGTGGTGGGCGGTGTTGTCACACTGGCAGGGCCTTCAGCCTGGAGGAGCGCATGTTCCGAGGCACTGCCCACATCTATGACCTGATCTACCAGGCCAGCGGGAAGGACTACGCGGCCGAAGCCAGGCAGGTCGACGAGCAGATCCGCCGCCGTCACTCGAAGGCCCGGTCGTTGCTCGACGTGGCTTGCGGCACCGGCGGCCACCCTGCGCCACCTTCGCGGCTCCTACGACGTAGTGGGGGTGGACATCGACCCGTCGATGCTCGCCGAGGCACGAAAGCACCTGCCCGGAGCGGAGTTGCTAGAGAGTGACATGCGCTTCCTGGAGCTCGGCCGCCGCTTCGACGCGGTCGTCTGTCTGTTCAGCTCCATCGGCTACATGAGCTCCATCGAAGAGCTCGATGCTGCGATAGGGGCGATGGCTCGCCATCTCACTCCGGCCGGGGTGCTGATCGTGGACGGCTGGGTACGGCCCGGTGATTGGATCGAGCCGGGCACCACACATGTCGAGGTTGCCGAGACCGAGGATCTGAAGGTGGTCCGGGCGGGCCGCTCCCGGCGTGTTGGCCGGCACACCCATCTCGAGATGCACCACCTGGTGGCCAGCCTGGAGGGGGTCGAGCACATTGTCGACGAGCATGTCCTGACCTTGTTCAGCGACGACGAATACCGTGGAGCCTTCGCCGCCGCCGACCTCGAGGTGGAGACGGTCGTCTCTCCGATGCCGGGCCGGGATCGCTACATCGGCCAAGCCGTGCCAGGAGAGTGAGCGTCATGCAACGTTGCCAGCACCCTCTTCCTGCAGCGTGGAGGCCTATCAGTGAGCGATCCCGGCGACTCGCGGCGGCGATCGAACGAGTGTGGCGCCAGGCGCTCGCTGATCCCCGCGCCGCGATAGAGCACGGTCTTGATCCGAGCGACCTCAACACTCTTCTGCTCGGGGTGTGCCGAGCGCGAGCGTCGACGGTCACACCCGGCCGGCTGATGCAACGCTGGCGGCAGGACCGATACGTCCAGCCAGCCATCAGCGATCCTCGCCGGGTTTGGCGGGTCGAGAGCGCGCCTGTGGGACCTCCTCCCCGACGAGTTCACCGCCATCGACCTGTCACCGCTCACACCGTTGGGCACCTGCTCGGCCGTCGCCAATCTCAGCCAGGATCGGGTCATCTCCACCAACCGCAGCAGCGAGGTGATAAGCGACCCGACCAACGTATTGGCCCTGCAAGCAGCCGCGCGACGCAAGCAGAACCCGACAATGCCGGTCCATCTGGCCGCCTGCCATCGGGTGATACGAGCCCAAGCTTTCCACGGCGAAGGTCTGTTTCAGCATTTTCGTATCTTCGCCCTGGTCTCCAGCGGCCGCGACCGAGGCTCGGGCTTGACCGAGGCTGACATGCTGAGCGCGCATCTTCGCTTCTGGCTGCACGCCGTCACCGCCATCGCCCCCGGCATACCGGTTCGAGCGGAGTTCAGCACCTTCGACACGCCCGTTTTGCTCGAACGATTCCGCGACACCGTCACGCCCGGTCTGCAACCACTACCGGAAGCTGCTCGGGTCGTGGAGGACCCGGACCGGCAGCGGGCCCGCGGCTACTACACATCGGGCGCCTCCGGCTCGCCTTCGAAGACCACCCTGACCTTGGAGAGATCGGCGACGGCGGCTTCGTCGACTGGACCGCCCAGCTGATGGCCGACAACAAAGACCGGTGCCTCATCTCCTGCATCGCCACCGAGCGTCTCACCGTCTTCGCAGACAGCTTGCACTGATATGACGAGGGAGTCGCGCCTTTCAGCGGTCTGGCCCGCCGGTGTTCAGGTCGAGTCTCACCACCCGGTCGGTATCAGAGAAACCGGCACGCCGGTATAGCGGGAAGGACCGCTCGCTTGGGTGGACCTCCAGTAGTCGAAGCCCAGCCGCCCGGCCTCGACGATCGTGGCTTGGACTAGAGCGGCACCAATGCCGTCGTTTCGATGTTGTGGGCGTACGTACACGCTCTGGATGACACCGGCCAGCCTGGTCCAAGTGCTCGGGCCGGGGACACGATCGGTGATCGCCAGCCAGGCCATGCCGTACGCCTCGCCGTCGCGTTCGGCCAGCCAGGCCAGATGGGACTCGCGGTGATCATGAATCCAGGCGGTGAGGGCGCCTAGGAACTCTAACCAGGCCATGCCTTTGTCGTCGTGTTCCTCGACCGCTGCCAATCCCATCGCAGGCGGGCGAGCGCAGCCTCATCTCCATCACCGGCCCGTCGGATCGTCATCGTTGCGTACCCTACGGCAAAGTTCTCCGTATCACCGATGGCAGACTATTCAAGCGGACCGACAGGAGAAGAGCGCGGCCGTCGGTAGGCGATGAACGTTCGTTGGGATGACGTTCATTTGGGAGCGATCGCCGCTGCGATCTCAGCGAGGTGCGGCCAGTCCGGCGACTCTTGGACGCATCGGGCGAACAGCCACAGCAGGACCCGTTCGAAGTCAAGACCGGCGAGGACGGCCATGCGCCGGGCCAGCCGGCGAGGGTCGGAGCGGAGCCGTGCCGGGCAGTTGAGCAGATGCTGGAGCACATCATATGTCAGGTCGCCCACGTACGGCTTGGGGTCGATTACCAGCCACGGTTTTCGGCGTGCCGCCAGGATGTTGGCGGCGTGCAGGTCGGTGCACAACACCACGCTGTCGTCTGCGCTGGCCGGCAGGGCCCGGAATAGTTCTATGCCTTGGCGGGCCAACCCAGGATCGATCGGGGCGGGGCGGGCTTTGGTCTTGGCTTCGAACTCGTCTGCCCACTGCTGGCACATGGTGGCTAGTGACCGGAACCGGTAACCGGCCGGCGGGTTGCGCCACAGGCGGCGGAGCAGGCCGGCCACCACCAGGTCTTGGACTTCCTCGGCGAGGTCGGCGAGGGTGCGGCCGGGTCGGCAACGCTCCAGAAGCAAGGCGATCGTGTGCTCGAAGGTCTCGGCCGCGTGCAGCCTGACCGCGCCCGCCCCGTTCCAGAACTGCAGCGCATCAGGTTCGTGCTCGGCCTCGAGGTGGCGCCACTCCAGCTTCAGGACCAAGTCGTCGCCGTGCTCGTTCCGCGCCGCGGCGACCGAGGCGGTGTTCCCTCCCGGCTGGAACGGCGGGCCGAGCTTGAGCGACCACCGCCGCTGTAGGTCTTCGAGAGTGGCGGGCAGGGTCGACAGCCACCAGTCCCGTCCCTCCCGTGCGGACGCTGCTTGCAGGTTCTGCGGTATCTGTAGCGGTGGCATCGTCTCAGCCGTCGTCCCGGCCGGCGTAGATGAAGACCTCCGGCGCGCCGGCGTCGCCGGTTGCGGGGGCGGGGGTGGAGGCGAGCACGGTCCAGCCGCACGACTCGGCGGCCGCGGCGACGGCCGCCTCGGCTTTGGCGACGGACTCGGCGTCGGCTACGAGCTGGCCTGAGCCGAGCTCGAAGGTGGGCTTCACCAAGGCCACAAGCTGGGCCGCTGGAGTCCAAGCGATTCTTGCCACCTGCGGCAGGGCGTCGGCCAGGGCAACGTACGACAGGTCCAGGCACACCATCCCAATCTGGTCTGGGACCATGCCAGGGCTGAGGTCTCGCAGGTTGGTGCGCTCGAGGTTGATGACCCGGCGGTCTTGGCGGAGAGATCCGCGCAGCTGGCCGTAGCCGGGGTCGACTGCGTAGACCTTGGCGGCTCCGGCGTCCAACAAGGCCGTGGTGAACTCCTGCGGCGGCACCGATGTCGAGACACACCTCCTCTGCGACGTCGACGCCGAAGTGGGACAGCGCGGCCCGGAGCTTTATCGTGCCCCGCAGCGTCCGCTCTTGGACCAGGGTCACAGCCGCGCCTGGGGCGACGAGAGTTTGCAGGTTGCGGGCGACGATCCCGTTGATCATCACCCGGCCGGTCTCAATTAAGATAGGTGGCTTGGTGGCGGTCGACGCCCAGGCGGTCGACCAGACGCATGAAGCGCGAACGAACGGCGCGCGATCAGGCCTTCTCCCTTTGTCTGAAGGTCCAGGATCGGGGCCGTTGGACGGGGGTCCACGAGGTGGCCGGCAGCACCAAACCGCCCCTACGGGGCGGGTTTCTAGCCTGACGTCCTAAACTAAATGAAGCCGCTCATCTGCCTAATGATCACGCCGACACCTCTCCAGGCGCACACAAACATCGGCCGCCTCAAGCTTCGCCGGGACCGGCGTGGCGGATCCCCACCAGGTGGAACAGCCGGCTGAGCTGCCGGTACGGGTCCCGGCGGCTGGCCTCCAGCTCGACGGCCAGCACCGCCTCCTCGTCGTCGATCGCGGGCCGGTGGGGGGTCCAGCCTTCGGTGAACAGTCGCACTCCGTACCAGGCGACGGGCTCGACACCACAGTCAACCAGCAGCTCGCTCAGGCCCTCGACGGTGTCGGCCCGGGTGTCCACATCCAATCCGTTGACCTGGCGACTGCCGTCGAACGCGGCCAACGCCTCTGCCCAGTCGCCGGACAGTGCCGGCCGTACGGCCAGGCAGCGCTGGTTCTTGGCCGCGATCGACACTACGGCCCCCTCGTCCGCCAGCCCCGCCAGCGCCGAGAGCAGGGGCCCGGGTCGTCGAGGTACATGAGCACCCCGTGGCATAACACCCCGGCGAAACGCCGGCCCCCCAAGGCCGCCGGGGCGTCCTCGCCCGCCGCCTTTACCAGGGTTACCCTGGCCTTGACTTCGTCGGGCTCACTGGCGATCATCGCCGCGGCCCGTTCGAGCATGGCTGGGGACGGGTCGACGATCGTCACCCGGTAGCCGTCCCGGGCCAGGGGCAGCGCCTGATGTCCGGCGCCACCGCCGACGTCGACCATCTCGGCGGGCGGTGGCGGGAGATGCCGTCGCAGGTGCCGGTCGATCACATGGGTGCGTACCCGCCCACGCAGCGACCGGTAGTGGCCGTCCACGAACCGGTCTGCCAGGGGCGCCCAGAGATCCTCGCTCACCCGACCATCATCGCCGCTCGCCGGGGACAGAAAATCGGTTGCCCACCCAACCCTGGGGCGGCTAAAGAATGGGGTCATGGCCGCCGCGATGGTTATGCGCCGTGTCCGCCCGACGGCGGACACCCCGAGACGAGCGGCGACGAAGTCTCGGCAGAACTTCCCTATACCCGAGGCGGCTGAACGCTTCGTATCCAACGCCGGGGTCGATCCCGGTGAACTCATCGTTGACGTCGGTGCCGGCTCCGGAGCTTTGTCCCGGGAGCTGCTGCGACGCGGCGCTCAAGTCATCGCCGTCGAAGCCGACCCGGCCTGGGCGGCCCGCCTGGCCGATCTGGCTCGAATGGAGGGCCGCGGCCGCCTCCGAGGTAGTCAACGCCGACTTTCTCGCCTGGCGCCTCCCCCACCGCCCCTACCGGGTGGTGGCCTGTGTGCCCTTCGGGGCCACCACCGCCATCCTGCGCCGGCTACTCGACGACCCCGACCAGTCCCTAATCCGCGCCGATCTGATCATGCAATGGGAGGTGGCCCGCAACGGGCCGCCGCGCCACCCACGACCCTGCTTTCGACCACATGGGCTCCCTCGTGGGAATTCCCGCCCGGCCGGCGAATCCCGGCGACCGGTTTCCGGCCCGTCCCCAGAGTGGATGGCGGGGTCCTCGTCATCACACAGTAGCCGGCCGCTGATCCTTCCCGTGGCCGTGGCCGGCCCTTACGCCACCTTCGTACGTGGCCACTGGCCTTTCACCTAAGGCAAGGAGATCGTCTCTGGACTCGGGGTGTCTGCCTCCACCGACTTCCGCCGCTCGACCTGAGCGCAGCGAGGATCTCCCCGACGCGGGCCGGGTTCTCTCACAGTCGCTGGCGGTCTTGGGATCTCGGTCGTCTACCCAGGTCACCGCTGTGGAGTACACCGCTCATGGCTCGCTCCCGCCAAGAACCGGTGGAGTCATACAGGTCTTGTTCAGTGTCGACTGTCGATATGAGAACGCCGGGGACGTTGCGCCGAAGGCGTCCTGTCGTAACCCCGTCGGCTCGCACGAAGAAGGCGGGCCAGCAGCTCTCGGGGGCCGATGAGTTGGGGCAACTGATCCAGAGGTGGTTGCATGCGGCGGCCGCGGTGACGACCGCGGGCATGGTTATCCCCGGATAGGTGTGCGTCGCTGCCGGGTTGAAGCGTCGATGCTCGCCGCCGATGGCTTCTCCGATCATGGCGATGCGCTCGGGCGGAACGTGACCGGCGTGGAAGGAATGGAAGACGACCTGGACGCCGAGCTTCTTGTAGTCCCGGTACAGCTCGGGATAGCGGTAGTCGTAGCAGATCAATGCCCCGCAGTGAACGCCGTCGATGTCCCAGGTGCTGAAATGGTCGCCCGGGCTGTAGTGGGCTAAATCGCCGTCCTGGCCCTGGGTGCCCGAACAGAACCGTTTGTCGTAGCGGTCGACGAGTCGGCCCGCGTCGTTCACCACGTAGAGACTGTTGTGAGGCCGGTTGCCGGCTGTCAGCTGATGAGCAGAGCCGAACACAACCCACACCCCCAGCTTCGCCGCCTCCTCGAAGACAGCCGCGTTCGCCTCGCCCAATCGATCCCAGTCGTATCCGCTGAAACTGTCGAAGTCCGAGCCGGCGTAGCCCGAGATAGCGCCTTCACAGAAGTGGGCGACCCGGGCGCCCCGCTGTTCGGTCATGCGCATTTGTCGTTTCACCCACCTGAGATTCTCGGAGGTGTCTCTACTCGTGGGGAACTGGCAGGTAGCTATCCGCACTAGGGTCACAGGGAATCATCGCTCACCGATCCGTTTCGGAGCTACCGATTTGTGGTCAGGACCAAAGCGGCCCGAACCACTTCCCCTCCCCCCAGTTTAAGCTCCCTCCGATCATTTGGGGCATTGGTCGGATCTGTCTTGACGAACACGATGACGATCGCCTTCAATAGGCCCACCATGTTTGCGTTGACCGGATCGCTTCTCCTTACCTGACGGCGGGCGCCCGATCGCGCTCGCCCCCGACCTCCTGCAGCGCAGGAGGTTTTTTTGTTCCTTGAAAGGACCTGTGACATGACCGAGATCGGACCACTCCGGTGGGCGTCCCCTAGGACTTCGCGGAGATCGAAGCCCGCTGGCGGCACCGGTGGGAGGCGAGCGGCCTGTACCGCCTCGACCTAGACGCGGTAGAGCCCGAGGACCTCTTCTACAACCTGGTCGAGTTCCCCTATCCCTCCGCCGAGGGCCTGCACGTCGGCCACGTGTTCAAGTACTCCGGGGCGGACGCCTACGGCCGCTACCAGCGGATGCGGGGCCGGGCGGTGTTCCAGCCCATCGGCTTCGACGCCTTCGGCATCCACACCGAGAACTTCGCCTTCAAGGCCGGGCAGCACCCGGCTGCGCCTCACCGGGCGTACGACGGAGGCGTTTCGGGCTCAGCTGTCGCGGGGCGGGATGGGCTGGGACTGGTCCCGATCGGTGGATACCAGCCGGCCCGGCTACTACCGCTGGACCCAGTGGATCCTGACCCGACTGTTCGCCGCCGGGCTGATGTACCAGGCCGAGGCCCCGGTGGTGTGGTGCCCGTCGTGCCTGACGGTGCTGGCCAGGGAGCAGACCGAACCGCCGCGGGCGAGAGCGGTGTGCGAGCGCTGCGCCACCCCGGTCACCGAGCGGAAGATGCGCCAGTGGTTCCTGCGCATCACCGCCTACGCCGAGCGGCTCCTCGCCGGGCTGGACGACCTTGACTGGCCGGAGCGGGCCAAACGGCTGCAGCGCCAGTGGATCGGACGGTCGGAGGGCCGGGAGATCGACTTCGGCGACCTGACGGTGTTCACTACCCGGCCCGACACGCTGCCGGCGGTCACGTTCCTGGCCGTCCCGGCCGGGCACCCGGCCGAGGGCGAACTCGGCCGCATCCCCTTAGCGGGGAGCCGGTACCGGTGGTGGCCGCCGACTACGTGATCGAGTCCTACGGCACCGGCGCGGTGATGGGCGTTCCCGCCCACGACGAGCGCGACGCCCGCTTCGCCGCCGAGCTGGCCTAGCCGTCTCCCACGCACCGCTGCTGTGATCCGGGCGTGGCGGGCCGAGGTAGGCCGCCCGGCGGTGCGCTACCGGATGCGGGACTGGCTCATCTCCCGCCAGCGCTACTGGGGCCCGCCCATCCCGATCATCCACTGCGACGACTGCGGGCCGGTCGCCGTGCCCGACGAGGAGCTCCGGTGCTGCTTGCCCGAGATGGAGGACTTCCGGCCCACCGGCACGGGTGTGTCCCCGCTGGCCGCCGTGGAGGAGCTTCGTCCGGACGCGGTGCCCCGCTGCGGTGGGCCGGCCCGACGGGAGACCGACGTGTCCGACACCTTCGTCGATTCCGCCTGGTACTTCCTGCGCTACCCCTCGACCGACTTCGACGACCGGGCCTGGGACCCGGACGCGCACGGCTCGGGTGCTGCCGGTGGACTTCTACGCCGGCGGCCCCGAGCACGTGCAGCGCCACCACCTCTACGCCCGGTTCATGACCATGGCCCTACATGACCTCGGGTTTGGTCCCTTTCGAGGAGCCTTTCCCCCGTATTCGCCTGGGCGGGCTGATCGTCAAAGACGGGGCCAAGATGTCCAAGAGCCGGGGCAACGTCGTCGGACCCGACGGCTACGTCGAAGCCCACGGCTCGGACGTGTTGCGCTGCGCCCTGCTGTTCACCTGCCCCTGGGAAGACGGGCGGCGACTTCCACGACGACACCCTCGCCGGCATCGAGCGGTTCTTCACCCGGGTATGGAAGACCGTCGCCGCGCCGGCTGCCAGGACGACGGACCCGACCCGCGGGTCGAGCGGACGATCGTGGCGGTGACCGACGCCATCGAGAAGCTGAGCTTCAACGTCGGCCTGGCCCGGCTGATGGAGCTGGTACCGGCCGCCACCACCAACCGGGCCAAGCGGGTCCTGGTCCAACTGCTGGCGCCTTTCGCTCCCCATCTCGCCGAGGAGCTCTGGGCGCGACCTGGGCGAGCCTTTCAGCGTCCACACCAGCGCATGGCCCACATCCGACGAATCGGTGATGCGCTCCGAGCCGCGGAGGATTGTCGTTCAAGTCGACGGACGGGTACGAGTCCGAATCGAGGTCGGTGCCGACGCCGGCGAGACCGAGGTAATCGCCGCTGCCGTGGCCGCGCTCGACGGCGTCGAATACGAGCGCACCGTATACGTCGCCGGTCGTTTGATCAACTTCGTCAGCCACGCGTGAACAGCCACCACATGCCGCCCGAATAAGGATCACTATCGGGATGAGACTGGGCCAACCCTTGGTGTCGGCGGTCCGAGAAAGTCACCGACAGTGCTCTGTCCCAATATCCCATGTGCAAGGTGACGTCGAGCATCCCCGAGGTGCACGCGGGGCGCCAGTTCCGCTTGATTTCTCAAGCATCCGCCCTGCGGTGACGTCGTTGAGCGAGGCCCCCGGCACGACAGAAACCCCAATCTTGAGCCATGCGGTACATTGTGCGATCCCGATTGGGGACACCTACCGACATCGTCCAACTCGGTCACTGAGCGTGGCGGCGTCTCATTGGTCGGAATTGGCGTCCCCTACGCCCGGCCATTGCCTTGGCTGGAAACGGACAGGCCCACGCCGTCGCGATACACACGTCGTCAATGAGCGCTGCCGAAACTCGTCGATCGGTGACCAGATAGAGATGCCGCCAACAGCCCTTACTGCTCAGT
>CAWAPS010000027.1:0-78386 GCA_963783945.1 uncultured Actinomycetota bacterium
CGGCCCATCGAGGCGGGTCGACCGGTCGAGCCAAACCCGGAGGCGTCACCACCGGCGTGAGATCACGGGCATCTGGCCCACGACTACAACTACCTGCTCATCGCGTTGCTCGGGGTGGTAGCCGGGCTCATCGGGGTCGGGTTCAAGACTGTCCTGTACAAGATCGAGGACATCTGCGACACAGCCTGGAAGGGCGGGCCGAGTGGGCCCGCCCGCGGTCGGCGGCGTGGCCCTGGGGCTGATCCTGTTGGCCCTGCCCCAGATGTACGGGGTGGGTTACCCGGTCATGGACCAGGCGGTCGGCTCATATCCTGTTATGGCTGCTGATCATCCTGTGCGTGGCCAAAGTTGGGGCGGCCAGCCTGACCATCGGCATCGGCGGGTCCGGCGGGGTGTTCGCCCCCTCGCTGTTCGTGGGGGCCATGGCCGGCACCGCCTTCGGGGTGACCGTGCACCACCTGATCGGCCCGGCCGTGGGAACGCCGGCCGTTTACGGGGTGGTGGCCATGGGGGCGGTGTTCGCGGCCGCGGCCCAAGCCCCCCTCACCGCTATCGCCAGCGTCATCGAGATGACCGGCAACTTCACCCTGACCCTGCCCATCATGCTCGCCGTGGGTGTCGCGGCGGGGCTGTCCAAGCGGCTCACCTACGGCACCATCTACACCACCAAACTGCTGCGCCGGGGCACCGACATCGAAGCCCCCACCCCCGGCCAACGTATTCCCCACCCTCACGGTGGCCGACGCCATGCAACCCCTCCCCCTAGGCGGCAATACGCGGTTCTGCGGAGGCGACGACCAGACCGTCGACGGCCGGCCCGCCGCCACAACCGAAGACGGTCGCCCGGCCCCGGTACCCGGAGTGGTGGCCGCCACCCGCCCACCCCAGGTACTCTTCGCCGACGAAACCCTCGAACAGGCCCTGCGCCAGCTGGTTCTATACGGACCGGCCGGCCTCCCAGTCGTCGCCCCCGACACCAACCAGGTGGTCGGCTGGATCACAAGCCATCAGGTGCTCCAAGCGCTGGCCAGCCGGCTGGCCCGCTACCCCGACCAGGCCGCCCAGGGCGACGTGGCGGCCGAATGGGCCCGCCCCAACCCGACCCAGGCCCTCGCGGGCGCGCCCAACCCCCTCAGCGGATATCAAATCGTCGAACTGGTCATCACCGCCGGATCCTCCGCCGTAGGCCGGGCCGTCGCCGATGTCGAATGGCCCGCCGGGACCATCGTGGTCCCGGTCAACCGCAGCAGCCAGCCCCCCTCTAAGTCACCAGGCCCCCAACCTATGAGCCCCGGCGACCGGGTCACCGTGCTCCTACCGGACCGTTCGACCGCATCACCGCCAGGCCCCGAGGAACAGTACTTTGATGCCACCCGATCGAGATGATCTGGGTGCAGCAGAGGGACAATCGAGGCCGGTCGGCGTCGCCTTCTTCGCGTCCCGCCTGGACCCAAAGGCTACCCCCGACGAAGCCCACCGGCTCTTCAATGCTTCCATCGCCATCTCCGCCTCCCGAGCCTGCTCACCTATGTTCTCCTGCCTGTCGCCGCCCCCCTGATAGGACCGTCTCTGGGCACCAGCCCCACAGTCGCTATACCGTCGAGCGCCGCGCCGCTCTGGTCTTCGATGTGCGGGCCGTGCGCAGGTTCTGGCTCGCTGACCACCGGGTGGCGGCGGCCAATGATCGTCATTTACGCCGTCACCATGGTCATCCTCATACAACAGGGTGCATGACTGGCGGGGTGGCGTGTCGGCGGGCGAAGGTCGGATCGAATGTTGATGTCACCCGAGCGTGGTATGGCGGGTGCGCGCCGGCCCGCCGAGCGCTGCTTGGCGTGCTGCTAGGTTGCCGCTCAGAAGGAGCTGGTCAGGCAGGCCAGGCGATCCTGACGGCCAGGTCGGACACAGTGAGATTCAGGCGAATGCTGTTGTTTGTAGGCATGTACTGGCCGACCAGCACCCACCATCGTAACTCCCGGGCGGTCGGGTCGACTTCGGCGATCTCGTTCACGTCGTGCCGGGCGTAGAAATCGAACTTGGCCATGGTCTCGTCCCCGGCGGAAGCGACCTCCACCACGACCGCGGCCGTCGGCACGTACAGCTCTGACGGCAGGTTGCGGTGGTAGCCGAGGTCGGGCACCCGGTAGTCGTTTTCCTCGCCCAGATTGAACGGTCCAGTGCCGATCAGGTCTGCTTGCTCGGCGTGCGGGGCGAGCAGTGTCGTAAGGTGGGCTTGGATGTACCCGTGCCACGGGTGCGCCATGGGTGCCACGCAGTAAACCCCTTCCCGGACCTCGTCATAGCCGTCCTGCCCCAAAGCTTGACGGCGGACCAGAAAGTCGTCGACCTCTTGGGGAGGAGGATCGGAGAACATCACGGGTCCGCGATGGGCGAGAATCTTCATCCGCACCATCATAGGTTGTGTAATCCAGAATCTAAGGTGGTTGATCCGGCGATCCGGTGAAGGCTGTGGCGGCTGACGCGACTCGGCCTACACGATGGTGGTGCTCGAGACGACGGTCAATCACCCGGAGAGAACCAGTTTCTCGCCGCCGATACCACCACAGACGTAGCCCACGGGCGACGACTAGCGCTCCGACACTAAGTAGGAATCCGCTGGCCAAGGCTATAACGATCTGCGTAACCATTCCGCCCACATCAGCACCCGCCATCAAGCACAGGATCAACCCGCCGCTCACGGCCAGCCGGGCGCTCCAAAGGGCTACGACACGGAACTGAACTCGGCTCCAGATGCGCCTCAGGGCGGACGTCTGAACCGAGTGCTCCAACGTGGTAAATGCTCGCCGATCCCGGTTGCTCAGCCCGTTGTCACCTGAAGGCAAGGTGCTCGGATTTGGTTTCCATCCTCGATCTCCCAATGGAAAGAACGCTCTTCCATATGAAGCCCCTTTCACCGTACGGCCGACCGAACGCTCCGCTTGTCGCTCAGGCGGGCAGCGAGAGTACCAATGGCATCCCACGCACGGCACCCGCGAAAACCCGACGTCAGGAATTTCCCGGCGCTGCTCAACCTACCATTTCCAGTACGTGTACGCAAGCGGGGATATCCCTTCACAAACTGACCGGTTCTGATCCGATTCACTCCCCGTCTTCTTTCGATCTGCAAATCCCCGTAGCGGGGCCTCCTCTCACCGCTGTCGGCCAGGGCGACCCGCCGTCGTATCGGGCGACTACCGGGGACGCCAGGTCATTCGACCGATCCGACCTGACCCGCGCCGCCCAGCACGGTCGGTGAGGAGTCGTCCGCGTCCACGACAGCCACCAACGATGAGATCGGCGTCCCAGAGCTGAACGTCGAGCACAATCCGCTTGGCCACGAAGCGGACGCCGGCGGAATCGACCGTTGAGGTGACGGGCGAGACGTCGAAGTGACTCAACGAACACAATGAGTTCGACCGATTCGGCGGGCTTCATCCGCGGTCTTGTAGAGGGATAGTCCTGTCACAGTCGGGACGCGTTCCCACACATGCACTACCCGAGCGGGATCGCTCTCGCCAACGGCTAGCCGGCAGGCAGTATAACTGCGGCGTTTGATCTTCGACCGACAGCCGGGAGAAATCTAGAGGAGGCCGGGCCCAAGACCGGAACGGTAAGGCGTCTGAGGTGTGAGTTCGTTGACCCAGTCGAGGGGGGATCGTTCCAGGAATATCCACCTCGAACCTGTCCGGACAGCCGCTCGAGTATCGAAACTTCTCAGTCACGATCCCCCGCCACACTGACCTCGCCGCTGGTCCAGGTAGGTGTGAACGCGTTGGACAGCTTGGTGCGGTGCACGTGTACGTCATGCGTCGGTTCCCTCAGGGGCTGGGCACTCGAACGTCTGAGTGAGTTGTTGGGCTGGCGGGCGTCGCCAATAACGGTGAGGGTGTCACCGGCGTGAAGCTGTGTTTCGCCCCGCACTGCGAGCAGCTGGCCGTCACGCACCAGCAGGGTGACCCAGGCATCCGGGGGCAGGCCATCAAGGCTGGCAACTGTGCTGGCATCGGCGGGTGAGCCGGAGGCCACGGTCAGCTGATGAACGTTCTCGGGCTCGTCGCGCAGCCTCACGCCCAGGGCCCACCGTTCGGGATCCACCAGGTGCACGGGCAGGCCCAGCCGCCCGGCCACGTCGGCCCTCGGCTCCCTTGCCCCACCACGGAGAAGACCACGACAACGATCACGATCTCGTACAGCCGGGCCACATCGGGCATGGAGGTGGTCAGCAAGTAGCCGCCGAGCAGGATGGGAACGGCCCCTTTCAGCCCGGCGAAGAGGACGAACTGACGTTCGTTCGGTCGTAGGTGAGCGGGGATAAGGCACAAGCCGACCAGTACCGGTCTGATTACCACGGCGAGAGCGACGGCGTAGACCAGGCCGGGAACCCACACGTCGGTACGGGCCAGCACCCCGAGATCGACGGTGAGACCGAGGACGGCGAAGGCGACGATCTCGCCCAGACTGGCCAGGGCGCCGTGGAACCGTTCGATCTCCCCCTTGTAGGGGCCCGTTCGTCGCCCAGGGCGATGCCGGCCACGAAGACCGCCAGGAACCCCGAGCCGTGCGCCACAGTGGCGGCGCCGAAGATCACCAGGGCGGCGGCCAGGGTCCGCAGCGGATAGAGACCCTCGCTGGGCAAGGGGACCCGCCGCATGAACCACAGCAGGGCGTGGACCCCTGCGACGCCGACGGCGGCACCGACAAGCATCTGTAGGGCGAAGTTGCCGGTGGCGTGGGCCACCTCGGCCGGGGTGGGGGCACCACCAGGGCGATCAGGCTAGCCATGAGGGCGATACCCACCGGGTCATTGGCGCCGGACTCGCCTTCGAGGATGGTGCCGCTGCGCCCTTCAACTTGACGTCTGCCCAGCACGGAGAAGACCACGGTCGGGTCGGTTGGGGCCAAGCGCGGTCGCCACGAGCAGCGACACGTACCAGTCGAATCCGAAGGCCGCGTGCAATGGGCGGCTCCGGCGACGGCGGTCAGGAAGGTGCCGATCACCCCGACGATTACGCGATGGGTGCCAGGGCGGTACGGAAGCGCCTCCAGCCGATACGCATGCCGCCGTCGAAGAGGACGCACACCAGCGCCACATGGTCAGCGACTCGGTTGACGGTCTTGTGGTCGGGGGCGTGCGCCACGGGAACGATCTCGACGGCCACCGCCGCCGCGATCAGGACCAGTGCGGGCAGCGGGATCTTTATACGTTCGGTGACCCGGCTCGACACGACGGCTGCCAGGCCCATGGCCACGATGAGCAACACTATCGCTCCGAACGTTTCTGCGTCGCTCATCGGGCACTCCAATCAGGCACTCACCATCAAGTGCCGACCAACTTGCCCGGCTCGCCACACGAGACTATAGCCGATCACGCCGCCCAGCCGGTGGACGCCGACAACCCCGCAAACTGCGAGGGACATCTGTTGGGAAGACAGCCTCCGTTGTAGATGTAGACGAGTCGAAGGTGCCCTGCAGGGGACTGGCTTAGGGCGGACCGCACCGCCGGGGCCGTGATTGCCCAATTCAGCGGGGGAGCGATCACCGTTGCCAAGTAGTCGCGAGGACGGCCGAAGGTCCTACAACTCGCATCCCAATCGCGCCTCTGACCCCGCCCCAACGGGTCACCGATGGCCTCGGCTAACCAGCAAAATATGATCGAGGTGAGGTTCGTCGATGAACTCATTGTCGGGTTCGAGCAGAAAGATGACGAAGAGCTCCGTCAGGGTCTGGCCCCAATCTTGTGGCGGGCTCAGCGGCCTGGTTCAGTCATGAGGCATTTGATCCCATACGGAGCACCGCCCCTTCAGCTTGATCGCTATGAACATGAGGGCCACGCCCTCGCCGACGTACGTACCATCGTCGAGCTCATCGCCGCCACCAAAACGGGTTCTCCGTCCAATGCGGCTACAACCCGAATTGTTAGCCCGGGCCGGCTAGTAGATGGGCGACTAGGACTGCACCATTCCACTGCGCCCTACACAACCGGAACGGCGAATCGAACTAAACCTCGCCGTCTAACCCGCGGTGCGCCCCTTCACGCGGACTGCTTGATCACGGGAGGCCCGCTTAGCAACGCCTTCTTGATGAACTGTAAAACAGATAGCGATCGTTACTGCTGCTAGCCCGACGATGAGGAAGGAGACTGACGCAGCAAATGGCGTCAAGTCGGTCGCCAACTCAAGGCCCAAGAGGACTATTACAACGCAGCCAACACCGACGGCGAACCCGCATCCTATCAGTCGCTGGCTCGTGGTCCGTCTCACGCATGTTCCTTCACGAATTCCAAGCGACTGTTGCAAGTACAACGATCATAATCCGGTCATCGGACTCACCGGACGGCAATATGGTCCGCGGATAACTCATTTGCGATTGGAGATCCGGTTCACGCTCTCACCTCGTATTCGGACAACCTCCTAAAGCGGCACACGTCAGGCCTAGATACTTCGCGGAGCTGGTCCGCTAAGCATTGACATTACCCAGGATGATCGCGTTACCGGTGGATACCAGACATCTCGACGAAAGCACCGACTTGATCACATCCCCAAGCCCGTCGCATAGCGAACCTGTAACAGGCGGTGGTGAAGGCGACCTCCCCGGCCTGAATCGGCTAGGAAGCCCACGCCTTTATGCCACTAGACACCTGAAGAAGCTAGTGAGCAGCGGAAGCCCGAGTGGCGAACCGCCGTGAGCGAGGATGCCCCGGGCGCCGAGGTCGTGACCGATGGCTTCGAAGGCCCACGCGATGGGATCACCACGCTGAGGCCGGCGCCGGTACGGGCCATGAGGTCGACCGGGAGGATGGCACCGGAGAACAACACCGCAGGAAAGCACAGCATCGGTAGGGCGAGAGTGGCCTGGGCCACGGTTCTGACCGAGGCGGAGGTGAGCAGGCCGAGACCCAGGGCCGCAACCGCGCAGACCAGTAGGCTGACGCCCATCGAGGCGTACGTGGACAGCGGGCGTCTGGGTAAGCGGTCTAGCAGACGAAGCACACCTAGCGTTGCCGTGACCACCAAGACGAGGAAAGGCACCAGGATGGTCACCTTCGACGCCACGTAGGCGCCGAGCCGCAAGCCGACGAGGTGCTCTCGACGCAGGATGGTTCGCTCCGTGCAGATCTGGAGCAAGCCATAGGTGAGCCCGAAGAAAAAGGCGGCGAACACGACCCAGAAGCCGATCATCACCATGGAGCTCGGGGTGGGGTGCCGGAAGTCGAAGGCGCCGGGTCGGAACAGGATCGCGAACATGCCGACGACCAGCGCCGGTGACCCGACGAGGATCGCGAGGGTCAACCGATTGCGCACGAATGTCTCGAGGGTCCGGCGGGTGAGGACACCCCATTGCGTGAGCCCACCGGCACGTTGCGTTGCCAATCCACGCGGCCACCAACGATCATGGACTCGGCATCTGCATCTGGGAAGGGGAATCGGTCGACGCTGTGCGTCAGGTGGTTGAAGGCGCGGTCGGACCTTGGGCGAACAATGAGTACTACGAAATGCACGTGGACGGACTTACGCCGCAGCTCGGAAAGTAACCGGCTGATCGCGGCGAGCCAGGTCTGCCGGTCTGGTCGCCCATCAGCGTCGGAGTGGCGGGCGCGCTGATCTACCGGCTTGTGGCCCATTTTTGCGAGCCGCTGACGCGAGCTGGTGACGGCGACGGCCCCGATTACTCAGTCGACGGCTACGGCACGGGTTAGTCGACTCCGGGCGCCCTCGAGTCGGTCCCGTCAGCGCCGGAGTAACAGGCATTCGGCGGTCCTTCATCACTCCGAGTCCGGCGCTAAGCGGTAGTGACCACGATCATCGAGAATTTCGCGGAAGGGCTTGCATCTGAGCCGCTGGTGGCAGCGCTATGACGGTAATAGGGGCGAGGCGATGGTGGCCAAGGATCTAAGTCGGCATCGCCCGCGGGGAGCAAGTCGTAGGCGATCGATTTCACCACGGTTCAGGACGGCTTGGCCACGATGACGTCGGTAGCTTTGATGATCATCACCGTACGGCCCCCCGGGGCGAGATCGAGATCTTGAGCCGCCTCTTTCGTGATAGCTGCCGTCAGAGCTTGGCTGTCGGCGAGTGTCGCCTTGATAGTTGACATGACGGCTCCATATGCGACGGCCGTGATGGTGCCCTCTAGCTGGTTACGGGCGCTCAACCGCATCTCAGGCTTGGTCGAGGCTGGGAGCTGGAGGGGGTGGATGGCTTCGTCCAGGAAGCGCCGGACCGCCCGGGCGTTCTCGCGCCGCCACAACTCGACGAGTCCGTCCCCTTCGGCTGTGGTGGTGAGGGCATCGATGGTGGGTTGGACGGCCTCTTGCTGAGCAGCGAGCAAGGTTCGGGTCTCCAACCCGACTCGATCCCGCAGGGCTAGCTTGATAAGCAACTCGGTGCGGATGTGCTCCACGGGCGTATCCAGCCAACGCTGGCTTGACCGGCGGCCTTTGGCGGTGGCGGCCAATAGGACTCGGTCACGGCCATGGCCGGTGTTGTGGGTGCGGCGCGTCACCAGAGCGTTCTCGACGAGCCCATCGATGGCCCGGTAACTGAGCGGTCTGGTCAGACTCCAAATCCGCCCGAGTGCGCCGCCGGGGGCAAGCAGGGTGCCGATAGCCCAGCCGTGGGAAATTCCTTCCACGACGAGGGCCAAGCAGACCTGCTCCGCAAGCGACAGGGCGTGCGTCTCGACTCGGGATCCACGGGCCCGGGTTGAACGATCACTGGTCAAAGCCGAAGGCACGAGTCGGCACAATAGTCAACCCGTGATTGTTCAGAGCCAGCCACATGTTCCCTGCGGGCACGCCGCCACTCCGCCCAGGCCTTTCCTGGCGGCTGACCCTGTGGGTCGAGGGAACTTCGCGTTGTCGGTCTTCTGGTCATCTTCGCTTTTGGCCCCTACCCACCGGGGAGCGACGGGGGGCGTCCGCCTTCGCTCTGGCGGTCGTGGACGAGCATTAGAAGGTGCCAGCGGGATCCGATCCGCAATTTGGTTGACCCGCTGGGAGGAGGAGATGCTCAGGCCGATGCTTCAGCGGCCGTGGGGCGACCATTTTGGCGGAGACCACCTATCCTCGGCGTCGCAACCGGCGCCAAGCCCATAAGACCGCGTGGGCGTCTATCTCGGCTGACGTCGGCCTGGCCCCCTCACTCCTAGCGCCCGCCCATTACGACCGGCTTTCGCCGGGCCCAATCCGCCGGGCGCCGCCATGCAAGTGTTCTGCACATAAGTTGGAGGTAAAACACTCCAGGACCTAGGCCTTCCAGGTGGCCGTGATGGCGGCCGTCGACCCGGTCCCGGCCCGGCGCCTTCATCGTCTCAGAACACGACGAAGCCCATCGCCGTGGCACGACTAAACGGGCGAAGCGGCGGACCGGCTATCCCGCTTGTCCGGCGTGGGCGTCACGGTCCGTACTACGCCTGCGGACCAGGCCGGCGACGGTGGTGCCCCAGATGAGCACCAGGATGCCGTAGAGCCCGAGCGGTGCGGCGGCGGCCGGGCCAAAGGCGGTGGCCGCGAGGCCGGCGGCGATGGCGAATCGCGCATGGACGTGGTGAGCAGTACGGCGACGGCCGTCGGCCGCCCTGCACCGAGTGCGAGCACCCGGCCGACGATCGCCGAGCCGGTGAGGAAGACGACGAGGGCGGCGGCGACGGTGAGGTAACTGGTCGAGATGTGGACCTCGGCGGCGATGAGGGCGACGAGAGCGGCAACAGTGACGGTGGCGGTCGCGGTGGCGGCCCGGTCGAACCGGTTGCCCATCGGAGTGCACGATCGCAAGAGGCCGACGACCATAGGGAGCGCGACCACGAGCGTCAGGTTGACAATGATGCCGCCGGGGTGAACGTCGACGGGCCCGGCCCCGATCGAGAGCACGGGGCCGGCCACGGCCACGGCGGCCACTGTGGAGCCGATGAGCACCCCAGCGGAAGGCGCGGCTTCGCCACCCGCCATCGCTGTGGTGGCCACCGAGGCGATCTCGCACGGCGCCACGCCGACCGCCAGGATGTCATCGCGCAATGATCCGGCAACTACGAGACGAGATGCGGCCCAGGCCAGCGCGGGCAGGACCGTGACCCCGGCGACAGGACCGCGACGAGTTGTCGGGAGCTATGGGTCACGCGTCTGACCGCCGCTGGCTCAATGGTTATAGCCGTGGCGAAGACCAGGGCGGCGAGTAGGACGTTTAGCCCTTGATGGACGGTGAGCCAGGCCAGAGGTCTCTGCACACCCAGGCCGATGATCGCGGCAGCCACCACAAAAAGCAGTTCCGGGTAGGCCGACACGAAACGGCGCAGCGGGGAGTGCAATTCCAATGTCGTTGGGCTCGTGATGGTTTGACTTCTCGTTGATGGTGTCCGGTTCGAAAGGGCCCGGCGCCTCAGCCGACGACCAGGGCCGGTTCGCAGCCGACGCAGCCACCGAGGACGGGATCGACCAGCATGAGGCCACCATTCACGCTGAGATAGGCCCCTTGACGGCGTGGCTTCGCGTCGCCACCGCTCGAGGCAAATCAGGGCGCGCGAGCCGGTGTCGCGCCGAAACGTCCCCGAAAGCGGATCGGCTCCGGGCTCCCCGCGAGGCTTTCCACGACTTCATCCTCGTAAGCGAGGACGGTCTCGATCCCCAACCCGTAACGCCTGCCGGCCTGGTGCAGGTGCGAGGGCGTCGGTGGTCTGCGAGAGGCGATGAAGGACAGAGCACAACCGCCCACCCACACCCCGACCGCAAATCCCACCGCGTCGCGAAGCGCGTCGGTGACGGTCATCCGGTGCTCGGCGAGTCGACGCCAACGAGTGCGTCAAGGAGACCCGGGCTACCCGGGGCCTCCACGGTCACGATCACGTTTTCAGCCGTGATCTCCATCACGAACCGGGTCTGAGAACAACAGCTGACCTCCGAAGCGTAGAGCCCGGCCAGGTGGGCGACCGCCCCGGCCGCAACCGGGTAGCACAGCCGGACGACCTCACCGGTGCGCTCCACCGACGTCGCGGCCTCAACAACCCGCCGCCACTGGCCGAGGCGAATGGTGATGTCCTCCTCGCCCAACGAACACCCCCACGCCCGGGGACCGGACGGAGATCTCTCGATGGTGACATCGAGATCGGTCTCGCAGGCCGCAGCCCTTTCCGCAGCGTGCAGTGCCGGGGTCGCGGGCGGCCAGGCGGCCGAGGACCGCTTGGAGTTGGCGCTCGAACGCCCCGAGCTCGTCGAGTTGGCCGTGAACCTGAGCGATCCGCTGGACAAGGAACCGGCGCAGACGGGCCTGCAGCCACCGGCACTCGCCATTGGGCCACGCCGCTACGAGCCGGGCGATGTCCTCCAGGGTCATGCCGATACCCTTGGCCCGGGCGATGAAGGCCAGTTCTTCGAGGGCCGACTCGTCGAAGACCCGGTATCCGTTGGTGGCCCGTCGGCCGGGACAACAGCCCGACCCGCTCGTAGTAGCGCACCGTCGAAGGTGCTAGGCCAGCAGACCCGGCAAGTTCAGCGACTCTGAGGCCTTCCATCGCCCCCCAGCGTAAACCTTGAACCCAACTTCAAAGTCAAGCGCCCGGTTCGATGTTGCCCACGGTTTGCGGTCCCAGCTCACCGCCGACGGATGCAGCCGGCGGTTTTATCGTGCCGGCCGGGCCAGCCCTCTGCTTGTGACTGCCCAGCCGTTGGGCGTGATCGTCGTCGATCCCCGATGGCCACAAAGGGTCGCATATCTCGTACCCTTTCTTGTCAATCAGGCGGGTGGAGGGCCTCCGGTCTCGGTTCGGCTCGGCGGTAGCGACGCACATCGGGTCGGCCAGCGCTTGCGGCCCACACATGTCGTCCACGTCCCCAGCGGCCAGCGGACCTCGGCCCCATTGGAATTCAGGTCGGGGTCCTCGTGTCGGATCGGTAGTAGCCAGTCACATGGCGCCTCCTGCTTGGCGGCGTCTCAATCAGCCGCCGCCAACGGGCTGCGGTGATCACAACGTGATCACAGACGCCCCGGTATCAGCCGGTATCGCGGCCGCTTAAGAGGGATGGCCACCGGCTCGAAACCGGCCCTGAGCGGGCCAGTTCGTGACGAGCACGTATGGCTGGGGAGGGTCGAAACAGGAGTTGTGGTCCATGAGCGTCATCCCCCGTCGAGTCCGGTGGCTCAACTTCTCTTCCACCCTGGCACGGACGGGTTACCCCAGCCTGACCGCCTGCCCGAGGAGCGGGACCGGGCGCTATTACATCGTAAGCGCACGGCTTTTGGGGAATACGAGGAGACCGAGCACTAAACGGCGCTTCGATTCGGCCTGTAGGGAACCGTCCCCTACGAGCAAACGTCAGGTTACGACCCTCCCTAGAGGGCTACCTGATCCCCGTAGACACTCAACGCGTGCGCCCTCGTGGCGCACCATCGCGCGTCCATCGCGCGGCCGGTGATGTGCGCTGTCGTCCACGGGTGTCCGCCGACCACACGGACACCCCCGTCTGACCAGCCGCTATTGTCCGTCGCTGTCCCAGAGTGTCGGCTGTTCGTAGTACTCGGGCACCCTCTCAAGGTGGGAACACGGGTTCGAATCCCGTTGGGGCTGCTGGAGTTTTCGCCCAGGGACCCCGATTTGCTCCTACCGTCCTCCTAAGAGCCGTCGTCTGTCTCGGTTTCAGCCCTCCACCTGGCAACCCGCCGGGACATGCACTGGGTGTTGTCTGGTCACCGGCTCACGGTCGGACACATGACGATCATGGCACCGGTCTGGGGATCCCCAGACCACCCGGGCGACTCCGAGATCGCAGCACTGGTGATCTGTTAAATGAAGCGACAAGCAAGGGGGCGACAGAGGCTACGTAGACCTCCGCCCTCAGGCCGATGATGGCACGGTCCCGGCGGAGGTAAGTCGGTTGCGGAACTCTCGCGGACTGGTCTGGAACCAACGGCGGCAGCTTCGGCCGAAGGCTGACTGTTCGCTGTAGCCGAGGAGGCTGGCCACCTGACTCAGCGGCAGGTCGGGTTGGGACAGGTAGCGTTGAGCCAGGTCTCGCCGAGTCTCGTCCTTTATATCTTCAAAGGTGGTGCCGTCTTCTCGCAGTCGCCGCTGCATGGTTCGGGGATGCATGTAAAGGGCGTTGGCCACCTGGCGGTGGCCGCAGGTGCCGGTGCCCAGCAGCGTCTCGATGACTTGGCGGACTTGCATGGTGAACGGGGTTCGCCCTCGGGGAAGCTGGCGGTCCAGGTACCTGGTGGCTAGATCGCGTAGCCCTCGGTTGTGTTCGCTGATGGGCAGGTTGAGGTCTCTGGCCACCACGGCTAGGGCGGTCCGGTCGGCCCGGAAAGTCAGGGGAGCGTCGAAGCGGGATCGGTAGGTGGCCTCGGTGGCCACTGCGGGATGAGGGAACCACACTTGTTGCAGGTGGCATCGTCCCTCCGACAGCAGGGTCAGGATGCGCCAGGTCAGGCCGAGGCCGTGCTCGGCGGTTTGCGCCCAGCGGTGGTAGGGCCCTGGTAGAACCCGGAAGACGAGGCGGGCTTGGCCCCGACGGTCTCCGGTGGTGATGGTGAAGGCGACGGCGGCGTTATGGACGTGGAAGTACTTGGAGGCGCATCCCATGGCCTCCCCCACCGTGGCGGAGTAGCGCATGGCCACCGACAGGGTGCCCAGAATGCCGATGTCTTGCCGTTCGGCCAAGCGCAGCCCGAAGTCGGGACAGCCCAGATCCACTGCCGAGCGTTCCAGCAACTCGATCAGGCTCTCAAAGCTGATGAAGGCCGTGAGTTGGTTGAGGGCGGCTGGTTCGATGCCCGATTTACGTAAAAGCCGGGTCGAGTTGCCGCCCAGGTCGGTGACCAGTTCCCGGTAGCCGCGCAGGGACTGGGCTTGGACCATGTCGGTCATGTGGCACCTCCGAACTTGTCGCCGGTGGTCCTAAGTGTGTCGCCAAGGGTCCAAAGTTGCAACGACCTTCTTGCCGACAATGCCTACACGGGGAGCGCCGACCTGGACAACCAAGAGGGGAGTCATGACTACCACCAATCGAAGCCAAGCTGCCGACGACAACCATCTGTTCCGCACCTTCCTAGGGGTGCCGCCCAGCAAGGACGACGTACCGTTCTGCGGGGCCGACCTGCCCGATGGGTGGGACTTCGCTGGCCCTCGGGCCCTATGTCCCACCTGCGAAACCCTGGCGGGGTGCGAGATGACCCCTAAGCGACCGACTGATGGCTCACCTGGTGCCCCAACGCGGTAGCGACATCATTACCAAGGGCACACACCGGCAAGGCCCCGCGCCACAAAGCCGATCATGACCCTTTGGCTCGGAGGAGAGTTCTCTCTGAGGAAGGCCTCACACACAGTCCCGGACCGATGTAATAGGGGCATCTGGGGCTGTACGGAGGCTCTGTGGGCCACAGGGGGGCCCTCCCCTCCACAGGGGCTGGACCACCTGTGGGGTGCTGTTCGAAGGAGCCCCACGTCCGCCAGAAGGAGCGTGCTCCTAATCCGCTTCTATAACCCCTTGACTTGGCTTGTCTCGGCTTGACTCCCCTTATCCAGATAAGTCCAGGTAGAAGGGGGTTTCTGGGAGAACCGCAGGTCAGCGGACCCCATCGAAACACCGTCTCAAGGTGGGAACACGGGTTCGAATCCCGTTGGGGCTGCTGGGCAGAATGCACTGTCGGAGGGGTCTCGGGCTCATAGGCCGCGGTCTATGACCGTGTCCGGGGAAGTCTCTATCGCGCGTCCATGGCGCAAGAGCTGCGTTTCAGGGACCGCCCAAGTTGCCTGTCCCTTGGCCCCGGCGAACCGCCGCCTGGTCGTCCACCCGTGGCGCTTCTCGCGAATGGGACCATCGGACACGGCCGAGTGGGCTCTCAGCCCTGCGGCATGTGGTTGCCACCATTGACGTTGATGATCGCGCCGTTGATGCCCGACGCGTCATCCGAACAAAGCCAGATGATCGCGTTCGCGGGTTCCTCCGGGGTCATGACCCGCCCCGGAACGAGTGTCGCACCGATGGCATCTATTTCCTCTCTCGACAAGTACTCCAGATTTCCCTCGGTCAAGGTATGACCGGGCGCGACGACATTTACTCGTACGCCCTTGCGGGCACACTCGAGCGCAAGCACCCGGCTCATGCCCACTACGCCCGCCTTGGACGCAGAATAAGTCGACATGCCTTTGATCGGGCGGAACGCTGCCCCAGACGCAACGTTGACAATCGCGCCGGTACCCTGTTCGATCATGATGCGGATTGCTGCCTGACAGCAGAAGAAGACCCCGCGGAGATTTACTGCGAGCAAGCGGTCCCAGTATTCCTCGGTTACCTCGAGGGCGTTGGCTGCGTTGATGTCAGCGTTGGTCGGGGGAAAAATGGCGGCGACGTTCGCTACAGCGTCGAGGCGACCGAAATGCGCGCTTACGGCGGCCAACGTCTCTCGCACGGCGGACGGGTCAGCTATATCAACCGCGCACACCATGGCCCGTTCACCCGTTGGATCGATCGTCTCAGCGACCTTCTCGGCGCCGGGCTCGTTGAGGTCCAAGAGAGCAACATTCGCCCCGGCCCGGCCGAAGCCTATCGCCGTGGCCTTGCCCATACCGCTGGCCGCGCCGGTCACCACTGCCGTCCTGCCCGAAAGGTCCATGGCCTTCTCCCTACTTGATTTGGAGCATCACGTTTGGGCCACGGAAGCTTAACGAGATCTGGGCACCATGAGACAACCTCGTTCTGATGGGGATCGATGGCCCAATGACAACTACCGACTCGTGCTCTGGGGTCAGCGTCAGCGTCTGGGCTTTTTCATACTGGATGCAAATACGGTCTAGAGTCTGAACCCACGGTTCCGCAACGCCGTCCCTGGCGGAGGAATCTTCGTAACGAGTCGGCCGGCTTGAAGGTGCTCTACCTCGAGACGGAGGAGAAAGGGCCGGCCGGTCAAGCTGGTCCCCATCACCCCGGGGCGGCAATTGAAGCAAAGCCAGTACATCCGGCTCGGCGAGGTGGAAGGGCATTCTCCAGCGTGTTCGGCATTGGTTCGAAAAGCCTGTGATAGTGTTGCCAGGTCGTAAAAGTTCGACACATCTCGAAAGGGCAGGGGGGATACCTGTTATGACGGTGATTCTCGTTATGAGGCGTGCCGGTATCGGCGAGCCGGCTCGGTCTCGATCGAGCGTACGTAGGAAACGGCATGGCCGAACGGCCGCCTCGGCTTTGGCCGTCTGTCTGGTCGCTGGACTTATGGCCGGGTGTGGCTCGTCATCCAAGAACTCATCTACGAACACAACTCCGAGCTCGGCTAACACTCCGACGGGCTCGGCTAACACTCCGACGGGTGGGACGAACAGTCCTAAGGGGACACCGATCGTGATCGGCAATATCGGAAGCTACAAAGGTGCTGAAGCGTCGTCGATTTCGACGGCGCAATCAGCGATTCAGGCTTGGGCCGATTCCGTGAACGCCGACGGTGGGATAGGCGGCCATCCGATTCATCTCATCGTCAAGCAGGACAACGACAATCCTGCTACCGGCTTGACCGCCGCTAAGGAGCTCATCAATCAGGAGCATGTCGTAGCGCTGGTTTCCGACTTCGGCGACACGGATCCGGCGTGGAACACGCTGTTCCAAAAGGCTGGTATACCGATTATCGGAGGCAGTCAGGCCGCGCCCGGCAACCCGAATAACCCGTTGTTCTTTCCGGCGGAAACAGCTGAGAGCGCGCTCACCTATGCCGAGCTCTACGGCTTGAAGGTAGAAGGTGCTACGAAGATTGCCTATCCCTACTGCGCAGAGGTCTCCCAGTGTGCAAGTGGGATACCATTTGCCAAGGCGGCAGCACCTTTGCTTGGTATGCAGATCGTCTGGTTCGGGTCGTTCTCCTTGAGCGCCCCAGACCTGACCCCGCAGTGCCTGGCGGGGAAGGCGGCTGGCGCAACCGGTGTGTTCCCGTCCGCACCGCTCACGAACGACATCAAATTCGCTCAAGCGTGCTATCAGCAAGACTGGAAGCCATCCTATGGGATGGGAGGGGGCCAGCTGGACAGCTCCCTACTGAGCATTCCCGCATTCAACGGCACGATCTCAGCACAGGGGACTGCTCCTTGGTTTGAGAACTCGACGCCAGCGTTACAGGAATTCCATGCTGCGATGGCCAAGTACGCGCCCGGTGTGTCGATTCATGATGACTCTGCAATCGTGGCCTGGGCTTCGGGGAAGCTCTTTCAAGCCGCTGTGGCTGCTTCGGGCTCCTCCACGGTGACCAGCGCTTCGATTCTCACAGGCCTGTACAGCCTCCACAACGAAACGTTGGGTGGCCTGGCACCTTCCCTTAATTTCACAAAGGGCAAACAAGCGCAGCCCACTTGCTTCTTCCTGGCTGGGATCAAGAACGGCCAATTCGTCGCTCCTGCCGGACTCAAGACCGCTGCTTGTGCACCGGCATCCTAGGGGGCGTTGGATGTCGGCGGCGGTACGGCACCCGCGTGTACCTGTCCGTGGGCACATGGACACGGGTCGATGAAGAGGGTTTTATTGCCGGTATCGGGAGGCTTGAGTCCCAGAAGCAGACAGACTCTGGCCTTCGCGCGCCACGGATACAAGGGAGGGAAAGATGGCAGCCACTGATCAGTGGATGGAGCGGGCAGCTATAGTAGATCTTCTCAATCGGTACGCCACGGCCATAGACACGAGAAACTGGGTTCTACTCCGGTCGTGTTTCACCGCTGATAGCAAGCTCGACTACGACGAGGAGGGTCGGTTTCGCGGTGTCAAATGCGACCGATGCGGCGAGGAGATTGCGCGATGGGACAATGCCGACGCCGTGACCGAGCACTTTACGCATTCCCACGATGGCTACGACCATACCCAGCATCGGATAACGAATGCTGTGGTAGAGCTCACCGGGGACACGGCCACTGCTCGATCATACGTCCACGCAGCCTTTGTCCCTTCGGGTGCGCCTGAGACGCTAATGAGCGCCTACGGCCGCTACGACGACATCCTGGTGAAATCAGGCCCAGGGTGGCTCATATCCAAGCGGGTCTACACGAACATACACGACAACTTTCCGAAGCCTACAGCCTGATTGTCTGTCGCTTAGGGCCCGCCACGAAACAACTTGGAACAAGTCCTGTGCCACGACATGCATGTTTGCAAGAGAATTGCGTCAAGTTGTTTCGTGGCGGGCCCTTAGCGCAGGCGGGCCGAATGGCGCTCGGATAGAGGCGACCATCCGCGAAGTGGCCCTTGATCGCGCCCTTCCCAAGGTCAGGTCGGTGTGGAGGACGCTGCACGCCTCCGGGTCGAGCACCGGGGCCGTCCGGCCGAGATCAGGACCACTATCCCCGCGATCGCAACCAAGTCATCCTTGGCTTTCGTCGCACCCCGAAGGTCTCATGGGTCATTGGCGGATGATGTAGGCGGACAGAAGTCTGCTTCCCCCGGGGAATGTGACTGGTTCCGTGGCACGATCGGGACTGTCGACGTTACGGTGCCTCAGGATTCACGCGGGGCTTAGAGCATCTCGGTTAGGAGAAGATGATCGTGTGGTACCTATAGTTGCGATTGGAGTACCACGGATTCAGCTTGGGCTCCTATTCTTTTGAGAAGGCGAACATACCGCAGGTCGTCCATAGAAATTGGCTTTCGCGCCGTGTTGTAAGGAGAGAATGGAATGAAGCTTCTCGAGGGAAAGGTCGCGATCGTGACCGGAGCAGGCTCGGGTGTGGGCCGTGGTGTCGCTATCGCGTTGGCCGGTGCGGGGGCTCGCACGGTGGCGTCGAGCCGTACTGTGTCCAAGGTTGAGACGGCGGTCAAGGAGATCAAGGCCGCTGGGGGCGAGGCCATTGCCGTCGAGTGCGACGTGAAGATCCCTGGGCACATCGAGGCCTGCGTGGCGCGCACCGTCGATGCTTACGGTGGCATCGACATCCTCGTGAACGCAGCCGACGACCCCCGGGTCGACGTGCCGTTCCTCCAGATCACGGAAGAGATCATGAACGCCTCATGGGACACCGGTGTCATGGGCAGCCTGCGCTTTATCCAGGCGTGCTACCCGCACATGGTTGAGCGAGGAGATGCCGCCATCGTCAACGTGGCGTCGGGCTCTGGGCTGTTGGCTCTGGCCGGCCAAGGAGCTTACTCGGCCGCACAAGAGGCGATTCGATCCCTGACCCGCACCGCGGCGGTAGAGCTTGGTCCGCACGGCGTTCGAGTCAATGTCATCTGCCCCGTGGCAACGGGTTCGGAGTCGCTTGACAAGTGGATAGCACATGATCCCGGCAGGGTCGCCGCATACTGCGCCAACACTCCACTGCGACGCTTCGGCGATCCGGTTGCAGACGTCGGTGAGGGCGTGGTGTTCCTGTGCGGCCCGCAAAGCCGGTACGTTACAGGCACAACCTTGATGCTCGACGGCGGCCGGACCTACCTACGGTGAAGCCTCACGCGAAGAGAATTGCATTGGGTGCAGAGTCAAGACCTGCGCTCGTCTGGGCCATCTCCGACATCGCGTAAGCTGGCATCGGCCTGAGACCGACTGGAGGGGACACCATGGATTTCAAGGATAAATATGGACCGTGGGCGTTTATCGCGGGAGCATCGATGGGTGTGGGAGCGGCCTTGGCCAGCAACGCTGCGGAGCGGGGCCTGAACCTCGTCACACTGGCTCGAAGCGAGGATTTGCTTCGTGAGAACGCTAAGGAGATACACGACCGGTACGGGGTCGAAGTTCGTGTGATCCCGGGCGACCTGGGTGCACCAGACATATCTCAAACGATTGCGGAGGCCACATCCGATCTTGAGGTCGGATTGTTCGTCTACAACGCCACCCTGGCGGCCCGCGGACGCTTCTTGGACGTTCCGATCGAGGACCAGCTTCGCAGTGTGAGGATCAACTGCATCGTCCTGGCCGAGCTGTGCAAGCACTTTGCCCGGAAGATGGCCGAGCGAGGTAGAGGCGGAATAGGAATCGTGAGCTCGATGGGAGCGACCGCTGGATCCCTCTACTATGCGGCGTACGACGCGGGAAAGGCGTTCCAGTGGATCTTTGGCGAGACACTGTGGTCGGAGCTGGCAGACGTCGGTATCGACGTAACCACGTTACTGGCGGGTTCAATGCCGTCGCCAGGGTACACGAGATTCATCGAGCGCTTGGATCCTGCGTACGCTGAAGCAAAGGACTCCGACGATCTACTCGCACGGGCTCGCGCCCGCATGTTCCATCCCGTCGAGCCCGATGCCGCAGCCAAAGCCCTTTACGACCAGCTTCCGAACGGGCCCGTATGCTTTTCGCACGCCGAGGACGAGCACCTCGCTCTCAGTGGCCTCGCTCTCTCCCGACCCGAAGCCATCGCGCTTTGGCGTGGAGTCCAAGAAATACCAACCCGCACATCCTAAGGCGGCGAAGAAGCGGTCATCGTCCGATCCGTGGGATCCGTGGGATCCGTGGGGTCCGTGGGGGGCGACCGCCATACCGCTATCCTCCCCCCGCAGGCTTGCAAGTAGGCCTCTCTGAGTGTGGTCAGTGGCCGACGGGCGGGAGTCCGAACGCGAGCGCACCATGGGCGGCGAGTCTGGAATCCGGCAAGGACACCGGGTGTGCGGCACCAGCGTGAACATCTCGCCAAGCACGTTGGACCGGATTATCGAGGTTAAGTGCCCTGGCTCCGATAGTGGCAAAAAGACGATCGACTGCGGTGACGGCTCGTCTGATGGCCAATATCTGGTCGCGGTCCGCCCGTGCCATCAGCTCCGGGGGAAAGGTATCTCTTGCCACTGCCAATCTCGTCATATCGGCGAAATTACGGGCCAGTGCCAGGCGGGCCGCGTCTAGGTCAGCGGTGGATTCCGCCACTCGAATCTGAGCAGCCGGGTCGGTCGAGACCTTCACGCCGAGCGCGTTAACCCGTTCTTTTTGCGAGGCGACATAGTGATCGAGCGCGCCTTGGGCAGTGCCGATCACCGGGAGGGTAGGCGCGTGGGAGTACATGATCATGCAAGGCAGCTTGTAGACGGGAGCCTCGCTCAGGGGGGACCCGTACTTGGACATCGGGTGCGCTCGATAGCTAGGGACCAGCGCATCAATGACGACATCGCAGCTCCCGGTGCCGCAGAGGCCCATTGAATACCAGGAGTCCTCGATGCGATAGTCGCTTCCAGGCACGAGGAAGCCATGGGCCCCGCCGTCCGGCGCGTTGCGAGGCAGGCCAAAGACGAGGATCCAGGACGCATGCTGGCAGCCGGAAGAGAAGCCGAAACGCCCGCTGATCCGATATCCGCCCCCCACTTTTTCGATGTATCCAGTCAGGGGTGTTGCGGAACTCGTCAGCGTCGTCGGGTCGTCGCCCCACACCTCCTCGCTGGCCCGGGGATCCATCAATGACAGAAGCCAGGTCTGAACTGACAACACGCTAAAGGTCCACCCTACGGAGGCGTCCGCAGCAGCAAGCGCCATCACGACATCATGAAAGGTCGAGATGTCGGTCTCGTAGCCGCCATAACACGCCGGCTGGAGCAGCTTGAACAACCCGGCGGCCTGAAGGTCGCCGATCGTCTCATCGGGGATGCGCCGGAGCTGCTCGGTGCTCCTACCCCTCGCCTGTAGCGTCGGCCCCAGTTCACAAGCCGACCGCACCAAGTCAGCGCCATTAGTCGTCTTGTGGTTTTGGCTTGGGAGGGTGGACGGTGTGGTGCCGGGTCGTTCTTGCATGTTTAGCCTTCGGTCGTTACCATTCCAGTACAGCAAATCGCTGGATGGTATAGCAAATGAATGATCGTGTAAACGGATGCTCGTGTCTGGGAAATGCAGTGTCCGTTGGAACTTGGTGAGTGGGATGGGGGACCGTCCAGTCGCCCGTGCTCCCGTGCTCCCGCGATTCCGAGCAGAGGCCCTCGAGCCTCGGGAGCGAACTTCCGGCCGACGTTGAATTCCGATTACGGCGGTGAATCACGCGGATGGCGAGGTAACCGATGCGATCGACGGCTATATCCCTGGAACCTGCGGCCCAGCTGATACGAACCTCTCTCTCACCGAGCGTTCGTCGGTCAGATGAGCGATGTGGGTGACAGTGGTCGATGTTGGGTTGAGACGGTCGACGAGCATGCGGACTTGCGGCTCGATCGCCTTGCTCTTAGATTAGGTTGCGCCAAAGGGACAACGTTCTTATCGCTCTCATGACGGAGCCGACCGGCGATGTCGCGGAACCAGGGAGAAAAGCTGATGTCCATTTCTGAAGAACAAGCTCAACTGATCCTTGACCGCTTCGCGATCATCGATCTCATCAATGACTACTTCAAGATGGTCGACTCGAAGCGATGGAACGACATGGTAGACATCTTCACCGAGGATGCCTCGATCCAGGAAACGGCGGACAGGATCATTTATGGGCGCGCCGAGGTCCTGAAGAACTTTGCGCATTTCGACGACTCCGAAGACATAGTTCTGTATGACCACGTCGGTAGCTTCACGCCTGTGATCCATGGCGACACTGCGGAGGTCGACGTCCCCGTTCGTTCGAGGCACCACGGTGTCGGTGAGCGAGAGGGCAAGTTCTACGAGAGCCTCGTTGTCTTGTCCATACAGTTGGTGCGCACGACCGAGGGTTGGCGGTTCAAGCACTACGATTGGAATATCAAGGTGCGGCTGGGCAGCCTGGGCGAGCTGTACGAGGCTGAGCTCGCGAAGGCGGGTCGACGGGCCGTCGGCAGCGGCGGATCCGTACCGATCAATACCTAGCTTTCAACTCGCTTGCCGAGGGTGTGCCCCAACCTTTCTATTGCCGCTTTGTCGGGCCCGCTCTTGTCAGCAGTTAGGGGCAGATCGGGCGCCCGTGCGTAGCCGACCGCGAACCCCGCAGGGAAGAGGGCTTTCGGGCTGTCTACTTCCAACAGCTCGTTCATCACTTCGCCAGGACGACGCCTGGATCCCGTCAGCCGTGGCTTCCGTCTCCAATCGTGAGTGAACCGCTACTCGCCGATCCCTTGGCGCTCGTTGGCCGGGACGTATAGATAGAGGCGGCGACGTCCTTCCTCTCCTCGGCGGGCGGTCTCTCTGATACTTGTTAGACCTCGAGTGAAGCGACCGCGGCCGGCTATGTCTATCGCCTTCCGAGCACCGACGACCTCCCTCGGCCACTAATGATGTCTTTCGAGCATACTAGCTGCTGTTCGTGCACTAACAGCGCGCTCGGAGCACCTACGGTCAGACGCCAATATCAACTGCGACGGCGAGTTTCGAGCGGTGACCCGCCATCGGCGTCTGACTCCACGTCCCGGCCCAGGAGCAGCGTGACCAGCGCCTTATTGCATAAAGCCGATGAGATTAGTAAGCTTTAGCGCTGTGGCCGATGTCCTTATTCGTCGTTACCAGGTACACCCCGCCAGCCCCGTGCTTGGCGCGGAGCTCACAGCCGGGGACCTGACCGGGGGCGTCGACGAAGCCACGGCCGAATCCTTGGGCAGGAGTTCTGGAGCTACAAGGTCTTGGCCTTCCGAGGCCGGCTCCTGTCGCCGGAGCAGCATGTCGAGGTGGTGCGGATCTTGGACGAGGCGTTCGATCACCCGACCTGGCCACATCGCCACGAGGAGAGGCGGCTAGGTGTACACCTTTGACCTCGAGAGGCCGGTCGGGGGGCCAGCTGGCACGTCGGCGGTACCTCGCCCACCTATGCCGTCAACTTCGGCTGGAGGCCCGGTGACTTCGTCATCTGGGACAACCAGGCGACGTGGCACTACGCGGTCAACGACTACGACGGTCCCCGTGTTTACTGCAAGGTGATGGGGGGCTGAGCGGCAAGCGCTTCAGGATCGGGCGGCGAAACGGGAAGGATCTTCGAGAGCGGAGCAGAACGCGCCAGAGCCCCGGTAGAGGACGCTTCACCTTCGGGGCGACCTCGACCGCAATCGTCGGTCATTGACATATTTCGGGTTACCTTGATAGAAAGCACAACTTCCACCGACGGTAGGCACTGTGGCCGTCACCATCTCATGGATTGGTTGAGTGATCCGCTTCGAGTCGGTTACGAAACAGTACCCGGACGGCACTCTAGCCGTCGACAGTCTCGACTTACAGGCCGAGACCGGTCAGATCACGGTCCTGGTCGGCCCGTCGGGGTGCGGCAAGACGACGAGCCTGCGGATGATCAACCGGTTGATCGAGCCGACCTCCGGGCGGATCTACCTAGATGACCGTGACATCTCGACTATCAATCGGGAGCAGCTCCGTCGCGGCATGGGGTATGTCATCCAGCAGGCGGGCCTGTTTCCTCACCGCACTGTCGTCGACAACGTGGCAACCGTTCCCCTTCTGCTCGGGTCGAGGCGGAAGGCGGCGCGCAAGCGAGCGCTGGAACTGCTCGAGCTCGTCGGCCTGCCGGCCGGCCTCGCTAGCCGTTATCCGGCGCAGCTGTCTGGCGGCCAGCAGCAGCGCGTGGGAGTGGCCCGAGCCCTGGCGGCGGAACCGCCGGTGATGCTTATGGACGAGCCGTTCTCGGCTGTAGACCCGGTTGTACGGGCCCAGCTCCAGGACGAGTTCTTGCGTCTGCAGGGCGAGCTGGGCAAGACCATCGTGTTTGTGACCCACGACATCGATGAGGCAGTGAAGCTGGGGGATCGAGTGGCTGTGCTGCGGGTGGGCGGTCATCTGGCCCAGATCGCCGCCCCCCGGGAGCTGCTCGCCCACCCGGCTGACTCCTTCGTCGCGGGATTCGTCGGGAGGGACCGAGGCTATCGGGCGCTTGGCTTCTCTGCTGCCGGAGACCTGCCCCTGCGCCGCGAGATGGTGGTGACGCTCGGGGAGTCGTTGGGCGCCGTGACTGACAGAGCCAGCGATGGCTGGGTGCTGGTCGTCGACGCCGAGCAGCGGCCGCAGGGATGGATCTCAGCGGCCACCGTCTCAACCGACACCGGAAACGTGGCCGCCGACCTTCTCAATCTCGGAGGGACGCTCGCGGCCGAAGGCGCGTCACTCCGCGAGGCGCTCGATGCCGCGCTGTCCTCGCCGAGTGGCCGCGGTGTGATCGTTCGGGCTGACGGGACCTTGCTCGGGACCGTGACCGCGTCCCAGGTGCTCACCCGAATCGAGCACGAACGGGCAGTGACGCCGGTGGCCCAGTGAATCATGCCTGGCAATACTTCAACCAAAACCAGTCGGAGATCATCTCCTGGTTGCGTACCACTATTTGGTTGGCGGTCGTTCCCGTAGGGGTGGGTCTCGCCCTGTCCCTGCCTATCGGCTGGATGGCGAGCCGCTACCGCTGGAGTTATTCCCCGGTCGTCACCGTTGGCGGGGTGCTGTATACCATCCCGTCGATTGTTTTGTTCCTCGCTCTTCCTGGAATCATAGGTACCGAGATCCTCGACCCTGTCAACGTGGCCGTAGCCCTGACGGTGTATTGCGTCGCCCTGTTGGTGCGCGCCGTTGCCGACGGGCTGCGGGCGGTTGATCCCGTCACCCTTGAAGCCGCGTCGGCCATGGGCTATACGAACCGCCAAAGATTGTTGGCGGTCCAGCTGCCTCTCGCCGTCCCCGTGATCGGTGCCGGTTTACGGGTGGCCACGGTATCGAACGTGAGCCTCGTTGCTGTCGCTTCGACGCTCGGGGTCAGTCAGCTCGGGTCCCTTTTCACGATCGGGAATACGACCGGAGATACCGCCCCGATCTGGGTCGGGCTGGTGATGTTCATTCTCTTGGCGCTCGTTCTCGATGCGCTCATACTGCTGGGCGTCCGGCTGGCGACCCCCTGGCAGCGGGCGGTCCCTCGTTGATTGCCGCTACCGGGGGCAGCGGGCTACCAAGCGTCGGGCTCGTGCCCAGTTGGCTCACGACTGCGTCACATTGGACAGGACCGCACGGCCTGCTCGTCTCTCTGCGTGAGCACGTGGTCTACACAGTGATTGCGGTTCTCATCGCCATGATTATCGCAATCCCGCTCGGGCTGGTGCTTGGGCACACCGGCCGGGGGAGCTTTGCTGTCGGAGGCATCGCGAACGGGTTTCGAGCGGTTCCGGCGTTCGGCCTCATGATCCTCCTGTACGTGCTCGTGAGTCCGAAGATCCACTACCGTGGTTCCATCGGCTGGCTGGTCCCGCGCGGGGCATTGGGTTCCCTGGCGCCGGTCGAGGCCATGCTCGCGGTGCTGGCGATACCTCCCATCCTCACCAACACCTATGCCGGTGTCCGGGGTGTCGACCCGAACGTCCGTGACGCCGCTCGGGGCATGGGAATGAACGCTTGCCAGGTCATTCTCAGAGTTGAGGCCCCGATCGCGCTGCCGCTGACCCTCGCCGGTATCCGAAGCGCAACGCTCCAGGTCATCGCCACCGCCACGATCGCCGGGTATCTTCCGTTCCTCGGCGGATTGGGGTACCAGATCTTCATCAACGGCTTGCCCCAGATCAACGATCCGAACGTGGGATATCCGGCCATGCTCGGAGCCGCTTTGCTGGTCGCGGTCCTCGCAGGCGTCGCGGACTTGCTGCTGCTGGGGGTGGAGCGGCTGATCGTCTCACCGGGCCTATCCCGCCGGCGAGCTCCTTTATCGCGACTCCGCCGTGGCCGAGTAACTGTCTGAATCCCGTCAAACCCTAAGGAGAACCATGAACCGCAGATGCCACGGTGCGCTCGCTGCCCTCGCGTTACCGATCCTTCTGACCGCAACGTTGGCGGCGTGCTCGAGCAGCAAAGCAAGCTCCTCCGCACCCACCTCGAGTGGTTCGCAGACCAGCACTACCAGCAGTGGGACGGCGGGCTCGCTCACAGTGGGCTCTGCCGACTTCACGGAAAGCGCACTGCTGGCCGATATCTATGCCGATGCGCTCCAGGCCAAGGGAGTGTCGATCACCAAGAAGCTGAACATCGGTGAACGCTCGGTCTACTGGAAAGCCATGCAAGATGGCTCTATCAATTTCTTTCCGGAGTACAACGGGTCGATTCTCTACTTCCTGGACTCAAGCGCGACGGCCAAGAGCACCTCGGAAGTGACCGCCGCCCTCCCGGGGGTCTTGGGCAGCAGCCTCACCGCACTGACCCCGGCCCCGGCGCAAGACTCGGACACGATCACGGTCACCAAGGCCACGGCCCAGAAGGATCATCTGACCTCGATCGCCGATCTGGCTCCGATCGCCAGCCATCTCACCTTCGGAGCGCCGGCGGCATTCCAGACCCGCCCCGATGGCATTCCTGCTCTTAAGCGCGTCTACGGCGTTACGTTCGGCAACTTCACGGCCCTGTCAGCCAGCGGCACAGTCACAGTGACCGCGCTCAAGAACGGGACCATAGACGCCGGCGATATCTTCTCCACCGACCCGTCATTCGCGGCGGACGGATTTGTGGCGCTCACCGATCCTAAGAACATGTTTGCGGCCCAGAATGTCACGCCGATCGTCAGCACGGCCAAGCTGACTCCGACCATCAAGGACACGGTGAATGCGGTGTCGGCCAAGCTGACCACGCCGATTCTTGCCCAACTGGATGCCCAGGTCGGAACCGGCGATCCAGACTCCGTGGCCAAACAGTGGCTGGCGAGCCAAGGCCTGGGATAGGCCAAGCCGGCGAACTGCGACGCCGGCTATGGGAGTAAGCAACGGAAGCCGGGGCAGTCACTTGGAATCTAGTAGGCATTTGGTTTTCTCGGCGTCATTTCGCACGGAAATCGTCCGAAAGAGCGACGAGAAAACAGAATGTCTACGAGAAAAACTGGAGTAAGGGCCCGCCACGAAACAACTTGGAACAAGTCCTGTGCCACGACATGCATGTTTACAAGAGAATTGCGTCAAGTTGTTTCGTGGCGGGCCCTAAGGGCGATTCCCGAGGAAGGGCCTTAATCTGGGCGGCACCTGGCATCAGCCTCTGAATAGCGGGGGGCGCCGGGCGCCACCACGGGGACCCCCTCTACGCCGAGCCTCAGAGGAGGCAACTCGACGGTTTGACAAGGGCTAGGCGCGACCCTACGCTCATGCCGCGTACGCCCGCGCCCGAGTTCAGGACAGGCATGGGGAAAGGAAGTTTCGTGACCACAGTAGAAGAGCCGGTTGAAACCGTCGAGGCGGTGTTCGAGGATCTGGATGTCCCGACCGGTGTGGACCTGAAGTCGATTCAGCCGGTTGTAATCCCGGTCGAAGCCTACGTGTCGCACGAGTATGCGCAGGCCGAAAATGAACGACTCTGGGGCAAGGTGTGGCAGATGGCTTGCCGGGTCGAGGAGGTCCCCGAGGTCGGCGACTATGCCATCTATGACATCGTCGATGAATCGATTATCGTTGTGCGTAGCGCACCGGAGACGATTGAGGCTTTCTATAACGTCTGCCAGCACCGCGGCCGAAGGCTGGTCGACGAGGAGTGCGGCAGTGCCCGCCAGTTCCGCTGCAGTTTTCATGGCTGGCGGTGGAAGCTCGACGGTCAAAACATATTCGTCAATGATCGTCGGGCTTGGGGCGACAAGCTGACACCGGAGAACACCAAGCTGCCGTCGGTGAAATGCGAAACGTGGGGCGGCTGGGTGTGGATCAACATGGACCCGGATTGCGAGCCGCTCCTCGACTTCCTGGACCCGGCGCCGAGCTTGCTCGGGCCGTACGAATTGGAGAGGATGCGCTACCGCTGGCGCCAGCGGCTGATCTTCCCGTGCAACTGGAAGACCGCACTGGAAGCCTTCAACGAAAGCCATCATGCGGCGATCACCCATCCGCAGCTCAACCGCTTCGGCGTCACGCCGTTCTGGTATTGCCAGACGCACGGCAAGCATGGCTGGCACGGCCCTGCGGTCAGCAGCAACCCGGGACGTCCTGGCGCCCAGAGCCCCGATGCTCCTACCGACAGCCGACGCGACGCACGCGTGCTGATTTGGCAGTCGCTCAAGACCATCATGGACGAGGTGAACAGCTGCACCACCGATAGCATCGTCGACGCGGCAAGACGCTTGGTGGACGAACTGCCCCAGGGTACCCCGCCTGGCGAGGTGCTGGCCCATCTCACCGCCTCGGCGGAGCAAGCTGACGCGGCGCGTGGGATCATCTGGCCGCACATCGATGCCGATCACATGCAGAAGGCGGGTCACGACTGGCATCTCTTCCCCAACAGTGTTGTCCTGCACGGCGTGACGTACGCGCTCTGCTACCGCTCGCGGCCGAACGGCACGGACCCCAATAGCTGTATCTTCGAAACCTACGTGATCGAACGTTATCCGGAGGGGGGAGAGCCGAAGACGGAGTGGGAGTTCGTCCCCGATCCCACCGACCCGCGTTGGCCGAACGTGCTCCAGCAGGATTTCGGGAACATGCCGCAGGTGCAAAAGGGCATGAAGTCGCGCGGCTTTATGGGGGCCCGGCCCAACCCCAGGGCGGAAGTTGTCGTCGCCCATTTCCACCAGACGCTTGCCGAGTACATGGGCGCGGGCATGCCGGTACCCATGGATTAACGGCAAGCCCACCGCACCGTCCATCGGAGTAGGCACGCCATCTTTGGGCGCTGGGCGCTGGGCGCTGGGTACTTCGGCGCTGAGTGCGCCCGGGCGGCGGGTTGCTTGTCATCGAGCCGCAGACATATGGTCGGCTGATGGCACGCGACGTCCGAGTGCACGATCCGGCAAACGATCCTGGTTAGCACCGGCGTTTGGCGCAGGTAATTCTGCGAACAGGCTCAGGGGAGGTGCCGTCCCCAATCGAACGGGACGACAGTGTGGAAGGGCGCCGCCAACAGGGGCACAGCATCTGTGGACTTCCAACGGGCGTCGAGAACAGGCCGGATCCGGTTTGCTACGTCGACCGGGTCGCCCTCGAGGAAGCAGTAGGTTGTCTGCAGTCCCGTGTTGTCGGTCGTGGCGAAGAGCGGATGGGTCTGCTCTCCGACCGCCCACCACACGCCTGCCACCCCGGGTACCTCGGCAAGTGCACCGGCGGGGACCGGGCCGCGCTCGATGAGTACGTACAAACCGGTCGCCGGCCGTCGGGGGAGCATGTCTGCTCCCAACGTGGTCCCGGGCGCCGAGACCTTGCCTTGCACCCGGTAGAGCCCGCGCTCGAGGATCGGCACGCGGTCCACGTCCCGGCCGGCACCCCGGAGAGCTTGTTGCAATGCCACCCACCCATCGAAGTCGACCGGCGCGGCGAAAAGGTAGGACATGACGTAGTCGATAGCGTCATAACGCTCATCGTTGACTGCACGCGCGGCGCGGCACGCCGGAGTCGATACGTACCGCCGCGAGGCCCAAACCGTCGTTAGCCGGTGCTGCTCCGGCTCGTGGTCGAGTGCGTGCCAGCGGAGGTAGGCCTCGTCGAGCCCCCTTGGGTGACGGCCTGACAGCGACTGGTAGATCGTGACCACGTCGGGCTGTCCGGTGCCTAGGATCTCCGGGACGCGGTCCGACGGGGTCCCAGGGAATGGCGATACCTGGTCGGCCACCGGGCCAGTATGACTCCGATCCTCGCGCCACCACAACATGCTCCAGTTGCGGCTCGCCTGGCGGCATGTACCTTCATTTCAGAAAGCGGGCGTCATTGGGATACCGCCGCTGATAGCGATCCGCCAGAAACTCCGTCCCTCCGTATAGTCGCTGACCGCGTAATGCTGCAGGGCATAACCGTCCCAGATCGCTAAACCGGATGGCTGCCAGTTCAGGCGGCACTGATACTCCGGCACTGCGGCTTGGGCGCAGAGGTACATGAGAAGCGGCTCACCGTCTTCTGGTTCGAGACCGACCAGCTCACGCGTCCACTGGGTGTTCACATATAGGGTCTTGCGCCCGGTCTCCGGGTGGGCGATCACCACCGGGTGCTCGACCGGCGGCCACATCGACGTTTCGCTCGTGTAGGCGGGATGGAAGTTGCGGGCGAACCGGTCGATGTCGTGGATGGCGGTTAGGCCCTGGATGCGGGTCTTGACCTCATCGGGAAGGTTGTCGTAGGCGGCGGCCATGTCCGCAAAGAGGGTGTCGCCCCCCACGGCCGGCGGTAGCACCCGCAGCACCGTGGCCCGAGGAGGCTCAGCCCCGAAGGTGGCGTCCGCATGCCAGTAATTCTGTTCCGGCCGGCAAGCCGCCGCTCCCACATATGGCAGCGGACCATCCCGTGTGAGTTCCGATAGTTCGCCCATGACGCTGTCGTCGAAGCCCTCTCCGAAATATCGGGCGAATTGGTAGAACTGATTGACATCGATGGCTGGGGCTCGGAAGAACAGCAATTTCCATTCGAGAAAAGCACGTTGGAGGTCGGCTTCGACATCTTCGGTCAATGGCTTGCTCAGGTCGACGCCGTCGATCTCGGCACCCAATGTTGGACCGAGGGGACGGATGACGAACCGCTCATAAGGTTGCACCACAAAGCCCTCGGGCACTCGCCGCAGCGTCCGCGGACCCATCGGCGGGAACAAATCGGCAAAGCGACGTGGAACGTGGACGATGCCCATGTCCAAAACCCTCCGTGGCAATATTTCCTTTTGACCAGGCTAGCTATCATGTTCACGAATGACAACGTCTGGCATCGAGCGGAAAACTCTGTCGTGGACGACCGAGACCCCTGCGCCCTGAGTGTCGAGGCGCGTTCAGTGCCAGATCGCGGGGCGAGGCCAAGGGGCATCCGTGTCCCTGAACCGCTACAGTTGGAGCTGAAAGTCGTGAGTCCGCTGTGAGGAGAACACGTTGGAGATTCCCAAGATCATCTCTGTCGATGATCACGTTGTCGAGCCGCCGGACCTGTGGTCGAGCCGTCTGCCGAAACGATATGCGGACACCGGCCCGCGTGTGGTGCGCAAGCGGGGGTTCGCCGATCCGGTATGGAGACCGAGCGATGAGGGGGAGTGGGCCGATCTTTGGTATTACGAGGATCTGATCATGCCTTTCCAACGGATGTCGGCGGCGGTCGGGCTGGGTGAGCGGAGGTGGGGAACGGTCACGTTCGAGGAACTTCACCCCGGATCGTGGCAGCAAAAAGAGCGGTTGGCGGCCATGGAGGAAAATCATGTTGAGGTGTCGCTTTGTTTCCCGAATGTGCTGCCCCGTTTTTGTGGTCAAACGTTCGCCGAGGCGACCGACAAAGATCTGGCCTTGTTGTGCGTGCGCGCCTATAACGATTGGATCATCGATGACTGGTGCGCCGGTGAGGGTCGAGGGCGGCTGATTCCACTCACGATCGTGCCGCTTTGGGATGTCCGCTTGGCGGTCGAGGAACTGCGGCGATGTGCCGGCAAAGGGAGCCATGCGGTGACGTTCCCCGAGGACCCGTCGGCATTGGGGTTGCCGTCGGTGTATTCGGGGGAGTGGGATCCCTTGTTCGCCGAGTGCGAAGCAACCGAGACGGTGCTGTGCATGCATATCGGTTCATCGTCGCGGATGACGCAGACCAACCCGGATGCTCCGTTCATTGTGTCATCGGCAATAACTTACGAAAACACCGTGCACTCGATGCTTGACTTCGTGTTCTCGGCCACCCTCGCAAGGTTTCCCGGGTTGCGCGTCGCCTACGCCGAGGGTCAGATCGGCTGGCTGCCGTTCGTGATCGAGAGGGCCGATCGCATCTGGATGGAGCGCGCCGACAACTCCTTCGGTAGGAACGGTATCCCTCTTGATGAGCCACCATCGCACTATGTCCGGCGCCAGGTGTTCGGGTGTATCTTCGATGACGAGGCAGCTCTCGACAACCGTCACCGTATCGGGATGTCTCAAATTTGCTTTGAGGTCGACTATCCCCATTCCGACAGCACGTTTCCCCACACCACGAAAATTCTGACATCGATGTGTGCTGCTACCGGGCTAGACGAGGATGAAACCTACGCCCTGGTGCGGGGTAATGCCATATCTCTCTTCGGACTGACCCGATTTGGCATTCGGAGCTAGCCGTCGAGCCGGCCGCCAGGGTGAGCCTACCCACAGGTAGAGCATCTCGGGGTTTTCGCCCTGGGTGATCGGCGCTCTCCTGACTGGGTCGTGAACCTTCCAGGTGGGGGCTCGGGTTCGCTACCGGCCGCCCCGCTTCCGAGTGGGCACGCGTGCGGTGCGCGGCGCCAAAGCCGGTAGTGTGGAAGATACTGATGGAACGGCAAGGCAAGCGTCAGGGGCAGGGTGTAGGGGCTGAAAGGCGTCGATGGGCGGCGCTCGTCGTGCTGTGTGTCGGCCAGCTGATGATCGTGCTGGACACCACGGTGGTCAACGTGGCCCTGCCGAGCATTCAGCGCGAGTTGCATTTCTCGCAGGCATCACTGGCGTGGGTCGTCAACGCATATCTCCTTAGCTTCGGCGGTCTCATCCTCCTCGCCGGTCGTCTCGGCGACCTCCTGGGCCGAACCAGGCTTTTCCTCATCGGCCTCGGAGCATTCAGCGCGGCGTCGATGGTCTGCGGCCTGGCGCCGAACGCGGGGTTTCTGGTGGCCGCCCGCTTCGTCCAGGGTACGACCGCGGCTTTGGTGGCCGCCATGGTACTGGGGATCATCTCGCCCATGTTCCCGGAGCCCAGGGAGCACACCCTTGCTCTTAGCATCTTCACCTTCGTAGCCATCGGAGGCGTCTCCCTGGGCCTCGTGGTAGGAGGATCGATCCTGACCCTGCTGAACTGGCACTGGATCTTCTTCATCAATGTGCCAGTGGGAGTGGTAGCTCTGGTGATGGGGCGGAGGCTGATCGATCGCCAACCAGGCTTGGGGTTGGGCGCAGGGGCCGACCTGCTGGGCGCGGTGCTCGTAACCGCCGCGCCGACTCTGGCCGTATATGCCATGGTCAACGTGGGAAACGCCGGTTGGGGGTCGCCCGCGACCATCGGAACTTTGTTAGGGGCCATGGTGTTGGCGGTACTGTTCGTCATCGTCGAGTCGAGAGCTCCGACACCGTTGATACCGCCGCGAGTTCTGCGCAACCGGACACTGGGCAGCGCATCGCTCGTCAGGGTCATGATACCGGTCGGCGGCTTCGGGCTCACCTTCCTCGGAGCGTTGTACATGCAGGAAGTACTGCAATACAGCCCGCTGCGCACGGGCCTGGCATTCCTTCCCAACAGCGCCCTGACCGGTCTCATGACCCTGTTGGTCACTCCGAGGCTCGCCGAGCGGGTGAGTCTGAAGGCCCTCACCGTCAGCGGGCTGGCGTTCATAATCGTCAGCTTGCTTCTCATGTCACGTATCTCGGTCCACGCCGACTACGTCGACGATGTCTTGCCGACCATGTTGCTCATGGGAATAGGGATAGGCCTCCTCTTCATGCCGACCGTGTCGATTGTGATGTCCGCCGTGGCGCCCAGTGATGCCGGCGTGGCTTCGGGGGTGGCCAACGTCACCGTTCAATTCGGGGCGTCGCTTGGTGTAGCTCTGTTGGCCAGCGTGGCTGCTTCGCGCACCGCTGGCCTGGTGGCCCGGGGCGAGCCGCTCGCTCGTGCTCTCACCGACGGGTACCGCCTAGGCTTTGTGGTGGCGGCGGCATGTACCGCCCTGAGCCTGCTGGCGGCCGTGTTCTTGCTCAGCCCGGCTCGCCCCCAAACCGCCCCGGCACCAGCGCCCGAGGGCTCCGCCCCGCTGATCCCGGACCCGTCGGCCGGATAGCTGCCACGCCGGCTCGGTTTACCCCCGAGTAACGAACCACGCGGCTAAAGGACCGTTGGCGTAAAACTCCTTACACGAAGTAGAGGGCGACCGCCTCCCGTATCCGGGCGGCCATCGACTCCGGCCCGCGTGCAGCCATGCTGGCACTGAAGACCTCTGCTGCGAAGAACGGGTCGGCCCCGATGTCGCTCAGCGCCTCGAGGATTCCGCGAATATCGACCACGCCGTCGCCCGGTAGCGGCCGGTCTTGAACGCGTCCCGGCAGGTACTGGGGGGCTGCGGAGTCCGGCGGGTAGGCGTCGCACACCTGCACGTAGTGCACGTGGTGGCCAGGGATGGTGCGCAGCAGATCGAGGTCGGGACCGTTTGGCTGGTTCTGCCAGTGCTTCATGTCCAGATCGATCCCCCCGTTTGCCGCGCCGGATCGACGCACCACCTGCCAGGCGGTAGCCAGATCGCACAGCGCCCGGTTGGGGACGAACTCGACGGCCACTTGCACCTCCCGCCGGGCGGCCCGCTCACACAAGGCGGCGAAACCCTCAACCGCTCGGCCCAGGTCCATCTCGGTCTGTTGGGCGACGGCCAGGACCTTCTTTGCTCCCATGGCCTCAACCGTGTCGAGCTGATCCTCGAAGCCGTTGATGGCGGCCTCGGGCCCATCGGCCCAGTGGGTCACGAGTTCGGCCAGCTTCACCTCGACTCCGGCGTCGTCGAGGATCCGGCGGGCGTCGTGGATGCCGAGTTGGGCGATCCGCCCGGCCCAAATGGCCACGGAGCGGAATCCCGCCGTCGCTGCCGCCTCGGCGACCCGGGCGAAGTCGGCGGGAGAATTGGTGGAACGGTCGGCCAAGAGGGTCTCGAGGCACATGCCGACAGGGGCTCCGTAGCGGGATGATGACGTCTGCTGGGTATGTGTCATCCTCGACGACTCCATCATGAATTTCGAGACTGAGAAATGCACCTCGAAGTTACCAGTTCATTTTTAGGATGAGCGATGCCTTTACGAGCTGCGAGCGGCCCCCCGGGCCTTGTATCTCAGATCTCGGTTACTCGCTGACTTGGTCGCTCGCCCACCCATGCTCGTGGACGTCGGCTTCGCGGTGGCCGGGTGCGTTGGAGTGCCGGGGTCTGCTCCCTCGTCCACGATCTCCTGGAGGCGGCGGAACTCGGCCTGGCTGAGTACGCCAGGCAGGATGTGAAGTACCTCCGTTCGCACTCGATCCTGAAGGATCACGCCGGCCATGTCGATCCGGTAATCACGAATGAGCCGTTCGACGCGGTCGGGATCCTTCGCTTCGCAGGCCTTGAAGAGCTGGCGGAAATGCTCTCGGCCGACGTACGCGATCCGGCGGTTGGTAAACCACATGCTGCTCAAGAACACATTCGTGTGATGCACCGACTGCATCTCCAGCCGGAACATCATCGCCGCCCCTGCCGCCTGGTAGAGATAGGCATGAAACCCCAGGGCAGGCTCGACCATCTGGGCGTGCTCCTCGGGGAGCGTGAGCGCCTCGATGCGCTCCAGGAACGAGCGCAGGGTGTCGAGGTCGTGGGCGGTCAGGTTACGGGCTCCGGCCCGGCCTAACGCCGAGTCCAGGACCAACCGGGTAGCAAGGACGTCTTCGATGTGGCTGACGGTGACATCGATGATCGTAGCTCCGCGCCGGCCGGACAGCTTGACGAAGCCTTCGGTCTCCAAGCGCTCCAACGCCAGCCGGACCGGTGTGCGGCTGGCCTCCATCCGGTCCGCCCATTCGTCCAGATCTATGCGTTGGCCCGGCTTGAGAGTGCCCGTCATTATGTCGTGGCGCAGCGCCTCAACCAGGGTGTCGACAGCACTGTTCTCACGCCTAGGTGGCGGCACCCGACCCTCCTGCGAAGCTCACGAGCGGAAATCCAGATCCTACCCATTCTACAACCCACGCCCGGCGGGCCCCGTTCACCCAGACGACCAAGTTGCCGGGTTTTGAAGGGTTGCTAGACCCGATAGAGCGCGGCGGCGTTGCCGCCCATGACCTTCCGTTGCGTTTCGGGCCGCAGCGTTGCGATCTTCTCGCTGACCTGCTCTAGCGGACTCGGGTGAAGGCAGGTCGGGTGAGGAAAGTCGGTTTCGAACATCACGTTGCTCTCGCCGACGCTGTCGATGAGGTGCTGGAGGTCGCCCCGCCCGTTCTCGAACCAGAACGTGGCGTACCAATTATCGCGGAAGTACTCCGATGGCAGTTTCTGTAACTTGTGGAACCAGTCGGGCGCATTCTCCTCCAACTCGTAGTCCATGGCTTCGAGCATGAAGGGGACCCAGCCGATACCGCTCTCGACGGACACCATCTTGAGGTCGGGGTACCGGTCGAACATTCCCGAGTAGGCGCTGTTAAGCAGCAGCCGGGAGTTGTTCTGGAAGAGGGAGGCCCCGCCTATAGCCGTCTTCACATAGTCATCCTGGCTGGGCCAGTAGGTGGTGCCGTAGTATGCCCATGCGGTGTGGCTGGCGCCGATGTGAAAATGCACGGGCAGGTTGAGGCCGGCGCAGACATCCCAAAACGGGTCCCATGCGGGGCTACCCATGTCGGGCGAACCTGCGTCCTGTGGGTCCTGGGTCAGGTTGACACCCCGGTAGCCCAGCTCGGCGCAGCGAGTGGCCTCCTGGACACAGGCCGGGATGTCCCACGCTGGCATTATCGGCATAGGCAGCAGGCGGTTCCCCGACTGCGCCTGGACGTCCGCCATGGCGTCGTTGTACAACTGGATGCAGAGCAGCTGCACCGTTGGGTCACGGATGGTCTTCCAAAAGTGATGGCCGCCCAAGCCCATGGAGTTCGGGTAGAGGACCTGCGAATCGATGCCCAGCTCGTCCAGCAGGCGAAGGCGTGCTGTCGGGTCCCAGGCCGCGGGATGCACATCCTCGATACCCCACGGGCCGCCCTGGGAGTCCACCCATGGATGCTTCTTGTTGTCATGATCGATGGTGCCCCCGGAGCCGGCTCGGCCGAAGGTCTCCCCCTCGATGACCCACATCTCCTTCCCGTCGATCAGTTCGACATGGGGCACCTTGTCCTCGTACCCCTTGGGCGCCCGCTCGGTGAACAGGTCATGGCGTTCCGTCATGTGCGAGTCGGCATCTATCACTCGCAGCCCCTCGGCCATAGTCGACACCATGTTCCCCTCCTCGGGTAGCAAGTAGCCGCGCCAATCGGGCTTACCGAACGGCGTTCTGCCGCCCAGCGACCGGCGCGTTATCCTACCATCATAGATCAAAGATTGGACTCGATCTATGGTCCAACGCGGGTGTCCGGGTCACTGGCCGGGACGGCGCAGATAGTGGGAGGTAACCGTGACTACGGTCGACTTGCTGCACTCGCAAATGCTGATCGGTGGAGCTTGGGTTGAGCCGGCCCACGGACGAACCTACCAGACGGTAAATCCGGCCACGGAGGAGCCGCTCGGCACGGTCCCCCAGGGTGAGCCGGCGGACATGCGGAGGGCCATCGACGCCGCCCGGGACGCTTTCGATGAAGGTCCGTGGCCGACGATGTCTCGGGCCGAGCGCTACCGGATCATTCGCCAGATCGCCGAAGGCATGGAGCGGCATGAGAAAGTCCTCTCCGATCTGGTGGTCGCTGAAACCGGCACCACGGGCCCGCTGGTGAGTCAGGTCGGCTCGGTCCTGATGATGCACGACTTCGCCCAACTGGCGATGACCTTCCCGTTTGAGGAGACCGTTGCTCCGCACGACCTGACCGGGCGGTTCCTCGGTAGCCAGGTGCTCCGGCAGCCGGTGGGGGTCTGTGGACTGCTTCCCACCTGGAACCTCCCGATCATGATCGCGGTGAGGAAGCTCGGGCCGGCTCTCGCATCCGGCTGCACCATGGTGATGAAGGCTCCGCCTCAGACCCCGCTGGCGTTGATGAAGCTGGCGGAGATCATCACCGAGACAGACTTGCCGCCGGGCGTGTTCAATCTCGTGACGGGTGATGGCATCGATGCCGCCGAGGAGCTCGTCCGCAGCGACAAGGTCGATATGGTCAGCTTCACGGGCGGGGTCACGAGTGGCCGCAACATAATGGCGGCCGCCGCCGGCACCCTCAAGCGGGTCACGCTGGAGCTGGGCGGCAAGTCGGCGAACCTCATCCTGGATGACGTCGACGTGCAGCGGGTCGCGCCGGCTGCCGCCCTGCAGGCCTGCGTCAACGCCGGTCAGACCTGCTCGATGTTGTCGCGGGTGCTCGTGCCGAGGCGCATGGAGGCGCCTCTTGTCGAACGCATGGCCGAGACTTTGAGCCGGCAGAAAGTCGGTGATCCGATGGATCCCGCGGTGACCGTCGGGCCGCTGATCAGAGAGGAGAGGCGCATGGCGGTCGAGGCCTACGTAGAGGCGGGATTGAGCCAAGGCGCCACCCTGGTGGTCGGAGGCGGCCGCCCGGGGGATCTGGAACGGGGGTTCTTCTACCAGCCCACTCTCTTTAGTGATGTGAGCAACGACATGACGATCGCCCGGGAGGAAATCTTCGGACCGGTGCTGGCCGTGATCCCCTACGACACCGTCGACGACGCGATTCGGATTGCCAACGACAACCCCTTCGGTCTACAAGCCAACGTGGCCTGCTCCCGGGTGGCCGATGGCGTGGCGATAGCCAAGCGCATAAGAAGCGGAGCGGTCAGCATCAACGGTGCGATGGACTCGATTCGTGCTCCCCGGGGGGGGTTCAAGCAGAGCGGTCTGGGGAGAGAGTGCGGCAGGTGGGCTATGGACGATTACCTCGAGTACCAGGCGGTGACCTGGTCTATCGACTGAGCAGCGGTACTCCTCCTCCTTGGGCGCCAGGAGGGCGTTTCTACCTAGCGTGTAGGCCCATCTATTGATCTATAGCCTGATCTAATATATGATCTGCACGCGCCGGGCAGCTCAGGGCCGACGGTCTGCTGCTGTGGCGGACCCGACATAGCCGCCGACAAGGGGGAAGGAACCGCGAACTTGCACGGAAAGAGGAATTTCCTGAGGGTGGTGATCGCGCTGCTGTGTGTCGTCGCTGTCGGAGCGTGCAGTTCGAGCAGTAAGAGTGGGTCCTCTGCGACGACGAGTGGACAGACGGCCGGACAGAGCAGCGGGCAGCCCACCACGGGCAGTGCAGGGAGCAGCCAGGCTACCGGTGCTCCGATCAAGGTGGCATTCCTGTGTTCGTGTTCGGGTGCCTTCGGATACATCGGCGTGGGGGCGAGGGACGTCTACCAGGCGTGGGTCAACACCGTCGACGCCTCGGGCGGAATATCAGGTCATCCCGTCCACGTCATGTACGAGGACGATCAGCTCAACCCGGGTAACGCTGCGACCGACGCTCAGACCGCCATCTCCGCCCGGGTCGATGCCATAGTCGACGCCACCGCGCTCGACACGGTATGGGAGAAGGCGGTCGACGCGGCGAAGATCCCCGTGATCGGCACAATCATCACCTCGACTCCGTTCTATACCGATCCCAACTTCTTCTCCGAAGGCGAGACCAACGACTCCCTTGTGACGGCCCTGACAGCCACGATCAAGGAGTCAGGAGCCGCGACGTTCGGTCAGATCTACTGCGTCGAAGCCCCCGAGTGCAGCCAGGCGGTGCCGCTGATCAAGGCGGCGGGGGCCAAGGCGGGCCTCAACGACGCCTACAATGCCTCAATTTCGGCCACCGCACCCAACTACACGGCGCAATGCGTGGCTGCGCAGCAGGCGCACTTGCAAGCCGTATTTATCGGCGACGGGGCCCCAATTATAGCCAAGGTGGCCCAGAACTGCACCCAGCAAGGATTCGTGCCCACGTACGTGATCGAGGGCAATTCGATCAACTCGACGACGATGAGCGCACCGGGCATGAAGAACACGCTCTGGGCCCAGTTCAACTACTTGCCCTATTTTTCTACCTCGTCCCAGGTGGAAGCCATGAATGCTGCGGTTGACAAGTACTACCCTGGTCTCCGGCCCAATTCAATCGACTGGACGCAGCAAGGCGCCGGATCCTGGCCCTCGGGCTTGCTCCTGGAAGATGCCGTGAAGGGCGGTGGGCTCACGGCCAGTGAGACTCCCACCTCCGGGGAGATTCTCCAGGGCCTCTACAGCCTCAAGGACGACACCCTTCAAGGGTGGTCGTCGCCGCTGACCTTCACGCCGGGAAAGCCCACGTCGGTCGACTGCTGGTACACGGGGCGGGTCCGCAACGGGGAGCCCTCGCTGGTCAACAATGGCCACCTGACCTGCAGCAACGGCTCTTCTTAAACAGGTTCGCGCCAACCGGCCCGCCCCGGGCCTGCTTGACGAGGGCCGCCCACCTCCAATAGACTCGACTATGGATTCATACGGGCATCGCGGGCTCTGGCTTTCGGCGCGGTTGCTGACGGCATGGCGAAGAACCTCAGCCCACTGGGAAGGACGGACCTCAGGCATATGACCGAAGCTGACGTTTTGTCGACCCCGCTGGAGAAGGTCATCTCCGCCGATTCCCACGTGATCGAGCCGCCCGATGTGTGGTCTTCCCGGCTGACAGGCGAGTTCCGCGAAGCTGCTCCGAAGCTGGTATCGGACGAGAAGACCGACCGAATCGTCTGTGCCGGGATGAAGATGGAGTTTCCCGTGGGCCTGGCGGCGGGCGTGATGCGCAAGGACGAGGATGTTCGGACGGAGGGACGTTGGGACGAGGACGTGCCCCGCTCCGCCTACGACCCGGACGCTCGGATCGTCGCCATGGACCAGGACGGAGTCGTGGGAGAAGTCCTGTACCCGACTCTCGGCAACTCCATGTTCGGAATCCAGGATCACGACCTGCTGTGGGCCTTCCTCGGGGCTTTCAACGCATGGTTCGGAGAGTTCTGCTCTGCTCACCCGAACCGGCTGAAGGGCATCGGCATGGTGGTCCTCGACGACGGGTATGGCGACGTGGCCATCGCAGAGCTCAAGAAGTGCCGGGAACAGGGATTGTCAGGAGTCATGATCCCCTTGGACGCCAACGACGCCGATCGACTCCTGAAGTCAGAGTTCGATCGTTTCTGGGCAACCGCGCACGACCTCGAGGTTCCGATTCACTTCCATGCGTCGTCGGGCCGTAGCGGGAAGGTCGTGCACGACCATGTGGTCGACTACGTGCTCGCCCCGGGGATAATGCAGCGCCTGCTTGGCGGGCTCGTCTTCGGTGGATTGTTCGATCGTTACCCCCGGCTTCAGTTGGTATCGGCGGAAAACGACGCGGCCTGGATCGGCAACATATGCGAGCGAGCCGACTACATGTATCGCCGTTACCGCAACCTCCGAGCCGAGCAGCTCAAGAGCACCCGTCCGCCGAGCGAGGTCATCATCAACAACTGGTCGTTCACCTTTACCCGGGACTTCACCGCTCCTGCGGTGGCCGAGGTCGCCGGTGTGCGCTTGATGTGGGGAAGCGATTTTCCCCACAATGTGAGCACCTGGCCCAACTCCCGCGAGTTCCTCGAGTCGCAGCTGAAGGGACGCTCGCCCGAAGTGATCCAGCGTTCCACGTACACCAACGCCGCCAACCTTTACGATTTCTCTGCTTGACCCTGCATCTGGCGTAGCTGACAAGGATGGTTTCCGCATGAGTGTCACAGCAAGCGCCTCCAAGTCTGCCGATCTCGACCTAGGCGAACGGCTCTGCGTGATCTCGTCTGATGCGCACGTCGGACCAACGATGGAACAGCTCAGGCCGTACTGCCCCCAGAAACTGCTCCCGGAGTTCGACGCCTTCTTCCACCGGGCCGCCGAAGTGGGCCGGGCTCCCACGGCCGGTAACGCCCAAGCCGCAGACCATCGAGCGCAAATGCTCGCCCACGTGGCGAGATCGGGCGAGCACGATCCGGCTGAGCGCGTGCGCAACATGGACCGCGACGGCGTGGCGGCGGACGTCATGTTCCACGGATCCCAGAACCTCAACCCGCTGCCCTTCGGTTATGGCGGGCGGGGCGACCGGGCCGAGGAAGCCGAGGGCATCCAGATCTACAACCGGTGGCTGGCCGACTTCTGCTCCGTGCAGCCGGTCCGCCACAAAGGCTTGGCTCAACTGCCCGGGTGGGATCCCGAGGCATGCGTCAGGACGGCGGAGTGGGCAAAGTCGGCAGGCCTCGGCGGAGTCAACCTTCCGACCATGCGGCTCGAGGATCTCACCTGGCCCGCCTACACCGATACGGTCTGGGAGTCCTTGTGGTCGGCCTGCGAGGGACTCGAGATCCCGCTGGTCAATCACGGCGCGGCCGACCTCAACCTCTACCGCGACCCGGGACCGGGAAGGTACGCGCTGGTGCTGGCCGATGGCCCCTGGCTGGCGCGCCGGGTCACCTGGTGGCTGATGTTCGGCGGAGTGTTCGAACGACATCCCGGACTGAAGTTCATCATTACCGAGCAGCCGGGTGATTGGCCCAAATACGAGATCGACTATCTGCAGTCGGTTTACGAGTCCGGCGCTCAGCACGAGCTGCGGAAGGTGATGCACCGGTCGCCGACCGAAATCTTCCGCACAAACATTTTCGTGGGGGCCAGCTTCATGTCCAACCGGGAAGCTCGGATGTTCGTAGACCTGGGCATCGCGGACCGCGCCATGTGGGGTTCCGACTACCCGCACATCGAAGGAACCTGGCCGTGGACGCTCCACTCGCTTCATACCACCTTCGACGGCATCGACCCCGAATCGATCCGGAAGATGCTCTCCGAGAATGCAGCCAAGGCTTACGGCTTCGACCTGGCCGCCCTCCGACGCGTCTCGGACATGATCGGCCCAACATTGGATGAGGTGCGCAACCCGCCGGCTAAGCCTGCGCCGGAGCTACGGTACAGCCTCGGGTTCCGAAGCTCCGGGGCCTGGAGCTGAATCGCGCCGGCCGCTCAGCGAAATGCCCCTTGATCCCCAGGTTCAAGCCTTGCTCGAGCAGGCCGCGGCGGCAGGGCGGCCCCCAGTCCGCAGTCAGACGGTCGAAGAAACTCGCGCCGCGATGCGCTCGATGCTCCCGCTTAGAGGCCCCGGGCCGGACGTGGGTAGGGTCGACGACCGCGAGATCCCCGCACCGGAAGGCGACGTCCCGGTCCGCGTCTACTGGCCGAAAGGGGATGGCCCGTTCCCAGTGCTGATCTGGTTTCACGGGGGAGGTTGGGTGCTCGGTGACCTCGACACGGCCGACGGTACCTGCAGGAGCCTGACGCTGAAGGCGGGAGCTGTCGTCGTGAGCGTCGACTACCGGTTGGCGCCCGAGCACCCGTATCCGGACGGGGTCAACGATGCTTACGCCGCCGCATGCTGGGTTCTTTCCCACGCCGCCGACATCGGTGGTGACCCCAGGCGCATAGCCATCGGTGGCGATAGTGCAGGCGGCAACCTGGCCACGGTGACGGCTTTGCAGGTGAAGGCCAAAGGCGGTCCCCGGTTTTGCTTCCAACTGCTCGTCTACCCCGTCACCGATGGCACGATGAGCCACCGCTCGTATGGCGAGAACGGCGAAGGGTACCAGTTGACCGCAGACGCCATGCAGTGGTTCTACGAGCTCTATCTCGGCGATCGCGACAACCAGGATCCATCGGTTTCTCCGCTCTACGCTCCCTTCGAGGACCTCGCCGCCCTCCCGCCCACGCTGGTTATCACCGCGGAGTTCGACCCGCTGCGTGACGAAGGCGAAGCCTACGGGCACCGCCTGAGGGATGCCGGTATCGCGGTACAGGTTTCACGCTACGACGGGCAGATCCACGGGTTCTTTGGTCCGGACTCATTCATGGATGCGGGGAAGGAAGCTTTGGAGGAGGCGGCATCCGCCCTGCGAGCTGCTTTTGCCGAAGCATCTGGCGGTACCTAACTGTTCACGGCCATCGGCAAGTTACTTGGCATCCTCGATCCATCGAAATGTGTCTGCGACTCTGGTGCGGACCAGATCGACCATTGGGACGTCAACGCCCGTCTCCGCGGCCAGCTGCTGTACGGCTTCGAGATCTTTATCGAGGTTGCGGGGATAGTGCTGCACCGGCCGCGGAGAATTCATCCAGTAACTGTCCGCTCATGCGCAGGCGTTGCAATCTCATGAGCGAGGTTCCGTCGGGATCGGAGGCCTCCACGGCCGCGACCAACGTCGCCGGGTCGACCCCCGCGGCTGCTGCGAGCTCTACTGCCTCATGCACCGCTCGCCACCGCCCAGCCGTGACGACCTGGCACCCGAGCTTGGTCGCCATCCCTGTACCTAATGGCCCGCAGTGCATGACCCGGGTGGCGACGTCATCCAGCACCGGCCGAATTTGTCGTATCACTTCGTCGGGACCTCCGACGAAGAGGAGCAGGCCGTTCTCCGCCGCCCGGCTACCCAGATTGACCCCGCAGTCGAGGACGGTGATCCCGCCCGACTTGCAGGATTCGGCGATGTCTCTGATGATCCCGACCGGGATGGTGGCCGTCACGAGGACGACAAGACCTTCGTGTCCACCGCTGGCCACGCCGTGCGGTCCGGTCACGACCGACCGGACCTGTGCCGCGTCAACTACAGAGATGAAGACGACGTCGCTTACCGCCGCCACCTCCGCTGGAGAGCCCAGCGAGTTTGGTACCGCTTCGAGTCCGAGCGCGGCCTCACGGCGGACGTCGAATGTGGCCGGAACCCGGCCGCGGCGGGCCAGGCTCAGGGCTATCCCGCCCCCGATCGTTCCCAATCCGATCACTCCGACCGCTAGGCCGTCGCCGGCAATCGCCATCCCTGAACCCCTGTCCGGATCGTATAACGTAGATCCGCGCATCGGTGATTTTATGGATCCAAGTGTATCCAGGGGGTTCCTGCATGTCGCCTTCGAGGTTCTCGGCGGACGCGGTAGGGATGTGCCTCGAAACACTGCTGGCCGATCCGCGTAAATGCGACGCCACCGAGTTCGAGCGGATTGTGAACGCCACGTCGGCCGCGGGATTCAGGTCCGTCACCATGTGGTCATGGAAGGCTCTGGAGATCGGTGTTCCCACCGCCCGCAGGATTCTCGACGACGCCGGGGTCAAGGTCCGCTTGGCCGAGGTACGAACCCGATGGGCCGAGGGACCGGGCCCCGCCGTCGATGGTATCGACGCCCACCTGGACCTGGCAGCCGCACTCGGGGCGGAGATGGTGCTGGCGGTGTCCCAGTACACGGCAATGGATGTCTCTCTCGGGGCGGAGGGCTTCGCCGCGCTGTGCGAACGCGCTGCCGACCGAGGCCTACGGGTGACGATCGAATTCATTCCGTGTCGAGCGCTCTGCGATCTCGCCACCGCGTGGGAGGTCGTGGGTCGGTCCCGGGCGAGCAACGGAGGGATCGATATCGACCTGATGCACTGGCAGCACCAGCCGGGAGGACCGGACCTCGATCTTCTTCGGACAATACCGCCGCGACACGTCCACTACGTGCAGGTGTGCGACGCCGACCGCCCGGCACCTGCCCTTGAAGAGTACATTGATACAGCGATTCGGGCCCGGCCGCTGCCAGGTGACGGCGTCGTAGATATCGGCGCCGTTATATCCACCCTGGACTCGATAGGAGCCGACCCGTTCTTTGCCATGGAAGTCTTCAACACCAGGCTTCTTGCCAAGGGCCCGGAGGCGATGGCCAGGAGGCTGAGCGAAGTGGCTGACGCACTGTTCTCGGGGGTCTGAGCGGCTCACCAGGCTGAGAGGAGTACATCATGAAACCGGGGATAGGAGCCGTTGTCGTCGGCACGAGCTACGGGGTGCTCTCCCACGTCCACGCACTGCGCGACGCCGGCTTCGAAGTGCTGGCGCTGGTAGGTCGCGATCCGGTCAAGGCCGAGACGCGTGCCCACAAGCTAGACGTTCGCCATGGGCTCACGAACCTGCACGACGCCCTGGCCCTCGAGCGGGCACAGGTGGTTGCGGTCGCGACACCGCCGCATACCCACGCCGAGATCGCGCTCGCGGCGGTGGCGGCCGGAAAACATGTCTTGTGCGAGAAGCCCTTCGCGCTCGACCTGTCCGAGGCCCGAGCCGTACTGCGCGCCGCGGAACACGCAGGCGTGGTCCATCTCATGGGTCTGGAGCACCGCTTCGGCACTACCCAGGAGTCGTTGCGGCGGGTCGTGGCTTCCGGCGTGATCGGACAGCCTCAGAAGGCGCTGATCATTCGCCACCGTCCATCATTGATTGATCCCGGGGTCGAGCTTCCCGATTGGTGGGAGTCGAGCGCGAATGGTGGAGGCTGGTTGGGCGCGCTGGGGTCCCACATCGTCGATCAGGTGCGAACTACCTTGGGCGAGTTCGAGGGGGTCAGCGCCTCGCTCGAGACCCTGGCCCGGCGGCCGGCGATGACCGCAGACGACACGTATACGGTCCAGTTCCGGGTCGCCGGGGGCTGCACCGGCATACTGCACAGTTCGTGCGCGGTGGCCGGTCCGGCCGTACCGACGACGAAGATCGGCGGCACGGGGGGCGTAGTTTGGCTCGAAGGGGACGACGTATGGGTCGATTCCGGGGAAGGTCCGCGACAGGTTCCTGACCCGACGAACCTGCCTCGGGTGCCACCACAGCCGCCTTCCCCGGAGTTTCTGCCCCCGTACGCCCGGGATACGGGGTGGCACACATCCGGGTTGGACCGAGTGCTCTTCGCCCGGGTGTACGGGCGGATGCGGGAGAGGATTGAATGCATTCCTGCGTCGGATGACCCGGCCGCCGCCACATTTGCCGACGGAGCCGCGTGCCAGGCGATTCTCGACGCGATCCGGCGGTCTGACAAAGAAGACGGGCGCTGGACGGATGTCGAGCCGGTTTGATACCTCGGTCCGGCATATCCCCGGCCGGACCGCCCAGCCGAGGCTACGCCGGGATCAAGACCGACCGGGCGACGTCGCCGCGCTGCATGGCGTCGAAGGCGTCGTGCACTTGATCGAGGCGGAGCCGAAGCGATACCAGTTCGTCCAGTTGCAACTTACCCTCGCCGTACAGGCGGACGAGCTTGGGATACTCCGCTCGGAACTCGCCCATCCCCATCATGTTTCCCCTCACGGTTCGCCCGGCCCGGATGAGATCGTTGACGGAAAATGTCAGCTCCGGATCGGCGAGTCCGGTGAACACGACGGTGCCGCCCCGGCGGGTCATGGGCAGGGCGTTGCGAGCGGTGCCCATCGATCCGACAAAGTCGAAAGCGAATGTTGTGCCCGAGCCGTTCGTGAGCGCTCGCACCTGTTCCACCGGATCGCCCTGTGACGGGTCGACCAGATCGGTTGCTCCGAAAGTGGAAGCCAGCCCGAGCTTGTGCGGGTTTACGTCCACGGCGATGATTCTCTCGGCGCCGGCTATCCGTCCGGCCTGAACCGCGTTGAGACCCACTCCGCCGCAGCCGATGACGGCCATCGTGTCACCGGCCGTGACTCGAGCAACATTGGCCACGGCGCCGAAGCCGGTCACGACGGCGCAGCCCAGCAGGGCGGCCGAAGTGAGCGGTATGGACTCGTCGACCTTCACCGCGGAGAGACGATGCACGACCGACTCCTCGCTCCAGCATCCGATTCCGGCCATCTGGCCCACGGGCTGGCCGCTGAGAGCCAGCGGGAATGTGCCGTCGGGGAGGGCACCGCCGAGAGTCTTCGGATAGGCCGTGCACAGCGTGGGCTGGCCGCGGACACAGGAGGGGCACGACCCGCATTGGGGCATCACGCAGAGCACCACGTGATCTCCCACCTGGAGGTCGGTCACGCCCGGGCCGACCTCCAGGACCTCTCCGGCGCCCTCGTGTCCGAGCACGATAGGGACGTGCATCGAAGCTGCCCCGGCCTGGTAGACATGCAGATCCGAATGACAGACCCCCGCGGCTTCCAGCCGGACACGGATCTGATCCGGCCCGGGCCGGGCGAGGGACAGCTCTTCGACCCTGAGGGACGTCCCCGGCTTGCTCAGCACGACGGCTCTCGGCATGGCAATTACCTCCGGCAAGTGGATTCTACGGGCGCCGGCACGACTTGACGCTCAGAAGGGTGCTGAATAGACTCAAACATGGATTTATGAAATAGCACGCAAGGCCACTTCACTGCAATCTGTCGAGGGGAAGGCTGAATGGGGACGGATAATACGACCCCACGCGTCCTGGAGTTCACGGCTGAGAAGTGGGCCGACGCGGAGGCAATTGTCGACGGCGAGGTCCGCCTGAGGCCACGAGGGCTGCGCCCACCCCGGGGGAGTGGATCGTTGCCGCGCTCGGAGTCCAACCAGCCGGCGGAGTCATTGTGCCTATGGACCTACATGGAAACGAGGTAACGAAGTGACAGCAGACTTCGGGGCAGCGAGGCTTTGGCACACGCTAGTGGGCGCGGTGCAGAGCGGAGAGCTCGACAAGGCCAGGGCTTTGGTGACCGACGACTTCCAGTGGCAGGTGATGGGGCGTTTTCAATACGCCGGTATCTATAACGGTGTCGAAGGCCTGGCTGCTCTGCTGAAGGGTGTGCGCGACGCCAGCGGCAACACTTTTCGCATGACACCTGAGCTGAGCCTCGGGAGCGACGAGGCGGCGGCCATCGTCGGACATGTCACCGCGTCACGGGCGGGTAAGACCCTGGATGCCCAAAACGTGTTCATCGTCAGGTGTGAGAACGGTCTGATCGCCCGGGGCTGGACGATACCGGTCGACCAGTACGCCTATGACGAGTTCTGGGAGTGACACCGACGTGAAGCTGGGCCTTCTGACGCCCGTGCTGTCGCTGAGCCCGGGCAAGCACGCATCATGGGAGCTAGACGGCACCATCGACGATGTCGCTCGGATCGCCGAAGCCGCCGAACGTCTGGGATACGAGTACATCACCTGCAGCGAGCACGTGGCTGTCCCGGTCCAGAGGGATGACGGGTTCGGACCGGGCCACTTCCCCGGGTCCCGATATTGGGACCCGCTTCCGACCTTCGGCTACCTGGCGGCGCGGACGCAAAAGATTCGCTTCACCACCCTTGTGCTGGTGCTCTCCTACCACCACCCGCTCGAGGTCGCCAAGCGGTTTGGCACCCTCGACCGGATCTGTGGTGGACGCCTCAACCTCGGGGTAGGAGTCGGCTACTTGAGGCCGGAGTTCGATCTGCTCGGGGTCGAGTTCGACCAGCGCAATGCCAGGTCAGACGATGCCATCCGGGCCATCCGGGCTTCCTTCGGAAGACCTGTTCCCGACTATGAGGGTCCGTATTTCAAATATTCGGAGATGGTGATCGATCCATGTGGAGTTCAGCAGCAGATCCCACTGTGGGTCGGGGGCCGAACCCGCCGTTCACTTCGGCGTGCCCTCGAGCTGGGTGATGCGTGGTGCCCGTTCGCCCTCTCGCCGGAGCAGCTGAACGACTGGATCGCCGAGGTGTCCGATACGCCGCTCTGGTACCAGCGAGAGCATCCTTTGGATGTAGCTGTGAGCACCATCGTCGACCCTCTCGGCACCTCAGAAGAGACGGCTCACACCGTTAACGCCCTGGGCCAGGCCGGCGCCACCATGCTGACGCTGCGGTTCGTCCACGGCTCCTTGGGCCACTATATGGAGCAGCTCGAAGCGATGGTCGATCTGATGGTCCAAATTGGGCTGGGGAGTGCTGACGAAACACCGAGGTGGACGTGATAGATCGAGACGGGCAACCTGGACGCGTGCGCCTCGCCATCATCGGCGCCGGCCCGGGCGGCATCTGCATGGGCATCAAGCTCAAAGAGGCGGGATTCGACGACTTCATGATCCTGGAGGGCAGCGACGGAGTCGGCGGCACGTGGCGCCGGCATGTCTACCCCGGATGCGCTTGCGACGTCCCGTCGCATGTGTACCAGTACTCATTCGAGCTGAATCCCGATTGGAGCCGCCCATACGCCTCACAGCCCGAGATCCTGACGTACCTCGAGCGCTGTGCCGAGAAGTACGCCGTTCTCCCGCACTGCCGGTTCAACTGCAAAGTAGCGGCCGCAACGTGGCAGGAGGACCGGGCCACATGGGCCCTGGAGCTGGCATCCGGCGACACTCTCGAGGCGAACATCGTCGTCAGCGCGGTGGGTATGTTCAACGCATTGGTCTGGCCGGACATCCCGGGGGTTGCCACCTTCCAAGGGACCATGTTCCATTCCGCCCACTGGAACTGGGACCATGACATGACCGGCGAGACGGTTGCCGTCATCGGCAGCGCAGCCAGTGCGGTCCAGTTCGTGCCCGAGGTAGTCAAACAGGCAGCCCAGGTGTACCTGTTCCAGCGTACGGCAAACTGGGTGCTTCCTAAACCGGACGCCCCGTACACTCCCGACCAGCTCAAGCATTTCCGCACCAATCAGGCAGCGCGTCAAGCCGCACGCGATGAGGTGTTCTCCACCCAGGAGACCAACAACGTAGCGAAGGCCGACGCGGCAGCGAGAGCGACACGAGAAGCGCTGGTACTCTCGGCCATCGATGTGATCGAGGACCCAGCGGTACGGGAGAAGTTGCGACCTCAACACCCGTGGGGCTGTAAGCGCCCATTGCTTTCAAACGACTTCTATCGGGCGTTCAACCGACCTAACCTCGAACTGGTTACCGATTCGATCGACTTCATCCGCGACAAGGCCATTGTGACCAGGGATGGCGTGGAGCGCTGCGCCGATACCCTCATCCTGGCAACCGGGTACGACACGACTAAATACGCTTCGGTCATCGACGTCGCCGGTCGCAATGGAGCGACCCTCGCGGACGTTTGGCACGACGGCGCTCAGGCCTACCTGGGCATCACGACGTCCCAGTTCCCGAACTTCTTCATGCTCTACGGACCGAACACGAACAACGGCTCGATCATCACGATGATCGAGTTCCAGGTTGCTCACATTGTTGCCGTCGTCCGACTGATGACGGATCAGAATCTCGAGTGGATCGATGTGCGCCCTGAGAGGATGGCTTCGTACAACGAGGAGGTCCAGCGCGCCATCAGCGGCGTGGCCCACTGGCAAGCCGGTTGCAACGGCTACTACAGGTCTGCTTCGGGCCGAGTCGTTACCCAGTGGCCCAGCACCATGACCGACTACCGCGACCGGGTCGTGGTGCCAGACCCGGACGACTTCATCACCACCGTTACCAAGCAAGCGCTTGACTGAAGGTTCTGCGTCCGGTTAAAGTCCGTAGCCAGCCGGCCGGAAGGTTGTCGAAGCGCTGATGCGAAGAGTCCTCGGTACTGTCGGACGCACCGAGTTGCCGGCCGGACCGCTGGCCGGCACCTTGGTGCTGGACTTCGGGCAGACAGCCGTCGGGCCGGTGAGCGCAATGTTCCTCGGCTATCTGGGCGCCACCGTCATCAAGATCGAACAGCCTCGCGGCGAGCTCGGTCGATTCGACGTGAGCCGCAAGCATGACGCGGGCTTCACCTTCCTCAGCACAAACCTGGGCAAGTACGGGGTCACGCTCGATCTAAAGGATCATATCGACCACTCGTACGTACTGGCACTGATCGCCCGGGCCGACGTGGTCATTGACAACTTCCGGAGCCCTGACGTGATGCGGAGGTTGGGACTGGACTACTTCGACCGCCTCAAACATCTCAACCCTGGTCTGATTTACCTCCAATCTTCTTCCTTCCAGGGTCGAGGTCCATTGCGGGCGCTCACCAGCTTCGAGTGGGTGGCCCAAGCGGTGAGCGGCTTCGCCGGAGCGACCGGTTCGGCTGGCGGTGGACCGGAGTTCTCTCGGGGTACCGCTTATCTCGATTGGACGGGCGCGATGATCAACACGGCGGCGGTCCTGGCGGGTCTGCATCTGCGGAAGGCCACCGGAGAGGGAAGCATGCTGTCCACATCGCAATTCGGAACAGGAGTATTCGCCGGCGCCTCCAGGCTCGCGACCTACGTCGTCGCTCCTGATGCTCCGCTCAGGCTGGGCCACGACTTCGGGCAGGACATGCTCGATCGGGCGTTCGTGGCCGCCGACGGCTATGTGGCGATCTGTGCCCCGACCGACGCGGTGTGGCGGCGGCTCATGGGGGCCATGGGGCTACCGCTCGATACGCCCGTGGACGCGACCGGCAGGCGGCTGGAATCGGCAATCAAGTCGCGATCGATGGACGAGTGGCTGACCCAACTTCGCCAGGCGCGAGTACCCAGCGCCGCGGTCCGGTCAGCTCCGACCCTGGTAGCCATGCTGCGAAGCGAGCCTCAGATAGTCGAGCAAGGCCTCGTCGAGGAGCGCGATCCGGGACGCGGCGGGGTGCTCTATCCGGCGCCTCCGTGGCAGATGGTCGATGTGAAGCCCGCAGTAATGCGTCCGGCCCCCGAACTGGGTGAGCACGACGAGCTCCTCAAGCGCGTCGTCGAGCCGGCGCCGGCGGCGCCACACGCCGAGACCATCGCCCACCGTCCCGAATACACCATGAAGCCCGTGAGTAGCAGCCAGCCTTTAGCCGGACTGACGATCGTAGAGGTCGGCACGGGCCTCGCTGTTGGCACCGCCGGGATGCTCCTAGCCGACTTCGGCGCGGGCGTCACGAAGGTCCTGCCCCCGTGGGGGGAGTCGTCGGTGGCCCCGGATGGGCCCGCCGGGGAGGTGGTGGAGGAGCAGCTCCATGAGAACAAAGCGGTGGAGCGCCTCCACCTGGGAACAGGAGACGGCAGGCGGCGACTCGACGACCTCGTCCGGCAGGCGTCGGCGATCATCGTCTCCGGTCCTATGCGCTTCCGCCGGGTCTTCGGGTTAGAGGAGAGCGCCATTCGAGCGGTGCAAACCGACATCGTGTACTGCGGCCTCACCGGCTATGGGCCGAGCGGCCCCCTGGCCGACGCACCAGCGACGGAATTCGATGTCCAGCTCCTGAGTGGGATGACCCGGCAGCTCGGCCGGGTTGGCGACCCCCCGGTACGGCAGGGTTTTCATCTGGCGTCGGTCAACACAGGATACGCGGCGGCCCAGGCCGTAATGGCTGGCCTATTGCCCACCGGCCAGGCTGTTGACCGAGGCCGCCATTTCGAGGTCTCTCTGCTGAGGACAGCCGTCGTCCTCAACGGCTGGAACATCACTGCGGAATCCGGGCACGATGGAGTCGAAGGCAAACAGGTCAAAGCCTGGGCGTGGCCCCCCGATCATGGTTATACCTGTAAGGACCGACAGGTTCTGATCTCGATAAAGAACAACGACGAGGGGTGGGCCAAGTTTCTCGTTGCGCTGGACCGGGTGGACCTCCTCGCCGACGAACGGTTCAACAGTCTGGAGCGCTTGCGAGCCAACGAGTGGCAGCTCCCGGGGCTTCTGGCCGAGACCACGTGTGGGATGACCAGCGAGGACCTGAGGGCGATGGTCGAGGAGGCCGGAGGGCAGTTGGTACCGCTTCTCGACCCGAACGAGGTCCTCGACCATCCACAGGTTTCGGTACAGCACCTGGTGCGTCCGGGAGGACGGCGAATGGAGTTGCCAATCGATCTGGTGCGCCAATGAGCCCGCGTCCGGCACGGTCCTCGGCCGCCCCCTCGCGAACTGGAGGCGAGGCAATCCGGCAGCGGTCCTCGGCCCGGAAGCAGGAAATAGTAGACGCGGCGGTCCGGCTTATGCACGAAGCCGGGTTCGCAAGTACCTCGGTCCGCGACATCGGAACGGCTGTGGGCATGCAGAGCGGAAGCCTGTATTACTACTTCCGGGAAAAAGAGGACATCCTCTACGAAATCCAACTGATGCTCAACCAACGCATCGCAGCCATACCGGCGAAAGTCGAAGAATCAGGCGCGGGACCTCTTGGCAAAATCCGACTTCTCATTTCGCTTCATCTGGCCATGGTCGATGAGAATCTGGCCCTCTGCCACGTGGGCTATACGGAATATCGGCATTTGCAGCCGGCACAGGTACGTGAGATTCAGGGCCCGCAACGGGAGTACAACGAGTACCTGGTTCGGCTGATAGTCGCGGCGCAGGGCGCGGGAGAGGCGTACCGCGACATGGACCCACGGACGTGCGCAGGCGCCATCTTCGCTCTGCTCAACTCGATCATCTGGTGGCGCCGCCCGGGTTCCCAGCCCAACATCGAGGTGCTGATATCGACATACGAACGAATGCTTCTGGGCGGACTGTCCACCCGTTGCGGCGCCGGACAGGAGAAACCCCTTGGTATCTGACCCGTTCCGCGGCCGCGTCGTCGTCGCAGGCATTGGCGAGAGTCCGTACTACCGGCACGGCGAGTCGCCGGATCCTGAGTTCGTACTCGTCTTACAGGCCGTCCGGGCGGCTTGTGCGGACGCCGGCGTTTCCCCTCAGGACATTGATGGATTCTGCTCCTATGGCAACGACCGCAACGGTCCGGTGCGCTTGGCCAACGCACTCGGCGTCCGAGACCTCAGGGTGGGCCTGATGCAGTGGGAAGGCGGGGGTGGGGGCATGGCGGCGTCGATCATGAACGCCGCCATGGCGGTGGCAACGGGCCACGCGTGCTGCGTCGTAGCATTCCGAGGTCTGGCTCAGGGGCAGTTCGGCCGATTCGGACAGGCCAGAGCGGGGGGTGAGGTCACCGGAGCCGCGGCCTATCAGCAACCATATGGAGTCCTGACTCCGGGCCAGATGTACGGCCTCAAATTCGTCCGATGGATGCACGAACACGGAGGGGTTGGCCTCCAGGCCCAGAAGGCTGTTTCGCTCGCCTCCTACGGGCACGCCCAGAACAACCCTCGGGCCACGATGCACGGTAGGCCGCTCACAGCCGAAGCGTACGATGCGGCACGGATGATCGTCGAACCCTGGCGGCTCTACGACTTCTGCCAGGAGAATGACGGCGCGGCGGCGATCATCCTGGCCCCGGCGGATCGGACCCCGGACCTTCCCGGTCCACCGGTGCACATTCTCGCTGCAGCCCAGGGCGCATACCAATCCGCCGGACGGCTGGGCTTCAACGAGACTCCCTATGCTTCAGCCGGGTTCCCCACGGTCGCCAAGAGGCTCTGGTCTGATGCTCGGGTCGAGCCATCCGACGTCGACGTGGTCCAAAGCTACGAGAACTTTACGGGCGGAGTAGTGATGAGCCTGGTAGAGCACGGGTTGAGCCCGCCCGACGAGGTTGACCGGACGTTGACTCTCGAAAACCTGAGCGCGCCAAATGGCCAGATCCCGCTCAACACCTCGGGCGGTAACCTGGCAGAGGCATACATTCACGGGATGAACCTGGCGATCGAAGGAGTTCGGCAGTTGCGGGGAACATCCTCCAACCAGGTGCCTAACTGCAATGTGGCGCTGATCAGCGCCGGCCCCTTGACCACACCTGTGTCCAGCCTGGTCTTCGGTACCCGGGACGCGCTATGACTCGGCCTGACCAGCCGTTTCTGCTGCCCGAGCGGGTCCGCCCGCTTTCTCAAGCGGGCTTGGACGGTCCATTCTGGAGTGGCTTGCGCGAGGAAAAGCTGATCCTGCAGCGCTGTCCGACCTGCGCGTTGTACCAATGGGGTCCTGAGTACGTGTGCTACCGGTGCGGTAGCTACGATGTCCACTGGGCCGAAGTACCGAAGCGGGATGACGGATCTTATGGAGGCGTCGTCTATTCGTGGGAGCGGATCTGGCACCCGGTTGATCCTGCTCTGGTTTCGAGCGTCCCGTACGTAGCCGTGCTGGTGGAACTGCCCGACGCCGACCAGGCGCGGGTTCTCGGCAATCTCATAGATCCCCCGGAAGGTCCGATAGCTATCGGTGCCGAGGTGGCCCCCGTCTTCGAGCACCACACCTCGTACAGTCTTTTGTTGTGGCGACTCAGACGGTAGCCCGCTACGACTTCGCCGGGAAGGTGGTGGTCATCACGGGCGCAGCGTCGGGCATCGGCCGGGCCACGGCCATTCGCTTCAGCCAGGCGGGCGCCCGGCTGGTTGTGGCGGACGTCCGGGTGGACGCCGGGCAGGCATTCGCTGAAGAGCTCGCCGGCCACAGCGGTAACGCTGTCTTCTTAAAATGCAATGTCGGTGATGAGGACGACGTTCGGCGCCTGGTCGATGTCGCCGTCGACCGCTACGGCTCTCTCGACGTAGCGTTCAACAACGCCGGCATCGAAGGAAGCGCGGGTGTCCCAACGACAGACATCGACCTGGAGGAGTGGAGTCGCATAATCAACGTAAACCTGACCGGGGTCTGGCTGTGCCTCAAGCACGAGCTGCGTCACATGGTCAGCCATGGAGGTGGCTGCATCGTCAACACCAGCTCCACCGCCGGGCTAGGACCGGCAGTGACCTCGGGGGTCGCCTACTCGGCCAGCAAGCACGGAGTCATCGGACTAACCCGCACGGCGTCCAGGGAGTTTGCCGGCCTGGGTATCCGGATCAACGCAGTCTGCCCCGGCGGGGTAGACACCCCTTTGCTCGAGCGGCTCCTCGGCCCGCAGGCCATGACGATCGCCCGCGATGATGGGACCACGCTCGCCACGCCCGATCAAATAGCCGAAGCTGTTCTGTGGCTTTGCTCTGACTCGTCGTCGTTCGTCAACGGCCAAGCTTTCCGCGTCGACGGGGGACGCCCAGCTTAACCGTGCCTCGCTCCGGTCAGCGGGGCTGCGACCCAGTTGGAGAGTCGAGCAGGAAGCCTTTGTAGCCGGAGGTGACCACGTCCTCGCAGATGTGACGGTATCGGTCGAATCCGCCGACATAAGGCATGAAAACCCTGGGTTTGCCTTCGACGTTGGCGCCGATATACCAGGAACCCGCCTTCATGTAGAGGGTTCGTCCTGCGACCTCGTTGGTGTGGGCTAACCAGTCGCGCTGGGCTTCGTGGGTCGCCTCGATCGACTTGACGCCTCGGGCCGAGACTTCATCGATGCACTCCGCAATCCAGTCCACATGCTGTTCGATAGACATGACCATGTTGGTCAGGACGGACGGGCTGCCCGGGCCGGTAACCATGAACAGGTTGGGGAAACCGGCCACCATGAGTCCCAGGTAGGTCTGCGGCCCTCCTGCCCATTCGTCTCCGAGCCGTCGCCCGTCCCGGCCAACGATGTCGATGCGCAGGAGGGTGCCGGTCATGGCATCGAACCCCGTGGCAAAGATAATGCTATCCAGCGGGTAGGCGGCCCTGGTCGTCCGAAGGCCGACCTCATACAGGCCCGTGATCGATTCGGATCGCAAATCCACGAGCGTGACGTTGTCCCGGTTGAACGTCTCGTAGAAGTTGGTGTCCTTGCAAACGCGTTTTGCCCCGAATGGGTAATCCTTGGGGCAAAGCAGTTCTGCTACGGCCGGATCTTTGACCGTTTCCCGGATCTTCGAGCGCATGAATTCCGAGACGACGTCGTTGGTTACCTGGTCGGCTAGCAGATCCTTGAATGTGGCCTGCATGGCATTGCCGCCGACCTCCCACGCTCGCTCCATGATCGTCCGCCGTTCGTCGGCGCCCACGTCGGCTACCCCAACGACCGGGCGAGGCAGGGGGAGGCCGCCGAGGGACTCACGAGAGGCCGCCCGCCGTTCGGCGTAGTGGGCCTTGACCTCTTGTTCGATTGCGGGATCCAGCGGGCGGTCATGGGCCGGCGTACTGAAGTTGGGCGTGCGCTGGAAGACGTACAGGTGGTCGGCGTGCTGAGCCACCTCAGGAATCACCTGGATCCCGGAGGAGCCTGTCCCCACGATCCCGACGGTCTGGTCCTCGAAGCGCACCAGGCCGGGCCAGGTCCCAGTGTGGTAGACGTTGCCGCGGTAGGAGTCCGCTCCGGGTAGGTCAGGTGTCTGAGCGGTGGACAGGCAGCCAGTCGCCATGATGCAGAAACGGGCGGTAATCGTCTCGCCGTGGTCGGTACGGATGATCCACGACGAATCCTGCTCGTTGAAGTGGGCTGCGACGACCCGGGTCTCGAAGGCGATGTCGCGACGAAGGTCGAATCGGTCCGCCACGTGCCTGAGGTAGGCGAGGATCTCGGGCTGGGCCCCGTACCGGGACGTCCAGCGCCACTCCTGTTGTAGCTCAGGGGAGAAGGAGTAGCTGTAGTCGACGCTCTCGACGTCGCATCTGGCCCCGGGGTACCGATTCCAGTACCAGGTCCCGCCGACGTCGGGCGCGGCTTCCAGCACCCGCACCGTGAGCCCCGCCGCCCGCAGCTTGTAGAGCGCGTAGAGGCCGCCGAAGCCCGCGCCGACCACGACGACGTCGTGTGAGCTCTGATTTTCCGAGTCGGATGCCGTCATTGATCTACCAACAAATCTATTCGAGGTCCAGAATCTCGTCAACCAGCCCCCGCAACCGCCTGGACCTCTCTCACCTCATCCTCCGAGAGCTCCCAGGATGCGCTCGCCGCATTCGCGAGCACCTGCTCCGGCCGGGTGGCTCCGGCGATGACCGACGCCACGAAGGGTTGAGACGTCAGCCACGAGATGGCGAGCTCCAGGAGGGTGTGGCCTCGCTCTCCCGCGAACAACTCGAGGTTGGCGACGGTCTTGAACCGATCTTCTGTTAGCAGGGAAGTCTTCATCCGGTTGCTGATAGGTGTATCGACGGTAAGCCGGGATCCGGTCGAGGCAAAGGACCCGTGACTGTACTTGCCCGTCAGGAGCCCGCTGGCGAGTGGGTAGTAGGGGAGGAGCATCATGGAGTGGCGCTCGCATGCCTCCAGCACCCCCTCTTCCCCGGGCTGCTCGAGCAGGTTGTACCGGCTCTGCGAGCTGACAAATGGTGCGAGAGCGTGTTGGTCGCTGGCCGCTCGGGCCTCGTCGATCTGCTCACCCGAGAAGCGGGAGCACCCGATCTCGCGTACCTTCCCGTCACGAACCAGTCGGTCCAGGGCGGCAAGAATGTCTTCTATAGGGGTGTCCGGGTCCGGCCGGTGCTGCTGGTACAGGTCTATGTGATCGACGCCGAGCCTTTTCAGGCTGCCCTCGAGAGCTCGGACTATTCTCTTCGGACCACGTTCGTCCGGCGACCGGATGTCCACGTTCAAGAACTTGGTCGCGATGATCAACTGATCCCTGCGGGTCCCGAGTCTCTTGAGGGCCGCTCCTACGAACTGCTCGGATTGGCCCGTACCGTTGGTCGACGTGACGCTGTATTCCTCGGCGGTATCGATCAAGGTGACGCCGGCATCGAGAGCAGCGGAGATGATCCTCGTCGCATCGTCGAGATCGCACTGGCTGCCGAAGAAGTCGGTACCGAAGTTGTTGGTGCCGAGGCCGACTACCGGGACCTCCAGCGATCCCAGGAAACGAGTCTTCACGTCCGCTCCATTTGCTCTTGCGGTCAGCTGGTTAGAAGGGCTCGCCTTTCTCGCAGGCTGGCTCACCCACCGAGGGGAACAGATCAAGAAAGGCCCCTCGGGTTATGCGATAGGTGGTGCCCTCGTCGACGTCGTCGAAGAGCTCATGCAGCGTCTTTTGGGTATGGCCGAACGTGCCCTCGATATGCGGATAGTCGCTCCCGAACATGACGTTTCGGTACCCGACCGCCGTGCACGCCCGTACTGCCGTCCTATCGTGCTGAAACGAGGCATATACCTGCTCGTACACGATTTCACGAGGTGAGCGCGACAGGACGGGCCGAACCCACAGCCGATGCTGACGGTAACCCTCTTCGATCCGGTCGGCAATGAAGGGAACCCAGGTGGCTCCACCCTCAGAGATCAGCAGCCGGAGTTTCGGATGACGGTCCAGGACACCCGAGGCCACCAGCGTGGTCGCCATCCGTTGCCCGCTGTAGCTCGACTCCACGTAGTTCATCAGCGCGCCACCGGGCCCCCTGAAGGGTCGGTTGTCCGGATGGTCGGGAGACTTGGCATCGGACCCCACGTGCACGGCCAGCACCATCCCCGCCTCTTCGGCTGCTGACCACAATGGCTCCCAGCTGTCGTGATTCCAGTTAGGCCGGTCCCGCTCCAGGGCACTGGGGAGGCTGATCGCGAGAAACCCCATCCCCGCGGCCCGGACGGTTTCGGTCACCGCGTCCTCAACCGAGAGGATGGAGATCTCGGCCGCGGGTACGACGCGCCCGGTTACATCCAGGAACTCTTCCTTCAGCCAGTCGTTGAATACCCTGACGCCTTCCCTGTAAAGCACGGGGTCCTGGATAAGCCCGGCCCATAGGCCGATCGATGGATATACAAGCTCTCCCCAGACTCCTTCACCGTCGAGATCCTGGAGGCGGATACGGACGTCGAAGGCACCGGGTGGGCGATTGAGGTCCCCGGCTGTCATCCCGACGCCGGCGCGCCCGATACTTCGAACGAACTCTTCATCGAGGACGGCGTTGGCCGGTCTGGTCCGCTGAAACGTACGGCCGTCGACGTGAATCTGCTCCGTGCGCTCGTCGATCAATTCGCTTCGGGGCATTCGTCCGGCCAGGTCGGCGGGGAGGCGCGTGGTCCAGAGATCCTTCGGCTCGAGCACATGGGAGTCGCCCGAATTAGTCCAGAGCTTCATGCGCATCTCCATCGTCCGTGGCGTGACCGGCCGCGGCATGTTACTGCCGGGCTCAACGTTCAGTCAAGCGCTTGCTTGATTGTGCCTACCACCCAGGTACTACAATGGGGGGCGAGGTCGGCTTCCGGACCGAAGAGGAGGTAGCTCCGTGTCGAAGGTGCTTGGTTTCTCCGTGTTTGATGCTGACAACCACATGTATGAGACTGAGGACGCGTTTACGAAGTTCCTCCCGGACCAGTACCGGGGTGCGATCGACTACGTGGATGTAAGGGGACGCAGGAAGATTGCGGTGCGGGGGCGGATTTCGGAGTACATCCCGAATCCCACGTTCGAGATCGTGGCCCGGCCGGGCGCGCAGGAGGAGTACTTCCGGAGAGGGAATCCAGAGGGCAAGAGCCGAAGAGAGATCTTCGGGGAGCCCATGCGCTCCATCCCCGCCTTTCGTGAGCCGGCGCCGCGGCTGGAACTGATGGACGAGCAGGGCGTGGATCGCTCGCTGATGTTCCCAACCTTGGCGAGCGTGTTGGAAGAGCGAATGAAGGAAGACCCGGAGCTGACTCATGCCGTCATCCACGCACTCAACGAGTGGATGTACGAGATCTGGCAGTTCAATTTCCGGGATCGGATATTCGCCACCCCCGTCATTACATTGCCGATTGTGGAGCGGGCCATCGAAGAGCTGGAGTGGGTAGCGGCCCGAGGGGCGAGGGCGGTATTGATCCGCCCGGCTCCCGTGCCCGGGTACCGGGGACCGCGGTCATTCGCCCTGCCGGAGTTTGATCCGTTCTGGGAGAAGGTGGTTGAGCACGATATCCTCGTGGCACTCCATTCCTCCGACAGCGGCTACACCCGCTACGCCAACGAATGGATGGGAAGCGACCGGGAGCATTTGCCGTTTCAGCCGCAGGCGTTCAGGTTGCTCTCCAGCTGGCGGCCGATTGAGGACGCGGTCTCGTCGCTGGTGTGCCACGGGACGCTTTCACGCTTTCCATCCTTGAAGGTAGCGGTGGTGGAGAACGGTTCGAGCTGGGTCGAGCCGCTGCTGAAGCGAATGGGCGACGTGTATAAGAAGATTCCGCAGGATTTCGAAGAGGACCCCGTTGTCGTGATGAAGCGCAACGTGCACATCAGCCCGTTCTGGGAAGACGATCTCGGTGAGCTGGCCGGATTGATCGGCGTCGACCGCGTTCTGTTCGGATCGGATTTTCCCCATCCGGAGGGCTTGGGGCAGCCGGCGAGCTATGTGGATGAGCTCTCCGGACTGGCGGATGAGGTCGTGCGCAAGATCATGGGCGGCAACCTCGCCAGGCTCATGGACGTCGAAGTCGCCACGTCGGCGTCCTAGGGGCGTGGAGCGCCTGGCCGGCCGGGCCGCGCTGATCACCGGCGCGGCGAGAGGAATTGGGAAAGCAACGGCTGAGCGATTGGCGGCGGAAGGGGCCGCGGTGATGGTCACCGATGTCAGCGACGAGGGGGGGGAGGCGGTCGCCGCTGACCTGACGAGGGGAGGAGGGCGCGCCAGTTACCGGCATCTCGATGTCGTCTCGGAGTCCGACTGGCAAGAGACGGTGAACGGCACGGTCGCGGCGTTCGGCGGTCTCGACGTCCTTGTCAACAATGCGGGGGTCCATGGTGAGCCCGAGCCCATCGAGTCGACCAGCCTGGCGAACTGGGATCGCAGCATCGCCATCCTGCAGACCGGAGTCTTCCTGGGCATGAAGTGGGCGGCGCCCGCGTTGCTGTTGTCGTCCCACGCTTCGATCATCAACATCAGTTCCGTCTTCGGTGCCAGTGGCGGGTTCGGGACGGCACCCGCCTATCATGCGGCCAAAGGTGCCGTGCGCATTCTGACCAAGTCTGCGGCACTGCACTGGGCCCAACAGGGGGTACGAGTCAACTCGATCCACCCCGGCTTTATTGAGACCCCGCTTCTCAGACCGGAAGCCATCCGGGAACGAACCGGCTCACCCGAGATCTTCGAAACGATGATTGATATGACACCTATGGGGCGGCTGGGGCAGCCCGAGGAAGTCGCGGCCGCTGTGGCCTACCTGGCCAGTGACGACTCATCCTTTGTGACCGGCTCGGAACTCTATATCGACGGCGGTTACATGGCTCGCTAGGAGCTCGCCGTCCCGGTTGGTTGCCGGCCTTCTGGCCCCTGCGTCGGTGGACCGTCAGTCGCTGGGGCTATGACACCTTCTGGCCGGGGACGGTCTTTCCGCAGATCGGCTCCATTCCGGGCACGAGGTCAAAGGTGGTGCCGGAGTACTTGGTGATCCAGGCGCAGTTGTCCACTCCTGAGTAAAGCCCGCGTGCGGACAGGGCAAAACTCAGGTTGTGGGTGCCGTACAGTCCTTCGCCGTTGAAGTTGTCGATACCAAGCATGGCGTTGATAAACGAGGCCTGGGTGGGGTGGGCGCCGGCGGCCTTGAGCCCCTGGACGAACGCAGCCACTGCCAGGTAACCCTGGTACTCGCCGAAGGTGGGATCGCCGGTGAACCCGGCGTAGGTCTTCATGATGCTGGCCAGCTTCTGGGTGGCGGCGGTGTTCAGTTCGATCGGCTCGTAGCCGGTGAGGAAGTACTGACCCTGGGCTATCTGTTCGGCTCCCGGCCCTCCAGCGGTCAGGTCGGCGCCGTAGCCCGTGGAGTTGAGGACGGCTTTGAGGTTGACCCCCTCCTGGCGGAGCGCCTGTACGAGCGCGAACTCGGTGTTCTGGATGATGGGGGATATCAGTCCATTCGATCCCGCGCTCTTTATGGCCAGGGTGACCGGTCCGACGTTGGTGCCACCGAAGGGGAAGTTGGCATTGAGGTATCCGACCTTGATGCCCGCGTCCTGGGCCGAGATGGCGCTGCCCTTGGCCACGTCCGATGAGCTCGGGGATATGCCGTAGCCGATCGCGGCCATGTTGGTGACGCCCAGGGTCTTCAATATCGTGCCGTACTGGCTGAACACCTTGGTGAAGTCCTCGGTGCCGGTGATGGAGAACATGTTGCGGTCAGTGAGCCATTCCCCGGCGTCCACGTCCGCCCCGACCACCGGGATCCCGTGGGCGGCCAGGAACGGAGCGGCCGCGAAGGTCATCGATGAGTTGGCCACCACGGCGAAGACGTGATTCTGATCGACGAGCTTCTGCGCCGCGGCCAGGGCACCTGCCGTACTGGTGGCGGAATCGGCCACCACGTACTTGATGTGGTAGCCCTCCTGGGCGGCCAGACCTACTCCCGCTTTGACGCCGATAGGCAAGGTCTTGGAACTTGGGGCGCCGGGCCCGGTGATGTCGGCCAGCACGCCGAGGGTATATGTCGTGCTACTCCCCGCGGCCGAAGGAGCCGAGCCCGTGGGAGCCGTACCCGAGGCAGCCGTGCCCGAAGGAGCGGTGCTCGACTGGGGCGTGGTACTGCCGGTACTGCTCGGCTTGGACGATGAGCTGCAAGCCCCCGCCACCACGAGCAGTCCGGCCGCCACCACGAACAGCAAAGACTTGCGATAGATCATGCCCAATCCCCCCTGACTGTCGCTGATGACCTTCACCGGCCCACCTGGAGCCGACCTCAGCTTACATAGATCAGAGCATAGATCAAAAGATAGGTCGGGGGTAGGCAGGGTCCGCGGTTCCGGTAGCTGCTGAGTGCATGGCGGATTCGGCCATGGCACGCGGTGCCACGACGGAGCTATGCTCTCGGGCAGCGAAGACTGGGGTGAGAAAGCCCGCGCAGGGAGGGAACTCATGAGTTTCATGACCGACGGCCCCGTCGTCGACTTCTTCACCGATCCGTCGCTGATCGTCGACCCGTACCCCTACTACGAGGAGGTGCGGCGAAACGGGCCAGTGTGGCAGGAGCCAGTGCACGGGGCGTTCGTCATCACCGGCTACGACGAGATCTCGGCGGTGTACCGGGACCCAGAGACGTTCTCGTCCTTGAACTCCTTCTGCGGCCCGTTGATGCAGCTGCCCGAACCGCCCGAAGGTGACGATGCCAATGACTTGATCCGGCGGCACCGGAAGGCGTTCCCGGCCCACGACATAGTCGGGACGATGGACCCGCCTGACCACACGTCGCACCGCGGGTTGATGATGCGCATGCTTACACCGAAGCGACTCCAGGAAAACGAAGCGTTCATGTGGCGGCTCGCCGACCAGGTGATCGACGAGTTCGCGGCGCGGGGGACCTGTGAGTTCATCGGCGAGTACGCCCAGCCGTTCGCCCTGCTGGTGATCGCCGACCTGCTCGGGATCCCAGAGTCGGACCACGCCGCACTGCGAGCCGAGTTCGTGGCCGCCGGCCAACCAGGGAAGCTGGGTGAGCCCTTCCCCCAGGATCCGTTCTCGTTCCTGACCGACTGGTTCACCGCCTACATCGAGGATCGCCGGCGCCAGCCTCGCGACGACGTGCTGACCCAGATGTCGCTGACAACATTTCCGGACGGATCGGTGCCTGACGTGATGGACGTCGTGCGGGCGGCGACCTTTCTGTTCGCCGGCGGCCAGGGGACGTCAGCGAGATTCCTCGGCAATGTGGTGCAGCTGCTCGCCGAAGACCTCGACCTACAGCAGCTCCTGCGCCGCGAACGCGTTCGCATCCCGAACCTCGTGGAGGAGGGACTGCGGGTTCGAAGCCCGGTGAAGGTGAACTTTCGATTGGCGCGGAAGTCGATGATCCTCGCCGGCGTGCACATCCCGGCCGGGAGTACCCTCATGCTGCTCGTGCAAGCGGCCAACCGTGACCCGGATCGGTTCGAGTGCCCGGCGCAGTTCCACATCGACCGCCCGAACGCCCGAGAGCATGTGGCCTTCGGGCGCGGGATCCACTCCTGCCCCGGGGGCCCGTTGGTGCGAGCGGACGCCAAAGTTACCCTCGAGCGGCTGCTCAGCCGGTTTCAGGAGCTCCGCATCGCCGAAGTGGAGCACGGCCCGCCCGCCGACCGCCGCTTCGACTACACCCCGTCGTGGATCCTGCGCGGGCTCAGTGCCCTGCATCTCGAACTGACGTTGGCTTCAGGCTAGGCCGGTAAGGTAGAGCGGTGGCACGCAGTGCCATGACCGGGTTATCATGTCGTCTGACAGAAAGAGGGATGCCATGTCGCAGCCACGGCCCGACGGCTTCGGCGGTGAGGCCTCTGCGGACGAGCGGTACGTAGTCGTCTCGACCGATAGTCATGTCGGTCCGTCGGTCAAGGGGCAGCTGCGCCAGTACTGCGAGTCCAGACACCTCGACGACTTCGACCGGTTCGTGGCGGAAATGGAGAGCCACGGGCTGCTCGCGTGGCGGTCGACCGAGGCATCCAAGGAGGGTGCCGAGGAGACCTGGTCTCTCGGGAAGTCGCAGGCCGAGCGATTCGCCAAGGTGGCCGGTATCCCCAACGCCGATCAGGTTGACCTCCGCTTCCTTCAGCGGAGCTACGAGCACAGCCTGCTTCCGGGACTGCAGGACCACTCCGCTCGAGTCGCCGACATGGATAGGGCTGGCGTCGCTGCTGCCGTGATCTACCACGGCGGCCTGAACGGTCAGTCGATCCCGTTTTCGACCACGGGTCTTATCGCCTGGGGTAACTCCCGGTACAACCACCTCGAACCCGCCGGCGTTCGCATCTATAACCGATGGCTGGCCGATTTCGTGTCCGAGGCACCCGAACGTCACGCCGGCGTCGCCCATATCCCGATCTCGGATCCCGAGGCTTGCGTCCGGGAGGTTTACTGGGCAGCCGAGAACGGCCTGAAGGGTATCAACCTGCCCGCGCCGCGGGGGGACTTCCCGATGCTGAATGAGCCGGTGTGGGAGCCGCTCTGGTCTGCGTGCGACGAAACCGGGCTGTCGCTCAACACCCATGGCGGCGGTGGCGAGCACTTCCCCTACCAGGGCCAGGGCTCGCAGGCGATGTACATGATGGAAACGCCGTGGCGCACCCGTCGTGGGGCCTGGGTGATGATCCTTGGGGGGGTCTTCGATCGGCACCCCGGTCTGAAGCTGGTGTTTACCGAGCAGTGGATGGACTGGGCAGTCGGCGTGATGGCCGACATGGACGGGCTTTACCACGGGCCGGCCGGGTCCTCGGTCAGAGCGGCCTTGCCGAAACCGCCGTCCCAGTATTTCCGGGAGAACTGCTTCGTGGGGGCGAGTTTTCTGGCGAATTGGGAGGCGAAGCTCGGGATCGAGCACGACCTCGTCTCTAACATCATGTGGGGCGACGACTACCCGCACGCCGAGGGCACGTGGCCGCACACCCGTCAGGCCATGCAGTTCACGTTCTGCGACATCGATCCGAAGTACACGCGGCAGTATCTCGGCGACACGGCGATCGAGGTCTACGGGCTCGATCGCACCAAGTTGGAGAAGATCGCGGCCGAGATCGGGCCTACCGTGTCGGCCCTGGCGACGCCATGCACCCCGCCAGCGGACGAAGCTGTCGGTCTCTACGCGTTCCGCACCGGGCCGGGGATATTCGTGTGATGAGTACAGAGTGAGCAGTGAGCATTCCGAGGAGATGAACGCCATCAAGGAAGCCGCGGGGCTCCGGTCGAAGCCGTTCCGGCCAGTGACGTCCGAGGAGGTCGACCATCTCCACGAGCTCGGCTGGGTCAAGCTGAGAAGCTTCGTGGATCCCGATGTCGTCCGGGCCATGCTCGACGTCGCCCGCGAGATCATGGGAGACGACGGCGACAGCAACCCGATATCCCCGTTCCTGGAGGCGGCCGTCGCAGATGGAAAGCCCGGGCTGGACTACTTCAACGCCCAACGCGGCTCGGGCCTCTCCAACCAGGTGCTGCGGCCACTGATCCACGACGTTGGCGAGAGCGCCAAGCTGCTTCAGCGCCGCCGCCGGGCCGACGGCAGTATGGTCGACGTCCGCTACTACCAGGACCTCTTCTTACCAAAGCTGCCCTCATCGAGGAAGTCCCGCCACGGCGGCAACGGTCCGACCGCCTTCCATCAGGACTTCATCACCTTCGCCGTGGACCGTTCCGGGGGCATGACCTTCTGGTTTCCGCTGGAGGCCTACGGCCCGGATGCGGGGACGATGTCGTTCGTCAACGGCTCGCACCGCGCCGGAATACTCGGCGACTACACGACCTATGGCGGGGGAGACGCCCTGGAGGCGTTTCCGGAGCTACGCGAGCTCGAGATATCCGAGCAGATCATGTACGAGCTGGGGGATATCTCGGTTCACACCCATCTCACCGTTCACGGCGCCGGCCCAAACCTGATGGACCGGCCTCGGTGGGCCTACATCATCATCACTCAGCCGGCGGATGTTTGCTGGAACGGCTCGCCGTGCCCGAACTTCGATTCGTCCGCCATGAAGCCGTGGGAGCCGTTCGGCGACGAGCGCTTCCCGGTGATCAGCTGACGAGAGCGGGAGGACCCACGATGATCGCCCTGCCGTTCCCGAACCGAAGCTTCATGCAAGTGTGCTGGGTGGTGCCGGATCTCCGCCAGGCGATAGATGGCTGGGTGGGATCGGCCGGGGTTGGCCCGTTCTTCTGGTTCGAGGGCGTCACGTTCACCGATGGCCGCTACCGGGGCCGGCCGGCGGAGTTCCCGAGGGTCACGGCTGCTATGGCGCACTCCGGTGACATGCAGATCGAGCTGATCTGCCAGGACAACGACGACCCCGGCGTCTTCCGGGATCTGTTCGGTCCCGGCGAGTTCGGCTTCCACCACATGGCCATGATCTGCAAGAACTACGAGGCCGAGCGTGACACCTACATCGAGGCGGGGGCGGAGCTGGCCTGGGAAGGGGTGACCGGGACGAGCCGCACCTCCTGGGTCGACACTTCCCGTACTCTCGGCTTCATGATCGAACTGTTGGAGCCGAGCGCGACGCGCGAGGCCTGGTTCTCGCACATGCGCGAAGCCGCCGAGACCTGGGACGGCACCAACCCGATCGTCGGCCTCTCCTGAGCTGCAGCGACGGGTCGGGAGCAAGCAGGTGAGCGACAGTCACCCGCCGTCGACTTTTCCCGAGTTGTTAGCCCTGACCGTGGTCGCCCGGGCTGATCACCCAGCAGTCATCGTCGCCGACGACGCGCTGACCTACCGCGAGGTTGATGAGCGCTCGGCCCGCATGGCCCGGGCATTGCTGGCGAGCGGCGCTGGGAAGGGAACCCGAATTGCCGTCTTGGCCCCCGATGGCATTTTGTGGCTGACGACCTTCTACGCCGCTTTGCGGATCGGCGCCCTGGTCACCCCGATCAGCACGCTTGCGACACCCCCGGAGCTGGCCCACATACTTAGAACCAGCGATGCCCAGCTGCTCATCGGGGTGCGCCGGTTCCTGCATCGCGACTTTGTCAAAAACCTCACGGCGGCCCTGCCGGGGCTGGCCCAAGGCAGGGCCGGCGAGCTCCGCCTGCTGAGTGCTCCATATCTGCGTTCAATCTGGCTCGACGAGACCGTTGGCCTATCGTGGGCCCGGCCGATCGAGGAGCTCCTTTCCCGCGCTGACGCCCCGGACGCCCCGGACCACGCACTGCTGGCCGCAGTCGAACGAGAGGTGTCACCGGGCGACGACGCGTTCGTCGTCTACACCTCGGGCAGCACCGCTTACCCGAAGGCCGTCGTGCACGGCCAGCGGTCCGCCGCCGAGCAACCGCGGGCTCTCGCGCCGTACTTCCTGATGACGAGCGACGATCGCACCATGTCGCTGCTGCCGGCGTTCTGGATGGGCGGCATTGCCGGGGCCCTCCAGGTGCTGAGCACAGGTGGGACCTTGGTGTACCCGCCCTCGCCGGACATCGACGACGTGCTACAGACGATGGAGCGGTACCAAGTCACCTACGTGGTCACCTGGCACATGCTGGCGCAGCTGCGAGCCGCCGCCGCCGCCCGCGGCATCGACGTCGACAGGATCAGAGGGATGGGAGGACCGCCCCGCGACGAACACGGCGAGCTCATCCCCCGCGGCCTGCGGGCCAACCTGCTCGGGATGTCCGAGAGCTTCTCGGCCCACAGCGCCGAACTCATCAACCGCCGCATGCCCCCCGACAAGGTGGGTTCGTCCGGCCGGGCGGTGAACGGCATCGAACGCCGGGTCGTGGACCCCGAGACGGGCGAGGAGGTGCCGCCCGGCCAGGTGGGCGAGCTCCAGCTGCGCGGGGGCGCTCTCATGACCGGCTTCTACAAGGTCGACAAGCGGGCCGTGTTCACGCCTGACGGCTTCTACCCGACGCACGATCTCGTGCGGATCGATGCCGACGGCTACGCCTTCTTCATCGGTCGTACGGGTGACATGATCAAGACCAAAGCGGCCAACGTGTCGCGGCTGGAGGTCGAGGCCGCGCTCAACGGTCTGCCGGACGTCGAGCTGTCACTGGTTGCCGGGCTGCCCGACCCGGACCTCGGCGAGATGGTCGCGGCGGCCGTGGTCCCGGTCCGCGGCATCCGTCCCAGCGAAGACGTCCTGAAGACGGCGCTGCGGGAGCAGCTCTCGAGTTTCAAGGTTCCCCGCCGCATCGTGTTCATATCCCACGACGACGTCCCGCGGACGGCGACCGGGAAGGTGAAGCTCACTGATCTGGTCGGGCTGATCGCCTCCCGTCTGTCCGCGGAACCGGCACTCGATCAACAAACATCGCCCGCGAGCTAGAAAGGATCGCGGGTGTCGCCCATTGGCACCAAGAGGAGAGTGCGCATGCCAGGGAAGCAAAACCGCCCCTCGGCGGAGGAGATCGTCCTTTACGAGAAGGACCCGGAAACCAAGATCGCCACGATCACATTCGACCGCGCTGAGGAGTTGAACGCCATAACGGTCGACGCGCAGCACCGCTACGCCGACCTCGTGCGGGAAGCGAACATCGACGACGACGTAAAAGTCCTGGTTATCCGGGCGAATGGCCCCAATCTGGGAAGCGGTGCCGATCTGCCCGAGCTCCTCGACATCATGGGCGGACGCGGCGAACTGTCCATGAAGCACGCCCTGCGCATCCCCGAAGACGCTGACGTCGAATATCCCCCGAGGAAGTCGTATCGGTACCGGGCCTCGAACGTGCAGTTCTACACCGACCCCAGTGCCGGCATGCGCAGTCTGCAGGACTTCAAGAAGATCAGCATCCTCGAAGTGCGGGGCTACTGCTACGGCTGGCACTTCTATCAGGCCGCCGACGCCGACCTTGTTATCTCCTCAGAGGACGCGCTGTTCGGCCACGCCGCCTTCCGGTACGCCGGCTTCGCGGCACGGCAGTGGCAGTGGTGCGCCATGATGGGCGTCCGCAAGTTCATGGAGATGGTCTTCACGGGACGGCCGTTTACCGCGAAGGAGATGTACGACTGCGACTTCGTGAACGCCGTCGTGCCCTTCGACGAGTTGGAGGCGTTGACGCAGAAGTACGCTCTGGCCTGTGCTCGCTCCCGGCCGACCGACACGGTCTTCGTGCAGAAGACCTTCTTCGAGATCTACAAGCAACATCAAGGCGAGTACATGGGCAGCATTCTCTCCGGCCTGCTCGAGTCGACCGGCCTGTTGCTGAAGCCCGACGCCGTGTCGCACGAGCTCGACCGCGAGGCGCTCGATCGGGGTCTGACCAACTTTGTCCGTGACAACGACGAACGTTTCCCACCCGACTGGCGCTTGAGCCACCGGGGCCGAACCTCGGAGTAGCGGGGCCGAACCTCGGAGTAGCGGGGCCGAACCTCGGAGTAGCGGGGCCGAACCTCGGAGTAGCGGGGCCGAACCTCGGAGTAGCGGGGCCGAACCTCGGAGTAGATGGAGGAGGTTGTGATGCTCGTTTTGACGAACGCCCGGATATTCGACGGCCATGAGATGCTCGCGGGCAGGCGTGACGTAGTCCTCGAAGGCAACCGGATCGCCTCGATCGACGACCGTGCCGCGGAGGCGTCGGGGGAGGTCATCGACGTGGGCGGCATGACGCTCATGCCCGGCCTGATTACCTGCCACCTGCACCCGGACTTCTACAAGTTCGACATCCTTTCCGGCGAGAAGCCCGGTAAAGAGCTCCCACCCGGCGTGATGATGGCTATTGGCGTCCGGACGTGCCGGGTCTTGCTGGAGAGCGGCTTCACCGGCTACGTCGGTGCCTCGTGCGCGCACGACATCGACGTCCAACTCAAAATGGCGATTGCCCAGGACATCGTGCCGGGTCCCCGCATAAGGGCCTGTGGGCATCACATCGGCACCACGGGTGATATGAACAACAGTTCCCGGTGGTGGAAGCGCTACGAGACGCCGGGTACCGACCTGTGCGGCGATGGACCCGACGCCATGCGAAGGCTGGTCCGGGAGGAAATCAGCCGGGGCGTCGAGACGATCAAGATATTCGCCGGCGCCGGCCACGGGATTCCCAGCCGGACAGCGCGCAACATGTCGCGCGACGAGATTGCCTCGATCGTGACTGCTGCCCACGAGCGCGGCGCCAAGGTCCGGGCCCACGTCGCCGACAAGCAGATGATGCTCGAGTGCATAGAGCTCGGGGTCGACATCCTCGACCATGGCGACGAGATCGACGAGGATTGCATCGAGAGGATGGTGCAGGCGGGGACCTTCTGGGTGCCCAGCGTCGTCTATCTCTGGAGCCTGCTGGAGATCGGTTACGCCGAACAGTTCGGCGTGACTCGGGCCCTGTACGATCGGGTCCGCACGATGCTGCCCGTGGCGCAGCAGGCGGGGGTGCGTATCCTGGTAGGGGACGACTACAGCGGCGTGTTCCGCCACATGATCAAGGACGATCCCCTCGACCACCAGGTCGGCAACTACGGCCGGGAGTTCGCCTACTACGGCGAGATCGACGGCCTGTCGCCGGCCGATGTCCTGAGCTGGGGCACCAGCAACGCCGGGCAGCTGCTGCTGGATCCACCCGCGAGGGTCGGTGTGGTCGAGGCGGGGGCCCTGGCCGACCTCATCGTCGTGGACGGCGACCCGCTCGCCGATCTGACCCTGCTCGCCCACCCGAACGAGGCGCTGAAGGCCGTGATCCGGGACGGTGCCTTGGTGATCGATCGCCTTCCTCCGCGGCCGGCCCGCGCCGCGGCCTGAGCCCGGTCGAGGAGCACATGGACCAAACTCAGCAACGCAAGGTCGTCTTCGTCACCGGTGCCGGTTCGGGCATCGGGCTGGCCGCGGCCGAGGCCTTCGTCCGTCGCGGCTATGCCACCGCCCTGGCGGATGTGAACGATCAGGCCGGCCGCACCGTAGAGGCGGAGCTGCGCCAGCTCGGGGAATGCACGTTTTTCCACTGCGACGTGACCGAGGACGACACCGTCCGGCGAGCAGTGGGCGAGGCGGTGGCGAGCTATGGACGCCTCGACGCCGCGTTCAACGCTGCCGGGATCGACGGGGAGCACAACAAACCCACGGCCGAGTGCACGATGGAGAACTGGAACCGGGTGATCGCGGTCGATCTCACCGGCACCTGGTCCTGCATGCGCTACGAGCTGCCCGAAATCGTCAAGGCCGGCGGCGGGTCGATCGTGAACTGTGCCTCGGTGGCCGGCCTTCGCGCCGCGCCAACCGTGCCGGCGTACACCGCGGCCAAGCACGGGGTCGTAGGTCTGAGCAGAGTGGCGGCGCGCGAGTACGCCCGCTCCGGGGTGCGGGTGAACGCCATCTGCCCCGGCACGGTGGACACCCCCATGTTCCGGCACTCGATGCCGCCCGAGCTCATCGCCAACCTGATCGCTACAAACCCGACCGGGCGGCTGGCCGAGGCGAGCGAAATCGCCGAGATCGCGCTCTGGCTGTGCGAGGACGCCCCCGGATTTCTCACCGGCCAGGCCATCGCCGTAGACGGCGGCGCCGGCGCGTGAGCAATTACAGTCACGCCGTCGCCGGGCCGGTTCTGGTGTGGGACCAGCGATCGTCGTCGACAAACGCCCGCCGACATGGCGGGCCGGGCAGAGAGGATGGCAATGCATCGCAACCTGTTGAGCACTTTCGTGATCGATGTTCCCTCGGAGGTACGTGACCAAACCGTCGAGTTCTGGTCGGCAGCCTTGGGCGCCACTCCGATGGCGACGCGCCTGCCCGACTACCACATCCTCGAAGATGCCGCTCCACCCAACCGGGTCGTCGTTCAGGACGTCGGCACGGGTTCGGCTGGGGTCCACTTCGACATCCACACCGACGATCTCGATGCCGAGGTCAAGAGACTCGTCGCCCTCGGGGCGACGCTGGTCGATGCCTCCTGGGCCGACCATCCGGGCCGCTGGGTCATCATGCGCGATCCCGCCGGCATGCCATTCTGCGTCGTCTGGGCCCTCAACCAGGTCCGGCCGCAGGCGGTTCGTGACGATTTCGAACGCCGAGCCAAGCAGGTGGGCTGAGGGGCGAGCGGTGTGCTCTGATATCCGAACGACATCGGAAAATCTCGTAGACATCTCGTTTTCTCGGTGCAAAATTGCACGCAATGCGTGCGATTTGCCTACGAGAACACAAAATGTCTACGAGAAATAGGGGGATGGGCTGATCTCGCCGGCACCAGGAAAGGGGGAAGGCCACGTCGGACCGACCCTGTCACCGGGGTCCTCCCGGTGGAGGCGACGACGCCGGAGTGAAAGGGTGGGCGGGCGGCAGCACGTCAAGCTCGCCGGCGCTCACCGGCTCAGTCGCTCCTGGACCACGGCCAGGAGCTGTTCGTTCTTCACCTTCATCCCGTTGCGGTTCATCGGGATCTCGCCCTCGCCGAAGAACAGGACACGCCTCGGTACCTTGTAGCTCGCCAGTCGCTCGCCCAGGAACGATTTGATGGCCTCCTCGGACGCGGTGGCACCTTCCTTCAACTCAACGCACAGCACGACAATCTGGTCACGCCGCTCGTCGGGGACGCCGACGGCCCGCGCCAGCTTGATGGGTTCGAAGGCGTGGAGCTGGACCTCGATCTCCGCCGGCGAAACGTTGGCCCCGCCGGTCTTGATCATCTCTGTGCGCCGCCCGCCGAAGTACACGTATCCGGCATTGTCGTAGTACCCGAGGTCACCTGTGTGGTAGAAGCCATCTGAGTCGAAGCACTCGGCGCGCGTCCGTTTGACGTAGTGCTCCATCAGGGTGGGTCCGCGCACGATGAGCTCGCCTTCCTCGTCGGGACCGAGGACCCGGCCGGTCTCGGGATCGATGACCCGGAGCTCGTTGCCGGGGAGGAGGCGCCCGTAGCTCCCGTTCCTGAGCACGTGGCGTGGGGTGGTGAAGGGCAGGCCGGTCAGGAACGACGATGTCTCGGACAGCCCGTAGCCGATCGGCATGTTCCAGGTCGTCTCGCCATTGACGGTCGGGTGCCTCGTGAATATGGACTTGCCGAACACCCTGGTGCACGAGGACAGGTCGGTCGACGCCCAGGCTGGGTGCTCCTCGAGGGCACGAGCTTGGTGGGCGAAGGTGTGGGGTTCCGTTACCCGCTCGCGCTCCATGAGCCTCAAAGCGTGGCTGGGCTCGAACATCTCCTGCATCACCCACGTGCCACCGGAGGCGAGGGTGGCACCCATCGCGACGTTGAGCCCGGCGGTCCAGAAGATCGGGAGGGCGCACCACACGCGTGTCGATTCGTTCCGGCCGAACAACCTGGCCTGCACCCAGTACTGCAGAGCGACCGCCTGGTGGTTGTGCAGGACGCCCTTCGGCTTGTCTGTGGTCCCCGAGCTGTAAATGATGACCCCGAGGTCAGAGGGGTGAACCTGGGCGGCTACGGCGTTGAGCAGCGCGTCGTCGACCCCGTCGCCGCCTCTGAGAAATGAGTCCCACGACGGAATGCCGTAGCGCTCCGGTGACGGGCCCAGCGCCGCCGCCCGGCGCAGATACGGATAGGCGGGGTCCGCGGCCGGAAGGGGGCCGGCCACCGACGGACAGAGTTCGGCGACATCGGCGGCGAAGCGGTGGCTGCCCATCGCCGTCTGGAGAAGCAGAACGCTTATGTCCGCGTGTGCGAGCAGGTACGACAGCTCCGGCTTTGGTGAGAACGTGGACAGGGGCAGGGCGATTGCTCCGGCGAGAGCGGCGCCGAAGACCGATGCCACCGCTTCGGGCCGGTTCCCCATGAGGATGCCGACGCGGGCGCCCTTCCCGATCCCCGCTGCCAGCAACGCCTTGGCGACGCGCCGGGCATGCTGCTCGAGGTCCCGGTAGCTCCACCGCACCGTGATGTCGCCGAGCAGGGGGTCGTCGAACACGAGCGCCTCATTGTCCGGAAACTTGGCGCACTGTTCGGTCAGAATGCCGCCGAGGGTAAGGGCGCCTATGCCCGGGGCCTCCTGGAGCGGCGGGCCTACAAGCGTCTCGACCTCCGTCACGGAGCTGATAGTAGTGGATGGTGACACTGAGTGCCACGAAGAGTGGCCCGGGCCCGCACCGTGGTCCCGCTTCACTGGAGCCTCTCATTGCCGCGATGGGCTACGGTCACCGGCGACAGGACCCAGAGGCATGTTACGAGGGGAGTCATGAGCAAACTCAGCTTCGACGGTGACGTGATCGTGGTGACCGGCGCTGGCGGCGGCTTGGGTCGCTGTCATGCCCTGGAGCTTGCCCGCCGAGGGGCGCGGGTGGTGGTGAACGACCTCGGCGGTCACCCGTTCGGCGGTGGGAGCGACCCGGGTTTGGCGGAAGCGGTCGTGGACGAGATCCGTGCGGACGGCGGCGAGGCGGTCGCCAACACAGCATCGGTGTCGACCCCCGAGGGCGCCGCCAGCCTCACCGAGCAGGCCATGACACAGTGGGGGCGGCTCGACGCCGTGGTGGCAAATGCTGCCATCCTGCGCGACAAGCCGTTCGACGAGATGACGCTTCAGGACTTCGATGACGTGATCGACGTCAACCTCCGGGGGGTCATGCGCGTGCTTCACCCCGCGTTCAAAGCAATGAAGGCCGGCGGTGGTGGCCGGATCGTCACGACCACCTCTAGCTCCGGAATGCTCGGCGCTTACGCCCAGGCCAACTACGGCGCCGCCAAGTCAGGACTCCTCGGCCTCACGCGGGCTATCGCGCTCGAGGGCGCGCCTCACGGGATCAAGGCCAACGTCGTCGCCCCGGGTGCGCTCGGCACCCGGATGCACCTTGCCATGCTGGAATCAGCGACTTTCCACGCCGACGCCAATGCCGACGTCGTGCGCAACCCGCAGGTCGTGGAACTGATGAAGCCCGAACGAGTGAGCCCTATGATCACCCTCCTCACCCACGCCACCTGTCCCATCACCGGGCAGATCCTGTGCTCGTGGGGTGGGTGGTACGGGCGCTTCGGGATCACGCTCAATGCCGGCTGGACCGAGCGGAGGAGCATCGCCACCGCGGAGGACCTCGCCGCCCACTGGGACGAGATCGTCGACGAGGACTCCGCCCACGACGCCGGGCTCGACGCCTTCGCGCACGCCGCCCGCAGGGCCGAAGCGGATCGAGCGGGCGATTGACACCTCACGGTAACACCCGGCGGTTCAAGCAAGGGGCCCACCTGCCGGATCGTCTCGGGCTACGCAGGTGCTAAGAAGTGTGCCGTGGCGCGAATCACGTCGGTGGCAAGCGGACGGCAGCAAACGTCCATAGAAGCCATCGAAAAGGTCGCGCTCGAGGTGTTCGCCGCTCGCGGATTCGAGGACACGCCCGTCGAAGATATCGCTGCGGCCGCCGGCATCTCTCGTCGAACCTTCTTCCGCTACTTCGGCTCGAAAAATGACATCCCGTTCGGAGACTACGCGACCCTCCTTCGCCAGCTCGAGCAGTGGTTGATGTCGGCGTCGGCAGACGGCCCGATGTTCGAGGTGATCGCTGAGGCGGTGCAGCGGTTCAACCGGATGCATACCGACGGCCCGATCGCGCACCGCGAGCGCATGGAGCTCATCATGCACACACCGGCGTTGCGGGCCAACGCCGCGATCCGGCACGCCGACTGGCTCGCGGTAGTAGCGCGTTACGCGGCGCGGCGCATGGGGTTGTCGCCCGAGGATCTCGGTCCGCAGCTCGCCGCGCAGGTCTCGCTCGGCGCTTCGAGCGCGGCCTACGAGATCTGGCTCCGCGACGAATCGAGTGATCTCATGGAGCTGATCGACCGCGCCTTCAGGATGGTGCATATGCTCCCCGAGGCGCAGCTGGCAAAGGCCCAGCCGCGCCGCCGGGGATTGGTCGCGACTGAACGCCGATAGCGCCGCAACTAGTCGTGGGGCTCGGGCCCAGCTCTACCGCGCGCCGCCGCTCCGGGGAGCTTTCCCGGCATCGCTCTAGCCGCGGGTGAACGAGAACAACAGGGCGTCAGGAGTGGCGCATCGGACCCGGCTGATCGGCTCCCGTGCGCAGGATGCAGCGGAAGCCGATGTGGCTGCTGGTGGTGTCGACGGCTTGGGCTTGCCGGGCTGCCGGCCGGTAGCGCAGGCAGTAGTTGGGGGCGCAGAGGTGGGAGCCGCCTTTGATGACCCGTCTCGCTATGTGCCCGCCCGGGGCAGTTACGTCGTAGCTGTCATCGGGGGATTCGACGCGGGGGTTGCGCGGTGTGCAGCACGCGTGCTCGGCTTGGTCAGGCGCGGTCCGGGAGTAGAAGTCACACGTCCACTCCCACACGTTCCCGGCCACGTCGTAGAGGCCGTAGCCGTTGGCCGGGAAGGCTTTGACCGGTGACGTGCCCTGATATCCGTCCAACAGCAGGTTTTGCCAGGGGAACTGGCCCTGCCATGTGTTTGCCATCATCCTACCCT
>CAWAPS010000028.1:0-13824 GCA_963783945.1 uncultured Actinomycetota bacterium
CTGGTCGTGGGTGACGTAGATGGTGGACACGTTGAGCGTGTGCTGGATGCGGCTCACCTCGGCCCCCATCTGCACCCGGAGCTTGGCATCGAACCCCAGGACCGAAGGAGAGGTTCTGGAACATGGCCTGATAGCCGAGAATGGCGAGCGAGGTGGTGGCGTGCCCCGGACCGCCGGAAGTGAGGACCTGGGGAAGATCGAACAATCCGAAGGCCTGCAGAACCCGGAACAGGACGGCCAGCGCGATGGTCGGGCGCAATAGCGGGAAGGTGATCCGCCAGAACGTCGTCCACGACGAGGCCCCGTCCACCTCGGCTGCCTCGTAAAGGTCCTGCGGCAGCATCACCAGTCCGGCCAGGATGATGATGGCGACGAAAGGCGTCGTCTTCCAGATGTCGACGACCATCATGGCGATAATGGCGGTGTTGTTGGCCCCCCAGGATCACCCCGTGGAAGCCCAAGCCTTTGAGGATGTGGCCACGAGGAACCGCGACGCTTCATGTTTGCTCATTTTTCTGTGCGGCATGGCGCCATCTTGGCCCGTCCCGGCCACTTGATGTACCTGATAGGACTATCGGAGGTCATTGATGGGGGTTAAGATTTGGCCCGAAGGGAGTAGCGGCTGGTCGCCTCCATGGAAGCAAGTGCCGCGGCAAAGTCGTCGTCATCTACCGCTAACAGAGGCCGGGCATCTGGCTCGGTGCGGTGCGCCGAACTTCGGGCCGGTCCTGGTGGGCCTGTATCTGCAGAAGAACGTCAAGGCCACAAATACCAGAAGTTCCTCCCTCGCAATCAACGTGGACCGCAGCTTCAACGCGAACGGGTAACTCGATTTCCTACCCGGGCCGGCGTCCCCTCTAACATCGTCCAGCTGCATCAATCCAACGGGTGACACGCTCCTGCTCGCACCTCACGCCGCGTGCTACCTCGGCATGTACTTCGAGGCCACTCACGTCGGGGCGCGGTCGACCACGATGAACCTGATCGACAGCGCCGGGGGCACTCGGCGCTCAGAGCAGCCGGCACCGGGGTCGGCCGCTACTACATGGCCGGCGCCAACGGGGCGTGGGCCACTTTCGGATGGCACGAAGCCGATCTGGAGAGCAGGGGCCTGGCTCTAAGCCCCGATCCAGCCCGGAGCAGCTGGACGCCAAACCCGAGGAGTCCTGGGACGAGCGCGATCTGGCCGACCACTTCGCCCACATGCTCCCCGTGTGGTGCCGACCCGGCGTACCGGGACCTCCTCCCCCTCGATTTCGAGAAGTTCGCCAAGGACATCCGAGGGCTGTTGGACACCGACCCGGACGGCAGTCCCGAGACTGTCTGCGAAGCCATGGCAGCATTCCTCGCTGACCCCGGCAAAAAGGTCAGGGACCCCGATGTCATCTTCATCCAGCGTGCTCCGCCGCGAGAGGATGATCTCAGACGTCCCGGGACGGGATACCGGCCACGTCGGGTTCACCAACTGGAGAGGGGAGTACACCATCGGCGGCGGCAACCGTCAGGTCCCCGCCCCGACCATCAAGGAGGACCCAACCGCCGAACGAGCCGCCACTGTGCAGGCCCGGATCGATGAGCAGGTGTAACGGTGGGGTGACCGGTCTGACGGCAAGACCGCCGAGGATAGGGCCACATTCCAGAAACTCAACCAGCGATCATCGGAGCTTGACCTCCAAATACGCCTCATGAAGTCCAACTACACCTTCAAGCGATGACGTTGGGGAAAATCCCCGACGATCGGCATGACGTCGGCCCGCTCTGCTTGGCTGAGGGACATGACCGCCAAGCTGGCAGAGCAGATCGAGTACGACTCCAGCCGGGGCGGGGCGGATCCTGTTGCTGACTTGTCACGATAAATGCCTGTTCACGGACACAGGAATCAGTCCCGCCGGAAAATGTACGTTGTGACCCCGACGATTATGTCGAAGGCCACCCATAGGGCCAGGATGATCCCGCATGCCACCCACTTAGCGCCGTCGAACCCGACGCTGTAAGCGTCCCGGTACACCTGTGACGAATCTGCTGGTGGGTGTGCGTGCAGTGTGGCCGTATAGATCAGCCAGGCCAAGAAGGCCAACTGGCACAAGCTGAATATGAAAGGCCAAACACGCCCTGGCCGGTACGGCTTATACACCGGTCTTCGCTCTTCTGCGTAGTAGCCGCCACGCTGACCGGCTTCTCTCCACGCCGTTACCACTTCACGGCTCCAACCTGTCAGCCCGAGAGCCACGACGCCACCGATCATGGTTTTGACTCAACGTTGTACTGCCTTCCTTCGGTTTGGTTTGCGGGATTGGCTTTTACGGCTGTGCGTCGGTGACAGCAGGAACGGCACCGGCCCCGGTCAAGGGCAGACTCAGGAGCGTGCGGGCCTGAACGTCGTCCTTGTGCAGGGCGTTGATATCCGAAGGGACACCCATGCCGTATGACACGTCGTTGCTGAACATCCCCAGGTCGATAGCGACGGACTGCACTGCTTCTGTAGCGTCCAGGTTGTCAAGCGAGCCGTCGTTATTGGCAAGCGTGTTCAAGGTGCCTGCGACATTGTGGCATTCGGCTGTCACCGCTGCGAGAGCGGTATCGGGGACGACCGGCGGGGTGCTCTCGAAGTTACTGGCGTAGGTGTTCTCGGGTGCCACTTGGCCCACGATGGTCTGCCAGGCAGGTGAGGCTTCAAACGCTGCCATCGTGGCCACGTATTGACTGGCGAGTGTCGGCTTCGGTACTGCCTTCGGCTTCGGTGCAGGCGCAGTAGCAGCTGCATTCGACGTTTTCGGCACGGGCACTTTCTGGGAGTTCACGGCAGTGGTGCCGCAGGCGCCAGCGGCCAGCCCTAGCGCCAACAGGGCGCTAGTCGCGAGTAATGGTTTCGTGAATTTCATTGGTATCCACCTTCTTTGGTTCGGCCAGAACATCACCGACGCTGTAATCACAATTGTCGGCAGGTGGCGCTTACGACTTTTCGGCCTCAGGCGACAAGCCTTTGACACCTGACGACAATGGATGGAGACGTGCCCGCCTACCTCATGAACACAAAGGTGGTGCTGGCAGACGCCGATCCGCAGGTTACGACAGCGGTCGCGGTGCCAGGATTGGTGCTAGTACCTGTCAACCAGGTCCATTTCACCTGGCCTGAAGTATCTAATGCACTCGGGGCCGAGACCGAAGGCAACACCGTGGTGTCGAGTCCGGAGAGATCGTGTGAGACCGGCAACCGGCCTCAGGCAGAGTCGGTGTCCTGGGCCACAGCCTCCCCGATAGCGTCGAAGGACTTATCTACGTGTCTCTGGAACAGAGCGAGTATTAGCTCTGGTGTAACCGATTCAGTCCTCTAACGGTCGTACTCGTCAGGCGCCCCTCGACAGGCGTCCCAAACGGCCTCGGCCTTCCGGCGGATCTCCGGGGTCCCGAACAGGGCGAGGTCGGCCCGCACTCGGTCATACTCCTCGGTGAACTCGCTACGCAACGCGCAAGGCCACCGGCACGTCCAACTGTCTGTAACTGGGTGGTCAGGTCGGGAATCCGTGAGACGAGGTGCAAGTACTCCCGGTAGACGTCCCGCTTCTGCGCCCGGCGCCGCTCAGCCCTGTCATGGGGCTGCTGGCGCCACACCACAAGCATTTGCGCGCTCCCGCCGACTACGGCACCGAGGACAGCCGCGCCCGCCGAGATGGCGCCTATCTCTCCCCCACTGACGGCCATCGATCGTCCACGGTAGAGAGCGCTCGCTGCACTCCGGTGGATGCAAGTGACTTACTTCGATCCACGGGTGGTGTACCGTCCCTCTCCATGAGTTACGAACAAGTGTTCGATAGACCGTGTCTCGACTGCCAGGCCACCGTCGCCTTCCCCGGACCGGGGGCGTATTCACCTCCGGGTCGGTCCACTTCTGCGGCTCCACCGGCAACGTCCACCTGACCAAACCCATCGTAGGCATGGCCGTCAGCCCCCAACGGAGCCGGTTATTGGTTGGTCGCCTAATCCAGAACTCGTTGTCCTCGATGGCCGCGCGCACTACCCAACCGAAATCACGCGGTTCAAACATCGGCCAGGTATCCGGCATCTGCCTGAGTTTCTCCGTATCGGCCGGGAGGTTGTGCGCCCCGTCCTTCCCGACCATGCTCGGCGGAGTCGAGCTTTGTCCGAGGTGGCACTGGTCGGGATGGCCGGGCCCACGGTGGCCCCGAATGCCACGGCTGGGTTCGATCAGGACCTCTTGTAAGCAGGTGGCCGGTCCGGGCTGGGCCATCCGGGAAGCAGGTCGAGCTCGACGCAGACTTCCTGGGCCTCGATGTAGCGGCCGTCCGGGCCAACGTAGGCCTCCGCCGCCTCCGGATTGGCCAGGATCCAGGTGGCAACGGCTCCTAGGACTTCGGGCGGGGGGCCACCAGAGGCGTCGAAACCGAAGGCACCCATGTCCTGGAACATCCGTTCGGTCGAGATGAACCCGGGATGCAGGTTGTAGGCCAGGATTCCCCGGTCGCCCAGCTCGAGCGCCAGAATGCCCGCCACCCGGTGCAGGGCGCCCTTACTGAAACCGTAGCCGATACCCCATCCCCCGTCGCCGGCGGCGGCAGGCGGGTCTTGGACCGCGGCGCCAGACGTCACGTTCATGATGACTCCTGACCCGCGCTCCAGCATCCCGGGCAGGAACTCCTTTATGAGGGCCAGGGGAGCCATGACGTTGGCTTCGAGGTGGCGGTCGAGTACCTCCAGGGGTGTGTCCACGAACCGATCCATGTGCCCCGGGCCGATATAGCGGCCGTTGTTCACGAGCACGTCGAGGGGTCCCCACTCGGAGAGCACGGTCTTCGCCGCCGCGACGACCGACTGCCGATCCGTCAGGTCAGCCGGCACGGTCAGGGAACGCACCCCGTGCGCCCTTACGAGCTCCGCCGTAGCGGAAAGCGAGCCCGGCAAGGGCGTCGTGTCAGACCGGCTGAGGGTCGACGAGTGCTCCCGTCGCTCGCCTTCTTGAACGGTCCGAGCGCTGACGGCGACGTCGTATCCGGCCTGGGCCAGATAGACCGAGATCGCCTTGCCGATCCCACGACTGGCCCCGGTCACGAATGCAGTAGGCATGCCGCGGTGCTATCACGGATCTGGATAGAGATCAACCAAGCTTCGCCGTGGCCATGTTCAGCAGGTCGGCCAGTTTGGGGATGAACTCGACCAGCCTGGCGGCCACGGTGAGGTCCGTGCCCTTTTCGGCGCGCTTGATCAGCAGCGACGTGAGCGACGCCTCTTTGTAGTAAGTCAGGGCGTCGAACCAGGCCAGGTCAGGGTACTCCTCGCCGCCCGCGGCGACGTAGGCCGCCAGGACCTCGTCACCGGTGGGCATGCCGGAGGGCTGCTCGCTCGCCTTGCTCGGATGCCCGGCGTCGTCGCAGAAAAAGGTCAGCCAGGAGAGATCGACCCGCGGATCGCCGACCGACCATATTTCCCAATCAATGACCGCGGTGAGACGGTCGCGGACACAAAGGGTATTGCCGAGCCGGTAGTCGCCGTGATTGACGACGGGGCCGGCCGCCACCGGAACCGACGCATACAGCGCTTCGGCGACCTCGGGGTAGTTGAACTGCAGATGGGCCGGCGAGGTCTCGTAGGCGCGGGTCCAGCGATCGACCTCGGCTCTTACGGAGACCACCGGCTCGTCGGCGAGACCGATGGAGGCCGGCTTCAAGCGGTGCATGGCGGCAAGGACCCGGGCCGCGCAAAAGGCCCGCTCGCGGACCTCGTGGGAACGCTCGGGGTCGGGACTGGCGACCAGTATGGGCTCCACGCACTCGCCCGGTACGAGGTTCATGGCCAGAAAAGGGGAAATGTCGGGCGGGTCTCCGGCATCCTCGAACAGGACCTCCGGCACCACAACGCCGTCGCGCCCGGCCAGGGCGCGCATCACAGTTCCCTGGTGCAGGACGTCGCGGTTGCGTACCGGTGGAAGTCCGGGCGGAGCAACCTTCAGCACCACGACCTGGTCGGCCTCGGGGACGCCCTCGAAGCGAGTCGTAAACGTGAGGCTGGAAGAGCCGCCGGTCAGCGGCTCGACCGAAGTCACTCGGGCGCCCGGACGCCAGGATTGCGATGCCCGCTGAGCCCGGTCCTTCAACTCCTCGATGAGGGCGTACATTTCAACCATGGCTCTCCCGTTCTGTCAGAGGTGAGTATCGTAGCCAGAACGGCGGTGGCCGAGTGCCTGGAGCCAGGGGATCAGCGCTCCGGCGGCTCACCCGGCACGGGCACCGCGAGCAGGAAGTCGTCAACCTCGGTGCCGGCGGTATTGAAGGCCATCGCCAGGCTGACATAGCTGCCGACGACGAATGGGAGCTCGAGCAGCTGGGTACGATCGAGCTCCTCGGCCAGCTGGGCCCATGTGGCATCGTCGATGCGGAAGTGGTCGACCAGCTGCTCCGACGCTGACACGACCGCCGCCTCCAGGCGCGTCCAGTGCGACGCCCCCGCCCCTTCAACGACAGCGGCGACGTCGGAGTCATCGAAGCCGACATCCTTGCGGGCGGTGCGAACGTGGTCGTACCACATGTATCGAGAGCCGGTCTTCCACATAGCCCGCAATATGGCCAGCTCGCGAAGCCGGGGCGGCAAAGCCGGCGCCTGGAGAAGCACCGCGTTGTACGGCAACCAGGCGCGGGTCAGGCGGGGATGATTCAACAGAGTTGTGATCGAGTTCGGCATCGGCCGGTAGAGCAGCAGCCCGCTGTTCTCCTGCACCACGCTCTGTACGTCATCGTCCCAGTCGTCCTCGGCCACCGGCGGCAAGCGCGGGCCCTCGGTCATCGGTCGCACCCGATGCCGCCCTGCTCGCCCATAAAGAGGTCATGGTCCACGACGCTCACGATCTTTCTCCTGGTTCAGTTGGCGGCGACTAGTGGATGCCGGCGACCTTTATGACCGGACGCCAACTCCACCTGGTCCCCGTAGATTAGGCGGTTAGCTGTCGGGGGTGGGCGGGGTAAGGATGCGATGGTCCCGCGGGACACCAACCTGAGCTAAGCTAACGAATAGAAGGCTTGTTCACCATAGGGGGGAACCAAAGTGAGGCTGAATCGGAAGCGGAACTTGTGGCCGGTCGTAGGTGCCATGGCGATCGTCCTGGTGTTGGGGGCCTGCTCGTCGAGCAGCAAGGGCGCTACCAGCGCTTCCTCGAGTGCTCCCTCGTCGGGCCCCTCCAGTCCTTCGTCCGCCGGCGCCACACCGACGGGTACGCCTGTCACGATCGGAATTATCTGCACGTGCTCAGGCGCCGCCTCCCAAGGAGGCGTCAATGTGGTGGCCGAAGACGTCTACAAGGCCTGGGCCAACGAGGTGAATGCGTCCGGCGGCCTCGACGGTCATCCCGTTCAGATCAAAGCCGAGGACGACACCAGCAGCCCCGGTGTCGCGCTGACCGATGCCGAGAATCTCGTGTCCCAGCATGTGGTCGCGATCGCCGACCTTTCCAATATCGATCAGACGTTTGCCTCGACCGTGCAGAAAGCAAATGTTCCCGTGGTCGGGGTCCTCAGCTCGAACACCCCGTTCTTCACGAACCCCGACTTCTATCCCGAAGGGGGCACGGCCGACGTCGAGGTCAAGGCTGTCATCGAAACCGCCAAGGCCTCCGGAGCGACCACCATCGCCCAGTTCTACTGCGCCGAAGCCCCGATTTGCGCCGAGTCGGCCCCGGCGGTGCGAGCCGCCGGAAAACAGCTGGGAGTACCTGACGTGTACAGCTCGGCAATTGCGGCGGCCTCCCCTAACTACACGGCGCAATGTGTGGCCGCCCAGCAGGACCACGCCACTTCGCTCTTCGTCGCCGAGTCAGCACCGATCGTCACTCGGGTGGCTGCCGACTGTGGCCGGCAGGGGTACGAGCCGACCTACGTCATCGACGGCGAGGTGTTCGAGATGAGCCTGGTTTCCTCCCCCGCAAGCAGCAAGAACCTTTCCGGCGAGTTTCCCGACCTTCCGTTCTTCGCCGACACTCCGGCCGTAAAGGCCTTCAACACCGCGATGGACACGTACTACCCCGGGCTGAGGGAAAACGCCACGCAGATGAATCAGGACGCTTTCATGGCTTGGGTCTCCGGCAAGGTTCTGCAAGACGCGATACAGGCCGGGGGGCTCACATCCGCGGGCACGCCCAGCGCGGCGGAGACTGCAGCGGGACTTCAATCCCTCAAAGGGGACACGGTCGGCGGGCTGACGCCGCCGCTCCGTTACCCGGCTGGCCAGGCTCACCCGATCGACTGCTGGTTTACCGGTCATATCCAGAACGGGGTCCCGACGGTGGAGCACGGTGGCCAGCCGACCTGCGCCACATGAGCACCCGGCCACCACAGTTACTCTGGTGCCATGGCCCGCCGGTGCGTTTCGTCGGTTGCGGTCAGAGTGGTGGTGCTGGCTGACACCCACCTGCACAGCCAGGTGCCTGCCGGCCGGGGCCGGGTCCGCACCCTCCCGGAAGCGGCGGCCCCGTACCTCGACGGCGCCGATGCCATACTCCACGCCGGCGACGTGCTCGACTCGGGCGTGCTCGCACAGTTGAGCCGGTACGCCCCGCTGCACGCCGTTCTCGGCAACAACGACGTAACCCTGGTCGACGCCCTGCCTATAACCAGGATCGTGGACATACAGGGGGTACGGATCGGGATGATCCATGACAGCGGGGCATCATCCGGTCGGGCCGAACGGATGCGGCGCCGTTTCCCCGACGCCGATGTCGTCGTATTCGGTCACAGCCACACTCCGGTCAACGAACGGGGACCTTCCGGTCAGCTCCTGTTCAACCCCGGCTCGCCCACGCAGCGCCGGTCGCAACCCTGCCACACGCTGGGCCAGCTACGAATAGCCGGCGGTGAGCTGATCGATCACCGGGTCATCCCACTGGACGGCCCGCATCACCAGCCGTAAGCGGCCGTCAACCGTCTGTGTGAAAGACAAACATCTTGCTGGCAACGATACGGGCCACGATCGCGTCCAGGTCTTCGAGCCAGGTCTCGAACTCCGGGCCCTGGCGCGGCACGTAATAGTCGAGCATCGCCTGACGCAGCTCACCGCGCTCTGGATCGGAGAGATCGAACAGCTCGGCCCGGCCGTGGACGGTGACGGCGAGCTCCTCACCCGGGAGATAGGTGGCGCTTACCCCCGGTCGGCGGGCCAAGTGTCGCATGCGTACGGACCCGCGTCCCGAGCTGAAGTAAAACGACCCGTGCAGCAGGTATCCATCCACCGGGCCGGCGAGAGGCCGTCCGTCGGCGGTGACGGTTGCGACGGAGAGCAGGCACATGCCCTGTAACCGCCGGCACAATTCGACAGCTGTGAGCCGGCGATCCTCGGTGATGATTCCCCGTAGGTGCGAGCCGGACTCGGCGGCACTTGTGTCGAGAAGCTGCTGCAGGGCGAGCGTTTCCTCGGGCGTCTCATGCATGAGTTTGATTCCAGCACGATTACGGCAGGACCGAAACCGAGCTTACGTACCAGCCTCGGGGATCCTGGGACACATACAGCTCGTAGATCGAGTCGCTGGGGGAGGCACCGCCGGGCGGCCCATAGGTGCAAACGAGTGGCGGGAAGGCCACACTGCATCCTCGGGGGATAGCCAGTCCGGCGCCGGGGTACGGAGCGGCGAACAGCGCACCGACCGCCGCAGGCAACGCGACGGACCGGGCCAGAGCCTGATCGCGGGACGCCCAGGCCGTGACCAGCTGCGTCGACGCGTCACTGGCTGAAACCTGCGGCGAGCTCGGCAGGGGATTCGTGCTGGTCGTGGATGGAGCCGGTGCGGGGGCAACCGGGGTGGTGGCCGCCCGGCCGGCGGTCCCCGTTGCTGGCGAGGTGTCCCCCTGCGTACCCGTGGAACCGGCGCCGCGGCGGCCGGCCGCACACCCGGCTGCCGGCGCCGCCAAGAGAATGACCAACGCAGTGCGGGCCAGCGTGCGAGCCGGAAGAAATGTCACGACCGCATTCTGGCGCGCGAGCGCTGAGCGCTCAGCTCACGGGCGAGATCTGTTCGAGCCAGTCCGGCTTCTCCACATACGACAATCGCCTACAACAGCCCACGGGAGCGGGCGATCGCGACCGCCTCGGTACGCGACGCCGCACCGAACTTGCGATAGATCGCCTTGACGTGGGTCTTGACCGTATTGAGAGATACGTACATCGTGGCCGCGATATCCCTCTGGTGGAGGTGCGATGACAGGTAACCAAGAACCTGCCTCTCGCGGTCCGTGAGCGGCTCCAGGATCGTCTCCGAAGTGGACGGTTCAGGGCACGGCCCAATCAGTTCGGCTTCAGTGATGAGCTGAGTCAAGTAGGGATCATGGCGGCTCGAGCTGATCGCTCGCAAGAGGGGCAGGATTCGCAGCGCTTCCTCCAGGAACGGGCGGAGATAGCCCTCGCTTACACCCGCATCCACCGCCCGACGTATGTAGTCCTCGGCGCGCGGCAGGTGACCTCTCTGTACTTCTGCGCAAGCAAGCAATACGAGCCGGCGGATCTCCATGCCAGTGGTCGGCGATGAACTCGCGGTCAGACGGGCCACAGCGCGGTCGGGGCGGCCGGAGCAGAGGTCGATGCGAGCAAGCGCTTCGGACGAGATCTCACCAGGCGGGATGGACCGGGCGATCACTACCGCACCTCCGAGATCACCAATGGCGATACGGCAGCCGATCTCCTGCTGATTGAGTCGTTGCAGCAGATTGCTCGGCGGGGGACTGCGCATCTCGAGCTGGCGCAGGCGCCCCAGACGACTGAGCACTTCTTCGGCGTGCTGCTCCGCCATGATCACCCGGATGAGGTCGATCTCCACCGCCCACGCCCAGCACCTCTCGGCGCTCGACCGGCACAGCAACAGGGCCGCTTCCAGCTGTCCGCGCGCCGCACTGAGCTCGTTGTGCTCGAAGAGAACCTCTGCCAGCGCCAGGCGAGCCTCCAGATTGCGCCGGTCATTCCCCCGGTCCTGGTCGCCCCCACCCTGAAGCGCCATCGTCGCCAGTCTGCAGGCGTTTCTGAGCTGACCCTGGCGGCACGCAACCAGGGCCAGCATGGCCGGTTCAGCCGCTTCCGCTCGATCCTCCGTGGCGAAGTGATCGATCAGGATGGCCCGAGCCTGACCTGGCTGGCCGAGCCAGACATGGGCCCGGGCGGCGAGCAGGGGCAGGTGGGCGAGAATCGCCTCATCGAGCGCTTCGGGCCAGGCGTCCCTCCGTCGATCCGGCTGGGTGGTCGTACACCCTGCGGCACACGCCCGCGATCCCATCAGATCGCTGGTTGCCCGGCAGTGATCCAGGATCCCCGGCGCGTCCGCCAGTCTCTCGGCGTGTACGGCCCAGAGAAACTCGATACGTCCTTTCCACAGCAGGCCATCAGGATCCTGGGCGATCTGCCCGTCCAGACGGCGAAGCAGCTTTCCCGCTTCCGTGACCCGAAGGGCGGACAGCAGGGCGGCGGCCCGGATATACATGCGGCCTGGGTCCTCGTCAACGTCGGGCTCGGGCATCTCGGACCCCACGGAGCACGGACGCTCGGCCCCCTGACGGTCGCCTGAGTTCCCTACGAGATTCGAGAACACCAGATCAAAGGCCCGGTCGTAGACTCCGGCCTGGGCCAGATGGTACGCCGCCGAGCGGACATCGCCCCGCCGCTCGAAGCACTTTGCCGCGTTCAGATGGGCACCACGGATCAGAGAGGAGTCCTCGAACTGGAGCCGGCTTCTCAGCAGGTCAGCCAGTAAGGGGTGGTAGCGGTAACCCAGCTCGGGCGCCTCGAGGGGAAACACGAACAGACTTCTGTTGGCGAGCGACTCGAGGATCTCAGCGGAGTCGGTGCGTTCGGTCACCGCCTGACAGACATCCCCGGTCAGATCCTCTAGCACCGCGGTCTGAAGGAGGAACTTGACCACGTCAGGGGCCTGCTGCCAGAGCATCTCGCTTTGTAAGTATTCGGCGACAGGGGCGAAGGCGCCGGAGAATCGGCGCACGAAGTCGGATGGATCGTCCTGATCTTTCAGGGCCTCGGCCGCCAAACGGATGGCGGGGGCCCAGCCTGCGCTGCGTTCGGTTAGCACTCTCAGCTCGTCTACCGGCATGACCTTGCGAGCAACCAGGGCAATTAGAGCGGCGGCTTCCTCGACGGTGAACCGGAGATCGCCTTCTCCGACACTGGCCGCCTCTCCGCTCAGCAGTAGCCGCTTCAGGGGAAATGCCGGGGTGCTCTGACCGGTCAGGATCAACCGCGCCTGTTGCGGGAGATGCCGGGCCAGACGAGCGACCGAAGCGACGACCGCGGCGTCGGTCAGAAGGTGGAAATCGTCGACGATCACGACGCGGGCCCGGTCCTCGGACAGACCCTCGACCACGAGATCAACGATTCGGTCGGGGTCTTCCTTCACCCCGGGGAAAGGACAGGCCAAACCAATCGCGGCAGCCAGATGCGGCCAGAAGCGGCCGGGATCGTTGTCGTGTTCGTCGAGGGTCAGCCAGGCCACGAGCCCATTGGCTCGGTTCTGGGCCCAATCGGCAAGAAGAACCGATTTACCGGAGCCAGGTGGCCCGCTCACTATCGCCAGCCGGCTTTGCATCGCCATGGAAAGTTGCTGATCGAGGCGATCCCGCCTTATCCAATGGCGCGGCAGCTCCGGAGGTAGAAACCGATAAGAGGTGGAACCGCTTTCCTTATACGTGTGACCCAGCGTCAGGGGAACGGCGGTCATCCGGTTCACCCGTCCGTTCTGGAGGCCGACGAGGCTGTTGGGTCATCAGCTGATTGAGAATCCGAATCGAACTCTGGACGGAGCTCCGGTGGTGGGTCGATCTCCGACGGCGTCATCGCTGCCTCCTCGCTTCTGTCAGGGTCACCGTAGGACTCGCGCCTGATCCGGTCTTCACCCTCGGCCGGGTGATCACCTCGGTAGGTCGCGGCGATCCGGCGGCTCGACAGCTCTTATTTCGAGCAACTCCAGGCCGAGGGCTCGGATGCGGTCGATGGCTCCATGGAGGGCGGCCTGGTCGGGCAGCTCCGCTCTCAAGGTGGTGTTCCCCCACCCGACGGTGACATCGAACTCCTCGAAGGCATCGGTCACAGCCGGGACCGGCTCGCCCGCGAATGTGATTTCATATGTTTTTGGTGTCATAAAATGCTTACCCCCGGCGTCGGGTCTATCCGGTCTCGGTTGAGCATGAACGCCGGGGCCCGCGTTGTCGTCACCCTCGAGCGGGTGACCGATCATCTATCTCTGGGGCAGGAGCGCATTCCGAGGTGATGAGTCCGGCGTGGCGGCCGCTCGCCTCCCTGTTGCCCTGATGCCATACAATCCGGCTCTGGCGTCGGAGGAGGACGATCAACGAATGGCGGACAGGATCGGCCGTCGACTGCCCGTCTGTTCACTCAGCCGCACGAATCGTCTCACGCGTCCGGGAAGACCCGGTTCCAGTCGTGCTTGACGCTCACAGTCGTCCAGCCGTGGGCCCTGGCCCTCTCGAGCGCATCCTCGGCGCCTGCGGTGTAGTCGAATTCGCGATCTGCGTCGTCGTGGAGCACCAAGAGACGGAGGGCGTCGCGCTCCCCGCCCGGGCGAAACGCAGCATGGGGACGTCCCCGTTGGAGTTGCCGCCCGCCACCAGGGGGCGCCGGCCGATCCGGCTCCAGATCCGCACCGGTTTCTCCGGGCCGTCATCGAAGAACTCGATCTTGGATTTGTACAGCAGCTCGGGGGTGTCGCTGCCCCCGTCGAACTCGAGGCCTAGAGCGCTCCCGATCACTCTCTCAGGTGGAATGCCGTAGAGGTCCTGGGCGAAGGGCCGCATGAAGTCCCTGTCACCACCCGAC
>CAWAPS010000029.1:0-370759 GCA_963783945.1 uncultured Actinomycetota bacterium
TCGAAGGCCGCGGCCGACCAGGTCGCCCGCCAGGCCTGGTAGCGGTCTACCCACATGGCGTGGTCCTAACCCCCGAAACCGACAACTAAGACCGCCGGGCCCAGGCCGAGCCCGGCCTGCATAGAAGGAGCGCGGCTCGGGTTAGACCCGCCCGCCGTCGGGTAGATGGCGAGCGGGGGAGGCTGGGTCTGAGCGGCCGTCCCCGGGATCGAGATCACAGCAGAAAGGCGAGAGCAAAATGGCTGACGAGTTGTCCGGCAAGAGGATCGTGTTCCTGGTGGCGAACGAGGGCATAGAGCAAGTTGAGCTCACCCGCCCGTGGGAGGCGATCCAAGAAGCTGGGGGTAAAGCCGTCCTTGCTGCCCCGGAGCCAGGTAAGGCCCAAGCGTTCAATCATCTGGAGAGGGCGGACACCTTCCACGTAGACGTCACCACCGATCACCTACGCGTGGGAGAGTTTGATGGCGTCGTTCTTCCGGGAGGGGTAGCAAACCCCGACCGCCTGCGTACTGATGACCAGGCCATCCGCTTTCTACGGGATTTCTTCGAAGCGGGGAAACCAGTAGCGGTGATCTGCCATGGCCCCTGGTCCCTGGTCGAGGCGGACGTAGTCCGGGATAGGCATCTGACCTCGTGGCCTAGCTTGCGAACCGACATCCGTAATGCCGGCGGCGAGTGGGCGGACAAACCGGTCATCGAGTGCACCAACGGGCCCAACCTGCTGATCTCGAGCCGCAAGCCGGATGACCTCGACTCCTTCTGCGCTGCACTGGTTCGCGGTTTCGCCCATGCCCACCAGGCGGCCTGACAAACGGTCCCTGCGCACCCTCCGTGCGAGCCTTGGTCCTGAAGCTCTGAATCAGTTCCATCCCCACCAGTCATGATGGACGAGTCGCTTCGGCCACGCCAAGCGAGCCTGAACGCGGCGTCTCGCCCGTTCGGCGGGCGGGCTCGAGGCGCCGGCGTTCGTGGGATGTCGTAGCGTCCACGAAGACCTGTGTGATCTCGGGCGACAAGGCGCGGAGGCGGGTGTCGATCTCACAGCTCATCTGCTCGATATCGTCGGATGTCAGGCCGTGGACCAACTCGACCCGCACGGCGACCATCACCTCGTGAGCGCCCAGGTATCTCGTCAGTGACTCCACGAGGTGATCCACCATGGGGTGACCGCTCACTTCTTTGTCGATCGCCTTCACCAGGTCCGGGTCGACCGACTCGCCGATCAGCAAGCTCATGCTGTCTCGTGCCAAGGCCACCGCGGCGCAGATGAGCAGGACTCCGATGGCAGCCGAGGCCACCCCCTCCCAGTATCGGTGTCCCGTCACCTGGTGGAGCACCACACCAGCGGCGGCCAAGGCCAGACCTGCGACCGCGATGGCGTCTTCCGACGCCACCACCTTGAGAGCGGGGTCGGCGCTGATCTTGACGTGCTGCAGGGGGCGACGGTGAGCCTCGGCCGCCTCGCTCCGGATCTGACCAGTCGCCCGTAACAGCGAGACCCCCTCGAACCCGGCAGCCGCCGCCAGCACCACGTAGTTCAGCGTCCAGTGATCTCCTCGCCCCGACGTATGAAAGGCGCTGTAGGCCTTCGAAGAACGAGAACCCTCCGCCGGCCACGAATATCCCGACAGCCGCGATAAGCGACCAGAAGAATCGCTCCGCGCCGTAGCCGAACGGGTGCCGTTGATCGGGCGGCCGTTCGCTTCGGTGCACGGCTCGAAACCAGGGTTTCTCTGGCATCCACCTGGGTACCTATAGCCAGCGTGGCTACTGAGAAGCAAAAGGTTGCCGCCCGTCGGAACCTGGAAAAGGCGCGAGCCGCACGGTCGGGCCGGAGAGTCCGGACGGAGTCATCCGGTCTGTCCACCCACGAAAAAAACCAGATGCCGGATAACGTGTTCGCCTTCCCAAGAGAGCGCAAAGAGCCGTTGACCGACGCCAACCACGTCCGCAATGCCGTCGCTCGTTTTGATCAGGTGGTACAAGCGCTTGGAGCACCTGCTAGTGAAGATCGAGCGCAGAAAGGCAAACTCGCCGGACTTGGCCGGTCTGGTAACGGAGATGATGGACACTTTCCTGCGCTATGGCCGTCTTTGTCGGCAGATAGCTTGGCCTGGCCTGGCCAGAGAATGCGCTGAGCCCGAGCTCGATGGCCTTGTCACCAGAATCTCCTCGGCCGAGGGCGTCATACTGTCCCATCCGCACCCGCATCTCCTTTCGCTCGGCGTTTTGTCCAGGCTCACCACCCGAGTGGCGTCATGGTGGGACCAGGTCCGTGACCGCACCACTCCCGCGACCGGACTCCGGACTCATTCCGAACGGCTCGATACGACAAAGCCGGATTAGCATCCCGAAAGCGTCTGAGCAAGACGATCGGGCTAGACGGCATTGAGGGCCGGAAGCACCTCCGGGTTGTCATTTTCTTTTGATTAGCGACCGGCGGATACGGGTAGTCGATTCCTCGAGATCGGTCGTGGCGAAGCTGGTTCGGGCCAAGAGACAACTGGAGACCGAAGCGTGGGGTGACGATTCCCCCGAGGGGAAAACCCGGCGTGCCCTGCTCATCGCCGGGACCTCGGTGGCTCCCAACACATTAGCCCTGGGTGTCGACCGTGAACGGAACGTCATGGTGGGCCATCACCAATGTCTTTCTGGTCCTCGGTACGATCACCGCCGCCGTCGGGGCGCTCTACTGTTTCCGTCAACGACATCTGAAACGGCTCCTGGCGTTTTCCACGGTCAGCCCACTGGGTTTGACTGTCACACCTGTGTACGTGATCGGCCACGGTCTGGTCAAAGCCGCCTTGTTCCTGTGCGTGGGCATCGTGCTCCACCGGCTCGGCTCGGTCGACGAAACCGCGCTTCACGGTCGCGGCCGCCATTTGCGGGCTACCGGCATGGTGTTCGTCCTGGCCAGCCTCGGGCTGATCGACACCCCACCGTTCGCGACCTACCTCGGAGCAGGGTGGATAGGCGACAGCGCCAACGTCCACAGCTACCCGTGGGTGACCGCCGTCATCGTGTCATCTTCGATCATCGTCGGGGGAGCGATACTGCGGGTGGCAGGGGGAGTCTTCTACGGCATAGGTGACCCCCCGCCCGAAGACAGCCGAATGAGACAAGAGGCCTCCGAGGAGACCTCCGAGACAGAGACGGGCAAGGGACGGACACCGCTCACCATGATCGTACCCGCCGCCCTTTTGCTCCCCCTGGCTGCCGGCGTCGCCCTCGTTCCCCACCTCGGCGAGGGGGTCCAGCAAGGAGCACTCGCCTACAGGATCAGAAGGGTGTCCACCAGGCGGGCCATCGACCCCTGAGATTGGGATTCGGGTCACCGCTGGCGGGTAGGACAAGACCGTGATCAGAGCCTGCGACAAGGTGGCCAGTGCCGGCAACACGGACGCCGGCACGGTGGTTTGTTTGGGAGCAGACTTGACGCGGAGCAACAGTTGACCAAGGCGGCGAAGCGGGCGAGCCTAGCGGTGGGGGCCTTGGACCGCATCGAGACCAGCGCGCTTCTCGATCGAGTCGGCCAACCTCTCAATACCGCTGCCCATAAATTTCTCAGGCCGGGTCGTCTGCGTGACGTCTTGTCTGGCACAAGTATCGGCCACCCGATTCATCCGGCCGTCGTGTCAGTGCCGGTCGGCTGCTGGACCGGGGCGTTGATCGCAGACGCCTGCCGCGAGTGGCGGGCCGGGCGGGTGCTGACTGCAGCAGGGGTACTGACCGCGGCGCCGGTGGCAGCTGCGGGCCTTTCCGACTGGGCTGATACCACCGGTGCCGAACAACGGCTCGGTGTGGTCCACCTCGGCGCCAATCTGGTTGCGACGGCGTTGTACGCGACCAGCTGGTGGGCCCGGGCTAGGGGCCGGCATCGCCTTGGTGTCGGACTGGGCCTGGCCGGAGCTGTGTCCGCGGCGACGGGAGGTTGGATGGGAGGCCACATGGCCTACGGGCTAGGCGTGGGTGTGGACACCAACTCGTTCGATGGGGGGCCTACCGATTGGACGCCGGTGATCGAGGGATCTGCCGAAACCGGTAGGGTGCGGGCGGCGCAGGCGGCCGGTATCGGTCTTGTACTTATCGATACCGACGGTGGTGCCGGTCCGACACGGGAGAGAGTACGTGTCCTGGCTAACCGTTGTGGCCATAGAGGAGGGCCGCTGGCCGACGGGCGACTGACCGGCGACTGCATACAGTGTCCGTGGCACCAAAGCGAGTTCGACGTCCACTCCGGTGCGGTGCGGCGGGGTCCGGCCGTAGTCCCTCAACCCGTCTACGCGGTCCGGGATGGGGATCAGGGATTGGAGGTGCGGCGCGACGAGCCGCGCTCGCTTCGGGTCAACAGCGTCCGCCCGAAGTCGCCCCGCCTGGCATGACTCCCGGCTCGGGGGCGCCTGGACCTATAACGATCGACCTGCTCACCGCGGCTTGTGAGCAGGCCCGGTGCTGGCCCCTTCCGGGCTCCGGAGAAACCTTCCGCCGGTTTCGTCTGCTCTGTTCGCTGGCTCGCTCAGATTTGGTGCTCGGGCGGTTGGTCGAGGCTCACGCTGACGCCGTCGCCATTACCCGTGAGCTGAACGGCGACATCGTTGACGAAGGGGAGCGCTGGGGAGTGTGGGCGGCCGGACCGCCTGACAGTTTGGTCGGGTTTCGCACGGCTGACGGATGGGGAATCGAGGGGACGAAGCAGTGGTGTTCCGGTGCGACGCTCCTCGATCACGCGTTGGTAGACGCCTCGACCGCCGGGGGCCAGCAACTCTTTGCCGTCGACCTGAGCGACCCAGGGATATCCATTCAGCCGGCGGCCTGGGTCGGGGCGGGCATGACCCGAGCGGACACTCGCACTGTGAGCTTTGAGGGCGTAAGCGCGGATCCGGTCGGCGCTCCTGGACAGTATCTCTCGCGCCCGGGTTTCTGGGCCGGGGCCATCGGGGTGGCGGCCTGCTGGCACGGCGGAACGCTTGCAGTCGCGGCCGCCCTGCTCGCCCGGTCGAGGGGCAGTTGCGATCCGCACCTGCTGGCGCACCTCGGGGCCGTGTACGTCGCGCTAGCCGAGAATCGGGCTGTTCTGGGCGACGCGGCGCGCCGGATCGACCGCCACGGGGGCGGGGATCTCGCCATGGTCGCCCGGGCCGCCCGCACCACCATCGAGCGAAACTCGACCGAGGTGATCGACCGGGTGGGAAGGGCTCTCGGCCCGGCCCCCCTTGCCCACGACGCCGTCCATTCCTCAGCTGTGGCCGACCTGGCGGTCTACGTCCGCCAGCATCATGCCGAGCGGGATCTAGAGCAAATCGGGCGTGACCTGGCGACAACTCAAGACGCCTGGGGCAGCTGGTGACCTGGAGTCCCACGCTTCAGGGTGGGGGTACGCCGGAGGAGGTGTGGCAAGACTGCAAGGAGCTCGACCGGCTACCCATCTGGGACCCGGCCACGCCGCCGTCGGGTCGAGTCGTGGTGATAGCCCCTCATCCCGACGACGAGATCCTCGGCCCGGGGGGCACGGTGGCCTTGCTTGCCGCGGCCGGCGCCGAAGTGTGGCTGATCGCGGTCACCGACGGAGAGAGCAGTCATAGGGGCCAGCAAGCCCAAATGCGGCGTGTTCGCCCCCTCGAATCGGCAGTCGCTGCCCGCCGGCTCGGGTTCATCCCGAACGAAACCTGGCGCCTCGGGCACGCCGACGGGGCGGTCGACGAGGTCGGGTTGCCAGCCGAGCTGGCGCGGTTGGTCTGCCCTGGAGATCTGGTGCTGGCGCCGTGGTGGCACGACGGGCATCCCGATCACGACCGGGTAGGGCGAGCAGCCCGAGCCGCGACATTCGCCATGGCAGGACGCATGATGGCCTACCTGGTCTGGGCCTGGCACTGGGCCTCACCGTACGGCGGCATCCCGTGGTCGCGGGCCTGCCGGGTAGAGCTCGGTCCCCGGCTGGCCCAGCGCAAAGCGGAAGCGGTCGGGTGCTTCGAGTCCCAGGTGGAGGGGCCCGATCCGATTCTCGGCCCTCACGTGGTGCGGCGGCTGACCCGCGACTTCGAGGTCTTCCTGCACCCATGACGCTGCCACCACAGTACTTCGACGACCTATATGCCGGCGAAGCGGACCCCTGGGGCTTTCGCACTCGCTGGTACGAGCACCGGAAGCGAAGGCTCACCATGGCCGCGCTCCCGGACGAGCACTACCACACGGTGTTCGAACCCGGTTGCTCCATTGGTCTGCTCAGCGCCGAGCTGGCCGGGCGTGCCGACTGCGTGCTGTCGATGGACGTGTCGGCAGCCGCGTTGCGGCGGGCAGCAGAAACCGTGCCGGTGAACGTCGAGCTCGTAAGGGGCGCGGTGCCCGGGAACTGGCCGGACAGAACATTCGATCTCGTCGTACTGTCCGAGGTGGGCTATTACCTCGATGGCCATGATTGCCAGCAGCTGGCGGAGCTCGCGGTGACCTCCACACGCGACCTGATGGCTATCCACTGGCGCCATCCGGTCCCGGACTACCCGCTCAGCGGGGACGAGGTTCACAAGATTCTCGACATCGGCGCTGGCGCGCACGGACTCTCGCGTGTGGTGAGGCACCTGGAGGTCGACGTCCGGGTCGAGGTGTGGAGTCGAGACAGCCGGTCCGTGGCCGCCCGCACTGGACTGGTGTGAATGGTGAATCCCGAGATTCGATGGGTCGGAGTGGTCGTGCCCGCACGCAACGAGGGAGACCTCCTTTCCGGATGCCTGGAGAATTTGACAGCAGCAGCCAGGATCGTCGAGGTGCCTGTACGGATAGTGGTGGTGCTCGACGACTGCACGGACGGCAGCGGCGCCGTGTGCGACCACCTGGGCATCGACTCGATTCACATACGGGCCCGCAACGTTGGACAAGCTCGCGCCACGGGATTCGACGCCTTGATCGGCGGAGAGGCATCTCCCGCTTCGGTCTGGCTGGCCAGCACAGACGCCGATACGCAGGTGGAGGTTACCTGGATCCGCGACCAACTCGAGCTGGCCCGCTCAGGGACCGATGTCGTGATCGGAGTGGTGCGCCTGAGCAGTGACGAAACCTCACTCGAGCGGCGCTCGGCTCACGAAGCCGATTACGCCAAGCTGTTCGCCAAGGACGGCTCGCACGGGCACGTACACGGGGCCAATCTCGGTGTGCGAGCCAACGTGTACCTCCGCGCCGGAGGATTCCCGCCCTTGCCCAACCACGAGGATCGGCATCTTGTGCGGCGGCTTCGAAGCCTGGGCGGCGTCACCATCGTTACCAGCCAGTCGCTCTCGGTGATCACGAGCGATCGCAGCAACGGGCGCTGCGATCAAGGTTTCGCCGCGACCTTGACCCGGCTGCCGCACTAAACGGTCTACGAACCACTCCCGGTGGCCTGGGCGCTACCGGAGGCTTGGTCATCGTCAGTGGGGGTCGGGCGGGTAAGGGAGCGGCGGAGTTCTGCCGCTTGCATGGCCTCCTCGAGTGAGTTGTACAGGGTGGTCTCCCCGTCGCTCTCGAGGGCATATTGCACGTTGTGGCTTCCCCAGTTGCTGCTCGGACCGGCCTCGATGATCTCCGCTATCGGCCCGCGGTTGTCCGTTTGCTCCTCTGTCATCCACTGACGCCAACCGCTGTTGTTGTATGTCACCTGCCGCCAAGTAAGACGCGGCGGCTCGAGCAAGAGAAGTTCGGACACCCCGGTTATCTCGAACACCCGGCGTACGATCGACTTGGCTCCTACCACCCCGAGGCTTCCGTCATCGGACGCTCGTCGATAGGCTCCGATCAATGCGTTGATTCCGGTCGAGTCCATGAAGGTTACTTCGCTCAAGTCGACAATCACATCTGGCGAACCCTGCTGGGCATTGGACAGCGCGTCACAGACGGCTGGGCTCGAACTCATGTCCATCTCTCCACGGACGAACACGATGGCGCGCCCGTTGTGGTTGACCACTCTTACCCCGAAGCTCTCGTCGATCACGGTCCCTTCACCTCATGTCGCAAGGCAACCCTTACTAAAGGCGTGGACGGCCTCTCCACGTGCCACCCGAAAGCGAGCCGATTGGCCCAACCCTCTGTTTTGAAGGCAGGGGGATGGTATCACCCGGAACACCGAAAACTGTTAGGTTCCAGTGGTCCCATTAGATCTGGTGTCAGGACCTAGGGTCGCCCCGACGTGCGGACACCTGCACTGCTCTGAGTCGGGCCACCTCCCGCTTGAGCTGCGTCACTTCTAGCTCAAGGGCCAGCAGCCGGCGAATGCCAACGAGGGTCACACCCTCGCCGGCCAACTCGTTAACCCGCTGAATCTGATCGATCTCCGAGCGGGTATAGCGCCGCTGTCCGCCGTGGGAGCGTTCCGGGCTGACGAGGTCTTCGCTATCGAGCCGGCGGAGAAAGGCCGGTTGCACCCTGAGCATGGCTGCGACCTGCCCTACCGTATAGAGGGGTGCATCTACGTTGTCTAGGGGAAGCCGCATCTGCACCCCAAAGTTGGTTGAAGCGCGCTCAGACGGTGATCGCCGTCTGTTCACGATTGTCGGACTGGATCGCCCCCCTCTGCTTGTCCTGGGACCGGGCCCGGGTGACATGCACCGATACGAGGTGGCGTTCCACTGTCAAGTCGATGGAGTCGGGAGACACAAAGGTGTCGAAGTTAGGCGTCGATGGGCCCAGCGGCAGGCAAGCATTGCCATTTCCTCCCCTCGCAGGTTGCTGCTATCGCTAGCACAAGAAAGCATAGAACGAAAGAGATAAAACATGCAACACCAGTTGCATGTTGTGGTGCTCGCTCTCCGATTGATGCCTGGCTCGTAGCGGGGCTCGTTGTCCCGAAGGGCGCGACGCCAGGCGCCTGTGGTCGCTCCCTGGGCATCCACCGGCAGGTTGGTTGACAGTCTGGGGATGAAGGGGTAAAACCTAGTTGCCGTCGGTTAAGCAGCCAGCCGGGTGGAATCCTTCCCTGGGGCCTCGCGCTTGGCAGATGGTCCCCGGACGGTCACTCGATAGATGATCCCGGGGAGGACGATGGCGGTGGATGACCACCGACCCGGCTCAGCTCGCGCCCTCCAGTGGCCCAAAGGTGATCGAGCTCCGGGGTATGGACCGGATGGGTCTGATCGACCCGTAGACCACGAAATCGTGGGCGATGACCGATCCGGGGTGTCGGCGGGATTCGTTGTGGACTGGCAGATGTCGGGCTGGGCGCAAGGTTCGGTTGTTGATGCGCCCGGCCGCGAAGTATTCGCCTCGTTGCAGATGCTCGGTACCCCCTCGCGCCTCGATGGGCCCGAGCCTCGGCTGGTTCAGGCTGAATATCCCGTGGCCCCAGTCCCGCCCGAGCAACCCAGGCACTTGGCGGTGCGCGTCATTGATCTCGCGGTCCCAGATGAGACGCATCAGTTGGACCTGCGCCACCGCCTGGAACTGCCTGACGCCTGGTCACAAGAAAACCTGGGCCGGCTGATCAGACTGGCCTGCGCCCTCCTCGACGCGCCGATCGGTCTGGTCACCTTGGCGGACCGCGACCGGCATCACTTCCTCGCCACTCACGGCCTCTCCGACGGGTTGGTCTCGCCCCGCAACAGCAGCCTGGGCTTCTCCCTCGGCCGGTACCCGGTCGGGTCTGATCGGCCGCTGATCGTGGGTGACGCCCGAGGGGATGCCGTCCTGGCCGCCAACCCGGCCCTCGCCGAGTTGGGCGTTTTGGCCTACGCCGGTATCCCGTTGATAGGCCCTACGAGCCGGTCTTTCGGGACGTTCTGTGTGATCGATCTCGAGGTCCGGGACTGGGACGATCACCAGCTGGCCACCCTGGCCCGCCTGGCCGACATCGCCACCGAGATCTGCTTGGGGGACCGGGCTTATCACGAGTCCGAGGGGGTGCGGCGTGTGGCATCGACGGCACCGTAGAAGACCGGCCTGTGGGGCTCACCAGGACAGGTCCGTGGATGATGTTGCGGGGGTGAGCGTCGAGGCACGCGCTCTGGTCGAGGGTCGGGTAGTGGACAGACTGTGGACGGGAGACCAGCCTGTCCCCGGTTGGATGTGGCTCAACGCCCTCGCTCACCGACCGGTCGGGGAGCTCGGCGATCTGGTTGGGCTGGCCTGTGACCGGCCCGGCGACGGCTGGGTGGACGCCGTGATCGAGATCGCACTGTATTTCACCCGGACCCCAGGGGCGGAGACAGCACAGATACAGGCTGAATTGTTCGTACCGGCGGAACTGGAGGCCCTGGCCGGGCGGAGCCCCACCGACGGCCCGGGCCAGCTCGTACGGGCCGTTCGACGTCGGCTGGTCAGCGACAGCGGACGGCCAGTGCCAAACCGGACGGAGTTCCGCGACCAGTCGCAGATGTAACGGAATCGGGAGCAGACCACATCGCCTGTCAGCTGAGAAGGGGAGGAGAGCAACGTGCCGCGACCATTGGCGACAACTTGGAGGTCACCGACGCGATGACAACCTGTGGTGCCGTCCAGGGGAAGATCCACTTAGCCACCCCGCCGGCGCGACTCGGCGTGCAGACAGCCCGGGGGCGTGCGTTGAACCGACCATGGGGCAGACGGGACCGCGGGCCTGTAGGATGGGGTGGTCATCCCTGTGAGAAGGGACGCCTCGGTTCGGGCGAGACGGCCGTGAGCCTGTCGCCCGGCGAAGGCTCTGTCGCCTCTTTTCGCTTGAGCGAAGGAGGCGTCGGTGGACGCGATCACATCACGAATTGGTCGGCGTCAGCCTGCTATGGGGCGGCCCGGATGAGCGGCACGGACGCCGGCCGGGGGACAGACTTCGAGTTTCTGCCAGAACTGGCCGGTTTGCTGCTCTCCGAGGAGACCGTGTCGGGCATGCTGGACCTGATCGTCAACCTGGCCGTCTCGGGCGTCGAGGGCGTGGCCGGCGCGAGTGTTTCGATGGTGGTGCGCAACGGCGATCAGGTGGAAACCAGCAACGCCAGCTCTGAGATGATCCGCATCGTCGACGAAGCCCAATACCAGGACAGCGCCGGTCCCTGCGTGGAGGCTATCCGGACCGGACAAGAGGTCACGGTGGCCATCCCGTTCCCGGCCTGGGCCGCGTTCAGCGAGGGGGCCGCCCAGGCGGGGGTGCGCACGGTATGGTCCCTGCCCCTCCGCGTACGCCAACGCACCACCGGAGCGCTGAACCTGTACGCCACCCTCGCAGAATCCTGGGAGGACCCAGCGGCTGCTGCCGCCCGGGGCCTGGCCCAGCAGGCGTCGGTCGTCTTGGCCAATGCTGCGGCGCTGATGAGCAGTCAACTGACCAACCAACACCTCCAGGAGGCGCTGCAGAGCCGGGACCTCATCGGCCAAGCCAAAGGGATCCTCATGGCCCGCCAAGCCATCGGCGCCGACGACGCCTTCGACATTCTGCGCCGGGCCTCGCAGCGCAGCGGTCGCAAACTCCGAGACGTCGCCGCCGAGCTGATCGCCAGAATTGATCGACCCGAAAACCCGACCTGATCGGTGGACCTATCTCGCGCCACCGCATTAGAAGCGGCCCGGCACATGCTGGGCCTGACATTGGCCCAACTTTGGCTTGACTATCTGGCCCTCGGCGGCAACCTCCCCCCAGCCGCCATCGGCGCCGCCCTGTCGGGACGGGTCGGGCTGGGCGACCACGACCACGACTTGCTCGTCCAAGCCCTCAACGAGTACTTCATCGACCGAGCCCAAAACCACCCTCTCGCCTACGCCGACGAACTACCTCGGTAACCGCGAGCCCCATGGCGGGCCGGGAGTCCGGCGACGCGCATCGCCGATGAATTCAAAGGCTCGTTATGCCAAAGGCGGTAATCCTGGATCCGCTTCAGTGGGACTATCGGCTGGCTGCAGCGCCTTCACGTTGCGACCGGCCGTCTATAGGCCCGCCACTTCGAACCCGGCAATCGCAATGTGATGGCGATATCTTCGGCTGATTCACGCATCGCTATCGGGGTAGAAGAGTCCCGTGTTAATGGACATTCTCATTGCGATCGTGATTGTGATTGTGGCTGCTGTTCTGGGCATCGTGGTTCACCCACTGCTGTGGATAATCGTCATCGTCGCTATCCTTTGGTTGTTCACGCGGCGCGGCCGTTGGTAGCGGACTGTCTCAGACATGTTCCGGAGCGGTCCGAGCCGGTCAGGTCGGGGCGCCCGGGGTTTGGTGCGGCCGGCGGCCGGTCCATGCCACCAGGCGGTCGATCAGAGGGGCATCGGCCGGTACCGGAACTGCCTCGGAGAACGGCGGAGACAGGGGCACGCCGGCCGGCATCTTCTCCATTGCTTCGTCTATCACGGCCGTCCGGCCTTCGGCTGGTAGTTCCCGGCGGATGGCCTCGAAGGCCGTCTCGAGCACGCCCTGGCTCCACGCCGGCGACTGGGCCGTGGCCGTGGCCAGGTCCCAGGTATGCACCACGATCTCGCATGTGTAGATGGCGAGAGTGTCGGCTCCGGTCATCTCGGTCCACGGCAGGCGGACGGTCCGCCCCAGGGCGGCGTCGGCCGACCATACGTCTCGGGTGTCCGCCGCAGCGTCGGCCCAGGCCGAGGTCCACTGCCCGTCCGCCACCTCCACGTCGGGAACCATGGGGTTCTGGCCGCGGCCCATCACCGCCACCTTCCGCAGCACGCCGACCAGGTGGTCCAGCAACCGGCGGGCGTCGAATTCGGGGCAAGGGGTGGGGGAGCGCAGCTGATCGGGCCGGACGCCGGCGATGACCTGGCCGCCGGTGGAGACGGCTTCGTCGAAGGTCCGGCGGATGTCGGTTGCAGTGCTGGGAGTCGTCATGTAGTTAATGTTGCACCCCCAAACAGGCCAGGGACTGTCCGGTTTCGCTAGGAAAATAGGGTCCGATGAGAGCTGATCGCTTGGTGGCCATCCTGATGCTGCTGCAGACCCGGGGCCGGGTCACGGCGGCCGAGGTGGCCGACGAGCTCGAGGTGTCCGAGCGCACGGCCCGGCGCGACCTCGAGGCGCTGGGGATCGCGGGCCTGCCTATCTATTCGGTACAGGGCAGAGGCGGAGGTTGGCGCCTGCTCGGAGGGGGGCGCACGGACCTGAGTGGGTTGACCGCGGCGGAGGCCCGGGCCTTGTTTCTGGTCGCTGGGCCTTCCTCCGCATCGCCGGAGGTCAGGGCGGCGCTACGCAAGTTGGTGCGGGCGCTGCCCGAGCCGTTCCGCGAGGGCGCGGAGGCGGCGTCTGCCGCAGTTGTGGTCGACGCGGCAGGCTGGGGCGGGCGCAGCCCCGACCGCCCCCCGCCCCGCCATCTCGACGCGGTGCAGCAGGCGGTAGTAGAAGGCCAGCAGTTGCGGCTCGGCTACATGGCCCGTGACCGCTCGGCCAGCCTGCGGGTGGTCCATCCATTGGGCCTGGCGGCCAAGGGGTCAGTCTGGTACCTGGTCGCGGCGACCGATGCCGGCCTGCGCACGTTCCGGGTCGACCGGGTCACCTCAGTCGAGCCGACAGGCGAGCCCGTGATCCGGCCCCCCGGTTTCAGCTTGCCCGAGGCGTGGCGAGCCATCTCGGAGGATGTCGACCGCCTGCGCACCCCTCTCCTGGTCCAGGCCGCCGCCGACCCCGCGGTGGTGCCGGTCTGCCGCTATATGTTCGGTACCCGTCTCCGGATCGGCCCGTCGCGTCCGGACGGGCGAATCGAACTCGAGTTGCGAGGGCACGGGGTACGGTCCCTCGCCGCCGAGATAGCGGGGTTGGGGTCGGCTGTCGAGATCCTGGAGCCGCCGGAGATGCGGGACCACCTGGCCCGGGTGGGCCAGGAGCTGTCGGTCACCTACGGACGGACGCCCCCTGACGGGGGCCCGACGTGAGGGCGGCGTGGCCGCCCGCCGAAGCGGGTCAGACCGGCCTGCTGTGGGAGACCGACCGGAGGGGGCCGGATTCCTGTAGCTGCACTACCGCGGCTGCCGGATCCGGATCGGAGAACGGGCACCCCGTCGCCGTAGTCAGCGTCGCGCCCAGTCGCATCGGTATCCCACTACGACGCCTCCAGGGCGATGCCGTTGGGGGCGGGGCTGCGTCTATGGGCGATTAGGCTCTCGCGGCGCGAAGGCGACTACCAGGAGGCTCGATGACCATCGCGGTTGGCGACAGGATTCCCGATGTGAAGGTGCAGGTCCCGGGCCCAGGCGGCCCCGAAGCGGCCCAGACGGGCGATCTGCTCGGCAAGGGGACCGTTGTGCTGTTCGGCCTGCCCGGTGCATTCACCCCCACATGCAGCGACTACCACCTCCCCGGATTCGTGCTCCGGGCGGAAGACCTGAAGGCTAAAGGCGTGGACAGGATCGCCTGTGTTTCGGTCAACGACGCGTTCGTGATGAAGGCGTGGGGCCAGGCACACGAAGTCGGAGACAAGGTGACCCTCATAGCCGACGGCTCCGCTGACTTCACCAGAGCTCTGGGACTGGACATCGACCTGACTGGGGGCGGGCTCGGGATTCGTTCTAAGCGATATTCCGCGATCATCAGGGACGGCGAGGTCACCGATCTCTCGGTGGAGGAGGGTCTCGGCTTGGACGTGAGCAGCGCCGAGGGAGTACTGGCCAAGCTCTAGCCGTCAGTCCCGCGGCGTGAGGAGGTAGGTCGAAGAGGCCTTGGCTACCAGGCGGCCGGAGGCGTCCGTGATCTGGGCCTCCACGAAGGTCACCCGCTTTCCTCCGCCTATGACCCGGGCGGTGCAGGTCAGGGGCTCGCCGACCGGCGCGCCCCGGAGGAAACTTATCGTGAGGTCAGTGTTCGCGGTGTGGGCCCGGCGGCCCTCCAGATTGGTTACGGTCGCCGTGGCCATAGCCGAATCCGCAAATGCGGCAAGGAATCCCCCCTGGACCACGCCGACCGGGTTCGCCATGTGCTCGCCCGCTGGCATCGTCCATACCGTCACTCCCGGGGTCGACTTGTCCACGCAGGTCATCCCGAGGGTCAAGTCGCAGTTGGGCGGGACGCGGGGCGCGCTGGTGCTCACGGCACGGACGCCTTGCGGACCGCGCTGCCGGGCAAGCCCCGCAGTCCGGCCCATACCAGGTCGGCGAGCCGCCCCGCCAGCAGATCGGCGTCCACCGGCCGCTTGGGCCCGGTCTCAGTCGGGCCGGCATCGGGGCGGAGGGCGACCCACCAGCGGCCGGCGACCTCGCCGAGGCCCACGATGGCGTAGCCGAGGAGCGCCCGGTGCGCCGAGTCGATGTCGGCGTCTATGAAGCCGGCGATCACCGCGGCCACAGACTCCTCCACCCGGCTGACGCACTCGGCGAATTCGTCGGTACGACGGGCCCCGCTGCCGAACAGAAGCTGGAAGGAGCTGGTTCGCTCGGCCACGAACCGGAAGTAGGCCCGAAACCCGGCCAGGACCCGTTGGTAGGGGTTGGCCTCCGCCGCTGCCTCGTCCGCCACACCGGCCAGGAGCCGCTGACCCTCGGAGTCCAGCAACTCGAGGTACAGCTTCCGCTTGGAGCCGAAGTGCTGGTAAAGGACCGGCTTGGTCACCCCGGCGGCCTCGGCGATCTCCTCCATCGACGTGTCGTGGAAGCCCCGGGCGGCGAACTGCTCGAGCGCCACTTCGAGTAGCTGGTTGCGACGGATCGCCGCGGGCAGCCTCTGCCTCAGCTCGCTGACCCTCGGCTGGCTCACGCCATCATCCTGTCAGCCTTTGCCACGTCCCCCTCGGGTGCCGGGCCGCCGCCCGACGGCGAAGGGAGGCCGCCCGGCGGCTCCCACCCGGCGGTCGTCATCAACTCGGCGATCCGCCCCGGCAGGTCCGACAGGTTGAGGTGGGCGCGCGCCACGTTCCGGTTGTGGTCGATCAACTCAGGGGCGGGCTCGGCCAGCCAGGCCCGAAGGGGCTCGGGCCGGTCAGCGTCGAACCACCTGAACCCGAGCGCCCGCAACTCTGCCGCCGACCGGGTAGGGCCCGACGGCGACGGGGCGACCGAACAGCGACGCTTCTACCGGAGGGTTCCCGAAGCCCTCCCAGGACGAGGGGAACACAACAGCGTCACAGGCGGCGTAGGCGTGCTCGACGCCGACCGGGCCGTTCATGGGGGCGCAGGGGCCGCGGAACGTTGGAACCGGGGCCGAGGCGACCAGGGCGGCCAGCTCCTCGGCATAGCCTTCCTCGGCCGGGCCGAGCAGCCAGTACGCCGCGCCCAGGGCCTCGGCCAGGGCGAGGGCGGCCGGGACGCCCTTGCGGGCGATGGCCCGGGTCGGCTGGAGGAGTAGCAATCGGTCATCGGGCAGCCCGAGGCTGGCCCTGGTGGCGGCCCGGTCGCCGGCCGGGGGATGGGGGTCGAAGGCGTTGCGCAGCGTCGTCGCCTGGATACCGCGCCCTCTCAGCTCCTCCCGGGAGCGATCGTTGATGGTCACGTGGATCCACGCCGGGTCGTCCGGTGGGGGCGAAGAACCGACGAAGCGGTCCCGCTGCCAGGGGAGGTCGTGATGGCGCATGATCGCCGGCCGGTCTCTGAGGGCGGACGCCACAGCGGCGGCAGCAACGGGATTGAGGGGCAGCGAGCATAGGTTTTCCACCACGACCAGGTCGGCGCCGGCGAAACCCGCGGCCAGGGCCTCCCGATCGAGGGTCCGGGCCACCCGGCCGGTCAGCCACTGCCCCGCCTCCAGCCCGTCCACTACCACGTCGACCGGGCCGGCCCCGGCCACGGTGCGGACGCGATATCCGAGCTCTCGCAGCGCCCACTGCCATTTCGCGGCCTCGATCGAAACCCCGTCCGCGCCTCCGAGCCGGTACGACACGCTGACCGCCACCGGAGCGAGGTCGCCGGCACGACCTGGCTGGTTCACCGGGGCACCGGGCGGGCCGGTGCCCCCCCGCCCGTGGGCCGGGACGGCAGCCTCGGGGTCATCGCCCGACGCTACCGCTGGGCCGCGCCGGGCGGCGGGCGGCAAGACCCGCGTAAGACAGAGGGCCTGGCCTCACCAGTCGCCGCGACTCGACGGGGACCGAGGAGATTTGCAGGCGAACGGCCGGTCTCTCTCCTCGGGCTCCCCTTTTGTAACAGCCGCCGGGCTGCCGATCGGCCCCGGTGCCATCATGGAGGGAGCCATGGACGGCAACAGCCTCATCCTGCACTCCCCGGTGGGGTTCGTGGTGGCGTTCGGTGGCGGGATCATCTCCTTTCTGTCGCCGTGCGTGCTGCCCCTCGTACCGTCATATCTGTCGATGATGTCCGGTGTCAGCGCGTCCGAGATGGCGGCCGCCTCCCCACCCGACCAGCGTCGGCTGCTCCGTTCGACCCTGCTGTTCGTCGCTGGGTTCACCGCCGTTTTCGCCGCCCTGGAGGCGACGGCGTCGAGCCTCGGGCAGACCCTCGAGGCTCACCAGCACCTCCTCAACCGGATCGCGGGCGTGGTGATCATCCTGGGCGGCCTGCTGTTCGCCGGGATCCTGCGTCCCGCCTGGCTCATGCGCGAGCGGCGGATCCACGTCGCCCCTTCGCGCCTCGGCGAGTGGGCCGCCCCGATCATGGGAATGGCGTTCGCGTTCGGATGGACCCCGTGCATCGGACCCGTGCTCGCCGCGGTGCTGGGGCTAGCCAGCGACACCCACACCCTCGGGCGCGGGGAGGCCATGCTCGTCGCCTACTCGCTCGGCCTCGGTGTGCCCTTCGTCCTGGCCGGGGTGGCGTTCGGCCGCCTCACCGGGGTGCTCGCCTTCGCCCGGTCCCATGCCCGGATCATCAATCTGGTGTCCGGCCTGCTCCTCGCGGCACTCGGGGTTCTGCTGCTCACCGGGCACCTCGGGCTGCTCTCCACCTGGTTCTCCGACGGCCTCCGCGCCCTCGGCTTGGGGAGGCTGTCCACCGTGTAGACCCACGGGACGGTGGTCAAATCCCCGGCAAGAAAGGCCGGCCGCTCGCCGTTCATCATCAGCGCATGAGGACGGCCGAACTTGGCGCGGCGAAGCGCCGGCCTCTCCCTCGACGCTCGATTGGCCGAGCCCCCCAGGCCGGATGGCATCTCGGGGTGCCCGGTCGCTACCGTTTAGGCGGTCGTCATGGACCCCGTGATCTGTTTCCGCTCCGCTGTCGCGATGGCTGGCCGTTTTCCGGTCCTGGCCGGTCTCGACCTCGACGTGGCCAAGGGGGAAATAGTTCTCCTTCAAGGGGCGAACGGGGCGGGGAAGACGAGCGTGCTCCGGGCCTGTGCCGGGCTGCTCCGGGTCGTCGGCGGCGAGGCCAGGGTGCTCGGCGAGGACCTGATCGCCGATCCCCGGGCGGTGCGCCGGCGCGTCGGCCTGCTCGGCCACACGACCGCGCTGTACGACGACCTGACGGCCAGGGAGAACATCCGCTTCGCCGTGCGGGCGGCGGGGGCCGCCCCCGAAGGTGTCGGCCCGGCCATGGAGCTCCTCGGCCTTACCGGGAGGCTGCCGTCGACCGCCGTGGGCGCCCTGTCCGCCGGTCAGCGCCGCCGGGTTGCCCTGGCCATCCTGGTGGCGCGCGACCCCGAGCTCTGGCTGCTCGACGAGCCTCACGCCGGGCTCGACGCCGCCAACCGCGACCTGCTCGACCGGCTCGTGGGCGAAGCCGTTCGTCGGGGCGGCACCGTCGTACTCGCCTCCCACGAGGCCGAGCGGGCCACCGCGCTGGCCGGCCGGGTCGTCACCGTGGCCGGAGGGGCGACTGTCGCGCCGTCGGCGTCGCTTTCCCCAAAAGTCCCGAGGGCTGAGATCCATGTGGCGTGACGCCGTGCTCATCGGCGGGAAAGACCTCAGGGTCGAGATGCGTAGCCGGGTGACGACAACCCAGGTGGCGCCCTTCGCCGTCCTGGTGCTGCTGATCTTCGGCTTCGCTTTCGATCAGAACCACACGATCCTCTCGCAGGCGTCGGCCGGGCTGTTCTGGGTTGCCGTTCTGTTGTGCTCGCTCCTGTCGGTGCAGCGCAGTTTCGCCATCGAGTCCGCCGACGGGGCGCGTGACGGCCTCCGCCTGTCCGGCCTGGACCCGGCCGGAGTCTTTCTCGGCAAGGCCGTGGCCGTGTTCGTCCAGCTGGTGGCGCTCGAGGTGGTGCTCGGGGCGGGCATCACGGTGCTGTTCGGGACCCGCTTGCACGATCCCGCCCTACTGATCCTGAGCGCGGTGACCGCGACCGTGGGTCTGGCGGCGGCGGGAACGGGCTACGGGATGATCGCCGCCGGCCTGCGGGTGCGCGAGACGTTGCTGCCGCTGCTCATCCTGCCCGTGGTCGCGCCGGTCCTTCTCGGTGCAACCGAGTCGTGGATGGCGGCGCTCGGACTGTCGACGGTCAACGGTTGGAAGTGGCTGGGCCTGCTGGCCAGCTTCGCGGTCATATACCTGGCCGTCGGTGTGATGGCCTTCTCGGTGTTGCTGGAGGACTCCTGATGGGCCTGCCCTCGGTAAGTAGTCTCGGAGCCTCCGGCACCGACGTCGCCGTCGAATCAAACGATGGATCGGATCGGGGGGCCGAGGGCCGGTCGACCTCGGCTCGCATCGCTCACCGGGTGCTGAAAGGCCCGGGCGGCGGGACGGGCGACGCTCTGACCCGGGCCATCGGTCTGGCCGCCTGGGTGTTCATAATCCTGACCGCCTGGTTCGGCCTGGTGGTGTCGCCTCCCGACGTGGTCCAGGGCAACCTGGTGCGGCTCATCTACGTGCACCCCGCCGCCGCAACCACCTGCTACGTCGGTTTCGGCCTCTGCGCCCTCGCCAGCTTCGCCTATTTGTGGCCCCGGACCCGCAGCCGCAGGTGGGACCGGCTGGCGGCCGCGTCGGCCGAGACCGGCGTGGTGTTCTGTGTGGTGACGATCGTTACCGGATCGATCTGGGGTCGAGCATCATGGGGGGTTTGGTGGACTTGGGACGCCCGCCTTACTCTCACCGCACTCTTGCTGGCGGTCTTCCTCGGCTACCTGGCCCTCAGGCGGACCGGAGGCGACCCGCACGCTCTCGCCATGCGCTGCGCTGTGGTCGCGGTCGTTTGCGCCCTTCTCGTCCCGGTGGACCACGAGGCGACCGTGTGGTGGCAGACGTTGCATCAGGGGAACACCCTGCTGACCGCGAATCCCAAGATCCACGGGTGGCAGCTGTTCACTATGCTCCTGTCTTTCGTCGCCTTCGGGCTCATCTTCGCCTGGTTGACCATCCACCGATACCGTGTCGAGGTCCTGGAGGAGCGGTTCGACGAAGAGGGCTTCGCGCTGGCCATCGCCGAGAGGCGGGCGGAGGGAGCGGCCACGTCGGATCCGCCCGGCTCACCCCGGGTAGTGGACGATTCCCAGCCCAACCAGTACCCGGGCGGGCGGCCGTGAACAGTTATGTGGCCGGCGGCTGGGGGGCCACCGTGGTGATACTTGCGCTGTACTCATGGCGGACGGTGCGACGGGGCCGCAGACTGGCGCGCCGCCTTCCCGAGCGCGAGAAGACATGGCGCTGAGGGCCGACGGCAGCCCGAGCGACGTCGGCACCGGTCCGCGGCCGGGGAACGGCGCCGGGCCGGGGGACCGGGCCCCGGGACTCGAGCCCGGTGAGTCCGGGAACCCGGTGGCCGGTCCAGGTAGCGGCCCCGCTACCGGGATGGGTGGGGCGAGCTCTCCGGAGGCTGACGGGCGGTTCGCCCCGGCTGCTCCCTGGGGCGCGGTGTCGGTGCCGCCCGCCCGCCCCGCTGGGCGCCGGCGGGCGTTCCTCGGGTCTCGGCGCCGTCAGGTGGCCGCCGCCCTGATCATCGCGGGCGCCATCGCTTTCCTGCTCGTCCAGGGCCTGAGCAATGCCACGGAGTATTTCAAGACGGCCGATCAGGCGGTGGCCGACAAGGCCCACCTCGGGAGCCGGCAGTTCCGGATCGAGGGAACAGTCGAAAACAACGTGCGCCAGACCGGGAAGCTGACCGACTTTTCCATCTACGCCAACGGGGTCACCGTCGACGTCAAGGACAGCAACGACCCGCCCCAGTTGTTCAAGCCGGGCATCCCCGTCGTGCTCGAAGGTCACTGGGCCGGCGCCTACTTCGCCAGCGATCTCATCATGGTGAAGCACACGGCCAGCTATGTCGAAGCCCACCCCGATCGGCTGAAGTCTCAACTGCCGGCCTCGGGTTCGACGGCGCCGAAGGCAAACCAGAAATGAACGCCGCCATCGGTGAGAGCGCCGTCCTGCTCGCCTTTATAGGCGCCATCGTCGGTTGCGCCACCTTGGTGATCGGGGTCCGCAAGGGCCGCGTGACCACGCTAAGGGCGGGTAGAAGCTACACCTGGGTGATCCTGATAGGCGCGGTTATCGCCACCGCGGCCATGCAACACGCCCTGATCACCAGGGATTTTCGTCTGCAGTACGTGGCCGATAACGACAGCCTCTCCACCCCGTTGCTGTTCCGCATCACCGCCATGTGGTCCGATCTATCGGGGTCGATCCTGCTCTGGGGTCTGATTCTTGCCGGATACCTGGGCGCGGTCGCCATTCACTTCAAGGCCCGCATCGCCGATCCGATGGTGGCCTGGGCCACGGCCGTCGGCTACGCGGTGGCGGCCTTTTTCTTCGGCCTGATGCTGACCGCCTCCAACCCGTTCACAACGGTCAAGGGACCAGTGCCGACCGACGGACCCGGACCGGACCCCCTCCTGCAAAACCACATCCTGGTGGCGTTCCACCCGCCTTTGCTGTACCTGGGGCTCGTGGGATTCACCGTTCCCTTCGCTTTCGCCTGCGCCGGTCTTATCACCGGCCGGGTCGGGGAAGCGTGGCTGGTAGAGACCAGGCGATGGACCCTTTTCGCCTGGGGTTTCCTGACCATCGGGGTGATCCTCGGAGCGTGGTGGAGCTACGAAGTACTCGGTTGGGGCGGCTACTGGGCGTGGGACCCGGTGGAAAACGCCGCCTTTCTTCCCTGGCTGACGGGCACGGCGTTCCTGCACTCCGTGATGGTCCAGCAGAGACGCGGCATGTTGCGGGTCTGGAATCTCTCGCTCATCCTCTCGACGTTCAGCTTGACCATCCTGGCCACGTTTCTTACCCGCTCGGGGGTCCTCGACTCGGTCCACTCGTTCAACAACACCGGTATCGGGCCGGCCCTGCTGGCCTTCTTCGGGATCGTGGTGGCGACTTCGATCGGACTTATCGCCTGGCGGGGCGATCTCCTGCGTTCACCGGGGTCGATCGAGTCGCCGGTGTCGAGAGAGGGCGCCTTCCTGGCCAACAATCTTCTCTTCGGTGCGTTCGCGCTGATCGTGCTGCTAGGGACGGTGTTTCCGCTCATCGCCCAGGCGGTGAACGGGGCTCAGATTACTGTGGGATCCCCCTATTTCGACCGGATGACGATGCCGGTCGTGGTGTGCCTTCTCTTCCTCATGGCCGTGGCCCCCGTGCTGCCGTGGCGCAGGGCGTCGGTCGAAGTGCTGCGGACCCGGCTGTTCTGGCCCGCTGCTCTCGCCGTCGCCGTGCTGGTGGCGTGCGTGGTGGGCGGGGTGCGGGGGCTCAATCCGTTGCTCGCTTTCACCCTGGGCACCTTCGCCGGCGCGACGGCGATTCGCCAGCTCATCCTGTCCATCCGGAAACGCGGCAAGCGGGGCCTGCTCGGACCATCCGGCGGGGGAATGATCGTCCACGTCGGCGTGGTGTTCATTGCAGTCGCGTTCGCCGCCAGCCACTCCTTCGCCCATCAGCAGCAGCTCACGATCGCCCAGGGCCAGACGGCACGCTTCGACGGCCATACCTTCGCGTTCCTCGGGACCAAGAACGTCGCCGATTCGACCCACACTGCTCTCGTGGCTGATGTGCGGGTGGACGGCGGCGAGATCTACGGGCCGGCCGTCGAGGACTTTCCGTTCGCGAGCGAGCCCATCGGGACGCCGTCGGTGCGGAGCAGCCTGACCCACGACATATATCTCACGGTGGCCCAGACCCCGTCCAAGCCGGGCGGGTCGATCGTCCTCGGCGTGATCATCGAGCCGCTGGTCACCTGGATCTGGATCGGTGGACTCGTCATGCTGGCAGGCACAGCCCTCTCGGCCTGGCCGGCCGGGCGGCGGGGGCGACGGGACGCGGACTGGCTCGGGGAGCCCCTGGAGAGCGACGGCCGACCGAAGGCGGCTGTCACGGCCGGGCCCGCAGTGGGTGCGGGCGCTGACCACGGGGACGGAGTTGGGGTCGCGGACGACGCCGGGGTGGGTGCGGGCGTCGGCGCCAACGGCGGGGGCGCGTCGGCGGAGATGACGCAACGCCACGGGCAGCACGATCGGGCGGTCACCGCTGCCGCTGGCTCAGGGCACCAAGCCGGCCCGGCGGGGTCAGTCGATGGGGACGGGGACGGGGACGGGCGACAGACGGCGTTGCCTGCTGGGCGGCCGACGTGACCGACGAAATCCGCGGCGACGGCGAAGCGGAAGGGGCGCCAGACGGCGTGGGCGCGAGCGCTGACCCACGGGACGCTGACCCGCCGGGCGCTGACCCGCCGGGCGCTGACCCGCCGGGCGCTGACCCGCCGGGCGCTGACCCGGCGCGGCGCAAGCGGTCCCATGTGGTGTTGTGGGCGTCGGTGGGAATTGCTGCCGTGGTGTGCGCCCTCATCGCGGTTATGGCTTCGGCCAAACCCACCAGCCAGCAGGGTGCGTCGAGCCCGCTCATCGGAAAGCCGGCCCCGGCGATCAGCGGCAAATCACTCTCCGGGGCCGGTAGCTACTCCCTCGCCCAGTTCCGGGGCAAGTGGGTGCTGGTGAACTTCGCGGCCAGTTGGTGCGTCCCGTGCCGCGAGGAAACCCCGCAGCTGAAGGACTTCTACGCCCAGAATGGCGGCACGTCGCCGGATGTGGTGCTGGCAGTGGCCTATGACGAGTCCGACCTGGGGAGCCTGGCCTCGTATCTGCGGTCCCAGAAAGCGTCGTGGCCGGCCATCAACGACGGCCAGGCCGTGGTCGAGTACGGGGTTAGCGGCATTCCAGAGTCCTATCTGGTCGATCCCGAAGGCACGGTGGTGGCGAAGTATCTCGGCGGGGTCACGACCAAAGAGATCAACACCGTCATAACCCGCGCGTCGTAAGGGGTTCGGTTGCGTCGTTGGGCTCCCTGGATCGTGCTGGTGCTGGTGGCGGTCGGCGGTCTGGTGTTCGGTCTGCACAGAAGCTCTTCGCATCCGACCATCAACCAGGAGGTCCTGGAGATTGCCGGCGAAGTGCGCTGCCCCGTCTGCAACGGCGAGACGGCCGCCCAGTCGCAGGCCGCGGCGTCGGTGCAGATCCGGGCTCAGATATTGCGCGAGCTGCAAGCTGGCGACACCAAGGATCAGATTCTCGACGGCCTGGTCCAGTCGTACGGGACCGGGATCCTCGAGAAACCCCAACCGAGGGGCGTGGGCCTCGTGGTGTGGGTTGTGCCGGTGGTGGCGACCCTGGTGGCGGCCGGCGTTCTTGGTCTGGCGTTCGTAAGGTGGCGGGCCAAGGCGGCGGCGGAAGGGTCCGACAGGTCCGACACGTCAGACACGTCAGACACGCCCGACTCGACCGGCTCGATGGACGCCTTGCTTGCCCCGAGGCGGGTGGCGGCCGACCCAGTGGCGATTGCGGATTCGTTGCCGGCGACCACGGCGCCAGCCGCGGTGCTGTCGTCTGCAGCGGTGGTGGCGCCGGGCGTGGAGCCGGCGCCGCCGGCGTCGGGAGAGGGCGCGGGATCGCCATCGGATGAGCCCGTGGCGTCTCAGGGGCTGGCCTCAACCGGGCAGTCTGGGGAATCCGATCCGGCGCCGGTAGACGCTGGGCCCTCTGCGGCCCCTGCTTCGGCGGACGGGTCGTCCGCCTATGGCCCGACCGAGCCGGCGCCACCTGACGTCTCGCCTGGGCGCCCTGGCGCCGGCAAACGTCCGGCCCGTCCGCCCGTCAAAACGTGGAAGAAGTGGGCCGTCGCGGGAGCCGGCCTGGCCCTGATCGCAGGCGGCGGGTCGTGGGCGTTGGTCGCATCGACCTCGACCCGGTTGGCCGGTCAGTCGATCACGGGGCAGGCTCTTGGACCCGAGGTGATCGAATCGGACCTGAACGCAGCCGACAACGACCTGGCCAAGGGCGACGTCTTCGGGGCGATCAAGGAGTATCAGAAGATCCTCACCTCCGATCCGACCGAGGCCGAAGCCCTGACGGGGGAGGGGTGGACGCTCGCTACTACCGGGGATCCCTCGCTGCTGCAGCAGGGTCTGAAGCTGCTGGCCTCAGCCGAGCAGTCCAACCCCACCTACGCGCCGGCCCATGTCTACCGGGGCCTGGCCCTGCTGAGCGAGGACGACTACGCCGACAGCGTCCCCGAGCTCAAGTGGTATCTCGCCCACAGCCCGGACCCGCAGCTGGTGTCCAAGGTGCGAACGGAGCTGCAGCAGGCGGAGGCGGGAGCGGCCGCCGAGGCCAAGGCGTCGGCGGGCTCGACGGTGCCGCAGCCGAAGCCGTAGGAGCCGACGCGGAAGGTAGAAGTACGAGCGCGGTCAGGCCGGGGGTCGCGTCGAGGCCAAGAGCCACTTCGCGGCGCGGACCGCCGGCGCCGGCCTGGCGCTCGTCGCGTTCTGGCTCTGTGACGACCAAAACGCGGCGAGGACCGGGGTTTGGGCGGGAGTGCTCGCCGCGAAATGGTCACGGCTGAGACTCGACCGCCGAGGCGGGACCTTCGAGGCGCGACGGCCCGCGGTCTCGGTCTCGGTCAGGACCCTCCGACCCCACCCCTGTCGGTCGCCCGCCCGAGGACGTGGCGCAACGCGCCCTCCAGGTCGGGATACCGGAAAGTGTGGCCGGCCGCGGCCAATCGGGCCGGAACCACCCGCTGGCTGGCCAGGGCCAGCTCGGCCGCGCCCTCCCGGCCCAGCAGCAGTTGCGGACCGAGGGCAGGCACGGGTAGCGCGGCCGGCCGGCGCAGCACGCGTGCCAGCACCTCGGTGTACTCGCGATTGGAGACCGCATCCGGGGCGACCGCGTTGACCGGGCCGGACAGTTCGGGGTCGAGCAGGGCCCGCAGGTAGATGTCGACCAGGTCGTCGATGCCGATCCACGACGTCCATTGCTGGCCCGTCCCGAGCCGCCCCCCGAGACCTAGTGAGAACAGCGGGCGAAGGAGCCGGAGCACCCCGCCCCGAGGCGACTGCACGATCCCCGTTCGTACGTGCACGGTCCGTACCCCGGCGTGGCGGACCCGTTCGCACGCGTCCTCCCAGTCGGCGACCACGCCGGCGAGGAAGCCGGCGCCGCGAGGGCTTTCCTCGGTCACGACCACGTCGCCCGCATCGCTGCCGTAGTACCCGATGGCCGAGGCGCTCACGAAGCACCGCAGGCGGCCACCGGCCTCGGCCGAGCGAGCGGCGATCTCGGCCAGCCATCTGGTGGGCCCGATCCGGCTGTCCCGGATGGCCCGCTTGTGCCCGGGGCCGAACCGGCCGGCGATGGACGCCCCGGCCAGGTGCACGACGGCGTCCACCCCGTCCAGCAACCGGGGGTCGGGGCGATCGGGATCCCAGCGTCTTTCGTCGGGGTCTCCGGCGGGATGGCGCACCAACCGGATCACCCGGTGGCCGCCAGTGCTGAGAAAGGCGCAGAGCGCCGACCCCACCAGCCCCGACGCGCCCGTGATCGCGACCTGAAGCCCGCCCGGCGCCGAGTCCCCGAAGGTGTCAGCCCGGCGGTGCGAGGCCAGATCGCCGGCCAGCTGGCGATGGCGGTAGGCGAGGATCGGGATCAGAACGCGGCCGGGGACCGTCGTCTCGATCTGGTCGCGCACCCGGGTTCCGCCCTCCACCGATGCCGTGAATTCGTGGATGTGGCGCCAGCGCAGCGCAGCAGCAAGCGGTTGCGATATCAGCTCGTCGGCGAACCGGTTCGGCGGGTCGTAGAGATCGGTTTGGTGCTGGGCCACCCACTCGAGGCCGCCCGGTACCGAGAACACCGTCCGCCCGTCCCGCAGCGATTCTGCCTCGTGCTTGACCCGGATCGGCTCCCATGGGGGAGTGAGACGCGAGACCGCCCCAGGTCGGGTGTGCCAGGCGAAGACGTCCTGGAGGGCGGCGTCGACGGTGCTCGAGTGCGAGACGGTCACGTTTATCCCTTCATCAGCTCGCGGAGCCGCCCGATCACTGCGGGCAGGGCCCGGAGGGCCAGATCTATTTCGGCATCCGTTGTCGGCCAGCCAACGGACAGTCGCAGACTGTGCTCGGCGTCCACCCCCATCGCCGCCAGAACCGGTGACGGCTCGAGGGACTCGGAGGAGCACGAGCTGCCCGAGTGGGCGGCCACCCCGGCCTGGTCAAGCCCGATCAGCACCGGCTCGGCCTCCACCCCGCCCACCCCGAGGCACAGGAGGTGAGGGAGCCGCTGATCGGGCTCGGTGGGACCGTAGATGTCGACCCCGGGGATCGCCTCGGTTGTGGCCCGCAGCCGGGTCACCTGGGCGACGGCCACCGCGGCCTCTGCGGCGAGAGCTCCCGGCGCGGCCAGCTCGGCGGCTGCCGCTCCGAATGCGGCCGCCGCCGCCACGTTCTCCAGGCCGGCGCGCCGGGCCCGCTCCTGGTCGCCGCCCAGGATGAGGGGCGGGACCCGTAGGCCCCGTCGCACGAGCAGAGCCCCGATCCCTTTGGGCCCGCCCAGCTTGTGGCCCGACACCGACATGAGGTCGGCCCCGAGGGCGTCGAACCCTATCTCGACGTGGCCGGCCGCCGCGGCGGCATCGACGTGGACCATCACCCCGCGATCGTGGCAGGCCGACACCACCTGCTCGACCGGCTGGATAGTGCCGACCTCATGGTTGGCGAGCTGACAGTTGACCAGGACCACTTCGGGGTCGCGGAGCGACTCTCGCAGGTCGTCCACGTCTATTCGGCCCGTTCGGTCCACGGCGATTTCAGTGATGCGGCTCCCGTAACGCTCGGAGGCTTCTCTGACTGCGCTGTGCTCGATCCGAGCGGCCACCACGGTTCCGGCGGCTGTTCGCCCGTGGGCTTCGACGCCGGAGGGCCGGCCGGATGCCGCACCGAACCCGCCCAGCGCCCCGAAGATGGCCGCGTTTATGGCCTCAGTGGCCCCCGAAGTGAAGATCACCTGCCGCGACCGGGTTCCGAAAAGGGTCGCCACCCTGTCGCGGGCGTCCTCGAGGGCAACTCGCGACATCCGCCCTTCGGTGTGCACCCGGCCCGGGTCGGCACAGTTCATCCATCTTTCCATGGCTTCCAGCGCCGCCGGGCGCACGATGGAGGTCGACGCGTGGTCGAGATAGGCGCGCGTCAAACCGTTCTCAGACCAAGCTGACGCAGGCGTCGTCCCCGAGCGCCCGCGACGACTCGGTCGGGGTGACGGCCTCCCCGTACAGTCCGCTCAGCATCCCCCGCACCATGCCTCGATCGACAGCGCAGATCACCGGGTGCTGCTTGGCCGTGTCGAAGAACGGGCAGGCGTCCTTGATGAGCGCCAGCGAACCACCGCGAGCTTCGGCGTGAGCCTCGAAACCATGGGCCGTCAGCGCGTCGGCGATGGCGTGCAAAGCCACCCGGAACGACCGGTGGCCCTCGCCGGGAGACATCTGGGCCGCCAGGCGCCGGCCGTACACCTCGCCGACCGTCTCGGCCATGTTCTCGGCGTCAGCCGGCGGAATGCGGGACAGAGCCTCGCCGAGCAGCATGATGAGCAGGTCGTCGCCCCGACGGGGGTTGGAGAGCCACGCCTCCTGGCCCGATTTGCGGTAACGCTTCGAGGGCCTTCCGGCCCCGCCCCCCGACGGACGAAGGACGTAGACCTCCAGGTATCCGCCGGCGGTCAGCTTGTCCAGGTGATGGCGAGCCACGTTGGAATGCAGAGCGAAGCCGTCAGCCACTTCGGAGGCGGTCACGCCGTCGGGGTGGTCCCTCACATACAGGTAGATCTGCCGGCGGGTCGGGTCGCCGAACGCCGACGTCACCGCGGATACCGCGGCCGAGAACTCGGTGTCGGTCAGGCCGTCTTGAGCCCCGGGGCGCGTCGCCTCCTCGGGCTTCGACTCGGCTGTTTCCACTGCCTCGTCGTCAGCTTGAGGGGCCACGGCGACTATTCTAACTACCGAGGTAGTAGAAATCTCCTGCCTCACCGGGTCGCACCCGGCCCCGAGAGGAAGCAGGACGACGCTTAGTGGTCAGTGAGCAGCAAGTCATCGAGGCCCTGCGACCGGTCACGGACCCCGAGCTGAACGTCAGCATCGTGGACATCGGCATGGTCCGCGCCGTCGATGTCCGCCGCAGGCGGGTCACCGTCACCGTCGCTCTGACGGTGGCCGGGTGCCCGCTACGCGACGAGGTAACCCGCCGGGTCCGCGACGCCGTGCTTCCCCTCGACGGGGTTCGCGACGTGCAGGTCGACCTGACGGTGATGACCCCGGAGGAGCTCGACGGGGTCCGGGCCAGGATGGCGACCGCCGGGCGCGGTGGCCAGGATCCGGCGGCGTGGGGCGGGGGGCGGCCGGCCGACGGCCACTCCCACCAGCACCGTCCCCTCGGGCACGAGGAAGGACGGGCCAACCCGTTCGGGCCCCAGAGCCGGACCCGGGTCATCGGTGTCAGCTCGGGCAAGGGCGGGGTAGGAAAGTCGTCGGTGACGGTAAACCTGGCCGTGACCCTCGCTGAAAGCGGCCACGACGTCGCTGTGCTCGATGCCGACGTGTACGGCTTCTCCATCCCCGGCATGCTCGGCGTGGACACCCCGCCTACGGTCCGCGACGAGAAGATGGTCCCGCCTGAGGTCTACGGCGTCCGGTGCATGTCGATCGGGTTCTTCGTCGACGACGACCAGCCGGTGATCTGGCGGGGACCGATGCTGCACAAGGCGTTGGAACAGTTCCTGGTCGACGTCGACTGGGGCGATCCGGAGTTCCTCCTCGTGGACATGCCCCCGGGCACCGGCGACGTCGCCCTGTCGATGGCCCAGTACCTGCCGACATCAGAGATGTACGTCGTGACGACCCCGCAGCCAGCCGCCCGCAGGGTGGCCCAGCGCACGGCGTACATGGCCAAGAAGCTCAACATCCCGATGCGTGGGGTCATCGAGAACATGAGCTGGCTGTCGGGCCCGGATGGCACCCGGCAGTTCCTCTTCGGCGAAGGTGGAGGCGCCCAGTTGGCCGGCGAGCTCGGGGTTCCCTTGCTCGGCCGGGTCCCGCTCGACCCGGCTCTTCGCGCCGGCGGTGACGACGGCCGGCCCATCACCGCGACCGATCCGGATTCCGAGGTGGCCCGGGCCTTCTCCGAGATCGCGGCGGCCCTTGTAGGTCGGGGTCGGGCCCGGGTGTTCCGGCCGGAGCTAACCGTTCGCTGATCGCCCCGGGGGCCCAGGCCGGGGTGCGAGAGGTCCTTCGGACCGGTGTGGGCGGCACCGGGGCCCGAAGGCGCACGCCCCTCTGGTTGGCGCACGGCCCGACCGCTATCCGTCGGGATCTCTGGTCAGGTCCATAAGAGCGTCAGTGATGGCGCCGCCGGCCTCGTCCACCTCTTCGGCCGTTACCGATAGGGGAGGGGATATGCGCAGGACGTTGCCGTGCACGCCGCCGCGACCGATCAGAACGCCTCGCCGCCGGCAGCCCTCGAGCGCGGCACTGGCGGCCTCCGGGTGGGGGTCCTTACCTCCTGGTCTCACCAGTTCCACCGCGATCATGAGCCCCCGGCCCCGTACCTCGCCCACCACCGCCAGCTTTTCGGCCAGCAGGTGGAGTCGGTCCATGAGCTGAGCGCCCCGGGCCAGGGCGTTGGCCTGCAGGTCATGGGACAGCAGGTAGTCGAGATTGGCCACCCCGCCGGCCGTGGCGAGGGGGTTCCCGCCGAACGTGGATATGGAGTTGACCGTCACCGAATCGATCAGCCCGGCCCGGCCGACGACCCCGCCGAGGGCCAGTCCGTTGCCGACGCCTTTGGCGAAGGTGAGGAGGTCGGGGGTGATGCCGTGGGCCTGATAGCCCCAGAAGTGGGCGCCGGTGCGGCCCCACCCGGTCTGCACCTCGTCGGACACGTACAGGATCCCGTGCTCGTCGAGCACTTCTTTGAACGCGGCGAAGAAACCGTCGGGAGGAACGGTGAAGCCGGCGACGCCCTGGATGGGCTCGGCGATGAAGCAGGCCACATCCCCCGACGTGGAGGTACCGATCACGTCCCGAAGATCCGCGGCGCACGCGGCGGTGAACTCGGCATCGGTCAGGTGGCCGAACGGGCTGCGGTAGCGGTAGCCGCCGTGGACGTAGCTGACGTTGACCGGACTGAGGCTCGACGATGACCAGCTCCGGATGCCCGTCGTCGCCATGGCGGCGAACGACCGCCCGTGATAGCTGTTGCGCAAGGCCAGAACCTGGTTGGAGCGGCGGGCGCTACAGCACAGCATCAGGGCGGTGTCGTTGGCCTCGCTGCCGGAGTTGAGGAAGAACACCTTGGCGTCCGGTATGCCCGACAGGCCCGAGATGCGCTCGGCCAGCTCGACCATCGGCCGGATCAGGTAGAGGGTGGAGCTGTGCATCATTCGGCCGGCCTGGGCGCGGATGGCGTCGACCACCTCCGGCACGGCGTATCCCGTCATGGTCGTCAGGATCCCGCCGAAAAAGTCCAGATAGGTATGGCCCTCGGCGTCGGTCACCCGTCGGCCGTCCCCCGACACCAGCTCGATCGGCTCGTCGTAAAAGAGCCTGAGCCAGGTGGGCAGCACCTGGCGGTGGCGGGCGAGGAGCTCGGCGTGCGGTGAGTCCGGCATGGGTTCGAGTCTGCCGTCAAACCGAGGCACGGGCAACGGGCCGGGCCTCAGGCGATGGGTTCAAACTATGAAGGAACACGGCCCCAATTCGGGGGAGCCGGCGGCACCGGCCGTCAGTGGGCGAAGGCGCTTTCCCGGCTCGTGGCGCAGTCGGGCAGCGGCTCCTGGAGAGACTCCAGGTCGGCGGTCCGCTGTTGCATGTCCTCGAGGAGCCGGTCGGCCATCCCGTAGGTCATTCCGGACCGGACCACGATGCGCAGCACGGCCAGATCCTGGCGATTCTCCGGATAGGTGTAGGCCGGGATCAGCCAGCCCCGCTCGCGGAGGCGATCGGAGACGTCGAAGACGGTGTAGTTCTTGATCTCGGGGCGAAGGGTGAAGGCGAACACCGGCAGCTGGCTGCCGTCAGTGATCAGGCTGTAGGGGCCCATCGACGCGATGCCCGCAGACAAGTACTGCGCCACCGCCGAGGAATGGGCCTGAACCTGGCGGTAGCCCTCGTGCCCTAGATGGGTGAACATGTAGTACTGGGCGATGACTTCGCTGCCGGGACGGGAAAAGTTCAACGAGAAGGTGGGCATGTGCCCGCCCAGGTAGTTGACGTCGAACACCAGCTCCTCCGGCAGCGCCTCGGCGTTGCGCCAGACGGCCCAGCCCACACCCGGGTAGACGAGCCCGTACTTGTGACCGGAGGCGTTTATCGACTGCACCCTCGGTATCCGGAAGTCCCATTCCAGGGTGGGCTGCAGGAACGGGGCGACGAAGCCGCCTGACGCCGCGTCCACGTGCAGAGGGATGTCGAGGCCGGTGTCGTTCTGGAGACGGTCGAGGGCGGCTGCGATTTCCTTCACCGGCTCGTAGCTTCCGTCGAAGGTCGACCCGAGGACGGCGGCCACTCCTATGGTGTTCTCGTCGCAGTGCTTCACCGCTTCGTCGGCGGTGAGGTGGAACCGGTCGCCTTCGAGGGGCACGAGGCGGGGCTCCACATCCCAGTAGCGGCAGAACTTCTCCCAGCAGACCTGAACGTTGGCGCCGGTCACCAGGTTGGGTCGGTCGGTACTCCGGTGGGCGGCCCGCCGGCGCTCCCTCCATCTCCACTTCAGGGCCAGCGCCGCGAGCATGACAGCCTCGCTCGAGCCGGTGGTGGAGCAGCCGGTCGCCTGCTCGGCGGTGGGCGAGTTCCAGAGATTGGCGATGATGTTGACGCAGCGGCGTTCGAGCTCGGCGGTCTGGGGGTACTCATCCTTGTCGATCATGTTCTTGTCGGCGGTCTCGGCCATGAGCCGGGCGGCCCGTTCCGGCATGGTGGTGGTGACGAAGGTCGCCAAGTTGAGGCGGGCGCTGCCGTCAAGGAGGAGCTCACTGGAGATCATGTCGTACGCCGTCTCGCCGTCCACCCCTTCGGGATGAAGAACGTCGATGGGTAGGTGAAGTTTTGAGGCCCCTGCGGCTTGCCACTTGGCGGCCTTATGGGCCACTTCCTCGCTGCTCGTTTTCTGCACCAAGGGCATTCGCCAGACCTCCTGTTTACGGGACCGCAGTCCGATTTGATGCTATTGGCGGTTTCCGGGAGGCGGGCTACCGGCGGTGTCGCCGATGTCCTGGCCCCGGGGCAACAGGTCCTCGGGCCACCCGAGAAGCGACACCGCCTGCGCACACGCAAAGCGGTCGGTCATGCCGTCCACGTAGGCCACGGCCAGGTGGACGGGGTCGGCGGCGGATCCCCAGTCCGGCCGGGCTCGCCCGCCGGCGGAATCCGGCAGGTCCCCCGGTCGCTCGATGTAGTGCTCCACGAGGGCTCGCAGCATGCCGATGACCCGGTCGGCCTGATCAAGGGACTCGGGCCTCAGGTAGATCCGCTCGTGGTTGAATCCCCGTAGTCTGGCCAGGGCGTCACCCATGTCCGCCGACATACCAACCAGCCCGCTCGAGCACGTCGTCTCGACGATGTCGGTTATGAAGGCCCGGAGCTGGTCGGAGCGGGCCCGCCCGCACAACTGTGCCACTACCGACGGCAGGTCGTCGGGGTCGACCACTCCGGCGTGGACGGCGTCTTCGAGATCGTGGGCGCAGTAGGCCACCCGGTCAGCCAGGCCCACGACCTGACCTTCGGGGGTGGCCGGGGCCGGTCGCGACCATGAGTGATTGCGGATGCCGTCGAGAGTCTCGGCACACAGGTTCAGCGGGGCGGCGGTTACCTCGGCCCCCCACACGGCGTGATCGAAACCGGGGACAAACGTCCCGAGGGCGTCCTCGGAGGCGTGGCCACCCGGCCCATGACCACAATCGTGGCCGAGAGCGATGGCCTCGACCAGGGCGATGTTCAGCCGGCACGCCTGAGCGATGGCGCGAGCTACCTGGGCCACCTCGAGGGCGTGGGTCAGTCTGGTGCGCTGGTGGTCCGCCGGGAAGATGAAGACCTGTGTCTTGCCGGCCAAGCGGCGGAACGCGGTCGAGTGAAGGATCCGATCGCGGTCGCGCTCGAAGCACGTCCGCCAGGGATCGGCGTCCTCCGGCCGAACCCGCCGGCCCGAGCCCGACGCCCGTGTGGCGCCTGTGACGAGGTCGCCGTCCTCGGCCGCTTCGCGACCTTCCCGGCCCCATGCGCCGGCCGGGGCGATGCGGATCCGGTCATCGCCGGCATGAGCCTGGCGCACACCCGTCGGCAGTATCTGCCCAGCCATAGTGGCCGCCCACTGTCGAGCCCTGACCGTGGATCCGTCCCCGCCCTGCCGACCCTCGCCGGCTTGAGCCGCTCCTCCGAGTGTCGAGCCGGCCACTCCCGTCACGCTATCCCAGGGGTCTGACGAAACGGTCGGAGGACAGGCCGAGGGCCGGGCGGTTCGCCCGGCTAGCCCGTGCGGCTTCCGGGTGGCGCCACTGGTTTCATTTCGGCCAGCCCGGCATTCGCCAGCAGTCGCCGCTCGTCGAGCTTGCTCGAGGCGGTCAGAGGAAGCTCGTCCACCAGCTCGATGCGGTCCGGCAGGTGGGTCTCGGGCATCAGCTGGCGGGACGCCCGCCGCAGGTCCACCGCGTTGGTACCGGCCTCGGCGACCACGAACGCGGCGATGGCGAGCTGGTCTCCGCTGTCGAAGGTCACACAAGCCACAGCCGAGACACCCGGCAGCCGGCGCAGCAATTCCCCCATCTCGATCAGTGATATGCGCATCCCGCTGCGCTTTACCACCCGGTCGGCCCGGGCCACGTACACATAGTCACCGGACGCTTCCCGGTAGGCCAGGTCGCCGGTGCGGTACAGCGTCGTCCCTGGAACCACGTCATCTCTCAGCACTTCGGCCGTGAGCTCGGGGGCTTGCCAGTATCCGGTCATGAGCTGCGAACCGCCGATGAAGAGCTCACCCACGGTCTCGGGATCGTCGATGACGCGGCCTTCGTCGTCGATCAGATAGAAGTCCACGCCCGGATGAGGCTGCCCCAACGGGATGGTGCCATCCGCAGTCAGCTCCGGAGTGAGCTTGATATGGGTGACTGCGATCGCTGTCTCCGTGGGACCGTACCGGTTCCAGACCTCGATCTCGGGGGTGGCTTTCCACACCGCGTGCACGTCGGCCAGGGAAGGGGCTTCGCCGCCGAGGGCGATTATCCGCAGGGCGCTGTCGGCTAGCTTCCCGAACCTCGGACTGCCGAGCAGCATCCGCAGGTACGTGGGTGAGAACCCGGTATAGGTGATCGCTTCATCCGCCACCGTGTTCAGGAAGGTCCGGGGGTGCAGGAGCGAGTCGCGTGGCTGGATGACCACAGAGCCGCCGGCGAAGAGGGTCGGAAATATGGTGAGGAAGGCACCGTCGAAGTGGATGGGTGACACGCATAGAGATCTGGTGTGGTGGTCGAGGCCCAGTGCGTCGACGGTGTTGACGACGGCCGCTAGGAATGCGGCGTTGCCGACCACGACCCCTTTCGGGGTCCCAGTCGTACCGGAGGTGTAGATCGAGTAGGCGTCGCCGTCAGCAGGCGTCGGGGGAAGCCCGGGGTTGGCGTCGCTCCCGGCCACTTGTGCGACAGTGAAGCATTCATAGCGGTTCAGGGAGTCGAGCTCGTTGTTTCTTGTCTCCGGTACCACGATCAGCGCGGGCGCGCAGTCGTCGAGCATGACCGACAGCCGGGCATCCGGGTCGCTCATCGAGAGCGGCACGAACAAGGCTCCGAGCCACACGCTCGCCAGCGCGGAGACCACGAAGTCGACGGAGTTGGGCAGATGAATGGCCACCCGGTCGCCCTTTTTCACCCCCCGTCCTGCGAATCCGCGGGCGACACGTTCGACTTCGTCGCCCAGGTCCTGGTAAGTGAGCTCGCGGGTCAGGTCCTTGACGGCGGGCCTTCGCGGCCACTCCCGGGCCTGGAGAACTATGCCGCGGAGGACGTCGTCGGCGGTCAACGTCAATGAACCGGTCCGGCGCATTCCCGGCCGGGATGACGTCCCCGCCAGCCTGAGCCGGCTCTCGCCGGGCGCCGCCAAAACACCTGCACTGTCGTCCCCACTCGCTTGCCACGTTGTCGGAAATTGCTAGGCGGGTCAGCCTAGTGGGCGTCGGGCCCGGCGGTTGTACCTGGCGTGGTGGCCGGCGACTGGGCGCCGCGGGCCGGTGGCGTGGTCCGCGGACCGCCGTGCGCGGTAGCCCCCGATACCGGACCCCCCCGACACCCCCGACACCCCGGACATCCCGACGACCCGGACGCGGACGGCCCGGATCGGTTCGGCGGCCCTGCGGGGGAGAGGCGCGAGGAGAGTGGCAAGAGGTGAGGGCGGGACGGAAGCGTACGATGAAGGAATCCCGTACAGATCAAGGAGAGCCCACCTGTGGACGTCCGCATCGGTGTCATCCAGACGCCCAAGGAGATAGAAGTCGAACTGGCCGAAGGCACTGACCCGTCGGCCCTGACCACCCAGATCGAAGAGGCGCTCGCCTCTGAGAAGGGAGTGCTCTGGCTGACGGATCGGCGGGGCCGGCGGGTCGGGGTCCCGTCATCCCGCATCGCCTACGTGGAGGTCAACGCCACGAGCGACGACCGCCGTGTCGGCTTCGGAGCCGCGCTTCGTTGACCGGCTCGCCCCTCCCCTCTGGTTCCGGTGCTCCGGCTTGCCTGACCTGCTCGACCGAAAGCTGATCTTCGTCACCGGCAAGGGTGGCGTGGGCAAGACGACCATCGCCGCCGCCCTGGCCTGGCTGGCGGCCGAGCGGGGCAGGCGCACGCTTGTGTGCGAAGTGGATCCGAAGGGAAACCTCGCCGACTTCTACGAAACCAGCGGGATCCGGTTCGAGGAGCGCCAGATCGCCCCGCGGCTGTGGGGCATGTCCATGGACACTGAGGCCTCTCTCAAGCAGTACCTGTCTCTGCAGCTCAAGCTGCCGCTGGTCGCCAGGATCGGCCCGCTGGCCAAGATGTTCGACTTCGTGGCGTCGGCGGCGCCCGGGGTGCGGGAGATTGTCACGGTCGGGAAGCTGTGCTGGGAAGTCAAGGAGCGGCACTACGACCTCGTGGTCGTTGACGCCTCGGCCAGCGGGCACATCGTCGGCCAGCTGGCCGCTCCTCAGGCCATCAACCAGCTGGTGCAAGTGGGGCTGATCCGCCAGCAGACCGGCTGGATGCTCGAGATCCTCGACGACCCGGCGACCACGGGGCTGGTCGTGGTGGCCACTCCGGCAGAGATGCCGGTCAGTGAGACACTGGAGCTGACCCGGCAGGTCCGGGAGGAGACCAGGGTGGACTTGGCCGCGGTGGTCGTCAACCGGGTCCTGCCCGAGCTGTTCGGCCGGGCCGAGGAGGAGGTCTTCGAGAAGCTGGACACTGCGCCGCCCAAGGCCCTGCTCGAGGCGGAGCTGGGCGGACCGGTGGCGAGCGTGATGGAAGCGGCCCGCCTCACCGTCAGTACGAGGCGCTCGCGTACCGAACATCTGGAGCGGTTGCGAAGCGCCATCGATCCGAAAGTGCCCCTGCTGTACATGCCCTATCTGTTCTTCCGTTCCCACGGCCTGCGCGCCACCCACCAGATCGCCAACGCCCTCTCGGCGGAGCTGGGGTATTGATGGAGGGCAGCGGAGCGGGGCGAGTCGAGAGCATCGAGGCCCTGCTGTCGGCCAAGGAGATCGTCATCGCGTGTGGGTCGGGCGGCGTGGGCAAGACGACCACCGCAGCTGCGGCCGCCACCATGGCCGCAGTGCGTCTCGGTGGCAAGGTCCTCGTTCTCACCGTGGATCCGGCCCGCCGGCTGGCCGATGCCCTCGGGCTCGAGGGTCTCGGTAACAAGGAGAAAAAGGTAGACGCTGCGGCCTTCAATGCTGTTGGAGTCCGGCCCCGCGGTGAGCTGTGGGCCGCCATGCTCGACACCAAGCAGAGCTGGGACGACCTGGTGCGCCGGCACGCGCCCGACCGCATGACAGCCGGGCGCATCCTCGGCAACCCGCTGTACCAGAACATCTCGGGCAAGTTCGTGCAGAGTCACGACTACATCGCGATGGAACGGCTGTACGAGATCCATTCGGGGGGCAACTTCGACCTGATCGTGGTGGACACCCCACCGAGCAGGAACGCCATCGACTTCATCGAGGCGCCGCGGCGAATGGCTGACTTCTTCTCGTCCCGCTTGCTGCGCCTGCTCATCGCCCCCTACCGAAGCCGGATGGTGAACCTGGCGTCCCGGCCCTTCTACCAGGTGGCCGATCGGCTGCTCGGGTCGCAATTCCTGCAGGACATCACCGAGTTCTTCATCCTGTTCCAGACCATGTACGGCGGGTTCGTCCAGCGGGCCAAGGCCGTCGAGCGGCTCCTGCGTGACGAACGGACGGCTTTCGTCGTGGTCAGCACCCTCGATGCCGCGCCAGTGAAAGAAGCCGAGTTCTTCATCGAGGTGCTGTCGGGCAAAGGCTTCCATCTCGGTGCCCTTATCCTCAACCGGGTGCTTCCCGATTACCTCCTGGACGACGCCGCCGAGCGGACAGCAGGGCGGATGTCCGACGAGGCCGCTGAGCTGGCGAAGCTGGAGGGCCTGGCCGATCAGGCGGGAACGGACCAAGAGCAACTGGCCAGGGTTCTGAGCGAGATCGGCGACAACTTCGGCAACTTTGCCATGGTGGCCCGCAGGGAGGCCGGCCAGCGCCGGCAGTTGCAGTTGCGGCCCGACATCGTCGTATCAGTCCCCGAGTTCGAAGGCGACATCCACGACATCGACGGCCTGCTCCGCCTCGGCGAGCTGATCTGGAGCTAGGGCGACATGGCAACGCTGGCCGAGTTGGTGCAGGAACAGACGGACCTGACCGAGCCCGTCGTGACCCACCTGCAACGGCTGGTCGCCGGGTGGGGAGTCCTGTCCGATCTTTGTTTCGCCGACCTGCTCCTGTTCGTCCCGGTCAGCGAGGACCACAAGTCGTTCCTGGTGGTGGGCCAGGTCAGGCCGACAACCAACCAGACCCTTCATCTGGACGACCTGGTGGGGTGGGTGATCGATGCCAAGGAACGGCCTATCGTGGCCCGGGCCTGGGAGCTCGGCAGCGTGGTGGAAGGCGAGGTTGCCATCCCCCGGCGGAGCGAGCGGGCCCGCCTGGTGTGCATCCCGGTGCGCTGGCAAGGCGAGCTGGTCGCCATCCTCACCCGGGAGTCGGCGCTGGCGGTCGGGCGCCGGCCCGGGGTCCTCGAGCGGGTCTACATAGAGGTCTTCGACCGGTTGGCCCGCATGATCTCCAACGGGTCCTACCCATTTCCCGTCGACGAGCCCCACGTGACCGAGACACCGAGGGTCGGTGACGGGGTGCTGGTGCTCGACGCCGCCGCCCGGGTCGACTATGCCTCCCCGAACGCGGTCAACGCCCTGCACCGTATGGGGGTCAACGCCGGCATCGATGGGATTCGGCTGGACGAGGCGGGCTTTGACCAAACCGCCGTGTCGCTCGCCTATCAGACCCGGCTGCCTGCGGTCGAGGAGGCGGGTTCTGGCGAGACGTCGGTCATCATCCGCTGCGTCCCTCTTCTCGACCAGGGCGCGGTCACGGGGGCGCTGGTCCTCGTCCGCGACGTGAGCGACATCCGGCGCCGGGACCGACTCCTGCTCTCCAAGGATGCCGCCATCCGGGAGGTCCATCACCGGGTCAAGAACAACCTCCAGACGATCTCGTCCCTGCTGCGGATCCAATCGAGACGCATGCCGCCGGGGGAAAGCCGCCACGCCCTCGAAGAGTCAGAGCGGCGGGTCCGTTCGATTGCCGTGGTGCACGAGATCCTGTCTCGCGACACCACTGACGAGGTCGACTTCAACGACATTCTTCCCTCCCTGGTCCGCCTGGCGGAGGACATGGGCAGTGCGGACCGGCCGGTCCGCATCGACTACCACGGCGAAGCGGGGGAGCTCAAGGCCTCGGTCGCCACCCCCCTGGCCGTGGTGATAACGGAGCTTTTGCAGAATGCGGCCGAGCATGCCTTCCCGGCTCGATCCCCGGTGGAGGGGGCCGAGGAAGGGGGCGATGACCTGGCTGCGCCGAGAGAGGATTCGGTGGAGCCGCTGACGGTGAGCGTGGACCTCTACCGCAGCGAAACCGAGCTGCGGGTGCGGGTGTCGGACAACGGTGTCGGTCTGCCCCCCGGCTTCTCCGTCGACGACACTCCGACGCTCGGACTGTCGATCGTGCGCGGCCTGGTGCGGGCCCAGCTCGGCGGGACCATCTCGATGTACAACGACGGAGGGGCGGTGGTCGAGCTGGCCATCCCGCTTAACGTCCCGGTGGACGAGCTGGTGAGCCTGTGACCGTCGGCCGGACGAGCGCAGCCCGCGCCCGCTGACGTGGCGACGCCCGGCGGGGGGCCGGGCGACTCGTTGGGGTTCCCAGATTTTCCTGGCGCCAAATGACGTTGCTGACCAGGCTCGTCTGCCGCCCTTTGATTAGATACTTGGGGATGGTGGCCGCCGGACGACGGCGGACCCTGCGGTCAGAGCGTCCAGGACGCCCGGCGCTGCCCGAGCAGCCAAGCCTTGCGCAGCTTGCGCCGCTCTTCCTCGGACGTGCCTCCCCAGATCCCGGACTCCTGGTTGGTGGCGAGGGCGAACTCCAAACAGGACTTCTGGGCTTCACATTCCATACAGACAGCCTTGGCCGACTCGATCTGCTCGATGGCCGGGCCGGTGCTGCCGATAGGAAAGAATAGATCTGGATCTGTGTCGCGACACGACGCCTGATCTCGCCAGTCGTCTACGTCCCACTCGATGTTGCGGCTCCAGGTAAGGGCCACGCGCCGTTGCCTTTCGGGGAGATTGTGAAATATATCACGTGCGATGGGGCAACACTTCGGTGTTCATCGCAGCGGTGTCAGAGCGTAAGTCGCATGTGACACGAATTCAAGCCCGGCGACGGCAAAACTTAAGATCTGGTTAACCAACCGGAGGGACCGGGGCGGTGGGTAGCAGGAGCGTCGTGGCAGGTCAGCGTCGGGGCATAACGAGACGCAAGCTGTCGGGCTCCCAGCGGAACTCGAGCCGGCCGGCACGGCCCAGGTAGTCGCCGTCGACCTGATAGGGCACGTCGCCCCGGGGGCTCAGGGCGGCCTCGGTCACGTCGTCGACCACGGTCACCTTGCGCTGATTCCCGATGCCGCTGTGGCCCCGCAGGGCGCCCGCGGTCAGGCGGAGCAGGGTGACGGCCCCCATCGAGCTGATGACCACGGCGCTCAGAGGGCTGGCCAGGTCGGTTCCCGGAACCAGGTTGAACTGGCGGTCGCCAAGGAACGTGTAGGGGTCGGTGTTCAAAACGATGGCGAAGTAGGCGTCCTCGACTGTCACCTGCTCGCCGTCTCGCCGGTGGATCTCCATGGAGAAATGGGGGTGGTGGCGGTCGTAGTGCCGGGCCCAGGTGTCGAACGCGGCGTAGGCGAAGAAAGCGTGGCCCAGGTACCGCTTGAGGGCCGATCGCTTCTCCACCTCGGCGACGACAGCGGCGTCGAACCCGACCCCGACGTGGAAGAGGAAGCGCCGGCCGTTGACGCTGCCGAGCCCCACCTTGTGGATCCCCCCGAGCCCGGTGCCGAGGGCGGCGAGCAACTCCCCTGTCGCCTCGATCGGGTCGTTGGTCATGCCGATGGTCCGGGCGAAGACGTTGGTCGAGCCGCCGGGCAGCACCCCGAGGGCGCAGTCGGTGCCGGCGAGCCCGTTGGCCGCCTCGTTGAGCGTTCCGTCGCCGCCGAGCACGACCACGGCGTCGTTGCCCTTGGCCGCCGCCCCTTGAGCCAAACGGGTGGCGTGGCCCCGCCGGCTGGTCTCGGCCACTGTGACGTCGTGGTCGGCGGCCAGCGACTTCTGGATGACGACGCGGGCGCGCGCCGTAACCGAGGACGCGGACGCGTTGACGATGAGGAGGATCCGCACGGGGGAGCTTCCTCAGTCCCCGTCCGGAGCGCCTGAGCTCCCGGCGAGTGACCGGAGCTGAGAGACGCTGCGGTTGAGCAGGCGGGAAACCTGCATCTGGGAAATGCCCAGGCGGCGGGCGATCTCAGACTGGGTGAGGCCGCCGAAGAAGCGCAAGCGGACCACCTGCCGCTCGCGCTCAGGTAGCTGGTCGAGGAGTGGGTCGAGAGTCGCCCGTTGCTCGGCCCGGACCAGCTCCTCGTCTTCTTCTCCCAGGGTGTCCTGAACCGCGGGGGCCCCCTGACCTTCGCCCTTCGGGGCGTCGAGCGAGGCGAAGCGGTAGGCCTGGCCGGCCTCGAGCGCCTCTAGGACCTCCTCCTCGGACGCCTGGACCTCGGCCGCCAGCTCGGCGATGGTCGGGGATCGCCCGAGCTGCTGGCCGAGCGGGTCGACCGCCTGACCGATGCTCAGGTACAGCTCCTGCATGCGCCTCGGGGCCCGCACGGCCCAGCCCTTGTCCCGCAGGTGGCGCTTGAGCTCGCCCACGATCGTGGTGGTCGCGTAGGTCGAGAACTCGATGTTCAGCCCCGGATCGAACCGGTCGATCGCCTTCACCAGACCGATCGATGCCACCTGGGTCAGATCCTCGAGCGGCTGCCCCCGGTTGGCGAACCGCCGGGCGAGGTAGGCGGCCAGGCCCATGTACGCAGACACCAGCTGGTCGCGCAGGACGATGTCGCCGGTGCGCGCGTACTCCGCGAACGTCTCCTTCAGTGGCTCGCGCTCAGTCACCGGCCGGGGCGGCATCAGACCGCCGGCGCTTCAGGACCCGGAAGTACGGCCCGCTCGGTCCTGAACCGAGATCGTGTTCGTCCACCAGGGCGCCGAGGATCACCCGGGACAGGTCGGTAAGCACGATGGGCGCGATGTCCTGGAGAAAGTGGCCCCACCCTTCGACCACCAGGTCGTTTTCCCCCAGCTGGTACACGAGCTCGACCGTCCCGTGGCGACCGGTTGGTCCCGTCAGGCTGAAGCACAGCTCGTCAATCGCCAACCGGAGGTCCTCGACCTCGTCGTAGCTGAAACCGAGCCGTCCGGCGAGCCCTGCGGCTGTGACCCGGGCCAGGCGCAGGAACTCGGGTCTGGCGGGGACTACAAGCCGCACCTCGTCGACAGTCGTCACGATCAGCGGACCGTAGCACCCGTTAGGTCTGCGGGCACCGAGCGTCGGGGGAGGCGGTTGTGCAACCGCCTCCGGGGCAAGTGGCGCCCAGGGATACCCGTCGAGAAAGATGGAGGCATGAACGTAGTCGTCTGCGTCAAGCAGATCCCGGACCCGGCCACGCCGGGAAAGTTGGACTCGAGCACCCACACCCTTGTGCGCGACCCCGGCGCCATCCTCGACGAGTCGGATTCCTTCGGTGTGGAGATGGGCCTGCAGCTGGCGGAGCAGGCGGGCGGCGGAGAAGTGACGCTCGTGTCCATGGCCCCGCACAGCGAGACCAAGGGTCTGCGCACCGCGCTGGCCATGGGGGCGGCCAAGGCCATCCTCGTAAGTGACCCGGTGCTCGCTGGGTCCGATGCCCTCGGGACGGCGAAGGTCCTGGCGGCCGCCATCAAACGGGCCGAGCCCGACCTGGTGATAGCGGCCACCGAGTCCACTGACGGTTACACCGGCACCCTCCCGGTCCAGGTGGCCGAGATCCTGGGCCTGCCGTCCGTTACCTTCTCGAAGAAGGTGACCGTCGGCGGCGGCAAGGTGCATGTCGAGCGGCAGACCGAAGCGGGCTACGACGAGGTCGAGGTCCCGCTCCCGGCCCTCATCACCGTTACTGCAGGCGTGGTCGAGCCGAGGTACCCGTCGTTCAAGGGCATCATGGCGGCGAAGGGCAAGCCGGTGGACGAGCTCACCGTGTCCGATCTCGGAATCGAAGCATCGTCGGTAGGTTCGGCCGGCGCCGGTCAGGAAGTGGTCTCCGTGCAGCCGGCAGAGGCCCGGCAGGCTGGGGAAATCGTGGTCGACGAGGGCGACGCCTACGAAAAGGTCGTGGCCTTCCTCGAACAGCTCAAGGTCATCTAGGGAAGACAGGAAAGGCCAACAGAAAGTGGCACTAGACAAGATCTGGGTCGTCGTGGACCGGGCCGGCGACAAAGTAGCTCCGGTTTCGCTCGAACTCCTTAGCAAGGCGCACCAAGTGAGCGCAGCGGTAGAAGGCGTGACATGGGGTGACGCGTCGGGCCTGGCAGCCGAGGCGGGCAGCTTCGGAGCGACTGCTCTGCACACCGTCGGGGACCTCGGAGGAGGACTACCCGGGCCATCCGTGGCCGCCGCGCTGGCGGCGCAGATCGCGGCCGGCAATCAGCCCGACGCGGTATTCGTACCGCAGACCTACGACGGCCGGGACATAGCGGGGCGTCTTTCGGCCAAGATCGACCGGCCCGTGCTCACCAATATCGTCGGGCTGGATGCGGTCGACGGCAGCCTCGTCAGTGAGCACGCCGTATTCGGCGGCACAGAGGTGCTGAAGGCCCGGTTCAACGGCGCCGCTCCGGGCATCTACGTCGTGCGGGCCAAGTCGTTTGCGGCCGAGCCCGGGGCCGGTGGGCCGGCCGCCGTCGACCAGTGGGATGTGCCTGACCTAGGTTCCACCGGCGCGGCCAAAGTCCTCGCGTCACACACCGAGGAATCAGAGGGTCCGAAGCTCGACGAGGCCGTGGTCGTGGTCTCAGGCGGACGGGGCCTCGGCGACGCCAGCGGATACAAGATGATCGAGGAGCTGGCAAAGCTCTTGAGAGGGGCCGCCGGGGCGTCCCGCGCCATCGTCGACGCGGGCTGGGTGCCGTACTCGCACCAGGTGGGGCAGACCGGCAAGACGGTGAAGCCCACCGTTTACATCGCGTGCGGGATTTCAGGGGCCACCCAGCACATGGTCGGTATGAAGAGTTCCAAGAACATCATCGCCATCAACAAGGATCAGGAAGCCCCCATCTTCTCCATCGCCGACCTCGGAGTGGTGGGCGACGTCAACAAGGTGCTGCCCAAGCTGATCCAAGCCCTCCAGGAGCGAGGCTGAGCGAGACGGCTCATACCAGGGGCCAGGGATAAGGGTGGTTGGTCCGCGGCTCGGGTAGCCGGCCATGGCTGAGCAGCCGGCGCACCCGGGACTCCAGGGCGCGGCACTCTTCGGGGTGGAGGGTGGACAAGAGGCCGTCGGGAAGCCCATCCCGTCGCAGGCGCTCGATGTCTTCCAGATCATCCTCGGCCACGGGCTCGCCCGCGAAGTCCCATATGACGGTGCGCAGCTTCGGCTGGGTGTGGAAGCACAGGCCGTGATCGATGCCCCAGACCCGACCCTCAGCGTCGAGCAGGCAGTGACCCCCCTTCCGGTCGGCGTTGTTGGCCAGGTAGTCAAACGCGGCCATCCGCTTGAGAACGGGGTGGTGGCGGTCGTCCTCGAGCAAGGTGAAGTAGTGCTGCTCGAAGTCGGCGTCCACGAACTGCTGCAACGATCCCGGCCCGAGCGGCCCTTCTGACCGTTCGACCGTCGGCGGCACGAAGTTCCAACCCAGACCCTCCGAGAGGTGGTAGGCCGCGACCTCCCGCCGGTAGAGGCCGTCTGGGAAGTCCCACAACGGCCGCTCGGCCCGGCCCGGCTTGTAAATGGCTGCCATGGGAGTAGTGAGATCCTCGCCGACGGTCACCAGGTACGTGCCGTTGCTGCTCCAGGGCATTCGGCCCTGGACTTGGATGCTTCCCGTGGAGAGAAGGTTCAGGGCGATGGGGGATGATGACCGTTCGTCCGGGGGCACGAGTGACCTTCGGGATCCATGGGGTGGCCGCAAAGCGTGCACCGGGGCCGCCCGGCGCGCACCAGATCGAAGCCGCGCCGGACGATGCCGGCAGCCTGCTCCCGGGTCAGGCCCAGGCGTCCAGCGCCGAGCTCGGGCGACGCCTCCGTTGCGACATCTTCCTCTTCCTCTTCCGTTTCCTCCCCGATCTCCTCGGCCAAGATGACGATCCGGTCGACCCCGCTGTCGTAGGCGAGCTGCATGCCCCCCACGGCCCACTCGGCGAGCACCGGCTCCAGCAGGCCGAGAGCTTCGTCGCCGGGAACGGCTTCCGGGACGGGTAGATCCGAGAGGATCTCGTCGAGGAACTGGGCCATGGCCGCCACCTGCTGCTTTTCCAGCTTCAGGGTGACCACCTGATCGCCCTGGCGGGCCTGAAGGTAGAACGTGCGATGGCCGGGCTCGCCTATCGTCCCGACCGTCGCCCAGTCGACCTCGGGCAACTCGAAGGAACGGCTCATGATGCGCTCACGAGCCCACCAGCGCCGGCAAAGCGCCCGTCGAGTTGACGGCCAGGACCGTCGGCCCGAGCGGTCCGTAGCTGATGGCAGTGACCGAGCACGGCGATATGACGATGCGCTGAAACAGGTCGAGGTGGGAACCCAGGGCGTCCGCCACCGCCGCTTTGATGGGGTCGGCGTGGGAAACGGCCACCACGGCCTGTCCGGGGTGGCTGCTGCACAACTCGGCGATGGTGGTCACGATCCGGGCCTGCATGCCGATGAAGGACTCACCTCCAGGAAAGCGGAAGCCGCTCGGATACCGTTGCACGGTCGACCATTCGGGGAGCTTCATGAGCGCCCCCAGCTCCTTCCCGGTCCAGTCGCCGAAGTCGCATTCGATCAGGCCCCGCACGGTTTGCACTCTTAGCCCGAGGGCGGTGCCGATCGGGGCGGCCGTCTCCTTGGTGCGCGCCAGGGGCGAGGCGTACACGGCGGTGATCCGGCGGCCCGGGCGATCCCCGTTGCCTGCCTGGTTGCTCGACGCCGGCCGCTGGCTGAGGCCGGCGAGGCGCTCGGCGACCCGGGCGGCCTGCTCCCGGCCGGAGTCGGCCAGGTGCAGCCCGGGGGCCCGACCGGGCAGGACCTTGCCGGTGGTGGGCGTGGTGCCGTGGCGCACCAGGAAGACCAGGGTGGACGGTGATGCTTTCGGCTTTCGGGCGGCCGCTCGGGTGGTAGGCATGCTGGCCCGCCAACCTAGTGTCTTGCCGGTGCAGAGCGGTCTACCCGAGGAGCTCGAGCAGCTGAACGCCGAGATCGTCAAATGCCGGGCCTGTCCACGCCTGGTGGCGTGGAGGGAAGAGGTGGCAGTCACCCGGCGGGCGTCGTTTCTCTCCGAGGAGTACTGGGGCCGGCCGGTGCCCGGATTCGGCGACCCGGGGGCTGACATAGCAGTCGTCGGGCTGGCCCCCGCCGCCCACGGTGGCAACCGCACCGGGCGGGTTTTCACTGGAGACCGGTCCGGGGACTGGCTGTTCGGCTCGTTGTACCGGGCGGGCCGGGCGAACCAACCGACCAGCACGAGCCGGGACGACGGCCTGCGCCTCAACCGGGTCTGGGTCGGTGCCGCGGTCCGCTGCGCCCCGCCTGCCAACCGGCCTTCGCCGGCCGAACGGGACCGGTGCCGCCCCTTCCTCGAGCGGGAGCTGGCTGCCCTCCCGTCGCTGCGGGTCGTGGTCACCCTGGGCCAGTTCGCCTGGGACGTGGTTGGCCGGATCCTCGCGATCAGGCCCCGGCCGCGCTTCGGCCACGGGGTGGAGGTGGCCGCCGGCGGCGGTGGGGTGGGATTAGCCGCCGGTAGGGGCGTGACCGTGGTCGGCTGCTACCACCCGAGCCAGCAGAACACCTTCACCGGGAAGTTGACCGAGCCCATGCTCGACGCGATTTTCAACCGGGCCGCAGAGCTCGCTGACAGTGCCTGAGCTTCCTGAGGTTGAGGGCTACCGCGACCTGGCCGAGGGCTACGCCCTGGACCGGACCGTGGTCTCGGTCGACACGCCCGACTTGTGGTACCTGAAGCGGGGGGCGGTGCCCGCCGCCCTCACCGAGGCCCTGGTCGGGCACAGCTTCTCCAGAGCGCGCCGGCGGGGAAAGTTGATGCTGCTCGACGTCGGCCCTGACACCCCGGCGCGCACCGTGCTGGGCCTGCGTTTCGGCATGAGCGGACGGCTCGTCATCGACGGCCGTTCGAGCGTGGACCGGTTGCTGTACACCACGGTCGCCGACCGGGACTCCTATGAGAGATTCGCGGTCAACTTCGCCGACGGCGGGCGCCTGGTCATGCGGGATCCCCGACGGCTCGGTGGGGTGGAGCTGGACCCCGACGAGGACAGGCTGGGGCCGGACGCCCTTACCGCCACCCTGGGGGATGTGCGCAGGGCCCTGGCCGGCGGCCCGGTGGCGGTGAAGGCCCGCCTCCTCGACCAGTCACGTCTGGCCGGAGTCGGCAACCTGCTGGCCGACGAGGTGCTCTGGCGGGCTGGGCTGGCTCCCGGGCGCCCGGCCGATTCCCTTACCGATGCGGACCTGCGCCGGCTTCAGCGGCACCTGTCGAGCGGGCTGGCCGAGCTGATCGAGCGGGGCGGATCGCATACCGGTGATCTCCAACCGGAGCGAACGCCCGGAGGGCGCTGCCCGCGCGACCACGAGGCCCTTCTGCGCTCGACGGTCGGCGGCCGCACCACCTGGTGGTGCCCCCGCCACCAGAAGTGAGAGTCGAGGCAGCCGCTCACCCGTCAGAGGCCGGTCCGGTCGACGGCTGGCCCGCCGGCGCCCCGCCCGCTGTCAACCGGCGGGCGCCGGCCGTCTCCGCCGGCTCGGCCGCCTCGGCCCGGCTGCGCAGCAGATACGCCGCCAGGATGGCCGCGATGGCGGCGCACACCGCTGCTCCGGCGAAGATGGTGTGCAGCTCCGTGATGAGCGCGTTAGTGGTCGCGGTGTCGTAGGCGGGGCACGAGTTCGGGTTCTTGGGGCACAGGACCAGAGGCGAGCCGATCCGGGCCTCGGCCCGGTAGAAACGGTGCAGGGCCAGAGCGGTGAGGGCCGACAGGCCGGCGAGCATGCCGATGGTCCGGGCGACGACGGCGAGCGCGCTCGCCAGAGCATGCAATCCCGGATCGACGGCTCCGAGGATGGCGACGTTGACAGGCGCGATGGCGAGCCCGAAACCGAGCCCGCACACGACGAGGGCGACGTCGCTCGGTCTCGGCCCACCCCCTAAGGAAGTGGCGGACCACCGGGTCATAGCGACGAACGACACCGTCGCCAGCACCATTCCGGCGCAGGCGACCAGAGGCGCGAGCGAACGGTTGCGACAGAGGGCACCGCCGGCGACGGCGCCGATGGGTACGGCTACCAGGAAGCGCAGCAGCACCAGAGCCGCAGCCACTTCCGAGTTGGGATCGACGGTGGCCCGGGCGAACAGCGGGACGTCGATCAACGTTGCCATGAGGGCGGAACCCACGGCCAGGTTGACCACCAGGGAACCCCATGCCGGGCGGGCGGCGAAGGCGCCGGGGGGTATCAGGGGGGTCGCCGTCCGGCGCTGGCGGATCAGGAAGATGACGGCCAGCGCCACCGCCACGGGGGCCAGCACCGGTGCGCTCGAGGCCACGACCTCGGTGCTCGGATTGGCGGTGGCGAACGCCACCACCACGCACGCCAGGACTCCGGCCAGTAGGAGGGCACCGGGCACATCCGATCGGGCCAGCACGCCCGGCAACCGCCGGAGGTCTACGAGGGGCCGAACGCTCGCCGGCGCGGCCAGCTCCCATCCCACGAACACGGCCAGGATGCTGATCGAGACCAGGACGACGGGGGTCGTCAGGGCAGCCCAGGGTCCAGCCACGGCGGGCGAGTAAACCTGACCGAGGGTGGCGCTGGTCGCCAGGCTCGACGGCGCGTCCAGACCTATCAGGACGCCCGCCACCACCAGCAGACCGAGGACCCCACCTACGAGATCCCGCCTGTGTCCGGTCGCTCCGGACCGCCCCGTTGCCAGCCCGCCGGCGGCCGCGGGCATGGCGGGCGAACGCCCGGTGGGCCAGGGTCCCGTCGATAGGACGTTGGTGGGTGGCGAGCGCCGGCGCGTCAACCAGAACCCCGTGGCCAGGACTACGACGATGGGAACGTTGATCCAGAAGATGGCCCGCCACGAAGCCACGGCCACTACCGCCGCTCCGTACAACGGACCGATCACGCTCCCGAGCTCCTGGACTGCGCCGACTATCCCGAGAGGGAGCCCCCTCGCGTCGGGGGGCCAGCGGGCCGCCACCATGGCCATCGTCACGGGCACCAGCCCGCCCCCGCCCAGCCCCTGGACGGCCCGGCCCGCGACCACGACCGGGAGGGAATGAGCCGTGGCCGTCACGACCGACCCGGTCCCGAACGCCACGAGGCAGCCGGCGAAGACCGGCTCGGTGCCCGCCAGGTCGGCCAGGCGGCCGATGAGGGGCAGAACCGCGGTGTAGCCGAGAAGAAAGCCGCTGATTATGGGAGTGGCCCGCTGGAGCCGGTCGAGGCCGACGCCCACCCCGTTCATGATCGATGGAAGGGCCACGACCACGACGTAGGTGTCGGCCGCGGCCAGCAGAACTGCCGCCGCGGCCAGGCCCAGGCGCCAGCGGTCGCCCCGGCTGACGTCGAAGGATTCGCCCATGCCTGCGGTCAAGACGTCGGCGGGAGGGTGATCGTCACATTCTCGTCGTAGTTGGTCAAGGTCACGACGTAAGTGCTGTTCGAGGTGGCGCTGGTGAACGGGCCGACGAGAGTGACCTGGCGCAGCTCGAAGTTCTTCGGGTTTATCGCCGCCACCACCGTGACCGGCTCCGATGGCTTGGCATCAGGCAGCACCGGGATGGCAGCCCCGGGAACCTGAAAGGTGACGGTGTCGAGGAGCTCTCCCTGCAACCTCACCCGCTTGGTGCCCTGCGGGTTGTGGGCCACGGCCAGCAGGCTGGTTAGGCCATTGCTGGGGTTGAGCAGCTCGGCCGGGTTCTTGAGCCCGTAGTTCGCCGGGTTGGTGACGACGTAATGGGTGGTGAAGGGAAGGAGAGCCTCGAACACGCCCCCCTTGGAGACCACCTTGACGTCGGCGCCGAACCCGTGGAGGGTGACGGTGAACGACCCTTGCATCTGGTCGGGCCGGGCCAGGTCACCCTCGCCCGCGGTGATGTTGGTCCCCGACGTGGCGGTGTTGCTGCTCGACAGGGTGAAGTGCACGGACGAGGAGGCGTCCGCTGTGGTCTTGGCGTTGCCGAGGAGGGTGGTTGGGTCCGCCTTCGTAGCCGAGGTGCCGCAAGCGCTCATCGTGAGGGCCACCGCCAGTGCCAGCAAGGAGCTCATCAGGCGCGCTCCAACTGCCCCCCGGCCCCTTATCCGGTTGGAGTCCACTGAACGGGCGGAGGCTCGATCCGGCTGATGACGCTCGACAATAGGCGGTCCGGGCCTCCGGTCGTATGGCGGGCCCGTGCCGTTACCGCGTGGTTTCGCCGGCCCCGAGCTCCCGCTTCAGCACCTTGCCTGAAGGGTTTCGCGGCAGCCGGTCCATGAAGACCACATCCCTCGGCACCTTGTAGCGGGCCAGGTTGGCCCGCACGTGTTCCCTGACGCCGGCGGCGTCGATGGAGTGGCCGTCGCGCCGCACGACGAATACCCGGAGCCGCTGACCGAACTCGTCGTCATCAACGCCGATGGCGGCCGCTTCCAGCACGGCGTCGTGCGCCGCAAGCAGCTCTTCCACCTCGCGGGGGAACACGTTCTCGCCCCCTGAGACGATCATCTCGTCGTCCCTCCCGTCGACGAAGAGGCGGCCGTCGGAGTCGAAATGGCCGACGTCACCGGTCGCCATGAGGCCGTCGATGACTTCCTTGCTCCCTCCCCCTGTGTAACCCGAGAACTCCATCCCGCTCCCGACGAAGATCCGCCCCGTGGCACCCCGCGGCATGGGATCGCCGCGGTCGTCGAGGATCCGCACCCGGGTTCCGAGAGGCGGCCGGCCGGCACACCCGGGCGCGGCCCGGAGGTCCTGCGGCGTGGCGATCGTGGCCCACGCCACCTCGGTCGAACCGTAAAGGTTGTAGACGATGTCGCCCAGCAGGTCCATGGTCCGGGTGGCCAGCGCCGCCTCGAGCTGAGCTCCGCTCGACGCCACAATCCGCAGGGCCGAAAGATCCACTTGCCGGATGCGGTCCGGACCGAGCGCCAGCAGGCGGTTGAGCATCACCGGCACCACCGCCAAAGCGGTACATCGATGGGCGGCCAGGGTTTGCAGGGTGGCCTCGGCATCGAACCGACGGTGGATCACCAGTGAGGCTCCAAGGGCTATCCCGAGGACCGACGTGCCGAGCCCCCAGGCGTGGTACAGGGGCGGCGCGACACAGATGACCTCTCCGCTCCGGAAAGGAATGCGGGAAAGAATGCCGGCCGCCGCGGCCAGTGACTTCGGTGGGGCCCGGTTGGCGCCTTTCGGAGTGCCGGTCGTTCCGCTGGTGAGGATGACGATCTGCCCGGCGCCGGCCGGTGGGGGCGGTGGCCGGCTGGTAGCCCCGGCCATGAGGTCCTCGATGGTCGGATATTCGCTGGAGCCGGCTCCCGGGTCGTCGGACCACGCCACGAAGCGGCCTGACGGGGCGGGCACGTTGGTGACGACCCGAGCGAACTCGGCGTCGCAGATGACGGCCCGTACGCCCTCGCGGCCACAGACCTCCTCGGCCTGTGGCGCCGAGAAGTCGGTGTTGAGGAACAAGGCCCGTCCCCCCGCCTTCAGCACCCCGTAGGTCGCGTCGAACATGCCGCGGTGATTGCGGCAGAGGATCGCCACCCCGGTGCCGGATCCGATCCCGGCGATGCGCAGGGCGTTGGCCAGGGCGTTGGTGCGCCGGTCCATCTCCGAGTACGTCAGGGCACCCAGCTCGTCGATGACCGCGGTGCGTTCTCCGTGCCGTATGGCGGCCACGCCCAGCGACGCGCCCATGGCGCCGTACCGGTCGAGGACCCGATACGCGGCCACGAGCCGATCAGCCCGCTCGGGCCGGATGAGCCCGGCGTTGAACAGAGTCAGGAGAGCCTGGGCTTCGCTCGGGAGCCGCAGGAGGGCCCTCGCCACGCTAGTCACGTCCCGGAAGGGGTCGCGCATCACGCGCCCGGGCTGGGCCCGACTGGCCGTTCGTAGGACAAGTCCATGCCCAGAAAAATACGACCCCGCCACAACGTAACGTAAGGCCGGCCAGGAGCACAGTTCGTATCGGCCGAGGAGCAAGCCGAACGGATCTGACAGGAGGAACCGACATGATCCATCCCAACGAGGTGCTGGGGGAGCTCCGGCAGCCGGCCCGAGACCTCCGGGAGCAGATACCCGACGTCATCTCCGCCTACTCGGCGATGCAACGCGCGGCCATGGCGGATGGCGCCTTGCCCGGTCGGGTCAAGGAGCTCATCGCTCTGGCGATTTCTGTGACGAAGGAGTGCGACGGCTGCATAAGCGCTCACGCCAGAGGCGCGGCCAGGCAGAACGCGACCGAGGAGGAGGTCGCCGAGGCCATGGGGGTTGCCATCTTGATGAACGGGGGACCGGCTACCGTCTGGGCTCCCCGGGCCCTGTCCGCTTTCCGGGAACTCGCGCTCGAGGAGGGAACCTGACCTCTTGTCGGCGGGCACTAAGCCGCGAGCGCCTGTATGACGGCATCGGAGAGCGCGGGCCAGGCTCGTGCCGCCCAGGGGCCGAAGTCTGTGTCGGAAAGCGAGGCGAGCATGAGACCGGGCACAGGGTCGACCCACAGAAATGAGCCTGACCGGCCGAAATGACCAAAGGTGAGCGCCGAGTTGAGGCTCCCTGTCCAGTGAGGGACCTTGCCGTCGCGAATCTCCACTCCCAGTCCCCAGTCGTTGTGGACCTGGCGGCCGAACCCGGGAAGCACACCGGCCAGCCCGGCGAAGGCGACGGTGGTGGCTCGGGCGAAGCTCTCCCGGCTGACGAGCGTAGGGTTCAACAGCTCTCCACCGAGGGTCATCAAGTCGCGAAGCGAGCCCGAAGCGCCTGAGGCGGGCGATCCGGCCAGGGTGGTCGATGTGAGCCCGAGGGGCCCGAGCACGCCCTCGTAGAGGTAGTCGGGGAACGAAATGGCCGCTCGCGACGCGATGTGTTCGGCCACCAGCTCGAAACCACGGTTGGAATAGATCCTCCGGCTCCCAGGGGCAGCCAGGACCGCGTCGCTGTCGGGGGCGACGCCCGACGAGTGGGACAGCAGATGGGCGAGCGTGGCGCCGGGGGGTCCGGCGGGATCGTCCCAGCCCGCGATGCCTTCGTCCACCGCGATCCACGTGGCCACGGAGGTGAGGATCTTGGTCACCGACGCCCAGGGGAACGCCCGTTGATCTGGCCCGGTCGAGCCTCGTCCACCCTCCCCGACCCAGCCCGCGGCGGCGACCGCCGGCCACGAGGAGACGGTGCGGAGCGGGTCTGTCATGTTCCGGTGCTCGTGTCGGGACATCCGAGGGCGCGACTCAGGGTGCCGAGGTTGGCCTCCAGAAGGTTGATGTAGGTCGCCTGCGGCGGCCACTCGTCCGGCGGCGGCGGCGGACCGGCGAGAGTGTCGAGTTCGCTGATCTTCACGTGGGCTTCCTTGGCCACGGCCCGGACGAGGGCGTCGGAGACCCAGGTCTCCGAGAAGATGGTGTTCGTGCCTGACGAATCAAGGTCCTTGTTCAGCGACGGCGGAGGCGTCGCACCTGTTCCCACCACCACGTCCTGCAGTCCGTAGTCCCGGGCCATGTCCGCGAAAGCCCCGTTGGCCGTGAAAATCGTCTGGCGAGGACAGGTCGACAGGGTGCTCTCGTAGTCGATGCCCGTCGAGCTGACCTCGGCCGTCAGATTCTCTGTTCCTTGGCGAAAGACCGGGGCCGCCTTCGGGTCGGCCTTTTCCATGGCCGAGGCCATCGTGGAGATCGCCGCCTCCATCTCGCTCGGATCCAACCAGAAGTACGGGTTCGAGGTCTTGATGGCGGCCCCGACTGACAGTATGTGAGGGTTGCCTGCGGCCGCGGCTTCGAACGAGGGCTGGAAACCACCTCCGACGTCCACGATCAGGGTGGCGCGTTGTACCTGGTCGGCGTCAGCGGCGCTGAGGTGGTACGTCAGCGGGTTTTGTCCCGGCGGGACTACGTCGGTCACGGTGACTTTGGACTGGCCGATCTGCTTTACCGCCTGGGCGATCGGATAGAGGCCGGTGACCACGTTCAGAACGGGCGCAGTCGACGATCTAGCGGTTGCCGCAGAAGAACTGCACGAAGCACACAGCGCGATCATCGACGCCCATGCCAAGGCCCGGCGCTTCACCGCGGGTTGCCAACGCCGTGGTCGTGCAGGGGACCGACCGTCAATCCGGAGCGGTGCCAGGCCTCGGCCAGGATCGGCAACGCGTCCAGGGTGGCCTTCCAGCTGCCGGAGGCCGAGGTGATGTCCGAATCGTGGAGCAGAACCGTCGCCCCCGGCACGAATGTTCGGCTCACACTGGCCGCCACGCTCCGGCCCGTGGAGTCCGCCCGCCAATCGCGGCCCCACGTCGTCCACAGGACCAGCTGCAGACCGGCCCGACGGGCCGCCACGAGCGACGAGGCCGACAGAGCGCCGTAGGGAGGGCGAAACCAACGCGGGCTCTCTCCCGTCAGGTGTTCCACAGTGTCGCGGGCTCTCCGCACGTCGGGCACCGTCCAGGTGGCCGGGCGCCGCAAGTGGCTGATGTGCCGGTCTCCGTGGATCCCGATCTCGTGGCCCCTGGCCACGATCTCCTCAGTTAGGCCTCGGGCCTGTCGCACCCGGCTGCCGAGCACGAAGAACGTCGCCCGCCAGCCAAGGAAGTCGAGCGTCTCCAGCACCTTCGGGGTGGATCTCGGGTCGGGGCCGTCGTCAAAGGTGAGGGCTATGTGATCGACCCGCCCCACGCCCGAGAGTGCGGGAAGGAACCGGCAGCGGGCCGAGCGCCAGGCGACCGCGCCGGGGAGAAGGTGCAAGGCGGCCCCCCCGGTGAGCACCAAACCCAGCGTTCCCAGGGCGGGCGCAGATCGTGACGCCGGGTGCTCAACCGCACCTGTCCGAGCTTGTTTCACGCCAGAGTGACCAGGGGAGCCCCCCTCAGGTGGGCGGCCTGGAGGCCGGTCGAGACCTCGCTTAGATATCCCGCCAGCTCCATGGGTGTGGCGGCGAGCCCGTTGATGAGATAAATGCGGCGCGCTGATAGGTGGATGACGTCGTCAGGGGTTCGGCTGGCGTCGAGGATGTGGTTGGGTACCACGAGGGTTATGTGGGCGTCGCTGCAGTCGACGAGGTCCCATAAGTTCAGCCGCCGCCCGGGCATGCTGAGGGTCACCGGGCGGTCTATGAGCTGACCCAACTGGTATCCGGCGGTGGCGTCCCCCTTGGCCCTGGTCCAGGGCGAGAGGTCACCGTCGCGCCTGGCCCCGTCGCTCGGGTCTCCGAGCCCCCCGTTCTCCACGTTGATCCCGACCGACACCAGGCGGCGCACCGCACCCACGTTGCTCGTCGCGGTCGAGCTGTCGACCACGGCGGTGACGTTCAGGTTCCTCAGCTCGTTTACTACGGTCGGGCTGGACATCTCGGCGCCGTTGAGCCGCACCCCGATGTAAGCGACGGTGTCGGCTCCCTTGACCGGATGGGCCACACCCGCTCCGGCCTCGGTGGCCATGGCCACTCCGCTCGTCAGGCCGGCCCACCCGAGGGCGCTCACCCCAACGATGGCGGCGGCGATCTTCACGGCTACCAGCACCGGGGCTCGCGGGCGGATAGGGACAACCGGGGCGACGGTGGCGGCCTCTGCGACCAGACCGGCGGGCTCGGTGCGGAACATGGCCTGTCCGGCGGCCACCTGGGCGTCGCGGTCGGGGCCCGGAGCCGTCACCGCGGCCAGAGCGTCGCCCAGGCTACCGGCGTCCGAGGCCAGACGGCTCACGCCCGCGGCGGCCATCCTGCTTGTGTTCTCCTTGCCGTGACCTGCGATGGGGTGGAAGCTGACCACGGGGAGACCGGCGCGCATGGCTTCGAGCGAGGTGAGGCCGCCGGCGTTCTCGACCAGGGCGTCGCACGCGGCCATCAGGCTCGGCATCTGATCGGTCCATCCGATGACGACCGAAGGAGCGGCATGCCGGTCGGCCAGCCCGGCCACCCGCTCCCTCAGGCGGTCGTCCCGCCCGCACACGAACACGGGCGTGAAACGCCCGTCGCCGGCAACCGCCTCCCAGGTCGCATCCAGGTCACCGACGCCCCAGGAACCGGCTACTACCAGCACGGCCTTCTCATCCGCCGACAGCCCCGCCGCCCGGCGGGCGTCCTCGCGGGGCGGTAGCCGGTCGGGGTCGAACGACGGCGAAACGACGGGCCCGCAGGCGACAGCGGGGCGGCCGGTCTGCTCAGCTGCCATCCGGGCCGAGCCCTCGTGCACCGCCAGATTGAGATCCATCCCGCGATGGACCCAGAGCGGGTGCACGCCGAAGTCGGTTATGAAGTTGATGGCGGGCAATCCCAGCTTCCCCGTAGCCCGGAGCCGGCCGAGGCAGAGGGTGGCGAGGGGGTAGGTGGAGACGACCACGGAGGCACCGGATTGCTTCACCCACCGCAGCACCCGCCGGCGGGTGAGCAGGGTGACGATCCAGGCCACCACTGGGCAGAGCCACGGCAGCCGGTACCACATGCGGTACGTGGCGTCGTAGGCCCCCGGGATGTGTTTGAGCTCGAACTCGTATCCCGACCGGAGGGCGGCTCCGATCCGAAGGGGGCCGCTGTCGAGGAAGTCTCTGATCTCCGCCTCGTGATCATTGGCGCTCAATTGGGCGGCCAGCCCGCGGGCCGCTCCGTCATGGCCGGCGCCCATGCTCGCCGAGATGATCAGGACCTTCGCCGGGGCCGTCTGGGCGACTGGCGGCTCGAGCGACGGGCGCTTTCGCACGACGCAACAGGGTAGCGTCTCGAACGATTCGGGCGAAGGCATGGAGGGGCTGGTGGACGGGCCCAATCCGGCTGTTCCGGTGGCGAGCCCGGTTCCGTCTTTCTAGCTCGGCCCCGGATCACGACCTAGCTCGAGAGGGCTCCTGTCCGGTCTAAGCCGGACGAATCGAGGGTGGCGGAGCCGGCCCTCGCGGGTCCATTCCCCGAACGCCACCTCGGCGACCAGCTCGGGGCGGCACCAGTGGACACCTTGCGGCGGGATGGCCTCCACGAAGGGGGACTGCCGCGCCTCGAGGGTTTTCAGGCCGGCGTAGAGATCGCGGAGAAGGCGCTCGTCGAAGCCCGTCCCGACCCTTCCGGCGTAGTGCAAACCGCCGTCACCGGGGTAGCCGACCAGAACCGCCCCGAAACCGGTTCGGGCGCCGGACGGATCGGTCCACCCGCCGATGACGAACTCACGCCGGCTAGCACACTTCATCTTTCGCCAGTCGGCCGAGCGGCCGCTGCAGTACGGGCTGGCGGCCCGCTTGGCTACCAGCCCCTCCCATCCCCGCCCGCACGCCGAGGCGAGGGCGGCTTGCGGGTCTCCTTCCAGCTCCTCCACCGGCCGGACCTGGTCTGGAGCCAGGGTGAGGAATTGGGCCAGGAGGGTCTTGCGGTCCCGTACCGGTAGTCCGGTGGTGTCCGCACCAAGCAGGTGCAGAAGGTCGAAGACGCAGTACACCGGGATACCGGTCCCGCTCGGTTCCTGAAGCAGACCGAAACTGGTGCGGTCTCCGTCGAACGCCACGATCTCGCCGTCGAGGGCGAAGTCGTCGACCGGGAGCGACGCCAGGGTTTCAGCTATGGCCCGAAATCGCTCGGTGAACGGCCGATGGTTGCGCGACCACAGCTCCACCCTGGGTCCGTTGCGTACGGCCAGGCAGCGCAGCCCGTCGAGCTTGCGCTCCAGGATCCACCCGCCGTGGCGAACAACGTCGATCTGGTCCGGCGCCCGCAGGCTCCGGGCGAGCATCGGCTCGCGCCACCGGGCTTGGCCCGATGGCGGGCCGGTCTCGCTGGTCCGGTTGCTCAAACGTTCGACCGTGCCCGCAGCGGCTCTACCGGACGGTGTAGAGGCGCTGAGTGAAGCGCATATCCCGGCCCTGCCCGGTGATGGTGTCGTGGTAGCGCCCGAGACCGAGCCCGGTCCAGCCGTCGCCGTCCCGTCTTTCGGTCATGAGGTCGGAGACGGCGTGGACGATCCCCGACTGGGAGCCGTTGCTCACCACGATGTTGGTCACCTGGTGGAACATTCCGTGGGGCACCTGGACCAGCCAGGCCTTGATGGCATCGCGTCCCGAGTAGTCCTCGTCTCCGGTCCGTAGCCTGGCGTCCTCGGTGAACAGGGCGGCGGCGGCATCCAGGTCGCCGTCATCCACCAGGTGGCAGTACCGGGCGAGGAGCCGCCGTACGGCCAGGTCCGTCTCCACGGCAACGTCCTTCGGGTTCGGCATGAGGCGTGAATGTAGTACGACCCGTCGCTTCTGCGCCCGCCGAAGGGCCCAGCTGGGAGAAGGGCCGGGAGGCCGCCCGCCCAGGTTCGGCGTGGATCCGGAGCGCGACCAATCCGGCCCCCGCGCCCCCTGCCTAACCAGGACTTATGGTTTCAGACAGGTGCGCCGATAACCTGAGTGTCCAAGGAATAACTTTCCTTCACAGGCCGTTATCCTGGACCTACTTACAAGATTACAGTCAGGAGCAGGCCTTGCCTCCTATAGCTACTTCCGCACTTCCTCTTCTTCCTCTGGACGCGGGCGTCGTGCTTCCCGGCATGACCATCACCCTGGCCCTCGAGACCAGCGAGGCCCGTGAGGCGGTCGCCGCGGCACGCGGCGCCGGGGACCGGCTCGTGCTTGTTCCCCGGCTCGGCCGTACCGACGGCCCTGACGCCAGCAGCGGGAGATTTGCCCGAGTTGGGACGATCTCCACGATAGAGCGATCGGGCGCCCTTCCCGGTGGCACACCGGCTGTGGTTGTCACGGGTCACCAGCGGGCGACCGTTGGAGCGGCTACCTCGGTGGCCGGAGCCGCACTTTGGATCAACGTCGAGCCGGTCGAGGACCAGCCCGCCGATCCGGAGCTGGCCGAACAGGTCCGAGAGCTGCGAGCCGTGTTTGAAGCGATCGGGGAGCACCGCGGCATTTCCCGTCTCGGTGACCTCCTTCGCAATGTCTCGGAGCCCGGTCAGCTGGCCGATGTCGCCGGATACTGGCCCGAGCTGTCGGTGGAGCGCAAAGTTGAGCTCCTGGAGACCATCGATCCGGCGAAGCGGGTGGAGCTGGTCATCGTGTGGGGCCGCGAAGCGCTGGCCGAGCTCGAGCTGAAGGACCGCATCCGCACCGACGTGGCCGAGGGTATGGAAAGGACCCAGCGCGAGTATCTGCTCCGTCAGCAGCTGGCCGCTATCCGCAAGGAGCTCGGCGACCAGTCGGGCGGAGACCAGAGCGACGACTACCGCACCCGGCTGGAGGCGCTGACGGTCGACGAAGCCACGCGCACCGCGATCGAACGCGAGATCGACAAGCTCGAGCACGCAAATGAGCAGAGCCCGGAGCACGGTTGGATCCGCACGTGGCTGGACACCGTCTTCGACATCCCGTGGGGACGGCGGTCCGACGACGAGATAGACATCACCGAGGCTCGTCAGGTCCTCGATGCCGACCACACCGGGCTCGACGACGTCAAGGAGCGCATTATCGAGCACCTCGCCGTGCGCAAGCTGCGCATAGAGCGCGGCCTCGACGACTCCGAACCCGAAAGGCGTGGTCGTGGCGCCGGCGGTCTGATCATCGCACTCGTCGGTCCTCCCGGCGTGGGGAAGACGTCGCTGGGGGAGTCGGTGGCCCGGGCCATGGGTCGACGTTTCGTCAGGGTGGCGCTAGGCGGCGTCCGGGACGAGGCCGAGATTCGAGGGCACCGTCGTACGTATGTCGGCGCCATGCCCGGCCGCATCGTGCGCGCCATCAAGGACGCCGGGACCATGAACCCGGTTGTTCTGCTCGACGAGGTCGACAAGCTAGGCAGTGACTGGCGCGGCGACCCGTCGTCGGCACTGCTGGAAGTGCTCGACCCGGCTCAGAACCACACGTTCAGAGACCACTACCTCGATCTGGATCTCGACCTGTCCGATGTTCTGTTCCTCGCGACAGCCAACATGGCCGAGCAGATCCCGGGCCCTCTGTACGACCGGATGGAGGTCGTGCGCCTCGATGGCTACACCGAGGACGAGAAGGTGGCCATCGCCCGCAATCACCTGCTCAGTCGGCAGACGGCTCGGGCCGGGCTTCTCGACGGCGAGGTGGTTCTCACCGATGACGCTCTGAAGGCGATCGTCTCCGGATACACCCGCGAAGCGGGAGTCCGGAGTCTCGAGCGGGAGCTGGCCCGGCTGCTACGCAAGGCCGCGGCCAAGGTGGCCGTCGCCGCCAACACCGGTGCCGGGGCGGTCGAGGGCAGCGTCAGCGCTGACCTGATCGGAGAAGGTGCTTTGATCACCGATCCCGACGCCACAGCGAGCGGCCTGGTTGCTGACCTCGCCGGCGAACCGGCATCCCGACGGCCCAAGGACGTCGCCAACCTCGAACCGATCACGATCGATGCCGGCGACGTTGCCGGATGGTTGGGCCGGCCCCGTCACCACTCCGAGGTCGCCGAGAGAACATCGATTCCGGGAGTGGCGACCGGACTCGCCGTCACGGGCGTCGGCGGTGACGTGCTCTTCGTCGAGGCCAGTGCGTCTGACGGCGAAGCCGGTCTGATCCTCACCGGTCAGCTGGGCGAGGTCATGCAGGAGTCGGCGAAGATCGCCCTCTCCTACGTCCGGGCCCATGCCGAACGACTCGGTCTGGCGAAAGAAGCGCTGGACCACAGCCGTATCCACGTGCACGTCCCGGCGGGAGCGATCCCCAAGGACGGCCCATCGGCCGGCGTGACGATGACCACTGCCATCGTGAGCCTTCTAAGTGATCGCCCGGTGCGGCCCGAGGTCGGGATGACCGGGGAGATAACCCTGCAGGGGAAAGTGCTTCCCATCGGAGGAGTGAAGCAGAAGGTGCTCGCCGCCCACCGGGCCGGACTGACCGAAGTCGTGCTCCCGGCCCGTAACGAGCCCGACATCGAGGACGTTCCGGAAGCGGTCCGCGACCAGATGACCTTCCACTTCGCCTCGGAGATCGGGGAGGTCCTCGACTGGGCGCTCGGGGCCAAAGTCCTTGCTTCCTAAGGAGGATTCGGCTCCATTCCGCAGAAATCCCTTGTCGTGCAAGGGAAATGCTTGACCTTCACCGTAGAAACCTCTTGTATATCAGGGAACTTCCCCGACAACGCCAGGAGGTGGCGGTGAACAGAACAGAGCTGGCAGAAGCAGTAGCAATGAAGACCGGTCTCGACAAGAAGAAGTCAGAGGACGCGGTCACGGCTGTGACCGACTCCATTGTTACTGCTATCAAGGCCGGAGATGCCGTGCGGGTGTTCGGCTTCGGCACATTTGAGCCGAAGAGCAGAGCCGCCCGCACGGCGAGGAACCCACAGACCCAGGCGACCGTCAAGGTGGCGGCGTCGAAGTCGGTCGGCTTCAAGCCGGCTCAGGCGTTCAAGAACACGCTCAACACCAAGGGTCGGGCCCCGGCAAAGAAAGCCGCTCCGGCCAAGGCCGCCGCCAGTAAGAAGGCGGCGGGAGCGACGGCCACGGCCAAGAAGTCGACGCCAAGGACCGCGGCCAAGAAGGCGGCGCCCGCCAAAACGACTCGGGCCGCGAAGAAGCGCTGAGGAAAGGCCGACCCATGAGTCCCGCGAAGGCTGTTCCGGCGGCCTCGGCCTCGCCGGCCAAGCGGTCTACGTCGGTCAAACGAGCGGCCCCGGCCGCCCGGAAGACCGCAGGGGCCAAGAACAGCGCGGCCTCCCAGCCCGCGACCAGGACCGCCGCGGTGAAAACCGCGGCGGTCAAGCGGTCGGCGAAGGCTCCGGCTACGAGAAAGACCGCGGCAGCTAAGGCTCCGGCCACGCGAAAGCGGGCTACGGCCAAGGCTCCGGCTACGAGAAAGACCGCGGCGGCTAAGGCTCCGGCCACGCGAAAGCGGGCTACGGCCAAGGCTCCGGCTACGAGAAAGGCTGCCGCGGCTAAGGCTCCGGCCACGCGAAAGCGGGCTGCGGCCAAGGCTCCGGCCGTCAGGAAGAAGCAGAGCGACAACGGCGTCGCTCCTGCCGCGGTGAAGAAGTCAGCGCCAAAACTCGGCGCATCCAACGCCTCGCCGGCCAGAAAAGCCGCTCCCCGGAAGGGTGCGACCAAATCCCCGGCCCCGAAGACATCGGCCGGCTAGGCCTGCGGGCGACGGTCCCTCCCGATCACCGGAGTTCGAGCGCCTGACGATTCCGCCTTGCCGGTCTACGACCGGCCAACCTGTATGAGGTCCTCCGGCACGTCAACGTCCCACGCCAGGGGCGAGGAGTACACGACTCGAATCGGTGCGGCTATGCGCCGGGCTTCCTGCAGATGGCGAAAGAAGGATCCCGGCCCGTAAGCGAAGGTGAATCCGCCCGCCGCCGGGACCCCCATCACGTTGGTTCCATCGTGATGGCGGTCCGGCACGATGGTCACCCCGGGGAACCGGGTGACCCATCGGAGATCCGTGGCGAGCGGAAGATCGCCGGCCGCTACGACGATCTGGCTGAAGCCCATGGCTCCCAAGCGGGCCACGCCTTCCTGAACCGCCCCATTCAGGCCCCGGCCGGGCTCCCAGATGATCGACGCACCCAGCCCCCTGGCCCAATCTGAGACATCGATGTCGTCGCACACCACGGCTACGGGCAGGCCGGCGGCCGACTCGATCACTCGTTTCGCCATGGTTCGGGCCAGCGAGGCCCGGGCCGGCGCGGACAGGGCCGGTGCCAGCCGCAGCTTTGCTTTGGAGAACGCCTTCACCGGCACGAGAACCGCCGCATCCGGCGTCCGGCCAACACTGGGCGCTTCTGCGGCACGTTCGTCTTCGGCCATCCTGCCGTCATCCTACGTCCGCCGGATCGGCCGCCTCGCAGTACGCTCGGCCCGGTGCGAATCGCCTTCGGCACGGACCAGCGCACCGGGCTGGCCGACGCCATCCTGGAGCACCTGCGCAACTCCGGTCACGAGATCGAGGTCCTGGCCCTTCCGGGTTGGTGGCCCGATGTCGGCCGAGACGTAGCCGAGGCGGTGGCCGAAGGCCGGGCCGATCGCGGAGTCGTTTGCTGCTGGACGGGAACAGGCGTCTCGATCGCCGCCAACAAGGTCGAGGGAATCCGGGCGGCCCTGTGCGCCGACGCCGAGACGGCCCGGGGGGCGCGGAAGTGGAACGACGCCAACGTGCTGGCCCTCAGCATCCGCCTCACCACCGAGCCGGTCGCGGCGGAGATCCTCGACGCCTTCCTGTCCGCCGACGCCGACCCGGGCGAAGCCGACGCGGTCTCCCGGTTGAACTGATGAGGCAGCTTCTACCGATACCGCTCGAGGTACGCAGCCCGGAGGAGCTCGAGGAGCTGTACTCGATGCCGGCGCGCGCTCGATCTCCGAGCCGACTTCATCTCCTCGCTCGACGGGCGGGTGGAGGCCGACGGCTACAGCCGGTCGCTCAGCGCCCCTGCCGACGGGTTGGCGTTCAAGACCATGCGAGCAGTGGCGGATGTGATCCTCGTTGGGGCCGGTACGGTGCGAGCGGAAGGGTACGGCCCGGTGAAGCTGGCCGGCCCGGTTAAGGAGCGCCGGCAAGCCCGAGGGCAGGAGGCCGTACCCCGTTTGGCCATAGTCACCGCCCGGGCCGACCTCGATCCGCAGGCTGCAGTGTTTGGGGGCCCGGTACCTCCGCTGCTCATCACGAGCAACCAAGCGATCGAGGGCCGATCCGACCTGCTGTCGGTGGCAGAAGTGATAAGTGCGGGGGATACGGCTGTCGATCTGCGATCGGGCGTTGATTCCTTGTGCGCCCGGGGCCTGCCCGGCGTTCTGTGCGAAGGAGGGCCAACCCTCCTGCGCTCACTACTCGAAGAGGACCTGGTGGACGAGCTGTGCCTGTCAATATCGCCGGTTCTGGTCGGACCGCAGCATGTCGGACTCCTCGGCCGGGGGTCTCTCTCCCGTCACGTGAGATTCGAGTTGTCGGGTCTCATCGAGGGTGACGGGCTGTTGCTGACCCGGTATGCCCGGGTTCAGAGCGGATGAACCGAGTTCCGAGCCTCGCCGTCGAGCGGGGCTTGTGGGAGCAGGGCTACGAGGCCGTCGTCGGGGTGGACGAGGTCGGTCGCGGTGCGTGGGCCGGGCCCATCATGGTCGGTGCCGCGGTGCTGCCCAGGGATCGTCGGGTGTACCGGGTGCGCGACTCCAAGATGCTGCGGGAATCCGAAAGGGAAAGACTCTTCGCCCGGCTCGCCGGGTGGTGCGCAGCGTGGGGCGTCGGCGCGGCCTCTCAGCAGGAATGCGACGAGGTCGGAATGGCCGAAGCCCAGCGCCGGGCGGCCCGGCGGGCCATAGAGCAGCTCGGGTTCACCCCCGATCGGGTGCTGGTCGACGGCAACTGGGACTTCGTAGGGATGGGATCCACCATCCGGATCGTGAAGGGCGACGTCACGTGCCTTTCCATCGCCACCGCTTCGATCCTGGCCAAGGTGACCCGCGACCGGCTCATGCGGGCGGAGGCAGACAACTATCCCGGGTACGAGTTCGACGCCAACAAGGGTTACCCGTGCCCCAGGCACAAGATGGCTCTTCACGCCTACGGTCCAACCGCCATCCACCGTAGGACCTGGATCTTCATGGAGCACCTGGTATGGGGGGTGGCCGGATCCCGGGCCGCCCCCCGCCCGTGGCTACCCGCGGACGAGGAGGCGGCGCAGGAGATGCTTTTTGTCCCCGAGGGTTAGGCGTTGGCGAGGCTTAGGGCCCGCCACGAAACAACTTGGAACAAGTCCTGTGCCACGACATGCATGTTTACAAGAGAATTGCGTCAAGTTGTTTCGTGGCGGGCCCTTAGCATGCAGGGAGAGATGGACTCGTCGTCTTCATGACCTCGAAATCGGGCCCGGGCTGGGTCCGGCGGTTGCTCCCGTGGTTGCGGCCTCACCGGCGGAACGTGGTGCTCTCCTTCGGCGCGGCCCTGGTGGGAAGCGCCATTGCGGCCGCCGTTCCCGCCATCGAGCGCCAGATTGTCGACAAGGTGATAGTCGCCCACGATTCACCGCTCGCGCCGTGGCTCGGCGTCCTCGCCCTGGCGGCCGTCGTCACGTTCGTAGCCGCCCACATAAGGCGGTATGTGGGCGGCCGCGTCAGCCTCGACGTCCAATACGACCTACGCAACGCCATCTACAACCAGCTGCAGCGGCTCGACTTCGCCCGTCACGACGAGATGCAGACCGGGCAGCTGGTATCGAGGGCCAACTCCGACGTGGGGCTGCTGCAGGGCCTGCTGGCGTTCCTCCCCATCATGAGCGGCAACGTCCTGCTTCTTGTTCTGTCGATCGTCATCATGTTCGTGCTATCGCCGTTGCTGGCGTTGATCGCGCTGGCAGTGGTGCCCGCCTTGGCATTGACCGCCTACCGCATGCGGGAGAAGACCTTCCCCGCGAGCTGGGACTCCCAGCAGCGAGAGGGCGAGATCGCGGTCGTGGTCGAGGAGGCCGTCACCGGAGTCCGGGTGGTCAAGGGGTTCGGACAGGAGGAACGGGAGCTGCAGCTTCTCGTCCAGCGAGCGGAGGCGCTGTACGGCTCCCGGCTCAGAGCGGTCCGCCTGCAGGCCCGGTACCAACCAGTTCTGCAAGCCATCCCCGTTCTCGGCGAGGTCATGGTGCTGGCTCTGGGCGGATGGATGGCCATCCACAACGAGATCACCCTGGGTACGTTTCTCGCCTTCGCCACCTACCTGCTGCAGCTGGCGTCGCCGGCCCGGATGCTCGCCGGGGTGTTGATCGTTGCCCAGCAGGCGAGGGCGGGCACCGAGCGGGTGCTCGATCTGCTGGCGTCCAACCCAATAGTCAGGGATGGCCCCGACGCCGAGGTGCTCCCCCCGGTACGGGGCCGCATCACCTTCGACGGTGTTCGTTTCGGGTATCTGAGCAGCCAGCCGGTGCTGGATGGTTTCGATCTCGAGGTGAACCCGGGCGAGACGGTCGCCCTGGTCGGCGCCTCTGGATCGGGTAAGTCGACGGTGGCCTTGCTCCTGCCCCGGTTCTACGACGTACAGGATGGAGCGGTCCGCTTGGACGGGGTGGACGTCCGTAATGTCACCCTGGCCAGCCTCCGGAGCCAGATCGGAGTGGTGTTCGAAGAGAGCTTTCTCTTCTCTGACACGGTGCGGGCCAACATCGCCTACGCCCGCCCCGACGCCAGCGATGCCGAGGTGGAGGTGGCGGCACGCGCCGCCGAGGCCCACGGCTTCATCACCGACCTGCCCGAGGGCTACGACACCGTGGTGGGCGAACGCGGCCTCACGCTTTCGGGCGGCCAGCGCCAGCGCATCGCGCTGGCCCGGGCGCTGTTGAGCGACCCCAGAATCCTTATCCTCGACGACGCCACGAGCGCGGTCGACGCCCGGATCGAGGCGGAGATCCATGCCACCCTCCAGAGAGTCATGGAGGGGCGTACGACCCTGCTGGTAGCTCATCGCCGTTCGACCCTTCGCCTGGCGGACCGGGTGGCGGTCGTCGAGTCCGGGCGGGTGGTGGACCACGGCACCCACGCCGAATTGATGGCCCGCTGCGCCGCCTACCGGCTGCTCCTGTCAGGTCCGGGAGAGGACGCCGAGGGGGTCGGGGCGCTCGGCATCGACGAGGACGAGAGCGAGCTCGACGGGGTTACTCAGGAGCTGTGGCCGTACGACCGGCTCGAGGACTGGTCCTCCGAGCCGGCCGATGACGGTGCCCCCACCTCTCCGGCGGGCGCCGTCACCGGGGCAGGCCGCCTCGCTAGCGGATCGGATCGCGCCGGCCTCGGCCGCCTCGGGCGCGGCGCGACCGGGCGGGGGGGAGGCGGCAGCTGGCTCGGGGCGATGGCGGCCACCCCGGAGCTACTGGCGAGAGTGGCGGCTCTGCCGCCGATCCGCGACGTGCCCGACGTCGAGGTGGCGGAGGAAGCCAGGTATGACCCGGCGTTTTCGCTGCGACGGTTCATCCGGCCGTACCGGCGCCCACTCGCCGCCGGCTTCGTGCTGGTGGTGCTCGACGCCCTGGCCACCCTCGCCGGCCCACTGCTGATCAAAAACGGGCTCGACAAAGGCGTGGCCAACCACTCCGAGCAGGCGCTGTTTGCGGCCTCGGCGATCTTCCTCGCCATAACGCTGCTCGACTGGCTGGACTCGATCGCTCAGGTCATGATCACCGGGAAGACGGCGGAGCGCCTGCTGCTCGCTTTGCGTGTACGGATCTGGGCCCACCTCCAGCGGTTGTCGATCGACTTCTACGAGCGGGAGATGGCGGGCCGGATCATGACCCGGATGACCACCGACGTCGACGCCCTGTCCACCTTGCTCCAGTCCGGTCTCATCAATGCCCTGGTGTCTTTGCTGACGCTCGTGGGGGTGGGCGTAGCCCTGATCCTGTGGAACGTCGAGCTCGGTCTCGCCACCCTGTCTGTGGTGCTGCCTCTGGCCGTCGCGACCATCGCCTATCGCCGGCTGTCGGCTCGGGCCTACGAACGGGCCCGGGAACGCATCGCGACCGTGAACGCCAGCATGCAAGAGGGTCTATCCGGAGTGCGCGAGTCCCAGGCGTTCGGGCGCGAGCGGCACAACGAGGCGCAGTTCAAGGAGCTGGCGGGCGGTTACCTCGACGCCCGGCTGGCGGCCCAGCGGCTCGTATCCCTGTACTTCCCGTTCGTCGAGTTCCTGGCTGACATGGCGGCGGTGCTCGTCCTCGGCCTCGGCTCGGTTCTGGTCGCCCGGGGTTCGCTCACCTCCGGAGAGCTGGTCGGATTCCTGCTCTATCTCGACCTTTTCTTCAACCCCATCCAGCAGCTGTCCCAGACCTTCGACTCCTATCAGCAGGCCGGCGCGTCGATGGCGCAGATCAACAACCTCATGGCCACCCGGCCTCTCGTTTCCTCACCGCCGGCACCCGATCTCGTGGAGCCAGGTGCGATCACAGGCCACATCGCCCTCCGCCAGGTGGAGTTCGGCTATCCGGGGACAGGCCCGGATCGCCGGGCGCTGCGGGGCGTGGACCTCGAGATCCAGCCCGGCCAGACCGTCGCCCTGGTGGGCGAAACCGGGGCGGGTAAGTCCACGGTGATAAAGCTGCTCACCCGCTTCTACGATCCGACCATTGGCAAAGTACTGATCGATGGCGTCGACCTTCGCCTGCTCGATCTGCCGGCCTACCGTCATCAGCTCGGGTACGTGCCCCAGGAGGCGCATCTGTTCTCGGGGACGATCCGGGACAACATCGCCTACGGCCGGCCCGACGCGACCGACGCCGAGGTGGAGGCGGCAGCGCGCGCCGTGGGGGCCCACGAACTGGTGGCCGGGCTGGCCGGCGGCTACCTGCACCGGGTGACCGAGAGGGGCCGGTCGTTGTCCAACGGACAGCGGCAGCTGGTCGCGCTGGCTCGGGCCGAGCTGGTCAACCCGGCTCTGCTGCTGCTCGACGAGGCCACCTCCAACCTGGACCTGGCCACAGAGTCCAGGGTGGCCCGGGCCATGGGCGTGGTGGCCTCCGGGCGCACGACGGTCCTGATCGCCCACCGTTTGCAGACAGCTCGTCGGGCCGACCGTATCGTCGTGCTCGACCACGGAGTGGTAATCGAGGACGGGTCGCACGAGGACCTGCTCGAGCTCGCAGGCCGGTACGCCGAGATGTGGCGGGCCTTCGAGGACGGCGGGGCAGAGGCGGTGGCCGGTCCGGGTGAGGGGCCGGGCGGTGAGTTCGCGGCGACGCTCGGTTAGCGGGGGCAAGCCGGTCGAAATCCGGTCCGGGCCAAGCCGGTGCTCCTGTGCCTCGGCCCAGCTGGTCTCCCGTGGACCGGCACCAGCCGGTCCCGCTTTGGGTTCCTGAGCCCGGTCCTACTACGGCTCTGTCGGGGTGCTGGCCTCGCCGGCGACCGGCGTGCCTACCCAAACCGCGACCCGGCCGTCGACGCTGCCGGCGATCACGGGGTCGCTGCCGGCAAAGGCCACGACCCCGGCGGCGGCGTCGACCCCCGTCCACGCCGGCCCGGTCGGCCGGACCACCCGCCAGGTAATGCCACCATCGGTGGACGTCCATAGCCCGATCCCGCTCGGAGCCCCCACCCCGTCAGATCCGCCGAGCCCGCTGGCGGCGGCGAGCCCGGGCCCGCCGCCGAGCGGCTCGCCCGCGTCGAGCGATCCGCTGCTCACGACGGGGGCGCCCGCCACGGCAAGCCACGTCGACCCGTCAACCGCCAAACCGGTCAGCGGAGCCGGCGTCCCGGGTCCGAAGGCGCTCACAGTGCGCTCGCTCCACGATGAGCCCGTCGCCGAGGTCCACAGGACCGGAACCACCCCGGTGGGACCGGTCGCCTGGCCGTAGGCGACGAGACCCGAAGGGGTGCCGAGGCAACCGGCCATCTCTCCCGCCGCGCCGGCGGGGGCCGGCGGAGTCACCGTGGCCTTGCGCCAGACCACTCCGTTGGTGGAGGTCCAGGCCAACGGTCCGTAGCCACCCCCTGCGAGGTCTCCCGCCCCGACCGCAGCGAGAGACGGGACCGAGCGGGCGCTCCGACTGGAACACACGCCCTCGGGGAGCTCGAACGAGATACCCGGGGCGCGGTCCAGGGCCCCGCGAGGCGACCAGATCGAACTCGCCGCGCTGGTCCAAGCCACTGCCATTCCCAACGGGTTGGGGCTTGAAGTAGAAACCGTGGGGGTGGAACCTCCCTGGCCCACCGCGACCCACTCCGAGCCGAACTTGATCTCTGCGGTTGCGCCGGTAGGAAGCGCCGGCGGCACGAGAGAGGCCACGGTCGCGGCCGTCGACGCGGGCGGCGCAGCCCAGTCCCGGCCGTCATCGGAGGTCAGCACCGAAAGCGTGGTGGAGGCCGCACCGATCGCCTGGGCCGGGCGGTACAACTCAACCGTCAGCTCCAATTGATCGCCGACCTTCGCCAGACTCTGGGGCCAGGCCATGGGTTGCACCGGGCCGAAGACACCGGGGTTGGCGGACGGCTGGGTCCAGCCATTCGTCCCGTTGACCAGTACATGAGGTTGGCCCGGGTCACCATCGGCCACTACGGTCGCGCCCTCCATCGAAGCCACGAGGGTCGCCCGCCAGGCGGTGGACCGGGCCGAAGCCGCGGGCAGGGGCACTTCCGACCACACGACACCATCGGAGGAGTTCCACACCCGCTGAGCCGTGCTGCTCCCACCGACTGCCACCAACTCGGTCGAGCCCGAAGTGGAGGTCCAGGCCGAGACGGCGCGGACCAGCGTCCCCGTCAACCCTTCCCCGGCTCGGGGACTCATCGGAAACGACGCCGAGGGCTGGCTCCAGCTCGCTCCGTTGGGGGAGATCCACGAGACAGGGGACCAGCCGGACCCCCCGTCCATCCCGCCGACGGCAACCAACCCGGTGCCGAGCGGGGCCAGGGCGGTTATGACCCGATCTCCCTCGCCGCCGAAGACCGCCTGGGCGCTGTCCACCCGGTGCCAGTTGATGCCGTCGCCCGACGTCCAGAGAGCGGCCTCTGTCGACCCGCCGGCCTGAGTCGAACCGGCGGCGTAGACGACGTCTCCCTCGGCCAGCAAGGCATTGATCCGAGGATCGACCGAAGCGGAAACGATCTTCTCGGCGTTCGCGTCCTCGGTCCAGTGGGTGCCGTCGGTCGAGGACCAGAATGCGACCTTCCCGTTTGCCCCGCCGGCCGCGAACAGCCCGAGCGGGCCCGCCGTCACCAGGCCCATGGAGGCCACGCCCGGTATCGCCGGCACGGACACGGCCCGGAAGGACGATCCAGGGGCGGTCGAAATCCACACGGCCGCTCTCTGGCTCGCTCCGACGCCAACCGAGCCCACGACGACGGTGGTGTTGTGCCACTCGGCGGCGGCTGTGGCCTGGCTCGGTTCGGTCGGGCCGGTGAGGGGGGTCCGGGCCCAGCGGAGCCCGTTCGCCGAGCTCCAGAGAGTCGCCGTCGGCCCTCCGTCGGCTGCTATTGCGGTGCCCGCGATCCTCCAGGGCGTCGACAGCGTCGAGGGAGAAGGCGGAGAGTCTGGTGACGTGGGCACGATGGGCATGGGCGCCAGTACGGCGGAGATGGTCGTGGTGGAGCCGCCCCCGATGGCCAGGGCGGGATCGTCCGCCCTCTGCCAGGCATAAGCCTCGGCGGTCGTCGCCGCCCCCCGCGCGCTTTCGACCGGAGCGGTGGTGGCGGCGGTCGTGGCGGGAGACCTCGGTGGGGCGACGGAGGTGGAAGGTGAGGTGTCGCGGTGATCCGACGACGAGCAGGCGGAAGCGAGGACAACCGACAGGACGGCGCCGACCACGGCCGCGCCTACTCGGCGACGTCGAAGCGGCGGTCCGCCAGGCAGCGGCCTGGATCCCAGCGGGCGTCGGATCACTTCGGGTGCCTGCCGGCCGCCGGCGTTGCCGGTCAGCGGTTGCTCAAGCGGAACCCGCCGCCGTCGTCACGCCTTTTCCAGATCTGCCACCAGCGGCGGCCGTCTCTTTCCCGTTCTACCTCGGCGACGATGGACGGGCCGGCCGCGGTGACTATGGCGCTCGCTTCCGACAGGACGCCCGAGACCTCCTCGGCCGGCTCGTCAGGCTCGCTCTCCACCGGTGGACGCACGAGCGAACCTACGACGAACGATCCGTCGATGATGTCCCGTTGGTACTTGGCGCAGTCGGTAGGGCAGCGCCACGGTGCCTCGGGGGCCAGGTTGAGCACGCAGAAACGCGCCACCTCTCCGGTGTCATAGGTACGGCTCTGAAAGTGGCGGCAGTCCTCGCGCATCGTCACGGACCCATGGTGTCACTACCGCCGGGCCCTGCGCATGGCAAGGCGATTTTCGCCACGCTGTGGGTTGGAGGTGGCGGCGTCCACAGAAAGGGCTCCCTCTTTCAGTACACTCCGCGCATGTCCGTCGGTTCGCCGACCTCCTTGAGCAGCCAGTTGCGCCTTGTGGTGCTGCGGCTCTCCCGGCGCCTGCGTCAGGAGGCCGCGGGAGACGTCACCCCTTCGCAGCTGTCCGCCCTGTCGACCGTGGCCAAGTACGGGGAGTTGACACTCGGCGAGTTGGCTGCCATCGAGCGCATCGCCCCGCCATCGATGACGCGTATCGCCACCCGGCTGGAGGACAACGGATGGCTCGAGCGGCGACCGGACCCCTCGGATCGCCGAGTGGTGCGGGTGGCGGTCAACACCGCCGGCCGGGAGCTGCTCGAACTGACCCGCACCCGGCGTGACGCCTTCCTCGCGACCCGCCTTCAGGACTTCACCGACGCCGAGTTGGCCGCGCTCGAGCAGGCGATCCCGCTGCTCGAACGGCTGGCGTCAGAGGACACCTGAACAGGTTTCGGCCCGGCGCCTGGAAAATCCGGCGTCCGGTGAGGGAGAGCCTGGCCCGACGCCTCGACCTCGCCAAACTGCTCCGGCCGCGGAGGAACCAGCATCCAGCGGACAAGCCGCGGCCCGGCTGGACGTTTCCGAACGCCCGGGGCCGCCCGATCGACAGTATTCCGCCCATCGACAGTTTTAAGGAAGAGCGCCGCTCTCATCTGAAACGGAGATATTCAATGTGACAGATGTCTCTTGACGAGATAGTGAAAGTTGGCGCACAATGGAGTTGTTGCTCGGGGCGAATCCCCCCTCACCCCTGGAGCGTTGCGAAGGACCGGCACCCCCCCGCCGGTCCTTCGTCATGTCCGGGTTCCGGTCGGCGGGCCGGCACCCGGCACCGAGGGCAAACCGGGTTACGTTCGGGTCGAGGCGGTCCGGCTCTCCCCCTGGTAGCCCACGGCCAACCTCGCCCGAACGCCCCCTTCTCCGCCAGATGCTATGTGCCACGTGACACACCGGCAAGCCGGGAGATGATATGGGGCCGTCCCTTCGGTAGCTAGGAACGACCGGAGAGGTGGCGAGGCGGCCAGTATCGGTATTCTCCCGGTCATGGCCACACCGCTAGCTGCCTTCTCGCTGCGCCTCCGGGCGCGTATCCGCAATCAACCCGGAGTCCTCGGCGCGCTGGCTGTCGCCATCGGAGATGAGGGTGGGAGTCTGGTTGGGATCGAGATCGTGGGGACGGACGGAGCCACGATCACCCGAGACGTCGTCGTCTTCTGCGGATCCGAAGGCCATGCGGCCGCGGTGGAAGCGGCAGCGAGAGCGGTCGAGGGCATCGAGATAATCGAAGCCGAAGACCGGACCTTCGCCGTTCACGAGGCGGGAAAGCTCAGCGTGGACAGCAAGCGGCCGTTGCGCGACCGAGACGACCTCGCCATGGCCTACACGCCCGGCGTCGCCCGGGTCTGCCTGGCCATCGCCGAGGACCCAGCTCTGGTCCACCGGTACACCATGAAGGCGAACACGGTGGCGGTCGTCACCGACGGCACGGCGGTGCTGGGCCTCGGAGACATCGGGCCCGAAGCGGCGATGCCGGTGATGGAGGGGAAGGCCGTCCTGTTCAAGACCTTCGCCGGGGTGAACGCGGTGCCTGTCTGCCTCAAGGTCGGCTCGCCGGCTGAGCTGGTGGAGACGGTGCAGCGGATGGAGCCCATGTTCGGCGGGATCAACCTCGAGGACATCGCCGCTCCCCACTGCTTCGACGTGGAGCAGAGGCTGGCGGACACATTGTCCATACCCGTCTTCCACGATGACCAGCACGGGACGGCGGTCGTGGTGCTGGCCGCCCTCCGTAACGCGTGCAAGCTGGTGGGCAAGGACCTCTCCGGCCTCAGGGTGGTGTTGTCCGGGGCCGGTGCGGCGGGCGTGGCGATCACCAAGATCCTGAAGACGGCCGGCGTCCAGGACATCGTGGCCGCCGACCGCAAGGGCGCCATCGACAAGCGGCGGGAGGCTCTCGACCCGTCGAAACAGTGGCTGGCCGACCATGCCAATCCGGCCAACCGTTCGGGGTCGCTTCAAGACATTCTCAGTGGGGCCGACGTCTTCATCGGGGTCAGCGGCCCGGGTCTACTCAATCGGGCGGATCTGGAAACCATGGCCGACGGCAGCATCGTGTTCGCCCTGGCCAACCCGGTTCCCGAAGTGCTGCCGGAGGAGGCGGAGGGGATCGTGGCCGTCATGGCCACCGGCCGGAGCGACTATCCGAACCAGATCAACAATGTTCTGTGCTTTCCCGGCATCTTCCGGGGGGCCCTCGATGCCGGCGCCACCAGGATCACGGAGAACATGAAGCTGGCCGCGGCCGATGCCATAGCGGCCGCGGTGCCGGCAGATCAGCTGACGGCGGACGAGATCGTGCCTAGCGTGTTCGCCCCGGGTGTAGGCCTGGAGGTGGCCGGGGCGGTGGCCGCGGCGGCCCGGGCCGATGGGGTCACTCGTTGACGTCGAGGTTGGCTGTGACGGGACCGATGGGTTCGGTAGGCCCGACGGCTTCGGTCGACCCGGCGAGGCCGGCCGGTCTGTCTGGTCCGGGGGCGTAGGTTCGGCCCTTCCATCCCGCTCCCGTCCCGCGCCTGTGGCGCCGAGCCGAGTCCACGGTCATGGCGCCATAGAGGGCTGCCGCCAGCGGGAGGGTGGCGGCCCAAGCCGGGTGGAGGCGGTAGTAGCGCACCATGGGCAGATAACTCGAGGTCATGAGCAGCCACCCCGCGATGCCCGCGGCGAGCAGGTCACTATTTCCGGTCGCGGCGCCGGCCGCCACCACCATGAAAGCTCCCAGGTACAGGACCAGGAGACCGGCTACGGTGCCGGCGAGCGCTAGCGGCGAGTAACGCAATTGGGTGTAGGCGCTGCGGGCGACCATGTCCCAGAGGTCCGATAACCGGGGGTAGGGGCGGATGCTCGCCACGTCGTCGGCGAGGCCGAGCCACAGCGACCCACCGGAGCGTTTGACCGCCCGGGCGAGCGCGACGTCGTCGATGATGGCGCCGGCGATCGCCCGCACCCCACCGGCCGCGAGTAGTGCCTGCCGGCGAACAAGAACACATCCACCGGCTGCCGCGGCCGGGCGCGATCCCGGTCTGGAGACCAGGCGGAATGGATAGAGCTGAGCGAAGAAGTACACGAACGCCGGGACGATCAACTTCTCCCATCGGGTGGCGACGCGGAGACGGGCCATCAGCGAGACCAGGTCGTACCGTCCGGCTTCAGCGGCCGCTACCAGCCGGGTGAGCGAGTCGGGGGGGTGATCGATGTCGGCGTCGGTGAAGAGGATGTGGTCCGGACCGGGCGGGGTCGGGCAGGCCGCTTCGAATCCCTGATGCAAGGCCCACGTCTTGCCCACCCAGCCGGGTGGGCGCTCCCGTCCCCTGACCACGCGGAGAGGGAGCGCGGCTGGGTGGCCGGCGGATGCCTGGATGGCCACCTCGGCCGTCCCGTCGGTGCTGCAATCGTCGACCAGCACGACCTCAGCGGTTCCCGGGTAGTTCTGGGCGAGCAGACGGGGCAGGGTCTGCCGGAGCACCTCCTCCTCGTTCCGGGCCGGCACCACGACGGTGACGGCTGGCCACCCGGAGGGTGGGGGAGCAGGACTGAGGCGGATGCCGGTCAGCCAGTATCCGCCCCGCCCGGCCAGCAGGTAGAGCCACAGGGCGGCGGGGATCCAGGCAGCTGCTTCCCACCAGACCGATGCCATTGGCCGACAAATGTACGCGTGACCGGCGCGTTGGGCGGGCTTGTCAGTACGAACGTATGTTCGCTAGGTTGAGGTGGATGAATACTTCGGTGGCCTCCTTGTCGGGCGCCTCCTTACCGATGGTGGCGGCCCGGGGCCGGCCTGTCGCCATGGCCGAAACGCGGTTGGTGGAGGTGCCGGGCGCGATGGCCGGTCTTTTTCCCGAGGGAGGGATACGGAGGGGGAGCACGGTGGTTGTCGATCCCGCTTCAGGGGGACTTTCCCTGGCCCTTTCCCTGGCGGCCAGGGTGACAAAGGCCGGCTCCTGGGTCGCCGTGGTGGGGCTGCCCTCTCTGGGCTTGGCGGCCGCGGCGGAGCTGGGGGTTCGCCTGGACCACCTGGCCCTGGTGCATCATCCGGGTGAGCAGTGGCCTGCGGTCGTGGCGTCGTTGCTCGACGGGGTGGATCTGCTGCTCCTGCGCACACCGACCCGGGCCCGCACGGCCGATGCCCGCCGGCTGGCGTCCAGGGTCCGGGAACGGGGGACGGTGATGATGGTGCTGGACCGGAGTGGGTCCGGGAGAGCGGAGCGCTGGCCGGAGTCCCCCGATCTCAGGTTGACGGTTGTCCAGTCGGCTTGGGGCGGCCTGGGCGTCGGTCACGGCCATCTCGAGGCCCGCAAGGTGGAGGTGATGCTGACCGGTCGGCGGGCCGCAGCCCGGGAGAGGCGCCTGGCTCTCTGTTTGCCCGGTCCCGGGGGCGAGCTGGTGGCCGTATCGGACGCGGGGTGGAAAGACGAGTGGAACGCGGAGTGGAGCGGGCAGGAGCCTGTTCCCCAGGCGGGGCAAGCCGCCGAGCTGGTGGGGTGAGGGCGGTCGATGCCTGCCCAACGGGTGCTGGTGGCGCGGGTGCCGGATTGGCCGGTCGTGGCTGCTTGCTACGGGCCCGACATACCGGCGGCCGTGGTGGCAGGGAATCAGGTGGTGGCCGTCACCGCCGCGGCGCGAGTCGAGGGGGTCCGGTCCGGCCTGCGCCGGCGGGAGGCCCAGGCCCGCTGCCCGGAGCTGGCGGTGCTGGCCGCCGACCCGGGTCGCGATGCCAGGGAGTGGGAGCCGGTGGTCGCGGCGATGGAGGCCTTGTTGACGCCGATGGTCGAGGTGCTGGAGCCGGGTGCCCTGGCCTTTGCCACCAGGGGCCCGTCGCGATACTTCGGTGGTGATGCTGCCCTTGGGCAGAAAGTGGCCGGCGTGATCGACCGGGTGCTCGGGCGGCCCATTTGCCAGGTGGGCGTGGCGGATGGCCTGTTTGCCGGCATGCTGGCAGCTCGGGCGGCGGCCGGGGCCGGAGGGGCTGGCGACGCGGGCGGGAGATCAAGCGACGGGGCCGGAGATACGGGGGCCGAGGGCGAGGCAGGGGGTAGGGATGCCGGCCGCATGGTCGTGGTGCCCGCGGGGGAGAGCCGAGCGTGGCTATCCCCTCATCCGGTCGGTGTACTCGGTCCGGGCTACGAGGCCCTGACCGATCTGCTGATGCGATTGGGGATCCGGACCCTGGGCGACCTGGCGGGGCTGCCGGGGCCGTCGGTCCTCGGTCGTTTCGGGCCGGAGGGGGTGGCCGCCCACCGCCTGGCCCGGGGCCTGGACGATCATCCGCTCGAGGCTCGTATCCCACCGCCGGACCTGGTCGTCCAGGCCGAGCTGGATCCTCCCGAGGAGCGGGTCGAGGCGGCCGCGTTCGTGGCCAAGTCCCTGGCCGACGATCTCCTGGCCCGGGTGGAATCGATGGGGCTCGCCTGCAGCAAGGTGGCCATAGAGGTCGAGACCGAGCATGGCGAACGTCTGGTGCGCCATTGGCGTCATGAAGGAGCACTGACAGCCGTCGCCTTATCGGAGCGGGCCCGCTGGCAGATAGAGGGGTGGCTGGCCCGGGGTTCACCGACTGGAGGGCTGATCCTCCTCCGCCTGACCCCTGAAGAGGTGCGGCCTGACCGGGGGCGGCAGCTGGGTTTCTGGGGAGGGGTAGCGGATGCCGACGCCAGGGCGGCCCGGTCTTTCGCCAGGGTGCAAGGGATGCTGGGCCCAGAAGCCGTGATGACGGCTGTCCTGGCCGGCGGAAGGGGCTTTGCCGACCAGGTCCGTTTGGTGCCGTGGGGGGATGAGCGGGATGCCGGTGCCGACGCGGCATCACGGCCGTGGCCCGGCCGGCTCGCCAACCCGTCGCCCGCAGCTGTGCATTCGCCCGCCCCGCCGGCCGAAGTCCTCGATGCCGGGGGTGAGCCGATCGAGGTGAGCAGCAGGGGGACGATCAGCGCCGCCCCGGCCGCCGTCTCGATGCAGGGTGGTCCCTGGAATGCGGTGGCGGCCTGGGCCGGGCCGTGGCCGTTAGAGGAGCGCTGGTGGGAGAACATGGGCCGGCGCCGGGCCCGGCTTCAGGTGGTCCTGGACGACGGCGAAGCTCACCTGTTGACGAGGGAATCGGGAAGGTGGTGGGTCGAGGCGACCTACGAGTGACACCGCTAGAACGATACTGAGAGCGATGAACCGCTCTCGGCCATGGAGTTTCTCGGCGATCGACCACGTGCAGCTCGCCATGCCCGTGGGGGAAGAGCGGGAGGCCGAGGTCGGGGCCCCGTGACCGACCACTGCACCGAATGCGGTTTCGAGTACCGCCTGAGCGAGTTTGCCGGCGCCGGCGCCGCCATCTCCGCCGGATCCGCCCGGATCGCCGCCGACATGCACCAGCACCCGGACGGCCTGGGTCGACGAATCCGTTCTGACGTTTGGTCGCCGCTCGAGTACGCCTGCCACCTGAGGGACGTGCTGCTGGTACAGCGGGAACGGGTCCTGATGGCCCGCCGCCGGGACCGGCCGGGTTTTGACCCTATGGGCCGGGACGAACGGGTCGACCACGACGGTTACGCCGGCCAGAATCCGGTCGACGTGACCCGCCAGCTCCTCGACGCCGCCGCCATGTTCGCCAACGTCCTGGCCCGGCTGGACCGAGAGGACTGGGACCGGACAGTCATTTACAACTACCCGAGTCGGACCGAGCGGTCCCTCCAGTGGGTGGCGGTTCACACCCTGCACGAGGTCCGCCACCACCACATGGACATTCAGGGCCAGCTGCCGGCGTGACCGGCCCCCCGCTCTTTCAGGTCGACTACGTCGGTTACGTCGGTTACGTCGGTTACGTCGGTTACGTCGGCGCGCTGGCCTGAGCGGGCTGGTACTGCCGGAGGGCACGCCTCGCCTGGCGGGCGGTCCACCATCCCTGCCAGCGGTCCCCGATGAAAACGGCCACGACGAAGGTCAGAAATCCGGCCAGGACGTCCAGCACGTAATGGTTGCCCGTCGACAACACAGCGACGCTGGTGATCGCCGGATAAACCCAAACGAGCGCGGCCCACCGCATGCCCCTGAGGATGCGCCACAGAGCCAGCGACGACCACGCCGCCCAGGCGATGTGGAGCGACGGCATCGCCGCGAACTGATTGGCGGCCGTCGCCAGGGTCCCCGAATGCCACGATCCGAAGGCGTGAGAGCTGGCAACCACGTCCACGAAGGTCTTCGGGTCGAGCAGCCGAGGCGGAGCCATGGGATACAGCCAGAAGACGAGCATCCCGATCACGTTGATCAGTACCAGCCCCGTACGAAGCGGGCGGTAGAGGGTGGGAAAACTCCACCACAGCCAGCCGAGAACCCCGAGGGTCACCACGAAATGGGCGTTGTCGTAGTAGTTGGAGACAATCACCGCCAACGTCTGGTGGTGAGCCATCCAATGGTCCAGGGTGGCCTCGGGATCGATGTGAAGCACCCTTTCCAAATGCAGAGTGCTGCGGGCGTGGCCCATGGCCGCCGTTTGGCGGAGGGGCGCCAGGTTGGCGATGGCGTCGTACACCCAGCACAACCAGACGACGACCAGGGCCTCGGACCACCACCGGGCGCGCCGTTCGGTCGGATCGGGCCGCCACAGCGAGTGGCCCGCCTGGAGCGTTCGGGCCCGAGCCGGGTTCCCCGCGACGCTGTCCTCGTAGGGGGAAGTCAACAGGTGAAGTGTAGGCGGCATCCAGGTTGCCGAGAGGTGCCGTACGGCCGCGGGGCTTGGCTGCCGAGCGCCGCCGTCGCCTTCAGGGCCGTCCGGTCCCGCTCCAACCAGCAGCTGCTTCCACTCGCCCGGCGGTAGCCAGAATCACCTCCTCACTGCCGAGCGGTCCCACCAGCTGGAGGCTCGGAGGGACCCGGGAGGAGGGTCTGCCGGCAGCCGGGGTAGTCGGCCGCACCGGCAACGAGATGGCGGGCAGGCCGGCGAGATTGAATGGCGCGGCGTAACGGATCTCCCCCACCCGGGCCGCGTCAGTGATCTCTGGGGGATCGCTTGCCAGGCTCGGCAGGGCCAGCAGCTCCACTCGGCGAAAGACGTCCGAGACCTCGGCTACCCAGCCTCTTGCCGTTTCCCAGCAGGCGGCCACCTCCTCCGGGCCGATGAGCGACGATGCCTCGAGCCGGGCGCTCACATCGGGGGACAGGTTGTCCCGACCGGTCCGCCATAACTCGTGGTGCACCTGCCAGGCCTCTGCCATGAGAATGGTCATCGCTGCCAGGTTCGCTTCGTCCCAGCCGGCCAGCACCACGTCCTCTACCTCGAATCCCGCTGAAGGCAGGGCGGCGTCGATGGCGGCGTCGATGTGCTCGGCTGCCGGTAGTCGCATGCGGCCGATGCGGAGAGCCGATGCGGGGGCCGCGGCGAAGCCAGGCTCGAGAAGGGCCATGCCGGCGGTCACCAGGGCCACGGTCGCCGCCATGGGCCCGACCGTGTCGAGCGACGGGGCCAGAGGGCACACGCCGTCGAGCGGTACCCGGCCGCGGCTGGTCTTGAGTCCGACCACACCGCAGCAGGCCGCCGGGATCCTGATCGATCCGCCGGTGTCGCTCCCGAAGGCGACATCCGCCTCACCCGCCCCGACGGCGACGGCCGACCCGCTCGACGATCCGCCCGGTATCAGGCGCGGGTCCAGTGGATTGACTGGGGTACCGAACCACGGATTGATCCCGCTCACGCCGAACGCCAGCTCGTGCAGGTTGGTCTTGCCGACGATGGTCGCCTGTCCCGCCGTCTCGGCGGCCCGGGTGCCGGCCAGGCAACGGGCGTCATGCTCAGCCGGAGCCGCGCTCGCCGCGATCACTTTCGATCCGTTGGTGGTCGGCGTCCCGGCCAGGTCGATCAGGTCCTTGACGCCGATTCGCAGGCCCGGCCCGGAATCGGCGAGTCTGGTGATGAAGGTGGCCATGCCGAAGCATGGCACAGCACCTTCCCCCGCGTCCGGTGAGCGACACCTAAACAGACATCCGGGTCATAGCCGGCGCCAAACGACCCCGGTTAACGCCAGTTGGCATACGAACATATGTTCGCTTAATGTCGCGTCGTGGGTTACGAGAACCCGCCCGTGCCGTGGCGAGACCTGGAGGCGGCGCTGTCCGACCGCCGGGGACCCAGCGGGCGAGCGCGGCCGTTCCCGTCTCAGGGCGACGGCGGGGACAGCCCGGCCTGGTCCTACAAGCGTCAGGCGTACCGGCCGCCAGCCGACCTGGCCGGCCAGGGCCTCGAGCCGGCATCAGCCCCGGCCGCGGTGCCGTACGCCGAACTGCACTGCCATTCCAACTTCAGCTTTCTCGACGGGGCCTCCCACCCGGAGGAACTGGTCGAGGAGGCGGTCCGCCTCGGCCTGGAGGCGCTGGCCATCACCGACCACGACGGCATGTACGGGGTGGTCCGTTTCACCGAGGCGGCCCGAGCCGTAGGGATGCCCACAGTGTTCGGGGCGGAACTGTCGCTCGGGCTGACCCGCCCCCAAAATGGCGTGGCCGACCCGGAGGGCACCCATCTGCTGGTTCTGGCCCGGGACCCCGTCGGCTATACCCGATTGTGCCGGGCACTTTCGGTGGCCCACTTGTCAGGCCGGGAAAAAGGGCGGCCGTTGGTGGACCTCGAGACCCTCTCCGCCATTGGGGCCGGGGCGTTGCCGGACTTCGGAGCGACTCCTATCACGATCAGCGAACCCGCTTCCGCCCGGTGCCACTCCGATCACTGGGTGGTCCTCACCGGCTGCCGCAAGGGGATCGTGCCTGCCGCCCTGGCCGATCATGGCCCGGGCCGGGCGGCCTACGAGCTGGACCGCCTCCAGAGGCTGTTCGGGCGGGACAACGTGGTGGTGGAGCTGTGGGACCACGGCGACCCGCTCGACTCGGCCCGCAACGACGCCATGGTGGCCGTAGCCGACCGGTGCGGCACCGAGATCGTGGCCACCAACAACGTCCATTACCACCATCCGGCCCGCCGGAGGTTGGCGTCGGCTCTGGCCGCAGTGCGAGCCCGGCGCAGCCTGGATGACATCGACGGCTGGCTGCCGGCGTCGTCGGCCGCCCACCTGAGAGGCGGGGCCGAGCAGGCCAGGCGCTTCGCCCGTTATCCCGGTGTGGTCGAGCGGGCGGCCGCCCTCGGCCGCCAGTGCGCCTTCGACCTGGCCCTGGTGGCACCCAACCTGCCACCGTGGCCGGTACCCGAAGGTCACACGGAGATGAGCTGGCTTAGGCAGCTGACCGAGGAGGGGGCGCTACGCCGTTACGGGCCCCGGGACGCCGCCCGCCATCCTCGGGCGTGGGCCCAGATCGACTACGAGCTGGGGATGATCGAGCACCTCGGCTTCGCTGGTTACTTCCTCATCGTGTGGGACATCGTCGAGTTCTGCCGGACCCACGACATCTACTGCCAGGGGAGGGGATCGGCGGCCAACTCAGCAGTGTGTTACGCCCTCGGTATCACCAACGCCGACGCCGTGGCCCTGGGCCTGCTCTTCGAGCGGTTCCTCTCTCCCGAGCGCGACGGGCCGCCCGACATCGACGTGGACATCGAGAGCGGCCGGCGGGAAGAAGCCATCCAGTACGTGTACCGCCGCTACGGGCGGGGGCGCGCCGCCCAGGTGGCCAACGTCATCACCTACCGTCCCCGTTCCGCAGTGAGGGACATGGGCAAGGCCCTGGGCGCGGCGCCGGGCCAGCTCGACGCCTGGTCCAAGCAGGTCGATGGCTGGGGACCGCTGTCGGCTACTGCCGCCCTGGCCGACCACGAGATCCCCGATGCGGTGATGGGGCTGGCCGGCGAGGTCCAGCATTTTCCCCGGCACCTGGGCATCCACTCGGGGGGAATGGTGCTGTGCGACCGGCCGGTAGCCGAGGTGTGCCCGGTGGAGTGGGCCCGCATGGTCGATCGGAGCGTCCTGCAGTGGGACAAGGACGACTGCGCGGCGGCCGGGCTGGTCAAGTTCGACATGCTCGGGCTCGGCATGCTGACCGTGTTGCACGCCGCGGTCGACCATGTGCGGGAGTTTCACGGGGTCCAGGTGGACCTGGCCCAGCTGCCCCAGGAGGATGCGGTGTACGACATGTTGTCGCGGGCGGACTCGATAGGGGTGTTCCAGGTCGAGAGCCGGGCCCAGATGGCGACCCTGCCCCGACTCAAGCCGCGGACCTTCTACGACCTGGTGGTGGAAGTGGCGCTCATCCGACCCGGGCCGATACAGGGAGGGTCGGTTCATCCCTACATCCGCCGGCGCAACGGGGCCGAGCCGGTCACCTACCTTCATCCATTGCTGGAGCGCAGCCTGGCCAAGACGCTAGGAGTGCCGCTGTTCCAGGAGCAGCTGATGCAGATGGCCATCGATGTGGCCGGCTTCACCCCCGCCGAATCTGACCGGTTGCGTCAGGCCATGGGCTCCAAGCGGAGCATGGAGAAGATGGAGCAGTTGCAGGCTCGGCTGTATTCGGGCATGCGCGACCGGGGGATCGAGGGTGAGGTGGCCGACGCCATATGGGACAAGCTGGTGGCCTTCGCCAACTTCGGTTTCCCCGAGAGCCATTCGGTTAGCTTCGCCTACCTCGTCTACTCGTCGGCGTGGCTCAAGCACCACTACCCGGCGGCGTTCTGCGCCGGTCTCCTGGACGGCCAGCCCATGGGGTTCTGGTCGCCCCAGACCATCGTGTCCGACGCCCGCCGGCACGGGGTGACGATCCTCGGGCCCGACGTCAACGCCAGCCGGGCGGCGTCGGTGCTCTCGCCTGGCCCGTCCTCGGCCGGCGGGGCCGCGGTGCGGCTGGGGCTGTCGTACGTGCGGGGAGTGGGCGACGACGCCGCTTCGCTCATCGCGGCGGGGCGGCCTTATCGCGACATGGAGGACGTGGTGCGCCGGACCGGCATCACCGCGGCCCAGGCCGAAGCGCTGGCGACGGCCGGGGCATTCGGTTGTTTCGGGTTGTCGCGGCGAGCGGCGTTGTGGGGGGCGGGGGCGGTGGCGGCGGCCGGGGGAGAGGTGGCGGCGGCGGGGGGAGAGGTGGCGGCGGCAGGGGGAGAGGTGGCGCCGGCGGGGGCGGTGGCGGCGGCCGAGGGAGACGTGGGGGCGGCAGGCGGAGGCGTGGTGCCGGCGGGGGATCGGGGTCGTGCTGACAAACTGCCGGCGACCCGGAGAGCCGCGGCTCCCCGGCTGGGCGGCCTGGTGACAGGCGCCGACGCCCCACCCCTGCCGGACATGGACCCGCTGGAGGTTCATCAAGCCGATCTGTGGGCCACAGGCCTTTCCCCCGACGGGTACCCGACCCAGTTCGTCCGGGCGGATCTGGCGGCAGCCGGCGTGGTTACCGCCGCCGGGCTGTTCGACGTGACCCCCGGGCAAAGGGTGACGGTCGCGGGGGTCGTCACCCACAGGCAGAGACCGGCGACCGCGCAGGGGGTAACTTTCATCAACCTCGAAGACGAGACCGGGTTGGTCAATGTGATCTGCTCGGCGGGAGCATGGAAGCGTTACCGCCGAGTGGCGCGCTCCAGCCCGGCCTTGATCATCGACGGTCGACTGGAGCGGGTGGAGAGGGTCATCAACGTGGTGGCCGAGCGCATCAGACCGCTACTGCTCGGCCAGGGGTCAGCCTTGCGGTCACGCGACTTCCGCTGAGATGACTTTCGCCGCTAAACCGCCCATCTCATGCAAACTTTGTGCGCTTAACCCGCTGGGAGCGGGCTAAGCGCACAAACTATGAAGTTCGATCCTCGCCGGACCGGTTTCACCGAGCCAGATTCACAGCCGGCTGACAGCGGAGGCCCGGGGTCTTCCAATCTGCGGGGGTGACACTCCAATCACCCCGCATGTCCCAAGAGATTGGAGAAGACCTGATGCCTCCGGACCGGCAAAAAGCTCGAGACCGCGGCCTGCGCCGGGTCTCCGTCATGACCCGCTGGACCCTCGCGGCGTGCGCCGGCTTGACCGGGGTCTTCGCTACGGTCGCCGCCTCCTCCTATTCCGGTCACTCGACCAAGGAAGCGACCGCCGGCGGGTCGACTTCAGGGTCGACGGGCTCCACCGCCTCGACCGGCTCGACGACCTCGACCACCGGCTCGACCGGCTCGACGACCTCGACCACCGGCTCGACCGGCTCGACGACCTCGACCACCGGCTCGACCGGCTCGACGACCTCGACCACCGTCGCTACCGGCACGTCCACGTCCGGCACGTCTTCCTCGTCGAGCCTCCACGCCTCCTCCACCCCCGTGTCGTCCTCGAGCAGCACCGCGAGCGCTACGTCGGGAGGCTCGTGATGTCCGCCACAGTGCGCATAATGACCCGCCACGGGTTGGGCCGGGCCGAGATGACCGCGCTCGGAACCGGAGTCGAGGTGCTCACGGCCGACCCCGGACCGATCGCCGCAGCCGCGTTGGAGATTCGCCAGCACCTGGCCGAGGTGGACGCCGCCTGCAGCCGCTTCCGGCCGGACTCCGAGCTGGAGGTGGCCAATCGCTCGAGCGGACATCCGATTGCTGTAGGTCCGCTCCTGTCGAAGGCGATCGAGACGGCGTTGAGAGCGGCCCGGCTCACAGATGGCGACCTTGATCCCACCGTGGGCGAGGTGATGCGGGTTATCGGATACGACCGCAGCTTCGACGAACTGCGGCCCACCGGGGCGCCGATCGTCAGACTCACTCCCGTCCGCGGCTGGACCAACGTCCGGTTCAACCCCCGATGGGGGACCCTGCACTGCCCGGCCGGTATCAAACTCGACCTGGGGGCTACAGCCAAGGCGCTGGCCGCCGACCTGGCGGCTGAGCGCGCCCAGCGGGCGGTCGGCTGCGGCGTCCTGGTCAACCTGGGCGGCGACATATCGACCGCCGGGGAACCGCCGGTCGACGGTTGGAACATCCGGGTTACCGACTGGCACGGTGCGGGACCGGAGGCTCCCGGCCAGACCGTACGGATCGAATCCGGCGGCTTGGCGACCTCGTCAACCACCGTCAGACGCTGGACCACCGGATCCGGGGAGATGCATCACATCGTGGATCCGGCCACGGGACGACCGGCGCAGGTCGTCTGGCGGACGGTATCGGCGGCCGCCGCCACGTGCGTCGACGCCAACGTCGCCACCACCACGGCCATCATCCGGGGGGAGCGGAGTGTGGCGTGGCTGGCCTCGCTCGGCCTGGCCGCCCGGCTGGTCCGGCCCGACGGCTCCGTCACGGTGCTCGGCGGCTGGCCGGAGGAGAGGGCGGCGGCGTGAACACCCGGGCCCTGTGGTATCTCACCCGCGGCAGCGGAATAGTCACCCTGTTACTGCTCACCCTGGCGGTCGTCGCCGGCCTGGCCACCGCCCGCCGGTGGTCGAGTCCCCGCTGGCCCCGGTTCGTGGTGGAAGGCCTGCACCGCAACATCTCGCTGTTGTCGACGATCTTTCTGGTCGTCCACATCGGAAGCGCGGTGCTCGACAGCTATGTATCCATCACCTGGCTCAACGCCTTCATCCCCTTCAGCGGCACTTACCGGCCTTTGTGGTTGGGCTTGGGCGCTTTGGCGCTGGACGCGTTCGTCGCCGTCGCCATTACCAGCCTCGTCAGGGTCAGGCTCGGCTACAGAAGCTGGCGGGCGGTGCACTGGCTGGCGTACGGGTGCTGGGGTTTGGCCATCATCCACGGTTTCGGGATCGGGACCGATCGTGACCAGACCTGGATGCTCGCCATCGACGCCGCCGCGGTGACGGTCGTGGCCGCCGCTGCAATATGGCGTTTCGTGCCAACCGGGCGACTTATGCCGGGGCGGCTCACTGCCCAACTCGCAAACGTAGATGGAGACGCCCCGTGACCCTCACCCATTCCTGGCCTGGCGCACAGAAGGCCGAGTCGCCCATGGTCCCGGGCCGGCCCCGCATCCTCGGAGTCCCGCCGGCGACCAGTCTCGGAGACCACGAACGCCGCTACGGACCGCTCTCGCACGAATTGCTGTACTCGGTCATTCCGGAAATCGAAGCAGCCGGTCTCCGGGGGAGAGGCGGCGCGGCCTTCCCGACCCACGTCAAGATGAAGGCGGTCGAAGCGGCGGCGCGGCGGGCGGGCGGGCGCCGGGCCCCGGTCGTGGTGGCCAACGGCACCGAGGGCGAGCCGGCGAGTGCGAAAGACAAGACGCTGATCCGGTTGGCGCCTCACCTCGTCGTCGACGGGATCGTCGCCGCCGCCGCCGCTGTAGGAGCAAAAAGGGCGATCCTGTGCATCGACCGGGCGGCCACTTCGGTAGCCGATTCCGCCTACCGGGCCCTGGTGGAAAGGCAGGGCCGCGACCCGGTCCCGATCGAGGTGGCGCTCACCCCGTCGCGCTACCTCGCCGGCGAGGAGACCGCGTTGGTGTCCTGGTTGAACGGCGGCCGGGTCAAGCCCACCTTTGCCCCGCCGCGTCCGTCGGACAAGGGAGTGGGCGGTGCTCCGACGCTCGTCGACAACGTCGAGACGCTGGCCAACGTGGCCCTGATCGCCCGCTATGGAGCGGAGGCGTACCGGCTGGTCGGCGAGGACGACGAGCCGGGGTCGATCCTGGTCACAGTCCGCGGTGCGGTCGAGCGCCCGGCGGTGTACGAGACCGAGCTCGGGGCTCCGTTGGCCGGGCTGCTCCGCCAGGCGGGAGCCTCCCGGCCGTCCGGGGTGCTGGTCGGAGGTTACTTCGGCACGTGGATCAGCCCGAGCGACATCGACCGGGTCGGCCTGAGTTCCAGCGGGATGCGTCCGGCCGGGGCATCCGTCGGATGCGGCCTGGTGGCGGTAATGCCGGAGGATCTCTGTCCCCTCTTCGAGGTGGGGCGAGTGTTGCGGTGGCTGGCGGCCAGCTCCGCGGGCCAGTGCGGGGCGTGCGTCAACGGCCTGCCCGCTCTGTCGGGGGCGTTCGACGCGCTCGTGACCGGCGATCGCAGCGGCGACGCCGACCCTCGCCTCGATCGATGGTCGGCGATGGTGGTGGGGCGAGGGGCGTGCAAGCTGCCGGATGGGGCCGTCCGGTTTCTGGAGAGCGCCCGCCGGGTCTTCGCCTCCCACATCGAAGCCCATCGCCGGGATGGTCCGTGCCGGCCAAACAAGCACGAGCTTCTTCCCGCGCCGCGGCCAGGGGGCTGGTCATGAGCTTGCGGATAGTCGTCAATCCCGTGGCGTGCGACGGCCACGGAATTTGTGCCGAGCTCTTGCCCGAGCTGGTGAGCCTCGACGATTGGGGGTATCCAATGGTGCGATCGGAGGAGGTACCGCCCCACCTGGAACGATTGGCTCGCCGGGTACGCGACGCCTGCCCCACCCTCGCCATCCGCTTGACCGAGGCAAGGTCTTGAGCCGCTGATCTCGAACAGGTCGGCGACCGCCTGGCTCAGCCGAGATCTACCTCTCGCAGCTTGCCGGTTTCGACCTCATACACGAAACCGCGGATGTTCTTGCTCGGTATGAACGGGCTCGCCTTCAGCCTGGCTGCTGTATGCCTGACGTCCTCCTCGGCGTCGGGGAACGCTTCCAGGGCGAAGCTGGGGCGCAGACCGGTGTCTGCTTGGATCTGGGCCTTGACCGCGTCGTCGTTGAACGTCTCCATTCCGCAGTCGGTGTGGTGAATGAGGATGATCTCCTCCGTTCCGAGCAGTCGCTGGGATATGACCAGGCTGCGGATGGCATCCTCGGACGCCACCCCTCCGGCATTGCGGATGACGTGGGCATCGCCTTCTTGCAAGCCCAGGACCCGGGCCGGGTCGAGCCGGGCGTCCATGCACGCCAGAACGGCTACCCTGCTCGCTGGCGGGAGCGGAAGGTCACCCTTGCTGAACGAGGCGGCGTAATCGGAATTGCGAGCGATCAAGTCGTCTGATCTGGGCATGAGCGGTCTCCCTAGTCGATATATCCCATCGTCATTGTGGGAATCGGTTCTGAGAAGGCTACAGCGTCGGGCCCCTGCCCCTCCCGAACCCGGAAGGGCCCTCCGGGATGGCACTCTGGAATGATGCCGGAGGAGAAGACCCGCGTCACCGGGCCCCTGCGGCCTATCGAGTTGGCCACCGCGTCGGTTATGGCCGGGGTGGCTGTCGTGTTGACCGTGATCGGGTGGTTTCTCCCGCACCTCGGCGTGGTCGCGGCGTTTGCTGTGGTGCCCTTGGGCATCGTCGCCCATCGTCACCGGGTGCGGGCCCTGGTTGCCTCCGGATTCGCCGCCGCCATGATCAGCTTTCTGGTGGCGGGAACCGGGACGGTGTCCAACATCGTCGAGTGCGCGGTCGTCGGAGGCGTCGTCGGCATGGCCCGTCGCCGGAAGGGATCCTTCCTCAGGGTTCTCGTCGGCTGCCTGATCGCCGGTCCGATACTGGCGGCGGTGAGTATCGCCATGCTTGCCGTTTTTTCTTCGCTGCGGAAGCTAACGATCGAGCAGGTCCGCAACACCTGGCACGGCATCCGCAAGCTGATCAGCGGCTTCCCGGGCGCGGCAAACGTGATCCCTTCGCTCGACAAGTTCGTCAACGATTGCCTGCAGCACTGGTGGATATCCGTTGCCGTGCTCGTGATGATCACGACCCTGTGGTACGCGTTCCTCGGCTGGGTGATCATGGGGGCGATTCTCGAGAGGCTGCGGTGGGTGCGGGCGACCGACCGGTTGGACCTGGCCCCTGAGAACGGAGAGGTCGCCCCCTTACCCGTGTCTCTGCAAGGAGTCAGCTACCGATACCCGGGTGCTGCATCCGACGCCCTCACCGACGTCTCCTTCGATCTGGAGGCGGGGGAGTTGGTCGCTCTCCTCGGCGACAACGGCTCAGGAAAGTCAACGCTGGCCCGAATCCTCGCCGGGCGCCCACCGGCGTCGGGTGCAGTCAGCCGGCCGGGCGTCGCGGGCCTCGGCCGGTTGGGCGGGACCGCCATGATCATGCAGCACCCCGAAACCCAGATCCTGGGGGTGAGGGTGGCAGACGACGTGGTGTGGGGTCTGCGCGACGACCACGGAGTCGACGTTCCGGAACTTCTGGAAGCGGTCGGTCTGTCCGGAATGGAGGACCGGGAGACGGCGACCCTCTCGGGTGGGGAGCTCCAGCGCCTGGCTGTCGCCGCCGCCCTTGCTCGCCGTCCCGCCGTCCTCATTTCGGACGAGTCGACCGCGATGGTCGACGAAGAGGGTCGCCGGGTTCTCACCCGTCTGCTGGGGGATCTGCCGGCTGAGCGGGGGATGGCGGTGGTGCACGTCACCCACCGCCAGGAAGAGGTGGAGATCGCCGACCGCAGCTTCCGATTGTCGGGTGGCCGGTTCGTCGCAGGGGGCGACAGCGCCGCTCTGCCAGCCATGGATCGCCATGGCCAAGATGGTGCGCCGGCACGGAGCGAAAGCGTGCTCGAGCAAAACGGTGCATCGATCCCAGACGGTCACGCCTCCGCCGGCGCGGGCTTATCCGCGGCCCGAAACGGAAGCGCCGGCCCCAAAGGAAGTGCCGGATCCGCCGGCACTCCCGGCCACAGCCTCTCCCCGACGAACGGCACGTCGCCATCGGTAAAGGCCAGCGGCGGCGCAGCTGGCGAGGGTTCCTCCATCCCGTCCCGCCCCGAGCCCGACCGACCATATAACGACCAGCCCCATACCGCCGGGATCCGTCGTGCGCCGGCCCGCCTGGAGCTGGTCGGTGTGAATCACACTTACGGGGTCGGCAGCCCGTGGGCTCAAGTGGCCCTCCGCGGAATCGATCTGACGATCGAGCCGCAAGAAGGTGTGCTGATCGTCGGCGGCAACGGCTCGGGCAAGTCCACCCTGGCGTGGATCATGGCGGGGGTCCTGCGGCCCACCAGAGGGGTCTGTCTCCTGGGCGGCCGGCCTATGACCACCCAGGTGGGAGCCGTAGGACTGGCGTTCCAGCACGCCCGTCTACAGCTGCAACGCTCCACTGTCGGGAAGGACGTACGGGCGGCCGGGGCGCCTGACGACGAGGCGGTGGCGTCCTCCCTCGCCGCGGTCGGCTTGGACCCGGCCGGGTTCAGGGACCGCCATATCGAGGAGTTGAGCGGTGGCGAGCAGCGCCGGGTGGCTCTGGCCGGCATCCTGGCCCGAGAGCCTTCGGTGCTCGTGCTCGACGAGCCCCTGGCCGGTCTCGATCACCCGAGCCGGGAGTCGCTGCTCGACGTCCTGACCGCCCTCCGGCGCGATAACGGGCTCACCGTCATCGTCATCTCGCACGACCTGGGCGGCATGGAGCGATTGTGCGACCGGGCGGTCGGTCTGGGCGGCGGCCAAGTGCTGTCGGACCAACCGATGCCCCACCCCGGACCGGCCGCCGCCACGGAGTCCGCAGCTACTGATGGGAAGCCCGGCGAGCGGACATCAACGGAGCGCGCCGGTCCGCCCGTGCCCCGCGCCCCCATCCCGGGAACGCTCCCCGTTGAATCCCTCCCGCGTTCCCCGCGATCGGCGGCCGCGCCATGGTGACCGCCGCCGAAGCGCGGACCAACGACCCGGAGAAGGAGCACCGTCCTCCTCACATCACTCTCCTGCGCGAGATCAAGAGCGACTCCCCGATACACCGCCTGTGGGCGGGGACAAAGCTGCTCGCGGTGGCGGGTCTGAGCATCACGTTGTCGTACTACCCGTCGTGGGGGTGCCTCGGCCTGGCCGTGGCCCTCCTGCTCACGGTCATCCTGCTGGCCCGGATCCCGGCCGGGGCCTGGCCCCGCCCCCCGAAATGGTTCTGGTTCACTCTGATCATCACCGGCGGGCTGGCGTCCCTCGCCGGCGGTTCGCCTTACCTGACGGTGGGCCGGGTGACCCTCGGCTTCGGCGCGCTCGACGCCTACTGCCGTTTCGTGGGCGTCGGCGTGGTGTTGATCCTCGGCGCCGCGGTCGTGGGTTGGACCACCCCTCTCGGGGAGATCGCCCCGGCCGTGTCCCGCCTGCTGGCCCCCTTCCGGCTGATCCGGGTGCCGGTCGACGAGCTGGCCGCGGCGGTGGCTCTGTGCGTGCGCAGCCTGCCCCTTATGGTCGACGAGATCCGCACCCTGGTCGCGGCGCGTCGGCTGCGCCCGGCTCCGCCCCGGCCCGGACGCACGACGATCGAGCGCTGGCTCGATGAGCTGGTGGACCTTCTTACTGCGGCGCTCGCGGTGTCGGTCCGCCGATCGGGCGAGCTCGCCGAGGCCATCACGGCCCGGGGCGGGATCGGCCTGATAGCGGCGCGCACCCGCCGCCCGGGACGAAGTGACGCCCTGGCTCTGCTCATCGTGGCCGGGGTCTGCTACGCCGCCACTCTTTTCCCCGGCGGCTGAGCGCATCCGCCGGCCGGACCGACGTCTTACCTTGCTGATCAGTGGCCGGCACGGTCATGGCGTGGTGGCCACCGTCCCCGGCCGGCCGAGAAGGGAGTTCCCCAGGTTGGCGATCATCACCAGACCCAGGGCGACCCATTCCCTGACGGTGAGATGCTGGCCGAGGACGATCAAGCCGGCGGCGGTGGCGACGGCCGGGTCGAGGCTGAGCATGACCCCGAAGGCTCGGGGCGTCACCCGCCGCAATGCGATGAGCTCCAGGCTGTAGGGGATCACCGACGACAGCAACGCCACGACGGCCCCGAGCGCGAGCACGTCGGAATCGAAGACCTGCTTCCCCCCTGCGACCAAACCGACCGGCAGGATGGCGATGGCCCCGACCAGCATGGCCACGGTCAAGCCGGTAAGGGTCTCGAACCGCCGGCCGGTCTCCCGGCTGAGCAGGATGTAGCCCACCCAGAACGCTCCGGCCAACAGGGCCAGGGCCAGGCCGGCGGGATCGAGACCCCGCTTCACCCCCGACGCCAGCAACGCCACTCCGGCTCCCGCGGTGAGGGCCCAGACCGCGTCGGACCACCGCCGCGAGCCGACCAGGGCCAGAGCCAGCGGGCCCGAGAACTCGACGGTGACGGCGACGCCGAGCGGTATGCGGGCCAGCGCCTCGTAAAAGCTGAGGTTCATGGCGGCCAGGGTCAGGCCGAACGCCACGGCCACCCACAGGTCGGCCCCCCGCATGCGCCCGAACGCCTGGCGGGTCCGAGCCCCCCCACGGGCTGCCACCACGGCCAGGGCCATAGCGGCGAATCCCAACCGCAGGGTGACCGCACCCGCCGGCCCCACCCGGTCGAACAGCTTCGTCGCCACCGCCGCCCCGAATTGCACCGAAACCGCCCCCGCGCCGACCAGGGCCATAGCGGGGGACCGCTCCAGCATCCGGGTCGTGCTCACCTGCCGATCGTAGGGTGGGGCGGTTGCGGCCCGGGCCGCGCCACGGACCGGAAGGGCGCCGTCGCCCACCACGGGGAAAGCCGAACCCGCTCCGGTGCTCGAGCCCCGCACAGGGCCAGAGCGGTGCCGGCAGGCTGCTGGCAGACCGATTCCACGGGCAGGCGGCGCTGGCGCCGGCTGGACCAGGTCACCGTGGGCGCCCGGCCGGCGGGGGACCACCAAGGCCCGCGGCTCACGCTCCGGGACGGCACCTCAACCTCGCCTCCCAGCCTCGACACCAGCTCCAGAGTGGCCAGGTCGGCGATCCCGGGCAGAACCACCTTGGTGCCGAACAACGACAGGAATCCGTCGGCCGCCGGACCCCACCGCTGCCTGGCCTGAGACAGGTCCTGAAGGCACGCCAGGGTGAGAACTCCCTGACCGCCGCCCTCGCTGACCAGCGCCGGAAGATCGGGCAGCGGGGCGATGTTGGCCACCTCGTCGAGCACCAGGGTCAACGGCAGACCGGGTTCCCCGTGGGCCCGGGCCGAGAAGCATCCGGCGCGGGCCTGCTCGAGGAAGGCGACGACGATCGGGGCGACCAGATCCTGGTGGCGAGCCGGGGCGCAGACGTAAACGGTGTCGCAGGAGCGGGTGAGCGACCTCGGATCGAAATTGACCGCCGACGCCCCGTCGAGCACGGCGTCGGAACGGTAGGCGGCGAGTACGCCGGCGGTGCTGGAGAAGATTCCCGACAGCTCGCGCTGGTCGGTCGCGGCGATGCCCGCCACCACGTCGGAGGCCGTTTCCACCCCGTGGATGGCCAGGACAGCGGCCGGCCGGTCGAGGTCCTGGCGCAGCACCCACTTGAGCACCGACTCCATGCCGGCGCCGGAAAGATGGGCGGCGTGCAACAACGGAGCCATCAGCGCCTCTGCTCGTTCCGTCCAGTGGGCGGACTCGCCTCGTCGGCCGGCCGGCCGGGCCGCGCCGACCATGCCCCTGGCCACCACGAGCGACTCGTCCCACGTGGCCGCGGCGGATACCGGTGACCACCTGATCCGTTCCACCCCCGGTGGGACAGAAACGGTCCCGGTAGGGTCTAGTACCCAGCAACGGCCCAGCCCGGACCGGATGCCGAGGGTCGGGACGAGGACGTCCGGTTTGGTCGATGTGGCGATCACGGGTCCCGGAGCGGCCAGCACGTTCGGAACGGCGAGCGCCGTCGTCTTGCCCGCCCGGGGCGGCCCGAGGACCAGCACCGCGTGCTGCGGGTCGGCCAGGGCCACGCCGCCACTGACGGCCCCGACATACAGCCGGCCGCCGGCCGAGGCCAGGTAGTTCCTCAGATTGGACAGCTCTCGGTAGGGCACGGCGTTCCCCGGTCTGTGGGCGGCGCGGCCGCGCCGCCAGATCGGATCGGCACGCCGGTGCATTGGCGGGGGAAGCCGGACGGGAACGCTAGCGGGTATAACTGTGCCTATGGCGCCCCAATTGCTCTCCGATGAGGCCGTAGCCGATCGCCTCGAGGGTCTCGAATGGACCCGAGAGGGGGACGAGATCGTGAAGACGGTCACCCGCAAGGACTTCGCCGCCGCCCTGGCCTTCGTCAACGAGGTCGGCGCCCTGGCGGAGACCCGTCAGCATCACCCCGACATCGCCATCTCGTGGAACAAGGTGACACTGCGCCTGTCAACCCACTCGGCCGGCGGCCTCACCGACTTCGACATGGATCTGGCCGGGGCTATCGACGCCCTGCACTAGCGGGGCAGGGGGGTTGGGGGCGCGAGGACGGGATCCCTTTCTCCTGATTTCCCATAGGCTCTTTGGAATGTCACTCTGCCTGCTCACGGTGCACGCGCACCCCGATGACGAGGCCTCCAAGGGGGCCGGGACAGTGGCCCGGTACCACGACCAGGGTGTGCACACCGTCCTGGTGACCTGCACCGGGGGGGAAGAGGGCGACATCCTCAACCCGGCCATGGACCGCCCCGAAGTGCGCGACAACCTGACCGAGCTGCGCCGCCAGGAGCTGGCCCGGGCGGCCGAGATCATCGGGTACGACGAGGTGGTCATGCTCGGCTATCGCGACTCTGGCATGCCGGGAACCCCGGCCAACACCGATCCCCGCAGCTTCGCGGCCGCCCCCCTGGACGAAGCCGTCGGCCGGTTGGTCACGGTGATCCGCCGCACCCGCCCCCAGGTGATCGTGACGTATCCGAAGGAGCAGGACTTCTATCCTCATCCCGACCACCTCAGGGTCAACGAGATCAGCGAGGCGGCGTTCGACGCGGCCGCCGACCCGGACCGATACCCGGAGGCGGGACCGGTGTGGCGGCCGTTGCGACTCTTCTATGTGAAATGGTCGTTCAAAAGAATCCGGGCCCTGCACGAGAAGTTCCTGGAGCTGGGGCTGGAGTCTCCTTTCGCCGACGAGAGAATGGGCCGCATGCTGGAAGCCGAGGCCGAGGAACGGACCCGTCCCAAATCGACGCGGCCCGGCGTGCTCATCGATATCACCGATCACGCGTCCGTGCCGCGTGAAGCGCTGGTGGCCCACGCCACCCAGGTAGATCCCAAGTCCAGGCCATGGTTCGGGCTGCCGACCGAAGTCGCCGACTACGTTTACCCGTTCGAGGAGTACGAGTTGGTGCACGATCTGACAGGTGTGGGCGCGACCGACGATCTGTTCGCCGGTATCGACGCCCTGGCCCTGCGGTAGGGGCGGACATGACAGCCTGGTTGAGCGAGGAGTGGGCGGGCGAGGCGGCGGCCCTGGCCGATCTCCTGCCGCCGGCCCCGGGGCTTACCGGCACATTTTCGCTGGCGGTAAGCCTCGGCTCGCGCCGGGAAATCGGGCTGCACTGGACCTACAAGGACGGTGCTCCCGGTGGAGGCGGCCCGGGCGCCGACCAGGACGCCGACGTGGCGCTCACCCTGACGGCCGCCGATGCCTTGGACGTCTTCGGGGGTGGGGTGGAGCCTAGTGTGGCGTTTATGCGGGGCCGGCTCAAAGCGTCCGGGGACGGGGCCCTCCTGCTCGAGTTCCTGGCCTCGACGGGCACCAAACAGTACGAGAAGTGGCGATCGCGAGTGGGGGCTCTGGCGGAGGAGACATCCGGGAGCACTTCGGGCTAGGTCGCCCACCGGACGGCTGTGTCATCCACCGGGGCCCAGGGCCCGAACAGTGATGCGATGCCTCGCTCCCCGGCCGACTCCAGCGACGCCGCTCTCGTGGTCGCCATCGGCCGGTGGCATGACGACGCCATCGCCGAGGTGTTCCGCCGACATGCCGGCGCGGTGTTCGCCCTGGCCAGGCGGGTGCTCGGGGACGCCGGGCGGGCCGAGGAGATCGTGCAGGAGGTGTTCGTCCGCCTGTGGCACCAGCCGGAGCGGTTCGATCCCGAGCGGGGTTCGCTGCGGTCGTTTCTGCTGGCCCAGGCCCACGGGCGGGCGGTGGACGTGCTGCGGTCGGACACCGCAAGGAAGGAGAGGGAAGCCCGACAGGCCCGGGCCGCACCCGAAGCGGGGTACGACCTGGAGCACGAGGTGTGGGATCTGGCCGTGTCGGAGCGGGTGCGCGACGCGGTCCACGCCCTGCCCGTCGACGAGCGACGGGCCATCGAGCTGGCCTACTTCGGTGGCCGCACCTACCGCGAGGTGGCCATCGAACTCGGCGCGGCCGAAGGTACGGTGAAGAGCCGCATCCGGTCCGGGTTGAAACGGATGCGGGGCACGTTGGCCGACACGACGGTAGGACTGGCGTGGGGCGAGTGACGATGGACCACGAGGAGAGCCAGGAGCTTCTCGGCGCCTACGCCCTGGACGCGGTCGACGCCGATGAGGCGGCCGCCATCGAAGCCCACCTCGAGACCTGTCCGAGGTGTCGCGACGAGCTGCGAAACCACCGCGAGGTGGTAGGCGTGCTCGCCTATAGCGGCGAGGAGGCCCCCGCCGGGCTCTGGGACCGCGTCCTCGACGAGATCAGCGGGGCCGGCTCAGGCGACGACCCGGCCCGAGGAGGAGCTGCGGGGGGGCCGGCCGGGCCGGAACCACCGCCGCTGCGCATGATCCCGGCCCGCAGCGAGCAGGCGTGGTCGGCTGAGCTTCGCCGCGGCCGCCGGGCGACCAGCGTGCTCACGGCAGTCGTGGCGGTGGCGGCGGCCCTTGTGATCCTGCTCGGACTCGAGGTCGCCCGGCTCGAGCACCGGACCAACCATCTGAGCGCACAGGTGGCGGCCACCAGCAACCAGCCCACCATGGCTTCGGTCCAGGCCGCGCTCGCCGTACCGGGAGCCCGCAAGGTGGCCCTGAGCGCACCCGGTGGGGGGCGGGCGTCGCTCGAGGCCGTGATCCTCCCTGGCAACCAGGGCTACCTGTACGACCCCCGCATGGATCCGCTGTCGTCCTCCGAGACCTACCAGCTGTGGGGGGTGTCAGGAACCAAGAAGGTCTCCTACGGCCTGATCGGGAGCGTCCCGGCTCAGGTCACCGAATTTCGGGCGGGCGACGGGGTGCAGGCGCTAGCCGTAACGGCCGAGGTGGCCGGAGGGGTCGTGACGACCTCCCAGAACCCGGTCGTGGTCGGCAACGTGACCTGACCCGGGGCGGCTAGAGGGCCGAGACCCCCTCCAGCCGCAGCAAGGCCACCTTGTTGTCCAGCCCGCCGCCGTAGCCGGTCAGCGAGCCGTCGGCCCCGACCACCCGGTGGCACGGGATCACGATCCCGATCGGATTGGCCCCAACCGCCGCACCGACGGCCCGGCTACCTGTCGGCCGGCCCAGGTCGCCGGCGATCTTGCCGTAGGTGGTGGTGGTGCCGAACCGGATTTCCATCAAGGCCGCCCACACTTGGCGCCGGAACTCGGTGCCACTCGGCCGCAGGGGAAGATCGAAATCGGTGAGCTCGCCGGCCGCGTACGCCCGCAGTTGGGCCGCCGCTTGGGTCACCCTGGCGGGGTCGCGTTTCCACTCGCCGGACCGGGACCTCGGGCCGGCCACAGCCGGGCCGAAGTAGGCGCCCACCAGAGCGTCGCCGTCGCTGACCAGCAGCACGTCGATCTCGTGGTCTCCGAGCGGCAGGGCGATCTCGTCGTACCAGCGCCGGTCAGCGGCAATGTCAGCCGGCAGAAACTCGGTGTAAGTAGTCATGATGTCGGTTGCTCCTTGCTTGATTTCGGAGAAAGGGCGGCCCGGTCGGCTCCGAGCAGTGCCCAGATGTGGAACGTGGCGTACGAACGCCAGGGCCTCCACGACTCGGGGTCGGCAACGACACTCCCGCCGTCCTGCAGAACCTGCATGCCCTTGCGGACCCCGAGATCGGTCGGCAAGAACACGTCGGGGTCGCCGAGGCCTCTCATGCGGACATAGGAAGCGGTCCACGGGCCGACTCCCGGGGTGGCCAGCAGCTGGGATTCCGTCTCGTCGCGGTCGGCTCCCGGGTCGAGGTGCAGCCGGCCCTCGGCGATCGCCGTGGCGATGGACTGCAGGGCGGTGGACCGGCCGGCGGGCAGCGGCATGTCGGCCGGGTTGGCGGCCGCCATCGCCTCTGCCGACGGAAACGCCCGGGTGAGTGGGCCCACCGGCTCCGGCAGCGGCTCCCCGAGCCGGGCGGCCAGTCGGCCGCCGAGCGTGCGGGCGCCGGGCACGGAAATCTGCTGGCCGAGCACGGCGCGCACCGCCATCTCCGGCCCGTCGACTGCACCGGGCACCCGCAGTCCCCGGTGCCGGCATACGAGGGGACCGAGCGCGTCCGATCGGGCCAGCGCACCGCTTATCGCTTCAGGGTCGGCGTCGAGGTCGAGCAGCCGGCGCAGCCGGGACACCGCGGCCGAAAAGTCGCGCATGTCCTGAAGACGAAGACTGCAGGTCACGGCGGCCCGGCTGGCGGCCCGACCGCGACGATCGGGATCGGAGTCGGCGGCGTGGACGGCAGCGATGCCCAGACCGTGGGGCAGGCGCAGGACCCGCATGTAGGTGCTCCCGTCGTAGCTCTCGACCCCCGGAATGGCCCGCCGGCCGATGTAGGCCAGGATGGTGTCGAGTTGCAGAGGCGGGCGGTAGGCCAGCCTCACGGTTACCGACCCGACCGCGTCGCCGTTCGCCCCGTTGCGGACCGCCGGGGCCCGGCGCCGTAGTTCGGTGGGGGAAAGGGCGTAGACGTCACGGATGCGGTCGTTGAACTGGCGGATGCTGCCGAAGCCAGACGCCCAGGCCACGTCGCTCACCGCCATCTCCGTGGTTTCCAAGAGGGTGCGGGCGCTCTGGACGCGATGGGCCAGGGCCAGCTGCAGCGGCCCGGTGCCGAGCTCGGCGACCATCAGACGGTGCAGCTGGCGAACGGAGTAACCGATGCGGCTGGCGAGGCCGGAGACTCCCTCCCTTTCGATCATCCCGTCGCCAATGAGGCGGACGGCTCGGGCCACGACGTCCGCCCGGATGTTCCATTCGGGCGACCCGGGGGCGGCGTCGGGCCGGCATCTCTTGCAGGCGCGGAACCCGGCGTTCTGGGCCGCCGCGGGGGTGGGATAGAACCGCATGTGGTTGCGCTTCGGGGTCATGGCCGGGCAGCTCGGGCGACAGTAGATCCGGGTGGTCGTCACCGCGGTCACGAACGCTCCGTCGAAGCGTCCGTCACGGCTGGATGCGGCTCGATAGCAGTGTTCGTCATCCATCACTGCTTTCCAGGATGGCGCGTGGAGGACTCCTGGACTAGCGGTTTTCGGACATGGGGGTGGGGCCTGTCCGGCCCTGGCCGGAGTCGGTCAGACGGTGCGCCTGGTCTCCACCCGGGCCCGCCGGGCCGCCCGGCGTAGAGCCTGGTCGACCAGCTCGTCGACCAGCTCGTTGTAGGGCACGCCTGACGCCGCCCACATTCGCGGGTACATGGAGATGGGGGTGAAACCCGGAATGGTGTTGACCTCGTTGATCAGCAGGCCCCGACCGCCTTCGTCGAAGAAGAAGTCCACTCTGGCCATGCAGTCGACCCGGAGAGCCTGGCACGCCGCCACTGCGAGCCTTCCGATCTCGTCGGCTACGCCGTCGGGCAGCCGGGCCGGAACTTCCAGGCCGGCGGCGCCGTCCATGTACTTGTCCTCGAAGTCGTAGAAGTCGTGGCTCGGCTTGATCTCCCCGGGCACCGACGCCCGCAGGTCCGGCCAGCCCAGCACGCCGATCTCGATCTCGCGCCCCTCGATGGCCTCCTCGATGACCACGAACTCGTCGTAGCGCAGGGCGACCTCTAGTGCCGGCGCCAGGCCGCCGGCGTCCTTGACCCGGGATATCCCGATCGACGAGCCCATGTTCGCCGGCTTGACGAAAACCGGCCAGCCGAGCTCGGCCTCCACCCGATCGCCCGTGCGGTCGTCCAGGTCGGTCTCGCGAAGCGCCAGGTATCGGGCCTGCGGTAGCCCCGCCGCGGCGAGCAGGGCCTTGGCCAAGCCCTTGTCCATGGCGGCGGCCGAACCGGCCACGTTCGGGCCGCAGTAGGCCACCCCGGCCATCTCGAGCAGCCCCTGCATCGTTCCGTCCTCTCCCATGGGTCCGTGCAACAGCGGCATGACCACCAGAGGGCGGTCGTCGCCGGCTGGGGACTGCACCGCCTCGACCGGCTGCAGCGAACCTCCTTCCCCACCTCCGCTGATGCTGTCGGGCGACGGGAGGGTCTGGGCGCCGCGGCCGGGGGCGAGGGACCTGGTCGCGTCGACCCAATCGCCGTCGGTGGTGATGCCCACCAACCGCAGGTCGTAGCGCTCGGGGTCTATGGCCGCCACCACGTGGAACGCGGAGATACAGGAGACTTCGTGCTCCGCCGAGCGGCCGCCGTAGAGGACGAGCAGCCTGATCTTCTTACCCGGGGGTACTCCGACCATGCTCGGCCACGCTAGCGGGAGCCTGCCAAGATCAAAGGTGATGCGCTGGTCCCCTCGTGCTGTGGCCGCGGCCACGGGAGGCTTCGTGGTGGCGCCGGGCGCTTCCGGCGGGATAGAAGAGCTGGACGATCCGACCCTGGCCGGGCTGACCATAGACAGCCGGCGAATCGGACATCGGGACCTGTTCGTGGCCATCCGGGCCGAGCGCGACGGCCACCATTTCGTCGCCGCGGCGATCGAGGCGGGGGCAGGCGGCGTCCTCGTCGACGAGCGCTGGTTCGAGGGTCGCCCAGCGGGCGGAGGCGGCGGCCGGGACTCGGGGGTGCCGGTCGTCGTGGTGGCCGACACCAGTCTGGCCTTGCTGGACGTGGGCCGGGTCGCCCGTCGCCGGCTGGGGGGTCCGGTCGTGGGCATAACCGGATCGGTCGGGAAGACGTCGACCAAGGACCTGGCCACCGCGGCTCTTTCCGCCGGGCTGCGGGCGGTGGGGAGCGAGAAATCGTTCAACAACGAGCTCGGCGTACCGCTCACGCTGGCCAATGCCCCCGAAACCACCCAGGTCGCGGTGCTGGAGATGGGCTCGCGCGGTCCGGGCCACATCGCCCGGCTGTGCCAGATCGCCCGTCCCACCATGGGCGTGGTCACGGCTGTCGCCGCCGCCCACACCGAAGCCTTCGGGGACTTGGACGGGGTAGCCGCGGCCAAGGGAGAGCTGGTCGAGGCGCTGCCCTCGACGGGGACGGCCGTGCTCAACGGCGACGACCCCCGGGTGGCGGCCATGGCGGACAGAACCGAAGCGGAGATCGTGACCTATTCGGCGGCCACGCCCACCGCCTCCACCGCCACCGTGATAGCCGACAGGGTGAGGATGGACGAACAGCTGCGCCCGTCTTTTTTCCTGAGATCGCCGTGGGGATCGATCGACGTACGCCTGGAAGCTCGAGGGCGGCACCAGGTTGGCAACGCCCTGGCCGCGCTAGCGGTGGCCGCCCGCTGCGGGGTCGACCTGGAAGCGGCGGCCGGCGCCCTGGAAGCGGCGCCGATGTCGCCGTGGCGCATGGAGCTCGGACGGGCGCGCGGCGGAGCGGCTGTCCTCAATGACGCTTACAACGCCAACCCGGCTTCCATGGCGGCCGCCCTCAACGCCCTGGCTGCCTTGCCGGCGACGAGGAAGATCGCCGTCCTCGGCGTCATGGCCGAGCTCGGCCCGAACGGGGACCGGGATCACCTGGGTGTGGCCGAGCTGGCGCGGAACCTGCAGGTGGGGCTGATCGCGGTGGGTACCCGGGCCTACGGGGTCGAGCCGGTGGACGACATCGAGGAGGCAGCCCGGGCCCTCGGGCCCCTGGGTCCGGCGGACGCGGTCCTGGTCAAGGCCAGCCGGGTGGCCGGCCTGGAGCGGCTGGCCGCCCGGCTGCTCGAGAGCTGACGGCGGGTTTGGGCCAGCCGGTTGTCAGCGCGGGGTGTGCCGGCGCTGGAGGTCGCGCAGCTCCCGGTAGCCGATGAGGTGAACCCCGGCCCGGGCGGTGAGCACTCGCAGCGAGTCTGCCGTCATGGACAGGTCGTGGTCGGCCACCCGAGCCGGCCAGTCGGGCGCTACCGCCCGCAGCTCCGGAGTGTCGGTCGCCGGGCGCAGGACCACTTCGGTCACGCCCGGCCTGATGCCCGCCAGTAGCTGGTCCAGGGCTCCCCGGCTGCTGCGGCTCCGGCTGACCCGGACCAGGTAATCGGGAGAGATAACCCCCTCCTCGGCCGCCAGCGAGCGGAACGGGAAGCCCCATGCCCGCTCGGCCGTGGCGTCGGGCAGGCGCAACGGGAGGGAGAACTCCACGGCCATGTCCAGGGCCACGTCGAAGAACTCGGGCCGGGAATCCAGCGCTCCGAGGTGACAGCTGAGGTGGCTGACATCGAAGCCCCAGTAGATCGCCCGCTCGATCTGGGCCCGGCATTCGCGGCGGACCTCGTCGGTGTCGGCATGGTCCCAGAAGTCCTCGACCGTGCGGGGGAATCCCCCGTCTCCGTCCAGGAGCGAGGGGCAGTGGAGGATCGGTCCCCACCGGTACAGGTCGTACTCGGCATTGAGGGTCAGATGGACGCCCACGTCCTCCCCTCGATAGCGCGATGCCGCCTCTCGTGCCCATGGCCCGGGGACCACCAGGCCGGCGGCGCGGCCCATTCCCTCCCGCAGGGCGCTGTACACGCCCGAGTTGCTGGCGTAGCTGACGCCCAGGTCGTCGCAGGTGACGATGAGCAGCGCCGCTTCGGGCGGGTAGCCCAGCGCTTCGACGAGCGACGTCAAGCGCGTTCGACCAGGGTGCCGGTCCCGAGACCGCCACCGCAGCACATGCTGATGAGCGCCCGCTGCTTTCCGGTGCGCTCGAGCTCGTGGACGGCCTTGGTGAGGAGGATGACCCCGGTGCCGCCAAGGGGATGGCCGAGGGCGATGGCCCCGCCGTTGGGGTTGACCGCGGCCGGGTCGGGTTTCACCTCTCGTTCCCAGGCCAGCACGATCGAGGCGAAGGCCTCGTTGATCTCGAACAGGTCGATGTCCCCGATGCTGATGCCCGCCCGTTCCAGGAGGCGGTTGGTGGCATCGATCGGCCCGGTCAGCATGAGGACGGGGTCCACCCCGACCAGGCAGTGATCGGTGACCCGGACCTTGGGGGTGAGCCCGAGAGCGGCCGCCCGTTGGGGGGTCATGAGCATCACGGCGGCCGCCCCGTCCGAGATCTGGGACGAGGTGCCCGCGGTGTGGACGCCGTTTTCCCGGGCCACCGGCTTGAGGCTGGCCAGACCTTCGGCGGTGGTCTGGCGGAGTCCTTCGTCCCGGGTGACCTGGATGGTCTCCCCTGTCGGCTTGCCCTCCTCGTCGAGTACAGGCGCCGTGACCGGAACGAGCTGGGTGTCGAAGCGGCCCTCGGCCCAGGCCGCGGCGGCCTTCTGCTGGGAGGCCAGCCCGAACTCGTCGGTGTCGTGGCGGGTGATCCCCCACTTCTCGGCGATGCGCTCGGCGCCCTCGAACTGAGAGGTGAACTCGTGCTGGCTGAAGTAGGTCTTGGGTATAGGAACGCCGAGGCCGAGCTTCTTGGAGGAGTTCGACCCGATCGGTATGCGGGTCATGGACTCCACGCCGGCGGCGATGGCGATGTCCACCGTTCCCGAGGCGACCAGGCTGGCGGCCAGGTTGGCCGCCTGGTGGCTCGACCCGCACTGGGTGTCGACCGTGGTCGCGGCCGTGGTGATGGGCAGGCCGGCGGCCAGCCAGGCGGTGCGGGCGATGTTGAACGACTGCTCACCGACCTGTGACACGCATCCCGTCACCACCTGCTGGACCGCGGCCGGGTCGACGCCGGTGCGCTCGAGCAGGGCGATGATGGGTATCCCGAGCAGGTCAGCCGGGTGCACGGTGGACAGGCCGCCGTTTCGGCGACCGACCGGGGTTCTAACTGCGTCTACGATCACGACTTCGGCCATCGGGGCGATGCTACCCCGGGTGGTCGGGTGGGCGATCGGGGCGGCGATCGGGGCGGTCGGGGCTGGGCGTGTCCGAGGCGTGTCTGGGGCCGCCACCGTCATAGTTTGTGCGCTTAACCCGCTAGGAGCGGGCTAAGCGCACAAAGTATGATGAGACACACGGTAATTTCTGCTACAGGCCGGCTCGGCGGGGCCGATCTGGGTGTCACACCCCCCTGAGATGATCATCTCGTGGCAGAACAGATGGCCCTCATGGAGTCCAGAAAGGTGGTCGCTCGGCTCGACGCCCACACCAGGGAAGTCGGCCGTCGCGGAGTAGCCGAGGCCCGCCGGGTGCTGGCCGACACCATCCGGGCGGCGGCCGAGCGCGCCGACGCCTCCGCTCACCCCGAAGGCGACGACTGCGCCGGCGATGCCACCCGCCCGGTAAGGCCGGTGGCGGCCGCCGCCTGACGGTCACCGGTCGAGAGGCGGGCGAGCGCCGAGCGGCGCCCCCTTGGCCGGCGCCTGCCCGCCCGCCGCCAGCGCCCCCTCCGGCGCCGGCCTGCCGCCAGCCCGCCCCCTGGCCGGCGCCGGGCCTGCCCTGCCCAGCCCGCCAGCGCCCGGCCTCCCACCGCCGGCCGGCCTTTCCCGCCACCTGCCTCTCGCCGCCGGCGCCTCCCCCCGCTTGCGCCCGGCCTCCCGCCGCCCGGGGACGCCCAGTTAGCATCCACCACGTGGGCTCCGGAATGACGATTCCCTTCGACGGCATACCGCTGGCCGACCATCGCGAGTGGTTCGAGGAGCTGGTAGCGCTCGGCTACACCGACGTGTGGTCGTCCGAGGCCGACGGCACCGACGGGTTCACCCCGCTGGCGCTGGCCGCAGCGTGGACCCCGTCGCTGCGGCTCGGCGTGGCCATCATCCCCGCTTTCACCCGGGGCCCGGCCGTGCTGGCCCAGAGCGTGGCGGCGCTGGCCGAGGCGGCGCCCGGCCGCTTCGCCATGGGGATCGGCACGTCCTCGGACGTGATCGTCGAACGGTGGAACGGCATCCCGTTCGTGGAGCCCTACAAGCGGGCTCGCGACACGGTGCGGTTCCTCCGCCAGGCCCTTTCTGGGGAGAAGGTCGATTCGGCGTTCGACACCTTCACGGTCAAGGGCTTCCGCCTGAGCCGGCCGCCAGCGGTGATGCCCCCGATCCTGGTGGCGGCGCTGCGCCCCGGGATGCTCCGCCTGGCCGGGCGAGAGGGTGACGGCGCCATCATCAACTGGCTCTCCGCCGACGACGTGCCAAAGGTCGCCGCCGAGGTCGGTCCGGGCAAGGAGATCGTGGCCCGCATCTTCGTGTACCCGTCGAATGACGCCGATGCGGTCCGGGCGGTAGGCCGGCGGATGATCGCGGCGTATCTCAACGTGCCGGTCTACGCCTCGTTTCACGAGTGGTTGGGGCGGGGACCGCTTCTCGAGGAGATGTGGTCGGCATGGAAGGCGGGGGACCGCAAGGCCGCCTTGGCCGCGATACCGGACGAGGTGGTCGACGACCTCGTCCTCTACGGCTCGCCGGCCGAAGTCCGGGCCAAGGTGCAGCGCTACGTGGACAACGGGGTCACCACGACCGCCCTCGCGCTGTTCACCGCCGGCCTGGACCTGCACCGGGCCATCCGGGACGTCGCGCCGCAACCGTGAGCCGGACCGGACCGGGCGGGCGGGCGGACGTCTCGCCGCCACCCTGGACCCGGACCGGACCGGACCGGGCCGGGCCTGCTAGGCGCCGGCGCCGGGACGCGACGCCACAACCCCGAGTCGGGCCGGCCCCGACCGCCCGAGCCGGGCGCGACAGCTAGTCCGGCGGATTACAAGAGCCGGAGCTGCTCGGTCCTCGACGCTCGGGCGATCAGCGGCTCCCACAGTCGGGCACCCCGGGGCCCGTCACAGCTCACTTCGAGCCGATCGACGGGCAGGCTGCGCGCCAGCCCCCGCCCGTCGGTCACCCCCACGCTGCCGTCGCGCTCTCGATGGGTCACCCGGCCGGTTCGCCATCTGCCGCCGGACGGACCAGGGCGCCACCGGACGACCTCGCCCTCCCGCAGTCCGAGTATGTCGAGCCCGTCAGCCACCAGCCACGCAAAACGTCACTGGGTGGCCGAGCCCAGAGGGACCAGCCGCCTGGCCAGCTCGCCGAGCATGACGCCGATGATTGCGCCCCCGACGACGTCCGAGGCGTGGTGGATCCTGACATGGACCCGGCTGGACGCCACCACGACGGCGATGCCGTAGTAGAGGGGCCACAGGGCGTCGCGGTCGCGAAGGAGGGCGGCGCCGAAGAATGCCGCCGAGGCGTGGCCGCTCGGAAAGCTGCTCGTCCGCGGGTTGCGCAGATGACGCGGTCGCGGCCCGTCGTGGACCGGGCGGCTGCGCCTGAACATCCACTTGACCGGTCCGTTGACCAGGGCGGACTCGATACCGAGGCCGACCGCGGCCCGGAGGAGGGGACGCGTCCATTCATCCCCGCGCCCCGACGCCCGGAACGCTTGGATACAGGCCAGGCTGAGCCAGATGATCCCGTGATCGCCGAACGCGCTAGCGGTGTACATGACGGCGTCAGGCACGGAGCGGTGACGGAGGTGACCCTCGAACCAGGCGTCGACGGTGTCGTCAAGGCGGACGAACCCGGACGGGAGGGGAAGCGTCGGCGGCTTCCAGGACGAAGGCGGCGGGTCGGGGGGATCGGGGGAATCGGGGGAATCGGGGGACATGGCTATCGGCGGGATTCTCCCGCAAATACGTGAGCGATGGGGGCCGGTTCAGCCGGCGGCGACCGCCGGAACAGGTGTTGACGGGGTGGCCAGGGGCCGCCCGACCGTCGCCGGGGCACTGGCGGGTGGCTCGGGCAACGGCAGGGTCACGGCCGAGGGTACGGTCGCATGCGGTCCTGCCGAGCGGGTCGGACTCATGTCCACGGGCGCCGGGTGGCCGCCGGCAGCAAGACGAGCCATGTCGCCGCCCACCGCCGGGCAGAACTCATGGAAGGCACAGTAGCCGCACATCCGGCCCGGCCGGGGCCGGAAGTCCTCACGCTCACACGCCTGCTCCACCGCCGACCAGATAGCCATCGCCTGCTGACGCATGCCCCGGATGGACTGGTCCGACGGGACGGTCGATATGGCGACCGGCTCCCGGAGGTGAAGCAACTGGACCCTGGCCGGCCGGCGGCCCAGCACCTGCTCGCACAGAAAGGCATAGAAGTGGACGCCGCCCAGGCGGGACTGCTCGAAGCTGGCGCCCGGAGCGCGGCCGGTTTTGTAATCCGTGACGACCAGCTCGCCGCCCGGTTCGAGCTCGAGCCGGTCGATGATCCCCGACAGCCGCAGGGTCCCCACCTCCACCGACATGCGGAGCTCGGTCCCGAGCACGTGCACTTGCGCCGGGTCCTCCAGCAGGAAGTAGTTGCGCACCAGCTGCTCGGCGTCGGCGACGAATTCCTCCCGCTCGGGACCGGCCAGCCCCAGAGGGGCGTACTCGGGCCCATCGAGGATCTCGGGCACGGCTCTCTCCAGCTTCGACAGCGCGGCCTCCAGCGTCCGGCCGGCCGGCTCCTCCTCCCACATGAGCAGTTCGAGAACCCGGTGGACGAGCGTGCCCTTGGCCGCGTACGGAGACAGCGGCTCAGGAAGCTGTTCGATCACCGACAAGCGGAAGGCCAGGGCGCAATCCTTGAATGACGACACCTTCGTCGGTGACAGCGACCTCGGTAGGGGCAAGACCATCGCGATTCAGGGTAACTAGGGGGTGCGACCTTGATGGTGGACCGCTTCAGCCGGCGCTCCCAGGGCGGCGGCCACCACCCCACCGACCAGGGCCGGGGCTTCGAACGGGCCGAAGTGGCTGAGTCCAGGGATCCGCCGGGACCCCGCCCTCGGGAGCCGGCGGGCGACCTCCTCCAGGGCCCGGCTGACGGGATCGGTGAGCTCCTCTCCACCGATGACGGCAACCGGCGGGCGTATCGCCGGGAGCGATTCCCACGCTCCGCTCGACGGCGCCCCCTCATAGACGGACGCCTCGTCCTCCCGGGCGCAGGCCAGGGTCACTCCGCCGGCCGGGTCGTCGACAAAACCGAAAGTTACGTAAGCGTCGAGGGCCACCGGATCGAACCGACTGAACGGCAGCTTGGACGCATAGTTGTCCCGGGCCGCCTGCCGGGTGGGGAAGCTCGGCCGGCGTTTCCGCGCTATGTCGGCCATGGGGATACGGCTGCCGAACCCATCCGGCGCCGGTTGCCTCGGCCAGACCACCACGGGCTCGTAGCAGCACAGGCTGGCGAAGGTTCCGGGTCGCCTGGCTTCCGCCCCGAGCAGCACGGCCCCGCCGAGCGAGTGACCCAGGCCCCGCCAACCGGCCGGCCCGACTCCGAGCCGCGCCCCCAGCTCATCCAGAACGGAGATCATGTCGTCGACGAACAGGTCCCAGTTGTCGTAGCGCCCATCCGGTGACTTTCCTGCCGCCCCGTGCCCCCGCTGATCGACCGCCCATACCGAGAACTCCCCGGCCAAGGACTCCGCCAGCGGTATCCAGCACCGACCGTGAAAGCCCGTGGCGTGAGCCAGCATCACAGGCGGCCCGTCACCGCCCAGGTGATAGGTAGCCACCTCGACGCCCTCGGCTCCCCTGACCCTCGGCCCGGTGCCGAAGGCTTCGAACGATCGCATCCGGCGACGGTAGACCATGCCCGAGGGGAAAAGGCGCCCTCCTCCCGCCACTGATCTCCCCGGGCGCTACGGTCGTGATGTGGGAGCAGTCGAGACCGAGGCCGTAATGGCCGCCAACCGGCAGTACTACGAGGCGTTCGAGGCAAAAGACCTCGACGCCATGTCCGACCTGTGGGAACGCTCGGAGCGGGCCATCTGCACCCATCCCGGCTGGGCCACCCTCGAAGGGTGGGGCGCGGTGGCGGCGTCGTTCTTCGCCCTTTTCCAGAACGGGCAGCAGATCCAGTTCGTGCTTACTCGCGAGCGGGTGTCCATCTCCGGGGACACCGCATGGGTGTCCCTCGACGAGAACCTGCTCGGCGACCAGGGCGGGGTGACGGTGGCGACCATCAACATCTTCAGCCGGTCTCCTGGAGCAGACAACTGGCGCATGGTGTGCCACCACGGTTCAGTCGTTCAGGTCAGCCCTCACCAGATCGATTAACAGCGCGGCGTTGTCGACGGCGTCGGAGCCCCAGCAGTTGTCCATCACCACGTGCACCTCGGGGCACGACTGGGCCAGGGCCTCGATCCGGGGAACCCAGTCCGCCAGCTCCTCCGGCTGGTACCGGTAGGGGGATGACCACGGCTCGCCTTCAACCCGGCGGCGGCCGACGAAGCGGACGACCGCGACGTCCGACGTAGCGGCAGCCACACCCGGACCGGATCGCGGGCCGTCCGCCGGCCCGTCCACGCATACGTAGGCCAGGCCTCGCTCCTCCAACCATTCGAGGGTCGGATCGCAGGCGTCCCCCACGGTCCACTTGGGGCTTCGAAGCTCGACGGCGAGTCGATAGCCGGGCAGCCGCCTGCCGGCATCGGCCAGTTCGGCCCAGGTCTCGGGGCGAGGTGAGAACCAGGACGGGTACTGAAGGATCACGACCCCGAGCTTCCCGGCAGCAGCGAGAGGCTTCAGGGCATGGGCGAAGCGGTCCCAACACTCATCGAGCGCGTCAGGGGCCAGGTGGGTGGAGTACAAGCGGCGCTGGTCGCGGTAACGGTCGGTGACCTGATCCTGCAGGTCGGGCCAGAGCGAATCAGGAAGGGTGGGCGCCCCGGTAAGCAACGACCACGCCCTGATGTCGAAGGTGAACCCCGGCGGCGTGCGTTCGGCCCACTGGGCGGCCAGGTCCGGGGTGGGGGGAAATCGGTACGTCGTCGCGATCTCGGCCATCGGGAACCGGCTGGCGTAGAACGCCAACCGGGCTCGTGCCGTCATGGTCTTGCGGGGGTAGAACCTCCCGTCCTGGACCAGGCTGCGGTCGGCCCACGACGTGGTCCCGGCTAGCACCCGGCTTCCAGCCACCTCGACCTTGGCGAATCGGTCATCATCGCGGCCGGGGAATTCCTCGGCCCAAAGGCTGCGGGGCACCCAGTGAGCGTACGCGGAGGGACACTCGAGCCATGATCGACCCGACGGAGTGGGGTGTCGACAACGGGTATTGGGACGTCACCGGGCACTGGCACGACGCACCGCAGGAGACGGTCCGGGCCGTTCTCGAAGCCATGGGAGCCACGGACGGTTCCCCTCCCGGCCCCACCCTCGAAACCGTTCGCCTGGACCACCCGCTGCCCCCAGCGCCCCGAGGGCGCCTCGTACTCGAGGACGGCGGCGAGGTGGCGATCGACGCCCGGCTTCCCGAAGATCTGCCCGCCGGATATCACGTCATGGAACCGTTCGGCCGGCCTTCCTACCCGATTGTGGTCAGCCCGGGCCGGGTGCCTCTCCCGGATCAGCAGCTGTGGGGATTCTCGGCGCAGCTCTATGCCGCCCGTTCGGCCTCGAGCTGGGGGATCGGGGACCTGGGAGATCTCCGCCGGTTGGGCGCGTGGTCGGCCGGGCTCGGCGCCCGGGTGGCGATGATCAACCCGCTCCACGCCGTCGCTCCGACCCTGCCTCAGCAGCGGAGTCCCTATTTCGCCGGCAGCCGGTGCTTCATGAACCCCATTTATCTCGCCATCGAAAAAGTTCCGGGTGCCGACGAGCGCGGACCTCGCCGATCTCGGCGCGGCCGCCAGAGCGCTGAACGACGAGCGGATGATCGATCGCGACAGGGTCTGGGAAGTTAAGTCGTCAGCCCTCGAGTCGATATTCGCCGGCCTAGGCGAGGTCGCCGACCTCGAAAAGTTCCGGGCGGACCGGGGAGAGGCCCTCGAACGCTTCGCCACCTTCTGCGCCCTCGCCGAGTTGCACGGACCGAGATGGCGTGCCTGGCCCCAGGAGTACCGACGTTCCGCTTCGGAGCACGTTCGCCGCTTTTCGCGATCCCGCCCCGGTTCGGATCGCGTGCGGTATTACGCCTGGCTGCAGATGCTGCTCGAGCTCCAGGCCCAAGACGCTGCCACCCAGGTCGGCGTGCTGCACGACCTGGCGGTGGGGGTCGATCCCGATGGGGCGGACTCGTGGATCTGGCAGGAGGCCTTCGCGGACGGGATGACCGTTGGGGCGCCCCCGGACGTGTTCAACACTCGGGGACAGGACTGGAACCTGCCGCCGTTCGATCCCTGGCGCCTGCGCGGCAACGGGTATGACCCGTGGATCGAGGCGCTGCGCTCGGGGTTCCGGCACGGCGCCGGGATTCGGGTGGACCACGTGATGGGATTGTTCCGGCTGTTCTGGATCCCCCGAGGATCACCGCCCGGCCTCGGCGTGTACATCGGCTATCCCCGGGACGACATGCTCAACATCCTGGCCCTCGAGGCCTACCGGGCCGGTGGTTTCGTGGTGGGGGAGGATCTGGGTACGGTCGGCGACGATGTGCGGCGGGATCTGGTCGAGCGCCAGATCATGACGTCCCGGGTGTGGTGGTTCGAGGACGATCCGCCCGACACCTGGCCCCGCAACGCCCTAGGGTCCCTGAGTACCCATGACCTCCCCACGGTGGCGGGCGTGCTGACCGGGTCGGACATCGAACAACAGCAGCGGCTGGGCCTCCAGCCCAACGAGGACGCCGCTTCAGCCCTCCAGCGCAAACTGCTGGAGCGGACCGGATCCCGACCTGACACCCCGGTCGAACAGGTCACCGAGGAGGTGTACGGCGACCTCGCTCAGGCTCCCTGCCTTATCCTCACCGCCAGCCTCGATGACGTCGCCGCGGTGGAGCAGAGGCCGAACATGCCCGGGACCATCGACGAGTGGCCCAACTGGAACATCGCTCTGCCGCTCCCGCTGGAGGAACTGGAGCAGTCCGCCCTGGCCAGAGGCATCGCCGAGCGCTTGAACCGGTCGAATGATCTTTGAGCCGGTTTGCCCCATGCCCTGACGCCTATGGCGCGGGCGTGCTTAGTATCCGGACGATGGACCTTCCTGTGACCCCGCCGATCGCCCCGATGCTCGCCAAGGCGGCGCGGTCGATTCCTGTCGGGAACTACCTGTACGAGCCCAAGTGGGATGGGTTCCGTTGCATTGTTTTCCGCGACGGTGACGAAGTCGAGCTGGGCAGCCGCAACGGGCGGCCCCTGACCCGGTACTTCCCTGAGCTGGTGGAAACCATGAAGTCGCAGCTCCCCGCACGGTGCGTGCTCGACGGCGAGGTGGTCGTGGCCGGCCCGGACGGGCTCGACTTCGACGCTCTGTCCCAGCGCATCCATCCCGCGGCATCGCGGGTGCGCATGCTCGCCACCGAAACCCCGGCATCGTTTATCGCCTTCGATCTCCTGGCTCTTGGGGAGAGCGATCTCCGCGAGACGCCCTTCCTTTCCCGGAGAAAAGAGCTCGAGTCGGTGATGAATGGCGTCGCTTCCCCGCTCCACCTCACCCCGTTGACATCTGACCCGGCCACGGCCGAGGACTGGTTCGAGCGGTTCGAGGGGGCCGGACTCGACGGAGTGGTCGCCAAGCCGGTTGACGTCCATTACCTGCCGGACCAGAGGGCCATGGTCAAGGTGAAGCACGAGCGGACCGGGGACTTCGTCGTGGCCGGGTTCCGCTGGTACCAGGCGAACCGTTCAGTCGTCGGGTCGTTGATGCTCGGGCTGTACGCCGGCTCGGATCTCAACCACGTCGGAGTGATCGGCTCCTTTCCGGCGGCTCGGCGCAGGGAGCTGGTCGACGAGTTGGCCCCCTACCGCGACCCGGGCGAGCACCCGTGGGCCCGGTGGACCGAGTTCATGGCCGCCGACGGGGGGAAGGCCCCGGGGGTCGGAAGCCGATGGAACGCCACCAAGGACCTGAGCTTCGAGCTCCTGCGCCCCACACTGGTGGTGGAGGCGGCGTTCGAGCACCTCCAGGGCCACCGGCTGCGACACACCGCCCGCTTCCGCCGCTGGCGCCCGGATCGCGACCCGGAGAGCTGCACATACGATCAGCTCGAAGTGGCCGTTCCCACCCTCCTCTCCGACGTATTCGGCGCGCCTGGCTAGCGTTGTCGCCGTGGTGACACCAGGGACGAGCAGCGGGCGGGTGCAAAGCGCCGTGCTCATTCCTGTGCCCGAAGCGGACTCCGTGGTCGGTCGCTGGCGTCACGAGCACGACCCGGTCGCGGCGGCAGGCGTTCCCGCCCACATAACTCTCCTGGTCCCATGGGTGCCGCCGAACGAGATCGCCCAGGCGGACCTGGACGAACTCGACAGCGAGCTGGCCGACGTCAAGGCCTTCGATTTCGAGCTGACCCATGTCTCATGGTTCGGCCGCCGGGTCCTTTGGGTGGCCCCCGAGCCCTCCGGGCGGTTTCTCGAGCTGACCAATCGCCTGTCGGACCGGTTCGGGATCGCTCCGTGGGACGACGAGTTCGACGAGGTGGTTCCCCACCTGACAGTTGCTCACGCCAGCGATGGCGTGGAGCTGGTACCCATCGCCGCGGATATCTCCGGCCGCCTGCCGGTGCGCTGCCACGCCGGCGAGGTGTGGGTGATGGTCGGAGACGGCCAGCGCTGGTCGCTGCGCCACCGGCGGCGGCTCCTCGAGTAGCCCCGCCGGCTCGCAGAGGTTCGCTAGCCCGCTTCCTTCATGATCTTGAACATGGCCCGGAACTCGTCCGCCGGGCTGGTCGGCACGGTGTAGCCGCTCTCGTCACGAATCTCCTCGAAATGGTCCCTGACGTCCTCCGCTGTCAGCCCTTGCCGGTAATAGCCGTGGGTCATGCCGATGAAGAAGCGGGCGACCCGGCCCCCACCCACGCTGTAGACCTCGCCGGTGACCGGGACGTCCTCGTGAGCGAGCCAGGCCACGACGGGCGACACCGACTCGGGATCGAGCTTGGAGACAACGTCGCCCATGACGTCCTCCGTCATGCGGGTCCGAGCGATCGGGGCGATGGCGTTGACCTTGATGTTGTATTTGGCTCCTTCGGCTGCAAGTACCCGGGTGAAGCCCACCAGCCCCATCTTGGCCGCGCCGTAGTTGGCCTGGCCGAAGTTGCCGAGTATCCCCGAGTTGGAGGAAGTGTTGACCACCCGGCCGTAGCCCTGTTCCCGCATCTTGATCCAGGCCGGGCGGGTGACGTAGAAGGCCCCTTTCAGATGGACGTCTAGCACCGGCTCGAGCAGATCGGCCGTCAGGTTCGGGAACGACTTGTCCCGGAGGATGCCGGCGTTGTTGACCACGATGTCGATCCGGCCGAAGGCGTCCATGGCCGTGCCGACGATCGCCTCGCCGCCTTCGGGCGACGACACCGAGTTGGTGTCGGAGACCGCTTCGCCTCCGCTTGTGCGGATCTCCTCCACCACCGCCTCGGCCGGACCCTTGTCGGATCCTTCGCCCGACACCGACCCGCCTATGTCGTTCACGACCACCCGCGCCCCTCGTGACGCAAGAAGGAGGGCGTGCTGCTTACCCAGGCCACCGCCGGCGCCGGTGACGATGGCTACCTTTCCGTCGAAGCCGATGTCTGCCATGGCGGTGACGGTAATAGGCGGGGCAAACGGCGGCCAGCCGTTCTCCTCCAGCGGTGCGGGCGAGCCGGTTTAAGCGATGCAGAACGCCCCGGGCCGGCTGAACATGCGGGGGCGCCACCGGTGGGGCGTGGCCAGGGCAGCACGCGGGTAGTCCTCGAACATCCAGCGAGCGAAGTTACGCAGGAGCCAGTCGCTGGTTTCGGCGAGGCGCAGAGCCTTGGACGATCCCTGATCTCGGGCCAGAACCGCGGAGAAAGCCCTTGACAGCTTGTCGTCGACCGCCAGCCCCCACCGGAGCCGCCGTTCGTATCGACGGCCCGCGGCAGCCGGGTCGCGAGGCCCGGCCGCACCGATCGCCTGGGCCGCCATCTCAGCCGTTTCGAACGCCTGGGCGATCCCCTCGCCGGTCATCGGATCGCACGCCCGCACTGCGTCGCCGGCAAAGAGAACGCGCCCGCCGAGGGCATGGGGCGTGGTGTCGGCGATCCGGGCCGGGATGGGCCAAGCCTTCCACGGGCTGATGGCCACGGCCTGCGGCCCTAGGACGTCCGCTATCTCGGGCCGGTTCAGAAGATCGATGCGCTGACCCTTGAGCTCGGACAGCGGTTGACCGGGCCGGCGCGGCACCCCGTATCCCACGTTGGCGCAATCGCCGGCGAGGGGAAAGGACCAGGCGTATCCCGGGATCATGTCCGCTTCGAACCACACCCACAGCTTGTTGGCCTGGGGTCCGACCCGGCCGAAATACTGGCGCCCCGCCTGCCAGTCGCCGAGGTAGCCGGACGGCCGGGTGCCGGGGTTGTAGTCGCCGTCGCGGGCCCAATCCTCCCCGCCCTCGCCGTCACGTTGGCTGATGACCTTTCGTACCGGAGACCACATTCCGTCGGCGGCGATCAGGTATCGGGCTCGAATGCGGCAGCCGTCGTCGAGGTCGGCCGCCACTCCCGCATCCCCATCGAGGTGGGCCACGGTCTCGACACCCTTGACCGCGTGCCCCTCCACCACGTCCGCCCCCGCCAGGCGGGCCAAGTCGACGAGGGCGGCGTCGAGTTCGAACCGCTTGGCCGACGCCGCGTACTGGGTGCCATCGGCGGGAAGAGGTAAGGCCACTCGGTGGCCGTCCGCCGCAACCACCACCGCCTCGCCGACCGGCGTCCAGGAAGGCACGGAGCGGGGGTCCAGACCCAGCTGCTCGGCCCGGCGCAGCGCGGCCGTGGTCAGGCCGTCGCCGCAGCATTTGTCCCGGGGAAAGACGGCCTTGTCGATCAACGTCACCCGCAGGCCGAGCCGGCGGAGCGTTATGGCGGCAGCCGAGCCGGCGGGACCGGCTCCCACGACGGCCACGTCAGTCGTCCCGGGGATCGTCATGACACCAATATTCGCATCGGATGAGCGACGTCCGGTGAATGCTTCGCCCGAAGGTGATCAGAAGCGCGCCGCGGCGTGCCCGAGGAGATCGGCGAGCTCTTCCGGGTGGCTCAAGTGGGCGCCGTGGGCGGCCTCAGGGATCTCGGCCAGCTCGCCTCTTGGGAGGCTGGATGCCAGCTCACGCGCCGAACGGCGTTGATGGGGGTGGGAGCGGCCTCCCCGACCCACGACAACCGGGATCCTGACGTGGGCCGGGTCGAACACCGGGCCGGTCGCCAGGCTGGCCAGCTCGGCCTGAAGGGTGGGGCCCTCGGCCCGCCGTCGGGCCTGGGTCGCCGAAGGCAGTCGCTCCCAGATCCGGTCGCCCACCATTCGCCGCACGAACCACTCGGCCCGGTCCTCGGGACCGAGGTCGGAGCCGGCCCCTCGGCTGGCCGTGTGATCGGGCCACCAGGGCAGCCACGGTTGAGGCGGCTCCCAGACGAAGGCAGCGGGGATCAGCTCGGGACAGCGGGTTGCGGCCGCCAGCACTACGTCTCCGCCGAAGCTGTGGCCGAACGCCACGGCGGGCTGGCCGGCCAGCACCTCGAGCAGGTCATCGACCTGGGATTGGAAGTCGGTAGACGGCCCGACTGCACTGGAGCTGGCGTAGCCCCGCCGGTCGTAGGACACGATGCTCCAGCCGGGGAGTTTCGCCATCAGCCGGGTGAAGCTGGTGGCCCGGTCCATGGAGCCGTGCACGAGGACCACTCGGCCGGCGGCCGGGGCCTGCTCGATCGGATCCCGGCGTAGGAGCTTCAGGCCGGCGGCCGATGTCATCCGGCGAACCTATTCGACGGTCGGAGGGGGCGGTGGCGGTGGGCTTGCGGGGTGGCCGGCGGCGGGGCGGGGGGTGCGGGCATGTCGAGGGCTAGACGGCTCGGTCGGCGGGTGGTGCGGGGCGGGGACAGCTAGAGCGGGGCGGGGCCAGCTTGAGCGGGGCGGGGCCAGCTTGAGCGGGGCGGGGCGGGGCCAGCTTGAGCGGGGCGGGGACAGCTAGGGCCGCCCGCCGCCCGCCGCCCGCCGTGACCGCCGCCGGCCACCGTGACCGCCGTGACGGGTGGACCCGCCTAGTCCCGCCGGTCGGCTTGCCTGGGTGGATCCGGCTAGTCCCGCCGGTCGGCTTGCCTGGGTGGATCCGGCTAGTCCCGCCGGTCGGCTTGCTCGGGTGGATCCGGCGATTCCCGCCGGGCCCGCGGGCCTAACTGGCTCAGGCTTCGGCCGGCGCCCGACGCCCGCTCGCTGGATCGGGCACCCCCGCCCATCCCGATTTGTGACCCCGGCGCAGGCAGCGACGGTCCCTTTTACACGTTATGTCCGATAATCTCGTAGCACTTTCGTTTTCTCGGCGTAGAAATAGCACGTAAACCGTGCGAAAATGCTACGAGATAACGAAACGTCTACGAGATTCTCCGAGTCCGGCTCCCCTGACGACCTATAAAGGGTATTTGCCAGATTTAGCACGTCGGGGAGAGCGGTGTCGACAGCGGCTGGACCGGTTCGACGGCTCGACGGCTCGATGGCTCGATGGTCCGTTGTCGTCGCCACCGCTACTCATCCCGGCCGCGGCTGCCTCCGCGCCCGGACCAGCGCCGCCGCCCGGCTCACGCGCGCCACTGCGGCCGGGCCCTGCTCACCCCCGCCCGCCCCGCCGCGGCCGGGCCCTGCTCACCCCCGCCCGCCCCGCCGCGGCCGGGCCCTGCTCACCCCCGCCCGCCCCGCCGCGGCCGGGCCCTGCTCACCCCCGCCGCCTGCTCCCCCTCGCCTGCTCTCGCCTCGCCCCCTCCCGCTGCCACCGCCCCGACCAAAGGCGCCACGCCGGCACCCCAGCGGCGCCCGAACTACACGACCACCCCGCCCTCTCGCCGGCATCCCCCGCCTCACCCATCGCCATAAGCTCAGGTCGATGACGACCACGCGAGGCGGGACGCACCGTTGGGAGGCGACCAGCGGGATCGGGCGGCCCGGCGGCCGGCGCCCCACATCCCGATAGCCATGCGAATCGGTCCGGTGGAAGGCAGGATCATCGGCAGCCTCATCGAGAAGCAGCTGGCGACGCCCGCTCAGTATCCGCTCACGCTCAACTCCTTGCTGTCGGCCTGCAACCAGTCCTCGAACCGCGACCCGGTGGTGAGCTACGACGAGCGAACCCTGGACGCCGCTCTGGTCTCGCTCAAAGAGGCCGGCCTCGTGCGTTTCGTCCATCCGTCTCACGGACGGTCCGTGATCCGCTATCGCCAGGTTCTGGACGAGAAACTGGGCCTGGACGAACTGCGACTGGCCCTGGTGGGGGTGCTCCTGCTGCGGGGGCCCCAGACGGTCGGGGAGCTGCGAGCGCGTACGGAGCGGATGGCTCGCTTCGACGGGATCGCGGCCGTCGAAGCCGATCTCGAAGCGTTGACCCGGGGGTCCGACCCTCTCGTCCTCCGGCTGCCGCGCCGGCCGGGCCAGAAGGAGGAGCGGTGGGTGCAGCTGCTGAGCGGGCACACCGAGACCGCTTCGGGATCCCATCCGGACGACGGGTACGAGAGGCCGTACGAGCGCGAAAGTCGGGACGACGGCTACACGAGCAGACAGTCAGCGGTATCACAACCGTCCGCGCCGAACCCGCCGAACCCGCCGGACACGCCGAACGCGACGAACGCGTTGACCGCGCCCACCGCCCACGCCGGTCGCATCACCGACGGAACCTCGTCGCTGGCCGGGGAGGTGGCGTCACTCCAGGCCGACCTGGCGTCCGTGAGGGCCGAACTGGCGTCGGTGAGCGCCGAACTGGCGTCGGTGAGGGGCGAGCTGTCAAACCTCCGGGCCGATCTGGACGAGCTTCGAGAGGTCTGGGCCGACTCGTAAGCCGACTGTGAACGGGCGAGGTTCGCAGTCGGGGCGACGTCGCAACCCGCCCTCCCGCCGGCCATGCGTCGGGTCCGGCGATCGAGGGGCCGGCCCTGCTGGCTGCTCCCATACGGCCGGATCGGTCCCCTAGGGTCGGTTCGTGCGGAATCGGCGTCGACGCCTGACGGCATCGGTTGCGCTAGCCATCCTGGCTGCGGTCGGGACCTTGAGCGGCTGTGGTGGATCCTCCGGCAGCTCCCCCGAGGCGACTCTCACGGCCTTCGTCAACGCTTGGGACAGCCAGCAGTGGGGGGCCATGGAGCAGCTGGTAGACGCTCCTCCCGCCGACTTCGTGGCGGTCAACAGTGGCGTGATGCACGATCTCGGCGCGTCGAAGGTGACGGTCGCACCGGGGCCTCTATCGGGCCAGGGGGCGGAGCGAACCGCTCCGATCGCCGAGAAGTTCGAGGGAGCGGGACTCGCTCAGCCGCTGTCCGTGTCCAGCCAGGTGACCGTCCAGAGGGTGAAGGGTCACTGGCTGGTGGCCTGGAGTCCGAGCACCATCGACGCTCACCTCGCGCCAGGGGATCACTTCGAGGTCAGTTACGTGTGGGCCCCGAGAGCGAATGTTCAGGGCGCCGGCGGAGTCCCCCTCATGAGCTCTCAGCCCATGGTCCAGGTCGGGCTGGTCGGGCAGCGGCTGAAGGATCCAACCGCGGTCACGAGACTCCTTCTCGCGGCCGGTGCCACTCAGTCGGACATCTCGTCCGCGCTGGCCGCGGCCCAGCGGAACCCAACCTTCTTCGAGCCCGTGTTCACGGTGACCGCCTCCGATTTCACCGCCAACATCCGCCAGTCGGAGCTGTACCAGATCCCGGGCACCCAGTTCGAGACCACCGCACAAGAGCGGCCGGTGACCGCAGGGTTGGGTCAGTACGTGCTCGGCAGCCTCGGGCCGGTCACGGCCGAGCAGCTGAGCCAGCTCGGACGGCCCTACTCGGCGAGCGATCTCGTCGGGCAGGGCGGGCTCGAGGGGCAGTACGAGAAGAGGCTGGCCGGCTCGCCGGGCCAAACGGTGTCGATAGTCACATCCTCGGGGACCACGGTCGCCACTTTGTCCCGGCGGCCCCCCGTCGCCGGGACACCTCTACTGACAACCATCGTGCCGGCCGTCCAAGTGGCGGCCGAGAGCGCCATCTCCGCTACCACCCAACCGGCCGCCCTGGTCGCGGTTCAGGCCTCGACCGGTGAGGTGCTGGCCGTAGCCAACCATGTTCCCGGCGGTTCGGCCACCGACTACGCACTGGACGCGACCGAAGCCCCGGGCAGCACCTTCAAGGTCGTAACGTCGACCGCCCTGATCGACCGGGGCCTTACCCCGCAGAGCCCGGCAACCTGCCCCGCGACTCGGACGGTGGACGGAGAGACGTTTCACAACGACGAGGGCGAAGCCTCCGGTGCCATCAATCTCCTCACTGCCTTCGCCCAGTCCTGCAACACCGCCTTCATCGGACTCGCCGCCCAGAACCTGACCGCGACCGACCTGGTGAAAGCGGCGGCCAGCTACAACCTCGGCGTAACCCCGCAGATGGGTTTACCTGCGTACGGAGGGAACGTGCCGCCGCCGAAGGACCAGGCGGACCTCGCCTCCACTGCCATCGGCCAGGGACAGATAACGGTGTCGCCGCTGGACATGGCCATGGTGGCGGCGGCCGTCGACAGCTCGGCGGTTCGCGAACCCCGCCTGGTTGTCGGGGCTCCCGACGATGCCGCCCCGGCCCGCCCGCTCGCGCCGGCGGTCGACGCTGACCTGCACCTTATGATGGCGCAGGTTGTCGCCACCGGTACGGCCGCAGGCGAGGGGCTTCCGAGCGGTACGTACGGTAAGACCGGCACGGCTGAGTTCGGGTCGGCCAACCCGCCGGCGACCCACGCCTGGTTTATCGGCTTCCGCGGCGACCTGGCGTTCGCCGTCTATGTGGACGTCGGGTCGTCGGGTGGCGCGACGGCAGCACCGCTTGCCGCGAAGTTCCTCGCCGCGGCCGGCCCCGTTTCCTGAAAACCGAGCCCGGTCGCCTCGATGTTCAGCCCCGGACGATCGGCTTGTACTTGATCCGGTGCGGTTGGTCGGCGTCGACGCCGAGCCGTTTGTGGCGGTCGGCTTCGTAGTCGGAGAAATTGCCTTCCCACCACCGGACCTGCGAGTCGCCCTCGAAGGCCAGGACGTGGGTGGCGATGCGATCCAGGAACCAGCGATCGTGACTGATGACGACGGCACATCCGGGAAAGGCAAGCAGGCCCTCCTCCAGCGCTCTCAGGGTGTCGACGTCCAGGTCGTTGGTGGGCTCGTCGAGCAGAAGAACGTTGCCCCCAGAACGCAGGACCCTGGCCAGGTGCACCCGGTTCCTCTCGCCGCCGGAAAGCTCCCCGACCTTCTTCTGTTGATCGCTCCCCTTGAACCCGAAGGCGGCCACGTAGGCCCGGCCGTGCAGCTCTCTACCGCCGACGAGGATCCGTTCTTGGCCACCGGCGACCTCCTCGAAGACCGTCGCGTCAGGTTGGAGGGTGTCTCGGGACTGGTCCACGTAGGCGATCGAAACGGTGTCCCCTGTTCGCAGTGTTCCCGAGTCCGGTTCCTCGGCGCCCGTGACGAGCCGGAAGAGCGTGGTCTTCCCCGCCCCATTGGGGCCGATGACGCCGACGATCCCGCCTGGCGGGAGAAGGAAGGAGAGGTCGTCGATGAGCAGATTGGCCGCGAACCCCTTGGTCAGGTTCGACACCTCCACGACCAGATCGCCCAGCCGGGGCCCCGGGGGTATGGCGATTTCCAGCCGGTCTGAGCTTCGTTCGGCCGCCTCGGAATCGGCTACGAGCTGGTTGTAGGCGGTGATCCGCGCTTTGCTCTTGGCCTGGCGGGCCCGAGGCGACATCCGGATCCACTCGAGCTCGCGCTCCAGTGTCCGTTCCCGCGCCTTGTCGGCCTTCTCTTCGCGGGCCAGGCGCTGCTGTTTCTGCTCCAGCCACGAGGAGTAGTTGCCCTCCCACGGGATGCCGAAGCCGCGGTCGAGCTCCAGGATCCAGCCGGCGACGTTGTCGAGGAAGTACCGGTCGTGGGTAACTGCCACGACCGTTCCCGGGTAGTCCTGCAGCGTCCGTTCCAGCCACGCCACCGATTCGGCATCGAGGTGGTTCGTCGGCTCGTCGAGCAAGAGCAGGTCCGGGGCGGAAAGGAGCAGCCGGCAGAGGGCCACCCTGCGCTTCTCCCCGCCTGACAGCGTCGACACGTCGGCGTCGGAAGGGGGCAGGCGCAGCGCATCCATCGCTATCTCGAGCTTGCGGTCCAGTTCCCAGGCTTCGGCGGCGTCGATGCGGTCCTGGAGTTGGCCCTGCTCTGCGAGCAGCTTGTCGAAGTCGGCGTCGGGATCTCCCATGGCCGCGCATACCTCGTCGAAGCGCACGAGCAACTGTTTGATCTCGGCCACCCCGTCCGCCACGTTGCCGGCGACGTCCTTGGCCGGATCGAGCTCGGGCTCCTGGGAGAGGTACCCAGCAGTGAAGCCGGCGGTGAGCCGGGCGTCGCCTGTGTAGCCCTCGTCGACTCCCGCCATGATGCGGAGCAGCGAGCTTTTGCCCGATCCGTTCGCTCCGATCACCCCGATCTTCGCCCCGGGATAGAACGACAGGTTGATGCCGCGGAGTACCTCCCTGTCAGGGGGGTAGAAGCGCCTCAAGTCGCGCATGGTGAAGATGAACTGGGCCGGCATGGGTTCCAGTCTGCCCGGCGCCGAGCAGAGCCCGTGGTGCGCCGCCGGGGAGCTTCGGTCTGAGCACGCGGGGCAATCGCCGAGAGCGGCTGGCGACGTACCCTGAGATCATGACTGAAGCGCCACAGGGTTCCGCCACTTTTGGGGCGAATGCCTGGCTCGTCGACGACATGTATGAGCAGTACCTGCAGGACCCCACGTCGGTCAGTGAGAGCTGGCGGGAGTTCTTCCAGGACTTCCGGCCGGGCGGGGCGAACCTGGCGAGGCCTTCGACTCCCGCAGCGAGGACCGGCGTTCCCGAACCGGACGGCGATGAAGAGGAATGGGCCTCCGCCACCAACGGCGAAGTTCCCCCCACCTCGAGAGCGCCGTCTGCGTCAGCCGCCTCATCGGCGTCCCCGGCGGCCCCACGGGCCGAGGCAGCCGGGGAAGTGGCTGGGTCCGGCTCCACGGCGGCGAGTCCCACCCAAAATGTGACTGCCGCTCGAGCCGCCGTCCCCTCGACCCCCGGCCCCGCCTCGGCTCCGACCGTCCCTTCGACCCCCATCCCCAGCCCGGCCCCGCCCCCCTCGCCTAGCGCGGCCCAGCCCGCCGTCGCCCAGACCCCCGCCGGCCCGGCCCCCGGCCCCTCTGCTGTCGCCCCGGCCGCCCCCACCCCCTCGACCGGCCCCGAAGCCGAGCCGGCTACCCCCCTTCGCGGTGCGGCGGCGCGGATCGCGTCCAACATGACGGCCAGCCTCGGGGTTCCGACGGCTACGAGCTTTCGGGTCGTGCCGGCCCGGCTGCTCGAAGTCAACCGCAAGATCCTCAACAACCAGCTGAGCCGCACCGGTAGCGCCGGCAAGGTGAGCTTCACTCACATCATCGGCTACGCCGTGGTCCAGGCCCTCAAATCGGTGCCTTCGCTGAACTCCACGTTTGTGGCCGGACCGCAGGACGACCCCAAAGCCGTCTCGGCCGTGATTCACCACGAGCACGTCGCGCTCGGGATCGCGGTCGACCTCGAAAAGTCCGACGGCTCGAGGACGCTGATGGTCCCGGTGATCCGCGACGCCGACGAACTCGACTTCCGGGCCTTCTGGTCGGCCTACGAGGACCTGATCCGCCGGGTCCGCTCGGGCAAGGTCGGGGCCGACGACCTGGCGGGGGCGACAGTGACGCTGACGAACCCCGGCACGATAGGGACGGTGCAGTCGGTACCCCGCCTGATGCCCGGCCAGGGCGCCATCATCGGCGTCGGATCTATCGACTACCCGGCGGAGTGGCAGGCTGCCGACCCCCGGGTGCTCGGCGAGCTCGGCGTGTCCAAGGTGGTAACCATCACCTCGACCTACGACCACAGGATCATCCAGGGCGCCGAATCGGGCTTGTTCCTCCAGCGAATGCACCGCTTACTGGTCGGGGAGGAATCGTTCTACCAGACGGTGTTCAAGGCCATGGGCGTCCCTTACGAGCCGGTCCGCTTCCACCGGGACGTGAACGACCTGTCCGAGTCCTCGTCGATCCACACTCAGAAGCAGATCGACGTGGACAACCTCATCAACATGTACCGGGTCCGCGGCCACCTCATCGCCCACCTCGACCCGCTCGACTGGAAAGACCCGCACATGCACCCCGAGCTGGACCCGACCACGCACGGGCTCAGCGTGTGGGACCTCGACAGGGAGTTCCTCACCAACGGCCTCGCGGGGTCTCGGCGCATGCCGCTGGGCGACATCCTCGGAATCCTGCGGGACGCCTACTGCCGGACCGTCGGGGTGGAGTACATGTACATCCAGGAACCCGACCAGAAGCGCTGGATCCAGGAGCACGTCGAAGGGGTCACCACTCAGCTGTCGCCCGAGGAGAAGCGGTGGATCCTGGACCGCCTCAATGCCACCGAGGCGCTCGAGCAGTTCCTGAACACCAAGTTCATAGGGCAGAAGCGCTTCGGCCTGGAGGGCGGCGAATCGGCGATCCCGCTTATCGATGCCATCCTCGACGCGGCCGCGGTCGACGGGCTCTCGCAGGTGGCCATCGGAATGGCCCACCGGGGCCGGCTCAACGTGCTGATCAACATCGTGGGCAAGGGCTACGGCGAGCTCTTCGAGGAATTCGAGGGCAACATCGACCCGGGCACGGTGCAGGGCTCGGGCGACGTCAAGTACCACAAGGGGTTCAAAGGGAAGTTCACCGGTAGGTCCGGCATCACCATCGACGTCGCTCTGGCCTCCAACCCCTCCCACCTCGAGGCCGTGGACCCGGTGGTGCAAGGGATCGCCCGGGCCATGCAGGACCAGTTGCTGGCGGAAAGGGACGAGTCCCTCGCCCATCCCGTCCTCCCCCTCCTCATCCACGGTGACGCGGCTTTCGCCGGCCAGGGCGTGGTGGCGGAGACGCTCAACATGTCGGCTCTGCCCGGCTACGAGACCGGCGGCACCGTGCACCTGGTCATCAACAACCAGCTGGGGTTCACCACGAATCCCGACTCCGCCCGGTCGTCGGTATACGCAACCGACGTAGCCAAGATGGTCCAGGCTCCTATATTCCACGTCAACGGCGACGATCCCGAGGCATGCGTCCGGGTCGGCCGGCTGGCCCTGGCCTTTCGGCAGCGATTCCACAAGGACGTGGTGATCGATCTGGTCTGCTACCGAAGGTTCGGCCACAACGAGCAGGACGATCCGAGTCTCACGCAGCCGTTGCTCTACCAGCTCATCAAAGAGCACCGCAGCGTCCGCAAGCTGTACACAGAGGCTCTGGTCAGGCGGGGCGACATCGACCTGGACCAGGCGGAGGAAGCACTCAGAGACTTCTCTCGTCGCCTGCAAGCGGCCCTGGACGAGACCAGGGCTGCCGCCCCACCTCTTCCCGCCGTGCTGCCGCCTCCTCCGCCGCCCGCTCCGGTGCTCCCCCCGATCGAGACGGGTGTGCCGAGGGAAGAGCTCCAGAAAGTGGTGGATGCTCTCGAGACCTTCCCCGAAGGGTTCACGGTGCATCCGAAGCTGATCAAGGTCTTCAAGACGAGAGCCGATCTCTGGACGGCCGGGGAGGCGGACTGGGCTCTCGGTGAAGCCCTCGCCTACGGAACCCTTCTGCTGGAAGGGCGCGACGTCAGGTTGACCGGCCAGGACACCCGGCGGGGGACGTTCGGGCACCGCAACGCGGCCGTCGTCGACTACCACACCGGATCGGTGTACATCCCGCTCGGGTCTCTCGGACCGGGCCGCTTCTCGATCTTCGACTCCTTGCTGTCGGAGTACGCCGCCCTCGGCTTCGAATACGGTTACTCCCTGGTCGCGACCGACGGTTTGGTGGCGTGGGAGGCCCAGTTCGGCGACTTCGTCAACGGAGCCCAGATCATCATCGACCAGTTCCTGGCCGCGGCCGAGATCAAGTGGAGCCAGGCGTCCGGCCTCACCCTTCTCTTGCCGCACGGCTACGAGGGTCAAGGCGCCGAGCACTCGTCGGCGCGGATGGAACGGTTCCTCGACCTGTGTGCCGAAGACAACATGCAGGTTGCGGACGTAACCAACGCGGCCCAGCTGTTCCACCTTCTTCGCCGCCAGGTCCTGCGCACCACCAGGAAACCGCTCGTCCTCTTCACGCCCAAGCGCTACCTGCGGGGCCGGGAGGCGTACAGCCCGGTGTCCGACTTCCTGAGTGGCCACTTCCGGGAGGTCCTGGACGACCCGCTTCTGGCTGGTGACGAGTCCCGGCTCGACGTCCGCCGGGTCGTGATAACTACCGGAAAGGTCGCGCTCGACACCCTCGTGGCCCGAGAAAAGCAGGCCCGGCGCGACGTTGCCGTGGTGCGGGTGGAACAGCTCTACCCGTGGCCGGCTGACCAGATCGCCGCGGCCGTCGCCGGGTACGAACGGGCTGAGGAGGTCGTGTGGCTGCAGGAGGAGCCGGAGAACATGGGGGCCTGGACTTTCGTCCGGGATCGCCTCGATGAGATGTTCGGCGACGATTACCGGCTGTCCCGGATAGCGAGAATGGCGTCGGGATCACCGGCGACGGGGAGTCACTCCATGCACGATCTGGAGCAGGAGGACCTCCTGGCTCGGGCCCTCGGATAGCGGTCATCGGTGGCCGGCCGGGAGCGTCTGCTCTGCTCGTCTACCCCAACGCAAAGCCGACGATCGTCTCGAGCTCGGCCAAAGCTTCCGCTGGGTCGACGACCTTGATGGTTCGCATCCCCATGGCCCGAGCCGGCTTGAGGTTGACGCCGAGGTCGTCGAGGAAGACGGCTTCGTCCGGCCGGATGCCCAGTTGCTCGCATGCCGATTGGTAGAAGCGGGGATCGGGCTTGCGGAACCCGGCCTTCGACGATTCCAGCACGAGGTCGAAGTGTTCGAACACGAGGTCGTAGCCCGAGGCGGATTCCTCGGTGGTCCCAGGAGCGAAGTTGTTGGTCAGTAGTCCGGTCCTGAACCGTTCGTGGCAGCGCCGGGCCGCCTCGACCATGGCCGGCCGGAGCTCGCCGGTTCGCAGTACGGCCAGCAATTCCCGGGCGTCCACCCGCCCGCCGGCTGCGGCCGCCTCGGCTTCGAAGCTGGCGGCGAAGTCGTCGACATCGAGCTCGCTGCGTTCGAACCGGGCCCAGGCGTTGGTGTCGGAGTTGGTGGCGTTCAGGCCACGAATGAACCCTGATGGCAGAGAGTTCGCCCGCTCATATGCGAGGAAGGCGTCGAACGGGCTCGTGGTGAGCACGCCGCCGAAATCCCAGAGGACAGCTCGCAGATCTCCGTCAGCTGGGTCACCGGCCAGGGCGGGGGGTCGATCCACCCGTGGAACTCTACGGTGCGACCGCGGAATCACGCAGGTGGGGGATTCCACTTTCTGCCGTGCCGATCCTGCTTGACTCTACGACTAGTAATGGCACCTCGTCACGTCATAGTGGACGGTTCGAACCTGGCTACCGAGGGTCGGTCCATGCCAAGCTTGGCCCAGCTCGACCAGGCAGTGCGCGAGTTCATCGCGGAAAACCCGATGGATCTCGTGACCGTCGTCGTCGATGCTTCCTTCGGCCACCGCATCGATCCTTCGGAGCTACCAGCCTACGAGGAGGCCGAGGTGGCGGGCGAGGTCGTGTCGCCTCCCGCCGGCGCGATCGGCCGCGGAGACGCCTTTCTCCTTCTCATTGCTGAGAAAACCGGGGCAACCGTTCTCTCGAACGACTCCTTCCAGGAGTTCCATGGCGATCACAGCTGGCTGTTCGACAAAGGGAGGCTGATCGGAGGAAAGCCCGTTCCGGGGGTGGGCTGGATATTCATGGACCGGACCCCGGTCAGGGGCCACAAGAGCCGGGAGGTGGTGAAAGAGGCGAAGCGCCGCAAGCGGTCCGAGGCGGATCCCGCGACCACCCGCCTCCCGGCCGAGGTCACGGGGCTCGACGTGGCCGCGCCCAAACCCAGGAACCGGCCGAAGTCGGTTGATCGAGCCATAGCCCGGGCGACCCAGGAGGTCGTGGAGCCGTCCGGAGGTTCCGGGCGGCGCCGGCGCCGGGGCGGCCAGCCGCCGGCTGACCCGGTGAACGAGCCCCTCCCGTTCATAACCTTTATCGCCGCTCATCCGCTCGGGAGCGAGGTCATCGGCTCGGTGGACGAGTACTCCTCCCACGGGGCCTTCGTGGAGGCGGACGGAGCCAAGTGCTACATCCCGCTGTCTGCCATGGGGGATCCCCCGCCTCGCCGAGCGCGGGAGGTGGTGACCAAAGGGCAGCCGGTCACGTTGGTGGTGCAAGCGTTCGACCCTCAACGGCGGGGGATCGAGCTGGCCCTGCCCGGCTTTGCCCACATCGCCGGCGGTCCCACTCCCGAGACCGTAGATGCCGAGATCCATCCCGATGCCGTCGAGAAGCCGCGACGCCGGGGCCGGGCGGCGAAAGCCGGATCGCCACCAGCCGCGGCGGCGCCAGGATTGGTTCGAGCGGGGAGTGCCGACGGCCCCGACGGCCCGGCGTCGGACGAGCCCGGGGTGGTAGGTCAGGGGGCAGCCAAAGCCGGGCGGGGCCCGGCGTCCTCTGTCGCCAAGAAGCCCACGGGCAAGCCGGCGGTGCTCTCTGTGGCGAAACAGCCGCCGGAGCCGGCTGCCTCCTCGCCGGAGGCCCCCGCCGAGGCGAAAGCCAGGAAGACCCGCAAGACCAAGCAGCAACCGGCCGTCCCTCCGGGGAAGGCGACCGAGCCGGCCGAGCCGGCGCAGGCGGCCAAGACCCCATCCAAGCGGACGAGGAAGGTCGGCGGCCCACAGCCCGGGGGTGCAGGCGAAGGGAAGGGCGGGAGCCGGGCGCCGGCCGGGCAGGAGAAGGCCGCGGGCCGGCAGGACACCGTGGCGGAAGCGCCGCCGGCCCCGGCCGGCGGGCCGGGCGGGTCCCGAGGGCAAACCAGCCCTTCCGAACAGCCGTCCGCAGCGGTGACCGGTGTCGGACAGACCCCCGTCGGGCCGACAGGAACCCGCGAGCAGCGGGCGACGACCACGGCGCCGGCCAAACGGGCACGCAAGGCCCGGGCTCTCCCGGCGGCGGCCTCCTCACCCGAGGACGCTCGGGAGGAGGATGCGCAGGGGACCGCAGCCGCCAGGCGGACGCGGAAAACTGCCGGTTCCACAGGTCGCGACACCAACAAGTCCGGCCAAGCGACGGCGAAGGGCGAGGGCCCCACCACGGCCGCCAAGACGCCGGCGACGAAGGACACGGCGTCGAGCGCTCCGGCCAGAAGCCCGCGCTCAGCCAGAGCCGGCACGCCCGAAGACGCCGAGGCCGCGGGCGTACCGGTGACGCGGGTGCGGAAGTCCGCCAGGTCGGAGGCCCCGGCCAGCTCAAAAGCCGGCGGGGCTAGGAAGTCGGCCACCCGAACCCCAACTCCGGCCGGCTCTGAGGACCGGGCCGCGGCATCCGAAGAAGGCCCGTCCGGTGGGGACTCGGCCGCCAGGACCAGCGGGGGCAACAAGTCCCAAGACCCGGCCGGCGGGGTCACGCCCGCGTCCCGCCGCCGGTCCATCTCCTCTCCCTCCTAAACAGGTTCGCAGAATTACCTGGGCCATTGACCCTGCTGACCAGGGGTCATTTTGGCGCCGCCTACGGCGCGAACCGGTTTTGCTCACATACTCCCCCGGAGGCCCGGCCAGCCGGCCGCCGTCGATTCCCTACGATGGCGACGCCATGCGAATCGCCACGTGGAATGTGAACTCGTTGAAGGTCAGGATGCCCCGGGTGGAGGAGTGGGTTGCCTACGCCCGCCCGGACGTGTTGTGCCTGCAGGAGACAAAGCTGAGCGACTCCGCCTTCCCGCATCTCGCCTTCTCCGGCCTCGGCTACGAGAGCGTCCATCACGGTGACAGGCAATGGAACGGGGTGGCCATCCTGTCCCGGGTCGGCATCGACGACGTGGTGGACGGATTTGCTGCGCCGCTCGAGCCCGACTCGGAGACCCGGATTCTGACCGCCCGCTGCGGCTCGGTCCTGGTGACCAGCGTGTACGTCCCGAACGGCCGGGCGCTGGACTCCGACCACTACGTGTACAAGCTGGCGTGGTTGGCCAAGCTGCGTGACCACATCGACCATCTGGGCCAGCCCAATCAGCCGCTGGCCGTGTGCGGCGACTTCAACATCGCCCCGGAGGACATTGACGTGTGGGACCCGAAGGCGTTCGTCGGCTCGACCCACGTGAGCGAGCCGGAGAGGCAGGCCCTGCGCCAGCTCGAGGGCTGGGGCCTGGTCGACGCCTTCCGCACTCGCTACCCCGAGGACCGGCTGTTCAGCTACTGGGACTACCGGGCCGGCGACTTCCACGAACACCGGGGGATGCGGATCGACCTCATCCTGGTGACCAAACCTCTGGCCGACAAGGTCACGTGGGCTTTGGTCGATCGCAACGCTCGCAAAGGAAAGCTGCCGTCCGATCACGCCCCGGTCCTCGTCGACGTCGACATCCCTTCGGCATGACGCGCCGGTCAACCGGCCATCATCGGCCGGCGCGAGGGGCGCCACGGTGGCCGCGGTAGAGCCGACCCCGGCCCAGAGGCTGGCCGAACAGCTGGCCCGGGTCCACGAGATCGAGCGCGAGGGGCGCCGACGCCACGCCCGCGGGTTGGCTCAGGCGATGCGCGATCTCATCACCCGTCTTACCGGCACCTCCTTCCCGGCCGAAGTGCTCGCGGTGGCCGCGGACAAGATGGCCGACGTCACCGCCATCCTGGGCGGGCCTCACCCGGCCCGAAGCTACGAAGACATGGCGGACGACTCGGGCCTGGTGCCCGGTCCGGGCTTTTTCGATTGGTCGCCCCAGTGCGGGTTGGCCAACCCGTTGGCGCCGCCGATGCACGTGGACGTTGAGGGTGACCGGATCGTGGGCCGGGCCTTGTTCGGTCCCGCCTACGAGGGGCCACCTGGCTGCGTGCACGGCGGCTGCATCGCCGCCGCCTTCGACGAGGTGCTGGGCCTGGCCCAGTCCCTGTCCGGCCAGGCCGGCCTCACCGGGACCCTCACCGTCCGGTACCGGAGGCCAACCCCGTTGAACACCGAGGTACTAATCGAGGCCTGGGTCGAACAGGTCAAGGGGCGCAAGGTCGTCACCTCCGCCCGGCTCTGTGCGGGCGACACGGTGACCGCTGAGGCCACCGGACTGTTCGTGGTGATCGGACCCGACCGCCTTCGCACCATGTGGGTGAACCGGGACGGGCCGCCCGGGGGCTAGCTATACGGCGTTAACGCAGGCGCCCGCTCAGGCCCGTGGCGCCCACCAGGGTCTGCCGGGGCAACCCGAGCGCGGACAGGGTGAGCGGCTCGTCGCTCAGGAAGTCCCACGGCAGCGGCAGGGCGGCCGATCCCGAGCCGACCAGAGGGCGCGGCTTGCGCGGGAAGGGCGAGCCGGAGCTACCGCCCCGGCCCCGGTACACGATCAGGCCGGTCAACGGATCGGGTACGGCATCGAGGGCGGCCCGCACAACCGGAAGGCTGGTGAAACCGTCCCATGCCTCATCGCCGCTGAAGGACACCTCGAACACGACCCCCCAGGTGTGGCGGTGCCAGGACCAGTCCGTCGCCCCCTGGGTGATGGCGGTCTCTATGAGCGCATCCCGGTACGCCTCGGCCCACAGGGACGCGGAAGTGGCACCATCGAAAACCTCTATCGAGTACCAGGTGCTCACGGGCCTGCAGGCTATCTCGGATGAGGGGCTCGCGTCACCACCCGAATGAGAAATCTCAGGCGGTCGCCGCCCGGTCGGCCACGATCGACAGGAGGATCGGGCCGTACCTTCCCACCTTGACGGGACCGAGCCCCGGCACGGCGAGAAGCTGTTCGGTTGTCGACGGCCGCAACGCGGCCAGGGCGTCCACCGTCACGTCATGGAGAATCACATACGGGGGCACCCCGGTGAACCGGGCCGTCTCCGCCCGCCACGCCTTGACCGAATGGACCAGGTCCGGGTCGGGATCGGGCCAGCTCTCGGGGAGCCGGAAGCCGAGGGGCCTCCGCCCGCCCGATCTCGTACGCAGCTGGTCGGCCTGCTCCGCCAGTCTTCGCCGCCACGCCCGGGAGGACTCGTCAGTCAGCGCCGGCTCGGACGTGCCGGGCCCGGCGCCGAGCTCTATGGCTTCGAGCCACGGTGACGGGTCGCGAGGCACGGGCCGAGTCCCGAAGGTGCGCTGACGGGCCCAGGAACAATGGAGCTCGACGGCGGCCCGGGTCAAGGCCACATAAAGCAGGCGGCGTTCTTCCTGATCGGCCCGTCGTGAGCCGGCCCGGCCGATGGGGACCAGGCCCTGTTCCAGCCCGGCCACCCACACCGCCTCCCACTCCAGGCCTTTGGCCCGGTGGAAGCTGCACAGAGTCACGACGTCGGTCTCGTGGGGTTCGTCCGAGTTGTCCCGGACGGCCGACGGCAGCCAGTTCAGCCATGCCGCGGCCGAGGATGCCTGCTCCTGTCCGGCAAAGGACCGGGCCAGGTCAGCCAGTACGGTGAGCACGGCCCGGGCCCCGTCGTCGGGCTGGTCGCTCGTTCCGTCCCCGGGCCCGGGCCGGTCAGGACGGTCCCAGCCCGGTGACGGCCCCGACACCTCATGCACCTGAGACGCCTGGGACAGTTCCCATAGCTCGGCCACTACCGCCTCGATGGGAAGCTGGGGCCGCTGGCGCAGGTCGGTCAGGACCCGCCGGGCAAACGGATCGTCGAGGATGGCCCGTTGGGAGGGGGCCCAGAACGGGATGCCTGCGGCGGTCAGGGCCCGCTGGATCGGGACCAGCTGGGCGTTGGTCCGGGTCAGCACCGCGAGCGATCTCCATCTCCGGCCGGCGCCGTGGGCCCGTCGGAGCCCGGCGGCGATGCCCGCGGCCTCCGCCGCCTCGCTCGGATAGGCCCATACGTCGGGCGCCGGCCCGTCGGGGCGGGCGGAGCTGAGGTGGGAGCCTCGCGGTCCGAGAACGGCGGCGGCGGCCGCAACTATGCGGGGAGAGCACCGGTGATTGGTCGCGAGTCGAACCACCCCGGTGCTCGGCCATCTGGTGGGAACCTGGGCCAGCAGCTCGGGGTCGGCTCCGTTCCATCCGTAGATGGCTTGGTCGGGATCGCCGACGACGCACAGGTCGGTTGATACCCCCAACCAGGCGAGGAGAAGGCGGTGCTGAAGGGGATTGAGGTCCTGGAACTCGTCGACGTAGATGTGGCGCCAGCGCCAGCGCTGTGCGCCGGCGAATTCGGGATCACCCTCCAAAGCCTCGGCCGCCCGTAGAAGGAGGTCGTCGAAGTCGACCAGGCCTCGGCGGCGCTTCTCGTCCTCGTAGCGAGCGTACAAAGCGGCCACTGCCGACGGGCTCACACCGGGAGGCAGCTCCCGCGCCTCGGCCCGCACCACCCGCTCGAACTGGTCCGGGCTGACCAACCGGGCCTTGGCCCACTCGATTTGGGCCGCGAGATCAGCGACCGGCACCTGGGCCAGGCCGGGCCGGGAGCCGGCCAGAGGCGCCAGCAATCGACCTTTGCGCTCGAGCAGGGCAGGGGCCTGCTGATGACGGTCCGCCCACCACCTGTGGAGCTGTCCCGATGCCAGCGAATGAAACGTGCCCGAGGCCACCCGTTCCCGCATCCCGAGCTCCGCCAGCCGGTGCTGTAGCTCACCCGCGGCCTTGCGGGTGAAGGTCACCGCTACCGAATGGCGGGCGTCGGCGCCACCGAATCGGGACCGGTAGGCGATCCTCCGAGTTAGGACCCGGGTCTTACCGGCTCCGGCCGATGCCAGGATGCACAGGGGGGCGGCCTCGCTGGTAACGGCTTCGCGCTGCTCGGGGGTGAGCCCGTGGAGAAGGTCGCCATCACTGGTATCCGTCGGCACCCGTGCGAAGATACGGAGAGGGTGTGACGGGGTGGTGGATGCTCAGCGCCGGGGCGCGTGTTCCCCTTGTTGTCCTCATCCAAGCGCCGCTTTCCTCCGCTTGCCATAAGCGCCGCCACCATCGACCACTTCGCGTCGCGACCGTGGCGACGAGCGGACGGTCTCGACGCGAAATGGTCACTGTGTGGCCCGAACGCGTCGCGACCGGGGCGCCGATGCGAAGGATCTCGACGCGAAGTGGTTAGGCAGCCGAGCGCCGATCTCCGGCGTCAGAACCAGATAGTCCTCGATGGCTGGTTGCTTCTGCCCTTCACCTGACACGACCTGGCGGCTCACCCCGCGGCCGAGGAGCGGGACCTGCGCCACGCCTGGCTGGCCCGAACCGTGATCGCCGGGGTAGGTGCGGGCGTGGCGGTGCGAGCGGACCGGGTGCCTGCGCCATCGCTTCGACGGTCCCGGATGAGTGGGGCAGCCCAGCGATCGAGGACCCGGCTGCGCGCCCAACCGATAATCCCCCCGAACTATCGCGCCGGCGCAGCAACCGGGTGCCTGTCGATGCCCAGGAGTGTGCCCGGTCGGCGCTTCCGCGTCAAGAGGCATCTGCAACGGACCCGCCCAGCCCGGGGCGAGGTTTCCGCAGGTCTGCGGACGATTATCGTTGATGCGTGCCTTTTCCCGACCGACTCCTCAACGAGGGAGAGATGGTCGTGGTCGACGTGCACCCGCATTGGTGGTACATGGTCCGGCCCACGCTTGCCGTGGTCGTTACCGTGGCCGGGGCCGTGGCCGCGGCCGTGGAGTCAGCGCCCATCTGGGTTACCTGGATCGCCCTCGCCGCCCTCGCCGGGGCCGCCGGCTGGCTCATAGGGCGCTACGTCCGATGGAAGACCATCCGCATGGTGGTCACCAATGTTCGGATCATGGATCGCCGTGGGCTCATAGGGCGGCGGGGCCGGGAGATCCCCATCGGGGCCCTGACCAACATCGGCTACCGCCAAACCCTCTTCAAGCGGCTGATCGGCGCGGGCGACATCGTCATCGAGTCGGCCGGACGGGACAGCCAGGAGGTGTTCCCCGACCTGCCCCGGCCGGCTCTCATTCACAACGAGATCTACCGGCAGCTCGAGATGTGGCGCAATGGTCGGGCGCCCGGGTCGGGCCACGGTGCCCCGGCCCCCGGGCTCGGCCTCGACGCCCCGTCCATCCCGACTCAGATCGAGCAGCTCGACGGGCTGCGCCGGCGGGGCATCATCAGCGAGGCCGAGTTCGCGGCGAAGAAGACCCAGCTGCTCGACCGCCTGTGAGGTCCCGGTGAACCCGGCCGGATCGGGCGAGGGCCGGGTGCCGGACTCCGGCGAGGCGCGGGTGCCGGACTCCGGCGAGGCGCGGGTGCCGGACTCCGGCGAGGCGCGGGTGCCGGACTCCGGCGAGGCGCGGGTGCCGGACTCCGGCGAGATCCGGATCGTGAGCCTGGTCCCGTCGGTGACCGAGACCCTCCTGGCCTGGGGAGTGCAGCCGGCCGGCGTCACCAGGTTCTGTGAGGTCTCCGGATTTCCCATAGTCGGGGGCACCAAGAACCCCGACGTGAACGCCATCATCGCCCTTCGTCCCGACCTGGTTGTGATGGACAAGGAGGAAAACCGGGCGGAGGACGCCGAAGCCCTGGAGGGGGGCGGCCTGGAGCTGCTCGTCACTCATGTCCGGTCACTGGCCGACCTGCCTGAAGCCATGCGCGACCTGGCCGCCGCCGCCGGCCGGGCCGATCCGACGACCAGCGAAGACTGGACCGAAGGGCCGGTAAGCCCGGGCCGTGAGCCGGCCGGACCGTACCCCGACGGTCAGACGGTGTGGGTGCCGATCTGGCGCCGGCCGTGGATGTCCATCGGAGGCTCCACCTACGCGTCGTCTCTCCTTTCCGCGGTCGGGATCAGCAACGTGTACGCCGATTCCGATCAGCCCTATCCCACCATGACCCTCGAGGACGCGGCGAGTCGCCGGCCCGGCCACGTCCTGGCCCCCTCGGAGCCCTATAGCTTCGGCGAGCGGCACCGAGCGGAGCTCGAGCAGGTCGCTCCCGTGATCTTCGTGGACGGTCGGGACCTTTTTTGGTGGGGGTCGCGTACCCCGGGCGCCATGCACCGGCTCGGGCAGCTGGCAGCGGCGCTCGCTGGTAGGTAAAGATCGCCACGTCGCGTCCGGCGCTCCCGGTCGCCGCCATCAGGGCGAACCTGGGGAGGAACCGACTTGGCCGGACCGTTGACGGGTTACAGGATCATCGAGCTGGCCGGCATCGGGCCCGGGCCGTTCGCCGGAATGATGCTTTCCGATATGGGAGCTGAGGTGCTGCGGGTCGATCGGGCCCAGGCGGTCAGAGCGGACGCTCGGGCGCCCCTCGACGACGTGCTCGGCAGAGGCCGGCGCTCGGTCGGGATCGATCTCAAGCATCCGCAAGGGCGGGATACCGTGCTCCGCCTGGTCGAATCCGCCGACGCTCTCATCGAGGGGTTTCGACCGGGCGTGACCGAGCGTCTGGGACTCGGACCTGACGTTTGCCTGGCCCGCAACCCGAAGCTCGTTTACGGGCGGATGACCGGTTGGGGACAGTCAGGCCCCTACGCCCACGCCGCGGGGCACGACATCAACTACATCGCCCTGAGCGGAACGCTTTCGATGATCGGGCGAGCCGGCGAGAAGCCCACGCCACCGATCAACTTGATCGGCGACTTCGGGGGCGGGGGCATGCTCCTGGCCTTCGGCGTGGTGTGCGGGATACTGGAGGCCGGCCGCTCGGGACTGGGCCAGGTGATCGACGCGGCCATGGTCGACGGGGCCGCTCTACTGGCGGCCATGATGTACGGACTCCGAGCCAGCGGGGTCTGGAGGGAGCGCGGCACGAACCTCCTCGACACCGGTGCGTGGCAGTACAACGTCTACGAGACGGCCGACGGGCGGTACATCTCGTTCGGATCGCTCGAACCTCAGTTCCTGGCAGAGATGCTCCGCCTCACCGGTCTGGCGGACGGGGTGGACGGCCACGGGCCGGTGCCGGACTCGAGCGATCGGTCGGCCTGGCCCACGATGAAAGAGCGCATGGCCGCGCTGGTAAAGACCCGCACCAGAACGGAGTGGTGCGAGCTGCTCGAAGGAAGCGACGCCTGCTTTGCGCCGGTGCTCGAGCCCGACGAGGCCGCAGATCACGCCCACAACCGCCAGCGCCGGACCTTCATCGACGTGGAAGGGGTGGTCCAGCCGGCACCGGCGCCCCGGTTCAGCCGCACCGAGCCGGAGGTAAGCTCACCGCCGAGCCGGCCTGGCGGTGACACCGATCGGGCGCTGGTGGACTGGGGAATCAGCGAGGAGAATGTCGCCCGGCTGCGCCGGGCCGAAGCTATCCGCTGACCTGTCGATCGTGTGTTACTCGAGGTTCACGACCGGGCAGGTGAGAGTACGGGTGATCCCCTCGATCATCTGCAGCCGGCTGACGATCATCCGGCCCAGCTCGTCCACTGATGCGGCTTCGGCCCGCACGATCACGTCGTACGGCCCGGTCACGTCGTCGGACGCGATCACACCGGGTATGTCCCGCACGTGGCTGGCTACGTGAGCGGCCTTGCCCACCTCGGTCTGGATCAGAACATAAGCGTTGACGGCCATGGTGCTCCTCCTCCTCGAGGGACGCCCGGCTTTCGGGACTGCCGTCGCCGATCGTAGGCCCTTGTCAGCCGAGGCGCTTCTCCAGCCGCTCCAGCTCGTCGAGCAGCTCCGGCGGCATGCGCTCCCCGAGCCGCTCGAAGTGGGCCCGGATAGACGGAAGATCCTGGCGCCAGCCGTCGGTGTCCACCCGGAGCAGCTCCTCCATAGCGTCGGCGGGCAGGTCCAGACCCTCGAGCGGGATGGCCCCCGGGCCTGGCAACAGCCCTATGGGCGTCTCGACGGCCTCGCCGCCGCCTGCGCAGCGTTGGAAGACCCACTCGAGCACCCGGCTGTTCTCGCCGTAGCCGGGCCAGAGGAACTTGCCGTCTGCACCCTTGCGGAACCAGTTGACGTAGAAGACCCGGGGCAGCTTGCCCGGATCGGTCTGCCTTCCGATCCGCAGCCAGTGACCCAGGTAGTCAGCCATGTTGTACCCGCAGAACGGGAGCATGGCGAAGGGATCGTGTCGCAGCTTGCCGACGGCCCCGCTCGCCGCGGCGGTGGTCTCCGAGGCCATGATCGAACCCATGAACACACCGTGCTGCCAATCGAAGCCCTCGGTGATCAACGGAACGACGCTGGACCGCCGGCCGCCGAACAGGATGGCGGAGATCGGCACCCCGGCGGGATCCTCCCATTCGGGAGCGATTGCCGGGTCCTGCGAGGCCGGAGCGGTGAACCTGGCGTTCGGGTGAGCGGCGGGTGTGGTCGACTCCGGCGTCCAGTCCTGACCGCGCCAGTCGGTGAGATGCTGAGGCTTCTCGTTGGTCATGCCTTCCCACCACACGTCGCCGTCGTCTGTAAGGGCGGTGTTGGTGAAGACGCAATTGGCGGCCAGGGTGAGCATGGCATTGAGGTTGGTCTTGCTGTTGGTGCCCGGAGCCACACCGAAGAACCCGTACTCGGGGTTGATGGCCCACAGCCGGCCGTCGCGGCCGAACTTCATCCAGCAGATGTCGTCGCCGATGGTCTCGACCTTCCAGCCGGGCAGGGTGGGGATGAGCATGGCCAGGTTCGGTCTTGCCGCAGGCCGACGGAAAGGCGCCTGTGATGTACCGCACCTCTCCCTCGGGAGAGGTGAGCTTGAGAATGAGCATGTGCTCGGCCAGCCAGCCCTCGTCGCGGGCCATGACCGAGGCGATGCGCAGGGCGAAACACTTCTTGCCGAGCAGGGCGTTGCCCCCGTACCCCGAGCCGAACGACCAGATCTCCCGGGTCTCGGGAAAGTGGGCTATGTACTTGTTCTCGGCGTTGCAGGGCCAGGAAACGTCGGCCTCCCCCGGCTCCAGGGGGGCACCCACGGAATGGACACAGGGAACGAACTCTCCGTCGTTCCCGAGGACCTCGAGGGCGCCCGCTCCCATCCGGGTCATGACCCTCATGCTGACCGCCACGTAAGCGGAGTCGGTGAGCTCCACGCCTGTGTGGGCGATCGGCGAGTCGAGCGGGCCCATGGAGAACGGGACCACGTACATGGTGCGTCCCCGCATACTGCCGCGATAAAGCTCGGTCAGGCTCCGTTTCATCTCGGCCGGATCGCGCCAGTTGTTGGTGGACCCCGCATCCTCCGGTTGCCCGGAGCAGATGAACGTCCGGTCCTCTACTCGCGCCACGTCGGCCGGATCCGACGCCGCCCAGTAGCTGTTGGGCCGCTTGGCGTCGGAGAGCCGCCTGAAGGTCCCCGACTCGACGAGGGAGGCGCACAGGGCGTCGTACTCCTCTGCGCTCCCATCACACCACAGGACCTGGTCGGGCTGCGCGATCGCCTTCCACTCCTCGACCCACCGCAGCAGGCCGGCGTGGTTGGTGAGAGCCTTGGTGGAGGTCACGTCCGAACAGTTCTCCTTGGGATTCTGCCTACGATCCCCCTTGTGGATGACAGTACCGGATGGTCGAGGTGACAGGCGAGTTTGCCGCGATCGCGGCCATCCAGGACCGCCTTCCCGGCCCCCCGGATGACAAACAGGTGTGGATCGGCGACGACGCGGCGGTCCTGCCCATGCCAGGACCGGGGTGGCTCCTGTTCGCAGCCGACACCGTGGTGGGTGGTGTGCACGCCGATCTGACCTTGACCGGCCTCGACGACCTGGGCTGGAAGGCCATGACGTCCTCGGTGAGCGACCTGGCGGCCATGGGGGGCGAGCCGGGGCACGCGGTCGTCACCGTTGCCGGTCCCCCCGGTACCGATCTGACCGCGCTCTACGACGGTCTTGCCGCCGCCGCCTCGGCGTATGGCTGTCCGATCGTCGGGGGCGACCTGACCAACGCCGACACACTAGTGGTGACCGTCGCCGTCACCGGCTATTGCCCCGAGGACCCCGTGCGTAGAAGCGGAGCCCGGCCCGGGGACGCCGTGTGGGTCACCGGGCCAATCGGGGCATCGGCGGCGGGGTTGCGGACATTCCGGATGGCGGCCCGCCGGGGTGCTCCCGACGACGGCCTGTCCCCCGACGAACGCCGGTCTCTTCTCTCCGCTCACGCCCGGCCCCGGGCTCTGCTGGCGGCCGGACGAGCGGCCCGCCGGGCCGGGGCCACCGCCATGATCGACGTCTCAGATGGGCTGGCGGCCGACCTCGGCCACATCTCGGACATGTCGGGTGTCGGTGTCCGGCTCGAGTCGGTGCCGGTGGCCGTTGGCGCCACGCTGGAAGAGGCCCTCGGTGGCGGAGAGGACTTCGCTCTGGCGTTCTGTGCTCCACCGGCGGCGGAAGTGGTGGCGAGCTTCTCCGGCCTGCCCCTACCGGTGCGGATCGGGACCTGCACCGCCGACCCCGGGGAGCGCACGTTGGCCGGACGCCCCCTACCGGCCGCCGGATGGCAGCACCGATGGTGAACCGACGTCAACCCGTCGTGGCGCTCACCGTCGCCGGCTCAGATTCGGGAGGGGGAGCCGGGGTGCAGGCAGACCTCAAGACGTTTGCCGCGATCGGTGTCTGGGGCACGGCCGCGGTCACCCTGGTGACCGCCCAGAACACCCTTGAGGTGCGCGAGGTCTTCGTGCTCCCTGCTGCCACGGTGGCCGGCCAGATCGGCGCAGTCGCCACCGACATGACGGTCGCCGCGACCAAGACTGGAGCTCTCGGTGGGGCGCAAACCGTAGAAGCGGTCGCGGCGGCGGTCGAAACCCATGGCCTGCGCCCTCTGGTGGTCGATCCGGTACTGGCGGCCAGCCGGGGGGGCCGCTTGCTCGACCCTGAGGCACTGGATGTGTTCCGGCGGCGCCTGCTGCCGCTCGCTACGGTCGTGACGCCGAACATCCCGGAGGCCGAGGTGCTGCTCGGCCGGCCCATCGTCGACGCCGGCGACATGGAGTCGGCGGCGGTTGCCCTGGCTGCCATGGGAGCGCAGGCGGTTCTGCTCAAGGGCGGTCACCTGGGGGGACAGCGGTCACCCGACCTGCTGTGGCAGGACGGCCGGATGCTGTGGCTGGACGCGCCGAGGATCCCGGGGGATCCGCGGCACGGCACCGGCTGCACCCTCTCGGCCGCGCTGGCCGCCTGGCTGGCCCTCGGAACCCCTCTCCCTGCCGCGTTCGCCCAGGCCAAAGAGTTCGTCACCGGCGCCATCGAGTCGGCCGTGGCGGTCGGGCACGGCCCACTCCCGGTCGACCCGGACGGGGTGCGCGGTATCACTTCCTGATCTCAGCTCAAGTTCACCTCGTTCCAGGCCGAATATCTCGGCATGCCGGTCTCACGTCTCGGTGTCCCCCAGCCAGCAGGAAGCCTCGACGGCGTACTCGAGCGGCGGGGACCCTCAGGTCCCGATCTCAGACCACTCGAAGCGCCCGAGGGGCCGGGACAGGCCTTCGCCGATCTCCTGCTGCTCGCCGCGCTGGCGTGCCAGACCCCGGTCTCTCTGGTGTCGGTCCTGCAGGCGGGAGGAACGTGGAGCACCCTGTCCCACGGCTTCGATACCCGGGACGGCCTGAACGACGGGCGGCTCTTCGAGGCCATCGCCCCCTCCTTTCAGCCGGTCGAGCTGGCCGATCTCATGGGCCGGGTGCCCCGTAGCCCGCTCGTTCAAGCGCCCCACTCGATGCGGTGGGCGTACGGCGTGTCCATCAGGGACGCCGCCGGTTCGGTGATCGCTGTGGTCGCGGTCATGGACCGGTGGTTGCGCCAGCTGACGAAGCGGGAACAGAAAGCGCTGGCCGCCGTGGCCCGCCGGCTCGGTCAGGAGCTGTCTCAGGTGCGCCGGCCGGCCAGCGACGATCGTCCGTTGCTGCATCGGGTCGGGCCGCCCCGGGCCAGTGCGGCCTCGCACCCGTCGAGATCATCTGGGCTGGTTTCGGACCCGCCGCAACTTTTGCGGAGCCACGAAGTGGCCACCATCTTCGACGTCACCGAGCGGACCGTGATCAACTGGGCGGCCGCCGGGAAGCTCCCAAGTCTGAGGACCATCGGTGGCCACTTGCGCTTCCGGCGCGACGACGTGATGAAACTCTTGTCGGGCGCCCAGGAAGCCGTCGAGCGCTAGGTCAAACCCGCCCTCAGCGGACGGCTTTGTTGATCTTGCCGGCCCGAATGCAAGACGTGCATACATGGACCCGCTTCGGGCTGCCGTTGACGATGGCGCGAACCCGCTGGATGTTGGGGTTCCAGCGCCGCTTGGTGCGACGGTGAGAGTGGCTGATGCTCATGCCGAACGACGGCCGCTTGCCGCAAACCTCACAGACCGCTGCCATCGACGCAGACCTACCTCACTCTGTTCGCCCTGAGCCGATCCCAGGCCGGCCCGCCACGTTAGCATCCCCGGAATGCGGACGCTGGAGCGCCTGGATGCCTCGGGTCTCGTCACGGTTGTCACCGCCTACCGTGACGTCCTGCGCGCTCATCAGTCCTACATCAACCGGCTGAACGTCTACCCGGTCCCGGACGGTGACACCGGCACCAATATGGCGCTCACGCTCGAGGCTGTGGTCAAAGAGCTCGCCGGGTGCGGGGGGCCCGACATGCACAGCGTGTCGAAGGCCATCAGCTACGGCTCACTGATGGGGGCGCGTGGCAACTCGGGCGTCATCCTGTCGCAGATCCTCCGCGGCTTGGCGGACTCGGTGAAAGAAGCAGACGGGATCGATGCCCTGGTCTTCGCCGATGGCTTGGCCCGCGCCGCCGACGGGGCCTATGCCGCCGTCCAGAAACCGGTCGAAGGCACCATTCTGACCGTGGTGCGGGCAGCCGCCGCCGCCACCGCTACCGCGACGAGAGAGACCCCGCTGCTCGAAGCCGTCGAGGCGGCACGGGGCGGGGCCGATGCGGCCTTGGCCAGCACCCCGAGTCTTCTGCCGGTGCTCAAGACGGCCGGGGTGGTGGATGCGGGCGGGGCCGGGCTGTTGTTGTTGCTCGACGCCTTCCTGCACGTGGTGGACGGCCGCGCTCTTCCGGAGGCACCAGCCGCCAGTGTCGCCGATGCCCGCAGCGAAGACGCCTTCCTGACCGGCCACGCCCCCGGCGACGCGGATGTCGGCGACTTGCGCTACGAGGTGATGTACCTGCTCGAGGCGCCCGACGACCTGATCCCGCCGTTCCGGCAGGTCTGGGCCGGGATCGGCGATTCGATCGTGGTCGTGGGCGGCGACGGCCTCTGGAACTGCCACATTCATACCGACGACATCGGCGCCGCCGTCGAGGCCGCCTTAGAAGCCGGACGACCCCGCGAGATCCGGGTCACCGACCTGTTCGAGCAGGTCGAGGAGGAACGCTGGGTGCGTGAGGCGGCCGGGACGCCGGCCCAGGGGGAGCCGGCGGAAACGCCGGCGTTCTGCTCGGTTGTCGCGGTCTGCACAGGCGATGGGATCAGGCGGATCTTCCGGTCGCTGGGCGTGCACCACGTCGTGAGCGGTGGGCAGACCATGAACCCGTCCACGGCCGACCTGATCGCCGCCATCGACGCCACCGGCAGCGACCAAGTGGTGATCCTGCCCAACAACAAGAACATCGTTCCTGTGGCCGAGCAGGCCGCTCGGCTGGCCGGCCAGGCGGTTTCGGTCGTGACCACCCCGGGCATCCAGGAAGGCTTCGCCGCCCTGCTCGAATACGATCCTGAGAGCGACGCCCGGTCGAACGCGTCCCTCATGGCCGAGAGCGCGGCCCGGGTGGTGGCCGGCGAGGTGACACGCGCCGTGCGCGCCAGCTCGTGCGACGCCGGGCCCGATCGTGCAGGGCGACTACCTGGGTCTGTCGCGTCGCGGTATCGAGGTGGTAGCCCCGGACCTGGCGAATGCGGCCGAGGGGCTGCTCGACCGGCTGATCGACCGGGACCACCACGAGATCGTCACGATGATCGCCGGAGAGGGCTCGTCGGCCGCCGCCACCCGGCGGATAACCGAGTGGATCGCCGAGCGGCATCCCGATGTGGCGGCGGAGGTCCACCACGGGGGCCAGCCGCACTACCCCTACCTGTTCAGCATCGAGTAGGGGTCCAGCCCCAATACCTTGAGTCCGGTGACCACCCTGCCTCGGCTGGCTGAAATCGAAGTCGACCGGCTCAACGGCGTCGGGCCCAAGGCCAAGGACACGCTGGCGGCCATGGGCATCGCCACGGTCCTCGATCTCGTCACCCACTTCCCCCGCCGCTACATCGACCGCACCAACCAGTCTTCGATCGCTGAACTGGTCGAAGGCGAGGAGGCCATGGTCCTCGCCGCGGTCCGGAAGTCGGTCGGCCGGCGAAGCCGCCATGGCCGGTCGATCGTGGAGGTCGACGTCTTCGACGGGGCCAGCTACCTGAGAGCCACGTTCTTCAACCAGCCATGGCGGGCCAAACAGCTCACCGAGGGCACCAACCTCGTCCTGTTCGGGAAGGTCGAGCGTTACCGCGGCCGCCAGCAGATGACCAATCCGGTGGTCGACCTGGTCGGTGACCGCACCGGCCGGATCATCCCGGTGTATCCCCAGTCGGAGAAGGCCGGTCTCATGACCTGGCAGATCGCCGGCTGGGTCGCGGAGGCCCTCCGGCGGGCCGGATCGTTCGTCGACCCGCTGCCGAGGGACTGGCAGGACCGTCTCGAGCTCGCCGGCCGGGACTGGTCGATGCATCAGATCCACGAGCCCGACTCGATGGGAGCCGGCCAGAAGGCCCGCCGGCGCCTGGCCTTCGACGAGCTGCTCCGACTGCAGGTGATACTCGTGATGCGAAAGCGAGCCGTCGAGCGCGATGCCGTCGGTATCCGCCACCGGGTTGATGGGGAGCTGGTGGGCCGCTTTCGCGACGCCCTTCCCTTTTCCCTCACCGGAGCCCAGGAGCAGGCGATCTCCGAGATCACCGCCGATATGGCCGGCCCCCACCCCATGCACCGGCTCCTGCAGGGCGACGTGGGTTCGGGCAAGACGGTCGTGTCGGTGGCCGCCCTGCTGACCGCCGTGCAGGGCGGCCACCAGGGCGCGCTCATGGCTCCGACCGAGGTGCTGGCCGAGCAGCACCAGGCCGGCATCAGCTCCATGCTGGCCGGCCTGACGGTGCCGAGCGAGCAGTCGCTGTTGCCCGATCGACCCCTCCGGGTGGAATTGCTCACCAACCGCACCGGCGCCTCGGACCGAGCGCGGCTGAAGGCCGCCCTGGCCGAGGGCCAGGTCGACATCCTCATCGGTACCCACGCTCTGCTCACCGAGGCGGTGGCGTTCCGGTCGCTGGGATGCGTGGTGATCGACGAGCAGCATCGTTTCGGGGTGGAGCAACGGGCGGCGCTCCGGGAAAAGGGGCCGGGCCTGGTGGTGCCCGACGTGCTGGTGATGACGGCCACACCGATTCCCCGCACCGCGGCCATGACCGTCTACGGGGACCTCGACACCACAGTGCTCGCCGAGCTGCCACCCGGTCGGACTCCCATAGCTACCCGGTGGGCCAGGGGACCCCTGGAGGAGGCGGAAGTGTGGGGGAGGGTGCGCGACGAAGCCGGGAACGGCCGCCAGACGTACGTGGTGTGCCCCCTGATCGAGGAATCGGAGCGGGTCCAGGCCCGGTCGGCCTCCGACGAACGCGACCGGCTGGCCGAGGGAGAGCTGGCGGGGCTGCGGGTCGGGCTGCTCCACGGTCAGATGGGGGCGAAGGAGAAGGAATCAGTCATGGGGTCTTTCCGGGCCCGAGAGCTCGACGTGCTGGTTTCCACGACGGTCATCGAGGTGGGCGTCGACGTGCCCAACGCCACGGTGATGGTCATCGAAGATGCCGACCGGTTCGGCATGGCCCAGCTGCATCAGCTACGAGGCCGCGTCGGCCGGGGCGAAGACCAGTCGTGGTGCTACATGCTGGGCCAGGGCACCAGCCCAGACGCGGAGCAGCGACTCTCCGCCCTGGAGGCCAGCACGGACGGATTCGAGCTGGCCGAAATCGACCTCGAGATCCGCGGCGAGGGCACGATCCTCGGGACCAGGCAGAAAGGGGCTACGGACCTCAAGCTGGCCTCGCTCAGGCGGGACAAGGAGCTGGTGGCCCAGGCCCGGACCGTCGCCTTCGACCTGATCGACCAGGACCCCGGGCTAGAACGCCTGTCGGACCTGGCGGAGGAGGTTCGCCTCCTGGTCGATGAGGACGACCGCGACTTCTTGTTCAAGAGCTGATCGATCAAGAGCTCAGGGGCCGGCGGGGGCTGAGCCCGAAAATTTCTCAGCGAATCCTCAGGCCCTCCCCAGATGTCGATCAGGCTGGTCTTCGAGGATCCAGGCATGCCCGCCAGCGACCATCAAGGTGCCCGGAGCGGACGGTGTCGATGACGGTGGCCCTCGGGCCCTCTCTTGCCTATCAAACCGATGCTCTGCAGGCGACCCTGGGCACCGACTACCACGTCGTCGGCTTTCTCGACGAACCCTGGCCTGACGGCAGCGGGTCGGGGGATATAGCCATTCTCAGCACGCCGGAGCTCCCTGACGGCCAGGTATTGGTGCAGGAGCATGGCCCCCACGGGGTGATCGTCGTCGGCATGAACCCGCCCCGGACCCGTTCGGCGTCGCCCGCCCCCCTCCCGGCTGACGTCCTCGCCGCCATTCGCACCCTTAGCGCGAGGATTCACCCCGCGGGAGACACGGGATCGGCCTCGCTAGCGCTCTGAGGATAACAAGTCAACCCTCGAGATCATCCTCTGGCAGGACCAGGTCCCACCGGTCCCAGCAGTCGGCGCAGCGGTAGGAGACGACGTCGCCCGGCTGCGGAGGATCGTCGGCCGGCCACGTCGTGAGCAGGCGGGCCGGACCCCCGCAGTCGATGCAGGTAATCGTGTCTTCGGGGATCATGCCGGTACCTTCGATGTCTGTGAGATGTGGCAGAGCGGCGATGGTCTGGGCCGTCGGGTGAGAGTGGTGGCCGGAGCGGCGCGGGGCCGCGTCCTCACGGCGCCGTCCGGAAGGCTCACCCGCCCCACCAGCGATCGGGTCCGGGAGGCGGTGTTCTCCATCCTCCACAGCATGCAGCAGCTCGAGGACGCGTCCGTAGTCGACCTGTTCGCCGGTAGCGGCGCCCTCGGCATCGAGGCGCTGTCGCGCGGCGCGGCGCGCGCCACCCTGGTCGACTCCGACCCGGCGGCCGTCAGGGCCATCCGTGACAACCTCCGGGTCCTCGGAGCGCGGGCCGACCAGGCCACGGTGCTGCAAGCCGACGCTCTGCAGTACGCCCTGGACGCCCCCTTCGCCGACGTCGTGCTGGCGGACCCTCCCTACGCGTTCTCGGGGTGGCCGGCGTTGCTCGACCGGCTGTCCTCCCGGGTCGGCATGCTGGTGGCCGAGACCGGGTCCCGGTGGGACCCCGGTCCCGCATGGGAGACTGTCAAGGTGAAGACATACGGGGGTACCGTGGTGACAGTCGCCCGGCCGCTGGCGCCGCCGGGGGCTATCGTGCCCGCGGAGGCTTTCAGGTGAGGACCGCTCTTTTCCCCGGATCGTTCGATCCGTTCCACAACGGCCATCTCGAGATCGTCGAGGCGGCATCGAAGCTGTTCGACCAGGTCGTCGTGGCCCCGCTGCGCAATACGCAGAAGGGCGAGCCGCTGTTCAGCCTGGAGGAACGGTCTGAGATGATCATGGATTCGGTGGCCCATCTGCCGAACGTGTCGCTGGCTCCCTTCGCCAGCCTGGTCGTGGACCTGGCCCGCCAGCTCGGCGCCGACGTGATAGTGAAGGGGCTGAGAGTGGCCTCCGACGCCGAAGCGGAGCTGCAGCAGGCCCAGATGAACAAGAAGGTCGCCGGGATCGAGACCCTCTTCATCCCGTGCTCGTCGGAATACTCGTTCATCGCCTCGAAGTACGTGCGGGACTTCGCCCGCTTCGGCGGAGCTGACCGCATCGGATCCACCGTGCCCGCTCCCGTCCTGGTCAAGCTCAAGGAACGGTTCGGGGACCATCCGCGGCCTGGCCCCACCCTGCGGGTGGCCGCGACGGGGTCGCGGGCGGAGGGCACCCCGTGAGCATCGACGAGCCCGCGGCTACCGCTCCCCCTGACACCGAAACTCTGATCCGCCGGGTCATAGAGGTCATCGACGGAACCCGGGCCCTGCCCCTGTCGTCATCGGTGAAGCTGGACAACAAGCAGGAAGTGCTCGACCTGCTCGAGGAGGCGTGTCAGCGGCTGCCGGACGAGACCCGTCAGGCCCGCTGGATGATCCGGGAACGCGACGAGTACCTGGCCAAGATGCAGCGCGAGGGAGACGACATCGTGCAGGCCGGCCGCCTCCAGGCCGAGCGGATGGTGCAGCGCACCGAGATCGTGCGGGAGGCCCAGCTCACGGCCCGGCGAGTCACCGAAGAAGCCCGTGACGAGGCCCGCCGGCTGCGCATGGAAGCCGAGGACTACTGCGACCAGAAGCTCGCGGCCTTCGAGGTCGTGCTGGACCGGACGATCAAGACCGTCGCCGCCGGCCGGCAGAAGCTCTCTATGACTCCGACGCCGATCATCGACGGCCCCGACACCCGCGTGGCGGGGGTCGAGGCAGACGGCCTTCTGGGCGGGGAGGACGCCTTCTTCGACCAGGACCGGCCGTAGGGGGATCCGGTATGACGGCCCATCCATGGCTCGTCCCGGTCACCACCTTGCGCCGGTCTCCTGGCACGCGGCGAGAGGAGAGCAGAGTCGGCCGGGTGGGCGAGCTGCGGGTGGCCGGCAGCATCGTTCCCGCCGACGCGCCCGTCGAGGCCGTCGTTGCCCTCGACTCGGTCGTAGGCGGGATCGAGGTCACCGCGATCGTCATGGCGCCCTGGCAGGGGGAGTGCCGGCGCTGCCTCACACCCGTACGCGGTCAGCTTCGCTGCGAGGTTCGAGAGATGTACCGGGCTCGGGGCCAGGGCGAGTCCCCAGCTGACGACGAGGAGACCTATCCGCTTGGCGTGGACCATCTCGATCTGCAGCCGCTTGTTCGCGACGCTCTCCTCCTGGAGCTCCCAATTGCCCCGCTGTGCCGGGCCGACTGCCTGGGTTTGTGCCCGACCTGCGGAGCGGATCTCAACCGGGGACCGTGTCCGTGCGCCGAGGAGTCGGGCGACGTTCGCTGGTCCGTGCTCGACTCCTTGCGGGGTTCGCCGGGGGAGGGCGATCGCCCAACCGATCGGGGTAGCAGCACGGGCGCGGGCTCCGGAGCCTAGACTGCTCCGGTCCGCTAGACAGAAAGTCTCCCCACATGGCCGTCCCGAAGAAGAAGACGTCGAAGGCCAAGAGCCGCAGCCGCCGGGCCAGCGCCTGGACCCTGAACGCCCCGGCCCGCAGCCTCTGCCCCCAGTGTCACAACGCCAAGCTCCCTCACGTGGTCTGCCCGACCTGCGGCTATTACAAGGGTCGCCAGGCCATCGACGTTGGCTGAACCAGCCCCGCCCCGGGTGGGGTCTTTGCCGGTGGCAGTGGACGCCATGGGCGGCGACAGGGCGCCGGAGGAGATCGTCCTCGGGGCGATCCAGGCGGCTGAATCAGGGCTCCCCGTTGTGCTGGTCGGTGACCCGGTGCGCATCGGTGATCCGGGCGGTCTACCCGTCCTGCCGGCTACCGAGTGGGTGGAAATGCAGGAGGATCCCGCTCGAGCGGTGCGGACCAAGAAGGACTCGTCGCTGGTCAGGGCGGCTGAAGCGGTGCGCGACGGGAACGCCTCGGCGATGGTCAGCGCCGGCAACACCGGGGCGACCATGGCGAGCGCCCTCCTGCGGATGGGCCGGATCCGAGGCGTGGCCCGACCCGCCATCGCCACGCCGATTCCAGTGCCTGGCGCCTCTCCCACCATCCTCCTCGACGCCGGGGCCAACACCGAGTGCACCGCGGCCTGGCTGGTGCAATTCGCCCAGATGGGCGCGGCGTTCGCCCGTCAGAGGTTCGGTGTCCGAGATCCGCGGGTGGGTCTGTTGTCCATCGGGGAGGAAGCGGGAAAGGGCACCCCTCTCGTGAAAGAGACCCACGCTCTGCTGACCGCGGGCGCCGGGGGCCCGACCGTCCGGTTCATCGGCAACGTCGAAGGCCGGGACGTCATGTCGGACTCGGTCGACGTGGTGGTTACCGACGGTTTCACCGGGAACGTGGTCCTGAAGACCCTCGAGGGGTCGATGAAGTGCGCTTTCAACTCGGTGCTCGGGGTTCTTTCCGCTGACGACGAAGCCAAGGCGGCGGCCGAGGTCCTGCTTCCGGGCCTGCTGTCGCTGGCCGAGGAGCTCGACCCCGACTCTTACGGTGGGGCCATGCTGTTGGGGGTCGACGGCGTCTGCATCATCGGCCACGGATCGTCTTCGGCCCGGGCCATCCAGAATGCCGTCAGGGTCGCCCACCACGCCGTCACCGAGGGTCTGGTCGAGCAGCTGCGGGCGGCGATCGGGTCGGTGCCGAGCCGGGCCTGACAGGAGCCATCAGTTGGGTCGCGGTGGGGGCTAAAATCCCTACTCCGAGATGAGGAGCGAGAGTGCCGGCTGAGACCCACGTCGAACGCAGCCCGATGGACCGGGACCAGGTCTTCGAATTGATCCGGGGCTGTTTGGCGGACATCCTCGAGATCAGCCCGGACACCATCACCGAGGGAGCATCCTTCGGCGACGATCTCGGGGCCGACTCGCTGGCTCTGATCGAGTTGGTCGAGGCGCTCGAAGAGGAGCTCTCGGAGCGTACGGTGGGTTTCCGCATCGACGACGAGGACCTCGAAGACCTGAAGACCGTGCGGGACGCCGTCGACTACGTGATGGCGAAGTTGCAGGCGGGCTGAGGCCGACCCTGGTTTACCCCGCGGTGCCCGAACGCTCGTCCGCCAGGGACGAGCTGGCCAACCGGCTCGGCTGGGACGTCCGCGACCCTGCTCTGCTGACGCAGTCGCTGGCGCACCGGTCATGGTGCGCGGAGAACCCGGGGACGGGCTCCAACGAGCGGCTCGAGTTCCTCGGCGACGCCGTTCTCGGACTGGTGGTCACAGACCACATGTTCCGCACTTATCCCGACATGCCCGAAGGTGAGCTGGCCAAGGTGCGAGCTTCGGTCGTGAACTCGGCGGCCCTGGCCGAGCTGGCCGCCGAGCTCGACGTAGGTGACGCCCTGATGCTCGGCAAGGGCGAGGATCAGTCCGGGGGTCGGGAGAAGCCGTCGATCCTCGCCGACGCGACCGAGGCACTCATCGGCGCGGTGTATATCGACCGGGGATGGGACGCCGCCGAGCAGATGGTCATGCGCCTCCTGGGGGATCGGATCGAGGTCGGGGCCGCCGGTCCGGGGGGCCAGGATTACAAGACCCGCCTGCAGGAGCTGTGCGCCCGCACCTTCGATCAGCTGCCCAGCTACTCGCTGCGTGACGAAGGGCCCGACCACGCCAAGCGGTTCGACGCGGTGGTGTACGTCAGGGGTCGCCCGGCCGGTCTTGGTCGAGGCCGGTCGAAGAAGCAGGCCGAGCAGGCGGCGGCCCGCCAGGCGTGGGAGCACCTTGCGGCCGGGGTGGAACCGGGAAGGGCGGTAGATGCCCCCGAGGGGTCCGGGGCGTAGTGCCGGAGCTTCCCGAGGTCGAAACCATCCGCCGGGACCTCGACAAGGAGTTCGTCACCAAGCGGATCAGGAAGGTCGACGTCACCCATCCCCGCTCGGTGCGCCGTCACCAGTCGGCCGAGGAGTTCACCCAGCGGGTCGAGGGGCGCAAGCTGGTCGGAACCCGCCGGCGGGGCAAGTACCTGATCCTCAGCCTCGACAGCGGCGATGTCGTGGTTGCTCACCTGGGGATGAGCGGGCAGCTGCTGCGGGCCCGCCCCAAGGAGCCGGTGGCCAAGCACACCCACGTGGTGTTGACCTTCGCCGGGCCGGCCCAGCTCCGGTTCGTGGACCCGAGGACGTTCGGGGAGCTGTTCGTCACCGCCCCTGACCATCTCGAGGAGGAGGTCCCCGAGCTGGCCCATCTCGGTTTCGACCCGCTCGACGACCACCTGACGTGGACCAACTTCGCCGGCAGGCTGTCGGCTCGCCGGGCGAAGTTGAAGCCGCTGCTGATGGACCAGAAGTTCGTGGCCGGGATAGGCAACATCTACAGCGACGAGATCCTTTTTGCCGCGGGTCTGCGCCACGACCGATCGTCGGACGACCTCAGACCCGAGGAGGTCCGGAGGTTGTTCCGCTCCATGGTCGAGATCCTGCAGGAGGCGATCAAGCACCGCGGTTCCTCCCTCGTGGACGAGCAGTACCGGGACCTCTTCGGTGAGATAGGGGACTTCCAGCGCCTGCACAACGTGTACGACCGCGAGGGGGCGTCCTGCCCCCGCTGCCGCGCCACTATCGTCCGGGTCAAGGCCAACGGGAGAAGCAGCTTCTTCTGTCCCCACTGTCAGATTTAGGAGGATCAGGCAGATTTAGGAGGATCAGGCAGATCTAGGAGGATCAGGCAGATTTGCGAGGGATGGGGACGGCGGGCGCCGGCTCGCACCACAACCGTTCGGCCGCGGCGCATCCACCAAAGTGGTGACGGGACGAGGCATCGTTCAGGGATGGCGTGGCGTCCCAGTAGTTTGGTCGGACCGTGTTCCTGAGGTCCCTGACGATCAAGGGGTTCAAGTCGTTTGCCGACACGACGATCCTGGACTTCGAGCCCGGGGTGACCGTGGTCGTCGGACCGAACGGCAGCGGCAAGTCCAATGTCGTCGACGCGGTGGCATGGGTCCTCGGTGCCCAGGGACCGCGCAGCCTCCGCTCCGTCAAGATGGAGGACGTCATCTTCGCCGGGACCCCCAAGCGGGCCCCGCTCGGGCGGGCCGAAGTGTCCCTCACGATCGACAACAGCGCCGGCTTGCTTCCCATCGAGTTCTCCGAGGTGACCATCACCCGGACGCTGTTTCGGTCGGGGGATTCCGAGTACGCCATCAACCGGGTTCCCTGCCGCTTACTGGACATCCAGGACCTCCTGTCCGACTCCGGGGTGGGTCGCCAGCAGCACGTCATCGTGTCTCAGGGCAACCTCGATGCCATCCTGAACGCCCGTCCGGAGGAGCGTCGCCTGGTCATCGAGGAGGCGGCCGGGATACTGAAGTTCAGGCGGCGCAAGGAGAAGGCCGAACGACGGCTCGAGTCGACCGAGGCCAGCCTGGTCCGGCTGCAGGACCTATTGCGGGAGGTACGCCGCCAGCTCCGGCCGCTCGAGAAGCAGGCCGAGGCCGCTCGCAGGCACGGCGACGTCGTCGGCGAACTGGCAGCGGTCCGGCGCCACCTCTTCGGGCGTGAGCTGGCCGCAGTCGAATCCCGGTTGGCTGCGGCGGGGCGCGATCGGATCGAGCTGCGCAGTCGCGAAGAGCAGGTGAAAGGCGCCTTGTCCCGGCTGGACGCCGACGTCCTGTTCGCCGAGGGCCGGTTGCAGGCCAGCCTGGCCGCCCAAGGCGGCGTCGACCTGGCCGAGATGATCTCGCGAGCTGAGGGGCTCAGAGCGCGAAGCAGCGGTCTGACCGCTGTCATCGCTGAACGCCGGCGCTCGCTGGAGCGGGCCATGGCGGCCACGGTCGACGAGAGCCTGATCGCCAGCCTCGAAACCGAGTCGGCGGCCCTCGCCGATCAGCTGGCGGAGACCGACGCCGAGGCCCACGGCCTCCTGCCCCAGGCGGACGAGCTGGCGGCCGCCGAGAACGAGATGGAGGAGGCGGCGGCCGCGGTCGAAGCGGAGTGGGGAGCCGAGGGAAACGTCCCCGGCGACCCGGCCGCCGAGGTGAGAGGCGAGCTCAACGCCCTCCGTGCCGCCATGGAGCAGTACGCCGGTGAGACGCGCCGTCTGGAATCCCGCTCGGCCTCAGTGGCCCAGCGCGCCGACCGGCAGCGGTCCGAGTCGAGCCGGTATCGGGCGACCAGATACGAGGCCGAATCCGCCCGGCCCGAGCTGGCCCGCAATGAGGAGATGGCCGTCGAACGAGAGCGCGCCGGGGAGGCGGCGCTCCAGGCGGCCGAGGAACAGCGCGGCCGGGCGGACGGCGACCAGCACAGGTGGGAAGCGCGCGAGGAGGCCCTGGCCCAGGCTCTCGACCGGGTTCGGGCGGGCGCCGGCGTGGAGCGGCTCGCCGGCCTCGACGGTGTGGTCGGCACCCTGATGGAGCTGGTCGACGTCGACCCGGGATTCGAGCCGGCGTTCGAGGCGGCCGCCGGCGAGGTGCTCGCCGCGGTGTTCCTCGACAGTCCCCGGGCCGCTCGCCGCGGGCTCGAGGAGCTGCACCGGCTCGACCGCGCCGGGGCGGTGGTTGCTCTGTCGCCCGCGCTCCCGGCGCCGGGTCATGCCGGGGGACCGGCGGACTCTGCCGCCCCGTTCCACTCCCCGGCCCCCCTCTTTTTCTCGGTGCCGGGGTTGCCCTCGCCGGCGGGGCCCGAACGCCCGTCGCCGCCGCGGCCCGAGCTCCGGGTGCCCCTGGACATTCCGGCGGGCGCCGACCCCATGCGAGCGAAGGTACGAGCCGTTCTGCCGAGCGTCGAGGCCTTCCTCGACTCGTTGCTACAGACCGCCGTGGTGGTTGCCGGCGGCTGGCAGGAAGCGGTGGACCTGGCCATCCGGAGGCCGGACCTGGTCGTCGTCACCCGGTCCGGTGACCGGTGTTCGGGTGGCCTCTGGCGGGCCGGCGCCGCCGGATCGGGCGCCACCGCTTCAGCGTGGGAAGAAGCCCGCCGGATGGCGGGTGCCGCCCGGTCGCAGGCCGAAGAAGCGGCGGCCGCCTGGCGATTGGCGCGCCAGGAAGCCGAGGACGCCAGGAACGGCCGGGTGGCGGCGGGTCGGGCGGTGGAGGCGAACGCGGCGCGCTTGCGGGCTGCGGTGGAGGCGTTCGAGCGGATCGAAGGCGAGATAGCCGACAGCACGCGCGAGTTCGAAACCGTCGCCGGCCAGCGCCGGGAGCTCGAGCGGAGGTTGGAGCGGGAACGCGAACGGATTTCGGAGCTGGAGGGCGTTCTTCCGGAGCTGGAAAGCCTGGCGGCAGCCGAAGCGGAGCGGGCGGCGGCCGAGCGCATGGCCCGGTTCCGGCTGGCCGAGCGGACGGCGGCCGTGGCCGCCATGCGCCGCGAGCTCGAGGTGAGAGCGGCCGGCCTCGATGAGCGCCGGACCATGACGGTCAGCCGCCTGCGCGAAGTGGAGGAGCGACTGGAGCGCAACGTGGCGGAGCGGGCCGAGGCGGCCACCCGCCGCCGCCAGGCCGAGCTGGCCCTGGCGGTCACCGACCGGCTGCTCGCCATAGTCCGCAACCGGGAACCCCACCTCGATCTGGTCCTATCTCGCCTCCGCGACGCCCGCCGGGCCGAGTCCGCCGCCATCAAGGACCGGACCGAGAGGCTCGAGGAGCTACGGCGTCAGCGCAGCTCGGCCGAGCGCCAGTTGACCGAGACCAGGGAGAAGTCGGCTCGGGCCGAGCTGGACGAGACCGAGGGCCGCATGAGGTTGGAGGGGCTCACGGAATCAGTGAGGCGGGACCTGGACTGCGAACCCGAGGCCCTGCGTCAGGCCCCCTGCCCCGAGCTCCCGCCGGGGACCAGCGCCACCAGCCGGCGGACCGAGCTCGAGCGGGAGCTTCGGCTCATGGGGCCGATCAACCCGCTGGCCCTGGAGGAGCACACTGCTCTGCTCGCGCGCCACCAGTTCCTCGAGACTCAGCTCGAGGATGTGCGCAGCGGGAGGCGGGAGCTGGCCAAGGTCGTCAAGGCCATCGACGCCGAGATCATCGACGTCTTCGGCGCCGCCTTTGCCGACGTGGCAGACAACTTCGAGAAGCTGTTTGCCACCCTCTTCCCCGGTGGGGAGGGGCGACTACGCCTCACCGACCCCGACCGGCTGCTGGAGAGCGGCATCGAGGTGGAGGCCCGCCCGTCGGGCAAGAACCTCAGACGGTTGTCGCTGCTGTCAGGAGGGGAGCGCAGCCTGGCCGCTCTCGCCTTCCTTTTCGCCGTCTTCCGGGCCCGGCCATCACCGTTCTACATGATGGACGAGGTGGAGGCGGCGCTCGACGACGTGAACCTCCACCGGTTCCTCGACCTCATCGCCGAGTTCAGAGACGAGGCACAGCTGCTGATCGTCAGCCACCAGAAAAGAACGATGGAAGCGGCCGACTGCCTGTACGGGGTGACGATGGCTCCCGGGGATTCCTCCCGGGTGATCAGCGAGCGGGTGGCCCAGCCGACGGGCTGAGCCAGCGGGTCTCACGGTCCGGGCGGCCTGAGCCTCCATATAGGCTCCATACCCCATGCTCACGCTGATCATCGTGCTGATCGCGGTGGCCGTGCTGCTGCTGATCTCGGCGGGCTACGTCATAACCACCCGGCGGCGCCGGCAGGTTGCGGCTCCGCCTGATCGCAGGCCGGTACCGCCCACCCGCCCCCCGCAGGAGGAACCCGGGGGGGCTGCTCCTGCCGGGGAGCAGGCCCCGGCGATCGAAGAGGCGCCGGCGGTCGAGGAGGCGCCGGCAGTGGCGCCGGCGGCCGCGCCGGCGGCGGAGGCCCTCCCTGTGGCGCCGGTCGAAGAGGCTCCGGTCGCAGAGGCTCCCGTCGCAGAGGCTCCTGTCGAGGAGGTCGAAGTCGTCGAGGCGGCGGTCGAGGCTCCTCCCCGGTTCCGGGACCGCCTGGGCCGGGCTCGGTCGCTCCTCGGGGGATACCTCAGCTCCGTCCGCTCCCACGGCCGTATCGACAGCAGCACCTGGGACGAGCTGGAGGAAGCGCTGATCCTGGCCGACGTAGGTGCCACCGTGACCAGCCAGCTGCTCGAGGACCTCAAATCGCGAGTGAAGCAGGACGGCATCGACAGCCCCGACGCCCTGATCGAGGCGCTCAAGCGGGAGCTGGTCACCCTGCTCGAAGACGACGCCGAGCTACATCTGGCCGACGAAGGCACCACGGTCTGGCTCTTCGTGGGTGTCAACGGGGTGGGCAAGACCACGACCATCGGCAAGCTGGGTATGCGGCAGATCCAGGCCGGGCACAAGGTGGTCATGGCTGCCGGGGACACCTTCCGGGCGGCCGCGGCCGATCAGTTGGAGTTGTGGGCGGACCGGGTCGGGGCCTCGATCATCCGGGGTAACGAGGGCAGCGATCCGGGAGCGGTCGTTTTCGATGCGGTCCAGCACTCGGCGGCAAGGGGTGCCGATCTCGTACTGGCCGACACCGCGGGCCGTCTCCACACCAAGACCAACCTCATGGAGGAGCTCAAGAAGGTCCGCCGGGTGGCCGGGCGCCCCCCCGGCGAGGTCACCGAGGTGCTGCTCGTCATCGACGCCACGACCGGTCAGAACGGCCTGATCCAGGCCCGCCAGTTCGCCGAAGCCGTCGGGGTCACCGGCGTCGTCCTCACCAAGCTCGACGGTACGGCCAAGGGCGGCATCGTCATCGCCATACGGGGCGAGCTCGGCATACCGATCAAGCTCGTAGGTCTCGGCGAGGGTGCGGGGGACCTCGTCGATTTCAACGCTACCGAGTTCGTGGAGGCCCTCGTGGGGGGAAACGGGTCAGGATGAAACCACATGAACCTCATAGTTTGTGCGCTTAACCCGCTCCCAGCGGGTTAAGCGCACAAACTATGAGAGGGGTCGCGCGGTCAGGCCACCCGAGACTGCGGTAACCGTCGTCTACGCTGGTTGACCTCATGTTCGAGTCTCTGTCCGACCGGTTCGACGCGGTATTCACCAGACTGCGCGGCCGGGGAAGGCTGAGCGAGGCTGATGTTGACGAGGCGCTGCGGGAGATCCGGCTGGCTCTCCTCCAGGCCGATGTCAACCTCCGGGTCGTACGCGACTTCGTCTCGCGCATACGCGAGCAGCTGGTCGGAATCGACCTTTCGAAGAGCCTCACCCCGAGTCAGCAGGTCATCAAGGTCGTCCACGACGAGATGAAGGCGATCCTGGGTGGCGAGACGCTCCGGCTGACCTACGCCCCCCGGCCCCCGACCGTCATCCTCCTCGCCGGCCTCCAGGGCTCCGGCAAGACCACGGCCGCGGCGAAACTGGGCAGCTGGTACAAGCGGAAAGAGGGGCGAAACCCCCTGCTGGTCGGCGCCGACCTTCAGCGACCGGCCGCGGTGGAACAGCTGCGGGTGCTCGGCCAGCAGGTGGGGGTGACGGTCTTCAGCGAGCCGTCCGACCCGGTCACGGTGGCCAAGAAGGGCCTGGAGGAGGCCATCCGCCTGGGGCGCGACGTGCTGATCATCGACACCGCCGGACGGCTGACCATCGACGAGGAGTTGATGGACGAGGTCCGCCGGGTGTCAGAGGCGACTTCCCCTCACTACACGTTCCTCGTCATCGACGCCATGATCGGCCAGGACGCGGTCAACACCGCCGAGGCGTTCCACCGGACCCTCGAGCTCGACGGGGTCATCCTGACCAAGGTCGACGGCGACGCCCGGGGCGGCGCCGCCCTCTCGGTCAAGGAGGTCGTCGGCCGCCCGATCGTCTTCACCTCCACAGGTGAGAAGGTAGGGGACTTCGAGCAGTTCCACCCCGACCGCATGGCCGACCGCATACTCGGCATGGGCGACGTCCTGACCCTCATCGAGAAGGCCGAATCGGCGCTCGACCGACAGGAGGCGGAGGAGACGCTCTCCCGCCTTCAGCAGGGCCAGTTCACCCTCGAGGACTTCCTGGACCAGATGCAGCAGGTCAAGAAGATGGGCCCCCTCTCAGGGATAGTGGGTATGATCCCGGGGCTCCCCAAAGAGTTGCGCAACGCCGAGATCGACGACGGCCTGATGGGCCCGATCGAGGCGATCATCCGATCCATGACCCCGGAGGAGCGGACCAACCCCTCGATCATCAACGGCTCACGACGCCTCCGCATCGCACGCGGCGCCGGGACCACCACCACCGAGGTCAACAGCCTCCTTGACCGGTTCAAGCAGATGCAGGCCTACATGCGCCAGATGGCCAACATGCCCGGCCTGGGCGGCCGGGTCGCCCGGAGGGCGGCGACGAGCAGCAAGAAGAAGTCAAGCAGCAAGAAGAAGCGGCGCCGGTAGCCGCAGGGACAACAGAAAAGAGCAGTCAATCAATGGCCGTGAAGCTCCGCCTGATGCGGATGGGAAAAAAGAAGCAGCCGGTGTACCGAGTGGTCGCCGCCGACAGCCGGTCGCCCCGCGACGGGCGGTTCATCGAGATCCTCGGTACTTATGAGCCGCGCACCGAGCCGAGCCGCGTTGTCATCGACAACGCCAAGGCCGTGCGCTGGCTGAGGGACGGGGCTCAGCCGACCGACACCGTCGCCCGGCTGCTGGCTCAGTGCGGTGCCATCGAGGAGTTCAAGTCGGGCACTGGGTCCGTCACGCCGTGACCACCGCGGGCGATCAGGAACAAGACGACGCGGGCTTTGACGACGAGTGGGAGGACCACAGCCAGATAGACGGGGGCCGAGCCAGATCGGTTCTGGTGTTCCTCGCTCGCAGGCTGGTGGACGAACCTGATGTCATCACGGTGGAGACGAGCGAGACCCGCAACGGTATCAAGCTGTCCCTACGGGTGTCCCCTGACGACATGGGCAAGGTGATCGGCCGGCGCGGGCGAGTAGCTCAGTCGATCCGCAGCGTGGTACGGGCGGCCGGCGCCAAGGACGGCGTCGACGTCATCGTCGACATAGTCGACTAGGCCTCTCCGGGCCTTTGGGTCTCATGGGCGACGCCGAAGGCGCGGCTGAACCCGCCCTGCTAGAGGTAGGCCAGGTGGTCAGGCCTCACGGGCTTCGCGGCCAGGTTGTCGTCGAGTTGTGGACCAACCGCAGCGAACGGCTGGAACCTGGAAGCAGGCTCACCACGGACACAGGGGTCTTGGAGGTCGAAGGCGCGACGCGCCTCGTGGGAGGTGCGGGGAGGGAGCGGTGGCTGGTGTCGTTCGCCGGTGTCGCCGACCGGCAGGGAGCGGAAGCCCTGCGCGGCGTGGTCATGCGAGCCGTGCCCGTGCAGGTGCCGGATGCCTTGTGGGTCCACGAGATGATCGGCTCTGAGGTCCTCGACGAGCGGGGGATCCGTGTCGGCGTGGTCGAGTCGGTCGAAGCCAACCCGGCGAGCGACCTTCTCGTGCTCACCGACGGGCAGTTGATCCCACTCCACTTCGTCACCGCGCAGGAGCCGGGCAGATTGACCGTCAGCCCACCGCCGGGCCTTCTCGAGCTGTGACGGAGGCGGATGTCAGGGAGGGCTTGAGGATCGATGTGTTCACTATTTTCCCTGATCTGGTTGCGCCGTGGACTGAAGCCAGTCTGATAGGCAAGGCGGGACGCGCCGGCCTGCTCGACCTTAGGATCCACGACCTTCGCTCCGAGGCGGGCGATCCCCATCGATCGGTGGATGACAGCCCGTTCGGCGGCGGTGCGGGCATGGTTCTCGCGCCCGATCCGGTGTTCGCGTGCGTGGAGGCGGTGGAGCCGCCGAGGCCCCTCTTCCTGCTGGGACCGGGGGGCCGGAGATTCGACCAGGGCCTGGCGGTGGATCTGGCGGGGGGGACGGGGTTCTCGCTTCTTTGCGGCCGCTACGAAGGGGTGGACCAGAGGGTGGCCGAGCACCTGGTGGACGCCGAGCTGTCCGTTGGTGACTTCGTACTGGCCGGCGGGGAGGTGGCCGCCCTGGTCGTACTGGAGGCGGTGGGCCGCCTGGTGCCCGGGGTCATGGGTAACGAGCTGTCCGCCACCGACGAGAGCTTCTCCGACGGCCTGCTCGAGTACCCGCAGTACACCCGGCCGGCCGTGTTCAGGGGGTGGGAGGTCCCCGCGGTGCTCCGCAGCGGCGACCACGCTCGGGTGCGGCGGTGGCGCCGGGCCCAGGCCCTGGCCCGGACCCTCGAGCACCGGCCGGACCTGCTCGAGGCCCGTGGCGGGCTCACCGAGGAGGATCGGAGGCTCCTGGCCGAGTTCGGCATCGACGCACTATCCTGAGTCTTTCCCCGAGCCCCCGCAGGAGCCCCGCATCATGAACCCGACCGATCTGATAGACCGCGACAGCCTGCGGACCGATGTTCCGGATTTCGCCCCCGGGGACACCTTGAAGGTGCACGTGCGAGTGGTGGAGGGCAACCGTGAGCGGGTGCAGGTGTTCCAGGGAGCCGTGATCCGCCGGCAGGGCTCCGGGGTCAGGGAGACATTCACAGTACGGAAGCTGAGCTTCGGAGTCGGAGTAGAGCGCACGTTCCCGGTGCACTCGCCGGTCATTGCCAAGATAGACGTAGTGACCAGGGGCGATGTTCGGCGGGCCAAGCTGTATTACCTGCGGGACCGGACGGGCAGAGCCGCCAAGATCAAGGAGAAGCGGGCCAGCCGCTGAGATGGGCGGTTGGTCGGCCAGCCAGAAATCCGCAGGTTCAGGGGAGTTGAGTGCCGGCGATGGCGTGCTGTCGGTCGGGGGACTTTCGCCGAGGGACCACGGGTCGGACGGCCGGGTCGGCCACGCAATCGTCACTTGCGGGGCCTAGCATGTACACGTGAGCAGAGCGGTATCCCGATGAGCGCCGAGGACCTTGAGCGGTACGAGACCGAGATCGAGCTCCAGCTTTACCAGGAGTATCGATCCGTGCTCGCCATGTTCAAATACGTGGTCGAGACCGAGCGTCGCTTTTACCTCGCCAACGACGTCAAGATGGAAGCCAAGGGTGAGGGCGAACGCACCTACTTCGAGATAAGCCTGGGGGACGCCTGGGTCTGGGACATGTACCGCCCAGCCCGTTTCGTCTCTTCTGTCCGGGTGGTTACGTTCAAGGACGTCAACGTGGAGGAGCTCCCGGAGAAGGAGTACTAGCCATCTCCGTGGCGGCGCGAGCGGGCAACGCTCGCGTTCTTTCAGTGTCGCCCCGCCGCGCCCTCGGCGCCGCGGGCGAGCAACGGGCGGCCGAGTGGTACACGTCTCGTGGCTACCAGGTGCTGGATCGCAACTGGCGCTGTCGCGACGGAGAGCTGGACCTGGTCCTGCGCCTCGCCTCGACCGTCGTGTTCAGCGAGGTCAAGGCCCGATCGAGCGACCGGTTCGGTTGTCCCGCCGAGGCGGTTACCCGGGCCAAGCAGGCGAGGATCCGGCGCCTGGCGATCCTCTGGCTGCGGGACCGGGGTGGGTCGTTGGGCCGTCGGCCCGCATCGATCCGCTTCGACGTGGTCTCGGTGCTCGATGGCCGGCTGGAGGTCCTGGAGGGCGCATTCTGACCGGGCCGGGCCACCCGTGAGTGCAGACCTTCCGAGCGGCCGACACCTTCGGACCGGCCCGGATCTTCCGAACGGCCCGGACCTTCCGGCCGGCCCGGACCTTCCGGCCGGCGAGCTCGCCCCGGCCAGCCTGGTCGTCTCCCTGGGCCGCCCCGAGCGACTGCCGGGTGCTCCGGTCAACCCACCGATAGTGCTGTCGTCGACATTCCACCAGGACGGGACGATGGTCTACGGCCGGGACGGAAACCCGACCTGGGAGGCGCTCGAACACGCGATCGGAGGCCTCGAGGGGGGGGAAGCCCGGGTGTTCGCCTCGGGCATGGCGGCCGTCGCCGCCCTTTTGGAGTGCCTTCCCGTTCCGGGCCGGGTCGTCGTCGCGGGAGACGCCTACCACGGCACCCGGCGATTCCTCACCGACGTCGCGGGGCGGGGGAGGCTGCGGTTCCGCACGACCGATGTCGGCGATACGACGACCACCCTCGCGGCGTGTGCGGAGCTGGCCGGCGGGCCGGCGCGACCGTCGGGGCCGCCGGCCGGTTTCGGATCGGCTGGAGTCCTCTGGCTCGAGTCGCCGACCAACCCGCTTCTGGCCATAGCCGACATCGGGGCTCTGACCGAGGGGGCCCACCAGCTCGGCATGGACGTGGTGGTCGACAACACGCTCTGCACGCCCCTGCTCCAGCGGCCCCTCGATCTCGGCGCCGACGCCGTCCTCCACAGCGCCACCAAGCTGCTGTCAGGACACACCGACGTCGTCATGGGCGCGGTGGTGGCCCGCCGGCCAGATGTGGTCGAGGCCCTCACCCGGCGCCGTTCCCTTCATGGCGCCATTGCCGGACCGCTCGAGGCCTGGTTGGTGCTCCGAGGCATCCGGACGCTGGATGTTCGCCTCAAGCGGGCCCAGGAGTCCGCCGCCGTGCTCGCGGCCCGGCTGGCGGAACACCCACAGGTCGACCGGGTGAGATATCCGGGCCTCCCCGACCACCGTGGTCACGACTTGGCGGCGCGCCAGATGAAGGGCTTCGGCAACATGGTTGCCTTCGAAGTGAAAGGGGGGGCAGTTCCGGCAGAGAAGGCCTCCGTATCCGTAAGGCTCATGACGACGGCCACCAGCCTCGGCGGCGTCGAGACGCTTATTGAGCGGCGCTCACGTTGGGAAGGAGAGGAGGGCCTGCCGGCCGGGCTGATCCGTCTTTCGGTGGGAATCGAGGACGTCAGCGATCTCTGGGCGGATCTGGACCGAGCCTTGTGGCTGGCCGGATCGGGCTGATCGCTACCGGCCGGGTCTCCGCTTCTTTCGGTTTTCCCAGCACGGCCGGTGCCAGTGCCTGCGCAGATCGGCCTCTCCGAGGGGGACTACCACCAGATGCCCGGTGCCGACGGGAATCTCCTGCTGGCAACCGGGGCAGATGTATACCTTTCGGGATTGAAAGGGATGGACCACGGTCACCGCCACGTCGTCTGTCCCGAACCCGCCGCTGGCCATATTGTGCATTCTCCTCGAAGCCGCTGTGTGGCGCGGCGGCGCCCGGCCCGACTGGCCGGCTGACTCGGCCGAGTTGAGCGTCCTAGGCGCCAGGTAGCCTCGGCAGGTCGCTCGGCGGCCTGCGCTAACGGCCCCTTTCATTGCATTCAGTGTGTTGGGAGGTGTCGTGCTGGCTACTGTGTCGTCCGCGACCTTGGCGGGGGTGAAGGGGAGGCCTATCTCGGTCGAGGTTCACGTGTCGAGCGGCCTGCCTTCATTCACCATCGTGGGCCTCCCGGATGCCTCCTGCCGCGAAGCGCGCGATCGGGTCCGGGCCGCGATCCTGTCGAGCGGGCTCGTATGGCCGCAGCAGAGGGTGACGGTGAATCTGGCCCCGACGTCGGTCCGCAAGGGGGGTGCCGGGCTCGATCTGCCAATCGCGGTTGCCCTGCTCGTGGCGGCCGGCCAGGTTCCGGCCGACTCGGTCGCCGGCAACGCATTTTTAGGAGAGCTCGGGCTCGACGGAAGCGTTAGAGGTGTGCATGGGGTCCTGGCTCTGGCTTACGCCATGGAGCCGGCCACCGTGGTGGTTCCGCCGGTATGCGCAGTGGAAGCGAGGCTGGTGAGGGGCACGCAGGTGCGGACGTCACCAAGTCTGGGCGAGCTTGTGGCCACCCTCCGGGGTGAGCGACCGTGGCCTGAGCTCCCGCCTGCGGCCCCGCCTTCGGAGCCGATCGATACGGGTCCCGACCTGGCCGACGTGGTGGGCCAGCCGCTCGGCCGACTGGCTCTGGAGGTGGCGGCCGCCGGCGGACATCACCTGTTGCTGGTGGGTCCGCCTGGGGCCGGGAAGACCATGCTTGCCGAGCGCCTGGTGGGACTGCTTCCGCCGCTCGGTATGGCCGAAGCTCTCGAGGTAACCCGGATTCACTCGGCCGCCGGCATTCCCTTACCGAGCGGAGCCCTGGTGCGACGGCCTCCGTTTCGCGCCCCGCACCACAGCGCGTCTCCGGTCTCCTTGATCGGCGGGGGAGGCAGCCAGATGCGACCCGGGGAGCTCAGCTGCGCCCACCGCGGCGTATTGTTTCTCGACGAGCTCGGCGAGTTTCCGAGCGACGTGCTCGACACTCTCCGCCAGCCCCTCGAAGAGGGCCAGGTGCTCGTGTGTCGAGCCCGGGCCAGCGTCGTCTTTCCGGCCCGGGTGCTCCTTGTGGCCGCTATGAACCCCTGCCCTTGCGGCGGGGAAGGTGGTCCGGGATCGTGCCGGTGCCGTGACACGGCTCGGACCAGATATACCGCTCGGGTGTCAGGACCGTTGCTGGACCGCTTCGACCTGCGGGTGGTGGTCGACCGGCCCGAGGTGTCGGACCTCTTGCCCTCCTCTCCCCCCATTACCGTTTCCGAGTCCACAGCTACGGTCGCCGCCCGGGTGCAGGCCGCCCGCGCCCGGGCATCAGTCCGCGGTGTCGGCTGCAACGCGGCCATACCCGGACCGCGCCTGGACCAGGTTGCTCCCTTGGACAAGCCGGCCAGCAAATTGCTGGAGGTGCGCCTGCGCCAAGGTCGACTATCGGCTCGAGGCCTGCACCGGGTTCGCCGGGTGGCCCGCACCATCGCCGATTTGCAGAGCAGGGATGGCAGCGTCAGATCCGAGGACGTGTACGCCGCACTGGCCCTGCGATCCGACGTCTTCACCCGTCACGAGGAGGAGCGGTGACCGCGCCGTCGCCGTCAGAGATGGCCACCGGTCCGGGTCGCGGGGATGGCGTCTCGGGTCGGGCGGGTGCCGTTTCGGGTCGGGCGGGTGCCGTTTCGGGTCGGGCGGGTGCCGTTTCGGGTCGGACTGACGCCGCCGAGGGTCTCGGGGATTCGGCCCGCCGTGCCGTGGCCGCCCAACATGCCCGGGACGCCGCATACGCCGCCGCCCTGAGCGCCCTTCCAGGAATGGGTCCCGCCACCCTGGCCGCGGTGCTGCGACAGTGGCAGCCACGAGAGGCGTGGGACCGGGTGATCAGAGGACAGCTCGTCCGATCGAGCCGGGGTCGGCGATCGATCGATGGGGGACGGCAGATGGCGATCTCCTCGTTATCCCGACCGGACGAGCGCCCAGGAGCACGGGGCGAGGAGATCGAACTGTTCGGGCCGGCCGTTGAGACAGGAGGTCGAACCCGGCGCCCACCGCTGGGGGGAACTCCCCGGCCTCTGCCGGGATCCAACCAGCCGTGGGCCGACGCCGCACGCGGCATGGACCCCGAGACTTGGTGGACTTCGATTGCCCGTCCCTCGATCGGAGTCACCTGGCTTGGAGACGAGAGGTATCCGGCGGTATTCACCTCGGATCCCGAGCCGCCCGCCGTCTTGTTCTGGCTCGGATCGCTGGAGTGGCTCCACCGGCCATCGGTCGCTGTCATCGGCACCCGCAACGCCACCCCGGACGGCAGGGCCGTGGCCTTCGAGCTGGGACGCGACCTGGCGGCCGCCGGGGTCCCGGTTGTTTCCGGTCTGGCCCTGGGGATCGACGGAGCAGCCCATACCGGAGTTCTGCAGGCGATCGAGGTGAACCCTGGCGGCGCTGGACCCGTCGGCGTGGCGGCGAGCGGCCTAGACGTTCCCTATCCCCGGCGTCACGCCGGCCTCTGGAGAAAAGTCGCGGCGGCGGGACTCCTGTTGTCGGAGAACCTGCCCGGACGTCCGGCCGAGGCGTGGCGCTTTCCGTCCCGCAACCGGTTGATCGCCGGGCTCTCCCGAATGGTCATCGTGGTCGAGTCGCACGATTCTGGAGGAAGTCTCCTGACCGTGGAGGCGGCGATCGAACGCGGCATCGAGGTCAGAGTGGTGCCGGGATCCGTTCACAGTCCGGCCAGCGCCGGTACCAATCAACTGCTTTACGACGGCGCAGGACCGGTCCGCCACGCTCGCGATGTGCTCGACGCCCTCGGTCAGCTCCGGCCGGATCCGCCGTCTCGCCCGGTCCGTGGCCCTGCGCCGTTGCCCGAAGCCGCGCCGTTGCCCGAAGCCCCGCCAGCCCCGCCCCCGTTGCCCCCGCCGGCCGGGCGACGGTCGTCCGGCCCGGCCCGGTCGCCCGCTCCCGCCCGGTCGCCCGCTCCGGCGCCCGCCCCCGGACCCTCGTCTGCCCACGGGCGAACGGTCCAGCCTCCCCCCTCCCCAGCCCGGGCCTCGGTGCTCTCCGAGCCGGAAGCGGCTGTGCTTGCCGCGGTGGGCTGGCGTCCGTCCTCCCTCAACGAGATCGTCGAGCGGTGCGGGCGTGGGGTGGGCTCGACGGCCCAAGCCCTCGACGACCTCGAAACCAGGGGATCGGTGACCCGGGAAGGGGGGTGGTGGTCGAGGACGGGCCGATCGCCGTAGACCACGGTCCACACCCATGCCCTCCATCCCGCGGAGGGAGCACAGTGGGACGGGTCGACGGTCTATAACGTCCTGCTAGCCGCCTAGCAACTAGCCTGCGATCGATGATCGAGGTGAGCCGGCCCGACAGTTGGCGCCCGCCGGGACCGCGGGTCCTCAGGGCTTGCCGGGATGCGTCAGGCGGAGAGGGTGGCAGCGGTGGATGACGAGCACGCCGAAATCGACGAGCTGTGGGCGGAGTACAAGCGCACCGGGGACCGCCGAAGTCGCGACCAGCTGATCGTCCGGTTTTCACCTTTGGTCAAGTTCGTGGCCGGCCGCGTGTCGGCTGGTCTCCCGAACAGCATCGAGCAGGCGGACCTGGTCAGCTACGGGATGTTCGGGTTGATCGACGCCATCGACAAGTTCGACACCGATCGGAAGATCAAGTTCGAGACCTACGCCATCACCCGGATCAAGGGCGCCATCATCGACGAGCTGCGCTCTATCGACTGGGTCCCACGATCGGTGCGGACCAAGGCGCGGGCGGTGGAGCAGGCGTACGCGTCTCTCGAATCCAGCCTGGGCCGGGCCCCGAGCGATACCGAGGTGGCGGACGAGATGCACATCTCGGAGAGCGAGCTGCAGCAGATCTTCGGCCAGATCTCCTACATCGGGATCGTGGCCCTCGATGAGGTCATCTCCGGCGGATCGGCCGACCGGGGGGAATCGGTCACTCTGGGGGACACCCTCGCCGACCGGGGCGAAGGTCCCATCGCGGCGTTCGAAGTCGAGGAGATGAAGCAGATCCTCTCGGGTGCGATCAACCGCCTGGGGGACCGGGAGAAGATGGTGCTGAGCCTCTACTACTACGAGAACCTGACCCTCTCTCAGATCGGCCAGGTCCTCGGAGTAACCGAGAGCCGGGTCTGCCAGATCCACACCAAGGCGATCATGCAACTCCGAGGTCGCCTGCTGATGGCCGAACGCTGAACGCCGGGCGACAAGCGCCCCCGGCCCCAACCGAGACCTCCCTCGCCTGCGCTACCATGGCAGGCCGGTCCCCGAACCCGCGGGGCCCCTGTCAAGCCCCCGGTGCCCCCACGGTCACCGCTCCAGCGAGCGGCGCGCGCACCGGGTTTCTACCCGAACCGATGGGAAGGAGCTCACCAATGGCTGTCGTCACGATGAGGCAGTTGCTCGAGGCCGGAGTCCACTTCGGCCACCAGACCCGGCGCTGGAATCCCAAGATGAAGCGTTTCATCTTCGGTGAGCGCAACGGGATCTACATCATCGACTTGAACCAGACGCTCGAGCGGATCGACTCGGCGTACTCGTTCGTGCGCGACCTGGTCGCCGACAACGGCACGATCCTGTTTGTCGGCACCAAGAAGCAGACCCAGGATCCCATAGCCCGCTATGCCTCCCAGTGCGGAATGCCCTATGTCAACGAGCGGTGGCTGGGCGGGATGCTCACCAACTTCACCACGATCGCCGGCCGGGTCAAGAAGATGCTGGAGTACGACCGCATGCGTCAAGCCGGCGACTTCGAGGCCATGCCCAAGAAGGAGGCGCTGATCCTCAGCCGGGAGCTGGAGAAGCTCCACCGCAACCTGGGCGGGATCCGTCACATGTCCAGACTTCCCGAAGCCGTCTTCGTAATCGACACCAAGAAGGAGCACATCGCCGTCACCGAGGCCAACAAGCTCGGACTGCCGATCGTTGCCGTTGTGGACACCAACTGTGACCCCGACGTCATCACCTACGTGATTCCCGGCAACGACGACGCCATCCGGGCCGGCACCCTGATGTGCCGGGTCATCGCCGACGCGGTCGAGGAAGGTCGGTTCATCGCGTCCCGCCGGGCGGCCCGGTCAGGGGCACCTGCGGCTGCCGTCGAGGGGCCCCCGGTCCTCTCGCCGGAGGAGGAGGCCCGGCGCGACGAGCAGCAGCGCGAAGCCCGTCGCCAGGCCGCCCAGGCCCAGGCCGAGCGGGAAGCCCGGCTACGCGCCGCCCGGCAGCAGGGGACAAGAAGGGAGCCAGAGCCCGGTTCCGCGCCGGTAGCCGAGGCCGAACCACCGACAGCAACCGAAGTGGAAGCCGATGCCGGTACCGTCGAGCCGCCGCCCGAAACCGCGGCCGCAGACCCGTCCGGCGTTCAGGCCACGTCGGAGTAGACCGAACACCAACGAGGAGTAAAAGGCACACCATGGCCGAATTTTCAGCCAAGGACGTAAAGGCTCTCCGGGACGTCACGGGGAGCGGGATGATGGACGCCAAGCGGGCGCTCACCGAGACGGATGGCGATCCCGCCGCCGCCGCCGCCTGGCTGCGCGAGCGCGGCCTCGGCAAGGCGGCTGAGCGATCGGACCGCGACAACATCGAGGGCGCGGTGGCCGTGGCCCAGGCGCCCGGCGCGGCTGCGCTCGTCGAGCTCAAGTCGGAGACCGACTTCGTGGCCAAATCCCCCCAGTTCGTAAACCTGGTCAACGAGATCGCGGCAGACGTGGCGGAGGGCGGAGAGGGAGCCATCGAGGGCCACAAGGACGCTATCGACGACCTCAAGCTGACCCTCAAGGAGAACATCGAGGTCGGCCGGGTGGTCCGTTTCTCCACCCAGGACGGCCACCTGCTCGACACCTATCTGCACGTGCAGAACGACCGCGGGGTCAACGGCATCATCGTCGAGCTGGACGGGGGTACCCCTGAGCTGGCTCACGACATCGCCGTTCACATCGCGTTCGGACGGCCGAGCGTGGTGAGCCGCGACCAGGTCGCGCCCGAAGATGTGGAGGTCGAGCGGGCCGCCCTCGAGGCCCAGACGCGCAACGAGGGCAAGCCGGAGCAGGCCCTGCCCAAGATCGTCGAGGGCAAAATCAACGGGTGGTACAAGCGGGTACCGGGAGGCGTCCTGCTCGAGCAGCCCTACGCCAAGGACGACAAACAGACCGTCTCACAGGTTCTGGGCTCGGCGAAAGTGGTTCGCTTCGCCCAGGCGGTCGTCGGCTCATAATTCCGGTAATTCCGGGCTGTTCCACCCCACAGCCGACTATCTGGAGCCGCCACCCAGAGCGGCCTGAGGGGCCACCGGCGAGCGGGCCGCCCGGCCCCCGCCGGGCTCGAACTAGGGTGGTGAGGTCGTGACCCAACCGCCACCGTGGAAGCGGGTAGTGCTCAAGCTGTCCGGAGAGGCGTTCGCCAGCGATGCCGCCGACGAGACCATCGACGGTAGCGTGGTCGAGCGCATCGCCAAGGAGGTGGCCGAGGTCGGGTCCGATCTCGGCACCGAGCTGGCCGTCGTGGTGGGCGGAGGCAACATATGGCGGGGCGCCACCGGGTCGGCGACCGGCATGGACCGGGCCAGCGCCGACTACATGGGAATGCTGGCCACGGTGATCAACGCGCTCGCCCTGCAGGACGCACTGGAGCGCCAGGGCCAGCCGACCCGGGTCCAGACGGCCATCGGGATGTCGCAGATCGCCGAGCCCTACATCCGGCTTCGGGCCATCCGCCACCTCGAGAAGGGGAGGGTGGTGATCTTCGCCGCCGGTACCGGCAACCCCTTCTTCACCACTGACACGGCCGGCGCCCTGCGGGCCGTCGAGATCGAGGCCGACGTGCTGTTCAAGGGCACGCACGGCGGGGCCGACGGAGTGTACGACTCCGATCCGAGGACCAACCCCGACGCCCGCCGCCTGGAGGACGTGACCTTCGACGAGGTGATCGCGAGGGGGCTGAGAGCCATGGATCTGACCGCGATCACCCTCTGCAAGGAGAACTCGCTGCCGATCCGGGTGTTCTCGATCATGGAGCCCGGGAACCTGCGTCGCACACTTCAGGGGGACCGGATCGGTACGCTAATCCACTGATGGAGGAGGGCCAGACCTGATGGAGGAGAGCTACGTCGACGCTGTGATGGACGATTGCCGGGCCAAGATGGCCAAAGCCCTCGAGCACACCCGCGGCGAGTTCGCCGCCATCCGTACCGGACGGGCCGCCCCCGCCCTGGTGGAGAAACTCAAGGTCGACTACTACGGGTCGGATGTCCCCTTGCAGCAGGTGGCCGGCATACAGGTGCCGGAGGCCAAGCTCATGGTCATCACCCCCTACGACAAGGGCGCGCTCAAGGCGATAGAGAAGGCCATTCTGAACTCCGACCTGAGCATCAACCCCAGCAACGACGGGACAGTGATCCGCCTCAGCATTCCCCCTCTGACCGAAGAGCGACGAAAAGCGCTGGTCAAGGTGGCTCACAACAAGGCGGAAGAGGGCCGCGTCTCGGTCAGGAACCTCCGCCGTTCGGCCCGCAAGGACCTCGAGGGCCTGGAGAAGGACGGCGATATCTCCAGTGACGAGCTCGACCGGGCCGAGAAGGACCTGGAGCGCCTGACCCACGAATTCGTTGCAGACATCGACCGGGTGCTGCAGCACAAAGAGGAAGAGCTTCTGGTCGTCTGACCCGCAATCTGAGGAGGGATGCCGTGAGCGAGGGCAGTGAGAAAGGGGGTCAGGGACCCCGTCGCAGGACGGCCGAGGGCGTCAGGATCATCGGCGCGGACGAGGCTCAGGCAGCTCTCGAGGCCGGCGAGGCGGCAGGCCGTCGACCGGACGACCAGCTGAGGTTCGGGGACGTTCCCCCGGCTCCGGCGGGACCGCGACCCGCGCACCGCTTTCCCCTTCCGGAGTCGGTCGACCCTTCGGAAGCCGTCACCCTGCCTCCCCTGGCCGGGTCGCGATCACCGGACGAGGGTTCCGGGGACTACCCGTACGGGTCGTGGCAGGCCGGCGCCGACGATGACGATGCGCCAGTGGATCCTGAGCTCGGGGCGCGCACGGTTGAGTTCGGGGTCCCCGAAGCGACCCACCTACCCGAGCCCGAGGCGCAGGCCGGCGCCGGCGGCCCGAGTCCCGGCGCCGCCTCTTGGGGCCAGCCCGAGTACGAGGGTCCGGCGGCCTACGAAGCCGCTCCCGAGAGCCCACCCCAGGAGGGGATAACCGTGACCGGAAGTACCCCGGAGCTGCCGCACTGGACCGACCCCCCGACGGGAGAGGTTCCCCGCATCCTCCACGACCCCGAGCTCGAGGACGACCAGGGCGAGGAGGACCTCGACGCCTGGCGAGCCCTCGGTTCTCGTGGCATCCGGTGGCGGGACGGCGAGGATGACTGGGACGAAGCCGACGAGATGGGCGACCTGGCCGGCGATGAGGAACCGGTGGGTGCCCTCGATCAGACCCGCACCGAGCACTCCGACCTGTACTCCTTCGACGAGGACTTCGAGCGGGTCGCGCCCCGCCCCGGTCCGGCGGCCGAGGACGAAATGGAAGACGACTACGACTTCGACGAGATGGCTCCATCCCGCGAGCCGGTTGCGCCGATGGCGGCCGAAGCATCCGGGGCCGGAGCCGCTTCCGTCGGCACCCGCCGGGTCAGCTCCGGAAGGGTCGAGCCGCGCCCCCGCAGCCGCCAGGCCCCCGGGCGCCGGGTCCCGCCGCCCGGCGGGGGGAGCGACCTGAGCAGCCGGGTCGTGGTCGGCGGCGGCCTCATCGTCCTCCTGATCATCGCTTACGCAATCGGGGCGAAAGCGCTGGTAGCCCTGACCGCCGTTGTTGTGGTGGCGGCCGCCGCCGAAGCCTACGGAATGCTGCAGAGGGCCGGCTTCCGCCCGGCCACCCTGCTCGGCCTGGTCGGCGCCTTAGGGATAGTGCTCGGATGCTATTGGAGGGGTCTCGAGGCCATCCCGCTGGCCGTGGTGCTCCTCTTTGGCGGGAGCATGATGTGGTACGTGCTCGGGATCGTCGAGGCCCGGCCGCTGGCCAACGTGGCCGTGACCACCATGGTGTACGTATGGGTCGCCGTACTCGGCTCGTTTGCCGCCGTCATGCTCCGGGCCCATGATGGAAAGGGTCTGTTCCTCGGCGCGGTGCTGGTGGCCGTGGCCACCGACGTGCTGGCGTTCCTTGTCGGGCGATGGATCGGGAGCCGGCCCATCGCCCCGAGGATCAGTCCCAACAAGACCATCGAAGGGTTCGTCGGTGGCCTGGTCGGCGCCCTCGTGGTCGGCGCCATCGTGGGCAAAGAGCTCAGCCCATGGGGTCACAGCACGGTCCACGGGCTCGTCCTCGGTCTGGTAATCGGCCTGATTGCGCCGGCCGGTGACCTGTTCGAATCGATGATGAAGCGGGACCTCGGGGTCAAGGACTCGGGAGATGTCCTGCCCGGCCACGGGGGCCTGCTCGACCGATTCGATGCCATCCTCCTCGCCTTGCCGGCGGCCTATTACGTGGCCGTCTGGTTCGACCTGGTTCACTGATTCGCCGAGATCATTTCCGTTGAAAACTGTCAGCCTTGTGGGGTCCACGGGGTCCATCGGGACCCAGGCCGTCGACGTCATCGGCGCCGAACCCGGGCGCTACCGGGTCGTCGCCATCGGGGCCGCGTCGTCGGTAGACCGCCTGGCGGCCCAGGCCGAGCTTCTCCGTCCCAACCGGGTGGCCCTGGCCGACCCGGAGCGGGCAGGCGAACTGCGCCACCGCCTACCGTCCGGTACCGAACTCCTGGTCGGGGCCGACGCCCTGGCTGAGATAGCCACCGACGCCGACGTGGTCGTGAACGGTGTCGTCGGGTTCGCCGGCCTGCCCGTGACCCTGGCCGCCCTCAACGCCGGTCGGCGGCTGGCGCTCGCCAACAAGGAGTCCCTGATCGCCGGCGGCCCGGTCGTGCAGAAGGCTCGAGCCACCCCCGGGGCCGAGATCATCCCCGTCGACTCCGAGCACTGCGCCATCCACCAGTGCCTTCGAGCCGTCCTCGGGGAAAAAGGGATGGCCGCCCTGCCGCATCCCCCCTCGATGCCCATACGGAGGATCGTGCTGACCGCGAGCGGGGGACCTTTCCGGGGTCGGGTTCAACAAGAGCTGGCGGAGGTGACAGTCGAGGCCGCGCTGGCCCATCCGACGTGGAAGATGGGTCCCAAGATCACGGTTGACTCGTCGACACTCATGAACAAGGGCCTGGAGGTCATCGAGGCGAACGAGCTGTTCGGGGTGGGTTTCGATGCCATAGATGTGGTCGTTCACCCCCAATCAATCATCCACTCGATGATCGAGACCCACGACGGCGCCACCCTGGCCCAGCTGTCCCTGCCTGACATGCGGCTGCCCATCGGCTACGCCCTGGCCTACCCGGACCGCCTCGGCGTGCCTTTCGGTTCGATCGATTGGGCCACGGTGGGTCCCCTCGAGTTCGAGGAGCCGGACCGGCGGTCTTTCCCGTGCCTGGACCTCGCTTATCGGGCGGGCCGGGAGGGCGGAGTGGCGCCGGCGTGGCTCAACGGGGCCAACGAGGTGGCCGTCGCCGCCTTCCTCGAGGGCCGGGTCCGCTGGGTGGACATCCCAACGGTGATCAGCGACGCGCTTGACGAGTGCAGCGCGGGCACGCCCGGTACGGTGGAGGACGTGCTGGAAGCCGACCGCGCCGGACGGGAGCTCGCCCGCGTCAGCGTCGACAGGCGGTCCCGCGCCCTGAGGTGACCCAGGCCGGCCCGAAGGTCGACCCGGCCGACGGCAATCGACCCGGCTGGCGCGACACCGTCGAAGCCGACCCACTGGGGTTGGCCACCCGCAAGCAATGGGAGGAGGAGGGGCCGCCCAAGAGCAGGTCCACCCAGCGGCGGGACCTGCTCCGGTTGCTCGCGGTGGTGGCCGGGGTGATCATTCTCGGCTTCGCCGCGGGTTACGGCGAGACGGTCCTGCTGGTGGTCGCCCTCATAGGCTGCATCGTGGCCCACGAGTTCGGCCACTATCTGGCGGCGCGCACCGGCAACGTGAAGGTCACCGAGTTCTTCGTGGGATTCGGTCCTCGCTTGTGGTCCATCAGGCGGGGCGAAACCGAGTACGGGGTCAAAGGCATTCCCCTCGGCGGCTATTGCCGGATCGTCGGGATGAACAACCTCGAAGAGGTCGACCCCGCCGACGAGGCCCGGACCTACCGGAGCGCCCCGCTGTGGCGCCGCTTGCTGATCGACGTGGCCGGGTCCTCCGCTCATTTCATCATCGCTTTGCTGGTGCTGTTCTCCATGTTCTTCTGGACCGGCGACGAGGGCTACTACCTGTCGAACGTCCCGGCCTCCAACCCCATCGCCCAGATCCTGGCTTTCTCGACCGGGACCAGCCCGGCGGAGGCCGCCGGGTTTCATATCGGTGACCGGATAGAGACCATCAACGGCCGGCATTTCGCCTCGTGGGACGACATGGGCCGCTACATACAGGACCAGGCCGGTCGTCGGCTGGACGTCGTGGTGGACCGGCGGGGACAGCTTCTGCACCTCTTCCCGGTCCCCGTCGACGCCAACAAGGTTCACGTGGAGGGCGGCGACAACGCCGCGCCCACCGGCTCGGTCGGCTTCATCGGCATCGGCGTGAGCGGGGTGATCCACTCCGGTCTCGGGGCGTCGCTCAGCCACGCCGGAGGGTCGTTCGTCCAGGCGGGCGCCAGCGCCCTTCGAACCCTGGCCAACCGCTTCAGCGTCGCCGGGGCCCACTCGCTGTTCCACATGCTCGCCAACAAGAAGGCCGCCGACAATCCAACGGCACCCCGACTGGTATCACCGGTCGGGGTCGTGCGAATCCTTCACCAGGCCGGCCAGAGTGGCCTGCCGAGCGTGCTCTGGATCCTGGCTCTGATCAACATATTCATCGGGATTTTCAACCTGCTCCCGATCTTTCCCCTCGACGGTGGCCGGGTCGTGGTGGCCCTCTACGAGGGGGTCCGCAGCTGGCGCCGTCCCTACCGGGTGGACATGGCGAAGCTGCTGCCCGTGCTTTACGCCGGCCTGATTGTGATCCTGTTCCTCGGGGCCAGCGCCCTGTTCCTCGACCTGCGCGATCTCGTGGCCTGACGCCGGTAGTCTCGACTGCGATGGCTGAGTCCCGATTTTCCCGCCGGCTGACCCGCCAGGTCATGGTCGGCCCGGTCCCAGTGGGCGGCGGCGCCCCGATCACTGTCCAGTCGATGACGATCACCAAGACGGCGGACGTCGAGGGGACACTGGCCCAGATCTACGATCTCAAGGGCGCGGGAGCCGACATCGTGCGCTGCACGTGCAACGAGAGAGAGGCGGCCGAGGGCCTGGCTCGCATCGTGGATCGCAGCCCGGTGCCCATCGTGGCCGACATCCACTTCCACGTCGAGATGGCCCTCGCCGCGCTGGAGGCCGGCGTCGACTGCCTGCGGCTCAACCCGGGGAACCTCCGAAAGACCGAGGAGATCAAGCTCGTGGCCCGCGAATGCAAGGACCGCCAGGTTCCGGTACGTATCGGAGTCAACGCCGGATCGCTCGATCCCAGGCTGTACAAGAAGTACGGGGGAGCCACCCCCGAGGCCCTGGTCGAATCGGCTCAGATCGAGCTCGGACTGTTCGCCGAGGAGGGCTTCGACGACGTCAAGATCTCGGTCAAGGCGTCCAACGTGCCTCTGATGATCGAGGCCTACCGCCAGCTGTCGGAGGTCACCGATCACCCTCTACACCTCGGGGTGACCGAGGCCGGGCCACCCCCGGCGGGGACGATCAAGGGCACCGCCGGGATCGCCACCCTGCTCTCGGAGGGAATCGGCGACACCATCAGGTACTCGCTGACCGCCGACCCGGTTGAAGAGGCCAAAGCCGGCCGGGTGCTCCTCGAGTCTCTCGGGCTCCGAGAGCGCACATCTGTCGACCTGATCGCCTGCCCCGCTTGCGGGCGGGCGGAGATCGACGTGTACAAGGTGGCCCAGGAAGCGATGGCGGCACTGGAGAAAAAGGAGATCCCCCTTCAGGTCGCGGTCATGGGGTGCGTGGTCAACGGCCCCGGCGAGGCCCGCTCCGCCGATCTGGGGATCGCAGCCGGACGCCATCGGGGCCATCTGTTCATCCAGGGCCAGATCGTGCGGGTGGTACCCGAGGACGAAATGGTGGCCGCCCTGGTCGATGAGGCCGAGAAGATGGTGAAGGAAGGGGTGGCAGCCCGCCTGGCCGCCGCCGACTCGTCGGCTGCCGCGGAGGCGGAGGCCGACCGGGCGGCCCTGCTCGAGGCCAAGGGCGCCGACGCCAACCACAGCGAGCAGCGCATAGAGCTCATCGACCGGCGGCTCGGTTCACTCTGACGCTCGGCCGGCTCGCCGGCTCGCGCCGACAGCCAGGGAAAAAAGGCGTGCGGTCCGTGCCACCTGTCGCGAGACTGCTCCCCATGAGCGCGATCGTGCGGCGGTTGGCCGCCGGGGAGGAAGGAGCGTTCGTTCGCTCCGCGATGGTGCCGTTCCTGGTGCCAGTCACGGGTGACCCGGACAACACCGGCGAGATCGATCAGTGGTCGTCCCGGATAGAGGCGGCGCGAGCCTGGATCGTCGAGGACCGGGGACGAGTCGTGGGCAACGCCGCCATTCACAGCCTGGACGTGACTGTGCCGGCTTCTCCCGGCCGGGCCTGCCCGGTGATCCCCATGGCCGGGGTTACCGCGGTGGGGGTGCATCCCACCCATCGTCGCCGCGGCCTGCTGCGTCAGATGATGGCGGCCATGCTCGAGGATGCCCGGACCCGGGGTGAGGCCATCGCCTGTCTCGACGCCTCGGAGTCGAGTATCTATGGACGCTTCGGCTTCGGGCATGCTACGGACATGACCGAGCTGCGCATCGATTCCCGGGCCGCGGCTTTTATCGCGCCCCCTCCGGACACGGATGTGCATCTGGCGGAGCGGGACGAGGCGGTCAAGGTTCTCCCCGATCTGTTCGACCGGTCGAGGCGGAGCCGGGCGGGGGAGGTCAACCGGGACTCCCAACGGTGGGACAGCATCCTCACCGACAGAGCGCGCGATAGGGGCGCCGGACTGGGCTCTTTCTTCGCGTCTCGCCGAACAGGGTTACGTCCGCTACCGCGCCCATCACGCCGATATCGGCCGGGCGGAGCGGGCCCGGGTGGTCGTCGAGGAGCTGCGCGGCTTGACCCCGGATGACGAAGCCGCGCTGTGGCGCTTCGTGCTGGACATCGATCTGGTTGGCGAGGTGACCTTCAAACGGCGCCCGGTGGACGAACCGCTCCGGTGGCGCCTCCGCGACTCCCGACAGCTCCGAACGGTGAGCATCGATGACGAGCTCTATGTGCGGGTTCTCGATGTGCCGGCCGCGTTCGGAGCCAGGGGCTACCGCAGCTCGGGGCGACTCGTCTTCGAGGTGGTTCCTCCGGAAGTGGACGAGGGTACGGCGGACGCCGCGCCCGGTCGGTGGGTGCTCGAGTGCGGTCCCGAAGGCGCGTCGTGCCGGGCGGCCCGCTCGGGGGAGAACGCTGACCTGAGGCTCGGCCTGTCCGCTCTCGGATCGTTGTATCTGGGTGGGTTCCGAGCGTCTCAGCTTGCCGCGGCGCGGCTTGTCGAGGAGGTGACGGCTGGCGGCCTGGATCGAGCCGACGCCCTGCTCGTCACCACGCCGGCACCGGCGAGCACGACTGGCTTCTGAACGGCCCGCCTCCTTTAACGTATATTTACCCCCTGATTCGCTCCGCTGACCAGCCGGCGATTCCGGGGGGGTCGCTATACTGGGCGTAACCGCCCTTAGGGGCGGTTGCTGGCGTGGGCCGCACCTGCGTTGAGCAGGGTGCCCACGCTTTTGTTTGCCCTCGATGAACCGGTCAGAGTAGGAGGAGGAGGTGGTGATGGGATCGGTCGAAAGTGTACGTGAGGTGGCCGGGCCCGCATTGGCCTCCCGGGGCCTGGAGCTGTGGGATGTGGAGATCACGCGCGACGTGGTGCGCATCCTCGTGGACCGGCCCGGAGGCATCGACCTCGATGCGCTGACCCAGGCGAGCAGCGTCATCTCGCCCTTGCTCGACCAGAACCCGTCGCTCGTGCCCTTCGGGCGCTATCAGCTCGAGGTTTCCAGCCCCGGTCTCGAACGAAGCCTGCGCACCCCGGACCAGTTCCGCCGCTACCTGGGGGCAGAGATCACAGTGAAGACCGGCGCGCCCGTATCAGGGGCCCGCCGTCATCGCGGCACTCTGATCGCCGCAGACGAGGTGACCATTCGATTGCAGCCGACTGACCCCCCCGGCGGGGAGGTAATCGAGCTGCGACACGATCAGATCGACCGGGCCCGCACCGTTCTCGTGTGGGGCTCGACATCACCTGCGGCTGGCAAGCGCCCGGGCAAACGCCCGGCGCGAGCTGCCACCGCGACCGCTGCTCTCGACGCGAAAGACCCCGGCTCATGAAAGAAGTCAGCATCGACTTCCTCGACGCTCTCCAGCAGATCGCCAAGGACAAGGGCATAAGCGTCGACACCCTGCTCGACGCCTTGGCCAACGCGCTCGTAGCCGCCTACAAGCGGCTCCCCAACGCGGCGGAGGAGGCGGTCGTCACGATCGAACCGGACACCGGGGAGATCAAGGTGTACGGCCAGGAGCTGGACGAGGACGGCAACGTGGTGCGCGAGTGGGACGACACCCCGAAGGATTTCGGGCGTATCGCGGCTCAGACCGCCAAGCAGGTGATGACCCAACGCATTCGCGAGGCCGAGCGCGACCTCAAATACGAGGAGTACGCGGGCCGGGAAGGCGACATCGTTACCGGCATAATCCAGCAGAGCGACAACCGCTACACCCTTCTCGACCTGGGCAAGGTGGAGGCCCTCCTGCCCCAGGCCGAGCAGGTGCCCTACGAGCGCTACGAGCACGGCGCCCGGCTCAAGGCCTACATCGTCGAGGTGCGCAAGACGACCAAGGGTCCACAGATCGTCGTGAGCCGCACCCACCCCGGCCTGATCAAGAGGCTTTTCGAGCTCGAGGTCCCCGAGATATTCAGCGGGGTGGTCGAGATCAAGGCGGCGGCACGCGAGCCGGGCCACCGCACCAAGATCGCAGTGTGGTCGAACGACTCCAACGTCGACCCGGTCGGAGCGTGCGTGGGAGCCCGGGGCGCCCGGGTACGCATGGTCACCAACGAGCTGCGGGGTGAGAAGGTCGACATCGTCCCCTTCTCCGACGACGCTCGCGAGTTCGTCATGCGGGCCCTCCAGCCCGCCAAGGTCAAAGAGGTGCACCTCGACGAGGCGACCGGCACGGCGACGGTCGTCGTCCATGACTTCCAGCTCTCCCTGGCCATCGGCAAGGAGGGTCAGAACGCCCGCTTGGCCGCCCGGCTCACCGGCTGGCGGATAGATATCAAGAGCGAGACCCAGATCGCCGAGGAGGAGGCCTACGCCGAGCAGGAGTGGGCCGAGGGCGAATGGGTCGAAACCGAAGCCGGGGAGATGGTTTGGCAACCGGCCGAGGGAGGAGACGCCGTCTCGGCCGAGGAGTGGTCACAATCCGCTGACGACGCTCCCATCGAGCCAGCCACCGAGGAGACCGGCGATTCGGGCCCCTCGGGCCCGGCCGCCAATGCCGAGTCCGCCGGGGATACGGCGCCTCTCAACGGAGGGAATGCCACCGGCGGACCCACAACCAACCAACCCGCCGCCGCGGATGCAAGCGGCGGGAGCGGGGAGGGATCCCCGTAGCCGACCACACTCCGAGCCCAGGCCCCATCCGGACCTGCGTGGGCTGCCGGTCCGCGCAGAACGCCGGTACTCTTGTTCGGGTGGCCCGAACCCACGACGGGTCGCTCATCGTCAGCCGGAACGCTCCAGGTCGCGGCGCATGGCTGTGCCGGGACCCGGCAACCGGGTTCCCGCTGGCGGGCTGCATGGAGTCAGCAGTTAAGCGAAACGCCTTCTCCAGAGCCTTCCGGGGGGCGGTGGCCGCGGAGGCGGCGGGCTCGCTGCGAGCGAGACCGCCGGAACGTGCGAACATGGAGGCTGTCAGCACTACGGGCATCGAGGACTACCAGAAGGGACTGACGCAGTAACTTGGCCAATAAGAAGATCCGGGTTTACGAGCTAGGACGCGAGCTCGGCCTCACCAACAAAGAAGCCCTGGACCTCTGCCTCCAGCTCGGGATCGGGGTCAAGAGCCACTCTTCGAGCATCGAGGAGCAGCAGGCTGACCGCGTCCGTCGTAGGGCGGATCAGGAAGGGCTGCGCCGGCCGGTCCAGCCCGACGTCCCCAAAGCGGACGCCCAGGCGGACGCGGCCGCGTCAACCAGCCCGGCCCCTGCGACAGCGGGTTCGGCTCCGGCGTCGATCGGTTCCGCGGCGGCGGCGGCCGCTTCGGCTCCGGCGGCGGCGGGTTCGGCCCCCGCCCTAATCCGTTCCGCTCCGGCGGCTGCCGGTTCAGCCCCGGCGACAGCCACTTCAGCCCCGACAGCGGCAGGTTCCCGTTCACCTGCGGCCGCTTCGGTTCCGGCCACGGCCGCTGCGGCCCCGGCGCCGTCCGGTTCCCCTTCACCCGCGGCCGTGGTGTCTCCCCCGGCCGAAGCCGCGGTGGCGGCGCCGCCCACCCCGGCCCGGTCGGCCCCGTCTGACCTTTCTCCCGCGCCCCCACCAGCAGTCCGGCCGGCCGGGACCCGCCCGACGGCGGATGGAACCTCGACCAGCCCCGCGGCCCACCCGCCCGCGGCCCGGGCCCCTGCGCCCCAGCCAGGTCCGGCATCACCTCCACGGCCGGCATCCGGGACGTCGGCACCCGGGACGTCGGCTCCTCAAGCGCCATCCTCCCAGTCGGCCGGGCTGCGACCCGCCACCCCCCCGCCCGGCGCCCGGCAGCCGAGGTCCGAGCCCCCGGCGCCCAGATCCCCCGGGCGCAGCCCGCTCGACGGCGGACCCCAACCGCAACGTGCTCACCCGGTTTCGGGGACCACCGGCGCGCCTTCAGACGCCACGATCACCCCGCGTGCTGCCTCGACCGCTTCCCCTGCTGCGCCGGCCCCCCAGGCTCCGGCCCGATCGGTTCCGGACGGACCCGGTCAGAACCCCCCGGGTACGCCGATGCCTGCTTCGCCCGGTGCTGGGTCCCCTGGCCCCGAGGCCCCCGCCAGCCGTGGAGCGTCTCCCTCTACGCCAGCCTCCCCGTCTGCTCCCGCCGCCCGTGGTGGCTCGCGACCGGCTCCGAGAGGAGGTCCCGGTGCTGGACCAGGCGGGCCTTCCGGGCCCCGTCCAAGCCCCGGCCCGGCCGCTCCCCGTCCGGGGACCAGCGGCTCGACCGGCCCTGGGGGTTCCGGCGGACCCGGCGCGCCTGACGGTCAATCGCGTCCCGGAGGCCCGATGCTGTCCTCATCGGGCAAGCCGATACCTCCGCCTCCCGGAGTCCGACGCCCACCGATGTCGGCGTCGGGCAAGCCCATTCCCCCGCCTCCCGGACGCGGCCCGTCCGCTCGCCCCGCCCCAGGCGCCGGCCGCCCCGCCGGCCCGGGCGCCGGCCGCCAGGGTGGTGGCGGCGGCAACTTCCGCACATCCGGTCCCCGATCGGCGCCCGGAGCCGGGCCCTACCGGGGCGGCGGTACCGGCGCCCCCGCCGGTGGTTTTCGAGGCCAGCCGGGCTCGACCGGCGGTCCCGCCGGGGCCGGCCAGCGCGGCGGTGCTTTCGGCAACCGGGGTCGGCCGCCCGGCCGTCGCCCGGGCCGTCGTCGGCGCCGCAACGTCGAAGAGCTCGAAGCACAGGAGATCACCCACTACACCCCGTCGAACGCGCCCGTCCCTGACGGCGAACTCATCGTCGAGCGGGGATCCACGGCCCAGGAGCTGGGACCGAAGCTCAACCGGTCCGGCGCTGACGTGGTCCGGTTCCTGTTCCAACAGGGCGAGATGGTGACCACTACCCAGTCCCTCTCCGACGAGATGATCGAGCTGTTCGCGGCCGAGCTGGGCGCCAGCATTCGCCTGGTCGACCCCGGCGAGGAGAAGGAAGCGGAGCTCCAGGCCAAGTACTTCGACGACGAGGACGAGGACGAGGACCTGCTGCGGACCCGGCCGCCCGTGGTCACGATCATGGGTCACGTCGACCACGGGAAGACCCTCCTTCTCGACCGGATCCGCGAAACCAACGTGGTCGCCGGCGAAGCAGGCGGTATCACCCAGCACATCGGCGCCTATCAGGTCGACTACCAGGGTCAGCTCATCACCTTCATCGACACACCGGGCCACGAGGCCTTCACCGCCATGAGGGCCCGCGGTGCGGAGGTGACCGACATCGTCATCCTGGTGGTGGCCGCCGACGACGGGGTCATGCCCCAGACGATCGAAGCGCTCAATCACGCCAAGGCTGCGGATGTGCCGATCATCGTCGCCATCAACAAGATCGATCGCGACAACGCCGACCCCAACCGGGTCATGCAACAGCTCTCGACCGAAGGCCTGCAGCCCGAGGCATGGGGCGGGGAAACGATCGTGGTGGAGATCTCGGCCCTGCAGACCTTCGGGATCGACGATCTTCTCGAGCAGGTTCTGCTGGTCGCCGAGCTGGAGGAGTTGCAGGCCAACCCGGAGGGACGAGCAAGAGGGATCGTCCTGGAGGCCAACCTCGACCCTGGCAAGGGCCCGGTAGCCACCGTCCTGGTGCAGTCGGGGACCCTGCGAGCTCAGGACCCCATCGTGGCCGGAGCGGCCTGGGGCCGGGTCAAGGCCCTGCTCGACGACACCGGCGACAACGTAAAAGAAGCTGCTCCCTCGACACCGGTCCAGGTGCTCGGCTTCGACAGCGTGCCTTCAGCCGGCGACGAGTTCCGGGTGACCGACAAGCCACGGACGGCACGTGACATCGCCGAGCAGAGAGAGCAGCGCTTCCGGGCGGCCGATCTCAGGCGTACTTCCTCGGCGACGGGGACGGGAGCGAAGCTCGAGGACATCTTCGAGCAGATCCAGAGGGGCGAGACGGCCACCTTGAACCTGGTGCTCAAGGCCGACACCCAGGGATCACTCGAAGCTGTCACCGAGAGCCTGCGCAAGCTCGAGCGGGACGAGGTGAAGCTGTCGTTCATCCACCGGGCCGTGGGCGGCATCACGGAAAACGACGTGACCTTCGCCGCCGCATCCAACGCCACCATCCTCGGATTCAACGTCCGCCCGGATCGAGGTGCGCGCGAACTGGCCGTCGTCCACGACGTGGAGATCCGCACCTACGAGATCATCTACAAGCTCATCGAGGACATCGAGAGCGCGATGGTCGGAATGCTCACGCCCGAGTTCGAGGAAGTGGTGACGGGCGAGGCCGAGGTGAGAGAGATCTTCCGGGTGCCGCGGGTCGGCGCCATCGCCGGCTGCTACGTCCGCCACGGCACCATAACCCGCGGGTCCAAGGTTCGCTTCCTCCGGGACGGCGTGATCATCTGGAAGGGTTCCATCACATCGCTGAAGCGCTTCAAGGACGACGCCCGTGAGGTCCACGAGGGCTTCGAATGCGGCATAGGCCTCTCTAACAATCAGGACCTACGCCAGGGTGACCTGATCGAGACGTTCGAGGAACGGGAGATCCCCAGGACCTGAGCACCCACCAGGAGCCGGTGATGCACATCGCCTCTCTCACCCTGGAGCTGCATTTGCCGGCCGCTCACTCGCTGAAAGAGAAGCGGTCGGTGTTACGCCCGATCATCGAAGGGGCTCGCCGGCGGTACTCGGTGGCCGTCGCCGAGGTCGGCCACCAGGACGCGTGGCAGCTGGCGACCGTGGGGGTGGCAGCCGTCTCGGGGTCGGCTGCCCACGCCCGATCGGTGATCGAAGCGGTCGAGCGCTTCGTCTGGTCCTTTCCGGAGATAGAAGTGACGGCCTGCTACCGCAGCTGTATGAGCGACGAGGACGGTTGGGGTTGACGAGCGGGCGGCGCAAGGTCGGGTCGGGGGGGCACCGCGGATTCGGGGACCGCCGCGGCGACAGCGGCGGGGCCCGGGCCTATCCCCGCTCGGCCCGGGTCAACGAGATCCTGCGGGAGATCCTGGCCGACGAGCTCGAGCGCATGGAGGACACCGACGAGCGGTTCGGTCTGCTGACGATCACCGCGGTGCAATGCGAACCCGACCTCCGGCACGCCCTGGTGTTTCTGTCCTCGATGGATGAGGACGAGGAGGCGGCGCTGTCGGCGTCGCGGGCCCGGCTGCAGGCCGCCATCTCCAGCCAGGTGAGGCTCAAGCGCACCCCCCAGCTCCGTTTCGCCGCCGACCCGGCGGTGGCGGAGGGCCAGAAGATCGAGGACCTCCTCCGGGGGCTGCTCGGGTCGCGGGGCCAGCACGGGGGGTCACGTTCGGCCGGGGAGCCTGGTGGCACAGGGACCGAGGACCGGCGCCGCGACCCGGAGCCGGGCGGGCCGACCGGGCCGGACAGGTGATCGACGGCCTGGTCGTCGTCGACAAGCCCGCCGGCATGACCAGCCACGACGTGGTGGGAGCCTGCAGACGGCTGTTCGGCCAGAAGCGGGTCGGTCACGCCGGCACTCTCGACCCGGACGCCACAGGGGTGCTTGTTGTCGGGCTGGGCCGAGCCACCCGGCTGCTGCAGTTCTTGAGCGGTCTACCCAAGTCGTATGAGGCCGAGGTCGTCCTCGGGGTGGCCACCAGCACGCTCGACTCGTCCGGGGAAGTCACCGGTCGCTGGGACCAGAGCCACGTCACCCTGGAGGAGGCCCGCCGGGCGGCCGTCGCCCTCACCGGTCCGATCTCCCAGGTCCCGCCCATGGTGTCGGCCGTCAAAGTCGGGGGCCGGCGCCTCCACCAGCTGGCCCGGGCCGGGATCGAGGTCGAACGCCCGGCCCGCAACGTGGTCGTGACCCGTTTCGACGTCGACGAGGTGGTGGCGGCAGGGGCGCCGACCCCCCCGACCCATCCCGCCAGTGAGGGCGAGCAGGGCCGCCTCGAGTCCGAGTCCGAGTCCGAGTCCCAGCCCGATCCCGGGCCCGATCCCGGCCCGGTTCTCGCCGTTGGCATCGACTGCTCGGCCGGGACCTACGTCCGGGTGCTCGCCGCCGACCTCGGAGCGGCCCTGGGCGGAGGGGCCCATGTACGCCGGCTGCGCCGGACCGCGGTCGGCCCGTGGAGGTCGGTCGAATCCACCCCGCTCGACCTGCTCGGTCCGGCGGCCGTGATACCGCCGGCGGCGGCCCTGCCGTGGCTGGCGTCTGTGGCCGTCGGCGAGGAGGTGGCGGCCGACATCCGCCACGGCAAGGTGCTGGACGCCCAGACCCTGGGCGTCGCCGGCACCGGACCCTGGCCCGTGGTCGGGCCGTCCGGGGATCTCCTTGCCGTATATCAGCCACATGGAGCGGGCCGGGCCAAGCCCGCCGTGGTTCTCGCCGCGGGCTGAAAACGACCCGCCGCGACCGAACTCGCCGTTAGTCTCAATCGCGATGGAAGTGCTCCACCACCCGGGCGAATGCATGACGGGCCGTCCGTGCGCCGTGACCATCGGAGCCTACGACGGGGTTCATACCGGCCATCGCCTGGTAATAGACCGGGTGCGCCAAACTGCGGCCGAGCAAGGTCTCGCGTCCGCGGTCGTCACGTTCGACCGCCACCCCGCGATCGTCGTGCGTCCGGAGTCGGCGCCCAAGCTGCTCACCGACCTGGACCAGAAGCTGGAGCTGCTGGCCGAGACGGGGGTCGACTACGTCCTGCTGGTCCACTTCGACGAGCAACGGGCGGTCGAGCCGGCCGAGGACTTCGTCAAAGAAGTGCTAATCGGCTGCCTGGACACCAAGGCCGTGGTCGTCGGCCACGATTTCCATTTCGGCCACGGTCGGCGCGGCAGCGTCGCCATGCTGCAGGACATGGGGGCGGAGGCCGGGTTCGACGTCACCGGGCTGCGGCTGTTCAGCGACGGCCTCGACAAGGACCCCATCTCCTCTACCCGTATACGCGCCCTCCTGGCCCAGGGTTCGGTCGGCGAGGCCGCCTCACTGCTCGGGCGGCCCCATCAGGTTCGGGGCTACGTGCATCACGGTGACAAGCGGGGGCGTCTGCTCGGGTTCCCGACCGCCAACATCGCAGTGCCGGCGTCGATCGCCCTTCCCGCCGACGGCGTGTACGCCGGGTGGTACCAGCGCCCCGACGGTGTACGCCGGCCGGCGGCCCTCTCGCTCGGGCGGCGGCCCACCTTCTACGAGGACGCCGAGATGTCTCTTCTCGAGGCCTACCTGCTCGACTTCGAGGACGATCTCTACGACGAGCCGGCCCGGGTCGAGTTCGTGGCCCATCTGCGGAGCCAGGCCCGGTTCGAGTCGACCCGGGCCCTGATCGACCAGATGGCGCGCGACGTCACCACCACCCGACACGTTCTGGGGAAGCTGCCGACCCCTTAGGCCGGTCCCTTGGTGGCGAGTGCGGTTGTTGCCGGCGCCGGCGTCAGGCTGTGCCAAGAACCGGCGCAAGCCAGGGGCGGCCGTCGGCAACTCGTCACTCCATGACTCCCATGAGGACTGATGAGGTCTGGCGGCGGCGCACGGGCCTGCGTCTCTCTTCATTCCTGCTTCATTCCTGGTTTGGCAACAGCTTTCTGCGGGTGAATTTCTCGGCGACAATTTGGATTCTCGGTGCAGAATTGCACGTATATCGTCGGAATTACTCCGAGAACACGAATTGTCGACGAGAAATTGGCGCCCGTTCCGAATGAGCCAGCTCTGCGGGTCCCTGTCAGCCCGGTCTAGCCGGCCGCCGGCCTCCGGCCCGGCCGCGCCGCCGCCCGCCGGGCCGCGCCCGCCGCCCGCGCCGGGCTCCGGCCGCGCCGCCCGTCCCGCCCGGCCGGCGCCCGCCGGTGTCACTCGTCCTCCCGGACCGACCCACCCCCACCTCGCCGCCGTTGCTGCTTGAGGTCACCCCGCCGCCGTTTGCTTTCAACCCGCCGGCGTTGCGACGCCCGGGTCGGCCGGGTCGCCCGCCGTTCGGGGCGTTCTTCCAGCGCCCCGGCAAGCCGGGCGACCAGGCGCTCGACCGCCAGGTCGCGATTGCGGGTCTGCGACCGACGATCGCCGGCGGCGACCGTGACAGATGGGCCCAGCCGCTCGATCAGCCGGTCCCGGGCCCACCGGGGCAGGGTGGCCGAGCCGGCGATGTCGAAAGTGACCTCGGCCCGCGTATTCGACGTGTTGACGTGCTGGCCGCCGGGCCCCCCCGACGTGGAGAACCGCCAGCTGAGCTCGCGGGCATCGATGGCGACACCAGGCCTTACCGCGATCCGGCCCGGCGCAGCTTCGGCCGGACCGGGCTCCGACGACCGGGCGGCCCCGGCCAGGGCTGGTTCCGACGACCGGGTGGCCCTTCGGGCCGGGCCCGCACCCTCGCCGGCCGGACCGGGTTCCGACGACCGGGTGGCCCTTCGGGCCGGGCCCGCACCCTCGCCGGCCGGGCTGGTTCCGACGACCGGGTGGCCCTTCGGGCCGGGCCCGCACCCTCGCCGGCCGGACCGGGTTCCGACGACCGGGTGGCCCCGGCCTGGCCCGCCGCCTTCGCCCGCTCGACCGGACCTCCCTCGCCTCCAGCCCCGCTCATCTCCTCGGACCCCCGCTCATTTGCCCGGATCCCTGCTGCCAACCCCGCCCGCGCCGCCGGACCGCTCACCGCCCCCGGCCTGGCCTTCCGTCACCCCGACCCCCGGGTGGTACCATGAAGTGCCGGTCGGCCTAGTTGGTCGCGCCCGGGTACGGGTACCGTCAGCGGGCTTGGCGCTCCCGGCACCCAAGACGTGCCGGCGCCCCGGTGCACCACCCTCACCATGTTAAGGAAATACCGCATACATGCCAGATAAAGCCGCCACGATCGCGACGTACCGCGTCCACGAGACCGACACCGGCTCGCCTGAAGTACAGGTCGCCATCCTCAGCGAGCGTATCGCCCATCTCACCGAACACCTCAAAGTCCACAAGGGGGATCATCACACCCGGCGGGGGCTCATGAAGTTGATCGGCCGCCGGCGCCGGTTGCTGGACTATGTCCGGGACAACGACGTCGAGCGATACCGCGACCTCATCTCCCGGCTGGGACTTCGCCGCTAAACCCGGGCTAAGCGGCCTGCGCCGCCAGCCCCCCAAATCACCTGAGCGGCGATCGCAGGTCAGCTGCCAGTCGAGGATCTCCCGGGTCCCATGGTTCCGGGAGCCGCCGGGAGGTCGCCGACTGGGAACTGGCCAACCGCCGCTCCGAACGCCTGGGCCGCCCGGGCAACCGAAAGGAGCGTGCCTCATGGCCGCCAACGTCGCTACACCGTCATCGGTCTCCTCCCCCATAAGCGGGACCGCCAAGACTCTCACCTTCGAGACCGGCCTCCTCGCCCAGCAATCCCAGGGCGCGGTAGTCGCCCGTATCGGCGAGACCCTGGTCCTGGCCACGGCCAACGCCTCGTCGGGCGTGCGAGAGGGGATCGACTTCTTTCCTCTCACCGTCGACGTCGAGGAGCGCATGTACGCCGCCGGGAAGATCCCCGGCTCGTTCTTCCGACGGGAGGGCCGCCCCTCCGACACGGCGATCCTGACCGCCCGGCTCATCGACCGCCCCCTGCGGCCCAGCTTCGCCGACGGCTACCGCAACGAAACCCAGGTCGTGATCACCGTCCTGGGCGCTGACCTGGAGAATCCTCACGATGTGGTGGCGATCAACGCCGCCAGCGCCGCGCTCATGCTCTCGGGCATCCCGTTCGATGGTCCTATCGGAGCGGTGCGGGTCGCCTACACCGGGGCAGGGGAGTGGATTCCTCATCCGACCTACCAGGACGGCGACGCTTCGGCGTTCGAGCTCGTGGTCGCCGGCCGCCAGCTCGATGACGGCGACATCGCCATCATGATGGTGGAGGCCGGCGGCACTTCGGCGGCGTGGGACCTATATGAATCAGGGGCGCCCAAGGTGACCGAGGCCGTGATCGCCGACGGCCTCGAGTCGTCCAAGGCCTGGATCCGCGAGAGCATCGAGCTCCAGCGCCGGCTGGTGGCCGAAGCCGGAACCCGGCCCCCGCTCGCCTATCAACCGCAGGTCGACTACGGCGAGGACGTGGCCGCCCGGGTGGCCGAGGTAGGGACCGAGAGGGTGGAAAAGGTCACGACCATCACGGCGAAGGCGGAGCGCGAAGCGGCGACCGACGAGGTCACCAGCACCATCGTCGCCGACCTGGCCGAGGAGTTCGAGGGCCGCGCTGGCGAGATCAAGGCCGCCGTCCGCTCGCTCACCAAGAAGCTGGTGCGCCAGCGCATCGCTACCAGCCGGGTCCGCATCGACGGGCGCGGCCCCGACGACCTCCGCCCTGTGTCGGCGGCGGTCGGGATCGTTCCCACCGCCCACGGATCGGGTCTGTTTCAGCGGGGCGAGACCCAGGTCCTCAACATCACCACGCTCGGGATGCCGCGTATGGACCAGCTGCTCGACACCATCGGGGTCGACGACAAGAAGCGGTACATGCATCACTACAACATGCCGCCCTACGCCAACGGCGAGACCGGCCGGGTCGGCAGCCCGAAGCGTCGCGAGATCGGCCACGGCCTGCTGGCCGAGCGGGCCCTGCTGCCGGTGGTGCCCTCCGCCGAGGAGTTCCCCTACGCCCTGCGGCTGGTTTCAGAGGTCCTGTCCTCGAACGGGTCGACGTCGATGGCCTCCGTGTGCGCCTCCAGCATGTCGCTGATGGACGCCGGAGTGCCGGTAAAGGCCTCGGTGGCCGGGATCGCCATGGGGCTGGTGAAGGTCGACGACCAGTACATCACCCTCACCGACATCCTGGGCGCCGAGGACGCGTTCGGCGACATGGACTTCAAGGTGGCCGGCACCTCGGACTTCGTGACCGCCCTGCAGCTCGACACCAAGATCGACGGCCTGCCGGCTGACGTGCTCGCCGAGGCCCTCCGCCAGGCCCATGAGGCCCGGATCCAGATCCTGGCCGTGATGGCCGATGCGATCGCCGAGCCCAGGCAGACGGTCCGCGACACCGCGCCGAAGATCGTGAGCCTCGAGATCCCCCTCGACAAGATCGGTGAGGTGATCGGGCCGAAGGGCAAGATCATCAACGCCCTGCAGCAGGAGACGGGCACCGACATCGCGGTGGACGACGACGGGATGGTCGGCACCGTCACTATCGGGGCCAAGGACAGCGGGGCGGTGGCCGAGGCCCAGCGTCGAATAGAGATGATCCTGGACCCGCCGAAGGCCGAGGTCGGAGCGGTCTACCGCGGCAAGGTCGTCAACATCACGAAGTTCGGCGCCTTCGTCAACATCCTTCCCGGCCGCGACGGGCTGGTCCACATCTCGAAGCTCGGCCGGGGCAAGCGGGTCGACAAGGTCGAGGACGTGGTCGACCTGGGTGACGAGGTTGAGGTGCGCGTCGACGACATCGATCCGCAGGGCAAGGTTTCCCTGTCGCTCGCCGGACCCGACGGGGCCGCCCCTGAGGCCGTCGCCAACGGGCGGGGATCGGCGGAGCCGGCATCCGCGCCGGTGTCTGAGGCGGTCGGGGCCGGCCAGGTCTCGTTCGAGGACACCTGGGAGGAGGAGGCGGCGGCGACCTTCGGCGACCTTGGCCCAACCCACACCGGGGGAGGAGATCGCGGTGATCCCAGCGGCGACAGGGGGCCTCGCCGCAACCCCCGGCGCAGGCGACCCTGAGTCGCGCTCGCCCGTGAGCATCCAGGCGACGTCCCTCGATGGAGGGCTGACCGTGGTGACCGAGCGCATGCCAGGCGTGCGCTCGGTGAGCCTCGGCTTCTGGGTGGGCACCGGTTCGGTTGACGAGACTCCGGTCCAGTCCGGCGCTTCCCACTTTCTCGAGCACCTGCTGTTCAAGGGGACCGAGACGAGAAGCGCCCGCAGTATCGCCGAATCGGTCGACGCCGTAGGTGGCGACATGAACGCGTTCACGACCAAGGAATACACCACGTTCTACGTGCGCCTGCTGTCCGACGACCTGGACATGGGGGTCGACCTCATGTCGGACATCATCTGGTGCCCAGCGTTTCGTCCCGACGAGGTTGAATCAGAACGCCAGGTCATCCTGGAAGAGATCCTGATGCACGGGGACGAGCCGGCGGACCTGGTGCACGATGTCCTGGCCAAGGCGCTGTTTCCGGACCACCCCCTCGGCCGGGAGGTGCTCGGCGATCATCAGACGGTGTCGAGCATTAGCGCGGCGGAGCTCGCAGGGTTCCACGCCGTCCATTACCGGCCGGCCAACATCGTGGTGGCGGCGGCCGGCCAGGTCGACCACGCCGCCCTGGTGGCCGCCCTGGCGGCCCGGCTTGGCGACCAGAACGGGGGCCGCCCCCCGGCCCGCCGTTCACCCGACGCCTCGCCGGTCGAGCGGGCCGTACTGGTCCGCCCCACCGAGCAGTCCCACGTGGCGGTGGGGATGCCGGGGCCCGATCGCGACGACGAGGACCGCCATGCCGTGGGCGTCGTCGAGCACGTCCTGGGTGGGGGCATGTCCAGCCGACTGTTCCAATCCGTGCGGGAGGAGCGGGGCCTGGCCTACGCGGTGTACTCCTACCGGCTCGGCTTCCAAGGAGGGGGTGCACTCGCGGTATACGCCGGGACCTCGCCCGCCCATACCTCCGAAGTCCTCGACCTGATCAGCGATGAGATCGACCGCATGGCAGAAGATGGCGTGACCAAGGCTGAGCTGGCCGCGGCGAAAAGCCACGTCCGTGGAGCGATGGCGCTCGGCCTCGAGGACTCGGGCGCCCGCATGAGTCGCATCGGCCACAGCCAGCTGGTGCACGGCAGGGTGCTTACCCTGGACGAGCTGGAAGCCCGGCTTTCCGCCATCACCCTCGACAAGGTCAACGACGCGGCGGCCAAATGGCTGTCCCGACCCAAGACGGTGGCGTGCGTCGGTCCGTTTGACGGAGGTCGGGCCGCCTAGCCCGGCTACTCTCGCTCGGTGCTGAGAGTCGCGGTTATCGGGGCGGCCGGACGCATGGGCGCCACGGTGTGCGCGGCCGTACAGTCCGCTTCTGACATGGAGCTCGTGGCCGCCGTCGACCCCGGCGGCGTCGGCCGGATGGCCGCGGGCTCGGGTGGTGACGCGCCGGTGGTAGGAATCACGGCTGACCTCGAGGCGCTGGCCGAGGCCGCAGTGGATGTGGCGGTGGACTTCACCGTGCCCGGCGCCGCGGTGACCAACGCCCTGTGGTGCGCGAACCACCACATCAGCTCGGTCATCGGCACGACCGGTATCGACGATGTTGGGCTCGCCGGTCTGCGGTCGGCATTTCCGGAGGGCGGAGCCCTCGGCTGCTTCGTGGCTCCGAACTTCGCGATCGGCGCCGTGCTCATGATGCGCTTCGCCGAGCTGGCCGCCCCGTGGTTCGAAACAGCCGAGATCATCGAGCTGCACCACGACGCCAAGGTCGACGCCCCGTCGGGAACCGCGCTGCTGACCGCCGCTCGCATGGCCGCGGCATCCGCTGATTGGGGGACCGATCCCACCAAGGTCGAGGTTCTGCCCGGCGCTCGCGGCGGCACCGCGGCGGCGGGGATCCATATTCACTCGGTCCGCCTACGGGGCCTGGTCGCCCATCAGGAGGTCCTCCTCGGTGGTGCCGGCCAGAGCCTGACGATCCGCCACGACTCCTACGACCGCCAGTCGTTCATGCCGGGAGTGCTGCTGGCGGCCAGAGAAGTGGTGTCACGGCCCGGGGTAACCGTCGGGCTCGAGCGACTGCTCGGGATCTGACCCCTTGACCGGCGGGCTCCCCTTGTTAGGATAACGGTGATAGTACATAGCTGGCACACGCCCAAGGGGGTGTTGAGGTGACCTCGACCAACGAGCAGCTGATCGGAAGGGCTGACGTAAACGACCTGGAGGCCATCCTGTCGGTCGCCAACACCGACGGCGATTCGGTCGACCACCGGGTGGAATCGCGATACGACGCCCTTTTCACCTGGAACTACGACAAGGGCACCCGCCAGCGCCTGGACCGGCTGTACGAGAAAGCCAAGTCCTCGCAATGGAACGGGCGCACCGACTTGCCGTGGGACGTCGAGGTGGACCAGCGCGCCGTGGTGGAGGCCAACCGCGCTCTCATGGGCGCCAACGGGCTCGACATCGACGTGACCGGAACCCCTTTCGAGCGTTGGACGGACGAGCAGTGGCTCGATCTCGGGTGCGAGGCCCAGAACTGGACGCTTTCGCAGTTCCTCCACGGCGAGCAGGGGGCCCTGCTCTGTACGGCGCGGATAGTCGAGACCGTGCCGTGGATCGACGCCAAGTACTACGCCGCCACCCAGGTCATGGACGAAGCCCGCCACGTCGAGGTCTTCGGTCGCTACCTCAACGAGAAGCTGTCGGGGCACTATCCCGTCAACGCCCATCTAGAGATGCTGCTGGACGACATCATCGCCGACAACCGGTGGGACATGACCTATCTCGGCATGCAGATCATGGTCGAGGGTTTGGCCCTCGCCGCCTTCGGGTTCATCCACGACACCACCACCGAGCCTCTGCTCAAGCAACTGCTGCGCTATGTCATGTCGGACGAAGCCCGCCACGTGGCCTTCGGCGTGCTCTCCCTCCAGGAGATGTACCGCGGACTGACCCGGGCCGAGCTGATGGAGCGCAAGGAGTTCGCGTTCGAGGCCGCCGTCCGCATGCGCGATCGTTTTTTGCAGCAGGAAATGTGGGAACGACTGGGCGTCCCGGTCAAAGAGGCGGTCGAGGTGGTCCGTCGCTCTCCTGAGCGTCAACTGTTCCAGCGCATGCTCTTCACCAAGATCGTCCCCAACTGCAAGAAACTCGGCCTGCTCGATAACGGCGACACCTGGCTGCGTGAGCGGTTCACGGAGCTCGGGGTCATCGAATTCGAGAATCTCCCCGACACGGGGGAGGAGTTCGAGGCCCTGCAGCTCGACTGATTCGGTCGACCGACCACGAGAAGTCCGAGGTCGCACAGCCAGCCAGGTAGTCTTCTGGCATGCCAGCGATCGGTAGGTTCGGCGCGGTGGGCTGCGCCATGGTCACACCTTTCGACGACGACGGCCGCTTGGACGTCGATGGGGCCCGCCGGCTGGCCCGGTGGCTGTGCGACCACGGCAACGATTTCCTCGTCTTGGCCGGCACCACCGGCGAGTCGCCCACGCTGACGGACGAGGAGAAGATCGAGCTCTGGCGAGAGGTCGCGGCCTCGGTCCGCGTGCCGGTGATCGCCGGGGCCGGGACGGCGGATACGGCCCACTCGAGCGAGCTGGCCAAGGCGGCCAAGCAGGCCGGAGCCGCCGGCATTCTGGCCGTCACCCCCTACTACAACCGACCCTCTCAGGCCGGCATCGAGGCCCACGTCCGGACCATGGCCGAGGCGGCCGGCGGCCTCCCGGTCATCCTCTACGACATTCCGGTCCGGACCGGACGCAAGGTGGCCCAGGATGTAATTCTCCGCCTGGCCCGGGACCGGGTCATCATCGGGGTCAAGGACGCTGCCGGCAATCCGGCTGCGAGTGCCGATCTGGTGGCCCACGCGCCAGCTGGATTCGAGCTGTACAGCGGCAACGACGGCGACACCCTCCCACTGCTGTCGGTGGGTGCGGTAGGCACCATTTCGGTGGAGGCCCACTGGGCCGGCGAGCAGGTGGGCGAGATGATTGCGGCGTTTGGCAAGGGCGACGTCGATCTGGCCCGGGAGATCAACGCCAGGCTCCTGCCGTCGCACAAGTTCCAGTCGACCGACGAGGCTCCCAACCCGGTTCCCACCAAAGCCATGATGAGGGCTCTCGGTCTGCCGGCCGGGGCCGCCCGACTTCCCTTAGGTCCGGATCCGGAGGGAATCGAGGAGCGGGCCCGCCAGGTCTTCGAACAACTACATGGCTGAGGAGCCGGTCCGGATTGCCTTTCTCGGCGGGCTGGGAGAGATCGGCCGCAACTGTGCCTGCTTCGAGGTGGGCGGTCGGATCCTGCTGCTCGACTGCGGGCTCATGTTCCCCGATACCGAGATGCCGGGGGTCGACCTGGTCCTCCCCGACTTCACCTACCTGCTGGAAAACGCCGACCGGGTGGAGGGATGCATCGTCACCCACGGCCATGAAGATCACTGCGGGGCGCTGAGCTTCCTGCTGCGGGAGCTGTCATTTCCGATCTTCGGCTCTGTCCTCAGCCTCGGCCTGGCCCGTAACCGCATAGAGGAGGCCGGACTCCTCGACCGGACCCGCTTCGTGCCCGTCCGCGACGGTGAGCGTCGCCGGATCGGACCATTCGACGTCGAGTTCATTCCGGTCACCCACTCGGTGCCGCACGGGTTCGCCACCGCTTTTCACACCCCGCAAGGGGTGATCCTCCACTCGGGGGACTTCAAGATCGACCTCACTCCGGTCGACGGCCGGGCGACCGACCTGGGCCGGATCGGAGCCCTTGCGGACGGGCCGGGCATCCGCCTTCTCCTCTCGGATTCCACCAACGCCGAGGAGGAAGGTCACACGGCCAGCGAGCGCAGGGTCGGGCGGGTCCTGGCCGACCTCTTCGCTGCCCACCCCGACAAACGGGTCATCATGGCCTGCTTCGCCAGTCACATCCACCGGATCCAGCAGATCGCCGACGCGGCACGGGCCAATGGGCGGACCATCGCCACTCTCGGCCGGTCCATGGGCAAGAACGTGGCCCTGGCCCGCTCCATGGGGCTGCTCTCCATCCCCGACGGCGACCTGATCGACATCGAGCGGATCGCTGACCTCGACCCCCGCCGGGTCTGCGTGATATCGACGGGTTCTCAGGGGGAGCCCATGTCGGCTCTCTCTCTTATGGCGGCATCGGACAACAAGTGGATCTCGGTCGGAGAAGGAGATCTGGTGGTGCTGTCCTCTCACGCCATTCCGGGCAACGAGACCAATGTCGGCAAGGTCATAAACGGGCTGTGCCGGCTCGGGGCGGAGGTCGTGCACTCGGGGCTGGCCGAGGTCCACGTGAGCGGGCACGCCAAGCGTGAGGAGCTCAAGACCCTGCTCTCGCTGGCCCGACCGGAGTGCTTCATTCCCGTGCACGGGGAGTTCCGCCAACTCAGCCATCACGCCCGTCTCGCCGTCGAGATGGGCGTGTCACCGGACCGGGTGCTGCTCGCCGAGGACGGGGACGTGGTCGCTTTGACCGCCCAGGGTGTGGACTTCGTGGCCGAGGTACCCGCCGGTTACCTCTACGTCGACGGCATTGTCGGCGACGTCGGCCAAGGCGTCCTCAGGGACCGCCGGGTGTTGGCCGAGGAGGGGGTGGTGGTGGTCGTCCTCACGGTGGACGCCAAGTCCGGCGAGGTGCTCACCGGCCCCGAGATAATCACCCGCGGGTGGGTCTTCGCCCCCGAGGCCGAGGAGCTGCTCGATGACGCCCGCCAAGCCGTGCTCGAAGCGCTGGATGGGGTGGCCAGGTCCGGCCCGGTCGACTTCGAGACGCTGAAACGGCGGGCCCGTTCCGCCCTCGGACGCTTCGTCTCCGAGCGCACCAAGCGCCGGCCGATGATCGTGCCCGTAGTCATGGAGGTTTGATACCGGGCGCTGAAATGCGGTAAGGCCTCTGTTGCTCGAGTGGCTGCTGTTACGCTCGTTGCTGTTGTGAATACTGTGACTCGCCGTCCGCCTAGCCGCCGGGGCGCTTCGAGCAAGAGGACGGCCTATAGGACCTCCCGGACGCGGCCCTCGCGTCGGAGGGCGGCAAGGCGCGGTTCGGCCGGCTGGGCTTCCCCCCTGGCGTCGCTTCGCCGGGGGCTGTCGCATCTGCTCGGAGGTCAGGCCGACGACGTCTGTGGGATCGCCTTTCTCGTCGTGGCCGTGCTGTGCGGCCTGGGTATCTACAGCGACCTGGCCGGACCCGCCGGCCGGGCGGTCGACCATGGCCTGTCCGACATCCTCGGCGGAGTCCGGGTGCTGGTCCCGCCGCTCCTCGCCCTCCTCGGCCTGGTCCTGGTCCTGCGCCGCCATCTCCCCGATCGTCCGGCGTTGGCGGGAGGGAGCGGGCGCCGGCTCCGGAACGACACAGGTGAGGAACGATCGGCCGCGTCTCCCTCGCGGGTTGCCGTGGGTGGGGCCGTGCTGCTCCTGGCGAGCGCCGGACTGGTCGATGTCTTCCGGGGGCCGTCGCGCTGGCCCGGGGGGGTGACCCAGCTGCGACGGGCCGGCGGACTGGTGGGGGCGGCCGCCGGCGTGCCCTTGAGGGCCGGCCTCGGGACAGGCGGCTCCGCCGTGGTGCTGGTCGCTCTGGTTCTCACCTCGGTGCTGATTCTCACGGGAAAGCCTGCGGGTGAGGCCGTTCGCCTCATGGTCGCGGGAACGGCCGGGGTCGTCAGGGGGATGCGAGCGGTCTACCGCCGGCTGGCGGCGGCACCGGCCCGAGAGGAAAAAAGCGGGGCCCGCGGCCGGCACCCGTCAACGGGGCCGCGAAGGTCTCGCCACATCGACCGTGAACCGGACTCAGGCGAGGCCCAGGCCGATCCGGCGGCCCCGGGGGATGGCGACCCGGTCAAGGGTGGCGCCGAGGCCCCGGCCGGTGCCGACTCCGTCGGGTCCGATGGCGGTGCCGGCGGGAGCTCCGGTGACAGATCGCCCATTCCCATGCACCTTCGTCCGCCCGACGCCCCGGTAGATGCCGAGCAGCTGTCGATATCGCTCGGTCCGGCTGCCGCCGCCGGAACCTGGCGGCTGCCGCCGGTGGCGTTGCTGAAGCGGACCAAGGCGGCCGAGGTCGACCGACGCCAGATCGAAGCCCTGGGTCACACCCTCGAGGACGCCCTGGCCGCCCACGGCGTCGAAACCCGCCTGGTGGGCATGACCGTGGGACCCACCGTCACCCGCTACGAGCTCGAGCTCGGTCCGGGGGTCAAGGTGGCCAAGGTGACCAATCTCCAGCGCGACATCGCCTACGCCATGGCGGCCGCCGATGTGCGCATCCTGGCTCCCATACCCGGGCGCTCGGCCATCGGCGTCGAGGTGCCGAACCAGCGTAGGGAGCTCGTCGCGGTAGGCGACATCCTCACCTCAGCGGAGGCTCACGCCGCCACCCATCCGCTGGAGGTGGCCCTCGGCCGTGACATCGCCGGCCGGCCGATCCTGGAAAATCTGGCCAATATGCCGCACATCCTCATCGCCGGCGCAACCGGGGCCGGGAAGTCGTCGTGCATCAACACTCTGCTCACCTCCATTCTCGTCCGCGCCACTCCGGACCAGGTCCGCCTGATCCTGGTGGACCCCAAGCGGGTCGAGCTCGGCCAGTACAACAACCTGCCCCACCTGCTGACGGGGGTGGTCACCAACCCGAAGAAGGCGGCGAACGCCCTCTCCTGGGCAGTTCACGAGATGGAGCGCCGCTACGATCTGCTGGCGGAGGTGGGCGTCCGCGACATCACCGGATACAACGCGGCGTTCGACCGGGGCGACCTCGAGGGTCCCCCGGCCCTGGGCCAGGAGCCACGCACCTACGAGCGTCTGCCCTTCATCCTGGTCGTGGTGGACGAGCTCAATGACCTCATGATGGTCGCGGCTCGCGACGTCGAGGAATCCATCTGCCGCATCGCCCAGATGGCCCGGGCCGTCGGGATCCATCTGGTGATCGCCACCCAGAGGCCATCGGTGGACGTCATCACCGGGGTGATCAAGGCCAACGTGCCGTCCCGGCTGGCGTTCGCGGTGTCGTCGCTGGCCGACAGTCGGGTGATCCTCGACCAGCCGGGGGCGGAGCGCTTGATCGGCAAGGGAGACATGCTTCTGCTGACGGCATCGTCGAGCGTCGCCCGGCGCATCCAGGGCGCGTGGGTTGGGGAGGACGAGGTGCGCAAGGTGGTGGCCCACTGGCGCCGCCAGTCCGAGCCCAGATACGTGGAGGGGGTCGAGGGCTCCGATGAGGGCCCGGGTGGGATCGGCCTGGGCGCCGGGGATGACGACGACGACCTGCTCGAGCAGGCCCGAGACCTTGTCGTGCGCTCTCAGCTCGGATCGACCTCGATGCTCCAGCGCAAACTGAGAGTCGGCTTCGCCCGGGCCGGCCGGATCATGGACCTCCTCGAGCAGAGGGGAGTGGTGGGCCCGTCTGAAGGGTCGAAGGCCCGCGCCGTCCTCATGACGATCGAAGAGCTGGAAAGCCTCCAGGGCGCCGAGGGTTAGCGCCGCAGCGCGGACGCTACCGTCTCTGGCTTATGCGAGTCCGCGTCCCGCGTCTTCTGCCAACCTTGGCCCCGGCTTCGACGCGCTGGCGATCGCCCTGGGCTGCTACATCGAGGTTTCAGTCGAGCCGGCCCCGGAGCTTTCGGTTCACACCACCGGGCAAGGTTCGGAACTTCCGGCGGACGCCACCCATCTGGCCGCTCGCATCGCCACCGAGGTAGCCGGTCACGACCGCCTTCTCGTGCAGGTCCACTCCGACATCCCCGTGGGGAGAGGCCTCGGGTCCTCGGCGGCCCTGGCCGTGGCGGCGGCTGCGGCGGCGGGAGCCGCAGACCCTTTCGCCTGCGGGGTGGCCATCGACGGCCACCCGGAGAACGCCGCCGCCTCGGCATTCGGTGGCCTGGTCGTCGCCAGCACGATCGACGGCCAACCGGTCTGGCGTCATCTACCACTGGATCCGGGACTACGTTTCGTGGCCGTGGTGCCCGACCAGGTCCTGGTCACGGCGGAGGCCCGAGCCGCCCTGCCGAGCACGGTTCCCCACGAAGATGCGGTGTTCAACCTCGGGCGCATGGGTCTACTGATCGCCGGTCTGGCCGACCGTAGCCTGCTCATACCCGAAGCCGGGGACGACCGGCTTCACCACGATCCGAGGTCCTCGCTCTTCCCCAAAGCCCCCGCCCTGGTCGCCGGACTACGCCGGGCCGGCGCCCTGACGTCGTTCTGGTCCGGGGCCGGCTCGAGCATCCTGGCGGTATGCGATTGCGAGGACGCCCAAGGCATAGCCGAGGCGGCCTGGCTGCTCATGGGGAGGGAGGGAGTGGCCGGCCACGTGAAGTTGCTCGACGCCGACATGAAGGGCATCACCCGCTCGAGCGAGGGATATCAGTAGCCTCTTCGGGTCCGTAGGCGATCCAGGAGGACCAGATATGGCGACGTACGAGGGCTACTGCGTGAAATGCAAGGAAAAGCGCCAGTTCGACGGGCAAGAGGTCACTCTGGCCAACGGCCGGCCTGCGGCCCAGGGCACCTGCCCGGTGTGCGGCACCAAGATGAACCGCATGCTCGGCAGCAAAAAGTAGGCGCATCGGCGGTACCGGGGGCCGGGGCCCTACCCTTGTGCGATGCAGTACTGGCTCGAGACTCTCGGCTGTCCTAAGAACCAGGTCGATTCGGACAAGCTGGCCGGGCGTCTCGTGGTCGAAGGCTACGAGGAGGCCCGGTCACCCGACTCGGCTGATCTGGTAGTCGTCAACACGTGCGCGTTCATAGAGGCGGCCCGGCAGGAGTCGATCGAAACCGTCTTGGCTCTGGCCGGGGCCCGCCGGCCCGGAGCCAGGTTGGTGGTGACCGGTTGCATGGCCGAGCGCTACGGCCAGGAGTTGGCCGACGCCCTCCCCGAGGTGGATCTGGTGGCGGGGTTCGGCACACCGGTGACCCTCACGCCCAAACCCGTTCCGGGTGAACGTTCCGTTCCCCGCTTCGACCTGCTCAACCTGCCTCGCCCAGCCGCATCGGCGCCCTGGGCGTATGTGAAGGTGGCTGAGGGCTGTGACCGCAAATGCGGGTTCTGTGCCATCCCGTCGTTCCGGGGCGCCCAGAGGTCCCGCTCCTTCACCGACATCGTCGACGAAGTCGACTCGGTCCGGGTGGAGGAGGTTGTGCTCGTGGCCCAGGACCTGGCGTCTTACGGCCGGGATCTCGGCCGGTTGGCCATCGAGGACCTCGTGCTCGCAGTGGCCGAGAGGGTCACCCGGGTGCGCCTGCTGTATTTGTATCCATCCGGCCTCACCGACGGTCTGATAGACGCCATGGGTGAGACCGGATGCCCCTATTTCGATCTTTCCCTGCAGCACGTATCGCCGCCCCATCTCAGGCGAATGCGGAGATGGGGGAGCCGGGACGGGTTCGTCAGGCGGATCGACCGCATCCGGGCGGCCGAGCCGCAAGCCGCGCTGCGGTCGTCCTTCATCGTGGGTTACCCCGGCGAAACCGAGGAGGACCACGACCAGCTACTGGCGTTCCTGGCCGAGGCTGAGCTCGACTGGGCGGGGTTCTTCCCTTTCTCCCCCGAGGAAGGCACCTACGCCATGAACGTTCCGGACCCGGTGGACCCCGGATTGGCCGCCGAGCGGCTCTCCGAGTGCTCGGAGCTGCAGGACGCCATCACGTCCCGTCGTCGCCTGGATCTTGTCGGGACCCGGACCAGGGTCCTGGTGGACGAGCCGGGCGTCGGTCGCAGCCACCGTGAGGCGCCGGAGATCGACGGGATCGTCCGGGTGCCGCCTGACGTCGCGGTCGGCTCCTGGGTCGACGTGACGGTCACCGGAGCCGAAGGCCCCGATCTGGAAGCGGAGCTGATAGCCGGGGGAGGGCCGTAGATGGCCAGCAGGATCGCCGGCAAGTTCGACCCGTCGGCCCGCGTGACCCCGGCGAACCTCATCACCATCGTGCGTATCCTGGCCACCGCACCCGTAGTGGTGCTGATCGTGCACCTCCAGATCTCGTGGGTGACCGCGATCGCTTGGGTGGGGGTGGCCAGCACCGATTTCCTCGACGGGTGGGTGGCCCGCCGGCAGGGGGCGACCACTTCGGGCGCTTTTCTCGATCCCTTGGCGGACAAGGTTCTCGTGCTCGGCGCCCTGGGCGCTCTCGCCGCTGTCGGTTTGACGTCATGGGTGCCGGTCGTGGTCATCGCCGCCCGCGAGGTCGCGGTCAGCGCCTACCGGTCCAGTGTGGCCCGCCACGGCGTCTCGGTCCCGGCCCGGCGCTTGGCGAAGCTGAAGACCGCATCCCAGGACCTCGCTATCGCTCTCATACTCATCCCGCTCACCGGCCTTCATCACCTGTGGTTGGGCCAAACCGTGCTGTGGGTATCCGTGGCCCTGGCTCTGATAAGCGCGGCGCAGTACTTCCTCGACAGCCGACGCTCTGCCGGCGCCCAGTTGTCCTGCCCTCGCTGATCCGTGCCCTCCCTGAGTCCGGGCCGGGAGAGCCGGTCCGGCCCCTCGTGAGCGCGCGCCTAGGCTCCCCTGCCTGTGCGCTGCGAGGTCCTGGCTATAGGTACGGAACTGCTGCTGGGTCAGGTGGTGGACACCAACTCGGCCTGGATAGGGGAGCACCTGGCGCTGGCAGGCATCGACTGCCACTTCCAGACCAAGGTCGGTGACAACCAGGCCCGCATCGTCAGCGCCATCCGCCAGGCCCTGGCGCGAAGCGACGCGGTCATATGTTGCGGCGGGCTCGGGCCGACCACGGACGACATCACCCGCGAAGCCATCGCCGAGGTTCTCGGCGTACCCCTCGAGCCGGACGAAGAGGTGGCGGCCCGCATCGAGAGCATGTTCCGGGCCCGAGGGCGGCCGATGGCTCTCAACAACATGCGCCAGGCGGAGGTGCCGCTCGGCGCCACAATCATCCCCCAGACGAGGGGAACGGCGCCGGGACTGATCTGCCGCCTGGGCGACCGTTCGATCTACGCCGTCCCCGGGGTGCCGCACGAGATGCGGGAGATGGTCGGGCGCTCGGTCGTCCCCGATCTGGCGGCCCAGGCCGGCTCGACGGCGACGATCGTGAGCCGGACCCTGCGCACGTGGGGCCTCGCCGAGTCCACCTTGGACGAGATCCTGGCCGGGCGCATGGCCGAGCTCGACCGGACCGCGGCGGAGGGACGGCCCGCCCCCACCATCGCCTTCCTGGCCAGCGGGATCGAGGGTATCAAGGTGCGGGTGACGGTCAAGGCGAACACCGAGATCGAGGCCGAGCACCTGCTCTCGGTGGAAGAAGCAGCGATACGCGACCTGCTCGGCCCAGCCGTGTTCGGGGCCGACGACGAGAACATGGAAGCCGCGGTGGGTTCGCTCCTGAGGGCGAAAGGTCTCACTATCGGGGTCGCTGAGTCCCTGACCGGGGGCTTTGTCGGGAGCCGCCTGACCGCCGTCCCCGGCGCCAGCGAGTGGTTCCGCGGCTCGCTGGTCGTCTACGCCACCGAGGTCAAGCGCAAGCTGCTCGGCGTAGGTGAGGGCCCGGCGGTGAGCGAGACGACGGCCCTCGAGATGGCAGCCGGGGCCGCTTCGGTCCTAGGCGCGGATGTGGGGTTGGCTCTGACCGGGGTCGCCGGTCCCGCTGAGCAGGACGGCCAGCCGGTCGGAACGGTCTGGGTCGGGCTGTCGGGCGCGGGCGGGCCCGATTCGGGAAGGCCCCAGGGTGGCAGGGTGGGTGGCGGATGGGCCGAGAGCGACAGTGGTGGCAGCGGTGACGGAGAGGCCCAGCTCCTCCACCTGGCGGGCGACCGGGACCAGATTCGCCAGATCGCCACCATCTCCGCCCTCGATCTCCTGCGCCGCCGGCTTATGGACGGGTAAGCGGGCCGGCCGATGAGCCGCCTGTTCGTTGCCGTGTGGCCTCCACCGGCGCTCCACGGCCGGCTGCAGAGGCTCGAACGACCTGACGTGCCGGGCGTGAGGTGGACGACCGAGGACCAGTGGCACGTGACCCTGCGCTTCCTCGGAGACGTCGGCGACGTCGACTCCGATGGGGGCCGGCAGGTGATGAGTGAGTTGACGTCAGCCCTCGGGAACGCCGCGGCCGGCCACGCCCCAGTGGCGGCGTCGGTGGCAGGCCGCCCGGGGCCGCTGGGCGACCGGGTGTGGGTCCTGCCCGTTAGCGGCCTCGACGGCCTGGCCGCCGCCGTCGTGGCCGCAACCGGCCCTGTCGTGCCCCTCGGAGCGCCCGACCGGCGACGTTTCCAGGGGCACCTCACCCTGGCCCGGGCCCGCCGCCCGGGCGGCCTGGCCAGCCTCGGCGCCCTACCCTGGCCTGACCTGGGCGGACCCTGGCCGGTCGGCCAGATAACCCTGGTCACCAGCCTTCTCCGCAGTGAGGGTGCTCGCTACCGGATCGAGACCCGGTGGCGCCTGGGAGCCCCGACGCGGGAACCGCCCTCCGGCCGGTAGGTTGCCCTCCATGCCCGGATCACTACTTGGTACCAGCGTTCGCAGGGTCGAGGACCCCGAACTCCTCACCGGGCGCGGCACCTTCGTCGGCAACATCAAGCTGGAGGACCTGGGCCGGGTGGCGTTCGTCCGCTCTCCGGTGGCCCACGCCCGGATCGAGCGAATAGACACGTCGGCCGCGGCCTCCGCGCCGGGAGTGGTCGCGGTGCTCACCGCCCCCGACCTCGACGTGGCCCCGTTCCATGGCTTCATGGTCCTGAACGAGGCCTGCGCCCGTCCTCCTCTGGCCACGGGCAAGGTGCGGTTCGTCGGCGAAGCTGTGGTCATCGTGGTGGGCGAAACCGACGCCGCGGCAGTCGACGCGGCTGAGCTCGTCGTGGTGGACTACGAACCGCTTCCTGTCGTGGCCGACATGGAGAAAGCCGTCGCACACGACGCGCCCGCGCAGTTCGAGGAGCTCGGTACCAACCTGGTCTTCGGTCAGAGCGGGGCCAACGGAAAGGACCCTCTGGAGGGCGCGGCGACCGTCGTTCGGGCCCGGCTGGAAAACCAGCGGGTGGCCGTCGTGCCGATGGAGGGCGACGCCATAGTTGCGGTGCCCGGCGAGCAGCCCGGCGCCCGGGAGATGACCCTGTACGTGTCCACCCAGATGCCCCACGGCTTCATGCAGATGGCGAGCAACAACCTCGGTTTCGGGGACGGCGACCTGCGCGTGGTAACCCCGCATGTCGGCGGCGGGTTCGGAGCGAAGGCCGGGATGGGACACGAGCACGCTGCGGTCATCGCGGCGGCCCGGAAGCTGGGCCGGCCTCTCCGGTGGGTCCAGAACCGATCCGAGAACCTGGTTGCCATGCCGCACGGCCGGGGCCAGCTGCAGTGGGTCGAGATGGGGTTCGACGAAGAGGGCCGGATCACAGGTATGCACTGCCGGGTGCTCTCTGACGCCGGGGCCTACGCCGGGTTCGGGGGGGCACTGGCCATCGGCCCCACCCGTACCATGATCCAGGGGGTCTACGACATCCCCGCTATTCAGTACGACGTCGCCGTGGCCGTAACCAACACCACCCCTATGGGCGCGTTTCGCGGTGCGGGCCGGCCCGAGGCCGCAGAACTGCTCGAGCGGATGATGGATCTGGCCTCCGACGAGCTTGGCATCGACCCGGTGGAGCTGCGGAGACGAAACCTGCTTCCGGCGTTCGATTCACCTACGACCACGGTCATGGGAACGGAGTACGACACCGGCGACTACCCCGGGGTGCTCGACGAGGTGGTGCGGATCGCCGGCTACGAGGACCTTCGGGCCGCGCAGGCGACCCGTCGGGCGTCAGGGGAGCGCTGGCAGCTCGGCATCGGAGTATCCGTCTATGTCGAGATCACCGCCGGCGCCGGCAGGGAGGAGTTCGGGGCCGTCGAGGTCCATCGTGACGGTTCGGCCACCATCAGGGTCGGGACGTCAGCCCACGGTCAGGGCCACGCCACTTCGTTCTCCATGATCGTCTCGGACCGGCTCGGGATCCCCCTGGAGAACATCCGCTTCGTGCAATCAGACACGGCTCTGGTTCCTCGTGGTGGAGGCACGGGTGGATCGCGCTCGCTCCAGATCGGGGGCAGCGCGGTGCTCGCGGCGGCTGAAGAGGTCTGGAAGGTGGCCCGAGAGGTAGCCGCTCGTGAGCTCGAAGCCGGGGTCGAGGACATCGTGGTCCAAGCCGACGGGCGGGTCGGGGTGGCGGGGGTGCCGGCCCGGGCTCTGACGTGGGGCGAGCTAGCAGCCGCGGTCGAAGCGGGCCCACCGGTTGCCGCCGCAGAATCCGGTGGCGGCGCGGCCGGGTCGGGGGAGAGCGGGCAGGCGGGCCTGGAGGGCCGGCTGGCCGCCGAAGTGGATTTCGCGGTGAGCGGGGCCACGTTTCCCTTCGGAGCGCATGTGTCGGTCGTGGAAGTGGACGTCGAGACCGGCGCGGTCCGGCCGCTACGTCACGTGGCGGTCGACGACTGCGGCCGGATAGTCAACCGCCTGCTCGTCGCCGGTCAGCAACACGGTGGTATCGCTCAGGGTATGGCCCAGGCCCTCTGGGAGCAGGTGGTCTTCGATGCCGACGGCAACCCGATCACCGCCAACCTGGCCGACTACGCCATGCCGAGCGCCGCGGAGTTCCCGTCGTTCGAGACTCACAACACCGAAACGCCGACGCCGCACAACCCCCTCGGAGCCAAAGGAATCGGGGAATCCGGCACCATCGGATCCACCCCATCGGTCCACAACGCCGTCATCGACGCCGTCTCCTATCTCGGCGTCCGCCACATTCCGATGCCGTGCACCCCGGAGCGGGTGTGGCGGGCCATCCAGGACGCTCGGGCCGGCTCAGAAATGAGCTCACGAGTGCCCTGGTCCGAGCCGCCGGCGATCTTCGAGCGGCTGCCCGCGGCAGCCGCCGCCGGGCAGCCGGAGGCCGCCGGCGCCGATATCTGACCCATTCAGATGTTCACGCGGGACCAGGTGTGGCCACCGTCGTGGGTCATGAGCAGGGTGGACGATTCGGACCCACCCTGTTCTTTGGCGAACAGGGCGGCCCCCTGGGTGGCGGTCGTGAAGCCGACGAAAGCCGCCGTTCCGGGCTGACCGGATTCGACCGTCCGCCAAGTCCGGCCGCCGTCGAACGTGGCCGACAGGACCCCCGTCCCTCCTGTGACGACGGTCGAGGCCACACCCGCAGGGGAGGCGGCGACCGGCCCGCCATCACGTTCGGGGATCTGGCCGGCCGGCTGGAAGGTCGCCCCCCCGTCGGTCGAGAGGTACAGCTCGTAGAAGGGGAGGGCCGTGGAGCCTGTCGGCCTGACCGCGGGCGGGCCCCAAACCCCCTCGTGGCAGACCGCAGCCAGGTCCGAAGCCGAGGCGGCGGCCAGGACAGCGGGCCCGTTGTCGTTGAGGCAGGGAGGGGTCCAGGTTGCCCATGCACCGTTGGCGCCCAGGCTGGCCCCGCCGACGATCGTCCGGTCGGTGGCGAGTATCCAACCCGATGATGCCTGGAGCACCATCTGGGTGTCGGGCACCGGGCCGCCACCCGCAGGCAGGGTCGTCGCTGACGGGACCCAGCCGTCGCCGGCGACCGCGGCGTCATAGATATGGAACGGTGGCCCCTCGGTCACGGCGTGGGCGACCCCCTGCGAGATCTCGAGGGAGGTGATCCCGGCCGAGGCGCCGGGCAGGGTTGTGACCGGCGACCACGACTGACCCCCGTCGTGGGTGGACCACAGCTGGGTTCCGCAACACCCGCCGCCGGCTGCGGTAGGCGTCACGATCCATCCGTCGGACAGGTTGGCGAATCTGATGGAGGTGGTAGAGGTCAGGTTGGCGTCGCCCGGCGCAAAGTTGATCCGAGGGGCAGGGGAGCCGGTCCAGGAGGCGCCCCCGTCCCTCGTCTGGGCAACCGCCGCGCACTGCCTGCCAGAGCAGGGATAGGCCCCGAGCACCCAACCGGTGCGGGCGGACACGAAGGTCGCCGAAAGCGGCTGGAAACCCGGGGGAACGGGGATGGACACAGGCCCACTGCCGGCTGCGACCGTGGTGGGCACCGAGACGGACGGCTGGGTGGTCGGGACGGTGGTGGCCGGTGCCGGGAGCGTCGTCGGAGGCGAGCTCGAGGCGGGGGTCGGCCGGACGGAGGTGTGCGGGATCGTTTCGGGGGGCGGACTCGTGATCGAGACCGCCTTGTGCGAAGGGCTGGAAACGGCGACCGCGACCGCGATCGCGGCGGCCGCCGCCGCGGTGGCGGCCGCCACCCCCGTGTAGATCAGGCGCCGACGCGACGCCAGGAGTCGGAGGGGCGGGGGCCGGCGAGCGGGGTCGCGATCGGGGGAGGGGCTGATCGACTCCGCCCGCGCCCGCAACGTCTTTCGCAGGGCGTCGATGAGTTCTTCGTCGTTCATGCCTCGAGCATCCTCCTGAGGTCTTTGAGGGCCCGGTGCGAGGTCGATTTGACCGTCCCCACCCGGCACCCCAGCATCGAGGCCACCTCCACCTCCGACAGGTCGAGGTAGTAGCGCAGGACCAGCACCGTCCTGCGCCGGGAGGACAGCCTCGACAGGGCGTCCCACATCTCGGTTTCCTGACCCACCCCCTGAGCCCCGTAAGGGTTGTCCGATGTCAGCGCGACCTCCCGCCAGCTCCGCCGGTGCCACGAGTAGCAGGCGTTGATCACACTGCGCCGCAGGTACGCTCCCGGCTCGCTCCCGGCATCGAGCTTGGCCATGACCTTGAGAAAGGTGTCGTGGACGAGGTCCTCCGCCACGGCCTGCGAGCCTGTGATCAGGTAGGCCAACCGGACCAATCCGTCGCGCTCGTGCCTGTACACCTCGGACCAGGTGACGTCGGTCCCGGAGGGGTCCACGTCACAAGCTATGTCCCCTCCCGTCACATACGCCCCACGTTTCAGAAGGCGCTTTGGTTCCAAAGGAATGCCCGCACCGGAATGTCGAGGAGCCGGATCCACCATCGAACAGATGTTTGTGTATATGCTCCGTATGACGAATCACATCGGTGGGATTCGACCGTCCGAGTCTCGAGCCGGCGGCCGACCCGGCCGATTGTCACACCCCTTTCTTAGGGTCGATCCCGTACCGAGCGTAGACAGCGAGAGGAAGGCACTCCGTGGAGCGAGACAAGGCCCTCGAGATGGCGATGGGGCAGATCGAAAAGCAGTTCGGCAAGGGCGCCATCATGCGCATGGGGGAAAACCTCAACATGCAGATCGAGGCCATACCCACGGGAGCTCTCTCGCTCGATCTGGCGCTCGGGATCGGAGGGCTGCCCCGGGGACGCGTCGTAGAGATCTACGGGCCGGAGTCGTCGGGCAAGTCCACGTTGGCCATGCACGTGGTGGCCGAGGCGCAGCGCAATGGAGGGATATGCGCCTATATCGACGCCGAGCACGCCATGGACCCGGTGTATGCCCGGGCTATCGGGGTCAACGTCGACGACCTGCTCATCTCCCAGCCGGACACGGGTGAACAGGCGCTGGAGATCGCCGACATGCTGATCCGCTCGGGGGCCCTCGACGTGATCGTCATAGATTCCGTGGCGGCCTTGACGCCCCGAGCGGAGATCGAGGGCGACATGGGTGACACCCACGTCGGCCTGCAGGCCCGGCTCATGTCCCAGGCCCTGCGCAAACTGACCGCCACCCTCAACCGTTCCAACACCATCGCCGTCTTCATCAACCAGCTGCGGGAGAAGGTCGGGGTGATCTACGGGTCGCCTGAGGTGACTCCCGGTGGCCGGGCCCTCAAGTTCTACGCCTCGATCCGCCTCGACATCCGCCGGGTGGAGTCCATCAAGGATGGGGCCGAGGTGATCGGCAACCGGACCCGGGTGAAGGTGGTCAAAAACAAGTGCAGCCCGCCGTTCCGCCAAGCCGAATTCGACATCATGTACGGCAAGGGAATCAGCCGGGAAGGGTCCATGATCGACGTCGCGGTTGATCTGGGGATCGTCAAGAAGGCCGGGGCCTGGTACACCTACGACGGCGAGCAGCTGGGTCAGGGCAGGGAGAACGCCAAGGCCTTCCTCGCCACCAACCTCGAGCTGATGATCGAGATCTCGGAGAAGGTGCGCCAGCAGGTGGGTCTCGGAGAGCGAAGTGACGTCGCCCTCGGAGTTGATCCCAAGGACGACGAGCCGATAAGTCTCGACGACTGAGCCCCTCACAGCGTCGCAGAACCGCACGCGGCAGAAGCCGCCGACAACCAGCAGGGATTCGCCGCCCTCTAAGCCGTGCCGCTGTTTAGACTCCTGGGCCGTGGTGCCAGCCCAGCCTCGCCGCTACTTTGTGCGCACTTTCGGCTGCCAGATGAACGAGCACGACTCGGAACGCATCGCCGGCCTCCTCGAGGAGGACGGGATGCTTCCCGCCGCCGGCGTCGATGACGCCGACGTCATCGTGCTCAACACCTGCTGCATTCGGGAGAACGCCGACAACAAGCTGTACGGCAACCTGGGCCATCTCAAGACGCTCAAGGATCTCCGGCCGGATCTTCAGATCGCGGTGGGGGGATGCCTGGCCCAGAAAGACGGCGACAGCATCCAGCGGCGAGCTCCCTGGGTCGACGCGGTCTGGGGCACCCACAACGTCGGCCGGGCCGCCCAGTTGCTCAGCGAAGCACGGTCGGACGGCGCGCCCGCGACTGAGATCCTCGACGCCGCTCCGCTCGACGACGACGAGTTCGTCTCCGCCCTACCGGTGCGGAGAGGCCAGCAGTGGGCGGCCTGGGTCACCATCCAGATCGGCTGCGACAACCACTGCGCTTTCTGCATCGTGCCCTCGGTACGGGGCCGGGAGATCAGCCGGCCGTTCGGGCAGATCGTCTCCGAGGTGGAGGGGCTGGCCGCCGCGGGCACCGTCGAGGTGACCCTGCTCGGTCAGAACGTCAACTCATATGGACGGGACCTGACGACCCGCCTGCGCGGCTCTCCCGACTGGCGCCACAGCGGTGGGGTGGCCGGGCCGGAGTGGATCGAAGCCGACCGGCCCCGGGCCCGGCCCCTCTTCGCCGATCTGATGCGGGCGGTGGCCCGAGTCGAGGGCATACGGCGGGTGAGGTTCACCAGCCCCCACCCGAAGGACCTGCGGCCCGAGACCATCGAGGCCATGGCCACCGAGAAGGCGGTGTGCCCTCAGCTCCATCTGCCGTTGCAGGCCGGAAGCGACCGGGTGCTGTCCCTGATGCATCGCGGGTACACAGCCGAGCGCTACCTGGCCCGGCTGGCCGCGGCGAGAGCGGCTATCGCCGACCTGGCGGTGACCACCGACATAATCGTGGGCTTCCCGGGTGAGACCGACGACGACTTCGAGCGCACGCTCGAGGTGGCGGCCGAAGCGGGCTACGACAGTGCTTACACCTTCATCTACTCGCCGCGGCCGGGGACGGAGTCGGCCCGGTGGACCGACCGGATGGTCCCGTCCGAGGTGGCAGCCGAGCGGTTCGAGCGGCTCCGGATCGTGGTCGAACGCAGCGCCCTCATGCGCCACCGGGCCCGGGTCGGGCGGGTCGAGGAGATCCTCGTCGAGGGGCCGTCCAAGCGCAACCCGGCGAACGTCAGCGGGCGAACGGCTCAGGGCAAGCTGGTCCACGTGCCCGCCGCCGCCGGCGGCCTGCCCCCGGGCACCTGGGCCGACGTGAGGATCGGACGCGCCGCACCCCACTTCCTCGAAGGCGAGCTGCTGGCCGTGACGGCCCGGGCAGCTCACCGCACCCGAATCCCGGTGGTGGCCATCTGAATCCAGTTGTCGGGCGGCACTTGGCCCTTGTTGGGTGCACCGCGTCCGGCAAGTCGCGGCTGGCTCTCGAGCTGGCCCGGGCCCTCGGGGACGTGGAGATCGTCACTGTCGACTCCATGCAGGTCTACCGGGGCATGGACATCGGCACGGCCAAGCCGACCGCAGCTGAACAGCTGGAAGCCCCGCACCATCTCATAGACCTGGCCGACCCGAACGAGGAGTGGAGCCTGCAGCAGTGGACCGCGGCGGCCCGCCGGGTGGTGGCGGGCATCGAGGGGCGGCGCCATCGGGCCTTGCTCGTGGGGGGGACGGGGCTGTACTTCCAGGCTCTGGTGGACGGGCTCGAACCCCCCGGCCGCTACCCGGCGGTCAAGCGCGAGCTCGAGATGGAGGAGGACACACCCTCCCTCTACGCCCGGCTGACCGAGCTCGACCCTATGGCCGCCGCCCGTATGGAACCCTCCAACCGGCGCCGGGTGATCCGGGCCCTGGAGGTCACCGTGGGCAGCGGCCGCCCCTTTTCCAGCTACGGGCCGGGAATGACCAGGTTCCCCTGCTCGGTCTGGGACATCGCCGGCGTGTGGCTACCCCGGCCCGTGGTCTCGGCCCGGATCGGGGTTCGGCTGAGGGAGATGGTCGGGGCGGGGCTGGTGGCGGAGGTCGAGGAGTTGCTGGCCCGCCCGGGCGGGATGTCCCGCACCGCCCGCCAGGCCCTCGGTTATCGCGAAGTCCTCGAGCATGTCGAGCTGGGCACCCCGCTCGGCGCGGCCGTAGCCGAAGCCGACCGGCGAACCCGGGCCTTCGCCCGGCGCCAGCGCATGTGGTGGCGCCGCGACCCGAGGATCCGCTGGTACGGAGCCGCAGATAACCCGCTCGCCGTCATGGCTCAGTTGCTGGGAGACTGGAAGCTGACATGACCGCCGTTGACAGGTCCGAAGACATCACCCTCATCAAGCTCCAGGGCCTGGGCAACGACTTTCTGGTATTGCTCGACGGCGACGGCGACGGCGACGGCGACGGCCGGCCCGCCCCGCTCGGTCCGGCCCCGGCAACCGTGAAGGCCCGGTTCCAGCCCGGCGCCGACTGGGCCCGGTGGGTATGCAACCGCCACCTGGGCATCGGGGCCGACGGGTTGATCTACAGCCGCCGGGCTCCCGCCGGTGAGGGATGGACGCTCAGCTTCCGGCTCTGGAACGCCGACGGAGGGGAAGCGGAGATGAGCGGCAACGGCCTGCGGTGCCTGGCCCACGCTGCCCTCGACGCCGGCTGGGTGCGGGAGGACGATCCGTTCGGGGTCATCACTCCGGCCGGACGGCGGGAGGTCACCATCCGGCGCGGTCCCAACCCGGGTTCGACGTGGGCCACCGTCGACATGGGCCCGGTGAAAGTGCGCGGGGAGGAGCACCGCTGCAACGTGGGCCACGGGCAGCTGCTGGTCGATGTGGGCAACCCCCATCTGGTTGTCATGGGCCCGGATCCCGCGACCGTCGACGTGGCGTCGCTCGGCCCGCGACTCGAGACGACCGACGAGGCCGGCCTCAACGTCGAGTTCGTCGCCCTCGGACCCGGTCCGGACTCGGTCACCATGAGGGTCTGGGAGCGAGGGGTGGGCGAGACCGAAGCTTGCGGCACCGGGTCGTGCGCGGTCGCTGCCGCCCTTCATCACTGGGGTCGGGTCGGGCGGGCCGTGACGGTGTACCAACCGGGCGGAGCCGCAGCCGTCGAGCTCGGCGCCGACGGGACGGCCACCCTGACCGGCCCGAGCGTTCGCATCGCCACCTGCTCGGTCTCGAGATAGGTAGCCGTTCGCTGTGAGCCTCATCGAACGCACGGTCAGGGAGAAAATCGTGCTGGTCGGCGTGACCGTCCCTCCGGCGCGAGAGGAGGATACCGAGCGACACCTGGACGAGCTGGCTCTCCTGGTCGACACCGCCGGCGCTGACGAGGCGGCAAGAGTGCTCCAACGGCGTGACCATCCCGACCCGGCGACGTTCGTGGGCAAGGGCAAGGCCGAGGAGCTGCGCAATCTGTCCAACTCGGTCGATGCCGACACCGTCGTCTTCGACGACGAGCTCACTCCGGCTCAGTCGCGCAATCTGGAAAAGATCCTCGGCCGCACCGCGATCGACCGCACGGCCGTCATACTCGACATATTCGCCCAGAACGCCCGGACCCAGGAAGGTAAGGCCCAGGTCGAGCTGGCTCAGCTCAGGTACCGGCTGCCCAGGCTGCGGGGCCGGGGTCGCCAGCTGTCACAGCAGGCCGGTGGGATCGGCACCAGGGGGCCCGGCGAGACGCAGCTCGAGGTCGACCGACGCCGGCTGGTGCGGCGCATGAACCGCCTGGAGAGCGACCTGCACCGCCTCACCAACCAGCGCCGGCTCCAGCGTAAGGCCCGCCGACGCAGCCGGCTGGCCTCGATCTCCCTGGTCGGCTACACCAACGCCGGCAAGTCGACCCTCCTCAACCGGCTTACCGACGCCGGGGTGCTCGTCGAGGATCGCCTGTTCGCCACCCTCGACCCGAGGACCCGCCGGCTCGACCTCCCCGGGGGGGAGTCGGTTCTGGTGTCGGACACCGTGGGTTTCGTCCGCAAGCTGCCCCATCAGCTGGTCCAGGCTTTCCGATCAACCCTGGAGGTGGTGACCGAATCGGACCTGCTGGTCCACGTGGTCGACAGCACCAGCCCCGATCCCGAATCTCAGATCGAGGCCGTCCGCGCCGTCCTCGACGAGATCGGCGCCGACGGCATCCCGGAGCTGCTGGCCTTCAACAAGAGCGATGCCGGGCCCGAAGCGGCCCGCCTGGCCCGTCGCCACCCCGGCTCGGTCGCCACGTCCGCGGTGAGCGGAGACGGCATATCCGATCTCCTTGTCGCGATCGGCGATCGTCTGCGGGCGACCGCCCAGGTGCTGGAGCTCGAGGTCCCCTACAACCGAGGGGACGTGCTGGCCGCCGTGCATCGCGAGGGTGAGGTGTTGCTGGAATCCCACGACGAGGCCGCCACCCGGTTGAGGGTCCGGGTGGATCCTGCCGGTGCGGCTCGCTTCGCCGAGTTCCTCACCGACCGGGAGGAGCAGCTTTGACAGGTGGCTTCACCCCCCCGGCCTACCCGTACGACCGGCTCGAGGCGGCTCGAAGGGCGGCGGCCAAGCACCGAGGTGGGATCGTCGACCTGTCGATAGGTACTCCGACGGATCCTCCTCCGGATGCGGTGTGGCAGGCGTTCATCGGCCGCTCAGGTGAGGGGCCGGTCGACCCGTCGGGGGTGGCACGGGGCTATCCGCCCTCGGCGGGCACGCTCGAGCTGCGAGAAGCGGTGGAGCGTTGGACCAAGGACCGGCTGGGCGCATCGGTTCCGACCGGAAACGTGGCGGTCTGCATCGGCACCAAGGAGTTCGTAGGCACCACCCCGCAGTACCTGAAGCTGCGCCGGCCCGACCGCGACACGGTCCTCTATCCATCCGTCTCCTATCCCACCTACGAGATGGGGGCGACCCTCGCCGGACTCCGGGCGGTCGGCGTGCCCATGGACGACGAGTGGCGGATGGATCTCTCCGCCATCGACCCCGCCGACGCCGCCCGAGCCCTGATGCTGTGGGTGAACACTCCGGGCAACCCCGCCGGCGGTCTCGACGACCTCGAGGCGGTGGCGGCCTGGGGGCTGTCTCAGGACGTGGCCGTCTTCAGCGACGAGTGCTATGTGGAGTTCACCTGGCACGGGCCGCCGCGGACCGTGCTCGGCCACGGCGGGGGTCCCGACGGACTCGACGGTGTGGTCGCCGTCCACTCCCTTTCCAAGCGGTCCAATATGGCGGGGATGCGGGTGGGGTGGTACGCAGGAGACCGCGAGCTGGTCGGCTACCTGCGCGAAGTGCGCAAGCACGCCGGCTTCATGGTCCCCGGGCCGGTCCAGCAGGCCGGGGCGGTCGCCCTTGGGGATCAGGATCACGTCTCCGCCCAACGCCGCCGGTACCACGATCGCCTGGTGCGAGCCCAGGAGATCCTCGCCGCTTTGGGGGTGGACGCGCCGCTGCCCGGAGGCGGCTTCTATCTGTGGGCGCCGGCCCCGGGAGGAGACGACTGGGAGTGGACGTCCTGGCTGGCCGAGACAGGCGGGGTGTTGGTGTCGCCCGGTTCGTTCTACGGTCCGGGCGGGGCGGGATACGTGCGGATCGCCATGGTCGCCCCCCTCGAACGCCTGGATCTGGTGGCCCGGCGCCTGGGGGTCTAGGTCCGGCCCGGCAGTTGGGTGCCGCGGCCTCCCCGGCGACAAATCGACACGAGGAGCGAGGTCGATGGCGGCGGGCGGATCCACCTCTGCGGGTGGAGGACCGGGTCGTACCTTCGGATAGCGTCGGTTTCATGGCTGACCTCGAGTCGCAGATCCGTGAGCTTTGGGACCGCAAGGACGGGCTCGGCCCGTCGGACACCGAGGAGGCGACCGTCGTGCGGGCGGCCATCGACCTCATGGACCGCGGCGAGGCCCGCGTAGCCGAGATCGGGCCGGACGGACAGGTGATCGTCCATGAGTGGCTCAAGCAGGCGATCATGCTCCTGTTCCGGGTGGCGGGCATGGAGACAACTGAGGTCGGCCCCTTCGAGTACGCCGACCGGCTGCCGCTCAAGCGAGGGTACGAGGCGTCAGGAGTGCGGGTCGTGCCCGGGGCGTCGGCCCGCTGGGGCAGCCACCTCGAGCCCGGCGTGATCCTGATGCCGAGCTATGTCAACATCGGGGCCCGGGTGGGCGCCGGCACCATGGTCGACACCTGGGCCACCGTCGGAAGCTGCGGGCAGGTAGGGAGGAACACCCACCTTTCGGGCGGCGTAGGCATCGGCGGGGTGCTCGAGCCGCCGCAGGCGGCCCCGGTCTTCGTCGGCGACGAGTGCTATATCGGCAGCCGTTGCATCGTGGCCGAAGGCGCCCGGGTCGGAGACGGAGCCGTGCTGGGGGCGGGCTCCATCCTCACGGGCACGATTCCCGTGATCGATGCTGAGACAGGGGAGGAGCTATCGCGGGGCGTGGTGCCCGAGTGGTGCGTCGCGGTGCCGGCCACCCGGCCCAGGAGATACCCGGGAGGCGAGTTCGGACTGGCGTGCGTCCTCGTGGTTCGCCGACTCCAATCCGGGGAGAGACACGACAAGTCCAAGCTCAACGACATCCTCCGCCAGCACGGCGGAACCCTCTGAGAGGGTACGAGTTGGCGGCCTGGCCCGACCTTCTCACCGAGGCGGCGGCGCTGGTGGCGGTGCCCTCCGTCAGCCACTGCGAGCACGAGCTGGCCGGGCACATCGAGCAACGACTTCGCCGCCTCCCCTGGTTGTCGGTCGACCGGATTGGCAGCAACGTGATCGCCCGGAGCTCGCTCGGAGCGCCCAGCCGGATCGTGCTCGCCGGGCATCTCGATACCGTACCGGCCAACGACAACGCCGAACCCCGGGTCGCCGGCGAGGTCCTGTGGGGCCTTGGGAGCGCGGACATGAAAGGAGGTCTGGCTGTGATGCTGGCGCTGGCCGAAGGGCTGGAACGCCCCGCGGTCGACCTCACCTATGTCTTCTACTCCGGCGAGGAGGTCGCCCGGGAGCACAACGGCCTGCTCGAGATCGCATCGGCGGCCCCCCACCTCCTCGAGGGCGACGCCGCGGTGCTCGGCGAGCCGACCAGCTCTCACATCGAGGCCGGATGCCAGGGAGTGCTGAGGGTAGAGGTCGTGCTGACGGGCGCCCGGGCCCACACCGCCCGGCCCTGGATGGGGGTTAACGCCATCCACCGCATGGCCCCCCTCCTGGAACGGCTGGGTTCATACGAGTCCCGCGAACCGGTCATCGACGGATGCCGCTATCGCGAAGCCGTGCAGGCGGTGCACGTGAGCGGCGGGGTGGCAGGGAACGTAGTTCCTGACCGGGGGTTGCTGTCCATCAACCACCGCTTCGCTCCGGACCGCGACGGATCGGCCGCGGAGGCATGGCTCAGGGAGTGGCTTCGGCCGGTGGTGGACGAAGCCGCGGGCGACCGGATCTCCGTCGTGGATTTCAGCCCGGCGGCGGCGCCCGCTCTCGACCAACCGCATCTCTCCGCGCTCCTGAAAGCCAGCGGGCACCCGCCTCGCGCCAAGCTCGGCTGGACCGACGTGGCCTTTTTCGCCGAGAGAGGCATGCCGGCCGTGAACTTCGGGCCCGGAGACCCGGAACTGGCCCATACTCCAGACGAACGGGTGACAAGAGAGGAGCTCGACCGAGCCTTCAGCACGCTCATGACCGTCCTGTCCGGCCCCGGCATCTAGTGCCGCGCCGTCACCGGCTACTTATAACGCCGCAACAGATCCCCCGGGAGGTGGCTGCGACAGGCGGAGCCCGAATGGTGCCCGGTCAGAGACGGCGGAGGACCGTCACCACCTTCCCGTATATCCGGACGTCGCTCGGGTCGAAGACCATCGGTCGCATGGTCGGATTGGCCGGGCTGAGGACGACCTTCGGACCACGTCTGCCGTATGTTTTGACCGTGGCTTCCTCCCCCGGGATCCCGGCCACTACCACGTTGCCCTTCTCCGCGGTGTCCTGTTGCCGCACCACCACGTAGTCGCCGTCGAGGATGCCAGCTTCGATCATCGATTCGCCCCGTACTATCAGCATGAACAGCTGCCCGTCACCGGTGAAGTCCTCGGGCACAGGCAGAAGCTCCTCCACGCTCTCCTGAGCCAGTACCCCGGTGCCGGCGGCCACGTGGCCCACGAGCGGAACGTGGCGGGCCGGGCGTCTCTCGGCCGGGGCTCCTGTCAAAGCGTCGTAACGCACTTCGATCGCCCTCGGCTTGGTGGGGTCCCGCCGCAGAAATCCTTGTCGCTGCAAGGTCGTCAGGTGGGTGTGAACCGTTGACGAGGATGTGAGACCAACCGCCTGGCCGATCTCCCGCACCGAGGGCGGGTAACCGCGCTCACGCAACTGTGACGCGATGAAGTCGAGTATCTCCTTGCGCTTTCCGGTCAATTCCGTGTCGGTCAAGGTGGCTCTCTCCTTTGTCTATGGCGTTGCGCCGGATGCCGTGGCGTGTGGCAGATCCTGGCGCGATCTCACGATAGCCAGTGCGGGAGAGAAAGGCAAACATTTGTTCGCTCGCCGGGGTTGACAACGAACAAGAGTTCGTGCTCCTATGGATAGGGAACACTTGTTCGTAGCTGGACACCTGAAGGCTGGACACACAGAAGGCTGAACACAAAAAGGCCGGATGCAGAAGGATCGGGTGGGTCCTGTTGCCCCGGCTGTAGTCGGAGTTTTTGCTTGGTCGCGCCAGTTTGGCGCGACCTGTCGGAAAGGGAAGTCCAATGGTTGCTTTGCTCGCCGATCGCCCGCCCCGGAGGTCCGGTGCGTCTGGTGCCGGTGCCGGCGCGCCGCCGCGGCCGAGGTTGCGACTCGTGCCGGACGGCGAGGGGCCAGCGCCGTCCCCCTCCGCCGAGCAGGCGTCATACGGGGTCCGGATTCGCAGCATTCAGGCCCCGCCTGCCGGCCGCCGGCACCCCGCCGCCGTGTACCGGCGGCGCCGGGCGGTCGCGGCAGTCTCCCTCGTCACTGCGGTAGGGCTCATGATCGCCGTCTACGCGGCGCTGGCCGGCGCCAGTGGTGGACCCCTCACCACCACTGGCGCTGCAGCCGGGCTCGTCCCCGCGACGGCCCGGGTCTGGGTGGTCCAGCCCGGCGATACGCTGTGGAAGATCGCCACCGCACTCGACCCCCGCGGTGACGTCAGGCCATTGGTCGATCGGCTGGCGGCGGAGATCGGCGGCAGCAGCCTCTATCCGGGGGAGCAGATCCCGATCCCGTCGTCGAGGTAGTAGGCGGAGGGGCCAGGCGGTATGACGGGTGGGCCCGGTCCTCGAGAGGAGAGCGGACCCCGGCCGGAAGCCCCGGTTCGCCAGCCGATGCATCTCGGCGCGTTCCGACCGCCTACGACGAGGACCGCCGGGGATAGGGTCGGACGTGTGCGCTGCCCCCATTGCTCGAGCCTGGACGACAAGGTCGTCGACTCGCGCTCTTCAGAGGACGGCACCGCCATACGCCGACGGCGTGAGTGCCTTTCGTGTGGTCGACGTTTCACCACCTACGAGAGACTCGAGGAGGTGCCGTTGGTCGTGGTCAAACGGTCGGGGCAACGGGAACCGTTCGATCGGGCCAAGTTGGCTAGCGGTGTCCTCGCGGCCTCCAAGAATCGCCCGGTGACCAGCGGCGACATCGACTCTCTCGGCGCCGAGGTGGAAGAAAGCATGCGCATGCTCGGTCACGAGATCAGTTCCCAGCAAATCGGAGTCGCGGTTCTCGACCGTCTGCGGGCTATCGACGAAGTGGCCTACCTGCGCTTCGCCAGCGTGTACAAGGGCTTCTCCGGCGCCCGGGATTTCGAGCGGGAAGCGGGGCTGTTGAAGAAGTCGACCGAGCCCAAGCGGGGCCGCACCCCCGACGGCTAACAGGCCCGCCGATAGCGATAGCTTCATCTCCATACCACGGCCGGCTCGGCGTCTCCCGCCGCCGGATCACAGACCTCGACCCAGAGAGGAGGGGAGACCTGCATGCGAGTAGGCGTTCTAACAGGTGGCGGAGACTGCCCCGGGCTCAACGCGGTCATACGCGCTGTCGTCCGGAAGGGCGAGGTTCACCACGACGACGAGTTCATCGGTTTCCGGGAGGGGTGGCTCGGGGTGATCGAGGGGCGGACGACGCCGCTCGACATCGAGCGCTGCCGGGGGATACTCCCGCGTGGCGGGACCATCCTCGGCACATCGCGGACCAACCCCTACAAGGTCGATGGCGGCGTGGTAAAAGCACTGGACACTCTGCGGTCGGAGCGGATCGATGCGCTGGTGGCCATAGGAGGGGAGGACACCCTCGGCGTGGCGTCGAAGTTGTCGGGCGAAGGTGTCTCGGTGATCGGTGTCCCGAAGACCATCGACAACGATCTCTCGGCCACCGAGGTCACGTTCGGCTTTCATACTGCTGTCCAGATCGCCACGGAAGCGATCGACCGGCTTCACACCACAGCCGAGTCCCATGACCGGGTCATCGTGTGCGAGGTGATGGGCCGCCACGCCGGCTGGATCGCGACCTACGCCGGCATTGCCGGTGGGGCCGCCGAGATCCTCGTCCCGGAGGAGCCGTTCGATATCGACGATGTCTGCCGCAACCTCAAGAACCGCCATTCCAAGGGCCGTTTCGCCTCCATCGTCGTCGTGGCCGAGGGAGCGACACCGGCGGCGGGAACGATGACCCTTGCGTCCCGCGACGTCGACCAGTTCGGCCATCCCCGCCTCGGAGGCATCGCCAACGTCCTCGCCGAGGAGATCGAGCAGAGGACGGGCTACGAGACCCGGGTCACCATTCTCGGTCACATACAGCGGGGCGGCACGCCCACCGCGTTCGACCGGGTGCTGGCCACCCGCTTCGGCATTGCCGCCATCGACGCCGTCCACCAGCGGGCATTCGGTCAGATGGTCGCGCTTCAGGCCGACCAGATCGTTCTGGTCCCGCTGACCGAAGCTCTACGGGACCTGAAAACGGTCGATCATCACCTTCTTCACGGGGTAGCCGAGGTTTTCTGGGGCTGATCGCCGACGACGGGCCGCGGCCATTCGCCCGGCGGCCACCCGCCCACCGGCACACCGCCCACCGGCCGGAGACGACGCGGGCGTCGTCTACCAGAACGCCGGCTCGGTCCCATTCGGGCCGGACAGGGCGCCGGCCTGTTCCAACAGCTCGCGCAGGGCTTCGAACAGATCGGGTGGGGAAGCCACGATGACGCGTCCGGGCAATATCTCCACCCGTGCTCCGGCCTCCTCGCAGATCAACGCGCCGGCCGCCAGGTCCCACGGGTTGAGGCCCCACTCGTAATAGGCGTCGTACCGACCGGCCGCGGTCCAGCAAAGGTCGAGCGCGGCCGATCCGAACCGGCGAATGTCCCTGACCGCCGGTATCACCCGGGCCACGACCTGGGCCTGCCATTCTCGGCGGGCCGCCTGGTAACCAAACCCGGTCGCTACCAGCGCGGTGGGGAGGGTCGATCGGTGCGCGGCAACCCGGCACGGGGTTCCGTTGCACCAGGCGCCGCCGCCCCGGACCGCGGCCCAGGTCTCGTCCCGGCTGGGGTCGACCACGACGCCCACTGCGGTCTGTCCGTCAACCTCGGCGGCGACCGAGACGGAGAACTGAGGTATGCCGAACAGGAAGTTGGTAGTGCCGTCAAGCGGGTCGACCACCCAGCGCACTCCCGTTGACCCTTCTCTTGTGGTGCCCTCCTCGCCGAGCACCCCGTCACCGGGCCGGCGCTCGTGCAGGATACGGCTGACGATGGCCTCGGCGGCTCGATCCACGTCGGACACCATGTCCGTGGCTGAGGACTTCGTGCTCACGCCTTCCGCCCCATCGGACCGACCCCGCTCGAGGACTGCCGCGGCGGCGCGGGCGGCGTCGAGGGCGACACCTGCCAGCTCCTGGAGGACCGGATCCGAGCCCTCCGGCTGCGGTCCGAAGGTCGAGTGAAGCCGGAGCAGGTCCTCGTCGGTCATCCGCCCAGTTGTAGCGTACGGTGGCGGCGTGCTGGTCGACCTGCGCTCCGACACCGTCACCCGACCGACCCGCCAGATGCGCCAGGCCATGGCAGAAGCCGAGGTCGGCGACGACGAGTACGGCGAGGACCCGACCGTCAATCTCCTGCAGGAGACCTTTGCCGCGCTGACCGGCAAGGACGCAGCCTTGTTCGTACCGTCGGGAACGATGGCCAACCAGGTCGCCCTGCGGACCTTGACCCGTCCCGGCGACGCGGTGGTGGCCGGTTCCCGCCAGCACGTCGTGGTGTACGAGGAGGGCGCGGGGCCGATCAACGCCGGCGTCACCTTTCTCACGGTGTCGGACGAGGGGGGTGAGCTCGACCTCGGCGCCGTGGCCTGCGCCATCGAATCGGCCAGCCATCATCAGCCCGCCGTCAGGCTCATTTCTGTCGAGGACACCCACATGGCGTCGGGTGGGATGGTGTGGGACGTGGACCGGTTGGCCGAAGTGGCCGGCCTGGCGACGAGTCACGGGGTAGCCGTGCACATGGACGGAGCCCGGCTGTGGAATGCCGCGGTGTCGTCCGGGCGGGCCATCGATGAGCGCTCCAGGCACGCCACCACTGTCATGTGTTGCCTGTCCAAGGGGCTGGGCGCGCCGGTCGGATCGTTGTTGGCCGGACCGGCGGCGTTGATGGAGGAGGCCGTCCTCCATCGCAAGCGCCTGGGCGGGGCCATGCGCCAGGCGGGGGTCATCGCGGCGGCCGGTCTGGTGGCTATGAGGACCGGGTTCGACCGCCTGGCCGAGGATCATGCCCGGGCTATGCGCCTGGCCGGCGCGGTGGCCGACCGGTGGCCGCAACTGGCGGGCGAGGTGGAACGGGTCGACACCAACATCGTGGTCTTTTCGCCTCCTCACCCGGAGGGTCTGTTGGCTCATCTGCGGGCCGAGAGCGTTCTCGCCGGGACCATCGCGCCGGGAGTCGTCCGCCTCGTAACTCACGCCGACGTGGACGACGTTGGGATCGAGCGGGCCTGCCTGGCGCTGGCCTCCGCCCCCTGAGCCCCTTACGGTGAGCCGCCCGTTCGGGCGGCACCACGCCTCACGCGGCTGCCGTAGTGTTGAGCCCGTGGCCGAGATCGTGGACGACGTCCCGGCTGTGGCTCTGGCGGTGTACGCCCACCCCGACGATCCTGACGTGGCCGCAGGCGGCACCCTGGCTCGGTGGGCCGCCGCCGGATCGAACGTGCACGTGTGCATCTGCGCTGACGGGGACAAAGGGTCGCAGGACCCATCGGTGCGGGCGGAGGACCTGGTCGCGCTCCGGCGCCGCGAGACCTCGGCCGCCGGCCGGATCCTCGGGGTCGCCGAGCACCACTGGTTCGGTCTCCCCGACGGTGAGGTCGAGGACGGACCGGACCTGCGCCAGAGAATCGTGAGCCTGGTCCGGCGGGTGAAGCCGAACGTGGTGGTGGCGGCCGACCCGACCGCAGTGTTCTTCGGCCAGCACTACATAAATCACCGCGATCACCGGGAGTCGGGATGGGCCACCCTCGACGCGCTTTCACCGGCGGCCGGAAACCCCCATTACTTCCCGGCCGCTGGTCCGGTACACAAGGTCGAGTTCCTCTATCTGTCCGGGACCCTCGAACCCGACGTGTGGGTGGATATATCCACGACCATCGACACAAAAGCGGCCGCGGTCGCGTGCCACACCAGCCAGATCAGCGAGAGTGGTGAGTGGCTACGGGGGGTAGTACGCCAACGGGCAGAAGAGGCGGGACGGGAGGTGGGCGTCCGTTTCGCCGAGGGGTTCCGGCGGATTCAGCTCGTCTGAGATCCCGGCCTGAGCCGGGCCGGTCGCATCCCCCGGTGACACTCGCCGTCACACCCGGGATCACTCGGCGGTCACACCCCGCAGTCACACCCGGGATCACTCGGCGGTCACACCCCGCAGTCACATCCCTCTGGCACACTCGGAGGGTGGAACCCCAGCCGGATACGGAGCGCGGCCCGCGCCCGAGGGAAGGTTGGAGGCGGATACTCCACGTCGACATGGACGCGTTCTACGCCGCGGTCGAAGCGCTCGACGATCCGGTCCTCGCCGGCAAGCCCCTCGTGGTTGGCGGTACGGGACCGCGTGGGGTCGTGGCGTCGTGCAGCTACGAGGCCCGGGCCTACGGGGTGCGATCGGCGATGCCTTCGGCTCGAGCGCGGAGACTCTGCCCGCAGGCCGTCTTCGTCGCCGGTCGATTCGACCGGTACTCAGAGGTCAGCCGCCAGCTCCACCGGATATTCCTGGAGTACACCCCGCTGGTGGAGGGCATCTCTCTGGACGAGGCCTTCCTCGACGTGACCGGAGCGATCCGCCTGTTCGGCCCGGCCCCGGAGATAGCCCAAGCGATTCGCCACCGTGTGGCGGACGAGGTGGGCCTCGGCTGCTCGGTCGGGGTGGCGCCCGCCAAATTTCTGGCCAAGCTGGCCTCGGAGGCGGCCAAGCCGAAGGCCGATCTGCTGGGCACCCGGGCCGGAGCCGGGGTGGTCGTCATTCGCCCGGGAGAGGAGCTGGCGTTTCTGCACCCCCTGCCGATCGAGTCCATGTGGGGAATAGGGCCGGCGACGGCGACCAGGCTGCGCCGTCTCGGCATCAGCACGGTTGGGGATATGGCACGTGTTCCCCGGGACGCGCTCGAGGTGGCCGTCGGGCGGGCCAATGGGGCCCATCTCTCCCAGCTGGCTCGAGGAGTCGACACCCGGGCGGTTGAGCCCGACCGCGAGGTCAAGTCCATCAGCCACGAGGAAACGTACCCGGTCGATCGTCGCGACCATGGCGAGCTGCACCTGGAAGTGGTGCGCATGGCGGACGCGGTCGCCAGCCGCATGCGCCGGGCCGGAATGGTCGGACGCACCGTTACTTTGAAGATCCGGTTTGCCGACTTCGCCACCCGGACCCGGTCGCGGACCAACCACGCGGGGCTGGTGGACGGGCGCCAGGTGGCCGCCCTTGCTGGAGGCTTGCTGCGTGACGTTGACGTATCGCCGGGCATTCGCCTGCTCGGCGTGGGGGTTTCCAACCTGAGCCCGGCCGGCCCCGGACCGCCCGAACAGATGAGCCTGGACCTCGGCCGAGGTAGGTCCTCCCACCCTCGCTTGGTTTCAGCCTCGGGCGCGGTGGACTCCATCCGCGACCGGTTCGGACCGTCGGCGGTAGGGCCCGCCACCCTCATCGGTCCGAACGGGCTGCGTATCAAACGTCCGGGGGACACCCAGTGGGGTCCGGCGGTAACTCGAGAGATATCCGGGCTGCCATAAAGGTCCCGCGTTGTTGTAGGTTGCCAAGCGGCGCGAAGATGCCTCGGGAGGGTGTGAGGTGCCGCTGAACGAAAACGAAGAGCGCATTCTGCAGGAGATCGAGCGGCGGTTCTACGCTCACGATCCCGAATCGGCTAAGCGCATCGGCTCCACGACCCTGTCGAGGTACCTGGCCCGCAATTGCAGGTGGGCCGCGCTGGGCTTTATCGCCGGTCTGATCGTGCTGGTGGTGGGATTCGCCTCCAGCTGGGTGGTGGGCGTGGTCGGCTTCCTGGTGATGGTCGTCAGCGCCGTCATTCTTGTTCGCAACCTTCGACGGATGAGCCGGCTGGGTATCGAGCACGTGAGCAAATCGCTCGCCGGCGGAAATCTCGGTCAAGCCCTGGATGACGCAGCGCGAAAGCTGCGCCGGCGGCTCGGCCGCGACGACGAAGAGCCCTGAGCGTTCAAGTCGAGATGGCCTGGACCGCCGGCTGAGAGCCGGCACCGGCCGAAATCCCCAAGGACGACCCCGGGTGGCGGCGCGCCTTCAGCGGCTGAGGTTAGGCACGGGCGCCCCAGGTTGGGCCCGGGCGGGTGAGATTTCGGCCCGGGCGGCTGACGCTCGGCCCGGGTAGGCGGCTGGGGGCGACGGCCCGTCGGCGCCGTCGCCGACCCGTCCAGGTACATCCATATAAAAGGGGAGAGTGGGCGGCGGCCGGTAAGGGCCGGGCCGCGCCCTCCGGGCGGCGATCAGAGGGGCCGGAGAGTACGGCGCCAGCCCGGACGCGGGAAAAACAGCCAGGCCATCATCTGGCGCAGGTCGGCGGAGCGCAGCAGCCGGGCATGCACCCGCGACACCACAACGGCTGCTTCGTCGGCCGCGGTCTGATCAACCCGGGGGGCGAAGGCGGCCAGGCGGGCCAGGCGGGCCAGGCGGGCCACGTCGGCACCGACGTCGGAGGGGGGACCTTTGGCCTGGGCCCCAAATCCTCCCCCGACCCGGCGGGCGTACTCGTCGAAGGTCTCGTTGGGGCGGCGGGACACCCCTCGCCAGGCCAGTAGCTCCGACGCATCGGCCCAGCGCGACAGGATCTTGCCGTCCGCCCCCGTGCGCCCGGACCGTCGACGCCGCAGGGCCCAGCGCAGCCGGCGGAAGCCGACGTTGAGGACGACCCAGCCGGCCACCGCGCCCAGGATGGCGAGGACGGGCAGCCAGCCCCCGAGACCGGAGGAGTGGGAGCCTCCGGTCGGGCCGGCGGCCACGCTGGCCGGCAGGGTCGTGCCGCTCGGGAGAGTGGTGGTCGGTCCGGTCGGTCCGTGGGGGGTGTTGTGGGTGCCGGTGCCCGGCGCCTGGCTTCCCTCGCCCGTCCCCGCGGTGTTGTCGTAATGGCCGGCCCCCGGATTGGCGAAGCCCGGGGTGGGCTCGAACGGCAGCCACCCGAAGTGGGGCCCGAAATACACCTCGGGCCAGGTGTGGGCGTCGGAGTCGAGGACCTGGAAGGTGTTGTTGCCGTCGGACGTCCCGGTGGCGAACCCCACGGCCAACCGGGTCGGGAGGCCTACCGCCCGGGCCATAACGGCGTAGGCGCCGGCGAACTGCTGGCAATACCCCACCCGGGTCACGAACAGGAAGTTGTACAGCGCGGTGTTTCCCGCCCCGTCGAAGGTGGGGGAAAGGGAGTAGCTGAAAAGCTTACCCAGCAGGTAGTTCTGCAAGGCGATGGCCTTGTCGTACTCCGTGGTCTTGCCCGCGGTGATCTGCCTGGCCAGGGCGATGACCTGGGGGTTGACATTGCTCGGCAACGCCGTGTACTTCGCCAGAGAGGACGAGCTCTGGAGCTTCGGGGCGCCCTCCAGGTCGGCCGTGTTCACGGTCGACAGGTACTGGTAGGAGGTGACCTGGTAGTTGAGCCCGTCGCTGGTGGATTTGGACGTGATCAGGCTGTCGGACGACGGATCGTAGGAAACGTCGTGGACCCCCACGACCGAGACCGGGTTGAACGCCACCGGCAGCCAGGGCGAGTCGAGATTCTGGATGTGGAACTGCTCCACGACCGTCCGGGTCCCGGGCGGTACGCCTCCACTTCCGGGCAGGTCCGTCCCGAACCCCCCGTACGAGCTGCTGGCGGTCCAGGTGTCACCGGTGAAGTTGTCGAGCGCGGTCAGCCGCCAATACGACGAGACCTTTGACTGGACCGTGAACACAGGAGTGTTCGACAACTGCAACAGCCTGGTCGACAGGTCGACGATGGGATTCGCCACTATCCGGGGGCCATCCCCGGCCAGGCCCAGCCCGGAGCGCCAACCGAGGATGCCGGCCCCCTCCTCGCCCGAAACGAATGGGGACACCACGGCCGCTCCGAGCAGGGCCAGGGCCGCCGCCAGCCCCCCGGCCCGTATGGCCCAGGCGGTGGCACCGGTCTGCTCGCCGGCGAACCAGAGCTTCGACCCCCCTGCCCCCCAGACGTTCTGGACCAGAAGGTTGACGGTGAGCGCGGCCACCGCGATCAGGATGATCAGGGGCCGGCCACCGCCGCGGCCGGTCGTGCAGCAGACCACGAACATGGCGAAGGCCGGGGCCGCCCCGAACAGCACCCACCGGCGACCGAAGGTGAGCCAGTCGCCGAGAAAGGCCACCACGGCCACCCCCAAAGCCGCCAGCAGCCGGAAGCCGGCCGTCGGGCTCACCGGGGCGAGAGAGCCGGAGAAGTCCCGCCGGGCCTCCGACAGGGCCGACGTGAAGTGCGACCAGGTGACCGAGTTGGGAACCCCGAAATGGGTGAACGGCCCGAAGATGGTCCAGGCGATGACGAGCCAGGCGGCGATGGCGGCGGCCACCAGGATTAGCAACACGTGGACCCGATATCGTCGGCCGGCCCAGCAGATTCCGTGAACCGTCGCGGCGACGAGCAGCAGCGGCCACACCCAGCCGTGGCCGGCGAACACCCGGAGCAGCCCGGCTGACGAGGCCAGGGTCAGAAGGCCGAGCGACGCGGTCGGCAGGCCGTCGGGCGGCCCGAGCTCCACCCGCGGGGTCCGGCGTGCTTGGTCGGCCCCGCTGCCGGCTGGGCCCGGTCCCGTCGCCGGGGACGGTCGATCCCTCGTCGTTAGAATGGGGCTCCCTCCCACGCGGCTCGAAACGACGTCCCCACCGGCACCCGGATGTACCGGCAGCGGGCCGGGGCCCGATATGACTCCGGCCCGCTCCTTCGATGGAGGTCCCGGGCGAAGACCACCACCGTCAAGGAATTGAGGCCGGCCACCCGGCTGGCCCCCATCATGTCAACCTCGGACGCCGACTCCGTGGTGAGCACGGTCAGCGGGTCGTCACCGTTGCTCACCGCCCGAAGCTCCTCGCCGAGCGAGTCCCCCGCCCGGAGGGCCGCGCCGGCCAGGGCGTCGAGCAGCGTTGCATTGTGACGATGACTGGAGCCGTAGCCGGTGTCTATCCCCGAGGTCGTCACCAGGCGAACATGGAGCCCGGCCCGGATAGAGGCCACAGCCACGCTGGCCGCGCCGGACAGGGCCTTCTCCAGCGATTCCGGATCGTGGACCGACGTTCGCATGTCCACGGCCAGGGTCACCCGGCCCCGCCAGAGGTTCTCGGGCTGACGCACCACCAGGTCGTCGAGGCGGGCGGTGGACTTCCAGTGGACCAGCCGCAGGGAGTCCCCCGGCGTATACTCCCGGAGGGCGTAGAACTCGTCCCCACCCCGACCGAGCACCGGCATAGGCGAGCGGGTGTCGTGGTCGTAGTGGGCGGCCACCGAGCGGGCGGAAACGTGCTCGATGCCGGGGTGGACGGTGAGAGTGGCGTCGAGCGAGGCGACATGGACCGACCGGGCCAGACCGAACGGATCACCAATGGAAAGGTCCAGGGGCCCGAGGCGGAACTTGCCTCGCTGGGACGTCGGGAGCAGATAGGAGGCCGCCCTCGTCTGCCCCGGGGCGAGGGGAGCGATGGTGAACCGGGCCCATCGCTTGCCCCCGTCGAAGGGGTCGGCGGCGGCGACGGGCGGGGATTGGCGGGGGCTGACATTCACGACCGTCAGCTGCACTTTGGCGCTGACGCCGGCCGGCACCCGGGCGGGAGAAATGTGGCGGGACACCCGAAGCCCCCAGTTCTGAGCGGCCACCCACACCCGGCTCACCACCACGAGGATCACCGCCGCGACTGCTACCGGGTAGAGCTCTCGGACGCCGAAGACGAAACCGCCCAGGGCCTGGGCCGCCGCCACCACGAGCAGAGCCCATCCCCGCCTGGTGAGGCGTGTCCTGCCTTCCGCCATCAGGGCGCAGCTTTCACACGTCGACCATCCGCTTGTAGTCCATCACACGCCGAAGCATGCCGGCAGTCACCTGCCGGTCGTCACGCGCTGCCGCGGCCCGATGGCACCGGCACGCTGCGCACGACCTCGGCGAGCGCCTCGGGTATCTCCACCCCGGTGACGACTGCGTCGGGGGACAGCACCAGCCGGTGCTCGACGACCGGGCCGAGGAGGGCCTTGACATCGTCGGGTATCACGTACTCCCGACCCTCCGAGGCGGCAAAAGCCCGTGACGCCCGCTGGAGGGCGAGGGTGGCCCGCGGCGACATGCCTAGGGCGAGAGCCGGATGATTGCGGGTGGCGGCGGCCAGGTCCACGATGTATCCCTTGATGGCGGCCGCCATGTGTATCTCGTCGGTCAGGGCGACCATGGCCGGGATGGCATCGGGGCCGGCCACCACCCGCAGGTCTTCCGGGGCGACGGCGCCGGTGCGGGTGTCGAGCATGGCGATCTCAGCCTGGCGATCCGGGTAGCCGAGCTTGAGCCGCAGGAGGAAGCGGTCGAGCTGGCTCTCGGGCAGGGGGTAGGTCCCCTCGTGTTCGACCGGATTCTGGGTGGCTATGACCAGGAACGGCGACGGGAGGTGATGAGTGGCGTTGTCAACGGTGACCTGGCGCTCCTGCATGGCTTCGAGCAAAGCCGATTGGGTCTTGGGGGAGGCCCGGTTGATCTCATCGCCGAGCACCACATTGGCGAATATCGGACCGGGTCGGAAGTTGAACGCCCCGGTCGCCCGGTCGTACACGCTGGTCCCGGTCACGTCCGACGGCAGGAGGTCCGGGGTGAACTGGATGCGGCGGCACTCGAGATCGAACGAACGGGCCAGGGCCTTGGCCAGGGTCGTCTTGCCCACCCCGGGCACGTCCTCGAGGAGCAGGTGGCCTTCAGACGCCAGGCAGACCAGGGCCAGCCGGGTCGGAACGAACTTCCCCTGAATGACCCGGGCTACGTTGGATGCCACCGCCTCGAACGTCTCGGCGAACGCGTCGATCGTGGGAAAGTCGACCGCCTCTTGTCTCGCCATCGCTGCCTCCAGGTCCTCCATGGCTAGCGTAGCCTCGCCGTGATGCAACTACCCCGGGGACAGAACGTCGCGGGCACGGTCATGGCGGTCGATATCGGGGCGACGAAGATGGCGGTCGGCGTGGTCGACGGCGGGGGCGGGGTACGGTCCTCGGCGCAGGCCGCCACCCCCAAGGATGGGGCCCAGGAGGAGGTCTGGTCGGCCCTCGAGCACCTGCTCGACTCTGCGTTCGCGGACGTCGGGGACGGAGACCGCCCGGTGGCTTGCGGGGTGGGATGTGCCGGCCCGATGGACCGCAACGGGCTGGTTTCGCCCCTCAATATCCCTGGTTGGCGGCGATTCCCCCTTCGGGCCCGCCTGATCGACTACACCGGGCTGCCGACGGCGGTCGACAACGACGCCAAGGCTCTGGCCCTGGCCGAGGGTTGGGTCGGGGGAGCGTCAGGATGGTCGAACTATCTTTCGATGGTCGTTTCCACCGGGATCGGAGGAGGGATCGTGCTCGACGGGAGGCTCCTTGATGGCGATTCCACCAATGCCGGACACATCGGACACGTGATCGTGGAGCCGGATGGGCGCCGCTGCGCCTGCGGGGCGAGGGGCTGTCTCGAAGCCGAGGCTTCGGGCACGGCCATAACCGCCATCACCGGCCGGTCACCGGCGAGCGCCGGGCCGAGCATGATCGCGAGGGCTGGCCGCCTCGTCGGCCGTGGAGTGGCGACGGTTGCCAACCTTCTGGACCTGCAGCTCGCGACAGTCGCCGGTTCGGTTGCCCTCGGATTTGGCCGCCCGTTTTTCGACGCGGCTCAAGCGGAGCTGACGTCCCGGGCGTGCCTACCGTTCTCGGCGCCGTGCCGGATCGTGCCGAGCCGCCTTGCCGGATCCGGGCCGCTCATCGGTGCCGGGGCCGTGGGGTGGAAAGCGTTGCTGGCCGGTTAGGGCCCGCCACGAAACAACTTGGAACAAGTCCTGTGCCACGACATGCATGTTTACAAGAGAATTGCGTCAAGTTGTTTCGTGGCGGGCCCTTAGCCGCCGGTCGACACTCCGCGGGTTGGCGATCACGATGAAAGAGGCCAAGGACACCCGGCGGGCGTTTCCCCTGACCGCGGTCGTCGCGGCCCTCCTCCGGCCTCGTTTGTGGCCGGCCTTACTCGCGCTGGTACCCCCCCGATGGTGGCGGCGCTGGCCACCGTTGCCGATCCCTCCGCGCGACTATCTCGATTTTCGCATCCAGACGATGTACGGCGACGGAGGCGGTTCATTCCGCCCGGCCGACCTGATCGACTATCTGGAATGGTGTCGGCGGATGACCCCTCGGTCGCGGTAACGTCAGGCCGTGGTAAGGCGTCCGGGGAAGCGAGGTAGTGAGTCGGCCGCGGTAGCGCGGCTCCGATCGGGACGTTAGGGAGTTTTGGTGGCGATGAGCCAGGCTCTGGTCCTGAACGCCACCTACGAGCCGCTCTGCGTTGTGTCCACCCGACGGGCCCTCGTGCTCCTGCTTGACGAAAAAGCAGAACTACTGCACGCCGCGAGCGGGATGTTTCGCTCCGAGCGGGCCGTGTTCGCCGAGCCCTCGGTGGTGCGCTTGTGGCACTACATCAAGGTGCCGTACTCGGCTCGGGTCGCCCTCAACCGGCGGGCGGTGTTCGCCCGCGATGGTCATCGCTGCCAGTACTGCGGAGACTCGGCGGAGAACATCGACCACGTCATCCCGAGGAGCAGAGGGGGACTGCATGCCTGGGACAACGTCGTGGCCTCCTGCCGGCCCTGCAATTCACGAAAGCGCGACCACATGCTCGAGGAGACGGGGATGCGCCTGCGGAGGCCACCCGCGGTGCCCAGGCAGCGGACGTTCATACTGGTGGCCAGCGGGGCCATCCGCACCGAGTGGGAGCCCTATCTCGGGCAGGCTTCCGCCAGTCTCTCCGCCTGAGCGCGAGGGTGCTAGCGATGACCGGGCGGCCCGCCCGGCCGGCGCGGCCTGACCGGGTGGCGGGCGGCTGGCAGGTCGAGCACGAACGTGGGCCGGCCGGTGGGTTGCACCGCCGTTCGGCCGACCTGGCGGGCAGCTCCCCGCCCGTACCGGGTGAGGACCGGCACCGATCCGGCCCCGCCGCCCCGCCGCCACTGACCGTCGCCGATGCCACCGCTCCGCTGCGAATAGTGCGGGTGCTCGAAGCCGAGGCATCCGCCCTGGTGCTCGGCAGCGGCCAGCCCGACGCCGACGTGGACGAGGAGGCGGCGGCCATCTATGGCGTGGCGGTGGCCCGACGGAGGAGCGGGGGGGGAGCCGTTTTGGTGGGACCTGGACAGGTCATCTGGGTGGACTTGCTGATTCGGCCCGAAGATCCCCTCTGGGACGCCGATGTGGCCCGGGCCGCCTGGTGGGTAGGAGACGCCTGGGCCGCGGCCCTCGGCGCCGTCGGGATGGGGCCGGTGGAGGTTTGGAAGCAGCCGATGAAAAAAGGCCGTTGGTCCGCCCAGGTGTGCTTTGCCGGGGTCGGTCCGGGCGAGGTGCTGATCGGCGGCAAGAAGGTGGTCGGAGTTTCGCAGCGGCGGACCAGGGCGGCCGCCCTGTTCCAGACAGCCGTTCTGATCGAATGGGATCCATGGGCGACACTTCGGCTGCTCCGGATGGACCAGGCATCAGCGGCCTCGGCGCTCGCCGAGCTGTCGGCGGTGGCCGCCGGGGTGGGCCCGGAGCAGGCCGGACCGGTCTTAGCCGCCTTCATCGACACGTTGATGCCATGATTCTCGGATGGGCTGGCTGGACGGCAAGGTCGCCATCGTCACCGGCGCCGCTCGCGGCATAGGCCGGCAACACGCGCTCCTGCTCGCATCGGAGGGGGCGAAGGTCGTCGTCAACGACCAGGGCTCGAGCGTCAGCTGGGACACCTACGATCCGATTGATGGGTCCGACCTCAACGGATACGGCGGCGTCGGTCCCGACGGGATGCAGGCGAGTGGCGATGGCGCGGGCGACGCCGGCCCCGGCCCGGCTGACGCGGTGGTCGCCGAGATCCAGGCCAAGGGCGGCGAAGCGATCGCCAACGGCGAGGACGTCGCCAACTGGGACGGAGGAAAGCGGCTGATCGATGCGGCGCTCGACGCATTCGGTGACCTGCACGTCCTTGTCAACAACGCCGGGATTCTTCGGGACCGGTTCCTCGTCAACATGACCGAGGAGGAGTGGGACTCCGTGATCCAGGTCGTGCTCAAGGGACACTTCGTGCCATTGCGTCATGCCGCCACCTATTGGCGGGAGCGGTCGAAGGAGGGCAGCCTCGTGAACGCGTCGGTCATAAACACGTCGTCCACGTCCGGCCTCCTGGGAAATCCCGGGCAGATCAACTACGGAGCAGCCAAGGCAGGAATCGGCGCCCTGACGGTCATCGCGGCGGAGGAGCTGGCGCGCTACGGGGTCAGAGTCAACGCCATCGTCCCCGCCGCCCGCACCCGCCTCACCGAAGCGGCCCTCGGTCTCGGCGAGATAGTGGCGCCGCCGGCGGATCCCGGCCGCTTCGACGAGTGGGACCCGGCAAATGTCGCCCCACTGGTGGGATGGCTGGCATCGGACGCGTGCTCAGTCACCGGTCGGGTGTTTTACACCTTCGGGGGGACGATCGCCCTGATGGGCGGCTGGACCCGGTCGCAAGGCGTCTCCAAGCCCGGTCGCTGGACGATCGCCGAGATCGCAACCGAGATCCCGTCACAGCTGTAGCACATCAGGGCCCCTGCCCCGACGGCCTGACCGGCCGGCCCGAACCCCCGACGGCCTGACCGGCCGGCCCGGACCCCCGACGGCCTGACCGGCCGGCCCGAACCCCGGACGGCCTGACCGGCCGGCCCGAAGCCCCGACAGCTCGTCGGTAGTACGCGCCCCCGTTTCCCCGGTCATCGAGCGCGCTCGAACGGATATCGGCCATTCGAGCGATGAATGAGGCCGTATTGATTGACACAGTGGAGGCAAAGGCCATATTGTGGTGACAAGTGGCGCGAAGGGGAGGGGACCCGAGGCCACAGAGGACGGAGTTCGTGGCAAGTGGTGCAGAAGTTCGCAGGGAGTGGCGATGAGGCTCGTAGGGATGTACGAGCACTCGCTCGACGCGAAAGGGCGAATCATCCTGCCGGCCAAGTTCCGGGGAAACTTCGAAAGCAACCTGGCTCTACTGAGCAAGCACCGCGAGGGCTGCCTCGCCATCTGGACTCCCGAGGCGTTCGACAAGGTGGCGGCGGAGATGGCGGCGCGGATGGAGAGCACGCCCGAGGAGCGCCAGCTCGCTCGATCCTGGGCCATGGGGTCGGCCGAATTGGACCTGGACCCACAGGGCCGTCTTGCCATCCCCCAGTACCTCCGCGACTTCGCCCACCTGGAGCAGGGACGAACCGTCCTGGTTCACGGCGCCATCACCCATATAGAGCTGTGGGACAGGGACGCCTGGGACATACAAGGTGCCATGGGCGACTCGCAGATCACCGGTGCCCCACCGGTGAATGTCGGGGCGTCCGGGCCGAGCCCGTCTGGAGAGTGATCGTCGACGTCTCAGCTAGCCCACACCCACATCAAATCGCTTACCGGGCCCGGATCGGCCGGGTCATGCGCAGCCCTTCGACCGGCAGGGTGGAAGTCCCCTTCTCCGCCCGCTTCCACTCCGCACGATCGGGGAGAAATCCCGACGGCAGGCTGGTCGAGGGGCTGCGGATGGGCCAGCCGGCAGGCCGAGTACCCTCGGCCGGCCGAGTGACCGGGCCAAACACAGGAGAGGTGTCAGCCACCGGAGGGGTACCGGGTCGCTCGTTCGCGCACGTGCCGGTGATGGTCACGGAGGTGGTGGGGTTCCTGACCCCGGTTCCACCCGGGGTGGTGCTCGACGCCACCCTCGGCGGCGCCGGGCACACCCGAGCCATTCTCGACGCCGCCCCGCAGGTTTCGGTGGTCGGGCTCGACCAGGATCCCGACGCGATCGAGGCGGCCAGGCGCACCCTGCAGCCATACGGGCCACGGGCGACTGTCGTGCGAACCCGGTTCGACCGGTTGGGCGAAGTGCTCGACGGCGTCGGGATCGCGAAGATTTCCGGCGCGCTGTTCGATCTGGGGGTCAGCTCCCCGCAGTTCGACCGGCCCGAACGCGGCTTCAGCTACCGCCAACCCGGACCGCTCGACATGCGGATGGACCCGGGTGCCTCGCGTTCCGCCGCTGACGTGGTCAACCAGTGGTCCGAGCGAGATCTGGTCTCGCTGCTCCAGGCCAACGGCGAGGGCCGTTTTGCCCGCCGTATCGCCCGGGCCATCGTGGCCGCTCGCCCGATCGTTGACACCGCCGAATTGGCCGACACGGTGAAACAGGCCATCCCGGCGGCCGCTCGCCGCACGGGCGGGCATCCGGCGCGCCGAATGTTCCAGGCGGTGCGCATTGCGGTGAACGAGGAGTTGGGAATCCTGCCGGGATCCCTGGACGCCGCCATCGACCGCCTCGACCCGGGAGGCAGGTGCGTGGTTCTCTCGTATCACTCGGGTGAAGATCGCATCGTCAAGGATCGCTTTCGTCACGCCGCCACGGGAGGCTGTGTCTGCCCTCCGGGAATGCCCTGCGTCTGCGGGGCCACACCGAGCGTCCGCCTTCTGACCCGGGGGGCCCGCCGGCCATCGCCAGACGAGGTGGCGGCGAATCGCCGGGCGGAGAGCGCCCGGCTCCGGGTCGTGGAACGTATCAGCCCGAACGCCGAGTCGTCTGGAACCCATTCATGAGCCGAACCGCGACCGCTCGACCACTCCTTCCCTCCACCACCCGGGTCCACCCGGACTCCCGGCCCTCCGCGGCCCGGGCGGCGGCCGCGGCCCGCCTCGTGGCACCGGACGGGGCGGCCGCTCTCCCCCTCAGGCCCGAGCGGACCGGGGGGGCGTGGCGCCACCTCCGCCTGGTCGAGGCGCCCACCGCCAGCCCGGCTCAGCGGCGGCGCCGACGGCGGGCCTTGCTGGGTTCGGCGGCCGTGCTCGCCGTGGTGGTGGCCTTCGGGCTGGTTTACCTGCATGTGGTGCTGGCCCAGCGCCAGTTCAGGCTCGACCAGGTGAACACCCAGGTGCAGCAGGACCAGCTGTCCTACCAGAAGCTCCGGCTGCAGGTTGCGGAGCTGGCCTCCCCTCAGCAGATCATCTCCACCGCCGAAGGCAAGCTCGGCATGGTGCAACCGGGGTCGATCACATACCTCACGGCCCCCGTTCAGGCTGCTGCCGCCGCCGGATCGGTACAGGTGAGCGGGGGCTCCACCCTGGTCATGCCGGGAGCGACGGCAAGTGGCTCCCCCTCGACCACGATTCAGGCCCCCGAGGGCGTGGCGGATTGGCCGTCGATCAAGTCGCAGCTAGCGGGTAGTCCGTGATCCGGCGGCCCGAGGGGGGCCAGCCGTCGCAGGGTCAGCCGAAAGGGGTGCGGCCCGACGGACGATCGGGTCAGGAAAGCGCCCGGGCCCGCCAGGGCCGGGCCACCCCGGGCCGCCCGCCGGCCGAGCCGGCCCCGGGCCGGCGGGCGGCCGGCGCTGATCGGGATGATTCCGGCCGCCAGCGGTCCCGGCCCGACGCCCAGGCCGGACGCCGGGCGGCGGCTGCGACCGGAGCCGCCCGTTCTGGAGGGTCCGGTGCCGGCCGTTCTGGAGGGTCCGGTGCCGGCCGTTCTGGAGGGTCCGGTGCCGGCCGTTCTGGAGGGTCGGGTGCCGGCCGTTCTGGAGGGTCGGGTGCCGGCCGTTCCGGACGTTACCGCCCGGTTCACCGGGCGCCCCGCCGAGGCCTCGGAGCCCGAGGACGGGTCCGGGTCTTCCTCATGCTGCTGGTCATCGCCGCCGCATTCGTGGCGATCTGCGCCAAGCTGGTCTTCATTCAGGGAGTCGACTCCGCCAGCTACCTCGCGGCCGGCGGGTCGGAATGGGAGCAGGCGGTCGCCCTGCCCGGCGAGCGCGGCGCCATACTCGATCGCGACGGCGACGACCTCGCCATGTCCGTGCCCCAGACGACCATCTACGCCGATCCCCATCAGGTCACCGATCCCAACTCCGAGGCGTCGGCGCTGGCGCCCGTGCTCGGCATCAGTGAGACCACCCTCGAAAGCGACCTGACCGAGGGCACGAGCTTCGTCTACCTGGCCCGCACCGTGCCCGACGTCACCGCCAAGCAGGTCGCGGCGTTGAACCTGGCCGGCATATACAGCCTCCAGGAGCCGAAGCTGTTCTATCCCGCCGGTCAGCTGGCTCAGCCTCTTCTGGGCGCGGTGGGCACGGACGGCAATGGGCTCGGCGCTCTCGAGTACAAGTACAACTCCCTCCTTTCCGGACAGTCGGGCAAGTTGATCGAGCAGATCGATCCGCAGGGCCAGCAGCTTCCCGGCGGCCTGCAGGAGTACAAGGCCCCGGTAGCCGGCCAGGACGTGGTACTCAGCATCGACGAGCCCTTGCAGTACGAGGCGGAGCAGGCCCTGGCCCAGGCGGTAGTGGCGGCCGGGGCCCAGGGGGGAATAGCGCTCCTCATGGACAGCAAGACGGGCGAGATCCTGGCCGATGCGCAGCTGACGATGCCGGGACCGGGCAACACCCAGCCGCCGGCCGTTCCCGTCCACATAGCCGGCGCCGCCGGGTCGTCGGGCAATCAGGCCCAGCCGGTAGAGGCCCCGTCGGCCAGCGCCTTCACGCGGGTCTACGAGCCCGGGTCGGTCAACAAGCTGATCACCATCTCGGCCGCCCTGCAGACGGGGGTCATCAAGCCGTCCGACGTGTTCACCATCCCCAACTCCTACACGGTCGCCGGAACCGTGTTCCACGACGCCGAAACCCACCCCACCGAGCACTGGACCGTCACCGACATCCTGGCCAACTCATCCAACATCGGGACCATCCAGATCGCCCAACGCCTGGGGAAGACCAACCTTCTCGACTACATCCACAACTACGGCCTGGGGTCGGTCACCGACATCCACTTCCCGGGCGAGTCGGCCGGACTGCTACCGAGCTACTGGTCGGGGACGTCGATTGCCGACGTGCCGATCGGCCAGGGGATCGCGGTGACGGCCGTCCAGATGCTGGCCGCCTACAACACCATCGCCAACGGAGGGGTGTATGTTCCGCCCCGTCTGGTCGACGCCACGATCGATGCCAAGGGCGATGAGCACGTGATCCCTATGGCCGCCAAGCACCGTGTGGTGTCACCCACGGTCGCGGCCGAGATGACGACCATGCTGGAACAGGTGGTCCAGGTCGGTACCGGGAAGGCGGCCAATCTCGATCCCTACACGGTCGCGGGCAAGACCGGTACGGGCCTGGTGCCCTCGCCGAACGGGGGTTACGAGGGTGGCCACTATGTCGCCAGCTTCGCCGGCTTCGTGCCGGCGGAGAACCCGCAGATCACCGGGATGGTCGTTGTCGACAACACCCCCGACTACGGGGCCGCCGCCTCGGCCCCCACCTTCGCCACGATCGCCCGTGACGCCCTCGACGCCTTCGACATCCCCCCGATGCCGAAGGAGCCGCCGGCCCCCGGCGTGCCTCTCGCCACCCCCGAGTCGGCCACCGGCGCCGGAGAGATCGCCGGCACACCTCTTCCCGGTCTGTCCACCCCACCGTCAGTAGGTACGGCCAAGCCGGCCGGAGCCCAGCATTCCACCACCTCGGCCACCGGTTCTCAGGGCACGACCGGTACGACGGTGCCGTCCCCGCCCCAGCAGCAGAGCCCCGCTTCCCCGGGACAACAAGCCGCGGCCCTTCCCGGTACCTCGACCACCGAGACGACCGCCCGCTCCAGATCCAGCCCGACCGGCGGCTGACGTCCCGGTGCGGCTCGACGGGTTGGTAGCGGAGGCGAGCTTGGAGGACCTCGGGCTCTTGCGGGAGGTCGCCGGCGACGGCGCCGCCGAGGTCGGCGGGGTGACCATGGATTCGCGCCGGGTGGGCCGCGGTTCGATGTTCGCATGCGTGCCGGGGCGGGTCAACGACGGTCATCTCTTCGCTGGCGCCGCGGTGGCGGACGGGGCATCGGCGCTGCTCTGCGAGCGGGTGCTCGAGGTCGACGTCGCCCAAGTCGTGGTGTCCTCAGTGCGGAAGGCGATCGGACCGGTCTGTGACGCGTTCTTCGGTCATCCGTCGCGCCACTTGACCGTTGCGGCCGTGACCGGGACCAACGGAAAGACCACCACATGCGCCTTCCTGGAGGCCATCTTCGCCGCGAATGGATGGCCGGCGACCGTGGTGGGTACGCTCACCCAGGAACGCACCACCCCAGAGGCTCCGGACCTCCAGGCTCTCCTGGCCGGCTGGCGACGCGCCGGCGGCCGGGCTGTTGCCATGGAGGTCTCTTCCCACGCTCTGGCTCAACACCGCACCGATGCCGTGGCGTTCGACGCGGCTGTCTTCACCAACTTGACACCTGATCACCTCGATTACCACCACACGATGAACGAATACTTCGAAGCCAAGGCCCGCCTGTTCGAACCCGGACGGGTCGGCCTGGCCGTGATCAACCGCTCCGACCAGTGGGGCCAGGTCCTGATCGACCGGATGGCCCGGGGGGCTACGGCGGTGGAGACGTTCTCCACCGAGGACGCGGCCGACCTGTGCCTGTTCCCTGGCGGGGCGACCTTCCGGTGGGAGGGCGAGCAGGTATCCATCCGGGTCGGTGGCCGGTTCAACGCGCTCAACGCGGTGGCTGCCGCGGCGTGCGCCCGGGCCCTCGGTGTCGACGCCGCCACAGTGGCCCGAGGTCTCTCCGCCGCGGAGCCGGTCCGAGGGCGTTTCGAGCTGGTGCAAGCCGGTCAACCTTTCACCGTCATCGTCGACTACGCCCACACCCCGGACGGCCTGGCCAAGGTCCTGCAGGCGGCCCGGGAACTGTGCCGGGGCCGCCTGATCGCGGTGTTCGGGGCCGGAGGCGACCGCGATCACGAGAAGCGGCCCCTGATGGGCCGGGTGGCCGCAGACGCCGCGGACCTCGCGGTGCTGACCTCGGACAACCCTCGCGGAGAGGATCCGGACACCATCATCGAACAGGTGCGGGCCGGGGCCCCGGAACGGTCGAACATCGTGGTGGAGCCCGACCGGGCCTTGGCCATCGCCGCCGCCCTCGCCAACGCCGGGGCGGAGGACGTCGTAGTAATCGCAGGAAAAGGACACGAGCACGGCCAGGAGATCGCGGGGCGCGTCCTGCCCTTCGACGACGTCGATGTGGCCCGCCGGGCCCTGCTGCGGATCCAGGCTTCCCGTTCGGGGGTCGAGTGACCGACCTTCTCCTCAGCGGCGGCGTCGCCCTTCTGGTCGCCATGATCGTCACCCCGCTCCTGATCAACTGGCTGCGAGCGCACCGGATCGGACAGCAGATCCGCCAGGACGGCCCCGAGCGCCACCTGACCAAGGCGGGAACGCCGACCATGGGAGGCCTCGCCATCATCGGGGCGTCGGTTGTCGGCTACCTCATCGCCCACACCCAGGCCACGTTCACCACGCGAGGGCTGGTCGCCATCCTGACCATCGTCGCCGCCGCCACCATCGGGTTGCTCGACGACTGGATCAAGGTGAGCCACCAGCGCAGCCTGGGCCTCAACAAGCGGGCCAAGCTCGGTGCCCAACTTGTGGTGGCCCTGGCCTTCGCCATCGTGTGTGTCACCTGGCTCAAGGTCGACACCCACCTGTCGTTCACCCGGTACAACTCCATCGGGTTGCAGTTCGGAAAGGTCGGCTGGGTCGTCTTCGCCGTGCTCGTGATCGTGGGCTGCAGCAACGCCGTCAACCTGACCGACGGCCTCGACGGTCTGGCCGCCGGCTCGTCGATCTTCACCTTCGCGGCATTCACCGTCATCGGCTTCTACCAGTTCAAGCACTTCCTCATCTATCGCAACCCGGCGTCACTCGACGAAGCGTGCCTGGCGGCTGCCTTCATCGGGAGCTGCGCCGGTTTTCTCTGGTTCAATGCCGCGCCGGCACGCATCTTCATGGGTGACACAGGATCACTCGGGATCGGTACCGCGATCGCCGTCCTGGCTCTGCTGGAGAACCTGGACCTCCTCCTGCTGATCGTCGGGGGGCTGTTCGTGGTCGAGGCTCTTTCGGTGATCATCCAGGTCGCCAGCTTCCACCTGTTCCGCCGGCGGGTGTTTCGCATGGCCCCCATCCACCACCATTTCGAGCTCCTCGGCTGGCCGGAAACAACGGTGATCATCCGGTTCTGGATCCTCGCCGGGCTGTTCACCGCGCTGGCCCTCGGGGCCTTTTACGCCGACTTCCTCGCCCAGGGTGGCACCGGGTGACCGGCCGGCGGATCGTGGTGATGGGATTCGGGGTGACCGGGCAGGCGGTCGCCCGCTCGCTCGTCGCGACCGGCGACACGGTCGTGGTCTTCGACGACGCACCCGGAGAACCCGGGACCATGGCGGCGGCTGCTCACATCGGGGTGGCCGTCGAGCCCACCCCGCGGGCGGGGCTCGAAGCCCGGCTCCGCGATTTCGATCTGATGGTGCCGAGCCCAGGGGTGCCGGTCAACCACCCGGTCTACGCCGCCGCGGTGGCCGCCGGGCTGCGAGTATCGGCCGAGATAGAGCTGGCGGCTGAGATCTCCACCGCGCCGGGCGGTCCGAGGATCGTCGCCATAACCGGGACGAACGGCAAGACGACGGTCACCACCCTGGTCGCCGCGATCTTCAACGACTCCGGCGTGCGGGCCATTGCTGCCGGCAACATCGGGGTGCCCATGATAGAGGCGGTGCGGGCGGACGTCGAAGTGGTGGTGGCCGAGGTGTCGTCCTTTCAGCTCCAGTTCACCCACGCCTTCCGGCCCGAGGTGAGCTGCTGGCTCAACCTGGCTCCGGACCATCTCGATTGGCACACGAATATGGATCACTACGGGGCGGCGAAAGCCCGCATCTGGGCCAACCAGGGCCCGGGCGACACCGCAGTCCTCAACGCCGATGACACCGCGGCTTGCGAGTACGCCCGCCGGATTCCCGACGGCGTGGCCCTCGTCGAGTTCTCCACGACCAGTCGGGCTCCCTACATGCTCGACGGCTCGTGGTTGGTTGGACCCGGGGGGATCGAGGTCATCGAGGTCGGCGATCTGCCCCGAGCTCTACCCCACGACCTGGCCAACGCGCTGGCGGCGACGGCGGTGTCAATGTCCGGCGGGGCGACACTGGAGGGCTGCCGCCACGCCCTGGCTTCGGCGGAGCTTCTGCCCCACCGGGTCAGCTTCGTCGGGGCGGTCGACGGGATCAGCTGGTACGACGACTCGAAGGCCACGACACCGGACGCAGTGCTCGCCGCGGTCGGCGGATTCTCATCGGTGGTGCTGATCGCCGGCGGCCGCAACAAGGGGCTCGACCTCGGCGTGCTGGCCACCTCTGTTCCCACCGTGCGATCGGTAGTCGCCATCGGCGAGGCCGCGGCCGAGATCCAGGCGGCGTTTGCTGGTCTGGTACCGGTCGAGACGGCCGGCAGCATGAGGGCCGCGGTGGACACAGCCGCCCGCCTGGCCGAGCGGGGCGACTCCGTGATCCTTTCTCCGGGCTGCGCCAGCTTCGACTGGTACCGCTCCTACGCCGCCCGGGGCGACGATTTCGCCGCCATCGTCACCCAAAGATTGGGAGAAAAGGAGGGCCCGTGCTGACCACCCCCACCCCTACCACCCGAGCGCGGCGCCGGGAGCCCCGAAGCGGCCGTTCGGATCGGGAACCGCGCCAGTCCGAGACCGCCCAGCGCGTCGGCTGGCCCGACGGCGGGAGCCTGTGGATTCTGCTCGGCGTGGTCACGGTCCTGTGCCTGCTCGGGGTCGTCATGGTCCTGTCGGCCTCCTCCATCGTCAGCCTCAGCCAGTACGGCTCACCGTGGCACTTCTTCGTGCGGCAGGTCATGTGGCTGGTGGTAGGCACCGCTGCGTTCCTCGTGGCGTTCAGGGTGGATCACGAGAAATGGCGGAAGCTGGCCCGGCCCGTCATGGTCATCACCCTGCTCCTCCTGTTCGCGGTGCTCATTCCCGGGGTGGGGGTAGAGGCCAACGGGGCGTCGCGCTGGATCGGTTCCTCGTCTTTACAGGTACAGCCGTCCGAGTTGGCGAAGGTGGCCCTGATCCTCTTCGCCGCCGACGTGCTCGACCGCCGGGCCGGCAAGAGGAACTGGCAGTACCAGGCGGCGCCGGTGGTCATCGTGCTCCTTCTCCTCGGCGTGCTGATCATGGCCCAGCCCGACATGGGGACCACCATGGTCCTGGTGGTCATTTCCGCCGCCATCCTGTGGACGGCCGGTACTCCGCTTCGCCCGCTCGCCGGACTGGCGGGGGCAGGAACGCTTCTTGCGTGCATCTTCGCCAAGGCGGCCCCCTACAGGTGGCGACGCATGACCGCCTTCCTCCATCCGTTCAAGGACCCGTCCAATACCGGCTATCAGTCGGTTCAGGCGTTGCTGGCCCTCAGCCACGGGCACGTCCTCGGTGACGGCCTCGGAGTCAGCATCGCCAGCTACGGCTATCTCCCCAACGCCCAGACCGACTTCATATTCGCCGTCATCGGCGAGGAGACCGGCATTTTCGGCGGCTTTTTCGTGAGCGGCCTGTTCCTCGTCCTCGCTCTGGTGGGAGTCCGGATTACTTGCCGGGCGCCGACCCGCTACGCCGCGCTGCTGGCGGCCGGACTCACGGCGTGGCTGGTAGGGCAAGCGGTCATCAATATCGGCGCCGTTGTCGGCCTCTTGCCCGTTACTGGAGTGCCGTTGCCGTTCGTGTCCTTCGGCGGGTCGTCGGTCGTCATCGCCATGTTCGGCGTGGGAATGCTGGCCAACATCGCCAAGAGGTCATGATCCGGCCGAAGCGCAGGCGGTGGGCGTTGATTGCCGGTGGTGGTACGGGAGGGCACGTGATTCCCGCCATCGCGATCGGCCGGGCCCTGGTTGCCGGGGGTCGTCCGGCGTCGAGCATCTGCTTCGTGGGATCCCGGCGGGGCATGGAGGGCCGGATTGTGCCCGCCGCCGGATTCGACGTGGTCCTGCTTCCTGGCCGGGGGATCGCCCGACGGCTCACCTGGCAGAACGTGGGGGCGGTCGTTGGTCTGATGGCCGCTTTCGCTCGAGCCGTGGTCCTCGTCGGGCGCAACCGCCCCGCGGTCGTCATCGCCGTCGGCGGGTACGCCAGCATCGCCTGCGCCCTGGCCGCGGTGCTGTGGCGGGTGCCGTTGGTGGTCGCCGAGCAGAACGCCGCGCCAGGCCTGGCCAATCGCCTGGCCGGCCGGTTCGCGTCGGCGTGCGCCGTCTCGTTTCCGGGAACACCACTGCCCCGGGCGGTGGTGACCGGCAACCCGGTGCGACCGGAGGTCCTGGCCGTCGACCGATCCGACGCCGGTCGGGCGGCGGCCCGCCGAAAGCTGGGTTTGCCGGACACCGGTCTGGTGCTCGCAATCACCGGCGGTTCCCTCGGAGCCAAGCGGATCAACGAGGCGGCCATCGGTATGGTCGCCGACTGGGCGGATCGTCCGGGACTGGCGGTGCGCCACGTGATCGGCGAGCGGGACTTCGCCGAGTTCTCGGCCCGCCTGCCCCGCCTGCCGCCGGGCGGCCTCGTGTACGAACAGGTCGAATTCGAAAACCGCATGGATCTGCTTCTGGGCGCGGCGGACGTGGCGGTGCAGCGAGCCGGAGCCAGCACCGTCGCCGAGCTCACGGTGGTGGGACTGCCGTCCATCCTGGTCCCGCTGCCCGGAGCCCCGGGGGACCACCAGACCGTCAACGCCCGGCGGCTGGAAGAAGCCGGGGCGGCCGTGGTGATAGCCGACCCCGAGCTGGATTCCAAGCGACTGGCGTTCGAAGTGGACCGCCTGCTCGGGGCCCCGGACCTGCGAGCCCGAATGAGCCAGGCCGCCCGGGCGCTCGGCCGGCCCCGAGCGGCCGCCGACGTAGCGGCCCTGGCCGAGGGACACGCCCATGCCTGAACGAGTCGGGCCGGGGCCGGGTGGGGACAATCGGCCGGACCTGAGCCGGCCCCGCCGGGTTCACCTGGTCGGAGCCGGCGGGGCCGGCATGAGCGCCATAGGGGCGGTGCTGGTGGCCATGGGTCACGACGTGAGCGGGAGCGACGCCGTGGACTCACCGGCTCTCGAGCGGCTGGCCGCCCTGGGGGCCACCGTCCACGTCGGGCATGACCCGGTCTGGCTGGACGATCCCGATGTGGTCGCCCGGTCCACAGCGGTCGGTGCCGGCAACGTTGAGGTGGTTGAAGCCGAACGGCGGGGCCTGCGGGTCTGGCGGCGTTCTGAGATCCTGGCCGCGATCTGCGCCGAGCGCCGCACCGCCGCAGTCTCCGGCACCCACGGGAAGACCACGACCTCGTCGATGCTCGCCGTGGTGCTCGACCATGCCGGCATGCATCCCTCGCTCATCGTCGGAGGTGACATCGTCGGGCTGGGCTCGGGGGGCCGGTGGGATCCCCTGGGAGAATGGATGGTGGTCGAGGCCGACGAAAGCGACGGTACCTTCCTCGAACTCGGGGCGGAGGCGGTGGTCGTGACGAGCGTCGAGCCCGACCACCTCGACTTCTACGGGAGCCGGCGCGTCCTCGAGGACGCGTTCTCCCGGTTCGTGAGCCAGGCGCCGGGGCCGGCCGTGGTATGCGCCGACGACCCGGGGGCGGCCGCCGCGGCGAGCGGGCGCTCCACCACCTACGGCACCTCAGCGACCGCCGACGTCCGGGTGACGGACTATGCGGCGGGCCGGGGAGGCGCCCGGTTCGCCCTTTGCGTCGACGGTCGTCGTATCGGGCCGGTCGGAGTCGCCGTGCCCGGGCTTCACAACGCCCGCAACGCCGCCGCTGCCATCACCCTGGCCCACGCCCTCGGGGTGCCCTGGGAGCTGGCGGTGGAGGGTATCGGGCTCTACCGAGGCGTGGCCCGGCGCTTCGAAACCCGAGGGGAGCGGGACGGCGTCACGTTCATCGACGACTACGGCCATCTGCCCACCGAGGTGGCGGTCACCCTGGCCGCCGCCCGATCCGGGGAGTGGAAGAGGATCGTGGCGGTGTTCCAGCCCCACCGTTACTCGAGGACCGAGGCCCTCTGGCGGGACTTCGCCGACGCTTTCGGGGGGAGCGACATCCTCTTCGTCACCGACATCTATCCCGCCGGCGAGACCCCTCGCCCTGGCGTCTCGGGCGAGTTGGTCTTCAATGCCGTGCGGGACCGGCATCCCGACGCCGACGTCCGGTACGTGGCGTCCTCCGACGACCTCGAAGGGGCCCTCGACGCGGTGCTGCGGCCCGGTGATCTCTGCCTCACCATGGGGGCGGGCGATCTGACCTCCCTTCCCGGCCGCATGCTCGCCGCCGGCCGCCCGAAAGGCTCTGACCGTGGCTGAACCGGGCGTTCACCGGGTGTCCGCGCCAGGGGGTGCCGATCCTGATGCGATCGCCCGGGCATTCGACGCCCTGGGACCGCTGGCCGGGCGGGCGGTAGCCGGCGGTCCTCTCGGAGCTCTCACCACCTACCGGGTCGGCGGTCGGGCCGCGATCCTTGTCACCGCCACCAGTCGCGGAGATCTGTCTCTGGTCGCGAATGCGGCCGTAGCGTCGGGGCTGCCCGTCCTGGTGGTGGGCAGGGGGTCCAACCTTCTCGTATCGGACGCCGGCTTCGGGGGCCTGGCCGTCGTGCTCGACCCGGTTGGGTTCGAGGAGATCGCCGTCGACGGCACGGTGGTACGGGCCGGTGCCGCGGTGCCCCTGCCGGCCCTGGCCCGCCGGAGCGTGGAAGCCGGCCTGAGCGGGCTGGAATGGGCGGTCGGCGTTCCCGGCTCGGTCGGTGGCGGGGTGAGGATGAACGCGGGAGGTCACGGGTCGGACATGGCCCACTGGCTCACCTCCTGCCGATCCGTCGACCTGGAGGTGCCCGGCGGGCGATCCGAGGTGCTCGCCCTGGCCGACCTCGGGTACGGATACCGCAGGTCCTCGATCACACCCTGGAAGGTGGTGACCGAAGCCTGGTTCGAGCTGGTGCCAGGCGACGCCGATCGGGGCAGGGAGGCCATCCGCCAGATCGTACGGTGGCGGCGGGAAAACCAACCGGGCGGGCAAAACGCCGGTTCGGTGTTCACCAACCCGCCTGACGACTCCGCCGGTCGGATGATCGATGCGGCCGGGCTCAAGGGGCGACGGTTGGGGACGGCGATGGTGTCCCCCAAGCACGCCAACTTCATACAGGCGGACCCACATGGTTCCGCCGATGACGTACGGGCCCTGATCCTCGAAGTGCAGGCGGAGGTGGCCCGCGGCCACGGTGTCCACCTCGTGACCGAGGTGAGGTTGATCGGCTTCGCCGACCAACAGTCGATTTCAACTAGAGAGTTAGAGGTAGGCAACGATGGTTGAGACGATGGAACGCCCTCGTATCGATCCCCGTTTCGTCCAGCGCTGGATGGATGTGCGCCACGCCCAGGGCCGCCGGCGCATGCGCATCCTGCTCGCGGTGGCCGGCACGGTCGGTGGGTTGCTGATCGTGCTCGGCATCGTCTATTCGCCGATCATGAAAGTCCACCACGTCCAGGTGACCGTGGCGGCGGGCCGGATCCCGGCCCAAGACGTGATCAAAGCCGCCGGGCTCGACCACTACAAGCTCATGGTCGATGTGGACACGCCGAGGATCGCGGCCCGCCTCGACGCCGTCCCCATCCTGGGAGCGGCCCGGGTGAGCCGCCACTGGCCCGGCACCGTGACCATTGTGGTCACGGTCCGCTCCCCCCTCGCCGCGGTGGCCCTGTCCGGCGCCGGTGGCCACCCGGGCTGGGCCCTGGTGGACGCCACCGGCCGGGTGCTCGCTGACGTCGCCGCTCTCCCTGCCCGCGTACCGGTGGTGCGGGGAGTGGCGGCCCCACCCAAGCCCGGGGAGTGGGTGGCGGGAGCGGCCGGACCAGCGGCGGCGCCCGGCCCGAAGTTGCCGGCAGGCGTGAACGTCGCCGCCCCGGCCGATGGACCGGCAGTGCCCCGAGGGGCGGTTGCCGCGCTGGCCGCCCTGCAGGTTCTGCCCCGCCCGGTGTGGGCCCACGTTCTGAGCGTGTCGCCCGGCGGGTCGGGGTCGCTTTCCATGGAGGTGGTTCCGGTCGGCACCGGACGGGCGCCGATCCCGGTGGTGCTCGGGGATGGCTCCATGCTCGGGCAGAAGATGGAGGCGCTGGCCACCCTCCTCACCGATCAGAGCCTCACCGGCGTCACCGCCATCAACTTGACCGTGCCCCTCCGACCGGCAGTCTTGACGGCGATCCAATAACAGGAGTACTCTCTCAACCCACGCCCGAGGTTGACATAACCCTCCAGTCGAAGTTGAGAGTATCAGGTGTCAGCCCAAAGTTTCCCCGGGGATCCACGGCTTTTTCGTCGCGACGTGGCACTCTCTGCCGAATCGAATGTTCAACTCGCCGAGAACTCAAAGCTACGACCAGTTTCGTTGCTCTAATTGCATGCACCTGACGAGTTGCATGGACACCTACAGGCGGAGCCGCTCCCTCGTGGCCCTGCCGCTCCCCCCGGGAGGGTTTTGATGGCTGGTGGCGCCCAGAACTACATCGCCGTGATAAAGGTCGTCGGAATCGGGGGCGGCGGGGTCAACGCCGTCAATCGCATGATCGACGCCGGGCTAAAGGGAGTCGAGTTCATTGCCGTGAACACCGATGCCCAGGCGTTGTTGATGAGCGACGCCGACGTCAAGCTGGACATCGGCCGCCAGTTGACGAGGGGACTGGGCGCCGGCAGCGACCCGGAGGTCGGACGGGCCGCGGCCGAGGAGCACCGCGAGGAGATCGAGGAGGTGCTGAAGGGGGCCGACATGGTCTTCATCACGGCCGGCAAGGGCGGGGGTACGGGGACCGGCGGAGCGCCGGTCGTGGCCGAGATCGCCAAGTCGCTGGGCGCGCTGACCATCGGGGTGGTCACCCGGCCGTTCGGCTTCGAGGGCCGGCGGCGCAGCGTTCAGGCCGAGGCGGGGATCCAGCGGTTGAAGGAGAAGGTCGACACCCTCATAGTCATCCCGAACGACCGGCTGCTGACCGTCTCCAACGACAAGACGTCCATGGTCAACGCGTTCAAGATGGCCGACGAGGTCCTGTTGCAGGGCGTGCAGGGGATCACCGACCTGATCACCACCCCGGGCCTGATAAACACCGACTTCGCCGACGTCAAGATGATCATGAACAATGCCGGCACGGCCATCATGGGCATCGGGACCGCGTCTGGCGACAACCGGGCGGTGACGGCGGCCAAACTCGCCATAACTTCGCCGCTCCTCGAGGCGTCGATCGAAGGGGCGAGGGGAATCCTCCTCAACATCGCAGGCGGCAGCGACCTCGGACTGTTCGAGGTCAACGAGGCGGCCGAGATCATCCACGGGGTGGCGCACCCCGACGCCAACATCATCTTCGGACAGGTGATCGATGACTCGATGGGCGACGAGGTGAGAGTGACCGTGATCGCCGCCGGCTTCGAGCGTTGGGACGACCAGCCGGGCCGCGAGCGACCGGCGAGCGCCCCGGGTATCGGGCTGCTCCAAACCGAACGGGACCTCCGGGAAGAAGAAGATCTCGGGCTCGTCGGCGACGAGTTCGACGTACCGGACTTCCTCAAATAGCCGTGACAGCCGGGGCTGGCCCGTACCCGGCCGACTGGAGCCTGACCGGCGGCGTGAGAGTGCGCAGCACCGGTTGGGCCCAAGGCGACCTGGTCGGCGATACTGCAACGGTTCGAGCCCGGCGGCGGGCCGTGCTCGACCTGCCGTGGACCGTGCTCAACCAGGTGCACGGGGCGAGGGTGGTGATGGTCGAGGCGCCCGGGGGGGCGGACGGAGAAGCGGCGGACGCGGCTGTGACCTCGGCGGCCGGGGCGGCCCTGGCCGTCCTGACGGCCGACTGCGCTCCGGTTGCTCTCGCCAGCGAGGAGGGCGTACTCGGGATCGCCCACGCCGGCTGGCGGGGCCTGCGGGCGGGCGTGATCGAGGCGACCGTCCAGGCCATGCGGCGCGTCGGCGCCACCAGGGTGGAGGCAGTCGTCGGCCCTTGCATCCACAACTGCTGTTACACCTTCGGGGAGGAGGACCTCGTACTCATGGAGTCCCGCTTCGGCCCGAAGGTCAGGGCCAGGGGGCGGGACGGGTCCACCACGCTCGACCTGCCGGCCGGGGTCGGCGCCGCTCTGCATTCGGCCGGGGTAACCCTCGTCGGCGAGGACCCCGCCTGCACCAGCTGCTCCGACGGCCTTTGGTCCTGGCGGGCGGACCACACGGGCCGCCGCCAGGCCACAGTCGTGTGGCGGCAGTGATTGCGCAGGCGTCGGTGAATGCAGGTGAGCGACCGTGAACGGGGGCGAGGCGGACTCAGTGGAGTCGCGTGTCGCCGCCGTGCGCCAGATGGTGACGAGTGTCGGAGGTGACCCTGACGCGCTCCGCATAGTCGCGGTCACCAAAGGTTTCGGCCCGGACGCGGTGCGGGCTGCGGTGGCCGCCGGACTGTGGGATGTCGGCGAGAACTACGCTCAGGAACTGCTGGCCAAGGCGCCGGCTGTGCCCGCTCAGGCCAGATGGCACTTCCTCGGACCGGTGCAGCGCAACAAGGTGAAGGGCCTGGCCCCGCTGGTTCGAACATGGCATACCATCGACCGACCAGCAGCCGCCGAGGCGGTGGCGGCAGCCGAGCCCGGGACGGAAGTCCTGGTTCAGGTCAATCTGACCGGTTCGACCGGTCGAGCCGGCTGCCGGCCCGACGATGTCGAGGACGTGGTTGCCTTCGGGCAGAAGCTGCCTCTCGACGTGAGCGGGCTGATGACGATAGGACCGCCCGGCGATCTTGACGGAAGCCGGAACTGCTTCAGATGGCTGGCCGCAAAGGCCCGCCAGCTGGGGTTGCGGGAGCTTTCGATGGGTATGAGTGACGACTTCGAGGTGGCTGTTGAGGAGGGCGCAACCACCTTGCGTTTGGGCCGGGTGATATTTGGTCCCCGACCGGAGCGGAAGATGGTGCAACGATAGGCTCGGGTTTACTGGGAGGCATCTAATGGCGTCAGGCATGTTGCGCAAGGCGATGGTCTATCTGGGGCTGACCGACGACGAATACGACGACTACGAGTACGACGACGTCCCCGTCTCGCAAAACGCCGGCCGCCGATACGCCGATGGGCCCGAACCGTCCGCCGTGTCCGCTGTCCGCCCAGTCGCACGTGACGTCCCAGACCCATCAAACGGTTTGTCGGTAACCCCTCGGCCCGCCGTCGTCCGACCCATTTCGCCCACCCACGCGGCCAAGGTGTTCGTCCTCGCCCCGGCGCGGTTCGCCGACGCTCAGGAGATCGGCGACCGGTTCAAGAACGGCCAGCCCGTGATCGTCAACCTCCAATCGAACGACCGCGAGCTCGCCCGCCGCATGATCGATTTCTGCAGCGGCGTGACTTACGCCCTTTCGGGAAGCATGGACAAGGTCGCGGATCAGGTGTTCCTCCTGACCCCGTCGAATGTCGAAGTGTCGGCTGAAGAGAAGCGGAGGCTGCAGGAGAGGGGCTACCGATCCTGAAGATGACCCCGTGCTGAACTTCCACGGGGGAAACCCCTTGTACGACCTCGGTCAGCTCTACCTCCTGCTTCTCCTGATCCGGGCGGTCATGAGTTGGTTCCCGTACAACCCCAACTCCCCGCTCAGTCCGATCTTCAGGTTCGTGGTGAAAGTGACCGAGCCGGTGCTGGCCCCGTTTCGTCGCCTGATTCCGCCGATCGGGATGCTCGACATCTCTTTCATGGTCGCCGTCATCGTGGTCTGGTTGATAGTCCAGAACGTGCTCGGCCGGCTTCCTGTGTGACGAAAGCCGCCCTGCGTGGGCCTAGTCACGGCATTTGCGCGCCAGGCGCGCGCATTTGCTGAAACAGGGGGGCTGTGGGCGGCCGCCCCGCCTCGTCATCGCCGGGCTCTCGCCGCGTCGCCGGCGGGCATGCACGTCCGGCTGAGCGGGCCGAAGTAGCATTGCCTCATGGAGGTCACCGCCAAGGCGCTTCGCGAGGTCGAGTTCCGGGAGAAGATGAGGGGCTACCACCCCGAGGATGTCGACCATTTTCTCGAGCAGGTGGCCGCCCAGGTCGAAGTGCTGCAGGACCGGCTGCGCCAGGCTGTCGATCGAGCCCAGCGGGCGGAGGCGGCGGCGTCAGAAGCCGGGGGCACGGACGACACGCTTCGCAAGACCCTCGTCCTGGCCCAGCGCACCGCCGATCTGGCCGTCCAGGAAGCCCGCGAGCAGGCGGCCCGGATCCTGGCCAGTGCCGAGCAGCAAGCCCAGGCGATCATTGTCGAAGCCGAGGAGCGAGGGCGCAAGACCCTCGAGGACGCCATCAACGACTGCAAGGCGGAGTTGGCCCGCCTCGAGAACAACAGAGCTCAGGCTCAACAAGACGTTGATGGTTTGATGCGGTGGATCGAGGAGCACAAGGCCCACCTTCAGGCTTCCCTGTCCGAATCCATGGCGGCCATCGAACGGGCCGGGGTGTTATGGCCGGCACCTTCTACCCGGCCGATCGACGGGACCGGATCGGGCCGGCCGGGATCTGCGAGTTCCAGCCTGGCGTACGCCTCAGCCCAGACCGCCGGGGTGGGGGCCTCCGGCGCCCCAGGGCCGGCATCGGGCCTCGGGGCGGCTGGTGGCGGCGTGGCCGGCGGCGGGTTTGGTGTTCCGGATGCCGGGGCCGGCGCGCTGGCTGCCGGGCTGGGAACGCCCGGGGTACCGGGACCGGGCGCCGGCGCTCCTGGTACGCCATCTGCTTCGTCCGTGGCGCCGGCGCCGTCCGCCGGCGGTTCGCCCGCTCCACCCATCGCCCCTCCACCCAGCGCGCCTCCATCACAGCCGCCTCCATCACTGGCGCCTCAAGCGGCGGCGGCACCGGCGGCCGCGCCACCGGCGGCTGGTTCTCAGGCCGGCGTCTCACCCGCCGGCGCGTCACCCGCTCCGCCGGCCCCACCCTCCCTCGGCCCGCTGACGGCGCCCCCGCCTTCCGGGCTGCCGTCATCTGGACCGGGCTCGCCCCCGCCCCCCGGACCACCCGTATCGTCCCAGGCCCCGTCGTCGGGACTCTACGATGCCGCCGCCGATTCCTACGGCGACCCGGGGAATGCCGACTCCGGCCCGGCGACCATGGCCTGGTCTCCGACCGATGAGGAGAGACTCGAGGTCGGCGGCCGGGGCGGTGGCGGCGGGGGAGTCCGCTTCGCCGACGACGAGTCGGATAACCAGCAGGCCCTCGACGATTTCTTCGACGAGCCGGAGGCCAACTTCGGCGACGACCGCCGGTTCAGGCTGCGCCGCCGGAGGTAGGTCGAGGTCCAAGACCCGGGCAGGGGACGGAGACGCCGGCGTGACGGCGTGACTCCGTGACTGCTCGGTCCTTGGCGCCCGGGCTTCAGCTCCGTGATTCAGCCGGGCCAGGGCGGCGGCGCGACGGAGCCTGAACTCGAGCCAGCGCTTGATCGACCAATTCCGCGATTCGCCGGTAGGCGCCAGAAATCTCGTAGTACTTTCGTGTTCTCGTAGACAGTTCGAGTGGTTTCATGACTATTTTACGACGAGGAGGCTGTCGCAAAAACCGTTAGCAATCGTCACGTCCCGACGGCATTAGGTTTGCCGGCAAAGGGCCGACCTCTGTTCGCGCTTGGTTGTGGCGAAAGCTCCTGCGGGGTGAATTTCTCGGCGACAATTTGGATTCTCGGTGCAGAATTGCACGTATATCGTCGGAATTGACTACGAGAACACGAATTGTCTCCGAGAAATTGTTGCCCGCCGCGACGATCCGGCTCTTCGGCCCCTATCAGCCGGGGTCTCGTCGGCCGCGGGGCCGCGGTTACCCCATCGAGCCACGTCTAGTCCAGCCGCTCGGCCGCCCTCCCGCCCTCCCGCCCTCCATGTCCCGGAGGGCTGCCGCCCTCCTCCCGGAGGGCTGCCGCCCTCCTCCCGCTGCCGCCCGCCGCCGTTATGCCCGGGCGTTCCCAAAATGCAACAGCCTCCGAGATTCCGGAAATGGCTACGAGTAATTGCCTGCTGCGGAGAAAGGGGCGTGGCTGATGCACCGGACGCCTCGGCCCGGCTCCGTCACCCAGGTAAAGCCACGGTTAACTTCCAGCTGAATTTAGGGTGAACATTCGGTAGAGAACGCAGATTATCGACCCTTTCGCGTGGATTAATACGGGGCATGCACAACGACGCAATCATCGTGCTCGTCGTGATCATCGCCTTGGGGTTCGATTTCACCAATGGCTTTCACGACACGGGCAACGCCATGGCTACGTCTATAGCAACCGGGGCCTTGCCGCCCAAGGTCGCAGTCGGTATATCGGGGCTGCTGAACCTGGTGGGGGCGTTCCTCTCTCTGAGCGTGGCCGCCACCATCGCCAGCGGCCTGGTCAACACCGGTTCCGTCACCCCGGTCGTGGTGTTCTGCGGTCTCGCCGGCGGCATCGCGTGGAACCTGGCCACCTGGTACTTCGGGATCCCATCCAGCTCGTCCCAGGCCCTGATCGGCGGGGTGATCGGCTCCACCATCGCCGCGGCCGGCGGCTCGGCCGTCAAGTGGCAGGGCCTGGTGTCCAAGGTCATAATCCCGGCCCTGCTGTCGCCGCCCATCGCCCTCGGAGTGGCGGCGCTCGGGACCTTTCTCCTCTACCGGCTGACCCGCCAGATAGGCAATAAACGCAAAGAGCACGGGTTCCGGTGGGGGCAAGTGGCATCGGCCTCCATGGTGTCGCTGGCGCATGGCACCAACGACGCCCAGAAGACCATGGGCATCATCACCCTCGCCTTGATCGCCAACGGCACCTTGGCCAGCGGGGCCAAGGCGCCGGACTGGGTCATCGTGTCGTGCGCCCTGGCCATCAGCGCGGGCACCTACGTCGGCGGCTGGCGGGTCATCCGCACCCTCGGCAAGGGCCTGGTCGAGATCGAGTCGCCCCAGGGGATGGCGGCCGAGAGCTCGTCGGCGGCCATCATCCTGCTGTCCAGCCATTACGGCTATGCCCTTTCCACCACCCATGTGGCCACCGGATCGATCCTGGGCGCCGGAGTGGGCAGGAAGGGGGCGGAGGTGCGCTGGAACGTGGCCGGGCGCATGGCCACGGCCTGGGTGTTCACCATGCCGATGGCCGGGCTGGTCGGAGCCCTGTCCTACGGCATCGCCGACGGGATCGGCGGGACCGCCGGCACCGCCGTGATGTTCGTCCTCGTGGTCGCCATGGCCGCCACCTTCTTCCACCTGTCCCGCAAGACCAAGATCGACACCAAGAACGTCAACGCCGAGTGGAACGACAGCATCGTCCCCACCGCGCCCGCCGACCTAGAGCCGGCGGTGGCCTGAGATGCTTGCCAACGTCGACACCTGGATCAACCTCCACGCCTTGTGGAAGATCATCGTGATCGGCCTGCTCGCCGGCGCCGGCCTGCCCGCCCTGTTCGCCGTTGGCCTGCGGGCTCTGGCCATGCGCCCGGCGGGGGCCACCACCTCCGCTAGTAACGGGGCCGCGGGGGCGACTACAGCAGGCGACGACAGCGTGTATGCCGGCAACCCAGTAGGTCTGGTTATCGCCGGGGTCTGCTTCTTGGCCGTACTCGCAGCGATAGGTTGGGGTATCTACTCCATCGTGGCGGCCAGCTGACCGAAAGGCGCAAATCCCGTGACCGTATCGTCAGTGTTCCAGTCCATCTTGTCCTGGGTCAGAAAGGGTTATCCCGAAGGCGTGCCACCGCAGGACTACATCCCCCTGCTCGCCTTGCTCAAGCGCCGCTTGGGTGACGAAGAGTTGCAGGACCTGGCCCTCGAGCTGATCGCCTACGACACGGATCGGGAGGCGGCTCAGCAGCGGATACACGACGCCATCGCGAAGGCCACCAGTTCACCCGCGTCGGACGAGGATGTCGAGCGCGTCCTCGACCGTCTGCGAGCGGTCGGCTACGACCTCGACCAGTCGGCCACACCGTGACCCAGGCGGTCGGCGAAAGCGGGCCGCACGACCTCGACATCGACCTCTCGGAGCATCTCGATGAACTCGAGCTCGACGAGACGGACGACGATGACGAGCCGGTCCTGCGCTGGAAAGATGGTCGGCTGGTCGACACGTGGCGCGAGGGTTACCCGTACCCGGAGCGGATGCCCAGGCCGGAATACGAGGTCGAGAAGCGGCGGCTGCAGATCGAACTGCTGAAACTGCAGAACTGGGTGAAGGACACCGGGCAGCGCATCGTCATCCTTTTCGAAGGGCGGGATGCCGCGGGCAAAGGCGGGACCATAAAACGTTTCACCGAACACCTCAACCCGCGAGGATCCCGAGTCGTAGCCCTGGAGAAACCGAGCGACCGGGAACGCGGTGAGTGGTACTTCCAGCGCTACGTGGTCCATCTCCCCACCGCCGGCGAGATCGTTCTGTTCGACCGGTCGTGGTACAACCGGGCCGGGGTCGAGCGAGTGATGGGGTTCTGCACCGACGAGCAGTACCAGGTCTTCGTACGCCAGGCCCCCGAGTTCGAGGAGATGCTCGTCGGTGACGGGATAGGGCTCATAAAATTCTGGTTCTCCGTGTCCCGGGCCGAACAACGGACCCGCTTCCTCATCCGTCGGATCGATCCCGTTCGCCAGTGGAAGCTGTCGCCGACCGACCTGGCCTCCCTGAACCGCTGGGACGACTACACCGTGGCCAAGGAGTCGATGTTCGAACTGACCGACACCAACGTGTCGCCGTGGACGGTGGTGAAGAGCAACGACAAGAAGCGGGCCCGGCTCAACGCCATGCGCTTCGTCTTGAACGGCTTCGACTATCCGCGCCGAGACAACGCGGTCATCGGGCTGCCGGATCCTTTGATCGTCGGTCCGGCGTCAGAGGTATACGAGCACGGAGAGATGCCGGGCCACCGGAGCAGCCGCGTGTAGCGCTTGTCGACTGCGGCCGGAGCCGGGCGGGGGCTGGGGCGGGCCGGGCGGCGGGCAGTCGGCGCCAAAGAGGCCGGCCCGGCTCGTTGACCAAAACGCGGCGAGGACTGATCTGTTTACACGACTACTTGACGCGAAGTGGTCGTCGTGGCGGCCAGTCCGCGACGAGCACCCGGTGTTGCCTCGAAGTGCGCGTCGCGAAGTGGTCAGGCGCCCAGGCCGAGACGCGGGTTGGGCAGCGGCGACCCCGGCCAAGGGCGGGGCGGGGCCGGCGCTAAACCGTGGTGACCCGGACGGCAACCGGTGTGCCGTCAGCTAGTTCGCAGTGGTGCCAGCGATCTCCGTTTGCGGTGGCGTCGCCGCCCTCCGGGCGACTGCTGATGCCCGGGCCACCCGACTCGCCGGCGGTGACGCTGCCTGCGACGGCCTCACCGCCGCCTGCGACCGCCTCATCGCTGCCGGCGCCCGTCCCGCCGCCGGCGACCGCCTCGCCGCTGCCCGCCCCGCTGCCCGCCCCGCTGCCCGCCCCGCCGCCGGCGCCGGCCGGATCCCCGAACTCGATCGCGGTAGCCAGAACCTGCTCGGCCACCCACTCCCGGTGCCCGGCCAGGGCCCCGGCCAGCGCCGGCCCCCCGGCCACCTCCAAGGCGATGCGATCGCTGACGTGGAGCCCGAGCTCCCGCCGCCACTGCTGCACGCACCTCACCAGGTCCCGGGCCAGCCCCTCGAGTCGGAGATCTTCGGTGACGTCGGTATCGAGCACCACCACGCGGGAGCGGTCATCCAGCGGTCTGGTGATGGCCGCGTCCACCGGCACCACCCGCATGTCGAACTCGTCGGGCTCGAGGATGCTCTCGCCCACCCTGGCCCGCCCGTCTCCGAGCACCTCCCAGTCACCCCGCTTGGCCGCGGCGTTGGCGGCCTGGGTGGCCGGGCCGAGGCGGGGCGCCGCCACCTTGAACACGACAGTCAGGGTCCTCGACGCGAACTCGTCGACGTCGGGGACCAGGCGGACCTCCTTGACGTTGACCTCGTCGGCTATCAAACCGGTGAACGGAGCCAGGCGCTCGGAGCCCGGGCCGGCGACGGTCAGCAGCGACAGCGGCAGGCGGGCCCGCAGGCCCTTGGCCTTGCGGATCGAGTGGGCGGCCGAGCACACTTCTCGCACCAGGTCCATGTCGGCCACGAGCGCATCATTAGCCGGCAGCACCGTCGCATCCGGCCAGTCGGTCAGGTGGACCGAGCTGCCGGCGGTCAGGCCCCGCCAGATCTCCTCTGTCAGCAGGGGCAGCAGCGGGGCGGAGAGGCGGCACAGCACTTCGAGAACCGTTCCCAGGGTGTCGAAGGCGTCGACCGTGTCCGCCTCGCGGCCGGCGCCGGTCCCCCAGAACCGGTCCCGGCTGCGCCTGATGTACCAGTTGGTTAGGACGTCGAGGAAGTTCTCGATGGCGGAGCACGCGCCCGACAGGTCGTAGCGGTCCAGGGCGGCGGTGACGGTGCGAACCACCGAGTTGAGTTTGGCGATGACGTAGCGGTCGAGCGTCCCTGTCGCGCCGGTGCGTCCCAGGGTGGCCGTCCGGGCGTCCGCGTTGGCATAAAGGGAGAAGAAGTACCAGGCGTTCCACAAGGGCAGCAGGGACGAACGCACGGCGTCCTTGATCCCCTTCTCGTCGGCGATCATCTCCCCGCCCCGCAGCACCGGCGATGCCATCAGGAACCAGCGCATGGCGTCGGCACCGTAGGTATCGAACATGGCCTCCGGGTCGGGGTAGTTGCGCAAACGCTTGGACATCTTTTGCCCGTCGTCGCCGAGCAGTATCCCGTGGGTCAGGCACAGCTTGAACGCCGGCCGGTCGAACAGGGCGACGGCCAGCACGTGGAGGCTGTAGAACCATCCCCGGGTCTGGCCTATGTACTCGACGATGAAATCCCCCGGGAAATGTTCCTCGAACCATTCCCGGTTCTCGAACGGGTAGTGGACCTGGGCGAACGGCATCGAGCCCGAGTCGAACCAGCAGTCCAGCACCTCGGGAACCCGGCGCATGGTCGAGCGTCCAGTGGGGTCGTCCGGATTGGGCCGGGTCAGGTCGTCGATGGCCGGGCGGTGGAGGTCGACCGGCCGCACCCCGAAGTCCCGCTCGAGCTCGTCCAGGCTCCCGTACACGTCGATCCGGGGGTAGTTGGGGTCGTCGCTCTTCCACACCGGGATCGGTGATCCCCAGAAGCGGTTGCGGGATATCGACCAGTCGCGGGCGTTCTCCAGCCATTTGCCGAACGAGCCGTCCTTCACGTGCTCGGGCACCCAGGTGATCTCCTGGTTGTGGGCGAGCAGGCGGTCCTTGATCGCCGTGACCCGGACGAACCACGACCGCACGGCTTTATATATGAGCGGGGTGTCGGTACGCCAGCAGTGAGGGTAGGCGTGAACGTAGGAGTCGGCGCTCACCAGAACTCCCTCCCGGCGCAGGGCCCGGATGATCGGCTGGTTGGCCTCGAAGACCTGAAGCCCGACGAAATCGGGCACCTCGGAGGTGAACCGGCCCCGATCGTCGACCGGAACCACCACAGGTATCCCCGCGGCGGTGCAGACCACCTGGTCGTCCTCGCCGAACCCGGGGGCCATGTGGACGATCCCAGTGCCCTCCTCGGTCGTGACGAAGTCCGCGCCCAGCACCACGAAGGCGTTCTCGGTGCCGGCGAAATAGGGAAATAGGGGCCGGTAGCGCCGCCCCACCAGGTCCCTGCCCTTGACCGTCGCCACCCTGGCCGCGCCCTCCAGGTGCCGCTCGTAGTTGGCCACGGTCCCTGCGCCGAGCACGAACGTTCGGCCGTCGCGCTGGAACACGGCGTAGTCGACGTCGGGGCCGACGGCGAGAGCCAGGTTGGACGGCAGCGTCCACGGGGTCGTGGTCCACACCCACAGTTGCACCTCGCCGGCGATGTCCCGAGCAGCATCGTCCGCCGCCGGGTCGAGGGTGAAGGTTACGGTCACCGCAGGGTCCTGGCGGTCACGGTAGGCGTCGTCCTGGCGCGTCTCGGAGTTGGACAGCGGGGTCTCGCACTCCCAGCAGTAAGGAAGGACCTTGTAGTCCTCGTACATGAGGTCCTTTTCCCAGAGCTGTTTCAGCGCCCACATGACACTCTCCATGTAGGAGAGATCCATCGTCTTGTAGTCGTTGGCGAAGTCGACCCACCGGGCCTGGCGGGTGACGTAACGCTCCCACTCGTGGGTGTAGCGGAGCACCGAGGTGCGGCAGTGGTCGTTGAACCGCCCGATGCCGAACTCGGTGATCGGGCCCCGGCCGGAGACGCCCAGCTCGTTTTGCGCCTCGGTCTCCGCGGGAAGGCCGTGGCAGTCCCAGCCGAAGCGCCGCTCGACTCTCTGGCCCCGCATGGTGCGGTAGCGCGGCACCACGTCCTTGACGTAGCCGGTCAGGAGATGGCCGTAGTGGGGTAGTCCGTTGGCGAACGGAGGACCGTCGTAGAAGACGAACTCGTTGTCGGCCGCCCGGGCTTCGACCGACCGCTGGAACGTCCGGTCCTTGGCCCACGTGGCCAGGATCTCCTCCTCGATCTGAGGGAATCGGGGGGAGCCTGGGACGTCGGGATAGGAGGAGTCGGGGCCGGCGGTCACCCCACCAAGATACGAGGGAACAACGACGACTCTGGTGGGGTTTAGCTGCGGGCAGCTTTGGGGTCGAGCGGTGGTATGTTCCAGGCTCCTCGATCAAACTCGGACAGCACGACAGCCGCAGGTCAGGACGGAATGCAGCGAAAAGCGACGACTCCTAACCACGTCAAGGCCGAGGCCTCGGCGGACGGGCCCGGGACCCACCACGCGGTAGAGGGGTCAGGGGCCAAGAAGACCGCGGCGACGCCCGCCGCGGTGGCGGCCAAGGCGCCGTCGAAGACGGCTAAGACCTCGTCCAAGACGACCAAGGCGGCGCCGGCGAGCAAACCCAAGCCCAAAGGTGAGCGGGGCGAGTTCCTCGACGGTCAGCGCCAGATGCTCCTCGATGAGAGGGCGACCTACATCCGTTCGGCTGAATCCCTGAAGGCCCAGGCCGACTCGCTGGCGCTGGAGCACGAGCCGGGAGATGTTCAGTTCGACGAGGAGGGCGGCGAGGGCGGTACGGCCAACGTGGACCGCGAGATGGACCTCCACCTGTCGGCCCAGGCCCGGGCCACGGTGGTCGAGATCGACCGGGCGCTGGCCAAGATCGAAGATGGCACCTACGGATCGTGTGAGCAGTGCGGCGACACCATTCCTGACGCTCGCCTGCAGGCGCTGCCCCACGCCGCCCTGTGCGTGACATGCAAGAGCGGCGGGCTGTCGTCCCGGCGCTGACTGTACGCCGGACGGTCTGGAGCCGCCGCCTCCTGATCCCGACGATCGCCGCGCTGGTAGTCGCGGCCGATCAGTTCACCAAGACCTGGGCCCTGCACCATCTCGAGGTGCCGCGCCACGTCATCGGTCCGACCAATCTGCTGCTGACGTTCAACGGCGGGGCGGCGTTCAGCATCGGCCGGGGAGTGACCCCGTTCATCGAGGCCGTCGTGGTCGCCATGGTGATCTGGCTGGTCCTGGTGAGCAGCCGGGCCAGCCGCTCGGCCAACCTCGGCGTCGCCATCGGCCTGGGGTTGCTTCTGGGGGGGGCGCTCGGCAACCTGGCCGATCGGCTCTTCCGCCACAACCACGGGTCGGTCATCGACTTCATCCAGCTGGTCAGCTGGTGGCCGGTATTCAACGTGGCGGACGCCGCCATCGTGGTGGGAGTGATCGTGCTGGCCCTTTCCTATCTCACCGGGTCGCGTGGGTGAGGGCTGGGAGGTCCCGGCCGCGCTCGACGGGGAACGAGTCGACCGGGCCGTGGCCCTGGTAACCGGGCTCAGCCGGCGGGAGGCCAACGTCGTTCTCGACGCCGGGCAGGCCAGTGTCTCGGGCCGCCCGGTGACCAGCCGGAGCCGCCGGGTGCGTGCCGGAGAGCGAATCGAGATACAGGGCGCCGTCCCCGGCGCCCGGCAAGCAGGACCGCAAGCGGATCCGGAGGTCGAGGTGCCGGTGGTCTGGTTCGACGACCAGGTCGTAGTGGTCGACAAGCCGGCGGGCCTCGTCGTGCATCCCGGCGCCGGTCACGACGGCGGGACGCTGGTTAACGGCCTGCTCGCCCGGTTCCCGGACATGGCCTCGGTCCCCGGTCCCGGGGGCGAACGGGACCGCCCGGGCATCGTCCATCGCCTCGACAAGGGCACCTCCGGTCTGCTCGTGGCGGCCCGCACCGCGGCGGCGTCGGCCGGGTTGGTCGCCGAGCTGGCGGCCCGGCGGGTCGGCCGGGAGTATCTCAGCCTGGTCCTCGGCGAGGTGGCCTCGGACGCCGGGCTCATCGACGCCCCCCTCGGCCGGTCCGACACCGACCCCACGAGGATCAGGGTGCAGGCGGGTGGCCGCGAGGCCCGCACGCGGTACCGGGTCGAGGCCCGCTACGACGCCCCTGTCCCCTCCACCCTCCTCAGATGCCGGCTGGAGACGGGGCGGACCCATCAGATCCGGGTGCACCTGGCGTCCATCGGCCACCCGGTGGTGGGCGACGACCGGTATGGCGGACGCCGTCAGGGGGGTTGGAAGCCGCTGCCCGCCGGGCGCCCGTTCCTGCACGCCGCGTTCCTGTCCTTCGAGCACCCCGTGAGCCATGAGGTCCTGTCCTTTTCCTCGGAGCTCCCCGACGACCTCCGGGGCGTCCTGGCGTCGGCCCGGTTGGAACGCTCACCGGGCTGACGAGACGGCACAGGCGCGGGCGAACGCGGCGACGGGGCCGGGATCGCCGCCCGGGTGATGGTGCAGATAGGTCGCGACCATCGTCGGGGTCGACCAGCCCTCGGGCCGCTCTCCCCAGCGAGCCCCGAGCGTCAGGGCCTGGCCCGCCGGCTCGAGCACGGAGTAGTGGAACTCGTGGCCCCGCAGCGTTGTCCCGACCGGTCCGAGTGGGGTGGCCGAAGCGGTAACGGCCTCGCGGTACCCGAGGGTGAGCCTCGACGTCATGGTGGCCCGCGCCGGTACCACCCCGGCCAGGGGGTTGTGATCGAGGCGTTCGGAAAGGAGCAGGAGCCCGCCGCATTCGGCCCATGTCGGCACTCCCGCCCGCACCACGGCGGCCAGCTCGCGGAGCAGCTGGCGGTTGGCGGCCAGCTCGCCCGCATGTACTTCGGGGAAACCGCCGCCGATCAAGAGTCCGTCGATCCCCGGTGGGATGCAGCTGTCGGTCAGCGGGTCGAAAACCACCACCTCGGCGCCGGCCGCCCGCAACGCATCGAGGGTGTCGGTGTAGGTGAAAGTGAACGCCTTTCCGCCCGCCACCCCCACGGTGATCTTCCGGCCCGGCGCGGGTAGCGAAACCGGGCCGGCCGGCAGCGAGGCGGCCGACCGGGCCAGGGCCACCACGGCCTCGAGGTCGATTCCGGCGCCCACGGTGGCGGCCAGGCGGCGGAGGGCGGCGGCCACCTCGTCGGGTCGTTCGGCGACGGGGACGAGCCCCAGATGGCGATCCCGCCAGGCCAGGGCGTCGTCGCGGTGGAGGGCTCCGAGCACGGGGATGCCGAGGGGTTGGAGGGCCTCGCGGAGGAGGATCTCGTGGCCGGCCGACCCGACCTGGTTGAGCACCACCCCGCCCACTCTGAGGTCCGGTTGGAATCGGGCGAAGCCGTGGACCAGGGCGGCCACTGACGACGACATGGCGGACGCGTCGACGACCAGGATGACCGGGGCGTCTATCAGCCGGGCCACGTCCGCGGTGGAGGAGACGGTTCCGTCGCTCGCGCCGTCGAAGAGGCCCATGACCCCTTCGATCACGAGGACATCGCTTGCCGCCCCGGCTCGAGCGGCGAGCGGCTTGATGGCGCGTTCCCCGCAGATCCAGGCGTCGAGGTTTCGGGGGGGTCGACCGCACGCCAGAGAGTGGTAGCCGGGATCGATGAAGTCGGGGCCGATCTTGGCTCCGGCGACGGCGTACCCGCTCCGGCGCAGGGCGGCCATGATCCCGGTCGCCACGGTGGTCTTTCCCACCCCCGAATGGGTGCCGGCTACCACCACCCGCGGGCCCAGACGGCTCCCTGCCACAGCTTCAGGCTGCCAGGCGGCAGCCGGCCGGGGCGAACCGGCCCGGACACGGCCCGGACAGGGCCGGACAGGGATGACGACTATAGAGTGCTCAGCGATGGAGCTGAACCAGTTCCACGCCCTCAGCTTCGACTGCTACGGGACCTTGATCGACTGGGAGACCGGGCTGGCGGGGCTGCTCGGGCCGTGGGCCCGATCGCGAGGGGTGACCCTGGACGATGAGGCGCTGCTCGCGGCGTACTCCGGACACGAGGCCAGGGCCGAGGCCGATCACCCGACGGAGGCCTACCCCGACATTCTCGCCCGGGCCATGCGCGACCTCGGACGCGATCTGGGCGTGCCGGTAACCGACGAGGAGGCTCGGGCCCTCGGGCGCTCGGTTGCCGGGTGGCCGGCCTTTCCGGATTCGCCCGCCGCCCTCACCGCCCTGGGGGAGCGCTACCGGCTGATCATCCTGTCCAATGTCGACCGGGAGTCGTTCGCCGCCAGCAACAGGCGGTTGGGGGTGACCTTCACGACCGTTCTGACCGCGCGAGGACATCGGTTCGTACAAGCCCTCGCCCCGCAACTTCGACGCGTTACTGACCGAGGCCCGCCGTCTCGGGGTGGAGGGCCGGTTGTTGCACGTGGCCCAGAGCCTGTTCCACGACCACCTTCCGGCCAAACAGGTCGGGCTGCCCACGGTCTGGATCAACCGCCGGCACGACCGTCCCGGATGGGGGGCCACCCCGGCGCCCGGAGCCGGCGTGGTGGCGGACTGGGAGTTCCCTTCGATGGCGGCGTTCGCCGCTGCCGCCCTCAGCGGCTAGACCCGGCGACTGCTAGCTGAAGACGGCCTCGGCGGTAGGCGCGCCGCCGGACGCCCTGACCACCATGTCGGCGAGGGTGAAGGAATCCAGATGCTGGCGCATGTGGTCGCTCAGGTCCGCCCACACCGCCAGCAGGACGCACTGGCCCTCGTGGTCGCACGCCCCGTTCTGATGGGGCTCACCGAAATCGCCGGCCTGGATCGGCCCATCCACCACGCTCACTATCTGCCCGAGGGTGATGTCCGCCGGCGCTCGAGCCAGCACGTACCCACCGCCGACGCCTCTCTTGGATCGGACGAGGCCGGCGCCTTTGAGGGCGAGCAGGATCTGCTCCAGGTAGGGCTGCGGGAGACCGGTCCGCTCCGCGATGTCCCGGACCGACGTGGGGTTGTGACCGCCGTGAAGGGCCAGGGAGAGCAAGGCCCGGCTTGCGTAGTCACCCCTGGTGGAAACCTTCACGGACACATTCTACCTCTAGGGTGTTGCCGATGAGCCTTTCCCAGCCGGTCCTGCCGGACTATCGAGGGGCCAACCTGGCCGGCGTGGTCCCCGCTCTCCTCGCTCCGCCCGGCGGCCGGCCGGCCTGGCTGCCGGCGGAGCTCCGGTCGGCCGAGCAGGTCGTGTTGCTGGTGGCCGACGGTCTGGGCTGGTTGCAGCTCGAGGACCGGCGCCATCTGCTGCCGCGCCTGTCTGGAATGGCGGGCGGTCCAATCACGACTGTGGTGCCTTCGACCACGGCTACCGCCTTGACGTCGCTCGCGGTGGGGGCGGCCCCGGCGCAGCACGGTGTGGTCGGCTACCGGCTGGTCGTGCAGGCGCCGTCCGGTCCTGAGGTGATGAATGTCCTCAAGTGGCGGACTCAGTCGGGTGACGCCCGCCCCTTCGTCGATCCGGCTTCGCTGCAGCGCCTGGACCCGTTCCGCGGCCGGCCGGTCCCGGTGGTGAGCCTGGCCGCCTTCGCCGGCACGGCGTTCACCGAGGCGCACCAGCGCGGGGCCAGGCAGGTCGGATGGGTCCAGGCGTCGAGCATGGCCGTCGACGTCAAGGCTCTGGTGGCGGCGGGCGAGCCGTTTGTATACGCCTACTACGACGGGGTCGACCGGATGGCCCACGTGCGAGGCTTCGGTGAGTACTACGACGCCGAGGTGGTCGCCCTCGACCGGATAGTGGGCGACCTGCTCGACGTCCTCCCGCCGACCGCCGCCCTGGCCGTCACGGCCGACCACGGACAGGTGGAGGTGGGGCGCAGGGCGGTGGAGCTCGACCGGCGGCTGCTGGACCAGGTTTCCATGGTGAGCGGCGAGGCCAGGTTCCGGTGGCTGCACGCCAAGGCCGGTACGGGCGGGGCCGACCGGCTGGCCGACCTGGCGACGGGCATCTACGGCGACGAGGCGTGGGTCTCCACCGTCGATCAGGTGGAGGAGCAGGGATGGCTGGGCGGGCCCCTGGATGCCGAGCTCAGGGCCCGCCTCGGTGACGTGGCCCTGGTGCCCTATAAGGCGGTGGGCTACCTCGATCACGCCGAGGCAGGCGAGTTCAGACTGGCGTGCCGGCACGGATCGATGACCGCGGACGAGATGCTGATCCCGTTCGTCGCGTCACGCGGCAGACTGGGGACGTGACCATGACGCCTCAGCCCCAACCACAATCCGGGGAAGTATTCGTCCTCCAGGACGGCGATCTTCCCGCGACCGACGACGCCGCCGAGGTGCGGGAGGCGGTCGAGCAACCGGCGAAAGTCATGCGGATCGGGTCGATGATCAAGCAGCTGTTGGAGGAGGTGCGCCAGGCTCCCCTCGACGAGGCCAGCCGCTCCCGGTTGAGGGAGATCTACGACACGTCCGTGCACGAGCTGGCCGACGGCCTGTCACCTGACCTTCGCGACGAGCTCGGGAGGATGGCGTCGCCGTTCGGTCCCGACGAGGTACCGAGCGAAGGTCAGCTGCGAGTGGCCCAGGCCCAGCTGGTGGGCTGGCTGGAAGGCCTGTTCCACGGGATCCAGGCCACCCTGTTCGCCCAGCAGGTGGCGGCCCGGGCCCAGCTCGAGCACATGCGCCAGCGCAGCCTGCCGGCTGGGGCGGACGAACGGCCCACCCCGGGGACGTACCTGTGAGAGGCGGCCCGCCGGCCCGAGCGGAGCTTCCGGTGCGTCTTTCGCCCCGGGCGTCGCCCGATTTCGAGGCGCACGAAGGGTGTCCGGGCGCGCTAGCCTCAGCGAGGTAGTAATCACACCGCTGTAGTTCGTCCACAGACTCCTCCACAGGCCCTGTGGACGGCTGAACACGTTGCCGAAGGAGGCGAAGCCGGCGTGGGCGCTTCGTTCACCCACCTGCACCAGCACACCGAGTTCTCGATGCTCGACGGTGCGGCCCGGGTGCCCGATGTGGTCGCCCGCGCCGCAGCCGACGGCCAGCCCGCGGTCGGTATCACGGACCACGGGAACATGTACGGCGTCCTGGACTTCTATCGGGCGGCGCGCGACGCAGGTATCAAGCCGATCATCGGCACCGAGGCCTACATGGCTAAGGAGTCGAGGTTCGAGCGGCCGGTGCGGCGCGGCCGGATCGACGACACGGGTGGTGACGCCGATGCGGGCGACAAGCTCTATTACCACCTGACCCTGCTGGCGGAGAACGACCGCGGGTACAAGAACCTGCTCAAGCTGTCGTCGGCCGCTTACCTGGAGGGGTACTTCTACAAGCCCCGCTGCGACTGGGAGCTTCTGCAGCGACATCACGAGGGGATCATCGCCACCACCGGGTGCCTGGGCGGGGTGGTGCTTCAGTCGCTGCTTCGCGACGACGTCGACCAGGCCACCGCCCTGGCCGCCCGCCTGCAGGACATCTTCGGACGGGAATCCCTCTTCGTGGAGTTGCAGGACCACGGCCTCGACGAGCAGAAGCGGACCAACCCGGACCTGGTACGGCTGGCCCAGCGCATCGGGGCACCGCTACTCGCCACCAACGACAGCCACTACGTGTCGCGCTCGGACGCCGAGGCCCACGACGCCCTCCTGTGCGTGCAGACCGGCTCGGTCAAGGACGACCCCAAGCGGTTCAAGTTCCACGGGGACGAGCACTACCTGAAGACGGCGGCCGAGATGCGCCACCTGTTTCGGGACTATCCGGAGGCGTGCGACAACACCCTTTGGATCGCCGAACGGGCGAACGTGGAGATCGAGTTCGGCAAGCCGAAGCTGCCGTCCTTTCCCCGGCCCGATGAATTCGCCGACGCCGATTCCTACCTGCGGCACCTGGCCTACGAAGGGGCGGGGAAAAGGTACGGGATGCCGCTACCCCCCGAGGTGGTGGAACGGCTCGAGTTCGAGCTCGGGGTCATCTCCGACATGGGCTTCTCGGACTACTTCCTCGTGGTGTGGGACCTGATCCGATATGCCCGCGACGGCGGAATCCGGGTGGGCCCGGGGCGAGGCAGCGCCGCCGGCTGCTGCGTGGCCTATTGCCTCCGCATCGTCGACCTGGACCCCATCCGCTACAACCTGCTGTTCGAGCGGTTCCTCAACCCCGGCCGCAAGCAGATGCCGGACATCGACATGGACTTCGACGAGCGCTACCGGGGGGAGATGATCCGCTACGCGGCGGAGCGCTACGGCTGGGACCGGGTGGCCCAGATCGTGACGTTCTCGACCATCAAGGCCCGGGCGGCCGTGCGCGACGCCGCCCGGGTGCTCGGCTACCCCTACAGCGTGGGGGACCGGGTGGCCAAGGTCATGCCCCCGCTGGTCATGGGCCGCGACACGCCCCTGTGGGCGTGCCTGGAGGAGCACCCGAAGTACCTGGACGGGTACAAGCAGGCCCAGGAGCTGCGCGACATGTGCGCTACCGACCCCGACGTGGCCAAGGTGGTGGACGTGGCCCGGGGTCTCGAGGGCCTTCGCCGCCAGGACGGCATCCACGCCGCCGCCGTGGTCATCTCGGCCGACCCGCTGACCGAGTACCTGCCCATCCAGCGCAAGCCTGAGCCGGGTGGGCAGGCCGAGGACGCCCCCATCGTCACCCAGTACGAAATGCACGGGGTGGAGGAGCTCGGCCTGTTGAAGATGGACTTCCTCGGGCTGCGCAACCTGTCGGTGATCGAGCGAACGCTGGACCTCGTCGAGGAAGCCACCGGGGCCCGGCCCGACATCGACAACGTCGACCTGCAGGATCAGGCGGTGTACGAGATGCTCCAGCGGGCCGACACCATCGGGGTGTTCCAGCTCGAGGGCGGACCCATGCGCACCCTGGTGCGCTCACTCGCTCCCACCGAGTTCGAGGACGTGGCCGCGCTGGTCGCCCTGTACCGGCCGGGTCCGATGGGCCAGAACATGCACAACGACTACGCCGACCGCAAGAACGGGCGTAGCCCCATCAGGTACCAGCACCCCGATATGGCCGAGGTGCTCAGCGACACCTACGGGCTGTGCATCTACCAGGAACAGGTGATGCTGCTGGCCCGCAAGTTCGCGGGCTACACCTTGGCCGAGGCCGACAACCTCCGGAAGGCCGCGGGCAAGAAGGTCCGCGAGATCATGGCCAAGGAGCGGGAGAAGTTCGAGGCCGGTTGCGAGCTCACCGGCTACGGGCGAGACGTCGGCAAGATGCTGTTCGACATCATCGAGCCTTTCGCCGACTACGGATTCAACCGCAGCCACGCCTTCGGGTACGGCTTCGTCAGCTACCAGACGGCGTGGCTCAAGGCCCACTACCCGGCTCAGTACCTGGCCTGCCTGCTCACCAGCGTGAAGGACGACAAGGACAAGACCGCGGTCTACCTCGCCGAGTGCCGGGCCCAGAGCCTCGAGGTGCTGGTGCCCGACATCAACGTGTCGGCTTCTGACTTCACCGCGGTCATGGTGGATGCCGGCCCCGGTGATTGGCCCGGGCGCCCGGCCGGCGGCCTGGCCGCGGCCCCAGTCAGAGCAGGCGGTCAGGCCGCGGCGCCAGCCAGTGCCGGCGGTCCGGCGGCACCGGCCGGCACCACCCCCGGCCCGGGTCAGCGCTGGGTGATCCCCTTCGGGCTGTCGGCCATCCGCAACGTGGGCGAGGGCCTGGTGGAGCGGGTGACAGCCGAGCGCGAGACCAACGGTCGGTTCGTCGACTTCTACGACTTCTGTGCCCGGGTGGACCCCCTCGTGCTCAACAAGCGCAGCGTCGAGTCGCTGATCAAGGCGGGGGCGTTCGACAACCTGGGCCATCCCCGCCAGGGTCTCTGCCTGGTGTTCGAGCAGATCGTGGACCGCACCCTGGCCCGGCGGCGTGAGGCGGAGCAGGGGGTGATGAGCCTGTTCGGGGACCTCGGGGGGGGAGGCGAGGGTGTCTTCGACGACGCCAGGGTTCCTGTGCCCGAACAGGACTTCGACAAGACGGCCCGGCTGGCGTTCGAGAAGGAGATGCTCGGGCTCTACCTCAGCGACCACCCGCTCAAAGGCGTGGGTGGGGCACTGGCCCGGCACGTCGACACCACCATCGCCGAGCTGCGCGATCAGATGCAGGGCGTCGACGCCGGCCCGGGCCGGCCCCGGGACGGGGAGGCCCGCTGGGTCGGTGGCGTCGTCACCGGGCTGGTGCGCAAGTACACCAAGCGGGGCGACCTCATGGCCACGTTCACCCTGGAGGACCTGGAGTCCGCCATCGAGGTGTGGGTTTTTCCCCGCACCATGGTCGAGTTCGGGCATCTGCTCGCCGACGACGCCGTGGTCTGCCTGAAGGGCCGGCTCGATCTGCGCGATGAGCAGCCCAAGCTGATATGCGTCGAGGTGCGAAAGCCCGATCTCAACCCGACCGAGAGCGCGCCTTTGCACCTCTCCCTGCCCATACACGCTCTCACCGATGAGCGGGTGGCGTCCTTGAAGCGGCTCCTCACCGACCACCCGGGGCCGGCTCCGGTGCTGTTGCACGTGGGCGCCAAGTGCATCCGGCTGGCGTCGGAGTTCAGCGTCGACACCACGAGGGGGCTGCTCGCCGAGCTGCGAGTTCTGCTCGGTCCGTCGTGCCTGGTAGCGCTGTGAAGCGGCGCCGAGAGTGTTCTTTGGAGAACAAGGCTGACGAGGACGTAAACTAGCTGGTCAGGAACGAACGGGTGAGGAGAGTTACCGCGGCATGACGTTCGCTGTCGAAACGAAAGACTGCACCGCCCTGGCTGATGCCGAGCTCGACGAAATGGCCGATATCGTCACCGATGGTCCGGCCGGCTTCGACATCGGTCTGCTCTCGAAGCAAGCGGAGGCCTGGGTGCTTATAACCCAGGTCCGGGACGCCGGCAAGCTCGTCGGCTTCTCGTTCTGCACGCTGGAGCGGATAGGCGGCACCCCCTGCCTGTTGTGGGGATTGGCGTCCATCAAGCGCAGCGCCAAGCGAGAACAGGTGCTAAACGCCATAGTGGCCGCCCAGTTCCGGCGGGCCGTACTGGCCTTCCCGGACGAGGACGTGCTGATCGGCACCCGGTTCGCCGAACCCGGTGCGTTCGTGGTCTTCAAGGGCCTCGAGGACGTCTGCCCCCGCCCCGGTCACAAGCCGAGTGGCGAGGAGCGGGCGTGGAGCCGGCGGCTGGCCAAGCGCTTCGGGGCCGAGGGTCGCATCGACGACCGGACCTTTGTCGTCACCGGAGACGGCAACGCCTCCGGTTCGTTCGACCACGACGTGCTGAAGCCCGAGACTCTCGATCCCGAGGTGGCGGCGTTCTTCGAGCCGCTCGACCGGGAGCAGGGAGACGTGCTCATCGCTTTCGGGTGGGCCATGGCCGAGGACATCGCGTCGAAGTACGCGCCCTGATCCGGGGAGACCGATCCCGGTCACGGACCCGACACGCGAATGCGGCTCCGAGTCCCGGGGCCGCATTTCGCGTCCTGCCGGCGGTGAGAGACCCCGAGGTTGCACGGGGGCGCGTGCCCGGCTATATGTCGTAGCACTTTTGTGTTCTCGTAGTCATTTCGCCCGTATTACGTGGAATTTGACACCGAGAAATCGAAATGTCTACCAGTAATTCCGACAATTCGGGCCGGGCGGAGCTCCGGCCGCTTCCTTACCCCATCATGGTCGGGGCAGAACCACCTCGACCACCTTGTGGCAGCGCCCGTCGATCGGAGGGGTCAGCGATACGACCAGGCGGTCGCCCTTGCCGGCGTACATCCTGGTCCGCCGCGAGCGGTCCATGATCGACGCCATCCGGCGATCCAGGCACGGCAACTCTCGCTCGTGCTCCTGCCACATGAACCGGCACGCCAGATAGCGCCCGTCGCGCCAGAGGCTGATCGGGCCCTTGGGCTCGACCAGGGCGATCGACGGTTGGTCGGCCTGGCGCTCCCAGAAGGGAATGACCGGGGAGGCGGTGCCGAGCAGGGGCTGGCCGTGTGGGTGCAGTAGCGGCCTGAGCAGGCGCTCGCACCGGCGGCCGCGCATATGGCTGACCGGGGTCGGCGCGGCCACCAGGGCGAGCGCCTCCGGTTCTGACGGGTCCGGCACCACGTCGTTGTCCTCGTCGAGGGTGACCTCCACCACGTCGTATGGCTCGAGCCTTCGGCGAGCCCGCTCCGGCGACCAGGTGCGCACGAGCGCGCCGGACCGGAGATCGACTCCTGCGCAATGCTGCCCGTCTGCTGCTACCACCAACAACTTGAGAGTTACCCCGGCCTCAACCTGGACCCGCGGCAGGTCCTTGACGACAGGGGTGATAGTGGGAGTACTGCTGGTCGGCACGGCCCTCCATAGTGTCCACTGGTGGTCCCGAAGCGGTGGATGCCCCACCCGGAGAGAATCCCCGGACTTTAGCGTGCCCAGGCCTCCAGTTGGTCCACCAGCTCCCGGGCGGAACCGGCGGGTGCCCGGCAGGCATAGCCTTCGCACACGAACGCCAGCCCTGCAGTGTCGGGTCCGGTCCGCCCCTCCCATATGGGGGAGGGGAAGGGTTCGCCCCAGGCGAGCACCGCACCGGGCAGGTATCTCTGTCTGACCACTTCGAGCAGGTCGGCCCGGGCGCCCGTCACCACCACCTCGGTCAAGCCGCGGCGGGCGAGATCGGCGGCGGCCACCAGACCCGTGAACGCCACCGGTGCGGCGGCGAGAGCGGGGCTCATGGCTCCGATCACCGCTTCGGCCGTCTCCTGGTAGGGCTTCTCGCCGGTCAGGGCGGCCAGGCGGAGGAGGGCCGACGCGGCAACCGAGTTGGCGGAGGGGATGGCCCCGTCCTGGGTGTCGATGGGCGCGGCGATGAGAGCCTCGGCGTCGCGCCCGCTGGTCCGGAAAGCGTTCACCTCGGCATCCCAGAACAGCTCGATCAGGGCATCGGCGGCGGCTCGAGCCTCCTCGATCCAGCCGGCCCGGCCGGTCGCCTCGGCCAGGCGGGTGAACGCCTCCACCAGCCAGGCGTGGTCGGCGCTGTAGGCCAGGTGGCGGGCGCGGCCGGCCTGCCAGCTGCGCAGCCAGCGGCCGTCCTCGGGCCGGCGCAGCTGATCGAGCATGAACCGGCCCACCTCCTCGGCCGCGCCCAGCCAGTCGGGGTTCCGCAGGGCGGCGCCGGCCTCGGCCAGGGCGGCGACGGCCATCGAGTTCCACTCGGTCAGCACCTTGTCGTCGAGTCCGGGGCGCACCCGGACGGCCCGCCGCTCCAGGAGGGCCCGGCGACCTTGCTCTATCTCCCCGGGTCGGGCCAGGTGGCCCCGGGCCGGTCGGAACAGGATGTTGTGCCCCTCCCAGTTCCCGGCGCCGGACGTGCCGTACCAGTCGGCTGCCGCCTCCCCGCCGACCTGCTCGACCTCGTTGCGGTCCCAGACGTAGAACCGGCCTTCGACTCCCTCGCTGTCGGCGTCCTCAGCCGAGGCGAAGCCGGCGCCGGCGATGCGCATGGGCGGCGCCAGCAGATACCCGAGCACCTCCTCCACCACCTGCCGGTAGGGAGGGGCGCCGGTCGCTTGCCAGGCGTGCAGGTACAACCGGGCGAGGAGCGCGTTGTCGTAGAGCATCTTCTCGAAATGGGGGACGAGCCAGACCCGGTCGGTGGAGTAACGGGCGAACCCTCCGCCCAGATGGTCGTAGATGCCGCCGGAGGCCATGCAGTCGAGGGTGATCGTCACCGCGTCGAGGTAGTCACGACGGCCGGTGCGGGCCGCCGCGAGCAGGAGGGTCTCGACCATGGCCGGCTGCGGGAACTTCGGGGCCCGGCCGAAGCCGCCCCACTCAGGGTCGAAGCGGGCCATGAGGCTGTCGGCCGCCGCCTCGAGCAAACCGGCCGACCGGGCGCCGTCGCCGGGCCCGCCCGGGTCCCGGGCCGGCGCCCGTCCCAGGCTCGGTAGCGAGGTCCCGGCTCGGACCGCCTCGGCCAGCTTCTCCGCCGCGTCCTCCAGGTCGGCCCGGCGGTCGTGCCACAGCCGCCCGATCTGGACCAGCAGCTCGAGGAAGGGAGTTCGGGGGAAGTAGGTACCCCCGTGGAAGGGGCGCCCGTCGGGCAGCATGAAGACCGTCATCGGCCACCCACCGGCCCCGGTGAGGGCCTGGACCGCCTCCATGTACACGCTGTCGACGTCGGGCCGCTCCTCCCGGTCGACCTTCACGTTCACGAACCCGGCGTTCATGGCGGCCGCCACGTCTTCGTGCTCGAACGACTCGTGGGCCATGACGTGGCACCAGTGGCAGGCCGAGTAGCCGATCGACAACAGGACGGGCACGTCCCGGCGCCGGGCCTCGGCAAACGCGTCGTCTCCCCACGGGTACCAGTCCACCGGGTTGCCGGCGTGCTGGCGCAGGTATGGGCTGGTCTCGCCGGCCAGGCGGTTGGGGGCAGCCACCGGGCCAACCTACCTCCGGGCGCCCTACGCCGGGTGGCCGGCCAGGTGCTCGAGGAGGAGGGCCGAGACGGCGGGCCCGGCCTCGGTCGGCAGCCAGTGGGAAACGCCGGGCATGGCCACGTAACGGTATGGCCCGGACACGTAGCGGCCGGTGGCCTCCGCCGCCGCCCTGGTGACGAACCGGTCGTGATCTCCGGTGATGTAGAGCGTCGGCACCCCCACCTCGGTGGCCGAGGCCGGTCCATGGAACGGGATGGCCCGGTACCAGTTGAGCGGACCGGTCATGGCTCGGGCGGTGGTGAAGCGGCGGGCGTAGCGGCGGGCCGTGGCGGCGTCGAGGCCGGAGCGACGAAGGAGGCCCTCGGCCTCCTCCCCCCGCTTGAACGCGAACAGCCGCTCAGGGAGCCAGGGCAGCTGAAAGAGAGCCATGTACCACGAACGGAGGCCCTGAGCGCTGTGGCCGAGGGCGTGGCGAAAGGCGTGAGGATGGGGGGAGACCAGCACCGTCGCAGTTCTCACCCGGTCGGGATGGCGGGCGGCCAGGCTCCACGCCACCATGCCCCCCCAGTCGTGGCCGACCACGTCGAAGCGCCCGGCCCCGGCTGCGTCGGCCAGGGCGAGGACGTCACCAGCGAGCTCGCCCATGGCGTAGTCGCGTCGCGAAGCCGGCCGGGCACCGGGGGAGTAGCCCCGCTGGTCCGGCGCCAGCACCCGGCAGCCGGCCGGCGCCAGTGACGCCGCCACTTCGTCCCAGCAGTGACGGTCCTCGGGGAAACCGTGCAAGCAGATCACCACGCGGCCGCCGGCGGGTCCGGTGTCGGAGACCTCGAAGGTCAGACCGTTGCGGGTATAGGAGTCCATCGAGGTAGGCGGAAAGAGACCGGGTCAGTCGTCGAAGATGAGGACGCCCCGGATGTTCTTGCCGTCGCGCATGTCCTGATAGCCCTGGTTGATGTCCCCGAGCTTGTAGCGGTTGGTGACCATGCCCTCCAGATCGAGCTGGCCCAGCCGGTACAGCTGGAGCAGATGGGGGATGTCGTAGCGAATGTTGGCGCTGCCGAAGATGCTGCCGACGATCTGCTTCTCCATCAGCGTGAGGTCGCACAGGCTCAACGACACATCGGTCTCGGTCATGGGGTGCATGTTGGTGACCACGACCCGGCCCCGCTTGGCCGTGAGCGCCATGATGGGCGTCATCAGCCGGCCCTGGCCCACCCCGGTGGCGCAGATGACCTTGTCACACATGCTGCCCCACGTCTCGGCCTGTATGGGAGCGAACGCCTGCTCGACCGACTCGAATGTGTGGGTGGCCCCGAACTTCGGTGCCAGCTCCCGTTTGCGCTCCACCGGGTCGATGGCGAAGATGCGCTCGGCCCCGGCCAGGCGGGCGCCTTGAAGGGCGGCGGCTCCGATGCCGCCAATGCCGATGACCGCCACGTTGTCGCCAGGCTGCACGTCGGCCGCGTACACCGCCGAGCCCCACCCGGTGGTCACTCCGCACCCCAGCAGGCACGCCAGCTCGAGGGGAGCGTCGTCGGGGACCTTCACGCACGACATCTGGTTGGCCACGGCGTGGGTGGCGAACGTCCCCAGGCACACCATGACGAACAGATCCTGGCCTCGGGCGTGGTGACGCGAAGTGCCGTCGAGCTGAAGGCCGATGAGCAGGGCGGCGCCGTTGTCGCACAGGTTCGACCGGCCGCGGGCGCACGAAGCGCAGTGGCCGCAGGCCGGGTTGAAGCCGAAGACCACCCGGTCGCCCGGCTGCAGACCGGTCACGCCGGGCCCGCACTCCTCCACGATGCCGGCGCCCTCGTGGCCGCCCACGAGGGGGTACAGGCCCCCTAGGTCCCCGGTGACCATGTGCTCGTCCGAGTGGCACATGCCCGACGCCACCATCTTCACCAGCACCTCGCCCTCGCCGGGCGGGTCCAGGTCGATCGTCTCGACGCTCCAGTCCGCGTTCTGCTCCCAACAGATTGCAGCTTCCGCTCGCATGCCGGCTCCCACGGTCAGATAACAGCGCTAGGTGCGAACCCTAGACCAGCCTCCGGCGGGGGAGGCGGGTCGCTACGGCAGCTCCAACCGGTGCCGCTGCACCTTTCCGATCGAGGTGCGGGGCAGGGCTTCCATGAGGACGATCTGGCGGGGGGCGGCGAAGGGGGCCACCCGCTCGGCGACCACCGCTCTCAACTCGGCCAGACCCGGGGGAGCGGACCGGTCTGCGGGAACCACCCAGGCGACGACGCGCTGACCCCACTCGGGATCGGGCCGGCCCGCCACCGCGACCTCCCGGACCCCTTGGTGGCTGGCCAGGGCGGCCTCGACGGGGTCGGGCCACACGTTCTCCCCGCCGGTCACGATCATGTCGTCGAGGCGGCCGTCGACGTGCAGGAGGCCCTGCCGGTCGACGCGACCGGAGTCGCCCGTGGCCAGCCAGCCGTCAGAGTCCAGAGGGCTGGTGCCGTCCCGGTAACCGCGGAGCAGCATCGGCCCGCGAATCCGGATCTCCGAGGTGACCTGGTCGATGGTCACCTCGACGCCGTCGAGCGGCACCCCGTCGTAGACCACCCCGCTGCCCGTCTCGGTCAGCCCGTAAGTCGTGACCACGTTCGGGGCCAGCCCCTCCGGCGGGCTGGCGCCGCCCAGCACCACCCGGCGGAAGTGGTCCGCCCCCACCCGGCGCAGTGCGGTAGTCACCAGCGAGACGAGAACGTCCGGCCCGGAGTGGGCCAGCACGGCGTCGCGATCGAACCCTGGCAACACCGTGCAAGGGGTACCGGTCAGCAGGCTCCTGGTGACAACCGACAGGCCGCCCACGTGGTTGAGGGGCAGGCAGGCGAGCCATCTGTGGCGCCCGGGGTCGACCATCAGACGAGCCGACGTGGCCCGGGCGGACGCCGCAATCGCGTCGAGGGTCAGCACCACCCCCTTCGCCCCCCCACTGGTGCCGCTGGTGGCCACGACCAGGGCGTCACCGGGCGACGTGGGGATACCGGGATAACGGCGCCTCCGGCGCCCGCCGTCCTCGACAACGGTGGGCCGGAGCCGATCGAGCAACGCGCCTTTGGCCTCGTCCGAAAGCCTCTGGTCCACCGGGAGCACGGCGTCGCCTCGATCCCACGCCCGCTGCAGGGTGGCGACGAACTCTGAGCCTCCCGGCAGGTCGATGGCTACGAGGTCCGGCATCGGCGGCTAGTTTGCCAAGCCGTGACCGGCGCCGCCCCCTCCCATCCCTGGCTGGCGGGCGCCCGCCCCCGCACCCTGCCGGCATCCGCGGTCCCCGTGGTGGTCGGCACGTCGGTGGCCGGCGCCGAGGGCCAGGCCATCTGGTGGCGGGCCGTCACCGCACTCGTGGTCGCGGTCGCCATCCAGGTCGGCACCAACTACGCCAACGACTACAGCGACGGGGTCCGGGGGACCGACAACGCCCGGGTGGGGCCGGTCCGGCTGGTGGCGTCCGGGCTGGCCTCCCCGGGGGCCGTCAAGCGGGCCGCCTTCGCCGCCTTCGGTGTGGCCGGTGTCGCCGGCCTGGGGCTGGCGGCGGCCGCCGGCTGGTGGCTGATTCTGGTCGGTGCGGCGTGTATCGCTGCCGGGTGGTTGTACACCGGGGGGCCGCGGCCGTACGGCTACGCCGGGCTCGGAGAGCTGTTCGTGTTCGTATTCTTCGGGCTGATCGCGACCACGGGGACGGCTTTCGTCCAGCTGGAGCGCATCACCGGGCTGGCGGTGGCCGCTTCGGTGCCGGTCGGCCTGCTCGCCGTGGCCTTGCTGGTCGTCAACAACCTCCGCGACATCCCAGGGGACACCGCCAGTGGCAAGCGGACGCTGGCCGTCCGGGTCGGGGCCCCGGGGACCAGGATCCTCTATACCGCCACAGTTCTGCTGCCGTTCGCTCTGGCCGCCGCCCTGGCCGCGGCCCGGCCGGGTGCCCTGCTCGCGCTGGCGGCCCTGCCGCTCGCCATCCCCCCGGTGCGCACGGTGATGGCGGGGGAGGAAGGACGGGGACTGATTCCGGTGCTGGCGGCGACCGGCCGCCTACAGCTGGTCTTCGGCGTACTGCTCGCCGTCGGGATCTGGATCTGACGGCGGCGCCGTGCCTTCCCTCGGCGCGTCGAGGAACGAGGTGACGACGTCCAGGAAAGCTCCCGGCTGCTCGAGGTGGCAGGCGTGGCCGGCCCCGGGCAGAACCTCGAGCCGAGCCCGGGGCCCGATGGTGCGGGCCATCCGCGCCCCGAGAGCGGTGTACTTGGCGTCCAGCTGGCCCGCCACCACCAGCACCGGCACGGCGATGCCGGCCAATCTGTCCCACAGCGGCAGCTGGGTGCCGGTGCCGGCCAACCTCAGACTGGACGCCAGGCCGCCCGCGGTACCGCCGAGCCGGGTCTCCAGCCCGGCGGCGCCGGCCGGCAGGGTGGCGAAGAGAGGCTGGTCGAGCCAGAAGCGCAGAAAGGATTCCACGCCGTCCGCCTCGACCCGGGCCGCCAGGGCATCGTCGGTGCGCCGCCGGCCGGCCCGCTCGCCCGGGTCGTCGATCCCGGCGGTGGCGCTGACGAGCACCAGACGCTCGACGGCACCGGGATGGCGGAGGGCCACGTGGAGCGCGTACCGGCCGCCCATGGAGTACCCGATCCAGGCCGCCGGAGCGCCCCCAGCGGCAGCGGCTGCTTCGACCATGAGGTCGGCGCCGGTGTCCAGGCCGGCGGTTATACCGGCCGACCGGCCATGGCCCGGGGCGTCGAGGGCCAGCACGGTGTGGCGCCGGGCCAGGACCTCGGCGATCCCGCCCCAGGACCGGGCCGACTGGGTGAACCCATGGACCAGCACCACCGGGTCCCCCCGGCCCGTCCGCTCGACGTTCAGCACGCGATGATCCTGGCATGACGCCCCCGGACCCTGCGACCGCCGCCGACGTCCAGGCGGCCTTCTGTTCGGTCCTGGTCGACGAGTGGGCCCGGGCCGGGGTCACCGACGCGGTGGTCGCGCCGGGCTCGCGTTCGACCCCGCTGGTTCTCGCCCTGGACCAAGACCCCCGCCTCCGGGTGCACGTCGTCCTCGACGAGCGGGCGGCGGGCTATGTCGCCCTCGGGCTGGGCCTGGGGAGCGGACGGCCGGCCGTGGTTGCCACGACCAGCGGAACAGCCAGTGTGGAGCTGCATCCCGCGGTGGTGGAGGCGTTTCACGCCGGCGTTCCGCTCATCGCCGCCACGTCGGATCGCCCACCGGAGCTGCACCAGGTGGGGGCGCCTCAGACGGTGCAGCAGGAAGGGCTGTTCACCGGAACGGCTCGCTGGAGCGTCGCCCCCGGCGTGGCCGATCTGGCGACCTGCGGGACATGGCGCTCGCTGGCAGCCCGGTGCGTGGCCGAGGCGGTAGCGGGCTCGGGCCCGGTTCACGTCAACCTGGCCTTTCGCGAACCGCTGCTCGGTGATCCGGGCCACGTAGTGGTGCCGGAAGGACGGCCGGGCGGCTCCCCGTGGCACGCGTTGACGCCGGCCGGGGCCCGGGAGCCGGCGCCCGGCTCGGTCGAGCGACTCCTGGCGCATGCCGGGCGGCGCGGGCTCATCGTGGCCGGCGGCGGCGCCCGTCTCGACGCCGACCTGGTGCTGGGGGCGGCCCGCCGGCTGGGCTGGGTGGTCATGGCCGATCCCCGCTCCGGCTGCCGCCTCCCCGACGGGCCGGTGGTGGCGGCCGCCGACGCTCTCCTCCGGGTCCCCGAGATCGCCGGCTGGCAGCCCGACGTGGTGCTCAGGCTGGGGGCGCCGTGGGCATCCAAGGTGGTCAATCAGTGGCTCGCCGGCCTGCCGGCATCGGTTCCGCAGGTGCTCGTCGACCCGGACGGCAGGTGGCTGGACCCCGACCGCACCGCGAGCGAGGTGCTGCCGGCGGACCCCGGCGCCCTGATGTCCGCTCTCGCCGCTGGCTTCGAGGAACGGACCGCCACCGCGGGCCCGCCGAGCGGGCCTGACGGCCGGCCGTGGCCAGCGCGGTGGGCGGCGGCAGAGGCCCACGCCCGAGCGGTGTTCGAGTCCGAACTGGCCCGAGGCGCTGCGCTGGAGATGAGCGAACCGGCGGTGGCCCGGGCCGTGCTGTCGGGCGTGCCCACCGACGGCCTGCTGGTGACGTCGTCCTCCATGCCGGTTCGCGACGTGGAGTGGTACGGGGCGCCGCGGGCCGGAGCGACGGTCCTGGCCAACCGGGGGGCCAACGGCATAGACGGCGTGCTGGCGACCGCTATCGGGACGGCCCTGGCGGGCCGGCAGCCGACCGTGGCCCTGCTGGGGGACCTGGCCCTTCTCTACGACGCCGGCGCCCTGTTGTGGGCGGCGGGGCGCGACGTGGCGTTGACGGCCGTGGTGGTGGACAACAACGGCGGGGGGATCTTTTCCTTTCTTCCTCAGGCTGCGGCCCTGCCTGGCGACCGGTTCGAGCGCTACTGGGGGACCCCGCACGGCATCGACCCGGCCCAGGTAGCGGCCGGGTACGGCGTCGACGTGGTCGTGGCGGAGGACCGGGCCGCCCTCGACGGGGCCATGGCCGGCGCAGCCAAGCCGGGATTCCGGGTGGTCGTTGTGCGCTCGGATCGGGCGGCGAACGTAGAGGCTCACGACCGGCTGCACCGGGCGGTAAAAGACCGGGTCACCCGGCTGTAAGCGGGCGCCATCCCGCCCCGGGTGCGGCGGGTCGGTGCAGGCTAGGGCCGGACCAGGGCGGCCAGTAGGGCCTGCAGCTTGAGCTGGGTCTCGGCCAGCTCCTCGGCCGGGTCGGACCCGGCCACGATCCCGTTGCCGGCGTAGATGTGAGCCCGGTTGGCCTCGACGTCGGCGCAGCGGATCCCGATGGCCCAGGCCCCGTCCCCTCTGGCGTCCACCCAGCCGACCGGGCCGGCGTACAACCCGCGATCGAACCCCTCGACCTGCTGCAGGTACCGGATGGCGGTCGGGGTTGGCGACCCACCGACCGCTGGCGTGGGATGGACGCTGGCCACCAGGTCGAGGGCGGAAGGCGGGGAGGTCCCGTTGCCGTTCAGCCGCCCCGATATGTGGGTGCCGAGATGCGACACGTTGCGCAGGCCCATGATCGTCGGCTCGCTCGGGACGGTCAGCTCCCGGCAGAGAGGAGCGAGGACCTGCACCAGGGCGTCCACCACCACCTGATGTTCGTGGCGGGCCTTTCCTGACGACATCAGCCCGGCAACCAGGGCCTGGTCGGCGTGGGAGTCACCGCTGCGGGCCACCGTGCCGGCCAGTGGGTGGCTCTGCACCACGTCGCCTTCCCGGCTGATCAACAACTCCGGGCTGGCGCCGAGGAACCCGTTGACCGAAAAGATCATGCACGACGGATACAGGGCGGTGAGCCGCTCCAGGACGTCGGATATCACGAACGAGCGGTTGGCGGTGATCTCGACCCGGCGGGCCAGGACCACTTTGCGCAGCTCGCCCCGACCGAGACGTTTGACCGCACCGGCGACGACCTCACGCCACTCGGCGTGGGGCATCGAACTGACCAGATTGAACTCGTCGGGAGGCAGGCCGGCGACACCAGCGGGGTCAGCCTTGTCGGCTACCGGTGTAACCCACTCGTCGGTACCGGCGCCCGGCCCGGTTTCTGCCCCGTCAGCCGCGGATGGCGCGGCTAAGGGACCATCGACGGGTTCGACGGTGGTGAGCCAGCCGGTGTCTCCGGAGTGGCCGACGATGCGGATGGGGACGACCAGATGCCCTGGCGCGGTCGGATCGAACGGCAGGGCCCCGATCGCTACCGGTCCGCAGCCCGGCAGCCCCACCTCGTCGACGGCCTCGATGGCAGCCAGCGACTCCTGCACCGCCCGAAGCGACGCCGGATCCGAGAGCCCTCCGGGCAAGTCGATCTGCAGGGCCGTCCCGCGGCCGGCGAGACCCCCGTTCTCGCCGCGCCACAGCACCCCTCGATCGCCCGCTTCGGCCAGGAGATCGGGGGCGGCCGCCAACCGCGTGGTGCGAGCCCGCCAGCGTCTCGAGGCCCGGTTCACGACCGCCCATCCTCGCGTGTGGCCGTGATCAGCTGAGTGATGCCGCCGGTGAGCAACCGCCTCTGCACCGATCCGAACCCGGCCCGGCGCAGCAAGTCGACCAGCTCGTCCGCCGGCGGGAGGTAGGCCACCGACTTGGGGAGGTACCGGTAGGCGTCGCGGTCCGAGAGCACCGCCCCGATCCTCGGGACCACGTGGCCGAAGTAGACCGAGTGCCCGGCGCGGAGGATCGGGTTGGCGGGTTCCGAGACATCGAGCAGACCAACCCGGCCCCCGGGGCGCAGCACCCGGGCCAGCTCCGCGAACACCGGCTGGAGGGACACGAAGTTGCGCAAGGCGAATCCGCTCACTGCTCCGTCGAAACTCGAGCTGGACAGGGGGAGGAATTCAGCGTCGGTCTGGGCCAGAGGGGCCGCGGTGCGGGCGTGCAGCAGCATCCCTATCGACAGGTCGACGCCGATCGGCGCCCACCCCGCCTGGGCCAGGTCCCGGCACAGGTCGCCGGTGCCGCACGCCACGTCGAGGACGCGTGAGCGGGCCGGAAGCCCCAATGCGCCAACCGTCGCTTTGCGCCAGTGCCGGTCGAGGCCGAAGGTCATGACCCGATTGACCAGGTCGTACCTCGGGGCGATGGTGTCGAACATGGCCCGGACGGCGCGCGCCTTTTCCTCCCCTACGGGGAGTTCCGGGCCCGTAGTGGGAGCGGGTGAGCCGGTCAGGAGTAGTACCGGAAGAGGAGCTCGGCCACGCAGGCCGGCTTGGCCCCGCCCTCGGTCTCGAAAGTGAGCTCGAGCGCAACCTGCACCCCGCCGGCCACATCCTCGACCGATGAGAGGACGGCGCCGGCCCGCAACCGGGAGCCGACCGGGACAGGGGAGGGGAAGCGCAGCTTGTTGAGCCCGTAGTTGACGCCCATGGCCACCCCCGAGACCTCGAGGATCTCGTTCATGAACGCCGGGGCCATCGAAAGCGTCAGGTAGCCGTGGGCGATGGGGCCCCCGAACGGACCGGCCTTGGCCCGTTCGATGTCCACGTGGATCCACTGGTGGTCGTCGGTGGCATCGGCGAACAGATTCACCTGCTTCTGGGTCACCTCCCGCCACCCGCTGTAGCCGAGGTGGGCGCCGACTTTCTCCTTGAGCCCCTCGATCCCCTCGATCTTGGTCGTCATGGAGAGGAGGCTAGGCGAGGGAGGCCTAGCTCATCGAAACCAGACGCGCCGGTACTCCCGGCTCTGGCGATGAAGCAGGAGAGCGACCAAAGCTCCGTAGAAGAGCAGGTTCAGTATCGACCCGGCGGAGAAGCTGATGATGATGAACGCCAGGGCGACCACCGCGAGGGCCAGGCCGAGCCAGTACCCCCATTTCTTCTCGTTGGCGATACCCCAACCGGCCGCGACCGGACCCACCACGAGCACCAGCAGCAGCGCGAGGGTGCGTCCGTGGATCCCCGTGGTCAGCAAGGAGATAAGCGCGAAGGCGGCGTTGATGTACATGAGGATGGTCGCCATCATCAGGGTCTGGGGCTGCGTCTTGTCCAACCAACGGCGAGGGGGCATCTCTTTCAGTGTGCCATCGGATCGGACCTGACTGGCCGCGTCAGCCGACGGCGGGAAGTGGAGATGGGCGGCGCACGGCGGCGCCTGCTGCCAGCTGCCCGCACGCCGCGTCGATGTCGGTCCCGCGGTTGCGCCGGATGGTGACATTGACTCCCGTCCGGGCCAGGTTGTGGCGAAACGCCCTGACCCCGGCGGGGCTGGTGCCCCGGGCCGGGTAACCCGGCGTCGGATTGAGCGGGATCAGATTTACGTGAGCGCCCAGCGGCCGGGCCAGCTCGGAGAGCTCCTCGGCGTCGGACGGCCGGTCGTTGACACCGGCTATCAGGGCCCACTCGAAGCTGAGGCGACGGCCCTTGGCCGTCAGGTACTGCCGGCACGTCTCCATCAGGACGGCCAGCGGGTAGCGCCGGTTGAGCGGCACCAGCCGGTTGCGCAGGTGGTCGTTGGCGGCGTGCAACGACACGGCCAGGTTGACCGGCAGCGCTTCGCGGGAAAGGCGGCGGATGCCCGGGACCACCCCGACGGTCGACACGGTCAGATGGCGGGCCGAAATCCCGATGTCGGCGTGGATCCGCTCGATGGCCGCCCACATCCGGTCGTAGTTGGCCAGCGGTTCGCCCATGCCCATGAACACCACGTTCGACAGCCGGTCGGGTGAGGCGGCCCGGCGGGCGGCCACGACCTGCTCGACGATCTCGCCGGCGGTGAGATGCCGGGTGAAGCCGGACTGCCCGGTGGCGCAGAACGAGCAGGCCATGGCGCAGCCGGCCTGACTCGACACGCATACGGTGGCGCGGTCGGGATAGCGCATCAGCACCGTCTCGACCCGGGCTTCGTCAGCCAGATCCCACAGCCACTTGACCGTCTGACCTCCCTCGGATACGGCTTCGGTCCGCAGGCGCAGCCCGGGCGGGAGCTCCGAGTCGAGCCGATCCCGGAGGGACCGCGGCAGGTTGGTCATCTCCGCCGGACGGAGGCCCCGCTCGTACAGAGCACGCCAGACCTGGTCGACGCGATATGAGGGCTCACCGGCCCTGGCGAGCAGCGCCCCGAGCTCGGAGTGGCTCAGGTCGTAGGGCCCGGGCATCAGGGCGGGGGCGGGCCGGGCGCGGCGGGCGGGGGCGGGCCGGGCGCGGCGGGCGGGGGCGGGCCGGGCGCGGCGGGCGGGGGCGGGCCGGGCGCGGCGGGCGGGGGCGGGCCGGGGCGGGCCGGGCCCGCCAGGATGTCGCCTACGTAGGCCTGGTCCAGATGGTTGACCACGAAGCCCATGTCCACGTACAGCTTCACCGCCCGGGTGTTGTCGGCGTCGACGTAGAGCATGCCCATGCGCAGGCCCTGCCCGTAGAGGTGGTCGAGGCCGGCCTCTACCAGCTTGCGGCCCAACCCCGGCTCCCGGTTGGGGGCCGCCGGGTCGACCGCGATCACGTAGATCTCGCCCAGCGGGGGGTGGTCGTCGGGATGGACCTTGGTCCAGCAGAACCCGTCGAGGCGGCCCGTGGGGTCGCGATGGAGCAGGAAGCCGGCGGGATCGAACCACGGCTCCGATTCGCGTTGCTTCAGGGTGGCGAGATCCCACCCGCCCTGCTCGGGGTGCCAGTCGAAGGCCCGGTTGTTGACCTCCAGCCACTCCTCCTCGTCCTGGCCGACGACGAAGGGGGTGGTGACGAACGGCTCGATCGGCTGGGGCTCGGCGGGGCCGGATGCGGCGCGCTCGGGTGCGGCGGGCTCGGGTGGGGCGGGCTCGATCGGCAGAGGGCGGCGCATCTGGTACAGCACCCGCCCCGGCGCCAGGCCGATCGAGCGGGCGATGCGGTCGTGCTCGGCCCGGGGCTGATTAACCCACATGTGCACGTGGCCTCCGCCCGCCGAGGCGATGACATCGGCCGCCGCTCGCACCAGATCCTCACCGATGGTGTTGCCCGGGACGCGGTGATGGGGATCCACCACGTACTCCAGGGCCCACGTGCCCGACCCCAGGCTGACCTGGGCGTAGCCGACGGGGTGGTCGTGGCCGGCCTCCCACGCCACCAGGCTGGCAAAGCCCTCCCGCCCTCCCTGCACCAGGTCCAGCCAGGCGTGCTCGTCGAGGGGGGCATGGGCGTCGGCCGCGCTGGCGGCGTCGAGCAGGCCCCTGACGGCGTCGATGTCACCGCCTACCAGATGGTGCTTCACCTCGATGCGGTGCACGGACGGCAGAGTACCTGGGCCGCCGGTCGAACCAGGCGGCCGGGCCGGCGCCTGGGCGCCGCTCGCCGGCCGGGACTGGGCCCGAGCACCGCTGCCGGCCGGGCTGGGTCCGAGCGCCGCCCCGGTCACCTCCCCATGGGCGCGGCGCTACCTACGCTTAGCCCGTGGCCAAACCTCGAACCCCGAAAGGGCGCGCCCGGGAGGCGGAAGCCCGCCTGGCCGACCTGTACCCGGGCACCGCCAAGGAGCTGTGCGAGCTCAACTTCGACAACCCGTTCCAGCTCCTGGTGGCCACCGTGCTGTCGGCGCAGACGACTGACGAGCGGGTGAACATGACGACCCCGGCTGTGTTCCGTCGCTACCCGTCGGCACACGAACTGGGCGCCGCCGACCCGCTGGAGCTGGAGGCGATGATCCGATCCACCGGGTTCTTCCGGTCCAAGGCCAAGAGCCTCATAGGACTGGGCCAGGCGCTTGACGAGAGATTCGGAGGCGAGGTGCCGGCGGACATAGACGACCTGGTGACTGTGCCCGGGGTGGGTCGGAAGACGGCCAACGTGGTCCTGAGCGTCGGTTTCGAGGTGCCGGGCTTCCCCGTCGACACCCACGTCACCCGCCTAACCAGGCTGCTCGGCCTCACCACGGAGGTCGACCCGGTGAAGATCGAGCGCGACGTGTGCGCCCTGATTCCTCCCCGCGCCTGGGGGGCGCTCAGTCTGAGGCTGATCCTGCACGGCCGGCGGGTGTGCATAGCCCGGCGGCCCCGGTGTGGAGAGTGCGTAATGTCGGATTTCTGCCCTTCGTCCCTCGTGCCCACCCGCCAGTCGAAGGCTCCCACGTAGCAACGACACATAGTTTGTGCGCTTAACCCGCTGTGAGCGGGTTAAGCGCACAAACTATGAGATAACCGGTCACTTCATGGCCAATTTGGAAGGCCGCGAGCGCGGCACCGCCCGGCCTGTTGGGCGGGGCCGTCTAGCCACGGTCGAGGAGGCGGCCCAGCCGGCGCTGCGCCGTCCGGAGCGAGCGCTCGATCTCGAACAGCGCGGGCCCGGTGACCTCCCGCTCGTCGTCGAGCAACCCCTCGGCGATCTGGGTTATGCGGTCGGCCAGCTCCTGGACGGCGGTCGACACGGAACTCAGTTCGGCACGAGTGGTCATACAGATACCATCATGGACCCGATGTCCCCCCGTTCCGTGCCAGAACTCCTCACCCGGCTGGACCTCCGGGGCGCCGCCGGTGACCTGCGTTCGAGGCTGCCGGCTCCGGAGATCGTGGAAGACGAGCACGCGGTCGCGGCCGTACGGGACATCCTGACCCAGGTTCGGGTCGGAGGCGACGAGGCGGTGCGATCGCTCACCGTGCGCTTCGATCACGTCCGGGTGGACGAGCTTCGGGTCACACCGCAGGACATGAAGGCGGCACTCGACGAGATCCCGTCCTCGCTGCGCGCCGCCCTGGAGGTGGCCCACGACAACATCTCGGCCTACCACCGGGGTCAAGTGGCAGAGGACACCCGCTACGAGCGCGACGGGGTGGTGGTCCGGGAGCTACACCGGCCGGTCGACCGGGCGGGGCTTTATGTCCCGGGAGGGCGGGCCCCGCTGGCGTCGACCGCCCTGATGACGGCGGCGCCGGCCCGGGTGGCCGGAGTCCCCGAGGTCGTCATGTGCTCCCCGCCGGGGCCCGACGGCAAGCCGGCGACCGCCGTCCTGGCCGCCGCGGCCATCGCCGGGGTCGACGAGGTATACCGGGTCGGCGGGGCCCAGGCCATCGCCGCGCTGGCCTACGGGACCGAGACCGTCCGGCCCGTCGACGTGATCGTGGGCCCGGGCAACCGGTACGTCGCCATCGCCGAGCGCCTGGTCGCCGGCCAGGGGGTAGTCGGCGTCCCGTCGGCGTTCACCGGCCCGTCCGAGGTGGCGGTCGTGGCGGATGCCACCACTCCCGCGGAGTTCGCCGCCATCGATCTGGTGGTACAGGCCGAGCACGGCCCCGACGGGCTCTCCTACCTGATCACCTGGTCGGAGGAAGCCGCCGATCGGATCACGGAGGAGGTGGCTCGCCTGACCGCCGCCGCCCCCCGCCGCCAGGAGATAGAAGCGACCCTGTCCCGGGGCGGGTACTGCGTGCTGGTGGACGGCCCCGAGCAGGCGATGCACGTGGCCAACGCCGTGGCCGCCGAGCACCTGGAGTTGATGAACGAGGACCCCCACGCCCTCCTCCCCCTCGTTCGGGCCGCCGGCGCGGTGTTCCTCGGTCCGTGGGCGCCGGCCAGCGTCGGCGACTACGTGGCCGGCCCCAATCACGTCCTGCCCACCGCCCGCTCGGCCCGGTTCGGGAGCGCGCTCGGCGTGGCCGACTTCTGCAAACGGATCCACGTGGTTGAGCTCGACCGCCCGGCGCTCGGCCGCCTCGCGCCGCACGTCGAGGCCATGGCCGCTTCGGAGGGTCTCAGCGCCCATGGCGATTCGGTCCGCATCCGCACGAGCGGGATTCCAGGAGGGGTGTGATGGGACTGCCCGAGCCCCGCCCGGATCTGGGCCTACGTGAGGGGTACCACTCGCCCCAGATCGACGTGGCGGTTCGGCTCAACACCAACGAGTCGCCCCTGCCCCCGCCGCCGGAATGGCTCGAGGCCCTGGCTGACGAGCTGCGTCGCATCGCGTTCAATCGGTACCCGGATCGCCAGGCGACCGAGTTGCGGGCCGCCCTCGCTGAGCTGCACCACGTGCAGCTCGACCAGGTTTTCTGCGCCAACGGTTCCAACGAGGTGCTGCAGTCGCTGTGCCTGGCCTACGGCGGCCCGGGGCGCTCCGTCGCCGTCTTCGAACCGACCTATGCGTTGCACTCTCACATCGCCCACCTGACCGGTACCTCGGTGGTGGAAGGGGAGCGGCGCCCCGATTTTTCCCTGGATCTCGAGCGCGGTGGAGGACGTGGCCCGGTCCGCCGGCCCAGCCATCACGTTCCTCTGTTCGCCCAACAACCCGACCGGCCTGGCCGAGGATCAAGCGAACGTCCGGGCCGTCCTCGAGCTGGCTCCGGGCCTGGTCGTGGTGGACGAGGCCTACGGGCAGTTCGCCGACTGGTCGGCCCTGTCCCTCGTCGACGACGCCGTCCCGCTGGTGGTGACCCGAACCTTCTCCAAGACCTGGTCGATGGCCGCCGCCCGCCTTGGCTACCTGGTGGGCCCGGCGCCGGTGGTGGCGACGCTCGAACGGGTCGCCCTGCCCTACCATCTGGACGCGGTCAAGCAAGCGGCGGGCCGGCTCGCCGTCCGCTTCATCGGGCAAATGGAGCAGCGCGTCGGCCTCATCGTGCGGGAACGGCAGCGGATCCTGGCCGCTTTCGGTTCTCTGCCGCTCGAGGTTTGGCCGTCCCAAGCGAACTTCATCCTGTTCCGGCCCGAGCGGCGAAAAGGCGCCGAGGTATGGCAGGAGCTGCTCGAACGGAGCATCCTGGTGCGCAACACGTCGTCGTGGCCCGGCCTTTCCGGATGCCTGAGGGTCACGGTGGGCACGCCCGAGGAAAACGACCTGTTCCTCGCCGCCCTCACGGAGATCCTCTGATGCCGGACAGCGGACGGCAGGCCGAGCGGCGGCGGGTGACCAAGGAGACGAGCATCGACGTGCGCCTCCGGATCGACGGGGAGGGGGCGGTGGCGGTGGACACCGGGCTCCCGTTCTTCGATCACATGGTCTCGCAGCTGGGTAAGCACGCCGGCTTCGACCTGTCGGTCCAGGCGGCCGGCGACCTGCACGTCGACGCTCACCATACGGTCGAGGACGTGGGGATCCTCCTGGGGGAATCCATCCGCGAAGCCCTGGGCGACAAGGCGGGAGTGCGGAGGTTCGCCTCTATCGACGTTCCGCTCGATGAGGCTTTGATCGCGGTCGCACTCGACCTCTCGGGCCGGCCCTATCTCAACTACGACGTGGACCCGGGCGCCGGCGGCGATGCCTTTCCCCTCGGTTCCCCGCCGTTCGACCCCCAGTTGGCCGAGGAGTTCTGGCGAGCTCTGGTCACCTCGGCGGCGATCACCCTGCACGTCCGCATGATCTCCGGTCGCAACAGCCACCACATCCTCGAGGCCTCGTTCAAAGGGGTGGCGCGGGCTCTGCGGGACGCGGTGCGAGTGGAGGGCGGTGGGGTTCCGTCCACCAAGGGCACCCTTTGATCGCAGTTCTGGACTACGGGATCGGCAATCTCCGATCCGCCGAGAAGGCGCTGCAACGGCTGGGCTCTGACGCCGTTTTGGTGTCGGACCCCGACGCCGCGGCCCGAGCGGCCGGTGTCGTCCTGCCCGGTGTCGGAAATTTCGGCCGGTGCATGGAGGCCCTACGGGCGAGCCGGCTCGATCGGGTGGTTCTCGACGCGGTGGCTGCGGGCAAGCCGTTCCTCGGCATATGCGTGGGCATGCAGATGCTCTACGAGGGTTCCGTCGAGTCTCCCGGCATCGATGGTCTCGGGTTGCTGCCGGGTGTGGTCCACCGGCTGCCCGACGGGGTCAAGCATCCGCAGATGCAATGGAACCGCCTCATCCCGGTGAGCGGCGCGGGTGGCGCGGGCGGCGAAGTCCCGCTGCTCCACGGCCTCGGGCCCGATCCGTGGATGTACTTCGTTCACTCCTACGCCCCCCCCGCGAGCGATGAGGTGGTGGCCACCTGCGACTACGGAGGGTCGGTGGTGGCCGCCGTGGTGTCGGACCGGATCTGGGCGACCCAGTTTCATCCCGAGAAATCCGGCACCACCGGGCTGGCCCTGCTCGCCAACTTCGTGGCAGCTGTCGGCTGAAACGTGGAGTTCTTTCCGGCCATCGACCTGCGGGCGGGCCACTGTGTGCGGCTGGTGGAGGGCGACTTCGCCCAGGAGACGGTGTACGGGGACGATCCGGTCGCGGTGGCCCAGTCGTTCGTGGCGGCCGGCGCCCGCTGGATCCACGTGGTGGATCTCGACGCGGCGCGCACAGGCGATCCGGTCAACCGGCCGGTCGTGGCCCGGATCGCCGACCGGATCGGGGGGGCGGCGCGGGTCCAGACGGGCGGCGGGGTGCGGACGGCCGACGACGCCGACTCCCTCCTCTCCGCCGGGGTGGCCCGGGTAGTGGTCGGGACGGCCGCGGTGGAGAACCCGGCGGTGGTCTCAGAGATCGCACGGAGATGGCCCGGTGGGGTGGCGGTAGGACTGGATCACCGCAACGGCGAGGTCAGGCTCAGGGGCTGGACCGAAGCGGGGGGGCGGCAGGTGCTGGATCTCGTCGGGGAGGTCTCGGCTGCCGGGGCTTCGGCCGTGATCGTCACCGACATATCGCGGGACGGACGGCTGTCGGGCCCCGACGCCGACGGGCTCTCCGCCCTCCTGGCCGCTACCCCGACTCCAATCATCGCCTCGGGCGGGATCGGCGGCATCGAGGACGTGCGCCGGCTGGCGGGGTTGCGTTCTCCGGGTGGCCGGGCCCTGGCCGGCGTTATCGCGGGGCGGGCCATCTACGAGGGCCGGCTGGACCCGGCGGACGTCATCGCGGTCCTCGAGGGGGCCCGATGAGGACGTTCCGGGTGGCCCGTTGGGGACGATCGGGGTGAGACCGTGAGGTCGGTCCGGGTCATCCCGTGCCTCGATGTCGATGCCGGCCGGGTGGTCAAGGGGGTCAACTTCCTCAACCTGCGCGACGCCGGCGACCCGGTGGAACTGGCCGCCCGCTACGACCAGGAAGGGGCCGATGAGCTGGTGTTCTACGACATCACGGCATCGGCCGAGGCCCGCCACACCATCGTCGACGTGGTGGCCCGGACGGCCGAGCAGGTCTTCATTCCCCTGACCGTCGGGGGCGGGGTGCGAACCCTCGAGGACGCCCGCCGCCTCCTCCGGGTCGGCGCCGACAAGGTGAGCGTCAACAGCGCGGCGGTCGGCGATCCCCGACTGATCGACGAGCTGTCGGACACCTTCGGCGCCCAGTGCGTGGTCCTCGGTATGGACGTGCGCCGCTCTGGATACGGCTACGAGGTGTACACCCACGGGGGCCGGCGGGCCACCGGGATCGATGCCATCGCCTGGGCCGTCGAGGCGGAGCGCCGGGGTGCCGGCGAGATCGTGCTCAACTCCATGGACCGCGACGGGACGAGAGAAGGCTTCGACATCGAACTAACGCGCGAGGTGGTCGACGCGGTCGGTATCCCCGTGGTGGCGAGCGGAGGCGTGGGCCGGCTGGAGCATCTGGTCGATGGGGCGCGGCGCGGACGGGCCGACGCGGTGCTGGCGGCTTCGATCTTCCATTTCGGGGAGGCGACAGTGGCCGAAGCCAAGGCGGCCATGGCGGCGGCCGGCGTGACCGTGCGGCCCCCGCCCGCCGCGTGTGACTAGGTTTGAGAGATGGACGGTGGGCCGAAGCAGGCGATACAGGTGCTCACAGACCGGGTCTTGGTGCAGATCCCGAGAAGCGAGGGCGAGCGAAAATCGCGGGCCGGGATCCTCATCCCGGCCACGGCGCAGGTGGCCCGGCGGCTGGCCTGGGCCGAGGTGGTTGCCACCGGCCCGCACGTACGAACGATCAAGCCGGGGGACCAGGTTCTGTTCAACCCCGAGGACCGCTACGAAGTGGAGGTGCAGGGCGAGGACTACCTGATCCTCCGCGAGCGCGACATTCACGCCGTGGCCTCCGAACGGGTGGACGGCGGGACCGGCCTGTACCTGTAGCAGTACCTGCAGAGCTGGCGCCGGAGGAGGGGCTGCCCGCCCGGGCTCCGGTAATGCCGCCAGACTGGGCGCCCGACCCCCCTACCATTGGCTCATGCCGGTAGCCGCACCCATCGACGCAACCCCCGAGCAGTTGGCGAAGGTCAGCTACACCGCCGACGGCCTGGTCGCCGCGATCGTGCAGGACCACCAGTCGGGTGACGTGCTCATGATGGCGTGGATGAATGCCGACACCCTGGCCGAAACCCTCGAAACCGGGCGGACGGTGTTCTGGTCCCGCAGCCGTCGGGAGCGATGGCGCAAGGGCGACACGTCAGGCGACCGCCAGTGGGTGCGAGCGGCGTACTACGACTGCGACGGCGACGCGCTGCTATTCAGAGTCGAGCAGGAAGGAGCTGGGGCCTGCCACACGGGGGAAAGGTCGTGCTTCTACCGGGCCTTCGGAAGGACCGGGCCGACCGGGCCCGGCGGCGAGGCGACGAACCCAGAGTCCGCCGGCGCTAGGGGCGCCCCCTCGACCGCCGGGACCCCGGCGGGTCCCGCAACCGCCCCAACCGGCACGGGAGTGCCTGCTCCCGGCGAGGGCCCGTGACCGGCCTGTCCCGGGACGATTTCGCCGCGCTGGCGGAGCGCTACACCGTCGTCCCGGTCTGGCGGGAGCTGCTCGCCGACCTGACCACCCCGGTGGCCGCCTTCGCCCGCCTGGCCGGCTCGGGCCCGGACGACCGGGCCTTCCTGCTCGAATCGGTGGAGCACGCCGAGCGATGGGGCCGGTGGTCCTTCATCGGCCGTCACCCGTCGGCGACCCTGGTGTGCCGGGGCAGCCGGATCGACGTGGAGGGTACCGTTCCGTCGGGGGTTCCCCTCGACCGCGGCATCCTCGCCGCCGTAGAGGGACTGCTCGACGTCTACCGGTCGCCGCGGATCGACGAGCTGCCGCCCCTGCATGGGGGGGTGGTGGGATACCTCGGCTACGACGTGGTGCGCGAGGTGGAGCACCTGCCCCGGGTACCACCCGACGAGCGGGGTTTTCCCGACGCCATCCTCTCGGTGGTCGGGCAGCTGGCGGCGTACGACTACTGGCGCCAGCGGGTCACCCTGATCGACGCCGTGCCCGTCCCGCCAGAGGCGGCGGGGAGCCGTCCGGCCTGCGATGCGCTCTACGACGCCGCCCTCGCCCGGCTCGACGAACTGGCGGTGGAAGGAGCCAAGCCGGTCGACGAGCCGCTGGTCGAACCGCCGGCGCGGGAGGACGAGCTTCCCGACGCCCGCAGGCGCACCTCGCCCGAGGCCTACCGGCAGGCGGTCGAGGTGGCCAAGGAGCACATCCTCGCGGGTGACGTGTTCCAGGTGGTTCTGTCTCAGCGCTTCGACGTCGATCTCGACGCCGACCCGTTCGACCTGTACCGCTCTCTGCGCCAGGTGAATCCCAGCCCGTACATGTACTTCCTGCGCCACCCGGAGCTGTGCGTGGTCGGTTCGTCACCCGAGCCCATGGTGCAGCTTCTGGGCGGCCGGGTGATCTCCCGTCCCATCGCCGGGACCCGCCGGCGGGGGCGCACCGACGAGCACGACCGCCGGCTGGCGGCCGAGCTGGTCGAGCATCCGAAGGAGAGAGCGGAGCACGTGATGCTCGTCGATCTGGCCCGCAACGACGTGGGCCGGGTGGTGCGCTACGGCACCGAGCGGGTGGATGAGCTGATGACCCTCGAGCGCTACAGCCATGTCATGCACCTCACGTCTCAGGTTTCCGGCGGCCTGCGGGAAGGGCTGGGCCCGGTCGACGTGCTCAGGGCGACCCTCCCCGCCGGCACGGTCTCCGGGGCGCCCAAGGTCCGGGCCATGGAGATCATCGACGAGCTCGAGCCGATCAAGCGGGGCCCCTACGCCGGGGTGATCGGGTATTTCGACTTCTCCGGGAACCTGGACACGGCCATCGCCATCCGCACGATGCTGGTCGCCCCCGACGGGACCGCGAGCATCCAGGCCGGCGCCGGCATCGTCGCCGACAGCGACCCCGCCGATGAGGACCTGGAGTGCCGCAACAAAGCTGCCGCTCTCCTGGCCGCCGTGCCCGGCGCCCGACGTATCAGCCGGGCCCGGAGGCAGGTGGTGGCCCGTGGCTGACTCCTACGCCGCCTGGCTGGACCGCGAAGTCGTGTCCGTCATCGGCCCCCAGGCCGGCGACTACCTGCAGGGACAGCTGAGCCAGGACGTGGCCGCCATGCCCGACGGCGCAAGCAGCTGGTCTTGGCTCCTGGCCCCGACGGGCAAGGTCGACGCCCTGCTCCGGGTCAGCCGGCGCAGCCACACCGACTGGCTGCTCGACACCGACGCCGGCTGGGCGGACGTGGTCGCGGCCAGGCTCAACCGGTTCAAGTTGAGAACCAAGGTCGATGTGGAGGTCCTCCCGTGGCGGATCCTCGGCCTGCGGGGCCCGGGCGCAGCCGCAGCTGCCGCAGGGGAGGCTTCCGGAGGGGCCGCAGGGGCCGCTTCCGCAGGGGCCGCAGCGGCCGCCCGGATGTCCGGGCCATCCGGTGGAGATCCAGTCGACCCGGAAGCGGCCGGCGGCACGGTGGTGGACGCCTGGCCGGGAGTCGAGGGATTCGACGTGATCGGCCTGGAGCCGGCCGTGCCGGACGGGTGGCGGGTGGCGTCCCCCGGTGAGTACGAGGCCGAACGGATCACCGCCGGTATCCCCCGGATGGGGGCCGAGCTCTCGGACCGGACCATTCCCGGAGAGACCGGTCTGATCAGTATGACGGTGAGCTTCACGAAGGGTTGTTTCACCGGGCAGGAGCTGGTGGCGCGCGTCGACTCGCGCGGTGGCAACGTGCCCCGGCATTTGGTGGGGTTGAGCATGGCCGGTCCGGTGCAACCGGGCGACGAACTGGTTTCGGGAGAAAAGGCGGCCGGGGTGGTGACCAGCGCCGTCCCCAACCCATCCGGCGGGTGGGTCGGCCTGGGTTACCTGAAGCGGGGCTTCGATCCGCCTCTGCGCCTGGCGGCCGGGCCGGGAGGAACTGCCGTCGAAGCCCGGAGCCTGGGTGGCGCCTGACGGCAGGTGGGCACCCGGCGCCGGGGGGGCACGCACCGGCTTCGGGGTGCTGGTCCTGGCCGCGCTCTTCGTGCTGGCGGGCTGCAGCGGGGTGCAGACCCTTTCGTTCCCCGACCCGCCGCCGACCAGGGCCGGCGGCGGCTCCCCTGTGCTTACCCTCCCGAACAACCTCTCCTCGGCGAACGAGCCGGCGGTACCCGGCGCGTCCACCACCATCCCGGACAAGACCGGGCCCGGGGCGGCGGCCCTGAACGGCACCGTTCTCGGCCCGAACGGACCTGTCCCCGGGGCGACGGTAGAGGCGGACCGCATCGTCGGAGACGCCGTCGCCACCACCAAGACCACGACCGCGGCCGACGGTAGCTGGATCCTCGCTCACATAAGGGGAGGCCGATACCGGGTGAGGGCCTGGCAGTCCCCGAGCCTCGCCCTCACTTCGCCGCAGATCGTGTTCCTGGCTTCCGGCCAGACAACGTCGTTGACCTTGCAGCTCACGTCCTTCACCGGACCGTCGGTAGCTCCGGCCATGACCCCTTCGAGCCCGCAGATCGGCGAGCTGACCAATCTGGTGGTGCAGGTCACCAACCCGACAGTCGGGCCGGACGGGGTCCTCCGCAACCCGGCGGACGCGGGCGTCAGCGTGACCCTGAGCGCCGGCCGGGGGTGGAAGATATACAACGGCAACCCGCAGACGACCGACGCCGACGGCCAGGTCCTCTTCGAGATCAGCTGTGCCGCGGCAGGTTCGGACCCACTGAGTGCGGCTGTCGCCTCGAGCCCGCCCGCCTCACTGCTCGACCCGTTCTGCTCACCGCCTCCGACCACGACGACCTCCTCTACCAGCACGACCACCACCACAACCACCTTGCCCTGCCCCGCTGGGAGCGCCACCACCACGTCGAGCCTCCCATCGCGGAAGTCGGTCCCGACGAGCGCGCCACCAGCCACTGCCCCGTGCTAGGGCCGGGGGTAGGCTTGATCGGTCATGGCCACATACCTGGAGCGGATCCTGGCAGCCCACCGCCAGGCTGCAGCCGCTGACCGGCGCGATTTGAGTGTGCTGGCCGACCAGGCCCGGGCCGCCCTACCGGCGCGCCCGTTCGCGTCCGCGCTGCGCGGCGAAGACGGCGTGGCCGTCATAGCCGAGATCAAACGGGCCAGTCCGAGCCGTGGTCCACTCGCCCCTTCACTGGACCCGGCCGCCGTGGCCCGGTCATACCAGGCGGGCGGAGCGGCGTGCCTGTCGGTGCTCACCGACGAGAAGTTCTTCCGCGGCTCGGAGGCTGACCTGATGGAGGCCCGGGCTGCGACCGAACTTCCAGTGCTGCGAAAGGATTTCACCGTCGGCCCGGCTGACGTCTATGACGCCCGCCGTATGGGAGCCGACGCTGTTCTGCTCATTGCCGCCGCTCTCAGCCGGTCCGAGTTGGAGGAGCTGACCGGCCTGGCTGCCGCGGTTGGCCTGGCGGCGCTGGTCGAGGTGCACGACGAGCGCGAAGCCGAGACGGCCGTCGAGGTAGGAGCCGATCTGATCGGGGTCAACCAGAGGGACCTCGTGACCTTCGAGGTGGACCCGGCTCGGGCCGAGAGAGTGGCGAAGATCCTGCCGACCAGTGTGATCCGGGTAGCCGAGTCGGGGATCCGGGACGCGGGCGACATTCGCCGCCTGGCGGACGCCGGCTTCGACGCCGTGCTGGTGGGAGAGACACTCGTCACATCACCTGACCCGGCGGCGGCCGTGGCGGCCTTGCGCATCGCTTCGGCCCCGCCGGCTCGGGCCTGATGTTCGTCAAGATCTGCGGCATCACCTCGGAGGACGACGCCCTACTGGCGGTCGCCATGGGTGCCGACGCCGTGGGCTTCGTGTTCGCGCCCTCACCGCGCCAGATCGCCCCCCAGGTCGCCGGCGACATAGTGAAGCGGCTGCCGCCCGAGATCGTGACCGTCGGGGTATTCAGGGACTCCGCCCCGCAACGAGTGCTGGACGTGGCCCACCAGGCCGGCCTCCGCGCCGTTCAGCTCCACGGGCGCGAGCCGCCCCAAACGTCGAGGTGGCTCAGCGCCAAGTTCCCGATGGTTATCCAGGCCTTCGCCGCCGGCGACGCCCGGGTGCGCCAAGCCGATGAATACGGGGCCCAGGTGATATTGCTCGACGCCCCCAACCCCGGTTCGGCCCAGGTCTTCGATTGGTCCCTAGCCGCGGAGGTTCCACCTGGCCACCGGGTGATGATCGCCGGCGGCTTGACCCCGTTCAACGTGGGAGCTGCGATCGCCCGTACCCGACCGTGGGCGGTCGATGTCTCCTCGGGAGTCGAACGAGAGCCCGGCATCAAGGATCCCATCAAGCTCATGGAGTTCATAAAGGCCGCTCGCGGCGCAGCGGAAGCCCTCGAGTCCGAGTACGGCAACCGGGAGACAGACGAGAAGCGGGGGGGTTCGGACGGCCCGGAGCCCTACGACTGGCAGGAGGACCAGTGAGCCAAACCGCCCATATGGCGGACCCAGGGCCGACCGGGCGCTTCGGGGAGTTCGGGGGCCGTTACGTGCCCGAGTCCCTCGTGCCGGCGTGCATCGAGTTGGAGCAGGCGTTTCGCGCCGCGTGGACCAGTCCGGCGTTCCGTAAGCGCTACAACGACCTGCTCCGGGACTACGCCGGGCGTCCCACTCCCGTGACGGAGGCCCGCCGGCTGTCGGGCGAGCTCGGGGTGCGGGTCCTGTTGAAGCGGGAGGACCTGACCCACACCGGGTCGCACAAGATCAACAACGTGATCGGGCAAGGCCTGCTGACCCTGGAAATGGGGAAAAAGCGGCTGGTTGCCGAGACTGGGGCCGGGCAGCACGGTGTGGCGTCGGCCACGGCGGCTGCTCTTTTCGGGCTCGAATGCGTGGTTTACATGGGCGAGGTCGATACGGAGAGACAGGCCCTGAATGTGTTTCGGATGGAACTGCTCGGCGCCGAGGTTCGGCCGGTCCGATCCGGGAGCCGTACCCTCAAGGACGCGGTGAACGAGGCCCTCCGCGACTGGGTGGCTACCGTCGAGCACACCCATTACTGCCTCGGTTCGGTCATGGGCCCGCATCCCTTTCCGTGGATGGTCAGGGAGTTTCAGCGTGTCATCGGCGACGAGGCTCGCGATCAATGCCGGCTGCTGCTCGGGGGCGCCGACCCCGACGTTGTCCTGGCCTGTGTCGGGGGCGGCTCGAACGCGGCCGGGACCTTTTCCGGTTTCGTCGACACCCGAGCCCGCCTGATCGGCGTGGAGGCCCTGGGTGGATCGGCCATGGGCCGGGGCATCCCCGGGGTTCTGCACGGGATGCGGTCCTACCTGCTCCAGGACGAGTGGGGCCAGATACTCGAGGCCCAGTCGATCTCCGCCGGTCTCGACTATCCAGGCGTCGGCCCGGAGCACGCCTACCTCTCCGACACCGGCCGGGCTTCCTACAAGACGGCGTCCGATGAGGACGTGCTGGCGGCCTTGCAGCTCCTGTCGCGTACCGAGGGGATCATCCCGGCCCTGGAGCCGGCCCACGCCCTGGCGTGGCTGGTCGGCGCGGTGCAGCGCCAGGAGGTGGCGCCCGAGTCGACCGTGCTGATCACCATGTCGGGGCGGGGAGACAAGGATGCCGAGCAGGTCATGAGGGCGCTGCGATGACCGGCCCGGGCGTCCCGATCGAAAGCACCCTTCGCTCCGTGCGAGCGGCCGGACGCAAGATCCTCGTCACCTACGTGACGGGCGGTATGGGGCCCGACTGGCTCCCCGCCCTGGAGGCCATGGTGTTGGCCGGGGCCGACCTGGTGGAGATCGGCATTCCCTTCTCGGATCCTGTGATGGACGGTCCGACCATCCAGGAGGCGTCGAAACGAGCCCTTTCCGCCGGTGCCAATCCCGTCTCCATTCTCGACGCGGTCGGGCGGACGCACGTGCCGGTGCCGCTCGTGGCCATGACCTATTACAACCTGATCTCTCGAGCCGGTCATCTGCGGTTCTCGCACATGCTCACCTCGGGCGGGGTGAGGGGCGCCATTGTGCCCGACATTCCCCTCGAAGAGTCGGTGGACTGGGAGCGGGAGGCAGGCGAGGCCGGGGTCGAGACCGTACTCCTGGCCGCGCCCATCACACCCGATGACCGACTGGTGGAGTTGTGCCGGCGGTCGCGTGGCTTCGTCTACGGGGTCAACCTCATGGGGGTTACCGGCGAACGGACGTCACTTGCCAACTCGGGTTCGGTCCTGGCCAAGCGGTTGAAATCGATCACCGATCTGCCGGTGGTGATGGGCTTCGGCGTGTCCAACCCCGAACAGGCAGTGGCCGCCGCCGCCGACGCTGATGGCGTCGTCGTGGCGTCGGGGCTGATGCGGCTGCTGCTCGACGGGGGAGGTCCCGCCGCCGTAGGTGAAGCGGTAGCGGCCATGCGGTCCGCCCTCGATCGCGGTTGATCGCGCTTTGATCGCCGTTTGATCGCGGCCCGCCCCTTACCCGCCGTCGAAATCCAGGACGACCTTCACGTCGGTCGGCAGGCGGTGATAGGCGTCTTGCCACTCTCCGATGGGGACGGTCCTGGTGATCAGGCGGGAAAGCCAGCCCGGATCGGCCGCGGCCAGAGCCTGAGCTCCCGCCTCGTAGTGGCGGCGGTTGGCGTTGACCGACCCGAAAACGACGTTGTTCTCCAGTACCAGGCGGCGATTGAGGGTCCCGACGTCCACCGAGAGCTCCCGGGTCGAGGAGACCCCGGTCAGGCACACGATTCCGTTCGGGACGCTGCTGTCCATCAGGTCGAAGATCACTTGGGCTACCCCCGTGCACTCCAACGACACGTCGGCGTCGATTCCCGCCTCCAGAACAGGACTGGTGTGGTAGGTGGCCCCGAGGGCGGCCACGAGCTCGGGTTTCAGCCCGGTCGGCACCCGGTCCAGAACGTGCACGTCCAGCCCCCTCTGCACGCCCATCATCGCCGCCAGCAAGCCGATAGGTCCGGCTCCCGTCACGAGTACCTTCGAAGGGGTCCACTTGGCCCGGGTGCCGATCCGCTCGATGTGGTCCCACGCCTTGGCCACGACCGTAGTCGGTTCCAGCAGCACGCCCAGCTTGCCCAGCTTCTCGTCGACCTTCACCACGAAGTCCGGGGTGATCCGGTAGCGCTCCCGGGCGTAGCCGTGGTGCTCCTTGATGCCCCACTCGGTGTACTGCCCGTTGCGGCACATGTCCCACTCGCCGACCCCGCAGTTCGGGCAGGGCACGGGATCGGGGCGCCTCACGATGGCCACCACCAGGTCGCCCGGGGCCAGCCCGCTCGAGGGTGGGGCTTCGAGGACCTCGCCGAGCGATTCGTGACCGATGGCCAACCTGGTCTCGCCCGGAGGTGCCCAACCGTATTCGCCGCGAATAATCTCCAGGTCGGTGCCGCACACTCCTATGGCCCGGGTCTTCACCAGCACCGGCCCGTCGGAGTCCGGTGGTTCGGGGAGCTCCGTCAGGTCCACCGAGTCTGACTGGAGCGGGATGACCGTGACGGCGCGCATGGTGGCAAGCTAGTCAGCGTGGCGGCAGGCCGTGACCAAACCAGGAGACCAGGCGGACGTGGCTGACTTCGACGGGTTCCAGCTCGTGCAGGCCGGTCGGCTGCTCGTGGCCAATCCTTTGTTGCCCGACCCGAACTTCGACCGCACGGTCGTTCTCCTGATCGCCTACAGCGACGAAGGAGCCTTCGGCCTGGTGCTCAACCGACCGAGCGACACCCTGGTGGCGGCGCCGCTTCCGATGTGGGAAGAGCTGGCGGCGGAGCCCCCGGTAATCTTCGTGGGCGGTCCGGTGGAGCATCAGGCGGTGATCTGTCTGGCCCGGACCAGCGGCGAGGCCGTCACCTCGGCCGACGACCCCCTGTCCGATGGCTTCCGGGCGGTCATTCCCGATGTGGGAACCCTCGATCTCTCGGTCGACGAGGCCCTGCAACCCCTGAGGGACACCTACCGCCACGTGAGGGTGTTCGCCGGCTACGCCGGCTGGGCCGCCGGCCAGCTCGAGGGCGAGATCGCGGCTGGCGCCTGGTGGGTGGTCAACGCCCGGCCGGAGGACCCGTTCTCCGCCGATCCTGAAAGCTTGTGGAAGAGGGTCTTGCGCCGCCAGGGCGGGTCGTTGTCGCTGGTGGCGTCCTACCCCCGAGACCCGATGATGAATTAGGCCGACGCCCGGCTCGACTTTGCCGACGGTGGGACCGGCCGATCCGAGGACGCTCAGGCCAGCCGGGTCAGGCGCACCGTCACCTCGAGGTCCGAGGTCGGACCTCCCTGGTAGATGCCCTTGATCGGAGTGACGTCGGAGTAGTCGCGGCCGCGGGCCACCAGCACGTGGCGGTCGCCGGTGGGCTCGCCTCCCGTGGGGTCGAACCCGAACCAGTCGCCCGTCCACGCCTCCACCCAGGCGTGGCTGTCACCGTCGACCGTCGAACCGACCTCGACGTCAGCGGAGGGCAGGTGATAGCCCGAGCAATAGCGCGACGGCACGCCCATGGCCCGCAGCAGGGCCAGCGTGAGGTGGGCGAAATCCTGGCACACGCCGCGCCCGCCTTCCCACGCCTCGATGGCCGATGTGTGCACGCCGGTTGTCCCCGAAACGTAGGCGAGCCGGTCGCGTACCCAGTTCACCGCGGCTTCGACGGCTTCTGGCGGGCTGAGCTCCCGCCGAAGCTCGCCGGCCAGGTCGGTGAGGCGTTCGTCGGTCGGCACCTGCCCGGTGGGGGCGAGCAGTTCGGACCACCTGTCCCGGACCCGGTCGTCGTTGAGCTCGGCCCAGGTCTTTTCGGCCATGGCCGGAGATGAACCCGTGGCCTCGACCACCGACCGGGCCGTGATCGACAGGGTGTCGTGCGGTTGCTGAATGTCGAACGCGTGCACCAGCGACCCCCAGTAGTCGACATAGGTCTGCACCCCGGTGGGTGGCTCGACTTCGATGCGCGACTCGAGAACCAGCTGGCCCGCGGTGGTCATGGGCGTGATGCGCGCCTCGTTGAATGACGAGTACACGAAATTGGTGTACCGGTAGAGGGTGCGGTGCTCGATGCGGAGCCGGTAGGCCACGCTGCTACCCCCTGGGCCCGGCGCCCGCCGACTCCAGGCCGGGGCCTCTCACCGTCCATTCGACCACCCCGGTCTGGCGGAAGTAGCGCTCGGCCAGAGCGGTGCTGGCGGCGTGACAGCCCGCTTGCACGGTGTCGAGCAGGCCGCGCAGGTCCTGAACCAGGTCGTCGATCCGGCGGAACTCGAGGTTCGTGCGCAGGCCCCCGAGGATTCGTCTCGATTCGTCGGTCATGCCGGCCCGCCCGGAGCGGGGGTCCAGTTCGGCCAGGCAATCCTCGGCGGTGGACAACGCGCAGAAGATCGAACGGGGAAACAGCCGGTCCAGCAAAAGGAACTCCACGGCCAGTATGGGCTCCGGCTCGCGGCGGTACGTGCGCAGGAACGCTTCGTGGGCCGAGCATGAACGCAACAAGACGACCCAATCGGGGTCCTGGTCGGCGCCGGTAGCGGCGGTCGACAACAGGCGGGTGAGCATGTCGACCCGCTCCAGACTGCGGCCCAACACCATGAACCGCCAGGCGTCGTCCCGGCTCATGGTCGACTCGGTCAGGCCGGCGACTATGGCCGCCCGTTCCCGGACGAACCGGAAGAACGCGTATGGGGCCAGATGCCAGCCCAGGTCAGACTGGCTGGGTAGCGAGTTGTAGGTGACGTTGAGGGCCTCCCACATCTCGGAGCTGATGGCCTCGCTCACGCCTTTCGCGTTGTCCCGCGCCGCCGTCAGCGACGAGACGATGGAGCTGGGATTGGACTCGTCGAAAGCGATCAGACGGGTGACCATGGCTTCGTTGACTGGCGGCCGACCAGCCGCCTGGCCGGCGTTTCGCTCGGCGCCGCCGGGGTTGCGCTCGCCGTCGCCGGCGTTGCGATCACCGCCTGCTGGGGAGGCCGGTCCGCCGCCTACCGCAGAGCCCGGTCCGCCGTGGGCCAGCCCCATGATGTCGAGGAGCGAGGCACAGATCTCCGCCTCGCTCGAGGCCGGCGCTTCGAGGAGGTGGTGCACGTGGACGTCCAGGATCCGCGCCGTGTCTTCGGCCCGTTCGACGTAACGCCCGATCCAGAACAGGTTTTCGGCGATGCGGCTCAGCATGCGCCGGCGATTCCATTGCCGCTGCCGGTGGGGCGGCCGGCCTTGCTGCCATCGCCGCCGGTGCCGCCGCCGCCGCCGATGCCGATGCCGGTGCCGCCGCTGCCGATGCCGGTGCCGCCGCTGCCGATGCCGGTGCCGCCGCCGCCGCTGCCGCCGCTGCTGCCATGCCGCCGCTGCTCGCTGCTGCTGCCGCCGCTGCCCAGCCGTCCTGCCCCCGGCCCCGTGTCAGCTTGGCGGCGGACGACGGCCGGTCCCGGGCCTTGTTGCTGCTGTTGCTGCTGTTGCTGCTGATCGCCGGGCCCGAGTTCCGGGCCGTGGTCGGGAGCCCGGCCGCGAAACCCGGCGCCGCCGGCCGCCCGACGCGAGGCGTACCCGGTCCCCGCCGGCCCTTGGGCGGAGAGCGGGCGCCGGCTGGCCGGGCCCGAAGCGGCGACCCACGTGTCCTTGGAACCACCGCCCTGACTGGAGTTGACCACCAGGCTTCCCTCAGGAAGGGCCACCCGGGTCAGGCCGCCGGGCAGCACCCAGATCTGCTGGCCATCGTTGACCGCAAAGGGTCGAAGGTCCAGATGGCGGGGTGCCAGGTGGTCTCCGACCCGGGTTGGAGCGGTGGACAAGGCCACGATCTCCTGTGCCGTCCACGATCGGGGGTCGTGCGCCACGGCCAGGCGGGCGGCGTGAAGCTCTTCGTCGCTGGCCTGGGGTCCGATCAGGATCCCGTATCCGCCCGAGCCGGCGACCGGCTTGAGCACCAGCTCGTCGAGGTGGCCCAGGACATACCGCAGCTGGTCGGGATCCTCCAGGCGGTAGGTCTCGACGTTGGGCAGGATGGGCTCCTCGCCGAGGTAGTAGCGCACGATCTCGGGCATGTAGGTGTAGGTGAGCTTGTCATCGGCCACCCCGTTGCCCACGGCGTTGGCGATCGTCACGTTGCCCGCCCGGGCCGCATTCAGGATTCCGGGGCACCCGAGGATCGATTCGGGCCGGAACTGCAGCGGGTCGAGAAACTCGTCGTCGACCCGGCGATACACGACATCGACCCGTTGCTCACCGCTCGAAGTCCGCATATACACCCGGTCCTGGCGGCATACCAGGTCCCGGCCTTCGACCAGATCGACGCCCATCTGGCGGGCGAGAAACGAATGCTCGAAGAACGCCGCGTTGTACACCCCCGGGGTGAGCACGACCACCGTCGGGTCGCGAACACCACCGGGAGCGGCGGCGCGCAAGGCTTCGAGCAGCTTGGCCGGATAGGCCGAGACTGAGAGGATCCGGTGGCTTCGGAACAGCTCCGGGAAAATCCGCGACATCATCCGGCGGTTCTCGATCACGTAGGAAACGCCCGACGGGCAGCGGATGTTGTCCTCGAGCACGTAGAACCGGCCGTCCCCACCCCTCACCACATCGATCCCGGCCACGTGGATACGCACCCCGTTCGGGGGCTCGATCCCGTACGCCTGGCGGTGGAAGTGCTGCGAGGAGGTGACAAGGCGGCGGGGCACCACCCCGTCCTCGAGTATCTGACCGCCGCCGTACAGATCGGCCAGAAGGCTCTCGAGGGCGTTGACCCGTTGGGCCACACCGGCCGCCAGCGTCGCCCACTCGTTCTCGGAAATGATGCGCGGAATCAGGTCGAGAGGAAAGGGCCGTTCCTCGCCTGACAGCTGGAATGTGATGCCGCGATCACGAAAGCTGCGGTCGCGCGCGGCGCAGCGAGCCTCGAAGTCGTCGGCTGAGAGCGCCTGAAGGGCGTCGTGCAGCGTGCTGGCGGCCGTTCTCGGCTCGCCAGGCGCTTCGAACATCTCGTCCCACGCCGGCCGCCCGAACGGGCGGGCCGGGGTGTAGCCGTCGAAGAGGTCGCCCACGCCCCTTCAGTATGGCATCGGTGTATTTCTGGGGCGTTTCCGGCGGATTGCCCTCAGCGCGAGCCGGCCTCGGACCGGGCGGGGCGGCTGGCCGCCCGGCGGCGAGCCCGGTCGGACTGGTCGAGCATCACCTTTCGCAACCTGACCATGGAGGGGGTGACCTCCACGCACTCGTCTTCTCGTATGAACTCGAGAGCTTGTTCGAGCGACAGCTGAAGGGGCGGGACCAGGCGGACCGTCTCGTCCGATGCCGCCGCCCGCATGTTGGTGAGCTTCTTCTCCTTCGTGGGGTTGACGTCCATGTCATCGGCCCGGGCGTTCTCCCCGACGATCATCCCCTCGTACACCTCGACCGTTGGGCCCACGAAGAGGGCGCCCCGCTCCTGCAGGTTGATCAGGGCGTAGGCGGTGGTCGCCCCCCGCCGGTCCGCGACCATGGACCCGTTCGGCCGGGTGCGCAGATCGCCGTGCCACGGCTCGTACCCGTCGAAGACGTGGTGGAGCTGCCCGGTGCCCCTGGTCTCGGTGAGGAACTCCGTCCGGAAGCCGATCAGACCCCGGGAAGGCACCAGCCATTCCATGCGGCACCACCCGGTCCCGTGGTTGACCAGGGCCTCCATCCGGCCCTTGCGCAGTGACAGCAGCTGGTTGACGACGCCCATGAAGTCCTCGGGCACGTCCACCGAGACCCGCTCCATGGGCTCGTGGACTTTTCCGTTCACCTCCCGGGTCAGCACCTGCGGCTTGCCCACCGTGAGCTCGAATCCCTCCCGGCGCATCAGCTCGACCAGCACGGCCAGGGCCAGCTCGCCGCGTCCCTGCACCTCCCAGGTATCGGGCCGGTCGGTGGGCAGCACCCGGATGCTCACGTTGCCGACCAGCTCGGCGTCCAGGCGGCTCTTGATCAAGCGAGCCGTCAACTTGGTGCCGGGAAGGCCTCCGGCCACTGCCCGCCCGGCCAGGGGCGAGGTGTTGACGCCTATGGTCATACCGATGCTCGGATCTTCGATGATGATCACCGGCAGTGGTTGCGGGTCGTCCGGGTCGGCGAGGGTGTCGCCGATCATGATCTCGGGGATGCCCGCCACCGCGATGATCTCTCCCGGGCCGGCGCCCTCCGGCGGGGCGTCCACCCGGTCTAGCGCGTCGGTCACGTAGACCTCCGAGAGGCGTACCCTCTCGACCGACCCGTCGTGGCGGCACCATGCCACCGAATCACCCTTGCGGACCCGGCCGTTGCGGATCCGGCACAGCGCCAGGCGGCCGACGTACGGGGAGGCGTCGAGGTTGGTCACGAGCGCCTGGAACGGATGGCCCTCCTCGAACGTCGGAGCCGGGATTCGCTCCACCAGCAGATCCAGCAGGATCTGTAACCCCGGGGCCGACTCCACCTCGTCGGCCTTCATGGCCGCCTGCCCGGCCCGGGCGTTGCAGTAGACGATCGGGAACTCGATCTGGCTCTCATCGGCGCCCAGATCGATGAACAGCTCGTACACCGCGTCGATGACCTCGGCCGGGCGGGCGTCGGGCCGGTCGATCTTGTTGATCACGCAGATCACCGGAAGCCGGGCTTCGAGGGTCTTGCGCAGCACGAACCGGGTCTGGGGGAGGGGTCCCTCGCTGGCGTCGACTAGCAGCAGCACTCCGTCCACCATGGTCAGGCCCCGCTCCACCTCACCGCCGAAGTCGGCATGGCCCGGGGTGTCCACGATGTTGATGGTGAGGTCCCGGTAGCGGACGGCCGTGTTCTTGGCCAGGATGGTGATCCCCTTTTCCCGCTCGAGGTCCATGGAGTCCATGACCCGGTCGGCCACCTCCTGGTGGGCCCCGAACGCGCCGGACTGGCGCAGCATGGCGTCCACCAAAGTGGTCTTGCCGTGGTCGACGTGGGCGACGATCGCCACGTTGCGGATATCAGCGCGTTCCATTGACCTGGTTTCTATCGGGGGGAAAGGACGGGTCGCGTGGTCGCAAGCCCGGCTTCTCAGGGTACCGCCGGGGTGGTCCGACCCTCGGATCAGGGCTGGCGCCGGTTCACGGCTGGCGCCGGTGATCCTCCATGCGCTTGCGGATGAGCTCCCGGCGAGCCTGCAGGTCCCGGTAGGTCATGCGTTCGACGTCGGAGCTGACCCCGAGCGAAGCCCTCATGCCGTCGAGGTCCACCGTGTGGGCGCGGGGGTCGACGCCCACCTCGGCGGCGATGCGTTCCCCGTGGCGCTCGGTGAAGTAGACGGCCAAGCGGGTGACCTCCTCGAACAGGTCGACGTCGGGGGCCAGCGTGGCCAGCGCCCCATCGAGGAACAGCAGGTTCTTGACGTACAGCATCAGGACCTTGGGGAACCGGGCTCCGTAGGCGAGCAACCGCTTCATGATCTCGCGGATCTCGGCCAGCAGCTCCTCCGGCGCCATCGTCGTCGGATCCTTGAGCGGCTGGTCGATTCCCAGGTCTCTGATCACCGCGTCGAGATCGGTGTCAGCCGGCAGGGCCCCGAGGTCGCGGAGGGCGGCGAGCTGCATCTTCGGGTCGTTGATCGTGCCACCCATGAGCAGGCGAAGGAACGCCAGCCGTCGGGGCTGATCGAGCCGCCCGGTGATCCCGTAGTCGAGAAGAGCCACCTTGCCGTCGGGCCGCACGAACAGGTTCCCCCCGTGCAGGTCGCCGTGGAACACCCCGAACAGGGTGGCCCCCTCGAGGAACGACACCATCAGGGCGCGCACCACGGCGGCGGTGTCGATCCCGGCCCGGCGCATGCCGGTCACGTCGTCGAAGGAGAACCCCGAAAGGCGCTCCATGACCAGGACCCGGCGGGTGACCAGATGGGGATGAGGTCGGGGAACGACTACCGAGCGCTGGTCGGTGGCGGCCAGAACCCGGGCCACGTCGAGCATGTTGTCGGCCTCCAGACGGAAGTCCAGCTCCTCCACGATGGTCTCGGCGAACAGCTCCACCAGGGCCGGCGGATTGGCCAGCGCCGCCACCGGTATGCGACCGATCAGGTAGGGCGCCAGCCAGCTCATGGCCGCCAGGTCGGTGCGAACGGAGGAGGCCACGGCGGGGCGCTGCACCTTTACCACCACCTCCTCGCCCGTTCGCAGGCGGGCGACGTGCACCTGGGCGATCGATGCGGCGGCGAGCGGCCGGCTGTCGAAGTAGGTGAACACCTCCTCGAGCGGCCGGCCCAGGTCTTCCTCGACGACCGCCTGCACCGTGTCGAACGGCTCGGGCGGAACCCGGTCGCGCAGCAGCCGGAACTCCGCCACCAGCTCCGGCGGAAAGAGCCCTTCCCCGGACGAGATGATCTGCCCCAGCTTTATGTAGGTCGGCCCCAGCGTTTGAAAGGCCAGCCGGAGGCGGCGGGACAGACCCGCTCGCGACTCAGCCGGCCGCCCGGCCCGGCGAGCCTGTCGGCGGTCGAGCAGGTACCAACCACCGAGGGCCCGCGCCAGGTGGTAGGCGACGCCGAGGACCCGGCGCCCCGGCGGCACGCGCCGGGCCGCGATGAGATCGGGGACGGTGCGTGCGGTGGCCGACCTGAGTTCGTCGATACCGGCGCGCCACGGCATCTCCGCTGGGTCGACCAGCCACGGCGGAGTCGAACTGAACGCGCCGATGGCCAGATCCGCCGGACTCCCCTGGTGTTCTGAGTCGCTCGGGATGGTTGGTTCGACGGGGCCGGCGGGGGGGACCGACGACATCCCCCGCACGCTACCTCAGGGTGCGCCCGAATCAGGCGCCGGCTTGGGCTGCCTCACTCGTAACTTCCGATACCTGCTCGGCGAAGAAGTAGCGGTACAACAGCGCCGCAACCAACCCCCCGACCAGGGGGGCGATGATGAACAGCCACACCTGGCTGAGAGCGAGTCCGCCCACGATGAGGGCCGGGCCCAGGCTTCGAGCCGGGTTCACCGAGGTGCCGGTCAGCGGGATACCGATCAGGTGCACCACGGTCAAAGCCAGGCCTATGGCTATGCCGGCGAACCCGGGTGCCGTCAACTTGCCGGTGGCCGACAGCACTATGAAGACGAACAGCATGGTGAGTATGACCTCTGCCCCGAAGGCACCGGCGGTGTTGATCCTCACCATGGAAAGCGGCCCGTATCCATCCGCCCCGAGGCCGATCCTGCTCCGCGAATAGAAGGGCGAAGCCGACATGACGCCCCAGAGGGTCAAGGCGCCCAAGATCCCGCCTACGAACTGGGCGATCCAGAACCCTATGGCCTCGCTCAATCCCATCCGCCCCGAAGCGAAAAAGCCCAACGTGACCGCAGGGTTCACGTGGCATCCGGAAATGGGTCCGAGAGTATAAGCCAGGGCGAGGAGGACCAGGCCAAAGGCGAACGCTGTCGTCACCACCCCGGCGGAGACGCTGGCGCCGGCAAACTTGAAGCCAAAGGACAGAGTCGCCACGCCGACTGCGAAGAACACCAGCAGGAAAGTGCCGACCGCCTCCGCGACGAACTTGCGTACTTGCATGAAAGAACCTCCCAAGGGGGTTCTCCGCCCGGGGGCAGCATGCCACATTTGCCACGTCGAGTGGCGTATTCCGGGCCGCTGCGCCCCGGACGGTTGGCTATGGTGACGGCGTGCTGACCGCCGGTGACAAAGCGCCCGCCTTTACCTTGCTCGACCAGTCCGGAGCCAAAGTGAAGCTCGCGGATTTCAAGGGTCGAAAGGTGCTCGTTTACTTCTATCCGAAAGCGGACACCCCGGGTTGCACGACGCAGGCCTGCGGCCTGCGCGACATCCTGGGGCAGATCGGCGACACCGCAGTCCTCGGTATAAGCCCCGACGCCCCCGCTAAGCAGGCCAAATTCGATCAGAAGTACGGGCTCGGTTTTCCCCTACTCGCCGACGAGGACCACTCCGTTGCCGATGCCTTCGGGGTGTGGGCGGAGAAATCCATGTACGGGCGAAAGTACATGGGGATCCTGAGGTCGGCGTTTCTCATAGACGAGAAAGGCAAGCTCGCCGAGGTGTGGTACAAGATCTCCCCTGCCGACACGCCGAAGAAGCTGCTGGCCTCACTCGGCCAATGATCTCAGCCGGGGTGGGGCCTCTCGCATCGGGCGCACCTTTACCGCGCCGGTCCGGCGGTAGCCACGACCGGCCCAGCTAGGCGTTCGGCGGGAGCATTACGAGCGTCCCGTTGTGGCCGCCGAAGCCGAACGAGTTCGATATCGCGGGCCCCGGCGTCCATTCCCGGGGTGATCCGGTGACCACGTCGAGGGGGATCTCGGGGTCGAGCTCGGTCAGGCCCGCAGTGGGAGGGATCAAACGGTTCTGGATGGTGAGGGCCAGGGCGACGGCCTCGAGCGACCCGGCCGCGCCCAGGGAATGGCCGGTTATGCCCTTGATCGAGGTCACGGCCGGCCCCGGTGAACCGAAGACCTTGGCGATGGCCTGGCCCTCGGCGAGGTCGTTGGCCTGCGTCGACGTTCCGTGAGCGTTGATGTGGGTGACGGCCGCGGGCTCCAGCCCGGCATCGAGGAGGGCCAGCTCCATGCAGGACACCGCCCCCGTACCTTGCGGCGACGGGGCGGTTATGTGGTGGGCGTCAGCTGTGCTGGCGGCGCCGGCGATCTCCGCGTAGACGTGAGCGCCCCGAGCGAGAGCGCGTTCAAGCTCTTCGAGCACCAGCACCGCTCCGCCTTCTCCTATGACGAAACCGTCGCGCTTGACATCGAAGGGCATCGAGACCCCGCTGGTCGACAACGCTGTCATGTTGGAGAACCCGGCCAGACCGAGCTCAGTGATCGCCGCCTCAGCCGAGCCGGCCAGAACCACGTCGCACCTTCCGGTCGCGATCAGCCGGGCGCCGTTGGCCACACTGTGGGTGCCGGCGGCGCAGGCGGTGACAGTGGCCTCGCACGGCCCCCGGAGGCCGTAGCGCATGGAAACGTCGGCCGCGGCCCGATTGCCCATCATCATGGGAACAAGGAAAGGGGTCACTCGCCGGACGCCCCGCTCCTTGAGGATGGTGTACTGCTCCTCGAGGGTGGCAAGTCCACCGATTCCGGTGCCGATCATCACTCCGACCCGGTCCGGGTCCGCTCCGAGCGTCGGCGCTCCGTCGGCGCCGCCGGCATCAGCCAGGGCCTCCTCGGCGGCGACCGCGGCGAACTGGGTGAAGCGGTCGACGCGCCGGATCTCCTTCAGGCCATAGATGGCCGTCGCGTCGAAGCCCTCGACCCGTCGCTCTCCTTCGGGCTCCGGGCCCAGCAGGCCGTTCCAAAAGGCCTGACGACCTATCCCGCATGGTCCGACCACCCCTAGTCCTGTGACGGCAACGCGCCTTCCCCGGACCCCGCCCTGACCGTCAGGTGTCGGGTGGACGGCGAGCATCAGAGCTTGGAGGTCACCAGGTTGAAGGCCTGGCCGACCGTCTCCACGCCCTCGAGCTCGGATTCGTCGACGGTTATGTCGAACTTCTCCTCCAGGGCCATCACGAGCTCGACCAGGTCCAGGCTGTCGGCGTCGAGGTCGTCGGCGAACGACGCCTCGATCGTGACCTTCTCCGGTGCGACCTGAAGCACCTCGACGGCGCACTCTTTGAACTTGTCGAATGCTTCGTTGTTGTTCATGGTTTCCTCCGTTAGGCGGCGGTCGAAAGAGGTGACTGTGTGGCGGGCCCGGCAGCCATCCCGGACCGACGTGCTGACGACCCGAAATGGGATGTGCTGAATGTAGTGACTTGGGAGTACTACCTGCCTGCCCATCTCCACACGGCAGAAGCCCACGTCATCCCCGCGCCGAACCCGGCCAGCAGGAGCAGGTCGCCGTCATGCAGTCTGCCCCGGTCCAATGCATCCACCAGGGCGAGAGGAATCGAAGCCGAGCTGGTGTTGCCGGTGCGGTCGATGACGGAGGCGATCCGATCGTTGGGGATGCCGAGGCGATGGGCGGCGGACTCCATGATCCGAATGTTGGCCTGGTGGGGAATGAACAGGGCGATGTCATCGACGCTGACTTTGGCCTGCTCCATCGACGCCCGAGCCGACTCCACGGTCGCCTGAACGGCCCGGCGGAAGACCTCTTTGCCGCGCATGACCATCCCGGAGCCGTGTTGGGCATAAAGGACGTGCACCAGCGTCCCTTCCACCCCGAGGTTCCATCCGAGCAGAGATCCCTCACCCGGAACCGCCTCGACCACGACGGCCGCGGCCCCGTCCCCGAAGAGGAAGGCGTTGGTGCGGTCGTCCCAGTTCGTGGCCCGTGACAGCGTTTCGGCCCCTATGAGGAGGATGCGCTCGCACCCGGCCATAATCAGCGCGGCTGCGGTCACCAGACCGTAGGAGAACCCGGCGCACGCCGCGTTGAGGTCCATAGCTCCCCCGGTGATACCGAGGGCGGCGGACACCGCGGCGGAGGTGGCCGGGATCACCTGGTCGGGGGTACTCGTGCACAGGATGACCAGGCTGATGTCCGCGCCTGTGACTCCGGCGCTATCGAGGGCTTTGCGCCCGGCCTCTATCGCCAGGCTTCCTGTTGTACCGATCCCGTCCTCCCCGGGATAGGGGGAGGGCGGCGGCGATACGAAGGGCCCGGTCGCCACCCAGCGGGTGTGTATCCCGCTCCTCTCGACGATCCATTCCTCGCTCGTGTCGAACAGGGTCATCATCTCCTGGTTGGTGACGACCCGCTCGGGGAGTGCGGCCCCCCAACCGGTGATCAGCGATCCGGTCATGGCGTGTGCAGCCAGACGATCGGCTGCCCGGTCTGAACCCGCTCGCCCCGGTGAGCCAGGGCCCCCTGCAGGACACCGGCGAAGGGCGACAGGATCTCGGCACCCGACACCGTCCCCAGAAACGTCCCCACATCGATCGAAGTGCCGGCGGTGAGGTCCAGGTACTCGGTCGGCTCGAAGACCCCGGCCCCGGGGCTGATCACCACCCGTTCGGAAACGTACAACTGCTCTCCTTGGTGGCCGATGGCGTAGTTGTGCAGGCTGCTGTCACCTGAGATCGTGTCTACCAGCAAGTCTAAATCGAGGGGTGCGGAAACCGTGAGGGTCGCGACGCTCGGAAGGGTGTGGCGGACCATGGTCGACAGGGAGTCGCCCGGACCCAGCTCCACAAAGAGATGCTCGGTGTCGGAGCCCGCATCGGCGAGGCCTCCGAGGCGCATGATGCTCTGCCGCCAGCGGATGGGGTGGCACAGCTGGGCGGAAAGCAGCCGCTGCCAGTCGGCAGCCGCGGTGTGGCTCCGGCTGTCGACGTTGGCCACGACCGGGATATCCGATTCGTGGAACGTCGTGGTGGCCAGAGCCTTGCGGAGCCGGTCGCGCGCCGGCGCCATCAGAGGGGTGTGAAAGGCTCCGCACACCGGCGCCAGGACCACCTTGCGGGCACCCAGGCTGGCCGCGATCTCCCCGGCCCGGCCCACCGCGTCGGGCTGGCCGGCGATCACTGTCTCTTCTGGGCTGTTGAAGTTCGCGACCCACACCTCGCCGTCAGCCAGATGGCACGCCACGTCGACGGTGTCGGCGTCGCTGCCCGCCACCACTGCCATCACGCCTGGCTGGGCCTCAGCGGCGGCCTGCATGGCTTCGCCTCTCTCGGCCACGACCCGGACCGCCTCCTCGAACCCGATGGCGCCGCCGGCGGCCAGCGCCGCGTACTCCCCGACGGAGTGGCCGGCCACCCGGGTCGGCTCTATGCCCAGGCGCTCTACCGCGTCGAGGATGACGAGGCTCAGGGTGAAGGTCCCGAGCTGGGCGTTCCGGGTCTCGGCCAGCTCCTCGGCCTCGGCGTCGAGGAGGAGGTGGGCCACATCCCGCCCGGACGCCTCTGACGCGTCTTCGACGATCTCCCACGAGGGATGATCGGTCCAGGCCCGACCCATGCCCGGGCGCTGGCATCCTTGACCGGGGAACACAAACGCTGGCAAAGGTGAGGGACCTCCTGAGGGACTTAGGGCGGCTGCTCTGGCTTGGACCATCGAGCGGGCCGATTCGTAACAGCTATGCTCGGGACGGCACCGCCGGGGTCCTCCTCCGCTGTGCCGAGCCCGCCCGGATGGCGGAACAGGCAGACGCGATGGTCTCAAACACCATTGTTCGCAAGGACGTGCGGGTTCGAATCCCGCTCCGGGCACGACGGGTTGGGACGTTCGGGCTGGCCGGGGTGGTCAACCGGGGCCACCGGGTCGGGTCGGAGAGCACGGATTCGGTCGATCATCACATATGGGTCACTGGCGGCCGGGACAAGTGTGGCAGCGGTATGTCTCGGGCGTGTTACCGAACTGGAAACTACCGCGCGGTAGCCCGAACTTGACTGGACCGGCTTTCCCCGTTCAGGGATGGACATATCGGACCCTCGTCTGGCCATCCGCGGACACCCGACCGGTCGAGATCAGAGCAGTACGAACCCAGACGGCGGTCCCGACGTGACGGTTGACGCCGAGCCGGCCAGCTCGTAGCCGAGGCCGGTCAAACCCAGCTCGGGGGCTAGTCGATCCTCGACGAGGATGGGCCCGCTGTTGCCGTCCAGCCGCATGCGAGCGGTTTCGTGAATTCCCGGATACAGCCACCAGGTCATTCGCATCATAGGTTCCTTTCGTCTTTTTCTAACGGAGGGGGTTGGTCGTGGAGTTCTTCGTCACTTGGCGGGCCGCTTCGGCAAAGACCTGGCGCCACAGGTCCATCTGCTCGCTGGTGCAGTGGCTGGTCACGGTCGTGATCTCGGTCATGGAGCCGTTCGTGCTTACCGACATGCGAGCCTCCTATCGCCCTGAATGCCCGGAGGAGCTTTGGCCGGGCGAGCAGGCCTGGTATTTCTGCAGTTCAGGGTCGCGGCGCAGCATCTGCAGGCCTCGTTGGCGCATGGGGCCGATGCTTCCTATCGGCAGGTTCAGCGTCCTGGCCGCGTCCTCGTAGCTCGGGCAGGAGTCCGAGGTAAGCAGCTGGAGCAGTCTCCTGTACGAGTCCGGGAGTCGGTGGAGAGCCTTCTGCAGCGGGGCGTCGAGCTGCCGGCGGATGACGGTTGCCTCCACGTCGTCAGTCGAGTTCTCGGTTGACGCGTAGTCGCCGGCCGGATCGGGTGACAGTGTCTGGCGAGCCGCGGCCATGGCCACTTTCTGGCTCTGACGGCGGGCCGTCGTCGCCAGCCAGGCTCCGATGCATTCGGGGTCGCGAACCTGGTCGGCGTGCTTCATGAACTGCATCCAGGTCGCCTGCTGCGCGTCGGCGGCGTCGGCCGCATTGAGCCCCATCCGCTGGGCCACCCGGAGAACCATGGAGCCGAACCGGTTGAACAGCTCACTCCATGCCCGGTCGTCGCCCTTGGCCGCCTTCCTCATGACCTCGCCGTTGGACTCGAGACTGAAGTCGACGCGGTGCCTTGGGCCGACTGGCCGCCGGGCATCCGCGAAGGCCATCTCGTCGGCGATGGATGCCTCGTCGGTGATCCTTCCCGCCGGCTCCGAGCGATCCGTCTGACCCATGACCAACATGCGCTTGCCTCCCTGTGGTGGGCGCTTCGTGCTCCCTATCTGGATTCTGAAGATCGGGGGGCTGCGGCACATCGTTCGAACTACGCGTTGACGCGGCGCCTGCATGCGTAAATCAGGGCTGCCATGTACGTACATGGGCGCGGCGGACGACGACTCGGGCGCGTCCGCACCAGCCTGACCTGGGTCCTCGGAGCGCTACGGCTGATCAGGACCGGGCGGCACGGTGCGCCGATCCCCGTCCGGTGCCGGGTCCTAGAGCTGCTCAGGCCGTGGGTGCGGCTTCCGGCTGGCCATACGGCTGCCCCGCCGGCGGGGTGGGCATATCGGGGGGAGGCTCCGGTTCGTGCTCGGCGACGGTCGGCAGCTCGATGTGAATGAGGGTTCCCCCCGGCGGCGGGCAGCTGGCGGTCACCGTGCCCCCGTGGTCGGTGATGACCTGTCGTACGATCGCCAGGCCCAGACCCGAGCCGGGCATGGACCGGGCGGAATCGGCCCGGTAGAACCGGTCGAAGACATGAGGCAGGTCTTGCTCGGCGATCCCTGGGCCTGAGTCGTGGACGTCGAGGGTCCAGCGGTCACCTCGTTGCAGCCATACCGACACCAGTCCACCCGGAGGGCTCCACTTGGCCGCGTTGTCGAGCACGTTGAGCACGGCCCGCTCTACGAGCGGAGGCGAGGCGCGCAGCGATCCGGGCGTCAGGTGGACCTCGAAGGTCACGCTGGGCGCCCGGCGGCGAGCCCGTTCGACCGCCCGGGCCACGATGGTGTCGAAGCGGACCTCGATCTTGTCGACCTGCTGCTCGTCCGCCCGGGCCAGTTCGACCACGTCGCCGATCAGGGTGGTCAGCTCCTCCAACTGGGCGTTCACGTCCGAAACCAGCTCCGCCCGATCGGCGTCGGGGAGGTCCCGGACCCGCATGAGTACCTCGAAGTTGGTCCGGAGGCTGGTGAGCGGGGTGCGTAGCTCGTGGCCGGCGTCGGAGATCAGCTGCGCCTGCTGTTGCCGTGAAGCCGCCAGCGCCTGGAGCATCGAGTTGAAAGAGTGGGCCAGGCTGGCCAGCTCGTCGTCCCCCTGCTCTTCGATGGTTGCCGCCAGATCCTGGGTTGCCGCCACGTGCTCGGCCGCCCCGGTCAACCGCACCACCGGGCGCATGGTCGCCCGGCCGATCAAGTAGCCGAGACCGACGGCCACCGCCACCCCGCCGAGGGTGACCACCCACAGGATGACGCGCAGCTCGGCCAGCGAGTGTTCGATGTCCGTGAGTGGCCGGGCGATCTGCACTGCGACCCGGCTCCCGTCGATCCCGGAGACGAAGCCACCCTCGGTGATCACCCGGTAGCGCACGCCCTGGTAATCGATGGTCTGAAGGAGGCTGCGGTTGGTGAGGACCAAGGCGGCCTGCCTAGAGGTTGCCGGAAGAGTGGGGCTCTCGGGTGAAATCGGCAGGGCTTCACCCTGGGTGTTGACGTACTGGATCAGGCTGCCGGTGTTGCGCTCGTAGGAAAGGGAGGCGTTTATGTTCGCTAAAACCGACTCGTTGTTTATGTCACTTTCGAGCGCAGAGTCCACCTGGCCCAGCAACTGGTGGCGGACCGCGAAGTAGGCAGCCAGGGCGGCGAGCGCCAACGTCACGCCCACGGCCAAGGCGACGAGAATCCCGAGGCGGGCCCGGAAGCTGATCCGCCGCTTCCTCCTGGCCACCGCGGTCATGTCGTGACGCCCTCCCGGAGGACGTAACCCACGCCACGCACCGTGTGGATCAGGCGCGGCTCGCCCCCGGCTTCGGTCTTGCGCCGGAGGTAGCCGATGTAGACCTCGAGCGAGTTCGAGTTGGCCCCGAAGTCGTAGCCCCACACCCGGTCGAAGATGAGTTCCCTCGTCAGGACCTGGCGGGCGTTGCGCAGCAGCAGCTCCAGGAGGAGGAACTCGGTGCGGGTCAGCTCGATGAGCCGGCTGCCCCGCCGGACCTCCCGGGTGCCGGGATCGAGCGACAGGTCGGAGAACCGCAGCACCTCGTCGTCCGACGGACCGCTGCGGCGAAGAAGGGCCCGGATGCGGGCCAGGAGCTCCTCGAGCGCGAAGGGCTTGACCACGTAGTCGTCTGCCCCTGCGTCGAGGCCGGCCACCCGGTCGTTGATGGCCGCTCGGGCCGTAAGCATCAGGACGGGGGTATGGTCCCCGGCCGCCCGGAGGCGACGGCACATCTCGAGCCCGTCCATGCGGGGCATGGCGACGTCGAGAACGATGGCGTCGGCCGGCCGCTCGGCATGGGCGCCCAGCGCGGACGGGCCGTCCTCGGCCACCTCCGTCTGGTACCCCTCGAAGCGCAGGGCCCGGTCGAGCGCCTGGCGCACGGAGGGCTCGTCGTCGACCACCAGGACACGCATACCCCCCAGTGTGTCGGAAACAACTGAGAAACGGCTGAACACTACACAAAGCCCGCATCGTTCTGCGGATGGGCTCTTGGCTGCCCGTATAGCTCGGGCCCGCCCCGTTAGGCTTCACCTTCATGTCCAAGGTGCTGATCGAGCGCCGGCTGTTCGACGTGGCCCAGCGGCTCAAGCGGGCCCGGGAGGAGCTGTCCGTGATCGAGGAGCAGCTCGCGGTCCTGTCCGAGACGGCAGACGAGCTGCGGATCAGGTCCTTGGTGTCAGAGACACCGCTCGCCCATAGGGAGTACGCCGAAGCCCAACGCCACGCCGACGCTATGGAGCGCAGCCGCCGGGTGGTCGAAGCCGACGTGGCCGAGCTGGTTGTCACCCAGGACCAGCTACTCGATCGTCTGGTGGGCGGCGCCTGACAACACCCGGGCGTTCATCACGACCCGGGCGGGGATCTACACTCCCGTGACCATCCGACCCCCTGAAGAGAGGACCCTGTGGCTGTACGCGTCGTGATCGCCGAGGACGAGGCCATCGTGCGCCTCGACCTCAAGGAGATCATGGAGGAGGAAGGGTACGAGGTCGTGGGCGAGACCGGCCGCGGCGATGAAGCCGTCGAGCTGGTGCGTACCCACCGGCCCGACCTCGCCATCCTGGATATCAAGATGCCGGGGATGGACGGCCTGAGCGCCGCCCGGGAGATCAGCGCCGAAAGGCTGTGCGCCGTCCTGATCCTCACCGCCTTCAGCCAGCGGGACCTGATCGAGCAGGCCCGGGACGCCGGTGCTCTTGCCTACCTCGTCAAGCCGTTTCAGAAAAGCGAGCTGCTGCCCAACATCGAGATGGCCCTCGGCCGCTTCGCCGAGATGAAGGCCCTCGACGACCAGATAAAGAACCTGGAGGAGAGCCTGGAAGTTCGCAAGGCAGTGGACCGGGCCAAGGGCATCCTGATGGACGAGTTCGGCTGGAAGGAACATGAGGCCTTCCGGTGGATCCAGCGCACCGCGATGCGGGAGCGGGTGACCATGCTCGATGTGTCCACCCGGATCATCGACGGGCGGTTGCTCCCGCCGGTGGAGGGCGGCTAGCCGCTCCGGGCCGGTCGGCCGGCCCTGCCGGCGCCAGCACTCGCCCGCCCCCAGCCGCCGATCGACCGCACCCGCACACTGGGCGGCGGCGCTGCCGTGAGGCCCCGCCCTACTAACCACTTCGCGTCGCGACCCCCCCGCCCAAACCCTACGTCTCGCCGCGATGCGGTCGTCAGGAGCTGCAAACGCGTCGCGATCCAGCCCTTGGGCGAACGGTCGCGACGCGAAATGGTCAGACCCGGCGCCGGCGGCGAGGATCCAGCAGCGGCCATCCCGGCTGCGGGACCGCGGATCCGTCGGCCGATCCGCGACCTGTCTTGTCCCCGCCCGGTCCGTCCGGCATCCGGCCAGCGGTTCGCCCACCTCCCCCGAACCCACTCCCGACCCCGCCGACCCCCACAGGCTCGCCCGCGACGCTCTTTCCGGTGACCCGACGGCCGCCCCGCCGGCGCCAGGCGATACCCGACAGGGCCTCGAGCACCACCCGGTTGCCGAGGAACGCGGTGATCTCGGCGTGGTCGTAGGGGGGAGACACCTCCACCACGTCCAACCCGCCGAGCGGGACCTCCATGGCAATGCGGCGGACGGCGTCCAGCAGCTGCCGGGCCGAGAGACCCCCCGGCTCAGGGGTGCCGGTCCCGGGCGCCGAGCCGGGGTCCACCACATCGACGTCCACCGACAAGAAGACGGCATCACTTTCGTCGGTCGCAATCTCCATGGCCTCGGTCAGGCAGGCGTCGAGGCCCCTTTCCCCGACCTCGGTCATCTCGAAGCTGCGCATGCCTTGCTGCTCCATCCAGGCCAGCGTCTCGGGGTCCGGCCAATAGCCACGAAGGCCGATCTGCAGGAATCGGTCCCCTCGAGCCGCCCCGGAATCGATAAGGCGACGCATCGGGGTCCCGTGCCCGATCAGCGAGCCGAACTGGATGTCCGCGGTATCGGCGTGGGCGTCGAAATGGATTACTGACACCCGGCCCCACCCGACGTGGCGGGCGACACCGGTCACGTCGGGCCAGGCGATGGTGTGGTCCCCGCCGAGCACGACCGGGATGGCGCCGGTCGACGCCACCTGGAGGACCGCGGCTTCGAGCCGCTGCATCGACTTCTCGATCTCGCCGGCGGGCATCTCCACGTCGCCCACATCGACGACCGATAGTTCGGTAAGCGGGTCGACCCCGAGGGCCAGGTGAGGGCGGCTCCCATCGTGAGGTAGATAGTCGGTCAGTCGGATCGCCTGGGGTCCGAAGCGGGCTCCGGGCCGATGGGAGGTGCCCCCGTCGTATGGCGCACCGAGGATGACCGCCTGCGCGCCAGAATACGTAGAAGATTGCGACAGGTCGGCTGGCGGGACGCCCAGGAAGGTGGCGTCCGGCCCGTACATGTTGCCGATGCGGCCTCCGCCCTCGGCGCTCATTCCCTTCTACGCAGCGGTCACGAACAGCTGCTGGGCGAGCGTCGGCCCCAGGGCGATCGTCTGGGCGCCGAGGTCGAGCGTCAGCGTTCCGTCGGGGGCCCGCGACCGGATCGTCGCCTCCGTCCCGGGGATGAAGCCACACGAGGAAAGGTACGAGAGCGAGTCCTGGTCGATCTCCAACCGCTCGGTAAGCCGGGCGAAGCGAATGTGGTCGCCCTCGCGGCTCGCCGCCAGCACCGTCAGCTCGGGCAACGCCCCACCCAGGCCCGGGATGGGGTTGCCGTGAGGGCAGGTAGTCGGATGGCCCAGAAGCTCCACCAGCCGGTCCTCGACCTCGTCGGAGATTACGTGCTCCCACCGGCCGGCTTCGAGATGGGCTTTCTCCCAAGGCAGGCCGATGATGTCGGTCAGCAACCGCTCGGCGAGCCGGTGCTTGCGGACAACGCTTTCGGCCAGCGCGCGACCGTCGCCGGTCAAGAGCAGTGAGCGGCCCCTGACTTCTACATACCCCTCATCGCGAAGGCGCTTGATCATTTCCGATACGGCCGGCGCCGAGTGATCCAGCCGTTCGGCCAAGCGGGCCTGAATCACGGACTCGCCTTCCTCACCCAGTTCCATGATGGCCTCGAGGTACTCCTCGAGCGGCGGGTGAAAGCCTTCGGGCATGGCTAGAGCGTACCGCTAACGGGTTGCACTCGGTTCCGTCGTCATAGGCAGGGCGTAGGCTCATGGGCGATGCCCCGAGTAATGCTGATCGATGGGAACTCACTGCTGTACCGGGCGTTCTTTGCTCTCCCCACCGACATGGCAACCGCGTCCGGGCAGGTCACGAACGCGGTCTACGGGTTCACGTCGATGCTGATCTACCTGATCAACGAGCACCATCCTGACCAGCTGGTCGCCACCTTCGACCGCCCGGAGCCGACCTTTCGCCACAAGGCGCTGCCGACCTACAAGGAGGGCCGGGCCGAGACCCCGGATATTCTTCGCCAGCAGATGGGCTTGGCCCGCCAATTGCTGGAGACCCTCCGTGTTCCGCTCATCGACTTCCCTGGGTACGAGGCCGACGACGTGCTCGCCACCCTGGCGACCCAGGGAGGGGCGAGAGGCGACGATGTGATTGTTGTCACTGGCGACCGCGACACTTACCAGCTCGTGCAGGACCCCCACATCAGGGTGCTGTACAACAAGCGAGGGGTGTCGGACTACGTCTTGTACGACGAAGCCGGGATAGAGGAAAGAACGGGCGTCACTCCCGCCAGCTATCCCCAATACGCCGCCCTTCGCGGCGATCCGTCCGACAACCTCCCGGGTGTCCCCGGGGTGGGGGAGAAGACGGCGGCCAGGCTGATCAACACGTACGGGGACCTCGACGGCATCTACGCCCATCTCGAGGAGCTCTCGCCGAAACTGCGCCAGAGCCTGGCCGACTCGGAAGCCCAAGTCAGGGCCAACGCCGCCGTCACTCCGCTTGTCAGAGACGTCGCGGTGCAGATCGACCCCGCGGAGGCGGCGCTCGGCGGATGGGATCTGGCCGAGGTGCGCCGGCTGTTCGACTTTCTGGAGTTTCGGACTCTCTGGGACCGGTTCCTCGACGTCACCGGCGGCGACCGGGGAGAGACTCCGGCGAGATCGACGCCGGCTGCCACCCTTGACGTCGAGGTGGAGACATTGGCTGGGCCGGAGGCTGCGATTGGCTGTTTCCAGGTCTGGCGGTCGAGACCGGCGGTCCTGGCCATGTCAGCAGCGTGGGCGGGTCGGCCTGGGCGCTCGGAGGTGCTGGGCCTGGCGTTCGTGGCCCTACCGGCGAAGGACCCCATTTCGGTCACCTGGCTGGATGGGGGCTTGCTGTCGTTGCCCGAGGTTGCGACCGCCCTGGGCGCCCTTCTCGCAGACGACTCGGTGCGGGTGTCGGCGCACGATGCCAAGGCCCTGATGAGGGCGTTGGCAGCGCGAGGCGTGTCGTTTTCCAATCTGGAACTCGATCCGGCGATCGCCGCTTACCTGGTCGACCCGGCCGGGGACCAGTACCTGCTCGAGGACCTGGCTGACCGCTACGCCGGAGTGGACCTGAGGGCCCCCGACGCCCCGCCACCCGGTCAGCTGGACTTGACCGGCGGAGGGGAGGACGTGAGCGCCGACGCGGCCCGCCGGGCGGCCGCGGTGGCCAAGTTGGTCGTACCGCTCGGCGACGCGCTGGCGGCTCGGGGGATGTCCAAGCTCTACGACGAGGTCGAGCGTCCCCTCGTTCGGGTGCTGGCAAAGATGGAGGACGCCGGCGTCCGGGTCGACGTCGACGCCCTTCGACTCCTCGCTGGGGAGCTGGCGGCCGAGGCTCGACGGCTGGAGACGGAGATCCAGGATCTCGCCGGGACCGAGTTCGTGGTCAACTCGACGCCGCAGCTCCGCGAGATCCTGTTCAACAAGCTCGGCCTGACTCCGCAGAAAAAGACCAAGACCGGCTACTCGACCGATGCCCAGACGCTGGAGAAGCTGCGGGGCGAGCACCCGATCATCGAGGCCTTGCTGCGGTACCGGGAGGTGGAAAAGCTGCGTTCGACCTACGGCGAGTCCCTGCTCGCCGAGGTCGGTCCGGACGGGAGGATCCACGCCACCTTCAACCAAACGGTGGCGAGGACCGGGCGACTGAGCTCCGATCAGCCCAACCTGCACAACATTCCGGTGAGAAGCGATGAGGGACGGCGATTTCGTCAGTGCTTCCTGCCGGCGGCCGGATGCCAAATTCCTGGTGGCCGACTACAACCAGATCGAGTTGCGGGTGATCGCCCACCTGGCTGAGGACCCGGCGCTGATCGAGGCCTTCCGCACCGAAACAGACATCCACAACGTCACGGCCCGCCGTATCTACGGGGTTGAGGCCAAGGACGTGACGCTGGCCATGCGGTCCAAGGCCAAGATGGTCTCATACGGTTTGGCCTATGGCATGGAGGCGTACGGGCTGGCCCAACGCCTGGCTATACCAGTCGACGAGGCCGCTGAGATCCTCAAGGCGTACTGGGATGGTTTCCCCGCCGTGCGGGCCTATATGGATCAAGTGGTGGCCGAGGCTCGCGATCGGGGCTACACCGAGACGTTGTTCGGCCGACGTCGGCTGATTCCCGAGCTCCAATCCGGCCGCTACCAGGTCCGGGCGGCAGGTGAGCGCCAGGCCATGAACGCGGGCATCCAAGGACTGGCCGCCGACATCTTCAAGGTGGCCCTGGTCCGCCTCGATGCGCTCCTGTCCGACCGGGAGCTGGCCAGCCGCCTGGTGTTGCAGGTGCACGACGAGGTGATCGTCGAGGTTCCGCCCGACGAGGAGGACACGGCGGCCGAGGTGGTCATGGACGCCATGACCGGGGCGGCCGACCTGCAGGTCCCCTTGGCCGTCAACCTGGCTTGGGGCGCCAACTGGGCAGAGGCCAAGGAGGCCAAAGGCTGATAGGGCGCCGGTATCCTGAGCCTTGACCAGGGAGACCCATTGACCAGCACCCCACAGCCGGGGCACGGCATATCGGACGAGGAAGCTGACAGCGTCCGGGTGGTGCGGGACGAAGCCGACCGGATCTTCAGCTGGCGTTACGAGCGTGAGCGGCCCAAGCTGGTCACGCTTTACAACAAGGCGGCGGCGTCGCAATGGAACAGCGTGACCGACCTCGATTGGTCGACCGACGTCGATCCCGAGCGTGTCCTCGACGACGAGCCTCCGGCGCTCAAGCTCGCCCGGGTGGCTGCGACCCTGCCGGGGTCACCTCTGGCGGCGTGGGGCGAGCGGGAGTTCCGCCAGCTTGGGGTGGAGTTGTTCAAGGCTCAGCTGAGCCAGTTCATGCACGGGGAGCAGGGCGCCATGATGACCGCGGCCAAGTTGGTCGAGACGGTGCCCTGGATCGACGCCAAGTACTACGCCTCGACCCAGACCATGGACGAGGCCCGCCACACCGAGGTATTCGCCCGATATCTGTCGGAGAAGATCGGGGACGCCTACCCGATGTCGCCCTTTCTGCAGGGGCAGATCTTCGGGTTGTTAGAGGACAGCCGCTGGGATATCGCCTACCTGGGCATGCAGATAATCATCGAGAGCCTGGCTCTCGCTGCGTTCGGAGACCTCCTGCGCCGGACCTCCGAGCCCCTCCTGTCCAAGCTGCTTCGCTATGTCATGGCCGACGAGGCCCGGCACGTGGCTTTCGGGATCGTCAGCCTCAGCGAGTACTACCGGGACCTCAGCTCCGCCGAGCTAAAGGATCGCCAGGAGTTCCTTCTCGAGAACACCTTGCGCAACCGCCAACGATCGACGACCCCGGAGGTGTGGGAGCGCCTCGGCGTCCGCCTCGAAGATCTCATCCCCCATATGGCCGAAGCGGGCAGCCGGATCGATCTGCGCCCGTTCCAGTCGTTCCAACGGGCCTTCTTCTCCAAGCTGGTACCAAACGTGGCCAAGCTCGGCCTCCTCGACGCCAACCAGGGGTACTTGCGGGAGAAGTGGGGCGAGGTCGGCCTGCTGGCGTTCGAACACGCCGACGACACGGCGAGCGACTTCGAGGGGTACGACGTGGTCGGCGCCGAGCGAGCCGCTGAGCGCGGCGGTTTCCCGGCGGCCGGCGGGCCGGCGGACTCGTCGGCCGACCAGGACGTCAGCTCGGGGCCGGGGCCGTCGACCGGCTAGCCACCTCCGGCGGTGCCGATGCCATCGGGGCGATGAAGCTGACCGGCCGCGAGTTCGAGGCCCTGGCGTCGCACGCCGGACCCGAATATCTGCGGTACTCGTTCACGAAGGGCACCGAGCAGGAGGTGGCGTTCTTGGCCGGCGCGCTCGACCTTCAGCCGGGCATGAGGGTGCTCGACGTGGGCTGTGGTCCGGGACGCCACTCTCACGCTCTAGCTCGGTTGGGGGTGGACGTTGTCGGTTTGGACATCTCGCAGGCCTTCCTTGTCGCCGCAGGGGCGGGCCGGTGGGTCCGGGGAGACGCCAGGACCCTGCCGTTTCCGGCGCGCTGCTTCGACGCCGCCATCTCTCTGTGTCAGGGGGCCTTCGGACTTCTGGGCGGCGATGACGACGGACTGGTCCTCGGCCAGATTGCTCGGGTCGTTACAAATGGGGGACGGGTCGCTATAACCGGGTTCTCCGCCTACTTCGCCGTGCGCTTCTTGGAGGAGGGGGACAGCTTCGACGCCGCCGCTGGCGTCAACCACGAGCGGGCCGAGGTGAAAGGATCCGGAGGCCGGTCCGAATCGTTCGATCTGTGGACGACCTGCTTCACCCCCAGGGAACTGAGGCTCATGGCGGCGGCCGCCGGGATCGAAATCCGCGGTCTCTGGTCGGTGGGCCCGGGGTCATACGCCGAAAGGCCACCTGACCTGGACCACCCCGAACTGATCCTCATAGGTGAGGTGTAGACTGGGATTCCGCGGGCGAGTGGTCGCCTGCGCACTCCTCCCACAACCCCTACCGCGGAGGACTTGCCCGGAAAGAAGGCTACGACTCGATGTCCGATACGACGACCAACCCTACTCTGGTGACCCAAGCCGCTGCGACCTCAGAGATGGGTACTTTCGACGAACAGGGCGAGTACACGCCCCGCCAGATAGTCGCCGATGACCTCGGCGGAACCTCACTCGAGGACGCTATCGCCGGCACTATCGTCGAGTTCGAGGACGGAGACATCGTCACGGGCACAGTCGTCAAGGTGGACAAGGACGAGGTCCTGCTCGACATCGGCTTCAAGTCCGAAGGGGTCATCCCCGCCCGCGAGCTTTCCATCCGCCACGACGTCGACCCGAGCGAGGTCGTCACCCTCGGTGAGCGCATCGAGGCGTTGGTGCTGCAGAAAGAGGACAAGGAAGGTCGCCTGATCCTCTCGAAGAAGCGGGCCCAGTACGAGCGGGCCTGGGGGACCATCGAGGCGGTCAAGGAACGCGACGGTGTTGTTTCCGGCCCGGTCATCGAGGTGGTCAAGGGCGGCCTCATCGTGGACATCGGCCTGCGCGGCTTCCTGCCGGCGTCTCTGGTCGAGCTGCGACGGGTCCGCGACCTCCAGCCCTACATCGGCCGCAACCTCGACGCCAAGATCATCGAGCTGGACAAAAACCGCAACAACGTGGTTCTTTCGCGGCGGGCCTGGCTGGAGGAAACTCAGCGGGAGCAGCGCGAGGACTTCCTGACCAACCTCAAGCCCGGCGAAGTCCGGCGGGGTGTGGTTTCGTCGGTAGTCAACTTCGGCGCCTTTGTGGACCTGGGCGGCATGGACGGCCTGATCCACGTGTCCGAGCTCTCCTGGAAGCACATCGACCACCCCTCGGCGGTGGTGGCGGTGGGCGACGAGGTCGAGGTACGGGTGCTCGACGTGGACCACGATCGGGAGCGGATCAGCCTTTCGCTGAAGGCCACCCAATCCGACCCGTGGCAAGAGTTCGCCAACGCCCACCGGGTCGGCGAACTGGTCTACGGGCGAGTGACCAAGCTGGTGCCCTTCGGAGCGTTCGTCCAGGTCGGTGACGGCATCGAGGGACTGGTCCACATCTCCGAGATGGCCAACCACCACGTCGACCTGCCCGAGCAGGTCGTCAGCCCGAGCGAGGAGCTGTGGGTCAAGATCATCGAGATCGACCTGCAACGCCGGCGGATCAGCCTTTCGATCAAGCAGGCGGCCGAGGGCGGCGAGGTGGCGGCCGAGTACCGCGAGGCTTTCGGCGAGCACGCCTACGACGAGCAGGGCAACTACATCGGGGCGGCCGGGTTTGCCGACTTCGAGCCCGAGTCAGAGGCGCAGGCGGCGTGGGCGGAGTACCTCGAGCAGGGTGGATCTTCCGGCGACGCCGAGGGAGCGACCGCCGGCGAGAGCCTTGAGGGCACCGGTACCGGAGAACCCGTCGATACCGTCGAGCAGGCCGGAGAGCAGGCCGACTCCGTAGAGCAGACCGATTCCGTAGAGCAGACCGATTCCGTGGAGCACCAGGAGTACTGACCCGGACGGACGGCAGCCCAGGCCTGGCGGCGAGCCGCCGGCTACGGGCCTAGCCCAGGGCAGGCCGTCGGGCTGCGGTCGGGCCGCGCCGCGGTGATGTCGGCCGCGGCGCTATCGGTCGCGGTGCTGTCGGGCAGCGGTCTTCGCGTCACGACCGAGGCTCGGCGGGCGACTCGTCTGGCTCGCCCCTAGGCGGCCCCTGGCCGGGCCGGGCCAGGCGGGCCGTGCGCAGTTGGCCGGCGCTCGGGTGCCTCGGCGGACCCGGGCGGACCCGGGCGGACCCGGGCGGACCCGGCCGGAGCATTTCCCGGAGACAATCTGTATTCTCGGTGTCAATTCGCACGGAAATCGTCCGAAATTGCTAACGAGAAAACGAAATGTCTACGAAAAAACCGTGGTTGGCGGTCCGTGGCAGGGTCGCCGGCTGACTGCGCCGCGGGGATTGGATGACCAGCGCCGGCGGCGCGGCTCCGGCGCGGGCAAGTGGGCGCTGCGCGGCCGCCGCCCGGCGTCAGCCGTGCTCCGGCGCCGCCCGCGGGCCGTGAGCTGGCGTCACCCGTCGCCGGTCGCCCCCGCGTTGGCGCCGCCGGGACCCGCTATCTCTGCCACCGTCGCCCGCCGCCCCTGCGCTGGCGCCGCCCGACCCCCTACCTCTGCCACCACCGCCGGCCGTCTACCCCCGCCCCGACACCCGATCGGCGAGTATCGCCCACCGCGACGTCCGGGCCGATCCCGGCCGGCGGCCCTCGGACCGATCCGCCGCCCGGTATAGGGCGTAGATTCCCCGCGCCCCCAGCCAGCGCATCGGCTCGGGCTCCCAGTTGCGGCTGGTGTGGCCGACCCAGGGCAGGGCGGTCAGCGGAGTGTCGCGGTCAAGAATCAGATCGGCCAGGGTGAGGCCGGCCAGATAAGAGGTCGTCACCCCGTCTCCCACGTACCCGCCGGCCCAAGCCAGCCCACCGTCGCCGCGCCGGTCGATGCCGACGGTCGGGCACCAATCGCGCGCCACCCCCAGTACGCCACTCCAGGCGTGAGCGACACCCACGCCGCCCGTGGCGGGGAAGAGCCGACGCAAGGCGTCGGTTAGCGCGGACACCGTGGAGTTGGGGGTGCGGCCCGACCCGTCGATCCGGGACCCGAACCGGTACGGGACGCCGCGACCCCCGATGGCGATCCGGCCGTCGGCCGTTCGCTGGAGATAGGTATAGGCGTGGGCGCCGTCACGCAGCGTCTCGAGCCCGGACCACCCGATGGTGTCCCAAACCGGGGCCGGCAGCGGTTCGGTCACGATCATCGAGCTGTTCATCGGCAGGAGCCGCCGGTGCAGGCCCGGCAGCCGCGCCGTGAACCCCTCCGTGGCCCGGACCACCCAACGGGCTCGCACGTCGCCTCCCGCGGTGCGAACCCGCCACCGGACCCCGCCAACGCCGCCCGCCCGGCCGGCGCTCGCCGCCCTGCTTCCGCCGGCGCTCGCCGCCCTGTTTCCGCCGGCGCTCGCCGCCCTGTTTCCGCCGGCGCTCGCCGCCCTGTTTCCGCCGGCGCTCGCCGCCTGGCTCCCGCCGCGCGACCGCCACCCCCCGCCCCGCCCGCCGCATCGATGCCCAACCCCGGCGAGCGCTCGAAGATCTCGACCCCTCTGCCCTCCACCGCCGTCGCCAGCCCCCTTACCAGCTTCGCCGGCTGTACCCGGGCGCAGTGCGGGCTGAACAGCGACCCCACCGCCCCGCTCACCCTCACCCGGGAGTCGGTGTCCTGCGGCCCGAGCTCGCAGACGTCGTCGGGTCCCAGGCCCCACGCCCGGTCGGCCGCGAGCGACGCCCGCAGCCGGTCCATCTGCGCCGCCCCGCGGGCCACGGCCAGCGTGCCACCCAGGTGGATGTCGGCATCGATGCCCTCCGACGAGCAGATCCCCACGACCTCTCCCACCGAGTCGATCAGGCGGCGCTGCAGCGCCACCACCCCGGCGCGGCCCCCCGGTCCGCCCGCCAGGACCGCCCGATTGCCGGGCAGCAGGCCGGACAACCAGCCGCCGTTGCGGCCGCTGGCGCCGAACCCGACGTGCTCGGCTTCAACGACCGCGATGCGCCAACCGCGGGCCCCCTCAGCTTGGGCCAGAGCCCAAGCTGTCCATAGTCCGGTGTAACCGGCTCCCAGGATGCAGACGTCGACGTCGATCGATTGCTGGAGAGGCGGGCGCGGGGCCGGGACCCCCCCGATCGACTCCTGCCAGAAGCTGACCCGGCCGTTGATCAGAGCTTCGACCAGGCCTCGGTCAGGACGGAGCGAAGGATCTCCCCCATGAGATCGAAGTGTTCCTGCTCGCAGATGAGCGGCGGTGAGAGCTGGATCACCGGATCGCCGCGGTCGTCGGTGCGGCAGATCAACCCGGATTCGAACAAAGCACCGGAAAGGAAGCCGCGCAGCAGAAGCTCGGACTCCGCGTCGTCGAACGTGGTGCGGGTGGCCTTGTCCTTGACCAGCTCGATGCCGTAGAAGAAGCCGTCGCCCCGGACGTCTCCGACGATCGGGAGGTCCCGCAGCCCCTCCAGCACCGCCCGGAACGCTCCGGCCCGGGCGGCGACCCCGCCCACCAGGTCCTCCTTTTCCATTACATCGAGGTTCGCCAGCGCCACCGCGGTCGACACCGGGTGGCCACCGAAGGTGAACCCGTGCGAAAACATCGACGTCCCCTGCAGGAAGGGCTCCATCAGCCGGTCGTCGACGAGCAGGGCGCCGAGAGGGGCGTAGCCGCTCGTCATGCCCTTGGCGCAGGTGATCATGTCGGGCCGGTACCCGTAGTGGGCCGAACCGAACCAGTCCCCGAGCCGCCCAAACGCGCAGATCACCTCATCTGAGACGAGCAGTACCCCGTGGCGGTCGCAGATCTGCCGGACTCGCTGAAAATAGCCAGGCGGGGGCGGGAAGCAGCCCCCGGAATTTTGCACCGGCTCGAGGAACACGGCGGCCACCGTTTCGGGGCCTTCCATCTCGATGTGCCGCTCGATGTCGTCCGCGGCCCAGATCCCGAACGCCTCCAGGTCGTCGCCATGTTCAGGAGCCCGGTAGAAGTTGGTGTTGGCCACCCGGACCGACCCCGGTACCAGCGGTTCGAACGGGGCCTTGATTCCCGGCACTCCAGTAATCGAAAGGGCCCCCATGGTCGTGCCGTGATAGGCGATGTTGCGAGAGAGGACTTTGTACCGGTCGGGCTCGCCCGTCGACCGGAAGTACTGGCGGGCCAGCTTCCAGGCCGACTCGACCGCCTCGCCGCCGCCGGTCGTGAAGAACACCCGGTTGAGGTGTCCGGGGGCAAGGGCGGCCAGCCGCTCGGCCAGCTCGATGGCGTTCGGGTGGGCGTAGCTCCACAACGGGAAGTACGCCAATTCGCCGCCCTGGCGAGCCGCCGCCTCGGCGATATCCCGACGGCCGTGCCCGGCCTGCACCACGAACAGCCCGGCCAGACCGTCCAGGTAGCGGCGGCCCCGGCTGTCCCAGACCCACGGGCCCTGCCCGCGCACGATCACCGGCACGTCGTGATCGACGTAGGCGCCCATCCGGGTGAAGTGCATCCACAGGTGGCGCCGGGCCGCGTCCTGCAGATGCTGGGCGTCGAGGTTGCGGGCACTGTCGGTGTTTGTCATCTCGTTCCCCATTTGTAGGTTTCCTTCGCCACTTTCAGGTAGACGAACGCTTCGGCGCCCCGCACCCCGGGGATGGTCCGGATCGACTCGTCGATGGTGTGCAGCAAGTGGTCGTCGTTTTCACAGATCAGCTCGATCAGCAGATCGAACCGCCCGGCGCAGATCACCACGTACTCCGCTTCGGGAACGTCACCGAGCTTGTCGGCCACCTTCCGTATATCCCCTTCGACGTTGACTCCGAGCAACGCCATCCGGTGGAACCCGATGGCCGTGGGGTCGGTGACGGCGGCGATCTGGACGACGCCCTCGTCGATCATCCTCTGCACCCGCTGGCGGGTTGCCGCCTCGGACAGCCCGACGGCCCTGGCGATGGCGGCGTAGGAGCGCCGGCCGTCCTCCTGCAGCTGCTCAATTATCCGTTTGCTCACGGAGTCCAGGCGTTCCCTGCTGTCGCGAATCAGGCCGCCGACGTCGCCCACGGCGAGGGATTCTAAGGATGGAAGCCCCTAATTGCAAAGGATTCCCTTGATTTATGGCCGGAACCTGGCATGATTGCGTGGTCCTGATCCGGATTCCGAACAAAGGGGGAAGCCAATGGCTGATCGCGTGCGCAACATCGTGGGCGGCGCGCCGGCCGGGTCCAAGGATGGGCGCACCACCCCGGTCATGGACCCCAGCACGGGCGAGACCTACGCCGAGGCCCCCCTTTCCGGTCCGGAAGATGTGGATGGGGCGTGCCAGGCGGCGGCGGCCGCGTTCGCTGGCTGGCGCGATTCCACCCCGTCGGAGCGCAGCCGCATGCTGCTAAAGCTGGCCGACGCCATCGAGGAGCGCGCCGAGGATTTCATCGAGGCGGAAGGCCGCAACACCGGCAAGCCCCTGGCGTTGACCCGGTCGGAGGAAATGCCGCCGATGCTCGATCAGATCAGGTTCTTTGCCGGGGCGGCCCGGGTGCTCGAGGGTCGGTCCGCCGGCGAGTACATGGCCGGGCACACGTCCTGGGTCAGGCGGGAGCCGATAGGCGTGGTGGCCCAGGTGACCCCCTGGAACTATCCCATGATGATGGCGGTCTGGAAGATCGCGCCCGCCCTGGCGGCCGGAAACGCGGTTGTGCTCAAACCTTCAGACACGACGCCGGTGACGACGGTGATGCTGGCCGAGGTGGCGGCCGACATATTTCCTCCCGGTGTCTTCAACGTCATATGCGGAGACAGGGAAACAGGCCGGGCCCTCGTTTCCCACCCCATACCGCAATTGGTCGCCATCACCGGCAGCGTCCGGGCGGGGCGGGAAGTGGCGCTCGCTGCAGCCAACGACATCAAACGGGTACACCTCGAGCTCGGCGGTAAGGCCCCGGTGATCGTTTTCGACGATGTGGACGTGGAGAAGGCGGCCGAGAACATTGCGATCGCCGGTTACTTCAACGCCGGCCAGGACTGCACCGCAGCCACCCGGGTGCTGGCCTCGCCGAACGTGTACGGCGACCTGGTCGACGCCCTCGCCGAGCAGGCCCGGGGCACTGAGTATGGCGGGCTCGACAAGCCCGACGTCCTGTTCGGACCGCTCAACAATCCCTCCCAGCTGGATCGGGTGTCCTCCATGGTCGCCCGGGTTCCTTCCCATGCCAGCGTGGTTGCCGGTGGAGACGCTCCTGGCGGTCCCGGCTTCTTCTATCCGCCGACGGTGGTCGCCGGCGTCGAGCAGGGCGACGAACTGGCCCAAAGCGAGGTCTTCGGGCCCGTCATCACGGTGCAGCGTTTCACCGACGAGGACCAGGCGGTGGCGTGGGCCAACGGTGTGGAGTACGGCCTGGCCTCGAGCGTCTGGACCAGGGATCACGGTAGGGCCATGCGGGTGTCCCGCCGCCTGGACTTCGGGTGCGTCTGGATCAACACCCATATCCCGCTGGTGGCGGAGATGCCCCACGGCGGCTTCAAGCACTCCGGGTACGGCAAGGATCTATCGATGTACGGGCTGGAGGACTACACGCGCATCAAGCACGTGATGAGCAACTTCGAGTAAGGGGCAAGCAAAAACCATGACCACGGTTACAGAGGACTTCGCCAATACCGCGGGCCGAGGCAGCGATGGCAAAGGCCTCAAGGATGGGGCCCTCGGGCTGCTGTCCAGCATCGTCGTCGCCATCGCTTCGGTGGCGCCGGCCTACAGCCTGGCCGCCGCGCTCGGGTTCGTCGTACTCGCGGTCGGGCTGCAGTCGCCGGTCGTGATGCTCCTGGCGTTCGTCCCGATGATGTTCGTCGCCATCGGCTACCAGCAGCTCAACAAGGTCATGCCGGACTGCGGCACCACGTTCACGTGGGGGGCCAAGGCGTTCAATCCCGTGACCGGCTGGATGGGAGGGTGGGGCATCATCGCCGCCGACGTGATCGTGATGGCCAATCTCGCTGCCATCGCCGGCAGCTACTTGTTCCTCCTGTTCGGCGCCGATGGACCCGCCGGCAATAAGTGGTGGGTTCTCCTGGCCGGGCTGCTCTGGATCGTGGCCATGGCCTATATCTGCTACATCGGCATCGAGATAAGCGCCCGCATCCAGTACGCCTTACTGGGGATCGAACTGGTGGTGCTCGGCATCCTCAGCGTCACGGCTCTGGTCAAGGTGTACGCCGGGAGTGCCGGTCCTCAGGCCATCCATCCGGCCGCAGCCTGGTTCAACCCGTTCCACACAACCTTCTCGGCGTTCACTGCCGGGATGCTCACCGCGCTCTTCATCTACTGGGGTTGGGACACCGCTGTTTCGGTCAACGAGGAGACCAAGGACCGGTCCCGCAACCCGGGGATAGCGGCCGTCGTGTCAACCGTCGTGTTGCTCCTGGTGTACGTGCTGGTGACAGTTGGGGCGCAGGCGTTCGCCGGCATCGGCACGAAGGGCATCGGCCTGGCCAACCCTGACAACTCTGCGGATGTGCTTTCGGTGCTCGGGAAAGAAGTCTTCGGGACGCAGGGCATCGACTGGTTCCTGGGTAAGTTGCTGCTCCTCATGGTGCTCAGCTCGGCCGCCGCCAGCACCTTGACCACCATCCTGCCCACGGCTCGGACCACCCTGGCGATGGCCGCCTATCGCAGCATTCCGACCAAGTTCGCCCGCATCCATCGCAAGTACCTCACCCCGACCTGGTCGACCGTGGGGATGGCCCTCGTCTCGATCGGGTTCTTCAGCCTCATGACCCTCATCAGCGAGAACGTTCTGTCCGACACCATCTCGGCCCTCGGGCTCATGATCGCGTTCTATTACGGGCTGACGGGGTTCGAGTGCGTCTGGTGGTTCCGCAAAGACCTCCTGAACGGCGGGCGGGACCTGCTGCTCAAGGGGATACTGCCGGGTCTCGGGGGGCTCATCCTGGCCGCCTTCTTCGTGTACGGGGCCTACGAGGACTGGGGCTACATGTACGGCCTGAGCTACTGGACCATGCCGTTCTCGCCGCACTGGAAGATCGGCGGCATCTTCCTGACCGGGATCGGGACCCTCCTGCTGGGTGTCGTGCTGATGCTCGTGTACTGGGCGTTCCGTCCGGCGTACTTCCGCGGTGAAACCCTGAACAAGGACACCCCGATCCTGGTGCCTGACAACTAGATCGCAGGAGGCTGCGTCATGAAGGTTGGCGTACCGTCCGAAGTGAAAAATCACGAGTATCGCGTGGCGTGCACCCCCTCCGGAGTTCACGAGCTGGTACGGCACGGGCACACCGTGCTGGTGGAGGCGGGAGCGGGCGAGGGGTCGTCGCTGCCGGACGCCGAATTCGTGTCGGCCGGCGCGACCATGATCGAATCGGCCGACGAGGTGTGGGCCGAAGCCGAGCTCGTGCTCAAGGTGAAGGAGCCGGTCCCGGAGGAGTACCACCGGCTGCGCAAGGACCTGGTGCTGTTCACCTACCTCCATCTGGCCGCATCGAGGGAATGCACCGACGCCCTCCTGATGGCGGGCACGACCGGGATCGCCTACGAAACCGTGCAACTGCCCGACGGATCGCTGCCTTTGCTGGCGCCCATGTCGGAGGTCGCCGGTCGCATGGCCCCTCAGGCCGGGGCCCACCACCTGCAGCGCGACGGCGGCGGCCGGGGTGTCCTCATGGGCGGGGTTTCCGGGGTTTACGCGGCCAAGGTGGTCGTGATCGGGGCCGGGGTGTCCGGCATGAACGCCGCGGCGATCGCCCTCGGCATGCAGGCCGAGGTCCTGCTGCTGGACAGGAACATCACCCGGCTCAGGGAGGCGGATCGGATCTATCAGGGCCACTGCCAGACCGTGGCGTCCAACGCCTACGAGATCGAGCGGGCCGTCATCGATGCCGACCTGGTGATCGGGGCGGTCCTGGTTGCAGGAGCCAAGGCGCCGACCCTGATCTCGAACGAGCTGGTGTCGAGGATGCTCCCCGGTTCCGTCCTGGTCGACATCGCCATCGACCAGGGCGGCTGCTTCGAGGACTCGCGGCCCACTACCCACGCCGACCCCGTGTACACCGTCCACGAGTCCGTCTTCTATTGCGTGGCCAACATGCCGGGAGCGGTGCCCCACACGTCGACCTACGCCCTGACCAACGTGACGCTGCCCTTCGCTCTGGAGATAGCCAACCGGGGGTGGCGCGACGCATTGCGTTCCGATCCGGTGCTGGCACTGGGCCTGAACACCCACGACGGCCAGCTCACGTCGAGTCCGGTGGCTGAGGCGCACGGGCTGCCGTTCGTCTCTCTGGAGGCGGTGCTGGCTTAAGCCGGTTCGCAGAATTACCTGCGGCGGACGACGCTGCTGACCAGGGTCGTTTGCCGCCGCCCATGGCGCGAACCTGTTTCACTGCCGCCGGCCGGCGTCACCGGGCTGGGGCCTGTCATCGGTGTGCCGCTACGTTGGCGCCATGCTCAGCGTGGGCCTCACCGGCGGCATCGGCTCCGGCAAATCTACGGTGGCCGCAGCTCTGGCCGCCCGGGGCGCCGCTGTGGTCGACGCCGACATGATCTCCCGCCAGATCCTCGAGCCGGGCGGAGCCGCCTATCAGCCGGTCGTCGATCGCTTCGGTCGCGGCATCGTCAAGGAGGACGGCCAGATCGACCGGCCGGCGCTGGCGGCCGCGGTCTTCTCCGATCCCGAAGCCCTGGCCGATCTCAACGGGCTCACCCATCCGGAGATAGGCCGGCAGATGGTCCAGCGCACCCGGGAGCTGGCGCCGGACCACGACGTGGTGGTGCTCGACATTCCCCTGCTGGACATCGCGGCGCGCGCCCGTTTCGAGTTCGACGCCATCGTCGCGGTCGACGTCCCGGAGGATGTGGCGGTGGCGCGGCTGGTCGCCCAACGGGGCTTCACCGAGGAGGACGCCCGAGCCCGGATCGCCGCTCAGATCAGCCGGCAGGAAAGAAGGGAACTGGCCGACCTGGTCCTCGACAACAGCGGAGACCGCGACGCTCTGGAATCGGAGATCGACCGGGCCTGGAAATGGTTGGAGGACCGGGCCGGGCTGAAGTCCTGAACCGGCCTGCTTATGCCGTCGCCCATCCGCCTTGGGGTCCGGCGGGCCGGACTTGACAGTCACAGGGCCCCGGTACCATCGGAACCGTGCCTGATTTCAAGGTGGTCTCCGAATACGACCCAGCCGGCGACCAGCCGCAAGCAGTGGCCCACCTGTCGGAGGGTGTCCGGCGCGGCGACAGGTTCCAGACTCTTCTCGGCATCACCGGCAGCGGCAAGAGCGCCACCGTGGCCTGGACCATCGAGACGGTCCAGAAGCCAACGCTCATCATCGCCCCCAACAAGTCGCTGGCCGCCCAGTTGGCCAACGAGATGCGGACGTTCTTCCCCCACAACCGGGTCGAGTACTTCGTCAGCTACTACGACTACTACCAGCCGGAGGCGTATCTGCCGTCGAGCGACACTTACATCGAGAAGGACAGCTCGATCAACGACGAGATCGATCGGCTCCGCCACTCCGCCACGTCGGCCCTGCTCACCCGCCGCGACACCATCGTGGTGGCGTCGGTGAGCTGCATATATGGCCTGGGCTCGCCCGAGGAGTACGCCGAGCGGATCCTGCACCTGGTCCGGGGATCCGAGCAGGACCAGCGGGCCATCCTGCGCCGCCTGGTCGAGATGCAGTACGAGCGCAACGATGCCAACCTCATCCGGGGCAAGTTCCGGGTGCGGGGCGACACCATCGAGGTCCACCCGGCCTACGAGGAGCACGCCGTCCGCATCGAGCTGTTCGGCGACGAGATCGAGCGGATCACCACGGTCGACCCCCTCACGGGAGAGCAGCTGGCTCAGCCGGACGAGCTGGTCATCTTCCCGGCTACTCACTACGTGGCCGGCGACGAGAGGATGAAGCGGGCCCTCGGCGGGATCGAGGCCGAGCTGCAGGAGCGCCTGGCCTTGTTCGAGGCGGACGGCCGGCTGCTGGAGGCCCAGCGGCTGCGCATGCGGACGTCCTACGACCTGGAGATGCTGGCCGAGGTCGGGGTGTGCTCCGGGATCGAAAACTACAGCCGCCATATCGACGGCCGGCAGCCCGGCGAGCCGCCGCACACCCTCCTCGACTTCTTTCCCAAGGACTACCTCCTGGTGATCGACGAATCCCACCAGACGGTGCCGCAGCTGCACGGGCAGTACGAAGGGGACCGCTCGCGTAAAGAAACCCTCATCGAGCACGGCTTCCGCCTCCCGTCCGCCGCAGACAACCGGCCCCTCCGCTTCGACGAGTTCTACGAGCGGATCAACCAGTGCCTCTTCCTCTCGGCCACTCCGTCCCCGTACGAGATCCAGCAGTCGAGGCAGGTGGTCGAGCAGATCGTCAGGCCGACCGGGCTGGTCGACCCCGAGGTCATCGTCAAGCCGACCAAGGGCCAGATAGACGACCTGATCTCCCAGATCCGCGACCGGGCGGATCGGGGCGACCGGGTGCTGGTCACCACCCTGACCAAGAAGATGGCCGAGGACCTGACCGATTACCTGGTCGAGATGGGGCTCCGGGTGCGCTACCTGCACTCCAACATCGACACGATTCAGCGCATCGAGATCCTGCGCGACCTGAGGCTCGGGGAGTTCGACGTCCTGGTGGGGATCAACCTCCTGCGGGAGGGCCTCGATCTTCCCGAGGTGTCGCTGGTGGCCATCCTCGATGCTGACAAGGAGGGGTTCCTCCGCGGGGAGACCTCGCTTATCCAGACCATCGGACGGGCGGCCCGCAACGTCGACGGCCAGGTCATCATGTACGCCGACCGGGTGACCGATTCCATGCAGCGGGCCATCTTCGAGACCCACCGGCGGCGGGCGTTGCAGCAGGCCTACAACGAGGAGCACGGCATCGATCCCCAAACCGTGCGCAAGGCCGTGACCGACATCCTGGTGCTGCTCGGCACCCGTGACCAGTCCTCTCCCGTGCCCGGGCGGGACCGGCGCAGCCGCCGGCGGGACCGGGCCCGCAGCGATCTGGCCGAGCTCCCGCACCAGGAGCTGGCCCGGCTCATCTCCACCCTGGAGGAGGAGATGCGCGAGGCGGCGGCCGACCTCCGCTTCGAGTACGCGGCCAAGCTCCGCGACGAGATCAGCGACCTGAGATCCGAGCTGACCGACCTCGCGCCACGTTGAGCCGGCCGGGGGAGCGGCCGGCGGATTGGCCGCCGGCCTCCGCTGGTTGGCCGCCAGACTCTGCTGGCTGGCCGCCGGCCTCTTGCTGGCTTGACCGCCGGCCTCCGCTGGCTGGCCGCCAGACTCTGCTGGCTGGCCGCCGGCCTCGGCCGGCCTCTTGTTGGCGGGTCGCCGGCCTCCGCTGGTCCGACCCTTATGCCAGCCCTTCAGGCCCGGCGCTGGCCGGTCGGAGCCATCGAGCCGTCGTCGAGGATGACCCGGGTGGCCCGATCCCACGTGACGTAGTTCCAAGCCCAGTTGAGGAGTACCACTAAACGGTTGCGAAACCCGATGAGGAACACCAGGTGAACCCCGAGCCAGGACAGCCAGCCGAGGGTGCCCCGCAAGCGGATGCCGCCGGGGAGCTCGGCGACGGCCGACCGTCGACCGATCGTGGCCATGATGCCGTGGTTGTGATAGTGGAATGGGCGGCTCGGCTTGCCCGCCAGCCGGCGCCGGATGTTGGCTGCGGTGTGCCGCCCACCCTGGATGGCGACCTGGGCCAGCTGGGGCAGGGCATCCCCACGCCGGCCGTGGGCGGCGGCCAGGTCGCCGACTACGAACACCTCGGGGTGACCCGGGAGGGTCAGGTCGGGGTTCACCCGCACCGTCCCCCCTCGCCCCTTGTCGCCGGGAACGACCGAGGCGACGGGGTTGGCGGTGACGCCGGCGGTCCACACCACCGTGCGTGCCGCGATGTCGCTACCGTCCTCGAGGGTCACGCCCTCGGCCGTCACCTTGGCGAGCTTGGTGCCGAGGCGGACGTCCACACCCCGATCGAGCAGCGTTTGCAACGCTCGCTTCTGCGAGACGGCGGAAAATCCGGGCAGGAGATGATCGGTCATCTCCACCAGCACCACCCGGGCGACGGTGACATCCAGGTGATGAAAATCGGAGGCCAGATTGCGTCCGATCAGCTCCGACAGTGCTCCCGCCATCTCGACACCGGTCGGGCCCCCGCCGGCCAGCACGATGGTCAGCGCCCCCGGCGGACGGCCGCCTGCCGGCTCGGCGTCGGTCCGTTCGAAGGTGGAGAGCACGTGGTTGCGGAGCCGTACCGCGTCGGGGAGCGTCTTCAATGGAAAGGCGTGCTCGGCCACGCCCGGAATCCCGAAGTCGGTGGTCGACGATCCGGCCGCCAGGACCAGGAAGTCGTAGTGAAGGGGGGAAACGCCGTCTATCTCCACCGCCTGATTCTCGAAGTCGACAGCCGTGACCGTGCCGAGCCGCACCGAAATGTTGCCATAGCGGGAGTAGATGGCCCGGATCGGACGTGCGATGTCGTCCGCGCTCAAACCCGCGGTGGCCACCTGGTAGAGCAGGGGCCAAAAGCCGTGGTAGTTGTCCCGGTCGACGACCGTGATGTCGACCGGCGCCGAGGCCAAGCGGGTGGCGGTGTTGAGGCCTCCGAACCCGCTACCGACGATGACCACCCGGGGACGGATCGGCATGTGTTTGTTCTACCCCGTTGGCGGTCGCCCCGCGGCAGCTCGAGCACCGCTCGGGTGGGCCGGATATGCGTAGGCGAACGTCTGTTCGCTGGTAGCCTGATCTAGTGGCGAAGGAGAAGGTCGACACGGGCAGGCTGGTCATCCGGGGGGCCCGGGAGCACAACCTGCGCAACATCTCCCTGGATCTACCCCGGGACCGCCTGATCGTCTTCACCGGGCTGTCCGGTTCGGGGAAGAGCTCCCTCGCCTTCGACACCATCTACGCCGAGGGTCAGAGGCGGTACGTGGAGTCGCTGTCGAGCTACGCCCGGCAGTTCCTCGGGCAGATGGACAAGCCTGACGTCGACTTCATCGAGGGGCTCTCGCCCGCCATCTCCATCGACCAGAAGTCGGCGTCGCGAAACCCCCGCTCGACGGTGGGGACGATCACCGAGATCTACGACTACCTGCGCCTGTTGTACGCCCGAGTCGGGGTGCCCCACTGCCCTGACGACGGCACGGTCGTGCAGCGCCAGACCCCTCAGCAGATCGTCGACCGCATACTGGAGTTGCCGGACGGCACCCGATTCCAGGTGCTGGCGCCGGTCGTGCGGGGCCGCAAAGGCGAGTACGAGAGCCTGTTCGAGGAGCTGTCGGGCCAGGGCTACGCCCGGGCGCGAATCGACGGCGAGGTCTACGAACTTTCCGATCCGCCGAAGCTGGCCCGCTACGAGATACACACCATCGAGGTTGTCATCGACCGCCTGGTCAAACGGGAGGGCATCGAGCGGCGGCTCACTGACTCGCTCGAGACGGCTCTGCGGCTGGCCGACGGGGTGGCCGAGGTGCAGCTGGTGCCCCGAGAGGACGAGCCGGCGTCGGACGAAACCCTGATCTTCAGTCAGCACCTGGCCTGCCCGACGTGCGGCCTGTCGTTCGACGAACTGGCCCCTCGCAACTTCAGCTTCAACTCGCCATACGGGGCCTGCCCGACGTGCGACGGGTTGGGCACCCGCTTCGAGGTGGATCCCGACCTGGTGGTGAGAGATCCCGACCTTTCGATCGCCGAGGGCGCCATCACTCCGTGGGCCGGCCCGCGCGGCGAGTACTTCGGACGGGTGCTCGAGGCCCTGGCGGAGGCCGGTTCCTTTTCCACCTCTACACCCTGGAAGAAGCTCAAGAAGGCCGATCAGAAGGCCGTGCTGTTCGGGTCAGGGGCCAAGAAGGTCCACGTCCAGTACCGCAATCGTTACGGCCGGGTCCGGGCGTACGACACCCACTACGAGGGGGTGGTGCCCTGGCTGGCCCGCCGCCACTCAGAGGCCGATTCCGACTACAGCCGGGAGACCATCGAGGGGTACATGCGCGAGGTGCCCTGCCCGGTGTGCGGAGGAGCCCGGCTCAAGCCGGAGAGCCTGGCGGTCACCGTGGCCGGGCGCAGCATTTTCGACCTGTGCAACCTGTCCCTGGGCGAGTCCACACACGTGATGGGTGGCCTCGAGCTGTCCGAGCGGGACCACCTGATCGCCGATCGTGTCCTCAAGGAGATCCGGGCCCGGATGCAGTTCCTGCTCGATGTGGGCCTCGACTACCTGAGCCTCAATCGTTCGGCCGGCACCCTGGCCGGCGGGGAGGCACAGCGCATCCGTCTGGCCTCGCAGATCGGTAGCGGCCTGGTCGGAGTTCTGTACGTGCTCGACGAGCCGTCGATCGGGCTGCACCAGCGGGACAACCACAAGCTGATCGAAACCCTGCTCCGCCTGCGCGATCTGGGCAACACCGTGATCGTGGTGGAGCACGACGAGGACACCATCCGGGTAGCCGACCATGTAGTCGACATCGGCCCCGGTGCGGGGGAGCACGGGGGGTCGATCGTGGTGTCGGGGCCGGTGCAGGAACTGCTCAAATCGAAAGAGTCGCTGACCGGCCAGTACCTGACCCGGAAACGGAAGATCCCGGTACCCGTCATGAGGCGGGAGCCCAAAGGCATGCTCACGGTGAAAGGGGCGCGTGAGCACAACCTCAAGGACATCGACGTCGACTTCCCGCTCGGCTGCATGGTGGCCGTCACCGGGGTGTCCGGCTCCGGGAAGTCGACCCTGGTCAACGACATCCTCCTGCGAGCCCTGATGCAGAACATCTACCGGTCCAAGGAGGTGCCGGGCCGTCACACCCGGGTGGTGGGGATCGACGCCCTGGACAAGGTGATCAGCATCGACCAGTCACCCATCGGACGGACGCCCCGGTCCAACCCGGCGACCTACACCGGGGTCTTCGACCACATCCGCCGGTTGTTCAGCACGACGACCGAAGCGAAGGTTCGGGGTTACCAGCCGGGGCGTTTCTCTTTCAATGTGAAAGGCGGCCGCTGCGAGGCTTGCGCCGGCGACGGCACCATCAAGATCGAGATGCACTTCCTGCCCGACGTCTACGTCCCGTGCGAGGTGTGCAAGGGCGCCCGCTACAACCGGGACACCCTCGACATCACGTTCAAGGGCAAGAACATTGCCGAAGTGCTCGACATGCCGTGCGAGGAGGCAGCAGAGTTTTTCTCCAACCAACCGGTGATCGCTCGCCATATGCAGACGCTGCGCGACGTCGGCCTCGGATACGTCCGGCTGGGGCAGCCGGCGCCGACCCTTTCGGGTGGTGAGGCGCAACGGATCAAGCTGGCAAGCGAGCTGTCGAAGCGCTCCACCGGCCATACCATCTACCTGCTCGACGAGCCCACCACCGGCTTGCACTTCGAGGACATCCGCAAGCTCCTGGCCGTACTGTCCCGACTGGTCGACCAGGGCAACACCGTGCTCGTGATCGAGCACAACCTCGACGTCATAAAGACCGCTGACTGGATCATCGACCTGGGACCGGAAGGGGGCGACGGGGGCGGCCGGGTGGTCGTCGAGGGCACACCGGAAAAGGTGGCCAAGACCCCCGAGAGCTACACCGGGCGATTCCTGGAGGACCTGCTCGTCTGAGCCCGCCGGGACGCTGCCCGTTCAGCGCTGCGGGTCCTGGAACTTCTGGAACTCCCACGATTTCTCAGTGTCGTAGGGGGCGTCGCCCCACCACTCGCGCAGCCTCTCGCCCACCTGTTCCTCGTCCCCGTGAGGCGAGGGCCGGTAGTAGATGCGGCGGTCGGGCGATCCGAGCGGCCCGGAGATCTCGGGCGGGCGGTACTCCTGGGTGACGAACCCGCGCCGGTCGTTGTGAGGGTAGACGTACCCGCCGCCCTCCTTCATCTTGTTGCGCTGGTAGGGGTGAACGGAGCGGAGGGGACCGGGCACCGCCCCGGCCTGACGGTTGGCTACATCGTCGGAGGCCCGGGCCAGGGCCGCCATCACCGAGTTGGACTTCGGTGCGGTCGCCAGGTAGACGACGGCGTGGGCCAGGTTGAGCGCGGCCTCGGGGAGGCCGACGAACTCCACCGCCCGGGCTGCGGCGTCGGCGATGACCAGGCCCATGGAGTCCGCCATGCCGATGTCCTCGGATGCCAGGATCACCAGGCGGCGGGCGACGAAGCGGGCGTCCTCTCCCGCCTCGAGCATGCGGGCCAGCCAGTACAGGCCGGCATCGGGATCGGAGCCCCTGATCGACTTGATGAAGGCGGAGATGACGTCGTAGTGGTCGTCGACTCCGTAGCGGAGGACACGCGACTGGCGGGCCCGCTCGACGTCGTCGAGGTTTACCTCGGTCCGGTCATCGGAGGCGGCAAGGGCCACGGCCGTCTCCAGGCTCGTCAGCGCGGCCCGGGCGTCGCCGTCCGCCAGGTTCACCAGGTGATCGACTGCGTCGGTGGTGGCCGTGGCCCCCTCCGATTCCAGGGCCCGGGCGATCACGATCTGAAGATCGCGGTCGGACAGCGGGTTCAGGCGAAATACGGTCGACCGGCTGATCAGCGGGGCGTTCACCTCGAAGAACGGGTTCTCGGTGGTGGCGCCTATCAGGGTGATGATCCCTGCTTCGACGGCCGGGAGGAGCGCGTCCTGCTGGCTCTTGTTGAACCGGTGCACCTCGTCGAGAAACAGGATGGTCCCTTTGCCCATCTCGGCCAGCCGGAGCCGGGCGCCCGCTATCACCTCACGAACGTCCTTGACCCCCGCCGTGACCGCCGAAAGCGACACGAAAGCCCGGTCGGTGGTGGACGCGACCACGCTGGCCAGGGTCGTCTTGCCCGTGCCCGGCGGACCCCAGAGGATTATGGAAGACAGCCGGTCGGCTTCGATGAGGCTGCGCAGCGGGGCGCCCGGCCCCAGCAGATGCTCTTGGCCCACGATCTCGTCAAGGGTGCGAGGGCGCATCCGGGCCGCCAGGGGGGCGCCTCGGGCCAGGCGCTCCTCCAATGCCGCCTCGAACAAGTCGGTCGAGGAGCCGTCTTCCACCGGTTTGCGGGTCGGCACCCACGAAAGGCTATCGGCGCGGCGGCGATTCGCGAGGGCCGGACGGGCCGGGGCGGGGCGGCCGGGGCGGGGCGGCCGGGGCGGGGTGTCCGGGGCGGGGTGGGGTGTCGGGGGCGGACACGTCCCGGTGAGCGCAGGGCGGGGTGGGGTGTCCGGGCTCTGGATCCCCGCCGCCGGCGCCAGGTCGCGCCACTTCGCGTCGCGACCGTTCGCCAGACAGTGGGGTCGCGACGCGTTCGCGGGTCCTGGCGACCACTTCGCGTTCGCGACCGAGGGGTTGGGCGGGAGGTCGCGACGCGAAGTGGTTAGTAGGGCGGGGTCTGAATGTCGGGGGGTGAGTGCCGGTGCGGCCGGGCCGAAGCAGCTCGGCCCGAACGCCGCCTTCAGCCGGCAGCTATCGGCCGTCAGCTGATGTCGAGCATCCGCTGGAGGGCCACCCGCGACCAGTCGGCCACCTCGGGATCGACGCTGATCTGGTTGACCACCCGCCCGGCGACAAGCTCCTCGAGGACCCAGGCCAGGTGGGGGGCGTCGATGCGGAACATGGTCGAGCACGGACACACGAGGGGATCGAGCGACACGATGGTCATGTCGGGGTGCTCGGAAGCCAGGCGCTGGACCAGGTGGATCTCGGTCGCGACGGCCAGGACCGAGCCGGAGGGGGCGCGGTCGACCGCGGAGATGATGTAGTCGGTGCTGCCCACCTCGTCGGCCAGCTCCACCACTTCGTGGCTGCATTCGGGGTGGGCGATGACCAGTCCCCCCGGGTGCTCGGCCCGAAATGACTCAACGTGCTCGGGCCGGAACCTCTGGTGGACCGAACAGTGGCCCTTCCACAGAAGGAAGCGGGCTTCCTTTATGGTCAGATCGTCGAGGCCGCCCATATCGAGCCGGGGATTCCATACCGCCATATCGCCGGCGCTGAAACCGAGTTGGAATGCCGTGTTCCGGCCGAGGTGCTGGTCCGGGAAGAACAGCAGCTTGGTCGCAGGCCAGTACCTCTCGAGAGCCCACGAGATGATCTTTCGGGCGTTGGAGGAGGTGCACACCGCCCCCCCTTGGCGGCCGACGAATGCCTTGAGGGCAGCGGAAGAGTTCATGTAGGTGATGGGTACGACCGAGTCGATATCGGTGACGCCGGCGAGGGACTCCCAGGCCTCCTCCACCGAGTCGAGGTCGGCCATGTCGGCCATGGAGCACCCGGCGTTCAGATCGGGAAGGATCACCCGCTGGTTGGGCGAGGTCAGAACGTCGGCGGATTCGGCCATGAAGTGCACCCCGCAGAAGACCACGAACTCGGCGTCAGAGGCCGCCGCCAACCTGGACAAGCCGAACGAATCGCCCCGGGCATCGGCCCAACGCATCACCTCGTCCCGTTGATAGTGGTGCCCGAGGATCATCAGGCGCGACCCCAGGGTCGCCTTGGCCTCGCCGATCCGGCGCGCCAGGTCCTCGCGTGTCGATGTGGAGTAGCCCTCGGGGAGCGGTCCCTGTAGGCGAAGCATGTAGAACCTCCGAACGGAGAAACCTCTACAGCGGTCGGCGGGGACAGCCCGGTCGCCCGTCCGCGGGGATGTCGACCTCGAGGTGGATATGTCGCCGGATACCGGGCCGGCAATGGAATCTTACGACGTTATGGGAGACTTCGCCGGGAAGACCTTTTTCGTGGCCCGGGAGGTGGTCCGTCTCCCCGGTGCTGCTTGCTGTCGCGAGCGCCCGCCCGTCCCCGGGCCGGGAGGGAAAAGTTGCCGGCCGGACTGTCCCTCGCCTGAGGCACACTCGAAGTGTGCTCCAGCGACCGCCTTCGGGGACCATTCCCGACTCCCCCGGGTCTTATCAGTTCCGGGACCGCGACGGCCGGGTCATCTACGTGGGCAAGGCAAAGTCGCTGAGGAGCCGCCTCTCCAACTACTTCCAGAATCCTGCTCATCTCCCGCCCCGCACGGCCCAGATGGTGGCCCAGGCCGAGACCGTCGAGTGGATCCAGGTTCGCAACGACGTCGAGGCACTCATGCTCGAGTACAGCCTCATAAAGCAGCACAAGCCTCGCTTCAACGTGAGGCTCAGGGACGACAAGAGCTACCCGTTCCTGGCCCTGACAGTGAGCGACGAGTGGCCCCGCGCCCTGGTGCGTCGAGGGACGCGGGATAAGGGGACCAGGTACTTCGGGCCGTACGCCCACGCCTACGCCATCCGGGAGACGCTGGATTCTCTGACCAGGACCTTTCCCATCCGGACCTGCAGCGACGTCAAGTTTCGCAACCACCAGCGCCTCGGCCGGCCCTGCCTGCTCCATCACATCGAGAAGTGCTCGGGTCCGTGCATCAACGCGATTGAACACGAGGAGTACGAGAAGCTGGTCGACGAGCTCGCTTCGTTCCTTGAAGGCGATACCCAACCGGTGATCAAGCGGCTCGAGACGGAGATGCGCCAAGCGGCCGACGCCCTCGAGTTCGAGAAAGCGGGGCGGTTGCGCGACCGGCTGGCCGCGGTGCGCAAGGCGGTCGAGAAGCAGCAGATGGTCACGGAGCGAGCGGAGGACCTGGACTGCTTCGGTCTGGTCGAGGACGAGCTGGAGGCGGCGATTCAGGTCTTCTACGTGCGACGGGGCCGGGTCGTCGGGCGGAAGGGCTTCATCGTCGACAAGGTCGATGACCTGTCCCGGGCCCAGCTGGTGGCCCAGGTTCTGGAGCAGCACTACGACGACCCGCCGCTCGGGGTGCCGCCCCTGGTGCTGGTTCCCGACGAGCCGGACGAGGTGAACACGGTCGAGGAGTGGCTGGGGGTGCAGCGGTCGGGAGCTGTCATCTCGGTGGTCGCCCGGCCGGTGGCGCCGGGCTCGCTGGAGGCGGCCGTCGTCATGGCCGCCGTGGTGGAGCCGGGCAGGGTGGATTCGGGCAGGGTGGATTCGGCCGTCGCGGAGGCGAGTGGGGAGGGAGCGACCTGGGCGGAGTCAGTCGGCGAGGCGGTCCAAGCCGGTCCGGTCGAGGCGGCCCAACCCGGTCCGGTCGAGGCGGCCCAACCCGGTCCGGTCGAGCCGGCCGTGATCGGGTCCGGTGCGTCCGGCGCCGCCGGGGTCGACCGGCTCAACGCCCCGGGGGAGGGGTCGGCCCACGCGGGTCAGGCCCCGGTCGCCGTGGCGGACAAGCTGATCGCCCCATCCGAAGACGGCGGGATTGGCCCCACCGGCGACGACGGGGTGGTGGCCGAAGCCCCCCGTTCTGCGGCGGCCACCCATTCCCGGTCGGCTGTGGCCGACGTGGAGTGGTGGGCGGCCAGCCAGCGCTACCGGGTGGAGCGCAGCGTCAATCCGGAGGCCCGGACCGGCGCCCGGGTGGAGATCCGGGTCCCCCAGCGGGGTGAAAAGAAGGCGCTGCTCGAGATGGTGACCAAGAATGCTGGGGAAGAGTTCGTCCGGCACCGCCTCAAGCGGGCGGCGGACCACAACGCCCGGGCCAAAGCCTTGACCGCCCTGCAGGACGCCCTGGATCTCCCGGAGTCTCCGCTGCGGATCGAGTGCTACGACATGAGCCACCTGCAGGGGACCGACTACGTCGGCTCGATGGTCGTCATGGAGGACGGAATGCCGCGGCCGCAGGAGTACCGGCGGTTCAAGGTGCGCACCGTCGAGGGCAACGACGACTTCGCGGCCATGGGCGAGGTCCTCACCCGGCGCCTCACCGCCTACCTGGCCGAAAGGGACAAGCCGGTCGAGGAGCGGCGCCGGCGCTTCGCCTACCCTCCGCAGCTCATCCTGGTCGACGGGGGAAAAGGTCAGCTCCACGTGGCCACCAGGGTCCTCGAGGAGCTCGGGCTCGAAGAGGAGATCCCGGTGGCCGCCCTGGCCAAGCAGTTCGAGGAGGTCTACCTCCCCGGACGCTCCGACCCTCTGCGGATCCCGCGCACATCCGAGGCTCTCTACCTGCTCCAGCAGATCCGGGACGAAGCGCACCGCTTCGCCATCACCTACCACCGCAACCTTCGGGGAAAAAGGATGACCGCGTCGATCCTCGACGGCATCCCCGGTCTCGGACCCAAGCGCAAGAAGAGACTCATTCGGGAGCTGGGCGGAATGAAAGCGGTCAAGGTGGCCACGAAAGACAGCCTCGAGCAGCTCCCCTGGTTGCCGGACGCGGTGGCCGGCGCCGTATACGAGCGGATTCACGGCTAGGTTCGGCCCGTGCCTTCCGCCTCGGCCAACGGGATCACCATCGAGTACGACACCTGGGGTAACCCGTCCCAACCTACGATCGTCCTGATCATGGGCCTGGGGGCCCAGATGATCGTGTGGGACGAGGAATTCGTCAGCGCGCTGGTTGACCGTGGGTTCCACGTGATCCGCTTCGACAATCGCGACTCGGGTCGCTCCACCTGGTTCGACCAAGCCGGCGTTCCGGACATCGTGAGCGCCCAGCTGACCGGGGCCGTCCCCAAGGCCGCCTACACCCTCGTCGACATGGCGGAGGATGCGGCCGCTCTGCTCGCCTCCCTCGGGATCGAGAAGTGCCACGTAGTCGGCGCGTCCATGGGCGGGATGATCGCCCAGACCCTGGCCATCCGTCATCCTCAGAAGATGCTGAGCCTGGTGTCGATCATGTCCACCACGGGCGATCCGGCGGTGGGAAACCCCCGGGAGGACGTGGTCGCGGCGTTGTTCATGTCGGCCCCGGCCACCACCCGGGAAGGGTGCATGGACGGTGCGGTCGAGAGCTGGAAGCTGATCGGGTCGCCGGGCTTCTCCATACACGAGGACCGGATCCGGGCCCTGGCCGGCCTCTCATTCGACCGGGGGGTGAATCCCGAGGGCTCGGCCCGCCAGCTCGTCGCCATCTTGTCGTCGCCTGACCGCACGTCGTCGCTGAAGGATCTGACTTGCCCGACGCTCGTCATCCACGGAGACGCGGACCCGCTGATCGATCCGTCGGGGGGGCGGGCCACGGCGGACGCCATTCCCGGCGCCCACCTCTGGCTGGTGCCGGGGATGGGCCACGACATACCGCCCGAACTGTTCGGCGAGGTGGCCGATCGCATCGCGGTCAACTGCCGCGCCGCCTGAACCCGCCTGCCAGGAACGACTACCGATGGCCGGCAGGGGCGATCTTTGGGAACAGAACGCAGCCTGGTGGCAAGAAGGCTTCACTGACGGCGCCGACCCGGAGTACAGCGAGCAGATCCTCCCCTTGATCGCCGGCCACCTGGCGGGGGCGAAGCAGGTCCTCGACATCGGCTGCGGAGAAGGCCAGGTCGGGCGGCTGGCGGCCGGCGTCGCCGGGGTGGGGCGGGTGGTGGGAATCGACCCGACATGGGCCCAGATCAAGGAAGCTCTCCGGCGAGACGGCGGCATAGGCGTGGTCCGAGGGGACGCCACCGCCCTGCCGTTTCCCGACGGCGCCTTCGACGCCGCGGTGGCCTGCCTGGTGTTCGAGCACATCTCGGACATGGGCCAGGCCATCCAGGAGGTGGGGAGGGTTCTGGCGGCCGGCGGCCGGTTCATCTTCCTCCTCAACCATCCCCTGCTCCAGACTCCCGGGTCGGGGTGGATAGACGACACCATCCTCGACGAGCAGTACTGGCGCATCGGGCCTTACCTGATGGAAGACGACAGCCTCGAAGAGGTCGAGAAGGACATCTGGGTCCCCTTCACCCACCGCCCCCTGTCGCGATACATCAACGCGATGGCCGCCGCCGGCCTGTACGTGACCCATATGGACGAACCCGCCCCGCCGCCGGGGTTCCTCGCCCGGGCTGCCGAGTACCGGGACGCCGCCACCATTCCGAGGTTGCTGGCGCTGCGGGCGGAAAAGCTCTCCCAGCCGGAGCCGGGGAGTGGGTCGGGCTAGCCGCAAACTCACCGTCGAAGCCGGTCTAGCCCTCCGAGCGGGTCGAGCCAGCTGCAGACTCAGCGCCGAAGACCCGATCCGGCCTCCGGGCCCACAGTGCCGGCCCGGGCGATAAGGACCGCCGCAACCTCGGCGGCGACCCGCCGGGACTCGTGGGTGACCACCCACCAATCGAACTCGAGCACGGTCCATCCGGCCTGGTTGAGGGCGTTGCGGCGGGCCGCGTCATATCGGGCCTGCTCGGGGGCGGAGTGGTACGCCCATCCGTTGACCTCCACGACTACGCGGAGTTCCGGGTAGGCGAAGTCCAGGCGGTAGCGGCGATCCGGCCCCCAGGCCAGTTCGACCTCGGGACGGGGCAGACCGGCCGAGCGCAGAAGGCGTCCCATGCGGCTCTCGAGCACGCTCGGATGGGGGGCCGGGGTCAAAGCCCGGGCCGCCAGCCTGCGCTCGAACGGGCGAAGCCCGGGATGGTGGGCCAGCCGAGCCGTCTCTATCACCAGCGCGTCGGCCCGGACGACGCGACGGGCGATGGCCCGGTCGATCAAGTCATCGAGGTCAGACGATGCCACCCAGCCCGCGCAATCGACGAGGGTGCGCACGGGGAGGGTGCAGCGGAACCCGGTGCGGTAAACCGACCGGACGGGGTGAGTGCTCCTGATGGCCCGGAAGCCTGCGCCTCTGACGACCTTGCCCGGCGCCACGATCAGGGTCGGCACGGCGCTCGGGCGGTCTGTCATCCCGAGTAGCCAGGCGGCTGAAAGGTGGGACGCCACGGCCGATGGCCCGCATATCGCCGAGGCAGCTCGAAGGAGTAGTCGCGGTGACACGGGGACCGAAGCCGGCCGGTACACCGCCCGGTGCACGATCTCCCATTCGCCGGAGGTGGTCATGCGGTCGATCTGGTGGCGGGTCATCCCCAGGCTGAGCGCCTCGTCGCGAGTGATCACGCTGTCGTGCTTCGCCAGCCACGACGAGACGGCCAGCGCGGTAGTGGGGCTCGGGTAGCGCGTCGGCATGACTTTCATGATTTCTTATGGCTGAGACGGGGCTCAGAGTGGCGCTTTGCTTCATAGTTTGTGCGCTTAGCCCGCTCCCAGCGGGTTAAGCGCACAAACTATGAGTGCAACCTCCCTCAGAGGGGGGTGGGTGGGACCGACGATGCCAGTAGCGCGTGTGCCGGCCGCCGGCCCGGCACAATGGGGCCATGGCCGAGTTCCTGGTCATCACTGGACTGTCGGGAGCGGGTCGCTCTCAAGCTGGAGCGACCCTCGAGGACCTGGGCTGGTTCGTGATCGACAACATGCCGACCGCTCTGATCACCAAGGTGGCGGAGCTGGCCAGCACCCCGGGGTCGACCAAGGACCGGGTCGCTCTGGTTGTCGGGCGCGACGCCGAGCAGTTCGACGAGCTGGAGTCGGCCGTGGCCCAGCTTCGGGACGACGGGGTGCAGGTGAGGACCCTGTTTCTCGAGGCGTCCGACGAGGTTCTGATCCGCCGGTTCGAGGGGACCCGCCGGCGCCACCCCCTCGGACAGGAAGGAGTGCGGGAGGCCATCCGTCTCGAGCGGGAGCGGCTGGAGACCATTCGGGCGGTGGCCGACGTCATCGTCGACACCACCGAGCTCAACGTGAACCAGCTCCGGGAGAGGCTCATCGACCTCTTCACCGACGCCCACGGCGAGCCCATGCAGATCTCGGTCATCTCGTTCGGGTTCAAGCACGGCCTGCCGCTCGACGTGGACAATGTGTTCGACGTCCGCTTTCTCCCGAACCCTCACTGGATCGACGAGCTCAAGCCCCTGACCGGACTGGACGAGCCTGTTCGCCGGTATGTGCTCGAGCAGCAGGAAGCGGTCGAGTTCGTCTCTCGGGTCGACGACCTCCTCGGGTTCCTGTTGCCCTGCTACGTCGGCGAGGGAAAGTCCTATCTCAGTGTGGCTATCGGCTGCACGGGAGGCCGGCACCGGTCGGTTGTCATAGCCGAGGAGCTGGCCCGGCGGATTGGGTCACGGGGGTTTGAGCCGGTCGTCTATCACCGGGATATCTCTAGATGAACGAGCCCGAGCCGGGCGACCGATCTGAGCAGGGGAGCGCAGATCACCCGGGCGCAGTCCCTCGGGCCGGCGCTGACACCCCCGCCGACGGGGCTGCCGCCGCCAGTCAGCCAGTGGCCGCCCGCCCGGCCAACACCGCCGCCGACGGGGCCGCCGGCGCCCGCCCGCCCGCCGCCGCCGACGGGGCTGCCGGCGACCGTCAGCCAGTGGCCGCCCGCCCGGCCAACACCGCCGCCGACGGGGCCGCCGCCGCCCGCCCGCCCGCTGGCGCCCGCCCGCCCGCCGCCGCCAGCGCCAGCCCAGGTCACCCGCCCGGCGACCCTCGCGCCGCCCGCCCGTCAAAGCCGGCCGGCGACCAGGCCACCCCCCTATTGGGCCCGACCGTCGTCGTCCTCGGGGGCGGCCACGGGCTGGCCTCGACCATCAGAGCGGTCCGGCGCTACGCCGGCCGGGTCACCGCGGTCGTATCGGTCGCCGACGACGGGGGATCGAGCGGCCGGCTGCGCCAGATCGCCGGGATCCCCGCCCCCGGCGACCTGCGGCGGTGCCTGGTTGCCATGGCGTCGGAGACGTCGTTGTGGGCTCCGGCGTTCGAGTACCGGTTCCCGTCCGGGGATCTCGAGGGCCACGCCCTCGGCAACCTGATCATCGCCGGCCTGGCCAACGTCACCGGCGACTTCACCTCTGCCCTCGAGATCGCCGGCGGCATGGTCGAGGCGGTGGGCCGGGTCTTGCCGGCGACGGCCATCCCGGTGGTGTTGAAGGCCGACGTCAGCGGCACCGAGGTGGTCGGCCAGGTCAACGTGTCCCAGGCTTGGGGGGCGATCTCGGCGGTCTCGGTGGTCCCCCCCGACGCCTCGGTCCCCGATGACGTGGTAAGTGCCATCCTCGATGCCGACCAGGTCGTGATCGGTCCGGGTTCTCTGTTCACCAGCGTCCTGGCCGTGTGCGTGGTTCCCGGCATCCTGGCGGCCCTGAATGCGCGTACGGGCGGACGGGTTTACGTATGCAACCTCCGGCCCCAACTCCCCGAGACCGCCGGGTTCGACGACGCCGATCATCTGCAGACCGTCCTCGCCCACGGGATTCCTATCGACGTAATGGTTGCGGCCGACCGCGGTGCCGGCCCCGCGATGGGAGGAGAGGACGCCGGCGCAAGTTCGGGCGTCGCCGGCGAGGGTGGCGGGGGGACGAGCTCGAGTCGCCCCGGCACCCAGCCCCAGTCACGCCGGCCCGAGCCCCAGTCACGCCGGCCCCGGCACCAGCCCGAGTCTCGCCGGCCCTAGCGCGGGCCCAGCGGTCGCCGGCCCCGCCGCGCCAGCCCCCTCATCCCCCGCCCCCGCCCCACCCCAACTCGACCCGTCCGGCAATCCGCCCACCCCCCCCACCCTGTTTGGTGTGCCGGTCGTCCGGGGCCCGATCGCCCGGCCCGACGGCACCGGCCACGACCCCGACGAGTTGGGCGCGGTCCTGCGCCAACTGACATAGTGGTCGGATCCCGCCTCCACCGGCGTACGACCCCAGACGAGCGCCGGCGTCGAAGCGGACCGACAAGACCCGTACTAACGAGACCACACCCACCCCACCCCCACCCACATCCACCCGCCGCACAGGCTTTCCGAGGAGCAAACCATGGCCGTACGAGTAGGCATCAACGGGTTCGGGCGGATCGGGCGCAACTTCCTGCGATCCGCTCTCCGGCAGGCGGCGGACCACCCCGACCGGGCAGAGATCGTGGTGGTGGGGGTCAACGACCTGGTTCCCACCGGCACCAACGCCCACCTGCTCAAATACGACTCGACCCATGGGAGGCTCGACGCCACCGTCACGAGCACGGACGACTCGATCAGCGTCGACGGCCAGGTCATCTCGGTGTTCTCCGAACGCGACCCCAAGTCCCTGCCGTGGGGCGACCTCGGGGTAGACCTGGTGGTCGAGTCGACCGGGATCTTCACCGACAAGGACACGGCCTCGGCCCACATCGAGGCGGGGGCGCCCCGGGTGATCATCTCGGCCCCGGCGACCGGCGTCGACGCCACCTTTGTGATGGGGGTGAATGACGATTCGTTCGATCCCGCCGCTCACGTCGTCGTCTCCAACGCGTCGTGCACGACCAACTGCTTCGTTCCGATGGTCAAGGTGCTCGACGACGCGTTCGGGGTCGAAAAGGGCCTCATGACCACGGTTCACGCCTACACCAACGACCAGAACCTGCTCGACCTGGCTCACCGGGACCTGCGCCGGGCCCGGGCGGCGGCTGCCAACATCGTCCCCGCATCCACGGGGGCGGCCCGGGCCACCAGTCTGGTCATGGCTTCCATGAAGGGGAAGCTGGATGGATCGGCGTTGCGAGTCCCGGTCCCGGACGGGTCGATCACAGATTTCACCGGCATTCTCGGTCGCGAGGTGACGGTGGAGGAGGTCAACGAGGCGTACCGGGCCGCCGCCTCGTCCGGGCCCATGGCCGACGGCATCCTCGTGTACACCGACGATCCGATCGTCTCGTCGGACATTGTCGGCAGCCCGGCGTCCTGCACGTTCGACTCCCTCCTCACCGTGACCATGGGATCATTGGTCAAGGTGTTCGGCTGGTACGACAACGAGTGGGGCTACTCCAACCGGCTCGTCGACCTGGCCCGGGTCATGGGGGCGGCCCAGCCCGCCGCCTGAGCGGCGTTCGACCTGCCGATGTCGAAGCTGCCGACGCTCGAAGATCTGCCCGACCTGGACGGCAAGAACGTTCTTGTCCGCACCGACTACAACGTCCCCATGTCAGGCGGGCGCATCACTGACGACTTGCGGATACGCCTGTCGCTGGAGACTCTCACCTGGTTGCTCGACCAGGGCGCGGCCAGGGTCACCGTCGTCAGCCATCTGGGCCGGCCGCAGGGCGGGCCCGATCCGAGATACGAGATGGGCCCGGTGCGGGACCGACTGGCCGAGCTCCTGGTCGCGGCGGGTGCCGAGGCGGGCCGGGTGCACGTGGGCGAGAACCTTCGTTTCGACCCGAGGGAAGAGGCCGGAGACCTGAGCTTCGCCGAGGAGCTGGTCGACGGCCAGGACGCGTATGTGGACGACGCGTTCGGGGCGGCCCACCGGGCCCACGCCTCGGTCGTCGGGCCTCCCCGCCTGGTGCCCTCGGCGGCCGGCCGGACCATGGCCCGCGAGGTCGAGGTGCTCGACGGGATGCTGCAGGAGCCGGCGCGCCCGTTTGTCGCCGTGCTCGGTGGGTCGAAGGTGAGCGACAAGCTGGGGGTCATAGAGGCCCTGCTTCAGCGGGTGGACACCCTGATTGTCGGCGGAGGCATGTGCTTCACCTTCCTCGCCGCTCTGGGCCACTCGATCGGGGCCTCCCTGTTCGAGCCGAACCAGGTCGAGAGCTGTGAGCGCCTGCTCGAATCCGGCCGGGACATCAGGATTCCTACCGACCTGACTGTGCTGAGCCCAGGCGGCAGCTTCGGCTCGGGGGTCGACCCGTCGGGGGAGACCCGCCAGGTCGGTCGCGACGTCCCGCAGGGTTGGATCGGCCTCGATATCGGTCCGGGCACCGCCGCGGAGTTCGCCGATGCCGTATCGGAGGCCCGGACGGTTTTCTGGAACGGCCCCATGGGCGTCTTCGAGGATGCCCGGTTCGCCGCCGGGACCCGGACCCTGGCCGAGGCGGTTGCCGCCAGCCGGGCCTATACGGTCGTGGGAGGGGGGGACAGCGCAGCCGCTCTCGCCGACTTCGGCCTGGCCGAGCGGATCGACCACGTCTCGTCGGGCGGAGGGGCGTCTCTCGAGTACATCGAGCAAGGCGACCTCCCCGGTCTGGCGGCGCTGCGTGCTGGACTCCAGACGTGAGCCCGGCCCCCACCCGTAGGCCCCTGGTGTCGGGCAACTGGAAGATGAACATCACCCACCTGGAGGCCATTGCGCTGGTCCAGAAGCTGGCCTTCAGCCTCGATCGGACCGACCACTCCCGGGTCGACGTATCGATCCACCCGCCTTTCACGGCTCTCAGGTCGGTACAAACGATCCTGGATGCGGACGACGTCCCTATCGCCCTCGGCGCCCAAAACGTCTACTGGGAGACCAAGGGCGCGTTCACCGGCGAGGTCTCGCCCCTCATGCTGGCCAAGCTCAATGTCCAGTACGTGATCGTCGGCCACTCCGAACGGCGGCAGCTCTTCGGCGAGACCGACGACATGGTCAACAAGAAAGTGAAAGCCGTCTTCGCCGCCGGCATGACCCCGATCATGTGCGTCGGTGAGACCTTCGACGAACGGGAGGCAGGCGAGAGCGAGACCAGGGTGCTCGGACAGCTCCGGGCCGGCACCGAGGGTCTCGCATCGGAGGCCATGGCCGGGCTGGTAGTCGCCTACGAGCCCATATGGGCCATCGGGACCGGCCGCACCGCAACGCCCGACGATGCCCAAGCGGTGTGCGGCGAGATCAGGGCCGCGGTAACAGGCGAGCACGGATCCGGCGTGGGCCGTTCCATCCGGATCCAGTACGGCGGCTCGGTCCGGGCTACCAACATGTCCGAGCTGATGGCGGAGCGTGACATCGACGGCGCTCTGGTCGGCGGAGCCAGCCTGGATCCCACGGAATTCGCCCAAATTGTAACATATGGGAGAAACTGAACGGGATTCCTTGGAACATCTGTTGCAGCCGGGGGGGATAGTTAACACAGGCGTCTCGCACTTGGTGGATTAGGGCTGCTATGTTGCGGGGTCGCCCAATGGTGTACAACGGGTAACTAAAAGGGAAAAGTAGGAGGCGACGTCCCTTTGATCACTGCCATCGTCATCGTCATACAGGTCATCGTCTCGTTCATGCTGATCGGCATGATCCTGCTGCACAGCGGGAAGGGGGGAGGCTTGTCCGAGATGTTCGGAGGTGGGATAGGCCAGGCCGCGTCCGGCTCCACCGTTGCCGAGCGCAACCTGGACCGAGCGACGGTTGCCTGCGCCGTGTGCTTCATGTTCACCACGATCATCCTGGGCATCCGCCTCCAGTAGGGCGGGTGGGGCGGTCGGGGTTGATTGTGACGGGGCGGGGGTAAAACAGACCGGAGCAATCTGCGAAGGTCGGGAGACGAGGAGGGTCTCTGCAAGTGCGAACAAAGAGGTTTGCGATATCGTGCGTGGCCGGGATGGCCACTCTGGCGACGGTCCTGGGCGCCTGCTCATCGAGCTCGAAATCGTCCAATGGGGGAACGTCTAGTGGCAGTTCGAGCTCCGGAGCCATCCCCGCGGAAGTGAACAACTACACGGCCACCCCGGCTGGTACCAAGCAACCGGGCGGCACCGTTTATTTCGCCCAGGCTCCTTCGGGTGCGCCGGACTATATCTTCCCGATGACCACCTTCTCCGTCTGCAGCACCAACAACATCGACCAGCTCAATGCCATGCTCTACCGGCCGCTCTACTGGTACGGCAACAACAACACGGCCGCCGTCGACTACGACTACAGCATTGGCCAGGCGCCGACGTTCTCAAACGGCGACAAGACCGTCACCATCAAGCTCAACAATTTTAAGTGGTCCGACGGCGAGCAGGTGACCAGCCAGGACGTGGCCCTCTGGATCAGCATGTACAAAGGCGATCCCTCCAGCAACTACTGCGGGTATGTGCCGCCTTCGGCCACCGGTGAGAAGTTTTTCCCGGACAACGTGGTGAGCGTCCAGACGCCGGATCCCTCGACCGTGGTGCTCAACCTGACCCAGGCCTTCAATCCGACCTGGTTCCTGTACAACGAGCTGTCGCAGATCTACCCGGTACCGATGGCATGGGATGCCTGCTCTCCGTCGGGGGCTTGCTCGCTGTCCCAGGTCGGGACGAACAAGAACGGCAGTGGCAACCTGAGCAAGGCCGAAGGGGAGGCCCTCTACAAGTTCCTCGACGCCCAATCCAAGGACACGACTACGTGGGCCAACAGCCCGCTGTGGACCATTGTGGACGGTCCCATGAAGCTGACCGGGTTCAGCTCCACCGGTGAGGTCACGATGGTGCCGAATACGGACTACTCGGGGACGCCCAAGCCGACCATCGCCAAGCTGGTGGAGTTGCCGTTCACCGACAATGCCGCCGAGCTGACCACCCTGAAGACCAGCGGCCCGAGCGGGCTCACCTACGGCTATCTGCCGCCGGAAGACTCTCCACAGCTGGCCAGCCTCAAAACTGCCGGATACTCGGCGCAGTCGGCATATACCTTCAGCTACAACTATTTCCCGATCAACCTCAACAATCCGGTTATCGGGCCGGTGTTCAAGCAGCTGTATGCCCGTCAAGCCATCGAGCGTCTGGTCGACCAGCCCGGCTGGATCACGGCCTACCTCAACGGCTGGGCCGTCCAAACCGACGGACCCATCCCCTCACAGCCGCCGAACAACTTCACCGACGCTAACGAGAAGACCTTGGCGTTGCCGTTCAGCGTCTCCGAGGCCAGCACGCTATTGTCGAGCCACGGGTGGAAGGTGGTTCCGGGAGGCGTTTCGACTTGCACCTCACCCGGCACTGCCGCCAACGAGTGCGGGGCGGGGGTCAAGGCGGGCCAGCAGTTCGCCTTCACTATCGATTATGCGTCCGGGGTGCCGTCGACCCAGAGCGAGATGCAGCAACTGGCGTCGGTCGCCTCGCAGGTGGGGATCAAGATCAGCCTGACGACGCACGACTTCGACACGGTTATCTCGACGGCTGTTCCGTGCAGCCCGAGCGCGGCCAACTGCAAGTGGCAGGCAGGCAACTGGGGCGCCGGGTGGATCTACGCTCCCGACTACTATCCGACGGGGGAGTCGTTGTTCGCCACAGGGGCGGCGGCCAACGTCGGAAGCTTCGACAACACGACGGCCAACCAGCTGATCGCAGATACGACCACGTCACCCGCCAACCAATCACAGGCGTCACTCAACGCCTACCAGAACTACATCATCAATCAGGTCCCGGTTATCTTCGAGCCGACGGAGTTCGGGAACCCAATCGCCGGAGGTCCGTCCTTGATCTCGTCGAAGCTAGGCGGGGTCGTGACCAACACCTACGGCTACCTCACCCCCGAGAAGTGGTACTTCACCTCATAAGAAACTAGAGAAGAAGAGGCAAAAGATGACGGGTTATGTAATCCGTCGGCTTGGGCAGGCGGTGATCGTGACCTTCGGGGTCACGATCGCCACCTTCCTGCTCCTGCACCTGATCCCATCGGCAACATTGGCCAGACAGATCGTGGGCCCGAGGGCGCCGCAGTCCACGGTGAATTCCTTCGTCAAGCAGTACGGGCTCAACGAGAACATCTTCGTCCAGTACTGGAAGTGGCTGGGCCGGCTGCTTCACGGCAATCTCGGCTACTCCTACCACCTAAACAAGAGCGTCGACCTGATCCTGAGGCAGTACCTCCCCAAGGACCTGCTTTTGGGTATCACGTCCCTGGTTCTGGCTACGGCTATCGCGATACCGATCGGGATCGCCCAGGCGGTGAAGCGCAACGGTGCGCTCGACTATGCCGGCACCGGCGTCAGCTTCGTTCTGTACGCGGTGCCCCAGTACCTGCTGGGCGCCGTTCTCATCATCGTGCTCGTGGAGCACCAGCACGCCGTCAGCCTGGCGGGCGAGGTCCATCAGAACGCTCAGACCGTCGGCGGGATGCTGAGCCACCCGACGAATCTCGTCCTGCCGGTCCTCACCCTGACCCTCACCATTTTTGCCCTGTTCAGCCGGTATATGCGGTCGTCGGCTATCGACACCCTGGCCCAGGATTACATCCGCACGGCCCGGGCCAAAGGACTGCCCGAGCGGAGAGTCCTATCGCGGCACCTGCTTCGCAACTCGCTCATCACGGTCATCACTCTCGTCGGCTTGTCGATACCTGGCATTCTCACGGCCGGCCTCATAGTCGAACAGGTGTTCAACTACCCGGGGATCGGGTATCTCTACTATCAATCGGCCATCAGCTCCGATTTCTCCGAGATGCTCGGTATCACGGTGCTGGTGGCCATGGCCACCGTCATCGGCAACCTGCTCGCAGACATCGGTTACGCCATCCTCGACCCGCGGATCCGGTACTGAGGGGAGGTAGTCCATGACCGCCATCGACGCCACGCCATCCGTCGACCCGACCAACCCGGTCGAGGGCGGCGAAGTCGATTCAGAGGGCAGTGCTTTAAGGCTCTTTCTTCGGACCTTCACGGAGAACAAGGTTGCCGTCGCCGGTGTAGTCATCCTGGTGCTGATCGCCCTGTTCAGCTGGGTCGGGCCGCATCTCTATCACTCTGATCAGACCAATCCCACCCTGATTCTCCCGGATGGCCAGAAGGGACCCAACGCCCCGCCGGGACCCGGGCGTCCCCTCGGTTACGACTACAACGGCTTCGACGTCCTGGGCCGGCTCATGTTGAGCGGCCAGATCTCGCTGGAGATCGGCTTAGCCGCCGGGATCATCGCCACCGTGCTGGGCGTCATGTACGGGGCAGTGTCCGGGTTCTTCGGCAAGTGGCTCGACGTGTTCCTCATGCGGATCGTCGACGTCGTTCTGGCGTTCCCGGTGGTCTTCTTGTTCATTTACATCTCCGGCGTCGAGAAGCCCAGTGAAGAGCTGCTGATCATCCTGCTGGCCGTTGTGACCTGGGTCGGTCCGGCCCGGCTGGTCCGGGGCGAGACTCTCAGCCTGAAGAACCGGGAATACGTGTCCGCGCTGAAGACGATGGGCGGCGGGGCGGGCCGGGCGATCTGGCGCCACATCATACCCAACAGCATCGGCACCATCGTGGTGACTGTCACCTTCCAGATCGCTGACGCCATTCTCATCCTGTCGACCCTGCAGTACTTCGGTTTCGGCCTTCCCCCTAACAAGCCGACGTGGGGCGGCATGCTCGATACCGCCATCAATAGCGCCAGCGCCCAGATCAATGGCTACTGGTGGCAGATCTACCCGGCCGGCCTGATGATCGTGCTCACGGTTGTGGCGGTCAACCTGGTGGGCGACGCCCTCCGGGACTCGTTCGAAGTGAGGTTGCAGAAGCGATGACCGCCTCCACCGACTTGGCCGGCCCGGTTACGTCTCTGCGGCCCATGGCCCCCGATACCGTCCTCGACGTCCGCGATCTAAGGACCTATATCCGGCGACGGGTGGGCGAGGTCAAGGCGGTGGACGGCGTCTCGTTTGTGGTCAGACGGGGAGAGACCCTAGGAGTGGTCGGGGAGTCCGGGTGCGGCAAGACCATCACCGGGCTGTCAATAATGAGGCTTCTTCCCAATGGCGGCTACATCGCCGGCGGGGATATCCGGGTGGGCGACGTGGACCTGGCTACGGCCGACCTCGACGTGGTGCGCCAGGTGCGGGCCGCCAAGATCGGGATGATCTTCCAGGATCCCATGACGTCGCTCAACCCCACGATGACGATCGGCAACCAGATCGCCGAGCCGGTGCGCCAGCACAGACACGCGTCCAAGACGGCGGCCATGGAGCGGGCCGCCGAGGTCCTGAATCTGGTCGGCATGCCCCGGCCCAGGGAACGGCTCAACGACTATCCGCATCAGCTGTCGGGCGGTCTTCGCCAGCGGGTGATGATCGCCATGGCTCTAGCCTGCGAGCCGGAACTGATCATCGCCGACGAACCCACCACCGCCCTGGATGTGACCATCCAGGCCCAGATCCTGTCTTTGCTCGACGACCTGCGGGCCAAGCTGGGAATGGCGATGATCCTGATCACTCACGACATGGGAGTGATCGCGGGCCGGGCGGACCGGACCATGGTCATGTACGCCGGGCGCATCGTGGAGATGGCGGACACCACGGCCCTCTTCGCTCGCATGCGCCATCCTTATACCGAGGCTCTGCTGGCCTCCATACCGCAGCTGGACCAGGACACCTCGCAGCGGCTCTATTCCATCCCGGGCCTGCCGCCGGATCTGGCCAAGCTGCAAACGGGCTGTCGTTTCGCCCCGCGCTGCCTCTACGCAACCGACCGGTGCCGGGGTGACGACCCTCCGCTCGGCGGCCCCGATCTCCTTCACCCCTTCGCCTGTTTCCATCCCCGGAGCACCTCGGTCGACGAGGTGGCCGGGGCCGGTGCGGTCATCGCCGCTGCGGTCCGTACCGCCGCCAACCGAAGTGTCGCCGACCTGGCCGAGCAGCTATTCGCCGGGGCCAATGAGATTGCCCAGGAGAGCGGGATCGCCCTCGAGCAGCCGGCGGTCGACGGAAGCGGCGTGCTCTTGCAGCTGACGGGGGTGTCCAAGGATTTCAACGTCACATCCGGGGCGATCCTGCAGCGCAAGGTCGGGACTCTGCAGGCCGTGACTGAGGTCGACCTGGAGGTGCGCCAGGGGGAGACCCTCGGGATCGTGGGCGAGTCGGGGTGCGGCAAGACCACGCTCGGGCGAATGATCGTGGCCCTCGAGACGCCGACGACCGGGCGCATCGTCTTCAACGGGACCGACCTGACGTCCCTGAAAGGGCGGGCGTTGCGGTCTTTCCGGCGGGATCTCCAGATGATGTTCCAGGACCCGTATGCCTCACTCGACCCGCGCATGCGGGTCGGCACGATCATCCGCGAGCCGCTCGCGGTCCAGGGAGTGGGGAACCGCAAAAGCCAGGGCGAGCGGGTGCAGCAGCTGCTGGCCGAGGTCGGTCTCCCGAGGAATGCCGTCGACCGTTACCCCCACGAGTTCTCCGGCGGCCAGCGCCAGCGGGTCGGGCTGGCCCGGGCCCTCGCTCTCAACCCCAAGCTGATCGTGGCCGACGAGCCGGTCTCGGCCCTCGACGTGTCGATCCGGTCGCAGATCCTCAATCTGATGAAGGGGCTGCAGGAGCTGCACGGACTGACCTACGTCTTCATATCGCACGACCTGTCAGTGGTGCGCTATCTGGCCGACCGCATCGGGGTGATGTACCTCGGGCGCTTGGTGGAGATAGGCACGGGTGATGAGATCTACGCCTCGCCGGCTCACCCCTACACTGCCGGCCTATTGAAGACCATTCCGGTGCCGAAGCCTGAGATCGAAAAGGCGAAGAAGGGCGCGGCCATCATCGGCGAGATCCCCTCACCGATCAATCCTCCCTCCGGATGCCGCTTCCGGACCCGCTGCCCCCGGGCTCAGGACCGCTGCGCCGAAGAAGTGCCGCTGATGACGCCGTTCGGGGGATCGCACCTGGCGGCCTGCCACTTCCCACTCGAGCAGCCGGTGACCTTGAAGACCAAGGCCGGCACCGTCTAATCACAACAAGCGGAGGAAAAAGGGGGGACCGGGGTGCCAGATCCGGCCGGCTGGTCGCAGCCGGCCTGGCCAGCTGCATTGTCCTGGCGGGTTGCGGAGGAAGCCATCACGGCGCCGGGCTCCGAGGGCCCGGCCCGACTGCTCCGGCCGGCGCCGGGCCCCCACCGTCGGTGCCGCCACCGAATCCGGTGGCCGAGCTGAGCTACGGTATTGAAAGCCCAGCTCCTATTGATTGGAACGTGCTGGCTGAAGGTGGGGACGGTTTTGCTGCCGTTCAGATCGACGACCAGGTGTGGCCGTCGGCATTCGACGTCGGTCCCAACTACGTTCCCGTGCTGAACACCTACCTCCTGAGCTCGGCCCAGGAGACTTCTCGCTCCCCCGAAGTGGTGGTGTACCGCATCAATCAAAAGGCGGCGTGGTCCGACGGCGTGCCGGTCAGTGGCGCCGACTTCGTGTACAACTGGCAGGCCCAGTCGGGGCGGCCGGAGTTCAAGGACGTCGGCGGTCGCCCTTTCACCCCGGCCACAACAGCGGGGTATGCGGACATCGAGAGCGTGCACGTCGCTTCGTCCGCGCCGAAGACAGTCGTGGTCCACTTCAGTCAGCCCTACGCCGACTGGCGGAGCCTGTTCAGCCACCTGGTCCCTGCCCACGTCGCCCGGCGCGTCGGGTTTGACGCCGGGTTCACCGACCCGGTGTCCGACCTGGTGTCGGGTGGACCATTTCTGGTGCAGTCGTACGTGCCAGGGGTGTCGGTCCGCCTCGTGCGCAATCCCGGCTACACCGGGGCCCCGGCCGGCCCCCTCGAACTGGACTTCCGGTTCGTGCCTGATCCGCACCAACTCGAAAGTGCCCTGGCTGCGGGCCAGCTGAGCTGCGGGTCGCCCGAGGCCACCGCGGCCACCCTTTTCCCCCTCCGGTCGGTGTCCAGCCTGACCGTGAAAGTGACGGCCGGGTCAAGCTACCTCGACCTGGATTTCCGTGAGGGTGACGGGCCACTGGCGTCCGAAGCGTTGAGGGCGGTGGCGAGCGACGCGGTGGACCGGGCCGCTGTGGTTGCCGCTTCCACCGGCAGGATCGATCCGCACGCCGCGCCCATCTCGAACCGGTTCTTCCTGCCGGCGGAACCCGGATTCATGGCCCACGCTCCGCCACCGTCGCCCCCGGGCCAGGCGCAGGCCGGCGGGGGCGAGCCGTTACGGCTGGTGTTCGGGACCGATCCATTGTCGGAGTCGGTGGCCAGCGTCGTTCTCGCCGGTCTTCGGGCCGCCGGTTTCGACGTGACGGCCGAACGGGTGGCGTCGGTAACCTCGGCCCTCAAGGGAGGTCGCTGGGACGCGGCGATCGAGGAGAGACCGCTGACGCCGTTCCCGGGCCCGGCCGTAGATGCCTATCGTTCGGGCAGCCCGGCCAACGTGGACGGCTTCGCGAGCGGGGCGGTCGACTCGTTGATAGACCTGGCGGCGACCAGCGCGGGATCGGCGCGGCAGGCCGACATCGACCGCATCGATCGGGCGGCCTGGCAAGATCACGTCGATCTGCCGCTGGTTGCGGTTCCGACCGCGGTGGCCTGTCGGACCCAGGTCACCAACGCTGGCCCCAACCCGGCGCCGGAAGGCCCGGCGTACAACGCGGCCACGTGGGGCGCCTCCGGTTCGACATAGTGTCGGCGGTCATGGTTTCCGAGATCTTCGACGCGGGCGCGTGGCGGGAAGTCGAGGGGTTCGCCTTCACCGACATCACCTATCACCGATCGGTGGAACACGGGACGGTCCGGATCGCGTTCGACCGGCCCGAAGTCCGCAACGCCTTCCGGCCCCACACCGTCGACGAGCTGTACCGGGCCATGGACCACGCCCGGCAGACCCCGGATGTGGGCTGCGTGCTCTTGACGGGCAACGGTCCGTCGCCCCGGGACGGGGGCTGGGCGTTCTGCTCGGGCGGTGATCAGCGCATTCGGGGCCGTGACGGCTATATGTACGCCTCGGGCGACAGCCCGGATACGGTGGACCCGGCGCGCACGGGAAGGCTCCACATCCTCGAGGTCCAGCGCCTCATCCGTTTCATGCCCAAGGTCGTGATCTGCGTGGTTCCGGGCTGGGCGGCGGGCGGGGGGCACAGCCTGCATGTGGTCTCCGACCTCACCATCGCCAGCGCCGAGCACGCCAGGTTCAAGCAGACCGACACTGATGTGGCCAGCTTCGACGGCGGATTCGGCTCGGCCTACCTGGCCCGGCAGGTGGGGCAGAAGTTCGCCCGGGAGATCTTTTTCCTCGGCCGCACCTACACGGCCGCCGAAATGCGGGAGATGGGAGCGGTCAATGCTGTCGTGCCCCACGAGCAGCTCGAGACGACGGCTCTCGAGTGGGCGCGTGCCATCAACTCCAAGAGCCCGACGGCCCAGCGGATGGTGAAGTTCGCGTTCAACCTGATCGACGACGGCTTGGTGGGTCAGCAGCTCTTCGCCGGCGAGGCGACCAGGCTGGCTTACGCCAGCGACGAGGCGGTCGAGGGTCGGGACGCCTTTCTCGAGAAGCGGCCTCCCGAGTGGTCGAAGTTCCCTTGGCATTACTGAGCATCCCCCGGCGTAGTCGCGGAAAAGGGGCCGGGACCGTGGTGGTCTGGGCGCCGGCACCGGGCCGTGGGTCGGGCCGTTGACCGCGCCGGAAAGGGTCGACGGGCCGGCGGGCAGTCGCGAGCCCGACCGGCTGGAAGCGTTCAGCGATGGCGTTCTCGCGGTGATCATCACGATCACCGCGTTCGGTATCGAAGCCCCCGACGGGACCACGTGGCACGCCCTGGTGCAGCGGCTGCCGGCGTTGCTGGTCTACCTGCTGAGCTTCACCGCGATCGGGATCTATTGGAACAACCATCATCATCTTCTGCGGGCCACCGAGCGCATCGACGGCACGGTGATGTGGGCCAACCTGCACCTGTTGTTCTGGCTTTCCCTGGTGCCAGTGCTCACCCGGTGGATCGCGAGTGACTACAGCTACAGCCTGCCAGCGTCGATCTACGGGCTGGTGGCGATGGGGGCGGCCATCGCCTACTCAATCCTGGTCTGGGCCATCATCCGGTGCAACGGGACCGAGTCCGACGTGGCGCGTGCCGTCGGTTCAGATTTGAAAGGAAAGCTGTCCCTGGTGTTCTACGCCGCGGGAGTCGGGCTGGCCTGGGTATCGCCCTACATCGCGTACGGGTGCTACGCCGCGGTGGCGGTGATGTGGTTCATCCCTGACCGGCGCCTCCGGGTGGGTAGTCCGTGAGGCTAACCCAGGGGAGCCGTACCTAGCCCGGGGTGGCCGGGGGACACTATGATGTCGATCCGCGCCGCCGGAGGGTGGTGTGCCACGTCGGAGTGGCGGAATAGGCAGACGCGCTAGCTTGAGGGGCTAGTGTCCGCAAGGACGTGGGGGTTCAAGTCCCCCCTCCGACACC
>CAWAPS010000030.1:0-135483 GCA_963783945.1 uncultured Actinomycetota bacterium
TGTCATTGGTTACAGTCGCTATCGGGACCATTGTCTGAAGCTCGATATCCGAGAAGCGACCGCCCGCCCCCTCCCGAACCCACTGGAGCTTTTGCTCGATCCGATAAGAAGCATATTCCTGGCCCAGATCGGGCTGGGATGGCCCCAGGTTGGCCGCAATCCCGACGATGTCGGCTTCCCGCCCGGCCAGACGAAGAAGGCGAGGACCGCCGCCACCGATCATGATCGGTACTGAAGGCTGTACAGGTGATGGCATCCCCGTGTAATCAGTCACTGTGTAGTGAAGGCCGGAGAAGTTCAGGGGTTCTGATCTCAGCGCTCGTTTGATGAGAAGCACCGCTTCCGTCAAGCGCTCAACCCGCACGACAGGTTCGTCACACCGGATACCTGTCGCTGCGTATTCCGATTTCCGAAAGCCGGCGCCCAAACCCAGTTCTAGGCGGCCCTCCGACAGCAAATCTAGGGTTGCCGCCTCCTTCGCCAGGACCAGCGGATGCCGGAAGTCATTGTTTGCGACCAGACTTCCGAGCCGAAGCGCAGTGGTTGCATCGGCTGCAGCCATCAGCGCCGGTATCGGGGCGAACTGACCGTCGAAGTGATCGGAAATGAGCAACGTGGAGTACCCCAGGTCCTCCGCCCGGCGGGCCGTATCGATCCAGTCCCGGCGACTCGGCTGATCCGGTACGAGGATGCCGAACCGAAACGGATGAGCTCCACTGTTGCTCATGGCATGAGTGCCTTCGCTGGCGGGCCTCAAGTACTAAGAACGGACACGGCGGCGACGCCAGGGGCGCCGTAGAGTTGGGCATACCCGACCTGTGGCTTGCCTGCGACTTGTCGATCTCCGGCTTGGCCACGGAGCTGATGTACCAGCTCGTACACCTGCCTGAGTCCGGAGGCGCCAATCGGCTCGCCGTTGGCCAACAACCCGCCATCAGTGTTGACGGGCAGCGGACCGCCGATCTCGGTGGCACCGTCCGCGATCAGCTTCTCCTGATCTCCATCAGCGCAGAAACCGTTCTCGGCCATGTGAATGATCTCCGCTCCGGCGTCGGTGTCCTGTAGTTGGATCACATTCACGTCTTCAGGCCCGATCCCCGCCGCCTCGAAAGCCGCCCGTGATGCGAAGACAGTGGGCGCCGGCTGTTCTTCTACCGCCGACCAACTGCTGTGGACCTCGTACGCACCGTAGCGACGGGTTCGGAGTTCGCCCGCTCGCAGATAGACCGGATGGGAGGTGTAGCGGTGAGCGATGTCTGCCCGGCACAGCACCGCGGCTGCCGCTCCCTCATTCGGTGCACAAAACATGTACTGGGTCAACGGGAAGTTCAGCATGCGAGATAAAAGGATTTCGTCTTCGGACAGGGCCTTGCGCCGGAAGGCGTTGGGATTGATCGAACCATTTCGATACCCCTTCGCTGCGACTCTGGCCAGCGTGGTGGCAGAGATGCCGTGGGCATGCATGTAGCGGTTGATCTTCATGGCGAAGAATTTCGTCGTGAGGAACTGCCCTATCTCTCCGTACCACGGGGGGGCCATCACCGTCGCCGGATCGCCAGTGAACGCCCCCGGAAGATGCTTGTCCATGCCGACGGCAACGCCGAGATCGTATCGGCCTGTCCTAATCTGGTCGGCGGTGGCATGCAGCGTCGTCGCACCTGTGGCGCAACCGTTGTAAACGTCTCTGAACGGTAGACCGGTCATGCCGAGCAGACCTACGATCGCGTCGGGAAAGGCCGTGTCGGCACTTCCGCCGAAGGCGAATTGGACGTCGCCCCAGCTGATTCCCGCGTCGGCCAAAGCGTCCCGCGCCGCCTCAGCGCCCATCTCGATGGCAGACTTTTGACCGAATCGACCGAAGGGGTGCAGCCCCACGCCGATAATCGCAACGTCATCCATGGTGTCTCTCCAATCTCAAGCTGGGGCGAAGGCGAATATGAGGACTTCGGTCCCGTCCTCCTCGACCCGGAACGGAGTCACAACCAGCTCCATGTCCATTCCGAAGTCCAGCTTGGCCGGGTCGCTTTCAGTAAGGCGGGCCTCGACCCGGACTTCGTGACCGAGTTCGATCAGACCCACTCCATACGGCTTGAAGGTTTTCTCGGTCTCGCCGCTGGCGTAGGGCTCCTTCGGCAGGAATTCCTGGGTAGTCCAGGTGACCAGCGTGCCGCGGCGCGGTAGCAGGTGGCGAGCCATCTCTGTTCCACCACAGCGCGGGCAGGAAGGCTGTGCCGGGAAGGTGGTCGCTTCGCAAGCTGGGCACTTGCCACCGATGAGCTGCGGTTGGTCCGCCGGCCAGGTAAAGACGTCAGGGGCGAATGGAACAACCGGCATTCAACTCTCCTTTGACTGCCAATCCCGAGGTATATCCCGTATCATCCTCCCTGAGTCTACCTCGCTTGGTCAGTCGAGACCCGGGGGAGCATCCGGCCGGATGTACCCGCGGATGCTCATTGTCTCCCTTAGTCTCTCACCATGGTGTCGGTGCCGGAGCTTCCGTATCTGCCGAGCATGCCCACGGTCATACGCCGAGCCGCTGAGTTGTTCGGCGAAGACGACTTCATCGTGATGCCGGACCGGCGAATCTCGTTCAAGGACGTGGAAGCAGCCTCCCGCCACCTGGCCAAACAATTGCTAGCCGCCGGCGTCGGCAAGGGCACCCGGGTGGGCATGCACCTCCCGACCGGACCGGAATGGGCGATCGCCTGGCTCGCGATCACCCGCGTCGGAGCAGTGGCCATGCCGTTCAGCACCTTGTACCGCCCAGCAGAGCTTCAAGCCGCTCTGCGCGTCGGCGACGTGTCCCTGCTACTTGCTCAGACGTCGATGCTGGGCAAGGATCAAGTGGCCTACCTGGAGGAGGCGGTTCCCGGGCTGGCGTCCGCGACAGCAGACCGCCTCCGGGTGCCACAGTTGCCCTACCTCCGCTCGATATGGCTCCTCGGCGACGCCGACCGGGCGTGGGCCGGGAGCTTTAGTTGCTCTGGCGAAGGCGCAAACGACGTCATAGACGGCTTCGACGATGCTTTATTGGAGGCGGTCGAAGCACAAGTGACCCCGGGGGACGACTTGCTGGTGGTGTTCACTTCCGGCACCTCGGCGGATCCCAAGGCCGTGGTGCACACCCAGGGAGCGGTGCTGCGCAAGACGGCTCGGCAGGCGGACGCCGGGCTCGATTCGATTTTTCCCGGTCGAGTTCTGAGCGTGATGCCATTCTTCTGGGTCGGGGGAATCCAGATGGTAGCCGGCGCTCTTCAAAGCGGAGCAACCGTGCTGACTCTGGAGCGTATCGAACCGGCGGCTGCCATCGAGCTGGCTCGGCTGGAGCGGGCAACCAGCGTGATGGGCAACCCTGCCGTGCTCCGATCCGTGTTGGGCGCCTCGGCGGTCGGCGAGCGGGTTAGCGTCCCTGCCCTCAGCTCGCTACAGCCCCTTCCCAAGAGACCATGGGAAGGCAGTCGGAGCAGTACGGGGGAGCAGCCGGTGGGGCTCGGGATGACCGAGACCATGGGGCCGTGGGCCGCGGTTAACGGGTTCGACTGGCTGGTCGTCGATCCAGAATCAGGGAAGGAGCTCCCTGATGGCGAGCAAGGCGAGTTTTACGTACGCGGCTACGCCCTCATGCGCGGCCTCTACAAGTGTGAGCGCGAAGAGACGTTCACCGCGGATGGCTACTTCCCCACTGGAGACCTCGGATACACCGAGAAAGGATGGGTGTACTTCAAGGGGAGGCGCACCGAGATGATCAAGACCAAGGGGGCCAACGTGGCGCCCGCCGAGGTAGAAGCTGCTCTCAACTCCTTCTCCGGGGTCAAGGTTTCGTTTGTCATGGCCCTGCCTCACGAGGCCTACGGCGAGGAGGTGGCAGCCGCGGTCGTGCCGGTCCAAGGGCAGGTCGTCGATGTCTCAGAGCTTCTCCAGCACACCCGCGGCGTTTTGTCGTCCTACAAGGTTCCAACCCTCGTCGAGCTCATCAGCGATGGCGACATCAGCTGGCTGCCCAGCGGAAAGCCCAACAAACGAGCCCTGGTGGGTCTCCTGGTGCAGCGCAGGGCTCGGTCACGCGGAACGGGTGGCTGAGCAGCCTTACCAGGCCCGCTGGCCACGTCTCTAGGAGATTTCGCCGGCCAGGTCCCCGGCCCGGGCAAGGGAAATGTTGATTCGATCGACCAGTCCGGGCAGATCCACCCCGTCACTGCTCTTTTGCCCCGAGCGGTATCTCGCGTACACACCGTGGAGGATGCACGCCCGGCGCCAGTAGTTGAACAACCTGTAGTAGCCCAGGTGGGACACGTCGGCACCGGTCAACTCTACGTAACTGGCGATGAGCTGCTGACGGGTCGGAAAGCCTGACATCAGTGTGGGTGGATTGGGCAGGTCGGCCAGCTCGTCCCCGGGCCCGACCCATGCATTGACGGAATAAGCGAGATCGGCGAGGGGATCGCCGAGGGTGGCGATCTCCCAGTCCAGGACGGCGGAGATCTCACCGTTCTCGCGGAAGAGTGCATTGTGGGGGCCGTAGTCACCGTGCACGAGACGCGCCGAGCCCTGCTCGGGTATCCGCGTCGAGAGTAAATCGTGTAGTTCATGAATTCGGGTGTCGTCATGCCCGGCGCTCCCCATCTGTGTTGTCCATGAGGAGTACCAGGTCTTGATCTGTCGAGCGACGTATCCGTCAGGACGGCCCAGGTCGGCCAGACCGACATCTGCCGGATCGATGGAGTGGAGGGCGGCGAGGACCTGCACGAAGTCCTGGCCCGCTCGCTCCCGCGCTGGAGAGTCGAGCCAGGACTCCACCACCGATGGTTCGTAGAGGGCCTTTCCGTTGCTCTTGCCCATCGCGTAGAAGTGCGTCTGGGCGACTCCGGCGCCGCCACAGTACGCGACGGGTTCCGGAACCGGCACCTCAGTGGACCACAGGCCTTTGATGATCCGGAACTCGCGCCACATGTCGTGCGCCTTCGGCAAGAGGGGTCCCAAGGGCGGTCGGCGGATGACTAGCTCGTGGCCGCCCGCGTCGCGGACCAGGTACGTGAGGTTGGAGTGGCCCCCGGTCAGGCGAGTCCACACGAACGGAGCACGTACCGGGGCGACCGTTGCTAACCAAGACTCCGCCTTGGCTACGTCAAAGCCGACGACTCCGTTAGCCACCATTTCCGGATGGTATCTCGCTCGTCACCTGCGATGTCACGTTGGGGTCGACGTACTCGTCGACTCGCTCGACCCTACCGCCGTCGACCGTAACGATCATGCAGTTGTGAAGCTCGAGACGGGATCCGGTTGCTCTAAAGGTTCCCCTCAGGACGATCTGGTCGACGAAACCGAAATCAGTCTCTGCCAGCCGTACCACCTCCACTGTGACCCCGTCGGCAACGCGAGTGAGCGCCGAGATGCGCTCCAGCGCGGCGTCCTTGCCGAGATCGGAGCGATCGCTGTTGTGCCACACGACCATATCTTCAGCACAACGATCGGCCAAGGCCCTAGTGTCCCCCGTCGCCAGAGCGGCGTGTAGCGCGGCGGCAATCATTTGTGCGTCAGCCACCAGTTCCTCCAAAAAACTTCGCTGAAATCCATTTTTCCAGCCAGCCGATCCAACTTCTCGAATAATAAAACCGAAGCCCCTGCCGGTCCCTAGCCCGCTCGGCGCGGCACGCACACCGATCCGACACCCTTTGCCGACAGCTCACCGTCCTGGTTGGAAGCGTGTTGCTCGATCTCTACGCATGGCCGACCGTGGTCATCTTCGCCGACGGCGGTGATCTTGCCGCGAATAATGATGATATCGCCAACCGGGTTGTGCCGTCGGATCTCACACCGGTGGCCGGCGAGGAAGCCGTCGTCTCCCATCCAATCCGTGAGCTGGTGGATCAGCCACGAGCAGCGCTCCGGCCCGTAGTCGTAGGCCCGGGGCGTGCCGACCAGACGGGCCAGGGCGTCATCCCAGTGGACCCGCTCCGGCACGTCGGGGATGCCGAAGCGGTCCGGGATGCCCAAGCCGGGGTGCTTCTTCAGCTGCTTGTACGCCAGTCGATTAGCTCGGATATACAGACCGCCCCAGCCTTGGGCGAAAGCGATGAACCCGGTGACCGTCATGGGCCCTTTGATCATTGGGGGCAACTCGTCACCCACCGCAACATCCTGGATGCTGATCTGCTGCGCACCCCTCTCCTTCTCTGGCTCATACAGGGCCCAAACCCGCTCCAATTCTTCCCTGCTGTAGGGGTCCGGATCCCGGTTGGTCTCCGTGTACTTGGTGCCCAGTTCGCGAGCCGTGTCACGTTCGGTGCGGAAGCACCAGGAGTCGGCGCCTACCAGGTGCTCGCCAACCTGATTGTAGAAGTCGACGTGATAAATTTGTTGGATCGCCCGGCCGGCGAATCGGGTCTCGTGCTCGACCAGATCTTTCAGATAGGCCTCGCATTGGATCTGGTCTCCAAGAAGCAATGGGCGGTGCCAGGTTATGTCCGCGCCTGACCACATGGCGTGGACTCCAGGAAGGCCCCCGACATACCCGGAGAGGACCCGGTTCAACGCGAAGACAAATGACGGCGGCGCTACCAGACGCCCATACGCCGTTCCCGCAGCGTATTCCGGGTCGCACCAGAGGGGGTTGTCGTCACCGATTCCGTGGGCGTAGTGGCGGATGTTGTCCCGGCTCACCTCGTAACACCATGGTTCCACCGTGTCCGTGATCTTGACTCCGATGACGCGACGAAGTGCGTCAAGCCCCTCGTCGGTGATCACAGGGAATCTCGGCTGGCGGGCGTCAGCATCCAGGTCGACCGTCACGCCTCTTACTTCCTCCAATCATTTGCTATCTGGACATCGCCACTATAGTTATCGCCCTCCCGACCGCCGTCTCCTCGACGACCGGGCCTCTCTCGTATGCGAGTCACGGTCTCATGGGGTTGTCTGTCCCGTCTCGCGTTCAAGTGAGCAAGTGGTCAGTTGAACACGTTGGGCCCTCCCCCTGTGACCCTCAACGGGCACCCAGTCCGCGGTCTCTCATTCGCCGTTCGCTCCCTCACGTCGCCGGACCAGTCATCTCATCTGTTGCGGGTGCCACTCTCCAACGATTGCAAGAGCAACCCCAATGAGCTGAACGAGTGGGACCGCGTGAGTTGCTCTGCCAGTTGGGCGTCGCGGCGACCCAGCGCGTCCAGGATGGCGAGGTATCTCGCCTTACTGGGCGCCATCTCCTCAGGGATGCTGAAGGGAGCGACCCTCGGTACGCTTTTCTGGACGCCGATCAAAGTTCGGATCAATCGCGGTGAATGCGCGAGCAGGTTGATCTCGCGGTGGAACTCCATGGCCAGCTCGGAGAACTCGTACGGATCTTCCGTCTCGACGGCCGCCCGGCAAATGTCGGCAAGCTCCTCGAGCTCCTCGTCAGAAGCGTGTACCGCGACCCGGCCGGCCGCCCACCCATGCAGCACAGCAATCAGGCCATGTGCCTCTTCCAGCTCCTCGGCCCCTAAGGAAGCAACGACCCGTTGCTGGCCATTCTGCTCGAGTACCCCCTCGTGCGTCAGCTGCTGCAATGCGTCACGAACGGGCGTCTGACTGGTACCAAAGCGCTCGCACAGCTCGTCCTGCACAAGGTGGGTTCCGGCGGGGATCCGGCCGTGAAGAATGTCGTTGCGCAGCTTCTCGGCTATCTGCTGGCTGAGGCTGAATCGGCGAATACGATCGGAGTATTCTTGTGACGGGGTCACCACGTCACCACGGTACCCCGATAAGCACGGTCACCTTTGAGAACCTTCACGACCCGACCAGAAGGTTGCCTCCCAGGCCCCGCGGCCACGCGTGGTATCCCGGCTGGACGCGAGGTAACGGTGGTTAGATTGGAGCGAAGGAGGATCGCATGACCATCTCGCCAGATGACCTTTTCGAGATCGCGCTCATCGTCCCCAACCTCGAGGAGGCGATCGAGCACTTCCACCACGCCTTCGGCTACACCTTCTCGCCGATCGTCGAGGGCGTCCTTCCTACTCGCGACAACACAGGCGACGCTATCCCACCGTTGCGTATGGCAGTCTCTCGCGAACCGCCTCAACTGGAATTGATGGAGGCGATGCCAGGTACAGACATCGTCCCTCCGGCCGGCACCGGACTCCACCATCTTGGCTACTACGTTGACGATCTCGAAGGCGAGTCACACCGGTTGCAAGCGATAGGAATGCCCTTTCTCCGTGGCGGATTCGCGGACGACGTCTTTCCCGCCGGCTGGGTCTACCACGCGATGACCGACGGCACCTTGATCGAGCTGGTCGACCGCAAGACCGCGCCGCTTCGTCGGAGTCTCGTGGCCGGAGAGGTGCCCGATTCGCCGATGGTTCACCGGGTCATACCACTGCCGCACGGCTGGGGCGGATAGCCATATACCCGTTTTGCCCAGCTGCAATGCCCGCCGAAGCCGCGCCGGGAGGTCAGCCCTCGAGCAAATCCCAGTCCGGGCCGCCGAACCCGTGGTGTGGTGCCCATGGACGCCTTACGAGTTCGGCCTGTCGAGGATATCGGAGTTGTCCTGGCCCACTGGAGGGGGCGGGTCGACGGAGCCCACCAGGCCGATGGATACGAACTCCGCCGGATACCGGACGGTGCGGACCGGACCGAAACCCTCCCAGTCAACGACACGGTATATCTGCTGGGATCGCACCTGAGGATGATTGATGTGCTCGTCCATCGTGAGGCACTGGGCGGCCGGGACGTCATTTGCGGTAAGCAGCTCCAGCCAGTCAGCCGTCGGCCGGCTCGGCAACACGGTGTCGAGCCGATCGAAAAGAGCGCCCGCCAGCTGAGACGGATCGGCCATCGAACGTAGCTCCTCGACCCACTCGGGATGCCCGGCGACCTCACAGGCCGCCCGGACCGCCCTTCCGGACACCGGGGCGACTGCGAGCCACCCGTCCTGGGTCGGTAGAGGACGCAGAGAAACCGCATGTGGGTTCCTCGGATCCTCGGGCTGCCCGTCGAGGAGTGTCCGGTTGGCGAAAAGCTCGACGAAGTCGACATACGAGGCCGATGCGAGCATTGATATGTTGATTCGCTCCCCCCCGCCGCGCCGCTCCCGGGCGAAGAGGGCTGCCACCACTGCCTGGACGGCCATCATGGCGGTCATCTTGTCGATAGGGTAGCCGGGCACCACTTGGGGCCGACCGCCCTGGGACAGCGCATGGGTGAGACCGCTGGCCGCCTGCACAATAGTGTCGAACACTGGGTCTCCGGCCGCTGGGCCGTCCGGGCCGTAGCCGGTCATGTAAGCCCTTATGAGGTTGGGGTTCGTGGCAGCCAGAACCTCGTCTCCGAGCTCGAGTTTCTCCGCGACACCGGGGCGCCAGTTCGTTAGCCACACGTCACTGGACGCGAGCAGGCGCAGAAGCCGGCAACGGTCATCAGGGTCCTTCAAATACAGACAGACGCTTCGTTTACCGCGGTTGCAGTTGCCAAAAACTGGGCTCACCGGAGCGGTCGGTCTACCGAAACGGCGGAACGGGTCACCCTCAGGAGGGGTTTCTACCTTGATCACTTCGGCGCCGAGATCCACCAGCATCTGACCGGCGAACGGACCGCTCACGTAGCTTCCGGCTTCTATGACTCGAACGCCGTCAAGAGGACCTGCGGTCATCGGTTCCGGTCACCTTTCGTCTCGATCATGGCCTTGGGCGGTAACGGCTCACCTTCGTTGATCTTTCCTGCGGTCGACGCAACCCATTGAAGGTAGACGCCCTCCGAGATCGATCGCAGCCTTCGGGACTCGCACCGGCGTCCCGGACATCAATTGCCGGCCGTGCGCCGGATCGCATCCACGATGTCGGAGGACTGCGGCAGGGCCGCGCTCTCTAGGGCCTTTGCCGGGGGGATCGGCGTGAATTTGGCGCCGACCCGGCCGACAGGTGCGGACAACTGGCCGAACAACTCCTCGTTGATCGTCGCCGCGATCTCGGCGCCAGGGCCGCCGAACCGTGTCGCGAAATGAACGACTACGGCCCGGCGGGTCTTGGCCACAGATTGCAGCACGGATTCCATGTCGAGCGGTACCAGGGTCCGAAGGTTCAGGACCTCCACGCTCACGCCTTCCTGGTCGAGCGCGGCCGCCGCCGTTAAAGACTCCCGCACCCCGCGCCCGTATGTGATCACGGTGACATCGCTGCCCGCCCGCCCGATCTCGGCTTGGCCGAACGGTACCGAATAGTCCCCGAGTGGCACCGGGCCTCGCGTACCATAAAGCACGCCAGTCTCCACGAATACCACTGGGTCGTCGTCGAAGATGGCAGTGGTAAGCAGGCCCTTGGCGTCGGCGGGCGTGGCCGGCACCGCCACCTTTAGCCCGGGGATGTGGGTTAACCAGGCTTCCAGTGACTGGGAGTGTGTGGCCCCGGTGCCGTGACCGCCCAGGGTGGCGGTTCTTACCGTGACGGGCGATGACATGCGGCCGGCGGTCATGTACCGAATCTTTGCCGCATGGTTGACGATCTGGTCGATGGCGATGCCGATGAAGTCCATGATCATGATCTCGGCGACGGGTCGGTAGCCAGCCATAGCAGCACCTATGGCTGCTCCAACGATCGCCGCCTCTGATATGGGTGTGTCGCGGACCCGATCGTCCCCGTACTTCGTCGACAGCCCCTTGGTCGCGCCGAGGATTCCACCGGATGGATCAGCTATGTCCTCCCCGAGCAGAATCACTCGGTCATCTTTGCTAAGGGCCTCTTCCATAGCGAGATTGAGGGCCTCGACAAACATCATGTCACGCTCTTCCATCAACACTCTCCTCTAGGCTCGTAGTTCAGGTGGCCAACTCAGGGCTCGAGATGACGACCTTGGAACAAGGGCTCGGTGGCGACGGCCGTCTCTCCAGGAACGTTGCACTAAGAATTGTTCCGGGCGAGCCCTCAGGTGGGCATGTGGTCCGCGTTGGCGTACACATGCCGGGTGAGCTCGTCTGACGTGGGCTCCGGCGCGTTCAAAACGCGCTTAACGGCAGCGTCTATCGACGCTGCGGCCGCCTCATCGATTTGCTCCAGCTCGTCGTCGCTGCAAACCCCGGCGGCCAGCAGGAGCTTGCGATAGGCGGGGATTGGGTCCCGCGTCTGGGCCTCGGCCAGCTGGTCCTTCGGCACATAGCGCATGTCGTCACCCATGGAATGCCCACGCAGCCGGAAAGTCACGCACTCGACTAGCGACGGACCCCCACCCGACCGAGCCCGATCGACCGCCGCAGCCAGTGCTGCATACACCCTGTTGGCGTCGTTGCCGTCGACGCTCACGCCAGGGATGCCATAGGCGACCGCCCTGTCGGCGATCCGCTTGATCTTCATGGTCCGGTCGGTCGGTGTCTTCTCGGCGAAGAGATTGTTCTGGCATATCAGAACAATCGGAAGGTTCCACAGTGCGGCCATGTTTGCGGCCTCGTGAAACGAGCCGGTGTTTGTCGCGCCGTCACCGAACGTCACTGCAACTACCCGGTCCGAACGTTCCAGCTGGGCCGCGAGGGCCAACCCCACGGCGACAGGGATGCCGGCGCCGACGATGCCGGTCGAGAGCATGGAGCCGTTCTCGGGGCTGGCTATATGCATCAGACCCCCCTTACCGCCGCTCGGGGCGGTCCTCTTGCCCAGGACTTCGGCCAGGATGTCGTCCAGCGGCACCCCTTTGCCGATGTGGTCATGGATCCCTCGGTAGGTGGTAACCAGCTGGTCCCCGTCACGCAGCACAACGCCCATCGCGGCCGGAATGGCTTCCTGGCCCCGGAACGGAAAATAGTTAGCGATGAACTCGCCGCTGCTCACGCCTGCGAACATGCGGTCGTCCATCGCCTTCATTAGCACCATGAGCTCATACATCCGGCGCTGCTCGACAGGCGTGGGCGTCACCCCGTCCTGCGAGGTCGCTGTCATCGACCTGTCCCCGTGCCCGCAGCATCCCGTCCACTGCTTGAAAAGACCATGAAATGGACCATACCAAAGAGTGCCCGGGTTCCGATCTTCGGGCCAAGTCACACTACGGCCGGTCAAGGCAATAGCCGAGGTGCCCCCTGGCCAACGCGACCACTTTCGCGGCCGCGTCAGGGTCCGCCGTCGTTGAAGACCAACCTCAAAGACGGATACCCTTCGATGTCGGACCCGAACGCGACCCGTAAGCGCCATCAGCCCAAGGAACCAATGAGCGAGAACGACACGAGCGTTGACATCCTTGGTCCGCTCTCTGCCAAGGTATTCGAGTATGCGAGGATCATTCAGGAGCTGGTCGGCCGGGCCAAGCAGCCGGGTTACAGCCGCGACGACTGGGCCCCGCTGACCCAAATGATCGCCGTCAACGAGTTCGAACGCATCGGTATCTACCGGGAGAAGATGACTTGGGGCGACTACCTCGACTTCATGGTGCCCTGGGCCGAGTGGAAGGATTTCGACACCCGCTTGCGCCGCATTACTGAGGTCGGGAACATCGTGTTCTTCGAGATCGAAGAGCACCACATAAAGGACGGCGGTGTCACCATCGTGAACTCCATGAACGTCTACGAGTTCAACGATGACGGCAAGATCCGCCACCTCGACGTCTACCTCCAGGGACAGCTGGGCCCAGTTGCGTTCAAGGCCCCGCGAGGTGACGGCGGCTAACGGCATCCAAACCAACTGCGGGTGCCGCTGGTGAATGGAGTTCGGCGGCCTTCCGGTTTGCTCCCTCACGATCAATGTCCGCCAGCGCCAAGGCGCCTTCGCCGCTCAATACTCGCGCCAACCCATGCCCGAATCCGGCCGCCGCGCCAGTGATGAAGGCGACCTTTCCGTCGAACCGCTTCGACATAGTGCCTCCCGAAAATAGCCGCTCCGAATGCTCCGAATCCTCCATCGAGGCCCGCAACTGGTGACGTTCATCAGATCCAGCCCGGGACCGGAAGGTGTCGGCTGTCCATCGATGGTCCAGTTCAATCAAGGATCGTTCAACAGCCCAGGTGATCAGTTGAACAGGATGGGCCAGTTGGATCGCCGAGCCTCAGGCTCGCAGGGTTGCGCCAACCACCCGTGGCCCGGATTGTAGTCGCCCTGGGTTCAGGACACGGCGACCGGCCAGTGCTCGTGCACGAACCGCTTGATCTCCCCGGCCCGTTCGGCATCCTCGGGCGTTCGGCCGAGGAACATGGCATGACCGGCGGCTTCCCAGACGTGGAGCTCGGCCTCTATGCCCGCGGCCCGTAGACATCGGTGGAACCGTACGGTGTCGGACAGCAGCTTGTCGCGCGTTCCGCTAGTTAGGATAGTCGGCGGAAACCCCTCGCTGAAGTCGCCATACACCGGGGAGAGGTACGGGTTGCGCAGGTCGTGCCCTCCCGCGTACAGCACGGCACACGGCATGAAGCTGCCGCGCATGACCGTGTCGACCCCTTCGTTGGTGTTCCAGGTGTCGCCTGACTCCGTCAGGTCGGTGGCCGGGCTCATCATGGCGCAGGCCGCCGGCACCGGCAGGCCCAGGTCCCTGGCCTTCAAGATGGTCGCCGCCGCCAGATTCCCGCCGGCCGACGCCCCTCCTATGACGATCTCTTCCGGGCGCAGCTCGTGAAGTAGTCGCCGGTACGCCGCCACACAGTCGTCGACGGTCGTCGGGAAGGGGTGGTCAGGTGGCATGCGGTAGTCGACCGACCAGACACGCGCCTGGAGATTCTTTGCCGTGCCGACCGCTCGTGAGCAAGCGATCGCACCCCCGTCCTGGATGAAACCGCCACCGTGCAGATCGAGGTAGACCCGCCGGTCGCGGGGCGAGACATCTTCCGGAGTTATCTTGAACACTACGAAGCCGCCCAGGTCCTCTTCTTCCACCTCCGCCCCGCTGAATTCGCCACCAAGGCCGGACATGGCCATGACCGCGGCTTCTCGCTCAGCGATCAGCCTCTTCCATCCCTCGGCATCGTCGGGTGCGGCCCATTTCGATTCCGGCCCGACTATGCCCAACGACAACATCGCCTGAGCTTGCGCGCTCACCGATGTAGGCACGGGTATGGGCCGCGCCGGGACATGCAGCATCGGGGGTGAATCACTCTCGTCAGTACCACCGGGAAGCCGATCCACCCAGCCCTCCTCTCGAGCGAGCATCGTTTTTCCCATGCTATACAGATGTATAGGACCCTGGTCCGGCACGCCACCACTACTTGCACCGACTTGACGGTCGACGCGGACCGTACTATACAAACGGATGTCCAGGGGGGAACTAGGGACGTGATCAGCAACTCCGAGATTACTGGGGTCGTCACTTCGGAGCTGCCGTGTACTCCCACCCTCGTCCGAGACGTCGTCCGTATCCAGACAGGTGAGGGAGGAAGTACGCCGTGAGTCCGAAGCGTCGTAGTTGGGTTGCTGTGTGCAGTGTGGTTGCCATCGGGCTCTGTCTCGCTTCGTGTTCCTCGAGCAGCAAGTCTTCTTCGTCGAGTCCCACGTCCGCGTCTTCATCGGGCAGTCCAACGTCCGCTGCCTCTTCATCACCAAGCTCCTCGTCAACCGGCTCGGCCACGGGTCAGGCAACCGGTACGCCGATCAAGGTTGGCTTCATCTGCAGCTGTTCCGGCTCCGTCTTCGGGGCGTTCAACGTGCCTGCCGAGGACGAGTACAAGGCTTGGGCCAGCACGGTGAACGCGTCCGGCGGCATCGGCGGCCACCCCGTGCAGGTCATTTACAAAGACGACGCCAACAACCCCGGACTCTCCCTCACCGACATCCAGGCCCTGATCTCGGATCATGTGGTAGCGATCGCGGACACGTCCAACTTCGATGAAGCGTGGGCGAAGACGGTGCAGGCGGCGAACATCCCGGTTGTCGGCGGGTACTCGAGCAACATACCGTTCGGTACCAACCCCGACTTCTACCCCGTCGGCCAGACCAACGACTCCGCAATCTACGCGGTGATCAACACGGTCAAGTCCGCGGGCGCCACCAACCTGGCGAACGTCTACTGCGCCGAGTCGCCAATCTGCGCTGAGAGCGTGCCCGCCTTCAAGGCAACCGGGCAGCAGCTCGGCGTGCCGGTCGTCTACAACGCAGAGATCTCCGGCACCGCCCCCAACTACACCGCCCAGTGCGTGGCGGCGGATCAGAAGGGCGTGAAGTCGGTCTTCATCGGGGACGCCTCGGCGATCATTGTCCGGGTGGCCACCGACTGCAGCCAGCAGAACTTCCTTCCGATCTACGTGCAAGAGATGGGAGGGTTCGGCCTCAACGAGGCCGCCGCCCCCGGGCTGAAGAACGCGCTGTGGCTGGAGTCCCCTGCCATCCCGTTCGTCGCCACGACGCCAGCCGTCCAGGCCGCCAACGCCGCTATGGACAAGTCCTACCCCGGCGTCCGGGAGAACAAGAACCTGTTTGTTGAGGACGCCTTTACCCTGTGGATCTCAGGCGCACTACTCGAGGACGCCGTCAAGGCCGGCGGCCTGACCGCCGGCGCCACCCCGACCGCGGCCGAGGTCACGACCGGGCTCGCCTCGCTGAAGGGTGACACTGTGGATGGCATGTCTCCCCCCCTCACGTTCACCCCAGGCAAGCCTCACGCCGTCGACTGCTGGTTCACCGCTCGCGTCCAGGGCGGCGTTACAAGCGTCCAGAACAACGGTCAGGTAACGTGCGAGCACGGCACGTGACGCGTTGCCCCATCCGGGACGCAGGAGGTGTCGCGTTGTGGTCCGACAGAGAAGGCGGTCCGGACGCTACTGACCCGAACCCTGGCCTCCTCTACTTTGGATGCCTTCTCCGGGGTCGGCGGCACCCATGATGTCTGCCGTATTCAGAGGATCCTGCTGGGCTACCTCGATGGCGTTGCCCTCGGGATCCTCCAACACGGCAATGCGCACTCCGGGAACCAGCTCGACCGGCCCGCGCTCGATCCTCCCACCGGCCGCCACCGCCCGTTCTACGACGGCCTCGAGGTCGTCGACCCAGAGAGTGAGGTAGCGGAGCCCGGACAACTTGTAGAAAGGTGAGGCCTGAACTGGCGGCGCGGGGACCTCGGCCGGGAGCATCACCTTGACGACCGAACCCGGCGCCTTGAGGCGACAAACCGTTCCGGGGCCCAACGTGATCGACGGAAGCTCTTGCAACTCGAAGACGCGGGAAAGAAAATCCACAAGAGTTCGATCAGCGCTGACAAACCCGACGTCGACACGAAGTAAACTCATCTACCCAACACTAATCGGGCTTCAACCCCGTGCGTTGACCAGTTCGCGAATGTTGTGCCACAGCACCCGCCGTCTCCGCCGGTCGAGACCGGTGGTCGGCTCGTCCACGAAGGCGACAAGGGGGCGGCCGACAACTGGGCTGTGACCGACCGGGTCGGCTACCTTGACGACAAGCTGACACAAGAGGGGGTGCTGATTGCATTCGGCTCGCGACATTGCTTTCGTGAAGGGTCTGCACGACCTGGGCAGCAGAACGTGGGCTTACCTACAGCCCGAGGGATTGCTCGGATACAGTAATTCGGGCTTGATCGCAGGAAACGACGCCAGTCTCCTGGTAGACACGCTCTTCGACCTGCGGCTTACGGGTGAACTGCTCGAGGCGATCGCCGGGGTCGTCGCCGATCATCCAATGCGATCGGCGGTCAACACCCACGCAAACGGGGACCACACCTTCGGGAACGCGTTGTTGCCGGCCGGTGTACGCATCTGGGGATCAGCAGCCACCGTCCGCGAGTTCGACCAGCACCCACCGGAGGCTATGGCCGCGGCGCAGCGCGGCGACCCGCTCGGCCGGCTTGACGCGTTCGACTTCGATGGCATCGAGCTCCGGCCGCCCGACGCGACCTTCTCCGGGTCCGTTCAGATCGACGTCGGAGGCCGCGCCGTCGAACTGATAGAGGTGGGCCCCGCTCACACACTCGGCGATGTCATCGTGCACGTCCCAGACACGGGAGTCGTGTTCGCGGGCGACATCCTTTTTATCGGCGTGGCTCCCATGATGTGGGCGGGGCCGATCGGCAACTGCATCGATGCGATCGATCGCATTTGTGCACTCGAGCCAGCACTGATCGTCCCAGGACACGGACCCGTGACCGACCTAGCTGGTGCCAGGGGCGCCCGGGCATCCCTGGAGCTGGTAGCCCGAGAGGCCGGGCTCCGTCTGCGACGTGGCATGTCCCCTCTCGAAGCCCTGGAGGACATCGGTGTCGGGCCCTTTTCCGAGCTGCTCGAACCTCAGCGGATGCTGAATATCGCCGATCTGGTCTACGCCGAGTCGGATCCGGGCTACGTGCGGATGTCCGGTGCCGAGATGTACGCCGGTATGGCCACGCTCGCGGCGTCGTGGGAGGTCTCGTGACCCAGTTCGGCGTTCACAGCGGACCCCAGGACTGCTCCATCGAGGAGCTGTTTATACTCTGGGATCGGGCGGAAGCGCTCGGGTTCGATTGGATCAGCATCTGGGATCATTTCTACCCGGCACAGATCGCGCCAGACCGGGACTGCTTCGAGGCGATCGCGTGTCACGCTGCCCTGGCTATGAGGACGTCGCGGGTGCGGGTCGGATCGCTGGTCTACTGCGCGGGCTTTCGCAGCCCAGCGGTGCTGGCCAACGCGGCCGTCACCATCGACCACCTGTCTGCGGGACGCCTCGAGCTCGGTCTCGGGGCGGGCTGGCACCAGGCCGAGTTCGATGGCTACGGCCTCCCGTTCGAGGCACCTGCAATCCGGCTCCGGCGACTGGCCGAAACCGTCGAGGTCATCAGGATGCTGTGGACGGAGGATGTAAGCAATTACAGAGGTGAGTTCGTCACTCTGACTGACGCTCGATGCAATCCCAAGCCGGTGCAGACGCCACCCCGCATCTGGATCGGGGCCAGCGGCAACAAGCAGGCTTTGCCGCTCGTGGGTCGGCTGGCCGATGGCTGGAACGTCGCATATGTATCGCCAGAGACCTTCGCCCGAAAGTTCGAGATCGTGCGCGAGCATTGCGCCCGTCCCGATTTACCTGTTACCGGCGTGAATGTCGGGCTCGTATTCGCGGACAGGAACGCTGATGAGGAGCTGAAGCGCCGCTTCGGCGAAGCAGCCGACCAGGTGAAGAAGGGCACGCTCTACGGCAGCGTGGACCAGATCGTGGACAAGATCGGTCGGTACCAACGAGCCGGGACTGACTGGATCAACCTCGGGTTGCGGGCCCCGTTCGACCTCGCCGCACTCGAGCGCTTCGCGACCGAGGTGGTTCCTCAGGCCGGGGAGCGCGACTGGCCCTATGCTGATCGGCCAGGGGCGATCGGGTAACGCTGAGACGGGCCATGGAGGGTATATGAGCACGACCGGTGGAGGGACGATCAACCGCCGCTTGTCCGACAAGGTTCTGGAGCTCATCAGAACCTTGGAGCGTCTGGTTGCGTCAGCCAAACAGCAATCCGTTCTTGGACCGGACTATTGGGACCCGCTGGCCGCGTTGATAGCGGTGGACGAGTTCGAACGGGTCGCTTCGGACTACTCTTCTTTTGTCCGAGACGACGGGGCCGGATCGGCGGACTTCGACGCCAGCCCATTCGCGCTCGAAGTGATGAGATGGCCGGAGTACGTCGAGGTCATGAGCCAGTGGGCCCTCTCGCCTTCGCTGTGGGAGTTCACCGTCCAGCGCATCGCCGAGCTCCCCGGTCTCGTCTATGTCGAGCTCGAAGAACGGTCGCGCCGCGGTACCGAAGGCCGCTTCGAGGTGGCGAACTCACTGTCTGTCTACGAATTCAACGCGGAAGGCAAGGTCCACCGCCTTCGCCTGGCGGTCGCCGATTTGAGCTTGCAGCCCTGGCCCGTTTGCTCCAACTCGTCAGGCGTTACGGCCGGTGGTTGACCGCCCGTCCGCGACGGTTTGTTCGGTTCTGCCACACATGGTGGAATTTTCTCGTAGTACTTTCGATTTCCTGTAGTGCTTTCGTGTGGTTTTCTGCCCATTTCGACCACGAGAATCCAGAAGTGCTACGGGAAAGCGGGCAAGCAGGCCCCTCCGGCAGGAAGAAGCCCGTCCGGGGATGCGACCGACACCCTCCCGCGGAGTCCAGGCGACCGGGCCGGTCTGTAAGCCCGGCGACCAGGGCCCTGTGAGTTCGGGCGTTCTCGGGCTCACGTCGGCCCGCGCCACGAACAGTCCGCCTGGAGACAAGGCCCGCTCATTACTCTGTGATACCGGTCAGTGCTCGTCGAGATCCGGAGGGCGGCCCGGAGGCAGTGCCGGATGAACGGCGTATCGGATCGGGTGCCCCACCGAGCGCAGGCCGTCGGGACCGGTCGTGAGCACGCCGCGTTCACGGAAGTGTGGATGTTCGAGCATCTCTAGCCGAGAGAGCACGGGCGCGATGGGAATCGCTCGCGCTGACAGGCGCCTGACGGCTTCGTCCCGAGGCAAGAGTGACAGTTCCCATGCGAGCCTGGCGTGGAGGTCTTCGGACCTGGCGGCTCGCTCCGCCATGGTCAGCCCGACATACGAATCCAGGCCAAGCTCCTCACACAGCACGTCCCACAGACGGTCCTCGCTGTACACGCCGAGCACCACCCACCCGCCGTCGGCGGTGCGAAAAGTGCCCATCGCGGGCAGGGCTCCGGCCCGCCCCGCCTGCGGCTCCCGTCGCTCGTCCACCAGCCCGTGGGGGGCCACCCACGTTGCCAGCAGGTCCGCGATCGAGACGTCGATGTGGTCGCCCTCGCCCGTGCGGCGAGCGCACAGAACCGCGGCGAGAATGGCGAAGGCCGCGGCCAATCCGCCACCCTGGTCGCCGATGAGTACCGCAGGACGCACCGGCTCTCCTTGGTCAGGGATGGTGAACGTGCCCGCATACGCTTGGAAGTTGGGGTCGTGGCCGGTTGACGGTGCCAGTGGACCGGTCTGGCCGAAACCGCTGATCGAGCAGAAGACCACGGCGGGATTGACCGCCCGCAGGACCTCGTAGCCCACGCCCAGCCGGTCAGCGACACCGGGGCGATAGTTTTCCACCACCACCTCGGAGACCGCGACCAACTCGAGGAGGCGGTGCCGGTCTTCGGCGTCCTTGAGATCGAGCACCAGGCTGCGTTTGCGGCCGTTGAAGTTCATGAACCGGTCGATCTGGGGCCGCATTCGGTCGCCCCCTGGCGGCTCTATCTTCAACACGTCCGCACCCAGGTCGGCCAGGAGCTGGGTGGCGGTGTGCCCGGGTTGCCACAGTGACAGATCAAGCACGGGCAGACCGGCGAGGAGCCGGCGATCCTCCGGGCGGGTGCTCACCACCGGACCGTGTCCCCCGAATTCCCGCGGCCTGCTCTCCGCTTGTCAGTGTCTTGCATGCCGTCCAGTTTGCAGTTCGCCGCGGCTGAGTCGCATCTCTGGCGGACGTGGCGTGCTGCGACATTGCGTCTGCGACGTTGCGTTCTGCAACATCGCCCCACTCCCTCGCTTGAAGGCCCGTGCGTTGGATGCTAGTTTTTTCACCTTTGGCCCATTGGCTCTTGACAACCGGGGGTAGCGGTGAAACCTGGAGGTCGTGCATGAGCGGACGCCTCGAAGGCAAGGTGGCCTTGATCACCGGCACGGCAGGCGGGCAGGGTCGGGCCGCCGCCTTGGTGTTCGCACGGGAGGGCGCCCGGGTGATCGGCTGCGACCTAAAGGCCGACGGAAATCGAGAAACCATCGAACTGGTGAGGTCAGAGGGTGGATCGATCGTCGGCGTCGAACCGGTCGACCTGAGTGATCCTCACCAGGTTGAAGTGCTCGTGCAACGGGCGGCGGCAGAATGGGACGGGCTGGACATCGTCTACAACAACGCGTCGGCTCAGCGTTTCGCGCCCTTCGGTGAAATGACCGTCGAGGACTGGGACTTCACCATTCGAAACGACCTGTACCCCCCGTTTCTCGTCACCCGCAACGCCTGGAAACACCTGGTCGACCGGGGGGGCGGCTCAATAATCAATATCTCATCGGTCGCGGCATTGGTGGCGAGCCGCTCGTTTCCGATCGCCGCCCATGCCGCCGCCAAAGGCGGCGTCAACGGGTTGACCCGGGCCCTGGCGGCCGAGGGAGCCCCTCACAAAATCAGGGCCAACAGCATTTGCCCGGCCCATATAGAAACCCCCGTGAGCGCTGACTATCTCGCTTCGGAGGTAGGCGCCCGCACCACCGACACGGTCCCTCTCGGCCGGGTCGGTCAGCCTGAGGAGGTCGTGTCCTGCGCGCTCTATCTGGCGTCCGACGAGTCGAGCTTTGTTACGGGCGGAACATTCGTCATTGATGGCGGCATGACGGCCGTCCTCCCCTAGCCGCCACGACCCCCGCCCGGTCTCACCCCCCGGCTCGTCTCATCCGCCTCTCGCGCCGCTCCTCGGCAGCGGGCCGTAACCACTTCGCGTCGCGCCCTCGGAGCGCGACGCCGCCGCTCGTCGCGAAGTGGCCAATATATGCTCGAACGCGACGAGCGCCCCGTATAGGCGCGGGTGCTCGACGCGAAGTGGTTAGGCGGCCGGCCGCGAGGAGGCGCCGCCGCGGGGCCGTGCCGCCGCGCCGCCTATGGGCGCGAACCCATCTAGGGCAGGTAGCGGTCGAAGTCATAGCCGGCGACCGGAAGGAACGGTGCGGCCAGGAGCGGCACCACGTCGGTGCCGGCCCAGCGTTTTTCGAGCGCCGGACGGACCCGGCCCGCTAGTTCAACCGGATCCTCATCGAGAAACAGGTACGTCATCTGCAGTCGCTCGGTCACGTCCGAAGGCTGGAGGTCCACCTGGACCTGGGCCAAAGAAGTCCACCATGCGCCACCGACACCGGGAAGTCGCACCAGGTCGCCGGCGGGAGCGGCGCCCTGCTCGACCAGGACATAGGCGCCCCGTACCGGCCACCACGGCAGCACATCGGCCCCGATCTTGATCCGGGGCGCAGCTGCCATCCCCTCGAAGTGGTACACGGCCCGCTCGACCGACGGGAGCACGTCGGCCATCCGGCCGACCTCGTACAGGGCCTCCGTAAGTGCCCGGCCCGCGATCAGTGCGTCAGGGTCAGCAAAGAAATAAGAAATAAGATGGTCCACGCCGTCGTAGCGGGGCTCGCTCACCGCTCGGACGGCGCGACAGGCCGGGGTGGAGACCAACCGCAATGAACTTCGCAGCCCGGCGAGCCGGAATTGCTCGGGCCGGTGGTCGAAGGTGTGCCACCGGAGGTACTCCGCGTCGCCACCTTCGGGGTGCCGGGACGTCATGGACACGAAGATCGTGGTGATATCCGAGCGCCCGGTCGCCAAGATGCTCGGGGCGTCGTCTGATGGGGTGCCAACCAGTTCGGGCATGGCGCGGATCTTCGCGCATCCCGAGATGCTCCACCAGGATGGCTCAGCCCGCTCGGCGAGGAGATGGCAGAGACCTTCACCTACTAGCCGCGTTTCGGCGTCTAGGCGGCGCCCGCGGCCGGCGGCTTGCGCCTCCTTTCAGCTTGAAGCCGGGCGCGCAGAGCGCTCGGTGTGGTGTGAAACCAACGCTGGCAGCTCCTGGTGAAGGCCGACTGTTCGCTGTAATCGAGCAGAGCCGCGACCTGGGCGAGCGGAACCTCCGGCTGGGAAAGATAGCGTTCAGTGAGATCTCTGCGGACCTCATCCTTGATCGCCTCGAAGGTCGTCCCCTCGTCGGCGAGACGCCGCTGCAACGTCCGGGGGTGAACGTAAAGGACCTTCGCCACTTGGCGATAGTTGCACGCGCCACTCCCCAACAGAGCCTCGATGGCCTGGCGGACTTGAACCTCACAGGTTTTGCGGCGGGCCGGGAGACGCCCTTCCAGGTAGCTCGCCGCCAGATCGTGCAACTGATCGTTGTACTCGCTTATCGGCAGGGTCAGGACGGCCGACTCCACGACCAGGGCAGCGCGCGGAGCTTCGAAGATCAACTCGGCCCCAAAGCGCCGGCGGTACGACGTTCGAGAGCCGACCCTGGCGTGCGGAAATCGGACCTGCCGGAGATGGCTGCGCCCCTCGGAGAGCAGCCGGAGGATGCGCCAGGCCAGCCCAATGGCGTGCTCGGCGGTCTGCGACCACTGAGCGGAGTGCTCGACCAGGATGTCGAACGAGAGGACGGTCTCGTCCGATTGCTCGCCGGGCCTGATCTTGAACGCCACGGCCGGGCTGTGAACGGAGAGATACCTGGAAGCGCACATCCCTGCCTCTCCTACCGTGGCCGAGTGGCGCATCGCCACCGCCAGGGTGCCGAGGATCCCGATGTCCTGACGCTCGGCCAGACGGAGTCCGAAGTCGGGGCAGTCGAGGTCCGTCGCGGAGTTTTGGAGGAGCGAGATCAAGTTGTCGAAACTGATGAAGGCCTCCAGCTGATCCAGGGCCGACGGCTTGATGCCGGCTTTGCGCAGCAGCCGGGCGGGATTGCCGCCGAGATCGATCACCAGCTCGCGGTAGCCCCGAAGCGATGGAGCGCGCACGAAACTCGTCAACTAGGTGTCCTTCCGCCATCTGTCGTCAGGTGACAAGAGTCTGTCGCCAACGGTCAACGCTAGCAAGCCGGGAGTGCCGACAACCTATCCAGATGAGAATCGCTGACGGCGCTCTCAGGAGCACAGCCGGGCGCCGGTACGACGGGCCAAGGAGGCCAGAGATGAAACTGTTTGTGATCACCGCCCGGGTGGTATACGAAAAGGACGGCCGGCAAAAAGTCAAGCAGGTCCTGCAGTTCCTCCTTTCGGATCACCAGGTCCGCAACGAGTACCAGGCCCAGGAGTTCGCCCGCCACATCGTCGACCCGCTGGGCGTGGCCAAGGAAGTCCACGTGGTGGCCACACCGCTGGTTGACGCCGAGGGCCGAGCCTCCTGATGCCCTCCAGTGGGGCTGCCCGTGAAGGGGTGGGGCAGCGCTGTTGTTATCGCGTGTCAGACGTACTGAAGGAGAGTCGAGGGCCCGAACCGGCGTGAACCGGTTCGGGCCCTCGATGCTGGTCGGGTCGACAGGCTCCGGGTTTCAGGAACAGGGCTCGGCGGAACCGGACCGGTCATGTCTGGCTGGGAGACGCGGGGTGACTCGGAGTCACGAAGTTGGTGGGAGCCACCGGATGGCTCGGAGTCACGAAGTTGGTGGGAGCCACCGGATGGCTCGGGATCACGAAGTTGATCGGCGTGACGTGGTGGGTCGGGGTCACGCTGTGAGTGGCCGGGGCGGGAGCGGCGGCGTGGTGGCCGTTGTGGTGCAAGGTGAAAACCAGGGCGGCCGCTGAGGCGCTCAGGGCGATGGCGCAGACGCCGGCGGCGATCTTGTGCATACGGTTGCTACGGCGGGCAGTGTGGGCGTAGGTGGCAGACATGGCGAGTTCCCCTTGCGGTCTCGGCCCGCTCCTTGCGGGCGCTGATATAAGTGTCGGCCCGCAGCGGCCCGCCAGCCATCGCCCGGGCGGCGGACCAGAGGGTTGAATTCCGGGTCCCCCGATCGGGGGAACCCGGGCCGCCGAGAGACACCCCCGGCACCGAGGTGGGTGCCTGGCGGACCGTCCCGGGAGGAGCCATGAATGAGATCACTGCCTTTGGCGACCGGACCATGAGCCGCGGCCAAGCTGACCGTGCCGTCCCCGCCAACCGTCAAGCGGCACGGGCGGAGGCCGTCCAGGGCTTGGCCTTCAGGCCCCCGCTAGTCGCTCCCGGACCAGTGCCGGAGGGATCGCCATCGGGGCTGGCTTCGCAGAGCCGGCCGGTCAGGCGACTCCGGACCCAGATGCCGTGTTAGCCAGCCCGTCCGAGCCGCATGGCGGCTCGAGGATAGAACCCGTCGGCCGCCATGTGCCGTCTTTGAAGTCGTGCCAGGTAGCCCGGAAGTTACCGGAGGGCCGGTCGTCCTCGACGTCGATACGCCAGGCCCCGATCGTGACCTGGATGCGGCGGGTCTGGACCTCCGCGCCGACCACGTCGTCACTTCGGCTCAGCCTCCGCCACTCCTCGCGAAAGGGTATCCACAGCCCGGCCCATTTGAACCTGCCGGATTCGACGAGGAGGTCACCGTCCCGCTCGAGAGGATTGGAATCGACGTTGGGCTGCAGCATCGAGTCGAGCTGGTGATGCCAGGTCATAACCGGAGGGTCCCAGGTGGCGGTGCCGGCAAAGGCCCAGGGCCGGGCGAAGACCGCTGCCGGGCCTTTGGCTGGAGCCGCCCCGGCGCGACAAGGCACCCTGATGTCAGCGTACAAGTCGATCGTCTGCAGCCACAGCACCTTGCAGACATCGGCGCACGGTGTGCCGTCTACGACCAACCGAGATCGGGTCCACGCACCAACCAGATCTCTGTCAACGGCCATCGCTCCGTCCCGCTCCTCAGGTAGCCACCATGTAACCCGCTTCGCGTTTCCGGCTGTCGTCGCCTGTGTTTCGACATTGTGAACAGGCAACGCGGGGGTTGAACGCCAGTTCGGCTACGACCTCTTCAGCTTCCACGTGGTGAGGGGCGCGAACACCACGACTATGCCGACTACCCACAACAACGATGGCACCAGGTAGTACGACAGCGAATGCCCGAGGAGATCCTGGGCGGCCGAGCCGCTGGTGAGGATCCTCACCGAGTTGCACATGGGCGTCAGAGGTTGGTTGTTGGCGAAGCCCTGCATCCAGCCGGGCATGGTCGACACCGGGACATATGCGCTGGAGACGAAACTCAGTGGAAACACCAGAAACGACAGACCCTGCGCCGCTTGCGGGCTTCCGGCTATCAGACCCAGCGCCGCGAACACCCAGACGAAAGCGAAGCCGAAAAGGATGGTCAGGCCGAAAGCCGCCACCCCGGCTGCCGCGCTGCCGCCCAGGCGGAAGCCCACGAGAAAGCCGACAGCGGTCATCACGATGACGCCCCACGAGACGAGTGTCGTGTCCGCCGTGACCCGACCGGTCACTATTGACAACAGCCGGATCGGGAGGCTGCGCAACCTGTCGATGAAGCCACCTTGGAGGTCCTCGGCTAGACCGGTGGCCGCTCCCATTCCCTGGAACAGAACACCGGTTACCACGAATCCCGGCACCAGGAAGTCGACATAGGACAGTGCACCCGTGTGGGCGACCGCCCCGCCGAACACATAGCGAAAGATCAGCAGGAAGAGCACCCCCTGAGCCGTACCGGCCACGATGAGGGCGGGAGTGCGGACGAACTTCTTCAGGGTCCGGTCGGCCACCTGGCGGGAAGCCTGCACGTACGAGGCGCCGCGGTTGATGTCGTCGCCGACCTGAACCGTTCTATCGGTATCCGTGATGGCGGCTGCAGTCACGCCGCTTCCTCCTTCCTGGTCGAAGTGGCGTGCCCGGTAAGGGCAAGGAAGACCTCGTCGAGAGTCGGGCGACGGAGACCGAGGTCCTCCACTTCGATCCCGGCCTCGTCCAGGGCCCGCACGATGGTCGAGAGGAGCTTCGAACCACCGCGGACCGCGATCGAGCATCGTCTGGTTACCGGCTCAGTGGCCGGTTGACCCAGGCCTAGAGACTCCAGAACCCCAGCGGCGCGGCGCATGTCGGCCTCATCAAGGGTGTGGAGCTCGACGATGTCCGCCCCCACCCGGGACTTGAGCTCGCCCGGCGTCCCCTGGGCGATGACCCGCCCCTCGTCGATTATCACTATGGATGCGGCCAGATGGTCGGCCTCGTCCAGATACTGGGTGGTGAGGATGATGTCGGTGCCGGCGCTCCCCATTTCCCGGATGCTGTCCCATACCTCGTTGCGGCTCCCCGGATCCAGCCCCGTCGTGGGCTCGTCCAGAAGCAGCAGGCGTGGTCGGCCGACCAGGCTGACCCCGAGGTCGAGCCGACGACGCATGCCGCCCGAGTACGTGCGAACCAGGCGGTCAGCCGCGTCCTCCAGGCTCAGCTGGGCGAGTATCCCGGCCGCGGCCGCCCTGGCTTGGCCGCCGGTCTGGCCGTAGAGGCGGGCCACCATGACCAGGTTCTCCCGACCCGTCATCATTTCCTCCACCGCAGCTGACTGGCCGGCCAAACCGATCATGCGGCGGACCGCCATGGCGTCGCGGCCAACGTCACGACCATTGACTTTGAGCGACCCACTATCGGGCGCGAGCAGCGTCGCAACCATACGGATGAACGTGGTCTTGCCGGCTCCGTTTGGCCCGAGGATGGCCACCGGCTGTCCGGCAGGAATAGTGAGATCCAGGTTCTGGAGGGCTTTGACTTTCCCGAATCGCTTGCCGAGGCCGTGGGCCTCTACGAGGGCGTGCATGGGCTCGTTCCTTTCTCTTTCTCTTAGAGATTGAAGAGCCCGCCCTCCGGAGGTCGCCTACGCTTCTCGTGTGGCCTCGGGCATCGGTCCTTGCGGATCGGGCTCGTGGTTGTGCAACTCGGGGCCGCGTGCGGCAACACGCGGCCCCGGGTCAATCCGCTGGGTCTAGATGGAACTGGAAGCCCAGCACATCCCCCGGGCTGATGCCTTCGTCGTGAAACGTTTTCCACAGGTCGAGGCCCTGGAGACCGTTGGTCTCGATGTCGCCGATGAGGCCTCGTACGAACCGCAGCTCCGCCGCCAACTGCCCTTCCTCGTACTCCACTTCCAGCTCGAATAAGCGGGGCAGACCGGCCTGCCGTGTCGCTTTCATGCCCCCCCGCAGGCCGGCCAGCTTGAACACCAGTGCATCGGCACGTTCGCGCAGAGCCCGCAGGGCGTCGTCCGGGTCAAGCGCAGATATGAAAGAGAGTCCGGCCATGAACTGCGGATATTCCTTGACCGGGACCCCGATCAACTCGGTAAGCCAGTCGACCATCTCACGCGACCCGGTGTCGGTGATCTCGTACACCGTCCGCTCCGGACGCTTACCCTCCCGGACGGTGCCGGTCGCCTTGATCAGACCCCGCTTCTCGAGGGACTCGACGACCGCGTACAGGGACCCGTAGTTGAGACGGACGCTCTCCTGCTTGGCTCGCTCGCGCAGCGTCTGCGCCACCTCGTAGGGGTGCATCGGGCGCTCGTAGAGACACACCAGCACCGCCATGGCGAGGGGATTCGATCGGGCAGCACGAGGCATGCCGTCCAATATACTCTATTCAGGATGACCTGTAAAGAGGGCTCTGAGGCGAGTATTCGAACGCGGCCTCAAGCGCTGCGATCAGATCCGTCTTCCTCCCGACGCCCGGTTGCCCGCAGCCGCCGGAGAGTTGTGGCGAACTGCTGAAGCGTTCGATCTGGTAACACCCCGAAGCGGTAATCGAGCTCCTCCTCCACTGCCACCGATGCCGCACCAAGCAGTTCGCGACCGGTCGGCGTGAGCTCCAGCAAGGAAGAGCGACGGTCGTCGGGATTCGGACGTCGCCGACACAGCCCGGCCGCTTCGATCCGGTCGATGAGTTTGCTGGCGCCTCCCGTTGTTATGGCGAGGGTCGCAGCGATGTCGTGCACCCGGCAGAGGGTCACCTGATCGATCACTGACATGATCTCGTAGTAGGAGAAGGGAATGTCGAACTCGTTCAACAGCCTCGTCTCGCAGTCGTTCCACATCTCGATCTCGAGACGAACGAAGTCGTTGAACAGATTTCGATAATCAGGCACGGTTGCGACCTCCTGGCCGGCATGCTCGAGAGGTGGGACTCTGTATTCCTTAGAGGTGACTTCTCTGGAAGTATCATCTTTATAAGCCGTAAAGTTGCAGGGCTTATGAAGGCGCCGTGTAGATCGTGTGGAGATTTGGGATCTGCCCGACCAAGGCGCCTCCGATCGGCCAAACAATTCCGCCCGCCAGGAGTTCGGTGTTAAACCAGCGCCGTGACACGGTCAGGTCGGCCAACAGCAAATGGGTGGGGCAGGCGTAGTCGCGTCCGACTGTCTCCCGTTCGTGGTCCCGTCGTCACCGCAAAGGTGAAGATTCCCCCCGTTTTCGCTTTGGCCCGTCCCCGCCTCGCGACCTCACTGAACCGGGCGTGGACGGTCCCGTTCACGCTGCTCGTCGCTCCTGCGGGTTCAGGCAAGACCACGGCACTGAGCCAGCTGGCCTCTGAGGCTCGAGATACCGGCTACCCGGTTGCCTGGTACCGCGCCGAACCCTCCGACCGGGACGAACGTGAAGTACTGCGGCACCTCGATGCCGCGTTCGCCCGGTCGATGACGAGCCACCCGGAGGGTTGGAAGAGCGTGGAGGCGGCGGCCGCCGCTCTGGAGGCGAGGGCCGAATCGAAGACGGCCCTGGTCATCGACGATCTGCACACGCTCGAAGGGTCATCAGGTGAACGAGCGCTCGAGCGATTCCTCGGGTATCTACCTCCAAACGTCCATCTTGTCGCCGCGGCTCGCCGCCCACCTTCGTTCAACTTGACTCGTCTTCGCTTGTTGGACCAATTAATTCGAGATCGGTCCCGAAGACCTCCGGTTTCGCTCCTGGGAGACCGATGAGCTGTTTCGTCACCACTTTGGCGATCCTCTGGCCGCCGAGGACCTGGCCGAGCTCCAAGGCCGCACTGACGGGTGGGCCGCTGGCCTACATATGTTCTGGATCGCCACGAGAGGAAAGACCGCCGAGCGCCAGGACGTCCTCGCCAGGCTGTCAGACCGGCTCATCGACCTTCGGGAGTATCTCGATCAGAACATGTTCGAGGGACTTGACGACGACCTGCGCCGTTTCGTGGTGCAAACCAGCGCGCTCGGCCGCCTGACCGCTCAGTGGTGCGACGCGCTACTCAACGACCGCCAAAGCAACCGCCTCCTGCACGAAGTCGCATGTCGCTATGGCTTCCTGACGGCTGACCGCACCGGGGTCACCCTTCGGTACTCCGAGCTGGTTCGGGTGCGTCTGGACGAGATGCTGGTGGAAGACCTGGGTGAGATCGAGGCACGGAAGTTGCACCAACGCGCCGGGCGAATTCTGGAGTCCGGGCTGGCGCTACCCGAAGCTCTGCGAGCGTACTGCCGGGCGGCGGACTGGCCGGCCGTCTCGGCTCTCCTGCTTAGATCCGGCGACGGACTCCTCGACGAGATGGGGAAGGCTGCCTCGTTTCTGCCGGCGCTACGGGGACGCGACGCGTGGCTCCTGTTGGCCAAAGCTCGTCGGGAACTCGTCGCCGGGTGCTGGCAGGCCGCGGTCGACACCTACAACCGGGCCGAAGAGAGCTTTGGCCCGTCCTCGGCTGCGGCTGTCTGCCGCAGAGAACGGTGTGCGGTGGAGATCTGGATCGGTCCCGGCGATCCCCACCCGGGTGGCTGGTCGGGCCGGCTCCGCCAATCGCTCACTCCGCAGGCACCCGAACCGGAAGGCACCGCCCCCTCGGCCGACGCCATGACCCGGTTGGTCACGGCGATGACGGAGATCTCCCGGGGCACGCTGGCTGAGGGAAGGGAGAGACTGCAGTCGATCTGCACCGACGGGACCGGCGGCCCCATCGTCCTCGGCTACGCCCGACTCGGATCCGTCGCGGCGAGTGCTCTGCTCGGCGAACCCGACAGGGAGGAGATTATCGCGGCCACGGAGGCGATCGAGAGGTTCTCCCCGCCTTGGCTGCCTCGGGTGATCTCCAGCCTCGCCTTCTCCTCCCCGGACACGATTAGGAAGGAGCTTCTCTCCGCTCGACACGCCGCGAACGCGGCGTCGAACCCCTGGCTCGCCGCCGGCCTGGCTTTGATGGAAGGGATCGCGATCCTTGCGGGTGGGAGCGCCGGGCCAGCCACCGTTTTGGCCCAGGAAGCCCAGTACGAATTTGAACGACTCGGAGCGAACGTCCCCGCCGCCTGGGCCCAGGCCTTCGCCAGCCTCGCTGTTGCCGCTACCGATCGAAATGCTGGGGCCGTCGCTTCCCTCGACGCCATCCGAGCCGCGGAGGCTGCGGGCTGCGTAGGGGCGGTAGCCCTTTCGCTCCGAGTACGGGGGGCAGCGTCGGCCGATCCTGCCTCCATCAGCAACGCCATCGAGGTCGAGAAATGCGGCGCGGTCGATCTCAGCCGGCTGGTAGGACGGCTGCTCGGCCAAATGGCCAAACCCGATGAGAAGGTTGTCACCGGGGAAATCCCGTCTCCTGTTGGTCACGTAGCAAATCCCATCGTGCGAGTGACCTGCCTGGGCGGCCTCTCCCTCACAATCGATGGGTGTCCGGTGGACAGCTTCCGCGTCAGGCCCCGAGCGCGGGCTGTCCTACAAATGCTCGCTCTCAATGCCAGCCGCCCGGTACACCGCGATTACATCCTCGGCTGCCTGTGGCCGGATGATCTAAAGGGGGGACTCCGGAACCTGCAGGTTGCCTTGTCCTCCCTTCGCCGTCTGCTGGAGGCGGCGTCGGGCCGGGCCGGGCCGGGCATGATCCGGCGGGAGGGGGACTGCTACGTCCTCTCCACGAACGGCTCCCCTGCCGACGTGGACCTCCTGGAAGAGCTGTACGGGGCCGGTCACCGGAGCTCCCAGTCCGGGGCCTTCGAACAGGCCGCGCTGATGCTTCGCCGGGCTCTCGACCTGTACAAGGGAGACCTTCTCCCTGAAGCGGGCACCGCCGACTGGGTCCTCGAACCGCGGGATCGCTACAGGCTCATCGCGGCCCGAACCGCCGAAGACCTGGCCACGTGCTCGCTCGCCCTCGGCAATGTGCCCGCCGCCCTAGACGCCTGCCAGAGCGGGTTACAGATTGATCGTTATAGCGATGGCCTCTGGCGAATTCTCATCGGCGGCTATGAGCAAACCCAGGACCATCTCGGGGCAACCAGGGCGAGGAAAGAATACGAGCGGGTTCTCTCCGAGCTCGACCTGTCCCTCGCCGGGCCGGCGGTCTGAGGCAGGGCTGACAGTCTCATGGACCCTCGCTATGACCGAAGCTCTCGATCGATCCGGCCACGTCCAGGCCTATGGGGCGGTACTGATGGTCTGTGACGCGTGTGGCCACGACAATCCACCTGGCACCCGATTCTGCCTGAACAAGGAATGTCAGTCGTTTCTGGCTTGGGTCGACGTGGTAGCGGAAGGACCGGGTCTTGACCCCTCTAGCGCGACCAGACCGGGCGTCAGCGGTCGGGACAGTCCCAGACCTCGGCCTCACGGCTCGGACCTGCTTGCCCCGGCCCAGGGTCCCGGACCAAACGAAGCGAGCGCACTACGACAGCCACCTCGGCCCGTGGAGCCGCCGGCGCTGAAGCCGCCCGTCGAACCGAGCACGCCAAGATCGACCCGGGCACCTCTCCGCTATGAATTCGTCCGCGAGCGCCGCTCACCGGTCGCGGTCCAACCGGTGGAGGAGCGGGAACCCGAGGTGCCTCTGGGCGAATCGGCGGCCAATGGGAAGCATGGTCTTTGGCTCGGGCTCGACCGGCGCGAGCTTTCGGTCGCACCCGGAGGCCAGGCAGTCGTCAGCGCTCAGATCCTCAACAAGGGAACGATCGTCGAAGGCGTAGACATGCGGGTGCTGGGCGTGCCGGCAGGCTGGGTCCGCATCGAGCCGCCACGGGTGAATCTCGATGTCGGGGGCCAGGCGACCATGACCCTCCATTTCGCCCCGCCTATGGAGCCGACGACAACACCCGGCCCGGCCGAGGTAGAAGTGGCCGTCTGGTCGGCTTCGAACCCCCAAGTCCGCTGTGCTCAGCACGTACGACTCGACGTCGGCGCCTTTCATTCTCTGGAGGTGGAGTCGGCGCCGGGTGAGCTCCTGACCAGGCGAAACAGCCAGTTCGTCATCGGTCTGAGAAACAACGGGAACTATCCGTTGGGAGCAGGCGCCCAGCCAGGGGCCCGCTGGGGGGGCGATGGAAAGGTGCTGCTGCAGTTCGAGCAACGGAGCGTGGCCCTGCCGCCGGGAGGCACAGGCTCTCTGAAGGTTCGGGCCCGTACGGCCAAATGGCTGGTGAGCGGCGCTCCTGTCACCCATACCCTCGGACTTCATCTCCTGGGCGGAGGTGAGGCCAAGCCAGTTGACGTGAGCGTGGTCCAGCAGCCACTGCTGCCCCGATGGGCGCCAAAGGTCTTGCGCATCGCCGTGCCGCTCTTGATCGCAGTGGTCCTGGTGCTGGGAGTCTCTTGGTGGAGAAACCGGCCCCATCCCGTTCCGAACGTCGTTGGCGAGCAAGCGGCTCTGGCCCAGGCTCAACTCGGCAAGGCCGGCTTCAAATCCGTGCAATCGAACGTCGCCGACTCTCAGGTACCACAAGGAATGGTGGTGTCCGAGGTCCCGGGCCCGGGGAAGCATCTTCACCACGGAGCCATCGTTTCGATCAAAGTGTCGTCGGGACCGCCCCAGATCACGATCGGCGATTTCACCCAACTGTCCGAAAGCCAGGCCAGTTCGCAGCTGGCCAAAGAGGGGCTGAAGGTGGCAGTGCTGACGGCCCCCAACCCGAACGTGCCGGCGGGGATCGTGACCGGTCAACGGCCGGCCCAGGGAACCTCGCTCCGCGCCGGGGCAACCGTGACGATCACGGTGTCGTCAGGCAATGCCGCGGTGACGGTGCCGTCGATCCGCGGGCTCACCGAAACGGACGCCATCGCCTTGCTCGGGCAGGTCAACCTTCGCTACGCCAAGGGCGGCACGGTTGAAAACAGCCGGTCAAGCGGTGAGGTCGTCAGCCAGTCACCGCCGGCCGGGACAAAAGTATCGGGCGGAAGCCAGGTAACGGCAATCGTAGCAGTATCAGCCGCCACCCCCTGAAGTTCTCTATACGGGAGGGCGAGCGTCCTCGTCGCCTGGGCCCGGGCGTTAGCCCGCCTTGCCATTGCTACTACCGATCGAAAGGCTGGGGCCGCCGCTTCGCTCGACACCATCCGAGCCGCGGAGGCTGCGGGCTGCGGAGGGTGGCGGCCCTTCCGCTTCTGGTAGGGGGGCAGCGTGCGACGATCCCGGCTCCATCAGCCGCGCCATCGAGGTCGAGAAATGCGGCGCGGTCAATATCAGCGGGCTTGTACAACGGCTCCTTGGCCAAATGGCCAAACCCGATGAAACCGTTGTCACTGGCGAAATCCCGTCTCCTGTTGCTCACGTAGCTAATCCCATCGTGAAAGTAACTTGCCGGCGCGGCCTCTCCCTCACCATCGACGGGTGTATCAGCGGACCCCCCCTGAAGTTCTCTATCGGCGAGAGGCGAGCATTTCCGTACCCTCACACAGTGGAAGGACCAAAACGATGACATCCAGCTTCGTTCCGGAAGCTCCCCCCGGCGGAGTCGAGGGCCGTGCATCGCGCGCCGCGTGGTTTGCCCAGCAGTTCTCGACCATCCAGCAAAACGTAGAGGGCTTTATCCGCGGCAAAAGCTCAGTGGTCCAACTCGCGCTCGTTTGCATGATGGGCGAAGGGCACCTCCTCATCGACGATATTCCCGGCGTCGGAAAGACGTCGATGGCGAAGGCCATAGCCAACTCGATATCCGGATCGATGAGTCGCGTCCAGTTCACTCCCGACCTGCTCCCATCAGACGTGACCGGGACCCAGGTCTGGAACGCCAAGGAGCAGGAGTTCCGCTTCCACCCGGGTCCGGTCTTCGCTCACATCGTGGTGGGCGACGAGATCAACCGGGCCTCCCCGAAGACCCAGTCGGCGATGCTCGAGGTCATGGAAGAGCGCCAGGTGACCGTCGATGGCACGCCCTACCTGGTGCCCCGGCCGTTTCTCGTTGTCGCCACTCAGAACCCCGTGGAGCTCGACGGCACCTACCACCTGCCCGAAGCTCAGATCGACCGGTTCATGATGCGCATCTCTATGGGCTATCCCGAACACGCGGCGGAGGTGCAGGTTATTCGGGACCGCAACGCGGGCGGACTGGTAGATCAGATCAAACCCGTCGTCGACACCAAGACCGTACAGTCGATGATCACCGTCGCCCGGGAGACCTACGTCGCCCCGAGTCTCGAGAGCTACGTGGTGTCCATCTGCGCCGCGACCCGGCGTCTACCCGAGCTGCGCCTGGGGGTCAGCCCGCGAGGAAGTCTGGCGCTGATCGGCGCATCGCAGGCCTACGCCGCGTCGCGCGGGCGCGAATTCGTCGTAGCGGACGACATCAAGGAAGTGTCGGGCTACGTGCTCGGCCATCGGATGCTGCTGACCGCAGAGGCGGAGCTGAACGGGCACACCGCTGAGACCCTTCTCAAGCAGATCACCAGCGCGGTGCCCCTTCCCGAAGAGCGCGGCTGAGTCCACAAGTGCTTACTCGCAATGGTTGGTGGTTTGCCGCGCTGTCGGTCGTCCTGCTGGTCGCGGGGGCGGTCCTCAGCTATCGGGAACTCGTCATTCTCGGGGTGGCCCTGCTCGCCTGTCTCCTCGCCGCCGCTCTCTCCATGCTCATTCGCCCCGAGCTCGAGGTGCAGCGCGACGTCAGCCCGAGCCGGGTCACCGAGGGAGAAGGAGCCTCGGGCGTGATCACGATCACAAACGTCGGCCGTCGCCGCTGCGCCCCGGTTCAGGCCACTGAGGTGATCGGGACCAGTTCCGTCAGGATGACCCTGCCTTCCATGCCGGCGGGAGGTACCCATTCGACCCATTATCTGCTGCCTACGGAGCGCCGAGGCTGCTACACCATAGGGCCCCTGCACATCGGGCGAAGCGATCCGTTGAGCCTCGTGAACGTCTCGCACGCCGATAGCGCCGAAGCGACCCTTTGGGTCCTTCCGACCATTCACAAGGCCAATCCCATACCGACAGGACGCTCACAGGAGCTGGAAGGACCAACCAGCAATTCGGCCCCGCGCGGAGGTATCGCCTTCCACAGCCTGCGCGAATACGCACCTGGTGACGACCCACGGCTTATCCACTGGCGTTCGACGGCTCGTACAGGGACTTTGATGGTGCGTCACACCGTTATCACGAACGAGCCGAGGCTGCTGATCGTCCTTGACACGTCGAGCGAGTCCTATGACGAAATGTCATTCGAGGATGCCGTTCGCGTGGCTGCCTCCCTCGTGTCGGCCGGCGCGGACAAACGGTATCCGACGGAATTCCGCTCGACGGGAGGCATCTACGGGAGCGTTGACCCGACCGGGCTGGGTCTGAGCGACGTCATGGACAAGTTGGCCGCCGTCCAGCCGAGCACCTCGGATCCAGGGCTGCAGTCCCTAACCAGTCTGGTCCCCCCCCGAAATCGGGGGGTCTCGCTCGGAGTGGTGACCGGCCAGCCGGGCGTCGACCAAGCCCGGACGGTGGGAAGGGTTCGCAGCCTCTTCGATATGGCGACAATCGTCCAGGTGGGGGAACGCTTCGAGCGTCCGCCGCTAACCGTGACCGGCGTTTTGTCGGTCAACGCCAGCACCAGTGCCGAATGGGCGAAGGTCTGGAAACTGAGGATCGGCTGACGATGACCCACATCATCCGGCGGATTCTCCGCAAGCTGAGGAGCAACCGCGAGGTCCTGGTGCTCCCGGTCCTGGCTACCGTTGCCGTTGCTCCGTTCGGGCGACTCTTTGCCGACAATCGATATCTCCTGCTCGCGGCAGGGGCGGCGATCATCGCCACGGTGATTCCCTCGCTCGTCTCGCCCCGTTGGCCCCTGCCGGCCGCGATAGGGGTGACGACAATCGCCCAGCTGCTTTACCTCGGCGGTTTTGTCCTGCACTCATTCGCTCCCGGCGCGATGTGGAACGGGATCACCGGGGCGTGGTCCTCCTTGCTGACCAGCTCGCTTCCGGCCGTGAGCAGCTCCCCGTATGTCGTGCTGCCGGTGGTGCTGGCGGGGACTGCGACATACATAGGGGTGGAAATCTCGTATCGGACCGGCTGGAGAGTCGGACCCGCGCTGGCGCCACTCGGTGCCTTCGTCGTCGCTCTGCTGTTTGCCGGAAAGCTCCGCATGCCAGGCCTGCCCTTGGTGGCGTTGATGGTCGTCCTCTTCCTGTTGACCGTGTTCCTCCGGGTGCACGACCCTGACGGCAATGGGCAGCAAGGCGCCACTTTTCTGCCCACGCGAGGACCTCAGGCCGGCGTGGCATTCGGCCTGCCGAGTCTGGCGGTAATTGCCATCGCGGCCGTCGCGCTCGGCTCCGTACTGCCGCTGACCTCGTCGGGGCGGAGATTCGATCTACGCGAGCATTACAACCCTCCCCTGCAAATCTCGGACGGAATCTCCCCCCTGGCGGAGGTGAGGAGCCAGGTCAACAGCAAGAGCAACACGCCCCTCTTCACCGTCCGTTTTACCGGAATCCCTCCCGGGATGAAAATAGACCGCGTACCGATCGCCACCCTGGACGTATACGACGGCGCGGTGTGGGGTACTGACGCCTCCTTCGCCCTGGTCGGCCATCAGCTTCCGGTAGGGCCGTCGGGAGTCGAACCTGGTCCGGTGATCCACCAGCAGTATCAAGTCGGCACCTACCAGAGCTCCTTCCTTCCGGCCCTCAGCACCCCGATCCGGGCGACGGGGAAGGGCCTGGCCTTCGATCGGGTGAGCGGAATGCTGGCCGTTGCCAACCCGCCTCGAGCAGGATTCCGGTACACCGTCGACTCCGAGCTACCTGCCCAGAACCTCGCCCCTACCCACCCGGTGAAGAGCGGCAACAACCCTGCGTTCTCTGTCCTCGCCCTGCCACCGCCTCAAGGATGGCCTCAGCCCATAGTCCGCTTCGCCAACGGCATCACTGGCAAGGGACCATATGCCACCCTGCAAGCAGTGGCCCGTGAGCTCAGGTCATCGGCCTTCGGTTACAACACACTGGCCCGGCCGGGCCACAGTCTCGGAGCTCTCGGCGCATTCCTGGCCGCCCCGTCTGCGGCATCCGACATCACGAAATCGCGCGTCGGCTACGCCGAGCAGTTCGCCGCCGCATTTGCCGTCATCGCCCGGATCAAAGGGTTCCCTTCCCGCGTAGTCGTGGGCTACAAGGTAGACCCGGCCGCGGGCGCGCCAGGGAGAGGCGATCGCGGTGCTACCGCGGCAGATACACGCCTGGGCCGAGGTGAACCTCAACGGGGTCGGGTGGGTCAGCTTCGACCCGACCAACACCACCCCGCGAAACTCCACCGTCCCCCCTGTGACCCCCCCTCCGCCCGCGCCCCCTCCCGTCGGGGTGACAGGCGGCAACCACGGCCAGGCCAATGCAAACCCTTCCGGCGGAGGACCGAAGCACCATCAACAGTCGTACTGGTGGATCATTGTTCTGGTCGTCGTCCTGCTCCTCTTGCCGTTCCTCGTGGTTGGGGCAAAGGTGGCTCGGCGGCGGCGGCGAGCCGCCAGCGGGTCGCCCGCGGCCCGCATAGTCGGCGCCTGGAAGGAGGCCCGCGACCGCCTTAGAACCCACGGCGCCCCGATCGCTCGTTCCATGACCGTCGACGAGGCCGTCAGGGCCTGCCGCGAAAAGGTCGGTGACGACGCGGCAACCCGAGTGGCCACCTTTGGGCCGGTCCTCAACACGGCCTTGTACGCCCCATACGAGCCGACCGAGGAGGCGGCGACAGACGCCTGGGAAGTCGAAGAATCCCTGCGATCGTTGCTCAACGAACAATCGAGCGTTCGCCGCCGAGTGTTCGCGGCTATCGACCCTCGACCCCTCATCAAAACCGGTGGAAGTGAGCACTAAGTGAAGCGACTCCTCGGACTGCTCAGATTGAGCCGGCCGCCTCGTGCCCAGATCATGAGCCTCGGCTCCGTAATGATGTCGCTTGCGCTGGTCGTCGCGGTGGTAGCCGGGACCGTCGGCAAGAAGGGACATTCTTCCTCGAAGGTCAGCCTCTCGACCGGTTCGGCTTGGTTTCCTTCGCCGGACGTCGGCACCGCGGCGCTCATCGACGGCACGACCGTAACCAGGGAGGCCCAGGTGAACGTGGCTCCCCCCGGTCACCACCTCGAAGCCGTCGAAGCCGGATCCGGGGCGTACGTCCTGGACCACAGCACCGGCGAAGCAGTTCGAGTCGATGGAGCCTCGTTGACGGCGTCCGCTCCGGTGAGACTGGGTACACCTGACGACAGCCACCTCTCTTTGCGGTCTACCGGACAAGTCACCTGGGCGGTCGAGCGCGGCGGCACTGTGGCCCAGCAGCTCGACCCGCAGACACTGGTGCCTATCGGGCCGGCCCTGGCGTTTCCGGGCCACGCCGCCGCGCCCGTGCTGGGAGCTGACGGCACCCTGTGGCTCGTCGACGGCTCCTTGTTGCAGTCGCTGAAGGGGAGCAAGGTGCGAACGAGCGCGGCCCTCGGGAAGGTGGGCCCATCCCAAATCGTCATGGCATCCGCCCACCCGGTGGTGCTCGACTCGACCAATCACCAGGCGATCGAGATAAACCCGACATCCGGCCGGCGCATGCGATCCGTGTGCTTTGATGCGGTCGATCCCGGTGTGCTCGTGTCAGGATCCAACACCAAGGCTCCGGTTGTCTTCGCCGTAAACCCGAAGAGCGGAACGCTCTTGATGTCCGATCTGCAGTCCGGCGTGTGCCGGGATGTCATCCTCGGGCCGCAGTCGCGTGAAGACCGGTACGGGGAGGCGGTCGAGTCAGCTGGGCTCGTATTCGTGCCCGACTATCAGGCAGGAACCGTCATTATTGTGGACTCCAGGACTGGCGTCATCGTCGGACACCCTCGCGTCGACTCCCCCGGGGCGGACTTCGCCCTGCTCGGATATCACAGCTTCGTCTGGTTCGACGACACCCACGCTGACGTCGCCGGTATCGTGACCCTGCAGGGGGCAATCTCGGTATCAACGTCGAGAGGCGGCGCCGACGGCAAGAAGGTCGGACCTGGAGATAGGAGCCGTACCTCCGTCAGCTCGTCTCCAGTGGGCAACCGGCCCCCTCCACCCGGAGCATCCGGCTCCTCCCCGCCGGGTGCCACCGGGCCAACGGCGGCCGGACCGCCCGTCTCCATCCCATCGGCCGGGCCGCCTCCATCGCCCCCTCCTGTGTCGCCTCCTACGGGCGCGGGGCCACCTGGTGCCGGGCCACCTGGGGCCGGGCCGCCGGTGTCGACCCCCCCGGTGTCGACCCCCCCGGTGTCGACCCCCCCCGTCTCCACGCCCCCGTCCAGCCCGCCTACCACGGCGCTTCCTGCGCCCAGCTTCACCTACACCCCCAAACCGGGTGTCGTGTCGGATCCGGTGAGCTTTACAGACACCACTTCGGGTCCACACACCGTGACTGGATGGACCTTCGCGAGCGGATATCCGGCGACGTCGACCGCCCGGAACCCGACGGTCAAGTGGTCCAACCCCGGGACCTACACCGTAACCCTCACCATCAGCCGCGCCGGCGGTGCGGCATCTACCTCGCAGCAGGTCCAGATCGTCCCTCCGGCCAACGTGGCGGTGCCTGATGTCACCGGGCTGACCGTCGCCGCGGCCACCCTCAAGCTCCACCAGGCCTCGCTAACCGTCGGGACCCAGGCCAGCGTCGACTCCTTCGTCCTTAGAGGTGCGGTTGCCTCCACCATGCCCGCCACCGGTTCATCGGTGCCCAAGGGCTCGGCCATCAACCTGAACATCTCGGACGAGACCGGTCCCATCAGCACTTACTTCAATACGGTTAATACGCCGGCCCGGTCGAGCATCGACGGGTCGGGCAACCTGTTCGTGGCTTCGTACGCCAGCAACGAGGTATTCGAGCTCCAGACCTTCTCAGACGGCGGCAAGCTCACGACCAGGGTGGCCGGGAACGGAACCAAGGGCCATACCGGAGATGGTGGGCCGGCCACGTCCGCCGAGCTGAATGGCCCGATCGCCACCGCGGTCGACGCGGCCGGAAACGTCTACATAGCGGAGGCCCCCTGCGCCTGCGCTCAAGCGGGTTCGATCCGGAAAGTCACTCCGGGCGGCACCATCACGACTCTCACCAACGGCATCCTGGCTCCATACGGACTCACGTTCTTCAACTCGGAGCTCTACGTGGTAGGCCGCTACGGTAACTGCACTGTCGACAGAGTCGACACGACCACCGGTGCCCTCACTCCAGTGGTTGGGGTAGCGGGGACGTGCACTGATGGCCCGACGACACTCAGCGACCCGGCCTCGGTGACCTTCGATTCGACCGGCGCCATGTACATCAGCGAGCCCCACGCCGAGCTCATTCGCAAGTTCCTAGGAGGTTCTCTCACCACTGTCGCCGGCACAGGAGTGCCGGGTTACGCGGGGGACGGAGGGCCAGCCACGTCGGCCCAACTCCACGACCCTGATGACGTGGCCTTCGATGGCTTAGGAGACCTGTTCTTCACCGATTGGAGCAATCAGGTGGTGCGCGAGATCACTCCTGACGGCACGATCCAAACGATCGCCGGCACGGGCACAGCTGGTTACACCGGGGACGGAGGCCCAGCAAACCAGGCCGAGCTGCGTATCGGCGGCAACGGAGCGTTCTCTGGCGGCATTGTCATAGACGGCGCGGGGCATCTGTTTGTGTCGGACACCAACAACAACGCCATCCGGGAGATCACGTGATCGCCGAGACCCCTGGTTCCGGCGTGAGGTCGTGGGCCGGCAGAGCGGGGCAGATCCCCGATCCGGCCCGGAGCGAGGGGCGGGTTGCCGCCTGGCCCACAAGTAATTCGCCAATGACCGACCACGTTGATTCTTTGTTGAGCGATTGTGAAGCGTGGTGTTGCATGCTCGCGTGGGCCGGGCCGCAAAACCTCGGCATCGGACTCAATCTGGAGGTGCTGTGACACGGACCCGTGTCTTTGTGGTCGGTGAGGACGCCATCCTCGAGACCGGGGTGGCTGCCCACTTGCGCAGCCGGCCGAACATCCTCGTAGTGGATAATGCCGACATCGACTCCGCCGAGGTCGCCGTGGTCATCGTCGAGAGCCTGGATGATTCGTCTGGGCACATGGTCAGACGGGTACTGCGAAACGGTTGTCCCCGCGTGGTGCTGGTGGTACCGGACGTCGATGACGCCGGCTTGATGAAGGCCGTCGAGGCCGGTGTCTCCGGGGTGCTTCGGCGCCGGGAAACCACCCCGGAGCAGCTCGAGGCAGCCGTGGTCGCGGCCGCGCAAGGCGCCGGGATGATGGCCCCTGACCTGCTCCGCCGTCTGATGGTGCAAACCAGCCGGCTCCAGAGGCATATCCTCGCCCCCCACGGTTTCGGACCGAGCGGTATCAGTGACCGGGAGCTGGACGTGCTCCGCCTCCTCGCCGATGGGTTCGGCACGGCGGAGATCGCCAACAAGCTGGCCTACTCGGAACGGACGATAAAGAGCATCATCCACGGGCTCACGTCCCGGCTGAATCTGAGGAACCGGCTTCACGCTGTCGCCTACGCCATGCGCGCCGGGCTCATCTGACCGTCCCTCGTCCCGGTCGGCCGATCACCAACCCTCGTACGCCGGCGGTTCGGCCGTCGCCAACGACGACCGGCGTCCGGTCGGCTTCTCCGATGACAGCGGGAGGCCGCCGGCGGCCGGGCCCGTTGACCGGAAACCGGCGGCCGGCTCCTCGTTGACCGGAAACCGCCCGCCGGCTCCGTTGACCGGTAGCCGTCGGCCGTAAATCTCGTAGACGTTTTGGTTTCTCGGCGTCATTTGGTACGGATACCGTGCGAATTCGCGCCGAGAAAACGAAATGTCTACGAGAAATTGGCGGCAGGAGCGCGGACTGGGCCCGGCCCACCGTTAGAGGATGGTGGTTTGCGGCCGGGGCGAAGTCGATCATGAGCCGCCACCAGCCGGCCCCTTGGTGCACGCGGAGAGCGTCTTCAGGAAAGGACGTCGCCGCGGATGCAGGCCTCTGCGACTCGAGGCCGACGTCCCTGAGGCAACGGCCTCCGGTTCCGACACCCGCCAATCCCAGTCGCCGACCGGGCCGGCCCTTCAGGGACTCGGCGCAGACTTCGCTGGCGACTCATGAGTCCGGCGGTGCACCGGGCGGCGGCCCACCCGGAGGCGCACCCGGAGGCGCACTCGGTGGCGGATCAGACGGCGGCCCCGGCGGCGGCGCACCTGGAGGCGGCGGCGGTGGACCAGACGGAGGCGCACTCGGTGGCGGACCAGACGGAGGCGCACTCGGTGGCGGACCGGGCGGCGGACCCGGCGGAGGCGGAGGCGGCGGAGGACCGGATGGCGGCCCACCCGGAGGCGGCGGCGGCGGACCGGGCGGCGGCGCACCTGGAGGCGGCGGCGGCCCACCCCGAGGCCCACCCGGTGGACCAGACGGAGGCGCACCCGGAGGCGGCCCCGGCGGACCGGGCGGCGGCCCCGACGGAGGCGCACCTGGAGGCGGGGGCGGCGGCCCACTCGGGCGGCGGTGGCGGAGGCGGCCCCGGCGGGCGGGGCGGGCCGCCTCCCCCCGGCGGTCCTCCGACGCCGGGCGTCGAGGTCCCCGGGGCGCTCTCCCCTTTCGGCGCGTCCAGGTAGAAGAGTGAGACGATACGGTCGCGAAGGGAGCGTTTGGGGACTCCTTCTCCGGCTCCGCCCCCCCGCGCCGTTTGCGGCTTCGGACCCATGTCCCCGCCTGACCCTTCAAGAAAGGCGGCACAGGACCCGCAGTACTGGTCCTTGTCCAGGTTGCGAAATCCGCACGTTCTGCAGACGATCAACTTCCCGCGTCCTGTCCTGGCCCGATCACTTGGACGTCGTGCATGACGTGGGCCGGCTTGGCCGCCGCCACGATGGCGCGTATGCGCCCCTCCTGCACTGACTCCGGTTCTTCGGAGACGATCCGCACGACGAGCCGCGAGGCTGGCGGGCCGGGCAGTGTTCCGCCTGGCTTCCTTGACACTGATACTCCCCCCGTCTCCTCGATCTCCACCCGGGCACCCGTGTACAGTTCGAGCTCCTCCTGCAACCCGGCCGCCGTGCCCCGGCGCCGGAACAGGTCAGCGGCCGAGGCGACAACCTGTCGCTTTCGCTCGAGCGGCCAGTCCTCAACTGTCTCGGCACCTACCCAGCCTCCTAGCCACTGCAGGAAGTCTTCGGGCGCGATCGCCGGATCCACGTACGAATCGAGGCAATCGAGAGTCGACAGCACCGGTGCAATCACCTCATCCAGTGCGGCGCAGAACCGTCCGGTGAAGCCGTCCTCCTGGAAGACCGAGGGCATGAGACTCTGCAGCGGCACCGGACTGACCGAGTGCGGAAGGTCCCCCCTCATGAGCCTTCCCTGACTCGAACTTGGTGCTGGAACGAGAAGACCAGGCTGTCCGACCCAACGTTGACCCGCTGGCGTCGGTTCTCCCCGCTGGCGCGTGCTCAGATTCGCACCGAAGAGCACCACCTCTTCGACCAGATCCACGCCCGGGAGGCCCTGCAGTATGGCGAAGGCGTCACCGGCTTGGGCCGGGCGCCCCCATGGCCATCCGTCTCTGTCCGGTCCGCCCGTTATCGGATTGAAGTAGCTCTCGAGCCGCTCCATTGCGTCCTCGCGGATGCGGACAACGCTTGCTTGGGGTTTCGCTCGCAGCTGGGTCACAACCGTCACCCCTTGATAGGCCGGCGGTTCGATCAGCACCCGGGTACCGATGAGGCGGGTGCGATCGAGCTGTTCGGAAATTTTGGTCAGTAGCTCGTCGGATGGCTCGAGGTCGTCGAAGTTGATCCGACCCCGCTCCATGGGCACCGCTGGAACAATGAGAACCCGTACGGCCCCCGCCTCCGCTCCACTACCAGCGGCGACGCAACGCACCCGTGCCACCTCCGGAGCGGCCTCTCGGGTCAACTGTTCGAAATCCTCTGCGGTCACGGCGCGGCTACGGGTGCGCAGGAGGATCGGCCCACGTTGCTTGGCCTCCTCGACGGTCTCGGCATCCACACCGGCAATCGCCGCAGCCCGGTTCTCCACCGCCGACACGTATGGGATAGACGATTTGAGGGTGCGAATCGTGCCCGGGCCGACATTGCCCCGCCTGCCTCCCCCGATGGCGTAGGTGCGCAGCCGCACGGTGGCACCCGCAGGGGGAATTGCGCCGTACTGGCGAGCGCTCCCCTCCGGCTGGCGGATCAATGGCCCGAAACCCACTTCTCCGCCAACGCTGTCGATACAAACGTGCCGGTCGTCGGGACGGCTCGCCGCGAAGTGGGGCACCTCGGTCCATGCCTGCCATCCGTCATCGGAACTTACCTCGACCGTCGCCGGCCCGGAACCCGACACCATGGGGGCGCGGCTCACGGAGAACCGCTGGCCCGGAATGCCTTCCGATTGCCCCAGCACCTCACCGGCCACCACGTCGGCGTGCACCGAGTCCATGGTTCCGCCGACCGTGGCCGCCGTGAGTCCGTGAATGATCGGCGAGGTCGCGTACGCCGGCTGGTCCTCCTCCGTCTCGATCACCCTGGCGCGCAGCCAACCGGCCCGGACGCCGTCCATTATCGCGGCGGCGTGGTTCGGGGGCACGTGTACGACGACCGCTCCGTTGCGATTGAGCCCCCCGGTCTCGTCGGCACCCACTTCGCACTCCGTCCATGTTGTCCCATCCCATGCCTCCCAGTGCAAAGGGGGATTCGACGGGTCCACGCCCACCCCCTCGATCGTGCACGTGAACTGCAGCATGACGGCGCAACGAGGTACGGCCTCGGTAAGCGCCACGAGAAGGCTGTCTCCGGGACGAGGCAGCGAAGAGAAGGCGGGGAAGGGCGTGCCGAATCGAAGTGCCTCGCTCCGATCAACTCGTCGTGAATCCGCGCCGTCCGTCCCCGTCCCCGAGTCGGGCGCCGGTTGGGTGAGCACTCCCTGCAGGGAGCATGCCACAATCGTCAGGTCATCGCTCGTGGCGAACACGATCGGATCCTCGACCTCGCTGCGCAAAGTCGCGGTCTGGGTTCCGGTGGGAACACTCAGGCTGGCCTTGGCCGGCGAGGAGAGCCAAAAGGTCACGCCACACCGCGCCGGCGTGGCCGGCAGAAGCTTGAGACCGATGAGTTCCAGGAACTTTATGTAGAGGCGGTCGGGAACGCGGTTCAGCCGGAACAGCAACCCGTCGGTCATGTAGGCAAAGGTCTCGATGAGAGTTATTCCGGGATCGGATACGTTGTGGTCCGTCCAGTCCGGGCAGTGGCGCATCACATATCGCTTGGCCTCGTCGACCAGCTCCTGGAACCGCCGATCATCTAGATTCGGTGTGGGCAGCGTCATCAGTAGTCGCTTCCGTCTTCGGGGATCGTGTAGAAGGGGAAGACCAGGTTGCGCCGATCGTTCGTTCCCTTGACCGTGTATTGGATGTCGATGAAGACGGTGCTGGCGGTATCTCGGTCCGGAGCGACGGCCACGGCGACCACATCCACCCGGGGTTCCCATCGCAACAGCGATGCCTTCACTTCATGAGCCAGTTCGGCGCCCATGCTCTCGTCCGCCGGCCGAAATATGAAGTCCCGCACCCGGCTTCCGAACTCGGGCCGCATTGGCCGCTCGCCCGGGTAGGTGAGCAGGATCAGCCTCATCGCCTGTTCGAGCTCCCTTTCACCGGACACCAGTGCGACAGATCCACCGGTAGTGCAGACGACGGGAAACGACAGGCCGGCGCCTACGAAATCGGCTGGCATGTCAGCTTCCCAGGGAGATCATGGATCCCTTGACCTCGACCTGGCCGATCCCGCCGTCGATGGTCACACCCATTCCTCCCTTGAGGGTCAACTGGCCGGTTGTGTCCGCCTCGATGCTGATGTTGCCGGCCGCCTTGACCTCTATGCTCCCCCCTATACCTTTCTGCTCGATCGTGATTGACGCCGGCGGAGCGGTGGGTGGCCCGGCGTCGGCCACGATATGAATCGCACCGTTGACCTTGTCGATGAGGATCATCATCTTCTCGTCCTTGTCGGAGATGGTGATCGAGGACTTCGTCGGAGGAGGAATCGGTACACCGTGCTGCATCTCGTCGTCATCAAAGACGATTCGGTTGCCGGTCGGCGTTATCAGACCCCGTTGGACGACCTTGGCTGATCCGGCCGTTGCCTTGATGGCGTTGGTGAGTATGTCGTTGCTCGTGTTCCCGTTGATGAGACCACCTATGACGTAAGGACGTCGGACGTCTCCGAATTCGAAGCCAACGAGGACCTCGTCGTGGACCTCAGGGGTGAATAGCGCGCCCCAGTCGGCACCGAGCCCGACCTGTACGACGCGGGCCCAATCCGATTCGTAGGCGTTCGAGAACACCGGAAACGCCACCTTGACCCGTCCCATGTTCTTGGGATCGTTGTTGTTGGTGACGATTCCGCAGACGAACCCGGCGATCGTCGGGCGGGTGTCGGCCGCCGCTCCCCCTGATGCCAGCCCCAGAATCGATCGGTCGTGTCGTCCGCTCACTTCGAACTCGGTGCGGTAGCCTCCTTCCGCAGGAATGAACCGGTGGCGAGCATTCGTCACTATCCACTTCCCCTTGAACTCGTCCGGCACCCCGTCCACCTGGATGGGCTGTCCGGCCTGGACTGACGGGTTGCCGTACGTAGATCCCTCGGCTTCGGCAAACGTGCTTGCGACGTGCTCGGCGACCCCCCTGGCCGCGCTGTCCGCAGCCGAGGTGGCGGAGGAGTCCTGCCCGACCGGGCGATCGCAGATCACCCTCGCGGTGCTGCTCGGGGCCGAGCCCAGGCTCGGCAGCTTCAGACCGGGGATCTTCGGAATGGACGGGAGACTGGGTTGCAGAAAGGGCGAGTCTTCCTTGAACATAGCGGCCATGTCGCCGGGCTGTACAGCCTTGTCCAGAGTCGCCGTGACCGTCTCCACGGCCGAGACGCTGGATGCGACCACGGCGTTGACGGGGTCCCAAGCTCTAACTTCGACGTTGCTCACCATTCCCCCGGCCGACAGCCGGGGCCGGAAGTGGAGCAGGTTGTCACCTAACGTCAGTTGCGGTGGACCACCCCCCATCCCGGCCATGCTGGCCACCGATCCGAGCGCTCCCATGGCCCCCCCGTCGTCGCCGGCCGAGCCGGACGGCTGACGAAAGAAGAAGTTCCCGCCCGCCACGCCGACCTCGAAGCCGATCTCGGCGGCCCGGAACTTCAAGAAGTCCCAGTCGGTCTGATTCAACTGGGACACATGGTCGTGGGCCACCTTGCTGTCATCGACGGTCACCTTGTCGAAGTTGTACGCAGCAGCTACCTGGTGGGCGATGTCGGAGTCGGTCATGTCCACGTATACGCGGGTGCGGCTGACCCTCTGCATCCGGTGCGCTTTCTCGTATCCGCGGATGATCGTGTGTATGAGCGGCGACCGGTACTCGCCCTCGATCGAAGTTACCTCGCCCTTGATCAGACTCGTCGCCGATGAATCCGAAGGGGCTCCAGCGAAGATCTCCACCTGGGCCCCGATGGGAAAAAGACCGATGGCCGAGTTGTCCCCGTCGACCAGGGTTATCTCGAACATGTCCGGCAGATGAAGGTGCGTATCGACGACAGTCTGCACCAGGTTCTGGGTCATGTCGTCGGGGATGGCGTTACCTCCGACCGTGATGGTCGGTGTCACATGGGGGGTTACGTCGTTGACGGCATTGGGCAGTGACATGGCTCAGTTGGTCAGCTCCTGCATGTTGGGGAGGTACACGGTCGTCCCCGGCCGCACCCGAAATGGATCGTCAATGCCGTTGGCCTCGGCGACCGCTCTCCATGCGCCTGGGCTTCCATACGCGCGCGCCGCGATGAGGGCAAGGTTCTCACCCTCGGTGACGACATGGGCTTGCCGGCCAGGTAGGCCGCCCGACGTTGGGTTGGTGGGAAGCAAACCGAGAAGGCTCGGTTTCTCCTTCAGCTGGAATGTGACCATCGCCCGGATCGGATTACCGGTGCGATCAAACCGCTGAAATTCGATGTTCAGTGATCCATCGAGCTGGCATTCCATCAAGAAGGGGCCCCAGATGAACAGCAGTGTGGGCAGGCTGGATGTGAGGTTCATCCGGCCGCCTGTCAGCGCACCGACCACCGCCCCGGAGATCTTGCCCAGCAGGCCGCCCCCCGGGTCCATCCACTTGTGCATGAGATCGGCGTTGTCCTTGACGTCGTCGCCCACCAGCCAAGCCGCGGCTCTCAATGTCCGGGGGTGAGCCCCGGTGAAGATCCCTCCGGTCGATCCTCCTTGCCCACCGGTCGGGTTCGAGCGATTGTTCACCCCCCTCGATATGGTCATCTTCTCGGGGTTGAAGTCGAACTCGACGTTCTCGAACGGCATCATCTTGTTGACGAGCTTCGCCTTCATCCCGCTGCTCCCTGAAGGAATCCCTCATGGACCAGCTCCAGCGTCTCGATCGCCACGGTGCCGTCCTTTGCGGTTAGATCCGGGCCCTTCCACGATTTAGGCAGCACGTTGGTGAGACTCCAGCTCGCCACCTCGGCGCCGCGCGCATCCCGCAGAATGATCTTTGCTGTACCACCCGAGCTCTTGTCGACGCAGCTGGATAGCCACTGCGCCACCTTTGCCGAGTCGTCCCTCGTCATGGCCCGAGTCAGAGTGAGCTTCTCGTAGTGGATCCGATCCGGCACCCAGCAGGCGTGGGTGTTGGTCCCCCCCTCCAGAATTTTGAACAGCTCGAAGTCGACCTTGAGCCCCGTGCACGATGCCCATCCGCCCAGATCGATCCCGTCGACGTGCACATCGAACCGGAAGCTGAGACCCAGGCTGTCCTTGGTGTCAAAAGGCATGGCTAAGGGACCTCACGGATTGAGCTCGTCGTCGAGGAACCCGTTGTGTATGAGCTCGAGGGTCTCGATCGCCACGCTTCCGCCGCCCGCGTCGAACGTCGTGATCCCCCACTTGACGGGGATGGCGTTTTTGAGGGTCCAGGAATGGACTTCCTCGTGGTGGGCATCGCGCAAGGCCACCTTGACCTCTCCCAGCTCGTAGTTCTTGGCCGTCTTGCTGAGCCACTTTTGCACCTTCCCGGTATCCGACTTGTTGGCCCCTCGACTCAGCTTCACGTTGGTGTATTGAGTGTGTCCGGGGAAAAACCATCGGTGGTTCCAGCCGTCGCCGGCGCGGTACTCGGGCACCTCGAAGGTCACGTCGAGCCCGTCGACCTTCGACCAGCTCCCGAGGTCGACGTCTCCGGGATGGACGGTGACGATGAACCTGTTGACCAGACCTAGTCGGTCCTTTTCCGAAAGCGGCATCGTCTATTCTCCTAGCGAAAGTCGGTAAGCAGGCCGGCGCGCTCCCGGTCGACGAGCAGCTCCATGCGCAGCCGGCGGCGCATCCGGCCGTAGATTCTGTCGGTCAGTTCGTCGAGGTCCAGATGGTCGAGGTCCAGGTGCTCGTGGCCGCCCGGCCCTATCGTGGAGTCCCCGGGGCCACCCGACCCCACCTGCCTGGTCCCGTGCCGAGGGCTCTGGACCGCCGAGCCGGCACCCGCTCCGGAATTCGTTGCTGAAGCTGGGCTTGGTTGCGCCCCTGCCGGTGAACCCACCACGGCGAGACCGCCTGCAAGCGGGGCGTCGGCTCCGAGATCACGACGCACCTGTTGCCATTCATCCTGGGACAGCTGCACCCCTACCTCGTCGGTGTACAGGCCGAGGAGTTCAGCCCCGCTTCTACCTGCCAGCTGGTGCAGCCTCCGCCCGACGCCGGCGCCTGCAGGGTTTGCCGGCTCCGGGCCCGAAGCCATCAGCTCCCGAGAGGCACCGGTTGGCGCCCTACCTGACCCTGGGGGAACCGAGGTCGAGACCCGTTGGGACTTCGAGGCGGTTGTCATTCCGGCACTTGTTGCCCCGCCGGGCGACGTCGCACTCGATCCGGGACCAGCCGTGGATCCGAGCGAACCCGGGACGGATGCCGGGGCACCGACCCCAGGCCTCCCTCCAAGCGGGGTCGGGCCCTGAAGTCCGGCCGTGCGAGGTCGGAGGTCGGAACTTTCGTCGGCTGGAATTCGGTCTGTCGCCGCGTCGCCGAAGAGCCGACGCACCAGACGCCGGTATTCTTCGGCTGGAAGCACCGCGACACCCTCACCGGCCGGGTCGGTGTTCATAGCCTGGACCCGAAAATCGACTCTGCGCTCGAGCTCATCGAGCCTGGCCTGCACCTCTCGGTCCACGTCCTGGGCCAGGCTGATCTCATCCTCGTGGCCCACGGCAGCCTGGCCGTGCTCAGCGGCAAACCGGTTCTTTCGGTGAATGAGACGGAGCTGACGGTATTGACCCGAAGCAAACTCTCGCTCACTGGCGTTGAGACTTTCCGCCACCTCATTGTGAAGATCCACCCCGAACTCCGAGGATACGACCTCCCCGCTGAAGGTCGTGGCTTCCTCATGGACCTGATGGGCCAGCGTTTCGAATGGATTCCAGTCCCGTTCGCTGGATGGGGCAGGACGCAGCGGGGCCGGCGCAGTCTGCCGCTGAACTCCGGGCTCGGACCGGGTAAGACCATCGAACACAATCCCGCCGCTTCCGTCCGAGACGGCAAAGCCTTCGCCGACTAGACGGCGCATGAGCGCGTGGGCCTCTCCAATCCCACTGTCGTCGTCGCTAACGCCGTCGGGATCGCCCGTCGCGGCGGGGTGATGTGCTCCCGAATCACCCCGGAAGTAACGCTCCGCAACCTGTGCCTCGGCCTCCAGCGCCGCCCCCGCCGGGGTATCCTCGCCGGGCCGCTCGGGCTTCAGGCGCTGTTGGGCGGCGTGGGCGACCTCATGAGCCACAACGGCCCGGCCCGGAGGGCGGTCGAGCGGGCCAACCTCGTCGGGTACGAACACCGCTCCTTCCCGTGCGAAAGCGATAGCACCCAGTCGCTTCGCCTCGTCGCCTACCTCGGGACCTCTGTGGACCGTGTCGACGTCGACCCCGGTCGCGGCCCGAATCGCGGTCCGTACGTCATCGGGCACTCTCTCCAGGTTTGGGTGGTTCAGCCACCTTCGGCGCGGCGGCGCTCTCATCGACTTCCTCCATGTTGTCGCGCTCAGCTCTGTCGTGTTCGGCCGACACCGCTTCGGGTAGGGGTCCGTGGTAGGCGGGACCGAGGCCCAGCCTCCTCGAGTGCGCGAGGGTGGCCCGGGGCCGGCTCGAGCGGTCGAGCGCCCCGCTGCCGGGTTCGATCCGTCCCGTCTCCCGATTCGACCCGGGTGACGTCACATCAACTGGCTCGCCGGCATCGGCCGGACCCTCGTCGAATCCGGTGGGTGCGGCGGGCTGTTCTGCCGTCCCGCCATCTGAGGCAAGCCCGCTGGCACCGCCTTCGCCTTCGCGGAGTTCTGAGGTGGGGGCGACCACATCCGTCTGCTCGATCGAGCCCCGGTTCTGACGGTCCGTCTCGACCGCCTCGATCTCGGCGGGAGCTGACCTGGTGACCGGCCTGACCGGGACGCGCCACTGGGGAGGCAACGCGGTGAGCACCACTCCGGACCCCTCGGGTGACGGCGCTACCGGCGATACAGGTGATGGCCGATGACGGGCCGGGCCGTCTCTGAGGGGGAGGAGATGTATCAGGCCGCCGGGCGCCCCGTCCGCCTTGGTGGCAGGCGGCATGGCATGCACCATCTCCTGCCGGGATGCCAGGTGCGGAAGAAGCTGGACGGACACCTCGGTGAGGGGCGGGTCAACCGTGCTCCGCAGCGAGGTACTCAGCCCGGCAACCGGCCGGCCGCCCGCCCGGGGGTGTCTACCGTCGACTACCGCGTGGCCGTCCGGCCCGCCCGGCGGCTTGTGCCGGCTGCGGCTGGTGATTCGAAGTCGAAATGGCCATTTCATCCGTGATCACCGGCTACTCGGACAAGTGCTTGTTGATCTGTCCGATCTCGTCCACGAATCGGCGGCGCAGAGGGTGTTCCATGTCGAGGATGCAATCAAGCGGCCAATGCAGGTAGTAGGCAACGTACGCGACCTCTTGAAACAGTTGGTCGGCCGCGTACGTCACGATTCCCCCTTGGCATCACCGGACAGATCGACCGTGAACTCATGGCTGCATGACGGGCAAGTTACGACGGCCGAGGTGTGTCCCTCTTGGTTGATGCGGCGGTAAAGCTCCTGCAGGAACGCCAGGTCAGAGGCGAAGAGGCTCTCGATCACGTAGGTGTCGACTTCCGACAATGTCCCGAGCTTGGTCACCGTCCTGGTCAGGAGCAGGATAGAGAGGTACGCCGGATTCTCTCGCACCCTGTAGTCGGATTGCGGGTACACCTCGTCGCGGGCTGTCGCCAACCTCATGGTGCCTTCGGTGTGCAGCCGCCCGGCGTCGTCGAGGTAGCCGCGCGGCAACACGAACCGGTACTCGGTCTGCAGGCCCACCATACTTTCGACCATCGTCATGGGGCCACTCGCTGGATGTGCTCACAGACGACGGTGACCGATTCCATCAGCACCTCGCTCTGACCCGCCTTGAGCGCGCCGATCTCGAGTTTTGCCGGCCAGGCGTTGAAGAGATGGTACTTGGCGCTGGGCTTGCCGTCGCTGCCGTACATGATGAGCGAACAGCTCTTGCGGGCCGCAGCCATGTCGCCATTCAGAACCGCCTCGTGCCAGCTCCAGAGTTCCATGCTGTTGTTCTTGCCCCGCTTGAGCACGACCGTGGGCGGGACTCGCTTGCCCGGGAGCTTGTTGAGCATCACGTCTTTGTCATTCGAATGAAAGAAGTCGACGATCTCGACCGACGTGGTTATTCCCTGAAGTTCGGAAAACGACGCGATCTCGTATCCGTCAATCGTGATCGAGAACCGGGAGCCGGTAATCGGATCGGTTGAGCCAGGGGGCATGGTTGCACTCTCCTATTCTTCGAGACCGGCGCCGCCGGCGAACTGCGAGATACGGAAGACGACGAACTCGGCAGGCTTCACCGGGGCGATACCGATCTCAACCGTCAAGATCCCGGCGTCCCGGTTCTCGGGCGGGTTGTTTTCCTCATCGCACTTCACATAGAAAGCGTCGCCGGGGGTACGGCCGAAAAGGGCACCGTCCCGCCAGACGCGCCTCAGGAACATCGTCACGGTCCGCTTCACCGAGTCCCACAATTTGGGATCGTTCGGCTCGAAGACAACCCAGTTCGTCCCTTGCAGGATGGACTCTTCCACAAAGTTGAAGAGTCGCCGGACGTTCAGATATCTCCATTCCGGGTCCGAGGAGAGCGTCCGCGCTCCCCATACCCGGATGCCCTGGCCGGGAAAAGCCCGGATGCAGTTGACCCCGACAGGGTTCAGCTGATCGTGTTCGCCCTTGGTGATCTGGAGCTCCGGGGTGATGACGCCCCGGGCGACCTCATTGGCCGGTGCCTTGTGGACTCCTCTTGTATCGTCGTTGCGGGCCCAGATCCCGGCGATGTGACCGCTCGGGGGCATGAAGACGGGCTGGCCTTTGAGGGGGTCCATCACCTTGATCCAAGGCCAGTAGAGGGCGGCGTACTTGGAGTCGTATCCGGCGAACCCCACCCGCCACTCCTTGATCTGCTGCGCGGTGAGCGAGGGTGGCGGGTCCAGTATGGCTACCCGGTCAGCCATCAACTCACAGTGGGCGATCATGGCCAGGTGGACGGCCTTGATTCCTTCATCGTCGAGGTCGCCGCGCTGATGGGCCGCCATGAGATCCGGCACGCACAGCATCGTCACCTCGTCCACTGCCTCGAGGCCGGCGAAGCCGGTCCGGTCGGCCGAGTTGCCGACATAATCATTGGCCGTGACTTCCGGGGCGTTGGGAGGGACGCTTCCACCGCTCAGGGCCACCCGGCCACGCGGGATCGCGGCGACGGTTCCTCCTTTGACCTCCTCGATCTCGATCAACTTCGAGGACAATTTGACCTGAGACGCGACGTGATGGGGGCCCCGCTTGAGGTTGACGTCGTCGAACACCTCCTCGGCCCCGTGCGGGCCCCTCACGATCAGCTTGAAGTTGTCGTCGGTCGGGTTGCCGGCGTCCACCACCTCGACGGAGACCTCGTCACCGGCTGGCCCGGCCTCGAGCGCTTTCACCGCGAAGGACGGCCGGCCACCGTCCTCCCCGGAGCCGAGTTCCGCCCGGGAGGTCGCCAGTTCCGCGTCCGCGTCCGAACCCACCCGGACCACGTACGCCGCTCCTCCGCCGTTCAGGAAATATCCGTACACGGCGTGGGCCAGGTAGGAGCCGGGTATGAAGTCACCGAAGGCCTGGGTGAACTGAGTCCAGTTGGTAACGAGGCTCGGTTGGTTGAACGGTCCCTTCGCCGCGAACCCGACAAATGCGGCGACAGCCGTACCCACGCCTTCGATCGGCTTCGAACCGGAGGAAACCTCCTCCACATAAACCCCAGGTGACAGATATGTCGGCATGCGGCCTTCCTCCTTTCGCCCGCTGCGAACGCCAGCCGCTGGCACGGCCCAACAAGGTAAGAGTGGCCCCCGGAGGTGACGTCGAGGGTGATCCTCAGGGCATCGACCGGGGCGGGCGAAACTGCACGATCGGGCGGATGGATCTGCCTCGGTTGTCGCCCGGCAGGACGGCTCGCCCCGCAACAAAGGGGCAATCGTGTGATGATGATCGAGGATGTCGATGCCGCCCTTGAAGCCCTCGTCCGTACGGTCGTGCCGACCGCGGAGGCTGGCGTCGATTTCGGCGCCCCCTCCCTGGAATGGGCCGGTTCACTGGCCGAGCCCTGCGTCAATCTGTTCCTGCACCACCTGGAGGAACAACGGTCCGGCCGCGGCGCAGACGCGGAGGATGTCCGCGACGAATCGGGCCGGGTTGTCGCCCGGCGCGCTCCTGTGCGGAGATATCGCCTGTCCTATCTGGTCAGCACCTGGCCGGGTGGGCGCGCTGGTCGGGCGTCGTCGGCCGACCACAAGCTGCTAGACCGGATACTGCGCGTGGTCGCAGAGACCGAGACCCTCCCCGCTTCGCTTCTGACTGGATCCTTCGTCGAGGGAGCGGTCCACGTCGACCTGGCCCTCGGCGAGCCTTCCGAAGCCCGGGTCCGGCCCCATGACCTCTGGTCGGCGCTCGGAGTTCCCCCGCGTGCTGGCCTGGATCTGGTCGTCTCTGCCCCCCTTGTCCCGACCCGGTTGTCGGAGGTCGCGGCCCCGGCGGAGCGTATCGACCTGGTCGCGAGCCGCACCGCCACGCCCCCGGCCAGGGCACGCGGCGGTTCCAAAGGCTCGTCCGGCAGAAGCATCAATGATGACAGCTCCCCCTCCGGGGCCCAGACGCGGTGGACCACTTTCCGGGTTCGGGAGAACGGGGGAATCTCCGGTGAGAGCGACCGCGCCTAGCCGGTTGAGTCACCGTTGCGGTCGCCCTCACCGCTCGCCCATCCCGATGGCCGAGCTCGAGCTGAGCGGCCGGCCGATCAGCTCTTCTCGGATGCGCCGTTTCCGAACAGCACGAAGCCCCACTCGAGATGCTCGAGCTCGGCTCCGCTGCTGACCGTGCCCTTGACAGTCACGGGGAGACGAGCCAGCGGCGCTTCAGCCTGTCCGGCATTTGTCGGGTGTTGCGCACTCAGACCGATGTTGACGTTCCAGGGCCAACCGACAAAGCATTCCGGGACTTCCACCCACACGTTCGGTATGAACGCCCCGCCTCCGTGGTAGTGAGCACCGAAGTCCCACTTCAGCAGGATCTCGAACTGGACATGGTCATAGTCGTCCAGCGGCCACATGAACCCGGCGTGATACTTCATCCGGTAGATATTCGGTCCGGTGGTGTTCGTCAGGGATTGCCAATCCTGGACTTCGGGCACCGCATTGGCCGATGAACTCGAGATGTCTACGGCCGGTTTGCCATCCTTGATGACCTCCCAGGCAAACTTGGCGACGTTGACGATGGTGTCAGCACTCATGCCATACTCTCCCCGCTATGTCCTTCGCTAACCTGCATTGCCACCACTTCAACCTGATCGGCATTAAGCGGGTGTACCTCTACGGTCGACTGTCCGAAATGACTTCGACGCTGCTCGTCCGTAATGTCGTAGAGAGATGCTGGTAACCCCTGAGCAACGCGTGCTGCGGGCCGATCGGCCGGGTCAGTTCCACCGGCGGTCGCACCACCGGGGGCGCTTCCATCCGGAACGGGCTGCCACTGTTGCCCGTCCCACCACCATCTATGGTCATCGGATAACTGTGCACCTTCGGGCACGTGGGTCATAGAGTCCTCCTAAGTTCTCTTCTATAGACGGTACCGCCGCCGTCCTGCCACCAAGATATCGATTGGTCAAAGGGACATTTCTGCCTAGGTAATGCTCATGTCTATGCCGTCACATCATCGATATGTGGCCCGGCTGTGCCCCCGTCACCAAGGTCAATCTGTCGAGGGGCTTGTGAGGGAAGCCCCCCGACAAACGGCGTGAATAGACCTGGGACCCCGGTCTATTCGTCTCAACCCGATGCGCCGGTCCCATACGAAGGAGAACTACACCGGGTGCAGATGGGATGGAGAAGATGTGGAGAATGGATGGAGAGATTCGACTCGATCGGATGCAAGAAGGTGCGCTTCGTCCAGGACCGGCCGGCAGTACCTCGGACCGACCCCGGGCGGGATGTCAGCGTGGATCGGATACAGGTGATCGACCGGATGCGCCCTTGCCCTTGCCGGTGCGACGACGGCCTGCCGGCGCTCGGGTGAAATCGACGGTCAGCCGGGCGGCGACGGCGTCGAGGATGGCACCGTCGTGATGGGGCCGGGTCATGAGCATCGCTCCCTCCAGCGCGGCGATGATCATCTGGGCCGCTTCGTGGGCGGAGTCGGCGAAGTCGAGCGTGCCGGCAAATCGGCCGGCCTCCAGCACCTTGCTCAGCCAGGTTTCGTTCTCGTCGAAGAAGCCCATCACCGCTTGGCGCATCGATCCGGGCAGAGTGTGAAACTCAGCAGCCAGCATGCCGCACAGACACATGCGCTGCTCGGCCAGGGCGGCACGGTAGATCCCGCAGTACGCCTCGAGCTTCTCGGGGGCGGGAGTGCGTTCGCTGTCGATTGCGGTAAGCGCTCGGAGGAAGCGTTCGGTGTATCGGAGTATGAGGCTCTCTCCGAGTTCGGCCTTGCCCGGAAAGTGGTAGTGCAAGGCCGCTTTGGTAATACCGAGCTCGGAGGCGACATCGGCGTACGAGAATCCGTTGTATCCACGACTCTGTACGAGACGTTCGGCGATGTCGAGAATGGCTGAACGGGTGTCAGCAGCGTTCGGTTGGGGTGGGCCGCTCACGGCGTGGCCTCCAGAAAATCGGTCTTGACTACCTACCTACTAGTAGATAAGAGTACTGGAGCAAAGGCTGGTCGAGCTCTCAGGTAGGAGGGGTATGGGCCAGAACTCCTGGTTGGTTTGCGACGAGGCGGTGGTTGTGGTGCGCCGGTTCGCCACCGGCAGCCGACCCGGGTAGCGGCCGTGTCACCGATCGAGTTGGTCGAAGCCTTTGGGGCGGCATGGGCGAAGCACGATATCGACGCCGCCCTCGCCCTCGTCAGCGACGACTGTGTCTTCGATGCCACCGGGCCGGCGCCCGACGGGACCCGCCATGTCGGCCCGGAGGAGCTCCGTCGAGCCTGGAAGGTGATCTTCGATGATCCGTCGTCACAATTCGTACCGGAAGAAACATTCGCGGCTGAGGATCGGGTGGTCCAGCGCTGGCGCTACAGCTGGAACGGTGGACACGTCAGGGGGGTGGACCTCATCAAGATCCGGGATGGCAGGATCACGGAGAAGCTGGCCTACGTCAAGGGATAGCACCGGCACCTATGGGGAGAGGACGAAAGGAGATAACAATGGCACGGAAGGTCGCAGATTGCAGGGACTTCCCGAGCGAGAGTGGATGCACTCTGACCATCTCGGGCGAAGAGGAAGAGGTGATGGCGGCTGCCATCCAGCACGCCGCCTCCGTCCACGGCCATGAGGACAACGAGGAGCTGCGGTTGTGGCTCCGCGACAACCTGAAGGACGAAGTTCCCGCTTAGCACCGTTCACCCGGTCGACCGCACCAAACCTGGGGCCACCATGCATTGGCCGTAGTATGGGGTAGAAGCCATCTTGGCCATAGAGGGGGAGTTCACCGTGGGCTGGTCGATTCGTGCCGGGCACAAACGTGGCAGCCGCTGGCCCGTCGTCGCCGCCGCCGCCGCCCTCCTGGCGACCGGGGTCGCCGGGTGCGGATCGTCCGGCAAGCACGCCGTCCCTCCCCCGCCGTCGACCGATGCCGTCACGACGACTACCGGACCGCCCGGAGTGCAGACCAGCGGGGTGCGTACAGTACTCAGCCCCATCGGGCTCAACGTGCGGGCCGGGCCGATCCGGACGGCCAGGGTGCTCGGCAGCGCGGCCCAGGGGACGGTCCTGCGAGTCGTGAGCCACACCGACCGGTCCGGGGGATGGTATGAGGTGAAAGGGGCGACTCGCACCGGTTGGATAAGCGGCGATCCTTCCCTGAGCGCCCCGGGCCTGTTCCGCAGCTACACGTCGGCGAGCTACGGGGTGCTTTACCCGGCTACGTGGACCGTCGCGGTGTCGCGGCCGGCCAGTGACGTCTTTCGCTCGACTACAAGCGCGGACAACTACATCGTCACCTTGGCGGCGACGGTGACCCGGCTGCCTCACGGGCGCCCCGGGTACGGCCAGGTCGGCTCACGACAGGTCGTCGTTTGCGGGGTGACCTCCGATCTGGTCACCTTTCAGAGCGCCGCGTCAACCAGCACAACTGCTCGGAATGCAGCAAGAGCCACCGCGCCTCCGTATCTGGCTCAGGTGCTCCTCACACTCGACGCCCATCACGCCCTTGGGCTCTACGCCAATCTCTCCGACCTCGGGCTGTCGCTCCAGATGTTTGGCCAGTTCGTGGAGTCGGTCACCTTCCCGCTGCGCCAGTGTGTCGGGTGATGTGGACGGTCCTACTTGGGAGGTCGTCCCATCGGGGGCCGGATGGGAGCGATGGGGGGCTCGGCCCCCCGACGTGGTCCCGACCACAAAGCGGGAACGGCATCCACCGCGGCGGCCACCGAGTAGGCGGCTTTCTCATAGTTGAGCCGCCAGCCCACGAACTCGGCCCACGCCTCGGCCGGGTCGCGCTCTATCGGAAAGTCGACTTCGCGCATACGGTCGACCGCCTCGAGGAACTCCTGGTAGGTGAGGGTGATCTGCCCGCTTCGATCTTGCTCGTCAGCCGCCTCCAGCCCCATCGCCCCGGCAATCTGGTTGATGCAGAGAAAGCCTCCCCGTAAGAACAAGCGGGCGGGTACCACGGGCGCGGCTGCAGGCGACAGGGCGAGGAACAGCGCGGCCGAGTCGAGCATCGCCAGGAGCGCGGTCACCCACGACGACAGAGCCTTGGGAGACCTGAATCGCACGAGCGGCAGATACGCGGTATGGCTCTCTGCGACGTCGGCGGCCCACCGCTCCCACCTGGTGTACAGATCAGGGAGCGAATCGAGCGTGGACACGCCGGTCCCGAGGGCGTAGTGGGTGCGGGCCAGCAACTCTGGACCCCAGGTCGGGACTCCGGCCCTGGCGTTCAGGAGCGCCACTTCGGTCTCCCTGCGGTTGTAGGCCGAATACAGCGTTGGGAGATAGGCGATCTGGAGCGAAACGATCACCAGCCCCGTGGCGGCTGCTATGTAGACGATGGCTTTAGGGGCTGCTCCACCTGGCACCGCGAACCCGAGGGTGAACAGTGAGGATCCCGCCACCGCGAATGCGGATGCCACGCCTCCCGCCAGGAACGGCCAGAACAGCAGCGCGTAACCCACAAACGACGTCACCAGCCAACCGGCCAGCTGAGTCAGAAGAATCACCGCCGCTTCCCCGGCGAGGAATCGATCCCGCCGCCTGTAGTCGGCCATCCCCGAGGTGGCGATCCGGAACGCCCGATCAACGATCGGGTGCACCCAACCAGTCAGCCAGCCTCCCACGACGCGAGGAACAACGAGTGTGCCGACCAGGCTTGCCCCCGCGGCCAGCACGAGTAAGACACCTACCACTGCGGCCGCCGAGCGGGCAGCAAGCGGTACCACCATGGTTCTCCTCCGATCCACGACTTAGGTCGAAGCTATCGAAGACACGGTCCGGCCCGACCTGCGGTTTGGGAGGTGTCCTCGGCGTGACGACGCCGTTCCCGGAGGATCCGGCGCGAGTATCGTGTTCGTTTGTGGCAGATAGACAGCCTGGCCTCGTAGTCCAAGTGGTGGCCCACTCGCTCGTCGCGCTGGGGGTGGCACTGGTTGTGTCCAGGATCCTGCCCAGACGAGCTGCCCTCGGAGTCGCGATCCTCGGGGTGGTCGGCCATGGATTGCTCGATAAGCCAGTGGCGAACGGTATGGCCCGCTTGGTCAAGCGACCATCACTCGAGGGGTAACGCCGCCCCGACACAGTCTCGCGTGGTATTGCGCCGGGTAGGCAATCAATCCCGGGCCACCTACGCTCTTACCTCTGTCCGGGCCGTCATCAAAAGGATAGATGCGTTAGGTGCCCGTTTGTGCGTATTCTGGTGCGTCTGAACGTCCCCATATTCCCAGGAGATGATTGTGCCAGCAAAGCTTGTTGTAATCGCACGAGACGGCGGTAGCCAGATCTCCCTGGTGGGCGCGAGCGGCAAAGCTCTGCTCACTTCGGTGGTGTTCACCGAGCCCCGAGCCAAAGGAGCCACGTTCGCGCGCGCTCAAGGGAATGCTGGGCGACAACGTCGTAGTCGACGACCGTACGCCGTCGGCGTCGTCGGCCCGGGGCCGTTCGAGCGTCGAAGCGCAGGAGGGGACAAGGGCGAAGCGGGCGGCCAAGACCACCAGGAAGTCGACGGCCCGGCGGTCCAGGAGCGTGAGCGCCGCCAGTGCCACTGGTACCAGGGCCAAGCCGGCCAAGCGCGCCCGCAAGTCGACAAAATCGGCCTCAAAGCGTCAGCCCGCATCGGAGGGCTGAGCCTGCCGTATCCCGGCCGCGAGGTGAGCTGGCCCGAGCCGCGGGCCCACTTGCGCTTCTGAAGGTCGGTGGGACCACCGGCATGGCGTGGCCGAATCGGACGGCGACCGGTTGCGTCCGTACGCCCAACCGTCAAGGATTAAGGGCATGTCCGCGCGGAAGATTCTCGTCGGCACGTGCTCGTGGACAGATTCGACGCTCCTCAAGCAGACGGATTGGTATCCGAAGAAGTCCATGTCGGCCGCCGAGCGCCTCGCCTTCTACGCGTCGCGGTTCTCTATCGCTGAAGCGGACAGTACCTACTACTTCCCGCCTTCGCCCCAGCTGGTCCGCGGATGGTCGGATAGGACCCCTCGATCGTTCACCATGAACGTAAAGGCATACTCACTCCTGACCGGTCATCCGGCCCAGCCCAACTCGCTGTGGCCCGATCTGCGGGAGACCATTAAGGCCGAGTTCGCCGGCAAGCGCAACGTCTACCTTTCCCACCTGCCCCCAGACTCCGTAGAAGAGGTGTGGAAACGGTTCAGACACGCACTCCGGCCCCTCGAGGAGTCGGGAAAGCTCGGGGCGGTCCTCATGCAGTATCCCGAGTGGTTCACCGCCAAAAGGGACAACCGGGCCGAGCTGGCCGGTATCCGGGAACGCTGGGCCGACGTCCCGGTGTGCGTCGAGTTCCGGTCGCCGACTTGGCTGACGACCCCCGAGGATCGCGACCGAACCTTGGGCCTGTTGGGCGACCTCCGCCTTTCCCTGGTGGTGGTGGACGCGCCCGAAGTGTCAAAGCTTCCGACCGTCGTCGAGGTAACGAGCCCCGCCCTGGCCGTGGTCCGCTTCCACGGGCGCAACGACGATACCTGGACCAAGGCTGAGACGGCTGCCGAACGCTTCCGGTACCTGTACTCTAGGCCCCAGCTTCGAGCCTGGGTTCCAAAGCTACAGATGCTCGCCGAGCGGGCCGAGCACGTGCACGCCCTGATCGAACAATTGCTACCAGGATTACGGCGTGCGCAACGCCGCCGACCTCTCCGCCCTGCTGCCGGCTGATTGATGACCCGCCTCACTCTTCGGCGGAACTGGCGCCGGAACTCCGGGTCGCCGCCTCTATCGACGAAAAGTTGTCAGTCTCAGCCGCTCGGATCGACCGGCGTACGGAGGCCACCTGGGAAAAATATCGCCGAAGCTGCTCCTCCTCCGAGGACCCGAACGACAGTGGATCGTCGAGGAGCCGGCGAACGAGATCGTAAACCTCGGATTCATGGCCCTCCCGGATCCAGGTCGGTCCCCGCAACGACCACCCGCAATACCGGGATGAGGGTGAGAAGGGCTAAAACGATATACAGCAGAAGCCCAACTTGCCAACCGTTCATCTGCCGGACCCCCCTCGGGTACAGGTTGCCGGCACGCTAGCAAACCCGGCCCCGCCTGCGGTTGAGTTCGCTTCTACGGCTTGCGCCGATACCTGTAGACCGTGACCGACGCCCACTTGCACGGCGGGGGGGGGATGACTATGACCCGGAGGTCCCCAGACGCCGTATCGAAGTCGATCCCTTCCACTTCGAAGGTGCCCGAACATCGGCTCTCGAGCGGTAACGCGCCGAGGCAGGAGACCCGCCCCGCGACCTGATGACCATCGAGCGGGCGATCCAGGTCGACCTGGAGCAGTTGGCGGGCCACCGGCCAAAGCGTGGTGCCGGGATCGTCACTCGAGCACAACAGGGTGACGGGGTCGACGAATACGCCGCCCTGAATGTTGCGGACTGGTCGGTCGAGCTCGACGGTACCGGCCAGAAGCAGGGCGTCGGCGGACGCGCTGGAGTTGAGCATGGGGGTAGGGAAGACCAAGAAGCGACTCATCTCGCCCCATTCGCCTGAAACCATCCACTGGCCCTCGGGGCTGATGGCGACGAAAGAATTGTTCATCATCTCGCCCGGGGCCAATTGATGGATGAAGTCCCAGCTCGACCCATCAGTTCTGCTGGCCCGGTACATCTTCGACGTAGCTTCGGCCGGACCCTGGTAGCAATCCACGATCACTCCGTGGCGAGAGTCAGGATCACCGATGTGGACCCACTTACGGTCAACGCGCAGTCGCCACGGCACCGACCACCCGCCCCGGAAGAGGAGCTGGCGGCCGCCATCGGCGTCGACAACTGTCGTCACACCCTCATCGGAAAAGTACGGAAGTCGATCCTCTTTTCCAACAAGCTCCCAGGGACCCAGCGTGCTCACGGTTACCGGACACTAACGGTTCAAACCGCGCCATGGGCAGTCCATGGCCCTACGCGGGTTGTGACGCGGGGCGGCCGAGCACGAAGGCGGGTACCGGGTGGTCCAACCCGCGGATCCGCTGCGGGCCAATTGGGCGAACAATCCAGCGATCGGTGGGCAGCGCCGCAGCCGCTTCTTCGGTGAGCACCAGCTCGCCCGGTCCCGCCACCTTGACCAGACGTGAGACCAGATTGACGAGCGGGCCGAAGTAGTCGCCCTCCCTCGGTATCGCCATGCCGTAACCGATCGCTCCCCTCGCTGCGGGTAACATGGGGTCCACTGCGGCGGCGTGGCACACTTCGCTCCCGACCCGGCAGGCCGAATCCGCCGAGGGAGCAGCAAAGAAGACTCCATCGCCCAGCATCTTCACCACCCTGCCCCCGGCCAGTACCGCGCTCGACCAGGCAGCCGACTCGAATCGGGACAGAGCCAGGCTCTGGTCACGGAGACTCAGCTCCTCGGTCCATGCGGTGAATCCGACCAGGTCGACGAAGCCAAGGGCGACGACCTCGCTCGGCCCGGCCTCTACCTGCTCGTCCGCCGGCAGCGACCAGCCCCGAGCCAGCACGGCACGGCGGGTCGCCCGGTTGAACTGAGCCAGCAGCAGATGGGCCAACACCCCGGGCACGTCGGTAAACGCCCGGGTCGCCTCCTCCGACAACCGGGCGAGGGCCAGCTCGTCCGATCCGGCCCGCTCCGTCCCCGGCCCGAGCTCGGCATAGAAGAGGGCCACGGCCGCCTCGGCCACATTGATGGCGGCGGCCCCCAATACCCGGGTGAACGCCAAAATAGCGTCCTCCCCCATCAGATCGGCGCCCCGCTCGAACGCCGCGATCAGCACATCCAGATGCGGCGGAACCCGGTCGTCGGAACCAACCGGAATCCCCGCGGCGAGCAAGACCCGTCGGATCCTGGCCGCCGGAATCCCGCATTCCGCCGCCATGTCTTCGACCGTGACCGCCTTCTCGCCTGGACGCAATACCAGATCGCCGGCCCGGCCGGTCTCCTCCCAGTCGTCGGCATCCACCCGGCTATGCTCTCACAGGGACTCTAAGTGCGGCTGGTCCAATGCGTGCGTAGGTCGTCGGAGGCGCAGCTCAGCGCTCACCTCGCTCTTCAGTGGATCCCGTTTGGCTTAATTGGCTAGCTGAACGAGATATCTGGCCCTTTGGCGCCGCCCCCACCCTGGGTGACCGGAGACGTGCTAAACATCACCCGCCAATTTGATATTCGCTGCTGCGGGAGGACTCGCTATGACGAGTTGGGCGACGGTACGGCGATGGGTGGTCCTGGCGGTAGCGGTGGCGCTGGTCCCATTCACCACAACCCTCGAGGCCACGGGCGCCGCCGCATCGACTGCCGGCCCGTCGGTGGTGTTGAAGTCTGCATTTCGGAGTATCCAGCCCGCGGCGAAAGTCCCGAGAGACGCATCGTCCCTGGGCTCCGTCTCGTCGTCCGACACCGTCTCGGGGGAAGTGGTATTGCAGCCTCGGGACAACGCCGCTGTCCAGGCCTTCATCAGCGAGGTGAGCAATCGCACGTCGCCGGAGTACCACCACTACCTCGCTCCCGGGGCGTTCGCCCACCAATTCGGCCCGCTGCCGACCACCATCTCCACCGTGACCTCGCAGCTGCAAGCCGATGGACTTCAGGTGACGGGCGCGGCGAGCGACGGGATGTTCATACGATTCACGGGAACGGCGAGCAAGGTCGAATCGGCCTTTCACACCGGACTCAGCCGGTTTCGGCTGTCCGACGGCACGACAGGCCAGGCCACCACGTCCAGCGTCGAGCTCCCGACTTCGATCGCCGGGGCCGTGTCGGCGGTCGTCGGCCTGGATAACCTCGTCCACGCCCATCCGGGCGACGTCCGGTCCGGTTCAGCTGCCGGCCCGGCCCGTCGGCCCGCCGCGACCGAACGAGCCGTCACTCCCGTCGCCGGCAGCGCCGGCAGCGTCCGCGGATGCCACGGCCGCCGCGACCACATTCGGTGGCCTGAGCGACGATCAGATCGCCAACGCCTACGGCGCCTTCGGTCTCTACAAAGCCAATGACACGGGCGCCGGCCAGCACATCGGGGTGTTCGAGCTCGAGCCCTTCGCGCCCTCCGACCTGCAGACCTTCGACACCTGCTACTTCGGGGCGGCCGCCGCCATCCAGATGGGCGGCCGGCTGAACGTCATCCCGGTGGACGGAGGCCAGCCGGCCGGTACCGGCGGCGGCGAGTCCATCCTCGACTTGGAGGACGTGTCGGCGATGGCGCCAGGCGCCAACATCGACGTGTACGAGGCGCCCAACAACACCCTCGGCGCCATCCAGGAATACTCGACGATCGTCAACGACGACGTCGACCAGGTCGTGACGACCAGTTGGGGTGTCTGTGAGGCGGCCATGCAGCAGGGTGAACCGGGCCAGCAGCAGGCCGAGAACCTGCTGTTCGAGCAGGCCGCGGCCCAGGGCCAGTCGGTGTTCGCGCCAGCCGGCGACACGGGGTCGGACGACTGCAACACGTTCAGGACATCCCAGCCGGTCAGCCCGGTGCTGTCCGTCGACGACCCGGGTAGCCAACCCTACGTCGTGTCGGTCGGAGGCACCACCATCGACGACGCGACCCAGCCTCCGGCTGAGCACGTATGGAACGACGGAGCCGAGTGGGGTGCAGCCGGCGGTGGAATCTCGGAATCGTGGGCCATGCCGACCTGGCAGCTTGACGCCACGGTGCCAGGCGTCAAGAATGCCGCCACCATCAGCGCCGCAGACGGGGTGGAAGCTGCCGATTCGGGGAACCCCAGCTTCGCCTTCTGTAACAGCGACGGGCCTGGCGGCGCCTCGGAGACGGCGTGCCGCGAAGTCCCGGACGTGAGCGCTCAGGCCGACGAGTTCACCGGCGCCGTCACCATCTACTCCTCACTGTTCGGCTCCGGTGCGACCGGTTGGGCTACCATCGGAGGGACGTCTTCGGCGGCTCCTGTCTGGGCCGCGTTCCTGGCCCTCATCAACGCCTCAGGCACGTCGGCGGCATGCGCCGCACCGGGAGGAGGCGTGGGCTTCGTCAGTCCTCTGCTGTATTCGGTGGCCTCCAACTCGACCGAGTACGCCCAGTCCTTCAACGACATCACCGCCGGCGACAACGACCCGTACGGCTTCTCGGATCTTTACCCGGCGACGCCGGGCTTCGACATGGCTTCCGGCCTCGGATCGCCCAGACTTACGAGCCCGACCTCCGGCCCAGGATTGGCGTTCAATCTCTGCAGCGCCGCGGTGTCGACCACCAAGCCGGTCGTGGCCGCCTTATCCCCGAGTGTGGTCCCGACCGCCGGGGGCGTGGCCGTGACCATCACCGGTTCGCATTACGCGCCGGGCGGTGTTGCTGATGTTGCCGATGTCCAGATCGGTTCCTATCAGCTTCCTACCAGCGCCTTCACCGTCGAGGACGACGCCACCCTGATCGCTACCGTTCCGCCGTCCTCCTTGCTCCGTCCGCCGGCCGACCCGACCGACGGTGCCGGCGGCTACCAGGTGCTGGTCACCCTGCAGAGCGGTGAGAGCAGCCGGCCCGGACCGGCCAGCCTGCTGGAATACGTCGATCAGGCCGGCGGTAATACCATCCCGGCCGTAACCAGCGTACGGACATTCGCCGGGCCGGAAAGCGGCGGTACATCCGTCGACATCTTCGGCACGGGGTTCTCGGCGAACACTCCGGCCATGGCGGTGACATTCGGAGGGGTGGCCGCCACCACATTTACGGTGGACAGCGACTCGGAGATACAGGCGATGGTACCCGCGTTCGGCCCGGGCACCACCTGCGCCCAGGACGGGTCGTTCTTCAAAACGGGCGAGACGGCCGCCAACGACATTTGCCAGGTGCACGTCGTCGTAACCAACGTCAACGGGCCCAGCAACCAGTCGACCATATTGCCCCTTTACGAAGGGGCCTACAGCATCGACGTCAACGGGGTGATACCAACTCCGGCTGGGCAGGAAATGACGCCTCAGCCCGATGAGTACGACTACCTTCCGGCCCCCACCATTACGTCCATCTCCACGTCCGGCGGCCCGGCCAGCCTGGCCAGCGAAAACGGGGGCTCCACCATCACCATCGACGGGACCGGGTTCAACCTGGTCGGCCTCGACTTCGTCGCCTTCGGCGATCCCGGCCTGGAGTCGTCGGACGACCTCACCTGGTTGACCGTGACGGGTACCCAGATCCAGCTCGTCGCCCCCGGTACTCCTACCTTGACCACCGGCCCCAGCAACCTGCCGGTGAGCGTGATGACGGCAGTCGGGCTGTCCCCTCCCTTGTTCGCTCAATACGCCGGGCTGCCGACGGTGACCAGCGTTGTCGCCACGAGCGGGCCGACGGCGATGAGGACGACAGCCCAGGGACGGCCCGGCGCTCCCGACACGGGGGGGACGTCGATCGCCCTCGGCGGCGCCGATTTCACCCAGGCCACCGGGATCGTGTTCGCAGACACCCTCACGTCGCTCTCGGTAGGGACCCAGTTCCACTTCTCGGTCGCCAATGACGAGAACCTCTCGACCCAAACAGTGGCGCAAAACCCGGCGACGGTGGACGTGGAGGTGTGCACAGTAACCGGGTGCTCGTTCAACCCGCCCGCCGACGAGTTCGTCCTGTTTCCACCGGGCGCACCCGACGCCTCGACGGCTGCACCGGCCTCGGGGCCCGGACCCGGGGGGACAGCCGTGGTGATCTCGGGGGCCAATCTGGGGTGCGTGACGGGGGTGTTGTTCGGCTCACAGGCGGCCAAGTTATTCGCCAATCCATTTACCCCTCTGTCCAATCCCCCCGGCCTACTGGATTGTGGTCAGACCACTGCGGTCGACGTCACCGCGCCGCCGTTGCCAGCGGGTACGGCGCTTCCGAAGACCGTTCCCGTGACGGTGACGACCGACGAAAGCATCCTGACGGGAGACAGCCCGGTGACGACCGCTACGTTCACCTATGAGCCGGTGCATCCGGTCCTCACGGCCGACAGCCCCCCGAGGACCGGAACCGTGCGGGTGGCGTACGGGCCCTACACGTTCAAAGCCAGCGGCGACCCTGCCCCCACCTTCTCGGTGACTGCCGGGGTGCTGCCACCCGGGTTGGCGCTGAACCGCACGACCGGGGTCCTTTCGGGTAAGCCGACGAAACTCGGCGTCTACGCCTTCCGGGTCACAGCGGCCAACGGAGCCGCCCCTGCCGCGGTCAGCCCGTCCATCTCGATAACCATCCGCGCCGCTCCGCTCTTCACGGCCGATACCCCGCCGGCGACGGAACGGGCCGGCGTTGCCACCTCGTATGCGTTCAAGGCCACCGGCCTGCCCCGCCCCACGTTCTCGGTCTCGGCGGGCGCTCTCCCACCGGGCCTGACTCTCAACCGCGTCAGCGGGTTGCTGGCCGGGCGCCCCACCAGGAAAGGGAGCTTCGCCTTCCGCGTAACCGCCACCAACGGCATCGCGCCGAACGCGGTAACGCCCACGAGGAGCGTGACCGTCCGCTGACGATGGCGATGACAGACCTCTCCACGGCCGCTTCCGGCCCTCTCTCAATTTCCGGCATAAGCCGCGAATGTCCGGGTACCTGGCGCGGCGGCCGGAGGCGCCTCCACGCCCACGAGACGTTGGCCGTACGTAGACAGCGCGTTGGGAGGGAATTGGGCATTGCCTCGTAAGGTCAGCTGGGTACGACCTTGGAGGCACCGGACGGGAATGACCATCGCCGCGGAATTCTCCGACATTCCATCTCCGGGCCATCCCAGGAACCGGCTAACCACACGGGTAGGTCGGCTATCCGTCACGGGATCCTCGCGCCTCCGCTCGGTCGTCCAGGATCCCTTCTCGTCGAAGAACGGGTCGTCGCAGCTGGCGGTGACCGCCATCCTCGTGCTGCCGGCGTGGATCGCGCTCGCCGTGGCCGCCGCCCTGGTGCCGGACTCGGCCGGCGGGACGTTGACGTCACCGGCGAGCGCCCGGATCCTGGAGATGTTCGCAGGCGAGCTGGCCGTGGCCGCCGCCCTGCTGTCTGCCATGAAGGCCTGGGCTGCCCGCGAAGTGGCGCCGGCACTGATCGGCGGGGCGTTCGCCGTCTACGGGATCCGGACGCTGTTGGAGCTGAACACATCGAGCTCGCAGGAACCCTCGCCGGCATCGGCCGGGCAGGCGGTCGGAAGCGCGTGTCTGGTCGTGGCGTTCGGGCTCGTCCTGCTTTCGGTGGTGCACGATCCGGGCAAGGGGCGAGCCCGCCACCCACTCACGTTCTGGGTCTGCACCCTCATCGTCGGCCTGGCCACGCTGACGATTGCCCGGCCGGCCGGAAGCGGCGTGCTCACCGGCTCGGCGTCGGGAGACACCGCCGCCAACCTGATCGTCATAGCCACCTGGGCCGGGCTCGGGATCGGGGCCATCTACATAGGCCGCAGCGAGCGGGCCCAGCTCAAGATATGGATCGGCTTCACCGCCATCTGCCTGGCTCAGGCTCGTCTGGCTCTCGTCGTGATCGACAACGAGAGCCTCGGTCAGATGGCGAGCATCACCTTCCAGACCATCGCGATCGCCATCATCCTGATCGGCACCATCCGAGCGCTGCAGGAGACCATCAACCACAGCCACGGGATGCTCCGCGAATCCCTGCTGGCCTTCGAGGGAAGCGAGACCCGCCGTCGCATCGAAGCCGACGCTCATGAGGAAGTGGTGCACAATCTGCGGTGTGCCTTGACGTCGATCGGCACGGCCACTCACCTCCTCGTGACCGACCGAGCGGTCCCGCTCGAAGAGGGCGATCGCTCTCAGCTCACCGACCGCGCTCCAAACCGAGCTGGCCCGGGCCAGCCGGCTGCTCAGCCAGGAGTGGGACAGCGGCCAGAGGATGTTCGACCTGCGCGATGTGATCACTCCCCTGGTGGCCAACGAAAGGGCCCAGGGATCCATGGTCGAGATGGACATCCCGGCGAACACGAACGTGCTCGGCAACCCCGATCTCACCTATGAGGTGATAGCCACCATATTGCACAACGCCCGACGGCACGCCGCGGGATCGCCGGTGACCATTCGGACCGAGATCGACGAGGCGTCCGTCACCGTTGCCATCGAGGACGGGGGACCTGGCCTGCCCGTGTCGTCGACGGAGCGCATATTCGAGCGCGGTTGGACAACCTCGGAGACCGGAGAGGGTAAGGGCGTGGGGCTGTTCGTCGCCCGCAGACTCATGGAGGAACAAGGCGGCGAGCTGGTGGGAGCCAACCGGCCCGAGGGAGGGGCATCCTTTTCGCTGCGCTTCCCGGCCGGCCAGGCAGGGGATGGCTCCCGCCCACTGAGCGCCAAGCGGCCGCCCACCGCCCTCGACGCCGGGGACGACGCGGCGTAGGAAGTCGGCAGCACCCAGACCCCCACGGCAGGTAATGGCGCGTCCGAGCGCGACACTGTAGGGATGACCGACGAGCAGGGGCGCCGACGCTTGGCCCTGACGGCGGAGCAATGAAGCCCCAGCCCGGGGCGCGCTAGGGCTCGTTGCCGGCATGGCCGCAACCACGACCACCCTGTCACCAGCGGTAACCCGGAGGCGCCGCCCGTCGCTTCCCCCGGCCGTCTCCCTCCTGCGCCCGGTGTGGTCGAAGCCGGCGGCGTTCCGGGCGCTCCGAGCCACGCTCGTCGTGCCCGCTGTCTTTGCGTTCAGCTCCCAGGTTGTCGGGAACGTCCAGATGTCCACGTTCGCGGCGTTCGGCGGGTTCGCCACCCTCGTCCTGGCCTCGTTCGGGGGGGGCCGGCGCGACAAGCTCAGGGCTCACCTCTCGCTGGGAGTGGTCGGCAGCGTGCTGCTCGTGATCGGGACCGCGGTCACCTCGTCTACCGCGCTGGCGGCTCTGGTGACGATCCCGGTGACGTTCTGCGTTTTGTTTGCGGGCATAGCCGGGCCGAACGCGGCTTCGGGCGGGACTGCCGCCCTGCTCGCCTACGTGTTGCCGGCGGCGTCTCCCGGGACGATGAGCATGGTCCCTTGGCGCCTGGCCGGATGGTGGCTGGCAACCGTCGCCGGCACTCTGGCCGTCCTGGTCCTTTCGCCCCGGCCGGCCGCGGACCGCCTACGAAACGCCGCCGCTGATTGTGCTAGCGCCGTGTCAACCGAGCTCGAAGCCGCCCTCTCGGGGCGGTGCACCGACGCCGTCGCTCATGACCCGATCGAGGCCAAGCACGCCCTGACAAACGCATTCTCGTCTACTCCCTACCGGCCAACCGGGCTGGCCCGCTCCGACCAGGCCTTGGCCAACCTGGTCGAAACCCTGGAATGGTGCACCACCCTGGTGACCGACATGGTCCGGGAGGGGACCGATCTGCGCGCCGTGGCCGAGGTCGACCGAGATCTGTTGGCCGAGGCCGCCCGCGTCCTGCGGGCCGTCGCCGACCTCATGACCGGCTCCGCCATCCGCCCCACACTCGACCGCCTCGAACAGCTTCAGGACGCCAGCGCGGCCCGGATGGCCGCCATTGGAAACAACGGATCCTGCACAGAACGCGACGTGCACATATCGTTCCACGCCCGGATCGTCGCCGCTGCCTCCCGGCGAGCCGCGCTCGATGCCCTCATTGCTCAAGGGCGAGCCGACGACTCCATCGTCGCCGGCGAGCGCCTCCGGTGGAACAACGAGTCGGTCGCCTACCCGGAAGGGACGGGGGGACTGGCCACGCTGCGTGCCGCCCGCCGGCTGGCCGGCGGTCATGCCTCGCTTCGCTCGACCTGGTTCGTGAACAGCGCAAGGGGTGCGCTGGCGCTGGCGGCCGCGGTCGCGGTCGCTGATCTCGCCGACCTTCAGCACGGCTTCTGGGTCGTGCTGGGAACTCTGTCGGTTCTGCGGACGAGCGCTTCGGCCACCGGTGCGACCGCGCTCCGGGCCCTCATCGGCACCGTGGCCGGATTTTTCATAGGCGCCGGCCTCATCCTGGCCATCGGCGACAACACCAGCGCTCTGTGGGCCGCCCTCCCGATCGCCGTCCTGGTGGCCGCCTACTCGCCCGGCACCGCACCCTTCGCCATCGGCCAGGCTGCGTTCACTGTCACAGTCAGTGTGCTGTACAACATCCTGGTTCCGGTCGGATGGCAGGTGGGAGTGGTGCGGGTCGAGGACGTCGCGATAGGAGCGGCCGTCAGCGCGGTCGTAGGCGTACTGTTCTGGCCGCGGGGCGCCGCTGCGGTAGTGGCCGACGACCTGGCCGACGCCTTCCACGACGGTGGCCTCTACCTGGTCCAGGCCACCTCCTGGGCGGTTGGGACCAGGCCGGCGCCGCCTGACGCGGCAGTGGCGGCCGCCAACGCCGCGGTTCGCCTGGACGAAGCGCTGCGGGGCCTGATGGCGGAGCAGGGCACCAAGCGGGTGGCGAAAGAACACGTCTGGCGCTTGGTCGGTGGGTCGATGCGCCTGCGACTAACGGCCCAGTCGCTTTCGGTGCTGCCGCAACCGGAGGCCTCGACCGACCCAGCCCGGCACGGCCTGGTCGCCGAAGCGGTCCAGCTCGCCGGCTGGTGCGACGGGGTCGCAGGTCAACTCGGCCGGGCCCCGGCGACGGTGGCGATGGAGCTCGCCAACTCGGTCGGAGGTGACGTGGCTCCGGTGCATACCGAAGAGGGGTATCTCCTGTGGGTTCGCCATCACCTCGACCACCTGAAGCACCACATAGCCGACCTGGTCGAACCGATCGCCGCGGTCGCCGAGCGCCGCGGGGTTCCGTGGTGGCGGTGACGGTCCGCCGGCTGCCGCTGTCTACTTCCCGGGCGGCAGGGCTCAGTCCGCTTCGAGAATCTCGACTTCGGCATCGACCGTCACCGGCCGTTTGAACCACCGGTCGGGGGTGTCCTCGATCAACGCGATCATGTTGTCGCGCCCCATAAAAGGCTGCTCCACCCGAGTGGCTATCAGCTCCATGCCGTCGGGTGTGCGAATACGGTCCCCGGGACGGATATCGGAACCCTTGGCGGACTTCCACGTACCTGCGGTCACTGGCGCTCCTAATAGACAGTCGGGTCGGACCCAAATGTAATCGACCCGAACAGCGTGGCCGAATTGCACCCGGTGAAGGAGATAGAACGGCGCCATGGATTTCGATGCGGTCGCGAACGAGTTGTACGCCCTGGCGCCATCGGAGTTCACCGCGTCGCGCGACGCCCGCGTCGCTGGTGCCCGGCGCGACGGTGACCGCGCCGGCGCAGTTGCGGTGAAAGCCCTCAAGAAGCCCTCTCCCGCCGCCTGGGCGGTCAACGTCCTGGCCGAGGAGCGATCCGACGATCTGGCCCGGCTTCTCGAACTGGGTGAGCAAATGCGGAGAGCGCAATCGCAGCTGCGCGCCGACGAGCTCAGACGGTTGGGCCGCCAACGCCAGAGCGCCGTCTCCGGCCTGGCCCGGGAAGCCCGAAGCCTGGTCGCCGCCCGGGGCCATCCGATCAGTGACGCCGCCGGGCGCCAGGTGGAAGAAACCCTGAATGCGGCGCTGGCCGACCCCGATGCCGCCCGGGCCGTGGTCAGCCGACGCCTGGTGCGCCCCCTGGAACACACCGGGATGGGACCCGTCGACATCAACCAGGCGGTGGCGGCGGCAGCCGCTCCGGCGGCCAAACCGGTCGCCGGGCCGGCGCCGGCGTCGGCAGGGGCAGGGGCAGGAAAAGGGACAGGGGCAAAGGCAACCAGCGAAGCTGAAGCGGAAGTCGACCGCCGGCGGGCCGAGGCCGAAGGACTGCGCCGCCAGCAGGAAACGGCCGAAGCGGAAGTCCGGCGGGCCGAGACGGCGGCCGCCGATTCTGATGCCGCGCTCAGAGAAGCAGAGGAAAGAAGAGCCGCCACGTCGGACCACGTTCGCCGGCTGGAACGCGGAACTCGGCGCGGCACGGCGCGAAGCCGAGGCGGCCACGGTCCGGGCCGAGCAGGCCAAACAGGCGCGCCACGACGCCGAGCGGTCACTCCAAGCGGCGCGACTGGGAGCCCAAGCGGCGGCTGACCGGTTCTCCGAGCTGGATCGCTAGTTCATGCGTGATCAGCGGGCTCTGGGCTGATCGACGACGCCGTCATGGGATGGTGACCCGAGCGGACGCTCCGCCAACTCCCTGAACTCATCCGGTGATCCTCGGCCATCGAGTGCGCCACCAGTCGAGTAACCGATGACATGGCGGCCGAATTTGGAGCGGATGGCGTCTATCGCCAGGTCGGTCTTCCAGCGCGCCGCGCCACACGGTGTCCCCGGGCGGGTGGCATCGTCGTCTATGCCAAAGCCCAACTCCAGTTGTACCGGTGATTCGGCCACCAGATGGGAAACCCCCACGGCGAGCAGAGTGACATGGCGCTCTTCGATATGGTCGGCGAGCGCCGCACCAACCAGTTGCTCGGCCACCTCGGTCAGAGTCAACGTCGAGGCAATGGGAGCGGCCAGAGTGACCGATCGGGTCACGTGGCGCAAACCCCGGAAGCGCACTCTGGCCGTCACGGTCCGGCCGCCTATGCCCGCCGCTCTCAGGCGGCTGGCTACCCGGTCGGCCAGATATCCGAGGGTGGCGCGGATGACCCGCCGCTCGGCGAGGACGAGCCCGAGTGCGGCCTGGGCGCCCACAGAGCCCGCCGAACGACTGGTTTCGACCCGCCTGGGGTCGACGTTGCCGGCAAGCGCCACGAGCTTGGCTCCGGTCGCCCGGCCCAACATCCGCTCGAGATGAGGGCTGCCCGCCGCCGCCAGGTCGCCGATCGTGGATATACCGGCCTCCGCCAGGCGCGCCCGGTTGGCGGGGCCGACACCCCATATCAGCTGCACCGGCAGCGGATCGAGGAACTCCCGTTCTCGCCCGGGATGGACAACGACCAGCCCGTCGGGCTTGGCCACTTGGGACGCCACTTTCGCCAGGTGCTTGGTCCGCGCCACGCCCACTGAGATGTTGAGCCCGATCTCGCCGCGCACCCGCCGGCGAATGGCCCGGGCGATGTCCGCCGGGGACCCGAAGAGATGCACCGCCCCGGCCACGTCGAGGAAGGCCTCGTCGATCGAGATGCGCTCGACCAGCGGAGTGAAGTCCTCGAACACTCCCATGACCATGTCCCCCAGTCGCTGGTACTCGCGGAAGTGGCCGCGGACGAAAACCAACCCCGGGCACAATCTCTCGGCCCTCCATCCGGGCATGCCGGCGTGCACCCCGAGCCGACGCGCCTCATAGGAGGCAGCGAGAACCACGCCCTGACCGACGGCCACCGGCCGGCCCCGCAACGAGGCGTCCAGGAGCTGTTCGGCCGAGGCATAGAAGGCATCGAGATCGGCATGGAGGATCGTGGCACCGCCGGTCCGGTCCATGGACAGCAGCCTACTCGAACATATGTTCGGGAACGGACGGGGGCGATCAGCTTCGACACCGGCGCGTGCGTGGGCTTAGGGTCCCTGTTGTGCTCACGGCCGGGATCGATCTCTCCTCCCAGGCGAGCCACACCGCGGCGTGCGTGATCGATTGGTCAGACGGCCGGGCCGCGGTCACGGACCTGACCGTGGGCGTGACCGACGGGGCGATCAGCAGGCTGATAACCGAGGTGGACAAGGTAGGAATGGACGTTCCCCTGGGCTGGCCTATCTCGTTCGCCCGGGCGGTGGCCAAGCACTCCGAAGACGGTTCCTGGCCCGCCGACTACTCCCACGCCGACACCTCGCTGTACCGGTTCCGTAAGACCGACCTTTGGGTCTGGAAGACTTTCGAGACGTCACCTCCGCTGTCGGTGTCCACCGACCGCATCGCCCTACCCGCCATGCGGGCCGCTGCGCTTCTGTCCCGTCTTCCCGAGCGACCTCGGCTGGATGGCTCAGGTGTGGTGGTAGAGGTCTATCCGGCCGCCACATTGCGCCGGTGGGGCTTTCCCTGGCGGGGCTACAAACGCCACGAGAACGCGGACGCCCGCTGCGAGCTGGTCGAGTCGGTTTGGCGGAGGATATCGAGCTGGTTGACGATCGGCGATGCCGAGATCGACCGATGCCGGTCGAGCGATGACGCCCTGGATGCTCTCATCGCGGGGCTGGCGGCCCGGGCGGCGGCGGTCGGGCTGGTCGAGCCCGTCCCGCCGAGCCTTCGGAGCGCGGCCCTCCGCGAGGGCTGGATATCCATCCCCCGACCCGGTTCCCTGGATCAGCTGCCACTGGGAACGGCAAGGCGCCGGCCTCGGGTTAGGGTGGGCTCACAGCCCAGAGTTCGCCGAAAGGGAGCCAATATGACGCGCCCCAGAGGAACCGACACGAATCCAGATCCCGATTCGTCGAATGCTGGAAGCGAGAGCGGGCCCGGCCCGGAAGACGACCCGTACCTGGACCGCCAGGAGGAGGACTCTTTCCCGGCATCCGATCCTCATAGCGACTGGGCCGGCCCGCCCGTGTGAGAGAGGTCCGGTCGCCGGCCAGAGGGCTACAACACCACGGCAGGCGGAACCTTTCCCCCGTGTCATCGGCCCACATGCTGATGTATGGTCGCCAGCAAGGTCCTTGGGCACCACCGGGGAGGAAAGGGAAAGGTCATGTCAGAGCACGCTGAGCATGCCGCGGGCACCCCCTCTTGGGTAGACATCGGAACAGACGTGGAAGCGGCGAAGGGCTTCTACGGGCAGATATTCGGGTGGGAAGCGCTATCCGCCGGCCCCCCCGAGGAGACCGGCGGATACGGGTTCTTCACCAAGGCCGGGAAGATGGTCGCCGGCTTCGGGCCCCAGCAAAACCCGGGTCCGCCAGTGTGGGCGGTCTACGTGTCAACTGACGACGTGACCGACACCGCAGCCAAGGTGGAGAAAGCCGGCGGCAAGGTGGTGGTCCCGCCGATGGATGTGATGACGGCCGGCCGCATGGCGGTGTTCGCCGACTCCACCGGAGCCATCTTCTCGGCGTGGCAGGCGGGTGAGCACCGAGGCGCCGATCTCCTGGGAGAGCCGGGATCCATCTGCTGGGTCGAGCTCAACACCCGGGACACGGCGGCGGCCAAGAAGTTCTACCCTGCGGTGTTCGGTTGGACAGAGGAGACTCACGAAGGCGAGATGACCTACACCGAGTTTCATCTCGGCGAGCCGTCGGTCGCGGGCATGATGGACATGCCACCTCAGGTACCCGCAGAGGTGCCGTCGCACTGGCTGGTTTACTTTGGCGTCGACGACGTCGACGCCTCGACTGACCAGGCCGGAAAGCTCGGAGCAGAAGTGCTCGCCGGCCCCATGGACATACCGGGCGGCGGCCGGTTCAGCGTGCTCCGTGACCCTCAGGGGGCCCCGTTCGGTCTCTACCGGGGCGGGGCGTAAACCCTCCCGTTGTGACGCCGATCCGGCGCCCGAACCAGGCCCGTACAGGGCCGCAATGAACCAGCGCTCAATCATCAGTCAATCAGCGGGCGAGGTCGCCACGGGTACCTGACCGCTCCTGGCGTTCTCGACCGCCTCGTCCTGGGTATGCACATACCCTCGGCCGCCCGACAGGAGGGCCGCATGGCTGATCGAGAAACGACGACCGGAGCCCCCCTCGGCCGGGTGCCGGGCCCGCAGGAGGCCGCGCCCCCGCACCCCTCGACGATGACGCCCAGGCAGCGGGCCCGTCGAGAGAGTCTGATCGTGGCGGGCTTGGCCCTCCTCGAATCCCAGGAATACGACCGCATCCAGGTGAAAGATGCTTCCGACCGGGCCGGGGTCTCGCTCGGGACGCTGTACAACTACTTCTCCTCGAAGGAGCGACTGTTCGCGGAGGTGCTGATTCGCTGGGCCGACGCCCTGCCGCACACCATCAAGAGCCGACCTTTCCACCAAGGATCGCCGGCGGACAGGTTCTTGGAAGCGGTGCATCGAGCTTTCCTGGCCTTCGAGCGGCAGCCTCACATGGCGCGACTGCTGAACTGGATGGTGTTGTCCACCGATCCCTACGCGGGTGAAGTGCTCCGCCGCATGGAAAGGGCGACCTCGGACGCCTATATGCAAGCCCTCGCCCTGATGGACCCGGTGCTCGCCAGAATGGTGGTCGACGTGGTCAACTCCGTCTTCGCCATCGCGCTGCGGGAATGGTCGCTCGGGCGAATATCGATGGGCGTGGCCCACGATCGCCTCGACACGACCATCCGCTTGCTGCTTCCCGAGGTCAGTGAGAACCCGTCAGGCTGACGGCGTCGATCCCCCGATCGCCCCCACGAGGTCCGTACCGGCCCTGACCGGGCCTCGCCTGCGCCCGGCCCAGGCCCGTCCGACGCCATAGTCGAGGGCGGCAAAGGTTCCGACCATGAACCCGATGGGCCAATTGGTCTCGTAGGAGATGGCGATGGCCAACCAGACGGTCACCAAAGCGATGGCCACGGATAGGGCGATGGCAATGGGAGGGCGATCGGTGAAACAGCGGGCGGCCGCAGGAGGTCCGATCATCAGGCTGAAGATGAGCATGGCTCCGACGACCGGCACGGTCATGGTGGTGGCCACGGCCAGCACGACGAGGAAGGCCATCTCCATGTGGTGACTGCGGATCCCTTTCGCTTCGGCCCCTTCGGGTGCTACCGATGACAGGGTGAGGGGCCCGTACATGACCGCGATCGCAGCCAGGCTGGCGAGGCCCAGCAGAGCCACGGGAAGCAGCTCCTGGCTGCTCACTCCGAGAACCTCGCCGAACAGAAGCGAATAGAGCTGCGGTTCGTACTCGCCGCTCCGGCTCAGAAATACCGCTCCGAGGGAAAGCATCACGACGAGGGCCAGCGCCGTCGCCACGTCGTGACGGCCTCGGCGTCCGAGGGTGCCGATCCCCAGTGCGGCCAGCACAGAGAACGCCCCCAGGCCCCACAGGACGTTGAAGCCGAACAGGTTGGCCGCGGCTGCCCCGGCGAAGGCCCCGTTCGGTATGGCATGGGCCGGGAACGCCGAACCGCGAAGGACCACGAAAAATCCGACCACACCGGCGACGACCGCCACGATGGTGGCGACGATCCAGGCGTTGGTCATAAACGATGCGAACACGCTCAGACCCGACTCAATCGGCGCCGACCGCCGTCCCTGACCTCCCAAACAGAGGAAGCCAAGTAGCTGACGAACACGATGGACACGATGAAGAAGCTCACGGGCAGGCCCTCATGGCTCGCGCCCCAATAGGCGCTGTCATAGGCGAGGAGCACCCCGAGCCACGTGCTCGCGACGCCGACGAGGCAGGCAACCGAGATGGTGGCTGCTATCGACCTGGTCAGCCGGAGGGCGGTGGCCGCAGGCCCGATGAGCAAGGCGGTTGAGAGTATCGACCCGATCGCGATCGACGAGAGCCCGACAGCAATGGCCAGGGCGACCATGAACAACAAGCCGACCAGACGCACCGGCACCCCTTTCGTTGCCGCCACCTCTGGGCTGACCGAGGTCAGGAGCAGGGGCCGGTAAACGGCTCCGATGATGCCGAGCGAGATGACGCTGAAAGTAACCACGAGCACCGTGGTGGACGAGGTGGTGGCGAAGATCGAGCCGAACAGTATGTATTGCGTAGCGCCAGTCGTGGCCGTCGTCGTCGCGTCCAGATACAAGAAGAGGGCGGCCAGGCCGATCGACGCGCCCAGCACGATGCCGGTGGCAAGGTCGCGTCCCCGAACCCGTTCGACCCCGATCAGATCCATGACGACCGACCCGACCACGCCGAAACCGACAAACCCGACCGCCGGGTTGAGGCCGGCCAGCACGGCGCCGGAGCCACCCGCGGTCGAGACGTCGGTGAGGGCATGCCCGGCAAAGGACTGACCGCGGAGCACGGTGAAGACGCCGATCACAGCTGACACGACGGCAGCCAGGCCGCCGACAGTGATCGCGACATGCACCGGTTCGCTGGCGAAGAATCCCGGCTCGAACACCCACCGGTACACGTCGGCCATGACGGTCAGCCCAAACCGGTGGACGCAGCGGACGCGGTGGTGGCGCCCAGGTCATAGCCTTCTTCGGTCCCGGCGACCACGAGGACCCGGCCGTTGATGCGCAGCACGTCCACCGGGTGGCCGTAGAGGCGGCTCAGGACATCCGCCTGTATGACCTCGTCCGCCGTCCCGCTGGCCGCCCGTCCGCCGGCGATGTATACCACCCGGTCCATGACCGGGAGCAGCGGATTCATCTCGTGAGCCGACAGCAGCACGCCTATCTGCTGCTCGTGGGCTATCCGGCCGAGCAGGGTCACAATCTCCTGGACGCTGCGGAGGTCCAGGTTGGCAAGCGGTTCATCGAGGAGCAGGAGGGCCGGCCCGCCAACCAGGGCGTGGGCGATCAGCACCCGCTGCTGCTCGCCGCCCGAAAGCCGCCCGACCCGGGCGTCGGCGAACTTCTCGGCGTCGACCGCGACGAGCATCTTTTCCACCGCTTGGGCCCGCTCGGCCGACCGTCGCCTGATCCCGAACCGATGACCGTCCCATCCGAGGGCCACGAGGTCCCGGGCCCGCAATGGGAGGTCAGGATCGAGAACAACCTTCTGCGGCACGTAGCCGATCGACCGGTTTCGCCGACTGAGCCCATGCCCTTCGAAGAGCACCTGGCCGGCGGTTGGTCGCTGCAAGCCGAGTATGACGCGCAGGAGCGTTGTTTTGCCCACCCCGTTGGATCCGATGAGCCCGGTGAACTCTCCCGCCCGCAGCTCAAACGACACGCCGTCGAGTATCCGGCGGCCGGCCAGCGAAACGCCGACTCCCTCTACCTGCAGGAGGCCGGATGGGCCGTAGCCCGGATAGCTCACAGATGCTCCGTGGAAACGCCGGCCGCGACCGCCTTCTGAATGGCCATTACCTCGGCCCGCATCCAAGTTTGGTAATCGAAACCCTTGGGCATGGTCTCGTAGACCCCTACCACCGGTACGCCGTTTTTTTCCGCCTTCGACCTGATCGAGGTGGTCAGGCTGTCCACCACCTGCTGGTTGTAGCAGAACACTTTGACCATGTGCTTCGAGAAGAAGCCGTCCTCGAGCGAGATGTCCTGCGGCGTGGGGTCGGTGCCGTTCATGATGTCGGCCTGAAACTCGAAGGGGGTCAGGTTGTCGGCTCCCATGGCCTGCAAGAGGTAATCCGCCACCGGCTCGGTGGTCGCCACTGGGGTGCCACCGTATTTGGCCTTGAATGTCGCGATGGCGTTCAACCAGGGATCGAGCGAGGCGTCAAACTTTTGCACGTTGGCCTGGAAGTAGCTGGCATGGGAAGGCTCGATCGCCGCCAGGGCTGCCCCGAGCGCGGTGGCTACCGCCGGCATCGTCTTCGGGTCGTACCAGATATGGGGGTTCGGCGTGCTGTCCGGCAGACCGAGAAGGTCCTGCACCACGATGACCTTGCGGCCCCGCTTCGGAGCCGCCGACTCTATCTTGGTCATGAAGTCGTCGTACCCCAGTCCGTTCTGCACGATCAGTTGAGCCCGGCTCACCTCCCGCGCCACATCCGGGCTCGACTCGAAGGTGTGGGGATCGGTATTGGGATTGTCGAGAATCGAGGAGACATGCACGAACTGTCCTCCGATTTGGCCGAGAACGTCGGCGTACTGGCTCTCGGCTCCGATGGCGCTGATGACCCCGGCTCCCGGAGACGCGTCGGCGCTGGTCCCGCATCCGGCCCCGACGGTAGCCAGCGCCAACAGGGCCGTCACCGCCACTAGGAGCGCCGGCCGGCGCCCGGACCGCCTGCCGCACGGCTGGGCCCAGACCTGGTGCTCCATCTCCTCCATCGGTATCAGAACCTATCCTAAGACTGAGTCTCAATGCAAGCAGACGAGAGGAACTCGCGGCTCCAACGAATCTCTCGCCGCGATCTATATCGTTGGAGAGGTCTATGACTGACGATCTGCACACCGTGGTCGAGAGCCGTTTGCGGCGCATCGACCAGCGCTACACCGCGGGGCGACGAGCCATCGTCGAGCTTCTCGTCAGTGCCGGCCACCCCGTGAGCATCGGCGACATAGCCGACCGCCTGCCCAACCTTCCAAGGAGCTCGGCCTACCGACACCTGGTCGACCTCCAGGCCGCGTCGGTCGTGCAGCGGGTAGCGGCCAACGACGAGTTCGGGCGCTTCGAGCTGGTCGAAGACCTCACCGAGCACCACCACCACCTGTTGTGCACGACCTGCGGCAAGGTCATCGACATAACCCCGCCCGCCACCTTCGAACGGACCATAGCCCGCCACCTCGATGTCCTCGCCGACGCCGAGGGGTTCCTCCCTCACAGCCACCGGGTGGACGTGCTGGGGGTGTGCGCGTCCTGTCGCTGAGCGGCGTGAGGGCAGCCCTGGCCACCGCACCCTTAACACGGCGGAAACCCTGACGGGGAGCTCCGCTCCTACTCTCAGCGAGCGATGAAGGCATCCACCCCCGTCGACCGAGGAGCGTGGTGGCATCCCGACGACTCCCTGACGTGGTACCGGACCACGGTGGAGGGCCGTCCCGCATCGTATGGAGTCGGAGGCACCAACGGGCCGGCTGTGGTCTTCCTCCACGGCTGGGCGACGGGCAGCCGTACCTATAGACGAGCCCTGCGCCGCCTGGTTCGCAAGGGTTGCCGGGTTTACGCACCGGCTCTGCCTTCCTTCGGGGGAACGGCCGACCTACCGGCGGCCCGGATGAACATGGCGGGTTATGCCGAGTGGGTGTCGGATTTCATGGCCGAGGTGAGAATCGACGAGCCCGCGGTTGTGATCGGGCACTCCTTCGGCGGCGGGGTCGGAACCAAGCTGGCTCACTCCAAACCACATCAGGTGCGCTACCTCGTGCTGCTGAACGCGGTGGGCGGGGTGACAGCGAGATCCCCCTGGGGGTGGGTCGCCGCCTTCGGGCGGGAGCTGTGGCCAGTGCCCCAGGCGTTGGGAACGGTGCAGGCCCTGCAGCGGGACCTGATGGGGAATCTCACGAGAAATCCGACCGGCCTGCTGCGAGCCGCCCTCCTGGCCCGCGACGCCGACCTGCGCTCCGAGCAGGCCGACCTGCGAGATCTCGGCGTACCGGTTCTGGTCCTTCACAGCGAGGGCGACGAGGTCATCCCCCGCCGGGCTTTCTACGCCTTGTGCGACTCGCTCGGGACCGACGGCCGGATAGTCAGCGGGCGCCACGCCTGGCTGCTAGCGGACCCCGATTCTTTCGCCGAGGTGCTGGCGACGGTCGTGGACGTAGAGGTCGCCCGCCACCGCCAGTGGCGGGCCACCGGAAGGGCCAGTGAGATCGCCGATCTTCTGAGCGGCACCAAGCTGCCGGCGCGCACGGTGCAAGGGCTGCTCCGATCCGCTCCCCCGCTTTGGCTCATGAGCGAATCCGCTCCCACCCTGGCCGCCGATCTCGCTTTGTGCCACCCGAAGCTGCGGCGGGGCGAGATCCGGGCGGTGGCCCACCCCATCGAGGGCTCCCGGTCGGTTCGTCTAACGGTCGTCGCCACCGACCGGAGAGGGCTGCTCGCCGACAGCGCCTCAGCCCTGGCGTCGAGCAAGCTGTCCATAGCCCACGCCACGGCGGCGACGTGGCCCGGTCGCCGCCTCGCCGTCCACTCGTTCGTGCTCAGCAGTGCGGCTGGTTTCGACGATGGAGTGTGGAGCGAGGTGCAGGACCGCCTGCGGACCATGGCGGGCGGCGCGGCCGGGTTCGGCCCGGAGTCGGCTGGCTCGGGCTCGGTGTCGGCCGGGTCCGGCCGGGCGTCGGCCGGCTCGGGCGCGGTGCCGGCCGGCTCGAGCGCGGTGCCCGCCGGGTCCGGCCCGGTGTCGGCCGGCTCGGGCGCGGTGTCGGCCGGGTCCGGCCCGGTGCCGGCCGGCGCCATACGCCCCGGGCGGGCGCACGTGACAGTCCAGGGAGCCGAGGGCGACCGGTCCATGGTGGGGGTGGTGGCCGACGACCAGGTAGGCCTGCTCTCGGCGCTGTGCCGGTGGTTCGCCGAGCGCGACGTGAGCATCGAGTCGCTTCACGCCCGGACGGTGAAAGGGCGGGCCGACGATACGTTCCTGGTCGCCGGTCAGGTCGACGCTCGAGCCCTGACCGGCTTCCTTCAGGGAACCCCCGGCTGAGGGCGCGATCCGGCGCTAGTACCGGGGGACGTGGGGCCGGCGGGCCCGCGGTTGGAACGGAGGGGTCTGATCCGCTCCGGGGAACGGCGGGAGCGGGAAGGTGCCGACTTCGTAGGTGGCCAGGGCCAGCGGCAGGGTGGTGTCGGGCAGGACCGGCGGGGAGGCCGGGCGATCGCCGAACCGGAACGCCGACGTGAGGTCACCGAGGGTGCGGCGCCGGAAGTTGCTGATGTTGGAGGCCTCGACGCCGGTGACCTTCTCGAGGAACCGGAGGTGCGACGTGTGGTCGAACGGCTCGCTGCACACCCAGCCTCCGGCTGTCCACGGCGAGATGATGGTCAGGGGGACGCGGAAGCCCGGGCCAACCGGAAGCCCGCTCCCCGGCGTGCCGGCGGGCGAGGATTTCGTGACGAACTCGTCAGGAGTCCCGGCCGGCGGGGTCGGGGGCGGGACGTGGTCGAATAACCCGTCGTTTTCGTCGTAGACGAGGAGGAAGACCGTCTTGGCCCACACGTCGGGGTTGGCGGCCACAGCCTCGATCTTGGAGGCGACGAAGGCCGCACCGGCGTTCGGCAGGTACGCCGGGTGCTCCGACTGGGTGCTGGTCGGGAAGATCCAGCTGACGGTCGGCAGCTGGTCGTTGAGGGCGTCGTACTCGAACTTCCCGGCCGGGTAGGAGACCATGGCGTTCTGGTACAGCGGTGAGCTGGTAGGAGCGGTCTGGAACTGGTGGAAGTACTCCAGGACGTTGGTCCCGTAGTTGTCGGATTCCTGGTAGCACTTCCAGCTCACCCCGGCTGCGGTGAGGTTTTCGGCGTAGGTGCTCCAGGCGTACGTGCCGTTGGTGGTGTTGTTGTCGAGCGCGGGACCGCCGTTTTCGCCGTCGGGGTCGATGGTGCCGGTCATCCACATGTAGCGGTTGGGATGGGTGGGACCCAGGACGGAGCAGAAATAGTTGTCGCAGATGGTGAACGCATCGGCCAGGGCCCGCTGGAACGGAATGTCGGCGGTCTCGTAGTAGCCCATGGTGTAGGGGCCCACCTTCGGGCCGTCGGCCGCGATGTGGGCCGGCAGCCAGTTGTCCATGGCCCCGCCGTCCCACGCGCTGTGCTGGACCAGCCAGGCGTGGCTGGTAGACGGGATCGCCTGGGCCGCCGTGGTGAGACTGTTGAGATGGTAGGGCAGCAGGTAGCCGTCGGGATTGCCGGCCGGGTTGCTCGGGGGATCGGGCTGGTAGAACACGCTGCGCCCGCTGCTCAGAGTCAGGGCGCGCGGATCGGCGAAGCCCCGGACTCCGGGAAAGGTCCCGAAGTAGTGATCGAAGCTCCGGTTTTCCTGCATGAGCAGCACGACGTGCTCGACGTCGCGCAACGACCCGCGGCTGCTCGGCAGAGGGGCGGCGAGGGCCTTCTGCACGCTGAGCGGCAGAGCCGTGCTCGCCAGGGCGGCGGTGCCGGCCAGGGCGGTGCCGCCGAGGAGGCGGCGGCGGGTGAAGCGGGGGCCGATATCTGCGAGTGAGGTCTCAGTGCTTTCTGGGTCGTCGGGCATGCCTGACTCCTTCTCTCGATTCCACCGGGCGGGCGCCGCTGGGGGCGCGCGCCGTGCAGGGACCTCGGAAGTTCAGCAGGCCCGGGCGTCACTACTCTGAACTGCAGGAACCATTTCCGTAGCGATCAGGCGAAGTTTCGGTTAACCACACTCCGTGGTCGGCGGGGTCGGCGGGCCGCCGTAGTCCGGCCGGGCCGGGGCCAGCGGGGCCCTGGTGCCGGGTCATATCGACCGGTCAGACCGGTTGGCCGAGGGGGTGGCCCGGCCGGGACGCGTCGGATTCAGCAGGACGGCGGGGCCTGGCACATAGCGTCGAACAACCTCGTCAGGAGATCCAGGAACTGCTCCTGATCCTCCGGAGACAGACCTTCGAAGATGACAGCCATAGCGTCGAGGCTGTTGCTCAGCGCGGCTTCGGCCGCGTCCGTTCCTCCCGGGGTCAGTTCGACGATGGTCGCCCGGCGATCGGTGGGATGGGGCTTGCGCGCCGCCAGGCCGGCCTCCTCCAGCGAGTCCACGACCGCCGTCACGTTGCGAGCGGTCATGCCGAGCTGGCCGGCCAGCTCCCGCATGATGACCGGGCCCCCACAGTGCAGGGCCTCGACCAATCGGAGCCTCGGATAGGTAAGACCGTCCCGGCCCCTTGCGTCCACCCACCGGAGAAAAGCGGTGGAAAACCTGGCAGTCTGGCTGACGAGGAACCGATTGCGGGCCGCCGCATCCATGGTGCGCAGATCGGCGGTGCCGACCCCGCACGCGCCGCTGTCCAGCTCGGCACAGGGCTCTTCGACATCCACGCCCGTGACTTTATCCCCATAAGATACTTGCCGAACTTTTACCTGGGTTACTATGCTTATATTCATCATTCCTTAGGTAAGGATCTTCGGATCCGAGACAGGAGCGCCCTCGCATGACCGATGCCTCCCTGCTCAAGTTGCAGATCATCGTCGGCAGCACCCGCCCGGGTCGGGCGGCCGACAGCGTCGTGCCATGGGTGAGCAGGCGAGCGTCCGAGCACCCGGCCTTCGACGTCGAGCTGGTGGACCTGCGGGACTGGGAGCTGCCCATGTTCGCCGAGCACATGGGATCGATTGGCGACTTCAACGATCCCACCTACTCCGACCCGATCGTCCGGCGGTGGAACAAGAAGATCGCCGAAGCCGACGGCTACCTCGTCATCACCCCCGAGTACAACCACAGCATTCCCGGCGTGCTCAAGAACGCCATCGACAATGTCTTCGTCTCCTTCGCCCTGCGCAACAAGCCTTTGGCCTCGGTCTCGTACAGCGGAGGCATCGCCGGCGGGACACGCGCCATCGAACACCTGGCGCTGATCGCAGTCGAGGCCGAGGCGGTGCCGTTGCGCAACAGCGTGATCATTCCGCTCCTCGGGTCTGCGTTCGACGAAGAGGGGAATCCCGTCAACCCGGCCACTGAGATTGCGTTGGAAATCGTGCTCGACGACCTGGCCTGGTGGGCCGGGACGCTGCGCACTGCACGCCAGGCGGGACAGCTCGAGCCAGGTAGCCTCAGAGCTCGGGCGGCCGCGTCGAGGGCCTGAACAGGTTCGCCGAATGCCTGCGCAAACGACGCGGCTCGGCCCGGTCGTGTGGCGCCGCCTACGTCACCGACTCACAAGCGGACAAAACTTCGAGACATGAGAGGACGAGACGTCGAGCGCTCCCGCACCTGACCACGAGCAGCCGGCCCCCCAGATCCTGGCGGCCCGGCAGGCGGACCTTGGTGGCGGCACCCTCGTCCGGAGGCTGCTGCCCAACCTCGGCCGGCGCATGGTCGGGGCCTGGTGCTTCATCGACCACTACGGACCCGACAACATCGCCGGCCTCCCCGGCATGCAGGTGGCCCCCCATCCCCATATCGGGCTTCAGACCGTTAGCTGGCTCCTGGAGGGCGAGGTGCTGCACCGCGACAGCATCGGGAGTCTGCAGACTCTGCGGCCGGGCCAGCTCGGCCTGATGACCGCCGGCGCGGGCATCGCCCACTCTGAGGAGTCGCCATCGGATCACGCGTCCGCGCTCCACGGGGTGCAGCTGTGGGTGGCCTTACCGGACCGAGCCCGCCAGGTGGAACCGGCCTTCGATTTTCACCCCGATCTCCCCGTGCTCACCGAGGCTGGCATGACGGCTTCGGTGTTGCTGGGGGAGATGGCCGGGGCGGCTGGGTCAGCCAGGGCGGCCGGGATGGCTTCGCCCGCGGTGGTGCACTCCCCGATCGTGGGCATCGACGTGTCGCTCGGGTCCGCCGGCGGGAGAACCGGGCGGGCCGGGGGAATGGGCGGGCGGGGCGGAATGGGCGGGCGGGGCGGAATCCCGCTCGAGAGGGACTTCGAGTACGCGCTGCTGGTCCCGTGGGGCCGGGTGAGGGTGGAGCAGGTCGATGTCGCCCCCGGGACTCTGCTTTACCTCGGGCGGGGCCGCACCCTGCTCCGCCTCGCCTCGGAGGGGCCGAGCCGCGTGCTGCTTCTCGGCGGCGAGCCGTTCGGCGAGAAGATCGTGATGTGGTGGAACTTCGTCGCCCGCTCGGGTGAGGAGATCGCGGACGCCCGTCGCGATTGGGAGGAGCAGACGCGCTTCGGCGCGGTCCAGGGGTTCGACGGCGATTCGGTGCCGGCGCCGGCGTTGCCGGCGGGGCGTCTCGTGCCGAGGGGGTCGGAGTAGGCCGGCTACGAGGGTGCAGCGGCGCGGGTGGGACGGAGCGGGCACGGCGAACGGCGGCGCGGCCCAGCGGATCGGGTCGCCGTCCCTCACTCGAGAGCGACGAAGGGGATCGGGCCGCCAACGCTCACTCGAGGGCGGCGCAAGCCGAGAGCCCGAGGCGCCGGACGCCGCAGTTGGCGACAGCCGGTCCCCCCACTCTGACTGACTGTCCGAATTGCCGGAATTTCTCGGAGACTTTTTGGATTCTCGGTGTCAAATTGCACGTTAAACGTGCGAAATGCCTACGAGAACACAAAAGTTCTACGAGAAATTCGTCACATACGCATCTCAACTGGCCCGAAACCCCTGCCTCAGAAGCCGACGCTCGGCCGCCCGGCTCGGTTCGGCTCGGCTCGGCTCGGGCGAGATTTCGCGGCGCCCGCTCTCGCCGGGATCTCCCACCCCCTGCCCCACCCCGCTACCCCGCTCCCCTGAACGCTCCATCGCTCTCCTCGCCACCTCACCGCTCTCGCCGGCCGCCGGTCGCATTGACCAGCCAGGCCGACCGGATACCCTGTTCGGCCATGCCGGCCATCGTCGAGTCGGATCGCATCGCCGGCGTATGGATCGTCGATCCTGATGCCCACGCGGACGGGAGGGGAAGGTTCTACGAGACGTACCGGCGGTCGTGGTTTCCCCAGGGAAGAGAGATGGTGCAGGGCAACCGCGCCGATCGGGCCGCCGGTGCGGTCGTGGGGCTTCACTACCACCTCCACCAGGCGGATTACTGGACGTGCCCGCGGGGTACGGCCCGTGTGGTCCTGCACGACCTGCGCTGCAGCTCTTCGACGGAAGGCGTCACGGAGGCACTGGAGATCAGCGGGGACAACTGCCGTGGCGTGTTCATCCCCCCCGGGGTGGCTCACGGCTTCGCGTCGCTCAGCGATCTGACGATCACGTACCTGGTCGATAGCTACTACAACCCCGACGACGAGCTCGGCGTGGCATGGGACGATCCCGACATCGGCGCCGAGTGGGGGGTGGCTGCTCCGATCCTGTCCGCCCGCGATCTCAGCAACCCCCGGCGAGGCGACATTCCCGCGGCTCGCCGACCCCACGCCGGCATGAGGCGGTGAGAGCGCCCGATGGTGAGGCGGAGGTAGGACCGGCATGGATCCCGAGCCCGGGGTAGCGGCGTTCGACTTTGACGGGACCCTCGTCAAAGGCGACAGTTTTCCGCGTTTCCTAGCGCACCTTCTCGGCCGCCGTCGGTTTGGCCTGCTCCTGCTGATGGCCCTCCCTGCGATGCTGTCGAGTTATCGGCTCTCAGGTCGAGACGGGGCGAAGTCCGTGCTGCTCTCCCGGACTTTGGCCGGGTTGTCCGTGGATGCGGCCCGCACCGCAGCCGAGGAGTTCGCCCGGACCCTCGTGGCCAGGATCCGTCCCGCCATGGCCGAGGTCATGGCCTGGCACGAGCGTCAGGGACATAAGCGGATTCTGGTGTCGGCATCTCTTGCCCTCTACCTCGAGCCTTTCGGCCAGCTGAAAGGCTTCGACGAAGTCATCGCTACCCGCCTGGAAGTCGACAGCGACGGACGGCTCACCGGCCGCATGGACGGACCGAACGTTCGTGCTGAACAGAAGGCGATCATGCTGGCTGAGGCGTTGGCGCCCGATCGGGTCGAGATCTGGGCCTACGGAGACAGCGCCGGCGATGTTGAGATGCTCGCCATGGCCGATCATCCGGTCTGGGCCGGCCGCCGCCTGCGCCGCCTCGGCTGACTGTCCCCAGACCGATCCGGCCCGCCCCGCCTCCGCCGACTTCCCCAGACCGGCCCGCCTCTTGCGCCGCCTCGGCTCACGGCCCCGGACCCGGAGCCGGCACCACCCCACCGGCCTCCGGTCACCTTGACCGACTTGCCCGGGGTCGATCCGCCACAATGGGCAAATGGCTAAAACCGCGCTCATCACCGGCATTACCGGCCAGGACGGCTCCTACCTGGCCGAGCTGCTGCTCGACAAGGGATACGACGTGATCGGGTTGCATCGCCGGAGCAGCACGGTGACCTTCGAGCGCATCACCCATCTCATGGACCGGCTCACCCTGGTCGCCGCGGACCTTCTCGACGAGGCGTCGATGATCAGGGTGCTCCGCGACCACCGGCCGGCCGAGGTGTACAACCTGGCGGCCCAGTCCTTCGTGCAGACATCGTTCGCCCAGCCGGTCCTCACCGGGGAGGTCACGGCTCTCGGCGTCACCCGCCTGCTTGACGCCATCCTGCTCGTCGACCCGTCGATCCGCTTCTACCAGGCCAGCTCCAGCGAGATGTTCGGCAAGGTGGTCGAGGTGCCACAGGCCGAGAACACTCCGTTCTATCCCCGCAGCCCGTATGGAGTGGCCAAGTTGTACGGCCATTGGATCACCGTCAACTATCGGGAGAGCTATCGCCTACACGCCAGTTCTGGCATCCTGTTCAATCACGAGAGCCCACGCCGGGGCCTGGAGTTCGTCACCCGGAAGGTGACCTTCAGCGCGGCGGCGATCAAGCTCGGCCTCCAGAAGAACGTCTCCCTCGGGAACCTCGAGTCCCAGCGGGACTGGGGGTTCGCGGCCGACTACGTCAACGCCATGTGGATGATGCTCCAGCAGGACGAGCCTGGCGACTATGTCATCGCCACCGGCGTCACCCACCCCGTCCGGGAGCTGTGCCGGATCGCGTTCGATCAGGTCGGGCTCAACTGGGAGGACCATGTGGTGATCGACCAGCAGTTCTTCCGCCCGGCCGAGGTCGATCTGTTGATCGGTGATTCGACCAAGGCCCGGGAGCAGCTCGGCTGGAAGCCCGAGATGGGGTTCGATGAGCTGGTGCGCACCATGGTTGACGCCGACCTGGTAGGGCTCCGCAAAGGCTAGCCGGGGCTTGGGCCGGACGCCCGCCCCGCCCCCACTCAGGACGCCCCGCCCCGCCCCCTCAGGACGTCCCGCTTCCACCCCCGGTCAGCCCGCCACGGAGATTCCGATGGCCCGCCCCGACCATCCAGCGATGGTGGTAGCCGGATCACCCAGATAGGTCGCATTGCCGAACGCGTAGGCCCGACCACTGGCCCCGACCATCACATAGCCTCGACCATTCGGCGTAGGGGTGACCGCGGTGATCGTGTCGGTCTGACCGGTGCCGGGCAGGGACCCGGCGAAGTGGGCGTCTCCGAAAGTGAAGATCCCACCATCCCGGCCCACCAGCCAGTACCCCTTCCCGTCGCCGGTTCTCACCATGGCGACGATGGGCTGGGCCAGCCGTACACGCCCGGTCGACCCGTAGAACCGGGCGTCGCCAAAGGTGAAGATCCCACCGTCGGAAGCCACCAGCCAGTACCCCTTCCCATCGGGGGTGCGGGCCATGCCGACGATGGGCCGGGCCAGCCGTACATGCCCGGTCGACCCGTAGAAGCGGGCGTCGCCAAAGGTGAAGATCCCACCGTCGGAAGCCACCAGCCAGTACCCCTTCCCATCGGCCGTGGGTACCATGCCCACGACTGGCCGGTTCAGCCGGATGGCTCCTGTCGACCCGTAGAACCGGGCGTCGCCAAAGCTGAAGATCCCGCCATCGGACGCGATCAGCCAGTAGCCGCCGGCGTCGGGCGTCGGGGCCAGAGCCAGGACCGGAGCATTGAGGGGGTGACCGGCCATGGACCCGAACGACCGGGCGGAACCAAACGGGTACACCGTTCCGTTCGACGCCACGATCAGGTAGCCCCCGTCGCTGCCGGCCGGAACGCTGAGATTGGTGATGGCGAACCAATCCGACTTGAGCCCCAGGGCGCCGGCGAACTCGGTTCCCGAGATAGCGACCCGCCCGCGGGTGCCGGCGAGGACCATCTGGGTTACCCGCCCACCGAGGTCGCCGAGGCCGTTTCGGCCGGTGACCGCGATCGATTGCAGCACACCGACGGAGGGGAAAGCGATTTGGACTGAGCTCGTCTCCACCCTCGTGGTCCAGTCGTGGTTGGGGTTCGAGGGGGTGGCGTCGCCGGCGTCCACGACCGCCGGAAAGGCCCCGCCGGCGGTGTATCCGCCCGTGGAGGACGAGAACTCGGCCAGCGCGACCTTGGTGCGGCTACCGCATGCCGTGTCGCTCCCGCATTCGAGAACCTGCCGGCCGGTCGCCACGACGGCGGCGTTGCTCTGCTGGTAAAAGGTCTCCGTTTCCGGGCCGTACTGGGTCGGGTCGCCGCCGTACACCTGGCAAGAAGTGGTGTCGCAGACAGCCGCGTGGCTCGACAGGTAGGCGATGGCGTACGAGCGGGCGGCGACCGCTTGGGCCTCGAGGGCGGCCGCCGGCCAGCTGGCCGGCGACTCCCGCGGCACGACCCCCTCGACGTACTGCAGTATGGGCACCGCGTTGATCGCGTTCCCGGTGGACGCCTGGAGGACGATCGACCCGGCGAACCGGCGCTGCCGGCCGGCCCAGCTCAGAGGCGGCGAGGCACTCGCCGGCTCGCTGGCTATGACATCGACGGGCGTGGTGGAAGTGGCGCTGGCTGTGGCCGTGACGGTCGCGTTCCTCGTCCCCCATCTGACCGTGTCAGGGCTCCGAACCGCGACTCCGTTGACCCGCAGCTGACCACCGGCTGGGGCGGAGAAGGTCACCGATGTGTACGGATCCAGCTCGACGATGTTCACCGGGACGGTCGACACTGCCGTCTGGGCCAGGACGGTGCCGCCGTAGTAGTGGGCCAGGATGGATTTGTCGCTCCAGTTGTAAGGGGCCCGGGCGTAGCCGAGGGCGCCGTACTGGCCCATCCCGCGGCCGTGGCCCCATCCGTGCCCGACCAGGGTGAGCGTGGCGGGAAGGCTGGAAGCCGAGGCCGGCGGCACCGGGTCCGGTGAACCAGGCAGCGGTGCCGAGAAGAGAACCGCCAGCACAATGGCAGCGCTCAGTCCGGTTAGCAGTCTTCGCACGTGGAGGGGCCTCCTGTCCTCCGAGCCCCGCCCGCAGTCAGGTTAGAGGATGGGCCCCAGGGAAGAAAACCCGAGGTCCTCCGGGAGCCGGGTGGCGATCGCCGAAGGGCTGGGTCGAAAGCAGGCCGCGGTGGGCCCTGCAGCAGTCATCCGCAACCGCCAGGCGGTCGTCCGCCGCGGCTGATCGGCTCGCCCGACCCGGAACCCAATCGCCCCCGAACCTAATAGTTGGTCGCCCCCGACGGTCGCACGCAGGCGCTCCCGACCCCACCCGCTCCTCAGGAGGTCAGGCCGACCACCGGCGCCGGTATGCGCACCCCGCCCGTCGGACCCGAGAAACCTGGCATCGCCGAACGAGAACAGCCCACCATCAGACGCCACCAACCAATACCCCTTACCATCCGGCGTCGACGCCATCCCCACCACCGGCTTCACCAACCGCACCCCGCCCGTCGACCCAAAAAACCGGGCATCGCCGAACGAGAACACCCCACCATCAGACGCCACCAACCAATACCCCTTACCATCCGGCGTCGACGCCATCCCCACCACCGGCTTCACCAACCGCACCCCGCCCGTCGACCCAAAAAACCGGGCATCGCCAAACGAGAACACCCCACCATCAGACGCCACCAACCAATACCCCTTACCATCCGGCGTCGACGCCATCCCCACCACCGGCTTCACCAACCGCACCCCGCCCGTCGACCCAAAAAACCGGGCATCGCCAAACGAGAACACCCCACCATCAGACGCCACCAACCAATACCCCTTACCATCCGGCGTCGACGCCATCCCCACCACCGGCTTCACCAACCGCACCCCGCCCGTCGACCCAAAAAACCCGGCGTCGCCGAACGAGAACACCCCACCATCAGACGCCGACAGCCAGTAGCCGAGCCCATTGCTGCGAAGCGTTATACCAACCACCGGCTTGGCCAGCCTCGTACCGGCCAGGTCGCCTAACTCGGCGACCTGGCCGAACGAGTAGACGCTTCCGTCGGACCCGACGATGTCATACCCGTCAAAGAGGTGCGGGGGCTTGGCCTCGGCTGCCAGCGCGGCCGGCACGTCGAGCACTCCCCCGGCGATCTTGTGCCCGCCGGCGGTCGGCCGAGCTGTCGCTTCGAGCAACTCGACAATTTGCGGCCCGCTCAGCTGCGGGTCGTGAGCGATCATCAGTGCAGCCGCGGCCGACACCTGCGGAGCAGCCATCGACGTCCCGTCTTCCACGTGGTACAGCTCCGAAGCGCTGTTCCAGGTGGAGATGATGTCGAGCCCGGGGGCGGCGATGTTGGCCGCCGAACCCCACTGAGAGAACGATTGGACGTTGCCGGCGTTGTCGGTGGCCGCAACGGACAGCACTCCCGGATAGGACGCCGGGTAGGTCGGAGAGTTGAACCCGTCGTTGCCCGCCGCCGCCACCACCACGACGTTGTGAGCGATGGCATACTCCACGGCCGCCTGCTCGTCCGGATCAGGGCCGCAGTTGGTCGGGTCGGCCTGGCAGCTGAAGTTGGCCAAGGACATGTTGATGACCCGGTCTCCGGCGGCGACGGCATCGTAGATCGCGGTCGCCAGATCAGCGGTGTTCCCGGAGCCGGTGGAGTCGAGAACCTTGTACTCGTCGACCTTGACCGCCCACCCCAGGCTGGCTATGCCGATTCCGTTGTCGGTATCGGCAGCGACTATGCCCGTCACATGGGTGCCGTGACCGAGGCCGTCGCCTGAACCGGCGCAGAGGGGGTCATCAACCATACAGATGTTGTGCTGGGCCACGATCTTGCCTTGCAGATCGGGGTGGGCGGCATACACGCCGCTGTCCAGCACGGCGACCTTCACCCCTGCGCCGTGGGTAAACGCCCACGCCTGAGGAGCCCCGATCGCCTTGAGATAGGCCTGGTTCCAGATGCCCGTGTCACCGAAGTCGTCAGAAGCCTGGCAGCCGGACACGTAGCAGGGGTCATCAGGTGTCGCCGCGGCGTGGACCGGCTGCGCCACCGACGCACTGCTGACCGCCGGGTCAGAACGGAGGTTGGCCAGGAGGGACGGGACCTGGCCCTCCGGGACCTGCATCACGACTCGGTCACCCGGCGCCGATACGTGCTTGCCGGCGGGGGTCATGCCGAGCACTCCCGCCGCGCTCACCGATCCGTTCGCCATCTGCGCCACGACCGTCTGGTCCGGCCCGCTGTTCACAGACGCCGACGCCCCGCTCGCCGACGCCCCGCTCCCTGACGCCGCGCTCGCCGACGGCGGGCTCGCCGCCACCAGGAACCCGAGGAGGGTCAACGTGCTCGCCGCGGCAAGCGCAACCCGCCTGCAGCGCCTGGGCAGGAGGTCGTGCGCCATAGCCCGATCACCCTAATGGCCGGGACGGACGCCGCAGTCGCGCCCTGCTACGGTCCCCCGCCGTGCCCGGGCATGTCGCCTTCGTTCCCCCCCGCTTCGGCGATCAGGTCGTAGGAGGGTCTGAGGCCGTGGTAAGGGAGATCGCCACCGGGCTCGCCGGCCGAGGTTGGGACGTCGAGGTTCTCACGACCTGCGCCGTCAACCATTACACCTGGGCCAACGACCTGCCAGAGGGGGAAACGCTCGAGGACGGAGTGACGGTTCGCCGCTTCCCGACCATCTCTCACTCGTCGCTTCGCGGCTTGCGGGCCCAGCGCTCCATTCAACAGGGAGTCGTCCCGCCGGTCGACGACCAGTGGACCTGGGTGAGCTGGCGCTTCACCGTTCCCGGCCTCTTTCATCATCTGCTGCGCCACGGAGCGGCCTACGACGCTGTGGTGTTCTCGCCTTATCTGTTCTGGACGACCACCGCTTGCTTGTCGACCGTGCCTGGCAAAGCCGTGGTCATGCCGTGCCTGCACGACGAGACCTACGCCCGGCTCGACGTGGTGCGACCGGTGCTCGCCCAACCGACCTCGGTGTGGTTCCTGTCGGAGCCCGAGCACCAGCTGGCTCACACGCTCGGGCCGGTGACCCCTGAGCACACCGTGACCGGGGCCGGCATCACCGTTCCTTCCGGGTACGACCCGGAGGCGTTCCGCGCTCGCTACGGCCTGCGACGGCCTTTCGTGTTGTATGCCGGCCGGCGCGAGCGGGACAAGGGCTGGGACTGGCTGCTCCAGGCATTCGGCGAGGCCACGCAGCACGGCGCGAGCGACGTCGACCTGGTGAGCATTGGCGTGGGCGAGGTCGAGGTGCCGGCCGAGCTGTCCGGCCGGGTGATCGACCTCGGATTTCTGCCTGACAACACCCGCAACGACGCCTTCGCCGCCGCCCTGGCCTACGTGCAACCCAGTCGCATGGAGAGCTTCTCGCGCACGATCATGGAGGCCTGGCTGGCCGGCACTCCGGTGCTGGCGATAGACGGGAGCCAGGTGGTCGCCTGGCACTGCGAGCGTTCCGGCGCCGGCTTCACCTTCGCCGACGGCCGGGAGCTCGGCCGCCACATCGCCTCTCTGACCTCGGATGTGGAAGCCGGGCCTCGCCTGAGCGAGAGGGGTCGCCGGTACGTGCTCGAAAACTACAGCTGGCCGGTGGTCCTCGACCGGATGGAGGCCGACCTGGACAGAGTGGCATCCGGTGACGCAGACGCGAGCGCCGGCCTTTGAACCGGGCTGATCGACTGCTGGTGGTCGGCAGCTACCCGCCCGTACCGCTGGCCGCCGCTGACGCGTCCGTGGCAGAGGTGCGCAGGGGATGGGACGCCGGCTATCAGGTCACCGTCGTGTCGCCCCGTTTGAGCGCGGCCGACCTCATGGTCCCGGTCGCCGGACCCCTTGCCGGTCACCGGTTGAAGAACGTCCAGCGGCACACCTCGTCCAACCGGATTTCCCTCGTGGTGGAGCCGGGCTTTCCCGTGCCGGCGGGTCCCGGGGTCCTTCAGTGGATCACCGTCCTCGGCCTGGCCCGGGCCTTGAAGGCATTCGATCACGTGACCCTGGTAAGAGTGGGCTCCGCCGGCCTTTCCTCCCGCGCCGACGCCGCTCTGGCCGCCGCCGCGGACGTCGTCACGCACCGGGTGGTGGACCAACCGGCGAGCCCCCGTTCGGACGCCAGGGTGACCCCCCTCGGGCCCTCGGAGACCGGTCCTCTGGATCGCAGCCGGCAGATGACCGCCGCTGTCGCCAGGAGGCTTCTAGGCCGGCACTACGCCGGCCTGAGGACGGCACTGGCCCGGGCCGAGCAGCGTGTCCGGACGGTCCTTCGCACCCCGTAGCCTGATCGAGGCCGGCCCGCCGTTCAGCGTGCGGCCACGACGTTTCCGTAGGGAAGATCGAGTAACCGGCTGCGGTCGATCGGAGCCAAGTTGTCCTCGAGCAACCGCAACCGCAGCCCGTGGCCTCCAAGCAGATCGAGTAGCTCCGAGGGAGATCGACCTACCTGCAGGATCTGAGCGGGAGACCACTCGAAGAGGACCACCGCAGCGGGGTTGGCCCGCAGCGTCTGCTCCATTCCGGTGAATGCCTGGACTTCCGAACCTTCCACGTCCACCTTGACCACATCTACCCGTGGCAGGTCCTGAACCAGGTCGTCGAGCCGGGCCGCTTCGACCCGCACCACGGTCTCGCTGTCGGCCAGGTCGGCCAGACCGCCGCTCTCGGATCTCCCGATGCTCGAGTTGGCCGAGAAATGCACCCGCTCGTGGAAGTCCAGGGTCGTGGCCTCCGACCATGCGGCGCGATGCCAGACCCGGGTCCGCCCGTGAAGGCCGTTCATGGCGACGTTCCGCCGGAGGATATCCACGAGTCCGGGGTGGGCCTCCACCGAGACCACCCGCCCGCTCGCCCCGACCAGCCGGCCGCCGAGCAGGGTGAAGTACCCCACGTTGGCTCCGACGTCCACGAACACGTGTCCGTCACGGAGGGTCTCGTGCATCCAGGCGGTGACATGGGATTCCCACAGCCCGTCGAGCAGAAGCCACGGTGCCAGCAGCGAGTCCCGGGTGTCGACTGCCATCTTGGCGCCCCACCTGGTGGCGACCAGGGCCAGGTGATCGCCGAGGTACAGCGGCCCGCTCGGATACCTGGGGCCTTCCAGCCCGGCCAACCGCTGCTCAATGGCGTCGAGCTTGGCCGCCAGGTCGTCGTAACCGAGGGACCGGCGCAGGCGGGTCGCGGCCCGGCCGAGCAAGCCCCTGGCCCCACCTCCGAGCCGACCGCCGGCCCCGCCGCCGAGCCAGCCCCCGGCCCCGCCGCCGGTCCCACCTCCGAGCCGACCGCCGGTCACGCCGGCGAACCCAGCTTCCCCCGTCGGGACGGAAATGTCGTCAGGATGCGCTCGCACAGGTCGCCGTACCGGTCGGTGATGGCCGGCCAGGCGAACCGGCGCCGGGCGTACCCCGCTCCTCTGTCGGCCAGATGGTCGCGTACCCCGCCGTCCGCCAGCAAGAGGTCGACCGCCGCTTCGAAGTCACCGTAGTCACCGAACCAGAGCCCGCCGCCGCTTCGCCGGCAGTGCTCGACGGTCGGCTCGCATCGCCGGTTTACCAGGACCGGTTTGCCGGCCAGCCAGGCCTCCACCACGACCAGGCCGAACGACTCCCACGCCGACGGGCTCACGAGAAAGCTGCTGGCCGCCAGGGCCCCCCATTTCGTCTCCTCCGGTTGTCCGCCCGCAACCAGTACCCCGGCGTCGCCCGATACGTCTTCGTGGATCGGGCCGATGAGAACCAGTCGGGGGGCGTCCGGCCGCCGCCGGCGGTACAGCTGCCATAGGTCGACCAGCAGATGGGTGCCCTTGGATCGCTCGACCTTGCCCAGGCACAGGACGAAGGGCTCGTCCGCCTGGAGGCCGAGGGCCTCCCGGGCGGCGGCAGGGTCCCCGTGTCCGTGGACCACGGCGTTGCCGATGACGGACGAGGGCAGGTGGGCCACCCGGAAGGTCCGCTCGACCAGAGCCCGCTCCGCGAACGAGTTGTACGAAAAGCCGCCGACCGCCTCGAAGACCCGCCGCATTATCGGCAGGTGGAACTCCGCCTCGTCGTGAGCCGCCCCGTGAAAGACCACCCGCCGACCGAGCGACTGCACCGCGTCGATGGAGGTCCAGTACAGGTAGGGCGTGACCGCCACCAGGTCGCAATCCGAGGCCTCCGCCTCCGCGATCGCGTCCGGGCAGACCGGTCCGACCAGCTCGACGAACCTTCTCGCCTCCCGCTCGGAAACACCGCCCGGATCGGCCTTGAGACCGGCGTAGGTGTGCAGATAACGGGCGTCCCGGCCTGATCGGGACTGGTGTCGGTGCACTCTCACCCCGTCTATCTCGTAGTCCCCGGGCGGGTAATAGTCATCCCATGTCTCTGCGGACTGGGCACAGGTGGTGAAGACCTCGGCCTCCCATCCCTTGCGGGCAACCAGATGCTCGAGGAGGGCCCGCAGCCAGTGCTCGGTCCCGCCGATCACCTCCCTGCCGTAACGGGGGACGACCAGTCCGAGCTTCACCTGTGCCCTACCGCGCAGAACGTGCGACCGTCCGGGCTGTAGACGGCAGTCGCAGTGAAACCGGCTCCGGTGAGGGCTTGGAGCCAGGTCTCGGGGGTTGGGGGCCGGCGAGGAGCGAGGTCGGCCGTCTCGGTGCCCAGACGTTTGCTCCACCACCACGGCGCCTCGGAAACGACGATGACCGCACGGGCCGCTCCGGCCAGCCGGGCGACCAGACGGCGAAACGCCGGGGGGTCCGCGCTGACTTCCATTCCGGCCAGCACCACCGCCGTCAGCGAGTTATCCGGGACCGCCTCCAGATGAGTAGCCAGCTCACCCTCGTCTCCGCCGTCCTCTGAGGTGACCGGTACGAGAGGGTCCGGTGCCTCGATGTCGTATGCGTCCACCGACCCGGCGCGCAGTGCCGTGACCCACTGATGGCAGTTCACCCCATAACAGAGCACCCGGCCGGGGCCGGTCCCGAGCTCGGCCGCAACCCGCTCCGTCCAGACGCCGAGTTCCGGGATGATGGCAGGGGCCGGGGCCGGGGCCTTGGAGGGAGCCGCTCCGGGCCCCCCGCCGCTGGCCTCGATTCGGCCCAGCCGCCGGTCGAGCTCCGCCAGCTGTAGCGACGCCGTCCGCAGGCCCCCGGAGACGATCGACGCCAGAAGATCGAGCCGCTCGGCCAGCCGGCTCGGGTCGCCGGCCGCCAGCATCCGGCTGGCCCGCCCGACCAAGCCGGCCAACTCGCCCCGACCCCCCGACCCGCCCCGACTTCCCGACCCGCCCCGACTTCCCGGCTCGCCCCGGCCCCCACCACCGGATACGGACCCTGGAGCACCGTCGTCGGACCGGACGTGGCGGATCGCCGAGTCGGCCAGCCGATCCAACCTCGAGCCGGGGGCGTCGGGAGCTTGCCGGTCCATCTCGATCGACAGCCGGGCTTCGTCGTCCACCGGAAACGACGGTTCGGCCCGCCGCCGGGCCGCCTCTTGTTCGAGCCGGCCTATCAGGGCGTCCAGGTCTGCGTCACCCGACGAAGCGTCGCCATTGGGGCTGGGCATCTCGCGACAGAAGGTAGCGGGTCGGGACCAGCCGGTCAGTCCATGACCGCCGACAGCAGGGTGCGGGCCAGGTCGCTGAACTGATGGTCCCCGGCGAAGGCCTGGCCGGCCCGGCTCAGGGCCAGCCGTTCCTCGGGAGAGCCGAGCAGATAGCTGATGCGTCGCGACACCTCGGCCGGGTCGGGAGAGGTCAGAGCCGAAACCGTCCCCGCCGGGTACTCGAGGGCCGACGGGATATTCGTGACGACCGGCAGCCCGGCCGCCAGGGCTTCCAGCACGGCCGCCGATGTCTCACCGCCGGCGGCCTCCCGTAGCTGTACCGCCATCGCCGCCCGGCTCATCCAGGTCTGCCAGCTGTCGTCGTCGACCGAGCCGACGACGTGCACCTTGTCCGCGTTGCCTCTGTAGCGAGCCCGATCGGCTATCACCTGGGCCAGGATGGGCAGGCACGGCCCCACGAACGCCAGCCGGCACCCCGATTCCGCTGCCGCGTCCACGAGCAGGTCCGGGCGCTTCGACATCGACACCACTCCTAGCGCGACGACCAGCCCGTCGCCGGCGGCCGGCCGCGCCGCCCCCACGGGGGGGCAGGCGGGCGGGAGCACGACGATCGGCGGGTGGTGAGCCAGAGGTGGCAGGTCGAGCTCCAGGAGCCTCCGGGCCGCTTCAGAGTTGACGAGCAGGCCCCGACACCGCTCGGCGAGAGGCGCAACCAGGCCCACACCCGCCTCGATCAGATCGAGGTTCGACCGTCCGGCCCGGCGGGCCGCTCCGAGTGGCGCCCGACCCGGGTAGGCCCGCTGCAGGAGGCGGGCCAGCCGGGCGTCGAACTCGCGATCTCCCAGCCCCGAAAGGGCGGTCGTCGCCACCGCCGGAAGCCGCACCTCGTGCAGCCACAGCCAACCGGGGTGGCGCAGAGCCAGGGCGACCGTCGGGAGGTGGCCATCAGAGTTGCCGAGGACGTAGACCATGGCGTCATACGACGCGGGTCGGAAGTCGGTGCCCACCGCGGGTTGCGTCACGTGCCGAACCCCGGGTGGGAGGTCGGGCACGCCGCGGCCGGGCGTAACCGCGTCAACCAGCACGTTGGCCGGCATGCTGGCCAGGAGCCGGGAGCCGTAGACCCCGATCCCCCCTCCTGCCGGCGAGAGCGGGCCGGCCAGCGCCATCCGGCGCGGCAGCTCCCTCCGCCTCACCGCAGTCTGCCGGGCCGCCAGCCGATCGAACGCGGACGCGCTGCGGGCCGCCACCGCTTCCCACGTCCACGACGCGGCAAGGGCCTGCTGGGCGCACAGCACAGACGAACGCCTCTGGCTGTCGGCGAGAAGGGCGGCGATCGTCTCGGCGACACTCGCGGTGTCGGCCGGGTCGAACCCGGCGGCGGGGGTGGCGGCCACCTCCGCCAGCGAGGTGGTCCGCGATGCCAGGGCAGGTGTGCCGCAGGCGGCCGACTCGAGAACGGGAAGGCCGGCCCCCTCCGAGAGCGATGGCATGACGGTCACGCTCGCCCGTCGGTAGCAGGCGCGAAGGAGCTCGTCACTGATGGCTCCGGTCATGATCAGGCGGTCCGACACGGCGGCGGCCCGGGCCGCCTGGCGCAGCCGGCTCCGCCAGTGGTCGGTCAGGTGGCCGGCCACCACCAGGTGCAGGTCCCACCCCTCGGCCGCCAGGAGCCCCATGGCCGCGATCAGCCTTTCCGTGCCCTTCCGGACGTCGCTCCCGCTCACCGTGAACGCATAGGGCCGGCCCGCGAGCGACCCCAGGTGGTGATCCCAGAGCTCCCGGTCGGTGCCGTCGGGCGGGCAGAAGAACGGCGAGACTCCCGCCCCGACCGTCACTACCCGATCAGGCGGGCATCCGAGCAGGTCGATCGCCTCCCCGCGGGTGTGCTCGGAATCGGTGAGGATGAGGTCGGCCGACCCTACCCAGCGCGCCCGCGAGCGGTACCGGGCTTCGTGGGCCTCCGAGGGAAGGTAGTGGCGGGGAGCGCGGAGGGGGATGAGGTCGTAGAGGGTGACCGCCCGGGGCACGCCGCTCTCGGCCCAGTGAGCCCCGACGGCCAGGGCGGCGGAGTCCCTGGGACCGGTGTCCAGGAACGGGGCAGTCACGTGGTACACGATCGGGCGGTCACCGGCTATGAGGCGGCGAAGCTCGCTCCGGCTGTCCCACCTCACGAGCCCGGCGGTCACGAGCTCCCCCGGCAGGCCCGAGGCCGGCGGAAGTTCCGGTGCGAGGAGGGCCGAGCCAACCCGCCCGGCTCGGGCCAGAGCCAGGATGTACGAGGCGACGTAGCGGCCGATGCCCCGGTCGGCGTAGCCGTCAACCTGGAGGGCCCTGATGTCGACGGCGGCCAGCGTCGGTACGGTCAAGAATCGGGCGACGGCGCCCCGAGGAGGCGCTCGATCTCGTCCAGGCGCCTCGAAAGACGCAGCTCTGACTCCACCATGCCGAGCGACTCCTCGGTCAGCGTCGAGGCCCGGGCGGCCGTCGTTTCCAGCATGACTTCGATCTCGTCCAGGCGACGGGCCAGCCGCTCCAGCCGCTCGTCCACCGGATCCATGCGCTCGTCTAGCCGGGCCAGCACCGGAGTGAGCATGCGCCGCCTCAGGCCGCGCAGGAAGCTGGCGAATCGGCTCCTCAAGAAAGTCCCTCGCTCTCACCTCGGTCGATGCGGGTCGCCCGTCTCACCCGTGACCAGGCCCGGAGAGCCCCCCAGCGCGTCACCAGGAGCAGGGCCTCCACGATGATTCGTCCCGACATCTTGGACTCGCCGAGCTCACGGTCCACGAACCGGATCGGCACTTCCGTGACCGCGCCCCCGGCCCGGGCGACCCGATAGGCCATCTCGATCTGGAAGCCGTAGCCGTCCGCCCTGACGGCATCGAGGTCGATGCGCCGGAGGAGGTCGGCCCGGTAGGCACGGTAGCCCGAGGTCAGGTCGGCGACGTCCAGACCGAGCATGAGCCGGGAGTACCAATTGCCCGCACGCGACAGGAGCTTTCGGTGGAAGCTCCACGCCGGCACCGACCCGCCCGGAATGTATCGGGATCCGATGACGAGATCATGGTGGTCGAGGGGTCGAAGAAGGGAGGAAAGGGCGGCCGGGTCGTGGGACAGGTCGGCGTCCATCTCCACCAGCGCTTCGGCTCCCCGGGCCAAACCCCAGGTGAACCCGGCCCGGTAGGCGTCGCCGAGGCCAAGCCGGCGGTCCCGGCGCAGGACGCTGCATCCCTCCGAGCTCGTGACCGATCTTCTCGGCCAGGTCGGCGGTGCCGTCGGGGCTGCCGTCGTCGACGACCAGGACCTCGGCGGCCGGCAGGGCATGGCGGGTGCGGCGGAGGACCTCCTCCACTGTCTCTACCTCGTTGTAAGTGGGCAGGACCACCAGGACGCGCACCGGGAAGAGCCTAATGAGGGTGCAAACCGGGTGACGGGGCACGCCCGTCCAGCCAAGCGGTGAGGGTCCCCAGGAAGTGCTTGGAGGTTGACGGGAGCGCGAAGCCCGCCGCCCGCTCCTTTCCGGACTTCACGATCGCCCGTCGAGCAGATTCGTCGCTCAACAGCCCATCCACCGCGCAGGCGACGATCAGGGGGTCTTTGTCATCGAGCAGCACCCCCGCGTCGGCGACCGTCTCGGTCACCGCAGCCGCGCGAGTAAGCGACCACAGGAACACCGAGCTCCATGGCTTCGACGATCGGCACACAGAACCCTTCGTGCTCTGAGAGGCAGACGAACACGTCGGCGGCCGCGAAGTAGGCCAGAAGTTGGGAAAACTCGAGCGACTCGAATACTTCGAGGCTCTCGCCCAGCTCGAGCTCTCTGGCCATCAACTCGAGGGCGCGGCGGTACCGCGGTGAGGTAGCCCCACCGACGAAGGTCAGGCGGGCCTTGGGGTCGAACAGCCGCCGGTACACCGCGAAGGCTGCCACGATGTCGTGTTGGCACTTGTTCGGAGCGATACGGCCGACGAACAACCACCTCCGGCCGCCGCCTGCTTGGCGCCGGCCGATCGACGCCACTGTCCGCCGGTCAGGTGTCCGGTGGTACTCCTCCAGATCGAGCAGAATGGGGCACACGGCAGTGGCGCCGTATCCGAGATCGATTAGCTCCGCTTCGTTGAACTGGGAGTCAGCCAAGCCAAGCGACGTCACCGGGCGCGAGCAAGGCCAGCTCCCTGCGGGCCAGCTCCATGCTGCGGGCCGCCGGCGGCTCCCACCGGGCGAAGAACCGGGAAGGGGTGATGTTGTGGTAGTCGGAAGCCAACAGCTGGCCCGCTTTAGCCACTGAACCGAGCCACGCGGCCATGGGTGAATCGGTCGACACGTGGTAGAGAAGCACGCGGCCTCGGTCCGGCGCCGGCGAGCACTCCGAATAAAGGCGCGCCTGACCCGCCAGACGGTGATCGATAGACCCCACATATACCTCAGAGTCGAACCCGGCGTCCCGCAGGACCTGCCGGAACTGCAGGACGTGGTTGCTGATGGCGTCGTGTCTGACGAAGCTCGGGACGAGCTGATCAATCCTCACGACTGGGGGAGGCTCGTCTTCGAGTCGCTCCACCCGTCGGATCAGATCGTCCATTTCGGACCTGCAGGTCAGCGCTCGTCGCCTCGACTCGCTCAGTGCGATCGAGCAGTACGAGACCGAGGTTGGCTACTGATTGGCCGAATGCCGACACCTGGCGCCCGAAGTAGTCGAGGTACCAGGCGACCGATCTCTTGACCGTCCGCTTCACGGCACGAGCCGCCGGAATGCGGGATGCGGTCGGGACATCGAGATCGATGACAGCCAACTCCCGCACCGCTTCCACCGCCGCACCGGCATCAGACCCATCGAGATCACGTACCTGCAGCCGCTCGGCCGCGGCTCGAACACGATCCAAGTAACCTGGCGCCGAGCGAGGACAGCCGCTCTTCGGCTGCCCGGAGCCGGGTTGCCGACACTCCCTCGATCGCAGGTCTCACTCAAGGGAAGGTACCAGTCGACCGAGATGCAGGTGTCGTGAGCCGCACATCCCTGCAGGCTTGCCGGCGCTCGGCGCGCATCGGCTCTGGTTGCATCGCTGGCGCTCCCTGTTCTCGGTGGCCGGCGGCGCTGGCAGCGACTACTGAGAGTGCCCAAGCGGTGATCGCTCAGGCAGGTCTGGTCGGCAACTCTGCCCGACAAGGGAAGCCCGGTGGCCCTCTCCTCACCCAGCGTGGTCACGCTCGACGGTCACGGACCCTCAGCTGTGGTCGGCGACCGAGCGGGTCACATTTATGCCCTCCATCTCAGCAACGGGTCCGAGGTGGCCGGGTGGCCGGCGAGCACGGGTGGGGTTCCCGTTGACTCGACCCCGTCTTCCTCCGGCTCGACTGTGTTCGTCGGAGTCGGCAACTCGAGCAGGCCAAACGACGGAGGTTATGAGTCACTGGCCGCTAACGGCAGGGAGCGCTGGTTCCGGGACGTACCGGCCGCTCCCGGTTCGAGCTCGTTCGCCGGCGTGCAGTCCTCGCTGGCGGTGGGGAATCTACAGGGCGGAACCGCGGTGGTGTCGGGTTCCATGGGGCAGACTCGAAGACGAGCTGAGGGCATCGACGGGCGCGGTCTTGCCGGGTTTCCCCTGGTTCGAGGCCGACTCCAACTTCAGCACCCCGGCTTTGGCTGACCTCTACGGCAACGGCCAGACGGAGATCATCGAGGGCGGGGACTCGACCGCAGGGCTGGCCGAGGGTGTCCAGTACCAAAACGGGGGCCATGTGCGAGTACTGAGCCAGACCGGCGGACTCGTATGCGAACACAACACCAACCAGGTCGTGCAGTCGTCACCCGCCGTCGGCGAGTTCCTGTCCGGGCCGCGCAGTCGGTATCGCCGTGGGAACCGGCCACTTCTGGCCCGGGGCGTCCAATACGGATCAGTTGTTGGGCCTGAACTCCCACTGTGGGCTGGTCTGGGCCACGACCCTTGACGGGTGGACCAACTCGAGCCCGGCCCTGGCCGACGCCCTCGGCAACGGACAGCTCCAGGTAGCCGAAGGCACGTGGAACGGCGCAGCGGGGTCGGTGTGGCTCTTGAACGGCGCCACCGGACGTCCGATCTGGCACGTTCCCGCCCTCGGCGCCGTCATCGGAGGAATCGTTACCGTCAATCTCGGATCCGGCTACCAGGATCTCATCGTTGCGACCACCGGTGGCCTCGAAATCCTCGACGGGCGCACCGGCTCGGTGCTCGCCACCGCAGGCCACGGCACCTTCGGCCTGCAGAACTCGGCCCTGGTCACCGACGACTGCGAACGGCTCGCGTCGGGATCACCGTCGCCGGCTACAACGCGGCCAACCAGGGGGTCGTCTACCACTTCGAGGTGGCCGGCTCACATGGCAACGTGGTCAATGAGACCGGGGCCTGGCCGATGTTCCACCACGATCCCCAGCTGACCGGTGACGCAGGCACGCCCCCGCCGGTCATCGCGGTTCCATGCAAGGCTCCGTCGACTACGCCCAAGGGTTACTGGCTGGCAGCCTCGGACGGTGGCATCTTCACCTTCGGGAACCTTCCCTATTGCGGATCGACGGGCAATGTCGTACTCAACAAGCCGATCGTCGGCATGGCCGGGACCGCTAACCGGGGGGGCTACTGGCTCGTCGCCTCCGACGGCGGCATCTTCACCTTCGGCGACGCCCACTTCTACGGCTCCACCGGCAACGTCCACCTCAACCAACCCATCGTCGCCATGGCCCCCACCCCCGACGGCCACGGCTACTGGCTGGTCGCCTCCGACGGCGGCATCTTCACCTTCGGCGACGCCCACTTCTACGGCTCCACCGGCAACATCCACCTCAACCAACCCATCGTCGCCATGGCCCCCACCCCCGACGGCCACGGCTACTGGCTCGTCGCCTCCGACGGCGGCATCTTCACCTTCGGCGACGCCCACTTCTACGGCTCCACCGGCAACATCCACCTCAACCAACCCATCGTCGCCATGGCCCCCACCCCCGACGGCCACGGCTACTGGCTCGTCGCCTCCGACGGCGGCATCTTCACCTTCGGCGACGCCCACTTCTACGGCTCCACCGGCAACATCCACCTCAACCAACCCATCGTCGCCATGGCCCCCACCCCCGACGGCCACGGCTACTGGCTCGTCGCCTCCGACGGCGGCATCTTCACCTTCGGCGACGCCCACTTCTACGGCTCCACCGGCAACATCCACCTCAACCAACCCATCGTCGCCATGGCCGGCGCCTGACCCCTCGTCTGCCCAGCGTATGCCTGGTCCTGCTCGGTGGGCCACCCCCTGACGGGCGGGGACCCGGGATCCAGCGCCAGCTCCCTTCTATCCTCCTCATCGAGGCGATCTGGCAAGACCTAACGCCGTCGCCCGTGTGGCTTCTGTATTCGGCGGTAGCGGCGACGTTTCCGACGGCAGACGAAGAAGTGCTCGACGGCATTCGACGGTTCTCGACCGAGGACATGGCCGAAGTCTTCTTCTGGCTACTCGATCGCGCCGCCCGTACCGACGACCCTGAATCTGGCCACATGCTCGATCGAACTGATCATGGACCGCATCGTCGACGACGTTGACCACACCGGCTCGCAACGATCTTCACACAGGAATCCAGCAGGTCGTCCGCAATACCGTGCTCAACTGGACCAAGGACCACCACGTCCTTCGGTGGCATGGTCCAAGTCGTTCGGCATCCTACGACGGTCACGCAGCGTCGAAACCAAGCGAATCGTGGCTGGGGGTGGGCCGGGGGAAAAGAGGACGAGGGTTGACGAAACGGAGAGTCGTGATCCCGTGGGATACCGTCGTGGTCCTGACGGAGTGCCCGGCGATTGCGGCGTCGAGCGACTCGCAGCGCTCGCCGAGCACTCCGGAAACTCGCTTGTCGCCATCGGCTACGACTGCATCCCCGTCAGTCAGCGTAGACTTGGTGCCGGCCTGGGAGCCGGCCCGGTTAACCCGCTACCTCACTGCGATCAAGCACTCACGTCGGGTGGCAGGAATCAGTCGGTCGGCAGCTGCCGAGTTTCAGGGTTTTGTCGACACCCTGCCGTCCCAGGGCCTTCGGGGTCTGACATCGTGGCCTGCCCGTTACCGGCTCAATCGTTCGGACCCGACAACCCGACCAATCGGGTCCGATGACACCGTCGCACGCCGCGAAGGACCGCCGTTGATCGTCTCGGTCGGCAGCTTTGAGCCGAGGAAGAACCAGCTCGCCGTATCGACGCGGCCGAACGGCTCTGGCGGAAAGGGCTTGAGTTCGAGTTGCTGTTCATAGGAGGCAGCGGTTGGGGAGACGACCTGGCGAAGATGGTTAGAAAGCTGGAAGCGGCCACCGGCCACTGGGCAGTTGGGCGCATCGGCAGCTCCGGAATCGACTCCGTCCGACCCGGTTGGTGACGACGGCCACAGGCGGCCGGTTCGACGAGTGTCGGGCGGCTTCGCCGGTTATTTGGCGGCTGCCGCCAACGTCGACCGCATCGCTACCATCTCGCACTCGGCGGCAACCGAATTCCCGCGGGTGGAAACGGATGCTCTCCGGGACGGGCCGGGCAGGCCTGGACATAATAGCAATTCCGTTACCGATGACAGCGGCGGCACACGATGAAGCTGTCATCCCGTTCCATCGCTGCACGAGGGTTACGGCTTGCCGGTAGCCGAATCTCTCGCCAGCGGTACCCCGGTGATTACCTCCAACTTTGGCAGCATGCTGGAATGCACCCGATCCGGGGGCGCGCTCCTCATCGATCCCCGGGACACCACAGACCTCACGAACGCTCTGCGCCGTCTCCTCGAGGACCGGGCCCTGCACCAGCGGCTGTCGACCGAAGCGGCGAACACTCCGATCCGGACATGGGACGACTACGCCGCCGAGGTCTGGGACTATCTGGTCGAGGGCCGCCCACCTGGCGGTGCCTTCCCCGCCGGCGCCGGTTGAGGCGGATCAGAGCCCGCTGTCTGTTTGGTCGAAGGCCCAGGTCCCGCCGAGCGAGACCACGCCGGCCTGCTCGTGGAGGGATCCTCGCTCCACGTCGAATCGGAGCACATCTCTGCGGAAGTCGTACTGATGAAGTCCGCTGTAATCGGAAAGGGCCACACTCAAGTCATACGTGCCCGGCAACAGACGTAGGCATTCGAAGCTGACCTCAGCCTGTCCGACGCCGAGCACCTTCTCCGGGACGCAATCGGCATCTCGGTTGTTGGGGGCGGTGATCTCGAAGCCGTCGAGCGTACGTATGGACAAGCTGAACATAGGTCGTTCGACCGCCTGCGTGGCCTCGTACTCGAGTCGGAACCGAGCTGAAGCTCCGCTGTGGAGCTTGGAGACGGGGTAGCCATCGCCGTCGAGCAGGTGACCGAGGCGATCCTCGCCTCGCCCGATCCCCAGCGGGCGTGCCCATCGGCGTCGAGTTGACGGTCCACCTGGACCGTCTCGGTGTAAGCCTCGATCACTTCCTCGGGGGTGACCGACCATCATGAGCTTTCCGTGGGAGAACCATGCCACCCGATGGCACAGGTTCTGCACCGCCCCCATGCCGTGGCTCACGAGGACGATCGTCTTCCCCTCGGTGCGCAACTCGGAGAACTTCTCGTTGCACTTCCGCTGGAAGTTCTCGTCCCCGACTGCCAGGACCTCGTCGACGAGGAGGACGTCGGGATCGACGTTGATGGCGACCGAGAAGCCGAGACGGACGTACATGCCCGATGAGTAGTTCTTCACCGGCTCGTCGATGAACGCGCCCACCCCGGCGAACTCGACGATGTCGTCGAATCGCCGTCTGAGCTCCTTCTGCGACAGACCCAGGATCGCCCCGTTCAGGTACACGTTCTCCCGTCCCGGACAGCTCCGGGTGGAAGCCGGCTCCGAGCTCGAGGAGAGCGGAAACCTTACCCGTAACCGACACCGTCCCCTCGTTGGGACGAAGGATCTTGGTGAGGCATTTGAGCATGGTGCTCTTGCCTGAGCCGTTCTCTCCGATGAGACCGAAGGTCTCCCCCTCGTAGACCTCGAACGAAACATCCCTGAGAGCCCAGAAGTCCTCGGCCACCACCCTCCGGCCCCGCAGGATCGTGGCCTTCAGCGAGGCGTTGCGCTCCTTGATCAGCCGGAACTTCTTCGAGACGTCAACGACCTCGACGGCAATAGGGCGATCGCTCACAGTTCTTCCGCCAGTCCGCTCTCGAGCCGGCTGAAGACGATCAGGCCCACGACCAGAGCTCCGATCGCCCATAACGCGTAGTAGCCGAGCTCGAACCAGCCGGGGTGGGTCCCGTCGTACAAGCACGGCCCGGTAGGAGAGGGACATGTCCGTCATCGGGTTCAGCTTGACGAGATTGGTGTACTGGGCGGGAATCACCGAGAAGGGGTAGATGATCGGCGTGAGGTACAACCAGCAGAGGAAGAGGATCCCCATGAAGTGCTCAATGTCACGGAAGTAGACGTTGAGGGCGCTGAGAGCCAACCCGAGCCCGAAGGCGAAGAGCGCCGTGAGGACGGTCAGCACAGCACGAATGGCAGGTAGACGATGGCCCGCCAGTTGCCGAATGCCAGGAGGGCGACGAGCAGCAGGCCCATCTCTATCAGATGGGAGACGATGTTCGGACCCGACAGTGGCTGCCGGCAGGAGTTCGCGCGGAAAATAGCTCTTCTTGATGAGCGAGGCGTTCCCGGTGAGGCTGCCGAGGCTGCCCATCACGCTGATCTGGAAGAAGTTCCAGGGCAGCAGGGCGCACAGGAGAAACAGGGCGAACACGTCGAGGCCGCTGGGATCGCCTGGAGGGGGATTGGCCTTGAAGAAGTACTTGAACACGATCGTGTAGACGACCATGTTGGCCAGAGGGTTGGCCAGAGACCACGTCCAGCCGAGGAAGGAGCGCTTGTACTTGGACCGCAGCTCGCGCAGCGTGAGGTTGGTGAACAGTTCCTTCGAAGAGACGGTAGGTTGCGATGACTGGTCACCGGGCCGGTCACCCGACAGGAACCCATCGCTCCATGCTACTGGCCGGCACCCGACCTCCCGGTCACCTGCACCGTGCGGGCGACGCGTCGAGGCCTGCGGCTGCTCCTGCGGGGTGCAAAGCTGGATCAGGCCGTCGGTTCGCTCACGTCGCTGGCCCGCTCGATGACCTGATCTATGAACCCGTACTCTTTGGCCTCCTGCAGCGGTGAACCAGCGGTCCCGGTCCGAGTCGGCTTCGATCCTCTCGACCGGCTGGCCCGTGTGGAACGCGATCCGTTCGGCCATCATCTGCTTCAGATAGACGATCTGCTCGGCCTGGATGGCGATGTCGGCGGCCTGTCCCTGAGCCTGGCCCGACGGTTGGTGCATCAGGATGCGGGAGTGGGGAAGGGAGAAGCGCTTGCCCTTGGCGCCGGCGCAAAGCAGGAATTGGCCCATCGACGCAGCCAGACCCATGCAAACCGTTGAGACATCACAAGGTACAAACTGCATGGTGTCGTAGATGGCCAGGCCGGCGGTGACCGACCCGCCGGGCGAGTTGATGTAGAGGCTGATGTCACGCGGAGGGTCCTCGGCGGCGAGCAGCAGCAGCTGGGCGCAGACCAGGTTGGCGCTCGAGTCGTCGACCTCGGTGCCGAGGAAGACGATGCGCTCCTTGATCAGTCGCTGGTAGACGTCGCCGGCCTTGTCTGCACCGGGCACCTGCGCCGTCGTAGGCGGAAGGATCAGGGAGGACATGACGACGAGGGTACCCGGTCGGACCGCCCTAGCCGCTCCGCTCCGCCACCAGGGCGCGGTCGCGGGCGGACTGGTAGGCGTGCGTCAGGCTTCGGCTCGCGGGCGTGGCGAAATTGGCATACGCGCCAGGTTTAGGTCCTGACCAGGCGTATCCCGGCCCGTATCGATCCATACCGATTTGTCCCCTCTACCAGCACTTTTACACGTCGCCCTTCCCGCTTCATCCCTCCTTTTCACGTCCCGTCGCGCGCTTTTGGTTTGCAAATGGTTTGCAGCCGACGGTCCCTCGGTTGGTCTGCCCCCGTCCGCCATGGTCTGCTCCGTCTGCCCGAAGAGCGGAACGGGTCCGGACTGCCGGCCACCGCCTTGGCGTCAAGAGGTTCGATGACGGGGCCCGGCTAGTCTGGCCGCGCTTGCTGGAGTCGCTGCGCACCACACGGCACTTCTAGGTCGGTCTCAGTCTCAGAAACCAGCGTGGTATGGGACACGTGCCGGCGAGGAGGGGCCTGCTCCTCGATCCGGACCAGTCGGCACGATCTGCGCGCTCGCTCGGCGCTCGAAGACCTGATGCCGGCCGCGACTTGCAGCGCCCCGAGTCGTTCGGGGCGCGTCCGCGACGCCTCCGCCTGCGTATTCGGCGTGCCCGTTCTGTGCCTCCGACCGGCACTTGTCTGTAGCGGCTGCGGTGCTGTCGATGATGTAGTCGACGGGGCCCGATTGTTGCCTTGGCGACGGTGGTGTCTGTAGCGGTGTTGTCGATGTTGCCGACTGGGCGGTGGTGGGGTCACGAGCGGACGGGGACGGTCTGGGGAGAGGATGGTGGCCGTCGTTGATGTGATTGAAGGGGCCCCTCCCCTCGGGTTGGCGCTCTCGGGGAGGGGACCCCAAAGGCGGTTCGCGCCCGTGGCCATGGTATGGGCTTGCCAGCTGTCGGTCGAGGAGTACGCCACAGCCGGCAAGGCGGTGGTGGTGCCTCGGTGTTGCTGTCCGGGCTGCCGGGCGTCGATGGTGTTCTGGTCGGGCTATTGGCGGACAGTGCGGGATGGTGGGTCGTGGCGGATTTGGGTGCGCCGGGCTCGCTGCTCGTCGTGTCGGGTGAGTCATGTTCTGTTGCCGTCGTTCTGTCTGGTGGGGCGCACTTTCGGGGTGGAGGTGATCGGCTCGGCGGTCCAGGTGGCGGTGGACGGCAGGGGCTCTCGTGCCGTGGCGCGGGTGGCGGGGGTGGCGCAGTCCACGGTGCGGAGCTGGTGCGGGCGACATCGTGAGCGGGCCCGGGTGGCCTATGCGGTGGCGGTGATGGTTGGAGCGGTAATCGGGTTGCGTGTGGCTGGGTTAGCCTCGTCGGCGGAGGCGGCGGTCCTGTCGGGGTTGGACGACTTGGCCCGGGCGGTGTGTGAGACCGATGTCCTGGCCCGCTGGCCGGCAGTGTCGGTGATGACCAATGGAAGGTGGCTGGTCCCGGTCAGTTCCGCAGGACCAACAACATCGCGCGTCTTCCCGGATGTCGACGAGAGGCGTTTGATGACCTTGATCGATTCGAGCGACGGGAAGAGGCCGCCATGACTGTCGAGGTGAGCGAGCTGGGGGCCGGGCTGATCGCCGAAGATGAGCAGCTGAAGATGTTCAGAGTGGAGTCGTCGCGGCGAGGGACCGCCCAGTTGATGTGGCGGGACCCGCCGCCTGACCGACGTCGGGTCCTCACGGGCGAGATTGTCGAGTTGCTGCGAGCCAATCCCGGGCGGTGGGCGGTGGTGCGCGAATACCGGACTAGCACTGCCGTCAACGGTTGGGGTCGTCGAGTGAAACATCCTGTTGATATCGAGTTGCGCGGCGTGGCAGAGCCGCCCGGCTCGGTGCTTTACGCCCGGGCCACGGTGCTGGGGGATGCTCGGTGAACCGTCGCTGCGGAGCACGACAGTCTGCGACACCCAATGGTGACAGCCAGATTCGTATCAGCGTGGAGGTTTACGTCCTCCCGCATCGGTTGGTTCACCTGACCGCCGGCCGGGCCTTGATGGTGCTGTTGCAAGAGCTCCAAGACGATCGGGTCCCGGTGTGCATGGTGCGGGTCGCTCTATCGGGGCCAGCTATGAGCCAGTCGGGTGACTGCTCGTGAGGTTGCAGCGGGTGGTGATGCCCGCCAGCGAGGCGGTCTCTTGGACGGTGCTGGATGACGGTGGGGAGCCGATAGCGCCGATCGAGGCGTACCTGTCGCACCTTTCGGCGATAGAGCGCTCTCCGCGCACCGTGCGGGGGTATGCCATCGGCCTGAAGCTGTGGTTCGAGTTCCTTCACGCCGCAGGCGTTCGTTGGGATGGGGCAGGCCTGGATGATGTGGGGCGCTTTGTGGCCTGGCTGCGATCACCCCGCCGCGACTCGGTGATCATCGATGCCGACCAAGCTGGGCGCAAACCGGCGACGGTCAACCAGTATCTGGCCGCCGTGTTCGGGTTCTATGACTATCTGGCCAGGGTGGGCGTGGGACTAGCTGAGGATCTGATGATCTGGCGGCGGGCGGGCCGGCGAAGCTACAAGCCGTTCCTCTATCACGCCACCAAGGCCAACCCGATCCCGGTCCGGCCGGTGAAGTTGACTGTGCCGCGCCGAAGGCCGAAGACGCTGTCGGAAAAGGACATCCTGGCCATCATCGAGGCGTGCGAGCACCTGCGGGACCGGTTCTTGTTCGCCTTGCTGGCCGAGACCGGCCTTCGGGTTGGTCAGGCATTGGGTTTGCGCCACGCCGATGTGCTCTCCCGGTCTCGAGAGCTGCGCATCGTGCCCCGGGCCGACAACGCTAACGGGGCCCGGGCCAAGATCCCCGACGTCGAGGTCATCCCCATCACCGCCGGTCTGGTCCGCCTCTACACCGAGTACATGCACGCCGAGTACGGAGACCTGGATTCCGACTATGTGTTCGTGAACCTGTGGGCCGAGCCCTATGGCTGGCCGCTCACTTACAACAACGTCAACCAGATGGTGCGCCGGCTGCGGGCTCGCACCGGGGTCGAGTTCAACATTCACATGCTGCGCCACTCGGCTGCCACCGGAATGATCCGCGCCGGCGTGCCTATCGAGGTGGCCGCCCGGCTGCTCACCCACCGCTCCTCGGTGACCACCAGCCAGATCTATGTCCATCTCCTGCCCGCCGACTTGAGAGCCGAGCTTCGACGCGCCGGGGTATGGCCCAGCACCGACCCCGACGCGGATCGCAGCGAACCGGTCCCGCCCTCCACAGAGGACACTGGCCAAGATGACGAGGAAAACGATCAGCCATGAAAGGTCCTCGCCTGGACCCCGACAGAACCGACCGCTGGCCTGATCCTGCTGCTGTCGAAGCCGAATACGCCAAGGACCGCTGGAACGCCAACGCGCTGGGGATACCAGCCCCACGGGGGCGCGAAAGCGTCCGCTTCAGCAGCATCGGCCAGGCATGGCTGCGCCAGGCGGTCAAGGACTGGTGCCGGTGGCGTCTGGCCACCGGATGCGCCTGGGGCACCATCACCGCCTCTGCCACCACCATGGACCGCTTCTCGGCCTTCCTGGCCGCCTGCGAGCCCGACGCCGCCAACAGCAGTGTGATCAGCAGGCTGCTGCTGGAACGCTACTTCTCGTGGCTGGTGGCCACCGGACTGGCGGCCAGCTCCCGCTCGCTCGCCCTGATCTGCCTGCGCGGCTTTCTCGAACACAACCGCCGCCACCAGTGGCTGGCCGAGATCCCCGCCGAGGCCGCGATCTACCAAGACGACCTTCCCCGCCGCGACAACCCCCTGCCGCGTTTCGTTTCCGAGTTCGTCATGGCCCAGCTCGAAACCGAAGGGCATCTGGCCGTGCTGGGACCCGCCATCCGCCACCTGGTCATCGTGTTGATGGAAACCGGGCTCAGAGCCGGCGACGCCTGCACCTTGCCGTTCAACCCCCTCATCGACGACAGCGTCGGCTGGCCCTGCCTGTGCTTCTACAACAACAAGTCCCGATCCGACCAGCTGGTCCCGCTCTCGGGCAGGGCGGCGATGGCCATCAAAGATCAGCAAGCCCATGTCCGTGCCACATGGCCGGCCGGGAGCCGCTGGCTGTTCCCCGACCCGAAGAACAATCCCGATGCCAGCCTGCCGTTCCCCTACTGGACCCTCAAACGAGCGTTGACCACCTGGCAGGCCCGCATCGGGCTGCACGACGAAACCGGGGCTGCGGTCCGGGTCAGCTGCCACCAGTTCCGCCACACCGTCGGGACAAGACTCATCAACGCTGGGGTTCCTCAGCATGTCGTGCAGCGCCTATTAGGCCACGCCAGTCCCCGCATGACCTCTGTGTACGCCCAGCTGTATGACACCACCGTCCGCAAGGAGTTCGACCGCTACCAGCAGCAGCGAGTGGACATCACCGGTCGGCTCCTCGACTACGACCCCGAGTCACCCACCGCCGGGGCGGAGTGGATCAAGCACAACCTCAACCGCATCCAAGCCAGCCTTCCCAACGGCTACTGCGGCCGGCCGCCCCAACAAGAATGCCCCCACCCCAACGCCTGCTTGACCTGCCCCCAGTTCCAGACCACCGTCGAGTTCCTGCCCGTCCACCGCCAGCACGCCCAACACAACCAGGAGCTGCTCGAGGTCGCCGAAACCCACGGTCAGCAACGCCTGATCGACAACCACCGCCGAGTCCAGGACAACCTCGAACGCATCATCTCCTCCCTCGAGCAGCTCCACGACGACAGCTCGGCCGGGAACTGACCGCAGTGCCATGACCGGCAACCCCCAACATCTCGTCCAGGCCGCTCACGCCAAGCACGCCAGCGCCCTGCAACGGGCCCAAGAGGCTCTACGCCGCCTCGACCGCACCGGCCAGCCCATCACCTTCTCCTCGGTCGCCCAGGCCGCGTGCGTCCATCGCAGCTGGCTCTACCGCCAACCCGAACTGCGCGCCCAGATCGAGCGTCTCAGAGCCGACCAACAGCCCCGCTCCCACCGCCAGGTGCCCGCTGCTCAACGGGCCAGCACCCAATCACTCCGGGAGCGGCTCGAAGCTCTCCGCCAAGAAGCCGCACGGCTCCGCCAAGACAACCAGGCCCTACGCGACTACACCTCCCGAGTCCTCGGCGCCCAACGACAAGCCGCTTGCACAACCCCTTACGTGCAACCGCCAGCGACTCCCCTTGACGACATGTCGACAACAAGAAAACCCTTACCGTGACAGCGATTCTCCAGCCCGGCTACAGACAACGGCACTTCGGAGACGCTCTTCCGGCGCCCACGGAGGGGGATATTGGGACGGCCACGTGTGATACTCGGCTGGACGCCTTCGGGGTGCGTCAACAGCTCGTTCGACGTGGAGCGCCTTTTCGAAGCGATTGTCCCGCAGAGTGAGCGATAGGGGTCTCTCGGCGGCCGCGGTGTTTTTGGACCCGATGGCGTGAGCGGTGACTCAGTGGGGAGTTATGCAGCTTGCCCGGTTGCTGGTGGGTTGCTGAGGTTTTCTGTCAAGGCGGAGAGGATCGGGAGCCAAATGACGTCGAGGTCGTCTTCGGAGCCCGGATATGCATCTGGTTCGTCGATGTAAAGCCGGACGATCGTCAGTCCATCGCCAGAGCGCAACTCCCACGTCACATAGACGGTGGGGTGGGGTCCGATTGGCATTCTCCGAGGGTGTAGGAGAGTCGATGGGGCGGGTCGGCGGCCAGCACTTCTCCACAGATCGCGACGTCCCAGAACTTGCGGGTATCGCCCTGTCCCAACTCGTCCTCCTGTCGCATGGTGATCGTCGATCCGGGCCGCCAATCGGATGTGACTGTCATACCGTGAAAGTACGAGAGAGGGGTTTTCGTTGCGGTGATTGCATGCCAGACCCTCTCCGCATCCGTAGTCACCAATGTGGCAAGGGCGATGCTCGCGAGTGTCGTCATCACATACCTCCAAACTGCTTAGGCGGGCGGGGTTATTGGGAGTTCGGACGGAGGGCGCTCGGCAACGCGGCCAGATCGCTGGGGTTGATTCCCGCGGCGTGCGCTTGCAGAAGCGACTTGCCGGTGGTTCGGGCGGTAGCGGCACGCGCTCGGCGGCGAGTGCCGCTGCTGGCGTTTCGAACCGTGTGAACCGCAGGGCTCGCATGGTGCGGGAAGAGGAGCGGGGTCGGCGCTCATCTTCAAGCTTCCCTAGCCCTGCCGCCGATCGGCAACCGCGCCTGGGTGGCGTGGCGGGGTCAGGAACTGCTGATGGTGGCGGCGTTTTGGACGGCTTCGTGCGCTGTGGTTGCCGGCCGGCCGATGAGCTTCACCAGGTCCTCGCTCGCGGTGTAGAACTCTCCGCGAGCCAGGCCGGCATCGGCTTCGGCGACGGCGGCGGCAAGCTCTGCTGGCAGCCCCGCACCGGTCAGGACGGCGGTGTAGTCAGCGAATGACATGTCCTGGTAGGCGATGTGGGTGCCGAGGACGTCGCTGATCGTGGCGGCGAGCTCGGTCAGGGTGAACGGCGTTCCGCCGAGCTCGTAGGTCGCGCCGAGGTGCCCGTCCTGCGTGAGCACCGCCGCGGCGGCGGCCGCGTAGTCACGTCGGCTGGCCGCGCTGACGAGACCGTCGTGCGCGCTGCCCCACAGTGCGTGGTATTGGGTGATCATCGGGAGCTGGTCGGTGTAGTTCTCCAAGTACCATCCGTTGCGCAGGATGACGAACGCCGAGCCGCTGTCGCGCAGGTAGTCCTCGGTGCGGCGATGTTCGTCGGCGAGGGTCATTTGTGCGGTCGAGGCGTTGACGACGCTGGTGTAGACGATTCGAGACACACCAGCTCGGGTTGCCGCGTCGATGGCGTTGCGGGCATTGTCGAATCGGTCTTTAAACGTCGTCGTGGAGACCAGCAGCGGCGCGTCGGCGCCCGCGAAGGCGTCCTCGAGGGTGCTCGGGTCGGCGAAGTCAGCGCGCCGTACCGTGACCCCGTCCTGTGCCAGGTCGCTGAGCTGGTTGACGTCTCGGCCGGTGGCCACGATCTGAGCCGGCGGCGTTCCGGTAGCGAGGAGTTGGTCGACGACGAGCCGGCCTAGGTGGCCTGACGCGCCGGTGATGACAGTGGACATGCGGTTTCCTCTCGATAGGGCAGCGCGGTGTGAGCGAAGGTCGTCGGTGACCCGCGGCGGGTACGCCGTGGGATCGCTCAGCCTGCGGGTCCGCCGGGGCGAGCGTGGCTGTGGCGTTGGTAGCCCGCTCGGAGGACGAGGCGCGGGTGCGTCAGCTGACGGCAGCCACAGGAGTGGGGTCGCCGCCGACGGCAGCGGCAGGAGTGGGGTCGCCGCTGGGGGCGGCCAACGAGTCCCCGCGGCTGTCCCGTGAGGGGATCAGCACGAAGGCCAGGATCGCACCGGCGGCGGCGAAGCCGGCGCCCACCAAGAACGCCTGGTCGAACCCCTTGGTCAGGGCAACGGAGGCGTTGTGGACTCCAGAGTGGAAGAGGCTCTGGGTGCGGCTGTTGGCGATCGACGCGAGGATCGCCAGTCCGAGCGCGCCGCCGATTTGCTGGGCGGTGTTGATCAGACCCGATGCCAGCCCCGCCTCATGCGGCCTGGTCCCTGTGACCGCGGCGATCGTCACGGACACGAAGGCGAACCCGAACCCCGCGGCCGCCAGCAGCGACGGGCCGAGGACGTCAGCGACGTATGAGCCTCCCGGTGCGGGCACTCGCGAGAACCAGACCAGGCCGCCGGCGACGAGCAGCAGCCCGGCGATCAGCGTCGGCCTGAACCCGATCCGCGTGACCACCTGGGACGCGAGCCCAGCCGAGATGATGATTCCGACCGCAAGCGGCAGGTACGCGATTCCTGTCTTGATCGGCGAGTAGTGCAGGACTTCCTGGAGGTACAGGGAGATGAAGAAGAACATCGAGAACAGCGACATGCCGAGCAGCAGGCCGACGATGTCCGCGCCCCGTAGGGTCCGCAGGCGGAAGATCGAGAACGGCATGAGCGGCTGGCGCTGGCGGGACTCGATCAGCAGGAAGGCGATCAGCAGGACGATGGCACCGGCGATCAGCAGCAGCGTCTCCGACGATCTCCACCCCACGTTAACGGCGTTGACGATGGCGTAGACGAGCAGCGATAGGCCCGCGGTGACGGTGACCGCACCCGGTATGTCGAAGGTGTTGGTGCCATCGTCGGCGCGGCTTTCGACCAGCATCCGGGGCGCGAGCGCGGCCGCCGCGAGGCCGATCGGGACGTTGACGAACAGGACCCATCGCCAGCTCAGTCCGCTGGTAAGGATGCCGCCGAGCAGGACTCCGGCTGCGCCTCCAGCGCCGGCGACGGCACCCCAGATGCCGAGGGCGCGGTTGCGTTCGGCCCCCTCGGAGAAAGTGGTCGTGATGATCGACAGCGCGGCGGGCGAGACGATCGCGGCTCCGAGGCCCTGCGCGGCGCGGGCGGCGATGAGCCATGGTTCCGATTGCGCCAGTCCGCCGGCGAGCGAGGCGAGCGTGAACAGCACGAGGCCGACCATGAACATGCGCCGGCGCCCGAGCAGGTCGGCCATCCGGCCGCCCAGAAGCAGGAAGCCGCCGAAGGTCAGAGCGTAGGCGTTCACGACCCACGAGAGGTCCGTGCGCGACACGTTCAGCGCTCGTCCGATTGACGGCAGCGCGACGTTCACGATCGAGGCGTCGATCACGATCACGAACTGCGTCATCGCGAGCAGGAGCAGGGCGAGGTTCTTCGCCCGGGGGGTGTAGAGGGGGGACGTCTGGGCGGCCCCGTCGATTGGGGTGACGGCGAGGTTGGGGAACTTCTCGCCCGGATGCGACAATGTCATCTGAATCTCCTTGTCGGTTGGCACGTTGAGGATGGGTAGGCGGTTGCCGGGGCCCTGATGCACCGGCAGCGTCGAAGGGGATCGACACCCACAGCCCGAGCGAAAGTTCGGGCTGTGGTGTCGGGTCGCGAGATGGGTCAGTTGCGGATGGCGGTGGTCTCGCGGGTGAACTGGCGGTGGCCGATCAGCTTGTAGGCCACACGAACCGGGGCCGGCACGACGTGCATGAACTTCTGCCGCTCGGCGTCGTCGGTCTCCTCGGTGATGTATCCGAGCGTCAGCAGGCGCCGCGTGACTGGGATCGCGCTCATGCCGTGCTTGCCGAGCGCGTCCCATTCGCTCTGGTTGAGTGTGATCGAGGCGACCGGGAGCAGTTTCTGCTCCTCCTCATCGAGGTGACCGGTCAGTGTCGGCATCGTCGTGTCGATGCGGGCCGCCATCCGCTCGCCGGCGGCGGCGTCCGCGCTGGTCGTCCACGCCGGCAGCTCGGCGTTGATGGCCACGACGGCGTCGTTGACTTGGGCGTGTTGGGCATCCATTCGGTCCATCAGCTCCGGGTCGAGCACACGTCGCTCGCGGAGCAGGGGAAAGAGCAGCTCGTCCTCGCCGGTGTGGTGGGTGTGCAGGAAGTCCAGCATCTCCCGGGCGTGGGCGCCGATGATCTTGGATCGGGCCGGGTCATTGGCCGCAGAGCGGAACAGTCGGGGTAGCTGACCGATCTCGCGCCGGATGACGCGGTGGATCAGAACCATGTCGTGGGTATCGACTCCGGGTCCGGCGGTGCTCACCGTGATTCCTCGATGATCGCGGCGCTCAGGCGGGATGTTGGCGTGTTCACGGCTGCGTAGGGAGCTGTTAGCGGTGGTCTCGGGTGTGGTCATCTCGGTGTCCTCTCCGTCGGGTACAGGGATCAGTGTCATGATGGCCCCCTGTGATGCCCTGGCCAACGGGGGGCGCCCGAAGTGTTAACCGAAGAGTTTTCTCAGCCTGACCGAAGGCCCCCGGTGCTGCTCGAGCGCGAACAGGAGCTCGCCGAGCTTGAGGGGCTGCTGCGGGACGCGTGCACGGGGCGAGGGAGGCTGTCGCTGATCGAGGGGCCGGCGGGCATCGGAAAGACGCGTCTGCTGGAGGAGGTACGTCGGCGCGCCGGCCTGTCGGAGATGACCGTGCTGGCAGCGCGTGGTGGTGAACTGGAGCGGAACTTTGGGTTCGGGATCGTACGCCAGCTGCTCGAGTCCACCCTGGCAAGGACCGGAGCCGGCGAGCGGGCCGAACTCCTCTCGGGCGCCGCCCGCCTGGCCGAGCCGGTCTTTGGCAGCCCCACCACCGAGCAGGACCTGCCTGCCGACCACGCCCAGGCTCTGCTCCATGGGCTCTACTGGCTCGTGGCCAATCTCGCCGAGGCCTCCCCGCTGCTGCTAGCGGTCGATGACGTCCAGTGGGCGGACGAACCATCCCTGCGGTTCTTGACCTACCTGGCTCGACGCCTCGACGGGGTTCGCGCCGCGATCGCCATCGCCAACCGGACCGGCGAGGCCAAACAACCCCAGCTCCTCGACTCGCTGGCCTTGGAGGCCCGGCCGCCGATCATCCGCCCCAGCCCGCTCAGCGAGGCCGGGGTCGGCCAGGTGGTGCGCGAAGCGTTCGGCCGCGACGCCGGGCCGATGCTCTTCGCCGCCTGCCACCAGGCGACCGGCGGGAACCCGTTCCTGCTCATCGAGCTGTTCGAGGAGCTTCGGCACACCTCGGGCCCTGTTGGTGAGATCAGTCCGCCCGCGGTCAGCCGTCTAGGGCCGGAGCGGATCGCGCGTGCCGTGCTGCTGCGCGTCGGCCGCATCGGCCCACAAGCAGCCGCGCTGGTGCGGGCGGTGGCAGTGCTGGGCGTGCAGGCCGAGATCGCAGAGGCGGCAGAGCTCGCCGGGCTCGATCTCGGCCAGACCCGGGCGACGACCGGCGCCCTGAGCCAAGCCGGGGTCATGGAACCGGGCGAGCCGCTGCGATTCGTCCACCCGATCGTCCGGACGGCGATCTACGAGGACACCTCCACCGGTGACCGATCCGAGCTACACGCCCGGGCCGCCCGCCTGCTCGCCGATCGAGGAGCCGAGCCCGAGTCGATCGGGCTGCATCTTCTGTCCTGCGATCCAGCGGGGGACCCGGCCAGGGTCGCCACCCTCCGAGATGCAGCTGGCATGGCGCTCTCCCGCGGGGCGCCGGAGGCCGCGGCCCGCTACCTGCGGCGCGCCCTGGCCGAGCCGCCATCTGACGACGAGCGCCCGGGGTTGCTGTTCGAGCTGGGATCGGCCGCCTCCCGAGCCGGAGACGCCCATGGGCTCGAGCTGATGAGAGAGGGCTTCGAGCTGACCAGTGAGCCTCAACGGCGGGCGGCCGCGGGCCTCGAGCTGGGCGCCGCGCTTCACTTTGACGCCCGCAGGATGGACGAGTCGATGCTCGTCTGCGAGCGGGCCCTCGAGAGCGCCGCAGAGGCCGACGTGGCTGCTCACATCGAGGCCATGCTGCTGCAGTCCGGGGCCACCACGCCACCAGGCCGAGCCCGCGTCGCTGAGCGGCTGCGCGAGGTTCGCCTGCGGGCCGCGAAGCTGCCCGATGAGATCGCCCCCGTCCTCCTCGTGCCCGCTGCGGTCGACACCGTGATAACCGGTGGCCCGGCAACGCAAGCCGCCAGGATTGCGGAGCACGCGCTGGCTGGCGGCGTCCTGCTCCGGGAGCAGATCGAGAAGGACCAGCCGGTGTTCTACCCGCTGCTGTGGGTGCTGATCTACGCCGGCCACCTCAACGTCGTGGAGCCGACGCTCCGCCAAGCCGTCGCTCAGACCCAGGCCCGGGGCACCCCGTTCGGCCTCGCCCTGGCGTCAGCCTTCACCTCCCTCGCCCGACACCGGGTGGGGGAGCTTGGTCCCGCCGAGGCCGCCGCAGACACCTGCCTCGAGCTCGCTCCCGAGATCGGTTGGGGCATCGCGGTACACATCGCCGCCGCGACCATGGTCTCAGTGCTGGTCGAGCGCGGCGACCTCGAGCGCGCCCAGGCGGTGCTCGACCGGCTGGAAGGAACCTACGATCCCGAGCTGACCACCAGCCAAGTCCTTCGCGAGAGCGGCGCCAAGCTCCACATGGCGAGGGGCGACCCGCAGGCGGCGCTGGACGAGTTGCTCGCCGTCGCTCGCTGGGAGCAGACCATGAAAATCTCCGGCACGGTCGTCCCGGTACCGTGGCGCTCCGCGGCGGCGCTCGCACACCAAGCGCTCGGCGAAACAGAAACCGCACACGGGCTCGCCGAAGAAGAACTCGTGCTGGCCCAACGATTCGCAGCGCCCAGACCGATCGGCGTCGCCATGCGCATCCTCGGGAGCCTGGACACCGGGGATCAAGGCATCGAGTATCTGGAAGCAGCCGTAGAAGCCCTCAGGCAGAGCCAGGATCGACTGGAGCTCGCCCGGGCCCACGTCGAGCTCGGGTCGGCCCTACGACGCCAGGGACGAATCCGAGAGGCCCGCCAGCGGCTGGGCGAGGGCATGGACCTCGCCCAGCAGTGCGGAGCCACAGCTCTTCTCGAGACCGCCCACGCGCAGTTGACCCTCGCCGGCGCACGGCCACGACGCGTAGCGTTGACCGGGATAAAAGCCCTGACGCCCAGCGAACACCGCGCGGCAGAGATGGCCGCCGAAGGAATGACCAACAAGGACATCGCCCAAGCGCTGTTCGTAACCCTGCGAAGCGTTGAGATGCACCTCTCCAACGCCTACCTCAAACTTCAGATCACCTCACGTCGAGGCCTCCCCCGTGCGCTCCACGATCGGTGACAGGTCTAGCGGCACATCCTGTCGGAGTTCGGATCTCGACTGCTGCCCCCTCTTGATCTCGACCCTCGACGCGCCAGAGGAGCATCCGCTCACGTCGATAGACAACAGACGGAGACGTGTTGGCCCGATTGGGCCGTGAATGGCTCCGCACGAACCCGTGCAGCTCTTCTCGGCCGCGCCGATGCTTCTTCCGGGGCGAGCACGTCTACAACGCGACCTAAGAACGTTGCTGGAGCGGAGGGGGTTAACGATGCCTGACCGACAGCCCGCAGAACCCAGGAATCTCAACCGCTATGGGGGCCCGGCGCTGCCGTGGGCCAGGGCACATGATCTCCTCGAGTCCGGTCCGAAGGGTCCGCTCGCGGGGTTCTTCCTCGGCACGGTGAGCCCGGACGGTCGCCCCCACGCGGCTGGGGTGGGCGCCGTCTGGCACGACGATGAGCTGTATTTCACCAGCGGTCCTGGCACTCGAAAGTCACGAGACCTGGCGTCTAAATCCCCCATGTACTATTGCGGTCAAGCTCCCGGGTATGGACCTGACTCTCGAGGCCCACGGGTCGGCGCTTCTTGACAGCCGTCTGGGCGGGGCCATGCCTCATTTCGACGTACGCGGCGCCCGTCATGTCGACCCCTCCGTTCCCCACAGATGCCGCTGCCGATAGCGCGCCTCCCACAACAGCCGGTTGATCAGCCGGATGGGGGGGAAACGCCGCCAGGAACCGCTCCCGCTCGGCGAGCGATGTCCCGTCGAGGATCCACGGGACATAGGCCGCCGACTCAGCGGCCCAGCTGGAGCCGCACCAGGCCCGCAGCCCCAACAAGTAGCCCCAAACGTTCGGCAGCAACGCCCCAGAATCCTGTGCCGAGACTGCGGCAGAACGCCGGTCGGAGGGCGTCGGTCCGGGCCGATGTTCCGTGCGGCGCGCCGGTGCGTTATCGGGCGATTTGACCGCACGGCGTCGCCGGTTCTCGGGGAGGCGAGCTGGGTCGGATGACGCCTCGAAGGGTGTTGCTGCGTTCGGCTCCGAGAGGGAGGTCAGATGGATCTCCGAATGTGTGGAGGAGCTGACGGGTAGCAGCGCACGTTTCTGGAGGGACGAGGGGTGCCATGTGACCGGCGGTACGGACGGTTGGCCATACTGGCACACATGCGCGGATGGGTTCGTCAAGCGAATCCGGCTACCACAACCACGCCCGGACGGAAGGACGGCATGACCGGGGGTGATGAGCGCCTACTCTTTGATGGCGTGGCTGACCCGACGTTAGCGTCTACGTGGCTGAGGGTGACCGAGCGTCTGATTGACGACGACTTGTTGCAGTGGCCCCCAGATGTGTTTGCGCTGACCGATGTCCTTCTGGAACGGGCGGAGGGGTTCCGGTTCGCGTTGTCCCCGCCAGCCGGTGCAGTCTGGCCGCCGGACCGCTTCGCGGACTGGGGCGAGGCGGTCGGGGAAGCGGCGCAGCAGTGGAGCCGCGTCGCTGAGGATCGCCATGACCCCCTTCCTGAGCTTGTCGTCGAGGAGTGGAGCGTCATTCGCGATGCGAGCGACACGCCACTCGAGCAGGTTGCTGACGGCGGCCAATGGCGGGTATGCGAGGCGCTGTTGACGCTTCATGCGATCGCCGATGAGGCCTGTGCGGGCTTGTTCGTCGCGCTGGATCGCTCCGACGGGCAGGGTTGCAGATACCGAGCTCGTGGCCGCGAGGTGTTAGCGAGAACGGGGTCGCTGGCGCGAATTCGCCCCGAGCTGCTGCGGGTGCTGCCCAAGATCCGAACGCCACCGACGGGAAGGGCGTCGTTCTCACGCTACGCCTGCGTCCTGGGCGCAGGGTTCGCGACCCGTTGGCACAAGGTGCCGGTTCGTCATCCCGGAACCGACCCGCAAGCCGAGCGCGTCGAGATGCTGCTGTTGCCATGGCCGCTGAGGGTTAGGTCATCCGACTTCCGTGTTGTGCCGGGCTCGGTCCAGAGGCTCCCGAAGGAACCTTTCGGGTTTTTTGAATTCGTACCTGGGGACGGGCTTGATCTCGATGTTGTCGACCGGGTGCTTCTTGCTGCGCTCGACGAAGTCGAGAGTATTGATGTCGTGGTGTTCCCCGAGGAGGCGCTTGAGGAAAGGGAGATCGTCCCGCTTGAGACCCTGTTGAGCCACCACGGGGTGACCTATCTTCAAGCAGGCGTCCGTGGGCGCGCCGCGAACCCAGGGGGTCTTGGCAGCAACTGGGTGCATATTGGGGTCAACCCAAGACTTCAAAAAGGTGGGGCGATGCCAAGTTCATCCGGCGGTCCGTGGTTTCACATTCGGCAAGACAAGCACCATCGATGGTCGCTTGATGAGGCACAGATCTATCAATACAACCTGGGGGGCGCCCTACATCCTCAGATTCGATGGTGGGAGGCAATGGATATCCCCCGACGGTCGATCCAGTTCGTCCAGGTTGGCGAGGAGGTCACGATTGTCTCGCCGGTGTGCGAGGATCTTGCGCAAGACGACGTGGCAACGGTCATCCGATCCGTCGGCCCGACCATCGTTGTATCCGTACTCCTCGACGGGCCACAACTTGGCTCCCGATGGGGGGCACGATACGCGAGCGTGCTGGCCGATGACCCGGGCTCGGGGGTCCTGACCCTGACTTCTTGTGGCATGGCGCAGCGATCTCGGTCCGCCAGACACGATCCGTCGCGGATCATCGCGCTGTGGAAGGACTCCGCCAGCGGAACCCGCGAGATTTCGCTGGATCCAGGCGCTCACGGCGTGATACTGACGTTATGCGGAGACCGTACCACCCGCCGTAGTGCCGACGGCCGCTGGCCCGTCCGCACCGGGACCCACTACTACCAAGTCGCCATCAACCAGATCACCGCATCGGAGGTAGGGTCCGGGTTACCCAGCATGTCCTCTGCAACCCCAGGCCCGTTGGTACTGGAGGTCGAGGATCTCACGATCCTCACTGGGTGGGCAGAAGGGGTTGCCGAAGCGCTCGCCCACGCGCCGGCACGTACCGGTGGCTTGGTCGCCGACGCCCAAGCCGGCACGTCATGGCGGACCGCTTTCGGGATCACAGAACCATCCCCCCGACTAAGTGAGGCGATCGAATCGATCAGAGAAGCACTCGCGGCGGCCACCCCCATCGGCGGCACCCCGTCGTTCGACGCCCTACTTAATCGCGTCCGCGAAGATCGCGCCGACGAACCAGCCCTCACTGAGCTGGTTCGCCGGGTGCTGCAATCAACGCTCGAACAATTGCGCACTCGACAAGCAACTGAAGGCGACGGCCGGTCTCACCGGCAATAGTCTCAACAACATCTAAGTGCTGGCGTCTCTCACTCGCAGCCTCCAAGGCGACCCCGTCGCCTTCATCCGCTCCTCAAACGGAATACCTCCTTCTGGCCGGGGAGCTGCCCACGCCGTCACGCCCCGGCGGGACCCCCGACTCGGTTCGCGGTTGCGCGAATCAGCATCTTGAAGGGCCCTTAGCGACGTCGGCCGGCGCGTCATGTGGGCTCGACCGCTGTGCCCGAGAGTGAGGCTCGCGCATGTCCATAGTGATCGTCACGGGGCCGCCTGGTGCGGGCAAAAGCACTGTGGCTCGCTCCCTCGCAGGCTCCTATCCCCTCGGGGTGCACCTGGTCGCCGATGACTGCTTCCACTGGATCGCTGCTGGCTACGTGCCGCCGTGGCTGCCGGATTCGGAGTCGCAGAACGCGACCGTGATGAGCGTTATCGGAACTGCATCCGCTGGGTACGCCGCGGGCGGATATGACGTCGTCGTGGATGGGATCGTGGGGCCGTGGTTCCTTGACCGTTTCCTCGACGCGGTCGGCGACGTGGTCGCCGTGAGTTTGGTCAGCTATGTGGTCCTGCGGCCGGCCAGGTCGGTCGCTCGGGCTCGGGCCATGGGGCGCATCGGAGTCGATGACTTTGTCGATACGGAACCAGTCGATGCTATGTACTCGGCCTTCGAGGATCTCGGGGAATACGAGTCCCACGTCGTCGATACCTCGGACCAAGACGCAGCCTCGGTCCTTGAGATCCAAGTGCCCCTGGCGCGTGGTGACTTCGCGCTCCGACCCACCGACCGGTGAGCTCCGTCCTGTGGCCTCCGTCCGTACCGGCTTCGATGACCGAATGACTCACGTGCGCTCAGCGGATCGCCAATGGGCAGGGCGGGGAAGCCGAGCAGAACGACGGCTCGGAGCGCAACCCGAGCGGCGTGCTGGAGGGCAGAAAGGCGTCCACAAAGTCCAGCCCGAAGATCGTCCGAGACTGTCACCAAAACGCCGGCCAGGGGCGCTGTTCAAGCGGTCCCAGCCAGACCAGGAGCGCCTGCCGCAATGTCCGATCGCCATAATGGTCTGATGGAAATCGAACCTGAGTTGACCGCGATGTACTTCGACGGCTGGTACGCCGACATGGTCGGATCGGTGGCGAAAGACGAGATCCAGCAGCGGCAGCTGGGTCCCCTACATTTGTTGTCACCAGCCTGCTCAGCTGGGAGGGGATCGCCGAGGTCGTCGATGCACTGGGCCTCTCGGCGAGACCCTTCTCGATCTTGCTTGTGGCCGCGGCGGCTACGGTCTTGAGATCGCGACCCGAACCGGGGCCAGGCTGGTGGGTGTCGACTTTTCCGCCGAGGCGGTGCGCCAGGCCCGCGAGCACGCGCAGCGGCTCGACCGTATCGCGGATTTTCACATCGGGGACATGGCTGCGACCGGACTGGACGCCAGCTCAGTCGACGCCGTCCTGTGCGTCGATGCTATCCAGTTCGCCGAACCCCCCACGCCGCGTACCGCGAGATGCGGCGAGTCCTCGGCCCGGGCGGCCGAGCCGTGCTGACCTCCTGGGAGCCAGTCGACCGGCTCGACGACCGGGTGCCTGGTCGCGCCAGAAACGTTGACCTCGCTGGCGACCTCACCGCCGCCGGTTTCAGCATCGTCGAGGTGCGCGAACGCCCCGCTTGGCGGGCCTCGGAGCAGGCGATGTGGGAGGAAGCCGCGGCGCTCGACCCCGGCAACGACCCTGCACTGAAATCGTTTCACGACGAGGGCGTTCGAGTCCTCGCAAACTTCAGCCTCATGCGTCGGGTCATGGCCACCGGTACAGCATCCGTTATTGACGGATCGATCTAGAAACCTCGAACCCGCCAACCTTCGGTCCAGCCCACACCCGCCCCCTAATGTTCGCGCCGCCTTAGGTTCAGACTGCCTCGAAACGCGGGTCGCGGGCGCTCAGAACGACCCCGGCCGCGGCACTCGCGAGTTACGCCGAATCGGCGATCCCGAGCACTCCAGGCTGGTCTCGAGCTGGATCGCGGCGCGCCAGAGCGCTCCGAGTGATCTGGCCGCGCGTTCGGGCGCTCAACGGTGGTGACCCCGGCAGGGCGGCCGCGCGTTCGGGCGCTCAACGGTGGTGACCCCGGCAGGGCGGCCGAGCGCAACACCGTCGTTCCTGCCCGACTGGCGGGCTGTGCGCCACGATATTCGGGGTGTTCGTTCTGCGTGCTTTCGACCGGCGCTTGGAGGGCAGCTTTGGTCCGTTCGGATTCGAGATCTTGAGTCATCCCTGCGTCAGGGGCGGCTCTGAGGAGATGTTTGAACCTGGGTGCGTCTTTGGCGGGTGCTGCGGCCGGGAGAGACGACGCGGTCATCCCCGGCGGTGTGGCGTCTGTTGGAGCCTCCGAGGTCAAGTGGTCGCCGACGACGAGGCGGGGCGGCGAGACGTCCTGACCAGACGGGCGCCGAGCACGGCGGCGGCCACGATGACCACGCTGGCGATGACGATCAGGGCGATTTGCCATGGTGCCAGACCAGCGGAGTGGTGGACTGCGGGTGCGACGTAGACGGCCGAGGCGCCCCCCGGCGGGGTCGCTCTCATGGCGAACGCGGCCGGCGCGGCGCTGACCAAGGCGGCGGCGAGGGCGAGAAGGCTGACAGGGACAGGATGATTCGGCGCATTTCTTGGGTTCCTTCTCTTGTTGGATCGGGGTATTCCGATCCGCTGTGACCATCAGGCCACGGCTCGGGGTGCGCGGTCATCGGCAGCGGCTGCCCATATCTGCTGTCCCGTCTGCCCACTTTGCGCTGAAGTGGGCATCTGGCGGCCTGATATAGGCAACCGTTACCGATGCGGCGGGTGCCTGGCTGTGGCCTACTGGGTCCCGGGCCGCGGACCGTGCCGGCCAAAGGAGGTAAGTCGAATGGCCCGGTACATGGTGGAGCGGACGTTCTCCGATGGTCTCAACATCCCTGTCAACGGCGAGGGGGAGAAGGTGTGCATGGGGGTGGTGGACCGCAATGCCGAGTTGGGGGTCACCTGGGTCCACAGTTACGTCAGCGAGGACAGGACCAAGACCTTCTGCGTCTACGACGGCCCCGACCCCGAAGCGATCCGTCGGGCGGCCTCGGTCAACGGTCTGCCGGTCGATGCCATCACCCGGGTCACCGTCCTCGACCCCTACTTCTACCAGTCGTGCTAGAGGCGACGGCTCTCGAGCCGCCCCTAGACTCCCCCGCAGTGGGGTTGATCGAACGCGAAGCTCAGCTGGGCGCCTTGGGGTCGTGGCTGGCGGAGGCCGCCGCCGGCGAGGGTCGTCTGGTCTTCGTGGGCGGCGAGGCGGGCGCCGGCAAGTCGGCGCTGGTGGGCGAGTTCTGCCGGTCGCTTCCTTCGGACGTTCCGGTCTACCTGGGCGCGTGCGAGCCGTTGTCGGCTCCCCGACCGCTGGGTCCGCTGGCCGACATCGCGCCGAGCCTCGACGTCGAGATCGTCGAGCGGATGCGCGACGGTGACCGCAATGGTGTCTTCACCGGCTGCCTGGCCGCGTTGACGGCGGGCCCGGCTCCGAAGGTCATGGTCATCGAGGACGCCCACTGGGCCGACGAGGCGACTCTTGATCTGCTGCAGTACCTGTCGCGGCGGATCGGCTCGACCGGCGCCCTGCTGGTGGTCACCTACCGCGACGATGTCGACCGCACGGAACCCATCTCCATGCTGCTGGGCGACCTGGCGTCGGTGCCGGTCGTCCGCCGCTTGGCCGTCCCGCCGCTTTCGCCGGCGGCGGTGGCCGAGCTGACGATCGACACCGACCTGGACCCGGTCAAGCTGCACGCCGAGACCAACGGGAACGCCTTCTTCGTCACCGAGATCCTTCGCCAAGGTTCGCATGGGATGCCGGTCAGCGTGGCTGACGCGGTGTTGGCCCGGGTGCGACGGCTCCGGCCGACCGCTCGCCAGGCCGTCGAGGTGGCCGCGGTCGTAGGGGCCAAGGTCGAACCGGCCATCGCCCGCAGCGTCGCCGAGATCGGCGCCAATGAGCTGGACGAATGCGTGGCCAACGGGTTCCTGCTCTCGGAAGGTCCGGTCCTGGTGTTCCGGCACGAGCTGGCCCGACGGGCGGTTCTCGACTCCATACCCCCGGGGCGGCGATCGCAGCTGCACGCAGAGGTGCTGAGAGGTCTGCGGGAGTTATGTGTTGAACCCGACTGCTTGGCCCGCTTGGCCGAGCACGCCGAGGAGGCCGGTGACGCCGACGCGGTGCTCGAGTTCGCGCCGGCGGCGGGCGATACCGCGTCCCGGCTCGGAATCCCATCGGGAGGCGGCCTTTCAGTACGCCCGTGCCCTGCGCTTTGCCGGTCGGCTTGAGCGCCGGGGGACCGGGCGGCGTTGCTGGCCAAGCGGGCCGACGAGTGCGTGCTCCTCGACCAGCGGGACGACGCCATAGCCGCCTGGCGGGAGGCGATCGGGCTGTGGGAGGAACTCGGGGACCAGGTGCGGGCCGGGGACGGCTGGCGGCAGCTCGTCTGTGCGTATACTCAACGTCGGGCGGCGCGCCGAATCCGAACTGGCCGCCGACCGGGCCGTTGAGATCCTCGAGCCGTTGGGCCCCAGCCCCGAACTGGCGTGGGCGTACGCCGAGCAGTGCTGTCTGAAGATGTGTGCTCAAGACCCGGCGGCGTTGACCTGGGGCGAGAAAGCGCTGGCTCTGGCTGAGGAATACGGACCTCCGGGGGCGATGGCCCGGGCCCTGCAGTCCAGCGGCACGTTCATGGCTGGCGAGTGGAGACCCACACGGCGAAGAGATGATCCGCCGCGCGGTTGGACATGGCCCTCCAGGCGGGCCTCGACAAGGAGGCCGTCCTGGCCTATATCAACCTGGCGTGCGCGTTGTGGGCCGGCCTCGACCTCAAAGGGGCGGCAGAAAGCGCCGGCGATGGGCTGCAGTTCTGCCAGGACCGCGACATCCACTCGTATGCCTTTGCCGCCCAGTCCAACTTGGCCGAGATCTGCTTCTGGGCCGGAGAGTGGGACCGCGCCGTGGAGCTCTGCAAGCCGGTTGTCGCCAGCAACCATATGTCGAGGATCGCCGCCATGGTCGTGCTGGCCCGGATACGGGCCCGGCGGCGGGACCCGGAGGTGTGGCCGCTGCTGGACGAGGCCAGACAACTGGCCATCGCGGTCGGCGAACTGCAGTACACCGCCATGGTGGCTGCCGCCCGGGCCGAAGCCCACTGGCTGAGCGGGGACAGCCATCTGGTCCCGGACGACGTGCAGGACGAGTTCGAGCTGGCCGTGGCGTTGAAGAGCCCCTGGCACATGGGTGAGCTCGGATGGTGGCTGTGGCGGGCCGGCGAGCTCGACGACCGGCCCGAAGGGGCCATCCGTCCCTTCGCCCTGCAGATAGTGGGGGACTGGGAAGCAGCGGCTTCGGAGTGGACCGAGCACGGGTTCCCTTACGAGGCGGCCATGGCTCTGCTGGACAGTCCCCGGGTCAATGATCTTCGGTCGGCGGTCGAAACCTTCGACCGCCTGGGAGCGGTGGCCGCCCGCGAGATCGCCGGTCAACGGCTGCGCCAGCTCGGTGCCGTCGTGCCCAGAGGACCCCGAAGGTCGACGCGCTCCAATCCGGACGGCCTGACCTCCCGAGAAGTCGAGGTGCTCGGCATGGTGGGGCGCGGGTTGACCGACGCGGATATCGCCAAGGTGCTCTTTATCTCGACTCGAACAGTCAACCACCACGTCTCGTCGATCTTGACCAAACTAGGCGTAGGCTCCCGCACTGAAGCCGGGGCCCGGGCTCGCATCGACAGCCAGGCCTGAAGGTCCTCAATGCATCGGGCCGTCGGGCCCAATGCCCCTATACCGCCGGTTCGCGGGCCTACATAACGACGCCGGCGGAGGCACCTGCGAGGCGCCCATAGTCGGCGATATGTACTGTCAGCGTTTCGACGGGAAATGTCAAGTAGAAATGGCCCCATTGTGATGGCTTGAAGTGGCCCCACTTGTGGGGGCGTGTCGGTATGAAACCTATGACTGGCTAGAACGTCGAGTGAGGGGTTGATCGGGGTTGGGTTCGGTTTTGATGGTTGGCTGATTGGTGGCTCCTCGGTTTTGTGGTGGGTCAGATGGTTCGTTGATGTTGAGGTGGAGCAGCGCCGTCGGACCCGTCGCCCTAGTGAGAAAGAGCGGCCGGATCGAACGGGCTGATATTCATGTCATCGTGACGATTGACCGTGTGCCACGCAGGCGACGGCGAGGGGACAAGGGTGGCAGCTCTACCTCTGGCTCTGGGCCGAGCCTTGGACGAACTGCCTGAACCGGCTTGCGATCTGGCGTCGGCCGAGTCGTTCCGAGAAGCCGCCCGCTTCTAGATGACCATGGGAATTGGCTGATATCAAGCCATCATGTTCGTCGGCCGGTGTGGGTGTACTCGACCGACTTCTTGTTCTGCCATTGGCGCAAGACGAGGTAACGTCCTTTGAGCACGACACGATCCTGGTATCCGAGCGACATCGTGGTGC
>CAWAPS010000031.1:0-3756 GCA_963783945.1 uncultured Actinomycetota bacterium
GGTTGAGTCCCGGGTGGTGCTGTACGAGGCGTCGGTTGTGACGGCTTTCTCGTCAACCCCGGTTGATGTGCTGTGTTAGATCAACCTGTTGGTGACTATATCAGCGAATGGCCCGGATGGGAAGTACTCTCTTTCAGTCGTATAGCTGATGGGTGGGCGTGGGCGTTTGATCGCCGGCTGGTGCGGGACCGGGAGTTATTCGATTGGTTGGTGGTGCTGGGGTTGGGGTCAGCCAGCTGCGACTCCGAGGCGGCGTTCATGGCCGGTCGCGGGTCGTGGTCCGAGGGGTCGTCGGCTCGGGCGGTCTTGAGGGTCTCGGCGCTCATGTAGCGCTTGGTGATGACCCATTCGTCGGTCTGCTCGGCCAGCAGCGCTCCGACCAGGCGGATGACCGACGCCCGGTTGGGGAAGATGCCGACCACGTCGGTGCGCCGGCGGATCTCCTTGTTGAGCCGCTCCTGGGGGTTGTTGGATCTGATCTTGGGCCAGTGCTCGGGCGGGAAGGCAGTGAAGGCCAGAATGTCATCCGCGGCGTCCACGATGATGGTGGCGATGTGGGGGAACCCGGCCGAGGTGAGCTTGTCGATCACATCTCCGAGCTGATCCCAGGTGGCATCACGATCGGGCTGCTCGAAGATGGAGCGGACCAACGTGGCGATCATCGGCCAGTTGCCCTTCGGGACTCGGGTGGCCAGGTTGGCCATGAAATGGGTGCGGCAGCGCTGCCATGACGTGCCGTCGAACACCGCCGCGATGGCCGCCTTGATCCCGCCATGGGCATCAGAGATGACCAGCTCCACCCCCGACAGCCCACGGGCCAGCAAGGAACGCAGAAACCCGGTCCACGCCTCGGTGTTCTCCGTGGTGACCACGTCGAAACCGACGATCTCGCGGCGGCCCTCGGCGTTGACCGCGGTGGCGATCACCGCCGAGACGTTCACTACCCGGCCGCCCTCACGGACCTTTTGAGTCAACGCGTCGATCCACAGATAACGATACGGGCCGGCGTCGAGGGGCCGGTCCCGGAACTCCGCCACCTTGGCGTCCAGCTCGGCCGCCATGCGGCTCACCTGCGAGCTCGAGATCCCCTCGATCCCCATGGCCCGCACCAGATCATCCAGCCGACGCGTCGAGATGCCTTCCACATACGCCTGGCCGATCACCGCCACCAGCGCCTGCTCCGCCCGCCGCCTGGGGACCAGCAGCCACTCCGGGTTGTAGCTACCCTCCCGCAACTTGGGGATGGCCAACTCGATAGTCCCCACCCGGGTATCCCAATCCCGCACCCCATACCCGTTACGGGAGTTGATCCGCTCCTCCGATCGCTCCCCATAGCCGGCGCCGCACATCGACGACGCCTGCGCCGACATCAACGCCTGCGCGAACGCCTGCAACATGGCCCGGGCCAGATCGCCGTCGCCGTCGTCGCTCTCCAGATACTTGCTCAACCACCCAGCCGCGTCGATAGTGGTGGGGACGGTCATCGTGTTCCTCCTCAAGGGTTCGTGTGGAAACTGCTTCTTGAGGCTGACGCGATGACCGTCGCGTCTGGTGGACCTCTACAGACCCACCCGCTTCTTACACCACCCCTTGGGACTCAACTGAGGCCGGTCGCCGACTCGGTATGTCGGGACAGACCTTCTCTGCGCTCGCCAAGGCCGAGGGTATCGAAGTGCGGCCTCGAGGCCGGCAACCCGGCGTGAACTGGCGGAGCGTCGAAGCGTTCATTGCCCGCTCGAGATCACGGCTCCGATGGAAAGGGTCATGCGCCAGGTCGACCGAAGCGAACCTCCGCTCGGTGTGGCGAAGATGGACCGGGTGCGCGAGCGTTTCGGCTGGTCGGATCACGACCTGGCCGACGCTCTAGGGGTCGACTGGTCGCAGGTGTCTATGTATCGGGTCTACGGGGTGCCCGATCGGCATGTCAGCAGGCTTCGCCGGCTGGCCCAGATGTCTCTCGAGGAGGTGCGGGACACCTCGGCGGCGCATGCCGCGGGAGGGGAGCGGGACGCCGCGGTAGCTCAGCCCGTTGTTGTGACTACGGAGCGCGCGGGGGTCGAGCCTCCCGCGGCGACCGAATCGTTGTACCCCGAACAGGGCGGCCTAAACTGATGTGGAACGGCCTTGTCAATAGGGGTCGCGTGGAGCTTGCGGAACTCCTTTTGAGCGCGCCGAACCAGGGGTTCGGCGCGCTGGATGATGATTGAGCAGGCGACGGGGCCTCGCTGTCAACGTGGAGCGCCCGCAGCGAAGCGAGGACGAACGACGTTGACAGGGGGTGGCGGCTGCTACGCCGTGGGCCCGTTTGGGGTGGGCGGTGACCGGGTGAGGGCTCGACCATGCGCCGGGGCGGGATGAGGTGGCTGACCGCCAGACTGATGTACGCGGATCGGGACCGCAGTTCGGCTATTCGCAGAAAGGTGCCCGGGACTAAGAGCGCCCGTGGAATCGGGCATAGCTTAAACGGGGATCAGTTCTGCGGCGGCGGTGCCCCGGCGCATGGTGGGGTCCTCGCCTCGGCTCAGCGGGGGCCGGGGGCGAGCTCGAAGATCGTTCACTTTGTTTAGGCGGTCATCTCGGCCCACACGAACCCGGCCAGCTCCCGGGCGATAGCGGTGACCACGATGTTGCGGTTGGTTTTACGTTCGTCGAGGCGACGGAACCGGCCGCACAGTCGGACCTGGGCCGCCCAGGCCCGGGCCACGGTGTCGCGCTCGACGCCATGGTGGCGGCGGCGCAGCTCCACCCCGACAGCCGGCCGGGACCGGTAGGCCCAGGCCGACTCGACAAGCTGGGTGCGTAGATGCACGTTGCCGGCGTGGGTGATATGGCCGCGCCGGACGCTCTGGCCGGAAGAATGCTCGCTGGGGGTGAGCCCGGTGAAGGCCATGAACGTGGCGGCGGAGCCGAAACGGCGCCAGTCGCACACCTCGGCGGCCAGGCTGAGCGCACCGAGATGGGTGATGCCGCGGTAGGCGGCCAGGCGGGCCACGGTATCGGCGAACGGCGCCCGGCCATACCAGGTGGCCAGGTCGGCGTCGATGGCGTCGACGGCGGCTTCGCGGGCCGACAGGGTGGCCCGGTAGTGGGCGTAGGTGGCCTCCAAAGCCAGATCATCGAAGCGTTGGGCGCCGATCCAGGCCTGATGTTTCATGGTCCAGTTGTCCCCGCCCCGCCAAATCCGGTTGTGGCGCAACAAGAACTTGCCCAGCCGGTGCCGGGCCCGGGTGCGGTCGATGACCATGTCGGCTCGGGCCCGGCACAGATCCCGGACCGCTTCCTCGGCCACTGACGGCACCCGGATGGCGACCAGCTCCCCGGCCCGGTACAGGCGGGCCAGGCGACGACGATCGCGTTTGTCGGTCTTGACCCGATCCCCCGGGGCGGTGGGGATCAGCAACGGCGCGATCACTTCACACGCCACTCCGAGTGCCCGCAGCAGTCGGCACAGCTCGTAACCGGTCGGGCCCGCCTCGTAGCAGGCCCGCAACCGGCGGGAATTGCCCAGCCGGGCGATCAGCCGGCGCACCGCGTCGTCATCGGAAGAGATCTTCTCCACATCGGCGACGTCCTGGCCGGGACGCAAGATCCCCGCCGAGATGGTGTTCTTGTGCACATCGAGACCGAGAAATGTCGGGGTGGTAGAACTGGGCATGGGACGGCTGGCTCCTTCCGTATGTGGCAACTTCCGCCTCATGGTGGCTGATCCACGCAAGCTGCGGAACGGGCCGGCCGTTCCATACTGACTAAACCGAC
>CAWAPS010000032.1:0-1172999 GCA_963783945.1 uncultured Actinomycetota bacterium
TCGGTGCGGCGAAGAGAGGGTCTCGACGCGAACTGGTCGCTATGTGGGCCCGAACGCGTCGCGACCGAGGTGCCGAGCGAACGGTCTTGACGCGAAGTGGTTAGCGCCGCCTCGCCCTCGCCTACCAACCGCCGATCACGGTCCGGGCCTGCCAGGCCTGGCGCAGGTCTCGCTCTACCGCCACCGGGTTGGCTACCAGGTCGTGCCACGTGAAGCGCAGGAGCAACCAGCCATCGAGGACTATCTGATTCTGACGCCGGAGATCGGCGCTCAGCTGGTCGGGGCCGTGAACGGCCGCCCCGTCTATCTCGACGGCCAGCCGCAGCGCCGGCCAGGCGAAGTCCAGCCGGTACCGGCGCCGGCCCAAACTCGTCGCCACCTGGCGGGCCGGATCGGGCAAACCGATCGACCGGACCAGCTGGACGAAGATGGTCTCGGCGTCGCTCTCCGTCGGAGGCGTCCCGGCGGGTCGATCCCGCAGCATCTGCCTCAGCTGGCGGCTCCCGGCACGCGCCCTGGGGCCGCGGCGGCAGCCAGGTCGTCGATCGTGACCAGGCGCCGCCGGAGGGCGAACTCCATCCCCCTCTCGACGATGTCGGGCTCGACGACGGCGGCCATGTCGACGAGCGTCCGGGGCACCTGGGTGACGGGGAGGCCGCCGATCCGGCATAGGTCCGCGGTCCGCACCGTGGCCATGCGCATGGTGCCCGGCCGCCGGGGGTGACTGTTGCCCCGCGCTCCGATCTCGATCCAGCCGGCGGGCGCTCCGTCCAGTCCCCACAAGGCCGCCGCGCTCCGCCGGCACACGAATGGGTCGGCCCCAGTCTCGAGCACCCCGAGCCAGAGGGCGCCCAACCAGGTCGGCGGCCGCCCCGTCATCACGTATACGCCCCAGCCGGCGCGCTCGAGCACCCCCGATCGGGACAGACCGCGGACCGCCGCCCGGGTCAATCCCGCCGCCGCCAGCTGAGCGGTGGAAATCGCTCCAGCCTGGCCAGTGGCTACGTCTAGCCAGTTTAATGTCATTTCATTATTTTACAGTCTTGGGCGTCGACGGCCTACACTCATGGCAATGAGCGCCCGGGTACCCAGCGGTTGGGCTGATTTCAACCGCCGGATGTGGGACGAGCGGGTGCCCATCCACGTGGCATCGGAGTTCTACGACGTGGCCGGATTCAAGGCGGGGGAGCCGCAGGTCCAGCCGTTCGAGGTCGACGAGCTCGGTCCTCTCGGAGGCATGAAGCTGGCCCACCTGCAATGCCATTTCGGGTTGGACACCTTGGACCTGGTTCGTATGCACCCGGAGCTCACCGCGGTGGGCCTCGACTTCTCCCGTCCGGCCATCGAGGCGGCCACCGCGCTGGCCTCCGAGGTCGGCCTGACGAACCGGGCTCGATTCGTGCACGCCGAGGTCCAGGACGCCGGAAAGGCGCTAGGCCACGAGCAGTTCGACGTCGTCTACACGGGAAAAGGTGCCCTCTGCTGGCTGCCCGACCTCCATGACTGGGCCGCTGAGTGCGCCGTCCTGCTCCGGCCGGGGGGCTGGCTCTATGTCTGCGAGTTCCACCCGGTCGGAAGCTGCCTGGACGAGGAGGCTCCGGTCGTCAAATACGACTATTTCGATAGCCAGGCCATCGAGGAGGTCGGCCCCGGCTCGTACGCCGAAATGGAGGCGGCCACGACCCACAACCTGTCCTACCAGTGGCCCCATCCGCTCGCGCAAGTCTTCGATGCCGTTCTGGCCGCCCGACTGGAGCTGCGCTTCTTCCACGAGTGGGACTACTCGTTGTTCGAGCAGACGAAGTGGCTGGAGAAAGGAACGGACGGCCGTTACCGCTGGCCTGGGTCGGGCAAGCTGCCGCTGATGTACTCCCTCAAAGCCCAGAAGCCGTCATAGCGCCCCCTCCCATCCCCTCCCAGGAGCGCGGCACGACAAGCACTTCAGCGGGCTCGGACAACGAGTCAGCCAGCGCACACGTCACCGGCAGGTCATCGCCTTTCGGCACGACGAGGACCAGGCGGGCCTCCGGGCAGTGAATCCGCCGGCAGTCGGCAGCGGTGGGCACCAGATCGACATCGACACCCACGGAGCACACCGCCAGGAGCGGCGTTCCGTCCGCCGCCGCTCCGAGGCAGGGGGCGGAGCCGGCCTCTGGCAGATCGAACCACGGCAGGGGAGGGGGGACCGGGGCAAGCGAGACCGCCCCGGCAAGCGACGGCGTGGCGCAGACGACGGCCCTCAGCCACCGGCTGCGGGCCAGGGTGTTGGCAGGGTGGCGGGGCTGGTCCGGCCGGCGACGGTCGCGCACGGCGGTCACCGCCCGGTCGAGAGAGACTCCGACGTCCTCCGCCGGGTACATCTCGGCCCGGGCGCTGCGGTCGTGCCGCCCTACGCCGACCTCCAGGCGCCCGTCCACCACCCGGGCCACCTCCAAGCCGAGCACCTCCCCCCTTAGGACGCCGTGCTCGACGATGACCTCTGCCCCGTGATCAGCCAGGACTCCGGCGAACGAACCGAAGGCATCCGCGACCGTGATGTCCTCATCGTTAACCGATGGCGCCGGCTCGGCCCGCACCAGCGTACGGCCGTCCACCGACCACACCCCCGGGGGTCGGGCAAACTCCGCCGCCCGCCGCGCCATCACGCCGGCGCTCGGTCCCCCGAGGGCCGGCTCCTGCACGAGTACGTCGAGCCGAGCGACCCTTTCCCGCCAGGCCCACGCCAGGGCGGCGCCAAACCGCCGGACCGACCCGTCATCTACCAGGACCCAACCACGTTGGCTCTCGCCCTCGGCCAGCCCCGCGCCCCCCGGAAACGATGAACCGACGGCGCGCCAATCCCCCGCTTTCTCGAAATTGCCGGCCACCAGCGCGCCGAGCTTGACGGCGCGCAGATGGTCGAGACGGTCAGGTGCTACTTCTTGCCCCGACGGCCGTACCGCCGCTCGAAGCGTTCGACGCGGCCGCCCGTGTCAACCAGCTTCTGCTTGCCGGTGTAGAACGGGTGGCATTCGTTGCAGAGTTCCGTGTGCAGCTCCGCCTTGGTTGAGCGGGTGGTGAAGGTGTTCCCGCACGAGCAGGTCACCTTGGCCGTCGTGTATGCGGGGTGGGTATCGGTCTTCATTGGTGTACCTCTCTCATATCGCCGGGGTCGGGTTCTTGGCCACTTCGGCGAGGAATTCGTCGTTGCTGCGGGTCGATCGGATTCGGTCGAGGAGTAGCTCCAGGCCGGCCGCCCCGCTGCCCTCGCTGGCCAGGGCGTTGAGCACCCGGCGCAACTTCCAGACCTGCTGAAGCTGCAACCGGTCGAAGAGGAGCTCCTCGTGTCGAGTCGACGACGCGTTGACGTCGATCGCCGGGTATATCCGGCGCTCCGCCAGCCTCCTGTCTAACCGCAGCTCCATATTTCCTGTTCCCTTGAACTCCTCGAAGATGACCTCGTCCATACGGCTCCCGGTCTCGACAAGAGCCGTAGCCAGGATCGTCAACGATCCTCCCTCCTCGATATTCCGCGCCGCCCCGAAGAACTTTTTGGGGGGATAGAGGGCGCCGGTGTCGATGCCTCCGGACATGATGCGACCCGTGGCGGGCTGGGCCAGGTTGTAGGCCCGGGCCAGCCGGGTGATGCCGTCCAGCACGATCACGACGTCCTTACCGACCTCCACCATGCGCTTGGCCCGTTCGATTGCCAGCTCGGCGACCTGGGTGTGCTCCTCGGCCGGCCGGTCGAACGTGGAGGCGATCACCTCTCCTTTCACCGACCGCTTCATGTCGGTGACCTCTTCGGGCCGTTCGTCGACGAGAAGCACCATCAGGTGCACTGCCGGGTCGTTGGCCTCTATCGAGTGGGCGATCTGCTTGAGGATGGTGGTCTTGCCGGCCTTCGGCGGCGAGACGATCATTCCTCGCTGACCCTTGCCGATCGGGGAGATCAGGTCGACGATCCGGGCCGTGAGGTTGGCCGGGTCGCCGGGCACTTCCAGGCGCAGCTTGGCGTCGGGGAACAGGGGCGTCAGGTTCTCGAAACGAGGCCGGTTGCGGGCCTCGTCGGGGGTGAGCCCGGAAACGGTGTCGATGCGGAGAAGAGCGGGGTATTTTTCGTTGCCGCCGGCAGGCCGGGCCGCCCCCTCCAGGTAGTCGCCTTTCCGCAGGGCGAACCGGCGAACCTGGCTGATCGACACGTATACGTCGCCGGGACCCGACAGGAACCCGGCGGTACGGAGAAAGCCGAAACCCTCCTCCCGGAGGTCGAGGTAGCCGGCGACCGGTATGGGATCCCCGTTGAACTGGGACTCGACGCTCTGCCCTGGCAGGTCCCGCTCGGCCCGGTCGAACCGATCGCGGCCGCGACGCCGGCGGTTGCGCCGGTTGCCCGGCTCGGCGCCCACCCCGACCTGACCATGGGCGGAGTCACCGCCGCCGTCCGCCTGGTCGTCGGAGGAGGTGGCGGCCGGCCCGCGGCGGGGCGCTGCCGCCTGGGCGGCCGGCTCGGCTCCGTTGACGCCGTTGCGCCCGGGAACTTCGGACGCAGCGGCGACCGGGGGGACGTTGGTCGACGACGCGGTGCCATCCCCGTCTGTTGCACCCGCCCGGTCGTCCGCGGGCCGGGCCTCCGATGCCCGGGCCGATGCCGCCCTACGTGCGTTCCCGGCACCACGGACCGGGCTCTCGACCTCCGCAGCTGCTCCCTGCGTTACTCTTTCGGGCGCCGAGGCCGCCGGGTCGGCGTCCTCCGTGGCCTCGGACCCTTGGGTTGGGGCGGTATCGGAAGCCTCCGCCGACCCGACCGGCGAGGCTGCCGCGGCGGCCGGTGAGGCGGACCGGCGGGTGCGTGGCCGCCGTGGTCTTTCCTCCTCGATAGCGGCTTCGCCGTTGCGATCTGAACCGGCACCGCTATCGGTGTCCGGGCGATCGGACCCGGCACCACTCTTGGTTGTCGCAGCGACGCTCGACGCGGTTGCGGCGCGCCGGGAGGAGCTCGGGGTCTCGACCGCGTCGGGCTCGATGCCGGTCGCCTTCAGGATCTGGGTGATCAGGTCCGACTTCTTGGCCCGGGCCGGAGGTTTGGCTCCTAGGGCATCGGCGATGGCGAAGAGCTCGTCGCGCTCTTTGGCCTCTAGGACCGAGCGTTCGAGCTGCGTGTCGCTCATTTGCTACCTCGTTTGTCTGTTACCGCTGGGTGGTGTGGGTTAGGGCGTCAGCCAAGACCCAGGCGCAGGCTGCCGCAGCATCGATGCGAGGTTCGGCTGGTGCTCGTCGCCGGCCAGGCGGCCGGTCCGCAAAGGCACCATTGCCCGCGTCTGGGGGGCAGACGGAGCAACGACAACTCCATGATACCTGCGACCGGGCCGGGCGGCAAACACCCATAGGGCCGGGCGACAACCGCCGCGCGTGCTGGAGCCTGAGGTGCGCCCGCAGCCGGCGCCCGCTCGAGGTCAGAGGCCGAGCTCTGCCCTCACGGCCCGTACGTCAGCGTCAACCGGCGTGGGAACGGCTATCTGGCTGATGGCGATGTCGGGGTCCTTCAGACCGTGCCCGGTCAGGACGCACACCACCGTGCTACCGGTGGGTACACCGGTCTTCAACAGGCCGGCGACTGAGGCTGCCGACGCCGGTTCGCAGAACACCGACTCCTCCTGGGCCAGGTACCGGTAAGCCGCGAGGATCTCTTCGTCGGTTACGGCCGCGATGCCTCCTCCTGATTCGGCCGCCGCTGATGTGGCCCCGTACCAAGAAGCCGGGCGTCCGATCCGGATCGCGGTCGCCACCGTTTCGGGATTGTCTATCGGATGCCCGGCCACCAGGGGGGCGGCGCCGGCCGCCTGGAATCCGAGCATGCGGGGGAGCTTGGTGACCCGACCGGCGTCCTGGTACTCGCGGTAGCCCTTCCAGTAGGCCGTGATGTTGCCGGCATTTCCCACGGGTATGCAATGGACGTCAGGCGCATCGCCGAGTACGTCGACGATCTCGAACGCCCCGGTCTTCTGACCCTCGATACGGTAGGGATTGATTGAGTTGACCACCGTGACGGGGGCGGAGCTCCCGAGCTCGCGCACAATATCGAGGGCGGCGTCGAAGTTGGCCCGGATCTGTAATACCCGGGCGCCATGTATGAGCGCCTGGGCCAGCTTGCCCAGGGCGATATATCCCTCGGGTATGAGCACGGCACATGTCATACCGGCCCGAGCGGCGTACGCCGCGGCCGACGCCGATGTGTTGCCGGTGGAGCCGCACACCACCGCCTTCGCCCCTTCCTCCATCGCTTTGGAGATGGCGACGGTCATGCCGCGGTCCTTGAAAGACCCGGTCGGATTTGCTCCCTCGAATTTCAGCCATACGAGGGCGCCCACCCTTTCGGACAGGCGAGGGGCCGCCAGCAACGGGGTGCCGCCCTCGTGCAGGGTGACCACGGGCGTACCGGCCGAAACCGGGAGGTACTCGCGGTACTCCTCGATGACACCTCGCCAGCCGGCGCTCAAGGGCCGACCACCCGCAGGATGCCCCCGAACTGATAAACCGAGTCGAGGTGCCGGAGCTCTCTGAGGCAGGCCTGGACGTCGCGCTCGAAGGCCGGGTGGGTCACGAACACCAGCCGGGCCCCGGAGACGCCGAGGGAAGTGTGGCGTCCTCGCGGTCCACTATCAGCCCCAGGACGCCCTTCGGAACCCGAGCCGGGTGCCGCACCTGATGCGCCCGAACCGGATCCGGAGTCGGCGGGCAGACCTTCCTGCTCCATCAGGCGGATGGACACCTGGTGACGCCCGAACACGCCGGAAACGGCGTGGAGCACGCCCGGGCGGTCCTCTACCTCCATGGTTAGGTAGTAGGCGGAGTTGAGATCGTCTATCGGCGTGATCGCCATCCGCCGGGGCGCCACGGTCCGACCGGCACTGCCGGCGGTGAGGTTGTGTGACGCGTCGAGCAGATCTCCGAGCACGGCGCTGGCGGTTGGCATGCCGCCGGCTCCGCGGCCGAGGAACATCAGCTGACCGACGGCGTCTCCCTCTACAAACACCGCGTTGAACGAGTCTCGGACCGACGCCAGCGGATGAGTGGAAGGAACCATGGCCGGGTGGACCCGTACCGCCACTGATCCCGAGTCCCCCATGGCCTCGACTACCGCCAGCAGTTTGACCGTGTAGCCGAGCTTGCCGGCGGCGGCAATGTCGGCCCCGGTGATGGCCGAGATCCCTTCCCGATAGACGTCACCCGCAACGACCTGGGCCCCGAAGGCCACGTTGGCCAGGATGGCGGCCTTAGCCGCGGCGTCGTACCCCTCGACGTCCGCCGTCGGGTCCCGCTCGGCATACCCCAGGCTCTGGGCCTCGGCCAAGGCATCGTGATAACTGGTTCCCGACTCGCTCATCCGGGTGAGGATGTAGTTGGTCGTGCCGTTGACGATTCCCATGACGCGAGTTATCCGCTCGCCGGCGAGGGATTCCCGAAGCGGTCTGATGAGGGGTATGCCACCGGCCACCGCTGCCTCGAAGAGCAGGTCCAGTCCCGCCGAGGCCGCCACCTCGAACAGCTCGGCCCCGCAGTTCGCCAGCAGCTCCTTGTTGGCGGTGACCACCGGCTTGCCGGACTTGAGGGCGGTCAAGATGAGGGACCGGGCCGGCTCGATGCCGCCGATGACCTCGACCACGACGTCGACCGAAGGGTCAGAGACCACGGCTCCGGCATCTGAGGTGAGGATCTCGGGGGGGATCGGGACCTCCCGTTCACGGGACTGGCTGCGGACCGCGACGGCGGCGAGCTGCAGGTCGAGTCCGGTGCGGGCGGCAATCCGGTCGGCGTCGTCGAGCAAGAGCCGGGCCAGCGCCCCGCCGACGTTGCCGCACCCGAGCAGGCCTACCCGTAAACCTGTTGCCATGAACCCGAAGGGTAGTGCCCGGTAACCGGGCCCGGGTCGGTCAGGGCCGGGCCGCCGCCCTCAGAGGTCGAGAGAGGTCAGGTCGTCGAACGTCTCGCGCCGCACGACGAGCCGAGCGTTTCCGTCGCGGACGAACACGACGGGCGGGCGGGGCACCTTGTTGTAGGTCGAGGCCATCGAATGCCCGTAGGCCCCAGTGACAGGCGTTGCGAGGACGTCGCCGATGCAGATGTCGGCGGGCACCTGGGCGTCACGGACGATCACGTCGCCCGATTCGCAGTGCTTCCCGACCACGGTGACCGTCCGCGGCCGGAACACGTTCACGGTCCTCGGAAGAAACGCCTCGTAGCCGCTGCCGTAGAGCACCGGCCGGGGATTATCGCTCATGCCCCCGTCGACACTGACGTACGTGCGGAGTCCGGGGATCTCCTTTATCGTTCCGACCGTGTAACAGGTGATGGCGGCGGAGGCGACCACCGCCCGCCCCGGCTCGGCGGTCAAGACCACGCCGGGCCCGATGCCCGCGGCAGCGGCTGCCGCCCGCACCGAGGCAGCCCAGTCGGATATCGACGGCCCCTGCTCGCCGTTCACGTAGGCCACACCCAGCCCCCCTCCCACGCACAGTTCACCGACATCCAACGGCAGAAAGAACTCGGCCAGCGCAGCCACCGCTTTTTCGAAGGAATCGAGGGCGAACACCTGGGATCCGATGTGGGCGTGCACCCCGATGAGCTCGAGCGGCGCCCCGGGCCGCCGAAGCCGGGCGACCGCGGCCGCCGCGGCACCGGAGGCCAATCCGAAGCCGAACTTGGAGTCATCCTGTCCCGTCATGACGTACTCGTGGGTGTGGGCCTCGATGCCAGGGGTCACCCGCACCAGGACTCGCGGCGTCGCGCCGGCTCGTGATGCCAGGCGCTCGAGCCGGTCGATCTCGTCGAAGGAGTCGACGATGAGCCGGCCAACTCCGGCTTCGAGGGCGCGCCCGATCTCAGCCTCAGACTTGTTGTTGCCGTGTAGAACCAGCCGGTCACCGGGCACACCAGCCGACAGCACCACATGCATCTCCCCTCCCGTGGAGACGTCGATGCCCATGCCCTCCTCGTAGGCCAACCGGGCCATGGCCCGGCACAAGAACGCCTTCGACGCGTAGGCCACCCCGGGCCCCCATGCGCCGACCGCCTCGCGGCATCGCCGGCGGATGTGCTCTTCGTCGTACACGAACAGCGGCGTCCCGTACTGGTTCACCAGGTCGATGACGTCGACCCCGGCGATCGCCAGCCGGCCCTCAGGACCGGTGGAAGCCCCGTCAGGCAGGAGCCGGGGCGGGACCGGGTTGTGAGCCGGGTGGGCACCGGCTTCGGGTTGAGGGTCGGGAAACATTCAGAGGGAGCGGGCCCGTCCGACCACAGCCCTGAACCACCCGGTCGCCGCGCACCCGCGCCCAACCTGGGGATCGGAGCCGGTCGGCATGCGCGACATGGTAGGGCAATCGCTCGCCCCGCTATGCTTGAACGTCCGGCGGCGCTGACCGTCGCCATGCCGCCCTCGTAGCTCAGGGGATAGAGCACCGGCCTCCGGAGCCGGGTGCGCAGGTTCGAATCCTGCCGGGGGCACCAGGCCCAGCCAGCACAAACACGCTGGTCACAGGGGCTTTCGTACTGCCACGCCACGCACCGCTTCAGTTGCATGAGCAACTAGATGCTCCTACACCGAAGCCACCCAGGGCATACCCTCGGCGGCTGTCCGCCCCAGGTTGACGACGCAATAAAGTGTGGGGGAGTTCGACCTTGCTCAGACCAGCACCGCTTTGGCGGTCTGGCTCGCCACAACACGCAGGAGCGACTGGTTGCGTTTACGCAGACGTAGGTCTTCCGACTCAAACCTGGTAGAGACGCGCCCCGACCACCCAGATGATTACATCGACGCAGACGCCCTGCTCGAGACGTTGTCCGTAGAGGAGTTGGCCGACAGCGCCGACAAATATTTCTCCCGACTCGAGAACTGGGACCCGCTGCTCGCTAAGCCCCTGCACTCAGTGCACGATGCGCCGGACATGCTCATGATGTTCGGCACGCTTCTCAGCGGTCTCGAATTGTCCCATGGTCTGACAGTCCTCGACTTCGGGGTCGGATCGGGCTGGACCTCCTGGATGATGTCACAACTCGGTTGTCGTGTGATCGCTTCGGACGTTTCGGCTACGGCACTCCGCATTACTGACGAACGCTATAGACGGATGCCACTCGTAGGTACGGCGCCACAGCCAGAGTTGATGTGCCTCGACGGTCACCGTCTCGCGCTCGACGACGAATCCGTGGATCGTGTCGCCTCGTTTGATGCCTTTCATCACGCCCCGAACCCGCAACAGGTTCTCGCCGAGTTCGCCCGGATACTACGACCGGGTGGGCTTTGCCTTCTTTCTGAGCCCGGCCCCGAGCACTCCACGTTTCCGCAATCCCAGGCCGAGATGCGACATTTCGGCGTCGTCGAGCGCAACATCGTCGTTGAAGAGATCGTCGCTCAAGCCCAGGCAGTCGGCTTCGAGTCACTGGAAGTCGGCATATACAGCGGACTTCCCCAATTCGTAGACGCCGCGGCCTTTCCCGCGGTCATCAACGGTAAGTCGAGCCTTCCGAGCGATCAGGTGCGATCGTTCCTGCACAATCACCGGCTGCTCAGACTCCGGAAGCCCGGCACGGCCACAGCCGACAGTCGCGAACGTCGTGCCCTAGCTGGCTCACTCCGAGTCGCGATCACCGACAGAACCGTTCACGCCACCGTGGAGAACACGGGCGCGGGCGTGTGGCTGCAATCGCCCGGCTCCGTCGGTGACGTCAATCTGGGGGCGCACCTGTTCGCGCAGAACGGGACCCTAGTGGACTATGACTTCATGCGAGTGCGCTTGCGCTCTAACGGCGAGCCAATACATCCAGGTACAACCGTCGAAGTCGCGGCGCCGCTCCCACACCTCGATCCCGGTGAATACCGCGCCGAGTTCGACCTCGTGGCTGAGAGCATTGCCTGGTTCGCCGACAATGGCGGCCCAACAGTCACCATCCACATCTCCGGATAACACCCGAATCCACACAGGTTGAGCTGCGACGCCAAAGCCCGGACCTCCTTGAGCAGAGTCCTTCGTGTCCGGCCCGCGCTGCGTTCTCTCGCCGGAGCTCGCCGCACGGGGGATTGCTTGGACATGGCACTAGCCTGCCCGGTTCAGCGTGCAGATCTATTCAAGTTGCGAAGGATGGAGGCGGGTTAGGATGCCCAAGCACGGCCGGTATGTGGTCGGGCGCATGCTCGTCGAGGCGTCACGAATGGCCCGAGCGGGATCCAGCCGGCTCGAGGATGTCTCTCGTCGCTACATGGCTTCCGAAGACCGCCGAGGGGAGACGAACCCCACCACGACAAGAACGGGGGGGCCAGCGCGGCCGGCCGGACACGACGGTCAAGAGATCCGCTGGTTCCACTCGATCGACCTCGGTGATGGTCAGCCCACGCCGGGTGTGAAGAGCTCGGCCACCCTCGAAGCAGAGACCGCTCACTTGGAATTACCGGCGACGCTCGGCGGGATGAGCGTCCTCGACGTTGGAACCTGGGACGGATACTTCGCGTTCGAGATGGAGCGCCGTGGGGCGGCCAGCGTGACCGCGCTCGATTACTACGCATGGGCCACAGATCATTCCCGGTGGGGTCAATATCACGCGGCCACGGTGGCAGCCGGCGCATTGCCCCTCCCCCCGGACGAGGTCCCAGAGGTCTGGGACCCAGCCAACCTGCCGGGCCGAGCAGGTTTTGATCAGGCACGAGCAGCTCTGAACAGCCGGGTCCGGCCCGTCGTAGGGGACTTCATGACGATGGACTTAGAGGCGCTCGGAAAGTTCGACATAGTGCTGTTCCTAGGGGTTCTGTACCACCTCAAGGATCCCTTCCTCGCCCTGAGACGCCTGCGTCAGGTGACTCGCGGTGTCGCTGTCATCGAAACCGGCGCAGTGGTACTCCCGGGCTGGACAGACGAGCGCCTCTGGATGTTCATCGAGGGCTCCGAACTGGATAGCGACCCGAGCAACTGGTGGCTCCCAACCTCGGCGGGACTGGCCGCCATGTGCCGCGCCGCGGGCTTTTCCAGCACCAGAGTCACCGTGGAGTCACCGGAATACGCGGCCCCGAACCCCGGCTACAACCTGCACTACGGCCGGGTAACCATGCAGGCCCACGCTCAGCCCGCTTCCTGACCGCCGCCGGCGCCAGGTGGCGGAGCCGGAACACGCGGCCGGAACGTCGTCGAAACGCGCGTCGTGAGTGCTGCCAGGGCTTGTACCGATCCAGTGGTGGGTGCGATCGCGACAAGCCCTCGGTAGAGCTGGACGATGGTGGCACGATCGAGGGTTCCGGTCCGGACCCGGTCGCAGTGCGCTGACTGGATGGCGGCCTCGAGCTGGAACCGGCCGAGGGGCGAGCCGAGTGCGTGGGCGCGCCGTAATAGCGCCTCGCCTTCGGTGATGAGCGAGCGGTCCCACAGCGCGGTGTCCTGTTCGTCGAGGGGCGGCCACGGCGTCCTCGTTCGTGCGGGTGCCCGTGACTGTGCGAACGTGAGCAGGGCGGCGAGACCCCATGCCTCGGGCTCGGTGTCGAGCAGGCTGGCGGTGAGCACGGCGAGCCACCGGGCCTCGTCGGCGATCGATTCGCGTATGCGCTCGCGCTGGTCGAGCCAGTCGATTGCGTAGGCGCCGTAGATCGCTTCGAGCACGGCGGGCAGCCGTGCCGGCAGGTCCGGGCGCGGCGGCACACGGAACGGGATGCCGGCGTCGCGGATGCGACGCTTTACCCGAACCAGGCGCTGCGCTATCGCGGCGGGCGGCAGGGCGAACACGCGAGCGATGCGATCCGCGTCGAAGCCGAGGACGACCTGGAGCATGAGCGGAGTGCGTACCCCCGGGTTCACGGCCGGGTGGGCGCACACGAACAGCAGCTCCAGCCGCTTGTCGGGGAACGCGTCCGAGTCGGGCTCCATGAGCACGGCCGCGACGTGGTCATCCAATGGCGCGGCGGTGCGCACCGCGGCGGAGGCGAGGACATCGCGGATGCGGTTGCGGGCCACGGTGACCAGCCACCCTTGCGGGTTTTCGGGAACTCCGGTCGTCGGCCAGGTGCGCAACGCCCGCTCGAAGGCGTCGGCAAGCGCATCCTCGGCGAGCGCGACGTCTCGTGTTGACGCCGCGAGCAGCGCCACGAGCCGGCCGTAGGACTCCCGGGCGGCATGCGCCGCCGCCGCCCCGGCCCCGGTCACTTGACCGGCTGTGCGCCCTGCCACGAGCCGTCCACGTAGCGGGTCGCGGTCGGTCGGATCTCGACATGACCCCACGACACCGACGGTGCCCGCCTCGCCCATTCGATCGCGGCGTCGAGGTCCGGAACATCGATGACGAACGTGCCGCCCAGCTGCTCCTTCGTGTCGGCGAACGGGCCGTCCTGCACGATCAGCTCACCGCCGGCAAGCGTGACCGTGGTGGTCGCGTTCGACTGCTGGAGCACCTCGGCCGCGGCGAGCACGCCTGCGTCGTCGAGCGCCTTCGCGTAGGCCTGGAACGCGCCCATTCCCTCAGCGAGGGCCTCGGCGCCGAGCTCCTCGACGGTCGGCTCGGGATAGTGGAGCAGGAGGGTGTATCGCATGACTGCCGTCCTTTCGGATCGTGTTTCGATTCTGACACCGAAATGACGGACGAACCGCGGTGAAATCGACACGAATCTTGTGACCAACCGGTCGCGAACGGCTGAGCCCGGACGGGCACGGTCGACGTCGCATCGAACCGACCCGAGACCCGACGGTGACAACGTCGACCCCGTACCAGACGCATTGAGCCGAAGCCGCCAGGATGGATCGGGCGCTGACCGTGGGCCGTGAGGGTGATTCAGGTCGACGGCGGGACAGCACCGTCGACCGGGCAGGAACGGAAACGATCAGGACTGGATGAAAGTCAGCAGGTCGGCGTTGATCGTGTCGGCGTGAGTGGTCGGCATACCGTGCGGGAAACCCGGGTACGTCTTCAGCGTGCCGTTCTGAACGATCCCCACGGCGCGGGGCCCCGAGGTGTCATGCGGGACGATCTGGTCGGCGTCACCATTCATGGGGAGAACCGGGACGCTGATTTTTTTCAGATCCTCGGTGTAGTCCTCCCGGATGAACTCGGAGACACAGTCGTACTGACCCTTGGCCCCGCCCATCATGCCCTGGCGCCACCAGTTGGCGATGACGGCCTCTGACGGCTCGACCCCCGGTTGGTCGAAGTTGTAGAACGCTCCCGAGGGTACGGCTCGGTAGAACTCCGAACGGTTCGCCGCCAACTGTGCTTGCAGGCCTTCGAAGGCCGCATGCGGCACGCCGCGCCTCCTCCCCTTTCTCCCCGCGCCTAGTGTGGGTTAGTCAGCTGGCTAGAACGAGCTGGAGTGAGCGATGACTACCGACTTCGAGGCGGTCGACTATTTCAGGGACGCTTCGCTCGTCGAGTACCCGCACCTCTATTGGGACTGGCTGCGCGAGCAGTGCCCGGTGCGCCACGACGGCCTACGCAATGTTGCGTTCGTAACGGGCTACGACGAGGCCATCGGCGTCATGAGCGACAACGACGCGTACTCGCGTTGCAACACGGTCGGCGGCCCGTTCCCGGAGCTTCCGGTAGAGCCCGGAAGCGATGACATTACCGATCTGATCGAGCAGTACCGCCACCGATTTGCGCTCAGCCACCACGTCATTACGTTCGATCCGCCCAAGCACGGGGACCATCGACACCTGCTGGCGCGGCTTTTGACCCCGAGGCGCCTCCAGGACCGTGAGGAGTTCCTGTTCCGCTTGGCCGACAGCCAGATGGACACGTTCCTCGAACAGGGACGCTGCGAGTTCGTGCGCGACTACGCCACGCCGTTCGCCACGGTCACTATCGCCGACATCCTCGGCGTGCCCGAAAGTGATCACCCCAAGTTTCTCGAAGCGTTCCACACGCCGATCGCCGGCAACATCGATGGCTCGGAGTACAAAGGCGGGCACGTCGTTCCGTTGGAGCAGTGGTTTACGGAGTACATCGAGGATCGCCGCCACAATCCCACTGATGACACGCTGACCAAGATCGCACTGGCGACATTTCCCGACGGGGCTATGCCTGAGCTCATCGATGTCGTGTCGCTCTCAACCTTCCTGTTCGCGGCGGGGCGGGGCAGCACCGGTCACTTTCTCACTACCGCAGTTCAGTTCCTCGCAGAGGACCCATCGCTGCAGCAGCTGCTTCGCGAGGATCGCAGCAAGATCGGGAACTATGTCGAGGAGGTGCTTCGTCTCGAGGCGGCGATCAAGGCGAACTACCGGGTGGTGCGCAAAAGCACTGACATCGCCGGCGTCGAGGTCAAGGCCGGAACGACGATCGCCATGCTGCTCGGGGGGTGCAACCGAGACCCGCGGCATTTCGACAACCCTCACGATCTCAACGTCGACCGGCCCAACGCGCGCGAGCACATCACCTTCGGCCGGGGCATCGGCGCCTGTCCGGGTGCGCCGCTGGCACGGGTAGAGGCCCGGGTGACGCTGGACCGCGTGCTCGACCGCATGGCCGACATTCGGATCTCCGATGAGCACCACGGGCCCCCCGGCGACCGAAGCTACAGGTACGATCCGTCGTACTTCATACGGCGGATGAGCGACCTCCATATCGAGTTCACCCCCATCGGTTGACCTGACCTCCGGCGGTAAGGCCGCTGGGCGGCGGCACACCCGCGCTCGGAGGCTCAGGCCGCGACGCGGCGAAGGCCTTCGACGACCCACTCCGTTTCCGACTTGGTGGCCTCCTCGATCGGACGCCCGCAGTCTGGTACCGGGAGGGTGCGGCCATGCCCGACCTCGGCCTCCCAGGTCTCAGCCCGTCCCTCTGCCGGTTGGACCGTCAGGCGGACCGTGCCTTCGGCGGTCACCTCGGCGGATCGGTGCATGTCCAGCAGATCCCAGCCGACCTTCCGGAGCACCTCCCGCTCGGCGGCCTGGACCTGCGACCCGGGCAGACCGGCGCAACCCCGGTAGTGGTCGACGACGTCGTCAACCGGCCCACTGCGGGTCAGCACCCGTTCGACGAGCGCCTGGTCGGCATAGGCCCACAGGGTGCCTTCGGGAAGCACGATCACGTTGGGGGCAAATCGGTGCCCACCGGTGTGGCTGGTGCGCCACACCCGGACCCCCTCGGGAAGCTCCTGATTGGCCAAGGCGACAGCCAGCTCCGCGCCCATCGACCCGCAACAGAAGTCCCGGCGGCCGTGGATGCAGACCAGCAGGTCCTTGACCGAGCCCGCCGGCCCAAAACCACCCGGCGCACCCGTGGCGCCACCAGCATCTTGGCCTTCGGCCAGCAGCGCCTCGACGTCCGCGACGAAGTCGTCTCCGTATTCCGCCTCACGCCGTTCGAAGCCAGAGAAACCGTCCGGAGACCGGTTCAGGTATGCCATGATCCGCCGTCGGCGTGACTTTCCGTCGAGAATGGCCTGGACCCGGATGGCCGAGCCGCTGACCACGTCGCGGATTGACGAAACCAGAGCCGTTTCGGCGATGTCGTGGGGCCACGGCATGGGCACCTCCACCAGCAAGTACCCGCGGTAGCTGCCCGCGCTGCCTATAGGAGAGACCTGCTGGGAACGGGTCCAAGCTGAACAGCGAAGGGGTTCGGACGTGATGGCGGCCACCAGGACACATTACTTGTTCGGCCGTGCTGCCACTGTTCGCATCCGCCGGAGTGCGGTTGGGTAAACGTCGGTGTTTTCTCCCGGTTGCAGTCGAGGTGGGAGTCCCGCTTGGTGCTTGCTCAGCCCTCGAGCCTCAAGAGCCGAAGGCCGGCCACGGCGGCAAAGGGGGTTTGCCGGGTGACGCCCTGGGTAACACAATGAGGGTCGACCGCATCGGTTCGACAGCAGAGTGAACCTGTCAATGTGTCTCGACGGTTGAACGAACCGCGACCGACGAGCCACAGGAGCCTGGCCCGCCTGACGGTTGGGAGTTGATCATGGCCAAAGCCACTCAGACCATCAAGCGGCTGATCGCTGACATCGACGGCTGGCAGCGCCGGCATCGGGCCCCTGCCGTGGCCTACGGCGTCAGCAAGAAGTTCGGCGACGACAACGCCAACCTATTCGTCGTCGCCCTGGGCTGGTACGGCTTCACCGCGATCTATCCGCTGCTGCTCGTGGTGATAACGGTGTTCGGATTCGTGGGTGCGGGATCGCTCGGCACGGGCATCGTGCACACGCTGCACCAGTTTCCCGTCATTGGCAGCCAGTTCAACCCGGGTGGTGGCGGCTCCAGCCTGCATGGCAGCACCCTCGGCCTCATCATCGGTGTTGTCGGTTTGATCTACGGGGCCCAAGGTGTCACCCAGACGGCGCAGCAGGCCATGGCCCGAGTCTGGAACGTTCCCGACACGGAGCGCCCCGGATTCATAGCCCGCTTGGCCCGCAGTCTCGCCGGCCTGGCTGCGATCGGAGGGGCGTTCCTCGCGAATGCGATCCTGGCGCCGATAGCAGCCGGGCACGGCATAGCCATCTACCTCCGCGTCCTTATCATCGCCGGCATGCTCCTCCTGAACTGCGGTTTCTACCTGGCCGCCTGGCGAGCCCTCACGGCCGCCGAGGTCTCTTGGGGTCAGCTCGTTCCTGGTTGCGTTGCCGCCGCGGTCGGCTTCACCGCCCTGATCACTGTCGGCGCTGGATTGGTCCAACACCAGCTTCGCCACAGCAGCGCCACGTACGGGGCCTTCGCCGCGGTAATCGGCCTGGTGACCTTCCTTCTCCTACTTGCCAAACTGACCCTTTATTCGGCAGAAATGAACCCGGTGCTGGCCCGCGGCCTGTGGCCTCGTGCTCTGCCAACCTGCGTACCTACCAGCGCCGACAACGAGGTTCTGAGCGACATCGTCCACGAGCAGCGCCGCCGCCCGGACCAGCGGATCAGCGTCGGGTTCGAGGGCGAGGTATCGGAACCGGAGACCGACGACGCGTTACGCCAAGACAGCTCGGATCGCCCCCAAGACCGAGGTCACGGCGTGGCCCACGCCGACCGCTGAATGAGGCGGAACAACCACGAGGGCAAGGAGCGGGGCGATTTGTTTAGCCGAAGTGACCCCAGTGGGTGGCGATGATGAGGAGACGCCGCCGGCGGCGAGGGCAGCGCCCACCTCGTTGACCTAGAGTTTGTCCATGTTCGAACCGGCAGGGACTCCTTCCGATGAGGTGGACGACATCCTGGCATCGGGGCGCGACACCATTAGCGCGGTCTACGTCTCGATGTCGGCTCGGCACCCCGATGGTCGCGACGCGGCATACCTGCAGTGGCACACCCTCGACCTCCGGCCAGAGCAGCACCGGCTCCGGTCACTTCGGACGTCGCTTCGGCTGGTCTCGACCCCCCCGTGTCGTGCCGCCCGAGCCTTCAGCGATTCTCGCTACGACGCCGTCGACCACGTGATGACGTATTTGTTCGCCGACCGCGCCGGGCTGCAGGGCTTCGCCGAACTCAACGAGGCGCTGCGCGCCGCCGGACGCAAGCCCTACATCGATCGCCATGCCGCCGAGGAGGAGCGCCTGCTCCCTCAGGTGGAGCAAGGCCTCTACCGTCCGGCCGGGATGGGAGCGGCGCCCCGGGTGAAGGTCGGCGCCGACGTCCTCCCGTGGTTTCCGGCCCGCGGCGTCTACCTCCTCGTCGAGCGAGGCGCCGTCCCGGTGACCGACCTCATAGACGTCGACGGTGTCGCCGGCGCCTGGTGGTTGACCAAGCTCGACCCCGATTCCGAGTTCTCGGCCAACGCGGCCAAGAACTCGACCGCGCCGCTGGTCGGTGACGGCGGCCTGCAGATCGCCTACTGCTTCCTCGACGACGACCCCGTCCTCACCGCAGAAAGGCTCCTGCCGACGCTCGAGAAGAGGTGGGCGGACGGGATCGAACCACTTCTCGCTGCACCCTTCCATCCGGTGGCCGGCTATCAGTTCGACCGCTACCTACCGTAGGCAGAAGGCGGCACCCCACATCAGATTCTCCCCGGCGCTGGCTACTTGAGGATATTGACCGCCCTGGCGATGACGAATGCGATCGTCAGCAGCGCCACCGCGGATTGCAGGAGCATGAGCATTTTGGCCCACCTTGACATCGGCATGGTGTCAGTGGGGCTGAAGGCTGTGACATTCGTGAACGAGACGTAGAGATAGTCGAGAAAGTTCGGTTGCCACTCCGACGGGGCCAGGTCGGGCTGTGTCATCTGGGGATACAAGAAATCCGGATATGGTCTGAGACCCTGTGCTCTGGCAACCGGGCCACCCCGGTCCCACTCCCAGTACCACAGGGCAAACACGATGATGTTGGTGACGTACACCGTGGCGCCGCGCGAGAGAAGAAGGGAGGCATGGTCACCCTCAGTGCCGTTGACAAGCCCCTGTATCAGCTCGGCCGACGACCACCCGTTCGCCACGGATATGAGGGCGATGAGCAGCACACTCGCGGCTCGAAGTGTCGTCGAGGTCCGATTGATACGCCTGGGGTTGGCGGCGATGAGCCCGATCAGGAGAAGTCCCTCCAGCGACGGCAACAGCCACGTCGGGCGGATGGCCAGATGTCTGGGCAACACCAGCTGCAGCCCGATCGCCACGGCCACAGCTACTGCCACCGGCAGGCGGTGTTCGCCTTCCGTGGCGCGCCGCCAGGCTGGCCCGACGGGTCGGGCAACCTTTTTGACCGCTGCCTCCTCCGGCTCGATCAGCTCCTCGATTCGCTTGAGCTGCTCGTGAAGCGACCCGAGCAAACCAGGGACTGATTCCTCGGGCCGATCTCCAGCTTCAGGGCCCATAGCGCAAATCTTGCCAGCTGGCCGGCCTCCAGAGATCGATAGCGACCGCCACCGTCGGTGACGGGGCGAGCCGGGCGCCCGGCTTCCGGCCCGAGGCGATAACTCAGAAGCCGTCGCGAGAACTGGTGGGCCCACTTCCCGTGTGCGCCAACCACCGGGCCCAGACCCGCTTGCCCCGTCCCATCTCCGTAACCCCCCAGTTATCCGCCAGCTCAGCCACAATGGCCAGGCCCCAACCTCCCACCGGCACACCTCCCTCCAGGGCCGTCTCCTCCCCAAGGCGCCGTACCACACGGGGAGCCCGCTGATCCCAATCGCTGACGCCCACCTCGACGCTTCGATCACCGGCGGAGAACGACAGCTCCAGCACCGTCCCGGCATGCACCACGGCGTTGGCTACCAGCTCGCTGACGACGAGTAGGGCCCGCTCCTGGAGCGCTTCGAGGCCCTCGCGGGCCAACCAGCTCCGGAGAGCCGCCCGGGCCAGCCGGGGCGCCTCAGCGCCCGGCTCGAGGGTCAGCCGCTCCTGGCTCACGAACCGCGCCTTTCTCGCGTCGGTCGCTCCGGTAACGAAGGGTGACAAGGTCTCACTCGCCTAACGATCTACCCATCTGACGACCGCTGCACCACGGAGGTTCCTCCGAGGGCGGGCTCAGTGGCGAACGGTCAGTACGCGCCAGCCAGGTCGCTTCCCGCCGGCTGGCTCCGGCCCTGGGCCCAGACCGGGCTCACGGCGCGTCGGGCGGCGATGATGGCGACGTCGTCGCCAAGGATGTTTCGTCCGATCAGCCGGCGGGTCACCGCGCTGCAAACCGCCTCGGGCTCATCGGCGGTTACTGCCGACAGCAGCCTGTCCATCCCGTCGTCAATCAGCTCGCCGCGTCGTTCTACCAGGCCATCTGTGTATAGAAGGAGAACTGATGCAGGGCCGAACGGCACAGTTACAGACGAGCGGGGGTGCAACGGAGCCAGACCCAGGGGCGTGTCGGCCCGAACCCCAACCGCTTTGGCCGGACCGCCCGGGGCGACGAGAACAGGAGGCAGGTGCCCAGCCGACGAGATCACGACCGAGTCGAAAGGAGGGGAGATGGCTGCGCATACCACAGTGACCATCGCCCCGGGCTCGAAATGACGGACCTTCTGGTCGGTCAGGGTGAGAACCTCCTCGGGAGGGCCCCCGAGTAGAGCGTACGAACGCAGGGCGCTCCGGATGCGTCCCATGATCACAGCTGCTCTCAGGCCGTGGCCCGCCACGTCGCCAGTCACGAGCCACAAGGTTCCGGAAGGCAATCTGAATACGTCGTACCAGTCCCCTCCGACGCCGCTACCTCCCGCCGGGATGTATCGGGCGGCCAGCGTGACCACACCGGAATCTAGAAGGGGGGTCGGCATCAGACTGCGCTCCAGAACGCGCGCCGCGGCCCTCTCGAGCGCGGTCAGATGAGCCTGAGTGGCGGCCGCTACCCGCTCGGCGACCAATTGAAGAAGCTCCTTGTCAGAGTCGGTGAAACGGCGATCTCCCAGGGTGCCTACGTGCAGGATTCCCAAAAGTCGGCCCTTGCTGACCAACGGCACCCCGAGCATGGCCTGGATGCCCTTCTCCCACAGGATCGGATTGGCCACCGTGGTGGAGTCGACCCGGTCGATCACGACCGGCCCCTTGACCTGGGCTATCCGACCGGCGAATCCTCTGCCGACCGGCACGCGGACGCCCTGACGAACCTCCTCCTCGATGCCACAGGCGGCTCGGGCGACCAGCTCTTGCGATGATTCGTCGAGCAGGAGTACTGCCGCGGTGTCAACCCCCAGGATGTCGCGAACCCGGTCGAGCAGTTCGACGAGCAGATCCTCGACATCCAAGCGTCCCAACGACGTGTCCGTGACGGCCAGGATATTTCGCAGCCGCTCGACCGTATAGTCGTGACCCTCTCCGAACACGAATGCAGCCTACCGGGGGGAAGGACTGCCGCCGTGGCGAACGACACGGCGGGGCCTTAATGGCCGAGCTGGCGTGTTGCCCCTGGTTCTCTAGCCGTTCCTCCCGAGGGTTGGAGTCGACTCATAGCGATGAATCCTGAGCCTCAGGACGGCCCACCTGCCTGGTGGACCCGTCGCTTCCATTTGCGGTCTCGAGTCAGGACGAAAGAGGTCTCGAGTGAGCGGGAGTTTGGCTTGTTCTTCCGGACTGGTCCGGTCTCCTCCTACTCCCTCTCCGGCAGCGGCGGTGGCGCCCCTTGGGCCACCCGATTGATCCGCTCGTAGGGAATCCGCTCCCCCGCCTCGATGGCCACGCTGAGGCGGTTCTCCCGCGGCGGCAGAGGGCAGGTCGCAAGGTCGGTGTAAGCGCAGGGGAGATTCACCGCCCGATTGAAGTCGACGGCGACCGACCCGTTCGAGGCAACCGGCCCGAGCACGAGCGACCGGTTGGCGGCGTACGTGGTCACCCCCGACGTGGCATCGGTAAAAAGTACCAGTAGGTGGCCTTGCGGTCGGCCCGGGAACGCGGTGAGCACCAGCTCGGTGTCCTGCAAGTCGAATTCGACGCGCCCCACGGCGTGGTACACGTGCTCCAACCCTTCCACCGCCGCGCCCACCGTCGTCGGCACACGCTCATCGAAGGGCTCATACCGACCGGCGACCACCCACCGCGGATCCGGAGAATAGGCGGGAGTGCCGTGGTAGGAGACCCGAAGCGGGTTGTCCGGATGGCGCGGCCGTATGAGGTCGTAGCCACTCCGCTTCGCGACCTCGACCTTGCTGTCACCGAAACCGGCATAAACGCTGCCTCGCTCCGGGATCACCCCGAAGCAGTGCCGGCCCTGGACCTGGTTGCCTTCCACAAGCAGCTCCTCGCCGTCGCCCAGCGTGACTGTGACCCCATCCGGTCCAGTGGACCAACGACCCGGGGCGTCGTCGAAAACCTGCGGTTCGCTGGTCAGCCAGTGGATACTGGTAATCGAGAGAAAACCGTGGGGATCGGAGAGGATACCTTCGTGGTGCTGATGCCACTCCTCCCACTCACGGATGAAGGCGTCCTCATCAGTGATAGCGCCCGTCGTTCCTTGCAATGGGGTCATGACGATCTCCTCGACCTGAGACAGACAGTGGCGGTCCGGAATCCGCCCCGCCATTTTGGTCCATGGTCGACTGATCCGCACCTGCGTGTCGCCCGATCCGATCGCGCCCCTTGCCCATGGGGGTGTCCAACCACCAAGTCGCCCACTCATGCTCGAGGTGGAGCAACTCGTCGGCGCAGTGGGCGCAGCGCTTCGCGCCGGCGCCACCTTTAGCATTCGCACCGGCTCTGAGATCGCCGGCCCCGTATCTGACGTACCAAGGTATTCCGCTTCGACCAGGCCGTCAGTGGACGAGTGTCTCGCCAATGAGGTCTCCTATTTCGGGGCGAACCTGAGCGCCCCGTCCAGTCGAATATTCTCCCCATTCAAGTACGGATTGCGGGCTATCGACTCCACCAGAAGGGCGAACTCCTCTGGGCGACCCATGCGCTTGGGAAAGACGATATCCCTCAAGAGATTCTCCTTGACTTCCTCGCGCACGCCGAGCATGACCGGAGTTCCCATGGTGCCGGGCGCGATGGCGCATACCCTCACCCCGACTGGTGCCAAATCCCTGGCCATAGGCAAGGTCATCCCGAGGATGGCCGCCTTGGCCGCGGCGTAGGCGAGTTGCCCCGTCTGCCCTTCCATCCCGGCGATCGAGGCCGTGTTAACGACCACGCCGCGCTGGCCGCTCTCGTCGGGGTCGTTCCCGGTCATGGCGGCGACCGCGAGCCGGCACATGTTGAACGTACCGAATGCGTTCATCTCCATGGTCTTCACGAACGAGTCCTTGTCGTGCGGCGAACCATCCCGTGCCACTGTTCGCCCGCCGCCCACTCCACCGCCGGCGACATTGACGAGCAACCAGAAAACACCGAGCGACGATGCCGCTTCTATCGCGCCGCGAACGTCATCGTCATCATTGACGTCGCCCGAGACGGCCACCACAGAACCGCCGAGCTCGTTGGCTAGTCCATCAGCGCGCCCCGCATCGCGATCGAACACCACTACGTTCGACCCGATCTCCACCAGACGGCGGACGACGGCTGATCCCAGCCCACCCGCACCTCCGGTGACGATCGCTGCCCGTCCTTCGAAGCTCACCTGGCATCAACCTCCTCGTGATCGGCGTCCAAGGACGCTGGGAACGTAACCACATTCAACTGGGACTTCAATATCAGCATCGGTAAGCTAGACCGATCGCCGAAGAGATGCCCGTGGGGTGGCTGCTCGACGGTTACTACATCAGCCCGGAGAGGACAAATCAGTGACGGCAGTGATGGACGGCGTCCGCATCCTCGAAGTCGCCGAGCACACGTTTGTGCCTGCGGCTTCAGCGCTTCTGTCCGACTGGGGTGCCGACGTGATCAAGATCGAGCATGTGGAACGGGGGGACGCAATGAGAGGCTTGGCGTCGACCGGGGTCGCCGACATTCCGTCCGATGTACACCCCTTGCTCGAGCACTCGAACCGGGGTAAGCGCAGCTTGGGCCTCAACCTGACCAGCCCGGACGGACTGGACATCCTCTACAAGTTGGTCGCCACGTCGGACGTGTTCCTGACCAACAAGCTTCCGGGCGTCCGCCGCAAGCTGCACATTGACATCGACGACATCCGGGCCCACAACCCGAGCATCATCTATGTCCGGGGCACTGGCCAGGGCGAGCGAGGGCCCGACGCCGACAAAGGATCGTACGATCACCTCGCCTTCTGGTGCCGGTCCGGCACCGCCGTCGGGGTGATGCGACCTGACGACGCTCACGTGCCGGTGCCACCGGGACCCGGCTTTGGCGACTCGATAGGGGCCATGACTATCGCCGGCGGAATCATGGGCGCCCTGTTCCATCGCGAGCACACCGGTGAGACCACCACTGTCGACGTATCCCTTCTCGGGTCGGGCATGTGGGCCATGGGGCAGCCGATCGCCCTGTCCATCCTGAGCGGCAAGCCGTGGATGGCACCCCCCTTGAACGCCGTGCGGCTCAACCCGCTGTCGGCCAACTACGAGACCAAAGACGGGCGCTGGATCGCGCTGACCTGCCTCCAGGCCGGGAAGTACTGGCCCCACGTCTGTCGCGCTATAGGCCGGCCCGAGGCGATCGAAGACCCACGGTTCGCCGACCACGCCTCACTGCTCTCCAACAGCAGCGACGCCGCGGAGCTGCTGCGAGAAGCCTTCGCCGAGCACACCCTCGCCGAGTGGCGGGAGAGGCTCGCTGACTTCGTCGGTCAGTGGGCGGTGGTGCAGGACACATTGGAGGCCGCGGCAGACCCACAGTCGGTCGCCAACGGGTACATACAGGAGTGCAGCACGGCTTCGGGCGTCCCTTTCAATCTGGTGGCTGCTCCCATCCAGTTCGGGGGGGAACCAGCGACCCCTGGCCGAGCCCCCGAGCTCAACGAGCACGGTGACGCCATACTGGCCGACCTCGGGCTGGACTGGGATGCTGTGGTCGACCTAAAACTACGCGGCGTCGTCGCGTAAGCCATCAGCAGGGTCCCTTCCCCGCGCCACGCCGGCTGCCCGCGTCACGGATGGCAATGCCGATACACCCTGAACCTACTGGCTTGACCTCTGGCCGGCACCGACGGTAGTACGGAAGTTAGTGCCTGCGAAAAAACAAGCTTCGCGAACGAGAAGGAGGCGACGGATGCTGCTGAGCCAGAAATCGTTGGGGCATCGGCGCGGGTGGGCATAACAGCATCCGCCGCCTCCTTCTCTCCGTCCAGCTTGTTTTTTCGCAGGCGCTTAGGAGAGATCTCGGTCAGTACAGTTCCAGGAAAGGGAGAGCCAACACGTGACTGAGCACGGCCGGGCCATAGACCGAACCGAGGAATGGGAGGCGCTGAAAGCCCGCTATCTGCGGCCCCGGGGCGAGAGGGCGGCGTCGGCGGCGCGGGGTCTTCATCACTTCGCGCTGCTCTGCAGCGACGTCGAACGGACCATCACGTTCTATAACGACCTCCTCGAGTTTCCCTTGGTCGAACTGTTCGAGAATCGCGACTACCCGGGCTCCACCCACCTTTTCTTCGACGTCGGGCACGACAACTATCTGGCGTACTTCGATTTTCCCGGTCTTGACCTAGGGGCTTATCGCGAGGTGCTCGGGGGCCTGCATCATGTCGCCATATCCGTCACTCCCGAGCAGTGGGGACGGCTCGTGGCGAAGGTGCAGGCGGCGGGGATCGACACTCTCATCGTGGGCGGCTCCTCGGCTTACTTTCCGGGCCCGGACGGAGAGCGGATCGAACTGCTTTCCTATCCTCTCAACGACATGTACGGAACTGTCGTGAGCTGACCGGCACGAGCGACAAGGCGCGACCGGTGCTCAGAAGCGAGGACCGGACCCTGGTCACCCCACGCCGGCAGGTCCCAAGGCTCACCGCCCTGACGGTCCGCCCTGCTCGGCCACCAGCCGCGCCAGGCGCCTAGGGGCGACGAGGGTGTAGGAAGTTCGGATCCACTCCTCGACCTCCCGCCAGCGTTGTTCACCCGGGTGCCGGCCGATCGCCACCGAGACCCAACCGTGGCGCCCGAGGCCGTACCCGGTCGGCCCGGCATCACGATCAGTGGCGACCACCGCCGCCGCTTCCTCCTTTGGCAGCTTGACCGTGAGCGACGAGGCGTCCTGGTTGGTGAAAACAAAGTTCCTGCCGTTTACCCGGAACGTCGGCTCGCCTCCCCACTCCTCTATGTCCACGCGCGTGGCGTCGGGCAGGGCGAGGGCAATCCGTTGGAGGCGGTTCATGTTGGTCATCGGTCAGGAGGTACGCGTGCAGTGATGGAGCTACGGCTGCCCGCACGACGATCATAAGACGCCCGCAAACCCCGGACCGCCGGACTGAGTTACACCGGAATAACGTAAAAGGCGCGATCGCGACACCTCGATCACGGTCGGGGCCTTCCCCCGGACAGCGGCGACAGGAGCCTGTGAGATTGCTGTGATACGTTCACACGCGCCTTACATCTTGCCTCGGTGCGGGACTGGTCCGACCGGCATCCACCGATGAGCTTTGGGTAGTACATACCAGGAGATTCGGCTTGGAAATCACCCGCGGATTCGTTGAACCTGAGCACGCGGCCGCCACTGTCAGCGCGGCGATGGGCGACTTCGCCGCGGGGCGAGGCGACCAGCACTTCGCCTCCGTCGTCGTGGTGATCGCCGCGCTGAACGAGGCGGCCAACCTCCCCGCTGTCCTTTCGGAGATTCCCGACCGCGCCGCCGGATACCGGCTCGACGTGCTCGTCGTTGACGACGGGTCGGAGGACGATACGTCCGAGGTGGCCCGGCGCTATGGCGCGGCCGTGCTGAGGCTGGCGCGGAATTGCGGGCACGGGGTGGCCCTTCGGGCCGGTTACCGGGCGGCATGGGAGCGGGGCGCCCGCTACATCGCAACCCTCGATGCCGACGGCCAGTGGGATCCCGGCGATCTGCCCGAGATGGTCCATCTGGTGGCAACCGGCCAAGCGGATCTGGTCATAGGTTCGCGAGCGCTCGGCGCCACCCGGGACGACGACGGCTTCCGCACCCTCGGTGTCCGGGTGTTCTCCCTTCTGGCCCGGGCGCTAACGGGCGCCTCGGTGACCGACACCTCCTCGGGCCTGCGGGTCATCACGGCCGAGGTGCTCCGCAACGTCCCCCAAACCCAGCCCCAGTACCAGACCTCCGAGTTGCTGATCGGCGCGGTGCTCGCCGGCTACAGGGTGGCCGAGGTTCCCACCGTGATGCGGCCGCGACTGTCGGGTAGCTCGAAAAAGGGTCACAACCTGGCCTACGGCCTGCGCTATGCCCGGGTGATGGTCGGGACGTGGTGGCGGGAGACCCGCCGGCATGGGGTCCGCCACTCGCGACCGGCGTTTGCCACCCGCATAACCCGCTACGCCATCGGAAGTGTGATCTGCCTCGCCGTGAGCGAGATCACCCTTCTCTTCCTCATCCTCGCCGGGTTGCAGGGCTGGGCCGCCAGCCTGCTGGCCAGTGCGGCCGGCATCATCCCTGGCTACCCACTGAACCGGGCCTGGACCTTCGGGCGTCGCGGCCGCAGCCATGCCTGGCGCGAGATACTCCCGTACTGGCTGTCCGCAATTGCAGGCGGCCTCCTGGCCGCTCTGCTCGTCGGGTTGGCGGACCCCTGGGCCAAGCGTGTCACGAGCAGCGATCTGGCTGTCGCATTCATCGATGTGACGGTCTACGTGGCTGCGTACGGGGCCATGTGGCTGCTGAAGTTCGCCTACCTCGACCGCATGCTGTTCCGCCCGCCGGCGCCGTCGCCCGGTAGCTCCTCGGAGACCGCCGCCTCCGACCTCGAGCCTCACCCCATCCTGGCGTCAACCGGACGCAACCTTACCCACGGCAGCGATCCGGGGAAGCTGGCCGGATAGTAGCCGGAGGGAGCGACCCCTCTGGGTGGCCCACGTTCCCCAGTCACCGACTCACGGGATGAACCCGCTGGCGAAGAGTCAGCCGCCGCCGTGCACGAGACGGTCCCGGCCCTCCCAATACGGGGCCCGCAGCTTGAACTTCTGAAGCTTGCCGGTAGCGGTGCGGACCAGACTGGTACGGAACTCGACAGAAGTAGGGCACTTGTAGTGGGCCATGCGCTCCCGGGCGAACGCCATGATCTCTCCTTCGCTCGCCGCCATGCCTTCGCGCTGCACCACCAGCGCCTTGACCGTCTCTCCCCACTTGACGTCCGGCACCCCTATGACCGCGACCTCGGCGACCGCGGGATGCTGGTACAGGCAGTCCTCGACCTCTATCGAAGACACGTTCTCCCCCCCGGTGATGATCACATCCTTCTTCCTGTCGGCGATCACCAGGTAACCGTCATCGGCGATGAAGCCGCCGTCGCCGGTGTGGAACCACCCACCGGCCAGCGCGGCGGCCGTCTCTTTCTCCTGGTCCCAGTAACCGGCGAACACGTGGTTGCTGCGGGCCAGGATCTCCCCGTCGTCATCGGTCATGATCGTCACGCCGACGGCCGGGCCACCGGCCCGAGACAACAGTTGGGAGCGACCGGCGTGATCGAGATCGTCCCACTCGGACCGGGCCCGGTTGATCGTCAGGAGCGGCGAGGTCTCGGTCAGGCCGTAGATCTGGATGAACTCCCAGCCGAGGTCAGTGGCGACCCTCTCGATGATTCTCGACGGGGGCGGGGCACCGGCGACGACGATGCGCACCCGGTCGCGCCCAGGAGTGCCCTCGCCGCGGGCCTGCCGGGCCGCCGCGGCATCCAGCACGGCCGCGACGACGGCGGGGGCGCTACACATGAGTGATACCCCGTGCTCCTCCACCCGGCTCAGGATCTCCTCTCCGTCCACCTTACGCAGCACGATCTGGGGACAGCCCATGGACGTGACGGCGTACGGCATACCCCACCCGTTGCAGTGGAACATGGGAAGGGTGTGGAGGTAGACGTCCCGATCGGTCACTGTGGTGTGCCACCCGAAGATGGCGGCGTTGAGCCAGCAGTTGCGATGGGTCAACTGCACGCCCTTGGGCCGGGCCGTCGTCCCGCTGGTGTAATTGATGCTGACCGCGCTGTTCTCGTCGGCCTGCCACTCCCGGGGATAACGGTCGCTCGGCGCCTCGGCGAAGAGTGCAAGGTCCTGCCGGCCGTCCAGGAGCACTCGCTCCTTGACCGACACCTGGGCCAGGGCGTCGTCGATCTCGGGGTCGACAAGGAGCACCGACGCCCCCGAGTGGTCGACGATGTACTGCACCTCTTCGGCCACGAGCCGGAAGTTGATCGGCACGAGAACCCGGCCGAAGGCGCTGACGCCGAAGAAGGAGATGGCGAAGCGGGCGGCGTTCGGACTAACGATGGCGACCCGCTCGCCCTGAGCGATACCCATGTCCTCGAGGGCCAGGGCCATGCCACGCGCCCTCGCGCCCAACTCCCGGTAGGTGATGGTCCCCAGGGATCCGGGAACTCCGGGCTCGTCAACCAGAGCCGCCCGGTCCCCGTACACCGTCACCGCCCGGTCCAGGAAGTCTCCAACTGTCAGCGGAACGAACATTCGCCCTCCCGATTCCGATCTGGCGGCCATGCCTCCTGCGGGGCGCCGCTCGGCTGCGGCGATGATGGCACAGACACACGATCAGCCGGCAGCCGGCTGGGAATCGGCCGGCCGGCTCCCCGCCGGACCCGGAAGGCGCAACATCAAACCCGGCGTGGCCAGCCGTCGGGTGGCGTCGCGAAGCAGCGATGCGGCGTCATCCTCCCCGAACGCGGCGTGGGCTCGTAGCAGGACGGCGTCCGCCACCGACTGGGCCGAGTCAGGGATCGGGTCCAGGCCCGCCCGATCCCTCGTGATCTCGCACAGGAGAGCCCGGGCCAGGATTCCGGTCGGCCGGGCGCCCAGCGCTTCAGCCGCGGTCACCGCTCGTTCGGCCCTTGGACGGGCCTGGTTGGTCCTTCCGCACAGAAGAAGCACCAGAGCATCGACCACGCCCGAAGCGTCGGCAACCGCGCTGTGGCGGCGGGAGGCCGTGTCCAGGTGGGCCGCCGCCTCCTCCACCCGGCCGGCGAAGGCGAGCTCGGCCCGGACCACCAGGGCGGCGATCCCGGCCACCGGATCAGCGATGTCGGCAGGCGGAAGTGGGGCGGTCGCGCTCGATGCGCCGCGGGCGACGGCGACGCTGAACCCGGCTGCCCATCCGAGCCAGGCATCGGCGCGGCCCGGGCGATCGGCGATACGTCCGAGCATTTCTCGATGCTCAGCCGCCAGATCCATCCGGCCACTCCAGCGGGCCATCATGGCGAGCAGACACCGGGCCTGAACCATCATGTCCTCCGCCCCGAGCCGGTCAGCCACCTCGGCGAGCCGCCGGGCGAATCCCTCGGCCTCGGCGGTGTCGCTCGGACCGCCCCACATCGTGAGTAGGAACCGGTTCCAGGCCAGGGGGCTCAGGGCACCCATCTGCTTGCTGCGTTCACCGGTCTCGTCGGCGAAGGCCAGGGCGTCGGCCAACCATCCCGGCACCCGCTTGTCGGCGGGCTTCACCAGAGAGAGAAACGATGAGGACGCGACCGATCCGGACCGGTCACCCAGCTCCTCGAACGCGTGGAAGGCCCGTTCCAGATCGGCGGCCGCCCGCCCCATCCGGTTGAGGTAGAAGTTGGCCACCCCGGTGTTGGCGATAGCCCAGGCCTCGTTGGATCGGCGACCGAGATCCCGCCATCGCGCTTCGACCGCGGAGAGCTGAGGCAACGCCGCCTCGGGATCGGTGACCATCAGGGCCCGCGCCCTCGCGTGCTCGCGCTCCACCGCGATTGAAGGGTCATCGGGGTCATCAGAGATGAGGCTGAGCGTCGCCACGGCAAGCTCGGTATCTCCGCCGAGCCCCTGGAGCTCGGCCAGCTTCAACAGCGAAGAAGGCCGGCGGAATCCGAGCCCCACCGCTCGTTCGAACAGCCGTATCGCTTCTGGGTATCGCGCCGCTTCGACGTAGTCCTCGCCCAGCTGCACCAGTTCGGCGGCCGCCGACTCGGCCAGCGCGGGACTGTCGGGCTGGTACTCGGCCGCTCGTTCGAGGTGGCGGGCCCGCTCCTCCCGGCGCACGGCGAGGGTGGCAGCGCGGCGGTGGAGCTCCCCCCGCCCGCGCCGGGTCAGCATGTCGTAGGCAACCTCTGATAACAGGGGGTCGACGGGCTCGAAGCTGCCGCCATTGCGGTGCAACAATCCGCCGTCGACGAGTAGGGCCAGGGGCCCGGTCGCGCTGGGCCCATCCAGTTCCTCGATGATCCCCGTGGTGGCGTCCTCGCCGAGCAGGGCCACATGCTGGAACACCTGCTTCTGCCCGGGTCCGAGGGTGTCGAGGCGCGCCGTCAAGAGGGCGTGGAGGCTGGCCGGAAGGGCGCCGGCCATCCGCAGCCCGTAGCGGCCGTCCTCCTCCACGAGCGATCCGCTCGCCCTCGCCATGCGGACCAGCTCCCGCAGGTAAAGGGGGTTTCCGCCCGCCCGGTCCACCAGGAAGTCCGAGGCGTCCTCGGTAAGGGGCTTGTCGGGCACGAACGCGCACGCCAGCGTCGCCGCGTCGGCCCGGTTCAGCGGGCCCAGACGCACCGTGGTCGCGGCGGGAAAGTGCTTCAACCAGCTACTCGGGTTGCTGCGGCCGGCCAGCACCAGGAGGAGAGGGATCTCGTGTATGCGGGTCACCAGCCGGGTCACGAAGTTGAGCATGATCTCGTTGCTGCGGTGGGCGTCGTCGATGACGATCAGCAGTGGCCGCTCCTGAGCCTTTTCGGCAAGAAGCCGCAAAAACCCCCACAGCTGCTCTTTCTGGAGGGTGTCGGGGTCCATCGCCCGCATGGTCTCGTCGGATCGCCCGGCCAGGGACGCCACTCGGGTCACAATTTCCGGGTCGTCGGACAGGCCGATCTGGCTGACCACGTCCGAAACGATGGCACTGCCGCCCAGGGTCCCGTATGCCGGGTAGGAGGCGGTCACCACCAAGCCGTCCACCTCGGCCAGCCGCCCAAGCTCGGCGGCCAGGCGAGTCTTTCCCGATCCCGCATCCCCGCAGACGAGGACCATATGGAACTGCCGCTCCCGGGTGACCCGCTGCCACAGAGCGATCAGATAGGACAGCTCGTCCAGCCGTCCGACCAATGGCAGCTCGTCCGACGCGGGATCGACGTCCGCCGGCCTCAGGGCGACCGCTTCGGACACCTCCACCGGCTCGCGCTTGCCTTTGAGGATGACCGGCCGGCGGGAGACGAACACCCCTCGCCGACCCACGAGCTCGACTGTGAGCGGACCGCAGAGCACCTCGCCTGGCCCGGCGGCCTTCTCCAGGCGGGCCGCCACGTTGACGGTGTCGCCGATAACGGTGATATCGCCGCTGTCATCCCCAATGGGTGTGGCCATGACCTCCCCGGAGTTGACGCCTATGGAGAACGCCAGGTCACCACCGAGGCTCCGCATGGCCAGAGCCGCGGCGACGGCGCGCTCGGCGTCATCGTCGTGGGCGGCCGGCACCCCGAACACCGCCATCAACGAATCGCCCATGTACTTGTCGACCGTGCCGCCGTGGCCGAACACAACCTGTCCGAGCTCGCGGAACGCCGAATCCACCATCCGGGCGACCACCTCCGGGTCGGTGCGCTCGGCGAGAGAGGTGAAACCGACCACGTCGGCGAAGAGAATTGTGGCGAGCTTTCGCTCCTGCAACGGGCCAGTTGGATCCGCCGTGGTTGGACCGACGATCGACCCACCGCACGCCCCGCAGTAGCGCTGGCCCGGAGCGAAGGGGTGGCCGCATTTGGGGCAGCCGTCCGTGCGTAGAAGCGAGCCGCACTGGCCGCAGAAGCGGAACCCGTCCGGGTTGGCCGCCCCGCACGAGGGGCATTCCGACACGGATAAACGCTACCGTGGGCCCACGGGCTGGACCCGGATGTTTACCTGTCAGCGCGTCTGTGCGGTGAAGTAGAGGTCCCGCAGGATGTTGGTCTCCATCTCGGTGCCCTCGAGCAGCGCCTTCATGACGTCACCTGTGCTGACAATGCCCACCGGATGGCCGCCCTCGACCAGGACCACGTGCCGGATCCGCTTGGTGAGCATGCGGTTCATGATGTCGTGAACGAAATCGGCCGCCGTGCACGTGGGGACGGGCGAGTTCATGACCTCGCCGGCAGTCAGGTTGACGGCTGCCGGTCCGCCGACGCCGATGGCGAAGACGATGTCCCGCTCGGTGATGATCCCGGCGACCGGTTCGCCACCTGCCGAAATGACCATCGCGCCTACGTTGCCGGCCCGCATGGCTCTGGCCACGTCACCCAGGCGGCGGGAGGAGGGAACGGTCATCACCGTCTTGCGGACGCCCTTGATCTCGGAGACTTTCATCGGGATCCCTCCTTCGTGGTGGCAGAATCCACGGGCCTCGTCTCTCCAACATTCTGCCTCGCCGACGAAGATTTGGCGATCACGGTGTGCCCGAGGTACGGGGCGATAGCGTCGGGCACCGTCACCGTGCCGTCGTCCCGCTGACCGTGCTCCACCAGAGCGGCCCACACCCTGGGGGTAGCGAGCCCAGAACCGTTGAGGGCGTGGACGAACTCGGTTCCGCCGCCTTCGCGCCGGAACCGGATGCGGCCCCGCCGTGACTGGAAGTCCGTCACCAGGCTGATCGAGGACACCTCCAGCCATCGGTCGACCCCGGGCGAGTAGACCTCGAGGTCGTAGACCCTGGAAGCGGAGAAGGTGAGATCTCCGGCACACAGCTCGACCACCCGGTATGGCAGGCCCAGCATCTTCAGGGGGCGCTCGGCGTCCGCCACCAATGATTCGAACTCGGCCTCGCTGTCTTCGGGGAGGCACAGCTTGACCAGCTCCACTTTGTGGAACTCGTGCACCCGTTGCAGGCCGCGCGTGTCTTTTCCTGCCGCTCCGGCTTCGCGCCTCCAGCACACCGTGTAGGCCATGTATCGCCGCGGCAGGTCCTCCTGGGCGAGGATCTCCCCCTGGTGCATGCCCATGAGCGGCACTTCACCGGTGGGAATAAGCCAGAGGTCGTCGTCGCGTACGCGGTAGGCCTGGGTGTCGAACTTCGTCAGGTGCCCGGTCCGGCTGATCACCTCGGTGCGCACGAGATGAGGCGGAAGCACCTCCTCGTAGTCGTCACGATGGATATCCAGCGCCAGCGACGTGAGGCTGCGCAAGAGTCGCGCTCCATCGCCGCGCAGTAGCGCGAACATCGATCCCGATAACTTTGCCGCCCTCTCGCCGTCAAAGATGCCTAGCCGCTCCGCCACCTCCCAGTGAGGCGCCCAGGTGCGCCCTGCGTAGTCCGCGGGGTCGTAGCCATGGGTTCGTAACACCACGTTGTCGGCTTCCCCGGCCCCATCGGGAACCGAGTCGTCGGGGAGGTTGGGGATGCGCAGCACCACGTCCTCCAACTCGGCTTCGGTGTCGCGCAACCTCGCTTCCAGCCCCTCCAAGCGGGTCCGGGCCGCCGCCATCTCCCGGCGCAGCTGCTCGGCCGCGTCCGTGTTCCCGTCCCTCATCAAGGTCCCTATCCGGGACGCCCCCTCCTTGGCGTGCTGGCGGGCCTGGTCCACCTGGCGTACCTGCTCCCGGCGGCGCTGGGCCAGGCGGCGGGCGTCGACGGGCAGCGAGGGATCGACCCCCTTCCGGGCCAGGCGGCGAGAGGTCTCTTCGTAGTCGTCGAGCAGGAGGTGAGTGTCGATCATGGGCGTGCCGGAGCCTACCGGGGGCCCGGCCGCGGGAGGAAAAACTACGGAGCCCGGCCCGGAGCGAATCGGCGCCGCTCAGGAAGCGGCCGCCGGGCCGAGGGCGTGAACGTCGGCCACGTTCACCGAGGCAGCCGGTGTAGATGCGGTTACGACCACCTTGAGGGCGTTTGAGGTCACCGGGCGGGGCAGGGTCGCCAGCAGGTAGGGGGCGGCGGCTCCGTCTCCGACGGGGGACCCGGCCCGGGAAACGACCTCCCACCCCCCATCGGGTTGTCGCAGCTCGACGGTGACCGATGTGGTCGGTGCCCCGTCGGCCGCCGCCTCTCCGATGGTCACCTGATCGATCGCCTTTGCCGTCGCCCAGTCCCACTCGAGGGTCGTGGTGTTGGCCGTCGTGGTGGTTCTCGGGGCCACGGAACCCACCGCGTCGGCCAGCCCCGGATGCCCGGTGCCCGGCCCGATCAGCTCGAACACGGTGGCGTCGTCACGGCTGGTGTGGAGGAGGCGAACGGCCCAGGGAGCGGACGACGCCTCCTGGAGCAGGCACGGCTGGTCGATGACACCGGGCTTGTTCACGTCGCCGATGAGCAGGAACCCGGCCCGGTCGGAGGCTATGGCCGAGAGAACGGCGGGCTCGTAACAGTCGTTTGCGCTAACGGTGAACGCTGTCCACGCCGTCTCGTGTCCGGTGAACAGGGCGGTGCTCGAGAGGTAGTCCGTCTCGACCACACTCGAAGGCGGGCCGATGGCAGCCAGGATGGACGCGTAGCGCGACCCGGCGAAGTGGGAGCTGTTCTGACCGAGCCCGAAGAGGTAGTCCCGCGGCATCTGGGGGATCAGGGGTATTACGACGACCAGGAGCACGGCGGCGACCGCGGTCGTCCGCGCCGTGACCAGCTTGCGGCGACTGGCGATACGGGATCTGATGGCCTGCCACACCGCGACGGCCCCGACGACGTACCAGGCCGCCAACAGGGGAAGGACGAGGATGGCGCGGCGCTCGTTGACGTAGGGCCAGAACAGCGTCTCGGCCAGGTACACGGGCACAATGGCCAGAGCGGCATCCCGGTAGCGGCGGTACCAGACGACGGCTCCCACGACGGCCAGCAGGGTGACCTGCCAGGACAAGACGTGCCAGAGGTCGGCATCGAACCCTCGGGCGATGGGGAGAGGTGACAGGTACGGCACCAAAGTGGCCGGGATGGCGGTGGACAGGAGGGTGCCGAGCGAATGGGGCACCACGTGGATGACGCGGTCGGCCAAGCTGCCGGTGTAAGCCGCACCTAGCTCCTGCGAATATCTCGCCCCGGCCAGCGGCACTCCGGCGACCAGGCGAGTGACCACGACCGGCAGCAACAGGGCGATGACGCCGGCCGCCACGGCCAGCGTCCGCCTGACCGCCCGGCCCCGCCGGTCCCGCTTCAGGGCCAGCCAGACGAGCAGGCCGACCACGACGCCTATGCCAGCTTCTTTGATCCAGATCAGGGAAGCCGCGCTCAGCACGACCCCCAGGCCCGTCCACGTCCACACTTTCGCCTGCCGGTCCCAGGTGTCGACGAGTATCAGCATCAGAAGGAGTACGACGAGGAACGGCGTCTCCGCCATGACCATGCTGCCGAAAGTGGCGAACGGCGGGCCGAGGGCGAGGATGACGAGGACAGCGGAGCGGACGGCCTCACCGACACCCCGGCGCCCCAGATAGACCCAGGTCAGCACGAAAACCAGCGCATAACAGGCCACCGAGAGCAGGCGCATCGGCACGAAGGTGTGGGGCCACAACCAGGCAAGGGGGGCCAGCAGGGCGCCGTAGCCGGGCGGGTACAGCCCGACCACCACCGCTCCGCCCGTTTCGTGGCCGGTCAGGCCGTGGCCGGCGAGGAGGGCCCGGGCGGTGAGGATGTAGCTGGCGTCGTCGTCGAAGGACCCCACGAAGTAGTGGGGGGCGACCAGGGCCACATGAACCAGGCCGATCAGTAGAGGCAGGCCCAGCCCAAAGACCGGGCGCCGCCACCAGGGGCGGGGGGTGCTAGCGAGCGGGGGTGAGGGCGCTGGCTGTTGCGCGCCACTGCACGGTTGGGCGTACGCAGTCAAGCGATACCCGCTCCTTATAGCGCTCTGCGACCCCGAACAGGGAGTCGATCAGGGTATCGCTGAGAAAATGGGGGGCCAGTCCCAGATCCAGCAGACCCGTGTGGGCGGCCCGGTAGTAGTGCTGCTCGGCCTCGACCCTGGGGTTCTCGATCTCCTCTATCCCGCACCCACCGGGGTAGGCCGACGCGACCGTGTCGGCGATCTCCCGTACTGACATCTGCTCGGTGAACTGGTTGAACACCCGGTACTCGCCTGGTCCGGCGGGATTCTCCGCCGCCAGCCTGACGCATTGGAGAGTGTCGACCAGATTGATGATGCCCCTGGTCTGGCCGCCCGAGCCGTACACGGTCAGGGGGTGACCGAGAACAGCCTGGATGACGAAGCGGTTGAGCACGGTGCCGAACACCCCGTCGTAGTCGAACCGCGTGGCCAGCACGGGATCGCCGGCGGTCTCGTCGGTCTCCTGACCGTACACCACTCCCTGATTGAGATCAGTGGCCCGGATCCCCCACGTCCGGCAGGCGAACTCGATGTTGTGGCTGTCGTGAACCTTGGAGAGGTGGTAGAAGGAGCCCGGCCTCTTGGGGTACAGCACCCGGTCCGTGCGGCCCCGGTGGGTCACGGTCAGCCATCCCTCCTCGATGTCGATGTTCGGCGTGCCGTACTCCCCCATGGTCCCCAGCTTGACCAGATGGATGTCCCTGTTGTGATCGGCGATGGCGTAGAGGACGTTCAGGTTGCCGACGACGTTGTTGGTCTGAGTGAACACCGCGTGCCGTTGGTCGATCATGGAGTACGGGGCCGAGCGCTGCTCCCCGTAGTGGACGATCGTGTCCGGGTCGAAGTCGCGGACCATGGCGCTCACGAAGTCGTCGTCGCACAGATCCCCCACGTAGCAGGACAGCCTCTTGCCGGTGAGGACCCGCCAACGTTCGATCCGCTCCTCGAGCGGCCGGATCGGCACCAGGCTGTCCACGCCGAGCTCCACGTCCCAGTCCCGTCGAGCGAAGTTGTCGGCGACCCCCACTTCGTGTCCTTGGGACGAAAGGTGCAGCGCAGTCGGCCACCCCAGGTACCCGTCGGCGCCGAGGATCAGTGTTCGCACGTGGTTTCTCCCATCGATCTGTGACGTGCTGGCAGGATTACGCGGATTCCTGAGAATATTCTGTGAGACACCTGGTAGGTGGCTTTGCCAGCTGGTTCTAAGGAAACTCTTACCCAGCTTTGACGGCCGTCTCAGATGGCCTGGTTGTAATTCATGATTGTGATCGAAACTCAGCCCGGCCAAGCGCGCCGGAAGCGTATCGTCTTGGCCTTCGCGGCCTGTCTCGTAGCCCTGGCCGCGGTGGCCACCGCCTGCGGTGGCAGCTCGACCAAGACCTCGTCGTCGTCCACGACCAGCCCGCCGACCTCGGGCTCGGCCGCTACGGGTTCGGCCGCTACGGGTTCGGGGGCCACCGGTTCCGGTGGCTCGGCGGCCTTCGCCGCCGCCCGCACCAAGTTTACCCAGTGCCTGGAAAGTCATGGAGTGCCAGCAAGCGTGGCGTCCTCCGGGTTCGGCTTCGGCGGCCGGCGGGGATCCGCCGACGGGTCGGGCGCAACCGGTTCGACCGGTTCCGGTTCGACCAATTCCGGCAGCTCGACCGCGGGCGGCTCGACCACCCGGCCAACCATCGCCAGCCAATACCAGTCGGCTTTTACCGCCTGCCGCAGCGATCTCCCGACCGGAGGGTTCGGTGGCGGCGGTTTCAACAGCGCGACGTCAGCCGCCTACCGCAACTGCCTGACCCTGCACGGCGTGACCATCCCGACGACTCCTCCCTCGACGGCCGCCGGTAGCTCCGGGCCGCGTGCGGGCTCCGGGGGCTTGGGGGCGCTCCGCAACAACCCGAAGTTCCAGGCGGCGCAAAAGGCGTGCGCCAGCCTCCTACCCGCCCGGACCGGGGCGGGGACCACCACCACAGTGCCAGCCGCGTCATGAGCCGGCGGATGTGGATCGTGAACGGTTCTCTGGCCGTCGTGGTCGCCGTTCTCGTCCTACTCGGTGTCGACACCATCTTTCACAAGTCGTCGGCTCACGCGGCCGGTCGCACGGCGACGGCAGAGGTCGGGACCGTGCAGTCGACCGTGACCGCTACCGGCAACCTCTCTCCCGCTAACAGCGAGAATCTCGCCTTCGCCACGAGCGGGACGGTTACCGCGATCGATGCCTCTGTGGGCCAGCAGGTAAAGGCCGGGCAGGTCCTGGCAAAGATAGATGCCACTTCGGCCCAGGCCGCGCTCAGCGCGGCCCAGGACAATCTGCAAGCGGCCGACGACAACCTGGCCCTGGCCCAGGCGGGCGGTGAAACCCCGCCTCAGGTCGCCCAGGACAACGCCACCCTCACCCAGGACCAGGACGCCATAACCACCGCCCAGGCCGCGCTCACCGCCGCCGACCAGCAGCTGGCGACTGACCAGGCCGCCTGCGCCGCCGCGACCAAGGCGGCCACGACCACCGCGGCAAACGAGCCGGAGACCACCAGCCCGGCCGCCATCCTGACCGCGGCCATCGTCCGCCCCTCAACACCCACGACCGTGGCCAACACGTCGGGATCGGGCTCGGGCTCCTCGGGCTCGGGGTCGTCGGGTTCGGGCTCGTCGGGGACGACCGGTGCATCCCAGTCGAGCCGGTCCACCCAGGCCTCGTCGACGGCCACGGGAACGTCCACCACGCCATCCTCCTGTGAGGCAGAGACCAGCGACGAGCAGGCCATAACCCAGGCCCAGAACAACGTGACCCAAGCCCAGAACTCCCTTAGTCAGGACCAGCTGTCGATCGCAGCCAAGCGGTACGTGAGCCCGGCGACCGTTCTGCAGGACCAGGCGGCCGTCACCCAGGCTCAGTCCACCGTCACCCAGGACACCAAGACCGTGTCGGAGACCACCCTGACGGCTCCGTTCGCTGGGACGATCACCGCGATCGACGGCTCCGTCGGCCAGACGACCAGCGGCGGGGGGTCCTCAGCCTCCTCCAGCTCTTCCTCGACCTCCTCCTCGGGGTCGGGATCGGGTGGGTCCGGGCTCGGTTCGACCGGATCCGGGGCCACCTCGACGGGTTCGACGAGCGCGACGGGTTCGACAGGATCATCGGGTTCGACAGGATCGTCGGGTTCGTCCTCCTCTTCGAGCGCCTTCATGACCCTCGCCAACCTGTCCGACCTGCAGGTCGTGGCCGGCTTCCCCGAGGCCGATGCCATCAAGGTGAAGCTGGGCCAACCGGCCACCGTCACCCTGAGCGCCCTCACCAACACGAGCGTGCCGGGCAAGGTGACCGCGATCAGCCCTACGTCGACGGTGGTCAGCAACGTCGTGACCTATGACGTGACGATCAACCTGAACCAGGTTCCCTCGGACGTGCGGACCGGTATGACGGCAAGCGTGGCCGTCGTTGTCGACTCGGTCACCAACGCCCTCGAACTGCCGTCGTCTGCCGTCACCACGACGGGCGGACTGTCAACCGTGCAGCTGATCAAGAACGGCAAGCAGAGCACCCAGACCGTGACTGTCGGTCTCGTAGGTGACACCGAGACACAGATCGTTTCCGGCTTGGCTGCCGGCAACGTCGTGGCCGAACCGTCGGTCACCGCCAGCGCCGGTGCGACCGGCACGGGCACCGGCACCGGGACGGGCACCGGCTTCGCTCGAGGCCTGGGTGGGCTCGGCGGCGGCGGCGGCGGTGGCGGCTTCGCCGGCTTCGGAGGCGGATGATGCAGACCAGCAACGGGTCGAGACCGCCAGTCGTCGCCCTGCGCAACGTGGTGAGGACCTACCGCATGGGCGAGGTCGAGGTCCAGGCCCTGCGAGGGGTCTCGATGGTGGTGGACCGCGGCGACTTCGTGGCCATCATGGGCGCGTCGGGCTCCGGGAAGTCGACGCTGATGAACGTCATCGGATGCCTGGACGTGCCCAACAGCGGCCGGTACTGGCTCGACGGGGTCGACGTTCGCAACCTCGACGAGTCGGCGCTGGCTCGGATACGCAACCGCAAGATCGGGTTCGTGTTCCAGAGCTACAACCTGATCCCGCGCACGACAGCTCTGGCCAACGTGGAGCTGCCCATGACCTACGCCGGGGTTCACACCAAGGAACGCCGGCGAAGGGCCATCGCCGCTCTGGAACAGGTCGGGCTGGCTGATCGAATGTCGCACGTCCCGAGTGAGATGTCCGGCGGCCAGCAGCAGCGGGTCGCCGTGGCCCGGGCCATCGTGACCGATCCTGCGTTGATCCTGGCCGACGAACCCACCGGCAACCTGGACTCCCACTCCAGCGCCGAGGTGATGCAGGTCTTCGCCGACCTGAACGCCGCCGGCCGCACCGTCATGATCGTCACCCACGAAGCGGATATCGCCGCCTTCACCCGGCGAACGGTGCGGGTCAGCGACGGCCGCATCGTCTCCGACGAAACCGCCGACGTGCGGCCGGCACCCGCGATCGGGAGCGTCATTTGACCCTCCTCGACGACGTCTCCACCGCCCTCCGTGGCCTGTCGGCCAACAAGCTTCGTTCCGCGTTGACAGTTCTCGGCATTCTGATCGGCGTCGGCGCCGTCATCATCCTCGTCGCGGTCGGCAATGGGTCCTCGCAGGCGGTTCAGAACCGGATAAAGGCTCTGGGCACCAACACCATCACGATCGTCAGCCGCGGCCGCTTCGGGCGGGGTCCCTCCACCGGAGGGACCCAGACCCAGGCTGCCACCATCACGCCGGCGGACGTGTCCCTCATGTCCAATCCGAACGAGGCGCCGGACATCTCCTCGGTCTCGCCGACGGTCAGCGCCTCGGACACGGCGTCATACGGCGCCGCCTCGGCCAGCGGGGTGACTGTCACGGGAACGGTTCCGGAGTACCTGGCGGCCGAGGATTACCAGGTCCAAGCGGGCCGAACCATCACCAGCTCCGATGTCTCCACCCACGCCCCGATCGTGCTCATCGGCCAGGACCTGGTCTCGAACCTCTACCAGGCCGGAGCCAATCCGATCGGTACCGAGGTCTATTTTGGCTCCGCCCGTTTCCAGGTCGTAGGGGTTCTCGCCAACAAGGGGTCCTCCAGCGGGCAGGACCTCAACGACGTGGCCATAGTTCCCTACACGTCCGCCGAAGACCTGTTGACGGGGTACACCAACAGCTTCAGCGAGGTCATCGTTCAGGCCAAGCACTCGGGTGACGTGAACGCGGCCGAGAACGAGGCCGAGAACATCCTGGCCTCGGCCAACCAGACGACCGTCGCCAACCTCCCCTTCACCGTCATCAACGAAAGCTCGCTGCTGTCGACCAGCGCCAGCACCAACTCGACCTTCACCGTGCTGCTCGGTGCGGTGGCGGCGATCAGCCTCCTGGTAGGCGGCATCGGGATCATGAACATCATGCTCGTGACCGTCACCGAGCGAACCCGTGAGATCGGGATCCGCAAGGCCATCGGGGCCCCGCGCCGTGCCATCCTCGGTCAGTTCCTCATCGAGGCCATGCTCCTGTCCTTGTTCGGGGGCCTGGCCGGGGTGGTGGTCGGCCTCATAGGGGCTCAGTTCCGCATCGTCGGGGTCAAGCCGGTCGCCACCCCGGCGTCGGTCATCTTGGCGTTCGCAGTGGCGGTGGCGGTCGGAGTGTTTTTCGGTTTCTATCCCGCCAACCGGGCGGCCGCCTTGCGCCCGGTCGAGGCCCTTCGCTACGAGTAGCCTGGAGACACCTGAGTGCCCTCTTCGTTTTCGACCACGATGTCTTCCGAACCGGTCCCGCCTGATCCGACAGAGCAGTACATCCATCCGGACGATCCCGACGACGAGTGGGCGGTTGCGCCAACTGGCCGGGGCGTGCGGGTACGGGTGATAACCGGCGCGCTGCTGGTTCTCGCCGTCCTGGCGGGCGGCTTCTGGGGCGGCGTGGTGGCGGAGAAACACCACGGCGGGAGCAACAGCGCCTCGACCGCGGCGTCCGCGCTGGCCTCCCGCTTCGCCGCTCTGCGCGGTGGTGCCGCATCCGGATCCGGCGCCAGCACCTTCTCCGGCGCCGGCGGCCGGGCCGCGACAGCCGGCGCCACCACAGGACTGGTGACGGAGGTGCAGGGGAACATTCTCTACGTGACCGAAAACGACGCGGCGGGCACCCTCGTCAAGGTAACGGTCGGACCGTCCACCACCGTCACCAGGACGGCCAAGAGCAGCCTGAGCGGACTGCAGCAGGGTGACACTGTCATCGTCACCGGGACCAAGGCGGCCAGCGGCACCGTGTCGGCCACGGCGATCCGGGCCACGGGTCAGGGAGTGACAGCGGGGGGCGGAACGGGGTCAGGTGGCGGGTTCGGCGGGGGTAGCGGTGCCGGCGCGGCAGGGGGTGCCGGCGGCTAGGTAGTCGGCCGCCTTTTCCGGGAGCGGCAAGTAGGGGAGCCGTTCGGGGTTGCCCGCTAGCCGGGCTAGGTGAAGATCAAACCCAGGGGGTTGCAATCGGCCTGAGGCCCTCCCGGGGGCCCGGCCAGGCCAGGGTCGTCAGCCCGGGGGTGTCCGGGAACGCCCCTGCCGCCAGCCGTCGAGAGCCTGGAAGCCGAGGCGCAGCCCAGCGGCAGCCAACACCGCGCCTACGAGTCCGACGAGCAGACCCGCGCTCATACTCACGGCGATGAGCGCCAACCCGACGGCAGCTATGAGGAAGCCCCACCAGCCGTGGGATACAAGAGCCCGCCACCCCGACGTAACAGTCGCCGCCACCCGCCGCGGGACCGCCTGCAGCCATCGCCGGCTCGAGCCTTTGAGCAGGGCCGCTAGCTGCGGATCCTCGGCTGCCGCCTTCGCTTCGATGCTGGCCAGGGCGGCACGCTCTTCTGCACTGAGCCTCACCTCCTGCGTGCTCACGGCTCCTCCCTTCTCACTGGCCTGCCGTTGGCACACTCCATTCTTCACCCATCGGCACCCTTCCGTCGAGTGCTAACGACTCTTCCGGAAGTACACGTGTCCGACGACAAGCTGATAATACCTCTACCGCCAGCCAATTCCTCCTGCGCCCGTCACCTGACCTCCCGGCGAGCGGTCGGTGGCGTCGCCGTGCCGGCTGGCGCTTCGGCGTCAGCCGATCCTTGCCCGCGGCCGGCGGAAGCCGCCTAAGCAGGTTCGCAGAATCGCCTGAGGCGAACGACGGTGCTGGCCAGGGTCGTTTGGCGCCCCCTATGGCGCCAACCTGTTTAATCTCGCGCCATGACCACCCGTGCCGCATCCTCGGCGCAGATGAACACCCTCGCCATCGACATCGGCGGCACCGGGTTGAAGGCATCCGTGCTCGACACAGAGGGCGAGATGGAGCACGCCCGCGTCCGCGTAGACACGCCGTACCCGCTCTCACCGCAAAAGCTCGTGCTCGAGCTGCAGAAGCTGATCAAGGAGCTCCCGCCGTTCGACCGGGTGTCGGTCGGCTTTCCCGGCATGGTGCGGGGTGGGCACATTCTTTCGGCCCCCCACTTCATCTGCCCGGCCGGGCCGGGCAGCCCACCTGAGCCGAAGCTGGTGAAGGCCTGGAGCGACTTCGACCTGGCGACCTCCCTCAGCGATATAACCGGCAAGCCGACCAAGGTGGCCAACGACGCCGACCTGCAAGGCGCGGCGGTGATCCAAGGAGTCGGTTTCGAAGCTGTTCTGACCCTGGGCACCGGCCTCGGGACGGCCTTCTTCTACGAGGGTCAGCTTCTCCCGCACTTCGAGTTCGCCCACCACCCATTTCTCAAGGGCGGGACCTACAACGAGATCGTGGGCGAAGCGGCGCGCCGCCGGATGGGCACCAAGAAGTGGTTGAAAAGGGTGAACACGGCGATCGAGACCATCCGGGCCCTGACCTTCTTCGATCACTGCTACATCGGAGGCGGCAATGCCGCCCGGCTCGGGCCGGACCTCCCGGAACGGGTTTCGGTCGTCAGCAACGCAGCCGGGATCCTCGGCGGCATCAAGCTGTGGGAACGCACCGAACCGCCGGGGCGGATGCCCCGCCCGGCCCCCCGACGGCGGTCCACCACGACGTCGACCCGGTCGAAGGCGGCGGCCAAACCGGCCGAGGCGGCCTCGGAATAGCCGGAGGACCGGAGGGGTCGAGGCCACTTCGGAGAAGGCGGGAAGGGCAGGCCCTTCTCGCCACCTTGAACGGGATGGATTCGCCGGACGAGGTAACCAGCCGCCTGATCGCCGAGGTGGACCGGCGGGCCCGACCGCGGCCGCCGGGTGGGCCGGAGGGCCGGTTTCCCCCGTCGGCTAGGCGCCGAGCCGAACCAGCTTCAGCCGGGCGCCGGGAGGCAGCTCGGCCACCGCCCGGCGGTGCCGGTCTCGCAACTCGGCGAGTGACGGAGTGGGCATCCGTTGACCAGCTACTACGACCGTCGACTGCAAAGGTCGCCCGCCGGCCGGCGGGCCGGGTTCAGATGCCGGCCCCACGAGCTCCTCGGCCCGTCGGGCGACTCTCCACGCCCGTTTGCGCCCCCCGAGGGTGGCCTTTCCAGGCGACCGCTTGGCGACGTCGTGGTCACCCACCGAGACCAGCTTGTAGATGAGCCCGGCTGTCGGGAAGCCGGAACCGGTCACCACACTGGTACCCGCCCCGTATCCGTCGGCCGGCGACGTGGCCAGCTTCCGGATGGCGTCCTCGTCCAGGTCTCCGGTGACGATCACCCTGGTAGCCGTGGCGCCCAGGGCATCCAGGAGGGTGCGGGCCCGATGGGCTTCCGCCACCAGGTCGCCCGAGTCGATTCGTATGGCCCCGAGATCCGGTCCCGCCACGTCCACCGCCAGCCGGATGGCCCGCTCCGTGTCGAAGGTGTCCACCAGGAGCGTGGTCGCCGGGCCCAGGGCCATCACCTGGGCCTCGAATGCCGCCCTTTCGTCGCGGAACAACAGCGTGAAGGCATGGGCTGCGGTTCCCGCCGTCGGCACTCCGTACGACCGCCCCGCTTCGAGGTTGGACGTAGAGGCGAATCCACCCAGATAGGCGGCTCGGGCTGCCGCGACGGCGGCGTTGACGTCGGTCCGCCGGCTGCCCATCTCTATGACCGGCCGGTCGCCCGCAGCCGATGCGATCAGCGAAGCGGCGGCGGCGACTGCGCTGTCGTGGTTGAGGATCGAAAGGGTGAGCGTCTCCAATAGCACGCTCTCCCCGAACGTCCCCTCGATGGTCATAACGGGCGAGCCGTCGGTGTACAGCTCGCCTTCCGAGTAGGCGTGCACGTCGCCGCCAAACCGGTACTCGCCCAGCCATTCCAGCGTCCGGTCCGACACGACCCGGCGTTCGGCCAACCAGCTGATCTCCGCCGGCCCGAAGCAAAACGACTCCAGGGCGTCCAGCCATCGCTCGACTCCAGCGAAGACGCCGTAGCGCCGGCCGGGTGGCAGGCCCCGGGTGAATACCTCGACGGTGACGCGCTCACCGGCCGTGCCGGCCCGCAAGGCGGCGTCGAGCATGGTCAGCTCGTACCGATCGGTCATCAGGGCGGTGGAGGTCAACGGCTGCGGGGCCACCGCCACCTCCTACTCGTCCCGGCACCAGACGACGCCGCGGCCAATCGCTCCTGGCGCAGCTCCAGGCTCTCCTCGTCGTCGAGGGGGGCGAGGTCGCCCACCACCCATGTAAGGAGGAGGTCGGCGAGAGCAGGATTTCGGGCCAGGACGGGACCGTGCAGGTAGGTTCCGACGACCTTTCCTGCCCATGCACCATCGATACCCGAGCCGTCGCCATTGCCCGACCCGAGCCGGACCTGGCCGAGCTCGGACGCCCCGGGGCCGACGGTCGTCACCCCCGCGTGGTTCTCGTACCCGCTGAGGGTGGGAAGAGCCAGGGCCCGGACCGGCTCGACCACGATCTCCCCCACCGCCCTCGGTCCCAGGCCCCGCCGGGTGACGCAATCGATCAGCCCCAGGCCGTCGGCCTCGACCCCGTCGGGACCGACGAAGCTGGTGCCGAGGATCTGCATTCCTGCGCACACGGCAAGGACGGCGGAGCCGCGGTCCACCGCCCGGCGCAGCGGTCCCCCGGCCCGGGTGCCGAGCTGCGTCGCCGCCAACGCCTGCGGAAGGTCCTCCCCCCCTCCCACCACGTACAACTCGCAGTTCTCAGGTACCGAATCGCCCGAGTGGACGGTGAGGACGCAGGCGTCGATGCCACGCCAGGCCAGCCGCTGGGCCAGGATCACGGCGTTGCCCGAATCTCCGTACGTGCCGAGAAGGTCGGGAAAAAGAAGGGCCACCATGACCCTCGACCCGTCCCCTCCACTCATGCCAGTCTCGCTCTCAGCTGCTGGAACGACGTGTAGTTGGCCACCACGTCGACCGACGGTGCGCCGGCCGCGGAGATCGATCTCACCAGGTCGCCCTCCCGCACGTGCTCCACGCCGGCATAACGAAGGCGGACCGCCAGGTCACGGCTGCGTTCGCCGGTCGCTACGACCAGCCGGCCTTGGAGGCGCTCGAACGGCACGTCCCAGAGCCAGGACGGATCGCGCCCGTCGGCTATACGCGCATTGATCGCAACTACAACCGGCAGGGGGGCGGGGCGGAGAAAGTCGAACACCTCGAGCCAGCCGGCCGGGTTCTTGGCCAGGAGCAGCCTGGCTTCGCAGGCTCCGACCCGGACGACCGCGTAGCGCCCTTCTATTTCGTTCAGGCGGCCGATGGCCGCCGCCGCCGCTCCCGGGTCGGCGTCGAGGACCGAGGCGACAGTCAGGGCCATGGCGGCGTTGGCCTGATTGGCTCTGCCCGGTAGTGATAGTTGCAGAGGGATGCGGGTGCCGTCCCGCCCCACGACCATGCCGTCCGCAATGCGGACATCCGGCTCCGGCCGGCACAAGTCGCAGCTCCGGCACCTCCAGCCATCGCCTGAGCGGTCGAAGTCCACCCGCCCCCCGCACTTCGGGCAGCCCGACGCGTCCTGGGTCCACGGCTGGCCGGCGGCGACCCAGCGCACGTCGCTCGCCGGGAGGGCCCCCCAAACGACCAGGGGGTCGTCGGCGTTGGCCACCACCGTGACGCCGGGGTGGGCGGCGAACGTCTCCCGCCAGGAGGCCGCCAGACTCCGCACCTCGTTGTTGCGGTCCAGCTGGTCCCGGCTCAGATTGAGCAACGCCACTGCACGCGGTCGCGTGGCATCGACGACCCGGCCGAGCCAGGCTTCGTCGACCTCCAGCACTCCTCGTCTCTGCCCGTCCTGGGCCAGGGCGGAGGCCAGGCCCGGAGGGAGGTTGGCCCCGACCAGGTTGGTGGCCACCGGACCGGACGTAGACAGGGCGGCCCGGACGAGGCTGGTAGTGGTGGTCTTGCCATTCGTCCCCGACACCAGCACCAGTGTCCGGCCGGCCGCCAGGCGCTGCAGCGCTCGAGGATCTACCGCCAGGATGGCCCGCCCACCGATCACCGACCCGCCCCCCCGGCCGAGCCGTCTGGATGCCGCGGCCACCAGGCCCCCCAACCCGGCGGCGGCCCTGGTTCGAACGGGCAGCGGCCCTCGTGACGGCGCGGAAGCGGGGATCTGGACCACGACCGGCCCGAGGGTACCGTGGAGTGGGCTCGCGAAGGTACCGTAACGGCCATGAGATCTCGCCTCGCTCCGGTACGTAACCCCCACGATGGACCAGCGCTCCTGCTGCGCCTGGCCGTCGGGCCGATGCTGATGGCCCACGGTTACAACAAGGTGTTCGGGAAGGGTGGGCTCGAAGGGACGACGCGCTGGTTCGGCTCCCTCGGGCTGCACCCGCCGGAGGTCCACGCCCGCATGGCGGCCGCGACCGAGCTCGGGGCCGGAGCGCTCATCACGATGGGGGCGGCCAGCCCGCTCCCCGCCGCCGCCGCCATCGGGCTAATGGCGACCGCAGCTCGCACCGATCACCGTGGCAAGGGCTTCTTCGTGTTCAAGGGAGGTTGGGAGTACACGGGGGTGGTCGCGGCGGTGGCCGCGACCATTGCGGCACTCGGCCCCGGGCGCTTCTCCGTAGACGCCTGGCTCGGCCGGCTGCGCACCGGCACCCGCTGGGGTCTCCTGGCCGTCGCCATCGGGGTGTTGTCGTCGACCGCCCTGATCGCCGCCAGCTACCACCCCGATGAGAAGCCCGACGACGAGACCTAGTGGCCCGCACGTCCTCCGACGACCGGGTGACCATCAACGCGGCCGGCCGGGTCGTGGAGGTGAGCCATCCGGAGAAGGTGCTGTTCCCGGCCTCCGGTCACACCAAGCTCGACCTGGTCAATTACTACCTGCAGGTGGAGGGACCTCTGCTGGCGGCCATGGGCGGCCGCCCGGTCCTCCTCCAGCGGTTCCCGAACGGGGCGGGGGGATCGTCGTTCTTCCAGAAGCGGATACCTGACAGCCGTCCGGACTGGCTGGAGACGACCGTCGTGTCGACGCCCAACGGAACCTTGTCGCGGGCTCTGGTCGCGGCGGACATAGCCCACATCCTCTGGGCCGTGAACCTGGCCTGCCTGGGCTTCCACGTATGGCCCAACCTGGCGGCCGACCCCGACCACGCCGACGAGTTGCGGATCGACCTGGACCCCTCCCCGGGGGTCGACTTCGAGATGGTCAGGGAGGCGGCCGGCGAGGTGCGCGACCTGTTGTCCGAGGTCGGCCTTACCGGCCTGCCCAAGACCACTGGCAACCGGGGCATCCACGTGTACGTCCGGCTGCTGGCCCAGTGGACCTCAATCGACGTGCGGGCGGCTGCCGTCGCCGTGGCCCGCGAGTTGGAGCGGCGCCGGCCCGACCTGATAACGGCGGCGTGGTGGAAGGAGGAGCGCGGCACCCGCGTGTTCGTCGATTTCAACCAGAACGCCCCGCACAAGACGGTGTTCGGGGCCTGGTCGGTCCGGGCCCGGCCCGGGGCGCAGGTCTCGACGCCTTTCGGCTGGGACGAGCTGCCCCGCATCAAGCCCGACGAGCTGACCCTCGCGGTTGTTCCCGAACGGGTGGCTTCCGCCGGGGACCCCTGGGCCGGGGCGGTGCCCGACTCGCTCGAGCCCCTGTTGGAGTGGTCCCGGCGGGACCTCGGGTCCGGACTGGTGGACGCCCCTTGGCCCCCCGTCTACCCCAAGATGCCGGGCGAAGCGCCGCGGGTAGCCCCGAGTCGGGCCAAGAAGATGTCGTAGCGGAGGCGCACAGCTCTTCGTCGGGCTGGCCGCCGGCTTTTCGCCCACCCGAGCTCATAGGTGGGATGGGATGCTGTAGCGGGCGATACCGCCCGCAAATGAGAGGCGCCGGCAGCGGGGTACGTGGAGATGGGGACGGGTCGATGGCCCGGTAAACCCTAGGTGATTTAGGTGGTGTTTGGTGAAGCTCCGATGGCGGCCTTTCGCCGCAGCTTCCGGTCGCGATACCAGGGCCGCAGGCGCAGCCGCACCGGGGGCAGGTGCCCGTAGACGAGCACCCCGTCCCCTGGCGGGATCCGTCGCAGCTCGTCGGTCGGAGCCAGACGCCTGAACACGGTGGCCCTCGAACTGGTGCGCCGGCCGTCGCGGAGGTCGTGGGTGACGGTCTCCTCGCTCACCGCTTGTTCACCGGCCAGGCCCGAGATCATGTCGAGGGTGGACAGGTCCGACACGCCAGACAACAGGACCTTGGCCCGGTGATTGTTGGCGATGGTGCGCGCCCGCTCGGGGCCATACCGGGCGCCCAGCTGCGAGAGGTCCTGGCAGACCGTGACCAGCTGGATCCCGAGTCCGGCTCCGGTCGAAGCCAGGGTGTCGAGATCGCGCACCGGTGCGATGTTGGCTGCCTCGTCGAGAACGAGGAGAAGGGGAGGGTCCAGGGGGCGCCCGCTGGAATTCACCCGCTGAACCGCTTCAGCGACGGTCGCCGAGACGATTGCCGCGAAGAGCCCCTGTACCCGGTTCTGCTCATGACTGGGGCCGCAGAGGTAAAGGCTTCCTCCCGTGTTGAGCATCTGCGACAGGTCCACATCGCAAGCCGCCGTCGAAGCGGCGACAACCGGGTCCTCGAAGGGAGCAAGAACGGTCTCGAGCGTGGTGCTCACCGAGCTGCGGATCCGTTCGTCACGCCCGGCGCAGGCGCTCAGAGCCGAGCGCGGCGTCCGCCTCACCAGCCAGCTCCAGGAAACCGAGCGCCTCCTCGAAGTCTCCGGCATTTGTCCACGCCACAACCTCGGCCATGCTCATGCCCGCCGTTCTCGCGGCAAGGAGTAGTGGGGCGAGCTGCTTGGCTGCCGCCGCGTACCAGAACGCGGCGTCGGCCATGCCGGTGCGGGCCGGAGTGGCGTCGACCAACCAGGCCGCCACCCGTTGGGCGTCGGACCACCCGTCGCACGCCCCGAGGGGGGTCCACCGGGCGAGTGGCTCGAGTCCCGATGTCCGGGTCGGGTCGAATATCTGGCACGACCCCGACCTCGAACGCCATCTGAGGGTGGTGGCGGCGAGATCGTCCTTGACCGAGGTGGCGACCACCGGCCCCACCCAATCGAGTAGGGCCGGTATGGCCAGGCCGCTCGTCTTGCCCGACTGGGTCGGGCCGATCACCAAGACCGAATGACGGGTCTCGGTCGCCAGGAGCCGCGTCCTGACCCCCGGGACGCCGGCCCGGCCGAGGACCAGGCGGCCCTGACGACCCGGCCGGTGGCTCCTGATCGGCCGAGTGTCGCATCGGGTAGCCCAGCGGGCCCCGGTGGTCCCGCCGGGATGCGGGCGTTGGGCCCACCGGCCACCCGGCGCCCGCCGTCGTCGCCCCCGCCGGCACATGAGCGCGACCGCCAACAGCGGGAGAATCAGGCCCGTGGCCCATCCGTACATGACGATCGGGCCCGGCAGGGCGGCCCGGGTGGGCGCCGGCCACGCCAGGCGAGGGTCGCCGAGGTGGTGGGGCAGGGCGGCCACGATCGAACCGACGTCGCGCCCGGGGACCCGGGGCCACCGGCCGAGGGCAACCCGGCCGGCGATCTCCCCGGTCGCCCACACCCACGCCGCGGTGGCCAGGCCGCCCGCCGCGACGACCACGATCGAGGCGTCCCCCCGCCCCGGGTGATGGGGCGGGTGTGGTTGACGGTTCACCACCGCCTCGCCGTCTGGCTCGGACCCTCGCCCACCTCCGTCAAAGTCACGGTCCCGGCCTGCCGGTCATGGCGGCGTCGGTGTCGACCAGCGCCGCTTCGTCGCGCCCGACGGCGTGCTCGACCAGGAACGACCGCTCCCCCACCTTCCACAGCGCCACTCCGCGCGGCAGATGGGCGATCAGCGCCTTTTCGGTGTCCGAAAGGCCCAGGAGGGCGGCGGTCACCTCCGCCTCCGAGGGCGGTTGGCCGAACACGACCCGGGTCTCAGAATCGGCGAGGAGACCCTCGGCCAGCTTTTGCTCCGAGGAGCCGTCGACTCCGGCCGAGCGCAGATCTGAGAGGCGGTGAACGACGGCGACATTGGCCACCCCGAAAGCCCGGGAGAGCTTGAACGTCGCCTGAAGCCACCGGGTCGTTTCCAAGTCCCGCAGGATGGCCCACGCCTCATCGATGATCACCAGTCGTTTGGAACCTTCGTTCCTGGCGAGGGTCGTCTGGAGCCACGCCGTGGCACAGGCCATCAGCATCGGGAGGGCCGGGGACGCGAAGACCGCGGAGAGGTCGAGAATCACCATCGGACCTTCCAGATCGAGGCCAGACGAGGTAGGCCCGTCGAACATGCCGCGGAGGTCGCCTTCAGCGAGGCGACGCAACTCCAGGGCCACCAGCCGCCCGTCACCGGCAAGCCCCGCGGCGTCGGTGCGGACGGTCGCGGCCAGATCGGCGGGCGGGTCGAAGAGGGCCGCCACCACATCAGGCAATGCGGGCTGGTGGCGGGCCCGGCTGGCGGCGCGCACCGCCAGGTCCACCGCCGTCCGTTCGATCGAGGTGAGGCGGCGACCGAACGACGAAGCCACGATCGCGCAGGTGAGCTCGGCCCGCCAGCGCAGCGTGGCATCGGCCGTGGCGGCGATATCGGCAGACCGGCGCGGCATGTTCCGGGGCGGAACCCCCGAGCCCGGGTATTCGAGGGGGTTCAGGCGCAGATGACCTCCGGGGGCCAAGCGGAGGGCGGTAGCCCCGCAGGCCCGGGCCAGCGGACCGTACTCACCCTTGGGGTCGACCACCCAGGCTCTCCGGCCGAACGCCAGCTGTCGCCAGACGAATGTCTTCACGAATGTGGACTTCCCCCGGCCGATCTGGCCGAGCACGAGAAGGTTCGGGTTGGTCACCACGCCCCGGCGGTACAGCTCCCAAGGATCGAAACAGAACGGTCCGCCGAACAGGTCCCGTCCGATCAGAGGTCCGTGCTCGCCGAGACAGCCGTCGGAGACGAACGGGTAGATCGCTTGAAGGTTGGCGGTCGTGGCTCGGTGCGGCGGCGGGGACCTCACTTATGCCAGCCCGCGCCCGAGCGGAAGGGTCCAGGCGAACGCCTCCATCTGCCGGCCGAACAACCGGCGCAGGTCGAGGTGACACGCCTGAGCCGCCTGCTCGATTTCCGCGCATGCCGTCTGCAGACCCCCAGGGTCAGCCGCGCTTGCGGTGACGTAGCCGGAGAAGCGGAACTCCACGTGGCCGTCGGCCAGCTCGGCCTCGCGGCGTGCGACTCCTTCGGCTTCCCGTCCCCGCCGGGCGCTCGGCAGGAACCCGGCCCGGCTGCGCAGCTCGGCATCCGCCACGTCCGCGGTTCGAGCCGACCGGGCCTCCCTCATGGCCCGATCGGGGGCGACGGGGGCCATGGTCAACGACACTGTCCTTTCCCCGCCTGCGACAAGTAAGGGAAACAGGAAATCGGGATTGACCTCCACCCGTGGCCACTCCGCGATCCAGTACGTGGCATGCCAGCTGTCGTCGGCCCGAAAGGCCGACCAGGTCTCGGCCGTCGCCATGGGCCAGGGTTGAGCCCCGCTGCGGAGTCCCCTCCCCTCGCGCCGCGGATCGTAAGCGCCGGCGATGACCGAGCACAGCTCGGTAAGACCGAGCGGTGGCCCCGGACGAATATCGGCTTGGCGAAGGTGTCCCTCGAGCAGGCGCAGCTCGCGCCGGATCGTCTCCTCCGCCTTCCCAGGGGGACGAATCGAGCGATCGACGGTCAGCACCACCATTACCCGGCGGGCCCGAATGTCGGGCGCCAGCCCCCCGACCAGGTCGCAGTAACTCGCCCGTGAGTGCCGTGACGCCGGGGGCTCCCCGGTTGCCGGAAGGACGAGGTCGCCCATCTTGGACGGGTCTACAGGAATACCCCGCTCGACCCATTGGACTCTTCGCAGCGGGCCGCCCGGACGACCTACCGCAGTGAGGACCGACCGCCACGCGTCTAGCCTCTGCACCTGCTGCAGGGGGTCGAGGAGAGCAAACGACCGGCCGCTGACCGGCACCACGGCCGCCCAGGTGCCGCTCGGGACGTCATCGACGATTCCGATGGAGGGCTGGCCGAACTGGCCGGCGAGCCGGAGCAGGCGGACTCCAGGAGGCCCGAGGCCAGCGGGCACGGGCTTCCAGCTGGGTCGGCCGGGCCAGACCGCTCGCCGGGAGACCACTGAATCGCGACCCGGCCCGCGCTCACCGAGCCGGTGGCCGATGACGGCGCCCTCGAGGGGAGCCGGGCTCCTCCTGGTGGCTCGAGCCGAACGGGCTAGCCAGTGGGCCCCGGCCGGGAGCCACGCCGCAAGGGGTTCGCCGGCACGCGGGATCACTGCCGTACCCACCGCGGCCAGCGCTACGACCGCCGCCAGCAGCCGCCCGATCGGGGCAGGAGCGGCCCGAAGGACAGCCAGAGCGCCGAGCAAGCCAGCACCCAGGGCGACCAGCTGCACCCATTGCAAGCCAAGCAGGACGCCGCGGCGCTCCAGCGGATTGAACAAGTACCGCCGGGGAGGATCAGTCACTTTCCCTTCCCCGCCTCGGGTCCCGTTGCGTAGTCCGGCGGCCGTTCGGCCAGCGGCTGCGAGACCACTCCGGAGACCGGGGATGGGGCCACGGATCCCCGGGCCCGGGCCAACAGGAGGCCGGCAACAGGATGGCTCGGGGCGGTGACCGCCGAGGTGGCGCTCCGGTTGGCGGCCCGCCACGGTCGCCGGGACAGACCTTCAAGATGAGCGATGGCGTTCGCTTCGACAATGGGGGCCAGCCGGAGGAGGCAGAACGGAGTGAATCCGGCCATCAGCAGGACGGCGCTGGCGATAAGAGCGTGATCGGCCGTCGGTCCGGCCTCGAGCGCCCCCAGTCCGAGCGTCAGCGAGCCCACGATCACGAATTTGGACAGGACGAGAACGGCGAGAAGCTCGAGGATGCGCCGGGCCACAGCCGCGGTAGCGGGCCATATGTAGCCGAGCAGGGCGAGCGGCATGAAGAACATGGCGATGTACACGGCGGCCGAACGGACGATGAGCTCCAGCCAGATCAGCACCGAGCCGGCGATCATCAAGAGGGCCACGACCATCTCGACGACGGCCGGCGCACCCGATACCAGACCGGCGACCGCAGAGTCGTTGAACTGCCCGGCCATGGCCGCCGAGTCCCGCCCCACGATGAACTGGCACATGGCGTCGGTCACGCTCACCGCAACCGCGACGAGCGCCACCCCTCCAGCCCCGGCGAGGAGAGAGACGGGCAGTCCTACGCCCCACACCCGCCCCAACCGCTTCAGGTCCTGCCGGCAGATCGCCGAGATGGTCGCAACCATGAGCAGGGGCGCCACCACGATCTCCATCAGGCTCACCATGTCGGATTCCTTGTCGACGAACCAGGGGGTATCGACCTGTAGTGGCAGGGAGCCATTGACGAACGAGATGACGTGGCCGACCAGCCAGGCCGCCGCCTGCGACAGCTCCGTAGTGAAACTCCCGAGAACGGCGCTAGCCGCGGCTTGGGCCGCCGCGCCGCCCGCGTAGGGCAGAGCGCCCGCGCACGCCCCGGCGATAGGACAGGACACAGTCAGGGGAGCGGCGATCACCCTATCGACGCCCCGCGGTGCAGGAAGAAGCTGATGATGTATGGCGCCCCGCCTATCAGCACCGCCGCCAGCGCCGAGACCAGTACGCCGCGCCGCCCGTTGTAGGCCTGCTGATAGTTCTGCGAGTAGTGCCCGAAGGCCCACGTCACCGCGCCCACGACCACGCCCAGGACGGCCGCTATCAGCGCCCACCCTCCGATCCCGTCGGCCAGGTGCTCGAGCACGCTCGCCCCGGGCAGCTGGGTGGGATCGGGGTTCAGGGTCACCGAGGGACCCGGCACGGCGAGCGGTAACGGCAGCATGTGGTGCACCTCCGGGTGAGTCGGACGTCAACAGACCCACCTTTTCATAGATTTACATGCTATTCCAGTCTTTTATGTTTACGAAAGAGTCCAGGGATCGAGCGCCGCCGCTCCGGTCGTCCCGCTTCGCCCGTCGGACCGCCGTAGTGAGGGTGGTCGGGGTCGATGAGGTCATCGGTCAGCGGCTGCTGGTCTATGTCCAACAGACCGACGTCGTCCGTCGCCCGTCGCCCTTCGGCTGAGGCCTTTGGCCGAGCTGCCGCCGTCGTTGCCGGCCCAGACCAGGGTGACCACGCCGATCGTCGGCCCGGCGAGCTGGGGCCAGTCCCGCTGTCACCCGCACAATGGCGAGGGCCATGGCTCCACCCGGCCGGCGCCGGGCCGGCTTCGGCCGATCAGTGGCAGCTGGACGGGTTGATCTGGTTCGAGTCCGGCCGAGTCCGACGAGGATGGCGCGGGTAGGTGCGGACCAAAGCGAACGGCGGGCGCCTCAGCGCGCCATCGTTACCGGTCGGGTCGACCAGGACGGCGACACAACCGGCTTCGCCCCGTGCCGGTCCACACGCGCACGGGACCCGCGGCTGCGGCATGGCCAATCCATCACCGGCCCAGGACGTCATGGAGACAATCGCGAAGCAGCTGGCCCAACAGCTTGTTGTCGGCGTCGGGGAAGGCGTCGTCGGGCAGGAAGAGACCGGCGAAGAGAGCACCCATGCTCGCGGCCATACGGACCCGGTCCCGGATGGGGAGGCGAGGGTCGGAGAGGACGTGGCGCAACTGGTTTTGGATGTCCTCGTGCTCCGCGTCGTGGCCTTCGCTGTGCAGCTTCTCGAGAGCAGCCTGATTCCGCTCGTGCATGAGGAAGAGCTTGCGCTGGACGAGCATCTGGTCGACGACCTCATCGAGCAGCGCGCCCCACCGCTCCAGGGTGATCGGCTCGTCGCCCGTCATGCTTGTGAGCGCGCTCTTGCCGAAATCGTGCAGGCGCATGTGGAGGGCCATGAGGATGTCCTCTTTGGCCTCGAAGTGGTAGTAAAGGGCGGCTTTGGTGACGCCCAGCCGCTCGGCAATCTCGCGCAGGCTGGTGCCGTCGTAGCCCTGGTCGACGAAGAGATCGAGGGCTATGTCGAGGATGCGCTCCCGGGTGGACGAGGCGGGCGGGTGTTCGTCCTGGTGGTGGGGCTGCTGTCGGGCGGCCCGGGACGCTGCGGTTCGGGGCGCCGCGGCCTTTCCTGCATCTCCTCGGGGTTCTGCGGTCTGGGTCATGTCTGCCTGTCAGCCGTAATTTCGTGAAATACTACTTGACGGCCGGTAAGTAGGGCACTTACCATGCGGCTGGTAGGCAGTTTACTTTGCGACCGGTAAGGAAGTCCACCGATTGGAGTCCAGCGATGGCGGCGACTGATCTGATGATCGAGGCCGAAGACCTTCAGAAGCGCTACGGCGAGACCCAGGCCCTGGCCGGGGTGTCCTTCTCGGTGCCGGCGGGCACCATCCTCGGGCTGCTGGGACCGAATGGGGCCGGCAAGACGACGGCGGTGCGGATCCTGACCACGCTGGCTCGTCCCGACGGCGGTCGGGCCCTGGTTGCCGGGATCGACGTGGTGAAGCACCCGGGCCAGGTGAGGCGCCACATCGGTGTGGCCGCCCAGGATGCCACCCTTGACCCGCTGCTGACGGGGCGCCAGAACCTGGTCCTGGTCGGAGAGCTCTGCGACATGGGTCGTGCGGCCGCTCGAGGGCGAGCCTCGGAGCTGCTCGAGCAGTTCGAGCTGACCTATGCGGCCGACCGCGTCCTCAAGGGCTACTCGGGAGGCATGCGGCGGCGCCTGGACCTGGCGGCGTCGCTGATGACCCGGCCTCCGGTGCTCTTCCTGGACGAGCCGACGACCGGTCTGGATCCCACCAGCCGCCAGCGGGTGTGGGAGGCCATCCGGGAACTGCTCGGTGACGGCGTGACGGTGTTGCTGACCACGCAATACCTCGACGAGGCGGACGAACTGGCCCACCGGATCGTGGTGGTGGACCACGGACGTGTGATCGCGGACGGGACTCCCCTCGCCTTGAAGCAGGCGTCCCGGAGCGCGCACCTGGAGGTCACGTTGGCTGGACCTTCCGGCGCCGCCGTGGGGGCTATCGCGCCGTTGGTGCCTGGTGGTGTCGTGAACGTGAGCGACGACGGGCGCCGGCTGTCAGCCGCGGTCGACGCCGGGGTCGGGTTGGCAACGTCGGTGGTGCGTGCGCTCGATGCCGCAGGGGTCCTGGTGGACAACATCGAGGTGCGCCAGCCGTCGTTGGACGACGTCTTCTTCTCTTTGACCGGCGGACACATCGAGGAGAAGGAGGTCGGAGAAGACGATCCCGACGACGGGCATGACGGTCGGCCGGCGTCTGCGCTCGATGCGTCGGCCGACGGCACCGGCCGGGCCGGTAGCGGCGACCAGACCGAGCTCGAAGGAGTGAACGCCCGATGACGACCACCACCCTCTCACCCTCCGCGTCGCGCTCCGCCGTCGCAATCCAAACCCCCAGATCAGAACGATGGCTCGGTCCGCTGGCCGACACCAGAGCCATGACCCGGCGGAACCTGGTGCACATCTCGCGGGAGCCTATGCAGCTCTCGGACGTGACCATCCAGCCGGTGCTCTTCACGTTCCTGTTCGTCTACATCTTCGGCGGCGCCATCCCGATCCCTGGTGGCGGCTCCTACAAGGACTACCTGCTGGCCGGCATCCTGGCCCTGAACCTGGTGACCTCGACCATGGGCACCGCGGTAGGGCTCAGCACCGACCTGCACGAAGGCATGATCGAGCGCTTCCGGGCTCTGCCCATGTGGCGCTCGGCCGTCCTGGTCGGTCGCTCGGTCGCCGACTTCATGACGTCGTGCCTGTGTGCGCTGATCGTCGGCCTCACCGGGCTGTTGGTGGGATGGCGGGCGGACGCCAGCGTCCTGGCGATCACGGCCGGGTTCCTGCTGGTGCTGTTCTTCGCCTACTCGCTGACCTGGATTGCGGCCTCTGTCGGCCTCAACTCCAAGAGCCCGGAGTCGGCGGCGTCCTTCGGGTTCATCGTCTTGTTCCCTTTGGCCTTCGTCTCCAATGCCATGGTGCCCACGACCCACATGCCGGGCTGGATGCAGGCCATCGCAGACTGGAATCCGGTCAGCGCGGTCTGCGCCGGGACCCGGCACCTGTGGGGCAACCCCAACCCGTCGGCGGCGATCAACGCGTGGCCCATGCAGCATCCGGTCGAGGCCTCGCTGATCTGGTCGGCGGTGATCCTGGCCGTCGCCGCCCCCCTGGCCTCGTACTTCTTCCGGAAGCGGACCACCGAGTAGAGCTCCACTGGCTGGCACCGGCGGACGCGGTGAACGCAGTGCTGAAGATCTTGTCGTCTCCGTCCCCATCGGCAGCGGGTGTGGCTCGTCATCGGCCGTTCGCCCTGAGGCAGAGGAAGCCAAGATATTCAGGCTCTTCTTATACAACCCACCGATGAGGTGAATGTACGAGAACCCGCCCCTGCCAGCACCCAGCCCGGAACCCATGTAGGAGGCCCGAGCCATGAACGCCATAGACGTCTGCGCCATCTGTCACCAGCCGTTTGTCACTCGCGACGAGATCGTCGCCAACGCTCGCAACGAGCGGGCCACGATCTGGGTACATAGCGCCCCCTGCCTGGCGCCCGTCCAGGCTGCTTGATCGAGCGGATGACTAGCGGGGGACCTTCAGCGGCACTGGCCGAATCAACGACCAACGATGGGCCGTTTCCAGCCGCGGCGATGAGCAGCGGGCAGCCGTCAGCCAACGAAACTGAGTTCAAGAGCACCGAGGGACCGGTCGCCCTATCGCCTCAGATCTCAGTGATCCAGGTACCGGATCCCGTCGTGCGAGGTGCCGAGCACTGAACCGCTTCGGAAGACCGAAACCGGTCCGTCCTCGCTCACAGCGATGACGGTGGCGTGGCGGTCGTCGTAGCTGTAGCGGCGGCCTGAGGTGTGTCGAGTACCCCCCATCGCGTCGACGGTCCGCTCCGAAGCCTTGCTCGGCACCAGCCTCACGCCGAGCTGACGGAGTATTCCCTCGCCGTCGAAGATGGCCGCCCCGTCGATCTGAGCCAGGGCATGACGTAGGGGGGCCAGATTGGACGCCTGGCGGACCCGCAAGGGAGGGGGCTCGGGTAAGCGCTCCTCGACCGCAGGACCCGGCTCGGAGTCGGGCCGGTAGACGAGCAAGGCCCCGATCCCCAAAGAACCGAGGTCGTGGACCGCGAACACGAGCATCGCTTTTAGGACGGCTGGGTCACCTTCGGCCGAGTCAGCGGTGAGGGCCTCGAGCCAGCTGGCGACGGGCGGCTCGTGGTGCCAGCTGATGCCCTGCCAACGATGAACGCCTGAGGGTCCCACGACCCGAACTGTCCCCGCCGGGTGTCGCTGGACGATGGTTGCCTCGAACACGCCCGCCATCACCACGAGATCCCGCTCTGAACCTGCGGGACGGTCGAAGACGACCCACTCGTTGGCGCCGTCGGCGCGGCGCAAGAGCCAGCTCGAAAGCCCGTCGGCAAAGCGGCGGGCGGCCGCGAGAGGTTGCTGACCGAGCTCGCCACGGGTGATGGCGAGCTGCGTTCCCGACGCCCACAGGGATGGATCCGATCGTGGCTCGACGATGGTTCCGCTACTGGCAATGCGGCGTTCGTGGACCGGCGGACGAAGAGCCTGATCGATCTCCTCGAGGAGCATGTGCCCGACGACATCGGACCGGTCTAACCGCAGACCGCTCTCCTCGAGTTCCTCAGCCAGCCGTCGCAACCGGCCCGACCCAGACTCAGCCATGAGATGGCAACCTACCGTCCGGCCACCACCTCCCACCCGCGGTTGCCGCAGACGTTCAGCGCGCCGCGATCTCCTCGAGTGCGTTGGCGACGAAGCCGGGGGTGGTAACCATCAGGTCGTGGCCGGCGTCGATGTGCCACAGCCGTTCGTCGTCTCGGGCCGCCTCGATCAGTTTCGGGTCGCGACCGCCTCACCCAGTGCGTGCTCCGGTGACCGGTCGGCGCAGGAACGGCCTTTCGATGCGACCGGAGCTTTAGCCGTTGAAGATGGGCACCGGCACGAGGTAGTCGAGCTCGAGAAGCTCGGCGCCCGGGAGACTTTGGGCCAGGGCGCGGCGCCAAGGTTCGTAACTGGTCACCGCAGAGGCCGTGGTCAACGGCGGCGCCCAGTCGTCGTGATGACACATCACGACCTTGCGTGGATGGAGCATCCCTGCCTCGTGGCAGAGAAACTGGATCCCCGATCCCTGGAACGGCTCGCCATCGACGGTGACCATGCCAAACTCCACGTTAGCCGCGGCCAGAAGAGCGACGTCGGCCCGGAGGCTGCGCAGGATGCCGCTCCAATGACCAGGAGAGTCCTTCCAGAACAGCGTTCCATAGGGCGTCTCCAGCAAGTAGGCGAGGCAGCCGCCGTCCTCGATGCCAGCCGATCCGAGCGAGGCTTCCATGTGGTCGCGCAGATCGCTGCCCGGCGGAAACGCCAGCCCGATGTGTTCCTCGAAGTGGCGTTTACGTTCTTGGTAGAGGACCCCGCATGTCACCAAGGCACAGGTGTGTTGGCTCGGGTACACCCGCAGGACCACGTTGTCGCCGAGCGCGATGGCCTCACCGCCAGCAACCCGCGTCAACTGGTGGCCGGCAACCCCCTCCAGGGCGAGAAGCCGGGCCGTCTCGTAGGAACCGATGACAGTAGCGCCCGTGTTACGGGCGATGTACTGAGCACCCGCCAGATGATCGAAATGCGAGTGACCGACCAGGAGGTAGTCGGCCCGATCGACATCGGGCGCGGACAACCCGACCTGAGGGGCGGCCGCGACCCGGTCCATGTAGGCGTCGAGAAATATCACCAGATCTCCGATGGTCAGCCGGAAGGTGGAGACACCGAGCCATTCGAGCGTGCATGCCATGTTGACTCCGGCTGTCCCGATCGATGAGGTCACTTAGTGCCCGCGACGAAACAACTTGACGCAATTCTCTTGTAAACGTGGATGTCGTGGCACAGGACTTGTTCCAAGTTGTTTCGTGTCGGGCACTTAGTGCCGCGTGGGAACGTGGTGGTAGCCGGTGTACACGTCGCTGGCCTCGGCCCGCAGCGCTCCTACTGTGCACTTCTCTCGGGGCCGGCGGGAGAACGGGTCGAAGCGGTAGACGCGCATGGCGTTGAGATGGGTGATCTTGTCGGTCTCGTCGTCTGGGACGCCGGCGAGATCCTTGCCCAACTTCTCCGGTGAAGTCGGCCAGGTGGAGTCCGAGTGGGGGTAGTCGCACTCCCAGGTGATCGAGTCGATCCCGATGTCGTGGCGCAGCTTGATGCCCGTGGGATCCTCTATGAAGCATGTGACCACTCGCTCGCGAAACACTTGGCTCGGAAGCTTGTCGCCGAAGTCCAGACCTCGCCACGCGCTGTGGTGGTGGTAGTGGTTGTCGATCTTGTCCAGGAAGTACGGGATCCAGCCGATTCCGCCCTCGCTGAGGGCGAACTTGAACGTCGGGAACTTGGTGAAGATCGCAGACCACACCAGGTCGGCCGCGGCCCCCATGGTGTTGGTGGCGTCAAGGGTGTGCTTGACCTCGAAGGGCGCTTCATCAGAAGTGGACGATGACCTCGACGACGACCCGATATGCATGCACACGACCGTCTGCATGTCCTCGCACGCCGCCCAGAACGGGTCCCAGTGGTCAGAGTGCAGGCTGGGCAAGCCGAGCGGCGCCGGGTTCTCGGCAAAGGTGACCGCGTGGCACCCGATGCCCGCGAGCCGGCGGACCTCTTCGGCCATGAGCGAGGGATCCCATACCGGGACGAGCCCGAGGGGGATGAACCGGTCGGGGTGGGCGCCGCACCAGCCTTCGACGTGCCAGTCGTTGTAGGCGCGCAGCAAGGCAATGGCGAGATCCTTATCCGGGGTGTGCAGGAACTGCCGGGCCGCGAATCCGGCCCACGACGGGAAATTCAGTGACGCCAAGACGCCGTTGGCGCTCATGTCCCGGACCCGCTGGTGGACGTCATAGCAACCGGACCGCATGTCCTCGAACGCTTGGGCGTCCATGCCGTAGTCCTCCGGCGGCCGACCGGCCACCGCGTTCAGCCCGGCGTTGGCCGATCGCTGCCCGAGGTACTCCCACGCGTCAGTGCCATCGTCCTGCTTGATCAGCTTGGGCACCTGGTCGGCGTACTTCCTCGGGACCCGCCCCTTCCACATGTCGGGCGGCTCGATGACGTGGTCGTCAACGCTGATGAGGATCATGTCTTCGAGTTTCATCTTGGTCTCCAGTCCCCGATTGTCATCTGACCCACCTTCCGTTCCAGTCTCATGCCCCGACCCCACGCTGGAGGGGAGCGAGAGTGGCCGCATGCTCGAGCAGGCGCACCCTCATCCGCGGCCGGGCGACGGCCAGCAGGCAGACGTCCCACGCGTGCAGTACCGCAGCGTGCAGCTCGGCGTCATCCACCGCCCCGAAGACCCAACGACGAGCCAGGTGCTGGTGCAGCATGCTGGCCTGGTCGACGAGGACCTCGGCCGGGAGATCGTCACGTAGGGCTCCAGCCGCGGTCGCCGTTCGGACCGCCTCGATCGTGAGGTCACGCCCGCGCCAACGGTGCTCCAGGCGCCCGTACATTGCCTCGTCCGACAAAACTGCGGCCAGCACCCCCTTGGGTACCGAACCACTCACCATGGTGTCGATCTGGATTGTCACCGCCTCCCAGATCCGCTCGATCGGGTCGGTCGCCGAGATCTCGTGGTGGGCGACGTTGACTGCGTCGAGCGAGTGCTGTACCAGCTCAGTCAGCAGCCCATCCTTATCGCCGAACAGATTGTAGAGGGTGCGCACGCTGACGCCGGCTCGCGCCGCCAGGCCGCGCATCGACACCTCGTCCACTCCGTATTGCTCCACGAAGGACCGTGCCTCCTCGAGGATGCGACGACCGTTTCGGTCGCGCACACGGGACCGAAACGGTCGATCAGGCTGTGGGCGGTCGCTCATGGGTTCGATTCCGGTCACTGTAGACGAAAGTTGCCACGCTGTGTTAGAAATGTGTTCGACCAGGGCGCCACCAGGGTGCCGAGGGGGAGCCATGACCGAGACCGCGAGCGGCACCTACACAGGCACGATCTTCGAGCGGATGGAGGGGGCGACTGGCCGCCACCCGCAGGCGACGTACTCGTCGATGCGTGCCACCTCCCCGGCGGAGCGAGTCGGCGACGGGCGCGTCGTTGCGACCACCCGGGCCGCGGTTGCCGAGGTGCTCGGGCGCCCGGACATCTACTCGGCGCGGATGGAGGTGGGACGGCACGGCAACGTGCGGCCGCTCATACCTCTCGAGGTCGATCCGCCCGAGCACAAGAAGTTCCGCAAGATCATGGATCCGATGTTCGCCCCGCAGCGGATGCAGCGCCTGGCCATGCCGATCGAACGCCTCGTCAATCACCTGATCGACGGATTCATCGATGAGCGCGAGATCGACTTCGCGCAGCAGTTCTCGATCCCGTTCCCCTCGCAGGTGTTCCTCACGCTGCTCGGCCTGCCGCTCGAGGAGACGTGGCGTTTCGTGGCCATGAAGGACGGCATCAGCCGCCCGTTCCACGTCCTTGGCGTGCCGATGAACAGCCCCGAGGCGCGTGCCTTCCAGCACAAGACGGCCCAGGAGCTCTACGACTACTTCGATGACGTCCTCAACGACCGCCAAGCCGCGCCGAAAGACGACCTGCTGAGCCATTTCCTCGCCGCCGAGGTCGGTGGCCAGCGTCTCAGTCGCGAGGAAATCCTCGACGTCTGCTTCTTGTTCTTCATCGCCGGCCTGGACACGGTGTCGGCGTCGCTGGAATGTTTCTTTGCCTATCTCGCCGAGCACCCGGACGCCCGTGCGTCGCTGGTGGCCGCCCCCGACTCCGCGCCACGCGTCGTCGAGGAGCTGCTTCGGTGGGAGACCCCGGTCATGCTTGTGTCGCGGACCGCGGCTCAGGACGCGTACCTGGCGGGATGTCCGGTCCATGCCGGTGACGAGGTTTACGCCTTCATCGGGTCGGCCAACACCGACGAAACCGCATTCCCCGATGCCGGCCGAGTGCGCTGGGACCGCGAGATCAACCCGCACATCGCCTTCGGCGCCGGCGTCCATCGCTGCCTCGGGTCACACCTGGCCCGGCTCGAGCTTCGGATCGCGCTTCGCGAGTGGCATGCCCGTATCCCGCACTACCAGATCCTCCCGGGACACGAGTTCAAGTACACGATGGGGATCCGCGCCGTTGACTCGTTCCCGATGCTGCTCGGCGCATAGTCCTGAGCCCGATGGACGGGTCGCGCCTCCCGGTGGCGGCGCCTTTGCGTCATCGCCGTCTCGGAGCAGTGCGACCCGGCTAAGGACCCGCCACGAAACAACCTGGAACACGTCCGCTGCCGCGGCACGCATATCTACAAGAAAGTTGCGTCAAGTGGTTTCGCCGCGAGCCCTAACGGGTGCCCGATGGCTGTGGCGCCGTCCCGTCGAAGTCCTCGGTGCCCCGCTCGATGGTCAGGTGGGCCTGAAGCCGAGCGTGGCGAGGCTCGGCGTCCTTCTGGTTCTCGACCGCGAGGGAAACGTGCGCCAGCGTGAGCATCAGGTCGAGCAGACACTGCTCAGCCGGTGTCAGGGCATCGAGCGGCCGCCCGTCGAGGTGCCCCAACGCGGGCTCGAGCAGTCTACGACCGGCGTCGTAAAACGCCCGGCGCTCCTGTGGATCGCTGGCGATGCGGCGGCGCATGCGCGCGTCGCTGCCGTGCACCGACCACCGCTCGACGAAGGGTTCCAGCGTCTCGAAGCCCGACGGAAGCAGGGAAGCGGTCATCGAAGCGCGGACCTCGACGCACCACCAGAGCGCTCGATGTGCGCATTGACCATTCCTTGCACGCTCAGGTGGAAGTGGCGGCAGAGCGATTCCTGGGCCTGGAAGTGGAGGTGTTCGAGCGCACCTGACCGCAAGCCTCGCTGGCTGGCCTCGATGAGCTCGCGGTCCTCTACGTGTACATCCAATACCGAGGCGGTGCTGTACTCGCGGCTGAAGCGGGTCGACGCGCTCCAGTCGGCTCCTTCCCAGTACACCCTGACCACCGCCCTGCTCCGCTCCGGCCCGACCGGCCATACCTGCTGGGTGAAGCAACTCCGACCCCCCATCGGGGCGATGAAGATGTTTGGGAACAGGCAGTAGAACTCCCTCGAGGACCGGCCGGGCGCCGTGCTGGCGGCAGCCACGGCCGACGTCATCGCCTTGCGTTGGACCTCGCGGAGATCGGGATCGGGCCTCATCCACAAGGTCATGCTGCGATGCAAGCCCGAAAACCGGTACGCCGTCGGGTACCCGAAGGGGTTATCCGGCGACGTCGCGCTCCCCCCGCTGGAAGGGGCATGCACCCAGCGGAGGTGATAGGTCTCCTGAAAGTTGTCGAACGCCGTTTTCCAGTTGGCATCGACCTCGTAGCTGTACTGGCAGAAGTCGCTGAAGCGCCCAAGCTCCAGCCCCTCGAGCTCGTCGGCGATCGGGCCGAGGAACTCGCGAAGCGTCTGCTCCGGCAACGGGTCAAAGTTGACGAAGACGAAGCCGGCGCAGGTTTCAACCGCCACCGGGCGCAGGCCGCACGCCGCCTTGTCGAGGGAGAAGAACCTCTGCTCGTCGGGCACGAGACGCAACGAGCCGTCGTTGCCGTAGTTCCACATGTGGTAGTGGCAGCTGAACGAACCGGCGCGGCCGGAGTCCTCCCAGACGAGCTGCGTGCCGCGGTGCGAGCAGACGTTGTGGAAGGCGCGAAGCAAACCGTCGGAGGACCGGGTGATGAGCACCGACGCCCTCGCCATCTCGATCGAGCGCACGATGAACGAGTTCGGCTCGGCCACCTCGCTCTCGCGCCCCACGTGGAGCCACGTGCGCCGGAAGATCGCATCCCGTTCGCGCTCGAAGTGCGCGTGGTCGTAGTAGGGCGCCGCAGGCACCGGGTCCGTCCCCAGGAACGCCAGATCGTCGTTCGGAACCGCTTGAAAACCTTCAACCCCACGCGTCATTGTTCCCGGGCCACTCTTATCGCCCGTCTCCGGCCAGAAAAGGCTCGACCCTGGTGCCGTCGAAGAACTGCGGGTTCACTCCAGCGAAGAACTCACACGGATACTCGAAGGTGAACCGGCGCAGGTCGGCTTCGTCGATCAAACCGCGCTCGACCATCTCGAACGCCTCGGGAAGGATCCCTCGGATGTCAGGGACGTCCCAGTGCCCCATGTCCGACCCCAACGTCGCCCGCAGCCTCGCTCCGCCCGGGTTGGTGGCGGGGTTGAACGCCCAAGCCGTGAGCGGGTCGTCGGCCTCGCAGCCAAAGAAGAACCGAGGCACGAAGAGGTCCTGGATGTCCTCGACGGTCTCGATCTCGCACGCCGCGAAGTCGTCGATCCCCTCGTCGGTGCCGAGCTGGGACGCGATGCCCCCGGGCCGGCCCGCCAGCTTCTCGCGGACGTCGGCGTTGCCGTACTTCTCCATGAGGCGCAGGAACTCGGGCTCCGAGGCCGCCGACGCTTCGACGTAACCGCGGATGGCGTTGATGTTGCGCTTCTCCCAGCGATGCACCATCTCGGCATAGAGAACGCACGCCCATCCCACGCCGCATTCGAGGAACTGGAACTTGAGGGTGGGAAACCGGCGGGTGACCCCGCCGAGGAAGAGTGAACGGCACAGGATGTCGCTCGCCTCGCCGAAGTTGCCGGCATGGTTGAAGGTGTAGTTGGTGGGAGATCGACGGAAGCCGACGCTATAGGCCGTGCTGTGCGAGACGAGCGGCACCTGGAGCTCGGCGCACTTGGCCCAGAACCGGTCGTAGTCGTGGTCGCTGTCGATACCGAGAGAGTCGAGGCGGTAGGTGGACTGGAACAGCTCGGGATGCGACTCGTGCACCGCCGGGATCGGTCGGGCCAAGTAACCGATCATCGCCACCTTGAGGCCGAGCTGCGTCACCGCGTACTCGACCTCGGCGATGGCCTCCTCAGGCGTGTTCATCGGGATCACCGCGGCAGGGGTCATTTGGTCGCTGAACTCCCCGTATTCGGCGGCGTTGATGGTGTTGAGCGTCCGGCACGCCACTTGGCGTAGCTCGGTGTCATCGATGTGCGGGTAGAGGAGGGCCCCGCTCGGGTAGAGCACGGAGAAATCGATGCCGATCTCCTCCAACCGCTCGGCCCGGAGGGAGGGTAACAACGCCGTGGCCCGGTCCAGTGGATTGCTGTGCGGCGGACCCCACCCCGGCAAAGGCGTCCCCCACCGCCGCCGTTCCTCGGGTGACTGCCCGATCCAGCGGGATGATCCGAACGCTTGACCCATCGGTGTCGTTCGAGCGAGCAGGTGGGAACGCAGGCTCGGCGCCGAGGTGAGCTCGTCGCGCAAGTCGGAGCCGGCGAGTTGGGCCGCCGTCTCGATGAACTTCTCCTCGAAGAGCGGAGTGAATTCGATGTAGTGCGCATCGGAATCGATCACCGGATGGCCGAGGGCGGCGCGCAGCGCAGCCGGGTCGCGATCTTCGTCGAGCTTCGTCATGGTTCCCCCTGACACTCGTGCATGATGAGCATTTCTAACACATCGTGGCAACTTTCGCCTAGAGTCCTTCACAGCCCATCGTGGGCGCCGAGAGGGTGGAGCGTGATGGTGGAACGTGTGCTCATCAAGGGCGGCACGGTCGTGGACGGCTCTGGCGCCCCGGGCCGGACGGCTGATGTGCTTATGGAGAACGGCCGCGTCCTGGAGGTCGGACGGGCCCACTCGCCGGGAGCCGACATCGTCGACGCCGACGGGCTGTTGGTCACACCGGGTTGGGTCGACGTCCACACCCACTACGACGGCCAGGTCTACTGGGATCCGTTGATGACGCCGTCGTCCTGGCACGGGGCAACGACCGTCGTCATGGGGAACTGCGGCGTGGGCTTTGCACCGGTTCGTCCCGACGAGCACGAGAACCTGATCGGCCTGATGCACAAAGTCGAGGACATCCCAATCGAGACGCTCCGCGCCGGTGTGCCTTGGGGATGGGAGAGCTTCGCCGAGTACCTGAGCTGCCTCGACCACACCCCGCGTGCCATCGATGTCGGTGTCCTCGTCCCCCACGGCGCCGTGCGCACCTACGTGATGGGCGAGCGCGGCATCCGCGGCCAGGCGACCGCCGAAGAGATAACCACGATCGCAGAGCTCATCGGCGACGCGCTCGACGCGGGGGCGCTCGGCTGTTCGGGCAATCGCAACGAACGCAAGGACGGAGTGGTCCCCGGGTCCTACGCCTCGGACGAGGAGCTGCTGGCCATCGCCGCCATCGTCGGCCCTCACGGGGGGATGTTCCAGACGAGCCCCGCCTCGTACTACGGCCCGGAGGAGTGGGCACCGGCCGACGCCGAGACCGACCTGCTCCGCCGCATGAGCCTCGCCGGTCGCATGCCCATCACCTTTCCGCTCGTACAGGATCATCAGGATCCAGATCGGTGGCGGCGGATCATGACTTGGATCGAGGCCGCCAATGCTGAGGGCGCCCAGCTCGTCCCCCAGGTACTGGCCCGCCCGCTAAACGCGGTGATGACCCTCGGCGGCCGGCACCCGTTCGAACGGCTGCCGCGGTTCGCCGAGATCGCGGCGGCCACGACTTCCACCGCCGAGCTGGCGGCCCGTCTCGCCGAACCCGACGTTCGGGACCGCGTCCTGAGCGAAGGGCACGACCTTCTCGCCGCCCGGGCCTGGCTTTTCGACACCCTGTATCAAATGAGAAACCCGCCCGACTACGAGCCCCTCCCTGAGCGGAGCATCGGCGCCGACGCCCGTCGCCGTGGGCTGGTGCCGATGGACGTGTTCTACGACATGATGATCCAAGCCGGTGGGAGCGCCATGTTCCTCGCCGTCGTGGCCAACTACGCCGACGGGAACGCCGACACCGTGCTCGAGATGATCCAGCACCCGGCAACCGTCCTCGGGCTCGGAGACGGGGGCGCCCACTGCCTCGGACTTTGCGACGCCACCACGCCCACCACGGTGCTTGCCCAGTGGGTACGCGACCGGACTCGCGGCCCACGTCTGCCCGTCGAGATCGCCGTCCGCGAGCTCACCGCCACCCCAGCCCGCACGTTCGGCCTCCACGACCGGGGCGTGCTCGCCCAAGGCAAGCGCGCCGACGTAAACCTGATCGACCTCGACAAGATCCAGATGGGAGCGCCCGAGTTCATACACGATCTCCCCGGCGACGGCCGCCGGATGGTCCAGCGGCCCACCGGTTACGTCGCCACTTACGTTGCTGGCGTCCGCATCTTCGAGAACGGCGAGCAGACCGGTGCCCGGCCCGGTCGCACCATCCGTCGGGCGTCATCGGTGGTCTAGGCCCGGCGCGCCAGGGAGTTTCAGATGAACAGTCGAGGTGGAACCACCCCCGCAGATGTGCTTGGACGAGCCGGACCGACGGCGCTGCCCTAGTTCCAGCGGTTCAGCTCGGACACCAACAACTCGAGGACCTTCCACCGCAACCAGGTCCGGTGCATGGAATGATCCACATCGGGGATCCAGTGCAGCTTCAGATGCCCCGACTCCTGGGCGGCCGCCAGCCGGAGAGCCAGCCGGTCGGTCAGATACTCCAGGGCCACATCATCACCGCAATAGATCAGCGAGGTCGGCACGGCATTTTCGACCAGCGCGTCCAGCCATTCCCCGGCGGGCGGACGCATGCCCGCCCTGTCTTCCCGGTCCCATCTGCCGGCCATGGCCTCTCGCTTTATCTCGGCGATCTCGGCGTGAAGGGCCTTCCTGTAGTCGTCGGCGGTGGCCAGAATGGGGTCGCCGAGCTCATACTGAAGGGACGGGTTTATGGCCAATACCCCGCCGAACTTTGTGTCGCGAGCCACGTGTAAAGCCAACCAGGCGCCGGCACAGAGCCCCGAAAGGACGACCCTGTCCCAGCCGGCCTGGCTGAACGATGCCACCAGGTCACGAGTGTCGTCGATGGAGTGGAGGTCGTAGGGGTGGCCGGGAACGTACCGGCCCCGGGGAGCGTCGGGACTGTCACCCCACCCCCGCATGTCGACGCGTATCGCTGAGACCTGGTGGATGGCGAGGTCGCGCGCAAACTCGACCCACGCCCGCCCCGGTCCGGTATGGGGTTCGGCCCCGCTGTTCAAGAAGACGACGAGGTCGCCCGATGGCCCGGTCACATTTGGAGGCGTCGTCAGCACTCCAACCAGCCCGCCGGCGCCGACCGTTACGAAGGTCTCGATTACCCGGCCATCGCCCCAAGCCAGGGAAGCGGAGGGGCGCTCGGGACCCGATGGCGGCGTCGGCGAACTGTCGAGTTCCGGTCCGGTACCCCCGGACTCCGGACCGGAAACCCCGGACTCCGGACCGGAACCCCCGGACTCCGGACCGGAACCCCCGGACTCCGGACCGGAACCCCCGGACTCCGGACCGGAACCCCCGGACTCGGCCCGGCTACAGATCCACTCGGTGACGTCCTCGGTGAGCGCCATGTCGATGACCGCCTGCTCGGCGTGGATTCCGAGAAATCCCTCCAGCGCAGGCGAGGACCAGACCTCGGCCTGCGTTCCGTCGTCGGCCAGACGCTCTGCGAACCTGGCCTCGGCGCTGCTGCCGGGCTTGGCTACGAGCAGGCATGGCGCGGAGGCGAGGGGTCCTCGGGTCAAGTCGAGCTCGGAGATTTCCGCAAGCAGGGATCTGGGGAACTCCGTACCTCCTACGAGCAGGCCGACGTCAGGCTGCTCATGGTCCTGGCCCATGACCTGCAGGCCGCGCACGTAGCGACGGCCTGACAACACGGGGTCCAGCGCCACCACGGCTACCGGTCCGGTCGACGCCACCGCTCGCAGGGCCAGGGTGGCGCCAAAGCGACAACCGAGGAGAAGCACGTCGCGGGCGCCGCTTCTCCTGACGTACGCCGCGCCCTCCGCGACCACGTTTTGCCAGACATGCAGGCCCGTGACGTCACTGGCGATTCCGCCGCTGTCGCCAGAACCGTAGGGTTCGACGCGCGCCACCAGGCACCCGCGTTCGCTAAGGGCGCGGGCCAGCACTTGCATGGCCCGGAAACTCGACGAGTGGTCGTACCCGACCGGGGGCACCATCACCACACCCAAACCGTTGAAGCCGGCCGAGGGTGCGAACACTCTGGCCGCAACCGGCCCGTAGCCGGGCGCCGGTCGATAAGACGAGGAGTCGTCGCCGGTAGCCAACCAGGTCCCGAACGATCTCATGTCGTGCGTCCCCACCCTTCCATCTCGCACCTCACGCCAGTCCACCGAGCACGACCCGCGTACACGAGACCGTGCAGTCTAGCTCCGGAGGATCGGGACTTCCCCACAGGAGCCCGCCCATCACCCTTCGGCGAGGGCAGGGGCAAGGGCCGGATTCTGCAGGTCGCCGGTACCCGCCCGGACGAAGACCGCGCTGGCGACGCCGCCCAGCCCGATAAGGATCGCGCCGACGGCGAACGCAACCGTGAACCCGTGCACCACTCCGGCCCGGGAGGCGGCAGGGCCATGAGCCGCGATGTAGGTGGCAGTGGCCGTGGCGGCGATGGTGTTGAGCAGCGCCGTCCCGAGAGACCCACCGACCTGCTGGGTGGTGTTCACAAGGGCGCTCGCTACCCCGGAGTCCCGGTCTCCGACCCGGGCCAGGGCGGTGCTGCTCAGAGCGGGAATGGCCAGCCCCAACCCCCCGCTCATCAGGATCAGAGGCGGGAACACGCTCGTCCAGTACGACGTGTGCACACCGATCTGTGTGAGCCAGGCCAACCCGAACGCCCCGAGCAGCAATCCGACGGTCATGGGCAGCCGGGGCCCCACCTTCGGCGTCAGAGAGGACGACCCGGCGGCGGCGACGATGACCCCGAGCGCGAACGGGAGGAACGCCACGCCCGCCTTCAGAGCGGAGTAGTGGAGCACCTGCTGGAAGTAGTAGCTGAGGAACACGAACATGGCGAACAGTCCGGCGCCCGTGAGCAACGACGCCAGGTACGCTCCACCCCGGTTGCGATCCAGAATCACCCGGAGGGGAAGGAGCGGATGGCTGGACCTCGCTTCTACGACCACGAACAGGACCAGCAGAACCAGGGCCACCCCGAGCAGGATCAGAGTCGGGGCCGAGGCCCAGCCGTCGGAATCTGCCTTGGTGAAGCCGTACACCAGGCTCACCAGCCCGACCGTGGACAGCAGGGCCCCCGGAATGTCGTATCGGGTCGTGCCAGTCCTCCGGCTCTCGGGAATGGTCCGGGCGGCGGCGAGAACCGCCAGAAGGGCGATGGGCACATTGACGAGCAGGCACCAGCGCCACGACGCGTACTCCGTGAGGATTCCACCGGCCAGCACACCGATGGCGCCCCCGGCCCCAGACACCGCCCCGTAGGCACCGAAAGCCTTGGCCCGTTCACCCGGATCATCCTGGAACGTGACGGTCAGGATGGATAGAGCGGCCGGGGCCATCAGCGCGGCGAAGGCTCCCTGCAATGCTCGGGCCCCGAACAACATGGCCTGGTCCGCAGCCAGTCCGCCCAGGGCAGAGGCCGCGGCGAAACCGAGGAGCCCGATCATTAACATCCGTCGCCTGCCGCCGAAGTCGGCAATCCGACCTCCGAGGAGCAGGAGACCGCCGAAAGCCAGGGTGTAGGCCGTGATGACCCATTGCCGGTTGGCCACAGAGATGTGAAGGGCGCGCTGCGCCGAAGGAAGGGCGATGGTCACGATCGACGCGTCCAGAATCACCATCAACTGGGCGATGACGACCACGGCCAGGATGGCCCACCGGTTTGGGTCTCTCGCCTCGAGGTTTGGACCCGCTCCAGTCGTCGTCTCGACGTGGCTCAATCTCTCACACTCCCAGACATCTCACCCGGACGAAGCCGGCGGACTCGCAGTGCTGTGCCAACACCCAGCTTCTGTGACCCATTCCCCTCTGGCGACCCAGAACCGGGTCCCGTGGCGGCGGACATACTGGGGGATGCCGCTGGTGCCAGCCGCCCGCCACCTGCTTCGGGCCCGGGACCTCGCAGATGCCAGGTACTTCGAAGCGCTCACTGTCGCCGACCTGGCGGCGGCAGCCGGCTTGTCCCGTGCGCACTTCAGCGGGCAGTTCAAGCGCACGTTTGGCGAGTCGCCTCACCAGTATCTGCTGACCCGTCGTCTGGAGCGGGCCGCCTCCCTGCTGTGCAGCACTGACTGGTCGGTTACCGACATCTGCTTCGCCGTCGGGGCCACCAGCCTCGGTTCGTTTTGTACGAGCTTCCGCCGGATGTTCGGCCGCACCCCGGTCGAGTACCGCGCCGCCGGCCCGCCCGCCGAGCGGTGTCTGCGCATTCCGCGCTGCGTGGCCCAGGTCTATGCCCGCCCGCAGAATCGCACGTTTCGAGAAGACGCCCGCGACACATCGCCTTAGGCTGCGGCAAAGTTCGACTAGCTGGAGCCTGGCCGCGAGCACGCATTACGCAGATGGTCACTAGCCCACCCATGGGAGGCCACCTGCCGACGAGTGGTCACGGGCCGCGCCCTCGGAGGATTCGATGATCAAGATCGCCAACGCCCAGTTCTGGGTGCATGATCAGGACGAAGCGCTCGAGTTCTACACCCGGAATCTCGGATGGGACGTCCGCGCCGACGTGACCGTAGAGGCATGGCGCTTTCGCTGGCTGTGCGTGGGCCCGGGCGGACAGGACGGCGCCGGACTGGTGCTGATGCCCGTGCCCGGGCCTCCCATGCTCGACCCGGACGACAGCGCTCGGCTGGCCGAACTGGTGGCCAAGGGGGCAGGCGGAACCCTCTTCCTGGAGACCGACGACTGCCAGGCCAGCTATGACGAACTGTCGGCGCGCGGCGTGAAGTTCAACGACCCGCCGACGACTCAGGCATACGGGATCGATACGTCGTTCCGGGATCCGTCCGGAAACAACATCAGGCTGACGCAGGTGCTTGAGTTCGACCCCTCCCGTATCTGACCGGCGGCGCCTCGGCCCAAGTTCTCTACATTCCTTGTGCGCTTAGCCCGCTCAGAGCGGGTTAAGCGCACAAACTAATGCGTGCCGGCGGGGCGACTGGGCACGGTTTAGGGATAACGGTTTGCTTTATGATTTCATTGTCTTACAGTACCTTACGTGTGTCTCATCGTAAGGCCGGTTCGCGATGGCGTGGTCAACTACTACTTCGACGGGCGAGGAGCCGGCCGGTGGACCGGCAGCGGCTCCGGCCTGCTGGGACTGCGAGGACGGGTCGAGCGTTCCGAGCTCACGGCGGTCTTGCAGGGCCGCCATCCGGAGCACGGCCGCTACCTACCGCAGGTGCGTCCGGCGCGGCAGAAGAGCGGGGTGGGACCTGATCTTTGCCGCGCCGAAGTCCCTGTCCCTCTTGGCTGCCACCGTGTCGGAACGAGGCGAATCGATCGTAGAGGCCCACCAGCGAGCGGTTGGAGAGGCGATCGGTCATATGGAGCGCCGACACCTGACGATTCGGCGTAGCGGAGCGCCCGATGGGCGGGTCCCCGCTCTTGGCTGCGTCGCCGCGGCGTTCGACCACCGCACCAGTGCCGCGGCAGAGCCACACCTCCACAGCCACTTGATTCTCGCCAACCTGGGGCAGCTGCCTGGCGGCGCCTGGGGGGCGATCAGCAGTGGCTGGTGGGTGTCTCGTCACGCGCTGGCGGCGATCTACCAGTTGGGATTGCGTCATCACCTGGACGCAGCAGGCTGGCGCCTCGACTGGCGCTTGCGTCCTGACGGGCTGCCCGACCTCGCTGCCGTGCCCCGAGCGGCGGTCAGAGCGACGAGCACTCAGCGTAAGGCCACCGTCGCCCTGGGCCGGTTCGAGGGACGCCGGAGGGCGACACCGCAGCCTTGGCGCGCCCGGGCCGCGGATGCCGGATTCGAGCCGGGCCAAGGCGCGCCGTGGCCGAGGCACCCCCGATCAGCGAATGTCGCCCTCGAGGCCCCAGAGCTGAACGCCGCGGTGGCGGCCCGCCTGGCCGCCACCCGCTCAGCGTTCCGGGAGAGTGACGTGATAGTCGCGCTCGGCGGCTTGTCATCCGGGCGGGGCAGCCGGTGTCGAGGCCGAAGCGTGGGCCTCCCAGTTCTGCTCCCGTGCGATCGCCGTTGATGAACAGCGGCACGGACCCACTCGAGTCTGGACCACCGCGCTCGGCGCTAAGAGTCGATGAGAGGGTCATCGGCCACTCTCGCCGTCAGGTACCCCGTGCCCGATCTGCCCAGGCCCGATCTGCCCAGGCCCGATGTGCCCAGGCCCGATGTGATGGACTGGACGAGGTCCTTCGGGTCGTTGCATCCCGCCATGACCTATCACCCGAGAGTGCTGAGTCGCTACAGCGGATCGTGACCAGCGAACGAACCATCGAGGTGATCGGGTGCCTCCCCCGCAAGTCCGGACTCCTGGCCACCGCCGCGCTGCTGGACAGCTGCCGGACGGCGTGGGAGGCCACCGGATGGCGAGCGGCGGTCAGCGCCCGGAGATCCGAGGATGCCCAGCGCTGGTGGGCGCTCGCCGGCCTGGCGGCATACCGGCCCGGGGACCGAATCGACGTGGTCGTGGTTGATCAAGCCGACCGCCGGCCGTCTCCTGAGCTCCTGACGCTCGTCTCGGCCATCGCCGACCGGGGCGCTCAAGCCATCCTGGTCGAAGGCGGCACCCTTCCTCGTCTGGCCGATCCCCGCAGCCGGGGGCTGAGTGCGATGGGCGACACCCTTGGAAAGCTGGCGGCGGGGCCGGCGCCGCCGTGGCACCATCAGGCCCCGACCGGAGGGTCAGGCCGCAGTACCGAAGGTCCCGGCCGGGCCGAAGACTTGGAGCCGGCACAGAGAATCAGGACGACTACCGGTACCGAGGCGGCTTCGGCCCTGGTTCGATTCTGGGGCGAGGGCTACGATGCCGCCGCCCGATCGCCGCTGCTGATTGGTTTGGGAGTCGACGAGGCGGCCGGCCTCAACTGCTCCGCCCGGGCGTTTTTGGTCCGGCGCGGCGACATCAGCGGACCGGCATGCGAGGCACACGGCCGGATCTATCAGACCGGCGACCGTATCGTTCTTTACGGACGATCCGCCGCCGGGCCGGCGGGACCGGGAGGCACGACCGGGAGTGTCGTCGGGGTGGATCCCCATCGGGGGCGGGTGCTGGTGGCTTGGGACCGAGGTGGGCCGGCGGCGGTTCTCGATCGGACGGGACTAGCTCACGCCGGTTACGCCTATGCGGCCACGCCGGGTATGGCCGGCCGGATGATCCATCACAGAAACAGTCCGGTCCTGCTGCTGGGTTCGCCCGACTCGGTCCCGCTTATGCAGAAGCGGGTCCTGGCCTCAGCTCGGGCGATCGCCGGTCTCGAGCGCGGAGGGGGGCTGCGGCTCGCAACGCAGAGCTACCTCAACCAAACGAAAGCCCCGAACCTCGGCTTGTGAGCGTTGCCGAGCAGATGAGATTTGGAGGCTAACGGCCGGCCTGTCACTTCAAGCTTCTGTTGTAAAAGCCTCCCGGGAGAGGTTGGTCTGACAGCCTCGGGGCGCGCTACAAAGGCCAGGATGCCGGTGTGGGCGGGGCTGATACGTGCTCGGTCCATTGGTAGCCATCCCACCAGCGCCACTGATTGGCTCCGGACGGGTCAGGATGCCAGCCCGGGGGCGCGGTCGGATGCGGCGTCGACACCGGCCACACCACAGCAGCACTCCTGCGGTCACTGCGCTCGACCAGCCACGTGACCGGGCCTGCGACCCACAGACCGAGGGCGATGACCAGGCCAATCCCGGCCATAAAACTCCAGCGCTGCGACAGGAAGCTCACCGTGTCCCACGCGGCGTGACAGATAACCAATGGAATCAGGCACTGGAAACGGAGGTAAAGCCAGTAGAAGAGGGCTGCCCACACGAGGATCCCGACCACGCCGGGTCCGTAGTAGATGTGGTACGAACACCGGAGAACCAGGGCGACGACGGTTATCTCCCAAAGCGGCCGGCGGGCCTGACGAAGGGTGACGACCACAAAGGCCAGCACCACGAACTCCTCGACAATGCCGGCGTTGATGGAATCGGCGACAGCAAAGACCAGCTCCGGAGCGGTGGCCTTCTGCGTCGGGAGGTGGCCGGTTTGGAGCGCGGCGTTGATCACCCCTCCTAGTACCTGGGCGAAAATGCCCCATGCGAAGATGCGGGTCAGGAGGCCGGCGGCCACCCGCCCGTCGGGGTGGCGGGGCATCCGCACTCCCAGGGTGCCGAGGGTGACGCCCCTGCGTTCGCCGAACAGGATCACCAGCGCCAGAGCAATCCCCACGCTGACGAGGATGTCGACCGCCTGAGTTATATAGAGAGCCCAACTGCCCGACGGCTCGAGGCTCTTGTAGTGGTTCGCCAGCAGGAGGGCCGCCCCTATGATCCCGACCAGGAAAAAGCTGGCGAACACGAACAGGACCTCGCCGTAGGCGCGCTTGGCCGAGATGGGGGGAAGGTCTGGTGCAGGCGCTGGGGACCACCAGTGACGCGGCGCCGCCTGCACCGTTTCGCCGTCCTGAAGGAGATCCCGCACGCCACCAGGGTGCCAGACCCCTTTCGAACCTGCCAGGCGCAGCCGGAGAAGCAGACCCTGAGCCGGCCGGTACCGGGCGTAGAACCCGAACTCGGAAAAATCGCCCGGCGGGCAACCCCGCGAAGGCCCTCGAAGGTGAGGCCGCGCGAAAATCGGACAAGCGTGACTGAGCCGGCTCTTCCTCCGATCGCGACTCGGACCGCTTTCAGGTGGGCACCGGTCTGGCGGGTCGGCCGGTACGTCATCGGCCTGGCCGCCGCCGGCGTCGCGGCTTGGGCCATCAGCGGCAAGACCGATGAGCTCGAGGGAGCCACCACCTACCTGGCCCACCTGCGCTGGTGGTGGATCGCCGTCGCGCTGGCGGCCGAAGCCGCTTCATACCTGGCATACGCCTCGATGCAGCGAAGACTGCTGCGAGCCGGCGAAGTAAACGCCCCTCTGGCGACCGTCACCGGCGTCAGCCTCGCCGGCCAGGCCATCCAGAATTCCTTACCCGGTGGCTTTGTGATCTACCTGGCCTACGTGTTCCGGCAGTACCGCCGCTTCGGAGCAGACGACGTGCTCGCCGGTTGGACCGTCCTAGCCGTGAATGTGGTCAGTTTCGTGACCCTGGCCGGAGTGGCCGCGGTCGGGCTGTGCCTGGCGCTGTCGGCCGGCAACGCCTACGACCTGGTCGAGGCCATCCTCGGCGTCGTGATCGCGGCCGCCCTTTTCGTGCTGGCCTGGGCAGAAAGACTCCGGCTGCTGCCCCATCTGGCCCGCAGCGTCCGGCTGTCCCAGCGGCTCATCCACCGCCCCGAACCCGGAAGGACCGCCGAAGAGATCATCGGCGAATGGATGGGCCAGATCGGCGCCATCAGCCCGTCGCGCGCCGACTGGGCCTGGGCTGTGGCCATGGGCCTGTGCAACTGGTTAGGGGACCTTGCCTGCCTGGCGGTGTCGTTTCTGGCCGTGGGAGCCGGGGTCCCGTGGCGAGGCCTGCTCCTGGCTTATGGAGCTGGGCAGCTGGCTTCGGCCCTGCCGATAACGCCGGGTGGCCTCGGGGTGGTGGAGGGGAGCCTCACGGTAGCCCTGGTGACCTTCGGGGGAGGACACATCTCCACGGTCGCCGCTGTCCTCTTGTACCGCCTCATATCATTCTGGCTAGTTTTACCGGCAGGATGGGGAGCGTGGACCGGCATGACGATCCGGGCCCGATATCGCCGCGGCCTGCCCGAGGGAGCGACGTGAACCGCGCCGACCCTTCGCCCGCGCCCAGGGGAGAACGCTGGTGCCCGCCCGCCCGGCCGCCGGGGCGCAACCATTCCAAGCTCACGCTGGGCGCTCCGATCGCCGCGCTCTGCCTGGTGGCCGCCCTATCGGGCTGCCACAGCCCCCCTCCCGGAGTTTCCAACGGTTCGGTCAGCGCCTGCTACCGCGCCATCCCGATCGCCAAGACTGCCGTCCACGACGTCCACGCCACCCTCATCGGCGTCCACCGGATTCCGGCTGACACCGTAAAGCACCGGCTGCCACCCTCAGCCCAGGTTGAGCTGGCCAACGAAGATGACACGGTTGTGTGCGCCGTATCGTTCAAGGGCTCGTTCGCCGCCGGCCAGGTGAACTTGGCGCCGCCGTCCGAACGGGGCTCGTACGCAGTGGTGCTCCTCACGAGCAGGCGGCTGCACCTGGTGGGGAGCGTGGTATTGACTTCCCTGCCGAAGAGCCTTGGCGGCCGGACGGTCTGAGGCCCGACGTGGTGATCAAGTACATCGGCTCCAAACGCCGCCTGGTGCCCGTCCTCGGCGACCTGCTGACCCGGGCCAGGGCCAGGACCGCCATCGACCTGTTCACCGGGACCACCCGGGTGGCCCAGGAGTGGAAAAAACAGGGCGCACTCGTGACCGCCATCGACTCCGCTCGCTACGCCGCCGTCCTGAGCGAGTGCTACATCTCGACCGACGCGACCGAGGTGAATATCGTCGAGCTGAGCCGGATCCTCTCCTACCTCCAGCATCTGCCGGGTACCGATGGGTATGTGACCGAGACGTTCAGCCGCCAGGCCCGGTATTTCCAGGAACACAACGCCCGGCGCATCGATGCCATCCGCGAGGCCATCGAGGAAGGCTGGGGCCGCCACGCCTGGCGGCCGGTGCTGCTCGCCTCGCTTCTACAGGCGGCGGACCGGGTCGATTCGACCACCGGCGTGCAGATGGCCTACCTGAAGACCTGGGCGCCGCGCTCCTACAACGTGTTGGAGCTCAGGGTCCCGGACCTGCTGGCGGGCCCGGGTATCACCTTTCACGCCGACGCCGCCACCACCGCCGCCCACCTCCCGGCCGCCGATCTCGCCTACCTCGACCCGCCCTACAACCAACATCGCTACGGCGGCAACTACCACGTCTGGGAGACCCTCATGGTCTGGGACGCCCCGGCCCACTACGGGGTGGCGTGCAAGCGGGTCGACCTGCGGGACGATGCCAGTACGAGCGTGTTCAACCGGCGGCGGGAAGCTCCGGCGGCCCTGGCTCGGCTCGTGGGCTCCGTCCCGGCCAGCGTGGTGATCATCTCAGGCAGCGACGAAGGATGGGTCGGGATTGAAGACCTGGCGGACATGGCCGCCGGGCGAGGTTCGGTGGAGATCCTGGCGTTCGATTCGAAGCGCTACATCGGGGCCCAGATCGGCATCCACAACCACCGGGGAGAAAGAGTCGGCCGCGTCGGCCGTACCCGCAACACGGAGTACCTGGTCATCGCCGGCCCCGCCCGGACGATCTCGCGCATGAAGGCCGGATACCCGACCCTCGACCGCTCGCGCTGACCAGCCCTGCCGGTCAGCCGGTCAAAAGCTCCCGTGCCCCCCGATCGGTCGACGGGTGGCGGAGCTTGGACATGGCCCGGGCTTCGATCTGACGGATGCGCTCCCTGGTGAGGCTGAAATGCTCACCCACCTCGTCCAGGGTCCGGGGCTCTCCCCGATCCAGGCCGAAGCGAAGGCGGAGGATCTCCCGCTCGCGCTCGTCCAGCGCGATCAACATCTTGTTGACTTCTCCGGACAACAGGGCAGCCGCCGCAGCATCGAACGGAGACACGGCCGAGCGGTCTTCGACCACGTCACCGAGCTCGGCGTCACCGTCCTCGCGCAGCGGCTCCGACAGCGAAAGCGGCTCGGCGGCGTGGCGGAGAATCTCGGTTACCTTCTCCTCCTCGAGCTCCAGGTCGGCGGCCAGCTCGGCCACGGTCGGGCGGCGGCCCAACTGGCCCTCCAGCCGACCCCGAGCCTTGGTCACCCGGGTGAGCAGGTCGCCGGCATGCACCGGCAGTCGAACGGTGCGACCGGTGTTGGCGATGCCGCGCGTGATGGCCTGGCGGATCCACCAAGTGGCGTAAGTAGAGAACTTGAAGCCCTTGCGCCAGTCGAACTTCTCCACCGCGTGCATCAGGCCGAGATTGCCCTCCTGCACCAGATCGAGCAGCGGCAACTCGGCTGCCTGGTATTTCTTGGCGATAGACACGACCAGCCGCAGGTTGGCCTTGACGAAGGTTTCCGCGGCGTCGTCACCGTCACGTATCAGCCGGCGCAACTCGCGTTTCCGGGACGGAGTCAAGGTCCTTCCCGAGGCCATCTCGGTGCGAGATTCGCGCCCGGCCTCGATGGCCTGAGCCAGTCGAGCCTCATCGTCCTTGGTCAGCAGGGCGTGCTTGCCGATGTCGTTCAGGTAGAGTCGGACCAAGTCCTCCTCGGGCTGAGCGGCGTGGTTGTTGGGCACTCGTCCTCGTCTCTCAATGCACCCGACAGGTTAAGGTCGGCGGACTTTTTCGGGTCGGTTCCGGTCTTCCGCTCCGAACCCGCCGGACATCGAATACTACCTGATCAGGGGGTCTTTGTGAAGAGGAAAACTTGAATGTAGTTGCTAATGCAACTGAGTGTGTGCTAACGGGGTAGCTTGGTAGGGGTGACAGCGCAATCTACCGACTGGCTCGACGACCGCGAGCAGGAAGTCTGGAGGCGTTTGCTCGCCGTCGAATCCAGAATGCATGACCAGCTGGATAGAGAGCTTACGGAAGCCCACGGCCTGTCGATCGGCGACTACGCGGTCCTGGTCAACCTGTCCGAAGCGGGCGGTTTCGAGCTGCGAATGTCCGATCTGGCCGACCGCCTTCTGTTGTCCCGCAGCGGCCTGACCCGGAGAGTTGACGGCCTGGTGAAGGCCGGGCTGGTGAGCAGGCGGGCCTGCCCGTCCGATCGACGGGGGGCACTGGCCCAGCTCACCCCGGCGGGCCTACAGCGACTCCGGGAGGCCGCCCCCACCCACGTGGCGGGGGTACGGCGGTATCTGATCGATGCCCTCGGCAATCTCGACGGGCTGTCCGCGGGGCTGGAAAGGATCGAACGGGTGCTGCCCGGCCCGGGGCCGCGGCCGGCTTGACCTGGCTCGCAAACTTGGCTGACCCTATGGCTCGCACCGGTTTAGGGGATCGCAGCGAGCCCTAACCCGTGGCCTGGCCGGTGACGACCGATCCGCCGCGGTCGATCCAGCCGTTGGTGCCCCCTGCGACGGAGACCGCGTTGTAGCCGGCCTCGACCAGGGCTTTCGTCGCGGTGAGGCTGCGGACCCCTGCCGCGCAGATCACGTAGAGGGGTTCGCCGTCGGGTATCTCCTCCTGGCGGGCCGCCAGCTCGGGCAGCGGAATAAGCACGGCCCCAGGCACGTGCGCCGTCTCGTACTCGTCTGGGTTGCGGACATCAAGAACGGTGGCCCCGGAGGCGTGGGCCGCCGAGAAGGCCTCGAGGTCGACTTCGAGCGAGGGGACGGCATCAGTCATGACAACATTGTGGCGCGTCCTCCGACCGGTTCACGGGCTGAGGCGGGTGATAGTCCAGTGGTCGCCCGCGGCGGAATAGAGCGCCCGGTCGTGGAGCCGGTCGGCTCGGGCCTGCCAGAACTCCATCTCGACCGGGTGGATGCGAAACCCGCCCCACCAGGGCGGCCGGGATATGTCGCCTGCACCGAAGCGGGTGGAGGCGTTGGTCATCTTGCGGTCGAGGTCGTCGCGGGAGTGCAGCGGCTCACTCTGGACCGACGCCCACGCACCGAGCTGCGCCCCCCGCGCTCTGGTGGCGAAATAGGCGTTCGCCTCGACGTCGTCTACCGTCGTCACCGGGCCGGACACCCGGACCTGGCGCTGGAGATGCCACCACCGGAAAGCGGCGGCGGCGAGGGGGTTGGCCTCGAGGTCGCGGCCCTTGGGGCTCCGGACGTTGGTGTAGAAGACGAAGCCCCGCCGATCGACCGCCTTTAGCAGCACGAACCTCACGGCCGGGTAACCGCCGGAGCTGGCGGTGGCCAGGGCCATGGCCTCGGGTTCGGGCTCACCAGCCTCCCGGGCGTCGCGGAACCAGGCTCGGAACTGCTCGATGGGATCGGGGTTCAGGGCGTCCAGATCCAGGGGCCGGTCGAGCATGGACCCCCCCTTCAGAGAGGCTCGATTTCCAGATCCACCCAGGTCAGCAGGGGTGACCACACGATCCCCACCGCGGCGAAGCGCTCCGCGACGGCCGGACTGCGGTCGAGCAGGGCTGTCGCGGTCACCACGACGGCCCCCAGTTCCTGCACCCGTTCGATCGCCCTGAGCAGTGACGCCCCGGTCGAAACGACGTCCTCCACCGCCACGACGCGATCACCGACCTCGAGCCTCCTGCCCTCGACCCACGCCTCCCGGCCGTGGCCCTTGGCCTCCTTACGGATCGAGAACCAGGCGCAGCCTGAAAGCAGGGCCACCCCGTGGGCCACGGCGTCGGCCCCCATAGTGGGACCGCCGACGGCATCGAACTCGAAGCCGACGGCGTCAATCACGGCCTGGCTGACCTGGCGGAGAGCCGGACCAGAGGCCATGGCGTGCTTTCCGTCGACATAGTCGTGGCTCCACCCGCCGGACGAGAGCTGAAAGGGCTCCTCCCGCCGCTCGTAGCCGACCCGGCGAACCAGGGCGGCGAGAGAGGACCTGGACGTGCGGTCGAGGGGCATCGCGCCCCGAGTCTACGAAACGGTACCCGCCGCTTCCACGAACGGGGGTGGCGCCCGCCGGGGTCAGGCGGTGTGCTGGATGGCGCCGGCGAGAGGGGCCGGCATGGCCTCGGAGTGGACGATCACGAGACGCCGGGTAGCCCGGGTGAAAGCCACGTAGAGCGCACGCAAGCCCTGCGGGGTCTCCCTGACGATCCGGGCCGGCTCGACCACGGTCACAGAATCGAACTCCAGGCCTTTGGCATCTTCGATGGTAAGCAGGGTCAGGGCCTCGTCCAGCGCGCCGCGCCCAGCGTGCCCGTAGGTCAGGTTGGAGGACGTCAGGGCCCGTCCCGCGGCGTCGACCAGGCTCGGCGGCACGATGACGGCGAGAGTACCGTCCTGACCTTCGCCCGAGACGCCCTCGAGCTCGTCCTTCACCGCACTGGCGGTGAGCGTCAGTAGGGCGTCGCTGAACGAGCCGTCGGCTCGCGACGCGCTCAGGATCCTCGGGGGGGCGCCGCTTGCCCGCACCGATTCAGGCGGTCGCATCCCGGGTGCCACTTGTTCGAGAATCCGGGCGGCCACGGCCATGATCTCCGCCGGGGTGCGGTAGTTGACAGTGAGCTCGACGAGGCGCCAACCCCGCCGGGCCGGGAGGTTTTCGACCACCTGTGACCACGAAGCCGGGACCCAGGTGCCGGTCGCTTGGGCGATGTCGCCGACCACGGTCATGGAGCCCGACAGCGACCGGCGGGCCACCATGCGCAACTGCATCGGGGAGAGGTCCTGGGCCTCGTCCACGACGACGTGGCCGAAGGTCCGCACCGCCTCGACGGGCTCGATCCCGGCTCGCCGGCGCGAGCCGAGCAGCGACTGAGCCTCGTCCAGAAGTGCGATGTCGGCCTCGGTCCAGGCGACCTCGGTCCCGACCGGGCTGCGCTTGCGTTGCAGCAACCGGCGCTCTTCCGGAGTCAGTACCTGCGACGCGGCCAGATCGACGAGGGCGGCCGCGCCGAACAGGTCGTGCAGGAACTGCTCCGGGGTCAGGACCGGCCACATGCGATCTAGCGCCTCGGCCATCTCGGGCTGGTGCCTCAGGATGCGGCCGAGCTCCTCTGGCGAGCGCCGGCTTCCGATGCCCTCAGCTTCAGCCTCGCCCCCGCCCTCCGGGGGCACCTGCTCGATCAGTTGCCTCCAGAGGATGTGCTCCAGCGTGCGGCGACGGGCGTTGTGGGTGCCGGGGCGCCTTCTCACTGCGCTGACGGCCTGCGCTGACATGGCCGGGGTGATTCGGAGCACCCTCGAACCGAAGGGGATGTCGGCCGTCCGCCGGAGGGGGCGTTGGCGGTCGTTGACGGCGCGGGCGATGACCCTGGCCATCCGGACGTCCCCCTTGAGCTGGGCCACATCCTCGTCCTCCCCTTCGGTGGGACGAGACCTCTGGTAGAGGGAGGTGACGGTAGACAGCTCGACGCCGGTCTCGTCGAGCGACGGGAGCACGTGCTCGATGTAGCGGAGAAAGGTCGGATTCGGCCCGACCACGAGGACGCCCTGGCTCTCGAGCGGAAACCGATGGGTGTAGAGCAGGTAGGCCGCCCGGTGCAGAGCCACCGCCGTTTTGCCTGTCCCCGGACCTCCCTGCACGACCAGGATTCCGGGCAGCGGGCCGCGGATGATCTCGTCCTGCTCTCGCTGAACGGTCGCCACGATGTCCCGCATACGGCCCGTCCGCGAGCGCTCGAGGGTGGCGAGCAGCACCTGCGGGCCGGAGAGGCCCAAGCCGACGCCCGGATCCGCCCCCGCGGGGTCGAACAACTCATCCTCCAGGTCTATGACCCGCTGCCCCTCGGTCAGGAAGTGACGGCGGCGGGTGAGCCCCATCGGATGGGCGCCCGTCGCCCGGTAGAACGGCTCGGCCACGGGGGCCCGCCAGTCGACCACCAGCGGCTCCTGATCGCGGTCGGAAATGGCCAGCCTGCCGATGTGGAAGGACTCCGTCGCCTCCGCGGCTCCGGGCTCGGCCCGATCGATCCGTCCGAATACCAGAGCCTCTCGGCCGATCTGAAGCTGCTCCAACCTCCCGAGGCTGTTGCGCACCCGGATGTCACGTTCCGTTATGGCCTGAAAAGTGCCCCCGCGCTCGCCGAAAGCGTCCTGCAGCATGGCTTCCGCCGCGGCACGCATGGCCGCGAGCCGTTCGTACGCCAGGTCCACGTGGGCTTGCTCGGCGGGAACGTCGGGGTGCGTCATAACGGGGAAGGTCCACTTTGCGCGCTCCGGGCGCTCGGCGCAAGCCACGCTCCCCGAGGCTCCTGCTCCGGGCCCGTTGACTAGCTTGAATCAGTGGCCCCTGCGACCTTTGAGCGCGATCCGTTTCTCGCCGCCTGTCGGGGCGAGCCCGTCTCGCACACGCCGGTGTGGTTCATGCGTCAAGCGGGACGGTCGCTTCCCGAATACCGGGCCCTTCGGGGCGCCGGCAACATCCTGGAATCGATCGCCCGCCCCGACGTGGCAGCCGAAATCACCCTGCAACCGGTGCGCCGGTACGGCGTGGACGCAGCCATCCTTTTCTCCGACATCATCGTCCCCGTCGCGGCCGTGGGCTTCGGAGTGGAGATTCGGGCCGGCGTCGGGCCGGTGGCCGAGGCTCCCTTCAGGGAAAAATCGGATCTCGAACGGCTGCGGCGCCTCGATCCGGCCCAGGACATTCCCTGGGTGGCAGAGACGGTCGGGATCCTCGTAAAAGAGCTGACCGTGCCTCTCATCGGATTCGCCGGGGGGCCCTTTACCCTGGCCAGCTACCTGGTGGAGGGACGCCCGTCTCGGGACCACGCCGCGACCAAGGCCCTCATGTACACCGAACCGATCCTCTGGCACGCCCTCCTTGATCGCTTGGCCGACCTGTGCGTGGACTTCTTGAAGGTCCAGATCTCGTCGGGCGCGGCGGCCGTCCAGATTTTCGACAGCTGGGCCGGCGCGCTGTCGCCCTCTGACTACCGGCAGTTCGTCATGCCGGCGACGATGCGCATATGCGCGGGTATCGCCGAAAACAACGTGCCGCGGATTCTCTTCGGCGTCGGAACCGGGGAGCTCCTGGCCCTCATGGACGGGGCCGGAGCCGACGTCATAGGGGTCGACTGGAGGGTGCCGTTGGCGACGGCGGCGGAGCGGGCGCCCACCGCCACTGCATTCCAGGGCAATCTCGACCCGGCGCTCTGCCTGGCGCCGTGGAGCGCAGTCGAATCCTCAGCCAGGACGATCCTGCGGGAGCGGCCCAAGGACAGAGGCCACATATTCAACCTCGGCCACGGTGTGCTCCCCCAAACCGACCCCGGAGTTCTCACCGATCTCGTGGCGCTGGTGCACGAGGAGACAAAGGCCGGTTGAGGACAGCCATAGTCGGCGCCGGCATCTCCGGCCTCGCCGCGGCGTGGGAGCTACGCGACCAAGCCGAGGTCACGATCTTCGAACCCGGGCGGGTCGGGGGCAAGATACTGACCTCGACCTTCGAGGGGCGCGACGTGGATTGCGGTCCCGACGCCTTCCTCACCCGGATGTCAGACGCGGTTCAGCTGTGCTCCGAGGCCGGGGTGGATGAGCTGGTCGCTCCCCAGGCCGGGCGAACCCTCATATGGTGGCGGGGACGGTTGCGCCCGCTACCCGAAGGATTGGTGCTGGGCGCGCCCCGCCGTCTCGGTCCCCTGATCGGTTCCGGGCTCATTTCTCCCCGAGGCCTGGTCCGGGCGGCAGGCGACCTGGTCCTGCCCCGCCGCCCGGTGGGAGCCGACATAAGTGTTCGTGATCTGGTGTCGGCCCGATTCGGCCAGGAGATCGCCGACCGTCTGGTCGATCCGTTGGTCGGGGGAATCCACGCCGGGCACACCGATGAGTTGAGCGCCGCCACCACCGTGCCCCAGCTCCTCCAGGCCGCCCGGGCGTCGCGAAGCCTGGTGGTCGGCCTCAGGAAGATGGGCGGCCCCGTCGGTGCTCCCCCATTTCTGGCACCCCGGCAGGGAATGGCGGCCCTGGTCAGCGGGCTGGTTTCCCGGCTCGAGGCGGCCGGGACCTCGATCTGCCCGCTGGCGGTGGATTCGATCTCGCGAGAGGGCCGGAGGTGGCGGATAGAACCAGCCGGCACCTTGTTCGACTCGGTGGTTCTTGCTACCGAGTCGGCCACCGCGGCCCGGATCCTCGGACCGGGCGGACCGGAGGGCCTCTCCCATATCGGCCGGGCGTCGGTCGTGCTGGTAACCCTCGGCTACCCGGGCCTCGAAAGCCCACCCGGGGTCAACGGGATCCTGGTACCGGCGACGGCTGGTCTGCTCATGACTGCGTGCTCGTTCGGCTCCGCCAAGTGGCCGCACTGGGCCAACCCCGGACACTCCGTTCTGCGGGTGTCCGCCGGACGTGAACGCGACCGGCGGGCCATGTCGCTGGATGACGGCGAGCTGGTGGATCGACTCTCCGGCGAAGTAGCCCGGGCCTTGGCCACTCCGCTGATGCCCTCAGCGTGGCGGGTCAGCCGGTGGCCCGATTCGTTCCCTCAATACCGGGTGGGCCACGGGGCCCTGGTCAACCGAATAACCGACGGGCTGCGGCGCCATTTCCCGGGCGTGGCGATCTGCGGGGCCAGCTATCACGGAGCCGGCATCCCGGCGTGTATCGCCTCGGGGCGCCGGGCGGCCGGCCTAGCCCGTGAGGCGCTCAGCGCGCTGACCCGGGAGTAAAGGGTCACCGCGCTGACCCGGAAGTAAAACGGATTTCCGCCTCAACCCTCGTGGAGGGGTTCGCCCAGCCCCGCCACGTCGACCACGCCGGGAAGGGTGTCGCCCCGAAACAGACCGGACGAGGGCCCGAACCCGTACAGCGAATGGTCAGCAAGTAGGACGGCCGCCGCGGTGTAGGTCGTGCGCTCGCCCCCCGGGTACCGGACACATTCCGGGTGGACGCAGCCGGTCCAGTAGGAGCCGTCAGCTTCTCGCATGTGCCGGGTCCAGTCGAGCAGGAGGGCCGCCTGGTCACGGAGGCCGACGGCGTCGAGGGCGATGGCACATTCGGAGGTCTCGGCCGCGGTCACCCAGTCGTGGTCGGAAACACATCGCACCCCCACCCCGTCGAGGACGAACTCGGCCCAGCGCCCCGCGATCCGGTCGCGGGCCTCCTCACCGGACAGAGCACCGGAGAGGACCGGGTAGTACCAGTCCATGGCCCATCGCTCCTTGGGAGCGAAGGACCCAGGCCGGTGGATCAAGGCCTCCACGATCCGGTCAGCCGCCAGCTCCCATTCCGGGCGCTCGAACCCGAGGCGCTCGGCGATGGCCACGGCGCAGCGCAGGCTGTGGTGGATGGAGGAGGTCGATGTGATCAGGGCGTAGCCACCGGTGTGACCGTCGGGGTCCATGGACCACAGGACCTCACCGCCGGGCTGCTGCAAGCTCAGCACGAACGCTACGGCACCGTCGACCACATGCCACATTCCCTCGAGGAAGGTCAGGTCTCCTGTGCGCAGGTAGTGCCACCACACGCCGGTCGCGACGTAAGCCCCGACGTTGGGGTCGCGCCGGGGATCCTCGACCCCGTCGGCCAGGTAATACCGGCACCAGGCCCCGTCGCTCAGCTGAGCAGAGGCCAGCCACTCGAAGGCCCGCTCCGCGGCGCGGCGCCTCCCGGCCAGCACCAGGGCCATGGCCGACTCGGTGTGGTTCCAGGGATCGCAGTGTCCTCCGGGAAACCAAGGGATCATCCCGCCGGCCAGCTGAACCGACTCGATCCACCCCGCGGTGTCCCCCACCTCGTCCGGCGTCAGGGGACCCGTCACCGGGGTTTTCTCAGGTACACGACCGCGCTCTTACCGAGGAACGGGTTGAGCAGGGACTCCGGAACCCGGGTCAAGGGGCGGTGTGCCTCTATGTCCCAGACCAGGACCCGGTGGTACAGCCGCACCGCACGATGGTGGTCGTCGTGCACCCCGACCAGCGCCCTGAGCCACCAGTACGGCGTGTGCAGGGCGTGGGCGTGGTGGGATGCGTAAGGTTCGAGCCCGACGTGGCGCAGCCGGCCCGCCAGCACGCTGGCCCGGTATATGCGAATGTGTCCGCCCGGGGTGTTGTGATAGTCGTCGGACAGGGCCCAGGTCACCAGCTCCGGCCACCACCGGGGCACGGTCACCGCCATGGTTCCGCCGGGCCGCAGAACCCGGGCCAACTCAGCGATGGCCCGCCGGTCGTTCGGGATGTGCTCCAGCACCTCAGCGGCGATCACCCGGTCGAAGGACCCGGAACTAAACGGCAGATCGAGGGCATCGCCCACGACCCCGGTCCCGGACCCCCGGCTGGCAGCCACCGCAGCGTCGTCCCAGGCCAGGCTGCGCATCATCCAGGTGGCGTCTTTCACCTCCCCGGCGTCGGCATCGAACGCGGTGACGGTCGCCCCCCGGCGCATGGCCTCGAAGGCGTGGCGTCCTCCGCCGGCCCCGAGGTCGAGCAGCCGGTCGCCGGCGCGCACCCCGAGTCGGTCGTAGCGGACGGTCAGCAAGGTGCCGTCGTTCGCTCGACCCGGCCCGCCCGGTGGCGCTCGACCGTCCAGCGGTAGTGCTCCGCGGTGGCCGACGCGCAGGCCTTCCAGGTGAAACGGTCGAGAACCCGGCGGCGCCCGGCCTCCGAGAGCCGAGCGGCCAGGTCCGGGTCGGCCAGAACCCGTTGAACGGCCAGGGCCAGGGCCTCAGGATCACCGGGGGGCACGAGCAGCCCGGTTCTCCCGTCTTCACCGACCACCTCCGGCAGGGCGCCGCCAGTGGTCGCGACCAGCGGCACCCCGCAGGCCATGGCCTCCACCGCCGGCAGGGAGAAGCCCTCGTACAGGGAGGGCACGACCGCCAGGTTGGCCTCGGCGTAAAGGTCGACCATGCGATCGTCGCTCACCCCGGTCTCGAACCTCACCGCCCCGGCCACCCCGAGACGCTCGATGGCCGCGGCGACCGGGCTCTCCTCGCGGAGCCGGCCGACGACCACGAGGTGGGCTTCGGGCCGCTCGGTCCGCACCTTGGCCAGAGCTTCCACGAGCGGCAGCAAACCCTTGAACGGAACGTCGGCGCTCGCCGTGGTCATGATGCGCCCCGGGATGCGGGCCACCTCAGGCCGCGGTCTGAAGTGGGCGTCGTCCACTCCGATCGGCACGACCGCGAGCCGTTCGGGACGCAGCCCGTACTGCTCGACGATGTCCCGCTTCGACGAGGACGAAACGGTCAGGATCCTCGGCACCTGGCGGGCTACCCGCTTCTGCATGGCGACGAAGCCGTACCAGCGTCGCAGCTGGGTCCGGCGCCACCAGTTCGGGGCATGCTCTAGATCAAGGGCCCGGTCGATTGTGATCGGATGGTGGCACGTGCCGATGAGGGGCCAGCCGTCGGCCATAACCCCGAGCAGGCCCCGTCCGAAGGTCTGGTTGTCGTGGACCACGTCGAACTGGCCGGCCCGCGCCGCCAGCTGTCGTCTAACCCTCCAGCTGAAGGTCCTCGGCTCCGGGAAGCCCGCCGTGCACATGACGGCGAACTCCGCGACATCGACGGCGCCCCGAAACTCGCTCGGCCTGGGGATCCGGAACGGGTCCGGCTGCCGGTACAGGTCCAGGCTCGGGACCGGGACGTAGCCCACGCCTTCATCGAGCACCGGCCACGGCTGGCCGGCGAACACCGTGACCTCATGGCCCTGGGCGACCAACTCCCGTGACAGATACCGGGTATAGACCCCCTGTCCCCCCGAATGCGGGTTCCCCCGGTACACCAGCAGGGCCACGCGCAAGAGGGACACACCGGCCATGAGGCACAAACTGTTGTCGGCGCCGGGCCCCGGGTCAAACCCGGTTGCCGATCCGCCAGCGAGCGCGGCCCTAACGCCAGCGGCGCTGGGCGCGCCGGCGCGACCGTGTGCGCTCACGACCACGGTGCCGAACGGGAATCAGAACCACCAGCCAAGCGATTACGACACCGACCAGGGCAACGGCCACAACGGGCGTGTCGCCGAACCGGACGTACACCGTCTTTCCCGTTCGGAGCGGGAGGGTGGCGTACACCAGAGCCTGCTCGTCAAGGCTGCTCTGCTTGACCACCCGGCCGTCGGGGCTGACCACTGCGGTGTATCCCGTCGGCGTCACCTGTACCAGCCAGCGACCGGTCTCCTCGGCCCGCATGCGCGCCGCCGCCACTTGCTGGGTCGCTACCTGGGTGCCCCGGTAGGAGGCGGTGTTGGTCGGCACGATCAGGACCTGGCCGCCGGCGTTCACCGCGCCCCTCGCCCGTCCGTCGAAGAAGACCTCGTATGAGATCATGATCCCGAGCGGCCCGGCCGGGGTGCTCATGAAACCGGGCGTCTTTCCGGGGATCCCGTCGTAGGGCACGGCGGACACGTTGAAGAACCGCTGGACGACCGAACGCAAAGGGATGTACTCGCCGAACGGAACCAGGTGGTCCTTGACGTAGACCCCGACCACCTGACCGTTCGGGCCCCACGCCACCACCTCGTTTCGATACCTGCCGTGGCCGAGAACCTGATCGACGCCGACCATCACGGTGGCGTTCAGCCGGGTCGCCAGAGCGGCCACTTCGGAAGCCCCGGCCGTAGTGCCGTAGGGCTGATTGGCCTGGAGGATCCCTTCCGGCCATACCACCAGGTCGAGGGGGCCGGTGAGACCGGAGCTGGCCGACAAGTGGCGGTTGAAGACGGCGTCGGGGTCGGAGTTGATAGCCCTGGTGCCGCGGGCACCCCCGCCCTGAACCAACGCCACCCTTATCGGCATCGACCGCCCCCCGGCGCCTGACGGCGAGAGGGCGGCGACGAGCGGGACCCCGATTGTGACCATTACCAGCATCGTGGCCACGACGGTGCTGCGGCCGGCGTCGTGCCGGGCCGTGGGTCCCCGCCGGGGCGACCTGAGGGCTCGCCCGCTCCGGGCCGCCCAGCCCAGCTCGGCCAGGGCCACGCCGGCCAGCGCGGTCACCCCCATCAGCAGCAGGCTGCCCCCCAGCCGAACGCTGGGGGCGAGAGGGCCGGCCGCCTGACCGAGGGAAGCCGCTCCCAGGGGAAATCCTCCGAGCGGATAGCGGTCCCGGACCCACTCGGCCAGGACCATCGTCGCCGGTAGGGCTATGGCCACGCACCGGCGGCGATCAGACGGCACGAGGGCTACACCGACGGCGAAGTAGAAGGCTCCGACGACCACGAGCGCCAGGTACCCCGGAATGGAGAACTGCTGGACCCACCACAATCCGATGACGAATTGACCGACACCCAGGCCGGCTCCGAGCGCCACCCGGGCCCGAACCGGTCGTCCGGGGAGGACGACGGCCAGGCCGGCGAACCCGAGCCAGGCAAGCGGCCACCAGCCGAACGGCGGGATGGACAGCCCGATGAGGGCCCCACAGGCCAATCCCACGCCCCCCCAGGCGCCCCACCAGCCACGCTGCGCTCGGGTTGGCCACATGCTGCGTCGATGTTGCTGGCAACCGGGGCGCGGGGCCAGTCGGCCCCGGCCGCCCTACGATGAGTCTCGAATGATCTCAGTGGTGATGCCGGCCCACAACGAGCAGGGCTACCTGGGACCGGCAGTCACCGCGGTGGTCGCTGGTCTGCAAGAGCGCGGGGTTACGTTCGAGGTCATCGTGGTGGAGAACGGGTCGACCGACGGCACCTGGGCGGAGGCGGAGGCGCTGTCAGAAGGCCACGCGGATGTCACCGCCATGCAGGCACCAAAGCCGGACTACGGCCGGGCTTTGCGCGAGGGGTTCCTCGAGGCCAAAGGGGACGTCGTCGTGAACTTCGACGTGGACTTCGTGGACCTCGAGTTCCTGGATCAGGCCACTTCGCTCATCGACCGCAGCGGCTGTGCCATCGTCGTCGGTTCCAAACGCGGTCCGGGGGCCAAGGACAACCGGACCCCGGCCCGCCAGCTGATCACTGCCGTTTTTTCCGGGATCCTCCGCCACGGCTTCGGGCTGGGCATCAGCGACACTCACGGGGTCAAGGCCATCCGGCGCACCGCCGCCCTACCCCTCGTCGGGACCTGTCAATTCGGTAAGGACATCTTCGACACCGAGTTGATCCTGCGGGCCGAACGGGCCGGCCTGGTCGTGCTCGAAATCCCGGTGACCGTTACTGAGCTCCGCCCGGCCCGTTCATCCATCCTGCGGAGAATCCCCCGAACCCTCGTCGGGTTGATCCGCCTCCGGATAGGGCTGTGGCGCACGCCGAGAGCGGCGGCCACGCCGGTCCCCGCGGAATAGCCGGGCGTCCAAGGAGCCCGTCAGGGGGCTGGCTGTTCTGGGCTAGCTGTTCTGGGCTAGCTGTTCTCGCCTGCCCGTCTCAGCACCCTGAGGCTGCCGCGGCCCAGTGGCACCTCTTCGAGCCAGTCCCCGGAGCCGAGAGCGGCGCAGTAAAGGTCGTACGGGGGCCGGCCGCCGTCCGCCGGATCAGGAAAGACATCGTGTATCGCCATGTATCCTCCCGGCGCGACCCGTGGGGTCCAGGCTCGATAGTCGGCCCAGGCCACCTGTTCGCCGTGGCCGCCGTCGATGAAGAGCAGGGCCAGCGGCGTGGACCAGGTGGCGGCCACCAGGGCCGACTCGCCGACCACCAGAACGACGACGTCCTCCAGGCCGGCTTGCTCCAGCGCTCGGCGAGCAAGGGGCAAGGTGTCCATCCGCCCCGTGGCCGGGTCTACGACCGACGGGTCGTGATCCCTCCACCCTGCCTGGTTCTCCTCCGAGCCCCGGTGGTGGTCGACGCTGAGCAGGGTCGAGTGCGACTCCCGCGCCGCCGCACCCAGGTACAGGGCCGATTTGCCACAGTAGGTACCCACCTCGAGGAGAGGTCCAAGACCGGTGGCCCCTGCGATCAACCCGACGTCGAACAAAGCCAAACCCTCGTCGTCGGGCATGAAACCTTTCGCCGACCGGGCCATGGCGAGCAGGTGCTCGTCCATCTCCAGTCACTCCCGCCGGGGGCGCTAGATCCGAGCTCCGGTGGAAGTTCCGGGGGCGGCAGACTCATCCGCGGGGTCCGCCTGGTGATGGTGTCCGAAGAGCAGCTTGTTGAAAATGATGAACTTGACAATCCAGAGGACCCCGAACGCGCCGACATAGACGAACAGCACGGACGCTGTCTTCATCGCATGGGTGAAGTTGTGCTGGACGGCGTAATGCTCCATGACCCGTACGGCATACGTCGAGAACGCCCAACCCACGAAGGCCAGAGCCCAGAAAGGCACTACCTCCTTCCAGAAGTGGCTGCGTCCCGTCTTGCCCCACGCCCACTTGCGGTTCATCTCGTAACTCGGGACGGCGCCGATCGCAGTAGCCAGAGTGCTGGCCGTGACCGCGCTCAGTCCGGCTGCGCCGTAGAAGATGAGCAGACACACGTTGCTGACCGCCAGTGCCACCACGGACGCCATCGAGTACCGGAAGAGCTTTCGACCGGTTGGCGAGCGTATTTTGGCCAGCATCTCGGGGATGGGATTCGGCACGAGCACTCAGGCTACTTGAGAGGTGGTAGGTCTGACGTACCGGGAAGCAAGATGGGGGGGTGACGAAGGCCCTTGACGACCTGGTTGACCTCCTCGATCTCGAAGTTCTGGAGGCGGACTACTTTCGGGGGCACAGCCCGCCGGAGAATCGCATCCGCGTCTTCGGCGGCCAGGTGGCAGCTCAGGCCCTGATCGCGGCCGGTCGGACGGTCGGCGACGGAACCGGCAACGATCGTCCCGTCCATTCCCTCCACGCCTACTTTCTCCGCTCCGGTGACCCGAATATCCCGATCCTGTACCAGGTGGACCGCATTCGCGACGGCCGGTCCTTTACCACCCGGAGGGTGGCGGCGATCCAGGGGGGAGAGTCCATCTTCCACCTGTCCGCCTCGTTCCACGTCCGCGAGGTCGGCGTTAGCCACCAGCAACCGATGCCCGACGTGCCCGACCCCGAGACCCTCCCCACCTGGTCCGAGGTCATGGCGCCCCACGCTCAGGCTCTCGGTGAGTGGTACCACCGGCCCCGGGCGATCGACGTGCGCCACGTCGGGGGACCGATCCGCACCTCGCCCGGAGGCTCGATGCAGCGGGCGCCCTCCCACGCCCTGTGGATGCGCACCGACGGCCACCTGCCCGATGACCCCCTGCTGCACGCCTGCCTGGTTGCCTACGCCAGCGACATGACCCTCCTCGACACCATCATGCTGCCCCACGGTGTCATGTACGGCGAGGGAACTCAGGCCAGCCTGGACCATGCCATGTGGTTTCACCGCCCCTTCCACGCCGACGAGTGGCTGCTTTACGACCAGAGCAGCCCCACCGCTTCAAGCGCCCGGGGCCTGGCCACCGGCACGATATACACCCGCGACGGGGCGCTGGCGGTTTCAGTAGTCCAGGAGGGGCTGCTGCGCACGCCGGTACGGACACGGGCGTGAGGTCGCCGGTCCCTCGGCCGAGGACGCGGTTTGGTACGAGGACGAACGGTCGCGGTGGGCCGCGACCCGGCCAGACGGTCGCGGTGGGCCGCGACCCGGCCAGACGGTCGCGGTGGGCCCGGACGATCAGCTCCTGTCGTCGACCGCCACGTACCCCCGGTCATCGTGGCCAACCCAGAGCTGCCGCGGCCGGTAGATCTTCGAGTCCTGCTCGACCAGCTCGTTCCAGTGGGCCAGCCATCCCGCGACCCTCGGAATGGCAAAGAGCACCGTGAACATCTCAGTGGGGAACCCCATCGCCTGGTATATGAGCCCGGAGTAGAAGTCCACGTTCGGGTAGAGCTTCCGGGAGATGAAGTACTCGTCGGACAGAGCCACGTCCTCGAGCTTCAGCGCGATGTCGAGTAACGGATTCTTGCCGGTAACGGTGAACACGTCGTCTGCCGTCTTCTTGATGATCTTGGCTCGCGGGTCGTAGTTCTTGTACACGCGGTGACCGAAGCCCTGCAACTTGCCTTTGCCCGCCTTGACGTCCTCTATAAAGGACTTGACATTGTCGACGGAGCCGATGTCCTCGAGCATCCGCAGGACGGCCTCGTTGGCTCCGCCGTGGCGCGGCCCGTAGAGGGCGGCGGCGGCCGCGGCGGCGGCGGAATAAGGGTCGGCGTGGGCCGACGCCACTGTCCTCATGGCCAAGGTCCCGCAGTTCTGCTCGTGGTCGGCGTGCAGGATGAAAAGCACGTCCAGGGCGCGGGCCAGGACAGGGTCGGGCTCGTAGCGGGGCTCCGCCACTTTCCACATCATCGACAGGAAGTTCTCGGTGAAGCTGAAGGCGTTGTCGGGGAAGACGAACGGCATCCCCCGGCTGTAGCGATAGGAAGCCGCGGCGAGCGTGGGCACCTTGGCGATCAAGCGGACGATCTGATCCATCCGTACCTTACGGTTGTCGATCTCCTTGGCCTCGGGGTAGAAGGTCGAGAGGGCGGCGATCCCCGATACGAGCATGCCCATGGGGTGGGCGTCGTAATGGAAGCTGTCCACGAACCGCTTACGGAAGTTCTCGTGGATGTAGGTGTGATACCGGATGTCGTTGGTCCAGTCCGCCAGCTGGTCGGTCGTCGGCAGGTCACCGTGGATGAGCAGGTAGGCGACCTCCAGGTAGGTCGAATCAGCCGCCAGCTGCTCGATGGGGTACCCCCGGTAGCGGAGGATGCCGGCATCGCCGTCGAGATATGTGATGGAGCTGGAAGTCAGAGCCGTCGTCATGAACGCCGGGTCGTAAAACCAGATACCGGGCAGCAGTTTGCGGAATTCCTCCGCCGAGATCCCGCCGTCGGTGATCGGAATCTCCACTACCTCGCCGGTGCGGTTGTCGGTCACCGTTATGGATTCAGCCACTGCTCCCCCTAAAGGACTCAAGGCAAAAAGGGTCATTCGCATGCTATCGCCGATGCGGCCTTCACTACCTAGCCCGGGTGACCGGGCAGGTATGGGGGCGAGGCTTTCGCCAACCCAAGTAAGCGAGACTCCGGCGATTTTTGGGGCATGATGCTGCGATGCCCGACGAAGCTCCCGACCTCGGTTCGATCCGGACGCAGATAGACGACGTCGACCGCAGACTCGTGGCCCTGCTCGCGGCGCGATCCCGCCTGGTGGATCAGGTCGTTCACTACAAGCGGGCCCACCATATGGCCGTCGTCGACCGGGCCCGGGAGGACGTGATGCTCGCCCAGATCGGCGAGCTGGCCAAGGAGGAGGGGCTCGACCCTCGGGTGGCCCAGCAGGTCCTGCGGACCATCATCGACGGGTTCACCCTGCTCGAGGTGGAGGAGCTCGGCCCCGACGTCTGAGGCGGCCCGGAGGTGCCGTCAGTGCACCAGGTTGAGACCGCTGTCGACCACCCAGATCTCTCCGGTCACCAGATCGGAAGTCACCTGGGCCAGCACCACATGGGCTACGTCCTCCGGCTGGACCACCCTGCGCATAGGGGTGATGGCCCGGACGCCCGCTTTGAGATCGTGCCAGTCGGCGGTCCACGGGGTGTCCACCAGGCCTGGCGCCACTGCGTTGACCCGCACCTCGGGCCCGAGCACGGCCGCCAGGAGGCGGGTCTGCTGGTGCAGAGCGGCTTTGCTGCACGCGTAGGGGATGGAAGAACCGCCCAGCCGTATGCCGGCCAGGGAACCCACATTCACGATGACCCCGCCTGCCGGGGCGGCGCGGAGGTGAGGCAGCGCCGCGGTGACCAGCACGAACGGGGCGATCACGTTGGTTGCCAGTATCTCGGTCCATACCTCAGGGGTGGCGGCGTCGAGATCGGCGTGGGGTATGACTCGGGTGGTCGCGGCGTTATTGACCAGGATGTCGAGGCGGCCGAGCTCCTCTACCACCCCGTTCACGAGAGCCCGGGCCGCGCCGTGATCGGCCACGTCGGCTTGGCGGTACCGGCCGCCCAGGTCGCCCGCCAGGGCTTCACCGGCTGCAACCGAGCCGCGGGAGTTGACGACGACGGTGGCCCCTTGCGCCGACAGGGCACGAGCCACCGCCGCCCCTATCCCGCTGGCCGAACCGGTCACGAGAGCGACCCGGCCGTCGAGGGGCCCCTCCTGGCCGCTCATGCCTGCAGGTCGTACCGGTACAGGTTAGTTTCCCGCTTGACGAATCCCAACTTCTGATAGAGCCGGTTGGCCGCCAGGCGCGAGGGCCTCGACGTGAGCTCGACGGTCCGGGCGCCGGCCGCGGCCGCGGCCCGCAGGGCGTCGCGGGTCAGCTGTTCTCCGCAGCCGCGACCCTGGGCCTCCTCGGCCACGATGACGTCCTCGATCCAGGCCCGCACACCGGTCGGGATGCGGAACATGGCGAGAGTGAGCGTGCCGACGATCGGCCCCTCGTCGCCGTCGCGCGCCACGAATAGCGTGGTGGCCGGGCATCCGACGATCTCGGCCACGTCGACCCGACCGGGGGTGGGGGCGCTCGTGGAGAGAACCGGGAGCATGCGGCCCATGGCTTCGACCAGTTCGTCGGTCGTCTCCTTCGCCGCCTCTATGACGAACACGCTGGCGGACTCTAGCGGGGCTTCGTGGCCACACGCGATCCGGGCGGTGAGGCCTGCGCCGGCTCCATCGAGCCGGCGACCTGGTTACGGAAATCCGGAAGGAGCAAGGCGAGAACTCCGGCCCCGGCCACACAGGCCACGCCGCCGGTCACGACCGAGAAGGTGACCCCTACCGCCTCGGCCACCAGCCCCGCCTCCAGGTCGCCCAACCGGGGTCCGCCCTGCACGACAGCTATCTGTATGGCCGACAGGCGGCCTCTGAGGGTATCGGGCACTCTCGACTGCAGGATCGTGCTGCGGAACACCGCGGACAGAACATCGGCCCATCCGGCCACGGCCAGCAGAGCCAGGGCAACCCACAGCTCGCGCGCCAGACCGAACCCCACGATCGCGGCCCCCCACAGGATGACCGCGATGATCACCGCCCGACCCTGCCGGCGCACGCCTTTCACCCACCCGGTGGTCAGGGCTCCCGCCAGGGCCCCAGCGCCCGGCGCGGCATAAAGGAACCCCACCGCTCTGGCCCCGCCGTGAAACACGTCGAGCCCGATCGCCGGAAACAGGGCCCTCGGCATCCCGAAGACCATGGCGTTGATGTCGAGCAGGTACACCCCCTGGATCACCTGGCGGCCTCTCACGTACGAGAACCCCTCGGCGATCGACTTCCAGCCGGTCCGCACCCCCCCGCCGGCCGGTGGCATCGAAGGCAAGGCCAGGACCGACGCCAACGATACGACGAAGGTCGCCACATCGAGCCAGTACACCGTGGCCAGCCCCCCGCTCGCGAGGATGATCCCGGCGACCGCAGGGCCGACGACGAGGCCCAGCTGGAACTGGGCCTGCCACAGAGCGAATGCCGGCACCAGATCGTCCTGGCCAACCATGCGGGGAATGGCGGCGTTGAACGTAGGCCGGTCGAACCCGGCTATACCCCCAGCCGCCGCGGTCAGGACGAAGAGGGGCCACAACGACGGCTCGGCGAGGCCGCCGTTGACCGCGAGTCCGGCGCTGGTCAGGGCAAAAAGGGACTCGGTAATCAGAAGGACCTTGCGCCGATCGTGGGCGTCGGCCACGGCGCCGCCGATCAGTGAGCAGACGAGCAGAGGGACCAGCTGGGTCAGGCTGACGAGCCCGACGGCCAGCGATGAGTGGGTGAGCCGGAACACCTGGTACGGCACAGCCACCGCGGTGAGCTGGGATCCGAGGGTGGAAACTCCCTGGCCAGCGATGAGTATCCGGAAACTCCGCGAGCGCCGCAGCGGACCGAGGTCGACCAGGAGGCGGCGTCGAGGCACAGAGACGGAGGCTATCCAGGGAGGGGCGAAGCACCAGCGGGGACGGTTCATACGAGTGGACAAGGAGACCAACAGGGCTACGACGGCCGCGGTACGGTCGTGACATGGAGGACAGGGATTTGGTGCACTGGGAAAGTCGTCCGGTTCTGCGCCGGCCTCTCCTGGTGATCGCCTTCGAGGGCTGGAACGACGCCGGCGATGCGTCCTCCATCGCTCTCCGCCACCTGGCCCGGGCGTGGAAGGCGGAGCGGTTCGCCACCATCGACGCCGAGGAGTTCTACGACTTCACCGTGACCCGCCCGCAGGTTCGCCTGACCGAGGAGGGCGAGCGCCGGATCGATTGGCCCGACATCGAGCTGCTCGCCGCCGATGTCCCCGGGTCGGCCCATGATCTCGTGGTCCTCAGAGGGGTCGAACCCCAACTGCGCTGGCGCACCTTCTCCTCCACGGTCGTGTCGGTGGCCAAGGCGGTGTCCGCCGAGCTGGCAGTCATTCTCGGATCGCTGCTCGCGGACGTCGCGCACACCCGGCCGGTGCGGGTTTCGGGCACAACCGACGATCGCGAGCTGGCCACCCGGCTCGGGCTCACCCCACCCTCCTACGAAGGACCGACCGGTATCGTCGGGGTCCTGCACGAGGCTCTGCGCGTGAGCGGGATCCCCTCGGCGTCGTTCTGGGCCGCAGTGCCCCACTACGTCCACCAAATGCCCTCGCCGAAGGCGGCGCTGGCCCTGGTCGAGCGGTCAGCCGCCCTCCTCGGAGCGCCGGTCGACTCGGTCGACCTGCGGGCCGCCGCGATCGACTACGAACGGCAGATCAGCGAGAGAATCGCCGACGACGAGGACGCGGCGGCCTACGTCGCCCAGCTCGAGGACGCTGAGGACACCGGCTGGGACGACGTCGATCCGAGCGGGCCGCCGCGGCTCCAGCTCGGCAGTATCGACGAGCTGGCCGCGGAGGTCGAGCGCTTTCTCCGCGACCATCCACGCGACCAGTAGTGGCGCGCCCGACGCCCCGGCTGGTCTCAGCCGCGGTGTGGCAGGCCCGCCCAGAAGTGATCGTGGCCCTCGACGATCGCTTCGGGGAGCCGGTTGACGCCTACGTGAACGGGTCCCAGGTCTGGTTGCGCCATGACGGCCCCGCAGGCATGGTCCTCGAGTGGCGGCTGCACCCGGTCGCCGGCTACCAGCGCCCGGCCGCCACCGGCACCTACGAGGTCTTCGCCGCCACCGCGCTGGCGCTCGCAACCGGGGCCGAGCCGCCGGCTCCGCTCGACCGGCTGTGGGACGGCCTGGAGGTGTTCGCGGCCTACGGGGACGAGATCGAGCCGCAGCCACTGGTGGCGGCCGCGATCGCCGCCCTGGGCCTCGACCCCGACGCATCCGGGCTGGTCGACCACCAGTCGATCGCCGACCGGTGGGAAAGATCGGGCGGACAGGTGTCGATCGTCGACGACCTCCTCATTCAGCTGCGGCCCTGAGGGCCCTGAGTGTCGCGGGTGCCGTGAGCGCCCCGCCGGAAAACCCGCCCGGCCGCGGATCCTTGACTTCCCCCCATCACGAGCGCCGCTCCGGGGACGACCCGTAGTGGATGTCCACCTGGCGGAGCACCCAACCGAACCGGGCCAGGCCGTCGACCGATTCGACCGGGACGAGATCCTCGGCGCCGGCGGCCAGGTCGTGGGCCCGCTTGGTCAGGCAGCGCACGAAACCCTCCCACACCGGACTGGAAACGGCGCGGATCAACTCGAAGCCGCGGCGGCTGGCCTTGACGACCCGGGTCAACAGATCCCGTGGAGGCGACCCCCGGCGCAGCGGTGGAAGGGTTCCGAGGACCGGCACATCGACGGCTCCGTACGCCTTTGGGTCGGCCTCGACCACCATGTGCGCGGCGTAGGCCCGGCCGACGATCTGCACCCCCATCTGAGGAGACAGCGACGGGATGGGGCGCCCGACCCGCTCCAGGTATTCGAGGGCCAGCGGGGCGGTCAGAGAGCTGAGAGATGCGAGGAAGTGCATCTCGACGTCGACCGCGGCGTCGAGTTGGCGGGCTACCGGGCCATCCCGGCCAAGCTGCAGCAGGCAGTCATCGAGAGCAGGCTGATCGATTCTCATCTCGGCCGGGCGAACCGCCACGGACTGCCGCCATCGCGCCGACATCTCGCCGAAGTCCGGCACCGGCGACGCCTACTTCCGCCAGATCGATGAGCGGGGCAGATCGAATTCGACGTCGAGCGGCTTGCCCCGGATGGCTTCGAACGCCATGTTCTTCCAGTAGCCCGCTCCGGCCAGGGGCTCGGGCATATCGCTCTCGGTGAACCACCCGACGTCGCTGGTCTCGAGCGGGTGCGGGCTGAGCTCCCCGCCCAAGGCCCGGCAGTGGAACACGAGTGAATAGAACGGAAGACCCCGGGAACCGAGGCGCAGGCCGTCAATGACGGCGATCAGCCTGAGCGGTTCCACCAGGATGCCGGTCTCCTCTTCCACTTCTTTGACCACAACCTCAGCGGGCGAGTAGCCGACATCGGCCCAGCCGGTCGGGTAGAGCCAGACACCGGAATCGGCGCGCTGGATCAGCAGGATCTGATTCCGATCATTGCCGACGATGGCTCCTACCGCGACCTTGGGGGTGACGTAGCCGGCCACGCCCTGGCCCACGCTGTTCAGCCATCCGGCCACCACCTCGGCCTCGTCGAAGCGACCTCCTTCGTGGTTGGCGGCCACCCGGATGTCGGCTGCCACCTTGAGCACCTCCTCGAACCGCTCGCGCTCGTAGAGGCTCTGGGTGAAGGCCAAACCCGTGCGGGCGATCCCCGCCAGCGCCTCGCTCCATCGGACGAGGTCCAGGTCTGTGACCCGATTCTCCGGCATCGGGTCCGAGACTACCGCCGGATCCTGAGCCTCCTGGCGTGCGTCATATTCGCTCACAGTTCCGGAAGGAGCCGCCGGGCGGCGACCTGGATCGGGTCCCACAGCGGGGAGAGCGCGGGCGAATATCCGAGATCGAGACCTGTTAGGTCTTCGGCGGTGAGGGAACCGACCAGCGCGGCGGCAATCACGTCGACCCGCTTAGCCGACCCCTTGGGCCCAACTATCTGCATCCCGAGCACCCTGCCGGAACCTCGCTCGGCGGTCAACTTGACCGACACTTCGGCCGAATCGGGCATGTAGCCGGCGGTCGTGCTCGACTCGATGCGCGCCGATACGGCGGCGAAGCCGGCGTCGAGCGCCTCGGTCTGGTTGAGCCCGGTCCGGCCGATTTCCAGATTGCACACCCGGGTCACGGCCGTCCCCAGGACGCCAGGGAAGGTGGCGTATCCCCCGGTGATGTTCACTGCAGCCACCCGGCCCTGTTTGTTGGCGACCGTGCCGAGAGGCTCACTCACGGGCTGGCCGGAAACCAGGTGCACCGACTGGCAGCAGTCGCCGGCCGCCCAAACTCCGGAGGCCGACGCCCGCTGCTGGCGGTCGACGACGAAAGCCCCGTGAACCCCGGTCTCCAGCCCGGCATCGGCTCCGAGCCGGCTTTCGGGCTCCACGCCCGTGCCGAGCACGACCAGGTCGGCCGGGACCTCGCCCTCAGGCGTGCGGACGCTCGAGCCGGTTATCTCCTCGGCCGGGGCCGACACCCGCACGGCGATCCCCAGGTTGCGCAGGGCCTTGGCGACGGCTGCTCCGAGGTCCGGGTCGAGGCTGCTCATGATTTCGGGTCCCGGTTCGAGCACCGTCACGGCAGCCCCCCGTTCGGTGAACGCCTCGGCCAGCTCCAGCCCGACATACCCGCTGCCTAGAACCACGACCCGCTTCGGCCGCCGCTTCTCGGCGTCCTCCAGGAGATCGCCGGCATCGTCGAGGGTCTGCACTCCGTGCACGTGCGGGAGCTCTATGCCCGGGAGGTCGGGCCGGCGGGCTCGGGCACCGGTGGCCAGGTGCAGCCGGTCGAAGCCGAGCTGAAAAGAGCGCCCGTGGATTCGGTTGTTCACCTCGACTTTGCGAGTGTCGAGATCGATGCCCACGACGTCGTGCTCGGTTCTCACGTCGATGTGGGCGGCCCGGAACTCTGCCGGCGTGCGCACAACCAGATCCTCGATTTTGTCGACCGACCCGCCGGCCAGGAAGGGAATACCGCACGTCGAATAGCTGACCCAGCGTCCCTTCTCGAGAGCCACAATCTCGAGCGAGGGCGCCCGGCGGCGAGCCTCCGCTGCCGCGGCCATCCCCGCCGCGTTCGCTCCTATCACCAGCAGGCGCTCTCCCATCCAGACGACTGTAGGGGCGATCGGGGCGACGTGGGCGCCTGATCCGGGCATGACAACATGTTCGTATGGCTGTACGAGACGACTGCCGGCATTACCTCCACCGCAGCACGCCGACGGGCGAAGCGGTGCAGCGCTGCCGCGTCTCCGCCAACCAGGAAAATCCGTTCGCCTGCCCGGACGGGTGCCTGTTCTTCGAACCACGCGCCTTGTCCGGCGCAGGATGGGCCCAAGCGCCCAGCGAGCCCATGAGCAACACCGCGGACGGACTGCAAGGCCTGCCCCCGCCGAAGCGCAAGCGAACCCGGAAAAAGCGCTGAATGGGGCGGGGAGGGGGCGGTCGCCCCGTCAGCCCTCCCGGTGACGGCGCCGGTGCTCGAATGCCTTGGCCGCACCCCAACAGATCCCCAGCTCAGCCAGGGCGGGATCGATGTCGGCGAACGAACTGGGCGACAGGCCGTAATCGTCACCGGGAAAGGCGGCCACCGCGAATGGATCACGTTGCACCGGCGGCACCCCGATAGCCCGCAGGAGCTCGGTGGGGTAGACGACCGCGCCGCGGAGGAGGGCGAGCGGGGTCGTCCGCTGCTCGTCAATGTCGCTCGACAGAAGGTCCCGGATCGCCGGGCCGACCTCGGCCCGGGCGCGCTGGGCGACGGCCTCGGCCACCTCGGCCACCCCGGCCGGGATCTCGCCGGCCCAAGCAACCATTACGTGCTCTACGGATGAGACGACCCAGGTGGGAAGGGCGGCTTCAATGCCGTCCGCCAGCGCCAGGGCGTACCCCTCGAGGCTGGCCTCCGGTCCGCTCTCGCCCATTTCTCAGGTTGAGGGGTGCGGCGCCGGTCCCCCTCCGACGTTCCCGGAGCTCACTGCGGCCGCGCCGACCTTCCCGGGACCCACCAGTGCCGCGTTGAGATTCCCCGAACGAAGGCCTTCGAGGTCCAGGGTGACGTAGCGATACCCAGCCCCCTTCACCACCGCGACCACCCGGGCCCGATCGGAGAAGGCCCGATCGATGTCGCCGGCTCCGAGCTCGATACGGGCCAGATCGCCGTAATGGCGGACCCGGAGCTCGCGGTACCCAAGGGCGCGTAGCGCCTCTTCGGCCTCGGCAACCCGGGTGAGGGTTCCGAGAGTCACTTCGGTGCCATAGGGGACACGAGAGGCCAGGCAGGCGGCTGCCGGCTTGTCCCACACGTCGAGCCCGAGCGCCCGAGCGGCCGAGCGAACCTCGGTCTTGGTGAAGCCGGCATCGACCAGTGGGAAGACCGCGCCCCGCTCCGTGGCCGCTTGCTGTCCCGGCCGATGGTCCGACAGGTCGTCGACGTTGACCCCGAGGGCGATCACCGCCTTCTCCGCTTGGGCCACCGGGCCGAGGCGGTCCATCAGCTCGCTCTTACAGTGGTAGCAGCGGTCCGGACCGTTGGCCACATAGCCCGGCCTCGACCCCTCGTCGGTATGGACCTCCATCCATCTCAGCCCCCACTCGCCGGCCAGCCGCCGGCAATCCTCCCGTTCAGACGGAGCAAGCGAAGCAGAGACCGCAGTGGCGGCAAGGGCCCGTTCCGGGCCGAGAACCTGGTTGGCCGTCCAGGCCAGGAGGCCGGAGTCGACCCCGCCGCTGAACGCCACCACGACCCGATCGAGCGAAGCCAGCGACTGTTCCAAAGCCGTCATCGCTGTCGCACGGGCGGCGGGCGGGGTCATGCGTCCTCCACGGCCAGGCGAATGCGCTTGTTGCCCCGGCCCTTGGACTCGGTCTTCAAGACCCGTATACGGCCGACCTCTTCGGTGGATCGGACGTGGGTGCCTCCATCCGCCTGCTTGTCGAGTCCGATGATGTCGACGACCCGGAGCTCGGTGATCGATTCCGGAATCAAGTTGGCCTTGGTGCGAATGAGCAGTCCAACCTCGGGGTCGGCGGCTTCTTCCGGGCTCAGGAAAGAGATCTCTATCGGTCGGGCCGCCGCTATCTCCTTGTTGACGAGCTCCTCCACGGTCACCCCGAACTGCTCGGGAAGCGGGTCGAACTCGAAGTCCATTCGGGCCGAGAGTGGTTCCATGTTGCCGCCCGTCACCGCCTTACCCCACTCGTTCCAGATCACACCGCAGAGGATGTGCAGGGCCGTGTGGGTCCGCATCAGGGCGTGGCGACGATCCCAATCGAGCCGGCCGTACACCTGATCACCCTCGGCAGGCAGGGGAGCCTCGCCGCTCAAGGTGTGCCAAAGCTCCTCGCCCTCTTTGCGCACGTCGACGACCTCCAGACCGGCGAGGGTGCCGGTGTCGTGGGGCTGCCCGCCGCTGGTGGCGTAGAAGATGGTCCGGTCGAGAGCCACTCGATGATCTTCCTGATCGACCGCGATGACGGTGGCTTCGAGGCTCTGAAGGTAGGCGTCGCGAAGGAACAACAGGTCGGAACTCACTCGATCGAGAGTACGTCTCCGGGCTAGGCCGTCGCGCTCGCCGTTGGCCTGGGAGGTGGGATTCCGAGAGCTGCACTCCCGGAGCGGATGTGGGCATCTGTCGCCTGCAGAACCATCCTGAGGACGGCACTCCCCGCCAACGACCGGGTCTCCAGCCCGGGCGGCCGCGCCCAAGATCGTCCGCGCCCTCCACCGCTCATAGTTTGTGCGCTTAACCCGCTGGGAGCGGGTTAAGCGCACAAACTATGAGCGGAAGTAGGCACTTCCCACATGACGGGTCAGGCCAAACCGACCAGCGCCGCCACTTCCTCGATCGTCCCCACAATGCCCGCGTAGAACGGCCCGAACTCCGCGTACAGCGCAGACGCCTCGTCGAAACGCATGGTGTAGACGGTGTCCTTCAGGTCGTCCGGGTGGACACCGAACAGGGTCACTCCCCACTCGAAGTCATCCAACCCGGTGGACCCGGTCACCAGCTGAACGACCCGGCCGGCGAAGCGGCGCCCCGACTTGCCGTGGTCGATCATCAGCCGCTTCCTCTCCTCGAACTCGAGGGAGTACCAGTTGTCCTTGTCGCCCCTCCGCTTGGTCATCGGGTAGAAGCACACGGCGCGCTTGCCCTCGGGGGGCAGCTTCGGATGCAACCGCGCCTCGAGATGTTCGGGCGGCATGCCATGTGAGTACTCGGACAGCTCGGTGAGCGAGACGTAGGACGCCACGACCTCGAGGCCGGCGCTCTGCAGTCCGCCCTGAAACCGTCGCAGCCTCACCCAATCCGGGCCGACGGCCAGAAAGCCCACGTCGGCTTTGTGACCGAGCACGGAGAATGGCACGACCTGGTGGCTCTCCCCTTCGACCGCCTTGACCGCGGCGATCATGGCCTCCCCGTCGGCGCCGGGCCGGAGCCGGCAGAAGAGGTGGAGAACACCCCACCCGATCGAGGGTTCGAGGGCCTCGCTCACGAGTGCGAGTCTACGGCGCCGGGTCCGGCCGGCGGGACTCGGCGGCGGGACTCGGCGGCGGGATCCGGCGGCGCCGGGTCCACCCCGGCCCGCTCCCTCGCGTGACCACTTCGCGTCGCGACCTTGGGCTACAGGCGGACGTCTCGCCGCGTTCGGGTCTGTCACCAACCCTTTTCGCGTCGCGACCCGGGGTCTCGCTGGCCGGTCGCGACGCGAAGTGGTCAGGGGGTTCGCCGCAACGACGAACGCCCGGCCAACTCCGTGCGGGCGGAGTGACCAGGCGTTCGGGTTTCGGGTTAAGCGGCCGCGGACTAGAAGTCCGCTCGGCCCTCGGTCGGACTAGAAGTCCGCTCGGCCCTCGGTCGGACTAGAAGTCCGCTCGGCCCTCGGTCGGACTAGAAGTCCGCTCGGCCCTCGGTCGGACTAGAAGTCCTCCATGCCCCCGCCGGGCATGGCCGGGGCATCCTTCTCGGGCTTGTCGACGATGACCGCCTCGGTGGTGAGGAACAGAGCGGCGATGGACGCGGCGTTCTGCAGCGCCGAGCGGGTCACCTTGGCGGCGTCGATGACGCCGGCCTTGAACAGATCCTCGTACTCGCCGGTGGCGGCATTGAGACCCTCAGCGGCACCCTTGAGGTTGCGGACCCTCTCGACCACCACACCGCCCTCGAAGCCGGCGTTGATGGCGATCTGCTTGAGCGGCTCTTCGAGGGCCCGGAGCACGATACGGGCTCCAGTGGCCTCGTCGCCATCGAGCTTCTCGGCCCGGTCAGCCACCGCGGACTGAGCGCGCAGTAGGGCGACCCCACCGCCGGGGACCACGCCTTCCTCGACCGCCGCTTTGGTCGTCGAGACGGCGTCCTCGATGCGGTGCTTCTTCTCCTTGAGCTCCACCTCGGTGGCCGCACCGACCTTGATCACCGCGACTCCACCCGACAGCTTGGCCAGGCGCTCCTGCAGCTTCTCCCGGTCGTAGTCGGAGTCGGTGTTCTCGATCTCGGTCTTGATCTGGCTGATCCGGCCCTTGATGTCCGAATCGGTACCGGCGCCTTCGACCATGGTGGTCTCGTCCTTGGTCACCACGACCTTGCGGGCCCGGCCGAGCAGGTCCAGAGTGGTGTTCTCGAGCTTGAGCCCGACCTCCTCGGTGACGACCTGGCCACCAGTGAGGATGGCCATGTCCTGCAGCATGGCCTTGCGCCGCTCACCGAAGCCGGGCGCCTTGATGGCCACGCTCTTGAACGTGCCGCGGATCTTGTTGACCACCAGGGTGGCAAGCGCCTCTCCGTCGACGTCCTCAGCGATGACGACGAGCGGCCGGCTGGACTGCATGACCTTCTCGAGCAGCGGGAGCAGGTCACGTACGGCCGAGATCTTCGAGCCGACCAGGAGGATGTAGGGGTCCTCGAGCACGGCCTCCATGCGCTCGGGGTCAGTGGCGAAGTAGGGGGCGATATAGCCCTTGTCGAAGCGCATGCCCTCGACCAGCTCGAGATCCATCCCGAAGGTCTGGGACTCCTCGACGGTGATGACCCCGTCCTTGCCCACCTTGTCGATGGCTTCGGAGATCAGGTCACCGATCTCGGTGTCGGCAGCGGAGATCGACGCGACCTGAGCGACCTGCTCCTTGGTTTCGGTCTCCTTCGAGATCTCCTTCAGCGACGTGACCGCGGCCTCTACGGCGGCCTCGATACCCCGCTTGAGAGACATCGGGTTGGCGCCGGCGGCCACGTTGCGCAGGCCCTCGCGAACCAGGGCCCAGGCCAGCACGGTGGCCGTGGTTGTGCCGTCACCGGCTACGTCGTCGGTCTTCTTGGCTACTTCCTTTACCAGCTCGGCCCCGATCCTCTCGTAAGGGTCTTCGAGGTCGATCTCCTTGGCGATGGAGACTCCATCGTTGGTAATGGTGGGGGCTCCCCACTTCTTCTCCAACACCACGTTTCGACCCTTGGGGCCGAGCGTGACACGCACGGCGTCGGCGAGCTGGTTCATACCGCTCTCCAGCGCCCTACGGGCGTTCTCGTCGAAGGCAATCATTTTGGGCATCAGTCTTTGGTTCCCTCCGTTGGGTGGACCACGGTTAGCACTCTCATATCCCGAGTGCTAACAGTTAACCGCCTCCAGCGGCTTAGTGCAACCACAGTCCCGGACCGCGACCAGCCCCCTCACCTCGACGGGCCTGGGGGGCGCGCCGGCCACTGGGCCGACGGCCTTCAGGCCGGCCCTTTCACCTCACCCGCCGGCGACTGGGCTATGCCTCACCCGCCGGCGACTGGGCTATGCCTCACCCGCCGGCGACTGCCGGGATGATCGACACTGTCGTCCCGCCGGCAACCGGCGTGTCGACGCCTTCGAGGAACCGGATGTCCTCGTCGGCCAGGAAGACGTTGACGAACCGGCGCAGCTTGCCGTTCTCGTCGAACAGCCGGTCGCTGAACCCGGGGTGGGTGGCGTCGAGACTTTTCAGCGCCTCGCCCACGGTGGCTCCCTCGACCTGGACCTCGCTGGCGCCTCCGGCCAGAGTCCGGAGCTGGCTGGGTATGCGGACGGTGACGGCCATGGCTAGTCCCCCTCCGGGATGTCGACGGCGGCTGCGAACGCCTCCAGCGTAGGGGGGATGACCGCCGTCGGCCGGCACCACTCGGCGACCACATCTGCCGTTTTCAACCCGTTGCCCGTCACATAGGCCACAACCCGCTCGTCCGGCCGGACCACTCCCGACGCGGCCAGCTGGGCCAGCGAGGCGATGGTCACCCCGCCCGCGGTCTCGGCGAAGATGCCCTCGGTGCGGGCCAGCAACCGGATGCCCTCAATGATCTCGTCGTCGCTGACCGAGCCGAAGGACCCGCCGGACTCCCGCACCGCATCGATGGCGTACGGACCGTCTGCCGGGTTGCCGATGGCGAGCGACTTGGCGATGGTGTTCGGCCTGACCGGTCTGACCACATCGCTGCCCGCCGAGAACGCCCGAGCGACCGGCGAGCACCCGGTGGCCTGGGCCCCGGAGATGCGCACATGGGGCTCCTCTCCCAACAGGCCCACCTGATGGAGCTCCTTGAACCCCTTGGCCACCTTGGTCAGCTGGCTGCCCGACGCGACCGGTACCACAACGTGATCCGGGGCCCGCCAGCCGAGCTGCTCGGCGACCTCGAACGCCAGGGTCCTCGACCCCTCGGCGTAGTACGTGCGGATGTTGACGTTGACGAACGCCCAGGACGGGTGCTCGCCGGCGAGCTCGGCGCACAGCCGGTTGACGTCGTCGTAGGTGCCGTCCACCGCCACGAGTCGGCCGCCGAACACCGCGGTTGCGACGATCTTGCCGGGCTCGAGGTCGGAGGGGATCACGACCACTGATTCCATGCCGGCGTGAGCGGCGTGAGCGGCCACCGAGTTGGCCAGGTTGCCGGTTGAGGCGCAGGCCGCCACTTTGAAGCCCAGCTCTCGGGCCTTGGTCAGAGCGACAGAAACGACCCGATCCTTGAACGAACCCGTCGGGTTGAGGGTGTCGTTCTTGATCCACAGCTCTCCGAGGCCGAGCTCGGCGGCGAGCCGGTCGGCGCGGACGAGAGGGGTGAACCCGGCGCCCAGGCTGACCGCCCCCTCGGCTGGAACGGGGAGCAGGTCGGCGTAGCGCCAGATGGTGGGGGGGCCGGCGGCCACCTTGTCCCGGGATATGGCTGATTTGATCGCATCGTAGTCGTAGACGACCTCTAGCGGGCCGAAGCACCACTCACACACGTGCAACGCTTCCGCCGGGTACGGGCGACCGCATTCCCGGCATCGCAAACCCTCCACGTACGGCATTACGTCCCTCCTAGCTGGCTTCATCGAACCGGGCATTGGCACCTAGCCCTCCGTGGAAGGCAGGTTGCCGCGGCTTCAAAGGGCCCGTCCCTCAGCCGCTCTTGATGATGTCGCACAACATAATAACCGGTGCTGGACCGGCCGGCACATCGTTATTGCGAGCTACCGGCCGGAGAGGACACAGCTTCGTGGCAGCATGGGGCATGCGGCGCTCGTACGACCATCGAGATTACCCGCCGCTCCGGGTTCTCGGGGCCAAGCGGGGGCGCCTGGTCTCGGTGTGCCTGCCGGCGCGCAACGAGGCCGGGACGATCGGTCAGACCGTCGGGCTCATCCGGAGGGAGCTCATGGATCTCCACCCGATCGTGGACGAGCTGATCGTGATCGACGACGGCTCGAGCGACGCCACCGCTGGTGTGGCAGCGGAGGCCGGCGCCAGGGTGGTCGAGGCCAAGGGAGTGCTGTCGGCCTACGGAGTGGAGCACGGCAAAGGCCAGGCGATGTGGAAGGGCCTGCACATCTCCTCCGGAGACGTGGTGGTGTTCTGCGACGCCGACATACGGGAGTTCCACGCCGGCTTCGTGCTCGGTCTGGTGGGCCCCCTGCTGTCGCGCGACGACGTGGCATTTGTGAAAGCGTTCTACGAGCGTCCCCTGGACGGCCGGCCCGGCGAGGGCGGTCGGGTCACCGAGCTCATGGCCCGGCCGCTCATCTCGGTTTTCTTTCCTCATTTGAACGACCTGTACCAGCCCCTTTCCGGGGAATGCGCGGCCCGTCGGGACGTCCTGGAAACGGTCCCGTTCGTCGGCGGGTACGGGGTCGACCTGGGCCTGCTGGTGGACGTGACGGCCCGGTTCGGGAACGCCTCGCTGGTCCAGTCCGATCTCGGCGAGCGAGTGCATCGCAACCGTTCCCTCGCCGAGCTCGGCCCTCAGGCTCTCGCCGTGCTCCAAGTAGGCCTGCAGCGGGCCGGGGTGGCGGCCGCAGCCACAGCCGGGGCCGGCCCGGATCCTGGCTGGACCACCGAGCTTTTGCGACCGGGGGTGGAGGCCGCCGCAGTCACCCTGGTCGAGCGGCCGCCTCTGGTCGAGGTGCCGGGCCACCTCAAGACGGCCTGATCAGGGTCGACCACAGCCCCTAGGCAGGATCCGCCGATCGCTCCGCCAGGCTGCGGGTCACCAGCTCGGCGACTGCCGAGAGGGTGTCGGAGCGGGCCCGCTCCTCCCCGAAGGCGCCCACGAGCGTCAGGCATTCGACCGGTTGTTCGTCCTCGGCGTCTCCGGCGATGACGAGGACCGGCACGCCCAGCTCACGGGCCAGGCCGACTACCCCACCCACCGCCTTGCCATGGAACGATTCGGCGTCCAGCAGCCCCTCTCCGGTGACCACCAGATCCGCCCCCTCTATCCGCTCGGCCAGGGCGATTCGTTCGGCCACCAGTTCGAAGCCGGGCAACAGGGTGGCGCCCAGGGCGGCCAGCCCTCCGGCCAGACCGCCGGCGGCGCCCGACCCTTCGATCCGGGAGACGTCGATGCCGAATCGGTCCACGTAAACCTGGGCCAGTCGTTCCAGCCGCCGGGTGAGGAATTCCACCTGGGCGGCTGACGCTCCCTTTTGGGGAGAAAAGATGGCCGCCGCGTCGACGAACCTGGTTGTGACGTCACAGGCGACTTCCAGGGTCACCCCGGACAGGCGGCTGTGCGGCTGAAGGGCCTCCAACGCCCCCCATCCGCCGTCGGTCGTAGCCGATCCCCCCATGCCGACCAGCACCCGGCGGGCCCCGGCTTTGACCGCGGCAGCGATGAGCTGACCCGTGCCGGCGGTATCGGCCTGGACCGGGTCATTGGCATCCTTCCCGCCTGCCAGGGCCAGTCCGGACGCCATGGCCATCTCGACCGCCGCCACCTTGCCTCCGTCGAGCTCGTACCAGGCGGAGTCGAACTGGCCGCCGAGCGGCCCCCGTACCCGGGCCGGCCGGGCCCGGCCGCCGAGGACCGAACAGAACCCTTCGCCCCCATCGGACACGGGCGCCTGATCTGCGCTCCAACCAGCCGCCTCCGCGGCCCGCGCCGCCGCCTTCGCGACTTCTGCCGCGCTCGCCGTACCGCGGAACTTGTCGGGGGCCGCTACCAGGTGGGGCATCGCCTCCCATGTTGCCCGCTTGGCGCCCAAGCGCTCGCCGTTGACAGCAGGTGGCGCGAGGCTGGGTAGGGTCTTGGCCGGATGACACCACCAAGCGAGCTCGTCGTCCTGTCCAACAGGGGTCCGATCAGTTTCGCCCGCGGCGCCGACGGGAACGTCAAGGCCCGGCGGGCAGCGGGCGGCATGGTCGTCACCCTCGGCCCTGGGGTCGAGCGAGACCGAGCCCTGTGGCTAGCCACCGCCACCACCCCGGACGACAGGGAAGGGTCCCGCGGCGGGCGGGTCGACACGGGTGGCATCCACTTTCAGCCCGTGCTCATCGATCCCGACGACTACCGGGCCTACTACGACGTCATAGCCAACCAGACCCTGTGGTTCTGCCTGCACGGCCTGTGGGACCTGCCGCGCCGGCCCCGATTCGACCGTCACTGGTGGGCGGCGTGGGAGCGGTTCGTGGCCGTCAGCGAGCAGTTCGCCGAGGCGGCGGCTGAGGCCACCGGCCCCGGGGGCATCGTTCTGGTCCAGGACTACCAGCTCGCACTGGTTCCGCAGATGCTGGCCAAGCGTCGGCCCGACGTGAGAACCACAGCCTTCTTGCACACGCCCTGGTGCTCCCCCCAGGAGTTCTCGGTCCTGCCCGACGAGGTAGCGTCTGCTCTCCTGGCCGGCCTGGCCGGCGGCGGAGCGTGTGGGTTCCATTCCCAACGCTGGGCCGGGGCGTTTGAGCAGTGCTGCTTGGAGATGCTCGGGCGGTCCCCGTCGACCTTCGTGGCCCCCGCCGCCGCTGATATCGCGGACCTGCGGGGCGTTGCCCTGTCCGGCGAGTGCCAGCGTGAGCTCGACATCCTCGACTCGGAGGTGGGCGATCGACAGCTCATCGTGCGGGTCGATCGCATCGAGCTCTCCAAGAACGTGACGAGAGGGTTCTGGGCTTTCGACGAGCTGCTCGAGACCCGGCCGGACCTGCGGGGGCGGGTGGTGTTCGCGGCCATGGTGTACCCGTCCCGACTGGGTCTGGCGGAGTATCAGGCGTATGGCCAGGAGATTCGCACTTTGGCCGCGCTGGTAAACGCCAAGTGGGGCCGGCCGGGGTGGACTCCGGTCCTGCTCGATCCTCACGACAATCACACCCGGTCGGTGGCGGCCCTGCGCCGCTTTGACGTCCTCCTCGTCAATCCGGTACGGGACGGACTCAATCTGGTGGCCAAGGAAGGACCCGTGATAAACGAGCGGGACGGGGTGGTCGTGCTCAGCCACCAGGCCGGCGCCTGGGACGAGCTGCGCGGCCACGCGGTGGGGGTCAACCCCTTCGACATCTCCGGGACGGCCGCCGCCTTGGCCCAGGCCATAGACATGCCCCTTGGCGAGCGGGCGGAAAGGGCGGTCGGGCTGCGCCGAGCCGCTCTCAACCGGACGCCGCTCGACTGGTTCGACGATCAGCTGTCGCGTGCAGCCGTACCGGCGTCCTGACCCGGGCCTGGGCTCGGGGTGACTCCGGTCAACCGGCGCAGAAACTCCATCGCACCCAGCGGCCCGTCGACCGTCACGTCCGAGGCCGCGATCAGGGCAGGGGGCGTCTCCGGGCTCGCCACCGCCACCGCGAGGGTGGACACGCCGGACTCCCGTAGCCGGGCCAGCTCGTGGAAGGCCGGAAGGTCACCCTGGTCGTCACCCACGAAGCACACGGCGGCCAGCCCAGCGCTCATCTCCGACACCACGGTCCCTTTGTCGGTTTCCACCGGCGGGCGGAGCTCCACCGACATCTTGCCGGGGTGGGCGACCAGACCGCGGGCCTCGACCTGGCCGGCGGCGAAGCGTTCCACCCAGCCGGCGGTCTGGGGGGCGGTGCGGTAGTGGAGGGTGACGGCCAATCCCTTTTGTTCCACGACCACGCCGGGTGGGGCGGAAGACTCTCCATCCCCGGCGGCGGCGGCCACGGCCTCCCTCCAGGGCGCGGCGGCCTCCAGGTCCTGCCGTGGACCCGCTGCTCCTCGGGACCGCTCCAGCCCGTACAAACCGACCAGTTCGGTCCGTCCCGCGCCTCGGAGATGCCGGGCGAGATAGGTCAGCGGCCGGCCGGATATCACCGCCACCCGGGCGTAGCGTTCCGCCAGCTCCCCCAGCAGGTCTGCCGCCCCGGGGAGCGGCTCGGCCTGGTCGAAGTCGGTGACGATCGGGGCGAGGGTTCCGTCGAAGTCAACGAGCACACCCGACCGGTCAGGCGCGTCCAGCCACGGTCCCAGGATGGAGGTATCGGTCAGGCCTTGGCCGCCAGGTCAGGGCCGATGATCAGGACCAGGTTCGCCGCCTCCCGGTCGCCTGCCGGGATAGGCGCGCTGGCCGGAGCGGGCACCGTCGGATTCACAGCCGTCGCCGAGAGACCAACCGTCCTGGCCAGGGCGGCCGCCTCTGCCTGGTAGCCCGGAGTGATGACGTAGATCGCGGAGGCTGTCACGTTTTTGGTGGCATTGTCCGGCGCGAGTGTGTCGTAGCCCGGGTTCGCCTTGAGCTTTTCGCTCCATTGCTTGGCCACGCCGCTGATCCCAGTCCCGTTGAGCACCGTCAGCTTCACGCTCGAGACCGGCACCAGGGTGGTGGTCGTGGTCGGTGCCGGGACGGTAGTGGTGGTCGCCGTCGCCGGCTTGTTGGGCTGGGTCGCCCCGTGGGTGGTCGGGGGGGCGGTAGAGGAAGAGCTGGCCGAAACGGGTTTCCCCGAACGATGGAGCACAGCCACGCCGATCAGGATCACGACCACGATGACCAGGACCGCCTTCAGCGTCTGCGCGCCTCCCTCACCAGCGCCGCCCGGGTGCCCGGCCCGCCGGGGTGCGTTCACGTGACCCGCCTTCCGCCGGTCCGGCCGGCCGGTCCGCCTGCGAATCGGGCCCGCCGGCGCCGGTCCCGATCGCGCCGAAGTCTAAGAACAGTAAGGGGGGCCAGCAACCTCGCCTCGTCATTGTCGATGAGCGCCGCCAGCAGTTCCCGATAGCGGCTCACGGACAGGCCGAAACGGGCTTTGACCGCGGCCTCCTTGGGGCCCGGCTCGGTCCACCAGGACCCCTCGAATTCGAGGATCGCCCGGTCACGCTCGGATAGTCCCATTTGGATGAGCCTGCCACCCCGGCCCCGTGCGGATCAAGCATTCCTTGCGAATCGAGGGCGCCCGAGCGGCGGGGGATCCTTGATGCGCCTCTAGCCGGGAGCGCCGCGCCCTGTAGGCGAAGCGGAGAATGCGGCAATTGTCCGGCGCTCTGACCCCTCTCAGGCTCTTGCAGCTGCAAGGCGACGACGCCTGGCTGACGGCCTTCTCCGTCACGCGGTCGGGGCCGGTGACCGTTGTGGCCGACGGCCTCTTCCTTGCCAGCGGGATGGCCTCGGACAAGACTCGGGGGTATGGCCGAAACGGGACGCGGGGAGTCTCTCCTCGAGATTGTCCGAAGGACGATGGAAGCCGACGAATGGCCAGTGCATCAGCTTCCTGGCCAGAACGTCCTTAGCTCGGCCGTATCAGCCGATTCCCTTGAATGGTCGTTGTATGCGGTGACCTTCGAAGAGACCGAACAGGTGGCCATCTACTCGGCCATTCCCATCAACGTCCCAGAGGAACGCCGGCTGGCGGCGGCCGAACTGATCACCCGAGCCAACTACGGTCTGCGCCTCGGCAACTTTGAACTCGACTTCTCGGACGGCGAGTTGCGGTTCAAGACCAGCATCGACGTCGAGGGGGAAGCTTGGCGGAGGGTCAGGTACGCAACCTGCTCTACGCCAATGTCTCGATCACCCAGATGTACCTGCCCGCCATCGCCGCGGTCGTCGGGTTTCAGGTGGCACCCGCCGACGCCATCAAGCAAGTCGAGGAGTAGCGCCTGAACCAGCCGCCGGCGAGAGAGGGCCTCTAGAACATGTCGCCGGTGTGCGCGCCCACGTCCTTCGAGACGACCCCGCCAACGGTCCCCCCTGATCCCACCACGGTGCTCTTGGCGTTCCACGTGCTGGCGATGCCGGGGAAGAGCTTGCCCTCGCAATAGCCGTGGAGGACGCCGCCTTCCTTGTGCCAGTCCGCCAGGCTGAGTGCTGTACCGTCGAACAGCACCGACTTCGGGAAGCGTGCCGCGATCGCAGTCAGACTGAGCGAGGGGTCAAGGTTCATTGGAGGCTGAGTAGCGAGAGCCTTGATAGCCCGAAACGAGCGCTGTGAGGTCTCGCCCGAGTAGGCGACACCCTCGTCCGCCGCTTGATTGAGCATGGCGTTGTCGCCATAAACCTTAAAGATGGCGTGCCCATCGCCGCTCATCACATCCAGTCCGTTGGCGCAGAACTCGTTATGAAGGACATTGGTCGAGAACTGCAGGTAGGAGTGATTGATGAACTTCAAGAAGTCGCCGTGGGATACGGCTGCCAGCTTTTTCTGATTTCCGTCAGGCGACTGCTGCCCCGACGAGGCGATGGTAGGCACGTACTCTTTGCGGAGGGTGAAGGTATCACCAGGCTTGTATGTCTGGAACCGCTCCCGGGCCTTGCCGATCTGAGAGGTGTCGCCGGAGAGATCCGTGTCCTTGACCTTATGGTAGGAACTGGCGCGAACTACCACTCCATCGGCGATGAGCGACCCGACGACGGGCGACAGTCCGTCCATGTCGACCCACTTCGAGACGCGCAAGAGGTCCTTGCCGCTAAGCGTCGATACTCCCTTGTGGGCGGCGAAGTTCTGCCAGTCGCGGAGCAACTCTGCGGAATCGGACTTGGGATTGCGTACCGAGGCCGGGATGGCAAGGCCCAAGGCCTTGAACCGGTCCGCCCATGAGCCGGTCGCGTTCTCCGCGGTCTGCGGGTCGGTCGAGGCCGTCGCCCCCACCGGGGCGTCGTACAACGCGGTGCCGAACGCCGTGCTGGGATCCTGGCCGTAGACCGTCGCCTGTACCCGCCGCCAGTCTTCTTTCGAGGCGAAGTCCTGCTTCATCGGGTGACGATCGAGCCACTTGGCGAACCAGGTCATGATCAGCGTCTTGTTGATCAGGTGTCCCGACGCGTAGGAGTCTTGCAAGAAATGGTCACCGAAGCCGTTTTGGACGAGGGCCTGGCGTTCGAGCTCCGCTGCCTCGGCACGGAGCCTGTCCTTGTCGTTGGCCGGTGTGAACGGGTTGAGATTTGCTTGGTAACGCTTCGTGAAGGCTTGCCCGGCGATCGCCTCGGCCTTCTTGTGATAGTCCGCCCAAGCGTGCCAGCTGTATGGAGCGAAATGGCAGGCGTTGCGGGCCAGCCCCGAAGAGTAAGACGTCTCGGGCTGGCCCGGTAGCTCAGCTTTGGCCGTGTTGCCAAGTTTTCCCATGAGCGTCAGCTCGGCGTAGTCGGCGTCGCTCATGAACTCGCGGTACTTGAGAGGCGCCTGCCGTCCGGTATCCCCGATCGCCCCTGCGAACTCCAGGTCGTCGGAGTAACTGGCCTTCTTTGCCGCCTCCGCCGACTGGCCCCGGACCTCGCCCAGGATTTGGACGAAACCTCTCAGCTCGCGCTCGCGAAGGCCGAGGATGATGGACCGGAAGTTATCGGGTTCGGTGTGCTCGATCTCCTCGGGCCCGCCGTAGTAATCCGCGAGGGTGGTGAGTTCGCCGTAGCTAACGAGGGTCCACTCGCCTCCCCGGAGCTTCATCGGCACCAGCGTGACCCCGAAGACGGTCTCGGAGGTCGCGGCCATTGTCCGGGCGACCGCCTCGTTGGGAGCCATGGGCACCTTTGCCCTGAGATCCCTCAGTCGCTGGATCTCCTGCTCGAGGCAGTGATCGGCTTGGTCGATCTCGTCGCCCGAGGGAGTCAGGAGGGCGACGCCCTCGTAGTCCTCGTCGAGGTCGAGCAGGGCCTTGTCGGATCGCTTCTTCTGCGGGTACCCGCCCTTGGCCTTCGGAGCGCTCGCTCTCTGGCGCGCCTGGTCACGGCCCATGACGATCGTCCGCAGGACCTCGGGCTTGACGTCGCCGAGCATCCGGTGCTCCCAAGACGCGTGACGTTGCACGCCGAGAGTGTTATCGCCGGCCTGCTGCACCACATGGGTCAATTCATGGGCCAAAAGTCGGTCGCCGCGATTCGAGCCTGGTTGATACGCGCCGCGGCGAAAAAAGATGTCACGGCCGGTCGTGAAGGCGTCGGCGGCCACCGCCCGGCTGGCCAGGTCGGCATCGGCACCGGTATGCACGCGGACCGGGGCAAAATCAACCTGGAAGAACCGCTCCATCGAAGTCTTCGTCCTCGGACGCAGCGGTTCGCCCCCGCCATGCACTCGGTCGAGCATGCCGCTCGGGCCCATGCCGGACCGGTTGCCCTGCTCGTCCGGGTCGGGTTGCGGCGAAATCAGGTGCTCAGCAGCCGCGCTTAGCTGGCTGGATTCGCGCCGGTTGGCGGCCGCCTGGCGAGCCAGGAACCGGACAGTTGCCCTATTCCCGGCGTTGCGCTGCAAGGACATGAGGACATCGATGGCCAGCCGGGACCTTGAGGGCACACCACCCAGCGCCCGCGTGCCGCCGGGCGAAAACGTATCGACCCGGTGGGCCGAGGCCGAAGGTCGCTCCGTCGGTCCAGACTTGATGAGCCGCCCCAAGGGCGCAGACGTCGCCTGTGTCGCCATGATGCGTCCTGAGATTAAGACGGTCGCGATTCTCTTGCCGTGATGACGATATCACTGCCGGCGTTGCCGTCAGCTTGGGGGGCTCGGTGGACGTTAAACCCATCAGGAGGAGCCGTTGGGTACACCGAGCCGTTCCGAGATAAGCAGAGCGCATATGAGAACACGACTCCGGCGGACGCCATCGAGCATCGGGCCGACCCCTGATCCCTGCCCGAAGGGGCATTGGATTCATGCGCCTTCGTGCAGAGGTCGCCGTTGTCTGAGCCAGGGTGGGGAGTCTACGATCGCTTCGTGCCGAAGATGCGTGTCGAAGCGGGCGAGTCGTCAACGCACGAGCGCCACCGGGCCTCGATCGCGCCCGCTGCGGGCGCCGCGAATCATCTGGGTGCCGGCACCGTAGATCGCATCCTGTCGTTGCAGCGACTCGCCGGCAATCACGCTGTCGCCGCTGCGATCGCCAACCCCCGCCACGCCGACCCGCACCGCCTTGTTCCTCGACCCCCGGATGCCGCTTCGCCTCCTCTCCATGTGCAGCGCCTGTTCGGGAAGAGTTCGCCGTCGACGAAGGAGTTCAAGGGCAAGACCTACAAGCTGCACCGGTCGCCTGAATATATGCAAGAAGCGGAAGACTTCGAGCGCCGACTCGGAGTGTACGCCTACCATCACGCCAAGTCCCGCTCCGCCGCCGATGCCGCGCTGGGGAAGATGAAGGACTACCTCCTCCAAGGGGCGGGCGCCGACAACGCTATGTACAAACAAGCGATGGCGGGGGCATTCGGACGCCAGGACCCCAAGAGTGCCGGTCAGGTCGGCCAGGTTTTCGACGCCGTCGAGAAGGTCTTCTCTCAGGGCAATCTTCGCGAGAAGATGACCGCGTACTACAACTCCTCGCTCTCCTCGTTCAAGGTGTTCACTACTGACCTGGTCAATGAGAGCGCGTGGGGCAAGGCGGGCAGCGAGGGGTTGGATGTCAAGGGCCTCAAGGAGCGGAAGTCGTGGCGTGACAGTTCGAAGCGGCGCGTCCTCGGTTGGGCCGAGCGACAGATCCGGGGCCGTAACGACGCTCTCGGCAAGGACCTCTTTGCCAAGGACATCTCGGAATTCTCCAAGGGCGGCCAAGACCGGGACAAGCTGGGCCCCATGGCCCGGGTGTGGCAGGGAAAGACGAGCGAGCGGACGGTGGGCGACCTTGGCCAGATGCCGCTCTCAGGGCGCGAGAAGGCGTCCATGTTCGGAAGCCGGGCCACAGACGATCTCACTGACGAGCCGCTCCCTTGGATCGAGGGCAAGACTAACTACACGGTCAAGACGAAGAGCGGATGGTATAAGCAGATTCACGACAAGCTCGGCATGCCGGTGGTCGCCGGGCCATCAGGAACCACGGACCGGCTCTTCGACACCTTCAAGTGGCTGAAAGTGTCGAGTCCCCCGGCTGATTTCCGGCTGGCCTTGCTCGGTTGGATGCTAACCAGCCAGGACCACTCCTTCCACGAGATCATGAGCATGGCGGCGACCAAGGGCGTCAACCTGCCCTACGTTCCCGGCCCGGCCGCCTATCACTCGGTCGCCCCCCTCCCTCTACCCGAGCTCCGGGACAAAGTCGCCAAGGGACGGGAATTCCCAGACGAGATCGTGTACCACAAGGAGATCGAGAAGGGCGGGACCGCGCTCGCAGGTGACGAGGACCTGGACGCCTACCAGACGGCCAAGAAAAAAGGCACCAATGAGAGCAAAGCGCTGGCTGCCCACATGAGCCCGGGTTCAGGTGCAGCGGTCAGTGCGTACACGGGTGCGTCGTACCTTGTGCAGAACCCGATGCTGATGACGATGCCGGAGTTCGTGAAGAAGTATTGGATCAAGCATCAGATCAAGGAGCAGGACGAGCTCAAGCACCTGAAGTCAGAGATGAAGTCGGGGAAGCTCTCGGTTACTGCCCTGATGAACGAGGCCAAGTTGCACAACCGCATGCTCTACCAGGCGCTGCTGGAAATGCCCGCGTGGCAGGGTACGGTCTATCGGGGAGACTGGACGCTCGCGCCGTGGAAGTGGGGCAAGGGGGCGACCACCAGCTTCGCCACATTTACCAGCACGAGCACCGATCGGGATACCGCGAAGAGCTTCACCGAAGGCAAGCCCGGAAAGATCTTGTTCGAAATGACGGTAACCAACGGACGCTCCGTCGACCTGCTCTCCTACAACCAGGGCGAGGACGAGATCCTGCTTCCCCCGGGGAGTTCCTTCGTGGTCACGGATAAACCGGCCAAGGCGGGCGGGATCCTAGAGGTCAAGATGCGCCAAGAAGGCGGCGCCGCAGCCGCCACCGGCCCTCAGGGAGGCGCGGAGGAGAACGAGTCCAGCGAAGAAGAGACGAGCGAAGAGGATTCGTCGTCCGAAGAAGCAGCTCCCCCGACCGGGAACGCCAAGATCCTGGCCGCCTTCAAGTCCTTTGCCGGCTACGGTGACCTGATCAACACTGCGGCGCTCGGTCCATTTGGCGCGATCAAGACAGAGGTCACGCTGGACGAGATGCTCACGTTGGACCCGACGACCAAAGCCCAGATTCTTGCCCTCATCGGCTGTGACGCCGACGCTCTCAACGACGCCATGGAATACACCTACGGTGATCCGGCGGCCACGATCTTCTCCGACACACCCCCGGTCGTGGTGACCACACCCCCGGTCACCGGACCGATCACATCGGCCACTGTGCCGGTCGAGGACAGCAGCGGCGAGGAGAGCGAGGCCAGCTTCGATGAGTACGAAGTGTTCGAGCTGATCGAGGGTGACCTCGCGAGGAGAGCAGTGACCCTGCCGTCGCCGCTTCCCCATACCAAGGGCCAAGTTCCGGCTGGCACCATGATCAAGATCGTGGGCACCCTCCACAATGATCTGATCACCATCGACGTCGCCAACGCCGGACGGGTTTTTGTGACCGCCAGCGCCTTCGTAGCGGCGACGCGCACCGCCATTCCAGAGTTCGCTCACCTTTAGGCCTTGGCCCCACCCCAGCCGCGCTCGCGCGCCCGCGGTCAGTTGTCCGCTCGGCGTGATCGGGTAGCCGCGGCCTTGTCGGGACCGCGCTGATCCCCTGAGGCGCCCGATCCCCTGAGTCGACGGTGCGGTCGGTCTTGTTTCCGGTCATGAGAGATTGTTCAAAGTCACCTGTCAAGACCCGTGAGGCCGACGGCTACGATTGGCCGTGTAAAGCTTTTCACCGTAGTTGTCTGCCGGCACTGCGTCTCACGACCCACGGCCGAGGGCTTGGGACATTAGTCCCAGGCGTGGCAACGAGGATCTCGCCCGAGTAGCTCAGTTGGCCAGAGCAGGCGCCTTGTAAGCGTCAGGTCGTCGGTTCGAAGCCGACCTCGGGCTCTTCCGATCGGCGGTCTGCCGCCCAAATCGGGGGCGGCGTGATCCTTGTCGCAGTCTTGGTCCCGCCTCGTACCCTCGCTTCACGAGGACATAGGGCGACCGAATGACCCGCCTCGGTTACCAGATCCCAAATTTCACCTATCCCGGCGCTAGCCCAGCCGACCTGTTCTCCACGGTCGTGCGCCAAGCTCGGGCGGCCGAGGCGTCCGGCTTCGACACCGTACTGGTCATGGACCACTTCTACCAGATGCCGATGCTGGGGCCGCCCGAGAACGAAATGCTCGAGTGCTACACGGTGGTGTTGTCAGCGTTGCCCAGCACACCGAACGCGTGCGACTATCCGCGCTGGTCACGGGCAACACGTACCGCAACCCGGCCCTGGCCAAGGAAGTGACCAGCTCGATCATGGGTCAAGTGGCCGGGCCCAGCTCTTCGCCAACGGCGACACGTTGGCCGGCATACATGCGGGATCGCACCAGACAGATCGACGCCGCCGCCCAGTGGTCTATCCTGGCCAGCAATCATTCGAGGTTCGCTGAGGAGTTGTCGTGGAGGTCGTTCCGCTTTCAGAGGTTGTCGGGGTCGAGTTGGTCGATTTCGACGTCAGCCGTGAATGTGGCCCGCAGGAGCAGGCGGAACTGCGCCGGCTGCTGTGCGAGCACCACCTGCTCGCGGTCCGGGGGCAGGAGCCGGGCGAAGCTGACCAGAGTCGGTTCGTAGGCTATTTCGGTCCCCTGCACGTGATGCGGAGTGGCGGGACCGCCGGCTACGTGACAAACAAGGGACAGGGGATCGCCGGTCTCAGCTCCGAGGAGCTGTTCTGGCACTGCGACGGCGCCTATGGACCCACACCGGGGATCGCCACGTCGCTGATGGCTCAGGAGTCCGGTGACGATTCAGTGCCGACGAACTTCGCCAACGCCGTGCGGGCGCTCGCCGAGCTGCCGGAGGAGCTGCGCGCCCAGATCGAGCCTTTGTCGACGGTAAACATGAAGGACACGTGGGACCTACGGCTCAACCACAGGTGGCGGGAGGAAGACCTCCCGGCTGACGCGGCGGAGGTACCGGGACGGGTAGCGAGCCAGGAGCATCCGATGGTGTACCAGCTTCCGCATTGCGACCAGAAGACGCTGTTCGTGTGCCACCAGATGACGAGCCACGTCGTCGGGATGCCGCGCCAGGAGGGCGAAGCGCTTCTGCAGGACCTGTGGGCGCGGATCTACGCGCCCGACAACATCTACAGCCACCATTGGCAGAGCGGCGATCTCGTCATATGGGACAACATGGCCCTGCACCACGGGCGAGCCGAGATGGGAAGCACGATTCGACACCTCCGTCGACAGTCACTCGACGGCTGGTACCGGGACGACGGCGGCGTCCTCGACTGGCCCGAGAGCGTCGTGCCGCCCCCAGCCGCGGTGCTCGCGAACCAAAAGGCGTAACCCTCCCCTTTTGCACTTAGGCCGTATCGAACCTGCGACTCAGGGATCGACATGAGCCGTTGTAAGGTGCGCCCATGGCCGTCGACGACCCGATTCTCGCGCTGGTAGGCAAACCCGGAGGCCCGCTGGCCGACGCCGCCGTATGGCGGCTCACTGTCTCCGCCGTGACCCCGATCACCGTCGACTACCGTCGGGTCACTTTCGACGGGCCGGGTCTCGAGCAATTCGCTTTTCGGCCCGGCCAGGACCTCATGCTGCGAGTGCCGGGCCCCGACGCTGGGCTCACGAACCGGCGCTACACCATCCGGGCTGCCGACCCGAAGGCCGCGACCGTCACAGTGGATATGGTGGTGCACGGCGACGGTCCGGGCGCCCGGTGGGCAGCCAGGGCCGCTCCGGGCGACGGCCTTGACGCCATCGGACCCCGCGGGAAGGTGGTGCTCGACGACGTCGCCGATTGGCATTTATTCGTCGGAGACGAGACCGCGCTTCCCGGTATGTCGATCATGGCGGAATCGCTTTCGCCCGACTTGCCCGGTGTCATGGTGATCGAGTTGCCCGAGCATGTCGATGGGCACGACCCTCAGGTCGCGGCCGACCAAGATCTGGCGATCAGATGGGTCGAGCGCGGCGGCGCCGAACCGGGCGAGGCCGCTCGCTTGGTCGCCGCGGCAGAGCAGGTCTCCCTCCCGCAGGGCCGGGGACACGCTTACGTCGCCGGCGAGATGAAGGTGGTGCGGGCGGTGACGACTGCACTGGCCGCTCGCGGGTTGGACCGTTCGGCCATCGACGCCAAGGCGTACTGGCGGCGGGGCGGCGCCAACGCCCCCCACGGTGAGCCGCTGGACCCCGACCAGCCCCGACCCGACCGCCGGCGCTGACCACCTCAATAGATTCGTGGCGGAGCTAAGCCGACAGGTATACGACCGCGTGGTCCAGCACGTATCTTTCAACGACGTACGCCCAGACCTGTACAACGAAGCCGCACGGAAGCTTTCGTGGGATTCAACGTTGGCCTGCCTTCTCGAGTACCTGGTTCGGCGGTGAGCCGCCAGACGCTCGGGCGGCGAGTTCCGCGAATCGACCACGAACGGTTGACCGATTGCGGCGCATTGGAGGACGAGGCTGACGTGGCCGACGCAGTCCTCCGCGGTGACTTCAGCGCCTTGGAATACTCACTCGTCGCTCTACGACAGTGCCGGGTGGCAGGAGTGACCTTCACGGGAACCCGCCTGGCCCGCGGGAGCTTCGTCGATTGCGTGGTGGTCGACTCGGACCTATCGGGGGCGGTGCTCGACGACTGTCGACTTGAGCGCGTCGAGTTCCGACGCTGCCGGCTCTCTGGTCTGCAAGCGCAGGGGAATCGATTCACCGACGTGGGGTTCTTCGACTCCAAGATCGATGGAGGCAACTTTCGCGCCACGGTGTGGGAACGCGCTGAGTTCTGGGATTCGACTCTGGTGGAGAGCGACTTCTACGGCGCCCGGCTCCCGGGAGCCCGCCTGCACGGGTGCAATCTCGCCCACGTCGAACTCTCGAAGTGCGACCTGAAAGGCAGCCGGCTCCAGCGATCCCAGCTGACAGGGATCCGCGGCGGCGCGTCGCTCTCGGGCGTGACCATAGGGAGCGATCAGATCATCCCTGCCGCGCTTGCCGTGTTCGACGCGCTCCGTATCTCTCTAGTCGACGACGATTAGCTGGCCGCTCGAGGTCTCCCCGGCTGCTGCAGGGAACTCGGGGGGACAGACCGGGTTGCTCGGTGCTCATGTTCGCGGTCCCGCGGCCGGCTGGTATTGCGCCTCAGCCAAGTGGCGGGCAGTGTTGATAAGACCGACGTGGGTGAAGGCCTGGGGGAAGTTCCCGATGAGGCGACGGCGGCGCGGATCGTATTCCTCGGAGAGGAGCCCCACGTCGTTGGCCAGCCCGACCAGCCGGTTGAAGATCGCGGTGGCCTCGTCGAGCCGTCCCATCTGGGCCAGGCAGTCGGCGAGCCAGAACGTGCAGGGCAGGAAAGCCCCTTCGGTGCCGGGTAGCCCGTCGACCCCCGAGCTGTTCTGGTAGCGCAGGACGAACCCGTCGACCATCAGCTCCCGCTGGATGGCCTCCACGGTCGAGACCACTCGGGGATCGTAGGCGGGCAGGAACCCGACCAGCGGAATCATCAGCACGCTGGCATCGAGTCCCTCCGAACCGTAATACTGGGTGAAGGTTTTGCGCTTGTCGTCCCAGGCCTTGGCGCACACTTCGGCGTGCACCGCATCGCGAGCGGCCCGCCATCGTTCTACCGGTCCGTGCAGGCCGTAGCGCTCTACGGCGCGTATCGCTCGATCGAAGGCCACCCAGGCCATGACCCTCGAGTGGGTAAAATGCTGTCGAGGGCCGCGCACTTCCCAGATGCCGTCATCGGGATCGGCCCAGTGGTGCTCGACGAAGTCCATCACCGCGAGCTGCACCTGCCAGACGACGCCTTCGGGAAAGGGAGACCCGGTGATCGGGTGCGAGGCCTTGATGCCGTGCGCTCGGGCCCGGTCGACGGCGTCCATGAGCTCGCCGTACACGTCCAGCTGAAATTGGCCCGAGGCAGCGTTGCCGACCCGCACCGGCCGAGAGGCCTCGTAGCCGGGTAGCCCGTTCACGTCGTACTCCTCAAGGCGGCGTTCTCCGGCCGGCCCGTACATAATTTGCAGCTGATCGGGCGCGCCGGCGGCCGCTCGGACCACCCAGCGCATCCACGCCTCGGCCTCCTCACGGCAGCCGGCCTCGATGAGAGCATCGAGTGTGAGGGTGGCGTCTCGCACCCAGCAGTAGCGGTAGTCCCAGTTGCGAACTCCGCCGACATCCTCGGGCAGCGACGTCGTGGCCGCAGCCACGATGCCGCCCGTCGGCGCGTACGTGAGGGCCTTGAGGGTCATGAGCGAGCGGAGCACAAGCTCCTGCCACTCGCCATGAACGTCGTCGATGCTGTCGCACCACTTCTCCCACCATGACACCGTGTCGGTCAGGGCCTGCTCGACATCGATCACGGCGGGGATCCGCTCGTGAGACCGATGCCAGCTGAGTACGAATGGCACCCGCTCGCCGGCGGCCACCTCGAAACTCGCCTGGCTGCGCAGGTTGCGGCCCTTGAACAAGATGGGACTGTCGAAGGAGAGCGCATTCGGTCCGGCGATGGCGTGCAAACCGCGCTCGGTTCGACGAACCCATGGGACGTCCTGGGCGTACTCGAACCTTATAACCAGCTCGCTGCGCATGGGCACCCGGCCTTCGAGGCCAACGACTTGGCGCACCACCCGGGGATGCTCATGGCGGGGCGGCATGAAGTCGATGACCCGGACTGTTCCCTCGGCGGTGCTCCAGTCGGTCTGGAGCACCATCGTCCGGCCCTGGTAGCTGCGGGTCGCGGCGGTCACCTTCGCCTCAGGGGCGACGATCCAGCGGCCGTGATCATCGTCCCCGACCAGCTTGGAGAAACAGCTTCCGGAGTCGAAACGAGGCAGGCACAGCCAATCCACGGAACCGTCCCGACCGACTATGGCCGCAGTCTGAGTATCTCCGATGAGTGCGTAGTCTTCTATGGGCTGACTCACCCGGCCATGATCGCAGACCCGATCGACAGAAGATGATCGCAACGGACCGCGCCGCGATGATCCAGGCGACCTCGTCTCGTCCTACTAGTCGTCCGAGCCAACAGGGAGGCCAAGCGGTGCGAAATCCAGCTGTCGACTCGCTCGATGTCCTTGTCGGCGAGTGGTCGTTGACCCTGACCGACGCCTGGTTCCTAGAGTCGCGGGAGACTCGCCAGCAGGGTCACGCCAGCGTGCGGTGGCTGGGTGACGCCTTCGTCGAACTCGAAGCCGACCTGGAGGGCACGCCCATGTGGCATTTCGTCTTCGGCCGTAGTGACCCTACCGGCCTACTCGTAGCGCTCTACCACGATCCGCGACCGACGTCGCGCATCTTCCGCGTGCGCTTCTCCGGAGGGGAATGGGAGATGCTTCGGGAGGACCCGGACTTTCATCAGCGGTTTGTCGCCACCGTCACTGACGACCGCATTGACGGGCGCTGGGACGCGTCCGACGACAACGGCGTAACGTGGAGGAAGGACTTCGACCTCGTCTTCGAACGGCTCGCTCGGCCCCCCTTCCTCGGTACTGCCTAACATCGGAGGAGTCAGACGGTAAGAACGAGATCCACCCGGCGCGGCCAGCGAGGCCCGCTGCGCAGTGGCCACTGGGGCTGCTCCCTATACCATCGCGGCGCGGGGGTCGCGGCCGACGTCGGCGGCGATGGCGCCTTGACCCTGGGGCCGCTGGAGTGCTAAACAGTCCCCGAACTCCAGTACGGGGTAGGGGGGAGAATCATCCGTAGGACTGCGCCTCAGGTGTATCGACAACTCGATCATCGCGTCGAAGGTTCAGCTGGCGTTGCGGCTCATGGTGGCGTCGGCCCCCAGCCTCAGTGCGATCCGACCGGACCCCACTACAGCGGGTCGCTTTCCTTCGGGCCTTTAGCGTGCCGCGGTTCGCCTTTCTTCGTCTGAATAATTTCCGTTCGCATGAAGTACGTAGTGCACACACCACAATGTCCCACTGTTCACAAACGAGCTAACACCAGGAAGGGTTGCAATAGTGAGTAGCGTGAGAAGGTGCTTACGCGGTACAGCTGTATTGGCAGTGATCTTCGCGGTGGCAGCGTGCGGATCAAGCACGAAGAAGTCCAGTACATCGTCCACCGTTGGGTCCCAGGGGTCCCAGCCGGCGGGGTCCCAGGGGTCCCAGCCAGCGGGGTCCCAGGGGTCCCAAGCGGCGAGCGGGGCACCGATTACAGTTGGTATCATATGTAGCTGTTCCGGCCCGTTCGGAGCCGCTGCCGTGCCCGGCGAAGACGTGTATAAGGCTTGGGTGAACACGGTAAACGGGGCGGGCGGGATCATTGGCCACCCCGTGCGGCTCATGACTGAAGATGACGCAGCCACGCCGGGGAATGGGATCTCAGACGCCCAGACGCTTATCTCGGCCCATGTAGACGCAATCGTCGACCTGTCGGAGGTCGACACGACGTGGGCGTCTGCCGTTCAGAAAGCGAACATACCGGTCATAGGGACATACGCCACAGACGAGCCATTCTTCACCAACCCCGATTTCTACCCAATGGGCGAAACGGGTGACTCCGCTACCGTGGCATATGTCTCGACGATCAAGGCTGCGGGTGGCTCGGCTTTTGGCGACATGGTTTGTGCCGAAGCCGTTGTATGCAGTCAGTATGAGCAGGGTCTGAAGGCGGCTGGAAAGCAGATCGGGGTGCCGCTCACTTATGTCACGAGCATATCGGCAACTTCGCCTAACTACACCGCCCAATGCCTGGCGGCCAAGCAGAAAAACATAAAGTACATGATCGTCGAGGACCCAAGTGCAATCATCGCAAGGGTCGCCACGGACTGCGACCGACAGGGTTACGATCCGACCTATGTCATCGGTGGGGGGTCCTTTGGACCGGCCTTCGAGACCACCCCCGGATTAAAGGCGAGCACCTGGTCCTATTGGCCTAACTTGCCCTACTGGGATAGTTCGCCGTCGGTGCAAGCGATGAGCACAGCCGTAGAAAAGTACTACCCGGGTTTGCAAAAGAACCCGCTTATCTGGAGCGGCACGTCACCTTTATCTTGGCCATCAGGCCTGCTCCTCGCGGATGCGGTGAAGGCCGGAGGTCTCGGGGCAAACGACACCCCGAGCGCGGCTGAGATCATCAAAGGCCTCCAATCGCTAAAAGGCGATACGTTGGAAGGGTGGTCTCCTCCGCTCACGTTCGCGGCAGGCAAACCCCACCCAGTGGACTGCTGGTTCACCGGCCGCCTCGATAACGGCGTACCGTCGCTCGTCAATAGCGGCAAACTGACATGCAGTTCCGGCTCCTCGTCATGACAATGGCGTGCGTTTGAGGTGACCAACGAGACAGCCGAGGAGCAGTCGACACCGTCCACGGACGTCGCTCGCCGGTTTCTCACCTGCATGGAGCGAAAGGACAAAGAGGGCATGCTCGCCCTCCTCACCGACGACTCGACGATGGAGTGCGTGCTGGGCCTGGACGGCAACAACGCCCCGCGCCGGTTCTGGGACGGGATGGCCGGTGCCCGAGACCATTACACCCGCGCCTTCGATGCGGTCGAGTCGATCGAATTCACTGAGATGGTCATCAACCAGGCCCTCGACCCCAACCTTGTGTTCGCCGAGGCGCTGGGTTCGATGAGGATGAGGAATGGGCGACCTTACGACAACCGGTACGTCTTCCGGTTCGATCTGCGCGACGGCAAGATCGCCACGCTTCGGGAATACTGCAATCCGGTCACGGCGGCGATTTCGTTTGAGAGGGCGATGCCCAACTGGTGAAGTGACTTGGCCAAGTGGGGGCGGGCGACGCCCGCCCCCAGCCGATTTGGTGGGCAAGGGTGAGGATTCCGGGCTCTCCGAGAGCGGAGGGTGTCAGGAGTGGAGGGAGAGGTACTGATGGACTGAGCGAACCGCGCTCGATCCGTCGCCGACCGCGGCTGCAACCCGTTTCATTGAGCCCAGCCGCACATCGCCGACGGCGAACACGCCGGGGAGGGAGGTCTCGAACGGGAGCGGATCTCGATCAGCAAACGCATCGCGGTTGACGTCGTTGTCAGACAGGGAACGGTCGGTCAGCACGAACCCGTTGCGGTCGAGCGAGACGCGGTCGCGCAGCCAGGCGGTGGCCGGGATGGCCCCGATGAAGCAGAACAGGCCACCGCATTCGACGGTCCGACGGGCTCCGTCGGTCGTGTGTTCGAGCGTGATCTCCTCGAGGTGAGTATCGCCCGCCAGGCTTCGGACCTCCGTGTGGGTCACCACCTCGATATGGGGGTCGGCCTCTATGCGGGCAATGAGGTACTGGGACATGGTCTCGACCAGTTCTCGGCGGCGGACAATCAGAATGACCCGGCTCCCCTGTTGCGAAAGGTAAATGGCCGCCTGCCCGGCTGAGTTACCCCCGCCGACTACCCCGACGGTGGCGCCTCGACAAAGTCGGGCTTCGAGCTCTGTCGCCGCGTAGTAGACACCTGACCCTTCGAACCGCTCGAGCTCGGCTACCGCCAGACGTCTGTATCGGGCGCCGGACGCGATGATCACGGCCCGAGTGGCGATTTCGCTGCCGTCGGCCAGGGCGACGATGTGGAACGTCTGCTCGGTTTGAAGGCCGACGACCTCGCACGGCGCGTTCAGCCGAGCCCCGAGCCGCTGCGCCTGGATCGCGGCTCGGGCCGTAAGGTCTCCGCCGGAGATACCGTTCGGAAAGCCGACATAGTTCTCGATGCGCGAGCTGGCTCCGGCCTGACCACCAGGGGCGACCGCGTCGAGGGAAATAGTGTCGAGACCCTCCGACGACCCGTACACCGCGGCGGCGAGGCCAGCTGGACCGGTGCCGACCACGACCAGATCGGTGACCGATCCGGGGATGCTTCTGTAGGTGAGACCGAGCAGGGCGGCGAACTCCCCGGACGTGGCCCGGCGCAATACCACCTTCCCCATTACGACGACCGGAACGTCTTCGGGTGCGGCCCCCACCTCCGCGAGGTAGCTACGAACGTCGTCGAGATCCTCGATCTCGATCCAGTTGTGAGGCAGACGGGACCGATTGGCGAAGGCGCGCAGAGCGAGCGCCTCAGACGAATAACGCGACCCGATCAGCCGGATGGCGCCGGCCGCCCCTCCTTCTCGAAGCAACTCCCGGCGGGCCACGAACGCTCGGAAGATGGTGTCGGACAGGTCAGGCTTGGTGTCCATGAGCCGCCGGAACTGCTCCGGCTCCACACTCAGGACCCGGCCCGCTCGGCTCACCCGGGCGCTCAGGTACGGCCGCTGGCCCGTCAGGAGATTCAACTCCCCGACGAACCGGCCAGGGCCGTGCGCGGCGACCACAACCTCGTCGTCGCCTTCGCGAACGATCTCGACTTCACCGTCGATCACGACGAAGAAGCTGGGCGGGTCGCCGCCAGCGCGGTAGAGCACCTGACCGGCCTCGACCGCGATTTCCGAACCGAAGGCCGAGATTTCTCGTACGGCCGACGGATCCAGTAAGGGCCATGCCACGTCGGCCTCCAGGCCCACATCTGCGCCCTCGGCGTCGGCCCGCGTCTCTGGTCCGTCGCTCACGGCGCGATCATGTTCTCTGAGCCGGCAATCGCACGGACCGACCGATTGGCATCCACCCTCTCAGCAGGTGCTGGCCCGCAACGGGAATGGTTGGCGTGTCTGGTTGTATCGCCATACCGGCATGGTACGCAGGCCGCGACTTGGCTGCGAGCGGTCGGCAGCTACACTCATGCCGCGCCGTCGCTCACGGTTTCCCATCTGCGGCCCGGATCCCGGGGTCAGAACGTGGTGTCTCCACGCCGTCTGCACCCCGTCTCCACGGTTCGCACATGTCCGGGCGCTCAGGTTTACGAGCTTGTACGACGATTCCCGAATGTCGGTCCGGAAGACCGAGCAAACCAAGGGCCCGCCACGTGGAGAGGTGGGGCTGAGGAAGTGGTGGGCGGGGTCGAACATCGTGGCAGCTAAGGAGCAAGGCATGGGAATCTATGGTGAACATGTTCTCCCGCGGATCCTCAACGCCGCTGGCGGCATGAAGGCCGTCGAACCGCTGCGCCGACGGGTCTGTGAGGGCTTGGCCGGCGACGTGGTCGAGATCGGCTTCGGTTCGGGTCTCAACGTCCCGTTCTACCCCGCGGCCGTGGTCCGGGTGGACGCGGTCGAGCCCGCCGGGCTGGCGTGGAAGCTGGCCGGCAGGCGCGTCACGGCGACCAGCGTCCCGGTGCAGCGATCGGGCACGGACGGCCAGTCGTTGCCCTTCGCGGACGACAGTTATGACGCCGCCCTCTCCACCTGGACGCTGTGCACCATCCCTGACGTCGCGGCGGCCCTGCGCGAGCTTCGACGGGTCCTCAAGCCCGGGGGGAGCCTGCACTTCGTCGAGCATGGCCTGGCCCCAGACGAACGGGTACGCCGTTGGCAACACCGCCTCGAACCGGTGCAGAAACGGCTCCTAGGCGGATGCCACCTCACCCGGCCGATAGTCGACCTGCTAACGACCGCAGGCTTCACCATCTCCGAGGTCGACGTCTTCTACGAGAAGGGCCCCCCCAAGTTCGAGGGCGCCGACTCCCTCGGCACCGCCCTATCTCCCTGACATGACCCGGCGGGTCGTCGTCGATGTGTAGCTAAAACGGACCGGGCTGAGTCATCTTTCGATCGGCAGGGCGCAGAAGCCCCGGTCCCGCAAACCCCGATCGCTCCCGCCTGAACACGAGCATTCGTCCCTCAGTCCCCGGAAGAAGACGAAACGTCGTCAGTTTGGTATGACGCCGGCCGGTCTGACAGACCGCCCCTACAGGTAGAACCACCCCCGAGCGTTTCCTGAAGCGTCGAAGCCGGCGGCGCTCGATCCATCGTGGTCGCGGGCCGGGCGGTCGCTTGGCCTTCGGCCGCTCACGTCCGGGTGCCCACGGAGTACCGTAAGATCTCCGCGTCGATCGGCTTGGGCTAGCTTCCACGGAGGGGGCCGGGCCGCCTTAGACTCTCGGCCCAGGAAGAGAGGGCTCGCCCCCGGTGCTCCCGGGCTAGCGGCCGGGCGGAGTGGTCATTTCGGTTCGAATGAAAGGGAGAGGAAGGGAGTAGATGGAGGCGAACTCCGGTCCCTATTCCAATAGCGCTTCTCGGGCCGTGGCCATCATCGAGTTCCTGGCATCTCATTCCGGTCAGACCTTCTCGCTATCCGAGATCGCCCGCCGCTGTGGGCTTCGTAAGTCCACCGCATACAAGATCCTGGGGGAGCTCCAGGCCAGCGGCTGGTTGACGCGGTGGCCGGCCGATCTGCGCTATGGCCTCGGCCCGAAGCTGATAGTCATCGGCCGGGCGGCCAGTGAGGTGACCCCCGAGGTCAATCTGGCCCGCCCCTTCCTGGAGGAACTGGCTGCCGAGTTCCAGCGGGAGTGCGTCTTCTGCACAGCTCTGTCCGATCAGATCCTGATACTCGACTCCACCGGCCCGGTCGGATTTCGGGCCAGCTCTTTCCAGCCGGGAGGCCAGACCCCCCTTGTGGCTCCGTTCGGGGCGGTCTACATCGCGTGGCAGGACGAGGTCGTACGCAAGGACTGGTACGCCCGCAGCGGGCTCGACGACCCGGATCGAACCAAGCAGGTGGAAGAGACCCTGAAACAGACCGTAGACCGAGGCTATCTGGTTACGGTGGAGTCCGACTTCCAGGATCAGCTGGCCGAAGTCATGAGCGCCATGTCCGAGGACCTGACGGTGCCGGAGATCCGTAACCTGCTCAAGGACCGGCTGGCCAGCCTGTCGACGATCGCCTGGTTCGACCTCGGAGAAGTGGACGGGGATGGAGGACTGGCGAAGACCTGGATCATCGAGTCGCTCCAGGCGCCGGTCTTCGACCTCGACGGCGTATCTCGCTACGCTCTTGCGGTCGTGAAGATCAACCGTGAGTACCAGTACGAGTCTCTGACCCGGGCCGGAGAGCGGGTCCGCCGAGCGGCGGATCAGGTAACGGAGGCGATCGCCACCCACAGCCGTCAGCTGGAAACCTCGTGACAGCCTGGAGCCTGCCCGCCCCCCGGACGTCCTCCATCCCGACACCGCCCGAGTTGCTCGCCCAACAGACCGGGATGAGGATGGCCCCGCCGCCATGCGCATCCGATCCCGGGGTCCGCAGTCGAGAAGCCGATTTCGGGGGCGTCCCCTGCGTAGTGTGCGAGCCCCCCGACCCTCGATCCGCGACTGTTTATTTCCATGGCGGCGGCTACCGCCTCGGCTGCGCGTCTTGGACCACTCCGTTCGCCACCAGACTGGCCGGCTCGACCAATAGCACCGTCGTGGTCGTCGATTACCGGCTGGCCCCCGAACATCCATTTCCAGCCGGGCTCCACGACGCGGCAGCGGTATACGGGCAGCTCCTCGACGAGGGACATGACACGGTCGTCGCCGCGGGCGATTCGGCCGGCGGCGGCCTAGCGGCCGCCCTGGTGGTAGCGGCCGCTACGTCCGGTGTGCGCCTTCCCGCGGGGCTGGTCATGATGTCCCCGTGGCTCGATCTGACCTGCACGGCAAGTACCTACTCATCGCGTCAGGATACTGACCAACTGTTTTCGCTTGCCTCGGCGCAGGAGGCAGCCCGGTTGTATCTCCAAGGGCACGATGCCAAGGATCCGTTGGCGTCGCCTGGGCTCGCCGATATTGGCACGTGGCCACCCACTCTCATCCTTACGAGCACGGAAGAGGTTCTGCTTGAGGACAGCATCAATCTCGCATCTGCCGCTGCCCTCGCCGGCGGCTCGGTAACCGCGTTATTTCTGGCCGGCAGGCAGCACGCCTGGCCGGCGGTCTTTCCGGACCAGCCCGAGTCGGCAGAGGCGCTGGACGTGATCGGCGATTTCTTCACCGGGCTCGACGAGCAGATCCACGCCTGAACGCCATCGATAGCCGGGCCCGGCGTTGTTGTCGTACCCCGATCCGGCAACGTCGACGAAGAAGCGAACGTCAACCCGTTCGGGAGGTAGAGCCCGTACATCGGAAGAGCACGCGGCCACTTGGGAAAGCACCTTCCCAGACAAACGGGGGGTCCGTATGCCCATCGAGATTGGCCCAAGTAGGTGGAGTCGTTGGCCGCCGGCCGCCATTGGGACTATGACCGCGCTCCCGACATCGTGCCGACCGGAAATGACACAGTCGAACGCTTTTGCGGCCGCCGGCATCGACGTCAGGCGCTGGAAATAGCTGAGTCGCCCGGCCACGATGGACGCTCGAACCCCACCGCATGAAGTACGACCAGCCCGAGCGCTTGCGGCGAGTCGGGCCGCAGAGTTAACATATATGCGAAAGCACCGTTCATATGTATGAACGCATGAGATGTGCCGTTCGATTTCCACCGCCTCGAGGGGGACCGTGGTACCGCAGGGTCTGTTGTCCGAAGTTTGCCCGTCCAAGCTGAGAGATCGGCCAGGACGTCCGGGACCGATCGGCCTGGTGGGAAGGGCCGCCGCCTTCTCTTCCCCCGACTTGTTGCGCGGCGCGTCTTTTAGGGGCACCAATCCGAAGCCTCCATCTTCCAATGACCCCATCCGCACCGGCAATATAACTTCAACACGAAACAACCATCGTCCCATGCAAGGCCAGTAAGGAGGCATTGTGAAGCTCGATTTGCTCTACGAGATCCAGCCCAAGATCGGTCCGGAATACGAGTCCTTCCCCGCGGGTCAGCGTCGAGCCGAGCAGGAAGCATATCGGGAAGCGATCGAACAGATTCAGCTGGCCGACAAGTTGGGCTTCCAGACGGCATGGTGCGTCGAGCACCATTTCCGTGTCGGTTTATCGGCGTGTCCCACCCCTGAGGCGGTGTTGGGCGGCTTGGCCCTTACCACCCAGAACATTCGCTTGGGCTTCGGCGTGGTACTCATGCCGTTTGGCTTCGTAAACCCGGCCCGGGTGGCGGAAAAGGTCGCGGTGGTCGACATCATGTCGGGCGGCCGGGTCGAATGGGGCACTGGCCGTTCCACCCCCATGGAGCAGGCCGCTTTCGGCGTGCCCTCTGACGAACGCTCGAAGGAACAGTGGCGCGAGGCGGTCCAGATCGTCGTCGAGATGTGGGAGAACGAGCGGTTCTCCTACGACAGCCCGAACTACCACCTGCCCGAGCGGATCCAGATGCCGAAGCCGGTTCAGAACCCTCATCCCCGACCCTGGCTCGCCGCTTCGAGCGCATCGAGCGCAGAGAACGCCGGTCGCAACGGTGTCGGGCTGCTTTCATTTGCCCTGGTCCGGCCGCTGGATGAGATGGTGGACCATATTCGTCTTTACCGCGAGGCCCAGGCGGCGTGCACCCAGCCTGTGACCAGGGTCAAAAACGACCGGGTCGGTGTCTACACGATGGTCCACTGCTGCGACGATCTCGACGAAGCAGCCGCCACCTACTCGCTGTGGGATTCCCTGGCCTACTGGTACAGCCACCTGGCGCAGTTCACCCTCGAGTGGGAGTTCCCGAACCTCACCCGCGAGGAGCAGCTGGCGATCTTTCCCCTCCTGGAGAAGCGGGGGTTCACCAACGAGCAGATCCCGGTTCAGCAGTACATGGACGAGGACGTCATCATCGTCGGGACTCCGGAGATGTGCCTCGAAAAGATGGTGCGCTACGAGCAGGCCGGGGTGGATCACCTCCTCTGTTACGTGCAGTTCGGCGCGCTGCCCCACGAGAAGGTGATGCGGGGCATCGAGCTGCTCGGCACCAAGGTCATTCCCCAGCTCGAAGCTCGCGGCCACCGCGTCGAGACCACGACCGTCCTCTCATAGCGCGCTACCGAGACAGCAAGCCTTGCTCCTACCAGGGTCGTCGCTCTGGTGAAAGGTGCTGTGCTACGCATTAGACTCGCCGCGGAGCACCGCTGGACACCGATACGCCGGTTGTCTCCATGACTCGAGTGGTACAAAGTGCTTCGGGTTTGTTGTGATCAACACCGGCTACCACGTCGATTCGCTCACGGGAGGAAATGAATGGACTTCTCGGGCAAGACGGCGGTAGTCACCGGAGCCGCGAGCGGGATGGGCCGGGCCACCGCGATCGCGTTCGGTAAGGCCGGCGCGAATGTCGCCCTCTTCGACATCAACGAGGACGGCGCCCGACTCATCGCCGGGCAGATAGACGGCTCAGGAACCCGGGCAACGGTGTGCCGTGTGGATATGGCCGAGCCGGAGCAGATCCGCACCGCGCTACGGGCGACCAACGACCGTTTCGGGGGGATCGATTATCTGGCCAATGTGGCCGCCGTATACAACCCGACGGCCAAGGTGGCCGACGTCACCGAGGAGTTCTGGGACCGGTTGATGTCGATCAACCTGCGAGGCGCGTTCTTCTGCTGCCAGGAGGCCCTGCGGATCATGATCGCTCAGGGCCACGGCTCCATCGTCAACGTGGCGTCCGGCGCCGCCTTCAGACCCATAGAGGGCCTGGTCGTGTATACCGCGACCAAGGCCGGCGTGGTCGGAATGACCAGGGTGCTCGCGCTCGAAAGCGCCCGCACCGGGGTCCGCATCAACGTGATGGCTCCGGGGCACACCCTCTCGGAAACCATGATCGACATCCTGCCGGCCGAGCAGATCGAGTCCATGGGAGCGGCTCTGGTCCCGGGCCGGTGGATGACGCCGGAGGAACCGGCAAATGCCATCCTCTGGCTCTGCTCGGACGAGGCGTCGGGAGTCAACGGCGCCATCGTTAACGTCAACGGCGGAAACCACATGCCTCAGGGTTGACTGTTCGACTTCCCGTCCAAGCGACCGGCCTAAGGGCCCGCCACGAAACAACTTGGAACAAGTCCTGTGCCACGACATGCATGTTTACAAGAGAATTGCGTCAAGTTGTTTCGTGGCGGGCCCTAACCACAACAACTGAAGAAAAGGGGAATACCGGTAGTGAGTGACACCTTCCGCGGCAAGACCGCCATCGTCACCGGTGCGGCATCCGGGATTGGGGCCGCGACGGCCCGACACCTGAGCGGTGCCGGCGCGAACGTTCTCGTAGTCGATGTGAGCGAGCAGGGAGCGGGCGCCGTCGCCGACGAGATCGGCGGGACCGCCATCGCCATGGATGTGGCCGACCCGGACGCTTGGGACCGTTTGATCGCCGACTCCGACGGCATAGATTTCGCCCACCTGAACGCCGGCATCGTGACCTTGCCGTATCCGTACCGGATCCTGGACGTCACGGTGGAAACCTACAGGCGCCTTATGGGCATCAATCTCGACGGGGTGGTGCTGGCGGCCACGAAACTGGTGGCGATGATGGCGGGGCGCGGCGGTGGGGCGATCGTGGCCACCGCGTCGGTGGGTGGTCTCCGCCCCTGGCCCGAGGACCCCTATTATGCCGCGGCGAAACTCGGGGTTATCGGGTTCGTCCGCAGCGCTGCACCGAAACTGGCCGAGATGGGTGTTCGCATCCACGCCATATGCCCGGGTCTGGTGCAGACCAACATCATCCGCGGCTTTGTTCAAGAGAAGATCGATGACCTGTCGTTGCCCGTCCTCGACCCGGCCGAGGTCGCCACGGCCGTCGCCGATATGCTCGCGTCGGAAGAGACCGGGCTACTGCGCACGATCATCACCGGCGAAGGTGTGCGCGATTACGACTTCGAACACGGAGTGTCGACCCCGCCGAGGTGACGAGGGCGTCGTTTGGCCCGGGCCGTTCTGCCAAACTCATCAGGTGACCTCTGCCGCTTCTGCCGTCATCGGTTGGGGGCGATCACCCGGACCGTTTTGGCTGGTCCCGAGAGCCGGGCGTCGCTCCATGAGGACCAAAGGGATCGTAGGGAGCACGGCAACCGCGGTGATGGCGAACAGCCACCAGAACGTGCTGCCGAACGCCGCAGCCTGAGCGGCTGGTGCGATTCCGGCACTGTTCAGTTGCTGCTGCAAAACGACCGTAAGTAGGGCGGTACCGATCGATCCTCCCACCCGAATGACGATGTTCAACTGAGGGGTGCCATCGTTGATCTGGTCCGGACGCAGGTTGCGATAGGCGGTGGTCATCATCGGCATGGTCGCCAGCCCGATCCCAAACCCTCCGACAAGCATGGCGATGCTGATGAGCGCATACGACGTGTTGGCGCCGATCATGACGAAGGGGAGGGTGCTGGCCAGGCAGATCACCCCGCCGATCGCCGAGGTGACCCCCGCCCCCAACCGGTCGGTAGCGTGGCTCGACACCCACGTGCCAATGGCCGCGCCAACTCCGCGGGGGGCCACGAGCATGCCGGTGTACACAGCGGACTCGTGACGGACGGTCTGGTAGTACAGCGGAAGCAGAATCATGCCGCCGTAGAGCGCCGCCCCGAAGAAAAACATGGCGACGGAGGCCGCGCTGTACGCCTTGTTGAGGTACAGCCGAACGTCGAGCAGGGGCTGTTCCATGCGCAGCGCTCGCAGGACGAACACCACCAACAGCACGACTCCAATGGCGAGAGCAAACGCCGCTCGGGCACCGGCGTTGCCGCCCGAGGATCCCACCTCCGCCAGCCCGTAGGTCAAGGCCACGAGACCCCCGGCCGCCAATCCCAGGCCGAGCAGGTCGAACGGACCGGCGTCCTCGGGCGGTTCGGACGGCAGCCGGCGCAAGCCGGCGAACACGGCCACTATCCCGATCGGAACGTTGACGTAGAAGATCCATCGCCAGCCGGCGCTGTCCAGCAAGAACCCGCCGACGGTCGGGCCGAGCACCGGTGCGAGGACGATGGGCACGCTGACCGCGCCCATCACCCGGGCCAGGCTGCGCGACCCGGCGGCCCGGACCACGATCATCTGGCCCACCGGCATGATCATCCCGCCACCGACGCCCTGGATCACCCGGAATGCCACGAGTTCTCCAGTGGAGGTGGCCATACCGCACAGCGCCGAACCCAGCGTGAACACCGCGATCGACACGAGGTAAAGACGCTTGGCTCCGACCCGGCGGGCCGCCCAGGCGGTGACAGGGATCACCGCCGCCAGCGCCAGCAGGTACGACGTCACCACCCACTGGACATCGTCCAGTTTCGTGTGCAGATCATGCGACAACGAGTCGAGAGCGATGTTCACGATCGTGGTGTCCAGCGCGGACATCAGCCCGCCCAGGATCACGACGATGGCGATCCTCCACACCTCGCGCGGGACCCGCCCGTCAGGCCGCACCTGCGCCGGTCCGGCGACGCTATCCGCGGACACAGAGCTGGCACCTTCGGTCATTCCGGGCCCCGCGTCCGGCCGTCAAAAGGTTCGCGGCATAGGGGGCGGCGAACGACCCTGAGAAGCACGGTCGTGTGCCGCAGGCAACTCTGCGACCCCGTTTAAGTGCAGACCCCACGCACCAAACGTTAGGAAGACGAACTTTTGATTGTCAAGGCCTTTAGATGGCCCAGACGGACGTCCCTAAGCATGCCCGTCAGCACGATGAACGGGGCGCCCCCTGGAGGGCGCCCCGTTCGAGAACATTTCACTGGTGGATGATCCCCTCGATGCCGAGGGGTCCGATCGGCTCAGCCGGCCAGGTACCTGTCCACCTCTCGATGCATGTTCGTGATGTTCTGCTCGTACCCCTCCGAGAGACGAAGCGCCTTTATCGCCGGCGAATGCAGTCCCCGCTGCTGGCGCTCGATGTTGCTGAAGTCCTGGCGAGGAACGAGGGGCCAGGCGTGATTGTCCTCTTTGTCGAAGACCCCGTCGAACTGGGCCCGGGGGACACTCTCGTGAGGCGGCTTGAGGGTGACGGCCCAGAGTTCGAAAATGGTGGCCTCGGGATCATTGCCATCCGGGCGGCTCCGGTAGATCTGGGCCTCCCCGAACATGGGCAGAATGAAGTAGTTGGGGAACATGAAGAACACGCCGCCCCAATGCAGGAAGCCCTCCGGCTCGAGCTGCGGCAGCGGCATGCCGGCCCCGGCGTAGTATTCGTAGAGCCGGGTCATGAACTGCTGCTGGAATTCTCCGATGTCCGTCGTGGTCTCCCGCAACCCTTCGGCGATGTAAAGGTCACGAGGGAGCGGGTAGGACTCGAGAGTGTCCCCGAGGACCCGCATACCGTCGACGGTTGAGCGCACGATGTCGTCTGGGTCGATCCCAGCCATGTGCCCGGGCTTTCCCTGGAAATACGAGTTCCCGCTGGCGAGCTGGAAGTAGTCGATCAAATCGCTCGGGTACCGCGCCGGATCGCTGTCGAAGGCAAGCTGGGGGTGGGTCTGCATGACGTGCCAGCCTTCGAGGAAGGCCTCCTGGGCCATCTTCCAGTTGGCCTGCAACCGCACGCCTTCCACCAACGGACCTTCATGTCCCCGATGAGCAGCGGATCGAGCAGGTCGGCCACGGGGGCGAGCTGCTCCCGAAGCGGCCGGGCGTCGCGGTCCAGGTTGATGAACACCGCCCCGCCCCAGGTGTCGACCAGGCACTCGTGCAGGGCCAGCTCGCTGTCGGTCACACACGACGGCCGGAAACTCTCCGCCCCATACACCAACGACGACGTCCCGTCGATGTTCCAGCGCCAGCCGTGGAACGGGCACACGATCTGACGACCCCGGAACGTCCCCGACCCCACCGCCAGCTGGGTGGCCCGATGCGGGCACACATTGTGATACGCCTTGATGTCTGCGGCTCCCGGCCCGTGCCGCACCACCAGCACCGACAGGTCAGAGATCTTGTACTCCACGTAGTCGCCCACCGCGGGGATCTCCTCGAGCCGGCACGCCATCTGCCACACGCGCGGCCACAGCCGGTCCCGCTCGGCGTCGAAGAACTGGCGGTCCAGATACCGTTGTTTCGGGATCCAGCAGGAATCCTCGATCGGGAACAACGACCCTGACGAGACCGGAGCCTCCGGCTCCAACAAATCGGTCACGGAACATACCTCTTTCTCATGGCGAGCGGGCCGGCTCGGACCCCCAAACGGCTCATACGAATCCCCCTGGACTATACACTTGTACAATACAAGCGGTACGCAGCAAGTCGTATAACAAAGTTGATGCTAGCGGAGCCTCCGGCGGGGGGTCGGAGCGGCATCCAGAGCTGCGCTGGCATCCATGAGCGGTCGGGTCAGCGTCCAAACCCCCGCTGCAGCAGCAGCCGAAACCCGGGCGACGATTAGGCTCCACCTATTGCCGAAAGCGCCGGGCCCGTCCTCGGTGATGGTGACCGTTGAGTCGTTGGAGAAGAGTCTGAGGATGAGCACGCCGCCGAGGGCAAGGACCCGAAATATCTGATGAGGGAGCGGCGGCGGGCATCGTCGAGCTCGCCCTTCGAAGCAACCATCGGTTTCAGCCGCGCCGTCAAAGTGGGCGAACGGGTGCTGGTATCGGGAACGGCCCCCATCTGGCCCGACGGAACCTGCCCACCCGACGCCGGCGAACAGGCCCGGCGCTGCTTCGAGATCATCGGCGTCGCTCTCGCCGACGCCGGCGCCACCCTCGACGATGTGGTCCGCACCCGCATGTTCTTGATCTCTGCGGACGACGCCGAAGCGGTCGGGCGGGTGCACGGAGAGCTCATGGCTCGGGCTCGGCCCGCGGCGACCATGGTCGTGGTAGCCGGGCTGCTCGATCCCCGCTGGAAGGTCGAGATCGAGGCGGAGGCGGTCGGCGGCTGAGCCTGGCCGGCGGGCCCATACAGGCCGTCGCAACGACCGAATATTCAGGGAGAGGCCCGCGCCGCAGCCATTCGTAGTATTTTCGTGGTGCTGTAGCAAGTGCACGCTACGCGGTGCACTTTTATTACGCTAAGTAAACATCATTCAAACAGATGGGGCATCGCCAGGGCGTAGGGTGGCCGTGCCGCCCGATGGCACACCACCGCCACGCCAAATGCAGTTGAGGTGGCAAAGATGCAGCAGCGGCGCCAGCCGGTCCTAAATCCGACCGACACCACACCCGACCTGGTCCCCTTGGTCGGCCGCCGCGACCAGGTCGGGCGGCTCAATACCGAGATCGACCAGGCGGCCGGTGGTCGCCTGCGGGTCGTCCTGCTCGTCGGCGACGCCGGGGTAGGGAAAACCAGATTGGCCGCCGACCTGGTCGCCCGGCATCGCGACCGGGTAATCCCGCTTTCCGCCCGTGCCTACCCACTGGGCGCCACCGCCTCGCTCGGGCTGTGGGTGGAGGCCCTGGAGCGGTATCTAAGGACCATCAGCGACGAGGACCTGCTGGATCTCTGTGGCGGTCACGTCGAAGACCTGGCCTCATTGCTGCCGTCCGTCTGTGCCGCGGCCAGAGCCCGGCCCGACGGCGAGCGTCCCCGCATCCGCCTGCTCGGCGCCCTCGCCGCTTTGCTTCAGCGCCTCACCGAACGCTCGACCGTCGTCGTCACCCTCGACGACATCCATCTGGGCGACGGGTCGTCATGGGAAGCGCTCAACTACCTCAGCCGAAACCTGACCGATTCAAGAATGCTTGTCCTCCTCGCCGCCCGGCCAAGCGAGCTTCGCGAGCACGCGGTGGCTGGAGACGTGGTACGGGCCCTCGAGCAGGAAGGGCTACTTACCCGGGTCCGCGTAGACGCCCTCACCCCGGGGGATGTGAAGGACCTGGCGGCCGAGCTGCTGCAAGCGCCGGCGGGGGACGGCCTGGTCGACTGGTTGGTCGAGCGGTCGGAGGGCACTCCCCTCTTCGTCATAGGTTTGGTCAGAGCCCTTGTGGAGGAGGGGGCGGATTTGGGCCATCCCTCGCTGCGGTCGTTGCCCGAGGACCTGGCCGAACGGGTTCAGGCCCGGTTACGCAATCTTGACGGCGGGGCCCGGGCCACCCTCGAGCTGCTCACCGTTCTCGGTTGCCGGGCCGAGCTCAGCTACTTGCTCGGGCTCACCGGCCAGTCCCTGGAGGACATGGCGCCGACCCTCGAACGCCTGCAGCGATGGAGGCTGGTGGCCGAGATCGAAGAGGGCCGCGAGTTGCTCTACGAGATCGTCCACCCGTTGATCCAGGAAGCCATTTACGGCCAGATCGGAGGGGCTCGCCGGCGGGCCCTGCACCGTCATGCCGCGCGCGTCCTGGTCGAGGCGGGAAGGCACGGGGCGGCAGCCAGCCATGTCGTGCAAGCTGCCGATCCCGGAGATGACGAGGCCATCGAAATGCTCTGCGAGGCGCTGCGCCGAGCCGGCGCGGGGGAGCACCACCGGGAGGCTCTGGCCCTTCTCGAGGCGCTGCTTTTCATGATCCCGGCAGGAGACCGGCGTTGGCGCAGGGTGGTCGACGTGATGCCCTTGACGCCCGAATGGGTGGTGGATCATCGGGCCGACGCCAGGGCCGACGTTGGAGTCAGGGCCATGCAGCGAGCCGACCAGGTGCTCGAGCGCGCAGGCGACGTCTCTCGCCGGGCGGCTGTCAAGTTCAGCCTGGGCAGCCTTCTGGCCTGGGGCATGTGCGAACTGGAGCAGGGCCGGGAGTTGCTCGAGTCGGCCCGCGACCTTTTCGGGGAAGCGGGTGACAACGACGCCCGGTTGCTCGCCACGAACGAGCTCAGCTACTACCTCGGGATGGCCGACAACGCGTCGGGCCACGAAACGGCGGCTCGAGAGGTCTTGCGGGACGCCTCGGCGTCGGGCAACGACTTTCTCAGCCTGCAGGCAACATGTTCTCTCGCCTGGGCTCTCACTCTCGGTGGGAGGTACCAGGAGGCGGTAGACACCATCGACCAAGGGATCGCGTTGGCCGAGCGGTGCGACAAGGTGTACCGGCGATCGTACCTGCACGGCATGAGAGCGTCAGTTCAGCACCTGCTCGGCGATCGTCGGGCCATGGCGGAACTGGAAATGGCCAGGACCCTCAATCCCGCTTACCGCGACACGCTCATACTCGATTTCACCGCCCAACTGGCCTGGGAATCCGGGGACCTACGGGCGGCGGTGGCCGCGGCTCTGGATCAGATGGCCTGGGACGGGGCAATAAGTACCCGGCGGGCTTTCGGAATTGGCATGGCGGTCATGGCGCTGGCCGAAATGGGGCGGGCCGACGAAGCGGCGGACCTTCAGGCCACCCTGGATGGGGCGTTCCGGGGGAAGAGCTACTGGATCCTCAGCCGGCTGGCCGATTGGTCACGCTCAGTGGCAGCGGGGCTGTCAACCGACCGACGTTCGACCCTGGATGCGATGGCGAAGGTCGCAGAGGACGCCATCGCCAACAACTACTGGTCGTGGGGCCGGTGGATGCTGGCGGATCTCTCTGAATCCGCGGTGTACGCCCGGGAAGACACAGCCGCCAAACGAGCCCAGGACCTCCTCACAGCCGACCCGTGGGCTCCGGCCGGCGCCCCGCACGAGGCGCTCCGCTCGTTTGTGGCGGGCGCGGCATCGGCCGCCTCGGGGGAGCCGGACCGGGCGTCCGTCGCCCTGGAACATGCCGCATCCAGGTTCCACCAGGCGGGCTGGCGCTTGTTCGAAGGACGGGCCCTGGCGCTGCTCGGTTCGGCGGCGGCTCGAATTGATCGCACCCAGGCGGTTTGGGCTCTCGAAGAGGCCATAGCCGGATTCGACGAGTGCGGAGCCGTGGTAAGGCGGCAGGAGGCGCTGTCCGTCCTCGCCGGCCTGGGCTCGCGAGGTCGGCGCAAACGAGCCTACCTGATCGGTCCCGCGGCTCTGAGCAGCCGCGAGCGAGAGGTAGCCCGGCTGGCCGTCGAGGGCCTCCTGGCGCGGGAGATCGCGGCGCGGCTGTTCATTGGAGAGCGCACGGTGGAGACCCACCTGGCCAACGTCTACCGCAAGCTCGGCGTGACGTCCAAGCTCGACCTGGTCAGGAGGGCGGACGAGATCGGAATCTGAGCAACGTCTCGGAAGGACCCCCCAGTAACCGCAACGACCGGCCTCGCCTGGCACCGGGAATCCGTACTGGAATCCGTATCAGCCCGGAGGAGACCCGGACCCTCGCTCCGTATGGTGAACGTCGCACCGAACTGGAGGGACGAAATGGCAGTTCTGACTCAAGACACTCTCGACCACTGCGCCGCGAGGACCGCGGGATACGACCGGGAAAACCGGTTCTTCACCGAGGACTTCGAGGAGCTCCGCGACACGGGGTACCTCTTGCTGGCAGTTCCCACGGAGCTAGGCGGCCTGGGCATGACCCTGTCCGAGGTCTGCCAGGAGGAGCGGCGCCTGGCCCGACGCTCCCCTGCCACCGCCCTGGCCCTAAACATGCACATCTATTGGACCGGCGTCGCTGCCGATTTGTGGCGCAGCGGGGACAAGAGCCTCAGCTGGATCCTGGAAGAAGCGGTGGCCGGAGAAGTGTTTGCGGCCGGTCATGGCGAGGCGGGCAACGACTTTCCCGTCCTGCTCTCCACCTCCCGGGCCGAAAGGGTGGACGGTGGCTACAAGATTCAGGCCCACAAGATCTTCGGATCGTTGACGCCGGTGTGGACGCGCCTCGGTGTACACGCCATGGACACGAGCGACCCGGCAAACCCCAAAGTGGTGCACGCCTTTCTGCCCCGGAACACTCCGGATTGGCACGTGGTCGAGACCTGGGACACCCTGGGAATGCGAGCCACCCGAAGTGACGATACGGTCATCGACGGAGCGGTAATTCCGGACCGTTATGTCGCCCGGGTCGTGCCCGCCGGCCTGGCCGGCACGGACCAATTCGTGCTCGGCATCTTTGCCTGGGCCGAGCCTACATTCGCCAGCATGTACCTCGGGCTGGCGGAGCGAGCCCTCGAGCTGGCCGTAGCCGGGGCCAAAAAGCGCACGTCCATCGGGCTCGGCGGCCGGGCACTTGCCTACCATCCGATGATCCAGCACACCATCGCGGAGATGGTTATGGAGCTCGAGACCATCACGGCCCACGTCGAACGTATCGCCTCGGACTGGTCGGCGGGGGTCGATCACGGAATGCTCTGGCCGGCCAAGCTGGTCGGAGCCAAGTTCCGGGCCGTCGAGGGGGCCAAGCGAATCGTCGACATGGCCATGGACGTCTCGGGCGGGACGGGGATGTTCAAATCCAACGAGCTCGAGCGCCTGTATCGGGACGTTCGATGTGGCGGCTTTCACCCCGCCAATAGCGCGCTGGCCCACGAGATCGTAGGCAAGACCGCACTCGGAGTCCTCGGCGACGAACCACGCTGGTAGGGCTAGCAGCCTCGGCTCGGAGTCCTAGCCTCGTCGGCGCAGACAACTATTCGGAGATGAAAGGTCGAGATGGACGCTGACGAGCTGCGCCGGGTGCAATCACCGCTGAAGGATCAGTACCGGAGCGATCCCCGTTCCGCCATATTCACCTTGCGAGCCGAGGGATCGCTGGCTGACACCGACGTCGCCTGCTCGGTGCAGACCGGGCAGGCGCTCGTCGAGGCGGGGCTCCATCCCGCCACCGGCGGCGACGGGACCTTCGCATGCTCGGGAGACATGCTGCTACAGGCTTTAGTCGCCTGCGCCGGAGTCACCCTGCGGTCGGTAGCGACCTCCCGGGGCATTACGGTCGGGGGCAAGGTCCGGGCCGAAGGTGATCTCGACTTCCGGGGCACGCTGGGAGTGGACCGCGACGCTCCCGTCGGGTTCCGAGCGATTCGGCTCCAGTTCGATCTGGACTCCCCCGCCGAGCCCGGGGAGCTGGAGAAGCTGATCGCCACAACCGAGCGGTACTGCGTCATTTTCCAGACCCTTTCCAGACCGCCAGAGCTGTCGATCATGAGGACGTGACCACGTCGTTCACGTCGTCTTCACCAGGGCCGCCAGCGCCGGCCCGGCGAGGCGGAAGATGGACCATTCGTCCTGGGCTTGGGCCCCGATCGAGCGGTAGAAGCGGATGGACGGGGCGTTCCAGTCCAGCACCGCCCATTCCAGCCGGGCATAGCCTCGCCTGGCGCACTCCCGGGCCAGCTCCACCAGGAGGGCCCGGCCCAAGCCTTTGCCCCGATGCGCTGGCTGCACGAATAGGTCCTCCAGATAGATCCCATGCACTCCACGCCACGTAGAGAAGTTGCGAAACCACAGGGCGCAGCCGACCACTTCGCCCTCGACGACGGCCACATGACCGAACAGCGCCGGCGTTCCCTCGTACAAGGCGGATTGGAGCTGGGCCGCGCTCAGAGCGCACTCGTCGGCGGCCCGCTCATATTCGGCCAGCTGGTGAACCAGCCCGACGACAGCGGGAACATCCGATTCTTCGATCCGTCTGATCTGCCCATCTAAGGCGTTCATTCCTGCATTGTGTCGCAATTGTCAGCCCCACCCCGCCCCGGCGGGGGGACGCCAGAGCCGGTCAGCCGCCTCCCTTTCCGCCCAGGGCGGTGATAGCGGCGAGCAGGGCGGGCATGTCCAGTTGGGCCGCCTCATCCTCGGTGGTAACGATGGCCCAGGCCTCGTCGAGACAGGCGGCGGTCCATTGCTCGGTCGACTGCTGCAGCGCCCCCCAGGTCACCCAGGTGTCGGTCTGTTGACCATCGGACTTCACCTTGACGATGCAGTGCCCGTCATTCGGGTCGGGCTTCTCGCCATTCGCCACCGTCCAAGGCTGACCTTTACCAAATAGATCGTCGGCGTCGTCGGTGAGGTTGACGCCGACATACAGGCCATGGAATGCCGCCATCGCGGCGTCGCACGCAGCTTGGTCCGCGTGGTCAACCGGGGCGAAGGCCTTGATCGTTCCCGCGTTGAACCAAGACAGGAGCAGGTCGGCGATATTCGCCCCGTTGTCCTGGCCGTGGTCGTAGGTCAGGTACTCGGTGACCAGTTGATCCGTCGTCTCCCAGGTCTCGGTCTCCCCGCCGCAGGCCGCCTTGGCCATACGAAGGTGTTGACGGCCGGCAAACGTGCAGTCCCCGACGGGCTGGCCGCCATTGACGTGCAGAGTCGGATCGGGGCCGTTGCCGAGCATCTGCCAATCAGTGATTCCGCCAGAGACATCGACCGGATACGAGGGCGGGGGCAGTGGCGCCTTCAAGTAGCTCGCGAGGTACTGGATGTTGAACCGCTGACCTGGTGGCTTCACGGGGAGACGCCCTCGGAGCCCGGGAACACGCGGGTCAGTCATGTCAGATCTCCATTTCCTTTGGCGATTTCAGAGAGCGTGCGCCAGACGATAGACGCTTGCCGCGGATCAGCGGGTATGGATCAACCAAACAGTCAAAATACGGACTGCCCGGAAAACGGGACTCGAGACCGTCCGGAGTCCAGTTGGCTGGCCGTACACTTTTCGGGCAATTACCCGATGGTGTGATCCACATCGACGGGCGGAAGGTGCTCCACCTCTTGTCTGGTCATGTTGAGGCGGATGCCGTCCTCGACACTCGTCACCGCTCCGATCGGAATGGCCACGTCTTTGCGGCCCCAGAGGTGCCCCTCTTGTAGAAGCACATGGGTTACGTGGCGGGTTCCCGGATCGACAACGAGCCCCTTGACTTGGCCTATGTTGCCGTCGCTGGCATGGACCTGCTCGCCCCGCTGCACGGCCACCTCACCCAATGGCAGAGTGTCGTAGGTGACAGGTTGGGTGCCATTCCCTCCGTAGTAGGGCCAGGAGAGCACCTCGCCTCGTGCATAGTTGTCGTAGCCCTCGACACCTGGAAGGAACCTGGTTTCCTCGGCGTGACCGAGTTGTTCGAAGTCGGTCAGGGAGCATCGCAGTCGAATGGTTCGGCTGTCCGCTCCGGGCTCGACCAGATCCAGAGGAACGAGCCGACCCAGTCCGTGCCGATGCGTGGGTTCGACTACGAGGTGGGTCACGGACCGGGCAACCGGGTCGACCACTACTTGGGTGACCTCGCCGCACACGCCGTCGGTACAGCTGGCTTCAGCTCCGATCGCGAACTCCGCGCTCTCTGCCATGACCAACCTCCGTCATCTCCGTGGAATCCTGCGAGGCCAGGCCGGCAGGCCCGAGCTGGCTGGTATGGATGGCGGCGATGCTACCAGCGAGCTCACCCTGGTTCGGAAGCCGTACGGCTCAGTGGGGCCAGACGATCCGGTTTCGCCCCGCGTGCTTGCCCTCGAGCAGCAATGAGTTGACTTCGGTCACGACCTCCTTGGTGCCCGGGTGACGAAAGCCCGCTTGGAGTACACCGACCGTGACGGTGAGGACCCCGCCCGGGTTGCCAGGATGCTCGATGGCAAGCTGCTCGATCCTCGCCCGGATCCGTTCGGCCGCCACCACCGCTTCCCGGAGGTCCGCGCCCGGGAGCAGGACGGCAAATTGCTCGTCGCCGTAGCAGTAGGCGCGGTCGCCCTGCCTCACGTTGCCTCTAATCGTCTGGGCCACGGCTCGGAGAACCCGCTGACCACCGGAGCGACGAAAACGCTCGTTGTAGTCGTGAAAGTGATCGATGTCAGCGAGCAACAGGGCGTACCGCTCGCCCGAACGGCTGCGCCGGGCGTGCAGCTGAAGGTGGTCGGCATCAAATGCCATCCCGTTGGGAAGGCCGGTTTGGGCGTCGATCATGACGGCTTCGCTCAGCCGCTGGTTTTCGAGTCGCAGCTCCTCCACCTCGCTGGCCAGGCTGTCGAGGTCGTATCGGCGAGCATGGGCCCAGTCGTCGAGAGAGCTGCTGTACATGTCGACGCGGCCCCCACCCATCACCTTGGCCCGGTACATGGTGAGGTCGGCGTGGCGCAGGACTGCGTCTGGCCGGTGGCGCTCACCCAGCATGACCACAGCGACAGATGCCGAAACGCCAATCGATCCCCCCTCTGTCGCCACGGGATCACCTGTGGCACAAAGCACCCGTTGTGCCGTCGATACGGCGGCATCGGCTGTCGTGTCGTCCAGCACAACCATGAATTCATCGCCGCCGGTCCGAAATGCCGACCCACCGGGCGTGACCACGCTCACGAGACGACGAGCCGTCGCTCGTAGCACCTCGTCGCCGGCGGAAGTCCCGAACGTTTCGTTGACCGATTTGAATCGGTCGATGTCGATTACGAGCAGTGCCGGGCAGGGCTCTCCGCCGGGCGTGTCGGCCATCGTCCGGTCGAGTCGGTCCTTGATGCTCAGACGGGCTCCGAGTTGCGTGAGGTCGTCGAGCAGAAGGCAGTCATGGCACCCGGTCCCGCCCCGAGCCGGCTGCCCGCCCGCCGAACCGTCGCGGCCGGGGCGGGGGTGGCGGCGGAAAAGCCGGCCCATCCAGGATGATCCGGTCACGGGGCCCCCTCGGGTCCTCTCATTGCCCAACCCTTCTCCATCGCCCTCTCGGTATCGGATGCCCGCCCGGTGGAGTTGAGTGCTCGCCCTCCGGAGGTCCTCTGCTGATCTCCCGGCGGCGATCGATTGCGCAATGTACGGGTGCACGTTCAGGGGACGCCGTCGCCGGCCGGGAATCCGTCGCCGGTCCCGGGAAGGTAAGAACCGACCAGCCGGTGACTCCCGAGTTGGCGTTGCCAGCGGAGGGTACCCTCGGTCTCCCCGGGGCGCTCGGCATCAAGCAGTCGCTCCTGTAGATAGACCGCGTCCCGCCAGCCTCGCACGGTGACGGTGGCAACCCTCTCCGCCAGCCGGGTTAAAGATCCGGCCAGAGCAATGCCCACTCTAACCGCTACTCCGTTGCGGACGATATCGCTACTCTTGTACCTCATGAATTACGATAGCACTACTGCGGCCGCTCTGGTCGGGTGGTTGCGCCAGGAAATCGCCCGGAGGCGTCCCGGCGATCGCCTCCCGTCCACCCGGTGGCTGGTGGACAAACATCACGTGAGTCCCGTGACTGTCTCCCGCGCCCTCGCCGTCCTCGGAGCCGAAGGGCTGGTGGACAGCCGGCCCGGGATCGGAACGTTCGTCGCCCTGGCGCCGAGCAAGCGCGATCCCGTCGACTACTCATGGCAGACGGCGACTCTCGCGGAGCGGTCGATCAGCGTCGAGGGACTGTCGCCGCTCATCGACCCGCCTCACGACGACAGCCTGGTCTCACTTGCCACCGGCTACCTGCACTCGTCGCTCGTACCGGTCCGGGCGTTGAGCGCGGCTATGAACCGCGCCATCCAGCGACCTGATGCCTGGGAGCGCCCGCCCACAGCCGGGATCCACGCTTTGAGATCGTGGTTCGCTCAGACCGCCGGTCCGGGCATCGACGCCCGGGACGTGCTGATCACGGGAGGGGGCCAAGGCGCGATTTCGGCTTGCTTTCGCGCCCTCGTGCCATCCGGGGCGCCACTGCTGGTGGAGTCCCCTACCTACCCCGGAGCCCTGGCGGTGGCCCGGGCGGCTGGGATACGCCCGGTCCCTGTCCCTACCGACGACCAAGGTGTCATACCGGAATTGCTGGGCGAGGCCTTCCACCGGACGGGCGCCCAGGCCTTCTACTGCCAGCCGACGTACCGCAACCCGAGCGGGACGGTGCTGGCCGGGGCCCGGCGGGCAGCAGTGCTCGGTTCCGCGGCCGCCGCCCGGGCGTTCGTGATCGAGGACGACTTCGCCCGATGGTTGTCGCACGGGGAGCGGCCCCCCCCGCCCCTTCTCGCCGACGACGACGCCGGCAGAGTCGTCTACATCACCTCGCTCACCAAGGTGGCTTCTCCGAGCCTCCGGGTCGGGGCCCTGATCGCACGCGGCCCGGTGGCCCGCCGCCTGCAGGACACCCGGGTGGTGGATGACATGTTCGTGCCCCGCCCGATTCAGGAAGCCGCGCTCGAGCTGGTCAGCCGCCCCGTTTGGGAACGCCACCTCCGCGATCTCGCCAGAGCGCTTGACCAACGCAGCCAGGTTCTCGCTCGCGCTCTGCTGACGCACGCGCCTTTGGTCAGCTTCTCCCGGCCCAATGGAGGCATGCACCTATGGGTTCGGCTCCCGCCGGCTCTCGATGAGACCGAGGTCGCTCTCGCCGCCCGGCGCGCCGGTGTGCTGATCCTGGCGGGACGTCCGTTCTTTCCGGCCGAACCGTCGGCGCCTCATGTTCGCATCACTTTCTCCGCGGCGGCGACGGAGGCGGATCTGGATCTCGGTGTACGGCGCCTGGCGGCCGCCGCACCGGTGCTGACCGGTGAGGGGTCGCCGGCCTAGACCGCCTCCCGGCGGCAGGAAGCCGAAACCGTGACGGTCCGCGGCCCAGCGATCCGATGGGCCGTCCGGGATGTGACCAGATAACACTCCAGCTTGAATAGTTTCGTTTCGTGCAACTGAAGTGCGCGGGCTGCGGAGCCGAGGTCTCGGAGTTCGCCGCCCGCTGCCCAGGGTGCCGCCGTAGTACTGATGACGCCGAGTGCGTTGACCCGGATACCGTCCGGGTGAGCCCCGGGCGGCCCGGACCGGCTGACGGCGAGGGAGCGTCAGGCGGGAGTCCCCGGCGCCCGGACCGCCGGCGCCCGGACCGCCGGCGAGGCCGGAGGGTTGGGCTGACTACCGCCGTCGCGGCTGCCGCCGTGCTGGCGTCGGTTGTCGGCATCCGCGTCGCATCGGGAACGCCTCATGGGGGCGGGGCCGGCCGGGTCCTGTCGGTCGACTTCAACGGGATCGTGGTCACCAGCGACCCCGAGGGAACCCAACAGATGTGGTTGTCGCCGTTCGGGGTATTCCAGGACCAAGGCCTGGTAGTGGCGCAGGACAACCGCTTTCTGGCGACCAGTACCGGCCGGCTGATAGCAGTTCACCACAACACGCTGGCTGCAACCAGGGTGGCGGCGGTCATCGGGTCCATGGCCCTGTTCGGCTTCAGCGACCACGACGCCGCGCTGGTCGGGCTCGAGCCCGAGGGTCCCCAGGCGCGCCAGACCATCGAGGTGGTCGGTCTGACAGACGGAGGAGCCATGGCGCTGGGAAATGCCGCCGAAGTGGCCGGCGACCCCCAACGGCTCGGAGCGTTCGCGACGGTCGCCGCCGAAAGCCAGCCCGGAGGGCCTCCTCCGCCCGGCGGGTACGCAGGGGAAGCCGATGGGCGCGTCGAGTTGCGCGACTACGGAGAGCCGGCCGTTTTGCTGGCTACATCGGCGCGGCTCGAGGCCGACCTGCACCAAGAACCGGGACCGGTGAACCTGGAGGTGGTCCCCGACCGGCAAGGCGACAGGGTCGCCGTGATGGTGAACCCGACGTCGGTGGGTAACCGGACGGTGGGAATGGTGGTCCTCGACCGGGCCGGAAGAGTACTCGGGGCGGTACCAGCCAGAGCCGGCCCGCTCGAGTACAGCCAGCCGGCGTGGTCACCGGACGGTACATCACTCGTGTACCCATCGATGGCCCGGGGCGTGGCCGCCTTATCGGTCTGGAGGATCGGCGGCCCCACCTACACCCGGGCCGCGCCCGATCTGGGGGCCAGTTTCGGCTATTGCCTGTGGGCCACGACCGGTACCCGCTTCCTCTGCGCATCCACCGCCTTTGGACCCGGCCAGACGGCGCTGTGGGTGGTAGGGGACGCCAGACGGGGGCCCCTTCGTAAGTATCCGGCCGCCGGAGTCCCGCTCGCCTGGTTGTCATCCGCCGCTTGATCCGTGGCCCGCGCCTCGCCTGGCGGCACGGGCGGCGGTCAGGTCGCGGTGTCGGCCGCCACCTCCGTTTCGACGATCTCCTCCGGCTCTCCGATTTGTGATGGCCACCAGTTCCAGCGGCCGAGGAGGGCCACGACCGACGGCACGATGAGGGTGCGCACGAGGAACGTGTCCATCAGGATCCCGATCGCCAGCCCGAAGCCGATGTCGCGCACCTGACTCCCCCCGCTCCGCGCCCACCGGCGAAGGCCAGCACGGCGAAGGATCCGGCGAGAACCAGCCCGGCGGATGTCACGGTCGGCCCGGTCCGGCCGACGGCCCGGACGACAGCCTCGCGAAGGGGCCGGCGGTGGGCCTCCTCCCTGATCCTGGTCATTACCAGGATGTTGTAGTCCTCGCCCAGCGCGAGCAGGAAGATGAACATGAGGAACGGCAGGATGAAAGTGAGCCCACCCTGACCTCCGATGTCTATGAAGACGATGGTCGAAACGCCGAGGGCGGCCAAGTAGGAGAGGGCGACGCTCACTATCAGGTACAACGGGGCTATCGCACTGCGCAGAACCAGGGCGAGCAGCACGGCGATGGCGAGGATGGCCACCGGTACGATCCGCAACAGATCGCTGGTGGACGTGCTCGAAATGTCGTAGAGCGCAGCAGCCTGACCCGCGAGCCCGCTGTCGACCGCGCCCGAACGCTGGGCTGCGTCGCTGACCACGGCACGAATATGGGGCGTGGACTGAAGCGCTTCCGTGCTCGACTGGGCCCCGGCGGTCAGCGTGGCCTGGAACTGGGCGGTCCGTCCGTCCTCGCTGATGTAGCCGGCCGTCGCCCGGTAAGCGTCGTAGAGGTCGCGATCAACGGAGCTCGACGGGGACGGCACGGCGGGAAGTGCGCCCGGTGGTCCGAGCTCGCGGTGCAGCTGGACCAGCTCGCTCGGAGTTATCGCCGTCCCGTTGGGGTTCAGCGGCCCCGATAGCCGGCTGAAGTCACCCGAGGCCTGCAGGGCGGACTCCGCGGTGGCGATGGGTTCGGCGTTGGCCCAAAGGGGCTCCGGGTACTGGAATACGAGGAGCGCCGGGTTGGCGCTGGTCTCCGGGAAGTGCTCGGCGAGCAGCTGATTGCCGGCGGCCGCGTCGCTCCCGGCGGGCGCGGCGATGGATCCGCCGAATCCGCCGGAGCTGTATCCCAGGGCGGCCAGGGCCAGGATGCCGAAGAGAGCGACTCCCGAGCACAGGGTGACCAGCGGCCGGCGCACCAGACGGGCCGCTACCCGGCCCCACGCGCCTTCCCGCTCCCCGCCCTGGTTCAGCCCCGACGGCCAGAACAACGCCCGTCCGAAGATGGCAAGCAAGGCCGGCAGAAGAGTGAGCCCGGCGATGAGCATCACAGCTACTCCGACCGCGAGTGGGATCCCCAGATCGCGGTACAGACCGAAACTGGCGAGCAAGAGGGTCAGCAGGGCCACGATCACGGTCCCGGCCGAAGCGCTGATCGATTCGCCCACCCTGACCAGGGCCCGCACCACCGCCTCACGGGGCCCCAATCCGGTCCGGATCTCCTCCCGGACGCGAAAAACCAGAAACAGCCCGTAGTCGGTTCCGGCCCCGAGTAGCAAGACGATGAGCAGGAGCTGGGTGATCTGGGAGACCTTGAGCCCGTGGGCGCCGAGACCGCCGATGAATCGCATCGAGACGGCGAGGGCGAACACCGGCGGGATGAGAGTGACCAGCGGCGCGAGCAGCGCCCGGAACACGATGAGAAGCAGCACGACGATGAACAGGATGGAAAGCGCCTGAATCTGCTTTCCCGTCTTCTGCGAGTTGGTGTTGTTGGCCACGTTGGTGGCCACGTTCCCGGCCACGTGCACATCCAGACCTGGTGGGGCCCCGATGTGGTCGAAGGTGGCGATGATGTCATTGACGACCTTCGTCTGGGCTGACACGTCTGTGACGTTGACGTCGGCGATGTTGAGGACCTGGGCCGCCTGCCCGTCTTTGGACACGCTGAGCAGCCTCGCTGACGTCACATGCGGAACGGACCGGAGGGCCCCCACCAGCCGGGCGAGGGCCGCCTCGTCCGCCGGCGTCAGCATCGAGCCGGATCGGGCGGCGACCACGTAGATCTGGCTGGTCGAGGTGGGGCTGCCGAGGATGGGCGCGGCCAGGTCGGCGGCCCGGACGCTCGGGGAGCTGGAAGGTAGGAACTGGCTGTTGTTGGAGTTCACCTCGCTGCCCAGCGAGGGGAGGGTGATGGCCGAGACGACGATGAGCGCGATCCAGGCACCGACTACGAGAAAACGGAACCGCACGACCGCCCGGCCCAGCCCTGAAAAGAGTCGGTCCACGGCCCCCGAGCCTGGCACAGCGGGGGCCCGGGCAAGACATCGGCGGTCCCATCGAGTCTGCCCCGTGATCCGCCAGGGGGTCGGCTGGTCGAGCGGTCGAATCGCCCCGACGAACCCCGGCACCAAGTCCTATGTCAGAGGAAGGCTGATGTGAACCGGTTGGCGCCGTAGGCGGCGAACCATCCTGGCCCGAAGCGTCGCTTGCCCCCGGCCATTCTGCGAACCGGTTTGAACGGGCAAGGAGCCGGCGTCCCTCAACCACCCCCGACCAGGTGGCTGGTGTCGTTGTAGCCGCGCACCACCCAGCGGCCGTCGGTCACCACCAGCTGGCTGATCGATCCGTTGTCAGCTCCGAGAAAGGCGAAAGGCCGCGATCCACTGGCCTCGGCGAGGGCCCGTCCGATCACTCCCCCGTGGGTGAACACCGCCACCGTCTGATCCGGATGCCGAGAGGCGATGGCCTCGATACCGTCCCGCACCCTCCGGGCAAACTCCTCGTCGGGCTCGGCCCCCGGGATCACGTCCCAACGTTCCTCCTCCATCATGCGACGGGCGATCGGATGGTTCTCCCGGATGCGGATGCGATAGGCCCCGCCCTCCCACTCGCCGAGATAGACCTCGCGTAGTCGCCCCTCGACCTGAGGCTTCAGACTGAGTCGGCGGGCCAGGGGCATTGCCGTCTCCACGGTGCGGCGCAGGGTGGTGACATAGATGGCCTCGATCGGTGGCCCGCCGGGAACGCCCAAGCGCTCGCCGATACGATCGGCCTGGTACCGCCCGCGAGGGTCGAGCTCCGGATCGCCGTGGCCGTCGGTGAGGACGAATGGTTCGTCCGCGCTGGCCGGTATCGACTCGCCGTGGCGGATGAGCAGGATGTCGGTCGCGTCGGGTGGACGGACGAACCGCAGTTGGCGCACCTCTTCCGCCAGGGCGGGATCACCCACGGCGGGATCGCTCCCGACGGGATCGCTGTCGGTCACCTTGGCATCACCCGATGATGCTACGTCGCCTGGTTCGGCCTTCCGGCCCGGCGCCGGGCCACCTCGAAGCAGGCGAGAGCGGCCGCGGCCGACACATTGAGCGAGTCGAGGGGTCCGTGCAAAGGGATGCCGACCCGTACGTCGCACCGGCGCAGGGCCAGCCGGGAGACCCCCCGACCTTCCGAACCGAGCACCACCGCGAGGGGCTCGGTAGCGACCTCGAGGTCCCACAGGAAAGCGGTCGACTCGGCATCGAGGCCGATGGTCCAGATCCCGGCATCGGACAGGGTCGACAGCGCGGCGGGAATCCCGGGGACTGTGGCAACCGGAAGGTACTCAACGGCCCCGGCGGCTGCCTTGACCGCGGCCGGAGTCAGCCCGACGCCTCGGTGCCTCGGGATCACCACACCCGTGGCTCCGGCCCCAAGAGCACTGCGCATGACCGCTCCCAGGTTGTGGGGGTCGGTGACCCCGTCCAGTACGACCAGGAAAGGGGCACCTCCCTGCGCCGGTCGCCGGGTGAGATCGGCCAGCGACACCTCGGGGATGGGATCGGCTCGGGCCACGACACCTTGGGGGGAGTCGGTGGCGGCTAGCGAAACAATATGGTCCCGACCGGTTCGCCTCACCACCACCCTCGTATCGGCTGCCAGGGCCAGGATCTCGGCCAGAGCACCGCTCTCCTCGGCCCCCTCAGCCACCACCACGCTGTGGACCCGCCGGCGGCCGGCTCGCAGCAATTCGCGCACGGCTTGGCGGCCCTCGACCTGTTCCCCACCAAGACCCTCGAGTGAGGAGACGCGGCCCGGGGAGGAGATGCGGTCCGCGGGGATGGCGCGGCCCGCGGGGGTGGCCCGGCGGGTCGGTTGAGGGACCGCGGCCGAGCGGACGCGACGGCCGGGCTGGCCCCGGCGGGGGCGGCCCTGACGCGGGCGGCTCATCGGCTCAGCGGGGCACCAGGAGGGCGACGGCCAGAGTGGCCACCCCTTCCCGGCGACCCAGGGCGCCGAGCGACTCGGCTCTCTTGGCCTTAACGCTCACCGGGGCGCCGACCACTTGGCGCAGGCGGGCCTGCATGGCGTCGCGGTGAGGCGCCAGCTTCGGAGCCTCGAGCACCACCGTGATATCGACGTTGCCGATCTCGTAGTCGGCGGTCACTTCGGTCACGACCCGCCGGAGGAGCTCCAGGCTGTCGATGCCGGCGTAGGCCGGGTCGGTGTCGGGGAAGTGGCTCCCGATGTCGCCGAGGCCCGCCGCCCCGAGGAGAGCGTCGGCGATGGCGTGCGACACGACGTCGGCGTCGCTGTGCCCGGCCAGGCCGGGCCCGTCGAGGACGATCCCGCCGAGGATCAGAGCCCGCGAGGGGTCGTCGCTGAAGGGATGGATGTCGAACCCCAATCCAACCCTCGGGTTCATTTCCGTTCCTCCAATAGGGCAGCCGCCATAGCCAGGTCCGGGGGGGAGGTTATCTTCAGGTTGTGGGGGGGACCGTCAACCAGCACGACCCGCCCCCCCGCCGCCTCCACCAACGCGGCGTCGTCGGTCGCTTCGGCCCCCCGTTCGTGCACCCGCCTGAGCAGCTCGGCCCGGAAGGCCTGCGGGGTCTGCACGGCGACCAGGCGAGCGCGGTCAAGGGTGCGCAGGCCGCCGTCCCGAGTGACCTCTTTGATGGTGTCGGTCACGGCTACCGCCGGTATGGCAGCGTCGGCGCCGTCCGCCACCGCTTCGATGACCGACAGCCACAGTTCGGCCCCGGCCAGCGGGCGGGCCGCGTCGTGAACCACGACGATTTCCGCCGGGGCGGGCACGGCGGCCAATCCGGCTCGCACCGATTCCGAGCGGGTCACCCCGCCCGCCACAACCGCGTCGGCATCCCAGTTCCGGTCCGGCCCGATCAGGCGGTCCGCCGGCACCACCAGTACCACCCCGGCGCACACCTGGCGGGCCGTGGACAGGGACCAGTCGACGACCGGCCGTCCGGCCAGTTCAGCGAACTGCTTGGGGTGTCCGAAGCGGGACCCGGATCCGCCGGCTAGCACGACGGCCCAGGATCTCACGCGCCAGGCAGGGCCTCGTCGAGCTTCTGCTCCGCCTCGGTCTCGCTGACGCCTATGGCAAAAGTCAGCTCCGACACCAGGATCTGGCGGGCCCGGCTCAACATTCGCTTCTCACCAGTTGACAGGCCCTTGTCCTTGTCCCGGATCGAGAGGTTCCGCACCACCTCCGCCACCTGGTAGATGTCGCCCGACTTCAGCTTCTCCAGGTGGTTCTTGAACCGGCGGGACCAGTTGGTCGGCATGCGCACGTCCTTCTTGCGCAGCACGGCGAAAACCTCCTCGACCTCCTCGTCGCTGATCACCTCCCGCAGGCCCACCGCTTCGGTGTTACCCGAAGGCACCATCAGGGTCAGATCTCCGCAAGCCAGCCGCAGGACCAGGTATTCCGTCTTCTCCCCGAACGCCTCCATGACCTGCCGGCGCTCAACGATCGCCGCGCCGTGGTGGGGATAAACCACCTTGTCTCCTACGTCGAATGTCATACTTCTCCAGAGCTGAAAGGTGCGTCGGGGGCTTTCCCAGGGTACCAGCCATCCGGAGAAGCCTGGCAGCGAGAGGTTGGGCTCGCGCCACCCAGGCGGCAGCGGGAAGAACGCTTGTAGCCGGGCAGGTAGCCTGCCAGGACCCATGGATATCATCGACCTGCTGGCTCGCTCAGACCTGTTCTCCGCGTTCGACCGGAGCACACTGGCGCGCCTGGTCGCGGACGGCCGCCCCTTCCAGTGCGAACGAAACTTCGTGCTGTTCGAGGAGGCGGACTCCGCCGACGAGCTGTTCGTGGTGGAGAGCGGCCGCATCGCCATCGCCAGGCGATCGATTGACGGGCGCGAGTCGCTGGTGGCGCTCATGGAGAGTGGGGACGTATTCGGCGAAATGCCCCTCTTCGACGGCGGCACCCGGTCGGCAACGGCGCGAGCGCTCGAGCGATCAGTGGTGTTTCGGTTCCCGTATTCGACCGTGAAAGCGGCGCTCGACGCGGAGCCTGCGCTCCTGTGGAGCGTGGTGGCCATGCTCGCCGAGCGGCTGCGCGTGACCGATTCGGCGCTGGCGGATGCAGTGCTGCTCGATGTGACCGGGCGGACGGCCAAGCGGCTGCTCGAGCTGGCGGGTGATCAAGAGGAATTCCAACTGCCGATCACCCAGGAGGAGCTCGCAGGGTTGGTGGGCGCATCCAGAGAGCGAGTCAACAAGGCGATCGCCGCTTTCATCCGCCTCGGCTGGATCGAGCAGGCCGACCGCCGCTACCGGATCACCGAACGCGACCGGCTGGCCCAGCGGGCCCGGTGAGCCCGGTGAACCCCGTGACGGCACCCGGCCCCGGCGGGGCCGGACGGGTCCGGGCTACGTGTAGCGATCGAGGATGCTGGACTCCGCCAATCGGGTGAGGCCGTCCTTGACCGTCCTGGTCACTCCGGGGTCGAGCTCCTCGATGGCCTCGAGCTCGTCGTGCTCGGCCCGCATGACCTTCTGCAAGGTGCCGAAGCGAGCCACGATGGCAGCTATGGCCGAATCGGGGACCCGGGGGATGCGGCTGAGCAGCCGGTAGCCACGCGGTTGCAGACCGGCGTCGAGATCGCCACCCTCGCCGATGCCCAGGATCTCGGAGACGAGTTGGGGCACGAGAACCCGTTCGGTGTCGAGCGAGCCGAGAGCGGCGACCGCCTCGTCGGCCCGGGTCCGGTCGTCCTCCGGCAGGTAATCCCGCACGACATGACGGCGCTCGTCCTCGACCCCGGCGAGCAGCTCCTCGAGCTGCAGCAGCACCAGACGGCCATCGGTGCCGAGCTCGACTATGTAGCCCTCGATCTCCTCGGCGATGCGTCTCACCATCTCGGCCCTCTGCAGGACGGTGACGACGTCGCGCACCGTCACCAGATCCTCTACCTCCAGCGCCGAAAGCGAGCTGGTCACGCTGTCCAGCCGGACCCGGTAGCGCTCCAGAGTCTGCAGGGCTTGATTGGCCCGGGCGAGCAGCCGGGCGACCGGATCCAGGGCGTGCTTCGAATCACCCCGGTACATGGTGATGACGCCGAGATCCTCGGAGACGGCGATGACCGGCACTTCGATGCTGCGTGCGACCCGCTCTGCGGTGCGGTGCCGGGTCCCCGTCTCGGCGGTAGGCACGTTGGGGCTCGGCACCAGATGCACATTGGCCCGGGCGATGCGGCTGGCATCGGAGGCCAGGATTATGGCCCCGTCCATCTTCGCCAGCTCGGCCAGTCGCTGCGGGCTGAACTCGGCGTCGAGCAGGATGCCGCCGGAGCAAATGGATAGAACTTCCGGTCCGTCCCCGACGACGAGCAGAGCTCCCTTGTTGGCCTGCAGGATCCGGTCCAGACCGTCTCGCAACGGGCGCCCTGGTGCAATGGCACCGAGCGCCTCGATCATGGCGGCCCGACGGCGTTCCACTACGCCGATGCTACAGGACGGCAACGGGTGCAGGCCCGGCCGGGCCAGAGCAAATCGTACGTGCCGGGCTCACCCGGCCCCGCCGAGCAGTCGCAGCGGAGGGGCGGCGGAACGCCTCAGGTGGCGATCGAGAGCCTCGTACAGGGTCGAAACCGGGAAGGCTGTCAACCCGCCTTCCGCCGGGGACGACAGAACCGGCACCACGGCGCGGGTGAACCCGAGCCGGGCGGACTCGGCGAGCCGCCGGGGGGTGTGAGCAACCTGTCTGACCTCGCCACCCAGCCCGACCTCACCGAGCACGATCGTGTCGTCGCCCGCCACCCGGTCCGTGGCTGCGGACGCCAGGGCCACGCAGACGGCCAGATCGACGCCCGGGTCGCTGATCCGGACCCCGCCGGCGACCGATACATACACGTCGTGATGGGCAAGCGGGACTCCGGCCCGCCGCTCGAGCACGGCAAGCAGAAGCGACAACCGGCCGGCGTCCAGGCCCGATACTGACCGGCGGGGGTTCGGCACCGGGTTCGGGCAAACCAGGGCCTGGATCTCCACCAGCAGGGGCCGCCGGCCCTCCATGGCCGGGAACACGACCGACCCGGGGCAGCCCGGCCTCCGATCGGCGAGGAACATGTGGGCCGGATCGGCCACGCCGAGCAGCCCCTCACCTGTCATCTCGAACAGTCCGAGCTCGCCGGTGGGTCCGAACCGGTGCTTCACCGCCCGGAGCAGCCGGAGCGCGTGGTGGCGCTCCCCCTCGAACGACAGGACGGTGTCAACCAGATGCTCGAGTACCCGGGGGCCGGCCAGAGCACCGTCCTTGGTGACGTGCCCCACGAGCACGACGGCCGGTCCCCCGGTCTTGGCCGCCGCCACCAGGTCCTGGGCGCAACCCCGAACCTGACCGATCGAGCCCGGCGGGGAATCCAGCTCCGGATCCCACACCGTCTGGATCGAGTCGACCACGACCACGTCAGGGTGGACCTCGTCCATAGCAGCCCAGATACCCGGCATCGATGTCTCCCCGATCAACCACAAGCCCGGCACCAGCGCCCCGAGGCGCTCAGCCCTCAACCTGACCTGAGCGGGTGATTCCTCCGCCGTGATCATCAGGCATCTGGCGCCCCGGCCGGCCAGCTCGGCCGCAGCCTGCAGCAGGAGAGTGGATTTCCCGATGCCCGGCTCGCCGCCGATCAGGGTCGCCGACCCGGGTACCAGACCACCGCCCAGTACCCGGTCGAGCTCGTCCACGCCCGTCGGTCGGGGCGATGACGACTCCGCCGACACGTCACAGACCGCTACCGCAGGGGCGTGACCAAGCCCACCGGTCCCATCAAGGTGCTCCCGCCGGCGCCCAGGTCCGGCCCGAGCCGGCGAGCCGGGGCCCCGGGTGCGCTCGGCCTCCTCGACGAGGGTGTTCCACTCCCCGCAAGCGGGGCAGCGTCCCGCCCAACGAGGCGACCCCGAGCCGCAGCCGGTACACCGGTGGATGGTCCGAAGCTGAGCCATGGTCCGAAGATTACGAGTGGGGTGTGACGACTACCGCGGTACCCCCGTTGCGAGATTGGGCGTGCAGTCCCCGCTTTCGGCGCGGTCCCCGGCCGCCCCTCCGCAGCAGCCATATGACGAGCAGGGCCAGCAGGCCGAGCACCACGACGGCGACTGGAATAGCGACAATGAGTACCGACCCCCAGTTCAACCGGGAGGACATGGCCGACACGGCCAGAGTCTGTCCGAGCTGTGGTGTCCATGTCGCCACGCTGCCTGACACGTGGGCCGCGTTGGAACTGCGCACGTTCCCGGGGAGGCGGGTGGAAAAGGAGAAGGGGAACGCCTGGGCCTGCGTCTCCCCGGCCTGTCCGAGGAGCGGAGCCGGGTCGACGCCGGTTGAGCTGCCGAGCGCGGCCTGGAGCCCAGAGTCACCAAAGCACTTCAGCCCGCAACTCAGATCGACGGTCCCCTTCACGACCGTGTCGGTGTGCCAGAAGCCGTGATGCTGTGAGAGCTGTATCCGCAACGGTCTGGTGGCCGCCGGACCGCTGCCCGCCACGTCGGCCAGCAATTCACTGGCCTCGGCCGGGCTGGTGTAGGGGTGGGTGGCGGTAATGACAGTGGTCGACCCCGGGCCCGGTGCGGGCCCGGCCACGACCCAGCCTTCCTGCTTCAAGTCGGCCGTCCGGATCTCGGTGGCCAGGGCGGCCGCACCTCCGACGGCCTCAACCGCGCCGTGGTCCAGGCTGACCCGGACGATCACCGCCCCCTTGCCGCCCGAGCTGGCGTCAAGCGTGACCGACGTCGAGACCTGACAGCCGCTCAGCACAAGGACCGCCGCCACAAGGGCGGCGGTCGTCTTGGCCATGGTCCGGGAATGCGATTCCCGGGGTCGAATCCGGAGCGATCTACTCTCCGCTACCGGCGCCCGCCAGCGCCACCGGAGGCGGCTCGATCCCCTCGACCGACCGGAACACGACCACCGGCTCGCCGACCTCGGCGTCCTGCTCGACGTCGACGATGATCGTCTCGCCGGCCCGGAACTCCTTCCACAGGATCTTCTCCGAAAGCGGGTCCTCGACGTAACGCTGGAGGGCCCGGCGGAGGGGTCGGGCCCCGAGCGTCGAGTCGTAACCCTTGTCGACCACGTAGTACTTCGCGGCCTGCGTCAGCTCGAGGCCCAGGCCCTGAGCCTCCAGCTGGTCGCGCACCCGCTTGACCATAAGGTCGATGATCTCGGTGACCTCGTCCTTGGTCAGCTCGTGGAACACGATGACGTCGTCGATCCGGTTGAGGAACTCCGGCCGGAAGTGCTGCTTCAGGGCGTCGTGAACCTTTTCCTTCATCTTCTCGTAGGTGACCGCCTCGCTGGACTTGGCGAAGCCGACGGACGCCTTGCGCAGGTCGGCGGTGCCGAGATTGGAGGTCATGATGATCACCGTGTTCTTGAAGTCCACGGTCCGCCCTTGCGAGTCGGTCAAGCGACCGTCCTCGAGAATTTGCAGCAGGGCATTGAACACATCCGGATGGGCCTTTTCGATCTCGTCGAACAGGACGACCGAGAACGGCTTGCGGCGCACCGACTCGGTGAGCTGGCCGCCCTCCTCATACCCGACGTAGCCCGGAGGGGAGCCGACGAGCCGGCTGACCGTGTGCTTCTCCATGTACTCGGACATGTCGAGCTGGATCAGGGCGTCCTCGTCGCCGAACAGGAACTCCGCAAGCGTTTTCGCCGTCTCGGTCTTGCCCACACCAGACGGCCCCAGGAAGATGAACGATCCGCTCGGGCGCTTCGGGTCCTTGAGCCCGGCCCGGGTGCGGCGGATGGCCTGGGAGACGGCCCGGATGGCGTCCTGCTGGCCGATGATCCGCTTGTGCAGCTCGTCTTCCATTCGGAGCAGCTTGGCCGTCTCCTCCTCGGTGAGCTTGTAGACCGGTATTCCGGTCCAGTTGGCCAGCACCTCGGCGATGACCTCCTCGTCGACCACGTCAAACAGGTCGACACCCTCGGCCCGCCATTCCTGCTCTTTGGCCGCCTTGCGCTGCAGAAGCTCTTCTTCTCTTTCCCTGAAGCGCTTGGCCTGCTCGAAGTTCTGCTTCTCGATCGCGACTTCCTTCTCGTGGCGCACCTTGACGATCTCGTCTTCGATCGCCTTGTAGTCGGCGGGGGTCGCCATGCGGCGGATCCGCAACCGGCTTCCGGCCTCGTCAATGAGGTCGATGGCCTTGTCCGGCAGGTACCGGTCCGCGATATACCGATCGGCCAGGTTGGCGGCGGCAACCACAGCCTGGTCGGTGATGGTCACACCGTGGTGGGCCTCGTAGCGGTCACGCAGACCCTTGAGGATCTCGATGGTGTGTGGGAGCGACGGCTGCTCGACCTTGATCGGCTGGAACCGCCGCTCGAGCGCAGCGTCCTTCTCCAGGTGCTTGCGGTATTCGTCGAGGGTGGTCGCCCCGATCGTCTGCAGCTCTCCCCTGGCGAGCATGGGCTTGAGAATCGAGGCGGCGTCGATTGCTCCCTCGGCCGCCCCGGCGCCAACCAGGGTGTGCAGCTCATCGATGAAAAGGATGATGTCGCCGCGGGTCCGGATCTCCTTGAGGACCTTCTTCAGGCGCTCCTCGAAGTCGCCCCGGTAGCGAGACCCGGCAACGAGGGCTCCAAGGTCGAGGGTGTACAGCTGCTTGCCCTTGATGGTCTCGGGAACGTCACCCGACACGATCTTCTGGGACAGACCCTCGACGATGGCCGTCTTGCCGACGCCAGGCTCACCGATCAGAACCGGATTGTTCTTGGTCCGGCGGGACAGGACCTGCATGACCCGCTCGATTTCGCGCTCGCGACCGATGACGGGATCCAGCTTGCGCTCGCGGGCGAGCTGGGTCAGATTGCGGCCGAACTGATCGAGCACCGGCGAACCGCTGGGGGCCTCCTGGCCGGCCGACGGACCCACGCCGGCGGCTGCTGACTCCTTGCCGCCCGGCGATTGGTAGCCGGAGAGGAGCTGAATGACCTGCTGCCGCACCCGGGAGAGGTCGGCGCCAAGGCTCACGAGCACCTGCACCGCCACACCCTCGCCCTCGCGTACCAAGCCGAGAAGCATGTGCTCGGTGCCTATGTAGTTGTGCCCGAGCTGCAAGGCCTCGCGCAGTGACAACTCGAGGACCTTCTTGGCCCGCGGGGTGAACGGTGGGGAACCGGTCGTGGACGACCCGGCCGGGCCGATGGTCTCCTCAACCTTTTCCCGAACCGCCTCCAGGCTGATCCCGAGCGACTCGAGGGCTTTGGCTGCGACCCCCTCACCTTCATGGATGAGCCCGAGCAGGATGTGCTCGGTCCCGATGAAGTTGTGATTGAGCAGTCGCGCTTCCTCCTGGGCCAAGACCAGGACTCTTCGGGCTCGGTCAGTGAAACGTTCGAACATGCTGGTCCTCCGTTGTCCTAGCTTACCGTCCTGAGGCTTGTTCGTTCGTACGTACCGGGCTGGCTGCTCGAACGGACATCGCTGGCCCAAACGGGCTCGGGTTCGTACTGACCTCGGAGGTCGCCTACTCTGCCCTGGATGAACGTCGCCGAAGCGCTGCGTCTTCCCGGGATGGAGCAGGCGCTTTCCCGCGTCGAGCACGCGCTCGCAGCGGCGACGGCCGGTGAGGATCCGTTCCTGTCCGACGTCGCCGGTCACCTCGTGCGAGCAGGAGGCAAGCGGCTGCGCCCGGCGCTCGTGGCGGCCGCCGCCCAGGCCAGCGACCCCGGGGCCGCCACCATGGGTCCCCTGGCCGAGGACGTGATCCAGGGGGCCGTCGCCGTCGAACTGGTCCATCTGGGTTCGCTCTACCACGACGACGTTATGGACGAAGCCCAGCACCGCAGGGGCGTCGAGAGCGTCAACGCCCGATGGGGAAACGTGGTGGCCATTCTCACCGGCGACTTTCTGCTGGCCCGGGCGTCGGAGATCGCGGCCTCCCTCGGCACCGAGGTGGCGGCGCTGCTGGCGCGGACCATCGGTCAGCTCTGCGAGGGCGAGGTCGGCCAGCTCAGGTATGCGTTCGACCCCAATCGCCCCGAAGAGGCGTATTTCACCTCGATCGCCGGCAAGACGGCCTCGTTGCTCTCCACGTCGGCCCGGATCGGGGGAATCACCGCCGGTGCGCCCCGGACATCCATCGACGCTCTCACGGACTACGGAACCTCGCTGGGCATGGCCTTCCAGATCTGCGACGACATTCGTGACCTCACCAGTTCGGAGCGCGACCTCGGCAAGCCGGCGGGCCATGACATGGTCGAAGGCACCTATACCCTCCCGGTCATCCGGGCCCTGGCCGAGGACGGGATAGGGGAAGACCTGCGCGCCCTGCTCGGGGGCGCCCTCGATGCGCCGGCTCGGGACAAGGCCAGGGACCTGGTGCTTTCATCCCAGGCCATCGAAGCCGCGGTCGTCGAGGCCCGTCGCTGGGCCGAGCGAGCCGACGCCGCCCTCGATCCCTTGCGGGTCGCCGCCGGCGGCGACCGCGATGGATCGGGCAAGTGGAAGGTGCCCGGAGCAGCCGGGGGCGGCCGCCGGGATGAGCTGGACTGGGACGGGGCGGACCCCCACCCACGGGAGCGGCTGGGGTGGCTCGACATCCTGGGTCAGGTGGGGCACCGGCTGGTCGACGAGATCGACCTGACCTAGATCCGGTATCTGGCTCGGTCCGCCACTGCGTCGGTCTCCCGGTGTGCCGGTCCGGGTCCGCTCGCCGATCCTGTCGGCCCTTCCCGGTTTTCTCGTAGAACTTTTGTTATCTCGTGGTAGATTCGCACGTTTTCCGTGTGATTTGACACCGAGAAACCAAAATGTCTACGAGTTTCGATAATGGGCTATCGACCTTGATCGATGAAATTGAGCACGTCTCACCTGCCCCTTATCGCACAAGGCAGCCAGGCCGGGCGCACCTACGCGCCCGAGCTGCTGGACGGACACCTGCGGTTTCGCGCCCGGCAGGTTTTATCCCGGCCTCAGATCCCACCGCCTTTGGTGGCCGGTTGAGCTGAGCCGGACGCGTCCCGTTCCGGACGCAGGGTGGGAAAGGCGATGACATCGCGAATTGAGTCCACGCTGGCCAGGAGCATCACGAGGCGGTCCACCCCGATTCCGAGACCGCCGGTCGGCGGCAGGCCGTACTCCAGGGCTCGGACGTAGTCCTCGTCGACGGCCATGGCCTCCTCGTCCCCCGCGGCCCGGGCCGCGGCCTGAGACTCGAGGCGGGTCCGCTGCTCGTCAGGATCGGCCAGCTCGGTGAAGGCGTTGCACAGCTCCCGGCCGGCGACGATGGCCTCGAACCGCTCGACGTAGCCGGGCCGGCTGCGATGGTCGCGGGCGAGCGGCGACACTTCCTTCGGGTAGTCCGTTACGAAGACCGGTTCCCATAGCTCTGACTCGGTGGTCTTCTCGTATATTTCGAGCAGCACCTTGCCCGGCCCCCACGCCGCGTCGACCTCGAGCCCGGCGTCTTCGGCCACCCGGCGCAGCTGGGGCATCGGCGTGTCGAGGTCCACTGCCACTCCGGCGTGAGCTTCGATTAGCGACGACATGGTCGCCCGCCGCCATGGCATGGCCAGGGAAAGGGACCGGCCACCCACGGTTACCTCTGTGGTACCGAGCAGGTCGATGGCCAGGCCGGACACCAGCGACTCGGTCAAGGCCATCATGTCGGTGTAGTCGGCATAGGCCTGGTACAGCTCGAGCATGGTGAACTCGGGATTGTGCCGGGGCGAGAGCCCCTCGTTGCGGAATACCCGGGCGATTTCATAGACCCGCTCGAAACCCCCCACCACCAGCCGCTTGAGGTACAGCTCGGGGGCGATCCTCAGGTAGAGATCGATTCCGAGGGCGTTGTGGTGGGTGACGAACGGTTTGGCCGTGGCCCCGCCCGGAATGGGATGAAAGATCGGGGTTTCCACCTCCACGAACCCCTGGTCCTCCAGCCATCGGCGGATCCACGACACCACCCGGCTCCGCAGGAGCAGGGTGGCACGGGTCGACTCGTTGGCCCACAGGTCGGCGTAGCGCTGGCGGTACCTGGTGTCGACGTCGGTGATGCCCCGCCATTTGTCCCCGAAGCCACGCCGGGCCTCGGCCAGCAGGACCCAGCTGGCCACCTTGACCGACAGCTCGCCGGTCCTGGTTCGCACCACCTCTCCCGTCGCCCCGATCCAATCGCCGAGCGACAACCGGCCGAAGCCGTCGAAATCATCGGTCCACCGGGCCCCGGCGAAAAGCTGTATCGCTCCCGACCAGTCGCGCAAGGTGCCGAAGGCCAGCTTCCCCATCTCCCGGCGCAGCATCAACCGCCCGGCGACGGTCACCACGACGCCCGTCTCGCCCCCGGCTTCGAGCTTCTCGAAGCGAGATGCCAGCGAGGCGGCTGAGGCGTCGGGCTCGTACCGGTAGGGCACGAGGCGGGCCGGCCGGGTTTCGGACGGCTCGGACACACTCGGCCCGGTCCCGGACTGCTCAGACCCGGTTTCGGACTGCTCGGACACACTCGGCCCGGTCTCGGACTGCTCAGACCGGGTCGGGCCGGTCTCGGACTGCTCAGCCATATCGGTCATTTCTGGTTTCGTCCGAAGATGATGCGCAGCCCCTCGAGGGTCAGCCACGGCTCGTGGTATTCGATGGCCGCCGAATACGGCCCGATCAGCCCGGCCAGGCCGCCGGTCGCCACCACCGTGCACGGGCCCACCTCCTCCTCGAGCCGGCGGCACAGCCCGTCGACCTGGGCTGCGAACCCGTATATGACCCCGGACTGGACCGACTCGACGGTGTTCTTGGCCAGCACGGTCCGGGGCTCGACCAGCTCGACGCGTGGCAACAGGGCGGCCCGGCTGAAGAGGGCCTCGAGTGAGATCTCGATGCCGGGGATGATCACTCCTCCGACGTACTCGCCCCTCTCCGAGACCACTTCGAACGTGGTGGCGGTTCCGAAGTCAACGACTATCGTCGGCCCTCCATAGCGCTCGAACGCCGCCACCGCGTCGGCGATGCGGTCGGCTCCGACCTCCTTGGGGTTGTCGTAATGGATGGGCATGCCGGTCCGCACGCCCGGTTCGACGATCACGGTCTCGACCTTGAACCACTTGTCGGTCATCTCCCGGAGGGCGGTTCGCTGGCGGGGTACCACCGACGCCACGGCAATCCCGGTGATGCACTCCTCGGGGTCGAGGCCCCGCAACTGGAACAGCTGATCAAGGAGAAGCGCAACCTCGTCGGCCGTGCGGGAGGCCACGGTGGCTACCCGCCAGTGGTAGAGCAGCTCAGAGCTGCTCCCGCCCGGGCCGTCACCGGGACCAAACAGGCCGATAACGGTCTGGGTGTTTCCGACGTCGATCGCCACCAGCACGGCTCAGCGCTCCAGGTCCAGCCCGATGTCCAGCACAGGGACCGAGTGGGTGAGGGCTCCGACAGAGATGAGGTCAGCGCCGGCGGCCGCGTAGGCCGCCACAGTGTCGAGGGTTACGCGGCCCGACACCTCGACCGGTGCCCGGCCCGACACCAGGGCCGTCGCCTCCGACACCTCCGACGGTCCCATGTTGTCGAGCAGGATCATGTCGGCCCCGGCGGCCAGCGCCTCCTTGACCTGCTCCAGGCTGTCGCATTCGACCTCGCAGGTCACTCCAGGCCAGCGGTAGTGAGCCGCGGCCACGGCAGCTGAGATGGAAAGTCCGGCCAGATGGTTGTCCTTCACCAGGATTCCGTCGGACAGGGAGCCCCGGTGGTTGACTCCACCTCCGGCCCGCACGGCGGCCTTCTCGAGGGCGCGCAGACCGGGAGTGGTCTTGCGGGTGTCCCGGATCCTCGCCCCGCCACCGGCCGCTTCGACGTAGCGCCGGGTGAGGGTGGCGATGCCCGACAGGTGACCGAGCAGGTTGAGGGCGGTCCGCTCGGCGGTCAGGACGGGAGCCAGCGGACCTTCCACCCGGGCGATCACCTGGCCCGAGTCGAGATGATCGCCATCCGCGGCATCCCAATCCAGAGAAACCGACCGGTCCACGGCCTCGAACGCTTCCTGGGCGGCCAGGCGGCCGGCGAGTACCCCCGCGGCCCGCGAGACGATCCGGGCGTGCACCGTGGCGGTCGACGGCACCAGGCTGGCGGTGAGGTCGCCGAACACGCCGAGATCCTCCGCCAGGGCTCGGGCGACGACATCCCGCACCGCCGTTATCGGCGGATCCAACCAGGACACCGTCATTGCACGAACCTATGTGAAAAGTCGGGTGACGTCGCCGGATAATCCTCGCGGCGGTGCCCTCCGCGGCTCTCCTCCCGGGCGAGCGCGGCGGCCACCACAGCCTCGGCGACGACGCACAGGTTGGCGGTCTCCCCGGGAGCCAGGCCGCCGCCGGCGATGCCCTCAAGTTCGGCCGAGACGTCAGATAGGGAGCCGGCCGATCGCACCACCCCCGCTCCGGCCGTCATGGCCCGCTGAAGGCGGGCAAGGGTCCCCGCCGGGTCGGGCCGCAGGGCACCGTTGGGCGAAAGATGCGGCGCTCGCTGAGGCGGTTTCGAGAGCCGGACGGCACCAATCTGCCCGGAACTCCAGCCTCCGGGCTCGAGCACGGGGCGCAGGGCGCCCGTGGCGGCCGGGCGGTCCTTGCCGGAGAGGACGGCTTCGACCACCCGGGCGCCGAAAACCATGCCCTCGAGGAGGGAGTTGGACGCCAGCCGGTTGGCTCCGTGGACCCCGGTGCACGCCACCTCGCCCGCCGCCCACAGGCCGGGCAGCTCGGTCGCGCCGTCGAGGTCGGTGACGACACCGCCGCACACGTAATGGGCGGCGGGGGCGACGGGCAGCCAGTCCCTGGCGGGGTCGAGGCCAAAGGACCTCGCCGACTGCGCCAGCGTCGGGAACCGCTTCTCGAATTCGTGTACGGCCGAGATGTCGAGCCATACGTGGTCGGCCCCGGACTCGGAGATTCTTCTCGCTACCGCGGCAGCGACCACGTCACGTGGCTGCATCTCGTCGACAAAGCGTTTCCCCTCCTGGTCTCGGAGGATGGCCCCGTCGCCCCTGAGTGCCTCACTGAGAAGCGGTCTCGGCCCCGTAGTAGGACCGTGGAGGGCGGTGGGATGGAACTGCACGAACTCGACGTCGGCCACGGCCACTCCCGCCCGCAATGCCATAGCGAGGCCGTCCCCGGTGGACTGAGGCGGGTTGGTCGTAACCGAGAACAGCTGGCCGGACCCGCCGGTTGCGAGCAGGGTGTGTCTGGCCCGCAGCTCGATCGGAGTGCCGTCGGCCCCGACCGCCAGCACCCCGCAGCACCTGCCTTCCTCGACGATCAGATCGCGGGCGAACCAGTGCTCCCAGATCCGGGTGGCCGTCTCTCTCGCCGCCTCGACGAGCGCCCGTTCGACCTCAGCGCCGGTCGCCGCCCCGCCGGCGTGGACGACCCGGGCGTGGGAGTGGCCCCCTTCCCGGGAGAGCTGCCACCTGCCTACCTCGTCGCGGTCGAACACCGCGCCGAGATTGGCGAGCTCCCGCACTCTCGCTGGGCCCTCGGACACGAGCACTTCGACGGCAGATCGGTCGCAGAGACCCGCCCCCGCGTTCAACGTGTCGGACGCGTGGAGGGCCACTGAGTCGCCCGGGTGCTGGACGTCGGCCTCACCGTGATGGAGAACCGCCGCTACTCCCCCTTGGGCCCACTGGGTCGCCGAGTCGGACAAGGCGCCCTTCGAGAGGACTCCGATCCTCACCCCCGGCTCGCCTGCGGCCGCCCGCGCCGCGGCTGACAGGCCGGCCACGCCACTGCCAAGAACCAGCAGGTCGAGAGGGGCGAGCCCGCTCACTCCGAGGCCGCTCCACGATCGGCGGCCGTCATCACCTCGACGTCCGGGCGGATCGAGCCGGTGTGGTCATGGTCAACCTCGGTGACGCTGGCGCGGTGGACGTTGGACGTGAGATCCGGCGACGCATGAAGGAAATCTCCCGTTCAGTCGGACGTCTGAGTGGCGGCTTGGACGTTGTCGATGATGCGGGCCCGGCCGATGCGAGCAGCCATCAGCAGCCGAACCTCGCCCTGTACCCGTGCCGGTCGGGAGAGATGGACCGGGTCGGCGACCTCGGCGTAGTCGAGGGTGAAGAGGGGCTGGCGGGAGAGGGACCGGGCCATCTCTTCGACGACCCGCACCGGATCGGTGATCCCCTCGTCCTCCACCGCGCGCTTACCGGCGAGGAGGGCGTAGTAGAGGCTCGGGGCGGCCCGCCGCTCCTCCGTTGTCAGGTAGGCGTTCCGGCTCGACAAGGCCAGGCCATCGGGCTGGCGCACGGTCGGGCACCCCACTACTTCGACGGGCAGCGACAGGTCGGTCGCCATGCGCCGGATGACGACGAGCTGCTGGTAGTCCTTCTCGCCGAAATAGGCCCGGCACTCGCCGGTGAGTGAAAGCAGCTTGGCCACGATGGTGAGAACGCCCTCGAAGTGACCGGGCCTCGACGCCCCTTCCAGGGTCTCGGTCAATCCCTCCACCCGAACTGACGTGGCCGGCGGCTCCGGCCACAGCTCCTCGGTCGAGGGGGCGAACACCAGATGTGCCCCGGCGTCGGCCGCCGCCTCGCAATCGCTCGCCAGGTCGCGCGGGTAGGTGGCCAGATCCTCGGCGGGGCCGAACTGCAGGGGGTTCACGTAGTCGGTGACGGCGACCACATCGCAGTCGGCTGCCGCCCGCCTGATGAGCGACTTGTGCCCGGGATGCAACGCTCCCATGGTCGGCACGAGGCCGACCCGCTGGCCGCGGGCGCGGCAGGCGTCCAGGGTCTTACGCCAGGCCGCAGCCTGCTGTACCAGTTCGAGGGTCATGGTGGGCCTCACGGACGTTCCGGCCCCGGGGCGGGGTGCCGTTCGCTCCGTTTCATTCTAGTGGAGGAGGGTCGGATGCGGCGCGGGACGCGGCGGTCCTGGGCGGGTAGGGGCCCGGGGCGAGCCGGCTCAGAGGCTGCCAGCGGGCCGCACCCCCCGGGCCAGGTCAGAGGTCAGATGCCCGATCACCAGCTCGGGAGCCAGATCGGCGAGGGGTACGAGCACGAAGCCTCTCGACCACATCCGCGGGTGAGGGACGACCAGGTCCGGCTCATCGACCGTCTCGTCGCCGACGAGCAGGACGTCGACGTCGAGGGTTCTCGGCCCCCACCGCTCCACCCGGACCCGCTCCGCGGCCGCTTCCGCGGCCTGCGCAGCCGCCAGGAGCTCCCGAGGTGATCGAGTTGTCATGAGCTCGACCACGCAGTTCAGGTAGGCGCCCTGTCCAGGGCGACCGCCGACGGGATCGGTCTCGTAGAGCTGGGACACGGCAACGACGTCCGGTAGCTGTTTCACCGCCGCCTCCAGGTAGGCCCGGCGGTCGCCCAAGTTCGACCCCATGGCCAGGAAGGCCCGGGTGGGGGTGCGGGGCCGGCGGCGCTCCTCCAGGGCGCTCTCCGCGGTCGGGGGCGGGGGGGCGTCGCCGGCGGGAGGGTGAGGCCGCCTCGAGGCCGGAGCCTGGTACTGGGGACGGCGGGTCACGAACCGCTTCTGGTCGAGGCCGCCTTCGAGCCCCGAGCGTGCGGATCCGGGGAGTCGTCGAGCTCGGAAGCGGTCCGGTGAATGGTGACGCCGACTGACTCCATCTCGAACGGGACGGGCGGGCGGACCTTGCGCACCGTCACCGACACTGCCGTGGCGACCAGGCCGGTCGACCTGACTGCGGTGGTTGCGGCCCGGGCGATGAGCTCCGCCAGCCTTTCGAGCAGGTCCACGTGCGGGCCGGCGATAACGGCCAAGGCAGCCGACCCGACGGCGGCGTAGTCCGCGGTGTCGGCCAGGTCATCGCTTCGGCCGGCGGCTCGCAGGTCGATCTGCACGTCGAGGTCGACCTCGAAGGGCTGAGCCCGCGCCTGCTCCTCTGCGAGCAGGCCATGAGTGCCGACCGCCCGCATGCCCCGCAACTCGATCCGGTCGGGCGGGCCGGTCGGGTCGTTCACTCAGCTCCCATACGGACGGGCGTGGATCCGGCCAGGTTGGGGGCGATGGCCACCAGCTCGCGGCCGGGCGGACCCATCTGCCGGCCCAGGATCTTCTCGACCACGGCGATGGCCTTGGGCCCGCTCGGCACCATCCCGGACCAGCGCAGGTAGCCCGCGACGACGCCCATCAGGCGGTCCCCCAGTTCCTCCTGGTGGACCAGGATCCGCTCCCCGGCTGACATCCACAGCTTCAGGTGGGCGTACAGATCGGCCATGACCGTCGCCGGGTCGTCGTGAGGGCCGAACGGGAGATGGGACCACGTCACACCGAGCTCGTCGTAGGCATGAAGGTTGTGCGGCGACGGCAACAGGGACACGATCCTGGTAAAGCCCTCACCTCGAAGCCAGAGGATCTCCTCGTGGCGGCGGACCTTTCGATGGTTGCGGGCGTACCCGCCCGGGCGTTCGCTGACAGCCAGGCGCCCCTTGATGATCCAGGCGAAAAACCGGGGCGGTATCCCCTTGGCCCACTTACCCTTCAAGTCGCACCTCCGCGGTCACGGGTGCGTTGGCTGCCGGCCGGCCTCCGCAGGCTAGATAGACGGCCTGGGCGGCGGGGCGGACGTCGTGGACCCGCACCATGTCGACGCCGTGGTTTATCGCCCAGGCCGTGGTGGCGGCCGTCGGAGCGAGCCGGTGCGCGGCCGGAGAGGCGGTTCCGAGCGAATCGGGGTTGAGGATGCCCAGGAACGACTTGCGGCTGGTCCCGAGCACGACCGGCCAGCCGGTCCGCACGAGCACGTCGAGGTGGTTGAGGAGCAGCAGGTTGTGCTGAACCGCCTTGCCGAAACCGATTCCAGGATCAATCCATATCTCGCTGACGCCGGAGGCCCGGGCCAGAGCGGCCCGCTCGACCAGGTAGTCGCGTACCTCCGACACGACATCACGGTAGTGGGCGTGCTGCTGCATCACCGTCGGATCGGCCGGCATGTGCATGGCGACCCACCCGGCGCCTGTTTCAGCGGCCACCCGCCAGAGGGTGGCCGACACGTCGTTGATGATGGTGGCCCCGGCGGCCACGGCGGCGCGGGCAACCGGTTCCTTGCGGGTGTCGATCGATACCCTGACATCACCGGCCAGCGCCTCGATGACGGGGAGGACGCGGCGCTTCTCTTCGTCGAGGGGTACGGGAAAGGCCCCGGGTCGGGTGGACTCACCGCCGATGTCGACGACCTCGGCTCCTTCGGCGATCAGGTCGTGACCATGGGCAATGGCTGCCGCCGGGTCGAGCCACAGTCCTCCGTCGGAGAAAGAGTCGGGCGTCACGTTCAAGACGCCCATCACCCTGGCCACGGCGTCAGAGTACAGCCACGGGACCGCAAGGAACCGCCGTGGCCGCGGGCCAGACCAGTTCAGCGGTCAGGACTCCGGAGCAGGGTATGCGGCCACCCTCCGGGCGTGGCGGTCCGGCCTCAGCGGCCCCCGTGGATGAAGCTCATGGCCTCGCTTCGAGCCGCCGGGCTGTCGCGCATGAGTCCGCGAACGGCCGAGGTGACGGTCAGGGTGCCCGGCTTGCGGACCCCTCGCATGGACATGCACAGGTGCTCGGCCTCGACCACGACCAGCACCCCGCGGGGCGCCAGCACATCCTCGAGGCGATCGGCGACCTGAGTGGTGAGCCGCTCCTGGACCTGGGGTCGCCGGCTGAACCCGTCGATGAGCCGGGCCAGCTTGGAGAGTCCGGTGATCCGTCCGTCATCATTCGGGATGTAGGCCACGTGGGCCTTGCCGAGCCAGGGGACCAGATGGTGCTCGCAGACACTGAAGATGGGGATGTCCTTGACCATCACCATCTCGTCGTGATCCGCCTCGAACATCACGGACAGATGCTCCCCGGGATCCTCACCGAGCCCGGAGAAGATCTCCTCGTACATTCTGGCCACCCGCCGGGGAGTGTCTACCAGCCCGTCGCGTTCGGGGTCCTCGCCGATGGCTACGAGTATCTCCCGCACCGCCCGCTCGATGCGGGGCAGGTCCATCCGGTGCAGGGACCCGTTCTCGGAGCCGTCCAGTACCGGATCTTCGGGAAAAAGTCCGGCACGCACCTCATCCACGGACCGGCCGGAATTCGACGACCGGCCTGTGTCGTGGCCACCTGCCGCTGGGATCAGACTCATGAGCGCCCCAAGATAGCGGCGGTCCGGCCACTACCGGAAGCGTTGTAAGTGGCGATGAAGGGCAGGTTCCGGAACCGCTCGGCGACATCCAGTCCGTAGCCGATGACGAATTCGGGCGGGATCCGGAAACCTTCGTAGGCCAGATTTAGGTCGACGGACTGCAGACCTTCTTTCACCAGAAGAGCTACCACCTCGAGCGACGCCGGGTGGCGGGCCGCGAGATTTCTCCGGAGATACGAAAGGGTCAGGCCTGAGTCGACGATGTCCTCGACGATCAGGACGTGGCGATCGGTGAGATCTATATCCAGGTCCTTGACGATCCTGACCACACCGCTCGTATGGGTCGAGCTGCCATAGGACGACACGGCCATGAAATCGAGCTCGACCGGGAGGTTGATGCACCGGGCCAGGTCCGACAGGAAAAAACACGCGCCCTTCAACACCCCGACCAGGAGCGGCGGCCGGCCCGCGTAATCGGCTGTGATCTTTTCCCCCAGCTCCCGGACCCGCTGGCGCAGATCGGCTTCCTCCACCACCACCCTGCCGATATGCGAATCGAGGAGAAACTCAACCGTGGGGACGAACCCGCTGTCTGTGGTCGGATCGTCGGCGCCGTCTCGATCCTTACCCTCGATCATGCAGGACCGACACTAGCGGCAGCGATGTGCAGCCTCCCGCGGCTGCGAACCACCCGGCGTCCCCCCTCGAGCTCGCAGGCCCGGACGGTGCCCCGGGCGACGGCCAGCACCCGGGCCACTTCGGCAAGAGAGGGAGGATGGGATTCGGGGTCGGGAAAGGCATCCGCTGAGCGAAGCCAGCGCCGAACCGCCCGCTGGGCCAGGGGCGGCGGAGCCTGGCGCAACGCCTTGACGTCAGTTGCGTCGATCCCGGCCGCCATCTCGTCCAGCAGGAAGGCATCTCCGGCAAGAACGGCGGCCTGGCGGGCCAGGACCGGCACCACGTCGCGAGCCGCCACGTCGCACAGGAGGGGCAGGACCTCGGCCCGCACCCGATTGCGCCGGAAACGGGGGTCCTGATTGCTCGGGTCGATCAGCGGGCGAAGCCCGAACTCAGAACAAAGCTCGCCGGTCTCGGTGCGCCGTAGAGAGAGAAGGGGGCGGTGGGGTCTCCCATACCCGGTCGCCTTCATGCCGGCGAGGCCGTCCAAGCCGGCGCCGCGCAGCACATTCAGCAGTACGGTCTCGGCCTGGTCGTCCATGGTGTGGCCCGTCATGACACCGGACGGCAGGACCCCGTACCGGGCCCGACGGGCCCGGGCTTCGAGATCGGGGCCAGGAGGGACCACAACCGACCGTCTGGCGAAGCCGAAGCCGAAATGGCGGGCGGCCTGGGCCACCGCGTCGGATTCGGCAGCCGACCCCGGTCTCAGACCATGGTCGACGTGGACGGCGGTGCCGGCCAGCCCCGCCCGTGCCGCCAGCACCAGGAGGGCCAGGGAGTCCGGTCCACCCGAGACGGCCAGGGTGACCGGGCCGGCTGACGGGTCTGGAAAGTGGCAGCGGGCGAGGAGGCGGTCGGCCAGGTCGGAAGAGGCGGCGGGCGCTGAGATGCTGGCGCCAGAGACATCGGCGCCCGCGCCAGAGACGCGGCCTGGGGCGGTGACGGGCCCGGGCTCGCCGTCAGTTGCGCCCTTACCGCCGAGGGCCTTCTCGGCCCGGCGCTCCTGCCCGGGTTCTCGATCCGAGCCGGGCCCGGCGCCCGGCATCAGCCGGCCGAAACCGGCTGACCGTTGGTCGCGGCCCGGCTGATCCAGTCGGCCGGAGTGCGAATCTCGGACCAGCTCGGCAGCCATTCCGGGCCCTCCCACACCTTGGTGAGCAGCTTCGGACCCCCGGCCTTTTCCACCGCCTCGATGAATTGCTCGCCCTGCTCGTACTGGCGAAGCTTGGCGTCGAGGCCGATCAGCACGCTCAGAAGCTTGGTCGCCCCGCGCTGGCGTCGCCGCTCGCGCAACACCTGGCTGAAGTGGGCGGCGCTGGGGATGCGATCGGAACCGGCGCGGTCCATGGTGATGTCGCCGTGCCCTTCGAGCAGGCTCATCATTCCGCCGATCTCCTGAATGGCGGCATGCTGCTCGGGGGAGGCGATCAGGGAGATCAGTCCGCCTTCGTCGAGCGGGTTGTGGCCGGCCCGGTAGCTCTCGAGGGAACGCTGCAACGCCTGCATGAGTTGCTTGGGATCGGGATCGAACCCGCCCATGGTCCGTTCGATGAGCGAAAGGAAATGGCCCCGGATCCACGGTACTCCGGTGAACTGAGCCCGGTGGGTGACCTCATGGATGGCCAACCACAAGCGGAACTCGCCCGGGTCGAATCCGTGTCTCCGTTCGATGGACACGATGTTCGGACCGACGTAATAGACGATGTCCTGGTCTTCGGGGTTCTCGTCCTCGATGATCAACTGGTCGTACTGGCCGAGGACGCGGGTCGACATCCATCCGAGCACCAGGCCGACCTCGGCGCCGGCCATCTGCCTCGACAGCTTGACGGGCACCGGGCTCCACCGGCTGGCCTCGTCAACCCGAGCCTCGAGCTTGTCGATCACCGGGCGAAGCAGACGCTGGAACGACGCCACATTGGCGTCCACCCACTGCACCCGGTCCGCCACCCGGGCCCGTGCCGGCCCGACCAGGGATCTCAGTCCAGTCTCCGCCTCGACCAGATCCTCCGCCTGGGCGGTGAACTCCTCGAAGTCCGACTCGAGGGAACGCCGCTCGTATTCGGTGAGCGACTCCTGCTGGCGGGCGACCCGCGACGCCACGTTCGCCGCCGTCTGCCACGAAATGACTTCAGCCATACCAGTGCCGCCCGGGCATGGCGCATGGTACCGCCGAGCGACCGTCACCCGTCGCGGCCCGCCCCTCATTTGTTTTCGCCCGCTGGTTGCCGCGCCGCCGCCAACCCGCCGCCAGCGTGGCCAATCAGGCGATCTTCTTGCCGCGCGTACGAGGTACCGCCATCGGCTCGTGGAGGTAGCAGTACTTACCGTTGTTGTACATCGACAGCCTGGTGTCGCACCCAGGCTCGCGACATGTCCGCCCCTTGCCGAACGACCGGGACGGCCGCTCGCTACCACTCAGGGTGTGCCCTCCAAGAGATCGCTCACTCATCACTACCCCTTAACGCCGAAGACCCGATTTGTGTTCCCTTGCCTATACGGTCCCTTGCTCGTGTTCGGATGCCTTGGCCAGAACTTCCGCCACCTTGATCCGCAAGCTTTCGGGAACCTGGTCTCGGCAGCAACGCGCTACCAGCACCTTCAGTTCGGCCTCGAAGTCGAACGCCTCCAGGCACGGAGAGCACTCGTCCAAGTGGCGCTGGATGGCCCGTCGTCGCTCGGGGGTCAACTCACCGTCGAGGTAGTGGTAGAGGGTCCTGAGCGCGGCCTCGCACTCCCCTCCACCTACCAGGTCACCAACGTCGTATTTGGGGTCTGACTGTCCGTCCATGTGAGCGCTTCAGCTAGGTGTCTCGCCGGCCGTACCGACCAGGCCTCGTTGCTGTCCAAAATCGTGCAACGTCTTCTGCAGCGCTCTTCTTCCGCGATGTAGCCGACTCATGACCGTTCCTATCGGAATATCGAGGATCTCGGCGATCTCCTTGTAGGAGAATCCCTCGACGTCAGCGAGGAGAACGGCCATCCGGAACTGCTCCGGCAGGGCCTCTACCGCCTCTTTGACCTCACTTTCTGTGAAGTGCTCGAGGACCTCCTCCTCCGCGCTCCGGCCGGCGCTCACCGCTTCGAGCCCGCCCAGCCGGCGGTACAGGTACAGGTCCTCGACGTCGTCGAGCTCGGTCTGCTCCGGCCGGCGCCGGCGGGCTCGGTAGGAGTTGATGAAGGTGTTGGTCAGGATGCGGTACAGCCAGGCCTTGAGGTTGGTGCCCTCCTTGAACGACCCGAACGCCCGGTAAGCCTTGAGGTAGGTCTCCTGCACCAGATCCTCGGCGTCGGCCGGGTTGCGCGTCATACGAAGGGCCGCGCTGTAAAGGGACCCCATGTACTCCATTGCCAGGTCTGCGAACTGGGCCTGGTCGGCCATACCGAAACCCTACCCCGACCCTGTGACAGCTCCCGACTGAGTTTTTGACTCGGCTCGCTCGAGGAGGGAGTCGCGAGGCGCTGCGGACCTGAGAAGCTCGAGCCGGCCGGGGTGGAACGGGGCCTCGGGGGTGGGGAGCGCGGGGTGCTCCTCTTTCTCGTATGTTGAGCGGATATTCGGCCAGGACCGAGCAAGTGGGGGTCGGGAGATGCGCGTCACAGTTCTCGGGGCCGGGTCGTGGGGGACGACGGTTGCCAGCCTGACCACGGCGCTCAACCCGACGATCCTGTGGGCCCGCGACCCGCAGGTGGCGACCGAGGTCAACAGCTGCCGCTCCAACGCCACCTACCTGCCCAGCGTCACCCTGCCGAGGCGCCTGCAGGCGACCTCGGATCTCGAGGAGGCGACCAGCACGGCTGATGTACTGATCATCGGGGTGCCGTCCAAGGGTTTTCGCGCCACAGTTGAGAAGGCCAAGCCCTGGATTCGCCCGTGGATCCCGGTGGTGAGCCTCACCAAAGGCATCGAGGCCGGGACCCTGATGCGCATGACCCAGGTCATCGAGGAACTGCTCCCCGGCCACCCCGCGGCCGCGCTCAGCGGCCCCAACCTGGCCCGGGAGATCATGGCCGGCCAGGCCGCCGCCAGCGTGATCGCCACGGAGGATCTCGGTGTGGCCGCCGCCCTGCAGAGCGTGCTCCGCCACCGCCTGTTCCGGGTCTACCGGAACCACGACGTGATCGGATGCGAGATCGGCGGGGCCATGAAGAACGTCATCGCCATCGCCGCCGGCATCGGCGAGGGCCTGGGGGTTGGAGACAACACGCGCGCTGCGGTCATGACCAGAGGGCTGGCCGAGCTGACCAGGCTCGGCGTGGCCATGGGTGCGGAGCCCCAGACTCTCTCCGGCCTGGCCGGGATGGGCGACCTGGTCGCCACCTGCATGAGCCCCTACAGCCGCAACCGGACGGTCGGTGAGCTGCTCGGACGGGGCAAGGCCCTGGACGAGATCCTGGCGGAAATGCACATGGTCGCCGAGGGGGTCATGACGGCGAAGACGGCGTTGTCGCTGGCCGAGCGTTATGGGGTCGAGCTCCCGATCTGCCACGAGATCAACAAGGTGGTCAACGGCCTGCAGCGGCCGGCCGACGCTTACCGGGGGCTGCGGACTGCGGGCCATGAGGACGATCCCGGATAGGGAGGCTCGGCTAGGGGCCCGGAAGCGGGGAGGACTAGGGTGCCCGACCAGGGGGCCCGACCAGGGGGCCCGACCAGGGGGCCCGACCAGGGGGCCCGACCAGGGGGCCCGACCAGTGGGCCCGACCAGGGTCCGGATCGAAGCGTTCCGGAGGGAGTGTCCCTCATAGTTTGTGCGCTTAGCCCGCTGTGAGCGGGTTAAGCGCACAAACTATGAGGTTTACGGCGTTAACCTGATTGCCTATTCGCCCGGCAGGCCGGTGCGAGCCGTACCCAGGCGGATCTGGAGGCCGGATCTGAGCAGGCCTACGGCCATAGCCGCCCCCGCGCCCTCGCCGGCCCGGAGGCGAAGGTCGAGGAGGGGCTCCAGGCCGAGGGCTTCCAGGACGATCCGGTGGCCGTTCTCACGGCTGCGCTGCCCGGCGATGAGGTGGGCTGCCACCGCGGGCTCGGCTTCGACGGCAACGAGCGCCGCGACCGAGGTCGCCATGCCGTCCAGGACGACAGCGGCCCCTCCATCCGCCGCTCCGAGCACCACGCCCACCAGAAGCGCGAACTCTCCACCACCCCCTGCGGCCAAGAGCTCGAACCGTCCCCGCCTCCCTGGGCGGCTGATCCGGTCCAGGACCCGGGCCACCACCTCCTTCTTAACCCGCACTATCGAGGAATCGGACCCGGCCCCCAGACCTACGACATCCTGCGGTCCAGCCCCGAGCAACGCCGCGGCCAGAACCGCAGCCACCGTCGTGTTGCCCACCCCGACCTCGCCGAGGGCGATGATCCCACACCCGGCCCGGGTCAGGTCTCGCCCGAGCAGCCGCCCCCCGTCTACCAGGCGGCGAACGTCGCCTGACGAAAGCCCGTCACGATGGACCAGGTCACCCCGGGGGTCGGCCGGACGGATGCACCGCCCACCGTCAAGGGCACGACCCTCGATGCCGGCGTCGACGACGACTACATCCAGAGACGCCGCCCGGGCCGCCACGGCTCCAAGCGATCGGCCGGCGACAGCGGCCTCGGCCACGTGGCGGGTCACCGCCGGCGGGTACGCCGACACCCCAAAGGCGGTCACCGGGTGGTCCGCGGCGGCGAGGACGAGCGCTCCCTGGCCGAGCGGAGCCGAAACTCCCAGGGCCAGCAGCTTGTCCACGGCGCGATCGAGCACTCCGAGAGACCCGGGGGGGCTGAGCAGGCGATCCCCGCTGTCGTGGCCGGCGACCACCGCCACTTGCGTCGGGGGGGCGAGGCGCCCCGGCTTGCGCAGACCAGGAGCGTCGGACGCCAGCAGACCAGGAGCCGCGGACGCCAGCAGACCAGGAGCCTCGGACGCCAGCAGGCCAGGAGCCTCTGGCGCCGGCGGACCGGGAGGCCCAGGTGACGTCGGACCGACCGGCTCACCGGGCGACGGCGCCGAGGGCTCGCGACCGACCGGCTCACCGGGCGACGGCGCCGAGCGCTCGGCGCCGGCCGGGCCCGGCCGGGAGCGGGGCGGCAAGGGGCCCTCATCGGAAGCCGGCCACTTCTCGCGCATCACCAGCCCGGTCAACGGGATCCGCTCCGACCAGCCGCGACGCTCGAGCCCGGGTTCCGGAGGGCGCTCGTCGGGCCACCCGACGCACAGCCAGCCGAGGGTGGCGACCCCTTCGGGCGCGGCGACGAGATCGCCCAGGTCTGCCGGCCGGAACAGGGTCACCCAGCCCACTCCGAGCCCCTCGGCCCGGGCCGCCAGCCACAGGTTCTCGATGGCGCAGGCGCACGACCACATGTCGGCGTCGTGGAACGTGGCCCGGCCGAGCACCCCGAGGGCCGGGGCCCGACGGTCACAGCACACGACGATCCCGAGCGGAGCCTCCCGGATGCCTTCGAGGTCGAGGTCGAGGAGATGACGAGCGGAGGCCGGGTCCATGGCCGCGGCCTGGGCCAGTCGAGCCCGGTCGGCCAGTACCGCCGCCCGGGCCTGAGTAACCGGGTCGGTTACCAGGACGAACCGCCACGGCTGGGAATGGCCGACCGACGGGGCGTGGTGGGCTGCCACCAGAAGACGGTCCACCAACCCGTCGGGAATAGCGTCCGGGCGGAAACGGCGGACGTCGCGGCGGGCCGACATGATCCGGTCCAGGGCATCGCGCTCCTCCGGGTCGAACGCCCACCCCGCCGGGTTCTCGGCTCGATCGGCCGCGCTGGTCCGGTCACCCACGGTCGGGACGGGCCGGGGCCAGGTCTCCTGCACGGTTGCCGAGCGTACGGCGTGGGACGCCAGGGCGGCACCGGGCCGCGCCCACGGCGGCACCGGGCCGCGCCCACGGCGGCACCGGGCCGCGGTCCGACACCACTGCCCGGCACCTCGGCCCACACCCGCCAGAGCCAGCCCCACCCCCGCCGGCCGCCCTCACCCGGCAACCCGCGGGACAGGTAGCGTCACGGGCGTGACCGTCCCGCGCTTCGCGTTCCTCGACCACCCCGGCCCGCTGGCGTTTGCCCACCGGGGCGGCGCCTTGGAGGCTCCGGAGAATACGTGGACGTCGTTCACCCGGGCCCACGACCTCGGCTTCCACTTCATGGAGACCGACGTCCACGCATCCAAGGACGGTGTGGTGGCCGCCATCCACGACCCCGATCTGGAACGGGTGAGCGACCGCCAGGGCATCGTCAGGGAGATGTGCTGGAAGGATCTGGCCGAGGTGCGCCTGAACGGCGACGAGCGGATCCCGCGCCTCGACGAGCTGATCGCCGCCTGGCCGGAGGTCCGCTGGAACATCGACGCCAAGCACGACACTGTGGTCGGCCCGCTGATCGAAACGGTTCACCGCACGGCGTCCCATGACCGGATCTGCATCACGTCGTTTTCCGATCGCCGGCTGCGCCGGATTCGCCGGGCCCTGGGCGGAAGGGTGTGCACCGCGATGGGACCCGGCGCCATCACCGCCCTCCGGGTGGCGAGCCTGATCCCGGAGCGGGTCACCGAACGGTCGGGCTCATCCTTTGCCAGCTTCGGCGCCGCCCAGGTGCCGATCCGGCAGGGCCGGATACCCGTGGTCGACCGGCGCTTCATCGACACCGCCCACCGGTTCGGACTGCAAGTGCACGTGTGGACCGTCGACGATTCGGTGACCATGTCGCGCCTGCTCGACCTCGGAGTCGACGGCATCATGACCGACCGCCCGGCAGCCCTCAAAGATCTGCTGGCTCAGCGAGGAGACTGGGTCTGATAAAGAAACCCGCCCGGTAGGAGCAGGCGGGAACGAGGTCGGGCAATCCCTCGGCCGGTCTTCACCCGTAGTGGGAACGGGTGGAGGGCCACAGCGCCGTGAGATCCCGGGGATATGAGACGAGCACGACCGCCCGAGGTATACCTCCATGGAATGGGAGCGCAGACCTATCTTGCAGTTAGCGTGATAGTGATTGAAAGGGTACGGCTCGCCTGACCGAGCCTGCGGACCAGTAGCGGGGGGTTGTCTATGACTGTCGCAACAGCGGGCTCTTCGTCGAAGCGTGGAGGGTGGTCGTGGCTCTGGAACCGGGAGCTCGACACTTATCCGGATACGGGCAACCGGATGCTCTATCTCGGCATCACCGTGCTCTCCACCGTGGTGCTCTATTACCAGCTGTATGTCGGCGGCTCGGTGTCGACGCTTCTGCTGGAAAAGCTGCACATGAGCTTCTCGTTTTTTGTGTATGCCCTGGCTGTAGGAAACCTGGTTGGCGCGTTTGGGTCGCTCTTCGCCGGCCTGACCGACAGGTGGGGACGGACCAACATCGTGGTGGTCGGCCTGTTCATCACCGCCATCTTCACCCTGGTCGTCATCCCGGCTTCGCCCAACAGGTGGTTCTTCATCGTCGCCAGCTGGGTCGTGGGTTTCGTCGAGGGCGTCTGCCTGGTGGCGACGCCGGCTCTGATCCGGGACTTCTCCCCACAGGTCGGGCGGGCGACGGCGATGGGCTTCTGGACCAGCGGCCCCGTCGTCGGAAGCCTGATCGTGGCTCTGGTGGGCGCCCACACCATCTCCGCTCACGCCTCGCCCGCGGAGTGGACGCACCAGTACCACATCGCCGGCGTCGCGGCCTTGGTGGTAGCGGTTATCGCCCTCCTGGGGCTCAGGGAGCTCTCCCCCGGGCTGCGGGACCAGCTCATGGTCTCGACGAGGGACCGGGCACTGGTCGAGGCCAGGGCCAAGGGGATCGATATCGAGCAGTCGTTGCGTGACCCGTGGGGACAGCTGGTCAAGCCCGACGTGGTCGTGTCGGCCCTGGGTATTTCGGTCTTCCTGCTCGTGTACTACACCGCCGTCGGATTCGGCCTGATCTATTTCACGACGGTGTTCGGCTTCTCGGTGAAAGACGGCAACGGCCTAGGCAACTGGACGTGGGGCTTCAACGTCATCGCGGTTATTGCCTTCGGGCTCATTTCCGACAAGTTGAGGGTGCGAAAACCGTTCATGGTCGTCGGCGGGGTCTGCGCCGCCATCATGCTGGTCCTGTACCTCGAGCGGGCCGGCCAGCCGACGAGCTACTACCACCTGGCCGTGCTGGTGGCGATCTTGTCGTTTTTCCTCGGAGTGGCGTACGTCCCGTGGATGGCCAGCTTCACCGAGACGGTCGAGCACCGCAATCCGGCCCTGACGGCAACCGGGCTCGCCATTTGGGGCTGGATTCTCCGGGTGGTGGTGTTCGTCTCCTACCTGGTGCTCCCGAGTGTCATCACCTCTGTAACCCCGCTCGTCAACTACGGAACCCCGGTCGAGACAGCGGCGGCCAAGTACCCGAGCGAGCTGGCGTTCGTGTCGGCGCATCCGACGGTCGCGGCGGAGGCGCAAAGGCTCGCGCCGGAGCTGGCGGCGATTCAGGCGCACCAGGCGCTGTTCGCGGCATTGCTTGTCAACCCGAACTCCACCGCCCTACAAGCTCAGGCGGCGAGGGCGGTCGGGGTGGGCACCCTGGCTAGCATCGCAGCCAACAGGGCCACGATCGTGAGCCTCATCCCCTTCACCTCGCAACTCAATGCGGTGGCGACAGCGGCCAAGGATCCCGACTTCCAGACGGCCCTGGCCCACGGAACATCCGTCGTCAAGGCGCAGAAGAACGCTCCCAACGAGTGGCAGACCTGGTACTGGATCTGCTTCGGCGGCATGATCTTCTTCCTGATCACGGTGCCGCTAATGCGGGGCGAATGGAGCCCACGCAAGGCCAAGGAAGCCGAGGAAGCCCATGAGGCGATGATCGAGGCGGAGATGGCCAAGCTCGGGATGAGCGCCTGAGGCGCTTCGGGCAGTCGGAAGCGCACATCCGGTGAGGGCCGGCCGGGCGCCGGCCCTCACCGTGCCATCCTGGGGACGTGGCGGCTCCCGGCTCCGACCAGCCCCTTCATGGACCGCTGGATGGCGTCCGCGTCCTCGACGTCACCTCCGTGGTCATGGGTCCGTACGCCACCCAGTTGCTCGGCGATCTCGGCGCCGATGTGATCGCCGTCGAGCCCCGGAGGGGGGACAGCAGCCGGGCCATGGGAACCGGTCCGCTGCCCCAGCTGTCGGGAGTCGCCCTGAACCTCCTGCGCAACAAGCGAAACGTGGCGATCGACTTCGGGCATCCGGAGGGCCGTCAGGCCCTGCTCGACATCGCCGCGACCTGCGACGTGTTCGTGACCAATCTGCGGCCCGGCACCCTGGTCCGGGCCGGGCTGGAATATCACGACATCGCGGCTCGTCGCCCGGACATCGTGTACTGCCAGGCCCACGGACATCCGGCCGACGGCCCGCGGGGCGACGACCCGGCCTACGACGACGTCATCCAGACCGAAACGGGCATCGCCGACGCCACCGCCCGAGTGCTCGGCCGGCCCATGGTCGCCGCGACGCTGATGGCCGACAAGGTGTGCGGGCTAACCATCACCTACGCCGTGCTGGCGGCCCTGTACCGGCGGGCCTTGACCGGTGTCGGGGACCACATCGAGGTGCCGATGGTCGACACCGTCACGTCCTTCACCCTCCTCGAGCACGGGGCGGCGGCCATCCCGCGCCCGGTGATGGGGCCGGCGGGCTACCCCCGCATCCTGACCCCGCACCGCCGGCCCTGGCCGACCAAGGACGGGTGGATGATGGTGCTGCCCTACACCAAGGAACACTTCGACTCCATCTTCGAAGCGTCGGGCCGGCGCGACATGCTCGGAGATGAGCGTTACGCCACCGGACGCAACCGTATAGCCAACGCCGGTTTTCTCTACGACCTGGTGGGCAGGATGCTGGCGGAGCGCTCCACGGCCGAGTGGGTGGACTTCTTCCGGCAGCACGATGTGCCCGCCGCCCCGGTCGCGGCGCTGGAGGACCTGGTCGAACAACTGCCCGACGCGGAGCATCCTCATGCTGGCACGTACAAGCTGATCCCTCCACCCGTTCGCTTCGCCGGAGCGCCGCAGAGCGTCCGTCGGCCGGCCCCGCTGATCGGTGAGCACACCTATGAGGTCCTCACGGAGATCGGCTACCAGGAGGAGGGCATTGCCTCCCTGCGGAAGTCGGGGGCGGTCGGCTCGACGCCGGCCGAGTTCTCCTGAACCAGGCGGGCGAACGCCCACACCATGATCACCGCGAACAAGGCGAAGGCGGCCAGGGCGTCGACGGTGAACCAGGCGGTCAGCTTCATGCTCAGGGTCAAGCCCAGAGCGTCGGCTTGACTCTGGGTCAATCCGATGATCGAAGGCGACACGGGTTGTCCGACCTGCACCACCGCCGCGGTGAACTGGGAACCGAGCACGATGAGACCGCCGGCAACCGCGGCGGCGCCGGCGGCCCGGTTGCGCAACTGGACGGCCGCGATGGGCACCGCGGCGAGGGCGATAGCCGAGATCACGTTGCCGGCAACCACCTGCCAGGGACCGGAGAAGGCGTTGCCCAAACTGAAGCTGGTCGACCGGCCCGTCGTCGAGCTGTAGCCGACGAAGTGATCCCATGCCGGCAGGAAGGCTCCGGCGACCGCCAGGGCGAGCACGGCGACCAGTGCGGTCCAGGTTTTCCCGGTCAGGGCGGGCTCAGGCGTGGATTCGTCGCGGCCAGCTTCGGGCCGGGTCGCAGTGGATCTGATGGTCTCGCCCGGCGGTGCCCCGACCGCGGCCGGTTCGCCGGCCGAGAAACCCGGCTCGGACGCGGGAGTGGACGACGACCAGGAAGGAAAGGCGTAGGGCGAAGCGGGCGAGAGCGCCTCTCCGGAAGGCTCGGCGGTTGTTCCGGCCGGCTCTGGTCGCGATCGGCGGACGGCCGCCACGGCTGCGACGACCGCACCGGCTGCACCAACCACCCAAGCGGCCGTCATCAACCAGAGGCCGGCGCCGGCTTCGACCGTGCCGTAGCGCGCCACGTAACCGAGGTCGGTGATCCGGAAACCCAGCTCGGTGGCCGCCAGGCCGACGGCCACCCCGGCCGCGACGGGCATGCGCGCCGGACCGGTCAACCCGATCACCAGCACCAGCGCCCACCCGGCGGCGAGTACGGCGTACAGCGCCGCCTGATCGGGTTGGGACGCCAGCGAACCATGATCGCCGGGCCCGGCGAAGTAGGTGGGAAACATGGCGACGACGTGCAGGACCACCGAGCACGCGATCAGGACGCCGGCGAGCAGATCGATCCGGTTGGGACGCCTGACCGCGTCGTCGGGATCCGGCGAAGCAGAAAGCATGAGCGCGATTCTTACCCGACTGAGGTGAACGGTGGCTGAGAAGGCAGGCGGGACGTACCGAGGTCAGTCCCTTCCTTTCATGGCATAGGAGTGACGCCAGTCGGCCAACAGGGCGCGGACAGCGGTCACCAGCGCGATCGGCTCGTCGAACATGACATGGTGGTAAGCCAGCGGAAGTTCGATCACGGGGGCTGTCCGGCCCAGCATCTCGTACATCTGCTCCCCGATGTCGGGTGTGACCAGCCCGAACTCGGCGCGAAGCACCGCCACCCGGCAAGGTATTCGGGCCAGCACCTCGGGGGCGACGCCGCGGAGGCTGGAGAAGAAGGAAGGGTCGAACTTCCACGTCCATCCGCCCGACACCTGACGGATCGAGTGGGCGGCGACGTGATCAACCACATAGGGCAGGACGATGGGCTGCTCCGGGACGGTCCGGAAGGAGCGGAGGATGTGCTCCCGGGTGGGGTAGAGCCGGAGCGGCCCGAAGGCCTGCTTGTTCAAGCTGGCCGTCTCCTCGGGTGTGAGCCCCCGGACCGGCGAGTCGACGATGATCACGCCCTCGAACCGGTCTCCGAACTCGGCGGCGGAGCAGAACGTGGCCATGCCGCCGAGGCTGTGCCCAACTACTACTGGGGGCTCGGTGGACCTTCCGAGCCCGGCCACCGCGGCGATCTCCCGGCCCCAGAGCTCCAAATTGTAGGACGGCCGGCGGCCGCTGTCGCCGTGGCCCGACAGGTCGAGGGCGGTGACACAGCACCGGCCGGAGAAAAACGGGGCGACGTGGTCCCACCATCGGCTGTGGGCGCCACCGCCGTGCACCAGCAGGAGCCCCGGCTGGGCCGGATCGCCCCACTGGCGGAACGCGATGAGGCAGCCCCCGACCTCTATCTCTCCCGTCGTGACGGGCTCGGCCATGGCGTTGGTGAACCAGGCGGGAGGGTGGCCGTCGGTGTCGCTCGGCATCGTCGGGAGGCTAGCCCGGCGAATCGGCCGGGGATCGCGAGCGGACCCCGTGTGCGGGTTCTGTAGGATTGGTTCGCTGGGGTAAAGGTTTAATTGGAAGAAGGGGCAAGAAGGTGTCCGAGTTCAACCTGATAGTCGGGGGCGAGCCGAGGGCCGCGCCGTCGATGTTCGATGTTGTCAACCCGTCAACGGGCCAGGTCTACGGCCAGGCGCCCGAATGCACGGGGGCTTTGCTGGACGAAGCGTTCGCCGCCGCGGCCAAGGCACAGGTCGCATGGAAGCAGGACGACGAGGCGCGACGCGCTGCTTTGGGTGCGGCGGCGCACAAGCTGTTCGCCAGCCAGGAGGAGATCGGTCGCATCCTCACGAGCGAGCAGGGCAAGCCTCTTGCCCGGGCCACCGAGGAGGTGCTGGCGGCCGGGGTGTGGCTCAAGTACTACTCCGCGCTCAAGCTGAGCCCCGAGGTGATCCAGGACGACAGACAGGCCCGGGCTGAGGTCGTACGCCGGCCCATGGGTGTCGTGGCTGCGATCACACCGTGGAATTTTCCGATTCTTCTCGCGTGCTGGAAAATTGGGCCGGCGTTGCGAGCCGGCAACACGATGGTGCTGAAGCCCTCCCCGCACACCCCCCTGTCGACCCTGAGAATGGTGGAGATCCTCAATCAGGTCCTGCCCCCCGGGGTGTTGAACGTGGTGAGCGGTAATGACGACCTGGGCAGGTGGATGACGTCCCATCCCACCCCGCGCAAGATCAGCTTCACCGGCTCGGTCGAGGGGGGCAAGCAGGTGGCGGCGGCCGCCGCTCCTGACCTGAAGCGGATCACCCTCGAGCTCGGCGGCAACGATCCTGCGATCCTCCTTGACGACGTCGACCCCGCGGCCGTAGCCGACGAGGTGTTCTGGGGCGCCTTCCTGAACAGTGGCCAGGTCTGTTCCGCGATCAAGCGCATCTACGCTCCCGAGGCCCTCTATGACGACGTGGTGGAGGCGCTCGCCGCCAAGGCGGCGACGGTCAAGATGGGCGATGGTTTCGAAGACGGAGTGGAGCTCGGTCCGATCAACAACGCGGCGCAGTTCGACCGGGTGAAGGATCTGGTGGCCGACGCCGTCTCCGGGGGGGCCACGGTGGCAGCCGGTGGCGCCGCGGTCGACGGTCCCGGGTACTTCTTCCGGCCCACCATCCTGGCCAATCTGACCGACGGAACCCGCATCGTGGACGAGGAGCAGTTCGGCCCGGCCGTGCCGGTCATCCCGTACCGCGACATAGACGAGGTGGTGGCCCGGGCCAACGCCACCAACTTCGGACTCTCGGGGTCGGTCTGGGGGACCGATACCGACCGGGCGTCAGCCGTCGCGGCCGACCTGGAGTGCGGAACGGCCTGGGTCAACGCTCACATCGCTCTCGCCCCCCACCAGCCGTTCGGCGGGTTCAAGTGGAGCGGTATCGGGGTCGAGAACGGTCCGTGGGGATTGTCGGCGTTCACCGAGGTGCAGGTGCAGTACCGCAACAAGGCCTGATCGTCTGTGACCCGGCATCCTCTGCCGGTCGGGGGTGGCCCCCGCGGTGACGCCTCGGCGTTCAAAGGCGCACTTCGTAGTACAGGTTCGCGGGATCGTCGAAGTCGTGTATGGCGAACCGGCTGAACCCGGCGTCCCGGCACATCCGCTCGGCCAAGTCGGGGGGAAGACCGAGGGTGCCGAGCCCGGCTCCTCCCGGTTCTGACAGCGCCGACGACATGCAGCACGCCACCGACGTCCCGTAGAGCAGCGCCAGGACCGGGTTCTTGAGGTTCCCGGCCCATGTCGAACTGGATCGGATGTCCTTGATCAGCCACGTCCCGTCGGGGTGGATGGCCTCGTGGATGGCCGCGATGGCCATCGCTGGATGGGGCATGTCATGCAGGCAGTCCAGGGTCAGGATCAGGTCCCGGGTGTGGTCCGGAGGCAGGTCCTCGGCCGCCGCGCATCGAAACGACACGTTGGCCAGCCCGCTCGCCGCCGCCCGGTCCCGGGCGCGGTCGATAGCGTTTCGCGAAGGGTCCCAGCCTTCGAAGTCAGAGCGCGGGAAGGCCGCAGCAAGCGTGGTCACCGCCACGCCCGAACCGCACCCGATGTCTATGACCGACGCGCCGGCCACCAACCGTTCCCTGACTCCGCCGAGAGCCGGGACGATCACGGGGACCAGGGCCAGGCGGGTCCAGGGTTCCAGCATCCTCTCGACCGCGTGAGCGGCCGACGGCCCCAGGTCGTCGTAACGCAGGCCAACGCCGGTCCGGAACGCCTCGGCCAGCCGGTCCACGACCTCGGGCGGAGCTACTCCACCCGAGAAGGCTCCTGCGGCAAACCAGATGCTTTCCTCGCTCTCGGCCAGAACCGCGACCGCCTCGGGACTCATGGCGAACGACGTCCCGTCCTCGGTGTCGATCAGGCCGGCCGCGGCCTGGCCCCGCAACCACTCGAGCAACCATCTCTCCTTGAGACCCGTCGCCTCGGCCAGTTCGCCGGCGGTGGCGGATCCGGCCTCGGTCAGGGCGCGATAAAGGCCGAGCCGGTCGCCCAGGTGAACCATGAGCGACACCACTTCGCCCTGCTTGAACCCCCACACCCGCAGGGCGAAGGCGGCCAACCGGTCTGGTTCGACGTCCGGCACGCGGCCCAGCCTCGCGCAATCCGCGACCACACCCGTCCGTATGATCGTCGCCATGCCGCCCTTCCTCGCCGAGCCGGTTGACCACCTGCCTTTCTCGAATCCGGAGAAGAGCCGCCGCTACGACACCACCCGGTACGGGGCGCGCTGGGCCTCAACTGGTACTCGTGCGATCCGACCCTGCAGTTCCTCATGCGCCGCTATCTGGGGGCGGCCGCTCTCGAGTGGGCGGCACCCCACCTGGAGCGGGTCGGAGCCCTGATGGGCGGTCCGGTCGCGGCGCGGGCGGAAGAAACCGACCGGAACCCGCCGCGTCTCGAACGGTACGACCGTTGGGGCCACGACATCAGCCGGATAGTGATGCCGGCGACATTCGAGGCGTCGAAGCGGGACCTGATCGAGAGCAGCTTCGGGACACCGACCTTCGAGAAGATGGCGCGTTCGGCGGGAGTCGGTGTGCGGCCGCTTACCACTGCATGGAGTTACCTGCTCGACCAGGCGGAGATCGGAATGACCTGCGCCCTCGGAACCGGCGACGACATGGTCGTCCGCATGGCCGAGGCGTTCGCCCCCGAGGACGTGAAAGTCCGCGTACGCGAGTTGTTCTCCGGCGCGGAGATGGCCGGCGAGGCGGCCCAGCTGTTCACCGAGAGGACCGGGGGGTCCGATCTCGGCGCCATGGAAACCACCGCGACCGAGGACGGGGGGATCTGGCGGCTCAACGGGTTCAAGTGGTTTGTATCGAATGCCGGCGGCTCGGCGTACGTGGTGTTGGCAAAAGTAGAGGGGGCAGCAGACGCCACCCGCGGGGTGTCGCCCTTCCTCGTGCTCAAAGAACGAGCCGACGGCAGCCCCAACGGAATCCGCATCCGCCGGCTGAAAGACAAGCTCGGCACCAGGGCGGTGGCTTCCGCCGAAGTCGAACTGGTGGATGCCGAGGCATACCTGCTGGCTCCCCGGTCCATCGGTCGCGCTGCGGCCGGCTCGGGCCCGGGCGGGGAGGGCGGCCTGGGCCGCATGATGGAGCTGACCAACGGGGCCCGGCTGGGCATCGCCATGATGGGCGTGGGGTGCGCCCGCCGGGCCCTGGTCGAATCGCTCTGCTACGCCCGTCATCGGGAGGCCTTCGGCGCCAGGCTGGCGGACCACCCCTTGATGCAGCGGAAGCTGGCCGAGATGATCGTGGAGGTGGAAGCGGCGCAGGCCCTGGCGTTCGATGGGTTCCTCGGACCCCGGCTGCGCATCGGGGCGCCCTTGATCAAGCTGCGGGCCGCCCGCCTCGGGATCACCGCGGCCAGCGACGCCATCGAGATCCACGGAGGGAACGGCTATATCGAGCAATGGCCTGTGGCCCGTATCCTGCCGCGACGCCCAGGTCAACACCGTGTGGGAAGGTCCGGACAACATCCTGTGCCTCGACGTCAGGCGGGCCATGCAGAAGGACCGCGCGCACCTTCCATTTCTTCAACGGCTCCGCCGGGCCGTGTCCGAGCCCCCGGGCCACGACCCCGGGACAGCTGTGGCACTGGGTGACCACATCGACCGTCTGGAGTCGACCATCGAGCGGTGGGAAGCCCTCGATCCCGCGACGGCCGAAGCCAGGCTCTACCCTCTGGCCCAGTACATGGCCGACGTGTACGCCGCCGCCCTTCTGGTGGAGCAGGCGGGATTCGAACACACCGACCTCGGGTCCGACCGCAAGGCGCTGGTCGCCCGACTCTACGTCCGTTCCCACCTGACCGAGCGCGGCCCGGGGCGCGGGATCGACGAGCCCGCCGAAGAGCTGGCCCGATTCAAGGAGCTTTGGGACGGGGCCCTGGTCGACGATCGATCCTGATCACCGGTACCGCCGGGCCGCCTGGACGGCCTGGTCCCGGTAGCTCCCTCCGAACAGGACCGTGTGTACGAGCAGGGGATAAAGGGAAAACAAGGGCCGTCTCTCCTGCCAACCTTCCCGGAGCGGTGCGGCCTCCTCGTAGGCACCGAGGAGGCCATCCGGCAGCCGGCCGAACAAATGGAGCATGGCCAGATCCTCCTCGGGGTGGCCCCCGTGGACCGACGGATCGATCAGCCACCCCCGCCCATCGGATCCCCAAAGCACATTGCCCCACCACAGATCCCCGTGCACCGGCGCCGGGCCTCCCGAGGGGAACAGGCCGGCCAAGCGGTTCACGACCCGTTCCACCTCCGCCGTCAAACCGCATTGGTGGGCCAGGTCCAGCATTCGCCGCCCGTAGAAGGCGGCTCCGCTCCAGTCCTCGGACAGCGTCGACGTGGCACCCCCCGATCCAGGATGATCCACCACCCCAGGCCGGCCAGGGTGTGGAATGAAGCCGAGCCAGCGACCGGCCGAGGGCTTCGGAATGCGCACGTGAATGTGGCGCCTGGGGCACCCATTCGGTGACCAGCAGATCGGCTTGGGCCAGGACGACCTCGGGCACCGGGGGTGCTCCGACGGCCGCGGCCAGCGTTCGCAACCCGGTGGCTTCGTCGGACGCTCCCGGTCCGGTCTTGGCCACCAGCACCCGGCCGTCCACGGTCAGCCGCCAGGTAGAACTTCCGAGCGGCTCCCGCTCACCGACCGGCCCGACCGCCCCGGCCACCAAGGACAGCCAGGACGGTTCGACCGTCACGGAATCCGGGCCGGCCGGTCAGTCAGACCGGCCCGCCGCCAGTCGGTCGACCAATCCCCGGCACGCCCTTTCGACGAGCTCGAGGGCCCGGTCGAAGTCCTCTCCTCCGCCTCCCCAGGGATCGGGCACCTCGTCGTCCCGGTTGTCCGTCTCCGGATCGAATGAACGCAGCATGCGGACCTTTTCCCCGCTTTCTCCGTCGCCGGCCAATCGCCGGACTGCGCCCTCGTTGGAGTGGTCGGCACACAGCACCAGGTCGGCGGCGTGCACATCGTCCGGCCCCAGACGTCGGGCCCGGTGGCGCCGAGCCGTCCATCCCCGGCGGCGGAGGGCCGCCTCGGCCCGAGGGTCGATCGGCTCTCCAACGTGGTAGGCGGCGGTGCCGAAGGATTCGACCTGGACCCGATGGCTGAGCCCGGCGTCGGCCACCAGGGCCTGGGCCACCGCTGCTGCCATCGGCGAGCGACAGATGTTGCCGAGGCAGACCATAGCGACGCGAACCACGGGAAAGCCTCTCAGGCCCGGAGCCCGGCTCCTACTTGCGCTCGGCAACGAACACCGGGATCCGCCGTTCGGTGCGGGTCTGGTATTCGGCGTAAGGGGGATAAGCGGCGACCGCCCTTTCCCACCACTCCTCGCGCTCGCTCCCATCGACCTCACGGACCTGAACCGCGAACGGCTCGGGGCCGTCCTGGATGAAGATCGAGGAGGGGTCGGATTTCAGGTTGTAGTACCAGACGGGGTGGGTAGGAGCACCCCCACGGGAAGCGACCAGGGCGTACCGGCCGTCGTGCTCGACCCGCATGAGGGGGGTCTTGCGGACCTTGCCGGTCTTGTTGCCACGGCTGGTCACGATGACGACGGGATACCCCGTGTCAAGGAGCGTGTCGGCCTCCTTCCCACCAGAGCCTTCGTAGGCCTCTACCTGGTCTCGGACCCATTCGCTCGGACTGGGCTCGTATTCACCTGTTAACGCCATGGGCCAAGGCTACGGTCTGTCAAGCCGGAAACGGGCGGACGAAGTCGTCAGTCTCGGGCAGGGGATTCGACCACGGCTTTGATTCCATCGAGGGTCGACCGCATGCCCCGCTCGTTGGTCTTCCCCCGGGTCCAACCCAGGACGCCCCAGTACAGGCGCATCGGGAGGGCCGGGCCCAGCTCGAACGACTCCGTGACGTCGGTGCCATCCCCCTCCGGTCGCAGGCGGTAGCTCCACGTGTTCATGGCCGAGTCGTTCCGTCCCACAACGGCGAAGGTGAACTCCCGTCCCGGATCACAAACCGTGACCTTGCACGTGGTCCAGTACACGGGCCCACGGCCGTTGCGCCTCACGTGACCCTTGAAGCGGGCGCCGACCTCGGGGCCGGTACAACCGTCGATCCATTTAGCTTCGAAGGTCTCCGGGCTGAACTTCCCGACCTGGGTGACGTCACTCACCAGATCCCAGATCTTGTCGGGTTGTGCGGCCATGTGAACGGTCACGGATCCACGCATGAACGAAGCGTATTCGCCTCGACGATCTGCGGCCGCGGGTGTCCGATTTCATCGGGCGTATGGTGGTCTCATGATCGATCGGACCGACTTCGGTAGGACGGGCCACACCAGCAGCCGGGTGATATTCGGCGCCGCCGCCCTCAGCTCGATGGGGCAGGAGGACGCAGACCGCCTGCTCTCCATCCTGCCCGAATACGGCGTCAACCACATCGACACCGCCGCCGCGTACGGGGATTCCGAGCTACGGCTGGCCCCGTGGTTGAAGAGCCGCCGCCACCAGCTATTCCTCGCCACCAAGACCGGCGAGCGGACAGGTGATGCCGCCCGGGCCAGTTTGGAACGTTCGCTCACCCGCCTCGAAGTGGATCAGGTGGACCTCATCCAGCTGCACAACCTGGTGGAGGAGGAGGAATGGGAGACGGCTCACCGGTCGGGGGGAGCGCTCGAGGCCATGGTGAAGGCGCGGGACGAGGGGCTCGTCCGATTCATCGGTGTGACCGGTCACGGGTTGCGCATCGCCGCCATGCACCGCCGCAGCCTCGATCGTTATGACTACGACTCCATTCTGCTGCCGTACACCTACATCCTGGTGCGCGACGCAGCGTACCGGCGGGATGTCGAAGCCCTCCTCGACATCTGCGTTTCCCGACGGGTCGCCGTCCAGACGATCAAGGCGGCGGCCCGAAGGCGCTGGGCCCCTGATCACGGGGGGCCGAGGCACAGCTGGTACGAACCGCTCGGTGGCCGCGACGAGCTCAGCCGTTCTGTGCGTTGGGTGCTCGCAGCCGGGTCGCCGGAGCTCCAGCTGTTCGTCAACTCGTCGAGCGACGGCCGGTTGCTCGGCCCCATCCTCGAAGCGGCCACCCAAGCAACGACCAGCCCGCCGCCCACCGATGAGGAAATGGCTCGCGATGTCGAGGCCGCGGGCATGATGCCTCTCTTCGACGGTCGCGAGCTCGAGCGGATCTAGCCGGCGAGGGCGCAAGTCGCGCCGTCGACAAGAGCGGCCCGAGGTGAATTGGCGGATACCACGGCTAATCGCCGGTGCGGATGGTCAGGGTGGTCCAGGCGCCCAGGTGAATGCGGTCCCCGTCCGTCAGCGCGGTGACCCGGTTGACCGGGAGTGGCTCGGTGCTGTCATTGATGAACACGCCGTTGGTCGAGCCGGGATCGATTATCGCCCATGTCCCGTCGTCTTGATGCACCAGGATGGCGTGCTGGTGCGAGATGCCCGTGTCGGTGGGCGGAGCGGACAGGTCGATATCCGGATTGATTCCTCGACTGGCGCTACGCCGGCCGATAGTGGCACGCGGCTCGGCCAATCGGAAGTGCCGGTCGGTGGCCACCAGGGGGAAGTCCACAGAATCGGCGTGGACCCGGTCGAAGTAGGCCCGATCCGCGGTCGCTGTGACCTCCCACCGCGCCTCTGCCGGCGGGGCCGGGACGTGGGCTGGCTTCAGGTTGGGCGCGGCCGACGAGGTCGTCTTATCGGTGTCGGGCTCTCCCTTCGCCAAAACGTCAGCAGTCGGAGCCCGGCCGTTTTTCCCCGGCTCCCCGGTGCGCCGGTTTCGATGGGACTCCAACGCTTCTGCTTCCGGCGCCGACGCCCCTTGTTCGATTACCGCGTCGGCCAGGCGGACGCCGTCGGGCGAGCTGTGGTCCGCCGCCCAGACCAGGGCGAGGCGGAAGTTGTCCAGCTCCCGATCGAACAGGTCGTAGGCCTCGTACCTTCCGGCCGTGCGGGAGCTCGTCTTCAGCCCGTCGGCCAGGCGGGCGCACCAGGCCAGGTGCCGGGCCCCGGCGATGTCGGCTTCGCCCGCCGCGTCCAGCCGGGTACGGGCGAACGCCCGGATGGTCTCGAGGATGCGATAGCGCGAGGCATCCGGGTCCCAGACCACCAGCGATTTGTCCACCAGCTTGGCGAGAACGGCGACAGGATCGGCCGCCTCGCTGACGGCCCGGGCCGCATCCAGGGTGAAACCATTGGCGAACACCGACAGGAAGCGCAGCAGCCTCCGGGATTCCTCGTCGAGGAGCTGGTAGCTCCAGTCGACGGTCGCTTCCAGATTGCGGTGGCGGTCCGATCCCCGGTCAGAACCGGTGCGAAGGATCTGCGGCCGATCACTCAGCCTCTCCGCCACCACCGAAGGTGACAGCGAGGCGACCTGGGCTGCCGCCAGCTCGATCGCCAGCGGGAGACCTTCAAGTTGCCGGCAGATGTCAGTGACGGCGTCGGCGTTGGACTCGGTAACCGCGAAACCGGGCTGCACCAGCCGGGCTCGACCCTCGAACAGGATTACCGCGTCGCTTCGGCGGGTCTCGTCGAAGCCGGCGTCGGGCTCGGGAACCGCGAGTGGGGCCAGCCGCCACAGCTGCTCGCCGCTGACGCCAAGCGGCTCCCGGCTGGATGCGAGGATGTGAAGGTCCGGCAGGCTCGACAGGAGAGTGTCCGCGGCGGCCGACACTCCGTCCATGACATGTTCGCAGCTGTCCATGAGCAACAGGGTCGGGCGGCCGGTGAGGGCGTTGGTCACCAGGGCAAGGGGGTCGACACCGGGAGCATCCCTCAGGCCGAAGGCGCCGGCCAAGGCCGACGGGACAACACCCGGATCGGTCAACGGGGAAAGGTCGCACAGGTGGACCCCGCCCTCGAAGTCGGTGGCCAGACGGGCCGCCACTTCGACGCAGAGGCGGGTCTTGCCCCCGCCGCCCGGCCCGACCACGCTGACCAGGCGGCCGTGCTCGAGCAGCTCCTGCACCGCCTTGATGTCGTCCTCCCGTCCCACGAACGACATGCGCAGGTCGGGCAGGTTGTGGGATTGGGCGGGGGAGGCCCGAAGCGGGGGAAACGACGACGCGAGCTCGGGGTGGGCCAGCTGATGGATGCGCTCGGGCTCTTCGAAGCCGTTCAGCATGAACGATCCCCGGTCGACGAGACCGGCTGCCGGGGGCAGGAAGTGGCGCACCATCCGAGCGGTATCGGCCGAGAGCAGGACCTGGCCCCCGTGCCCGGCGCGACATATCCGCTTGGCCTGTTGCACCACGTCCGATACGTACTCCCCCTCGGCCGTGGGCCGGGCGATCCCGGTATGGAGGCCCATCATGGCCCGTATCTCCGCCCCATGGGGCCACTCATGGGCCGAAAGGCCGAGCTGTCCGTCGAGGCATGCCGCGATGGCCTGCCCGGCGTCCCCGAAAGCGGCGAACAGACCGGCGCCCTGGGTGTCGACCTCGACTCCGTCGTGGGCGGTTACCGCCGATCGCAGGATCCGCCGGTGCTCCTCCAGAAGGGGGCTGAAGTTGGGACCGAGCCGCTGGATCAGGCGGGTCGAGCCCTCCACGCCGGTATAAACGAAGGTCACGTTCCCCGATGGCCGTTGATGGCCTTCACTGGTGGCCGCCACGGCCGGGGACGGCATCAGGTTGGCGCCGAGGTCGTTGGCGAGGACGGCCCTTTCGAGAGCTTTGAGTGATTCGGGCGGCTCCAGGCCATCCTCGATCCAGGCCGACCGCATTCTCTGGTAAGCCCGGACGGCATCGGCCTGCCGGCCCGAGCGGGAAAGGGCCACCATCAGCTTCTCCCACCCCTGGGCGTCGAGCGGATCGGCGGTGACGGCGGTCTCCAGGTCCCCGATCAGCTCGGCGTGTTCGCCGAGGGCCAGGCGGGCGGCGAAATTCCGCTGCTCGGCTGTACGTCTCAGTTCCTTCAGCCTGGCCGCTTCGGCCATACCGACCGGGTGATCCGCCAGGTCCTCGAGCGGCTCGCCCCGCCAGAGAGAGAGTCCCTCGGCGGTTTCCGTGGCCGCCCGGCGCGAGTCACCCTCTTCGGCGGCCTGGGCGCCCGATCGCACGAGGCGCTCGAAATGGGTGACGTCGACGTCGTCGGGCGAAATGGCCAGCCGGTAGCCCACGTCTTTGGTCTCGATGACGCCTTTCGGCAGGACCTTTCGCAACTGTGAGATGTAGGTTTGCAGGGTCTTCACCGCGGACACGGGTGGGTCGTCGCCCCACAAGGCGGTGATCAGGCCACCCTGTTGCACAATCGACCCGGCCCGCAGGGTCAGGAAGGCGAGGACGGCGCGCTCCTTGCGGGCCGCGATCCGTACTTCCGTTCCATCGTCATCTGTCCAGACAAGAGGCCCCAATAGTCCGACATTCACGATCGGAAGCGTAATAGTGACGCCGGGCAATCGCTCTCTGTTGTTTCCTCGTTGTTTTCCGAGACCCGGGGGAGGGTCTACCCGGGGGATTGGAGGCGGCTCGGCCGGATGGACAGGGTGGTCCACGCACCCAGGTGGATGCGATCACCGCCCGCCAGCGGGATGGCCCGGTCGACCGGGAGCGGGTCGCTGCTGTCATTGATGTACACGCCGTTGGTCGAACCGGGATCGACGATGGCCCAGGTCCCGTTGGATTGATGCACCAGGATGGCGTGCTGGTGTGAGATGCCCGTGTCAGTCGGCGAAGCCGAAAGATCCACCTGAGGATTGATACCCCTGGTGGCACTTTTCCGGCCGATGATCGATCGCGGGTCGGTCAACTGGAAGTGCCGGTCGGCGGCGACCAGCGGGAACTCCACCGATTCGGCCTGGACCCGGTCGAAGTAGTCCCGGTCGGCGGTGGCCACGACCTCCCAGACCGTCCCTGACGACATGGCCGGGGCGTCGGTTACGGCGGGAGCCGAGCTCGGGTCAGAGCCCAGGGCCGCCCCGGGGGAAGCCGGACTGAGACTCGCCCCGCACTCTTCGCAGAAGCGGCCGGCCCCGGGATCGGACGAGGAGCACCCGGGGCAACCGCGCGGTGACGATCCGGGGGGCCCGGGCCGCATCGGTACGGGGCTCGGCGGCCGACCCGGTCCTCCCCTGGTATACGGCTGCCCGCCCGTGCTGGTCACCGTCTCACGCGTGTGGTCCTGGTGCTACGGGTGTCTAGGGTCATCTCGTCTTCTGCCGGGACCTGAGTCCGCAGGTGGACCCGGCCGGTTGCCGGATCGTCGACCTCGACCACCCGGGAGAGAAGGTCGGCCATGTCGGCGTCCCCCGAGCTGTCCGCGAGCTGCACGGCCCGACCGAGCTTGACGATGGCTGTATCGGGATCGCCGTTCTTGCGGGCCTCGAGCCCTTCCTGTATGACGTCGGCCAGCTCCTGGCGGCCTGTGTAGTAAGCGACCTGGCGGTTTATCCGGGTCGACAACGCGGCGTCGTCGGTCCAGGTCACCTTCACCAGGTACTGGCCGGCCGGAGTGCCATCCACCACCACGCCGACCCGGGAGGCCAGCATGTCTTGCCCAACCGGGCCTGGGTTGATCCGCACCGCCATGTGGTAGTCCCGGGCTTCGTCGCCCCAGGCGCCGGTGGGATAGTCGCCCGTAAGATCATTCACGGCCGTGCGGGAGCCCGTCAGGTCGAGCAGCTCGGGCGAGACCTGATTGAGAGACTCGACACTTGCACCCTGCGGAGTCCAAACCCGCAGAGTGACACCGGCGACGACCTTGCCCATGGCCTGGCGCATCATGGCCTCGAAATCGGCGGTCAGGTGGCCGGGGTCGGCGACGATATCCACCGTCCCGAGCAGGGCGTTGGCGATCCGGCGCAGCTCGGCCACATCCCAGGCGTCGCCGACTCCCCGGCAGTCGCATTGAAACACCCCCGAGGCTTCGTAGAGAGCGGCGGTCAGCTCATCCTCGGTCTCGTGCTCGTCTCGGCCGTCCGTGAGCAGGATCCCCTGACAGACGCCGACCTCGTCGGCCAGCAGAACGGTTGCCGCGCGGATCCAGCTCCCTATCGCCGTCCCGCCGCCGGCCGAGACCCGGCGAACGGCGTCCCGGGCCTTCTCCCGGGTCAGGGGGCTGGCCTCCACCAGGCCCTGGGTGGGGTACACGGGGACGCTTTTGTCCGTGCCCGCCACCACGGCAAAACGAACCCCGTCGTCGATGCATTCGATCGCGGCCTCGGTGGCACGACGGGCCTCCCGGATCCTGTCGCCCCGCATGGAGCCCGATGAGTCGACCATGATGACCACGGCCCCCGGCGATGTCCGGCCGTCGCCGTCGATCCCGGCCCCTGTCGCTGACCCGGTGGCCGAGACGGACACGATCACGTCGACGACGTCGCCACCGTCGGGCAGGTATTCGTTGTAGAAGGCCTCGAGGTTGAACGTCGTCATCGCTGGCTACTCCTCCTCCGGCAAAGCATTTGTCTCGGATGGTGGGCCCGCGGTGGCCGGCCCGCCGGCAGGCGGGCGGCCGGCCGCCACCGCTACGGTCACGTTGTCCGCCCCGCCTGCGTCGAGAGCCGCCCGCACCAGTTGATGCGCCACCCGGGCCGGGGTCTTCTCCTCGACGAGCTCCACGATGGCCGCCACATCCTCTGGACCGTCGGCGTAGTTCCACAGGCCGTCGGAGCAAACCACGACAAACCCGTCACCGGCCGGACGGTAGCGAGCCACGTGCGGATCGAGCGGATCGGCGTCCAGACCCAGCCAGGCGGTGATCTCGTGGGCCCGGGCCGGATCCTTCGCCTCCATCTCCGAGAAGCCCGCATCTCGAGCGAAGTGCTCCCACGAGTCGTCCACAGTCAAGAGGACGCTCTCGCCTTCCCGCCCGATCCAATAAGCCCGGCTGTCGCCCACGTTGGCCACCACCACCTCCCCCGCTCGCACCAGGGCCAGCGCGATGGTGGTCGAGCCGGGGTCGGCGGAACGCTGACCGGCCTGGGGCAGGAAGCTGAGGGCGCGGTTGGCGTTCGCCACCGCCGCCGCCGCCAGGTCGGGCCAGGTCTCGGGATGTGCGAGTCCTGAGGCAAGGGTGGTCAGAGCCGATTCGGATGCCGCGAGCGCCGCCCGTCCGGAATCGTCGGTGGTGGACACCCCGTCGCACACGACGGCCGCCATGTGGCCGTTTTCGACCAGGACGGCGTAAGCGTCCTCGTTGCGAACCCGCACCCGGCCCCGATCGGATATGGCCATCAATGGGCCGAGGTCGGTCTCGTGCCGGTCCCCTCTCCGGAGCCCTCCGGACCCGCACCGGGGGCAGCGTCCCGCCGCGTTCGTCTGGGTTCCGCAGCCGGGGCAGGAGGAGGGTCGGCCGGCTTCACCGGCGATCGCACGAAGAGCCGACCCGCAGGCTTCGCAGAACCGGTCCGATGGCTCGCACATCTCACCGCAGTTGGGGCAGTTCACAGCAGCGTCCGGGGCCGGAACGAGTTGGCCTGGTCGACCAGGGCGACGCGCTCAGCGGAGGTGGTCGAGAGCTTGGCGAGGGTGCGACACGCCCGTTCGAGGGCCTGACGAATGGCGTTCTCTTCCAGTGGCACGCCGGCCAGTAGGGCGCCTTGACCGGGTGCGGGTGTCAGTTCGAGCAGGTCCAGGGCGGCCAGCATGAGATCGCGGGTCAACCCGGCGCGCACGGCCGCGTCACCGTTGAGGCGGGCCAGCACGTCAGACGCGGCCTTCAGGTCCTCCACCGTGGGGGCGGGGTCGGAGCGCTCGGTCAGGACCGCGCACAGGACCGCCTGGGCCGGCGGATAGGCGCTCGATTGACTGGGGACCCGCCGCAAAGCGGTGACCGCGCCGCCTCGGTCGCGGTTCGCTCGCATGACCCGGACCAGGCCGAAGCAGGCGGTCGCACACCCCGCATCGGCGGCAGAAACCAGGTTGTACGCGTCGGCCGCCGAGCCCAGGTCGCCCAGATATTCGGAGGCCGTCCCTACGGCCAGTACCGGCGCCAGCTCGCCTGGCAGCTCGAGCGCGACCCTGGCGAACTGGTCACGGGCTTGGGTCGCAGTCCCTTCGGCGAGCTCGACGACTCCCTGCCACCACCACACCCGCCAGTCCTCTGGGTAGGCCAGGGCCTGAGCGACCATGATCTCGGCGGCCGGCTCCCACTCCCCGAGCTCGAGGTGGGCCCGGGTGCGCTGGAAGCAAACGTCCGGGCTGGCCTCGGCGCCCTCGAGGGCGGCGATCAGCTGGGCGGGAGGGGCGGCGGCCATGGATGCGAGGAGCCCGGCGGCCGGATCGAACCGGTCGACCGCCGGTATCGGCAGATACCGCCACGTCGCAGCGTCGGCGTCCACGCCGAGCTCAGGGGAGAAGACCCGGCTGGCCACGGGTGCCGGCTCTCCCCCATCGATTGCCACCACTTGGCGAAGAACCCCGATGAGTTGCTCGGTCATCTCGGCCGCCGACTGAAATCGCCGAAGGGGATCAGGATCTGTCCCCTTCGACAGGAAGCGGTGTAGGGCGGGATAGCGCCGGAACAGCGGCACGTCATCGGGCAGGGAGACAGCAAAACGTTTCGGATCCTGGAATCCCCGGAAGTCGAAGGTCAGGACAGCCAGGGTGCGGGCCACGGTGTACAGATCGGATGCGACCGACGGACCGATATCAGCCACCTCGGGGGCCTGATAGCCGATGGTTCCGTACAAGTCGCTGATGAGGTCGTCGCTCCTCCGGACCCCACCGAGGTCGATGATCTTGATCTGCTCCTCGATCTGCAGGACATTGTCCGGCTTGAAGTCGCAGTAGAGCATGCCCCGAGCGTGCAGATAGGCGAGGGCCGGCAACGCCTCGACCATATAGGCGATGGCCTGGGCCGCCGGCAGCGCAGCCGAGCCGGACGGGCCCTGCCGCAGCTCCTTGAGCGACTTGCCGCCGACGTACTCCATGACGATGTACCCGGCGCCGTCGTGTTCGACGAAGTTGTAGATCCGGACGATGTTGGGGTGTTCCACCTCGGCCAAGAACTGCCGCTCGGCAATGGCCGCAGCCATGGCCGACTCGTCACCCGTGTCCAAAAGCCCCTTCAGCACCACCCAGCGGTCGGAGACGTTGCGGTCGCGGGCCAGGTACACCCAGCCCATGCCGCCGTGGGCCAGGCATCCGGCGACCTGGTACTGGCCGGCGACCAGCTCGCCGGCGGCCAGCTTCGGGGTGAAGGAGTAGGGGTTGCCGCAGTGGGGACAGTGGGCGTCCGCCCGACCGGGCCGGCCGCTTCTGGTCCGCCCCACAGGCTCCCCGCATTCTCGGCAAAACCGTTTCGACTCTGCCACCTGAGGGTCGGCCATCAAGGCCTCCATCGGGTCCTGGTAGGCCAAGGGCGGGACCTCGATGAGACCGGCTCCCAGGTGACCCCTGGACGTGCCCGACCCGCTCGACCGGCTCCCCTGGGTGCGGCTCACCGCGGTACTGGAGGCAAGAGTGTTCGATGGGGCGCTCGTCAGGGTAGACGGTGCCGGCGGGCCCGGGGCAGGAGCGGGTTTGACCGGTGCCGGGCCGGCCGCCGCTGGGCTAGCCGCGGAGGCCGGGACAGGCCCGGCAGCCTGGCTGTGACCAGGTCCGGCTGAGGCGAGCGACGAGGCGCTCAAAGCCGGAGCCCCCACGATCTGCCCGGCACCCACAGGTGGGAACCCACAGATGTTGCAGTAGCCGTCCTCGATCTGACCTTCGCATCCGGGCGTGTGGTCGCATCTCATCACGTTCGGTCCTCGTTTGTGGGGGTGATCAGCGCGTGCTGGTACTCGGCCACCCGGCGCTGGGCTTCGGCTAGATCACAGGGCGAGCAGTAGAGCGATTCCTCGGCGTGCCGGTGCAGCTGCTCCAGCGCCACGTCCTCACCGCGACCGAGCGAGTGGGCCTTGGCCACGTAGGCCTCGAGCAACCCTCGCAGCTCGCGCCGGCGGGCCAACGGCCGCCCCGCCGCCTCCGCGGCGCCCGTGGCCTGGACTCGAAGGCCCTCCAGTCGAGGCTGGAGCGCGGCCAGGATGCGAACGGCCCGGGCCGGGTCGGTGCGGGCCAATGCCGCCGCCTCCCGCAGGTCGCGGCGCAGCCTGTCTACCCGGGCATCGGCGTCGTGGAGGACGGAGACGGCCGGGATGGGACCGGCGATCTTGACCGCGGCTTCTGCGTGCCTGGCTCTGGCCCCGCCGAGGAGCGCGTCCATGCTCTCGAGCCCGCCTGCCGCCATCTCGAGGTTGACCTCGAGCTTCTCCACGGACTCCTGCTGGTCCCGCAGGTCACCGGCCACCCGGGTGACGGTGCGGCTGAGCTCGCCGATTTCTCCGAGGTCAGCGCCCAGCGGGTCGTGGGTGGCCTGATCGCGTAGTTTGTCCAGACGGGCCCGGGCCGGACCGAGCTCGTTCGGGAGCCGCAGACCGGCCCGCCGGGCCACGTCCTCGGCCGCGGCGACCGAGGCATCGATGTCTTGTAGCCGGGGTAGGGCCAGGTCCCAGACGGCGCAGACCGATGTGATGACCTCGGCGCCGCGTTCGTAGGTGGCGGTCATGGCCGCGATCAGCGGGGTGATCGCCGTCGGAGACGTAAGTAACGGTGAACCGGCCAGGGAATGGCCCACCAGCTGCATCGATTCGGGTGAGAGCTCGACCGACGGCTCGGTCAAGGCCCGCCACATGTGTAGGCGGTCTGTATGACGGGACCGGCCGGTTTGGCGAAGGCCGGCAATCGAGTCGACCGTCTCCGTGAGGGCGCGGTACCAGGCCCACAGCACGGCCAGCTGTTCGCAGGCCGCGCTCCAGGACGTCTCGCTTTCGCCGCGCAGGCGCCCCGCCTCGACCGACCGCCGGGCCCGTTCCTCCTCGAGCTCGAAGAGCATCGACCCGAGGCGGTTGGTGGCCACCCGGGCTTCCTCGAGGGTGCGGTCGATGTCGGCCAGGCCCGGTTGCACCGCAGTCATGCCTGGTTTCGATAGACGGGCTGCGGCGGCGCCGGGGCCTTGGATCCGAGTACCGGTCCAAGCCACCTCTTCCACGTCTGCGTCCACACGCCGTCTGTCCGCTCCTGGGCCAGCACGGCGTTGACGAAGCGGGTGAAATCGGGATGGGACTTGCTCATGGCCATGCCGTAGGGCTCGTCCGCGAGCTTCACCCCGGGGACGATCTCGAGGCCGGGGTCCTGGGCCGCCAGGCCCTGCAGAATGGTGTCGTCGGTGCTGATCGCGTCCACCTGACCCTGCTGAAGCATTACCAGACAGTCGGTCTGATTGGTCACGGCCACCAAGGTCGGGGGGTAAGGCAGGGCGGCGAGGTGGGTAAGGGACGTCGAGCCGCTCGCCGCGCACACCCGCTTATCCGCCAGATCTGCGGCTGACTTTATCGGGGATCCCTGAGGTACGAGCACCCGCTGGGCCGCGTCGAAATACTCGCTGGAGAAGTTCACCTGTTGCTCGCGACCGCAGGTGATCGTGATCGTCTCGGCCACTATGTCGACCTCGGCGGGGTGATCTTTAGTGTCCTGCACGGCCATGATCCGGTCGGCGTTCGGGACGATCACGTAGCGGATGTGGTCGGTGTAGAGGGGCCCGAAGATGGCCTTGGCCACTTGGTCGACCATGTCGATGTCGAAGCCCGCCAGCTCCCCGCTGGTCGGATCGCGATACGCCCAGAGGTAGGTGTTCTGGTCCACCCCGGCCAGCAGGTAGCCCCTCTTGGCTATGGCCGCCATGTAGCTTCCGGCCGGCATGTGACCGGCGGCCGGCAGAGGCTGTTCGGGTGCCAGGCTGGCGGTCGGTCGATCGTCGTTGCAGTTGTTGTCCGTCCCCCCCGCGCTTTGTGACGCCGTCACCAAAGAGGCGTTCGCCGGCTGCACTCGAGGGGCGCCGACCGTTCCCGGGACGGCCGGAGACGATTGACCTGGCGACGCACAGGCGGCAGCCAGGCCGATAATCGCGACGAGCAACAGGGGGCTACGACGTCTCATCGGTACTCCTTGAGCCGGGGCTCCACGCCCGCCACCAGGCAGGCCACCACGCCAACCACCAGAGCCAGGCAAACCCACGGCAGGAGGTCCAGGTCGTTGGTGGCAGCCCGAGCCGATCGATTGAACGATGAGACGGCGTCGCCAACGCCTGTGGCCAGGGCGGCGTCGAGCGAATCAGCCTGCGAGGCGGAGGTGGACTGGTCCTGTTTGATGGCGACGGGAAGATTGCCATCAAGGTCGTCCGCCCGCACCGTGTCATGAGAGATTCCGTAGTTATCCCAGACGGCGGCGGCCCGGGCTTGGGCTTGCTTTTCGGAACCGGTCCACCTCGACGCCGGTTCGCTGATCAGATGGTTCAGCTGGGTCGACACGTTTTCGAAGTCGTTCTGATAGATGTCGGGCGGCCCGCTTTGGCCCGGAGGCACGTCGGCATCTCGTGTGACCAAAGTGAGCTCGTCGTCGGCCCGGGCCTGCTGGGCCAGGATGCGGGTCCGGGTCAGCGCTCCGAGGGGTGCGCTGCCGTGGTGCTCGGCCCGCGCCACCGCGCCGTCCTCGGCATTGAGGGCGATCACCAGCCACAGGCCGACGGCCAGCAGCAGGGCAGTGGCCACCACACACCCGACATTGAGCACCCGGCGGAACCGGCGATTGAGCCCGAGCTGCATCCCCACCAGCGCCACCAGGACGGCGAATAGCAGGACCGCTACCGCAACCACGGGCCCGTCACTCGTGGCCTGGCCGTCCGCGTGAGCCAGCCGGGCGTCCTCGATGGTGTACAGGGTTGACGCCGCAGGCAGAAGGGTCGTCTGCATCAGGTTGTTGGCCTCGCCCAGGTAGGCGGAGGCGACGGGATATTGGAGCCGGTTGTTGGCCTCGGCGGCCGCCACGATCCCGGCGTAAACGGGAAGGCCGGTGGTGAGGGTCTGGAGGGCTGCGCTGATCTTCAGATCGGTGCCGGCCCGCTGGGACGCCGCGGTGAGGTCAGCGGACGCCTGGGCCAGGTCCCCTTCGAACCTGGACTGCACGGCTGCGGGCACGACCGGACCGGAAAGGAAGCCCCCGGCGATCGTGGTGTTGGCCTCGGACATCTCGATGTCCACTCCTTGGGCATCGACCACCAGAGGCTCTACGGTGGTCCTCGCCGATTCAGCCGCGTGCGAACGCGACAGCATGGTCAGAGACGCCACGGTGCCCGCGGCCACGGCCAGGATGGCCACGCAGACCGTTGCCACCCGCAGCCGACCGGGTGTCGTCCGCGTAAAGGCCACCAGCCGCTTCGATGGGCTGGTGGTACTGGAGGTCTCCAGAGCAGCCGTCAACTTCGCCCCCTTAGTCGGGGCGAACAGTACCTTCTCCCCTGGTTCGGCGCCCGCCGCCAGACCGCCCGGGGCGGCGGTTGCCTCGTTGAGGGGTGCTCGAGTGTCGACCACGCTCGTCAGTGTGCGACGGGGCGGTAGAGCGACGGTAGAGGATCGGCAGGGCAACCGGGCAGTATGGCCGGCATGATCGAAGCCGTCGTATTCGACCTCGACGGCGTCCTTCTGGACTCCGAGCACCTCTGGGATCGAGCCCGGCTCGAGCTGGTCGAAGCGCGCGGCGGGCGATGGCAGTCGGGAGCAACCGAGGCCATGCAGGGCATGAGCTCGAGCGAATGGTCCGCTTACCTTCGAGATCAGCTGGGAGTGCCTCTCAGCGCGCCCCAGATCAACGACCAGGTGGTAGCCAGGCTCCTCGGCTATTACCAGGACGACCTGCCCCTTGTCCCCGGCGCGAACGAGGCGGTCCGCCGGATGGCCGATAACTGGCCCCTCGGGCTGGCGTCGTCCTCCAACCGAACCGTGATCGACGCCGTCCTCGAGCGAGCCGGCCTGGCTCCGTTTTTTCACGTTACCGTCTCTTCCGAGGAGGTGGCGCGAGGGAAGCCGGCTCCCGACGTCTATCTGGCTGCTGCCGAAAGACTTCAGGTGCCCCCTGAAACCTGCGCCGCAATCGAGGACTCCGCCAATGGCATACGGTCCGGCGTCAGTGCAGGCATGACGGTCGTCGCCATTCCCAACCGCCGGTACCCGCCGCCTGACGACGTCCTGGTCCTGGCCCGGTTCGTCCTGCGGGATCTGCCTGACCTGACCGCCGCGGTCCTTTTCTGAATCCCCTCTGCGGAGTCTCCACCCGGATCGACCGCCGACAGCGAACGGGCTCGGTGTCCTCGCCCCTGCGGACACCGAGCCCTTCACCCGATCTGGTGGGTTGCCCCTCACCACCTGACCTGCATATAGCGTCGCAGCACCAAATCAACGCCATCACGACGACTGCCCAATACTTCCCAACACTGCGGCCCGGGAGAGCATCGGGGGCCGATCGGACAGGGGGTCAGAGCCCGTGCACAAGGTGGACCAGACAACCGAGCAGATGGTGCGTAGTGTGCTCGCCTACGCCGAGAACCGGCTGCGCATGGACCCGGTCCCGCTCGATAAGGCGACCCTTTCCGCCGCCGACCTCTACCACGAGCTCCATGGGGTCATCCGCGACCGGGGCCGGCAGCCGGACGAAGTCCTCGGCGTCTACGCCTCGGTGATCGCCCCGAGTGTCATCTCTGCCGACAGCCCGCGCTTTCTCGGCTTTATCCCGGCTGCGCCCACCAAGGCCAGCCTGCTCTTCGACATGCTGGTGTCCTGCGCCTCCATCCAGGGGATCTCTTGGCTCGAGGCCTCGGGGGCCATAGCCGCCGAGAACACCGTTCTCCGCCTGATAGCAGACGAGGCCGGGCTCCCTAACGGCGCCGGAGGCTCCTTCGTGTCCGGCGGATCGGCCGGCAACCTGTCGGCGCTGGCGGTGGCGCGTGAGGAGGCGAAGAGACGGTCGGGCCGCGACGCCGGACAACGTTGGCGCGTCGTGGTCGGGACCGACGCTCACTCGTCGATCATGAATACCCTGCGGTTGTTGGAGATGGACCCGCTGGTCGTCGATCCGCCCGACCACCGGATGACACCTGAGGCGGTGCAGGCCGCACTCGACGCCGAGCCGGATCTGAGCGACGTCGCGGCCGTCGTGTGCACTTCGGGCACCACCAACGCCGGCATCATCGACGATCTGGCCGGCGTCGGCGCCCTGGCCAGGGGGCGCGAGTGGTGGTTCCACGTCGATGGGGCCTATGGCGGGGCGGGGATCTTCGCCCGGTCGGTGCGAGCCAAGTTCGCCGGGATCGAGCAAGCGGACTCGTTCATCGTCGATCCCCACAAGTGGCTGTTCACCCCGTTCGACTGTTGCGCCCTCATCTACCGGGAGCCGCAACGCGCTCGGCGGACCCACACTCAGGACGCGTCCTACCTCGACGTGATCCGGGCCGAGGGGGAATGGAACCCCACCGACTACGCCTACCAGCTCACCCGCCGGGCTCGCGGCCTGCCGCTGTGGTTCTCGTTGGCCGTGCACGGCATCGACGCCTACCGTGACGCCATCGAGGTGGCCCTGAGGCTGGCCCGGCAGACCGCGGAGCTGATCGAGATGGCCCCGCATCTGGAGCTGATCCGACCCCCCGACCTCGGCGTGGTTCTGTTCCACCGCGTCGGGTGGACGGCCCGGGACTACGACGCCTGGGCCCGAGCGTTGCACGAGGACGAGATCGCCTTCATTCCTCCGAGCAAATGGGAAGGCAAAACGGTCGGCCGGTTCGCTTTCTTGCATCCCCATACGACCATGGACCTGGTTCGCGAGATCCTCGACCGCACCGTTTGACCGCCGTCAGGGTCCGGCCGGGCCACGGCCTGGCGGTGGCGGCCGGGCCACGGCCTGGCGGTCGCTGCCGGCGGGGCTTGCCGGCGGTTGCTGCCGGCGGTGGTTTAGCCCCTCGGGCTGCGGGGAAGAACATTAACCGGTGACGTCTGCCGCTCCGACGAGGGTGTCTATGGGCCAAAGAACATATGAGATCACGTTCGCAGGCGAGGCTGTACCCGCCGTGGCCGACGCCTTCGAGGACTTCCACGTCCTCGTCGAGTCAGGCAGCACGACCCTGAGAGGTGAGAGCATCGATCAGGCCGCACTGCACGGTGCGATCGATCGTTTGCACGCTCTTCGCCTGGAGCTGCTCGAAATCAGAGCGGTCGGGCCACCAAAACCGTGAGCTCGCCGCCGGACGGTGGCGCCGGCAGACGTCCCGACGGTTGCTCACATAGTTTGTACAGCTAAGGGCCCGCCACGAAACAACTTGACGCAATTCTCTTGTAAACATGCATGTCGTGGCACAGGACTTGTTCCAAGTCGTTTCGTGGCGGGCCCTGACCCGCTGGGATCGAAAGCTCGCGCCGGCCTAGTTCCTCGGGGAGGGGTGGAAGCGCTGCTTCGCATCCTCCTCATCGAGTTGGAGGGCCGAGGCGATCAGATCCCAGCCGACGCCCAGGTCGCGAAGGCGCACCACCCAGCGGCGCAGGTCGGTTTCCAGCTCGTCTGCGGCCCGGGCCAATGCCGGAAGCATGTCCAGTATCTCCTCACTGGCGCGGTCAGGTCCATGTCCCGGGGCGGCCGTGATCGTGATCGCCCGGCCGCGCCGGGACCGAAACCTTCTCCCATCACCGGAGCGCGAACCGAGCCCGCTACGACCCCTTACCGGAGACAGCCCGAACGAGAACGGGTTGAAACTGTTGTTGAAGCTGATATACACCACGACAGCCATTGCGGGCTCCTCTCAACGCCTGGAGAGTCCAGTTACCAGACGTCAGTCTGCCTGCGTTTCGAAGTCCCCGCGCCAATCGGAGAGCAGCCAGCCCTACCTGTCCCACCTGGGCCACCATTGATCGGCCACGGTCCAATACTCGGCGCCGTCCAGCACCATGCCCTCGATGATCCCCCGATCCTGCAGCCCTTTCAGGTGAGTCGGCAGACTGCTCGCCGGGCCGGGATACCAGCCGGCGAGCACTCCGGTCGCCACCGCGGCGCCCTCGTTGCTGGCGATCAGGGCATACACCCGAAACTCCCCGTCGGACAACCGACCGTCCAGTAGAACCTCGGTTGACAGCTGCGTCGCCTCCATGATCATGGGTCGGCGTCCTTTCCTCGATCCCGGCGCGCGTTCGCACCTTCAGCAGTTGTCTACCCAGATCAGGTGGACCCCCCATGCTCAGGAGATGGAGGCCGTGTGGATTTACCCCGTCATCGGGCCTCCATCCGTTCAGAGGCGGGGCGAGGACTACGAAATTCGGGAAAATCCGGAAACCGCAGAGAACCGGGCGCGGTCCCTCGACCTGCGTCGCTCCGAATGCAGCGGGCGCTTCAGATCACCGCGGCGAGATCATCGAACGCGGCATCCATGCGGTCGGTGATCTCCGCCACATCCGTGTCGCTGGTGACGGTAGAGACGTTGACGAGGGTTCGTGGGACGGCGAACACGCCGTTGGTCATGCATGCCAGGTGGAAGAGGGTGGGGAGGTCTCCGTCTGCCCGGACATCATTCGCCGCAGGCAAGTCGTCGCTGAGCCAGAAGCTCATCAACGCTCCGACCCGCCGGCTGCAGTATGGGATCCCGTGGACCGCCGCGGACTTCTGCATGGCGATGTCGATCGTCTCCGCCTGCTCGGCCATCTTGTCGATCTTCTCCGCGGTCAGTTCCCTGACGGCAACGGCACCGGCCGCGGTCGACAACGGATTACCGGAGAAGGTACCGGAGATATGGACCTTGCCGCTGACCGGATTGAAGAGCTCCATCAGGTCCCGCCGCCCTCCAACCCCGCCGACCGGAAAACCCGCTCCTATCATCTTGCCGAGAACCGTGACATCCGGCTTGAAATCGAGCAGAGCCTGCGCTCCCCCGGTGTGAAGCCGGAACACACTGCATTCGTCGAGGATCAGGAGGGCGCCAGCCGCCGTGGCTGCTGCTTGAACGCGTTGAAAGAAATCTTTGGACGCACCGACCATACCGCCGACGCCGAGCCACGGCTCCAGCAAGACCGCGGTGATCTCATCGCCGTGCTCTGCCAGCACGGCCTCGAAACTGGCGGCATCATTCCACGCCGCGGTGTACACCCCAACGAAATCCGTGGCCGGTTTCGGGTCCGTCGGGTCCCGCCTGAAGTCGAGGAACTGACCGTGAAACCCGTAGTTCGACATCAGGATCTTTGATCGGCCGTTGTAGCCGCGCGCCAAGTGCAGAGCCAGCTGCACTGCCTCGGAACCGGAGTTCGAGAACTTGACCTCGTCCACTGAAGCCACTCGCTCGACGATTACTTCGGCCAGTTCGATCTGAGAGAAGGTCTTGGCCGCGAAGGTCCCTCCATTGAGAGCCCTGGTTGCGGCCTCCACCACGGGCGGGTAAGCGTGCCCGTGCACCAGACAGGCATAGTTGAAATTCACATCCAGATATTCATTGCCGTCGATATCCCAGAGTCGGGCGCCCGCCCCGTGATCGATGACCACCGAGTACGGCGGGTGGTAAACCGCGTTGCGTACCTCCCCTCCAGGGATTACCTGGGCGGCTCGCACCGACGCGTCGGCCGATTTTGGCGTCCGCCTCCGGAACTTCTGCTCGATAGAGTGCAACTAGGGACCCCCGTTCCGGGACTTCGACAGGCTGAGCTGGAGACCGTAGGCTAGCACTGGACGTCAATTGGAATCCAAGAGTGCCGGCCAGGTCACCAATCAGCGGTGAGGGCGCCGGGCTAACTAATAATTAATTGGGGGACGGCCGGCCTCAGTGGACCCACCACCACACCGCTGCGCCGACGACCAGCAGTACCGCCCCGCCGACCAGCACACCCAGCCAGCGGGGCTGGCGTCGGATCCAGGCCGTCCACCTTCCGACCTGGCGCCGCACGAACATGAGCAAAGATCTGGCCCACCTGAACTCTGTCGCCCAGATGCTCAACCCCAAGAAGATGACCACCCAGCCGGGACCGGGAAACACCAGCAGGATGGCCCCTAATACGACCACGACAAGGCCTAGAAACGCGATGGCGCCACGCCACGCCAACCGCCCACCCGGTCGCCGGAACACCCATGCCCGCAGACCGCCCAGAGTCTGAGAGACCCGCTTGAGAATGCCGCTGTCCTCCCGTGGATCCGCCGTCGAGTCGTGGGCGGCGGAAACATCCGCAATGCCGTCGTCGGGCCGGTCAGCAACCACACCAGGAACGCTACGGCCTCTCCACCCTCTAGGCACCGCCTGTCGAAGCGAGCCACCTGACTGAGGCACTAGTTTGAGGCCCGTGTCTGCAACGCCGGGCGCCATCCGATGACCGACAGGCCCACCAGCGCCGATCCTCCGGTGCTCACCATTCTGTGTCCCTTGACGTTGTCCGATGACGCTCGGGCCCGGCTCGAGGTCATCGCTCCCGGACTCGAGGTCCACTGGGTGCCCTACCAAGAGGGGGCCGACCTCCGCACCGCCCGATCATCCCGCAGTATCACGGAAGCCCAGCTTGCTTCGGCGCCCGTGCTCTCCGAACAGGACTGGACCATCCTCGAACGCACGACGGCCGCGGTAGCGCTCGACCTTCCGTCCGGGGCGCTGGAGCGGACGCGGGCGTTGCAGTGGCTTCAGGTGATCGCCGCTGGCACAGAGCACATCGACGTAGGCGGCTTTGCTGCCCGCGGTGTCCCGGTCACGAGCGGAGCCGGGATCGCGGCCGTTCCCATAGCCGAGTTCGTCCTCGGCAGACTGCTTCAGGTCTGGAAGCACTTGGCAGCATTTGATCAGCAGCAGGCAAACCGGCGTTGGGAGCCGATCTTCGGCCGGCGCGTCGCCGGGCTGACCCTCGGTATCGTGGGGCTCGGCAGCATCGGCCGGGCTACTGCCAGGCGGGCCCGGGCATTCGACATGACGGTACTGGCGAACCGGCGCAGCGCGTCAGCCGGACAATCGGACCCCGATGTTGACGAGTTGTTCACCACGACAGCCATCGACGAGATGATCGGCCGCTGCGATGCAGTCGTCGTGTCAGCCGCGGCAACCCCGCAGACGAACGGCTTGTTCGACCGGGCACGAATACACGCCATGAAGCCCGGCTCCGTGCTCTGCAACGTAGCCCGGGGCTCGCTCGTCGACGAGCAGGCTGTAGTGGCGGCTCTCGAGTCAGGGCATCTGGGCGCCGCCATTCTGGATGTCACGGCGGTCGAACCCACGCCGGACGACAGCCCGTTGTGGACCGCTCCTAACTGCTATCTCTCACCTCACAGCGCGGTTTCGCTGGATGGCTACCAGGACGCCTTGAGCGATCTCGCCGTTCGCAACTTCGAGCGATTCGTACGGGGCCTCCCACTGGAAAACCTGGTTCAGGCCTGAACCGGGCTTTCGGGTACTAAGGACTCGCCCTAAGGGCCCGCCACGAAACAACTTGACGCAATTCTCTTGTAAACATGCATGTCGTGGCACAGGACTTGTTCCAAGTTGTTTCGTGGCGGGCCCTGACCCCCGCCGACGCTTTCCAGGCCCGCGTCCGATCGTGATCCGGCCCGGCGGGCTGGCCTAGGTCGTCACCACGGGAGACGGCGGCTATAGCAAAGTCGGCCAGGGCATCGACGGTTTCGGCCGCGGGAGGAGTCCCGATCAACAGATGACGGCGGAGACTGCCCAGCACGAGGTCATGGATGATCAAGGCTTCCGTGCTCGGGCCGCTGCCGTCCCCACCGCGCTCGGCCTTGAGGGCGACGACGGCCTCCTCGAGCGGTTCACAGTGCAGTCGCTCCTTCTCCGCCGATTCAGCCCGGTTCATGATGGCTTGCCTCCCGGGGCTCAGGATGAACGGACGGGTACGCTACCGACCGAGGTCCTGTACCTTTCAGCCCAGCAGTATCAGCCGGACGCTCCAAGGATGCAGCCGATGATCATCGATGCCCAGGTCCATCCCTACGGGAGGCGACACCCCGATTCGCCGGCCGCGCTCGCACCGAGCGCCGGCCCACTCGAGGTCAACGGCGACCACCTCGTGACCGCCATGGACGAGCTCGGCATCGACGGGGCGATCTGCGTCTCACCTTGGGGCGAGTACCACACTGACACCAGCTTCGCCGAGTCGGTCTACAAGGGTCATCCCGACCGGTTCCGGCTCGTGGCGCCTATCGATTCGAAGGAACCCGGGGTGGAGGCGCGCGTCCGGGAGTGGGCTGCCACGCCCGGGGCGGTCGGGGTTCGCCTCCTGTCCGTTCCGGAACACACATTCGATGCCGTCGACCCGGGCGTCGAAGCGGCGATCAACACGGCAGCGGCCGCCAACCTACCCGTGAATGTCCACTGTTGGGGACGACTGTCGCTTATGGCCGAACTGGCCCGGCAGTATCCCGACGCCCGGCTGGTCATCGACCATTTGGGCCTCACCCAACCTCTTGTTCCCCCCGCACCTCCGGATGCGCTCGCCGACTTGCCGCAGCTCCTCGCCTTGGCCCGCTACCCGAACCTGGCCGTGAAGATAACCGGTGCCTGCACCTACTCCCGCCGCCCGTTCCCCTATGACGATCTCTGGGAACCCGTGGCTCGGGTGATCGACTCGTTCGGCGTCGACCGTTGCATGTGGGGAACCGACTGGACGCGAACGACCACGATCCTGACCTACGAGCAAGGGGTCAGCGCGTTCCGGGACCACTGGCCCATGGAACCCTCGGACAAGGCCGCCCTCATGGGAGGAACCGCGTCGCGCATCTACAACTGGTAAACGCCGCCACGCAACCTGGATGATCTACGTCGGCATGTACCGGCGAATCATGCCCTGGGTGAACTCCTCGTAGGTGGTCGGCGGCTCCTCGACCGGAGCCGTAGGGGTCACCTCGAGCATACCCAACTGGTAGGGCTCGGGCAGCGTCACCGCTGTCAGCACGGCATCAGCAACCATGTCCGGCATCATCAGCCCGGTGTGGCGCAGGAGCCCATGATCGAACCAGTAGCGCTGGGCCGCGTCGAATCGCTCACTTCCCTGTTCACGGGTGGAGAAGTCGGTTCCGGCAGTTTCTCCGCATCGCAACATCGTCACTCTTATTCCGGTGCCCTCAAGCTCCAGCCGGAGGGTGCGCGCCGCGTGCTCCACGCCGGCATTGGCCGACGCATAGGGCAAATGAAACGGCCACGGGTTCACCGCCGCGAGCGAGGCGACGAACAGGATGTCACCGCCGGCCCCGGTGTTTCTCATGGATTGAATCCCGCGGCGAGCCATCAACAGAGCCCCGGTGAGCTTCGTGGCGATCTCTAGGGCTATCTCAGCAGGAGAGAAATCGTCCAACGGACCGTACCTGGCGGTGGCCGCGTTGTTGATGACGACGTCGACCGGACCGAGCTCCGCTTCAGCGAGGGAAAAGAATTCCTCGACCGAATCTCCGTCAGTGACATCGAGGTGGTGGGCGAAGCTCTGCCCACCTGCCTCGACCACCAGCTCCGCCGTCCCGGATAGCCGCTCGACCCGCCGCCCCCCGACTGCCACCTTCCATCCGAGAGCTCCAAACTTGGCGGCGACGGCCTGGCCGATACCGGTACCGGCTCCGGACACCACCGCGACTCGACCTGGTCCAGACCGCGAGTCACTCACCTGACGTCTCCCCCGATGCCATCCCGAATCAGCAAAGCCCTCCCCCTCAATTCTCGACGATTGCATAACCATAACGGACAAGATTGCCTGAGCCGGTAAGGCTGACTCCTGCTGGGGAGCCGGCCGGGCCAGCTACTACTGTCGCCGCGTCCGCCCACGGATTGGTAACCACGCGTTCGCCCGGTGGAAGACGGGGTACCGGATCATCCGCCTGATACCCGGTCTGCCCCAGGTGCACCTCGGCGGCGGATCCGTGCCCTCCCTCGGCCCCCGCCTCGGCCTCGGGCCCCGCCTCGCCCTCGACCCCCGCCTCGCCCTCGACCCCCGCCTCGGCCTCGACCCCCGCCCCCGCCTCGACCCCCGCCCCCGCCTCGACCCCCGCCTCGCCCTCGACCGAATTGCCGGAATTTCTCGTAGACATTCTGGTTTCTCGGCGTCGAATTGCACGTATGCCGTGCGGAACGACTACGAGAAAACAAGATGTCTACGAGATTCGAGCGGGTACCGGGCGGCGGTACCGCCGGCGGTAGCGGCTCGGAGAGGATGGCAGCGCGTGCCGCCGAGGCTCCGGAGCAGGACCCGCCCGGCCCCATGGTGGCCTCCCTTGCTGGCGTGGTCCCGACGGTCTCCGCGTGAGGGGACACCCGACCCCCTAGACCCACCCTTTGGGCTCGCCCGGTCGCCGGCGACGTCCCGACGGATATAGTCAGACCATGGCGGCGTTGCCGCTCGGCTCTGTCTCTTGGAGGTCAGTTACTAATGCCACGCTTCCACCACGCGAACCTGGGGGTGCCACCGGGCCTCGACGAGGCCGAGGGCGCCTTTCTCGTCAACGTCCTGGGCTATCGAAAAATGGAGGTGCCGCCCGAGCTCGAAGGTCTCGCCCGGTGGTACGAGGGGGAGGACAGCAGCCAGATCCATCTCAGCATCGACCCCGATCACCACAGCGCCGCCATGGCCCATACAGCGATCGAAGTCGATGAGGGAATCCAGGCCAGGTTGGACGGGGCCGGCATCGCCTACAAGTCAGGCGGCCGGGGCAACGTGACCGTCATGTTCTGCGCCGACCCGGCCGGCAACAGCTGGGAGCTGCGCCGCACGACGTCCTGAGCGACCGCGACCGCGGCCGCGACTGACGGGACGAGGGCAGGGCCCGAGCCGGGCTCCTGGGTGCTCGAGTTCCGAGGGCCGGTGGAGCGATATGGCGGGTGATCCCTCGGATCGAGCCGGTGGGGTGATCGGTTGAGCCCGACAAAATCACATGTCCGTTGCCAGGTAAGCGCCGAGTTAGTTCAGCAAAGACAGCTTCCGACTCCGACCCGATGAGCTCGTGAACGTCGTCGACCATCAGGCACACGTCAATCGGAAACATGTCGCGGATGGCTATCAACACCTCTGTGCCGAGCTGACCCGACCCGGGGGCACTCTCCGCCGAACGCCTGGCAGCAGGCCGCCACAAAGCAATTGGCGTCGTGGTCTTCGGGCTGGCAGGACACCCATGCGTCGATCCCGCACGGCTCGGCCAGGCAGTAGTCCGCCGTTTCCCCGCAATCCCCGAAATAGTCGATCGGATACTTTGACTATGCTGGGAATAATCCGGCCTCGTTAATATCTGGATCGTGCGCCGCTTGAGCAGCCTCTAATCCCGAAATAATCAGGCTCGGCGCCGGCCGTCGTCTAATCGACTGATAAGGGCCCGCCACGAAACAACTTGGAACAAGTCCTGTGCCACGACATGCATGTTTACAAGAGAATTGCGTCAAGTTGTTTCGTGGCGGGCCCTAACTCGCCATACCACTACGGCTCCTGAATGGACCCGACGAATTCGTAATCGGCAAATATGACCGACCCGGCTGTAAACCCCAGCCGGTACACGGCTTCGATCCTCGGGCTGTGCGAAACTCGTCCTCATGAACGAAGACAACGACGCCTATCTCGCAATCGAGCACTTACAACGTGCCTACGCTGACATCAGCACCCGCCACGCGTGGGACGAACTGCCCTCAATCTGCACTCCGGACGCCCGGTTCTCGTTCGATACCAAGGCAGGCACCTTCGAAGTCAAGGGGGGAAAGGCGCTGGCCGAGTTGAGCCCTCAGATAGCTGAGCGGTTCAGCTTCAACCTACTCATTCCTCTGAACTTCGTGATATCCGCGGTAACCAATGGCACGGCGCGAGGTCGGTCGTACCTCCTCGAGGTGGCCGAAGACCGCCAGACCGGCGACTGGCTCGAGGTCTTCGGTATCTACCATGACGAATACGCCCTGCACGGGGGCAACTGGCTCTTTTCCCGACGGCACTACCAGCCATACGGACGGCGCACCGCTGGTCGCCTGGAGAAATTCCCGCTGGAGGACCGTCCGCTGTAGCCGGCCAGGACAAGGGGCAACACCGCGCAACCCGTGGCGCATCGGTGCCACCAGCTCAGGAAGCCTGGGTGCGAAGGAACTCGATTAGGTGGCGGGCTATGGCGTCAGGCTGTTCGGGGAGGATGGCGTGTCCGCAGTTGGCTACCTCCCGATAGGTGGCGCGCCGGCCGAGCGCGGTCGCGGCCTGGCGTCCGACCTCGGGAGCAGCCATCGCGTCCTGTAGCGGCTGGATGATGAGGATCGGGACGGTCCCCGCCCGCCACCATTCCTCCGGGTCAGTGCGGCCCAAAGCCGCGGCAATCCCCGAGGCCCCGGGCCACCAGCCATCGAGCCATACCGAGGCGTCGTTCCCGGGCGCGAAGAACGCCAGTTCGAGCGCGGCGAGCCGCTCGTTTCGAGAAAGAGTCTCGTCGTGGCACCGGCTCACCGCCGCTACCACGTCCGGCGCGACCGGGTGGGCCTGGAGGTCGTGGCCGCCGCACGGCATGACCGACACGCTGGCCGCGACCTCCGGGCGGTACGAAGCCGTGGCTCGAACCAGGATGTTTCCCAGGGCGTGACCGACCAGGTGCGCCGGTCCTGCACACAGCTCGCCGACCACAAACGCCAGGTCATCGGCGATATCTGGCAACGTCAACCCGTCGAGCTCGCCGGCGCTGCGGCCCGCACCACGGGGATTCACCGCGATCGACCGGTAACCGGCATGGCGAAGGGCCGCCTGCACGGCGGCGAAGTCCGCGGCGCCTCGCATCGCCGATGGCACGAGGATCACGTCCGGGCCCGCCCCGTCTACCAGGACCTCGAGCACCACTGCGCGGTTTGCGTCCTCGAGGATCGTGCTTTCCATACGATCTAGCTTTTCAGACGAAAGGCAAATCATGAAGGACCTATTCGGCCTGCAGGACGCGCCGGCGCTGGTCGTTGGTGGCGGCTACGGCAGCGGGCGGCTCACGGCCATCTACCTGGCCCGGGCCGGTGCTCGAGTGGCGGTCGCCGACATCAGATCGGAGCGAGCGAGAGCCGTCGCTAATGAGATCGGTGGCCACGCCATCGTCGGCGATGTCACGACCGAAGAGGGGGCGAACGCCGTCATCGACCAGGCCCACGATCTCCTCGGCGGCCTCAGCCGAGTCGCCAACATCGTCGGCCTCGTCGACATCGCCCCGTTTACCCAGACGAACCTCGCCCGCTGGGAAGCCCAGCTCCGCCTGAACCTGTACTCCCAGATGCTCGTCTGCCACGGCGCCGGGCGGCACATGCTCGCCGAAGGCGGCGGCGTCATCGCCATGGTCGCATCCGTCAGCGGCGTCTACGGGGCCCGAAACCAGGCGGCGTACGGCATCGCCAAAGCCGGCGTCATGTCCCTGGCCCGCACCCTCTCCGACGAGTGGGCCCCGCACGGCATACGAATCAACTGCGTCGCCCCGGACATCACCGCCGTACCGCGCCTCACCGACGCCATGCCCTTCTCACTCGACGATGCCCTCGCCCGCCTCGACGCCATGGCCGCGTCGGAAAACGTACCCATGCGGCGCTTCGGACGCACCGAGGAGATCGCCAAACCCCTTCTTTTCCTCTTATCCGACCTTTCATCCTTCATAACTGGCCAGACCCTCGTGCTGGACGGCGGAACCATGGTCCATTTCCCCCACAGCGTCGGCGACCGTCCGCAGCGGACAACTGGGTGACGGTCGGTTCAACCGAGCAGGACTATGTTGGTGTTGTTGTCAACCTCCGATTTCCATCTGGAGCATGCGCCGTGACAAATCCGCCGATCGACATGGACGGCATCAGGCGGGTCGGCCGGGAGTTGAGCAACTGGGGCCGTTGGGGCGCAACGGACCGGCGCGGAACCCTTAACTTCATCACCCCGGAACGTACCCGCCTCGCCGTCTCGGCGGTACGGAGGGGCCGGTCGTTCGCGCTGTCCGTTCCGGCCGACGACACGGGTCCGTGGCGAGACCCGAGCACGAGCGGTCGGTTCAATCCCATTCACAAGATGACGCGCTACCGGGGCGACAATCCCTTCGGCCAGTCCTGGGGCGGCTTCAGCTCCTGTGAGGACATGATCATCATGGGAACTCACTCGTCGACCCATCTGGACGCCCTTTCGCACCTCTGGTACGACGATCGCATCTATAACGGCGTCCACCACGACCAGGCAATAACGGCGTGGGGCGCCCATCACGGATCGATAGACGACTTTCGGGACGGCATTGTCTCGCGGAGCATCCTGGTCGATGTCGCCGGCCACATGGGGGCCGACTACGTGCAACCAGGCACGGCGATTGGGCCGGACATGCTCGACGCCGTCACATCCTGGGCCGGAGTCCAGCCTCGCCCCGGCGACGTGATCATGGTCCGGACCGGCATCCTGCCGGCCATGCGTCGCCGCGGGCAGTCACCGCCCGCCGAACTGCCGGGGCTCACATGGGAATGCGCCCGTTGGATGCACGACCACGACATTGCCGCGGTGTGCGCCGACAACCTGGCGGTCGAGATCGTCGGAGGCAGCGGCGACGCACCTCCGGTGCCGTTTCACATGATCGGGATCCGAGATATGGGCTTGGTGCTCGGTGAGCTATTCGACTTCGAGGACCTCGCGGCGGATTGTGCTGCGGATGGCATCTACGAGTGCCTCTTCGTGGCGGCTCCTTTGAACATCCCGGGCGGCGTGGGCTCACCCATCAACCCTTTGGCGATCAAGTAGCCGGACATACCCGGCACCCCAGCAAGGCCAGCGCCTGCCGCCTCCGCCGGGCAGGTCTTGAGGTTTGCTGACGGGAATGAAAGGTGCCTCTCGGATCGGAGCCCGACCGGACCCGCCCCAGTCGGCACCGCTAGACATCCAATGCAAGTCTTCCGAGAGCAGGATGTACTGTGCGATGCTTGGGGCGCCATGAAGCGCACGACCGTGCTCGAGGCGGGGAGGGGTCCGTGAAGCCGGGTACGACGAGAGCGGCCGAAGCGTCGACAGTTAGCCAGGCTTTGCTCGGCGAAGGGCTTCGATGGGATGCCCGTCGCGAAGAAATCCTGGCTGTGGACATCCTCGCCGGCCGGATCTATCGCGGCCTGATTGCCGACGATGGTGGTCTGAGCCTGGTTCGCCAATATTGGGTGCCGGGGACGGTGGGCGCGATCGTGCCGGTGCAAGGCGACGAGGGCTGGATGGTGGCTGCGGGCCGCGGATTTGTCCTTTTATCGCCCGATGGCTCATTACGCCCGATCGTTCAGGCTGCCCCAGTAGGGACGCGAATGAACGACGGCGCTTGCGATCCGCAAGGGCGATTCTGGGCGGGGACGCTCGCCGAGGACTTCTCCCCGGGAGGCGGTGCTCTGTACCGCCTGGATCCCGACGGCCGGACCGTGCTGGTACTCAGCGATCTGACGATCTCCAATGGATTGGGGTGGAGTCCGGACGGCACCACCATGTACCTGGCCGACAGCGGGCCGGGTCTGGTGCACGCGTTCCGATTCGACGGCGCCACGGGCACGATCTCAGATGCCCGAGTACTCATAACAGTGGCCGAGGAAGTTGGATCACCCGATGGCCTGACCGTCGACTCGGACGGAGACATCTGGGTAGCCATCTACGGCGGCGGGCAGGTTCACCGCTATTCCCCCAGTGGCGAGCTGCGCGAGGCGCTGCGTGTACCGGCCGTTCAGTGCACGTCCTGCGCGTTCGCCGGACCGGATCTACGCCGGCTCTACGTCACTACCGCCACCGAAGGCTGGAGCGAGGAGCAGCGCCGGGCCGACCCCGCCGCCGGAATCGTCTACCGGTTCGATACGGAGGTGACCGGGCGGCCAGCCGCTCCGTATCGCCCGGATCCAAACTGGTGGGCCCGGGCGACCTCCGGTCTCTGAGCGAGACGAGCTCGGGATCGGCATCTAGGCCGATCCGACCCACACTTTGGGCGCTTACCCCTCCTCGCGGCTGCCGCAAAATCCGGAAGCGTGAAGAGAGAGGCCGGCCGTCCGGGTGCAGATCTCATTTGTCCTCATGCAGTCATGAGTATTTACGACGTCCCGCCTCTCGCTTACGCCGTCTTGCAACCGCCCCCCTGGCGGGTGGAGCTGTTCGCCGAGCAATCCCCTATTCGAGGGGGCCGGGGTAGGCGGCTTCGGCCAACCGCCCGAGTCTGTCGGTCTGGCGCCGTACGACATAGAAAACCGCGGCGACGGCCAGGACAGCCACACCGACGATGATGAAGTCGATGATACGCGACGCCCGCTGAAGGGCGTTGCCGGCGAAGTAGGCGGCGGCGGTGTAGACACCGGCCCAGATGATCCCGCCGGCGGCGTTGGCCACGAGAAACTTGCGCCATCGCATCCGGCTGGTACCGGCGAGAAACGCCGCGTAGGTGCGCAGGATGGACACGAAGCGCCCGAAGAACACCACCTTGGCCCCGTGGGTATCAAAGACGTAGCGGGCGATCTTCAGCTTGTGTTCGTCGATGCGGACCACATGCCCGTAGCGGCGAGCCAACCGATAGCCGCCCTTGTCACCGATCCAGAACCCGATGTTGTCACCAATGATGGCGGCGGCTGCGGCCACCATGAAGATCACCCAGGGCGAAAGTTTGTGAGTGTGCCCGGCGTAGGTGCCGGCGACGATCAGGGCGGTCTCCCCGGGGACGGGAATACCGAGGCTCTCGGCGCCGACGAGGAGGAAGACGGCCCAGTAGCCGTAACTGTCGATGAGATGGCCGACGTTCACGACCAACCCTGCTCCGGAAGGCCGGTCTCGGCACCCATCACGCCGGCACAGATCAGCGGCGCGCTGATTGGGTCGCCGTGCCCCGTGGAGACGCCGGACAGGCAGGTCAGGTCCGGCTGACGCCGGTCTGACCCCGTGACGCCTGACTTCTCCCGGGTGCGGAGACGATCGAGGCTCTCCTCCTCCTCGTCGAGCTCGGCCAGAGTCAACTTACCCTTCTTCACCTCGTCGGCCAGCTCCGCCTCGTACTTGTAGCGGCCGTCGACTCTAACAGGGAGCCCATCCCCCGGCGCCCCCTATCATCCTCCTCCCCCCTTCACCTCGTCGTCGGCTGGGAGGCTACGCGCTGGCAGGCCTGGCTGGCGTGCCGCCATGCGGGTGGGCCGGGAACCGGCTCAATGGGTAACCTGCAGGCGTGACCGTCGTTATTCCTGATATCGGCCTGGGCTGCGCCAACATTTTTCAAGCGACCCTCCCGGAGTTCATCGAGCTCGCCGAGAAAGCAGGGTTCCGCCGGATGACGGCGCGTCCCTACGCATTCGGCCAGGCGCTCGAGTCCGGCTGGAGCGAGGCCGCCCTTCAATCGCGTCTGGCCGACGCCGGCATGACCGTCACGATGATCGACGGCCTGTCCACGGCGCTGCCAGGCACCCCGCTCCCCAGCGAACTCGACCCCAGCGTACGGGCCCGCATGCCACCCGACGTGCTCTACCCGCCGAGCGAGGAGATGTGCTTTCGCGCCGCCACCGCCCTCGGAGCGTCGATCGTAAACGTGGCCCACTATATGGGGCGGCCCCTTCCCGTCGACGTCCTGGCCGACGCCCTCGCCGGCGTTTGCCAGCGGGCAGCAGCGCTCGGTCTGACGATCTGCCTCGAGTTCTTTCCGGACAGCGGAGTGCCGGACCTGGCATTCGCCCAGTCCATCGTGGAAGCCTGCGGCGAGCCGAACGTCGGCGTGCTGCTGGACGTGTTCCACCTCGATCGCTCCGGCGGCACGGCCGACGATGTGAGGCGGTTGCCCCCCGGGGCCCTGCCCGGCATACAGCTGAGCGATCGGCGGCGGACACCGCCGGGGACCGCTCATGTTCCGATGAGCGGCCGTGAGTTGCCGGGGGATGGCGAATTGCCACTCCGCGACCTGATCGAGGCAGGACTGGAGAACAGCCCGGACGCCACCCTCGACCTCGAGGTGCTCAACGACGAATTGCGCCGCCTGAGCGCGGCCGAGACGGCGGCCCGGCTGGGTGCGGCAGCCGCTGCCTGGCGAGCCACCATGATCTGACCCACCGACCGTCATGTCGGGAACGTCATGTCGGGAATAGTCAGATTTGCATACTGTCAGTAACCCTGACAATGCTGGGGTGGTGCGAGAACAGGGCTCGGCCATCGAGCCGATCGAGGCCTGGCCGTTGCCGGCGTTGTTACGCGGGGCGAGGGTGGTGTTCGGCGGAGCCATCCGCCGGAGGTTGGCCGACGCGGGTTGTGACGACCTGCCGCCCAATGGCCCTTACGTGCTGGGCGCCATTGCCCGCGGCGGTGCACCCCTCGCCGCGGTGATCCGTCAGTTGGGGGTGTCGAAGCAGACAGCCGGTCAACTGGTGGACAGCCTGGCAGCGCGAGGTTACCTGGATCGCGAGGCGGACCCTTATGATCGCAGGCGTCTGGTCGTGCGTTTGACCGAGCGGGGCGAACAAGCGGCGCTAGTGATCCGCTCGGCGGTCGAGATGGTGGAGGCTCAGTTGAATGAGATGGTTGGCGCGGAGCGAGCCTCACACACGCGCCAGGCGCTGGCCGCCCTCATCAGAAGCGCGATCGATGAGTGACCCGCGCCCCTCGGTGACGGCGCAGCGGGTGGCCGCGTACCGGCTCACATTCGAGCGATTGGAAACCCCGTATGGCCAGCCCGCCGCGGACGACGCCCTCGCCCACGATGTCGCCGGCGGCTCGCCGCCCGATCTCAGTGAGATGATGGTGCGGTACCTGAGGGGCCGCACCGCGTTTTTCGACCGGGTCGTGGTCAACGCCCTGGCCCGAGAAGTGACCCAGGTGGTCAACATGGGAGCGGGCTATGACGGCCGGGCCTGGCGCTACGCCCGCGAGGGGGCGCGATGGTGGGAGGTGGACCACGCCGAGACCCAGGCCGATAAGCGGGCCCGCATCGCCCGCCTGGGCATAGATGGCGGTCACGTCAACTTCGTCGCCCATGACCTGAGGCACGATGGCCTGGCGGCAAAACTGGTCGATGCCGGCCTCGAACCGGAGGCCCCGTGCCTGTTTCTTTGCGAGGGCATCACGATATACATCGACGCCTCCTCACTGAAAAGAGCTCTGGCGGAATTACGGACGCTGGCCACGGTGGGGACCCGGGTGGCTCTCTCCTTCGGTACCACTCCGTCGTCCCCGCGGCACGGTTCGCGTCGGGCGCGCCTGGAGTCGGCGGTGGCCGCCTGGGGGGAGCCGGCCAAGAACTCGATCACTGGTGAAGGGGCTGCTCCTCTGCTGGCGGCGTCCCGTTGGCGATCGACGGAGATCTCCGAGCGGTCCCGCAAAGCGGGATTCGTCATGGCCGCTCCGGTGTGGTCGCAGCCGACCCCGTCAAAGCCGGCGACGCTCAGCCGCGTCGGCTCGTTCATGGAGCGGATGCTCTATCGCTCCGGCGGCGACAGCCTCGCCGACCATCTCGAGTCCACCTATGGAGTCCCCGTCGCCCACACCCGCGAGCTCGACCTCGGCGTGTACCGGGTGGACCGGGCCGATGGCACGCGCTGGGTCGCCCGGGTGTTTCCCGCCACCAGATCCGCCGAGGCGGTCCGGGCCGACGCCGAAGTGCTGGACTGGTTGGCGGACCACGACATTCCGGCCGAGCGGTGCGCTGACCGCCAGGCCGTGTCGGTTCACGCTAACCAGCCGGTGATGGTCACCGAGTTCGTTCCCGGCCGCAAAGCCGCGGCCACCCCCTCGGTGTTCCAGCACCTCGGTGAGCTCCTCGGCCGGCTACAACTCCTCGTCCCCGGTCCGACGCCGGCCGGGCGAACAGGCGGGGCGTGGCACCACATCGCTCTTGACGCCGGGGCCGCCGAGGAGTTGGCAACAGCGCGCTGCCTCGTCGACAGTGCCCGCCACCGGGTCGCCCGGGCTGACAGGAGCTCCTACGAAACTCTGAGCAACGACCTCGATCATCTCGACTCCTTCGATGACCTGCCTCACGCGTTCGGACACCCCGATCTGGTGCCCCGAAACGAAATCCGGACTACGGATGGAAGCGTCTCCGTTATCGACTGGACCGGGGCGGGATGGGCTCCGAGGTTATTGCCACTCGGTTGTTTGCTTTGGGCGGCAGCCGGTAGCCCCTCCCGAGTGCGATCCGCGGTGCAGGGCTACGGTTCCCTGATCACCCTCAGCCCGGATGAGGTCGACCGGATCGACAAAGCCATGTGGACCCGACCCTTGATTCTGGCCTGCTGGAGCTTCGCCACCGGACGGGCCACGATCGCGGATATGGCCAACTGGTGGCAGGGGGAACTCGCCAAGATCCGCCGAGCCGCCACCCACGTCCGTTCAGCCATCCGAACCGGCCCTCGACCAGCATCCGGGTGACCTCCAACAGGATCCGGGGAGTAGTTGCTGACCGAGGGGTGTCCGCACCGGCCGGGCGTTGACCGGTGGGCTGGAATATGCTGGCCAGAACTAAGTCGGGGTGGGCGGGGATCTTCGCGTCCGCTGCAGGTGTCAGGACGATTGGAGACAGCTGATGAGCGACATTTCCTTTAGTGGTCAAACGGTGATAGTCACGGGTGCGGGCCGCAACTTGGGCAGATCTCACGCCCTCGAGTTCGCCCGCCGGGGAGCTTCAGTGTTGGTCAACGAGATAGACGAAGGTCTGGCTGAGGCCGTCGCCGAAGAAATCACTGCTGCCGGCGGCCGGGCCGTGGGGGTCCAGGCCAGCGTGGCGACCCCCGAGGGCGCCAGGAAGGTCGTCGACACCGCGGTGAGGGAGTTCGGTTCGGTGGATGTGCTGGTCAACAACGCCGGGGTGCTACGCACCGGCTACTTGAACGACCTCAGTGATGACGACATCGACTCCGTGCTGGACGTGCATCTGCGAGCCGCGTTCAGGATGACTCAACTGGTCTGGCCGATCATGATCGGGCGCAACTACGGCCGGGTGGTCATGACCTGCTCAGGCTCGGGAATGTTCTCGCACCAGGGGCTCTCTAGTTACGCCGCGGGCAAGGCCGGCCTCTACGGGCTGACCAAGGCGCTGGCATTCGAGGGGGAGGAGCTGGGAATCAAGGTGAATGCCATATTGCCGGTGGCGCTGACCGGATACAGCCCGGTGAAACCCGATATTCCCGACATGATGGAAAATACCGCCCGGTACACCCGCAAACCGGTTGAGGTGGATGACTGGCGTTGGGCGCCCCCGACGATTTCCGCCCTCGTGACCTACTTGGGCAGCTCGCAGTGTGACCACTCGGGCGAGGCGTTCTCGGCCGTGCACGGCCGCTACGCGAGAGTCTTTGTGGGAGTGGCCGACGGCTGGATCGCCCCGGAGGAGGGTTCGATCAGCGCTGAGGAAGTAGCCGCTCACATAGGGGACATCCGCGACCTCACCCGATACAGCGCCCCCATGTGGTTGTTCGAGGAGATGCGAGACGTAGACGAGCGCATCGACGCCGCCGGCTTGAGTTGACGCCTGCAACATTCGCGTCCCCCGGCCAGAAGTAGCGGGTAGGCGGCAATCCGAGCGGGGCCGGACAAGCGACGGGAGATCTATTTCCGGAACGATTTCCGTGTTCGCCCCTCGTGGCCTAGTCCAGTCGCCACTACGCTGGATAGCGTAAAGCCTGGAATAAACCAGGTGCGCAGGTAGGAGAGAGAGGACGGGTTATGGTTGCGACACGCCCATCGAGGTCGGCGGTCCTACGAGAGCGCCTCGGTTATCCGGTCATCGATTGCGACGGGCACTATCTCGAAGTGCTGCCCCTGCTGTTCGATTATGCCGACGGGGTAGCAGGCCCGACGTGGGCGGATCGCTTCCGGTCAGCGTATGGGGAAGCGGCAGCCAACAACCGCCGAGCTCCGGGAGCTCATGCCCTGCCGCGGTATTTCGACGGCCCGGTGTCGTCTCGCGAGCGTCGAGAACGCGGTGACCTCTCGTACCCGGTCTGGTGGGCGCTTCCGGCGGCAGCAACGCAAGACCTGGCGACGGCCTCGGTTCCCCGGCTCCTGGACGAGCGACTGGGCGAATTCGGCCTGGACTTCACGGTTTTGTATCCATCCTTCGGCATGTCCTTTCCTCACATCGAGGACGACGAGGCTCGTCCGGTGTTTTGCCGGATCTTCAACACCTACGCCGCGGACACGTTCCGCCCTTACGCCGCTCACATGACGCCGGCCGCGGTGGTGCCGATGCACACTCCCGATGAGGCCATAACCGAGCTCGAGTACGCGGTGGAGGTGCTCGGGCTCAAAGCGGTGATGATCCCGAGCTACGTGCGCCGTCCGGTCCAGGCGTTGCTAGCCGAGAGTCCCGAGTTGGCGTACAACGCCGGCGTCCTCGATACATATGGGATCGACAGCGACTACGACTACGATCCCTTCTGGGCGAAGTGCCTGGAGCTCGGGGTGGTACCCGCGACCCATTCCACGGGCATGGGCCTGGGCACTCGCCGCTCCTACACCAACTTCATGCACAATCACATCGGCCATTTCGCCGCGGCGAGCGAAGGACTTTGCCGGTCGCTGGTCCTGAGCGGGGTCACCCAGCGTTTCCCCGATCTACATGTGGCGTTCCTGGAGTGCGGGGTCTCGTGGGTATGCAGTCTCTACGCCGACATGATCGGGCACTGGAAGAAGCGTAACCCAAAGGCCCTGGAGGAGCACTACGATCCGACCAAGGTCGACGTCGGGCTGCTCATGGAGATGATGGCGACCTACGGTGACTCGAAATTACAGGCCAGGCTCGATGATGTACGGCCGATGTACGGCCGGGAGCAGGCCCGTCCTCCCGTCGATGACTGGTCGGCGTTGAACATCGAGCAGGCCGAGCAGTTCCGTGAGCTCTTCGTCCCTCACTTCTATTTCGGCTGCGAGGCCGACGATCCGATGAACGCGTCGGCGTTCAATACGAAGGTCAATCCGTACCAGGCCCGATTCCGGCCGGTGTTGAGCTCGGACATTGGCCACTGGGACGTGGTCGACATGACCGAAGTTCTCGAAGAAGCCTACGAGCTGGTCGAGGTCGGCGTCCTGAGCGATGAGGACCTGCGAGACTTCCTGTTTACCAACCCCGCTCGCATGTTCGGCCAGATCAATCCGGACTTTTTCGCCGGCACGTCCTGCCAAACTCAGGTTTCTAAATTCCTGACCGAGGACCGGGCGGGCGGATCAGACTGACATCCAAGCGCCTCCGCATTGATTGCGGACGGCTCGCCGCGCCCGGGAAGTTCGATCTGCCGGCACCGCCACGATGAGTCGACACTGTATATAGTCGTGACGTGTCTGCCTTGAAGCCTTTGACGGTCGTGCCTCATGTGAACGTGCCGGAAGGCCCGGTGTGGTGCGATGACGGGACGTTGGTGATCACCAGTGTCCCCGACGGCGCTTTGTATCGAGTGAATATCGCGACCGGTGAATTGACGACGATAGCGGTCGTGGGTGGCGGAGCGAATTCGGCCGCCCCGACGACTGACGGCGGTTTCGTGATGACCCAGAACGGCGGGTATGACTGGTCCACACTGGGAATGACCGTCGAAGGCGCCCCCCCATACGTGCCGGCGACTCCCGGCGTCCAGTATGTGGGGGAGGACGGCTCGGTACGCTACCTGTACGACGACGGTTTCCGCGCCCCAAATGACCTCACCGTGGCTGCCGACGGTATCCTTTATTTTACCGATCCCCCGCATCACCCCGGCCCCCCAGAACCAGTAGGACGCGTTCATGCCGTCCAGCACGATGGCAGCATCCGCGTCATCGCCGACGGGTTGCACTATCCCAATGGCATCGCCCGGGAACCAGGCGGGACGTTCGTCGTCGTAGAGCCCAAGGGGCTGATCCGCCTGGCGGTCGACGGTTCCCACGAATGGATCGTCGAGCAATTGGGTCAGGAGGGCGGTGACGGGATGGCCCTGGACGCCGATGGCCGCATTTACGCGTGCGCGGCCATCGACCACGCAGTATGGGTATTCGAGCCGGACGGCACCGAAGTGGACAGGTTGCAGCTTCCCGGACCGGGCATGGTGACCAACTGCTGCTTTGGCGGCGCAGACGGCCGTACCCTGTTCGTTACCGAAGGCCAACCCGGAAGCGTTGTCGCGTTCGAGGGACTTCCAACCCCTGGCCTCCCCGTCCTGCCCTGGCGCGTACCACCATCAAAAGGCGGCGGCTAGCGGCCCTGCGATATATAACCAGGTGTCGCCAGCAGCCTGATGTCGTCGCGGCGCGTCCGGCGCGACGCCAGGACGACCGCCGGTTTCAGCGGCCACGGTGGTCCAAGGCGCCGGGGGCTTTCGGATGCGGCATGCTGTGCACCGGTGCCGCTGGATGCTGCTCGACAGACGCGATCACGTGGTTGACCGCCCGGCGGTACGAGTCGACGAGCGCATCCTCGGTCTCATAGTCGAAGCGATCAGTGAATGCGGGGCTGCCCCTCGGGTCGAAATCGGGCTGGGACTCATACCAGTCGATCAGTTCGCGTAACGCGTCCAGGGGATGCACGACCGGCCGGTATCCGAGCTCTCGGCGGGCTTTCTCAGTGCTGAGGACGCTGTGGGTGGCCGTGGTGCCAGCAAGGGGCAACAGGCTGGACGCCGCCTCGACGGCGACGGCGGCCGGGATTGACACCAGTTCGAGCTCGGCGTTCAGGAGGTCGACGATGGCCTCGACCCACTGGCGGAGCGACCAGTTGAAGGGATCGCCGCAGTTGTAAACCTGGCCGCGGGCTACTTCCTTCTGGTCAACCACGGCCAGGACGTAGGCCGCGGCGTTGCGGGCCGCGCACCGGGTGTGGACGTGGACTCCCCCGTCCGGCAGCACCATCTGCCGCCTCCCGTCGCGGACGCGGCGGACCACTGACCACTCCTGAGGACGCGTGTTGTGCGCTCCGTAGAGCATGGGGTACCTCAACACCGTGGCATCGGGGTGGCAAGCAAATACCGCGGCCTCCGCTTCGGCGAGCCGGAGCGAGAACTGCAGTGCCGGATCGTCCTCTGGTGCCGACTCAACAATGGGGTCGTTCTCGGTCACGGGCACCGGCAGGCGGTAGCCCGGCCGGGGGAAGAAACCTCGGTAGACGGGTGCGCCACCGATGGTCACAAACTGATCGCAGCGGCCCCGGAAGGCGGGAGCCAGGTGCTTCACCCGTCCGTACATAGCCACGACCACGTCGAACGATCTGTTCTTGACCGTCTCGTCGATGGACTCCCGGAAGTGGGGGTCGCCGTGCAGGTGTTCGACCGGCGCAAGCTGCGGAGGTTCATGGACGCCCCGGTGGAAGATCGTGACATCGTGGCCCCCGGCGAGCAGCCCGTCAACGATGTGCGGACCCGTTGGGCCGGTTCCACCCACGAGCAGTACCCGCACGGCCTCAGTCCGGGGCGCTGGTATCGCCGTCGTCGGTCAGCACACCGCGCCGGACCAGTTCCCCGATCACCTCCTCGGCTGCAGCTCGGGCGTCGGCAAGACGATACTGCGACGCTCGTCGCTCGTCGCCGGCGATGATGGCGTCGATCACCCGGGCGTGAGCCTGAACGATCTCGTCGTGGCTACGGTGGCGACTGTTCTGGGCCGCCCAGTTGAGGAAGCCGTCGAATCCACGTAACTCGGCCCTCAGGCGTGGGGTGGCGCCGGCTCGGTGCTCGATCCGCAGGATCTCTGTCCCAAGCTCGTTCAGCCGAGCATCGGCATCGGCCGGCGTTGCCTCGATCTCGTGGAGCAGTCGTCGCAGCTCGGCGATGACCGAGGGGGCACGGTCCTTCGCCACCCGGGCGACGGCGACCCCACTCAGCAGACCGAGCACGTGGAAGTCGGCGCGCAGGGTGCGGGCGTCGAAGTGCTCAACGAAGGCCGCCCGATGCACCCTGGCAGAGACCACGCCGTCCCGTTCGAGCAGCATAAGAGCCTCTCTCACCGGCGTCGGACTGACGCCGAGCGTGGCGCTGATCAGCTCGACGTCAATGCGATCTCCGGGGCGGAGCCGGCCCTCGAAGATCTCGCGCTGCACGAACTCGACGACGGCGCGGCTGGTCTTGGCCCTCTTCAACTCGGGTTGAGCCACCGGACCATGATGGCGGCCAGAAACCCCGTTGTCCATTTTCAATTGACAATTGGAGATGGCCAATGGCGGGGGCTATACTTCCGCGGTAGGCCCATGGCGCGGCGCGCCTCGAAATTGCCTGGAGGGTGCTGATGTTGGCTGAAGGTTTGCGAGTGATCGATGTCGACTCGCACATGACGGAGCGGCACGACCTATTCACGGAACGGGCGCCCAAGGGGTACGAGGACAAGGTCCCGCACGTCGAACGGATCGACGGTGTCGACATGTGGGTCATCGAGGGCAAGACCTTCGGCAAAGCCGGCTCCGGGGGCACGATCGACCTGGAAGGCAACAAGCACCCCTTCCGGCTCTCCCAGGGCGGAGACTGGGGTATCGGAGACGTCCACCCGGCCGCTTGGGACCCCCAGGAGCGGCTCCGGCTGATGGACGAGCAAGGGATCGATGCCCAGGTGCTCTATCCGAACTCGATCGGTATCGGCGGCCAGAACGTGTGGAAGACGATTCAGGACCCGGTCCTGCTCCTCCTGTTCGTGGAGCTCTACAACGACGCCATGGCCGAGGTGCAGGAGGACTCGGGCGGCCGCCTGGTCCCCATGCCGATCCTGCCGGCCTGGGACATCCCGGCATCCGTGCGCGAAGCTCAGCGCTGCGCCGAGTTGGGTTACCGGGGGGTGAACCTGACGGCGGACCCCCAGGACTCGGGCTCGCCGGATCTGGGTGACCCGGCATGGGACCCCCTTTGGGAAGTCTGCGCCGGCCTCAATCTGCCCGTCCACTTCCACATCGGCGCCAGCCAGACGGCTCTCAACTACTTCGGCACCACCTACTGGCCCAGCCAGGACGACCTGGTCAAGCCGGCCATCGGTGGGGCGTCGCTGTTCCAGAACAATTCCCGGGTGCTGCTCAACAGCGCTTACTCGGGGATGTTCGACCGGCACCCAAACCTCAAGATGGTCTCGGTCGAGAGCGGCATAGGGTGGGTGCCCTTCATGCTCGAGGCGATGGACTACGAGCTCGAGGAGAACGCCCCGGAGCATTTCCACAAGCTGCAGAAGCTGCCGTCGGAGTACTTCCGGGACAACTGGTACGCCACGTTCTGGTTCGAGACCGGGCGGGGCGATCTTCAGCATCTCATCGACACGGTCGGCGAGGACAACGTCATGTTCGAGACCGACTTTCCCCACCCGACTTGTCTGCACCCCAACCCGCTGGCGATGGTACGCGAGAAGATCGCCTCTCTGCGGCCCGAGACGCAGCACAAGGTGATGGGTGACAATGCAGCCAAGCTCTACCGGCTGAGTCCAAAAACGGCCTGATCGCCCGCGCCGACTTCGAGTCCGTCACCCGGTCACCGGGGCGGGATGCATGGCGACAGTCGTGGGTCCGACACCGCGGGCGACCGGTGTGATCGTGCTTCTCGCCCCGGCTATCCCAGACAGTCGAACACCTGGCGGGAGAGCCGGTTGGCCCGGTCGTACATCGTCGTGATCTCCATGTCGTACAGGTTCGGCGTGTACGCGAAGCTCACCCGGCTCTCGGGGTCGGCCCAGACCATGGCGCCGCCCCCACCGCTGTGTCCAAGAGCCTGCCGGTTCGGGCCCATGTACATGAGCTCGGAGTTGAGCTGAAATCCGCGGCCGAACCGAATCTGGGCCAGCACCGGCGAGAACATGGATTCGTGCCACGGACCGGTCACGACCGACGCCGTCGCGTCTTCGATTGTCTGCTTATCGAGAACGTGGACGCCGTCCAACTCGCCGCCGCACGCCAAGGCGGAAAAAATGCGGGCGAGGGAGCGGGCGTTGCTATAGCCGTTGCTCGCTGGTATCTCGGCCCGACGGTCGATGCCCGGACGGGCAGGCTGGGGAAGGACGTCTGCCAGCCGTCGGTCAATCTCCGGTGGGGCACCCATATACGCCTCCGCGCCCAGCGGTTCGCACACCTCGTCGCTGAGCAGCTGGCCCGGTCGCTTGCCGCTAACTCGACGAATGAGCTCTCCAACGAGCCAGCCGTACGTCAGGGCGTGGTAGGCGTGGGCGGTGCCCGGTTGCCATGCCGGGGGTTGGGCCGCCAGGGCGGCGCAGACTGCATCCCAATCACCCAAGCGTGCCGGATCGAAACCCGGGACCTCGGGCAGCCCGGCCCTGTGGTCGAACACGTGCTTGACCAGCACCTCTTCCTTGCCGGCGGCGGCGAACTCTGGCCAGTACCTTGCGACCGGAGCGTCGGGGTCGAGCAAACCTCTCTCGATGCACATGTTCCCGCAGATGCCGGTTAGGCCCTTCGTGACCGACATGATCAGCACGAGCGTGTCGGACTGCCAATCCTTGCTCCGCGCCGCATCGGTGTGACCGCCCCACAGGTCTGCCACAGCTTGGCCTCCCACCGTGACCGCCACCGCCCCGCCGTGGTCTCGTCCGCTTTCCAGGTGATCGGCAAACATCTCCCGCAGCGGCCCCAAACGGATATCGCAGTGGCCTTCAACGACCGACATCAAGCGCCTCCCACGTCTCGACCAGCCCGGTGGTAACCAGGTCCCTAAAGCAACACTCGCAACGTGCGGATCTCCCCGCCTTCCACTTCGAACAGGTCCACGCACCATCCCGGACGTCCCTCCCGCTCAGGAAGGCGGAGCAAGGCGGCGATATAGGGCGGGCTGGCGAGGAGGGACTCGATCTCGGGGTACGGCGGCCTGCTCGGAAACCAGGCCCGGTAGAACTCGCCGATGGCCTCCCGCCCTCGCTGTACGAGCCCATCGTGTCCGTAGCGTACGGCATCCTCCGCATACAGGTCGCTCACCGTCGGGTCCGACGCGTGCACCCGCTCGAACACCGCTCGCACCACTTCTTCAGCGTTCATTTGACTCCCATCGCATAGTGGACCACCGGCAACGGCCCAGGCCCTCTTCCGGGAGTATTGTCACCCAGCCGACAACGACTAATCCATCAGAGGAGTAGAAAATGTTCGATGTAGGGTTCGACCGATGAGTGATGCTTCCATCGATCCCACTGTCGCCCCGAGCGGCAACGGTTGCGTCGAATGCCTGGCGACAGGAGGCTGGTGGCTCCATCTTCGACGCTGCGCCCAATGCGGCCATATCGGTTGCTGCGACAACTCTCCCGCCCAGCACGCCACCGGTCATGCCGGAACCTCGGGCCATCCGGTCATTGCTAGTTTCGAGCCCGGTGAAGACTGGTTTTGGGACTACCGCTCGAGCCAGTTCTTCAGTGGCCCTCCGCTGGCGGCGCCCGAGCATCATCCGCTGGACCAGCCCGTACCTGGACCAGCCGGACAGGTTCCCGGCGACTGGCAAAGCCACCTTCACTGAACGGAGCGGTAGCTCGTGACGCGAGTTGGCGAACCGGCTCGGAGCCAAGGTCATCGGATCGGGTCGGCCCTGAGATCGATGTGGTCGACTGCGCTCTTGCTCGCGGCAGCGAGCACACCCGGGGTCGTGAGCGGCTCCTTGCTGACGCCGGTGGGATCGAGCAGTCGAAACGAATAGCCAAGCATCTCCAGGGCGCCCAACACGTCCCGTCCGTCCATGCGGGATACGGACGACAGTGCCGGAGGGGAAAACTCGAAGAACAGAACGGGGCGGTGCTTCCTGAGGGTTAGCGCGGCGCCCCGAAAGACCAGTCCTTCTGCCCCCTCGACGTCAACCTTGATCACGTTGACGCTCTTCAAACCTTTGAGGAGGCTGTCGAGGGGCCGGGTTTGGACCAGGTCGAAGGTACTGAGAGAGCCGACGTCCCCTTCGAAGGGAGCGATGCTGCCGTTGCTGTTCGCCTGGCTGTAGAGAACGAATCCCGATTGGTCGGATACGGCGGTCTGATGGACGTCCACGTTGAGGAGACGGTTGGAGCAGACGTTCGCCAGCAGCACGTTCTGGTTCTGAGGCCCCGGCTCGCAGGCCACCACCAGGCCGTCAGCACCGACTAGACGCCCGGCCAGCACCGTGTAGTAGCCCAGGGACGCGCCGACGTCCACGAACACATCCCCGGGGCGCAAGCACGCCGTCAACTCGGATGTGACATGTGGCTCGTACGCGGCGTGGTCCCGGATGTACCCGCCGACCTCCCGGTCGTCGGAACGAACATAGATCCGATATCCAAGCTTGAGGTCCACCGGCTCGAGCGCCTCCTCATTCACCCATCGGTACTCGATGTCCAACCGCCGGCGGAACTCCGTCGATAGAAGGAAATAGCGCACCAACTGGTCGACGGGAAGCCGCGCCTTCCGGATCAGGTTGCGATATGCCATGTATCCCGCCTGGTCCGGGGCCCGCCCCAACAGCAGCCGGTAACACGCGGCCAGATCGGCCTCGGTCGCCCGGCGGGACGGGTTGCGGATCCTTCGCACAGGTAGGCGCACGGCCAGATCCTGAAGCTTGAGCGCCACCCGGGGGACGATGGCGGCCAGGCCGGCGGGATGGTCCGGCCCCGGTTTGTCGAGCGTATGCTGCGGTCGGTTCACGCGGTTAAGACAATAGGTGACGGCGGATGCGGCCGGCTGACCTCGAACCCCTCCGAGCCCCGGCCCTCGACCTACCTGGTGACGAGGGTCAAGTGGTCAGCCAGCCCCGGGCTCTTTGATAGGGCTCGAAGCACGCTTCTATGTTCTTCCAGTCAGCTTTCGACTTGGGCCGCTGAAGTTCGTAAAGGTGAGGAAACTCGGCCCACCCGGCCACGAGGTCCCACAGTCGTCCGGCTGCTGGTCCGGTCGGTGCAGGAGCCGTGACCGGACCGTAAACCACATCACCGCCATCCATCACCAAGGTGGGAACCCCGAACACCCCTAAATCAACAGCACGTCGATGGTCGGCCAGCACATCGTCACTGGTGGACTGGTCGCCAATGGCTTCGGCCAGGAGCGCGGGGTCCCGCCCCAACTCGAGAAGCGCGGCCTCGACCCCTCGTGGTGTGTGGAGCTCGACGCCGTCCTCGTGGAACATCCGCCCGGCGATGGCGTAGAACCGGTCGACGGTTTCGTTGCCTTCGGGCTCCCGGCGAAGCAGGGCAGCGACCCGCAGACTGGACCAGCCGCGGGACCACTCCAGCTCCCACGGGTGGCTCTCGCCTTCGTGCCACTTGACCTCCTCCAGGGAGAAGAACCGCCACGTCACCGCGATGTCACGTTGCTGACGGACCTCTCTGATCCACTTGCTGGTCTGGTAGGCCCACGGGCAGAGCAGGTCGAAATGGAACTCGACAGCCGTCACGAGCCAAGAGTAACGGAACGCCCGTCGTTCGGAAGGCTGGTCGTCCAGGCTCAGATTCGGGCACGGGCTCGACGGGCCTCGGTCGGCTCGTGACGATGGCGGTGGCCCGGGCGGACGCGGAGCAGACGGGGATGACGTAGCCTGCCACCCATCGGGTGGGCCGCCGCTTGCGGATGATCGGAGCAGAATGGTGGGGTTCGCACAGCCGGGCCACAGGAGGAGGAGCAGATGGCATCCACTACCGAATACATCCAGGTCGTGCACCGTGAGCTTCCTTACAGGACGTTCGATGCCGACAATCACCTTTACGAGACAGCGCGAGGCCTTCACGAGGTATCTGCCGCCCGACTACGAGGGCGTGATCAAGTACGTGGAGGTCAACGGCCGGACGAAGCTGGCGATCAAGGACCGGATCAGCGACTACATCCCGAATCCTACCTTCGCCCGGGTGGCGGTACCTGGTGGCGCCGGGCTCGATGTCACCAAGGGGCAGGGGCAAAAAGCAGAGGCGCAGACTGCCGCGACCGGCTTCGGGAAGATGATGGTCATGCCTGGCATCGATGCTTTCTTCGAACCCAAACCTCGCCTGGAGCTGATGAAGGAGATGGGCATCGACCGCACACTGTTGTGGCCGACACTGGCCAGTGCGCTCGAGGAGCGGCTATCGGATGACCCCGACGCCGCGTGTACCGTAATCCACGCGCTCAACGAGTGGATGGACGAGCACTGGGGCTACGTATATTCGCAGGCCATCTACACGACCCCTATCATCTCGCTGGCTGACGGGGTGGACACCGCGTTGAACGAGCTGTCGTACGTCCACGAACGGGGAGCGAAGGTATTCCTCATCCGGGTCGCGCCGGTGCCGACGTGGAAGGGGCGCAAGTCGTTCGCGCTCGAGGAGTTCGATCCGTTCTGGGAGGCGGTGCAAGAGCTCGACATCACCGTCGGCATGCACTCCGGTGATCCCGGCTACACCCGCTATCTCAACGAATGGGAAGGGCGGCGCGACAGCGAAATGACGATCACAAGGGCGTCCCGTCGCGGAGGCACCAGTCCGGCGTTTCGCGCCATGTCCTCGGAGAAGGATTCACTCGTCGATGCGCTCGCGTCGATCATCGGGCACGGGCTGGCAACGAGATTTCCGCGTCTGCGCTTCTTGCCCGTCGAGTTCCGCAGCGTTTGGGTGAGGCCGTTCTACGCGAAGATCCAACGGCTGTGGGACGAGGTTCCGATGTTGTTCGATGAGGACCCCGTAGAGGTATTCAACCGCAACGTGTGGGTGCATGCCTTCCACGAACCAGATCCCAAGGGGCTGCTGGATCTCGGCATCCCGGTCGATCACCTGATGTTCGGCTCAGACTTTCCGCATCCCGAGGGAATGGGGGATCCGTTGGCCTACTCGGAGATCGTGGCCCCTCTCCCGCCGGAGGAGCAGGAATGGATCATGGGACGGTCGGTGGAGAAGGCGCTGAAGGTCGGCAGGCACGCAACGTAGACCACCCCGCGGCGCCGTCATCGACCCCTCGCTCACCATCCGGGCCAGGTCCAAGCGGGCGGCGTCGCGAACATCTGTGCCCCTCTCCTGGGCCGGATGGGCCCGGGCTGGTGTCCATCATCCGTAGGACTCTCTGGCCCGCAGAAGTCAACCGCCACCACTTCTCTCCTCACTCTTCGACCCTCCTTACGGCCAAACTGGCCACTAGCCGGGGTCGCGGAAACCGACCTCTTTGTGGCTCCCGTCGCACAGAGGCTTGTTCGCCGACTGGCCGCACCGGCACAACGTCATGCGGTTTCGGGATTCGAAAGCCCGACCGTCGGCTCGGGCCAAGGGTGGGCTGCCGGTCACAAAGTAGGGACCGTCGTTGATAACCCCTATGCCGACTCCGAACCCAGGCTCGATGTCGCGATCATCGCCCTCGACCCGGTAGGTGAGAGCTCCGGACGGGCAGCGTTCGATCATGGACATCATCTGGGACCGGGCGATGCTGTCGGGAGTGTCATTGACCATCTTCCACACGTTGCTCAGCCGGTTGCCGCAGAAGCCGGCGTGCTCGCAGATGGAGCGGTCGTCGCGGACCGTCACTCCCGTCCCCTGGTAGATGCGGGCTCGCTCGTCGTAACTGTCTGTCGGCGCGGCCTCCGTGCCATCGAAGCCGATCGTACGGTGGGTTCCATCGCAGTACGGCTTGTGGGACGACCCGCCACACCGGCACAAGGCAATTGTCTCGCCCGTCCGGAGCCGATCCGTCGTTTGCCACGTCAACGGCTCTTGGTATTCGGACAGGACGGGCCGCTTGCGGCTGACAGGCACGCGGCCATAGATCAGATACGGTCCGTCAGGGGTTACCTCGATGCGCTCGGCGGGCTCGTCCATGTCAGCTCCATTCCGCTCGTCGTTGGCATCCATCTAACCCCTTTTCGGCACCGTCCGCTCGTCGTCGGGATCCACCCAAGCGCTTTCGGCGCCCTCCGTATCGACCGGATGTGCATGATCCCTGTCAGCACCTCGCCGCGAGTACTGGCACCACCGAAAACTATTTCCTGTCGGTAGCAAAACGACGGAGGCTGAACTCCGCAACCGTCGATGGCCGGCGAGCGGTGGTGACCCACTCGACGAGCAGGTCGGCGGTGGCGGGCCCCATGAGCAACCCGGTGCGGTAGTGGCCTGAGGTAAACCAGGCATTTTCGACGTCCGGGACACGATCGATGACGGGCAGGCCGTCGGGATGGTGGGGTCGCCAGCAACACCAGCGGTGGCTGGTGGAGACGTTCTCCGTGGCAGGCAGAGCACGGGTGAGCTGGGCCCGAAGCCCATCGATCACCTCGTCGCGAACACCAGGGCTGTCGTCATCGACATCGAGAGTGCCGCCGACCAGAAGCCGGCCATCGTCAATGGATGTAGCAACAGGGGCGACCGTGCCCGGCAGACGGACCGCCGTTGGTTCCGTGACCAGAAGGTGTCCCTTGATCAGATCGGCGGGAACGAAGAGGTCGAGCCCGTCGATCTGGGGTGGAGAGCCGGTGCAGAACACGACCGCGCCTGGCCTGAAAGTTCCGGCCGTGCTGGCCACGGCCGTAATCCTCCTACCGGTGGTAGTCACAGCAGTGGCCGCTACCCAGGTGGCCACGTGCGGTAGTTGGCGGGCCAGGCGAGCGACCGCCCGCTGGGGGTTGAGGCGAGGCTGCCGTTCGATCATCGCCGCGCCGGCCTGGACCGTCAGGTCAGGGATAAGCCGCTCGACCTGGCTCAGCTCGAGCCAGGTTGCTGCCGCAGGAGGATCGGCTACGAACCCCTCGGGATGGGGGGCCAACCCGAACCAGTCCTGTTCGACCAGCCCGAGACCGCCCGGTATATCCGCCTCGAGGTGGCGCCAGCGTTCGAGGCTGAGCCGAGCCACCTCGACCAAGCAGTTCGGATCGATCCCGTGATGCGGTTCGGGTTGTAGCAGACCGGCAGAACCCCCGGTAGCGCCGCTGGCCAAGCTCGACGCATCGATCAACTGGACCGAGCCGGCCGCCGACCGGTGGAAGGCGAACGCGGTCGCGACCCCCATGATCCCACCACCCACGACGAGCACATCCGGTTCGAGATCAAGCCGGCCCTGCCCGTGCTCGATCACGTCAGCCTCGTCGCGGCCGAGATCATCGGCCCAATACCTGTCCCCTGACGCAACCACCGACACATTCTGGCCGGTGCGCAAGTCGCCGGGGTGCGGCCCGCGGATGCCTCTGTACTGTGCGGAAGCAGCGACTCGCCCTGCGGCGTCCATCCGTGATCACGAAGCCGTCGCCATCTGAGCCAACTCTGACCAGCGGGAGACCCAGGATCAGGGCAAGTGACGGGCCCAGTCGTGGGGGACGACAGCCAGGAAGGGAGCAGCCAGCAACGGCGTCAAGTCTGATCCGTCCCACCGCTCTCGTAGCGCCTCATTCAGCCGAACCGCCGTGTCCACCACGTCGTCGTCGATGTAGCACAAAGTGAGCTGCATCCCACTGTTGTCGACCGTAGTGAAAACCGGGTTCATCAATGCCCCACCAGCCCACCACACGCCGGCCACACCTCGTATCTCGGCCAGATCGGAGGCCGGGGCGCAACCCTGCTCGAGGATCATGTAGATCCCTTGCGCCGGCCTCCACGGGAGCACGTCTGGCGAAACAATGCCTGTCCGAGCGACGACCTTGCCAGACACCTGCCAGGTGCCGCGCTCGACGATCGGAAGGCGGTAAGTAGTTCGCCCGGCGACGCCGAGAGCGTTGTTGAGGTCCTCGAACGCCTTGAAGTCAGGAGGGGGCGGGAAGAAGTAGGCCATAGCGTGATCAACTTCGTCGTACTGAGCAACGCTCGCCGCTCGGACAGCCCGGCAGTCAGCTGTGGACACCACTCGGCGGGACGCCCAGACGGTATGCAACCGGTGCTGCTCGGGCTCGTGGTCAAGAGCGTGCCACTCGATGTACTCGGCATCTTCACCGTCGGAATGTCGGGCGGCCAACGACAGGTAAATCGTCAGGGCGGCTGCCGGGTCTTGAGACTGGGTCGATTGGGTCATGTCGGGGGTTCGACCAGATATTCAGACGAGGCGGAGCGGGAGAGGCGGATCCGTCCCTGGCTCCAGGTTGTCATCTCCTCGTAATCCCGACACGCTATAGCCATCACGCCCGGCTCCACACATAACTATCTTACAGGGCGGAGATCCAACGTCGACAAGTTGAAGTGCCGAGACGCTTCAAGATCTGGCAGCAAACGAATCGAGCGGTAGGTTACAGCTGCAGATTTCTGGAGGAGTCGAACTCATGGCCATTCTCGAAGGTACGCCCTCGGACCAGGTGCCGGATATATTGACGACAGGACGTGCGGACTTCACCGCCGTGTTTGTGTCGCTGTTGGCACGTGACCCGGCCGGCAAAGACGCCGAATACCTCGAATGGCACACTCTCGACCACAGGCCTGATATCTATCTCCTACCGTCCCTGATCGCCTCCGCACGCCTGGTGTCCACCCCGGAGTGCCGGCGAGCAAGGGCCGCGAGTGCTCCGCGCTATGACGCAGTAGACCACATGATGACCTACATGTTTTCTGAAGCCAGCGCTCTGGACGAATTCTCGGCTCTTACGGTGCGTCTGCGCAAGGTTCCCGCTCACAATAGACCGCCACTTCCGCAAGTGGGGCATGGTTCGTTCTGGCGCCAGGGAGGAGTGGCGTCACCTCGAATCAAGATCGGATCAGACGTGCTGCCCTGGTGGCCGGCCCTCGGTGGGTATGTGCTCATCGAGCAAGGCCCCGCCGCCCCCGCCACCGATATAGTCGAAGTCCCAGGAGTGGGTGGGGCTTGGTGGGCGACGGGCACGACGACGTCTGGACCGGAGGACTCAGCCACTGACGAGAGTGAGCTGCTTCTGACGTACTGCTATCTCGATGACGACCCGACAGATACGGCAGCCAGGCTGGCCAGCTACCTCCAGGGGCGTTGGCGCGGCACCGCTGTCGTACCACTGTTGGCCGCGCCGTTCCACAACGTCGTCAGCTACGACTGGAGCCGGCACTTACCATGAAACCGGCAACACCTGAGACTTGGCAACGTCGACAACGTCTCAACGCGTCCTGCATACCTTCTCGCACTCAGACCGGCCTATCAGATCTAACTTGACAAGCCGGGCACACAGCTCACCTGCCCGTTGTTGACGAGTGCCGGAATCCCGTTTTGGACCCGGGTGGTAAACGAGCAGTTGATGTTGTGAGGCTGCCCTGCGGTGAAGGTGAGCGGGGGAAAGTACTTGTCGATGGCCGTGTTGGCAGCCTGCACCGCGGGTATGTTGGTGGCGAAGAAGGGCGCAGCCTGGAACGGCTCCCAGAGATGATCCTTGAGCCCCGGGGCAGAGACAAGGTTCATGCCGAAGCCCGCGCCCATGCTCAGAAAGATTGGATTGAAGTTCTGTTTGACGCAATCAGCGGCGATCCGTGAGATCGTGGTCGACCCACTACCGAGGAATAGCGAGCTCGCATGCTGCTGGTCGGCGGCCACGCACTGAGCAGTGTAGTTGGGAGCGGTGGCGGACACCTCACTGCTGTATACCAGCGGCACATCGAGTTGCTTGCCGGCCGATCGAAATATAGAGACGCTTTGCGCGCAGATGGGTGATTCAGTCGGGCTCCTCGGCGTTCCTATGATCTAATTTGAACAGCTCCATGACTCCCTGGATCTGCTGTGACTGGTGCTTGGCTCCGCAGCCAGGCGGCTACTTTCCGGTATTTTTGCTCTCCTCGAGATTTCCGAGGCTAACTATGGTCCGACCGCAAAAACAAATCGAGCGCGAGGAAGACTGCAGCGCTTCCGGGCCTCCGCCCTGATCCGTTTGGTGGTCAGGTGGAGGCGACGATGCCGCGGCGCTTTAGCTCGACAATGGCTGCTCCGTTGATTCCGAGATCCCGAAGGATCTCGTCCCCGTGCTCATTGAAGGCTGGCGCCCGTCGAGGCCGTGACGGCTTCTCGTCAAACTGCATCGGTACCGCCACCTCCTCGAACGCGATACCGGCTGCGTTCTCGAGAGGTTGGACGTAGGCGTTGGCTACCGACTGGAGGTCCCTCGCGGCCTCGAGGCTGTCCTGCACGACGGCCCACTGGCCGGCGAAGCTCTCCAGCGCTTGGCGCCATTCGGACAGAGTCCTCTCGGCGAACAGTTCACTGAGGATGGCCCCGGCCTCGCCACTATTGCGGTTGAGCGCCGTTTCGTCGGCAAAGCGAGAATCAGTCGCAAGGTCAGGACGGCCAACGCACCCGCAGAACGAAGCCCAGTACGGAGACGGCCGTAACGATTGCAGCGCGACCCACCGGCCGTCCTTGGTGAGGTACTGCCTGCCGAGTGGGTTGCGGCCCATTGCCGCCAGAGGCGGCGGCACGAAGCCCTCGCTTCGCAGCATGGAGAGGCCAATCGTCTGGCTCATCGCCCACATGCCTGACGACATGAGCGATACATCGACGACGGTGCCCAGCCCGGTGCGCTCGCGGTGGAACAGGGCCATAGCCATCGCACCAGCGATCGTCATGGCGCCGATCGAATCACCGAAACCCGGACCGGGCTGGCTGACCATGTGACCGTATTCCGGCCGAGTCACCGCCATGGCCACGCCAGAGCGGGCCCAGAACCCGAGGATGTCATAGGAGCCCTTGTCGGCATCAGGACCCCGCGAGCCCTGCCCCGTCCCCCGAACGTAGATGATGTCAGCCCGGTGGGCGCGAATATGGTCCACGTCGATCTTGAGCTTGGCTCGGACCCTGGGAAGCTTGTTCGTAAGGAAAATATCCGCGCTCGACACCAGCCGATAGAGAATGTCGAGACCCTCCGGCGTGCCCAAGTCGAGGCCCAGGCTCCTCTTGCCACGGTTCGAGTGCTCGAAGAGAATCTCAGCGGTCGGAGTGCCGCCCTCGTTGCGGGTGAAGGCATGGTTCCGCAAGGCGTCGCCGCGCTGGGCCGGCTCGATCTTGATCACTTCGGCGCCGAGATCACCGAGCACGGCCGATGCCGCCGGAACGAAGGTCTGTTCCGCCACCTCGACGATGCGGATCCCGCTGAACACCTCAGTCATGCCGCCCCCGTCCTGCAGGCGGTGCGATCAAGTCGCTGCTGCGCCTTCATATCGCCGCCAGCTGGGTTCATCGGATCCCCTCCTGCCTGTGCAAACGGGTGTGGAAGTCATTGACGAGTAACCGGAGAGCGTCCCTTACTAAGATGAGTTTGGCAAATCTGAGGCGGCGATGCCGGTTCAAAGCGGACTGATGTCCAGTGAACTGGAGATACTCGCACCCAGCGACGTTGGGGGGATAAGGGGCGGACAGCCCGAGGACTTCGGATGATCGAACTCGTCGGGGCAGGACTGCGCCTCCACCAGGGGACGGAGAGCAGCATTCCGATCTCCGACATGGCGGGCCCGCAGCCTATGAGGTGGTGCCGAGTCGTTCTTGCCACCATTCGACCGGTACTATCTGCAGGGCTAACTCGAGGGTGGCGCGGTCGAGGGCTTCGGCGAGTTGGGTGATCACAACGATTCGATCGGAGAGCCATTCGACGCCAAGGTCGGCCTCGATCTGCACTGCGGGGCTGCTGCGAGCCCTCTGCTGGCGACGCACGTCGTTGGGCGGATTCGATCGGTCCAGAAGGCTTCCCATCCAGGCGAGGTCGCCCGCCAACTCGACGTGGCGGTCGATGACCTCGGCATAGCTCTCGGCGCTGAGCATGACGGCGGCCCACCGGCCCAGCAGCAGGTCAGCGTGCTCGGCGAGGAACGCGATTTCAGTGTGAAGGCGGCCACGCTCGTTGTGGTTGCCGACGATCTCACGAACGGCCGCCGTCAGCTGCGGTGTGTCTCGAACGATCTGGGCCGCTACGTCGACGGAGTGCGTGTGGGTCGACTCGATGGCAGACAACCCCGCAACCTCGAGGACCCCGAGCCAGATCATCCGGGCGTTACGAACCAGCTCGAACATGACGTACTGGGCGAGGGTCTCCCACCGTCGACGTCTTCCCCGCTCGATCACCTCGTTGATGACCGCAACCGAGAGCATGACCACGATCACGCTGGCGGTGAGACCGGCGAGCATGGTGTGACGCCCCCAGAAGCTCGCGCTGGTGGCATCAGAGACAACGCCTCCGGCGAATGCGGCCAAGGCGACGATGGCCAGGAGTCGTGTTCGTCGCAGATCAGCATTGGCCGACCGGGAACGTCGTGGTCCGGACCGGCGGGGGGAGGTCACGCGGGCAGAAATCTTGTTGGTTGGTGGATCTGGTGTTGCGCCGCGCCATTCATCGGGCACCTGGGCGTCTTTTACGGGGTGGAAGGGCGGTCCCTCCCGACTACTTGACATCTGTATAAGATTGACAGGTGTATAAAAACACGGATGGGATCAGAATGCAAGCGGCGCGAGGCCGGCATCGGACCGAGCCGAGTTCCAGGCGCTGCTCGACGAAGCCCAAGGCGTCCCAGAGGTTGGGAGGCGATGAACGGGGTCGGGAACTACAACTTGCGTTGCGCCAGCTGCGTCCGTGACTTGACGTCGAGCTTGCGGAACGCCTTGTGCAGGTGATACTCGACGGTGCTGGGGCTGATGAAGAGCTGAGCGGCAATCTCTCTGTTGGCATTTCCTTGTGCCGCGAGCCGGGCGACGTGTGACTCCTGGGGGGTGAGTTGGTCGAGTGTCTCTACACTTCGTTTGCGAGCGCGCTCCCCGCCCGCCCGCAGCTCGACCCGCGCCCGCTCGGCAAACGCCTCCATGCCAAAGCCAGTGAACATGTCGTGAGCGATTCGGAGCTCGTTACGGGCGTCCTGGCGACGACGCTGACGTCGGAGCCACTCGCCGTAAAGTAGGTGGGCACGGGCCAGGTCGACCGCGATACGCGTACGCGCTAGTCGTTCGATGGCCTCGGCGTATAACTCATCGGCGCGCCCGTCATCCACTAGCAGTGCGTGTGAGCGAGCGGCGATCCCCAGGGCCCAATCCGTCCCGCTTGCCCTGCTCCTGTCCGCCAGGCGCCGATCGGTCTGGGCGGCGAGCTCGAGGGCTCCAACTCGTGCGGCTGCCTCGATAAGCTCGGGCATCGCCCAGTTCAGGGGGACGAGCTCGGTGTGATCGACCACCCGGCGCGCTGCCGCCAGCGCCTCTGTATAACGTCCAAGCCCGTTGTACAGCACCGACTCCGCCCAGTCCATGAATGACAGGCCAGCCCCCTCTCCGCGCCCGATCACGTCGGCCCGGGCTGCATCGATGAACCGTCTCGTTTCGGCCTCGCGGCCGCGCATTGCCACCAGCCCCACCGCGTGGTAGGGAGCGAGGGGACTTCCGGTCAGCTCCGTCGCCTCTTGGAGGGCCTCTTGGAGGGACGACGCCAAGGCCAGCTGGCCCGCGAATACATGCATCTGGCCCCGGTGATCAAGGGCGACAGCAAGATCGCCGAGCGCTCCGGTCTCGCGGACCAGCTGAAGGTGTAGGTCTGACAGCCGCTCCCAGCCTTCGTCATCCCATAGATGGAGGGTTGAGACAGTCGCCCCCCACATCCAGCGCAGCTGCTCAGTCTGCGAATTCTCCCCCTCGATTGCGCCCTGGGCCTGGCGCAGAAGCGGCACTGCGGCGCCATAAGTTTCGCTTAGAAGGGCGACCAAACCGTCGAGCAGCAGGTCCGGTCCGCGTGGTCTGGGCGCTCGCGGCGCAGCACTCGCAGCTTCTGCAACCTCGCCCGGGCTTGCCCCCGGTCCGGCCAGCGGCCCGGCGAAGATGGCCGCCGTCATTGCCTCCAGGTACGTCTCGCGGGCCAGCTCAGGATCGACCTCTTGGAGCCGCTCGGCGGCTTTGAGCAGCAGTGCTGTGGCGTCGCTGCTACGCGTCGCGGCAAACGAAATCTGGCCACGCAGCAAATCGGCCCGCGCCTGCTCGAGCTCACTGAGAATCCCTGCCTCGGCCGTTGCGACCAAGCGTAAGGCGTCATCCAATGCACCGGCCTGCAACTTTGCCCGGGCCGCGGCAAGGGCGCGCCCCGACCTTCGCCCCTCCTCGGGTGTCAACGCCGTGGCTCGCTCCAGGAACGCCGCGGCGGCCGCGAACCCACCACGCGCTTGCGCTCTAGCTGCAGACTCCTCGAGCTCGGCGGCAATGTCCTCATCGGGCTTGGAGGCTGCCTGCGCCCGGTGCCAGGCGCGGCGATCCGGATCGACTTCCGGATCAGTCGCCTCCGCCAGGGCGCGGTGCACCTCGCGTCGCTCGCTGGGGGTGGCCGCCCGGTAGACAGCCGAGCGAACCAGCGGATGACGGAACACCACCCGCGGACCGAGAGCCAGCAAGTGCTCCGACTCGACCAGGTCGGCAGCCGTCTCTGGGACTCCGAGTCGCTCCGCCGCCCGCCACACGACCGCCGGATCGCCGACCGGATCGGCCGCTGCCGCTAGCAACAAGCGACGGGCATCATCTGGAAGGCTCGCCAGTCGCCGCGTGAACCTCTCCTCGATGCTGGCCGACAGCGGCACCGCGGCCGGCAGCCCAAATCCGCCCGCCAGTTCCGTCGGAGTCAGCCCTCTCGGCAACTCGAGCAGCGCGAGCGGATTCCCACGCGTCTCGACCACGATCCGCTGCAGCACGGGCTCATCGACCGGAGCGGGCAAGACGGACTCCAACAGCGCCCGCGCATCTCGATAGCCCAAAGGCGAGATGAGAAGCTCCGGGAGGCCCCTGAGCGCGTCGTCGACCTGGCGCGTAGCGATCAGGAGCACGATCTGCTCCGCCAACAGGCGGCGAGCCACGAACGCGAGCGCCCGTGCCGACGCGTGATCCAGCCAGTGTGCGTCGTCAACCACGACGAGAAGGGGCCGCTCCTCGGCCGCCTCGGACAGCAGGCCGAGCACCGCCAATCCGACCAAGAACGGATCCGGCGCCGACCCCGTTCGGAGTCCAAACGCGACGCCGAGCGCCTCGTACTGGGGCGGCGGGAGACGGTCCAAAAGGTCGAGGAACGGGGAACACAGCTGCTGAACCGCCGCGAGCGGGAACTCCATGTCCGCTTCGACGCCAGACGTCCTAGCGACCCGAAACTCGCGTCCAGCCTCGACTGCATGCTCGAGCAGCGCCGACTTGCCGACGCCCGCCTCCCCGTACACGACCAGCACGCCGCTGCGCCCGCCGCCTAGTAACCGGTCGAGGACCCCGCGCTCGTGTTCCCGTCCAAATAACTGCCCTCTTGACGAGAAAACCGGTGGCGACCCTTCGCTCATCTCGCCTGACATCATGACCGAGGACGACACGCGGGGCACGCCTAACGAATTCGACGACTAAGGACTTCATGGATTCGAACGCATGGCAAGTAGCGTTACCCTCCCCTACCGTGGAGCGTCCACAAGGTGAGCTTGCGGGCGGTGCGCCGATCCGCGGCAGGGCGTTCGGCCCCACCTTCAGCAACCAGGGATACTACGTCGGGCGGGTCGAGGGGAACCTCTACCGGGTCGCCGACCGGACCTACCAATCTGCATTTCTGACGACCCGCGACGGCGTCGTCCTGTTTGACGCGCCTCCCACCATCGGTCACAACATCCAGCGAGCCGTGGATGAGATCGCCGCCGCCCACGGCGTCAGCAACAAGGTGACGCACCTCATCTATTCGCATCACCACGCCGATCACGCCGGGGCGTCCTCGCTGTTCGACCGGAACATCACTCGGATCGGGCACGAGGAGACCCGAAAGCTACTGCTCCACGATGACGACCCCGCGAGACCCCCACCGGAAGAAACCTTCCAGGACCGCCGCACCCTCGAGATCGGAGGCGAGCGCATCGAGCTGGTCTGGCACGGCCCCAATCACTCGCCGGACAACATCTTCATCCATTTGCCGGACCACGCCGCCCTCATGCTCGTCGATATTGTGAACCCGGGCTGGGCCCCGGTCTGCCAGAGCCACCTCGCCCATGACGTACCCGGCTACATGGCTGCGTCGGATACTGCGCTCACCTACCCGTGGAAGCACTTCATCGGCGGTCACGCCGGCCGGGTCGGGACCCGGTGCGACATCGCAACCCACCGGCAGTACATGGCCGACATCGTGGAGAGCTCACGGAAGACCCTGGACGCCGTCGATCCCAGTCCGTACTTCGTCAAGCATGGCGAAAACACGTGGGTCGCCATGAGGGACTATCTCGACGCGGCGGCGGCGGCCGCGGCGGCGCCGGTCATCGAGAAGTACACCGGCATTCTTGGGGCGACCGACGTCTTCACCGCCGGCACCACGTTCCACATCATGCAATCGATCCGCCTCGACCTCGGCTACGGTTCGCAGTTTCACCCGTGAGCGGAGGACGACCAGCAGCGGGTGGCAGACGATCTGCGTGTCCACGCGAGGGACTGTCACGAATTCCAAATGGTGCGAACCACGGGCCTGCCCCTGCTCTGGCACTGGTGCCTGAAGTGATGACTTAAGCGGAGGTCTTCTGACCAGGTATGGTTTGGCCGCAGAGGGGAGCCAGCCCGGCGATGACGTGGAAGGTGGAACCGGAGTATTGGGTAACCCACCAGCAGTTGTCTGCTCCCTCTACTTGCCCCCGGTCAGCCAGGGCGAAACTGATCGAATGCCCGCCCCACAGTCCAGTGCCCTGGTAGTTGGTCATGGCGAGCATGGCGTTGATGAACGATGACTGGGTCGCGTTGGTTCCCACGACCTTCAGACCCTGGACCAGGGCGTCAACCGAGAGGTATCCCTGGTACTCGGACTGGGTTGGGTCAGCCTTTACGCCGGCGTAGGTCGACAGGGCGTTCTGCAACTTCTGGGTGGCTGCGGTGTGCATCTCTACCGGCTGGTAGCCCACCGGGAAATAGACGCCTTGGGCGGCCTGCTGGGCACCTGGACCGCCCTGGATCAGGTCGCCGCCGTAACCCTCGGCCAGGAGGGCGGCCTTGAGATTGACCCCCTGCTGCCTGAGACCCTCAATTATGGCGAACGAGCTGTTGGTGATGATCTCGGGGTTGAGCCCGTTGATCCCGGCGTCCTTCATCGCCAGCACCAGCGGCCCGACATTCGTGCTCCCGATGGGGAGCTGGGTGTTGAGGTACCCCACCTTGATCCCGGCGATCTGGGCGGAGATGGCCGAGGCCTTGGCCACTTCCTGCGAGCTGGGGACGGGATTGCCAACAGAGGCCAGATTGGTGACCCCCAGCTTCTTGAACGTCTCACCGACCTGGCTGTAAACCTTCGTGTAGTCCTCGGTGCCCGCGACGGAGAACATGTTTCGATCGGTTATCCATTCGGATCCATCAATATTTGCTCCGATGACTGGTATCCCGTGCGAAGCGAGATAGGGCGCCGCCGCGAACAGGAACGCAGAGTCCCCCATGACAGCAAAGACGTGGTCCTGCTCGACCAGTCTTTGAGCCCCAGTAAGAGCTCCGGTCGGCGTCGACCCCGTGTCAGCGGTCACGTACTTGATGTTGTAGCCCTCGGCCTTAGCCTCCCCGATCCCGGCCTGTATCCCCTTGGGGAAGGTCAAGAACCCCGCCGCGGCAACCCCTGTGAGATCGCTGAGGATACCAACGGTAACCGTCTTCCCGTTGCTACTCGCAGAGCTACCGGCGCTCCCGGAGCTACCGGCGGGCCCGGAGCTCGACCCGGCCGTAGTGCCCGTTGACCCAGACTTTGACGAGCTACCACATGCCGCCACCAGAAGAATAGCTGCGGTCAAGACGGCCGAGATCCTCAATCTGCTCCGAAGCATACACACATCCCCACGCCGACACTAGGAAACAATCACAATTAGCTTCCATAACGTTAGCCTTGGCTCCGGCGCAGCTGCAAACTGTCTGACCTGAGCAAACGGTCCGCGACACCAGCCACCGCGCGATCAAAGGGAGGGTCCTCCGGCGTTTTTCGGTATGCCCTCGTCAGCGGTCCTGGTCTCACCCGCCCGGGGGAGGCGCCGGTGAGACCAGCACGGCTACTACGTGATCGGCGACGGACTGAACTCGACCGTTGCCGAAATCACCCAGGCCGCGGCCGGCGCAGCCGGCGCCTCAGGAGCGGTCCCGGGCTCCGACGACGAGGCTCGGGCGCGCTTAGGGCCCGCCACGAAACAACTTGGAACAAGTCCTGTGCCACGACATGTATGTTGACAAGAGAATTGCGTCAAGTTGTTTCGTGGCGGGCCCTTAGGCGACTATTTAGCCGAGGTCCTCCTGCTTGATCAAGGCGCCAAGGCGGCGAAGGCGCGAACCGAGCTCGATTGGGCTCCGTCCCGTCCCTCGCTTCTTGACGAGTTTTGCCACGGGAGCTACCGGGACTGAGGGACGACTGAGCGTCCGCTGGAACATCGACCGGATCGAATAACCGTAACCGGTCACCATCAGAGCACCCTTCAAGTTGACCCCGAACTGCCGGAGAGCCTGGACGAGAGCGAACGAAGTTTTGGAGTCTACGCCCGTCGTCACGCCGTCCCCCCCGGCACTCTTCATCGCAACCGCGACCGGCTCTACAATGGTTGTACCGAAGGCTAAATCGGCATTGACATAGCCGGCCACCGGGATCGATGTCTGGTGACAAGTAGGATGCTCAGAGGGGCACTGGACGTCGGAGCGTCGCCGTGAACGGTTAGGAGCGATGTCGAGGCTACCCATCTCGTGGCCCTCGTCCTGAGCGAACGGGGAGGACTCAGGTGGCGGCGAACCAATTGCCGTGCAGCCCGTTGGGGACCCGCTGAGGGATCCGCACCTGGGCCACCGGAAGCGCCGGGAACTCGGCGGCGTCCCAGACCACCAAACGAGCGGAGCGCCCGGAGTCGAGCGAAGTAGCAAACGCGAGGTAATAGCCGTCGAGCTCCTCGGTCGCGCCCGCCCGTGGGGCGAACACGACCTCACCGACGACCGCGTCGCAGTCATAAACCTGCGAGGTGCCAGAAGCCATGTCGTAGCGCACCAGCTGGTCGTGCTCGCCGCGCACGAGTTCGCTGCGCCTCGAGTTGGCGACGACCGTGAGATAGCGGTGCGGGCGGCCGATCAGGCGGTCGTCGATGCGGGGAAACTCGGTGGGGCGCTCATCCAATTGGGTGAGATCGAGCGGCCCCCGCACGGGGTCGATAACGGCCCGGGTGAACGATCCCGCCACTGGTTCCGCGCCCTTGACGGCGAAACCTAAAGAACTCCACCGGGGGAAGTCGACGACGATGCGCTGGCCCCCGGGCTCGATGGTCTCGTACGCGTTTGCGAAGTGCCACACCCAGAAGGCGTCCGTCTCAATCCAGGAGGGACGGCCTGACCCCACCCTTTCGATGATCGCAACCCGGGTCCCGAGCTCCGGACGCCACTGCAGGGCGTCACCACCGCTCAGCATCGCCTCTACGTCCAATACACCGGGCCCGATGACAAGCAGCACGTAATGCTCCGTGATGGCGAAATCGTGGATCATGTAAGCCCGATCCACGCCGGCCACCGGCGTGGGCAGGCGGGTAACGACCCCATCGGGCCCGACAACCGCCCACGTGACATAGGGATCCTCCACGTCGTACAGGAACAGGACCAGCTCGCCGGTGACCGGATCGAGCTTGGGATGGGCGCACATACCGGCGGACAGAGCCCCACCAAAGTCATACAGGCCGACAGTCTCAAGTTCGTCGGTTATCTCATAGGGCGGCGTACCCTCCTCGAGGGCCAAGTACCGGCCGGCATGGCGGACAACATTGATGAAGGGGTCCAAGCGGAAGGGCCAGCCCGGGTCGGGCTCTGGACCGATGAGAGCCATGTCCACAAAGGCCGGGGTGAGCAGGCCCCCGTAGATGGCACGGCCAGCACGCTCCTCCGCCGACATCCCCCGGGTGCGCACCCATCGGTTGGCGTAGCGGGCACGGCCCTCCTCGATCCAGACGCCGTGCACCATCCCGTCACCCTCCAGGGGATAGGTGTAGCTGCCGAGCGGGGCGAAGCGGGGGTTGGGCCCGTTGCGCAGGTAGACGCCAGAGAGGTCCCGGGGCAGCTCGCCCTCGACCGGGAGGTCCTCGGCCACGATCTCGGTTGAGATCGGCTCGAAGCGGCCGCAAAGCTCCGGGATGGTTCTGGGGTCGACTGGCTGGAGGGGCGGGCTCATCGGCGCTCGAGAGTAATGCCACCCGGCGAACATTACGGCCACCCGATCACAACTCTCGGACCCGGACCAACGCCTCGTAGCGGGGAGAGTCATCGAGGCAACGTCGTGGTCGGATGTCACGTTCTGCCGTCCGCAGGCTCGTGGCCTCGACGCTGAAGTCGTCGACCGAAACCAAGCAGCGGCGAACCGTGCAGTCCCCGTGGACTAAGGTCACGATGGCGAGGAGGTTTGACATGCGAATCGGAATCGGCCTTCCGACACAAGTCCCCGATTTGCCGCCCGACACGCTGTTGGCGTGGGCCAGGCAAGCAGAAGAGGCCGGCTTCAGCAGCCTCGGTACCGTTGGCCGGCTGGTCTACCCCAACTATGACGACTTGGTCGCCTTGACCGCGGCGGCCGCGGTCACCGACCGGATCGGCATAATCTCCTCGGTTCTGATCGCACCGCTGTACGCCAATGCCGCCCTGCTCGCCAAGCAGGTGGCATCGCTCGACCGGCTCTCCGGTGGCCGTCTTGTACTTGGCGTGGGAACTGGAGGTCGTGATGACGACTTCACCGCGAGCGGGTTGCCGACGCGGGGCCGAGGCCGACGGCTGGCAGAACAGGTGGAGGAGATGAAACGGATCTGGGGAGGAGAGGACCGGGGCCTCGCCGGACCTATCGGGCCTCCGCCGGCACAGAAAGGGGGCCCTCAGATCGTTCTGGGAGCCCTCAGCGAATCAAGCGTCCGGCGCATGGCGACGCTTATCGACGGTTGGATCATGGGTGGAGGAACTCCAGAAATGTTCTCCCAGATGGGTACCACCGTCAACAAGGTGTGGCGAGAGGCCGGCCGGCAAGGCGAACCTCGCAAGCTGGCGTTGGTCTATTTCGCTCTTGGCTCGGATGCCCAGGCTGAGACTACCTCGACGATCAAAGCCTACTACGCCTGGTTGGGGGAGTTCGCCGATCAGATCGCCGCCGGCGCCGCCACTAGCCCCGAGATGATAAGGGCCTATGTAGCCGGATTCGAACAGAGCGGCTGCGACGAGCTGATATTTTCGCCCGGGTCAGCTCGCTTGGATCAGGTGGCGCAACTCGCCGAGGCGATCGCTTAACGATGGGGTTGGACGACTCTCGGACCCTGTCGGCACAGATCGGGCGGCAGCCTTCGATTGTGAAGACAGGTCCTGGGACGGCGCTGGCGACCAAAGAGGGCTGAATTCAGAATTCATTTGGCTCTTGTTGTTAACGCTGATCGGCTTGCCGGCCCGTGGTCGTTTCGTGACGGAACCCTCCACGGCGCGCGATCACCGGTCGTGACGCCCGCCACGTCCGCCCGGACCCGTCGAGTGCCCATAGAGATTCGAAATCGACACCCGTGTGCGCTGCCGCATCTCTAGGCTGGTGATGTAGAGCGATCGTCGCCCTCGGAGCGGATGGCCGTGCTGCTGGGAGAAGAAGCGACGGTCGGCTGCCAGCTCTGGTTTGCTTTTGGAGTCATGTGCCGCGAGGCGGTAGGCCCGTCGGCCCGTGGGTACTCAGTCAATGGTGGCCGTCTGAGTTCGTGGTCGATGGGATCGCCTACAAGCACGCTGAGGGCTTCATGATGGCGGGCAAAGCCCGACTGTTCGGTGACGAGGAAGCGCGGGATCGAATCCTCGCCGCGAAGCATCCCTCCGCGGCTAAGAACCTGGGCCGCGAAGTCCGTAACTTCGATGAGACCGTTGGGTCAAAGCCCGCTACCGGCTTGTGGTCGAAGGGAATCTGGCCAAGTTCTCTCAGATCAGCGGCCGGCGCGACTACCTGCTGTCCACGGCACCCAAGGTTCTAGTCGAGGCGAGCGCCACTGATCTGATCTGGGGGATCGGGCTCGCCGCCAGCGATGAGGCGACCGCCACCCCGAATAGTTGGCGGGGAGAGAACCTGCTCGGTTTCGCTCTCATGGACGTCCGGGACGGGCTCACACGCCCGCCCATGACGACGTGGATCGTCTCCCGGTCGGTCCCGGTAAGGGCCGGCACCATAGTCCTCGTGATCATCTAGCTCAGGAAGTCTATGAGGAGGCGACTCACTTCACCCGGAGCCTCGAGTTGCATCCAGTGGCCTGGTCCCTCGACCCGCTCGTAGCGCCACGGGGCGGCGACCTGCTCGGCCGAGCGGGTCATCTGGCCTTCGGTCAGGGCGAAATCGCCGGTGCTCCACACGCCCATGGTCGAGGCCTGGACGGGCGGCAGGACGAGAGCGGGTCCGACGAACGACTCGGGGTTAACGTTGGCCCGGTAGTAGTTGAGAGCGGGGGTCAGCGAGAAGTTGGCCTCGAGCTCGGCGACCACCTCGTCTGCATCGGGGTGGCGCCCCCAAGCCCGGAAGTTGGCCCAGTCGTCGGCCGAGAGCCATTCCTCGGCAATGCCGGCGAACTGGAAGAGCAGCATGTACCACGACTTCTCGAGCTGGTCCAGGTCCAGCTGACCCGGGGCGCCCCTGAACGTGCTCGGGTGACCGACCGACAAGACGGCGAGGCGATTCACCGCGTCCGGGGCCACAGACGCCAGAGCCCACGCCACCGCCGCACCCCAGTCGTGGCCGACTACATGCGACTGCGTCGCCCCGGCGTCGGTCAGCACCGCCCCGACGTCGGCTACCAGATGCAGGATGTTGTAGGCGTCCACATCGGTCGGCTTTGCGGACCGCCCGTAGCCCCGCATGTCAGGGACGATGACGCGGAAGCCGGCGCCGGCCAGGGCCGGAACCTGATGGCGCCACAGCCGGCTCGAGTCGGGGAAGCCGTGGAGTAGAACCACCGACGGACCGTCGCCGGTGACCTCGTAGTGAATGTCCAAGCCGTCGTTGTTCGCCGTTGCCATCGTCCCTCCTAGGAACTGACCAGCTGGACCAACTCCGCCCGGCTCGGGCCAAGTGCCGGTTCCTCCCGCCACCGGCCGCCCAGTTCGGCGACCTTCTCCTCCAAACCGGGCCGGCTCATGACCTCGGCCGGAGTATTGAGCACCATGGCCACATCGAGGAAGGCCCTGAAGCAGTCCGGGTCCTTCATCATCGACGCCTGCAGCGCCTTGATCGTCCCGTACTCGGCCGGCACGTCGTCCACCGTGCCACAGGCGGCCAGAACCGCCATCTCGTCCAGCCGCCCCCGGTCGAAGGCAAGGGTGGACCGATACCACGGCTCGACTTTCTCCGCGGTCGCCGCCCCGAACGCCTCGGCCAGACCGGCGGGGTCCACGCCCGCCTCGCGGAGCGTGTCGCGCAACACGGTGGCATGCAGCATCCCGATCGAGGCACCCCGACCGACCGATGGATTGGTGCAGGCCCACGCGTCCCCGACAGCGAGAACCCCGGTTGCGACCGGTCGCCCGCCGGGCCAGAAATTGCGGATGCGGTCCTCGATCTTGGCCATGACGATCACGCGGTCCTCGAGCGGCTCGCCGTCCAGCCAATGAGCGATGGTGGGCATGGCCCGGACCGTCCGCTCCCACGCCGCGGCATCGCTCAGCCGCCGTAGCTCCTTGTCGTCGGCCCGGGCGATCAGTCCTATGCCCCACGTGCCATGGTCGGCCGCGAGGGTCAGGCCGCTGATCGAGCCGTACTCCTGCAGCGCCCCCCCGAGGGCTACCGGCAGGCTGCCGTTAGCCGAACGAAAGTGGCGGCCGTAGTAGACGAACCCGCTGTCGTCGACCTCCTGCTCGATCGGGGGCGAACCGGCCGCTCCCAGCCAGACCGGAAGCGCCGAACGCCGGCCACTCGCATCGATAACCAAGTCGGCCCGCAGTTCCTCACCAGCCTCGGTCCGCACTCCGGTCACGTGGATGACGCCGGGGGCAGCCGGGGACCCGGTCAGCAGTCCGGCGACGGCGACGCCCCGCCGGACAGTCACGCCCGGAGTTTCCTCGGCAGCCGACGCCACCGACCGCTCCACCACGGCCCGGCGCCCGGTCATCACGTCGAATCGTTCGTCGCCGTCCCGCCAGCCTCCGGTGATGAAATCCGGGGCGCCCCCCAGGACGTTGTCCTGAAGGGCGCCGTCCGCCCTGAGCCGGGCCGCCACTTGGGGCAGCTCACCTGTCACTACCTGGTGAAAGCGGGCCAGGAACGTGTGAAGCAGGCGGAACTGGTTCACCCCCCGCCGATCCCAGTGCTCCCATGCGGCCTCCGCATCGACCGGGGGCGGTTCAGCGTCACGCTCGAGACACGTCACCTGGTGCCCGTCGGCCGCCAGCAGCATGGCCAGCCCCATACCGACCACCCCACTGCCGACCAAAGTCACATTCGCCATTGATCGTCCTCACCTCCGTGCACCCGGGAGGGTAGCCCACGGCGCGGTTGGGCGAGGGTTCGTGATCAGTTAAGGAGCACCACGTGGGCGGAGCCGGCGAGGTGGTTGGCCGATGTCCCCATAGACACGGTGTAGCCGCCAGGGGCTACGACCCATCTGCCGTTCTTGAAATAGCCGAAGGCACTGCGGTCGAGGCGGAAACGAACCGTGGCGCTCTTACCGGGTTGCAGGGCGATCCGCCCGAACGCCTTCAACTGCTCCGGTGGTTCACCGGTCCTGACCGGGTCACTGACGTAGGCCTGTACCACCTCGGTGCCGGCGGTCCAGTGTTGGTCAGCCTGGCCCTGACACTGACCGTATCCGATCCGACCCGGCTCAAGCCCACGTTCGTTATAGCGAACCTGGTGTACGACAGCCCGAAACCCAACGGGAACAACGGTTGCTGGTCATGTTCCTGGTAATACCGGTATCCGACGAATATGCCCTCGCTGTAGGAGACTCGTACCGGGCATTCACGGGGGGACAAGACGGTCGTATTCCCTGCCCCCGGTGACGATTGTGATGGGCATGGGTCTCCTAACAATCGACGACGAGTAAGCGCATCGGCCCGATGGTCAGGAATTCGCCGTGACCATTGCCCAGGGGTTGAAGTACAGCAGAGTTGTCGAAATGAAAGGGGCCCTAGGTTGCGCCGGGCCATCGCATGGTGATCACAACGGACTCTTGCTCCGCCCGCCAGGAGTGTCCGATTCCCGGGCCCCAGATCGCGTAGTCGCCCGGTTCGTAAAGAACAGCGCTTCCGACGTCCAGGTCGATATGGAAGCGGCCGCTCACAAGTACGAGCACCGTCGTGCGTTCCTCGTGTTGGAACCAGTCCTCACGTCGCTCGCCGGCGGAGTAGATGCCCCATCTGATCTCCACATCTTCTGTCGTCCGGACGTCGCCGGGGTCCATGAAAGCACCGACCAACCAACCTTGCCGCTCTGAGCCATCGACCGCGGCGTTGCCGAAGTGCCATTTGGGGGGTTCGCTCATGGGGTGGTGACCTCGATGCCGTATGTTGTCGGTGTTCGGACTACCGAGCGTGTCTGTCGGCTGAACCAAGGGTAACGTCGCCCTGTGCTCGAAGGCCGGTGGTCCTGGGGAAGGCGTTGAGCACGCGGACAGAGTAGGCCTCGTCCATCAACTTCTCGACCTGGTTTGCTATCAGCCAAACGATCTCGGCTGGCGGGGACATGTGCACCGTCGACTAGCTCAGCCGAGCCTGCTTCTGGGCCTCTCGGATCATCGGGTCCAAGGCCGGGGCGTGAATGTGGCAGCCAGTGCAACAAATGTCGGAGGGAAGTCCCCCGCCGCGATGGCATCGTTGACGTCGTCTTCGGGCCCCACCATGCTTCCGGCCACCCTGCTCCCCTCCTCGCATCCCATCCAAGAGACGTGGTCGGGTTCTTCGGATCAGGAAGCTACGACCGGGTGCGCCGGTACCCATTCAGGTGCCATCTGACCGGGGGATCTTGGTCGGAGCCCGAGAGCGGAATCGAACCGCTGACCTACGCATTACGAGTGCGTTGCTCTACCGGCTGAGCTACTCGGGCCTGATCTGCGATTTTGTCTCCAAGTGAGGCGAGAATAGCACCTCCTGGACATGCCTTTGGACATATGCTTGTCGGCGGAGAGAAGATGCGTGGCTCGCTCAACGAATGGGGTGGACCCGGTAGCGGCAAGTGGAAGTTGCGGGTCTACGTGGGCCGAGACACCCGCAAACGGCCCACCTATCTGTCGCGCAACTTCACTGGCACGAGGGGCCAAGCCGAGAGCGCTTTGAGTGACCTCGTCGTCGACGTTGAACGCCGCCAGGCCAAGAGCCATGCTGGCAGCGTAGGCGACCTCCTGACCCGATGGCTCGCCGATATCGAGTCCACCCGGTCCCCCAGCACCATGCGCGAGCACCGGCGCAGCGTCGAACGCAACATTCTCCCGGCCGTCGGGTCGGTACGCCTCGACCGACTGACAGCCCGGCATCTCGACGACCTCTACCGGTCCCTGCTCGCCCGCGGGCTCTCCCCCGCGTCGGTCCGTCGCCACCACGCCATCCTCTCGGCCGCCCTGGGACGCGCAATGAAGTGGGAATGGCTGCCGAGCAACCCAGCGAACGAAGCTTCGCCGCCACGCATTACCCCTCACCCGGTCACCGCCCCTTCGATCGAAACCGTACAGCAGCTGGTTGCCGCCGCCCACGACAGCGACCCCGTATTGGCTACAGCCATCGTCCTCGCCGCAGTGACCGGAGGGCGCCGGGGAGAGCTGTGCGCGCTGCGGTGGTCCGACGTGGACTGGAAGCGTCGCATGCTCACAATTGCCCGGTCCCTTACCGTCATACGCCGAGAAGCCAGTGAGGGCCCGACCAAGACCCACCAGCAGCGAGGGGTCACTGTCGACGACGCCCTTGGCGTATTCGTCGCTGAACGGCAGGCGGACCAGCTGGCCTATGCCGGGATGGCTGGCGAAAAGCTCGTGAGCGACCCATATCTTCTAAGTCGCGCGGCAACCGGGGGCTTGCCTTGCCTACCCGATGGGCTGACGCAGGGGTACTCCCGACTGGCGACCAAGCTTGGGGTCGGAGGGCACTTCCACGAGCTACGGCACTACACGGCCACGACCTCCATCGCGACTGGCGCCGACGGGCGGACGGTAGCAGGTCGCCTCGGCGACGCCGACCCCTCTACGACCATCCGCGTCTACGCGCACGGGGTCGAAGCCAGGGACCCGGAGCTCGCCGGTCGGCTTGGCACTGCCGTTCTCGGATCCATAAACGGCAGCGGCCAAGCGGATCGGGCTCACCCGCCAGCGAAGACGAGTCCGAACTCGCCAGGTACCTCTCCGCGCCGATCCAGCTCGTAAGCCAATCCTTGAGATGCCAGGCGCTCGGCCCCTCCGGGCAAAGGTGACCAGCCAGTTGTCGTAGGCCTCGCAGAGGATGACCGAATCTGCTTTGGCGAATTCACCGGCAAGCTACTCGAACTCGGCAGAGTTCGTGTCGAGGTTCGTCATGGATGCCGCGGTCAGGCGCGGCCGTGATTTGATGTTCGGACGCGAGAGCGGACAGACCCCCGGGTGCGAACACCAGCCCCGCGACGACCGCTCCGGCCACGAAGATCACGGATGACCAAAGGAACGCAGTCGTGTAACTATGCAGGGCGGCTGCCTGCAGGCTGGCCGGGTTCACTGCCTTGCCCACCAGGTAGGCGCTGGCAGCAGCGGCGGCCAGGGTATTGAGCAGCGCGGTGCCAATCGATCCCCCAACTTGTTGGGCCGTGTTGAGCGTGGCCGACCCGACACCGGCGTCTTGTGGCGTTAAACCCAGGGTGCCCGTGCTGAACGAGGGGGCGACGCTCAGGCCGAACCCGAAGCCCAACACCACGAGATAGGGAAGCACATGGCTGACGTACGAAGAGTGCAACCCGACCAGATGGAGTCCGAACAGTGCCCCGGCAGATATGAGCAAGCCGATTGGCACGATGGGCTTGGGTCCGTACCTCGGCAGGAGGATGCGGTTGGACACCTGGGCCATGCCGGCCAAGGCGACCACCAGCGGGATAAACGCCACGCCGGTCTTCACCGGACTGAACCCCAGAGTGCCCTGCAGGTAGTAGGTGAGGAACAAGAACACACCGAAGATCCCGACGCTGGCGAACAACATGGCCAGCCCAGATCCGCCCCGGGTTCGATTGAGCACGACCCGGGGTGGGAGGAGCGGGTACTTCGCCCTGGTCTCGAAATAGGCGAATGCCGTCAAGAGCACCACTCCTATGGCGAGGAATCCAATGGTGAAGGGATTGCTCCACGCGGTGGTCTCGGCGTGGGAGAAGCCGAAAACCAGTGAGAACAACCCACCGGCTACCAGGAATAGGCCGAGCAGGTCCAACGGGTCGTGGTCAGCGCCCTCGTCGTTCTTCAACCAGAGCAGGGCGCCGATGACGGCAGTAGCGGCGAACGCCAGGTTGACGAAAAGCGTCCAGCGCCACGATGCGTACGAAGTGAGGACGCCACCCAGCAGCAGCCCAAGCGCGCCGCCGGCGCCGGCGATGGCCCCGTAGATCCCGAAGGCTCGCCCGCGCTCGCCCGGATCAGTGAACGTGGTGGTCAAGAGGGCCAGCACCGAGGGGGCCAGCAGCGCCCCGAACGCGCCCTGGACGGTCCGGGCGGTCACCAGCATGGCGAAGTTGACGGAGGCCCCGCCGATGGCCGAGGCGACCGCGAAGCCGATCAGTCCAATGATGAGGGCCCTCTTGCGACCCACCATGTCGCCGATTCGGCCGCCTAGAAGCAGCAGGCTGCCGAACGCAAGGGAGTAAGCGGTGACGATCCACTGTCGGTCGGCATTGGAGAAGTGCAGGTCGCGCTGAGCCGTGGGGAGGGCGATGTTGACGATGGTGCTGTCGAGAATGACCATCAACTGGGAGATCCCCAGCACGGCGAGAACCCACCAGCGCCTGGTGTCGCTGGCTACGTCGTCGGGGGTCCTTTCTCCGCCTGCCCGTTCCACGGTCATCAATGCGGTCATCAGAACCTCCGTCTCTGCCGATAGGAGTCAAGGTTGATGCTATCGACCGATCGAGGCCAGGGGGTCCGGCCGTCATGGGACCAGGACCGCAACGGCGGAGGTCCCTCCACGAGCTCGACTACGCCCGGGCCAACCGGGATCAGATCATGGACAGCCCCAGGCGTACCAGGAGGTCTACTCCCATTCTGCCCAGAGCCTTAGGCGATCCTCGTATGCCGTTTTGATGTCTTGCAGGGGTCGGCCGACGAGGACCCGGAGAGGCGGCGTATCGGCGTCCACGATCTGCAGAAACTTGGGGGCGATGTCATGCGGATCATTGCCGGGGCGCCCGCTGACAGCCTTCATCGTCTCGCGAATGGGTGCGTACGCCGCGATGGGTGAGCCTTCGGAAGCAGCCGTTCGGCCAAGCCCCGTGCCGCCCATGTGACCGACCTGTGCGATCGTGATGTTGATGCCGAGGTGGGCCGCCTCCTGGCTGAGGGACTCGCTCAAACCATCGATGCCGAACTTGGTGGCCTGATATGCGCCATTCAGGGGCCAGCTAATCACACCGCCACCCGACGAGATCTGAATGATATGGCCGTTGGCCTGCGCCCGCATGATAGGAAGGGCGGCTTGAGTCACCCAAACGGTGCCGAGGAGGTTGGTATCGACAAGGTCGCGGATCTCGGGCTCAGTGAGCTCTTCGACCGCACCCGAGAGCGCCCTCGCCGCGTTGTTTACGACGACGTCGATCCGGCCAAACTTCTCCACAACGGCCGCCAGTGCTGGGGCAGCGGCCGCTCTGTCTCTCACGTCCAGCGCCAACGGCAACACGTTGTCGCCAAAGCGGTCCACGAGACCAATAACGTCCTCCACATTCCGCGTGCTCGCCGCGACCGAATCGCCTCGCTCCAGCGCCGCTTCCACAATCGCACGCCCTAGCCCCTGCCCCGAACCCGTCACGAGCCAGATTTTCGCCATCAAATCTCCCTCCGAACCCGCAAAGACTGGCCGGCACAGGCACCATGGCGGGCATACTCGTCTGTTCCGCGGGACGACGGAACCCGGCAAGCTCTCCGCCAGAGCCCCTTGATCACCCGCTGACGCCAAGTACGTGAGGCTCCGCCGGCCACAGTATCTCGCCGGCATACGAGAGCGGCGAGACCACGCCGTCTGTTACGGCCGCCGTTGCACCCGTGGCGGTGGCCGAGACAACGGTGCTCGAGTCAACGAACAGATTTTTCGATCTGGTGCCCTCGAGCCCTCCGGCGGCGAAACGGCGGCCCCCCGCCCTAACGCCCGGCCAATCGGCAAGGGGGTCACCTTATTGCTGTGTCAGCTAGAGGCGGGGGTCCACGGGCTCACTTTCCAGGGCGAGCACGCCGAAGACGAAACGCTCGAAGGCTTCGATGCCGAGGGCGAACTCGCGCAGGGCCAGGGCGCGCTTGTGGCCAAGGCCGCGCTCGCGGAGACGAGCGAGGTTGTCTTCGGATGTGTACTCGGGTCCGTAGATGATGCGGAGATGCTCCCGGCCACGAACCTTGATGCCTGGTGGGCCAGACCTCGGTGACCGCGGTGAACCGTCTCGGCCGGCTGGACGACCATGCCTTCGCCACGGCCGCCGGTGAGGTCTTCCCACCACTGTGCGCCCGCCTGGCAGCTGGCGGGGTCAGTGAGCTCGACGGTGATGGTCCTGGTGGCCCGGAAGGTGCCGGGGTCGGTGGCGACGAGACGGCCGAGGATGTCGAGGTGCCAGGGGCGGCGGGTGAGAGCGTGGACGGCGGCCTCGACGGCGAGCGTGGCGGTAGCGGCGGCGCCGACGGCGGCGTACTGCCGGCGGAGCAACTCGCCGGCTTTTGCGGACCACGGCAGCAGCTCGCAGTCGACGATGACCCAGTCAGATCTCAGTTCGTCCCGGATACCGGCTGCACTGAGCCCGCCGCGGATCTTGGTGAGGAGATCCCCTCGTCACCGGGGGCGGTGAGACAGGGGGGGCCGGTGCGGGTGAGGATAACGCCGGCGTCGCCGTCGGCGATGGCGAAGCGACTAATCACCTCCAAGCCGCGAAAGCGTTCTCTCCTCCCGGACGGTCACGGTTCTACCCGTGAGGCGGGTAGGGATGATCTTCTGGCCGAGGACGTCGTGATGTCGAGGTCGGTCGGCTCGCGGTCGCGGTCGCCCGCAAAGTCGGGCTCGACGAGGAGCCGGGTGGGCTCCCAGTACGTCTTTCGAGGGGGGACGGAGACGAGGTCCCGCTCGGGCCAGCGTAGGACGGTGAGCGCCGAGTCGCCCGCGGTCCCGGCACGCCCTCCGAACGATCAGCTCTCAAACCGTCCAACAGGGCGCATGCCCGTACGCCTCAGGAAGAACCATACTTTGAATGAAGGCCCGAAACGCCCAGGAGGTACGACGGTGGGGGTCGTGAATGTTCTGCAACGGGCTCTTTGGTCCAGCGTGGCGGTAGATCTCGGCACCGTCAACACGCTGGTTTACATGCCTGGTCGCGGCGTCGTCCTGGATGAGCCGTCGGTACTTGCCGTGCGCCCAGGGACCGGCGACCTGGTAGCAGTGGGAAAGCCGGCGGCCGCCCTGTGGGGCCGGTCGCCAGAGGATGTCGAGGTCATCAAGCCTTTGCATGACGGAGTCATCTCCGACCCCGACGCATGCTCGCTGCTGCTTCAGGGATTCCTGGCGAGGGTGTGGCGCCGCCACCGGTTAGGGCGACCAGGTGCGCTCGTCTGCGTGCCGGGTTGCGCCACCGATGTGGAGCGCCGGGCGCTCATCCGGACGGTCAGCGACGGGCGCCCCCACCTCCAGGTCACCCTTGTCGAGGAGCCCGTCGCCGCCGCGCTCGGTTCCGGCGTGGATCTTGACGCCGGCAACGCCGTGCTCATCGTCGATATCGGCGGCGGCACCACCGAGATGGGCGTGGTAGTGGCTGGTGGGATCACCCGGTCGCGCTCCATTCGGGTCGGTGGCAACGAGATGGACGCCGCCATCGTGCGGGCCGTACGGTCGCACCTCGGGCTGTTGATCGGCGAGCGCACGGCCGAGCGGGTGAAGATGGCGCTGGGGCTGACGGGCAACAATCTGGACTCGGTGCTCGTCAGCGGGGTCGATCCGGCCAGATGGGGGCATCTGCGAACAGTGGAAGTGCCGGCTGCGCTAGTGAGGAAGGCTCTGGAGCGGACCATGTCGGCCATCCTTTCCGGCCTCGCCGACCTTCTGGCCGCGCTTCCCCCTGACCTGGCACAGGAGGTTCTCGACCAGGGCGTTTACCTCGCCGGCGGGGGCGCCCTGCTGCACGGCGTCGCCGTCCAAGTCTCGGAAAGAACAGGCTGCGAGGTCACGGTCGTCGACGATCCACTCAGGTGCGTATTGCGGGGCCTGGCCGGGATGTTGGAACACAGCTACCAGCGCAGCCACGCGGCCTAACGGGCTGCAGCCATGCGCCCGCCCGATGGGGACTCTCGCAAGCTGCGTCTGACGATCCTGCTGGTCCTGATCGCCTGCCTCTTTGCTGCCCTGTTCGCTCGGCTGTGGTTTCTCCAGGTAATCAACGGACCTAAAGCCCAGGCGGCCGCAGTAAACAACGGCGTCGAGGTCGTCTACACGCCGGCGCCGCGAGGCGAAATCCTGGATCGGGACGGACGAGTGCTCGTCGGGAACGTCAACCTTCCCGTGATCGACGTCGACCGGCAGATCGCCGGGCAGAATCGGACCGTGGTAGCCCGCCTCGCCCCCCTGCTCGGCATGACCGTCAAGCAGTTGAACACGGCCATAAACAACCTCGAGTACAGCCCGTACGCCCCCGTCCCCGTGTTCCCCGACGCCCAGCCGCAGCAGATTCTCTATATCCAGGAGAACCCCGACCTCTTTCCGGGGGTAGTGCCCACCAGCGAATCGGTCCGCTCGTACACCGCGATGGGAGCCGCCGCGGCCAACATTCTGGGCTACGTAGGTCAAATCGACCAGAGCCAGTACCGGCAGTTGAAGTCCAAGGGGTACCTGCCGAACGATCAGATCGGCCTCACGGGGGTCGAAGCCGCTTACGAGTCGGTCCTGCGAGGCCGGCCCGGCGTCGAGAAGATCCAGGTCAACTCGGCCGGCCAGGTCCTGACAACCTTGGCTTCCACTCCCCCGGTGCCGGGGCACAACCTGGTGTTGACCATCGACGGCCGGATCCAGGAGGCGGCGGTCACGGCCCTCGGACAGGGCTTGGCGGCGGCCAGGCAGTCCACCCACAACGGTGCCCGTTTCCCGGCCCCCGCGGGTGCTGCGGTGGTAGAGGATCCTCAAAACGGCACCATCGTCGCTCTGGCCACAGACCCCGACTACAACCCGGAAGACTTCGTCGGCGGGATCAGCGAGGCCAATTACGCGGCCTACAGCAACCCGGCCGCCAATCAACCATTGCTCGACCGGGCCATCCAGGGGGAGTACGCGCCCGGCTCGACGTTCAAGCTCGTCACCGCCACCGCCGGGCTCGACTACGGGCTGATCACACCCACGTCGCCCTTCGACGATACGGGAAGCATCAAGATAGGGAACCAGACCTTCACCAACAACGACCGCGAGGCTCTGGGGCTGATCACCCTCCCCACCGCGCTCACCGAATCGAGTGACAACTACTTCAACGCCATAGGCGCCGAGCTTTGGGACGGCTATTTCAGCAATCATCAGTTCCCCGAAGACGCCCTGCAACAAGTCGCAAACGAGTACGGCCTCGGGGCACCCACGGGTGTCGCTCTCCCCGGCGCGTCCACCGGGTTGGTCCCGACCCCCCAGAGCGTGGCCCTCGACTACAAGCAGTTCCCCAAGGACTACGCGACCGGAACCTGGTACACCGGCGACAGCGCCCAGACCGCGATCGGCCAGTTCGAGGATCTGGTCACGCCGTTGCAGCTGGCCAACGCCTACTCAACCTTCGCTAACGGCGGGACCCTGTGGGCGCCCCGTCTGGCCGAGGAGGTCACGTCGCAAACGGGCGCGGTCATAAGTACCTACACATCCCAGCGAAAGGATGTCGTCACGTTGCCCCAGGCGGATCGGCAGGCGATCCTGGCGGGGTTGGTCGGCGTCGTGCAGAATCCCGCAGGAACCGCCTACGGCATCTTCACCGGCCGGCTGGCCAGCCACGACATCGCGGGCAAGACCGGGACGGCCCAGGTTCAGGGCAAGCAGAGCACCTCGATCTTCACGTCTTTCGCCCCCGCGACGAACCCGCAGTACGAAGTCACAGCCATCCTCGAGCAGGCCGGATATGGCGCCGACGTGGCCGGCCCGGTGGTGCGCCAGATCTACGACGCGCTATACGGATTACCCTCACAGGCGGTAAGCGTGGTCGCAGAAACCGGCTCCCAGACGTGACCCCTCGCGGTCACCCGAAGCGGACGGTCAGAGTGGCGCTGGGCTTTGGATGACTACAACAGGCTGGTCGCTTCCTCCTCCGGCAACGATCCCGGCCGTGGCGTGCGAATCGTCGCAATTGCCACCAGCGCCGAGGCGAAGAGAAGTGCCGAGGCGAGGAGCAGGCTGATATCCAGGCCGGTGTGGAACGCCGCGTACGCCGGACCCTCCACCTGATCAATGAGGTTCTGAATAGCCGGAGCCGAGGGAATCCCCTTGGCGTTTTGACCGGTAGTGACGCCGTTTACGACCAGGGAGCGTATGGCGGCCGGAACGTGAAGCTCTATGAGGCGGTGGGTCAGATTGACGGTCAGCTGGCCATTGACAATTGCACCGAGGACGGAAACCCCGGCCACCGCGCCCAGCTCCCGGCTGGTGTTGGTAGCCGATGCGGCCATGCCGGAGCGGCGGGCGGGTACGAGGGTCAGGACCGTCGATGTGACCGGGACGAAGATTATTCCGAGACCGGCACCGGCAATGGCCAAAGTCCATCCGATGTCGCCGAGACCCGGGTTCGGAATGAGCCGTATGTCGGTCAGCAGGATTCCGAGCCCTCCCACCAAACAACCCACCGTCATGGGCAAACGCGGACCACTGACCGCGACCCAGCGGCCGGTCAAGGCCGAGGCCACGATCATGGTCACAGCCAGGGGTAGAAACACCGTGGCCACCTGGTAGCCGTCGACTCCTCCGACCTCCACAACGTAGAGGGGCACGAAGAAGAACACGGCAAACGTGGCGAAATAACCGGTGAAAGCCACGATGTTGGACCCGGCGAATGCGGGAACGTGAAAGTAGCGCAGGTCCAGCACGGGGTTGGCGGCCCGGCGCTGGTCGGCGATGAAAGCCAGGGTGGCGACGAACGCCACCACGTACAAGGCAATCACGAGAGTGCTCGCGTACCCGTCGCTCTCGCCCTGGATGGTCGCGAAGGTGGCGGCGACGATAGCGGTGGCACCGAGCGTGAAGCCGCGGACGTCGAGGGCGCGATCCACCGGATCGGAGTTCTCGGGCAGGACGGCGTAAATGCCGATCAAAGCCAGCAGGCCGAAGGCCACATTGAAGTAGAAAATGGCTCGGAACGACCACAGGCCGACCAGGACCCCACCGATGACCGGACCCATAGCCAGGGCCAGACCGGAGACGGCAGCCCATACTCCCAGGGCCTGGGCTCGTTCCTGCCGGTCCGGAAAGACGTGGCGGATCATGGACAACGTGCCCGGCTCGGAGGCGGCCGCCCCAATGCCCATGATCACCCGGGCCCCGACCAGTACGCCAGAGGAGGGGGCCAGCGCGCCCAAGAGGGACCCACCGCAGAAGATGCCGACTCCGATGGCCATGATCCGCCGGCGGCCGAATAGGTCGCCCAACGTACCGAACATCAGCATGAGACCGGCGAAGGTCAAGGCGTAGCCGCCGACGATCCATTGCAGCGCGGTTACCCCGGCATGAAGTCGGGTCTGGATGTCGGCCAGGGCGACGCTGACAATCGTGTTGTCGAGAAAACTGAGGAACAGGACCAGCGACAGGACTGCCAGGGCCAACCGGGGGAAACGAAAGCCTCCGACCACCCCGGCCGGCGTCTCCGACCGGGCGGCAGGGGCCCCAGAACCGGCTTGCCCTGATCGTCTCCACGCGGGCAGAACCGGGTTGTGGGGCCGGCCTCGGCTCATGGGCACTGTTCGGTGGTGGTCTCCGGTGGAGCCTGGCCGGCCTGGGCGGCCTGCACGGTCGGGGACCGGTCCAGAACGGCGACACCGACGGCCACGATGATGGCGGCAAACAGAAGCTCGGCCCAGGACCGCGGACCGAGGGCCCCCGGTCGCTCACCAAAAGCGACCAACGCGATGATGGAGGCCACGAGCGGCTCGCCGAGGTCGATGAGCGGAAGTGATACGGCCAAGGGACCCGAGCGGAACGCGTTCTGCACGAGGGAAAGGCCGATCACGCCGACAACGGCGAGCGCCCATGGGTTCCACGTCCCTATTGCGGCGACGCCGTGGGACGAGAAGTCATGGGTGGTCGCCTTTGTGAGCACCGACAGGAGGCCAACCGCCACACCGGCCGCCGCCGCTAGAGCGCTGGTTCGGACGATGCCCCGGCTGCGCCGGCCCAGGTGCAGAAGGGCCCCGACACCGAGCGCGACCACGATAAAAAGCGTGGCCCAGGTCCGCGGTGAGGCTGTGGCATGGGCGTCGCTCGGCCTGACGATCACCAGGAACACGGCCAGACCCGACGTGACGAGCAGGGCGCCGGCCCACTCCCGCCGGCCCAGCCGTCCTCCCGCAATCACGGCCGCCAGGGGTAGGGCGAACAGCAGCTCCGCGACTATGAGAGGCTGCACCAGCATTACCGGGGCCAGCCACAACGCTGCCGCCTGGAAAGCAAAACCGACAACCGACGCGCCCAAACCGGCCAACCACAGGGGCTGGCGAACCAACCGCAGCAGCAGCCCGGGTTCGATCTCCTGGGTCGGAGGATGGCGCCGGACGGCGCGCATCTGGGCCACATTCGCGACCCGCGAACGAAGCCGCCGCCCCAAGCGCGAGCGGCACGGCCACCATCGAGTCGCCCCGGATCACCAGGCGACCGCCCAGGCTCGACTGAGGGCCGCGACGGTCATCAGGTCTGGCGACGTCTCACCGATTGGCTTCGAACGCTGAACCATCCGCACCTCTGATGCCTTACCCCACGTCCGAAAGCTTACGTCAACGTGAGCAATTCGACCCGGCTTTGTTCGGTACCGAATCGCACTTGCGCTGAGATCAATTTGCGTGGGCTCTGGATGCATCCCCCGGTCAATCGTCGGCCGGCTGACCTCCTCTGGCGGCCGGATGTCTTCCGGCCCACTCTTACCAACCCGCTCGAGCTTGCGAATGTTTCACCTCTGCTCCTCGGAGAGTGGAACGCTTTCCATATCCCTCGGCTACCTCTCATCGATCGTCGCAATCAATGGCCGGGCCGTCGCGCTGGCCCCGCCCCAGGAACGCCGACGGCTCTCGAGGCCATCGAAGCAAGGCGGCGCGAGCGGCGTTTGCTCCGACCGCTCCCTGCCCGCCCGGCCCGGGACGGGCCGAGGAGAACGCCAGGAACAGGCTGGCGATCGGGGCGTCGGCCCGGCGGGCGCCGGAAGCGGGTCTGAAGACCACTTCCGGTGCAACTGGGCCGTGCCCTCCCTCGGTGGCGCCGAGGTTGAGGTTGGCGCCCTCGGACGGCCGCCAGAAATGGGTAACCGAACGTCTGTTCGGGACCTAGGATGGGGAGATGGTCGACGTGCTGACCGGACCGGAGCGGCTGGAAATCGGATCGCTGGAGCACGCCGAGGGCGGCAACGACCCCTTGTCGAGCTTTCATCCGGCGGTGGCCGAGTGGTTCCGGCGGCGGTTTCCGGACGGTCCGACCAGCCCCCAGGCCAAGGGGTGGCCGCTCATTTCGGCCGGACTGGACACCCTGATCGCCGCTCCGACCGGTTCGGGTAAGACCCTCGCGGGGTTCCTGGTAGCCATCGACTCTCTGTACCGGGAGCACGAGGCCGGACAGGACATGGCGGCGGGAACCCGGGTGCTGTACGTGTCCCCGTTGAAGGCGCTGGCGGTTGACATCGCGGAAAATCTCGAACGGCCATTGGCCGAGATCTCCAAGGTGGCGACTGAGATGGGACTCGAACCGGCGCCCATCCGGGTGGCGGTGCGGACCGGGGACACATCGAGCTCCCAGCGGACGGCCATGGTCCGCAAACCACCGGCTTTCGTCGTCACCACACCCGAGTCCCTGTACCTGCTGCTCACGAGCCGACTCGGCCGCGACGCCCTGCGCACGGTCGAGACCGTCATCGTCGACGAGATCCACGCCGTCGCCCGGGACAAGCGGGGAGCTCACCTGGCCCTGAGCCTGGAGCGCCTCGAGGCCCTGTGCGACAGGCGGCCGGTTCGGATCGGCCTGTCGGCCACCCAGCGTCCCATAGAGCTGATCGGCCGGCTGCTGGTCGGGGACCGCCCCCTTCCGGCCACGGTCGATGTGGGCCATCAGCGTGACCTCGACCTGGCCCTGGAGCTGCCCGAGGGCGAGCTGGAAGCGGTGGCCTCCGCCGAGCAGTTGGGCGATGTGCTGGACCGGATCGCGGGGCTGGTCGGCGCTCATCGCACGACCATCGTCTTCGTGAACACCAGACGGCTGGCGGAGCGGCTGGCCCATCAGCTCGGTGAGCGCCTCGGGGACGACGTGGTGGCGGCCCACCACGGGAGCCTGTCGAAGGAACGGCGGTACCGGGTCGAGACCCGCCTGCGGGCCGGTGACCTGCGGGCCCTGGTCGCCACCGCCTCGCTCGAGCTCGGGATCGATATCGGACCGGTGGAGCTGGTCTGCCAGATCGGCTCGCCACGAAGCATCGCCACCCTCCTGCAGCGCGTCGGACGTTCCAATCACAGCCGGGCGGGAACGCCGAAAGGTCGGCTCTTTCCCCTCACTCGGGATGAGCTCGTCGAGTGCACCGCTCTGCTGGCTGCGGTGCGAGGGGGGCGGCTCGACGCCGTCGTCCCGGCTCGCCTGCCCCTCGACATCGCTGGCCCAGCAGATCGTGGCCGAGGTCGCCGCCGAGGAGTGGACCGAGTCCGACCTGTACGCCCTGGTGCGCCGGGCCGCTCCTTACGCCGATCTGACCCGCGAGCAGTTCGACGAGGTCGTCGAGTTGGTAGCGGAAGGCATTCAGACCGGCCGCGGTCGCCGGGGCGCCTACCTGCACCACGACAAGGTCAACGGCCTGCTGAGAGCGCGCAAGGGGGCGCGCCTGGCGGCCGCCACGTCGGGCGGCGCCATCCCCGAGACGGGCGACTACCGGGTGGTGGCCGATCCGGACGACACGTTCGTCGGGACCGTCAATGAGGACTGGGCGGTGGAGTCCCAGGCCGGGGACATCTTTCTGCTCGGAAGCCACTCCTGGCAGATCCGCCGCATAGAGACCGGCGTGGTGCGGGTTCGCGACGCCGGGGACACTCCCCCCACCGTCCCGTTCTGGCTGGGTGAGGCGCCTGCTCGGACGGCCGAGCTGTCGCAAGAGGTTTCCGCCTTGCGGGCGACAGTAGACGGCTTCGTCGCCCGGGGCGACCCCGACGGGGCCAGGCAATGGTTGATCACCTTGGCCGGGCTCGACCTGGCGGCCGCCACCATGATCGTCGATTACCTGACGGTCGGCCGGGTCGCCCTGGGCGCCATGCCCACCCAGGAGGTGCTGGTCCTCGAACGCTTCTTCGACGACACCGGAGGCATGCAGCTGGTGCTGCATTCCCCGTTCGGGGCGCGCATCAATCGAGGGCTCGGGTTGGCGCTGCGCAAGAAGTTCTGTCGCCGGTTCAACTTCGAGCTGCAGGCTGCCGCCACCGACGACGCCATCGTCTTGTCCCTCGGCCCCCATCACAGCTTTGCTCTGGAGGAGGTACCTCACTACCTGTCGAGTTCCGGTCTGCGAGAGGCGCTCGAACACTCCATCCTCGACTCACCGATGTTCCAGGCTCGTTGGCGGTGGAACCTCAACCGGTCGCTCATGGTGCTGCGCTACCGCGGCGGCCGGCGCAATCCTCCCCCGATACAACGGATGGAGTCCGACGACCTACTGGCCGCGGTCTTCCCTCAGGCTGCGGCCTGTCAGGACAACATGGTCGGTCCGCTGGAGATACCGGACCACCTCCTCGTCCGCCAGACCATCGACGACACGTTGCACGAGGCCCTCGACATCGAGGGGGTACTCGCTCTGGTCGAGCGGATCGAGACGGGCGAGGTGGGGGTCCACTGCCGTGACACCACCGAGCCGTCCGTGCTGGCCCACGAGATAATCAGCGCCCGGCCATATGCCTTTCTCGACGATGAGGAGTTCCAGAACCGGCGGACCAACGCGGTGCATCTGCGGCGTGGACTGGCGGTGGATCTGTCGACCATCGGCTCCCTCGATCCCGCCGCCATCGAGCGCGGTGCACGATGAGATCCAACCGACGCCCGACTCCCCGGACGAGCTGCACGACCTTCTCTCGTCGGTCCTGGTTCTGCGGCCCCGCCCTGACTGGGACGGCCTGTTCTCCCAGCTGTCCTCTTCCGGTCGGGCCGTCTCGCTCGAGCACGAAGATTGCCAGCTATGGGCCACCACAGAAGCCATGGAGGATGCTCGGGCGGCGTTCGCCGGCGAGGACCGGGCGGTGGTGGCCGCGGTGCGGGGCCACTTGGAGCTGAGCGGCATAACCACCGTGACGGCCCTCGCCGAGGCCACGACCCTGCCGGCCGGGCGGGTGACGTTTGCCCTGGCCGCCCTACGCCAGGAGGGATTCGCCTTCGAGGACCGCTACACCCCGGATGCCGACGGTCCCGAATGGGTAGCTCGGCGCCTTCTGGCCCGTATGCACGCCTACTCCAGGAGGACGCGCCGGCAGACGGTCGAGCCGGTGACCGCCCAAGACTTCATGCGTTTTCTCCTTCGGTGGCAGCACGTGGCTCCCGGCACTCAGCTGATGGGCGAGGCGGGATTGGCCGGCGCGCTGGAGCAGCTGCAGGGATTCGAGGCGGCGGCTGCCACCTGGGAGGGCAGCCTGCTGGCCCCCCGGCTTCAGCACTACAGCCCAGGCCTGGCTGGACCGGCTGTGCCACGCCGGCGAGGCGGCATGGCTCAGGCTGGCGCCGCCCGGCCGGGACGACGCCGACGCTCCGGTCACTGCTCCCTCCAAGGCCACTCCCATCAGCCTGGTGTACCGGACCGACCTGCCCTGGTTGCTCGCGGCCGGGCGGGCCGCCGGGGAGCCGGTGCGCCCGTCGGTCGGGGCAACTGCGGAGATAATCGAGATCCTCGAGGAGCGGGGCGCTTGCTTCGCCGCCGATCTGATCAGCACGACCAGGAGGCTCCCCGACGACATCGAACGGGCCCTCTGGGACGGCGTGGGCCGGGGCCTCATGATGTGCGACGGCTTCGAAGCCATCCGAGCCCGGGTGGCCGGAGTCCGGTCTGCCGCCCGGCCCCGGCGCTTCGCGCCCGCCGCCCGGCAGGCCCAGATGGCCACCCGATCGACCGGGCGTTGGTCGCTCGTGCCGCCGGCGGGGGCGGAGGACCTGGACGGGCACGACCTGGCCGAGGCAGTAGCCGAGCAATTGCTCAACCGGTGGGGCGTGGTGTTCCGCGATCTGGCCGTGCACGACTCGCTCCGGCTTCCGTGGCGGGAGTTGCAGTGGGCCCTGCGCCGGCTGGAGGACCGGGGGCTGGTGCGGGGCGGCCGGTTCGTGTCGGGCTTCAGCGGCGAACAGTACGCCCTGCCCGGCGCAGTGGAACAGCTGGCGTCGGTGCGCAAGCAGCCGAAGACCGGCGAGACCGTGACGATCAACGCATCCGACCCGCTGAACCTGGTGGGCGTGATCGTGCCGGGGCCGACCGTGACGGCCATCCGGACCAACCGGGTCGTGTACCGCGACGGCATCCCCCTCTCCACCAACTGAGAGCACCGCGATTGGTCGGGCCCGGGCGGGGCGGGGAGGGGCGGGGCGCGGCCGCGAAAGGCCGGGGGGCGGGGCGCCGGCCGTGAAAGGCCGGGGGGCGGGGCGCCGGCCGTGAAAGGCCGGGGGCGGGGCGCCGGCCGTGAAAGGCCGGGGGGCGGGGCGCCGGCCGTGAAAGGCCGGGGGCGGGGCGCCGGCCGGACCCAGCGGGCGCCGGCAGCCCCCCGGCGCCGATTTCTCGGAGACATTTCGTTTTCTCGGTGCAGAAACGCACGAAAAACGTGCGAAACGACTCCGAGAAAACAAAAGGACTACGAGAAAATCTTCACAAACGTCGACTCTGCCGGCGAAAAGGGCGGGCCGACTGGGCGGGCCGACCAAGGAGGACGGGACAGTCCGCCCAGGACGGGCAGCCCAAAGAGGACGAAGCCGGCGCCCACGAGGCAGGGACGACGAGGCAGGCGCCTGCGAGGGCGGGCGCCGGCAGGACCCGGCGGGCCGGGCACGGACGGAGGCAGGCGACCTGCGAGGCCGGGCGCCGGCAGGACCCGGCGGGCGCCGGCAGGCAAGCCCAGGCGCTTGGGCATCAGCAGCCGGTCGCCGGCGCCCGCGGGACGCCCGACTGGTAACCGAGGCCCGGAAGGGCGCCACCTTGGAGCCACAACCGGGTGGCGCCACCCTGGAGCCACAACCGGGTGGCGCCACCCGGGTGGCGCCACCCGGCGCCACCCGCTGCTATTTCCTGGCGCTGTCGACCAGAGCCTCGAAGTTCTCGTACAGGCGCGGCTCACCGAGGCGCAGCCGCTCCCGCTTGGCCGCCGTCCCCACCCTGGACCAACCTCCCTCCACCCACCACAGATCGAGAACCAGGTCCCGGTCAAGGACGTTCTGCTTCACGAGCGTCCCTACGACCTCGCCGAACTGGAGCATCTTCCTGACGGCCGGCTCGCCCATCGAGGCGGTCGCAGGATCGAACCCCTCGGCGAACAGCGTCTGGGCAACCTCGTCAAGGTCGAGCTCTGTTCCCCACCGGACGAGCTGTACCACCAACGCGGCATCATCGTACGTAGCACCCATCGCCCTCTCCTCCCCCCATGCACGGCAGGCGTCACGACCAAATCTAGGCAAGCGACGAAGGGCAATCAACCGGCTGTCACATCGAAGCGTGCGCCGGCGGCCCGCCAGGTGAGATAGTCACGATCGTGGATCTATCCGAGGTTGACCGCATCGGGGCGGAGGACCGCTACCTGGCCGTGGTCGCTACCAGCCGGGCGGACGGGACCGTGCAGGCCTCGCTCGTGAATGCCGGCGTCCTGACCCACCCGGTGACCGGCGAGCAGGTCGTGGGCTTCGTGACCTACGGCCGAGCCAAGCTGTCGAACCTCCGACGCCGGGCTCGAGCGACTGTGGTGTTCCGGGCCGGCTGGCGCTGGGCCGCAGTGGAGGGGACCTGTGACATCATCGGACCCGGCGACCCCTATCCCGGGTTCGAGCCGTCAGAGACACCGGGGCTGCTCCGGGCCATATTCCGTGCCGCCGGCGGAACCCATGACGACTGGGGCACCTTCGACCGGGTGATGAAAGACGAAGGGCGTGCGGCTGTTCTCGTCCGTCCGGATCGCATCTACTCGAACCCCGGCTGAGCCCGCCGGCCTCGGCAAGAGGTCACGACGGGCGGACGCGAAAGCGGAGCGACGGCCCCGCCTGCCTGCCTTGGCTCCCCGCCCCCCGGCCGGCGTCCGCTCCCGACGCCGGGCCGCCCGAGCACAAGGCTCAGGAACCCCACCGGCCACGATGGACGACCTCACCTCGGGGCCGCCGCCGGCTGCTCAAGTCGCTCGCCGGCTCGGCCGGATACCCGATCGAGATGGCTCCGATAGGGCGGAACTGCGCCGGCACATCGAACGCCGCCCGGAAGGCATCGATGCGCTCGATGGGGAGGCCGAAGAAGCAGGCGCCCAGCCCCAGGTCGACTGCGCTGAGCAGAATCAGCATGGCCGCGAATCCGGTGTCGATGTCCCAGTACGGGGCGGGCCACCAGGAGTCGGAACGGTTTGTGAATCCCTTGTCCCGCTCGGCGTAGCGGTCCAGGTAGACGTCCTTGTTGGAGCAGGGAACGATCAGCAACGGCGCGTCGAACGAAGTGGCAAACCACTCGTCCGCCCCGTGTTCGGGGGTTACGGCGGTCCGGAACCGGGCCACGTCGTCCGGCCGGTCGAGGACCAGAAACCCCCAGCCCTGCGAGAACCCGGCCGACGGAGCCCGCAAGGCGTTGGCGACGAGTGCCTCCGAGACTTCAGGCGGAACCGGCCGCTCGGTGTCATAGCGGCGGACCATCCTCCGCTGTCGCACCACGTCTTGAAAATCCATGGCGCCAGACTGCCACGCCCGGCCTCTCCATTTCAGAGATGACAGGCGGTCAGACGACGAATGAAAGCGAGAATGGTGCGCCGGCATTGGGCACCACACACTGCCCGTCGCTGAGAGGGACGCTGGTCCCACCCAGCTTCACCGACGCCGGGTGGCCGCCGTGGACGAACAGGCGGAATCTTTCTCGGGCGAACTCGGGGAATCCGTCGCCTTCCACTTCCCCTGTCAAAGTCAGCCGGTGCCCGTCGCGAGCCACCTCGAACCAGGTGCGGTATCGGCCTCCCTCGAGAGCGGCCACCGTGCGCCCGTCATCCTCGTCCAGCCGTGACCGGTAGGTACCGTCCGCGCCGGGTACGAAGAGGTGCAGTTCGATCTCGACGGGGTAGTACCCGGCCGCGGACGGGGGCGCTTCCGGCCACTGCGCGATGACGGACCCGCCGCGCCCGTAGACGGGAATGGCGCTCATCGACGTCGGTGCCACAACGAACCCAGGGCCTTGCAGCGATGTCCCGTCATGCCAGTCGTACCAGGTGTCGGCGGGCAAATACACCTGACGGGCGGTCGAGCCGGCTTGCCAGACCGGCGCCACCATCAGGTCCGGCCCGAGCAGAAACTGATCGTCGATGTCGCGCACCGCCGCGTCGTATTGATAATCAAACACCAGCGGGCGCTGGACGGGGGCACCCGTCTCGGCCGCCGTCACGAACGTGGTGTAGAGGTACGGCATCAGGCGATATCGCATGCCGATCGCCTGGCGAACCAACCGCTGGACGACCTCGCCCCAGGTCCAGGGGTACTGGTCGACTGTGTCGATCTCGGTATGGTTCCGGCAGAAGGGAGTGAGAACCCCGTACTGGATCCACCGCAAGAACAACTCGGCGTTGGCATTCCCGCTGAACCCTCCGATGTCGGCGCCTACGAACGGCTGCCCCGACACGCCGAACCCGTTTGCCATCGGCACGCTGAGCCACAGGTGATCCCATCGCGAAAGGTTGTCGCCCATCCAGTTGGCAGCAACCCGCTGGATGCCGGCCGACCCGGCCCGGGACAGCACAAACGGGCGACGGCCCGGCATCGCCTCGAGGAGCCCGGCCGTGGTCGCCATCGCCATCATGAGGGCGTACTGGTTGTGATAGCGGGCGTGGGAACAGCGGCCGCCGGCGAAACGCATGGCGCCGGCGTCAATAGCCCCGGTTGCCGGCTCGTTCATGTCGTTCCAGATGCCGGCCAGCCCCGACCGCACGTGGGCCCCGTTCAGCTCCCCCCACCACTGGCGGGTTTCAGGCTTGGCGAAGTCCGGAAACGCGGTGTCCCCTGGCCATACCTGACCTATGTACGTGTCCCCGCCCTCGGTCTGGCAGAGCAGGTCGCGGTCCCGGCCCTGGTCGAACACCCAGTATCCGGGCTCGTACTTGATACCGGGGTCGACGATCGTGACCACGTTGAAGCCTTGCCCCCTCAACCGGTCGAGCATCCCGGTCGGGTCCGGGAATGCGCTGTTGTCCCAGGTGAACACCCGGTACCCGTCCATGTGCTCGATGTCGAGCCAGATTGCGTCGCACGGGATGTCAAGATCGCGGAATTTCCGAGCGATGCCTTCGACCTGGTCCTGGGTGTAGCGGAACCAGCGGCACTGGTGATATCCGAGTGACCACAGCGGCGGCAGGGCCATGCGGCCGGTCAGCCAGGTGTAGGCGGAGAGGATCGCCGGCATGTCAGGCCCGGCAAACACGTATTCCACATACTGCCCACCACCGAAGTGGAAGCTGTACTCGTCGGGCCGGGTGAAGTCGTATGCCCCCCGATACCCGTTGTCGACGAAGGACCCGGCCATGGCGCCGGTCGGGTAGGCGTGGTGGTAGAAGAACGGGATCGACACGTAGTACGGGTCGTAGTCGGTGCTGGTCCGGTCTCCGCGCGGGTCGTCGGGCCGCCTCCCGGCGGTGAACTCGCGGACGGTTGCCGGCTGGAGGACATCGTTGTTCCACAGCGTGAAGTCCCGTCCCCTCCGGTTCGAGCGGCCGGTTTTCTCGCCCAAGCCGTACACCGCGTCCTCGGGCCGGCAGCGCCGGCGCACGGTGAACGCGTCGTTCAGGGTGGCGTAAGCCCAGTGTTGTCCCCACTCGTCGGCAGCCGTCTCCACCACCGGTGTGCCGTCACGGCGGTGAACATCGAGCCGGAACGGGTCCAGCCCCAGCGACACGACCAGGGCCGGGGTACTCATACGGACCTCGCCGGGTGTCCTCTCGAACGCGGCCTCGCCTGGGCGGGAAAAAGGATCGATGCACACGGCGAATGTCGGCGTCTCGTCGAAGCGGCCGCCCCTGCTCATGGCGATGCGCACCACGTCCGGCCGGACCACCTCGATCCGTAGACGCTCACCGTGGAGGCGTGCCTCCAGGCCCCGTTGCCCGAAGTCGACAGAGTCCACCCGTTCGAACCGGATGTAGTGGTCCGTGTCGATCACCTGGTACTCCTCCGATGCTCGAGGGTTACCTGCGGCCTTCGCCGCATGCAACTCCGCGAGGCTGTCTAGTGGCCGCTTCGGGAGATGACAAGGGCCACTCCGAGTGCGCAGCTTGACCAGGAGAGGGTGATGAGCGTCCGCTCCAAGGGCCGGAGCAAGGACGCTCGATCGATGGTTCGCCGGCTCCCGTCCCGGTACAGCCGCTCCCCTGACACCGCCGTCACCCGGCGCCGGATGTCGCGGGCCTCCGTGCTGAGTGTTCTCTGCGCTTCGGACAGGCCGTAGGCAAACACCGCGCCGCACAGGGCAGACAGGCTGAAACGGCCGGTCTGGGCGTAATACGCCGTCAGTAGAGGGAACGCCCCCCAGGACGCGGCGAAGACGAAATCATTGTGCAGCCGGCCGTCGAAAAGCTCGAGGTTGTAGGCCACAACGAGTAGTACGCCCACCGCGATGAAAGGTGCCAGCCCCCATCCGACCTGACTTATCCCTATGGCTCCCAGCGCGGCCGCAGCACACAGAGAAGCGCCGGCGACGGCGGCGAGGATCGAGGAGGGAATCGATGTCCCGAGGGGTCGACCGCGGAATTCGTCCAGGGCGTGCGCCGCGACACCCACGGCAAGGGCGAATGCCAGCAGGGTGGCGACCAGCCTCTCGGCATTGACGTGGGTAGCCAATCCCGCACCGATGAGGACATACGACAGGTGCCAGGCGGTATAGGGAGGGTGGAGGATCGTAATCCAGTCGCCCCATTTACCAGGCGACGCGGCGTACCATGCCGGGCGGCGCTGCGAACCCTCAACACTCATGGTCGACGGTCTTTTGACCCCACATGACCAACCCACCGCCGAGACTCATCAGCCTTACCTGTACCCGCTGCAACCCCGCTTCCTCCCACGCTTTCACGTGCCATGCCGTCGGGTACTGGCGGTAGTGCTGAGAAATCGAAGGGCCGAGAAACCGGCCCACGTCGAACCACTCCCGACCGCCCGTGACATACCCGGCAACCGGCAGCACGGCTCGAGTGTAGAGCAGCCACAACCCCTTACTGACCGGGTGGGGCGGCACGTGGAAATCCAGGTTGGCCACCGTTCCTCCGGGCTTGACCACCCGCACCAACTCCCGCAGGGTGGCAGCCGGGTCCGCGACATACCGCAACAGGTAGGTGAAGGTGAGGGCGTCAAAGGTGGCGTCGGAAAATGGCAGCTCCTCGGCCCGGCCGATGAGCAGCTGAACCCGGTCGGCATAAGGACTGCGGGAGACGTTGGCGGCCCCGGCGCGAAGCATCTCCGGCGTGATATCCATGCCCGTGATCCTCGCGGTAGTACGCCCAGCCAGCTCCAGGGCCACCCCGGCCGGACCGGTCGCCACATCGAGCACCGAGCGCGGAGAACCCGCCGTCGCCTGGTCGACCATGGCCCGCCGCCAGCGCCGGTTCTGCCCCATCGACAGAACCTCGGCCAGGCGGTCGTAGCGGGGCGGCAGACCGTCGAACAACTGTTGGGCGAAACGCTGGGGTTCCCGCCTGGACTCGACTACTTTCATGCGCCGCTCCTCGTCGGAGTGATCCTCCTTGGAGGACTTAGGGACCTGGCTCGACCGTAGCCTTATACGCAGACGTGGGGCGGCTGGTTTGCCGATCGGCGGATCTCAGTCGAGCCCGGCCAGAGCGGCGCTCCTGTCGTCACCGGCGCGTATCCCCGGAAGGAACAGGAAAGCAAGGGTGACGACCGCTCCCGCCGTGCCCGAGATCACCAGGGTCCTTCGCGACCCGAGCGCGTCGGCCACGGGAGCCGTCAGGGCGTAGCTCAGAGGAAGGAGGGCGGTCGAAATGCACCAGTCGATGCTGGAAACGCGACCGAGTACTGCGTTGGGAACCCGTCTCTGTTTCAGGGTGGCCCAAACGACGGTTCCCATCGCCTCCGCCCCGTTGACGACGACGGCGGCCGCGGCCAGGCCCAGCGCGCCGGTCGCCAACCCGTAGCCGGCAACGGCGAGTGTGGCGAAGGTCCACCACCCGTACACCCACAGCATGGGTTGCGCCGGATCTCGGCGGCCCGCCGTCACCGCGCCGATCAGCGCCCCGACTCCACCGGCCGCTAGCACCATCCCGTAGACCGACGCCCCCGCGTGTACAGAGTTGCGAATCACGAAGGGCAGCAGAACCTGGGTGGGTCCGATGAACAACAGATAGGCGAACGTGGCCGACAGGAAGGTGCCCCACAGCCATACATGGCTTCGGACGTAGCGCAATCCCTCCAGGACGTCGCGGCCCAGACCGACGCGGGGGCGGGCCGCGGGTTCCAGCCGGGCCGTCATCCGCGTCACGCACCCGGCCGAGAAGGCGAAGGTGGCAGCGTCAAGGGCGAATGCTCCCCACGGGTGCAATAAAGCCACCGCCACGCCTCCGAGCGCCGGTCCGGCAAGTTGAAGGGCGGTGGGGCGCACGAATTGGTCGATGGCGTTGGCCTGAATCAGTTCGTGCTCCGGAACCAGTTCGGGGACCAAGGCGTCGAGCGCAGGGGCGGCGAAAGCGGACGCGGTGCCGGTCACCGCCGCCACCAGGCACAGCTCGTAGAGCCGGGCCGACCCGACGGCGACGACACCGGCAAGACCGGCTATGGCAACGGCCCGGGCCGTGTCGGCCCATAGCAGCACACGGCGCCGGGACACCCGATCCGAGATCGCTCCGCCCAGGAGCACGAGAACCAGTTGCGGAACCGATATGGCCAGGCCGACAAGGGCCAGCGCAGATGGGCGGTCGGAGATGGTGTACGCCTGCCAGGCCACGGCCACCAGAAAGATCCCGTCGCCGAGCAGCGACACGGCCATGCCGGTCCACAGGAGCCGGAAGTCCCGCCGGCGCAAAGGGGCCGGGAGCGCCACGGTCGCTTCAGCCTGTCAGCCCGGCGTGGCCCGCTGCATGTCGAACCGGTCGCTGAGCTCGACGAGCACTCGGTTGAGCTGTTCGATTTCGCTGTCATCGTTGGCCGCCGTCACCTGGATCCTGAAACCCACCTGGCTTCTCGGCACGAGCGGGTAGGCGGCCAGGGTCACATAAATGCCCCGGTCGAAAAGAAACCTTCCTACACCATCGATGTCGTCAGCGCCGCCCAAGGGAAGCTCGATCACGGGGAGACCCGACTTGTTGAGGGTCAGCAGCCCGAGACTCTCGATCTGATCCAGGACGCGTCCTGTCTTGGCCCGCAGGTCGCGACGGATGTCGTCTCCCTCGCAGTCGTTGACATCGAAGCCGGCAAGCACCGTCGCGAGCGAAGCGGTCGGCGACGGCCCCGAATAGAGATAAGGGGCGGCTGCGACCTTCAGATAATTCTTCAGCCAGGTGGGCACGGCCAGGAACGCCGCCAGCGACGAGTAGGCCTTCGAGAAGCCGCCCACCAGTACCACATTGTCGTAGCTCTCGCCGAAGAACCTCACCAGGCTGTTTCCCCGTGAGCCCCACGGCATGTTGACGCTGGGAGACTCGCCGATGATGCCGAACCCGTGGGCGTCGTCGACGTAGAGCAAGGCGTCGTATTCACGGCAGATACGGGCGTAAAGAGGCAGATCCGGAGCGTTGCCGGTCATACTGTTGACGCCGTCGGCGCAGAAGACCTTAGACATGTTTGCCGGCAGTGACCTCAAGACCTCCTCCAGGTGCCCGGGGTCGTTGGCTCGCACCCGGTGGAGGCTGGCCCCGCATCCCCTCGCGATGGCCGCCCCTTCGTAAATCGTCTTGTGAGCGTGGGCGTCGACGAGCACCGCGCCCTGACCGGCGATAGCCGGTATGACCGAGGTGTGAATCAAAGTGATCGTCGGCAGCACCAGGGTGTCCGGCGCGCCCAGTAATTCTCTGAGCCGCTCCTCGATCTCCAGGTACGGGCGGGGGTTGCCGAGCAGGCGCGACCAGCTCGGGTGAGTGCCCCATCGACGCACGAGCGGCTCGACCGATGCCATGATCTCCGGGTGCAGATCGAAGCCGAGGTAATTACAGGAGGCGAAATCGCACAGCCAGTGGCTCCCTATGCGGATGCGGCGGCCCTGTATCTCGTCTATGACAGCATCCATCATGGGATGGGAAGCGCGCAGCCGTTCGAGATCGGCCCACCTGCTGTCCACCCGGGCCCGCTCGGATGGCACGCCGACGCCGCTCTCCACCGGCCCGCGGGGCTCGGTCCACAGTGTTGTCATGCCACTACCTCCTTGGCTGCGGCGGTCGCCTGCCGCAGAAGCTCACCCGAGGCCATCAATGGCAGGAGGGCGTCCAGGTCATCAGCGGCGACGGGACGGGCAAACAGGAATCCCTGCCCGTAGCGACACCCCAGGGCGCGCAGTCCGTCGACCTGCCGAGCCAGTTCGATGCCTTCGGCCACTGTGTCCAGACTGAGAGACTCTCCTAACTGCACTATGGCCTTGGCCAGGGCGGCCGCTCTTTCCGAATCCCCCACATCGTCGACAAACGACTTGTCGACCTTGAGGATGTCGATCGGGAAGCGCTTCAGGTAGCTGAGCGACGAGTAGCCGGTCCCGAAGTCGTCAACGGCGAAGGCCACCCCGAGCGCTTTGAGCTCGAACATCCGCGAGATGATCGACTCGGCGTCCTGCATGAGCAGGCTCTCGGTGATCTCGAGCACCAGGCATGACGGGTGGAGCTCCGATGCGGTCAGAGCCTCGGAGACGTCGTCGATGAGCGCCTCGTGCTGGAAGTGACGGGGCGAGATATTGACGCTGATCCTCAGTTTTCCTTCCAGGGCATGCCTGCGCTGCCAGGAGCGCGCCGCCTGGCAAGCCTCGCGAAGTACCCACCCACCGAGGGGGACAATGAGGCCGGTCTCCTCCGCGAGGGGAATGAACTCCTTGGGGGCCAGCAGCCCCCGCCGGGGATGGACCCATCGGACGAGAGCCTCGACGCCGATCGCCGTGCCACCGTCGAGGCTGATGATCGGCTGATAGTGAAGCACGAACTGGCCCTCATCGACCGCCCGCTGCAGCTCGGCGGTGCGCTCGAGTCGCTCGGTCACCGCGGCCTGTAGGGCCGGCTTGTACAACTCGTAGCAGTTCTTGCCCCGGGCCTTGGCCGCGTACATAGCCACGTCTGCTGCTTGCAGAATCTCCGCCGGATCTTCGGCGCCTACCTTGCTGTAGGCGATGCCGATGCTGGTGTGGACACTGACCGCGTGATCCTTGATGAGAAAGGGGGGCTTGAGTTCTTCCAGGACCCTTTCGGCCAGCCGGCAGGCGTCCTCGGGGTCCTCGGTCTCCTCGAGGAGGATGGCGAACTCATCCCCTCCGAACCGGGCGCCAGTGTCACTGCTGCGTAGAGCCGCCGTCAGGCGCTGGGCCACCGCGACTAAAAGCTCGTCGCCGGCGGCGTGACCCAGGCTGTCGTTGACGAGCTTGAAGTCGTCCAGATCGAGAAAGAGAACCGCCAACGACGACAGCGATCGAGCGGCCCGGGCCAGCCCGTGCTCCAACCGGTCCCGGAACAACGCCCGGTTGGCCAGGCCGCTGAGGGCGTCGTGGAAGGCCTGGTGCTTGAGCTCCTCCTCCAGACCTTTGCGATCCGTTACATCACGCAAAGTGAGGACGATGCCCTCGACCGTGGGGTCCCCCAGCAGGTTGTTGGCCACGACCTCAACGTGCCGCCAGGATCCGTCACCGTGACGTATCCGCCACTCGGCCGTGATCGACGTTCCCGCTCGGAACGCCACCCCGCCGTAGGCCGCGACCGCCTTCTCGACGTCGTTCGGGTGGAGCATGGAAGTCAGCCGGCGTCCCTCCAGGGCGCCCGGGTCGTACCCCGAGAATTCGCTGCGCCGACGGGGTCTGGTAGGTGATGGTGGTGTCGGGGCGGGCGATGAGGATGACGTCGGAGGCGTTCTGCACGAGCGTCTGGAAGCGCGCTTCGCTGCGTCGGGCGTGGAAAACCTCGGTAAGTGATTCACGGTCGAGCGCCAGACCGACCTGGGCGGCGAGAGTCTCGAGCGGGTTTGTCAGATCCAGAGGCAGCTCACCCGCGGTCTGCACTTCGATCAGGCCCATCTGGTGCTCTGCCGTCACTACCGGGCATACGAAGATATGAGAGACCTGCTCGTTAGCGGCGGGGTCGGGGGGGTGGACGTAGCGGACGGCACGACCGGCGGCCAGCGATTCCTTGACGGCTGGCGGGAGGGTGGTCAAGTCTGCACACGGGGCTTCACCGGCCGCACCCGATTGGGCGGCCACCCCGAGAGCCCCCAATTCATCAGCGATCACCAGGCTGATCGATAACACGCCGGCCTGACCGCCGATCAGCTCGGCGACCGCTTTTATCGTGGCCTCATGGATCCCGGGCCGATCGGGCGCCCCGACCAGTTCGCCGGCTTCCTGTCGGAGGACCTGTTCACGGGTCACCGCCTCCTGATGGGCCCTCACCACGCCTGACATGCGAAGCACCACGAGCAGGAACATCACGCCCGCGACTCCGGCGACCGCGGCGGCATCGATCGGTTTTCCGGACACCGTCTCGAACAGCAGCACCGCGGGAGCGATCAGCGAGACCGCCCCGAGGAGCATGAGCCGCGAGCGGCTGGTGCGCGCCGGTGCGGTCGGCTGCCTTTCGGAGAGCTGCCGCATCGAGGGGTGAAGGGCGGCGGCCCCCCAGCACCCGTAGAACACGATCCAGCCGATGTCGAAGGGATTGCCGTCGTTCCAGTTCCAGCCGGAATGCAGCCCGGCCAGGCCGTAGATCGAGTCGGCGACGAGAGTGCCCACTGTGCCTATCGCCAGCAACCGCCCGGCCGTGGTTCGAAGGCCGCCCGAGCTCCACAGGTGGGCGAGCATGGCCAGGATCAGCACGTCTCCGAGGGGGTAGGCCGCAGCGGTGAGCCGGACGAGCAGACCGCCTGGAGCCCGGACGTTGGGCCCGATGAGAAATATCCACGACAGCAACCCGACCCCCAGGGTGACGATCAGGGCGTCGAGCAGGCTGGCCTCGTCACCGCCTCGACGTCGCGACCGGGCCAGGAGCAGCAGCCCGGTGGCGAGTACCGGGTACATGGTGATGTATATGGCGTCGACGAAAGAGGGGAAGGGGATGTTCTGCTGGCCGATGATCTGATGCCACGACTTGTAGATGGTGTCCCCCGCGATGAACAGGAGCACCCCTCCACCCATGAACCACCAGGCGAGCCGGGCCCTCGGCCGGTACTGGTACGCGCCGAAGGCGATGGCGGCGACCGCCGAGAGCCCGAGCACCGCCCAGGCAGGAACCTGACCGGTCCATTCCATCCACGGGACGGCGCCGAGGATACGGGGGTGGCCGGAGGGGATCCCGAACGGAAAGTAGATGAGGGCCACGACCGCTTCGAAGACGAGAAACCAGATCCACGCCCGGGCCGAGAAGCGGGGCGCGGCGGTGCCTCGCTTGGCACCGGGCGCGGGGCCGGACTCCTCCGGACTCTCGCTCAGGCAAACGCCTCTCGCGGCCTGGCTACTCACCACCACAAGATCGGAGCAATTCGTGATTCACTTGAACGAGAACCATTTCCGCTGGCCCGTGGCCGATCCCGGGTCTGGCGGGGACCGGGGGCTGGGTGGTAGGCAGTGGACAGTGGGCTGCCGCGGCGAACTCGACCGATGAGGGTCGCCCTGTTCGTGACCTGCTTGGTGGACGGCATGTTTCCCGACGTCGGGAAGGCGACTGTGACCCTCCTGCGCCGCCTCGGGCACGAGGTGGAGTTCCCCACCACCCAGGTCTGCTGCGGCCAGATGCACGTCAATTCGGGATACGAACGGGACGCGTTACCGCTGGTCCGCCGGCACGTCGACGCGTTCGAACCCTACGCAGCCGTCGTCACCCCGTCCGCTTCCTGCGCCGCCTCGGTCCGCCACCAGCACGCCCTGGTGGCCCGCCACGCCGGCGAGGAGGAGCTGGCTCGCCGATGTGAGGCCTTGGCGTCGCGCACCTGGGAGCTGACCGAGTTCCTGGTCGACGTGTGCGGAACCATTGACGTCGGCGCCTACTGGCCCCACCGGGTGACCTATCACCCGACGTGCCACTCTCTTCGTCTTTCGCGCGCGGGTGACCGCCCCACCAGGCTTCTGGGTCTGGTTCGCGGGATCGAGGTCGTGCCCCTGCCCGACGCCGAGGTGTGCTGCGGGTTCGGAGGCACATTCGCCCTGAAGAACTCTGACGTCTCGACCGCGATGCTGGCCGACAAGATGGCGGCGATCATGGGCAGCCGGGCCGAGCACTGCGTCACCGGTGACGCCTCGTGCATGATGCACATCGGCGGAGGGTTGTCCAGGCTGCGGACCGGAGTCCAGGCGGTGCACCTGGCGGAGGTCCTGGCCGCAACCGAGGACCCGTAGTGAGCGCCTCCCCGGGGACCGGGCGCCCGCCTCCGGCATCGCCCGGCGGGCAGCTGCGCCAGGTCGAGCCCTTTCCCACCGCGGCCCGCTCCGCACTTGCCAACAGCCAGCTGCGCACCAACCTTCGCCGGGCGACGTCGACCATCCGGGTCAAGCGTCACGCCGCGGTGGCCGAGATGGACGACTGGGAAGAGCTCCGCCAGGCCGGCCGGGATATCAAGGCCGCCACCATGGCGAACCTGGACGGCCTGCTCATCCAGTTCGAGGAGTCGGTTACGGCTGCGGGCGGGGTCGTCCATTGGGCCAGAGACGCGGTCGAAGCCAACCGGATAGTGGTGAGCCTGGTGCGCCAGGCCGGCGGGGCCGAGGTGGTGAAGGTGAAGTCCATGACCACCCAGGAGCTCGGGACGAACGATGCGCTCACCGAGGCCGGAATCGCGGCGGTGGAAACGGATCTGGCCGAGCTCATAGTGCAACTGGGCCACGACCGTCCCTCCCACTTCCTGGTACCCGCGATCCATCGCAACCGGGCGGAGATTCGCCAGATATTCCGCCAGAGCATGCCCGGCGCCGACCCCGACCTCAGCGATGATCCGGCCGCGTTGGCGGCCGCGGCCCGGCGCTACCTAAGAGAGAAGTTCCTGTCCGCCGGGGTGGCCATCAGCGGCGCCAACTTCGCGATCGCCGAAACCGGGACTCTGGTCGTCGTCGAGTCGGAAGGCAACGGCAGGATGTGCCTCTCGCTGGCCCACACGTTGATCTCGGTTGTGGGAATCGAGAAGCTGGTTCCCACGTGGCAGGACCTCGAGGTGTTCCTGCAGCTGCTTCCTCGGAGCTCCACCGCCGAACGCATGAATCCCTATACCTCCATGTGGACCGGCGTGACCCCGGGAGACGGGCCCCAGTCGGTTCACGTGGTGCTGGTCGACAACGGGCGGTCCGCGGTCCTCGCCGACTCCGAGGGCAGGGACGCGCTTCACTGCATCCGCTGTTCGGCCTGTCTCAACGTGTGCCCGGTGTACGAGCGGGTGGGCGGCCACGCCTACGGGTCGGCCTACCCAGGTCCGATTGGTGCGGTGCTGTCCCCCCAGCTGACCGGGATAGCGGACAACGATTCCCTCCCGTTCGCATCGTCGCTGTGCGGGGCTTGCTACGAAGTGTGCCCGGTCAAGATCGACATTCCGACCATGCTCGTCCATCTGCGAACGGCCAAGGTGGGCGGAGGGCTCTCCCCCGCGGGTCCGACGGGGCCCGCCCGGGCAACGGTCGGCGAGCATCCGGCCGGGGCGTCGGGCCGGCACTCGCCGGCGGAGCGATTCGGTTCAGCAGGTGAGAGGGCGCTCATGGGCGCGGCCCGATGGGTCATGTCCAGTCCCAACCGATGGCGGCTGGCGACCCGTGCCGCTCGGGCCGGCAGGTGGATCAGTGATGACAAGGGACGGATCTCCCGTATGCCGCCGCCGCTGTCGGGATGGACCCGCAGCCGGGACCTGCCATCCCCCCCTCCTGAGACCTTCCGCGACTGGTGGGCCCGGACCGCGGGGGGCCGGGATGGCTGAGAACGGGGCGGCCGGCGCCCGGTCCGAGGTGCTCGCCCGTATCGCCTCAGCACTGGGCCGACCGGCCCCCGTGGACCGGGCGTTCGATCCTCGGGCCACAGTTGAAGGGGTGGCCCGGGAGTATCGCCGGGTCGGAGCACAAGATCCCCGCCAGCTGGTGGACGAGTTCGCCGGGCGGGCGGCTGACTACGGCGCGGCCGTGACCGTGATCGGACGGGACGACGACCTGGCTGTCGCGATAGCCCGGTGCACCGCATCAGGCCGGGTAGTGGCGGCGCCCGGTGTCGACTCCTCGTGGCTGTCCGCCATCCCAGACGCGGCACGCGACGACGAGAGTCGTACGTTTCGGGACCTGGCGTCGGGCGGCATAGCGGTGACGGCATGCGCCATCGCCGTTTCCGCCACCGGGACGCTGGTCCTTGACCACGGCCCCGATCAGGGACGCCGGGCGCTTTCGCTCATCCCCGACCACCACGTGTGCGTCGTCCGATCGGGCCAGATCGTGGCCACGGTGCCGGAGGCCATCGGCCGGCTCGACCCGCGCCGGCCGCAGACGTGGATCAGCGGCCCGTCGGCTACCAGTGACATCGAGCTGGACCGGGTGGTCGGGGTCCACGGGCCTCGCCGGCTGGATGTGATCGTGATCGTGGCGGAGGACTCGTAAAGGCCTCACAGGTTGTGGGCGACCGGATGCCTGGGCTGATAGAGCACCATGTCCCCCGCTCCCGGGATCTTCATCGTGGCGACCAGGCCGAAGCCCCGGTTGGAGATGCCGCCGGCGAACGCGACACCTTTCGCTTTCAACTCGGTCACGGTCTGCTCGATATCGTCGCACATCAGAGAGATCTCGTGATGAGGGCCGGTCACGTCCCCACCGTTCTGAGTGTCCTCGGACGCCGGGTGCACGCCCAGCTCCGAGGGCCCGGTACCGAAGATCAGCCACCCCTCATGGGCGTCGACGTGCGGCCAGCCGAGGACATCGCGGAAAAAGGCTCGCGTCGCGTCAGGATCGTCGGCGTAGACCAGGGTGTGCACCGCGGTGATCATGTTCTCCAGAGTACGCATCACGGCACCGTCGAGCTCAGTCCGGCGCGGCCCCGGTCGGGGCGGGTGATCGGGCCGGCTCGCCCGGTTCAGGGCGGAGGGACGTTGAGATAGGACGCCACCACCCGGGTGATGCGCACCGGGTCGTCACCGAGCTGTTCGGGCAGGTTGCCGTTCAGCCACAGGGTGGCGATGCCGTGCACGATCGCCCAGGCCGCGACACCGGCGGCCAGACGGGTCCGGTCGGGGCGTTTCACCCCGTACAGGATTCTGGCCGTTGCCGCCTTGGCCCGCCGGAGGTCTTTGTCGTCAGACTTGTACAGCTCCGGGCGGTACATCACATCGAAGTAGGAGCGATGGGACACGGCGAAGCGGACGTAGGCCACCCCGACGTCGAGAAAGGTCCCAGTGCGCCTGGCCTCATCCAGTGCCTGGCCCAGAAGGGTGTAGCCCTCTGTGGCCACCGCGGTGAGCAGTCCGGCCTTGTCCCCGAAGTGGTACGTGGCGGCAGGGTGGGTTACCCCGGCCCGGCGCGCCACCTCCCGCAGGCTCATCGCGGTAGGACCCACATCGTCGATGGTCTCCACCGCGGCGGCCAACAGCGCGGCGCGCAGGTCTCCGTGGTGATAGGTGTGCGACCGCGTAGACATCTTCCTAGCCGATTCTAGTTGACGATCTGACCACTGGTAAGTAACCTGTTCTTACCATCGGTAAGATCTCTCGGGATCGGAGACACATGCCTGCCCTGCCCTGGTTCAATGCGACGCCGATCGCCCGTGAGCGCGAGTACGCAGCGATGGCGTCGAGACTGCCACTCGCCCATTACCGTTCCGTTCCGGGTTTCATGCGTGACACTCTCCGCATCCGACGCCAGCTGTCGACGGCCTCAGGGCTCGTCGGCTACGGGCTGAAGGCAGACCTGTTGGCCAAGACCTTCTGGACTTTCTCCATATGGGAAGACCGGGCGAGCATCGACAACTTTGCCGCCTCCGAACCCCATAGCCGGATAATCAAACGATTGCGCCCGAAGATGACCGAGAGCCGGTTCTCCTTCTTCGATGTCTCGGGCTCGAGCCTGCCGATGTCGTGGGCCGAGATGACGGCTTTCGTGCGCTGACGAGTTGTCAGTCCTCGTTCAGCCCGAAGAGGGGTAGGGACGACTCGAGGCCTTCCACGACCACGAGCGGCCAGCTGGCCGAGCGGGCCTCCCAGGCGTCACGAGGCAGCAACAATCGGACCATGGTCGCCGGCTGGCCCCGCCGGACGATGGTCGCGCTGCCGTCGCGAACATAGCCGAGCTTCTCGGACACCCTGAGGCTGGCCACGTTGTCGGCAAACGCCTCGCTGCGCGCCGCTCGCGCCCCGAGGCCGGCGAACGCCAGGTGGAGGGCCGCTCGGCGCATGGCGGTACCCACCCCCTGGCCTTGAAACCGCCGGCCCACCCACGACCCCGAGTCCACCTGACGGGTGACCGGGAAGTCGGAACCGTGAAGGGCCTGGGTCCCGACCACCTCCCCGTCCCTGGCGGCCACCAGCTCCAGGCGCCACTCGGAGGGCGACCATTCGCCCCGGGCCTTCCAATGCCACTGAGCGGTCCCGCGGGCTCGATCGTCGGGCGGCTGGTCGGTCCAGGGCATGGAAAACGGCATGGTGTCGGGGTCGTGAATCGGTTCCCTCGCCAGCTCGGCTAGAGCCGCCAGGTCAGAGTCGCCGGGCAGCCGCAACTCCAGTGCGCCGGTTCGCACCCGGAGTCGGAACAGGGGCCAGAGATCGTCGAGGGGACCCATCGCAACATGTAAGCGAGCGGGTCGGGTAACGGCCAACGGTTTTTGCGGAGTGGAGTCCGCGGTTAGGCGCGATCGGGCCGGGCACGAGGGAGCAGGCCGTAGTGGGCATGAGCGAACAGGCCGCACCGGGACTAGCCTCCCGCCATGGGTGACTTCGACAGCCTGGCCAAGCAGAAGACAGTGGTCGTCACGACATACAAGCGCGATGGGACAGAAGTCCCGACCGCGGTCAACGTCGTCGTCGACAGAGACCACGCCTACTTCCGCACCTGGGCCACCTCAGGCAAGGCAAAGCGTCTTCGCCGCGACTCCCGGGTGCTCATCGCGCCCTCCAACGGCCGGGGCAAACCGACGGGGTCAGCCGTATCGGCCACAGCCCGCCTGTTGAGTCCGGAGGAGGAGCAACCGATCCGAGCCCTTATGGCCAAGAAATACCCGGTGCTCCAAGGTCGCATCGTGCCGATGTTCCACCGGATCCGCCACCTGGATACCGTCCACTACGAACTGACGCCCAGCTGACTTCACCGCTTCACGCGTCCTCGGGGCGAGTCAGAGCCAGGTCGCCGGTGATGGCGTCGAAGTCGAACAGCTCCCCATACCGGCCCCAATCGATCGCGGTGTCGAGCTGGGCTCTCGCTTCCTCCTCCGAGAACCCCCTGCGCAGAAGATCCAGGAAGAACCTCTCCTTGAGCGTCCCATCGGCCGTGGTTTCCAGCCCCCGGACGATGGCGCGCACGAGGGGAGCTCTTTCGCGGGCCCGGCCGGCGAAGATCGACTTGGAAGTCAAGATGTCGGCCTCAGACCACTCCTTGCCGTCGGCTGTGAGCTGGAAGTCTGCGTCGTCCACCTCGGCAAAGCCGAGGAGCTCAGCGGCATCCGTTAGCGGGAGAAGATCATCGACTTCGAAGATGAGAAGGTGAGCCAGTTCCGGTAGATCCATACGACCACCCTGATTGTCGACTATCTCGACGAGCCCGGCCAGCCCGCCGACGCTGGCGTGGGGCAGGGGACTATCGATCGGCGTGGCCTCGTCCGGCGCGGTAGCCGGGTGCGGGGCCGGAGCCACCTCGTCGCCCCGGCGGCGGCCGGTCATGATGCCGTAGAGCTCGTCCACCAGGGCCTCGAACTCGGGGGTCCGGCGATCACGGGGCCGGCGCACGTCGTTGGCTATCTCGGCCCTCAACCTGCCGGGGTTGGAGGATAGGACCAGGATGCGGTCAGCCATCTGCACCGCTTCCTCGATGTTGTGGGTGACGATCAGAATGGCCTTGGTCGGAAACGTCGAACTCGAATCGTCCGGGCCCGAGAGACCACCCGACCACAGGTTGATCAGCTCGGTGCGGAGGTTTTCGGAGGTCAGCACATCGAGGGCGCTGAACGGCTCATCCATCAGAAGGGCATCCGGTCTCACCACCAGAGCCCGGGCGAAACCGACCCGTTGACGCATCCCCCCCGATAGCTCCTTCGGATAGGCCGACTCGAAGCCGTCGAGACCGATGAGGTCGATGGCGGCCAGAGCCCTCTCCCTGCGCTCGGCCGGCTCGATCCCGAGAGCCTCCAGCCCCATCTCTACATTCGCTTGAACGGTCAGCCATGGAAGGAGGGCAAATGTCTGAAACACCATGGCCACCCCTGGGTTGGCCCCGTTGAGTGGTGCCCCCCGGTAGCTGACAACGCCCTTCGTCGGCGCGATCAGGCCGGCGATACAGCGGAGGAGAGTTGACTTGCCCGAACCCGAGCGCCCTAGCAGGGCAACGACTTCTCCCTCGCGAAGCTGCATGGTGACCCCGTCGAGGACCGGAAGCTCGCCCCCCTCGGGCGCGCTGAAGGACTTGGTGACGTTGTCGACATCGATGATGACCTCTCCGGTGGTATCGGCGCTATTCACATTGCGTACCTCGTCTCGGCCAGCCGGTACAGCCGCCTCCACAACAGACGGTTCACCACCACAACGTAGAAGCTCATGACGATCACTCCGACCATGACTTTGGCGAAGTCGCCGGCCATGGTCGCCTCCGCGATGTAGGCCCCGAGACCCTTCGCCCTGAGATGATGAGAACCAAAGGACACGACCTCGGCCACTATGGAAGCGTTCCACGCGCCCCCGGCTGCGGTTATGCCTCCCGTGACGTACGCCGGGAAGATGGCCGGCAAGATCACCTCCCGCCACCGCTGCGAACGGGGCAGACGGAACTGGTCCGCCATCTCGCGCATGTCCGTAGGGATCGAGCTGGCCCCGGCGATGGTGTTGAAAAGGATGTACCACTGGGCGCCGAGGGCCATCAGGAGTATGCCGCCGAAGTTGAGGGGTAGCCCGGTGAATACGAAGAAGAGGGTGGCGAAGGGGAAAAGGAGCTGGGCCGGGAAGCTGGCGAGCACCTGAACGACAGGCTGGCCCAGCCGGGCCAGGCGCGGACTCATTCCGATCACGACCCCGACCGGCACCCAGATAATCGTGGCGAAAATGACGAGTACGACCACCCGGACCAGGGTCAGCGCCCCGAGCCCCAGGCAATAGGGAAACGTGGACAGGCCGACGGTGCGACTGAAGTACAACAGGGCCCGCCACGTCCCGTAGGCGACCACCGCCGCGAGGACGGCGAAGAACACGATGTCCCCGATCTGCCGGCGCCGGGCGTCTGACCGCAGAGGATATTCGGCCAGACCGAAGGGGCGGGTGACCCGGTCCAGGCTCCTTACGATCGGCCGGGCGGGCCGGGCGATCAGGGCGGGAACCTGCGAATTCCGGAGGATCGACAGGGTGATGCTCCGCGGCTGATCGACGGCTGAGGACGTTTCGATCCGGAACTTCTCGGCCCAGGCCACGAGGGGCCGCCAGAAGAGCGCGTTCACCCCGACGACCAGGACAACCAGGACGACGATGGCGATGAAGATGTCGGTGACGCTGCCCTCTTGCAAAGCGGCCGCCACGTAGGAGCCAATCCCGGGCAGAGCGTAGTTGTGGTTGCCGACGAAGATAGCTTCAGATGCGACCAGGAAGAACCAGCCCCCGCCGAAGCTCATCATCCCGTTCCATACGAGCCCGATCATCGAGCTCGGCACGTCGAGCTTCCAGAACCGCTCCCATTTGGTCAGGCGGAACATGCGGGCTGCCTCGTCGAGCTCCGGTGGTTGGGATATCAGCGAGTGATAGAAGCTGAAAGTCATGTTCCACGCCTGAGACGTGAAAATGGCGAAGATCGACACCAGCTCCAGCCCAAGAACCGATCCGGGAAACAGATTGACAAAGAACGTAACGGTGATCGTCAGGAAGCCCAGGATCGGGACCGACTGCAGTATGTCCAGGATCGGAATCATGATGAGCCCGGCCCGGCGGCTGCGAGCGGCCGCCGTCCCGTACACAAACGTGAACACGACCGACAAGCCGAGAGCAATGAACATCCGCAACAGGGAGCGCAGGGCGTAGTACGGCAGGTTGGTGGGATCGGTCGATACCCGGGCGGATACATGCGCGGACAGCTGGGTGGCATTGATGCTGCGGCCCAGCCGAAAGACGGTGTAGATGAGGGCGATGAGGCCCACGCCGACTATGAGATCGGCGATGCTCGGCCGGGGCCGGCGCAACGCCCCGAGAGTGGGGAAGGACCTCACTGTCGGAGAATCCGGCATACACGAAGGGAGTCTGCCAGACGTCCGCGACCGCTATGACACGATCAGACGCCCTGCCATTCAGGCGGCCGCTTGTCGGCAAATGCCGTGGCGCCCTCGCGGGCATCCGCACTGGAGAACACCGCCTCCATCGTGTCCCGCTGCATGGCCCAGAACTCCGTTTCGCTTACGGACCAGCCATCGTCGACCAGTCGTTTGGAGGCGGCCACCGCGAGCGGAGCGTTGCGGGCGATGGTCTCAGCCAGCTGAATCGCCACAGTGAGAGCTTGGCCTGAGTCACAGATCTGGTCGACCAGTCCGATCCGATAGGCCTCCTCGGCGACGATAGGTGCGGCCGTGAGGGCGAGCAGCTTGGTCGCACCGACGCCGATCCGTCTCGGCAGGCGAAGAAGCCCACCGGCGGCCGCGAACAGCCCGACACCCGTTTCGGGGATTCCGAGGCGGGCGTCGCGGCCGGCCACGATGAGGTCGCAGGCCAGAGCGATCTCCAAGCCGCCGGCGAGGGCAAAGCCTTCGACCGCGGCGACCAGCGGCTTGCGCGACCCTCGTTCAGTGATGCCGGCGAAGCCCCCCTGCTTGGTTGAGGGGAATTCTCCACCCACGAATGCCTTCAGGTCCATGCCCGCACTGAACCCGCGTCCAGCGCCGGTCACCACGCCGACCGACAATCCGGTGGTGTCATCGAGGTAATCCAGGGCGGCAGCTATGCCATTGGCCACGTCGAGGTTCACCGCGTTGCGGGCGTCGGGCCGGTTGATGGTGACGACCAGCACCCGACCGCGTTCTTCTGTGAGTACCGAACTGCTCATAGCTAGCTCCTGTCGTCTTTCGGTCTCGGATCGGACCTTGCCTCGTTTTCACAGATCTCGTGCCGGCGGCGTGGGCGGACCCGCCGCGGTGTGACGGGCACCCGGGGGGTCGATAGCCCAGGGTGCGTCACGTTCCCACACGTCGTCGAATACCAGTTCGCGCAAGGGACGCCGGCGGACCGGGCCGTGCGAACCCTCCGGCCGGCCGATGGTGATGGTCGCGGCGATCCATACCTCGTCGGGTACCTCGAGCAGTGTTCTCAACTCTGACTCCACGCCGGTATGCCAGCCGGTCATCACGCCGCCGTAGTTCAGGGCACGAGCGGCCAGCAGCAGGTTCTGGCAGGCCGGGTAGATCGACGCCCCGTCTATGAGATTGGCGTCCCGGTAGCGGATATGGCACGGAAGGATGAGCACGGGTACTTGGTCGAAATTCGCCACGTACTGCTGCATGGTCCGGGCCATCCGCGATTTCGGCGAGTCGGCGACGGCTCCCGTCCCGGCTTCGTAGCCATCGGCCTCCGACTTGCCGGCCCAAAGTTCACGGGCCCGCCGCCCGATGAGCGCCTTCGCCGTTCGGGCGTTAGGCCCGTCGGTCAGGACCAGGAACCGGAAGCGCTGACGGTTGCTGCCAGTCGGCGCCCGGGTGGCGGCAAAGAGCATGGCTCGAAGGGCCTCCTCCGGCACCGGTTCGTCGCGGTAACGGCGAATGGCACGAGTCGAGGTCAGTCCTTCGAGCAGACCGACCGAATCGGCCGGAAGAAAGGTTGGGAGGGGTGCATCCACGTCCATTTCCTTTGGTCTCTAAGCGCCGAAAGCGCGGTCGATGCGTTCGAAGCGACGCCTCACCATCTCCCGGCTCTCCTCGTGGGGGACGATGTACAAACGGTCGGTTCCGATCGCCGCCACCACCATCGCCGCGACTCCCTCCACCGGGAGAACCCGCCCGGCGAGCCCGTCGGTACTGACCAGGCCGGCGGCCTCTTCGGGCAACGGCCGCCACGGCCCACCCAGATCCGCCGGCCGGTTGCGCCCGGAGTTGACGATTTCGGTGGCGACCCTCATAGGGCACAGGACAGACACTCTGACCCCCTCAGGGCCAAGCTCGCGATGGAGGACCTCGGCCAGCGCCACGACCCCGTATTTGGTCACGCAGTAAGGGCCCAAGCCGACGTTCGGCACGAGGCCGGCAAAGGAGGCGGTGAACATCAGGTGGCCGCCTCCCTGCTCGAGCATGCGGGGGAGGAACGCCTCGACTCCGTGGATAGGCCCCCAGAGGTTGACGCCCATGAGCCAGGTCCAGTCCTCGTGAGTCGCATTCGAGGTGGGGCCGGTCATAGCCACGCCGGCGTTGAGGAAAACCAGGTCGGAGCGCCCGAACGCCTCGTAGGTCGCGGCGGCGAGGGCATCCACTGAGGGCTTGGACGCCACGTCGGTCACCACGCCGAGCACCACGTCGCCGCCACCGAGGTCGTCGACGGCGGCCTCCAACTGCGGTACCTCGATGTCGGCGATGACCAAGCGCCAGCCCTCATCAGCCAGCAGCCGGGCGGTGGCCAGCCCGATCCCGCTCGCCCCACCGGTGATTACCGCGACCTTGTCGTCTCCGGACGTCGATGCCACGCTCGCAGTCTGCCGCGGCGGGGTTGCGGCGGGCGAACCGCCCGGGAAGGATCAGCGGGCGCCTAGAGCCGGGAGGTGGCGGATGGCAACCGACAGCTTGGACCTGACAGGAAAGGTGGCGCTGGTGACCGGTGCGTCAAAGGGGATCGGCGCAGCCATCGCCCGCATCTACGCCGAGCACGGAGCCCGGGTGATGCTGTCGTCGCGGAAGCTTTCCGCGCTCGAGGAGACCACCGCGAACATCGACGGCGAGACCGCCGTCTACCCCGCCCATGCCGGCGATCCCGAGCAAGCCAGGGCGTGCATCGCCGCCACCATCGAGCGCTTCGGCGGGCTCGACATCCTGGTCAACAACGCCGCCACCAACCCGTACTACGGGCGGTCCATCGACATCGACCTGGCTCGCTTCGACAAGACCGTCGAGGTCAACATCCGGGGTCCGTTCGCCTGGAGTCAGGCGGCGTGGCAGCAGGCCATGGCCGCCGCCGGCGGCACGATCATCAACATCGTCTCCATCGGTGGTGTCACCTACAGCGGGCCTATCGGGATCTACGACATGACCAAGGCCGCCCTCATCCACCTGACCAAGCACCTGGCCTCTGAGCTCGGCCCCGGCGTCCGGGTCAACGCCATCGCGCCGGGGCTGGTCAAGACCGACTTCGCCCGGGCCCTCTGGGACAGCAGGGGTGATTCCGACAGCTGGCCGTGGCCGCTCAAGCGGCTGGGAGAGCCGGTCGATGTGGCCCGGGCGGCATTGTTCCTGGCCAGCGGGCTGTCCTCCTGGGTGACGGGTGAGGTGCTGTTCGTCGACGGGGGGTCGATGGTGACCTGAGCGGCCGTGGGGGGGTGGCGGTGGGGCGGTGGGGCGGGGGTGGGGCGGGGTGGGTGCTAGCCCGACCGCCGCAGGGCCGGCGGGGCTGCAGGCGCGGCGGGGCCGGCGGGCCGGCGGGGCCGGTGGGGCGGGGTGGGTGCTAGCCCGACCGCCGCAGGGCCGGCGGGGCCGCAGGGCCGCAGGGCCGAGCGGGGCGCAGGGCCGAGCGGGGCGCAGGGCCGAGCGGGGCCGGCGGGGCCGGTCGGGCGGCGTCCAGCAGCGGGGGGTGGCGGGGGTGCCGCTCTAGCCCGATCGCCCACGGGGGTCTGCGGGGATGGCTGTTTCAGCAGGTCTTCCTTACTGCTTGCGGATTCGCCGTTCGTGTGCCAGAGTGCCCGAGAGTCTATGAGACGCAAGGTACTTATGCTCGGGGGGGTCGTGCTGCTGGCCATCGCAGCGTGCTCGGGGCCGTCGCACCACTCGACAACCCCCACCTCGGTGCCGGCGCCCCCCACCAGCGCCCCATCCACCAGTGCGCCTTCCACGGTCTCGGCCACGGATCCCTACTCTGTTCCTCGGGTCATCACCGTCGCCTACGTCAATTCCGTTCTAGCCGCCCTCGCGCACGATAACAGCGACGCCGCCCGAGCTTTTTCGGATTCCCGGTCGATCAACGCAGTTGTCACTACGGATCTGAGGGCAATATTCAACGACCCCGCTTATGCTCAACAGATCCAAGACCTCGTCCAGAGTCTGAGACAAGGGATAATCAGCGAGGTCCGCCCGAATGGTGGCGACCTAAAGATCACCGTCACACGGCTGATAACGGGAACTTCCTCGTGCATCTTCGTAGAGACCACCTCCGATACGTCTGCACTCTTCGTGCACCCCAGTCCACCACCCGCTTCCGAGTACTTCGAGTTGCAACCTAAGCAAGCTGGTGCCGACCCGAAACATCTGAATCCGACGCCCTGGTCCTTCGCTTACGACGAGGTGTTCTTCACACCAACGTCGGCGCCGAGCAGATGCGCTTCGGCTTAGCGATTCTCGCGACCCTGGTTGTTGCCGCTCTTGTCGGAGTGGGTGCCGCTTCCGCCAGTCCGCCCGCGGGCGCCTGCAATGTCACTTTCACGAACCAGGCGGTGAGATGCGGGGGATCGGGAATCATCCAGAGTGACCCAGGGTCGCCGGCGGGACATGGTGCCGCTGGTGGGCGGTCCTCGTCCGGGTCGACGGCGCCGGCACATTCCACCCAAACAACAGGATCCGGAGCCTCTCAGGTCGCGAGCTATTCAGCAACGGGTGGCGGTGTGCCGTGCATAACTCCGCCCCACGACGCCCTTGGCTTTGACGGGTTCGGCATTAGCCAGGCGAACCAGTCCCAGCTCGCGATTTGCTCGCCGGCGGCTCCGGCCGCCGCGACCCCGGCCCGGCCGGCAGCACCGACGGCTACCGGCGCGGCGCCAAGGCCGGCGCCGCCACCAATCGACCCCGCGACGCTCGCCGTCAGCTTCTGGCGGACAATCCCTCTACCCGCACCCCACCCCGCGATCCCTCCCGGCTACGCCGTCACCGGGTTGCCCTCCTACCTGGTGACCCACGGCGACCTGCACCCGGCCCCTTACATGCAAGCGACCCCCCTCGGACCCTTGACGGTGACGGCCACCGGCCAGTACCTGATCGACTGGGGCGACGGCACCGCTCCGACCTGGTGCGGGCCCTACGCAGAAGAGGGGCGCCCCTACCCCAACGGCAACATTGCCCACACCTATGACATAACGGGCCGCTACACCGTGACGCTTGTCGAGACCTGGACCGCCAGTTGGCGCCTCGGTGGTGACAATGGGTTTCTCACCGGCCTGCGGACCGAAGCCATTATCCCTGGCTTCCGAGTGGGACAGCTCCAGGCCGTGATCACTGGTTGAGGACGCGAGCGGGGCAGCAAGCCGTGGGGACCTTTCATTGTTTGTGCGCTTAACCCGCTGGGAGCGGGCTAAGCGCACAAACTATGCATGAAGATCGCTGGTTTACCGGGTAATCAAGCTCGCAACCGCCGGCCTCGACAAGGACCCGTGGGCAAGGGGCCGGCGTAACAGGGGCGATGCGAGCGCAGCCGCCGAACCCGATCAACATCGCTAACCGCGGAGTGACCGGCATCTGAGCCGACCAGCATGCCGTCGCCGCGTCTTCGGACCGCGGAACAGCCGGAGGGTCGAACAGCGTCTCGAGCCCGGAGAGTGTGATCTCCCCGTGCCGCCCCACCTCAACGACCGTCAAGGCGGGTAGGAACGCGTTCAGGAAGACTGGGCCGCCACCCCTTCGGACCACGCCAACTCCCGAGCCGGCGGTAGCTTGTCGCCCATGTCGTCGGACGAGGCGGTCGTAGGGAAGATCGGTCGAGTGACGCACCGGATCTCGAATGGCAAGGCAGGCGAGATCGTGGTGTTGATCCGGGGCGGCAGCGAGACGTACATGGCCTACTCGGACTCCGACTTACCGGAGCAGGCCGAGGTGCTGGTCATCGGCCAGCGCTCGTCCAGGACCGTAGAGGTCACGCCCTTCACCGCCTGACTTCCGGCGCGAGGATGGGTCGGGCGCCTCCGCGTTCGGCGCCCGGCATTCGACACCAGGCCTTGCGGCCCGGCAATTAGGAGGATTGCTCATGTTCGGTTGGCACGTCCCGGCCCCCGACGAGGCCATGCTCATAAGCGGGAAGCGGGGCACCGACGACGGGTTGCCGTTCAAGATCGTGACCGGCCACGGGTCGTTCGTGCTGCCGATTCGCTCGCGGGTGAGCACCCTGACCTTGGCCATGCAGGAGTCAGAAGTCGCCGAGGAGTGCGTAACCAAACAGGGCATCGCCCTCATCTGCCGGGCCGTAATCGCGTTCAAGGTCGGAGACGATCACGAAAGCATCGCTAACGCGGCCCGTCGGTTCCTCGACGATCAGGACCGGATGTCGGTCTTGACCGGGCGGATCTTCGCCGGGCACCTGCGATCCATCATCGGCTCGATGACGGTCGAGGAGATCATCCGGGAACGCCAGCGCCTGGCCGAGGAGGTTCTGGACGCCTCCAAGCCGGAGATGGAGAAGATCGGCCTGGTCGTGGACTCCCTGCAGATCCAGTCCATCGACGACCGGGGCGCCAAGTACATAGCGGCGTTGGCCGCACCCCACCAGGCCGCCGTTCAACGGGACGCGGAGATCGCCCAGGCCCAGGCCGAGCAGGCCTCGGCCCAGGCCCGTCAGGAGTCGCTCCGGGCGCAGGCCGAGTACGAGCGGCAGACCGAGGTCACCCGCGCCGGCTACAAGGCCGAGGTCGACCGAGCCCAGGCTCAGGCCGCCGCAGCCGGACCGCTGGCGACGGCTGAGGCCCAGAAGGCGGTCCTGCACGCCCAGGCCGAGCTGGCCGTGCAGAACGCGGAGTTGAAAGAAAAGGAACTGCTCGCTTCGGTACAGAAGCCGGCAGAAGCCGAGGCCTACCGGATCCGGACCCTGGCCCAGGCGGATGCCGAGCGCACCCGCATCCAGGCTGAAGCGACCTCAACTGGCGAGGGGATCGCCCTGCAGCGGATGCTCGTCGAGAGGATGCCCGACATCATCGCCGCCGCCGCCTCACAGCTGGCCAACGCCAACGTGACTGTTCCGAACGGAGCCGACGGGATGGGCCAGCTTCTCGCCGGCTTTGCCAGCCAGGCCGGGCAGCTCATGCGCATCGTCCAGGACGGTTTGGGTCCGGCCCTGGGGTCCAACGACCCGCCCGCCGTCGAACCCGCCCGCGACGGCGGCAGTGGCCCTGATCAGTCCTGACCGCGGGGCGGGAAATGCCAGACCGGCTCGATCCGGCCAACCGCGGAGACGGCCACACCCCCCGGCGGCTTTGACCGTCTGAACGAGTGAATGAGTACTGAGCCAGCCGCTGAGAGGCATCTACGTGGCATTCCTTGACTACGTGTGGCTAGTCCTGGCCGGTTTCGGTGGAGGCGTCGCCGGCAGCGTGGCCGGGCTGGCGTCGCTGGTGAGCTACCCGGCCCTCCTGGCCGTCGGCCTGCCCCCGGTGACGGCGAACGTCTCGAACACTGTTGCCCTGGTCTTCAGCAGCGTCGGATCGATCGGGGGTTCGCGACCCGAGCTGAGGGGTCAGCGGGCCCGCACCAGAAGACTCGCCTACGTCGCCGTCGGCGGTGGCATCGTCGGCGCCACCCTCTTGCTGGCCACCCCTTCCAGCGCGTTCGCCAAGGTGGTGCCCTGGCTTATCGGGTTGGCCTCGTTGGGCATTCTCATCCCTCGCAACCGCAAGCTCACCCTTTCCCGGAGGGCGAATGATGCGCTGCACCCGGCCACGCCGGTCGGTGAACATCGGGCGTCGCGAGCCCTCAGGGTTGGAGTGTTCCTCATCGCCATTTACGGGGGATACTTCGGCGCCGGGGCCGGAGTGCTGCTCCTCGCTCTCCTACTCCTGACGAGTGCCGAGTCTCTGCCCCGCAACAACGCGGTGAAAAATGTCCTGCTCGGAGTAGCCAACGGCGTAGCTGCTCTCGCCTTTACGCTGTTCGGCCCGGTCCGGTGGCTGGCGGTGCTGCCGCTCGCGGTCGGATTCCTTATCGGCGGCCGGCTCGGACCGATAATCGTCCGGCGAGCGCCGGCCGGTCCCTTGAGGGCGGTCATCGCGTGTGCCGGACTCGGCCTGGCGGTCCACCTGGGGCTCGACGCCTACAGCTGAGCCGAGCATCCGGGACGGGCCGATCGCAGATAGCGTCGGGCCATGTCCCTAGGCGGAAACGACCGCGTCGACCGCCCACCCGGCGGGTTGGAGTGGCCCGACGCAAGGTGGCTGGGGCCTTCTCCGCGGTTGCGTTCGGTTCGCCAGGTGCAGCTGGCGGCAGCCACCCTTCCAGTCCTCATTGCCGCCATTGTGCTGGGGGTTTTGGGCGGTGGGGCCGTCGGCGCGATTGTTGGCGTCGCGGTCGTGGCGGTTGGCGGTGCGGTGGCCTACCGGTTCATGGGACGGCGCATTCGCGCCTGGGGCTACGCGGAAAGAGAGGACGATCTGCTGGTCAGGCGAGGCGTGATGTTCCGGCGTCTCTCCGTCATCCCCTACGGACGCATGCAGTACATCGATGTGACCGCGGGACCGGTCGAGAGATCGTTCGGTCTGGCCACAGTTCGCATGTACACGGCGGCGGCGGCGTCGGACGCCCGCATCCCCGGGCTGGTCTCCGACGAGGCGGCCCGGCTGCGGGACAACCTGGCCCGCCTCGGCGAGGCGCGGGCTGCCGGTCTATGACGTCGTCTGGCCCCGCCGACCCCGCCAACCTGAACGGCAACCCGGGCGTGGCCAGGGCGGAGGTCGAATGGCAACGCCTTCATCCGCTTTCTCCTGTTGTCCGCGCCAGCCGCGGCCTGGCCCTCGTCGTCATCCTGGCCGCCACGGACCTGATATCGCGCCGGGGTGGCAACACGACTTCCCTGCTGATCGATGCCGGCATCCTGGTCGCGGTCCTGGCCACCTCGGGTGTGGCGTGGCTCGTGACCCGCTGGCGGATCGAGGACGGGGTGCTGCGCATCGACAGCGGCCTGATCCGACGGACCTCCCGGCGTTTTCCGCCCGACCAGCTTCAGGCCGTGGACACGGTCCGTCCGGTGGGAGCCAGGATCTTCGGGTTGGCCGAGGTCCGGGTGCGGATGGCGGCGGCCACCGGTTCGTCCGGCCGCATCTCCTACCTGGGCGACGCCGAGGCCGAAGCGCTGCGAGCCCGCCTACTTGCTTTGGCCCACGGCGTAGCTGAGCAGGCGCCCGCTCCACCGGAACGGGTGCTGTTTAGCGTCGACACCGCTCGCCTGGTCGCGTCCATCTTGCTGAGCGGCCTCGGATTCATCCTCGAGGTGGTCATCGTCGGGTTGATCCTTCTGGCTCTGTTCTCTCCGGCGCTGCTCGACGCCGCCATAAGCGGCGGGGCCACCGCGTTCATCGCATTGGGAACCGTCGTGTTCCGGCGTCTGAACGGCGAGTACGACATGACGGTCGCCGAGGCCCCCGACGGTCTCCGGCTTCGTTCCGGCCTCCTGCAGACCGCTTCGGAGACCATTCCCAGGGGTCGGGTGCAGGCGGCGCGGATCATCGAGCCGTTGCTGTGGCGCCCCTTCGGCTGGTGCCGGCTGGAGGTCGACGTCGCCGGCAAGCAGAGATCGAGTCAGGAGAGCCGGTCGGTCTCGGGAAATCTCCGTGCCGTTCTGCCTGTCGGCGAAAAACCGCAGGCGGAGTGGCTCCTCCAGTGGATCTTCCCCGGCGTCCCCCAACCTGGCGTGGTGCCGCCGCCCCGCGTCCGGTTCAAGTCTCCGTTGCGCTACCGCTACCTGAGCTGGGCCCGAAATGAGGCCTATGCGGTGACCACTTCTGGCCGGGTCCGGCTCGTCACCGATTGGGTCCCTCTGGCCAAAGTTCAGAGCATCCGGCGGGTCGAGGGGCCGGTGCAACGGCGATTCAGGCTGGCGACCATCCACCTGGACACTGCCGGCCGGAACGTCCACGCCATCGCACGCGACCGCGACCGAGAGGAATCGGCCCGCTTGCTGGTGGAATTGCCTGCCGCCTGCCAGCTGGCCCGTCAGTCTCTACGGGGCAGGTAGGTGGCAAACCGCTTCGACGTTGTTGCCGTCGGGATCGCGCACGAACGCCCCGTAGTAGTCGGGGTGGTACTCGGGCCAAACGCGCGGCTCGTGCAGGACCTCCGCTCCGTGGGCCACCGCGGCGTCGAAGAAGGCCCGGACCGCTTCCCGGCTGGGCGCAGTGAAGGCGAGATGGGACTCGCGGAAACCATCACCAGTGCTGCGAGGCCCTATCCAGAAGGCCGGTAGGACCGCGTCGTAGAAAGCCGCGCTGGAAACCGGATCGCCGCACTGGATAGAGAGATGGTCGAGCATCGTTCCATCATGTCTGAGAGAGAGGCAGCCGGCGGCGACCCGGCGCCGATGCGCGCCGGGCCGCTGCCATCCGGTTAGCCTCGGCCGCCCACCCCCACGAGCACCGGCTCGCCCCCTTCGGGGCCAGGACCGGCTGGTCGGGGTGCCGCGGGCTGGCGGATCCACAAGACCCGGGCGAGCCATGGTGGCAAGTACCAGTTCCACCGCCCGAGGACGCCGACGAGAGCCGGGACCAGCAGGCAGCGCACGACGACGGCATCCAGGAGAATGCCCGCTCCGAGACCGGTCGCCATGACTTTCAGGTCAGTGAGACCGGCGGTCGAGAGCGACACGAAGCCGAGGAACAGGATCAGCGCGGCGCTGGTGACTAGCCGTCCGGTGCGGCCGATACCTATGACGACGGCGTCATCGGTGGAGCCGGTGCGGTCGTACTCCTCCCGGATTCGGGAAAGGATGAACACCTCGTAATCCATCGACAGCCCGAAGAGGAAGGCGAAGACCATGACCGGCACCCACACGGTGATCGAACCGGTCGCAGGAATGGAGGCGAGTAGCCGGCTGCCGTGACCCTCCTGCCACACCAGCACCATGATCCCGTAGGCCGCGGCAACCGACATGAGGTTGAACACCACGGCCTTGAAGGCCAGGACCAGCGAGCGGAACGCCCGGGTCAGCAGCAGAAGGGTGGCGATGCCGATGAGCGCCAGCATCAGCGGGAAGCTGCCGTATACCGCGTGGATGAAGTCCTTCTGCTCCGGACCAGACCCGCCAACACCGATCACCCCGGGTAGGTGGGCGGCCGTCGCCCGGACCGCGCTGATTGTGACCCCACCGGAGGAGGTGCTCGGTTCACCCGACGGAAGTACTTCGACGATCGTCGTGCCCCGCTGGTTGAAAGACTGGGCGTTCGACACGGCGGCCGTGTAAACCCCTTTGATGTCGGCCAGCCGGGGCGCCACCGTTTGTGCCTGGTCGTTCTGAACCAGTACGTCAATCGGCTCGATGATCCCGGTGGGGACCCCGCCGGCCTGGAGGGCGGAGAGTGTGGCATGGGCCTCGCCGTCTGCGCCAGGGCGGAAGTCTTTGGTTCTCCGAGGTTGAGGGCGAATATCGGGATTATGAGTGCGATGAGGATGCCCGCGCCGATTGCCGCGGCGCGGCGCCGGAACCGCAATACCAGGCGAGCCCATCCGGTCCACGGCCCGCTGGCATGCACCTCCCGGCGCAGCCGGGGCCGGTCCAGGAACGGGCCGGCGCTGGCCAGAAGCGCCGGCAGAAGGGTCAGGGCCACCGCCACCGAGACGATGGGAATCAGGAATCCGGCCACGCCGATGTTGGCCAGGAACGAGACCGGGAGGACAATTCAGAGCCAGGAGGCTCAAGCCAACGGTGAATCCCGAGAAAACCACGGCCCGCCCCGCGGTGGACATGGCCCGGGCGACCGCTTGGTGGTTGTCGTATCCGTGGGCCCGTTCCTCCCGCCAGCGGGTGATGACGAGCAACGAATAGTCGATGGCCACGCCCAGGCCAATCAGGGCGATCAGGAACTCGACGATGATGCTGACCGTGGTTACGTGAGTCAGCCCACCCACGATCAAGAAAGTGGTCGGGATAGCGATCGTCGCCATCAGCAGCGGCACGAACGCGATGAAGCTGGCGAACACGAAAGCCAGGACCGCGAGCGAGCCCACGCCTCCAATGAGGGTTTCGGTCAGTACTCCGAGGCCCTTCTGGTCACCTCCACTCTCGAGCTGGGCGAGCCCGGTCACGCCGGTCCGCCAACCGAGGGGGACGGCGGCGCGGGCGGCGGCGGTGATCATAGGGGTCTGGCGGTCTGAGAAACTGTTCAGCTTCGGCGGAAACACCAGGCCGAAGCTGGTCTGGCCGTCGCTCGTGGTGAACGCCGGGTCGCCGGTGTTGTACTCGTCGGCCAGTCGCGAGTTGGGTATGGACACGGCGGCCGCGGCCAGCACCTTGTCGGCCTGGGCCGCAGACACTGAGGTGCCGGCCGGAGCGGTCACTGCTATTACGATCGGGACGTTGCCGCCCTCGCCGTGGTACAGGGCGTCGATCTTGCTGTCGGCGATATAGCTGGGTTGGCCGGGCAACCGGAACTCGGTGGACAGCCTCTTGGTCGTCGATCCGAGTGTGGCGAAGCCGGCCACGGCGACGAACAGCCAGGCGAGCATGACCAGGCGGCGGTGGCGAAGGACAAACGCGGTCACGGAGCTCATGGATCCCATCATCAAGAACCGAGTCCGATCTGTCGTCGGCCCCAGGGACGGTTCGCGCCCTCCAGCCACAGGTGGAGACAGCCCGCCCGCCTACTCCGACCGTCGTAGTCGTGGGCTACCCGAAGACGACTGTGTCCTGAGTCATCTCTTCGGTCATCCCGGGACCCCCGTCCGGTTGAGCCTGACGAGGAGGGCCTGTATGGCGAGAAGCTCGCCCGGGTTGAACTCGAGGTCACGTGCCAGCCGGTCGATGTGGGCGATCGCCTCGATGGCCTCGGCCCGGCTCCGGGTATCGGGCGCGGCCACCATCCGGTCCCGGTATGAGCTCGCCAGGGCGGCCAGACCGGCTCGTAGCTCATCGGTGCGCTGCCGTCTCTGTTCCCGGCGCTGACGCTCCTCGAGATCCTTGACGCCCGCGCTCAGCGCCGCTCTGGTCGCCCGGGCGGCCCCGCCGCCGGAGCGGGCCCGCTTCCCCGAGCCCACAACCTCCGCCGCCCTCTCGTTGCGCTCCATCAACCCTTGCATTTCATCGGCGTGGCGGTTCCTGAGCGGCTGGACACTGTCATCCAGGTACCTCATCAGCTCGTCGGCGATGACCGCGACGGTGGCCCCGGTGCCGTCCAGCCGGGCCGGGACCTGACGCCAGGCCAGCCGACGAGCTTCGAACTGGCTGTCCGACGCCAGCAGACGGGCCCGGTCCAGCCGCCCCCCCGCCGCCGCGGCCAGCTCCGTCGCCCGGCCGGCGTCCACCCCGTCGGCTTCGAGGGCTCCGGCGACCTGTGCCGTGGTCAGCGGGACAAAGTCGACTCGGACGCAGCGGCTGGCGATGGTCACGAGCTCAGGAGGGAGGTACTCGGCGAGGATCACGAAAATCGTCGTGGCCGGCGGCTCCTCTATGGTCTTGAGCAACGCCGGTCCGGTGTGGCTCACCAGATGGAAGTCGTGGAGAATCACCACCTTGCGATCGCCTTCGACCGGGCTCGTCACCGCGGCGCGTATGACCTGCCGGGCCGTGCCGATATCTATGGACGCTCCCACCCGCTCCACCTGCACGACATCAGGGTGAACACCGCCGAGCACCCGACGGCAGGTCTCGCAGGTCCCATCCGGCGGCCCGGGTGGGACAGTGAAGGTGGCGGGACAGAGGAGGGACGCGGCGAAGTTGGATGCGGCAGCGGCCTTGCCGGTACCGGGGGGCCCGACGAACAAATAGGCGTGCACCGGCCGGAGGGCCGCGGCTTCGAGGGATGCCACGGCCTGCTCCTGGCCGACTAGGTCGCGGTACAGCGTTCCTGTCATGGGGAAGCCAGTGTGCCACCGGCGTGGGTCTTTTCGGCCCTTATAACGGTACGGATTGCCGCTCCAGAGGTAACGAAGTCGATCGTTATTGGGCAATTAACCGATCTGGCTCTTGCCATGCGGACCATCCGCCTGGCATTTGTGACATTTTCGTCCTGGGGCAGAGAGCGGCACACCGAGTTCCGGTCGGCGACGGTCTCGTGATGCCGGGCGGCAGTGAGCACGACGCTGTGACCGGATCGTGCCGCCCTGTTCGCTACGAAGGGGAGAGATTGAAATGCATTCAGCCCGGCGGCTCACGGCAAAGCTGATCCGGCTCGGCCTTATCGCAGGTTGCGTGACAATCGGGCTGCCTACGCTGGTCGGAGCAGCGAGCCAGCCGGCGTCGGCCGCCACTATCACCCTGATCGGCCAGGCCAAGGCGTTCCAATCCACCAGATCCGCCTCGCCGATCCTTCCGTGTACACCATCGACTCGTGCCAGGCCAATCTGACGGCTACGTCGACCGCGTCGGATGATCCCGACTACTTTGACAACTGCCGGTGGAAGACCCAGAACGTGAAGGTGGCGGACAACACGTTTAACTTCAACCCGGCCAACATCGGAGCAGGCTGCACCGCGGACGCCCTGTGCGGGGATGTCGGTGTGTTCTCCGAGTTCGGGGAGTTCGGGTCTGCCTACCCGGCCGGGACGGTGCCGAACAACATCAGCAACAACCAGAACACGTCTTCGCGGATAACACCTACAACGGGCCGTGGGCGTTCATGGGCGTCGCTGATGGCGACGCCTTGACCTGGTCGCAGTGGACCTCCGGGGTCGACGACGTCACCTTCTCCGGAGTACCATTTGCGCCTCAGGATGCGGGCAGCACGTACAACTCGTAGCGATTGGAGCCGACCTCGCGCCACGCTCCGCCTCCAGGCGCGAAAGACTGAACAGGTGGCTACGCGTCGAAGAGTTTTCGGAATCGCCGGGGTCGGTCGGCGCGCGCCGGTCCGATCGGGCGTCGTCTTCGGGGTGTTGACCACCCTCGCGCTCGGGCTGGCCTCGTGCAGCGGATCGAGCCATACAAGCAGTCCCACCACCGCTTCAGGGTCCGCGACCAGCGTCGCCCCCACGACAGGCCCGGGGAAAGGTAGCACCGCCTCCTCGTCGGGTGCCCCGAGCGCCCCTCGAGCCAAGGTTTGCGGTAACACTGCCGTACTCAAAGGTCCGCAGAACGCCCCCGCGGCTGCCATCGTCGTGCCCGCAGGCGACGATTCGGCCCAGTTGTCGCAGCTGGTGCCGGGCAAGACCTACTGGTTCGCCTCCGGGGTGCACACGCTGGGCGGCGGGACCTATTCGCAGATCATTCCGCAGAACGGCGACAGCTTCATCGGGGCGCCAGGGGCCGTCATCAACGGACAGGGGATCAACGACTACGCCTTCGGCGGCAACGCGACCGGGGTCACGGTCGAGTACCTGACGGTCGAGAGCTTCGGCCAGACCGGAGGCAACAACAACCAGGGCGTGGTCAACCACGACTCGGCGACCGGCTGGACGGTCCGCTACAACACGATCACCCGCAATGCCGGGGCCGGGGTCATGCTCGGCTCCGACAATCGGCTGACCTACAACTGCCTGTCATACAACGGGCAGTACGGACTCTCGGCGTACTCGCCCAACGGAGTGTCCAATGTGATCGTGTCGGACAACGAGATCGCCGCCAACGACACCTACAATTGGGAAGCCCACATGCCTGGTTGCGGCTGTACCGGCGGCGGCAAGTTCTGGGCCACCACAAACGCCACCGTCACCTACAACTACGTGCACGACAACGAAAGCGTGGGGTTGTGGGTGGACACCAACAACGCGGGATTCGACTTCTCGGGAAACTACTTCTCCCATAACTGGAGCTCGGCCATCATCTATGAGATCTCGTACAACGCGGTGATCGAGAACAACACGTTCGTCGGCAACGGCCTGGTCCTGGGGGCAAAGAACCCCGGCTTTCCAACGGGCGCCATCTACGTCTCCGAATCCGGTGGCGACAACCGAGTGGCCTCGAACTACGCGGGAACGTTCCGCATCAGCAACAACACCCTGACCAACAACTGGAGCGGCGTGGTGTTGTGGGAAAACGCCAACCGGTACTGTTCCGACGGCTCCGACCACGTGTGCACGCTGGTCGATCCGCCGGTGTACACCCTCACGTCGTGCGGGTCCAATCTTCCCGCTTCGACCCCCACGGGCAACCCCAACTACTTCAACGGTTGCCGCTGGAAAACCCAGAACGTGGTCGTCCAGGACAACACTTTCAACTTCACGCCGGCTGCCATAGGACCCAACTGCAGCCCCAAGACCGGTTGCGGATACATGGCTTTGTTTTCCGAGTACGGTTCTTTCCCGCCCTTCAAGGCTTGGGTGGTGCCGAACAACATCAGCAACCACCAGAACGACTCGTTCAGCGACAACAGCTACAGCGGTCCGTGGACCTTCCTCGCATTCAACCAGGGCAACATCCTTACCTGGTCCCAGTGGACCAAAGGGGTTGGCGACGCCAATGGCTCCGGATACCCGTTCAAGGCTCAAGACGCCGGCAGCACGTACAACCCGGCATAGGACCCCACCGCAAGTAGATCAGCTCTCGACGCCGGGGGCTTCCCACGCAGGGTTGTCGATGGCGAAGCCGTAGATCTTTTCGAGCTCCCGGAGGTTGGCATCCGGGTCCCACCTGCTTTCGTAGGTATTCCGCGCTGCGACCCCCAGAGCTCTCCACCGGTCCTCTTCAGCGGCGACGTCCTGGAGGGTACCGGCCAGACTGACCGGGTCGCCGGGCCGGAACACGACGCCGTTGACCCCATCGGTGACCAACTCGGGCAGCGAACCGTGGTTGGCCGCGATCACGGGCACCCCGGCGGCCATGGCTTCAACCACCACGAGGCCGAAAGTCTCCTCCCACGTCGACGGTACGACCACCGCCCGGGCTCGGGCCAGCAGCTCCCCGCAGCCCTGGCGGTCGAGCACGCCGAGAACTTCGACGTCATCCCGTCCTCGAGCCCAGGTCTGCACGGTCGGCATGAGCGGGCCGTTGCCCGCGATGGAAAGACGGACTTTGTTGCTGCCACCGTTGCCGTCACTACTACGGCGGAACACGTCCCATCCCTTCATCAAAACCGGGAGCCCCTTTGCCGGGTCGAGCCGCCCCAGGTAGACGACCAGTCCATCGTCGTCCTTGGCGGCCGAGCCGGGCAGGCGGGGTACCAGATTCCATTTCACGAAGGAACGATGGAGCGGGAGGTTCAGGGCGGATAGGGCCCGGCGTTGGGAATCGGAGATGAAGATGTAGGCCGAAGGGAGAGTCTTCCACGCCTTGCGCCCAGCAGCCATGCCCGCGACCACCGGGATGGTCGTCAGCGGCGACCCCCGGTAGCAGCCGTGGGCAATGCCGGGCAGGCCGACGTGGCCCGAACAGTCGTGGCACACTTTCTCGGCCCGAAAGAAGTCCCCGCTGGCGCAGGCCAGCTTGTAGTTGTGGATGGTCGCCACGACCGGCACCCGTTCCCGGACGCAGGCCCCGAGGATGGACGCAGTCAAAAGCGGGAACGTGTTGTGGACGTGGACCACATCGGGGCGGTCCTTCCGTAGCACATCAGCCATCTCGTGGCGCGAGGTCCGGCTTCCCAGAAGGGTGAGCGGCAGTGTGGCTCGGCGGGCCGTAGACCAGCCGGCTATGTCGTCGCTCCGCTTCTCGAAATGGGTGACCGTGTGCCCCGCCGCCTGTAGCGCGGCCGATTCGGTATCCACCACCCGGTCCTCGCCGCTCGGAAACTCGGATCTGTAGCGGTTGTGGACGATGAGGATCTTCATGAACGGTTCCGGCCGACGACCACATTCGTCATCGGCCGCAACCTAGCCGAGCCGCCGAGTGGGGTGGGAGTAGTCGGTCCGGTCGGCGCGCCGGGCCGGCGCCCGGGTTGGGCGGGCCGACGGCTCTGGTTGGCGACGTCAAGCCTGAATTCCCTCCGCCCCGGCGAGGCTGGGCTCGGCGAGTTTGGCGCCAACGGCCGCGTCGGCGAGGTCGTCAGCGGGACCGTCGAGAGTGTCGGCAGTGACGTGGACCGCCCCGCCATGGCCATTGGCGCGGAGCGCGGTCGACGGAAAGCTAGCAGTCGCGCTCATCGTCAGCGACCTCACCGGCCTCCTCCTCGGGGTGTTCGCCAGCCTGCTCGGCTTCGATCGAGCGATGGGCCTTCCGCTGGAAGATCCAGAGTGCGACGAGGCCTAAGACATTGGAAACGACCCCGGCCAGCGCCGCGCCGTTCACGCCGTAGAAGTGGGCCAGGACGACCACCGATACAACCGAGGTGATCAGGGCCAGGACCTGGACGTGCATCAGGGGCCGGGTGCGCTTCGCCACCTTCAGTATCAGGATCGGACCGGGCCAGAACGCTGAGATTATGAACGCCAGCACCGTGAGCCTTGACGCTTCGGCGTACTTGACGAAGTCAGCTCCGTAAAATATCCGCAGCAAGGTGCCCGGTATGAGAAGGACGATGGCGCCGAACGCCGCGACGCTCACCGCACCGGTTGCGTTGATGACCCGGGCCACCCGCAGAAGCCCGCGCCAGCCGCGCTCAGCAAAGCCCCGGCTCGCTTCTGGCAGCCCGAAGCTGCCGCCGGCGTGGATGACCACAGCCGATGGCCCGGTGACCAGGTTCGAAGCCGCCTTGAGTCCACCAAGCGAAGCGGGGCCTAGCAGCGCTCCGGTGAGGATCAGGTACAGCTGGCTCCCCCCCCAACCGACGAGCTGGCTGCCGGCATTCCATTTGCTGAGATGCCACCGCGAGAGGAGTAGCTTTGTTCCGCCGCGGATGCCAGGCCGGATCGAGAACTGGTACAGGCCGTATACCGAGCCGGCTAGAGCGCCCGCCCCCCACGCCGCGACGACGGCGAATACTGAATGCATGCCGAAGACGAACACGACCACAAACGCCGCGCACTGGATGACCGTGAAGAAGACGTCGTTGGCCAATGACCTGCCCGGCTTGCCCTGCATGAAGCCGATCCAGCGCCAGAAGTCCTGGATGTCCAAGACGACGATCCACGGCGCGACGGCCAGCACCCCGTTGCCGAAGGCTTCGAGGCCTAGCACCCGGAGCACCACGCCGATGGCGACCAAGACGGCCGTCGCCGCCAGCCCGAGCACCACCTCGGCCGCGAACCCGTGCCTGATGGCCTCCGACGACTTTCCGGATGACAGATCGCGGAAGATAGCCATGGGGTCGGTGATCAGCGAGCGGTGAATGAGGTTGAACAGGATCCAGCACCCGTACGCCAATGTGAACGCGCCGAGGCCCGCCGGCCCGGCGATCCGGGCCACGGCGATGCCCACGAGGAAGTTGGAGCCCGAGGCAAAGCACTGGTCGGTCATGGTGACAGCGACCCGCGCCGCCGCGTCGGGGCTCATCCCCAGCCGGTAACCCAACCGTATGGCGTGCGTCCGGAGGTAGCCGGTGATCGGAACGGTCCATCGCCTCAGCCAGCTGCCCTGATAACGGGTGCGGATCGGCGGCCCGGTAAGGGTGATGCTACTGGCGCGGCGCAGCCATATCGGGGCGGCGAGCAGCGAGGCCACGACGGTCAGGTCCAACATGTATGACGACGCGTCGCCCAGACCGACTTCGGTGTACGACGCGATGCAGCAGTAGACGAGCATCGCCAAGGCGACGGCCCTCTTGGGCCCCGCTCGGGCGTTGATGGCGGCGATGAGCAGGGCCAGCAGGTACGACCCGATGAGGAAGTCGCCTACGAGGCCCTGATCCTGATAGGCCGCCAGCCAGCTGTCGTCGATCGGGAGCCCACCGAACGACTTGTTGGACAGCCCGGAGCCGAAAAGGATCTGGGACTCGGCACGGGGCTCGGTCAGCAGCCGATGCCAGACCAGGGTCCGCCCCGTCAGGTTGGTGAAGCTCGATCCGGACTCGCCCCGCATGAACCAATGTGAGGCCAGGGGCATGATGAGCAACGCGCCGAGCGCGACCACGATCAGAGAGATCATGAAGGTCTTCCGCACCCGCTTGTGCCGCAGCAACAGGGTCCCGCCACCGATCAGGATCCCGATCACCATGGCCACCAACGCGGTCCGGGTGTGGCTGAGCATGATCGTCGCCACCGAGATGAAAATGAGCCAGAGCGCGGACCTTCGGCTCATCCTTCCGGAGAGCCATAGCACCGCGGCGATCGTCCCGGCGACCGCGGCGTAGTGCGCCAGCTGGGTGGCGGGGATCGGCCACACCACTCCGTAGAGCCGGCCATTCTGGAACGCTTTGCCGGGGGCCAGACACATCCCGACCAACGAAACGGCGCACACCGTGACCACACAGCGCAGGTGGCACTTGAGCAAGAGCATGTCGCGCCGACCCAGCCAGGGCGTCAGGAGCCAGAGGACCGCCATGAAGCCCATGAGGCGGATGGCGCGGTAGTCGGTACCAGGCTTCAGCACCGTCATGCTGACCGCCAAAGACACCACGGCAAGCACCGTGCAGATGATGAGGTAGACGTTCGGACGCAGCCTGACCTTCGGGTTGATGGTTAGAGCCAGGCCGAGCGCAATCCACAGAGACGACTGCGTCATCCCCTTGCCCACCGGTCCGGGGATCGGTATGAGCATCGGCATCCTGGAGTACGACATGATGTTGAGGAACAGCAGCGCCCAGACCCACTGGACGCGCTTGCGAACAAGAGTGTCCGGGTCCTTGATCGCGACTTTTGTGCGCGGCCGCTGGGCTGCCTTCAGAGCCAGGGACGTCATGGCCGGCCCGTCACCTGCGGCTTCGGCTGCGTCGCTGCCATCCGGGCAGGTCGCACTGGATGAAACCGCTGCGGGCGCGAGCCACCGTGCGCCCCCGCGAGGATGGCTGTACCCCGGCCGTCCGGCCGGCAACGACTCCTGATAGCTGTGGCCACTTGGTAAGCAAGAGGTCGTGGCCGCGCCCCTGATACCTCCCCTTTCTCCCTATCCTGACAACGCGATGTTGCATAGCGTGCGCCGCCGGCGGCGTGTACTCGTAGTGGTTGTCGCCGTGGTGGTCGTCGTCTTCCTCGTCGCCAGCGCGGTGCTCTTCGTGTGGCCGCCCACCGGCTCGCCCCACAAGGTCGACGGAATCGTCAGCCTAAACGGCGCGGACGAACCGTCCCGGGAAAACAAGGCGATCTCTCTGGCCGAGAAGGGCTACGCCCCGGTGCTGCTGTTCTCGTTGGGGCGCTCGGAGCACGTTCCCTGCCCTTCTGTACCAAGCGTTCAGGTCGTGTGCTTCGAGCCGAACCCCGGCACCACCCTGGGTGAAATCCGATTCGCATCCAACTACGCCAAGACCCACGGCTGGAAGAGCATGATCATCGTGCCAAGTACCACGCAGGCGATCAGGGCGCAGTACCTCGCCGGCCAGTGCTTCTCGGGCCACGTGACCGTGGTGCCGGCATCGGGACGGCTGAGTGACCTGCCGTACGACGTGCTCTACGGGTGGGCTTCGCTGGCGAAGGCCCTAATCCTCGACCACAACTGTTGACAGGCGCACGGGTAGTCTGCTTTTCTGAAGTTGGGTAGGGGCAGCCGCTTGGCCTTGCGTCTTCGCGCGCTCGTTGTACCTGCCTCGTCGGGAGACGTCGTAGTCAGGCGTCCGAGCACTCCCGGAGCGACGCCAAGAGGGTAAAACAACAGATCCTCACCATTGCGTCAACTCGCACTCACATCGGCCACAATCGTTAGCGAAAAGCACACATTCACAAGGTAGGGGCAGGAGTGCACTCGTACACTCAGAACACCAGCTGAACGCGAGGCTGGTTGGGAGACGGGGCATGCACGAACAACCGCTGGATGTGAGGGCCGGGGTCGAGATGATCCGCCGCAGGCGCGGCTTGGTCATAGGACTGGGAGTCGTGGGGTTGATCGCGGGGGTCGCCTATGCGCGAATGAGCCCGGCGATGCCGTCCGCTACGGCGCTGGTAGTCCTGCCCCCCTCGGCCACCTCGGCCGCCGCGGCAAGCTCCCAGTCGTCGGGCGATCCGAACAAGACTCAGATCATCTTCGCCACGAGCTCGTCGGTGCTGACCCAGGCGGGCCAATCCGTCACTCCTCATCTCGGGGTGGTGACCATGTCCAAGCGGGTGAAGGCGTCATCGGTTTCCTCTGACATCCTCGCGATCAAGGCCTCGGCGCCCAAGGGGGCTGACGCGGTGACGCTCGCCAACGCGGTCGCAAAGGACTACGTCAGCTACGCGGCCAATCTTGGGAGTGCGGCGCAGAACACACAAGTGGCAGGGTTGGAGGAAGAGGTCGCCCACCTGAACACCCAGGAAAAAGCCCTGCAGGCCAACATCGCCAACCTTCAGACCCAGATAGCGTCCGAAGGGGCATCCACTTCGGCCGGCCAGCGTGACTCGACGCTGCTGGCCGCTTTGCAGACTGAGCTAGCGGGCGACGGGACCACTATCACCAACTACAACGTCCAGGTCGCCGCTATAGAAGCAAACAACACGGTCGGGTCCGCGCAGATCATTCGCGCCACCTCGGTTACGTCGCCATCGTTCATGACCCAACCGATTCATGGCCTCTACGGACTGATCGGCGGCTTGGTAATCGGCTGCATCATTGCGGTGTCGAAGGGACGGCGGGACCGGCGTCTGCGCCGCCGCGACGACATCGCAGGGGCCATCGGTGTCCCCGTCATAGCCTCCATCGGCGCCGAGCCGTCCAAGACGACCAACGAGTGGGCCAGCGTGCTCAACGGCTATCAGCCAGATGTGCTTGACACCTGGAGCCTCCGCCGGATCCTGCGCGACCTCGAGGTCGGCGACAACGACGACCACGCTTCCGTGCGCGTCATGTCGTTCTCGGACGATTCGGCCGCCCTCGCCGTCGGACCTCAAATCGCCTCGTTCTCAGTCGGCCTGGGACTGTCGACCCGGCTTCTGGTCGGCGACCACCCGGCCATGGGATCGCTCCGGGCGGCGTGCGCCATTGCCTCGCAGGCGCCGCTCGCCGAACGGCTCCTCACCTTCGCCGAGCCGGAAGCGAGCGCATCGGACACGCAGACGGCGCGGCCGAACCTCACCATCACGGTGGTTGCAGTCGAACGTAGCCGCCCCCAGGTCGAACCGTCCGGTGACGATTTCTCTCTCTTAGGCCTCTCAGCGGGATCCGCCACCTCGGAGGACCTGGCTCGACTCGCCCTGGCGGCGATCGACTCTGGGCACCCCTTGAATGCCATTGTGCTGGCCAACCCGGATCCCAGCGACTACACGACCGGCGACATAACCCGAGGTAGGGGAAGCGACGCCCCGCCGGTCTCCGGAAAGACGTCGGGGCACCGGTCCCCCACCCAAGACACAAGAACGTACAGCGAGTAACGGGAGCCCGAGATGACTCGACACAATGACGTGCCGGCCGGCGGGGATTCCGAGGAACCTGAGGCCACGACCGCGCTCGAGGGCGCCGCCCTCAACTTGATGTTCGTCCGAGGGGCTCTGCGCAGAAAACGCTGGCTATGGGTCGGAACCGCCGTACTGGGACTGGTCCTCGCCGCCGGGATGAACCTTCACCGGCCTGTGAAGTTCAGTGCGGTGACAAGGATAAACATGGCGCCCTCGTCCACCGCGCCCCCCGACATTGCCATCGCCGACGATGTCAGCCTGCTTAAGACCAATCAGGTCGCGGCTAAAGCCGTGGCCGACGGAAAGCTTGACATCCCTCCCGAACTGCTGTCGTCCCACTACAACGGCGCGGCGGTAGGTGACTCCATCGTTCAGATCACAACCACCGCACCGTCCTACCCACTGGCAGCCGCGTACGCTAATGCCCTCGCCAAGGCCTTCCTGGCCGTTCAGGCGAATGTGCAGGGGCAGACTCTCCGGCTTCAGTTAGCCGAGTACAACGGTGACCTGACCGCGCTCAACGCGCAAATCTCTAACCTTACGAATCAGATCGCAGCCAACACGCCGGCCGCTCCGGCTCAACCGACTTCGCAGCAGAGCGCGAGCATCCAAAACTTCACCAACCAGCGGGTCTCTGATATCGCGCAGGCGAACACTCTGACTACTGAGATCAATACGGTCGAGTCGAGCTTGACGACGCTACAAAGAGGAAACGTTGTAGTCGATCGCGCCACGCCTGCGGCCGTGAAATCCCGCAAGAAGGTGATGATCACCGACTCCATCGCCGGCGTCATCGCCGGCCTCGGTCTGGGCGTGGGCATCGTGGTCGTGGGAGCGGTCCTTACTGACCGGCTTCGCCGTCGCGACGAGATCGCCATCGCGGTGGGCGCTCCGGTCGAGCTGAGCATCGGCCGTTACCGCCGGCCTCGCTTCTTCCGCAAGTGGCGGCTGGATCGCCGGGTCCGCCGACCCAGCCGCGACATGAGAATGATGGAACGGCGGATACGCGCCCACCTGGAGAGCGCGCCTGGTTCAGCCCTGGCCGTCGTCCCCGTCGAGTGCTCCGAGCCGGCGGCATTGGCGATGGCTTCGCTTGCCTTGTCCCTCGGCCGCGAAGGCAGGCGGGTTATCGTCGCCGACCTCGCCGACGGCCGGCCGCTGCAGTCGCTCCTGGAGCGCCACAGCGCCGCTGGTGCCCTGGGCGACGTCGAACTCGATGCCGCGACCGAACCGAGGCGCTCTCTGCTCGCTCGCATCGAAGATCGCCGCTACGGCCACGTCGAACGGCGGCGGCCGCCCCGGACGGAGGAACGTCGGATGTCTCGTTCCGAGCGGCGCCGTCTGAGCCGGGCCCGGGTCGATTACCTCGACTACCCCGAATACCCGGCGTCGGCTTACGGCCGGCCCCGGAACGGAGCGCGGACGGTGCGACCGGTCATCACGCCGAGCGCCATCCGGGCACCCATTGGATCATGGTCAGGTTGGGACTTCGGACCCGAGCGGCCGCCGCAACGCCAGTACTACGGCGACATGGGACGGGCCCGGTCCTGGGGCGCCGCCCAAATGACCAACCCGCATGCCATCCGGGCGGCGTGGAGTGCGTGGGACGCCACCTCACACGACCCCAGAGCTGAGATTCCGGCCGGTGGAGCCCCTTCACCTGCAGCCGATGAAGGCCCTTCCCCTTGGGGTCAGGTCCCGCAACCCGAGGACGTCGGTGCAGACGTGGGTGGTGCGGGCCATCAGGGCTTTGAGCACCACGGCGCAGAAGACGAACAAGTCGACGAGAACGGCATGATCGCCGCCGAGCCAATGTCGGGTCTGAGCCGCATCGACTCCGCTCCGTCTCCGGTGGTCCCCGGATCGGTCACCGTTGTCGCCGGACCTGAGGATCCCGCCCAAACCGGAGTGCACCGCTCGGATGACGGTGTCGACGCCGTGCTCGTGCTGGCCACGGTCGATCCTGCGTTCGGCGCCGCCCACATCGCATCGTGGGCGACCGAGGCGGTCGTTATGGTCGCAGCGGGCGAGGCGTCGGCCACACGGGTTCTCGCCGCGGGTCAGATGCTGCGCAGCGCCGGGGTCGCCACGAGAGCGGCGATGGTCGTCGGCGCGGAGCGCGACGACGAGACCTTCGGCCTGCCGCTGGAGCCGGCTGTCTGAGATAGCGGACGGAACCGATCAGACCGGCGTCTCCCGCCGGTTGCGCGTCGACTTTCCCCACGAACCCACCATGCGGTTGAGCCGCGAGACCATCTACTAGTCGCTGCTCGTCCCCAGGGCGAGGCGGACTGCGCCGGGAGCTGTACCGCGGCTTGGGAACGGATCGGGCGCAGCGTCGGCCCCGCAGCCGCGTGGGCACCACCGGCCGCATCCCGAACATGAAAATGATGTCCGAATGTCCCGCCGAAGCCGACGACCGAACCCTGGCCGGGCACTGGGAGGGCGATCTGATCATCGGCCGGGACGGCCGCTCCGCGGTGGCCACGCTGGTGGAGCGCACCACCCGCGTCGTGGTTTGCTACATGTACCCGATGGCCGAGAGGCGACCAAGGTCACCGTCGCCCTCAAAAAGCCGTCGGGGGGCTGCGTCAACACCTTCGGCGCAGTCTCGCCTGGGACCAGGGGCCGGAGATGGCCGGCCGTGGCGCGCTCACTGCCGATACCGGGATGCCGGCGTACTTCTGCGATCCCCACAGCCCCTGACAACGCCCGCTGAACGAGAACACCAACGGACTGCTGCGCCAATACCTGCCGAAAGGAACCGACCTCTCCCTCGACAGCGCCGACGACCTCGCCCGCATCGCGAAGAGCCTCAACGACCGTCCCCGCAAGGTCCTCGGATATATGACACCATCAGAGAAGTTCGCCGAACTTATTGCGCTCACCGGTTGAACGCGCCAATAGCTAGGAGGATCCGTGCGGACGGGCCTCCACGCTCATGCCGGCCTATGTCTTGCGACAGGAATCCGGGATCGGTTGAAACCGAACACCTCCACCCCCATCACCTGCGCTCGATCAGCTCCGCTCCATCACCCCAGCGATCGACTCTGATCCGAGCGAGGCAGCCGGGCGCTGGTTGCCAGGGCTTTCGCTCCCGCTTCGACGCCTGGGTGCAGCGAACCCAGCGTGGCGTCAGCTACGAACGGTCAGAGTAAGGATTCCAGCTCTTGTACTGCCACCCTTCCGTTGCCGTACGCGGCGATGTCGTCCGCCATTGATTTCGCCCGCTGCCTGAATGTCTCGTTATGCAAGATGACCTCCACGGCGTCCCGGATGGCGTCGGCGGACGCAGCGGGTGACAGCTCGATGCCGAGCCCGAGCGTCGCGACCCTCTCGGCGTTGAGCGGCTGGTCCCGCCCCAACGGCATACATAACATGGGGACGCCTGATGCGAGCGCGGCCATCACAGTACTCAGGCCGGCATGAGTCACCACTACGTCAGTGCAGGGTAGAAGTTCGCGGTGTGGTATCCAATCGGAGATCGACGCGTTGGGTGGCGCCGAGAGGCCGTCGATCGAAACCCCTCCTAGCGTGCAAACGACCTCGACGTCAACGTCAGCCAGCGCGTCCAGCGTTCGCTGTATGACGTCCTGCTGCCGCATCACAGTCGTGCTAAAGCTGACAAGCACCCGGCCGCCGCCCCCCGGTTGCCATGGAGCGGCCGCGGGTCCGTCGAGGATGGCTCCCACATAGCGAGCGTTCGACGGCAAGCGGTCGGAGGGGAAATCGAATGGCTCCGGGGCGCATGCCAATACGATCGGGCAGCGTGACCAGAGTCCGGCCATCACGGGGGCAGCAGGATCGATGTTGGGGATGTTCAGCCGCTGTCGTGTGATCTCCACCATGGAGCGGGTCGAGTCCCACTGGGTGGCGCGGGGCCCTTCTACACATGGCTTATAGAGTACGTGGACCAACGGCACAGCCGGCACCCCCGCCTTCTCCGCCGCCGCCAATCCCGCAGAGAGGAACGCATCGACCACCGCCAGGTCGGTCGGCTCCGATCTCAGCTCCTCCAAGACGTCGTCCGCCAGACGCCTCCCCGAGATGAAACGCGTCCATCCGAGCAGGTTGTCCTCGGGGACCTCCCCCTCATTCAACTCGGGCGCCTGTGCCCGCTTGAAGGGCCGGAATCTGGCTCCGGCCCGTTCGAATCGGGTCTGGAGCTCGGCTGGTCCGATCACTCTCACGTCGTGGCCGTGATCCACGAGAGCGGCGGTCAGGCCGGCGGCCGGCATCACGTTGCCTCCTCCATCCCAGACGACAACTAAGAAATGCCCGACTTGCCCCATGACTTCCATAATAGTGGTCGGTCCTTGGTCGTCGGTCGCGAACGACGACGAGGGGTAAAACCAGAAGGGGCAGCCCGATGTGGGGATAACTGGGCAAGCCGAGGAATCGAGGCTGCGCCGAGAAATTTCGAATCGTCAGCCACTTGGCCGGGCACCCCACGAAGCGCGCTCACACACCCTGACCGGCCGATTCAGGAATCGAACTGCACAGTCGTCACCAGCTCAAATCGCCCGGCGGATGTGACGCCCGAGCCGACCAGCGTGCTCGAAGGCTCTTTCTCCCCGAAATGGCGTGAGTACCAGCCGAGTACCGGTTCATCCGAGCCGCTATAGATCTTCCAGGTGGCAGCCGAAGGCAGTTCGAGCACTGCGGTCGAACCCGATCGAGAGCCGTTTGACCACGCCAGGCCGGCCGTGTGGCCGTCCAGATCGACGGTTACCTCGGCCCCGAGATGGAAGGCCAGGCGGAACGGATGCTGGGCCGAGCTCTCGACCCGGTCGACGATCTCTACCGACCGCTTCCACCGGCGCAACCGTACGGTGCGGCGATGGCTGGCCGGCGATTCGAGAACGGCGTAGCCGTCATGCTCGGCGGACCAGGTCAAGACCTCAGCGTCTGCCCCATTGCGCCATCCTCCGGCCACTCTTGAGTCAGGGTAATCGGTGACCGACTGCAGCACGCGGGTCGTGGCTCGCCGGGTCCAAAGGAAGGGACCGCCGGAGGTTGACTGATCGCGGCCGGCGAGCTCGAGCGTGTTGTGTCCAATGGTCGATCGGAAATACGAGCGCCAGCGAGGCTCGCCGTGATAGCAGTACGTCCCGGGGTCGGCCAGGATGTCGACACCTCCGTGGCGGAGCTCCACCGAGAGGGCATCGGCGTGGGCGTGGGCCGCGATCGAAAGGAACCCGTGGGGTCCGCCGTCGCAGCGGCACCAGATCTCGGGGCCGTCCGAGCTGGGTGTGCGCAGGATGGCCAGGCCGGCGTCATCGAAGTGAGATGGTCGGGTGGCGGGCCGCGGTCCATCGATGGCGGAAGGGATCGCCGGCGCCAAACCGGCCATGGCCGCCGGGACGGGTGCCGAAACCGACGCTGCAGTCGGGCCCGCCGACAGCGGGGGCGCCAAAGCCGGCGAACCCGGAGCGGCGGCAGACGCCGAAACCGACGCATCAACGGTCGCCGAAACCGGAGCCGCCGAAGCGGAAGTCCCGACAGACCCCCCAGCGGCCGGCCCCTCGGGCGACCCGCCACCGGCAAACGCGTAGCCTCTACCGCCATCGGGGCGCCCCCCCATCACGCGCTGTCGGCCCATGGCCGATAGCAGCATGCTCGCGGCGTCGGGCGAGCACTCAGGCCACCAGTTCGGCGCCCCAACCAGCTCCCGCCCGACGGAAAGCAACGTGGCCCAGCGGTTGGCCTCGGGTGGGGCGAGCAGGAGGCCCCGCCCGTCGTCCCCATCGTTTTGACGCGGTGCACGCAGCGATTCGTCGAGTGTCGCGGCGCCGGCGTCGAGCATCCGGGTGAGGATCCACCACGTCGAGTCGTCGAGCGGCCGGCCGGCCCGGTCAGCTTCGACCGCCGCCACCAGTCCGAGCTCGGCGACGAAACCGTGGTAGTCGGACGCCAGCTCCCGATTGATTCCGCTGGAGAAGGTGTTGTGGGCGAGCTCCCGCTCGAGCAGACGGGCCGCCCTGGCCTGCCAGCGGGTGCTCTCGGCAAACCACGGAAAGGCGAGCGCCGCCGTCAGCTGGCCGGCGGCCTCGGCGACGACGTGGTTATTGGACGACGAGCCGCGGCTTTGAAACGCGGCCAGGTAACGCTGGTGCCACCAGATCTGGCTCAAAGCCTGGTCGTTGCCCTCGAATAGCGCGGCCGCGCCGGGCCACCCCTCCAGCAGCCGGCGGGTCCAGACCCATGCGATTAGCCGCACCCCGAGCTCGATCCCGCTCGTCCAGTTGATCCCGGACAGAAAAGGGTTGGCCGCCCACCAGGACTCGAGCTGATCGGCCGCCGCCTCGGCGTAAGAGGCGTCTCCCGAGAGGGCATAGGCCGCGGCCAGCACCGTGATGTGGTGCATCCGGGACAGCTCCCACACCTGCTTGACGTTGCCCGTCACTTCCTCACGGCGGTGATCGATACGGAAGCAGTACTCCGCCTGGGGCGCCTTGATCGATGTAACCGGGTCGAAGAACCAGTCCGGGGAAGCGATGTCCTCGCGGGGTACACCGAGAATGGACCACTCCCCCGCCAGGATGTCCGAAGCCGCAGCTATGACCGGAGCGGCGGCATGGGCTGGCACCCGGGCGACCGTCCCGGCCGGCAACAGAGCGTCGAACCGGCGAGGCGACCCACCCGGGCCGGTTGCAGATCGAAGCAACGGCGGGGTGGAAAACACCGAGCCGGGTGCGATCTGATTCCGCGACCACGTCTGGCGGCGCGCCACATCGACCGCCCGCCAACCCATCTCCGAGGCGGACATCCGGCCGAGCCGCCGGAGGTACCACTTGAGCGAACGGCGACTCAAACCGGCTCGGCCGCGGCTGAAGCCAGACTGGCCCCCGCAGCGATGGTGGCCCGGGTCGTGGCGACCAGGGAGGACAGCTCTATCGGCATCGGACCGCCGGTCCGAACCGCCTGCAGGAACGCCTCGATCTCAACCTTCTGGCCTTTGTCCGGGGCGCCGATGGCCCGGCTGGTCCGGCGCCGGCGGCCACCCCACACGGTGGCCCGCTTGAAGTTGTCGAGGCGGGCGCTGCGGCCTCCGCTGGATGCCTCGAACGTTTCCTTGGGGAATCTGGCATGCCCGTTGGTGACATAGGTGACGGTCGCGAGCGACCCGTCCTGGTAGCGGACGGTCACTTGCAGGTCGTCGGGACCGCCGGCCTTGACCGCGGTTACCTCGACCGGGTCGGACCCTATCCACCAGCTGGCGGTGTCGATGAAGTGGCCTCCCTCCCCGGCGAACCGGCTGCCCTCTACCGCGGCGTTGGCGTACCAGCTGCCACCGCCGAGCGAACCGGCGTTGATGAGGTAGCGGGCGATGGTGAGCCCGTGCGGCCGGCCGAACCGGGAGCGCATCTCGGTGAGCATCGGAGAGAACCGGCGGTTGAATCCCACCATCAGCCGATCGTTTCCGGTCGCGTCGACCGTGGCGATGATCTCATCGACCTCGTCCGCGGTCAGCGCCATCGGCTTCTCGACAAACACCGCTTTGCCGGCCTCCAGCGCCCGGCACGCCAACGCGGCGTGGGAGCTGTGGCGGGTGACGATGAAGACGGCGTCGAGGGAATCGTCGGCGAGCACGGCTTCAGCGTCAGTGGCGGCCGTGTCGAAAGAGAATTTCTTCTGCGCGTTCAGGGCCGACAGTGATCGATTGGTCGCGACGTGAGCCAGACGAACGTCGGCCCGATTGGCCAGGTGGGGCAGGAGCATCGAGGACGCGTAGTTGCCGGCACCGATGAAGCCGAGCCGTACCACCGGGCCGGCAACGGAAGCCGCCCGGCGCCCACTGCGCGCCGGCAAAGCGGCTACCGGTTTGGCGACCGGACCTCCGGCCGCGGCGGCTCGCGCCGCCGTTGTCGCTGTCGCCTCGGTTTCGGGATACTCGAATAGGAAGCCGACCCCTTGCAGGGCACCCGTGCTGAGCTTTTCGTAGACGTCGACGGCGTCGGTCACCGGGTAGACACCCGATACGAGAGGCTCGGGGTCCACGTCGCCCTTGGCGATCAGGTCGATAAAGCAGGCCAGGTTGCGGCGCTCGGTCCAGCGCACGTAACCGGCGGGGTAGTCGATGCCCTCCACCTCGTAGCGGGGGTCGTACCGCCCCGGACCGTAGGAACGGGAGAACCGGACGTCGAGCTCTTTCTCGTAGTAGTCGTTCCAGGGCAGATCGAGATGACACTTCCCGATGTCGACGACCGTCGCCCGGTCGCGGGCCAGCCGGGCTGCCACCTCGACGGGGCCGTTCGACGGGCCGCCGGCGGCCAGGAAGACGCGGTCTGCGCCCAATCCACCCGACGCCGCGGCCAGGGTTGCCTCTACCGCCGCGACCCCGTCGGGATCGGGCCCGGCGCACAGCAGGGCGCCGGCTTTCTCTGCCAGCCGGCACCGGTCGGCCACGGTATCCAGGCCCACGACCCGCACTCCGGCCGCCACGAGGAGCTGCACCACGAGCTGGCCCACCAGGCCGAGGCCGATGACACAGGCCGTGTCACCGAGCTGGGGCGCGCCCTGGCGCACACCTTGCATGGCGATGGCTCCGACGGTGGCGAACGCAGCCAGCCGGGGGTCCACCCCGTCAGGCACGGGAACGCACAGATTGACCGGGACCCAGTTGAGCTCGGCGTGAAAGGCGAACTCGTTGCCGGCGCAGGCGACTATCTGGCCCGGGCTGAACTCCTCCGCTCCCCGCCCGACTTCCACGACCACGCCGGCGAGGGAGTAACCGAGCGGCGTATAGGAGTCGAGCCGGTTCATGGCCTTCTTGTAGGCGCTGACCGGCCCCTGCTGGGCGACCGTGTCGAGCATCTTTTTGACCTGGTCGGGTCGGGCCTTGGCCATGCCCACCAGCGACATTTTCGACTCGTTGACCTTCATCAGCTCGGTGCCGGTCGAGATCAACGAGCACAGCGTCCTGACGAGCACCCCGCCGGGGGCACACATCGGCGGCGGTACGTCAACCACGGCCAGCTCACCCGAGCGGTAGTTCTGCGCAACCTGCTTCATTCGTCCAATCCTGTTGTCGGGGTAAAGAGATCTGGCGCTTTAAAGGGACACGCCGTTGCTGCGAGCCTGGCGGTACCAGAGGTCGAGGGTGAGCAGCTGCCAGATCTGCTTGGAGCGGTCCTCCCGCCCGTTGCGGTCCTCGTCCACCAGGTTCTGTACGGCCTCGCGACGCAGGAATCCCGAGTTGACGAGCTCGCCATTGAGCACGACCTCGTCGACCACATCGCGGAGATCGTGGGCGATCCAGGCCCGCAGGGGGGCGGAAAACGACGCCTTCGGCCGGTGTACGATCTCCTTTGGCAGCCAGGCCTCGGCCGCTTCCTTCAGTGCGACCTTTCCCTTGCGCCCTTTGACCTTCTGGTCGCCGGTCAGCGAAAAGGCGGCCCGGAACACCACCGGGTCCACGAACGGGACCCGGACCTCCGTCGACGCCGCCATACTCGCCCGGTCGACGTAGGTGAGGTTGAGCCCGGGCAGGAAGTGGCGGGAGTCCGCCAGGCACATGCGATTGACGTGATCGTCGGTGTAGCTGTCGCAGTACAGCTCCACGTGCTCCCCCATGACGTCGTCGACGTCGGGCCCGAGCTCGGGGCTCACCAGGGCGGCCAGCTCCGACGGGTCGTACAGGCTGTAGCTGCGGCGGAAGGCCGCCTCCTCGGGCAGCTGCGAGAACGTCAGGAAGCGTTTGGCCCAGCGGGAGTACCTGACGCCCCGGCCGCGGACCGTGAGCGGCAGCCGGCCGACAGCCGCCTCGGTCGCTCTCAGCAGCGGGGACGGCAACTGCTGGTACCGGTTGGCCATGACGCAGGCCAGGTGCTTGCGGTACCCACCGAACATCTCGTCGGCGCCCATGCCCGATAGGAGCACTTTGACTCCGGCGTCGCGGGCCGCCTCGCACATGAGAAGGGTGTTGATCGCTGCCGGGTCGCCGATGGGCTCGTCGAGTATGCCCACCATGCGAGGCAGCATGTCGACGATGTTGGGCGCGATCTGGATCTCGTGCAGCTTGATCCCGTAACGATCGGCCACCTTGCGGGCATAGACCGCGTCGTCGGGCATGGCCTCCAGCCGGTTGTCCTCAGGCCGGAACGTGATCGTGTAGGCGTCGATATCTGCGAGGGACCTCTTGGCCAGAACGGTGATGATGCTCGAGTCCAGGCCGCCCGAGAGAAGGCTCGACACCGGGACGTCAGCGACCATATGGGCGGAGATGGACGCCTCGATGACCTCCCGCAGATCGACCGGGGGTCCGGCCGCCGCGGCCGCCGCCACCTCGGCGGCGTCCCAGTACGTACCCGTCTGGGAGGTCCCGTCCGGGCGGAACTCGATCCACGTTCCCGGCTGCAGTTTTTCCACCTCGAGGACCGAGCACATCCGGTCCGGAACCCAGTAGTAAAGCATGGAGGCCACGAGGGCGCCCGAGTCGAGATGAAGCTCGTTACCGAATGCCGCGATCAGCGCCTTGAGCTCCGATGCGAACACTACGCCGTCCTTGCGCGGCAGGTAGTGCAGCGGCTTGATCCCGAGATGATCCCGGGCGAGGAACAGCGAGCCGGTCGTCTGGTCGAAGATCCCGAAGGCGAACATCCCCCGGAACTTCCGCAGGCATCCCGGGCCCCACTGGCGCCAGGCTTCCAGGACTACCTCGGTATCACACGACGTCTCGAAAGTGGCGCCGCGTGAGATGAGCTCGGCCCGCAGCTCCCTGAAGTTGTACAGCTCGCCGTTGTAGCAGAGAGCCAGGCCCCGCTTGACGAACGGCTGGTGGCCGTGGCTCAGATCGATGATGGACAGCCGACGATGGGCCAGATGAACGCTTACCTGACCCTGCACAAACGACCACAGGCCGGCGTCGTCCGGGCCCCGATGGGCGAGGCGCTCGCCCATCAGGCGAGCGGCGGACTCACCGTCGACCTGCTGATAGGTACCTGCTATTCCGCACATGTTCAGCCCCCTACCGTAGCGGGGACCGGCCCGAGCTCGGGCTGAACCAACTGGTCGTACACCCGCACGTAACGAGGAGCCTGATGGCTCCACGCCAGCTCATCCAGGACTCGCGCCCGGCCGGCGGCGCCCATGGCGGTGCGCCGCGACTCGTCGTCGACCAGCTGCACTATCAGGCGAGCCAGCTCGTCCACCTCGTTGGGCTTGGCATAGACCGCGGCGTCGGCTGCCGACACCCGGGTCTCGCGCAGGTCGAACGCCACGACGGGCACCCCGAAAGCCATGTACTCCATGGTCTTGTTCATGGTGGAGACGTCGTTGAGGGGGTTCTTGGGGTCGGGCGAGATGCCCACGTCGGCGGTGGAGAGTATTGCGGCCACCGTCTCATCGGGCACCCGGCCGGTGAAGTGGACGACATCCTCCAGACCGAGCTCGTGGCGCAGGGCCAGCAGTTCGTCGAAGCAGTCGCCGGCACCGATCAGGGTAAAGGCGATGTCGTCGCGATGCATCTTTTTGACGATCACATCGGCGGCGTGCAGCACCAGGTCCACCCCGTCTTGAGGCCCCATCACGCCTATGTAGGCAACCAGGTGGTTCCGGCCCCGCCGCAGGCTGGGGTCAGGCTCGACCCGCTTCAGCCGGTTCGGGTCGGGACCAGTCCTCACCACGGTGACGTGCTCGGGAGCGGCTCCGTCGCGATTCACCGCGATGGATCGGTACGACTCGTTGGTGGAAATGACCCGATCGGCGGACCGCACGGTGGCCCGCTCCAGCAGGCGCAGGGCCTTGTGGACGGCGCGGGACCCGGTGGGAAAGCGCGACTCGTACAGCTCCGGGCACAGATCGTGATGGTCGAACACGAACCGGGAGCCGTGGACCAGCCGGAACAGCAGCCCGATGGGCCAGAAGATATCCGGCGGGTTGCACGTCTGGATGGCGGCGAATCGGCCGCTTCGAGCCGCCTTAATGGTCAGCCGCAGGGTGGAGGCGAACGAGTAAAGGTACTCGGCCACGAAGGAAGCCTTCGACCCTCCCGGGCTGTACGGCCGGTACTTGTAGATCTGGACCCCGTCGATGAGCTGGTAACCGGGATCGCCGGGACCCTTGGGGCACACCACCGCCACCTCGTAACCGGCCGCGGTGAGGCTCTGGCACTCGAGCCAGACCCGACGGTCGAACGGCACAGGCAGGTTCTGCACGATGATCAGCACGCGGCCCCTGGGAGCCCGGCTATCGGCCTGAGGGGGGTTGCCCTCGGCCTGGACGATCGATGTCACCAGCAGATCCCCTCGTACCCGGCCATGGCCTCGACGTCCGACCCCAACCGCCCATCCAGGTCGATGAGGCGCGATGGCCCGGCCGCGAGGAGGGCATCGGCCAGCTCAGGTGAGGAAAAAGAGGCGACCGCGACGTCAGCGCCGTCAAGGGCCTGAGCCGCGCTCTCCTGCAGAATCCGGCCCAGATGGGGAAGCCTCGAATCGACGTACTGCCGGTTCGAGCCGATCAGGGCGGAGGGATTGACGATCGGATCGTAGATCCTGACGTCGTATCCCTTGCCGAGCAGCGTCTCCGCCAGTTCAACGTACGGGCTGTCGCGAAGGTCGTCGCTCTGGGCCTTGAAGCTGAGGCCGAGCAGCGCCACCGTCCGCCCGGATCCGCTCACGATCCGATCGATGACCTCAGAGATGCACAGCTGATTGGTCGCGATGGTCCCGGCGAGCATGGGCAGGTCGATGCTCTCGATACGAGCCATGTGCAGAAGAGACCTCAGGTCCTTGGGCAGGCACGACCCGCCGAAGGCGAAGCCCGGACGGAGATAGCGAGGCGAAATGTTGAGCTGGCGGTCCTCGCAGAACAGCTCCATGACCTCACGGCTGTCGACCCCGACCCGACTGAAGACCCGGCCGAGCTCGTTGGCAAATGACACCTTGGCCGCGTGAAACGCGTTGCAGGCGTATTTGAGGGCCTCCGCCGTGCGGGTGTCGACGACCTTGAGCGGCGCGTCGAGAAAGCCGAACAGCTGGCTCACCATTTCGACCACGTCCTGGTCGGTGGAGCCGATAACGGTGAACGGCGGCGAGTAGAAGTCGGAGATGCCGGTGCTCTCCCTGAGGAACTCCGGGCACATCGCCATTCCCGTTTCCGGCCCGTTCCCATCGAGCGCGACACGGATGATCTCGCCCACGTCCTCGACCGTGCCGGGCGGGACGGTGCTGCGCATGACGATGGTGTGGAACCTCGACGCCGGCGGTTCGACCTCGCGCAAGGCCTCGACCAGATCCTCGACCACGCGGTACACGTAGGTGAGGTTGGTTCGACCCTCCGGAGTCGAGGGCGTGCCCACGCACAGAAGCGACACGTCGGCCCGGACCAGGGCCTGGATCGGGTTGGTGGTGGCGTGAAGCTGCCCGTTCGCCACGACCTGGCTTATGAGCTCGGTCAGGCCGGGCTCGGCCACGGGGCTGCGCCCCTCGGCGATCATCTTCACCTTCGTGTGGTCGACGTCAACTCCCCAGACGTCGTGGCCTTCCGCGGCCAGGCAGGCCGAGGTGACCGCACCTACATAGCCAAGCCCGAACACTGCGACTTTCATCTCGCCTCCGTGGATCGTGGAACGCAACACAGGTGATGAGAGCGCAGGCCGGTGGGAGATACGTTTTGCGCTAATTAGTTCGGGCTCAGCGTGGCCGAAGCGGCCGGGACAACTGTTGCCGCGAGAACACGTATTTTCCCTTCCCCTTACCTCTCCAATTAGGCAGGCCAAGTTGAGGCGAGGGAGGAGCGCGGGAGTGCGCGTAGAAAGGGAGGTCATGGATCGGGACCCGAGGGCGGTGTGGTTTGGCCCCGAGGACGCGCCGATATTCGGACTCGTCGACGCCTGGGCCGAGAAGGTACGAGGCGGCGTCGTGCTGTGCTACCCGCTGGGCCGTGAGCACACGAGCTCGTACACCACGTTCGCCCGGTTGGCGCGCCGTCTGGCCGAGAACGGCTTGCTCACCCTGCGCTTCGACTACCGCTCGACCGGCGACTCGTTCGACCGGCCGGCCGTAGACGAGCCGTCTCCCGGATTGCTGGAGGATGTCCACCACGCCATCGACTACGTGCGCCGCCTCGGGGTAGGACACGTGAGCCTGGTCGGCATGCGGATGGGCGGGCTGCTCGCCGCCCTCGCGGCCGCGGCCGAGCCCGTCGGCAACGTCGTCATGTGGGACCCGTGCCCAACGGGACGGGCCTTCGTCCGCCAGCAGCGCGTGCTCGGCCTCGGCGTCCCGACCGCCGGCGACACGCCCGAGGATGCGGCCGCCTTGTACATCGCCCAGGAGATCCTCCGGGAGCTGCCGACGATCGAGCTCGCCCAGGGGTCGGCCGGCCGGGCCGACCGGGTCCTGGTGCTGGGCCGCGAGGACCGGCCGGCGGACCGGAAGCTCGCCGATCCCCACCTCCTCCCGAAGGCCGAGCACCAGACCGTGGCCGGGCAGGAGGAGCTGCTCGAGGCGGCCACTCCCTTCCAGGTAGTACCGGCCGCCGCGGTCGAGTCGATCGTCGGGTGGCTCGACGGCGCCACCCCGTCAGCGAGCTATCCGGTTCGCCTCCCGGAGGCGGCCGAGGTCGTGGTAGCCGCCTGGGCCGCGGCCTCGCCCGATGGCACAGAGGGGGCGAGCGTCCCGGCGGTCGTGGAGAAGGCAGTTCGGCTCGGCCCGGCCCATCTCTTCGGGATCAAGAGCGAGCCCAAGGGGGGCGCTTCCGGCCCCACGTTCATTCTGGTCAGCGTGGCCAACGAGCACCGCATCGGACCTGGGCGCCTCTGGGTCGAGCTCGGCCGACGCCTGGCCGCTCTCGGCTTTCAAAGCGTGCGGCTCGACCTCGGAGGGGTAGGCGACAGTCCGGGTGGGCCCGTGGGCTACGAGGAGGTCTACGCGTATTCCGCGGTCGAAGATGTGGTCGCCGCGGCCCGGGCGTTGTCACCCGACGACCCATCGAACGTCGTGCTGGCCGGGGTGTGCGCGAGCGGCTACCACGCGCTCGAAGCGGCACAGGTGCTCTCCCCCCGGGGGCTGTTGGGCGTAAACCCGACAGTACGGTTCCCTCCGCCCGAGACGCTGCGAGGCGGTCCGGCTCACCCCGGCCGCCGTTTCAACGTCCGGGAGAGCACGGCCAGCTCCATCAGCGGCAAGGTGGTGTCGATCCGTTGGCTGGAAGAGAAGATCCCCGGCCTCCGATGGGCGGGCCGCCGCTTCCCGGATGCCACCTTGAAGGCTCGCCGCATGGGCCGGGGCGCCATCCACCAGCTTGGCCGCCCGTTCCGGGCTATCGCCTGGCGCCAGGCCAGCCGGCCCGGCGGAACCCGCAGCGGCCCGGCCACCCACCTGGCGGACCTGGCCCGCACCGGGACGGATGTGCTCCTCGTCTGCGGCCCCGAGGAGATGCGCCCGTTCGCCAATGCGCCCGAGCTGCTCGGGTCCGGCGCGGCCTCGGAGCGACGCCTACGCCTGGAGTTGATGCCTGATCTCGATCACGCCCTCCGTCGCCCGGTGGACCGGGCCGAGGTGACCAAGGCCACCCTCAGCCATGTGGGGGAGCGCTTCGAGGCCGGCCTGCCCGCTCGGATCGGCTGAGCCGAGCAGCCAGAAGGCCGGCAATGACCCCATACTCGGGCCGAAAACCGGCAGTCGCGTATCAGGGGGTGCCCCGGGCTCTCTTTCCCGTGAGCTGTTCGATGTCACCGCGGGGGCAGGCCGCCCCCCGGTGTAACCCCGACATCCGAAAGGGAGAAGGTTTCTGTGAGCGACAACCTGCTATATGAGATCCGCCAGATCGTGGCAGACAACGGAAAGCTGGCGGTGGACGTGAGCACGCTGTCGGATGAAGACGACCTGTTCGACTCTGGCATGACTTCGCACGCCAACGTCAATGTGATGCTGGCGCTCGAGGATGCCTTCGACATCGAGTTCCCGGAGCGCCTGCTGCGCCGGAGCACGTTTCAGACTCTCGCCTCGATCCGCGATACCGTCGACATGCTTCTATCCGAGGAGGCCATCGCCTGATCCAGGCATTGGGTCCGGAACGGACGACGGGTCGAACAACCCCACAACCGTTGCTGTCGCAATCCCGGCGCCATGGCTCATGCTGAGCGCCAGTTGCCGGACACCCGAGACCTCGGCCAGCCGCCGGGCCTCGCCGTGCAGCGCGATCTCGCACCAGCCGCCGGGCTGGCGCCGTACCTCGATCTCCTTCCACCCGGAGAACTCCTCGGTCATGCGCAACGCTTTGACCGTGGCTTCCTTGGCCGCGAAACGAGCGGCCAGCCGGGCCGCGGCACCAACTCCGGTGCCGCCCGAGGACTCCACCTCATGGTCGGTGTAGAACCTTCTCACGTAGCTCTCACCAAAGCGGGCGATGCTGTCGGCAACCTCATCGATCGCCTGCACATCCGTGCCGACCCTCACCTGTATGTTCTCACTCACCACCGCTGGAAGACCTCTTGATCGCAGTCCGGGGGGCCGGACGATGGCATGTTACGGCCTGACGGGATGGCAGGGCGCGCCCGTCCCGCACCGACCGGTCTATTCCCGGGCGTGGCCATCCTGCTCTGGTGACGGCCAGGCCGTCGGCTCCCAATCAGCGCAGCGATTCCGCGGATGGCGGGTCCGCAGCGACCGAGGCCGCCGGCAGGTGCATGGCAGGAGCTGTCCCGACGCAGGTCCAACCGTCGTCAACCAGGATATGTACCCATCCGAGTGCTTCGCCGACGACCGTCACCAGGCGCGGTGCTCCTCGTGCCGGTCCGCCGAAGTCCGGCGCCGATATCTGTTCTTGAGCGCTCCGGCGCGTCGCTGATGAATGACGTTCGGCGTCGCTGGCGCAGCCCGATTCGAGGACCGTGGCTCACTTCGGTTTTCGGCTTGGTGCTACTTGTCGGGATACCCGTGGAGTTCGTGACCGGGCTCCTTTCGTATGCGGCGTACAACCCCAAGCTCGGCAACGACCCGAACCCCGCTCACGGACTGTTCGGGTTCTACCTTTTCGATTGGTTCACCGAACCAGTCTGGCTGTATCGATTGATCCAGGGCGTGCATGTGATCCTTGGGCTGGCCCTGGTCCCTGTCGTTCTCGCCAAGCTGTGGTCGGTCATGCCCCGGCTGTTCGAGTGGCCTCCCTTCAGGACGCTGGCTCGGCTGCTCGAGCGGATCACCATCTTGATGATGGTGGGCGGAGTGGCGTTCGAGATGCTCACTGGCATTCTGAACATCGGCTACGTCGACCATTACGGGGCGTTTTACACCGGCCACTTCTACGGCGCCTGGATATTCGCGGCGGCCTTCGCCGTCCATGTCGCCCTCAAGTTCCCGAAGATGGTGCGGGCCCTGCGGTCGCGCCGTCTTCGTAGCGAACTCCGCACCGGTGTGGCTGATACCCGGTCTGAGCCCTACGCCGATGATCCGCTGGTAGCCATCGACCCGGCCGAACCCACCATGTCCCGCCGGGGAGCCCTGGCCCTGGTAGGAGGAGCGTCTCTCGCGGTCCTGGCCTTCACCGCCGGCGAGACGGTCGGCGGGCCCTTGCGCCGGATCGCCTGGTTCGGCAACCGTTACGCCTCTCCTGGCACCGGGGTAAACCAGTTCCCGGTCAACCACACCGCGGAGGCGGCCGGGGTCGATCCCGCCGAGACCGGCGCCGCCTGGAGATTGGAGCTGCTCGGGGCCCGGACGGTGGCACTCAGCCGGGACCAGTTGCTCGCCATGCCCCAGATCACCGAGACCTTGCCGATCGCCTGCACCGAGGGTTGGTCGACGGTGCAGCGCTGGACGGGTGTGCGGTTGTCCGACCTGGCGGCCCTGGCCGGGGTGGAGCGGCCCGTCACCGCCACAGTCGACGCACTTGACAACGCGTCCGGGATTCTTTCCGGATCCCAGGTCGGCGCCAGCCAATCTATGCTGGCCCTGAAGGTCAACGGTGCAGACCTCTCCCTCGATCACGGATATCCCGCCCGGATCATGATTCCCTCCAGCCCCGGAAGTACCAACCGAAAGTGGATGCGGCGCATCTCGTTCGAGGCGGGCGGAAGCGCGGCGGCCGGGCTCATCCCCGAGGCTCGAACGGCCGGGTGCGTCACAAGCGGGAATGCGGGGGAGCAAGCGGCGTGAGGTGGGTTCGCCGGCGCTACGGCGCCCATCCGGTGCACCTGCTCTTGATGCTGGCCTGCTTTGCCGTGGCCGCGTATGCCTTGACCCGCATGCGGGACCAAACCGGCCTGGTCCAGATCGTCGTGCTATTCGCCGCCGCCCTGGTGGCTCATGATGTGTTCGGATGGCCGCTCTACACGTGGGCGGATCTGGTTGCCCAACGTTTCTCCCGCCGCAAGGGACCGCGTCCACGCCCGCAGGTCCCATGGATCAATCACCTCAGGGTCCCGGCGGTGATCGCCGGGACTCTTCTCATCATTTCCTTCCCATTGGTCCTCCAGCTGTCCCACTCCTATTACGCCGCGGTGTCCGGCGTCTCAGAGTTTCCGTACCTCGAGCACTGGCTGCTCGTCACCGCTGTGCTGTTCGCCGGCTCGGCGATGATCTATATGCTCCGCGTGGCCTGGGCCCGAAGGACCAAAGCCGAGCCCGCGACGGAGGCGACAGCCTCGGGCAACGGTTCGGCGATCGAGGCGGAATAGACCGCTGGGGAGTTGCGGGGGAAGCGCCCCGCACCGGGGCGGAGCGGCTGTGTCTACTGTCCAGCCGCGGCCGAGGCTGCCGGCACGGCGACCGGCCGGCTCTCCCGCAGGCCGGCACCGGCCAGGAGACGCCGGTCATCGAGCTTGCTCGAAGGGGTGAGGGGGAGGCTGTCGACGATCTCGATGCGATCGGGAAGCATGTTGTCCGGAAGCCGCTGCCGGGCCGCCCGATGCAATTCCAGCACGGAGACCGGCCCGGACGGTACCACGAAGGCCGCGATTCCAATCTGGCCACCGTCGTCGAAAATGATGCACGCCGCCCCCGAGACCCCGGCCAGTTGCCGCATGGCGTCCCCCATCTCGATCAGCGAGATCCGCACCCCGCTCCGCTTCACTACCCGGTCGGCGCGGTCCACGTAGACGTAGTTACCAGAGACGTCCCGGTACACGAGGTCGCCGGTACGGTACACGGCCTGCCCCGGCACGATGTCGGTCCGGAGGACTTCGGCGGTGAGTTGGGGAGCTCCCCAATAGCCCATCATGAGCTGGGCTCCGCCGATGTACAGCTCGCCGACCTGGTTCGGCTCGTCGATAACCCGTTTGTTGGGGTCGACCAGATGGAAGGTGACCTTCGGGTGGGGCCGGCCCATAGGTACAATCCCGTCGGAGGTCAGCTCGGGCGTGAGCTTTATATGGGTCACGGCGATGGTGGTCTCCGTGGGCCCGTACCGATTGAACACCTGCACCTGCGGGGCGGCCTCCCAGAGGGCCTTGATGTCGGCCAGCGAACTGGCCTCGCCGCCCAAGGCGATGATGTTGAGGCTCGTGCCAGCCAGGCTCGATACCAACTGGTTCGACAGCAGGAGGCGCAGATACGTTGGCGAGAAGCCCGTGTAGGTAATCGACTCCCTCGCCACCGCGTTGAAAAAGGTTCGTGGGTGGAGCAGAGCCTCCCGCGGCCTGATCACCACGGCGCCGCCGGAGAAGAGAGTCGGGAACAGGGTTCCGAACCCGCCATCGAAATGGAAAGGCGACACGCACAGAGTCCGCGTCTCCGATTCCAGACCGAGGGCGGCAACGGCCGCTTCGACGGCAGCCAAGAACGCCCCGTTGCCAATCAGCACGCCCTTGGGCGTGCCCGTCGTACCCGACGTGTAGATCGCGTAGGCCGCGCTGTCGGGCCGGCCGTCGGGCATGGGGGCCGGGTCCGGGCCGAGTAACTCAGCAAAGGCCTTGCACTGGTAGCGGTTCAGGCATTGAGGGCCCTCGGTGCGTTGCCCCGCCACGACCACCATGGTCGGCTGACAATCGTCCAGGATCACAGACAGCCTGGCGTCGGGATCAGAGACCGCCAGAGGAACGAATGTGGCGCCTACCCACATGCTCGCCAGGGCGGCCACCACGAATTCGACGGAGTTGGGCAGGAACAGCGCCACCCGGTCGCCGGGATTCACGCCGCCGGCGGACAGGCCGAAGGCGACCCGGGCTGCTTCGTCGCGGAGGTCTGCGTAGGTGAGCTCCCGATCGAGATCCTTGACAGCCGGAGATTCTCCTGACTGCGAAGCGTGCTCGAGGATCCCGCTCAGAACGTCCGCGGTCGATGTCAGTGTCCCGTTGTTCATTTCGGCCCCTTCCTGGTTCCGCGGACGAGCTCACCCGGGAGGGATCCCGTGTGCTCGCCGTGCTCAAAAGTGACCACACCTCGCTTGATGGTCTGCTGGTAACCCCGGGCCGTCTGGAGTAGACGCCGGCCCCCGGCCGGCAGATCGACAACTATCTCGGGCGGCAGGCACTCGAGCCCCTCGAGGTCGATGATATTGAGATCCGCCAGATACCCCGGCGCCACCACCCCTCGGTCCAGCCAGCCCAGATGCTCAGCCGGGCGGCGCGAGATGTGATGAATGACCGACTCGATCGGCAGTCCCCGGTCCTCCGCTCGATCCCGGGCCCACAGCGAGAGGAATGTCGTTGTCATGCTCCCATCGCAGATCTGCCCGCAATGGGCACCTGCATCGGACAACCCGAACATCGCCACAGGAGAGGAGATCATCTCCCTCACCGCGTCGAGGTTGCCGTGAGCAAAATTGAAGAGCGGATTGTAGATCAGCTGACGCCCGCCTCGTTCCAGCTGCATGTCGTAGGCGTACTCGCGGGGATCCACGCCGGCCCGCCGGGCCAGCGCGGCGAGCGAGCGACTGGAGTCGAAATCGTAATTGACCGGATCCTCGAGCACGAACATCTGATCGAAGCGGCCGAAGAAGCGATAACCCTGAAACGCGTCCGCACCACTGGTCAGGTGAGCGTGGCCGTCGATGATCCGGCGACGGAGCTCGGGCTGGCGCAGGGCCTCGACCCGCTCGGCCAGGGGGAGATCCGCAATCTTGCGGTACGCCCGCGACGGGGTGAACACGTTGGCCGACGCCTGCAAACCAAACAGGACGCCGATGGGGCGAGGAGCTACCTGGGCCTTGACATCGAGCCCTTCGGCCCTCAGAGACCCGGCGAGAGCCATGAGATCTCTCCACCGTTCCGGCGCGCCGATGTCCTGTTGCACGGTATAGCTGACCGGCCGACGGCAGGTGCGGGCGAACTCCGAGATCAAGTCGAATTCGGACTGGGCAAAAGCGTCGTCCGTTGTCCGGTAACAGTCGGATATGAACTGAAAGACTCCGGCATCCCGCTCACGAAGCACTGTCGCCAGAGCCAGCAGCTCGGGGCTGCGCGCCCGCAGGGTGCCGAGGTTGTCGCCCCCGCTGGTGCGGTGCATCTCAGTGCGCGAGGTCGAAACGCCGACGGCCCCGAGATCCAGGCCCTGCCCGAGCAGCTTCGCCATCTCCTGCATCTCGTCGGCGTTGGGAGCCACTTGGGGATCGGCTCCCGGCTCGCCCATGACGAATGCCCGGAGCGCGGCGTGCGGCAAGTGGGTGCCCACATCGATCGTCCTGGGCTGGCGATCGAGAGCCCCGAGGTACTCCGGGAAGGACTCCCAATCCCACTTCAGCCCCTCGTGCAGGGCCGTTCCCGGGATGTCCTCGACCCCTTCCATCATGGCGATGAGCCAGTCGTGGCGATCCGGTGCCACGGGAGCGAAGCCGACGCCGCAGTTACCCATGGCTACTGTCGTGACACCGTGGTTGGACGATGGCGCGAGGAACGGATCCCAGGTCGCCTGGCCGTCGTAGTGAGTATGAGGATCCACGAAGCCCGGGGTCACGACCAGGCCGGTGGCGTCGATTTCCCGCCTACCCTGCCCGACGTCGCGGCCTACGGCCACGATGACGTCATCCCGGACCGCAACGTCGGCAGTACGCGGCGGTCGCCCCGTCCCGTCGACGAGCGTCCCGCCGCGAATTACCAGATCAGACTTCATGCTTCCCCTATCAAAAAATCGCCTCGCGGGCCTGACTAGCCCTGCAGAGTCCAGCGTCGCAATGTCTTCCTGGCCTTGGTCAGCGACTCGTACTGATCCTCGCACAGGTGGATATCGGCCGCCGCGCAGTTTTCCTCCAGGTGCCTGACCGATGATGTGCCCGGGATCGGAAGCATTATCGGAGAGCGCCGCAGCAGCCACGCCAAGCAGACCTGGGGAACGGAAGCCCCAATATCTCTCGCCACCTCGTCGACCGGTCCGCCCGGGCGGGTCAGCTTTCCACTGGCCAAGGGAAACCACGGAATGAAGGCGATGCCCTCGCTCTCGCAGTGGTCGACGACCTTGTCGGCCCCGCGATCGGCAACGTTGTAATGATTCTGGACACTCACGATCGGAACGAACCTACGGGCCGCTTCGATCTGCTGAACCGTCACCTCGGAGAGCCCGACTTCCGCAACCTTGCCCTCGGCCCGCAGGGCGGCAAGGGTGCCGAACTGGTCGCCCGCAGGCACCTTGGGATCCACGCGATGGAGTTGAAACAGATCGATGCGCTCGACCCCGAGACGACGGAGACTTCCCTCGCACTGCCGGCGAAGGTATTCGGGACGGCCGCACTCGACCCACACATCGGGACCGGGACGGGTCAAACCCGCTTTGGTGGCGATCTTCAGGTGATCCGGGTAAGGGTGGAGAGCCTCCTTAATGAGATCTTCCGCCACATCGGGCCCGTAGGCGTCCGCGGTGTCGATCAGATCGACACCTAAGTCGACTGCGGCCCGCAGAACCCGGACCGCCTCGTCGCGATCGCGAGGAGGGCCCCAGACCCCCGGACCGGTGAGCTGCATCGTGCCGAACCCAAGGCGGTGCACCGTCAGCGAGCCCAACTCGGCCGTGACCGGGTCGGATAGCATCGAGTGTTTGTCGGTTCGCACACGGCCTCCCTTGAGCTCGCAGCGCCGCCCGTCTGCGATGGTCCAGTCCAACGTCACGGCGCGATCTAGTAACCTAATGATGAACACTCACCGCTTCACCAACGGACCGACAACATGCGCCCGCCATTTGGACATAAGGCGGCATCGGCGAATGTTGACAACCTGTTGCGTTCCAGTCGGGGGCTTACCGTCGTAATCTGAGGGGGACCACTGACGAGGGGCTGACTTGCGCGCCATGTTGTCTTGCCGAGATGTCCGAAGCTGTTCGATCGAGCGCCGCCACCAGGCGGCCCACGACGGGTCGCGGGAAGTCGGATGATCGAGTTCGCCATCGTCGGGCTCGGTTCGTGGGGCCTCTGCGTGCTCGAGCGCACCGTACGCCGGGCTCGGCGGACCGACGCGTCGATCAGGGTCCACGTCATCGAGCCGGGCCAGCTCGGGGGTGGGATCTACAGCACCGGCCAGCCGGACTACCTGGTGCTCAACAACGCCTGCGGCCAGCTTTCGCTGTACGCGTCCCCTGACGACGATCAGAGCCCCCCTTACGCCGTCGGCCTCTACGACTGGACGGTGCGCCGCGGCTACCGCTGGGTGGGCTACGAATGCCGGATCGGCGAGGGGGGCAGGCCCATCCTGCCCACCGACTACCTGCCGCGGCGGCTCATGGGCGAGTATCTGGCCTGGTTCTACGACACGCTCGTGGCCGACGCCCCACCGAACCTCGAGGTGGTCCGCCACTATGCCGCGGCACTCGACATCTCTCAGCAGATCGGTGGGCGCGAGGCGCTCCTGCTCGACAGCGGGGCCATCATCACCGTCGACCACGTGGTCCTGACCTCGGGTCACACCTACAACTCCGAGGGGGGAGGCGACGACACGTCCAGCCTCCGGTACCTGCGTCCCTACCCGGTGGAGCACTTCGATGAGTCGCTGGCGCCTGGCGCGCCCATAGCCATCTCGGGCATGGGGCTGGTCGCCTTCGACCTGGTTACGGCGCTCACGGTCGGCCGGGGTGGGACATTCGAGGAGATCGGGCCGAGGATGCGCTACCAGCGCAGCGGCCGCGAACCGATCGTCTACTTGTATTCACGCTCGGGTGTGCCGTACTGCGTGAAGTCGGCCCAGGGGACCGATCCTTACGGCGGGTACGACCCGGTCGTCTGCACCCCGGAGTCGTTCGCCGAGCTGACCAACCCGGGGGGGTCACGGATCCGCCGGCACGTGGACTTCAGGCGGGACCTACTTCCCCTCCTGCTCGGGGAGATGCGGTCCCGCTACTACTCCCACTCCGCGTTCCTTCGCGGCGGGCCCGAAGAGTCCGAGGCCGTTCGGAGCCATCTGCGCTGCGGTTGGGTGAGCGGCCAGTTCGAGAAGTCGGTCGAAGAGCTGGAGCCGCGGTACGGACGTTTCGACCCCGCCGACCATGTTTTCGCCGGTGCCGGGCGCCACTACGTGTCCAGCCAGGACTATCAGGCTCAGGTGTACGAAATGATCGAGGATGACCTCGATGAGGCCCTGATGGAGGGAGGCAGCCCGGTCAAGGCGGCGCAGGAGGTAACAAGAATCCTGCGCGACCAGCTGCGGTCCGTCATCGAGTACGGAGGGCTGTCGCTGGAGTCGTACATCGATTTCCAGTCGAACATCCGCGGGCGGATCAACCGGCTCGAAGCCGGCCCGCCCCCGCTGCGGTCCCAGCAGTTGCTCGGCCTGCTGGAGGCAGGCGTGGTGAGGGTCCCGTTTGGGCCCAACCCGGAGCTGACGCCGGTGGGCGACGGACGGGTTGCCATGCGCTCGACCCAGCTCGACCGCATGTCAGCAGCCACGGTTACCGGCGTCATCCGGGGTCATCTCGACCTGCCTTCGCTTTCCCGGTCGGTATCGCCCTTGCTCAGCCGCCTGTACGCCAAGGGGCGCCTGACTCAGCTGAGCTACGGCGACACCGCAGTCGGCAGCGTGGCCCTCAGCGAGCGGTTCCACCCCTACGATGTCGAAGGCCGGGTTCAGCGGCACCTGTCGCTGCTCGGCGTCCTGACCGAAGGGGTGCGCTACTTCACCCACTACCTTCCGTCCCCCCGCAGCCGCCTGCGGGCCGTCCTCGACGCTCAGGCCTGCGTCGAGGCCATCATCGCTTGACGCACTTCTCCAGGGCCTGATCGATATCGTCGATAAGGTCGTCCACGTGCTCGATACCGACGGACAGACGAACGGTCTCAGGCCGGATCTTGGCCGCCAGGAGTTCGGCTTCGGTCAGCTGACGGTGGGTGGTCGACGCCGGGTGGCTCACCAGCGACTTGGCGTCCCCCAGGTTGACGAGGCGCTTGAACAGTTGTACCGAGTCGAAGAAGCCGAGGGCCGACTCGTACCCGCCAACCACCCCGAAAGTGATGATTGAAGGCACCCGGCCGTTGAGATAGCGCTTGACCAGATGATGGTGGGGATGATCGGCGAAACCGGCGTAGCTCACCCACTCCACCCTCGGATCGGCGGCCAGATACGTGGCGATAGCCCGGGCATTGGCCTCGTGGCGCTCGAGCCGGACCGCCATGGTCTCCAGACCCTGCAAGAGCAGGAAAGAGTTCATCGGCGCCAGGGTCGCTCCGGTGTTGCGCAGATGGATCGAGCGGGCCCGGACCACGAAGGGCCGCTCCGGGAAGTCGCGGGCGAAGACGACATTGTGGAAGGCCGGCTCAGGCTGGTTGAACATGGGAAAGCGCTCGGCGTGCTCGGTCCAGGGGAAGATGCCCCCGTCCACGATCGCCCCTCCGGTAGTAGTTCCGTGGCCGCCCACAAACTTCGTCAGGGAGTGGACCACCACGTCCGCCCCGAACTCGATCGGCTTCAGCATCATCGGGGTGGGCACGGTGTTGTCCGCGATCAACGGCACCCCGTTGGCGTGGGCGAGGGCGGCCACCGCCTCCAGATCCACCACGTTGCCGGCGGGGTTACCCACGGTTTCGCAGAACACCGCGCACGTCCGCTCGTCGAACAGCGATTTCATCGACTCTGCGGTGTCGTCGGCAGCGAAGCGGGCCTGGATGCCGAACGTGGGCAGGACGTGAGCGAAGTAGGTGAAAGTGGCCCCGTACAGCTGGGGGGCGACGATCAGGTTGGATCCAGTGCGGGCCACGTTCATGATGGAGTAGCTCACCGCGGCCATACCCGAGGCCACGGCCAGCGCCGCGGTGCCTCCTTCGAGGGCGGCGAGGCGCCGTTCGAGGACGTCGTTGGTGGGGTTGTTAATTCGGTTGTAATGGAACCCCGGCACCTCGAGGTCGAACACCGCACCGGCGTGCTCGGCGTCGATGAAGTCGTGGGCCACGGTCTGGTAAATCGGAACTGCCACCGCCCGGGTGGAGTCGCCGTCGTACCCGCCATGGATAGCGATCGTCTCGTCGTGCATGTTGTCTGTTAACTCCTGTTGGGGACCCCCGCCAACCAGTTGGCGTAGAGCCGGATGGCGACCTCGCGCCACTGCCAGCTGGCTCGGGCGACCGCCTCAGCGAACGGAAAAGACTCGAGCAGCGCCCGGCTACGCTCGCCGACCTCGATCCGGGCTTGCAACTGTTGCACCGCGCTCCAGTCGGCGCCCGTAACGCAGTGCTGCGGCAGGCAGGGCAGGTCGTCTCGCTCGCCGCACACATACCGCCTGACGTCCCGCTGGTACTCGAGCAACAGGCTGGGCGGCCCGTACTCCGGATGGCTCTGCACGAGGACTACCTCAGCGCCACCGGCCGCTTTAGCCGCCACGCTCCAATCGCTCCTCTGGGAGTGCAGGACCAAGTTGTAACCGGCCGACCGGACCGCTTCGCTGTCCACCGTGTTGAACCGCGAGTGCGGCAGCACCACATCCGGGCCGAGTCCGGCGGCCAACCGGTGCTCGCGGGCGACTTCCTGGGCGAATACGCCGGTGCACTTCGCCGGTAGCCTGGTGCGAGCCAGCCCGTCGAACACCGCGAGCGCGGCATGGGCGGTCAAGCACGAAAGCAGCATCGACGCCACGCGCTCCTGGGCCCACGAGAGCAGCCAGACAAGGTCGGCCCAGTACGGCTCATCCGCCAGCGTGGACGCCAGAGGCTCTGAGCCGGTGACGATGAGCAGGTCGGGTCGCGGGTGCTCCTCGAGATCACCCAGGTCCGAGTAGCCATCGGCAATCAGCGGCGCCGTGCGGTCCCCTCGCGGCACTCCCTTCATGGTGTACCGGCGAAGCTCAACGGTCTCGGCGCCGGCTCCGACGTCGAGGAGACCGGAGATTTGACGTTCCGTCGCGGCGAATGCCGGGTCGGGCATGTTGTTGACAAATGCGCACGTCCATCGGGCCTCGGTCCCACCGCCGAGGGATTCGCCCCGGCCGGCCGCCCCAGTCCGGCTCAGGCGGAGAGCCACTAGTGCCTCACATCGGTGTAAGTAACTGTCACCTCTCGGTGCAGGAGTCGGTCCACCGCTTGCAACTCGTCGTAGTCCTGGGCCGAGCCCACCACGGCCATGATGTGGTTGCGAGACCCGTCCCTCCAGTCGAGGTCCGAACCGGGGCCCTGGTGCACGCTTATGGCGTCCACACCAGGCCAGTCGCTGACCCGGTTGATCCCCTCGATAGCCGCAACCGTCGCGGAGACGGCCGGAGGCTGAAGGAAGAACCGGTAGCCGATGGACTCCGTGGCGACGGGTCCGTCGACCCGGACCTCCTCCCCGAGCGCCACACGCAGGGTCAGATCGATGAGGCGAATGCCGGCGGCCCGCTCGAGCATCTCCGGAACTCCGCCCCCAACCCGCCCGTTGACCTCGATAATACGCGGGCCGTCCGGGGTGAACTTGACCTCGGTGTGAAGGCATCCACTGCGCACACCTATAGCTTCGATCGCCGCGGTCGCAAGGTTGAGCGCGGATTCGCGCTCGGCCTCGCTGACCCGGGCCGGAATAAAGAACCCGGTCTCACGGAAATTCTCCGCAAGCGGGAAACGCCCGGTCAACGCCAAATGGCTGATCGTCCCCCCGGCGACCAGGCTCTCGACCGACACGTAGCGGGCGAAGGGTTCGTCGCTCCGGGCCGGATCGTCGGCTATGTATCCCTCGAGGACCATCTCCGGTCGGCTGGGGCCGAGGGCTTTGAGGAGGTCGGATAGCTCCTGCCGGTCGTAAGTCAAGAAGGTGTAGCGGCTGCCCTGGGCGGAACGAGGCTTCAGGATGGCCGGCCAACCGACCTCGGCTTCGATCTCGTCCAGGTCGGCCTCCGACTGCGCGGGCGACACGACCCGAAGCGGCGGCATGGGCAGCCCGCTATCGGCGAGGACCTGGCGCTGGCGGGCCTTGTCGATGAGCGCCTCGGCGACCGCGGGAGGGTGAAAGTCCAGGCCGAGGGCTTCGGCGAGCTTGGCGTAGTCGACCATGCCGGCGTCCAGGTACGTCACCAGAGCGTCGGGCCGGATCGTCGACAGCGCCTCGGCCATGTCCTCGACGCTCATGCCCTCGACCGGGACCACCGGCCCGAAGCGGTTGAGTAGATCCGACATTTGCTTCATTTCCGGTATCGACGTGTCGATCATCCATAGGAGGTCGCACAGTCCCGCCGCCGCTTCAGCAATCTGCATCACCGGGACGCAACGGGGGCCGTAAGCCACGGCCACGAGCGGAAACATTCGGTTGGATTCTGAGAAGTCCGGGCCCCGAGTCACCAGCTAGATGTTAGCGTATATGCGGGTCTCCTAGGCGCCCTGACCTGCCGATTTGGTCATCTGTGGACGAGGAAGCCAGAGGCGACCCAGAGGAATTGTGTCGCCGTTGTTGAAGTTGGGTGGCGGCTGCTGCATCCCTAACCAGAAGCTAGGTATCAGGGGCCGCATTGCCGCCTCTGTTCAACAGACGGGAACTACCTCGACGTGAATATGGAGGATCGATAAGTCGTGCCGGTACAGATGATAGGGATGGTCGGAACGAGGGAAGCCTCGGAGATCAAGGGCCCGCTGGTCGATGGGCCCGTGGTTGACTGGATGGACGGACCTGTCGTCGATCCAAAATACTTGGTAAACATTGCGCAAGCTCACGAAAACGGTGGCTTCGACCGAGTGCTAATTGGCTACGGTGCCGTCGCCCCCGAGGGGTGGGCCATCGCGTCCACGGTCCTCAACTGCACGGAGCGCCTGAAGGTCATGATCGCCCACCGGCCCGGCTTCGTGCAGCCGGTGGTGCTGGCCCGCATGGCGGCCACCCTCGACCACCTGACCGGTGGCGGGCGGATCGGCATCCACTTCATCACGGGTGGTGACGAGCAGGACCAAAGGCGTGAAGGCGACTTCGTACCCCACGACGGCCGCTACCGTCGCACCGGGGAGATGATGTCGATCCTGCGCCGGATATGGACCGAGGACGCACCCTTCGACTTCGAGGGAGAGTTCTTCCGTTACGAGGGCGCCTTCAGCTCGGTGAAGCCGGCCACCCCGGCGGGAATCCCCTTGTTCTTTGGTGGTGCCTCGCCTGCGGCGATCGAGGTCGGTGCGGCCCAGGCCGACTACTACGCCTTCTGGGGGGAGCCCCGGGCGGCGACAGCCGACCGCATGACCACCATCGAGGAGGCGGCAGCCCGGCATGGACGCAAGCTCAGCTACAGCATCTCGTTGCGGCCGATCATCGCCGACACCGAGAAGGAGGCATGGGAAAAGGCTGAGTGGATCGCCACCACGACGGCCGAGCGCATCGCCCTGGCCAAGGAGCGCATGGCCGGGAACAAGGATGACTACGCCGGACTGGGCGGAGCCAAGAACGCCACCTTCTCGGTAAATCGCGACACGGGCGGCACCAGCTCGGTCGGCCGCAAGCGACTCATCGAGATGTCCGGCGGTCAGGATGTGTACGACGAGAGGCTATGGATGAAGGTCGCCAACCTCACCGGGGCGGCCGGCAACTCGACCGCACTGGTAGGAACGCCCGAGCAGGTAGCGGAGGCCATGCTCCGGTACTACGACATGGGGATCACGTCCTTGCTGCTCAAGGGGTTCGATCCGTTGGCCGACACCGTCGATTTCGGCGAGCGATTGCTTCCGCTGGTCCGAGAAGGTGCGGCCAAGCGGGACAGCGCCCTGGTCTGAAGCCTCCTCGCTCCAAATCGGGTTCGCCGCCCGAGCAATGAAAGAGAGGCGTTCGGCCGAGAGGAAATCAAGTTCTTCTTCGAATGCCTCCGCTTGTGAAGTTAATGCTAAGCGTGTGCGGTTCGCGTTCCGTGCGGCCTTTGTACCCAAATGAGGGACATGGCCGACGAGCAAGCGGACGGCACACGCTTAGCTCTTTTGCGTCGTGGGTTTGTTGCGTGGGGCGATGGAACCAGCTCGCGCCCTCTGGGGGTCGGACTCCCCCGCCACTTGGGCGATCCGGTCTCAGGCGTGCCCCTCGGCTGTCGTCGGTGAGCCCAGTACGCCAGGTGCCCGGCGGGTCGGGCACGGCGCGCAGACCAGCTCGGTCATCGGCGGGCGGTCCCGTCTGTAGAGGGCGGTGTCCACCGCCATCGGGCGTGGGATGGTCACCGCGGCGGGCGAGCGGGCGAGCGGCGGCGAGCGGCGGCGAGCGGCGAACGGCGGCGGGCGAGCCGGCGGCCAGCGGCGGCGAACGGCGAGCGGCAGGCGAGCGGCGGCGGGCGAGCCGGCGGCCAGCGGCGGCGAACGGCGAGCGGCAGGCGAGCGGCGGCGGGCGAGCGGCGGCGGGCGAGCGGCTGGCGAGCGGCGGCGGGCGAACGGCGAACGCCGGCCGGATGCGGCCCCGCCGAAGGCCTACCGGCCGATCGCCGCCAGGCCACGCCAGCTCGTCATGGGTCACGCTCAACCGGCCCGATCCCGCGCATACTTTGTGCGCTTAACCCGCTCCTAGCGGGCTAAGCGCACAAACTATTAGGCGCGTCTCCCATTGGAACCTCTTATCGTCCAGGCGTCACTCCCACACGACTAAAAAGCCGAGGCCTTCAGGCCGCCGAGTCGCCATCCCACTTTCAAGACAGCGACCCGGCGGACCCGGACCCCGGCGGACTCCACCTTGATCGTCTTTTCGCCCCTTGCGACGACCCGGGTTGCCCGTGATCTAGGTGGCCGCCGGAACAAGGGGCGCCGGCCTGCGCCGGCCTGGGCGGGCGCCGGCCTGGGCGGCCTCGGCGGGCGCCGGCCTGGGCGGCCTCGGTGGGCGCCGGCCTGGGCGGCCTGAACGACCTTGACGGTCTCCGTGCTGGCCACCGGAACAGACGCCCGCCGGACGGCCTAGGCGGCCTCGGTCCTGGCCACCGGAACAGGCGCCGGCAGCTCCGGCGTCTCCCGCTTGCGGATGACCAACCGGGCGAGGGGCTTGGCCGCTCGCACGAACACAGAGTGGGCCGTGGTGGCCAGGATCTCGATGTCGAGCCCGATGGACCACGTGTCCACGTAGGCGAGGTCAAGCCGGCGGTAGGCGCTGAACGACGGGTTGTCGCGCGCCTCGATCTGCCACAGCCCGGTGATCCCAGGACGCATCAGATGGCGCCGAGAGAACTCGGCGTCGAACTTCTCCACCTCGGAAGGCAGCGCCGGCCGGGGCCCGACCAGACTCATCGTCCCATTTATCACGTTCCACAGCTGCGGAAGCTCGTCGATACTGGTCTGCCGCAGGAACCGACCGATTCGGGTGATCCGGGGGTCGTTGGTCGCTTTGAACAGCGGACCGCCGGTCCGCTCGTTGAGGGCAGCCATAGTCGCGACCATCTGCGCCGCGTTCGGGACCATGGTCCGCAGCTTGAAGACCGTGATCGGGACGCCGTGGCGGCCGATGCGGGTGCTTCGATAGATCACGGGACCTCGATCCTCGAGCTTGACCAGCAAAGCCGCCACGAGGAATATCGGCAGAGAGACAAGAAACACCGCAGTGCCGCCGACCACGTCCATCGCCCGCTTGCCGAACTCGTTCCACTTAGAAATGCCGCGGAGGGGCTCGATGTAGAGGAAGGGAACGCCCGAAACCGGCGCCATGCGTACCCGACGGCTGGCCAGACCCGAAAGGCCAGGCCACACCTGCAGATGTAGGCCAGCGGAAAGGGCTCGTTCGACCACTTCGCCGCCACCGTTGGAGCTCAGGGCGCTCCCCACAACGATGACGCCGTTAGCGCCGACTCGGCTGGCCAGGTCTCCAATGTCCTCGATGTCTGTGCTGAATGGCAGCTCCGACCACGGAGCGTCGAGGCGACGATCGCCTATCACTGCGCCGACCCGATATCCCAGCTCCGGCTCCCCCTCCAGTGTCGTCCACAGGGCCAGGGCGTCGTCATTGGAGCCCACGAGAACCACCGTCCGCAGGAACCGGCCGCTCGAACGGCGCGCCTTGAGCCACCTGCCGAATCGCCAGCGGACGAGCAGGACGACCGTCGCCGCTACGGCGGCGGCGTCGGCCGCACGGAACGCCGAAACCCGGCCGTTCCCGGCCATCCACTGCAAAGCCACGAAGGTCGCCGTCCCGACTCCGACCGCCGTCAGGGTTCGCACCACTTCGGCTGAACGCTGGGCGCACACCCGCGACTGGTAGAGGCCGAGGTTGCGCATCACAAAGATGGTGACGACCACCGCCACCAGCGCGCACACCACGTCCCGAATTCGGCTGTTGCCGATGCCGAGGGTCCATGGCACCCACACGGCCACGAGTGCGGCCAGGTCGCCGACAACAAGGTAAAGACGTAGGGGCGCTCGGTCAGCGACGACGTCGTCGACGGGCGCGCCGACCTCCCGCAGGTCGGTAACGAGCATTGAATCCCCGCCGCTGTTGCTTATTACGCCATTGCCCGCCATAACCCCACCGGTCGCCATGAAAGCCTGACCGGTAGTAACTGCCGGGCCCGCTGCCCCGGACCCCAGATCGTCGCGAACGTCGGTCAACGAAGTGGCGTCGATCCGAATGGGATCTCTGCCCGCTGGAACCTCAAATTTAGTTGTCATAGTGCGCCCCACAGCTGCCCCGGTTAAAAACGTCGATAGTGGCTGCTTCCGATATGAGCGAAGCCAGCGTGATCTGATACTCCTGCGAGAGAACCAGCTCGAACTTTGGTTCTTTGGACCAAAGCAGGGGTGCCGTCCTCCGCTCGGCCGATTCGTGTCGCGATCCCGTCGCGACGGTTTCGTAAATCACGTTCTGATCCCGCCGATCAGAACTGATCAGCCGTGGTCAGGCCTTCCTCCTCAACCAGACGCCGGAGATGCTCAAGGCATCTGCCGCGCGTCGGGCCGATGCTGCCGACCGGAACGTTGAGCATTCGGGACAGATCTTTGTAGGCGATGGATTCATCGCGCAGGAGCAGCGAGAGCATCTCCTGACAACGGGGCTTCAACTTGCCCCAAGCCTTCCGAACCACGACGTCGCGCTCCTCGGCCAGAGGTCCGGCGTCGAGTTCGGGCACGTCGATGTTGGGCATGTTGGCCAGCATCTGATCGGCGCCAGCCGTGTATCTGGCCGCCCGTCGAAGCAATTGAAGACTCTCCCGCCGAGCCGTGGTCGCCAGCCACCCGCCGATTCGCTCCGGCTGGCGGATACGGTCGAAATTCTCGACCAGGCGCAGCCACGTGGTCTGCTGAAGCTCACTCACGTCGGCGGCCGACAGCCCGTGGCGACGGCCCACGGATGCGATCATGCCGCTATAGCGGGAAACCAGCTCGTTCCACGCTCGTTGCTCCCCAACGGCCGCCGCCCCGACCAGGTCGGCGACCGACGCTGACTGGATGTCGTCGAGGACAGGCGCGTCGCTTTGCTCGACCCGTACTTCCTCCCAGGATGAATCCACCTGGACGCCCGCGCGCCCGACGAGGTCCATCACCTGGCTCCTCTGTGCCCTTAATGCCCCTATCACCGACATCTCTTTCGCTAGGTCCGATTTCGACCCTGCGCCTCCGCGCCGGCACTGAGGCCGCGGTCGTTAAACCCCGGCGCCCAGCGGTCCCGGCTTGGAAGCTTTTGCCCCTTCGAGGTTGCCCCTTCGAGGTGCAGGTGTCGTCAACGTATCGCCGCTCGCGGGGCCAGGCAATGAGTTTTGGTTGTGTTGGGCTAGCTTTGATCTACACGGAAAAACCCGACGCAAGCAGCACCGACGCCGCGACATCATCGATCCGCCCCGAGCCGTCGACGATGCGCCAACGGTCCGGGTCTGCCGCCGCCAAAGCGTCGAACCCCTGATCGACCCGGGAGAAGAACGCCGCCTCCTCGAGCTCCAGCCGGTCCCCTCCCCCCCGTACCGCCAGGCGAGCGCGGGCTGTCCTCTGGTCCACCCGCAGTAGCACCACCCGGTCCGGCTTCAAACCATTGGTGGCCCATTCGGAAAGGCGAGCCAGCTCGTGGGGATCGAGGCCCCGGCCATAACCCTGGTAGGCCACGGTGCTGGCGCTGAACCGGTCGCAAACGACATGCCGGCCGGCCGCCAACGCGGGACCGATCACTTCGGACACATGTTGGGCTCGGGCCGCCAGCATCAGGAGCACTTCGGTCCGGGCGCTCAGGCCCACCGCGGCCGGGTCGAGAACCAGCTCCCGGATCCGCTCGCCCGCCATCGTCCCGCCTGGCTCTCGAGTCAGCAGGGCTCCCGTTGTCTGGGCGAGAATGGCTGCCTGGGTGGACTTGCCGCTCGCCTCTCCCCCTTCGAGAACGACGAAGCGCCCCCGAGGCGTCAGCTGCCCGCTTTCTTGGCCGCCGGGGACGCCGTTCTGTTCGAGGGGGCCGCCTTTTTGGTTGCGCTGCCGGAGGCGGACCGCTTCGCCGCGGCCTTCACTGGTGCGGCGGCGTCGTTGCTGGTGGGACTGGCGTTATTGAGCGTGGCGCCCGTCTTTTTCGCCGCGCTGCCAGCCTTCTTGGGACTTCGGGCGGCCTTCTTGGCGGCGCTGCCGGCGGTCTTCGCCGCGGCGGAGGCCTTTTTGCTCGCTCCCCCGACCTTCTTCGCCGACGCTCGCCGGGGCACCCGGGGCGGGGCGGTCCGCCGGTCGGCCAGCAGTTCAATGGCACGGTCCGGAGTCAGAGCTTCCACCGTGTCGCCCTTGCGCAGTGACGCGTTGGTCGTGCCATCGGTGACGTACGGTCCGAATCGGCCTTCCTTCAGAAGTATCGGCTGCCCGGTGGCCGGGTCAATGCCCAGTTCCCGAAGCGGGGCAGCCGCAGCCGCCCGGCCGCGCCGCTCCTTGGGCTGGGCGAAGACGGCCAGAGCGTCGTCGAGGCCGACGTTGAACAGCTGCTCCTCGTTCGGCAACGAACGGGAGTCATTTCCCTTCTTGAGGTAGGGGCCATAGCGGCCGTTGGTCGCGATGATCTCCTCGCCGGTCGCCGGGTCGACACCGAGCACCCGGGGAAGCGAGAGCAGTTTCAGAGCGTCGGCCAAGGTGATCGTCGCCGGATCCATGGTGCTGAACAGCGACGCGGTACGGGGCTTGCCCCCGTCTTCGGCCAGTCCCACCTGGACGTATGGCCCGAACCGCCCAGCCTTTACCACTACCGGCAGTCCTGAATCGGGATCAGCACCTACTTCCCGGTCTGACGAGCCGGCGTTGATCAACTCCATGGCCCGGTCGGTGGTCAGCTCGTCGGGCGCCAGCTCGTCTGGCAGGGACGCCCGCTCTCCGTCCTCGGCCTGGACGTACGGGCCGTAGCGACCCACCCTGACGACCAGACCGGAGTCCCGGCCCCCGATGGCGATCGAATTGATCTCGCGAGCGTCGATCTCGGCGAGGTGCTCCGATACAAGCTCCTTGAGCCCCGGTCCGCCACCGTTTCCGAAGTAGAACCGGGTGAGCCACGGAACGGACTGGCGGTCCCCGTTCGCGATACCGTCCAGGTCCTCCTCCATGGCCGCGGTGAAGCCATAGTCGACGAGCTCACCGAAGTGTTGCTCGAGCAGGCTGATGACCGCGAAGGCGGTCCAGGAGGGGATGAGGGCGGAGCCCTTTTTCCACACGTAGCCCCGCGACTGGATCGTTTCGAGGATGGTGGCGTACGTCGATGGGCGCCCGACCCCCATGTCTTCCAGTGCTTTGACCAAGGATGCTTCCGTGTAGCGGGCAGGGGGCTGGGTCGAATGGCCCTCCGGGGTCAGAGACTCGACGGCCAGCCGATCGCCGACAGCGAGCGCGGGCAGGCGGATCTCCCGGTCCTCGAGCTCGGCGTCGGGATCGTCGGTCCCTTCGACGTAGGCCCGAAGGAAGCCGGGAAAGGTGATCACCCGGCCGCTCGTGCCGAATTCGGCGTCCTCTCCCGCGCTGGATGTGCCACCAAGGCGAACCACGATGCTCCGGCCCACCGCGTCAGTCATCTGTGAGGCCACCGTGCGCATCCAGACCAGCTCGTACAGCCGACGCTGGTCCCCGTGCAGCCCGGTCTGTTCGGGGGTGCGGAAAGCGTCACCGGCGGGGCGGATGGCCTCGTGCGCCTCCTGGGCATTCTTGACCTTTTTGTCGTAGCGGCGGGGCTGCGCCGGCACGTAGTCGTCTCCGTAGAGCGAGCGGGCCTGGGCCCGAGCCGCGGTCAGAGCCTCGTTGGACAAGGTCGTCGAGTCGGTGCGCATATAGGTGATGTAGCCCGCCTCGTACAGTCCCTGGGCCACCCGCATCGTCCGGTGGGCGGAGAAGCGCAGCTTCCGGCCGGCCTCCTGCTGCAGGGTGGATGTCATGAAGGGCGGATGGGGGGTACGACGCCACGGCTTCTCCTCAACCGAGCGCACCGTGAACTCGGAGTCGTCGAGCCGGGCCGCCAGCCCTCGGGCCCTGTCCTCGTCCAGCCGCACGACCTCGTCCTGCCGCTCCATGACGACTTGGCCGTCCTCGTTGAAGTCCCGGCCGGTCACCAGCCGCCGGCCGTCGAGGGCGAGGAGACCGGCGGAGAACGAGCCGCCCTTGGCTCTGTCCTCTTCGACGTCGAGGAACCGGCCTGCGAGATCCCAGTAGGACGCGGCGACGAAGCGCATCCGGGCCCGCTCCCGCTCCACCAGAAGCCGGGTGGCAACTGACTGCACCCGGCCGGCCGACAGGTTGGGCATGACCTTCTTCCAGAGGACCGGGCTGACCTCATAGCCGTAGAGGCGATCCAGGATGCGGCGGGTCTCCTGGGCATCGACCAGCCGGCGGTCCAGGTCGCGCGACTCCCGCACCGCCCGCTCGATCGCCGGCCGGGTGATCTCGTGGAAGACCATTCGCCGGACCGGGACTCTCGGCGACAGCACCTCGATGAGATGCCAGGCGATCGACTCCCCTTCGCGGTCCTCGTCAGTGGCGAGATACAGCTCGCTGGCGTCTTTGACCATGGCCTTGAGCTTGCGGACCTGGTCCCGTTTGTCCCGTGAGACCACATAGAGCGGCTTGAAGTCGTTGTCCACGTCGACCCCGAGGCGGGCCCACGTCTCTCCCTTGTAGGCGGGGGGAACATCGGCAGCGTTGCGAGGCAGGTCTCGGATGTGGCCGATGGACGATTCGACGTCGTACGCCGAACCGAGGAAGCTGGCGATGGTTTTGGCCTTGGCGGGAGACTCGACGATGACTAGTGGCTTGGGCATGGCCTCTTTACGTCTGGGTGGCAGAAAAAGCGAGAAAGAAATACAGAGGCTCGACCCCTTCTGGCACATCCCGCCGGAGCGTCCAGTCGGGAGCGCCCGTCGGAGCGGACCGCTGGGGCGTTGCGCTCAGGCGCACAAGGTATAGCCGCTCCGGAGGACTTGCGGGGTCAACTGAGAGGCGGAGGGGCCTTTCTGGGGCCCCGTCGTGGGCTCTGGAGCGAGCGGCTGGTGGCCCAGTAGGTCCTCCGCCGGAGGCCTGAAGGGCGCGGGTCTGGCGTCGGGCGCCGGGGGTGTCGGGGGGCCAGTGGGTGGACTGGGGTGCCGCGGGTTCGTAGCCGGCCGGGGGGCCTGGCCGGAGCGGGCCAGGAGGGGGCTATGCCATCTTGCGCCGTACGTCGCCGGGTCGGGCCTTGGCTGGTCGGGCCTCGGGGGGTCGGCGCCGGGGGTTGGCGCCGGGCGGGTCGGGCGTGCGGGTCGGGCGTGCGGGTCGGGCGTGGCAGGTCGACGCCGGCGGGTTGGCGCCTGGCTGGTCGAGCCTGGCAGGTCGACGCCGGCAGGTCGACGCCGGCAGGTCGACGCCGGCAGGTCGACGCCGGCAGGTCGGAGCAGATTGGCCCCGTGCCGGCCTGCAAAGGGCAAGATCAGCACTTTTCTCGGTGCACTTTTGGTTTCTCGGTGCCAAAAGGAGTCATTAAACTCACAAAATAGCTACGAGAAATCAAAAGATCTACGAGAATAGTGTCACAATGTCCTCTTCGCCCCGGTGTTAAGTAGCTTTTGATCGGATCATGCCATTTGTGGGGGGCCGTGGCCGCGGCCGGCCGGGGAATCACATCTCTGTGGGCCCGCCGGCACTCGGGCCGCCGGCGTCACCCGGCGCCGGCCAAGCCCGGCCCAACCCGGCCGAGCCGCGCCGCGGCCCCGCCCCGACGCGGTCCTAGAACGCTCCCACCGGCGCCCGTCACCCGCCGGCCCGCCCGCCCCTCCACCGTCTCGGCTGCCCCCTACCCGTGTGACCCGGCTGCCCCCTGGGACCCGCCAGACCGACCCCGACCCCGACCCCGACCCCGACCCCGACCCCGACCCCCGACCCGACCCCGACGGCCGACGGCCGACCGCCGACCGCCGACCGCCGACCGCCGACCGTAAGACTTCACAGTCTCACCGCCGCCGTACGCTGGGACCCCGTGAGCGCTCAAGCCGAGAAGGCCACCCGATTCCTCGAGCTCCACCGAGCCGGTGAACCCCTGCTCCTCCCCAACCCCTGGGACATCGGCTCGGCCAAGATTCTGGCCGAGATGGGCTTTCAGGCCCTGGCCACCACCAGCGGTGGATTCGCCGGGACGCTCGGCCGCCCCGACGGGAAGGTGACGAGAGACGAGGCGATCGCCCACGGTGCGGCTCTATCGGCGGCCGTCGAGGTGCCCGTGTCGGCTGATCTCGAGAACGGGTTCGCCCACGACCCCGCAGGTGTGGCCCAAACTGTGAAGCTGGCCTTGGGCACCGGACTGGCGGGCTGCTCGATCGAGGACCACTCGCCCGGCTACCCGGATCCGGTATACGACGTGGCCCAGGCACGGGACCGGGTGGCTGCGGCGGCCGAGGTCGGGCACGGCGGCAACGTGCACCTGGTCATCACGGCGCGGGCCGAGAATTATCTGTACGGCCGGGCGGACCTCGCCGACACGATCACCCGCCTCCAAGCCTTCGAAGAGGCCGGCGCCGACGTTCTATATGCCCCCGGGCTCACCAGCCTGGAGGAGATCAAGACGTTGGTTGGCAGCGTGGGCCGCCCGGTCAACGTGCTGGCGCTCCCCGGCGTCCCCTCGGTGAGCGAGCTGGCGAGTGTCGGCGTGGCCCGCATATCGATCGGCTCCGGTTTCTCCAGGGTGGCGATGGGGGCGATGATTCGGGCCGGGAGAGAGCTCCTGGACTCGGGCACATACGGGTTTTGGGACGTAGGAGCCACCGGCTCGGAAGTAGTGGCTCGGGCGCTGGCCTAGGGGCCCTCGACCGGGGCCACAGCCCGGCTCGGAAGTAGTGGCTCGGGCGCTGGCCTAGGTCCCTCGACCGGGCCACAGCCCGGCTCGGAAGTGGCTCGGCCGCTGGCCTGGACCCGTCCCCGGAGGCGGCCCCGCCGGCCCTGCTTCCCCTCCTATCGCCCTGTCCGCCCGGACCCGGTCGAAGGGCGGCGGCGACAGCCACAAGCCTCATAGCGAACCCGCGCCGGCGCCGCCGCCCCCCCTTGGCCACCAAGGGGGTAGACCTGGTGCGCGGCATGCCAGGGTGGCCGAACCGACTTAGGAGCACGCCGGTCGCCAGAGATGAGCGCAGGTCGCCGAAGGATTGTCCGAACGGACTTCCCTCCTCAGCAAGAACGGCCGGGCCCAGGGGCCCGGCCGTCGTTGGTCGCTAGAGAATCTTGACGCTCAGTTGGCCACAGGCGTCGCCGGCGCGGTGTCGCCGACCGGCTCGAGCGACTGCGTCTTGCGCTTGGAGAACGCCACGCCGCCGAGGATGACAACCAGCGCAGCCATGGCGATGACGTAGCGGAGAGCGGTGTCGTGATGCAGGCTGATCACGGCCGGCAGGATGAGCAGGCTGACGAGGTTCATCACCTTGATCAGGGGGTTGAGGGCCGGACCGGCGGTGTCCTTGAACGGGTCACCCACCGTGTCGCCGATAACGGCCGCCTTGTGGGATTCCGAACCCTTTCCGCCTTCATGGCCGTCCTCGATGTATTTCTTGGCGTTGTCCCACGCCCCACCGGCGTTGTTGAGGAAGTTGGCCATCAGCTGACCGGTGAGGATGGTGCCGGCGAGAAAGGCGCCGAGAGCGAGGTCACCGATGGCGAAGCCGACCACGACGGGCGACAGGATGGCGAGCAGGGCGGGCGTGGCCAGTTCGCGCTGGGCCGCCGCAGTGCAGATGTCGATCACCCGTCCGTACTCGGGCCGTTCTGTGCGGTCCATGATCCCGGGATGCTCCCGGAACTGCCGCCGCACCTCCTCCACGACCGTACCGGCCGAGCGTCCGACCGCCCGGATGGCCAGGGCCGAGAACAGGAAGGCGATGGAACCGCCGATCAGAAGTCCGATGAACGTCTCCGGATTGGCAACGTTGACGATCGTCTGGGAGACCGTGGTGAACAGCTGGTTCCCCGATGGGATGACGCCGTTGATCAATGGGATCTTGGCGTTCTCGGCGATGGTCTGGATATAGCTGGCGAACAGCGCGGTGGCGGCGATGACCGCCGAGCCGATGGCAAATCCCTTGGTGATGGCCTTGGTGGTGTTACCCACCGCGTCCAGGCTCACCATGATGCGCTCGGGCTCACCGTGGAACTCGCCGCTCATCTCGGCAATGCCGGCCGCGTTGTCCGAGACCGGGCCGAACGTGTCCTCCGAGACCACGATGCCGGCGTTGGAGAGCAGCCCCAGGCCGATCAACGAGATCAGGTAGAGCTCCAGCTGGATGTCACCGTTCCCGAGGGCGATGCCGACCACGATGGCCAGGACGATGGCGATCAGAGCCGGGACCGAGGACTCGAGGCCGGTGCTGATGCCGGACAGGACCGTCGTCGCTGGGCCCGTTCTCGCCGACTGGGCGATCTCCCGGACCGGGGAGGTCTCGGTCGAGGTGTAGTACTCGGTGATGCGGCTGACCACCTGGCCGAGCACGACGCCGGTGAGGACGGCCCAAAACACCTTGAGGTTGTGGACGTAGAACTGGGCGACGAAGAAGGTCCCGATGATGGTCAGTACGGCCGAGATGAGCAGGCCCCGGTTGATGGGAGCCATGGCGCTGCGGTCCTTGCTGGACGCCCGGACCGCGAAGATCCCGATGATGGAGGCGAGAATGCCGATGGCCGGAACGACCAGGGAGAAGACCAGCCCGATCTGCCCCTTGCCGGGCCCGAAGGCACTGTTGGCCAGGATCAGGGTCGCCACCAGGATCACGATGTAGGACTCGAACAGGTCGGCACCCATACCGGCGCAGTCGCCCACGTTGTCGCCCACGTTGTCGGCGATGGTGGCGGCGTTGCGGGGATCGTCCTCAGGTATGCCGGCTTCGACCTTCCCCACCAGGTCGGCGCCGACGTCCGCCGCTTTGGTGAAGATGCCTCCCCCGACTCGCATGAACAGAGCCAGCAGGGACCCTCCGAACCCGAAACCGATGAGGATGGCTGTCGCGGTGTTCTGGGCCAGCATCACGATGACCGTCGCCCCGAGCAGGCCGAAGCCCACTACGAACAAACCGGTGATGGCCCCCGTCCGGAACGCCACCAGCAGAGCGGCCGGCATCGAGCCTCCCCGCGCTGCGGCCGCGGTGCGGACGTTGCCGCGGACGGCCGTGCTCATGCCGATGAATCCGGCCAACCCGGAGAATGTGGCGCCGAGCAGGAAGGCGAGGGCGCGGAACAAACCAGACGCGCCCCAGGACAGCACGGTGTGCTTGGACCCGTCAGACAGTGTCTCGGTCACCTTGCTGGCGGTGAGAAACACCAGGACAGCCAGGGGGATCACAATTATGCCAATGGCGCGGAACTGGCGGACCAGGTAAGCCTCGGCTCCCTCCTGAATGGCCTTGGCGATCTCGATCATGGTCGGGGTGCCCTGGTCTGCCGCCAGGACCTTTCGCATGAGAATGAAGCCGGTGATGATCGCGATCAGGCCGCAGGCGGCGGCGAAGATCAGCCATCCCCACTCGGTGTTGTGCAGGTGAAACGGCTGGTAGCCGCCTTCTGCGAGGAGTCCCATGGTCAGATGGATTCCTTTCTCTCTTTGCTGTGATTGGTCGGGTTCAGCCGGACGAGGATCTGGTGGGCCACCTTCTCGCCGAGGGTGCGGTCGTGACCGTCCACGGCCACGACCAGAGGTCCTTCGAAGGGGTGCTTCTCCCTGACTTCGACTTCGACTCCAGGCCGCACGCCGAGGCCGTCGAGAAACCGGGCGACGTCGGGGTCGGTGGATCCGGGCAGGGCCACCACGGCACGGTCACCGGGCGCGAGGTCGTAGAGGGTCGGCATGCGGGGCAGGTCTTCGCTGCCGGTCCCCGGGATGGCGAATCCATGGGGGCACGTGGTCGGCCGGTCCAGCGCCACGTACAGCCGATCCTCCACCTCCTGAGGTAGCTGATGCTCGAACCTCGGAGCCAGGCGGTCAGCCTCGGACCAGCTGTATCCGAGCATGTCGGCCAGAAACCGCTCGACGATCCGGTGACGACGGACCACGCTCATGGCCAGGCGCCGCCCTGCCTCGGTCAGCTCCACCCCGTGATACGGGGTGTGCTTGGCCAAGCCCCGGTCGGCCAGCCTCTTTACCGTGGCCGTCATCGTGCCGGGCGAGACCTCGAGCGAGGTCGCCAGGTCACCAGTCCGGGCCCCGCCGAAGTGGGTGTTCGAGGTGAGCCGCCAGATCGCCTTCAGGGTCTCGCGCTCGGACTTAGTGAGATCCGCATCCATGGTTTGGTCGGGTGCACCATAGTTTTTTGGCCTGCCAAAAGTCAACAGGCGCTCAAGACGTCACCGCCCTGCGGATATCCCCGCGGGCCCGCGGGCCCGAGGCCCCGAGCTACCAGGATCTTCCGGCGACCTCTTTGGACGCGGGCGGCCTACGCCCGGTTCTCAGTCGCGTTCGGGACCCGAGGGCTCCTGCTCGGGAGCACGCATGACCACCCTCAAGATCTCGGCGGTCTCGTCGCCCGAATCGGCGGACGGCCCTCCGAACAGGGTCAGCCACACCGACGTCCCGTTCGGTCCCGACTCGAACCTGACGGCGTCTACGAGCAACCGGATGAGGGGTATCCCGAGCCCCCTCTCGAAGTTCAGCCGGTCCGGATCGGTGACGGGAGGATGCTCGCGCAGCTGGTCGGGATCAAAACCGGGCCCGGCGTCGGAGACACAGACCTCCAACCGTTCGGGCGCTTCCCAGCAGCGGATGACGACGGGGTGATCGCCGCCAGTTTCCCGGTTGGCCTCGATGGCGTTGGTACAGGCTTCGGACACCGCCAGTTTGAGGTCGTCAATCCGCTCGTCGGCCAGCGTCCGGCGGGCCGACGCCAGGGAGGCCACGACCAGCCGTACAACCGCGATGTACTCGGTGCGCGAGGGAACCGAAAGATCCAGGGAAAGGTCCATGGTCACCCCCACGCCCGACGTCACGACCCGGTGGCCTCCTCGACGGAGGAGGAAATACGGAACACCCCGGTCAGCCCGGTGATCTCGAACACCTTCAGGATACGGGCCTGGGTCGACACCAACATCAGGTCGCCGCCATGACTGCGCAGCCGCTTGAGCCCGCCGACCAGGACTCCCAGCCCCGTCGAGTCGAGGAAGTCAACCCCTTCGAGATCCACCACGACTTTGCGGTGACCCTCACTGACCAGTTCGACGAGCTTCTCCCGAAGGCGCGGAGCGGTATAGACGTCAACCTCGCCCTTCACCGACAGCACTGTGTAGGGCGACCGGCTCTGGTCCACTTCCAAGCCGAGTTGCATCCATTCCTCCAGAATCGTGACCCCTTGACCTTAGCGCCGGTCAGGAAACAACCAGGGCGGGGCGGAAAATCAGTGAAACCAGGCGGGGATGATTATTCGCCCTCGCTCTACCCCGCGGGCGTCCCGGGCAAAAGGGCGGCCTCGAGCCGGGCAACAATATCGGCGGCCCGGCGCACCGATGCGCCGTCCAGGATGAGGCTCTGCAGGATGATCTCACCCTCGCGCCAGTCGGCAGCCAGGTCGCAACCGACGATCTGCAGGGTGCGGACCGTCGAGCCGTCGGCGGCCGGCGCGGCCTGTGAGTGATGGCTCTCGTAGGCCGCGGCCAGACGAGGCAGGGCAACCCGGTACGCCGCAGCTAGACGGGGAACGGTCCCCTCCAGGCCGGGCAGCGAGTCCATCACCGACCCCAGGCCGGGGGAAAGGGGAACCACCAGCGCGTCCCGGTCGACCTCGACGAGCACCGGCAGGCGGTCCCACCACTGCTGCGCCCTCCACGCGTGGTGCTGGCTGTGGCGATCGAACATCAGCTTGACGGAGTTCTCGGGAGTCGAGGCCACCCAGCCGCCGAGTACGGAAAACAGACTGGCCTCGGCCCATCGGTAACCCCCGGCCAGGCGCGCTCCTTCTTCGAGGGTGAGGCCCACGGCTGGCGAGCCGCTCTACCGCTGGGGCTCGAGCCCGCGGCGCACCAGGCCGAACATACGCCCGTACATCTCCTCTGCCGGTCCGAAGGGAAAGACGGGCTTCGAGATGAGCAGCGAAACCATGCCGTGGATCATCATCCACATCAGCTTGGTAGTGTCCACCGGGTCTTCGGGCAGGGCCAGGCCGCCGGCCATCGCCGAGATCAGGTCGGCCGAGACCGGTGCCAGCCCCGCGGTATCAGCGAGGCGCTCGTCGACGAAGCGGTCGGGGGTCTGGTCGGGCCGGGTCATCATGAGTATCCGGTAGTGCTCCGGATTTCGCAGACCCCAGCGCAGATAAGCCAGACCACGAAGGCGGATGCGCTCCCACGGGTCGTCGACCCCCGCGGCGGCATCGTTCATGGCCTGTTCGAGCTGCTCGGCGTGGCGCTCGCACACCGCGAACACCAGGTCGTTGCGGTCGGCGAAGTGGAGGTAGATGGACGGCGGGGTCACCCCAACGGCAGCCGCGATGGCCCGGATCGACAGCGCCGCCTGGTCGTTGCTTTCGATAAGTATCTGCTCCGCCGCGGCCAGGATCTCATCGCGCAGCAAGTCACCTTTGCCTCGCGGGGACCGGGACCGGCGCAGCCGCTGATCGGCCTGCGAGACTGGGGTCACCAGCGCATGGTACCGGGCTCTAGGGTCTGCCCGGCCTAGTCGAAGCCAACCGGTTACCAGCGGCGGGGGCCGGCCTGGCGCTCACCGCGCTCACCTATAAAGATTGGTAATGGGCACCCGGCGGTCCCGTCCGAATGCCTTGGCCGTCACCCGTACCCCGGGCGGAGTCTGTCTCCGTTTGTACTCAGCCAAGTCGACCAGCCGCACCACCCGGCTCACCAGGTCCTCGTCGAACCCCGCTTCAACCAATTCGGATGCCGTCAGGTCGGATTCGACGTAGGCGTGCAGCACCGGGTCGAGCTCTTCGTACGGCGGCAGGGAGTCGTCGTCGCGCTGATCCGGGCGAAGCTCGGCCGACGGCGGTTTGGTGAGAACCGCCTCCGGGATGACGGGTGCCGGCCCCATCGAATTGCGCCAGTGGCACAACCGGTAGACCATCGTCTTCGGTACGTCCTTGATCACTGCGAAGCCGCCGGCGGTATCGCCGTAGAGGGTCGAGTAGCCGACCGCCGCCTCGCTCTTGTTCCCGGTGGTGAGGACCAGCCACCCCATCTTGTTGGACAGGGCCATGAGGATGACGCCCCGGATCCGGCTTTGCAGATTCTCCTCCGTAAGGCCCGGCTGCATCCCCTCGAACGACGGGGCGAGCAGCTCGAGGAAGCAGGTATGGGGCCTCTCGATCGGCACCCGCCGGAAATCGATTCCGAGGCTGGCGGCTAGCTCCTCGGCGTCGCTCTCCGAACCCGAGCTCGAGTAGCGCGAAGGCATGGTGACGCCGTGAACCCGGGTCGGATCCAGAGCATCGGCCGCGATCACGGCGACAAGCGACGAGTCGATTCCGCCGGAGAGCCCGATGACCACCTCACGGAAACCGTTTTTGCCCACGTAGTCCCGCGTGCCCGTCACCAGAGCCCGGTACACCTCCTCCTCAGGACCCATGCGCGTGGCCCGAGGGGCGGGCAACCGCGGCGCGTCGACCCCTTTCCTCGGGCGGGTGGTCACCTCGGTCACCGGCAACGGCACCGCCGTGGTACGGCCTCGAGGGTCCAGGAGACGCTTGCGGAACACCGGGCGCACGTCGAGGTCCAGTACGGCGATCTGTTCCTCGAACTGAGGCAGGGAGGCGATGAGGCGCCCGTCGGCGTCGAACACCAGGGAGGCACCGTCGAACACCAGCTCGTCCTGCCCGCCCACACAGTTCAGGTACACGAGGCAGCAACTGGCGTCCGCCGCCCTGGTGGCCAGCATCTCCTCTCTTTCCATCACCCGGTCCATCGAATAGGGCGAGGCGTTGATGTTTATCATCAGCTCCGCTCCGGCGGCCGCCTGGCTGGCGATCGGGCCGGTCGGGCTCCAAGCGTCCTCACAGATGGACACCCCAACCCGCACCCCGCCGATACCGAACAGCGCTGTCGCACCAGTTCCCGGAGCGAAGTACCGCTGCTCGTCGAACACCGAATAATTGGGCAGCAGCTGCTTGTGGTATTTCCCGCGGACCTCACCTTGGGCACAGATGGCGGCGGCGTTGTAAAGGTCCAGCCTCTCGTCCACGAAACCGACCACAGCGGCACATCGGTCGGTAGCGGCCGCCACCTTGGCCAGGGCGGCCAGGTTGTCCGCGATGAAACCGGGCTTGAGCAGCAGGTCCTCGGGCGGGTACCCGGTGACCGCGAGCTCGGGAAACACGGCGACGTCTGCCTCCGCCTCCTCGGCTACAGCAATGCCGTCGATGATGCGCTCCACATTGCCTGCCAGGTCGCCGACAACCGGATTGATCTGGCACAGGGCCACTCGCACACGCGACACGCGGTGAGCGTACGCCACCCTCGCTGCCTGACCGGCGACACGGACCTCTTTCCGGCTTGTGACGGATATCACCACAAATCGATACGAAACCGTTTCGTATCGGTGGTGGGCGGTGGTAACGTGCTCCCATGGTCGATGGATCAGGTGCCGCGGTGGCGAAGGAGCACGAAGCCGACGCTCCCCGCGGCCGGCCGCGCGATGAAGCCCGGGAACAGGCGATTCTCGACGCCGCCATCGCCCTCGTGGCCGAGATCGGCTACGACGCCATGAGCATGGAGGCCGTGGCCAGCCGGGCCGGTGTGAGCAAGGCCACCATCTACCGGCGCTGGGCCGGCAAGACCGAACTTGTCGCCGACGCCATAGCCCGGATGCACCCGCAGGACGACTTCGCCGACCCTGAGGACACCGGCTCCCTCAGGGGTGACCTCATGGCCCTCATCTCGACCATGTTCGCCAAGATAAGCGGAATCGACGGCGGCCTGTTCTGCGGGCTCGCCGTGGCTATGCGGGCCGACTCCGAGCTTGGTCGCCTGCTCGACAAGGGCAAGCGGGACTACCACGAGCGGATCCAGGGACTGGTCGTCTCCCGGGCCAGGGCTCGCGGCGAGCTTCCCGCCTCCGCCGACCCGCCCGAACTGATGGACGTGGTGGTGGGCGTGTCCCTCCTCCACCTGATGAGCGGCCGACCGCTCGATTCGGAGTTCGCAGACCACCTGGTTGACCGGGTTCTCATGCCGCTGCTCCGCTCCTGACCACTACCTAACCGAGAAGAAAGAGAGGTCCAGTCGTGACCGCACCGACCGCTAGCACGAGCGCGGCCCGAAATCAGCGCCCGAGCCCGCCGCCGCCAGTGGATCCTGGTAGTGCTGGCCCTGGCGCAGCTGATGATCGTGGTCGACGCGTCCATCGTCAACGTCGCCCTGCCCTCAGCCGAGAAGGCCCTGCACATCAGCACCGCCGACCGCCAGTGGGTCATCACCGCCTACACGATCACCTTCGGGGGCCTGCTCCTGCTCGGAGGCCGCCTGGCCGACTTCATGGGGCGAAAGCGGATCCTCCTGGTGGGCTTGCTCGGCTTCGCCGCCTCATCGGCCCTCGGAGGCTTGTCGGCGGATGCCACCATGCTTTTCGTGGCCCGCTCGCTGCAGGGAGCATTCGCCGCACTCATGGCCCCCGCCGCGCTCTCGCTCATCAACGTCACCTTCACTGAGGCCAGGGAGCGCGCCCGCGCCTTCGGGGTTTACGGGGCCATAGCCGGCGGGGGCCTGGCCATCGGCCTGATCGCCGGCGGTCTGTTGACCCAGTACGCATCGTGGCGCTGGTGCCTGCTCGTCAACGTCCCGATCTCGGTGATCACCGCCGTGGCGGCCTATCGGCTGATCCCCGAGAGCCGGGTCGAGGGTCGCACCCACTACGACCTGCCGGGGGCGATCACCTCCACTCTTGGAATGGTCGCCATCGTGTACGGGTTCACCGAAGCCTCGATCCACGGTTGGTCCGCCCCGTCGTCGGTCGGGGTAATCGCAGCCGGTTTGGTCCTACTAGGGGCGTTCGTCGTGATCGAGAGCCGGAGCAGCCACCCCCTGTTGCCTCTCAGGGTGGTCACCGAGCGCAATCGCGGTGGGTCCTACCTGACGACGACGCTCGTCGGAATGGGCCTCCTGGCGGTGTTCTTGTTCCTGACGTTCTATCTGCAGCAGACACTGCACTATTCGGCGCTGCGGACCGGCTTCTCGTACCTCCCCTTCTCGGTCGGGATCATCGTCGGGGCGGCCGTGGCGAGCCGGCTGGTCACCCGGCTCCGGCCCCGTTACCTAATCGGCTCAGGGCTCCTACTGGCCATCGCCGGGATGCTCATGTTCACCCAGGTGGGCCTGCACACGCCCTACTGGACCCTTATCGCCCCGGCCGAGATCATCATGAGCTTCGGCATGGGTCTGGTCTTCGTGCCGGTGAACAACACGGCCCTCACCGGTGTGTCGGCCTCGGATTCCGGTGTGGCCAGCGCCCTCATCAACTCCACCCAACAGGTCGGCGGCTCCATCGGCACCGCCCTGCTGAACACCGTGGCGACCACCGCCACCGCTGCGTACATCCAGGCCCGCGGAGCCGGAGCCATCGCCAGCGCCACCGTGCACGGCTACACCGTCGCCTTCACCGTGGCCGCCGCCGTCCTGGTCGTCGCCTTCGTCGGCGCGGTGACACTCATCAACACCCGCCAGACCGGGACCATCTCGGCCGAGAACCCGAGCGAGGGGGACCGCGAGCAGCAGGTGCTGGCCGGGGCGACCGCCTGACCAGGAGGTGCCCGCCAGGGTCGCCACCCGAACAAGAGGTGCCCGCCGGCGCCATCGCCTGAAACCGCCGGACCGCCAGGGGATCCACCAGAGGCCACCGAGCGGCCACTGGCACGGCACACTGTCGCGGTGGGGACAGTGGCCCTCAAAGACGAGATCGAGCACAGCGCCGACCCGGAAGGGGCGGCGCTCGTGCTGGATCGGCTCGTGGAGACCCGTCCCGGCTCGGCCCATCGGCTGGCCGCCGATCCCGTCCTGAGCCAGGCGCTGGTGACGGTGGCCGCGGCCAGTCCCTGGTTGGCCCGCATCTGCCTGACCGACGATGCCGCTCTGGACGTGCTGGCCGGCCTCCAACGGCTCGAGAGCCCGCACCTGACGGCCTCGGCTCCCGGCGTCGACGTCGCCCGCATCAAACGGCTCGAGTTGCTGCGGGTGGCGGCCCGGGACCTGCTCGGCCTTGATGACCTCGAACAGGTCGGGCGCAACCTGTCCCACCTGGCCGGCCGGGTCCTGCAACTGACCTACGAAGCCACGGCCCGCACCAGTGACGGAATTGCCGTCATCGGGATGGGCAAGCTCGGGGCCTGCGAGCTGAATTACTCGAGCGACGTGGACGTGGTCCTCGTCGGGCCGACGATCGGGGCTGACCCGGTGCGCGGCCTCGACGTCCGGCCGTTTCTTGCTCTGGCTCGCACCGCTTGGCGGGTGGATCTCGATCTCCGCCCAGAAGGCCGGGCCGGCCCTCTCGCCCGGAGCCTGCTGTCGTACCAGGCGTACTGGGATCGCTGGGCCGCAACCTGGGAGTTCCAGGCACTGCTCAAGGCCCGGGCGGTCGCCGGTGACACCGCACTCGGCCGGCGTTTCGAGGAGGAGGCGGCCGGCCGGGTGTGGAGCCGCCCGTTCGGGGCCGACGAACTGCGCCAGGTTCGCGCTCTGAAGGCCCGAGCCGAGGAGCAGGTATCCCGCCGGGGGCTCCGGGACCGGGAGCTCAAGCGAGGCCGGGGCGGGATACGAGACATCGAATTTGCGGTGCAGCTGCTGCAGCTGGTGCACGGGCGGGCCGATTCCGAGCTGAGGGTTCCGTCAACGTTGGGTGCGCTACGGGCCCTGGCGGCCGGCGGCTACATCGCGCCGAGCGACGCCTCGGCACTGCAGCACGCCTACCGCTTCCTACGCCAAGTCGAGCATCGGCTGCAACTGCAGGAGGATCAGCAGGTACATACCGTCCCAACCGGAAGGAACGCCAGGACCCACCTGGCGCGGGTGCTCGGCTACAGGGACAGGACGGCCGGCACCGCGGTGGCCCAGTTCGACACCGATCTGCGCCGGCACCAGGCCACGGTAAGGGCTATCCACGAGCGGCTGTTCTTCCGGCCGCTGCTGGAGAGCTTCACCACTGGCGGGTCGGGCGGCCAATCCGTCACCCTGCCCCCGGACGCGGTGGCCGAGCGACTCGAAGCCTTCGGCTTCGCCGATGCCGAACGCACCCACCAGGCGGTGCGCGAGCTGACCCGCGGCTTCTCCCGCCGCTCCCAGTTGATGCAGCAGTCCTTGCCCATGCTGCTCGACTGGCTCTCCCATTCCCCGAACCCCGACCTCGGATTGCTCGGGCTGCGAACCCTGGCCGGTGAGCGACACACCAGCGAGCAGCTCACCGCGGTCTGCCGCGAGTCCCCGGAGGCGGCCCGCCAGCTCTGCCAGCTGTTGGGCACCGGACCGCGGTTCGCTCGTGACATCCAGCGTCACCCGGACGTGCTGGCGTCGCTCGCCTCGAACGAGTTCCGGGTCGCCCGCTCGCGGTCGGAGCTCGACGAGAGAGCGGAGCGTTCGCTGGCGTGGCGGTCGGGGGCGGGCGCCACGGAGCAGGGTCTGGTGCTGTTCACGCGGGGGGAGAGCCTGCGGATCGCATCCCGCGACGTGTTGGGCCTGGACGAGGTGGACGCCACCGGCGCGTCCCTGACCGATCTGGCCGAAGCGGTGATCGTCGCCGCCCTCCGCCAGGTCGACCCGCAGCTGCCATTCCTCGTGGTCGGGATGGGCCGGCTGGGTGGCCGGGAGATGGCGTATTCGAGCGACCTCGACCTTATGTTCGTCTACGAGCCGCTCGACGACGTGCCCGCGGCCGACGCCGCCGCCCGGGCGGAAGCCGCCGCCGTATCACTGGTACGAATGCTCGGGGGCGTGACTCCTGCTACCGGCGTATACCGGGTCGACACCGCCCTGCGGCCCGAGGGACGTCAAGGACCTCAAGCCCGCAGCCTGGAGGCGTTCGCGTCCTACTACCAGCGGTGGGCCCAGGTGTGGGAACGCCAGGCGCTGCTCCGGGGCCGGCTCATCGCCGGAGACGAGGATCTGGGCCGGCGCTTCGAAGAACTAGCCCGAGAGTTCGTCTGGGATCGCCCATTCGGACCGGACGATATACGGGATATTCGTCGCACCAAAGCTCGGATAGAACGTGAAAAGGTTCCCCCGACCGAAGATCCCACGTTTCACTTGAAATTAGGACCCGGTTCGCTATCGGACATAGAATGGACGGCGCAACTTCTCCAGCTGAGACATGGTGTCAGGGCCACCAGCACCATTGAGGCCATGGAGGCCCTGACCACCGCCGGCGCCCTCGATCAACGCGACGCCACCGTCCTGGTTGAGTCCTATCGATTCTGCGAACGAGCCAGAAATCGCCTGCAGCTCGTGCGTGATATTCCCGGGGATTCACTTCCTAGTACAGGCCCGGCGTTGACGGCTCTGGCCCGCAGCCTCGGGACGACAGTTACCCAGCTACGCGACGACTATCGCCGGGTGACCCGAAGGGCCCGCCGGGTCATGGAGCGACTCTTCTACGACACCTCTGGGCTCACCTAGTCGGCGAGACGGCCAGATCTGTTCCGCAGTATTTGCACTTGCTCGCACCAAGCGGCAGGTCGTCCGACAGGCAGGCGGGGCAGGCCTTGACCGGCGACGGGTCTCCGAAGACCACGACGCCACGGTGAGCCTGTACCCGCTTGTACGGCTGAACAATGAGGTAGTACACAACGGCCATGAACACGAAGAAATAGATGATCGTGGAGATCAAATCGCCGATATTCAGAAAGGTCGAGGTATTGCCCGATCGGCCGAGCTGAATGCCCAAACCGATGGCATGGTTACCCTGGATCCGGGTGATGATCGGCTCGATTACGTCCGAGGTGAGCGCCCTGACCAAGACGCTAAACGCCGTCGCCACTATCAGGCCGATAGCGATGACAATCACATCGCCACGCAGCAGGAAGTTCTTGAAGCCTCTCAGCAGGTCGTTCAACGCGTTTCCTCCGGTTTGTTGGTTATCGTCAGGCAGGTAAATCGAGGGGCATTGTAGCTTGTGCCCGAGCAGATATGAAGCTCTTGCTCGTGACCTGCTGCCAGCCTATATAGCGTGGAACACGAGGAGCAGAGCCACCACGACGACCGTGGCGGCGGCCGCCATGCCGGCGATGACGAGCGGAAAGGACGCGGGAGATGGCCGCGACGGAGCGGGTGGCGGCTGCCCATCGCCTGCTAGGTGCACGGTTCCGGCCCTTCGGTCGTTGGAGATCGACCGCTCGCCCGGCCCGGGCGGATAGGGCAGCGGGGCGGGGAGCAGTGGTTCAGGGTCCGCGAAAACGGGCCGCTGCTCGCCCGCCGGGCCTCCGGGGTCGACGCCGGCCCCCGACGGGGGAAGGAGAGGTGGGAGGGGATCCGTCCTCTCCGAGAGCGGCTGGCGGGCCTGTCCCCGGGACGTCAGGTCGGGCGGAACCACCTGACGCACCGGCGGATCGGCCGGACCGGTGGTTGACGGCCCCCGGGGGGACAGTACCGGCGGAGGAGGCGGCGGCAGCAGGGGTGGCAGCGGCGATCGCGCATCTGTAGTGGTGGTCATGGGCCGCTCTACCCTCAACGGCCAGGCCGGCTCGGCGGACGCGGGCGGCGGTGAAACCAGGTCAGAGGGGATGGCCCGCGGCGGAGGGGAGGGGGGCGAGGATTCCTCCCAGACGGTGTAGGCGGTCTGGGGCCATCCTGCCCGCGCCTCGATCTCCTGAAGCGTTTGGGCAAACTCGAGAGCGCTGTGGGGCCGGTTCTCCGGGGCTTTGGCCAGCGCCGCCTCGAGGGCATCCGAGAGGGCGATAGGGACAGATGCCATGCGCAGCGGGCGCACCGGATCCCGGATTATCCGCAGTATCACCGAGGCGGGGGCCTCGTTGTCGAACGTGGCGAACGGCGCCAGTCCCGAGAGGAGCTGGTACATGGTCGAGGCCAACCCATACACGTCCGTGGCCGGGGACAGAGGGTCGCCCTCGAGAATCTCAGGTGCCACATGCAGGGTGGTAAGGCCGAACTCGCCCGAGGTGGCCTGGATCGAGGCCTGGAGAGCGGCGACCCCGAAGTCGGCCAGAGCCGGCTCCCAGAACTGGGTGACCAGGATGTTCTGAGGCTTCATGTCGCGATGGAGAAAGCCGCGCCGGTGAGCAGTCTCGAGGGCGCCTGCGATCTTGATCGCGACGCGGACCACGTCGGCGGGGTCGAACGGGCCGAGGCGCTGCGTCTGTTCGGCTATCGATTCCCGGCACAGCTCGAGGACGAGGACGGGACGGCCGTCGAGCGTGGTCAGGGAACGATAGAGAGTGACGATGTTCGGATGGTCGCTGACCTTCGCGAGGGCGCGAATCTCGTCGTCGAATGTCTCGCGTAGGTGCGGGTGGACCGCGTCGGCCCTGAGGACTTTGAGGGCAACACTGCGTCCCGTTTCCAATTCGGTGGCCCGATAAACAGTGGAAAAGAAGCTGCCTCCGATCTCGGCCAGGTGGGTGTAGCCAGGCACGACACCCGACGGCCCGGGGTGGTGCTTGCGGCTGCGCACCCGTCGACGCTACCCGTGCTCGTCGGACCCGGCGGCTTCGGGCCGCGACTGTCGGCCGGCGAGCGCTCGAGCCTACTGAAAGGACCGCCCGTATCCGCTGCCTGCGATCCAGCCCGCTATGGATTCTGCGTCGCAGGGCCCGCTGGGTTTCCCATGCCGACTCAGCGCTCGCAGTATCGGGCGGCCGAGCAGGCGAGAACATGGCCCGGTCGGCAACCGATCCGACCAGGCTCACGGGGCCGGCGATATCGGAGGAAAAATGGATCGCCGCCTCACTCGCCACCTCTGCAGTAGTCGAGCCCGGGGCGGTCGCCATTCCGGCCTGGTCCAACCCGTCGAGCAACTCCAACCAGGCGCCGACTGCCAGTTCCGCCGGGTCTTCCGATCGCCGGGAGCGGCGCCGCCCGGCGCGGCGGGCCGCCGCCAGGCCAGGTCCGGCCATGGCAAGGATGGCGAGGACCCCAAACAGCGCGATCAGCGCAGTCAACCACACAGGGATGTGGTGGTGACCAGGGACCTTCACTGTGGCTCGCGGCGCCAGCGGGTGCCCGCCGGTGATCTCGCTCCTCGGAACGGCGTTGGCCTGTCTGGGCGCCAGGGTCGTCGGCGGTGCTTGCGCCTGCTCTGGAGGAGGAGTCGACACGCCCGTGGTGGTGTCGGGCGTGGGGTCGACGACGACCCAGCCGAGGCCGGCCACGGGAATCTCCACCCAGGCCCAGGCCTGACGGTTGGTCACCTGGTAGCTACCCGGCCCGATGGCATAGCCGGCGGATGTGGGGGCCACCCGGAATCCGGTAACGACCCGGGCCGGCACTCCGAGGTAGCGGGCCACCATGGCGACCAGAGTCGCAAACTGTTCCGGGGTGGCTCTGCGGTTGACGGTGACTGCGTTGATCGCCGCCGACAGGGAAGTACCGCCGATGCTCTTGGCGGACGGAGGCACGGTGGTCGTGCTGGTCGTGGTGGTCGCCGTGGTCGGGCGACGGGTCGTCCGGCCCGCCGCGACAGGGCGGCGGCCAGTCGCTTTCGCTTTGGCGGAGGCCGCCGGCTGGCGAGCCGGCTCCGGCCGGGCGTTGGCCGAGGGAGTCGAGACGGAAACGAGCGACGGGTCTACCCGCTTCTCGTTGGTGTGCAGCGCGTCCACGACCGATTGCAGAAACGCCACGCTAGGCGCCGGGCGCTCGCCCGTGAGACCGGAGAGAAACCGCAGCGTGGTAGCCAGAGCGGAGGACGTTCCGACCGGAAGCTCCAGGTCTCCCTGCGAAATCGACACTCCAGGCGACGAGGCCGAGGCCACCCCGTAAGCTCGCGGCACTCCTTCGATGGTGACCGCGGGGGCGCGTGAGACTGCCGTGTAGGAGAAGAGTCCGTTCTTCACCGACACCGGCAGGAACATGCCGGTGCCCGGGTCGGCTGCGATCGAAACGCCGGCCACGGCAGCCGGTCGGTCCAGCGCCGGGAGTAGGGCAATAGGTAACTGCCGCTCGAGGACTACGTGTTGAGTAGCCGTCGAGTTGTCGAGAGAGGCCCGACCTGTTGCGCCCGCGGTAGGGATGCGCCCGCCCGTCGGCTGGAACGTGGCGGTGAACTGCCAGACGGCCCCGTCGTAGTCATCGAGGATGGCCATGCCCAGGTAGCCGGTGGACGCCCGGCTCAACTCGACTTCCAGCTCCCGGTCGGCTGGCGCGTGCGGGGTTCCATCCCGAAGCTGGGCCATCGAGTCGACCGGGTCCACAACAACCGACGTGGCAGTTGGCGCCGGCCGATGTAGTGAGGCAGGTTTGCTGCTCGAGGACGGCACGGCGGTAACTACGAGCGCGGCAACCGCGGTGACAGCTACCGCGATCACCGCCCCCGCCACCACTCCGCGGTCCTTGGGCGGGCTTCCTTCGGGTTCGTCTACCGCGGTCCCGCCCACCGACACGATCGCGGCCTCGGTTTCCCGGTGTCGGGCCACCGCGGTTGCGGCAAGGACGACAAGGAGAAGAGGCCCGACCGCCCCGTCCGATCCGGGGGCTGATGCGCTGACCGCGTACGATAAGACGAACAGCCCCACCGGCACGGCCAGAGCGACCATCGAGAGCCCGTAACCGGTGCGCCGGCCCCGGATCAGCAACTCTGATGCCAGTGCGGCACAGAGCCAGGTCAGCACTACCACGACCGCCATCGTGGCCCTGGCCCCGCCCAGGGGGAGAGTTTGGGTCAGCAGCCGGTTGGGCGCCCGGCTCAGTTCTCTGGTCACAACTCCGGGATGCGGTCCCATAGAGACGAGCAACAGCAGGACCAGGCCGGCGGCTGAAAGCGCAAAGGCGAAGGCGGCGGCCAGGCGCCAGATCACGCCGCATGCGATGGCGATCACCACCGGTGCCACCGAAGCCACAGCCAGAAGGGCGACGGCGCCACTGACGCGATAGTCCCGGAGAAATGGCAGTGCGGCCAGAAATGTGGCCGACGCCAGTCCGATAAGCGCCGGGCCTTCGGCCATGGCCTCCCTCCAGCCCGGGGATTCTGGGCGGAACCGAGACAACCGTAAGGATAGGTCGCTCAACGAGCCACACCTGTGTTCCACCGCTGGACCAGTTCGTCAGCAGTGCCCGCTTCCACGATTGTGAGACCGGGGTGTAACGGAACCCTGACGGTATGGCGAACCATGGACACGACGATCACCCGGTCGAAGCGCCGGCGCAGAGCGGCGATCACCGGAAGGTCGTCCAGGTCGATCTGACCAGTGACCACGACCAGCGCGGTGCCACCACGATCGCGCCGGAGCAGGACCAGTTGGCTGACGAGCGACCCGGAAGCGGGTTCCACATCTGTCAGGTAGTCCACCAGCGGAGCGGGGTCCCGGCTGCCGGGGCCGCCCATACGGGTGCCGTCAGTCAGGCGCATTTGCACCGGGGCCTTGCCTACCGACATGGACACGACCAACGACGCGGTCACGTCGATGGCCTCTTCGAAGGTCTCCTCGGAGTACCGTTCGGGTCTGAGGTCGGCGAGGACGACGGTGTAGGGCTGGGCTGTATCCACGTTGTGGCGGACGACCAACTTCCCCAAGTGGGCCGTCGTGGGCCAGTGAATGGTGCGGAGGTCGTCGCCTACGACGTATTCACGGAGCTGGTGAAACGTAACCGTGCCCTGTGGCGAAGCGTCACTGGACGGCCCTTCCAGATTCCTCGAGACGCCGGTGGGCAGCCGATGCAGGGAAAGCAACCGGGGATGCACCGCGATCTGTTGTGACGCCCCCATGCGCTGCACCATCCGGCACAGGCCAAAAGGGTCGGATCTCGGGATCTCGACCGGTCCTATCTCGTACACACCCCGCCTCGACGTAGGCAATCGGTAGGTTCGCAATCCCTGCTCACCGCGACGCAGCCGAGGGAGAAGAGCGCGAACCGGCGTGTCGCCTAGTCGCTGCTCGATGGCAATCGGCGCCAGGGTGCGGCGGGACTCGTTCTTGACGTGCACCACGGCGATGGCCGGCAATCCCTTCTCGACCCTCGGGGGCTCGACGGCGCGCTCCAGGGCGAGCCGGGGCCGGCGCAGCACGTGGGCGATGGAGCCGGCGACGAGGATGACCACGCCCGCCCCGATGACCGCAACCGGGTACCAGTGCGCGACCAGTCCGCCGACAAGCAGCAGCACCCCGACCAGGGCGGCGCCGGCGCCGAAGCGGGTCACAGACCGATTCCGGGGTTGGGAACGACCGTGTGCACTTAGCGCCCGCCACGAAACAACTTGACGCAATTCTCTTGTAAACATGCATGTCGTGGCACAGGACTTGTTCCAAGTTGTGTCGTGTCGGGCACTTAGCGCACCAAAGCGCGAGGAACGGGCACAGACTGCAGCGACCGGGCCACCACGTCCGCGGCGGTGCGGCCCTGTATCTCGGCCTCGGGTCGAAGGATGATCCGGTGAGCCAGGGTCGGCTGGGCCATCGCCTTCACGTCATCGGGGGTGACGTAGGAGCGGCCAGCGGCGGCCGCGACCACACGCGCGGCACGGAGCAGGGCCAACCCGCCACGGGGAGAGACGCCGAGCCTGACCTCGGGCAGGCCCCTGGTATGGGAGCAGATGGCGACGATGTAGTTCTCGATAGCAGGAGCCACCTCGACCGAGCGTCTCACAAACTCGACCATTTCCAGCAACTCGTCCCCGGTCATTACCGGTGCGAGGGTGGCCACCGTGGCGTGGTCCCTTTCCGTGCGGAGCACCTGGGCTTCCGCTTCCGGGTCGGGATAACCGATTTCGATCCGCATGAGGAATCGGTCGAGTTGCGCTTCGGGTAGCAGATAGGTGCCCTCGAGATCGATCGGGTTCTGCGTGGCGACCACGATAAAGGGACGGGGGACCCGGTACACCGTGGCGTCGGTCGTGACGGTCTGCTCCTGCATGACCTCCAGCAGCGCCGACTGGGTTTTCGGCGAGGCCCGGTTGATCTCGTCGCCGAGGACGATGTTGGCGAAAACCGGGCCGGGCCGAAAACTGAAGGTCGAGGTGGCCTGGTCGAACACCGACACGCCGGTCACGTCGCTGGGCAGGAGGTCCGGAGTGAACTGAATGCGATTCCAGGTAAGAGCCACAGAAGCCGCAATGGCGCGGGCCAATGAGGTTTTGCCCACGCCCGGCACGTCCTCGATTAGAAGGTGCCCCTCAGCGAGAACACAGCTGACCGCAGCCCTGACCACCTGGTCCTTGCCGTGCATTACCCGGGTGATGTTGGCGACCAGACGGTCGTACCGTTGGACGAAGCCGTTCATCTCGGGACTGACGCTCATCGAGCTCCCTTCTTGGCCGAACGTCGTATCGATCGTCGGCGTGCACCTTCCTCCGGCGCCTCCGGCGCCCGTTCGCGGCCCCCCGTCTTGGGGCCAGTGACCCGCCGGGCCCTGGTCATGCGAGATTTCCTGCCGAGCCGGGTCACGGCCACGGCCCAGCCCAGCGCCAAGGCCAGAGCACCCCACCCGAGGGCGGAGCGGATTACAGGGTCTCCCGGGGCCGGGCTTCCTGCCGGGCGCGACCGGGGCGAGGGGGTGCACGCCACGGTCGTGGACGTGGACCCGCTGTCGCTCGACCCGGGCGGACAGGCGGTGGTGGAGGTAGTGGGAACAGTTGTGGTGGTCGACGTGGTGGTCGACGTCGTGGTCGACGTGGTAGTGGTGGTGCCGACCGTGCCTGACGGCGAGCCAACGGCGATGTTCTGGGTCGAGCCCAGGTACGTGTAGGTGACGACGACCGTCATGGCGCTGAGGTCGCACCCGTCCGAGACGTTCAGGGCGACCGGAAACGTCATGGGGCCGGCTGACGTTTCGGTCGCCAGGCAGGCCGAGGGTGGGCTCGTGCTACATAGACCGGACCCCGTCAAACACGCGGCAACCGTCCAGTCGATCCCGGCGGTTGGTGCCGGCCCGGGACCGCCATAACTGACGTCGATCTGGCGTTGGAGGCAGAAAATCTTGCATTGAGCACTGATCGCGGCGCCGAACGCGTAGGCCGGTTGCCGTCCGATCACAAACGGTGTCGAAAGACGAGGTGACGACACCCCGTATGGGTTGGGGTTGTCGGTATCCGAAAGGGTCGCGTCGAGTAGCTGACAGCTGCCGCCCATCGAGTCGAGGTCGAAGTTGGCGACTCTGAACCCGCCGGCGACGAGCGCTCCGCCAACGCTCTGCGCCGCTCCTCCAGGACCGCCGCACTGAACGGTCGCGGTCGCTGTCATGGGCCCGGGCGGCACGTTCGGGAAGGACACGATCAGCGTGCCCGTATTGGGGTTGGGGTTGACCCTGGGGCTCACCGCTACTGCGAGGCCGGGAGGCCACGGCAGGGTCCGGGCGAACGGAGGGCCCGCTACAGCAACTGACGCGGCCTGATGCCCCGCCGGGAACACGGTCACCCTCGGGGCGTACGGTCGGCCCGCGGCCAGGCCGGGAACAGTGACTCTCGTAGCCGTCGTCGGTCCATAGGTGATCACGCCTACCCGGTACACGAACTCGGTGCTTTGGCTGCCGAAGGCTTCGACCGAGGAGCCTCTGGTCTCCACCTGAAGGGTTGCAGTGATCGATTGGCCGTTGGGGCGCCCGCTGCCTCCTACGCTGATTTCAGCGGGATTGGGTGGACGCCAGGCCTGGGTGCAGCTGTGATCCGGGGTCGGATTCCCGGTGAGTCCAGACAGGAGAGATCCCTGAACGCTGAACGTAGCGGAATCACCCAATAGGCCTAAAGGATCGCTGTTGATAGTGACAGTCGTCCGATTTCCCGGCACCTGGACAGACGGGGGCTGGCCCACGAATGACGAGCCACAGGCGGAGCCGGTGATCGTCCAGGTGTCGGCCGGAACGATGCAGCCGGGATGGCCGGGCCCGGTGCACGGCTGCCACGACACCACCCAATCGCCGCGTCCGTCGGACCTCGTCGCCACCGTCAGAGGAGCGTCGGGACCGCGCGCCGAAGTCGTGAAGGTAGCGGGGGTCGACAGGGTTGACTGGGTGTTGATGTACGCCGTCACCACGGCCGAATAAGTCGTGGACGGCCGGAGGCCGGTGAAGAGATACTGGGTCTGCCCATTGACGATCTGGACAGGCTGTGGTGGTTGATGAGACCCGGTCAAGGCCGTCACGTGCACCGCCCAGGAGTCCGGTTCGCAATCGGTCTGATCCAGAAGCTGGTACGACCAGGCGATCAATGCCGCTCCCGACGACGGCGAGACGGAAGTGATCTGGGGGGCATAGGGCTTCTGGGTGGCGTTAGCACAGGTCACCTTCTGGCTGACGGGCTGCACCGTAGGCAGGAGCTTCGGCTCGCGGTTGAGCGCTGCCGACGAGCCGCCGGCTCTCTTGTTGCCCGGGAGCGTGGTGGCCGGCGTGACGTTCACGTCCGCCGGGCCGGCCGTGCTCAACTCGACGGCGTCATCTTTGTCGATGACGACCGGCCGGTGGGTCCCGTCCGTGAACAGTTCGACCGCCTCGTGACTCTCAGGGTTGTTGAACACCACTCGCGGGCCGTCCTCGATCACCTCGGTCCCGAGAAAGCTCACATGTGCCGATGCTTCGGTGGCGTTGAGCACGGGGTAGGTGCCGGCCCCGGCCACCGGGGCCATCCCACCTGTTGAGGGGTTGATCGTCCATAGGGTCTGCTGGGCCACGGCCGTCTGATCCAGCGTGTACAGGTACCCGAGCGACATGGCCGGAACAGCCGGATCCGATGCGGGGCTGAACCCTCGCAACGCTGACGGCCCGGTGACCTCTCCAGAAGGCGACACACCGAACACCGACCATCCGGTTTCCGATCCGGCGAGGAACCAGATGTTTCCGGACGTTCCGTAAATCGGCACAAACGTGCGGTCGGAAGCCGTCTGGGCGACTGGCACGTCTCGGCCTGAACGCGCCCCGCCGGCGCTGAACAGTCTTACGTGCCCAGGAGATGCCACTCCGACCAAACCCCCGGACGACTCGACCGCTGCCCGGGCGCAGGGCACCGTCAGCCGGGCTCTGGCGGTCACGACCAGACCCTCGTGGGCCGTGGCGACGGGCTGCAACTCGTCTGTGGCGCAGGAGGAAGCGGAAGCCACGAGCGTCCAAAGATCGGAGCCGCTCACTGCCGCCGCGCCCGCGCTCGTCGAAACCATGCCGGGAAGAGAAGCGAAACCCAGTGTGCTCACCGCGGCGACAGGTTTGGACCCGGTCGCCGAGCCGCCCAACACAGAGGCGCCCGCCTGCGCCTTGGCTGCCGCGGTCACTGTCTCCTGATCCACGAGGGACACCGTGCTGTGGGGCGCGGAACGCACGATGTAGGCGTTCTGGCCGGCCCCGAAACCCCTGGCGCCGACCAACCCGGACAGAGGTCCGAGCCCGACTCCGGCCCCGCTGGCGTCGAGCACGTAATCGTCGTGTCCCAGCAGGTTGAACGTGCCAGTCTTGCGATTGACCAGCATCGTGCCTTCCTCGACCGGAACCGTCTCCACATCGCTGTAGCTGGTCGCCCCGACCTGGGCGTCGACGCCGGTCAGCTTGACGGTGACCTGGGCGGTCGCTACGTCTACGACCGACAACGGGCGGGCGTCCTCCAGAACGAGCTCGCCACCAAAGACATGCGGTTGTTTGGCCGCCACCGTTCTTCCCGCCGCCGCCGACCATGCCATCGCCGCCAGAATGGCGACCACCACGACTACGCCAACTATGGCTCCGCTCCAACCAAACCCCGGATTACCGGCTCGGCCGGCCGACGGCTGGCCGAAGCGAACCGGTGGCGCGCCGTCTGAACTGGATGCGGTCGCCTGAGAGGACATTTACACGGTTTGGGAGGGGCGGCCTCGAGGATGACTGACCCTGCTCACGCCTGGTGGGCTTGGGGCTTTTCAGGGTAGTCGATGGCAAGTCGACCCGAAGGTCTCGATCCCTTGCCATCCCGCCTGCCACATGCTCGAGGCGGCCCCTGGACGGAACCGAGCTGTCCGGCTCCTAACCAGGATTGAAGTGCACCGCTCCAGCAATCGACCTACCGTCGGAACCCTTCGTCCGCTCCGACCAACATGGGCGCGACAGGATCGAGCGAAAGGGACCCGGGTGCACCAGAGCCGGGCTCGAACAGCTCAGCCTTTGGCGGCCGTCTTGACCGACTTGGCGGCAGACCGGACCGACCTCTTCGCCTTCTTGGCGACCGCCTTTACGGCTGTGGCGGCAGCTTCGGTGACTTCCGCAGCCGCCGCGGCAGGAGCGCCAGCCGGCTTCGCGGTCGGCTTCGTCGCCGGCCTGGTGGCTTTCTTCGCCGATTTCTTGCTCGTCGACTTCGTGGCCGCCGGTTTGGGAACAGCCCCGTTTCCGTCGCCGTCGGCCTTGCCCCGACCTCGGGGTGAAGAGAGCGTCTGGTCTTCGACCACGATGTCGTCACCAAGGAGTCCCTTGAGTGACCGCAATGTGGCGCCCTTGGCTCTCGGCTCGCTGAAGACCACCGATGTGAGCAACTCCTTGCCGCTGGCCCCTACCAGGGCTATACGGCTACCGCCTTTGTCCGCGGTTACCACAAGTTTGGCTGCCAAGGTCAACTCCTTAGAGTTCGGGGGATTGATTCCGACTCCAGAGTAGACGCTAATGCACTCGTTATTCGGTCATACCGCGAACATCATGTGAACTGATCCAGAGGACCCCGGCTGCTAAGACCAGTATCGATATGGGCAAGCAGGCGATGAGGTCAAGAGAATAGCCGTTTGTGGCATCACACACCCTCCCTTGCCCGTACTGTTGCCGGTCTGGCTGCGACTGCCGCGAATCATTCCCTCCCGTAGCCGGGCGATGCCGCCACGGGGGGAAGTGCCGTTGTCGCCACTCTGGTGGTCGCCACCTTGGCAGCCATCGCCTCGAGCAACATGCCCGCGAGGAAGACGATCAAAAGGCCAGGGCCGAGGTTGGCGCCGACCTGATGCAGAAACGAGGTCCAAGCGCTGTCCGAGGGACCATACGCCGAAGAGGATTCGATGACCGGCCAGACAGCTGGTCCGATCACCAACCAGGCTCCGGCCGCCACGACGGCGAGGGTCACCAGGCGATATAACCCTCGCGCCGCAGACGACGTCCTTGGCCAGAGAGCGAGTATGAGAAAGCCTCCAGCGAAGGCAACGGCGCCGGGCACGAGGTGGAGCAGCCAATTGGTTGTCGTCCACCGCCACGACGACGTCGATGTCGCCTGGTAGTCGAAGGAGGGCCCGATGAAAGCCACCAGTGCGGCCCACGCCCCCAACAGGATGACCAGTGTCGCCATGGCGCCGATCCTGATCGGGTGGTACGACCTCACTGCGACGGGGGCGCCCGGCCCTTCGACCATCCCCCGCGGCGGCACAGTCGTATGACTCGACGTGACGACCGGGCCCTCCTCACTCCTCGCCACTCCCGGATCCGCGGCTGAGGAGTAGCTGCCGGCTGGAACCGGGTCCGGAGTCCCAGGATCCGTTGCCGGAATCGCGGCCGAGGATCCGGATTCGGCCGGCGCCTCCCCGTATGGCTCCTGGTAGGTTCTCCGATGCTTCGCCTTGTGAGAAGTCCATACCATACGAATCCTCCTTCAAACGGGTCGTATGCCGTCGGAGTTCTACCCCTACGTCACACGACTGAATCAGCGCATGTGACAATCTACGGGCCGGCGCCCGTTGATCTGGTGACCGTCCGGGCGGCAAGCGACGGGAACCCGACGCCAAGCAGACGTGCTATCGATCAACTTCGACCCGGCGGACAGCTCGTCTTACTCTGCCTCACAGAGCTGCTGCCCCCGCTGCCTCCCCGCAACCAGTTGATCCTGAAGCGGCGGTACTTCGATCAGCGAACCCAGCGCGAGGTGGCCGACGAAATCGGGGTGAGTCAGATGCAGGTGTCCCGGCTGCGGACCCAGACAATCGCCGGACTGCGGTGGCGACTGGGAGAGACCGAAGCCAGCCGAGCTTCCTGACCCCTCGGACCAAGGCTCGTACCACCCCGTTCGGCAGACATCACCCTATTGGGTGGGCCCTATGTGGCGCCGGAGCGGCTGACGGCCGGCCGGTTGGGTAAGGGGTGGAGCCGGCGGGGGCGCGGCGATCGGGCGAGTGGACGGCTCCGTTCCGAGCCGGAAGCTCTCACCGTGGTGCCAGATCTCCAGCTCCGGTCCATCCAGCAGCTCATAAGTGGCGTTGTCGGGCTGAATGGTTACCCGCAGCCGCCGGCCCCGGTAACGGACCCGAAGGCAGATCCGGCTGATCGCTTCAGGCAACCGGGGCGCGAACCGGATCACGCCATCGCCGGCTCGCATACCGCCAAACCCCATCACGATGGCTATCCACGCCCCGGCCAAGGAGGCGATATGGAGACCGTCGCCCGTGTTGTGCTCGAGATCGTCGAGATCCATCAAGGCTGCTTCGCCCGCGTAGTCGTGGGCGAGCTCGAGTTGACCCACCTCGGCGGCCATCACCGCTTGGGTGCAGGCGGACAGCGAGGAATCGCGCACGGTCAGCGCTTCGTAGTAGGCGAAGTTCCTTGCTTTCTCAGCGGGGGAAAAGGCGTCGCCCCGCAAGTGCATGGCCAGGACCAGATCGGCCTGCTTGACCACCTGCTTGCGGTAGAGATCGAAGTAGGGAAAGTGAAGCAGTAAGGGGTACTGGTCTTCAGAAGTCGATTCGAAGTCCCATCGGCCGTGGTCGGTGAAGCGCTCGCTCTGGGGGTGGACCCCGATGCGCTCGTCGTAAGGGATTACCATTGCATCTGCGGCATCCCGCCAGGAAGCGGCCTCCTCGGCTGAGACCTTCAAACGGTCGGCCTCGTCTCTGTAGCGCCCAACAGCAGCGGCCGCCGCCCGCAAGTTCTGCTGCGCCATGAGGTTGGTGTACACGTTGTTGTCTGCTACGGCGCTGTACTCGTCGGGCCCGGTGACACCGTCCACCCGGAACCTACCCTCCATGTCATGCTGGCCCAAGCTGCGCCAGAGCCGGGCGGTCGCTACCAGCAAGGGCAGACCGGTCGCGCGCTCGTACTCGCCGTCACCGGTGGCGTCCACGTAGCGGATCACCGCGTCTGCGATGTCGGCATTGATATGGAATGCCGCCGTGCTGGCGGGCCAGTACCCGGAGCACTCCTCACCTCTGATGGTTCGCCACGGGAAGGCGGCACCGTCCAGACCGAAGCTGCGGGCCCGCTCGATGGCCTTTGGCAATGTCTCGTAGCGCCAGGTCAGGGCGTCGGCCGCCGCTTGGGGATAGGTATACATGAGTACGGGCAGGACGAAGCTTTCGGAGTCCCAAAAGGTGTGCCCGTCGTAGCCGGGACCGGTCAGGCCCTTGGCCGGGACAGGTCGGCGCTCGGCTCTGGCCGCTGACTGCAGCACATGAAACAATCCGAACCGTACCGCTTGCTGAACCTCGGCGTCTCCGTCGACGTCCACGTCCGCGCCGGACCAGAACTCGTCGAGGAAGGACCTCTGCTCCGCGAGCAGGCCCTCCCAGCCGGTCTGGCGGGCGCCGGCGATCGCCGCTACCACCTGATCGTGAATGGCCGGTCGCGATCTTTGGGCCGACCACCCGTAGGCCACGAACTTCACGATCCGTAGCGATGATCCTGGCGCCAGCCGGGACGCGACGGTGAGCCGAGTGACGTCTCCGTTGCCGTCGCTGTCAACCTGGCGGTCCTCCGACCCGTCGATGATGACGTGATCCATGGCGGCGCCGACGCGGAGACCGCTCGATCTCGTGCGGTGCACCGCAACGGCCGCCAGGTCGCGACACATGCTTTCCTCCGCTACAAGTGGCGATTCGAGCTGCGCGGCAGATCGCGGGTCGCGCCCGAGATCGGGCAGCGCTTCGTTGGCCACCAGTTCCGACTGCACGACCACCCGGATCGCGGTGTCGACCGGTTCGACCTCATAGGAGATCGCGGCGATGGACCGGTGGGTAAGAGAGACCATCCGGATGGAGTGGACCCGGACCCCGGAACCCGCGGGCGAGGTCCAATGCACGTTGCGCTCGAGGGTTCCCGCCCGCATATCGAGCACTCGCTCGTGCTCATGCAACGTCCCGTAGCGGACGTCGAACGGCTCGTCATCGACGAGGAGGCGGATCAGCTTGCCGTTGGTGACGTTGATTATCGTCTGGCCCGACTCCGGGTAGCCGTAACCAGCCTCCGCGTAGGGCAGTGGACGGAATTCGAAGAACGAGTTGAGGTAGGTACCGGGCAGGCCGTGGGGCTCACCCTCGTCGAGGTTGCCTCGCATGCCGATGTGGCCATTGGAGAGCGCGAACACCGATTCGGCCTGAGCCAGCATGGCGAGGTCGAGCTGGCGTTCGCGAACGACCCACGGCTCGACCGTAAAGGCCGGATGTTCGATCACGGCCGGTCGAGCAGCTGGGCCAGGTCGGTCACGACGAGGTCTGCCCCGTGGGCCCGCAGGTCGTCGGCCTGGCCGACCCGGTCGACCCCGACCACCAGGGCGAAACCTCCTGCTCGTCCTGCCTGCACGCCGGCCAGGGCGTCCTCGAAGACGGCAGACTCCCGGGCCCCGACCCCCAGGGCCTTGGCCGCGGCCAGGTACATGTCGGGGGCGGGCTTGCCCGGCAGGTGCTCATCGTGGGCGACGACTCCGTCGATGCGGACCTCGAACAGATCGGCGATGCCTGCGGCGTCGAGCACCGCCGCGGTGTTCTCGCTGGCCGAGACCACGGCTGTATGCATCCCCCCCCGTCGGACCGCTTGGACATAGCGAACTGAGCCCTCGAACACGGCCACCCCGTCCTTGACGACCAGCTGCACGAATATGTCGTTCTTGCGCTGGCCCAGCCCGTAGATGGTGTGCCGGTCAGGCGGGTCGCCGGGTTCTCCCTCCGGGATGCTGATACCCCTCGACTGCAAGAATGCCCTCGTTCCGTCGGCCCGGACCCTTCCGTCCACGTATCGGTCATAGTCACCGACGGGGTCAAAGGGGTCGGCGTGGACTCCGGTCTCATGGGACCGGCCGGCGAGGAACTCATCGAACATCTGCTTCCACGCCTCAGCATGGATGGCAGCGGTCTTGGTCAGCACGCCATCCATGTCGAACAGGCAGGCCCGGACACCATCCGGCAATCCGAACGTCATGACCCTGCTTCCCGTACCACCCGCCACCCGCCGCCTTGGTTCAGGCCGGCCCGGCGGCCCTGCCGACTGAGGAGTTTGGACCCGCTGGGAGCGGGTAACTAGAAGCGGGCATCCCATCCATCGTATACGACGAGGCGTTTGGAGATAGAAATGACCAGCGATTGGATGGCTGTGGGCTCGTGCCGCAACCTTCCACCCGAAACGATGTTCCCTCGCGACGGGCTCGGCGTGATACGGGCAAAAGCGGTCTGCTCCGACTGTCCATGCCGTCAGCCGTGCCTCGATTACGCCCTCGACAACCACATCACCCTTGGGGTATGGGGCGGCACCTCGGTGCGGGAGCGCCGTCAGATGCGCAAACAGCGACGGGCGGCTTCTTCCACTCCATGATCCCCGATCGGGGGACTTGAGACCACGACGCTCGACCGAAGGAAGTCTCCCTGCTGGCCGGGGCCCGTGACGGCTCGAGACCGAAGCGGACCGGCTCGTCAGTCGTCGGCGTCGGCCTCCGCCGCCTCGAGCAGGCCGATGGCAAGGCCGAGGCCTTCCGCCAGCGCCCCCGCCGCGGCCACGGTGCGGGCCGTACCGATAATGGGTGCGACCGCGACCAGAATGCCCCGCGCATCGTCGACGGTGAGTCCACTCCACGCCGCTGCCCCGGCGTTGAACGTATAGGAAAGGGCGGGAGCCCCGACGGCAGCCAGGGCAGCCACCCGAGCCACCATGATGTCCCGCTCGGCGAGGTCGCACCGCTCGAGCGAAGCGGACGTCATGGCAACGAGGGAGTCGGCAAGGGGAGTATCGGGTACCGGCGTGTAGGACATGGCTGATCCTTTCTACGTGGACGCGGCACTTGATGACCGGCCCGGCGAGAGTGGGCGGGGTTGACGATCGGCGGAGTGGCACCAGATAGCCGCTCCGGGTCCGCCTGGCGCATCACCCCAATAGGGTGCTTGATGTCCCCTTATCGCGGCCGGGTCAGCGGAACGGAGCAGGATGAGGGTGCGCTCACGTACGGGCCTGGATCTCGTTGGTGAACCGTCTGGCGCTCTTAGGCGAAAGCGGACCCACCAACACAGCCCGCTGCCGGCCGTGCGATTCGAAAATGACCTCGCAGTAGGAACCTACGCCCTTACGCACAAAGGACACGTCCTCGATGCGGGAGATCGGGATCGAGCGCTCGGCGCGGCGGAACACCCCCTGGCCGATAAGCACCCTCTGGTCGGTTAGAACGTAGGTCTGCCGCTTGCGCCATATGCCGTAAAGCCCGAGCGTCACCAGGTACTTGGGCAGCGACAAAAGCCGCGACGGACGGGCAACGACCACCACGGTCTCTTCGCCTCGCAGGACCAGGCTGTGGGGCCGCCGGTCCGGCCGGGCCTCGGTTTTCTCTTTCATCTGGACGAGTATCTCATCAGTGACCCGCTCCCTGCCCATTCGGGTTCGTGCCGGCTCTCTCTCAATCCTCGGCGAAGGCGTCGCGGAGCTTGGCTTCCTGGTCGTGCGACAGGTTGCTGCTCACCAATTCGGGGCCGAAGCCCTTGAACGCCTCCACCACCCGATCCTGCACCGCGCCGTCGGTGAGCGCGAACATTGCGGAGGTCCCAGGTGTGACCTTCTCCCTCACCTGCTTGATGAAGTCGTCGTCGATGCCGACGTCGGCAAGGGAACCGGCCAGCGCGCCGGCTGCCGCACCGATCGCGATCCCGAGCACCGGTACGAAGAAGATGAGCCCGAACAGCAGGCCCCAGAAGCCCCCACCGAGGGCGCCTACCCCTACGGCGCCGTGCATCTGGTGCGTCTTGGGCCGTTTCTTGTCCGGCGGCCAGCTGACCCAGGCGGCGTCGAGGACCTCGATCAAATCCTGCTTCTCGAGTCCCTTAAGCACGTCGATCGCCTCTTCGGCCTTGTCGGCTCCGTCAAACTTCCACGCAGTCAAGGTTGCCACGCTCGCTCCTTGCGGCTGGTCGGGGGCTGTGCGTTGGGTGTCGACCTGGAACAGTAGCCGATGGCCTCGCGCGCCCGAACGAGCTGACCGCAGCGATGGGCTCTGGCCATCCCCACTCGGGGTCCTCGCCGTGGCGGTTCGGAAAAGGGTGGTCTTGGTGCGACCGCTCTGCTGCCCTGGGCCTGAGGGATCGACGTCCGACTGCCGTGCACTAGGTTCGGGCTATTGGCACCCTGTTGATGCGGATCGTCGTCCGCCTAGTGGTTATGGCCGTCATCATCGATCTGGTGGCGTGGATCGTGCCGGGCATCCACGTCCAGGGAGGCTTCGCCTGGTACCTCTGGCTGGCCCTGATCTTCTCGGTCCTCAACCTGATCCTCGGGCCGCTCATCCGGCTGTTGAGCCTGCCGGTCATCGTGCTGACCCTCGGGCTGTTCCTCTTGGTCATAAATGGCGCTCTGCTCGCCCTGACCGCCGCCCTGTCGAGCCACCTATCCATCGACAACTTCGGGTCGGCTGTACTCGGCGGGTTCTTGATCTCGGTGTTCAGCTGGCTGTCCGAAATGCTCCTGCCCCCTCGCCTCACACGAAGGGGCAGGCGGGGATGAGTGTCGAGATCCTACTGCCCTGATTCCCCCGCGACTTCCGGAGGAGAGAGGCGGCCGGTCACCGCGCTGGCCTCGCCATTGGTCGCCCACTGCATCGCGCTCGAAACCGTGTGGAAGATGTGTTCCGGCCCCACCTTTTGCAGCAGCCCCGCCACCTCGAGCATATGCCGCGCTGGATCGTGCAAGTGGGCGATGGCAAAGCGCACCTTGCTGGATACCAGACCGCTAATAAGCTTCTCGAGCTGCTCCGAGCTGGTGATGTCGAGGTCGTCGTTGGCGTCGAGGTCGAGGATCACGGTATGGACCTGGCCGGCGGAGGACTGCACGGTTTCTTCCACGAAATCCCGGATCGCCTGGGCGTTGGCGTAGAAGAGCGGGGCATCGGGGCGGACCACTACTACTCCGGGCACCGTCCGCACGTCCGGGTGGCGTCGAGCATCTTCGAATGCACCGGGATGTCCCGGGTCCTCTCCCAGTAGTGAGATCTCGGGCCGGCTGGCGCGGTAGATCAATACCACCAGGGAGAACACCACGCCGATGATCAGGGCGGGCAGCACATCCAGGGTGATCACGGCGACGAGGGTGCCCATACCGAGCCAGAACTCCCGGCGTTTGAGCCGGTAGAAAGTGCGCATCTCAGCGACCTTCATGAGGTGGGACACAGCATGGATGATCAACGCGGCCAGAACAGCCTCTGGCAGGTCGGTGAACAAAGGCGTGAGGGCGACCACCGTCACCAGGCTGAGGAGCGCGGCCACCAACGGAGATAGCTCCGACCGCGCCCCGGCGCCGTCGTTGACGGCGCTCTGGGAGAGACTGCCGCCACAGGCTAGCCCGCCGAGAACCGCAGATCCGACGTTGGCCAGGCCGAGCGCGATCATCTCCTGGTTGGAGTCGAGCTGGTATCCGTACTTGTCGGCGAAGGTCTGGCCGGCTCCGAGTGCCTCGCTGAAGATGACCAGCATCATGCCGAGGGAGCTCGGAAGGAGCACCCACAGTTCATTGAAGGTCAGGTGGGGCCAGGCCACCGACGGCAGGCCCGTCGGTATCTTGCCGACGGTAGCCACCCCGTGGTCCGAAACATTGAGCCCGGCGCCCACGGCGATGCCGATGACGAGCACCACCAGGCCTCCGGGTATTCGCGGGGCTACGCGCTCCAACCCGAACAGCAGGGCCAGGGCCGGCGCGCCTATCGTCAGCGTGGTCAGGCTGGTTTCGCCGAGGTGGCCGATCAGATGAACCAGCTGATCGACGCTGTCACCGGTCCCCTTTTCGAGTCCGAAAAGCTTGGGCAGCTGGCTGATCGTCACGAAGATGGCCAGACCGAACACAAAGCCCGCCATGACCGGACGGGAGAGGAAGGATGTGATGAAGCCGAGCCGGCACACGCCGGCGAGCACAAAGAACAACCCGGTGATCACGACCATCCCGGCGGCCAGGGTGGCAAATTCGCTGGGACTCTTGGGCTGGAGAGCGGTGACCGCCGAGAAGATGAGGACGGCTGAGGCCGAGGTCGCGGCGACGACGAGGTGCCGGGAAGTGCCAAAGCAGGCGTACAAGGCGAGCGATGCAAGCAAGGTGTACAAGCCGGCTTGTGGAGGCAATCCGGCCAGGCTGGCATAGGCGATCATCTCGGGGATAAGAAGGCCCCAGATGGTGAAGCCGGCCACGGCATCTCGCGATAACCAGGAGATCTTGTAGTGGGTCAGCCACCCGGTGATCGGTGCCGTCCGGACCAACCACTGAGGGACCCCGTGACGCGCCTCCGGTGCGGCGCCCGTCATCGCAGCCGACCCGACAGGACTAGCAGCGGGTATGTGGGTATTTTCCTCACAGCTTTCCTTCGTCAGCCCGCGCCGTGCTTGGCGAGGAGGAACTCCAGTGCTTTGTCTTGAGCGAGAAGGTGCTCCTGCAGCTTGACCACCTCGTGGATGACGGCGTCGGCGTCGGTATAGGTCGCCTCGGCCCGCTTGTCAGCGGCAACGGTCAACACGTTCTGTCCGACGATGATCACGGAAAGGAGGACCAGCTGAAGGAAGGTCTGGGAGACCCAGGACACCAGAACCACCGAGCTGTGCGATCGGATAGCCGATGGCAGGCTCACGAACGCGAGGGCCGCAAATGCGTAAGCACACCACATGGTGCCCACGACACTGGTGACCTTGACCGCGATGTCGGCGTTGAAGCGAGCCACCGGGTTCCCCCTCGGCAGCTGTTCGCTCGCCCGCACCGGCCCAGCTACGTGATCCAGTTTCTCCTTTGTGCGCTCGTGCGGGTCGTAGCGGTAGATCGAAGTCTCGGCCATGGAACCCTCCTGAACATCCAACTCTGCTCGTGAGCCAGGTTCGCGGACCGCTGGCGCCGGCGTTCGCGGTCGGAACATGTAGCAGGTCGAAGCAAACGGATAGAGGCGGCGCCGGCGACACTTTCCCGTTGCAAGTCTTGCAGGTCGGGAGTGGTCGGCGGCACGATCGCCGTGGCCGGCGCGTCCGCCAGAGGGCGGCCGGCTAGCCGGGATGGACCATGCCGGATGTGCTCAACCGCGACCGAGCCGTTCGAAGTTCGGTGGCCTCTTCTCGAGGAAGGAGTTGACGCCCTCCTTGAAGTCGGAGCGGGCAAAGCTCTGGGCCATGAGCTTGCGGGCGTCCCGTTCGGACGGGCCCAGATTCCGCATGAGCTGCTCGTACACCTGCCGCTTCATTATCGCCATGGAGGTCGGTGAGCAACGGACGGCGAGCTGCTGCACGTATCGTACGCTGTGCCCGACGACGTCGTCGGCCGGCAGGGCGGCGTTGACCAGCCCCATCGACGCCGCGTCTGCTCCCGTCACCCGCCGAGAGGAGAAGAGCAGATCGAGAGCTGCGCCGGTGCCGACCAGCCGGGGGAGAAACCAGCTGATACCAAACTCGCCTATCAGCCCACGCTCAGAGAACGACGTGAGCAAAGGGGCGTCGGCAGCCATGAACCGGAGGTCGCAGCACAGCGCGATCGAGACGGCTGCCCCGGCGATCACTCCGTTTATGGCTGCGATAACTGGTTTCCTGACCGCCAGCAGGTAGGTGCACACCCCGTCGAAGTCGTCCGGTACCGGCTCGGTCGGCACGACCTCGAGTTCGCCGAAATCGCGCTCGAGCTGTCCTCCGTCCCGAAGAACACTCAGTTGCTTCATGTCGGCGCCGGCACAGAAGGCCCTCCCTGCTCCAGTAATGATTATCCCGACGACGGCGGGATCGGCCTCCGCCCCGGCGACGGCGTGACGCACCTCGGCGGCCATCCTTCGCGTCCACGCGTTTAGGGCAGCCGGACGGTTCAGGGTGATTGTTGCCACCGGGTCGTCAACCGAGTACAGGATTTCCTGGTACATGCTGCTCCTTGCCGTTATCGATGACGCCTGAAGACTGTCACGTCCGCACCAGCCGAAAGAACTCCCGGAGTTCCGCCACGAACAGGTCCGGCTGCTCAAAAGCAGCGAAGTGTCCGCCCCGGTCGACCTCGTGCCAGTACCGCAAGTCCGAGTACACGCGATCCGCCCAACGTCTCGGGGTGCGAATGATCTCTTTGGGAAAGACCGACACCCCGGCTGGGACCTCTACCTGCTGCTGTCGGGATCTGGAGCGGGCCATGCTCTCCCAGTAGAGCCGACCCGAGGACGCCGCCGTCCCGGGCACCCAGTAGAGCATGACGTTGTCGAGGAGGCGGTCGGCGCCGAAGGCGGCGACCGGGTCGCCGTCGCAGTCGGCCCAGGATCGAAATTTCTCCAGAACCCATCCACACTGTCCTGCAGGTGAGTCGGTGAGGCCATAACCAAGGGTTTGAGGCCTGGTGCCCTGCTGCCGGGAATAGCCCGACTCGGAGTCCCAATAGTGGGCCTGGAGAGCGAGGGCGGCCGCCTCCTCCTCATCGAACTCGGTTTGGCCGGGCTCGGGCCCGGCCACCACCATGTTCACGTGGATGCCCGCCACACGCTCGGGATGCTGGATACCCAGACACGTGGTGATCCCGGCACCCCAGTCACCTCCCTGGGCGGCGAAGCGTTCATAGCCGAGGCGCGCCATCAGGGTGGCCCAGGCATCCGCGATCCTCTCCACCCCCCAGCCCGGACTGCTCGGCTTGTCGCTCCAGCCATAACCCGGTAACGATGGGGCCACGACGTGAAAGGCGTCGCGCGCCTCGCCACCATGAGCCGCCGGGTCGGTGAGCGGACCGATGACCTCCATGAACTCGACTATGGAGCCAGGCCAGCCGTGGGTGAGGACAAGGGGCAGAGCTCCGGGCTCGCCCGAGCGAGCGTGGATGAAATGGAAGCCGAGACCGTCGACCACCGTCCGGTGCTGGGCGAAGCGGTTGAGCAGGGACTGGCGGGCCGCCCAGTCGTAGCTCTCCTCCCAGTAGCGGCAGAGCGATTGGAGATACCCGAGCGGTACGCCCTGGCTCCAGTCCGTGACCGTGGCCGGGTCCGGCCACCGGGTGTCTCTCAGCCGCTGTCTCAGTTCCAGGATGTCGGCGGCGGGAACATCGACGACAAACGGCGTGATCTCGTCTGAGCCGGTCAACCTGCTCCCCTTTCTCCCGTTCTGCCGGTCAGATTGCTCATTCCCCGGCGCCATCGACCAAGTTGAGCACCTTCGACTGCCCGCCAACAAAAGCTCACTGGACAGTTGCACCTGAGCCCCGGGCCTGCCTCCCGGGTGGGGACATTCCCGGTTCAGCTGCGTGAATAATGGGTAGGTGCCATTGTGTGGAACACGTAGACCGACACCCGTGTGGGGATCGCTCGCCACGGGAGACGGCACGGTGACTCCTACCGAGTCTGGTGTGCCGGGTAGGGCGTCGGGTGTGCCGCCCGACCCACCGACCGAAGCGGCACCGGAATTCACACCGGAGATCCTGCCGGGACCGGCTACCTTCCCGGCTGCCGGGACGGCGCCGCCACCGCAGCCTCCACCGGCAAGCGGGCCGGGCCCGGGACCCGGGGTTATGCCCATCCCTCCGCCCGGGACTGAAGCAGCGCCGGGCAGCCCTCCGGGCGTAGCGCCCGAGTCGGAACGGGCGGCCGTCCCTGGGCCCGCCATGGCGCCGGTCGCGCCAGAGCTGAAGGTTCGGCACACCCGGGTCAGCGCCACGTGGACGGCAGCGGTATGCGCCGCGGTGCTGGCCATCTTGCTCATCGTTTTCATACTCGAGAACGGTAAGACCGTTGAAATCACCTACTTCGGAGCCTCCGGACATCTGCCTCTCGGCGTTGCCCTCCTCGTGGCCGCAGTGGCCGGAGCCTTGTTGGTGGGGATCATCGGCATTGCTCGCTTGACCCAGCTCCGTTTGGTAGCCCGCCGACATCGCCGCAGGCACGCCCAAGCCGCTGGCTCACCGGCCGGTCCGGCGGACACGAGTGTGGGCCAGCCGGCCTCGCCAGACCTGCCTTCGAGCTAGCCGAGCCCGCAACTGTGCATCCTGACCGAGGCCTTTTCCTCCGGCGACGTGGCGGCGAGCTGACCTGAAAAAGCTGATCATAACTCTGGCCATCGTGGTGGTCGTGCTCGTGGTCGCCGTCATCGTCGGTGACCAGATCGCTTTGGCCCGTACCCGGTCCACCATCGAGTCCCGCATCGAGCAGCGCGTACCGGGCTCCCACGCCACCGTCACCATCTCCTCATCGCCGTACCTGGTCCGCTTGGCGCTGTCGGGGACCGTCAAGGAGATCCACGCCCACGTCACCAACGTCCAACAGGGAAGGTTGACTCTCGACACCGTCGATGTCACGGTGCACGACCTGAAGGTCAGCCGATCGTCGCTGTTGGACGGTTCGGTTCACCTGGAGGGGTTGTCGAGCGCCACGATCACGGCGTCCACGAGCGTCGCCGGGGTGTTAGGGGAGGCCGGTTACGCCGCCGCGGCCGGTATCGGGGGGTTGGCGTCGGGCCTCAACGGGAAGATCTCGGCCGGGCCGAGCCAGGTGACCATCACCTTCGGCCCCCTCTCGTTCACCCTTCCTTACAGCGCAATCGTCCCTTGCGTGGGGTCCGCCCGCGTGAGCGGAGGCAACGTGGTGTTCAGCTGCACCACCAAGACGCTCCCGCCAGCGTTGCAGTCGGGCTGACCGGCGGCAACCGGAGGACGGACCAAGCGTCCGATCAGAGCCCGGGGATAGCCTCAGCCCGTGCCCCATACTGCTCCAGACCTCGACGCCGCCGCCGACGCTCTGGCCACCGCCCGGTCGGTTATCGACTCCTGCGCCCGCCACCTGTCGGCCCAGGGGGCCGGGGCCATAGATGCCAATCAGGCCGTCGCCTATGACCTGGCCCATTCCGCCGCTGCCCTCGAGACGGCTCGCTCCGCCCTCGAGTACGGATCCCGGGGATCGGTGGAAGCCGGGCTGGGGGCGGCATTCGCTGCGGACGCAGTGTGGGATGTGGGTACCCGGTTACTTGGACGCGAATCGTCCTGGGGGGTTGGCGGCGATGCGTTGGCCGGCGCCCGGGCGTTCGTCGAGACCCACCGGGATCCGGCCTGGCTCGCCGACCTGGCCGTCGACCCGGGACCCCGGCATCTCGACGCTGACTTCGACATGGTGGCCACGACCTTCCGGCGCTTCGCCGAGGACAAGATCGCACCCGTGGCCGAAGAGATTCACCGGGGCAACAGCGATATCCCCGAGGACATCATTGCCGGGCTGGGCGAACTCGGGGCGTTTGGACTGTCCATACCCGAGGAGTACGGTGGTTTCGCCACGGGTGGCGAGCACGACTACCTCGGGATGGTGGTCGCGACCGAGGAACTGTCCCGGGCTTCACTCGGCGCCGGAGGATCGCTCATAACCCGGCCGGAGATCCTGGCCCGCGCCCTCATGCGCGGAGGGAGCGAGGCACAGAAGCGCCAGTGGCTGCCGAAGCTGGCAAGCGGGGAGATTATGGCCGGCGTGGCGGTCACCGAGCCGGACTTCGGGTCCGACGTGGCCGGCGTCATCGTCAGTGCCACTGTCGCTCCGGACGGCACCTGGGAGATCAGCGGCACCAAGACCTGGTCGACTTTCGCCGCCCGCGCCGATGTGCTCATGGTGCTGGCCCGCACCGACCCCGACCGCAGCCGGGCCCACCGGGGTCTGTCGGTCTTCGTGGTGCCGAAGGACAGAGCAGACGGCAGCGGGTTCGTGCTGCACCAGCCAGGCGGCGGACGGCTCGAAGGCCGGCCTATCGACACCATCGGCTACCGGGGGATGCATTCCTACGAGCTGTCGTTCGACCGGTGGAGGGTGCCCGCCGACCACGTGATCGGGGAAGAATCCGGCATCGGGCAGGGCTTCTACTACCAGATGGAAGGGTTCGAGAACGGCCGGCTGCAGACCGCCGCTCGCGCCGTCGGGGTCATGCAGGCCGCGTATGAAGCCGCCTGTGCCTACGCCACGGAACGAGTGGTGTTCGGGCGGCCGATCGCCGGCTACCAGCTGACGCAGGTGAAACTGGCGCGGATGGCGGCCATCATCCAGGCTTCGAGACAGCACATGTACGCCGTGGCCCGGCTCATGGCCCGGGGGGAGGGCGCCCTGGAGGCGTCCATGATCAAGGCGTACGTCTGTCGGGCCGCTGAGTGGGTGGCGCGAGAAGCCATGCAGATCCACGGGGGAATGGGATACGCCGAGGAATACCCGGTGAGCCGGTTGTTTGTGGACGCCCGGGTCCTGTCGATCTTCGAAGGCGCCGACGAGACGCTTGCCCTCAAAGTGGTGGCCAGGCGACTGGTGGAAACCGCGGCCGGTTGAGGGGTAGCCGGGCCGCGGCTGACCTCGGCCCGGCTTCCCGCTTCGCCCGGTTCAGCGGCCAGATTGGCCAGGTCGGCCCCGCTCCTTCTCGAACTTCCAGGCGTCGGAAACCATGCGAGCGAGAGTGGTCCGGGTGGGCTTCCAACCGAGATCGGCCGCGATCCGGCGATTCGATGCGACCAGTACCGCGGGGTCGCCCGGGCGGCGCGGACCGGGACGCACGGGGAGCTCGCAACCCGTCGCCTCCACCACGGCGTCCACGACCTGGCGCACCGAAAACCCGCTCCCGCTACCCAGGTTGTAGATCAGATGGCTGCCGGGGCGGGCGGCGGAAAGCGCGAGCAGGTGGGCCTCGGCGAGATCCGCCACGTGGATGTAGTCCCTGATACAGGTGCCGTCAGGCGTCGGGTAGTCATCTCCGAAGATCGTCAGGCACTCCCTCTGGCCCAGGGCGACCTGCAGGGCGATCGGGATGAGATGGGTTTCGGTGGTGTGGCGCTCTCCGAGACCGCCCCAAGCTCCCGCTACGTTGAAATACCGCAACGAAACGGCAGCCACGCCGTGAGCGCGGGCCTCGTCGCCCAACATCATGTCGGTGGCCAGCTTGCTGGACCCGTAGGGGCTGGTTGGACGGGTGGGTGCCGTTTCCTCGATGGGAACCACGTCCGGTTCGCCGTAGGTGGCAGCGGTTGACGAGAACACCAGGCGGATCACGCCGGCCCGGCGCATGGCGTCGAGGAGGGAACGAGTGCCACCAACGTTGTTGCGCCAGTACACCTCGGGGGCGACGACCGACTCGGCCACCAACGACCGGGCGGCGAAGTGCAGGACACCGTCGAAAGCCGAGCCTGGGGTGAGCAGGCGGTCGGCGTCGGCCACGTCGAGCTCGACGAAATCAGCCTGCGCCGGGACCGCATCCGAATGGCCGGTCGACAGATTGTCCATGATCGTGACCTCATGACCGGCGGCCAGCAGGTGGCCGGCCACGATCGAGCCGATGTACCCCGCCCCGCCCGTCACCAACAGCCTCACCCGGCCCACCTCCGAGGAAGCCACGCCGTGACCGGCGCCGGCATATTGCCGGGGACGGCCCGATCGCCGCGTTCCGCCACCGGGCCATTATGGCTTCTATCCCGGTTGCTGCTACTACGGGGTGGATGCAGCGCGTCTTCGCTCCCGGCCGGGTCAACCTCATCGGTGACCACACCGACTACACCGGCGGCTACGCGCTGCCGATGGCGATCCACCTGGGGACGACGGTGGAGTTCGAACCGGGTGGCCACGAGGTACGGCTGGTCTCGCCGTTGCAGTCGGCGCCGGCGGTGGTGCCGCTCCATGTCGCAGATCCGGCCCGCCTGGAGCCGGCTTGGGCCCGCTATGTGGGCGGCGTGGTCGCGCAGCTCGGCCCTCGTGAGGGCCTCCGCGGCCACGTGCACACGACGCTGCCGGTAGGCGCCGGCTTGGCGTCGAGCGCGGCGCTCGAGGTGGCGGTGGCGGGTGCCCTGGGTTTCCGGGGCACCAAACTCGACCTGGCGCTGCTATGCCAGCGGGCCGAGCAAACGGCCACCGGCGTCCCTTGCGGAATCATGGATCAGCTGACGTCGGTGACCGGTTCACCCGGGCATGCGCTCCTGATCGACTGCGGCACGAACGCGGTGCGCCCGGTGGCCCTGCCACCCGGCATCGACGTGGTCGCGGTGCATTCCGGCCAGGCCCGGCAGCTGTCGCAATCGGCCTACGCCGACAGACGAGCCGCGTGCGAGCGGGCGGCGGAGATCGTGGGTCCCCTCCGCGATGCCGGGCCGAGCGACCTCGCCCGTCTACCGGACCAGGAGATCCGACGGCGGGCTCGGCACGTCGTATCCGAGAACGCCCGGGTCCTGGCGATGGCTTCCGCCCTCCAGCGCTCCGACCTGGCGGAGGCCGGAAAGCTGATGAACGAGAGCCATCGGTCGCTACGAGACGACTTCGACGTGTCAACTTCCGCCCTGGACGAGCTGGCCGAGCGTCTGTGCCGGACGCCGGGTGTATGGGGGGCCCGGCTGACCGGCGCCGGTTTCGGCGGCTGCGTCGTCGCCCTGACCGAACCGGGAGCGCTCGAGATCGGATGGCACCTCGAGGCGGTGGGAGGCGCCGAGCTGACCCTCATTGAGCAGGCCGACGAGCCGCCCTCCGACCGCGGGCTGCTCGCGTAGGTTCCGCAGAGCCGGCCGATACCCTTTGAGGGTGCAGTCGAACGCCCGCACGGCCGGTTCGAGCCGGACGGGGCCGGGCTGATGCGATTCGTGTTCGTGCCCCCGGCCCGCGAGTCGGCCGGGCTGCTCGACCTGCCCTGGGCCGTGCCTCTCGACGAGTGGGCCGACGAACGGCTCGTGACCCCGCGCCACATCGGCCTGCACCGCCACCCGGTGCGCTTCGTCGAGCACGCTTCCATCGTGTGGGTCATCAAGGAGCTGCCGGAGGATCTGGCTCGAAGGGAATACCGACTGCTGCGCCATCTGGCGGCCGTCGGTATCCCCAGCGTCGCCGTGCAGGGAGCCGTGGTAGATCGCGGGCCCAGCCTCGACGCCGCCCTGGTGACCCGCTACCTCGAGTATTCCTCGACCTATCGGGCCCTGTTCAGCGAACGGGCCCGCCTGCATTCGGACGGGAGCCTGCTGGACGCACTGGTAGAACTGCTGGTCCGCCTCCACCTCGGTGGCTTCTTCTGGGGCGACTGCTCTCTGTCCAACACACTGTTCCGCCTCGACGCCGGGGCACTGTCCGCGTACCTGGTCGACGCCGAGACCGGCGAGCTTCATCCCGCTCTGTCCGACGGGCAGCGCAAGACCGACGTGATGTTCGGCTGCGAACGGGTGGCCGGCGAGCTGGCCGATCTTTCCAGCGGGGGGCTGCTCCCGGCCGACATCGACCCCTTCGCGGTGGCCGACGACCTGGAGAAGCGGTACAAGGAGCTGTGGGAGGAGCTCACAGCCGAATGGCTGGTCCCCAAAGGAGGCGAACGGGAGAAGGTCATCAAGCGGCTGGACCGGCTCAATCGCCTCGGTTTCGACGTAGAGGAACTGGAGCTCACCGGCGTCGACCCCGAGCACTCTCTCCTCCGGGTGAAAACCTGCATCAGCGAGCCCGGCCACCACCGCCAGAAGCTCTACCAGCGCACCGGCCTGGTGGCCCAGGAGAACCAGGCTCGCCGCCTCCTCAACGACATCGCCGGGTACAAGGCATGGCTGGAGGGCATGAGCGGCAAGACCATCCCCGACAGCGTGGTGGTGGCCCGCTGGCTCAACGAGGTGTGGGACCCCGTGGTGGTGGCCTCGATCCCCCCTGAGCTGGCCGACCGGCTGGACCCGGTGGAGGTGTTCCACGAGGTGCTCGAACACCGATGGTTCCTCTCCGAAGAGGCCGAGCACGACGTGGGGCACCGGGCGGCGACGGCGTCGTACCTGAGTGAGGTGCTGCCCGAGGTGCCGCCCGATCTGACCACAGGTACAGCCCAGCGCCGGCCTCCTTCTCCGGAACGCCACGAACCGGTCGTCTAAGGCGTTACGCCTCCGCTACGGCTTTCACCGCGTCGACGAGGCGGTCAACGTCGCTCTGGTCGATGTAGGGAGCGATGCCGGCGCGGACGGCCCCGGCGTCGCCGAGCCCTAGGTGCCGTGACGCTTCGATGGCATAGAAGCTCCCCGCCGGCGCGTTTACCCCCACCGCGGCCAAACGGGCCTGCACCTCGCTCGACGCGACCCCAGAGACCGAAAACAGGAGGGTCGGGGTTCGCCGGCGGGCCCGTCCGTACAACACCACCCGGTCGATGTTCGACAGTCGGGCCTCGATACCGGACCGGAGGCCCTCTTCGTAGGCTTCGAGTTGGCCCATCGACACGGCCAGCAGCTGGCGTCGGGAAGGGGCCGGCCCGGTCCCTGTGAGTCCGGCGGTCCCGGCGGTCACTGTGAGCCCGGAGTTGACGGGGGTCTCAGGCGTTCCCGCCGGGCCAGCCAAGGTCGACAGAAAATCGACGGCCGCAGTGGTGCCCGCCAGCAGCTCGTACGGGAGGGTGCCGAGCTCGAAGCGCTCGGGGATGTCCTCGGTGGCGGCCAGGAGCTTGTCGGGATGAAGCTGCTCGAGCAGATCGGGCCGTCCCGCGACGACCCCGCAGTGCGGCCCGAGGAACTTGTACGGCGAGCAAACGTAGAAGTCGGCGCCGCATGCGGCGAAATCGATGAGCGCGTGGGCGGTCAGGTGCACCCCGTCCACATAAACCAGCGCGCCGGCGTCGTGGGCCAGCCGGCATATATCGCTCACCCGTGGACGGGTACCTATCAGGTTGGACGCGGCGGTGACGGCAACCACTCCGGTCCGCTCGGTCACCGCCCTTTCGAATGCGTCGAGATCGACCTCCCCGGTGGCGGGGTCGAAATCGACCCATCGGACCCGGGCCCCCACGGCGGCTGCCGCCTGCACCCAGGGCCTGATGTTGGCGTCGTGGTCGAGGCGGGTCACCACCACCTCGGTGTCAGGTGCCCACGTCTTCGCCAGGGTGCGGGAGAAGTCGTAGGTGAGCTGTGTCATGCTCCGGCCGAACACGATTCCCTCCGGGTCGGCCCCGAGCAGATCGGCCATGGCCCGGCGGGCCTCCACCACGATGTCGTCGGCCCGGCGCTCGGCCGGGTTGCTGCGCCCCCGGTTGGCTATAGCCGACGTCAGCGTGGCCGCCACTGTCTCGCCCACTACATCCGGCACCAGCGACCCGCCGGGCCCGTCGAAGTGAGCGGCGCCCTCCCGGAGGGCAGGAAAGTGGGCCCGCACCGCCTGCACGTCGTAGCCCATCGGCTGCTCCCTCTTCGCTCGGCTTTGGCTGACCAGTGTGGCCCGTCCCGGCGGGGCCACGACTACTCCCGGGCCGTGGGGCTACCTGGACTCCTCCCAGCCCTCAGCTTCGAGCAGGGCGCGGCGCAGGGTGTCGAGAGCGCGGTCGCTGGCCTGCCACATTCCCCGTTCGGCCGCCTCCAGCAGGCGCTCGACGATCGAGGTCAGGGCCCACGGGTTGGACTGCTCGAAGAACTTCCGGACATCGGGGTCGGCCACGTAGGTTGCAGTGACCCGCTCGTACATCCAGTCCGCCACCACGTGGGCCGTGGCGTCGTAGCCGAACAGATAATCGACGGTAGCCGCCATCTCGAATGCCCCTTTGTAGCCATGGCGCTGCATGGCCTCGATCCAGCGGGGATTCACGACGCGGGTACGGACGACCCGCGCTGCCTCTTCTGCCAGTGAACGGACCCGGGGATGGGCGGGATCCGCCGAGTCACCGAACCAGGCCTTGGGGTCGCGACCGGTCAGGGAGCGGATGGTGGCCACCATCCCGCCGTGCTCCTGGAGGTAGTCGTCGGAGTCGAAAATGTCGTGCTCGCGGTTGTCCTGGTTCTTGACGGCCACGTCGATAGCCGCGAAACGGCGACGCATGGCCTCCTCGGCCGCCACGCCGAAACCGCGGCGGCTGTAGGCGAACCCCGACCAGGCCATGTACACCGCGGCCAGATCGGTGTCGGAACGCCAGTTTCGCTGTTCCAGCAGCTGGAGGATGCCGGCACCGTAGGTGCCGGGCTGGGGACCGAAGACCCGTGGATCGCCCGCCCCGTGATTTCTCACATAGTTGTGCTCGGAGGACTCGGGAAGCGAGGCGGCCAGCTCGACGGCCTCGTCGAGGAGACGGATCAGGTTGGGAAAGGCGTCCCGGAAGAACCCCGACACCCGCAAGGTCACGTCGATCCGGGGCCGGCCGAGCTCGGATAAGGGAACCGGCTCCAGGCCGGCCACCCGGCGCGACTCGGATTCCCAGACCGGCCGGATTCCCAGCAGGGCCAGAGCCTCGGCCACATCATCACCCTGGGTGCGCATGGCCGCCGTGCCCCAAAGGACCAATCCGACCGTCTGGGGGTATGTGCCCTCTTCCTCCAGATGGCGCTCGATCAACCGGTCGGCCAACGCCCGGCCGACGTCCCAGCTCAGCTCGCTCGGAAGGGCTTTGGGATCGAGCGAGTAGAAGTTGCGCCCGGTCGGCAGCACATGGGCCCCGCCCCGGGTCAGGGCCCCGCTCGGCCCGGCCGGCACGAAGCCTCCGTCGAGTCCGGTGAGGAGGTTGGCGATCTCGTCGGTCGAGCGGGCCAACCGGGGGACCAGCCAGTCGCAGATCCAGGTCAGGGTGGCATGGGCGGGTTCACCCGGATCGCCGGCTTCCGGCGTCCATGCCCGAGCCGCGGCCCGCTCGACCAGGGCCCGGCACCGCCCCTCGATGTCGTCCAGGGAACGGGGATCGTCGGGATCGAGTCCGAGCTCGCCCGCCACGGCCCCCCGCAACGAGGGGGTCTGGCCTTGGGCCAGCCTGGTGATGGCGAGGACCAGGTCGACCAGGAGCTCACCTTCCGGTGGGGCTCCAAGGGTGTGGAGCCCACCGCGAATCTGGGCATCCTTGAGCTCGCAGAGGTAGCCGTCCACGTGCAGCACGAAGTCGTCGAAGCCCCCCTCGCCGGGGGCTGCCTCGACCCCCAGGTCGGCGTCGAGCTGGGCTTGGCGGATGAGGGCCCAGATCCGGTCCCGGAGCGCCGGCAGCTTGGACGGGTCGAGGGACTGGAGTTGGGCGTACTCGTCGAACAGCTGCTCCAGCTGAGCCAGCTCATCGTAGGTGTCGGCCCGGGTCATAGGCGGCAGCAGGTGGTCGATCACCACGGCGTGGGTGCGGCGTTTGGCCTGGGCTCCCTCGCCGGGGTCGTTGACCACGAACGGGTACAGGAGCGGGACGTCGCCGAGTGCAGCGTCCGGCCAGCACCCCGACGAGAGAGCCAGGGCCTTTCCCGGCAGCCATTCGAGGGTGCCGTGCTTGCCGAGGTGCACGATGGCGTCGGCCCCCCAGACCTCGTCGAGCCAGCGGTAGAAGCCCAGATAATGGTGGGTCGGGGCCAGGTTGGGCGAGTGGTACACCGCAACCGGGTCGTCGCCATAGCCGCGTGGCGGCTGGACGGCCACCAGCACGTGGCCGAGATCGAGACCGCTGAATACCAGGGTGCCCTCGTGCACCCGGTGCAACCCCGGGGCGTCACCCCATGCCCCTTCGACCTCGGCTCTGGCGTCCTCCGGCAGGGTGGCGAACCAATCGCAGTAACGGTGTCCGTCGAGCCGGCCCACGGCCAGGGCGAGCTGGGCCGGGGTGAGCGAAGCGGCATCGTAGGTGAGGCCGTCGGCCAGGGCGGCCATTATCTCGTCCCCCCCGCCTGGCACGCCCGACAGGTGGTAGCCGGCGTCGGCCAGAGCCTGGAGCAGACGCACGAGTGACGCCGGCGTGTCGAGGCCGACCGCGTTACCCAGGCGGCTGCGCTTGGTGGGAAACGCGCTCAGAACCACCGCGACCCGCCGCTCATGGCGGGGGATGCGTCGCAGCTCGGCGTGGCGAACCGCCAGACTCGCAACCCGGCCCACTCGATCGGGAACGGTGCGGTAGGCGCGAACGGCCAGGCCCAGCTCGTCCCCGTCATCGACGACCTCGTTGAAGGCTGACACCGGGGCGATGATCCGGCCGTCGAACTCCGGCACGGCGACCCCGGCGGTGGCATCGTAGGGGCCGAGACCGGCGTCCGACGCCTCCCAGTCGGAGCGCGACCACCCGGCCGAGGGGCTCTGCAGGATCGGGACACCGAGCGAGGCCAAAGCCGAGGCGTCCCAGGCGTCGCCGTCTAGGCCGCCCGCCCCTCCTACGATCCCGGCGCCGGCCGCCACCCCGCCGGCCGCCAGGACGGTCGTGACCAGGGCGTCCACCCGGTTGGCGGCAAGCAGCTCGATCACCGACTCCGCCGCCCGGTCGCGAAGCGAGTAGCACCAGACGGCCAGGGCGTCCCCGCCGGCCGCTTCCACCGCGTCGCAGAGGTCGTCCACGAACCGGGTGTTGCCGGCGACGAGATGAGCCCGATAGAACACCACGCCGATCAGGGGCCGGTCCTGATCCCGGGCCTTGGGCGCCCGCCACATCCCGAAGGAGGGAATCTGGCGGGGCGGGTCGAATCCGTAGCCCTCCAGGAGGACGGTATCGGCCACGAAGCGGAGCAGATGCTCGAAGTTCCCGGGGCCGCCGTTGACCAGGTAGGCGAACGCCTCGGTGACGGTGGCGCTGGCGACGGTCGAGAGGCGGGTCATCTCGGCGTCCGGCCCGGCCTCGCCACCGAAAGCCAGCAGGGGTATGCCGCGACGGACGCAGCCGGCCCTGAGCTCGTCGAACCCCTCGGGCCAGGCACCTCGGCCCCGAAGCAACCGAACGAGTACGCAACGAACGCCGTCGAGCGACAGGGGATCGAGGGCGTCGAGGGCCCAGGGCTGCGCCGCCCGGACCGGGTCGAAGCCGGGGGGGAGGGCCTCGATCGCGGCGCGGAGGGCCAGCACCTCGGTGTCGACGTTGGTGATGAACCAGATCACGGCTGGCGGGGAGGCTAGCAACGGGCCGGGCGCCCCCCGGCCGCCGGCGCTGGCCACCGCCGGTTTCATGCGTCCTCTACGCTTCGCCCTCCGATGATTCCGCCCGCCCGACCGTCCGGCGAGTCCACCCGCGTCCTGGTGCTCGGAGGCTCGAGCGAGGCGTCGGCCCTGGCCACCCGGCTGTGTGCCGACGGTGGGGTGACCGTGACCACGTCGCTCGCCGGCCGGACGGCCGCCCCGAGCGCCCTGCCGGGGCAGGTCCGGATCGGCGGGTTCGGCGGTCCCGCCGGCCTGGCACGCTGGCTCGAGGAGGAGCGGGTCGACGCGGTCGTCGACGCCACCCACCCCTTCACCGCCCAGATGCCCTGGAACGCGGCCGAGGCGTGCACCGCCCAGGGCGTCCCCCGGCTCCGCCTGCGTCGCCCCGGGTGGGCCCCCGAAGCCGGCGACCGCTGGAGCGTGGTGGCCGACATGAAGACAGCGGCTGCGGTGATCGCGACCATGCCCGCCCGCCGGGTCTTCCTCACCATCGGGCGCCAGCAACTGGCGGAGTTCGCCGGGCTGGAGCAGGTGTGGTTTCTCGTTCGTTCCATCGAGCGGCCCGATCCCCTACCCCTCCACCGGGCCGAGGTCCTCCTGTCGCGGGGCCCGTTCGCCCTGGCCGGGGAAGAAGAGCTGATGACGTCGCGACACATCGACGCGGTGGTGACCAAGAACAGTGGCGGATCGGCCGCCGCGGCCAAGCTGACGGCGGCCCGGCGGCTCGGGATCCCGCTGGTGATGGTGGCCCGGCCGCCGGCGCCGCCGGGTCCGTGCGTGACCACGGTTGACGACGCCCTGTGGTGGCTGGCTTCCACGCTCGGCCAGATCGGGACAGGGACTTAACCGGCGGCGGCCGCCGCCGGCCCTCCCTCGTCGCCCGGCGCCCGTCGCTCCTCGCCTGACCTTGTTTGTGAAGCATTTCTCGTAGTACTTTTGTATTCTCGTAGCACTTTCGGACGATTTCCGTGCGAATTGACGCCGAGAATCCGGAATGCCTACGAGATTTCATGGCCCCTTCGGGCGTCTGGGGAAAAATGAAACCTCGGCGCGACCACGCCGCCCCACGCCGTTCTCTCGGCCCGCGGCTCGGCACCGGCCATCGGCTGATGAGGCTCGGGCCCGGACTTGTCTGCAGGCGCCCGTGCATCCGGCCCGGCGGCGGCCCTGGGCGGGAGGGGAACCCGGCCTTCGGGGCTCTACCCAGCTCCAGCTAGGCGGGCTCCCCGGCCCCGATCAGGCGGGCTCCCCGGCCTCGGATCCGGCCGGGGCGGGCGCTTCCGAGGCGGGCCCGACCGGGTAGTAGCGAGGCGTATAGGCCCACGTCCTCCCGTTAAGGTCGTCAAATCGCCTTGTGGTCGACGAGCCGACTATCAGCACGGTCCGCATGTCCACAGACGCGGGGTCGACCGAGCCGAGGGCGGTGATCTCCACCGCCTCGCCCGTTCGCCCCACCTGGCGGGCCACCACCACGGGAGTTCCGCCCTTTCGGTGCCGGCCCAGGACCTCGAGCGCCCGGCCCAGCTGCCAGGGGCGGTGCCGGGAGATCGGGTTGTAAAGGGCAATCACGAAATCGGCGGCCGCCGCGGCGTCGAGCCGGCGTTCGACCACCTCCCACGGCTTCAGGACATCCGAGAGCGAGATGAGGCACAGGTCGTGCCCAAGCGGAGCCCCGACGGCCGCCGCCGCGGCGGTGGCAGCGGTCACCCCGGGCACGATCGTGACCTCCACTGAGGCCCACCTCCCGGTTTCAGCTTCCTTGTCGAGCTCCTCCATGACCGCCGACGCCATGGCGAAGATGCCGGGGTCGCCGGAGGAAACCACGACCACGTCAGCGCCGGCGGCGGCCAGGTCGAGGGCGAATGCCGCTCGCTCGGCCTCCTTGCGGTTGGGAAAAGGATGGGTCCTCTGACCGGGCCCGAGAGGCCCGACCTGGTCCAGGTAGGGGCGGTAGCCCACCAGGTCGGTCGCGGCGGCTAGACGGGCCTGGGCTTGAGGGGTCCGAACCCCTTCGCTACCGGGACCCAGCCCCACGACGGCCAGCCGGCCGGCCGGGGCGCCGGCGGGGGGCTGACCTTCGTTGCCATTCGAGCTCATCAGCGGTCCCTCCTATCGGGCTCCGGCGACGTTGCTCGGGATGACCACCATCGAGAAGTAGGGAGCGGAGGACAGTTTCTCGGTCGCCACCAACGGCAGGACCCGCTCGTCCGCCATGGTGGCCCGCTCGACGTACCAGGCGCGGCGAAAGCAGTCCGGCCCGCTCGACCGCCTGGCGGACGTGCGCCAGGTTGCGCCCCACCTTCATGACCACCGCGGCGTCAGCGGTCCGCAGTCTGGTCTCGAGCTCGGCGACCGGCAGGGTGCCGGACAGGACGCTCAGCACCTCGTCCCGGCACACGAGCGGGGCGCCGATAACGGCGGCCCCGGCGAGTATCGACGGCACCCCCGGCACCACCTTGGTCGGATACCGGCAGGCCAGCCGGTTGTGGAGGTACATGTACGAACCGTGGAAGAAGGGGTCACCCTCGCAGAGGACGGCTACGTCCAAACCGGTTTCGAGCACATCGGCCAGCTGTTCGCCCGCCGCGTCGTAGAAGCGGACCAGCAGCTCCTCGTAAGACACGCCCGGCGCCAGCTCCTCGGTGGTGACCGGGTAGACGAGGTGGAGCTCGGCCTGGCGAGGCGAAAGGAACGAGTCGACGACCCTCCGGGCATTGCTCGCCCGGCCCACGGCCGAGAAGTACAGCACGACCGGGCTGGCCTGGAGAATACGCAGGGCTTTGACCGTTATCAGCTCCGGGTCACCGGGGCCGACCCCGATCCCGTAGCAGGTTCCGGTGGTCACGGTGGGGCAGCCATCCCGTGTCCCGGGTCCTCCGGGCGACGGGGTGGGCGCCGGGCCGCCAAAATGCCCAACGCCGGCCGGGGCCGTGCCGCTGGCGGCGCGAAGCGGTGGGGCCAGAGGACCGACGGGGGTCGTGGTGGTGGAAGCCATCACTCTTCCCGGCTCGCCAGCGCGTTCACCGCGGCAGCGGCCATGGCGCTTCCTCCCCGGCGACCGTGCACGGTCAACCAGGGAACCCCGTGGCTGCTCTCGGCCAGCGCCTGCTTCGATTCGGCCGCGCCGACGAAACCGACCGGCAGGCCCAAGATCACAGCCGGTCGCGGTCCTCCCTCATCGAGCAGCTCGAGCAGCCGGAACAGTGCGGTCGGGGCGTTGCCGATGGCGACCACCGCTCCGTCCAGACGAGGAGCCCAGGAGTCAACGGCAGCGGCCGATCTGGTGGTGCCGGCGGCGCGGGCCCGCTCCGCCACGTCGGGATCGGAGACCAGGCAGACGACGTCGTTGTTGCTGGGAAGGCGGCGGCGGGTCACCCCGTGGGCGACCATCATGGAGTCGACCAGAACCGGCGCGCCGGCGGCCAAGGCGGCCCGCCCGGCCCGGCCGCTGTCGGGGCTGAAGGCCAGGTCGGCGACCACGTCGACCATTCCGCAGGCGTGGATCATGCGAACCGCGACGGCCTCGAGCTCGGGGGGCACCCCGCGGAGGTCAGCCTCGGCCCGGATCGTGGCAAACGATCTGCGGTAGATCTCCGCTCCGTCCCGCAGGTATGGGCGAACGGCGATCGCCTTTGCGGTGGGGTCGGTCACGGGGCGCGGCCGAAGGCGAGTACCGCAGCGATGGCGTCATTCGAATCAGCCGGGGACAGCACGGGGTCTCCGAGCTCGCGGTTGGCGCCGCCAGGATCGCCCGGGCCGCGGTGCACCGTGTAAGTGTCCCGATCCGGGCCGGCCATCAGGGTGAGGTCATGGCCTTGGCGCCCGGCGCATCGCTTGGGACAGCCGCTCAGATGGACAGTCATAACCCGGGATGGCGGGGGGCCGGCGGCCCGGGCCCGGAGGGCGGCGACCATCCGGCGGCCGTCGGCCTGGGTGTCGGCGAGCCCCGACGGGCATCCGGCCGCGCCGGCACAGGCCACCACCCCGAGCGCCGGATCGCCGGGGAAGCAGGCCAGCTCGAGCTCGGCGAGTCGGGCCAACACCGCATCTGCGGCGCCGGATGGCACTCCTGGCAGCAGAATCGACCGCCACGGAGTGAGCCGGACCTCTCCGCCGCCCATCTCGCCGGCCAGCTGCCCGATCTCTCTGAGAGCGGCCGGAGCCAGGCGGCCCAGCACCGGCATGGCCCCGACGGCAACGACCCTGGGCGACCGCTGTGGAAGCCGCCCGACGGGAGCCGACGTCGTGGGGTAAGCGCCGGATGAACTCGGTATCTCGGCGGTCTCCACCTCCGTCCCGGCCAGGCGGGCGATGCACCTGACCAGCTCGGGCCTCCCCGCCCGTTCGATCCAACCGTCAAGCCGCCCGCCGCCGGTCGAGGCCATGCGGGCGGCAGCTTCGATCAGGCCCAGGGCGCTCTCGACCGGCACGGTGACGGCATCCCGACGCGAATCGAATCCAGGGCCGCCGGCCAACCTGTCGGCCCCGGCCACGCCGCCGGCGGACGCACTGTGGTCGGCCAGACTCTCGCCGACCGCCAGCTCCAGGCGCAGCCTGCCGGCGACCATCACCGCCCCGAGCGCCAGATCCTGGGACCGGCCCCGAACGTTGACCGCGCCCTCCCCCGTCGAGCACGATCCCGAACTTGGGTGACAGGGCGGCGGCGGTTGTGCCGGCAACGAGAACGGCGCGTGCCTCCTCGGCGAGTCCCCGGGTGTCCATTAGCTCACGCTGGTCGATCCCCGCCGTCGGACTGACCAGGACATCCGGGGCGACGGCCGAAGAGTCGGGGCGGGCCGGAGAGCCGGGGCCGGACGGAGTTGCACCGCGGTCGGGCGGGGCCAGACCGGCGGCGACCAGGGCCGCCACCAGCGCACCGAGGTCCCGGGGGTCCACCCCTCTCAGCTGAAGGTTCGACCGGCTGGTGAGCTCGATGGTGGCGCCCGCCTCTTGCCCGGCGGCGGCCAAGCGGATCATGTGGTCTGCGGTCAGGACCCCGCCAGCCAACCGGACCCGGACCATGGCGCCGTCGGACTCCATGAAGGGCTGGTGCACGCTCGGGCATGCCCCCCGTACCAGGCCAGGTGCGACGGCCGGCTGGCTGGGCGCGACGATGGTCCGGACCACGCGGGCGACTGTACCAATTAGCGTACGACGGGTCCCCCAGACGCCTCTCGACGAGAAGGTCAGACGATGCGAAAGCTGCTGCTCATCGGGATCGGTAGCGGCGACCCCGAGCATCTCACGGTTCAGGCCATCAGAGCCCTCAATCAGGTCGACGTTTTCTTCGTGCTGGACAAAGGATCGGGGCCCCGGGACCTGATCCGGTTGCGGCAGGAGATCTGCGAGAGGTACATCGACGGCGACGGCTACCGCTTTGTCGAGGCCGAGGACGTACCCCGCGATCGCGGCGCCGACGACTACCAGCAGGCCGTGAGCGAGTGGGGCCGTCGGCGGGCGGACCTTTACGAGCGGCTGTTGCGGGACGAATTGGGCGAGGATGACGTGGGCGCCATCCTGGTCTGGGGCGACCCGTCGCTGTACGACGGCAGCCTGCGGGTGGTGCGGCAGATCGTGGAGCGGGGGTCGCTTTCGCTGGAATACGAGGTGATTCCGGGCATCAGCAGCGTGCAGGTGCTGGCGGCCCGCCACCGCACCACGCTGAGCCGGATCGGCCGCCCGGTGCAGATCACGACCGGGCGCCTCCTGGCCGCGGGCTTTCCGACCGACAGCGACGACGTGGTCGTCATGCTCGACGGGAGAACCACGTTCCGAGACGTTCCGGCCGAGGGGGTCGAGATCTTCTGGGGCGCCTACCTCGGCACGGACGACGAGATACTGATAGCCGGCCCTCTTTCGGATGTCGGCGAACGCATCGTGGCCGCTCGCGAGCAAGCGCGGGCCGGCAAAGGCTGGATCATGGACACTTACCTGTTGCGCCGTCACCGACCGGCGAGCGCGGAGAGGCCACAATGAGTTTCACGGGCCGGGGCTGCCGCAAGATCCCCGGCCGGACCCTCGCTCGCCTAGGGTGAACCGGTGAGCGAGCGGCGAACCCGGCCGGGAGCCAGGCTTTGATCAGCTTCGTAGGGGCCGGCCCCGGTGCACCCGACCTGCTGACCTTGCGGGGAGCCGAGCGGCTGGCGCACGCAGACGTCGTCGTGTGGGCGGCGTCCCTGGTGCCGCCTTCGGTACTCGACCACTGCCACCCGGGGGTGGAACTGCACGACTCTAAGACCATGACCCTCGAAGAGGTGACGGCCGTGTACGCCGCCCACCCCGACGCTCCGATCGTCCGTCTGCATTCGGGCGACCCTTCGATATATGGAGCGATCGCCGAGCAGATCGCCTGGTGCGTCGCCAACCACCGCTCGTACGAGATAGTTCCCGGGGTCAGCTCGATGGCGGCGGCCGCGGCTGCGGCGGGGCGCGAACTCACTGTCCCGGCCGTGAGCCAGAGCGTGGTACTCACCCGCTTGGCCAGCCGGACTCGAGCGTCCATGCCCGAGCACGAAGGGGTGGCCCGGTTCGCCGCCCACGGCGCCACCATGGCCATCTTCTTGTCGGCGAGCCGTCCCGACGACGTGCAAGCGGAGCTGCTTTCGATCGGCTCGCGATACACCCCCGACACCCCGGCTGTGATTGCGTTCCGGGTGAGCTGGCCCGATGAGCGGATCGTGCGTTCCTGCGTCGGTCACCTCGCCGACGACCTCAGGCGCTTGGGAGCCGCAGCCACGGTCCTCGTGCTCGTCGGCCCGGCCTTGGGCGACGATGCCGAAGCCGGCCGGAGCCATGTGTACTCGCCGGCGTATACCCACACCTACCGTTCCGCCCGGGAGGAGGGAACTTCCAACCGTGGATGAGTCCGGGCCCGACCCCTACGCCCGCGGTTGTATTTGCGTGGTCGGACTGGTCGGCGGCGAGGGGTTCGGTCCAGGCGCCCGGCTGGCTCTGACCCGGGCCGAGGTCCTCGTCGGGTCCTCCCGGCAACTGGGCAGCATCCCATCCGACGACGGCGTTCAGCGCATCGAGCTCCGAGGCCCGCTGGCGGACGTCTTGGAGATGGTCGCAGAGCGGGCGCGAGAAGGCCGCCGGGTGTGCGTCCTGGCTTCGGGCGATCCCGGCTTCTTCGGGATCGTGCGAACCCTGGCCGCCCGGGTCGGTCCCGCCCGCCTCGCCGTCCACCCGGCGCCGTCGTCGATTTCGCTGGCGTTCGCCCGGCTGGGCCTGTCCTGGGACGACGCCAGCGTGGTGTCGGCTCACGGGCGCCCTCTGGCCGAGGCCGCGTCCCTGGCCAGCCGGGGAAAAGTGGCAGTCCTCACCTCCCCCGACAACTCACCGGAAAGGATCGGCCGCCGCCTGGTCGATCTCGGCTGCGGTCCTCGCCTGGTGACGGTGCTGAGCCACATCGGAGAAGGGAGGGAAACTGTGATCCAGACGGACATCCCGGGTCTGGCGGCCGGCCGGTTCGACCCCATGTCGGTCGTGGTCCTGACCGTCCCCGAGCCCGACGGCGCACCGGACTGCCCAACGCTGCGCTGGGGGCTTCCGGAGGACCAGTTCGATCACCGCGACCGGATGATTACCAAGTCGGAGGTGCGGGCGGTCGCCCTCGGCCGCCTGGCCCTGCCGCCGGCGGGAGTGCTGTGGGACGTCGGGGCCGGCTCGGGCTCGGTGGCCATCGAGTGCGCCCGGCTCCGGCCCGGTCTGCGGGTCATCGCGATCGAGCGCAGCGCACCTGACGCCGAGCGGATCCGCGGCAATGCCGACAGACACGGAGTCGCGGTGGAAGTGGTGGAGGGCGAGGCGCCCGCCGCCCTTTCTCCTCTTCCGGATCCCGACCGGGTGTTCATCGGCGGCGGTGGCCTCAGCGTGCTCGAGGCGGTGTTTTCCCGGCTCCGCCCGGCCGGAACCATCGTCGCCACATACGCTCTCGTCGACCGGGCGGCCCCGGCCTGGAAGAGACTGGGCAACATGGTTCAGCTCTCTGTCAGTCGGGCGGTGCCGGTCGGCGCCGAAGGGGTGCGCCTATCGGCCGAGAACCCGGTTTTCGTATGCTGGGGACCGCAACCGTGACCAGTGGCATCGATGCGAACGCCATCGATCGGGCCTCCGAGCGACTCGAGACGGTCGTCCGACGCACTCCTGTCGAGCAGAGCCCCCGGCTGTCGGACGAGATCGGCGTGCCGGTGCTGCTCAAACGAGAGGACATGCAGATCAGTCGCTCGTACAAGGTTCGGGGTGCGTACAACCTGATCTCATCTCTCAGCAAGGAGGAACGCTACCGGGGGGTCGTGTGCGCCAGCGCGGGCAACCACGGCCAGGGGGTGGCTTTCTGCTGCGCCGCTTTGCAGATCGAGGGCCGGGTTTTCGTCCCCGCCACGACCCCGCGTCAGAAGCGGGAGCGAATCCGGGCCATCGGCGCCGGCTGGGTCGAGCTCACCATCATCGGCAGCACATACGACGAGACGAGCGCAGTTGCCCTGGAGGAAAGCGCCCACACCGGGTCGGTGTACGTCCACCCCTTCGACGATCACCGAACCATCGGTGGGCAGGGAAGCGTGGCGGTCGAACTGGCCGCACAGCATCGTTCACCCATCGACACTCTGGTCGTGCCTGTCGGAGGGGGCGGCCTGATCGCCGGCATCGCCGTCTGGGTGAAGGACCGGCTTCCGTCGGTTCGTATCGTCGGGGCCGAACCGGCAGGGGCGGCCAGCATGTCCGAGGCTCTCGCCGCCGGCGGTCCCATCACCCTGACCAAGATCGACACGTTTGTGGACGGGGCGGCGGTGGCCAGGGTCGGAGACCTGACCTTCCCGATTGTGCGCGATCTCGTCGACGAGGTCGTTGTCGTGCCAGAGGGGGCGGTGAGCACAGAGATGCTCAGCCTCTACCAATCAGAGGGCGTGATCGCCGAACCGGCCGGCGCACTCGCCAGCGCCGCCGCGCTGCGGTACCTGTCTCGGCCCCCCAACGGGCCGGTCGTCTGCATCGTGTCGGGCGGAAACAACGACGTGAGCCGCTACGCCGAGGTGGTGGAACGCTCTCTCCTCCACGAGGGATCGCGCCACTACTTCCTCGTGACCTTTCCTCAGGAGCCAGGGGCCCTCCGCCACTTCCTGGAGGAAGTCCTCACCCACGGGGAGGACGTCGTCGTGTTCGAGTACATCAAGAAGAACAACCGGGAAACCGGTCCGGCACTGGTCGGCATCGACCTGGAACGGCCGAGTGATCTGGCCCGCCTCTTGGACCGCATGGACGCCAGCCCGCTGCAGATCGAACGGGTGCCGCCCGGTTCCCCGCTCTTTTCATTCCTGCTCTGATCGCGCCGGCAGGCCGCGGCCGGTCAAAGACGGCCGCGGCCTGCCAATAGATGCCGGTTGGCAGAGTCAGAAAGCGACGATGCCCTCGCCGCCTGCAGCGCCCGCCACGGTGACCGTCCCGGCCGGCGTCAGCGAGCCGTCGGCGTGCACGCGGTAACCGTCGACCACGCCGTTCCCCCTGGTCTGAACGTAGAGGAAGTGGCCGCCGGCGGAAGCTGACGCGTCGACGGTGCCCGGGTCGGTGCTGGTGTTTCCGAGCGACGTCAGCTCACCGGAGCGAGCCGAGTCGTAACCGGTCACCGAAGCGCTCCCGGCGTTGGAAGCGTAGAAATGACCCCGGGCCGGCGCGATCCAGCAAGTAGCGGCCTGGCCCGTAGCGACAGTATCGAGCGGTATCAGGTTGCCGCCCCGTCGGAGGGAGAAGGACGACACTGCGTTGGTCTCCGGCATTGACGGCTACGAGCGAAGAGGACGCCGGGACGTAAGCGAGTGAACCCTGGGACGCGAGGTGGTCGACCATGGAACCCGTGAGCTGGCCACCGAGCCCGCCCGCGTCGTACGTACCGGCGAGAGCGAGACTGCCGTCCCGGGCCCGGCTATAAGCGGCGATCTGGTTTCCGGCCAGGTTGTCGGTCTGAACGAATACGACATGGCTCGCCCCATCACCTGGCGGGCCACTGTGCAGCGGGGCGGCGCCGGCCGCCGGGGCGGCCAGGGCGAACCCGGCAAACGTTGCCGCGGCTGCGCCCGCCAGCACTGCGGATCGCGTACGGAGACGGGAAGGGAGCTTCCTGGCTGGATCCTCCTTGATTGCATCGGACGAGGATCAGTGCCCGTTGCGAGCCGGCTGTTACAGATCCTGATCTGACGGGCTGGTCTCCCGGCCCTTATGCTCGCCGCCCGTGACGAACGACGAGGACCTTGTCGATCTGATCCAAGGGGGCGACGAAGCAGCATTCACCGAGCTGGTGGGGCGCTACCACCCTCGGCTGGTGCGCCTGGCCCAGTCGGTGGTGGGCAGCCATCCCGTCGCCGAGGAAGTGGCCCAGGAGACCTGGGTGGCGGTCCTGAGGGGCCTGCCCCAATTCGAGAGGAGATCATCGCTTCGCACCTGGGTGTTCCGAATCTGCGTGAACCGGGCCCGGTCTACTGGAGGGCGCGAGCACCGAAGTGTGCCCGTCGATACCGGGGGCCCAACCGTCGACCCCGGGCGGTTCACCGCCGACGGCGCCTGGGCGGCTCCGCCGGAGGACTGGACCGAGGCGGTCGACGACCGGATGCTCGCCGCCGGGCTGCTCCCCCTCGTGTGGGCCGCCATCGAGGACCTGCCGGATACTCAGCGACAGGTCGTAACATTGCGTGACATCGAGGGACTGTCGAGCAATGACGTGTGCGACGTGCTTTCGATCACCGCCGCCAACGAGCGAGTGCTGCTCCACCGGGGCCGCGGCCGAATCCGGTCCAGTCTCGAGACTCGATTGAAGGACCGGTAGAGATGGTGTGGCTGCTCAGTAGAGATCTGGTGTGCCAGCAGGCGGTGGAGCTGGTAACCGACTACCTCGAGGGTGCGCTGTCACGCCGTCAGCGCCGGCGGTTCGAGTTCCACCTCCGCGGCTGCCCCCACTGCAGCGCCTACCTGGAGCAGATACGCATCGCCATCGCCTCGACCGGCCGGGTTCAGCCGGGCGACCTCGACTCAGATGTTCGTGACACGCTGGTCGAGCTGTTTCGCCAGTTCCGGGAAGAGGACTGAAGGTCCGGCCCTGGTCGCCCTGGACCTGGGCCGAAGGAGTAGGGGTGCCTGGCTGCAGCGGCACCGGGGCCCTTACTATTGCGGCGTGATTCACGAGGATCGGCGACGGGCGGAATCGTTCGGGGCCGACGCTGCTCAGTACGACCGGGCCCGCCCGGGTTACCCCGCGGCGCTGGTGGACGATTGCCTGGCCGGGTTGCCCGCCGGGCCGCCGGTCAGTGTCCTCGACGTCGGCTGCGGCACGGGCATAGCCGCCCGCCTCTTCCGGGAGCGGGGTGCGGCCGTCCTGGGTGTCGAGATCGATGAGCGGATGGCGGAGGTCGCCCGGGCCAGCGGATTGACGGTGGAGGTGGGCGCGTTCGAGACCTGGGACCGGCGAGGGCGGTCGTTCGACCTGCTCACGTCCGCCCAGGCCTGGCATTGGATCGACCCCTTCGAGGGCGCGGTCAAAGCGGCAGAAACCCTGGCGCCGGGCGGGCGGATCGGCTTGTTGTGGAACGTCGGTGTTCTACCGGCCGACACGTCAGCCGCGTTCGAGGAGGTGTATGACCGGCTGGCGCCCGGGCTCGACGATTACTCGGTGCTGCTCGGGGCCTTTGGTGGGCAACGCTTCGAGGCGGCGCAGAAGGGGCTCATGGAAACCGGCCGCTTCTTTCCGCCCGAGCTCAGAACTTACCAATGGGAAGTGAAGTACACCCGGGCCGAATGGCTGGATCTTCTTCCCACCCACAGTGACCACCGGGCCCTTCCGGACGAGAGATTGCAGCAGTTGTTGTCTTCAATCGGCGACGTCATCGACGGCATGGGCGGAAGCTTCGAGATGGGCTATCAGGCCGTTCTCATCACCGCCGACCTGGCACCGGCCGCCGGGTAAGACCAGGCGGAGGGAAAGGGCGGGCGGTCCGGCGGACCTGCTTATGCTGCGCTAGTGGCCCGGCTTCTGATCGACGGCAGCGACCTGGTCCTGTCGCTCACCTCGAGGGAGAAGGTTGCGGGGTTCCACGCCGATATCCGGGTACCTCTGACAGCCGTGCGATCGGCCCGAGCCGTCAAGTACCCGTGGCCGACTCTCCGGGGATGGCGGATGGCCGGCATCGGGATACCCGGGCGGTTGGCTCTCGGCACCAGGCGTCACGGGGACGGATTCGACTTCTGCGCATTGCACCGCCGCCAGCAGGCCGTGCAGGTGGACCTGAACGCCGGCCGCTTCAGCCGCCTGATCGTCGGAGTGCCCGCCAGTTCCGACCCTCAGAGCGAGGCGGACCGTATCGCCGACGCCGCCGGAGTGGCCCGCTCGCTACCACCGGATGAGGCCTGAGGGGGAGCGCCAGAACCGTCTTGACTCTCCTGTTACGGGAGGGTCGAGGCTTCGTTCATGCTCACCTCAACCCATAGCGCAAGCACCTCATCGGGCTGGCTGGGCCGGCTTCAAGCCAGCCGATGGGCCGCCCTTCCCGTCCTGATGGCCGGGACCTTCATGATCGTTCTGGACTTCTTCATCGTCAACGTGGCCCTACCTTCGATGCAGTCGCGGCTGCACGCCGGGCCATCGACGGTCGAGTGGGTTGTCGCCGGTTACGGCCTCACCTTCTCGACGTTCCTCATCGCCGCCGGCCGGTTGGGCGACCGTATAGGGCGGCGGCGGATGCTCTCGATTGGGCTGGCCCTGTTTGCCGTGGCGTCGGCCGGATGCGGCCTGGCCCCGACGGCCTCGGCCCTCATCGGGTTCCGGCTCTTGCAGGGACTGGGAGCGGCGCTGGTCGGACCGACCGTCCTGTCGATCATCGGTGTCACCTATTCCGGTCCCGACCGGGTCCGGGCCATCAGTGTGTACGGGACCGTGATGGGAGTAGCCGCGGCAGGGGGCCAGCTGATCGGCGGGGCCCTCGTGCAGGCCAATCCCGCCGGCCTCGGCTGGCGCACCGTGTTCCTGATCAACCTCCCCATCGCCGCCGCGGCACTGGCGCTGGCTCGCCGCCTGGTCCCCGAGTCGCGGGCCGCCGGTGCCGGCCGGCTGGACCTGGCCGGCACGGCACTGGTGACCGTTGGCCTCACCGCGATCGTGCTGCCCCTCGTCCAGGGCCGTCAGTACGGGTGGCCGGCCTGGACCATCGCCAGCCTGGCCGCCGCGCCATTGGTGCTCGGAGCGTTCGTCTGGCACCAGATCTCTCTCAGGCGTAGGGGTGGTTCGCCGCTCGTGGATATGAGGTTGTTCAAGGACCGGGCGTTCGCCGGGGGGCTGGTGCCTCAACTGGTGCTGTGGTGCGGTCAAGCGTCGTTCTTTCTCGTGCTGGCTCTGTACCTTCAGCAGGGGCGCGGGCTGAGCGCCATGTCGGCCGGCCTGGTGTTCACCATCCTCGCCGCCGCCTACCTGGCGGCGTCCATCCCGGCGCCGGCGCTGACCGGACGGTTCGGGCGGACGCTGGTCGGCTTCGGCGCCCTGACCCTGGCCGCTGGTCACGGCCTCCTGCTCGCGGCCGTGTGGCACGAGGGCACGGGCGGGTCCCTCCTGCCCCTGGTCCCGGGGCTGGTGCTCGCCGGCGCGGGCATGGGGCTGTGCATCACCCCGCTGGCCACCGTTCTGTTGTCGAGCACCAGCCCGGAGCGGGCCGGGGCGGTGTCGGGGATCATGTCCACGGTCCAGCAGGTCGGAAACTCGCTTGGCGTGGCGGTTACCGGTGTGATCTTCTTCGGTGCTGTGCACCACGGAGTCGGCCACGCATTCGAACTGACCCTCATTGAGCTCGGCCTGCTTCTCCTGGCCGTCGCGGCCCTCAGCCGGTTGTTGCCGGCCCGGGCTGGTCGTGGGGGCGGGGCGGCCCAGACGGAGGGCGCGGCGTTGAGGTCCGAAGCGGCGAGTTCCGGGGCGGCGACATCCGGGGCCGCCGCAGCCGAGACCGGCCCGGTTGGCGAGGCCGGCCGGGTTGGCGAGACCGGCCGGATTGGCGAGACCAGCCGGGTTGGCGAACCAGCCGGGTTGGCGAGACCAGCCGGGTTGGCGACGGCGACACCCTGTCGGCCATCCAGGCCCTCGTGGGGTCCTGCGTCACCGGGGCCCGCCTTTCGGATAGGAGCACCGTCGTCGTGACCGGCGCGGACTGGGTCCTGGCGATGGCCGACGTGGCGAGCGTCGCCGGCATCAGGCTTATCGACGTGGTCGCCGGGGCGGCCCGGGTGACCGGTGCCGGAAAGTACGGGCGCTTCTGGTGGCTGAGCCGTCACCGGATCTGATGACCTGGAGAGGCCGCGTGCCGTGGTGATGGGATCCCGGGTCAAGCTGATGCCGGCCGGGGGGGCCAACCCAACCGCTCCCGACGACCCGGGCCTCGCTCTGGCTGCTTCGAGCACGGGAGACTCCCGGCCATGACCGTGCTCGTCAACATCGGGGACTTCTCGCGGATGACGCATCTGAGCGTAAAAGCCCTCCGCCACTATCACGACGTCGGGCTGCTGGAGCCGGCGGAGATCGACCGGTTCAGCGGTTATCGCTTGTACGACACCGACCAGGTGCCGGTGGCACAGGTCATCCGCCGGTTCCGGGACCTCGGCATGCCGGTCAACGAGGTCAGGGCGATGCTCGACGCGGGCGACGTACACACCCGCAACAAGGTCATCATCGCTCACCTCGAACGCATGGAATCCCAGCTGGCCGAGACGGCTTCGACCGTGGCGTCGCTTCGCGCCATGCTCGGCGGCGAGGCTTCCCCCGCCGAGCTGGAGTTCCGCTCGGTCGGGCCCACGCTCGCCCTGGCCCTGCGGTCGATCGTCGACGTCGCCGACTTCGTGCCCTGGTGGGGGACGGCCTTCACCGAGCTGCGGGCGGCGTTCGAGGCGCGGGGCCTGCGGCGAAGCGGGCCCGACTCGGCGCTCTACTCCGGAGAGTTCTTCGAGCTCGAGCGAGGAGAGGTCATCGCCTACATCCCCGTCGCGGGGTCAGTCGAGACGGGCTGGCCCGAGAGCGACTACGAGATCCTCGAGGTCCCTGCGGCCGAGCTGGCGATCATGGTCCACACCGGCCCGATCGATGACCTCGATCAGGCCTACGGGGCGCTCGGCACCGAAGTGGCGACACGAGGCATCGGTGTAGAAGGACCCATCCGGGAGCACTACGTGATCAGCCCGCTGGACACCCACTCGGTTAACGAGATCGCCATCGAAGTCGGCTGGCCGGTGTTCCAGACATCCCCGAGCTGACCGTGATGGCTCAGCGCCCCCGCGCCGCCGTCGCCTTGTTCACCTGGCGGTTGCGCCGGCGCGGCCCGCTCAGGTGGTAGCCGAGGTGCTCCGCCCCTCGGCCCGCCAGGCGCAGTCGGTGGGACGCCCGGCCCGGACCACTCCGCACCTCGAGCGCATCGGCGGCGGCGTGCAGGCCCCGGGCCAGGGTGGGCAGGCCCACTGCTACCGCCGCCCAGAGTGCGAGCCGTCTACGGATACGGAACATCGCCCACCAGGCTAGACGGGTAGCGGCGGAATGATGAGACGATGGGTCCGTGAAAGTTCGCTTCGCGGTATCTGCCCTGGGTTCGCCCGATCCCGCCCTGCTCGCATCCCTGGTCACGGGGGCCGAGAAGCTCGGCTTCGACACCATCTGGTTCTCCGATGTCACGCTCCTGCCCTCTACCGACCCGACCGCCGGGGTGGCCTACGCCGCCGCCCTCACCACGCGGGTCAAGCTGGGTATCAACCAGGTCCCGTTCGGCCAGGAACCCTTTGTCGTCGCCAGCCGGTTGGCCCAGCTCGATCAGCTCACCGGCGGGCGTCTGCTTATCACCCTGGTTCCGGGCCTGGACCTTCCGGGTGAGAGGGCGGCGCTCGGGTTGAACGGCCAGCACCGGGGCCGGCTGCTCGACGAGTTGATCCCAAAGTTCCGCCGATGGTGGGCCGGAGGGGCGCCCGAGGGCGGGTCAGATGGCGAGGCGAGCTCGGGTTATCCCGAACTACCCGTGCGCCCGGTGCAGGATCCCCTGGAGATCTGGCTCGGCGGATCCGGCCCCGACGCCATTCGGCGAGCGGGCCGCCTGTCCGACGGCTGGCTGGGATCATTGGTGTCCCCCGACAGGGCGGGAGTGTTGAGAGACGAGATCCAACGGGAGGCGTCCCTCGCCGGTCGCACCATCGATCCCGAGCACTTCGGTATGAGCATCGGATATGCCCGGGACCCCGCTGACGTCGAGCGCTCCTTCCGCCTGCGCCGCCCCCGGCCCGCTGACGCACCCAATCTGAGCGAGGTGGTCCCGGTGGGATCGACCGCCCTGCGGGATCTGGTGGACCGGTTGCTGGACCAGGGACTGTCGAAGTTCGTCATCCGGCCGATCGCGCCAGTCAAGTCATGGCCGGAGGAGCTGGAGTGGATGGCCGACGCGCTCCTCGACCGTCAGACCTGAGGGACGAGGGTGATGTCCGAGCGCTCGGGCCCCGCCGTGACTCGGACAAAAGGTGCAAATATTGACGGGTGCCGTCGAATCTCGGTGTACTTTTGGATTCTCGGCGTCAAATTGTACGAAAAGCGTGCATATTTGCTACGAGAATCCAAAATGTCTACGAGATTCCGGTCCGCTCAGACCGGCGACCCCCTCCCCCCATCAGGACACTGACAGTCCGGGGCCCGGCCCGGTCGGCCTGGTCACGCGGTCGATGCCGTCGACGCAGTCGATGCGGTCGATGCCATCGAACGGTCCACACGGTCGACACGGTCGACACGGTCACAGGTCGACACGGTCGATACGGTCGACACGGTCCACACGGTCGATGCGGTCGACCCGGTCGACAGGTGAGACCCGGGCCGCCAGGGCCGCCGGGCTGGCCCTCCGAAGCGGGGCGGGCCGGACCTAGCGGTACGACGCCGATTCGGCCCAGCGCCTCATGAGACCGCGGGCGATGACGATCCGCTGGATCTCGTTGGTCCCCTCCCCGATGATCATGAGCGGGGCGTCGCGGTAGTAGCGCTCGACGGGGAACTCCTTGGTGTACCCGTAACCACCATGGATGCGCATGGACTCGGAGGCCACCTCGAACGCCGTCTCGGAACAGAAGAGCTTCGCCATGCCCGCTTCCACGTCAGCTCTCTCGCCGGCCTCGAACTTCTTGGCCGCGCTCTCGACCAGCAGCCGTGAGGCCTCGATCTTGGTCGCCATGTCAGCCAGCTTGAACTGGATGGCCTGGTGTCGCACGATCGGCACCCCGAAGGTCTCCCGTTCGTGGGCGTAGCGCATCGCCGCGTCATAGGCGGCTCGGGCCACGCCGAGGGCCCGGGCCGCGATGTTGATGCGGCCGAGCTCCAGCGCCCCGAGCATGTACTGCAGCCCGAGGCCGAGCCCGGCCTCGCCGCCGAGAACGGCGGTCTTGGGAACCCGATGGTCGGAATAGGTCATCTCTACCGTCTCGATGCCCTTGTACCCGAGCTTGTCGATGCGTTTGGAAGCGGTGATGCCGCCCGATCGGGACCCGGGCTCCTTTTCCACCACGAAGCACGTGATGCCCTCAGAGGTGCGGGCCGCCAGGGCCAGCACGGACGCCCGTTCCCCGTTGGTCACCCACATCTTGGTGCCGTTGAGCACGTACTCATCGCCGTCGAGATCGGCTTTGCACCTGAGGGACCGGGTGTCCGATCCGGCGTCCGGCTCGGAGAGGGAAAAAGCCCCCCGGCGTTGTCCGCTCGCCATTCCCTCCAGGTAGCGGCGCTTTTGTTCCTCGGTCCCGTTCCGGTATATGAGAGTGGCGGCGATGCTGTGGGTGTTGAGCACGCCGGCGAGCGACATCCACCCGTAGGACAGTTCCTCCATCAAACGGGCATAGGTCAGGGTGTCGAGCCCCAAACCCCCGTACTCCTCAGGTATGCGGGACCCGAAGAGGCCGAAGTCCTTCATCTGCTCGACCCATTTGGTGGGATACTCGTCGGCGTGCTCGAGGTCGGACGCGGTGGGCATCACCTCTTTGCGCACCCAATCGCGAATGGTGGAAACGAGCTCGTCCGCGACGTCCGGGTCGGTGGCCATGACCGCCGAGGGTACCCGGCCGGTTGGCGAGCCCGGCAACGGATCCGAGGGCTCCGAGACAGGTTCGCGCCATAGGCGGCGCCAAACGCACCCTGCTCAGCAGCAGCGTCGTTTGGCGCAGGCAATTCTGCGAACCGGTTTAGCGCCTCCGGCTGGCCCTGAACACGCTCGCGACCAGCAGCACGGCGACGATAAGCGGCGTGACCCACCAACTCGACAGAGATGTGCGGCTCACCGCCAACGTGATGGCCAGAGCCAGCACCACCCCCGCCGCCACCCGCCAGTCATCGCCGATTACGAAGTCGTACCAGAAGGCCAGGAAGGCTCGGAGCCGGGTGGTCATGGCTGGGCCACCTTGGACGGACTGGTGCGTATGGCCAGCGACAGCCCAATCGCCAGCAAGGCGACGGCCGGGACCAGGACGAGCAGGGCGGCGTCGGACCCCGGCCACTTGGCCCCGGCTCCTTCCGCTCCCCAAAACGTGCCGAATGCGGTCAGCATCACGCCCACCGCGAACTTCATGGCGTTCTCCGGCACCCGGGCCAGTGGAGCCCGAACCGCCATCCCGGCGGTTGCGACCACGAGGACTGCGGCCACCGCGGCGACGGCGGCCAGCGGGATGTCGTGCTGGTTGCCACCAAAGGTCAACACGATGAACACCACTTCGAGGCCTTCGAGCACCACGCCCTTGAACGACATGGTGAAGGCGTACCAATCGGGTACCACCCCGTGGCTGACCTGATCGGCTGAGCCGGCACCCTGGAGGCCCTCGCGGAACTTCTGGTTCTCGTCTCTGAGCGCCTTGTGCCCGCTGGCTCGCAGGACGGCCTTGCGCAGCCACTGCAGACCGAATATCAGGAGGAGGCCGCCGACCACGAGGCGCAACGACCGAAGCGGGATCGCCGACAGGGCCGGGCCGAGGGCCACCACTACCACTGCCAGCAGCGCCAGGCCGGCCCCCAATCCGATCAGAGCGGAACGCCAGTCCCGCGCCGTGCCCGCGGCCAGGACGATCGTGGTGGCCTCCACCGCTTCCACCGCACACGCGAGGAAGACGGCCAGGAACAGCGCGCTTCCAGTCAACCCAACCACCGGGCGCCCGGGGCGCCGGGGGGCCGGCCGCCAACGGCCTCGACCATTGCTCTACGGTACCCGGGGACGACCGGCAAGGCGGCTCACGTCCGGGATAGCACTTCTTCCCAAAGCGCCCGGTAGGCGGCAGCGGCGGCGCTCCGGGGAGCGAAGTGCTCGATCGGTGCCCGGTGGATTCCCATCTGCTCCAGGACTGTGGCGGCCGGGATCTCGGTCGAGAGGACCTCGGGACGCAGCCCGGCGAGCTCCCCGATTATTTGCGTGTGGACCTTGCGCCGGTGGTCGACCATGGAGAAGAAGGCCAGCAATTGGGGGCGCCTGGGGTTGTGGTGGTGAGAACCTGTTTGTCGCGCTGACGGACCCAACTTGGCGTCGAAGAACTGCTCCATCTGATCGAGGGTGCGGGCCGGGAGGGGCGCCGGAACCATGGGGACGAGGACCACCGATGCCGCCTCGAACACACTCTCGGACACGAGCGAGAGGCTCGGGGGGCAATCCAGGATGATGCAGTCGTAGTCGTGCCGCAGCGGGGCGAGGACTCGCGCCAGCCGCCGGGTCGGTCTCTTGGCCTGGTCGAGGTGCAGGTCCATGTGGCGGTAGGACAAGTCGGAGGGGAGCAGATCGAGTCCTTCGAAGTCGGTGCCGCGGATCAGCCGACTGACGACGCTCCGGCCGCGCACGAGAGCATGGCCGCCGCCCTTCACCCTCGGCTTCACCCGAAACAGAAAGGTCGCAGCACCTTGAGGATCGAGGTCCCACACGAGCGTGCGCGCCCCCGCTGCCGCGCTCAAGTACGCGAGGTTGACCGCAGTGGTCGTCTTCCCCACTCCTCCTTTGATGCTGTAGGTCGCCATCACCTTCGTCAGGGGGTGCTCCTCTCGGCTCTCGAAAGCAGATGATCGAACCTCCGGCGATTCGCGGCGGAAGCGAACCGCTGGAACCGAGAGGCGAACTCCTCGCGCGCCCGCTTCTGGCGATTCTCCTGAGCCTCCGCCAGCTGGCCCATGGCCATCAGCGTCATTGCCGTCGCCGCCCGGGAATCGAAGAGGTCGTCGGCGATCGATCGCAATGCGGCCGCCTGGACCTGGCAATCCTGGTATTCGCCGAGGTTGTCCTGCAGAGCCTTCAGTTCCCGGACGACGACCAACCGCTCGTCATCGGGATACAGCATCTGGAAAGACTCGAGCAGGTAGCGGAGCTCCTTGGCCCTCTTGCGCAGGTCGTGCAGCGCCTCGGGTGGCGAGCTGTCGTCTATGGCCTTGCCCCGGCGCAGCACCCGCCGGAGGGCCCGGGCGATGTACTCGTCAGCCACATCTCCGATCGGCCGGTGGGCATCAGGGGAGCCCTCGGCTTCGACCGGCAGTCCGCCGATCTTCCGCCAGGCCACCAGTAGATCGCGGTAGCGATCGGAATCCAGCATCTGGTTCAGGTCCAGCTGGGCGGCCCGGCGGCGGCTCTCCAGGTACGAGCGCAGGGAATCCAGGTCGTGGTCGGTCTCGGCGGCCAGCTCCTCGAGATGGACGTCGAGATCGCGGACCGGCCCGGTCACCGCACCCAGCCAGCCCAGCTCGGCGGCGAGCCATCGGGCTGGTTCGAGGGGAAGCACACTGTGGGCCTGGCGGAGCAAGGACCGGGTGCGCCGCAGAGCCACCCGGAAGTCGTGGAGGAACTCGATGTCCAGGTGTTCCCGCGTGCCGAGCTCGTTGGAGAGCATCTGCTCCCGCAATCGATCGAGGATGATCGATACCGCGTCGCTGGCAGGAATGCTCCTCTTGAGCTCGACTGCGCCCCCTGGCTTCGATCCCGGCTCGGACCGCCTGAGAAGCCGGAGGGCCAGGGTGGGAAGCGGTTCATCGACGGTCGTCAAGCCGGCTCGCTCCAGCGAGGCGGCCACCCGGGCCGCCACCTTGTCGTAGCCCCGCACCGGGTTGACCGTCACCAGGCGGATCAGATGATGACCGGATTGGCCTCCGCCTCCGATCAGGTACCGCTCGAGCAGGACCCGGGCCGTGGTCTTTTGCTCGTCGTCCACGACGGCCAGGCGCTGGAGCCGCGCCTCCATCTCTACTTGGGGCAGAAGCCGCCGCCCTTCCAGCGCGGCCGCTAGTCGAGCCCAGATCGGGGTCGATGGCAGGTCGGACGCGAACGACGGAAGCCCTGGCACCGATACCACCGACTCAGCCGCTCCTGAGTGCCGACCCCGAAGGGTCAGGGTGACCCCGCCGCCAGACCCGGTCCCGTGCCGCTCCTCGTCCACCTCCAGCAGCCAGCCCGCCTCGTACAACCGCCAGTCCGCGGTGTCGAGATAGGTCCGGTGCACAGGGTTCGCAGGGGCGACGTCGACCGTCGCGTGCTCGGTGACGAGCGCGACCACGGCCTTGGTCGGCATGCGAGCCGGGATGCGGAAGCGAAGTGGTGATGGAAGAGCCATGAAAGAATTCCCACCGGCGCGGCGCCGGGGAGCAACTCGGATCCCAGCCGGCGGCGGCCGCTGGCCGGTTACTCGGGCGAAGCCGGAAAATGTGAAGAGGAGATTCTAGTCCGGTCAGACGCCTGGCACGCCTCACCCAACCACTGGATCCGGCGGCGTGTCAGTCTCCCGTCGCCTGCCAGAGCCCAAAGAGGTTGCCCGCCGGGTCGCGGAACAGGCCGATCCGCAGGTTTCCCTCCGGTCGTGCCGCCTCGACGATCTCCCCGCCATTGCCCGATACGGCACGAAGCATCGCGTCCACGTCGTCGACGTAGATGTACGGCAGAAGGCCGGGTTGGCGAGAAGGCAGCTGGTCCACCATCCAGGCGCCACCCACATGACCGGAACCGTCGTCGAAGGTCGGGCGGGCGCTGTCCTCGCCCCTCACTTCCCACCCAAACACGCGGCGGTAGAAGCGAGCGGCCCGCCCGACGTCGCCGGCCGGTATGTGGATGTAGGAGATACCGTTGCGCCGGGCCAGCCCGTGAGCGACCCCGTGGGCCGGCGGGCCGGTGTCTGCCCCGTGTACCACATCGTCCGGGTCGGCGCGGTCAGCGGCCGGGCCGGCGGAGCCGGCTAAGCGGACCATGAGCTCGCCGGCCAGGCGCAATAGTTCACGCTCGGTGGCCGTGAGAAGGGAGCTCATGGCTGAGGCCAACCAGAGGTCGCGTCGCCGCACGTCGGCGTGGAACAGGCGAAGGCCTTCACCGGTGATGGCCAGCAGGGACGAGCGACCGTCGTCGGGGTGAGGCTCCCGGGTGATGAGGCCCTCACTCTCCAGGCTCGAGAGGGCTCGGGTCAACGACTGTGGCTGGATCCGCTCCGCCGCCGCGAGGTCGCCGGGAGTGCAGGCCCCGTTACGCCTGAGGTGAGCCAGGACGGAGAACTGCTGCTGGGTGAGGCCCCCGTAACCGCGAGCCAGGCGCATGCGCCGGGACAGCCGGGTGGCGCCGCGGCGCAGGGTGCTGGCGGCCACCAGAGACTCGTCTTCGTTCATCGTGGCGATCCTACGTCATGGCTTACCAAGTTGCTCCCCCATAACCGACACAATTAGCCGGCCAGCAGGTCTTATTAGTACGCTCAAGCTTATGAAATCCATCCGGTGGGATTGGTGGCGATCTCCTGACGACCAGCCGCCGTGGGCCCGACCCGCCCTGCTCGGCCTGACCCTGGCGGCGGGCATCCTCTACGGGTGGAACGCCGCCGGCAACGTGGAGATCTTCTACGCCGCCGCCGACCGAAGCATGTCGATGAGCTGGCACAACTTCTTCTTCGCCGCATTCGACCCGGCGGGCACCGTCACCGTCGACAAGCTGCCCGGAGCGCTGTGGCTCCAGGCCGCCGCGGTCCGTCTGTTTGGTGTGCACCCCTGGGCCATCGTCCTGCCCCAGGTGCTCGAGGGAATGGCAGCGGTGCTCGTCCTGTACCACGCCGTCCGCCGGCTGGCCGGCCCGCTCGCCGGCACCTTCGCCGCCGGCGTGCTGGTCCTGTCCCCGGCAACTGTCGCCCTCAACCGGGGCAACATCCCGGACACGTTGATGGTCCTGCTCGTGCTGCTAGCCGCCGACGCCACGATCACGGCGACCATCACCGGCCGGCTGCGCAGCCTGGTGGCCGCAGCGGTCTGGGTCGGCCTGGCCTTCCAGGCCAAGATGGTGGAGGCCTGGCTGGTCCTACCGGCGCTCGCCCTGGTCTATCTCCTCGCCGGACCGGGTGTTTGGGGCCGGCGCGCTTTGCGGCTGGCGGGTACAGCGGTGGTCACCGCAGCCGTCTCCCTGAGCTGGATGGTGTTGGTTTCGCGGTGGCCCGCCTCTCACCGCCCCTACGTGGACGGGAGCACCGGGAACTCGATCTTCAGCCAGGTCTTCGTTTACAACGGATTTGGGCGCCTGGATCAGCCATCGCCGAACCAGCTGTTGACCAAGGCCATAGGGCTGACCCTCGGCTCGGCGCCGCCGGCCTGGAACCGGCTGCTGACAGGGGCCTACGGCCGCGACACGGCATGGTTGATACCGGCTTCGTTGATCGCGCTGGTCGGCACCTTCTACGCCAGGCGCCACGCCGGGCGAACCGACCTCCTGCGCGCCGGCTCCCTTCTCTGGGGCACCTGGTTGATCGTGCTTCTCGTGGTGTTCAGCGCCAGCTCCTCCATCAACCCCTACTACACGGCCGCCCTGTCGCCGGCGATCGCCGGCCTGCTCGGAATCGGGGCGGCTGTGGCATGGGAGGGACGAAAGACCGTGGCCGCAAGGGTCACGGTGGCGGCCACGGCTGCGATCACGTGCGGGTATGCGGCTTGGCTCGTCCCCTCGGGAGGGGTCGGCCTGGTTGCCGGCCTGTCCGTCGCCGCGGTGGTGCTCGGTCTGGCAGCCGTCGGGGCTCTACTCGCTTCGGTCAGCCGGCCCGGCAGGGAACCGCCAGGGCTACGGGCGCAAGCTCCGGCGGTGCCGGGTTCGGCTTCGGTCGAGGCGGCAAGGGCGGCGGTGGGAGGTGACCGGGGCCCCCTGGTCGCCTTCGTGCTCGCCTGCGTGGCCATTTTGGTCGTCCCGGTAGTGGCGTCGCTGTCGGTCGTGGCCAAGGACTTCGGCCCGTTCGATACTCCGTTCGAATCGGTGGCCGCCTCGTCGGCCGCCCGTGACCTTGGTGCCACGGCCAAACAGGTCATACCCCTCCTCCCGGCTCTGGAGCGGCGGTTGCCCGGGCAGACCGACCTGATGGCGACCCAGACGTCGGCCGTCGCCGCCCCGTTCATCTACGACACCGGGCAGGAGGTGCTGCCGATCGGTGGGTACAGCGGGTCGATCCCCGAGCCATCGCTCACGGCCCTCCGGGCCGCCATCGCCCGGGGCGAGGTCCACATCGTTGTCCAGGCCCCGAAGGTCGAAGACCCACGCCTCGTCTGGGTCGCGGGCCACTGCCTGGCCGTCGACAATGGGCAAAAAGCGGCGACGGCCAGCGGACTGCGTTTTGCCGTGTATTTCTGCGGGCGCCTGTGACAAAACATCTGTAGCCGCCGGGTGGCGCGTGCGCGACGCGCCCGCCGGTCCCTTTCCGCAGGCCCTAAGCCTCCCTCAACCACGCCACCGGCTGACCCTTGGTGAGCCGCTCGCCGTCGTGAGCCAGCGCACCCATGAAGTGGCCCGAGAACCCTGACCTCACCTCGGCGTCACCGACCGTACCGAGCAAAGTCCCGACTTCGACCCACTCCCTCGGCGTCTCGCCAACAACGGGAACGAACACCCCGGTTGCGGGACTGACGACGATGCGCTCGAGAACGTGGAGGGACTCCCCACCGTCGTAGAAACGGAGGAGAGACCAGGCCGTCATCTCGGCTCGGCAGGACGTTTGGCACTCTCCCTGCCGCGAAGGCGGGAGCTCGACGCTGGTCGACGTCACAGCCGGCCCCGTATCCAGCAGCGCATCTGATCGAACATGGCCCGCCCTCCACTTTCCCTCGCCGACGCCGGTCTTTGCCATGAGGACGCGGCCGGCGACGGCGGGAGATACGTCCTCCGGCTGTATTTGGCTCGTCGCCGGCCCGGCTCTTAACCAGATGTAGGTACCCGCCGCGTTGCCCTGGACATCAGAGGCAGACAAGGAGCCCCACCCGCCATGAGCACTTTCGTCTCATCCGAACAGGCCCAGAGCGTCTTCACTGAGCTGTTCACCATCCTGCTGGACGACGACGCGTTCCGGTCGACCCTCCAGAAGTCCCATCTGTCACTGCACCTGATACAGCACCACCCGGACGTGGAGCTGTTCGTCACGGCCGATGGAGTGCGGGCGGGATCGCCGGCGTCGCCGGCTGCTATCCGGATGAAGATGTCGTCCGATACCGCTCATGCCCTCTGGAAGGGCAACCTGCTGATGCCTCTGGCCGTGGCCACCGGGCGGGTCCGCATAAAAGGCAGCATCTCCAAGGTGCTCGAGTTCGTGCCGCGCTTGCAGCCGGCGTTCGATCGCTATTCCGAGGTCGCGGCGAGCCACGGGGTGTCCGCCTGATGACCCTCGACCACGCACTTGACGGGCTTCAGATGGGTCCCACGACTTCGCTGTTCCCGGGGTCGGACAACCTGCCGGAGGACATGGACCGGTTCCGCGCCTCGGTCCGGGCGTTCGTGGATGAGCACGTCCGGCCCAAGGTTGAGAATAACGATCGCGCGGCGGCTGAGGAGATGGATTGGGACCTCGTGCGCGCCGGTCACGACATGGGCCTGCTGCGACTCGTGGTCCCCGTCGAATATGGGGGCCTGGGCCGCGGCGTCGTCGGGGTGGCGGTGGCGCTCGAGGAGATCGCAGCCGCCTGCGCCGGTACGGCCCTCATCTTCGGCGCCACGCTGCTCGGGCAGGCACCCCTCCTGCTCTCGGGGGACCCCCAGCTGCAAGCCCGGTTCCTGCCGATGTTCGCGGGAGACGAGCCGGTGCTGGCGTGCAACGCCATCACCGAGGATGCCGCGGGCTGCGACCTGCTCATCCCGGACAGCGCGATTCACGCCGCGGACGTGGTCAGCGCTCGCCGTTGCGGCGACGACTACGTGTTGAACGGCCGGAAGCGGTTCATAACCAACGCCCGGTTCGCCGAGTTCGGGTGCGTCTACGCCAACATCGAAGGCCATCCCGGGGCGACGGGGCTGACGGCCTTCATGGTTCCCCTCGATCTGCCCGGCGTCGAACGGGGCCCGGTGGCCGACAAGATGGGGTACCGGGCGTGCGTGGGCAGCGAGCTGATCTTCCGCGACGTGCGCGTCCCGGCCGCCAATGTGGTGGCCGGCGAGGGCAACGGGATGCTCATCAACGTCCAGCAGATGAACATGGCCCGCGCCACGGTCGCGGCCATTTCCACCGGAGTGGCCCGCGGCGCTTTCGAGCTGGCCCGGACCTTCTGCGCCGAGCGGGAACAAGGCGGTGCACCCCTCTACCGCCACCAGTTCACCGCTCGGAAGCTGGCGGAGATGACCGCCAAGATCGACGCGTCCCGCCTGCTGTACATGCAGGCGGCTGAAGCGGCTGATACCCAACTGCCCGCCCCGTCCTATGAACCCGCAGTGGCCAAGCTGTTTGCCGACCGCATCGCCATCGAGGTGGCCCAGGAGGCCATGTCCGTCATGGGCGCCAGGGGGTTCCTGCGGTCATACGCCATGGAGAAGTTCGTGCGGGACTCGTTCGGGGCCCGCATCTACGAAGGAACGCCCGAGGTTCTCGCCCTGGCCATAACTGAGGCCCTGTACACCGAGGCCGACGATGACTTCTGACCAGCACCTGCCTGCCCTGTCGAACGGCGAGCGTCAAGGGCGCTATGTGCAGGAGATCATCGAGCTGCACCGTCGCCTCCGCTTCGGCGGTCTGGCCCGGCACCTGCTGCGGGAAAAGTCGGCCTACGTGGCCGATCACGGTTTTGGCATGGTCAGCCTGGCGGCGCGCACGGAATGCATACCGCGCCGTTATCTGCTCGGCCTCGCCGGCTTCCGCCTGGCCCAGTACCTTCAGCTCGGCTACGCCAGCCCCAAGCTGGTCGCGGAGCGCAGCATGTTCTGTGAGCCCGTCTCGGCGTGGCACCCCTCCGACCTTCATTGCGTGGTCCTGGACTCCGAGGCCGGTGAGATCCTGGGATACGTAACCCTCAGCCACAACGGCGACAGTGAAGCCGTCGGCGTGCTCGATGGAAAGCGGCGGTCGTGGTTTCCCTGCGAGACGGCCCACGGGATCGACCTGTTCGTCTCGGTGTCGGCCCCACCGACCTTGCTCTCGCGGGAAGTCCGCGAGATCAAGCGATTCGTGCATGCCCGGTCGCTTGGCGACCGGAGTCGCCGTCTTCGGGTCAGTCTGGAGCTGCTGCTCGCCCTGTCCCGGACCATCGAAGCCGAGTACCCGGCCATACGGGCCCTGGTCGGCGACGTCGAGCCCCACCTGGCGCTCCGCCATCTCGTCATGGCGGGCCTGGACGTGAAGATGATCGAGGGCACCGTCCCCCGGCTCCCCACCGACGATCTGATGCATCCCCTGTACACAGCGCGATCGGTCGTTCAACCTTTCTTCGCCCTGGTTCCCGAGCACGGGCTGGTGAGTGAGCGGGTCCGTCGTATGGAACAGGCGGTGAGGAGCCATCGCGTCATGGAGGCCATCATCGACCTGAGCAGCATGCGCGGCACGGTCGAGACGTCGGAGGTGGCGGCGTGACCGTATCCGACCGTGACCGCTTCTACCAGGAGCTCACCACCCGAAACGGCGGCCTCGTTTCTGAGTCGAGCCAGCAATCTCTGCGCCAAGCGTCCGTGCTGATCGCCGGCTGCGGCTCCACCGGGGGCGCGGCCATCGAGCCCCTGGTGCGCTTGGGAGCCGAGCGCCTGATGCTGGCCGACAACGGGGACTTCGAGCTCAACAACCTGAACCGTCAGCCGGCCGGCCTGGAAGACCTGGGCTGCAACAAGGCGCTCGTGGCCAGGTCGCGGATCGCCGCGATCAACCCCCACGCCGAGGTGACGGTAGAGACAGCCGGCGTCACCCCGGCGAACGTCGAGGCCCTGGTTAGGAGCTGCGACGCTGTCGTCGACGGGGTCGACGTGACCGGCAATGACGGTTGGCGGGCGAAACTTCTGCTCCATCAGGCCGCGGCGGCCCAAGCCAAACCGGTGATCACCGGCTATGACATGGCGGGCCTGCAGTACATCCGGTTCTACGACTACCGCCGGGCGGGAAGCATCGCCTTCGACGGCCGGATCAATAGCTCACATGTCGATTCGCTGGACTCGTGGGCTCTGCTCGTACGGGCTATTCCGATCCGGCGAGTTCCCTTCGAGATGCTGGCCGAAGCCCGGGCCCATCTTGGTCAACCCGACTACAGCGTGTCCCAGCTGGTCTACGCCTCCCTGCTGTTCGGAGCGCTGTGTGCCCGCATGGTGAGTGAGGTGGTATCCGGCGGGCAGGTTCGCCGCGAGGTCGTGGTCGACGTCCACCGGGAGGTGCGCACGCCAGCCGACCGGGCCCGGGTGGCCGCCCGTCATGCCCGCGAGTTGGTGGCGGCGGCCGGAGACATAGTCCGTCTGCGCAGGCAGGCCAAGGCTAACCAGGCACCCGCCCTCGATCTGGGCCGGCTATGAGTCGTCGTCGGCCCATGGCTCCGGCCTGTCGCGCCCCTTCACTCTCTGGTGTCGACCCGCAGTCCAGAAAGCAGCAGGCCGACTACCGACCGCACCTCGTCGAAGGTGACCTCGGGCTCGGGCGCCGATGCGATCGTGCTTGCCGCTTCGCACAAGACGCTGAATATCACCCGTCCGGTCACTGCAACCGGCACCGGCCGGATCTCCCCGCCGTCCCGGAGCTCCTCCAGCAGGCCACGCACGAGAGGCAGGGCGATCTCCTCGTCGATGGTCCGGCGGCGTTCGAAGCCGAGGACCGGAAGAGACTGCCGAAGCAGGCTTCTCGCCTCGGCGTCGGCCAGGTAGCTGGCGAGGAACGCCTGGGTCGCGGCTTCCACCCGGCTCCACGGATGGCCCGGTCGCGACACGGCTTCGGCCGCGGCCGCAATGGCGTTGGCCTGGGTCGCCCGGAACAGCTCGGCGAACAGGTCCTGCTTGTCATCGAAGTGGTAATAGACGGCGCCCTTGCTCACTCGCGACGAGCGAGCGATGTCGTCCATGGAAGTGGCCTCGTAACCGTTCTGGACGAACAGTTCCCGCGCCGCGTCGAGCACCGCGGTGCGAGTCAACGCCGCGTATTCAGCCCGCCTGCTCTTGACCTGGGTCATGACCTTCAGCATACTAACCGACTGACAGTCACATTCCAACTGTCAGTATCAAGCCCTGGATGGCACGGGCGTCCACACGAGAGGAGCGTCCAATGACGATAAATCAGGGTGATATAACATCTATTCGCGCAGTTACAGCTGAAAAAGAACCGAAGGCGACCACTACCCTCGCCGGGGAAGGCCGGAGCGTGGCCGGGCGGCTTTCGGCCTTCACCAGGCGGCACCGGTGGCGCCTGATCGCAGTGTGGGTAGTGCTCGTGATCGTGGGAGGGGTTAGCGCGACGTCCATCGGTCGGGTCCTCACCGGCGGCGGATGGTATGTGTCGGGATCGCAGTCGCAACAGGCGGCCAGCCGCCTGGGGGCGGCCGAGCTCAACGGGAGGGGCCTCACCCCGCTCACGTTGGTGGTGCACGACGACAGAAACCGGGCATCGGATCCGGCGTTCACCGGCCGGGTCCGGGCCGCGGTGGCGGCGGTGGTCTCGGATCGGGCCCTCAGAGTGTCGAGCACTTACGGCTGGACCACTCTGAGCGGCAGGGCCCAGGACACCTTCCTCAGTGGGGATGGGAGCACCGTGGTGGAATCGGTTGGCCTCCAGCTGGGCGACACCGCGGCCAGACGGGAACTCCCGGTGGCGCAGAAGATGCTCGACCGCCACTTCGCCGGCCAGGGCATGAAGGTTTCGCTGGTCAGCTCGGCCTCGTTGTGGGGGGCGGTCAACTCGCTGAGCCAGGTGGACCTGGTCAAGGCCGAGCTCATCACTCTCCCCCTCATCGCCCTGATACTCCTGCTGCTGTATCAAAGCCTCGTCGCGGTCGCCGTCTCGCTTGCCGTCGGGATCACCTCGATCATCATCACCCTCGGGGTGTTGAGCCCGGTCGCCCACCACGCCGAGCTGTCGATCTTCCTCGAGAACACCGCGACCATGCTGGGGCTCGGCATCGGGGTGGACTACTCGTTGTTCATCATCTCCCGGTTCAAGGAGGAGCTACGTAACGGCCGGGATCCGTCTGACGCGGTGACCGTCGCCCTGGAGACCTCGGGTCGCACCGTTCTTTTCTCGGGTATCACCGTGCTTTTGACCATGTCCGCCCTCTTCATCGTGAAACTCGATGTCATTCAGTCCATCGCCCTCGGGGCGGTGGTGGTGGTGGCCGCTTCAGTGCTGGTGGCGACCTGCCTGCTGCCGGTGGCCCTGCATCTTCTCGGGCCCCGGATAAACAACGGTGCGGTGCGCTTCGGCCGGCGGACATCGCCCGAGGCGGTCGAGATGCGCCGGGCCCGGCACCAGCGGCACTGGTACAACGCCATGTCGATCGTCATGCGTCACCCGGTGGTCTTCGGGGCTGCCGCCATCGCCGCTCTGGTCGCCGTGGCCCTCCCGTTCGAGCAGGTTCACACGTTCTCCCCGGATGCGAGGATCCTCCCGAAGAGCACCGCGGTGCGCCAGGGCTACGACCTGGTGCAGCAGGGCTTCGGGGTGGGAGCCACGTCGCCCGTGGAGGTCGTCGTGCAGAGCGCCGGAAAGCTGTCGCAGGCCCCCTACTCGAACGAGCTGGTCAACCTGACCGATCGCCTGGCCCGGCTGCCGCAAGTCACCGAGGAGCAGTCGCTGGCGCAGACCCTGGAGGCGGTCTCCCCTGGGCACCCGTTCCAGAGTCTGGCCCCCGCCACCCTGGCCGCGATGCCGGCCGGTGCACGGCAAACGGTCGCCCACTTCCTATCGGCGGACCAGCACACGTCGGTGATAGATCTCTGGGCCGACAGCCGGGCGTCCGACAAGACGGCCCTCCAGCTGGTCGCCAACGCCCGGCAGGTGGCCGGGTCGGTCAGCGACAAAAGCTTCCAGGTCGTTGTCGGCGGCGAGACGGCGGAGGGGCTCGACTCCAACAACGTCATCCAGCACAACCTGCTCAAGGTGGTGCTTTTGATGCTGGCGATCATCTGCGTGACGTTGTTGATCACTTTCCGGTCGGTGCTGATACCCATCAAAGCTGTGGTGATGAACACTCTGTCGCTCGGCGCGACCTACGGCATCCTCGTGCTGGTGTTCCAGAAGGGTTTCGGGACCGGGTTTCTCGGCTTCGACAAGACCGGCGAATTGCAGAACTTCGTTCCTGTCCTCCTGCTCGCCCTCCTTTTCAGCCTTAGCACCGACTACGAAGTCTTCCTTCTCAACCGGGTACGGGAGAGGTATGTGGCCACGGGGGACAATACCGACGCCGTCGCCTACGGTGCCGCCCACACCGCACGTCTGATCTCCGGAGCGGCGATCCTGATGGTCGTGGTGTTCGGCGCCTTCGCCTTCACCGGCCTGGTGCCGATCCAACAGCTCGGGTTCGGTCTGGCCATCGCGGTGGGGATCGACGCCACCATCGTGCGACTCGTCCTGGTGCCGGCGACCATGCGCCTTCTCGGTCGCTGGAACTGGTGGCTGCCGGGCCAGCGGACGCCAATCCCCCACTCACCGAAAGTTGTTCACTGATGCCCGTAAAAGCGCCCCAATCCGCCGACCCCATCGCCCGGCAGAACCGCAAAGCCAGCCAGCTTCTCGTGGCGTCAGCCCGCCGGTCGTTCGATCCTCGCGTCGATATCGACTGGGACACGCCGCTCGAGCCCGGGAAGTGGTTTGTACCCGAGAAGCGCTGCACCCTATACGGGACCGAACGCTGGACTTCCATGACCCTGGACCAGCGACTGGCGTGCAGCCGGGAAGAGCTCGCTTCCTCCATCGCCGTAGGCGTGTGGACCGAGCACATGCTGCTGCAAATGGTGGCCCGGTACGCATACGACCGTGACATCACATCTCCGGCCGTGCAGTTCGCCCTGACCGAAGTCGGGGACGAGGTCCGCCACATGGCCATGTTCGCCCGGACGATCGAAAAGATCGGGTGCGAGGCCTACCCGATACCGTGGAAGACCCGCGAAAGCGGCCGGCTGCTCAAATCCTGCGCACCCGTCGAGGCACTGTGGGCCCTGCTGCTCCTCACTGAGGAAGTGTTCGAGTGCGTGCAGAGGGAAATGGCAGCCGACGAGAGCGTTCAGCCGGTCATCCGCTCCATGTGCCGCATCCATATATTCGAAGAAGCCCGCCATATCGGATTCGCCCGCACCGAGCTCGAGCGGTTTGCGCCCCGGTTGTCGGCCTCCCGCCGTTCGGCCCTGCGGTTGATGCTGGCCATGACGGTGAAAACCTTCGCCGACGAAGTCTTCAACCCGCTCATGTACGCACGAGCCGGCCTCGATCCCAAGGTGGCGAGGCAAGAGGCCATGGCCAACCCTCACAACCGCGAGACTTTCAAATGGGCCGCTCAGCACATAACGGACTACTACCAGTCCATCGGCCTGATCGGCGGCTCCAGCGCGAGGATCTGGAAGCAGGCCGGCTTCCTGTAGATCAGCTCCCGGTGGACGGCAGCCCGTTGGCGTCGACTTCGAGAGTAACGGTGATCTTGCCGCCGTCGCTGGCCGCAGTGTGCACCGTGGCGAGATCCTCGTGGTCGAGAAGGAGAGTCGTTTGATTTGACAGAGTGACAGGGCCGGTAGGACCTGGGACGGTTGCCTTGCCACTGCAGGGAACAACCCGGGCCGGGAGTTCGAGTGCCACGATTATCTCCTGTGTAGGTGGGATTCGCTGTACAAAGAGGCTCTTTACGGTACTCGTTTGCCTTGCTGCTCCGACAATCTTTGGACGATCAGGCTAGCTTCAAGCCGCGTCTGCACCCCGAGCTTGCGCAGGATGCTCGATACGTGGACCGCTGCCGTCCGTTCGCTGATATACAGCTTTGCGGCTATCTCGCGATTGGTTGCTCCCTGAGCCATCACCTCGCAGACCTCTTGCTCGCGCCGGGTAAGCCCGAACGGGGTCGGCGCCGGCGCGGTTTCCTCCGGGTCCTCGGGCGAAACTCTGAGCCGGGCGCCCCGGGCGAGGGCTTCGGCCGCGTCGAGGAGAGGTTGGGCTCCGAGCTCGGACGCGATCCTCCTCGTCTCGCCGAGCGTTTCGGAGGCGTGATTAGCGAGCCGGCGCCGGGCTGCTTGTTCTGACTCTCGGAGGCGGCAGTACGCCACATCCCAGGGTTGGCAGGCCTCCACCCACCGGTCGGCCGCATCGTGCCAGCACTCCCAGTCGTCTGTGTGCCGGGCCCGGCGCTCCTCCGCCCGGGCGGTAGCGATACAGGCGGCCAGCGCGGTTCCCCCACTTGCATCGCCATCATGTTCGCCGGTCGGAATACGGGCGACTACCGGGCCCACATCCTCGTCGACGCCGGACAGACGGTGGGAGGGCTCGGCCGCCCGGTCCGCAGCGATACGGAGGCCCAGCCGGCAGAGATCGGCGGTGAGCATTTCATCCTCGCTCGCCTCGAGCTCTCCGAGCGCCTCGACCACCATTTCGAAGGCCTGATCGAATCGTTTCTCCTGCAGGAGCAGCTCGGCCTCGACCACCACGCTCGGCACCCGAAGATGGGGTTCGTTGAGGCGGGCAACTTCGGCGGCCAGCAGCAGATTCTCGCGAGCGGCCGTGTATTGACCCAGCCGGATCTGGAGCTCGGCCAGGGCGAGGTAGAGCTGACGGGACCGGCCCTGCGGGATGTCGAGCGACAAGATGTCGGTCAGCAACGCCTCCGCTTCCTTGTAGCGGCCTCGCAGGATCAGGATCGAAGCGGCGTTGTTGGCGAGTGTGGCGCCCACTCCGAGATGGAGCCCTCTCGACCGGAGCAGTTGGAGACCTTCGAGGGCGGCCTGGCCGGCTTCTTCGTGGCCGCCGGCCCGCACCAGGACGAAGGTCAGATTGCCATAGGTCCGGCAAATCGTTTCGAAATCGTCGCACGCCTGGGCCAGGGCGAGGGCGTCGCGAAGGTGGGCGATGGCGGATTCCGAATCACCCAGGCCGGACTCGGCGGTAGCGAGAGTCGTGAGGGCGTCGGCCTCCACGATCCGGAGACCCCACCGCCGGGCCTCTTCCAGCGCCCTCAGGGCTTCGTCAGCCGCTCTCTCGTACCGGGTCATCATCATGCTGCCGCGCGCCTGAGCAGCCAGGACGGTTGCCCGAGCCGGTATGGGTGCGGTGGTCTGCAGGAGCTCGGTTGCCGTTTCCAGCTCCTGGTGGCTGCCGTGACCGCCGGCGTCCCAGAGATACCGGCCGAGTCGCTCATGCAGGCCGGCCCGCTCTCCAACATCGGAGACATGGGTGAGCGCCCGGCGCAGCAGACTCACTGCCGCCGAGAGGTCCCCCGCCCATCGGGCGGCGTCCGCCGCCGCAACCTGCAGCGTGCCGGGGACGGCGTCCGCTCCGATCTGGTCGAGGAGGTCGAGGGCCCGGCGGTAGTGATGCCAGGATTCCGGGAAGGCATAGACCGAATAGGCCTGCCGGGCTGCCACCAGGCTGGCTTCGAAGGTGCGATCCGGATCGCCGGCGGCGTGCCAGTGGGCCGCGATCCTGGCGGCCAGGACCGCCCCGCGGGGACCGCCCTCTTTTTCGAGAGCGGTGGCGACCGCGGCATTCAGTCTCCGCACCTCGAAGGGCAGAAGCCCGTCGAGGAGGGCCTCCCGCGTCAGGCTGTGGCGGAACACGTAGCGGCCGCCTTCGGTCCGAAGCAGGCCGCCGTCCACGATGTCGTGCAAAGCTTCGAGGTGGCGGGTCTCGTCGAGCGGAGATACCCGCCAGAGGATCTCGTCGTCTATCGTCAGGCCGGCGACCGCAGCGACTCGGGCCAGGGCCTGGGCATCGGGACTGAGGCGCCGGACCCGTTCGACGAGTATGTCCCGCATGTGATCCGGCATCTGGCCGCCGGCGGCGACGAGCTCGCCCAGAAGGTAAGGATTGCCTTCTGAGAGCTCGTAAAAGCGGCCGGCTGTGCCGGCGTCCGTCCCGGGCATGAGCTGGGCGGCTTCGTCTTCGGTGAGGCGGCTCAGTTGCAAGGAGATGACGTAGGGCAGGCGGAGCAGCTCGGCCAGGACAGCATCGGAGGTCGCGGCCCGCGCCATTTCGTCGTCGCGTCTGGTGAGAACCACCACGAGCCGGTAGCGGCGCAACGAGCGCAGGAGGTAGCTCAAGAAGCTCAGCGTGCTGTCATCGGCCCAGTGCAGGTCCTCGACGACGAGCACGCGTGGCGGCAGCTGGCCGTTGGGCTCTTCGAGCAGCCGGGCCCACTGGTCGAATTGCTCGATCCGGTTGAGCGAGGCCGACGCCGACGCCCGGTCCGATCGCAGCTCCAGTTCACGATCCTCCACGTGGCGGAGGGCGTCTTTGACGGCGGCAAATACGATCGGCTCACCAGCCAGCTCCATGCAGGCGCCGTAGGCGACGGATCCCGGCGGTAACGACGCGGAGAACTCGTCGATCAGGCGGCTTTTGCCGATCCCGGCCTCGCCCGAGATCACCAGGGCGGTCGGGTTGGTGCCAGCCCGCTCCATGGCCTCCTGCATGACCAGAAGATCAGATGACCTTCCCACCATGGGCCACTCAGAGCGCACGTAGACCAGTAAACCGGTCCTGCCCAGTCCAGTCAATGGCTCCTAAAAGCCGCGAATCGGGCAGGGACATTCCCCGTCGGGCTGGCACCTCACCTCCGCCGTTCCGCCTCCCCCGCGAATCGGTGGTGGCGTCCAGGAAGTCTCATAGTTTGTGCCCTTAACCCGCTCAGAGCGGGGCGGGCTAAGCGCACAAACCATGAAGTCGGGCGGCGGATGGGGGCGGCCGGCCAGGGCAGGCCAGGATCGCCGTTGCACCGGCCACCCCGGGATCAGGGAGCCCGCGTCGCTTCGGACAGGTCGAGCGCCAAACTCGCCGCGCTCGACCTGGAATCGAAACCGCCGCGGATCCGGTAGACGCCTGCGTGGGTACGCCAGCCCGGCAGGTCCACGTCGTAAACGGCCAGGGCCCGAGGCTCCAGGTCCACCTCGACCCGGCGCTCCTCACCCGCTTCAAGGTGAACCCGGGCCCACCCGGCGAGGCGCGATGAGTGGGCCCCGCTGGCAACCGGAAGCTCCACGTAGAACTGCGGGGTGGCGATCCCGGCCCGCTCGCCGATGTTGCGGACCACGGCCGAGACCCGCACCCCGGCGACGGCGCCGTCCGTGGCCTCGCCGCGGGTGACGGCCAGCCGGCCGAGGCTGAAGGACGTGTAGGAGAGGCCAAAGCCGAACGGGAACAAGGGCTGAAGATCCCAGCGCTCGTACCAGCGATACCCCACGTCGGATCCTTCCACGTCATAGCTCACCGCGAACCGCCCGCGGCGGGGCTGCCCCGGATTCGACGTGGTGTCTGCCGGGTCGGTCATCGCCGGCCTGGGCAGCTCTCCGATGCTCCCCGGCCAGCTGACAGGAAGCCGTCCCGCCGGGTTCACGGCTCCGGTCAGAATGGCCGCGATCGCCTCCCCACCGCAGCATCCGGGGTACCACGCGGCGACCACAGCGGCCACCTCCCCCAGCCAGGGCATCAGGACGGGGCCGCCCGTCTCGAGCACCACGACGGTGCGCGGGTTGGCCGAGGCCACGGCCCGGATGAGGTCGTCCTGGCCGTCCGGCAGAGCCAGGTCCGGTGCGTCCTGACCTTCGGTCATCCACTGCTCGGCGAACACCACCGCGATGTCGGCCTCGCGGGCCACGGCCGCGGTAGCCGACAGATCGAGTCCGTCGGAGTAGCTGCAGTAGGCCCCGGCCTGACGGAGGGCGGCTAGAGGCGACGAGGGGTGATACGTCTTGGGGATGGCGTGGTCGCCGAACCGCGATCCCACTTCCACCTGGTGGCTTCCCGCCGGCACGACCTGTGAGGAACCCCCACCCGACAGCACTCCGACATCGGCGTGCCCCCCGATGACCGCGACCCGCGCCTGCGGCAGTAAAGGCAGCACCCCATCGTTGGCCAGCAGAACGATTCCTTCGTCGGCCACCCGTCGGGCAATAGCCGCGTGAGCCCCGGGGTCGACCGAAGCCGGCGGATGGTCGTCCAGGGCACCGACAGCGATCAGCGCCCCCAGCGCCCGCCCGACCATGTCATCGAGACGCTCGACCGGGACCACACCGGCGCGAACCGCGTCGGCCAGAGGGGACCCGAAGTAGTGGTCGGTGTCGAGCTGCCAGCCTGACTGCCGGTCCAGGCCGGTCAGGGCCGCCTTCACTGTCGAGTGGGTACCGCCCCAGTCGGACATGACATAACCGGTGAAACCCCAGTCGCCCTTGAGCACCCGGGTGAGCAGGAACTCGTTCTCCGAGGCGTAGTGACCGTTGACGCGGTTGTAAGACGTCATCACCGACCGAGGAGATCCGTGCTCGATCGCGATCTGGAACGCCAGCAGGTCCGATTCCCGCAAAGCCCTCTCACCGATCACCGCGTCGATCATGACCCGGCCGGTCTCCTGAGCGTTGAGGGCGAAGTGCTTGACGGTCGACACCACGTGCTGTCTCTGCACCCCCGCGATCCCTGCACCCACCATGACGCCCGTGAGCACGGGATCTTCGCTCAAGTACTCGAAGTTGCGTCCGTTGCGGGGCTCGCGGATGAGATTGGCGCCCCCGGCAAGCTGAACGGCGAAGCCCATGGCCCGAGCCTCCGCACCAACCACCTCGCCGGATTGCCCGGATAGTGAGGGGTCGAAGGTGGCGCCGAGCAGCAGGCTGGCCGGCAAGGCGGTCGATGTGTCATGCGGCCGGATGCGGAACGGGTTGGATACGCCGAGGCTGGCATCGCTCTCCTGGATCGCGGCCAGACCCAATCGCTCGATGCCCGGCGTACTGGCGGCCGATCCGATCACCCCGTCCGACATCGGCATCCCGGGCAGCGAGAGGGCCATCCGGGCGGAGACCAGCCCAAGCTTCTCCTCGAGAGTCATGGCCGCGACCAGGGCGGCGGTCCGCTCGGCGACCGGGAGAGCGCGGTCCAGCCACGGGCGTGCCGGCGGTACCGCCCGGCGAGGGGCGGGGCCGGATGCGTCGAGGTCAGACAAGCATCACCGGCCGGTCGGCGTCATGAGGCGGGTCGGCGGCACGACGGCCCGACCCCCTCAGTTCGAACGGCCAGCCCGAGATTTGCGAAGGAGACGGACGGGCACCGAGTGGCCACGACCGGGGTCGGGCGCGCCGCCGGCACCCACCCCGGCCAGCGCCACCTCTCCGTGACCCTTGACGCATTCCGGATCGGGTCCGTCAAGAGGGAGGCCGGTAAAGAACTTGGCGGCCATGCAACCGCCCTGACAGGCGTCGTAGGCGCCGCATGATGCGCACGCCCCGGCCGAGGTGGGTTGACGCAGCGACTCGAATAGCGGCGAATGGCGCCACACCGACTCAAATCCACCCGGCCCTCGTACGCTGCCGGCCCGGAACTCCTCGTGCAGGACGAACGGGCAGGCGTACACGTCGCCGATCGGGTCGATCAGGCACACCACCCGGCCCGCTCCGCACATGTTGAGCCCGGGCAGGGCTTCGCCCAAGGCCGACAGGTGGAAGAACGAATCTCCCGTCAGAGTGTCGTCGTGGTCGAGCAGCCAGCGGTACAGCGTCACCTGCTGCTCGTTGGTGGGATGCAGCCGGTGCCAGGACTCAGCCCCTCGCCCGGACGGTCGGAGCCGGGTCAGCCGCAGCTGGGCGCCGTAGCCATCCGCGATCGCTTTGAACTGGTCCAGCTGGTCGATGTTCTCCCGGGTCATGACCACGCTGATCTTGAACGGCCCGAAGTCCGCCGCGGCAAGGTGGTCCATGGCCCGGCGGGCGGCGGCGTACGAGCCGTCTCCACGCACCTCGTCGTTGGTCGCGGCATCCGCCCCGTCTATCGATATCTGCACGTCGATGTAATCGGTCCCCGCCAGGCGTCTGGCTCGCTCGGCGTTGATGGTCGAGCCATTGGTCGAGAACTTGACTCCAACACCACGGCTCACCGCGTAGTCGACGATCTCGTAGAAGTCGCCCCGAATGGTGGGCTCCCCGCCGCCGATGTTGACGTAGAAGACCGACATCCTGGCCAACTCGTCGATCACTTCCATGGTCTCGGCGGTCGTGAGCTCGGCGGGGTCGCGCCGGCCCGACGAGGAGAGGCAGTGGATGCAGGCCAGGTTGCAGGCGTAGGTCAGCTCCCAGGTCAGGCAGATGGGGGCGTCGAGCCCGGCCTTCAAGTCGTCAGTGAGCATCGTGTTCGTGGCCTCCGTGGGGGCGGATGAATCCGGAGCGGGTCAGGTCGGCGAGCGCCTTCAGAAAGGCGGACCGTTTCTCCGGGGGAACGGTTGCCTCAACCGCGCCAGCGGCGCAGTCGTAATGCTCAAGGTTGCGAACGAGCTCTACGAGCACGGGGGATCGGAGGAAGGTGAGCCGCCTGGTGCCGTAGTGGTAGGCCAGAGCGCCGAAGGGCTCGGGCCGCAGCGCCACCTGGCTGTCGAGACGGTAAGGAAGGTCGGGATTCCAGGTGTCCACCGGGGGCTCGGGACCGCCGTCCCGCCCCGGCTGTGAGGGCGCGCCGGACCCCGACAGGCCCGCCGAGACGGCCGACTGCTCGGGGAACGGTGGAGCGGCGGTCAATAAACCCCGCACATCCCGTCGATGGAGATCTCCTCGACGAGCAGCTCCTCTTCGACGAGGTCGTCGGTGTCGGTGTCGTCGGCGGACCGGTGTTCGTCGGTGGTCAAGGTGGGTTCCATGGCTGGATTATAGATGCGGAACGCCGGTGTGCCCCGGCCGGAGGGAGCGCGGCTTTCGAACGCGGCCCGGCTGGGACGCCGGCGAGCCGAACAACCGGCACCGGCGACGCCCCTCCGGAGTCCGGTGCCGCTAGCCGGCCGCCGCCTCCTGGGCATCCCGCAGCTGGCGTTTGAGCACCTTCCCGGAGCCCGTCTTCGGAAGCTCGTCGACGAAGCTGACCGACCTCGGCACCTTGTACCCGGCCAGCTTCTGTCTGGCGAAAGACTCGATGTCCTCCCCGGTCACGCCCTCCCTCGCCGGAACGACCGTGGCGTGAACCGTCTCCCCCCACTGCTCGTCGGGTATCCCGAACACGGCGACCTCGTAGACGTCCGGAGAGGCGTCGAGGGCCGCTTCGATCTCGGCCGGGTAGATGTTCATGCCGCCGCTGATGATCATGTCGTTCTTCCGGTCGGCGATATAGAAGTACCCCTCCTCGTCGAAGTAGGCGATGTCGCCGACGGTGCGAAAATCGCCCCGCGTGGCAGCCGCAAACTTCTGTTCGGCTTTGTAATAAGCGGTGAAAGCGGTGGCCGAACGGACGTACAACTCTCCGGTCCGTCCCGGCTCGGTGACCTCACGGCCTTCAGGGTCGAATAGCTTGATGTCGATCCCAGGGGCGGCCCGTCCGCACGAGCCCGGCTTGCGCAGCTGGTCCTCAGGTCGGAGCACGGTGTCGACTCCGAGCTCGGTGGAGCCGTACACCTCCCATAGAGAATCGGACGGGAAGTCGGCGAGGTACAGCTGCTTCAGGTTGAGGGTCCACGGCGCGGCGTTGGCGATCATGCGCTTCATGGTCGACCGGTCGTAGCGGGCCTTCACGTCGGCCGGCAAGCTGCAGATCATCCGCATCGGCGTGGGGGCTGTGAACGTGGTGGTGACCCGGTAAGTTTGCAGGAGGCGCAACCAGTCTTCGGGATCGAACTTGCGCTGAACCACGATGGTGTTGCCCATGGCATGGGCCAATGTGGCGAAACCCCCGGGGCCGGAGTGATAGAGGGGCCCGGTTGTCAGGTACACGTCTTCGGGCACGTAGCCGATGAACTGCAGCAGCGCGAGAGCAGCCGACGTGTCCAACGATGCCTCGCGGACGGCGCCCTTGGGTCTCCCCGTCGTCCCTGACGTATAGATCATCGTGGCGCCCGCCGACGGAGCGGTCGGCGTGCCAGGTGATCCATCGGGCATGGCGGCGGCCCGGCGCTCCAGTTCGCCATCGCCGCCGAAAACCAGCACGTCGGTGACCTTGGGCACCCGGGCCCGGATCCCCGTGATCAGATCCTGGTACTCCGCATCGACGTACACGACCTGGGCGTCGGAGTTGTCGATGACGTAAGCCGCCTCGTCGGCGGCAAGGCGGTAGTTGAGCGGAACGCCCACCGCGCCGATCTTGCGGATGGCGTAGACCATCGGGAACAGGTCGGCTGAGTTCTGCCCGCACCACACCACCTTTGTGCTCTCGTTCACCCCCAGGGCCAGCAGGAGGTGCCCAAGCTGGTTGGCCCGGCGGTTGAGCTCGGCGAAACCCAAGGTAAGGACCGGCCGGCCGGGCCGGTCGTCGATCACGGCCGGCTTGTCGGGCTGGGTCCCGGCGTAGTGTGCGAGCAGGTCGACCATAGCCTCCCCTGAGTGTGGACTGACCCGTTCAGCCTTCGGGACGCTCCGCCGCCCGCGGAAGTTGGGACGGCGGCCGCCGATTTAAACCGGGTCGGCCCATCGGCGCCGATTCGCGCATGTCTGGGCGCAGTCGTCGTCTGAAGGGACCCGGCGGTCCGAGAAGCGGTCTCGCAGGTCCTTCTTGGAGAACTTGCCGACCGACGTCTTCGGCACCTCCTCGATGAACTCGATCTCGTCGGGCAGCCACCACTTGGCCACTCGCGGCGCCAGCCAGGCGGTGACATCGTCGGCCGTCAAGGACTCCCCGTTCTTCACCACAACGCACGCCATCGGCCGCTCCATCCACCGTTCGGATGGCACCGCGATGACCGCCGCTTCGGCAATGGACGGGTGGGCCATCAGGTGGTTCTCGATCTCGACCGACGAGATCCACTCCCCTCCCGACTTGATCAGGTCCTTGGTCCGATCCACCAGTCGGACATAACCGTCGGGATCAATCGTTCCCACGTCGCCCGTCCGGAGCCACCCGTCCGCGGTAAACGAGCCGGCCCCTCGCTCGTCGTTGTAATACTTGCGGGCGATCCACGGGCCGCGCACCTGCACCTCACCGCTCGCTTTGTCGTTCCACGGCAGCTCGTGGCCACTCTCGGGATCGGCGATGCGCAGCTCGACCAGGGGGGCCGGCAAGCCCTGCTTCGCCCGGATCTCCGCGAGGACGTCGTCGTCGCCGGACAGGTCGCTGCGAACCCGGCACACGGTGGCCAGCGGGCTGGTTTCGGTCATGCCCCATGCCTGGAGAATCGGCAGTCCGACCTCGGTCCGGTACGCCTCGGACAGAGCTTTGGGCACAGCCGAGCCGCCACTGAGGATGGTCCTCAGGTGGTGGGACTGACCGGCGAGATACGGCTTCGCCGACATCCAGATAGTCGGGACTCCCGCCGCCAGGGTCACCTGTTCGTCGATGATCAGCTTCGCCACGGCCTGGGGAGAAAGATCGCAGCCAGGAAACACCACGTTGGCCCCGGCCATCACCGCCGCCTGGCAGATACCCCAGGCATTGGCGTGGAACATGGGCACGACCGGAAGCACCACGTCCGCCTCCCGGATGCCGAGCAGGTCCGAGAACGCCCCGGCCATCGAGTGCAGAACAACCGACCGGTGCGAGTAGACCACGCCCTTGGGATCACCCGTGGTACCGCTCGTGTAACACATGGAAGCGGCCTGGTGCTCGTCGGTCACGACCTCGAAGGGGTGGGGAGAGGCCGCCTCGAGCAGCTGCTCGTAGTCGGCGATCCGGGGATCATCGGGTATCCGCGGCGGATCGGGTTGACCCCGGGTGTCGTCCATCACGATCACCGCACGCAACGTCTTGCAGTCCTCGACGAGGGGCCAAAGAATCGGCAACAGGCTGCGGTCGACGAACACCACGTCGTCTTCAGCGTGGTTGATGATGTACACGAGCTGATCGGCGAACAGCCGGATGTTCAGGGTGTGAAGCACCCTTCCGGAACACGGGGCGGCGAAATACAGCTCGAGATGGCGCGACGAGTTCCAGGCAAAAGTCGCCACCCGGCCGTCGGCTTGCACCCCCAGGTCATCGAGGACGCCGCCGAGACGGCGGGTTCGCTCGGCCCAGGCCCCGAAGGAGACCCGCTCGATACCGGCCGGTGTGGCGCTGGCGAGACGCTTAGTCCGCCACACCGTCTCGGCCCGGCCGAAGATGCGATCGAGGGTGAGCGGCACGTCCTGCATGAGTCCCTTCATCGATGACCCCCTCCCGAGGTTGTCACGGCTTAGAGTCGCGCCTCCTGACCTGAGATCATGGCACGAAAGTCGTGGAAGTGACCGGAGCGGGCCGGGCCCCGAACCCTGTCGGGCCGGCGGCTAGCGGGGCCAGCGGCTAGCGGGGTCGGGCCGCCAACCGGCGAAGGGGTGGCAGCGTCGGCGGGGGCTGGCGGCGAGCCGGCAGGCCAGCGAGCAGGTCGGTGGTCGCTTCCGCTACGCGCTGCACGGCTCGCTCGAACGCCGGCTCGGTGCTGGCGGACAAGGCCTGTACCCCACTTACCTTGCGCACATACTGCCGGGCGGCGGCCTCGATCTCTTCCGGCGTGGCCTCCGGGTCCAGGCCCCGAAGGGTCGTGATGTTGCGGCACATATGGATGGTTGTACCAGCTGAATAGAGTTCAGGCGGGCCGAGCGTCGCTCACCTGCCCCGGCGGGGCGGCGAAAGGCGATGGTCTTTCCCCGTCCCGACCTGGGTTTACATGTTTGAGGAGCTGGTGCTGTGAGCAGCGAAGCCGTTCGCTACGAGACCGCGGGAGGGGTGGCCCGCCTGACCATGGACCAGCCCGCCAGTCGCAACGCCCTCACCCCCGCCCTGCTCAACGGCCTCGGCGACGGGCTGGGTCGGGCGGTAGCCGATCCTCTGGTCCGGGCCGTCGTGCTCACCAACACCAGCCCGGCGTTCTGCGCGGGCGCCGACCTGTCGGCCGGCTCGGGTCCCCAGGTCGAGCCCAGGACCGATCTGGCCGGGGTGTTGTCCGCCATTCTGGACTCGCCCAAACCGGTGCTGGCCCGCATCGCCGGCCACTGCATGGGAGGCGGCGTAGGCCTGGCGGCGGCGTGCGACCTGTCGGTGGCATCAGAGGGGGTGCGATTCGGTTTTACCGAGGTCCGCCTCGGGGTGGCGCCGGCCATCATCTCCGTCGTGTGCCTGACCAAGCTCAATCGGGCGGACGCCCTGGAGCTGTTCTTGACCGGCGAGCGGATCAGCGCGGTCAGGGCCGCGGAGGTCGGACTGATCACGTCAGCGGTTGCCGAACAGGAGCTGGATTCGGCGGTGTCCGAGCTGCTGAAGAAAGTGCTGGCGGGCGGCCCGGTGGCCCTGGCCGCGGCCAAACAGCTGGTGATCGACGGTCCCGGCTCCGATCGCACCGCGGCCTTCACCCGGGCTACCGAGATCTCGGAGGCCCTCTTCGCTTCGGAGGAGGCCGCCGAGGGCATGGCGGCGTTCCGGGAGAAACGCAGCCCGTCGTGGGCGCCGTGACCGTCGGCTTGGTCCATCCGGGCGAGATGGGAGCCGCGATCGCGGCGGCGCTGTTGGCCGCCGGCCAGGAAGTCCTCTGGGCGTCGAACGGCCGTAGTGCGGCCACCTCCGCCCGGGCCGCGTCGGCCGGCGTGGTGGACGCCGGGTCGCTGAACCAGTTGGTTGCCGCGAGCGACGTCATCTTGTCGGTCTGCCCGCCCCACGCCGCGCTCGACGTGGCCGCAGCCGTGGCGGCCGAGGCCGGCGACGACAAGACGGCCTGGCACTACATCGACGCAAACGCCATCTCCCCGGCAAGCTCCCGACGAATCGCGGCGATCGTCGAGGGTGCAGGCGCCCGCTTCATCGACGGCGGGATCGTCGGCGGACCACCGCTCGAGCCGGGGTCGACGCGCATGTACCTGTCCGGGCCCGACGCCATCGACATCAGCCCGATCCTCGCCACCTCGGTGTTGGAGATACACGTCATCAGCGAGATCCCGGGGGAGGCGTCGGCGCTCAAGCTCTCCTATGCCGCGTGGACCAAGGCCAGTACCGCTCTGGTCCTGGTGGCCCGGGAGGCGGCAGCCCGCTCCGGCGTGGAGAGCGCTCTCCTGGCGGAGTGGCGGACGTCGCAGTCGGGGCTCATGGAGCGATCGGAGACGGCGCGCCGCTCGGCCGCAGAGAAGGGGTGGCGGTGGTCGGGGGAGATGGAGGAGATCGCGTCCATGCTCGAAGCCCTGGGGCTGCCGACGGGCTTTCATCTCGCGGCGGCCGAGGTCTTCCGCGACGCTGCCGGCCCAGTGGTCCGAGGATGACGATCCGTCTGGCCGCGTTCCTCCGAGCGGTCAACCTGGGACCCCACAACCGGATCGGCATGGCAGCGCTCCGTGAGCTTCTGACCGGCCTCGGATTCGAGGACGTGCGAACCGTCCTCCAGAGCGGCAACGCGGTGTTCTCGTGCCGGGAGAAAACGGCGGCCGCCGCCGGTGACCGGGTCAAGGCCGCCATAGAGTCGGAGTTCGGTTTCGCCTGCCCGGTGGTCGTGCGCACCGGTCCCGAGCTGGCGGAGGCCATGGCTGCCGACCCTCTGGTCGAGGTCGCGGCCAACCCGTCCCGCCACTTCGTGGGCTTCCTGTCCGAAGAGCCGGCCGCCAAGGCGGCCGGGGCTCTGACGGCCAAGGCGACCGGCGAGGAACGAGCGGAGGTCGTCGGGCGGCACCTCTACATGTGGCTGCCGGCCGGCCTTTCTACTTCGGCCTTCGCCCGGGTCAACTTCGATCGGGACCTCGGTGTCGTGGTGACCAACCGCAACTGGAACACCGTGGCCAAGGTGGCGGTAATGCTGGGCGGCCGCTAGGCGGGGGCGGTTCGCCGCGCCCCGATGCGCCCGCGGTAGCTTGGCGTCGTGGCCGGAACCCGGGCTCAGATCACCCCCCTCCCCCCGGATCCGATCGTCCGCCGGTTCGTGAGGGCCGGCCGGCTCGAGGTCATACCGGCCCGCCTGGGCAAACGCCGGCGGGTCCTCGACTGGCTGGCGCAGCAATTCGAACCGGGCAAGGTCTACCCGGAGGCCACCGTCAACGTGGTCCTCGGCCGGTTCCACCCCGACTTCGCGGCGCTGCGTCGCTATCTGGTGGACGAGGGATTCATGGAACGGCGCGGCGGCTTCTATTGGCGCGCCGGCGGGACTTTCGACGTGTCCTCAGGTGGCGCCGACCGCACCCAGTAGCCGGGATGTCCATCGATGCGCCACGATGTTCGCTGATACATCAGCCAGAAGGACACTGATGACCGACCAGGAGAAGCTGCTCCAACCACCCTCCGCCCAGGCGGTAGCGGCAATCGTTCCGTCTCTGGGCGGCAACGAGGGGTCGATGCTCGAGTTGTGGCGGGTGGCCGCTCACGAGTCGGAGGACGCCATCTTCGGGGTCGACCCGAGCGGGAAGCTGACCGGATGGACGCCAGGCGCCACCCGGCTGTTCGGCTACCAGCAACAGGATGTGGCAGGCGAGCTGGCGGAGATGCTGCTCGCTGGAGGTCAGACGACGCTCGCTCCGGGTGCCATCCGCTCCGTCCTGGCGGGTAGCCAGGTCGAGGGAGTCGACGCCGAAGCCCGCAACAAGGACGGGATGACCATACCTATCAGCCTCACCCTGGCCGCCCTCGACGGGGCCGGTGGCGTCTGCGCGATAGCACGGGACCTGAGCGAGCGCAAAAGGTCCGAGGCGACCGTCGCCGAGTTCCAGTCGCGCCTCGAGCAGGCTCAGCGGCTGTCCCACGTGGGCCTGTGGCTCTGGAACGCAGAGGCCGGGACCATCGAGCTCTCCGATGAGCTGTTCCGCATTCACGGGATCGACCCGCTCGACTTCGACGGCCGGATCCAGTCCCGGATGGCGCTCGTCCACCCGGCCGACCGGAACCGGCTGGAGGCTCGGCTCCAGGGCGCCCTGTCGGGGGAGGGAACCTTCGAGCAGGAGTACCGGGTCATCAGACCGGAGGGATCGATCCGATGGGTGCACGAGAGGGCAACGCTCGAGCTCGACCGCCACGGCAAGCCGACGGGGCTTCGGGGCACCTCCCAAGATGTCACCGAACGCCGGGTGGCTACCGATTCCCTGGCCCGACAGGCGGTCCTCCTCGAGTTCCTCAGGCTGATCACAGAAGCCGCCAACCAGTCGTCCGACCTGGCCGACGCTCTTTATCAGTGCATCCGCCACATCTGCTCTAGCTTTCAGTGGCCGGTGGGGCACGCCGTCTTGTTCGGTCAGGACGGGGCTCCGGAGAGTCACATATGGCACCTTGACCACCAGACCCGGTACGCCCGCTTCCGCGACTCCAGCGAGCGCAACCCGGTGATGGGTGGGGAAGGCCTGGCCGGGTGGATCGCCAAAGCCCGCCAGCCGATCTGGTTGGCTGATCTGGCCGCCTCACTGGTCGCCCCACGAGCCCGGGCCGCGGCGGAAGGCGGGCTGGTCACGGGGTTCGGTTTTCCCGTCGTGCTGGACAAGGAGCTGGTCGCCGTCGTCGAGCTGTTCTGCGCCGAGAAGCGGGACCCTGACCCCGAGCTCATGGAGGCGGCCAGCCACGGGGCCAGCCAGCTGGGCCGGGTGGTCGAGCGGGCCCGGTCGCAGGTCGCGCTGGCCCACCAGGCCATGCACGACTCGCTCACCGGGTTGCCCAACCGAACGCTGTTCCTCGACCGGTTGACCCACGCGGTGCGAGGCCTCGGACGGGACCGCAGCCATCTGGCTGTGTTGTTCATCGACCTCGACAACTTCAAGTTGATCAACGACAGCCTGGGTCACGATGTGGGCGACAGGGTGCTGCTCACAACCGCTCAGCGCCTGGTTCAGGCCATGCGCAAGGGCGATACCGCGGCTCGCTTCGGCGGCGATGAGTTCATAATCCTATGCGACCGGCTCTCGAGCGAGGATGCCGTGGGCGACATCGCAGACCGACTGCTCGGCGTGCTCACCGAGCCGATTCCGCTAGACGGCGCGGCCACGACTGTCGTCAACGGCAGTCTCGGAATAGTGATCGCCAGCTCGTCCGACGCCCGGGCGGAAGACCTGATACGCGACGCTGACGCCGCCATGTACCGGGCCAAGGAGGAGGGACGGGGCCGCTTCCACATCTTCGACGCCCGCCTGCACGAGCGGGCCAGCCGCAAGCTCGCCATCGGAAACGAGCTGCGCCAGGCCCTGTCCAACCGGGAGTTCCGGCTGGTTTATCAGCCGCAGGTCACCATCCCCGACGGCCAGCTCATCGGCTTCGAGGCTCTGATCAGATGGGAGAACCCCGCTCGGGGCACGCTGTCGCCGGGCGAGTTCATCCCGGTGGCGGAGGAGACACGGCTGATCGTGCCCATCGGCGACTGGATCCTGCAAGAGGCCTGCCGTCAGGCGGCGGCGTGGCTCCGCCTGGCCGACGGTCACGATCCGCTGACCGTGAGCGTCAACCTGTCGGCTGTGCAGTTAGCCCGCCCCGAGCTGATCAGCTCGGTGGAAGAAGCGCTGTCGACGTCCAACCTGGATCCGGCCAACCTGTGCCTGGAGATAACCGAGAGCGTCCTGATGGGAGATCCGGGCGCCTTCCTCGAGGCCCTGGTCGAGCTCAGGCTGCTCGGAGTGTCGGTAGCAGTTGACGACTTCGGCACTGGCTACTCGTCGCTCGCCTATCTCCGGCGCTTTCCGATAGACGTGCTCAAGATCGACAAGGGGTTCGTCGACGGCCTCGGGCAGGGGGACCACCGAGCCCAGTCGATCGTACGAGCCGTGGTCGACCTGTCACACGCTCTCGGTGTGAGATCGATGGCCGAAGGCGTCGAGACCTTCGAGCAGGCCCGGGATCTCGAAGACGCCGGCTGCCAGGCCGCACAAGGCTATTACTTCTCCCGCCCCCAGGATCCCGAGATCATCACCGAGGTTCTGGGCGCCCACCAGGGTTGACGCCCTGGGTGAGTTGCTCAGCTGGTGATGCCGGCCTCGTCGAGAATGATCGAGGTCTCGGTGCTCTTGAGCCCGGGAATCTCCCGGAGGCTCTGCAACACGACATCGCGCAACTCGGTCAGGTCGGCGGCCCGGACCAGGGCGACGAAGTCGAACGGTCCGGCGGTGAGCCCGACCCACTCGACTCCGTGGGTCCGGCCCAGCTCCTGCAGGGTCTCGGCCCACATGGGCTGGTCGGCGCTGATGAGCACCAGGGCGGCGACGTTCAACCCTCGGGTCCCGGGGCCGACCACGGCACGGAACGACGAGATCACCCCATCGTCGATGAGCCTGGTGAACCGGGCGTAGGCGGTTGCCCGGCTCACCGAGACCCTCTCGGCCAGCGCTGGCACGGAGATCCGTCCCTCCTCGCGGAGGATGTCGACGATCGTCTCGTCAACCCGGTCATACCGGGCACTCAGGTTGGACGGCCGTATGGTCACAATCCATAAAGATAGATCATCATCCGGTAGAGGGGGCTTCTCCTCGTTCAACCGCCTGCTAAGCGTACGCTAGGCAAGATGGTGACCGGTACCCGGTACTCGCTTTCGGATCGATACGACGCCGAGACCGGGCGGGTCCTGCTGTCGGGAATCCAGGCCCTGGTGCGCATACCCATGGAACAGCTGCGGTTGGACCGGGCAAACGGACGGCGGACTGCGGCATTTGTTTCGGGCTATCCGGGCTCGCCACTGGGCGGATTCGATCTCGAGATGGCCCGCACGGTGAAGCGGACCGACCTCGATATCGTCCACGTCCCGGCGGTCAACGAGGAGCTGGGGGCGACCGCGGTGATGGGCTCCCAGCTGGCTTCGGCCCGGGCCGACCTGCGCTTCGACGGTGTGATCGGGGTGTGGTACGGCAAGGCCCCGGGGCTCGACCGGGCGACAGACGCCCTGCGCCACGCCACGTTCGCTGGTTCGAGCGCCCGGGGCGGCGCGATCGCCCTGGTGGGCGATGACCCGGCCTGCAAGTCCTCCACGATGCCATCGTCCTCCGACGCCGGCCTGGTCGACCTGCATATGCCGATCCTCTATCCCGGCACGGTTTCCGAGTGCCTGGAGCTCGGATTGCACGGAATCGCCATGTCCAGGGTCACCGGCCTGTGGTCAGCCATCAAGGTCGTGGCGCCGATCGCCGACGGCACCGAGACGGTGGACCTCCCGGTGCTCCATGCGCCTCCGGCCACCCCGGAGATCGAGGTGGGGGGGCAGATCTGGACGCCCCACCCGTCGGCCCAGTTCCTCGGTGCCCGCATGATCGAGGTCGAGGAGGAGTTCCACGAAATACGCGAGAGGCTCGCCCACGAGTACGGGTTGTTGAACGGCCTCAACCAGGTGACCGTCGATCCGGCCGACGCCTGGATCGGGTGTATCGCCACGGGCTACACCTATTACGAGCTGAAAGAGGCCTTCCGCCGGCTGGGCTTCGCCGACGACCAGGCTCTGGAGCGGGCCGGCATTCGCGTCCTGTACCTGAAGATGCCCGTGCCCTTCCACGAGGGGCAGATCGCCGACTTCGCTCGCGGTCTGGACGAGATCCTCGTTGTAGAGGAGAAGAACCCGACCCTCGAACGGCTGGTACGGGACGCCCTCTACCCCACCGCCCTGCGGCCGCTGGTCACGGGCAAGCACGCTCCCGACGGCTCCCGGATCATGCCGTCCCACGGGCTGCTCGACGCCGACGCCATCCTGCCCGGCCTGCGCGCCCGGCTGCAGATCCGGCTGGGCGACCGACTGGCCCCGCCGCCCGAGAGCCGCGAGCGCCTCCCGGTGGTCGGCGGCCGTACCCCGTTCTTCTGTTCCGGCTGCCCCCATAACTGGGGCACCAAAGTGCCGGCGGGAGCGACGGTCGGCATGGGCACGGGCTGCCACGGCATGACGCTGCTCATGGACGAGGCCCGGGTCGGCGACAGCATCGGGATCACCGCCATGGGCAACGAGGGAGCGCAGTGGCTCGGAATGGCCCCCTTCGTCGACACCCGCCACGTATTCCAGAACCTCGGAGACGGCACGTTCTTCCACTCCGGTCAGCTCGCCATCCAGGCCGCCATCGGGGCCAAGGCCACCATGACGTTCAAGATTCTCTACAACGGAGCGGTAGCGATGACAGGGGGACAGACCTCCAGCCACACCGTCGGGGTCGCCGACCTGGCCCGAATCTTGCTTGCCCATGGGGTGGCCGGGGTCGCCATCACCGCCGAGGACGTGGGACGCTACAGAGGGGCGAGCCTTCCCCCGGGAGTGGCGGTGTTCGACCGGAGCCGGATCGTCGAGATCCAGGAGCGCCTGGCTGCCATAGATGGAGTCACGGTCCTTATACACGACCAGGCGTGCGCCGCTGAGCTCCGCCGGGGCCGCAAACGGGGTGCGGTACCGACGCCGGATTTCAGGGTCGTCATAAACCATCGAGTCTGCGAGGGCTGCGGCGACTGCGGCGACGTGAGCAACTGCCTGTCGGTCCGGCCGGTCGACACACCGCTCGGGCGGAAGACCCAGATCGACCAGGAAAGCTGCAACTTCGACGCCTCCTGCCTGTCGGGGGATTGTCCCGCGTTCATGACGGTGAAGACCGAACACCGAATATCGGCCGGGGCTTCGCCGCCATCCCCCGACCAGCTCCCTGTCGGCGATCCACCGGAATGGACCGGATCGTCGGCGGTGATCAGGCTGGCCGGGATCGGCGGGACCGGGGTCGTCACCGCGGCGCAGGTCATCGCCACGGCGGCGATGCTTGACGGTTGGAGCGTGGACGGGCTCGATCAGACGGGTCTGTCGCAAAAGGCCGGTCCGGTCGTGAGTGATCTGACTCTGACCCGGGAGCGAAGCGAGGACCGAGCGAAGCTGGTCGGCGAGGCGCAAGCAGACAGCCTGCTGGCGTTCGACCAGCTGGTCGCGGTCTCGCCCGCGACCGTCGCCGCCAGCTCCCCCCACCGGACCGTCACGGTGGCATCCACCTCGGTCACACCGGTCGGTGCGGAGATCAGCCATCCCGACCTCCCCCACCTGTCACCGCGAGAGCTCGAGGAGCGCCTGAGAGAAGCGTCCCTCCCCGGCGGCTATGTCGGCGTCGACGCAGCCAAGCACGCCAGTCTCCTTGGCGGCCGTCAAACCACCGCCAACCTCTTCGTCGTCGGGGTTGCTGTACAGCTGGGCGCCGTCCCTGTCTCACCTCTGAGGATGAGGGAGGCCATCGAGCTCAACGGCGTAGCGGTAGAGGCCAACGCCGCGGCCTTCGAGTGGGGACGCCGCTGGGCCGACAACCCGACCGAGGTGGACTCGGTCATGGCGGCGGCGGCCATCGACACGACGGAGGTGAAGACCGGGCCGCTACCTACCTCGCTCTCCCGTCGAATCGACCGCCTGCTGGCCGGTCTGGACGGCTCCGGCCCAGGGGAGATGGTTGCCTGCGGCGACCTTGCGGGCCTCCTCACCATGCTGACATCCGATCTTGTCGCCTACCAGAACGCGGCGTATGCCCATCGGTTCATCGACCTGGTGGGCACGGTGGCGGCGGCCGAACAACGGGTAACCGGCAGAGCAGCAGAGCTGACGACCGCAGTGGCGCAGGGGTACCACAAGCTCCTCGCCTACAAGGACGAATACGAGGTGGCCCGCCTGATGCTGAGCGAGGACGGTCTGGCCGCGGTGCGGGCGGCGGGAGGTTCGCCGGGCGGTGTGACCTGGCATCTGCACCCCCCAGCGTTACGGGCGGCGGGCAGGCGAGGAAAGATCAGGTTCGGTCCGTGGTCGCGTCCGGTGTTCGTCGCGCTGGCCCGATCGAACAGGTTGAGGGGCACCCGTCTCGACCCCTTCGGCCGCACCGACATCCGCCGGCTGGAGCGGCAGCTCCCCGTCGACTACGCCGCTGCCATCGCGGAGGTGGCCCAGCGCCTGAACGCCGGCAATCTTGACGAAGCCGTGGCACTGGCAGCCCTCCCCGAGATGGTACGCGGCTTCGAGTCGCTGAAACTCCGCCGGGCCGCCGATTACCATGCCCGACTGGCGAGCGGGTTGGCGGTGTTCGGCCGGAGCTCGGCCTCGCCGGTGGCCGCGACCTAGGCGCTCCTTATCCGCAAGCCGTCGAAGGCCACCGCACACACGTAGTCGGCGAGGCGGTCGCCGGCCAGACGATCAGCGGGTCGGCGAACCTCCCCCTGCCGGTACCACTCCACGATCGAGTTGACCATGCCGAACAACAGCCGGGCGGTCACGCCAGGGTCGACATCGCGACGTACGTCGCCCTCCGCTTCAGCCTGGCCGACCAGGCCGGCCACGATTGCGTCGAACCGCCGCCTGCGGTCCAGTGCCGATCGTTCGGTCTCAGTGTTGCCCCTGACCCGGAGGAGGAGAGTGACGTAGGGGAGGCGGTCCACGAGCACTTCCACGCTTCCGCGGACCAGGCGTTCGAGCCGGTCGATCGCCGGCTGCGGAGCGGCTTCAGCTTCTGCGGCGACGGCGAAGAGCCCGTCGAGCGCCCGGTCGAGGGCGAGGCGCAGCAGCTCCTCCTTGCTGCCGACGTGGTGATAGATGGCCGATTTGGCGATGCCGAGCCGCCGCGACAGATCCTCCATGCTCGTTCCGTCGTAACCGCGCTGGTTGAAGACCTCCACGGCAACCGCCAGCAGAGTCTCGAGGTCGTAGCCGGGACGGCCTCGACGGGGCCGGTCGGCCGGAGGCGATCCAGGCGGTGGGGCGGGGCGGGGCGGAGAGGCAGGCACGGGGCTCACTCAGTCCCGACCGGTGAATACCGGCGGCTGCTTGCGCGTCATCGTTGCGGTCAAGGCCGGGCCCAGCATCCGCATGGTGGCGGCCGAGTCCCCGACCTCGGAGCTCCCGCCTGGAACGGATGGGTCCTGCGGTTCCATGACAGGTAGACTAACCGACCGAACGTACGGTATAAAATACGTTGGGTGCCGGCCGGAATTCGCCCACTACCGGGACTGCGACGAGGGATGCTATGGATAGCCAAGACGAGAAGTCGCTGGCCCGGTACTTCGAGGACACCATCGCCCACGATCGCCGGATTGAGCCCCGGGACTGGATGCCCGAGGCCTATCGGGCCACCATGATCCGCCAGATCGCCCAGCACGCCCACTCGGAGATCATCGGCATGCAGCCGGAGGGCAACTGGGTCACCAGGGCGCCTTCGCTGCGTCGCAAGGCCATCCTGCTGGCGAAGGTCCAGGACGAGGCCGGCCACGGCATGTACCTGTACTCGGCGGCCGAGACCCTCGGTGCTGATCGCGCCGATCTAACGGAGAAGCTGATTTGCGGCCGTCAGAAGTACTCGTCGATCTTCAACTACCCGGCGCTCACCTTCGCCGACGTGGGGGTGATCGGCTGGCTGGTGGACGGGGCCGCGATCTGCAATCAGGTCCCGCTGTGCCGGTGCTCCTACGGACCGTACGCCCGAGCGATGATCCGCATATGCAAGGAGGAGTCCTTCCACCAGCGGCAGGGCTACGAGCTGCTCCTGACCATGATGGGGGGACGGACGCCCAGCGGGCCATGGTGCAGGATGCCACCAATCGGTGGTGGTGGCCGTCTCTCATGATGTTCGGCCCTCCCGACGCGTCGTCGCCAAATACCGCGCAGTCGCTGGCGTGGCGCATCAAGCGGCACACCAACGACGAGCTGCGCCAGCGCTTCGTCGATATGACCGTGCCCCAGGCCGAGGCCCTCGGCGTCACGTTGCCCGACCCGGACTTGCGCTGGAATCCGGACCGAGGGGCGCACGACTTCGCAGAGCCGGACTGGGACGAGCTGCGGCGGGTCATCGGGGGCGGCGGTCCGTGCAATAGCCAGCGCATCGACCACCGGCGGGCCGCCCACCGTGATGGCGCCTGGGTACGGGAGGCGGCTCTCGCCCACGCCGCCAGACAGAGGACCCGGGCACCGGCCGGCGCAGGCCCGCCGGGGGGAGCCCGAACCGGCGAAGACCCGTCAGGGGGAGGCCAGTCGAGGGGAGGGCAGCCCGGGGGGGCCGGACCGGATGGAGGGTCGGAGCCGTGAGCGAGACGCAAACGAATCCCGAGGATCGGCAGCCAGAGGAGCCGGCCGGTGGCGAGTGGCCGCTGTGGGAGGTGTTCCTGCGGGCCAAACGCGGTCTCAACCACGTCCATGTCGGTTCGTTGCACGCAGCCCACGCAGCCATGGCCCTGCGCCACGCCCGGGACCTGTACTGCCGCCGCAACGAGGGCGTGAGCATATGGGTGGTCGACTCGGCGCACATCGTCGCCTCGAGCCCGGAGGAAAAGGACCCGTACTTCGCTCCGAGCGGGGACAAGGTGTACCGGCACCCGACGTTCTACGCCATCCCCGACAGCGTCCCGCACATCTGAGGCCGGTCGGCCCGCTCTGATGGGATTCGACACCGCTTACGAGGCGATATCGGAGGAAACCGGAGACCGGCGGTGGGCGTTCGGGGCCGGTTTCGTGGACCCGCTAGCCGGGATCGACACCTCGGTTCCCGACGGCGTCGACGGCCTCGACCTGAGCGCCTACTGCCTCATGCTCGGCGACGACGCCCTGATCATGTCCCATCGTCTCCAGCAGTGGCTCAGCCGAGCTCCCGAGCTCGAGGAGGAGACGGCATTGGCCAACGTGGCCCTGGACCTCATCGGCCAGGCCCGACTCCTTCTGACCCGCGCCGGCCGGGCCGACGGGTCCGGGCGGGACGAGGACGCTTACGCCTTTTCGAGATCCGAAGGGGAGTTCCTCAACGTCCGGATGGTGGAGCCGGTGGATGCCGATTTCGCCCGGCTGGTCGTGCGGCTGTTCGCGTTCAGCACATGGCGTTTGGCCATGCTGGTGCAGCTCCGTCGATCCCGTGACCCGGTGTTGGGGGCGATCGCGGCCAGGGGTGCCAACGAGCTGTCGTACCACCGCGAGTACGCCGCTCAGTGGGTCGTGAGCCTCGGCGACGGCACCGACTACTCCCGCGCCCTGGTTGAGGCCGGCCTGGTAGCAGTAGCCCCCTACGTCCCCGAACTGTTCCGGGCGACAGACGTCGAGCAGAGGCTGGCCGCGTCGGGAATCGTCCCGGACCCCGCAGGCATACGCGAAGAGTTCGAGCAGGTGACGGCCGAGGTGCTCGGGGCGGCCGGGCTGGCGTGGCCGGAAGTACCAGAGCTGGCCGGCGTGGCCGGGCGTCAAGGACGCCACGGTGTACACACCGAGACCATGGGGTTTCTGCTGGCTGAGTTGCAGAGTGTGGCCCGGGCTCATCCCGGTGCAGCATGGTGACGGCTCTCGACCGGGCGCTGGTCATCGCCGGATCGGTGCCCGACCCCGAGCTGCCGCTGCTCTCTCTGGCCGACCTCGGCATGCTCCGTTCCGTGACCTCCGAAAGCGGAGTCGTGGTGGTGTCGGTCAGCCCGACGTACTCAGGGTGCCCGGCGATGCCGGAGATCCGGCGGGAGATTGCGGCCCGGCTGCAGGAATACGGCTTCGGCCGGGTGGTGGTTCGCACCCACCTCAACCCCCCGTGGACCTCGGACTGGATCACCGATGCCGGGCGCCGCAAACTGGCCGCGGCCGGCATCGCTCCCCCTGCTCCGGCCCCGGAGCAGCTATCCGGGCCAGTTCCGCTGTCGCTCGGGCCTACCCGCATCCCTGTGCGCTGTCCCCTGTGCGGCTCGGTCCAAACGGTAATGACGTCAAGGTTCGGCGCCACCCCCTGCCGGTCTCTGCACCGTTGTACCGCCTGCTCCGAACCGTTCGAAAAGATCAAGGAAATCTGACATGGCGAGGGCTGCCGGCGCCCGAGCCGTTCGCCGCGCCGGTTTCCACCATCTGGCCGTCGCCCTTGTCGACCGGCTCTGCGACGACGCGGTCGCCATCACTTTCGACGTGCCGTCCGAGCTCTCCGACGAGTACCGGTTTCAGCCGGGACAGTCAGTCACAGTCCGCCGGCTGATCGAGGGCCACGAGGAACGAAGGTCCTATTCCATCTGCTCTACCCCAGGGCGTCCGCTGCGCATAGGGGTTCGCGAGGTCGCCGACGGTGCGCTGTCGCCCTGGTTGGTCCAATCCGTATCGCCAGGGGACCTGGTCGAAGTGCAGCCGCCGAGCGGGTCATTCACCGCTGATCTCGGTGCGCCGGCCCGCCACGGTCTGATCGCGGCCGGTTCGGGGATCACGCCCATACTGTCCATCGCCTCGTCGGTTCTGATCGACCCTTCCGCTCGGGTCACCCTGCTTTACGGCAACCGCCGGGTGGATTCGGTGATGTTCAGCGATGAGCTGGCCGATCTCAAGGACTCCTACCCGACCCGATTCCAGTTGGTGCACGTGCTGTCCCGGGAAGCTCAGGAGGTGGAGCTGTTCAGCGGAAGGATGGATGCGGCGAAACTGCGCCGGCTGCTGCCTGCAGTATGTGACGTGGCCTCGGTCGACCACTGGTGGTTGTGCGGGCCTTATGGAATGGTCACCGGAGCCGTCGACGTGCTCACCGAGCTCGGTGCGGCCCCGCATCGGGTACGCCGGGAGCTGTTCCACGTTGAGGAGCTACCTCCCGAACCGAACACCCACCCCGAGCCCGCCCCGGCGGACGCATGCGAGGTGACCGTGGTGCTCGATGGGCGGGCCACTGCGATGAAGATTCCCGCCGGGACCACGCTCCTCGACGGGGCCCAGAAGGTCCGTCCAGACATGCCCTTTGCGTGCAAGGGCGGAGTTTGCGGGACCTGCCGGGCCAGGCTGGTGAAGGGCGATGTACGGATGCGGCGCAATTTCGCCCTGGAACCCGGTGAGATCGAGGCCGGCCTGATCCTCACCTGCCAGTCAATGCCATTGTCCGAGGGGGTGGTCGTTGACTTCGACATCTGAGCTCGAGCCGATCGAGTGTGCCTACTTTGCTCCGCCCGCACCTCCCGCCACCTCGTAGGACCATAACTCCGACGACACCGAGACCGGCCCTCCGTGAGGAGCGGGGCGATCGGCGCCGGCGTGGCCATGGGCGAACGCCGGTGATTTGACCCATGCCTGGAAGGCGTCCTCGTCCCTCCACCTGGTGACGACCAGCCATTGCGTACGCTCGTCGGTCGGTCGCAGCAGCTCGAACCCCTCGAAGCCCTCCTGGCCGTCCACGGCCCCGGCACGAGCCGCGAAACGCCGGGCCAACTCGTCGCCGGAGTCGCTCGGCACGGTGATGGCGTTGATCTTGATGACAGTCATGACGCGATCTGAGCAGATCTACGGGACCTCGGCACGCCGACGCTCAACGCGAGCCGGAACATGCATCCGACGCGTCCCTAGAATGAGTGACGTGTTCGGTGAATGGTGGCGGCGGCGCCGCCGGCCGGGTGAGGCCACGAGCTCAGCGAACTCAGGACCTGGCGCCCCCCAAATCGCTGACCCCGACGAAGCGGCGGAGATCGATGCCAGGCTCGCCGCAGTCCTCGCGGACTGCGGAGACCATCGCACCAACCTGGCCATCCGCCTCCAGCCATTGGTTGAACGGCGGGTACCGGCGCGCTGCATCGAGGCCGCCCCCCACCTGAGGGCGTTGCGCATTCGCTTCGCCGACGGCACCACGGTCCTGGCGCGTGGAACCGAGCCGGGTCAGGTCGCCATGCTCGCCGCCCAGATCCGGCACCGATCCCTTCCCCCCGCTGCCTGCACAATCGACGAAGACGGCACGCACCTGTTATTCGGCTGGCCCGGGCGGCGCCGCGCCTTGTCGATCCTGGTCACGGGCATGGACCAGCCCGACTGACTGACCCGAGACCCGGGGACCGGAGGGCAGCTACAGTCGCTCGGATCTCTATGTCCTTCAACGGCCCGCTTGGTCACGTCGCCTTGGGCTGCACCCCGTTAGACGACTGGCCGTCCCCCATCTCCGGCGGCCGGCCGGATGCCCCGGCGGAAGATGGCTGACATTCCTGCCATCGACCGCGCCCTCCAGGGTGCCAGGTCACGGATCAGCCCCCGGCTGCCCGCCTCGGCCTTGGCCGAGGCCCTCGCCGAGGGCGCCCTGGTCATTGACACCCGTCCGGCTGAGCTCCGCCGGCGTGACGGCGACCTGGAAGGGGCACTTACCGTCGAACGCAACGTTCTGGAATGGCGCCTCGACCCGACCTGCCCCTTCCGGCTGAAGGAGATGGAGGACGAGAGCACGCGGGTGATCATCGTCTGCGACGAGGGATACGCGTCCAGCCTGGCCGCCGCCGCCCTCCGCGATCTTGGCCTGATCAACGTCACCGACCTGGAAGGTGGCTATCAGGCCTGGTTGTCGCACCAGCGGTCGAGGGATGGGGCGCGGCCCGGCTCGTGACCGTGGGCGGCCCGGGCGGCGAGCGGAGATGGGCCGGTCGGCACGGGCGGCACGGCCGGCAGGACCAAGGCCGGATCCAGAGGCTATGGTCGCCCGCTACAGCGTACGCTCTGCCCCGCCCGGAGGACCTGGGTCGACAGGGGTCGCTCGAACACAGGGATTCGAGAGGAATGGCGCCGCACCCGGCCTGAGGCCGGGGACGTCGTCCAGGAACGGAGTTGAGGGCATGACCGATCTTCAGGAGGCTGCCGATCGAATGGCCGCGCCGCTGCCAGCCGGCGCCGGCGCCACCACCGACCCCGCGGTCGTCGAACGGCGGAAGCGGGGCCGGGAGGCCAGAGCGAAGGTCCCGCGCTCGAGCCACGCCCGGTTCGAGCCCGGTCCCGCCCGGCCGGACCCAGTAGACCTGCTCGAGTCGCAGGCACCCAGCCGGCTTCCCGATCTGATACCAATCCGTTACGGGCGCATGGCCGTGTCGCCGTTCACGTTCTTTCGCGGCGCCGCTCTGGTCATGGCGTCGGACCTGTCCACCACCGACCGGACCGGAATCACGGTGCAGTCTTGTGGGGACGCTCATCTGCTGAACTTCGGCGGCTTCGGGACACCGGAGCGGAGCCTGGTATTCGACGTCAACGATTTCGACGAGACCATTCCGGGGCCCTGGGAATGGGATCTGAAGCGGTTGGTCGCCAGCTTTGCCATCGCCGGACGGGACCGGGGGTTCTCGGTAAAGGAACGCCGCCGGGTGAACCTCACAGTTGGTCGCACCTACCGGGAATCCATGATGGAGTTTGCCGCCAGCCGGAATCTCGACGTCTGGTATCAGCGCCTGGATGTCGATGCCGTGCTCGCCCGGTTCAGCTCGCAGATATCGCCCCTCTCGCGAAGGCGGGCCGAGAAGACCATCGCCCGGGCCCGGCTCGCCGACAGCATGCGGGCGCTCGACAAGCTCACCACCCTCGTGAACAGCCAGCGCCGTATCATCTCCGATCCGCCGGTGCTCATCCCCCTCGACGAGATGCTTCCCGGGGTAGACGCAGACCAGCTCCAAGACGTGCTGCAGGGCCTGTTGCGCACATACCAGCGCTCCCTGCCGAGTGACCGGCGCCATATAGTGGACCAGTTTCGCCTCGTCCAGGTAGCTCGCAAAGTGGTCGGGGTCGGCAGTGTGGGAACCCGGTGCTGGATCCTGCTCCTGCTCGGCCGGGATCACAGTGACCCGCTTTTCCTCCAGGCGAAAGAGGCACAACAGTCGGTTCTCGCTCCCTTTGTCGGCAAGAGCCGCTTCTCCAACGAGGGCCAGCGCGTGGTGGCGGGACAGCATCTCATGCAAGCCGCCAGCGACATCTTCCTCGGCTGGGATCGCGTCACCGGACTCGACGGGGTACGCCGAGACTTCTACGTTCGCCAGCTCCGTGACTGGAAAGCTTCGGCCAACGTGGATCAGATGATCCCCGAAGGGATGGATGCCTACGCGCGGATGTGCTCATGGACTCTCTCGCGCGCTCACGCTCGCTCCGGTGATCGCATCGCCATCGCCTCCTATCTCGGGAACTCCGCGGTGTTCGACGAGGCTCTGGCCGATTTCGCCGAAACCTACGCCGATCAAAACGAGCGGGACTATGACGGATTCAAACAGGCGATCACCTCCGGACGCATCCAGGCAACGATGGGCATTTGATCCGCCTATCCGCGTCCCGCCGGACCCTTCGGCCCTCAGGCTCCGCTATCGGAGGCGGCGACCGGTTTGAGCTCGGCTACCGCCCGTAACCCTCGAGGCTCACAGCTCCGGTAGGTGCTGGGCCCGCTGTCGCAGGCGGGCAAAGGGGTCGCCCACCTCGGCTAGCCGCGCCGGCATCGAGCGTACGGTCCAGGCGTCGCCACGCAGCTGGTCGTCGTCGAGTTCATCCCACCTGATGGGAGCGGACACTGGTGCGCCTGGTGCCGGTCGGACGCTGTAGGGAGCGACGAGGGTCTTGTTGATGGCGTTCTGGGTGTAGTCGAGCCGGGCCAGACCTTTCCGCTCGCTCTTCTGCCACGTCCAGCTGACGAGCTTGGGCACAGTCGCGCCGACCGCCCGGGACAGCTTCTCGACCCACGAGCTGGTTTGCTCGAAGCTGTAAACCGGTTCTATCGGGACGTAGATGTGAATGCCTCGCTGACCGCTCACCTTGGGCGCGGCTGCCACGTCGAGGTGCTCGAGCCCGGCTCGATAAAGGCGGGCGAGGGTCAGCAGATCCTCGGGCGAGGTCTCCGACCCGGGGTCGATGTCGATCAAGGCCCATGTCGGTTGGTGGACGTCGGGTATGGCCGAAGTCCAGGGGTGCAGTTCAACGGCCGCGTAGTTCGCCATCCAGGCGAGCGTCGGGACGCTGTCGATGACGAAATACCACTCGCTGTCGCCGGGACCGGCATCCTGGTAGCGCCACCGGGTGATCCACTCCGGCACATAATGCGGGACCTGCTTGTGCCAGAAGCCGGGGCGGTCGGAACCGTTCGGATAGCGGTGCAGGTTCACCGGGCGGCCGGCCAGGAATGGCAACATCACCGGACCGACACTGGCGTAGTAGCGAATGAGCTCGCGCTTGGTGACCGGAGGCTCACCGTCCCGGCTGGGGAACAGGGGCTTGTTTAGGTTGGTCAGGCGCAGCTCTCGGCCCTGCAGGGCCCACGTACCCTCGTCCTCGAGGGCGTCCAGAGCAGCCAGCTCGTCCCCGTTCGGGGGATCCCAAGTCTGCTCGGGAGGGGTGCTGCGATCAGGGTGGGTCCCCTTCCGGTGCGAGTTCGTCTTGGGCGGCGTAGGGGGGGCTGCGGCGCGGTCTGTTGAACTCGACGACGGGGTGGATGCTGTCGATTCTGTTGGTTCGAGCATCCCACCCCCGGTGAGCCGTACCTCGGCCTCCGCCGGGTCGCGGTCGCTTTGCCAAACCGAGCTGGGTGCGGCTTTAACCTCCTCGTTGGTCCGGCCCGACTTGACCGACTGCGGGTGGTCGTCGGGGGACCACCCATCGACCGCGTCAGCGTCATGTTTGTGAATCATGAGCCACTGTTCCTGGCGGCCCTGCCGTCTCGTCCTGACCAGGGCGAACCGACCGTGCAGCTTCTGTCCGTGCAGGTCGAAGTGGAGCTCGCCCTTGGCGATGGACTCTCCCGGGTCGTCCGACTGTGCAGGCACCCAGGTGCCACGGTCCCACACGATGACGTCGCCACCCCCGTACTGACCGGCCGGGATGATCCCCTCGAAGTCCCGGTACTCGATCGGGTGATCCTCCACGTGGACAGCGAGGGCGCGAACTGAAGGGTCGAGGGTGGGCCCTTTGGGCATGGCCCAGCTGGCGAGCACTCCGTCGACCTCCAGGCGGAAGTCGTAGTGGATCCGTCTGGCCCGGTGCCTCTGTACGACGAACAGCCGGTTGCCTGAATCGTCCTCGGGCGCTTCCCCCGCGGGCTCGGGGGTCAGCGAGAAATCCCGCTTGGCCCGGTACGTCCCGAGCGGCCCGCTCCCGTCTTTCGTATCGCTCACAGCAAATTTCCTAGCCCATCCCGCCGCCCAGGCTGGACCGCCCGGGGCCCGGCGCGACCTAACCGGCCGATCTCTCGCGTGTTTCTACTGGTTCTTTGGGTCTGCGGTGACGGTAGGTTCGTGGCTGGGAGGCGTGACATGCACCGAGAGATGATCGGCGACCTGGACGAGCTTCGGGCAAGCGGGCGGCTGACCGGAAAGGTCGGAGCCCAGCCGGTCTGCGTCCTGTGGAGCGACGGCCAGGCCTACGCGATCGATGACCGCTGCCCGCACATGGGGTTCCCCCTTCATCGAGGAACGGTCGAGAACGGTTTGTTGACCTGTCACTGGCATCACGCCCGGTTCGATCTGGCTTCGGGTGGCACGCTGGACCCCTTCGCAGACGACGTGCGGGCCCACCACGTGGAACTCGACGGCAGCAAGGTGTACGTAGCCCTTCGACCCGACGCCGACGCCGCCGCCCACCATCTGCAGCGTCTCTCCGAAGGTCTGGAACAGGGTCTCACTCTGGTTACGGCCAAAGCGGTCCTGGGCCTGATGGATCAGCTCGGGCCGCAAGAAGGCCCCAGCGCGGCGCTGCGAGCGGGGATCGATTTCGGGGTACGCAACCGCCAGGCCGGATGGGGTGCGGGCTTGACCGTCCTCACAGCCATGGCCAACGTGCTGCCGGTGCTGAAGCCGACCGATCGAGCCCTCGCCCTGGTCCATGGTCTGGCGTTCGTATCTCGTGACACCCGCGGCCGGCCACCCCGGTTCGCCCTGGCGCCCCTCGGCGCCGGCATCCCCGCGGCGCGACTCGCGTCCTGGTACCGGCGGTTTGTCGACACCCGCAACGGCGACGCGGCCGAGAGGGTCCTCGCCACCGCGGCTTCCGCCGGACCGGCGTCGCAGCTACCCGGCTTGATGGGAGCGGCCGTCACCGACCACGTGTTCGTCGACGGAGGCCACACCATCGACTTCACCAACAAGGCGTTCGAGGCCCTCGATCGTCTGGGCTGGAACCAGGCCGCTACCGTCGTCACGACCCTGGCCCACCAAACCGCGGCGGCGTCGAGATCGGAAGAATCGGGCCAGTGGCGCCACCCGTCCGATCTGGCCGCGCTTCTCAGCCCGATTCAGGCGGAAGGCGCTCCCTCCCCGACCAACGGCGCGGGCAGTTTCGCCGGTGAAGCCGAAGTCGAGCAACTGGCAGAGATCGTTCTCGGAGACGACCCCGGAGAGATCATCGCCGGGCTGCAGAGCGCAGTGTCGCGAGGTGCAAGCTATGAGCAGCTGGCCCGAGCCGTCGCCTACGCCGCCGCCCTCCGTCTGGTCCGCTTCCACATCCAGAACGACCACGGAGACTGGGATGTGGTCCACCACGCGTTCACTACCGCGAACGCCACGCACCAAGTGATCCGCCGGGACCCCACGCCCGAGTTGACGCGAGGCGTCTACCAGGTGGCGATGAGGGTGTTCCTCGACCGCTTTCTCAACATTCCCGCCGCTCGCCCCCCGGCCCAGCACCGGCTGGCGGGTGAGCGACCGAACCTGGCCCAGCTCCAGCCGTGCTGGGACCACGAGGGGATGGTCGACGAAGCCGGGGCCCTCGTGTACGGGTGGCTGCGCTCTGGCGGCGACCAGGGGACGGTGGTAGAAGAGCTGGGCGCGGCGCTGCTGGCTGAAGACGCTGAGTTTCACTGGTACCAAACCTATGAAGCCGCGGTGCGCCAGGCATCGGCGTGGCCAGAGGGGTCCGAACCGGCCGCTCTGATCCTCGCCGGCGTCGCCCGGTTTTTGGCCGCCCACACGCCGACCCGGCGGGAACTGGCCCAGGTGGTCCGCATCGCGACCCGGCTCCGGCGGGGTGACGCCCTGTACGAGGAGATTTGAAGATCATGAATAGATGGTGTGGATTCATAGTTTGTGCACGTAACCCGCCGGGAGGGGTAAAAACGCACAACGGTTGACGAACGGATCTCCGGCTGGAGCTCGGCGCATCGTAGAGTCGAGCGATGACGACCCCCGCGGACGGCCCGGACCTGACCGTGTACGGCGCCGCCTGGTGCCCCCACTGCAAGCGAGTGAAGAAGTTCCTGGCCGCCCACCGGGTCCCCTACACAAGCGTCGATATCGACGATCACCCGGAGGTCATCGAGCGGCTGAAGCAGCTGCAGGATGGCGGGCAGATCATTCCCACCGTCGTCTACCGGGACGGAACCCACGACGTGAACCCGAGCGACGAGGCCCTGGCCTTCCGGATAGGGCTCGGCCTCAAGCCTGAGCGATCCGCCTATGACCTGGTCATCGTCGGAGGGGGACCGGCCGGCCTGGCGGCCGCCATATATGCCTCGAGGGAAGGGATCGACGCCATCGTCGTCGACAGCGGAGCCCTCGGCGGCCAGGCCGGGATCAGCGACCGCATCGACAATTATCCCGGCTTCCCCGAGGGTATCTCCGGCGCCGAGCTGGCCGAGCGCTTCGTCGCCCAGGCCCAGCGCTACGGCGTAGAGCTGCTCGCAGCGGTAGGGGTCAAGTCGGTAGAGCCGGAGGGTGAGGACCTGGTGACGTCGCTGCCCTCGGGCCAGGTGCTGACCTCGCACGCCGTCATCGTCGCCTCAGGGTCGACATACCGCCGGCTGGGCGTGCCCGGCGAGGCGAATCTCATCGGGGCGGGCGTGCATTTCTGCGCCACCTGCGACGGTCCGCTGTACAAGGGGGCCGACGAGGTGGTCGTGGTCGGCGGCGGCAACTCGGCCCTGGAGGAAGGCCTCCACCTGTCCGAATTCGCCGACCGGGTACGGGTCCTGGCTCGATCCGACCTGACCGCCTCCCCGGTCGTGCAGGAACGGGTGCGATCCGATCCCCAATTCATCATCCAAACGGGGATGGACATCGTGGAGCTCGAAGGCGATCGCGGCCGCTTCGCCGCTGTCGTGGCCCGGGACCTGCAGAGTGGGGAGATCCACCGCTACCCGGCCGCGGGCGTCTTCGTGTTCATTGGCCTCCAGCCGAACAGCGCGTTCCTAGGGGACGGCGTGAAACGGGACCGCGCCGGGTTTATCGAAACCAGCGCCACCATGGAGACGTCGATGCCCGGCGTGTTCGCCGCCGGCGACGTGCGATCAGGCTCGACCAAGCAACTCGGATCAGCCGTCGGAGACGGGATCGCCGCCCTTCTCATGATCCGGCGATACCTCGAAGCTCACCACCACAAGGCGGTGGCCCTCGTCGACGCTTGAGCTCTGAGCACCGTCTGAGCCGGATTTCGAGCTACATTCCCCGATCCCAGATGGCTGGGCGATCCGGTGCTCGTCAGAGCTCGGCCGCGACCGGGACTATCCGTTCGCCGACGAGCTTGATGCCGGTCAGATCGGCCGCATCCGGAATCGATCCGTGCCAGTGGGTCACACCGAGAGCTGCCGCTTGACGCATGCCGTCGAGCAGTTCGTCCACGTTCTCGCCGGCCGGTCCCGGATCCAGGGAACCGATCACGGTCTTCTCTATTTCGTCATAGTTGCGGCCGACCGCTTCACAGTGCCCCCTCAGCACATCGAGCTTGCGCGCCAGCTCCGGGCCGGGGAACAAATTGCAGGCCTGCGCGTATTGCGCGACCAGCCGCAGGGTCTTTCGCTCACCAGCACCGCCAATGAGGATGGGAGGGTGCGGCCTCGTCAGTGACTGCGGCGAGTTGAGCGTCCGCTCCAACTGGTAGCGCCTCCCGTGGTAGGAGCTCTCGTCCCCACTCCACATCTGCAGACAGATCTGCAGGGCCTCCTCCAGCCGTTCGAACCGCTCGGCTGTCGGAGGAAAGAACAGCCCGAGGCCCCGAGCCTCCGGCTCGTTCCAGGCCGCCCCGATACCCAACCAGGCGCGCCCCTCCGAAAGCACGTCAAGGGTGGTTACCGATTTGGCCAGCAATCCGGGGTCCCGGTAGACCACGGCGGTCACCCACGCCAGCAGCTCGATCCGATCGGTCCGGCCAGCAAGGTATCCGAGGGTCGTGTAGGCCTCGAGCATGTCCTGCTCGGGCGGACCGAACCCCGTGATCTGCCATACGTGATCCATGACGCTGAGCTTGCTGAATCCCTGCTCCTCCGCCGCCACCCCTACCCGGGCCAGATCCGAAGCCATCGAGGCCGGCCCTCCCGGCCAGGTGAAGTTGGACACGTGCAAGCCGATTTTCATGTCACCTTCCCATTCCCGAGCGATTGATGGCTACCGTAACCGCCGCTCACCACCTCGATCAAAAGCCCAGAGCCGGCAATTTCGCCTCCCCTGATCTTCGCAGCCCGGTCCCCAGCCCGCGCCGGAAATGGGCATCCGGTCTGTTGGCGGTGGGCCCACAAGTAGCCTTCGAAGTAGGAACCACACGCCCGACCAGGAGGCAGCCGACGCCATGAGCATGGACAGGGCAACTCACCGCCAGCAGGCCCGCGGTGGCGTGCTGGTTGTAGGCGGCGGCTTCGGAGGTGCGTCGGTGGCCCGATTGCTCGATCGGCGGGGAGCCACCATCGTCAACGGCCAGAACTCGATGCTGTTCACCCCGATGCTTCCGGAGGTCGCGGGCGGAGTTGTGGAAATGCGCAACGCCATGACCCCTCTGGCCATGATGTGCCCCCACGCCGAGGTGATCGCGGGCCGGGTCACTGACATCGACCTTGAAGCCCAGGCCGCAGACGTCGACACGGACGGCGGTCCACACCTCACGATCACCTACGACCATGTGGTGATCGGTGTGGGCGCGGTGCCGCGGACCTTTCCCATTCCCGGGCTCGAGGAGCACGCCATCGGCTGCACCACCGTGCTCGACGCGCTGTATCTTCGGAATCAGCTGCTACGACTCCTCGCCGCGGCGGCGATTGAACCTGACCCCGACCGCCGGCGCCGGCACCTCACGTTCGTATTCGTCGGAGGCGGCTACGCCGGCGTGGAGGCCCTCGCCGAGCTCCGCCATCTCGCCGAGGATGCCCTGCGCTATCACCCGGCTCTCCTCGGAGTGCCGCAGCGGTGGGTTCTGGTGGATGCCGCGCCCAAGATCCTCGCTGATATCCCGTCGGACCTTGGGCAGTACGTCAGCGACCTGCTCCAGCAGCGCGGCGTCGACCTGCGCCTCGGCACCCGGCTGGAAAAGGTCGTTAACGGCAGGGTCACGCTGAGCGACGGGGCAGAGTTCGACACCGGGTTGCTCGTGTGGACCGCGGGAGTCAAGGCTGATCCGATCGTCGCCCACTTCGGGCTTCCGCTCGACGAACGGGGCCGGGTTCGTGTGGGGCCCACGCTCCAGGTCGAAGGCCACCAGAATGTCTGGGCCCTTGGCGACTGCTCGGCGGTGCCGAACGCCGCCACTCCTGGGCAAACGGACCCCCCGACCAGCCAGCACGCCATGCGGCAGGCCCGCCGGTTGGCCGCCAACCTGAAGGCCGTCCGGGCCGGGCAGCGCCTCAAGCCATATCGATTCCGGTCGCTCGGCCAGGTCGCCACCCTGGGCCGCAAGGAAGGCATCGCCGATCTCAGAGGGGTGCGCCTGAGCGGCTTGCCCGGCTGGATTGCGGCGCGGGGCGTCCACCTCATTCAGGTGCCCGGGGCCTCCCGCCGGCTCGGTGTAGTCAGCGACTGGCTGCTTTCCCTTCTCTTTCCCGGCAATATCGTCACCTTCGCCGGGCTGGTTGATCCCCCATCGATCGTGTCCGGCCCGGACCGGCCCCTCTTGGACGCCCCCCGCCTCTCACCCACCCGAAGGGAGGCCCCGACAGCCCGGCCCGGCGGGGACGACGCCTGAACGGCGTCCGGCGCTAGCCGGTCCGTCCCTCTCGGGCTTCTTTTTCATCCGCTCGGATCAGATGCATCACGGCGTTGACCTGGGCCAGATGGGAGAACGCCTGCGGGAAGTTACCGAGGTGCTGCCCGTTGTGGGGGTCTATTTCCTCTGCGTACAGCTGAAGGTCGCTGGCAAAGGAGAGCAGCTTGCCGCACAGGGCCCGGGCCCGCGAGACCTCCCCGATCTCGGTAAGCGCCGAGACCAACCAGAAGGAGCAGATGGTGAACGTCCCCTCTTCCCCGCTGAAACCGTCGTCGGTCTCCTCCACGCGGTAACGAAGGACCAGTTCGTCCTCGGTCAGCTCATCGGCGATCGCCAACACCGTCGCCCGCACCCGCGGATCCTCGGGGGGCAGAAACCGCAACAAGGGAATCAGCAGCAGCGAGGCGTCCAGGGCCGTGGTGTCATAGTGCTGGCAGAACACGCCCCGATCATCGACGGCCCGGGCACAGATGTCGGCGTGTATCTCGTCGGCCGCCTTGCGCCATCGAACCGCGTTTGCCTCGTCGGATCGCAGCGCGGCCAACTTGGCGCCACGGTCCGCCGCTACCCAGCACAGCACTTTGGAGCTGGTGAAATGACGAGCCGGTCCCCGCACTTCCCAGATGCCCTGATCAGGTTCCTGCCAGTGAGCTATGGCGGCCTCGACCTGCCGCTCGAGCATCGGCCAACGGCGCTCGTCGAGTCCATCGCGAGAACGAGTGTGAAGATAGACAGAGTCCAGAAGCACGCCCCACACGTCATGCTGTCGCTGATTCCAGGCACCGTTGCCGATGCGAACCGGCCGAGCGCCTTCATAGCCAGACAGGTGGTCAAGCGTCTCCTCGGTTAGCTCCCGTTCCCCTCCGATCCCATACATGATCTGAAGATCTGATGCATCTTCGGCCAGGTCGGAGATGAAATAAAAGAAGTCGTTGGCTTCCCGGTCGAACCCCAGTGTGTACAGACCCCACAGCATGAAGGTCGAATCGCGCAACCAGCTGTAGCGGTAATCGTAATTGCGCTCCCCGCCCGGGGTCTCCGGTAAGGACGAAGTCGCCGCCGCCAACAGCGCTCCAGTGGGCGCGTAGATGAGTCCCTTGAGCGTCAGGGCGGAGCGCTGGAGGTAAGTGCGCCACGGATGGTCCGGGAATTGGCCTCGCCCCAACCACTCGTGCCAGAAATCGGCCGTTCCGGCCAGCCGCTCGTGGGCTTCGGCGAAGGTGGTCGGAGGCGAACCGTCACCCCATGAAAGGGCGCAGAAGACCTGGTCTCCAGCCCGCAACCGGCGACGGGCGATCGCTCGCGGGCCCTCGAACCCGAGATTCAAGTCGGTGGTAATCCGGATGACCGGCGAGTCGTCGCCCACCGCGACTTCCGCTTGGCCGTATCCGTCGCCGGTGTGGTGCCACAATCCCCGCCGGCGCCCGTAGTCAAACGCCGGTTCGCATTCCAGGAGAAAATCGATCGACCCGTTGAAACATCGCACCGTGCGCAGGAGCACCCGCTCCGCAGAATGATCGGTCGGCACCCTGCGATGGGTTTCTGACCGGTGGGCATCGTGACGCCAGGGACCGACGAGAAGGACGTCCCGGACCACGGCCCAGCCCGTCGGCGTATCCCAGGTCGTCTCGAGCACCATTGTCCCCGGTAGATAACGGCGCCCGGCGGGCACGGTGACGTCCGCCGGGCCCACGCGGAATCGCCCGGCATCCCTGTCCAGAATTGCGGCAAAAACACTGGCCGCGTCCATCCTGGGCAGGCACAGCCATTCCACGTTTCCGCTGGGAGCGATGAGGGCAGACACTTCGCAGTCGGAGATGAAGCCATAGTCGGCTATTGGTGGAAAGGAGCTCCCGCCAACGGTCGAGTGCGACAGTCGAGAGGTCTCGATCGCCTGGTCAAGAGTCGAATCCACGGGGGCAACCCTACAGGGGGATGTCGGGAGGTCTGGCTAGCCACCATGGACGGGAGGCGAGGCCCCGGTAGCGATCAGGCGACCTTTAGGTGAACAGTCGGCGAACCCCGCCGGCCCCGAGCCCGGTTCAGCTACCCCCGGTTTCGAATGGTCGCGGCGGCGGTCGGCTGGCGGCCCAGGCGTCCGTGCCGGCCGAGTCGGCCGCTGCCATATGCCGCGATACCCGCTCATATCCGTTTTGCGCCATACCCCCTGAGGTTCTACGCGGGATTTCAGGCGCGGTTGAGGATTTCCTTAACGGGGGATCAGCAACCGTTCCGACCCTAGAACCATGGATGGTCCCCGTGACTCTGAAACGTTCGCCGGGCCGGCCGCCTGCTCGGAGGATTCGACAATGACTGAACGTGACCGGTGACCGCGTATGCCTAGGTTCCGCAAGACCCCAAAACGCTCGAGCTTCGACGACGCCGACCTGAAAGCCGAACGCGACGCCACCCGGATCCTGTTCGCCCACCGCAACCGGCTCACCGACGGCGAGGTCATCGACGCCACCGGGGTCGACTGGGAGGGGCTGGCCCGGGCCCGTCAGGTCGTCTCCTACGCCTTGGATGTTGCCACGGACGGCACGAGGATGCTGAGCGACGTCTGACAGTCCTGCAAGGCTGGCTCGGTGCGCACCGACGTCTTGCTGGACACGTTTGGGTCAGACTGGCGGGAGATACTCGAGGGCGCTCGGCTGGCCGAGAGAATTGGCCTGGACGGCCTGTGGCTCAATGACCATCTGGCCGGGTCGGTCCAAGGTGCCTCGGACGTGATGGAATGCTGGACTGCTCTATCGGCGCTGGCCTCGACCGTGCCGCGGATCGCGTTGGGACCACTGGTGCTGAACGTGGTCAACCGGGATCCGGGGGTGCTGGCGGTCATGGCCGCCACTCTGCAGCAGGTCAGCGCCGGCCGGCTCTTGTTGGGGCTGGGCGCAGGCGCTCGGGCCGGAACGCCCTACGCGCTCGAGCAGGAAGCGCTGGGACGTCAGGTACCAGCCGATGGACAGCGGCGCCTCCATGTCGAGCACACCATTGCCATGCTCCGGCGGGTCTGGTCCGGCGCGGTGCATCCGGCGGCCGGATTTCTGCAACCCGAGCCGATCCCACCCATCCTGGTGGCCGGGTTGGGGCCGAAGATGGCTGAGCTGGCAGGTCGCGTCGGCGACGGCATCTGCGTGCCGGTGGGATCGACGATGGCCGGGTTGGTCGCGATCGCCCGCCGGGCCCACGCGCAATCGGGCCGGGCTCCTCAAGACCTCCTGGTCGCGGCTACTCTGCCGTCGGTGCCCGAGCAGACGCTACAGCTGCGGGGGCTAGACATCGACCGGCTGATCGTCTACCTGGCCCGTCCGTTCGACGAGAACGTGCTCCGGCTGGGGCAGATCCTCCACAACTGGAACGGCGAGTGAATCACCCGCCTGCTCTCTGCCGGTCGAGATTGTTTCTTGCCGGCCCCAAACTGGGCATGCTCTTCACATGAGCGAGTTGACCGGCAAGGACGAGGAAGCATACGACTGCCTCGTCTCGCACCTGGATCCCCCGATGTTCGTCGTCACCGTGGCATCTGAGCAGGATCGCGCCGGCTGCCTGGTGGGCTTCGCCACGCAGTGCAGCCTCCATCCGCCGCGTTGGTACGTCGGCATATCCAAGCTCAACTACACGTTCCACGTTGCCGTGACCGCAAGCGTGGTCGTGGTGCACGCTCTCGGGGCTGCCAACACCGAGCTGGCCAGGCTGTTCGGTGAGCAGACCGGTGATGACATCGACAAGTTCGGCCGTTGCCGGTGGGGGCCGGGGCCCGACGGCCGCACCCCCGTGCTCGTCGACTGTCCGAGATGGTTCGCGGGTGCGGTGGTCGATCGCGTCGACCCGGGCGATCATCTTGGACTGGTGCTCGCGCCCTTTGTCGCCGAGTGTCACGACCAGGGGCCGCAACTCGGCGTGCAGGCGCTGTCCGACCTCACTCCCGGCCACCCCGCCTGACAGAGCAAACCCGCGCCGGCATCGCCAGGCCCGGGGTCCTACCCAGCGAAAACCACCCGGCCGGACGACGCCTGGTGGTCTTACCCGGTCCGTCCCTGCTTCGGCTGATCAACTGAGAAAGCGACCGGCGGTTGTTCCTGACCGGACTCGACCGCCCGCTGAGCTTGCTCGGCCGGGGCACCGAAGCGGAGCAGACGCCCACCGAAGGCGATCGAACAGACGGCGAACCAGGTCCAGCCGAACGCCAATCCAGCCAGCACGTCAGTGAACCAGTGCACTCCGAGGAAAACCCGGCTGGCGGCGATGCCGACCGCGAGCGCCACGGCAATCGCGGCGAACGTCGCCCGGGCCCTCGAAGAGCGGCCGATGCCCGCGAGAAGGGCGAACGCGGCGAAGCTGGCCGCCGAGGCGGCCGCGTGACCCGAGGGAAAGGATGGACCGCTGAAGTTCGTGAGCCGGTCGATGTCGGGGCGAGTGCGATCGACGATCCATTTGATCAGGTCGACGACGGCGAATTGACCACCGACGGTCAGGAGAAGGAAGCCGATCACAGCCAGCAGCCGCTCCCGCCTGGCAACGGCGAGGCAAACCACCCCGGCGAAGGGCGCGAGGAAGACGGCACCTCCCAGCACCGACAAGTCCCGCAGGAGCCGGGTGGATTCCGGGGTGGCGTGGGCGGCGGCAAAGCGAGCCGCGCCCAGGTCGAAGCGGGCGAAGCCGATGTCGGTGCGGATCATCCAAAGAAGCAGTCCCAGGGCGGCGACGCCAGCGACCAGGACCACCAATGCCGCGGTGAGCGCCAAGCCGGTGGCGGAGTTCGGGTCCAGACGCGAGGTGGCGAGAGCGGCCAGCCGCGGGTGGCGGTGGACCTCGGCTCGGATGTGGTCCGGTTTGACCCTCGGCGCCAGCTGGAACACGCTCCAGCGGCGGGCGGCCAGCCAGACGACCGTTGCCGCGACAACCATGAGGGCGGCAGTGATCCCGATGATCAGCATCCGTCCACCCGACGGCTTCCAGGGCACGTCTCGACCGCCCTGCCGGTTCCGCTCATGACGGTACCGATACAGATGACGGGACCGGTACCGATGTCTGATCCGCGTCCGGCTCTGACTCGGCAACCTTCTCGGCGTCCTGGGGCGCCGGCTCCCCGGTTCGGACTGACTCGAGCTGGGCCGCGACCGCCGCTCCGAGCAACAGCGCTATGGCCGACAGGAGACACCAAATCAGAAGGGCGATGAGACCGGCGAGTGGGCCGTAGGTCTGACCAAACGACGAGCTGAACCGGTAGAACACGCCCAGGCCGACCGTGACGATCGCCCACAGGAGCACCGACACCCCCGCCCCGAGCGACAGCCAGGACAGCCGGGGTTGCCGGCGGCGCGGCGACCACCGGAACAGGAGCGTCACAGCCACGGCAATCAAGGCCAGGCCTAGGGGCCAGCGTCCGATGGCCCATGCGGTGTTGAGCGCCCGATTGCTGGTGTGGAGGATCTCCCGGCCGAACGCGAGGCAGCCGAAGGCCAGAGCGATGAACGTTCCGGCACTGACAGCGAACGCCAGCGCCAACCCGTATTTCTGCACGGTTGGTCGGTCCCGCTCGACCCCGTAGAGCCGGTTGAGGCCGCGTTCGAGCTGTCCCATCACCGTGGTCCCAGTCACGAGACACCCCGCCAAACCGAACACCAGGGCGCTATACCGGTGCTCGAGCGCGGTGGCGTGGGCCTGGATGACGGCGCTGGTGAGGACCTGGCCCGCCGATCCGGGTACGGCTCGCCTGATGGTGGCGACCACCATGGTGCCGATCGTCCCCTTGTCGAACAGGCTGGCCAGCCCGACCAGGCCGATCACACCCTGAACGGCCAGGAGGGTCGTCATGAAGGCGATCGAGCGGGCGTGGCTGAAGCCGTCGGCCACCCGCATCCGCATGAACGCGTCCTTGAGGAGCCGGCGCTTCCCGACGCGCGACAGCGTCGTCCACGCGTCGTCGCCCGACAGGTCGAAAGTCTCGGGCACCAGGCTGGCTGTACTCACTACCGGCCTGCCTCTGGGACACACACCGTGACGGCGCCTGCTTCGACGGCGGCGCACAGGTGCTTCGTCGCCTGCCTGGCGCCGCCGTCGAGTTCGTAGGCGATAGGTCGGTGGAGTTTGACCGCGATGCTGTGCCCCCGGCTCTTGTGGACGAATCGTGACCGGTCTGCTCTACCCGCGGCCAGTGCGGTCAGGACCCTTGCCCAGTGGATCGGGCTGCTGGCTGTTACCACCGCAATCTCAAGAAGCCCGTCGTCCGGTTCGGCTGCGGCAAAGACGGTGAACTTGCCGGTGATGGTGCCAAAGTTGCCGAACAGGAGACAGCTGGCCCGGCCGTCGAACCAGGTCTTACCGTCGATCTCGATCTGCATCTTCACCGGCTTCGAGTGCACGGCCCGGGCACCGCCCCACACATAGGCGAGTCGACCGAGGCGATCCTTGAGGGCCCGGGTGGTGTCCTGCATCAGGGCCGCGTCGAACCCGGCGCCCGCCATGACCGCGAAGCGCTCTCCGTTGAGCACCCCCACGTCCAGCGGGCGCCGGACCCCATCCAGGGCGACGTCCACGGCCCCCGGTAGGTCCATCGGCAGACCGAGGTTGGTGGCCAGGAGATTGGCCGTACCGGCCGGCAGGATAGCCATCGTGACATTGGATCCGGCCAGTGCGTCGATGCAGCGCTGCACCGTGCCGTCGCCCCCCCACACCAGCAAGATGTCCGCTCCCTCATTGACCGCCCGGCGCGCCACAGCCGGCGCCTTGCGGCTCTTGGCGACTTCGTACCAGATCGGGTCCGTGAAGCCGCGATCAGCTAGAAGGCGCCGAAGCTCTCCCAGACCACCGCCGAATGATTTCTTCTTATGGGCCACGACGGCGATCGACGTCACGGCCCACCCCGGTTGGATCCCGCTAGGCTCCGGGGCGTTCCCGGGCGCGCCGGCCGTCCGACCCGGCTGCTCATCACCCGAATGACCAAGATGGCCGCCCACAGGGCGGCCGCGCCCAGGACGAACCCGGCGATGGTATCGATGGGGTGATGGTCGCCCCGATAGATCCTCGACAGCGCCACACAGACGATGAGTGCGAAGGCGACTATCCAGGCGACCAGGCGAACCAGGCGCCTCGAGGTCGCGACCATCACCAGCACCGCCATCCCTCCGTATAAGACCGTGGTGGCGGCGACATGGCCGGACGGCCAGCTGGAGGTGGACGGGGTGGAACCAAGATGCGCCACGGGTGGACGTGGGCGCTCGACGATGTAGTTGGTGACAAGAAACACCGTGAGTTCTATTGCCAGACCCGCGGCCAGCAGCCAGGCGACCCCGCCCCAGCGGCGCAGGAGTAGCGCCACAGTCACGACCGCCGCTACCGCGGCGATCCCGGCCGTGTCGGCGAGCAACGTGAAGTCTCCGCTGAGGCGGTTCGCGAGCGAATCCCGGCGCTGAGCAAACCATTGATTGACGCGCTCGTCCCAATGCCCCAGCCGGTCATAGGCACCGAAATGCACCATCAGCAGGCCGAGACCGATCAGCACCGCAGCAAGGACAATTACGGATCCCACCAGGCAGACAAGCACGGCGAGCACCGGGGGCAGGTCCGCAAGCGCGGCCCGGAGCCGCCGAACAAGCCTCAGGCGCCCGGCAAGCGGCTCCAACACGGCCCGGTTTGGTGCCCGCGCCTCTGACTCGGGCTGACCGAAAACCCAAGCGACCAACTGACACCGTGGCGTGTGCCCGGCGTCTCTGCCAGCAGACGGCGTGTCGTCATCGCCAGCCCAGGTCGTGGACACCCATCCCCTCCCGTTCCCAAAAGTCATCTGGCTGATCCACGTCATGAGATACCCGCCAGGACGACGGAGCAAACCGTCGCTCGGCCGTTGTTTGGCGGGCGACGCCGTCGGGAATAGTGGAAAGCGAGTGCGTGTGGGAGAAGATGGGTAAGCCCAGGTGATGCCTGCCGTCGATTGGTTTCTTCGGGCTTCGGAGCGCGGCAACGAAACCGAGCTTGATCGCCGCCACTGCAACGGCCTGGCCTGGACATCGGGCAATCAGGTGCGGGCGCTCGTCCACGGGGCCGAGTACTTCGCGTCGCTCGTGGCTGCGATACAAGCGATGCGGGCCGGTGATGTGCTGCTGTTTACCGACTGGCGCGGCGATCCCGATCAACGCCTCGACGCTGAGGGCTCCCAGGTCGGGACCCTGCTGTGCGACGCGGCTGAAAGGGGTGTCGTCGTCCGGGGTCTTATCTGGCGCTCGCACCTGGATCGCTTCCAGTTTTCCGAGCGTGAGAATCGCCACCTCGGCGAGGAGATCAACGCTGCGGGAGGGTGCTGCCTGCTCGACATGCGGGTGCGGCCCGGCGGTTCGCAGCACCAGAAGTTCGTGGTGCTGCGCCACCCCGGCCGGCCACAGCTCGACTGTGCATTCGTCGGCGGGATCGACCTATGCCACAGCCGTCGCGATGACGCCAGCCACTGCGGTGATGCCCAGCCCCAGCCGATGGCGGAAGTGTACGGGCCTCGCCCGCCCTGGCACGACATCCAGCTCCAGCTGCGAGGTCCGGCGGTGGGCGACGTCGAGACCGTGTTCCGCGAACGGTGGGACGACCCGTCCCCGCTTTCGCGCAATCCGATCCACCGGCTGCGGGATGTGCTGGACCGGGCCAGCTCTGCGTGGCGGCAACTGCCGCCCCGCACGCATGACCCCTCCCGGTGCGGGAGTCATGCGGTTCAGGTCCTGCGCACGTATCCCCCCCGGTTGCGGGCGCTTCCCTTCGCGCCTGAGGGGGAACGCAGTGTGGCCCGGGGCATCACCAAGGCGCTGGGCCGGGCCCGCCGCCTTGTGTACGTCGAAGACCAGTACCTGTGGTCGCGCCAAGCGGTCGCCCCCTACTGCCGGGCGCTGGAAGCCGAACCCGAACTCCTCCTGGTTGCAGTCGTGTCTCCCTACCCGGATCAGGACGGGCGCCTTTCTACCGCGCCCAACTTGATCGGACGCCTCGACGCCATGAACGCCCTCGACGCAGCAGGCGGCGAACGGGTGGCGATCTACGGGCTGGAAAACGGCGCCGGGGTCCCCATCTACGTGCACGCCAAGCTGTGCATCATCGACGACGAGTGGGCCAAAGTCGGTTCCGACAACATCAACCGCAGGTCCTGGACCCACGACTCCGAACTGGCGTGCGCCGTGGTCGACGAGTCCCCCGAAGGCCCCCCCGGTGACGGAGAGCGCCCATTTGGCCTCGACCTCCGCCTGCGACTGGCCCGGGAGCACCTCGAGCGGGCCGCCGGCGATGACGGCGACCTGGTGGACCCACGCTCGTTTTACGACGCCTTCGCTGAGGCGGCCGCCCGGCTGGAAGCCTGGCATCGGGGCTGCAGGCCAGGACCCCGTCCCCTTGGCCGGCTTCGGCCCGTCCCCCTACCTTGCCTGACACGTTGGAGCCGGCTGTGGTCCACCCCGCCCTATCGCATCCTGTACGACCCGGACGGACGGCACAGATCGTGGCGAAAGGCCGGCCGCTACTAGGGTTCTGCTACAGCGTGGGACTTGCTGGTGTCAAACTTGCCCTCGCCCTGGTCAAGTGCAGGCCCGGTCAGCACTGTGGGCCGCAGGCCCGGTCGACGCTACGGGCCGCTACTGAGGCGGCCCCACGACGTTCGGGCGGAAGCAGCCGGCTCGCGGTTTGAGGATGAACGTCCTCCGTGGCTGCCAAACGCCGCGATCCTTGTATGGCGAGGCGTAGGTCATGGCAGGTCGATTTGGTTGAGGAGCCGTCGTTCGTTCGATGTGGCTGGCTAGATTGCTCCAGGGAGCTCATCCGCGGTTTGGGCATGCGGGCGCCTATTCATGGAGAGGAGTTGATATGTCGACCGACAAACAAAAGGAAGCGGCACGAAAGAACATTGAAAAGGCCCGCCTGATCCAGAGCGAGCGAGCTCACGGAGAAGACATTCCACGGAGCTCGACGGGCATGACTACGGCGGAGGAGGATCGCTTGGTCGACGAGGAGTTCGCCTTCCCTGAGGCCCGCAAGGAACCGATCACGGATGCCCCGCACGTTCGCAGTGCCATTGCTCGCTTTGACCAGGTCGAAGGGGTCAGCGATGAGGAGCGCGACCGCGCTTGGCAGCGGATTCTGTCGGCAGCTAGAAAGTACGGTGTTCACGTCTCGGAGAGCGACTGGCGAGACCTCTTTGTCGGAGGCAAAGAGACGAAGAAGTAGGTGAGTAAGTAACTAAGGTCAGATCCGCCCCGGCCGCCGCCGGTCAGGGCAAGGAGGTTCGACGGTGGTCGACGAGAGCGAATTGGTCCGCGGCAAGAACGTCGTCGCCGTCATCGATTTCCGCGATACGACGATCTATTCGACAGATTCGACACCGGGCGATAGGCCCGATCACATCGTTGCTTCCGATCCGCGTGGCCACTTCCACAAGGTCCACCACCGCCGCGGTAATCCCCAGGGCACCTATGAAGATGACAGTCCGGAGTACTGGCGCGAGCTGACCGAAGCGTTGTCCCCGGCCGGGGCGATTCTGTTATTGGGGCATGGCAAAGGCAAGGCAAATGCGTCTCACCTCTGGGTGGCCCACGTCGAGAAACACCGCAAGGATGTGGCCGCAAAGGTGGTGGCCGACGTGCGGGTCGACATCGATCACTTGGACGACGCCCAGGTACTACGGCTGGCCCAGTACTACTTCGCCGGCCCCCCCCTGCGGGACTTCGGGGACGGTCGTTGGGGAGAACCGTAACGCGACCGAGTGACCTCGCGGCGGCCGATGCTCAGACCCACGGAGTCGCAGCACGCCAAGCTGCCCCACGGCGTCAGGTCCGCCTTGCGAGCGAGAATGGCGGCGGTCACGTGACTCTATGTGGGTGCGTTCCGGCGCCTGAGGCCACGGTCGGGCCCGATCCGGCCAAAGCAGTTAGGGCCCGCCACGAAACAACTTGACGCAATTCTCTTGTAAACATGCATGTCGTGGCACAGGACTTGTTCCAAGTTGTTTCGTGGCGGGCCCTTAGCTCAGGTTAAATGTGAGGCCAGTCATGGGGAATGTCTCCGATCCGCTGGTCGAGGCGATCTCGACGCCGTACTCCAGCTGCGTCGGAACGTCCGACGACGACACGTACCCCTTTGACACGAGCCATTGGAATGCGGCAAGAATGTCCACCGACCCAGACGTGGTCTGGGAGCCTCGGAAGAACATCAGCTCGGCGCCGTTCTTGTAGAAGCTGTACGGGACCCCGTCGAGCGTGAGGGTCTGAGTGGCGATGTCAGGCCAATACGCCTGGGAGCCCGCCCACTGGTTCCAGATCATGACCTCGATCGACCAGTTGTTCAGCCACAGGTCGTATCCGGCGTCCCACGATCCTGCCGACGGGTACGCCTCGGAGAAGGTCGAGGCGATCGAGCCGAATTGGCTGATGGGCTCGGTCGACCGGGTGTTACGGCCGCCGACGTCGTACTCCGTGTCAGGATAGGTCTCCACCGCTCCAGCGTTGTTGGGCTGGTCGGAGACGGCATACCAGCTGGACTGGCTGCACACGTTGATCGTCTGCGGACCATGCGACGTGTTCCATGCGTCGTTGTTGACCCACCAGTTTTCGGGAGCGGGGGAGGGGTCAATGTTGATCGTTCCGCTGGCGGCGCCGGTCGAGAAGAACGGTTTAGTGCAGGTGCCCGAGGTTGGGACCGTGGTAGTGGTCGCGCCGGCCGGGACGGTCGTAGCCGTCGTCGTAGTCGTGGGCGCCAGGGTGGTCGTCGGACCTACCGTCGTGGTCGTGGTGGTCGGGTTCGGGGCGCAGGACAGGATGATGCTGTGGGTCGCCCTGCCGCTCGTCGACAGCCGGTTCGGGCATGTGGCTGTCACGGTGTCCCCCGCCGACATGGACAGAGTGCTGCTACCTAGCGTCGCGGCGAAGGCCGACCCGCCTCCGATCAGCGCCAGAACCGCGGTCGCGGCTGCCGCCTTCTGCCACCGGGTCACAGGTACAACGCCATGCGGACGAGAAACTGCCGTCGGCTCATGGGCATGGCACACCTTTCGGTTCCAGGAACGTGTCGGCGGGAATGCTAGATCTGTGAGTAAACCCGGGGGGAGATAACAGGGTTATCTGAGTCAGCGGCGGAATCCGCCGTCCCGGTCGGCTAGAACCAGGCCAACGCCTGCTTCGTGATGTCCGTAACATCTGCCGAAGTCGGTGTACGTGAAGCACCAGAAACCCAAGCGGCCTTCTCGTCGAGCCGGCACACCGTGAGTTCGGCCCCTTCTCGAAACGGCGCCCTATGGATGATGCTTACGGTCCCCGGGAGCTGGTGGCTGTCGTGCAACTCGTTCGCCCTCTGAGCGTATTCATCGCCTTCCCTGAAGGTCTCAACCTCGGATGAGAGTTGGACGTAGTCCGTGGCTCGGGACTTCTCGTTAGAGGGTGAGTACCGTTCACGCAGGTACTTGGCGCCGGACGAGTCCTCTACGTAGCGGGCGTTCGTCAGTTCGCCAGCGATGATCCTGGATACGAAGTCGTAGGGGTGGTCGTGGATCGGCGGCGTGCCGATACACCGATCAGGCGCCCAGACGTGAAGTCCGTATTCCCGATGCTCGTCGAGGCGAAGGGCAAGAAGCCCGATGTCTTGGTATCTCCAGGGGTATTCAAGGGCGTGCTCCAGGATGTTGCGAACAAGCACCTTGTCCAAGAATTCCATCCGCTTTCACCTCCGTGCGGCTCAGGGGGTCGGAACGCCCGATAATCTCACTGCTGTAACTACAGCACTGAGATTCGAGTTCGTCAATTCGCTGGCGGGGGCGTCACGCCTGTTCCGGCGTTGGGACCTTCGGGGGTTTATCGCCGCGGGCAGGTTAGATCAAGCGAGGACGGAGCCTCCGGCCACGTCGAGGGTAACGCCGGTGATCCACGCGGCACGGTCCGAGGCCAGGAATAGGGCGGCCTGGGCTACATCGTCGGGTGTGCCGAGGCGCTGGAGGGGATGGACTCGGCGAAGCTGCTCTTGGACGTCGGAAGGGATCTGCTGCCGGTTGCGTTCGGTGAGGATGGTCTCGGGGGCGATGCAGTTGACGCGCACGCCGGCTGGACCGGCTTGGACGGCGAGTTCTTTGGTGAGAACCTCGATGCCGGCTTTGGCCGCGGCGTAGGCGATGGGTGACTGGGCGGTGGGACGACGGGCGGCGGCTGAGGACATGGTGATGATGCGGCCGCGGCCGCGCTGCTTCATTCCGGGGAGGAACGCCTTGATGGTGAGGAAGGTCGCGGTGAGGTTCACATCGACCGACTCCCGCCATCCGTCCTCGCTGATCTCCTCGACCGGACCGGGGCGCACCGGGTTGCCTCCGGCGTTGGCCACCAGGATCTCGACGGGGCCAAATCGCTGCTCGACCAATAGTCGCATGGCCTCGATCTGGTCGTAGCGGGTCAGGTCACAGATCGCCGCGAGCGCGTGCCCGCCGTCCTCCTCGATGTCGGCCGTGACCGCTTCCACCGCATGCCGGTCGCGGCCGTGGACGGCGACCTGGGCGCCCTGGCTGGCGAAAAGCTTGGCTATGGCGGCGCCGATGCCCCGCGAGCTCCCCGTCACCAGGACCACCACATCCTGCATCTCGTCCATCACTTTGCTCCTTTTCTCTCAATTTGTTGATGGTCAGCGAGTCCCCTCCTACCGGTCGCACGCGTGGATCCCGACGGGCCGAGATCGAAGGACTTGTTCCGCCGGCTCACGACGCCATCGGAAGTTGTGGGTTCGGGTCGACGCTGTCACCCGGGACGAGTGCGCTTCCGTCGACCCGATCGTCTCGGTTCTCTCCTGCAGGTGTGTGCTCACAGCCCTAAAGGTAGATGTCCAAGTCTTAGAAATCAAAGGATTTGATATCGATCCCTTCGTGCTCTAAGCTGTTGGTATGCGACCAGCCCGCACGCCCGTCGGCCTGCACCTCACCCAGGCCGCGCGCAGCGTCAGCCGGGCCTTTGACGACGCCCTGGGGGAGGCCGGGGGATCCCTGCCGGTCTGGCTGGTGCTTCTCAACCTGAAGGCGAACCCCCGGGGTTCTCAGCGCGAGATCGCCGAAGCCATGGGGGTAAGCGAGGCCACCCTCACCCACCATCTCAATGCTATGGACGCCGACGGGCTCGTCACCCGCCAACGGGACCCGGCTAACCGGCGAGTCCACCTGTTGGAGCTCACCGAGGCCGGCGAAGCGTCCTTCATCCGGCTGCGCCACGCCGCTATCGGCTTCGACCGCCGCCTGCGGCACGGCATCACCGACACCGAGATCGAACAGTTGCAGCGCCTGCTCGGCCGGCTCGCCATCAACGTCGGCACCGAGTTGGGGCCCGGCCCGCCCGGGGCTGGGCTGCTCCGAAGCCGGTAGTGAGAACTCTGGTAACGAAAGGACAGATGTCATGACCACGACAACCAAACGCCCGGCTGCTCGGCAGGCCCAAGCGAAACTCATGCGGTTTGTCAATGTGCCGGTGGGCGCGCTCCTCAGCCTGCCCCTGCCCACCCCTCTCGGTTCCCGGCTCATGCTCGTACACATCACCGGACGTCGCAGCGGCCGCCACTACCGCCAGCCGGTCAGCTACGTCCGCCACGGCGGCGCGCTGCTGACCCCGGGCGGTGGCAACTGGAAGCTCAACCTGGTCGACGGCCAACCGGTTCACATCCGCCTGCGGGGCCACGACATCACCGCCCGCCCCGAACTGGTAAGCGATCACGACCAGATCGAAAACCTCCTCGGCGTGCTGGTCGCCCAGAACCCGCGAGCTAAAAGCTTCATCCGCATCCCTCGAGACGCCACCGGCCAGTTCGACCACGACGCGCTGGATAACGCACTGCGCCACGGCTTCCGAATCGTGCGCTGGCGTCCAGCCGACGCCGAAGCGGCCCGGGTAATGCAGATAACCGCCAACGACAACCCGGCTCAGACTGCGGGCGGCCTCAAACGAGATACTCGGAAGGAAAGTCCAGAGAGCGCTTTGAAGAACTCCCACGGCGCGCCCGTCGATGGGCATCTCGCACGCTAAGCCTCGCCGAGTTTGATGGGTGTGCCCTAATCTTGAGGTGCGCCGGGGCTGGCCGACTCGCGACGCACCTCGGTCAACGGTGTACATCCGGACAGTACGTGGTCACGCGCCCAGGCGTGGGCGATGCTCGGCTTCGCCCAGGGCGGTCAGACCCGGCCGTGGATGTGGTCGGGCTACGTCGCGTCGTCCCCTGCGGTGACCGATGAGTTGGATCGTTCGCCACCGTCGTAACCCCTGTGGCCGAATGCAAGGGCCGAAGATCAGGAGGTGGCAAATGACCAGCGAACCGTCATTGGCGATCGACCTTGTGCAACTCGTGACCATTCCCACTATGGACCAGTCCAGATCCCTAGCGTTCTACCAATCGCTGGGCTTCGAGGTGCGCGCCGATTTTCCGTGGGGGGACGGTCACCGGTGGATCGAGGTCTACCCCGCAGGCACGTCGACCGGGCTGGCCCTCATCCCAGCAGGACCGGATCCAGTGGGCATCCGTACCGGGATCATCCTCAACACCGGCGATATCGAGGCTGCCCATGAGCGGATGAAGCGGCTCGGAGTCGACGTCGACGTTGACATCGCCCGCATTGGGTCGCCGGTCAAGGCCCGCATCGGCGCAGTTGAGCAAGCGGAGCCCCAGCCCCCGATGTTCTGGTTCCGCGATCCCGACGGGAATCAGCTGCTCCTCGTAGAACCTCATCTCGCATAGTGGAGTCTCGCCATCGCCTGGCACATGCAGTCGCGGGAGCGCCCCCGACCCGGCGTTGCGATGCAGATGCCGGCGGATTTGGCGATGGACCTATTGGGACGGTCTGGAGCTTGGTAGCATTCGTGAAGAACAGGTCACAACTGCCCCCAAGGGGGCCGGGACTCGAAATCGGGACAGCCACACTGCAACGCGATCTTTGTCATCAGCCCGACCGGTCAGGGTGCGGGTGTTAGCGGTTGGGCGCCTGGAACGTGTTGTCTTAGGGCCCGCCACGAAACAACTTGACGCAATTCTCTTGTAAACATGCATGTCGTGGCACAGGACTTGTTCCAAGTTGTTTCGTGGCGGGCCCTTAGAACTATGCAGTCGCCTTCGCGGTGATCGCTTGCAGCGTCCGGACCGTCGTCTCGACGTCGTGGACGTCGAACTGGCTCAACAGCTGCACGGAGGGGCCGCTGATGTACTCGCGAAGACTCTCATAGTCCGCCTGACCGGCGGAGGTCAGGTCGAGTTGGGCGTCGCCATGAATGAGGCCGTCGGCCTGGAGGCGGGCGAGCAGGGCGTGGGCGGCGTCAGCATCGAACCCGGGGCCCTCGAGCATCCGGGTCAGATCGGCGCGGGGGTAGGCCGGCCCGCGGGTGGCCAGCAGGCGAAGTGTGTACCAGGCCTCCGGGATGGCGTTTCGCTCGGCGAGGTGCTGGCGCAAGACGGCCGAGAGGGTGCGCTCGGCGAGGCCGAGGGCCTGGCCGAACTGGCCGTAGACAACGGGGATGTCGGACATGGAGGCTCCGTTCGACTAAGGTAGACAGGTTCCTGTCCATCATAGGACTTCGACAGGGTCCTGTCTATATGCCTTCGGAGAGATTTCCAAGCCGGCCGATGATCGGGTTGCTGGTGCGCCTGATCTACCAGCACTACTCACAGGCAATGGATGCCGCGCTGCGTGAGGCCGGATTCGACGACATCGGTCCGAGCGCAGGGAACGTGTTCCCGTTCGTGGGACCGGAGGGGATCACCGTGTCGGAGCTGGCAGAGTTCGCCCACGTGCGGAAACAAACGATGGCGCAAGCGGTCGAGCAGCTCGAGCGGACCGGCTACGTCGAGCGGAGGCCAAACCCGAATGACCGGCGATCGCAGCTGGTGTTCCTCACCGAGCGGGGCAAGGCGGTCCCGCCGGTCACACACGCCGCCGCGGCGCGGATCGAGGAGCGGTGGGCTGCGCTGACCAGTTCCACGGAACTGCAGACCCTTCGAGAATCGCTGCTACGACTCCTCGACCAACTTTCCGCTGAGCCGAGCGGATAAGCGGGCTTTCCGGCCCGGCGACGCAACCTGACGGGCGACGGCGAATCCGGCTTCGTCTCGGCAGATTTCACGGAGAACTGCACTTGGCGGGCCCTCCTCGACCAGATCGGTGCATTCAATGAGCTCGTGGGGGAAGACACGTTAGGAGCTCGCCGACCGAGCTTCGGTGTTCCGACCTGCCCGGCGGGCAGGGACACAGGGTCGACGTCTTTCAGGGAGAACGCCACGAGACGTTAGAGCTGAACCTCGCCGCGGTCGCTTGATGATTTCAAACCAACGGGTGCGTCTACCCAACTCGGCCAGTGCCCCCAGACCCGGCTAATGGCGCCGGCATCCCGATGAGCAAAGGAGGTCCTCCGGCTCCCGCGCTCTGGATGTTCGGCGCCCAGGTTAGGGAGCACCCGTCGGAACCTCCGGCAGGGGCGTTACGCTGGATAGCCGTCGTTTGGACACGGTAGGCGACGTCTTGTGGGTCGATGCTGCACTGCCTCCGAGTTGGTCAGAGGCCTGGCCGGCACCGATACATCACGCAAGAGGCCTACCTCGGCGCCATGATGGGTGACCTCGTCGAGCACGTGCAGCACCCACGAGACTCTGGTCCCCTCGGCGTAGGGTCCGCCGATGGCTCCGATCTTCTCCCACAGATCCGAGTCAGTGACCTCTGCGAGATCTTCGTGTCGCTCGGCGCTCGTTGCCGCGACCGCTTGTCTGGCTGACTCGGCCGTCGCCGGGAGAGTCCGACGTTGCCGGTTCGGGTGCGGGCTCAGCCCGAGCCACGACCGGAACCGGTCGTCGTTAACCGTAATGTGGGCAAGCCGCCACGCGATCGTCGTGACTGGCGGAGGGTCGGGCTCCGGCCAGGCGAAGTCCCAAGCCCAGCCACCCTTCGGTCCGGGCCGGATCGTCCAACATCCAGCGACCGGCTCCCAGAGATACTCCTCGTCGGTCAATCCGTCGAGGCGATCCCAGTAGCCGTTGCCATGCGTAGTCGGACAGATCGGCCAGCTCATCTCTGAGGCTCCAGGTTCCCACGCCCACGAGTATCGTCCTCCGACGGTCGGGGCTGGTCACATCACCACCCCGCCGCCCACTCGGGCCAAAGGCCGCGAACGCCCTCCACTCGCGGCCCGGATGACGTTTGAAAGCAGGCACAAACCCGCGACGCAATCGCCGGTCTCGCCGACCTTGCCCTGCTGCCCGACGCGACCGCTACCAGCGGGGGACGGGCGAAAGGTCGCCTGACCTTCTGTCGTCACGTTCTGGCTGCTCGGCCACCCGTCGGGCTGGTTCCCGCGTCCCCTCAGCGGCCCCGACCCGCCGGATCGTGTCTTTGGGCGACTTCGAGGTCGCCTTTATCTCTGAGGTCGGGCTCGTCGACGAGAGCCATCACTACTACAGGGCCGTAGGCGTCGCCCCGCTGCCCGACCCTGGGCGGTGTAGCTTGGGCGCCGTGACGCAGACCACCGTGTATGAGATGGGGGTGCCAGCCAGCTGCACCGACGGATTCTGCGGCAACGTCACCCAGTTCGTGGTAGACGCCGCCACGCTGGTCGTCACCCACCTCATCGTGGAGCCTGAGGGCCGCAGGGGCGGAGGCAAGCTGGTCCCCGTTCGCTTGGTCGAGGCGGCCGACGACAGCGTGGAAATCCAGTGCGATCTGGCAGCCTTCGACGCGCTCGCCGACGCAGAAGAGAACTCTCAGCCGAGCGCGTCCGGCGCCCTCCCTTCCGGCCCCCTGGCCGTGCGCGGAGATCAGCCCGTCCACGGCACCGACGGGGAGATCGGCAAGATCCGGGCCGTCATGGTTGACGCCGCCAGCGGCCGGGTGACCCATATCCTGCTCCAGGAAGGGCATCTGTGGGGGAAGCGCGAGGTCGCCATCCCGTGGGGCTCGGTGACCAGCCTCGACGGCGGTGTTTACCTCAGCCTGACCAGCGAAGCCATCAAAGGACTCCCGGCGATTTCCCTCTAGGCGCGGACAGCCATCCGCTACGGGGGCTGGGGTCGACCGCGTCCGAGACCGACGACCGCCACCTCCGAGGTGAGCTGGACTAGTAGATCGTCCGGGGAGGGGGTTCACTCGGCGGAACCGGCCGGAACTGTTTCGGGCCGCGACGCTTAGCGAGCAACCCACCAACTACCGTCCAAGGCTGTGCGGTATTGGACGGCGCTGAAACCCGCTGCGTCGGCGGCGGAGCAACACTGAGCGGGGCTCGGGCCACCTCCGTCCACATACTCGGCCTCTAACACGGCCAGGTGGGCGTTGCGGTAGGCGGGCTCGAAGGCGCCACGGGTGTGGTACTGGATGCACTGCTCGTCGACCACGAAATCGACTTGGGGGAGCATCAACCGCGCGAACCCATCGGTGTCGCCGTTCTTGAGCCCAAATCCCAGACCGAGCCTGTGCGTGTGGCGAGCCAGGGTGGTGTCGTAGGCCACGTTGGCGACCTCACTGATGGCGAACCCGGTGGCATCCGAGTAGGAGTCGTCGATGTCAGGCTCGACGGCGTCAAACCCCGGGATCTGCGGACCCTCATTCGCCGGTTCGGCGATCCGCCCGACATGCTCGTTCGGCGCGGGAGAATGAGACATGACCGCAGCTGACGCCGGACACGACTGGGACGACTCTTACGCGGACGCGCCCCCGCCCTGGGACATCGGCCGCCCTCAGCCCGCCTTCGTCCGTCTCGCCGAGAGCGGCGCGCTCACCGGCGCATTACTCGACGCCGGCTGCGGCACGGGCGAGCACACGATCCTCGCCGCCCGCTTCAACGCTCACGCCATCGGCATCGACGTTTCCCGGCGCGCCATCGAGATCGCCGGCCGTAAGGCCGTCGAGCGTGGCGTTGGCCCAAGGTTCCAGGTGCTCGACGTGCTCCGAGTCGGCACGCTTGGCGAGGCCTTCGACACGATCGTCGACAGCGGACTGTTCCACGTCTTCGACGACGCCACCCGCGCCCGGTACGTCACGGCTCTGCACTCTGTCCTCCTCCCGGGCGGCCACCTTCACCTCATGTGCTTCAGCGACCGCCAGCCCGGCGATTGGGGTCCTCGCCGCGTCACCGAAGTCGAGTTGCGAGCCGCGTTCGGCTCCGGCTGGCTGCTCGATTCGCTCGCCACCGACCGCTTCGACATCAACCCGGGGTTCGGTTCCCCTATCGCCGAAGCCTGGCTAGCCGACTTCGTCCGGATGCCGTCGCGGTAAGAGGATTTCCAGCCGATCCGGGGAGAACCCTACTCAGTCCGCGCCGGGCGGCCGTCGGTGTACCCCGGGCGAGATGATCCCGTAGGCATCCGAGGACGTGGGGCGCCCATCCGGGCGGAAAGGCACCAGTCGCGGCCTGATCTACCATCACTGGGACCAGATTCATACGAATATTGAACCGTCCCTGCGGGACAATCACGCTCGACGTAGCCAGGTGTTTCACGCGAAAAAACCACACCCCGTGGTGGACGGCCACTAGGTGAGGATCAACAGCAGATGGACGCCCTGTCGGGGAGAAATCTGACGCTTGACCAGTGCAACCGGCATTGCTACGGTCCCGACGGATCCGGGTCATCAACCCGTAGAACCAGGAGGGGCAAAAACCAATGAACATGATGAAACGAGGGCTGATGGCCCTCACGATGGTGGCCGCCGTCGGTGGTACAACGGGAGGCCTGTTAGCTTCTCAAGCGAGCGCCCAGTCCACCCGCGGACCCGAAGTCATCCATGTCACCAGCTACTCCGTGGGAGCAGGAGAGGGTTCCGGGCCGTGGTTCGGCCACGGTGCGGTCAACACACGCGGCAACATCACCGACGCCGTCCCGTCGCTGCCCACCGATCCGACCAACAGCAGCCGTCACACCCTGGTTGACCCAACCGGGGCGTTTACCGTGCTGGCGACTGGAGGGACGAATCCCACGCCAAAGATCAACCCGACCACCTGCGCGTTCCGCTTCACCATCCGTGACCTCAACGTCGCCGTAGTGAGCGGTACCGGGGCCTACGCCAAGGCCACCGGCCACTTCAAGGCCACGGCGACGAACAGTGGATTCCTGTCCCGTACCGCCACCGGGGCATGTGATACGAATCAGAATGATCCCCCGGCCTTCTCCACCACCAATGTGCTGGTGAAAGGTCACATCAACCTGCGCTGATACATTCCGCATCTGAAAACAGAGGCCCTCCAACCGGACGGCCTTTCTCTTTCTCTTCACGTGTCTTAAGCCTCTCAGGCCAGCAAACCGGTGGCAACGACATCGCCCTTGGGGCGATCTTTTCCGGGCCAGCAGGGGAAGATGCGGCATAAGACCTGGAGCGGGATCCTGAGGGACCTGAGCCGGTCTCATACGATCCCCCGGCTGCTCATAGGACGCGTGGCTCGCCTGTCATGGATCGAGCGGCTGACCCACCAGCTTGGGCGAATCGGAGCACATGGCCGAAGGCATCTGAACCCATCGACCCGTCGCCGGCACCGGCTCGGCGCAAACATCTGGCTCGCCCAGATCAGCGTCTCGCTCACCGCGTTGGCAACAGCCCTCCGGTCTCTGGGGTCTCGCCGAACCCTCTCGTAGAGCGCATTGTGGATCTCGTTCTTGAAGCCGTCGTACAGCTCGACCGGCTGAGCCGCAGACTGCTCGACTTCGTGGTTTGATGCGGCGCGGTCCACCGGGAACCCGGACCATTGGCCAGCGGGCGAAGGATGCCTTGAGCATCAAGCGTGTCCGCGGTGTGCGTCTGGGCGGTAGCGCCGTGCTGGACGCCGGGGGGGTGGTCGACATCGTCTCTGCCCCCCGAGGGAGGCGCTGGCTGGTCCGAGATGGCCCGTGAGCGCAACTCCCGCCAGGTACCCACTGGCCATGGGTGGTGCCAAGTGGCACCCGATCACCACCCGCGCTGTGGTGCCCAGCAGCCAGACTGCCTGATCGCGCGCCATCACACGTTTGGCCCATCCGAGATCTCGCCCTTTCGGCGGGGCGTAGCGAGCGTCGTGAAGGTGTCGCAGGGGCTTTCGACCCTCGTTCCCGTCAAGCCTGATCGCCTCCTTTTCCTCGAATCCCAATCAGAAGTAGCACGATGCCGGGGAGGGTCGTCGCGACGATGCCGATCACGGACAAGTCCTTCAGGATCACGCCAGCGACAATCCCGACCGCCATGAGCACTACACCGGCCACCGCGGCAGCGCCATAGATGTTGAAGGACTTATCGGGCGATCGGGACTGATTCACAGGGTCCATTATCGACCAAGAAGCGAGCGGGCCGACCCCGCCCCGCCTCGAGCACCGCTCAGACAATCGTGGCGACGGTGGTCAAGCCAGCGACGATGAGCGCGACCCCGTCGGGTTTGGCGTTGACCCCAGGGTCGCGATCAACCCAGCCGCCCACCAACGGGATTCGGCTCTCACCTTGGATCGTGTTCTCGCTGCTGCCCCGCTAAGTCGTGTGAAGAGGCCGGGGGTGGGTGGCGAAAACCCCAGTAACCACAGAGGTCTTTCCCTATATGTCGTAGTAGAGCATGAACCAATCATGGGGTCCACCTAGACCGCTGCTGACCACTCCAGTGCAGGTCAGGGCCTGTGCCTCGTCTACCTGGACGACAGCACACGACTCGAATCCACTGCAGTTCTAGTCACGTTTCTAGTCACGCTCCCGGCGGCCCTACCGACCCGCGTAACACCGGTTCCCCAGGCAGGATTTCTGTCCTTCGGCCGGTCTGGGCTGACCTACCCATGTACCGCCACCCTGTGGCCCGTGATCAGGACCTCTCGGAGATCATGGTCAGGACTACCGTGACCTGCACCTCCGTAGAAAAGTGCTGGTCGGAGAGGGTCTGAACAGCCCGCCTCATGCCCGCTGGACACCGGTCCGTGCCGGTCGGCATGGCACGGAAGTGGCACGAAGTTCGGTGGAGGCAGAGCCAGCGTCGCGCGTAGCCGGAGGTGCTCGGCGCTTTGGGACCCCGGGCCGACCGGCTGACCCAGCGGGATGCGGATCGGGGTGTGGCCTCCTCGATCCCCTCTGGCGCGACCTGCCACCCACCCGTCGTGCCATTCGCACCGCACCGATTCCAACAAGATCGAACACCCATTCGATAACCTAGCCCCCGATGCCCATTACGACCACCGAGGCTCGGATCCGGAGGAAGACGAACCACCTCGCCACGGCTAGATCCTGTGGGGAGAGACTCGCCCTTATGAATGATTCAGAAACGGACCCCGTGGGGTTCCTGGCGAACCTCGACGCAGGGGTCTTGACTCGGCGAGAGGAAGCGGCCCGGAGTGGCTTGCTCCCAGCGACATGGCTCGGCGCTTTCGCCCGAGGGTGGCGTACCGCTCGGAACTGAAACGATCTCAAACCTCATTACCTCGACTTGCCTCGACGCTCCGGCACTAAGGAGCGGGTCACGTAGGGCCGGACGGTGGAGGAGGGCCAAGGGGAAGGTCATCCGGGGTCAGGACGGGTCCAATAGGCGGCGTTCCGGGGCAGCACCCAGCGGACCCCGCCACGGGGATCCCCTACCTTCGTACCGGGGGATGGTTTGGAGGTGGGCGTGGGCAACAGTCTGCCCGGCTTGGTTGGACCCAGCATTCGCGGAAAGTAGCGAATGCTCTGCCTGACCTGACGGATACAGATCACCTGCCGAGCCGGGCTCAAGGGACTGCGCTTTCACGATCTGCGTCATGCGGTGGCAACGACGTTGCTGAGCCAGGGCTATGACCTCGGGGTGGTGGCTGGACGCCTAGGCCATCCCTCGCCGACGATCACGCTGCGGACATATCTGCATGTGGTGGAGCAACGCGACCGGGCAGCGGCCGGAGTGATGGGAGCTTTGCTAGCTGGACAAATAAGTCCCACCTGAGCTACTTTCTTCCGCACATAGCAAACCAAGACACCCGGGCCCCAGTTGGCGGGAGCAAGGCTCTCGTAACGTCAGGCAAGGCCGGTGACGCAGCGATCCCGTGCGTTTAGCTGGAAGGATCCAGGCGTTGGTGTCGATTGATCCCCAGGAGGATCTCGATGCCGCTGTCGAACGAAGAGACCAACCAGAACATCCCTGCCGCCCACAAGAGCAAGAGGGGGTGGCACCCCTTGGCCATCCGGGTGGCCCAAGTGACCGTCACCCTGACCCTATGGCCTGGGCAAGCTGCCCGACTGGATGAGATCGAGGACCTCGACTGGTTCTGCTCGGAAGCCGTCATGGACGAGTTAGAACGCCGGACCATCGAGAAGGTGAACAGTCTTCTCGAATCTGGAGAGCCCGAAGAGGCTCTGCCATGAGTCCTCGCAAGTCCGTAGCCGAAGCTGAGCCCGAGTGGATCTCCATTCAGGAACTCGCCCGTCGTATCGGGATGAGCAATGAGGGTTGTTGCGGCTAGCTCGGGTCAATGCCGTCCCCGGAATGATCAGGATGGGCAAGCGCTATCTGGTCGATTACACCGAGTTTCTCAAGTCCCGTTACATGCCGTCATGAACAGTCCTGAGTTCGTCCTGGATGATGCTGATAATCACGGTGTACCCATCAGCGCCCATTGCTCCGCCTGCGGAGCCAGTTGGCACCGGCCTACCGACGATCCGTATGCCGTCCTAAGCGCTGTCTCGTTGGGGATGGCCAGTGCGGCCGCAGCCGCCCCCGCACCGGTGCTTCGGACTATGTCCCAGTGGGTGGCTGATCAGGGCTTCACGGTCTACATCATCTCGAATGACAAGTACGAGTATCCCCACGCTTACGCCTTGGTCGGCAAGCAGGGCAGCAACCTGACCGGAGAGAACGCCAGGAAGCCATTTGGCTGGTCGAGCAGTACCGAGATGCAGATCGAACGCCTGGATCCGACATTGGCCGAGCATGGACCGGACTGAGGCCATCGCCCAGGTGCTGAAGATGCAGGCCCTGGCCGACAGCACCAACTTCGACGGGGAACGGGCCAACGCCGAGGAGCAGGTGAAGCGCCTGCGCTACGAGTTCGGCATCTCCAACGCGGTCCTGAGGCGAGCCGCCACCTCTGCCTCTGAGCCACAGCCCAGGTTCACCGCCATCTTCAGCATCTTCAACACCCTTTTCTCCAACAGCGAGTACATCACCGCCATCAAGGAGGAACTCAATCTGGCTCTAGCCAAGATCGCCACCCTGGACACCCAGGTCCAGGTCCAGGTGCTCAGCGAGTTGTACGAGGATCTCCGGGGCCTGATCGAGTCCCCGGCCAAGAAGGAGAGCTACGCCTGGCCTCCTATCAAGGTCCGGCGCAACGATGCGGTCAAGCGGCACTACACCGAGGCGAAGCAGCGCATCGCTGAGTCCTCCTCCCATGGTGTGAAAACTCGGGTCTCCATCCACCGGGACGCGATCCATGCCATCACCGTCCCCACGGTTCTAACCAAGGGCCAGATCGAGACCATCGTCGGGGTCAAGGAGGAGATCCTGCGGGGGCTCGATCTCGATCAGCGGTGGCGCGACGACGCCAAGGAGAAGGGCTGCACCTGCGAGCCGACTATGACCGGCCGGTGGCGGGAGGAGAAGGTGAAATCCCGGTCAGTACCGAGGTCGCACCGAGTACGTCGGGCGCAAGCTGGCCCACCAGCCGGAATGTGCGCTCGCCCAGGAGGTCGATGAGACCCCGTGACAGCCAGCGGGCTCGGCTTTGGCCCTGCTGTGGTTCGCCGCAGTGTCGGTCGTCCGCTCCTCTACCTGCGCTCTACCGGGCCTCGGTCGTCTTGGGAGACGATCATCGGTGACCAGATTGTGAAGGACCAGGAGGAGTCCGATGCCTGAGGTCGACGAGGTCCAGAGGTGGTCACCGGGTGCCGGTTATGCTCACTCCACTCGGCGCTACCTGATCGGGGCGAGCGAGTGAGATGGGGGTTAGAGGTGGGGGCATACCAGGGCATCGAGGACGGCTCGGTTCCGTCCAGCGTTTTCAGTCGCCGAACGGCGCGGATGCTTGCCGCCCTTGTCGCCGCCGGGCTGATCCTGGGTGGTTATCTCATCTCGTCCCGACCGGTGGGCGATCAGGCGGCTCGCAAGCAGGCGACCTCCGATGCGTCTGGGACTGTAATCGCCACCAGCAAATCTTGGGACGGAGCACAAGAAGTCACGGTCTCCTGGCAACTGCCGACAGATGGCGGCTCTTTCAATTCCAGGTTCGAGATGGACGTTACTCCGCCATACGCGGTAGGAGAAGACTTCGACCTGCTCTACGACCCCGCCCACCCGAATCGCGGCGCAGTTCCCGCCGATCCCACCCTCACCAACAACAACGACGACCGGACCGACGCCTTGATGCAGTCTCTGCTGCCCTTCACCCTGGCCGCCCTGCTGCTCGCCATGTTCGTGCTGTGGCCGACCAAGCCATTGCGGTCCCTGTCTGGTGGGGGGTCAGCCCGCTCCGTGAAGAGGGCGCTTCGCCGATATCTGGTGTTGCCTGTATTGGTCTGCACCCTCTTCGTGGCCGCCTCTATGGCAGAACTGGACTTGTCAGCTTATTCGTACAACATTGAAAATATCGCTGACATCACCACCACGGTATCGATCGTCCCCCTGTGCTGGATAGTTGTTCGCTCGTTCCGCCACCGACGATTTATGCGCCTGATCACCATTGCCAACGACGCTGCCGACCGGAACGCCCTTATCAACCGAAGGGCCGGTCGAAAGATCTGGATCGACACTGGTGTTATGGCGGGCCCGGTGCAAGACGGGATGACACCGGGCATCAAGATGAGGGCGTTGGCCGGTCAGGACACCGAGCGGTTCTTGGTGGCGGACCGGGTTCGCCTGTACACGCGAGGAAAATATCTCGGGCCAGTCTTGGTCATCGGCCCCTTCGGAGACGCCCTGATCGGATTCGCCAAGCGGCGGGGTCGTCGGACAGACATGGATTCCCCACCTTTCCAGCATCAGTCTGACCCAGCGCCGCCTCGGCGACCGTGACCGCAGTTGTCCCCCCGACGGGCCACTCACCGGTTCGGCAGCCAGCCTTCGGCTCGTCAGCCACGGAGGGCTGATATGGGCGGAGCCGCTGGCTAGGTCGGGACGCCGGTCACGGAGCCAGGCGTCGTTGCCCAGGGTTGTAACTGCCGAGACGGCCAGGAACGCTGCTATCAGGGGCAGGATCGTCGTTATGGGAATCCACGTTTAACCGACCGATGTCATGCCGACTGCGGGCTGATTCAGCGGCTTGCCGCCCATTGAGCCAAGGAAGTGGGCGTTGCCGAAGCAGAACACTCCTCCGTCGGAGGCGACGAAGCGGTAGCCGAGCCCGTCCTGGGTGGAGGCGATTCCGACCACAGGTGCATGGAGGGCGACATTGGCGACCGAGCCGAACGTCGGGGCTCCGAAAACGTACAGGCTGCCGTTGGCCCCCACTAGCCAGTAGCCCTGGGTGGCGTTATCGACGGCGATGCCCGCGATCGGGGTATTGAGCGCGGTGGCTCCTAGCGAGCCGTGGAATCGGGCGTCACCAAAGCTGAACACGCCGCCGTCCTTGCCTACCAGGTAGTAGCCGCCGCCGTCGCGGGTGACGGCCATACCGACGATCGGAGCGGCGAGGTGGACGTTGGCGGCAGAGCCGTGGAAGTGGGCGTCACCGAATGTGAACACTCCACCGTCAGCACCGACGAGGTAATAGCCCTGCCCGTCCGGGGTGGCGGCGATGGCGACGATGGGGGCTGCTAGGTGGACTTTGCCCAGCGATCCGTGGAAGGCAAGGCCATAGCTGAACACGCCGCCGTCCTTGGCCCCCAACCAATAGCCCGCCCCGTTGGGCGTCGTCGCTATCCCTACTACCGGCGCGACCAGGGGCACCTTGGCGGCAGAGCCGCGGAAGGCGGCGGACCCGAAGGTGAACACCCCGCCGTCACCAGCGGTGAGCCAGTAGCCCTGCGTCTTGGGCGGCGATGGCGGCGCAGAGATGACGATCGTCAGGGCCTGGATGGCGGTCTGGCCCTTGGCGTCGGTCACCTTTACGGTGAAGTCGTAGATGCCCTCTTTGGTGGGGGTGCCGGTGACCGCCCCGTTAGCAGCTAGGGCCAAGCCGGGTGGGAGCGATCCCGATATCCGGGACCAGGTGTAGGGGGCGGTACCTCCGACTGCGGTCAGCTTGGCCGAGTAGGGGACCTTGACGGTGCCGTCGGGCAGGGTGGTGGTGGTGACACAGACCGGTTGGGAGGTCACCGATCCTGCCGGGTTGAAGTCGGACTTCCAGCCGCTGAAGGTGTTGCAGGTCACGGTCGCGGGTCCCGGCTCCACCTCCACTCCGAAGCCGAAACTGTCAGGCACGTCGGGGGCGGTCCGGCCAATCTGATTTCGGTCGATGATCACGCCGGTGCTGGTGTGCACGGCCACGCCGAGGTCGGTTCCCTTGCCCGTGATCGTGTCGTCCGTCAACGTGACGTTGTTCGCGCCGATCATCAGCACAGCGGCGTTTGCGCTCTGGTCACTGCCGAAGCCGCTGCCGTTGATGGTGCTGCCGGAGGTCGTGCCTGTGGAACCGTCTAGGTACAGCAGTCCGTTCTGGCCGATGGGGGCCTTTTTGGGGGCTCCGATAATGCTACCCGAGACGTTCATGGTCATCCCCGTCGCCTGGATCGCGCTCTTCTGGTAGTCGGTGACGGTGGTGTCGGTGATCGTGAGAGTCTGACCAGCAGCTCCGTTGGCGACGATCGCCCGTCCAACTTGACAATTGCCGGTGTGCTCCGAAATCCCGGTGACGGTTACGTTGGCCACCGTGCCGCCCGCACCGTCGAACTCAATGCCGTTCAACGTACCCCTACAACCCGGGAAGCCGGGTGTGAAGTTGCCCATGATCGTCAGGTTCTCCACGTTCATCGACGTACCAGCGTTCGACAACACTGCGCCATCGATAGATGGAGTTCCAGGTGTGGTGTCATGGGCGGTGATGGTGTGCCCAGCGCCGTTGAGGGTGACCCCGTTCGGGACTGTCAGCGCTGCCGTGGTGTCACAGTTGGCGGTCAACGTGAAGGTGGGAGTCCCGCTCCCGGTTCCAGGGCAGGTTTCCACGCTGGGGTCCGCCGCGGCTGCCGCCTGAACCCCGCCGACCAGAACAATCGGCACGACAGTGGCCAACAGAACAGACGCTCCACAAAGGATCGGAACCCGAAAGCGCCACACACTTCCCTCCCGTTGCCTCGACCCGCCAAAGAGACGACATGAACTGAGCCTCATCGCAATACTCCTTTGCAGTTGACCCGCAACGACACTTCATCCGGGGAGCTTGCGCGCACGTTGGGCGCATAGACGACCAGATTGGACGGCATGGTTGAGCCGCATGGCTTGAGGGTGTTCACTCGATGAGAAAAGAGCCGAGAAGGCCAGCGCCAGCGTGTGCGATCGGAAGACTCAAGTGGGCTGCGTGCTATGCGGATCGGTATGAAATCCATCGTCCCACCGCCTTCGTCAGGCCTATGAAAAGGGTTCTTAACACGTACGAAGGTCGATAGCAAGAGATGAGATATTTGAACGAGACCCTATCCATACCCCTGCTGAACTCAGACTCCATGTAAGAACGGCCACGGACCGCTCTTTGAGCCTGATCGGGTGAACCCCTCATGTGGGAGCTTGTTGCTATCTGACCCGAGGGCCTGCCGGAGTAGCGGCGATTCCGGAACGCTGCAAAGTCATGTCGTAGTCCACATCGAGAGCGCCCGAGAGACTTGGCTGCGTTCCCGATTCGTGGCGACATGGACGAGACATCGACAAGGACGGCGATCCCGCTCGGATGATGTTGCTTCGCCTTGGCGCTCATCCACCTGACCGTCGCACCCGCCTGACAGGCTAGGCAGGGTCGGTACAGAGGAGGACAACGTTGCCTGACGAGTCGGGATCCCCGCTGCCGTCGCTAAAGCTTCTCTTCGACCAGGCGGCGTCAGAGCGTAAGGCCTTGGACGGCCACTTCCAAGGCCTCGACGGGCGGGCCGGAATCGTGCTCGGCTTCGCCGGGGTGTTGATTGGACTGGGTGCCACCGCTCAACCTGCGGCCAGCAGCACGGTGGCCTTCCAATGCGGTCTGGGAGTGGCCGTCCTCGCGGCCGCACTGGCCGCCGTGACCTTCCTCCCCCAGCCGAGCAGCCCGATGCTTGAGCTCCGTCACGTCCGGGAACACCTCACCGCCTCGGAGGCAGATACACGCTTGACTCTCTTCGACACACAGATCGCTATGGTTGAGCAGACCGCAGCCGTGGTGAGGAGGAAGGTATTGCTAATCGGGTTCGCTGTGATCTTTCTCGCAGCGGCCGCCACACTCATGGTACTGGGCGTATTCGTCGCTGGATCTGCGCACCACGGCTGAAGAAACCCGAAACAAGACGTCCCGGGAGTCTGGAGCATTCTTCGAGGGGGCAGGAGAACCGGCCCAGCGACGGGAGATACCGCCTCTGCTGACGCCGCCGCCCAATGTGGCTCGTCTCCCTGAAGCAGGCAAGCTCCAGGCGGGAATCGAAGGCACCCGCCTAGCCGAGCGATGTAAGCCCGCTTGAGCTACCAGGGTTACTCACTGCCGTCGCAGCCACACCTCTGCCTCGTCGGGCGACGGAGGTGTGGTAGGGCCGTAGGCGTTCGGTCAGGTCCGGGCGGGGGCGGTTCTTGCGCTCGTTGGAGAGGGAACTGACGATCACGGCGCCGGTCCCGCCGCTGATCCTGCCGAGGAAGATCAGCCCGACGAACACCGTCCGACCATGTAGGTGGTGCCAGGTCAGCCAGGAAGCTGCTTGAGAGCGGAGGTTACCATAGCCGGGTGAGACGAACGGGGGTCGCATGGCGGCTCTGCCCCCTGTCTGCGCTGCTGCTCCTGGCTGCATGCGGCTCGTCTGCCCATTCCTCTTCCACGACGACAGTCGCATCGACCGTGCCCGCTACGACCACATCAACGATCTCTCCGACCACCACATCCACTACCGCCACCACCACGCCAACCACCGCAGCACCAACCACGCTGCCGACCGCCCCAACCACCCGTCAGGTCCTACCGCCCGCCACGGTGCCACCCAAGGTGGACGAGTGCACCCAGCAACTCACCTTCGGCGCAGATGGGAGTGTCGGCCCGATCACCTGCGCCAACGGGGACCTCAACGTGCTGGCCTGGCAGGAGATATCGAAGGGCAATCCCCTGGTTATGACCCTCGGGCCCTACGCCACCCCTGGGCAGGTGGAGGAGGCGCTGTGCGCCGACCTTCGGAACAGCACGATCCCGATAGCGACCAGCGCCTACCAGATCTCGGCCCTGTACTACGGCTGGAGCTTCGGAGTGGACCCGTCACAGATCTTGCTCAATGGCGGGTGTCCAACGACATAGTCGTTCTCCCGGTCACGCAGTTGCGCCCCTGGATCCCGCCGGGCTCCCAGTTCTCGGCGGGGTAGCGCCCAACCTGGCCCTTGTCAGTTAGGCACATCCTCAACCCGCTCCCTGGGCACGTGGCGTCTCCGGCCCGGAGAAGGTCACCATGGCATCGCAGTCCATGAAGTGCTTTCCCACACTCACATCGAACATATGTACGACGCTAGCCCGGTCCGGTCGGGTCGGCCACCGGAGGCGCTTCTACCAACTGACCCTTCCCCACTAACGGAGTAAAGCGGGATGGACATGAACACGTCGCCTTCGGGGCATGTCCACCCGGGACATGAGGGGCAGCGACCGCAGCCGACTGAAGCGCTCGGTGTCGTTGACCGGGTTGCACCGGCCTTGCACCACCACGCTCCATCCCCGGCCAGTGGAGTCGTCGCAGGTGGTCGGCACCAAAGCCACCACGGCGTTGTTGACGGCCTGGCACAGGCGGGATTCGGGGGCGACCCGGAAGATGACGCCCTCCTCGGCCAGGGTGTAGCGCACCGTGCGGATGGCGGGCAAAGCGCCAACCGAGATGGCAACCCGCCCCAGCGAGTTTTGAGCCAGCAAGGCCCACACGCCTCCTGATCGAGTCGGACCATGACGAACTCGTCGGCGAGTTCGTCATGGTGACCACTGTGACAGCGGCGAACCTGAAAGGCCACAGGCGAAGGTCCCCCTCTGCGCATGCCGGTACGCCTGGACGGCGATGGAAGGATGGTCGGCCCTGCGATCCAGCGGTGGCCGCGCCGTTAGGTGGGATCGCAGCGACCCTGATTCAGTGCCTTCGGAGCCACGCCTCGGCCGCGTCCGCGACCGAGGGAGGCTGGAATGGTCGAAGACGCTCCGGTAGGTCCGGGCGATGACTGCGACGGTGCGACGCGTCGAGGAACAGTGTCGCCCCTAACCACAAGGAGTGGGCGAGATGATTCGTGTGGCCATCCCGAGAAAGGTGAGGACACACTGTCCTCGCCTTTCTCAGAACGGCATGGTCCTTAGGGACTATGTGCCACGGGGATCAGCGAGCTTTCGGAACAGCCCCTCACGTATCCCGAGACGGTAGTTCGGCCACGCCACCAACCGGCAACTTCTCCTCGTAGCGCCACATGAAGAAGGCCACGATGAGGACCCAGATGCCGGTGAGGGCGAAGGCAAAGAAGCCGATCGGTCCGACCAGGGCAGCCACGGCCAGCACGATACTGACCCAGGCCAGCCAGAAGGGCAGGATCCGGGTCTTCCAGATGATCACGGCGGCTGCCGCCATGAGGATCGATACCCCGACGAAGGTGGCCGCGGCGTTGAGATCGCTCTGGATAAAGTTGAGAGTCTGGGCGGTGTCCAGCGTCATGTGCTTGGGCTCATCGATCAGGGCGATTTTGGCCCCGGAACCAAGCGCCCCACCCACACCGAGGATGATGGCTCCGGCCAGGAAGGTGGGCGACAGCCGGGCACCCAGATCAGTACGGCCGAAACGATCCCGCAGGTAGCCGAAGAAGAAGATCCCGAACACCACCGCGACATCCGTTATCAACAGGGAGATGATCAAGCCGACCTTATGGCTGTGAACGTTGTACCAAGCAAGGATGTAAGCCGGTGACTTGTTGGTGTCCGGCGTGCTGGAGACGAAGACACTTACCACCACTAATATCACGAAGATAACGCCACAGGCTGGTCCCCATCTCGCTCTGTGCTCAGGTTCTAACACCCTCTCTTGCATGACCATATTCCTAACCCCTTCCTATAGCTCGGAATAACTGCACTTTGCCAGAGGAGGGGTCTACCCACAATGGGCTACCCGTTCTGCATGCTCCTCGATGGAAGATTCAGCAGGTAGTCCTGGGCCGCGACCGAACAAGACAGGTTGCGATCCAGCATGGATACGACCCCCTTTACAACGCTGGCACGGGAAACCATAGACGATCTGATGACCTTTTTCATCTCCGTTGGCAATGGTGGTGACATCGAAGCAGGTGTGATTCTTGGCCTGGACATCTCCAGCACCGATTGTTCTGGAGGTCCCGTAGGGCGATCTGAGCTTCGGGGATCCTAGAGGGAGCACGTACCGCGCTGTCAGGCAGCCTCCTCGGGGGCGCGGAGGTAGATGTTCCTGACGGTCATGGCCTGCCAAGGTGCGCCTCGCGTGGTGGGGCGATCCTCCTCGTTGAGGACGACAGCTACCCTGTGGTAACCGAGCCCTTGTTGGCGTAGCTCAACCAGGCGGGCTAGCGTGGACTGCTCGGTGGCGTTGGGGACCAAGAAGTCGCCGTCGGTGTCCCAGCCGAACGGAGCATGGTTGTACACCCGGCCTGGGCACGAAGTTCGGCCAGGGTCTCAGTGGTGCGTTCAGCGATCAGTGCCCGCTCCAACTCCGCGAACACGGCACCGATCCGAGCCATGGCCCCGCCCGTGGCGGGGTGGCCAGATCGATGTGCCGGGCGATGGCCACGGCGCCGACCTTGCCGGAGTGGAACCTCCCGAGCAAGGCGATCCTGCACGCGGGCATCACAACCCAGCGGCCGAGGCAGCGTTGGCCTTGAACAATACTGAGCGGATCGCCCCGCCGAACGCCTTCTCGGCTAGGAACTCGATCATCCGCCGCTTCTTTTCGGTGAGGGCGTCGATTCAAGCCGTCTCGGCGTCGAGGTAGTCGGCTATGGCGCTCTGTTGGCCGACTGGAGGGACATGGAGTGGTACGGCGGCGAGGCTGTCGCCAGAAAGCTCGACGAATGTCGAGCCTTGGCCCTCTGAGATAAGCTTCGAACTGAGTGATACGAACTGGTAGCGGAAGTACCTGACATCGAATCGTGTCTTTGGTACCAGGCCCCGGCGACCCTGGTTGAACGCCATCTCGGAGGTTGTTTCAGCCACGTAGCCAATCGGGGCACGGGTCGAGAGCACCAGAGATCCTGCCGGTACCGAGCGGCTACCGGCCCGCAGCCCAGCCGGTGTGAGTGTTCGCTGTTCTCACGGAGGAGGCTGCCGTTCACTCCAGCGAGATCGACCGGCGTCGCCCAACGAACGTCGCCGTCCCAATAGTCAGGATCCGCCGTCGGAGTTCCTCCGTTAACAACGCGAAAGACGCGTCGGACGGGGAGCACGGGCCACATTACTCGGTCACCTCCCGGAGGAGTTCTTGGATCTCGGCCTCCAGTTGTTTGATCTCCGCGTCAATCTGGGCTAGAGGACGGGGAGGACCCGCATCGTCATCTGAGGCGTCGAATGTCCCAACCTCCCCGCCACCACTGCCAGGTCCGTACCTTCGGACAACAGCGTGGTAGCGACAGCGTGTCGGAGGTCATGGAACCGAACCTCGATGCATCTGAGCTTCTTCGTGACCCGCGAGAAGGCCGCGGTCAGCGCGTCCGGATTCCAAGCCTCCATGCCAGAGGGGTCCCGACTGAGGATGTAGGAGTCGGGGCTCAGGCTGACTCCCCCATCCCTGGCCCAGCCCTCGCACCGTTCTCGGTGAAGATCCAACGTGGCAAGAGTGACATCGTCGATGGTCAGTCTCCGTACCCGTCCGGTCTTAGCCTGGAATCACCGATGAGGCGGGGTTAGGTAGGAGGGGTCCAACAGAAATGCCTCCTGGGAGGCGAGGATTTCGGTGTCTTAGGCCAGATCCATCGCTTCGCCGAGGAGGCACTTTCTGTGAGTCGAGTATCGCATAGCCCGGACCGGCTGCGGGTCACCTTCGATGACGAGGGGCTGGTGGCCAATGCTGGGCTGCTGTTGGTGGCCACGCTGTCGTCTCGTTTGAGCGTGGGGCGGATCGTTGAGCACGACGCTTCGCATGGCCGGCTTGGTCGGCGGCGCCCGTGCGGGTCGGAAGGTCTTGACGTTGGTGCATGCCATGGCGGCGGGGGCCGGTCATATCGATCACGCCGATGTCCTACGATCGGGGAGCAGCGTGGCGGTGTTGGGCCATCGGGTGATGGCCCCGTCCACGCTGGGAACGTTCTTGCGGGCTTCAGCTTCGGGCATGTCCGTCAGCTCGAGGCCGTGGTCGGCAAGGTGCTCGGCCGGGCGTGGGAACTGGGCGCCGGGCCGGGCCAGGCCCGGCTGACAGTCGATGTGGACTCGACCATCTGCGCAGGTGGAGGGCACGCTCAAGCAAGGCGCCGCCTACGGTTACACCAAGGTTCTCGGCTACCACCCGATCCTGGCCAGTAGGGCCGACACCGGCGAGATCATTCACGCCCGGATGCGCAAAGGCTCAGCGAACACCTCCAGAGGAGCCCGACGGTTCATCGACGAGGTGGTGGCCCGCATCCGCAGGGCCGGCGCCGCCGGGGAGATCGTGATGCGCTTCGATCGGGATTCTGGGCCAAAGAGACCCTGGCCGTCCTGGCTCGCCACCGGGTGCGCTACACCATGGCGGTGAGGACCAACACCAAAGGCGTCGCTGAGGCCATCGCCGCGATCGACGAACGGTCCTGGGTCGACATCGACTACACCTCGGGCGGCAATCGCTCAGGTGGCCGAGACCATCTACTGGGGGCGGCAGGCTGATCGTGCGCCGCACCCGACTGACAGACGCCCGCCAGGCCCGGCTGTGGCCCGACTGGCGACACTTCGCCTTTCTCAGCGATCTCGACGGCACCGCCACCGACCTCGACACCTTCCACCGTCAGCACGCCACGGTCGAACTGGTCATCCGCGACCTCAAAGAAGGCGCCGGGCTCGAGCACTGCCCGTCAGGCAGTTTCTCCGCCAACTCGGCGTGGCTGCAATGCGCCGTGCTGGCTCATAACCTCATCCGCTGGACCGCCACCATCGGAACTCAGGTGGAAGCGCTTACCGTCGCCCGCACCGTCCGGACGCAACTGCTCGCCGTGCCCGCCCGGATCGTGAACCGCTCCGGCACCCCGACCCTACGAGGTCCCGCCCGATGGCCATGGGCCGAACAGTTCACCACGGCGCCTCGACCACCATCCGAGCTCTCCCGGCCCTCACCTGACCCGCGGGCGGACCGGCGCCCCGCCGCACCAACAGACACAGGCGCTGACAACCCGCACATACACGACCTCCTGGACCAACGCGCCCCACAACCGGCCACTCGACAATCGACACGCAGTCACACCACCCCCGCCGGTCACACCTCATCCACGAACCCGATCGGTGCTTTCAGGCTTAGGCGGTCCCATGGCGACGGAGTGTCGAGCGCCTCTCTGAGCCGATCTCTCTATGGTCAGGATCTTCTTCACCTGGTCCACGTCACACTACCGGAGACCGAGAAGCTCCCCCCGCCTGGCCCCGGTGAGGGCGGCGAGCACGATCGCCATCGACAAAATCGGCTCATCGTTCTCCGTGGCCCTGATCAGCTCCTGGATGGTCCCGATGGTGGGCATCGTGGATTTCCGGGGCTCCACTTTCGGCAGGGTCGCCAGAGGGGCCACAGAACGAGCCAGGAGGCCCCACTTCTTGGCCTGGCTAAGAGCGGACGCCATCACGGCGTGATGTGCTCTGATCGTAGACGGGGCCACGCCTGCGGCCCTCCACTTGCGGTAGGCGTCATCGAGATGAGATGCCCGGAGCTTGTCGAGGCGGACGCCCCCCATCTCAGTGGTGAACTTCCCCGCCTTGGACCTGTAGTTCCGCACGGTGTCCAGGGAGAGATTGGCCTCCGCGTGATCAAGGAACCGCGCCAGAAAGTCCTTGACGGTCATAGCCCCGGACAGGGCGGCGGTGCCGGTCTCGACCTCGGTAACGAACTTCGCCAACTCGGTCTGGGCCTGCCGCTTGTTTCCGTGGAACGTACGCGGGGCCTGGACGGGTTGGCCATGCGGCTTGTACCTAGTGACGACTCGGAGCCTGAAGACACCGGGGCGCACCTCGACGAGACTCCCCTTCACGCCTCCACGGTACAGCTTCTAGTCACGAACCTAGTCACGGAAACCCTTGTGGAGGCCAAAAACCTAGCCCCCACAGGGCTCCTTTTTAGATGTCGTAGTAGAGCATGAACTCCCAGGGGTGGGGCCGCAGCCGAACGGGATCGATCTCGTGCTCGCGCTTATAAGCGATCCACGTCTCGATCAGATCGTCGGTGAACACCCCTCCGGCCCGGAGGAAGTCGTTGTCCTCCTCCAGCGCCTTCAAAGAGGCCTCGAGCGAGGCGGGCACAGTGGGAACCGCAGCCAGCTCCTCGGGAGGCAGGTCGTAGAGGTCCTTGTCCACCGGGTCGGGCGGTTCGATCTTCTTCTGCACCCCGTCGAGTCCAGCCATGAGGATCGCCGAGAACGCCAGGTAGGGATTGCACGAGGGGTCGGGGCAGCGGAACTCGACCCGCTTGGCCTTGGGGCTCTTGGAGTAGAGCGGGATACGGCAGGCGGCCGAGCGGTTGCGCTGGCTGTACACCAGGTTGACCGGCGCCTCGTAGCCCGGCACCAGGCGCTTATAGCTGTTGGTGGTGGGGGCAGCGAACGCGAGGATGGCCGGGGCGTGCTCGAGCAGACCGCCGATGTACCAGCGACCGAGATCAGACAGCCCGGCGTATCCGAGCTCGGAGTAGAACAGCGGTTCCCCGCCCTTCCAAAGCGAAGAGTGCACATGCATGCCCGAGCCGTTGTCAGCGAAGATCGGCTTAGGCATGAAGGTGGCCGACAGGCCGTTGGCCCGGGCCACGCTCTTCACCACGTACTTGTAGAGCATCAGCTTGTCGGCCATGGCCGAAAGGGTGTCGAAGCGCATGTCGATCTCGGCCTGCCCGGCCGTGCCGACCTCATGGTGCTGGATCTCCACCTCGATCCCGAGCTTCTCCATGGTGAGGATCATCTCCGAGCGCAGATCCTGGAAATGGTCCATGGGAGGAACGGGAAAGTAGCCCTCCTTGTGCCGAGGCTTGAAACCCAGGTTCGGCCCCTCGTCCTTGCCGGAGTTCCAGATTCCCTCCACCGAGTCGAGGAAGTAGTAGCCCTCGTGCGAGTTCTGGTCGAAGCGGATGTCGTTGAAGATGAAGAACTCGGCCTCCGGCCCGAAGTAGGCGGTGTCGGCCACCCCGGTGGACACCAGGTAGTCCTCGGCCTTCTTGGCCACGTAACGCGGGTCGCGGGAGTAGGACTCCCCGGTCACGGGATCCCGGACGAAGCAGTTGAGGTTGAGGGTCTTGTGTTCGCGGAACGGGTCGACCACTGCGGTATTCGGGTCGGGTACCAGGAGCATGTCGGACTCCTGGATCTCCTGAAAGCCCCGGATCGAGGAGCCGTCGAACCCGTTCCCCTCTTCGAAGACGTCCAGAGTCAGCTCGTGCGCTGGCATCGAGTAGTGCTGCATCAGGCCCGGCAGGTCGGAGAAGCGGAAATCGACAATCTCGATTCCTTCCGACTCGACCAGGGACAGGACCTCTTCCGGCGTGCGCTTCGCAAAGGCCATTTAGGACAACCCCTGAAGTTCGTGATGGTTAGGTCGGCCGCGACTCTCGCGACCGGCGCCCAGAGTTTTGCAGACTCGAACCGGTGCTATGCCAATGCGCCGCAACAGGTGCTGATGAGCAGCCTCGTCACCTGATAGGGGTCCATGTTGGCGTTGGGCCGCCGGTCCTCCAGGTAACCCTTGCCATCGGCCGCTACCTGCCAGGGGATGCGCACCGAGGCGCCCCGGTCGGACACTCCGTAGCTGAACTCGCTGTAGTGGGCCGTCTCGTGGCTGCCGGTCAGGCGCTCCTCGATGCCATGGCCGTAGACGGCCACGTGTTCCTCGGGATTCTTACCGAGCGCCTCGGCCGCGGTGATCACCGCGTCGTAGGACTCTCGCATGGCCTTGGTGGAGAAGTTGGTGTGGCAACCGGCCCCGTTCCAGTCGCCTCGCACCGGCTTCGGATCGAGCGTCACCGAGATGTCGAAATCCTCCCCGACTCGGTGCAGCAGCCACCGGGCGATCCAGAGCTGGTCAGATACCTCGAGCGCGCCGAGCGGGCCGACCTGGAACTCCCACTGGCCCGGCATGACCTCGGCGTTGATGCCCGAGATGCCGAGGCCGGCCTCGAGGCAGGCGTCAAGGTGTGCCTCCACCATCGGGCGGCCGTAGATGTCGTCGGCCCCGATTCCGCAGTAGTAGGGCCCCTGCGGCGCCGGGTACCCGGTCTGCAACGGGAAACCGAGCGGCCGGCTGCCCTTGAACAGGGTGTACTCCTGTTCGATGCCGAAGAGCGCTTCCTGATCGGAGTACTTGGTCGCGACGTCGACGAGGGCCGCCCGGGTGTTCGTCGGGTGGGGGCTGAAGTCCGTCAACAGGACCTCGCAAAGCACCAGCAGGTGCGAGCCGCCCCGAATGGGGTCCGAGCAGGAGAACACCGGCTTGAGCACACAGTCCGAGGCCTTGCCCGGGGCCTGATTGGTGCTCGACCCGTCGAAGCCCCAGGTCGGAAGGTCGGTGGTGGGGTGTGACAGGACCTTGGTCTTGGAACGCAGCAGGGGGGTGGGCTCCGTCCCGTCGATCCAGATGTACTCGGCCTTGATCGTCACTCGTGTCGCTCCTTGGAGTCTCGTCCGGGAAACCTGCGGGCGGCATTCTCCCATCGGTCGGTTATCCCTCGGTCTCGGCTGTGTGAACACTGTGTGACATCGCCCGGGACGGACACCGGCTCCCACGAACCCGTAACCTGTTCGGCGTGGAACGCCAACTGGACTATGTCTTGCGAACCGTCGAGGAGCGCGGAGTGCGCTTTGTCCAGATGTGGTTCACCGATGTGCTCGGGACTCCGAAGTCATTCCAGATAACGCCGGCCGAGCTCGAGAACGCCCTGGAGGAAGGCATGACGTTCGACGGTTCGACCATCGACGGCTTCAGCCGGGTTCAAGAAAGCGATGTGCTGGCCGTCCCTGACGCCAAGACCTTCCAGCTCCTGCCCTATCTGGCCGACGGAGCGCCGGTTGCGAGGGTCGTGTGCGACGTGGTGAACCTCGACGGCTCCCCCTTCGAAGGCGATCCCCGCCACGTACTACGGCGGACTCTGGAACGAGCCCGGAGCCTCGGCTTCTCCTTTTTCGTCGCCCCGGAGCTCGAGTATTTCTACTTTGCTCCGCCCGCCAACGGCTCCGCCGGGCTGCCCCCGGTGCCCCTAGACGAGGGCTCGTACTTCGACCTGACGACCAACGACCTGGCGAGCGAGCTGCGCCGAGAGACCGTGCTGACCCTGGAGGACATGGGTATCCCCGTCGAGTACAGCCAGCACGAGGACGCCCCGAGCCAGCACGAGATCGATCTCCGCTACACCGACGCCATGACCATGTCCGACACGGTGATGACCGTGCGGATGGTCGTCAAGGAGATAGCGGCCCGGCACAAAGTCATGGCCACGTTCATGCCGAAACCGCTGCCCGGAGTTCAGGGATCGGGCATGCACACGCATATGTCGCTCTTCGATGGCGACAGCAACGCCTTCTACGACGACTCGGACGAGTACAACCTCTCGTCCGTGGCCCGCCGGTTCATCGCCGGTGTGCTGACCCACGCCCGCGAGCTGACGGCCGTCACCAACCAATGGGTCAACTCCTACAAGCGCCTCATCATCGGCTACGAGGCTCCCGTCTACATCTCCTGGGCCCGCAACAACCGCTCGGCCCTCGTGCGGGTGCCGCCGACCAAGAAGGGCAAGCGGGACTCGACTCGGATCGAGTACCGGGCGCCCGACTCGGCCGCCAACCCGTACCTGGCGTTCGCCTCGGTCCTGGCCGCCGGGCTGGCGGGAATCGAGAACGACTACGAACTGCCGGCCGAGGCGGCCGCCAACCTCTACGAGCTGTCGCCCGCTCAGCGCCTGGCCGAGGACATCCGATCACTGCCCGGCTCGCTGTCGGAGGCGGTCGACGTGCTCGAGCGTTCGGAGCTCATGGCCGAGGTGCTCGGCGAGCACGTGTTCGAGTGGTTCGTGCGCAACAAACGCAGCGAGTGGGCCGACTACAAGGCGGAGGTCACCTCGTTCGAATGGCGCCGTTACCTCACCTCCCTGTAACGGCCAGGTAGAGGGCGTAGTGGAACCGCTTCTCCTTTTCCCCGATCCTGCCCCGCCGGCGATCGCCCAGGCGCTGGACCTCGGCGGCTACCCGTGGAAGGCCGCGTCGTCGGCCCAGGTCGCCGAGCGGATCGAGCCCGACGACGGCTGGTCCGGCGCCATCGTCTGCGCAGACGACGACCACGAAGCGGCGTTCGCCATCTGCCGGGCCCTGCGCAAACGGGACATGCCCCTGACCCCGTTGCTGCTCGTGGTCGAGCTGGACCGGCTCGAGGAGCTCGAGCTACGAGAGGACCTGTTCGACGACTTCTGCGTCGTGCCGTGGAAAGGACAGGAGCTGGAAGCCCGGCTCGCCCACCTCTTCTGGCGCACGGGGAGGGGGACCCGGCCCGATCTGGTCGAGTACGGACCCCTGGTGCTCAACCTGGAGACCTATCAGGCCACCCTTTCCAGCCGCCCGCTCGACCTCACGTACATGGAGTACGAGCTGTTGAAATTCCTCGCCACCCATCCGGGCAAGGTGTTCACAAGGGAAACCCTCCTCTCCCGGGTGTGGGGGTACGAGTACTACGGCGGGGCCCGGACGGTCGACGTTCACATCCGCCGTTTGCGAGCCAAGCTCGGGGAAGAGCATGCCAACCTCATCTCCACCGTACGGTCGGTCGGTTACCGGTTCGGCCAGAGTCGATGGGGGCCGATCTAAGCGGGCTCAGGCGACGAGGTAGGCCCAGGCCTCAATCTCCACCCGCGCCCCGAGCGGCAGCCCAGCCACGGCGAAGGCGGACCGGGCCGGCCGATGGTCCCCCATGGCCGCTGAGTACGCATCGTTGACGGCTGCGTAGTCGCCGATGTCGGCCAGAAACAGCGTGGTCTTGACTATGTCTCCGAGATCGGCTCCCTGCCCCTGCAACAGAGTCCGCAGGTTCGCCACCGCCTGGGTCACCTGAGCCGATACTCCCTCGAGCAAGTTGCCGTCGAGCTGGCCGAGCTGCCCGCTGCAAACCAGCCAGTCACCGGCCCGTACCACCGGCGTATAGGGCCCCACCGGACGGGGGCTGCCTCCGTCCTGGCCTGCTCCGCTGCTAGGCATGGCTTCCTCCTTCTCGGACGTGTCCTCTCGATGTAGGCCACCTAGGGGGCAGACCCTGGGCCAGCCAGGTAGCGGCCGCGACCGCGGCGAACACCGCATCGGAACAGGCCACCGGCGGTGTCCCAGGGTCGACGGGCTCGATCGTGACAGTGGTCGGGGGCATGTCCTTGGCCCTGATGATCCCGAAGGAGCGAATCGTAAGGTCCTCCGGCACCCCCTCTTCGTCGACCGCCACCGCCTCCGAGCACACCCAACCGAGGGCCATGTGACATGCGCCGGTCACATATGAACGCAGCACAGTCTGGTCGAGGGGGTCGCCGGCCATGACCGTCACAGAAACCTTCGACGGCCAACCCGGTTCGTCCACCATCACCTCCGCCCGAGCCCACCCGCCTCCGGGCCCGACCACCGTCGCCCGGGCCGGCCCGGGCGTTCGGGCCGGGCCTTCGCGAAGCTGCTCCGCCGCCGCGGCCAGAACTGCGGCCTCGGCCGAGCCCGCCGACCGGATGGCGGCAGACACGGGTGGACCGACAACCGCCACCTCCTCGATCCGCAGCAACGGGGCCGCCGCCGCGATCGCGCCGGCCACACCCGGAGCAGCGGCGACCCGGATCACCCCGGTTCCATCGGCCCGCACGCCGGCGGCTATGGGCGGACGCTTGGGGCCGAGACGGACGACGTCCTCCCGGGAGAGCAGCACCCTCACCGGTTTCCGGTACCGGTCCGCCAGTTCGCGGGCCGCGGCCGGAGCGATCGAGTGCGCCTTCCCGCCGAAGGCTCCCCCATTGGCGACCGGGTTGGCCGGCTGACCGCCGGGAAGACACCACGACGCGTCGGCTTCGAGATACGCCGGTTCTACCCAGGTGGTCTGCAGCACCAGGTCCCATTCGCCTGGCGGAACGTCGATCGGGTAGGTCAGCGATCTCCCACTCCGGCGCCCCTGGACCTTCCCCGCAGCCCCCCTGGCCTCAGCCAGGGTCTCGCCGACGGCCCAACCTCCGCGCCCGTCCGGAACGGCTACCAGGCTCCCCGCCGGGGCCGAATCGTCGGCGAAACCCCCGCGACCGACGATGATCTCGGGTCCGGTCAGCTGAGCCGTTCGCCCCTCCATGGCCGCTCGGGTTGGTCCCCCATCGGCTATCCCTGGGACCGGAATGGGGCTGCTGGGAGCATGCGGCTCAGCCTGGTCACAAGCCGCGTCGACAATGGTCCGCCACCCGGTGCAGCGGCAAAGGTGGGCGAGGAGGGCCTTCTCCACCTCAGGCGCGCTCGGGCTCGGGCCGAGGGCGGCTAGCCGGCACAGGATCCCAGGGGTGCAGAAGCCGCACTGGCTGGCACCATGTCGGTCGAAGGCGGCCACAAGGGACCCCAGAACCGATGGTTCGAGGCCGTCTACCGTGACAACCGCACGACCGGCGACCCGCCGCACCGGCGTCACGCACGCCACGCGCGGCAGGCCATCCACGAGCACAGTGCAACAACCGCACTGGCCCTGGGGGCTGCACCCATCCTTAACCGAGCGGGCGCCCGCCTCCCTCAGTACCTCGAGCAGCGAAACGTGATCACGCTCGACCTGGACGGGCACACCGTCCAGGATGAACTCGACCGTCAGCTAAACGAGTTGCCGCAGCCGCAGGTCCGGCTGGCGTTGGGGTTGTTGATGCTGAAACCGGCGCCCTGGAGGCCGTCCTTGAAATCAAGAGTGGCACCCTGCAGCAGGCTGGCGCTCGTCGGGTCGACCACGACCCGGACGGTCCCGAAAGCGGAAGTCATGTCATCGTCGGCCACGTCAGAATCGAAGAACATCTCGTAGCTGAAGCCCGAGCACCCGCCCGGGCGTACGGCGACCCGCAAGGCCAACTCGGGATTCCCCTCTTGGTCGAGCAGCTCGGCGACCTTGCTCGCGGCAACTTCGGTAAGGGTGATGGCCGGGGTTACGTCAGTCTGAGTGGAACTCACCGATCCTCCTGGAGGCGTCGCCTAAGGCGGGCGCACCCGCATTTGCGGTCCATGCTACCCCTGATCAAGCGCTGATGGACACTTCCGCCCGGCACGGATCTTCGTCCAGCAGGCTGGAAAACGACTCGAGCCGGGCCTCCGCCCGGTCGTAGCCTGCCACCAACCCTCTGAGCAGGCCGTCGGTGATGCCTCGGTGCAGCTGGCAGACCAGGTCCGGATAGAGGGCCGCCACCTCTCGGAACGGACACCTGGTGAAGGAGATGGTCGCGGTATGGGTGTCCAGTCGTCGCTCGGCGGGCAAATCCGGGGAACCGGGTAAGCCGGGTTCAACCACGTCGGCGTTCCCATCGGTGTCATTGAGATCGAGGGCGGGGTCGAATCCGAGCTCGGCCAGCTCCATCATCAGGGCCCGCAGGCACTCGGAGTGCAGCCCGAGCGGGCTGCCGCCCGCTTTGCGGGTCGGTCGCCCTATACCGCGCTCGTGGCCCCGCCTCTGCCCCACAGACATGACCGTCGCCGGGTTCGCCGGGGACTGCGCAGCTACCTCCGCCAAGAGGTGAGCGAGCATGCGGAACCCGGCTGGTTCAACCTCGAGCGAGGGGAGCTGACGGTTCACCGACCAGCGATGCTGGGGACGGCCGACGGCACCCTGGCGATCGACCGAAAGCGCCAGCACCTCGGCTTCCCGCATCTTCTCGAGATGGAGTCGCACCGTGTTGGGGTGCAGATGGAGACGCTCGGCTATCTCCAAGGTGGACAGAGCCTCCCCGGACTGGGCCACCTCCTCGTAGATCGCCTGTCGCGACGGATCCGCCAGCACCTTCAGGAGGGACAACCGGTCCACGCGGTGAAGCCTACCCCGGCCCTTACACTGGGCACCGTGCTCAGTCTCGAAGCCGTCAGGGGCGCCATGCGCGGCGTCATCGATCCAGAACTGGGCGCCGACCTGGTGGACCTCGGAATGTACCGGCGGGCGGAGATCGGACCGGATGGGGAGGTGACGGTCCACATTGCACTGACCACGGCCGGCTGCCCGTTGCGCACCCAGCTTCAACGAGACGTCACCGAGCGGGTGGGAAGCCTGCCGGGAGTCACGAGAGTGCACGTTCGGACCTCCGAGATGACGGCGACTGAGAAAAAGGAGCTGATGGCCCGGGCCCGGCGCAGGGCAAGCGAGAATCCGCCGGTGACGGAGATACCCGGGCGGACCCGGGTGCTCGCCGTCTCCTCGGGGAAAGGAGGGGTCGGCAAGTCATCGGTCACCGTCAACCTGGCTGCGGGTCTGGCGAATCGTGGCCTGACCGTGGGCCTGCTCGACGCCGACATTGCTGGGTTTTCGGTGCCGAGGATGCTCGGGATGGAGGGCCGGCTGAAGGCTACCCGGGTCGAATCCGGCGACGAGCCCCGGATCGAGCCGATGGTCAAGGCCGTGGGGGCGGGTGTGATCAAGGTGGTGTCCATGGGGTTCCTTTCACCCGAGGACGAGGCCATCATGTGGCGCGGGCTCATGCTGAACCGGGGTCTGCAGCACTTCCTGGAGGACGTGTCGTGGGGAGATCTGGACTACCTCCTGGTCGACATGCCTCCGGGCACGGGCGACATCCAGATGGGCCTGGCCCGCATGCTGCCTCGGGCCGAAATGCTGATCGTCACAACGCCTGCGCTGGCCGCTCAGAAGGTCGCGGTGCGGGCCGCCGACATGGCCCGGCGAGGGTACCTGCGCGTCGCCGGGGTGATCGAGAACATGAGTGGCTTCACCTGCGATCACGGAGAGCTCTATGCCCTGTTCGGCTCGGGCGGCGGGGAGCGGTTGGCCCATGAGATCGGCGCCCCGTTGCTCGGGCGGATCCCCATACAGCCGGCGGTGTCCATCGGAGGCGACCGGGGGGAGCCAGCGGCGCTCGGGGACGGGGAGGCGGCCAGGTCTTTCGCCGACCTGGTCACGGCCGTCCTGGAGGTGGCACCGCTAGTGGAGATGAGGGACTGCACCGCCCGCATCTTCGAGGCCGTAGAGACGTCGCTGGCCGCCGCCGACAGCCGCAGTCACTAAAGCGGTCGCCTCCTGCTGCCGGCTGGAATGGCAGGAGTCACCCCGCTCCGGCCGGGGTCAGCCGGCGCCCGCAGCGACGGTCCAGGGCGCGTCGACGTCATCGACGTCCGGGCTGGCGGCCCGGCCCTCGCCCGCCAGCTTCCTCAAGTGGGCCCAGACCGAGCTACGGGCAGCCGGGTGGAGGACCTTCGGTACGTCGACGTAGATCGCTTCAACCAGCTGTTCGGCTGTCACCCCGCCGCTGGCGGCGGCGGCCAGGCCGGCCAGCACTTGCTCCTCCCGCTCCCGGCGGTGCCGCAAGTAACCGTCGAGCACGGCGGCCGGATCGGGAATGAGGGCGCCGTGCCCGGGGGCGATGGTCCTGAGCGGCCGGGCCCGCACCTTCTCCAGTGACTCCATGTAGAGGGCCATGTCCCCGTCGGGTGGAGGGATGACAACGGTCGAGGCCGACATGACGTGGTCGCCCGAGAAAAGCAATCCCGATCCGAGCAGCTCGAAGCAGAGATGGTTGGACGCGTGCCCGGGCGTGTACACCGCCTCGATGGCGAAGTCTCCGGAATCGAGCCGATCGCCATCAGCCAGCAAACGGTCAGGAGAGAAGGCCTGGTCGAAGGAATCGGGCCCCGACACCCGGTGCATCTGGTCCGAAACCGGGCCGAAGCCGATAACCGCGGCCCCCGTCACCTCCCGCAGCCGCCGGGCCAGCGGCGAATGGTCGTTGTGGGTATGGGTTACAAGGATCCATCGCAGCCGATCGTCGACGGCCTCACACAGGGCCTGGAGGTGGGCGTCGTCGTCGGGACCCGGGTCAACCAGGGCCAGGGGCCCGGACCCGATCAGGTACGTGTTGGTTCCCGGCCCGGTAAACAGCCCGGCGTTCGGGGCGATGATGCGAACGACACCGGGCGCTACCGCGACCGGCCGCCCGGGCTGCAGATCCTCGGGCCAAACCCGGGCCGCCCCCGGCGCGGCGGGCGGGTTGACGCTGGTCACACAAGGACCCTACCCCCAGATCGCGACCCCACAGGACTACCGTGGAACCAATGGCGAGGAGCATCGACGGCACCCCGAACGGGAAATCGGCCGCCCCTCCCGAGAAACCGGCACCCGCGGTGCCAGCGGGGTCCGCAACCGCATCCGCGGGGTCCGCAACCGCATCCGCGGGGCCCGCAACCGCATCCGCGGGGCCCGCAACCTCGGATCCGGACGTCGCGGTCCAGTCCGGGCCCGGGTCAGAAGCGCCGGAGGGCGCAGCAGCGTCATCCCGCGGCGCGGCGGCTACCGACAGCCCGGCGTCGGCCGCCCCCATCGCCTCCGATGGTCCCCAGCCGGCGGCGGGCGTCTTCGATCATGCCGACTCTTCCGGTCAGACCGGAACGCAGGCCCGGGATCCCCTCGCTCAACTGGCCGCTCGCAGCCCCCGTCCCCCGGCTCCTCCCAAGCCTCCGCCCCTGAGACACCGCATTCTGCCCCGCACCGTCATCGGTATCTCCTGCCTGTTGCTGGCCTTCGCCATAGGCGCGGGGTTCAGCGGGGTGGTGCTTTACTCGTACTACCAGTACAAGAGCAATCAGACCAATGCCAAGGTCAACGCGCTGGTCTCGGGCTACAAGCAGCAGTTCGCCAAGGCGCAGAAGGACCTTTCGGCCGATGTCGCCTCCGCCGAATCCAACATCCAGCAGCAGCTAAGAGCGGTCCAGCAGCTCCAGGGCAGCCCGGCAGCCATGGCCACCCTGGTCAAGCAGCTCGCCCCGTCGGTTTTCTTCGTGCACACGCTCGACTCGGCGGGCCAGGCCTCGGTGGGCACGGCGTTCGTGGTTTCCTCCAACAGCACTCAGTCGCTCCTGCTGACCTCGTATACGACAGTCGCGGCCTCCACGTTCTCTCCGGGCCCACCTGTCTACGTACAGCAGGGATCGACCCAGACACTGGTGTCGGTGGACACATGGGACACCCATTACGACCTGGCCCTGCTCGTGCTGCCGACAGGAAACCTCCCGGCCATTCCGGCCGCACCCTCGGCCCCGGCACCTCAGCTCGGAGACCGCCTTTACGCGGTGTCGGGTCTGGGCTCGGCCGGAGCGTCGATGACCGAGGCCACGGTCGTGGACGTGTCGAGCAGTGGGCTGGCCCTGGACGCGGCCATAGGCACGGCCTTCCAGGGAGGCCCCATCGTGACCCAGTCAGGCCAGGTGGTCGCGGTCGGGTCGCGTTCATACTCCCCCCTCGGGTTCACCACGAACGGGGTCTGGTACGCGCCCTATGCGGAGGCCGCATGCAGCAAAGTGCTTATCTGCCCGGGTGGCACCCTGGTCGGTAGCCAACCCGGCGTTCGCTGACGGGAGGCCCGCCCGGCGCCGACCGCCCTCGGGCTATCGGTTCTTCCTCTGACGCGCTACCCTCAGGGAGGGGAGGACCTATGGGAGTAGCGGAGATTGTCGGTTTTGCCCTCTGCTGGCTCTTGGTCGCGTCGTTGATGCTGTGGGGGGTGTTCACCGAGCACAAGCGGGGACCGGAGCCGGACGTCGGCCCGACGCCGGGTGAGTGGCACCCGAGCCGCTACGGGCGGGTCTCACCCACGGATTGGGTCGTGGTGGAGACCTGCGAAGGTGGAACTCCGGAAGTGGCGGCCCAGGCCCGGTTCCTGGTTGCCGCCTGGCTGGCGTCGCGGGGTATCGACATCGACGCCCTACCCCCGAGCGACATTCGGACCGAGGTCACCAGCTCCGGCGACGGCGTCAGCGACACCCGCGTGCTGGTCAGGGCCGGGGCGCTGAGCGCCAGCCGCCGGCACCACTGAGGCCGGCGTCCTCCGGCGGCCCGAGCCGCAACCAGGCCTTATCCCCGACCGGTCCAGGTAACGCCCGCGGCGGGCGCCAGCTCAGCGGCGCCGGCCTCGTCCCCCGGTTCCGCCGCCCCTCAGGGCGGACCGCCGCCCCCTCCCCCGCCGCCGGCCACGTTGGGCGGGCGGGTGGTACTGGTCGGAACCGAGGTGGCGACCGTGGTGGTCGTAGTCGGAGCAGCGGTGGTCGACGAGGTTGGCGGCGTAGGCGAGGCCGGCACCGGCGCGTAGGGCGTAGGGGCGGGGTACTGGTACGGTCCGCCAGGCGGTGTGGGTTGGACCACCCCGGGCGCCCCGGGCACGATCGGGACCGTCGTGGTCGTGGCGTGCTGCTGGAGCACGGCTGCGGCCTGAGGCGTCACGATGGGCGCGGGCGAAGTGAAGGACGTGGAAGGGACGGCCGCCAGGGCGGTCGACATGAACTCCTTCCAGGTAATCGCCGGCCAGTCCCCTCCGTACTGGGTGTCGAACGTGAGCTCCTCACCGTCGGTGAGCCTCCCGGTGACCGGACCGATCGTCTTCGACTGGCTGTTGGCATCGCCGAGCCACACCGCGGTGGAAAGGGTGGGCGTGTAACCGACGAACCAGGCGTTGGTGTAGTTGCTCGTGGTGCCGGTCTTGCCGGCGGCCGGCCGGCCGAGCTGCGCCGCGGTGCCGGTACCGCTGGCGATCACTCCCTGCAGGACGTTGGTGACGTTGTCGGCGACGTTGGCGGGCAGCGCGGTCGGTGGTCTTCGGCAGCGGCTTGATGTTGTTGACCACGACCTTGCCCTGGGCGTTGACGATCTCGAGGATGGGAGTCGGCTGGGCCCGCTGTCCGTGATCGGCGAACACTCCGTAGGCCGACGCCATATCGAGGGGTGACACGTCGATCTCACCGAGGGAGTAGCTCTGACAGAAGTAGATGGGCGGGGTGGCGTAGTAGGCGGACGTGATCCCGAGCTTCTTGGCCGTGTTGGCCACGTTGGGGCAGCCGACTTGCGGTCCTACCTGGGCATACACCGTGTTGACCGAGTTCCAGGTGGCTTGGGCCAACGAGATGTTCCCGAGGATCTGATCCGGTTCGTCGTTGTGGATCTGACAGCTGTTGGTCGGGGTCGGATTGCAGCCCGGGATGTCGAGTACGCCGGGAGCGTTGTAGACCGTCGACGGGGGGATGCCCTGCTCGAACGCGGTGGCGAGAACGAACGGCTTCCACGAGGAGCCGGGCTGCCGCCCGGTCCCACCCCCTTCGATGGTCTTGCCCGACCAGCACGTGGCCGCCACCTGGTCGGGCCGGTACGGGCCGTCGCAACCTCCGAGAGCCAGGTTGACCTGGCCGAGAGGGTCCTTGAAGTCGCGACCGCCCACGACGGCTTCAACGAACCCGGTTTGCGGCTCGACTGCGGCCAGCGCCATCTCCGTGGGATCGCTCGACCCCGACAAGGTGGCCCGGACGGCGGCGTAGGCGTCGTTTTGTACGGTCGGGTCGAGAGTCGTCTGCACCCGGAGCCCCCCGCCATAGATCTCGGACGCCGGGAAGTGAGCTAGCAGCCACCTCTCCACGTAGTCGACGAAGTCCGGGTACTTGGAGGCGCCGCTCTGCTCGGGGTAGACGACCGTCGCCCCTTTCGGCGGCGCCGACCCGCCCGCCACGTCCAGAGCCAGCTTCTCCCCGAGCGCCTTCGCGTACTGGGCCGACGAGAGGTACCCCTGTTGGTACATCTCCTTGAGAACCAGCTCACGAGCCTGCTCGGCCTGAGCTATGTGCTCTTCCGGCGCTCTGTTGGTCGGCGCCGGGATGAGACCAGCGAGGGTCGCCGCCTGCGAGGCGTTGAGCTTGCTGACCGGCAGGTGGAAATAGCTCTCGGCTGCCGCCCCCACCCCATAGTTCCCGTCGCCCAGGTAGATGAGCGTCATGTACCGGTAGAGGATGTCGTTCTTGCTGGCTTCGCGGGCCAGCTGGCTGGCGAGTATGGCCTCTTTGACCTTTCGCACCAGGGTGCGCTGCTGGTTGGTATAGGCGAGCTTCACATACTGCTGGGTTATGGTCGAGCCGCCCTGGACCACGGCCTTGTTCCGGATATCGGCGACCAGGGCCCGCAACGTCCCTTTCAGATCGACGCCGCTTTCGTGGTAGAAGTTGCGGTCCTCGTCTGCGACTACAGCTTCTTTGAGGACCTCGGGGATCTGCGACTCGGTGACGGGGATGTTGCGGTCGAACTGCTGAATGGTGGCGATGACATTGCCGTAGCGGTCGTAGATGACGGTGGGCTCGATCGTCGGGTTGGCCTTGGGAATGGGGATGGTCGCCGGGAGCGGCAGGAGGATCAGGCCGGCAAGGACGGTCACCCCGAACACCAGCGGCATCCCCACCAGGGCCACGATGGCGAGCACCAGAGAGCTGACCACCTTCTTGAGGATCCGCCACAACAAGGACATGGCCCGCTCAGCTTCGCGCAGGGCAGGCGAAGGATTGGTGCACGGGACGAGTCCTCGGCCGCCTGGCCACCCTTATTCGACGTCGATCAGGACCTCGTCCCCATCGACGCGAACCGGATACGTCCGGAGCCCGGGCTGGCGCCCGAAGGCCGTCAGCTGCTCCCCTGTCCGCAGGTCGTAGCGCCAGCCGTGCCAGGGACATATGACGCACCCTCGGGCCACAAATCCGTCATCCAGGGGGTTGCCGACGTGAAGGCACATGTTGTCCACCGCGCAGAGCTCGCCGCCCGCGTCGAACACTGCGATGTAGCGGCCCCCGACGCGAACGGGCCAGCCCCGGTCGGTGCGGACGTCCTGCCGCCGGCAGGCCACCTGCCAGGTCACGTCGAGACGGGAGGGCTATTGGTTGGCCGCACGCAGGAATTCTGCCCCGAATCCGGAGGTTGGCGCCGCTCGCCCCGCGTTGACCCAATCGGGGGTGTCTGGCCGGGTGCGGGCAGCCTGACGGGCCTGGAGCGCCGCCGCGACCGGGTCGATCATGGCGCGAGCGAACGAGTCGGGATCGGAGATGAGCCAGGCATGAGACCCTGGCACCAGCTCTCCGACGCCCGCGGTCGCGGCGCAGATCGCGTCGAAGTTGGCCATCGGAACGACCCGGTCCCCCGCCCCCCACAGGACCCTCGTAGGCACGCCGTTGCTCTGGATCTCCGCCATCTCGGCCGTCAGGTCGAGCCGGCGAGCCATAAGGGCTGATCTCCATATATCCCGTGGATGGTGCGTAACATTACATATAACGTCATCTAAAACAGAGGCGATGGTGGGTAGAGCGCCGCCGCCGGTGATCAAGTCCATAGGAAAACTCACCGCCCAGTCCCACAACGGACGATCGGCGATGGGACGTCCCCCATCGGCGCCGTCCTTCCACACCCCGCCTCCCAGGGGGTTGACCAGGACCAGGCCGCCGATTCTCGAAGGGAAATCGCAGGCCAGCCGGGTGGCGACGGCCCCGCCCAAGCTGTGACCGACAATAAGGACCGGTTCGTCGATGCCAACGGCGCGAAGGAAGCGATCGGCCCAAGCGGCCAGGCCGGCGAGGGTGTCCTGGCCCGAGGGCAGAGCCGAACTACGACCGACCCCGGGCAGTGATGGGGCGTGTACCCGGCAGCCGAGCGACACCAGCCGTTTCAAGGCTCGCCGGTAGGCACGCCATCCGAGGGCCCACCCGGGCAAGAACAGCACGGGCAACCCCTGGCCCCCGATGCCGAACTCGACATGGCCGCCGTCTAGCTCAACCGCGCACCCGCCCAGAAACCCTGCTTCTCTCCCTGTTGGCATCCCGGAGACCGTGGCCAGAACCCGGCTAAGAGGGATTGCGGCCGTTCGCGAGTCTTCATGACGCCATGAGGAGAGGTGAGATTCGCAGGCGAACGGCCCGCTTCTTCCCTCAAACCTCGCTTTTGCAACGGGCTCCCCGGCCCGGGTTGCGGGTTGGCGAAGCGGGGGCACACTGTTGTTTCGGTCCGGCCCGGCCGGATCTTTCGGGTTTTTCCCAGGCGATCCCGAAGTTGGGGACAGAACCCCCGAGGGTCCTAATGGGCGCTCAGGGCTCGGCGCTCGACCTCGTTGAGGCCGCCCCAGATGCCATGCGGCTCCCGGATGCGCAGGGCGTATTCGAGGCAGGGGCGCTTCACCGGGCAAGTGGCGCATATCGCCTTCGCCCGGGCCTCCCGGCTTTCCTTGTCATCCTTACGCTCGAAGTGCGAAGGCGGGAAGAACAACGATGTGTGCGGCCCACGACATGCCGCCTTGGCCTGCCATAACTCCTCTGCGTGAAGCACACTCAATGTCATCCCCCCTTGGGTTCACGTGGAAACGTACTCCCATGTGGACAACTCCGACAAGAGGCAATATCTGGGAGATGACAACGGCCTGACCAGCACTTTCCGTATCCTGACCCGAACCGGGCGTCCTGAACTTGAACCTTGGGCCGCCTGTTGCTAAGCCTCAATGACCAGGTATTCAGCTCCATCGCCGCCACTGGGAGGGACGTGGATCCCAACGGATTCAACCCGCCCTCGCGGGTGGCCATACTCGCCGGGAAGGGGGGTGTAGGCAAGACCGCAGTCAGTGCCGCACTCGCCTATCTGGCGGCGAGTTCCGGGCTGAACACTTTGCTTATAGATGTCGAGGGGCAGAGCGGACTGTCCGCCCTGCTTGGCCGGGTCGAGCCTCTGGGCTACGAGCAGAGCCTCCTAATGGCGTCAGGCGAGGCCGGGCCCGGCTCCGGGGAGTTACGGGCCCGCACCCTCACGCCGGACCACGCCCTGGTCGAGTACCTCGAAGATCACGGTCTGCGCCGGGTTTCGAAGCGCTTGACCTCGACAGGGACACTCGATGTCGTTGCCACCGCGGTGCCCGGCATCAAGGACATCCTGGTGCTCGGAAAGGTCAAGCAGATCGAAGCGGCGAGCGCGACCGGTGTTCCCGGCGCCCCCCAGTTCATAGTCGTCGACGCCCCGGCCGCCGGGCATGCCATCACCTTCCTGACCAGCGCATACGGCCTGCTCGAAGCGGCCGCGGTTGGACCGATCCGTCGGCAGGCGACCGACGTGGTCGCCCTGCTGGCCGATCCGGCCCGGTGCCAGGTGATGCTGGTGACCCTGCCAGAGGAGACGCCAGTGAACGAAGCCGCCGACACCGCGTTCCATCTCGAGGACCGGGCGGGGGTCAAATTGGCACCGATCGTGGTCAACGGCCTGTGGCCCCGTCTCGATCTCCCCGACGACAGCGGTGAAGCACTGGCGCGAAGCGGCATCCCGCTGACCGGCGCCCAGGTCACATCTCTGCGGCGCGCCGGCGAGTTCCGCCGGAGGCGCCAGGAGCTCCAGGAGGCCCAGCTGAGCCGGCTCGCCAACCTGCTGCCGCTGCCGCAGGTCCACCTCCCCTACGTCTTCACCGCTGAGCTTGGTCTGGCGGATATCAAGGTCCTGGCGGGCGTGCTCCGGACCGAGCTGGCGAAGACCGAGCCGTGACCGAGGGCAGGGAAACCACCGAAGGTGGCCAGGGACCGGAGACGGCCTTGATGGCGGTAGTCCGAGAACGGCATGTGGTGATCTGCGCCGGACCCGGCGGAGTCGGCAAGACGACCTGCGCGGCGGCCATAGCCCTGCAGGGAGCCCGCCTGGGCCGGCGGGCGTGCGTGGTGACGATCGACCCGGCCAAGCGGCTGGCGGATGCCCTGGGTCTCGAGACGCTCACCAACGAGGCTAAGCCGGTGGCTTTCGCCCAACTCGGGTCCCAGGAGGCTCGAGTGGGCCAGGAGGGCCAGGAGGGCCAGGAGGGAGGCGGCACAGGAGAGCTGTGGGCCCTCATGCTCGACACGAAGACGACCTTCGACGAGGTCGTGATGCGCAACGCCGGGTCGGAGGAGCAAGCCCAGGCCATCCTCGATAACGTCGTATATCGTAATATATCCAGTGCCCTCGGAGGTACACAGGAATATATGGCGATGGAGAAGTTGTACGAGCTTCACCAGGAAGGCCGCTTCGACCTGATCGTGGTGGACACTCCGCCTACCCGCCGGGCCCTGGATTTCCTCGATGCCCCGGGGCGGCTCCTTCGCTTCCTCGACAACCGCATATTCCGGCTCCTCATGATGCCGACCCGGGCCGGTCTCCGGGCAGTCGGGTTGGCCACCCAGCTGTTCCTGCGGACCGTCTCGAGGGTGGTGGGGGGAGAGGTGGTGGCTGACGCCGTCGCCTTTTTTGCCGCGTTCGAGGGCATGGAGCAGGGCTTTCGCGAGCGGGCGGCCAAGGTGGAAGAGCTGCTGTCGGATGACCGTACGGCGTTCGTGCTGGTCGCAGCGCCCCGGCGGGACGCCGTCGCCGAGGCGATCTACTTCGCCGACCGGCTGCGGGAGTCGTCGGGCCAGGTCGCCGCCCTGGTCGTCAACCGGATGTTCCCCAACTTCGGCCCCGTCCCGCCCGGCCTGGAGGCGGCGGACCAACCGGACCCGCTCGTCGCCGCCCTAGGGACCAACCTGCGCGAGCTCGACCGAGTGGCCGACCGGGAGGAGCAGCACGTCGACGCTCTCACCGGCCACCTGCCGGACGTGCCGGTGATCCGGGTTCCGTTCCTGCCCGACGACGTTCACGACCTCGACGGCCTGACCGAATTGGGAAAGTGGCTGTTCGCGGCGACCGGGGGGGCCGGCTAGTCCTCCAAAGCCACGTCCTTGGACAACGCGGCGATGGCGCCTTCGACCGTGTCCGCAACCGTGACAATTCGGTCGAATCCCGTCGTGCGTAGCAAACGGACGAGGGTGGGGCGGTCGCAGGCCACCGCGACATCACCTCCGAGCTCGCGATTTCGGCGGATTCCGCCGATGAGGGCTCCCAGACCAGCCGAGTCCACGAACGGGATGCCCGACATATCGATCACCAGCCGCTTACTGGACGCCATCTCGGCCAGCGCCTGGCGGAACTGGCTCACGGTGAACGCGTCGAGCTCGCCCACGGGCCGGCAGATGAGGAACCCCTCCGGCGTCTCGTCTCGATGGATGGTCAGCACGCAACCTCCTAGCCGCAATCCGCGTGGCGGCAGATGGATCGTACCCACAGTCGAGCCGACGCTACCCTGCACCTGTGCCGGAGATCCTGATTGCCGCCGACTCAAGCCGCGTCTTCGACGAGATCCGCTCCGTAGTGGAAGGGGCGGGAACCACCGTCCGCTGGGTACGCCGGGGTGAAGCCGTCCGCGACGAGATGAACCGGCGGCCGGCCGACCTGGCGATCGTCGACATGCAGATCGGCACTATGGGCGGGCTCGCCGTCTGCATGGATCTCAAGCTCGAGGCCGACGCCGGCAGGCTGGAATCCCGACCCGTCCTGATCGTCCTCGACCGGAGACCGGATGTTTTCCTCGCCAGGCGCAGCGGGGCCGAAGGCTGGATCATCAAGCCCCTCGACCCCATCCGCCTGCGAAAGGCGGTCGGCGCTCTCCTGGACGGAAAAACCTGGCACGACGCCAGCTATACCCCCGACCCGGTGGCCGTCCCGTTTCACTAGACTCACCCGGACCGGGAAGTAGCGCAGCTTGGTTAGCGCGCAGCGTTCGGGACGCTGAGGCCGGGGGTTCAAATCCCCCCTTCCCGACCAATGAAAGTGCAGGTCAGGGATAACTTTTTGGTTATCCACAGGCTGTCGAGATACCCCCCATTCAGCATTCATTCAACATCCGACAAAGATGTGACAACGAAGACTTGACAACAAAGGCTGACAAACGCCGAGGAGGTCGGTCATCTTGCAGGGCGGGGCGCAGCCCGTTCGCCTCATCTAGCGGCTGCTCCGCGGCGGCGTTTCGCCGTCGATGGACCGCTCGACTGGCTCCACGTTGGTGTAGCGCTTGGGGGGCATCCACGCCAGGCTGAGCCGGCGCCGGCCCGACCGCTTGGGTCCCAAATGGAATGAGGTGATGTGGTCGTAGGATGTGTGGGGGCGGCGACCCAGCAGCGAAGCTGCGACCGAGTTGTCGCGGACCCGGCCGACGACGGTGAAGGTCCGGCCGTTGTCGCGGATGCTGGACGCTCTGAATACTGTGTGGCCCACTTTGACCCAGGGGGCCAGAGCGTCCGCGGCGATGGCCCGCAACCGTTTCCCGACGCGCTCGGGCGAGATCGTTGGCCGACGTGTAGGTGCCGGTGGTGTGGAATACGCGGATCTCGTCGAGGAAGTCGCGCTCGGCGGCCGTCTTGGTCGGCGGTGGTGTCCAGATGCTGATGCGTAAACCTCGCCTGACTGCTCGTTGCACTCGGCGTGGGTCGCCGAGTATCCGGTATTGAGTGGCTTGCCGTAGCGGCTCCCGAGGATCCCTAGGTAGATGTCGGACGACGCGACCTGGGCGGTATAGGCGTCCCCGGGGTCGTCGTCCATCCCCCCGAATCCCTCGAACCAAACCGGTCGGGCGCCGACGTTGCTGATAGCCCGGACCGCCGCCTCTCGCTCGGCTGTCATGCCGCCCATCACGCTGGAGACGAACACGCGCTGCTCGGCGGCCCAGGCCCGCACCTCGGTGTCAGTTGCGGGAGGGGCAGGAGCGAGGTCCACTAGGAACTGTTCCGGCGGTTGTCCGCCGCTGCGAATCACCGCCAATCGTAGGGTCGGGGCCGGAAGTCTTTGGAAGGGTTTCGCACCGGGATCCAGCGGCTTGCAGGGGTGGCAGCCGATACCCACCAGCAGGGATGCGTCGGCGAGAATGGCTGCGCGATGGAGTACATCCTCGTGTACAAGGGTCGCAATTGGAGCGCTTGATCTTGTGGCTGCTCCCGGTCCTCATCCACACGGCGCGGGCGATCGTTGGTACCAGGCACTTACGAGCGCTGCAATCGAGGAGATCGAAAGAGACATCCGCGAGGGCCACCAACCCGACCCCGACGAGTCCAAGCGCATCAACGCAAGATTCATTCATCCAAATCCGGCTCGCGTCAGGGCACTCGAGCGTGAAAACCATCTCCTACCTGAGATCCGAGACGGGTTGTTCGCGGGGATCGAGGTCGCCCGGATCCAAGTCTGATCCTGCTCGACGATTCTGTCCCGAACGCCGGCTAGAACGGTCCGATACGTCAGTTCCTCCGGGTATCCCCTCGCGGCACTTTGCGGCGCAGTCGTGGTCGAGAGCCGTCCGTCTTATTGGGCGATCTGGAGGTTCTGCGTTCAGCCGCCGACCGGCGACCGGTGATCTTCGAAGCGAAGAGTCGGACATCGGAGGGGCGGAGCGATGTCCTTGGCACTCGATCGAGAGTGTCGCTGTGGCGAGAACCACGGAGCTCGCGCCTTGAAATCGGGCTACAGAGAACACTGCCTGTCAGGAGAAGCTGAGCTGCCATCACCTTCGTTTCTTTGATATCTCGGCCGTATCACGGTCGCTTGTAGGTTGCTACGGTGTCGACAGCCGTGCAGGCTCGCGAGGAAGGAGCGAGAGTGGGATATCTCGAGGAACGGGCGAACCTGGCGGGAAAAATCGCCGCGGTGGTCGGTGGAGCCGAGGGTGTCGGTGCAGCCGCCACGCTGGCCCTCGCCAAAGCAGGCGTTGACATCGCCTTCTGCGATATCAACGCCGAGGCGCTCAAGGAGACCCGCACCGCGGTCGAAGCGCTCGGCCGGCGCGTGTCTGCTCACGTCACCGACGCGTGGGACCTCGACCAGCTGGGCAAGTTCTTCGACTCCATCAAGGAAGACTTCGGCCGCCTCGACATCCTGGTGAATGTCGTCGGAGGCAGCACTCGGGGTTCCTTTGCCGACGCCCCGATCGAGCAATGGACCACCGACATCCACCGCAACCTGGTGTGGGCGATGCAATCGATGAGCCTCGCCATCCCCCTTATTCGTGCCGGGGGCCGGGGAGGCAGCATTATCAGCTTCACCACGATCGAAGCACACCGGGGCGCAGCGAGCTACGCACCGTACGCCGGAGCGAAAGCCGGCTTGGTGAACTTTTCCCGATCACTGGCAGTCGAGCTCGGATCCGAAGGGATCCGGGTCAATCTGGTGGCCCCGGACGCGACGCCCAGCGCTCGCATCTCGAAGCAGATGACACCGGAAGTATTGCGCGCCGTCGGCGCCACCCCGGAGATGATGGCCAGGGCTTTTGGCGTCTACGTCCCGATGGGGGCGCCGCCGCCAGTTGAGAATCTCGGTGACGCGGTGCTGATCCTGGCCTCCGACCTGTCCGCCTCGATCACCGGGACAACCCTGCACGTCGATGGGGGCACGTGGGCGTCGTCAGGCTTTCTCAGGTGGCCCGATCAGGCCGACCAGACCCGCCACGGAGGATGGGGACCGACCCCACCCCCGTGGTTCTTCAAGGAGCCCTCATCTGATTGAACGCAGCTTCGCGGAGGTCGGAGAACGGTAGAAGGGGCCTGCCGTTGTTCCCGGCCCGATCCGGACGCTACGGCAACGTCACGCCGTGGCGTGTGCGGCTTCTGCCAGCGGTCGCCCGGAATCGCTGTAGGGGAGAATAGAAATGCGGTGAATTAGCCGGCGCTCGTTGTAGTCCGGGACGGCATAGTGCTGCACGACGCGATCGTCCGAAAAGACAACGTCGCCCTTGTTCCACCGCAAACGGACCTGAAACTCCGGACTCCTGACATGATCGTAGAGATAATCCAGGATCGCTAGGCTCTCGGCGACCGGTATCCCTGTCGATATATGTCGTCCAGTTGTAGTTGACGAACAAGAGCTTGCGGCCAGTTTCGGGATGACGGGCCACGACCGGGTGTTTTGGCCGGAGGATGATCGCTCGGGTTCAAGCCCGGCCTGGTAACGCCCATCCGGGCCAGGCGCTCTGCCATCTGGGTATAGGAGTGGTAGGCCTCGAGGCCATCCAGATACGTCTGCATCCTGGGTGACAGTCCCTCGTAGGCTGCGAACGGCTCGGTGCTGGCGAACCCCAGGGCGACGCCGTAAAAGCCGTTTGGTACGACCATGTCTAGTCGGACGCTCGAAGTCAGGCAGGACTTCCACCGAGCTCCAATGCCGAACGACTCATCTGTGACAGCCTCACTCGGAGCAATGCGGTACCGAGAGCCGCCGATAACCCGGGTCATTCGCGAGCGTCTGCCGGACAAAGAGGTCATCCCAGCAGTGCATTGAGACCTCCCAGGCGATGTCACGCGGGACGCCGGCCACCTCCCGCACCCCGGTGTCTTCCCGGACGGCGAGCCGGACATTCCGGTCTCGCACCAGGGCCTTGTCCCGGTAGAAGTCGTACACCGCAGACAGCGCTCCCGACATCCGAAACACGGTGCGACTGTCCAGGCCTCGGACCACGCCCGCCGCGTCTTTGACCATTCCCAACACCGCCACGTGGGTGTGCATCTGCGGGTCACCGGTGCGGCGGCTGCGATGATCGAACGCGGCCGCCATCACCCCCGACACCTTCTCCTGGCGCACTCCATTGCGGCCTCTCCGGGTGAACGATCCGTCCGCCTCGAGCAGGCTCATGGCCGCATTTACCCCCTCATGGTGGGCGGCCCGGACCCGATCCTGGGCCGGCCGGTCCGGCGCCGAGGCCCACAGTACCGACACCGATTTTGGCGCCGAGAAGGTCAGGTCATACCCGGCCACGCTGTTGCGCTCCCCCGCCCAGACGATCTTCTGTTCGGTCTTGTCCCACCGGTCCCGGGCCGCTTCTATGTGCGCGGCCAGGCTCTCCCCTTCCCGCTCGGGCCTCTCCCCCGCTGCCCTCAGCGCCGCCGCCCGCGTCGCCAGGTCTTCCGCCGCCCACCGCTCATGCCCGTCCCGGGCCCGGACCAGCCGCTCCTCCACCGTGGCGTACACCCGAAACCGGCCGAAAGCCTTGCTGTGCCGCTCCACCAGATCCGCGCTGCTCGCAAACGGGCACCCTCGACTGCTGAGCCGGCATCGCCGTTCGGCCCACCCGCCGTCCTGCCCGAGTCGCAGCGGAGCTGGCATGTTCGCAACGACGCTCACCCCCAGCGAGGCGCAGAGCCAGCCACCAGCGCGGGCTCAGGGATGAAGGGGTGATGGCGTGGGTGTGGGTGCTGTCGGCCTGGCTGTCGGGTCCGGACTCGCCACGATGACCCCCCGGCGCCCTGCCGGTCTGTCGGTCACCTCCCGCTCAACGCTCCCCTGCTGCGGCGCCCCAATCGCTCTCCGCGACTGGGCCCCGGTCATGTCGTGGGTCCTCCTGCACTGACGGTGCCGCCAATGCCGAGCGCGCAACCCGCTGCGCGACCCGGCAGTCGAGGTCCTGGCCACCGGCTTGTTGGCGGCGGCCGCCCTGCGGTTCGGGTCCCTCTGGACCGCTGCCGCCGAGATGGCGCTCCTCGCCGGTCTTCTGTGCCTCGCCGTCGTCGATCTCGACCGCCGCCTCCTACCCCGCCGCGTCATGTACCCGACCGCCGCCACCGTGCTCATACTGTTCGTTGTCGGGACCATCGCTGAGGGCGAGTGGACCCACCTGGCCGTAGTCGCGGCCTGCGCGACTGGGGAGTTCGCGTTCCTCTACGCCATCAACTGGATGAACCCGGCCGGACTCGGCTTCGGCGACGTGCGTCTCGGAGCACTCATCGGCCTGGGCCCGGGTTGGCTCGGATGGCGCTACGCCGTCTACGGGCTTCTCCTGGCCGTCGTCGCCGCCACCCTGACCGGTCTGGCTCTCCTCGCGCTCGGCCGAGCCGGACCCAAGACCCGTCTCCCCTTCGGAGCCTTCCTGGCCCTCGGCGCCGCCGCCGCCATCTTCGTCCCTGGGCTGTAACTGTGGCTCCGACGCTTTTGACTATCGGGGTGGTCGCGCCTTCGCACGACCGAGAAGCTGCAGCTCCGGCGTTGGCGTCCGCTGGGCTGGCGTGGTGGAGTAGGAACGACGACCCGACGTCTTGAGGAGGATGTATGTCCAACGGCGTTGCCACCGCGAGCAGGATCAGCCTGAAGGTCAATGGAGGTACGTACGAGCTGGAGGTGGATAACCGCACCACCTTGCTTGACGCAGTGCGCGACCATCTGGACCTGGTGGGGGCCAAAAAGGGGTGTGACCACGGGCAGTGCGGCGCCTGCACGGTGTTGCTCGACGGCCGGCGGGCGAACGCCTGCTTGATCTTCGCGGTGGCTGCTCAGAATAGAGATATCACCACTATCGAAGGCGTGGCCAGCGCTGAGGGTCTGCATCCTTTGCAGCAGGCGTTTGTCGATCGTGACGGTTTTCAGTGCGGGTACTGCACACCGGGGCAGATCTGTTCGGCGCTGGCCATGCTGGCCGAGGTCGAGGCGGGCTGGCCCAGCGCGGTCACCAACGATGTGCGCCGCGACAGGGCTGTGTTGGATGAGGCTGAGATCCGTGAGCGCATGAGCGGCAATCTGTGCCGATGCGGGGCGTACGTCAATATCGTGGCCGCCATCGAGGAGGTGGCTCGATGAGGGAGTTCGGTTACACGCGCCCCACTCGGCCCGGGGATGCGGTGGCGGCGGTCGGGGCCACAGCAGGGGCCCGCTACCTGGGGGGCGGTACAAATCTGGTTGACCTGATGAAGCTGGGTGTCGAGACGCCCGGGTTGCTGGTTGATGTCACTGCCCTGGCGTACGACTTCATAGAAGAGACCCCTGCTCGAGGGTTGCGGATCGGCGCGGGTGTGCGTAATAGCGACCTGGCGGCCAGCATTGCCGTCCGGCGCCGCTACCCGGCCCTGGCGCAGGCGGTGCTGGCCGGGGCGTCGGGCCAGCTTCGTAACATGGCTACCGTTGGCGGCAACCTGTTGCAGCGGACTCGCTGCTCGTATTTTCAAGACGTCACCAAGCCTTGCAATAAGCGGATGCCGGGGTCGGGCTGTCCGGCCCGGGACGGCGAGCACCGAAATCTGGCCATCCTCGGCACGTCGGCGCATTGCGTCGCCACCCACCCGTCGGACATGGCGGTGGCGCTGGCCGCCTTCGACGCGGTGGTCCACGTGGACGGATCGGCGGGACCGGGACAGGTCCCACTGTCAGAGTTCTACCGGTTGCCGGGCGATGCGCCCCAGCACGAGACCACCCTTGCGCCTGGCACCCTTATCACCGCCGTCGAGTTGCCAGCCTTGCCATTGGCGGCGAATTCCCGTTACCGCAAGGCCCGCGAGCGGGCCTCGTACGCCTTCGCGATCGGATCGGTGGCCGTCGCGCTCGAAGTGGCTGGCGGCGTCGTGAGCGACGTCCGGATCGCCCTCGGCGCGGTCGCCCCCGTGCCGTGGCGGGCCCACCGGGCGGAGCAAGCTTTGCAGGGGCGGCCGGCCACCGAGCAGGCCTTCGGAGAGGCGGCCGAAGCCGAGTTAGCCGAGGCCCAACCGCTGCGCGACAACCGTTACAAGATTCCGTTGGTGCGGAACCTGATGGTGCGCACCCTGAGCGAACTCTCGGAGGTCTCGTGACGACGCGCACGGCTACGGTCGGCATGCCGGTCAGCCGAATCGAGGGGGTCGCCAAAGTGACCGGGCAGGCCCGTTACGCCGCCGAGTTCGCCCTGGCCGGACTGGCGTATGGCTGGGTGGTGCAGTCGACGATCGCCCGCGGCCGGGTCCACTCCATCGACGCGGCTGCGGTACTGGGCATGCCGGGGGTACTGGCGGTAATCACCCACCAGAACGCCGTGCCGTTGCAGGTCGTCGACGACGGCGAGTTGCTCGTGCTGCAGGACCGGCAGGTGCACTACCGGGGCCAGATTGTGGCCCTGGTCGTCGCCACCGCGCTCGAGCAGGCGCGCGCCGGGGCCGACGCCCTGCCGGTGCACTACCAGGCAGAGCCGCACGATGTGCTCTTGTCAGCCGACCACCCACGACTGTTCGCCCCCGATCACGTCAACCCGAATTTCCCGACCGACACGCTCACCGGGGACGTCGAGGCCAGCTTGGCTCGCTCTGAGGTCGTGGTCGAGCAGACGTACTCGACGCCAGCGGAGCACAACAACCCGATGGAGCCCCACGCCACCACCGCCTATTGGGACGGCGATCGGCTCACGGTCTATGACTCCAATCAAGGCGCCACCCGGGTCCATGAGGCCCTCGTGCAGCTTTTCGGGCTCGACGACAGCTGCGTACGGGTCCTTTCGGAGCATGTCGGCGGGGGGTTCGGGTCCAAGGGCAGCACCCGACCGCAGACGGTGCTGGCGGCTATGGCGGCCCGAATGCTCGACCGTCCGGTCCGGGTCACTCTCAGTCGTCAACAGCTGTTCTCGGTTGTCGGCTACCGCACCCCGACCATCCAGCGGGTTCGGCTGGGGGCCGAACCGGGCGGACGGTTGGCCGTCTTGGACCACCAGGTGTTCGAGCAGACCTCCACGGTGTACGAGTTCGCCGAGCAGACCGCCGTGATCTCGCGGGTCATGTACGCGGCGCCGAATCTGCGTACCCGCCATCGGCTGGTGGCTCTCGACGTGCCCACGCCGCGCTGGATGCGCGCCCCTGGTGAGGCGCCAGGGGCGTTCGCCCTGGAGTCGGCCATGGACGAGCTGGCCGAGGCGTGCGGCGTGGACCCGATCGACCTGCGGGTCCGCAACGAGCCCACTGTCGAACCCGAAGGCGGCCGCCCTTTCAGCAGCCGCAACCTCGTGGCCTGCCTGCGCGAGGGCGCGACCCGCTTCGGCTGGGCCAGCCGAGACCGGCGACCTGGCGTGCGCCGCGACGGGCGCTGGCTGATCGGGACCGGCGTGGCCGCCTCAACCTACCCGGCGCGCACCATGCCCTCGACCGCCTCGGTCGCAGTCGAGGCCGGCCGATTCGTGGTCAGGGTGACCGCTGCCGACATCGGCACCGGCGCCCGCACCGCGCTCACCCAGGTGGCCGCGGACGAACTCGGAGTGCCCCTGGAACTGGTTGACGTCCGCATCGGCGACAGCGACTACGGCCCCGCCATGATCGCGGGCGGCTCAATGGGGATGGCGTCGTGGAGCTGGGCGGTGATCAAAGCTTGCCGGCAGCTGCGCGCCACCATCGACGAGGTCGGCGATGTCCCGGCCAGCGGGCTGGTGGCTCACGCCGATACCGCCGACGATGTCGCAGCCCAGGCCGACCTGGTGCGTCACGCCTTCGGCGCCCAGTTCGCCGAGGTCCGAGTGGACGTCGACACCGGCGAGATACGGGTCCCGCGGCTGCTGGGTGTGTTCGCGGCGGGCCGGATTATCAACGCCAAGACTGCTCGCTCCCAACTGGTCGGCGGGATGACGATGGGACTGTCGATGGCGCTCTTCGAGGAGTCGCTGATGGACGCCCAGTTCGGGGACTACCTCAACCATGACTTCGCCGGATACCACATTGCCGCCAACGCCGATGTTCATAGCATCGACGTCAGCTGGATCGACGAGCACGACGATCAGCTGAACCCGCTCGGCGTCAAGGGCATCGGAGAAATCGGCATCGTCGGCACTGCAGCGGCCATCGCCAACGCCGTCTATCACGCCACTGGGCTTCGCCAGCGTCATCTACCTATCCGCCCCGACCGAGTTCTCACTGGCTGAAGCGCGGCTTGCTTGTTGCGGTGACGTTGCGATGGCTCGTCAGGTGCTGTCGCCGGCGAGCCAGGCAGGCGCAGGTCTGCCCGGCTTGCCGCTTTCTCCAGGCTGCTGACAATGAGATCGTCGGAGAACGAGGTTCGTTAGATGGTGGGGGTGCTGGTGTTGGAGGGCGCACCGGCTGAGTTATGGCGGTTGCCTGTGAGTCCGTCGGCGGGTTCGGCCGCGGTACCGCCAGGGTGACGGCGGCGGACGGCTGACGCTGGGGCCAGTGGGGGCGGCGGTCCATTTCGCTTGGGCGGCGTCGAGGTCTTGGGTGATGGTGGCGATGGCGGTGTCGAGGCGGACAGGGCGGCTTGGTGGCGGCCCACACGGCGGGGCGGTACGGGGTCGCCGGCGTGGGGGCTTGTGGGAGGGCTCAGCCGGTGGCGTAGTGCCCGGCGACGGCGTGGACTGCTACCCGCCGATCGGGTACGCATTCACCCGGCGCCGGAACCTGGGAACGCGGCGGCCGATCTGACCAAGCTTGGCTCGTACCAGGGCCCGGACCGCCTCAGTGGCCGGCGGAGGGCCAGGCCCCGCTCAAACCTGTGAGGGCCTGGCCAGCCCGCAACCAGCCGCGAAGCGACCCACTGAGGGCCGATGCCCTGCTCCAAGGCCAAACCTGTCGGTGGTTCTCCTCGCGACGATGAAGGCGAAGCGAACGAGCACGCTGTTGGATTACGTCAAGCCGGCGGCGGATTCACGCTCTCGCCGGTACGTACCACCGCGGGATGGCATAGCCCAGAGCTAGGGCTTGTATGGCGGAGCTTCGCCCCAGCCCCACCGGGGCACGGGCGCATGAGCTACCACCGTCGCCCCAGGTTGAGAGTTGCCGAGCGCCAGCCGGGTTCCCCATTCGAGATAGGCGACGAGCGCGGAGCGGAACTCGGGGTCTGCAAGCATCTCGGCGTCGTCAGCGGCCACGTTCATCAGGGACGCGAACCGGAACCGCTGCTCGTTCGTGATGCCCAGACCGACGTGCTTGTGCAGCATCCCCGTTCATAGCCGCCGAGCTGCTCGGTGTAGGCCGCCGGACCACCGAAGACCTCGCCCCACCACATCGCCACGTGGCGGCGGTGATCCTCGTGGACTCCGCTGGGGAAGAACGGCGAGAGAAGATCGTCGGCTTCCACCCGGTCATAGAAAGCATTGATCATCCGGTCGAACGCGGCCGGCCCGCCTGCCCACTCGTACAGTGTGGGATCGTCACCGACCACAGGGCTCACGGTAGTCCTCTCGACAACGCCGCCGATCGGAATCCGAAGGGTCGTCGACGGATGGGCCCCGGCACCAGCGGCCGGGACGTACGGGTAGCTACCGTCTGAGGGTGGTCGGCGACCCTTGGACCTACCCCGTCGCCTTCGTTGCTGCGCTGATCATCGCCACCGTCACCAGCCCGGCCGGGGTGAGCGGGGCGGTGCTGCTCCTCCCGTTCCAGGTCAGCGTTCTCGGCACACCGTCTCCCGCGGTCACCCCCACTAACCTGTTCTACAACGTGGTGGCCACGCCCGGGGCGCTCTACCGCTTCTGGCGCCAGGGCCAAACCGGCGGCGTTCTCACCCGCCAACTTCTCCTCGGGACACTGCCCGGGGTGATCGCCGGCTCCGTCATCCGGGTTGAGCTCCTACCAGGCCCCCAGGCCGCGGACGCCATCATCGCCGTCGTCCTGATCCCTCTTGGCACCTACCTGATCGTGCGAAGGACCGCCGCCAACCCGAGCGGCGCGGCCGCCCTACTGCCGCTCGTCCCCATCGCCGCCATCGTCGGTTGCGTCGGCGGCATCTACGGCATCGGCGGAGGATCGATCCTCGCCCCCATCCTCATCGGCGCGGGCCACTCACCTACCGACGTCGCCCCGGCTACCCTCGCCTCCACACTGGCCACCTCCGTAGCTGGCGTCGCTACCTTCGTCGTTCTGGCCGGGCTTCACGGCGGTTCGGTCGCTCCCGACTGGGGGATCGGCGTCGCCCTCGGCGTCGGTGGTCTCATCGGCGGGTATTGCGGAGCGCGCCTCCAACCCCAACTACCAGAAGAGACGATCCGACGGGTGCTCGGAGGCATCGTCGCTGCCATTGGCGTGCGCTACGCCTACCTCGCCGAGCGGGGCTGACGACCGCGGAGCGACGCCGGCGTCCCGCCAGCGCCGGCGTCTCGCCAAACGGGGCACGACCCGCTTGGCGCTGCCACACCGATCCGCGGCGGCCACGGACCGAAGCGCGAGCGGCGGGCAGGATCACGTTAAGGGGCACCCCTGCGGAAATTGCCATCCGGTGAAGATGGGATCGCAGGCTGTCAGCTGAGGAACGCTTCATCCGGCGCGGCTCCGAAGAGGTCGTGTCATCCGCCGGCCATGGCGCCGACGATGAAGAAGGGCTCGGTCCCGCCTGCCACCGCGTCGGGCAGCGGCTGGTCTGGGGATTCGTGTGACAGGTCGTTCTCGCAGGCGAAGAAGCGCACGAACGGGCGGCGCTTGTCGGTTGCCGGGTCTCGGATGGTCCCTTGGAGGGCCGGGTAGCGGGCCTCGAGGGCGTCGATGACCGATCGTTGGGTGGGTGGGCCGACGATCTCCAGTTCCACCTCGCGCTCGATGTGCGCAAGCGTCTGGAGGTGAGCGGGGAGCACGACGCGGATCATGGCAGCGTCTGAACCTCGACCGATAGCACCGCAGGCAGATCTCGCACGATCGGCGCCCAGGTATCGCCGGCGTCGGCCGAGGCGTAGACCTGCCCGCCGGTGGTTCCGAAGTACACGCCGCACGTATCGAGCGAGTCGACGGCCATGGCGTCGCGAAGGACGTTGACGTAGCAGTGGGCCTGCGGAAGTCCGTTGGTGAGCGGTTCCCATTCGTGGCCGCCGGTCCGGCTGCGATACACCCGCAGCTTGCCGTCGGGGGGGAAATGCTCTGAGTCGCTCTTGATCGGCACGACATAGACGGTGTCGGGCTCGTGGGCGTGGACGTCGATGGCAAACCCGAAGTCGGTCGGCAGGTCACCGCTGATCTCCTGCCAGGAGTCCCCGGCGTCGTCGCTGCGCATCACGTCCCAGTGTTTCTGCATGTACAGCACGTCGGGGCGCGACGGGTGCATGGCCAGGCGATGTACGCAGTGGCCGACTTCGGCGTCGTCGTCGGGGATGCCCTCGGAGTGCAGGCCGCGGTTCGCGGGCCGCCATGTCTCGCCGCCGTCGTCGCTGCGGAACACCCCCGCGGCCGATATCGCCACGAAGATGCGCTGAGCGTTGGTGGGGTCGACGATCACGGTGTGCAAGCACATACCGCCGGCGCCGGGCTGCCATGACGGGCCCCGAACCGTGACCTCGCAGACCTGACAGCTCGTGCCAGCTCGCCCCGGCGTCGGTCGATCGGAACAAGGCGGCGTCCTCGACGCCGGCGAGGACGGTGTCGGGATCGGTGAGGGACGGTTCGAGATGCCAGACCCGGGCGAACTCCCACGGATGCGGGGTGCCGTCGTACCACTGGTGCGTGCCCGGCACGCCGTCGTAGGGAAACTGGTTCCCGACCGTCTCCCAGATGGCGCCGCCGTCGTCGGAACGTTGGATCAGCTGCCCGAACCAGCCCGTGGACTGCGACGCGTACAGCCGGTCGGGGTCCGCCGGGGAGCCCTTGACGTGGTAGATCTCCCAGCCCGCAAACAGTGGACCCGTTCACGTCCCAGGCCTGGCGTCTGGCGTCGGAGGTCAACACGAAGGCGCCCTTCCGGGTGCCTACCAGTACACGCACACCGCTCATCCCGTCTCCTCTCCACACGCTGAAGCTGCTGCTGGTCAGACGACTTGGCCTCCGGAATCTCATCGCTGCGGGCTCACGTGCGTGGGGTCACCAGCCTGAAGTTGTTGGACGACGAAAGTGGTCAGCTCATGGAGACGGCTGGTGGCGATGAAGGATCATGCGCCGACCGGGTTTCTCGCCCTCGTAGAAGGCCAAGTGGCCCGGAACACAAATCAACAGAGTTCCATAGCCGAAACCCACCACCGCCTCTCGAGCGCCTCGCCTAGCAAGACTCGCCGCCCATCCGAGCGACCGTCGGACGAGATACTCTTCACGATGTCCCTCCTCCGATCGCCTGACGATCTGGCTCGCCCGCGTGATGATCCTCTCCGACCGGGCGGACGCCCGTCTCGGACCCTCGACTTCGGCTACACCGGGCCGCGCTCGAGCCAACCGAACCCGCTCACAGCCCGTGGCTCCGAACCAGCGACCTAAGGACCCTCTCGCTCCTGCCGACGCCAGGTCAGGTGTTCTGAGATAGCAAGTCATGCGAGGACCGCCGACTGCCCGCCGTCGATCGGGATGATGGCGCCGGTGATGAACGAGGCCCGGTCGGAGGCAAGGAAGCACGCGAGCTCAGCGATCTCTTCGGGCTGTCCTGCTCGCTTGAGCGGTACGCCCTCGACCAGGCTGGCGTGGCGCTCCAGGGCCCAATGGCGTCCCCGCCGAGATCCTGCAGGTGCTTGGCGGTCTCCTTGCAGGCCTGCTCGTCCCGGCTCACCACGGCGACCTTGGCGCCTGCGCACACGTAGCCCTCGGCGAGCGCCAGTCCGATGCCCCGGGTGGCCCCGGTGACCAGCGCGACGCGCCCCGTCATGTCGAAGAGATCTCGGAGAAGCTGCCGGTTCAGGGGTGCTCGAACTCGAGGTGCAGGGCCTCAACCCCGCGCAGGATGTAGGTCGGCGTGTGCTCGAATCGTCGGGCACCCGGAGGACCGTGGTGCGCCTCGGCAAGTCGGATGTCGCGGAGTCGGGCGAGCATGCGTTCGACGGTGATCCGCCCCTCGTGGCGCACGAGCGGCGCGCCCGGGCAGGAGTGGACGCCGCGACCGAACGCCAGGTGCTCGCGGGCATTGGCCCGGTCGACGCGGAAGTCCTCGGGGCACTCGAAGCGGCGACCGTCCCGGTCGGCGGCCGGCAGGAGCATCATCAGGCTGCTGCCGGCAGGGATCTCGACGCCGGCGAGCGAGGTCGTCTTCCGCGCCGTGCGGAAGTTGGTCTTCACCGGGCTGTCGAAACGGAGCATCTCCTCGATGAACTCGGTGATCTGCCCGGGCTGGTGCCGGAGGCGGTCTTGCAGCTCAGGCTTCTCGGCGAGCAGCTTAAGGGCGTTGCCGAGGAACCGCGCCGCGGTGCCCTGCCCGCCGGCGAAGAGGATGGTGGCGACCCGCACCACCTCGATGACTTCGGGCATCGACCCGTCGGCGAACGCGCCGAGCGCCATCTTCGTGAGGACGTCGTCGCGTGGCTCTCGGCGCCGTTCCTCGATGTAGCGGATGAAGGCGTCCTCGAGAATGACCTGTGGCGCTTGTTGCGACGCTCCTCCCACGGCCCCGGCCGGGCCTCGCTCCACCATCCGCCGCCGCAGCTCTGCCTGGTCCGCCTCCGGCACGCCGAGCAGGTCGGCGATCACGAGCATCGCCACCGGATTCGCGTATTCGGCGAGGAACTCGCAGCGGCCCTTCTCAGCGAGGGCGTCGATCTGCCGATCCGCGAGGCCCAACATGAACGCTTCGTTCTCCTGGAGCCGCCTCGGCGTCAGCAGCCGCATCATCAACCCACGGTGGTCCGTGTGCTTTGGTGGGTCGAAGGTGATCAGGGACTCGCTGCTCGGGAAGGTCTCCCGGTGCCGCTCGATGAGGGCCGATGCGTCGTCCCCGTCGGGTTGCTCGGGCAGGCCGGGAAAGGGGCCGCCGAAGGCGTTGCACGAGGAGAACGTGCCGGTGTCGCGCAGCACCGCAGTGATCTCGTCGTACCCGGTGACCACGAAGCACCCATGATGCGGCTCACGCCACACGAGTCCTTGGGCGCGGACGAGCTCGTAGTAATAGAACGGATCCTCTACGACCGACGGATCGCTGAAGAAGTCACGCACCTGCTCGCTCATGGGACCCTCCCGACAAGGCACCCTAGCGAGCCCTTTGGCGGTTGCACAAGATCTCCGTGCGATCGCCTAGTATGGGTCCGTGCCATCGGTAAGCCGGCCGGCCACGGTGCCGACGACGCGAACGCGTCTCCTCGACGCGGCGGAACGACTCCTACTCCGGGAGGGCTACGCCGCGGTCACGTCGCGGCGGGTGGCCGCCGAGGCTGGGGTGAAGGCCCAGCTTGTGCACTACCACTTCGGTTCCATGGACGACCTCTACCTCGAGGTCTACCGACGTCGAGCCGAGGAGGGGTTCGAGCGGTTGCGCACGGCCATGGAGGTGCACCCGTCGCTGCGAACGGTGTGGCGTTTCGGTGTCGATCGGTTCGGACCTGCGTTCAGCCTGGAGTTCGTGGCGTTGGCGAACCATCGCAAGGCGATCCGGGACGAGATCGCACGGACCGCCGAGCGCTTCCGAGAGCTGCAGCTCGACGCCATCGCGACCATCCTGCGCGACCGTGGTGTCTCGCCGGAGGTGTGCCCGCCCGTCGTGGTGCTGCTGGCGATGTCCGGCGTGAGCCAGGCCATCGCCATCGAGGAGGCGCTCGGCATCACGTCGGGTCATGAGGAAATGGTTCAGTTCGTCGAGGGGTGGATCGACGAGGCGGAGCGGGACTTCCTGGCCTTAGCCGGTTTCGGCGGGCCACGCGGTCACACGACCAACGACTGACACGACGAGGGACGAATGGGAGAGTTCGAGGGCAAGGCGGCGCTCATCACGGGTGCCGGGTCCGGCCTGGGCAAGGCATCGGCGAAGGTGTTTGTGCGCGAGCGTGCGTGTGTCGTCGTTGGGGACATCAGCGGTGGCGAACATGACACGGCCAAGGAGCTAGCCGGCATCTGCCGCCGGGCGCGAGAGCTTGGGCTGACCATCGCGCTCGAGTTCATTCCCGGCACCGGCCTGCCGACCCTTCCCGTGACACATGCGGTCATCCAGGCGTACGGCGAGCAAAACTGCGGGCTCGCTCGACGTATTCCAGCTGGATCGGTCCGACGGCACGGTCGAGGACGTGCCCCGGCTACCGCCCGACGCCATCACCGGGGTCCAGATCAGCGATCGGATCCCGCCCCGGAGCGGGTCGCCGCACGTGCCCTTCCAGGGTCGATGCCTGCCCGGCGAGGCTCGCCTGCCACTGCGAGACCTCATACGTGCCGCGTTCGAGAACAGCCCGGGAGCGGCTCTAGACATCGAGGTCCTCAATGCCGATCTCAACAGCCTCCCAATCGACGAGGCGGCGGCGCGGTTGGTGGCCCGGCGCGGTCGTGGCCGGCGACATGGTGATGCATCGAACGACCTGGGAGGGGCTATGCGCGTAGGGATCATCGGGCGAGGCTGGGGTGCGCGCGTCGTGGCGCCGGCGTTTCACGGGACCGAGGGCTGCGAGGTGGTCGATGTGGTGTCCCCCCGGGACGAGGCCGCCGTCGCAGCCCTGTGCGCGCGGAACGACGTCGACCTCATCTCGGTGCACTCCCCGCCGTTCCTGCACCTCGAACACGTCCGGATGGCGATGGAGGGGGGTCATGCGGTGTTGTGCGACAAGCCCTTCGGCCGGAACACCGAGGAGGCCAGATACATGTGTGTGATGGCCGAGGAGGCCGGGGTGCCGGCGTTGCTCAACTTCGAGCACCGTTATGACGAGAGCCGTCGGCGACTCCACCAACTGGTCAGCGACGGTGTAATCGGTGAACCCGAGCACGTCAACTGGACGATGCTGCTCGCGTGGACACGGGTGCCCCTACGATCCTCCGGCTGGATCTTCGACGAGAGACAGGCCGGGGGGTGGTTGCGGGCGGCGGGATCGCACCTCATCGACTTCGCGCGATGGACCTTCGGTGAGATCATCGAGGTGTCGGGTCAGTTGCGCACAGCCGTCACCGAACGTCCAGGCATTGGCGGGATCACCGAACCCTGCACCGCAGACGATGGCTTTGTCGCCAACCTGCGCACAGAGCGCGCCGTGACGTTGGTGATCGACAGCAGCTCGGCCGCCTCAGTGACCCTGCCGCCCAGGATCGTCCTAACCGGTTCGACCGGCGCCCTCGAGGTGGTCGGCGAGCGCATCGTGCTGCACGACGGTCAACGCGCGACCGATATGTTCGTCCCCGACAGTGATATCTACGATCCGTTCGCCCCGCAGCATGCGTTCGCCGCCGCCGTCCGAGACGCCGTGCGCGACGGCCCCCTCGACGGCATACCCACGTTCACCGACGGCTTGGCCTGCGTCGAGGTGATGGACCGCCTCTTCGCCGCCAAGGCGTAGCCCCGGAACCCCGACAGAAAGAAGGACACGACATGGAACCCACCCTCGACACGATGAAACCTCTCGCCATCACCGGCATCTCCCACATCGAGTTCCTCGTCTCAGATCTCGAAACGAGCTCGGCCTGGTACCAGCAGGTCGTCGGGTTGGTCGAGATCCCGAGGCGGCTCCCCGACCGTCGATCCCTGGAGCTCACACCCGCGGCCGGCGGGTTCCGCCTGGGCCTCACCGAGAAGCGCCCGGCCGAAGGACAGGGCATGTTCCGCCACCTGGCGATCTCGGTCGAGAGCATGGACGCTCTCACCGGATGGGTCGCGCACCTCGACGCCGTCGGCGTCCCACACACCCGGATCAAGGAGAACCCCTACCGGCCGGGCGTGTTCTCCATCGACGTCTTTGACCCCGACGGGCACGAGATCGAGCTGATCTTCGAGCCCCATCAGCCGTCGGCTCGCGTGGCGCCGGGATAGCACGTCTCGACGAGGGCCCGCATGCCGTCGCGCCAGGAGACCTCGCAGGGCCCGGTGATGGACAGCCGCTTGGTGTTGTCACAGATAGCGCCCGGGTAGCCGCCGCCGCTGGTGGCAGCGGCGAGGTCGATGTCCTTGCTGGTGAGCTCGGCGAAGTAGGCGCACCAGTCCTCGGGGCCGACGACGTCGTCGCCTACCCAATTCACGATCGTCGCCGGCACGCTCGCCGCGGCGAGCAGCCGTTCGGCCTGGACATTGATGTCGTGGTTGTGGATGGTGTTGACCTTCGTGCCGGGCGGGCCGATCCGCAACGGCTGATCGTTCACGATCGCGTCCAGGTGCCGCGTGACGAGACCGCCGCGAGGTCCGTAAGCGCTGTTCATGCGGGCGATGACCACCGGCAGGTCATAGAGCCGGGCGCAGGAACGGGCCACTGCCTCCTGGGCGATCTTGGAGACCGAGTAGGCGGGCAAGGTGGGGACGAGGCCCTCACCGAGGGGATCGTCCTCGACGTAGACGTGCGAGGGATCCTCGGACCGTCGGTAGACGGCAACGGCGGACATGACCAGTACGGAGCGGGCGTTCCGGCAGTGCCGCATCAGCAAGGCCGTGCCCTCGGCGTCGGTCCGCAGCGCGGCGTCGAAGTCCCTACTGTCGCCGCGGTAGGTGGCAAGGTGGATCACGTGGTCGAAGTCCTCGGGCAGGTCTCCGAACTCGCCACTGGCGATGTCGACGGCACGGGTCGTTGCCCCGGCGGCTTCGACCCTTTCGCGCGACACCGCGTCTGAGAACCGGGAGATACCCCACACCTCGTTGTCCGGCGCGAGGTGCTCGACCAGCGGCAAACCGATCAGGCCTCCCGCTCCCGTGACCAGAACCCTCTGACCCCGCACGCTCGCCCTCCCCTCAACGGCCGGCTCTGACTATCGCACAACCAGCCGAACCATAAGCGGCGCATCACAACCGAATCAGCCATCGGGCGACCACAACCCGTCACGAGATCCAGGCCCGGATCCTGGCCGTGATCCTGCGCGCTTCGGCGACCGGACGCTGACCAGATCGTAATGTTTGGGGTAGCCACAGTGCACCAAGCTAGAGAGCGATCGTAAAATGAGTGCCAGCTGTCCGGGGCTATGACCTCAGACAGGGCAACTGGTTGCACGCTTAAGAGTTTGGGACGGTCAGCGGCGATCAGAGCGTTGTCGAGACCGTTCCTCGACCGCACCCCCCCCTCGCCAATCGTGATCCCCGTTTTAAACTCTGGACGGGCAGGTGCGGTAAGCCCTCACGTTCCCGACCTCATCACTCGTTCCCCGACCTCATCACCTAGACAGCATCTGAACAGACCTAATACACGCCGAAATGCCGTTGAACTCCGCTTGCCGCCCTGAATGTGAGGCCTATAGCGTAGCCGCAGCGACATAGGGGTCGAGCCAACGGGGCGGCGGGGATGATGTGACCGTAGCTTTCGGGGTCCTGAGTAGTAAACGAGCTATGCGCACGGCGAGACTGGCTCGAGCCATATGTTCGTTTCTCTGCATCGAGCGAGGCAGGCGCGTCATGGTGCCGCTGGCCAGTGGAAAGTGGGAGGCAGCTCCGTGAGCCCGGCGTCGCCTCGCGTCGCTCCCGTTCCACAGGATGAGTTCGGCGACGAGATACGTGCTGTTCTTCGCAAGGTCATGGTGTCGGCGGACCGCTACCTTTCGGGCGCGCCCGACTCGCCCGCTTTGCCCAACTCAGTAGGCCTGATGATGAAGCACCCGAGCCTCGGCGGCGCGTTCTCGCGTACCACAAGGCCATGTTCGCCAATCCGAGCATCACGCCTCGACAGCGCGAGTTGCTGATCCTGCGCGTTAATTGGCGGACCGCCGGAGTGTACGAGTGGATCTTTCACTCGAAGACGGCAATGCAGTACGGCATCACCGAAGAGCAGTTGGAGGCGGTCTCGAGAGGACCTTCCGATGGAGCGTGGTCGTCAGTAGAGTCGGCGCTTCTCTCGGCAGCTGACCAGATGCTGGACTGGTACTACATCGACGACGTCACGTGGTCGCGGCTGACAGAGCACTTCGACGATCGACAGTTGATCGAGATCGCGTTTGTCATCGGGACCTACGCTTTCCTTGCGATGGCCCTCAACAGTCTGGGTCTTCAACTCGATCCCGATCTCGCGTCGACCATCGGTCAGGCGGTGCCGACCCGCGTCACGCTGAGCAGACCCCAGCAAATCGCCCCGGTGGATATCAGCCCGCGGTTCAAACTTCCGACGGTCGACAAGTTGGACGACGAACAGTGGGCCGTCCTGCGAGAAGGCCTCGGCGAGTCTGCCGATACCTATCTTTCGGTCGGTCCCGACGCACCCCGGTTACCGAACGTCCTCCGGCTGCTCATGATGCACCCGGGCCTCACTGGCAACTGGTTGGTATACACCGACGTGCTACTGCGAGCGTCGACCGTCGATCCACGGCTCAGGGAGCTAGTGATCCTCCGGGTGTGTTGGCGAACCCGAGCGCTGTACGAGTGGCTACAGCAGTACAGTTGGCAAGACAAGTGGGTATCAAGCCCGACGAGATGGCCGCGATCGCTCGAGGCGCCGATTCCGACGTGTGGACCCCCATCGAAGGCGTTCTTCTCGCTGCCACGGACGAGATGCTCGATCAATACTGCGTCAACGATGCCACGTGGTCGATGCTGGCCGAACACTTCAACGATCAGCAGATGATGGAGATCACGTTCGTCATCGGGACGTATGCCTGTCTCGCCATGGCGTTCAACAGCTTCGGCCTCGAACTCGACCCCCACCTTGATCCAACGGCCGCCGCGTTCCCGGGACAGAATGACCGATGCTAGAACTCATCGAGCTGTAGATCCGCCAAACGACGAAGTCCTTCGGTTCGGCCGCGCCATCATGCGCGTCGAGGGTGCTTGAGTCGTCGACGGCTCCCGGATTGGGATTGACGCGGATCGCCCGCTCCTTCCCTCGGTGGCCGTCGCGGCCATAACCGCGGAGAGTGCGGCTTGCGACGCCTCGTACGCGAGCGGCGGACCAGTCGGTCGCATTGCGGCGATCGCGGAAATGAACACTACCGAGGACATGGTCTCTACGACTGACAAGCCCGCCCGTATCGTCAGCATGGCGCCCCGGAGGTTCACGTCCATCGTGGTGTCCCACGACTCCGGTGTGCTCGCATCCCACCCTTTAGCGCCGTGGACGCCGACGCTCTAGACGATCCGGTCGACACCACCGAGCAACTCAAACGACTTGGCCACCATTCGCTCGACGCGGGCTGACTCGGCCACGTCGGCCACGACCGTGGTCGCCCTTCCGACGTCGCGCCGGAACAGCTCGACCGTCCCATCGACACCGGGCTCATCACGACCGGCAGCAACGACGTGGGCACCCTCAGCGGCCGAGGAGGACGCCGAGGGGCCCCCCCGTTGCCTATCGGCTGTTCGGGTAAGCCGACACCGGTCTGGCCGGCACCTACGACGAGAACACGCCGTCCTGCCATGCGGCCACCGCAGGGTGCCAAGCCCCGGGACTCCGATGGCAGTTCGTTCCGATGCGTAACGTCACCCTCTCTCGGCACGGCGATCTCGTAGCGCGCATTTCACTCTCCCCTCCTTTGCCGGGTAGCGCGGTGATGTGGGTGACGATCATGGTCATCTCGACGCCGGCGTCAGCAAGCGACGTTGGACCCCGCTGGCGGTCCAGCTGGCCTATCAGGCTTGACCCCAGCGTGGGGCCGTAGAGTGATGCGTCGGAAGACCGTGCGTTCGGCGACGTCGATTAACAACTCTGGAAGCGGCGTCTGCGTCAGGTTGGCACATGCAGGCCGATCTCGGGAACGACAACTGTCATGCCGGCCAATCCGGAGCGGCGAGAGTCTCGCAGCGGCGGCGCTGACCCAGCTGCGATTTGGCTCCGTCGTCGCTCCGACTACATCGTTTGGCTGGAATCAAGGCGGCCGGCGCGCTGATGTCCAGGCTCTTGGTAATGACATGCCGCTCCGGATTTGCTGAATGCTGAGCGACCGTCTAGCATTATCGTAGTGGAGCAAAACGTTCGGATCATCGACGTCTGGCCGTCACCGGCGTCTCCCACGTCGAGTTCCACGCCTCGGACATCGATGTCAGTATTGCCTGGTATGCGACGGTCGTGGGCTTTTATGCAGGTCAAAGCCGGGCCCGGTAGACGCGCTCAGCTTGCTCCAGAGAGCGACGCGTTCAGGCTCGGCCTCACGAAGACCGACCCAGCCGATGTGCACGAAGGGTTCGGCCACCTGGCGATCGCTCTGGGGAGCATGGATGTGCTGACGGGTGGGTCGAGCACCTCGACGCGATTGGTTTCCCGCACACTGCGATCAACGAGAACCCCTATCGGCCCGGCGAGTTCTCCATCGACGTCATCGACCCCGACGGGCACGAAATCGAGTTGATCTTCGAGCCATGATTCGGATGGCGCCCAGATCGCAGATCTCCCCTGATGCCTGCCGTCCATCCGAAGCGGGCTGCCTCTCTGGGTGCAGTTTTAATGTCCAACCGCATAGCATACGGAGCGCGGGCCGCGCTCGAGGGGAGGTGTGGTCTTGGCATGGCATCCACGGATCTCCGTTTGCGAGGTGTGTTCGGGGTTGATCCCGTTCGTGGACGAGGTCGGGTTCTGGAGGGAGCTCGGAGTCGAGAACGTCGGGATGGTCTTCACCCAGCTCGAGCCGATCGGTTGGGACACCGCGCTGGTGGCCGGGAGTGGATTTCGGGTGTCGAACGTCGTGTGCTCGCAGCGCACCGCGTTCGAGTGTCTTGAGTTCGGAGCGGCGATGGGCGCGGACGTGGTGTGGCTCGGATCTTCGGGGAGCATCGGTTCGCGAACATGGGAGGAGGCCGCCGACGACTTCGGCGAGCGGATCGCGCCGGTGGTGGCGCGGGCCGGTGAACTGGGTATGGTGTTTGCGATCCAGCCGACGAACTCGTTGCGGCTCGATATCAGTTTCCTGTACACGTTTCGTGACGCGTTGACCGTCGCCCGTGCGATCGGGTCGGGTGTGGTGCTGGAGTTGGAGTGTTGCTGGCATGAGCCCGAGCTCGAAAAGCGCGTGCGGGAGAACATCGACCGGGTCGCGCTGGTCCAAATCGACGATGTCAGGTTCGGCGACACGTGGTCGCCCAACCGGTCTGTTATCGGCGACGGGGACATGCCGTTGGAGCGTCTGCTGGCGATGATTCTGGACGCCGGTTACGAGGGTATGTTCGACCTCGAGTTGATCGGCCCTCGGATCGAGGCGGAAGGCTATCGATCCGCCACTCGGCGCAGCCTCGAACGTGCCAGCGAGATCCTCGACCGGCTCGGCGCCTGAAAGGGGAACAATCGGTGAGTGATGAGGTGCCCTGGCCGTCTGTGACCGCAGCGTTTGGGCGCGGCGTGACCCAAGTCGAGACCGACATGGTCGCCCTTCTCGACCAAAGCGACGATCCGGTCCGGCGCGGCATGCTGAGCTGCTTTGTCGACCATTGGCATTCCGAATTCGTCGAGTTCGACATTGACGCGCTGATGGGAACGCTGGTTCCACAACCCGAGTACCAGTACTTCGGTCCGACACCGATGCGGACCGAATTCTCCGGCCAAACCGCGGTGCGGGACTACTACCTCGCGACCGCCGGCGCCGGCGCCGCGGCGCAGACGTCATTCGAGTGCAGTCACGTTCTGTTCGGCAACGACGCCATGGCGCTGGAGGGCTGGACGCTCATGAAGCTGTCGTCTGATTCGTTGGGATTGTTCGACCGGCCCGAAGCGATCGACGTGACCCGGAGCGGGATCATCCGGCTCCCGACATACTCACTCCTGCCATTCCGCGATGGTCTGATGGTCGGCGAACGGGTCTACTTCGATGGACCCATTACCGAGGATCACATCGTCTACGCCCCATCCTGACAGCGCGCGGCGCAGCAGCGGTCCTGTAACCCCGTGGTCAGGGTCGGCCCTCGTCGGGTTGAGGATCAGTCACGCCTCAGAAAAGCAGGCAGGAGCAGGCGCGATCGACCGGAATGATGGCCCCGCTGATAAACGACGTCCGGTTGGACTCGAGGAACGACGCTAGCCGGACCACCTCGTGAGGTTCGGCCCATGCGCCCGCGCGGGAATTTCTGCGCGAGTTCGGAGATGTGCTGGGTGACGGAAGAGCCCAGGCGACCCTCGGTAGGGATCATGCCAGGGACAGATCGCATTGGCGCGGATGCCGAGCTGCCGTACTCCCTCGCCGCAGCCGTGGTCACCGCGATGACACCGCCCTGCGCCGCCGAGTACACGCTCATGGCGAGCGCCGCGTTGAGTCCAGCGAGCCGCGACCTGTGATGATCGACTCGCCGCCGGATTCGAGGATCGCACAGATGGCGTGCTTGGTCCCGAGGAGCCTTCAGCGCAGGTCGACGTCCATGCCCCGGGCTTACGGCGCGTGTCGAGCTCGGCCTGGGACTCCCTTTCGGCGCCGCTTATGTCAGCGGCGGGCGCCCGGGCGTCCTCACCCACGAGCACCCTCGTCGTTGCCTTGGCGATTCACGACCCTGCGCCGGTGCTGACCGCGAGCGGCGGTCGACTCACCCATCTACGCTGCTGGGCCCACGCAAGGTCCGGGGCGACTGCAGAGCACAGCGACCGGGAACCGTCGATTTCCCTCCTCGATCACTGCTCTCAAGCGCGCTCAGGCGTATTTCAGTTGGTATGTCGGGACTTGCTCCCCGACGATCCGAACGTTGCCCGCGGACGAGACCTGCACGAAATAGCGCACGTTGTGGATCGAGTTCGCGCGGTATGGGGCTGGGCTCTCGAGCAGGTACGAAACCTGCGTGGTGTCGACAATTACCGCGTCGCCGTCGGCGAAGGCCCGGACGTTGCTCACCACGTGGCAGGCCCGTCGCCCCAAACCTGCTGCTGAGTTGCGCATGATCGAGTCCCGAAGCGCTTCCTTTCCTCTCGCGACTGTTCCGTTCGCGCCCTCAAGCAGGAAATCATCCGTGTAGAGCTCGAGTGCGCCTTCGATGTCCCCGGCGTCGAGCCGCGCCACCGCCTCGATGACCACGAACTGGGCCGCAGCAAGCAGAGCGAGCTCAGCGGCGTCCGGCACGTGTCCAGCGTCCTCGGCCATGATCACTCCTTCGTTGGGTTGCGATCGTCGGTTGATCCGCCGGCGGGTTCGGAGCCGACGAACAACCACCGAGCTCGACCCTTGCTAGCCATCGTGACGGACACTATGCATTCACTTCGTGTTCTTGTGCAAGTGCATAGCGAACAGGGCGAGCGACGCCCACTCGGGGAAGTCTCGTGCCAGTGGAGCTCGACCTGATCGTTGTGGTGAGCGACGAATCGCCACATGTAGTCAGCGACGAATCGCCACCTTGATAGAGGCTGGCAGCCGAAACCGGGAGGTGGAGTGGGGGTCGACCTCCTGCCCAAAGGCGGCAGGCAGCCGATCCGTGCACCGGCTCGGGCGCCGTCGCTGTAGCCATGCGCAACGCAGCCCGACGCTCGCGACGAGGCAACCGATATCGACGCCAGCGCCTGTCGCCGCGCAGCGAGGAACGACGTCGAGGCTTACGATGGCCGCCTCGGGGATCCGACCGACCGATCTGATCGCCAAGTTCGACGTCGTGGTCGCCGTGGTCCCTTGCGTCCCAATCGATGAGATCATCTTCTTACCCGGCGATGCACGCCGGTACGAGCGACGCGTGGCTTTCGACAGTCGAATGACCGGCATCAAGTTACTGGAGCAAACGATTGTGTCAAGCACTCGCTTGCTCCATATGGGTGGTTCTCTGGTCCTAGAACTCGGCGGCAAACAGGGCGAGCAGTTGGCGCCAGTACTCCGAACGGCAGGATTCGATCTCGTCGAGCGCCTCGTTGACTGCGAAGACGACCTCCGAGGCGTGGATGGCCGAGTCGCGTAGCGATCAAGCAGCTCCCTACTGCTGGAGAGATACTGCCCCGAAGCATCACCCAAAAATGTCTCCAAAGTCCAGAGGTGGAACATCCCCGACCGCCGGGGCCGAGGCGGTTATGGCGTGGCCGCGGCCACCGGACTTAGTTTGGGCAAAAGGTACCTATCGCCGATTTCGCGTGCCTTGCGGGTTTCTCCAGCCGCGTCGTTATGCAGACACGTTAACGGGCAGCCAAGCTACCGTCGCTGGCCCGCGCAGGTTGATGGGCGGGGACGTCCGCTAAGTGGCGACGAGGGTTCAGCCGGTGCCACTGCCGGTCTGCAGAAGGTCGTCATCGGCCCTCAGCGGCCGACCTATTGTCCCATCAGAAGATGAACGGCAAGAGCATCTTGGTCCTGCGCTGGTACGTCGGGTAGGCGTCAGGGAACTGCGTGGTCAGGTAGCGCTCCTCGACGGTCGCGCTGTAGGCGAAGTAGACGCCGGCCACGGCGACGACGATCAGCCATTTCCAACTCAGCGCTACCGCGGTGCCGGCACCTGCGACCAGCACGCCCGAGTAGATCGGGTGGCGGACCAGGCGGTAGGGGCCGCTGGTCACCAACTCTGGCTCATCCTTCTGTGCCATCGGGGTGCCCCAGTTGCGCCCGATGTGCAACCGGGCCCACACCGCGAATCCCAACCCCATAGCGAACAGGACGAGCCCGAGGCCAGCGCGCCACGGATCCGTGTTGACGCCGTAGTCCCGGAAGGCCCCCAGGCGAACCAAGATGATCACCAGGACGACAATCGCCGCCCGGATACGGAACTCGCGCGACCACGAGACGCGAAGCCTCTTGATAAAGAAGGCCGCCACGAGCCAGTACAGCCAGAACGTCCCCCAGCCGATGGCGAAGACGAGCTCGACGGCTCTCATCGTGACTCAGACTGTCACAGTTCCGCCCATGATCTGGCGCGTGAGGCCTCCTGGAGGGTCACGGCCGGGGGTCAAGCTCGGGGGCTGGCGGGAGTGGGGCCTGGCCACATCCAGACGTGACGTTTCTCCGACGTAGAGCTCAGGGCGCCCAGAACTGCGATGCAGAATCTCGGGGCCGCCAGGCTGCAAGGTGCGCCCGATCGACTGGTCGGCGCTCGTCCTCGACGGCAGCGGGGAGCACCGAAGGTACGCTTGCCGCTTCCTGTCGACGTGGGCGAGGCGCTGGCCGCCTACTTGGAGCATGGGCGGCCGCCCGCAGCGGAGCGAGCGCTGTTCGTGGCGGCGCACCGGCCGTGGAGGGGGTTGTCGTATTCCACTATCTGGCTGGCCGTGAACCAGGCGGGGATCGCACCGGTGGGCGCGCATCGGCTTCGCCACAGCGCGGCGACGGCCATGTTGCGGGCCGGTGCCTCACTGGAGGAGGTCGCCCGGGTGCTCCGACCGCGCAGCACCCAGGTAACCGCCCTCTACGCCAAGGTGGACTTCGTGGCGTTATCGGCGGTCCGACGTTCGGGGCGCAGGATCTGCGCCGCAACCGTTAGCTGAGCGAAGTTCCATAGCCGTCGATCTGGTCGGGTCCGAGGATGCCTGGCAGCAGGACGGTCGGAGCGCAGATCAGGATGTTCGGCGTTCCCTCGTCATCCACACGCCCGAGGCTGCTAGTTAGCAGACCTTTCACATACTTAGGCCTCAACACCCATTACGCGGAGCTTTTCAATGGGTCAACTCGGGGCCCTTTACATCTCGATAGGTTGGGTTCATACTCGCGCCAGTAGCGAATGAGCTCGCCGAGCCGGACGGAAAACGTTCAGATCGATGCTGCGATACCTGTTCCGCCCGGTTAGCGCCGATGGGTAGGGGAGGTTGGACCTAACTAACTAGCGCAAGGGAGCATGACTAACTGGCGTGAGTTGAGGATGGCGATGCTGTTCAAGACTTGCTGGGGTAGGTCGCGATAGCGGTGAGGTTGTGGGGCGCGTCCGCCTGTGGATCAGCGAGAGGGGAAATCTATGACGATGCCTGCGGTATCCACGTCTCCGGCGGCGGCGAGGTCAAGGGGGCGCGGACGATGGCTCGGGCGCGTCTCTAGCTGTATTGCGGTATTGGTGGTGGGTCTGGTTCCCGTGGTCGCGCTGGCGCCAGCTGCTGGGGCGGCGCCCTCGCTGTTGACCGCCACCAGCCCGTCCAACTTCGGGAGTGTTCCGGTCGGCCAGTTCGACGAGCAGGATGTGCAGGTGACCAACACTGGGGCCTCGACGCTTAGTCTCGATTTGAACAACAGCGGCAACTCTGGCGGGTCGCTGGACTTCCTGCCTGGGCCTGCGTTCAGCCCCAATCCCACGAGTTGCCTGGACCAGAACGTGAACCCGGTCGCGATCCCAGCCCATACCATGTGCACGCTTGGGGTCTTCTTCTTTCCCACCCATTTCGGGGCACGTTCGACCACCATGACGTTTGCCGATAGCTCTGGGGGCACGTTCAAGCTGAATGTGGCAGGTACTGGCGCCGCCGGTTACTTTTTGGCCGGCGCAAACGGCTTTTGGACTTCGTTCGGGACCATTCAGGAGGATCTTGAGAACAAGGGCTTCGCTCTCAACCAGCCGGTCGTCGGGATCGCCGGCACCACGGCCGGAAATGGTTTTTGGCTGGCGGCCTCCGACGGCGGGGTGTTCAGCGCAGGGTCGGTCCGCTTTTTTGGCTCCGCTAGCAAGATCCAGCTGAACAAGCCCATAGTCGGCATAGCCGCCCGCCCGAGTCCCCTCCTTTACGGCGACAGTGAAGGGTACTGGCTGGTGGCCTCCGACGGCGGCGTGTTCGCCTTCGGCGACGCCGGCTTTTTCGGCTCGGCTAGCAAGATCCACTTGACCAAACCCATAGTCGGCATGGCCGCCACCCCCGACGGCAAGGGGTACTGGCTGGTGGCCTCCGACGGCGGCGTGTTCGCCTTCGGCGACGCCGTCTTCCACGGCTCGGCTAGCAAGATCCACTTGACCAAACCCATAGTCGGCATGGCCGCCACCCCCGACGGCAAGGGGTACTGGCTGGTGGCCTCCGACGGCGGCGTGTTCGCCTTCGGCGACGCCGTCTTCCACGGCTCCGCTAGCAAGATCCACTTGACCAAACCCATAGTCGGCATGGCCGCCAGCCCCACCGGCAAGGGGTACTGGCTGGTGGCCACCGACGGGGGGATCTTCACCTTCGGCGACGTTCCCTTCGAGGGAAGCCTGGGCGGTCATGGGTTCAACAACATCATCGGCATGGCCCCAACCACCGCCCCGCTGCCCGACTTCCTTCTGGTGGCGCCCGCCAGCGTTAGCGTGCGAAGCGGGGAACATGCCCGGGCCGCAACTATCCTGGGCGCCATTCACGGCGGCCAGATCCAGCGCTATAAGCCCGCGGCGGCCGCCCAGCGCTAACCAGCGTTGCCTGGCCTGGCTTACACGTCCGTAAGGGCGAGTCAGTGCTCCCGCACGGCGTCATCCCATGCGGACCCCGAACAGGCGGATGTTGATTCGGGATCGCACCGCGACAGGGACGCGGGACGCAGCCGCGACGAGCTTTTCTGGCACGAGACCGCGTACGAGGTGCCATCCAGGTCGGTCATACGCCGGAATAGCTGGCCGTAGAGAGTGATGTCGAGCCCTGGAGATGATGTGATGCCCTTCACTTCTGCCACCAATCGTTCGGCTCCGCGCTTGGCGACTACATCGCCCACGCGACCGCGGTGTCGACGCTCTAGCCCCTTCCCTGGAGCCAGGTCACGAAGACCTGAACCACCTCGGACTCCTTGCCAGTGTCCATTTCTGGATCATCGCAGGTCCGCCATCCCTAGGGGCAGTGCCGAACGCGGGCCGCCACCGAGCTACCGCATGATGAAGGTCGCGGCGCTCGGGTCTGCCTCCGCGGTACGGCTGCTGTCGATGGTGTAGAACTTGATGGTGCTTGTCCGACCGACCTCATCGCAGCTCCCAGCAGCCTGGGTCGCCCGGCCTGCCCCGCGACGCGAACGTCCGCCGCGAGCCACAGAAGGGCACGCCCAGCAAAGGGAGGCCTTCGGGATCAGAGTGCTTGGTGGCTTCCTACCTTCGGTCCTGCAGCTCCGACGCGTGGCCTTTGCGGTCGCTCCGGAGGCGTCGGCGAACACCCGGACCGACGGGAGGTAAAGGCATGAGGGTCGGATTTAGGTGTCGCGGCCTATTGGGCGTCGGGTTGGTGATCGGCGCCCTGGTGCTCATGACGGTGCCCGTTAATGTTGGCGTTGCCGCCGCGGTGACTCCGATTCAGGGAACGACGTTGAGTGGTGAACGGACGGCTGCTGCTGGACCGTCGTTAGGTCGCCTCAGGCTGGGATACTGGCTAGTCCAGGCGGACGCCCAAGTGTTGGGCTGGGGTAATGCTGTCAACTACACGCCTCAACCTCCCCTCACCCACAGCGCATCCATCGTGGGTGCGGCCCGCACCCCCGACGGTGGGGGCTACTGGCTGGTCGGCTCCGACGGCGGGATCTTCAGTTTCGGCGACGCCCACTTCTACGGTTCTACCGGCAGCATCCGCCTCAACCAGCCGGTCGTGGGCATGGCCGCCACCCCCACCGGTCAGGGCTACTGGCTGGTCGGCTCCGACGGCGGGATCTTCAGTTTCGGCGACGCCCACTTCTACGGTTCTACCGGCAACATCCGCCTCAACCAGCCGGTCGTGGGCATGGCCGCCACCCCCGACGGTCACGGCTATTGGCTGGTCGCGTCCGACGGCGGGATCTTCAGTTTCGGCGACGCCCACTTCTACGGTTCCACCGGCAACATCCGCCTCAACCAGCCGGTCGTGGGCATGGCCGCCACGCCCACCGGTCACGGCTATTGGCTGGTGGCGCGCCGACGGCGGGATCTTCAGTTTCGGCGACGCCCACTTCTACGGTTCTACCGGCAACATCCGCCTCAACCAGCCGGTCGTGGGCATGGCCGCCACCCCCACCGGTCACGGCTATTGGCTGGTGGCACGCGACGGCGGGATCTTCACCTTCGGCGACGCCGAGTTCGACGGATCCCTGGGAGGTGCCGGGTATCCCGCCCCCACGGTCGCCGTGCTGGCCAGTCCGCGCCGTTAGGGACGATCGCCGCCCATTCGCCCGCAGCTGGGGTCTGGGAAGCCCACGGTGCCAACATATCCATAGCCGACGACGGCCGGTTCGCCCTCGACTACCGGACATTCAATTGGTGCAACCTCCCCGGCAGCCCACGCGGCCCCGGCCCGTGCGACTACCTGGCCGGCAACCTCATAATCGACGGAGGTTCCGTCGGTGGGCGCATCACCTCGACCGCCAACAACACGGCGGCAACTACCATCACCTGGGACCCGGCGAGCGCCTTTAGCGGTCAATCCACGACAATGACCTACGACTCAGCCCACAACGCGCTCCGCTTCGGGCCGTTCACGTTCTGCGGGCCCGCCGGCTTATCAATCAGCTACTGCGGCGCCTAACTCGCTCTGGCGCCGCTCAGGAGCCTGACATGAGCAATGCCGGTCCAATTCACTTTTACCTACGGGGAAGGATAACATCGGGCAAACAGAGAGCCTTGGCCGGCTTACAACCATTGTGTTCGCGGCGGGTTCCGGGCCCGGATGAGTCGGCTGACAAGGGTGTCGCAGGCGCCCGCTGAATGAGGGGCGCGCGGCCAACCCTCGGAGTGCGCGGCTCCGACCATGTTCGGTAAGATCGAGAACGTTCCATAACGCGCGCTCGGGAACGTAGCCGCGGGGTCGGGCAAGAAAGCACTAGTATGGGGTCGTTGGCTCACCCGGCGGTACGGGTTTACCTCAGATTGAGTTGCCAGGGAACTCCGAAGCGGTCTTTGACCCATCCGTACCGTCGGCTGAAGCCGTAGTCGTCGAGGGGCATGAAGGTTTCTCCTTCCGCGGCCAGTGAGGCGAAGAGGCGTTCGAGTTCGTCCTCGTCGGAGCACTCGACGAAGAGCGAAATCGCCGGGGTCATGTCGAAGTCATGTCGTATCGGACTGTCGATGCAGGTGAGGCGCTGGCCGAGCAGCGTGCAGACCGCAAGTTGAATCTGGCCTGTCGGGCCGGCCGCGCTCTCTTCGTAGGTGTCCAGTTCGTCGATCGTGAACCCACTTTCGAAGATCTCCTCGTAGCGGCGCAGAGCCTCCAAGCCTCGTCCGTTTTGGAACATGAGGTGTGTGTGGACTGACTCGGCCAATTGCGATCCCTCCCACCTTCGAGACGACCACCGGATCATATGACCACCGGGTGAACTGACCCGGAGTTCGAGGTCCCCACGAAGCCGAATCGCCGACGGATCCTGTAGCTGCTCCAGAGCGTGAGCGGCCGGTTGGGATCCCGGAGCGGCCGGGATGTGTCCGAGCCTGATGGTGTCGGATGACGAACGCGCGCGTCAAGAATCCGCCCACTGTCTTGCTCTGGATGGCGCGTATCGGCACCCCGGGAGCGCACTTCGGATCGTGGTCGATCCACACCTAGACCGTCGTTACCGGACCCTCGATAAGGGCCGAACTCGAGCGCCTGCCGGCAGCAGGACATGAACGCTCACCGCGGTCGTAGGCCGAGGCGGTGACGTCGCCGGGCAGCCGGGAAGGGGCGATATCGACTGCCCCCACTACTCCGAGGGCCGCTCCGAACCGGGCATTCGAGAGCGCGCTTGAGAAAGTGCGCAGCGGCGAGCGTTCTCGGGCTTCGGGTGCCCCCTCTACCGCGGTATGGGTCAATTCGGTCGTGACCTTCGGGGACACTTTCGCGGAACATTCTGGGCGTACCTTCGGTGCTCCCCGCTGCCGTCGAGGACGCGCGCCGACCCGTCGTTCGGAGCGGCCTGCTGGCCAGGGACTAACTGGTTCTGGGAGCGCAGATAAGAAGTTAGGGACGCTTCGGGCCGCGTGACGTCCCAATCCATCGATCCACCACTCGTCGGGGTCTCAGCCAAGCGTCCTTTTCATCAAGTCTAGGAGGGCGACCGATCCAGGTTCGGTAAGCCAGTCACTCAACGGCTCGGGGCAGACCCAATCCCGTACCTCGCCGGTTCCATCAGCACCGGGACCTGGTTACCGCGCAGAGCCCCGGATGCAGACGGAAGGCCCGCCCATCGTGTGCCGGAACCGCCCGACCGGGCCCAGCCGCGAGACCCACCACCCGAACTGCTCGACCCGCCTGGAGGTCAGGTGGGGCTCATCCGCCCTCGAAGAGCCGCTCGTAGAGGCGGTACCGCTTGACCACGTCGCCCCCGATGGCCTCCATGATCCGGTTCATTGAACGGTTGGTTTCGAGGATCCACCCTGCTTCCCCGCCAAAGAGGGGGGAGCGGGTGGTGTTGTCGAAACCTTCCAGGTACAGGGCTGCGGCCGCTCCGGTGTATTGGTACTTGGTTTTCACCCCGAGGAACCCGAACCTGAAATTGGTCAACGTAGCGGTGACGAGTGGCCAGATGCCACCAGCCCAGCGGGAGGAGCCGGCCCTTCATGCGCTTGTAGACCTGGTTGATGTCGAGGACGGTCATAGCTACGCCCACTATCTCCTGCCTGTGTTCGGCCACCAGGAACCACCCTGGCGACCAGACGAACTGCAGATCGAGAGCGTAACCGTCCAGGTCCTTCTTGCTGTAGGGCACGAATCCCCAGTTGCCCGACCAGGCGTCATTGTAGACCTCGGCGAAAGCGTCGAGCTCCTTGCGCAGACGACGGCGGGACATCGGCCGGATGACGATGCCGTGCTTGACCCTCGCCCTCTCAGCCACCCGCGGCAGGGCAGGGTCCATGGTGCGCCGGTCGTCACCATCCACGCGCCAGGACAGCAGGTCCATGGCCTTGAGCAGGCCGGCGTCTTCGCAACGCTGCTGGTAGTACGGGGGATGCCAGGGCTGCTTCACCAACGGTTCCAAATCGTGACCTTCGATAAGGACGCCGCTCTCGTCGTTGATCGAGAAATCCATAGGACCGACCATCCGGTCACAGCCCCGGAGCCGAAGCCATCCCTCCGCAGCTTCGAGCAGGCCCCCCAGGATGGCCGGGTCATCATCGAACTCGAGAAACCCGAACATGCCCCACCGGTTGCCATGGAACTCGTTAAACGCAGAGTCGATCTGGGCGCTTATCCGGCCTACCACCCGCCGCGCCTCGACGGGCCATGAAGTACTCGGCTTCCCCGTGGCTGAAGTAGGGGTTGACGTGGCGATTAAGAAACGCCCACCGCTCGAGGCGGACCGGCGGGATCCAAGGGGTTCCGGCGTGGAGGCGGTAGGGCAGATCGATGAAGCGCCGAAGGTCGCGCACCCCGCGTACCGGCCGCACCTCCACATCGGTCATCGTCTGTGCTTACCACGTCTTGCGAACCGAGGCCGGCAATACTCTCGCTGCCACGGTCACTAGACCACGCTTTCGGCGGCATAACGATCGATCCCGCTCATCACCGCGAAGTTGGTACGTCTGGCAGACGCGACCTATTCGGCTCTGGGCGGCTGGACACCGGATCATACCAGTTGACCACTCGTCACCGACGGTGGCGGCCCTAGGCGCCCACTCTTGTCGATCGGGGCGGTTACGACGGCCGCAGCCACCGCAGCACTCACGACGCAGATGAGTAACTCTGTACACGTGAGTTCGGAAGATCTGGTTGGCGTCGCCCACACGGTGCGTGGCGGATCGTTGGCCAGGGAACGGGCTAAGGGGGAAAGCGGCTCCTCCAGTCTCCCTTCCCGTAGTTTGCGCAGAACGCTCGCTTCCTCCCATCCGTGTGGCGGGGTCTGTGGCCGCCCATAGTCGGAATCGATCAGCTCGGCTTGTGCTGCGTAGGAACGAAACCGCCGCTCTCCGTGATCCGGGCGAGGTGATCGCGGATCGGCCATCCTGTTGCTGTACGTCAACGAGCTCAACGACCTCGCACAGGACGGGGTCACGGTACGGCGCGCTGACTTCGCCGACCCGAGCACCCTCGAGGACGCCTTCGCGGGCGCCGACGCGATGCTGCTGGTCTCCACGACGACGGTCGGGAAACGATTCGACAACGCCCGCAACGCCATCGACGCGGCAGCCCGAGCTGGTGTGTCTCGAATCGTGTACACCAGCGTCGTCAACGCCTCGACGGCACAAATGACCCTCGCTGACCAACATCGCCGCACCGAGGACTACCTGCGCGACAGCGGCTCGGCGTCCGTCATCCTGCGCAACGGATGGTACTTAGAGAACTACACCGACCAGCTCCCGATGATCACCCACTACCACACATTGTGGGGCTGCGCCCATAACGGTCTCGTCAGACGCGGCCAGCCGACGTGACTACGCGGCCGCCGCCGCCTCGGTGCTCACGCAGGACGGGCACCTCGAATCGACCTATGAGCTCGGCGGGACGCCGTTCACCCTGACCGGGCTCGCCGCCACGATCAGCGACGTCCTCGGCACCCACATCGCCTACCAGGACATGTCATCCGCTGACTACACCGCTGTCCTGACCAGTGCGGGACTGCCCGCAGAGGTTGCCGCCGCCCTCGCCGAAGCCGACGCCGGCCTGGCTCGCGGAGAGTTCTTCACCACGAGCGAGGACCTGGTGAAGCTCATCGGCCGGCCGGCAACCACCGCGCACGAAGTCGTCCAGAACGCTGTCGCCACCATCAGTAGTTCCTGACACCGCCACGCCACCCAGGCGCTGTTGCCGATCGGCGGCAGGGCGTAGGGAAGCTTGAAGATGAGCGCCGACCCGGCTCCTCTTCCTGGCACCATGCGAGCCCTGCGGTTCACACGGTTCGAAACGCCAGGAGGGGCACTCGCCACGGAGCGCGTGCCGCTGCGGGCCCGAACCACCGGGCGAGTCGAGGCGGCGACGCCGTCAAGGGTTCCTGCCTCGCCCCCGGCGGCCCAGTACAGGTGGACGAGGGCAAACACCATGCACCACACCGTCGTCACTGCGCTCAGGCGCTGAACGCTGGCCGCCGACGCGCTGGCTATCGCATTGTCGTGCGTGCCGATGCTGGCGTTCATCGTTCGGTCCTGTCCTGGACGAAGGTGACGCCACGGGGCCGATCATGCGCGGAGCCAGCCGCGGCCGGTGCCGCGTCAGCCCGACAAGCGCCCGATGGTCGATCCTGACGCTGACGAATGGCGAGCCAGGTGAAGATCATTCCGCCGATCAGGAAATAGGTGTCGATCGCCCACCAGGACCACGTGAGGTGCGCCATCCCCGTCGCGGATTTGGTCGAGATGCCGGAGATTCCCGTTCGTACTCCGGCTGCGCGAAACAGATCATCGACAACTCCGGGGCCGCCGCGCAGGACGAGGATCACTGCGCCCAGCCGGACGAGGATTGCAACGGGCTTGGCCCGGCGCCCGTTTGCCCACCCCTGAGCGATCGCCAGGCACACGAACACTCCCACCGGCCAGGCGGGGCCCTCGAGTACGGCGAAGATCCACTGGCCCAGCGAGTGTGGTGCTAATCCGGGTAACTTGCCGGGGCTGGCGAAGGAGCCGCCCAGGTACCAGTAGATGTGGAAGGCGAAGAACAGCACCACCCAGCCCAGCGCCGTGTAAGCAGCGCGGGTGGTGCGCCGGGCCGTGCGGCAATGCGTAGGCGGGATCAGCCCGGCCGGGGCGCTCAGCGATGGGGAAGCCCCTCGCAGCGTCGCCGAGGAGCTGGCCGCCGGGCGTCCCGAGCGCTCTCGTTCCAAGCCCGGGCTGTCCAGGTACAGATGCAGCGCCTTCATGCCGGTCTCGCGTTGCGCGTGAACTCGCTCATCTGGGCGGCCTCAGCAGCGACGTGAAATCGGCGAGTGCCCCGAGGTGCATCAGCTCGTCAGGGTTGACGATTGATCTGACGCTTGCGATCTGGCCGCCGGCGACGTCGAGCGCCAACATGCCGATCAACCGCTGAGTATGCGCGAAAGCGCGATCGAAGTGGCGCATGTCCACGCTCGCTGGAATCGCAGTCAGCTGATGGACGATCACCTCCGGCTTCGCCTTCGCCACCTGATCGAGTTCAAGCGCGGCGGCGACCACCGGCACAGAATCCAGGTCGCGGCGCATCGCCTGCTGTGACTCGCTACGGGTCATGCCGTGGACCTCATGGCCGCTGGCCACCAGGCGCGGCACCGGTTGTTGTCCGATCGCTCCCGTCCCTCCTGCCACGAACACTCTCATCCTCATCATCTCCTTGATCGAGAGCCGCCTGCACCCCCTAAGACGAGACGGCTGCCCCGGCTGTGACACCTCCGAGCACGCCCGCCTGGGAAGGCGGCGCCAGGATGCACCGCCAGCTACGTCGATGTCAGGGGGGTCTCGGATCGTTTCTTGTGTCTCGTACGACCGCGGTAGCGTGGTGGCCGGCGGCCACAGTCTGGTGGAGTGCTTGTCGTCAGCCCAATGAGGTTGCACTTCATGGTCGGTTCTCCTTGAGGCTCAATCTCGAATCAATCTGCTCACGGACCACAGCCGGTCCCCGGCACGGGCCCTGAGCCATCAGGGATGGGCGAACCTACCCAGATCTCCCTACGCGAAGAGCCGCCGTGCGCCCGGGGCTCGTGTATAGACGGTGCGGCCGTGCCGACCAGGCTGCTGCGAAAGGATGACTTGTTCCTGGTTGGCCACTGGGTCGGCACGAGGCAGTTGCAGGGCAGGCCGCGGTGGCCGGCGGCACCGCCCGGGGGGGGCCATGGAGACGCCGCTTGGCACCGAGCCGCCGTTTCGCGCCCGTCCTTGACATTCCCGCGGCCTCTTCCAACGGGCCGTCAACGCCCTGTGGCGGACTCGCTCCTGACCCGCGGGCCGCCTCAAATGGTCGCGGTTGACGCACGTGGCGTAGACGCCCGGTGCGAGCATGTCTCATAGCGATGGCTCACCGAACAGCCCTGCCCGGTGAGCCATGCCATCAACAACTCGGTGAAGGCTGAACGATCCAGCGGCCGCGGACTCCGCCGGCGAACGCTGACTGCAGTGTGTCGCCGGCCCGTTCGAGCGGCACGGTGCCGGCGATGCGGGCGGTTAGCTCTCGCGCCGCGGCGCGCTGCAGCAGCTAGGCGAGGACCGGCCCGTCGGGCTTGACCTCGACAGCGAACGCGATGGCGCCCGGAACCTCCGGGATCGGTAGGGGGGCATTACGCTGCAGAACGTGCCGCCGGGAGCCAGGGAGGGCAGCACGACGGCCTTGAGCAGTTGGGCATCGAGTTGCAGCGGGGCGGCATCGAACACGGCGTCGTAGGTCGTGCCGGCCAGGTCGGTGACAAGGCGGGCTTTGCGAGACTCGACGAACTCCCGGTCGCTCTCGCGGGCCAGGCCGGTCACTGTCCAACCCGCCGCGACCGCCTGCTCGATCGCGGTACCGCCCAGGCCGCCGGCGGCTTCGGGGACCAGCAGGGTGCGCTCACCGGCGTCTCCGAACAGAGCGAGAGCTTGAGCGACGGTCAGGGCGTTCATGCCGATTGACGCGGCCTCGGTGGAAGTGAGGGCGTCGGGCACGAGCCCGACGTCAGCCTCGGACAGCGCGACATACTCCGCGATCGCCCCGTAGATGGTGTCATCGGCTACGCGCACCCCGGCGACGCGGTCGCCTACCGACACCGCCCGCACGTCGGGTCCGACCGACTCAACGCGCCCGACGGCGTCCCACCCGAGCCCAACCGGGCCGGCGTGGGTGATCAACCCAGTTGGTGCAAAGCGCCGGAGGCGATGAACCGGTCGGCATAGTTGATCGTCGCGGCTTCGACTCGCACGAGGACCTCCCGGAACCCGGGTACGGGCATAGGGGCATCGACGGGTATGGCAGTGCCGTCGCCGGTGGTGGCCAGAACACGCATGATCTCCTCCAAAGGGGTTTGTAATCTTCGCTTCATCACGGATGGGTTACGCCCCACCGGTAGGTAGGTACTTGAGACTGTGGGCACACAACGATCGCTGCCCGAGGTGTGCGCGCCGTTCCCCGCCACATAGCGGCGGCCAACTCCTCCTGGTCATCCCAACTGGCCGGGCTGGTAGTCGCCGCCGGCCTGGCGGGTGATGACGCCTAGCCGGTTGGTGGCGTTGATGAGGGCGATGAGGCACACCAGGGCGGCGAGCTGCTCCTCGTCGTAGTGCTTGGAAGCCTTCGCCCAGGCCTCGTCCGTGATCCCGCCGGCCGCGTCAGCCAGGCGGGTGCCCTGCTCGGTCAGCTCCAGGGCGGCGCGCTCGGCGTCGGTGAAGACCGTGGACTCCCGCCAGGCCGCGACCAGGTTGATGCGCACCGGGGTCTCCCCGGCGTGCGCGGCGTCTTTGCTGTGGATGTCGGTGCAGAAGCCGCAGCCGTTGATCTGACTGGCGCGGAGCATCACCATGTTTCGGGTCGCGGCCGGCAACGTCGAATCCTTGATGACCACGTTGCTCGCCGAGGCTATGTACTTCATGGACTTGGCGGCGAGCGGGTCGCCGGTGAGGTTCAAGCGAGCATTCATTGTGCATTCCTTGCCGTTGTTATGGGAACATCTCTCAGACGAGACAGCCCGGCACGCTGTGACACCGACGAATGTGACGCATGTCTTCCTGAGGCACCGCGGCGCAGACCCCATTCGCGCATCGACGCCAATGATTCCGCCCGACCGCCGTCCCGGCCATGTCACAGACGGCCGGGCTGTCTCGTCTCAGGTCTGAGAGAGACGAGCTCTGGGATCTGGAAGGTGATAGCTATGCGGGTGTTCGTGGCAGGTGGGACCGGAGTGCTGGGGCGACGGCTGGTGCCGCAGCTGGTGGCCCGAGGTCACCAGGTGACGGCCACGACAACGAGTGCGGCCAAGCTGGGGTTGCTGGAGCAGCTGGGCGCCGAGGCGGTCGTGATGGACGGGCTGGATGCGATGTCGGTCGGTGAGGCGGTAGCCGCGGCGCGGCCGGACGCGATCGTGCACCAGATGACCGGGATTTCCGTGGCGCACGCCGGCAAGCCCGATATGAGGCACATGGATCGGTGGTTCGCCACCACCAATCGGCTGCGCACCGAGGGGACGGATCACCTGTTGGCCGCGGCCGAGGCGACCGGCGGGTCCACCTTCGTCGCGCAGAGCTTCGGCAGCTTCAACGGCATCCGCGAGGGTGCATGGGTGAAGACCGAGGAGGACCCCCTGGACCCGCTGACGGGGACGGTGCTGCAGCCGATGGCGGAGGCGGTACTCCACCTCGAGGACGCCGCGGTCAAGGCCGGTGGCGCGGCGCTGCGATACGGCGCGTTCTACGGGCCGGGCGCCACCGACGATCAGGTAGAACTCATCCGCAAGCGGAAGTTTCCGCTGGTCGGGCGCGGCGCCGGGTACACCTCATGGGTGCATCTCGATGACGCCGCCAGCGCTACCGTCCTGGCTGTGGAGCAGCAGGCGAAGGGCGTGTTCAATATCGTCGATGACGAGCCGGCCCCGGCCGCCGACTGGCTGCCTTATCTGGCCGCGTGCGCGGGGGCGAAGCGGCCGATGGGGCTGCCGAAGTGGCTGGCCAAGCTGCTCGCCGGCGACGTGCCCGTGGTGATGATGGCCGAGGGGCGCGGCTTCTCCAACGCCAAGACCAAGGCCGAGCTCGGCTGGGAGCTGCGCTATCCGTCGTGGCGCCAGGGCTTCAAGGAAGGGCTGTAATGACCCGGGCCGAGGAGTTCGACGAGCTGCGGCCGCTGCTGTTCGCCATTGCCTACCGGATCCTCGCCAGCGTGAGCGAGGCCGAGGACGCCGTCCAGGAGACCTGGCTGCGCTACGAGGGCTCGCCAACACAACCCACTTCGACCAAGGCGTTCCTTTCGGCCGTGGTGACCCGGATCTCGATCGACGTGCTGCGCTCGGCCCGCGTCCGGCGGGAGGAGTACGTCGGGTCGTGGTTCCCCGAGCCGCTGCTCACCGACCCCTACGAGGACCCACAGCGCTCGGCGGAGTTGGCCGACTCGGTATCGATGGCGGCCCTGTTGCTGCTCGAACGGCTGGCCCCGCTCGAACGAGCGGTCTTTGTGCTGCGGGAAGTGTTCGGGTTCGGTTTCGGCGAGGTGGCGTCGGCCGTGGGCAGGTCGGAGGCGGCGTGCCGCCAGCTCGCGGTGCGGGCGCGCCGCCACATGGACGAGGGTCGCCCCCGGTTCGAGGCCGACCGCCGGGAGCGCGACGAGCTGGCGGCGCGTTTTTCGAGGCACTCCAGGACGGCGACATCGAGGGCCTGCGCGAGCTGCTCGCAGCCGACGTTCAGATGGTCGGCGACGGCGGCGGCAAAGCCCCAGCGTTTGCCCGGGGCGTCATCGGCGCCGAGAACGTGGCCCGGGTACTTGCCTCGAACTTCCCCCGGCTGTTCCGGATCGGGGTGGCGTTGCAGCCACACGAGGTGAACGGCCAGCCGGGCGCGATCTTCCACGACCGGGACAACAAGGTGATCAACACCATGACGCTCGACGTGCTCGACGGGCAGGTCCAGATGATCCGCGCCGTGATCAACCCCGACAAGCTCCGGCACCTGGGTCCGGTGGCCGACGCCTGGGCGGTCAGCCGCGAGGCCAACCAGGCTCGTCGGCCCACGCATTGACCCGATGAGCCGACCGCGCTCCAGTCACACGAAATCGGGGTCGCCGGGTCGACGGGATAAGACGGCGGATTGCCGCCGTGGCCGGGGAGCGACATCTGCGGGTCCCGCGGCGGTCCGGCGTTCACGCTGACCCTGCTGGTGGACGAGAACGCGCCGCCGTCGACGCTCTTGGGTTCGAGCGCGCTAACGGGGAGTTCTTCGCGGCTGGTGTCGGCGACCGCAGTCCCAGACTGGTTCGCCATGTTCGCCCAAGACCACCGTGCGTTGGCCGTCAGCGGAGAACCGCTACGGCATCTCGCAGCTGTACATCGAAGGTGACGCCGCCGGCAAGGTCATCGGCCGAGTCAGCCTCTACCACATCGGCACCGGCGGCCCGGATGATCTGGGTTACCCGATCGCTGAGCCCGCCCAAGGACGCGGCGTTGCGACCGCCGCCGCAAGGCGCGCGGTGGCGGCCGCGTTCGAGGCTGGCGTAACCCAGGCCTCTGCGAAGGCGATCTCCGACAACTCGCATTTGACAAGGAGCTGGACATCTCTGGGCGCGAGCACATTCACAAGCCGGGCGCGGCCGAGAAGGACAACCGCGCCGTGCTATCACGGTTGTAACGCTGAAGCCGCGGTAGAGGCTGCAGCCTTTCGGAGGTTGACGCAGCTCGACAGAACCCGGCGTCATGCGGAAGGAACGTCTCGTAGATGGATCGTTGGCCGGTTCATTACTCGCTCCGAGCCTGAGCTGCCGACTGTCGCCGTGGCCCGAACTTCTGGCGGCCTGGAGCTGGTGTCGAGCCCAGAGGGTGGAGTGACGCACGGGAGTCCGCCGACTGGCTCGGAGGAGCTTTGACGAGACCGGCCGACGCTGTTAGCTCGGTAACGATCAGCGAGTCGGGCCTCGTAGGCGTCGCCCTGCTGAGATTAGACAGCCGTCGTCGAGTTGTCGCAGGCTGACGCTACCAACGTCTCACTCACTGACCTGCTGAACGGCGGCGGCATGAACGGACTGCCCTGACCTGCACGCCGGTTGCGACCACCCTTCGCTCTTGTCAGCTGCTCAGGTGTCACAGAAGGGAAGTCTGCTTCGTCTTAAGGGGAGGTAAATCCGCGACACGATTGGAAACGAGAGACAGATGCGAGTCTTTGTTGCAGGCGGATCGGGGGCGATCGGCCGTGATCTGGTCCCCAAGCTGGTGACCGAGGGTCACGACGTTGTGGCTACTGCCCGGTCTTCGGCCAAGCTGGCCGAGATCCGCGCCTCGGGCGCCGAGGCTATGGTCATGGACGGGCTTGACCAGGCGTCGGTCATAGCCGCCATCACCGCCACCTGTCCGGAGGTGATCGTCCACCAGATGACCGCTCTGGCCGCCGTGACGGACCTGCGCCATTTCGATCGCAAGTTCGCGGTGACCAACCGTCTGCGCACCGAGGGGACCCGCTATCTGCTCGACGCGGCGACCAAGACCGGAGTCCGTCGCCTGGTCGCCCAAGGATTCACCGGGTGGCCGAACGAGCGGGAGGGATCGCCGGTCAAGGACGAGACGTCCCCGCTCGACCCGCACCCGCCGAAAGCCATGCGCCAATCATTGCACGCTCTTGCCGAACTGGAGAAGAAGGTGACCACCACAGCCGAGGTGCAGGGCCTGGTGCTGCGCTACGGGAACTTCTACGGGCCCGGATCGCCTGCGCTGCTGGAGGCCGTGCGCCGGCGCAAGCTCCCCGTGGTGGGCAGCGGGGCCGGCTTGTGGTCCTTCATTCACCTCGCCGATGCTGCCGACGCTACCGTCGCCGCGCTCGACCGAGGAGCGCCCGGTGTGTACAACATCGTGGACGATGATCCCGCGCCGGCCACCGAATGGATCCCCTATCTGGCCGAGGTCGCAAGCGCGAAGCCACCACTTCATGTGCCGGTGTGGGCCGGCCGGCTGGCGGCCGGAGAGGCCGTGGTTTCCATGATGACCCAGACCCGCGGCTCATCGAACACCAAGGCCAAGGCGGGGCTGGGCTGGGCTCCTCGCCACTCGAGCTGGCGTGAAGGCTTCCCGTCATGGGTGACCGAGGAACAAACGTCGAACCTGCGGAAGGCGGCATAAGGACCATCTCGACCGTTCAATCGCAAAGCGCAGCGGTTCGCCCTAGAGGACAGTCGTGAGCCATGGACGCGCCTCCGCCAGTCGACGGAGCAGGCCTTTGACCTCTCATGCTCTCGATCGCATACCGGATGACCCAGAAGTGTCACATGGGCCCAGGATCTGGTCCAAGAAGCGTTCTTCCGACTGGAGCTCGCCCGCCAACCTGGGTTGTCAACGTGGTCGAATCACCCAAGGCCTATTTGGCCGCGGCCTGACCACCACCCGGCTGGCTATCGATGGCAGGTAGACCCACCTCATCCGCGCCGGATCAGATGGCTCGGGTCGCTGCAAGTCGCAGCCGGCATCAGGTGCTCGAGCGCCGAACAGGCACGCGAAGCGTCCGACCGGTCCGGCAAACGTCCCATACCACCCGGGCCTCTGACGGCTGAGATCGCCTCAGAAGTGCGCGGGGCGGCCGAGTGACACTTGATTTCTCAAGCGTCCGAGCTCGTGATGACGGTCGTTCGGCGAAGCCGATGGCGACAACGCGAACCCCGTTGGACCCATGCGGTATCTGGCGCGATCCTGCTTGAGACGCCAGTGGGGTTAACAATCACGCTAAGTGGCCCACTGCCGGCAGCCACCCTCGACCAGTCGGTCGGCTCGGGTTGGGGCGATATCGACTGCCCCCACTACTTCGAGGCCCGCTCCGAACCGGACATTCGAGAGCGCTTGAGAAAGTACGCAGCGGCGACCGTTCTCGGGCTTCGGGTGCCCCCTCTACCCGGCGAACGGGGAACGGGGACACGGTCCGCCCGGCCCACCCAGGCTTCTAGCGCGTTGGCCCGCCTCGGAAAGTAGACGCTACTGAATCCATGACCGGAGTTGCTGATTCCGTGGAAGTCACACCGGATGTAATAGCTGGCCTCTCCTTGTTGTCCCGAAACACAGCAAGTCCTCTCCCCTGCGACTCGCGAGCGCCTTGATCGCCGGGCGGTCGTGGTGCACTTCCCTGTTGCGGGGTCAGATCCCGAGAGCTGCCAGTGTTGGCTCGACCCGGTGGTGCACTGGCGTCGCCGCGGAGTACGTTCATATGATGGAACTCAAACCCAGAGTACTCGAGCAGCACATCGCAGTGTTCGGCGAGAGCGGCAGTGGAAAGACCGTCTTGGTCTCCTGCTTCTACGGCGCCATGCTGCAGCCTGAGTTCACGAAACACAGTCTGTTCAATGTCACTGCGGACAACGTCGGTCAGGGCAGCCACCTGTACAAGAACTACCTGGGCATGAGGGATTCGGCGCGCCCACCCGTGCCGACGCGATTTTCATCCACCCCCTACGCATTTTCAGTGAAGTTGAAGAACAAGGGGGGCGGGGCGAAAAAAAATCCCAAACCGTTCGAAGCCGTGCGTCTCGTGTGGCATGACTACCCCGGGGAGTGGTGGCAAGAGGACGTAAGCGTGCCAGAAGAAGCCCAGCGAAGGGTGGACACGTTCAAGTCTCTGCTCGGCTCTGATGTCGCCTTCTTGCTCGTCGATGGCCAGAAGGTGCGGGACAACGCTGGCGAAGAAGAAAGGTACCTGAAGTCATTGCTGGTCGATTTCAAAACCGGACTACTAACGCTCAAGGATCAATTGTTGGAGGATGCCAAACCACTCGTCAAGTTTCCGCGGATCTGGATCTTGGCGTTGTCAAAGGCTGATCTGCTGCCCGAACTCGACGTCTACGGGTTCAGGGATCTGGTCATTGGCAATGCGAACGATGACCTCGATGCACTGCGCGAGGCGCTGCAGGAGTTCGTAGATTCCCCCGACGCCCTCGCCGTGGGTGAGGACTTCGTGAGGTTTTCGTCGGCGAAGTTCGAGCCGAACAGAATCGAGGTGACCGAGCGCATCGGCCTTGACCTCGTCCTGCCCATAGCGGCCATGCTTCCATTCCAGCGACACATCAAGTGGATCGAGCAGAAGCAAGCCGGTGGAAAGGTCGCCGAGGAGTTTCTGAGTAGCGCTCCAGCGCTGGCTGCCACGTTGTTAAGCAAGGCCACGTTTTTCGCAGGCCCCATAGGACGCCTTGTGGCGTTGGTCGGTGTGCCAGTCGTCAACGCTGTAACAACGGCGTCCAACCTCGGCGTCGACCAACTCAGGAGGAGGAACCGCGACGCCCTGGCTAAGCATGACTACATGGCAGCCGTGCTGACTCGCTTCGGGCTGGACTTGGAAGACGGCGAAGACCACGGGTTCCTTCTCACGAGCAACAGATGAGTTTGCGTCCGACAGACAAGAACGTTGGATTCATTTGGGCCACTCGTGGGCGAACCTGGGGCTTTCGGTTTCTTCGTACGGGCGGATTCCCCAACCCGCTCGGCGTGTACGAAGCCACCTTCTCAAAGGTCGAGGAAGGGCCTGAAGCCTGCCTTCGGGTCGACGACAAAGTGGCCTTGCGCTTCCCAGATCCTGATGGAAGGCGAGACGCGTCCGGCAGAGTCATTCCACACGACTTCGTCCTCCACGGGCACTGGGCCGATGGAATCAACTCGCTCGAGGATGGTCTTCGGCGGATCTGGCCTGAGGTCGCCGACGAGTTCAACAGCGTCTGGAACAAGCCCGAGCCGCCGTCGGCCCGGGAGTGACTTCCGCGCCGCGACTTGGCCACTGAAATGCATCGAACCCCGCGGCGGCCACCTGGCACCGTCACCGATGTGCCGCGAAGGGCGTCCCGTTCACGCTTGATTTCTCAAGCGTCCGACCTGCGGTGCCGCTCGTTCGGCGAGGCTGGTAGCTACGACGGAAACCCATCTTGAGGCATACGGTATCTGGCGTTATACCGACTGCGAACGTCGACCGGCCGACTCATCCCGATCGGCCACTGAGCGTGACGGACCACTCCCGGTAAGGACAGCAGACCGCCAGATAACGGGCGAAGTCGAGCGACGAAGCCGCACAGAACGCCCGCTCGAGATAATCCGGGGATGTAGAAGGCCGACAGAGCGCATAACGGCACGTCCGGCGCCTCTAGAAAGCCAGGCAGGGCCCATGCTTGGCAAAGTTCACAGACACTGGAGGGCAAGCCATGTCGGGCGCCTGCACAACCGGCGGTATGGGGCAGGGCGAACTGTCGAATTGGCACGCTATCAGGCAGGCTTCAGAGGCGGTCTTGTTCGGAGCTGCGCTGAGCCGAGCCTCGCCGAGATGACCCGGCATGCATGTACGGTCCGGATCAGATCCCCGTCCCCCACAAGGTCTGTCCGTGTCAGGCGCGCCGTCGAAGGTCGCCATCCAGCCGACGGCTGTAGCCTCGGGCGATGGCCAAGCGCAGAGCCGACCCAGACACCCTCCCCGAGGGGGACGTCACGGTCCGGCGCGGTGCAGTAGGAGTCAGCTTTCCTGCTCGAGCGGCGCTCATCGCCGCCGCCTGGGAGCGCAAACGGACCTGCGACCAAGCCGTGCTCGCCCTCGGCCACGGAAAGCCAATGGCCAACCTGCTCCGCCATGCGGCCAGCGGCGACACTCGGCGCGGCAGCGCCCCAGCTGCGCAAAGCAATAGCCAAGAAACATGAAGCTGACGCGGATTTCCTCTCTGCCGCCGGCACCAGGCACTGGCCGACAGCGACCGCGTTGGCCCGCAGCTTCTCCGAACGGCTCGAAGAAGAGTTCCAGACGGCTCGGCGCAAACGGACAGCTGGCGGCCGCTACCCGATCAACGAGAACGACTATGGCAACAGCGTTCGCACCGTTTCCGGCGGCCTGCCGACTCTGGGCCGCCATCACCGCTAACGCCCGTCAGACTTTCACCAACCCGGCAATGAGGTGCGCTCATAGCACTGGATAGCCAGCCGGACAGGGCCACAATGTAGCCGACGTCGCCGCAACGGAAGGCAGGAAGGGGGGCAGCCATTGAAGGTCTCGGCTGCCAGAATGATCAGCTAGGCCGTGTCGACCCGACGAGCGATGAACCGCTGGACAGCTGCGAAGCTGTCTTGGAAGCATTGCTCAAGTCTGCACAAACAGCGATCTGCCCCCATCCACGGGGCCTGGGGAACCCCGTGGCATCTCCGCCCTCACACTTACGTATTGTCGTTTACGAGCGCGGCGTTCCCAGGTCGAAGAAACTGACGCTCAGCCGGCGTGTGAATAGGGATACTCGCCCGCAGCGGACTAGGGGACGCGCGGACCGTGTGTTCTGGGACGCGCTGTTGCGATCAGCCTCGATGGGCCGAGGCGGGCGCCGACCCGTTGCTAGGGGTGACCGGTGCGACGGGAGCGCATCTGTCGCCGTTGCATACACCGGCATGGTAGGGGGTCGGTTCGGTCATGGCCGAGTCCTACGGCTGGGTTGGTGGCAGTGCTGCGTATAGCCTGCGCGGATCCGTGACGGTTCAGTTTGGAAGTAACGGTGGTCGGCGACCTATCCCTACGAGGTCACGTAACCCATGACGGCCGCGACCTCGCCACCCTCATGGACTCCCCTGCTGGCTTCGCTGAGCTGCGACAGGCTTTGGGGGGGCATCAGCGACTCGGTGCTGTCTGAACGCTTGGTCGAGTTGGGTCAGGCCGGTCTGTTCGCGCTCCAGGTGGACAGCGGCCTCCCTCTCTCAGTCCGCTACTAGCTCACCGCAGCCGGAGAGGCGCTACTGCTGCTATACAGGAGCTGACCACCTGGGCAGAGGAGAATCTGCCCAGGTAGCGCCGACCGCCTGCTATCCCCGCGCCGGCTCCTGAATCTTGTACACCCGCGCCGCGTTGCCCGAGAGGACCTTGTTCTTCTCCTCCTCGGTTAGCCCCCCGAGCGCCTTGTCCATGTTGTCGACCGGATAGAGGCAGATCGGGTGGGGATAGTCGGTCTCGAACAGGCAATTGTCCACGCCAAGCTGCCGGATGTCGTGGACCAAGTTCCTACGCTCGAACCAGAAGCAGGCGTAGAAGTTGGTCTTGAAGTACTCGCTCGGCTTCCTCTGCAGCTTGCAGGCGTTGGCGCCGGTCTCGCTCATCTGGTAATCGATCGCCTCGAGCAGGAACGGAATCCAGCCGAGGCCGCTCTCGACCGAGACGAACTTCAGCTTGGTGAAGCGGTCGAGCAGGCCCGAGAGGATCAGGTTGCCCATCGTCTTCCCGTTGTTGATGAATAGCATCGCCCCTCCGAGGCCCGAGCGCATGTCCTGGTGCAGGCCCGGCCAGCCCTGCTTGCCGACAAAGTCCATCGACTCCTCAGAGGCGCCAATGTGGAAGTTGATCGACATCTCGTACTGTTCGGAGGCTTCCCACATCGGGTACCAGTATTCCTGGCCTAAATCTGGAAGCATCTCGCCGTCGGCGCGTTGGAATCGGTGCGGATCCGAATTGATGTTGAGGCCCCTAAGGCCCATGCGATGGGCCCGCTCGATCTCGATGACCGAGAGGTTCACGTCCCACCAGGGCAGCATCGCCATCGGCAACATTCGCTGGCCGCTGGTCTCCTGCATCTCGGCCATGGCGTCATTGAAGATCTCGACCGTCGCCAGGCGCAGGTCCTCATCGACCTTGACCGTATTCTGGCCGCCGAAGCCGAGGATGTTGGGATAAATGATCTGGGCATCAACGCCCATCTCGTCCATGATGGCGACGCGTTCCTTGACGCTATAGGAGGCGGGGTCGACGTCCTCGATCTGCTTCTGAATGAACTCGAGACCCGGCCACTTCTCGCCCTCCTTCGAGATCGTGCAGGCCGGCACCGCGCCCTTCGAGAGGATCTTGTCCTCGTCGATGATCCACGAGCGCACGCCGTCAACGGTCTCGACGCGTGGCAAACGGCTGCGCATGTTGGCCGGGGCCCGGCTCGACCAGAGGTCGAAAGGCTCGACGAGGTGCGTGTCAACGTCGATGACCTTGCGGCCGCCGAAAACATTACGGTCCAGGACGGGGTGGTTCATGGCGTTCTCCTCGATTGCGATTGTCCAGCACGGCCTGAGGCTTCTGAGGGGTGTGTCTTTGCCCTTCCAGCTTCCGAGCGCGGTCGATCAGTTCCGGAACGTTGGCGTCGCTGACCGCCATCCACGGCAGCAGCTTGCAGGCGATAGAACTATCAGACGCCGCAACCGCCACCGCCACCGCATTCGTGAAATCGGCCATCTCTCTATGCTCCCGAGAGGAGTCTACATGCACCCCTGGATGCTCAACAATCTCGTGATCTGGGATAATCTCTCCGGCTCAGCACGCACGCACGCTCGCCGGGGCACCAGCCGTTTTCTTCGGAGAGGATGATCACATGCGTTATCGTAAACTTGGCCGCTCGGGCCTGATTGTTTCCGAAATGTGCTTGGGCACCAATATGTTCGGTGGCGCCGGCGACAAGTTCTGGGAGCAGTTCGGGGCGCTCGATCAGGACACCATCAACCGCGTGGTCGGCACGGCGGTGGAAGGAGGCGTCAACTTCTTCGATACGGCGGACGGCTATACGAAAGGCGAGTCCGAACAACGCCTGGGCCAGGCCATCAGGGACCTGGGCCTCGACCGCTCGAGCGTCTACATCTGCACGAAAGGAGGCACGCAGTCCGGCAGCGGTCCCAACGGGATGGGCGGGTCACGCGCGCATATCCTCGACGCCTGCGACAAGAGCCTGAAACGGCTCGGCACCGACTATGTCGACGTGTACCTGCTCCACTGGTTCGACCCGGCCACCCCGATCGATGAGACGCTCCGTGCATTCGACGACCTCGTCCGGTCGGGGAAGGTGCGCTATGTCGGCTGCTCCAACTTCTACGCCTGGGAGGCCATGAAGGCGATCGGCGTATCGGAGCGCGAACGGCTTGCCCGCTTCGACGTCGTCCAGAACCTCTGGTCCATCGCTACGCGCGAGATCGAGCGCGAACTTATACCGTTCTGCCGTTCCGAGGGGGTGGGCATTATGGCATTCGGTGTGTTGCTCGCCGGCGTCCTCACGGGCAAGTATCGCCGCGACGGCAGCTCCGACCAGCCCGGCCGCTTTGGTGGCGAAGTTCCGCCCGTGCTCGACAGGGAGAAGGTCCACGATATTATCGACACCATGCGCGAGGTCGCGCAGGCGCACGACGTCACGTCGGCGGAAATCGCCATCGCCTTTCTGCTGCGGGAGAAAGCGCTCTCCGCGGTTATCGTCGGGGCGACCAAAACCGAGCAAGTCGCAGCAAATCTGAGGGCGAGCGACATCACCCTCTCCGACGAGGAGTTCAAGCGGCTTGACGAGGCGAGCGCGCTGCCGATCGACTATGGTCCGACGCGTACCGCCCCCGCCCGGACGGCGCGCCAACAATACCTGTGACGGCAAGCTATGGACAATGACGTGACTTCCGCTCCGCTTGGCCAGTCGTGGACTCTTCCACGGTTTGTGAAGGCACTATTTCCCGCGTAAGCCCGCCGCAAGAAGACACATCTATATCTATGAACATTATGCCGAAAATACTGCCCTATCTGGCGGACCTCGAAGGCGCCGTCGCGAACCTCGCGCAGACCTGGCGCCCCGACGACCCGAACTATGGCGCCGATCTCTACCGGCAGACCATGACTAGCCTGTCGTTCGCCTATTTCATGTACTTCCACGCCGATGCGGAACATCCTGACTGGGGGCCGTTGTGGAATCCCGTCTACACCCTGCAGCCCAATCCCGACGACATCTACGTCTTCTCGCCCATCCGCGGCGACCTCACGTATCGCGTCAGCGGCAACCGTGGCACTTGCAAGATCCTCTCGTTTACCACACAGGCGGTCATGTCGGGAACGGTCGACCAGATGCCTGCCAACAAGGCGCACAACGACTACGACGACATCGACCTTGGCCTCACCCTCGGCGAGGACTTCGAGGTGACATTCAGCGCCGCGCGGCCTGCTGGCTACAGCGGCAAGTGGGCAAGAATCGACCCAGACGCGGGCGCCATGTACTTGCGCTACCGGATGTACGATTGGGCAAAGGAGACCGACCCGACGCTCTCTATCGAATGCCTCGACCCAGTCCCCCCCAAGCCGCGCCTGACCCCCGAGCAGATCCTCGATCGCATCAGCGAGATGGCGAAATTTCCCAAGCGCAAGACCAACCTCTATTTTCCGATGCAGAACGGAGTAATGGAGCGCGTCGGCTGGAACGTGTTCGAGCCGATCCGCATGGCCGGCGCACTGGTGAAGCAGGTCTACTGGCCGGCGAACTTCCAGTTCGATCCCGACGAGGCGCTGATCATCGAGACCGAGATCCCGAAGCGCGCGCCCTACTGGAACATCCAGCTCAACGACCCGCTTTTCAACGCGCTTGAATACGTCTATCGGCTCTCAAGCACCAACGGCGCGATGGCGAGGCTGAGCTCGGACGGCAAGTTCCGCGCCGTGATTTCGCTAGACGACCCAGGCGTACCCAACTGGCTCGACCCGGCCGGTTACACCGAGGGCGGCATCTACGGCCGCTGGTATGACTGCGACAGCGAGCCGGTGCCAACGATCAAGCGCGTGAAGCTGACCGCGCTCCGCGATCACTTGCCCGCCGATACGCCCGCCATCACCCCCGAGCACCGCGCCGAGGAGCTGCGCATCCGCGTGCGCGCATGCCAACGCAGGAGGCGTTGGTGATCATGGACGCCGCCACAACAGGGATTTCGTAAACATGGACCTCAGCTACGACCCACCCGAGAACTTCCGCACTTCGATGGACCGGCTGCACGAGCTGGTGGCGAAGGAGGCGGGCACTGACGACTTCGGCCCGACCGACTACCTCCCCGGGCTCAAGGTCTTGCTTCAGTCGATGGACTACGACCCGCATTTCTCCGAACAGGGCCGGCGCATGGCCTGGGGGCAGGTGGTGGGCGTGCTGCGCGGCCGCGCGCACGCGATCACATCGATGAAGGAGAACCCGGGCTTCGACGCGAAGCCGATCACCAGCCCGGTGGTCATCACTGGTGTGCCGCGGACGGGCACGACCGCGCTGCACCGGCTGATGGCCGTCGACCGGCGCGTCCAGGGGCTGCAGACCTGGCTGATCGACAACCCGATGCCACGCCCCCCGATCGAGACCTGGTCGGAATACCCCGAGTTCCGCCGGACCGTCGCCGATCTGGACGCGCACTACGCTGTCAGCCCCGAATCGCGCGCCGCGCACCACCGCGCCGCCGAAGAAGTCCATGAGTGCTGCCTCATCCTGTGGGAGAGCTTCAACAGCAACATCTGGTCCTGCGGCGGTTGGTCCTTGCCGACATACGACGCTTGGCGGCAGAGCCAGACCGAGGACGCGTCCTACGCTCATTACTATCGCTGCGTGCAGCTGATCGGCAGCAACGATCCCGACAAGCGTTGGCTGCTCAAAAATCCCGGGCACATCGAGCAGCTCGACCTGCTCTTCGCCACCTATCCCAACGCCAAGGTCATCCAGACGCACCGCGATCCGGCCTTTGCGATCCCCTCGCTCTGCTCGTTGCTGATGAACTTTCATCCGATCTACGAGGAGGGCCGCTACGAGCAGCGGGCACATAACATGCTGGCTCGCGAGGTGGGGAAGTGGGCAAAGGCGGTGCGCAACGCCGATGAGGGCCGCGCCAAGCACCCCGGCCAGGTGATGGACGTGGTCCACGGCGATTTCCATCGCGACCCGATGGCCGTCCTCGAACGCATCTACACCTTCGTCGGCATGGAGATCGACGACGAGCTGCGCGCCCGCTTCGACGAGCGCATCGCCGAGAAGCCCGAGCTGCAGCACGGCGTGCACCGCTACGACCTCGCTGATTTCGGCATGACCGAAGACGAAGTCCGCGAGCAGTACGGCGACTACGTCGACCGCTACGACCTGGTGGAGAAGAAGGCATGAAGGCGCTCCAGCCACGCTTCCGTGTCCACACCGCCGGGACCGCGACATTCTGGGCCCACTGTGACCGTCGCCGCTTCACTCACCAAGAACCCGTGCCCCATCGAACGCGGGAGGGGTCGGTTGTAGCTGGATTTGCCAAAGCGCTTCGGCGCCGCAGCGATCCGACCCATCCCAGGGCGTAGGCGTCGCGAGTCGCGCCTCGGTAGCCAGCCAGGAATCCGGCCACGGCCAGTCGCGCCCCGTCGTCGAAGAGCGGGTCATATAGGACCGCAGACGTGGATGGTTCTTCTTGCATGGGTTACCTCCCGAGTCGGGGACTCGAGGGGCCCGAGCCCCAAGGTTGAGAGGATCGATGTTACGAACAATGAGCGAAACCGCCCCGCGGTTTTGGGCGCCCGGTCGAGCCGCCAGAGGTAGCCACCCCGGCGCGGGATCGCCGATTACCGAGCGCTCCAAGTCGTCCGGCGAGCGCTGGCCCTGCATCAGGCCGGTCGTTGTTATGCGTTCCCCGGAGCTGGACGATGATGAAGCTGTGAAAGCCGTCGCCAGTTTCGTTCTTTGGAAGTCAGACAGGACGTTCTCGCTGCCCACGAAGGAGACTCCGTCGATGCTCTTTCGGTTCCGAGGCTCGGAGGGAGTATTGATCGGCGCAGGCTACAGACCCCGCCGGGGTGCGCTTCGCTCCCGGTAGTAAGCACAGGAACGTCTGCCTGGAGTTCTGGGCTGACGAGGCAGCCACGAAGATCGTCGCTGTGGGCGCTGACTTCGACGTCTGGTACGGAGGAGACATCGGATCAGGTCGTATCAACGCTCTGACCTAAGCCGAATCCGGCGCGACACGTCCATCTTGCCGGCCCTGGCCCGGGTCGCGTTTAGGCGCCCATTAGCTGCGCGATCCGCCTTTTACCCGCTGACCGCCACCCCGAACGGTAGGGTCTGGCCGCAGACCAGGGTATGCGGGTTGCTGCCGTTGAGGTTGGCCTCGCGGATCTCGCCAGCGAAGGGGTCGGTCCAGTAGATGTGGCTGGCGTCGACCGCCACCCCGGTCGGGACGCCCTGCTCGTTACTGACCAGGGAATGCCGGTTGGTACCGTCGAGGTTGGCCTCGTTGATCGTGCCAGCTAAGTTGTCGGCCCAGTAGACGTGGCTGGCGTCGACCGCTACCCCGACCGGGGCAGTCAGGCCGCTGACCAGGATGTGCGGGTCGGTGCCGTCGAGGTTGGCCTCGTTAACCGTGCCACTACCGATCGCGGCGATGTCGGCCCAGTAGATGTGGCTGGCGTCGACAGCCACCCCTCCGTTGGCGCCGCTGAAGAGGGTCTGCGGGTTGGTGCCGTCGAGGTTGGCCTCGTAGATCTTGTTAGCGAAACTGTCGGCCCAGTAGACGTGGCTGGCGTCGACCGCCACCCCGGTCGGTTGGGCGCCAAACAACTGGCCCAGGTCCTGGGCGGTGACCAGGGTCTGCGGATTGGTGCCGTCCAGGTTGGCCTTGTTGACTGTGCCGTTACCGACAGTACCGAAGTCGGTCCAGTAGATGTCGCTGGCGTCGACCGCCACCCCCCACGGTTGGTTCTCGCCCCCGGGAGGCGGAAAGCCGCTGACCAGCGTCTGCGGATTGGTGCCGTCCAGGTCGGCCGCGTTGACCGTTCCATTACCGCCATTACCGAGGTCGGCCCAGTAGATGTGGCCGGGGGCCGGCCCGGTACCGGTGAGCAACAGCGTGGCTGTGGCGGCAGGCTTGTTGCCGACGCCTGCCAGCGTGGCGGTGTCAGTGCCCAAGCTGGCCGGGGCGAAACTAACCGCGACCGTGCACGACTTGCGCGGGCCCAGGCTGTGGCAGGTGTCGGCGGTGATGCTGAAGGCCGAGGACCCGCTCAGGGTGATCTTCAGCGCGGAGCGGGCACTGCCGCCGGAGTTGGCAAGCGTGAAGGTCTCGGAGGACGTCTGGCCCACGGTCACGGCGCCATAGTCATAGGTGCCGCCACTCGTCGTCGGTGACCAGGCCAGCGACGGTGGCGCACCGGCCTGTGCTACCGCCGGTACAACCAGCAGCACCGCCGCGGTCAGCACAGCGGCTGCGAGACTGCGAATCACGCCACGCATCGGCCCCTCCTGTCTTCCCGCGAACCCCAGCCCGCGACACCGAGCACTCGCGAGCAAAGGCGGTTCGGGCGGTCAAGCAGAAGAGCCTAAAAGGACATCGTCGCCGCAAAGATAGTGAAGCAAGGTGGATGAATTGGTTCTTGCGTTCGGGGCCTGCCACCAGATGCACGCAGTAAAGAATCGGCACACCGAGCGTCGCTGGAGGCGATTTGCGTGCCGCGACGGATCGACGGCCATAGAACTTCGCCGGGCTAACGTTCCTGGACCAGAACGGGTAGCCCAGGACCTCGGCACCGAATATCGGGCGCGGCCATCGTCGGAGGCGCCGAACGGCACATCCGGCACCCGCTGTCAAGGATCGATAGCAGCCTTGGCGGTAAGCGTGAGTCTTCGGCCGCTATCGCCATGCCGCGAAGTGGAGATTAACGACCACATCCTCCGAGAGGCCGTGGTCAGGATCGTTAGCCGAGAGAAGAAGCGCCCAAGGATTCCACCGAAGCTCATATTCGGACCGGAGCGGCTGGAAGGAGGTCGCGTCGCATTCCAAGGCTAATGGTCCCTGGGGCGGCAATTGTCCCGCTGACGCTGGATTAGTCTTACCTGCAGCGGCTCAGCTGAGGAGGGATGATGGAGAAGCCCGTGGTTACCAGGAAGCACCAGATTGCGCTCGAACTCGGCGGCCTTCGATTGGAGGTCTATTTCACGGGGAACTTCGGCCCATCCGTCATTGTCTTCGCCACCGCCCAGCCCGAGGTCGAGATGCTCCGCTTCGATGACTTCGTGGACATGCCCCACTACCATGCACCAGGACACGATCCCCACCCGATTAATCTTGACGTCGCCGACGTCGGTGAACCCCGAGAGTTCTTCCTCAACTATCTGGCGGAGAACTTGCCCACGGTCCTGCCACAAATCGGCTTCGGAGACATAGTCGAGACACTAGATCTTGCTGAGATAGCCCGGCATCTCGACACGGTCCGAGCCAGCATGACCACCGTTCTCCCGGACGGTTTCTTCCGTGCCCCCGGTACCTCACTACAAGATTCCGACCCCGAGCGTGCTCGCTTGCGGCAGGAAGCCAACGACCTCATAGCGGCGCAAACACGAGCTGCGCAGGAAACCGCCTCGCAAGTCGGCTCCTAACAGTTGCCCAGCAGAAACCTCGGAGACTCCCAGCGCAGCTACATGTGCCCGCCGCGGGAGCCCCGACCGGACAGGGCACCCTTCGCACCCGGTCGGTACTGGCACATCCCGGCCGGATCGACAAGACGGGAGGAGACTGCCGCACGGCGGACGCAGCCGCGACGCGAGGAGCCGTCAGGACCGCTGGGCCGACGACTGGGCGTGGACCGTGTCGTGGATGAGCATGAACCGCATGGACCAGTACCCAGGTCGCGGCTCGGGAAGCTCGCTCCGGGACCAGAAGAACCCCGCCAACGTAACGGCGGCGGCGGCGAGCCAAATGAACACCCCGACGGCCAGGACCCACGGCCTGGATCCCAACGACATTACGATGAGGCCCGCAATCGCGACGGCCAGCCCGACGTACCCCGCTCTGAGGGCCCAGACAGCCATCCTCCAGTGTCCGTTGTATTGCAGTTCCGGCGGCTCGTCCATGCCAGGGATTGTTCCACGGTTGCGCGACCAGGGTCATTGGTCCTCCGGGTCGGTCCGTCCTCCGGGACCCGGCCGTGTGACCGGTTGATGGGGTAGACCCTCTGGGTATGGCGAATACAGGACGCTGCGCCGTCATTCGCCTGCCCCCGAAGTGATGGCCGTTCCACAGCACACGGGTGATCTTCCGGAGGCGGAGCGCCCATCTACCGCTTGAAATGGCAAGCGAGCCAACCACCTCGGGCCAGATGCGGCGGCTCTGTGATTACCGCGGGATACAGAACGACGCGCCCGAACCACGTCGCCGCGACCTGCGTCGTCGCGCCATATCGGGCATGTCCGCGTGCGGGACGGGGTCGAAGGACCGACGGGTCGGCAGTTCTGCTAACTAACTAACTAGAGATTTCGTACCAGGTCCCGAACCGCTCCGTACGCTTTGTTCCTCGAGGGCCTACGCTCCTGACCACGACGTAGAGAGGGGAGTTGAGTATGCCCGAGAGCGTGTACAAGATCATCGAGCTTGTTGGCACCAGCGAGGAGTCTTGGGAGAAGGCTGCGAGCGCGGCCGTAGCCCAGGCGGCTCGATCATTGCGTGGTCTTCGGATCGCTGAGGTTTCCGAACTCGATCTGCAGATTGAGGATGGGCAAGTCAAGGCGTACCGGGCCAAGGTGAAGGTGTCGTTCAAGTACGAGGGCGGCGACTGAGCCAAATACAGTCCTGCTCCGAACGCCGCAGGCCTCCCCTGCAGTCATGTGCCCGGTGATCACTTGGGCGTATGGGTGCGCGCGATAACCGTGTGTGAGACTTCTGTGCGCCGCGACGTCCCTGGCCGGGCAGGATCAGGGTCGTTACCGACAGGTCAGTGAATCGGAGTACAGGGTCTGCCCTCATTGTAGGCGACAAGGCGCCACCCTGGATCGCGCCAGAACGGGCTGCCGATATCGCGACACTGCAATGGCTCGGTCGCGCCAAATCGGCCCGTAGGAGCGTCTCCGCAACTCAGCGCACCTGAACCGGTCCAGGGATGCCGAGCATTGAGATCAGCTGGCCCCAACTAAGCGCCGAAGTCGGGCGGTCAACTCCCTACACCCGGGAGCGTCTGCGGTGGCTTTGCGGCTCTTACCTGATGCCTTGCCGCGCGAGCGCGGGTCGACTGGAGGCTCGTAGCCTGTCGGGGAGACTTGCGACGCCGAAGAGGCGCCACGCCAGATAGAAGGGGTCCCATCGATATGAGCGATGGCCGGCTAGTTGAAGTGGACGACACGACACTGTTTGTGTCCGAGCGCGGTCGTCCCGGAGCCTTCCCGCTGATCGCGTTGCACAGGGGACCCGGCCTGGACCATCACATATTCGCCGACTATCTCGACCCAATCGCATATGATGGCCGCTACCGTTTGATCTTGGTGGACGAGCACGCTCAGGGTCGCTCGGACAGGTCTGCCCCACCTGAAACCTGGACCATCGCCCGGATTGCTGCTGACGTCAACGACCTGGCAGCGGCGCTGAGACTGTCGTCTTTCGCTGTGCTCGGCCACTCCTTCGGATCGTTTCTGACCCTGCAACACGATGTCGACTTCCCCCACCGGGCCGCCGTGACGATAGTGTCCTCGGGCGTGGCCTCGGCGCGCTGGCTTGCCCGGGTGGCCGACGAAGTAGCCAGGTTCGATCCAGTCGAGTTGCGTCAACAGGTGACCTCATCGTGGGAACGCGAAGCCACAGTCCAGACAGAAGAACAAGTGACCGCGCTTTGGGCGGAGCGGATGCCCTTCCACTTCGCCGACCCCTTTGATCCCCGGCTGGACGACTACAACCACCGCAGCGCCCAGACCAGGGATGCTACCGACGTGCTACGTGCCTTTGCCGTAGCCGAGCAGGGCGGCATCGAAGTCGAGGACCTTTTGGCCACAGCCGACGAGGCCGTGCTCGTCCTGGCTGGCCGGCACGACCGCACCTGCTGCGTCGAGGCCTTCGAGGACATGGCTTCCAGGCCGCCGCGAGGCGAGCTCGTTGTATTCGAGAATTCGGGCCACATGACCTCCGTGGAGCAGCCCAGCAAGTATATCGCCACCGTACTCGACTTCCTTGACCGTCACGTCTAAACGCCTCGCCCAGCATCGGAAAATTCCTTCAGTCATGCCTTGCGGCAGCCCGATCCCCAACGGGCACCCCCGAGCGAAAGCAGCTGCCCAGACGCTGCTTCCTCGACAATGACCGCAGGACGGCCACCTGCTCGCCTCGGCCGAACCGCCGCGGCTCCGGGGGCGCCCCGGTCGCCTCAAGCGGCCGGAAACCGGACAGACACCCGCCACGCGCCCGTCGGTTGGGGGCCGGCGTCGAACGTGCCGCCCAGTTCGGTGACCCGCTGTCGAATGCCCGAGAGCCCGTGGCCGCCTCCGCTCGATCCGATTAGTGAGGCCGGGGCGCAGCTGGTGCTATTGAAAACGTCGACCCTGACGTCCGTCGAGCACTCGACATTGATCACGATCGGCGCGCCGGGAGAATGTTTGATGGCGTTGGTCACACCTTCCTGCACCACCCGGTAGGCGACGGCGGCGGCCGGCGCCGGCACCTGGTTCGGACGTCCGGTGACGACAAGACGGACGCCGAGTCCCGTGGCCGCAGCTCCGGCGACCAGCTCCTGCAATGCCGGTGCCAGATCCCGACTCGGGACGCTGCCCTGGGCAACGTCGAGGAGGTCGACGAGGTGGGCGATCTCCCTCTGGGCTTGCCCGGCGGCGTCGGCGATGTGGTCGAACGCCTCGGTTGCCGAGCGTTCGTCCGCCACGGCCAGCCGCTCACCGGCGTAGGCCTGGACTACCATGACGCTCACACAGTGGGCCACAATGTCGTGCAGCTCGCGGGCCACGCGGGCTCGTTCCAATTTTACGGCCTGGTCGGCCAGCCGTTCTGATTCGGCCTCGATCTCGCGGCCTACCTCGGCCAGGCGGCGGGCGACCTGCTGGCGGTCGAGGATGACGGCGCCGGCCAGCCACGGGCCGAGGGTGATCACCAGAACGAACGGGTTGAACCCTTGTGTCACCTCGACGGTCGCCGCCATCCAAACGCACGCCGCGAGCCCGATGTAGCGCCGTTCGTGCAGGCCGCACGCAAAGGCGATCGGCACCGGGAGCAGGGTGGTCAGAGCATCCCATATGCCGGTCGCGGTCCAACCGACCAGATAGGAGGTGACCAGGACGAAGAAACCCGTCGCGACAGCACAGCCGACGGCTACCCATGGGCCCTTACGCACCGCTCTCCAGGGGCAGGCGAACGTTGGTCTCCCATCGGTCTTCGGGGAAGCTGGTGGACAGCGCGCCTTGGTGGACGTCCACCCGGGCCCGGATCGAGGCCAGGGCGGACTGGATGTGCACCGAGGCCGGCATCGGCCCGCGTACCGTGAGGCTCAATGCCTCTGCTGTGTAGTCCACCTCGATGTCTATGCGCTTACCGGGAACGTCTCCGTAGGCGTCGAGAAGGTATTCGAGGGTCCGGTAGGCGGACAGCTCGACGACGCTCGGCAGGGCTTTGGGTGCCCCCGTGACGTGCAGATGGACATCGGCCGAACCAGCCCGGGCGACCAGCGGGTCCAGCTGGCTGAGGCTGGGCTGCGGCGCCGTCGGCTGCGGGTCTCCTCCGAGCAGGGTGCCGACCACCCGCCGCATGTGGGTGAGCGTCTCGTGGCCGCGTTGCTGGATGGTCTCGAAGGCCAGTTGTGCGGACTCGACGGAGTGCGCTTCGGCTAGGGCCTGGCGGCCACCGGCCGCGGCAACGCTCATCTCGGTGATCTGGGCGTTGAGGCTCACCTCCAGACCCTCGGAGATGCGGACTCTGTCGGCCTGAACTGCCAGCTCGGCGCGCCGCTGACGTTGGCGGCGTAGCTCCTGATTGCGATGTTCGAGCTCGCCGGCCAGCCGGGTTCGGGACTCGACCAGACGGCCCACGCCGTAGAGGCCGAGGATCATGGGCCCCAAGGCCACCATCACGCCGGGGTTGAGGTTGGGGTCGGTGAAAGTTTGAACAGTGGCGGACAACAGCAGGCAGGTCAGGGCTGAACCTGTGGCCAGCCAGCCGAGGCGGGCCGGCTGGCGGCCGACCGAGTAAGCGCACAACAGCAGCGCCGGCAGCGCCGGCCCACACCGAATCATGTCACCGACTAGGAGCGGGTTCACCGCCGCGCCGACAGCCAGCACAGCCGCGACAGTGACAGGAGCCCGGCGCCGCCACGCGACCGGTAAGGTCATGAACAAGACCATGACCGCAGCGAGGGGGCCGGAGTGCTTGGTATTGCCATGGACGAGACCGCTGACCAGATACACCCCGTAGGCGGCGAGCAGCACTCCGATGGCCAAATCAAGTTTTGCGACACTCTTGGTCACAACCCGAATGGTAAGCGCGCGCCCATCCCGGGTCGTCATTCTTTTGGATGATCGTCGGACACAACCCTCGTCGGCAAATGGGACGGCCGCTACCGTGCACGGCAACAGACGATGATCAAAGTTCTGGTAGTCGACGACCAACGACTGGTGCGCGCCGGTTTCAGGGTGATTCTCGACAGCGAGGCTGACCTGACCGTCGTCGGCGAGGCGGCCGACGGTGCTGAGGCCCTCCAGCAGAATCGTGAGCTCCGGCCCGACGTGGTCCTGATGGACATTCGCATGCCCAACATGGACGGCTTGGAGGCGGCCCGCCGGATCATCACCGGGAGCGAATCGCGGGTGCTGATTCTCACCACCTTCGACGCCGACGAATACGTCTACGGGGCGCTGCAGGCCGGGGCCAGCGGTTTCATGCTCAAAGACGCCCCTCCCGAGCAGCTGGTGGCGGCCGTGCGCGCCGCCGCCGCAGGCAACGCCCTGATCGACGCGTCGGTGACCCGACGCCTTATCGCCCAGTTCACTCTGGCCGTCCGGCCCGCCGCTGCCACCCCGTCCGAGCTGAACTCGCTGACCAGCCGCGAGCTGGAGGTTTTTCGGCTGGTCACTGCAGGAATGTCGAACAGTGAAATCGCCCACACGCTGATCGTGGAGGAGACCACGGTCAAGACCCACGTGAGCCGTATACTCATGAAGCTCGGCCTGCGCGACCGGGTTCAGGCAGTCATCCTGGCCTATCAGACCGGCTTCGTGCACCCGGGCTGACGTCCTCCGAAAGTAGGACCGAATCCTGGAAAGACCCTCCCCGCGTCTGATGCCGGGTGGGGCCGTTCTCCGTACCGTCAGAAGCAGCCGGGAAGGCCCGGTGCTCACACTACGGAGGAAAACATGAACCCCCCATCCCGACTCTTCTCTCGTCTCGGCGGCCTCGGCATCGTATATTCGGTGCTGTTTTTTGTCGCGACTGTGCTGTTCGGCAACGATCCCGGCGCCGGCGCCAGTGGACCAACCGTCGTCAAGTTCTACAAGGCACACCGCACGTCGGAGATCGCCGGCGTGTTCGTAGTGGCCGTGGCCGCCATCGCCTTCACCTTTTTCCTCAGCGCCCTGCGGCGGAGGCTGGAGCTGACGGTCGAGGGTCGCCGCCTGTCGGCCGTCGTCACCGCCGGCGGGGCCATCTACATCGTCGGGCTCCTCCTGATGTGCACCCTGACCGTCGCCCTGGTCGACGCGGCGCACTACGGGGTCTCGGCGGCAGCCCAGACCCTCAACGTCCTGGCCTCCGATGCGTGGGTACCAGTCGTAGTCGGCCTGTCGATCACTGCCCTCGGCACGGGCGTCTCGGCCCTACGAAGCGTCACCCTCCCGAAATGGCTGGCATGGGCCTCAGTCGGTCTCGCCGTGCTGGCCGTCTCCGGGCCCCTCGGTGCCGTGGCCTTTCTGATCGCTCCCGTGTGGACTCTGGTCATGGGAGTCGTGCTGTTCCGATCGGCAGCGACCGACGATCGTCCACAGGCCGAGGCCGCCTCTCCTACCTTCCAACCGGCGCACAGCTGAAGTGCGGAAGCAAGCGGCGGGCGGCACGACAAGTGCCGCCCGCCGCAACCGCGCCGAGTCCCTGAACTTGAGGGAGTCTCGGGGTGTCCTGGATGGTCAGGCTGCTGCTCGCTTGCGGTGGTGGCGGACATCAACGGCCACCAGTGCCCCAGCCATGAGGCCGAGGACGAATCCCCTGGTACCGCACTCCAGCCGGACCCGGATGGAGTGGCCGAGCAGGATGACCACCACGGCTACGGCGACGACGGCAGGACCACGACATGGGAGCGGAAGCGTTTCACCGGTCCCTGCCTCCATCGATGGGTGTCCAAGAATCGGGTGTATGAGGGGCCACGGTGTCGTCCTTCTCGAGGGAAACGTTGCGCTTGTCACGATCGAGGCTACGAGTGCCTTCAACCCAACGCTGCTCGAGGCCGCTGGTCAGATTCCGACGAGCAACCGTGAGGGAGACCACTCGCCCACCCCGCGGACCCGATATCTCCTTTCCGCCAGGAGAGACCGCTACCACAACGCTACAAGGTCCGGGTCCACCCATCGGGCTCGGGCCTCATCGCTGCAGAGAACCCGCGAGTAGAAATGGCGCTCCGACAGACACTGGTTCAGTAGGGCGGGACAGCGAGCGATGAAGTCCTCGAAGGTTTCGTTCGGGCGCGCCAGGCGGTGCGCGGCGACGATTCGGGTCCAGGCCGTCGTGAGGGGTCGCATGATATTTGTGGGGAGTTCTGTGCCCAGTAGCGACGTGCCGAATTCCTTGGCGCATGGAGTGCCCCCCTGTCTGTTGGTCGAAGCTGCGCAGATAACGCCATGCCACCACCGCGGTCACTGAACTTCAGCCCTTCCGCCCCCGGCTGCCCGAACGTGAACGGATCAGCCGGTGGCTTTCGTTGGACAGCGACTGCGGCAATCAGTTCGCCAGCTGCGCCGTCCTCACAGCCACACTTGCGACAGCCAGGTCCACAGCGGGAGGACACGCCCTTGGAGAAGCGAGGCGACCGCCTTGTTTCCCGCGGTCCGTTGCAGTGCGAGCACACGCCCCGCTGCATCGGGCACGGTCGGCAACCTACATTGTGCGGGGCGCCCAGAAGATACCTCCTGCCGGCGAACTTCCGGGCCGACACTGATCAACGTTCCCCCGCTCTTGAGAGTTCTGTCGAAGCTAACGTCCGACCCCGTGCCCAAAGGGCACGAAGCCTTGCCCAAAGCGGCGACCCCTCTGGTTAGCGACCAATTGTGCGCCCGCCTGGCCTCCGCTTGGCGGACCTCAAAGCCAGCGTCTCGGCCAGGTCAGCATTCCGTCGTCTTCGTTGATCGCGGTTCCGCGCGGAAGCCGCAGGTCCTCGGCCACCAGAATCACGGCGCCGTCAGGATCGACCCGCATCAATACCGCCGACCAGCGCTCCATCCACGTGACCAGCGCTCCATCGACATGGCCGCCACCAGCGCTAAGATATCGAACCCGAGGGCGCTATCGGCGTCGCCATCGTTGTAGCCACCCTGGGAAACGATTAAAACGCCACTATCCACAACTTTCACCATCTCTGGATGCACGCCGCCGCCATGGCCACTTCCGCCGGAGCTTGCAGAGCAGCGGGGGACCCGTTCTATCTGTCGAAAGTGCTCCGTGGGGTGGATGACGCTGGCGGGCGTCGGGGCCAGATCGACCCGCGGAGTGGTCGCTGTGGGGACCTCCGGCCTGGCGAACACCCGGGCAGGTGAGCCCTTGGGAGTTGGGTTGTTCGATCGGCCCTTCCTGCCCCAGCGACGCCAGCAAGGTCCTTGAGCGACGAGGCGGTCAAGGTGATGCTAGGGAGATTGGGCGATGCCCAGGGAGTAAGCGGCCTCGAACTTGGGGGCACTCTTCTCGTAGAAGACGTCCACCTCGGTGATCGTGAAGCCTGCTGTCTCAAGCAGGTCGACGATTGGCCGGGTCAGGTGGCATCCGCCGAGGAGCCGCTTCTGTATCGGCTCGACGCGGTATTGCCAGCTGCGTACCCCCTCGTCTGGAGCGAGCCCGTGCTCGACGAAGTGCAGGGTCCCCCCGGGCTTGAGGACCCGGCGCAACTCGCCCAGGGCGGCAGCGACGTCGGGGATAGTGCAGAGCGTCAACGTGGACAGAGCGGCGTCGTAGCTGTCGTCCGCAAAGGGCAACGATTGGCCGTCGAGGCCGGACCGCTGCACCGGGATGCTTGTTGCCGCGACGCGCTTGTCGGCCAATTTCCAGGCCAGGTCGGCGGGCTCGACCGCGTCCACCCGGGTGACGGCGGCCGGGTAGAAGGGGATGTTGAGACCCGAGCCGAACCCGATCTCGACCACGTCCCCAGCGAGGCCCCCGCAGACCCGGCGGCGTATCGGTTCGATGGCCTTCATGCCGCCAGCGACGTTTAGGATCCGCGGCAGGACTCGTTCACCATAAATACCCATGCGTCTCCCCCTCAGCGGCTACGACGTCCAGTCATTATTCCTCACGGGCCGAGCCTTCGGGAGAAGGAGTACCGCACCAGAAGTTCCCAGCCGTCGTCTTCATCGCCTTTGCGGTGATCGCCTCCTTCCGGCGTTCAACTCCGTACGCCTTGCTCGGGCTCCGACGGAAACCCTCTCAAGCGCCACCACGGCGGTATCCCTGGATCCTGCCTGGCTCCCAATCGCCTTTGGAGTAGCGGCGGATCTGCCCGCTGGCCATGGCGTAGGGCTTCCCTCCGCAGGTGGGCAGGTGGCATCGCCAGGCACCCAGAACGTCGCGATGGGCCGGACAATCGAGACACCTTGAATCGAACACACTTCTTCGGTCGTGCGGGAAACTGTGTCCTGCTCGCCAGCCGAGGGCTCAACCTACGCCTCGCCGATGACGTCGAGAACCGACTCCCAGTCCGGCTGGTCTCTGCTCATAGCTGGCCCCACGCGCTCTTTGATCATCCACCATCCCGAGATCCCGTAACCCACTCGCCCCCCATCTCATAGGTGCCGTCTGGAGCGCCACCCGTGGCGCTTGATCTCTCAAGCGTCCCAGGTGTGGTGACACTTGTTCGGCGAGGCCGGTCGCACGACGGAATCCCCATCTTGACGCATACGGTATCTGCGCGATCCTGCTAGATGTCGCACCCGAGGGGGAGGATCACGCTGAGTGGCCGTCTCTTCGCTCATGCTTGACCGGCCCGCCGACCAGGACGGGGCGATATAGAAGGGGCGATCTCTGAGCCGTACGGGGGCAGCCGGTGGACTCACGGATGGTGAGGATGTCCGAGATAGGCAACCCGCGGAGCCTGGCGCTTGCGAATCTCAAGCGCGTATCGCCGCGGGCACGGCGAGCCGATCGCCGGTTCGGTGCGCCCTCTCTAACTTGGACTTGACCCTCGACGCCGCTATTCTGCGCTCTCGACCGTGGGCTTGGGGGGACACTGTCGCCAGTGACGCGGGATCCCCATGCCGGTTCTGAGCGGGCGGCATCGAGTGGGAAGCCATGCCCGGCGCGATCATGGGATCCCTTGCCCCTGCGACGTTTAAGCAGCGATTTCAGACTCGGATGGCCAAACTACGCATGGTCGGTTCGGTCAGCAGGGATTGGCCTCCGACTCTCGATGCCCACTTCTTCCGAGAGTGAACCTCTAGACGATGACGAAGTAGGCCGAGATGTTCCAGCCGTTGCCACCCGAGTCGCGCATCTGCACCGCATAGCTGTATATCCCGGGCAAGTTGTTCGGGGCGACCTGGAAGTCGGCGTTGTCGGCCAGGAAGATCGGGAAGTGGCTGGAGCCGTCCACATTGAATGGCGGGTTGAATGACGAGCTGTTGAGCGCTGGAACGGTGAAGGTCGCTAGGTTAGGATCAGAAACTGCACCGTCGCGATTTGTCACAGAGACAAGACTGATTGGGAAGAGCGAGTTGGGGATGATCGGCCCACGGGCGAAGTCAGGTGAGCTGCCAATGTTCTTGGTGCTGTTCTTAGGGACCACCATATATACGAAGTACACGCCGTTGCCGTTGGAGAACTGGCCCTTGGTGAAGAGCGGTCCCGTCCTGTAGCCAGCGTCCCTTACTCCATCAGCCAGATCGTGGTTGTATGGGGGTTTCTCCGGTGTACCGGGACCTATCCCAATGTTCGGATAGAGCTTGTAGTGCGGGGGTGGCAGTAGGATCGGGCCCTGGGCATAGAACTCGGCGTAGGTATCGGCGGCTGTGCCGAACGGCGCTGTGAACACGTGGACATCCGTGGGCACCCACTCCGGATCGCCGACCTTTTGCATCGTGACGACGTTGACGCCGGCTGCCTGTGTCCCGGCCGTGGCAGGAGGGACAAACGCAAATCCGACCAGGACGGCTGCACTCACGACAAGTGTGCACCAGTGCCGAAACACGTATTTCATGGGTTGACCTCACTCTCAATCACTGGGCGGCGACTCGAGTAATAGCGGGTTCTATCGCGACCGCACCGCTATCGGTCTCGCGCTCTATGGATTCATTTCTGCAGTAGCCCTCGCTCACCTAGTTTCCCCTCCAAGGTCGTTGACGCCCGACCCGAAGCTCAGGACTGCGCCAGGAAGTCGATGGTCATGAACCTGCTCGGTATGTGGGCAGCGGCCGCGATACTTGAACGACCGCTAGCAGTAGCGCTGTGACTCCGAGGACATGGGCCGAGGCCCTCAAAGGTCGGAACGAGCCCATATCCCTTCCTCCTTGCCGGTTCTTGCCCACCCTAAGACGCACAACGACACCAGACCATGGGGGAAACCCCCAATTCCTCGACCCGGCGCCCAGCGAGCGTAGACAGAGGTCCACAGCGGTCGTGAGCAGGTTTCGTATAATAGCTGTGAAGGAACAAAGTCTGACGCTCCAGCCGACCGTTTCGCCGGCTGCACCCCCACTGCCCTAGGGCCACAACCCCACCTTCTCCGGGGCCGAGCTTGGTACTGTCGGCTGCCGTATGGAAGACCCCAGTGTCTCCTGCCTGTTCTACCTGTTCGGGGACAGTACCGAATCGGCCAGTGGACGATGGCCGAAGGGCTGGCTGGTCGCCATTCCGGGGAGTCAGCATCCTGCCATGTGGTGGTCGCTAGAGCGACTACTGATTAAGGCAGCCATATGGGAGCTGATTCATACCGACGTAGTTCGCTCCGCTGTGGTAGAAGAGCCACGTCCGACGAGGTACTCTCGAGGCCGTCCCCACCCGGTCTTGTACCTCAGCCGCCAGCACCGCTCGACCCCCGATCTGCATCCCGACTCTCTTGGCGCACAGCTGCTCGCGCCAATCCCGGGAACCGGGGTTAGCGCCGCGGGGGCGATTCTCGACTGGGCCGGTGACAGGTGGCCTCTGCCACTGGACGCCGTCATCGCGACGGGTATGCGAGAGGCTCTTGCCTACGGGATCCTGCGGCGGGCCAAGGCCCCACCGGTCCGGAACAGGCTCTTAGCCAGAAAGGTGCTCATCCCAACCCTCGAGTGCGACGCCTCCGCCAGGGATGCCCTACGTCCCGCCTTTGTCAGCGCGCAAGACGCCTGGCTCTACTACTGCGATCTGTACCCCCAAGAGAGCGACCTGCTGGACAAGGCATGCCACAGGGGGCTGACCTCCCTGCGCCCAAGCACGGTTGACGCAGGAGGAGGACCGGGCTGAGCCTGCCCAAACCCCATCCAAGCCTCAAGACTCCAGCCGTCAGACCCGACAATAGGAGCCACGCCCCGAACCCGATCAGTCTCCCAATGACGACCACTGTCGAGCGGCGCTGACCGCGGTGACAGGCAAGCCACACGACCGGCGGATCTAGTCGGGTGCATAACGACCCGCCCGAACATGCAGCCTAGCTCGCGGCTGTTGCGCCAGATCGACACGTACGTGTTTTCCTGAGCTCTCCAGGCCCGTTGGCTCGTCGGCCCGCGGCCTGCCGTCCTTACCGGGCGCTGTGTAAGTGCCGAAGTCGAGCAAAGGTTGGGCTGCCCCTGCCAACCGCCGTGCATCGCCTTCGCTCAGCCGCGGCCGTATGGCCACCTATCCGGAGCGACTCCTCCTCGAGGATTAGCTGGTGAGCATAGGAGTGAATGAGCGATCTTGCGGATGAGCCTCGTCTGTGGCAGCACGCGGAGCCAGTGGCTGTTACTGACGATGCAGAGCGACCAGTGTGCTTTCCCGTGTTCTGGGTTGAGAGCACCGGCATAGATCGACTTTGACAGGGAGCTGTCCCGGCCGGAGTCGGTGAGCAGGCGTCGGCTCGTTTGAGGTGTGATAGACAGGAACCGGAGAGGCGGCGCCGGCGCCCTCGAGGGGCAGGTCGTTTCGGTGAACAAGGTCCACCTGCTCGTCTGAGCAGGCATCGTGATCAGGTCACAGTCGTAGTCGCTAACATCGAACTCCGCAACCCAGACGGAGGAGACAGGCGGATGCGAATGATCCTTGAGGTCGAGTTCCCGGCGGAGCCGTTCAACGCAATGGTCCGAGAGGGTTCGATCGGCCAGACGATTCAGGGCATTCTGCAGGACATCAAGCCTGAGGCCGCCTATTTCACAGAACGGGACGGACATCGGGGCGCCATCCTGGTCGTGGACCTGTCTGATCCGGCACAGGTTCCTGCGCTTGCGGAGCCCTTCTTCCTAGTGTTCAACGCCCACGCAAAGTTCCGAATCTGCATGACGCCCGACGACCTCGGCCGGGCGGGCTTCGACGAGATCGGCCAAAAGTACGCCTGAGGTTGGGTAGACCCTGCGCCGGGGCGCCGCGCAGCTGGGGCCGACTGCGACGTTGGCGCACCTTCCGCAGCAAGCCAACTCGCCGGCGATCAAGGACCGGCCGGCGGTCGAGTTGGTCGAGCTGCCCTACGCCGGCCGCCTTGCTCGGTTGTGCTGGCACAAGGTTCGGCTCGAGTGTCCCAAGGGGTTGCGACAGGTTGAGCTGGAGCTCGGACGATCCTCGCATCGGGGCCCCGCGCCAGGCGCTGATCGACCGGGCCGGATGGTGGGTGACCCTACAGGTCGGCAAGTACGGCCGATCGGTCTCCGATCGGTCTCCGAGCTGGGCTGCTCGTGGCACACCATCAACTCCCCGTCCTGGCCTGTGGCGGGGCGCGGGTCGATGACAACCCCTCGGCACCACCACCGCTACCGGGTTGGACGAGACACTGTCCTGCCGAACCGGTGGTACCGCTCGGGGTGCCCACCGCTTCATCGACTAGGCAGCGCCAGCTTCTCGGCAGCACGTTGCCGCCACTGGATGTTCAACAGGCCGGACCGCCCGGCCGACAAGCGCCCTACTCGGATCATGTCCCACTCCTGATCCACCGCCCCAAGGCTTCATTGAACCGACGAGTCCGGCCGGCACGACGGCCGGGCAGTGAGGTGGTAGACGACGTCCATCACGAGCGTGCTGCCCGAGAACACGGTCCAGTGCAAGGTATGCGGGCCGGCGGCGAGCGGGGTCAGCATCACGTAGACGCCGTCGGCGACCGCCCCAGTCACGGTCTGGGCGTGAAACGGGCAGATCAGGTCGTTGATGAGGCTGTCGGCGGGGGTGGTGTAGCTGAACACCGGCGACGTGGCACGGTAGCGGCTGGACGGGCTGCTGATGCCGTTGACGGTGCGCCCGTCCAGGCTGACGGATAATGAGGTGGCGCTGTTCACCGAGTCCCGCACGACTCTCCGCAGCTGGTCGGTGGTGTTGGTCGTTGGCGAAGACCCGTCGCAGTTCGAGTTGTCATCCCAGGCGTTGGTTATCGGGGTGAACAGAAAGGTCTTGGTCGGGACGGTGCACGTGCGTGACAGAACGTTGCTGGGTTGGCCGTCGAAGTTACCGCCGAGGAACCAAACGTGGCCGATCTGGCCGATGGTGCAGTTGACCTCGCCGGTGGCGAGCAAGGGGTGGGTGATCGCCGTGCCGGTGTGGACCGCCGTGCCAAGCGCCCACTGCCACCAGGCCGCTGACCACTGCCCGTACGTGGCCCCATCAACGCGGGTCTGCGGCGGTACGACGCCGCGCGTTGCGGTCGAGCCCGCGATGGGGTCGGCCGTAGAGGCGCCAGCGACGGTAACGAAGGGCCCAGCCGTAATGCAGAGAACGGCGGCAGCCAGCAATGCGATCTTTTTCATCTGGTTTGGGGATCTCTTCTCGCGATATCGGTACGTAGCGGCGACCCGCCAGGGTCAGTCCGCGACCCGAACTCGATAGCTCAAGTTCTCCCATAGGAAGTCGGTCCCATAGGTAGCCTTGAACTGCTTACCGAACCATCCGCCCTGGATCCGGATGGTATGGACGCCGGGGGTTAGGGGGTAAAGGAAGGCGCCTATGGTGAGGTAGTGCGTACCCCCGGGGGTGGGCGGCTGGACATCGAGCAGCGGCGGGGTGGTAACCGGCCCGGCAACATACCGGCGGCCGAGCCTTACAGTCTTCGAGTCAATCTGGATCGCGAAGTCCTTACCTCCGAGTTGGGCACGATCGAACACGTAGTTCCTTGCTTCGGTCCGAGTCGTTGGAAACACCCCTACCACCGGTGGCGAGTCGTCGGCATTGAACACAGGGACGTAGAACATGGTTCCGGCTTTAACGGTGAACGTGTTGCTGAACCTGGTTCCTTTTTTTTCTGTTGCCGTAAAGCCACAAAGCGGCGCAAACGTTGTGCAGTCAGGGCTCGTGGTCACCTTCGACGGATCCGCATATAGGACCTGGAAGGGCGTGTCCGGATAGTAGTGGGGATCGTTGCCACTAGTTGTGAACAGGGCTGTCAGCCTGCTCATATCGGCGAGTGAGTAGCCCTGAGGATTGGCCGAGGCGGGAAGGACGCCGCGTCCGGTGCCGTTACCGGCTGCGGCGGCTCGGCCTTCGGGTGCCAAGGCCCAGCCAGCGAGGAGAACTAACATCGCTACTATTAAGATGACGATTCGAGGAACGGGTCTTAGGCGATCAACCCTGCCGTCTTGGCGCCCCCCCATACCGGACTGGGAATTGAGTTGTGCTCGCATTACTACCCTTTCCTTCAGCGGTGAACGCTGCGGTACTGGCTGATAGAGCAAACTCAATGCCGGCAAGTCCAGGGAGTTATTGCACCGACAGCCCTTGAGGTGGTCCGATTGCGGTGTCGGAGTAGAAGCCAGATTGGGAAGTTCTCTCCCATCGACCATCTCCGGAATATGCACTGGCAACGGGCATGCTGAGGCGCCCCGTCACTTATCCATGGTAACTGAAGGTTCGTGGAATCTGTCCGTGGCGATTGTAGGAGGATTTGTAGTCGGACGCATCAGGGAAATCCCTAATTGTCACTTGGTCAGATTCACCGATCAACATGCAACAGTCGTCGACGGGGGCCGGTTTCGGGGCGTGCGTGAGAGTCGCCGGGGGAGAGCGGGGGCACCGACGGGGTCAACCAGTACGACGGGTCCGACCAAGATTCACGTGTCACCACGCGACGTCTGATCCAACCACGCAAGGTCGGAGACGCCGTTCGGCGGAGTCGGCCCGCCCCAAGAGTCGACCCCCCGCCTAAAGGCGTTTGGTGTACCGCTTTGGCGGCCGCCTGCAAGGGGGAGGCAAGGTGCACCTCCGAAGGCCACGATGCCGACGGGGAGGGGCGGGCCGTTACCAGTTTCACAGATCCGAGCTGCGCGGTCGCCGCCGACTCGCGCCCGTCGACGGATCCGGACTTTCAACCCCCGTCGGTCGGGAGCCAGGGATATTCTGCACCGCCTGGGCGCCAAGCGGGCGGTTCCGTTCACGAGCGCCTCTATCGCCGATTCCGTCTCGCTCTCCCGTACCCGGTGGCGTCAAGGTCGAGCGCAGGACTGATCGTTATGTCGGTCGTTCTCTTCGATTCAACGGGCGGAGCATCAGGTCGATTGCAGCCACTGTTAGCTGTCTCGGTCCTGCACAGGCCCACGGGGCTCTGGGCAGATCTGAACGGAATGAAGCTAGGACGACGGGCTGTTCGGGCCGAGCACCCTCTCTATGGCCGTTAGGGCGTCTTGTGGACCGCGTACCAAAACGATGCGGGCCTCCGGCGCTTCGACATGGATGATGTTGAGGATCCGGTTAAACCATGCCGTCGTCTGCTCCGTGGCCGGATAGGCATCTGCGTCCTGGCCGTTGATGAAGCCGCCGATGGCGACTGCGTCGTAGGAGTCTTCAGCGAGAGCTGACTTGAGGCGGGCGTCGCTCTCCTCGTCATCACGCAGAGCGAAGTTCGTCGAGCGCAGACCGGCCTTGCGGAGGCTGTCTTGGATCTTGGCGGCGATGTCGTCGTGAGCTCCGAAGCCCAGTATCCGCCATCCAGCGTCGGGCATCCCTACTGACACGCTTTACCTCCGCTCAACTCGAGGGGACCGCAAACCATAGCGCAACTAATGCTAAGAAAGCAGCAGACAAGTCGTCGGCCCGCTCGGGGTCACGTCGTCAAGCTATCGCTGACCTACAGAAGCGACGCCGAATATCTCATCTGCGTTGGCCCCGCTCTGCTGTGGGCCACGCCGCAAGCCGCCGATAACGACGGCTATAGAACTTCGCAACGCTAACTAACTCGAGCATGATGTGTCACTCAGAACGTCGGCGCGGAATGTCACCTGTCGCAGCCCTGTCAGGAGCGCCGAACGGCACGACTGTGCGCTCCAAGCCACCTCCCGCCGTCGGATCGGGTGGGTTCGTCCGCTTCCTGTGTCAAGCGGGCCGGAGCGGCCGCACCGGTCGGTCGGAGGAGGACTCGCGGCGTTGAGGCGAACCCCGTTGGACCCATGCTGTATCTGGGACCGCGACATCGACCGCCCGAAACCGTCCCGCTCGGTCACTGAGCGTGGCGGGCTCCGGCCGTCGAAGGCGGTGTCTGCTCCACCCCTCGGTAGCGTGACTTCCGTTAAGGAGAACTGCTCGTGGCTCGCTGAACCCCTAGGCGCTGGATGGCCACCGCGGTGCTGGCACGAGGTCCACGGCGCGACAGAAGAGACCAGCCTCGGTCCCCGCTTGCTGATCGCGCTCACATGTCGCCAGACCTGTGCCAAGTTGTGTGCCACATTTCGTCACAGCGAAAATCAAACGCCTACCGACAAGCCTGTGACCAGGCGATTTGCGCGCTCGGAGGGATTCGAACCCCCAACCTTCTGATCCGTAGTCGGGCGTCACGTTTCGATTGGTGTAGGGAGACGGCCCCTGAACAGCATGTTTTTTCGATCGTACTCGGCGGTAGTCGGCTGATGTCGAGTGTCTAGGCTGCCAGCTTGGCTGCCGAACGACCCCTGCATCCGTCGTCTTCCGCCGGCCGGCCGAAGCCTCCGATGTAGGTTGACCATCTGACTCTGGCTCAGATGTTTCGCCCGACCGCCGCCGCAGGCGCCTCGCCCGTCCCACCCTCTAGGGCGTGGGCCCGGTCCGTCCGGCTGTCCAGCAGTTACTGGACGAGACGCGAACCACTGCCCTGCCCCTCCTGAGCGTCTAACGCGCCCACCCACCTCGTCCACGCCGTCCTGATAACTCCCCCAGCCCCGCGTTCGAGGGCACCTTCTGGCCGCGAGAATTTGACGGTTGTCGCTAACGCTGGGGAATTGTGGCCCGGCCGACCGCCACGGTTGTGCGGACGCCTTCGGGCCGATCGGCTACTTGCCGATACAAGGCGCAGCGCTTGGCGCCACCATGCTATGAGAGTCGGTGCACTAGCTGGGCCCGGGACTTCACGTCAAGCTTGCGAAACACCTTGTGGAGGTGGTAGACGACCGTGCTCTCGCTGATGAATAGTCGTACGGCGATTTCTCGATTGGTCTCCCCTTCTGCCGCAAGGCGCGCAACCTGCGCCTCCTGCGGGGTGAGCTGCTCTCGCGTTTCGGCGGTCCGCTTGCGAGCACGCTCACCCGTTGCCACCAGCTCGAGCCGTGCGCGCTCGGCGAACCCCTCCACCCCAAAACCCCTGAAGAGCTCGTAAGCGGTACGCAACTGCTCGCGAGCCTCCGAGGGTCGGCGCTCGCGCCGCAGCCACTCGCCGTAAACGAGGTGGGCGCGAGCGAGATGCACGCGCATGCTCGAACGACCGAGCCTTTTTATCGCCTCTTCATAGAGGCGCTCGGCGTCGTCAGTATCGCTCAACAACGCGCCCAAACGGGCCTCGATCCCAAGCGCCCAATCAGTGGCGGCGGCGCGAGTCGACTCTTGGACGCGCTCGAACGCGCAACGGGCCCGCTCCGGCTGGCCGCACCGAACGGCCGCTTCGATCAGCTCGGTCAGCGCCCAGATGGCGGCACCCTCTGCGTAAAACTGCTCTGCGGGGGTGGTCGCCTCCAAGGCGGCGTCGTAACGACCGAGCCCGTTGTAGAGCCCTCCGCTCAGAAACTCGGCCATAGCCACCGCCTGACCCTCTCCGCGCGCCTTCGCGTCGCCGACAGCGATTCGGACCAGCTCCGAAAACTCGGGCTCGCGACCGCGCAGAGCAGCAAGCGACAGCTCACCATAAGGGAATGCGGCCATTCCGGTCGCGTCAGTAACCGCTTTCGTTTCCTCCTCCAAGGACTTCGCTATGGCCAGCTCGCCCATGAACCCGTAAACGCCGCTCCGGGTGTCGAGAACGAACGGCAGAGCGGAAAGCTCCCCCGACCGTCGCACAAGATCCAACTGTCGCGCCGAGAGCACCGTCCAGCTGGCGTCGTCCCACATTAACAACGCCACCCAGCTGGCGAGCCATAGCCACCGAGCTTCCTTCGGTGACAGGACGTCCTCGCCTTGAAAGGCGCTCAGCGCCTGCTTGAGCCATGGCGTGCCCGCCCGGTACCCCTCGCTGAACTGGACCGCCAAGCCCTGGAGCAGGAGGTCCGACGGGCCTGGGGTCTGCGGCATGGGGGAACCCGCGAGTGCGGCCTGGCTCACGCTGACCACCCCTACGCCTCGGCCCAACCGGCCCGCGTACATCGCCGCCGAGAGGGCCTCCAGGTACGTCGCTCGCGCGAGGTCGGCGTCGACCGCCTCGAATTCGCGCGCCGCGGCGAGTAACTGCGGGGCCGCGTCGCTGCCACGCCTCGATACGAAAGCGATCTGACCCCGCAGCAGATGCACTTGCGCACGCACGCGATCGTTGCGGGCAGTGCTTGACTCAGCGCTCTTCAGGAGTTCGATGGCGTCGTCGAGGCTTCCCGCTTGAAATTTCGCCTGCGCGGCCGCGAGGGGCGCGCTGCGAGCGGCGCAAGGGATCGAGGGAGAGCGCGGCCGCACGCTCGAGGAAGGCCGCGGCGGCAGCGAAGCCGCCACGCGCCTGGGCCCGCTCTGCAGAATGCTCCAGTTCTGCGGCGACGTCCTCGTTGGGGACGGATGCCGCCTGCGCTCGGTGCCAGGCGCGGCGGTCAGGGTCGACTTCCGGATCGGTCGCCTGCGCCAGGGCGCGATGCACCTCGCGTCGTTCATTGAGGCTGGCGGCTCCATAAATGGCTGAGCGAACCAGCGGATGTCGGAATACGACTCGGGGAGACAGCGTCAACAAGTCGGCTGATTCGACCGTGTGCACCGCTGACTCGGGGATTCCGAGTAGGAGGGCAGCGCGCCACACGAGTGCCGGATCGCCCACGGGGTCGGCTGCCGCCAGGAACAATAAGCGTCGGACATCGGATGACAACTTCGTTAGCCGTCGGGTATAGCCCTTTTCGATGCTGGCGGTAAGCGGCACCGATATCGTCAAGCCAAAGCCGCCTGCGAGCTCCGCTGCGGTCAAGGCGCGCGGGAGCTCCAGAAGAGCGAGCGGATTCCCGCGCATTTCGAGAACGATCCGCTCCAGCACGTGCTCATCCAGCCGGGCCGGCAAGGCCGACTCCAACAGTGCCCGCGCGTCATGACGATCCAAGGGCTCAACGTGAACCTCGGGCAAATCGGCGAGTGCGTCGTCGATCTCTCGCGTCGCGAACACGAGCGCGATCTTCTCCGCCAGGAGACGACGCGCCACGAAGGTCAGTGTCCGCGCGGACGCGCTATCCAGCCACTGAGCGTCATCGACGACACATAGGACGGGCTGCTCTTCGGCAGCCTCGGCGAGTAGTCCCAGGACCGCAAGTCCCACGAGGAAAGGGTCTGGGGCAGGTCCATTAGAGATCCCGAACGCAACGCCAAGCGCGTCGTGCTGGGGCTGCGGGAGGCGCCCCATATGTTTGATGAACGGGGCGCACACCTGCTGAAGCGCTGCGAACGGGAGCTCCATCTCTGCCTCGACCCCGAACGACCGGACGATCGCAAAACCCTGCCCAGCCCCGACCGCGTACTCGAGGAGCACAGTCTTGCCGATGCCCGCTTCCCCATGCACCACCAACACGGCGCCATGGCCCCCGCGCGCACCATCCAGCAACTGGTCAAGCACCTCAATCTCGCGTTCTCGGCCGAACAACCGGCCTCCTTTAGTCGATCTGTTCGAGCATCGGGGCAAGCAGCGGACAAGCCCGCGCTGTTGGTCTACGCCGGGGAGCGGACAGACGGCTTCAGGGGAGCGGATGGTCGAGGAGGTCGACGATTCGAAAATCGACCTCTTAGCGGTGGGCGTCGTGGTCGACCACCCAACGGGCGACTTGTTCCCCTCGACGTCGGGGACGCGTGGTTGCTGGGATCTCACCGATGTTGGTCACGAATGGTTCGTCGCCTCTGGGAGAGGTCGCTGCAGAGAGCCCATGGGGGCGATTCCTCGAAGTCTGGAACGACATTCATGGGACGCGACCGTCGCCCCGATCCAGGTGAGACGTCATCACCGGAAACTGGTGATTCTCAGGGCGGCGCAGGCCCTGGCGGTCGCTCAGGTCGAGGCGGGGAACTACCGAAGTTGACCGATTGGGTCAGGTTTTGTGGTTGCCAGCTCCGGGTCTTGGTCTAGCCTCGGAGAACGCTCCTGGCACCGAGCCCTCCGCAGTTGTGTTGCCCGAAGTCTGCGGTTTGACTCCTTGCTTCCCGACGACCTAACGTCTCCTTCTCGCGCTAATGAAGACTTGAGCGCGATCTCTGGGATTGCTTGTCTCTACCCGCGGCCGTGATCCCGACGTGCTCTTTCTATGGAGTAGTTGCTTCACAAGACGCGGGCGCTCGTGGGGGTGCGAATGAGACCGAGAGGGGCAAGTATGTCGAGTATGACCAGGATACCGCGGCCAGCGCCGTCCTCCCGGCCGGCTTCGACGGGCGTCTCGTCTGCCGCGGGTCTGCTGCGTCGTGATGACCTTCTGGCTGCGCTGGATCGTGCCTCTCTGAAGAAGGTGACGGTCATCTCCGCGCCTCCGGGGAGCGGGAAGACGTCGCTTTTACGGGCGTGGTCTGACCGTGCGAGGAAGGACCGGCGGATCGCCTTCGTGTCGGTGTCGCCTGATCAGCAGGATGCTCAGCAGTTTTGGATCGCCGTCCTGGACGCGATCCGTCAAACGGACACCAACGCCGATTCCCGAAGGCGGGCGGCGGCGCCCGTCTTTGAGGGGGACGTGATGGTCGACACGGTTGTCTCAGAACTGGCCAAAGCGACCCGAGTCGTGGTGTTGGTCATAGATGATCTCCACGAGCTGAGTTCCGCTGACGCCCTCTCCCAGCTTGAGCACCTGCTTGGCGTTCTTCCCGGATCTGCGCGGGTGGTGTTGTCGTCTCGCCGCGATCCGCCGATCAGATTGCACCAGCTCAGGTTGGCCGACGAGGTCGCCGAGCTTCGGGCTAGCGATCTGCGGTTCACCCTCAGCGAGACACGCGACCTGCTCGCCGCTTCGGAGATCAGCCTGTCCGATTCTGGGGCGGCCGCGTTGTACCAGCGTACAGAGGGTTGGGCGGCCAGCCTGCGCCTGGCCGTGATCTCTCTCCGCGGTCACCCGGAACCAGACCGCTTCGTGGACGAGTTCTCCGGGACCGACCGGGCGATCGGGGAGTACCTGATGGCCGAGATGCTGGAACGCCAGCCGAGGGCGGTTCAGAGCATGCTGTTGCGGACCTCGGTGGCCGATCGGTTGAACGGGGAGCTGGCCGACCTGCTGGCTGGTCGCCCGGGCTGCGAGCAGATTCTCCTGGCCCTCGAGGACGCCAACGCGTTCGTCGTTTCGCTTGACCCCCAGCGCACGTGGTTCCGCTACCACCAGCTTCTGGCGGATTTCTTGCGCTTGGAACTGCGCCGAACGTTGGCTGCGGAAGTTCCTCAGCTCCACCGCAAGGCGGCAGCGTGGTTCGCTGATCACGGTGAGGTCGTCGAGGCCATTCGACAGACACTTGCTGCCGGCGAGTGGCCGGATGCGGCCCGGCTACTCGGGGATCACTTGTTCAGCCTGACGCTCGACGGCCAGGAAGGCAGCATCGCCGCCCTGTTGCGGTCGTTCCCTGCGGGCGTGTCGGCTGAGCATCCCGAGATGGCGTTGGCTCACGCAGCCGTGCAGCTGGCCCAGGGACGGCTGGAGGACGCGTCGGCTCAGCTGCTGGTGGCTGAATCCCATGTGGAGAGCGCTCCGCCTGCCCGCCGCCGCCGCCTCGCGATCGCAACTGCGTCCCTGCGGTTGGCTCTGGCACGGCGTAGCGGCAAGTTCGCGGAAGTAGTCGAGCAGGTGAGACTGCTCGAGACCTCGACCGCAGACGGGTCGAGCGACCTGATGGGGTTGGGCACGGAGTTGCGCGCCGTCGCGCTGATGAATCTTGGGATCGTCGAGACGTGGTGTGGCCAGTTCGCCGACGCCGAGCGGCACGTGACCGAGGGAGCGACACTTGCCCAGGCGATCGGCCGACCCTACCTGGAGGTCGCCTGCCGCGCCTATCAAGCGTTTCCGTCAACGCACGTGTCGCTCGCGAGCGCACGCGAACGTGGTCATCACGCGGTAGCCTTGGCTGAGCATTATGGCTTGAGCGAGCGCCCGGTGCTCGCGCCCGCCTTCGGGGCACTTGCCAGCATTGCGGTGTGGATGGGCGATTTCGAGGAGGGAGAGCGTTGGCTCCGCCGCGGGTGGGAAGTCATCCAAGCTGACATTGACCCTGCTGTGGCGGTGCAGCTGCACATGGCGACCGGTCAGTTGCATGCCGGTCGCGGCGAGCAGCAACCGGCACTCGAGGCGTTAACCGCGGCGGTGCAGGCGCAGTCGCTTCTCAGCGGTGTGCACATCCTCGCACCCGTGATCGCCGAATGGCTCGCTCGTCTCGGGATGCCAGACGAAGCGCGCGCCAGGCTCGACGAGTTCTCCGTCGGGCACGAATGGATAGACGCTGTTGACCTGGCGCGAGCAGCAATCAGCCTGACAGAGGGAGACCCTGCCACCGCGCTCGCTGTCCTCGAAGATGTTGAGCGCATGACACCCCCGCTCGGCTTTCCGGCGTACGCACTCGTCGAAGCCCATCTGCTCGAGGGCCTCTCCCACCTAGCGCTGGGGGAACGGACCGCCGCCGCCGCCGCCGTTGAGGCCGCGCTCGCGGCTGCAGAACCAGATCAGCTGATCTTCCCGTTCGCGATGAGCAACACCGCTGAACTCCTCGACGTCCTCTCACCTCACCAAACGGCCCATAGCGCCTTGGTCGCCGATGTCATTGATCTACTACGGGGAGCTCCGGCGCCCCGCGTGGACCGGCAGCGTCTACCGCAACCGGGAGAGCTCAGCCCCAGCGAGCTACGGGTGCTGCGATTCCTGCCCACAAATCTGACGCGGTCCGAGATCGCCCGATCGCTCCACGTCTCCGTCAACACGGTCAACACGCATATCCGGAGTATCTACTCCAAACTCGGCGCAAGTGACCGCAGTTCGGCCGTGCGACAAGCACGCGACTTGCGGCTCCTCGCCATCGGGCGCGCCCCATCACAGCCGAAGTGAGTTCCGGTCCGCCCCGAACAATCACCAGATTCCGGTGACGACCGCTCACTGGGTCATGGCGCAGGATCATGGTTGTGGTCACGCAGCCGGGCTGCCAGTACACGATCCGGATCAAGGGGCGGCTTGGAGTGACCGCTCTGTCCGCGTTTCCGACCATGGAATCGGAAGTCCGGGGCGGCGAGACCGTACTCACAGGCGCGCTTGAGGATCGGTCGGCGCTGTACGGGGTTGTCGCGCAGATAGAAGCGCTCGGGCTCGAGCTGCTCGAACTGCGCCGGGTCGGGCCGTCGACCTTCCGTGACCCCTAGCTGCGCACCTGCCCAGCCGCGAAAGCATTCTGGTCGGCAAATCGCCAGCATCTGGTGAGGGCAGATCACCAGAGTGAGCGCGAATCTGCACCTTGTGCTTATCAGTGAATGTTACGCCGACGGATTCGCACCTGGTGGACTGAGAACCCGACTCACCGCTGGTGACGTCCCTCCGGAAGCAGGAGCCCTGCCGCCGCGTCAAAGCTTCGCGTCATGATCGGCTCCAGGCACCACTTGAGTTCAAGGCACGGTGCAGCCATTGTCCCCGGGGGGTTCAGTGCACAGTTGCACGGTAGACGATGGCCGGAGCGAAGTCGGAAAAGGAACAGCTCAACGGTAGGAAGGTGACCGGGTGATGTCCAAGGCAGTCCGATTCGACGATTACGGTGGCGTCGAGGTCCTCGAGGTTCGGGACGTGCCGCGTCCGGAGCCCGGGCCCGACCAGGTGCTGGTGGCGGTCCGCGCCGCCGGTATCAATATCAGCGAGGCGAAGATCCGTGCCGGCCTGGTCCGCGAGATCTTCCCTGCGACCTTTCCCAGCGGCGAGGGTTCGGACCTCGCCGGCGTGGTCGAGGAGTTGGGCCCGGGCGTCACGGGCGTTGACGTGGGCGACGAGGTGATCGGCTATACCGACAACCGCGCCAGTCACGCCCAGTACGTGCTCGTCGAGGCGGCCAACCTAACGCCGAAGCCTGCGGAGGTCCCGTGGGAGGTGGCGGGCGCCCTGTTCGTCGCAGGCGTGACGGGTGTCGCCGCCGTGCGCGCCGTAGCTCCGATTGCGGGTGAGGCGGTTGTGATCGCCGGGGCGGGCGGCGGGGTTGGCGTGTTCGCGGTCCAGCTCGCGGTCCGCACCGGGGCGTGCGCTATTGGACTGGCCAGCGAGCGTCATCACGCATGGCTGCGCGAGCGGGGCGCGGTTCCCGTCGCTTACGGCGATGGCGTCAATGAACGCATCATCGCGGCCGCCGGGGAAACGCCGCTGGCCGGGTTCATCGACCTCGTCGGGGGCGGCTACGTGGAACTGGCCCTCCAGCTCGGCATCGCCAGGGACCGGATCGACACCATCGTCGACTTCCCCTCGATCCAGAAGTACGGAGTAAAGGGCGACGGCGGCGCGGCCGCGGCCAGCGCAGCGACCCTGGCCGAACTGGCGGAGGCAATAGCGGCAGGCGACCTCGTCGTGCCGATCCAACGCACCTACCCGCTCGACGACGTTCGAGCCGCATTTACAGAGCTTGAGGACGGTCACGTGGCGGGGAAGATCGTCCTCCTTCCCTGACCGGCAGGGCACATCACACTGGGGTTCCGATGGGGTTCGGGCCGCCGAGATTCCCAGCGTGACGGGTGACCCAAGTTGAACCAGTTCAGAGCCCACTACAACCGACACCGAGGACCGCCTGGCCATCCTCGAATTGATCGGAAATCTGGCGCTGCTACTTGACGCCCGCGACTGGAACGCGTTCGAAGGGCTGTTCACAAACCCGGTCCACCTGGACCGCACCTCACTCTTTGGCGGCGAGCCAGAGACCCTCAGTCCCGCCGAGCTGGTCGACGGATACCGCCACACACTGGGGAATCTCGACGCCGTCCACCACCTGATCACCTGCCACGTGATCAACCTCGACGGCGATCAGGCCTCCTGCGCGGCCAACATGCAGGGCACCCACGTGCTCGTCAACTCGTCCGGCGGCCCCATCTGGACCGTCGGCGGCCGCCACGACTACCAGCTCGAGCGGACCGCCGACGGCTGGAAGATAGCCGGATGGACCTTCACCATCGAATGGGCGACCGGCAACATGAACATCGTGGCGCTCGCGGCTGCCAAGGGCTGACCGCGGCTGCGTACAGATACCGGCTGACACCAACCCAGGGCCGGGCGTCCTGCCAGCCATCGGCGACGGGCACCAACACCGTTGTTGCCCGTCGGTAGTTCGATTGCGAGGTCCGAGAGAAGATAGGAAACGAGAGGCGAAGCGTTGGTTCTTGAGGCGTACACGATCGCCGACCGGCCTTTCCCTCCGTCAAGGTGATCGTGGCCGAAGAGCTGACCAATGAAGCCGACCAGGCCGCGACTGAAACGGCAACACGGTCGGCGCCTACGGGGCTGACGCCGGCTACTGAAGCCTCACCCTTACCTACAGTGACAGAAAGGGCGTGAAGAGACGGACTTCACTGCCCGTCATCATTGCTTTGAGCTCTGCGCTCGGTACGCCAAGCATTTCGCTGGACAGCGTCCCCGTTGCAAAGATCGGCGCCATAATGTCGCCAACGTGCGCGGCATGCTCCGTTAAAGCCCGCTGAGTCCTTGTACCGCTCGATGAGGATGCACTCGGACTGATCGTCGTTGAAGTAGATCTCAAACTGCAGCGTGCCGGTGTCCATGGTCCGCACGATCTCCATGACGTGAGCCGACAAGCGCTTGAATTCTTCGAGCTTCCCCTCGTGGAGCCTCAGTCGCCCGATCCCTATAAGTTCTTCACTCATGGCTAGGCGGGCATGCCCAAGTCAATCCACTGCTGGAGTTTAGCTACCTGGGATTCCGGCCACGCGCCGTCGCAAGGCATCTTCCCCCTGCTCAGTGAGCCGACAATAGCGTCGGCGTTCTCCACGACATCATCGTAATCGAACAGATCAAAAGCCTGCTGCATTGAGTCGCGGTCCTTCGTCCGGAACAACGGCTTGATATCCCGCTCGAAGCTCAGCTCGTCGCCTTCGTCCGGTGATGGCATGTCATGTCCTCCGTGTCCATGCAACGTGGTCGTCGGTTACATCTTCCGACAGGCTGTCCGTGATCGCATCCAAGAAACCCCCAGTTGCCTAGACAAGACCTCCTGGCGCGCGGTCACTCTTTCAGCTCCGCCCTCGACGCGGGTACGCCGGCCCGCACGGAGTAGTGGCGGTCGGTCAGCTTCCGCTGGGCGTGCGACAAACGCTTCCGTAAAGCCATGGTCACCTTCGCCGACAACTCCCGCCACGCCAGCCCCTGGGCCGCCGACATCTACCAGCGAGCCAGAGCCCGGGTTTGCGACCATCCCCATGCCGTGCGCATCCTCGCCCGAGCGTGGATACGCGTCATCTGGCGCTGCTGGCACGACCGCGCCGCTTACAATCCCACCAAACACGCTGCTGCCGCGCGCCTCACCAGCCCCCCGACAGTCACCGAGTCGGAAAATCTTGCTGCATAGGGTTGACACAGAGGGTGTCACAGGGCGACCGTGGGCTCAGTGGCGTGGAAGTTCGCGTTTAGAAAACTGGCGGCCCGGTCGAGAGCGGCAGCCCCTTCGTCGAGCATGGCTGCGTAGGCCTGGAAGACGTGCGGCACGCCCGGAACAACCTCGAGGGTGACAGCAACGTCGGCGGTGGCTGCTCGTCCGGCGAGTCGGATCGCGTCGCTCAGGAGGATCTCGTGAGAACCGACCTGGATAAGCATCGGGGGCAGTCCGTTCAGCTCCCCGAGGACGGGGCTGATGTATGGATCTGAAGGGTCGCCGACGCCTACGTAGTCGGGCACCCGCTGACGTAGGGCGGCTGGCGTGAGGAGCGGGTCGGCGTCCTTCTTATCGAAGAGGGTGTCGCCGGATAGGGTCAGATCGGCGTAGGGAGACATCAGGAATGCCGATACGGGCATCGGACGGCCCGCGTCTCTCGACCGAAGGAGTGCGGCCACGGCGAGTCCGCCTCCGGCGGACTCGCCGGCGATGGCGATCCGACCCGGGTCGACTCCTTGTGAGAGCAGTCCCTGATAGGCGGCCTGTGCGTCTTCGACGGCGGCCGGGTAGGGATGCTCGGGCGCCAGTCGGTAATCGACGGTGATGACCCTGGCGTCGGTTCGCCGGACCAGGTCGGAGACGAGGGGAACGGTTGCTTCTGCTGAGCCGATCACGTAGACGCCCCCGTGGAAGTACACGATGACGTTGGCGGGGTTACTGTCGCCGACTGTCACCTCGATGGCGGGAACACCTCCGAGGGTCAGAGGTGTCCTTTGAACGTCGTCGGCGATAGGTATCGCTCGCATCGCGTCGTCAAACCCGGTCCGTAACGTCGCGACGTCGGCTTCGGGGTCGAATGGCGCCTGGCGTAGCATGGCGTCGAGTTGTAACTGCTGCTGCTTGGTCATTAGCTGCTCTCCAGTCTTAGGTCCCGCCACGAAACAACTTGACGCAATTCTCTTGTAAACATGCATGTCGTGGCACAGGACTTGTTCCAAGTTGTTTCGTGGCGGGCCCTTAGGTCCAGTCGGGGCGGCTTGCGGCCTTCGGTGTGCACGCCGGGGGTGCTTATGGAAGTGACGGCCACATCGATGCCGGCGTCGTCAATGAACGACAGGGCCGCCTCGACCGACCAGGGAGGCGGGGCTATCCCACCGACAGGGTTGTCGGCCTCGTTGGTGGCTTGCCAGAAGAAGTCGGGGAGTATGTGATGGTGGATGTCCACGGTGAAAGCCATAAATTGTCCCTTCCGGGCTAACGAGTGATACGCCGCTACAAGAGGTAGGCCCGCTGGAAGATCCGCTCGGCCACCATGATCACCGTCAGGTTGGTGACGGTGGACGGGACCTGGGGAATGATCGATGCGTCGACGACCCGGAGTCGGTCGATCCCCTTTACGGCGCCGACAGAATCGACGACGGACCAGGGATTGCTCGGGCCGCCCATCGGCACAGTGGAGGTCGGATGTCCGTAAACGGCCAGATTGTTCGACACGTAGGAGCCCAGGTCGTCGTCGCTCACTGAGTCGCCCGGAATGATCTCGCCCGCGGTGAGGCGTGCGAACTCGGGGTGCCGCGCAATCTCCCGGCCGAGCTTGACTGCCTCCACCGTTCGCCGAGCGTCGCGACCGGTGCCGAGGTAGTTGCTGTCGATCAGCGGGGCGTCCTTGGGGTCCCGGCTGGCCAGCTTAAAGGTTCCGGTCGACTCGGGCAGGACGACCGCGGCAGCCAGGACGATGGCCCCGCCAGTTGGACTAACGGAGCCGGGCAAGAGGTGGGTGACCGTGACATGCAGGTCGAGCTCGTCGCCCACCGCTTCGCTTGAGGCCGTCCACAGCAACGAGCCGACGACCGGCGTCATCTGCAGGTACCCGGGCGCCAGCGCGAAACCGTTGGGCACGAAGGTCTGGTCCTGCAGTCGCTGGCCTACAGGCAGGTCGGCGATCACGTCGATGCGTAAGGCCCTCAGATCAGCGGCGGGACCTATACCAGAGCGCATCAGGATGGCGGGACTGCCGTAGGTTCCGCCGCAGAGGATAACTTCGGCGGCCCGGTAGGCCGTTCCGTCTTCGGCGAGCACTCCCACAGCGGTCGTGCCTTCCAAGAGCAGCCGGTCGACGTTCACGTCGCCCTGGGTGACCAGATTCTCGCGTTGGCGGACCTCGGAGCTGAGATAGGCGATGGCGGTGCTCTGTCGGATCCCCTCGAGCACATCTACGGGGTAGCCGCCTGCTCCATTCTGGTCGGCTCCGTTGAAGTCGTACACTCGCTTGTACCCGGTAGCGACCGCCGCTTCGACGAATCCTTGCAGCGACGGTGTCAGATCCTCTTCTGTCCTCTGCCGAATCGAGAGTGGACCGGTGCGCCCGTGGTAGAAGTCGTCTCCGGTAGGGGTGTTCTCCATCTCGCGGAAGGTGGGAAGGACTTCCTCGTAGCTCCATCCCTGGGCACCGTGGTCGGCCCACGTCGCCAGGTCGCTAGCCCGGGCTCGTATGGCGACCGCCGCGTTCACCGATGAGCTGCCGCCCAGGACCTTTCCTCGGGGCGTTGGAATGTGGGGATTCTGGTTGTTGCCGTGGGAGGTGTAGCCCCAGTCGTGGTCGGGATCGGCCACGTTGGACGCATCACGGAGGCCGGCCGGGATGGCGTCTAGCGGGTAGGCATGCCCGGCTTCGAGGAGCAAGACCGTCCGATTGCAATCCTCGGTAAGTCGAGCGGCCAGCACCGCGCCCGCGGAGCCGCCGCCTACGATGATGACGTCTGCAGCCTTTATTGGATTGGACATTTGGGTCTCCTCTTGTTCGATTTCTTGTCGCCGAGTGCTTCGCACCCGCCGCTGCAGCCTCTCCTGCAGGTAGCACCCCGCTCACAGCACAGCGCTGCTGGTCGTGTGAGCCGGCAGAACGGGAACCAGGGATCAGGCCGCGCAGCGGCGACAAGTCTGACCGTGACTATGGCTTTGATGCCCGGGGCTCTGGACCGGTGCCGATCTAGTGCTCGAGCGCAGCGCTGAGGTTCGAGATGACTCCGAGTTGCGTCAAGATAACCGATGCCTCCGGAAAGCAATCAAACTTCTTGATCTTACCGTTCTCCAGTTCAAAGAAGTCTGCGCAGGGCGCGTCCATCCTCTTTCCCGTTGGGGGGATTGTCCCGAACGGAGTCTCGAGCGGGCCGGTGTGTGTGCCCTGGAGGGCAAGCCGGACGATGACGGTGTCGCCCACGGTCCAAAGGTCGTAGAGCTCGCGGTGCATGTCGGCGAAGGCCGTTCCGTAGTTTCTGACGGGATAGTCCCACTCGTTCGGTCTCCGATAAGTGATGCCGACGGACTCATTGACGAAGATCGTCGTTGAACAATGAAATCCACCTGTTGAGATCCTTCTGCTCGGGCGATGGCGTAGGCATCTCGAACGAACTGCTCGGCATCAAAACTCATCGGAGCTCCCGATCGGTATTAGTTGAAATCGAAGGTGTGTCAATGTTGAACTCCAGCCTTTGCTGACCGCTGTGCGACACGACGACGTGGGGGATCGCCGCGGATGTCCCGCAGGGCAGGTTGGCCGAGAACGAACAACTCCTTTCATCTTGGTGTTGTCCTCCTTTGAGCGGGCGGTCGGTTCGTTTCGGGTGGTCACTCCGTCATCATTTTGAGCTTCGCCGCAGGAAATGGCATCCATGAAAGCCATAGTTTCGGATTGGGACGAGTGCCAGCCATCGGCACAGCAGTGGTGCACGGCTACCGACGTGTCTGGCCTCGTGTTTTGGGCGGGCTGAGCAGAGGCGTCCTGGCTGCACGCACGGGTGATAGTCTCCGTATCGAAGCAACTACGGCTTGTTGTCGGGATTTTCCGAGAGCTGGTACCCGAAGCGGGCCCTTTTGCCTACGCTCGGTCCCCCGTTCGCCTAGTGGGCGCTTCCGCGGGTACCGGTGGCTGGGGACCACGACCGCACCGCCGAGCACGACGAGTAGCACGAAGGTCGCAAACTTGACACTCGTGACTCGAGCACCCGTTGAAGCTTTTCCTCCTGCGATGGTGCGGGTTGAGCCTTCGGTGGGGAACAAGGTCTGGGCTCGGATGGCCGTGTCGACTAGTTCTTCAACGTCCCATCGAAGTTGATCGTGAGGTCTGTGCCGTCGCAGAACGGTTTGTTGCCGGAGTTAAGCCCCGACCAGTATGGTGAGCGGTCGCCGTTCTCCTTGGCATCTAAAAACTCATAGTTCAGGCCACCACGCTCGCCCTCCGCTGGAGGGTGCCGGAGAAGTTGGGGGGAGACGTGCGCAAGGCGCCGCGCCCGCCGAATCGATCTGGGGGACGGTGCCGGCGGAAACGCAGACCGGGACATTCCTTCGTGACTGTCTGAGTCCCGGGGGACTTCCGACCGCTGTTCTCACGGAGTCGGAGGGGACCGGGAGGATCGCGCATCCCGGATCGAGGACTGTGGGTTTCTTGGATGCTATCGGGGACCGCAGAGCCCATGCTGAAGGCGGACGACGACCAGCATCACCCAAGAGCAATTACCGCCTAGCCGCATCTGTACCGATTGAGCCTGTAGCACGAGTCCGTCTGTCCCGAAGTGCCCCCCATCCTTGAAAGGACCGACATGACCAGCGAACCGATCCGAGACCCTTTCACGGACCCTCTTCTCACCCCGTACAACTCGGCACTGATGGTCATCGACTACCAACCGAGCCAGATCCAGACGGTCACCTCGATCGACCGTGAGGTGTTGGTCGACAACATCGTGTCCGTCGCCCGGCTGGCCTGCGCCTTCGACTTGCCCGTTGTGCTGTCGACGATCAACGTCGCCAACGGTCAGGGCTCGACGATCCCCGAGCTGCGGGCCGTTCTGTCTGACAGCCCCGAGATCGACAGGACGTCGATCAACGCCTGGGAAGACGTCGAGTTCCGCCGTGCCGTCGAGGCGACCGGCCGCACGAAGCTGATCATGACCGCTCTGTGGACCGAGGTGTGTCTGGCCTTTCCGTCCCTAGATGCCCTCCGCGACGGGTTCGAGGTATTCCCGGTGGTGGATGCGGTCGGTGGGACCTCGCCTGAGGCTCACCGGGCTGGCCTGGAGCGGGTTGTCCAGGCAGGGGGACACCCGATCGGCTGGGTGTCGCTGGCCTGCGAACTGCAAAGGGATTGGGCCCGCACCGATACCGTGGCCGACGTGGTCGACATCGTACTGACCACTCGGCTCCTCGCCGCGTGACCATGGCAAGCTACAGCGGGGTCGAGGCAAACCCGGTTCGGGGCCGACATACGAAGGCCGTAAACGCAAGAACGTCAGACAAGGGAGGACGTCCGTGCGCGTACCGGTGAACGGAACGGACGTCGACATCGACGACCGTCACGAAACCACTCCGCTGCTGTGGGTGTTGCGTGACGTGCTAGGTATGCGTGGCACTAAGTTCGGTTGTGGCGCGGGGTTTTGTGCCGCGTGCACCGTGCTGATCGACGGGAAGAACGAAAAGTCGTGCCAGACGCCTGCCGGCCGAGCGGTCGGCCGGCAGATCATCACGGTCGAAGGCGTCTCGGGTCCAATCGTCGATGCCGTCCGGGACGCCTGGTATCGCGAAAATGTCGTCCAATGCGGGTACTGCCAACCGGGCCAGACCCTGGCTGCTATGGCCCTCCTCGAGGCGAACCCATATCCCGACGATCCCAGCGTCGCCCAATGGATGAACGGCAACCTGTGCCGCTGCGGAACCTACCCCCGGATCCGCCGGGCCATACAGGACGCCGCCAACCGCCTGGCCAGCGCCGACCAGCCTCAAGCGCTGACGGACACCCCAGAACCGGAAACGGCACCGCTCACCAAGGCGGAGGCGGACGACCCCGTGCGTCCTTACATCCGGATCCGTCCCGACGGCACCATCGTGGTGTTCTCCAGCCAGATCGAGATGGGCCAGGGGATCCACACCGGGCTGGCCACGATCGTCGCCGAGGAGCTCGACGCCGACTTTGACGCCATCCAGGTGGTGAACGCCGCCAACGGGCGGCGGGGCGACCGGGACGTGTACGGCAACCCCGAGTCGGGAGGTTTTCAGATCACCGGGGCCTCGAACTCCACGAAGGGCTTCTGGGGCCGCTACCGGCCGGCGGCGGCCAAAGCGCGAGCCCGGCTGGTGGGGGTCGCCGCCGAGCGATGGCAGGTTCCGCCCGATGAGGTGCGGGTGGAGGCGGGCGTGCTGCGCCATCCCTCCGGTCTGCAGGCAACCTTCGCCGAGGTGGCGGCGGCCGCCGAGCGACTTCCGGTCCCGGACGGAGTCGAGCCGAAACCCAGGTCGGCCTACAAGCTGATCGGACGGGAAGGGCGCCTGCGCGTCGACGCACCCGGAAAGATTCTCGGCCAGACCCGTTTCACGATCGATGTGGCCTTGCCCGGCCTGCTGACCGCGGTGGTACTGCACCCGCCACGGTTCGGTGCCAAGGCCCGCAGCATCGACGACCGGGCGGCGCTGGGCGAGGCAGGTGTGGTGGCCGTGGTGCCGATAGAGGAAGGCGTCGCGGTCGTCGGCGAGACCTTCCACGACGCCCACCGCGGGCTGCAGGCCCTGGACATCGGCTGGGACGACACCGACACCGAGCAGCGCAGTTCCGACCAACTGCTCGCTGAACACCGCTCCTTGGTCGAATCGGCCGAGAACGCCGTGGTGGTTCGCGAGGACGGCGACGTCGAGGAGACTTTGGCCGCGGCCGCCCATGTGGTGGACGGAATCTACGAGCTTCCCTACCTGGCTCACGCGCCGATGGAGCCCAACAACGCGGTATGCCGGATGGGCGATGACGGCGTGATCGAGGTCTGGTCCCCAACCGAGTCACCGGAGTACGTCACCATGGCGGCGTCAAACGCCGCGGGCGTCGACCGGGATCGCATACGTGTGCATGTGCCTTTGGCGGGAGGCTCGTTCGGCCTGCACAGCAGCGCTGTCAAGGACCCGACCTCCGAGGCGGTTCAGGTCGCCAAGGCCCTCGACTGGAAGTACCCCATCAAGGTGCAGTCGCTGCGGGAGGAGGAGTTCAAGTCCGGACGGTTCCGCGCCATGTCGGCGCACCGGGTCCGCGCCGGCACCGACTCGGCCGGACGGCTAATAGCGGTCCATCACCACGTGGCCGCCCAGCCGACCTCGGTCAACCTTCCTTATGTCGGGGATGTCATGTTCAAAGACGGCGTCGACTTCTTCACCACCACCGGGGCGGTAGACAACCCCTACCGCTACCCGGCGTTCAGGCTCGAGTCGACCAACGTGGACACCGGTGTCCCGCTCATGGTGTGGCGGTCGGTGGGCAACTCGCACACCGAGTTCGCAAGAGAAAGCGCCATCGACGAGGTCGCCGTGGCCGCCGAGCGCGACCCCATCGATCTGCGCCGGGAACTGCTCAAGGACAACCCACGCACCCTGCGGGCCCTCGAGCTCGCCGCCTCGCTGACCGACTGGGACACACCACCGCCCGAAGGTCACGCCCGCGGCGTCGCCTGCAGCGGCTTCCTCAGCCCCAACGCCCAGATCGCCGAGGTTACCCTCGACCGTCGCAACCGCGTCCACATCGAACGAATCGTGTTCACCCTGGACTGCGGCATCGTCATCAACCCCGACCTGATCCGAGCCCAGGTCGAAGGCGGCGCACCCGCCCTGGCCAACGCCATCGCCGCCCTCACCGGAACCCGCATCCGGCGCCTGCCGATCAACAAGACGATACGGATCTACTGAGACGAGTGAATTGATGGGGGCGCGATGGAGACGCCCACGACATCGAGGACTACCGGTCCGGCCGGCTCGGCACCAACCCTCATATCGGAGCAACGCCCAGCCACTTCGAGTGACAACTGAGGAGCAAATATGTCCAAGCTTCAGATTATCGTTGGGAGTACCCGTCCGGGTCGGGCGGCCGACCTGGTGGTCCCGTGGGTGATCGACCGTGCCCAGAACCACGGCGCCTTCGATGTCGAGATTCTTGACCTTCGCGACTGGCCTCTGCCGATGTTCGCCGAAACGTTTCAGACAGTGGGCGACTTCAACGATCCCACTTACTCCTCACCGCTTGTCCGATCATGGAACAAGAAGATCGCGGAGGGCGACGCCTATCTCGTCATCACTCCCGAATACAACCACTCCGTTCCAGCGGTTCTGAAGAACGCCATCGACAGTGTCTTTGTCTCCTTCGCGTTTCGCAACAAGCCCATGTCGGTTGTCGGGTACAGCGGCGGGATCGCCGGGGGTGTACGCGCCATCGAACATCTCGCCCAAATCGCGGTCGAGGCGGAAATGGTGCCGCTGCGCACCGTAACGATCTTCCCGCAAGTGTTCGAGGCGTTCGACGAACAACAACGCCCGAGGAACCCCGTAGCCGAACTCAGCTTGCTGATAGCCCTGGACGATCTCAAGTGGTGGTCGGATGTACTGGCGGCCGGTCGGGTCAAAGGTCAGCTTCCCCCGGCAGCCTTCCGAATCCAAGCGGCGGCGGCGGCACTCAACGAGGTTGAAGACGAGGCGGTGTAGGCCCCCAGGGTCAAGTGGTTCGCACCTCATCGAATGGCCAAACGCCCATCGGTTCAAGGAGTCAACAACATGAGCAATGCGATTACCGGCAGTAACGGGGGCCAGACGAACGAGACGACCCTGGTCAGTCCAACAGAGGTCGGACCCGATCCGAAACGCTGGTCCATCCTGGCTGTCGTGGTCATCGTCCAGCTGATGGTGGTCCTCGATGCCTCCATCGTGACCATCGCCCTGCCGTCGGCGCAGCGCGCTCTGCATATCTCGGCCGCCAACCGACAGTGGGTCATCACGGCCTACACCTTGGCCTTCGGCGGGCTACTGCTGCTCGGTGGGCGCATCGCCGACTTCGGGGGCCGGCGGCGGATGCTCCTCATCGGACTGATCGGCTTCGCAAGCGCCTCGGCGCTGGGCGGCGCGGCGGTCGATCAAGCCATGCTCTTCGGATCCCGAGCCCTGCAGGGCGCCTTCGCCGCGCTGATGGCCCCCGCGGCCCTATCGATTTTGACCATCACCTTTCAGAACGACCCGGAAGAGCGGGCCAAAGCCTTCGGCGCCTACGGAGCCGTGGCGGGGGCCGGCGCCGCCATCGGCGTGCTGGCCGGCGGTCTGCTCACCCAGTACGCCTCGTGGCGTTGGGTCTTCTTCATCAACATTCCCATCGCCCTGTTGGCCGCGGTCGGGGGTTGGCGGGTTATCGGTGAGAGCCGGGCCAGCGGCACGACCCGCTACGACATCCCCGGGGTGCTGCTCTCCACGGCCGGGCTGGTCTGCCTGGTCTACGGGTTCACCAAGGCGACCACCGACGGCTGGTCCTCCGCGCCCACCCTCACGCTGCTTGCGGTGGGCGTCATCCTGCTGGCGGCGTTTGTCGTGGTCGAGGCCCGCTCGACCCATCCGCTGCTCCCGCTGCGAGTGGTGGCGGAACGCAACCGAGGCGGCTCCTACCTGGCGTCCCTGCTCAGCATCATCGGTCTGTTCGCCATGTTCCTTTTCGTGAGCTACTACATGCAGCAGATCCTTCACTACTCAGCAGCCAAAGCCGGCCTGGCCTTCCTTCCCTTCGCCGTTGGCGTGATCGTCGCCGCCGGGGCTTCAACCAACCTGCTGCCCAAGATCGGACCTCGCATCACCATGACCGCGGGCCTTTCCACCATGGCTCTGGGTCTGCTGTGGCTGACCCAGATCGGCGTGCACACCTCGTACTGGACTCACCTCTTTCCCCAACAAATCGTCATGAGCCTCGGACTGGGGCTGGCCTTCCCCGCTCTGAGCAGCACCGCCCTGACCAAGGTGCGCGACCGAGACTCCGGTGTCGCCAGCGCCTTGGTGAACACCACCCAGCAAGTCGGTGCCTCCCTGGGCGCCGCCCTCCTCAACACCATCGCCGCCAGCGCCACCGCTACCTACCTCGCCTCGCACGGACCGCGACTGGCGCCGAACGCGGTAGTACACGGCTTCACGGTGGCCTTCTTCGTCGGAGCCATAATCGTGGCCGCGGGCGCCCTCGTCAGTGCCGTGCTGGTCAACGCCACGGCAAAAGACCTCGCCAACCCGACCGCACAGCCCGCAAATCGCGAGAGATACACAACCACCGTGAAATCTGAGACAACGACCGAGAGGTCGTCGAGCACCGCACCGTCCACTAACCACGATGATCAGACATTAGGAAATGAAGGAGGAGGTCAGCGATGAGCTCGCCCACGGACCAAGCCAACGACTGGAACCGCAAGACCATCGAAGAGTTCCGCGCCAACGGCGGCAAGGTAGGGGGCAACTTCGCTGGTGCGCCATTGCTCCTGCTGCACAGCGTCGGCGCCCGCAGCGGCAGGGAACGAGTGAACCCCATGATGTACCAGGACCTCGGCGACGGCCGCGTCGCTGTCTTCGCCACCAAGGCCGGCGCGCCGACCCATCCGGACTGGTACCACAATCTGGTTGCGAACCGCGAGGTCACCGTGGAAATCGGCACCGAGACGCGCCGATTCCGCGCGCGGACGGTTACCAGCGGAGAACGCGAGCCGATCTGGACCAAGCAGAAGCAGACATACCCGGGTTTCGCCGATTACGAGACTAAGACTGACCGGGAGATTCCCGTCGTCATTCTGGATCCCGTCTCATCCTGATGGCAAGGGAACCGGTCGTCGGCACAACCCGCGTAACTGCTCGCCAACGCACGGAGTCGATCTTCGTATATGACGTTGCTGGTGCAGGGCGCGCTCCGGCTTCACGAAGACGCGGTGAACCGATGCGCCGTGAATTCGTAGATCGTCACGGGTGTCTGGTCGCTTGCTAGCGTCAAGGTGGTGGATAGCACTGTCTCACTTAATTGTGAGCGCTGCCGATCGAACTGGCACGAGACCGACCCAGTCGCCCTCGCCGGCCTCAAATCCGGGTACGGGGTCGCCTGCCCAACTTGCAAATCGGTGGTCGCCAGCTCACGCCGGCCGCAGTACCCACTCCAGGTTGTGCGGCCCCAAGCCGGTTAGTACAGCCAGACAGAACGGCTCACGACACTACGGCCCTGAACCGCGACCGCTCCGCCGCCGCCCTTGCCATGGAAATCAGGAGGGATGGCACGTCGAGTCAGACTCACCGGCTTCAGGCTGCTCACGCCCCCCGAGCGTGGACCAGGATTGGCGGGCGGTGTCGACGCGTTCCCAGACCGCTCGGAGCAGTTGGTCTGGGGTCTCGATCTGGGGCATGTGGCCGGTATCGGTGAGCAACTGGGACGTGGCCATGGGGATGGCGGCCGCATAGGCGCACCCGTAGTCGGGGTCGACGATCTGGTCGCTGTCACCCCAAAGCACCAGCGTGGGTAGCTCGATGGCCGAGAGGCGTTCCATGAGGGTGGGGTCGCTCATGGCGGCGCCGGCGTAGACGGCCAGAGCGGCCCGGTTGCCGGCTGCGGTCGCCTGGGCGGCCAGGGGGAGGGTGGCGGGATCGATCCGGTACGCGTCGGGGTTATGGAAACTGAGCTGGAACACCTGGTCCATGTGAGTGAGAAGAAGTCGGTCACGGGATGCCAGGGACCTCGATCCCGACGGCGTCGACGAGGACCAGGCCGCCGATCCGCGGTGACCGCAGGACGGCAATCTCGGCCGCGACCCACCCGCCGATGGAGTTGCCAACGACGGTGACGTCGCTCAGGTCGAGCTGATCGAGCAGCGCCACGTACAAAGCCGCCAGCGCTCCGATGGAAGCCAGCGCTTCGGGACGGGGGTGCCGCCGAAGCCGGGATGGACAGGGCAGATGGCCGAACCTGGTGGGCAGTGGCGAGCAGTTCGCCCAGGTCGGTCACGGTCTGGTGTCCGCCCCCGCCGTGCAGGAGGAAGAAGGGTCGACCATCGCCGTGCTCGTCGATGGTGACGTCGACCGGACCGACGCCATCGAGATCCACCGTGTGGGTGGCGGTGGTCACGGGGTCTCCGCGTACGTGGTGGCAGGAACGGTGGCGTAACGGCTCATCACCGTGATGGTCGCCTCCGGGGTTAGATCCCCGCCGCTTGCGATCATGTCCCGGAGATCCCGGAAGTACTGGACGTAGAGGTCTGGAGCGAAGGTGTTGAGCAGCACTGTGGTGTCGTCGCCGGGGTTGGCGAAGGTGTGCGGCGCGCCGGGTGGGACCATGACCAGCGTGCCCGCGGGGGCGTCGTAGGCGGTCTCCCCCACCGTGAACCGAGCCGTGCCGGCCACCACGTAGAAGCCCTCGTCGTGGCGGGCGTGGCGGTGTTGGGGTGGGCATGCTCGGCCTCCTGGCCATCATCCACCCCGCCGATATCGGCACCTGGGGCCGTTACGCCCAGGCGGTGGCCCATGGCTCGCTCACGCTGATCGTGTTCGGGTCGGTCCTGATCGGTCGGCCTTTCACCGAAGGCTACGCCCGCGAGCGGGCGCCTCGAGAGGTGTGGAACCGCCCTCACTTTCACGACTTCAACCGGAAGATCTCCCTCTTTTGGGGACTGGCCTTCCTGGTCGGCACCATCTCGCTGACCCTGGTCGGCTCTATCAACTCGCACCAGGTGTTGTTGCGAGTTGTCGTGCCCGCCGGTGCGTTGGCCTACGCCTTGATGTACACCAAGCGCCAAGCGGCCCTGGTCAAACGCCGGCAGCCCGCCCAAGTGCCGCAAGACTGAACAAAGCCCGCCGCGCCGGGCTCAGCCAGAGGGGCACGGTCCACCGACCGACCGTTGTAGTCGAGGTGGCCCGGGACGGCGACCAACCGACCGGCTGAGTCTGGTGTGAGGATGACCAGCCCGGTGGGACCCCGTGCTCGGCCAGCCGATCGGGCGGCGAGGAAACCCTTCGCTTAGAGCTGGATATTTCGCAAATCCTTACGGGAACTGATGCCCAGCTTGGCGTAGGTGTTGCCCAGGTGGTATTCGACCGCTTTGCGGCTGATGTAGAGCTGTTCGGCCACCTCGGGGTTGGTCAGCCCCTTGGCCACCAGGACGGCCACGTCGCGCTCCCGATCGGTCAGCCCCAGCGTGGAGCGACCGGACTTCTGGTCGGGGTGGATGCCGGCGGAGGCCAGGTCGGCCTCGACCCTGGCGAGGAAAGGGGCGGCCGCCGCGGAGCTGAGGAGCTGATGGGCGCGGCGCAGCTGGGTGACGGCCTGGCGGCGCTCGCCTCGGGCCCGCAGCAACCGCCCGTAGGCGTGGTGGGTGAGAGCCCGGTCCAGCAACGGGTCGTCGGGACCGAATCGGGCCAGCGCCGCCTCGAAGCGGCCGGCCGCTTCTTGGGGCCGGCCTGTGGCTGCGGCCAGCCGGGCCCGAAGGGCTTCCAGGCGGGCCTCGAAAGTGAGGGCCCGGGCCGCTGCCGCGGCTTCGAGGCGATCGACGAGCTCGGCGGCCCGATCGAGCTGTCCACTGTCGACACAGGCGACGATCAGGGTCGGCCAGAAGGTCAGCGCCGCCATCATGGGGGCCGTGGCGGGCAGCTCACCCAGGGCGTCGACGACGATCGGGGGCTGGTCTCTGGCCCGGCCCAGGGCCGCGGCCGCGTTCCGGGCGCTGAGAACGCCCTCGACGCTCCCGTAACGAGCGGCGATGCTTTCGGCGGTGGCGAGATGCCGGGCCGCCGGTTCCCACTCTCCCCGGTAGGCCAGGATGGTGGCCAGCACGGCCTGGCTCTGCGCCTGAACCCAGATCTGCTGCTCGTCGGAAGCGATGGAGGCGGCGGTGCGGGCGTGGACCAACGCTTCATCCCAGTCGCCACTGTTGATCAGCAGGAGGGCCATCTGGCCGTGGCACCGGGCCATCTGATAGATCGACGTCCTTTTGGCCGCACCAAGCACGGCCCGATGGTCGGCGATGGCGATGGTGGTGCGGCCGGCGAACAAACCCAGCGTGCCCCGGGTGACGAGCAGGTTCGCCTCATCGTCGGGAACCTGGTCCCCCGGCTGGGGTAGCCGCTGGCGCATACGTTCCAGGCCGGCGGGCGCGCCATGCAGCATGCCCTGGCCGAGGGCCAGGAAGATCCAGGCCATCCGCTCCACTCTGGGTCGGCCCTCGGCCAACGCCAGCGCCTGGTCGGCCGCCTCGACGGCGGCGTGGGCTCGGCCCTGGGTGACGTGAACCTCCGCCAGCTGCGCCCAGGCCCACCCCGCGCCCTCCCAGTCAGCCACCGCGGTCGCCTCAACGGCCGCCCGTCGCAGCCAGCGTTCACCGCCGGCGACGTCGCCCTGCTCCCAGTCCATCACCCCCAAAAGCAGGCTCCGGGTCGGCGAGTCGGGGCAGCCTTCGAGCTGGAGGCGCAACCCGGCCGCCTGGGCCGTCTGCCCCGCGTCGAGCAGGGCCCGCACTCCTTGCAGCAAGCGGCGTTCGGCCTTCTCCGGGGTGCCGCTCAGCGACGAGGCCCAGACCAGGTAGCGAGCCCCCACGGCGGCCGGGCCGGCGTCGATTTCTCGCCGGGCGGCCGCTTCGAGCTCGTCGGCCAAGCCGTCATCGGTGCCATCGGCGGCCGCCACCCGGTGGGCCAGGACCGCGGCGGGGGTCAAGACACCCGCCACGGCCCGGTGCAGGTCCCGGCGCCTGGTCGGCGACAGGTCCTGGTAGACGGCCTGACGGTAGAGCGGATGGGCGAACTCGACCGGCGGGCCCGGCTGGCTCGGGTCCCAGCGGACAAAACCAGTATTGAGAAGAAGCTCGAACGGCCCGACCGGGGCCGCCACCCCGGCCGCCCGGCCCACCATCGCAAGCGGCGACCGCTGATTGATCACCGCCAGGGCCGCGGCCAACGCCTGCGCCTCGGCCGGAAGCTCGGACAGCCCGGCCGTCACCGACGACGCCAACGTTCGGGGGGCAGGCAGATCCCCCTCCACCGCCTGCAGCTGCGCCGGGCTCAACTCGCCCAGCAGAGTTCGCACATACAGCGGGTGACCCCCGGTGTGGCCGTGCAGGCGGGCCGCCTGGCGGTCGGTCAACTCGACACCCGACACCCGGGACAGGGCGGCCACCTCCCCCACGGTGAAATCGGTAAGGACCACATCACGGCACCGCTCCCGGTCCTGGCGGAGCCGGTCCCAACCGTCATCGGGCCGCGGCCGGCTGGTGATCACCACCATCACCCGGTCGCGGTCCAGGCGCCGGACCGCGCTGAGCAGCGCCTGGCGAGAAGCAACATCAGCCCAGTGCAGATCCTCGACCACCACCGCCACCGGGCCGCCATCCTGAGCGGCCGCCCAGGCCTTCACGATGTCCATCCCGGCCACAAACGGGCCGTCAGTGTTCACTGCTCCGAGCTGACCGGCCAGCTCAAAGGGGATGTCCGTCGCCAGCTCGTCCGCCTGGGCCCGGATCACTCCGAAATCGGCCGGTAAGGCCTCGACCGCCCGGCGCACCAGGACGGTCTTGCCCGACCCGGCCTCGCCTTCCACCCACACCACCCACGGCCGCCCCCCCGCCGCCGCCCCGGCCACTTCAGCGATGACAGCCAGCTCCTGCGACCGCCCCACGAACCGGTCAGCACCCACATCCCGGTGAGACACCGCCACGGCTCGCACGTTAGCCCTCCGCTACACGGGAGCCGGATGGCGGCCACCCCGAATCAGGCGATCCCACGACACCATCGGCCAGTCCAACACCGTGTCCGTCGAGGTGCCCGCGCCGCCGCCGTGTGGCACGCCGCCCAACCGCGCTGGCGGCCCCGCGCCGGCCGTGTGGCGGACCCGAGGTGGACCGGTCCTGCTGCCGCCAAAGAGGTCAATGCTGCCGCAGCTATCGTCAAGAATGGTCGTCACCGCCCGTGGCTGACGATCAGAGCCGCCAGTTCAGGGGGTCGCATGTCAACTCTGGAGAACCGTTACCCGGCCGGCAACTACGCCCCAGTTTCCGCCGAACTGACGGCCCACGAACTGCCGGTCACCGGGTCGCGGCCGGCGGCTCTTTCGGGCCGGTAGCTGCGCAACGGCCCCAATCCACTGTCCCCGCCCGAGCCCTCCACCTACCACTGGTTCACCGGCGACGGCATGGTGCACGGCATCAGGCTCCGAGAGGGCCGGGCCGAGTGGTACCGAAACCGGTGGGTGCGCTTCGCCGAGGTGGCCCAGGCGCTGGGCGAGCCGGTCCGTCCCGGGCCGGTGCACGCCGGCATGGATTTCGCCGCGAACACCAACGTGATCGGACACGCGGGCCGGACCTTCGCCCTGCTGGAAGCAGGAGCGCGGCCCTACGAGCTCACCTACGAACTGGACACGGTCGGGCCGACGGACTTCGGCGGCACCCTCCCCGCTGGCTATACCGCCCACCCAAACGCGATCCGGTCACAAGCGAGCTGCACGCCATCTCCTACTACTGGGGGTGGGGCAACCTGGTGCAGTACAGCGTGGTCGACGGGGCCGGTCGGGTCCGCAAGCCCGTCAACATAGAGGTCGGCGGTCCCATAAGCGTCCACGATGTCACTCACCGAACGGTATGTCGTGATCTACGACCTGCCGGTTGTATTCGATCTTGAAGCCGCCATGTCCGGCGGGGGCTTTCCGTACCGATGGGACCCTGACTACCGGTCCCGGGTGGGTTTGCTCGGCCGCGACAGTGCTGCCGACGACGACGTGAGATGCTTCGACGTCGAACCCTGTTACGTGTTTCATCCCATGAACGCCTACGACGACGGTGACACTGTCGTGCTCGACGTGGTGCGACACACCAGCATGTTCGACACCCACCTCCTCGGGCCCGACGAGGGTCGGCCCACGTTGGAGCGCTGGAGTGTCGACCTCGTCGGGGGCAAGGTCGTCGAGGAACGACTCGACGATCGCGGTCAGGAGTTTCCCCGCGTCGATGAGCGCGTCGTCGGACGCCGGCGCCGCTTCGGCTACGCCGGTGCCTTCCTCGAAAACGAGACGGCCCTGATCAAACATGATCTGGACCGCCGAACCAGCCAGGTGCGGCTCCTACCCTCCGCCGGCGGGTCCGCAGAACCGGTGTTCGTACCTGCCGGTCCCGACGCGGCCGAAGACGACGGGGTGGGTCCTCTCCATCGTCCATGACCTCGACCGTGACCGGAGCGACCTGCTCGTGCTCAACGCCGCAGACTTCACGGGACAGCCGCAAGCGATCGTGCACCTGCCCCAGCGGGTTCCCTTCGGCTTCCACGGGAACTGGGTCCCGGACGACTGATCCTCCGTCTGGCGGAAACACCGCCCCTCAACCCTTTTGGACTCGCCGAAAAGGCCCCGGCTCGACTCCTCACCGCCCGACCTCTCGACCGAACCGACCGCTCCGACTCTCGGCCGGCTTGGAATCCCATGAGGACTAGGGGGTCTCCCTAGGGACGTCGGCGGTCGTGAAGCGCACACTGGGTCGTAGATCGTCATTCCGAAACCGGGAAGGCGTGACCAGCGAAGGGAGCCACCAACTCATGAGCACCAACGGCAGCGTATCCACCACCCTCCTTGACTGGCAGGCCCCGCCGGCTCTGGGGCTCACCCAGACGACTGCCGCCGTGACGCGTGTCCGCTACCTCGAACGGCAGGTCTTCGACGACAGCGGCCGTCAGCGCCGTGGCGTCACAGAAAGCGAAGTCCAAGGCCAGGTGAGCCAGATCAATCAGCTTCGCCAACTCCTCGGCTGGCTCGAAATCGACCTGCTCGGTCAATGGCGCTGGCCCAACTGAGAAAGAGGAAGAAGCCATGCTGATCACCAAGTTTCGGTCCCGCCGGCGGCCGCGCATCATCCGTCGTCTGCTCGCCGTTTTTGTCGGTAGGCGGCCTCCGACCCGCGGCGTCGAGGACCAGCTGTCCGACCGTCGGCCCGAGAGCACCACTCCAGACGCCCTCGACACCGCGATCGCCGACCGTCAAACAGAGATCCAAGAGGCGCGCGCCATGTCGCGCACACCCGAATCAGTCGACTGCTTCCTGCGGGCGATCGCGACGCTATCGGCCCCCACCGCGGCCTGACGGGGATCGACCACTCTGCCCGATCGGGTCGGTGGGCCGCCCGTGGGACAAGCGGGTGGTCCGGTTCCGCCCCGAGATGCCACGCTTGGCCCTGGCCAGCTGGGCTAGCCGCGATTGCATATACGGTTTCGTCTGGTCACGGGTGGCCGATCACTTTGGGGCCATAGCGGTCGGCGCCTTCGCGGTCGTGGGTAATGGGGAGAGACGCCCGTACATACCCCATTCACCTTGGGGCCGTCTCGGCTTCACTACGGTGTTACCTCGTGACGCCATGGTCGCCGAAGTCCCGACGATCTGCAGGTCCGGCGACTCACACACATCGCGAACCCGGCGCACCAGCATGGCCACGTCGCCGCCTTGGCGGCCCCGGTGGGTGTGCAATTCGTCCAGCACCAGAAAGCGCAAACCCCGGGCCGTGTACACCAAGTGCTGCCGCTCGTCCGGCGGGTCAGGACAAGGTCCGGCATCACATAGTTGGTGAGCAGAATGTCGGGCGGGTCGGCCAGGATGCGCCGCCGCTCGTCCGGTTTCTCCTGTCCCGTGTAGCGCGCGCGAACGTCACCGGCCGCTCGCTCGGCGAGAAGCCGAAATGCAAGAACTTCCGCAGCTCCTCGACCTGGCTGTTCGCCAGCGCGTTCATCGGGTACACCACGATGGCCTTCACCCCCGAGCCGGCGGAAGCTCCCTCCCGGAGGATCCGGTCCACGATCGGCACGATGTACCCCATCGACCTCTTTGACCCGGAATATCCGCTCGCAGCCCGGGTGCAACAGACCCTCCGAAATCAGTTCGGCCGGTGTCCCCCCAGTAGCGAAGCTCGGGTTCAGGGATAGCCACGGATCCGGCCATTGAGCGGCGCTCGCCAACCGCTCGTCCAAGAAGGCTCTGATCCTGTCGTCGCGCGGCTGCACAAACGAGGCTGTAAAGGACTTGTAGTCCTCGACCAGGTCTGCCCTCAGAGAGAAGATGTCCATGTTCGCCCTCCGGCTCCAGGCACCGAGACGCTACCGCACGTCACTCTGGGCGCGGTCCCACGCCCGTTTTAGCCGCGACAGCAGAGTGGACCCCGCGACAAGTCGAGAATCGATTCTCTCCCGGCCGCATGGCGGCTCTGGGGGCTGGCATCGCTTAGAAACTTGGTCCGTCAGGGCTTTCGCCGGTGGCCTTGATCCACGACGTGGCGATCTTCGGGTCCATTGAATAGGTAACCCCATGTGTCGGGGCCTGGCCACGCTCGGCCCGCTGGGCGCTAGCCTCATCTGCTCGACGCCGGATGTCCATGGATGCCCGGCCCGGTAGCGGATTAGGGACTCTCCCTAGGGTCTTTGCTTTCGGTGAGCGCCACAGTGGACCTGTCCGAATGGATCAAACGAACAAGGACAGGGAGAACATGAACATTTCACTGAGCAAAAAGGCGGTTGTCTGGTCCGCGGTCCTGGCTGCCGCAGCCTGCCTGGCCGGCTGCAGCACCGCGGCCTCCGCGGGCGGGGACCACCAGGCCAACGACCTGGCGGCAGCGGTCTTGGATCCCCCCGGCCCCCAGGGGCCTGGCGCGGCCTCGGCCACGCCCTCGGTAGTGAAGTTTGCCTTCGCTGGCCAACCGGTAAACTGGACCGTCCCCCAAGGCGTCACCTCGGTCACCTTCGAGGCCGCGGGCGCTTTCGGCGGGGGGAGTTTCGGGGGCCCGGGAGCCGACATCACCGGCACCCTCGCCGTGACGCCCGGCCAGACGCTGGTGATCGCGGTCGGGGGCAACGGCAGCAGCGCCGCTCACGCCCCGGGCGGATGGGGGTACAACCAGATGTCCGGCGGGCCGGCGAACACGGCGGCCCAGTCCAACCGCAACGGCGGGTCGGGCGGCGGGGCGACCTTCGTCGGCGTCCAAAACGGCTCCGCCGTGGCGCCCCTGGTCATCTCCGGCGGCGGCGGCGGCTCCGGAGGCGGGTCCTCCGACCCGGCCTTCGCTGGCGCCGGTGGAAAGGCCGGGTGCGCGGCGGTAGCCGTCGTAGGTCCCATAATGCAGCCAGTCGTCAAATGCACCGCGCCGTCGCTCACCGGCGGCAACGGCGGACACGGCACCGTCGGGCCGCTGGGCGGCAACGGCGGGACAGCCGGAGCCAGCTCCACGTCCACGGGCGAGCGAGGGACCGGGGCCAAGAACCTCGGCGGCAACGGGGGCAGCGGCGGCGGCGGCCTAAAGGGCGGAGGCGCCGGAACCGGAGCCAGTGGCATCTCGGCGGGCGGCGGCGGCGGCGCGGGCACATCGTGGTACGACACCACGGCCGTCTCCAACTTCGTCATCACTACCGTCAGCACGCCCATCGACACCCCAGCCACCCTGACCAAGCCTGGCGTCATCATCACCTACCCGGCCGCCAGCTAGAAGCAAGCAGCGAGGGGCCACACACCTGGAACAAGCGGGTTCAGCGCTTCGCGCAGAAGGGCGCTCACAAGAGCGCCCTTCTGCGTCGTGTCCGGCCATTAGTTTTGGGTTGCTGACACCTCAAGATGGCCAGGGCCGCCGGCGCCCTATTATAGGTGAGCCTCGATTTCTAGCCGGCCGCCGTGCCAGAGTTGCAATCGGGTCGGCCGGCCCGGCGTTCTTGTTCTTCTCCCGGTTTGTGTGCGGGCTGGATCGACAAGATCATCTGGGCAACCGACCGCGCCGCTGCGAACGGCCTTCCCTACCGATTGGGGCCCCAGCCGCGTCCGCGCATCATTGGCAGGAACGCCTTGCACATGAGTATCTGACCCGTCACGTCTACTGAGAGGGCGCGCGGCCAGAGAGCGAGGTCGAGGTCATCCCAGCTGGCGGACTCGAACATCCCGGCGTTGTTCACCTCGTTCCGCGAGGCCGACGGCGATCGCTTGGCCTATCCCACGGGCCGCGCCGGTGATGAGGGCAACCCGTCCGGCGTGTGGGCTCTGTGTCGTGAATGTAGGCATGAAACCGTCCCTTTCTTAGGGAGACCGAGAAGTTCAGGAGGCAACTGACTCGGCGATGGCGGGCTTGAGCGTGTCCTCGCACCACTGGCGAAAGCTGGTAGGCGTCGAGTTCTCTGGGCTGCGCGCCACGGCGTTGTCGATTCCGTCGTTTTTCGCCCGGGCCATGTCGGTCATTCCTTGGGCCATGGCGTCTGACATCCCGAAGCTGACGAATCGCTCCTTGTAGGCCTCGAAGGCGGTCTGTTGGAAGCGGACCGCGGTGCCGAGCACCTCGGAAATGGCCTCGGCCATGTCGTCGAAGGACAGGTCCTCTGGACCGAGAAGCGGAACCTCGCCGAACCCGTCCCAGCTCTCGTCGAGGAGGAGACGTGCGGCGGCGGCAGCGATGTCGCGGGTGGCGACGGTCGGCAGATTTCGATCGCCTGCGATCGGCGAGAAGAACACTCCCTGGTTCTTGATCGAAGGGACCTGACGAACGGTGTTGTCCATGAACGAGGGGTTGGTCAGTGCCCTGTACGACGCCCCGCTGGCGGCGATCAGGTCGTCCGTGGCCAAGGAACCGGTGACGTAGCCGGCCCTCCGGGTCACTGGCCAACGCGCTCTTCTCAAAATCGATCGGGGCTGGCGCCTATCAGCGATTCTGACCTCGCGGCGGCTTAGGAGTGTCCTGGCAAAAGCTCGCAAGCGTGCCAATGATCATTTCCAGGAACGCGGCGTCGATCTGCTCCCGTGAGAACCAACGGCGATAGAAGAGCGGCCCGAGCAGAGCGGCAGCCATGGCATCGCGGTCAGCCGCTGACGGGATTTCTCCCCTGAGGGCTGCTCGCTCGAGTGCTGATCGAAGCGGGGCGGCGTGTCTGCGTTGGATTCGGCTGTGGATGTCGGCAAACGTCGGATCGTGTTCGGCGGCATCGACGATCGAGGGCACGATTGACGACCACCGTGCGGTAGCGAGCAACTTGGCGATGTGCGTCAAGATTGCCCTGACGTCGCCTTCGAGCGAACCGGTGTCTGGAGGCGCTTCCTCGCCGTCGGTCATCCGCAAGCAGGCATCAATGACCAGCGCGGAGCGGTTCGGCCAGTGCCGATAGATAGTGGTCTTTGCGACCCCCGAGCGGCGGGAAATCTCTTCGATGGTGACATCATCCAGCCCCGCCTCAGTCAGCAGGTCGAGCGTCGTCGTCAGAACCCGCTCTCGAGAAACGAGGACCCGGGGGTCGAGGGATTCTTCGCGGGGAGGCGCCGTTGGATCATCTGTGGTGCTGGCCTTCGCCATGAAGAGCCCCTCCTTTCAATATTGACGATTCCACTACGCTACGGTACCGTAGCGTAGCTACGTCAACCTACCACACACGAGAGGAGGGCGACACCATGGACTTCGCCTCTATCCGCATGATCAGCGACGACCTCGAGCCGGTGGTCAGCTTCTACGAGCAGGTCACCGGGGTCCCGGCCATCTGGCCGGCGCCTGTCTTCGCCGAGGTGCACCTGCCTTTCTGCACGATCGCCTTTGGCCATACCCAGACGGCGCAGCTGTTCAACAACTCGGCCCGTCCGGCGGACAACCACACCGTCATCATCGAGTTCCTCGTCGATGATGTGGACAAGGAATTCGAGCGGCTCAAGAGCCTGGTCAGCGAGTGGGTGCAGGAACCCACGACCATGCCCTGGGGGAATCGCTCCATTTTGTTCCGCGACCCCGATGGCAACCTCGTCAATCTCTTTACCCCCGTCACCGAGGACGCGATCAAGAGGTTCCGGGAGCCGACGGCCGGAGCCCAAGCCGCAGCTGAGTAAGTGGCTGTCGGCGCAAGTTTGGCGAAAGAGTCGGGGAAACCATCGGGTCGCGAAACCGAAGGTCCGCACATCACCGATACGGACTGAGTTTCTCTGGTGAACCCCTAATGATCCTTGTGGTTTTGCCGCCACTGGCCGGGCGGTTGACCATGGTGGCGCCGGAACGCGGCGGCGAAAGCGTAAGGGGATGTGTAGCCGGTGCGGTCGGCTATCTGGGCGAGGCTGAGGTCACCGGAGCGTAGATGATCTCGAGCGAGGGTCATTCGCCATTCAGTGAGGTATTGCACGGGCGCTTGGCCGAGGGTCTGCTGGAATGCTCGGGCGAAGGCCGGTCGGGAGAGACCGCTGAGGGAAGCCAATTTGCTCACCGTCCATGGTCCGGCGGCGTCAGTGTGGATGGCACGCAGCGCCGCGTTGAGGCGCGGGTCTGTCGAGGCTTGATACCAGCGTGGCCCTTGTGGCTCTGGGCGAACGAAGCACGTATGGCGTGGACTAAGACGATGTCGAGGAGCCGGTCGAGGACGGTCTGCTGACCGGGTGCCGGGGTCGCAAGTTCGCGGGAGAGTAGACCGATGGCATCGTGTAACGGGTCGTCGTTGGTGTGGGGCAGATGGAGGATGGGTGCGAGCGCCTCAACCAACTGGCTGCCCACGTCGCCGGCGAACTGGTACGCGCCGCAGAGGAACACCGTTGCTTCAGGGTCACTGGTGTGGTCATCGTCTGAGTGCTGCGCTCGGAAGTCGTCCGGGGACACGCGGCGGCCGGCATGGTGGTGGCAGAGAGTGGCTAGGGGTTCGTCGTCGACGGGCAGGTGCGGAGACAAGGGGGGCGGCTCAGGTACGGTGGCGAGGTGTCTGTCCCTTCGCGACCGTCCCCGGCACCTGCCGAGGAGGGGTTTCGGATGCCGCCGGAGACGGCTCGCCACGAGCGGACGCTGATGGGGTGGCCGTGTCGGCGGGAGTTGTGGGGAAACGAGTTGGGTGCCGCCAAGGGGGAGTTCGCCGAGGTTGCCAACGCGGTTGTCGCCTTTGAGCCGGTGACGATGGTGGCTGCTGATGCGAGCGACGCAGCGGAGGCTCGAGCTGCTTTGAGCGCGGCGGTGGAGGTGATCGAGGTGCCGCTCGACGACTCGTGGATGCGTGACAACGGGCCGATCTTCGCTCTCGACGGATCCGGTCGCCGGGCTGGGATTCATTTCGGTTTCAACGCTTGGGGCGGAAAGTTCGAGGGGTGGGAGCGGGACGAGGCCGCCGGCGGAGTGCTCGCCGCGCGTTACGGCGACATCGTCTTCCGGGCGCCTTTGGTGCTTGAAGGTGGGTCTTTCAGCATCGATGGGGCCGGCCGCGTGGTGACGACGGAGCAATGCCTCCTCCACCCCAACCGCAATCCGGAATGGGAGAAGGCCGAGATCGACATCGCCCTTCATGATTTTCTGGGCGCCGAGGTGGTCGTGTGGCTCGACCGGGGATTGCACGAGGACCGTGACACCGACGGGCACGTCGATCTCATCGCCACGTTCACCGACGCTGGAAGGCTGTTGCTGCAGTCGCGGCCGCTAGGCGAGCCCGATCACGAGCCCATGGTGAAGAACAGGGAGCGAGCCGTGGCAGCTGGTTTGGATGTCATCGACTTCACCCCGCTCGCCCACGGCGAAATCGCGGGTCACCGGGTTGTGCACTCGTATCTGAACCTGTACTTGTGCAACGGCGCTGCGGTGGTGCCGCTGGCGGGGCCGGTCAATGAGGCCAGCGACCAGGAGGCGCTCGATCTACTGGCGCAGGTATTTGCCGCTCGTGAGATCATCGGCGTCCCGGGGTTGGTCATGGCGTTCGGCGGGGGAGGTCCGCACTGCATAACCCAGCAGGTCCCGGCCAGGCGGGCGCGGGCGTGAGGGTCATCACCGGATCTCCCGGGGTTTCCTACGCTCGAGTGGACGAACCGGAGCGGCCCCCGATCCGGGTCGGGGCGGTGCAGCACCGCTGGCATCCCGATCCCGAGGAGCATCGCGCCACGCTCGCGGAGGGCGTCCGTTTAGCCGCAGGCGAAGGCGCCCGGCTGGTCTGCCTCCAGGAGCTCACGCTGTCCCGGTACTTCGCGATCACCGCCGATGGTCCCCGTCCCGGGGTGCGACCGGAAAGGCTGGCGGACGGGCCTACCGTAACGTTCGCGGCGGACCTCGCCGCCGAGACCGGCGCGTACGTTCACGCGTCGCTTTGGGAGGAACAGCCCGGCCGGCCGCTGGGCTTCAACACGGCGATCGTCGTGGCTCCCGACCGGAGTCTGCTGGCGCGCACCCGCAAGCTGCACCTTCCCATCACCGCCGGCTACTACGAGGACCGCTACTTCGAGCCGGGGCCACCGCAGGATGCCTACCACACCCTGCGCATCGATGACGTCGAGTTCGGGTTCCCGACCTGCTGGGATCAGTGGTTCCCCGAGTTAGCTCGGGCCTACTCGCTCGCCGGCGCCGCCGTGCTCGTGTACCCGACGGCCATCGGTTCGGAGCCCGACCATCCCGACTTCGACACCGAGCCGCTCTGGGAACAGGTCATCGTCGGAAACGGTATCGCCAACGGCACCTTCATGATCGCCGTCAACCGCATCGGCTTCGAGGATCCCATCACTTTCTACGGCTCCTCGTTCATCTCCGATCCCTACGGGCGCAAACTGGTCCAGGCGCCTCGGGACGAGCCAGCCGTACTGCTAGCCGACCTCGACATCGACCAGCGCCGCGACTGGCTGACGCTCTTTCCATTCCTCCGTACCCGCAGGCCCGACGCCTATAGACCTCTGCTCGACATGCCCGAGTGAACCGCGCGGGGTTGAAGGAGGTTGCGGAGTGCCAGGCGGCATTCGAGCCAGATCAATGCTCCGCGCTCGCATGCCTGCATAAATAGGCGACAGAACGTCACCCACATCTGGAGAATCGTTCCTCACAGGGCCTGCCTGACGCGCTGCTCGTTTCGGGCCGTTATCGGGTGTTCCCCCCGTTGAAACGACGTTCGTCCGGGCTTGGGACCTCGGCGGGTTTCTCGTGTGGCCGTTGTTCGCTCGGCGATGGGGAGTGTGCAGCAGCGCGAAGGTGACGATTGTGGGCCGACGGTGAATAGGGTGTGGGGCCCGCGGCGGCGATGGCCCCGAAGGTGTTGTGCGGCGAGGATGCGAGTTGTCCGGGTCGAGGCTGGGCATGATCGACCATGCGGTCCCGATGAACTGTTCGGTCAGGGCGAGGGCACCGCCGTCGGTCCTAAGGTGGCGCCGGCCGCCCATATTTCGGTGGCGGACAGTACGGTGACACCGGCGAGTCGGGCCCCGAACAAGATGAACCTAAGGAGAAGGTGACGGGCCGGATCGTGACCGCAGGAACCCGGCGGCGCCCGTGCCCCAGAGGATTACAACCACTCCGTAGAGACCCAGCGGTGCTGCTGTGGCCGAACCGAACGCGGAGGTGGCGAGACCGGCGGCGATCGCGAAATCCCGCATGGAGGTAGTGAGCAGCAACGAGATGGCCCCTTCCCGAGTCGAGGTGCGTCCGAGCCCGATGCCCAAGAGAGCGGAGGCACCCACGATGATCAGGATGGCGAGCAGCACGCCGACGTAGGCGGTTCCGATGTGGACCTGCCCGGCGACCAGGCAGACCAGTCCGGCAAGCGCGCCTGTCGCGGTCCTCGCGGCCGCAGTGACCGATCGAGGGCTGAGGTTCCTCGTGCTTGCGAGCACCGCCCCGAGAACGAGTGGGATTCCAACAACGACGACCAGATTGATGAGGATGTGGAGCGGATCCACGTGAGAGTTGTCAGCGACGACAGAAAGGATCAGGCCGGCAAAGGCGACGCTGAGCAGCGTTGAGCCGATCAGGAGTGCGGCGGCAAGTGCTGTCCCCCCTCCCGCCAACGCTGTCGTTGCCACCGAGGCGATCTCGCAGGGTGCGATGCCGACGACCATGATGCCGTCGCGGAGTGAACCGGCTGCCACAAGTCGTGACGCCAGCCATGACAGGGCTGGGAGCACGGTAACCCCCATCACCAAGGCGATAACCACGTGCTTCCAGCTCGAGATCGCACGACGAAGGGAGTCGGCCGACACCGTGACAGCCGTGGAGAAGACAAGGACGACGAGCAGGGCATCAATCGCCTGATGGTCGTCCGCCCAGCGCAGGGGACGACCCACGGCGAGGCCGAGCGCGGCGGCCACGATGACCAAGAACAGTTCGGGATAGGCCCCGACGATCCGGGGAATCCTTGACCGTGAGAGCATGGCAGTTGCGATTCTCGAGGTGCAGCTAAGGGCGGTCGTTGCCGGGTAACCGGGAATGCTCGGGACGGAATGAGCTCTGATTCGGGCACGACACCGAATAAGCCGAAGGCGGTCGCAGCAGGGGGCTGGGCGGCACCCTCCTTCTCTGGAGCCGCCGCGAGGCCCCTGCAGTTCGGACCGACGGTTTATTGACAGGAAACAATTGTTCCCAAGAGTGGGCGAAACTGTTAACATGATGGAAACACAACTCCCACATGGGAGGCCTTCAGAGGCTCAGAGGAGCGCGACATCACAGGGAGGTGATCGCAATGTTCAGCCGAATCCTAGTGGCAACCGACCGGACCGGATCGGGAGACGCCGCGGTTAGCTTCGCCGCCGCCCTGGCTCGGAAGCACAGCGCGACGGTGCGCGTGGTGCACGTAAACGAGCTGCTCGTCGGTGGCCGGGGCTTCGCCGCCGAGAGCGAGCCCGAGGCGATAGACGTTGTGGACACGGCCGTCGCTAGGCTGCGCGGCGCTGCTATCGATGCCGACGGTATCCACTTCCTGGCCAACTGCTTCACCGTCGCCGACCGGATCGCCGAGGCCGCACAGGACTGGGGAGCCGACGTGATCGTGTTCGGCTCGAAGCGCCGCCGCCGCTTCGCCCGGCTCGGTGGTTCGGGGCTGCGTGAGCGTGTCACTGCGGTGACTGGGCTGCCGACGGTCACAGCGCCGGCTCCGCTCAAGATCCCCAAGCGGATCGACACCCGACGGCTCGTCCCTGTCCCTCAACCGGCCGACGAGCACTCAGGCGTCAACTGAGGAGCGTGGCCGGCTCCACCGTGGGATGGTCCGGTCTCTGGCGCCACCTGTGAGGCGGGTGGCGCACCAGCCCAGCCGATCTCCCGCCGCAGGTAGGGCTCTACGAAGGGTGAACGGTAACCGTCCTGCCTCCAGATGATCGGGAAGAATGTCTCGTCCATCACGTCGTCGCCGAAACGCTTGTACCGGCTGTAGAGGTAGCCGGTCGTGTCAGGGTGGAAGCGGGCCTCCGAGGACATGCAGTGGGCAACCAGGGAGCGGCGCGCCGTCGCCGAGCGATTGACGTCCGACCCGTGCCATGTCCAACCTTGGTGGAAGGCTCCTCCTCCAGCCGGTACCTCGACCGCAACGAGCTCAGGTTTCATTCCGTTGGCCGCGGCTGCCCGGCGGAGGTCGGCGTGCGGGTCGGCCGGTCCGTGAAACTGCTCGATCATCCCCCAGCGCCGGCTCCATCGGTGCGAGCCACGCACATACTCGACGGTGCCCTGCGAAGCCGAGGTGTCCTCGAGGGCGATCCAGCAGCTGACCCACTCCGACGGCACGGCCCACTGCTCGTAGCTGGAGTCCTGGTGAAAGCCGAGGGCCTTCCCGCCTGGGGGCTTCCACAGGACGTTGTCCTGGCTCAGGCGGGCTCCGGGCCACCCGCCGAGCCGCGCGCAGGCGCGTCCGATGTCGGGTCGTAACACCACGCGGGCGATGTCGCGGTCGGACTTCCATCCGTTGCAGATCTGTCTGGTCAGGTCTGGCGCATTGACGCCCGGCCGCCAGTTCCACTCATCGGGTTGGAGACCGGTCTCGAAGGAGCCGGAAAACAAGTCCTCATAGCGGTCGAGCGCGCGCCGGGCCAGATCGGCATCAATCAGGTTCTCGATGATGACGAAGCCGTCGCGATGGAATGTCTCGATCTCATCGTCACGTAGCGTGAAATCGGCGCTCACCTCGTCACCGATTTCAGTCACAATCTCGTTCTCCCGATCTCACTCATGGTCAGACATGGTCGAGGTAGCGGTCCCGCTCCTCGGCGGATACGAAGCGGTGGCATGCCGACGCCTCGGCTCGCCGGGACTGCGCTAGGTGTTCGACGAAGGCGGGGCCGAAGAGCTCCTTGGCCGCGGTGCTGGCGGCGAAGCGGTCGGCCGCCTCGGTGAGGTCGTGGGGGAGCACGCAGCCTCGGGCTGCGCTCCCGTCCGCCGGCGGGACGACCGGCGGTGGCGGTTCGAGTCGCTTCTCGATCCCCCACATCGCGGCGCCGAGCAACATCGCCAGGCAGTGGTGGGGGCTCGTGTCGGCCCCCGGGATCCGCAGCTCGAGCCGCGCCGTGCTGGGGTTGTGGGCCACCACCCGGAGGGCGCAGCTGTAGGCGTCGGGACCCCACGTTGCCGTGGCCGGGGCCCAATTCCCGGGCCCGAAGCGCCGGAACGAGTTGGGGTTGGGGGCAGCCATGGCCAGGAGCTCGGGGAGGAGCGTCACGATGCCGGCGACGGCCCAGCAGCCAACCTTGGAGAGGATGCCGGGCCCGTCGCATAGCAAGGGCATGTCATCCGCCAGGCCGTGAAGCGAGAGGCTCGGATGCCCCCCGAGGCCGGGGAAGCCCGGCCCGAGCTGGGCCATGAAGGTCGCCCTGCGGCCGGCGCGGGCGAAGTAGGCCTTGGTGTACACCTTGGCCAGTGCCGCGGAATCCGCGGCCCGTGGTGCCGGCTCCGGGGCGGTGGCGATCTCGAGGCAGCCCGGTCCCAGCTCGGCGCACACGTGGTCGACGGGGATTGCGCCCGCCTCGAGCGTGCCAACCAGGTTGCTCAGTTCCTCCTCCTCGGTGGCCATAGTCAGCGGCGACCAGCAGCGGTTGGCTGCCATCACGGGCTGTGGCGGGCCCGAGGATCCGGGGGACGAGTCGAGCACGATGCACTCGAACTCCCAAGAGACCCGTGCGCCGATCCCCGACGATGCGGCGAGCTCGACCATGCGCTGGAGCTGGAAGCGGGGCGAGAGCTCCCGCAGTGGCGCGCCGAATTCCGCCAGAAAGATCCGTGACCCGCCGTCCCTCGGCGGCGGCGCGGACGGTGTCGGGCGCCACCAGGTCGGTCCTGTCGGCCTGCCGCTCCCCCAAGGAGGCCGGCAACGCCAGACCTTCGACGGGATCGGGGACGCTCATGTGAGTCGCCCGGTGGCGCCGGTCGTCGCGTCGCCGGCACCGGTCGGCGAGATCGCAAAGGCGGTCTCGAGAAAAGCCGCTACTAAGTTCCCCGTTGCGATGTTCATGGTGGACAGATGATTCCTCACTGCCTCCTCGAGGGCCTGGGCGCTTCCGAGGTTCGCGACCAGCGTCCGCTCGTATTCGGGCACGGCGGCCCACTTGGGCACGGTCTCGGCTCCCACCTCGAGGTGGAACTGCACGCTCCAAGTCAGAGGAGGTACGCACAGCGCTTGGACGGCGCTGTGCTCGTTGCGAGCCAGCACGACCGCGCCAGGAGGTGGCGCGACCACCTCGGCCTCGTGCCAGTGCAAGGCGGGCAGCAAACGTGGCAGCGCGCCGACGACCGGGTCCGCCAAACCCTCAGGTGTGAGCTCGATGTCGTGGACACCGATCTCGGGGACGGCCATGGCCCTGACCGTGCCTCCAAGCGCGTCGGCCAGCAGCTGGTGCCCGAGGCAGATGCCCAGGCAGGGCCGCCTCAGTTCCGCGACCCACCGGTGTAGGGCTGCCTTCTCCTCGATCAACCAGGGGTACTCCCTCTCCTCCCAGACGTGCTGGGGCCCACCCATGAGCACGAGCACGTCGAAGGGGTCAAGTTCGGGTATCGCCTCGCCGGCATCGAGTTCCACGGTCTCCAAGGTGAATCCGGCGCCTTCGAGAAGGTCTCCGAGCACGCCGGGATCCTCGTCTGGGTGGTGCTGCAACACGAGTACCCGTCTCCCGTTGTCTCGGCGTTGGACCATGGCAGCGGCGGGTTCCACGCCATCGAGAGGGGTCACGGCAGGATGTCGAGGTATTCCTTGACGTCCCAGTCGGCGACAGTGCCGATGAAGCGTTCCCATTCGTCCCGCTTGTAGTGGAGAAAGACGTCGAGCATCTCTCCGGGGAGGGCCTGGCAGATCACCGGATCGGCGACGAGGGACTCGAGGGCTTCACCAAGTGTTGACGGGATGCGCTCGACGGACTTGCCGGCGGCGATGGCGTCGTAGATATTGCCCTCCTCGGGCGGACCCGGATCGATGCTCTGGTCCAGCCCGTCGCGTATGGCGACGAGCAGGCCGGCCATGGACAGGTAGGGGTTCACCGCCGAGTCCACCGAGCGGTACTCGAACCGCCCGGGCGCGCTGACCCGCAAGGCAGTCGTGCGGTTCTGGAACCCCCAGTCGGCGAAGACGGGTGCCCAGAAGCCGGCGTCAGCGAAGCGTCGATACGAATTCACCGTCGGGGCAGTGATGGCGAGTGAGGGCGCGCAGGTGGGTCAGCACCCCGCCGATGGCGTGGAGCCCGGGCTTCGACGGCATGCGAGGGTCGTCACCGTCCGGCAGGAACATGTTGACGTCGCCCTGCCACAGCGAGATGTTGTGATGGCACCCGTTAGCCGAGACGCCCATGAATGGCTTGGGCATGAAGCAAGGGAACAGACCGAATTCGCGGCCTACCTGCTTGCAGATCTGCCGGTACGTGGTCAGGCGATCGGCGGTGTCGTCGGCCAGGCCGAAGGCGAAGTTGAGCTCCAGTTGCCCGGGCGCGTCCTCGTGGTCGCCCTGGATCATGTCGAGCCCCATGGCGCGGCCGTACTCGATGACGCGGTGAATGACCGGTTGGAGCTCGGAGAACTGGTCGATGTGGTAGCAGTAGGGCTTGGTCACTCCCTCCACTGAGGGGGTCCCGTCGGCCTTGGTCTTCAGCCACATCATCTCGGGCTCGCAGCCCGCGCGCAGCGTGAGCCCGGTGTCGGCGGTGAACTGCGCGTGGAGGCGGTGCAGGTTGCCGCGGCAGTCAGAGGTCAGGAACGCGCCGGGGTTCGTCGCCTCCTCCCGGCCCCGGAAGAGGGTGCAGAAGACCCTCGCCACCTTGGGGTCCCAGGGAAGGGGGCAGAACGTGTCGACCTCGGGCAGCCCTACCAGCTCGGCTGCCTCAGGGCCGTAGCCGATGTACTGCCCATGGCGGTCGATGAATAGGTTGGCCGTCGCGCCGTAGACGAGTTGGAATCCCTTGGTGGCGACCGACCCCCAGTGGGCGGCTGGGATGCCCTTGCCCATGACGCGCCCGGTCACCGAAACGAACTGAAAGTAAATGTAGGTGATTTCGTCCTCTGCGATGCGCCCCGCCACCTCGGCGATGGCCTCTCTTCGGCCGTCCTGGGCCACGAACCCCTCGAGGTCGGTCTGCATTGGGGTCGGCATCGGCTCGTTGTCCCTTCGGAAACGTTGTTCACCAATAGTGAACATCGCCGAACGAGCTCGGCAAGGCCCGGCGCGTATCTACTTTGTTAAAATCACGACACCGAGTGAGGATGCCGATCAGGTCAGGAGCGGTCTCCGACGTAAACAGTGATGGAGAGGAACCGGATGGGGAGCTTGATGAGCATGGTCGGCCCGTGCGGGATATCGCCCTCGAACTGCAGGGTGTCTCCTCGCTCCATCTTGTAGCGCTGCCGCCCGTATCCGTACTCCATGACGCCGCCCAGCATGTAGAGGATCTCGACGCCCGCATGCTGGAACAGCGGGAACACCTCGCTTTCCTCGTCGAGCGACACCAGCAAGGGCTCCACCCGCTTATAGGGGCCGCGCAGGCTGCCGAGCAGCTCATAGGTGTGACCGGCCCGGGTGCCCTTGCGCACGATCTCGGGCCCGCTGCCGGCCTTCACGAAGACGGCGTCACGTTCCTCGGCCAGGCCCCGGAAGAGCGAGGTCACCGGCATGTCGAGCGCGGCGGCCAAACGTTCGAGAGTTGAGAGACTGGGCGAGGTTTGGGCGTTTTCGATCTTGGACAGCATTCCCTTGGAGATACCCGTCCGTTCCGCTAGCTGTCCGACACTGAGACCGATGTCGAGTCTCCTGGTGCGCACGTGATTGGCGATGACCTGCCCGAGCGTGCCCTTGCCGGTGACCGGGGCGGTGTTAGCGAGAGCCACGGCCTCGCCCACTGGCGCGCCGCGTGTCGCCTTTCTGACCGTAGACCTGGCGCCGGAACCGGGGCCGCCCTTGGCCGCAGTCCTCGTGGCGTTGACGGGGCCCTTGGGAGAGTCGGCTGCACCGCGCCCGGTACCGGGATCGCGGGAGGTCCCACGCGTCAAGCGTTCGGGGGCGGTCGGGCGAGTGGCCACGCCAGATCACTCTATGCCTCCTCCGGAGTCGCCGACCCTCCTTGGAGGGGTGAGCGCACACGGATCCGCTCAGCGCATCTGGCCGGCACCCACGTACGGGTGCGGGCTGATGAGGAGCTGATCCTCTCCGAAGCGCTCCCAGCGGAAGTCCCGGTGTTCGACGCCGGGGTGGCGGCTGTGCCCGTGAATCATGAGGTCGGCCGTGAGCTCACCCACCGAGGGCGAAATCTTGTAGCCGTGTCCCGAGAAGCCCGCGCACAGCCAGAGGCCATCGACGGGCGACGGACCGATGACGGGGTTGTAGTCGGGCGTGACGTCGTAGCAGCCGGCGTAGGAGGAGGTGAGCGCGGCGTCGTCGAGGCCGGGAAAGCGGCAGGCGAACTTAGGCACCGCGACGGCCAATTCGTCGTCGCTCACCCGCTCGCGGTAGCCGTCGGGCTCGGACCACTCCGGGTCGGAATGATCGCTGCCGCCCAGCAGCAGTCCGGTCCCCTCCATCCGCACGTACTGCAGCGAGACCAAGTCGGACAAGACAGGGACCGGGGCCACGGGACGGCCCGGGTCGATTAGGAGAATCTGGGCTCGCTGGGCGCGCACCGGCAGGTCGACGCCGGCGGTGGAGGCGATGGGAGTTGACCAAGGACCCGCGGCCAACACGACATGGGCGGCGCCCACGCGGCTGCCGTCGGCCAGAACGACTCCAACGACGCTATCGCTCTGGACGTCGAGGGCGGCCACGGCGGAGTGCTGACTCAGGTGCCCCCCGCCCCGGCGTGCGGCACAGGCGAAGGCCATGGCGGTCTGGTGCCCGTCGCCGTACCCGCCGCGGGGCTCGTAGGCAAACCCGGCGAAGTCCTCGAGGCGCGCCGTCGGCCACAGCTCACGGGCGATGTCGTGGCCCACCAACTCGACTTCGATGCCGAGGCCCTGCTGCATGGCGACGTTGGCGCGGAGCGCACCGAGGTTCGGCGGGCCCACGCCCACCAGATAGCCGGTCTTGGTATAGCCCGAAGGGGCACCGAGGATCTCGGCCGCGTTCTCGAGGACGGGTAGGGCGTGCCAGGCCATGGCGGCCAAGGAGGGGATGCCGTAGTGGCAGCGCACGATGCCGCTGGACTTGCCGCTCCCGCCCGACCCGACGGTGTGGCGCTCGAGCACGAGCACGTCGGAGACGCCAAGCTCGACGAGGGCGCGCGCGGTCGACAATCCGGCCACGCCGCCTCCGATCACCACCACGTCCGCCACGCGGGGAGATCTCACGGGATCAGTTGGGCCAGCCCGGGATCCAGCCGGTTCCGGCCAGCGGGACCCTGGCCATGGCGGCGGCCTCCACGGTGAGGGCGGCGAGGTCCTCGGGTTCGAGGTGATGCACGTCGGACTTGCCACACGCCCGGGTCAGCGCGGTGACCTCCATGGTCACGGCGCGCAGGTAGTTCCCCACTGCGGTGGCGGCGGATACCGGATCGAGCCGCGCCTCGAGCCCGGCGTCCTGGGTGGCGATGCCGACCGGGCAGCGCCCGGAGTGGCAGTGGGCGCAGCGGCCCGGCGCGGTCCCGAGTGCGACGTAGTCGTGGGTGACGCTCACTTGGTCACCTCTAGCGTCGCGGTAAGACGGCCGGTTGCAGCCGAGCGCGAGCAGAGCAGCCACGCCGATGGAAACGGCGTCGGCTCCTAGCGCAAGGGCCTTTGCCACGTCGGCACCCGACCGAATGCCGCCCGAGACGACGAGTTGTACCTCGTCTCCCGCTCTGATATCCCTCAACGCTTCGGCGGCCATACGCACCGCCGGCAGGGTGGGGATGCCGGCGTGCTCGATGAAGACGTCCTGGGTGGCCGCGGTACCGCCCTGCATGCCGTCGACCACCACGACGTCGGCTCCCGCGGCGACGGCCAGCTTGACGTCGTGATCGACCCGGGTGGCGCCGATCTTCACGTACACGGGGATGCGCCAGCCGGTGGCCTCGCGCAACTCCTCGATCTTGATGCGGAGATCGTCGGGGCCGACCCAGTCGGGGTGGCGGCTGGCCGACCGTTGGTCGATGCCGGGCGGCAGGGTGCGCATGGTGGCCACCCTGTCGTTCACCTTCTGGCCGAGCAGCATTCCGCCTCCGCCGGGCTTGGCGCCCTGGCCGATCACGATCTCCACCGCGTCGGCCCGACGGAGGTCGGCGGGGTCGAAGCCGTAGCGAGAGGGGAGTACCTGGTACACGAGAAGCGACGAGGACTTGCGTTCCTCGGGGGTCATGCCTCCGTCGCCGGTGGTGGTCGAGGTCCCGACGTCGGTGGCGGCTCGCCCCAGTGCCTCCTTGGCCGAGGCGGACAGCGCGCCGAAGCTCATGCCGGCGATGGTGATGGGGATGTCGAGCTCGAGCGGCGTGGCCCCGTGGCGGCTGCCAAGCACTGTCTTGGTCTCGCACCGCTCTCGGTAGCCCTCGAGCGGGTAGCGGGACACGGACGCCGTGAGGAAGACGAGGTCGTCGAAGGTGGGGAGCTTGCGCCGGGCGCCGAGCCCGCGGATGGGGTACTGGCCGGTGGCGGCCATCTCGTGAACGCGGGCGATGACCTCGGGCGGGAAAGTGGCGTTGGGAGGCCCGGCCGCGTCCGGTGGGTCGGCCATCAGTAGGCGGTGTGGTTGTGGGTGGAGAAGTGGTAGAGCTCGCGAGCCGAAGCCACCCTTGTCACGTTCTCGGGCTCGATGTGGTCGAAGCCGCTGGCCTCGACCAGCCGCTTGACCGTCAGCACATCGTCGTCGCTGAGGTCCTGGACCACGGCGTCAGCGCCGAGCGAGGCAATGCCGCCGTGCACGTAGATGACCGCTTCGTAGAGGGAGTCCCCCAGGGCGTCGCCAGCGTCACCCCCGACGAGGATCGTGCCCGCCTGGGCCATGAAGCCGGTCATCGCCCCGGCGTCGCCTGCGATGGCCAGCGTGCCGCCCTTGAGTGCGATCCCTGCTCGAAGTGACGCATCCCCCTCGATAAAGATGCGCCCGCCCCGGGCGCTGGAACCGGCGCTCTGCGACGCGCTCCCTCGGACCCGAATAAGACCTCCCATGAGATTCTCGCCGACCGACCACCCGACGAAGCCGTTCACGACGATGTGGGGCCCGGTGTCCCCGCGCCGGCCGCACAAGCCGCCCAGAAAGTAGCCGGCGTTGCCCTCGACGGTGATGGCGACCTCGTTCGCCACACCGACCGCCAGGTTGTGGCGCCCGCGTGGCTGGAGTATCCGGGCCTCGGAACCGTCGGGCATGGCCTGCAGGGCGCAGTTCACGCCGCGGGTGCCGAGGACGGCGCAATCGAGTGGAGCGGTGGGCCGTTGCGGCGCGTCATCCAGACCCGATCGATCCACTGTCAGCGGCTCCACGTGTAGACCTCCTCTGGACTGGGCTCGAAGACGGTGGCCGTCGAGATACCGGGCAGCTGGGCCAGGGCCCGATATTCCGAGGCGATCGCTACATATCCAGACGTCTCGGCCACGACCGCCGGCTTGCAGGCAAAGGCGTCGCGCACGACCGAGATCCCGCCCGCACTGCCGATCACGAGCGTGAAGAAGCCGTCCATCTCCTTCATGACCCACCGGGTAGCCTCCTCGAGGTCGTCGCCGAACTCGAGGCGTTGGGCCAGGAAGCGGGCCGCCACCTCCGAATCGTTGTCCGAGTCGAAACGGATCCCGTCGGCCTCGAGCCGTCGGCGCACGGTGGCGTAGTTGGAGAACGAGCCATTGTGCGCGACGCAGAGGTCGCGGGCGGGCACGAAAGGGTGAGAGTGCAGCACGGTGACCGCCGATTCTGTGGCCATGCGTGTGTGGGCGACGGCGAGATAGCCCGCCGACCTGGCGATGCCGTAGCGGGCACAGGTATCGGTCGGCCTCCCGGTGTCTTTGAGGACGCGCAGGTTCTGCCCGGTGCCTAGCACCCGCACATCGGGTCGCTCGGCCCGGAGCCGCTCCCGCACGGCTGGCAAGGACGCCTCGGGCACGTCGATGACGAGACCGGCGCCGAACCGGTGCAGTTCGCCGCCATTGCAGCATTCGTCGAGCAGCGAGCAGCCGAGCGCCATCCAGTCGACCTCGGTGTCGGCACCGAGCGAGACCTTCAGCGGGCGGCCTTCTATCGCGGGTGCGTCATCGGAGTACAGGGCGATCCCCGAGGAGTCGGGGCCGCGCTCGTCGAGGGCCTCGATCATCGGCACCAGAAGCGAGCCGAGCAACGGCTCGAGGGACCGGTCCCGGATGAGGAGGCCGACGACGCCGCACACGTTAGATAGCCACCTCCGCCGCGCTGGCGCCTCCGATCGGCCGGCGATAGCACGCCACGTAGGCAGGCATCGCCGCGTCGACCCGCAGAGCGGGGTCCACCCGGGCCGGCTCAATCGTCGTGGACATGGGGATGACGCCGGCCCAGATGTCAAGGTCGTAGTCGTCCTCGTCGTCGAGCGGCCACCCGGTGCGCACCTTCGCCGAGGATTCGGCCAGTGGCATCCTCAGCAGCATGGTGCTGCGCAACTCCTTCTCGGTCGGGGGCCGGGCATCGCGGCTGCGGCCGGGGATGATGTGGTCCACCATGAGGTCCAGTCCTTGGCGCTTCTCGTCCAGATCCGTCACCTCGGTCGCCTTTCCGATGATGACGACCGAGCGGTAGTTGATGTCGGTGTTGTAGGTGGAGCGGGCCACCACGAGCCCGTCCACGAACGTCACGGTCATGCATATCTCGACCTCAGGGGCCCGGGCGCGGCGGAAGAGGCGACTGGCCGCTGAGCCGTGCAGGTAGACGATGTCCCCGTGACGGCCGTAGGCGAGGGGTATCACCACCGGGAACCCGCGGTCTGTGTGCAGCCCGACATGGCATACAAAGCCTTCGTCCAGAATCGCGTCGATCGTCTCCCGGTCATAGTCGGCCCGGTGCGCATAGCGGCGCAACGCGGTGCGCTCGGACCGGGGGGCGCTCACGACATCCTCTTCTCGTTTTTTGCTGGTCGTGGGCTGGTCCCCCGGGGACCGCGCGTACACGGGACGGCGGGGCTCGGCGTCTTCATTCTGGATTTATTATGCCTGGCCGGCGTTGCCTGTCAAGAAACATTGGGGACAGACATGCAACTCCGTGGGCCAGGATGTCCCAACATTTGGGCAGACGTGTTCAGCCAGACGGCGATTGCTATTGCCAGTTAACGGACACGCAACATTTCGCAACATCTCGGTAACCATCGAGCGTTTCCCCTGGAGCAACATCGTTGAACTAGGGAGCACGAAGAGCACAGGGACGATTCACCAACGAGTGGGAGGTGAACCACCACCGTGAACACATCGAGCGGGCGCTCCACCCCGACGACGGCCGACGAGCTAAAGGAGGTCGCTGAGCGCGACGCCGTCGACTTTCTCTTCGCCATGTTCGTGGACATGCACGGCAAGCCCTGCGCCAAGTTGGTGCCGGTCTCGGCGATAGACGGACTGCTCTCCGACGGAGCGGGGTTTGCCGGCTTCGCGGCCGGGCCCATGGGCCAGACACCATCGTCACCGGACATCCTGGCCATGCCCGACCTGAGCTCGTATATGCCGGCGCCGTGGCGTCCCGGGCTCGGGATAGTCCAGTGCGACCCCTACGTCCTGGGCGAGCCGTGGCCGTTCGCCCCCCGGGTCATCCTGCGCCGGCAGATCGAACGGCTGGCCGAGGCGGGCTATGCGCTCAAGGTGGGTGCCGAAGCGGAGTACTTCCTCGTGCGCCGCAGCGCGGACGGAGGGATCGAGGTCGCGGACCCCCAGGACCAGGCCAAGGCACCCTGCTACGACGCCCGGGCTCTGACCCGGATGTACGACCACCTGACAACGGTGTCGCGCCACATGAACAGCCTCGGTTGGGCCAACTACGCCAACGACCACGAGGACGCCAACGGGCAGTTCGAACAGAACTTCCGCTTTGCCGACCCCCTGACCACCGCCGACCGGGTGATCGTGTTCCGCTACATGGTCCACTCGCTGGCGTCCGAGGCCGGGATGCTCGCCACCTTCATGCCCAAGCCCTTCACCCGGCTGACGGGGAACGGGCTTCACATGCACCTCAGCCTGTGGGATCAGCAGGACAACGAGTTGTTCGCCGACGAGGACGACGACCGAGGCTTGGGCGTGTCCGCGCTTGGCTACTCCTTCATCGCCGGCCTCCTGGAGCACGCCGAGGCTCTCTGCTCGGTGGCCTGCCCGACGGTCAACTCCTACAAACGGCTGGCGAGCCCGCCGCCCGACTCGGGAGCGGCCTGGTCCCCGGCGTACGCCACGTACGGGGGCAACGACCGCACACACATGTTGCGCATTCCAGACCCGGGCCGGGTCGAAGACCGCTGCATTGACGGTTCGACCAATCCCTACCTCGCGTTGACCGCGCTGACCGCCGCCGGTCTCGACGGGATCGAGCGGGACCTCGACCCCGGCGACCCCTGCGAGCTCAACCTACTCAACCTGAGCGAGAGCCAGGCGGTCGAGCTGGGTCTCCGCGCCATGCCGATGACGCTGTGGGACGCGTTGGACCACCTCGAGCGCGACGACGTCCTGCGCGACGGCCTGGGCAAGACACCCGAGGGTGACTACGTCGACTACTTCGTCTCCACGAAGCGCGCCGAGGCCCGGTCCGCTCACTCCGAGGTGACCCCCTGGGAGATCGACCGCTACCTGCAGGCTTTCTGAACGCCACGCGGCCCATGACACTGATCGACCGAGCACCGACTGACACACCCGAACCTGCTGAGGAGACGAACACATGAGTGAAGAAGGCACTGTTGTGAGCGGCCCTCCCCTCGAGGTCGCGACCTCCCTGAGCCGGGGGACGAACTGGTGGGGAGCGTTCGTGATCGGCCTGGCGGGCACCATCCTGGTGACCGGCATTGTCCCGGCCGCCGTGACAGCCATGGGCGCGGCGGCTATCCCGGCCATCGCGCTGGTGGTGATCATCGGACTGATCGTCTGTCTGTGCATGGGGGAGCTGGCCGCCCTCCTACCACACCGGACAGGAGGCATGCCCTCCTACGCCTACGAGAGCTTCGAGCCGCTTGGGCACACGACCGCAAAGCACATCGGCGGCGTCTCGGGCTGGGGGTACTGGCTCGGATGGTTCCCGGTGGCGCCGATCAACATGCTGCTGGCGGCGGGGTACATCGCGGTGCTGTTCCACGTTCCGCTCGGCCCCACCTTGTCGCCCATCGGCACGCTCGGCACGCCCGTCTCGATCGGTGTCCTCATCATCACCTTTGTCGGTCTGGTCGGGCTGTTCATTCCCTGCTACCTCGGGATCCGGCTCGGGGCGAGGTTCGCCACAATCCTCGGGGTGACGTCAATGGTGCCCCTGACTTTGCTCATCATCTTGCCGATCTTCAAACCGTCTAGCTTCCACTGGTCCAACATCTCCGGCTTCCACTATGCCGACCCGGCGACGTCGGGGACGATCTTCTTCTTCGCCTGGATCTTCGTGATCTCGTGGAACGCCATAGCCATGGAGGCGGCGGCGTGCTACATCGGCGAGTGTCGCGACCCGGCGCGTGACGCCAAGATCGCCCTGACTGCCGAGGGCCTCTACGGGGTGTTCGTCTACATCGGCACGGCGGTCGTCTTCGTGGGAGTCCTCGGATCCTCGCTGAAGACGGCGGACCCGCTCACCCTGTACACGAGTTTCGTCGACGACATCTTCGGCAACGCGGCCTGGGTCAAGTACATCATCGGCATCCCGTTGATCTTCGCTCTGCTGCTCTCGGTGCTCAACGCAATCATGGGAGTGGCCCGGTCGCTCTTCCAAGCCTCCGAGGATCGGCTCCTGCCCCGATTCTTCGAGCACAAGAACAAGCACCTCGTGCCGGACCGGGCCATGGCCTTCAACGTGGTTTGCGCGCTCATCGTTAGTCTCTTCGGTTCGCCGGTGCGGATCTACATCTTCTCCAACGTCGGCTACATCATCGCCGTGGCGGCGTCCCTGTACGGCTACTTCCTACTGCGCCAGGTCCGACCGGAGCGGGTCAGTCCCTTCCGCCTGCCGGGCTGGTTCCGCTGGTTAGCGCTGGTTGTGGCGCTCTTCCTCACCTTCGACTACTTCGTCGGGGGCTGGAATTCGCCGAACGTCGTGGTTGGGCCAGGACAGGGACACTTCCTCTACATCCTGGGCCTGGTGATCGTGGCGGCGTACGTCCCCTTGTACTGGTGGCGCAAGATTAGCGACAAGCGGCGGGGGATCGAAGATTCAGGGCCTATGCCGCTGGTCCTCGGTTCTCCCGGCGGCATCGACCTTGACGACATGCCCGGGCCCACGGTGGTCACCCCGGAGGCCGTGCCGAGCGTGTCCACGATGCAGGCCGAGACCGAGCTGTGACGGTGACGGCGCCGGCCCCGGACGCGCCGGCCTCGGGCTCCCCGGTCCGGAGGAAGTTCGGCCGGCGGAAGTTCGACAAGCAGCCGACGCAGAGGGCGTCGGTACTCATCGCCTCCAACGGGGAGAAGATCCCCCGGGCGGCCATCAGCCAGGCGCTGCGCATCAGCTCCGGCGCGCCGGTGGCCGTAGTGACCATAGCCCGCATCTACGGCTCCTCGCTCGGCCTGCCCAACCCGGGACTTATGCCGACAAGGAAAGAGATGGACGAGCAGAAGGAGATCGTCGAGGAGGCGATATCGGCCATTGAGAAGGGCGGGTCGGAGGCCTGGGGGCAGATCGCCGCCAGCCGGCGGCCGTCCAAGACGATCGCCCAGGCGGCAGCGGCCCGGGGCGCCCGACACGTGCTCGTGATCCGGGCCGAGAAAGTCGGGTGGCGTCTCTTCGTCGAGGGCGACGTCGCCAAGGAGGTGGCCAAGAAGCTCGGCGCCGGGGTCACCGTCGAGGGCATAAACCCCTAGCCGTTCCATCAGACCGCTGCTCTGGTCCGGGCGCCGGGACAAGCACGCCGCACACAACAGTGACACACAAGGAGGAGCACAGGCATGTACCTGAGCATGCAGCGCGTCCGCTTCAGCAGCCCCGACGCTTACGACAAGTTCCGCACCGTCTTCGCCGACGTGCGCCATCACCTGATGACGAAGCCCGGCTTCATCCACCTCACATGGTGGGAGCACCCCGACGAGCCTGGTTGGTACATCGAGGTCTCCATGTGGGCCAGCAAAGAGGCCGTCGACGACTGGCACATGGACACCTACCACAAACACGCCAAGGCGTGGGCGGCCAACGGCGCCATCATGGAGGACATCATCACCAACTTCGAGCTGACCGGCACCCGACTGCTCCGGATCTGCCCGACCTGCGGCACCCTTCAGGACAAGCCCTATGACCTGGCGGCCGAGCAGAAGACGCTGGCCGAGCCCTGTCCCAACTGCGGCTTCAACTTCCCGGTGGCCAAAGAGACGGCCAACAGCACGGCAGTGTTCAAGGACATCATCTGAGGGACTACTTCAACGGGCCATGCTGAGGGCGACCCGCGCACCAGTGTCCTTGTCTCCGGGGAAGCTTTGGAGGAACCCGATCGTCCTCCCGAGTCATGTTCCATCAAGGACAGACCCGTGGCCGAAGACGACGAGGCGAAAAGCGTCATTGCATGTTTCTCGGCGCTCCCGTGGCTTCGGGGCGCGCAAGCTGTCGGAACAGTACGCGGGCTCACTCCGAGCATCGGGCTGGGACTGGTCGCTAGCCCGACGCGGCGCGACCTGGTCGCCGGGTACGCGACGGTGGGACGGTCTCGGCATCCTGCGCCCTTCCTCTCCTATTGCCGAGGGCCCACGTCAGACGGTATACGCATTATCACCACCTCAGGGTGTGTGCTCTGGTCAAGCGGTCGTCCGGCTAAGTCTAAGGCCGCTCTTCGATCCTGTTCGGCCCTCTTTCGCCGACGTCGGGCATAACAAGAGTTAGGCCACCCGGGCGTACTCGCGCTCGGCATGGCCCTCGAGTCTCTGACCGCGGCGAACTTGGCGTGGACCAGCCAAGGCTGACCTCATCCGATTGACAGGGGCGAGACGCTACGGCACACGCGGCATTATCGTCTCGCGTTCGTTTCTGGCGGGTCACACTGTTCTGCGAAAGGTGTGAAAAGATGGATCCTGAAGTGGAGGCGGCGGTGCGTGGAACGATCGACGAAATCAATGATCGAACTCTAGGAGCGCGAGCCGAGGAGTTTGTGGATCCGTCCATCATGCGCCATGACCTCTTCCCCGACAGTAAAGGAGCGACCGGCGGGTCCGACCTTGTCGGGATGATCGTGGCCGCAATGCCTGACCTTTGGCTCGCAATCGAGGATATCTTTGGTGCGGGCGACCGAGCCGTTGTTCGCCTCAGGATGACTGGGATTCACAGCGAACCGCCCTTGCTCTGTCGTCCGGCCATTCACAAGAAGCTCTCGGCAAATGCGGTGTTCATCTATCGAGTTGAACAAGGACGCATCGCCGAAGCCTGGCAATTGATCGACGGTTTGGCCTTCTTCCGTCTCGCTGGGTTTCTTGGGGAAACGAGTAAGCGATAGGACGCGGGAGTCCGTGTCGCTCTGCAGAGGTTCACGATAGGCGCCGGCTGACGCCAGCGTTCTGGCGTCGACCCCCATGACAAGCGAAGCCACACGCGATCCGCTCGGGGAATCGTCGGAATGGACGACCTCCCAATAGCGTCGGGCGATGTTCGGGATCGAAGGCGGTGCCGCCACGATCTGCCCGGCGACTCGTCAATGTCGCCACCCGGATGCCATCCGTCGCCAAATCGGCTGCGAGCATGGTGGCGGCCGATCGCAGCGCTGCCTTGCCGAAGGAAACGGTCGCCAGGGCCAGGATCGGATATCTGCGAACCGCCGTCTGTCACGATGATGGTGCCGAAGTCGGCCGACCGCATGGCGGGGCGGCGACTCGAGCAGCCCATTGGGGTCGAGCCCTTTGGCATTGTCGTCGGTGAGCAGCCCGATGTCGATGAATCGCCAGGACCACGGACGCGTCGCCTGCCAGTGCGGCGTCCACCACGGCGGACGTGACCAAGACGCGCTCGGCGGGGAACCGCTTGACGCAACCGAAATCCAGGAAGGTTACGGTCCCGTCGTCGCGGAAGATGTAGTTCCCTGGATGCGGGTCGCCGTTGAAGAGTCCGTGTCGGTGCAGGCCGGCGAACACGGAACGGAAGACCGTTCCCCCAGCGGAGCCGGGCGGCAGTGCCTCCGCTCGGGCAGGGCCGGGCGAGACGACGAAGAAGCTTCGTACGTCTTGGCCGGGGGTGCCGCCGACGAGCCGTGTAGAGGAAGACGCTGTACTCCACTTGTTGGCCGTTGGCGTCGTGACGTGACGGTGACTATGCCGGTCCACCCGTTTCGGTCGGTCAGCTAGCCGTCGTGGTCGCTGCTGGTTCACTCCGCCCTATGTAACCCGGCTGCCTATAAGGATGCGTGCTTCTTTGATCGGCGCCTGTCGATCTGAACGCACGACCGGCGCCGGAAGCGTGGGCCCCAAAGCCAACTGGATGATCCCTATACCGAGGAGGGCTGTATCAATGAGAATCCGCAAGAAGATGCTGGCTGCTCTGAGCGGGGCGGTGGTAGCCGGCACGGCTCTGGCTGCTATTAGCTCGACGGGGCTTGGCCCAGCCAGCGCCGATCCCAGCCACAACGCAAAACTGACACTGACCGCTGATGCCGGCCGCCTCGATCCCGTCGCCCGGGCGGCGTTCGGCCCGGGCACCGGCCGGCTCGTCGTGGACTGGAACAAGGAGCTAGTCACGCTGGAGCAGACACCGGGCGCGCAACCGCCGACCATCCATCCCACCCGCAGCTACGCCCTCTTGCAGACAGCCATATATGACGCCGTCGTCTCCATCACGCACGCCGACGCTCCCTACGCGTTCAGTGTCGTGGCCCCACGAAACGCCCGCCCCGATGCCGCTGCCGACCAGGCCGCCCACGACACCCTCGTGGCGCTCTTCCCGTCGTTCGCTCCGCAGCTGAATCAGATGCTCGGCACCGAGCTGGCGACCATCCCGGACGGCCCGGCCAAGGACGCGGGCCTCATCGCCGGCGGGCACACGGCCACGATCATCCTGGCCCTGAGAGCGGGCGACGGCTCCGCCGTCACCCCGCCGCCCTTCGTCGCCGGCACCCAGCCCGGCGACTACCAGCTCACGCCACCCAACCTGGCCGCGGCGGCATTCACCACCTGGGGCAACGTAACTCCCTGGGTGCTCAGCTCCGGCCATCAGTTCCGCCCGCCGGCACCACCCGCGCTGACAAGCCCTCAGTGGGCCGCTGCGATCAACGAGGTCCAGAGCCTCGGCGAGGACAGCAGCACCACCCGTACCGCCGACGAGACCATGATCGCCGAGTTCTGGGCACCACCTATCTGGAACACGTGGAACGAGATTACCGAGGGGCAAGTGGTCAGCCGAAACTCCGATCTCGAACAGGCCGCGCACGTCTTCGCCGACCTCAACCTGACGCTCGCCGATAGCGCCATCTCGTTCTATGACGCCAAGTACACCTACCAGCTGTGGCGTCCCGTGACCGCCATCCGCACCGGGACTCCCAACAATCCCGCCGTGGACCCGGCCAACCCCACCTGGTTGCCGCAGCCGACCAACACCGCTCCCGACCCCTCCTATCCCGCCGCTCACAGCACCATCAGTTCGGCGGCCGCCACTGTCCTCACCGCCATCTTCGGAAACCATGTCAAGCTCACCGTCACGTCCGACGCGCTGCCGGGTGTAACCCGAAACTTCAACAGCTTCGAGGCCGCCGCCCAAGAGGCCGGTCTCAGCCGGATCTTCGCTGGCCAGCACACCCGCATCGATGTGAATGCCGGAAACACTCTGGGACGCCACGTTGCTGAAGCCGTGCTCGACCAACCCTTCGGCATCGGTTAGCGATCGACACAATCAGCCTGAGCAGCACCCAGTAGAGAAACGGCGGCCGAGTCCAGGCCCCAAGGACCGATCCTTGCGGACACCGGCGACCCCACCGTCACCGCCGAGCACCTGCCGGTCCCGAGCATCGGGACCGGCAGGGCCGCTTACCCACCCCAGCTCGGGCGCAACGTAACGAGGCGCGGGACTGGGAGGGTCGAGCGCTGGCGCGGTGGCGGTGGTAGGCAGGTCCGGGCTCAGGTCCCTGGGTTTCCCCGGGGCTGCCGTCGATTTGTGAGAGCTGACTCTCACAAAGTGAGCCTACCCAGGATCGGCAGTCTCATGCAAGTAGACTCTCATAGTGGTAGCTTGGTATCGCCGTCATTGGAGGTGATGTGGCCATCGCCGCGGGCAGGGGACGGACGAACCAGAAGGCTCGCACCAAGCGGGCCATCGTCGGGGCCTGCCGCGAACTCATGGGCGACGGCCGACCGGTGACAATGCCCGAGGTCGCCAAGGCAGCCATGGTTTCGGAAGCCACCGCCTACCGTACTTTCCGGACCTGGCTTCCCTCCTCAGCGTAGCCCTCGTTGACGATTGGCCCACCCCAGCGGAGGCCCTCGAGCCCGTCGCAGCGGGGGTCGGCGTGGCCCAGGCGCACCCGAGCCGTCTTGACATCCACACCCCTGCGGACCATTTCAGTGGCGTTGGTCCGTCTCAGGTCGTGGAGGCCGACATCGGGTATTCCGATCTGCTGGCAGGCCGGGAGCCAGACCCGCTGGCGGAAGGCGCTGTACTGCAGGGGCCGGCCGCGGGACCCGACGAAGGTGTACCCGTGGCCATCAGCCGCTGTGAGCCGCCTGCTCTTCATGTGGGCGGCGAGGAGGTCCACACGGGCTTGCGGCATCGTGAATGTCCGTCGGGCGGCGATAGCCGAGGCCAGCGAGCTATCTGGACCAGAGCTACGCGCACGCCCAAATCTGCATCAGGCCGGCGGACCTACCGCCGAGATTCCCTGTCACCCGGCAATGACCACCTCACCGCGACAGACATCGTCATCGCCCTTCGCCGAGGTACCCGTGCCATTCGTCTCCAGCCTGGCGCGTTGTACGGTGACCCGAAGGTCGAGGGTGTCCTGCGATCACGCCTATGCAGCGACCTGCAACCGCGTCGCAGGGGAATTCGAAGCGATCCGAAGGATGCTCGGAATTCGGGATCATGGCGATCCTGAAGCGAGGTGAATATGGAGACGAGAAGGGAGCCGGTCGATGCGGCTGAGTTGATGAGCCAGTTTGGTTCGGACCAGCCCCTGCGCACTGTGGTGCTTCCCGATGGCTGCACCCTGAGGTTGAGTAGGCTGCGGCGGGAGCTCATTTCGCGGCGAAGAGTTCGCCGATCTCTGGGGCTGCATCCGGTTGAGTTGCGGCGGCCAGTCCAACGACACTGAGATCCCCGCAGGCACCGTCGAATGAAAGGCAGTCACCCCATGCGATCCGACATCAGACCAGGCGGCGTGTTCCCCGACTACTCGTTGCCGGATCACACAAACATCGTTCGCACACTCAGTGAGCTCCAAGGTGACGATCCGATGATCCTCACGCTGGCGCGAGGCAATTACTGTCCGAAGGAACACCAGCAGCACCTAGAGCTCGCAGCGAACTATCCGAAAATCGCCGTCGCCTATACCCAGGTCGTCACCATCGCCACCGATGACCACCACACCCTGCAGGAGTTTCGCGGTTCAGTCGGCGCCCAATGGACCTTTCTCTCGGACCCAGCCCGGACGATCCAAAAGGACCTCGACATCCAGGAGTACACCGACCCCGAGCACAATCCGATGATCCCCCACACGCTGGTGCTCAAGCCTGGACTCCTCATTCACAGCATCTACAACGGCTACTGGTTCTGGGGACGCCCCTCGTTTTACGACCTGTGGTCCGACTTGTGCGCGGCGTCGAGCGAGATCCGCCCCGACTGGGACCTGAGCAAACCGGGATTGCGCGAGGCCTGGGATGCGGGCGACTACTCGAGCTTTCACGGTTGGAACAAAGGGGCCGCCAAGTCGATGCCCACATCGTATGAGTCCTAGAAGAATCTTGGTCTCTCCGTGTTGGGTCGAGGACGGCCTGGATCGAAGGGGTAGGTGGCAGTAGTGCGAACGCCGGTCTGCGAACTGCTCGGGATTGAACAACCGATTGTCTTGGCGGCGATGGTGGCGGTGCCCGAACTGGCGGCAGCGGTCTCGAATGCCGGTGGGCTAGGCATGGTGACGCTGACGTGGTCCGATCCGGCAGGAGACGTGGTTCGCGAGACGGCGGCGCTCACGGATCGTCCCTTCTGCGGCAACCTGGTTCTCACCTCCGATCAGCACCGTCGCCTCGATGAAGCCCTCGAGGCCGGTTTGCGGATCGTGTCACTGTTTCTGGGGGATCCCGCTGGCTACATCGAGCGGGTCCACGATGCGGGCGGAGTCGTTCTGTGTACGGTCGGAAGCGCCGAAGAGGCGCGGCGGGCGGTCTCCAGCGGGGTTGACGTCATCGTGGCGCAGGGTTGGGAGGCTGGGGGGCACGTGGGGGGTCAGATTGCGACGCTCCCCTTGGTGCCCGCCGTGGTGGACGCGGTGGCGCCCGTGCCAGTGATCGCGGCCGGTGGGATCGGGGACGCTCGCGGCGTGGCCGCCGTCCTCGCCCTGGGTGCTCAGGCGGCGTGGGTGGGTACCCAGTTTCTGCTTGCCCAGGAGATGCCCATCCACCAGGAGTACCGCGCCCGCCTGATCAACGCGGTCGAGACCGACGCGGAGTGGTACCCCGACCTCTACGACGTCGACTGGCCGGACTCGCCCCACCGCGCGCTCCGCAACTCGACGGCCGAGATGTGGGAGGCCGCGGGCCGGCCGCCTCTGGAGAGTCGGCCCGGAGTGGGCGATGTCGTCGCCCACTTCGCTTCGGGCGAAGCAATCGTCCGCTACGAGCCAGCGCCGCCGATGGTTGGCACGACCGGTGACATTGAAGCGCTCTCCATGTGGGCCGGACAGAGCGTCGCGCTCGCCAGGCAGCCACGACCAGCGGCGGAGATCGTGGCTGAGCTCGTCTCGCGTTTGTGAGCCAAGCCGGCCAATTGCCGTGGTTGCCAGACTTCGTTAGTGCCGTTGAACTCGCCCGTTGCCAGACACTGTCCGTCCTCTTGCTGATCCCGTCCCGCGCTACTTCAACGCCCTCGAGACCGGGCGCTCTCACGGACTAGAAGAAATATGGCCCGCCCAAACGGTCGGCCGCGGAGAAAGGCTGCAGGAGGCTCCCACCGAGGTTGCAGCAAAGCGTCGTCCACGAGAACGGCACCGATATCGGTTAGGCGCGCTTCTATGGACCGGCTCCAGCCGATGCCATTCTCGCGACGTGGGTCGAGGTGGCCATCGAAAGACCCAGACCTTGCTCACTGGTTCCGGGGATCGTCGATCGGATCGATGTATTCGAGGCCGAGCGGTCCGACGGCCGATACTTGGGTGACGTAGGTTCCAGATTTCGCCCAGTGGAAATGCGGGGTACCACCCGGGAGCACAATGACGGCTCCCGGTGGATACGCCTCCAGCCGCTCTTCATCGAACACGCTTCCGAGGCCGATGTAGAAGACGCCGGAAATGACCGTATAGACGCGGTCCTCCGGGTGCTGGTGCGGCATCAGCTTGACGCTCCAGGGGACCTTGACCCGGATGACGTATGGCGCTGGTTCTGATGGATCGCCGACGACGATTGCCAGTCGCACCGATGGCGGAAACGCGGGAAACGGCTTCCAATCGATCTCCTCGGGCAGAACTGACCTGTACTCGGCCTGGTCTGGTTGGTGTATCACCATCGTTGGTCGACCTCCCGACTTCTGAGGGTGAGTGGCCGAACGGCGAGACAGCTCACCTTTCAGGCTGATGCCGGACGAACTCTAGCCCGGCGCAAACGGCTTGGCGCCGCCCACCAACCCGCTACCCCGTCCAAGTCGTTCGGTAGGCTAGGTTCGCTGAGCATGCCAGTCCGATAGCCGATAGCCCATCTCCAGTCGCAGCTGGGCAGATCTGATCTGATGCTCATCGGAGCTGCCAGATCGGATCTTGCGCATCCACGAGCGAAGGAGTTCACGTGACCACGACCCCCATAGCTGACTATGCGCTCCTGTCGGATCGGCACAGCGCTGCGCTGGTCAGTCGGGGCGGGTCGATCGACTGGCTCTGCTTCCCACGGTTCGACAGCCCCTCGACCTTCGGTCGCCTCCTCGACGAGAAAGCCGGGCACTGGTTCTTCGGGGCCACCAACGCGACGGAAGTGAGCAGGCGCTACCTGGACCGCACCATGGTGTTGGAGACCACGCTGCGCACACCGACCGGTTCGGTCACGATCACCGACGCACTTGCCATGGGTTCTGGCAACCGGGGACACGAGCTCGGCAAAGGAGCGCCTCACGTTCTCCTGCGGCGCGCCACGTGTACGGAGGGACGGTCGACTTGTCCCTGGAGTACGTCCCGCGCCCCGATTACGGGTTGAAACATCCATCGCTCGACGCGGTCGACGGTGGAATGACGGAGTCAGGGAGCGCTGACGGGCTGGTGCTGTCGACGTCCGTGGCCATGACGCTCGACCAGGACCGCGGCCGCGGCCTCGGGCCGGTTCCAGCTTGCCCAAGGCGAAAGCATGGGCTTCGCCCTGCATCACGGGAACCAGACTGAGGGCACTTCGGCCAGGGTCTGGAGCCCGTCGGAAATACGCGCCCGGCTCGAAGACACCGTGGCGGGGTGGGAGTCGTGGTCTGAGCTCCACCAGGCCTACGTGGGTCCGTGGCAAGACATGGTGCACCACAGCGGCCGGGTGCTCCAGTCACTCTCCTTTGCACCCACCGGCGCTATCTGCGCGGCGGCGACCACGTCGTTGCCCGAGGTGGTGGGCGGCTCCCGGAACTGGGACTACCGCTATGCCTGGGTCCGGGACGCTTCCTTCACGATCCAGGCCCTTTGGGTGGCGGCTTGTCCCGACGAAGCCAACCAGTTCTTCGATTACGTCTCCTCGTCCGCGGCCGGCTCGCTCGACCGGGGCGGTGCCTTGCAGATCATGTTCGGCATCGGCGGTGAACGGGACCTGACCGAGCGGGAGCTGCCGCAGCTGGAGGGCTGGCGGCACTCGGCGCCGGTCCGGGTGGGCAACGCGGCCTGGAAACAACGCCAGCTCGACGTCTACGGCGAGTTGCTCAACGCGGTGTACCGCATGTCTGACCACCTGTTCGACGACACCCACCGGGTCGGGCCACTGTCCGACTCGGGCAAGTGGGATACGCCCACCGACCTGGCACCAGCCACGCGAAAGTTCCTCGTGCAGCTGGCCGACACCGCCGCCCGCCGGTGGCAGGAGAAGGACCAAGGAATCTGGGAGATCCGGGGGGAGCCGCGTGATTTCTTGTATTCCAAGCTGATGTGCTGGGTGGCCCTCGATCGAGCGGTGATCCTGGCCGACCGTCTCAACGCCTCCTCTCGAATCGGGTCATGGACGCAGACGCGGGACCAGATCCGTGAGGCGATCGTGACCAAGGGCTGGAGTGACCGGGCCAAGGCCTTCACCCAGTCCTTTGGCTCGGACGAGCTTGACGCCTCCAACCTTATGGTGCCCCTGGTGGGATTTCTCCCGGCGGACGATCCGAGGGTGCTGGCCACGGTCGACGCGACAGAGGAGCGGCTCACCGACCAGCGGGGATTGGTCTATCGCTATCGGTCCCGCGACGGCCTCGAGGGTGAGGAGGGCACCTTCCTTTTGTGCACCTTCTGGCTGGCCCAGGCCCTGGCCCAGACAGGCCAGCCGGTTCGGGCCCGGGCCGTTTTCGAGCGTGCCGCCGCCTTCGTCAATGAGGTCGGCCTGCTGGCCGAGGAGGTCGATCCAGTCAGCGGGGAGCTCCTTGGCAACTTCCCGCAGGCATTCAGCCATATCGGGCTCGTCAACGCGGCCTGGGCAATTTCTGAGAGCGAGCGACAGGCGCAACCGACTTGAACATCTGCTGGACTCCCGTGGGATCTTCGGACCAGACCCTTTCGAGTTTGGAGGCCACATGCGCAGCGACATCCGTGAAGGCGAGACGTTTCCCGACTACGAGCTCGCCGATCAATCCGGCCGGCGGCGGTCCCTGTCGGAGCTCCAGGGGGGCAACCCGATGGTGCTCCATCTGTCCCGTGGCGGCTTCGATCCCAAAGAGCATCAGTTCGTAGGGCAATTGGTCAACGTATATCCCGAGTTCAGGAATGCTTACACGCGATTGGCCCTCATCTCGACCGACAATCAGCTGAACATCAATGAGTTCCGGGACGCGCTGGGCGCCACGTGGCCGTTCCTGTCGGACCCCGATCGGGTCGTCCAGAAGGATCTGGACATCAAAGAGTTCACGGATGAGCCGCACGATCCGATGATCCCCCACACGTTCGTCCTCGAGCCCGGACTCAAGATCTTCAAGATCTACAACGGATACTGGTACTGGGGCCGGCCCACGATGGCAGAGCTCCACGTAGATCTGAGGGGCGTGTTCAAGAAAATTCGGCCCGACTTCGACTTGGCGGCTCCGGGGTTGAGGGAGGCGTGGGAACGAGGAGACCGGGATCAATTCCTCGTCGACACATTGGAGGAGCCGATCCGGTACACCGAAGGCAAGAGCATCGGCATCAAACGCTGACCCTGGGGGTCGGGGCGCCCGTCCTCCGCTCGGGTTCTCGGCCATAGCAACTCGAGCTGCTCGCGGGCCGGGCGGAAAGGTTGAGACGTGCACCCGTGCATCGCCATTCGACCCCGGTACTCGCGACCGACGTCGAACCCCGAGTGCGAGGGATGTTTCAGGCGCAAGGCGTTCGCCTGGGTGCGACAATGCTTAGCGGACCAGACAGAGGAGGGCCGGATGAGCACCGTCGATGGACAGAGCGCACCCGGCGGATCGCCGAGCAGCGAACCGGCCGATCTCAAGCTGGAGGCGGTCGTCATCCCCGTGGCCGACGCCGATCGCTCCAAGGCGTTCTACGCCGGCCTCGGCTGGAGGCTCGACGCCGACTTCTCCTTCGACAACGGCTTCCGGGTCGTGCAATTCACGCCACCGGGATCGCAGTGTTCTGTGCAGTTCGGCACCCACATCACGGGAGCGCCACCCGGGTCTGCCCATGGCCTGTACCTGATCGTGTCCGACATCGAAGCCGAGCGCGACGAACTTGTCAGCCGGGGAGCCACGGTCAGTGCGGTGTTCCATTCCGGAGCGCCCGGAGCGCAACTCGACCCTGACGGGACGGGTGATCGGGTCAACGGGCCGGATCCGGATCACAGGAGCTACAACTCCTTTGCCACGTTCGATGGACCCCGACGGCAACAGCTGGCTGCTCCAAGAGGTGACCGATCGCCTCCCGGGCCGCCTCGATCCGACCACCACCTCGTTCAACTCCGCCGGTGACCTGGCTGCGGCATTGCACCGCGCCGAGTCGGCCCACGCTGAGCACGAGAAGCGCATCGGCCGGGCCGACTCGGACTGGCCCGACTGGTACGCCGAGTACATGGTGCGCGAACAGAGCGGCCAGGAGCTTCCTGTATGAGCGATTTCGACGTGATCGTGCTGGGCGGCGGTGCGCCCGGCGAGCACTGCGCCGGGGCCATCGCGGCCCGTGGGCTTCGGGTCGCCGTCGTCGAGCGGGAGCTGGTCGGCGGCGAGTGCTCCTACTGGGCGTGCATCCCGTCCAAGTCCCTCTTGCGTCCGGGGGAGGCGGTCCAGGGCGCCCGCGACGTCGGCGCCAGCGCCGAGGTGAACGTGCAGGCGGCGTTGGACTGGCGGGACTACATGGTGTCCGGCTATTCGGATGCGGGGCAGGAAAAATGGCTGGCGGATCGGGGCATCGCGCTGGTCCGGGGCGTGGGCCGGCTCGCCGGGCCCGGCGTGGTCGACGTGGACGGCACTCGCCACACGGCGGAGCATGTCGTCGTAGCGACGGGCGCGGATCCCTTCGTGCCACCCATTCCGGGGCTCGACGGCCTGGTCGGCGTGTGGGGCACGCGCGAAGCGACAGCCATGAAGACGGTTCCCAGCCGCCTCATCGTGCTCGGCGGTGGCTCGGCCGGTGTCGAGATCGCACAGGTGGTACGGCGACTCGGTGGTCAGGCCGTGCTCGTCGAGGGCGCCGATCGGCTGATCCCACGAGAGCCGGCCCCCCTCGGCGTGGCTCTGACCGAGGCACTGCGGCGGGACGGGATCGAGTTGCACCTCGGAGTCCAGGCCGCGGAGGCCTCGCGCGACGGCGGCGACTACGTCCTGAGACTCTCGGACGGGACCTCGGTACAAGGAGAGCGACTGCTCGTGGCGACCGGCCGCCGTCCCCGGGTCGAAGGGATCGGGCTCGAGACGGTCGGTATCGAGGCAAACCCACACGGCGTCGTGGTGGACGAGTATCTGCGTGCCGGCGACAACATTTGGGCCATTGGGGATGTCAACGGGATCTGGCCCCTGACACATGTCGGCGAGTACGAGGGAGACGTTGTGGCGGCGAACATCGCCGGAGAGAGCCACCCGACGAACTACGAAGCCGTGCCGCGCGTCACGTACACCGATCCGCAGGCGGCCGCCGTCGGTGCCGCGGAGGCACCCTACAGCAGCACAACGCTCCTGACCGACGTGTCCAAGACCGCGACGTACAGCCACCAGTACGCCCAGTCGAACGGATTCTTGACCCTGCTCAGCGACGGCGCCCGGTTGACCGGCGCTTACGCCCTCGGACCCGAGGCCGGCGAGTGGCTCCAGCAGGCGACGCTCGCCATACGCGCCCGCGTTCCGTTGGAGGTGTTGAGCGACGTCATCCAGCCGTTCCCGAGTTTCTCGACCATCTTCGATTCGGCTTTCAAAACCCTTCGAATGGAGATCGCCAAAATGCCGCCGCCTTTGCGGCCCATGCAGGCGCAGATGGCACGGCCATGACCGTGGAAGAACATCGGAGGTAGCAGATGGCCGAGGTCCCACCGCCCCAAGAGGAAATCCTGCTCACACACTTCATCGTGTCGGACGACGTCGAGCGCTCTCGGCGCTTCTACACCGAAGTCCTTGGGGGCCGGGTCGCCTTCTCCGGCCCCGGAGGGCCGACCAACGTCGCACTGTCCAATAGTTGGATCGTCATCAATGCCGGCGGAGGCCCGACCGACGACAAGCCGGAGGTCACCCTGGAGACGCCCGGCGACCCAAATCGGGTGAGCAGCTTCGTCAACATCCGGGTGAAGGACATGGAGACGGTGTACTCCGAATGGAGCGCGCGGGGTGCTCAGTTCCTGACGCCCCCGAAGCAGCACCAGTACGAGATCCGTTGCTACATCCGTGATCCCGATGGTCACCTGATCGAAGTGGGGCAGACCACCGACCCGCAGGGGGACTGGGTGCCCGATCACTGGCCATCGAGTACGCCCGCCGACGAGCTCCCAACACCCCCAGAGGGAATCGTGCTGGCCCACTTCATCGTGTCGGACGATGTCGAGCGCTCTCGCCGCTTCTACACCGAAGTGCTCGGGGGCAGGGATGCGTTCTCCGGACCCGGAGGGCTCACGTATGTCCAACTGTCGAACAGTTGGATCATCATCAACGTCGGCGGAGGGCCGACCGACGACAAGCCGGAGGTCACCCTGGAGACGCCCGCCGATCCCAACCGGGTCAGCAGTTTCCTCAATATACGAGTGACGGACATGCACGCTGTGTACACCGAATGGAGCGCGCGCGGTGCGGAATTCCTGACGCCACCGAAGCAGCACCAGTACGAAATCCGTTGTTACATCCGCGATCCCGATGGTCACCTGATCGAAGTGGGGCAAACGACGGACCCGGGGGGAGATTGGTTCCCCGATCAATGGCCATCGAGCAAGTCGGAGTGAGCTCCCTGACGGGGCGGAGGTCTCCATCATGACCACGGCGATCATCGGCACCGGAGGCATCGGATCGGCCATCGCGCGTCAGCTTGCTGCCGGTGGCGAGACCCTCCAGCTCTCGAGCGCCGACAAGGAGTCGGCGCGAAAGCTGGCCGCGGCAATCGGCGGAGCGGCGGTCGTCGCGCTCGACAACCGGAGCGCTTTGCAGGGAGCCGATGCCGTCGTCCTTGCGCTGCGGTTTTCCGTGTTGAAAGACGTCATCGACGAGATCGCCGACGCGCTGGGAGACACGTCTCTCGTCGTTCCGAGCAATCCGGTCGGACTCGACGCACAAGGCAAGGTCGTGCGACTCCTACCGGAAGGGCAGTCATCGGGCCAAGTTGTTGCTGGGTGGTTGCCGATCGGGACACGCTTTGCCATTGCGTTCGGCACCATGTCGGCCGATCTCTTCGAGTCCTCGAGCCACCGGTCGCCCGAGCCCGCGGTTCTGTTCTACGTGTCCGAGGACGAGCATGGGAGCGACGAAGTCGAGCACTTGATCCGAACGGCGGGCTTTGAGCCGATGAGGATCGGCGGGGTCGAACAGTCGAGCCGACTCGAGGTGGGCGGAGACCTTCACGATCTTGTGGTCGGCTCCGCAGAGGCGCGGTCCCTCGTCGTGGGGGCCTGATTGCCTTCCGACGGGACCGGGGCCAGCAAACGAGACCGAATCAGAAGTGATGTCGTGAACAGTCGCCTTCCCGATCCACGTCTCGACCTGATCTACCGCTTGGAAGCGAGCGTCGGCGACCCCCAGGACGTTGGCCAGATCTCCGTTGGACACCGGCGGATCGTTCCATTGGACGGCGGGACGTTTCAGCGGACCTGAGCTGCGCGGGACATTGCTTCTCGGAGCCAGCGCCGATTGGCAGGGGGTTCTTCCTGATGGCACTGTGCTCGGCGACGTCCGCTACACGCTGGAAACCGAGAGAGGAAATCTGCTCTATATCCGATCTCGAGGAGTGCGCCACGGAACCCCGGAAATTCTCGAGCGCCTCGTCCGTGGGGAGACCGTCGACGCCGCCGAATACACCCTTCGTACCGCAGTCAAGATCGAGACCGGGGCCGACGGCCTCGACTGGTTGAACAACGAGGTATTGGTCAGTGTCGGAGGCCGGCTTCCTGGAGGGCCAGTTGCGGAATTTTCCGTAGACATTTAGCTTTCTTGGCGTCAAAATGGCACGTAAAGCGTGCGAACTGCCTACGAGAAAACAAAAGTACTACGAGAAAACGGGCCTGGACGCGGGGCGTGACCTACGTTCCAACCATATCGACCGGGCAGACCGGCCCTCACGCAGTCGTTCGATCCCGCCAAGGGCCGCCGCGGCCCGGGTTGGTCTGATCGGTCGCGGTTACCGAATAGGAAATGATCGCCGCCCCCTCATCAGAAGCGGGCGCAGAGAACGACACCCGAGTTCGGGAGTTCCCGGCGTGGGCTGAGACCTCTCTGGGTGCGCCAGGCGTGGAGAAGGCGACCACCGGGCCTGACGGACGAGAAGCCGGACCGGTGCCTTGCGGTTGTCAGAACTGCCCGACGACGTCGATGATCAGGATCTGGGCGGGTGCGGCCGGTTGCGACGCGGCGGTGGCGGTGGCCGGTTGGGCGGGAGTGGCCGGCAGCAGAGCGACGGCGCGGGCACCGACGTTCTGACCGTTGAGGACGGTGGCCACGGAAAAGACGGTCTGGGCGCTGACCAGTTGCGGCTGCTGGCCCCATGACGATTGGGTCTGCTTGCCGGTGGGGATGTCGGTCTGGACGAGTTGCAGCACGAGGGTCTTGCTCGGATCGATCTTGGCGCCGCTGCCTTTGACCAGCAGCTTAGAGGTCGGTGAGGTGGGGGCCTTCACCCCCGCCACGCTGGTGATCACGGGCTGGCGGCCGGGAGTGCTGGTGATCTTCGGCCAGCCGGTGGCGGGCAGCTGGCTGTCGGCGGTGCCCGGGGCCGAGGCGTTCGGTTTGAAGTCGGCGAGCAGGTCGACCACGAACATGAGGGTGTCGGTGCCGGATATGCCGGCCTGGGAGTTGCCCGATGGTCCGTACCCGTCGGCCGGCGGGATGCTCAGTAGCACTCGCGTCCCGATCCGCTTGCCGACGAGGGTCTTGTCGAAGCCGGGTATCACTGCGCCGGTACCGATCACGAACCCGGCGGGAGCGCCGCGGGAGAACGAGCTATCGAAGACCTTGGGCTGGCTGCCGGCCTTGGTTGGCCAGATCTCGCCGACGTAATTGGTGATCACAGTGTCGCCCGGGGTGACGGGGGTGCCGCTGCCGGCGACAAGGGTCTGTTCGATGAGTTGCTTGGGTGGCGGGCCGGCCGGGAACGTCACCGTCGGCTTGGTGTTGAACGCTCCGGTGACCTTGATCCCGGTTTTCTCTACGACGGGAGCGTCAGCGGACGTCGGCGCGCTGGCGGCGGGCGGCGAACTGGTCGGCGAGGACTGGACCGATGAGGGGCTCGAGCCCGCAGCCCGGGAACTAGAGCCAGACGAGCAGGCGCTCAGCGAGATGACCGCGGCCACCAGCACTGCGAGCAGTGCCGGTCCACCACGCAATCGAGTGCGCACAACGTTACCCATTGGTTTCCATTCCGTCGTCAGGCAGGCAAAACGCCGAGCCTAATCTGCCAACTCCCGCCAGAGTCCGCGGGGCCGATGCGAGGGCGGGGAAACCGCACCCCCCGTGGAACCTGCTGGCGCCGGGCCAAAACGACGAGATGGGCAAGCCGGAGCGCGCGATCGCCGAACCTGACGTAGGGCCAGCGACGCTGTCAGGGCTCATCCAGGCCCGAGACGGAGCGTTGGGCCTCAGGAAACCGGAAGCCCCCGCCGGGATCTCGATACCCTCGCGCCAGGTCGGCGGGCGTCGGGGGCCTCGCAGACACGGGACCCGAAGTGGGCATGGACACGTGGCAAGCGATCGACGAGGAGAGACATGACCCGAAGTGTGCCCGAGGCCACGTTGTTAACGGTGGCCGAAACGGTGAAAGGTATAGGTTTCCCGATCCACGCCAAGGAGCGCATTACGTATCTGCGCATCTCAGCTACAGACTCGGACTGGTCGGCGGGAGACGGTCGGGCTCGACCAGGATCCCGACGTGGCGGACGCCGGCCTGCCGGTCCCCGCCTTCGCCCGGCACATGCTTGCGGTCGATCCGCCCGATCACACCCGGCTGCGCCGGCTGGTGTCGAGGCTCATCGTGCTTCATCGCCACCGCCACCAAGACGACCTGGTCGGGGTGTTGGTGACCGCCATCGACGACGACGACCAGCTGACCGAGCAGGAGCTGCTCTCCATCCTGTTCCAACTGATCGTCGCCGGCCACGACACGACCACCAGCCGTGGATCGGCAACGGGGTCGTGGACCTCCTCGAGCACCCGGAACAGTTGGGCTTGCTGCGCCACGACCCTGACCGGATGCCGGCCGCGGTAGAGGAGCTCATCCGGTACTCGGCGCCGGTCCCCCATGCCACTTTCCGGGTCACGACCGAAGCCGTAGAGCTCGAGGGGGTGCGGATTCCGGCGGGCAAGCAGGTGCTGGTATGCCTGGGCGCGGCCAACCGCGACCCGAGCGTCATCGACGCGCCAACCGTGCTAGATATCGGGCGGGAACCCCGCCCCCACCTTGGGTTCGGGCACGGCATCCACTTCTGCCTGGGCGCCCCCCTGGCCCGGCTGGAAGGCCGAATCGCCTTGAGCGCGCTGTTCAGACGATTTCCGCAGCTCCATCTGGCGGTCAGGCGGAGTGAGCTGCGCTGGACGCACGGCGACGGGCTCGTGCTGCGGGGCCTAGAGGAACTCCCCGTCCTCCTCGGCCCAACAACGGGGCACGATACCGGCAAGACAAAAAACCAAACGACGCAAAAAAGGAGTGTTGACGCATGACCGAAACAACGATTGCCACCTCGACTGGGACACCCGACGCCAAAGTCCTGATCTGCCTGAACCACGGTAGCGAGGAGCCAGAGAACGTCCTCATCGCCTACCTCGTCGGGGTAGAGGCACTCCGAGCAGGCAAGCAGGCGGTAATGTTCCTCACCAAAGACGGTGTCCACCTCGCCACACCCGGCTTCGCGGACAGGATCGACGTGCCTGGCGCGCCCTCCGTTGGGGCCCTCCACCAAGAGTACGTGGACAAAGGTGGCCGGTTCTTCGCCTGCCCGGTCTGCGTGAAGACCCGAGACCTGCAAGATGCGACCTGGGTTCCCAACACTCAAGTCGCCGGCATGCCATCGGTGTACGAGTACACGACCGGCGGGGCGCTGATCTTCAACTACTGATTCCCGCGCCCATCGCTTTCGTGCGGAGCCCTGAATCAGCGAAGGAGGGCATAGGGAGACCACCGAACGGATCGTGCTTCCGGGCGTCACTGACCGCATCTCGGATCGTTTGGCCGAGTTCGTCGGCGGCCTCGAGCGTCCAGGTTGTCTCGAGCGACAAGCTCCGCATAGATCTGCTGACCCTCGGTTGCCGGCCACTCACACGTAGCCGCGCCCCTCGGCGACTTTGAGGCTGAGCCATCCGACGGGGATGGTCAACCAGTAGGTGAGCAGCCGGTAGATCAGAACGGCGGATGCGGCGGCACCGACGGGCATTCCGAGAGCAGACAGCCCGGCTACCAGGGCGGCCTCGAGAGCACCGAGACCCCCGGGCACGGGGGCGGCGCTGGCGACGAGGTGGCCTCCGAGGTAGACGGCCCCTACCTGGACGAACGGGAGCTGGCCGCCGAGTGCGTGCACGCACAACCAGAACGCCACGATTTGCACCATGGGGCCGCCGAGGGCGCCCACCGCGGTGAGCGCCATGTGGCGGGGACTTTTGGCCACCTCGGCGATGGCGGCCCCGGCCGAGCGGATGAACCCCCAGATCTTGTCGTGGTAGAAACGGCGCCCCCGGGGGGTGAGACCGAACAGGGCGCAGGCGACGAGGGCCCCCGTGATGAGCACAAACACCCATTGGTGCACGTGAAAGCTGACGTGGGCGGAGGTGTGGCGCCCGGTGCGGGCGAAGAAGATGGCGACGAGCGAGAGGTTGGCGGCCAGCGCGGCGACGGATTGCAGACCGACAGAACCGGTTGCGGCGCCACTGTCCACCCCGGCCTTCTGCAGATAGCGAAAGTTGAGGGCCATGCCGCCGACGTTGTTGGGGGTGACCCGGTTCAGGAACGACCCCCCGAATGACACGACGTAGGTGGGCCTGAAAGGCAGGTGGGCGGGGATGGCACCCTGCTGGAGCAGGGTCGAGAAGGCCTGGGCCACGAACAGGGCGGGCACCGCGGCCAGCACCCACCACCAGTTGGCGTGGTGGAGGGCGCGGACGGCGGCCCCGGCATTGGCGAGCTGAGGCAAGACGAGGTAGATGACCGCGAACGCACCCAGCAGGGTCAGCGCCTTCTTCCAGGTGAAGCGAGCCAGCGGTTCGAGCTTGACGGGCGGCCCGCCCGTAGCCTGCGCCACCGCGGTCCTCAGGTCTGAGTAGAGACTGGGACGTCCCCCCGGCCTCAGCCCGGCCCTCTGCCACCCACGCGACAGGCTGGCCGACCGCGCATGGTCGTACTCCCGGACCGCCGCCCCGGTGACTGTCGACACCGCCAACGGCTGCAGGTAGGCGGCGGCAGCCGCGATGGCGGGGGTCCCCAGTCCGGCGACAGCGGAGGCCATCGTCCGATCCACGCCGACGCGCAGGGCCAGGGAGGCGAGCAGCTCCGCCACATCGCTGGCGAGCTGACGGTCGGTCGCGCCGAGCTCGGCCATGACCAGTCCGGTGAGCCAGGCCTGACACGAACCGTCGATGGTGATGTTGCTACTGCGGAGTTGCCCGTGGGCGAGTCGATGCTGGTGAAGGTGCGACACGCTCTGCCACAAATCGGCGAGCGCCGCCTCGCTGACTTCTTCCGGCGGGACGAGGTCGAGGAGTTGGCCGGCCACGTCGATCCAGGCCACAAGGGCCCCTTGCCCTCTGGCGATGGGGTAGGCGACGACGGGTTCGGGGACCCGCCCGCCTGCTCGTGCCGCCGCGACCATGGCCAGCATCTCATGCTCCGTCGCCGACTCCACGGTTACGCCATCCCGGTCGTCTTGGGGGTCGCGGACCAGCAGCCAGCGGGTCAGACGGGCCAGCCGCTCACGGTCGCGATCATCGGCTGCGTAGACCCGTACGGCCAGCCCAGTCCCCTCAGGAGTGGTGGCGGCGTACGTCGCCGGGCCCTCAGCTGTGGGCGGCAGCTCTTTGAGCGTGGCCACTTCGACACCGCACTCCTGGAGCGCGGCGACCACCTGGGCCCCTGTGGGTCGGCGAGATGGCTCCCCGAACATGAGCAGTATCGAGGAGCCGACGCCGACGCCCAGAGACGCGGCGACCACCGCGTCCACGGGCAGAAATCCGCCCACGATCACCTCGATGGCCGCGGTGATGCCGGTCAGCCACCACAACCACCGCCGCCAGCGCCGCGATAACTCCGCCCCGGCCACGGCCACGACGGCCGCCGTTCCCGCCAGCCAGGCCACGGGCGGGATGGTGACCGCCACGATTCCGTTTCGCCCGGTCAGCAGCTCGTGCCAGGTCGAAGGGTGAGAGTCTCCCAGCCACAGGTGCGAAACGATCACCCCGGCGATCGTGCCGACCGCCCCGGCGACGACCAACTTGCCGACCGCCGCGAACCGGCGGCGGACGGCCACGGCCACGGCGATCGTCGCCGGCATGACCACCACCACCAGCTGCACGGCTGCGGTCAGGGAGTCCCGCAGCGAGGGCGGCAGAGTCACGACGGTATCGAGGAGGCCCCGCTCGGTGCTGCGCACCCCTTGGTGCGCCAGGGTAGCCACCAGCAGACCTACCAGCAGCACGGCCAACGCCAGAACCAGCCGGAGGACGTCGGCCGCTCGACGTACGGTGGGGGGAGCGGCCAGGGGTTCGATGACGATGCGGGCATCCGCCGACGGCGGTTCGCTGACGTCAGGCTTCATGAGTCCCGGGGTGCCGGCTTCGACCGTCCGCCGAAACCGGCGGGTAGCGGCGGCGAAACAGCAGATAGGCAACCAGACCGGCGATCAGGGGCAGCCAATAGGACGCCAAACGGTAGGCGAGGGTGGCCACCAACGCCTTACCGCCGGGCACGCCGGCCAGGACGAGCAGACCGCTCAGGCTGGCTTCGACGATGCCCAGACCGCCCGGGGTGATCGGCACCAGGGCGACAACGCCGGCAGCCGCGTAGGCCAGCAGCACCAGCGAAGGGCGGGGACGGCTGCCAGTGGCGCGCAAAGCACAGAGCAGGCAGCCGTAATCGAAACCGAGACGTCCCGCGGTCAAAACCAGCGCTCGCAGCCAATCGTGGCCCAGGGTCGTGCGGATGTCGTCGCGTTGACGCAGGAGCCGGCGGTCCAAACCAGTGATCTTGGTGTGGCGCCCGGGGAGGCTGTTCCACAGGCGTTCTACAATCCGACCCAACAACGCCAACGGTCGGTCGCTCACCATGACCACGGCGCCGCCGGCCACGAACAGGCCGAACCCGGCCAGCCCGAGCAGGGCAGTGTGCACCAGGCCCGGGCTCACCGGGGCGGCGCCGAGGATGGCCGGCAGGGTCAACAGCGGCAGGGCCAGCAGCCCTCCGACACCTAGCAGGGAAGCGGTGGTCATGCCACCGACAGCGTTGTCGGTGGCGATACCGGCGGTCGCCAGCATCCGGAACTGCACGGTGGCGCCCGCTGCGTCACCGCCGGGTAACACGTTGGTTACCGCATTTCCCGTCAACCCGGCGGCCACCACCGCGAACCGCTTCCTGGTTCGCAGGGCCAGGCGCTGCAAGGCGAAGGTGCACGCGAAGCTCGCCGATTCGGCCAGGACCGAGCCAATCAGCCAAACCGGGCTGGAGCTGGACAGCTGCGGCCATGCCGCGACGACCCTGGTCAGACTGGGGAGCACCACGTAGACACCCAGGCCCGTGAGCCCGATCGCCACGACCCGGCCTACAATCCTCCCGGCGAGACCACGTTGGGCCGGCGGCTGTCCTGAAGTCGCCGGCTGATCGGATATTTCCGTCTGCCCCCCGCTACCCGGAGATCCCGATATGGCCCGCTCACTCGGTGTAGACCCGGCGACAGAGGGGTCCGGTGTTCGGCGGATCCACGACGGCCACCCCGCCCTCCTCCTGCGTTCCGATGAGCCTTTGGAATCCGTCAACCTCCACCTCACCAAACCATAGCCCGCCCCGGCGCCGCCTCGAGCGAGGTGGAGGTCGGAGGTGGACGTCAGGTGAGGACCTCAGAACTGGACGGCAACGGCGGGCGCAGAGACCGTGCACGATTTCTCGTAGACCTTTTGTTTTATCGGAGCCAAATCGCACGGGATGCGGGCAAGACGACTACGAGATTCCAAAAGTACTACGAGACTTTCCGTCATCGCCCCGGGTCGCGTCCCGCATCGCCCACGCCCCGTATCGGGGCGGCGGCTCCGAGGTGAGCCTTGCGAGTCGTCGCGTTCGCGGCGGTCACTCCGGCGGCTCACCCGGGCGCGTTTTTAAAACGGAGTGGGAATGTGCCGCAGAGCCAAATGCGACTCTCTGTAGTCACCTGGGCGTTGGCGCTTCGGCAGGGTGACCTCGGGCATCGCCAGGGGCTGATAGGGGAGCTGGCTGAGCATGTGGCTGACCACGTTGAGCCGGCCTCGTTGCTTGTCGTCGGTGTTAGCGATGTACCAGGGGGCCCAGGCCGTGTCGGTCGCAGCAAACATGGCATCCCGGGCTCTGGAGTAGTCGTACCAGCGGCTATAGGACTTCAAGTCCATGTCCGACAGCTTCCAGATCTTCCGTGGGTCGTGCATCCGACTCTCCAGGCGGCGGGTCTGCTCGTCGGCGCTGACTTCGAGCCAGTACTTGAGCAGGATGACCCCGGAGTCGACCATGGCTTTCTCCACTGCTGGCACCTGGGCGAGGAATCGGTCGGTCTCCTCCGGTGTGCAGAAGCCCATGACCCGTTCGACCCCGGCCCGGTTGTACCAGCTGCGATCGAAGATCACGACCTCGCCGGCTGCCGGTAGATACGGGAGGTAGCGCTGCACGTACATCTGCGACTTCTCCCGCTCCGTGGGAGCGGGCAGGGCGATGACACGAAACACCCGTGGGCTGACGCGCTCGGTGATCCGTTTGATCGTGCCGCCCTTGCCGGCGGTGTCCCGACCTTCGAACACGATGCAGATCTTGGCTCCGGTCGATTTCACCCACTCCTGAAGCGCGACCAGCTCGCCGTGAAGGATTCTCATCTCCTGCTCGTAGAGCTTGCGCTTCATTTTGGGGGGCGGCCCGGACTCGGCGTCCTGACGGCGCCCCGATGCTGCGGATTCAGGGTGCGATTGCTTGTCGGGGTGTTTCTTATTGGTCATCTCGCCTACCTCGCCTGGAGATCCGATGTGGAGTCAGCGACGGGCAGGTTGGCTCGAGCGGCGTTGGTCGTTCGCCGCGCTACCCATTTGCCCGCTTCCCAACCTGCGAGCAGCACGACGGCGGCCAGCAAAGACGTGCCCCATTGGCGGGCGGTGAGCTGATTGGTGCCGAGGAGCCGGCGCAAGAAGTCGGCCTGGGTGATGAGGAAAGCTCCGGCGAACTCGGCGAAAGCGATCAAGTTCATCCTGCTGCTGTTGAAGGTGTCCAGGGTGAAGATGGACTCGGTCTCGCTCCGAGCCTCAAAGGCGGCGACCACCAGCATGAGGGAGAATCCGACCAACCCCATGGAACGACCGGTCGCCAGGCTGCGGTAATGGTTCTTGCCGGTGGAGATCAGGACCAGGTTGGCTATGGCGACGTAGAGCCCAGCCAGGCCGGAGGTGATCATCACTCCCTTGGTCAGAATGGAATCCCCTCTGGGCCGGGGGTGGCGGCTCATCAAACCTGGGGTCTCCTGGTCGAATCCGAGCGCCACCCCAAAGGGGGCGTTGACCAAGAAGTTGATCCACAGGATCTGTACCGGGGTGAAAGGCTGCCCGGCGGCGAGGTCGATCAGAGTGGCGCCGAGGAACGTCAGGACGAACGCGACCAGTTCGAGCAACACGAAGCGGATGTACTTGTTGAGGTTGTCGTAAAGCTTGCGGCCCTGCTCGACGGCGTAGACGATGGTGGCGAAATTGTCGTCCGATAGGATCATGCGGCCGGCGTTCTTGGCCACTTCCGTGCCGCTGCCCATGGCCACCCCGATGTCGGCGGCCTTGATGGCCGGGGCGTCGTTGACCCCGTCGCCGGTCATGGCCACCACATGACCCTTCTTCTTCAGCGTCTCGGCCAGCATCACCTTGTGCTCGGGCGCCACCCGGCCGACCACACCGATATCGTCGATCCGCCGCAGCCGCTCTTCCTCGGAGAATGCGGCAAAGTCGGCGCCCAGAATCGCCTCTCCTGGAATACCGAGCTGGGTGGCGATCGCCGCCCCGGTCACGACGTCGTCGCCGGTCACCATCCGCACCTGGATGTGGGCCGCCTGAGCATCGCTCACCGCCACCTTCGACTCTTCGCGGGGCGGGTCGACCATGCCCACCAAGCTGGTCATCTCCAGCGCCTCGACCAGGGAGAGCAGGTCGCCGTTGGGATCGAAGCCGGCGGGATCGAGATCTCGGAAGGCTCCGGCCATAACCCGCAGACCGGCCTCGCCCATGCGCTGGACATGCTGCTGAGCCCGTCGACCGAGCTCGTCGTCCCAGGGGACGCTCGTGCCGTTGGACAGGGCAGTAGCGGCCCGAGCAAGGACCGCCGGGGCAGCCCCCTTGACGAAACAGCGCACCACGTCGTGGCCCGAAGCGTCCTTGGCCTGGTTGAACGTGGCCATAAGCTTGTAGCCGGGGTCGAACGGGAGGGTCGCTAAGCGGGGCAGGTCGTCGCGGGTTGCATCGATGTAGACGCCCGCCTTGTGGGCCAGTACCAGCAGGGCGCCTTCGGTCGGGTCGCCCACCACCTCGCCGTCGACCAGCCGGGTATCGCTCGCGATGACGTAGGGCAGGATCGCCGCCTCGAGGGTGTCGGTGTTGCCGGCCGGATGGGTGATCGTGCCCTCCAGGCTGTAGCCACTGCCAGTGATGGCAAAGCGATCGGTGGGGTTCACGACTTCAACCGCAGTCATCTGGTTCATGGTCAGGGTGCCGGTCTTGTCGGAGTTGATCGCCGAGGTGAACCCGAGCGTTTCGACCGAGGGCAGGTCCTTGACTATGGCCTTCTGCTTGGCCAGCTCGACGCTACCTAGCGACAGAACCACCTGCACGACCATGGGCAGGGCCAGCGGGATCGCCGCGATCGCCAGGGCCACGGCGGTGTTGAACAGCATCGTCCACGACTGGTTCCGGCTCAAGCCCAAGGCGAACATGATGACCATCGTCAGGCCGGCTGCGCCGACAATCCAAAGCGTAAGGGTGTTCATCTGCTTGGTGAGCGGTGTCTCTTCTCGCGCCGTGGAGGAGAGCATGTGGGCGATCTTGCCGACTTCGGTCCCGCTCCCGGTACCGGTGACAACCACGACCGCGCTCCCGTGGGTGACGGGGGTGTGCATGAACGCCATGTTCGACTGCTCGCCCGGTCCGATCTCCCCGTCTGGCAGAGTGGCCGCGTCCTTGTCCGCCGGCACGCTCTCCCCGGTCAAGGCGGACTCGTCGATCTGCAATGCGCTCGAGGACACGATCCGCCCGTCCGCCGGCACCTCGTCACCGGCCGCGATCAACACAACGTCCCCGGCTACGAGCTTCTCCGCTGGTATCTGGGCCTCCACCCCGTCCCGCCTGACCCGGGCCGTGGCCTCCATCATCGACTGCAGGGAGTTCATGGCGCTCTCGGCTTTGCCCTCCTGGCGCAAGCCCACGACGGCGTTGAAGAGGGAGATCACGAGCAGAGCCACGGCCGTGGTCCACTGCTTGATGGCGAAGGAGACGATGGCCGCCCCAACCAGGATTATCTGCATGTAGCTCTTGTACTGGCCGAGCAGCCGATGCAAACCCGATGGCGGCTGCTCCACCGGAAGGGCGTTCGGCCCGTCCCGTTCGAGCCGGGCGCCGGCCTCAGCCGCGGAAAGACCCGACTCGACCACCACACCCAGGGTGCCCACCACGTCGGGGGGGTCGAGGGCGAACCACCGTTTCTCCACGGGCGGCGAAGCGCCCCGAGCCTCGTCCGTCAGAGCCATGAGTAATCCTCTCCGAAGCGCTGCCACCGAGGTAGGCCCTCCGGCGGCCGGAAAGAGGACTTTAGCCATTACTGAACAACCCGGGCCGGGCAATCTACCGCGGGTGGCCCCACTCCTCAGGCGTGCTCCCAGGCCTCGACCGTCTCGCACCCGTGCTCTTCCGGGGCGGCGTCACGGACCGTCGGGGTGAATGCCAGTCATGGCCGGCCGGGTCTTCGAGGGTGCACTCGGACCCGGACTACCCTTCGAGGGGTTGTATTACCTGCTCGGCGAATCGTCGGATTCCATCGAGTGCGTCGCTGGTCCTGGAGTACGGCCGGACGATCAGTCTGGTCGCTCCTGCTTGGGCATGTCGTGAGACGTCGTCCGCGGTGCTGATATCCCCGGACAGGGTGACCTCGATCGGCGTGGTACGCCCGGCGCGTTCCCACAGCTCGGCGATCCGGGAGAGTGGTGCGGAAAGTTCATCGAGCTTGTGGTTCATGGGCATCCACCCCGTTCCCACCGTGGCGACCCGTCGCGCCGCGGCGGGTCCGTCACCGCCGATCTGCAGCGCCGGGCCGGGTCGCTGCACCGGCTTGGGCTCGAAGGCGACCGGTCCGAAGTCGAAGAACTCGCCGTGGAACTCCACGATCTCCTCGCTCCAGAGCAGGCGGCACACCTCTATCGCCTCGTCGACCCGTGCGCCCCGGCGATCGAAGTCCAGGCCGAGCGCCTCCCACTCGGCGCGCAACCAACTGGCGCCGATCCCGAGTTCGAGGCGGCCGCCGGAGAGAACGTCGACCGTCGTAGCCCCTCTCGCCGTGATGAAAGGGTGACGCAAACCAATGTTGTACACATGGGTTCCGAGCCGGATCCGCTCCGTTCTGCCCGCCAGGTGACATAGCACCCCGAAGGCGTCAAAGATAGGAACGTTCGAGGGGATGGGTGGGTGTTCCGAGCCGTGATGCGGACTGCCCTCGGAGCTCAGAGGGACCACAACGTGCTCCGGTACCCAGATCGACTCGTATCCCAGACGATCGGCCTCCTCGGCCATTTCAACCCACAGGCGAGGGTTGACCGAGCCGAGATGGAGACCGAACTTCATGGCCAGACGTCCTTTCACATTCGATCTTGAGTCTCGGAAGGATAGACCGTTGAATGCAACAGGATTGTGCGGTGAGCCTAAATCGCCGCCCGTCCGAAGTGGAAGGACAGGGGGGCGGACACGAAGCAGGAGATCTAACGATTTGATGACCGGACTCATCCGATGCGCCAATAGGAGACGCCGGGTGGGCTGGCCCTCTCCCCTATGGTGACGGTATGGCGTACCGAATCGATCCCGAGCTGGCCGAATCCTTGGGCGCGCTGCCGGTGCGCGACTGGAGCGACCCGGTCGGCGCCCGAACGGCCATGGACGACCTCGTCGCATCGCTGAACGCGTCGGTAGACACCACAGGGCTCACCGTCGTCGACCGTAGTGTGCCGGGACCGCCAGGGGGCCCAGAAGTGGCGGTGAGGATCTACACCCCGGGCGGGCCCACCGTCTCGCTCCCCGGTCTGCTGGACATCCACGGGGGCGGGTTTGCCTTCGGAAGCATCGATATGGAGCACGCAGGAGCGTCCCGGCTGGCCCGGGAGGTCGGCGTCGTCGTCGTCACCGTGGAGTACCGGCTGGCTCCGGAGCACCCGTTTCCAGCCGGCCTGGAAGACTGCTACGCCGCTCTCAGCTGGATGGTCGGCGAGGCGTCCGGGCTCGGCATCGATACTGACCGGGTGGGGGTGTTCGGCCAGAGCGCCGGTGGAGGCCTGTCCGCCGCCCTGGCGCTGCTGGCGCGCGACCGGGGCGGCCCGGCGCTGTGCTTCCAGTTCCTCGGCATACCCGAGCTCGACGACCGCCTGGAGACGCCGAGCATGCGGGAGTTCGTGGACACTCCCGTCTGGCACCGGAGCAACGCCATCCTGAGCTGGAGGTATTACCTGGGTGACGACGCCGCAGGTGAGGTGTCACCTTACGCCGCGCCCGCCCGGGCCACCGACTTGTCCGGACTTCCACCCGCCTACGTGTCGACCATGGAGTTCGATCCACTGAGGGACGAGGGCATCCTGTACGCGCTCAGACTCCTGCAGGCTGGGGTACCGGTCGAGTTGCACCAGTACCCGGGAACGTTCCACGGGTCGGGCATGATCGACACAGCTGCAGTGTCTCAGCGTGTGGCGGCCGAGATGATCGAGGCGCTTCGCCGAGGCCTGAAAGTCTGACCTAAGTGCTCGCCACGAAACAACTTGGAACAAGTCCTGGGCCGAGGCACGCATGTTTACGAGAAAGTTGCGTCAAGTTGTTTCGTGGCGAGCCCTTCGCGCCGCCCCCACGCCGACCCTCGGTACGATTCGTCGTGCCCGCGCCCCTGCCCCCCCAGTCATGCTGAACCTGCCCCCGGGCGAGGGGGTGCTGGCCAGCCAGCATCTGCTGGCCATGATCGACAACGGGGTCATCCACGCCGGCGATTTCACCATTCCAACCGAGAACATCCAGCCGGCCAGCCTCGACCTCAGACTGGACGAGGTGGCCTATCGGATCCAGTGCAGCTTCCTGCCCGGCAACCAGATGGTCGAGCGCAAGGTCAAGGACTACATCATCGACGAGCTCCCCCTCCATAACGAGGGAGTGGTGCTGGAAACCAACCGTCCCTACCTGGTACCGCTCAAGGAGCGGCTCTCGCTTCCCCGCGAAATGCGAGGAAAAACAAACCCCAAGAGCTCCACGGGACGGCTCGATGTGTTCACCCGGGTTATCACCGACGAGAGCTACCGATTCGACGAAATAGCCAGCGGATATGACGGCCGGCTCTACTTGGAAATAGTCCCCCTTTCTTTTCCCATACGGGTGCGGGAGAACCTCACGCTCAATCAGCTGCGGTTGTCGGCCGGGAGGTGCGACCTGACCGACGACGACATCCGCGACTTCCACCGAGACCAGCCGCTGCTTTACCGCGCCGACGAGCCGGTCCCTATAGAGGATCTCGCCCTGGCCAACGGGATGTTCCTCAGTCTGGACCTGCGCGGAGGCCCGTCACGCCACGTGGGATACCGAGCGAAGGACAACGCTCCGCTGCTGGATATGACCCGATCCAGACCGGTCGGCCCCGATTCATACTGGGAAAGGGTCTACGGGGAGCAGGGCGACCGGATCATCCTCACGCCCGAACGGTTTTATCTGTTGATGTCCAAAGAGGCGGTCCGTATTCCCCCGTCGCTCGCATCGGAGATGACCGCCTACGATCCCACGAGCGGCGAGCTGCGCACCCACTATGCCGGGTTCTTCGATCCCGGATTCGGGTTCGACCTCGAACGTCGCTTTCACGGCGCCCGGGCCGCCCTCGAGGTGCGAGCTCACGATGTCCCGTTCATGATCGAAGACGGCCAGCGGGTCTGCAAGTTGACCTTCGAGCGGATGCTCGAGCCTCCCCTGGCGCTGTACGGACAGACCATTCGTTCGTCGTATCAGCAACAGGAGGATGCGCTTGGGAAGCACTTCGTGCGGGGTGAGGCGGCCGACTGAACGGCGGGGCCCGACCCCCTGGACGCGTCAGCCCGTTCAGGTCTCAGCGAACTTCGGTCACCCTGCGGCCACCGTCTCCATCTGCTCACCCTCAGGCCTCGTTACCACGAAGTCACGGTTACGGATCAGGACGATGGACGCCACTGCACCGAAGAGGGCGATTATCGCGGTGAATATCGCCAGGTCGTTGACCCCGGTGGCGAAACTTGATCGCACCGCGCCGGCCAGGCTGGCCCGGAGAGCGGGCGGGGTGGTGGCGATGATGTTGCCCGCCGTGCCCTGGCGGATCCCATTGACGATCTCCGACGAATGACCGGCCAGTGCCGGCACCGGCGCCAGGGCGTGGTGGACGCTGCGTTGGAGTGCCGCGGTGAAGATCGTGCCCTGCACGGCGATGCTGGTGGCGATGCCGATCTGGCGGAATGTCGAGTTGACTCCAGATGCCATGCCCGCTCGCTGGGGCTCGACCACGCCGATCGCGGTGGATGCGAGGGGCGGGTTGACCATGCCCGCGCCTATCCCTGACACGATGAAGCCTGGGATCAGGTGGGTCCAGGTGGAACTCCCGTCGAGGCCGGTCATGAGCAGCAGGCCGATACCGACGAGGGCAAGGCCCGGACCGATGAGCCATCGGACCGACACCCGACCGATCAGCCGTCCGGCGATGGTCGCGGAGACCAGGACGGCACCGCTGTTGAGGAGAAGCCGAATGCCCGTACCGAGCGCGGAGTACCCGAGGGCGTCCTGCAGGAACAGCACCAGGTAGAGGAGGACCGAGAAGAGGGAGGCGTTCATGCAGAACGCGGCGATGGATCCCCCCACGAACGTCGGCACTTTGAACAGCGACATATCGAACATGGGGTGCTTGACGCGCAGTTCGGTGATCACGAAGCCCAGGAGGATCACCGTCCCGGCGCTGATGCAGCCGAGTACGACCGAGTCACTCCAGCTGCGCTCGCTGGCCCGGATCAGGCCGTAGACCAACGTGACCAGGCCGGCGGTAAGAAGAACGAAGCCAGCCCAGTCCGGGCGCGACACGTGAGGGGCCTTGGACTCCTCGACCCGCCACTTGGTAACGGCCACAGCGGCGATGCCAACGGGGACGTTGACGAGAAAGATGCCCCGCCAGCTGATGCCTGTTGTGATGACTCCCCCGAGCACCGGACCGAGAGCCACTGCGACGCCGGTGATGGCCCCCCAGGTTCCGAACGCCACTCCTCGCTCCCTGCCATGGAAGCTCTGGGCGAGAAGGGCGAGAGACGTGGCGAACACGATCGCCCCACCGATTCCCTGCCCGCTGCGCGACAGGATGAGCATGAGCGGTGTCTGGGCCAGCCCGCACAGGAGCGACCCCAGGGTGAAGATCACCAGGCCGATGGCGAACAGCAGTCGCCGCCCGTAACGGTCGGCCAACACCCCTGCCGTGAGCAGGAGTGAAGCGAGAGTCAGGGCGTAGGCGTCGACCACCCACTGCACCTCGCCGAGCGTGGCGTGCAGCCCCTTTTGGATATCGGGCAGGGCGACGATGACGATCGTGACGTCGAGCAAGAGCATGAAGGTCCCCGCGCACACCGCGAGCAACGTCCACCATTTCTTGTCCATCGGAGCTCCTCGGTCCGGAGAGTCGGCTTCTCGGGAGGCCAGGGCCAGGCCCGGATGACGTCCATACTGGTCGGTTGGTGTGACATCCGGGAGCGACATTGAAGGATGCGCCGGATCTCGACACGACTAGCGTGCTTTTGCTTGGAAAGCCCCACGCTTGACCGCCTTGACAGGCAGATCATCCATGCCCTCACCATCCGGCCACGCGCCTCGTTCCGGGCCCTGGCGGCGGTCATCGGCGTGTCAGATCAGACCGTCGCCCGGCGCTACCGGCGCTTGCAGGACTCGGTGGGCCTCAGGGTCCGAGGCACCGTTCAGGGCGCGAAGGTCGGCTGGGTCGATTGGATCATCCGGCTCCAGTGCACACCCGGATCGGCGCTGGCGGTGGCGGAGGGGCTCAGCGTTCGGGGCGACACGAGTTGGGTCAGACTGGCTTCGGGGGGCACCGAGATCGTCTTCCTGGTTCAGGCCCGTAACCAGGAGCAGCGCGACGCTCTACTCCTCCGGGGACTGCCGGGGAGTCGTCGCGTCGTGCAGATTTCTGCCCACTCTCTCCTTCGCGTCTTCAGCCGTCATGAATGGGCCGGGCTGGGCGGCGCCCTGTCCCCACAACAGGTAGGTCGCCTGCACACGGGCGATGGGGACTCGTCGGACAGCGACCGGGGCCAGGAAGCGGGCCACGGCTGGCAGAGGCCGCTCAGACTGCAACCTGTCGATCTCGTGTTGCTCGCCGAACTGGCTTTCGACGGGAGGGCGAGCGCAGCTGCTCTGGCCATCGCCACCAGGTGGCACGAGTCGGTCGTACGGCGCCGGATCGGGGAGCTCGCCCGGAGCGGCGTCCTCTACTTCGACGTGGACATCGAGACGGAGGCCCTGGGCCTCTCGACCAGCGCCATGTTGTGGCTGGCGGTCGAACCCTCCCAGCTCGAGCCGGTCGGCCAGGCCGTGGCCACCCACCCCGAGGTCCCGTTCGTGGCGGCCACCACTGGTCCGACAAACTTGCTGGTCACCGTGCACTGCCACAGCCCTGAGCATCTGTACCGCTACCTGACCGTCCGGCTGCAGTCCTTCCCGGGGGTCAGAACCGTCGAGACGGTTCCACTGATCCGAACGCTCAAGCGGTCCGGGGCGCTGCACCCGCCGCCGTGACGATCCACCCGCCCGCCGGGCACGGGCGGACGACCACCCGGTAAACGCGAACCCGGACCGCTGCTGACCCGATGGTCCACCATCTGGGCCCGCCGGTGCCGGCCGTCCCTCCGGGGTGCTACGTATGGTCAGTCGTGCCGCCTCCGTGTTGGATAGCCGCGGCCACGAGCGGCAATGATCTGGAGCCGGAGACCGGCTCGGGAGGATACGACGAATGAGCTTCAACTTGGCGACAATCCTGACCGAGTCGGCTCAGGCCGCCCCCGACGCCCCGGTGATGCACTTCGGCGGCCGGACGACCACCTATGGCGAGCTCGACGGGATGTCGAGCCGGTTCGGGACCGGCCTCCTAGAACACGGGTTCACCCCGGGCGACGTGGTGGCTATCCAGATGCCTAACGTTCCCGACTTTCTCGTCAGCTACTTCGGCACCCTCAAGGCGGGACTGACGGTCCTGCCACTGAACCCGCTGCTCAAGGCCCCGGAGATCGAGTATCACCTGACCGACTCCAAGGCCCGGGTCATACTGACCTTCGAGGGGCTGGCCGACGAAGCGGCCAAAGCGGCGGGGGCCGTGGGGATACCTGTTTATGCGGCTTCCCTATCCGGGACGGCGCCGCAACCAGGGATTCGCCCGCTGAACGACCTCCTGGCGCCGGGCGAACCACTGGACCCCGCCGACGCGGTCCACCCTTCGAGCTCCGACGACACCGCAGTCCTGATCTACACGAGCGGGACGACCGGGCGGCCGAAGGGAGCGGAGCTCACCCACTTCCAGCTGTACATGAACTGCACCATCGCCGGCGGACTGTTCGGAGCCCGGGCGGATGACGTGACCCTCGCGGTCCTCCCTTTTTTCCACGTGTTCGGATTGTCATCCGTCGTCAATGTGGCCATTCGGTTCGGCGGGTCGCTCGCCATCGTCCCGCGCTTCGACCCCGTAGCCGTGCTGGACACCATCGAAGCGGCGCGCTGCTCGGTGATCGGGGGTGTTCCGACCATGCTCCAGGTCCTCACCGGAATGGACACGGAGGGACGGGACTTGAGCTGCCTGCGGATCGCGGTATCGGGAGGAGCCTCCCTGCCCGGCGAGATCTTGCGGGCGTTCGAGGAGAAGTTCGGGATCGTCGTCCTCGAGGGCTACGGGCTGTCCGAGACGGCCAGCGTCGCGAGCTTCAACCGCAGCGCCGAGGAGCGCAAGGTGCTGTCGATCGGTACGCCTATCTGGGGGGTGCAAATGCGTGTCGCGGACCCCGAAGACCGCCCGCTGCCGCCCGGACCCGATCACGTCGGTGAGATCCTCATCCGGGGCCACGACGTCATGAAGGGATACCTGGGAAAGGACGAAGCGACGGCCGAGACACTGCGAGGGGGTTGGCTGCACACGGGCGATCTCGGGTACGTCGACGGCGACGGCTACTTCTTCATCGTCGATCGCACCAAGGACCTCATCATCAGGGGCGGCTTCAACGTCTACCCACGCGAGATCGAGGAGGTCCTCTTCGGCCACCCCGACATCGTCGAGGCCGCGGTCATCGGCAAGCCCGACGACCGGCTCGGCGAGGAGGTCGTGGCGGTGGTAGTCCGCCGCGACGGCGCCGACCTCAACGCCGAGGACGTGATCAACTACAGCAAGGAAGGGCTGGCGGCCTACAAATACCCGAGGGAGGTTCGGTTCGTCGACGAGCTGCCCAAGGGCCCGACGGGCAAGATCCTCAAGACCGAGTTGCGCAGTCCGAACTCCGACGACGCCTGATACGGGCCCGGCGACTACGGCACGCCCGCGGTGAGCGGGGTCGGGTCCGCGTTGTCGTACGCCTCGAGCGGCGGGCACGAGCACATGAGATTGCGGTCGCCGTGGGCCTGATCTATACGGGCCACGGGCGGCCAGTACTTGCCGGTGACGATCCCCGCCGGGAACACCGCCTGCTCCCTGGAGTAGACGCGATCCCACTCACCTACCAGGGCGGCCGCAGTGTGGGGGGCGTGGCGCAGGGCGCTCGATTCAACGTCGATCCGACCAGCGCCTATCTCGTCTATTTCGCCCTTGATGGCGATCATGGCCTCGCAGAATCGGTCCAGCTCGCCCAGGTCCTCGGACTCCGTCGGCTCGACCATCAAGGTCCCGGCCACCGGGAAGCTCACGGTGGGGGCGTGGAAGCCGTAGTCGATGAGGCGTTTGGCCACGTCGTCGACCGTGACCCCGGTGGCCCGGGTCAATGGCCGCAGGTCGAGAATGCACTCATGGGCAACCAGACCCGACTGGCCGGTGAAGAGGACCGGAAAGTACCGGGACAGCCGGTGAGCGATGTAGTTGGCCGAAAGCACCGCCGCCATCGTGGCCTGCACCAAGCCCGACGACGACATCAGCCGCACGTAGGCCCAGCTGATCGGAAGGATGCCCGCGCTGCCGTAAGGCGCGGCGCTTACCGGCCCGATTCCCTGGCGTCTCTCGGGATCGGGATGCAGAGGATGGGAAGGAAGGAACGGGGCGAGGTGCGGCGCCACCGCGACGGGCCCCACCCCGGGGCCACCGCCCCCGTGGGGGATGCAGAACGTCTTGTGCAGGTTCAGGTGCGACACGTCGCCCCCGAACCGACCGGGGGAGACCAAGCCGAGCAGGGCATTCAGATTGGCTCCGTCCACATAGACCTGGCCGCCGTGGCGGTGGACCACATCGCACAGCTCGGTGATGCCCTCCTCGTACACGCCGTGGGTGGACGGGTAGGTCACCATGATGGCGGCCAGGCGGTCCGAGTGCTGCTCGCACTTGGACCTCAGATCTTCGAGGTCGACGGTGCCGTCGGAAGAGGACGCGACCGCCACCACCCGCATGCCCGACATGACAGCCGAAGCGGCGTTGGTGCCGTGAGCGCTGGACGGAATGAGGCACACGTCACGGGCTTCGTCGCTCCGAGAGCGATGGTAGGCGCGGATGGCCAGCAGCCCGGCCAGCTCGCCCTGGCTGCCGGCGTTGGGCTGCACCGAGACCGCGGCATAACCGGTCAGGTCGGCCAGCCACTGCTCCAGCTCGGAGATGAGCTGCATATACCCGCGGGCTGCCTCCGGCGGAGCAAAAGGATGCAGGTTGGCGAAGCCGCCGAAACTGATCGGTTCCATCTCGGCCGCGGCGTTCAGCTTCATGGTGCACGAGCCAAGCGGGATCATGCCGCGGTCGAGCGCGTAGTCCCGGTCCGAGAGTTTCCGAAGGTATCGCAGCATCGCCGTCTCGGACCGGTGGCGGTTGAACACCGGGTGGGAGAGGAACGGGCTGCGCCGGACCAGGGCATCGGGCACCGTTTCGATCAGCGACCCGGACGGCCCGGCCGGACCGGCCGGCGGCTCGACTCCGAACGCCTTCAGAACGGCACTCAGGTGAGCGTCCGCCGTCGTCTCGGAACAGGCCACTCCCACGTGGTCGGCATCGACGAGACGGATGTGGACACCGCGCTCGGCCGCGGCCGCGACCGCCGCCTCGGCCCGGCCCGGCAAGCGCACCAGGATCGTGTCGAAGAAGCAGTCGTGCACGACCTCGACCCCGCGACGCCGGAGGGTGTCCGCCAGCACCCTGGCCCGCTCGTGAACGGCAAGGGCTATATCCGTCAAGCCCTCCGGACCGTGGTAGACGGCGTACATCGACGCCACGACGGCCAACAGAACCTGAGCCGTGCAAATGTTCGAGGTGGCCTTTTCCCGGCGAATGTGCTGTTCGCGTGCGTCTGCAGAGCCAGCCGGTAAGCCAGCCCGCCGGCCGCATCTACTGACACGCCGACCAGGCGGCCAGGTAGAGATCGCTCGAGTCCGGCGCGGACCGCAATGTATCCGGCGTGCGGTCCTCCGTAACCGAGCGGGACCCCGAAGCGTTGAGTGGAGCCGACCACCAGGTCGGCGCCCCACTCACCCGGCGGGGTGAGCACGGTGAGGGCAAGAAGGTCGGCGGCGACGGTGGTCAGGGCCCCCACGTCGCGAACCCGCTCGGTCAAGGCTCTGAAGTCCCGCACGGCTCCGGACGCGCCCGGGAACTGCAACACCACACCGAAGAAGTCCGTGTCGGGGAGACCAGATGTGAGGTCGCACACCATGGTCTCCACACCAGCGGCTTCGCATCGAGTCTGTACAACCGCGATGGTCTGAGGCAGACAGTCGGAGTCGAGCACAACCCTCTGGGCCCGGCTCGGGGCGGAACGGCGCATCACCGTGACCGCTTCGGCCGCGGCCGTCGCCTCGTCGAGCAAGGAGGCGTTGGCGGTCGGCAGGCCGGTCAGGTCGGCCACCATGGTTTGAAAGTTGATAAGGGCTTCCAGCCGGCCCTGGCTGATCTCGGGCTGGTACGGGGTATAAGCCGTGTACCAGGCCGGGTCCTCGAGCACGTTCCGCCGAATCACCGGCGGAGTCACCGTGCCGTAATACCCGAGGCCGATCATGGACTCCCCCGGGGAGTTGAGGGCGGCCAGGCGGCGCAGCTCGGCCAGCACCTCAGCCTCGCCGACCGCCGGTGGGAGCTCAACCTCAGTGGTATCACGGACGTTGGGCGGTACCGCCGCCTCAATCAGATCCTCGAGAGAGGCGTAGCCCAACCTGGAGAGCATCTTCGCCTCATCGGCGGGCGACAGGCCGATGTGGCGGCGGGCGAAGGAGCCAGGGGCGGTGGGGGCGGGGGTGGCCTGGGCGGTGGGGGCGGGGGTGGTCTGGGCGGTGGGGGCGGGGGTGGTCTGGGCGGTGGGGGCGGGGGTGGTCTGGGCGGTGGGGGCGGGGGTGGTCGGGGGTGGGGGCGGCATGGGTGGCCGTCTGGGTTGGGGTGCCGGTCCCAGAGTCGCCGGGCGTGGCCGCCGGGTAGGCGCCGGCGGACCCCGGTTCGGTGCTCTCGGTCAACGGCTGGCTCATAGCGAAGGCTCCCTGAGGCTCGGGCCGCGGCAGCACGCCGCGGAACTGTGGCCTCCCCGCTCTGTCATTGGAACCTGAGAGCTTCGCCGTCACGTCGACGTGAGCGGCTTGCACCTTCGGCGCAGGTATCGGTGGGATCCCTGTCTTTCCAGAGTCGCCTTACCGCAGCGGTGGGTTGGCCTGAGAGATTCTGGGGAGGTTTGCTCCTTCGGCGCCCGGCAACTTCGCCAAGGACTCTCCCGCTGCGACTCGAGCAGCGCGTATTCAGTTGTGTTCCCAAACTCTACTGGATGGCCCGGTGGACCCTGCTTGCACCTCGAAGTGGCATTCGCCATGGGAGCGTCTACGGCTCGGAGGGCGAAAAGTACTGCTCGACCGCCTCGGCCAGGCCCGTCGCCATTATCTGCTGGCCGTGGCTGCTGGCGGCGATCGAACCTTCGAACGGGTCGGTGATGAAGAGAGGTTCTATGAGTGCCCCAGGCATCGCACTGGGGGTGTTGAAATAGCCGGCCTCAGCGGGTCCGAGAAGCAGGAGATGCCCATAATCGACCGCTTGGCTGGTGATGGCCGAGCCGAGATCGCTGTCGGGAACCACCCCTTCGTCGGGGATCTGCCAGCCCTGGAGGTTCATGGCGGCGAGAACATCGCGTTGAACGAGGGTCGCCAGCTTGAGGTTGTCGGCGGCAAAGGGCCGCACCGCGTCATAGCCGGTCACGCTGCCGGCGTTATCCGGTGATGCCCCGGCGTCGAAGTAGATCCCGACCAGCACGTCGGCGTCGGCCAGGTCGGCGCACACGTCCCGGGCCGCTACATCGTCGTGAGACCCCTGGATCGTCAGGGCTCCGTCCGAGACGTCGGTCGCTGCGAGTCGCACCACCGACGTCGGCCCGGTGCGCGAGACGACCACCCGGAAGCCGGCGCTCCGGAGCAGGGCCGCGGCGTCGAGCTCGACCGGAAGGGTCTCGGCGGCCTCGTAGATGGTCTGCCCGCTTTCGGTCCCGCCCACCCCGCCGGGGTCTATGCCGCCGTGCCCGGCGTCCAGGAACACGGTCAGGTGCCGGTTACCGGATGTCGGCGGCAGGGCCACGCATGCCCCCGGGCTGAACTCGGCCGGGTCGAGCTGAACGGAGCCCGGAATGCCGGCCGCCCCGCTTGCGGCCGGGCGGCTCGAGGGGGTCTTTCTTCTCCTGTCGAGCGCTCTGGCCGGATGGGGGCCGCTTACGGCGACCGCGACCACCACGACCATGGCGAGGGTGCCCAGGCCGAGCGTCACCAGCCGGCGCCGAGCGAGGGGGCTCCGACGAAGCTTGCGGGGACCGGGAGACCGGGGTCGAAAGGGCATGGTGCGTCGGTCGATGCCGTGGGGGCGGCGGGCCCCGCCTTCTGGCCCTTTCGACCATACCGGGCACTGCCGGCAAAAACGGATCGCTGAGAACCGACTCCAGAGCCGCCGGTTAACTCCGGGTGGCGGCGCGACGACCGATCTCAAGCTGGGCCTAACAGGAGACGAAATCTTGATGCATGGAGCAGGAGTTCGGCCATGGCCGCCGAGGCATCCTCGGCCCGCGCCGGTATGGTCCGAGTGTGACGGCGGCGGACGCCCTCGAGCTCCCATCCCGGAAGCGACTTGCGGGGGAGCGGGCAGACGGGGCCGGCGGCGCGGCGGTCCAAGAGGCCGGCGGGCCAGATTTGGCTGTGGTGCAGCAGGGTCATGCCCGCGGAAAAGCCGCGGCCGCGGTGGCGGCGGGGGCTCCAAGGAACACCCTGCGCCTGAGTGGGACCGCCCTCGCCCCGCGGTGGAGAGGTTGGATCCACTTCATCGCCCTGCTGGCGGCCGCACCGGCGGCCATTGCTCTCGGGTGGCACGAACCGTACGCGCCGGTCCTCGTATATGCCTTCGCCCTGGTCGCCCTGTACGCCGTCAGCGCCAGCTACCACCTGCTCCCGCTCTCCGCCGCCTGGCGGGACCGAATGCGCCGGACCGATCACGCCATGATCTACGTGTTCACCGCGGCGTCGTTCACCCCGTTCTGCGTGCGGGTGGTAGGCGGGACGCTCGGATGGGTGGTTCTAGCACTCGTCTGGGTCGGTACGGTCGCCGGGGTGGCGATCAAGTTCTTCGGCTCCCGACGGGCGTTCCTCTTGGGCTCCGCCCTGTACCTCCTGCTGGGCTGGACGGGCGTCCTCACGCTGCCCGCGGCGCTCAGGCTGGGACCAGCCGAGTTCTCCTTGATGGTTGCCATGGGCCTGCTGTACACGGCGGGAGCCGTGGTGCTCTTCGCCCGCCGGCCAGATCCCGTCCCTCACATCTTCGGCTACCACGAGGTCTGGCACTGCGTCGTCGTGCTGGCCTCGGCCTGCTACTTCGTCCTGATCTGGGACCTGCCCGGGAGGCTGACCCGGTGAGCGGGGACGAGGGCGGCGGAACGACGGGACAGCGAGGGGCGCTCGCCGGAAAATCTGACGCACTTTGGATGCTCGGAGGCTGTCGCAATGACCCGCGCAACCGAGAGATCGCACGTTCGCAGGTCGGCACGACATGACTCCGTGAGGGCTCAATAAGGTTTGCCGGCGAACGACCGGCCCTTCTCTTTAGGCCTGGTTGTGGCGGCGGCCTTCCGCGAGGCGATTTCTCGGCGACAATTTGGATTCTCGGTGCAGAATCGCACGTATATCGTCAGAATTGACTACGAGAACACGAATTGTCTACGAGAAATCCGGCCGGGAGGGCGGATTGGGCTCCTCGAGAGGCGGATTTGGGCGCCGGTCGGGGCTAGAAGATCGTGGTTGCGGACCGGGCGAAGTCGATGATGAGCGGCGACACGCCCGCAAAGATGGTGAACGCCGCGCACACGAAGAGCACGACCCCCACCGCCGGAGGCACGAGGATCCGCCCGGTGGGTGGGGCTTCCAGGGCGGCCGTGGCCGAGGGACCGTCGAGCGAGAGCACCGGCTCGAGGCCGGCGGTCGAAGCGTCCTCGGGCCCGGCCGGTGAAGACCCCGGGCCGTCATCGCCGCCGGACCCCGCACCCGCCGCCCCACCAACCGGATCGGGACCTTCGACCGCGGCGCCGGCGATCACCGGCACGCCCAGCTCCGCCGCCCCGGGCCCGGCACCAACCGCCTCCGCCCCGTACCCGGCCGGGGTGGCACCCCGACCCGCGTACATCACCAGGGCCACCCGCAGGTAGGCGAACGCGGCGATGACCGCGGTCAGCATGGCGATTAAGGCCAGGGGGAACTGACCCCGCTGCTCGGCCGCCTGGATGACGTAGAACTTGCCCAGGAACCCGCTGGTGAGGGGGATGCCGGCCTGGGCCAGCATGAAGATCAGCATGGCCCCGGCGACAAGTGGCTCGCGCCGGCCCAGCCCGCGGATCGCTCCGAGGTCGGTGCGGGCTTCGCCCCGCCCCTCCACCAGCTGAACCACGCCGAAGGTGCCGATGATGATGAACGTGTAGGTGAACAGATAGAACAGGGCGGCGGAGTTCCCGGTGGCCGAAGCCGCCTCCACCCCGACGAGCACGAAACCGGCCTGGCTGATCGAGGAGTAGGCCAGCATCCGTTTCAGGTCTTTCTGGGCGATGGCGACCACGGATCCCACGAGGAGGCTGAGCACGGTTATGAACCAGATCGCGGGCCGCCAGTTGGCCTGCTGGGAGCCGAGGGCCTGGTACAGAACCCGGATCAGCCCGGCGAACCCAGCGGCCTTGGCCACCGCCGCCATGTACCCGGTGAACGGCGTCGGCGAACCCTGGTACACGTCGGGGGACCAGAAGTGGAACGGGACGGCCGACACCTTGAACGCCAGGCCTACGATGAGCAGCCCCATGCCGGCGAGGAGGACGCCGTCGTTCGGCAGGGAGTTGCGGGCGAGGAAGACCGCGATGTTGCCGAACATGGTTGAGCCGGTGGCCCCGTAGACCAGCGCGATGCCGTAGAGAAAGATGGCCGAGGAGAAGGACCCGAGTATGAAGTACTTGAAGCCGGCCTCACCGGACTGCGTACGCCGGCGGTGGTAGGCGGCCATCACGTACAGCGCGATCGACATGATCTCGAGCCCGAGGAAGAGCATGATCAGGCCGCCCGACTCGGCCATCAGCATGGCTCCGGTCCCGGCCATGAGGATCAGGACGTAGGCCTCCACCCCGTCGAGCCCCTCGCGCCGTAAGTAGCTTTCGCTGGTGACGGCGGAGAGCATGGTGGCGACCGACACCAGGATCAGGAACAGGACGCCGAAGCGGTCGTAGAAGACCTGCCCGCCGATCACGGCCTGGGGGCCGTGTTTGCCGACGTCGTACCACTGCCAGATCGCGGCGACCGTCGCCGCCCCGCCCACCACCACTGTCAGCGCGGCGTACAGCCCGGGACGGGACCGCTTGGGCAGGACGGCCGAGATGGTGAGAAGGGCCAGTGCGCCGATGCTGAGCACCAGCGGGGCCAGGATGCTCCGGTAGTCGACCGAGATGTGAAGGGAGCCGTTGGCCCGGCACAGGCCGGATACGACGCCAGTCGGCTCGATGGTGCACCCGGGCGAGGCCGGTGCCGTCTGGCTCACCAGGCCCGAACCAACGGCGAGGAGCGTGTGCATCACCTGGTCCCTCCGGAGGCAGGCCGACCGGTACCGTGGGGGGCGCCTCTGACCGCGCTGGTGGTCTCCGCCGGGTCGGTCGAAGCTCCGGACCCGGGCGGGCCGGCGGGTGCGCCGGCCGCGGCGTCCGCCCCTACGGGACCGGCGGCGCCGGCGGTTCGACCTGGGCGGGCGGTGCCACCCGGGCCAGCCGTTCCACCGGTGCCGGCGCTCGTAGTCGCCGCGGGCTGGGCATCGACGTTCTGGCTGGCCGGGATGGTGTACTTGATCGCAGTCTGGCCCGATGTGGGGACCCCGGCGTTGGGCGCAACCCGCTGGACGTGGGCGAGCAGGTATCCGACCGAAGGGGTGACCCGGTCCAGGAAGGGCTTCGGGTAGACCCCGAGGAACACGATGCCGGCAAGCAGCGGAGCCACGACTCCGATCTCTCGCCAGCTGATGTCACGCACCTTCTCGTTGACGGCGTCGGTTTGGCCGTGGAACACCCGCTGGTAGGCCCAGAGCAAGTAGATGGCCCCGCTCACGACGGCGGTGGTGCCGACGATCGCCCACCACCGGTGGGTGATGAAGGTCCCGACCAGGACCAGGAACTCGCCGACGAAGCCGTTGAGCCCGGGCAGCCCAACCGCGCTCATAACGACGACCAGAAAGATGGCGGCGAGTATCGGCGCCGGCTTCTGCAAGCCGCCGAGGTCTTTGATCCGCAGCGTCCCTCGACGCTCCCAGATCACCCCGACCAGGAAGAACATGGCCCCGGTGGTGAGCCCGTGGTTCACCATCTCGAGTACGCCACCGGTCACGCCCTGGGAGCTGAAGGCAAAGAACCCGAGGACGATGAACGCCACGTCAACGATCGACGCGTAAGCCACCAGGCGTTTCAGGTCCTTCTGCATGATGGTGACCAGGGCCCCGTAGGTGATGCCGATGGCGGCGAGGGTCAGGAGCAGCGGGGCGAGGTCGGCCGCGCCCCGCGGCACCACGAAAATGCCGAGCCGGAGGAGCCCGTAGGCGCCGAGCTTGAACAGGATGCCGGCCAGGATCATCGACCCGGCGGTCGATGCCTCGGTGTAGGTGTCGGGCAGCCAGCTGTGGAACGGCACCAGCGGGATCTTCACCGCGAAGGCCACCGCGAACCCGGCGAAGATGAGCACCTGATCGGCGTGCGGTAGCTGGGGGGCCAGCCGGGTCAGGGTGATGAGGTCGAAGGTCTGGTGCCCGCCGTTGTAGCGGGCCGTGAGCAGCACCAGGGCCACGATCGACACGAACAGGAAAGCTGACCCGGCGAAGGTGAAGATGAAGAACTTCATCGCGGCGTAGTTCCGCCGCAGCCCGCCGTAGCCGGCCACGATGAAGTAGGCGGGGACCAGGGTCACCTCGAACATGACGAAGAAAAGGAACAGGTCGAGCGACAGGAACGTCCCCATGCACGCACCCTCGAGCAGAAGCATCCACCCGATGAACGCTCGACGGTTACCCCTCACGTTGGTCCCGAACATTGCTATCGGGAAGAGCAGCGCGGTGATGGCCACGAGGAACAACGAAATCCCGTCCACGCCTACGTTCCAGGAGATGCCGAAACTGCTTATCCAGGAGTGCTTGCTCACGAACTGGAATCCGGCGTTGCCTGTTGGGAAGTCGACGACGAGAAAGATGACCAGACCCAGCTCCGCCAGGGCCACGATCAGGCCGACCGGGCGGGCCACCTTCTCTTCCCCCGAGGCGGGGATCAGGGCCATGATGAAAGCTCCCGCCACGGGCAGGAACACGATGAGGGTCAGGAGCGGGAAACCGACGGTCTTCACGGTCAGGACCCCACCCTGGTGGCCACGTACGCCAGGATCACCACGGCGCCAATACCGATGCCGAGGGCGTAGTTGCGGACGTATCCGGTCTCGACCCGCCGCAACTGGCGGCCCGTCGACGCCGCCAGCCGGGCCACTCCATTGACCATCCCGTCGATGCCTCGGGCGTCGGCGACGGCAAACCCCTCAGCCGTGGTGGCGAGCGGTCCGGACACCGCGTCGGCTACGCCCTCGTCGATGTACCAGCCGTGGACGAGGAACTCGGGTTCGAGGGACCGGATCTCGTATCGGGGCACCCAGAGCCGGAGCCCTATATACAAGCCGAGGAAACAGACTCCGGTCACGATGATCCCGAGCGTCCACTTCGTGCCAGTCGATAGCGAGAAGGCCGGCGCAATCGTCGGCGGGAACACAGGGGCCAGCCACTTCTGCAGGAAGTCGAGCCCGCCGAACGGGGCGTTGATCAGCCAGCCGAAGGTCGAAAGGAACGCCAGTATCACGAGCGGGACGGCCATGACCCACGGCGACTCGTGGGGCTCGCGACCATGTCCGTCGTGGCCTTCCGGCCCTCCGTGACCTTCGTGCCCGGTGGGATCCCCGGCCGTAGCCCGCTCCACCGCGGCGCCGGATCCGTGCGGGCCGACTGCCGCAGTCTCGACCGGAACCGGTTCGGGCCAGCGGGGCTTCCCGGCCCACACCAGCGCCACCTGGCGGCTCATGTAGTAGGCGGTCAGCCCGGCGGTGACCGTTCCCACCACCCACAGACCGGGGCTCATGTGCCAGGCGGCCTGGAGCACCTCGTCCTTGGACCAGAAGCCGTCGAAGGGGGGAATGCCCGCCAGGGCGAGATAGCCGATTATGAAGGTGGGAAAGGTCAAGCGCATGTACTTGCTGAGCCCGCCCATCTTTTTCATGTTCTGCTCGTTGTTGAGCGCGTGGATGACGGACCCGGCGGCGAGGAACAGGAGAGCCTTGAAGAAGGCGTGCATGATCATGTGGTAGAGGCCCGCGGTGTAGTCCCCGCTCCCCTCGCCGAGGAACATGTAGCCGAGCTGCGAGATCGTCGAATAGGCGAGCACCCGTTTGATGTCGTCCTGCGCGCATGCGATGGTGGCGGCGAAGAAGGCGCTGGCAGCCCCCACGATGGCTATGACCCACAGCACCGAATGGCTGAAGTGGAGGATAGGGGCGGCCCGGGCGACCAGGTACACGCCGGCGGTCACCATGGTCGCGGCGTGGATCAGGGCCGAGACGGGAGTGGGACCTTCCATCGCGTCCGGGAGCCACATGTAGAGCGGCAGCTGGGCCGACTTGCCGACCGCCCCGAGGAACAGCATGAGCCCGATACCAGTCGCCGTCCCCGCGGCGAGGGTGGCGTGGCCCGAAGCCAGCGGGGCCAGAACCGTCGAGTAGTCGAACGACTTGAAGTGGCCGAACAACAGGAAAAGGGCGATCATGAACCCGAAGTCGCCGATCCGGTTGGTAACGAACGCCTTCTTGGCCGCCACCGCCGCGGTGTTGCGGTCGAACCAGAAGCCGACCAGCCCATACGAGCAGAAGCCGACCCCCTCCCATCCGATGAAGCTGAAGAGGAAGTTGTTCGCCAGGACGAGCACGAGCATGGAGAACAGGAACAGGTTGAGCAGGAAGAAGAACCGCCCGTAGCTCGGATCGTGCTTCATGTACCCGATCGAGTACAAGTGAATGAGGCTGCCCACGCCCGTCACGAACAGCGCCATGGTGATCGACAGCGGATCGAGCTGAAGGGCGAAGTCCACGTGCAGGTCACCGACCGGGATCCAGGTGAAGATCTCTTTCTCGACGGTCCGGTCTGCCGCGCTGCGCCCGAGCATGGAAGCCCACACGACCACGGTGGCCACAAACGCGCCGGCGGAGGCCGCAGTGGCCAGCCAGCCCGAGCCCGGGTCGCCCGTGCGGCGTCCCCCGAAGAGCAGCAGCAGCGCTCCGGCCAGGGGAAGGGCGATGATCACGTAGGCGGCATTCACAGCGGCGGTCAGCCCTTCAGGGAGTGGATGTCATCGGCTGTGGCCGCGGCCCGTCGCCTGAACATGGCGACGATGATCGCCAACCCAACTACCACCTCGGCCGCCGCCACGACCAGGATGAAGAACACCGCCGCCTGTCCGCCCACGTCGTTCAGGAGCCGGGCGAAGGTGACGAAAGTGAGGCTCACTGCGTTCAGCATCAGTTCGACGCACATGAACATGACGAGCACGTTGCGGCGAATCAGCAGCCCGGTGGCCCCAATCCCGAACAGCACGGCGGACAGAACGAGGTACCAGGCACCCGGAACGCTCATTCGGGTCTCGCCTCCTTCGACGAATCCGTCTGAATGCGGCGGGATAGCACCACGGCTGCCACGACCGCGATGACCAGCAGGGCCGCGGTCATTTCGAAGGGCAGCAAGTAAGTGGTGTAGATGGTTTGACCGAGCTTCTGGACGTTCTCCCCCGGCCCGTTCAGCTGACCGGCGGCGCTCTGAAAGCCACTCACCCAGTGCTGCACCCGGGACAGGATGAGGATCTCGATCAGCGCCACCAGGCCAAGCACCAGGGCGGCCGGTCTCTGAAACTTGGTCGCTTCGGGCCTGAGGGCGTCCTTGCGGTCGACGCCCAAAAACATGATGACGAAGAGGAACAGGATGACCACGGCGCCGGCGTAGACCATGATCTGGACCGCAGCCAGGAAGTCCGCCGACTGGTCGACGAAGAGGAGCGCTACCCCAAGCAGGGTCACGACCAGCATCAGGGCGGAGTGGACGGGGTTGCGGGACAGGATCACCCCGAAAGCGCCGGCGAGGATCATGATGGCTCCCACCGCGAAGACGGTCCAGGCCGCGGCGTGAGCCAACCCGACCGCTGAGCTGGCGGCGTTGCCGACCATGCCCCCACCGCCGAGCCCAGCAGCGACAAACGGGGCCATCACTGCCCGCCTCCCCCGGCCGGGCCCGCCTGGCTCGGGCGGTTGCCGTCCACCCCGATGCCGCGCAGGGCGGCCGAGATCATCTCTCGCAGCGAGAGGTCGGTGTCCGCGGGGAAGTCCGGGGAGGTCGGGTCGCTCTGGCCCTTCTGGGCCGGTCTTACCCCGTACCCGAGCTCGCCCGACCAGAGAGGCTTGCCCTCCATGGCCGCCGCGCCGGACGGCGCGGTCGCCCGCACCCAGGCCGAGGTGTGCCGGTCGTCCCCTTCCTTCCAGTCCTCCCACGGGAGCTCCTGTGGCTTACCTTCTTCGTCCACCAGCAGCTCGGCCTTGGTGTAGATGGCGTCCTCCCGGGTGGTGAAGGACCATTCGAACATCTTCGATTCAGTGATGGCTTCGGTGGGGCAGGCTTCCACGCACATGTCGCAATGGATGCAGCGCAGAAAGTTGATCTCGTACACGAAGCCGTAACGCTCGCCGGGCGAGACGGGGGCGTCAGGAGGATTGTCGGCTCCGCGGACATAGATGCAACGAGCGGGGCACACCCCGGCGCACAGCTCGCACCCGATGCATTTCTCCATCCCGTCCTCGTAGCGGTTGAGGACGTGCCGGCCGTGGAACCGCTCCGGCTTGGGTCTTTTCTCCTCCGGGTACTGGACCGTGACCTTGGGCTTGAGCGGAAGCTTGCCCGTGACGACGAATCCCTTGAAGAAGCTCATGGCAACATCTCCCCGGTCGGGCCGGCGGGGTCAGCGCCACGCGAGTCGCTCTCCACTTCCGCCGCCGAGGCCTCGGCACCGACGTCGATAGCGCGCAACAGAAGCGAGCCGAGGACAATGCTCGCCCCGATCGCGGCGACGCCCCACCTCCAGTCGACGATGAAGCCGGCGACGATCATCAACATGGCGAGGGACGCCGGTATGAGCCGCTTCCACCCAAGATCCATCAGCTGGTCGTAACGCAGCCGGGGCAGGGTGGCCCGGACCCACACGTACACGTAAAGGACGATCAGCTCCTTGATGACGAACCACACCGGGCCGATGCTGTTGCCGGCGATGTGGGGGCCGTCAGGTCCGCCGAACCACAGGGTGACGATGATGGCCGAGTTCGTGACCAGGGCGGCGTACTCGGCGAGGTAGAACCAGGCGAAGTCGATCGACGAGTACTCGAGGTTGTAACCCCCGGAAAGCTCCTCCTCGGCCTCGACCAGATCGAAGGGCGGCCGGGCCATCTCGGCGGTGATGGCGATGGCGAAGAGGGCGAACGGAAAGAACCCGGTGCGGATGAAGTTCCAGTTGTAAAGGAACCCGGGGTGCTGAGAGAAGGCTATGGCGCTGGTCCGCAACGACCCGGTTACCAAAACCACCGTCGCCGTGGTCAGGCCGAGAACTGCCTCGTAGGAAACCATCTGAGCGGTCGCCCGGACCGACCCGAGCAGCGGGTACTTCGACCCTGACGCCCATCCGGCGAGCATCACTCCGTAGATCGCGAGGCCCGACATCATCAGGAGGAAAAGGATCCCCCACGGCGGATCGGCCAGCTGGAGCCTGGTCGTGTGGCCGGCGACGGTGATGTAGCCGCCGAGCGGGATGATCGAAAAGACGAGAAAGGTCGGCACCAGCATGATGTATGGGGCGATCCGGTACACCACCGTGTCGGCTCCCCGGGGCTTGAACGCCTCCTTGAACAGAAGCTTGGTTCCGTCGGCGAGGGACTGGAGCCAGCCATTGGGTCCCGCCCGGTTGGGCCCATAGCGAACACCGAGCCAGGCCACCGCTTTGCGCTCGTACATGACCATGAAGAGGACCGAGATCAGGACGATGAGGAAGACGACGACAACCTTGACGAGAAGGATCAACCAGACGGCGAGGTTGAGGCCGTGTTCGAATATCGGGTCAGGCACGGGCATCACCTCCATCGACGTCCGGGGTCTCGCTCGCGCCGTCGGCCTCGGCTACCTCGACGACCTCGACGACCTCGATGCGCACCTCGGTGACCACCGAAGAGGAGTCGACGAGCTCGCCCGCCCGGGCGCCGGGCAGGTTCCAGGGAAGAAAGGCGGTGCCCGCAGGCAGGTAGGCGTCGCCGATCGCCTGCACATGGAGCGAACCTTTGGCCGAGGCGACCCGCACGGTCTCTCCGTCCGCTGCGCCGAGTCCGGCCAGCACGCTCGGGTGGACCCGCAAGACCGGTGCCGGGGGCAAGGCGGCGAGGGCCGGGCTCGACTGGACCTGGGTCCCACCGTCCCACAAGGTCCGGCGGGTGACCAGCCGTATGGCTGACTCGTCGTGGGGCCCGTCCGCCGTGGGCGGGGGAACCGAGGGCAACCCGACGGGGGAAGGAACGGGAGGCGCGCCGGTTTCATCCCGCTGATCGGAGGACTCGGCTTCGATGCCTGGTTCATCCGGTTCGCCGCCGGCGCCACCCTGCTCCTCGTGGCCCCCCGAACCGGTTTCGCCGTCGATCTCGGCCGAGCCATCGGAGGCCTGGGCGGTGGCCACCCCCGGACCGTCGAGCTCCGGGACCATTGCTATCGAGGAGAGCAGCAGAGCGCTCGGCGCGATCTTGTGCAATTCGGCCGAGGCGATCCCTGGGTCGGCCATGGGATCAAGCGGGCGGGGACTCGGCACCGCCGCAGCGCCGGCGCCGACAGGGACGACGATCCCGTTGCGCGCCTGCTGGCCGGAGATGAGCTCATAGGTGGCGCCGCGGTGTAGAGGCGAAACCCGGGTCACCTCGGCCCAGATGTCCTCCAGCTGGACAAAGCCGAGATCCACCCCGAGCCGGGCCGCTAGCTCACTGGCGATCATCCAGTCAGGCCAGGCCACCCCGTGGTCGGTGACCAGTTGGCTGAGCCACGTTATGCGGCCTTCGATGTTGGTGAAGGTCCCCCGCCGCTCGGCCCACGACGCGGCCGGCAGCACCACGTCGGCCCGCCGGGCCGACTCGGTGAGGTGGGTGTCCACGGCCACAAGAAAGCGGATTCCCAGCAGGCCCCTGAGCGCCAGGTGTCCGTCGGGGAAGTCGGCGAGGGGGTCGGCGGCGACCAGCACCGCAGCTCCGATGCGCCCGCGGCTGGCCGCCTCGAGTATCCCAGCAGTCCCAAGGCCCCGGGCCGCGGGGAGGGGAGCACCCCAGTGGTGCTCGAACCAGGTTCGACCTTCCTCCAGCCCGATACGGCCGGGCAGCACACCCGGGGCCAGCCCGAGGTCGAGCGCACCATGGACATTGCCGCGGCGCAAGGCAGGCAGGAAAGCCACCCCAGGCAGGCCGGCCAGGATACGGGCCGCCGCGGCCACCTGCTCCTCCCCTTCCGCCAGCGAGGGCCGGCCCAGGATGACAACGATGGACGGCCCGCCGGAGCCGCCCATTTTTTCTGCCCGATCGATGTGGGCTCGGACCGCCTCGATGGTCTCGCGGTTCACTCCGGCGACATTGCCGGTGACAGTGCCAGGGCTGGTGACTGCTGCCACCAGCGTCGCCAGCTCACCGGGCCGGTACACGACGGTTTCCGCCGCGTAGCGGGAAAGGCCGGTCGGAGCGGGCGTCAGCTCGACAAGCTGTGTCCCGTTCTCGCGCACGGCGTGGCGCAGCCGCAGGTACAGCACCGGCAGCTCGTCCTTGATGTCCGGGGCCACCGTGATCACGAGGGGGGCCTGGGCCGCCTGGTCGATGGTGGCCCGAGGCAGACCCAGAACGGTCTCCGCCGGCAGTCCGTCCCCGAGCTGGGAATCGACGTTGTCGGTACCCAGGGCGAGGCGGGCCACCTTGGCCCATACGTAGATGTCCTCGTTGGGTAGGCGGGAACCGCCGATCAGCGCTACCGACGAACCCCCGCCGGCCGACCTGGCCTGGGCCAGCCCGTCGCCGGCGATCGACAAGGCCTCGGCCCAGCTGGTCTCGACCAGCTCGTCACCCTGGCGGACGAGCGGCACCGACAGCCGGTTGGGCCCGCTCGCCGCCTCGAAGGCGAAGCGCCCCTTGTCGCACAGCCACCCCCAGTTGACCGGATCGGAGTCGACGCCGATCAGCCGGGTGAGCTCGCCGGAGCTGGCCTGGATAGCGGCGCGGCACCCGACCGCGCAGGTCGTGCAAGTGCTCTCGACCTGCTCGAGATCCCACGGCCGGGCCTTGAAGCGGTACGGCTTGGCGGTGAGAGCGCCGACCGGGCAGATCTGGACCACGTTGCCGGAGAAATACGAGGAGTACGGCTCGCCCGGAAAGGTGGCCACCTCGGTTTGGTCGCCCCGCTCGGCGAAGTCAATGAGCGCGTCGCCGGCAACTTCGTCGGCGAAGCGGACGCAGCGCCCGCACTGGATGCACCTTTCCCGGTCGAGGTAGACCAGGTCCGAGATCGGAAGGGGTTTTTCCCAATGCCGCTTCTCCTCGACGAACCGGCTTTCTCCGGGTCCGTAGGCGAGGGTCTGATCCTGGAGGGGGCACTCGCCCCCCTTGTCGCACACCGGACAGTCCAGCGGGTGGTTGACCAGAAGGAACTCCAGCACGCCCTCCTGGGCCTTCTTGGCCATGGCGCTCTGCGTCCGTATCTTCATGCCTTCGGAGACCGGGTTGTAACAGGCGGGCATGAGGGTGGAGCCACGCGGCCCTTCCACCTCGACCAGGCACATGCGGCACATGCCCACCGGTTTCATGCGGGGGTGGTAGCAGAACCTGGGGATGTACACACCGACTTCGTCTGCCGCTTCGATGATCCATTGGCCCCCCCGGACCTGTACCTCGCGACCGTCGAGGGAGATGGTCACTGTTTCGGTATCGTTGCCCGGCGGGGGCGGGGGCGAGGTACCGACCCCGCTCTCGGTGATGAGCGGGCGTTTGGCCAAACGGACCGGTGTCTCAAACACGAGCGAGCCTCCGGGGTAGCCGGTCCGGGGGGAACGGGCAACGCCCGTCCCGAATGTGGGCCAAGTAGTCGTCTCTGTACAGCTTCAAACCGGTTGCCACCGATGGCGGCATCGACGGGCCGAGCACGCAGATAGTCGTCTGGGCCGGCGGCCACGTTACCCCCGGAGAAATGTTGTCGCACACGTCCATGAGCAGGCCCAGGTCGGCTTCGCGACCTTGGCCGCTCTCGATGCGTTCGAGGATCTTCTCCAACCAGCCGCTGCCCTCCCGGCACGGGGTGCACTGACCGCACGACTCCCGATGAAAGAACCGGACTATGCGCCAAGCGGTCCGCACCGGGCAGGTGGTGTGGTCCATGACTGTCACCGCGCCGGAGCCGGCCATGCTGCCGGCGGCCGCGATGGACTCGTTGGACAAATTGATGTCGAGATGCTCGGGGCCGAGCCATGGCGAGGACGCGCCTCCGGGAATGACGCCTTTGAACTCGTTGCCGTCGCGGATGCCCCCGCCCAGCCTGGGGTCGAAGATCAGTTCCCGGAAGGTGGCTTTGGCCCACTCCAGCTCGTAGTTGCCCGGCCGGTTGACGTGGCCCGAGAGCGAGAGCAGCTTGGTGCCTTTCGAGCGACCCTCTCCGAGCTCGGCGTATCCGGCCCCACTGTTCTGGATGACCCAGGGGAGATTGGCGACCGTCTCGACGTTGTTGACGATCGTCGGACAGCCGTACAACCCGATGGCCGCAGGAAAGAACGGCGGCTTGATGCGCGGGTATCCGCGCTTGCCCTCGAGGCTCTCGAGCAGGGCGGTCTCTTCCCCGCAGATGTAGGCGCCGGCGCCCGGGTGGACGACCATGTCAACGGAGAACTCGCTTCCTAGGATGTTGGTTCCGACGGCACCGTAGGCGTAGGCCTCGTTGAGAGCTGACTGAAGGCGCTCGATGGCCAGAGCGAACTCGCCTCTGACGAACAGGAAGATCTGATTGGCGCCTATGGCGTAGGCGCAGATCAGCGAGCCCTCGATCAGGAGGTGGGGGTCGCCCTCCATCAGGGCATGGTCTTTGAACGTCGCCGGTTCGCTCTCGTCTCCATTTATCGTCAGGTAGACCGGTTGGGCCTGGCGGAGCATGCCCCACTTGCGGCCCGCTTCGAAGCCGGCTCCGCCCCGACCGAGAATGTTGGCTTCGTTGACCTGACCGTGAATCTGCTCGGGCGTCATGGCCAGGGCGGCGCGCAAACCGTCATACCCACCGTCGGGCAGGTAGGACTCGAGCGTCCAGGAGCGGTCCTTGCCGAGCCGGCGGCTGACGATCCGGGGGGCGTCGGTGATCGTCATTGGCGGCCCTCCGTGTGGGCGGATTCCAGGGAAGCGGTAGCAGATGTGCTTTGGTGGTTGAACAGGTCGGGGTGGGTGGAGTGGCCATGGTCGGAGCTTGCCGGGCGGGATCCGTCGGTGCCGTCGGGTTCGGTCGAGTTTCCCTGACGGGGAAAAGTCGCCAGTCCGCCCGTCCGGGCCACCCGGCCGAGGGTGCCGTGGGCCGGCACTTCGGCGTCCATTCGTCCGGCCCGGAGGTCATCGACCAGCCGGTCGAACTTCTCCTCGTCAACGTCGCCGAAGTACCTCCAGTTGACCGTCAGGCAAGGGGCGTTCCCGCACAGCGCCAGGCACTCGGCGTCCTCCAGGGTGAAGTGTCCGTCCGCCGACGTGCCTCCCGGCGCCACCCCGAGCCGCTCCTCGGCGTGCTCGAGCAGGCGGTAGGCCCCCTGCAGCATGCACGCGATGTTGGTGCAGACGGCCACCACGTACTTACCTACCGGCTCGAGGTGGAACATGTCGTAAAAGCTGGCGGTCCCCCGCACCTCGGCCGCAGTAAGCGCGAGCAGCTCGGCGGCGTGGCCGATCCCGTCCTCCGGCAGATAGCCCTCCTGCTCCTGAAGCACGTGCAGGATTGGTATCAGCGCCGACCTCGGCTCGGGGTAAAGCGCAATAAGGTCCAGCGCCCTCTGGGTGTTGTCGGGGTTCAGCCGGGCCACGCCCGATCCTTGTCCATGGCGCCTGCCCGGGTCCAACCCGGATGCCGGCCGTCCAGACGGCACCCTCTCACCGATCCACGTCCCCAAGGACCGGGTCGATGGTCGACACGATGGCGATGGCGTCGGCGATCATGGCGCCCTTGGCGAGGGGGGCCATGCCCTGCAGGTTGGAGAAGCTGGCCGACCTCATGTGCATCCGGTAGGGCCGGGACGTACCGTCGGAGACGATGTAGCACCCGCTCTCTCCCCGGGGGCCCTCGATGGGCACGTACGCATCGCCGGAGGGAACCCGGAACCCTTCGGTGTAGAGCTTGAAGTGGTGGATCAGAGCCTCCATGGACTCGTCGATGCGATTGCGGGGCGGAGGCGTGACCTTCTTGTCCTGGGTCCGGAAATCCCCGGGCGGCATCAGGTCCAGGATCTGCTCCACAATCCTGATCGCTTCCCGAACCTCGTTGAACCGGATGGCGTAGCGATCCCAGCAGTCGCCGTTGGTCCCGACGATCACGTCGAACTCGACGTCGTTGTAGGCCAGGTACGGCTGGTCGCGCCGCAGATCCCAGGCCACCCCGGTCGAGCGCAGCAACGGCCCGGTAAGCCCGAGCCCGATGGCTGTTTCGGCGTCCAGGGGGCCGACCCCCTGCAACCTTCCCTGGAGGATGGGCTGCCCGGTGAGCAGCTTGTCGTAGTCGTCCATGCGGCGGCGCATGGCCTCGCACAGGGCGCGCAGATCGTCGCGCCAGCCGTCGGGCAGGTCGGCGGCCACCCCGCCCGGCCGAATGTAGTTGTGGTTCATTCTGAGGCCGGTGACCTTCTCGAAAAATGCCAGCAGCATTTCCCGCTCCCGCCACCCGTAGACGAGCATGTTGAGCGCGCCGAGGTCCGCGCCGTTGGTCGCCAGCCACAGGATGTGCGAGCTCATCCGGTTCAGCTCGCACATCAGCATCCTGATCCAGGTCGCCCGCGGTGGGATCTCTATCTGAAGCAGCTTTTCGACGCTCAGGCAAAAACCCAGCTCATTGAAGAACGGCGACAGGTAGTCCATGCGGGTGACGTTGGTCGAGCCCTGGTGGTACATGAGCTCCTCGGCGGTCTTCTCCATGCCGGTGTGCAGGTAACCCACGACGGGCTTGCTGCGCAGGACGATCTCACCGTCGATCTCGACCATCACCCGGAGCACCCCATGAGTGGAGGGGTGGGACGGCCCCAGGTTGAGAATCATCCGCTCGTCCTCGGGTGTCTCGACGTCGAGGTCCATAGCGTCGATCTGCACACCCTCGGGCAGCCGCAGCACCGAGCCGGATTCGAGGGTCAGCTCACGTCGACTGGTGCGCGAGCGGGGGACGAGCTCCTGGCTGCCCTCGTCGGTCTTGCTCTCCAGCAACGACGTAAGCTCCGGGCCGCCGGGCGGAACCCGCCCAAGAAGGCGATCGAGAAGGCTTAACTTCGGAGCCGGCGGTGCGGGCTCCGGGCCGGTGGTGGGCTCACCGGTCGAGGTGGTATCTGTCACTTCGGGGCCTCTTTGAACTGGACCGGGACGTGCCCGGTGTCGTAGTCCTTGCGCAGAGGATGCCCCTCCCAGTCTTCTGGCATCAGGATGCGGGACGGGTCGGGATGGCCGTCGAAACTGATCCCGAACATGTCGTAGGTTTCCCGCTCGTGGGCTTCGGTCCCCGGCCACAGGTCGAACAGGGTCGCAACCCGCGGATCGTGCCCCGGTACCTGGCAGCGAACCCGTATCCGCTTGTTGTGTTGCAGGGAAACCAGCTCGACCACCACCTCGAACCGTTCAGCCGTTACCGTCTCCGGAAGGTCACGGCCGGGGTGGGTCAGGTAGTCGACCCCCGAAACGCCGATCGGCATGGCATAACCGTCGGACTTCAGAGCCCGGCAGAGCGGCAGCAACTGGTCGCGGTTGCAGTGCACCACCACCGCCCCCAGGCGATCCTCAACCGGGCAGCCGTGAAGGACGGCGGGACCCGCCGGCTCATCCGGCGGCACTTGCTCCGCTTCGCTCATCAAACGCGAACCCTCAGCGGCTGGCGCATGGTGGACGGGTCGAGGTGGATGCCGGCCCCGACCCCGGTCGACTCCCGACGGGTGATCTCACCGGTGCGGATCTTCTGGTGCAGGGTGAGGATCGAGTGGATGAGAGTCTCAGGCCCCGGCGGGCAGCCCGGGGCGTACACGTCTACCGGAACGATCTGGTCGACTCCTTGCACGATGGCGTAGTTGTTGAACATCCCACCCGTGCTGGCGCACACGCCCATGGAGATGACCCACTTCGGCTCCATCATCTGGTCGTAGACCTGCCGGAGCACGGGCGCCATCTTCTGGCTGAGCCGGCCGGCGACGATCATTACGTCCGCCTGGCGCGGCGAGGCCCGGAACACTTCCATTCCGAAGCGGGCCAGGTCGAAGTTGGCGGCTCCGGTGGCCATCATCTCGATGGCGCAGCAGGCGAGCCCGAAGTTGGCGCCCCACGAACTGGCGGCGCGAGCCCACTTGACGAAGCCCTCGAGGGTTCCCGTCAAGAAGTTGTGTTGTAGATCCTCCAGCCCCATCTGCTGTCTCCTTCCGCTCGCACCGTAGAGACTCTGCCCTGCGGCGTGCCAACCGGGCTCCCGGGACGCCGACCGGGCTGCGAAGGCGTCAGGCGCTTCTGGCCGGGCGGTCGGCCGGCCTTTCCTCCGCCGTATCGCTGTCGGCAATGGGCACCGGGGTGGCCCCGTGGACCAGCTCGGCCGGTCGCTGCACGCGACGCACCGTTGACGTGGTGGTCGGCGCCAGCTCGGAGGGCAACCTCCGCCCCTGGCGCTGGCGGGGACCCCAGTCCAGGGCGCCGTTCGAGACCAGGAAGGCGAAGGCGATCACCACCACGACCGAAAACGCCGCCACCTCCACCAACCCGAACAAGCCGAGCTGGTGGTACATCACCGCCCACGGGTACAGAAACACCACCTCGATGTCGAAGATGACGAAGATCATCGCCACCAAGTAGAACCGGACCGGGAACCGGGCGGCCGGTAGATACTTGGATGCGATGCCCGACTCGTAGGGGCCTTCCTTCGCTCCCGTCGGTCGCTTCGGCCCGAGCATTCGAGAGCCCGCCGCGGACAACAGGACGAACGCCAGGACTACACCGAGCAACAGCAAAATCGGCAGGTACTGCTCCACGTCGAGTGATGCTACATCCAGGTGGGAACCGGTCCGCCATCCCGGAACCCTCGATCGCCGTCAGCCCTCCGGTCGAGCCCGGCCGCGGGGTCGGCGGAGCCGTTTCTCCGAACGTTCCCGGGGCTGCGGTCCGGGACAAGTAGATTTCCCTTGATGGAAGATCTGCCGCCCCTGTCACCGCGTCGTTGCGACGTGCTCGTCGTGGGCGGCGGTCCCGCGGGCGCCTCCTGCGCCTACTGGCTGGCCAGCGCGGGCCACGACGTGGTGCTCGTCGAGCGCAAGCGCTACCCGCGCGAAAAGACCTGCGGCGACGGGCTCACTCCGCGTTCGGTCCGCCAGCTCGAGGACATGGGGCTGGCCGAGGAGCTGAGCGGTGCGGGCCACCGGTACTCGGGTCTCCGGTCTCACGGTTTCGGTCGGACCCTCGAGCTCACCTGGCCCGATCACCCGGATCTGCCGGGCTACGGCTACGTCATAACCCGCAAGGACCTCGATGCCCTGGTGGCAGCCCGGGCCGCCAAGGCGGGGGCGGAAGTGTGGGAGGGAGCGGAGGCCGTCGACCCGGTGACATCGGGTGGCCTCGTGCGGGGTGCACTGATCAGATCCAAGGGCGGCGGTGAGCCGGTGCCCGTCACCGCCGCCTACACCGTCGTGGCCGACGGGGCCAACTCCCGTTTCGGGCGGTCCCTCGGGACCAGCCGCAACCGGGCCTACCCGTTGGGTATGGCCATCAGGGGCTACTGGATGTCGCCCCGGCACGACGAACCGTGGATAGACGGCTGGCTGGACATCAAGGACAAGGCCGGCAACGTCCTTCCGGGGTACGGCTGGATCTTTCCTGTAGGCGACGGGCGGATAAACGTCGGAGTCGGCCTGCTTTCCACCTTCAACCAGTGGAAGGCGGTCAACACCACCCACCTGTTGCAGTCCTTCGCCGAGTTCGCCCCCTCTTCCTGGGATATCCGGCCCGAGACCGTCTGCGGGCCGGCCACCGGCGGGCGTCTGCCCATGGGAATGTCGGTGGGTCCCCACGTCGGTCCGACCTGGATCGTCGCGGGCGACGCCGGCGGTGCCATAAACCCGTTCAACGGCGAGGGCATCGCCTACGCCTATGAATCCGGCCGCTTCGCCGCCGACGCCGTGCACCTGGCCCTCACCACCGGCGACGGCATGGCCCTGCGCACCTATGAGCAGAGGCTCGACGCCGAATACGCCCTGTACTACAAGGTCGCCCGGGCCTTCGTCCGGGTAATCGGCCGGCCCGAGCTCATGAAGGTGCTCGTATCGACCGGGATGCGCAGCCACGGCGTGATGGATTTGGTGTTGCGGGTCATGGCCAACCTCCTCCGGCCCGACGAGCTGGGGCCGGCCGAAGCGGCATACCGGACTCTTGCCGCCGTGGCCCGCCTGGTCCCCGAAGCGGCCTGAGTGGCCTCACCCTGCGGCAAACGACGCGGCTGACCAGCGTCGCTTGCCGTCGCTTGGGGGCCGAACGGGTTCAGGCCCCGGAATGAGGCGCCGGGGCGGCGGAGATGGCCTCACCGAACGCCGTGACCGTCCGCTCGATCTCGGCTTCGTCGTGGGCCAGGCTGGGGAAGAAGATCTCGTACGCTCCGGGTGCGATCGCCACCCCCCGCTCGAGCAGTCCATGCATGAGACCGGGATAGCGGCCCGTCCCGGCCGACCTGGCCGCGCCGGCGTAGTCGGTAACCGGCTGATCCGAGAAGAACACACCGACCAGGGGTCCGGCCACCGGCACCTGGACTTCGGGCCCGAGCACTCCGGCGAGCCCGGCGGCCAAGCGGCCCACCGTCGCGGTCAGATCCCGGTAGGTCCGGCGGTCTAGGAGCGACAGGACCGCCAGTCCGGCGGCGGTGGCCAGAGGGTTGCCCGAGAGGGTTCCGGCTTGGTACACGGCGCCGACCGGCGCCAGCGCTTCCATTACTTCGCGACGACCCCCGAACGCCGCCAGCGGAAGGCCTCCGCCGATCACCTTCCCGAAGCACCAGAGGTCTGGTTGAACCCCAAGGACCTCCGCCGCCCCGCCATAAGACACCCGGAACCCGGTGATGACCTCGTCGAAGACCAGCAGTGCTCCGACCCGATCGCATTCGGCCCGCAGGCCTTCGAGAAAGCCGGGCACGGGGGGCACGAGCCCCATGTTGGCGGCGATGGGCTCTACGATCACGCACGCCACGTCCCGATCCAGCTCCGGAACCACGTTGTACGGCACGACCAGCGTCTCGGCCACCGCCGCCCTGGTCACCCCGGCTGAAGCCGGCAGGCCCAGGGTGGCGACCCCGCTGCCACCACCGGCCAGCAGACCATCGCTATGGCCGTGGTAGCACCCGCTGAACAGCAAAACCCGATCGCGGCCGGTCGACCCCCTGGCCAGCCGCACCGCGGACATGGCCGCTTCGGTCCCACTGTTGACCAGTCGGATCTCTTCGCAGCCCGGGACCCGGTCGCAGAGCTCCTCGGCCAGGAGAACCTCGCGTTCGGTCGGGGCCCCGTACGAGGTGCCGTCGCCGGCGGCCGATCTGACCGCCTCCACCACCTTGGGGTGGGCGTGCCCGAGGATCGACGCCCCGTACGACTGGACATAGTCGAGATACCGGTTGCCGTCGACGTCCCACACGTAGGCACCCTCGGCCCGGGCCACGAAGTACGGGGTCCCGCCTACCGATCGGAACGCCCGTACCGGGGAGTTGACCCCACCCGGTATGACCCGCTGGGCCCGGGCGAACAGTTCCCTGCTGGCCTTGTCGCGCCCGACCGTCATCCGTTGAGGGCTTCGGCCAGCTCGCCTGCCAGATAGGTGAGTATGAGATCGGCGCCGGCCCGCTTGATGGCCGTGGTGTGCTCCAGGGCCACCGCCTGCCCGTCGATCCAGCCTCGCTCGGCCGCCGCCTTGATCATGGAGTACTCGCCGCTCACGTGGTAGGCCGCGAGCGGGACGTCGACCCGGGCTCGTACCGCGGCGATGACGTCCAAATAGGCCAGGGCGGGCTTCACCATCACCATATCGGCCCCCTCCCCCAGGTCGAGCTCGACCTCCAGCAACGCCTCGCGCCGGTTTCGGGGGTCTTGCTGGTAGCCCGTGCGGTCCCCGCCTCCGGTAATGGTGACGTCCACCGCGTCACGAAACGGGCCGTAAAGCGCCGAGGCGTACTTGGCGGCGTAGGCGAGTATCGCCACCTCGTGCCGGGCCGCCCCGTCCAGGGCGGTGCGTATGGCCGATACCTGGCCGTCCATCATCCCCGAGGGGGCGACGACGTCGGCTCCCGCCTCGGCCTGGGCGAGGGCTACCGCGGCGTAGCGGTCGAGGGTCAGGTCGTTGTCGGGTTGTCCCCGGGCGTCGAGGACGCCGCAGTGTCCGTGGTCGGTGTACTCGTCGAGGCACAGATCGGCGATGAGGACCATGCCGCCCCCGAGCTCCTCCGCCAGCCGCCGCAACGCCACCTGGACGATGCCGGCCGGATCCGAGGCGCCGCTCCCGGAGGCGTCCTTGGTGGCGGGAACGCCGAAGAGGACCAGGGCCGGGACACCGAGCGAGTGGAGACGCCGGGCCTCCTTGACCAGCGTCTCCGTGGTGTGTTGCACCACTCCGGGCAGCGACGGTATCGGCTGCGGCTCGTCGATGCCCTCGCGTACGAAGAGCGGGGCAATCAGGTCGGCCGGGGACAGGTCGGTCTCGGCGACCATGTCCCGAAGGCGAGGCGTCCGGCGCAGGCGGCGCATCCGGGTGACGGGGAAGGCCATGCGGTCCACCGTACCGGTCGCCGCCAGGGTCGTAAACTGATGAGGTTACATAGTTTCTAGCGTTTTTGCCGCTGCTAGCGGCTAAAACGCAGAGAGCCTGCATCGCCGGCGGACGGCCCTAGCACCAGGAGGGTGGCGACCGCGCTCATCATGTAGACGAACACGGACTCGAAGTCGGTGGTGGCCCCGACGAAGTGGCCGAACAACTCGAGGCTGACCGTGCCAATCAGCTGGCTCCAGGCCATCAGAGCCCCCGCCACCACTTCCGGCGGACGTCCCGGCAATAGAGAAGACTCGACCGGGCCGACCACGGCAGCGAACCCCGCCGGAGCCCGCGGCAGCCACGACGGCGCGGGCCGGCCCGCCGGATTGGCATCGCCCACGATGGCGCTCAGGACCTCGATCACCTCGACGGCGGCGGCGACGGTATCCGCCGGGGCCCGGTATCCGGGAACGGGCGATCCGTATAGCAGGGCCCATTCGTGAGGGTGGGCGTGAGCCCAGGCCCGCACGCCCTCGGCCACCGCCATCCAGCGCCGCCCCGGTTCCTCGCCGGCGGCCTGGTCCGCCGCACTGGCAGCCGCCCCCACCCCGTGGTAGCTGTCCACGATGAGGGCGGTAAGGAGGGCGTCCCGGCTGGCAAAGTAGCGGTACAGGGCGGATGGGACCATATCGAGGCGCCGGGCGATAGCCCGCAAGGACAAGCCGGGAGCGCCCTCGTCCGCCAGTTCGTCCCGGGCCGCCTCGATAATCTCACGGGTGATCTCAGCCCGGATTCGGGCCCGGGCGCCCTGGGGAGCAGACATAGCGTAAACAGTAGTCCAAAAAACTGAACGCCGTCCCTTGACAAGAACACTGTTCTCGATAATGATCGGTGATCAGCATGTAGATCACATGCGAGCGTTTTGCAGGAGGTGCCAAATGTCGGACCACTACAAGGCTCCGGGCCGGTCGACCAGGCTGTTCAACGGGATGGTGGCGGGCTTCACCCGCCTGGGCGTGAGCGTGTGGGGGTCACGGATCCTCGAGGTCAAGGGCCGCAAGTCCGGGCTGCCCAGGCGGACGCCGGTCAACCTCCTCGTCTATGAAGGCAACGAGTACCTGGTGTCGCCCCGCGGTCAGACCGAATGGGTGCGCAACGTGCGGGCCGACGGAGGGAGATTGGTGCTGCTGCTCGGCCGGCGCAAGGAGCCGGTCCAGGCCGAGGAGCTGGCGGATGGCGACAAGGTCGACGTACTGCGGGCCTACCTGCGCCGGTGGAAGGTCGAGGTCGGTGTCTTCTTCGAAGGAGTGGGACCGGACTCTTCCGACCAGGACCTGGCCGCCATCGCCGACCGCCACCCGGTTTTCCGCTTGTCGCCGGCATAGCCTCCGATGCCGGGCCGGCCACGGAACGGTGTCAGATGCGCAGCGAGTAGCCGCGAGGTCCCATCTCCGCGATGGCGTCACCATGGGCTCCGAGGCGGCGGCGGAGGCGGGCGATCATCAGCTCCACCAGATGGGGGTCGTGGGCCTGGCCGTCCCACACGGCCCTTAGAAGGTCCTCCGTGCTTACCGGGGAGTTGGGCAGACGAGCCAGGGCGGCCAGGAGACGGGCCTCGGCCGGGGTCAGCGACACCTCGGTACCGGCGATAGTGGCTGCCGATCCGGAGACCACCAGCTCCATGCCGCCGGCCGGACCTCGTATCACCAGGCTGGACAGCCTCTCGGCAACCGCGGCCACGAGCCGTTCGAGGTCCGGTTGTCGGGGAATCACGAGGACGCCTCGGTCCACCCCTTCCGCGACCGCGGCGTCCGCACACACCGGGCCCACGCATCCCGTGACCACACTGCCCTGGGCCAGGGTGTGGCGGAGGGGACCATCGATCCCCTCGTCGGCTGCGATCTGAAACCAGTTCCTCGAGCGCGGGCCGGGAGGTGAACGTGACGGCATGAACCCTTCCCGCCAGGACGGCTTCGGCCAGCCGGAGGGCGGGCCGGCGGTCCACCGGCAGCCCCCACCGGTAGACCGAGACCATGGTGACCTCGGCCCCCGCCCGCCCTAGCCGGTCGGTGGCGTCGGGAGCGGCCCCGCTCCCGTCGACCTGGAGCGCCACCCGCGCCCCAGAGGGGTAGAGGGCAAGGAGGGCGTCGAGGGTGTCCCTGACCGTGTCGCCCCCTCCGTCGACGCGGAAGCCCTCCGTGCGCACTTCACCGGCCGCTTTCAGGCCCCGCCGCGTAGATCCGCGACCGGCCGATGGCCCGGCGCAACGGCTCGTCGAGGCCCCAGAGGCCGGCCAGCTCGAGCCAGTGACGAAAGCCCCAGGCCGTGGTCACCACGAGGGCGTCGGGCGGGGCGCCCACGAGGGCCCGGGTGACTTCGCAGGGACCCTCACCGGGCGCGGAATCCAAGCTGAGCGAACTCCCGTGGGCGATCGCCGCACCGCGTTGCTCGAATAGAGCCGCCTGGTCGGCCCAGCGTCGGTCCGCCGTGATGCCCACCGTGAAGCCTCTGAGCACCCTCTGGACTGTGCTCGGGCCGTGGGTCCGCAGCGTTACCCGATTGTGAACGCTGTGGTTTTCCCGGGCCTGACTAGAGCACGGACTGGAGGGCCTCGACCACGCCTTCGATACCCGGCCGGTCGGCCACGGCATTCACCTTGAGCCCGGCCGCGGCCGCCGACGCCGCGGTTACCGGCCCGATGCACACCACAACCGGGGGCACAGAGGCCGCTCCGAACATCTCGATGAATCCGGTCACGGTGGACGAGGAGGTGAAGGTGATGGCGTCAGCGCCGCGGATCGCTGTCCTTTCCCCCTCAGTGACGACGGCGGGGACGGTCCGGTAGGCCTCGACCAGATCGACTGACCACCCGGCTGCTGACAGCCCGTCCACCAGTACCGGCCGGCCCTCGGCCGCCCACGGGAACAGAACTTCGGCTCCCGGGTCGGCCGGCGCCGGCATGACCTCAACCAGGCCGGCGGCCTCCTGCCGGCCGGCGGGGGCCACCAGGTCGGGCACCAGGCGGTAGCGGGACAGGGCTTCGGCCGTGGCATCCCCGACCGCGGCGATCTTCACCCCGGCCAGGAGTCGAGCATCCGGTATTCGCCCGAGCAAGGCGTCGGCGGCGTTGACCGAGGTGAACACGACCCACTCGTACCCGCCCGCGGCCACGCCGGCCGCTCCCCGGTCCAGGCCGGCGCCGCCGTCAGAGGGCTCTTCGATCCGTATGGTCGGAACCTCGACCGGCCGGGCTCCGAGCTCCCGCAATCTCTGCGACAACGACGAGGCCTGAGTCCGCGACCTGGTAACCACGATCCGTTTGCCGAACAACGGGCGTCTCTCGTACCACGGAAGATCGAGGCCGGCGACCGCCCCTACCACCAGGGTTACGGGGGGCTCGAGAGGAGTCGAGCCGAGCCGGTCCAGAGGAACCCGGATGGCGGCCTGTTCCGGCCTGGTTCCCCAGCGGACGGCCACGACCGGGGTGTCCGGGGCCAGCCCGGCGGCCATCAGGCGGTCGGCGATCTCGGCCCGGTGGGCCACCCCCATCAGGACCACTATGGTGCCCCCGACCCGGGCCAGGGCATCCCAGTTGGTTTCCTGGTCAATGGCGTGCCGGCTGTGGCCCGTCACCACGGTGAACGACGTGGCCAGGCCCCGGTGGGTGACCGGTACGCCGGCATAGGCCGGCACCGCGATGGCCGAAGTGATCCCGGGGACGACTTCGAAAGGCACCCCCGCGGCCTGCAGAGCCAGGGCCTCCTCGCCGCCCCGGCCGAAGACAAACGGATCCCCGCCCTTCAGCCTCACCACCCGCAGGCCGGCTCGCCCGTTGGAGACGAGCAGGTCGTTGATCTCGTCCTGGTGGACGGGACCGCCGGGCGCCTTTCCGACGTCAAGGCGTCGGGCCCGGGCGGGAGCCAGGTCGAGCAGGCTGGAATCGGACAGACGGTCGTGGACCACCAGGTCGGCCCCGGCCAGCAGCTCTGCTCCGCGCACGGTGAGCAGCCCCGGGTCGCCAGGGCCGGCGCCGACCAGATAGACCGTCACGGCTTCATCGTCACTGGTCCGTGGCCGCGGCCGGGCTGGCGCCAGCCGGGTCAAGTGGCGATTCGCCCGGATTCATCAGCTCGGCGCCGCCCGACGTGAGAAGGTCGTCGGCGACCGCCGCCCCGGCCGCCCGGCCGGCCGTCAGCGAACCCTCGACGAGGCGCGACGAGCGCAGGACGACCCGGCCGTCGGGAGACGCCAGCAACCCCTCGATAGCAAGGATGGGCCGAGCGCCCCCCGGACACGTATCCTGAGCGTCCCCCGGGCCCAACTGCACCGCCTGGGCGTAGGCCCCGACCGGCAGCGTGCATCCTCCGCCCAACCGGGCGAGAAAGGCCCGTTCCGCCTCCACGGCCAGGCGGGCCTCTGGATCGTCGATAGCAGTCAGTGCGGCCAGCGTCTGGTCGTCGTCGGACCGGCATTCGACCCCGATCGCCCCCTGCCCGACCTGGGGCAGCATGACCGACACGTCGAGGACCTCGTCGGCCCGGGCCGACCAACCGAGCCTCTGTAGGGCCGCCGCCGCTACGACGATGGCGCCGCCGGCGGGGACCCGGTTGAGCCGGGTCGCCATGTTGCCTCTCAGACCGACGAACGTCAGGTCTGGCCGCAGCCAGGCCAGCTGGGCCCGTCGCCTGGCCGATCCCGTGGCCACCAGGGCCCCGGGCGGAAGGCGGGCCAGGGTCGAGCCAACGAGGGCGTCCCGGGGATCGGCCCGGGTGGGAATGGCCCCGAGGGTGAGGCCGGGCCCGCTCACCGAAGGCAGATCCTTGGCCGAGTGCACGGCTATGTCGGCCCGACGGGCGAGGACCGCGGCCTGTACCTCCTTGACGAACATCCCCTGACCACCCAGGTCGGAGATGGGGATGTCCTGCCTGCTATCGCCGGTCGTTTCGACGACGATCAGCTCGACCTCGAGCTCAGCGTGGGCCAGTCGCAGCAGCCGGGCCACCTCCTCGGCCTGCCATCGAGCGAGGGCGCTGCCGCGGGTGGCGAGCCGGAGCGCCAACTACAAATCGAACAGCTGCCGCATGGCCTGGGCCAGCTGCTCACCGGAAGGGGTGCCGACCCCGGCCTTCAAGTTGACCGTCGGATCGTGGAGGAGCTTGCCGACGATGCCCCGGGTGAGGGCCTCCACCGCCCGGATCTGCGCCTCGTCCAGACCGGCCAGCCGGCCCCGGAAGCGACCCATCTCCGAAACCCGGATCTCCTCCGCCCGCTCGTGGAGGGCGGCGACGAGAGGCGCCACATGGCGTTCGGTCGAACGGCCCATGTATCGCGCCACCTCTTCGGCGACGATCCTCTCCGCCCGGGGAACTTCCTGACGGCGACCCTCCATGGCCGAGGTGGCGAAGGCCGAGAGGTCGTCCATGTCGAGCAGGGTGACCAAGGGCAGCTCTCCAACCCCCGGGTCGACGTCCCGCGGCACGGCAATATCGATGATCAGCAATGGTCGACCCTGGCGGGCCTCCATGATCGGCTGCAGATCGGCTGATTCGAGCAGGATTCCCGGCGATCCGGTAGAGGCGAGCAGGACGTCCGCCTGCAACAGGGCCTGGGGCAGGGACGCCCAGTCGATCGCCCTCCCTCCGCAGCGGGCCGCCAGTTCGGTGGCCTTGGTCCAGGTGCGGTTGGCAACGAGCAGCGGGCCGGCCTCGAGACCGCCGGCGAGAGCCTGGGCCATGGCTTCGCCCATCTCGCCCGCGCCCATCACCAGGGTGGTGACCCCGCTCAAGGAGCCGAGCTCGGCCCGGGCCAGCGCCACCGCCGTCTGGGACAGGGAGGTCGTGCCGCGGGAGATGGCGGTCTCGGAACGGACCCGCTTCCCTGCTTCCAGGGCGTGGCGGAACAGGATCGAAAGCACGGGCCCGGCTACCGACTCGGTCCGGGCGGCAGCCCAGGCTTCCCCCACCTGCCTGAGGATCTCGCTCTCGCCGAGGACCGCCGAGTCCACGCCCGACGCCACCTTGAACAGGTGGCCGACCGCCATCTCGTCGTAGTACTCGTACAAGTACCCGGCGAACGCCTCCGGCGGAGTGCCGCTCCAGGTCGCCATGAAGTTGCGGATGTCGCTCACCGCGCCGTGGTACCGGCTGGCCACCGCGTACACCTCGGTCCGCAGGCAGGTCGAAACGACCACCACCTCGCTCAGGTGGTCGTACCCCGCCAGCTCGTGCAGGGCCTTCGGCAGGCGCGCCGCAGAAACGGTCATCGGCTCGAGGACCGGCAACGAGACGGTGCGGTGGTTGAGACCTACTACGACGACAGACACGCCTGCAGGCGCTCCCTTGCTTGGGCCGTGCGGCCCGTACGGATCAGATCGAGCATGTCGGAATCCAGCGCTCGGCGCCAGTCGACAGCCTCCGTCGAGCGGCCGGCGGCCTTCAACTCGTCCCTAGCCTCGGACAGAAGCTCGGCCAGGAGGGCGATCTCGGGCCCCAGCTTCTCGGCGATCTGCTCCTTGATCCAGCCGGCGAGGGCGGGGCTGTAGCCCGAGGTCGAGACGGCGACGCTCACCGGCCCCTGCCTGACCACGGCCGGAAGGGTGAAAGAGCAGGCGTCGGGATCATCGGCCGCATTCACCCACACTCGAGCGCGGCGGCCGTCGGCATAGACCTGCCGGTTGGTCTCCGGATCGCCGGTTGCAGATATGACCAGCCAGGCGTTGTCGACGTCGTCTGGCTGGTAGGGGCGCTCGATCACCTCGACCCCCAGAGCCCGTACGTCCTCGCACACGTCCGGCGCAATCACAACCACGTCGGCCCCCGCCGCCATCAACCCGGCGGCCTTGCGGGCCGCGACCGACCCACCGCCAACGACGACGCAGCGCTTGCCGGAAACGACGAGACTCACGGGGTACAGCATCTCTGGACTGGGCAACTCCTTCAGCCTCCGGCCACGGCGACCGTGGCTCCTACTTGCTGTTGGTAGAAACTGAGAATCTGCAGTTCTATTCCGAGGTCGACCTGGCGCAGGGCGACATTCGCCGGCACGCTCACCGTCGTGGGGGCGAAGTTGAGAATGGAACCGACACCCGCCGCGACCAGGACGTTGGCCACGCCTTGGGCGGCGGTCGCAGGGGTGGTGATGATGGCGATCTCCACGTCCTTTTCCCGGATGACCTCCGCCATGGTGGACACCGGGGAGACGACGGCTGTCCCCAGGCGGGTGCCCACCTTGGCCGCATCCGAATCGAATGCCGCGACCACCGTGAAGCCGCGGGCGGGAAAGCCGCCGTAGCTCGCCAGAGCGTGACCCAGGTTGCCGGCGCCCACAATGGCCACCCGGCGGTCGTCGTCGAGGCCCAGCTGGCGGTTGATCTGGCGTACCAGGTAGACGACGTCGTAGCCCACCCCACGCGTCCCGTAGGAACCCAGGTAGGACAGGTCCTTCCGGATCTGGGCGGCGTTGAGGCCGGCCCGGGCGGCCAGGACTTCCGATGAGATGGTCGTGGTGCGTTCGGCCGCCGCTTCGCCGAGCACGCGCAGGTACAGGGGCAGTCGGGCAACCGTCGCTTCGGGGATGCGGCGGGCTGACGCCATACCAGAATCGTATCGGCAGGGCGTCGTTCCGTCCCGTCCGCAATGGTGGGGGTGTCACGTGTCGGGCGGTTAGGGGGTGGGGCGGGGGCGGCGGCGGGAAGCGGCGGGGGCGGGTGCGGCGCCGGGAAGCGGCGGGGGCGGGGGCGGGCGCGGCTCCGGGAAGCGGCCGGGGGGGCGGGCGCGGCAGGCGGGGAGGAGCCGGGGGCGGCAGGCGGGGTGGGAGGGCCGATGAGCCTGCTGCCGACCATCCCCCGCCTGCCGCCAACGGGCCGACCATCGCCTGCCCGCCGCCAGCGCCGATCAGCTCTGCCCGCCGCCAGCGGGTCGATCAGCCCGAGCCTGCTGCCGGCGGGCCCAGCCAGACCGGCGCGCCGGCCGCGACCCCGACCAGTTCCGCCGCCGAAGCGCCGTTGAGGCTGATCGACAGTAGGCCGTAGGAGTCGATGACCAGCCCGATCTCGCCCGGCACCAGGTCTCCATACACGTTGACGATGCGCGCCGCCCACGTCCGGTCGCCCATCTGCACAGCCCGGACCGGGCCGAGCCCGATGACGTCAGCGGGGCCGGCGTTGAGCTGCAGGTTGCCGAAGTGGTCGACCCACAGGACCTCGGCCCGCACGCCGGGTGACCCGTTCCGGTCCAACGGCCCGGGTCGCGGTACCGGGTGCCCGGCCAGAGTGGCCGGGTCGATGGGCCGGCCCAGGGTGTGGATCTGCGCTCCCGCCGCCAGGCGGGCGGCGGCAGGGGCGAAAATGTCGCGGCCGGCGAAGGTGGCGCCGGTCGGCCAATCAAGGCCGGCAGCGCCGGGGCCAGTCGGAGAACCCGGGCCGGCGGCCAGCCGGAGAACCCAGGCCGGCAGCGCCGGCGCGCAGCCGGAGAACCCAGGCCGGCAGCGCCGGAGCCCGCAGCCGTTCGCTTTCCCCCGTCCAGCTCCACGGCCGCGCTCGATGGACCCGAGCCGGTCGGCGGCCGGCAACAGGAGCCCGTTGTCCGGACCGACGAACGCGGTGCCGGCTTCGGCCACCTCGAACGCCACCGCCCGACGACTGGTCCCCACCCCGGGGTCGACCACACCGAGGATGACCCCGGGTGCCAGCCACGGCGCCGAGCGCCACAACATGAGAGCTCCGGCGCGGACGGCCTGGCGGGGGACCTGGTGACTGATGTCGATGACCCGAAGGCCAGGGTCGATCGCGGCGATGACGCGATGAACGATCCCAACGAACTCATCCTCCTGCCCGTAGTCACTCAGGAACGAGATGATGCCGCCGGCCGTCATCGATCAGCCAAGCCCGACCGCGGGCGCAGGCCCACCGCACCGGCCGTCAGGTGCGGACCCGGCGAATTCGGCTCGGTGGGCTCCGCAGACCGATGCGTGAGGCCGCCCTCAGCCGGCCTGGGTGTACTGATCCCCCAGGTAACGGTTCACGTCGGCCTCCCGAATCCGGTAGGAACGACCTACTCGAACTGCAGGCAGCTGTCCGGACTGAACCAGCCGGTAAACGGTCATGTTTGAAACGCGCAACAGGCCTGCCACCTCTGCAACGGTGACAAACCGGGGTTGCGACTCGTTCGGTTGCACGCGTGGCACCACCCTTCTCCGCACCCCGAGAGTACGCGAATGTGGCGCGTGAGCAAAGTGGGGCCGGAGTTTCGTGAGGATGACGGCGGGCCGACGGTCAGTGCCGAAGCCGTCAATCGGTCCGGCGGGCGAGGTGCCGGGATCGGACCGTCGCCGCGTCCACCGCATCCATCAGACGCGCTTCTCAGGCCGGCCGCCTCGAGGGCTCGCACCCCGGCCGCCGTGGTGCCTCCAGGAGACGTGACGGCGGCCCTCAGAGCAGAAGGTTCGTCCCCGGTCTCGGCGAGAAGGCGAGCCGATCCCAGCAGTGTCTGCACGGCAAGCTGCTTGGCCACCGGTCGGGCCAGGCCGACCAGGACGCCGGCGTCGATGAGCGCCTCAGCTATCAGGAACACGTAGGCCGGACCGGATCCCGACAGGCCGGTCACAGCATCGAGCGCATGCTCGGGTAGCTGCACCACGGTTCCGACCGCCTCGAGGATCTCCCTGGCCCAGGCCAGGTCGTCAGGTCCGGCGGCCGACCCCGGGGCTATGGCCGATACGCCCGCCCCGACCAGGGCGGGGGTGTTGGGCATGGCCCGGATGACCGCGGGCACGGCCGGGGCGCGTTCGCCCTCGAAACGGGTTGCGCCCTCGGCCCGGGCCGGCATTTCCCCACCCGGTCGCCCGAGGTCTCCGCCCAGCCAGTGCTCGATGTCCGCGGTTGGTATTCCCGCCGCGATGGACAGAACACGCTGGACCCCGATGGCACCGAGCTCTCGGCAGACCACCTCCACGTCAACCGGCTTCACCGCCACCAACGCGCCGCTGCCCTCCATGCCCCCGGTCACCATACGAGCGGCTTCCTCCAGCGATCCCGCCAACAGCAGGTCGGCGAAGCGGCCCTCGAGTTCGCGCTTGCGGCCCGGGTCCTGCTCGACGACCACGACGGTGCGGTCGGCGGTCCAGCCGGCGCGGAGGAGGCCTGTTATCAAGGCCTCCCCCATCTTTCCTCCTCCGACTACCAGCAACGAGCCCTCCGGCACCATGAGCGGAGACCCTAGGCCACCCCGGTGCCCGCTTTGCGCAGGGCGATCCTCACCTCGGCCAGACAGTGAGCCCAGTCGTAGGCGATCTCGCGCCACGTGTACACGAGCACCTCGACGCCACCCAGCCGAAGCCGGCGACGGCGACGCTCGTCTTCCATCACCTGCTCCGGACTGTGGTGGTAGGCGTAACCGTCGACCTCTACCACGAGGGTGGGGGCGAGCATCACATCCACCCGGTACCTGCCTTCCTCGCCCATGGGCACCTCGACCCCGATTGGCACGATGCCGGCCTGGTGCAAGAGGCGAAGGATGCGACTTTCAAGGACGCTGGGGTTGGGGGCCCCGACCAGCCCCCTGCCGGCGAGAGAGTTGCGAACTCTCTGCACTCCCCCACGCCCCTGCCGGGTCAGCTTGCCCAACTGGACCTCGATGGCCTCCACCGTCAGCAGGCGCTCAGCGAGAGCAACGTCGATGGCGCGATCGATCCTCTCCCGCGACGCGATCGACGCCCAATCGACCAACGTCCGGAGGGGATCGGTGCACGGTATGCGTCGCCATAGGACGACGTGGGACGGGTAGTCGACCGGCCGCCGAACATCGACGCCTCCGAGTCGCGAGCGAGTGCTCCGGGCGACCGTGATGGCATGCCGGTCCGGGACGGTCGCCAGGCCCCACATCCACGCTGCCGACTGGTGCGACGCCACCGCGGTAGGCCCTCCGGCGAGGCAGGCAGCCATGAGGTCCTGCTCCGGGGTCCTGGGGGCTCCGGCCAGTCGTACCACCCCCGGTGAAGCTAGCTCCCAGTCGCCGCAGGCGATCCGCCGGCGCTGGCTTCCGGCGGTGACGCCCAAAAGACGAAGCTCACGAGTGGACACCAGGCCGTACTGGGCTCGAAACCGAGCTCGCAGTTCCCGGTCATCAGCGCTATTCATAGCTTTACATTAACTATTGCACAGAAATCTCGTAGTACTTTTGTTTTCTCGGAGTCATATTGGACGTTTTACGTGCGATCTGACACCGAGAAACCAAAACGTCTACGAGAAATCGTTCACAAGCAGCGGGCGGGCGGGCACCCCGAGCGGATAAAGCTCAATAAATCGGGCATATCGCCGCACGGAGCGGACGCATGGAGCCGCGCATCACACCCGCACAGCACGCCCGCTCACCTCGCCCGACCAACACGCCCGCCCACCGCGCCGCGGCCCGAGTCACGGATGCAGGGCGTGCTCGCACTTCCCCGAACGAACAGACCTGGCAGACGCTTTCTCGGGCCGACGGCTTGGCGAGAGTACCGGCGCCCGGCACGCCCCGGCAAGGGTCGGCGAGCGGGTTAAACGAGAGCAGCTGGACTTGGGCGGCGAGAAAGGTGGACGGTCTACCCGCAGGCCACCAAAACGGACTGGGTCAAGGCCTCACACCTCGCCCACAGCTCCCCGGCGGCCGACCGCCACGTGTAGGTGCCAGCGCGGCGGGCCGCGGCCCATCCCATTCGTCGGGCCAGGACCGGGTCGCCCAGCAGGACCGCCAGCGGCTTGGCATAGTCGCCCGGGTCGCGCCCTTCGACGAGGAACCCGGTCCGCCCGTCGTCTACCAGGGTGGTCAGACCGCCGACCGCGGCCGCGACCACGGGGACCCCACACGCCGCGGCCTCCAGCGCGACCAGCCCGAACGACTCCGAATGGCTGGGCACCACGCAGGCGTCGGCTGCCCGGTAGAAGGTGGACAGCATCTCGTGCCTCTGGGGAGGCAGCATCCGGACGGCTCGACCCAGATCGTGGGCCCCGATCAGCCGGCGCACCGCCTCGAGCTCCTCGGCCCCGTGCGGGCCGCTCGGCCCCCCGATGACCACGAGGGACGCGTTGCCGAGCCGCGGCGAAACCGTGTCCCGATTCGCGGTCCCCGCGCCCCGTGACTCTTCGCTCCGACCCGCGCCCCGGCCGGACGCCCGCACCAACGCCAGGGCCTCGACCGCGACGGTAAGCCCTTTCAGGGGTTGGATCCGCCCGGCGAACACCGCCACCGGACCGGCCCCCTCCAATCCCACCGCTCTGCGGGCCTGCGCCTGGTCCCCCGGACCGAAGAAGGCGTGGTCGACACCCGGCGCCACGATGGCTATGCGCTCCGGATCAGCTCCGTACAGCTGCACCAGCTGCGAGGCCTCCACGCTGCACGACGCCAGGACGGCATCGGCGCAGCCCACCACCTCGGCCTCGGCCTGGGCCCTCCTCGCCGGCTCCGAGGCGAACAGCTCCTCGGGGCTGGCGTCGGCCTTCACCCGATCGAGGGTGTGGAACGTGACGAGCAGCGGCAGGTCCAACTGGTGCTTGAGGGTGTGGCCGGCCATCCCCGAGAGCCAGTAGTTGGCGTGGATGGCGTCGACCGGTGAACCGGCGGCATCGAGCCGGGCCAACCGGTCCCCCACGCCAGCCGTCCACCAGCCAACGAGATCAGGGAGCGATTCTTTCGGCACCGGGGTGACCGGACCGGCCGGGACGTGGTGAACGCGGAAGCCGGGCTCGACGGAGATGGTCTCCGGCAGGGCCGGGTCGTCCGCCCGGGTGAACACCTCACACGCCACCCCCAGCCGGGCGAGGGCCGATGCCAGTTCGCGGACGTAAACGTTCATGCCGCCGCCATCGCCGGTACCGGGCTGCGCCAGCGGAGACGTGTGCATGGACAGAACGGCCAGGCGAGCCACCGCTACTCGGCCCCGACGGGATCCGGTGCCTCGCCAGTCCCCGCTTCCGGGGCCGGACCACGAGGGATATCGACCTCGTTTTCCCGGAGAAAGGACAGATATATGCGCAGCAACGTCTGCTTCTGATCCTCACGCAGGGTCGGCTCGGCCAGGATCGCCTCCTTGAGATCGCCCTCCAGGTTTCTGGCTTCGAGGATTCCCGCCCTTATGTACAGGGTCTCGGCCGAGATGCGCAGCGCTTTGGCGATCTGCTGAAGGATCTCGGCCGAAGGGCGGCGCAGGCCCCGCTCGATCTGACTGAGGTACGGGTTCGAGATCCCGGCCATGTCGGAGAGCCGGCGAACCGACAGACGGGCCACGGACCGCTGCTCACGGATGAACTCTCCAAGCTCCCGCCACGGATCGGGGAAATCCTTCATGCCGACGCCCGGTGGAGCCCAGCGCTCACGGGAGCAGGTTTTCGAGCGTCGCCTCGCCGGTCCGGAACCGCCTGACGACCTCCTCCTGGATGCGGTCGACCACGTCCAGCACGGCTCGACGGCGCGACGAGACCGAACGTTCAAGAGCGTCGAGCCGCCCCGCCCGCTCGGCTACGTCGGCTTCGCTCAGGTCGGGCAACGACCCGAGCTGCGACGCCGGGAGGATCGCCTCGAGGTCGGCCTCGATTCCCGTGTCCAGCTCGCCCGGACCCATCATCGCGGGCAGCCGTCCCGGCCCCGGGGCCCGCACGTGTCCCGAGAGGATCTTGGGCAGCTGGTCCACCAGGTCGGCGAGGTCACCCGATTGTTCACCCGCGACGCGGCGATGCTGCTCGGCCACGACGATGTCCAGGCGTCCTTGAATGATCCTCCGCAGGTACGACAGACCAGTCTCTACTTCGGTCACTGATTCTCTGCGAGCACGCACCTCGCTGAGCGACCAGGTCTCGAGGCCGTCCAGGTAGGCCGGGTCCATCACTTCTTCGAGTCGAGCCACCGAACAGGGAGGCTACCGCACGGTCGCTTTCGAAGCGGAGTGCGCATCGTCGAGGTTCATCGGTGCAGCACCGCGGACACGGCCAGCACCCAGGCCGGACCGGCGATGACGAAGGCGTCGAGCCGGCGCAGCGCGGGCAGCCGGGCCCCCCGGACTATGAGACTGGTCAGGGCCACGCCCGCCGGGGCGAGGACCGCGATCAGACCGAACAGGAGCAGCGGCTTGCGGCCGGAGTAGGGGGGGTTCATGGACGCCGTCACCAGCACCGCCAGCACCCCCACGCTGATCCAGCCGGCAATGACCCCGAAAATGCCGCCAAGCGCGGTGCGTCCGTTGCCGACGATGAAGCTGGCCATGTCGTAGAGGCAGACGGCGGCCACAAGCGTGACCGCCTCGTTGGAACCCTGCCGCACGGCCAGGACGACCGAGGCGGCGGCGATGCCCGGGGCCAGTACAGCGGCGAGCATGACCAGAGCGACCACCGGCCTACGTCCTCGCTCGCCGAGTAGAAGGATGGCACCGTCCGCCACGGCGACCAGCAGAGCGACAACGATAAAGGGGGTCGGGCCGCCTATGGCGGACAGGGGCAGCAGGAGCGCGGTCACGATAGCCACGTGAGACGGGGACACGGGTATGGATGTGGCGGGCGCGCCCGATTTCGACTCAGCGGCTTTGGGGGCGGCCGCCCGTACAGCTGACACGGACGCAATCACGGTGACCGGAAGGAGCAGGGCCGCGGTCAGTGCGCTCCCGAATGCCACACTCGGTATCAGGATCGCCCCCCACAGGAGGCCCAGGGTGACGGGCACGAACGCCCGGGTCGGACGCCGGCGCCGGCGGGCCGCGGGTGCCGCTCGCGCTGGTCCGAGGTCGAGCCCCGTCCCGGTTGAAGAAGAGCCTTCGGGGACCGGCCGCCGCGACCCATCTGAACCGGACCGGGCCGGTCTCTCCCGGTGATTGTCCCCCGGACTCTCCTGTCGTCGATCCGCAGTTCCCCCGCCGGGCCGCTTCCGGGACGGAGCAGCGGGCGGAGCCGGCGAATCGCGGCCAGGGTCCCCTCCCGCCGGCACCGCCTCCCGGCCGCGCCCGTTGCTCTGAGCCTCTACCCAGGCGTCACCGGACCCGTCGCCCTCGCCCTCGCCGTCCGCCGCCCGATCAGGATCGATGTCTCGATCAGGAGCGGGGCGCCGACGGCGTCCCGCTTCCTCGCCGGCAATCGGAGGAGCTGGCCAGCTAGCTACCACGACCCCGCGCCGACTCGATCGCCCGATCCGCCCGAAACCGGAGGTAGTACTGCCACCTCGTCCCCGTCGCAGAGATGACGGTCCAGCGTCGCTGGTTCCCCGTTCACCCACACCCGCGAGCGCTCTAGAACGGCCCCGAACTGGCCGCTGTAGCGAGCCCGGGCGATATCCAATGCTTCCGCCACTGTCGCCGCCTCTACGTCGTCTCGCCTTTGACCCGCCGCTTCCCGGGCGGCCGCGAAGAACAGGAGCACAGCCGCCACACGTCGGGGCAACGGCCCGCCCGGGGCTTCATCGGTGGCGCTGACACCGTTCTCGCTGTTGGCTACCCGGTTCACCCTGTCTCCTTCTCCACCTCCACGCTAGCCCTCGGACGATGAGCCTTCACCCCCAGGGCTAGCCTGCCGCCGTGCCGGTCGTCGTCCTGGTTCTGCGCCACGCTCAGTCGACCTGGAACGTGGACGGGCGCTGGCAGGGCCAAGCTGATCCCCCTCTGTCGGCTCTCGGGGAGGCCCAGGCGTTGGACGCCGCGGTCCGGCTCGAAGCTTCCAATTCCTTCGGGCTGGTCGTCAGCTCGGATCTGGTGCGGGCTCGGCGGACAGCCGAGATCATGGCCCAGACCCTAGGACTCGAAGGCCCTCCCGCCGCCGATCCCGGGCTTCGTGAGTACGACGTCGGCGAGTGGAGTGGACTGACCCGAGAGGAAATATCGGACCGGTGGCCGGCCGAGCTTGCGAGCTTCGATCGGGGAGACTTGGACGCGCCGCCGGGCGGAGAAAGCAGGCAAACTTTCGATCTCCGGGTGTCGTCGGCCGGCGGGCGGGTCGCCGCGCTGGCAACCGCCGCCGGGGCGGAGCGGGTACTCGTAGTCACCCACGCCGGCGTCGTTCGCTCTTTCGCCCGCCTGGCCGGCCGGCCCGAGCAGCGGATGGGTCACCTGGCGGGGTACTGGGGCGTCTGTGACGCGAGCGGACTCCGGCCCCGCGAACCGGTCGACCTCATAGGTCCAGATAGCGCCGACGACGGGGACGGCGGCGAGATCGCCCAGCTTTCCCTATAGCCGCCACCCGGACACAGGCCCCCTATATCGTCGGTCGGGTGAAGGTCGAGGTGATACGAAGCGCGAAGCGACGCCGGACCGTTCAAGCCCGCCAGGTCGGTGATGTGCTCCGCATCTCGATTCCCGCGGCGATGACCAAGGCCGAGGAGGAGAAGTGGGTCGGCGAGATGGTCCGGAGGATGGAGCGCAAGACCGCCTCGTCCCAAATCGACCTGGAAGCAAGGGCGGCCACCCTGGCCGGCAAGTACGGGTTGAGCCGCCCCCGTTCGGTCCGGTGGGTAGACAACCAGCAGTGGCGTTGGGGCAGCTGCACCCCAAGCGACGGCACCATCCGCCTCTCGTCGCGCCTGGCCGGCGAGCCGGCTTGGGTCGTCGACTACGTGCTCGTTCACGAGCTGGCCCACCTGAGCGTGCGCCATCACAGCGCAGCATTCTGGAAGCTGGTTCACCGGTACCCGCTGGCCGAGCGCGCCCTGGGCTACTTGATGGCGCGGGGGCTGGATGCCGACATGCTCGGGGCCACCAACCCGGAGGACGGCGCAGGCACAGAGCCGCCGGCACCACGGGGAGCCGGGCCGGCTGCTATCGATCCCGGCTCCTCCGAGCCGGCCGCCGGCAACTGCGATGAAGCCGCGTCGGAGCGGCCGGCGGGACTGGCCGGCGAGGTCGCGGCCTTTCGGCCGCCTCACCTGCCGGAGCCTACGCCCGGCTGGACTGGAAGCCTGTTCTAGGGTGGTGTGGTGGTCACTGGGATTGGTGGTCTGCGGGTCGTAGTCTCAGCGTCAGTGGCGCGGTCGGAGTCCCGGTGAGCCTGCTCTCTGAGACCAAGGAGACCTCGCTCGCCCTCCGGGCCGGCGTGCCAGGTGCGACCGGCGCCGGCCTGGCCCGCCTCCCGGGCACGGATAGGCGGGTCGTGCTCGTAAGCGTGGACGAGGGCGTCAAGCGAGGCACTCTCGGCGCGGCAGACAGCGAGACGATCGCAGCCGCGGCCCGCATGGCCCTGGCCCAGCGGCTCCCCCTGGTCGTGGTGCTGGCGTCGTCTGGGGCCGACATCATGGAGGGCGTGGCCTCCCTGGACGGCTGGGGCCGGGCGGCCAAGGCCCTCTCGGAGTGCTCCGGGGTGGTCCCCGTCGTGATCGTGGCCTACAGCCTGGCGGTATCCGGACCGGCCCTCTTGCTCGGCATGGCCGACATCGTCGTGATGACGGCCGCCGCCATCGCCTATGTGTCGGGGCCGGCCGCCGTGGCCCAGCTCACCGGGCTCAACCTGCAACCGGGGGAGCTCGGAGGCCAGCGGATCCACGACCGATTCTCGGGCGTGGCCGCTCTCATCGCCGACGACACCACCTCAGCTCTGGAGATCGCCGCCCAGGCCCTCGACTACCTGCCGGACCATACCGACGACGAGTCGGCGTGGTCGCCGGGCGGCGACCCGGCCGACCGGTCCACCCCCGAGCTTCGCGACCTCCTCCCGGCGAACACTATGGGTTCCTACGACGTGCGGCGGGCCATATCGGCCATCGCCGATGACGGGGAGCTGCTCGAGCTTCGGGCCCGGTGGGCGCCCCAGATCGTCACCGCCATGTGCCGAATCGAAGGCCGCCCGGTCGGGGTGGTGGCCAACCAGCCTCAGTCAATGGCCGGCACCCTCGATATCGCGGCATCCCAGAAGGGAGCGCGATTCGTCACATTCTGCGACTCCTTCAACGTGCCCATCCTCACCCTGGTGGACACCCCCGGTTTCATGCCGGGCAAGGACCTCGAATGGCGCGGCATGATCCGCCACGGTGCCCAGCTGGTGTTCGCCTACGCCGAAGCGACGGTGCCAAGGGTGTGCCTGGTCATCCGCAAGGCGTTTGGCGGCGCCTACATAGTCATGGACTCCAAGGCCATGGGCAACGACCTGTGCCTGGTCTGGCCGTCCGCGCAGATCGCCGTCATGGGCGCCCAGGGAGCGGTCCAGATCCTCCACCGGCGCGAGGACGCGGAGACCCAATCCCGCCTGGTCGATGACTACGAGGAGGAGTATCTCAACCCTTATGTGGCGGCGGCCAGGGGCTTTGTCGACCTCGTCATAGACCCGGCCGATTCCCGGGCCGCAGTGGCCTCGGCGTTCCGCATGCTGGCGTCAAAGCGGGAAAGGATCGTGTCGCGCAAGCACGGCAACGGGCCGCTCTGACCGAGAGCGCAGCCGCCATCAGCCGAGCTGATCGGAAGGGTGACCGGAGGGGTGATCAGAGCGGTGCTCGGCGCAGCGGGTGGTCAACGGTTCGGACTCCAGCGCTGCCGTTTGGATGGGCGCCCCGCACCGCTCACACGTCCAGTAGGAGCCGTCCTCCAGCCTGGCCAGGGCCGACTCGACCGCTCCCAGCTCGACTGTCACCTCGTCCAGTAGCTCGGTGTCGACCCGGTGATCATCCGGCGGTGCCGCGGTGGAATCACTCACTCTGGAAAGGGTAGCCAGGGCGGCGCCCGCGACCGGGTCTTAGGGGTGCCTCGGTCATGTCCCCGTCACTTCTCCGTCACTTCTCCGTCATCTCTCCGTGATTGCGCCCGGCGCCTTGGTCGATCCCAGTCCGCCCGCTCCCGGGCCCGGCTGAGGCGCGTCGGGCGACGGACCCCGCCGGTGAAGGCGAGCCAGCCGGCGCCCCAGCCCGGCCATCCGGGAACGCCAGGCCGCGGGTTCCAGCACCTCGAAATCCCAGCCGAGCCCGGTCATGTACCCGGCCAGCCACTCGAACTCGTCCGCCCCGATCTCGGCGATCGTCTCCAGCCCACGGGCGCTGAGAACCCCGACCGTGGGCTGGATGCGCCGGGCTACCTGGTCGAGGGGGGCGTGGACCCGAACGACGACACGATGGGAATAGCCGGCCGTGGCGATGCCCTCGCTCACCATGCGGGCCGGATCCTCGAGATGCCTCGGCACGAACGTATGCCCGGTCAGCACGACCGAACCGGCCCGGTCGACCCGAAAGGTCCGCCAGTCGTGGCGATCAAGGTCGAACGCCACCACGTACCACCGGCGGTCGGTCGCCACCAGCCGGTGAGGTTCGGCCCGCCGCTCGGACTCGGCTCCGTCGTGGGCCCGGTAGGCGAAGGTGACGCGTTCGTGCAGGTCACATGCCCGGGCAAACGAAACCAGCTGCTCGGCCGGAACCGCCTCCATCCGGGGAAGAAGAGCCACCGTCGACGCCCGCAGGGACACCAGCTGGCCCCGGAGCCGGGGGGGAAGCAGGCGGTCGAGCTTCGTCAGCGCAGCAAGCGCTCCCCTCTCCACCCCCGGCACGGCCACACTGGCCATCACCCCGAGCACCACTGCAACTGCCGTCGCCTCCTCGTCGTCGAGGAGTAGCGGCGGGACCTGAGCGCCGACCCCCAGGCGGTACCCCCCGCCGGTCCCGGGGCTGGCGTCTACCTGGTAGCCCAGGTTGCGAAGCCGCTCGACGTCGCGACGAACGGTACGGGCGTCCACGCCGAGCGCGGCTGACAGCTCAGGACCGCTCCATGCCGGGCGACGTTGCAGGAGACCCAGCAGGCGCAGGAGACGAGATGCGGAATCCGGCACTCGCCGTCGAAGATAGTCCGGGATTGCGGACGGAAACTGTCCGCATCGGTCCGTACGTTCGCGGGCATGACCAACACCTGGACGATCACGGCAATGGCCGGCGACCATCGGTCGGAGTTGGAGCGAGAGGCGGCCACCCACCGGCTGGCGGTCCGCCTTCGCCGGAGCCGGAAGATGGAGCGCGAGATGCGACTCCTCGACGCGTACCTGATGGCCGACCAGCCGGCGCAGGTCGCCCGCAGGCCTCGGCCTCGGCTGCATACGGGCGCCGCGGCGGCGGGCTCGAACGGGTAAAACTCGCCCGTGACGTGTTCGCTGCGGGTGGGCCGCCAGGGCCTCGAACCCTGCACCTTGGGATTAAAAGTCCCCTGCTCTACCAGATGAGCTAGCGGCCCTGGCACTGTTACCAGCACTTTTGTAGCTGGAGTTAGCGTAGCAGTGGCGGTTCTGCGGGCCCACAGGCATCGGGTGGAGCGTTGGGCTTTGGATGCCGGCGCCGACGTCGCAGACGACGGGTACGCGTTCACCCTTGATCCATCGGGCCGGGCGCCGATCAAGCCCGCCGGGCTGAGCCACAGCTTCGCCGCCCTCGGCAAAGCGGCCGGCGTCAGCCGTGTCTCGCTGCACACCCTGCGTCATTTCAGCGCCAGCATGCTGATCGCATCCGGCCGGCCCACCTCCAGCTCCCAGCGGCTCGAGCGCACAGACATGAAAGCGGGTGGGCGCGAACCCCCCGGGCCGGATGGAAGGCGCCGGGCCGGAACTAGCTACGCTGCCTCGACGGCCTGTCGCCCCGTCCGGTCCATTGCTGGTGGCGAACGGGACACGGCTCGCCGGGAACGAGAAGGAGACCGCCATGACCGATCAGACTTCGGCTGACGTTCGGGAGCTGGCTCAGCAGCTGCGAGTGGACTCGATCCGCTGCAGCACCGCGGCCGGGTCGGGTCATCCGACATCGAGTATGTCCGCGGCCGACGTGATGGCGGTGCTGCTGGCCCGCCATTTCCGCTATGACTGGGACCGCCCGGACGACCCGGCCAACGACCATCTGATCTTTTCCAAGGGTCATGCGTCGCCCTTGCTGTACTCGATGTTCAAGGCCGCCGGCGCCATCACGGACGAGGAATTGATGACCGGATACCGGCGGTTCGGTTCGCGCCTCGAGGGCCACCCCACCCCGTTGCTCCCGTGGGTGGATGTGGCCACCGGCTCCCTCGGTCAGGGGCTGCCGGATGGGGTGGGGGTGGCTCTGGCCGGCCGGTATCTGGACGAGCTCCCGTTCCGGGTGTGGGTGCTGTGTGGCGACAGCGAGATGGCGGAGGGGTCGATATGGGAGGCGTTCGACAAGGCGTCCCATTATCGGCTGGACAATCTGACCGCGATTGTCGACGTCAACCGGCTCGGTCAACGAGGCCCGACCGAGCTGGGCTGGGACCTGGAAGGGTACGCCCGCAGGGTCGAGGGGTTCGGATGCCGGCCCATCTCCGTCGACGGCCACGACTTCGGTGAGATCGAGAAGGCCCTCGGCGACGCGGCCGGCGGGGATCGGCCCACCGTGATCCTGGCCCGCACCCGCAAGGGCCGCGGGGTCGACGAAGTCGAGGACCGAGAGGGCTGGCACGGCCGGGCGCTTCCGGCGGAGATGGCCGAGCGGGCCATCATCGAGCTGGGAGGTGAACGCCATCTCACTGTCCGGGGACCGCGGCCCAAAGCCGGGTCGCCCCGGGTCCGGCCGAGCGGTGAGGTCAAACTGCCGCGTTACGAGTTGGGTGCCAAGGTGGCGACCCGACTGGCGTTCGGCCAGTCGCTGGCCGCGGTTGGCGCCCGGGCCAACGTGGTCGCCCTCGATGGCGAAGTGGGCAACTCCACCCACGCCGAGGAGTTCGCCAAGGCGTATCCCGAACGCTACTTCGAGATGTTCATCGCAGAGCAGCAACTGGTCGCGGCCGCGGTCGGCTTCTCCGTACGCGGATACATCCCATTCGCTGCCACCTTTGCCGCCTTTCTGACCCGCGCCTATGACTTCATTCGGATGTCTGCGATCTCGACTGCGAACATTCGGCTGTGTGGGTCGCACGCCGGGGTCGAGATTGGCGCGGACGGCCCGTCGCAGATGGCTCTGGAGGATCTGGCCATGATGCGGGCTGTCCACGGCTCGACCGTGTTGTACCCGAGCGACGCCACCAGTGCGGCGTTCCTGGTGCAGGAGATGGCAAACCGCGAAGGCGTCGTATACATGCGCACCACCCGGGGCGCCTACCCGGTGCTGTACGGACCGGACGAGGTCTTTCCGATCGGCGGCGCCAAGGTGGTCCGGTCCAGCGCCCGCGACCAGGTGACGCTGATAGGCGCGGGCGTAACCCTGCACAGCTGTCTGGTCGCGGCCGACCGGCTGGCGAGCGACGGGATTACGGCCCGGGTCATTGATCTGTACTCGTTGAAACCCATTGATACGGACACGCTCCTGGCGGCTGCGGCGGCGACGGGGGACCGCCTGGTGGTCGTCGAAGACCACTACCCGGCGGGCGGAATCGGGGGCGCCGTGCTCGAAGCCTTGAGCGACGCCGGGCACCCGGCGCTCATAACCCACCTGGCGGTCAAAGACCTCCCCGGTTCCGGGACGCCTCAAGAGCTAATGGAAGCAGCCGGGATCTCAGCCGGCCACATCACAGAAGCAGCCCAGCGGATCGTCGGCACCTGACGTCACTGAGCTGCCTGGGGGGAGAGGTTTGGCCCGCCTGCATCGGGCACCTGGCCAACTCCGGGCGGCGCGAACCGCAAGGAACGGGACGGTGGACTGCAGATTGCCGCTAAGGACGAGGCCCGACGAAATGCAGGCGAGCGCGATCGAGGCAGAGGACCTGGTGGGGCGGTGGCCGTGGGGACCCGCTGGTCGGGCCCGGGTGGGGCTAACCCCACCCACTGAGGTGGTGCCAGGCCGAGACAAAAGACGCCCACTAGCGGTATTCCGCCGAAGGGCGCGAAACCTTACCGTTTCTGGTGATGATCACAGCACACTCATTGACCAAGCGATACGGCGGTACGACAGCTGTGGACAACCTGACTTTCGAGGTCCCGCCCGGGCTGGTCACCGGGTTCCTGGGGCCGAACGGTTCAGGCAAGTCGACGACGATGCGCATGATCATGGGCCTCGACGTCCCCGACTCAGGGTCGGTCCTGATCGGCGGCCAGGCTTATTCCGACTTGGCGTGGCCGTCACGGGAGGTCGGCGGCCTGCTGGACGCGAAAGCGTTCCACCCGGCTCGAACCGCCCGCAACCACCTGCGGTGGTTGGCCCTCACCAATGACATCCCGGTCCGCCGGGTCGATGAGGTCCTAGACCAGGTCGGACTGAGCTCTGTCGCCGGTCGCCGGGCGGGGAAGTTCTCGCTCGGTATGAGTCAGCGGCTTGGCATAGCGGCGACCCTGTTGGGTGACCCGGGCGTATTGCTGTTTGACGAGCCGGTCAACGGTCTCGACCCGGAGGGAATCCGCTGGGTCCGTAACTTCCTTCGGGGCCTGGCTGCGGAGGGCCGGACGGTACTGGTGTCCAGCCATCTGATCAGCGAGATGTCACTGACCGCCGACCGTCTGGTTGTGATTGGCCGGGGCCGGCTGATCGCCGAAACCAGTGTGGCCGACTTCGTGGCCAGAAGCGGCCCCGGAGCGGTCAGGCTGGCAACTCCCGATGTGGCCCCGTTTACATCGGCGCTCACCGCGGCGGGAGCCAGGGTTGGCGCCGGCGACGGTGGGTCGCTGACTGTCGAGGGCCTGACTGCCCCGGAGATCGGCGAAGTGGCAGCCCGGGACGGCCTGCGGGTTCATGGACTGATGCCGATCGCGGCGTCTTTGGAGGACGCGTTCATGGAGCTGACCCAGGACGAGGTGGAGTACCGCCCGTCAACGATGACCGGCGCGGCTGCCGGCAAGAAGGAGTGACCCAGATGACCCACGCCATCCAGACCGCCCCGCTTGGGCACTACCGGCTAAAGAACGTGGTCAAGTCCGAGGTCGTAAAGATCGTGACCCTGCGATCGACGGCCATCACGCTCGGCCTTACCGTCGTGGCCGGCCTGTTGGTGACAGGGCTGGTAACCAATGCCGCCTTGCACCACGGTCCCGGCTTCTACAGCGGCTTCGACCCTACCCAAGAGGCCCTGACCGGCCTGATCGTTGCCGGTTTGACCGGCGGCGTGTTCGGAGCGTTGCTGATCACCGGCGAGTACGCGAGCGGCACCATCCGTACGACGCTGGCCGCCACTCCGAGGCGGCCCATCCTGCTGGGCGCCAAGATCGGCGTCACCGCCGCGGCCACTGTGCTCTTCTGTGAGCTGCTCAGCTTCGTCTCGTTCTTTCTCGGCCAGGCCATCCTGTCTGGAGGCGGTGCTCCGTCGGCGACCCTGGGGTCTCCCGGCGCCCTCCGGGCCGTGCTCATGACCGGCCTGTTCATCGCGCTCATGGCCCTGATGTCGTTCGGTTTCGGGCTGATCTTTCGCAACTCCGCGGCGGCCATCGCTGCTTTTGTCGGCGTCGTGTTCGTGCTTCCGCTCGTGCTGCGCGGCATATCCCAACCCGACCTGCGATACGTGCCGACCAACATTCTCACCAACTCGATCATGTCCACCGTGAACCAAGGGCCGGGAGGGACAGTCCAACCGCTCTCGCCGGCCATAGGGTTGTTGCTGATGGCTATCTATGCTGCAATCGCCCTGGCTGCCGGCGCCGTGCTGTTCGTCAAGCGAGACACTTGAAAGAGGTCGGCGCCGTAGGAGGGCTGGGTGGAGATTCGGATCCCGGAGGAGCGAGCCGAACAGGCCAAGCGGCTGGCCCAGCTGATCGTTAGGGAGCCGTTCCACAGGCGGAGTTGGGCGGAGCTGGGGTTCTTCCTCGCCAGTTCCGCCCTGGCTTGTGCCGGGGTGTTCGCCCTCGGGGTGGTGGGGCTCGCCGGCCTGGTGCTCACGGTTGTGTTTGTCGGCGTCGTGATTCTCGCTGGCGGCCTGCGGGCCGCCCGCGGGCTCGGCCGTTGGCAACGGGGGCTCGCCCGGCGAATGCTGGGCGAAGACATGTCCGAGCCCGAGCCGTTCAGCGCCCGTCCGGGGTTCTTCGGGTGGTTGCGGGCGTCCCTGAGCGACCGGGTCGCCTGGCAGACGGTCGGCTACTTCGTAGGCAAGGTGCCGCTCACCATTTTCGGCGTGTGGTTCGCACTGAGCATCTGGCTGGAGGCGTTGCTGGATATCGCCTCGCCTCTGACAGGTGCCACCGGGACGGCGAGGTTCGGTCCCTTCGCCCGACTCGTCGGCCCTCACTACAACGGCGGGCCCGCACCCACGCTTGGCCCCCACGTGGAGGTCTTCGTCACCGGGGTCGTGTTCCTTTTCGTCGCTCCGTGGACGATGAGGCTGGTCGTCCACCTCGACCGGCGGATGATGCACCTCCTGCTCGGCCCAGACGCCGTGTCGACACGGGTGAAGAGCCTGGAGGAGTCGAGATCCAAAACCCTCGACGCCGCCACCGAGACCCTCCGACGTATCGAGCGTAACCTCCACGACGGTACCCAGGCCCAGTTGGTCGCTCTGGCGATGCGGCTCGGTCAGGCCAAGGAAAAACTGGATCACATCGCCTCCGAGGACCGAACCGGCGACTTCGAGGCCATCCGGCGCTTGGTCGACGAGGCTCACCGCGGGGCCAAGGAAGCCATAACTGACCTCCGCGACCTAGCCCGAGGTATCCACCCTCCGGCGCTCGACACCGGCCTGGAAAACGCCCTCTCCACCTTGGCGGCGCGCAGCCCGGTGCCGACCTCGGTGACGGTGTCGATCCAGTCCCGGCCCAGCCCCGCCATCGAGACCATCTGCTACTTCTGCGCCGCCGAGCTGCTCGCCAACGTCGCCCAGCACGCCCAAGCGTCCCGAGCCTCGCTGAGCTGCGCCCAGCACGGCCCCTGGCTGCGGATCGTGGTGCGAGACAACGGGCGGGGCGGTGCCGCGGTCAACCGCGTCAGCTCATCCTCGAGCGGACTGGCCGGGCTCGCCGACCGCGTCCGCACCGTCGATGGGCACCTCAGCATCGCCAGCCCCCAGGGCGGGCCGACCGCCGTAACCGTCGACCTGCCCTCTCTCTCCTGAGCATGGCCGCCGCCGACGCAATCCGGGTGGTGATAGCCGAGGACTCCGCGATCCTGCGGGACGGGTTGGTACAGCTTCTGACTGACAGAGGATTCGCCGTGCTCCGGGCCGTCAACGATGCCGCCAGCCTCGAGCAGGCGGTAGCTGCCGATCCCCCCGATGTAGCGGTGGTCGATATCCGCATGCCGCCAACATTTACCGATGAGGGGCTGCGAGCTGCCATCACGCTCCGTCGAAGTCACCCCGGTGTAGGGATCCTGGTGTTCTCGCAATACGTCGAAACCCGCTACGCCGCCGAACTGCTCGCTGGGGGCGCGGCCGGGATCGGCTACCTGCTCAAAGACAGGGTCGCCGATGTCGCCGACTTCGTAGAAGCCTTGGTGCGGGTCGCGTCGGGTGGCACGGCCCTTGACACCGAGGTGGTGACCCAGCTCATGGGCGCCTCTCGCCGCATCGATACCCTGGCCGGACTGAGCGGCCGGGAGCGAGAAGTGCTTGCACTCATGGCCGAAGGGCGAACCAACTCGGCCATCGCCGCCAGTCTGGTCATCTCCGAGGGTGCTGTAGGGAAGCACGTGGCCAACATATTCGTAAAGCTGGACCTACCCGCCACGTCCACCGACCACCGAAGAGTGCTGGCGGTGCTGCGATTCCTCGAAGGATGACGGCGGTTTCGCTCACCAAACAACCAGGCTCCCGGCTACGAACCCGATGGCGGAGGGTGAGTAGTCTCGGCGTCCACGGGGCGGGACTGTCCGCTCCACCGAGGAGGGAGGCGTCCGTGATCGGTGCAACTGTCACCTTCAACTACGACGGCGACTTTGATCGTGCTCGGGTTGTCGCCGTGGCCCAGAACGCTCGAGGAATGTTCGAAGGCATGGCCGGCCTGCGCTTCAAGTTCTTCACGTTTGACCAGAAGCATCAGCGGGCGACGAACTTCTACGTGTGGGAGACCCAGGAAGCGGCCGACCGTTTCTTCTCCGATGAACTACGAGAGCGAGTGACTGGACTCTACGGTGTGGCACCGACGATTGAGTTCGTCGAAATCGCCGAGATCGTGGACAACTCAGCCCTCTGAGGGGACGCGAGCCCCGCGATAACGGCACGCCGCAGATCGGTGGCGGTGCGAACCGCTCAGGACCGGGAGACCAGCCTCTCGATGTTCTCCAGGCTGGCTTCGATCCCGGGCCGCCACTGCTCGCCCCCTTTGACCGCCTTCTGCAGCCAATCAGGTGAACGGCTGCAGTCGAAGAACTCGGTGACCCGGGTGCGGCCGGCGTCCAACGGCTCGAGCTGCCATCCCCACTGGTGATGCGCCGGCTCGCCGACGTCGGACTGGAACTCGGGTTTGTCGATCGAACGCATGACCGGTTCCCACACGATGCGCCGGTCCGGCTCGAACTCGACCACGCGGTTCTCCATGACGTAGTCGCCCATCTCGTCGTTGAACATGTTCATGGCGAAGACGTCGCCGGCCTTCGAGATGACCACGTCGTCCGGTGCCGTCCGCAACATCCCGGTTCCGTCCACGTCGGGATGAGCGGTGGGGCGGGCCAGGACGGAGAAGATGCGGCCGGCCGGCGCCGGAATGTCACGTGATACGGAGATCGACAGCTCAGCCATTGTTCCCCCGCAAACGGAAGTGGGCCTCGTCCGAGCGGCCACCGCCCTGGACGTCGCACGTCCAGAGGTCGGCCCAACCCGGCACTCCGTTCGGTGGTGAGGTCCTGGTCGTCATGGGCGGCTCCCGTCGTGATCGTGTCGTGAGATGAGACGGCCTCACCGGCGGACAGTCATCGCCCGCCGGCAACTTTTTTTCACCGCTCCTCACAACGCTTCGCCTTGATCCCCTCAACGGTAGCGAAGGTCCACCGCCACCCCGAGGTGGTCACTCGGCCACACCCCATTGGTGGGCCCGTCGCCGATCAGAAAGGCTTGAACCGGGTTGCCCAGAGGCGCCGGGCGGGGCCACGAGACGAGGACGTAGTCGAGCCGCCGCTCGGGCCAGACGCTGTCGACGAGATGGGCGTTACGCCTGACCCAGGTGTGCCCAGGGTCATCGCGCACCTGGGGCCAGCAGTCGTTGAACACCAGCCCCGGGACAGTCGGCGCGCTACGTCCGGTGAGGAGGCGGATCTCGTCGCTGTCGGGAACGGCGTTGAGGTCACCGCAAAGAACGACCGGCGGGGCCTCCGACGGATCGGCCCGCAAACCGGCGGCTAGCTCGGCGACGGCCCGGATCTGGGTTTGGCGAACCTCGGATTCATCGAAGCGATAGGCCAGGTGGGTACAGATCACGGCGAGCTCGCCGAACGGGGCCGACAGGCGACCCCACAAGGCGCGACGGTGACCCTCCCGGCCCGGGGCATCCGGGAGCGGATCCTCTCCCCGGTTCGCGACCGGCCAGGTCGAAAGCAGGGCATTGCCAAGGTTCGATTCGGCGTGCGGATCATGCGCGGCGCTGAGGACCTGATGTCCGAGCGCGGCACCGAGGTACTCGGCGTCGTTGACCCCGGTGCGGTCGCTGTACACCTCCTGCAGACAAATCACGTCGGCCTGGATCGCCCGCAGAGCCGACTCGATCCCATGCAACCGGGCGGCGGACTCCGTCCCGAAATGCCACCACAGGTTCCACGTGGCCACCCGCCACGTACCGGGCGGTCGAGGCGGGAAGGCCAAGGGGGAGGGCGAATTCGCGGCGCCGGTGCTCACCGCCGCCGCCCCTGCCGGGTTGCAGCCGTGGCAGTCAAGGCCCGATCGCGCCTGCAGATGCCGTCGACACCGCCTTCGGGTCGGTGACGATCTCGTTGGCGAACTGATCCAGGAGTCGGACCAGGTCGGGATATTGTTCGGGGGACCAGCCCCGAAGGAGGCCCTCGAGCCGATCGCGTACGGCGGTAGTCATCCGGTCGGCTATTTCTGCCCCCGCGGGTGTCAGCTCGAGTTCGGCGCTCGCCAGGTTCCGCTCGGTCACATCCCGAATCGCGGCCTCCGCCACGTCGGACGGGATGTTCTGGATTCGAGCTCTCTCGATCAGCTCCTCGCGGTCAAGTCCGGGGTCCCGGCGGATCTGCACCAGTACCCAGCAGCTCGACAACGGGATGTCCACACCCGACTCCTTGGCCAGGCGCCCCAGGTATTCGATCATCTTGTCGCGGCCTACCAGGACGCTGAGCGCCCGGGCGATCTCGCCCAGCGAACTCGGTGGACGGGGGGAGCCGAACGCCTCGCCGATCCCTTCCGCGGTGACGGTGGTCCGCATCGGCAGCTCTTTGATGAACCAGGAGGCGACGAAGGCCACTATCGAAACGAAGGCAGCCACCCGGAACGCGGTGTTCAAGGCTTGCGAGTAGGAGTCGAGGACGGTGGCTCGCACGCCTGGCGGCAGCTCGGCCAGGGCGGCGGAACTCAGGGTGCGGGTGCTGCGGATGAGCTGTGAGGAGTTGGGAAAGGCGTGACTGAGATTGGTTGCGAGCTCCGTGGCAAATATGGTGCCGATGACCGCGGTTCCGACCGAGCTGCCCACATTGCGCAAGAGGGTGTTGCCCGAAGTCGCCACCCCGAGGTCCGAATAGTCGACGGAGTTCTGTACTGCCACCACGAGGACCTGCATCACCAGACCGATGCCCGCACCAGTGATGAACATGTACAGCGACGCTTCGAGGGTCGAGGTGTGGGGCGTCAGGCGGGACAGGAGGAAGATACCGACAGACATGACCGCGGTACCGACGACCGGGAACACCCGGTACCTGCCCGTCCGCGACACGATCTGTCCACCAATCGTCGATGTGATGAGCAAGCCAGCCATGAGCGGCAGTATTTCGAGGCCGGAGACGGTGGGTGACGCACCACGCACCACTTGGAAGTAGAGGGGCAGAAATGTGATAGCCCCGAACATGGCAAACCCGAGGAGGAGAGCCACCACCCCCGAGCTGGTGAATACCCGGTTAGCGAAGAGGTGGGGGGGCAACACGGGCTCTGCAGCCCGGCGCTCCACGACCATGAAGGCCACCAGAGCCACCACGGTGACGGCTCCCAGGCCGACGATCTCCGCCGATGCCCACGGGTAGGTCGTTCCCCCCAGGCTCACCATAAGCACCAGGGCGGCCAGACCCACCGAGAGCAGGGCGGTACCGACGTAGTCGATGGTCGGGTGGGACCGGGCCTTGGTAGCCGGGTAGGTGGCGGCCAGTACGAACACTGCGACCACGCCTATGGGGAGGTTGATGTAGAAGATCCAGCGCCACGACAGGCCGGTGGTGAGCGCCCCTCCTATGAGCGGGCCGATGACGGTGGCCACACCGAAGACAGCGCCGAACAAACCCTGGTAGCGACCCCGATCGCGAGGTGAGACGATGTCCCCGATCCCGGCCTGGGCGCTCACCATCAAACCGCCACCACCCAGGCCCTGCACCGCCCGGAAGGCGATGAGCTCGGGGAAGCTGCGGCTCAGCCCGCACAGCGCAGACCCGATGAGAAAAATGACCAACCCGCTCTGCAGCACGATCCGCCGCCCGAAAAGGTCGCCCAGCTTCCCGTAGAGCGGGGTCACGACTGTCTGCGCCAGCAGGTACGCCGTCGTCACCCAGGAGATGTGGTCGAGCCCGCCTAGGTCACGGGCGACCGTCGGAAGGGCGGTGGCCACGATCGTGGAGTCCAGGGCCGCCATCAGCATGACCAGCATGAGCCCGGTGAACACGGCGGCGAGTTGCCGGCCGTGGAGCTCCCGGGGCCCTCCGTCCTCCGCCACGGGGACCAATCCGCCGCCGGCTTCGGTCATCGGACCGGGATGGCTGACTCAGCTGCCATGACCCCGGAGCCTAGACAACACCCAAGCCCGGACGGGCAGCCCGGATCACGGCCTCCGGTCAGAGGTTCACATGGCCTGGCGGCAGGAGGGCGAGAAGCCCGAGAATCGCCACCGCGACGGCGAAGACCGCTGCATCTGTGAGAGCCAGGGCGGCGGTGCGCCCTCCGGCGCCGCCCCACCCACCAGTCCTTCGGTGCTCCTGCGAACGCGACAGGCCGTAGGCTACGGCCCCCCCGGTTACCAGCCCGCCCAAGTGGGCCCGCCAGTCGATGCCGCTCACGGCGAAACCGAGCACCAGGTTGACGATGATCAGGGCGAGGATGGTCGAGGTGTCCCATCCCCGCCGTCGGGCCAGCACGAAATACGCGCCCATGACGCCGAAGATGGCCCCCGAAGCCCCGACGCCGAGCACCGCAGCCGGGCTCAGAAGGTACGAGCCGACCGAACCGCCGAGCGCCGCCACCAGGTACAGCGCGGCGAAGCGCACCGGCCCGATCTCGGCCTCGACCGGGGGACCGACGATAAGCAGGGTGAGCATGTTGAGGGCGATGTGCTCGAAGCTGGCGTGCAAGAACGCCGAGGTGATCAGCCGATACCACTGGTGCAGGTAGTGCACCCCGTTGGGCCACATACCGAAGCGCCTCTCGATGCTGGAGAGATCGGTCTCCTCCCATATGAACACCCCGACGTTGATCACGATCAGGGCGATGACAACGGGGGTGGGGCGGGTGTTGCCGAGCCGGCCCGGCGTTCTCGCCCTGACCCGCTTCGTCGGTGAATTGCGGGCGCCCTGCTTCAGACAGCTGGTGCACTGCCAGCCCACCGGAGCCTCGTGCATGCAGTCCGGGCAGATCGGCTTGCCGCACCGCCGGCACACCGAGCCGGCAAGCCGCTCGTCGTGGACGTAGCACCGGGGAGGCGCCGGCGACGGGTTGGTGGTCACCCCGTAATCCTGGCTGACCGCTAAACCTTCGATGCGGCGCGCGCGTTCCAGCAGCAGAGAACCGGCGAGCTGCGATACCACCCGAGCTGGCTCACCGTGCCGGTATCCAGATCGAGCCAGCGGCCGACCGAGACGTCTTCGGCCACCCACCGGGCGGCCACCACCCGGCTGAAGTGGCCGTGGCCCACCAGGCCCACTCTCTCCGCCCCGGATGCCAGGACATTTTCGATCACCCGGTCGGCCCGGGCCGCCACGTCGCCGGCCGACTCCCCGCCCGGCCACGGCCCGGTCCAGATGCTCCACCCCGGTAGGCGCTCCTGGATGTCGGCGGTCGTCAATCCTTCCAGATCGCCGTAGTCCCACTCCCGCAGGTCCTCCCACACCACGAACGGGACCAACCCCGCGATCTCCGCCGTCCGCCGGGCCCGCAGTCGAGGACTGCAGAGGACCAGGTCCAGGCCGGCCCCGGCCAACGCCGGCTGCAGGGAACGGGCCTCCGCCTCGCCGGCCGGGGTGAGATCCACCTCGGTGCGGCTGGTATGGCGGCCGGTCCGGCTCCACTCTGTCTCCCCGTGGCGGACCAACCACACCAGCGGGTTGCCGCGGGACGGCCCTTCGTGGTGCTCAACCAAGGTTGTCGCGGTCCCCTGAGACCGGAGCTATGACGGCCGGGCACGCGAAGTATCGGGGTGAAAGCGGCGGGTCGATGGAGGCGCATACCGGCTGTTCCTCTCCGTCGGGGATCACGGAAGGCTAGCGACTTCGGCCGGCCGTGCTGACACCCGCCAACGAATCTCAGGTCATCGACCTCTATCGTCGTTCCGTAGTGTTTGGTGAGATTTCGGGCGGCTCGGGGACCATCCTGCGTCCTCCCGCGGTATGAGACCGGGTACCTTCGGGCGGCGTGCCCAGCGGCGACACCCCCGCCATCGAAGTGTTAGGACTCGTGGTCCGGTATGGAGATCTGACGGCGGTGGACGGCCTGGACCTGGCGGCCGGGGCGGGCGAGGTCGTCGCCCTTCTCGGCCGAAACGGGGCGGGGAAGACCAGTACGGTCGAAGCCCTCGAGGGGTACCGGCCACAGGCCCGAGGAGTTCTTCGGGTCCTCGGCCTCGACCCGCGGCGCCCGGACGACCATCGGGAACTCACCCGACGGGTCGGGGTGATGCTCCAGCGAGGCGGGATCTACCCGGCTATGGGCCCCGGCGAGGCGGTCAGGTTGTTTGCCCGCTACTACGACGACCCCCGGGACCCGGCGGAGCTGATCGACCGCCTCGGCCTGGCGGAGGTAACCCGCACCCCCTGGCGCCGGCTGTCCGGCGGCGAACAGCAGCGGCTATCACTGGCCCTGGCGCTGGTGGGGCGGCCGGCAGTGGTGTTTCTCGACGAGCCGACGGCCGGTGTCGACCCCCAGGGGCGGCGGGTCATACGGGAAGAAGTAGCCGCCCTGCGCGCCGCCAACGTCTGTGTCGTCTTGACCACCCACGAGCTGGAAGAGGCGGAGAGAATGGCGGACCGGATCGTCATCGTGGACCACGGCCGCGTCGTCGCCTCGGGCACGGCGGCCGAGCTCACGACGGGTCCGGGCTCGGGCGGTCAGCAGATCCGCTTCTCGGCCCGCCCCGGCCTGGACACATCAGGCATGGGCGCGGCACTGGGCGCCTCGGTTCGAGAGGAGCAGCCCGGCCGCTACCTGGTCGATGCCCCGCCGAGCCCGGCCAACGTGGCGGCCCTCACGGCATGGCTGGCCCGGCGCGACCAGCCTTTGTCCGACCTGCAGGCTGGAGGACAACGATTGGAGGATGTTTTCCTCAGGCTGACGGCCGGCGAGGGAAAAACCTGATGCGGGCGTTGACCGCCCAGGCATCGACGGAGCTGCGCCTGACCGCGCGTCGGGGCGATTCCGTCCTTCTCAATCTGGCCATTCCCCTGGGCCTGCTGGTCTTCTTCTCGCTCGTCGATGTGCTGCCGAAGCCGCCCGGGGTGACCCACCCGGTGGATTTTCTGGCCCCCGGCATGCTGGCGCTGGCAGTCATGTCGACGGCCATGGTGAGCCTGGGAATCGCGACCGGTTTCGAGCGCCAGTACGGGGTGCTGCGCCGGCTGGGTGCGACTCCTCTCGGCCGGCCCCGACTGCTCGGGGCCAAAATCGCCAGCGTGGCGGCAGTGGAGATCGTCCAGGTGGCGCTCATCGTGGTCATCGCCCTGCTCCTCGGGTGGAATCCCGGGGGCTCGGCCGGGCTGGCTGTGCCTGCTGTCGTGCTCGCCACTCTGGCCTTCGCCGGGATCGGCCTGCTGATGGCCGGCACCTTGCGAGCCGAGTTGACTCTCGCCGCGGCCAACGCCCTGTACCTGCTGCTCCTGCTCCTCGGCGGGATGGTCTTTCCCCTGTCGAAGCTTCCCGGACCTCTGCGCACCGTCGCCGAGGGCCTCCCCGCAGGGGCGCTGTCCGACGTTCTGCACGGAGCGCTCAGTGCCGGGGGTTCGGTGCCCGTCCGGGCGTGGGTGGTGCTGGCGGTATGGGCGCTGGCCGCACCGCTGGCCGCGGCCTGGGCGTTTCGCTGGGACTAGGCGCTTAATGCCTGCGCTTAGTGGAAGATCAGCTGGTCAACGGCCATGGCGGTGAACAGCAGAGTGACGTAGGTGATCGACCAATGGAACAGTCGCATGGCCTCCGCCTCAGTCGGTCTACGCCACAGGCGATAGGCCATGGCGCAGAACACCACGCCCAGCACCACGGCGCTCACCCAGTAAAGCGGTCCCATGCCGGCGGTCCAGGCGAATACCAGGGAGACCGCGGCGACCAGCACCGAGTAGACCAGGATCTGCGCCGCGGTGCGCTCGAAAGTGGTCACGACCGGCATCATCGGCACGTCAACCGATCGGTAGTCATCGCGGTAGCGGATGGCGAGCGCCCAGAAATGTGGCGGCGTCCACACGAACATCAAGGCGAAGAGGACCAACGGCGCCCACCCGACGCTGTCCCGCACCGCAGCCCACCCGACGAGGACGGGAACCGCCCCCGCCGCCCCCCCGATCACGATGTTCTGGCGGGACGTCCGCTTAAGCCACAGGGTGTACACGAAGACGTAGAAGAGCATGGCGGAGACCGAAAGCACCGCCGACAGCGGATTGACGGTGGTCCACAACAGGGCGAGTGCCAGCACTTCGAGGCCTATGGCGAACGCCAGGGCCTGGGCCGGGGTGACCACCCCGGTCACGAGGGGGCGGTTGCGGGTGCGGCGCATCACCGCATCGATGTCGCGGTCGACGACCATGTTGGCCGCGTTGGCCCCGCCGGCTGCGAGGGTGCCTCCCGCCAGAGTGGCCAGAACGAGGCTCCAACGGGGCAGGCCCCGCGATGCCACCACCATCGTCGGCAGGGTGGTGACGAGCAGCAGCTCGATGATCCGGGGCTTCGTCAGGGCGACGAAACCGCCGAGACGCCGCCCCACTGAGATCCCCCCCGGACCAGCCGGGGTTGTCGAGGTGGCCGCGACAGACATCGGCCCATGACACTACGGCAAGACCGGCGATCCCAACAAAGCGCTGCCGCGGCGACGTCGGGTGGGACGGCAGCTCCCGCGGTCCTACGATATGGGCCGATGGACCCCGCCTCGCCGAGCCGCGCCCCCTTGAACCGGTTGCCCGGGCGCATCTGGCGTACCTGGTGCTCATGGCGGTTAACCCCCGCCGCCTTCCGGGTAGTCGCCGCCATCGCGGTCTGGGCGCTGGCGCTCACCATATTCTCCGGCGCCGCCGTGCGCCTTACCGGCTCCGGGTTGGGCTGCCCCGATTGGCCGGCGTGCACCCGGACAAGTGTGGTGGCGCCCCTGCAGTACCACGCCTGGATCGAGTTCGGGAACCGGTTGATCAACGCCGCGGTGACCTTCGCCTCGCTGGGAGCGTTGCTGGCGGCGCGGCGAAGAACCCCCCGACGGCGCGATCTGACGTGGCTGTCCGTTGGCCTGGTCGTGGGCCTGCTGGCCGAGGTCGTGGTCGGCGGCTTGACGGTCGAGCACAAGCTGGCCCCGGGGTGGGTGATGGCCCACTTCTTGCTAGCCATGGTCTTCCTGGCCGACGCGGTCGTGCTCCATTACCGGGCTGCCCTGCCCGATACCGGCCCTGGTCCCACCTCGAACGCTGCTCTGGTGAGTCGGGTCCAGGTGAACCTGTCCCGCCTGATGATCGTCACGCTGGCGGTAGTGGTGACGCTCGGGACCATCGTGACCTCGACCGGCCCCCACGGGGGGGATCCGACCGTGCACCGCTTCGACTTCCGGCTGCAGTCAGTGGCCCGGTTGCACGGCAGCGCCGCCGAGGTCTTCCTGGCCGTGACGCTGGTGCTGCTGTGGAGCGTGGCCCGGGCGGGGGCGCCTCGCGCCGTGATCCGCCGGGCCCAGATCCTGTTGGCGGCCGTCATCGCTCAGGCCGCCGTCGGCTACACGCAGTACTTCAATGGTGACCCGGTCGGCGTGGTCGCTTTGCACGTCGCCGGGGCCAGCCTGCTGGTGATCGCCGCTCTACGCTTCCACATGGGCCTCTGGACCCGGGTCCAACCGGCCGCCGCGCCGGACTCCGCCGCCTCGCCCATCGCCCTGCCCGTCCTCGACCGGGCCACGTGACGAAATGCCGTCCGCCGCGCCGGTAGAAGTCGAAGAACCCGACCTGAGCCAGGTCGTGAGTCCCGACCTCCCATGGAAGGTGATCGTCTGGAACGACCCCATCAACCTCATGTCCTATGTCGCCTTCGTCTTCCAGAAGCTGTTCGGGTACAGCCGTGAGAAAGCCCACAAGCTGATGCTCGACGTCCATCTCAAGGGGAAGGCGGTCGTCTCGCACGGACCCCGGGAGAAGGCCGAGCTCGACGTGTTCCGGCTGCACGAGCACGGACTCTGGGCCACCATGGAGCACGACAGCTGAGCCCGCTCTTCGCCCGCCGGCTCATCCGCCGGGACCGCCGAACGGGCGACTTCGTGTTGAACCTGAGCGACGAGGACCGAGCGATACTCCGCCAGCTGGTTCCCCAGTTCACCAGCCTCCTCGAAGATCCGGACCAGCCGGTGGTCAAGCGGTTGTTCCCTCCGGCGTACAGCGACAGCGACGAGGCGTTCAAGGAGCACCAAGAGGAGTACCGGCGGCTCATGCAGGACGACCTGGTGGAACGGCACCGCCAGGAGTTCGACCTCGTGGTCAGCACGGCCGACGCCAAGACCCTCACCGAAGAGCAGCTCCTCGGTTGGGCCGGAGCGATCAACAGCATCCGGCTGATCCTCGGCACCTATCTCGACGTCAGCGAGGACGACCAGAGTCCGGGGCCGGAGACGACCGAGGAAGCGGTGTACCGCTGGCTGACTTACGTGCTGGGGGAAGCGATAGAGGCGCTTTCCGGCCAGACTTGAGTTATGGATGTCAGCCATGCCCTCGATTACCTGCGGTCCAACCACAGGTCCGTGATCATCACCCGCAAGCGCGATGGCGAGCTGGCGCCGTCTCCCGTCGTCCACGGGGTCGACGATCAGGATCGCGTGGTGATTTCGAGCCGTGAACCGGCGTTCAAGGTCCGCCACCTCCGGCACGACCCGCGCGCCACTCTGTGCGCGTTCCAGGACACTTTCTACGGACCGTGGGTGACGGTGAGCGGCACGGCCGAGATCGTCTCGCTGCCCGAGGCGATGGAACCGCTGGTCGACCTGTACCGCCAGATCCAAGGCGAGCACCCCGACTGGGCCGACTACCGGGCCGCCATGGTACGGGACAAGCGGGTGATCATCGCCATCACCCCGATGACCGCCGGGCCTGACCAGCACGCCTGAAGTCCGGTGGAATCACGACGGATCCCGGTCGAAGACGGGGTCGAGCTGAACGTTTTCACAGGTGACCCGGACGGAGATGGCATTCCCGTCCTGATGGTCCACGGCCTGGCCTCGAATGCTCGGCTGTGGGATGGCGTGGCCCAACGCCTGACGGCGTCCGGCCACCCGGTGGCGTCCGTCGATCAGAGAGGTCACGGGCGGTCGACCAAGCCTGATGACGGCTACGACTTCGGCACTCTGACCTCTGACCTGCTAGCGGTTGTCGCCGGTCTGGGGTGGGAGGGTCGCCGCCCTCTGATAGCCGGCCAGAGCTGGGGGGCCAACCTGGTCCTCGAACTGGGGGCCCGCCACCCGGATGTGGCCAGAGGGCTCGTATTCGTAGACGGGGGAACCATTGAGCTGGCCGCGCGCTTCGCCGACTGGCCCACATGCGAGGCAGCGCTCGCGCCTCCCTCGTTCGCCGGCACCAAAGCGGCTGACTTCGAACGCCTGCTCAGGAACCATCATCCCGACTGGCCCGAGTCGGGGATCTCGGGCACCCTCGCCAACGTGGAGGTGCTGGCGGACGGGACGATCCGGCCGTGGCTGTCACGTCAGAACCACATGCAGATCCTCCGCCGGTTATGGGAGCACCGGCCGGCTGATCGGTACGACCTGGTGAAGATTCCCGTGCTTCTGCTCATGGCCGAAGACGCTTCCAACCAAAGGTGGATGACCGGCAAGCGCGACGAGGTGTCCCAGGCGGCCAAGGGGCTCGAGCGGTCGTCGACGCGATGGATCCAGGGTGACCACGACCTGCACGCCCAGCATCCTGATCTGGTGGCGCGGCTGATACACGAGGCGAGCGGGCCGGGCCCTTTCTCCGCATGACCGGGCTGCTTGTCATCATGGGATCGGGGGAGACGGCGCCGACCATGATCAAAACCCACCGGATGCTCTTCGACCGACTCGGACCGGCGCCGGCGGTGCTGCTTGACACCCCGTACGGCTTCCAGACCAACGCCGACGACATCTCGGCACGCGCCGTCGAGTACTTCGCGGTCAGCGTCGGCCGGGCCGTGGAGGTGGCCGAGCTGCGCCAGCGCGACAGTGCCGATTCGCTGCGTTGGGAGGCGTCGTTGGCCCGGCTGGCCCAGGCCCGCTGGGCGTTCGCCGGTCCCGGCAGCCCGACCTACGCCCTTGGCCAGTGGGTGGGTACCGACGTCCCCCAGCTTTTGGCCGACAAGATCGCCGGCGACGGGTGCGTGGTGTTCGCCAGCGCGGCCGCCCTGACGCTGGGCCGATACACCGTTCCGGTCTACGAGATCTACAAGGTGGGGGTCGATCCGGCCTGGGCCTCCGGACTGGACCTGGTCGAAGACTGGCTCGGGCCGGACGTCGCGGTGATACCGCACTACGACAACGCCGAAGGCGGCAACCACGACACCCGCTTCTGCTATCTCGGGGAGCGCCGGCTGGCCCTGCTGGAAGAGCAGATGGGGCCCGACGGTTGGGTCCTCGGGGTGGACGAGCACACCGGATGCATACTCGACCTTGACGCCGGGACCGCCTCGGTGGTCGGTAACGGGGTTCTGACCGTGCGGCGTCGAGGGGCCTCGGCCGTGGTCGGATCAGGTGAAACGCTTCCGATCGGAGCGCTCCGCGACCTCGCGGTCGGAGACGAGGGAAAAGGGCCACACGCGGCGCCGGATTCGGTTGCGTCCGGCGGAGGGTCAGGTGGCGGGCGCCAGCCGACGGCCCTGCATTCCGAGATCCGTCGGTTGGAGCAGGAGTTCGATGCCGCGATCGACCACAGGGACGTGGACGACGCCGTGCGCGCCGTGTTAGAGCTCGACGACACGCTGGTGGCCTGGTCGGGCGATACCACCCAATCCGACGCCGGTGACCGGGGGCGGGCGGCCATCCGGCGCATGGTTGTCCGCCTGGGCGAGCTGGCGAAGACGGGAGCGCGGGATCCTCGAGAGATCGTAGGGGGCTTCGTCGACGCCCTCCTCCTGGAACGCGATGCGGCCCGTCGCTCCCGCCGATACGAGGACGCCGACCGGGTCCGGGACTCATTGATCGCCGGGGGCATCGAGGTTCGGGACTCTCCGGACGGGACGACGTGGGACCTGATGTCGCCGGTCCCACCCCTGCGGCGGGTAGCCTCATCGACTTCTTCCGGTCCGTCCGGATCGGCAGGGTCGGAGCGTTCACCCGCCTCGCCGGACCGCCATGGCTGACGCCGCCTACGTGGCCGGCCGAGGGATGGCCGACATCACAGGTGAAGCGGCCGAATGCGGAATGCTCGGGTACGGCAAACGCGACCAGGTCTCGGACGGCATTCACCAGCGGCTATGGGCCCGGGCCTATGTACTGGCAGATGCGGGCGCAGCCGGGGAGAGCGGCTCGGCCGGCCGGGTCCTCATAGTGGTCTGCGATCTGCCATTGATGTTCCAGAGCGTCCATGACGAGGTGCTCCGCCGCCTGTCCGTCCGGTTCGGATCTCTTTACACCGCCTCAAACGCCATGCTCACCGTCACCCACACCCACTGCGGGCCCGGTGGCTACTCCGGTCACTTCCTCTACAACTCGAATACCGGAGGGTTCCGCCCGCTGACCTTCGGCGCCATCGTCGAAGGCATAGTGGAAGCCGTCGAGCGGGCCCATGCTGACATGGCCCCGGCCACCCTCGTCGTTGCTCACGGGCAGCTCCTCGACGCCAGCACCAACCGGTCTCCTCAGGCATTCGCCCGGAACCCCGAACCGGAGCGGGCGTTCTTTCCCCTGGGCATCGACCCTCAGACGACGCTGTTGCACGTAAAGCGCGCCGGGTCCGTGGTCGGTGCCATCAACTGGTTCGCCACTCACGGCACGAGCCTGACCAATCGCAACACCCTGATCAGCGGAGACAACAAGGGTTATGCCGCCTACTGGTGGGAGAGACACTCAGGCGGCCCCGGATGCCCGGGCGGCAGGAGGCCAGACCTGATCACGGCGTTCGCCCAGACGAATTCCGGCGACATGTCCCCCAATCTCGAGTGCGGGCGGGGCCGCGGCCCCACCACGGATGAGTTCGAGAACACCCGGATCATCGGGCTGCGTCAAGCCGACGCCGCGGCAACGCTTGCGACCCAAGCCGGTGTACCACTCGGAGGCGGGGTGGACTTCAGGCTGGTTTACGTCGACATGTCCGATCAGGTCGTGCGCCCTCAGTTCTGCGGTGACGGGCTCGAGCACCGGACCGGCGCGCCCACGGCGGGGGCGGCCGTCTTCGCGGGCACAGACGAGGGCCCGGGCTACCGGTGGTTCCGCCAAGGCAAGAACCCGGTGTGGGACGCGTGGTCCCGAGACGTCCTATACCGGCTGTCGCCTCGCTTGCGCTCCATCCAGTCCCCCAAAGGCCTCATGTTCGGAGGCGACCTGCTGAACCGGTTCGTGAACCTGGCTCAAACGCGAGTCCCGGTGCAGCTTCTTCGCATAGGCCACCTCTACCTGCTGGGCATCCCCGGGGAGCCGACCATCGTCGCCGGCCTGCGGCTGCGGCGGACGGTAGCGGCCATCGTGGGCGCCGACATCCAGGACGTCCTCGCCGCCGGCTACAGCAATGACTACATCCACTACATCACTACACCCGAGGAGTACGACGCTCAACGCTACGAGGGAGGCAGCACTCTGTTCGGCCGGTGGGAGCTACCGGCGCTCCAGCAGGTAGCGGCCGAGCTGGCCGAGGCGATGCGCGACGGTCGCCAGGTGCCGCCCGCCACCCCATCTCCAGCGAGGCGGCGGAGGAAAGTGAACGGCGGAGCGGAACGGGGAATCCGGCAGAGTGGGTCGCCGGCAAGGCTGCCGGTGCCGCGGCCGGGAAGGGCCCGGCGCACGGCGGCCGTCGATGAGCCGTGGCCGGGGCGCGAATTTGGTGACGTCGTCCATCCTCCGCCGGCGATCTGTTCGTCCGGGGACCATGTCCGGGTCGACTTCGTCGGGGCCCATCCCAACAACAACCTGCGGCGGGGCGGGACGTATGTGGAGCTTCAGCACGCGGGTGGCCGACCGGATCTGACCCCGGACGACACGGAGACGCGCTGGCGTACGGTCGCCGACGACCACGACTGGTCGACCAAGTTCCGCTGGGCCCGCGTGGGCCGGCGTTCTTCGCGTGTCACCGTGACCTGGGACGTGCCCGCTGAGACCGAGCCTGGCCTGTATCGAGTGTGCTACCACGGCGATGCCCGCACCGCCGACGGTTCGCTACACGCCTTCACCGGGGTGTCGCCAGCCATCGAGGTCCGCTGACACCCACTGGTGGGCCGGAGGGCACTCCGACGATCGGCCTGGTCGACAAGACGTCTGTTGCCTTCGCTCGACTTCCGGCGCCCACGCTAGGCTGTATTGCCCTGCCCCCATCGTCTAGCGGCCTAGGACACCGCCCTTTCAAGGCGGCAGCACGGGTTCGAATCCCGTTGGGGGTGCCCCGTGAAAGACCTGGTCAGGGGGACATTTTGTTGAGCTGAGGACTAGGCTTGGACGTCGAGACGGTACGACGTGCCACCTACGTGCCACGAAGGGCTCTGTTGCATTGCCTGGTCGGGCTGGGTGGCGTGAGGCTGTTGGCATGAGAACCCGTCGTCACTGCTACCTGGTCGAAGTCGAAAGATCGGCCTTCGCGGGGTACAGGTTCCCGTCTGATGTGATCTTGCTGGCGGTCCGCTGGTATCTGCGCTTCGGGCTGTCGTACCGGGATCTCGAGGAGCTGCTGGGCGAGCGTGGAATCGAGGTCGACCATGTCACGCTGTACCGTTGGGTCCGCCACTTCACCCCGCTGGCCGTCGAGGCCGCCGGCCCGTGCCGACACACAGCCGGTGTCCGCTGGTTTGTCGACGAGACGTATGTGAAAGTCGCTGGGGTGTGGCGCTACGTGTACCGGGCGGTCGATGAGCACGGCCAGGTGATCGACGTTGTCGTGTCGGTCCGGCGGGATATCGCCGCTGCACGAAGGTTCTTTGTCCGGATGCTGGCGGTCCAGGAAGACCCGGAGGAGGTCACTACCGACCGCGCACCGGCTCTTGCTGCGGTCATCGCTGAGCTCCTACCGGCGGCTGTGCATGACACCGAGCAGTACGCGAACAACCGGATGGAATGTGACCATGGGAAACTCAAGGCTCGCCTGCGGCCGATGCGCGGCCTGAAGACTTTTCGGTCAGCGAGGACAATCATCGGAGGTCATGCCTTCATCCAGAACCTGCGGCGCGGCCACTATGAACTCGGGCTCGAAGCCCGACACAGCCGTCTCCGCGTCGCAGCCGCCTTCGGCGAACTCGCCCGAGCCATCTGACTTCCCCGGGGGGACCCGCAGCTCACCGCGGCGAAGCGACCGCCAACGCAACAGAGCCTCGACGAGCATGCCAATGACGGTGGATCGGATATTGCACGCGACTTGCAGGTGCGCTGCGGCCACCGAGATTGATCGCGGAGATCGTCGACTCGACGAGCGAGTGATTAGCAACGGCGCTCGACGCATAGCGGCATGGTCGCCCGGCCCGACTCGACCCAGACTTCGAGCTGCTTGGCGACTTCAAGGGACAGGCCCGAGGTGTGGGCCACCCAGGTCGACGTCAAATTCTTGCGCCCACCTCACGGCCATCTCGTTGAACTCAGGTGGACGCCGTTGCTGTGCCGGTGGGCGACCCATAGCTCGCGTAGGGCTCACGCCGGGATTGATTGAGCGTCGATGGTGTAGTTCCATTCGCCGTGGAAGTCGTGGGGGTGGAGGGGTACGGCGGCGAGTTGTTTGTCGGTGATTTTGACGCCGGTGGCATACCAGCCCGGGTCGTAGGCGGCTTGGATGCTGAGGCCAGTGGTGGTGCTCGTGGCCGAGATCAGTTCGATGATGGTGCGCACGGTGGTGAGGGGCCGGCCCCGCCAGTTCATGGTGATGAAGCTGAACATGCGGTGCTCGATCCGGTTCCACTTCGACGTGCCGGGCGGATAGTGGCACACCGTGATGCGCAGACCGGTCTCGGCCGCCAGGCGGGCCAGTTCGACCTTCCAGGCCCGGACCCGATATCCGTTGGAGCCTCCGGCATCGGCGGTGATCAACAGCCGTGCCGCGTCGGGGAAGCGAGCTCGGCCCATCTGATACCACCAGGCTCCGGATGGCGTTGACCGCGAACTCGGCGGTGTCCGCGACGTCGCCGACATTGACCCATCCCTCGTCGTTGGACAGGTCGTAGATCCCATAAGGGATGGCCTTGGCGAACTCGCCCAGAGCCCGATCAGCGAAGTCGTGCACGCCGACTCGCTCCGGTTCGCCCACGGGCGCCCACTCGGCGCCGCCGTTAGCGAACTGGCCGATCAACTCCTTTTTCTTGGTGTCCACGCTGATCGCCGGTTGGTCGTCGTCGATGAACCCTTGGGCCATGTCGGCCAGATAGCGGAACTGGGCGTCGCGGTCGGGATGCTGACGGCCCTCCGTGACCTTGGCGTTAGCCTGCAACGAGTAGCCGAGACGGTGCAACAGCCGCAGGACTGTGCGGCCCGACACCTCGAAACCTTGGCGCACCAGATCCTCGGCCAGCTTGGTCGACGACTTCGACGTCCAACGCAACAACGACATCGGGTTACCCCGGGTGTCAGGGTGCACCAGATCATCGAGTGCCTCCAACAGGCCGGGCTGCTTGTCCACCAGCGGCTTGTCGCCACCGCCCGGGGGCCGCAACCGAGCCGACGGCTCGATCCCTGCCACCACCTCGGCCTCGGCCTTGATCACCGTGTTGCGACTCATCCCCGACGCCGCGGCCACCACGGTCTTGCCGCCCCGCCCCAACATCTCCGACGCCGCCCCCGCCACCACACGACGTTAGCTGGGAGACACTCATATTCCCCCTTGCTCGAAAAAATAGCTAACAGCGGTTTCAACGGATCGATCTCGCCGCTTTCGGCCCACGGGAATTCGGCGCGGCAACCAACTCCACTCGTCGCCACGTGATGGACCATACTCGCCGGACAGAGTCGCCAGCGAGAGGCAGGTCAGCTCACCCCCATCACGCGCCACGAAATATGGGGGTTTCCCCGATGCGCCGGCGTGCACGACCTGGCATCGTGAGCATCTCAGTTCCCCGCTTGCGCACGGACCGGGAAGCTCGAGCGGGCGCACAAGACGTGGACGGCCCGGCGCCCCAATGCCACCCGATAACGACTCGTCTCCGGTGTCGGAGACGGCTGACTGTGGGAGGACCACAATGAGACACAAGACTGCCCTAGGCGTCGGCGTCGTCGCCGGTTGCTTGCTCGCCGCCGGACTCTTCACCGAACTTCCCGCTCAGGCCTCGCCCTCCTCAGCAACGGCGGGAAAATTCAAGCCCGGCTACGTGTACCAGGGAACATTGACCAGCCAAAACGTGGTCTTAGGGCCTCAATCCGACCCTACGGTTGTGGTTCAGACACCGCCGCTGCCCGCTGGGACCTACCTCGTCACGGCGACAGTTCCAGCAGTGATCTCCGGCAACGACCAAATCGTTTGCGCTACGGTTCCGGCCAGCCTAGGAATCTCTACCAACGACGGAGTTTTCGGCACCGCCGGGAACGGCAGTCCTGGCGGGATCTACGGGACGGCGACTATCACTGACACATGGAAGGTTACGACGGCCGGCGATCGCATCGATCTCGTGTGCAACTCATTCAACTACGGGCAAGGCACGTCTACTGGAAGCGATTCCATCACAGCGCTCGCGACCAAAGGCATTACCAGAACGAACAGCTGAAATCTAGGCACGTAAGCCCGTGCGATCGTGTTCCGAGCGTCGGTCAACTGGCGGAGACATGGTCCGTCTGTGTCGTGGCCTCGAGGCGACTCTAACGGCAGTGTTGCGACCGGCGTCCCAGCGGTCGTTAAGCCCAAAAAGGCGTCACACCATGAACCGCCGAGTCTGGTGAAGAGATTCGAACCCGCCAGCCCGCAGCTACTCCCTGCACAGTCGAACGACCAGACCTATGATCGCGTCCAGGACCACTTGACGCCGCATCGAAGGCGAGTGAGGTGGTTAGGAGAACGAAGAATGGCTACCTGCGCCAACGGTCATGAAGTAAGCCCTTCGTGGACGTTCTGTCCGACGTGCGGAGCGCCCTTCGGTGAGCCCGGCGTGCCATCCGGCCCACCGGTGGCGCTGGTCGGTCCGTCTGGACCGGAGGAGGCGGGGACAGAGCCAAACGTCCCTCCGTCTTCGGGGGTAGCCGATCCGACATACGCTCCGCCTCCCCCCTATCAGGGGGCCGGCTACCCTCCAAGTCCTCCGCCTCCCCCTATCAGGGGGCCGGATACCCGCCGAGCCCTCCGACTCCCCCTTATCAGGGGGCCGGATACCCGCCGCCGTACGGGCCAAGCGGGTACCCAGCGCCGTTACCTGGCACCAATGGACCCGCCGATCGCGCCGCTTGTTCTAGGCATCTTGTGGATCTACGGACTTGGCTCGATACTCGCGCTCGATCTTCGGGCTGGTGGGGCGAAAACAAATCGACCGCTCGGGCGGCGGGCAGCGGGGCCGAGGCTTAGCCATAGCCGGTATCGTCCTCGGTACCGTCGGCATCATCGGGGCCGTCTTGTTGACAGTCCTCTTGGGCGTCGCAGGGAACAACCGGAATAGCACAGAGCGCGGCGCCTCCTTCGTCAGTGTCGTCGGTTGCACCGTCGTCATCAGCGACCCCGAACAGCATCACGCCGTCCTATGTGCTACCTCCACCAGATGGGTATCAGCTTCTCACGGGTCAAGGTGCCCAGAATGGACCGATCACGTCCAGTGACTTCGATAGCTTATGGGGCGACCCGGTAAGCACCCATTTCCTGCATGGCTACGACGTCACATATGTCAGTAACACTACGGGTGAGGCGATCGAATCGACGTTGTTCGACTTTCGCTTCGCCAGCAGACGCTTCTGGGTTCGAACCGCAGGTTGCCGGAGACGTTCAGGCTGCGAGTTTGTCACCAACGACGGGGAGTCTTAGAGCTCGATACCGAAATCCGTAATGCTGACAGGGACAAAAGCGGACTCATTCGGCGACTACTATATTGACGTTATAGCTATCAAAGGGGCAACGATCATGGTGGTGGAGTACAGCAACGAGCAGGCCGCCGATAGGCGTGCCCGACGTTTTAAGGACATCTGCTCCGCAACAATACGCTGAGCTATAACTATCCCTACGATCCTCGCCGGCCGACCCGTAAGGGGGAATATCTCCGCAGCTCGGCAGTAGCAGAAGATCTCATCCGAGAAAGCGACCCGCTCCTGGCTCCGACGGTCGTCAGAGAGGACATATCCACGCCCATTTCACTTAGCCTTGCGCACTACCGCTGAGCGAACATGCAGCCCGAACATCGCTCTGGTTCGACCGTTGCCGAAGGCGCAGAATGACGGGCTCGAAGCCCCGAAGGGCTCAACCGGACGAGCTCCGAACCTGCGCTCGGCGTGGGTTGGTCCAGGGCCAGCCCGTCCCAGAACGCGCAGCCCGGTGGCCGGTCCCAGGCATCCTCCAGGTTCCGCGACGGGGTGACCCCCCGCGGCACGTGACATGTTTGCGGTGTACAAGGGCCGAGGATGGGCCGTCATTCTTCTTCGGTAGTTGAGCATCCAGGTTGATCAGCTCACGGTGGTGGCGAGGACGGAAAACTTCCGCATGTTGACAAGGTATGGCCGGTCCGAGCAACGTCGGCACGATGTCGATCCGATCATCGGGCGCGGTCAGTGCAGTCCAAGCTCCGGCCCTTCCGAGTGTCAATCGGCGCTGGGGCTCGGCGAGCACACCAAGCGAGGTCAGGTCCGGCAGTCGAGGAGCGTCATGTGTTCAGCCCTATCGCCGCAGTCAGCTGCGATCAGTCTCTCTATTGATCGGAAGGCGGACCTATCCGAACCCTGAGGTTTTTCAGGACGACGATGGTCTGGGCGCAGTGGCCAAGCTATTCGAGTAACAGGATCGCGACCAAGCGGCGCACCACACAGACGGCAACGGTCCTGCGGAGATGCCGTAGCTCCCCGGCATCGGGGCGTCGGCGGTCTTGCGCCGCATGCCAGCCTCCATGCCCACTTCAGTGGGTCCCCTCCCTTGGAGCTCGTCCGCCCATCCCGCCCGCTTGAGAGCCCCGCATTGCGGCGACAGTCTCGACGACGAGGTCTTTGACTAGCGATGCACGCCCCTCAGCGTGCCATCATCGTGCCATCACGGGCAGTCGATAACGGTCGGGGGCGGTCGCGAGCGGTCGTGTGAGGGCACAGAATATCACCGTCTGAGCAGGGCTTCTCCGGAAATCCCCAGGTCAGCTGGTTTGCTCGCGACGCCCTTTCAAGGCGGCAGCACGGGTTCGAATCCCGTTGGGGGTGCCGCGCTTTTCGCCAGGATCAGCGAACCATCCCGCGTTTATCCCACGGACGGAACCGCTCCCCCACGAGGTCGGCGGCGCGGCCGTCTGCCTCGGCAGTCGCCCGGGCATACACCTGAAGCGTCAGCGTGACATTGGCGGGCCCCAACCGCCGCTGGGCGTCTTCACGTCAACACCGGCGGCCACCATTCGCCGACGCCGCGACCGAGCGCAGATCGTGGAAGCGCAGCCCTGGAAGGCCAGCCGCTGCGCACGCACGCGCTAATCGCCCTCGCCGCCATGCCGAGTAGTTCAACGGCCCGCCTGACAGGTTCGCAAACACCAGAGCGGTGGGGTCGGCCGCGCTCAATCCGGGTGGCGAGCAGCGCGGCGAGCTCGTCGAGCAACCACGGAGGAGCGGCCAACGTACGACGTCCGCCCAGGGACTTCGGGTCCGACAGATCCCGGTCGCGGCCCAGTCGCTTAGTCACCGCGATCGAGCCGTGCAGGAAGTCGACGCTTTCCACCGTGAGCCCGCTACCTCACCCCAGCGCAGGGCGAGCACAGCTCCGAGCCACACCATGGGCCCGTGGTCACCAAGCCAACCCCGCCGGCCTGCCCGTCATAAGGTCCACCCTGCCACGGGCGGAATGACCGCCCGCCGACAGCCCGCCAGCCCGCCCTGAACGATTACGCCATGATCGCCTAAATCAATCACACCCGCGCCACCGGTACGGTCAACGAATTACCCCTGCCACGTGGGCGAATCCGGGCAACTCAGCTTCGACGATGTAGGTCCGTCCGCCGCAGCCTCAGGGCGGTATGTCCTGGGGCTGCGGCGTAAAGCGGAAGGGTCAGCCCTCGCCGAACACCCTTCAGGCCGAGAAGGCTAGCGGGTAGGCGACCAGGGATCGATCGCGACCAGAGCTCACGGCAGGAAGGGTCCCCCCGAGGACGGCTCGAGTTAAGAACTCAACGGAGGCCTCCACTAAGAACCACACGACCCATTTACCGGTGCCGCGTCCTTCGCGACACACAATACGCTGGCCACGTCGAAGAGAGCTGCTGTCTCGAGATTACTCAAGATGACGGTCGGGGTGACCGGGACGTCGACGGTGACATTAGAGAATCCGCTTTCGCACGAAACTCCTGACGGCACCGCGGTTCCATTAGCGGGTCCCCCCTGCGTCCCATTTAGGCAGCTCGTGACGGTGAGCGAGGTAGTCGGGCCCGGGTTTCCGACTACAAGGGTGCCGCTCGGGTCTAGGGGGGTGGTTAGCATCGCCGTCGCAGAAATCTCGTCACCGCCGGTCGTCTCAGCCGTGATCGGAATACTCGTGATTCCACCGCTCGTTGTTACCGAGTTGGTATCGAACATGACGCTGCTCGGGACCAGGCCCTCGGTGAGGTCGGGCACATCAAGGGCGCCGATGTAGGTTCCGTCCGGGTTGATCGATGTGACGTTGAGCTGAACCGTTGGTTGAACGGCAATCATTTCCACGATGGATCCAGTTAGGAGAATTCCGGTCGAGGGGTCCATCGCGGGGAAGGCGGCGATTTCGATCGCGGACCCGGTGACTAGGACGGGAAATCCCATCGTGACCGGCCCGTTGTCGAGGTCGACCGGCTGGTCGAAGATCGATTGATCGGTGAAACTATTCGTCACGTTGAGATTCACCGGGCTCGTCGGAGGCGCGTTGTTGCCGTACTGGTCAACAGCGTTGACCGTCACGGAGAAGTCCACGGTCTGGCCGTCGATCGCTGACACGGCTGACTCATTTATGGTCGCGTTAATAGATACGGTGGCTGCCGGGCCGACCGCAACCGTCTGGGACGCCGCGAGCGTGATTGTCGCCGTGTCGGTCACGGCTACCGTCTCCTGCGCGGCTGCCGTTATCAACGTCACCTCGTTCGTGAAGGTGTGCGTGCCGGCGTCGGCGGCCGTGAACGTGTAGTCGCCGGGGAGCACCGCGTTGAGGTCGGTCGAGGTGAAGTGGACCGTGCCGAGGTAGCCGGCGGCGACGTTGCCGTAGGCGTCGTAGGCGGTCACGGTCGCAGACTGCGGGGTGCCCGCGACCACCGATTTGTCGGCGGGACCGGTCACTTGCAGTGTCTGTGCGGCTGCCGGCGTGATGGTGAGGCTTGGGGAGCTGCCCACGAGTCCGTGAGCGGCGTCGGTGGCGGTCACGGTCTGCGCGGCTGCCGTTATCAACGTCACCTCGTTCGTGAAGGTGTGCGTGCCGGCGTCGGCGGCCGTGAACGTGTAGTCGCCGGGGAGCACCGCGTTGAGGTCGGTCGAGGTGAAGTGGACCGTGCCGAGGTAGCCGGCGGCGACGTTGCCGTAGGCGTCGTAGGCGGTCACGATCGCAGACTGCAGGGTGCCCGCGACTGCGCCGGCGAGATTGGTCACTCGCAGTGTCAGCGCGGCTGCGGGCGTGATGGTGAGGCTTGGGGAGCTGATCACGAGTCCGTGAGCGCTGTCGGTGGCGGTTACGGTCTGCGCGCCTGCCGTTTTCAACGTCACCGCGTTCGTGAAGGTGTGCGTGCCGGCGTCGCCGGCCGTGAACGTGTAGTCGACGGGGAGCACGGCGTGGCCGTCGGTCGAGGTGAAGTGGACCCGACCCCGATAGCCGGTGGCGACGTTATGGAACGCATCGCGCACGGTGAGTACGGGGCTCTGAGGGACTCCGGCCGGGCCGTTGGCGAGACCGGTAAGACCGAGGCTGGCGGCCGGGCCGGGGCTGATGGTAACCGTCTGGGACGCCGTGAGCGTGCTCGTCGCGGTGTCGGTCGCGGTCACCGTCTGCGCGCCTGCCGTTTTCAACATCACCGCCTTCGTGAAGGTGTGCGTGCCGGCGTCGCTGGCCGTGAAGCGGTAGTTGGTGGGGAGCCCCGCCACGCCGTCGGTCGAGGAGAAGTGGACCTGGCCCCGATAACCGGTGGCGATGTTATGGAACGCATCGCGCACGGTGAGTACGGGGCTCTGCGACGCCCCCGCGGTCTGGTTACCCAGCCCGCTCAGTGAAAGTGTCTTCGCGGCGGCCGCCGAGACGGTCACCGTCTGCGACCCCTTGATCGCGCTGACGGCGGCATCGGTCGCGGTCACCGTCTGCGACCCGCTCGTTTTCAGTGTCACCGCAAACGAGTGGACACCATGATCCGCCGCCGTGAACGTGTACCGCGCCGGCAGGGCCGCCTGGGCGTCCGTCGAGGTCAGAACGACCGTTCCACGGTAAAACACGTTAGGAAAGCCGAAGAGCAACTCCCTCACCGTCACCGTCTGCTGGGTTCCCGCGGCCACCGACGTCAACCCCGACACGGCCAACGACGCCGGCGACGGCGGTTGGGCCGCCTGCGCCGTTGGCGCTAAGGCGACGAACATCAAGGCGGTTGCTACTGAAGCGATCAGGGGGATCGCGACCCGGCGCGTGCTCAACACAGCAGTGCGACCGAAATGTCCCCTGATCAGCGCGTAAATCCTGCCCATTAGGCTCACGTCCACGGTCCTCCGGCTCCTGGTCGCATACAACTCGTCAGTCGAGTATCGGCGGGTTCGTGCCCGGCCGCATCGGGCAAATGCCCTATAGGGCGAGCGGCTCTGCCACGGTGCCGGGGATGCGATTTCGGGCTCTGGTGCCGGTCGGCTAGCAGGCCAATGTCTCATTTGTGGAGATTGTCACGGGCAGGCAGCGATGGGAGGGGTCGGCGTTTCTGTGCCGGCTCGGCAGCCGAACCGGAGCGGCCGAGCATCACCAGCATCGCCGCGGGGTGGGACAGGGGGGCACCGGAGGAGCACGCTCGCGGGGCTGATTACTTTCGGCCGTGCCGGGCGACAAAGGGTATCGAGGGCGGTGGTGCAGAGCTGCTTGTCGCCGGTACTCGTTGCGATGCTGGTCAGGGCTACTTTTGGCGCGACCTGCCGCGCCGCTCGGTCTGCGCTTCGAGGAGGTTCGCGTCAATTACCGCAAGAGGTGTGTGCAGGTGGGATGGCCGTGGTTGGTAATCACGAAGCTCGTCCCCCGCAGGACGCCCCAATAGGCACAGGACAGGTTGGCAGCCTGTCCGAAGTCCGCGAAGTTGGTCGGTGTGGGCAGGAGGCCGCCGACGGTGTAGACCGTCACCTTGCGCAACTTGGTGATGATCGACTGGTGGGTGGGGTTAGATCCGCCGGCCTGGATGGCCCTGATGGCTAAGTCGGCGACCGCCCAGCCCGCGTAGTAGTCGGAGCCTGGAACTCCGGTGAAGTGGGCGTAGGTGGCGAGCGCCTTCTGGAACGCCAAGGTGGCGGGAGTCTTCAACTCGACCGGGACGCCGGGTGCCGCAAACGTGACGCCCTGAGCGGCCTGAACGCTGGCCGGTTGATCGAGGAGAGTCTGGCCGTATCCGGTGCCCGAGAGAGCGGTCTTGAGGTTGACGCCCTCTTGGCGAGCCGCGGTGAAGATGGCCAAGTTGGTTGCGACATCCAGCGGGAGGAAAACACCGTCGATCTTCTTTTCCTTCATGGCCAAGGCGATCGGAGTGACATTGACGGTACCGAACGGAAGGCTCGTATCTATGTAATTGACGCTCAAGCCGGCGACCTGGGCCGCCTTGGCGAACGCCTTCGCCAGTTCGATTGACGCTGGGGATGTCCCATATCCGAATACGGCGAGCGACTTGGCACCGCCCCATTCCTGCTTGGACACCTGGTACTCGGGCATATTGGGGGACACCTGAACAACGCTGAACATGTTGGTGTAGGGCTGTTGTCCCCACTCCGGTCCATCGGTGCCTGGACCGACTACCGGCATACCCGCCTGGTGCATGATCCTGGCCGAGGCAAATGTCAGGGGTGACACCTGGGCCATCACCAATGGGTTCTTGGCCATCAGGAACTCGGTAGCCGTCAGGTTGCCGGTAGGGGAGGTCTGATCATCGGCCTGATCCACCCGTATGGGGTGCCCATTGACCCCTCCCTCCGCGTTCTGCAGGTCAATCCTCGCCTGGAAGGCATTGAGCGCACCCATGAACGTGTCCGAGGCCGCACCGGTGCGCGACCACACGAGCCCCACCAGATATGGAGACTTATCACTGTTACCGGTCTGGTGACCGTTGCTCGATGCCTTGGATGAACCGCTACACGCCGGCACCATCAGCGCCGCCAGCGCGGCGACCGAAAGCCCACAAACCAGGCGCATACGCCCGGACGTCCGCAGTACCACCTTCTTCACCCCCTGGTCGATCACCGGCCGCGAACGCTGAGCCTCACCTGCACTCCACCTCGTCCCGCCTTTCGCATACCCGTGTGGCATCATATGGGACGTGGTTCATCTCCATCAGTCCGGGGTGGGGCTTCGTCGCTTCTGTTAACCCGGTTCCAGAGCCACTCCGGTTCGGATCGCCCACGCAACCGTTTCGCTACGCCCACGCACGCCGAGCTTCTGATAGATCGCGACGGTGTGGTGCATGACAGTCTTCGGCGTGACGCCGAGGGTTTGGGCGATCTCCTTGTTGGTCAAGCCGCCGGCAAGAAGCCTCACCACTTCGCCCTGCCGGTCAGTGAGTCGGTGTTGGTCTCTGTGAGTCCAAACGTTGTCCAGCGTGGCGGGCGGGGCCGGCTGGGGAAGCCCGACGCTTGCCAGGTAGGCGTCCAACTCCCGGAGGATCGACGGCCAGGCGAGGGCGGCCCCTTCGGCGGCATAGGTGGCGAAGGTGTCCGGGCCCAGTGCGAGGCGAAGTTCGGTGATGGCACCTTGGTGGGACGTGGCGAAGTGCGGCGGAATGATGGCGTACAGGAGCCCTTCGGAGTCGAGGAGCCAGCCGTGGAGGCGTGCGGCCAGCTCGTGATCACCTTTGACCACCGCGATCTCGACCGCCGAGAACACAGCCAGGGCGGTGAGCAAGGACGAGGGGTGCAGACCGAAAAGCTCCAGGCTCTGGTGGCACCACCGGGCGGCTGCGGCGACGTCGCCAGCGGCCAAAGCCTGTACTGCGAAGGTTGGTAATAGCACTGCAGCGAGAGCTGTCTGGTGGGTGGTGCGAGCCATCTCGAGCAGCTGCTGCGGCGGTGGCAGGGCGGCGGCTGCCTCGGGAGAGAGAGACGCCATCGTTTGCAGCAGCGATGCCGCGTCAAGCGCGGCGGTAGTGTCATTGGCCTGTCGGGCGTGGGCCAGGCCAGACAGGCCGGCGGCGAGGGACGCATCGAAGTCGCTTGCGCTGAGGGCCCGTCCCCACTGCACCTCGAAGCGGGCCAGCCAGCTGGTGGCGCCGAGCCGCTGGGCCAACTCCAGCCCTTCGGAGAGTGCCGCCTTCGTCCGAGGGTTCTCACCCATCGGAACCACACGTGTCCAGGTATCCAGGACGTGCAAGAGCCGGTCGTCGTCCCCGAGGAACCGCACCAGCGCTTCGGCCCGGCGGAGCCGTTCCATCAGCAAGTCGGCTCGGTCTGGTCTCAGCACACGCACCCGCAGCCCAAGGAGCGCCGACCATGTCCAGGCCTGAGCCAGGGCGCCTGTCATGTTGTCCTGCCGTTCCGCCATCTCGATGGCGCGTTCGAGCAACTCGCGGTAGGCCGGGTCCACCGCCCGGTTGACCCATTGGGGCGCCAGGGCGGCGAGAAGTTCGAGCGCCTCATGGGCTCGACGGCGGGCCAGGCAGACCTGGAGGGCATCGAGCAGACGGTCGTGAGCTCGTTCCAGCCAGTCCCACCAAAAGTCGGGGTTGGGGGAGTACAAGCCCTTGGCGGCCGACCGGGCTCGACCGGCCAGCCACGAGGTCCAGGCCCCTTCTGTCGCTGCGAGGTCACCGACGGCGGTTAGCTCGGCACGAGCGAAGTCACGGATCGACGGTGTGAGCTCGAAGCTGGCAATGTCGCCTACTGGCACGCCGTCCACCAGGTGCAGGTCGACAAGGGTGGACAGGCCATCCAGGACTTCGGCGAACTCGTCTCCGGCGAGCGCTTCGGCGTCGTCAACCTCGAAGGGAGCACCAACGACTGACAGCTGTCGTAGAAGGTCCTGTTCCGCCAGAGACAGCAGCTGGTAGGTCCAGCCGATGGCGGCGCGCAGGTCCTGATGTCTGGTTGGTGCGTCGCGTCGAGGTGAACGCAGTACATCCAGCCTGCGGCTGGGGAGTCGCGTCAACACCTCGGCGGCCGGCACGGTTGCGGCCCGGGCGGCCGCCAGCTCGATGGCCAGCGGTAACCCTTCGAGCTGACGGCACAGAGCTACCACGGCGCCGGCGTTGTCGGCGTCGAGACGGAATCGGTAGTCAACCGCTCGGGCCCGGTCGCAGTAGAGGGCCACGGCGGGTTGATCGACAATGGTGGTCAGATCGACACTGGCGGCCTGGGGCACCGGGAGCGGCCCGATACTGATCACCCGTTCGGGCCGCAAACGCAACGGAGCCTGGCTGGTGACCAGCAGTTTTAAGTCTTCGCAGGCATCGAGTAAGTCGGTTAGGCGCTCGGCCGCCTCCAGGATGTGCTCGAAGTTGTCGACTAGCAGTACCAGCGGGAAGCGACCCAGCCAGCGGATGAGGGCTGCTTCCAGCGGTTGTCCCGGCAGTGTTGGCACCTCCAGTTGGAACGCGATCTCCGCCGGGACCAGCTCCGGCTCCTGCAGATTGGCCAGCGAGGCCATACAGACCGAGCCCGGGCGAGCGGCGTCGCGGGCCCACCCCACCTCCAACGCCAACCGGGTTTTGCCGACGCCGCCGCGCCCGGTGAGGGTGACCAAGCGGACCGATGGGTCGTCCAGCAGCTCCAACACCGCCGCCAACTCAGCCTGGCGCCCGATGATAGGGGCGGCCTGCAGCGAACGCTGGAGCAGGAGGGGCGGGCGGGCCGGTCGGTAGCCCTGGTAGCTGGCCAGGCCGACAAGACGCCGGCCCCCCTCTCCTCCGCCCGCGGCGATACTGGTCACCCCCGACCAGACCTATTCGCCCGCCCAGCGGCACAGAAACGCTGATCCCGTCCCACCGCCGCATGCCCCTTCTGTGACGATCTCCACAAACCGGACACCCCATCCTAGGCGACGGGCACCAGAGTTAGCAATCGCACCCTTTCGGCCCCCATCGCAGAGACGCCCGCCAAATAGGGCATTTGCCCGATGCGGCCACGCACCATTGCGCCGATAGTGGACTGACGAGTTGCAGGCGACCACTGGGAGGAGATTGTGCTTTCATCCGGGCAGAGCACCCAGTACGACACCCGCCGCCCCAACGCCCTCGCGACAAACGACCGTGGCCACGCGGTCGAAGTCCACACCGCCCACGCCGGGCTCTTCTACCAGGTCGGGCGACAGTAGGGGGTGCTCAGCTTGGGCCTGCCGTCCGGCCAAGCCGTCGCCCAGGCCATGGGCGTCGACCAGCCCAGCCCTGCTGACCTCGCTGGCATCACCGCCGCTTACGCCCCGTTTGGGGCTGCTACCCCCCGGTGGTACGAGAAACCTCAACCTCTACCCTCGTTTCCAGCCCGTCGTGGGCCGCGGCCTCACCGTAGGCCCCACCGGCAACCCCGCCATCACCGGCGATCGCAGCTAAACCAGAGCCAACTTCCTCCACAACGCCGGCTTACTGCCGTCCGGCACCTACCGACAATGCCGCTGGGCCATGCGACAAAGGGCCGATGGCAGCCGCGAAACGGCCGCCGAGTCTCCGCTGCACTGCCCAGGCCGGGCGTTTCGTCAACCAGCCGAACCGCGTCTGTAGCTGCCGTCGTATTTCTGGTGGCCGCCGAGAGGGTCTTCTTAGCGTGGACCGTGGGCCAGGCCTAGGTCCGGCCAGGCCATGCGGTCCTGGGCGGCGGAGGGTGGAGAGGCTGTCGGCGAGGCCGGTGTATATGGAAAGGGGCACGGTGTGATGAGCGCAACAGATGTTCACGGTCGGTTGGACGCCACCGGACCGACGGAGGCGATCGGTCGGTTCCTGCGGGATAACCGGGGTCTGGTCACGCCGTTTCTCGTCGTCGATTTGGATCTGATCGAGGCTCGCTACCTGCGGCTGACCGAGGTTCTGCCGGTTTCTGGGGTTCTTTTCGCGGTGAAGGCCAATCCGGCGCCGGAGGTCCTCGAGCGGTTGGCCGATATCGGATCGAGTTTTGATGTGGCCAGTCGAGGCGAGATCGAACGATGCCTCAGCCTGGGTATAGATCCGGCGCGCCTGGCGTTCGGCAACACGATAAAGAAAGAGAAGGACATCGCCTACGCCAGTCGCTGCGGGGTCAGGACGTTCACGGTGGATGCCGGGGCCGAGCTCGACAAGGTGATTCGCCAAGCACCGGGCAGCACGGTGTATGTGCGTATCAGCACCGACGGGAGAGGGGCCGACTGGCCGCTGTCGCGGAAGTTCGGGTGCAGCCCGGCCGATGCGCTGTCGTTATTACGCCAGGCGGCGTACGCCGGGCTCGGCTTTGGCGTGTCGTTCCACGTGGGATCGCAGCAGCGGGATATCACGGCGTGGGAACAACCGCTGGCCACGGCGGCCTGGCTGTATGGGCAGATGGCGGAGGAGGGGTTCGAGGCGGCCGGAGTCAACCTGGGAGGCGGGTTGCCGTGCCGCTACCGCGACCCCGTGGCCGATATCGCCGCCTACGGCGAAGCGATCCGGCGGTCGCTGGAGACCCACCTGGGCCATTCTTTCTCCGGACAGATCCTGATCGAACCCGGACGCTACCTGGTCGGCGAGGCCGGACTGATCGAGACCGAGGTGGTGCTGATCTCCCGCCGCGGCGGCGATGACCGGCGACGGTGGGTCTATCTGGATGTCGGCATGTTCAACGGGCTAACCGAGACGCTCGAAGAGGCCATCCGGTACCCCATCAGAACGCCGGGCAAGAACGGACCGTCAGAGCCGGTGGTCGTGGCCGGCCCGTCGTGTGACAGCGCGGATGTCCTCTACGACAGGGCCGGCTACCAGCTCCCATCCGATCTGCGGATCGGTGACCGGATCCATCTGATGTCGACCGGCGCCTACACCTCTTCCTATTCGTCGGTGTGGTTCAACGGGTTCGACCCGCTGCGCACCTTCTTTGTGTCCGCTGACAACGAAACGGTGGTGACGCCATGACCGAGTACCAGACCTACGGGCGCCTGGCCGGCCCGGTGGTCATGATCGGCTTCGGCTCAATCGGCCGAGGCGCCCTGCCATTGATCCTGCGGCACTTCGATGTCGAACCAGCGGGCATAGTGGTGGTGGCACCCGACACCGACAACGACGGACTGCTCGACCAACTCGGCGTGCGCAAGCTCACCGCGGCGGTAACCGCGGACAACTACCGAGATCTGCTCACTCCCCTTCTGCGCCGCGATCACGGCCAGCCGTTCTGTGTCAACCTGTCGGTCGATACATCGTCGGTGGCCATCCTGTCGCTGTGCCGCCAACTCGACGCCCTGTACGTCGACACCGTCATCGAGCCCTGGCCCGGCTTCTACCACGACCCCGCCGCCCCGCTCTCAGCGCGCACCAACTACGCCCTGCGCCAGACCCTCCTGGCCGAGCGCGCCGCCCACCCGGACGGGCCGACCGCGGTGTCGGCGTGCGGGGCCAACCCCGGGATGGTGTCGTGGTTGGTCAAGCAGGCCCTGCTCGACGTGGCGGCCAAGGTCGGAGTTCAGCATTCGCAGCCGACCAGCCGGGCCGAATGGGCGCAGCTGATGCGAGCCAGCGGGGTGACCGGGATCCATATCGCGGAGCGCGACACCCAGCGCAGCCGTCGGCCCAAGCCCATAGGCACCTTCGTCAACACCTGGTCGGTCGAGGGGTTCATCTCCGAAGGGCTGCAACCCTGCGAGATCGGATGGGGCACCCACGAACGATGGCTACCACCCTCAGCCTGCCACCACGGCGACCCCGACGCCCCGTCCATCTTCCTGGCCCGACCCGGCGCCGATACCCGAGTGCGAACCTGGTGCCCTACCGCCGGCGCCCAGTACGGCCTGTGCGTGACCCACAACGAGTCCATCTCGATCGCCGACTTCTTCACCGTGCGAGACGGCGCCACGGTCAAATACCGACCGACGTGCCACTACGCCTACCATCCGGCCGACGACGCCATCCTTTCCTGGCACGAGCTGCTAGGGAACGCGGGGAGGCCACCGCAGCACCATCACCTTCTTGATGAAACAGAGATCGTGGACGGCGTCGACGAGCTTGGCGTCCTTCTCTACGGGCACCCAGCGAACGCCTACTGGTACGGGTCGCGGCTCTCGATCGAGGAGACCCGTACCCTCGCCCCCTACCAAAACGCCACCGGTCTGCAGGTCACATCCGCAGTACTGGCCGCCATGGTGTGGGCTCTCGAGCATCCCCAAGCCGGCATCGTCGAAGCCGACGACCTGGATTTTCGGCGCTGCCTCGAAGTCCAGCAGCCCTACCTCGGTCCGGTAGAAGGGCACTTCACCGACTGGACGCCTCTGTCGACCCGCTCGCCGCTGTTTCCCGACGACATCGACGACACCGACCCGTGGCAATTCCGCAACGTCATGGTTCACTGACCCCAGCACGCCCGAACGTGCACTCCCTCCACCGCCGCCCGCTACTCGCGCTCGTGGCCGCTGCCGCCCTATGGGGCGCAGCCGTCACCGGAACCAAATTCGCCCTGCGCGGCTTCGACCCGACCACCCTGCTCACCATAGAGATCACCGCCGCCACCGCCGCACTGTGGGCCGTCCTTATGGTACGGGGGTACCGGCCACCACAAACGTGGCGGCTCCCGCTCCTACTCGGACTGCTCGAACCGGCGCTGGCCTACCTGGGCGACACCAGCGGACTGTCACGAACCACCGCCATCAACGGGTCCATCCTCTCCGGACTCGAGCCGGCCCTCGTGGTCGTCCTGGCCGCCCTGCTGCTGGGCGAGAACGTCACCCGCCCCATCATCGTGGCTGTCGTGCTCGCCCTCAGCGGGCTCGCCGTGCTCGCCGGCACCGGACATGACCACTCGGCCAGCATCGGTGACCTCTACGTCGCCGGCGGCATCCTGGCCGCCAGCCTCTACACCATCGCAGCCAAACGCTTCGACGACGGCTCCGACACCCTGTCGCTCACCACATGGCAATTTTCGACGGCTACGGCACTGTTGCTGCCCACTGCCATACTCAAATGGTCAACCGGCAACGGACACCCCCACGTTACGCCGTCACCCAGCTACTGGATCACAGCCATCGGAGTCGGAATCGGCGGCTTCGCCATCAGCTTCCTCCTCTACAACACCGTCATCACCCGAGTCGACGCCGGATGGGCCGCGGTGGTCCTCAACCTCATCCCGGTCTTCGGCCTCCTAAGCGCCGTCGTCCTCCTCGAAGAGAAACCCACCGCCACCACCACCATCGGAGCCACCCTCATCGGCACATCCGTCGTCTACTTCACCATCTCCGACCGGCGAGGCGCCCACGGCACCCTCACGCCACCAACAACCCACCCAACCACCGCGCCACCACTGAGGGGCGGCAACCCGCAGCTGACCGAACCCGTAGCAAACCGGACACCCACCACAACGCAGCCACCGCCCACCAACTCAGGCGCTCGCAGTACCTCACCATGACCAGCTCGGCCACCTGGTACTCACGGGGACCGGCCACGTGTCACGCCCCGGCGACGAGGCTGACTTCGCCGACGGTGCAAGTAGCCCCAGGGTTTCCGATTCCCTGAGTCGCGGTACCCGAGTTGCTGCCGAAGAGAGCGGAGGTGCCCGACTCTCCTGGCGGGCCCTGCATACCCTGCGGGCCCTGGATACCCTGGGCGCCGTTCTCCCCGGACCAGGCTGATACCGGTGGACGGCCAGGATCCCCCCGCCTTAGGCCCGTACAAGACGTCGGCCGTGGTGTCGAGATTAAAGTCTCCGTCGTTGCCCAAGGTGTCGGCCGGGGGCCCGCTCCCGTTCAGCGCGGTGTTCCCGTTGGTCCCGGCCAGACCTGTGGCTCCAGTGGCACCTGTCGGTCCGGCCGGACCAGTCGCTCGGGCGGCTCCCGTCGCACCCGTGGCGCCAGCGGGACCAGTCGGTCCGGTGGCTCCCGTCGCACCCGTAGCGCCAGCGGGACCAGTGGGTCCGGTCGGACCGGCGGGCCCGTGCTGGTTCCACGAGATAGCTGTCGTGCCTTTCGGGCATGACGTCCCCGCGTCTTGGAGCACAAGGACATGCGAGCCGTTTAGCTCGGCGTTGGTCCAGCAACCGTGGATCGCCCCCAATGAATCGGTGGGACTGAGGTCGATGGGGCAGCCGGCCGCCGTCGAGAACACCGGGTGAGGTCGCAGTCGGAGTCGGTGCGAGGGGGAGCGAGTGTTCGTCGTCTCCAACACATCCCGACAGGCGCGAGCCGAGCGGCAACAGCCCCCCTCAGTGCCCCACTTTGTGGTCTTTGGCGCTGAGGCACCTTGGCTCCTCTTCGCCCCCACACGTCAATGGCGCTCGAACTTTGACCCTCCTCGGGCGGACGGATTCGATAACCGCTCAGTATTCAGGCGTCGCTCACACAACACGCAGCCGCCGGCCACGGTACCCGGATCAGAGCCACGGAGCCCTGCTACTCCGGACGGAGCGAAAGCGCCAGGCGGGGCACGACGAACGACACGAGAAAGATCGGCAAGAACCTCTTTCCGGTGCATCGGAAAGCGACGACCTGGCCCTCGGCCGCGTCGAAGGTCAGAGTGCGGCTCAGGTTTCGGCCGTCTGCGGACGTGCAGGGTCTGATGTCTAGCTTCGATTGGTATCTCGTTCGTGTCGTTCATTTCGAGCGATCCGACACGCTCACCGTCGACTACGACATCGAACGTGCCACGACGGACTTCCACTCCGATCCCTTTATGCGGCAGCTTGAGCGTTGCCGACACCCGGGAGCTGCGAGACGAGCTGGGGGCGGAATGGCGCACTTCCCGTCGGTGGCTCATCGAATGTTGTGCCGGCCAGGGGTCTGTTGTTGCCAGCCGACGGTGTCGTGAATGAGGTATGCGACGGACCACCAAGGCTCGGCTGAGGCGCCGGCTAGCGTGCCACGCGGTAGCGGAGGTAGACCACTCCCGAGCTGAAGGTGCGGGTTTCGACGAGTTCGAGATCCACCCGGCGCTCGCGCTGGGGAAAGAACGGAATGCCACCGCCAACCAGCACCGGGTAGACCCTGGCCCGGTACTCGTCGATCACACCCAAGGCGGCGGCCTCGGCGGCGAGAGTCGCGCCGCCAATCGCGATGTCTCCCTCGCCCGGCTCGGCTCGCAACCGCTCGATCTCCCCCGTCAAGCCGGCGGAGGCTAGGCGGGCATTGCCCTGCGGCGCCGACAGCGTGGTGGAGAACACCACCTTTCGGAGCGGCTTCCAGATCGCGGCCCACTCGAGCATTGAGTCGTCGAGCGATGGATCCTGGTCGGCGGTTTCCCAGTACAGCATCGTTTCGTACAGCCGTCGTCCCAACAGGTGGACACCGACCTCTCGTATCCCGTCGGTGACAAAGCGAAAGACCTCCTCGTCGGGCGCCGTCCAGTCGAAAGCGCCGTCCGGCCCGACGATGTAGCCGTCGAGAGAGACGCCCATCGAATAGGTCACGCTGCGCATTAGAAGTCCTCCTCTGTAACGGGTTCGACAGTTCACACCGGATGTCGGGCCGGCCCTGCCGGACGGACCGCGATGACGAATGCTTCTCGGAGATCGCCGTGGCGTTGAGGCAGCCTTGGGGGATGGTGACGGTGTAGGTGGGATGTTGCCGGCCGTAGCGGTGGAGCACGTCGACAATAGCGGCGCGCTCGTGGTTGGCTATGGCCAGGTCCCGGCCGAGGTGCGCCCCTTAAGGTTGACGATTTGGAGGGTGTCATCCGGTCTGCGGTCCGTCAGGTTGTACAGGGCGCCGGAACCGGCTGCTGCAGAATCGGCGTGCCCGGCAACTCTGGCGACACTGGGTTGTCCGGGCTGGGGCGCCTGATGTCGCACGGTTCTGTTGCCGTCGGTGACGGTCCCGCGCCACCATCCGACCTCATCGAGGTTCTCCCGGATGGTGAGCGAAGCGATGCCGGGCGGCCCGACGGCACTGGTCGGGATTAGGGGGCCGGGTGACTCGATATTGGCTGCCAGTAACGCTTTGGTGTTGAACGAGGCTATCTGGGTGAGTTGGGGAGCGGAGCTGTGTTGAGTGTCTCGAGGCGCCAGTGGTGCCGGTCGGGCCGGGACGGGCGAGAAGCCGTTGTGACTGGTGAGGGCACGGGAGGCGTTCGGTCCCCTCGGGTTTGATGGTGTTCATCGGTTTGATGGTGTTCATGGGCGGCTCAGCGCGGCCCGGAGGACCGACGCCGGCGCCGGAGGATCACGACGACGCCGCCGGCCAAGATCAAGCCGAGGCCGCCTTCCAGCTGTCCGAGACCGTCGTGTCCAGGTATCCACCGTCCGAGGTCGGTGTTGATCGATCCCAGGCCGTTCTCCAACCGGGGGTTGCCCAACCTCCTACGGCTTGGCCGCCCTCCCGCCGGAGCGTATCGATGGGGCCCCCCGCTCGACGCCCTCCTGGCCGACCTCGATAGCACCACCGGCACGAAGGCCTCTCGGAAACGGCATCAAGCTGGATACCTACGAAGCCATCGACATACGTCGGGCTTCCACGGCATTTCGAATTGTCGAAGCAACTTCGCCGGGGCACTCATGGCCGAGGGCACTGCCCGCCTCCGGAAGCTTTTGTCGGGAATTTATCTCGATCCCGCCGACAGCCGTGCCCGGCCGCCGATGTCCTGAAGTTCTTCTACCAGCACTTTCATGTTCGCCGCCCGCCAATCTGGAACCCGGCGGGCAAGCTCAGTCGACCAGCCGTCGAGGTCTCGCTCCGAAGCTCAAGTACCAGAGACAGCCCCACTTGGATCCAAGAGTGATCTCAAGTAATCCTCCATCTTGTCCCAACTGTCTTCCTGGCCGTCGGTCTTGGTCATGTGGTCACGGCCAGCTTGGTCACGGAACGCGAGGTTCATCTTCACCTTCGTCACTCCGCCAGTCTCGTACAGGTCGACCGTCTCGACCGCCTCCGCGTCCGGCCAACCTTCGAACAGCCACGTGTCGACGATCCGGGTCGGCCGCTCGATCTCCAAGTAGGTTCCACGGAACGAGCACTCGGTTCCGTCGTCGGTCACGAAGACCATGTGGTACTTCCCCCCGACGCGCAGGTCGATCGAGCAAACCGTCATCTTGTCCGCAAATGGAGCGAACCAGTTGCGCACATGCTCCGGCTTCGTCAATACGTCGAACACGAGTTCGATCGGAGCGTCGAACTCTCGAGTGGTGACAATCTCGAGATCACTCGGGAATTCGATGGCTGCCGACCCATGCCGGTTAGGTGTCACTGCCGCTCTCCTTGTCGTTGTAGCTCTTTGAGGTAGTCGTCCATCCGGTCCAGTCGGTCGTTCATCGCCTGCTCGTACTTGGCCACCCAGTCGTGCAACGGACGAAGGGGCGCGGGTTCCAGGCGGTACAACCGGTGACGCCCCTCCGCCCGGCACTTGACGAGTCCCACCTCACTGAGCACCCGTAGGTGCTTTGAAACCTGAGGCTGGGACATCGATAGGTCGTTCACGATCTCCCCTACCGCCTTCTCGCCGGTGACCAGCGCGTCCAGGATTTCTCGCCGATGGATGTCAGCAACTGCATTGAAGACATCTGACGTTGTGGAAGCTCTGGCCACCTGGTCAAATATATTCCGCTATCGGCATATGTCAAGTCTTTCGGGGTAACGGAAGGCGGCGCGAGTGGGCCGGAGCGGGCGCGCCGAACGGGCGGCGGGGCCCAGCGGGTCGGCCGCCGACGCTCACTCGAGAGCAGCGCCCGGAATCTGGCCGCCATCGCTCACTCGAGGGCGGCGCAAGCCGAGATCCCGGGCGCCCGACCCGGTTGGCGACGGTCGGTCCCGCCAGGCTGACCGGCTATCCCAATTGCCGGAATTTCTCGTAGACGTTTTGGATTCTCGGTGTCAAATCGCACGTTAAACGTGCGAAATGCCTCCGAGAACACAAAAGTACTACGAGATATTCGTCACCTGCGCATCCCGCTGACCCGAAACCCCTCCTTAGAAGCCGACGGTCGGCCACCCCACCTACCCGGCCCGGCCCGGCCCGGCCCGGGCGAGCTTCCGCGGCCCTCGCTCTCGCCGGAGTCTCCCCACCCCCCGGCCCACCCCACTACCCCGCTCCGCTGAGCGCTCCACCGCCCCCCTCCCCACCTCACCGCTCTCGCCGGCCGCCCTTCGCATTCACCCGCCAGGCCGACCAGATACCCCGATCGGCCATGGCGGCACAGGCGGCCATGCCGGCCATGCCGGCCATGCCGGCGAGTCGGATCGCAGCGCCGGCGTATGCATCGTCAATCCTGACTGAGACGTCGAGAGGCTGCGGGTGCAGGAAGGCCGGGGGTTGATCCGAGACGGCGACACCATCGTCGGCTGACATCCCAAAGATGGGGCAATTGCCTCATGCGCCCAGACCGGTCAGCTCGTTACGGTGCAGAAGCGGTCTTGGGTGAGCCCGGTCATCGTGGGCCGCGCCACCCCCATCAGTCGTGTCTCTTCCCGACAGGCGCCGCTCGCCGAGCACGGGCGACCACAAACCATTTACTCAGCAAGGAGAGAACCGAATGTCCAAGGTCTCACGAGATAGCGCCCCCGAAGTCGTCAACTACGGGCCCGCCGAGGACCGCACCGACCACTTTCACGGGTACACGGTCAACTTCACCACGATCAAGGAGGACTCCGACCTCGCTCCCCTATTGAAGGGACTACCCGGCGACAGCTGCCAATGCCCCCACTGGGGCTACATGACCGCCGGTCGTCTAACCGTGCGGTACGCCGATCACGAGGAGGTCATCGAACCGGGTGACGCCTTCTACATGCCCCCCGGCCACGTTCCCTCCGCGGTGGCGGGCTCGGAGTTCGTCATGTTCAGCCCGAAGAATGAACTCGAGGTCTCCGAAGCCGCGATCAAGGCCAACATGCAGCGGATGACCCAGGGCGGCTGAGCCGACCCCTATCCCCGGTCTGGCCAACGGCGTACCGCATCGATCCCATCCTTGAACCCCGCTCCCACGGTGCTCGCCGGCGGCAGCCAACACCATTAGGGCGCCGCTCGATGTGTCTTTGGCATCGACCGAGGGAAGGGGGAGATGGCCCGCCAGAAACCCCATGCCGGCCCTGCACGTCTGTGACAGTTCTCAAGACCCTTGCTCACGAAGGTCAGTAGTTCCGGTAGTTCCGGGCAGTTGAGCACTTACCGCCGACAGAGCTGCATGGGTCGGACCGATCGTTCCCCTCAGCGTCGGCCTCTCGACGAGTCCGACCAGGTCGACAACCTTCGGCCCCCCGACCCTGATGAACGACCGCTGCGCCACGCTCGCCGAGACCTGGCTCGGCGTCCCGGGCGGCGGCCTCCTACCCCGGCTTTCCCAACCGCTCCAGTAGCAAGCCGCATCCTCAGGTTGGCGTTTTGCCCATAGGCGCGCTCAGAATCAGTGCGCCGCTCCGTCTGCCTTGACATGAAGCTCACCGTTCAGACGTTCCTGACCCTCGACGGCGTGATGCAGGCCCCCGGAGGACCTGAGGAAGATCCCAGCGACGCCTTCACCCACGGCGGCTGGCAGGCCCCGTTCCCCGACCCGGCCGTCGGCGAGTTCGTCACCCAGCTGAACAGCCACGCCAGCGCGTTCCTGTTCGGTCGAAGAACTTTCGACATCTTCCGCGGCCACTGGCCTGATCAGACCGACCCCGCCAACACCATTGCCACGGCGATCAACTCGCGGCCCAAGTACGTCGTGTCCAACTCGCTCAGCGAGGCCGATGCCATCTGGCGAGGCGAGCACCCAGACACCGCTCGACTCGTGACCGGCGACGTCATCGCCGCGGTGCAGGCCCTGAAGGACGAACCCGGCGACGAGCTGCAGATCTGGGGAAGCAGCAAACTGCTCCAGACGCTGCTGCAGCACGAGCTCGTCGACCGGTTCCGCCTGATGACGTTTCCGCTGGTGCTCGGCTCCGGTCGACGCCTGTTCAACGACGGAATCCTCCCGGCGACGATGCGCCCCGTCGACCTCATCATGACTGATCTTGGCATCGTCATCGGCACCTACGAACCAGCCGGTCCGGTTAGTCACGCCCAGATGTAACCGGCTGGGGATGGCCGGATCAGGCCGTCACACCTCGGCTGGCCATCACTGCGGCGATGACGGCAACTTAGGCTGCGACCTGCTCGCTGGTGGCCAGCCACGGTGACGCAGGCTCGCGGCAAGGCAAGCCGAACCCGCGGTCGAACCGGGCGAGATCCTGGCGGGTGTCGGTGGCCCGGGGCGGCGGCACCGCCTGTTCCCTCGATCTCATGACCGGGCGGCGAAGAAGCTCTGCCCGAGCCCTGACCGTGCTGCTCCCCGTTGCATGCTCGCGCCAGACGGTTTACCAGGGGTGGGGCCGACGCCATTTGAGTTAACTCTGATGTGACGTCGAGCGCGGGCCCTGTACTGCTATCTCCTCGCCTGGACGGGCATGCGCTGAGCGCGGGCGGGGACCAGAGGCTGGGGCAGCTTGGCCGACGCCGTCTGAGCCGCGAAGTTGGCCGCCCGGACCGCCGGATCGAACTCGCGGCTGGCCGGCGCCAGCCGGGCCGGCCCGGAGAGAGCCCCGGTGAGGTCGCTAAACGTCTGGCGCCGCCAGCGGCTGATGTTGGGAAACCGGATCGGGCCTCGGCCCGACAGGCCCCCGGCAGCGGCCACCGACTCGATCATCCGCAGGCACGACGTGTGGTCGGAGACCCGGGAAAAGACCTGCCCGCCGGTCGACCACGGCGAGATGATGAAGCACGGCACCCGGAACCCGGCGCCGATGGGGAAGCCCTCGCCGGGGGTGTTACCCGCCTTGTTGACTCCGGGGACGAACTCCTCGGGGAACTCGGCCGGGTCCGGCGTCGGCGGGACGACATGGTCGAAGAACCCGTCGTTCTCGTCGTAGTTGATCACGAACGCCGTCGTGTTCCACAGGTCGTCGTTGGCGGCCAGGGCGTCGAGCTTGGAGGCCAGAAACTGGGCCCCGGCGGCCGGAATGTTGGAGGGATGTTCCCATACGGCCGCGTTCGTGCCGATGAACGACACATCGGGCAGCACGCCGTTGGCGCAGTCCTCCTCGAACGCCAGCGCCAGGTTCGTCGCCATGGTCGGGTTCGCCGGGTCGCCCAGCCCACCCGGAGTGCCGTTGCCCCACAGCGTCCCCTTGGGCCCCACCGCGCTCAGGCGTAGGGCGTCGGGAACCACCCCGGCGTTGCGGAGCTGGTTGAAATACACCCATCGGGTGTCCCAGTCGTCGGCATAGTTCTTGAAGGCGATCCCGGCGTTGAACAGCGTCTCCGCCCCGCTCTCGAAGGTCAGGTCCTCGGTGTCCCCCGTGGTCAGGATAGGACCGCCGGCCAGGCCCTGGGGGTCGATGTTGCCGTTGGACCACGTCAGCCGGTTGGGGTCAGTGGGGCCCATGACCGAGCAGTGGTACTGGTCGCACAGGGTGAACGCCTTGGCCAGCGCCCAGTGGAAGGGGACGTCCTCCTGGGTGTAGTAGCCCATCGTGTACGGCCCGTTGACCGGGCCGTCAAACAGGGTGTGGGAGCGAAGCCAACCGTCCATGGTCCCGCCGTTCCACGAATTGTGCTGGGGCCGCCAGTCGTGGCTCAGGTCCGGGATGGCGGCCGCCCCGGTGGTGATGGTGCTGATGTGGAACGGTTCCAGAAAGCCGTCCGGGTTGAACGGGTCTGGCTGCTGGAACACCGACAGCCCGCCGGGCAGTCGGAGGGCGCGGGGATCAGAGAAGCCGGCCACCCCGGGGAACGTCCCGAAGTAGTGGTCGAAGCTGCGGTTCTCCTGCATCAGGAACACCAGGTGCTTGACCCGACTGAGGTCGAGCGGGCCGCTGGTGGCGGCGGACGCCGAGGCCGCTCGGGCCAGGCTCTCGGGCAGGTACCCGGCCAGCCCGGCGGCACCGGCTCAGCGCGATCCCCCCGCCGAGGAACCGCCGGCGGGAGATCTTCGCCTGCCAAGGCTTGGAAGAAAACGTGTCCTTAGACATTAGGAAGAAGACCTTTCTCTCTCAGCGGGAGGACGCGGGGGCGACGGGGCCTGCGGTATCACCGGATTGGGCCAGCCCGGTCACCGCCGCCACCTGGTCCTCGATGGTGTTGGCGACGTACAGGGTGGCGGTGGAGTTGTCCACGGCGACCGCCGCCGGAGCGTAAAGCTTGGAGGCGGTGGCCGGCCCGGGGACATCCGTGCCCCTCCCGGGGGCGACGCCGTTGGCGCCCGCCTGATTGATTACGGTGAAAATGTTGCCGTCCGGGGTTACCTCCCGGATGGCGTTGTTGAGCGTGTCGGCGATGAACAGGTCACCGGCCGAATCCAGGGCCACGCCCTCTGGTGCGTTCAGGCGGGCCGCGGTTGCCGGGCCGCCATCGCCGCTGAAACCGCCCTGGCCCTGTTGGAAGACCGTGCGGGTACCGTCGGCGAGCGGCGTTTCGGCCTGGTCGGCGGCGAAGTTGCCGGCGACGGTGGTGATCACCCCGGTGCGGGCGTCGACCCGGCGGATCACGTTGTTCGCGGTATCGGCGATGTAGACGTTGCCCTTGGCATCGACGGCCACCCCGGCCGGCTCCGCCAGCTCGGCGAGTGTCGCCCTGCGGCCGTCGCCCGAGTAGCCGGCCCGTCCCGTGCCGGCGAAGTCACGCAGCTGGCCACTGGGGAGCACCTCGACCACCCGGTTGTTCGCGGTGTCGGCGATGAACACGTCCCCGGCGGCGTCGACCGCCACCGCCTGGGGGCTGTGGAGCTCCGCCCTGGTCGCCAGGTTCCCCTGGCTCTGGTCGCCGGCGACCCCGGTCCCGGCGAAGCGGGTGATGACCCCGGTGCTCACGTCGACCTTGCGGATCACGTTGTCACCAAGGTCGGCAATGTAAATGTTGCCGGCCGCGTCCTCGGTGGTGCCGGCCGGCTGGTACAGGGTGGCCGTCGGAGCCGGGCCCCCATCCCCGGTGTCCCCAAACGCAGAACCGGTGCCGACCACGTGCTGGACCTCGACTCCGGCGTTCTCGGACGACAGAACATTATTGATGGTGTTCGATATGTACACGGTCCCGTTGAAGGCGGAGACACCCATGAATTGCGAGGCACCGACGTTCTGGCCCAAGGCGTTAGCCAAGCTGTACGGCAGCGTGCTCAGCGTCCCGGGCGGCGGAGGTGTGGCCAGGGCGACCGGCGCCGGGGACGCCGGCCCGGACGAAGCGACAGCGTGACTAGCAGCGGTGAACCCTACGCCGGCCAGCCCTCCGATGACCGTCGTGACCACTAGCGCACGACGCATGAAGTGATGGTTCATGGCCGGGAAGAGTAACTATGCCATCCGACACCCCGATGACCGAAAACCAAATTCAAAATGAAACCCTGATGGCCATTCTCTATCGCCGGGATGGTCCGTTACGTCCCCCCGGTTCGTCAGACAGCTGTCTGCTCGATGTCCTCGATGGCGTGAGCCCAAAGGGGCGTGGCTGCGTCATCAACTGATCATGGGCGCCCGTTCACCTCGAGGCTGAACGGAGAGGACGGCAACCTCGCCGCCCGGGACTTCGCCCGCTTCTCCCGATGAATACCCGAGCCGAATACGAACCCATCCCGACCCGCGAGCCGACCCCCAGACGGCTGTGCAGGCTGCCGACCCGCCTCGTCACCCGCGCCACCGCAGCCCTCGGCGTGACCCCGCCGGCGCCGAGCTATCACATGGTGCGTCGGTAGTTGCTTGGCCGACAGGTGCGAAATATGACAGCTTTCGCGAGTTCGTGCATATCCCGCCGCGCTCGATTTGCGAGCGTCAGCGGGCCGAGGGTGTCTGCGTCCTCCGCTCTCGTACCCGGCGGCTCACCCATGTGTGGGCGTGCTGCCCCATTGAAAGCGTGTACCCAAGGCGCCACCACTTCGGGGGCATTCGCCCGATCGGAGGTCGAAGGGGGTTTAGGCGCGCCCGCTCGATGCTTCGCATCCTCGTGCTTAGAGGTTTGTAGTCAAAAACTCCAAGAGGTTGCCGTCAGGGTCGACGGTATAGACCGAGGTAGCCGGAGTCCCGTCGGCCGCCGGGCGGGGCGAAGAACCGTCAATGACTGGAAGACTGCGACTCTCCAGGAGTGCTATCGCCTCACTGATCGGCCCGTCCCACCGAAAGCAGATGTCGGCCGATCCGGGCGTCGGGAACTTTGCGACGAGGTGTCGGGAGGCACGGGGCGGTGACGGGTGGACGTTGATCCGGTTGGCCCCAACTACCAGCGTCACCACGTTGAAATCCGATGCCCGGAACCGGTCGAGGAACACTACCTCTGCCCCCAGAAGGTCCTGGTAGAACAGGACCGTCCTCTCGACATCGTCGACCGTGATGGCCACGTGGTCGATTCCTCGCACTGGCATCGCTCTGGTACTCCCTCCTCAGTAGCAGCAACGTTAGCGGTGCCCCCCTCGACCGGGGCGTTGGGTACACGGCGGCCACGTCTGGACTGTGTGCCGGTGAAACTCGGTGGTGCTTGACGATGGCGGCTGCTTCGCTGGCGCCATGACCGACGTTCGAACATCGCGCCTGCTGCTGCACGCGATCGATGCCACAGAGGGAGAACGCATCGTGGCTCGAAGGGCGGGACCCACCGATGTTTGGGCGGACGATTTCCCGTTCGAGGGCGACATTGGCGCAGTGGGGGGCTTCCTTCGGGCCACCGCCGCGCACGGAGACCAACGGCCGTTCGGCTACTACCGGATCACCCGTCTGGCCGACGGGCGGGCCGTCGGGGGAATCGGCTTCAAGGGCCAGCCGGACGGCGGCTGCATCGAGATCGGCTACGGCCTGGCTCCGTCGGCGCGCGGGCACGGCTACGCCGCAGAGGCGGTGGTCGCCTTGCTGGCCATCGCCGCCGACCACGGACTGTCCAGGGTGATCGCCGACACGACTGTGGACAACATCGCTTCGCAACGGACGCTCCTCCGGGCCGGATTCCGCCTCCTGGCCACCGACAGCGAGCTCCACCATTACGAGGCGCTCCTCGACGTCGGGCTTCGACCCATGTAGATCGGTGCTGAACGATCTATCCCGAGGGTGTGGCGGCGCGGGCGCGTCAGGTTGGCCCGATGCGTTTCGAGATAGGACCTGCAGTACCGGCTCTGGCTTGTGGACAAGTCTTCACCGGGAGACATCGTCTCCACGGAACGACGATGTGCAGGGGGAGGGCCACAGGCGATCGTGCGCTCGGCGCCACGCTCCGACCGGCTCCGCCTACCCGGCGTGGGTTTGCGGACGATGATCTCGTCAGCCACCGCGGCGCTGAGGATCGTAGGACGCCTTTACAACATCTGCAGCGCCGACCCCGGCCCCCGACTGATGTCGGTCGTGTGCCCAACGGGCCAGGTTTGCACCTCCCGCTTCGTTTCGACGGAGGCGTCCGGCCGGTGGCCGTCGGGCGTGGCGAGCCGGCCGCGCCGTCAGGCCTCCGAGGAACGATGCATGATGACGGTATGGGAGTTCTCTGTGACCCGTGAACGCGCTCGAGGCGGTTCCGGCGAACGAGGCGCCGATCCCCACCATGCCCCGTACCGCGCGTGAAAGGATGAACCATGGCAACAGCAACGGTCGACTTTGACCCGTTCTCGGACGAGTACTTCGCCGATCCGTCGGATATGTACCGGCGGCTGCGCGACGAAGCCCCCGTGTACTTCAGCGAGAAGTACGGTTTCTATGCCCTATCACGATTCGCCGACGTCGTGGTAGCCCACCGGGACTGGAAAGGCTTCTCCAGTTCGCATGGTCCCGACCTCCATATGATGCGCCGGCCCCTCGAGGAGATCCGGGGATACCGAAGCATCATCATGATGGACCCGCCCGAGCACGAGCAGCTGCGCGGCCTCGTGAGCCGGGTCTTTACGCCGCGGGCGGTCACTGCCCTCGAGCCCATGATGCGGGAGGTCATCAGCGGCTTCCTCGACGAGATCGGTGATCGCACCGAGTTCGACCTCGTGGAGGAGTTCAGCGCCCCCTTTCCTATCGAGATCATCTCGCGCATGCTGGGAGTGCCGGCACCGGACCGACAGCAGATCCGTCACCGGCTCGATGTCAGCTTGAGCCGCAAACCTGGATCCGCGGCGCCGACTCCGGAAGGCGAGCAGGCGGCGATGGAATCCGGGATGTACTTCTGGAACCTGGCCCAGGAAAAGCGGAAGAATCCGAGCGACGACATGCTGTCGCGTCTCACTCAGGTCACCGTCGACCGGGGCGATGGCACCGAGACGGGGCTCGACGACGCCGAAATCGCCGGATTCGCGTCATTGCTCGGGGGAGCCGGCGGCGAGACCGTCACTAAGGCCGTCGGGAACGCCGGCGTCCTCTTCGCCCGCAACCTCGACCAGTGGGAGAAGGTGCGGGAGGACCGAGCCAAGATCCCGCGCGCGGTGGAAGAGATTCTCCGGATCCTGCCGCCGTCGCAGATCCAGGGGCGCTGGTCGCACGAGGAGCGCACGTTCGAAGGCGGCACCATCCCGTCAGGATGGCCGGTCCTGCTGCTGACAGGTGCGGCGTGTTGCGATCCGCGAGCATTCGACGAGCCCGAGCGATTCGACATCGACCGGCCGCCGAACGTGGCGGTCTACCTCGGCCACGGCATCCACGCTTGCCTCGGCGCCGCCCTCGCCCGCATGGAGACGCGCGTCGCCATCGACGAACTGGCCAAGCGCTGGAGGTCGTGGGAGGTCGATGACGCTGGCCTGCGCCGCGTCAACATGGCCAACGTCGCCGGCTACTCCAACGTGCCAGTCCGCGCCGTCCCGGCCTGACCGTCCCCGGAGTTCGACCGGAGCGACGGGCCGCCTGGGCGCCTCGCCAGATGCCCCTCCAGGCCGTCCCTCGCGACCGCACTTCCTCGCCTGCGTGCTCGGCCACCATCCACTCGGCGTACCAGTGGGGCGAATTCGGGTCGGCCTCGCCCCTCCGGGGCGCTTGCCGCCGCGGGTAGCGTCGGGGGTGCGATGTCAGACCTTCCTGCCCATGTCGTTATCAATCGGAGCGCCTGGACCGCCAGCAACGCTGCGTACACCGACGCCGTCGGGCGCGACCAATGGGCCGAGACCCAGATCAGGTGGGGGTTATGGCATGTGCCCGACGGCGAACTGCGGGCGCTCCCCCCGATAGAGGGGAAGGATGTCGTCGAGCTTGGTTGCGGCACCGGCTACTTCGGGGCCTGGTTGTGCCGAGCCGGCGCGGCGCGCGTGGTCGGAGTGGATGTGACACCCGCGCAGTTGGAGTCGGCGCGCCGTTTCGAAGCGGAGTTCCATCTGGGGATGGAGTTTGTCGAGGCCAGTGCTGAGGATGTCCCTTTGCCAGACGCCGCCTTCGACCTCGCGGTCTCCGAGTATGGGGCCTCGATCTGGTGCGAGCCGCACGCGTGGATCGGCGAAGCGGCGCGGCTGCTGCGACCCGGTGGGGAACTTGTCTTCCTGCGCACCAGCACCGTGGCGATGCTCTGCATGCCCCACATGGGAAACGTTACGACCACCCTCCAGCGTCCCCAGCGTGATCTCAGGCGCATCGAGTGGGGCGAAGACGATCCGGGCGTGGAGTTCCACCCCTCGACCGGGGAGTTACTCCGTATCCTTATGCAGCGCGGCTTCACCCTGAGCGACATCATCGAGGTGTACGCGCCGGACGATGCGGTCGACCATCCACACTACGACCACATTCCAGCGCAGTGGGCCCGGCAATGGCCTTCCGAGGAAATCTGGCGGGCCTGCCGAGTTTGATAGCTTGCCCGGTCCAGGCCGTTCTTCCCGTATCGCTATCCGGAGATCCACTCGAAGCCGTGGGACCAGACGATACGAACACGAAAGCTGGCGCTGGTGGCTCTCGGGGTGGGCGGAGGTGATCGATTAGGCGTGCTGTCGCTTCACTGGAGGGGGACGTCCATCCCGAAGCCTGCCGTTATGTCCCGGCTCAAACGTCCGACGGAGAGTCCGTCCTTGATTAGTTGACGGACCCACACAATGGCTTCCTGGTCGGACCCCAGATCCTCAGAGGCCAGTTGATCTCCAGTGATGCCATACGCCCGATAAGTTGATTTGCGACCGAAGGAAGCTTGTATCGGCATGGCCGTCAGTCTCTCACCCTTTTCGCCTCGGCGGAAGCGAGACACGAGAACCGGCGCTCGTCACCTGTGTCGCTGGTGGACAACGGCGGGTTATTCGGCTGACGTTCACGCTTTCGTGCCCGCGAGGGACGGGGCGCGTCGGGCGCCTTTGCCTCGGCCAGTCCGGCTGCTATGCCCTGGAGTCGAGGCTTTCTGACGGAGCCTCCGTCTTGGCGTCAGACCAGCGTCCGATCACGCTGATGTCGGCAACGAAGCGAACCGATGTGGCAGGCGCCCACCGGCGCACAGCTTGGTCGAGGCAGTCTCCGAGAAGCTGGGCCACCCCCGGTGCGTGCTCGGCCGGGGCTTGAACGAGTACCTCGTCGTGGAGGCAGAGGACGATACTGGCGCCGAGATCGTGTCCCCCCGCCCTGACGGTCACGGCCCAGGTCTTGAATAGCTCGGCGGCAGCTCCCTGGATAACCGCGTTGCGCCCGTAACGACCTCGGGCCGCGGTCAGCCCGCCACCTTCGGGTGCTCGGCCATCGGCGGTGACCGGCCGTCCCATACGGACCAACCTTCCTCCGTAGGTGCGGAGGTCTCGGCCGGCCTCAGCGGCTCGGGCGGCCCGCTCGAGGTAGGCCATGGCTACTGGGTAGGTGGCGGCCAGGCGGCGCAGCGCCTGGGCGCCATGACCGGTGGTCTGGCCGTACATCGCGCCGAGCACCGCCACCTTGGCCGTCGCTCGGTCGACGCCAAGCTGGGCGGCCACTGGTAAGTAGAGGTCGTCGTCGAGAGTGGCCTTGGCCAGCGCCTCGTCTCCGGAGACAGCCGCCAGCACCCTTGGTTCGATCTGACCGAGATCGGCGCGTACGAACATCTTCCCCGGCTCGGCCACCACCGCCGGGCGAAGGTCGCCAGGCATGTTGTGAAGACCTGCCGATGCAGTCATCCTCCCTGCCGCCCCGTCGCACGCGGTCCACGTACCTCGGAGTCGGCCGTCGGCGCCGAGGTGGCGGTCCAGCCACCCGTAGCCGTAAGTAGTCGCCACCCGTTCGGCCTTCCGCCATACGAGGAAGGCGCCCACCACAGGATGCCGGTCGGCAACGGCCCGCAGCCGCCATGCGCGCGTGTCGACCACCTGCACCCCCAGCCGGCTGAGCAGCGTCTTGACCTGGGAGCTGCTGCGCAGGTCGACCTCGACGCCCCGGGGCACATGGCGCAGCACCTCGGCATCGCGCCGGGCGAGCAAGTCCGCCGCCTCGGCGGCGCTGCTGGGGCGCGGCCCGATGAACCTGGCGATTATCGCCTCCGCGACGGTGCGGTCCATGGGCAGACCGTCAAGAGTCATCTCGGCGCACAAAAGCTCAGCTGCGGACTCTGAACGGGCGGTAACCACGGCCACCGGATGATCACGCCGCGCCGCCAGCTGCTCCAGTTGCCATGCCGCCACTCTCGCCGCCACCTGGGCCCAGCACTGCAACCGTTCGGGGCTGGCTCGCCAGCCGCCGGCCACCCACTCAGGGCGAAGATAGCCGTCGGGACGGACCGGATCCTCCGGGTCACCGGAGTCATCATCGAACGAGGTGAACAGATTCGGCGGCGCCCCGGTCGGAACGGTCTGGAGCGCCAAACCCGCAGCCGCGGCCCACACCTGCGCCGGGTCCGCCGCCCAGCCGCCGAAGAGCAGGCGGTGAACCGCCGCCACGTCCCACGCCGTGGCGACTCGTACCCCGGCCTTTCCCAGATCAATCGCCGCCTCATTGGACCACAACACCCAGCGAGGGCGAAGGGCCTCCTCCACCACCCCGACATCCCGAGACCCTCCAGCGCCCGCCAACGACCACGACCCGCCAGCCGTCGCCACGCCCAGCCCTACTGTCGGATCAAGAACCAAAGCGACACGGTCCCCCCGGCGCGTCCCCGAACGAATTAGCGCCTCAACCAGACCCTCCGCATCCACCAGGACAGCCTGACACCTCCGACGACACATAACCTCCCGATCCCGCACGGTCGACCGGATGTCTGGTGGGGATCGACGGGGGTGGGCCACGTTGACCCGTTGCCAGACGGGCTACCGCACGTGGCGGTGGAGAGCCCGAGTGGGGTTCACACCGGGCCGAGTCGCTCGTCGAAGAAGTCGAGCATGGCCCGCCACGACCGCTCGTCTGTGGGCTGATGGTATGCCACCCCAGCGATCCCGGACAGCTCGGCATTGGGGTTGGTGAAGCTGTGCACCGCCCCCCCGTAGATGTTCATGCGCCAATCGACATCAGCACCTCGCATCTCCTGCTCGAACACCGCCCGCTGCTCGGCCGGCACCATCGGATCTTCGGCGCCGATGCAGACGAGGATCCCGGCTTTGATCTCACCCGCGCCGGCTGGGCGCGGTGTCGGCTAGACCGGAGTGGAACCCGACGGCAACAGCAAGGTCGGCGCCACTCCGGGCCAATTCGAGCGCCATGGTACCGCCAAAGCAATAACCGATGGCTGCCACTCTGGCGGGGTCCACGTCAGCTTGAGACATCAAGACAGACAGCCCGGCACTGGCCAGCTCCCGAATCCTTTCGGAATCGCCCATCAACGGCCCCAGGCGTCCCATTATCTCATCCCGTTCGAGCGGCTTCCCCTCGCCGTGGTAGTCGAGGGCGAAAGCGGCATAACCCAGGCCGGCGAGGCGCTCGGCCCGACCTTTGGCGTGCTCGTCCAGCCCCGGTCCCTCGTGGCATATCAGAACGCCGGGCCGGGACTCAGAGCGTTCGTCGTCGATAGCAAGGTGCCCCACCATGCGGCGCCCTCCCACCCTGTACTCGATATCTTCGATACGCATACGCTCTCCCGGTTGGATGTCGAAGCCTGAGTCAACCACTCTCATAACGCGTTCGCGTCACCGCCCGCAGATTAAGGCCCGATGTGACCTAGGCCTTCTCCTCATCTGATTGGTCATCGTCTTGGCCGTGGTAGTACTGCGTGCCTCTCATTACCGACACGACCGCGGCCACAGCGGCCATCAGGGCGGCGGCGGTAAATACCACTACGAGGCCGTGGTGGAAGGGCTGAGATATGAGGTTGGGGAAAAATCGTTTGCCCGTGAGAGTGTTAACGGCTTGAGCCGGCAGCCTGGTGAGCACTCCAGTGGGCTTGAGAAGGGTCTCCATCGGGTTGAAGCCCAGAAAGGCCGCGAATACCGTCGATACCGGCGGCAGAGATGCCACGTGGGCGGCGACGTCGCTTGGGACTCCTTGGGCCTGCAGGCCATTCGTCAGGGTACGAGGAAGGGTGTCGTGCAGACCGCTGATGAGCAGGGAAAAGAACACGCCGATGGAGATGGCCATGCCGCTGTTCATGAACGTGGCGCGCATTCCCGATGCCTGTCCCCGCTGTTTGGGCGGCACGCTGCTCATGATGGCGGACGTGTTGGGTGCGGCGAACAGCCCGGACCCGATCCCGTTGAGCAGGACCAGAGCGGCGAACTCCCAATACGAGAAGTTGATGGGTATCAGAAGCAGTCCGACGAAGCTGGCCGCGAACAGGACCATCCCTGCGGTGGCGAACGGCCGGGCACCATAGCGGTCGGACAGATAGCCACTAACCGGGCCGGCTACCAAGAACCCGGCCGTGAGCGGCAACAGGAAGATGCCCGCCCACAGCGGGGTGTCGGTGAAGTTGTAGCCGTGCAGGGGAAGCCAGATTCCTTGCAGCCAGATGATCAACATGAACTGCATCCCGCCCCGGGCGACCGAGCTCAGCAGGGCGGTGATTGCTCCGGCCGCGAAGGCTCGGATACGGAACAGGCTCAAATTGAACATGGGTTGCGCGACCCGGGTCTCGATGAGCGCGAATAGGCCGAGCAGGACGCCACCCAGCACCAGTCCCCATACGACCTTGGGGCTGCTCCAGCCCATGGTGTCATGGTGGTAGGGCTGGATGCCGTAGGTGATCGAGATCAGGATCAAGCCGAGACCCAGAGCAAAGGTCAGATTGCCCCACCAGTCGATCCGTCCAGGATCACGGGTCGAAGTCTCGCGGAGCTTGCGGTAAGCCCACACCGTCCCGAACACCCCGAATGGCACGTTGACCCAGAACACCGCCCGCCAGTCAAATGCCGCCAGCAGACCACCGAGCACTAGTCCGACAAACTGGCCGGACAAACCCATGATCTGATTGACGCCCAGGGCCATACCCCGCTGCTCCGCCGGGAAGGCGTCAGTCAGGATGGCGGCCGAGTTGGCCATCAGCATGGACCCGCCGAGAGCTTGGACCAGTCGCCAGAGGATCAGCCACATGGCCCCGGCCGTGCCTCGCGCCGGGTCCAGCGACAGAGCTATGGACGCGCCGGTGAAGACCACGAAACCGAGGTTGTATATGCGGACTCGCCCGACCATGTCCCCGAGCCGGCCGAGCGAAACCACGGCCACGGCCGTGACCAGCACGTAGCCCATGATCATCCACAGAAGGTAGGTAATGTTTCCGGGCGCCAGCGGATTGAGTCCGATGCCCCGGAAGATGGCGGGCATGGCGATGATCACGATCGAGCTGTCCAGGACGGCCATGAACATACCGACGGATGTGTTGGTCAGGGCGGTCCACTTGTAGCGGTCGTTATCAGAGCTCGTCCGGCTCGGAACCCGATCGGGCCGGACCGCGGCCTCAGACAAACCGACCCAAACGCTCAAGCAACGGTGTGACCTCTATCAACTGACGCTGCTCCCACGGCGTGAACTCCTCCTCGATACCCGGGCCAATTTGCGGATTTCTAATCGTGGACCCTCTGAAGGTTACCGCGACGAAATAGTTGCGTTCCCGTTCAACTGGTAGCCGTCGACGATTGCCGACACCGTCGAGAGCCGTCCTGGGCGGACTCCTTCGACTTGGGTCGATGACCGAAGCCAGTGCCAGTGGGAGAGGCTGAAGGAGTAGCCCGTACCCTGTCGACGAATCTCAGACGTTTTGAGGGTTGTGCGGATCGAGCAGACGACTCCGCGCGATACTCTCGCCATGACGATCCGGTTCTGGTTGGTGACGCTTGGGGTCACCAACGGCTAACCGGCCTGACCGTCCCGTGGACCCCCCGCCGGTCCTCCCAGTTGCCACAACGCTAGAGCTGGAAATAGGCATCCACACACTGAAAGGAGGATGGGGAACCGGTCCCGAACGAGCACCGCACCCCTGACGACCCATGGATCTCGTGACGAAGCAGTTGACCAGTACGATCGGGGCAGAGGTCATCGATCTCGACCGGGATCGCTTGCTGCACGATTCCGGGTTGCCCGATGCCATCCTCGATGCTCTGGAGGAGTACGGCGTCTTGTTGTTCCCGGAGATCGGTGTCGACGATGACGAACAGGTTGCGTTCGGGCGGCGGCTTGGAGACCTGGTCGCCCGCCAAGGCCATCTGATCCCAGAGATCACGGTCATCACCCAGGGTCCGGACAATCACCTGGCTGAGTACCTCCAGGGCAACTTGCATTGGCACATCGATGGCGCCCAGGACGACGTCCCGTGCAAGGCCGGAATTCTCAGCGCCCGGGTCATGGCTGCCGGGGACGGCGGCACGGAGTTCGCCAGCACCTACGCCGCTTACGATGACCTGACCGAGGAGGATAGGCAGCGGTTGGCCGAGCTGCGCGTCGTTCACATGCTGGAAGCGACGCTGCGCCGTGTGTACCCGGACCCGACCCCTGAGCAACTTGCCCGCTGGCGTAGGCAAGGCCCGGCGAGGGAGCACCCCCTGGTGTGGAAGCACCGATCAGGACGAAGGTCTCTCGTGGTGGGATCCCACGCCGACCACGTTCTCGGCATGGATCCGGACGAAGGCCGCGCCTTGCTGGCCGACTTGCTGAAGCGAGCCACCCGTCCTGAGCGCGTCTTGCGGCACGACTGGGCCGTCGGCGACATGGTCATGTGGGACAACACCGGCGTTGTCCACCGCGTGAGCGACCACAATCCCACATCGGCGCGAGAACTGCACAGGGCAACGGTCGCCGGGGAGGAGCCGATCGAGTAAGCCGCCCCAACGACCACGCTGGTCGTTTGACTATCCTGCAGGCCGGCCCGTGAGGGCCAGGCCGCATGCGGGGCGAGTCCAGCCATTATCACCGCACGGTCCCCCAGCGATCGACGGAGGGCGCCTTGAAACTGGTTCGGGTATATGCGGACGAGGCTGGGGATACTCACCTTGCAGATATCGAGGTCCCAGCCACCGACGACGTTGGCGGAGTGGTCTCGGAGCTAATGTCCCTGGGAGATATCCCTGCCACCACGTTCAGTCTCAGCCAGTCGCCCGACCACCGGGCTGACATGGACTTCCACACCCCGGCGCGACGCCAGGTGGTCGCTTTCCTGCGCGGAGAACTGGAAGTGACGACCACGACGGGTGAGACTCGGCGGCTCGAATCCGGTGATTGCTTGCTTGCCGACGACGTGGGTAGCAAGGGTCATATAAGCAGAGACGTGGGCGCGGAGCCTTGGGCAACTCTCGTCGTCGGAATCGCGCCCGATTGGGTGGGCCCACCGGGTTGAGCCCTGCGCCGCGGGGCGGCCCTAGAAGGTCAGGTTGGGCTTGAGGCATCCGGAAGGCGTTCAGCTTCCGAGATAGCCCAGGCGGCGTTCACGAGCCCGATATGGCTGAACGCCTGGGGAAAATTCCCCAACAGTTCTTCGCTGCCGGGATCGACCTCCTCGGCGAGCAGGCCAACGTCGTTGACCAAAGCGGCGGCCCGTTCGAAGATGGTCCGGGCTCGCGCCGGCTGGCCGGATCGGGCCAGAGCCTGGGCCAGCCAGAAGGTGCACAGCAGGAAGCAGCCTTCTTCGCCCTCGAGCCCGTCGTGGGAGCGATACCGGTACACGAGTCCCCGCTCGTCAGTGAGACGTTCCTCGGTGGCGTCGATGGTGGCCAGCACCCTGGGGTCATCGGTCGGAAGGAAGCCGACCAGCGGAATCATGAGATTGGAAGCGTCCAGCTCGTCGGAGCCGAAGTACTGGGTGAAGGCGTTGGCCTGGTCGCTCCAGCCTTTGATCAGGATGGCGTCGTGGATCTGATTCTGGGTCTGCGTCCATGCTTCGACCCGGTCCGAGGCGCCGAGACGCTCGGCCAGAGCAGAGGCCGGGTCCAGAGCCACCCAGCACATCAGCTTGGAGTACAAGAAGTGGCGGGGCTCGCCCCGCACCTCCCAGATCCCGTTGTCCTTTTCGGTCCAGCGCCGGGCGGCGGCGTCGGCCAGCTCGACGAAGAACCGAGCGGTGGCCGGCGCCACGTGGGGGGGTGCACCCCACTTGTCGGGCGCGGCCATCGGGCCAACCTGGCGATTGGCATTGTCGAAGAGGTGGTCGCAGAGACGGTAGACGGCGCTGAGCAATCGCCGTAGACGTCAAGTTGACGCTGGCCCCAGGCGTCGTTGCCGACGCGTACCGGCGCGGAGCGTCGCCAGCCCTCCAAGTGAGGCAGCTCTCGCTCGGTCAGGTCCCGCTCACCGCCGATGCCGAACATGATCTGGAGGTCGCCGCCCTGCTCGAGGGACCCGGCCGCCGAGGCCGTCATATAGTCGAAGAACTCGTTGGCCTCGTCCGGGCAGGCCGCCACCCACAGGGCCTCAATCGTGAAGGAAGCATCGCGGACCCAGGCGAAGCGGTAGTCCCAGTTCCTGGTGCCCCCCACCGCTTCAGGCAGCGAAGTGGTGGCCGCCGCGCAGATGGCACCAGTGGGCGAAAACGACAGCGCCTGCAACACCCGTCCGCTGTGGTGCACAAGATCTCGCCACGGGCCCACATAGGCCTGGTGCAGTTCCGACCACGACTCCCACGCCGAAATAGAGCCGTTCAAATGGAGCTTTATCTCGGGCTGGCTCCATATCCGGGCGGTACCCGTCTCGGCCCGCTTGCTGTGATGTAGAGCAAAGCCGACACTTTCGCCGCCACGCAGGACCAACCGGCCCGAGGCCGACGACCGGTCGACGGTCAGGGGCATCGGACAGGACAGCATCAGATTATCCGCACCGCTAAAGGCGGCCAGTCCACCCTCCACCGCGTCGAGCAGGGGGTATACAAGCCCGTACTCGGGACGCGGGACGAACTCCATCTGCAGCTCGACCTCTCCTTCGATACAGGTCGCACGCCTCAGAAGCAGATGCGGCGCATCCTTGCCCAGTTCATGACCTCGGTTGCCTTCGCCCATGGCCAGGGCGTCGGTCATGGCCACGGTACCGGTAGCGGTGTGGGAGGTGGTCTCCAACACCATGGTGCGGTCCAAATAGCGTCGGGTGACCCGAGTCGCGCTCGGGGCCCCGATTGTCCAGTGGCCGGCCTCGTCGCCAAGAAGGCGACCGAAGATCGATGGGCTGTCGAACCGGGGGAAACACAACCAGTCGATCGATCCGTCCCGGCTCACGAGCGCGGCGGAATGCCGATCCGAAAGCAGGGCGTAGTCAGCTATAGGGGTCGTGCTCATTGGGAGCTCCTTCGCCCAGCACAGGCGAGTGCACGGTATCCGACCGGGCCGGCCGGAACGGTTTACCGCCCGGTATCCATACCTGACCTGTCCAAAGTGGAACTTGGGGTGTGGTTGTGCTACCTTCGGCAAAGCGGAACTTGTCATTCCGCAACCGAGAGCCCGAGAGGAAGAGTGTGGAGAAGCGCATCCACTACGGTGCGACGTTCGCCGTGCTGGCGACGGCGGCGTTGGCCTTCAGCCTCCTGCAGTCGCTGATAATCCCGGCCATCCCCCTGCTCCAGCACACATTTCACACCTCGACGACCGCGGCCACATGGCTGCTGACCGCTTACATACTCAGTGCGGCCATCGCTACGCCGATCCTCGGACGGATCGGCGACATGGTCGGCAAAGAGAAGATGATCGTCATCGTGCTCATCACGTTGTCGGTGGGCACCCTGATCAGCGCCTTAGCCACCACCTTCCCGGTCATGCTGGCCGGCCGGATCGTCCAGGGCGCCGGCGGCGCGGTCTTCCCGCTGGCTTTTGGGATCATCCGCGACGAGTTTCCCCCGGAGAAGGTGGCCGGGGCCATCGGTGTTCTCTCGGCCATCCTGGGTGTGGGCGTGGGTATCGGGATCGTCCTCGCCGGCCCGATCATCGATAACCTTTCGTACCACTGGTTGTTCTGGATCCCTCTGGTCATGTCCCTCGCGGCTACGGTGACCACGTTCCGCTTTGTGCCGGAATCGCCGGTGCGCTCTCGCGGTCGGGTCAACTGGCCCGGCGCCACGATCATGGCGCTCTGGCTGATAACCGGGCTGCTGGCCCTTTCCTATGGGCCGATATGGGGATGGACGAGCGCCTCGGTACTGGGACTCTTCGCCGCCACCGCCGTGTTGATCCCGTGCTGGATCCGTTCGGAGACCCGTTCCGACACGCCGATGGTTGACATGAAGATGATGCGGATCCCCGCCGTGTGGAGCACGAACCTGGCCGCCATGTTGTTCGGGTTCGGGATGTTCGCCATGTTCATCATCCTCCCCCAGTTCGCCGAGACCCCGGCTCGCCAGGGCTACGGATTCGGCGCCTCGGTGACCCAGTCGGGCCTCTACCTCCTACCCTTCGCCGTGGCCATGCTGGTGATCGCTCCACTGACCGGTCGCCTGACCGTCGCCATCGGCTCCAAACCCATCTTGATCATGGGTGCGGTCTTCGCCGCGGCGAGCTACGGGCTCCTGACCGTGGCCCACAGCGAGCCCTGGAACCTCTACGTCGCCGCCGGGTTGCTGGGCGTCGGCGTGGCCTTCGGCTACGCCTCGATGTCGAATCTGATCATCGAGGCCGTGCCGCCGAGCCAGACCGGGGTGGCTACCGGCATGAACACCAACATCCGCAATATCGGAGCCGCCCTTGGTAGCGCGGTGTCCACCAGCCTGATCGTGAGCGGCGTGCTGACGGACGGCTACCCGAGGGAGCACGGGTACGTGCTGGCCTTCGCCGTGTGCGGCGGGGCGCTGTTGGTGGCGGCAATCGCCGCCCTCATGATCCCGGCCCGCAACCAGCCCTCGGTCGTCATCAGTGAATCACACCCTGCCCTGACCGCCGAGGCCGAGGTGATCGTCGGGGCCATCGGCTACGTCGCCGAGGACTGACGTGGCCGGTCGGAGCACAACCGTGGAGCAGGAGACGGTCCAGGCCAAGCCGCTGAGGCGAGACGCCGAGCGCAACCTGGCCCGGATCCTTCTGGCCGCACGCGACGTCTTCGCCGAGCACGGCTACGAGGCATCGATGGAACAGATTGCCGCCCGGGCCGAGGTCGGGATCGGGACCCTCTACCGTCGCTTTCCCAACAAGGCCGACCTCTTCGCCGCAGTGGTCGAGGCGGCAACGGATCGGACCCGCCAGATCGCTGACGTGGTCCTCCTGGAGGTCGATCCGGGCGACGAGGTCTTCGAGTTCGTCCGGCGCTGCGTGGACGCCCCCAGCTGTTGGCGGGCTGCCACCTCGAGGCGACCCTGGAGTGAGAGAGGGGCCGATCGGGCCCTGGCCTCGCTGATGCCTCTCATCGGCCGGATCCTCCAGGCCAGCCAGCAGGCGGGCACGGTCCGAGCCGACATCGTCCCCACCGATCTGTTGGTGACACTGATGTCGGTCCGGGCTCTCGGCGACCTTTGTGACGCCGACGTGCCAGGCGCTTCCCGGCGGTTCCTGGAACTCGCCCTGGACGGCCTGCGCCCCGGGCACAAGGCACCGGAGCAGCCCCCGATGTCTGTCGCGCAGCTGGGGCGTGTGCTCACCGATCGATGAGAATGCGAAAGGCGTAAACGGGGACAGCGGAGGAGCGGGACGCCGGCGATATCGCCGGCGATCCGGCGCACGCCCGGAAGCAGGTAGTGGGGTAGGTCCGGGATAACCGGCCATTGGTTCAAGAAATGCCATCTGACTACGCTCAGGACTGGGAAGATATGAACGCAATTGATGGCCGGCAGAGGAGCGCCCGCCGAGGCCGTCCACGCCGCCGTCGCGGGCACCGGACGATCTCACCCGAGGTTACGGGCCTATGACCTATGGGAGACGGGCGGTCTTAGCCACAGCAGTAGCGGTGCTGGCTGCCGCTTGTTCCAGCCGGAGCCACGGGGCGGCCGGACCGGTCACCACCGTGACGCGCCCTGCTAACCCACCTGCATCTACGCCTGCTACCACTGGCCCTCCTCCGACGGTTGTCGGCCTCACCGCATCGCCGGAGGGATGGACCCTCCCGAATTCGGTGTCACGACCGGTCGTGCTCCCGGACGGAACCGATTTCGTCGTGCTGGGCGGCCTGGCCACGGGTGACACATCGACGTCTCGCATTGTTCAGGTCGACCCGGCCAGCGGCACCGCCCAGACCACTGGCCAGTTGGCGCTCGCCGTCCATGACAGCGCAGGCTCGTTGATACACGGTCGCTTCTTTGTATTCGGCGGTGGTTCGTTCAGCACCGTGTCCGAGGTCCAGGCTTGGACGGCCGGTCCGGCCACGGAGGTGGCGAGACTGCCCGACTCCCGGTCCGATCTGTCCGCGGCCGCGCTCGCCGGCACCACTTACATCGTGGGGGGTTTCAACGGATCGGCCATGACGCCCGACGTGCTCGCCACGACCGACGGCCTGTCCTTTCGCACCGTCGCCCAACTGGCGGTACCCGTGCGCTACGCCGCCGTCGCCGCCCTCGGCGGGACTCTGTGGGTCGTCGGGGGCGTGACCAGCATCACCGAGGGGGGCACTACCGACACGGATGCGATCCAGAAGATCGACCTGGCGTCGGGCCGGGTTTCGATCGCTGGCCGGCTTCCCCGGGCCTTTGGTCATGCCGCTGCACTGGTTCTCGACGGCCAGGTGTTTGTGCTGGGAGGGCGCTCCGGGACCGTACCGAGCGCCGCAATCTGGCGGCTGGACCAGGCCACCGGCGCCCTGGCACCGGCGGGCCAGCTGCCCGGACCCGTCTCGGACGCCGGTTCGGTGGTGCTCAACGGGGTCGGCTACCTGATAGGCGGCGAGGTGACCGGACCCGCCGAACCTCTGGATACGGTCGTAGCGTTGCGCCCGAAGCTGCAGGAATCGACGCCCCTGCCGTCGTAGGTCCCACGCCCGACCCGCCATCGACCACAACGCGGCGAGCACTCCTGAGTTAACCTGACTACGTGACGCGAAGGGGTCACGGGGCAAGGAACACTTCGCGACGAACGCCAGAGGTCGGCGAAGAGTGCTCGCCGCGAAGTGGTTAGGTGCGATTGGCGATGCAGGGGCGGGAGGCTCTACTAGCTGTGCGAGTCGATACCCAAGGCGCTGCGGCCCGTCTTGCGATAGACGTCGAGACCAAACGCGAAATGGGTCCTCGCCGCGTGCAGGTCGCGGAAACAACGCTGCAACGCGCTCTTACGACCCAACACAGACGTACCGGCGAAGCGGTACGCGACATCGATGGCCTCGAGGCCGGCGTTCATGGCGTGCTGCATAGCCAGGCGAAGGCGCTGCTGGTCGGCGTCGCTGGCAGGAGTGCCGGAACATATGCGGTTCCAGACCTCCCCCACCCCATCGTCGAGAAACGATCGGGCGGCTCCCAGGCCGGCCCGGCAACGGCCGAGCTCGTAATGCACCTGCGGGTCCTGAACGGGCGGCATATGGCCGCCCCGCGCTGCTCTCGCCGGTAGCAATTCCTCCAGCTCGTCGAGGGCCCGACGGGCCACGCCCAGCGGGAACGGCCCGAGCACGACCGCAGTGTGGCCCCAGAAGCCCAGCTGGTAGATAGAGTCGTCAGACTTCGGCGCGTCGAGCATCGGCATCCCCATGTGCTCGGCTGGAACGCGCAGTTGTCTGACCACGATGTCGTTGCTGCCCGTTCCCCGCAACCCAAAGGGGTCCCAAGTGTCGACGATCTCGACCTCGCTCGTACGAACGTAGGCGAAGCGCCAGTCGGGCGACCCGTCGGGGCGCAACGCCGGTCGATCCCCGTCCATAACAAACACGCCCAACTGGATCAACTCGCTGTGGAGGGACCCACTCGCAAATGTCCATCGGCCCTCGATGGTGTAGTCACCGTCGACGCGAGGGACCGCACGCCCTGTGGGGGCAAAAACCGTCGATGCGCACAAGTGGGGCGCGCCGTCCAGAAGCTCCTTTGCCACCGGCGGCTCCAGCCAGCCGAAGAACGCGGTGGCCTGACCGATCAGGCCACACCAACCGGCCGACCCGTCGGCGTGAGACAGCCGCTCGAGGGTGTCGACGATGCCCACGGGGTCGACTTCGAGCCCGCCCAGCTGGCGCGGCAGCGCCATGCAGAACAAGCCAGACCGCTTCGCAGCTTCTATGACCTCGGGAGGCAGCGATCGGCGTTCATCCCCGACCCCGGCGGTTGCCCGAGCCGCCTCTACGACTTCGTTGAACATGCCCGCACTCTACTCTTGGGCGTTCCGCCGCTCCCAGACGACACACGAGCTTTATGCCGGGCTAGGCCGCGTGCTGAGCACGCTAAATGGGTGGGGGCGGTGCCGCGGGTTAAATGTGCACCGGGACCGACGATGGGCCCCGCACCGTGTTCGTCGCGACGTAGGTGACGGCCGTCCGGTCGACCTCCCAGGTCGGGAATCGCTGCATCACCTCGGTGAGAGCAACCTTGCCCTCCATGCGTGCCAGCGCGGCGCCAAGGCAATAATGGGCGCCGTACCCCAAGGTCACGTGGCGATCAATCACCCGGTGAATGTCATAGGTGTCGGCATCGGGATACTTCCGCTCGTCACGGCCGGCCGAGCCGGTCAACAGGGCGAGTGTCGCCCCCTCCGGGATGACGGTGCCGTGCATCTCCACATCTCGGGTGACATAACGGCCCTGGATCGGCGATGGGGCCTCGTAGCGCAACAGCTCCTCGACGCCGGCAGGGATCATCGAGGGGTCCTCCGCCATCTCGCGCCGGGCGTCCGGGTAATCGTCGAGAACGAGGGCCGCCCATCCCAGCATCCGAGCCACCGTCTCGTTCCCCGCATTGCTGATGAGCGCCATCATGCCCATGATCTCCAGGTCGTCGAGCTTGCGGACGACACCATCTGGCGGCTCGAGGTCGGCCTCGGTGAGGGCCGTTATCAGGTCGTCGCGCGGCTGTTGCCGCCGCTGCTGGACCTGCTGGCCGTAGTAGGCGAAAGTGAGGCCCTGAGCCTCCATCGCCTCGGGGGTGAGGCCCTCCTTCCCCTCCTCCCGGTGGAGACCGATGTCGCTCCACTCCCGGAGCTGGTCGTGGTCCTCTTCTGGGAAGCCGAGCAGGGAGGAGATGACCATGACTGGGAGCCGCATCCCGAAGTCCTGGACGAAATCGAAGGAGCCGGCACCCGCAAAGGGATCGAGGTACTGAGCACACAGTTGGCGGATGCGGTCCTCCAGACCGGCGATCCGGCGCGGCGTGTACGCCCGGCTGACGACCTTGCGAAACGCGTCATGCAGGGGCGGGTCCATCATGATCATCATCGGGAGTGGGATCGGATCGCCGATGGAGTCGAGCGTGATACCCCGGGCCGAGCTGAACGTCTCGGTGTCGAGCGACGCGGCCAGCACGTCGGCGAAGCGGCTCAAGGCCCAGAACCCGTAGCGCTCATTGTGATAAGCGGGCGCTCTATCGCGGAGTTGTCGCCAGGCTTCGTACGGAGCTTCCTGAAGCTCAGCGTGGTAGGGGTCCCAATACGGCTCGGTCGTGAGTGCCTCGGTCATCGCGTCCCCTTTCGCCACCGTGGTCGGTCACCAAGATTACGAATGATAGGCGACGGCAGCGGGTCGGGCGTCCTGACCGCCCGCATGGATGCCGGGTGCAAGCTGATCAGTGACGTGACTGGTCTTGTGGGGGACCGTCACCGAGTCGTACCGGTCAACCGTCGCCGGTCGCCGCGAGCTCGTCCCGTCTGGCATAGGCCAGTCCGATATCGCGGAGTTCGTCCCACACAGAACTTGGGACGGCAAAGCCGTCGAGGTCCTCGATGTCATCGAGGTGGGCGCCGATGTCCTCCGCCGTGGCATCTGTCCCGGCCGGGCTGAGCCAGCCATGCGCTACCCCGATGAAGACGCGCGCGAACCGGCCACACCCGGCCGAGAAGGCCTCTCCGCTCACGGCGCACGCCGCGCTCGCGAGGTAGGCCACCAACGGGGAGACAAGTTCGGGCCCGGCATTCTGGGGGAGCCCGGTGCTCCTGAGTTGATCCGTTACGGCGCTCGGTCCCGGTTTCTTTCTGCCAAATGGGGCTATGGGAAGAAGGCAGTTGGTCAAAATGCCGTGCCGGCTGCCCTCCAGCGAGAGAGCTCGGCCCAAACCGAGAATCCCGGCCTTCGCCGCGACGTAGTTGGTTCCCACCTCGCGACCGAACGCTCCGGCACCGGAGCTGGTCAAAACGATTCTGCCGTACCCTTTCTGCTTCATGATCGACCAAGCGGGTCGGGTCACGAAAAATGCGCCGCGGAGATGGACATCGAGTACCGGGTCGAGCTGATCTGCAGTCATGTCCTCGAACCGAACGTGCCGCCACACACCGGCGTTGTGTATGACGGCGTCCAAGGTGCCAAAACTGTGTAGCGCTCCGTCGGTGATCGCTTGGCCGCCATCAGGGGTGGCAACGGAGTCGTAAGAGGCCACGGCTTTGCCTCCGGCTGCTTCGATCTCAGCCACGACCGCGTCCGAAGCCGGCCCCTCCGGGCTGTCCAATCCGCCAACGTCATTGACCACAACCGACGCCCCGCGTCGAGCGAGCTCGAGGGCATGGGCGCGTCCGAGTCCACCGCCCGCTCCAGTGACGACCACGACCTGTCCCTCAAACGAGATTTGCATCCAAATCCTCTCCGTCGGCCACATCCCTGACAGTTCGGCCCTCCGGCGGCCGAACCCCTGCCTGCGCCGGCGCCGCTTAGGGCGGCCTTGAGCAAGCAGCCTAGTTCGGGAGTAACCAAGTCCACAGAGGGGATAATCAGGGTGGTAAGTGCGAGACGACGGTTGCTGGTGGACTCCGATGACTGAACCAAGCTGCGAGGTGTGGGTCGCCGAGACCGCCTGGCGCCTGCCCATCCACGATGACCTGCTCGATGAGGTCGAGCGGGTGCGGGCCGAGGCTTTCCTGCGCCCGGACGACCGTTCCAGGTTCGTTGTCGGCGTGGCGCTGCTGAAGCTCGCAGTTGCCCATATCACCGAGCGTCCAGCCGGGTCGGTGCGGATCGACCGGCGCTGCCCCAGCTGCGGCGGGCCCCACGGCCGGCCCAGACTGCGGGAGACGGACCTCCAGGTCTCGGTGTCGCATTCCGGGCCGCGTGTGGTGGTCGCGCTGACCGGCTCTGGCCCAGTCGGCATCGACATCGAGCAGCGAGCGCCCGAGCGTGCGCTTCCCGCAGCCGAGCACGTCCTCGCCGAGTCCGAGCCGCTCGGGGGTCCGGAAGACTTCTTGACCTACTGGTGCCGCAAGGAATCCGTCGTCAAGGCTACGGGCGACGGGTTGCAGGTGCCCTTCCGGGAAGTCGTCGTGAGCGCGGCGCGGGAGCCCGCCCGGCTGATGAGCTACCGCGGGAATCCCATGACTGCGTCCATGACCGACCTCGATGTCGGCGCCGACTACGCATCGGCACTGACCGTCCTCTCCTTGGGGCCCATCACCGTCGACATCCGAGCCGCCAACCGGCTCCTCGAAGATTGAGCAAGGGGACGGCCGCTCTCACTCGCTCGTCATCGCCGGCGCCCTCCCGACGGGCTGCGGGATGAGCCCAAGGCGGAGCATGTCGTCCAGACATTTCAGAATGAACTCCCTGGTCAAGTGGGGGATCTCAGGACCGATCGGGAGGGCCCGCACCGCATCCTGAAACCGCTTGGTGCCCACCATCGGCTCGATCGGGCGTGGCCGCCTCAGTGATCCGATGACGGTCAGCGATGATTGATGGCGCTTCGCCTCCGGAAGCGCTCTCAGCTTCGTCTCGAACCGTTGAATCCAGTCAGCATATTCGAGCACGCGCTCCACCGGGTAGCCCGCCTCCTCGATCCAATCAACGAAAGTGTCGAGCGAAATGCCGTCGTCGACGTGGTGATTCAGGACATGAAACGTCCTGATCTCGTGGTGGGGCTCGAGGCTGATACCGACCACGGCGGCGGCGACAAAGTCGACCGGCAGCCCGTCGTAGTGGGCCCGGGGCCGGCTCCCGTCGGACTTCAGGGGATGGAACGACACCGGGGCCAGGCCGGTCATGATGACGCTGGACAGGAGCCGGGTGAAGACATCTGGCCCATTGATCTGCTGCTGGTACCGCCGGTGGGCCAGCATCATGTCACCGCGGAAGACGTTTACCGGCAGGCCGAAGCGGCGGTGGGCACTCTGCAATACCTGTTCCGCCGCCCATTTGCTCGTCCCATATCCCATCCCGTACGCGGACAAGTCGATCTCGGGGACCAGTGGCGAGTCCTCGTCATTTCCTGCGCCCCGGTCGAGCAGGTAAGTCGTCGCCGCCGAGGAGACGAAATCGAACCGCTTCAGGCGAGTGGTCAGGGCCAGGCGCACGAGCTCAGCGGTGCCGGCGACGTTGGGGCCGAAGAGATCGTTATATGGAAGCACGTGGTTCACCAGCGCGCCCGGGTGCGCGATCCGGTCGACCTCGGTGGCCAGCCGGTCGAACTCGGCGACGCTGAGGCCCAGCCGACTCTCGGCTACGTCGCCGACGACAACTTCGAGGTGCTCCTCGGCCAGCGCGAGGAAGCGCTGCTGGAGGGAGGGATCGCCTTGGAAAGCCGACGCCAGGCGACGCCGGGCGGCGACCTCGTCAGCGGCGCGCACCAGGCAGATCAGCTTTCCCCCGGTCTTCGAGAATCGCTCCATCCACTCGAGACACATGAACCGCCCGAGGAAGCCGGTCGCGCCTGTCAACAGCACGCAACTCGACACCGCGGGCGGCACGTCGAGCCGGTGACGCTCGACGTTCTCGACATCGAGGAACGTCGAGACGTCGAGATCCACGGCCCGAATCGTGCGGGCCCCCTTGCCATGAACCTGGTCGACGGTCGGCAGCCGGGCCCCGTCCTGTTGCCGCGTCGCCTCGATGGCCCGGGCCCAGAGTTTGGGATTGCCTGACGGACTGAGGATGGCGCTGACGGGCAGGACGACACCGAAAATGTCCTCGAGCATCTGGGAAAAGGCCGTCGCACCGAGCGAATCACCGCCCAGGTCGACGAAGCCATAAGGCTGTGAGACATCGAGGTCAGTGACGCCGAGGGCGACTTCGAGGGCTTTGCCCACCTTCTCGACAACGCTCAGGCCGCTCCCGAGGTTGCGCAGCGCCAGGAGATCCTCGTTCTGCCTGCGCTCGAGCTCGGCGTACAGCTGTTCGAGCCGCTCCCCGTACCTGGCTTCGAGCGCCGGGCGCATACGTTTGTGGACACTCGACAGCAGCCCGTTCTCGTGCGTGAACGGCTCCAGCTCCACTATGAAGTCACGGGGCACCTCGAACGATCGGAGGTCGGCGGCCCCGGCGACGTTCTTCATCTCGAAGCGGATCAGGTCCCGTAGGGGAGCGTCGCCCGCCGGCTCACCCAGCCGGTCACGGACGACGTCCATGTTGGGGACCACGACCGCCAACACGTACGAACGAGCCGAGTTGCCGTAAACGAAGATCTGGTCGATCAAGTCGCTGCCGTTCTCGAACGTCGTGGCCAGCGCGCCCACGGCGACGAACTCGCCCTGAGAGAGCTTGAGCACGTCGTTGCGGCGACCGATCCACTCGATGCGGTCGGCACCCCGCTCCTCCACGATGTCGCCCGTCAGGAGGAAGCCCTGCTCGTCGAAGAGGGCGGCGGTGGCCTCGGGCCGCTTGAAGTACCCGGGCGTGCTGCGCATGGTCTTCACGCAGAACTCGCCGCGAGGAAAGGGCTTGTCGCTCCTCAAATAACCGAGCTCGGGTACGTCACGTAACTTGTAGTCGATGACGGGCGGTCGAAGCACTTGGCCGTGGAGGGCCATGGTGCCGGCCTCGGTCGAGCCGTACCCGCCGCTCATGTCCACCTGGAAGCACTTGCCGATGAACTCCTTGACCTCTGGCGTGACCGGAGCGCCGGCGCCAGCGACGGAGCAGACCCGATCACCCAGGTAGGTGTGGCGCATCTCCTCCATGACCCGGGCCCGTACGGCGGCGACGTCGGTCTCCCCCCCGTCGGTCCGGCGCACGACCTCGCTCAGGTAGTGCAGGTGGATCAGTTCAAGCACGCGAGGGAATGCCAACACCTCGGTCGGCCGGGTCAGCCGGATGTCCTCGAAGAGAGTCGAGAGATCGGTCTTCGCCATGAAGTTGACCGTCCCGCCCCGGGAGAAGCTCGAGTACACCATGCTTCGACCGGCCATGTGGTTCATGGGGGCGAACGCGACCCGCACGACGGGAACGGGGCTTTCCCCCGGATCCCACTGAGGCTTCGTGGTGCGTTCAGGGATGATCACTCCCTTCGGTGTACCGGTACTCCCCGAGGAGTGGACGAGCAGGGTCATGCGATCCGCTCCGTCGTCGACGGGTGGTAGCGGCTCCCAGGTCTCCAGGCTGCCGCCGATGGCCAGCAGCTCGTCGAGCGTCACCAGGCGGGCCTTGGACCCACTGCGAGCGAGCTCGGCCCGGGCGGCCGCGTACTGCTCACGGTCGTCGTCGATCCGGGCGTCATAGCCGAGGGCGATAACGCTCCGGACCGACTCGAGCATCCCGGCGAAGCCCGCGGCAAGGGCCAGATCGGCCATTGACGCCGCCACCGCAGCCGGCGCGGTGTCGGCAAAGATCCCGGCGAGGTCCGCTCCGGCGAGGGTGGTCTGCAGGGGGACACACACCGCGAGTGCGTACGCCACCGCCAGATCAACAGTCACGTAGTCCGTGCCTGTGAATCCGAGAATGCACACGAAATCTCCTGGCCCCACCCGGTGGTGCTCGTCATGGCGCCACGTCGCGGCCAGGCGTTTGACCCGGTCGTGCAGCTCGCCATAGGTGATCGTGTCGAACCGAGGCAGGTAGGCCCGCATGTCGCGGCCCGAATCCGCATCGAGTTCGACCCGGTAGGCGCGCTCCCCGAGAGCTGGACGTTCGGCGTAGCCGTCAAGCACGGTGGCGATGACCTGCTGGTATGACAAACCTGGCTGGCGCACTGCTGCCCCCACCTCGGGATCGGGGATCAGGGCCCGTAGCTGCGGGTCTGTCTTCGCGATCTCCAGGGCGCGCCGCGCCGCAAGGGGCAACTCGTTCAACGGCATCGCTGCTCATCCTTCCTGGCCGTAGCCGGGGCAAGCGGTGTTGCTCTAGACATGGCGGGGATGGTGGCCGAACTTCCTGAGACAGCGCCCGCTGCCGGTGCACCCGCGACTCCAACCTCCACCATCCCCGAGATTCTATTGGACCGGTCGGTACAGTTTCTAACCCAGGACCGAAGTCGGCTCCGGCAAACAGACCCGCTACCTCTCCCTCTATATCCTGAAGCAGCAGGTCTTCGATGCCCATCGCGATGCGCTGGCCGGTTTCAGCTTCGGGAAGAGCTGCATCCGGTGCCGAGGCCCGACCAGATCGATTGGGACGTCGTTTCGAGTTTGCTGACGACAACCCAGGCGAGCGCCGACCCAATCTGCTGACGGCACGGACATCGGCGACCTACGGCGGCTTGGAATCCTTGACACCCCTTACTGGTGACATTAGTGTCGCATGGGCGATCTGTAGAAGGGGAGGGTGAACCGATGGGACTTCGACGCCTGGCAATGTCGGCCGTGGCGGCCGCCTCGCTGATAGGCATGCTCGTCGCATCGCCCGGAGGGCTCATACCTGCGGGGGCGGCGTCGGCATCGACGGGGCGGATCGACTCCACCCCGGGGCACCGGACGGCCCACTCAGCAGCTGTCCCGACGGTCGCCGGCCCCATCCCCGGGACACCGGTCCTGGCCGGCACCAGCTTCGACCTGTCCCAGGTCGGATACGAGCAGTCCGAGTACTTCCTTTCCGGCACAGCCACCTCCTACACGTCGAGCGCGCCTTTGACCAGCGATGGGAAGTGGCGCGTGACTCCGAGCACCACCGCGCCGTACACCACCCGGGTAGTGGTGTATCGCCCGAGCAATCCGCACAAGTTCAACGGAACCGTCATCGTCGAGTGGTTGAACGTGAGCGGCGGTCTGGACGACGCGCCCGACTGGGTGCTGGCCCACACGGAGCTGATCCGCGAGGGCTACGCCTGGGTCGGCGTGTCCGCGCAGGCTGTCGGCGTGAATCAACTCAAGTGCCCGGCAACACCTCCGCTTCCTGCAACGTGTGTGGCTCCGGGCAATCCGGCCCGCTACGGATCGCTGTCCCACCCGGGTGACAGCTACTCCTACGACATCTTCTCCCAAGCCGGCCAGGCGATCCGCCACGATTCGGCCCAGGTGCTGGAGGGGTTGAAGCCGCAACACGTCATCGCCGTCGGCGAATCGCAGTCGGCGTTCCGGCTGGTCACCTATATCGACGGGGTACAGCCGTTGGTGCACGAGTACGACGGATTTCTCGTGCTGAGCGAATTCGGCACCGGGGCGCCCCTCTCACAGTCGCCCCAGGCCAGCGTGGTCCCGCCGACTCCGACTCATCTGCGCAACGATCTGCGGACGCCCGTCTTCCTCGTCGAGACCGAGACCGACGTCTCCAACAGCGCCCTGTTCGACCGTCAGCCCAATACGAGGGATTTCCGTCTCTGGGAAATCGCCGGTACTGCACATTTCGACTACTACGGACTGGAGATCGGCCCGACCGATACCGGCAACGGGCAGGGCGCGGTCTTGAACCTGGCCGCCATGCAGAACCCGACGAACAACAATCCGCCGCCGGGTTTCGAGTGTGCCTTGTCTGTAAATACCGGCGCCACGCAGTGGAATCTGAATGCCGCGGTGTTCTGGCTGAACCGGTGGGTGGCGCACGGCACCCCGCCTCCCAAAGCCCCTCTGCTGAGGACCAAGTCGGCTCCGGGGGTCTCCCCCGTGGTGTTCGCGAAGGACGCCAACGGCAATGTCCTTGGTGGGGTGCGCTCGCCCCTCGTCGATGCGCCCATCGCCGCCCTGAGCGGCATCGGAAATGGCCCCGGCCCAACTCCGTCGCCACTTTCCGTCTCCTGCGCGTTGTTCGGCTCCACCGTGCCATTCACGTCCAGCCAGCTGGCCGGCCTGTACAACAGCCACCGACAGTTCGTCTTTGATTGGGCCCGGGCCACCCTCAAGGACGTGCGCCAGGGCTACCTCCTCCCGGCCGACGCGGTCCAGCTGATCCAGTCCGCCGCCGCCTCACAGATCGGGAACTGAAGCCAGCACCGCGGGATCGCAGCGGGTCACGCTCCCTCTCCCGGGAACTGACCCGCTACGATCCGGGCGCGTGGCTGAAACCCCGATTCGCGATAGAAAGGCCCGAGAGACCCGGACGCGCATCGCTGAGGCGGCGCTCGAGCTGTTCGTCAGTCAGGGATACGCAGAGACCACCATCGATCAGATCGCTGAATCGGCGGGGGTGGGGCGCCGCACCGTGTTCCGCCACTTCACCACCAAGGAGGCGATGCTCTTCGACCACCTGTCGGTCCGGCGCGACTACGCACTGCAGCGCATGCAGGAACGGCCTCCGTCCGAGCCGCCGCTGATCAGCCTCCACGCGGTGCTCCGAGAGCTGTGCGAGCAGGGCTATGACCGCCAGCTGCTCGGTCAGATACGTGCCGTGCTGGCGATCGATCCGCGCTTCGCCACCGAGCAGTTGAACATAGGCGTGCGGGCGTTCGAGGACAATCTCATCGCCACCCTGCAGAGTCGGCTGATCCATCGTCACTCAGCCATGGAGATCCTGGCCCTGACCGAGATGGCAGAAGGCTGGTTCCTCACCGCCGTCCGGGTCTATTTCCGGCATGGTAAACACTCACTCGTCGAGTACTTCGACGAGGTCGTCGCCGCCTGCGTGAAGTCAACGAGCCGGGATCTGGCGGAGAAGCTCGAACTGTGAGGCTGAGCAATCGCCCGAAATCGGCTCCGGGGTGTAGCAGCCTGCAACGACGTGAGGAATCAGGTCGACACTTCCTGATCGATGCGGTACACCCGGGCGGCGGTAGCGGAGAATAGGGCGTCCTGCTCGTCGGCCGAATACACCGACGCGATCTTCTGAAAACCGTTCCAGAGTGAGTCGTAAGCAAGCAAAAGGCGATCGACTGGAAAGTTCGATTCGAACATACACCGGGATGGCCCGAAGGTATCGATACACCACCGGATGTCATCACTCCAGTGGGCGGCGATCTCGTCGGAGTCGGGCTTTTTTTCCCGGGATAACCACTGGGGGGTCAAGAGACTCATGCCCACTCCGCCCAGCTTGAGCACCACGTTGGGGCAGGAGGCGACCTCCGTCATTCCGGCTCGCCACGCCGGTCTCATCTCGTCGCGATCAGCGAAGGGACCCACGTTCACCGGTCCGCCGAGGTGGTTCACGACGAATGTCGTGCCCTCTACCGAACGGGCCGCATCTGCCAGCTCAGGAAGCTGTGGATGCAGGACGAACACGTCGGACGAGTATCCATTCGCCCCGAGACAGCCCAGACCGCGACGAAAACCTTCCTCCCCCAACAGGCCGGGTCGAGGCGGATGTTGGCCGAGGGGGATATCCGGGCAGGAATAGACCCCGTAGCGAATGCCCCTGAACCGCCCGTCGCCAGCGGCTTGGTGGGCGTGGAGGACTTCTTCGACCGCGTCACCGAGGGTCAGATCGGCGTAGGACACGATCCCTGACAACCGCGCCAGGCCGCCCGACGACGATCGGGCGTGAGCCGCCATGAACTCCGTCTCGCCGACCGGACGCATAGCTACGGGTCCCTGGTCGTAGTAGCGGAGGTCGCACTCGATGAAAACCGTGTCGGTGACGTTGTGGTGGGTGCCACGATCGGCCAATAGGTCGTCGAACAGGTATCTCACCGCTCCCGTCCCGTGGCTCTCTCCCGAGGGCCACATGTGATGGTGACAATCGATGATCCGGCGGCTCGGATCTACCGGCTCCTCTACCGACACTTCGATCGATCTTCCCTTCAGTCAGCTCGTGCTCGCGTCCGGGCCGGGGTTGAGGCTCCGCCTCGAGTGCACTACCCCTCCCCTCCTCCGAGGGCTGACGCCCCCCGGCGCCAAGCGGGAGGAGGCTCGACAATGCCGTAGAGCTTGGCGGCGTTCTCCCACAGAAATTTCCGCCTGACGGCGGAGTCGACCCGGCCGAGTCCGGCATCGATCGTCTCCTGGATGTTCCCGAACAAACACGCCGTGTGCGGAAAGTCCGTCTCGAACAGCACGTTGTCGATCGGCACGAGATCCAGAAAATGCCTGGGGGCGGCGGACTCGAACCAGTACGTCACATATACGCTCTGACGGAACAACTCCGAGGGCAGGATGTCGGCGGATGTCCGCTCCCGCCCTGGCCGGAACGCACCGAGCCAGCTGTAGTCAGCCGCTTCCAGCATGAAGGGCAACCAACCGATACCGCTCTCGACCGAGACGAACTTCAGCTCCGGATAGCGGTTCAGCACCCCCGAGGTGATCAGGTCGCAGCACTGCACGCCGTTCTTCATGAACAGGCTGACCGCCCCGTAGGCGTGCGACGCGGGAACGCCATGAAGGCTGGCCCGTTCGGGTGAGGAGTCGCTTCCGGCGTTGCCAATATGAAAATGGATCGGGAGCCCGGTGCTGCGGGCGACCTCCCACAGAGGGTCCCAGTCGGGGGATCCGAGGACTGGGAGACCGAAACGCTGCGGCTCACCGGTAAACAGGATGCCTCTGGCTCCGAGCGGCACGCAGCGCTCGATCTCCCGCACCGTCGCGTCGACGTCCCAAAACGGTGTCGCCACCACGGGCAGCAAACGACTCAAGTCGGCTGATGCCCACTCGACCAAAAAATCGTTGTAGGCCGACACACACATCAGCTTCAGGTCGCTGTCTTCGACCTTCAGGAAGTTCTCGCTTCCGAAACCGCCCACGTTCGGATACAGCACCTGGGCCCAGATCCCGACCTCGTCCATGTAACGCAACCGGGCTTCCGCCTTATAGGCACCGGGATGACAGTCCTCGTAGGTCTGTGGGTATTCCGGGGGAAATTCCGGCCAACCTGCCGGTGCCGTCCCACCCACCGTCGTCAGCCGCTCGCCCTTGATCACCCAGGTATCGACCCGGTCCCGCCGCTCCACCTGCGGCACCTCGTCCCGGAATTTCGAAGGTACCCGAGCCGTCCATACGTCAGGCGGCTCGGTGACATGGCTGTCCGCATCGATGATCAGATCTCGGACCGTTGTCAACTCTGCAGTGTTGGCCATCAATCACTCCTCTCGATGCACCACAGAAAAGCTTAGACCTCGCCAAGGTACTGCTGCACTCCGATGGCCGGTCACCGACCTAAGTGCTCGCCAATAGAGAGAGGCTCGAGGACAGGACGCGAGATGCTGGTGGCCCAGTAGCTCCCGTGCAAATAACATTGCCCCTGACCGCCCGGAGAATACGTCAGCAGGAGGCAAACAAGTGCCACACGTACCACAGATCGAGGTGGTGACGCCGGCGCTGACCACGCTCGGGGAGGGCCCCATCTGGGACGTGACCGAGCAACGTCTGTACTGGATCGACGTGTTGGGCGGGACGATATTCCGCAGCACGGCCGACGGCCGCGAGATCCGCATGACCATATTCCCGGGACACCTCACCTCGCTGGCTCTGCGAGCTGGCGGAGGAGCAGTGGTCACCTCCGGGACCCGGATCCACTTCGTCGACCTCGACAGCGGCGACAACGAGGTGGTCTTCGACGCCGCGGCCGGCCCAGGGCTCAGCTTCAACGACGGCAAGGTGGACCGGCAGGGCAGATTCGTAACCGGCATAGCCGATGGCCGACTCATGGAACCGTCGGCTGGGGATCTCGTCGACGCCATCGATCTGCCGGGCCGTCTCTACCGCCTGGACCGCGATCATAAAGCCCATCAGATGGCGGATGGCATCGGCGTCACGAACGGCCCGTGCTTCAGCCCCGACGGGTCGACCCTATATTGCGGCGATAGCTGGCCCCGGCGGATCTACGCCTTCGACTACGACGCCGTGACTGGCCGGGCGACCAATCGCCGAACGGTGTGCGACTTAGACGGCGACACCGTTCCGGGCGCCAACGCCGTACCCGACGGGGCGACCGTCGACAGAGAGGGCTACATCTGGGTCGCAGTCTTCTCCGGGGGTGAAATACGGCGCTACGCCCCCGACGGAACGCTGGATCGCCGGGTCTCCATGCCTTTCACCAGCCCCACGAGCGTGGCGTTCGGCGGGCCCGACCTCGACGTACTCTTTGTCACGTCTATGGGCGAAGCCAACTTTCCCGGCCACGCGCTGCCCGCCGGACCCCTGGCCGGCACCATTCTTGGCGTGCACGGCCTGGGGGCGCAAGGCGTGCCGGAGACCCGCTTCGCCGGCTGATCGAATGAAGCCGGCTCAGAGTGCGGTGTCGTCCGCCTTGGTCCACCGGTCAGGGCTGCACTCGAAGGAGAGAGCGCCGTCGGGTCGCAGGATCTCTTGAAACAGGCGGTCACCGGTTATGGGATCCAAATATGACCGTGTCGTAACTACGAACCCGTTTGCACCGACGTCGGTCTCATCGATCGTCGAGCACCCCTCGACCCAGGAGTCCGGGGCGACAGCCAGGACGGCTCCGCTCTGCACGCTGACTGCGGTACGGCCAACCTGAACGATTCCCGGGAAGAGGGGCAGTCCGCCTTCGGAGGATGCCGTCGCCCCGTTCATGGAGTGCCGCGGTGGTTTGGCCTGGGCGAAGCGCTCCTGGCGGCGATCGTGGCGAAGTGCTCGGGTCCGCTCGTTGTCCACCTCGCCGGACGAATCGAAGACGACGCTGTAATGGAGATCGGCCTCTTCGCTCGTCATACGGTCGAGCTTGACGTCTCGAGCGACGGATTCCGACAGACGGCCCAGCGGGTCCCCGAAGCCACCTCCGGTCGGGCCCCAAAACTCGAACCGGTCGTCCCCGCTTACCTCGACGTCGGAATCCTGCATCCCGACGTCGATCGTGCTTCCGTCACCCCGGATTATCCGCAGGGTGGTGCGAGCCCCCAGGCTGCCACCCGCCGCGCCCCCGTTGGGCACCGATCCACGCGTGCTGATCATGTTCCCGACCAACTTTGGTGTGCCGTGGGCCCGCAGGATCTCGTGGCACGCGCCGCCAGAGCGGTATGCCCCCGCGCCGTGGGCACCGACGCTGGTTTTGCGGGTCTCGATCAGGATGGGGTAGGTCGACTCGAGGATCTCGATGTCGGAAAGCTCGAACGAAGACTGCGTCCCGATGAGGCGGAGCGACAGATCGAGGCCGTCCCGATCTCCTCCCGCCGGGCTCCCGCCGAAGGAGCCGTCAGTGTGGACAAACGTGTCCATGGCTCCGTCGCTGCCCTCGAAGGCCCACGTCATCATGGCCCACCCGATCACGTCGGGGGCGGTCGTCAGCAGATGCTCCGGGGTGTCAGGTGACGCGCCGAGGGCGAACTGCAGGCACTGCATCGCTGCCGACACAGCCGCCCCGGACGCGTCCATGTGGGCGGCCCCGATGGGCGCGGGCGGGGCGGAGTTAAGCAGGGTCCGGGGCGGGCAGCGAACCTCGAACAGGTCGAGCAGCGGCTGCGAGAGCGGCAGGTCGGGCGCCAACCAGGCGTGGCCCAACGACATCAAAGAAGCCTGCACAATGTAAGGCTTCGTGTTGAAGAACCGCGGGAGCTCGGGCGGGCAGCCATCGAAGTCGAAGCACAGCCGGCTTCCCTCGACAGTGAGCGTGCAAGGGATGGCGTAAACCTCGTACTCGCCGAGTTCCAGCCAGCCCGTGCTGCGATACACGCCGTCGGCGACACGCGACACCCGCCGCCGCACTTCGTGCTCGGTGGCGAACGCTAGAGACTTGGTAGCCAGAGCGAACTCCTCGCATCCCATCCCACTGACGACATCGGCGATCTTCTCTACGGCGACATTGCAGCCCACGACCAGAGCACGAATATCGGCCTCGATGAGCTTCGCCAACCGGATGTTGTTGCGGATGATGGCCCAGACGTCCGCGACCTCAACGCCCGCACTGAGCAGTCGCACCGGGGGAAGTCGGAGCGCCTCTTGATAGCACTCGGTCGCGTTGGGCGCGAAAGAACCCGGCGCCATCCCGCCGACGTCCATCATGTGGGCCGACACCGCCACCCAACCCACCAGTCGATCCCCGACGAAGGCCGGACGTTGAACCACCACGTCCTGGGGGTGCAATCCCCCGCCGTTGTGCGGGTCGTTGGCCAGAAACACGTCCCCGGGCCGGATGGTGACCCCGTGCCGCTCGAGCGTGGATCGCACGGCGTGCACCGATGCGCCGAAGTGGTTGGTGATGTAACCGGTTCCGACTATCAAGCTGCCGTCAGGATCGAGAATGGTGACGGAGTAGTCCTTCGTTTCCGATACCACCGGGCTGATGGCCGTCCGCTCGATGGCGATGCCCGCTTCGTGCCCGATCGCCTCGAGCCTGCTCCGCAGAACCTCTACGGTTATCGAGTCGGGCTCGCGGGCATAGGTGACGTCTGCTGTAGTCATCGCACCTCCAACACGATGCTGCCATTTCCATCTCTGCTTGCGTGCACGCCCTCAGGGACCCAAATAGTCGTGTCCGATCGGTCGATGAGCGCCGGGCCCGAGAGTAACTGACCCACCGCGACTTGTGCGTCGTCGTAGACGTCGACGTCGACTGACGCGTCCTCAGCGGATCCGAAGCGCACGGCCCGGGTGCGGCGGGATCGAACATCACCCTCCCGAGCCGCGTCTGCCAGCTGCGGGGCGAACTCGCCGTGGATCGTCGATCCGATGCCGAGGGCCCGCACCGCGACCAGCTCGGCCGGCGTCCCCAGGGTGATCGAGCCGGCACCGTACCGCTTGGCGTATTCCTCGCGAAATCCTTCGAGCAGGCGATCAACCACCGCCTCGTCGCCGGAACCCGACGGCAGAGGGATTGTCAGCTCCCACATCTGCCGGACGAACCTCAAGTCGGCTTCGAGAGTCACGCTGCGATCCGCGGCGGCCACACCGTCGGCCTCGAGATCCGAGTCGACCAACCTGGCGAGCTCCTCTCCGATCTTCTCGAGGGCCACCACGTCCACGGGCATGGGTTCGAGCACGGTACGCACACGCTCGCGGCGAACATCGGATATGGCCGCGCCCTGAGCGGAGAGAACCGACGCCACCAGAGGAACGATGACTCTGGGCGCCGCCAGCGCCTTGGCGATATCGGCCGTGAACAAAGAGGCGCAGCCGCCGTAGCTCACCAGAGGATGCTGGCGCGGATCGAGGCCCCGCATGGCCAGGCGGGTGCGCACGGCCTTGGTCATCTCGGCCAAGGCGATCTCCCGGATGCCCCAGGCAGCCGCCTCGGCGTCGAGGCCCAGGCGATCACCTAGGGCGGCACAAGCGGCTAAGGCCGCCTCCCGGTCGAGCGCCATATCGCCGCCGAGGAAGTTGTCGGGATCGATGTACCTGAGTACTACGAGGGCGTCGGTCACAGTGGGCTGCTCGCCGCCGCGGCCGTAGGACACCGGGCCGGGATTCGAACCCGCAGAATGCGGGCCCACCCGGAGCATCTCGCGGGCGTCCACCCACGCGATGGAGCCGCCCCCGGCCCCGATCGACTCGACGTCGACCCGGGGCAGTGCCGTCCAGATCCCCATCAGGTCACCGCGATTCACCCGCGACGGCACACCGTTTTGCACATCCGACACGTCGAAGGACGTGCCGCCCATGTCGCACGTGATGCACTGGCGGGCGCCGGACCGGGCGGCGTGGGCGGCCGCGGCGGCCACGCCGGCGGCGGGCCCGGATTCCGCCAACCAAACGGGGCGGCTCCGGGACTCAGCCACCGAGATCGTGCCGCCACCGGAGTGAACCAGTAGCAGTGGCACCCTCAGTCCATCAGCTTCCAGTCGCTGGGCCAGCTCCTCGATCCCCGAGAAGGCCGCGGAGACGTAAGCGTTGAGCACAGCCAGGGTGGTGCGCTCATATTCCCGTAGCACCGGGGAAAGGGCAGCCCCGCTCGTGACCGGTAGCTTCGGCCAGTGGCGGGCAATCGCATCGACCGCCCTGGCTTCATGGTCCGGGTGCACCATAGACCACAGGAACGAGATGGCGATCGCCTCCACCCCCATGGCGACCAGCCCACCGGCGCCGGCCACGACCTCGTCGACATCAAGGGGCTTGAGAACCGAGCCATGGCGGTCGACCCGCTCGTCAATTCCAACGATGTCGTCGAGTTCGACCAGCTGAGGACCGTGGTGGAGGCGCCGATCGGTAGTCGCCAGCCTGCCGCGCGACAGGCGCAAGGTCTCCTCGAAACCCTTGGTCGTCAAAAGACCTACCCGCACCCCGCGCCGGGCCGCAATGGCGTTGGTCACGGCAGTGGTGCCGAGGCCCAACCGAGACACCCGTGGCAGGATTTCCCGCAGGGTCGCGCCGGAACGAGAGGCCACAAGCTCACAGGCCGCCACCACCCCGTCGCCGACGTTGACGCTGGTCGGGACCTTCGCGGTCCAGACGTGCTCGCCGTCGGTCAACACGGCATCCGTGAACGTGCCCCCGACATCCACTCCCACACACAAGTCAGCCACGGCCTGCCTCCATACTTCGGAAGAGAACAGTACCGCGGCTCGACCGGTCCTGTTCCCGGATTTCACGGTCCTGTACGGACGATCCCGCCGATTCCTGGCTCATCACGGCGAAGCCTCATCTCCCGGGGGTCAGGTTCCGGGACGGGGCTGACCAAAGGCGAGACTGCCGGTAACGGGATTGCAGCATTTTCATACCTGTTTGATTCTCCTGCCTTCAATGTGCAACCCGAACATATCGGTACGAGCCGGGAGGTGGCCAACCAGGTAGCTATTACCGCGGCTACAACATTTTCTTGACCGGGTGATCAGCCCACGGCTACCCTGCTCACCTGGCTGGGATCGAAGTTTACGAAGCGTTCATCCCGACGATATGCCCAGGAGCGTTGGCCGTCACTCGGCTCGGAGTTGACCAGGCGGAGGAAGGGGATAAACCTTGACTCATGCTTGGCACCTACCTGTAAGGGAGGACTGGCTGGAGTTGGTGCGCGAAGTGCCGATCGAGCCTGACCTGCCAATCGTCGACGCCCATCACCACCTCTGGGACAGGCCTGAGCGCAAGTACCGCACCCAGGAGATGGCCCGCGACATCGAGGAGAGCGGCCACAACGTGGTCGCCACGGTGTTCATGGACTCAGGTAGCGGTTACTTCACTGAAGGACCCGAGATGCTTCGTTCCGTCGGTGAGACCAAATGGGTGCTCGACGTATCCCGATCCTCCCATCCCGGGAGCACCAAGTTCGGCCTGGGAATCATCAGCCGGACGGATCTTCGTCTGGGGGACGATGTCCGTCAGGTCCTGGAGGCTCACGCGGCCGCCGGCGAAGGGCGCTTCAAGGGCATCCGTCAGCTTGCGATCTGGGATGCAGACGAGTCGTTGACCGACCCCGCAGTACGCAGCACACAAGGGTGCGGTCCCGGGTTGCTGGGTGACGCCTCGTTTCGGCGGGGCTTCCGCTGGATGGCGGAGCTCGGACTGACCTTTGACACGTGGGTCTACTCCCCCCAGCTTCCGGAGGTAGCCGACTTGGCCGACGCGTTTCCCGATGTGGCGATCGTGTTGAACCATTGCGGGACACCGCTGGCCCAGGGTGTTTATGCTTCCCGCCGGGAAGAGACGCTCGCCGCATGGGCAGGCTCCCTGCAGGAGCTGAGCAAGCGCAGCCACGTGTATTGCAAGCTGGGAGGCATCGCCAAATGGCTGACCGGCTCCGAGTTGCATTTGCAGGCACTTCCGCCCTCGTCCGACGATCTGGTCAAGGCCTGGCGCCCGTACTTTGAGTCCTGCATGGAGGCCTTCGGGCCGTCGCGCTGCATGTTCGAGAGCAATTTCCCTCAGGAAAAGGCGTCATGCGGCTATGGCCCGTTCTGGAACGCCTGCAAGAAGATCAGCGCCGGGCTAAGCGCCGAGGAGCGTCAGGACCTGTTCGTCGGTACCGCGTGCCGCGCTTACCGGCTGGATCTGGACATCTAAACCTGGAGTTCCCGCAAGGGGAAGTGTCGCCAACAGAGGAGCAAGTTCTCGTGACAGTCAGAGATGCAGCGATCCAATACTTCTCATGTGTCCACGCGCACGACGCCGACAAATTAAGCCAGCTGTTTGCTGAAGACGGCTGGCTGCGGCCGCCACCGCCGGTCAAAGAGGAACTCCACGGTAGAGCAGCCATTCGAGCCTTCTACTCCCAGATGTTCGTCGACATCCCGGATCTGGCCATAGATCCCGATTACGACCTGTTCGTGGACGGGAACGTTTGCGTCGCCCTGTTTTCGTCCACGACTCACGGACAACATCGTCGCCGTGGCGTGATCGACGTCTTCACCGCGAACGAGCGCGACGAGCTGACCGAGATGGTGGCATATTCGCGCTTCAAGTAGGAGATGGCCGAGGCCGGTCTGACCCTCCCGACCGCTCCCGGGACAGGCGATCAAATGCGAGGGCCAAGGGTGTGAGCACTTTGACGCCCTTCGGTGTCGAGTGTATCCTCCGGCCGACCAATATCTGCTCTGAAACGAGGGGTCCAGAGTGCTGGCGATTCGTGGTGGGTTCGTGATCGATGGCTCGGGAACGCCTCCATTCCGAGCCGACGTGTTGGTCGATGACGACCGTATCGTCGGTGTGGGCGCGGACGCCACCAAGGGGGTCGGAGATGTGGCGTCGCTCGACGCCACCGGGATGATCGTGGCGCCGGGCTTCATCGATCTTCACACCCACTACGACGCCCAGGTCTTCTGGGACAACACCCTGTCCTCCTCATGCTGGCACGGTGTTACCACCGTCATAGGGGGAAACTGCGGGTTCTCGGTTGCACCGGCCAACCCCGAACATCACCAGCTCCTGGTCGGGATGTTGCGCGACCTGGAAGATATGTCTCCCGAGACCCTGACCGAGGGAATCAACTGGGGATTCCGGACCTTCAGTGAGTATCTGGACAGCGTCGATCTCTGCCGTCCGTACTTGAATTGGGCCGGATACGTCGGTCACTCCGCCCTTCGGATCGCAGTTCTCGGTGAGGAGGCGTACGGCGGGCATGCCAGCCGGGACCAGATCGATGAAATGGCGAAACTGGCCAGCGAGGCGCTCGCTTGTGGGGCCATCGGGATCGCGACGACCGCGTCACCGGGGGGACGCAACGCACCGAGTCGCCACGCCGGTCCCGAAGAGGTCGTGACCCTGATGAGATGCCTGGCCACAGCAGGCCACGGCCTCGGAGCCTTCGTACCCGGAGGAGAGCTCGACCTCCCCGCGCTCTACGAGTTTCAACCCGAAATCAAGCGTCCTTTTACCTGGACCGCATTGCTGGCCAGCGATGACGGGGGGCATCGGGAGCGGGTCGAGTTGCACGAACGCGGAATGAAGGCGGGCCGCGACGTACACCCCCAGGTCTCGTGCCGGAAGCTGGTGGCCCAGGCCACCTTGAGCAATGGATTCGCCCTGCGGTGTCCGGCCATGATCGACCTCGATCGGGCCACGCTCGAGGAACGAATGGCCGCGTACGCCGACCCGGCGTGGCGCCGGCGCGTCTCCGACGAGCTGGCGATAAGGACCTTCACGAGCTGGGATCGATGGTCCGTGGCCGGGTCGAGCCGGCACCCGGAACTGGTCGGCCGCGGAGTTCTCGAAGCTGCCGGCAGCCTGGGGGTCGATCCCCTGACCTTCGTCCTCGATCTGTCTGTCGAGGAGCGACTGCAGACCAGATTCGAGTTGGTGGTGGCGAACCGGGACGAGCAAGAAATCCGCAATTTGCTTCAGCTGGAGGGAGCCGTCCTCGGCCTGTCCGACGCCGGCGCCCACCCTGACCAACTTTGCGACGCGGTGATGCCGACCGACCTGCTGGGAGGGTGGGTTCGCGACAGGAAAGCCATCTCGTTGGAGCACGCGGTCCGCAAGTTGACCGGCGAACTGGCGGACCTGTTGGAACTGCCGAGAAGGGGCTACCTCCGCGAAGGCTCCTATGCGGACGTCGTCGTGTTCGACCCCGACACAGTCGGTCCGGGCCCCTTGCGCCGGGTGCGAGACTTTCCGGCTGACGGAGAGCGCCTGGTCGCCGACGCCCCGACCGGTATCGCCCACATACTGGTTAACGGCACGCCAATCGCCCGGGACGGAACCAGCCTGGTCGGCACCCTGGAGAAAGGGCCCGGCCAGGTGATCCGCTCAGCACCGAGCCACGCTTAGGGCCCGCCACGAAACAACTTGACGCAATTCTCTTGTAAACATGCATGTCGTAGCACAGGACTTGTTCCAAGTTGTTTCGTGGCGGGCCCTTAGGGCCCAGTCCCAACGCGCCGGTGACGGGCAAATCTGTCGACGGCCGGCCTCTCTACTACCGTAGGCGTTAGGACGTCCGCTCGGCCACGGGACAGCTCCGTCTGGCAAATTTGATAATTAAGGGGATCGGAAGTGACTAAAAACGGCTTCAAGGTCATGGACTCGGATCTTCATATCCTCGAGCCGGCGGATCTTTGGGAGCGGTACATCGACCCGGCGTTCAGAGACAGGGCGCCGCGAGGGCTCACCGATGTCACCCGGGGGCTCGGGGTCGTGGTGGAGGGCAAGACGTACGGTCACGCGTCCGCAGGCATCGGGCGGAAACGGCGTGACTACTCCACCCACCTGCAACACGAGCACTACGCCGAGGTAGAGCGGCGTAACTACGACGGCACAGCAATGCTGGGGGCCATGGACCGCGAAGGTCTTGACCTCGCGGTGCTCTACCCCAGCCGCTGTCTCCTCATCGTTGCCATTCCGGGGCTCGACCCTGAGCTGTTCGGAGCTATCAGCCGGGCCTACAACGACTGGTTGCACGATCTCTGCCAGACTGACCCCAGTCGCCTGTTTGGAGCGGCGATGGTTCCTCCGACAGACGTCGATGCTGCAGTTGCGGAAGCGCGACGCACCGCAGAGGAGTACGGCTTCAAGGCGATCTTCCTGTCAGCCGACGTCTACGATCAGCGCGGGTGGGACGACCCGATCTATTACCCGCTGTGGGAAGAATGCCAGCGGCAACGACTTGTCGTCGGGTTTCACACCACAGGTTCTCCCACCCTCCGTCCCGGTCAGGCAGGCGGAATGTTCTCGACCTGGATGCAAGGGCACACCTTCACCCATGCCGTGCCGTGCATGGAAGGGGTTGCCGCTTTCACGGCCGGCGGCGTGCTCGAAGCATTTCCTGACCTCAAAGTCGCCTTTCTGGAGGCCAACTGCTCCTGGGCCCCGTGGCTGCTCTGGCGCCTGGACGAGCACTTCGAGCTCGGGGGTCACATCGAGCGACCTCAACTCAAGATGAAGCCCTCCGAGTATTTCCGCCGTCAGTGTTACGTGTCCATCGAAGCCGATGAGGACTCGGCGAAAGGGATCGAAGCGTTCGGGCTCGATGACAACATCGTCTTCTCGACCGATTTCCCCCACCCCGACTCGAAGTGGCCTTTTGCGGTGGAGAGCGTGCTGCAGCTTCCACTCCCCGAGGATCTCAAACGGAAGTTTCTTTGGGATAACTGCCAGGTCCTGTACTCGCTCAGCTGATCGAGGTCGCTAGGCCGTGCTGACGACAATGTGCTTGCACTCCTGAAAGGCCCGCATTCCGAGCATGCCCTGCTCGTGCGAAAGCCCGCTCTGCTTGTAGCCACTGACTGAGACGTAAGCGTTGCTCATCCCACCGTTGATCCCTACCGTGCCCGAACGAATCCTTTCCGCCATCGAAAGGCCTAAGTCCAGATCGGCGGTGTAGACCCCGCCGGAGAGGCCATAGTCGCTGTCGTTTGCGATTGCCACCGCCTCGTCGGCGTCCCGGTAGCCCTGAACGGTCAGGACCGGCCCGAACACCTCTTTTTGCGCCAGCGGGTTGGCGTTGTCCTCGACCGCGACCACTGTCGGCTCGTAATACCAGCCTCGACTGAGGTGAGCCGGGCGGCTGCCACCTGTCACGAGACGGCCCCCGGCCCTCACGCCTTCGCCGACAAGCTTCTCGATCCGCTGCAGCTGAGCCTCGGAGATCACGGGTCCCACTACGGTGCCAGGATCATGGGCATCTCCGACCACCAGGTCCTCCGTGGCCATCTTGAGCTCCTCCAGGACTTCCGCCTTTCTCTCGTGCGGGACCAGCATGCGGGTCTGGGCCGAGCACGCCTGCCCGGAAAGGGCCTTGAAGACCGTGGTGCCGCTAGCGACGACTCCCGCCACGCCTCGCTCGAAGACGTCTGGGAGATGGATCTGAACGCTCTTGCCCCCCAGTTCGAGGATCACTCGCTTGAGAGTCGGAGCTGCTTGAGCCGTAATGCTCCGCCCCACGTCGACCGAACCGGTGAAAGTCACAAGGTCGACGTCGGGGTGGGTCGTGAGCCGGTGAGCGCCGTCGGCCCCGGCCTCGGCCAAAACGTTGAGCACCCCGGGAGGAACACCCGCGTCCCGGGCCACCTCACCAAGGAGCAGCGTGGACAGGGGCGTCAGCGGGCTAGGGCGCAGAACGACGGTGCACCCCACCAGGAGCGCCGGCACTATCTTTCTGATCGCGCATATCAGCGGGTAGTTGTAGGGCGTGATGGCCACAGCCACACCGACCGGCTCGTAGCGCCGAATCGATAGCTGCAGCTTGCGACCCAGAAAATGCCTCCGCAGTGGTACTTCGTTGGGCTCCCAGCCGGCGAGCGAGGTCGCCAACCCGGGAAACTCCTCGGCGCCCGCCAATGCCATCCCGAACTGGGAGCTCTCGGCCATGCCGCGGGTGGCACCCGTCTCCGCGATCAGGATTTCGACGAAGAGGTCCCTCTTCTTGATCAGCCCGGCCGCGAACGCCAGCAGTACCTCCGCTCGCGCTTCCACGGTGAGGTTCGGCCACGGACCGTTGTCGAACGCCCGCCGGCACGCGCTCACCGCCTGATCGTGTTGCCGGACAGAGGCGCCGTCTACCGCGGCAAACGCCTCCCCGGTCGACGGATCGAAGACCGGAAACGAGGTTCCTTCGCCTGGCACGAATTCTCCGTCGATAAAGGGCGTCCGGGTCATCGCCACTTCGTCAGTCATCGCCGTGTCGATCGTCATGATCTGGAGCATACAAAAGGAATGTGGCGGTTTGGCACTGGGTTGGGGTAACTCCGAATCGACTGGTAGCTGACGAACCCGGGTGAAAACGAGACGACGCGCATCGACCCCAAACCGCTGCTGGGCCGGGCCGGGAATTTGGCCGACGGCTACAACCAGTCCTTACGCCGGAAGAGAACGTACAAGCCGACAGCCATCCCAATTATCAAGACGGCCGAAGTGATGACACCGGACGCTTTCCCGAAACCGGGGTACGGCACGTTCTGCCCGTACCAACCCGTGACGGCCGTCGGAACGGCAATGATGGCAGCCCAGCTGGTCACCTTCTTCATGATCAGGTTCATCCGATTGCCCTGGGCGCTGAGATTGGTCTCGACCATGGTCGTTACCAGATCGCGAAGAGACTCGGTCCACTCGGTGGCCCGGATCACATGGTCGTACACGTCGTGGAAGTAGGCGACCATCGGCTCGCGCACGATGTCGAGATCGTGGCGCAACAGCGTGTTGACGAGCTCGCGAGTCGGCAAGGTAACCCGCCGGAGAAGGACCAGGCTCTTGCGCAATTGAAACGAGCGGCGCTGAGTCAGCTCGAGCGCGCCTCGACTCGAGTCGAAAAGCCCGTCTTCGGTTTCTTCCACCGCCTGGTCGAGCGACTCAACGGCGCGGAAATGCCCGTCGACCAGATAGTCCAGGAGCCCATACAGAAGGGATGACACCCCGTACTGTGCCAGGTCGGGCGAACCATCCCAGCGCTCGACAACCGGGTCGATGTCGAAGCCCGGGTCCATGCGGACGGTGATGAGAGCGTGGTGGGTTATGAAGGCAGAAATCTCGTGCGTGACGAGCTCGCCGGTATCTTCGTCGAGGATGGCGGAGTAGGCCGACATGAACAGGTGGGTGCGGTAACGGTCGATCTTCGTGCGTTGGGACTCCTCGAGGGCATCTTCGATCGCCAGCTGGTGCAAGCCGAACTCCCGGCCGACAATCTCGAGCTGCTCGCTATCGGGCTCGCAGAGATCGAGCCAGATCATGCAACCGTGTCGCGCTTCCAGCTCATCCGAAATCTCGTCGGGCGGAAAGTCCTCCTTGATGAGCTTGCCCTCGCGATAGAGACGGGTTCGGATCTCCCCCTTTTTACGGCCGAGGGGCTGGGCTATCGCCGAATTCCCTCCACCGCGTGCCGGCGGCGAAAGATCCAGCCCATCCTGATTGCCATCCATGACGCCTCCAGTCTCAGAGATGACAGCATGGACGCTAGCCTCCGAGGCGAGGAGCGCCCGACAGTTCAGGAAGCCGATGCCGGATGCAAGCAGGGTGCTTCAGGGGGTGGACAGCTCCGCCAACCGCCGTTCGAGCCAGCGCCGCTCCGCATCGTCGCCGACCAGGTCGAGCGCTCTCCGATACGCGTCGGAGGCCTCGTCGATCCGGCCGATCCGCCGAAGCAACTCACCTCTCGTCGCGTGCAGGTACCGGTAATCATCCAGCGGGAGGGCATCTACGATCCGGAGCCCCGCCTCCGGACCCTCAGCCTCAGCCACGGCCACGGCCCGGTTCAACTCGACGACGGGAGAGCCGGTGAGGTCTGCGAGCTCCCCGTACAGATCGGCGATCTGGGACCAATCGCTCGGATCCTCGGCGTGCAGCGACGCAATCCCGGCCTGGAGGACATAGGGACCCCTGCCGCCCAGGCTGAGGGCCTGTTGCAGAATTGCCCGGCCGCCCGCGATCTGATCGTGGTCCCACAGCGAGCGATCCTGGTCGGCCAGCAGCACCAGCTCACCGTCCCGGAAGCGGGCCTCTCGGCGGGAGTCATTGAACATCATCATGGCGAGCAGGCCCAAGGCCTCCGGCTCGTCAGGCATCAACTCGGCCAGGGCCCGCCCGAGCCAGAGCGCCTCCGCAGAGAGATCTCCGCGACCGCCGTAACCCTCGTTGAATATCAGGTAGATGACCGCCAGCACGGCTGCGAGCCGGTCGGCTAGCAGTTGGCGAGGCGGGACGCGGAACGGTATGGCAGCAGCCTTGATCTTGCGCTTGGCCCGCACCAGCCGTTGGGCCATGGTCGGCTCGGGCACCAGGAACGCCCGGGCGATCTCGTCCGTGGTGAGCCCGCCCAGGGTTCGCAACGTGAGGGCGACCTGGGCCTCAATGGCGAGTGCGGGGTGACAGCAGGTGAAAATCAGCTCGAGGCGTTCGTCAGGAAATGTCGTCTCGTCCATCGTGCCGTCAGCTTCCTGCTGGATTCGGAGCAGCCTCGACTTGGCGAGAAGGGTGTTGTTGCGCCGAATGCGATCGATGGCCCGATTGCGGGCGGTCTTCAACAGCCAGGCCCGGGCGTTCGCCGGGTACCCGTCCTGAGGCCAGCGTTCGGCGGCGATGGTGAAAGCGTCCTGCGCGGCTTCCTCGGCGAGATCGAAATCACCGAGGAAACCAATCAGCGCAGCAACCACACCACCCCATTCGTCTCGGAAGGTCTGCTCGAGAATCGCTACCACTCCATGATCGGACGCACCTCGATTGCGCCCCCGAGCCGGGCCGCCGGGATGCGCGCCGCCAGCTCGATGGCCGCGTCAAGGTCCTCGGCCTCGTAGGTAAGGTACCCGTTGAGCGCTTCCTTGGTGGCGACGAACGGACCGTCGGTGGTGATGGTCTTGCCGTCTTTCACCCGGACGGTGGTGGCCGTATCAGGCGGCTGAAGGCCGTTTCCCGGGATCACCCCCGGAGTCTCGTTGACGGCCTTGTAGTCGGCGTAGACCCGCTGCTGCTCCTCCTCCGAGAGGGCGGCCCATGCTTCGGGGTCAAGCGGGGTGGGGGTGGTCCCCTGATGGATCATGAGCATGTACTTCATGAGTTCCTCCTCCTGTTGTTTGTCGCCAAGAGACGAACGGGAACCGGGAAAATCGACAGCAGGCCGTCAGTGAACCGTCCCTATATTTTCCCACCCGATCTCGCCAGCACCCGTGGCCGGTTATCCGGCAGGTCACCTGTTAGTGCCACGCAGCGAGCTCCACGATCCTCACGCCCTCGTGGCCCGACATCACCGCGTCCGCCCCAGGCGCGGGCTGTCTCCTGCGCGTGTGCCCCTACGATCGTTCGTGTGGACACGGGCAACACACCGGACACCTACACCCACGGTCACCAGGAATCAGTGCTTCGCTCGCATCGTTGGCGCACCACCGAGAACTCGGCCGGCTACCTGCTTCCGTTCCTCGAGCCTGGAGCCAGTCTCCTCGACGTGGGCTGCGGTCCAGGCAGCCTGACCATCGATCTAGCTGAGCGTGTCGCCCCCGGACGGGTGCTGGGTATCGACCTGTCGGCCGAAGCGATCGAGGAAGCATCGGCCGCGGGCGAGGCCGCGACCCGATCCAACGCGTCGTTCGTGATCGGCGATTTTCGGTCAGCCCCCCTCGAGCCTGCGTCGTTCGACATCGTGCACGCCCACCAGGTACTTCAGCATCTGCGCCAGCCCGTCGACGCGCTCGAGCGGATGGGCCACCTGGTTCGCCCTGGTGGCATCGTGGCGGCGCGGGACAGCGACTACTCGGCGATGGTGTGGGCGCCCTCCTCGCCGATGATCGACCGGTGGAGAGAGATCTATCTGGAGGTTACCCGGCGTAACAAAGCCGAGGCGACAGCCGGGAGATGGTTGCTGACCTGGTCGCACCAGGCGGGCTTTCTCGATGTGACCTACACCACGTCGACATGGACCTTTGCCACCGACGACACCCGCCGGTGGTGGGCCGGCCTGTGGGCTGAACGAACCATCCGGTCCTCCTTCGCCGAGCAGGCTGTCGCCTATGGCATCGCCGTCCCGTCTGAGTTGGAGGCCGTGGCGGACGGCTGGCGGGCCTGGGCCACCGACCCGAATGCCGTGTTCATGGTGCCCCACGGGGAGATCATCGCCCGGATCTGAGCCTCCTGGTGGAAGTCCGGCGCCATTGGGTATATCACCCGCATGGCTAGGGCGATTTGGTCTGGGTCCATCAGCTTCGGGCTGGTCAATGTGCCGGTCAAGGTGTTCACCGCGCTACGCGAGCACTCGGTCCATTTCCACCAGGTGGAGAAGGGCACCGGTTCGCGGATCAGGTACGAGAAGGTGTCGGAAGGATCCGGGCAGCAGGTGGCAGCAAACGACATAGAGCTGGGCTACGAGGTGGCGAAAGGCCGCCTGGTGACGGTCGATCCAGCCCAGCTCGGGGAGCTGCGCCCACGGACCACCCGGGCTATCGACATAAGCGACTTCGTGGACCTTGCCGATATCGATCCCGTCTACTACGACCGGACCTACTGGCTGGCTCCTGACGGCGAGGCCGCCCAACGGCCGTACACGCTCCTACTGCACGCCATGCAGGATCGCCACCAGGTGGGAATCGGTACCGTCGTCATGCGAAACAAGCAATACCTGGCGGCCATCCGACCGCGGGACGGCGCCCTCGCCATGTCCACGATGCACTTCGCCGACGAGATCCTGGGCCAGCCCGACTTCGGCGGTGGTAGCTCGAAGGTGAGCTCGCCCGCATCGAAGGAACTCCACCTGGCCACCCAGATCATCGACGCTCTCAGCTCGCCCTGGGATCCCGGTCGATACCGGGACACCTACACCGAAGAGGTCAAAGACCTGATCGAGCGCCAGGCCCATGGCGAGCACATCGTGGCGGAGGAACCCCGAGCACAGGGTGAGGTGGTGGACCTGATGGCGGCATTGGAGGCCAGCCTGAGGACCGCAAGTCAGTCCCCGAAGCCGGCGGCGAAGAGGTCTCAGGGTCAAAAGACTGCTACGGACAAAACCAGGGCTGGCGGGACCCCGGCGTCCAAGACCTCGGCCCGCCAGACGTCTTCCGGTAAGGCGGCGGCCTCCCCTTCGGCCGGTAAGTCTCGGCCCCGAAAGAGCGCCTGACGGGGCCACGGCCCGGCGACGGGGGGCAAATCACGCCCCTGAGCAGGGTCGTTTGGGGGCCGCCGGAGGGCGAACCGGTTTAGGATCGAGCCCAGGAAACTGCTGCTCCGGAAGGATGGGCAAACGACTATGGACAGCTACGATCCGGGTGAGATCGGTGAGAACGAAGAGTTCGTAGACGATGCCATCGACGACGACGAGGTGAGCCCCGAGGACCAGCTGCTCCTCGACCGGAAGGAATTACACGAACTCGGACTCGAACTCGACAATCCCGAGGGCTTCGCCGACGAGTGATACCGAAGGAAGCTAACCCTCCTCCCGGTCGCGCAGCCAGCGCTCCACCTCGTCAGCGAGCGACACCCGGCTGCGGCACCGCACCTGCCGCCACTCGGAGGCCAGGATGAGGACCGCGGTCATGAGCACGGTGAGCACGACCACCGCCAGGACCACGGCGGCATGCCCGGACGAGGTCACCGATGTCGAGGGGTTCGAAATCTGTTGCACTCGAAGCAACGTCACCGCTCACCCCGCCAGGTCGTGACCCACCGGACTCGTTTCCGCGTTCAGCCTACGCCGCCCCACGAAGTAGGGGCGAAGCGCTACATAACGCAGCCAGTGGCCCGCAGCGGCCAGCCGGGTTACCGCGCGCACTAACCACCACTCGCCAGGGCGGCCACCCTAGGGTCGGTCCCATGACCCGGCCGAGGATCTACGGGGAGGAGAGGCGGACCACTGCAGTCCGGCTTCCGCCAAGGTTGCACGAGCGGCTGAGGGGTGAGGCCGCGGCCCGTCAGGTGTCGGCAAATCTCCTGGTGGAACGGGCTATCGCCGAGTATCTGGACCGGCTGCCTCCGCTCGGGACAGGCGAGGAGGAGCGGTGACCCGCCGGCGGAGCCGGGCCACCGCGACGAGCAACTTCGGGGTCGGCCCACGCGAGAGCCACGATTCGACGGCGTTCTACGCCCGCTTCAGCCCGAAAATGCCTTCCCGGGACGAGACCCTCGCCGGTCCGTTCGCGATCGAGAACCCCCTAGTTTGTGGTGACGCCCGGTCCATGAGCCTGCCCGACAACTCCGTCGCTCTTGTCGTGACATCACCCCCGTACTTCGCCGGTAAGGAGTACGAAGAGGCGCTCGGCCGCGGGGTGATCCCCGCGACGTACATCGAGTATCTCCGGCTGCTCACCGGCGTGTTCCAAGAGTGCCTCCGGGTCCTCGAGCCGGGCGGCCGCATCGCGGTCAACGTCGCCAACCTGGGGCGCAAGCCCTACCGGTCTCTCTCCGCTGACGTCGTGCGGATACTGGACGACGGTCTCGGCATGCTCCTCAGGGGAGAGATCGTGTGGAGGAAGGCAGAAGGTGCGGCCGGATCGTGCGCCTGGGGTTCGTATCGCTCCCCCACCAACCCGGTCCTCCGGGACGTGAGCGAGAGGGTCATCGTGGCCTCGAAAGGCCGGTTCGATCGAGCGCTTGACGTCAGGACCCGTCAGTCCCAGGGACGCCCGTACGTGGCCTCGATCTCGACCGACGAGTTCCTCGACGCCACTCTCGACATCTGGGAGATCCGGCCCGAGTCGGCCCGCCGGGTCGGGCATCCGGCGCCGTTCCCGGTCGAGCTGCCGCAGCGGCTGATCGAGCTCTACACGTTCCAGGATGACCTGGTCCTGGATCCGTTCCTCGGCTCGGGCAGCACGGCGGTGGCGGCTGTGCGGTGCGGCCGGCGCTTCGCCGGCTACGACACCGACCGGACGTATGTCGTCCTGGCCGAAGCGCGGGTGCGGCAGGAGCGGCTCCGGATGGGCACCGGTCGGACCGGAGACGATCAGGCGGAGCTGCTGGGCCGAGGCGCGGTGACGGGGGGCGGGCCGGCGGGACTCGAGGGACCGGCGGGGCCGGCGGGACTAGCGGGGCGATCCGACGGGGCCGGCGGGACTAGCGGGGCGATCCGACGGGCCGGCGGAGCGGCGGGTAGAGGTGGTGAACGGGTATGCCGGGCCGGGCAACAGGGGCGCCGGCGGTCGGGCGGCCAGGACGGTGGCCACCGAGTTCCTGGAGGCGGCCGGCTTCGCCATCGTCGCCCGGGATCGCAAGGTCCCGGGTCTCGGCCTGCAGGTCGACCTGGTGGCGACGGACGGCGACGGTCACAACTGGTATTTCGACGTCACCGGGTCCTTCGGGTCGATACCGGGAGGCCTGCTCCGGGCCGAGACCCTGTGGAAGTGCCTCGGCCGGGCCAGCGTGCTCCGCGCCCAGGATCTCCGGCCCCTCGTCCTGATCTCGTCCCACCTGCCATCCCGGAGGTCTACGGGGGACCGGGCGTTGCGAGCAGTAGGACCGGCGGGCATCCACGACGTGGTGGAGATGCTTCAGCCCGAGGACCGTGACCGGCTGGCCCGCTACGCCGCCGGCGGCCACCGGGACCGGCCTCCGCTGCCGGGCTTCTGGACCGTGGCCGAGCTGCGGCAGGTGAACACCCCGTTGGAGCCGGCCCCCGCCCCGACCTGACCCCCTCGGGTCCATAGTTTGTGCGCTTAGCCCGCTCCTAGCGGGTTAAGCGCACAAACTATGAGTTCTGGATGCGATCCGTGGTCTTTGGACGGGCCGAGGACTCGGGGGAAGAGGGCCAACCGAGCTCGGTGACCGCGCCGCCCCGGATCTCCAGAGCTACCACCACACCCGCTGGTACCGGTGGGCGCAGCCGGAGCTCATAAAATCCCTCGGCCAGCGACTCGAACACTGCGGCGCACATGGCCGTGCCGCCGGGTATCAGCCGCCGGCGGGCCTGGGTGTGCCGGCCGTCCCAAGGGGCGGGAGGTCGGCGAATCTCGATCTCGGCACCGCTGAGACCGGGGTCGACGTACACGACCCCGGCCCCCACGGTCCCGCCTATATCCAGGACGACCGACCCGGCCCCGCTCACCCCGGTCCGGTGGGGAGCCGGACTGCTTGTGGCGTTCATCCGTTCATGCCGTCGCCACTGCCGCCGGCATCACGTCATAGCCACTGATCGGCAGACCCAGGTACGGGAACGAGGACAGGTACTTCTCCGTCCCACTGGCCGTGGTGTCCCCCGGGTTGCTGCTCGACGTGAGCCCGAAGGTGAGGTCGCCCACTACGGCATCCGCGGTGAAGCTCGGGTCGACGAGGGGCAGGGTCGCCCCGGCTACCGCCCGCAATTCGATGGTGGCCACGTCGTCGAACACCCTCCGGCCATTGGGGAACCCGGCGATGTCGCCGCCGAGCAGGCCGAGGTTCTTCACCGATGACGTAGGAGTCGGGGGGATGGCGACGTTCAGACGAAGCTGGTCGGCCTGTACGCCCGTCCCGTTGAAGGTGCTGAAGGTCACTCCGAGAACGACGCCGTTGGGGATGCCCGTGAGCAGGATGGCCACGAGATCAGCCCGATTTGGGGAGCCCGCGTTGTAGGCCGCCAGATTTGCGAACGCGCCCGGGTACAAGACGGGGAGAAGCTGAGCCAGTTCCGGATTGGTGAAGCGGGCGAGAAACTCGTGGTCACTCGTGGGCGGAACATGGTTCCAACGGTCCTTCTCGCTGAGGGCGATTATCAGCTCGTTGACGAGGGGGTTGCCGAGTCGCGAAACCTGCACGTACGGCCCGCTGTGAGTTCGACCGCGCCAGTCTTGCTCGGTGATCGAAACCTTGCGGCGGCTGGCCGTGGTCCACACTCCGATGACGGCGTGCGGATCGGTCACGCTCGTCGGGACGGCCCTGTTCCGCGTCAGCTGGTTGATAGGCACCTGCAAGGCCAACGAGTGGACGTTCGACGACATGGTCGAGTTGACGCCAGGCATGTTCTGAAGGGCAGGAAAACCGAACGTGGCGTGGGCCGCCGCCAACGGCCGGAGGATCGCCAGATCGAAGGCCGCCCCGAGGTCCACATAGAACCCTTCGGCCCGTTGGCCGGCGAAGACCTGACCGGAGTACCTGCCCGCGGTGGAACGGAAGCTGGGCGGCGGCTGCCAGGGCAGCGTAATTCGACGTCGATATCGGTCCGATGTTGCAGGGCGGGCAGGGGAGGCCGCGGCCGAGCTCGGTCCGTCCCTCCGAGTCCCACCTGGTGAGCGTGTAAGTCTGCCGGCGGTTCCAGCTGGGGCTGGTGAGCGACGTGATGGGCCCGGTGTTGTACAGGAAGGTGTTCGGGTTGGTGTTGACCGTCGTGAAGCGGAACTCGTAAACGATCTCTGGCCGGCCGTCCCCGTTGTTGTCGATGTTGATGGCGTAGACGACGTCGTCACCGAACTCGTAGAAATTCGGACCGCCGTCGGGGTGTTCGAGGGGGATGTAGTTGGCAATCAGAGTGACTGTGTTCGGAACGTCGGGACTGACGAAGGCATACAGGTCCGTGCTGTCGGCCACGGGATCCTTGCTGATCTCGGGTGCTTCGCGATGCGATGACATGGCTCACCTCACTGAGAGTGCTTGATTCGCTGCGGTGGGTCGGGGTTGAGAGACCGAAAGAGAAGGGAACGGTGGGATTCAGCGAGTGGCGCGGAGTATCCGAGACGCCAACTGGGGATCCCGGTATGCGATCTCTTGCTCACCGAGATAGAGGCTCATTTCGCCGGACTGGATGTCTCTGACGTGGACGACGAGGGGCTCGGACAGCGCCGCGGCATCGGCGCCCGTGGCGTCGGCCGCCGCGTCGTCGACCGCGGGGGCGTCCGAACTCACCTGGGTGAGAAGCCCGGGCAGGCCGGGGACGGCGCTCACCAGTCCGACCGCCGCCACCCCCAGAGACCCGCGCGTCAGGAAGGACCGCCGGCTCAGATCGCCATCGCTCGGCCCTGGCGCGTCTTCTTTGCTCAGAGACTCCGCCGCGGGCTGACCGCGCTTGTTTCGAACTTTGGCTGAACTCACGCAAGCCCCCCTTCAAGGTCAAGGAGAACGCCGGGCCGAGGGACCCAGCGCCATCACCGATTGACTAACGCAGCATCTTCGGAGCGGATCGGTTGACCGGATGGCGTTTGTGTCGAGCAAATTTGGGTAGCCGCGCCCACGACCGCCCGAGGCGACTGACTGATATCAGCATCGGCTGTCCCGCCGATCGCGCTCAGCGCCCGGCCCTGCTGGCGGAAAACGGTCTGGCCAAACCGCTGACTTCCGCTTCTCCTGGTCGTCAGATCAGGGATGGCAGACGCGGTGCCATGGGCCCGGTTGGTGATGGTCGCGGAAAACGGCGGCCGGTTGGAACTGGCCCTGGTCAGCCCGGTTCAGCCCGACCTGGGGACCATAGAGAATCTGGCCCGGCTCCAGCTTCAAGCCAGGCGGGCCGGATTTCGCGTTTGGCTCTGCGACATCGCCCCCGCTCTGAAAGGGCTTCTGGACCTGACCGGTCTATTACGGGAGGTAGGAGGGCAGGCCGAAAGCGGGGAAGAGGCGCTCGGTATCCAGGAAGGCGTGGATCCCGGAGATCCGGTCGCCTGACGTCTCGATGACCTGGAGGGCCCACGGACGGTAGCCTCCCTTCGGGTCGACCCGGTACTGACCGAACGCGGGACATCCATTGGCAGCAGTGGGCAGCAGGCGCGACCCTTGGCATTCGATGCCGGGGCCCAGCATCCAGCGGCCGATGTCGGTGGCGCCCTCCAGCCACATGGCATAGGGCGGCATGGACTGAATAGCGTCCTCCCGCAGCAAAGTTATGAGGCGTTCGATGTCGTAGCGCTCGAAGGCGTCGACATACGAGGAGAGGAGCTCCCTGTCGGCGGCGTCCACAGTCGCCGGCTGCTCGTCGCTTGACTCAATCGAAGCGAGCGTGGCTCGGGCCCGCTGCAGGGCACTGTTGACCGCAGGCACGCTGGTGTCCAACAGTTCGGCCGCTTCAGTCGCCTGCCACCGCAGCACCTCACACAGGATGAGAACGGCCCGCTGGCGCGGCGGCAGGTGCTGGAGGGCGGCAACGAAAGCCAGGCGGATGCTGTCACGCGCTTCCGCCAGCTCGGCCGGGTCGGCCTCCGGTGGCAACACCCGGTCGTCGGCGATCGGGGAGACCCAAGCCCCGTCGGGCAGGACGGCAGCCAGCTGCGACTCGACGGGAGGGCACGACGGTCCGAGCTCCATCGGGCGAGCCCGGCGCTGGCGGCCCCTGAGGATGTCCAGACACACGTTGGTGGCGATGCGGTAGAGCCACGATCGGACGCTCGAACGCCCCTCGAAACTCCCCGCTGCCCGCCAGGCCCGGATCATCGTCTCCTGCACCGCATCGTCGGTGTCGAAGGCGGAGCCGAGCATCCGGTAGCAGTACCCGGTGAGCTCGCGGCGATAGCTCTCGATGCTCTCCGGGGCGATGGTATCCGCGCCAGCGCTCACGAGCGGCCATCCTACGGCGAAGTCCAACACGCTTGCCGACATGAATTTTCGACGTCCGCCGAGAGGCAAACTCATCGGTCCGGCAGGAGTCAGGAACGAGAAGGCCGGGTAACATCGCCTCGAATCCGTCCGGAAGGGACAAGCGGTGAAGCACGGGATGGGCCTACGGCCCCGATGGTGGAAAGGGAGTCCGGGGGATGCCCTGTCAGCTGCGGACGACGCAGGGGGGTCCGCCCGGCGCCCAGGCGAACTGGCAGGCTCCGCCCCCTCGCTCGAGCCCGGCTGGCTGCGCCGGCCGTAGCCGCTCTCGATGCCCGCCATCACCTGGCGGCGAATGTTGGCCGTTGGGGTCACAGCAATGATGGCCGTGGCGATCCCGACCCGGGCCGGCGCCGAGCCGAGAGCATGGGACAGGAGCACCCTGGTACAGGGCGCGTCCGTCGGGGCGGCGGCGACACTGAGCCTTGCACCCCGCCTGCCCATCGCCCCCCCGGCTGTCCACGCGACGGTTGTCGCCGGTGGGGTGCTGCCCTTCGGCGGGGCCCCTAACTACGGCTCCCTGGCCGGGCGCGACCTGAGCGGACCGGTTGTCGCCATCGCCCCCACCCCCGACGGCCACGGCTACTGGCTCGCCGCCTCCGACGGCGGCATCTTCACCTTCGGCGACGCCCACTTCTACGGCTCCACCGGCCACATCCACCTCAACCAACCCATCGTCGCCATGGCCCCCACCCCCGACGGCCACGGCTACTGGCTCGCCGCCTCCGACGGCGGCATCTTCACCTTCGGCGACGCCCACTTCTACGGCTCGGCTGGCGATCGGAGTCTGGCCGAGCCGATCGCCGGGGATAAATCGCCGGGGATAATAAGGGACGAGCACGGAAACGGGTACTGGCTCTACGAGGGCCGGCGCGCTGTCGTGGCGACCGATCCTTTCACCCCGACTCTGGTCAGCGCGTTGAACGAGCGATCGGGGGTCATAAGTGCCTACGTGCTCGACCTCGGCACAGGAGACGCCTACGCCTACCGGCCCGGACAGCGGGACATCACGGCGAGCATCGTCAAGGTCGAGATCCTCGGGACTCTGCTGCGGGAGGCCCAAGCCCAAGGCCGGGGGCTCAACCAGACCGAACAGTCGCTGGCTCTTTCCATGATCGAGGACAGCGATAACGACTCGGCCACGGATTTGTGGACTGAGGAAGGAGGGGCGCCAGCCGTCGTCGGATTCGACACCACGGTCGGTATGTCCTCCACCACCGTGTCGTACGCCTGGGGGCTGACGGTCACCACGGCGGCCGATCAGGTCGCGCTGTTGGATCACCTGGTCGAAGCCAATTCCGTCTTGACGGCGGCTTCGCGCGCTTACGAGCTCGGACTGATGGAGCACGTTACGCCGAGCCAGGCGTGGGGAGTGTCGGCCGGAGTAGCACCCGGCGTGACCGTCGCCCTCAAGAACGGCTGGCTCCCGGTGGGAGCAGACTGGGAGGTGAACAGCATTGGCTGGGTCGACGGGGATGGCCACGACTACCTGATTGCTGTGATGTCCTCCGGCAATCCTTCGGAGGGTTATGGAATCGAGTCGATTTCGCTCGTCGCTGAGGCGGCTTGGGCTGCGCTTGGCGGGTCCTAGAGGGTGGGGGGAGCGGAGCCGAGCGGGTGCGGCTCCTAGGCTGAGCTGGCTGCCCCGCCCCCGCGAACGGCCGCCAGCGCGGCCTGCAGGCGATGACGCTGCGCCGCCAGAGTGCTCACGCTGGCGGTGAAAGAGGCCCACGGTTCCTTGGCCGGGTCGATCCGGGCGGCCAGCTCGGCGGGCAACGAGCCGGCCGGGGCCTCAGATCCTCCGAGCAGCTGGACCGGCGCGACCGATGGGCCGGTCGACTGTCGGTAGAACTGCAGGGACGCCACGTCGAGGTTGTCGTCGACCAGCACCACCACGCCGCCCTGGGCCGGATCGGGGGTGGCAGTGTCGACCACCCACCCCCCGGTGTTGAGGATGTTGACCGCGGCGGGGAAGCCGGTCAGCGTCCACCGGTCCACAAAGGGCTTGTGGGTGTGGCCGTAGACGAAGCTCACGTCTCCGGTCATCTCCCCGAGCTCCTCTTTCACCTGGGCGCAGACCGGTCCCTCGAGGTACGTCCGCAAGCCCGCCTTTCCCCTCGGGGTGAGGGTGACACCCGGCGTGCCCCGTTCGCTCCGAGCGACCCGGTTGGCCTCGTGCCTGAAAATGGCGTTGACGATCCGGGCCTCGAGCGGATGCGCGAAAGCCGGTCCCTTGCCTTTGGCCAGGAGCCCAGCGGTGAGGTTCGCGACCAGAGCGTCGAGCGCCTCCACACTGGACAGGTCGGCGTACACGAACCCGAGATCGAAGCCCACCTGCCCGGACCGGCCCAATGTGCCCCACAAAAAGTCGATCCACGCGAAGTTCTCGGCCTCCCACAACCTGATGTCATCGAACCTCCCTGCCCGCTGATTGGGAAACAGGATGTCCTTCAGCTGGGACATCAGGGTGTATATCGACTCGGTGAAATGACCATGGCTGATCACGACGGTCCGGTCGATGCCGGTCCGCTGCAAAGCCATGTTGGGGTAAGCGACGCGCACCTCGGCTCCGGCGGCCGGGACCTCCCGATGCAAGAGGGCGTTCATCCACCTCGACGGGACGTGGGGTAACTGGTCGTCCGGCCGCAAGCCGGTTACATGTAGCGGATCTCCCAACGGCTCGAGGCTGCTGCAACCGATGAGGTACTCCACGTACTGGGACTCGCGTGACACCTCCCACATGTGGTGGTCGTGGTTGCCGGGCAGGTAGTACACGACCGGCGCGAACAGCGGCCGGGGAGGACCGAATGCCAGCCGGGCGAAGTGGCAGAAAACGGTGGCCGATTCGGCATCGGGCGACAGCGCCAAATCCAGGACGTCCCCGGCCAGGACGAGCGTCGGGGGGATGGCCTGGCCCTCGGTGAGATGACCCAGGCAGGTGAGCAGACCTTCGAGGGCGGGGCTGGCCGCCGGCCGATCGGTGGTGAAGCCGGTGCTGCCCGGTGTGGCCGCGGTCTCGGTCAGCGAGGTCATCAAGCTGTTCTCGGCTCCGAAGTGGAGATCGGACATGATCACGAATCGGATGTCAGCCATGTCGGACCTTCCCCCGGAGCGGATTGAACACCTGCCATAGCTCCGACATGAACAACGTGCCGAAGTCGTCGAGAGCTCGAACCCGTCCAGACCACGTCGGCCCGTGGACCCTGAACGTGGTGAGCTGAACGGCGAAGTCGAGGGGCCGGATGTGGAGTATCCCCGACCCGACGATCCCATCGCTCACTCTTTCCCCACCGTCGGAGACAGGAATGTGGCCACTGAGGATGCGCGTGTACAGCGTCGACGTCTCCGGCCAGACCCGGGTGATAGGACCGGGATTGACGTTCTTGAAGCCGGCGAGGGTCAAGGGGCGACCGGTCGCGTCGGCGAAATACAGACGGTAGAGCATGTGCCTGACGGCACCGCCTTCGTCGACGAAGAGGTTGAAGGCGCCGTCCAGAACCGGCAATGTGCCTCCGAGGGACTCACACTTGACATACCCGGTCGGCACAGCCTCATGGCGCGGGTCGGCGATGAAGGCGCTCACGTCCGCCGTGCCGATAGTGAGGCGAAAGAGAATACCGTTGGCGTCCGGGCGTCCGGACCGGAACCCGGCCTCATAGTTGTCCTCGCCGAACGAAAACGCCCCGATCATCCGTTCAGTGAATTGGAGGGAGTAGGTCACAGGTGATCCTTCGAAATGATGTGGGCCGCGGCCCGTTCTGCGAACGCGGCGATGGTGAGCGACGGATTCGGTCCCACCGGGCCTGGCATGACCGACCCGTCCACGACGTGTAGACCCGGATACGAAAACGACTCGCCCCATCCGTCGACCACGCCTTCCTCGACCCTCGCGCCCATCGGCACACCGCCCAGGGGGTGGACCGTGATGACCCGCTTGAACAGCCACAGAGGAGTGTTGGCCAGCACCGCCCCCATGGCCTTCGCGATCTCGCGCAGGGTGGCTTCGGCCCGGTCGAAGTAGATGGAGGATCCCCCGGTGTTCCAATCGAGGTCGAGATCGCCCTGACGCAGGCGCATCACCCCGTTCGGGACGTCACGACCCATGGTGAGCATGGGCACCAGCGTCGACGACTCGACACCGCCGCCGAGCAGCTTGGACAAGTCCCCGCTCAGATTAGATCTGGGCCGGCCGCGGAGGTGTGAGAACAGACGGCGGGCGGCAAAGGCTCCGAGACGCGCCGCCGCGCTCGGCATGTCGGAGGTTTCCACGATCCAGTCCAGAAACGAGGGATTCCCGCCGTCTTCGACGTAGAAACCCCGGCCTACCGGGCCGTGGCCGTCCAGGGTGTCGGGTAACCGGATGGCGCTGGTGATCACGGGACCGAACTCCGGGTCGAACGGACGCGGGACCTGGGCCCCGGCGAATTCCTGCCGGCCGTGGCGAAAGAAAGTGAGCAGATCGCCGTTGCCCGAGAATCTGGTGCCGAGGGCCGGTCCGAGAGCGGGGAAGGCCGCCCGGTTGCGCAGGAGCAGGTACGTGGACCCGAAGGTCCCTGCCCCGAGGACCAACCGCCCGGCCGTGACCTGCACAGTTTCGGGCATGGCCAGGGGAGCACCGGGGTCATGACGGAGATAGCCGATTCTGAAGCCCCCACCCCCCAGCGGCTCGATCTGGCGGACCTCGCTGAGGGGGCGGATCTCGGCCCCGGCGTCCACGGCCCGGGAAAGATATGTGAGGTCGACGGTGTTCTTGGCTCCCTCGTTGCATCCCACGTCGCACTCGCCGCACAACGTGCAGGTCCGCCGGGGCACTCCGTGCAGGTTGGGTTTCTCCTCTACGAGGGGCAGGCCGGGCTCAGGAGCCTGGCCGGGGTTGGCGAAGCTGACCGCCAGCGGTGGCAGCTGCCAGTCGAGGCCGAGCGCGGAGGCCGCCTCCTGGGTCGCCCTGGTCTTTGCTGTCTCTGAGTAGGGGGCGACGTCGAAGGGGTAGCGGGCCGCGCCAAGCATCCGCTCGGCCTTCTCGTAGTGCGGCTCCAGGTCGGAATAGGAGACCGGCCACGGCCGGGGCGGCGACCCGGGGTCGTCGTCTACGAACCATGCTGGATCCTTGCGCAGCAAAACGTTGGCGTAGATGAGGGAGCCCCCTCCGAGCCCGCTCGACACCACCGACTCGATCCCGCTGAACGCCCACACGTCGAACAGTCCGAACAGACCGGCGGGAGGGTGCCACACGTTGCGCGAGAAGTCGCGCGGGCTGCGGACAAACGAGCCCGGCGGGTAGCTGCGCCCCCGCTCCAGCACGAGCACCGACCGGCCGGCCTGGGCCAAGCGGCAAGCCACAGCGGAGGCCCCGAAACCGGACCCGACCACGACAACGTCGACGTGCTGTTCCACTCTCCTCCTCAGGTGACCTGGGCCCGGCGGGCCCGCCCAGCGCGAAGCACGTCCCGAGCCAAAGCCACCCGAGCCCGGGTGGCGGCCGCCGTCGAGTGCTGGTCCGTGGCGTGCAAGCCCGCCAGGGCCCGGCCCAGCTGGCGCCAGCCCAATGACACCGCTCCGGCGCCCGTGATCGGGCCACCAGCCGCCCCGCCCCGCAAAGTGGCGGCGAGCGTCCCCTCGCCGGCCGGCTCGAGCGTCAGCGTTCGACGCTGGTTGTCTTCTCGCCAACCGACCTCGATCCACAATCCACCGCCGTCAACGAAGCGGGCCGTTCCCTGCTCGATCAGGACGTGAGGCCCGTGCTGGGGCAGAGTGACGTCGCCGGCCACGGCCATCTGTCCTGTGCCAGGACTCCGAGATTGGAGCTGGATGCGGACAGAAACGGCCGTGCCACGGCTGCGGCCCTCCGAGATTCCACGGTTCGGTGTGCTCTCACCCAGGGCGAACGGGCCGTCGAGGGCGAGCCGCACCGCGGCTCCAGGCGTAGCCTCGGTCATACGGGTGGGGACCCCCTGCCACGGGACGCGGTAGGGCTTGGGGTCGTCGAGATACCGGCAAGCGTCCTGGTAACCCAAACCGATGAGAGTGGCGGCGTCGATGCGGCCGAGGAAGTAGTCGGGATCGAGCGGAATCGGGTGTCGAGGCATTATGACGTGGAGACGCACGTCTCGATCCGGGAAGCGGGCCGATACGAAATCCAGGTCCCGCAGAAGCGAGCCGTTGGCGGCCATCTCGATCATGTGGACGTACTGGCGAAACGACCCGTTGTGATAGTCCGGCGTGTTGGCGATGCACCACACCAGCCAGATCTCGTCGCTCCCCCGCCGTACCGCCTCGGCCACGTTGCTGTCACGGATCCAGACGGAGTCGGTATAGGCGACACCGCGGCGGATGACCGCTGGCATCAGCACCGGCAACGAGACGGCCGCCACCAGCAGGTCCATATCGATTTGAGCGTGCTCGAATACCTCCGCGGTCTTGTCGGCGAAGTTGCAGACGTTGTAGGTGCCCGAGATTCCGGCCGACCGGCGGATCAGGTCGGGATCGACGCCGAGGTGAGGGAACACCTTTTCCCGAATACCTCGCCCACTGCCGAGCCCGGGCCAATGCCGCGTTCGCACGTATCCGGCGATGGGAAGGGCGGAGGAGAACTGATGAGGGTCGAGAGTCCGCCACCGTTCGCACATCTCGGCGCTGCTCTGTCCGGCCAGAAGCATCGACAGATTCATGGTGCCACCGGACGCCCCGTCGCAGTGGTGAAAACGGAGTCCGGCCTGCTCGAGGGCGGCCAGCACACCTGCCTGATAGGCGACGCGCATGCCGCCCCCCGCCAGCACCAGCGAACGCCGGTAAGCATCCTGGTCGTCGCCGATCGGCGCGAACGGCGACTGGGTCAAGAGTCGCCTGACCCGTTGCCTGACACGCCTCCCAGATGTGATGGCTCATCTTGCGCCAGCCGGTCATCGCAGGAGGGAGGCGACAGCCACTTCTGGGACAATCCGAGGTTTACTACGCTCTCGAGTCCTTCGGGCTCGCGGGTAGGCGGGTCGTCGACGGCGAGGAACCAACCTTCGAGATGGTCGTCGAGGACGCCGGCCGACGACGGAAAATACGCAGTCATCAGAGGTTGAGGCCGGATGTCAAGGCCTTTGAGGGGAGCAGTCCGGGCGCTGTCGCCGATAATCAGCTCGGCGGCTCCCTTGCGAAGGATGGTAAAGCCGATATTCCCGTGGAAGTAGATGGACGACTTGAACAGCATCCCACGGAACTGGCAATAGTTGGCCGAACCCATTCTCAGGGGCATACCGGTCCAGCGCGGCTTACGTATGGTGATGCGCATCGCCAGCTGACCGTCGAGGTCATACTGGCTGGAGACCGAGCGCGAGTCGATGCGGAAGTCAAGGTTGGCCTGGTGCTTGGGCATGCCCCAGATACCCTTGCCACCTTTTACCGAGATCTCGGTGCTGACCGGTAGGTCGTAGACGTACTGGCCCATCCTGAAAAGCTTCTGGAACACCAGGGGCAGGAGCGGCGGCGCCGGCCTCACCCCGTGGGTGACTCCGATGGCGATGCTGAACTCGATGTACTTGCCGATATTGGTGGAGGTGTAGTCGATGACCGTGATCATCAGGACGCCTCGCCCACCCGGAAGGCGCAGGGGGTGGAGCTCGCTTCCCGGGAGCAGGTCGGCCGCCCGGTCGGCGTCGATGCTGAAGACCGCCATCAGCGCCGGCGAATGGTGTGAAGCGACAGGCAACTCGAAAGGAATGCCGTCCACCAACGAATACCTGCCACTCTCTGCATCAATCCGTGCCGGCACGCCCATATCTGTTGCCTCCTTAGCCGATATCGTCAGTTCCCTCGGAGGGCGTCGCGGATGATCGGAAAGACGTCCCGGGCGGCATCCTGGCCCATGAAAATATCCAGGTGACCGTAGTTCGGCAGCACATGCAAGGCATACCGACCTTGACCTTTCGTGTCGAAGTAGTCGTAGGTGCGCTTCTGGCTCTCGGGCAGGAAGCAGCGGTTGTCCTCGCCGGCCAGTAGGACCACGTCGGCATCGGTCCGTGGTGCGTCCACCCCAAAGGCGGCAGGAAGCCCGCCGAGCCCGTCAACACTGACCAGGTGGCCGGCGCGGAGGCACGCTGCCATCTGGCCGAAGAAGGTGAGCGGGCAAGGTCCGAACTCGTGCTTGAGCCACTCATGGGTCGCCGGGTTGAGGAGCGCATGGGACCAGAGAGTCGGCTTTCCCACTCCGTAGGTGAAGCTGACCATGCGGCAAACCAGGTTCGTGCACTCGTGGTGCATCAATCGCACCCACGCGACGATCGCCTCGGCGACCGCGTTCGGCGCCTCGATACCCCACTGCGGGTCGAGGTACTTGGTCAGCGCGTGCACGGGTCGGTGGAACCATTCGATCTTCCACCGAGCGGGTTCTGGCGTAACCGGATGCAACGAGACAGCATTGGACACGATGGTCGTCACCTGTGGCAGCAACCCGGCCGCCGCCGCCATCATGAAGCTGGTCGACCCCTGACAGTGCACCACGGCCTTCAGGCGATCGGAGCCCGTCTGGGACAGGACGGTGCGAACCGCGGCCGGGTGATCCCACAAAGCGGCCCGGTCGAGAGTCCACTGGTTGGGGCGGACATCCATGCTTGCCCGCCAGTTCTCGAGCCAGACATCGAAGCCGTCGTCGAGCAGGACGTCCACCACGGTTGCGTCGATCGGGGCCCGGAAGATGTTGGCCCTCACGCCTGCTCCGTGCACGAGGAGGACGGGTCCTCGGCGGGGAGCGACCGACGGGCGCAGGACGTGGACCAAATTGAGAGTCTGGCCGTCTCCGGTGGCGAACTCGACCACTACGTCACTGTCTCCCGCACGGGTCATATCGTCACCTCGTCTGCTCGCAACCCGGAATTCGCTGCCACCCTGGGACCTCAATCCGCATCGGCGGTCACGAAAGGACAGTGGCGGCACCCCTGGTCGCAGCAGTTGCCTCGCCGCCAGTGGGAAACCGCAGTCTGGACGAACAGTCCGGTGGCCGGGTCCGCGTAGCCGCCTTCGCCGTCTTCCACGGCGCGGTGGTGGGCGTCAATGACAGCTACATAATCTTGGCGAGCCGGGTCCAGGCGATGGCGGGCGGGAACGAAGCGCTCCGGGGGGAGCCGCCGGCCTCCGAGGCGGCGGGCGGTCGCCTCGTCACCGTTGGCCGGGGAGGGGTCGAGGGAGCGCAGAACCAGCCACCACGAGGCCAAGCCGTGCTGACAGGGGCTGGCCGGCCTGACCGGGCACTCGTCGGGGCAACGGCACCAGCCGACTTCCATCCAATCCGAGAGGGAGTCCGGATCAGGCGGGGCCCACCCGCTGTGCCGCTCAAACCAGGCGTGAGTGTTGCGGATGGCCGCCCTCGGACTGACACCCGCCTTCTCCATCCCGGGAGGCTAACTCCCGGGGCATCGCTCGGGTTCGAAATTCGCCTGGCGATCCCGAATACGGCGCGCGCCCCCAATATGGCGGGGGTGCCCCGGCGGGCAGGCCCGGCGCCGCTATTTTCTGCAGGGATGAAGGTGCGGCCCGGCCCGGCCCCCCCGAAGAGACCAGGGCCGGAGCAGCGGACCCGAAGGCCATCGCACGGGTTCCGCCCCGATATCGAGGGCATGCGGGCCGTGGCTGTTCTGGGAGTGGTCCTCTACCACGCCCATGTCGGTATTCTCCGGGGTGGGTTCGCCGGCGTAGACGTATTCTTTGTCGTTTCGGGGTATCTCATAACCGGGTTGCTCTGGCGGGAGCTGACCAAGGACCGCCGAATTTCGCTCGCCGGATTCTACGGTCGCCGGGCCCGGCGCCTCTTGCCGGCATCGATCTTCGTGATCGTGGTCACCGAGCTGGCCGCCCGGAAGTGGATGCCGCCCCTGCAGATATCGTCGGTGACGAGGGACGGCCTCGCCAGCGCGCTGTACGTCGGTAACTACAGGTTCGCCATCAACCAAACCGACTATCTGGCCAACAGCTCGCCCTCCCCCTTCCAGCACTACTGGTCTCTGGGGGTCGAGGAGCAGTTCTACCTGCTGTGGCCCCTGTTACTCGTCGCGGGCTCGATGGTGTGGAGGCGACAGCACCGGCATCAGCGCTCCCGCTGGATGACCAGAGGCGTGGATGGAGGGCCCTCCCGGATGAACGCGGCCGCTCTGCTCGGGCTCGTGACCATCGGCTCGTTGATGATGTCGCTCTGGCTGACCCACGCCAACCAACCGTGGGCCTTCTTCTCGCTTCCAACCCGGGCGTGGGAGCTCGGAGCAGGCGGTCTGCTCGCGCTGGCCGGCCCCACGTTGGGGGGCCGCGTGCCGCGCCCGGCCGCGGCCGCCCTGGGATGGGCCGGGCTGACCGTCACCATCGGGGCCCTGTTCTGGATCAGTCCCAACGGGCCCTTTCCGGGTACGGCCGCCCTGGCCCCAGTAGCCGGCACCCTGGCCGTCCTGGCCGCCGGCGGGGCGCTCAGTCAGGGGACGCTATCGCGCCCGGGGGTGGCGGCATCAGCGCCCAGGAGCCTGCCGGACGCGGCAGCGTCAGCCGCGGCGCAGGGACCGGTGGCCGTTCTCGGCCGCCGCCCCATGCGCGTGATCGGCCGCATCAGCTACTCGTGGTACTTGTGGCACTGGCCGTTTCTGATCCTGGCCCCTTACGTGCTTGGATACACCCTGCACCTCTGGCAGAACCTGTTCGTGGCCACGGTGAGCGGGGTGGTCGCCACCCTGTCCTTCCTCCTGTTGGAAACGCCGGCCCGCACCTCCCGGTGGCTGGCTGCCGTACCCCGTCGAAGTCTCCTGACCGGCGCGGCGGTGACCGCGGTCGGAGTGGTCACCTGCCTTCTCGTGGCGACGAACCTTCCGTCGGTCGAGGGTCATGGCCTGGCTCCGGTCGCGAGTCTCGGGGGTCCGGCCAAGCCGGGGAACACGACCAGCCGCCTGGCCAGAAGCGACCGCCCGGTATCCGCCGGCAGCCATGCCACTCCGACGACCGCGTCCGATCCCCTCCAGGCCCAGGTCAACTACGTCACTTCAGAGGTCCAGGCCCAAGTCGCCAGTTCGGTGGGGGTACAGGACGTGCCGGCCAACCTGAACCCGTCCCTTTCCACCGCCGGCTCCAGCAACTCGCCCACCTTCGACGACGGGTGCATGGACAGCTACCTCGACGCGTCGGTGCGCCAGTGCGTGTTCGGGGACGTCGGGGCGGCGACGAGCGTCGTGCTGTTCGGCGACTCCCACGCGGCCATGTGGTTCCCCGCAGTGGACGACGCGGCCAACCAGCACGGTTGGCAGCTGTTCAACTTCGCCAAAGCGACCTGCCCTCCCCTGTTCATAAGCATCTACAGCCCCGAGCTCGGGCGGAACTTCTCCGAATGCGACACCTGGCGCCAGAACGTGCTGGCCCGCATCCAGCAGATCCACCCGGCGCTGGTGATACTCGGGGTGGCCCGCCACTACACCTCCGTCTACGGGTTCACCCCGTACGACCAGCAGTGGCTTCAGGGTATGTCCCAGATGGTTTCGACCATTCGCCAGATGGGGTCGAAGGTCCTGGTGATCGGACCCGTTCCCAAGCCCCAGACGACGGTGTACGACTGCCTTTCTGAGCACCTGAGCGACGCCACAGCCTGCACCGAACCGGTCAACGTCGGAATCAAGGAAGCCGGCCTGGCGTCCGAACGGGCCACGGTGGAAGCTGCCGGCGGGGCCTACCTCGATGTCCAGCCGTGGTTCTGCACCGCTCAGACATGCGCGGCCATCGTGGACAACCTGCTGGTCTGGCGGGACGACAACCACATCAGCGAGCCCTACTCGGCGTTCCTCGGACCGGCAATGTCGGCCGAGATCGCCTCGGTGTTGGGAGGCTCATAACGGGCGCCGAGGTGGCGGGTAAGCGCGCTCACGAATGCCTTGGTCGCCGGAGTGAAAGGGCGATCCTTTCGAGACGCCAGCCCGATGGTCCGCTTCAAGATCGCACCGCGAAAGCGAACAGCCACGAGCGGTCCCGTCGGAGACACCACAGACTCCGGCACTACGGCGGCCGCCACGCCGGCCGCCACCAGGGCCAGGGCGCCATCCATCTCCAGGCCCTGCATGGCCATCACCGGGACGAAACCGGCTCGCCGACACGCCGCCAGGGTGGCCTCCCGAAGGTCGTAGCCGTCTTTGAACATGACGAGCGGGACCTGCTTCAGCTCGATAACCCTCACCGACCGCCGGCCGGCCAGCGGGTGGGCCCGATCCACGGCGAGCACCAGCTCCTCCTCCATCAGCGCGGCGGATTCGACCCACGGCTGGGCGACGGGGAGGATCACCACGGCGAGATCCATCTCGCCTCGCTCCAGCTGCTCCACCAGGCTCTGAGAGCCGGCCTCCTGAACCGTCAGTTCGAGGCCGGGGTGGTCGGCATGGAACCGGGCCAGCACCGGCGGCAGGAGGTTGGTGGTCAGGCTCGGGGTGGCCCCGAGGACCAGCCGGCCGCGATGGAGGCCGAGAAGATCTCTGACCGCAGCTGTTCCCGCTTCGCAGTCGGCGAGGACCTGCCGAGCCCAGGGCAGGAAGACCTCGCCGGCACCGGTGAGGGTGACCTCGTTGCGATCCCGGTGGAAGAGTGGGGCGCCGAGCTCGTGCTCGAGGGCGGCGACGGCGCTGCTGACCGAGGGCTGAGCGACGTGCAACCGGGCTGCCGCCCGGGTGAACCGGCGCTCTTCGGCCACGCACACCACGTACCGGAGCTGATGGAGCTGCACGGATCATAGCCTACGGCTATCGCGGCCAGAGGAATCTGGTCTTTTACCTGTAGCTCTCCGGGCCGTAGCGTAAGGGCGCCCAGATATATCCGAAAGCATCGGGGGATACACATGGCAGCTCCGGTAGCGCCCACGGCGCCGGTCGACAGGCCGGAAGGCCGACGCGCCACCATCTCGGAACGCACCCTGCGGACCGACAGGTGGTGGGTGTCGCCGCTCATCTCGTTCGTGATCCTCCTGGCATTCGTCGGGTACGCCACGTGGGCCGCGGTGGTGAACCGCAACTACTACTACAAGCCCTACATCTCCCCGTTCTACTCCCCGTGTCTGGCCACCAAGTGCGGGACGGTCCCCGGGAGCGAAGGGGTACCCCACCTGAGCATCTTCGGGCCGTGGTGGGCCATCTCCCCGGCCATCATCATCCTGATCTTCCCCCTCGGGTTCCGCCTGACCTGCTATTACTACCGAAGGGCCTACTACCGGGCCTTCTGGCTGTCACCGCCGGCGTGCGCCGTCGCCGAGCCGCACGCCAGGTACAGCGGTGAGACCCGGTTCCCCCTCATCCTGCAGAACGTCCACCGCTACTTCTTCTACTTCGGGGTGATCTTCAACTGCATCCTGACCTACGACGCCGTCGTCGCCTTCGGGGTGCACCACGGCGGCGGTCACTTCGGACTCGGGAACGTGTTCCTCATCGTCAACGCTGGGCTCCTCTGGGCTTACTCGCTGTCGTGCCACTCCTGCCGGCACATCATCGGCGGCCGGCTCAAGCACTTCTCCAGGCACCCCATCCGGTTCAAGATGTGGGGCTTCGTATCCAAGCTCAATCAGAGGCACATGCCGCTCGCGTGGGCTTCACTGATATTTGTGGCCCTGACGGACCTTTACGTCCGCCTCGCGGCCAACGGCTCATTGGGACATGGAGGTTGGATCTGATGACCGATTACGAGCATCATTCCTACGACGTGATCGTCGTCGGCGCCGGCGGGGCCGGTCTACGGGCGGCCATCGCCGCCAATGACGCCGGCGCCCGGACGGCGGTGATCTGCAAGAGCCTCCTGGGCAAGGCCCACACGGTCATGGCCGAGGGCGGCATCGCGGCGGCCATGGGCAACCTTTACCCGGAGGACAACTGGCAGGTGCACTTCCGCGACACCATGCGAGGCGGCAAGCTGCTCAACCACTGGAGGATGGCCGAGCTCCACGCCAAGGAAGCCCCTGAGAGGGTGTGGGAGCTGGAACAGTGGGGCGCGCTCTTCGACCGCACAGAGGACGGCTTGATCAGCCAGCGCGACTTCGGCGGCCATCGCTACGCCCGGCTGGCCCACGTCGGGGACCGGACCGGCCTCGAGATGATCCGAACCTTGCAACAGCGTACAGTGGCGCTCGGAGTCGACGTCTTCATGGAGTGCACCGTCACCGACCTGCTCAAGGACGGTGACCGGATCTCAGGGGCGTTCGGGTACTGGAGGGAATCCGGCCGCTTCGTCGTGTTCGATGCCCCGGCAGTCGTGCTGGCAACGGGTGGCATCGGCAAGTCCTGGAAGGTCACGTCCAACTCCTGGGAGTACACCGGCGATGGCCACGCCCTGGCCCTGCGGGCCGGCGCCGGCCTGGTCAACATGGAGTTCGTCCAGTTCCACCCCACCGGCATGGTGTGGCCACCCTCGGTTCGGGGAATCCTGGTCACCGAATCGGTACGAGGTGACGGGGGAATACTCAAGAACTCGGACGGCGAACGCTTCATGTTCAACTACATCCCGGAGTTCTTCAAGGCGGAGACAGCCGACAGCGTCGAGGAGGCCGACCGCTGGTACACCGACAAGCGCAACAACCGCCGACCCCCCGAGCTCCTGCCGCGCGACGAGGTGGCCCGCGCCATCAACAGCGAGATAAAGGCGGGGCGCGGATCGCCCCACGGTGGAGTTTTCCTGGATATAGCCAGCCGCCGTACCCCCGAGTACATCCAGAAGCGACTGCCCTCGATGTACCACCAGTTCAAAGAGCTGGCCGAGGTCGACATCACCAAGGAGCCGATGGAGATCGGGCCGACGTGCCACTACGTGATGGGCGGAGTGGAGGTGGAACCCGACAGCGCGGTTTCCAAGGTGACGGGACTCTACGCGGCAGGCGAGGTAGCCGGTGGAATGCACGGAGCCAACCGGCTCGGCGGAAACTCTCTCGGTGACCTCCTCGTCTTCGGCAAGCGGGCGGGCGAGTACGCGGCTGAATACGCCCGTTCTCTCGGAAGCAGCCGGCCGGCGGTCGCTCAGGCGCACGTCGACACGGCGGCGGCGGCCGCTCTCGCCCCGTTCAACTCCGAGGGCGGCGAGAATCCTTATTCGGTGCACCAGGCACTCCAAGCCATCATGCAGGACCTGGTCGGGATCATCCGCACCGAGGCCGAGCTGAAGGCCGCCATCGACCGGATCACCGATCTCCGGGCGCGAGTCGCCAACGTGACTGTGGAAGGTCACCGCCAGTACAACCCGGGTTGGCACCTCGCCATCGACTTGAGCAACATGCTGCTGGTATCAGACGCGGTAGCCAAAGCGGCGCTCGAGCGCAAAGAGAGCCGGGGCGGTCATACCCGCGACGACTACCCGATGACCGATTACGACTTCTGGGGCAAGCTCAACCTGATCATCGAGCTCGGGGGCCTGGGCGAGCCGGGCGTTCGCCACCAGAAGCTGCCGGAGCCCCCGCCCGAGCTGGCGGCCTTGTTGGAGGAGCAGCACTGAATGACTTATGACCTGAATCTTCGGATCTGGCGGGGCGACTCCTCAGGAGGCGAGCTGGTCGACTTCTCGGTTCCAGTAGATGACGGCGAGGTTGTCCTCGACGCCGTCCACCACGTGCAGGCCATGAGGGCGGGCGACCTGTCGGTCCGCTGGAATTGCAAGGCCGGCAAGTGCGGTTCGTGCTCAGCCGAGATCAACGGCCGGCCCCGGCTCATGTGCATGTCCCGCCTGTCTGAGTACCCGAAGGACGAGCCGATCACTATCACGCCGCTGCGGACCTTCCCCGTGATCCGCGACCTTGTGACCGACGTGAGCTTCAACTACGTCAAGGCCGCCGAGGTGCCGGCGTTCACCCCCACTGCGGACCAGCCGCAGGCCCCGTTTCGGATGCAGCAGGTGGACGTGGAACGCTCGCAGGAGTTCCGCAAGTGCATCGAGTGCTTCCTCTGCCAGGACACCTGTCACGTCATCCGGGACCACGACGACAACAAGCCGGCGTTCTCGGGGCCCCGCTTCTTCATCCGCTACGCCGAGCTGGACATGCACCCCAACGATGCTCTAGACCGCAAGAAGATGGTCCAGGAGGAGCGAGGCCTCGGGTTGTGCAACATCACCAAGTGCTGCACCGAGGTGTGCCCCGAGCACATCAAGATCACCGACAACGGCATCATCCCCATGAAGGAGCGGGTGGTCGACATCAAGTACGACCCGATCCGGTTCCTGCGACGGAGAGGCAAGTCCAAACCGGCGGAGACGCCAAGCCCGTCCTGACTCCGACCGGCTGCCGGCCCCAGCGCAGCCGGGTGCGGGCGTCCGGTTACCGGGTAGACCCGGACCGCTGGTCCGCCTAGCGCGCACTGCGCTAGCATTACCCTTCAGCCCTTGCGGGCAGAGCCCCGTGGGCCGAGCAGCAAGCAAGGACCTGTGGTGCAGTTTGGAGTGCACGCCGGCCTGTCAAGCCGGAGGACGCGGGTTCAAATCCCGTCAGGTCCGCGGTCGGATAGCTCAGCTGGTAGAGCGCGCGCCTGAAAAGCGTGAGGTCCGCGGATCGACACCGCGTCCGACCACTAGAGAAAGGCCTGCTTGAAGGGCCTTTTTTCATTTCTGAGCATCCCTATCGGTGGCCTCATCGGACGCGTCGTGCCCCAGACGTGCCCTGAGCCCCGATGGGGAAATACCCTCTTCGGCGATCATCTCGGCCCGGCCCTGGGCGAGCCGCCGGTCCCGCTCATCCGACACGTGCTGGTAGATCATCGCGGCGCGAGAGCTGGCGCGCCCCATGCGCGCCATGATCTCCTTCGTGGTCGCGCCCGTCTGGGCCGCCAAGGTCCCGGCCGTGGGCCTGAGCTCGTGGAACTTCAGACCCGACAGTCCCGCCGCCGCGGCCCCCGGATTCCATACTCGCAAACGGAAGTTGCTCCTCTCCATCAGCTGCCCGACGGTGACGTGAACACACAGTCGTCGGGGTTCGGACCGACGAAACGTTCGAAGTGATGTCGCAGGTCCGCCACCACGGGTGCAGGCAGTACCACCATCCGCTCGTCATCGACAGCCTGGGCCAGGATTTGTCGCAGGCGCGTGTCTGACTTCGCCGTAATCGACTTGCTACGGGTCGTAGCCAACACGGCGTACCACGACCTCACCTGCTCGGGCGTGATCCCATCGAGCCGGCGCTCGCTAAGCGGCGTCAAATCACGGGTGAACCCCGGGAGAATGTATAAGCGAAGCTGTGATTCGTAAATCTCCCCAGCCCCACCCTTCTCCGGTACCGCTCATCACCTTGGGCCTCGCCAGTTCTCCAACCCAGTCGCGGCCTGCTCGCCCGCGCCGAGACTCACCGTGTGCGGCCGGACCCAGGCAAAGGTGATCCTGCCGAGTACAGGTTGCATCGACTGCGCGTCTGATGCTCGTCGCCCGCCATCACCAGGGCCTGCACCGCCAGCGCCCGCGATAGCAGGACCGACGCTGAGCCGCGCCGGACCCAGTCATCACCTGACCTGTGCTGCGACTCCCGGGTCGGGACGACTACGGATAGTCCCTGGGGTTTTCACCGGCATTGGGGGTGATCATCAGTCAGGTGACCAACCTCAAACCCGAAAGGCAACCGACTATGCGCACGTCGACCTCTTCACCGCGGTGACCTGCGGGTCCACCCGGAACAGTCAGATGGCTCGGGCGAGTTCGTCGAAGGCGGCTGAGACGCAAAGACCGCTGCGCCGGGCATGGTCAGGATGACCCGGCAGTTCTCCGGCTGCGATGCTTACGAGCTCGGAGTGTGTCTCGATCACCGTTAAGTTCAATACTGTCTCTGGCTCGTTGAGCACGAGGAAACGCGGGGGTCGGGGAGTTAGAAGGGCGGCGACACGGTGCACGACCGAAGGCCCCATCGGACAGTTCGACGGCCCGAGTGCAACGGCGCAACCCGGGCTGAGCAGCCAAGGCGCGATGCGGTTCTAGGGCAGCGAGCCTTTCAGGCCGCCGATTCCAAGCGAGCCGGCCGCGCCGGACGAGCCGCCATCAACGAGCGAGCCAGCCGGCAGGCTGGACCGGGCGGCCGCTTCCTGCTGCCGCAGGTACTCCTGGGGGTCCTTGTCCACCGGCCGCACGCCCGCGAAGTTCCGCGCTTCGAAGGTCACGAACCGTACGGCCAGTTCATGGCGCTGAGGCAGGCTCACCCGGTGGCGGAAGTCGGTCAGGCCCTCCCGCTCCTCCTCCGCCATGTGATCGCCGTTCGCGACGTTGACCGCAGCGATGGCGTCGCGCCAGCCGGGGCTGCCCACCCGGTGCGGGCGAACGGCCGCGATCGCGTCCCGTATCTCGTTGTGGTCGTTAATTGCGTCGATCGTCTCAGGCTCGGCGCGGGCGAGCGGCCGGGGGGCGAGCGCCAGCTTCACCAGCTCCGGGTAGAAGATCTCTTCCTCGGCCGCGGCGTGGACTTCCAGGAACACCGCCAAGCGGGTCCAGACGTCGGACAGCGCCGCGACGCCGGCGGAATCCATCTGCTCCAGCAGGGCGAAGCGACGGCGCTGCTCGTGATGGTCGTCCAGGATCAGCTGCGTGATGTCCATGGTGACTCCTGGCGTGGCGAGCTTTCAGCGTCGCACATTACCTCGCGACGCACGCTCCAAGGCCAACCGACCTCGTGGGTCAAATGTGGCGCCGCTGTCTGGGCGAGCGGACCCAGGGCCTTTGCGTCGAAGCGGAGTTACGGCCGCTCCGGCGGCTGGTTCTGACCTCGGGCGTCGATACAGCTGAACCCGGCCGCCATCCGCATGACCGCCGTGGCCCGGGTCAGCCACCCCCAGAGCCCCCAGCCCGTCCTGCTGCGACCGTTAGCGGACGGACACTCTACATCTCATGCCGTAGAGCTCTTTGACCTTCGGTCTCCAACCGCCCAAAGGTAGCTTCGCTCCCCTCAGGGAGTGACACCGCTGGGGTATGGCACCGGGGTGTACTTCCCGTTGACCTTCTTGTACTCCACGCCGAAGCACTGATACGGCACCGATACCGACCACTTGGTGCCGTTGCTGTAAACCACCTCACCACATGGCGCCCCGGCGATGAAACCCTGCGGATAGTACGTAGGGCCGATGACTCCAGGGATCTGATAAGTAAAATTTCGCGGCGGTTTGCTGGAATCGCTCCGGCGTCAGATCTGGGCCAACCTTCTTCAAGATCTGAATAAACATGTCGGCCGAAAAATATGCCGATAGCTGGGGTTGGCCTATCTGAGTTACGCCCCCGGCGTGGAGCGTCGACACGATATTGGCCATAGCCGGAGTGGTGGATTCCGTGGTGGCGAACGTGTTGCCCACCTGGTCGCCCTTCGCCGCGGCAACGAGTTGCGGAGCGTACGTCGAGTGATGGATGATACCCTTGTACCCGGCCTGCTGGAGCGCAGCCGACAGCGGAAACGCATCCGCAGGTCCCAGCGCACCAATATCGATCACGTCGGGAGCATGACCATGATTCGAGGTCAGCAGAGCCTGCACATAGGGCGACCAGTCAGTGACCACCGTCGGTGGAGCGGGCACAATATTCTTATCCTCAACCACCGTGAAACCGGCGGCCTCGTCCTGCGTCGAAAGGGCCACGTTCCCCTGGATCGATTGATTGGAATCATCACCGAGCAGCGCTAAGGTCGCACCCACCGGGTTCTTTCCTTGCAGCTGATCCAGCTTGGCCAGCAGCGGCCCGTTTATCGCCGTCTCGTACGTATACGGTGGGGGCTCAGTGAGGCATCCGTTGAAGCCGAAGAGATACATATCCGACAGGTTCTTCGTGGCGCAGTACGATTCCGTGACGCCCCAGCCAATAGTAGGAACGTGCTGCTGGTTGATATAGATAGCCCCAGATTGGATGTCCGCCGACAACGTGGGCACGATCGCGAACACGTGGTCCAATTGGACGAGCTTCCGAATGGCGGCGAGGTTCGGACCCGGCGAGTTGTTGTCATCAAGATTGTCAACGACCTTGATCTGACGCCCGCATGGCAATTCGTGAGCTTGGTTCGCCTGCTTGAATCGAGCCTCTGCCGCGTTTGCGATGCCCGTTCCGAAGTCAAGCACGGTGACAAGCGCACCGACATTGATCGTGGTCGCCGTCACTCCCCGGACACCCTTCTCCGAATTGCATGATGTGCTCGATGCGCCCGATCCGCCCTGAGACGTCGGGCTGGTTCCGCTGCCGCTCGCGGTCGCCCCGGTAGGGGCCGCACTCGGCTTCGAACTCGAGCCACACCCCGACACCAACGCACCCACCAGAGCGACAACCATCACCCCGACTGCTCTTCGATTACGACGATCACTCAACTTCGCACTCCCCCTAAGACGCCTACTTGACTTAAAATCGGGCACTACCTTTTGGTGGGTGCAGCCCGAGATATTCATTTTCACGCGACCGTAGCATGACACGCAGCCGGCTTCAAAACTGTCACTGCTCCCTCGGACCGGACATTGTGCTTGCTGCGGATCCGGTCAGCAGAACTGCGAAGCCGCGGCATCGCTCTCCCAGACCTGGTCCGCGTGATAAACATTGTGGGCGTCGGCCGTGGTGTCGCGGTGGGTATTCAGTCGTAGGCAACGACCGCGGCGTAAGTCGTGTAGATCGCCCGGGCGGTCGCCGATTGCGCGCGGTGCAGTCGAGCAGTCGCTCTGCGGAGGACGGGCCGGCGCCGGGCCGCTCTGCTCAGGTGACGGTTGATCTTTGGCCGGTCAGTCAGGGGTCGTCACGACGCGGAGCCGGCGTTGGGGCCTGCCGAAGCTGATTACCCGCCCGTGGAAGCGGAGGACTGTCGTCACCCGGGCGCCAGATCACGGTGTCCGGGCCGATCGCCATCACGATCTAGAGATCGTAAAACTTGACCGCCGTACCACCCAATACCTTGGCCTGCTCTGCATCTGGAAGGTCCCGAATGTTATGTTTCAACTCCTGCAGTACGTTAAGGCTCGCATCGATGTGGGGATAATCAGAGGCCCAGATGAAGTAATCAGATCCAATGTGTCGGACGGAGTCGGCGATAGTGGACTCGTCCGGATCGGCTGATATAACGCACTGCCTATAGAAGTAATCGCTGGCAGGCATCTTCATGGGGGTGACGTCCTTCATGGTCTTGTACTTGTTGTCCATGCGATCGAGCCAGGCCGAGATCCACGTAGCGCCGGTTTCGAGAACGGCACACTTCAAACGCGGAAACCTTTCGAATTGCCCCGCGCTCAACATCTGGGTAAAGGCGGTCATCACATTGAGCCCCAGAAAGGTGATTGTGGACATGGCCATCTCCGCCGGGTTGTACTCCCCCGGCCCCGACCAACCCATCTTGGACAGCATTGTCTGCTCGGTCGGCCGTACCACGACATGGAATCCAAACGGCATGTCGAGGTCTTGCAAGGTCGACCAAAAGCTATCCAAGTCGGGATCGTTGAGCCTCCTCCCGCCGCGCGCAATCGGGTCGGGCGAGAGCATGACCCCCACGCAACCACTCGCCCGGGCCCGGTGCACCTCCTCTACCGCTGCCGCAGGATCGAGAAGGGTGATGTGCGCTACGGGCTTGAGTCGTTCGTTGCTGGTGCTACAGAAATCGACCAGCCAGCGGTTGTAGGCACGGGTATACGCAGTCGCCAGCTCAGGATCCTGGACCCACCCTTCCCAGTAGATGCCGATGGTCGGATACAGGATAGAAATATCAATCCCTTCGCCATCCATCACCTTCAGCCGCTCGACAGGATCGTTCGATCCTGGAGCCCATCCGTCCTCGTAGGTACGTGCGCCCGGCGTCATAAGAGCCAATTTCTCCCCGGCGTCCTCGGCCTGCACGCCGCCCATCGCCCCCAGAGTCCCCCGATGGATCTCGACGACCTGGTCGTCGAAGAGCAATATCTCCAACCCATCGTCGTCATGATCGAAGCGGATCGCTCGATCAAGGTATTGCTTCTCCAGGTACCGCTGCCAAAGATCCGGAGGCTCCAGGACATGTCCGTCGGAATCGACAACCGGTGAATGCAGTGCCATCAGACGTCCTTATCGCTCGCGACTCTCACTAGCTATCGGCATGAAGTGGGTGAATATCAATGAACTCAAAAGTTAGTGAGGTTGATCGTAAACCATTCTCATCGTGGACGTCAATACGGGCGAGCGTTAGTCGAAGCAACAGCCTCCTGGCGAAATACTCTATTTCTCGTCAGCAGATGTTGACAGTTCCACGGACGTCAGCTTATGCTGACGGAGGTGTTGGCAGCCGCTGAAGTTGAGAAGGCGATCCGTTCGACCGATCTCGACAGCGGCCTACGAGCGGTCGCCCGCCTACGCCGGCTGCTCGAACAGCTCGAGGCCGAGCAGGTGGCTGCCGCCCGTACGGCCGGCTGGTCGTGGCAGGACATAGCGGAGCGTCTTGGCGTCACCAAGCAGACGGTCCACAGGAAGTACCACAAAGGGCGAAGAGTTTGGCCGCACGATGTTTCGCGGTGACGACGTTCAACTCTCGGGAGCGGTGGGTCAGGCCATCAGGTCGGCCCGGGACCTGGGCGATCCGCGGGTGGGCAGTGAGCATCTCGTCCTCGCCTTGTCACTTAGTGGCACGGCGGCCGGCCTCGTCCTCGCTCGACATGGTGTGACCCCCGAGGCCGTCACACCGGCGGTCATCGCAGTCGCCCCCTCCGGCTCAGGAGCAGCAGCTGATCGCGATCTGATGGTCTCAATCGGTGTCGACCTCGACCGGCTTAGGGACTCGGTCGGAGGGCCACTACTGGATCGCCCCCCTCGACGCGAGCCACTGTTTCCTCTGGGCGTACGGGCGGCACGTCGACGCTGCGCCCGGGTCGACCCTCCGATCGGTACCGACTTCCAGGCCGTCTATGAGACCTCCCTGAAACTGGCCATCGCCCGGCAAGACCGCGAGCATCGACCCGAACATCTCGCACTCATGTTGGTATCACTCGATCCTGGCGCCAACTGGGTGCTGGACTTCTTAGGCGTGAACCGTCACGATCTCCTTGCCGACCTGGCGGCCACCTTTCCTCCGCCGAGACGCCAGGCACTGCTGCGGGCCAAGCGGCGCCTCGCACTTCGGTCCCGGCATATTCAGCTGGTAGATCGCTTCCAACAGTTAACGGGTCGGACCGTGGTTGACGCACCGGCAATCGCATCCCTCATCGTCGGCTCGCGGACCTGCGGTGAAAGATCCATCTGAAGCCGGTCGTCCAGGCGTTCCCGATGATTCGGCTTGGTTGGCCAGGGTGCTCGTTGAACCGGGCGGCCGCCGGCCCGAAAATCTCGTAGCACTTTTGGATTCTCGGAGTCATTCCGCCCGCATAGCGTGCGAATTTCGCGCCGAGAAAACGAAAGTGCTACGAGAAATTGCGGCGCACGGGGCGGGGCGGGCCGGGCGCCTGCCCTGTCCCGCCCTGCGCCTACCGTCGCTGACCAACGATCCTGACGCGGCCCGGTCACTCCCGGCCGGCGCGGTCGCGGAGAGCAACCAGCGTCGGGGGTAACGAATGGCGCTTCGTGGCGTGGTGATACCCCGTGTAGACGTCGGCGGCCTCACGCCTCAGGGCTCCCACCGTGCACTTCTCCCGGGGCCGGCGAGCGAACGGCTCGTAATGGAAAACACGCATGGCGTTCAGATGCGTCATCTTGTTGATCTCGTCATCGGGCAGCTCACCGACGTACTTCCAGAGGTCCTCGGGCGAAGTAGGCCACGTGGAGTCGGAATGCGGATAGTCACACTCCCACGTAATGGTGTCGATACCTATCTGGTGACGCATCGTGACGCCGGTGGGATCCTTGATGAAGCAGGTGACGACTCGCTCCCGAAATACATGGCTCGGCAACTTGTCACCGAAATCGAGGCCGGTCCACGCGCGGTGGTGGGCGTAGTGATAGTCCATCTTGTCCAACAGATAGGGGATCCACCCGATCCCGCCCTCGCTCAGTGCCACCTTGAACGTGGGAAACTTCCGGAACACCTGTGAGAACACCAGGTCGGCGGCCGCGCCCATATTGTTGACGGCAGCCAGGGTGTGGAACACGGAGAATGGGGCGTCCTCGGAAGTCGTCGGCATCCGCGACGACGATCCGATATGCATGCACACGACCGCCTGCTCGTCTTCGCACGCGGCCCAGAACGGGTCCCAATGGTCAGAATGGAGGCTCGGCAGCCCGATCGGGGTCGGATTCTCAGAGAAGCTGACGGCCCGGCAGCCCATTGACGCCAGCCTGTGGACCTCGTCGGCCATCGCCTGCGGATCCCAGATAGGCAGGATCCCGAGAGGGATGAACCGGTCTGGATAAGCGCCACACCAGCCCTCGACGTGCCAGTCGTTGTACGCCCGCAGCAGGGCCAAGGCCAGATCCTTGTCCGGCGTCTTCAGCAAGTGGCCTCCGGCGAAACCGGGCCAGGAGGGGAAGTTCATCCCGGCCAGGACCCCGTTGGCACTCATGTCGCGAACCCGCTCGTGTACGTCGTAGCAGCCGGGGCGCATGTCGGCGAACGCCTGCGCGTCAAGGCCGTAGTCCTCAGGGGGGCGACCCGCTACGGCGTTGAGGCCGGTATTGGTCGAGAGGTTGCCCAGATACGACCAGGCCTCCCGCCCGTCCTCCATGACGACGATCCGCGGGGCCTGATCGGCATACTTCTTCGGTACTCGCCCCTCCCACATGTCGGGCGGCTCCACCACGTGGTCATCCACGCTTACCATGATCATATCTTCCAAGTTCATAGTGCCCTCCCCGACGGATGACCCGTCATCCTTTCTGTCAATCAACTCGCATAATCACCGCAGCGGAATCGTGATGGAAACTGCCCGTCGAAGCGAGTGCAACCTTGGCACCGGCGACCTGTCGATCAGGCTCGACCGTCCCTCGCAGCTGCTGCGCCGCTTCGGTGAAGAAATTGAAGCCACTCATGCGGCCATGAGAGAATCCGCCCCCATTGGTCGTAACCATTGTGCGGCCGCCGTTGAGCTTGATGATATTCTCCTTGGGATCCCAACTGTCCTGTAGCAGGTCCTTGGCCTCGCCAATGCCGCAGAATCCTGATGCCTCGATGTGTGATATTGCCGTGGTCATGTAACCGTCATACGGGTAGAAGAGATCCAGATCCGCCGTCGTCAGGTCTGTCCGGGACCACACTCCTTTGTTGGAAACCCAAGGACAGGTCTTGTCCCAGGCAATACTGTTTTCGTAATACTCGCCGACGCGGGTTCCACCGAGGCTCAGTGAGTGAAGGTAGACCGGTGTGTTCCTCAGGTCCCGAGCTCTCTCCGCGGTCGTGAGCACGAGAGCCTCGGCACCATCAACCGGGAGATCCATATCGAGTACGCCGAATGGCTCCCATATGGGCCGAGCACTGAGATAGTCATCCATGGTGATGGGTTCACGTTTAACCGCAGCGGGATTCTTGGACGCCCATTGTCGATTATTTATGGCGACAAGGCCGAAGGCCTGGCGCGGTACCTTATAATCCGCCATGTACTTGTTGAGCCAGGCGGCATACACCTGACCGGTATGAATCCAATCGGCGCTGTAGACACCGTAGGAGCTCGTCCCGAACCTCATCGGATTTACTCTGAACGGGTCGCTAGCAGCCTGGGCTGACATGTGTGGGCTGCGCGTCTCTACCTGAATGACCAGGCAGTAATCGGCCAGCCCGGAGTAGACGGCCTGGGCGGCGTAGACGAGATTGGATCCGCTCCAGCTGTTGAGCACCCAATTCGTTTGTGTGATGCCAAGAGCGCCCTGCACGGATAGGAACCCGGCGCCGTGCGCCTCCACTGCGCTCATGCCATAGCCGCAGAGCCCATCAATCTGATTCTTGTCGATCCCCGCATCCAGAATGGCATTTCGTGCCGCCTCGAGCCCGAGCGACAGCACGCTCCGCTTGGAGTCACGCGAGTACGGCGACGACCCGACCCCGATGATTGCCACCTGATCCATCATGCGCTTCGAAGTACCCACGATCTATTTCCCTTCGAAGGTTCCGTCGGTCTGCGGAACCCCTGATCGGGAGGGCTGGAACGCGACAACGGGATAGCCGTCGCCGTCCACCCACGTGAGCTCCACGGGCATGTCGTGGTTGACGTCGGCATATTCGCAGTTGACGATCGGAGCGTGATATCGGAGACCGGTCTGCTCATTTAGCTCGATGGACGCCGTGAGATGCGGATACTCGAACCCGTAACCGAGCGCACCGTCGACTCCGCCGTGATGCAACAGGCTGTACATGAACACCCGTCCCTGGCCGCTCACTTCGGTGGGCCTCACGTCGGTGGACCAGCACTCGGGGCACATCGGACGATGGGGGTAGATCCAGTAGCCACAGTCTTGGCACCGATTGATCAGTAATTGATGGGTGAGCAACCCGCGGAAGTGCTCGATGTTGTCCCGCGTGATCCGGAGCTCTGGATAACGCTCGAATACCTCTGCATCTGTGATCATGCTGCCTCTCAGCTTTCCCGTCGTGTTGATGAGCAGCTCTAGGTGCGGGACGCAACCCCCTAGCTCGGTACGTCGCAAGTGTACCCCATCGGTCCGAATCGGATCCTGGGTCGCGACCCGCCTGCCTGGCTGGAGCCGCCGCTCTCGGGACGAGCCTCGTCGAGCGCCCGCCCGGTCCCGCGATCTAGCGCTCTACCGTCGCTCAACCAGGGCTCTACCAGCGAAAACCACACTAACTCCAAGCCCGAGAACCGCTCGGTCTGCCTGACAAGGGAAGCGCCCATCATGACTACGTCACCTGCGCCATCTATGTCGTCCGTGACGCCCTGCAACCGCGGGCTCCAGAATACCGAAGGCGCCCGGCCGGAGCTTATATCCCAGCGAGCCATCGCGGCGACGCTGCGCTCCGATCTCACCGACCAGGAGCTGGCAGTCGCCACCGCGGCGGCTCTCGGACTCAGCACCCGAGAGGCTGCCGACCTTCTACACATAAGCCCGAAGACCGTCGAGCACCACCTGTCGAACATCTACCGAAAGCTGAACGTGCGCTCGCGGAGCCAGCTAGCCGGCACCATCATTCAACGGATCCTGACGCGGATGCTCTCCACCGGTTGCCCGAGAATGGCAACTGCGGAGAGTCATCTTCTAAACGCCCGCGATCCTGTCACCATCTCCTCGACCGGGGGAAACGGTCCTGATGAGGAGCCGTGACCGGCGCCGGGAGCCGGCCGAAGCCTCAATGAGCTCGCCGCCCGTGGCCCGCGGAGAGAGATGGCCGCCCTGGAAAAGGGTGGTTTCCCCGATGTGCGCGAGCGCCAGTTCTGTTAGGCGTGCCGTTCACGAGCTGGACGGCTGTGCTCGCTCCACGATCGGGCGACTTGTGCTGTCGTGGCCCGGGCAGCAGTGGGCAGACCTCCCCATTAAGCGATCGATCTGGTCCAGAAACGCGATTTCCCTGGTCGGGTGGAAGGCGGTTTAGCGTGCAGCCACTGTTCAGTTCTTATCCGTTGAACATCGAAGTCTCCTGCACCGAACGGGTCACTCGCTGGCGACCTTTGTTCAACTGGGTGCTGGTCATCCCCCTGTATCTGTGGTTAACGGCGTTAATATGGGGTGCTGGCGCGGTTACGGTCCTGGGATGGTTCGCAATCGTTTTCGGCGGGCGTCTGCCCGAGAACCTGGGCAACTACCTGGTGGCGGTGTTGCGCTACGAGTGGAGAGTGTACGCCTATCTGATCGGCCTGACCGAACGGTACCCGGGGTTTCGGCTGGCTGCCGGTTACGTCGACCCCGGCGACAGCCCTACCGTCCTCTACAGCGCTCGACCGGTGGTGCGCCGGCGGCTGACCGTGGCATTCCGGTTCGTTCTGATCATTCCCCAGGGGGTGATCTTGTCGTTGGTCAACCTGGCGGGGCTCGTCGTAACCATCATGGCCTGGTTTGCCGTACTCGTTACTGGCAGGTGGCCGCGCGGGTTGCAGACGTTCGTGATCGGCTGGATGCGCTGGACGATGCGAGTAAACGGATACTGGTCTTTGTTGGTCGATCAGTATCCGCCGTTCGGATTTGCACCGTAGGAGCGAGAGATGCCCGAGGACGCAGAGCCAGAGCAACGGGTACCGATCTCTGACGGCGCACCCGCCTCACTGCCTGAGGTCAACCCCTTTGGCGAGTGTCCCCAGATAGACCCGGACGAACCCGAACCCGAGCCCGGGCCGACGGATCGCGGCCCGCCCCCGGACTACGGGCCGAACGGATGGCCGGCCCCGGATCACGGATCGAACGGATGGCCGGGCCCGGATAACGGGTCGAACGGATGGCCGGGCCCGGATCACGGGTCGAACGGATGGCCGGCCCCGCCGGCCGGTACCTATTCGCCCGGATTGCGGTGGGCGCCCCCTGTTGCCGACAGCGGCCGCCACCCCGATCCCGAAGCCGCCAGCGGGCCGCCGTGGCCCCGCCTCGTGGCAGCCGACAGCAGCTACCGCCCGCCTCGGCTGGCCCGCTGGCCCATCGTGGTCGGGATCGTGCTCTTCGCCGGCTGGATCGCCATGAATGCCGCTTCGGTCGCCCAGGGGCCGGACACGCGCTCAGGACCGGACGGCCGCTCCGCATCGGGCACGCCGTACGTGTTTAGCGCTACGGACGCCCAGTTCACTGCCACCTTCCCGAGCGAACCCCAGCGCAAGCAACAGACCGACGGGGCGATCAAGATTGTGGAGTACGTGTCGACCCTCTCCGACCATGCGATCGCAGTCGGCGATCTCGAGGTCCCGGTCGCGCACCATTTCAGTCTGGATGGAGGGATCACCGGAGAGGTTACTTCCTTGAACGATGGCAAGGTCATGTCGCGCACCAGGCTCACCTATCGGGGACAGCCCGCCGAGGACGCAGTCATATCGTTCTCGGGGGGCGTCGGCCGGATCCGCGAAGTGGATTACGGCACGTCTGTGTACGTGCTCGAGGGATTCGGATCCTCGGTTGCGAGCTTTTCGAACGATTACGACGAGCTGCTTGCGACGTTCACGACCAGCGCCACGCCCTCCCCGGCGTCAACCACTCCGCCCACAGCAGCTGCTCCTCCGAGCCACGGGGGCTCCGCCCCGGCCACCGGCACAATCGGCTCGAAGATTATCGCTCCACCACCAGGCTTCGCCGTCGCCGAGGACGCTGAGGTACCAGACGGTCCGCTCGACGCCGCCAAGTTCAACTCCTACTTCGGGGCCGGCGGAGCGACCGAGCTGCACTATGTCACGGGTTACCAGATCATCTACAGCAGCTTCGACGGCAGTGACAGCGTCACAGTGGCGGTGCTCCAGTTCGCCAGTCCGACTGACGCAAGCAACTTCCTCGCCCGCTTTTCCGGACCGGGTTTCACCGCGAAGAACGATGCCGCCATCCCTAGCGAAACCATCTATGACTCCGCCGCCGCCGACCGTTACGGCACCTACGATCACAGCGCGATTGCAACCAAGGGAAGTACGGCCATGGCCATCGACTTCTCCAGCCGAGGCCGCGATCGTCCCCCGCTGGTGGACACCCTGGCCCAACAGCAGTACGCCGAGCTGTAACGCTGGACCAGCACCAGACCGACGGATGAGATCCGGACCCACCTACTCGTTGGGGGTCTGCTCGGATTGGCGGGCCAACCGGGCTTGACGGCCCACGGCACTAGCCCCCACATGGTCACCCGCAGCCTGGCAAGCCTGTCCAAGCACGGCCCAGGCATCAGCAGTATCGGGATCCGCGACACCCAGGGCGGCTTGAGCTATAGCCAGGGCCTCTCGCGCTCGACTGCGGGCAACGTGTAAGTCTCCGACATCACCCGCGAGCTCGGCGGTCCTCATCAGCACCCGCACCAGGGTGCGGCTGCTCTCATCGCCATCGAAGCGCCGAACCATGGCAACAGCCGTCGCGGCGTCGAGCCGGGCCGCACCGGGGTGACCGGCGTCGAGGTCCAGACGGGCCCTGAGACACTCGACCACGGCTAGGACCGATGTCTGCTCGGCCGACAGACCCACGCTGTCGACAAGGGCTGCAGATAGGCGGGTCATGGCCTGGTCGGCCCGCCCGGCGTCCCGCGCCTGCGTTGCCGACGCGAGCTCTCCGCACGCCGACCGGAGTTCCTGATCGCCTCGCACGAGCTACTCGAGGGTGGCCGGCAGCCATATCGCGACCGCTGACACTGTCACGCTTCCTTTCGTCGGTCCTGGCGGGTTGCACTCGCCATCATCCCGCGCCCGCCACCGGTCATCATCAGGGAAAACCCCAAGTCGTCGCCTGGCAGCTCAAAATATTTCAGCGGGTACTCCCACCGGCCTGGCGACCGGGATACCGGCCGAGCCGCGAGGACCGGTCTAGCGGGAGGTGGCCGGGGCGCCCGCCCTGTCGGTCAGTACGAGCCGGGCCAGGTCGGTGCGGGAGCGGGCGTTTAGTTTCTGGTAGGCGCGGGTGAGATGATGCTCCACCGTCTTGGGGCTGATGAACAAGCGGGTAGCGATGTCCCGATTCGACAGCCCGTCGGCAACAGCAAAAGCCACCTGCAGCTCGGCCCCGGTGAGACGGTTGAGCGGACCGGGCCTTGCCGACCGTACGCGCCCGCCGGTCGTGGCGATCGCCGCCTCGGCCCGGGCGAGGAATGGTGCCGCGCCCAACCGGGCGAACTCCACAGTGGCCTCGGCCAGAACCGTCCGGGCCGCGTCGTGGCGGCCGCGTCTCGCCAGTGACTCCCCCCAGGACAGGCGGGTGCGAGCCCCCTCGAACCCGTCATCCCATTGCGACAACGCCACGCTAAACAAGCCGTCGGGATTGCCGGGACCTTCTGGGTTTGAAGATGCCGCAGCGTCAGCGATCATGGCCGCCACCCGGCTGCTCACCGCAGCGGGCCAGCGCAACCCGGTCTCCTCGGCCTGGTCGGCCAACACCCCTTGCTCGATCCTGGCCTGATCGAGATCACCGACGAGAACGAGGGCCTCGCATAGATCCCCTCGAAACGGGCAGGGCACAGGATTGACCAGCCCCTGCTGAACCGCGACACGCGCCGCGGCGCTAATGCGGTCAACCGCATCGTCGTACTGCCCGGCTAAAAGATTGGCCAGACCGAGTCCGTGCAGCGCATATGTCACAGTCGGACCCATGTGTGCAGACTCGGCATAGTCCAACGCGAGCTGGCTGTTCGATATGGAGCGGCTCAAGTCTCCTCGCATCGCGAACATACGAGCGCTCGAAGCGCGGGTGATCGCCAGCACTCCCTGTTGGCCGGTCTGATCTGCCAGATTCAAAGACTGTTCGATCGCAGCGGTCGCCTCGTCCCATCGCCCCATCCAGAAATACGACTCCCCCAGGGCAGTGTAAAAAATCGGAAGCTCTTGCGGTTGGCGATGAGCCTGCAAAACCTCGATCGCGCTCGACGCGATTCTCGCCGTCTCAGCCGGCCGCTCTAGCCATAAGAGCGCCAGAGCCATGAGCTGGGCGCCCACCGCAACTTGCAGAGGCAACTGCCCTCCGCTCACCACGCTGGCGCAGAGTGCAACCCGCTCTGGTGGCACCCAACGATTCGCGTCGACGACACGTCCGGCCAAACCCAGGATCGTCGCCGCATAGGTGGACTCGAGCGTCGGCCCGAGCGTCGATATGTCGGGGCCGGGATTCCCGGGATCGGCAAGAGCGAGGCTGCGCTCGATGGGGGCGTTGACGAGCAGCCCGATCGCAGCCACCATTCGCAGTTGGCGGGCCAGCTCAGGGGCGGTCCCCTCGATGCGGACCGCTTCGGCCACCGCGTCTTCAGCGGCCGCCAGACCCCGGTCGGTGTACAGCTGGATCCAGGTAGCCACAACAGTCACCTCGACCCGAGCAACGAGGTCGTCGCTGGTCGCCACAACTTCATCGGCCAGGCGCAAGGCATCACCAACCCGTCCCGCTGCGGCCAGCTCGGACACGGCCCGGCGCAGCCGGGTCAGTCGAGAAGGGCCCTGGGGGGTAAGAACGGCGGCGTCACGCCAGATCCCGGCTCCGCCCAAGGAACCAAGCCGGTTCCCGACCTGGGTGGCGGCCGCCTCGAGAGCATCGCCGAGCGGGGCGGACACACCTGCCGCCGACGCCACCAGGTGAGCTGCCCGCCGCTCTGGATCGTCGCTCACCTCGGCTAACGCGGCATGAACCCGACGGCGATCCGACGCCGACAGCACGCTCAGCGCGGCGGAGCGCACCAGGGGATGGCGGAACCTCACCCCATCGCGGTCGACAACAATCAGCCCGGTATCTTCGGCGTCCTCCAGGAGATTCCAGCTGTTTGATCCGTCATCCACTCCGAGCGCCGCCAGGGCCAGCGGGATGGCCCTCGCATCCGCCCCCGCTGCCGCCGCCACCGCTACCGCCAGACGGCAGCCCTCATCAAAGCCGGCAAAGCGCTCCTGAAACCAGGCCAGAACCCGCCCACCAACCGGCAGAGGATCAGGTAGAGGCCCCCTGCCGGCCAGTTGGTCCTCGTCGAGTTGGGCCGCCACCTCGGTCATAGCCAGTGGCAGGCCTCCGGTCGCTTCGACCACCCTGTCTGCCACATCGGCGGCAATGGGAGCGAGCCTCTGTAGCAGCGACCTTCCATCCTCGAGCGCCAATCCCCCGACCTCGATGGTCTCGGCGACGGAGTCCAGCCCAAGCGATCTCGCGTCACGACGCGACGCCACAATCACAGCCACCGCGTCGGCGTCCAGCCGGCGAATCGCGAAGCCCAGGGCCTGCCCCGAGGCTTCATCCAGCCAGTGGACGTCATCTAGGCAGACGACGACCGGTGCCACCTCGGCCGCCCGGGCCAGCAAGGCCAGCGCAGCCGCCCCAACCGCGAAGGCATCCAAACCCTGAGCAGGTTCGCCCCGCAAGAGCGCATGGAGCGTCGTCCGGTAGCCGGCAGGAACATCACTCAGAAACCCGCGCAGCGGTCGAAGTACCGACAGCAAACCCGACAACGCGAGCGCCCCTTCGCCCTCGACGCAGGTCACCGAAACTCGAGTAAAGCCCTCAATCTGTTCCAGGGCCCACCGACACAACGCCGACTTTCCCGAACCGGGTACACCGACCAACCACAACCGCGCCGCCTTGCCCTGGCGTGCCTCTCAAGAGCTTGATCAATAGAAGCGCACTCCGCTGCTCGGCCGAGCAGCCATGCATCGAACCCCCCGCCTGGCGCCGACTCGTTCGAGATCAGCATCGGAGGTGTCCGTAGCCCACGCCGGTACCATAACCCAAGAAGTCACAACCGGCGCTCAACATTCGACTTTGAACCAGCGAGTTGGATCAGTGAGGAGGAAGCGGCATCCCAACCGATGTCCTCCGTTCGTCAGAAGCTATGACGTAGGTCAAAAGTGGCTGTGCTCGGTCTCGTCCCTCGTCGTTGACTGCTCTCCAAAATGGGGTTTAGTGATCACGAAATATGAGAGGCAAACTACTGAGACAAAGATGGTTATGGAATGCAACGAACGCAGGATCGGACCGTCTATGAGGGATCTGCATGGACCCGGGACACAGATGCCCCGGGCCAACGAGAACATTTCCCCTCGGCGTTAGGCGGGCGCATCAAGGAGGAAGTCGGGGAGGGGCAGGGTGGTGGGGGCAATTCCTATGACGTCATTGATACCCCGGCCGCCGACGCTCCCTTCGAACGGAACGTTAAAGGCGAATACCCCCCCGTCGGATGCGACGAGCCAGTAACCCGCTCCAGTCGGGCTTGGAGCCATGCCCACGATGGGCTTGGCCAGGTGCACGTTTCCGGTGGACCCGAAGAAGTGAGCGTCCCCAAAAGTGAAGATCCCACCATCGGAGGCCACCAACCAATACCCCTTCCCATCAGGAGTAGCAGCCATACCCACCACAGGCTTAGCCAACCGCACATTCCCCGTAGACCCGAAGAAGCCGGCCGTGCCCGCCGTGAACACGCCTCCGTCGGAGGCCACCAGCCACATCCCGAAGGGGGTAGCCGCCATGCCCACGACGGGCTGGTGGAGGGCGAGACCCCGGTTCTGTAAATCGACCTCGGAAAACCCAAACGTGGTCCATGACCCGTTTGCAGTTGCCATGAAGTAACCGCCAACCCCGGTTCCGGCCGCCACCAGCCGTAAGGTGCCGCCGGCGCTGTCAACGAGATTAATGGTGGTCGAACGAGGACCGAAATGGGTGCTGCGACGGCGAATCCGAGCGGTCTAACCCCCGGCTGGATCAGCTAGGATCCGTGGCGTTTCCAAATGCCCGTGCGTTCGGGTTTCGTAATGGTCAGGCGACTCGTTCACCGTAGCGGCCGGTCCGCCCCCGGGAGTGAGCTGTCGGGGTCAAGGGTCGGAGGTTCTGAGGGTGTCTGAGAGTTCAGTGATGCGAGAGGAGTTGCTGACGGTCGCGTCCGGCGTGGCGAACGGATTGCGGGAGCGCTCAAGAATCACCGAGCAGCTGCGCCGCATCCCTGAGGAAACGGTGGAGGAACTGCAGGCGTCGGGGCTGTCGTTCGAAATGCGCCCGAGGAAGGATTGCTCGGGTTCCTCGTGCCCAGTCGGGACTATCAGATCGTGGACAACTGGAACGTTTCCGGCTTGTGCGGCACGGGCAGCTGCGATCTGGCGGTCGAGGCTATCGTGCCCGACCATCGGGTTCTCAACGTCATGGGCTCTCCGCCCTGCTCGGTGAGCGACGCCGCGCTCTACCGGCTCCCGTTCATGTCCCTGTTTCCCCATGCCGTTACCATCCCGTTGCTCGGCGCGGCCCAGGGCGCGGTTAATGACTACGTCGCAGATCAACGGGAGCGGGTGAGCGTGCTCGGTGCCCGGGTGGCAGCCGCGACCACCACTCAGGTCCGCGTCGCCGAATCCACCTGGGACATCGACGCCGCTCTGGTGTGCGTATACCGGAACTTCGCCGAGCTGATGGGGCTGGCCGAAAATAAAGAGGCGTACCCCACCGAACTGTTGGCTCGGGTTGACCGGGACCAGTACCTGGCTGTCCGCCGAGCCATTACGCGCGGTCGATCGCGTCTTCGGTGCCGCGGGCGGACGGGCCCTCAGCCTCGACGGCCGGTTGCAGCGGGCGTGGCGGGATGTCCACGCGGGTGCCGCCCACGCTGTTCACCAGACCGAAAGCCGGCTGGCGGCTTACGGCGCCCTCGCATTGGGGCTATCGTCGGCCGATCTGCTCCACTAAAGGGCGAGCAGGGCTCTCCTTTCGGACGGGCAACGACATCTAGGTGGCCCCCCCTGGACGATGTTGACCGAGCTCACCCAGAGTACCGTGAGGTCCTGGACGTGACCCCCGCCCGACATCACGTCTACGCTCTGCGCCATGGAACAGCGACTGTCCTTTATGACGCTAGGCGTCTCCGACCTCGACCGCTCGCGCGCGTTCTACGAGGCGCTCGGCTGGTCGGGAAGATCGCCAGACGGCCAGATCTGGCTGTTTCAGCTGCCTGGCATCATCCTGGGTCTGTTCGATCGGGACGAACTCGCAGTGGACTGCGTGGTGGAGGACAACGGGGGCTGGGGCGGCATCCAGCTGACCCAACTGGTGGCGTCACCGGCTGAAGTCGACGCCGTCCTTGCCAGCGCGGTAGAGGCCGGGGGGACCATCGGGCGGGCCGGCGAACAGAGGGCCTGGGGCTACACGGGTCTCTTCTTCGATCCGGATGGCTACCCGTGGGAGGTCATCACCCACCCGACGTGGATCGTCGACGCCGACGGCTCGACCCGCATGACCTGACCGGGGCGGGAACGATCGGGGAGGCTGCCCCGTAAACGATGCAGATGGACGGTGCGCTAGGCGCCTGCCGGATCTGCGGTCGGGCTCTCGGATCGATCTCCCTCGGCATCCTCGAGGGCAGCCTCGGCCTCCTCGCTCTCCAGCGACGTCAATCTCTCGGCGGCCGCGTCGCGGTCGCGCAGCACGACCTCGGCTGCGGCAACGGCAAGGCTTTCGGGGCGAGGGCCGTCCCAGTCGAGATACCAGTGGCGGTTGAGGCTGGCCAGCCACGTATCGCCGGCCGGGATCAGGAGGAAACGGGAGATCGTACGCTGGCGGCCGACCTGGTCGGAATAGAGGAGTTCCACCGTGATTGACGCCCCGTTGCCGATGCTGTCCACGATCTCGGCCCGGATCGGATCGTCGGGGTTGCGTAACGCGCCTTGCCACATACCGATGTCACCGGCCGGGACATACAGGTCGCGCGACTGGAGCCGGAACTCCTCCACCGGAGTGTGGCCGGGAGCGTTGCCTGATGAGACCAATCCCGGCCTGACGGCCCAGCCCTGGCAGACGGCAATCCCGCTTCCAACATTTCTCAGGCTGATCGCCAGGTACACGATTCCGTTGCTGTGCTCAACCGCGGCACGCCCGCCCGCGGCGCTCACCCAGCGCCCCTCGAGAAACATGATCTTCTGCTTCGGGTCCTCCAGCCGGGAGGCAGCAAGGAGAGGTCGTCGTTGCTCTTGCAGGGCCACCTCGGCCAGGCGGGCCGACCGGTTGGAGGATCGCACCGCGGCGAAGGTGGCGACAGCCAACACCAAGGTGCCGACCCCGGTAGCCAAAGAGGAGACCGTCGTCCAGTCGATAGCGCACAGAACCATCACCCGCCAGTCTGGCACCCATGCCGCCAGGCGTGTATCAGTGCGGGCCGTCGGCGCTGACAGCCGGGCGAATGGTCCACGGGGTCAGCCACGCTGGGTAGGCTCTGCCCGTGCCCGAAGCCCTGTCCAGCGCCGAAGTCAGCAAAGGGCTGGCAGAGCATGCAGAACACGACGAGGAGGAGCGAGAAAAGCGGATAAACCGCGCCATCTCGATATTCGAGGCTTCGCTATTGGCGATCGTGGCCGTACTGGCCGCCTGGTCGGGCTACGCCGCGGCGAAATGGTCCACCGAGTCCTCACTGCTGCTGGCTAAAGCCAGCGCCTTGAGAACCGAAGCCAACGCGGCCAACCTCGACGCGCTCAACTCCCTCAACTTCGACGTCACCGCGTTCAACGCCTGGTTCACGGCGTATGTAGCGGGCAACCGGTCGGCGATGGCAATCGCCGAGAAGCGCTTCACTCCCAACTTTGACCGGGCCTTCCAGGCGTGGCTGGCTACCAGCCCGGCGACCAACCCCGCCGCCCCGCCCGGACCCACGTACATGCCGCAGTACAAGCAGCCGGCACAGGCACAGGCTACGGCGCTGAATGCCCAGGCCGACGCCAAGTACACCGCCGGGCAGAAGGCTGGAAGCCACGCCGACAACTACATCCTCACCACGGTTTATCTGGCTACCGTCCTCTTCCTGGCCGGCATCGGCAGCCATTTCGGGTACCGGGTCATCCGCTACGGCCTCGCAGGAGTCGGCTCCGCCATACTGATCTTGGCCGTCGTTCTCCTAGCTACCGCCCCTAAGCCACCGACCTGACGGAGGCCCATCTCCATAGCACGCCGGGCTTTACGGCCGGTCGCGGCTCGACCCGTCTCGTGGAGTCCCGGTAGGTTCCGGCGCTACCCGTCGGCCCCAGCGACGATGGAGTCAACCGTCGCCGCCGCTTCGGCGAAGATGTCAAGATCGCCGGTCATCACAGGAATCTCCTCGTGACGACGGGCGATACGCCAGCCGGATGGCGTCCGGACAAAGTCGTCGTGGTACCTTCCGATGGCCTCCATCACCTTGTCGTCGTTCGGTCCACCGCGATGCCAAGCCCGGACATTTGTCACCACGGAAGCTCGATCACCATCTACCTCCACCATGACAGTGGTATTCGAATGATGGGTATACGAGCAGCATTCAATGGACGCCCGGATCAGCGCGACCCCTCGGGCGCTCGGCTGAAGGCGGAGCTCGTTGAAGAAGAGCTCGCCGTCTGGTGTAAAAACATCGTCCATGAGCTCCCAACGGCGAAGATCCATGGCCATGCTGTAGCGGCTCAAAACGGCGGTGATAGCAGCAACATCATCGGCGGAGGCGGCCATGTGAACTCTCCCTTCCAGCGTGTCGCGAACGCGTACCCCGGTATGGACCCTGGTCATTACCGCAGCTGCTGCCCGTGGCGCTCGCCATCAGTATGGTTCGTCCTTCGAATCCAGGTAGTCCTCGGTCGCCACCTGCTCCGCCGTCAGACGTTGGTACTGCGCGTTATCCAGCCCGAGGAGGTGCTTGAAGACGTACTCATTGTCCTCGCCCAGGGCAGGGGAACCTCGTTCCCACGACAGCGGGATTCCGCGGAACGCATGCCCGAGGTGACCGAAGGTCCCCACGTCTCGACTGGGCAACGGACGTATCCAGTCGCGTGCCACGACCTGCGGGTCGGCGGCAAAGCCGGCTTCGTCGAGGTACGGCGCGGCGGCGACGCCCGCACTCTGGAGCGCATGGAAGGCGTCGTACGCAGTGACGGTGCCGGCCCAGGCGGCGATGAGGTCGTCGAGCTCGTCGTGAGCCGCCTGCCGCCCGACGACCCCAGCCAGCCGCTCCTCCTTGGCCAGGTCGGGCCGACCGATTACCGCGGCCAGGCCGGGCCAGACCTCGTCGTCGGTCACCGTCAATGCAATAGTGCCGTCCGCGCACGGGTAGACGCCCTGGGGCGCCCGATGGCGGTCGCGGTTGCCATAACGCCTCGGTTCCTCACCCAGCTGGAGGTTGGTGAACACCTCGCCGAGCTGGGCCAGCACGTTCTCGCTCTGGGCCAGCTCGATGACCTGACCCCGCCCGGTCGCGGCCCGGTAGTGGACCGCGGCGAGGAGGGCGAACACCGCGGCGGCACCCGTGGCGCTGTCCATGTGCTGGGTCGTCGGAGTCTCGATGAGCTCGGTGTCGCGGTGACCGCAGAGGGAGGCGAAGCTGGTGAGGCCGTCGAACTGCCCGCCGAAGCCGGTGTAGTGCGCCCAGTCTCCGGCCAGCCCGGCCGGCGGGATGCGCAGAACGATCATCCGCGGGTTCGCCTGCAGGAGCTGCGTTTCATGGATGCCCATCTGGCGCAGGGTCGTGGCCTTCAGGTTCTCGACAAAGATGTCAGAGAGGGCTACCAGGCGGAAAAACAGCTCGCGCTGCTCTGGGTACCGCACGTCGAGCGTGCAGGAACGCTTCCCGCGGGCCACGGAGTTGTTCATCGAATGCCGGTTGTAAGGCCGGTCGGGCGGCCCGGGAGCGGGGGGCCCGTAGCCCCCGACGATGGAACTGAGCAGCATCTTCGGGTCCGGCCGCGGGAGGTAGCCCTTGGTGGTGGGCGGGAAGACGTGTGGGCTCTCCACCCGGATCACTTCCGCCCCGAGGTCAGCCAGATGCATGGTTACGAGCGGCCCCGACCACACCGTGGTTATGTCGAGCACGCGAAGCCCGTTGAGGGGCGGCCGATCAGGACGGGAGGCCACCGCAGGTGGTGCCGCCGGCTGTACGCCACCAGCCGAGCCAGTGGGCGAGTCCAACTGGCCGGGCCGAGGAGCGGTCCGGCGCAGCTTCCAGCCGCCTTCGGTGAGCCGGTATGGCGGGCCGGGAAGGAGCACCGGTCCGACTTCGGCGTCGACGGCATGAAGCCAGAATCCCCGCTGATGCAGGTGATCGGCTGTCAGAAGCTCGGCCGGGAGGTACACCGGAGTAACCGGCCACCCCGCCGCTTGTGCGGCGTCGGTGATCTCCTGCCGGGTCCGCTCGAGCAGCCACGGGTACAGGACTCCGTCGAGCACCTCCTTGGCTTCCGGGCGCACAAACACATCTGGCAGGGCGAAGAGCGATCTGAGCTCGTCGCTGTCAAGCACACTCAGCATCTCGCTGAGCTGCTGTGGCGTCATCATCATGGCCACGTAGCCGTCGGCGCATGGAAGGGGGCCGAGCGGCAGCAGGACCCCACTGCTATCAGTCACTTGCTGCTCGAGGTTCTGTCGGTCCCGGTACTCCCATCCCAGATGGCGGGACATCCGGGTCGGGTTGGAGGCCAGTGCTTCGGTGGCCGAGCAGTCGATGAACGCTCCTATCCCGCTGGCGCGAGCCCGTAGCACCGCCGCCAGCCCGCCGACGGCCGCGGTATGGCCGACGGTGCATTCGGCCACAGCCATGGGCAGTCTTATCGGACCCCGCCGATCCGGCACGAGAGATCCAGCGAAGGCCTGGGCCACCAGGTCGCTCCACGCGAAGCCGGCGTACGGTCCGGTAGCCCCAAAGCCGCTAATGGCGACGACCGACAAAAGGGGACGGTTCGCCATCAGCTCTTCACGGTCGACACCCCAGTCGCCGAGCGCACCGTAGGCCGGCACCTCGATGACCAGGTCAGCCCGGCCGATCAGCTGTAGGAGCTCCCCTGCGGTCGCCCCCGAGCGCTCCAACGTCGCGCTGCGCTTGTTGGTATTCAGGTGGGCGAATGCCCCACGGTCAGCGCGCATCCGGTCGCCTCCGGGCGGCTCGACCTTGACCACGTCGGCACCGAGGTCAGCGAAGACTTTGCCGCACCAGGTGGCGGCTACGCCACTGCCGACCTCGACTACGGATATATCGCTCAGCGCCTGGCGCATCCGAGCTGCCCCCGGGACGAGGAATGGCCACGTTCTTCCATGCACCCCAGCCTACTGTTCGAGGCTCACCCCAACCTCAGGCGCGAGGGGGCCAACCTGAGCAGAGGAGGACCTCTTGATGCCGCGTGGAGCGTCGGTCAAGATAGAAGTCCAGGCAACCCAGGACCGGGATTCTCGACGAAGTCTTGCCCTGAACCCTGGTTCACCGAGACGGAGGCAACCGCATGACCGATGTGGAGAATCGTGCCAGTGAGACCGCTCGCCAGCCAGACGAAGGCACGGTCGATCATCAACCGCTCGAACGGACCCAGCTCAATCACGTCGAGTTCCTCCATCGGCCGGGCGAAGCATCGCTGGTCATCGAGCTCTTCGAGTCGTTCAACTGTCGGTGCGAGCAGATCGACTCGCCTCCGTTCGGCAAGTACATCGTGGTCAGAATGAGCGACGACTACGGCCAGAACGATTTCTTCGCGTCCGCGGCGGAGCCAGAGCAACTTGCCCTCGAGGACGCGTTGCAGCGCCAAATCGACGGCGGCGACTCAGACCTCGCCACCGGGTTCGCGACGTTTCGGCAGTTGCTCGATCAGCGCCCTTATCGAGCGAGCCACATCGGGATTCGTCTGCCGTCCGTCGCCGTCTACGACGACGTCATTCAACGCCTTGAATCGCTCAGTGCAGGCAAGCTGGCCGGACGGCTGACCCTCGGCTTCAGCATGCGCCACACCCCTGAAGAAGCCGAGACCGGGATCCCGCTGAAACAGGTGTGGGTCTGGACTGACCTGATGAGCACCGGGTTGCTGTCGACGGGACAACAGATCGAGATTCAGACCTATACGGCCTGACCAGGAGCATGCACGCCGAGACTTCAGACGAAGGCCGACCGATTCCCGAGCACGTGGTCGACATGTTTGGCGGACGCTTGCTTATCGGCCATATGTCGACCGTGCGCCCCGACGGACAGCCCTCGGTTGTACCGGTTGGAGTCATGATCCACGAGGGCAGGCTACGGATCAGCAGCCGGACCGCGACCAAGAAGATCCGCAACCTCCAGCGCGACCCGCACATCAGCTTGTGCCTGACAGATCTCGACGACCTCGACCACTACGTCACAATCCGTGGAACGGCGAAACTCGACGAAGACACCGAGCGCGTCTTCGTCGACTGGCTGGCCCGCACCCACATGGGCTGCGACGAGTACCCGTACGAGCCGCGAGACGTCCCCCGTACGGTGATCACCATCCGCCCGGAACGGTTCGTGATTCGGACCCGCACCGGCAACGAGGCGGGGCGCACCCGTTCCGTGTAGGTCAGCTTCCGGGTGTAGCGCTGAATCCCCGCCCGGGCGGCCGGCTCTCGCCCGGCGACCGCCGACCACCGGCGGGGGCGAACCTGGTCAGTCCTAGATCGGCCCGTTCGGGAACTTGAGGAGCGATCCGGCATCGACCCGGATCTGCTGTCCCGTGATGTAGCGGGCCTCGTCCGAAGCAAGGAACACTGCGAGGTTGGCGATATCGACGGGCTCGACGTATGGGATTGGCATGCCCTGGAACTGGGTGAAGGCCGGGATCACGTCGTCGCGCGTCGGGTTTTCCAGGTCCGGCCGGAAGGCCCTGTAGACGCTGTCGTTGTGTACCAAGTGGGTATTTACGTTTGTCGGGTGCATGCAGTTGACCCGGATGAAACGCCTCGCCAGCTGCAACGCCATCTGCTCGGTATAGCCGACGAGGACCGACTTGGCCCACGCGTAACCTGAGCCACCTGGTTGGCCCTCCATCATGCCCTTGATCAGCGCGGCCGTTGAACCGGTGATGATGATGGATGCCCCCTCGGTCAGGTGAGGCAGTGCGACCGCGACAGCGTTCAGAACGCCGACAAGGTCGACGTCGCTGGCATCCACGAAGTCCATGGGATCGGGTTCGCCCATGGACATAGGCAGAATTCCGGCCTGGGCGACCACGATGTGAAGGCCCCCCAGCTCCTGAAGACCGTCCTGCACCGCGGCGCGAAGCTCGTTGCGCTCACGGACGTCAGCCTGACGAGTAACTATGCGCCGCCCGAGCCGTTTTACCGCCCGCTCCGTCTCCTGCAGGTCTTCCGGAGTCGAAAGCGGATAAGGGTTGTTCCCGAACTCGCGGCAGATATCCACAGCGATGATGTCGGCGCCCTCTTCCGCCATTCGAACGGCGTGAGCGCGCCCCTGGCCTCTGGCCGCGCCTGTGATAAATGCGACTCGCCCTTCGAGACGACCGGACATGGCTCTCCCCCCACGTATCTGGTGGACCGATCTCGCCAGCTTAATTGTCCCCGGATCGTGCCTTCAATATCGTGGGCAGGGTCCCGGTCGGGTGCGAAGGAACGAGGTGGTCACTGGAATGGGCGAATCGCTTCCCGCTGTCGGCGTGCATCCCACGGCAACTGACCGTTCCATGCCCATCCTCGACCTGGCGAGAGAGTCCGAAGCTCGGGGCTTGAAATCGATATACCTCCCCGAGCACACCCATGCGCCCGTCGAGACCGAGGCCCTGGTAGCCGGGTGGCCGATCGAGGAGAGATATCAGAGGACTCTCGACCCCTATGTGGCGTGTGCCTTCATCGCTGCCACCACATCGTTAGAAATAGGCACCGGCGTTTCCTTGGTCGCCCAGCATGACGCCATCGCCCTGGCCAAGGCAGTGGCCACCCTCGACTATTTGGCCCAGGGACGAATGGTCTTGGGCATCGGCTTCGGCTACAACCGGCAAGAGGCGGAGGACCACGGATTTCTCGCGCCGGCCAGGTTCGCCATCGTCGAGGAGACGATCGCCCTGATGCGAGCCCTCTGGACCAATGAGGTCGCCGAATTCCAGGGCCGGTACCGCCAGATGTCCCCGTCACGCTCCTGGCCGAAGCCGCCGCGGCCGGGAGGACCACCGGTATTGCTGGGAGGCCGGGCCACCTCTCGGAACTTCGCCCGCATCGTCTCCTGGGGCGACGGTTGGCTGCCCGCTGGATGGGGTGTTACCGAGCCCGGCTTCGAGTCGGCGCTGGCCGACCTCCGGTCGCGATGGGGAGATGCCGGCCGCAAGGGTACGCCGGATATCTGCTGTTTCTTTCCCCCGGGTTCGAGTCAGGAGATGGCCGGCCAGATCCAGCGAGCGGGTGAGCTCGGAGTGCAGCGGATGCAGGTGTTCCTCGGGGAGCGGTCCCGAGATCTGGCCTTGCCCATCCTCGACGATCTGGCCGCTGCTATGGACCGTTGATCCGGGACTGGACGATCTGTCCGAACCAGCGGGTGTTCCGTGACGCAGGCAGCCGGTTCTGGTCGAACGGGGATCTATTCTCTTCGTTCGCCTTGTTTTGCCGGGGCGCCTAACGTGCTGGCGTGCTGGAATCGCTGGACGTACGCTCCGTCACGGCTTACCGGGACCGGCCCTTCGAGTGGGTCGAGGCAACCGTCAACTTCGCGGTGGACCCGACCGACCAGGCCAACGCTCGCATCGTCGATCTGGATCTGGCTCCTCGTGCCAGCGACGGCCAGGTTCGTTTCGCCTCCGATGTCCGCCTGCTCCGGCCCACCGGCGGGGGCAACGGGCGGGCATTGGTGGTGATCCCCAACCGAGGGATGCTCGGCGGCCTTCCTTTCAGCCTCGATGCCGCGCCGGTCTTCGGCCCTGCCGAAGATCCCGACCCGGGAGACGGATTCCTGTTGGAGGAGGGCTGGACCATCGCGTGGTGCGGCTGGCAGTGGGACGTCAACCGTGACAACGGCTGGCTGGGTCTGGACGCCCCGTTGGCGAATGTCGATCCCGGCTGGATGCGGGTCGAGTTCCGACCGGACATCGACCAACCCGAGCATCGCTTGTCAGATTCGTCACCACTTTTCGACTTTCGGGACTATCCGTCCGCCGACCCTCATGACGTGGACGCTCAGCTCACGGTGCGGACCAGTCCGCTCGGGGAGAAACAACCAGTACCGCGGGGAGAATGGCGTTTCGTCGACGATTCCCGGGTCCTACTGAACGGCGGGTTCAAGGCCTTTCATTGGTATGAGCTGGTCTACCGCTCCGCCTTCGCCCCGGTGATCGGCACCGGGCTCCTCGCGGTCAGGGATTTCTCGTCATGGCTGCAGGAGTCCACCGATCGGGTGTTCACGTTCGGCATCTCGCAGTCGGGAAGGTTCCTCCGCCAGTTCCTCTTCGATGGCCTGAATGTCGACGAGCACGGACGCCAGGTGTTCGACGGCGTGTTCACCCACGTCGCCAGCGCCCGGCGAGGGGAGTTCAACCTCCGCTTCGGCCAGCCGTCCCTTACCCATCCACTGACGCCCGCCTATGGGCCTCCCTACGACAGCGCCAACCTGATGTCGCTCCAGCGCTCACTCGGCGGTGTGCCAAGGCTCTTTTCGACGAACAGTTCGTGGGAGTACTGGCGCGGAGATGGCGCCCTCCTCCACCAGGATCCCGATACCGGCGAGGATCTGCCGGAAGATCCCGACGCCCGGACATACCTCCTGAACGGGTCGGACCATTTTGGGGCGTCCGATCTCAAGTCCCTCCTGCCGGCGGCCAACCCCATCCACTACCTGGATGTGTCTCCGGTGCTCCGGGCCCTGTTCGTCCAGCTGGACCGGTGGGTCTGCGACGGCGTCGATCCTCCCCCGAGTTGCGTCCCCCGACGGTCCGACGGCAGTGCAGTGACCCGGGAGAAGGTACTGCGGGTGTTCCACGACGTGGCTCTGCCCGATCCCGCCTACCTGCCGCGAACCCCCGCGATCGACCCGGTCAGCTCGTCCTGGCCGCTCGAACTCGGAGACCCGAGAACCGCGCAAGTCTCGGATGTCGATGACGACGGGAACGAGATAGCAGGCATCCGCCTGCCCGCCGTCGCCGCGCCGGTCGCGGCGTTCACCGGATGGAACCCGAGGGTCAGCATCAACGGTCTACCCGACGTGCTGTACGAGTTCGTCGGCAGCCTGTTGCCCCTCCAGTCGGGTCGAAGGCCCCCCGAACGCCCCCAGTACGAGAAGGAGGTTCTCGAAGCGGCCCGGCGGCTCGTCAAGGCCCGGTTGCTGTTGGACCGCGACGTCCAGCGCACAGTCGCCGAGGCCATGCGGCTTTACGACAAGCTGGGGTGATCGGGCGGCCACCGTGGCCCCACTGCATCTAGGCTCGAATGTCGCAGTCACCACACCAATGGGAGAACCCCTGAGCCAGACCGAACAACGCCGGCGCTACGACAGTCCTCTCCGCCGCCAGCGGGCAGGCGAGACTCGTGATCGAATTATCTCCGCGGGAGCGGCGCTCCTCCACGGCTTTCCCATCTGGAACTGGCGGGCCCTGACCGTGCGCGCCGTCGCAGAACGGGCGGCGGTAAATGAACGCACCGTCTACCGGCACTTCTCGACCGAGCGGGAATTGCGTGACGCAGTGCTTCGGAGGCTCGAGGAAGAGTCCGGTATCGACATGGAGGGCCTGACTCTCGGCGGGGTGCAGGGCATCACCGCCCGCATGCTCGAGTACGTTTCGAACTTTCCCATCGAACCGCGAATGGTGCGCGATCAAACCGTCGCCGCAGCCAATGAGCGACAGCGCGCCGCCCTGCTGGCCGCCGTCGCGCCACATACGGAGGGTTGGACGGAAACCGACCGCCGAATCGCCGCCGGGGTTCTCGACGTGTTGTGGAGCGTGGTCTCCTACGAGCGTCTCGTCGCCGACTGGAATTTCGATTCCCAGGAAGCGATCCGAGGCATCAGCTGGGTGATCGGGCTGGTCGAGCAAGCGATCCGCCAGCAGCAGCCGCCCGCCGGCAGGGCATAGCGATCCGAGGCTACGGGTCGCAGAGTTCGCATCCGGCCCCAAGATACGAGAAAGGGCGTGGCCGGGTCCGGCCCGACCACGCCCCGACTCGACATCACGCTCAGGTAATCGCGAGATGCTCCACTACCAGCAGGCTGCCTGCCGGCTGATGGGCGCTGGTGAAGGTGCCCCAACCGGCCAGCGTGGCCAGTCCACCCTCGGCGTACCTGATCACGAAGGTGCCCGTCGTAAAGCCCTTGGCGGTCGTCGTCCCGTAGGCCTCGATGGCCACGGAGCCGGTCTGGCCGCGGAACTTGCACGAGCAGATATCGAGAGCGGTAAACGACGATGACCCGTTCGGATGAGTGGTGGTGAGCACCGTCTCGCCGGTTGTTTGCGGCTGAGCGGTGGGGTCGAAAGTGATCGGGCCAGTGAGTCCCCGGCCGGCCAGAACCGCGTTATTCGTGTCCACGGTGAGGGTGTCGCCAGACACGGTGGTTACGGAGGACGACGGCGGGATATTGGCGATCTCGGTGTGCACCCCGATGAAGGTCCGTAGCCTCGAAGCCGGGACAGTGATATGCGTCAGGGTCACCGGAGTAGGCGCCTCAGACGGTGTCTTCGGCTGCCGGACGTTGAACGCGCACTGGCCGATGGCGCGGTGGCCCACGATATTGGGCGACCCGCCGGAGTCGCCGAACTGCACCGCAGGCAGGTTGGACAGGCAGACCATGTTGCCGCCGGTGCGGTTAGTGGCGATCTCGTTGCCGTCCGGATCAGCCGTCTGGTTGCCGACCAGAGTGGTGTTGCGACCGATGGAGGTCCGGAACGTCCCGAGCCAGCAGGTATGCAAGCCCACCACGGTGTAGCTCCCACCGATGGTGGAGTCCTCGAAATCGCTGAACACAGGGCTGGCGGCGCTGGGGTCGTTTGGGGGGTTCAGGGCGGGATCAGCCGACCACGGAGCAGGACCCGGAGTCGCGCAAGTCACGCCACCGCCGCCGCCCAACAGGGTGACGTTTCCACGGATGGTGGCCGAGTGCACGACGATGCCCAGATCACCCACTCCGGTGAGGCTGCCGCCTATGCGGTCGTAATTGACCCCTCCGTTGCAGCCCTGGTCAGGCGAGCACCCGAGCAGGAGAACGGCGCCCTTGCCCACCGTGACGTTGCCCCCTACGAGAACAGTGGCGGGCAGTTGGGCATTTCCCGGCGGGTCACCAGGGGTGACGGCGTCCAGGAGAGCTTTTGGCCCGATTATCAGGTCGTGTCTGATCACGACGGTGCCGGCGGGCATGTAGCACACACCCTTGACGATGATGGAACTGTACGTGCCGGCGGGGATGATGCCCCCGTTGGCCCCCGTACAGACATATGTCCTGTTGGTTTGAGCAGGCTGCGCGCTCGCGGTACCCGCCGTCGCGATCAAGGCGAACAGCACCAAGATCGCGGCTGGAATCAGTCGCAACGATTTCACCGCTTCCCCTTCTGGGCGGACAGGCGCCCACCCGTCAACATGACTCTTTAGTCCTCCTGCCCGCTGTCCGCAAGAGTAAATGCAAAAAATGCCTGTGCGAGACTTTGCCTGCCGTTGGCTGTATACGTGTCATCTCGGGCCGAGCGAGTCAGCGAAATAGCCCTCACCATCGCACTCCCTGCGCTCATGAATACGAGCCGATCTCTCTCCGGCACCGGAGACGTACGCTGAGTGACTGAGCAGGCAAACAGCGTGGGCCAGGTTTTCGCCGCCTCCGTGTTCAATAAGGGGTGGCACCGATAGGTGAGGGAGCGGGTGGGGCGTGATCGACTCGGTAGCCCGGTGCCGCCTTGGCTGCTGGATCCCGACCGGAAGGTTCGATGACCCCGCCACCGTTGGGCAATCCCCGCGCCGATAGACGACGTATTACCGGTGATCAAATGAGGAGGCGTGATGTCCCAACGGCGCGACGGTAAGCAGAAGACACGGCGGCGCTCCGGTGCACGGCGAGGCTCGGTCCGGTGGCTGGCCGGCATGACCCCCGTCGCCGGTCTGACCCTCGTGCTGGCGGCCTGCGGGGGAGGAGGATCGAAGACCGCGACCGCAGCTCAGCCCGCCACCCCGGCCACGACCGGCCAGGCCCAATCGTCTCCCACTGCTTCGCCGACATCCAGCCCGACTGCGGTGGAGATCACCAACCCCAAGCTGGGCAAGATCCTGGCCAACGCCAGCGACATGGTGCTCTACACCTACACCGCTGACAAGGGAGGAAAAGAGCGCGTGCAGCGGGGCCTGCCTCAAGTTTTGGCCACCAGTGCTTCTCCCCTCAGGCGCCACCCAGCCCACCGCCGGGGCCGGGGTGAGCGGCCTGGGAACCGTGACCGAACCCGAAGGCACCCAGGTCACGTACCACGGGATGCCCCTCTACACCTACATCGGCGACAAAGGCCCCAACCAGACCACCGGCCAAGGAGTGGTCGACAGCGGAGGAACCTGGTTCGTCGTGTCCCTGTCCGCCCCGGCCACCACCCCGCCGGCCACCACCCCGCCGGCCACCACCCCGCCAGCCACCACCCCGCCAGCCACCATGCCACCGGCCACCACTCCAACAACGGTTTCGAGCGGCGGCGGGGTCAGCTACTGAGCGGTACCTGACCCGGCTGTAAATACACGGAAAATTCTCAGGACTGCGAAAAATAGAACAATGTTCCATGGAAGGATCGGGGCAGGACGGGCACCGGGCACCAGTCCGGCCTATGAAGCGAGGAACGCGAGTACTCGTTCCATGAGCAATGCCGCGGCGGACGGGTCGTAGCTGGGCAGGCTGTCGTCAGTGAAGAGATGGTTGTTGCCGGGATAGAGAAAAAGCTCGGCGCGGTCCGAGGTATCGACCAGGCTCCGGGCTGCGCCGATGTCGCCCTCGTCGACGAAGTATGGGTCGGCGTCCATCGCGTGAATCTGAACGGCCACTGCTCGTGGCCAGGGACCTCCGAACTCGGCGGGGGGCACGCAGGAATGGAAGAGCAGGGCTCCGATGGCGCCCGGCCGGGTCTGGGCCAGCATCTGAGCGGGGAGGACCCCGAGCGAGAACCCGGCGTACACCATCCCCTTGGGCAGGTCCTGGGCGGCCAGCCGACCCATCTCGAGGATGGTGTCGAAGCCCACCTGCTCGGCGTGGGCAACCCCGTCCTCGAGAGTGTCGAAGGTCCTCCCTTCGTACAGGTCGGGCACGGTAACCACATGACCGGAGCGCCGAAGACGATCGGCGAAGTGCTGGACGCCCGGGGTCAGGCCCTGGGCGTGGTGAAACAAGACGACGTATGTCACAAGCGGCGCTCTGATCGGCACTGACTGGAACCTCGCGGCCACCGGAGGTCCGGATCGCCAGCCCGGCCGGACGCCACCACCGGACCCACTGCCGGGCGGTTCATCGCTTCTCCACTAGCAGGGACTGCACGGCCCGGCCGACCGGACCGACGGAGTCGAAGATCAGGCTCTCGGCCTGTCCAAAGCCGTCGGGCGACAGCCGCGACACCACGTCGAGGCCAATCCATTCTCCCGCGGGAACACGGGACAACGAAACCGTCAGATCAGGGTTGATGAACACGTGGGTGGAGAAGTCCACGATACGGCTGACTCCGTTGCCGAAATCGGCGGCGGCCGCGGCTCTCTGCATCGCCGAGGGTTCCTCGCCCGCCACTACCGGCACGGTGAGTCGGGCCCACATCTGCACCGGCCCGAGCTCGTCCCACCCGCCCGAGATGAAGCGCAGGTCCACGGCCTCGGCAAACGGCGTGCGGATCGGCGCTCTCGACCCCGCGCTCCCATCCGGTGGGGCCGGGCTGGCTGGATCGGGCACCTGGGCCGGCACCTCGACCGGCTCCGACCGGATACGCAAGGCCCGGGCCCAGGCCACGTCCTGGCCGTCGACAACAACACCTGCGTCGACAATTTGAACCTTGCGGCCCGGCCGGCTCACCTTCGTCCAAGCCAGGAGGGGACGCATCGGCACCGGGCGCAGGAGCTCTACGGTGAGGCGGACGAGTTGCATGGGCCGGGGAGCAGCAGCCGACTCGGCGACCCGAGCAAGGAGGGCGGCGACCGGACCTCCATGCTGGGCGTGGGGCGACCACGGTCCCTCGGTCATGCGACCGGGGACGAACAGCTCTCGATCACGGGTGTAGAGCGCGTCTGGCACCCGCAGAGGCTACCGGCGAGACTCGGGCGACCCCGGCACGGTCTCGGACCCGACTCGGCCCTGGCGCCCCCGACCAGACGCGACCCTCAAAACTGTGTATCGGCGGAACCGAACCCGGCCTTAATGCCTTTCTGAAATTTCGTGGTTGCGGCCTTCGTACCAATCTTGGGCCGCTGGATCCGAGGGACGGCTTCTAGCGCCAGCGGCGGACCCACCGCAAAGGTGCGGGTCGGTTGGGCCGGTCGCCGACCCGTTCCAGTCGCCGTCGCTGCTGCCGTGCCGCCTGGCGGTCCCGTCCTATGCCCCGGTCGTCCAGCCGTTCGGCCACAGACGCCCGCTGTTCGGCCGAACCACCATCGTCGTACTTGAACTTAGCCGCCACACTGCGCACCTGTAGGCGGAGGCCCCGGATGCCATTCAGCATCGGCCCGTAGGGCCGCTTTCCCACGGCCACTTCAGCGTGGTCACCCTCGGGTTGAAAGTGCCCCAGTTGCCGGCGCAGGATCTCCGCTTTGCCTTCGGGGTCGTCGACGATCTCGCCCAGGCAGGTGAACTGCACGGCGGCGTAATAGCTGGTGGGCACCCCGTCTTCTACTCGGGCGCCAGGCTTGACCCGCCACGTCCCGGGGATGAAGGCGTAGTCGTCGACGACGGATAGCAGGACTTCCCGTCGGGCCTCCAGGTTCGGCCAGATGGGGTTGGGGCGGGCCAGATGCAAGAGCAGGGTGGCCCCGTCGACGACGAAGTGAACCGGCTGGACCTCCGGGGGTTCGCCCGAGCGGCCGTTGACGGCAAGCTGGCCGAAATCGCGGCCCTCGGAAAGCCACTGACGCCATTCCAGGTCGTCGAGAGCAGCGTCCCACGGGTGGATCAACATCCGAAGCCTCCTGGATTGGCGGGCGGCGGCTGGCGCCGGGGCAGATCTAGCACTGGTCGGTCGGCCACGGGGGTCACCGGGGGCGGGCAAGGTGGGTATGGTGGCGGAATGACCTTGGACGAACGGGTGGAAAGACTCGAGAGAATCGTCATTCAGCTGCAGTACCTCACGCTCCTCCACGGGGACTTCTTCAAAGGCAAAGACGAGAAGAACTCCATTGAAACTCTGGGTGAACTGGTCGCCCAAATCGCGGCTGAGCACGGCCTGTCGTCAACCGAGTCCTGACCCGGCGAGATCGACGAACTCTTCATGTGATCCAGTGGCCGCACCCAGAAGCGTGTGGTTGTGACACCTAGGAAACTTTCCGAACTGAAGGCTCGTGACCGGCGTCGCGCTTTGTTACGAACAGCGGTGGTCATAGCTGCAGCGTGGATCGCGGTGATCGGGCTCTACTACCTGCTCCCAGCGAGCCGAAACTCCGGCGACGACGACGCCGTCCGACTGACCATCGGTCTGGTGCTGGTCGCAGTCTTTCTGGCCTGGCAGACCAGCCGTATCGTCCGAGCCGAGCTGCCGCAGTTGAGAGCAGCGCAAGCGCTCGGAGCGGTCATTCCTTTCTTCCTTGTCGTCTTCTCGAGCATCTACCTATCGATGGCTCACAGCTCACCGGCCACCTTCAGCGAGCCACTCGACCATACTGGCGCTCTTTACTTCACCATCACTGTCTTTTCCACGGTTGGCTTCGGCGACATCACGCCCCGCACCGACCCCGCTCGCATCGTGACCAGCATCCAGATGCTGATGGATCTGGCCATCGTGGGCATCGTGGTTCGCCTTCTTGTCAGCGCGGCCAAGATCGGCCTGGCCCGCAACGAGCAGGACTCAGCGGACTCATCCTCTTGATCCGTCAGCCCTCTCCACCGCCCGACGGCCGCGACTCGGCTCAGCCGACGGCAACGAGGCCGTAGATCCCGTTGCCGACCATGAACGCTCCCACCACGAATAGCCCCCACACGAGCACCTGTCGGGAGTGAGCGACCAGCCACCGGTTGAAGGCCGTGAGCTTGCGGGTGGTCACGCCGGGAAAGATCACATAGAGCAGGATCGGTAGCCACGCCAGAAGCACATAGAGGACAACAACAACGACCACAGCGGTGACCGTGAGCTCGACACTCGCTCTCGCCGTGGCGATGACCTGCACCGCAGCCAGGAAGGCGATTCCGGGAGAGAAGATCAGCACCCCGACCAGAAACGCGGTTCTGGGAGCCGGGTCAGCCACCATTCGTGAGAGAAAGCCCTTGGGCGATCCGCTCGGGTCGATCGGACGCGGCTTGCGCCTGGTCACCACGAAGCCGGCCACCAGTAGCAGGACCCCGAGTCCGAGCCTCAATCCGTAGCGAGGCGTTTCCTCTCCGGGCCGGCTGAGATTGGAGGCGCGCAGGGCCACCAGCAGCACGATCCCCATGATCACGCTGATAACGACCGCTCCCGCCAGGTAATAGGTGGCCATCAGCTTGGGCCGAGAGGAGCCCAGGTACACCGCGCCGGCCAGTAGGGCCGTCGGAGACAATGATGCGAGCAAGGCCAGTCCGGCCGCCTCCACCAGCACGGTATGCGCTACCTGCTACCGGATCGCCGGTGCAGCCCGATCGGAGGGGGAAACGCGGCGGTCGCGGCAGGGTCGGCGCCGCTGGTGCGGACTGCTTCATCAGTAATCGTCCGCCTCGCACACCGGATCAACGAGTGCCTGACCACAGCTTGACCCTACCTTTGGAGCCCGAACCCGTGCTCGAACCTCTGGTGTCCGCAGCGCGCTGGCACTACCTTGGGCGTGCCCTACCCGAGCCGGTGGGCCTCGAGCCATGTCGTCGCCCTTTTCGGCGAGGCCCGGCACAGCCAGGCGTCCTGGACTACCTCGGCCAGTTCCTGCCAGGAGAGCTCACCTATCCGGCTCGATCGTACGAGCACGGACGGGTGACCGTCGAAGTGCGAAGTTGTGAAGAACGGTGATCGCGGGTCCTGCACGAGCGCGTGCTTGTCGGACGCCGATGCGACCCAGAGCACTATCACGTCGCCGTACCTCTCACCGGTAGCGGGATCGGTGGCATCGGGACGGGGATTACGGAAGAACACGAAGGACTTGGCCCCGACCTGGTAGACCGGGTTCCCACCACTTCCGTGCTCAACCGTGACGTGGGGCATACTCAGCGCCAGTTCGTGAACATCCTCGACCCGGGCCCGCCGCCGTCGTACCGGCACGACGCCAGCGTAGGGTTGGCGAGTATCTTGACGGCGGTGGAGGTTCGCCGGGTCCACGCGGACGAGCACGACCGCGCCGGGCGGTTGGTCGTAGCCGCTTACTGTGCCTTACCGGGCGGGCGGGTGGGCGAGGGTTACGGGGCCGCGCTGGCCGACGTGAAGAGCAGGGCGGCCGAGGCGGAGGTCCTGGTCGCGCTGGACAACGAGACCTTGCTGGGGTGCGTCACCTTCGTCCCTGATGCCGCCAACCGCTGGGCGGAGCAGCTCGAGGAGGGGGAGGCCTCGATCCGAATGCTCGGTGTCGATCCGGCATCCCAGGGTCGAGGGGCCGGGTCGGCCCTGGTAAGCGTGTGCATAGACCGGGCTCGGGCCACGGGGAGGCGGGCTGTCTTTCTTCATTCCACCCCGTCGATGACCGCGGCGCATCGGTTGTACCTACGGGCTGGCTTCATCCGCTTACCCGAGCGGGACTGGCTGCCGGTCCCCGAGGTGCAGCTGCTGGCGTTCGGGCTGGCCCTGTGACACCAGGACGTGATCGCTCCCGTCTCGGGGCAACCTGTCAGTCGAGCGAGAACGGTGGATAGGGGTTAGCAAGCAGGAGGAACCAGCCGTCCACCCGGAGGGCCCAGCGGGTGACTCCGACGACGAACCTTCGGAGACCGGCCGGCCAGCGCCCGGTGAACAGAACGGCGAAGAAGGCAATGACTACAGCCACGTACGCGGCGATGCCCACGAAGAACAGCACGAAAACCTGAGGAATTATCAGGATCAACCGGAAGAGCACGGCCAGCCGCGATAGTCCCTCTCCTCGCTGTACCTCGAAAAGGGCCGGGTCGTCCCGTGGGTCCGTGTAACCCAGCGAGGGGGCGAACGGGGGATACTCCTCGCGCAAAAACCAGGCGTACGAGTAGGCGCGCCAGGCGTAACGGTAATACGCGGCGATGAAGTCGCCGAGCGCCTCCGGAAGTTGTCCGGTAAACAATGCCACGAACCACCCGATGACGGCGCACAGCTGGGCGAGGATGCGCAACAGGTAGAGCACGATGAACAACGGGATGGCGAGAATCCACTGCACCAGGGGTCGCCACCGAGCTATCCGCTCGGGTGTCTCGACCTCGACCCGGATGGGATAGCCACCGACGCCCCCGGGCCACGGCGGCGGGGGAACGGCAGGCGGCGGACCCCCTGCCGGCGCGGCTGCCGGTGTCAGTCCCGGGCCGGCCGCCTCAGCGGCCGGGGGGCCGGAGTCCTCGGGGCCGGTTGGATCCGGTTGCCAACCCTCGCCATCGGACATTGCCACCTCCGGTGATCGCGGCCGACGCAAGTTTGAACCCTCACGTAGGTGCACCGGATCATACAGGGTCGGCGGCCTGCAGCCCGGTTAATCGTCCTGCCTGCCCTCACCCCCCTTGCGTCCGGTCCGGTACAGGACCGCCGGCGGGCAGGTAGGTAGGAATCGGTTAAGAGTCCGCGAAGATCTGGCCAAGATGGTCAAGGCGCCCGCCAGACCGTCCGATAATGGTGATGGTCTGCGGTGGCAGGCGGCTTCGGGTAGGTCGGTCACCGGGTTGGCAAGAGGTGCGCATGCGAGGTGCGTGCCCCATCGTGTCTCGGGAGCCGTCGTTGTGATCGTCGTTGAGAACCTGTCAAAACGCTTCGCGGGCACGAAGGCGGTCTCGGACCTGAGCTTTGGCGTTCGCCCCGGGATCGTCACCGGCTTCTTGGGCCCGAACGGAGCGGGCAAGACGACGACGATGCGGGTGATCATGGGATTGGAGACGCCGACATCGGGCCGAGCGACGATCTGCGGACTGGCATACCGTGACCTTCCGGTCCCGCTCGAGGCGGTGGGTGCGCTACTAGACGCCCGAGCCGCCCACCCCGGCCGTGACGCCCGCTCCCACCTGGCTGCCCTGGCCGCCGCCAGCCGCTTACCGAAGCGGCGGGTCGACGAGGTCCTGGCCCTCGTCGGGCTGGAGGCCGTGGCGGGCCGGCGGGCCGGGACGTTCTCACTGGGCATGGGTCAGAGGCTCGGCATAGCCGCCGCCCTGCTCGGCGACCCTGCTGTCCTGCTGTTCGACGAGCCGACCAACGGTTTGGACCCCGAGGGGATCCTGTGGATCCGCAACCTGATGAGAAACCTGGCCGCAGAGGGCAGGGCGGTTCTGGTCTCGTCGCACCTGATGAGCGAGATGGCCCTGACCGCCGACCATCTGGTCGTGATCGGGCGGGGACGGCTGATCGCCGATGAGCCGCTGGAGGCGTTCGTGGCCCGCACTTCCACCGAGACGGTGCTGGTCCGCACGCCCGAACGCGAACGGCTGGCCGCCGTCCTGGCCGGGCTCGGTGCATACACCGCGAACCGCGACGGGGTATTGGAAGTCGTGGGGGTCGAGGCCCGCCTGATCGGCGACGCCGCGCTGGCCGCCGGTGTGGCCGTTCACGAGTTGACGCCCGTCCGAGCGTCGTTGGAGGAGGCCTTCATGGAACTGACCCGGGATAGTGTCGAATACGCAGGCGGGTCGCCCCGCCCATGATCGCTGTGACCACAGTCGGGCCCGCACCCGGGATCCGACCGAGCCGGCTGGCCAGTTTCGTGGCGGCGTGCCATGGCGAATGGATCAAGTTCCGGTCGCTCCATTCCAACCGGGCGGCTCTGGCCGGCGCCGCGGTGTTGACAGTGGCCATCGGAGCCCTTCTCGCCATGGCGACGTCAAGTCATTTCCGCCACCCCCAGACGAACGGGCAAGCGTGGGACCCGACCTCGGTGAGCCTCATGGGAATCGGAGTGGCGGAACTCGCCCTCGCCGTGCTCGGGGTGATGATGGTCAGCGCCGAGTACCCGACCGGCCTGATCCGGGTGTCCCTGTCCGCCGTGCCGCACCGGGGCCGGCTTCTAGCGGCCAAGACTGCGGTGTTCGCGCTCGTCGGACTGGTAATAGGTGAGGTGCTGAGCTTCGCCGCTTTCGTCATCGGCCAGCTGGTCATCTCGGGCACCGCGCCCACCGCCGCCCTCGGCCAACCTGGCGTCCTGCGCGCCGTCGCCGGGACCGGCCTTTTCCTGACCCTGATCGGCGTGCTCGGTGTCGCAGTCGGAGCTCTGGTCCGTTCCACCACGGCCGGCGTGGCCGGTATGGTCGCGCTGATTTTCGTGCTCCCGGGACTCGGGCAGGTGCTGCCGGCAACGTGGCGGAATCCCATGCTCAAGTTCTGGCCCACCCAGGCAGGAGCTCAGATGCAGAACGTGGCGCATCAAGCGCACACCCTCGGGCCGTGGGCCGGGCTCGGGCTCCTTGCCGGGTTCACGGCACTCGTAAGCGCAGCCGCGGCCGCCCGGTTCGTTCGCTCAGACAGCTGACGATCCGGGCCGAGGGCCGCACGCGCGGCCGCAACCGTTCGGCCTGGTCGAGAGGTGCTCGCTCTCTACGGAGCCCCTCGCCGGCCGCCCCGGACGCCCCCGGGGGGAATACGGTTGACCCGAGGCGGCTGTCATGGTGCACACTCACGAAGTGATGAGCTTGCGGGCCATGGAATTGGCCGACCTGGATGTGGTGAAGACCTGGTTGGTCGCGCCGCACGTGGCCCGCTGGTACCTGGCCGGTTCATCTCTCGAAGACGAGGTCGAGGATCTCCGACGGTCCATTGTCGGCGATCAACCGACGCGAGCCCTGGTCGTGATGCTGGGCGACAACCCGGTCGGCTGGTGCCAGTGGTACCGCTGCTGCGACTACCCCGATTATGCGGCCGACGTCGATGCCCAGCCTGACGACGTGGGAATCGACTACGCCATAGGCGACCCTGAGGTCGTCGGTCACGGGGTGGGCACCGCCCTGATCGCCGCCTTGATCGAGGCCATCCGGCAGGAACACAAACGAGGAGGGATAGTGGCCGATCCTGAGGCCTCGAACACGGCCTCGCGAAGGGTCCTCGAAAAAAACCACTTCCGCCTGCTCGGCATACGACCGCTGACCACTGAAGCAACCGACGAGCCGATGGCCATCTACCGGCGGCCGGACATGCCTGCTACGGAATCAGCCGGGCGGTGAGCGGTCGAGGCGGGCCGCATATGATTCCGCACACCTCCCCGGCCGAGCCGGAAGGTCCGCCGCGAGTTCAGAGGACAAGTGCCATGACCGACCAGGGGTCGCCGACCCCATCGACCGCGCCAGCCGAGATGCACGATCTACCGGCGACCCGCGGGGAACGCAAGAGGTACGGGAGGGTCGCCCGGGCCCGAGCGCGGCGCCGCGGCCTGAGCCACTGGTCGGAGGAGGAGCGAGGGCATGACGCCCTGCGAACGGTCCTCGATCAGAATGCCATCCGGGTCCCCGAGCTTCTCCCTCTCCGCCACGAGCGAATGGCCGCCTCACCCTGGACCTACTACCGCGGCGCCGCCGCCGTCATGGCGGCCGATCTGGCGTCGCAGCCCAACAGTGGGTTGGCCGTGCAGCTTTGCGGTGACGCTCACGTGCTCAATTTCGGGTTGTGGGCCACGCCGGAACGAAACCTGATGTTCGATCTACGTGACTTCGACGAGACCCTGCCGGGTCCATTCGAGTGGGATGTCAAGCGTCTGGCCACCAGCCTGGTGGTCGCGGCACGGGAGGACGGACTGAAGCCGTCCACCGCGCGGGCAGCCAGCGTGGCCGCAGTGGAGGCCTACCGAACGCGCATGGGGCGGTACGCCCGGATGCCGGAGCTCGACATCTGGTACGACGGCATGCACGTGGACAGCCTGATCAGCTACTTCGATCCCGCCGATCGCGGCCGGCTGTCGATCCACATCGAAAAGGGCAAGGATCGCCGGACCAGCCGCGGCGCGTTCGCCAAGCTGACGACCATGACGGGCGGCCGGCCCCGGATCTCCGAGGATCCGCCCATCCGCACCACGATCAGCGACGAAGAGCAGGACGACCTGGTCGATCACCTCCTCGCCGAGTATCGGGAGACACTTCAGGAGGACCGGCGAGACCTGTTCGACCGGTTCACCCCGGTTGACATCGTCCGCCAGGTGGTCGGGGTCGGCAGCGTGGGGATGCGGGTGTACCTGGTCTTGCTCGAGGGCCGCAGCGGCGCCGATCCGCTGTTCCTCCAAGTCAAACAGGCGGGCCCGTCGGTATACGAAGCCCACACTCATCCGAGTCGCCATGACAACCACGGGGCCCGGGTCATAAACGGCAAACGCCGGGTGCAGAGCGCCACCGACATCTTCGTCGGATGGGGATCGCTGCACGGGCGGGACTTCTACGTCCGCCAGTTCCGCGACATGAAGATCATCCCCAGCATCGAGCTGATCGGACCTCGCCTCGCCCAGTTCGCCGTGGCCTGCGGCGAAACGCTGGCCCGGGCCCACGCCCGCACGGGCGATCCGGTGGCCATCAGCAGTTACATCGGCAAGAGCTCAAAGTTCGCGGCAGCGGTGTCCCACTTCGCCGAGCGCTACGCCGATCAGAACGAGCGCGATCACGCCGGGCTCGTGCAGGCGCTCGCCGACGGCCGAGCCTCGGGAGGCCCGGCCTGACCGGACCCCGGGTCCGGCGCCGGCCGGTGCTGCTTCAGCAATCCGTGAGGGCGAACAGCAGACTGTCGTCATCGGGTGGGAATGCGGGGGTTTCACGGCTGACCTTCGCTGCTGAGCGGCGCCACCCGGGTGAAGTACTCATCGACCGACGGCAGCCGACCGTAAATGGCGGCTACTGTCGCCAGCTCCGCTGACGCCAGGAAAACCTGGGCGTCTTTCCCCATACGGTTGGCGAAGTTTCGGGTCGAGGTTGACACCACCGTCGCCCCGGGATTCACCCGAGCCTGATTACCCATGCAGAGTGAGCAGCCCGGTATCTCCGTTCGGGCCCCGGCGACGGCGTACTTGCTGTAGTAACCCTCGTTGCGCAACTCGGCCTGGGTCAATCTCGTCGGTGGCGCGATCCAGAGGCGAGACGGGACCGGGAGGTCGTGCGCCCCGAGCAGAGATCCAGCCGAGCGGAAATGGCCGACCCTCGTCATACAGGAGCCGATGAACACCTCATCGACGGGCCGTCCCTCGACCTCCGAGAGAAGCCTCACATCATCGGGATCGTTGGGGCAGGCTACGAGCGGCTCCGTTATCGAACTAGCGTCGATGTCGACGACAGCGGCGTAGGTGGCTCCCGGATCCGCCCGAAGCAGCGTCGGGTTGGCCAGCCATGCTTCCATAGCCTCTGCTCGCCGCTCGAGGGCGCAGGCGTCCTGATATCCGGCATCGACCAGCTGGCGGATGAGGGCGACGCTCGACTCCAGATGTCGCTCCACCGACTCCTGACCGAGCGCGATCGTGGACGCGGCGGCCGAACGCTCCGCAGTGGAGTCGGACAGCTCGAAGGCCTGCTCGACGCTCAGTCGCTCCAGACCCTCTATCTCCACGATCCGCCCGCCGAACACGTTGTTTTTGCTGGCCGGATCGAGGGTGAGCAGACCTCGGCGCCGGGCCTCGTGGGGAATGGCATGAACCAGATCCCGGACGGTTATCCCCGGTTGGGGGCGGCCGGAGAAGCGGACCAGCACCGACTCCGGCATGTCAATGGGCATAGCTCCTAACGCGGCGGCGAAGGCCACGAGCCCCGACCCGGCCGGGAACGAGATCCCGAGCGGGAAGCGGGTGTGAGAGTCGCTTCCTGTACCCACCTGGTCCGGGAGCAGCATGCGGTTGATCCAGCTGTGGATGATGCCATCGCCCGGGCGCAGCACGACCCCGCCCCGTATCTGCATGAAGGCCGGGAGGGTCCGCTGGGTCTCGATGTCGCTGGGTTTGGGGTAGGCCGCAGTATGGCAGAACGATTGGAGAACGAGATCTGCCCCGAACCCCAGGCAGGCCAGCTCCTCCAGCTCGGTCCGGTTCATCGGTCCGGTGGTGTCCTGGCTGGCGACGGTGGAGATGATCGGCTCGCAGTACGTGCCCGGGGAAACACCATCGGCCCCGCACGCCCGGCCCACGATCTTCTGAGCCAGGGTGTAGGCGGCGCCGGCGGGGGCCATGGGTCGAGCCAGGACGGCGGGGGCCGTCTGCTCACTCGTTCCCGGGGCGCGGCGGCCGGTTCGGCGCGGAGTCCGGTGGCCGGCTGAGCGGGACTTTCGGTCAGGGCGTGGCGGGCCTTCTGCCCGAGGGCGCGGCCGAGGAGGAGCTGCAGTCGTCCGCCGGCTCGGACTTCGTCGAGCAGCCGGTCGGACCGCAGGGTGAAGCCGGCGATGAGGCCGCCGGCAGGCGTCTCGACCCGCCCGGCGCGCACCCGCAGCACGAAGTGGTCGCCAGTAGCCAACCCGTCAACATCGCACTCGATCGGCAGCGCACCGGAATCCTCGAGGGTGTTGAAGAAGATCGGTGCGATCCTGGTGCCGAGCACCACCCCTCCCCGCCGTTTGTTCGGGACATAGGGGATGTCGTCGCCGATATGCCAGAGCAGCGAGTTGACCGCGCTCTTGCGGGAGGAGCCGGTACCTATGACGTCGGCTACGAAAGCCACCGGGCGGCCGAGCTCTTTGAGCCGGCGAATGATGGCGACGGCGTCGCCGGCGTCGGGCCGATTCTGAAGGAAGGCGAGGGCATGGCGAGGAATGTCGGCTCGGGACCAGGCGTGGGGTGCCGGCGACAGGTCGTCGGTGTTGACCTCGCCTTCGACCCGGAACGCCGTCAGATGCAGCTCTTCGGCTACGGGCGGGGTACCGCTCAACCACTCCGCGCCGGCCCATGACTGGAGGACCCGCAGGGCGGGCCGGTTGCCCCGCCGGGCCTTCGCCGCGACGTCTTGGAGGGAATCGAATACCAGCAACGTCCCGGCGAGCTGCTCGGCGGCCGCCGACCCCAGGTCGGCGTCATCGAGCAGGTCCACCAGAGGGCCCACGTTGTAGCCGCCCCGCATGGTGCCGAGGAGCGCCACCGCCCGGCCGGCGCTGAGGGCCGGACAGTCGACCTGGCGTTTTGCGACCTCGGCCAGAAAACGGGCCTTGACCCGGGCGGCATCGTCCACCCCGGGAGAAACGCGCTGAGCCAGCGACTCCACCAGGTCCGGGGTGGTCGGGCTCAGGCGGCCCCCGAGGTCGTGGGTCAGGGCGACCACCTGTGCGGCTGTCAGCGGCAGTGGCGGGATCCCCCAAGCGGCACGCAGAGCGGCGTCGGACTGGTCGTCGTCGAGTTCGAGATTGACATGCACGGTTTGATGGTAAGAACCCGTTGCACCTGTGTATAGCGCATAGTTTGCATATTTAACATGCAAGACTCGCATGATATGGATTTGATGCTGCTGCGATCTCTGATAGCCGTAGCCGACGCCGGCACCATCACCGAGGCCGCGGAACGAATCAATATCAGCCAGTCAGCCCTGTCGCGACGGCTGCAGCAAATCGAATCCGACCTGGGGGCCGACCTGCTCCTGCGAGGCCGCTACGGGGTCGAGCTCACCGAGCTCGGACGCCAGACGGTCGAACGGGGGCGAGGCATCGTCGCCCGCTACGACGAGCTGCGCCTCAACATCTCCGAGCATCTCGACCTGCACCGGGGGACGGTGCGAGTCGGTGGTGGCGCGACAGTCACATCCTTCGTGTTTCCGGGCGCCATAGCTGAGTTTCAATCAAGGCATGCGGGCGTCCGGTTCTACGTTAAGGAGAGCGGGAGCCGGGAGATCGCATCCGATGTAGCGGCCGGGGACCTAGAGCTGGGCGTGGTGACCCTTCCCGTGCCCGGGCGAGACCTGGACACCGCCCGGCTCGTCGTCGACGACATCGCCCTGGTCGCCCGGGCCGACCACGAGCTGGCCATAGGACCGGTCCGGGTGAGAGACCTGGAAGGGCGACCGTTCGTCAGCTTCGAACCGGGAAGCGCCATCCGCCAGATCATCGACAGCACCTTGCGGGTCGCCGGCGTCCAGGTCGACGTGGTGATGGAACTGCGCTCCATCCCCACCATCCTCCGCATGGTGGCGACTACGGGGTACCCGGCCTTCGTGAGCCGGCTGAGCCTCCCTGGCGCCGTCGGGGTGCGACCGGTCGCGGTGCGGGGCCTTCGGATCTCGCGGACGCTCGGCCTGGCCAAGCGGAGGGGGATCCCCCTGTCGGCACCGGCTCAGCTGTTCGCCGACCTCCTGATCGCACAAGCTGCCGGCAGTGGGCCGGCACCCCCGTTCCACGGCCGTTAGCGAACGTCCCCTCCGCCGAGCAATATAGGCACGGTATGGATGTCCTCGTAGTTGTAGACGGAGCGGAGGTGCCCGGACCGATCGCGCCCAGAGCGCGCCGGCGGGTCGATGTGGAGCACGGTCCACTGGCTCCGGTCACCATCGCCGACCTGCGGGCTCACATCCCGCGATCTGTGGGCGTGATCGCAGCCCCTACCGATGAAGGGGCTCGGCACGCCGTCGACATAGCCCGGCAGCTCCACCGAGCCGGGCTGCCTGTCACCGTTTACAGCGACTCGGCGCTCACCGTCGATCCGGGGATCGAGGTCGACCGGATCAGCGACACGGGACCACCCATCAAGGCCGCCGGCTCACTGCTCGAACTGATCGGCCGCACCCCCCTCGTGCGCCTGGACCGGGTCGGGCGGGATCTGTCGGCTCAGCTGTTCGCCAAGCTCGAGTTCCTGAATCCGGGCGGCAGCGTCAAGGATCGTCCCGCTCTGGTCATGATCGACGCGGCAGAGCGGGACGGCCGGCTGAGCCGGGGCGGGACCATCGTCGAGCCAACATCGGGAAATACCGGCGTAGGGCTGGCGATCGTGGCGGCGCGGCGGGGCTATCGCTGCATCTTTACCATGCCCGACAAGATCGCCCAGGAGAAGGTGGCGCTGCTGCGGGCGTACGGCGCCGAAGTGGTGGTGTGCCCGACCGCGGTCGATCCCCAGCATCCGGACTCGTACTACTCGGTCGCCACGCGGCTGTCAGAGACCACGCCGGGCGCGTTCATGCCCAACCAGTACGCCAATCCCCACAACCCGGAGGCGCACGAGCTGACCACCGGACCGGAGATCTGGGAGCAGACCGCCGGGCGGATCACCCACCTGGTGGCGAGCATCGGCACCGGCGGAACCATCTCAGGAGTCGGCCGCTACCTGAAGGCCCAAAACCCGGCGATCCAGATCGTCGGCGCCGATCCGGAAGGATCGGTCTACTCCGGTGGGCAGGGCCGGCCGTACCTGGTTGAGGGGATCGGAGAGGACTTCTGGCCCGACACCTACGACCGGGCGATCGCCGATCGGGTGGTCATGGTCTCCGACCGTGACAGCTTCCTGACGGCCCGACGGGTGACACGCGACGAGGGCATCCTGACCGGCGGGTCCGGTGGCACCGCGGTGTGGGCGGCGGTCGAGGTGGGCCGTCAGGTAGGACCCGAAGGCGTGATCGTGGTGATACTGCCCGATTCGGGCCGCGGCTACCTCTCGAAGGTGTACGACGACGGCTGGATGTCCGACCACGGATTCCTCCGGGCCGGCGCGGTTGGCGACGAGACAGTCGAGACTCTGCTCGCCGCCAAGGCCCGCGGGGGTGGAGACGGAAGCACCATTCCCCCCCTCGTCCACGTCCATCCCTACGAGAGCGTTCGCACTTCCATCGCCATCCTCCGCGAGTACGGGGTGTCCCAGATGCCCGTCATCAAGGCCGAACCGCCGGTATCTCTGGCCGAGGTGGTGGGCACGGTAACCGACCGCGACCTCCTCGAGCGCATCGTCGCCGACCCGGCGTGCCTCGACTCGGCCGTGGAGTCGCTCATGGCCCCACCCCTGCCGATGATCGGATCCGGAGAACCCATCGACATGGCGTCGGCCCGTCTCGCCGACAGCCCGGCGGTGCTGGTCCTCGACAGCGGGCACCCCACGGGGATACTCACGAGGAGCGACCTGCTCGACTTTCTGTCCGGGCCGGCTCCCCGATGAGCCACGTCGACCGGACCGGAGGGCCCGACGGACAACTCGGTTTCGAGACGAGAGCCATCCACGTGGGCCAGGAACCCGACCCGGCGACCGGCGCGGTAATCCCCCCCATTTCCCTCGCCAGCACCTTCAAACAGGACGCGGTAGGCCAGACGCGCGGCTTCGAATACGCCCGAGGCGGCAATCCCACCCGGGACCAGCTCGAGGAGTGTCTGGCCTCGCTCGAAGGAGCGGCCCGCGGCATGGCGTTCTCGAGCGGCCTGGCCGCCGAAGACGCCATCCTCCGGTGCCTGACGCCCGGGGATCACGTGATCCTCTCCGACGACGCCTACGGGGGCACGTTCCGCCTGCTGAGCGCGGTGTGGGGTCCCCTGGGGCTCACCCACTCCACCACCTCGCTGACCAGCCTGGACACCATCCGGGCGGCCTGGCGACCCGAAACCAGGATGGTCTGGGTGGAGACCCCGTCCAACCCGCTGCTCGCCATTACCGACATCCCGGCCGTCTCCGCCCTGGCCCACTCGCGGGGCGCCCTGGTCGTGGTGGACAACACGTTTGCCACGCCGTACCTCCAACAACCGCTCGCCCTGGGCGCAGACGTCGTGGTCCATTCGACGACCAAGTACCTCGGGGGCCACAGCGACCTTATAGGCGGCTTCGCCGCCACCAACGACGCGGATCTGGCGGAGCGACTGGCGTTCACCCAGTACGCCGTCGGAGGGGTCCCGGGACCCTTCGACTGCTACCTGGTCCTGCGGGGAGCCAAGACCCTCGCCGTGCGCATGGACCGTCACTGCGCCAACGCCGCCGCCGTGGCCGACATGCTGTCGGAGCATCCCGCAGTGTCAGCGGTCATGTATCCCGGCCTGTCATCCCACGCCGGCCACGACCTGGCGGCCCGCCAGATGCGGGGGTTCGGCGGGATGGTGTCGTTCATCCTGTCGGGCGGAGAGGCCGCAGCCCTGGAGGTCGCCCGCTCGACAACCGTCTTCACCCTGGCCGAGTCTCTGGGGGCGGTCGAGTCGCTCATAGCCCATCCGGCCCGGATGACCCACCTGTCAGCGGCCGGGTCGGCGCTCGAGGTGGACCCCGGTCTGCTCCGGCTATCGGTCGGGATAGAAACGGCGGACGATCTGCTCGACGACCTCCGGGCCGCGCTCAAGGCCGCCGGGTAGCCCGCCGACAGCGTTGGGTGACCCGGGCGGCTAAGGGGGGCTCGCCCTTACAACACCCGGAGCCGGATCGTCTCGTCCATGTGGGCCAAGCGGGCGAGCATGTCAGCGGTGAAGTCGCTGGCGATGTCGGTGATCACGTAGCCGATGTCGCCGCGGGTGCCCAGAGCCTGTCCCTCGATGTTGATGTTGTGCTCGGCGAAGATGGCGTTTATGCCGGCCAGCACGCCGGGAGTGTTGCGGTGAATGTGGACGAGGACATGGCTCCCGGCGCGATAAGGCAGGTCGACGTTCGGCAAATTGACCGACAGCGCCGTGCTCCCGCGGCGGACATAGTCGGCCAGCTTGGTCGCCACGAACTGCCCGATGTCGACCTGAGCTTCTTCGGTGCTACCACCGATGTGGGGGGTCAGGATCACGTTCGACAGCCCCTGCAGGCGGGAAACAAAGGATTGGTCGTTCTCCGCCGGCTCCTCGAAGAACACGTCGACCGCGGCGCCGGCCAGGTGACCCGACTCGATGTGCGAGCGCAGGGCGCCGTGGTCCACCACGAAGCCCCGACTCAGGTTCAGGAAGAGGGCCTCCTTGCGCATGGCTGCGAACTCGGCCTCCCCGAACAGCCCACGATTGTCCGGCCGGCCGTCGACATGGAGGGTGACCACGTCGGCCCAGGCAAGGAGCTCCTCGAGCGACGAGAGCCGGCGGGCGTTGCCCAGGGCCAAGCGGTCGGCGGTGTCGTAGAAGGCGACCGACATGCCCAGGCTCTCGGCCAGGACCGAAAGTTGCGATCCGATGTTTCCGTAGCCGACGATGCCGAGGCGCCGGCCCCTGACCTCGTGGGCGCCCGCGGCCGACTTGGACCAGATCCCAGCATGCATGTCCCGGTTCTTGTCGGTGAGCCGACGGGTCAGTGCGATCAGCTCGGCTATCACCAGCTCGACCACGCTGCGGGTGTTCGAGAAGGGGGCGTTGAAAACGGCGATGCCCCTCCTGGCTGCGGCGTCCACGTCGATCTGATTGGTGCCGATGCAGAACGCCCCAATGGCGACCAGACCCTTGCACTTGTCGAGGACAGCGTCGGTGACCCGGGTTCGGGACCGGATACCCAGGATGTCGACCTCCGACACCCGATCGGCCAGCTCGTTCTCACTCAGTGCACCCCGCCAGGTGGACACCTCGAACCCCGCTTCCTCCAAACGCGCCGCGCCACCCGGATGGATGTTCTCCAGGAGCAGGGCGCGCCGGCGGGGGGGACGCTCGTCGGGCATGACCACGATGTTACCGCCGGCCCCGAACCCGCCTTCCTGGCCCCGCGGTGTACTCTGACGTCCCGCTGCGGGGAAGATTGCGGAGGAATCAATGAACGGCCTTGGGCAGGTCTTTGGCACATCCATGAGGAGGACGGTCGGTCGCGTGGCGGTGGCGGCGGCCATCGGAGCAGGGGCGCTCACTGCGTGCAGCACGACTCCTCAGGCCCCTCCCGCCCAGGCCGTCTCCGATTCGTTCAGGAACCTCGGCGATCAGTCCAGCCTGAGCGTCAGCTTGTCGTTGGGTCTCTCGGCCAGCCAGCTCGGGACCGTGGCCACTAGCGATGGAGGGAAAGGCATCAGTCCCGCGGTCGCCAACACCATCGCCACTGGAAGCGTATTCGTCGAGGTCCAGACCACCAATGGGAAGTCCATCAACGACACTTCCGGGACCGCCGCCGGCAACGCCAATCTCGATCTCGGGCTGAAGGTCGGGTCCACCACGCCGCTCGAGGTCCGCCTGGTCGACGGCTCGTTGTATGCACGGGTCGACGCCGACCAGCTCGCCGCCGATACCGGGCAGAGCGCGGCGTCGACCGCCAGCTTCAAAGCCACCCTCCAGAATGCCGACCAGGTGGTGCCGGGCCTGGCCGCCCTGGCCAACAACGAGTGGGTCGAGGTCAGCAAAGAGTCGCTCCAGTCGCTGCTCAACATGGCCAAGCAGTTCGGCGCGGCGCAGGGGCAGACCGGTTCCGCCAACCAGTCGCAGTATCGAGCAGCCACTTCGAAGTTGATGAGCGACATAGCCGCCGCCTTCAAGAGCAACTCGACCGTAACCAACGACGGAACCCACGGAAGCGGGACCTACTACACGGTGTCAGTGCCTATCCGGCCGTTCGTCGAACAGTTGGCGACCGCATTGCAGACCTACGTCAACAGCCTCCCAGGGGGCAGCACGATCGCGAGCAAGTTCGGCAGCTCTCTGAATCAGGCCGTGGCCAACAACAATCAGACGTTGACCCTTCAAGTGGTGGTGCGGGACAACAAGGCCGCAGAGGTCGACCTCGACGTCAACCAGTTCCTCTCCGGATCCCACAAGGCGCCCTTCGCTGTACCCGTGCAGCTGAAGTTCGGCACTCCGGGGGACATCATGGCTCCGAGCGGCGCCACCGAGCTGAACCTGGCCAAGATCCCCTCGCTGCTCGGCGGAATGGCGCAGAGGTCGGGAACCACCAGCGCCTGAGCTGGTTCAACCATCTGAGCCAAGAGACCGTCGGTCATCCTGTCCAGGTCGCGTGCGGTCAGTGGCCGGGTCGGCGGGCCGCAATCCCCGGAGGGATGGCGGGCCGCAATCCCCGGAGGGATCTCCGCCGTCCGGAAGCCGCCCCGGCGGCCGTCAGGTGGTGTAGTCGGCGTTGATACGCACGTACTCGGCTGAGAGGTCGCAACCGAACACTGTCGATTCGGCCATACCGATACCGAGCTCCACCTCTATCTCGACGTGGTCGGCAGCCATGATCCGGCTCAGCTGGGCCAGTCCGTCCTCCCCCGGGCGAGCGGGATATGCCTCCATGTCGCCGAAGCGGATGACCACCTTCTCCGGGTCGATGTCGGTGTCGTCCTGGCATTTGCCCACCGCCATGGCGACGCGTCCCCAGTTCGGGTCAGCGCCGTGCACGGCGGTCTTCACCAAGGGAGAGTTCACCACCGCTTTGGCCACCCGGCGGGCCTGGTGTCCGTCGCGTGCGGACCGAACAGAAACGGTGAGGAGCTTGGTGGCGCCCTCGCCGTCCCGTGCCAGCTGAAGGGTCAAGTCCAGGCAAACCTCCCGTAACGCCACACTGAGCTCGGCTTCGCTCACTGCTCCGGCCGCCCCGTTGGCGAGCACCACCGCAGTGTCGGACGTGGAGGTGTCGGTGTCGACGCTCAGGCAGTTGAACGTGTCGTCTACGGCCCGGCGCCACAGCCGGTGGAGCTGGACGGGGTGACACTCGGCATCGGTGAACACGAAAGCGAGCATGGTCGCCATGTCCGGCTCGATCATCCCCACGCCCTTGGCCACGCCGACCACCCGGGCCCCGCCGGCCCGTTGCACCGCGGTCTTGGGGACGGTGTCGGTGGTCATCATGGCCCGGGCCACGTCACAGGCGTCAGCGCTGAACCGGACCCGGGACAGGCCCCCCAGATGGGCCCGGAGCAGATCCATGGGATAGGGCCGGCCGATCACCCCGGTGCTGGCGATCAGCACCTCGTCGGGGGGCACTCCGGTGCCGGCGGCCACCAGGCCGACGACCTCGTCTGCGTCCCGGAGGCCCTGCGGGCCGTTCGCCACATTGGCATTCTTGGCCACCACCACTAGCGCCCGGGCGTGACCCGCCACGGCCCGGGCCCGGCTGATCTGGACGCTCGGGCCGGCAAAGACACTTCGAGTGAAAAGACCCGCGCTGGCGCACGCCCGGTCAGACACCACCACGGCCACGTCGTCTCCGACCTGGCGAAGACCAGCATGGCCGGCATAGGCCCGGAATCCCGACGGCAGCGCTACTCGATCCACCCCGAAATCATTTCAGACGCCCCGACCTCCGAGCCGTCTTCCGTTTTGTTACGAGAGGGTCTCGCCCTCCGTCTTGTTACGGGAGGGTCTCGCCCTCCGTCTTGTTACGGGAGGGTCTCGCCCTCCATCTGTTCAAGGCAACGTTGGATCTCCGAGGCACGGAACCGGCGATGGCCGCCCAGGGTGCGGATGGCCGTGATCTTGCCGGCCCGCGCCCAGCGAGTGACCGTCTTGGGATTGACGCGAAACAGCGCGGCAACCTCAGCGGGAGTCAGGAGCTGGTCGTGCGGGGGCTCTTCTGCCATTTCTGCCACTCCTTCCAGCTATGTTGTTTCGCACTTCAAGGCCGAAACGCACCGGATTCACGTGTGACGCGCAGGTCTCCTCTCCTGGCTGTCGGCAAACCGGACTAGTCAGAAGAATAGTGCATCTTAGACGATGTGGGCCTGGCGATCTCCCCTGACCAGACGGCCCACGACCAGCGCATCCTGGCCGGCCCGCCGTAGGACCTCGATCGCCGGCGACACCGCCCCTTCGGGGACGGCCACCACCATGCCGAGGCCGAGGTTGAAGACCCTCGCCATCTCGGCATCGGTTATGCGGCCCGCGGCGCGGATCTCGGCGAATATCCGGGGCATCACCCAGCTCTTGCGCTCCAGGACGGCGTCGACGCCGGGACCGAGCACCCTAGGGATGTTGCCGGGCAGGCCGCCGCCGGTGATGTGGGCAATGGCGTGCACCTCGACCTCGGCCAGCAGGGCCAGTATGGCGGGGCTGTAGATGACCGAAGGCCGGAGCAGCTCGTCGGCGAGCGTCCACTCCCCCGCTCCGTCCCAGGCGGGATTCTCGAGATAGCGGCCACCCCGGTCGAGCAGGGCGGTGCGAGCCAGCGAGTAACCATTCGAACGCAGCCCGGGCGACGGCAGGCCGATCAGGACGTCACCGACGCGGGTGCGGGCCGGTCCGTCAACGATGGAATCGCGCTCGACTATGCCGACGGCGAAACCGGCCACGTCGATCTGGCCCGGCCGGAGCAGCCCCGGGTGCTCCGCCAGCTCGCCGCCGACGATGGCGCAGCCGGCGATACGGCAGCCCGCCGCAATGCCGGTCATGACCCGTCTCACCTGCTCGGGATCGACCTTGCCGAGCAGCTGATAGTCCAGGAAGAACAGCGGTCGGGCGCCGCAACACACCAGGTCGTCCACGCACATGGCCACCAGATCGATCCCGACCGTAGTGAACCGGCCGGTTGCCATGGCGATAGCCATCTTGGTGCCCACCCCATCCGTGCTCGACACAAGGACGGGCCGCCGGTACCCGGCCGGGACCTCGAACAGGCCACCGAATCCCCCGATGCCGCCGATCACCCCGGGCCGGTCTGCCGTCGACATCACGAGGTCGCGCATGCCCTCCACGGCGCGCTCAGCAGATTCGATGTCGACCCCGGCCGCCGAATAGGTCAGCTGGGCCGGCTCGGGGCCAGTGTTCCGGCCGCGGCCGGGGCGCCCGTCGTAGCCGTGATCGGCGGCGCCACCCGGCTCGGTGCCGTCATCCATGTTGCGACCCCGAGGAGGCGCGGTCAGCCAACCGGGGTCACGGCGGGTTCCGGCGGACGCAGGGTGACCGGGACCCCCTCGGGATACGAACCCGTGAGGCAGGCGTCGCAGAAACCTGCCCCCGGTGCCCCGGTCGCCCGCTTGAGGGCGTCCAGCTTCAGATAGGCCAGGCTGTCAGCACCCAGGTACTCCTCGATCTCGGTGACGCTGAGGTTGGCCGCGATGAGCTCGGCCCGGCTCCCGGTGTCCAGACCGTAGTAACAGGGCCACCGGTAAGGCGGTGAGGAGATCCGCAGGTGCACCTCGCGGGCCCCGGCCTCCCGCAGCATCTTGACCATGGCCCGGGTGGTGGTACCCCGGACGATGGAGTCATCCACCACGACCAGGCGCTGGCCGGCGATCGCCCCGTGCAGGGGATTCAGCTTCCGCCGGACCCCTTGAGCCCGTTGAGCCTGATCCGGCACGATGAAGGTACGGCCGATGTAGCGGTTCTTGACCAGGCCGGTGCCATAGCGGATCCCGCTGCGCCGGGCGTAACCCTCGGCCGCGGGCAGGCCAGAATCGGGCACGCCCATCACCATGTCGGCCTCCACGGGGGCCTGTTCGGCCAGCAGCTCACCCATGCGGATCCGGGCCCCCTGAATCTCCTGGCCGTACAACCGGCTGTCCGGCCGGGCCAGGTACACGAACTCGAAGAGGCACAGCTTCGGGTCGATCATCTCCGCCGGCCAGAGCCGGACGGAGGACGGACCTTCGGAGTCGACGACCAGCGCCTCGCCAGGATCAAGCTCCCGGACGAAGTGGGCACCGGTGATGTCGAGGGCCGGGGTCTCAGACGCCAGCACCCACCCCTGCTCCAGCTTCCCCAGGCACAGGGGACGAAAACCTCGGGGGTCGCGGACGCCGATGAGCCGGTCTCGGTCCATGAGGACGAGGGAAAAGGCCCCCTGCAGGGCCGGCAGCACCACCCGCAGGGCATCGATGAGGTCCTCGCCGGGGTGGGATTCGAGCCGCTGCACCAGGAGTTCGGCGATGACGTCGCTGTCGCTGGTTGCGGTGCCGGGCAGCATCCCGGCCTCCTCGGCGAGGGCCTCGGTGTTGGTCAGATTGCCGTTGTGGCCGAGGGCGAACTCCACCGGCCGGGGCCGCTCCGGGTTCCTCGAGGTGACCCGGTACACCGGTTGGGCGTTGTGCCAGGTCGACGTCCCCGTGGTGGAGTACCGGGTGTGACCGATGGCCAGAAAGCCCTGCAGGCCGGCCAGCTTGTACTCGTTGAACACGTTGGTGACCAGGCCCATGTCCTTGACCACCATGATCCCGTCGCCGTCGCTGGCCGCCATGCCGGCGGACTCCTGGCCCCGGTGCTGCAGGGCGTACAAGCCGTCGTAGGCCAGGTGGGCGACGTGGGCTCCCGGGGCGAACACCCCGAAGACTCCACAGGCCTCTCTAGGAGAGTCGTGGGTGACACCAGGGTTATCGGGGGGCACGTACCCCATTGTCTCATGCCGGCGGAGGCTGGCGGCGATCCCCTCGTGGCCGAGGGATGTGCGGCTCGCATCTGGGGTAGCGGCGGCTCTGATCTCCACCGGTCGCAGCCCGGCTATTCGGCCAGACCGAGGGCTGCCGGCAGCGCACCCCGCCAGGCCGCCGCTGCCTCCGCCAGGCCGATGTCGAGGATGGTGCCGGCGATCAGGCGGTCGCCGCCGGCCTCACCGAGCACGGCCGCTCCGATGCCGGCTTCGTCCGCTCGGGCCTCCACCTCCGCCACCCGGGCCGGCGGCACGCTCAGCACCACCCGGGAGGGGCATTCGCCGAACAGAGCGACGTGGCCATCCACCCCAGGCAGGCGGAAGCCCACCCCGCTCTGGACGGCCATCTCGGCCAGAGCCAACCCGAGACCCCCGTCAGATACGTCGTGGACCCCGTCCACCAGGCCATCGGGGCGGGCCACCAGGGAGGCGACCAGCCGGAGCAGACGACCGTGGAGCTCCAGGTCCAAGGTGGGAAGGCGCCCACCGCGGTGGCCGTGGAGGTCGACGGCCCAGCGGGAGCCGGCGAGAGATGGGCCGGCGGGCCCGTCTGCGGTTGTACCGGTCACACCGGCGGGCTCGGTGGCCCCCACCAGGACAATGCGGCTGCCGGCCACCAGGCCTATCCCGGCCGGTTGCCGTTCGAGCCGGTCGACCAGGCCCAGAGTTCCGACGACCGGGGTGGGGTCGATGTCGCGACCGCGGCTCTCGTTGTAGAGGCTCACGTTGCCACCGATGACGGGGATCGAGAGGCCGCGGCAAGCCTCGCTCATCCCGTCGATCGCCTCCGACAGCTGCCACATCACCTCGGGGTGCTCGGGGTTGCCGAAGTTCAGGCAGTTGACCAGGGCGACCGGCTCGGCCCCGACGCAGGCCACGTTGAGGGCGGACTCGGCGACCACGAGCGCGGTGCCCTGGCGCGGATCGAGCGAGCACCATCTCGAGTTGCCGTCGGTCGACAAGGCCAGCCCCCGGCGATGTCCGGGCTCCGACGGGACGCCCGGCCCAGCGAGACGGAGCAGAGCGGCGTCCCCCCGACCGGGTCCCACGACGGTGTTGAGGAACAGCTGATGGTCGTACTGGCGGTACACCCAGGCCGGGTCCTGGAGCAGGCCAAGCAGGTCCGGCCCGCAGTCCGCCGGCGCGGGAATCCTCGACGGGTCGTCCGCCCGTCGGACGTCGAGATCGGCGGGAGGCGACATGGGGCGGTCGTAAACCGGCGCATCGTCGTGGAGGGTCACCGCCGCAACGTCGGCTAGGACCTCACCCCCGAAGCCTTCCAGGATGCGCAAGCGGCCGGTGTCGGTCACCTGGCCGACCACCGTTGCCCTTACCTCCCAGCGGCGGCAGACGTCCATCACCCGGTCGAGCGACTCGGGGGTGACGATGGCGAGCATCCGTTCCTGGCTCTCGCTGGTCATCACCTCCCACGGCTCCATGCCCGGCTCGCGGCGGGGCACCGCGCTCACGTCCACGTCCATGCCCACCCCGCCACGCGAAGCCGTCTCGCTTGTCGCACACGTCAGTCCGGCGCCGCCCAGATCCTGGATACCGACAACCAGGCCTTCATCAAGCAATTGGAGGCATCCCTCTATGAGCCTCTTCTCCTCGAAAGGGTCCCCCACCTGTACATTGGGACGTTTGGATTGTTCGGCCGCGGCATCGTCGCTGAAACCGGCCGAAGCCAGGACGCTTACTCCCCCAATGCCGTCACGACCAGTTCGGCTTCCCAAAAGAACGGCCAGGTTTCCCACACCGCTAGCCCGACCCAATACGAGACGGTCGGCCGGCAGGACGCCGCAGCAGAGTACATTGACGAGAGGGTTGTCGGCAAAACACTCGTCGAAGACGATCTCGCCACCCACAGTAGGGACTCCGACAGAATTACCGTAACCCGATATTCCCGAGATCACACCCGTCGCGATCCAGCGGGCTCTCGGGTCTTCGGCCGGGCCAAACCGCAGGGGATCCATTAGCGCGATGGGCCGGGCTCCCATGGTGAAGATATCTCTCAAGATCCCCCCCACTCCGGTCGCCGCGCCCTGATAAGGCTCGATTGCGGACGGATGATTGTGGCTCTCGATCCGCAGCGCTACAGCCAGTCCCCCGCCGGCGTCCACCACACCGGCGTTCTCCCCGGGGCCCACCAACACCCGCCGGCCCTCCGTGGGAAGGCGCTTCAAGTGCAGCCGGCTGGATTTGTAGGAGCAATGTTCGCTCCACATGACCGAGTACATGGCCAACTCGAGATGGTTGGGCTCCCTGCCCAACAAATGCTCAATGGCCTCTGCCTCCTCGTCGGTAAGCCCAAGGGCCCGGTGAATTTCTCCTGCCACGGACTTCACCCTACTGCCGGTGGTGGGTGTGTCTTGTCGTTGGCAGGAACCCGTCCAAAAAGTGTGAAATACTTCTTCTATGGCAACAAAATCAGTTCCGCGCAAGGCCAAAGCAGCGTCGAAGTCGTCCATGAGCGACGAACACAAGCGCGCTCTCGCTGTTGGGCGCGAAGAGAGCCGTGCAGTTCGTCGCTACTTAGAGGCACTAGAAGCCCACAAGCCGAAGAGAGGACGCAAGCGGACCGCCGACGGGATCGAGGCACGGCTTCACCAAATCGAGACGCAGCTTCAGAGTGCCGACCCCCTGACCAAGGTCCATTTGGTGCAGGAGCGAATCAATCTCGAGGCCGAATTGGCCAACAAAGAGGACGCCGTCGACCTCAAGGCTCTCGAGGATGACTTCGTCGCCGCGGCCAAGGGCTATGGCGAGAGGAAAGGCATCACTTATACCGCGTGGCGGGCCGCCGGAGTCGAGGCCACCGTGCTGCGCCGAGCCGGCATCCCGCGGACGTGCGGCTGACCGCCTGAAAGACCGACCCTCTACCCGACCCTGACCCGGGACCGCGCTCCTGTGGCCGACCTCAACACGGCTTCCAGCAGGAAGCGGCCATCGGTGGAGCCGAGGAGCGGGTCCACCGCCCGCTCTGGGTGGGGCATGAGACCGACCACGTTGCCGGCAGCATTGGTGACCCCGGCGATGTCGCCGGTCGAACCATTGGGGTTGTCTACGTAGCGAAGGACGATCCGCTCCTGCTCGTGCAGATCTCGAAGCGTGCGCTCGTCGCAGGTGTAGTTGCCTTCGAAGTGGTTGATCGGAATCTGCAGCCGGGTGCCCACGGGCACCCCGGCCGTCAGAACCGAACGCTCACTCGCCACCTCCAGGTCCGCCGGGGCGCACAGGAAGGTCAGGCCGCGGTTCTTCTGAAGGGCCCCGGGCAGCAGGTGAGCCTCGGTGAGAACCTGAAAGCCATTGCAGATCCCGATCACGGGGCCGCCGGCCGCGGCAAAGCTCTCGACCGACCTCATGATCGGGGAGAACCGGGCGATCGCACCTGGTCTCAGATAGTCGCCGTGGGCAAAGCCGCCCGGTAGCACGACCGCGTCGACCGGCCCCAAATCCTGGTCACCGTGCCAGACGATCGAGGCTTCGCCCCCCACGGCCGACACTGCCTCCGCCACGTCGAACTCGCAGTTGGAGCCAGGGAACAGGACGATGCCTACCCGCGCCGTCACGAGTTGAGGTCCAAAGTGACGACCGAATCCTCGATGACGGGGTTGGTGAGGAGCCGCCGGCACAGGTCGTCGACTTGGCCCCGGGCCGACTCTTCGTCCGCCGCATCAATGAAGAACCGGAAAGACTTGCCCGCCCTGACCTCTGTGATCGACTCGAATCCGAGCGCCGGCAAGGCCCGCTCTATGGTGGCTCCCTGCGGGTCCGCGATCCCAGGCCGGAGGGAAACCTCCACCATGGCCTGGAAGCGCTTCACTTCTTCACCCTACCGCCCGGCCTCCCAGACCTCGCGGCTCTCAACTCCCGGCCAGTCGGAAAAGCGCAGCCCGGTGAGCTGCTCGTAAGCGGCGACGTACCGCGACCGGGTCGCCTCGACGATGTCAACGGGCAACGGCGGCGGGGGCGGCGTCTTGTTCCATCCGGTCGCTTCCAACCAGTCGCGAAGCGGCTGCTTGTCGAACGAAGGGGGGGTCGAACCGGGCTCCCATCCATCCGCCGGCCAGAACCGAGATGAATCCGGCGTCAACACCTCGTCGCATATGCACAGATCACCGTCTATCAGACCAAGTTCGAACTTGGTGTCGGCGATGATGATGCCCCGCTCCGCCGCCAGGCCGGCCGCCAGGCCGTAAGCAGCCAGGCTGACCCGGCGGGCTTCCTCGGCCCGTTCGATGCCGATCAGATCAGCTGCCGCGGTGAACGAAATGTTCTCGTCGTGCCCGGAGGTGGCCTTGGTAGAGGGCGTGAACACTGGCTCGGGTAGACGTGCGGATTGGCGCAGCCCAGCCGGCAGCTGCTGGCCGTGCATGGTCTGAGACTTGCGGTACTCGGCCCACGCCGATCCGGATAGGTAGCCCCGTACGATGCACTCGACCGGCAGCATCTCGGCTTTGCGCACGACCATGACCCGGCCCTCGAGATCGGACGGTCTATCGGTCACCGCGGCGGGGACCTCCAGGCTGACGAGATGATTGGGGGCCACCCCGGCCAGCTTCTCCAGCCAGAAAGCGGTCAGCGCGGTGAGGACCCGGCCCTTGTCTGGAATCGGTTCGGCCATCACGACGTCGAATGCCGACATGCGGTCGGACGTGACGAACAGCAGATGCTTGTCGTCCAGCTCGTAGATGTCACGCACCTTGCCTGACGCCACGTGTCGCAGCGAAAGCTCGGTCACAGCCATACCTCCCGGGGGTGTTGTTGTTCGATTCGGGGAAAAGGGACGAGCGCCTACCGCCCCCACGCTGCCCTGAACTCGGCCAGGCGTTCGACCAGCTTGTCATCGTTGACGGACAGGATCTCCACGGCCAGGATGGCGGCGTTGGCCGACCCATCCACCGCTACGGTCGCGACCGGCACCCCCCTCGGCATTTGCACCGTGGCATAAAGAGCGTCGATCCCGCCGATAGCCCCGCCCGACAGAGGAACGCCGATGACCGGGAGACTGGTCTGGGCCGCCACCGCTCCGGCGAGGTGGGCCGCCATTCCCGCGCCGCAGATGATCACGCCGTAGCCGTCGTCGCGGGCGGACGAGGCGAAGGCCGCCACTTTCGCCGGCGTCCGGTGGGCCGACATGACGTGCTCGGTGCCGTCCACCCCGAAAGAGGCCAGGGTTTCGAGGGCGGGAGCCATCTTCGGCTGGTCGTTGGCCGAGCCCATCAGGACGGCTACCTTCTTCATGTGCTCACCTCGGCGGTCTCGGGCGGGGGGGCCGGCGTGGCGGCGACGCTCTCGGCCGCCGCCGCTTCGGATGCGATATCGGTCCGGAACAAGATGCCGGGCCAGGACACTACGGTGACGGCCTGATAGGCCCGATCTCGGGCGGCGGAAAGGGTAGGTGCAGTGGCGCCCACGGCCATGACTCGCCCGCCGGCGGTAAGCAACTGGCCGCGGGGGGAGCCGGCAGAGACGCCGGCGGCGTGGACGGCGACCCCCTCGAGGCCGGCCGCCCGCTCGAAGCCTTCGATCGGCCTCCCGGTAGCGGGCGCCTCGGGATAGCCCGGCGCGGCCAGCACGACGCAGACGGCGGAGTCGGAAGAGAAAACCGGCGGGGCCGCCTGGTCGAGCCGTCCGGCGGCAGCCGCGGCCAGCACCGAGCCCACGTCGCCTTGCCATCGGGCCATCACGACCTGGGTTTCGGGATCGCCGAAACGAACGTTGAACTCCAGGACCCTGCACCCGGCCTCGGTCAGCATCAGGCCGGCGTAGAGAACGCCCCGAAAATCGATGCCTCGGCGGCGCAGCTCGGCCAAGGTCGGCAATACCGCCCGGTCCATCACCTCCGCCACCACCTGATCCGACACCCCGGGTACCGGGGTGAAGGCGCCCATACCGCCGGTGTTGGGTCCGGTGTCACCGTCCCCGACGCGTTTGAAGTCCTGGGCGGGGGCCAGGGCAACGGCCCGCGCCCCATCACAGACGGCCATCACCGACAGCTCCCGCCCGGTCAACCCCTCTTCGATGACCACCCGCCGGCCGGCGTCGCCGAACGACTCCCCCGACAGCTTGGCCACCACGTCAGCGCGCGCCTGGTCGAGGTCGTAGGTCACGAGCACCCCCTTTCCGGCCGCCAACCCGTCCGTCTTGACAACCCAGGGCCCGGGCAGGCTCTCGAGAAACGCGATGGCGGGTCCACTCTCAGTAAACGCGCCGAAGGCCGCGGTGGGGACCGATGCGGCGGTGAGCACCTCTTTCATCCAGGCTTTGGATCCTTCCAGGCGGGCTCCGTCGGCGCCCGGACCGAACACCAGCCGGCCGGCGGCCCGCAACCGGTCGGCCAAGCCGGCAACCAGAGGAACCTCGGGTCCTATGACAAACAGGTCGGCGTCGATCGTTTCGGGCGGCCCTGGAACGCATTGGAGCCCGAGCGCGGCCATACCCGCGTTGCCCGGACACACCACTACCCGGGCGGTGCGAGCCAGGGCGCCGGCGAGGGCGTGCTCGCGCCCACCGCTGCCCACCACGCACACCGTGCGTGGGGTGTCAGACAGCCGGGTCTGCTCAGACCGAAGCTCAGTCGGCACTAGAGGCGATGGCGGGCTGGGGCGTCCCTCTCGCCGGGCGGGCCGGCGAGGCGAATCTGACGAACTGGTCCCGGCCGGGACCGACGCCCACCAGGTTGATGCGAACGCCGGTCTGCTCCTGGAGGAACCGGACGTACTCCTGCGCCGCTCTAGGCAGATGGGACAGCTCGGTCGCCGACGACGTGTCGGTCTCCCATCCCGGTAGCTCTTCGTACACGGGGGTGGCCTTGTGGAGAATCGTCTGGTGGTACGGCATGTACTCGTACCGGCTGCCGTCGCACTCGTAGGCGACGCAGACCTTGAGAGTCTGGAGAGTGTCGAGGACGTCGAGCTTGGTCAGGGCGATCTCGCTCAACGAGTTGAGCCGGGCGGCCTGGCGGATCATCACCGCGTCGAACCACCCGGTGCGCCGGCGCCGCCCCGTGTTGGTGCCGTACTCGTGTCCCCGTTCGACAAGCATCTCCGCCAGCTCACCGTCGAGCTCGGTGACGAACGGCCCGGCCCCGACCCTGGTCACGTAGGCCTTGGCAATCCCGACCACCGACGTGATATCGCGCGGGCCTATCCCGGCGCCCACACAGGCGCCGCCGGCCACGGGGTTGGAGGAGGTGACGAAGGGATAAGTGCCGTGGTCGAGATCGAGGAACGTGGCCTGCGCGCCCTCGAGAAGGACGTTCCGGCCTGCGGACAAGGCCTGGTGGACGGTGTCCACGGCGTCGCCGATGAGCGGGGCCAGGCGAGGGGCGTATTCCTCGAGGTAGCGGGCGGCGATGTCCGTGGCCCGGAGCGGGAGGCGGTTGTAGACCTTGGCCAGGACGTGGTTCTTCTCCTTCAGCACCACGTCGAGCTTCTCCCGGAAGATCTTGGCGTCGAGCAGGTCCTGCACCCGCAAGCCCACCCGGGCCGCCTTGTCCCCGTAGGCCGGGCCGATCCCCCGCTTGGTCGTGCCCAGCTTGTTGCGGCCGAGGTACCTTTCGGTCAGGGCGTCCAGCTCTTGGTGGTAAGGCATGATCAGGTGGGCGTTGCCCGAAACGACAAGGCGCGAGCAGTCCACGCCCGCCGCGGTCAGATTGTCGATCTCCGCGATCAGCACGCCCGGATCGACGACCACACCGTTGCCGATCACCGGGACGATGTGGTCGTAGAGGATGCCGCTCGGCAGCAGCTGGAGGGCGAAGGTGCGCCCGTCCACCACGATGGTGTGGCCGGCGTTATGACCCCCCTGATAGCGGACGACCATGTCCATCTCCTTGGCCAGGAGATCGGTCAGCTTTCCCTTGCCCTCGTCCCCCCACTGGGTTCCGACCACGACGGTGGCGCTCACCAGATCAGCATAGTGGGCCGGTGCCCGGCGCCGGCGGGTCGATAGTCGGGGCGGAGGCCGGTGTCGGTCACTAACCCTGGTCCGACCTTGCTCAGTCGCCCGGGTTGCCGTGCTCTTTCTCCGGGAGTGGCGGCAGGCTGGGATCGCGGGTGAAGCGCGACTTGAAGTTCTCCGGATCGAGACGGCGCAGGACCGGGACGTGAGGCAGTTCGAGGATGACCAGGGTCAACAGAGTGATCAGCCCACCGAGCGCCAGGTGACCGAAGCCGACCACGATGCCTATAGCCGCCACGCCGAAGGTCGTGGCGGCGGTGGTGAGACCCGAAACGCCGCCTTCGCGGTGAAAGACGATGCCGGCCCCGATGAAGCCCACCCCGGTGACGATGCCGCCGATGGCCTGCGGTGCCGTGCTCGCCGTGACCGCGGTTATGCCGGCGGAACCGGCGCCAACCAGAGCGAAGGTGCGCCCGCCGGCGGCAGAACCCCGCACCTCCCGCTCGAACCCCAGGATGAACCCCAGGGCGAATCCCGTGGTTACTCGCGCGAACAACGCCAGATCACCCGGCGACACGAGGGCTCAGCCTCCCGGAAGCACGTCCATGTGGCCGGTAACGCTAGTTGCGACCGCCGAGTTGGATGGCGGATGGCGGATAGCGGATAGCGGATAGCGGATAGCGGATAGCGGATAGCGGATGCGGATAGCGGATAGCGGATAGCGGATAGCGGATAGCGGATAGCGGATAGCGGATAGCGGATAGCGGACGGCGGATAGCGGACGGCGGATAGCGGATAGCGGATAGCGGACGGCGGACGGCGGACGGCGGATAACGGACGGCAGATCGCGGACGGCAGATCGCGGATGCCCGAAATGCCGGAATTTCTCGGAGTCATTTCGCATTCTCGGCGTCAAAACGCACGTATAACGTGCGAAATGACTACGAGAACACGAAACTGCTACGAGAAAACCTATCCCGAGGGGCGGGCCGGACGGCTGGCGGCGGCGGGTATGCGTCGTTGGATGCCCGCCGGCGGGCCGGACGCCGGCTCGCCTCGTCGGTTTTGGCATCGGCGGAGGGCCGCCGGGGCGGGGCCCCAGACGGGGCCGGGCCGGGCGGGACCCGACGGGGCCGGGCCGGCGCCGGGCCGGCCAGACGGGGCGGGACCCGGGCCGGCCGAGGCGGGAACCGGGCCGGCGCCCCGCCTCCCCTCGCCGATCAGCGCAGAACCAGGTTGTCCTCCGCCGGCGTGAGACCACCCGAACCCCCGAACCCGTCCGGGTCGGACCGCGCACCCGAGCGGCCCTCGGACAGCCCCTCGCTGGTGAGCACCGGGCCGGCGGACCCGAGGGGAGCGTCGACGGTGACGGTGTCGCCGTCCTCGTAACGCCCCTCGAGCAGCGCCAGCGCCAGCGGGTCGCTGATCTCGCGCTGGATCAGGCGCTTCAGCGGCCGGGCCCCGTAGGTCGGGTCGTAGCCCCGGCGAGCCAGCCAGGCCTTCGCCGCATCGGTGACGACCAGCTGCAGGCGGCGATCGGCCAGCCGGCGGGAGAGCGCCCGCAGCTGGATCTCCACCACCGCCTCGAGGTCCTTCTCGGTGAGTGACCGGAAGTACACGATCTCGTCGATCCGGTTGAGGAACTCCGGCTTGAACGCCAGACCGAGGTCGCCCTTGTGATTGGACGTCATGATCAGCAAGGTGTTGGTGAAGTCGACGGTCCGGCCCTGGCCGTCGGTCAGGCGACCGTCGTCGAGAACCTGCAGCAGCACGTTGAACACGTCAGGATGGGCCTTCTCGATCTCGTCGAGTAGAACCACGCTGTAGGGCCGCCGGCGGACCGCCTCGGTCAGCTGTCCCCCTTCGTCGTAGCCGACGTAACCGGGGGGAGCGCCGACGAGGCGGGAAACCGAGTGCTTTTCCATGTACTCGGACATGTCGATGCGGACCATGGAGTGCTCGTCGTCGAACACGAACTCGGCCAGAGCCCGGGCCAGCTCGGTCTTGCCCACCCCGGTCGGACCGAGGAACAGGAAGCTCCCGATGGGCCGGTTCGGGTCGGACAGGCCGCTCCGGGACCGGCGGATGGCGTTGGACACGGCCGACACGGCCTGGTCCTGGCCGACCACCCGCTGGTGGAGCATGTCCTCCATGCGCACCAGCTTGGCTATCTCACCTTCGAGCAGCCGGCTGACAGGGACGCCGGTCCATTTGGAAACGACCTCCGCCACGTCCTCCTCGTCGACCTCCTCCTTGAGCATCTTCTGGCTCCCCTGCAGCTCCGAGAGCCGGGTGATGGCCTCGTCCAGCTGCTGCTGGAGACCGGGCAGCGTCCCGTACTGGATCTCGGCCGCCTTGGCCAGGTCGCCGTCCCGGGTGAAGCGCTCGGCCTCGCCCCGGCACGCCTCGACCTCCTGCTGAAGGTTGCCGATGGCATCGAGCGCTTCCTTCTCGTTGCGCCACTGGGCGTTGAGGGCGCTCGACTGCTCGCGCAGGTTGGCCAGCTCCTCGTCGAGCTTGGCCAGGCGCTCCTTCGACGCCCCGTCGGTCTCCTTGGCCAACGCCAGCCTCTCGATCTCGAGCTGGGCCATGCGGCGGTCGACCACGTCTATCTCGGTCGGCTTGGATTCCTTCTCGATGCGCAGCCGGCTGGCGGCCTCGTCGATGAGGTCGATGGCCTTGTCCGGGAGGAACCGGGCGGTTATGTAGCGATTGGACAGGACGGCCGCGGCCACCAGGGCGGCGTCCTGGATACGCACTCCGTGGTGCACCTCGTAGCGCTCCTTTAGCCCGCGGAGAATGGCGATGGAGTCCTCGACCGTGGGCTCGCCCACGTACACCGGCTGGAACCGGCGCTCCAGGGCCGCGTCCTTCTCGACGTGCTTGCGGTACTCGTCGAGCGTCGTGGCGCCGATCAGGCGCAGCTCGCCGCGCGCCAACATGGGCTTGATCATGTTCCCGGCGTCCATCGCCCCCTCCGCCGCCCCGGCTCCCACGATGGTGTGGAGCTCGTCGACGAAGGTGATGACCTCGCCTCTGGCGTCGGTGATCTCCTTGAGCACCGCCTTGAGCCGCTCTTCGAACTCACCGCGGTACTTGGAGCCGGCAACCATCGACCCGAGGTCGAGGGCGAGCAACCGCTTGCCCTTGAGGCTGTCGGGAACGTCCCCGGCGACGATGCGGTTGGCCAGGCCCTCGACGATCGCCGTCTTGCCCACACCGGGCTCCCCGATCAGGACCGGGTTGTTCTTGGTCCGTCGGGACAGGACCTGGATCACCCGGCGGATCTCCTCGTCGCGCCCGATGACCGGGTCGAGCTTGCCGCTGCGGGCGTCGGCGGTCAGGTCCCGCCCGTACTTCTCCAGCGCCTGGTACTGCTCCTCAGGGTTCTGGCTGTTTACCCGGTGGCTGCCGCGAACCTCTCTGAGGGCGTTCAACAGGTCCTCGTGGGAGACTCCGATGACGTCGGCCAGGGAGAGCAGCACGTGCTCGACCGAGAGGTACTCGTCGCCCAGGTTCTGCCGTTCCTGGTCGGCCCGGGTGAACAGGCTGGATGCGGCCCGGCCGAGCTGGGGCTCCCCGCCTCCGTAGGACCGCGGCAACTTGGCCAGGGAATCCTCGGTGCGGTTGCGCAGCGACAGCGGGGCCACGCCGACCCGCTCGAGTACGGGCAAGGTTATGGTGCCGTCCTGGCTGAGCAGGGCGGCCATGAGGTGGTCGGGGGTCACCTCGGGGTTGTTACGCGATGACGCCAGCTCGGCGGCGGCCCGGAGCGCCTCCTGGGTCTTGGCCGTCCAACGATTGGGATCTAGGGCCACGAATTCCTCCTCTGGTCCACTTGACCTGATAACGAATAACGATCTTTGGGTGCGAGCCCGATCTACCGGCCGGGCAGCCAGCGGTCGGGCGAGTTCTTGACCGGGACGAGGTCCCGGCGGTACTTGCGGTGAGTGCGCTCGACGTCCTCGGCCGCCTGCCGGCGCGCCTGTTCCAGCTGGGCGCGCAGCTCGGCGATCTCGGCTTCGAGCTCGATAACCCGACGGACTCCCTCGAGGTTGAGCCCCGCGGTCGTCAGGTCCTGTATGCGGCGTAGTTGGGCGATGTCCTGGTCGCTGTACCGGCGGCTCCCGCCGACGGTGCGGGCCGGGTCCAGCAGCCCCTTGCGCTCGTATATGCGCAGGGTCTGGGGGTGAACGCCGGCCAGTTCGGCGGCCACGGAGATGACGTAAACGGCCCGGGTGACGTGCCTGTCTCCGTTCATCATGAATCACTCCATAACTGCCCGCGGAGGGCGTCGCCGTCCATGAGCCCCCCCAGGGCCATGACCGACTCCTTTTCGGCGTCGCTGACCGTCGCCGGCACCGCCACCTCGACGGTCACCAGCAGATCACCGGCGCCCGACGAAGCGGGCACGCCGCGGCCGCGGACTCGTAGCGTCCGGCCGGACCTGGTTCCGGCGGGGATCTTGAGGGTTACCGGCTTTTCGAGGGTGGGCACCTTGATGGTGGTGCCGAGGACGGCTTCGGGGTAGGTGACAGGAACCGTCAACGTCAGGTCCTTCCCCCGCCGGCCGAAGAGCCGATCCTGATCGACGTGGACCACGACGTAGAGGTTGCCGGCGGGTCCGCCGCCTCGTCCCGCACCACCGCGGCCCTTGACCCGGATGCGCTGGCCGTCCTCGACCCCGGCGGGAATCCGCACCTTGACCTGCCGGGCCGCGTATTCGACGCCGGCGCCGTGGCAGGTGGCGCAGGGGTGCTCCACCCGCAGGCCGGTGCCACTGCAGGTCTGGCAGGGCTGGCTGAACGAGAACAGGCCCTGGTTGTCGTTGATCACGCCGCGACCGCCACAGACGTCGCACACCACCGGAGCGGTCCCGGGAGCGGCCCCGCTACCGCTGCAGGTGTGGCATGCCACCTCCGACGTCACGTTTACGGTCGCGGTGAGGCCTTCCACCGCGTCGAGGAACGACAGGTGCAGAGTGGTCTCCAGGTCCTGGCCGCGCTCCGCCATCGCCGCGCCGGCCCCCCGGCCACCGGCTGGGCGGCCGCGGTTGCCCCGGCCGAAGATGTTGCCGAGCAGATCGCCCAGGTCGTCCACGTGGAAGCCGCCGGAGACGCCGCCGCCCCGACCGCCGCCGGGCATACCGCCGAACGGGTTCCCGACCGCACCGAGCCGGCGCACCTCGTCGTACTCCTTTCGCTTGGCCTCGTCGCCGATCACGTCATAAGCGGCCGAGATGTCCTTGAACCGCTCTTCCGAGCCGGGGTTGACGTCGGGGTGGTACTGCTTGGCCAGCTTCCGGTACGCCTTGGTTATCTCCTTATCGGACGCGCTTTCGGACACCCCCAACACCTTGTAGTAGTCCTTCTCGAACCACTCACGCTGGGGTGCCATGGGTCACCCTCTCACTCGGACCATCGCCGGTCGGAGCACGCGCCCCTTCCAGCGATACCCGGCCCGCAGGACCTCCGCCACCTCCTGTGGCCCCCCGTCACCGGGTTCGTGGGCGACGGCGTCGTGCAGGGTGGGATCGAACGGTCCACCCGCCGGATCGATCCGCTCCAGGCCCTCGCGGTCCAAGGCGGAGGTGAGCGCGCTCATGATCTGCTTGATGTCCTCGCCCCCACCGTGGGCCAGGGCCAGGTCGGCGGTATCGAGGACGGGCAGGAGCTTCTCGACCAGACCTTCGGCCGCCCGCTCCAGGTGCTCGGTCTGTTGCTTGATGATGCGCTTCTTGTAGTTCTCGAAGTCGGCCTGCAGGCGCATCAGGGCGCTGAGGTACTCGTCGCGCTGCTGGATCACAGCCTCCAGAGCCGGGTCGCCGGATCCAGAGTCTCGGCCGGCCGGGCCCTCCGGGCCATCAGGCCCCGATGACCCGGCGTCGGCGACACCGGCCTCGTCATCGACGACCTCGGCGTCCAGGACGTCCTCATCGACGACCCGGGCCCCGCCGGCATCAGCCGGTATTCCGGCCCGGTGGCCGGCCTGGTCTTCGTCGCCGGGGGACCCGAAGCTCGAAGCGGGGCCCGGGCCGCGACCGGCCGAACCGGCCGATCGCTGGTCACCCACGCCGGGACGGCCGGGGGTCTTCGATGGCTCCCAGGGAGCCCCCGGGCCGGCGGTCATGCGCCCTCGTCGACGATCTCGGCGTCGACGACCTCGTCATCGCCGCCACCCGGGGTGGAGCCGGAGGACCCGGGCCCTGCGCTCCCCGGGGTCCCGCTGCCGCCGCCCGCGCTCGCCGCCGCCTGCTCGTAAAGCTGCTTGCCGAGCTCCTGGACCCCGACCGCCAGCTTCTCGGTGGCCGTCTTGATGGCCTCGAGGTCGCTGCCGGACAGGGCTTCCTTCAGGGTGGCCAGGTCGGACTCCACACTGCTCTTCTGGTCGCCCGAGAACGACGACGCCTGATCCTTGAGCATCTTCTCGGTCTGGTACACCAGGCTGTCGGCCTGGTTGCGCACCTCGGCCTCCTCGCGGCGCCGGCGATCGTCGGCCGCGTGGGCCTCGGCGTCGCGGACCATCCGGTCGATATCGTCCTTGCCGAGCGACGACTGACCGGTGATGGTCATCGACTGCTCCTTCCCGGTCGCCCGGTCCTTGGCCGACACGTGCACGATGCCGTTATGGTCGATGTCGAAGGTGACCTCGATCTGAGGCACGCCACGAGGCGCCGGCGGCAGGTCGACCAGCTGGAACTTGCCCAGGGTCTTGTTGTACATGGCCATCTCCCGCTCGCCCTGCAGGACGTGGATCTCCACCGACGGCTGGCCGTCCTCGGCCGTGGTGAACACCTCGGACCGCCGGGTCGGGATGGTGGTGTTGCGCTCGATCAGCTTGGTCATGACCCCACCCTTGGTCTCGATACCGAGAGACAGGGGGGTTACGTCGAGCAGCAGGACGTCCTTGACGTCGCCCTTGAGCACGCCGGCCTGGATGCAGGCGCCGATCGCGACCACCTCGTCGGGGTTGACGCCCTTGTGGGGCTCGCTTCCGGTCATGGTCTGGACCAGTTCCTGGATCGCCGGCATACGGGTCGACCCGCCGACCATGACCACGTGGTCGATCTTCGACTTGGTCAGCCCGGCGTCGTTGATGGCCTGCTCGAAGGGGCCGCGGCAGGCATCGACCAGGTCAGCGGTCAGCTCCTGGAACTTGGCCCGGGTCAGCTTGACGTCGAGGTGCTTGGGTCCGGTGTCGGTCGCGGTGATGAACGGGAGGTTGATGGTGGTCTCCTGCACCGACGAAAGCTCGATCTTGGCCTTCTCGGCCGCCTCCTTGAGCCGCTGCAGGGCCATCTTGTCGTTGCTCAGGTCCACACCTTCGGTGTCCTTGAACGTCTTGACCAGCCAGTCCATGACGCGCTCGTCCCAGTCGTCGCCACCGAGATGGGTGTTGCCGCTCGTGGACATGACCTGGAAGATGCCCTCGGAGAGTTCGAGGATGGACACGTCGAAGGTGCCGCCGCCCAGGTCGAAGACCAGGACCATCTGCTCTTCTTCCTTGTCCAGGCCATAGGCCAGAGCGGCCGCCGTGGGCTCGTTGATGATCCGCAGCACCTCGAGGCCGGCGATCTGGCCGGCTTCCTTGGTGGCGGTCCGCTGGGCGTCGTCGAAGTAGGCGGGGACGGTGATGACGGCCTGGTTGACGGTGTCACCGAGATAGCTCTCGGCGTCCCTCTTCAGCTTCTGCAGGATGCGGGCCGAGATCTCCTGGGCGTTGTACCGCTTCCCGTCGATGTCGACGTGCCAGCTGTTGTCGCCCATATGACGCTTCACCGAACGGATCGTGCGGTCGGGGTTGGTGATGGCCTGGCGCTTGGCCACCTCGCCTACGAGCACTTCGTCGGACTTGGAAAAGCCGACGACCGAAGGCGTCGTCCGGGCGCCCTCGGCGTTGGGTATGACGATCGGTTCGCCAGCTTCCAGCACGCTGACCACCGAGTTCGTGGTGCCGAGGTCGATGCCGACGGCCTTGGGCATAGTTCTTGCCTCCGTAGATGGGGTTCTCAGATCGGTAACTCCAGTGTAGCAAAGTTGAGTGTCACCTACTAAGAAAATCTGACCCTGAGTGTTGGGGAGGGGCGGGCCCGGTAGCCTTGCCCGCCGTGAGTACCCTCGTGCTTCTGCGCCACGGGCAGAGTCAGTGGAACCTCGAGAACCGTTTTACCGGCTGGTGGGACGTCGAGCTGTCCGAGCAGGGAAAAAGGGAGGCCCGGTCGGCCGGCACCCTGCTCGCCACACAGAGCGTGACGGTGGACCAGGCCTACACGTCGCTGCTCACCCGGGCCATCAAGACCCTGGAACTGACTCTGGAGGAGATGGCGCAGACCTGGGTGCCGGTCACCCGGAGCTGGCGACTCAACGAGCGCCACTATGGTGCGCTCACCGGCCTGGACAAGGCGGAGACCAGGCAACGCTACGGTGATGAGCAGTTCAAGCAGTGGCGGCGCAGCTATTCCACCCCCCCGCCCCCGATGCCTCCGGACCACGAGTTCGACGTCCGGGGCGACCGCCGCTACCACTTCCTGGCACCGGATCTGGCCCCGGCGACGGAGTGCCTGGCCGACGTGGTGGCTCGCATGCTGCCTTTCTGGTACGACACCATCTGCCCAGATCTCGTCGCCGGGCGGACGGTGCTGGTCTCGGCCCACGGCAACAGCCTCCGGGCGCTGATCAAGCACCTCGATGGCATATCGGACGCCGATATCGCCGAGCTCGAGATTCCTACCGGCGTGCCGATCGTCTATGTGATCGACGAGGCTCTCGCCCCGGTGTCCAAGCGAGAGCTCGGCGACCCCGTCGCCATCGCCGCCGCCGCCGAGGCGGTACGCCGTCAGGGCGAGCGCTGAGGCGCAGACCGTGCCCCCCGCCACCTCAGCATCCTTACGGGACCTGCGCGCCCAGGTCCTGCGCGACCCGCGAGCTGACCGGTACGGCGTGGTGCCGGCGCTATGCCGCGCTGACCGGCGGGTGGTTGACCGAGGTGTTCGCCCGGGCCAGCGGGGGCGACGCGAAGGGCCTGGCCCTCCTGGCCGTAGGCGGATACGGGCGGGCCACGCTGGCCCCGGGAAGCGATCTCGACCTGCTTCTCGTGCACGACGGTAAACGGTCGGTGAAGGCCATCGCCGACGCCTTGTGGTACCCGATCTGGGATGCCGGGATGCCGCTCGACCACAGCGTCCGGACCCCCAGGGAGATCCGTTCGACCATGGACTCCGATATCAAGGTGGCGCTGGGGCTTCTCGACGCCCGGCTGGTCGCGGGAGACCGGAAGCTGGCGGACGCCGTCCTGACCCGGGTGGCGGAGCAGTGGAAGACCCGCACCAGCAAGTGGGTCCCGGTACTGGACCGGGTCACCCGAGAGCGCCATGCCCGATTCGGGGACCTGGCGTTCCTGCTCGAACCCGACCTCAAAGAAGCGCGGGGCGGCTTGCGGGACCTTCAGCTGTTGCGCTCCATCGGCCGGATCGCGCCCGTGCTGGCCCACCTGCTCGACGATCCCGACCTGGCGCGGGCGGACGAGACCCTCACCCGAGCGCGCGTCGAGCTGCAACGCCCGACGGCTCAGGCGACCAACGTCCTGCTGCTGCAGGACCAGGACGCGGTGGCCGCCCGTCTGGCCTTCGACGACGCCGACTTCCTCATGGCCGCGGTGGCCGACGCCGGACGGGCTATCGCCTGGGCCAGCGACGACGGCTGGCGCAGGCTGGGGTCGTGGCTGGCCGGCCCCCGCGGGCGGACCGCCGGGCGGGACCGGTCCCTCGAACCGGGTCTGGTGCTCCGCGATGGTGAAGTGGTGCTTCCGGCGGACGCCGACCCGGCGGAGGACACCTCGCTGGCCCTGCGGGCCGCCGCGGCATCGGCCGAGCTGGACGTCCCGATGGCCCGCTCCACCCTCGACCGTCTGGCCGCGTCGGCGGCCGCTCCGTCCGGGGTGTGGCCGCCCGAGACGTTGCACGCCTTTCTCCGCCTCCTCGGGGCCGGCAGGCCGGCCATCGCCGCCGTCGAGTCCCTCGACCAGAGAGGAATCTGGCTGCGCTACCTGCCCGAATGGGGGCCCGTGCGCAACCGGCCCCAGCGAAACGCCTTCCACCGGTTCACCGTGGATCGCCACTTACTGGAGACGGCGGCCGGGGCGGCCGCCCATCAGAGCTCGGTGGCTCGGCCCGACCTGCTCCTGCTCGGAGCTCTGTTTCATGACATCGGCAAAGGCCGGGGCGGCGACCACACCGATGTCGGCATCGGCGTGGTTCAGGAGCTCGGGCCGCGGCTGGGACTCGATCCGGCCGACGCCGCCGAGCTCGAGCAGCTCGTACGCCATCACCTCCTGCTGCCCGATGCCGCGACCAGGCGCGATCTCGACGATCCCTCGACGGCCCGGGCCGTGGCGGCGGCGGTGGGGAACCGACAGACCCTGGATCTGCTGGCGGTCATCACCGAAGTGGACAGCATCGCCACCGGCCCGGCGGCTTGGGGCCCGTGGAAGGCGTCCCTGGTGGCCCGGCTGGTCGACCAGGTTGCTCACACCCTGGAGGGCCTTCCCCTCACCGACCGCAGAGAGGTCGAGCTGCCGCCCGAGCAGATAGCCCTGCTCGAGTCCGGCCGGCTCGAGCTCCTCGCCGAAGGTGGGCGCCTGACCATCGCCGCCCCCGACCGGCCCGGACTGCTCTCCGTGGCCGCCGGCGTGCTGACCCTGGCCGGCATCGTGGTGAGAGCCGCCACCACCCTGTCCGACCCGGCCACCGGGATGGCCCTGTTCCAGTTCGACGTGGCCCCCGCCTTCGACGACCTCCCAGACTGGGCGACCGTCCGCCGCGACCTGGATGCCGCCCTGGATGGCCGGCTGCCCGTCGACCGCCTCCTCGCCGAGCGGGAGTCGCGCTACTCCCGCTTCCGCCGCTCCACCACCGCCCGGCTGCCCGAGGTGCTGGTGCTGATAGACAACGAGCTTTCCGACACATCGACGGTGATCGAGATCCGGGCACCGGATCGGGGGCCGGTCCTATACCAGGTGACCCGGGCTCTGACCGAAAGCGGCGTGACCATCACCCGGGCCCTGGTAAGCACCCTGGGAGCCGAAGCGATCGACGTCTTCTACGCCCAGACGATCGACGGGGGCCGGGTCACCGACCCGGCCCACCAGACGAACCTGCGAAGGGCGGTGCTCGGCGCCCTCTAGAGGCCGACCGGGTAGGGAGCCCCGAGCGGCCCGGCGGCAAAGCGGCCAGAGCGGGGTAAAAGCTGAGAGGCCCAGCGTCTATCCGCTGGGCCTCTCAGCGCGGCCGCTCAGATCACGGCAGCCGGCTGTGCTGGCGCCACAACCACATCGACGTGGCGAACCACCCGAGGGCGATGACGACCCAGAAGATGGCGAACGTCCCGGCGCCGTTGCCCGCCAGGATGATGGCCACGCCGAGAAACAGGAGGGACATCAACAGGAAGCCCCGCCACCCCCACGGCGAGCGGACCGAGCGCGACTCCTGAGGCGACCACTTGTCCTCGTTGCCGGAACGGCCGTCAGCCATCACGGGTAGTTTAGAGCGCATCCGGCCCCGTCTCTCCGGTGCGGATCCGCACCACGTGGTCCACCGATGTGACCCAGATCTTCCCGTCGCCGATCTTGTCGGTGCGGGCGGCCTTGGCGATGGCGTCAACCACTCCTGGCACCTCGTGGTCGTCCACCAGCACCTCCACTTTTATCTTGGGGGTGAAGGCGACCTGGTACTCGGCGCCGCGGTACACCTCGGTATGGCCCTTCTGCCGGCCGAAACCCTGGGCCTCGGTGATGGTCATGCCCTTGGCCCCCACCGTCTCCGCCGCCTCCTTGACGGCGTCGACCTTGAACGGCTTGACGATAGCGGTAACGAGCATCATGCGGAATCACCTGCCATGGAATCGGGGATTGTCGTGGAATCGGGTGGCGACCCGCCCGAGCCGGGCGAGGCGCCCACTCCCGCCATGTCGGTCCGGGTGTAGCCCTCGTCGGGCGGGTAGGCCTCCTCCGAGTGTACGGACACGTCCCCGCCCTCCAGATCCTCGTCCGACATTCGGAGCGGGGTGAAGATGCTGATGATCTTGAGGATGATGAAGGTCATGAGGGCGTCGTAGACGATGATGGTGAGAGCGGCGAACAGCTGGATGAAGAACTGGTGCCGGTTGCCGTACAGCCAGCCCTTGACCGAGATCGGGGTGCCGTTGGCGCTCCGGTAGACGATGATGCTCGGATCGGCCAATATGCCGACCAGTAGGCCGCCGCACAAACCGGCGATCCCGTGGGTGTAGACCACCCCCATGGCGTCGTCGACATGCCGGAGGGTGATGGGCTGGAGGTAGGTCCAGGCGAACCACACGACGGTCGAGGCGATGATGCCGATCCACAATGCGCCGGACCCGCTCACGTAGCCGGCCGCCGGGGTGATGCCCACCAAGCCGCAGATCATGCCGTTGACGGCGCCGAGGAACGTCGGTTTCTTCTCTTTACTGAGGAACATGTCCCACACCACCCAGGTCAGCAAGGCGGCGGCGGTCGCGGCGTTGGTATTGATGACCGCGGTGGCGGCGTCGCTGCCCGAGAAATACGGGTCCCCTCCGTTGAAGCCGTTCCAGCCCAGCCAGACGATGCCGGCGCCGACGGCCACCATGGTGAGGCTGTGGGGCACGAACCTGGCCCGGTCTCTGGCCAGGCGAGGCCCGATAACCCAGGCCGCCACGAAGCCGGAGGTGCCGGCGGCCAAGTGGATGACGTATCCACCCGAGTAGTCCAGCGCGCCCTCGTGGGCCCAGTAGCCGCCGCCCCACAGCAGCATGGCGTTGACGGTGTAGACGAAGGTGCACCACGCCGGCACGAAGATCATCCATACCCTCGGCTTGATCCGGCCCAGCACGCTCCCGAGGAACAGCAGCGGGGTGATGCCGGCGAACACAAATTGGAAGTACGCCAGCGCCGGAGTGGGCATCTGCAGGGGCACGAAGGTCCCTATTGGCAACGCCGCTTGGCCCATCTGGGCGTTCGCCGAGTTGATGGACTGCGGATGGCCCACGAAGTTGTTGAAGAAGTTGGAGAAGAAGTTCCCGCCGTACTTGTAGGTGTAGGTGTTGGGCGTGCCGCCTCCGAGCGGGGAGCCAAAGCCCATCTTGTAGCCCCAGAGGACCCACACGATGAGCACCGTCGAGAACCCCGTGAAGGCCATGAACATGGTGTTCACCGCCCACTTCTTCGGGACCAGGCCCCCGTAAAGCACAGCCAGGCCGGGAAGGCTCATGAGGCCGACGAACGTGGCCGCCGTGAGCTGCCAGGCGGTGTCGCCGGTATCTATCCAGTTGGCGTCCGAACAGGACTTAGGCAGCAGCGTGTTTCCCTGGTAGGCCGCGTTCTTGGCGCAGACCTGCGCGGTGGTCGCCGCGTGCAACATGGTATGGAGTAACAAGAAGCCCTCCTGTCGGTTGTGCCGAGTGCCCCCCGTAATCCCTTGGTCGGGACGACGGTGTCGACGCAACGCTAGGAAGGCTGTGTTTCCCTTCTTTGACCGAAATGTTGCTCCCGTGTTAACAACCGGCGAGCAGCGCCCGGCCCCTACCCGTCCCGGCGGGCGTCGGACGACTAGGGTTTGCCGTCTTGACAGGGCCGCAGGCTCCCCGCGGGGACCGGCTGAGGCCGCACACTGGCAACACGGAGGATCTTGGTGGCCGTCAGAATCGCATTCGGGCTAGCTATCACTGTCATCGGGCTGGCGTTTGTCCTTCGTCGCAGCCGGTTTTTGTTCCGGCTGGTCTCGACCGGCAAGCCGGCGCCCGACCGCATGAAGGACGTCTGGGCCCAGGTCAAGGCGGAGATCACCGACGTCTTCGGCCAGCGCAAGCTGTTACGCCGGCCGGTGCCCGGTATCGCCCACTTCTTCGTGTTCTGGGCGTTCATCATCCTCCTGCTCACCATCATCGAGGCCTACGGAGCCCTGTTCTCCCCGACGTTCGCCATACCGGGGATCGGCCACTGGAGGGTGATCGGGTTCCTCGAGGACTTCTTCGCCGTCGCCGTGCTGGTCAGCCTGGTTGTCTTCACTGTCATCCGGATAAAGCAGAACCCCGACCGCAAGGACCGCAAGAGCCGCTTCTACGGGTCGCACATGACCGCGGCGTGGCTGGTCCTGGTCATGATCTTCCTGGTCATAGCCACCCTGTTGATCTATCGGGGCGCTCAGGTCGACACCGGTCACTTCCCCTACGGCAAGAGCTGGGCGCCTTTCGCGTCCCGGGCCGTGGGAGAGGCATTCTCCGGCTTCAGCCAGACGACGAACGGTCACCTAGAAACGGTGTTCATCCTGGCCCAGCTGGCCGTGATCTGGGGCTTCTTCCTCTTCGTGCTGCAGTCCAAGCACATGCACATCTTCGTGTCCGAGCCCAACGTGCTCTTCTCCCGGCGGCCCAACGCTCTCGGGCCGCTCGCCACCACGCCCGACCTGGACCCGGAGAAGATGACCGAGGACACGGTGTTCGGGACGGGGACGATCAGAGACCTCACGTGGAAGCAGCGCCTGGACCTCATCAGCTGCACCGAGTGCGGCCGTTGCCAGGACCAGTGCCCGGCCTGGAACACCGACAAGCCGCTCTCGCCGAAGCTGGTGATCATGGACCTGCGAGAGCAGCTGTTCGCGTCGTCCTCGGAGCTGCTGAGCGGGAAGGACATCCCCGAGGACGGGATCGCGGCCAAGCGCCTCGTACCCGACGTCATACAGCCCGACGTGCTGTGGTCCTGCACCACATGCGGGGCGTGCGTCGAACAGTGCCCGGTAGACATCGAGCACGTCGACACCATCCTCGACATGCGCCGCTACGAGGTGCTGATGGAGGCCAGGTTCCCGACCGAGGCCGGCCTCATGCTGCGCAACGTCGAAAACCAGGGCGATCCGTGGGGCCTGGGCAAGAGCCAGAGGCTCGAGTGGACCAAGGGCCTCGACTTCGAGGTCCCCGTCGTCGTAGACACCATTCCAGACGACGTCGAGTACCTCTTCTGGGTCGGCTGCGCCGGCGCCCTGGACGAACGGGCCCGCCGCACCACCCAGACGATCGCCCGGCTGCTCCACTCCGCCCGGGTGTCGTTTGCCGTGCTCGGGCCCAAGGAGTCCTGCACCGGCGACCCGGCCCGGCGGCTCGGCAACGAGTACCTGTTCCAGACTCAGGCCCAGATGAATATAGAGACCCTGCAGTCGGCCAACGTGAAGAAGATCGTGGCCTCCTGCCCCCACTGCTTCAACTCCATCGCCCGGGAGTACCCGGCCCTCGGGGGGAACTTCGAGGTGATGCACCACACCCAGCTGCTCGAGCAGCTGCTCGACAAGGGCAATCTGCCGTCGCGGGCCACCGTCGACACGACCGTCACGTACCACGACCCGTGCTACCTGGGCCGGCACAACGACGTCTACGACGAACCCCGCCACGTGCTCGATCACGTACCCGGGGTGAAGCTCACCGAAATGCACCGATGCCGGCGCAAGGGGTTCTGCTGCGGTGCCGGCGGATCCCGCATGTGGCTCGAGGAACGGATCGGCAAGAGGATCAACGTCGAGCGGACCGACGAGGCGCTCGGCACCGGCGCCGACATGATCTCCACGGCCTGCCCTTACTGCCTGATCATGCTCGACGACGCCACCAAGAGCCGCCAGGCCGAGGGCAGCGTGCCCGAGTCGGTCAAAGTGGTCGACGTGGCCCAGGTCCTCTGGCAGTCGGTCGAAGCGGCGGCCGGCGCGGCTACGGCAGGTGGTCCGTCGGGATCCGGCGGGGCCTCGGCCCAGGGCGACCCGTCCAACTAGCCCACGGGCGCTAGGGCGCCACCGGGCTTCCTGAGTGACGGTCAAGAAACGAGTACACATCCGTCAGGGCCACCCCGGGGTGGGGGCTGAAGACAACCGTGTCGGTCGGCAGTCCCGAGACGAAGTGGCTGCGGTCGCGGGCTGAGGGCCAGGCCACCCCCTCCCACCGCCGAACCGCCTCGTCGGAGGGCCGCCGGCAGCAAAGCGGGTCGGGGCAGGTCGACTCGGCTCGCCGAAGGGTGTCGGACCCCCGGAACCAGTGAGCGGACGGCTCTACGGTCCCGACGGTGATGGCATCGCCGCGGGCCCGGTCCAGGTCGATGTGGGTGGCGCACCAGAACGTCCCAGCCACCGTCTCGGTGTACTGGTAGTGCAGGGCGTAGGAGTCCGACGACTCGTAGGCCTGCCGGGAGCTCCACCACCGGCACAGGCTCTGGCCCTCGATCGTGCCGTCTATGTCGGAGGGCAGGAGGACCCCGTCGTTTTCGTAGGCCTTCCACAGGATCCCATCGGGATCGGACCGTTGGAAGTGGATCGGGATCTCGAAGTGGCGGGTGATGAGGTTGGTGAGGCGGTGGGCCGCCATCTCGTAGGAGATATAGAACATCTCCGTGAGGTCCTCGACCGAGATGTCCTCGCGTGTCTTGGCGTCAGCCAGTACTCGTACGACGGCCTTCTCCGGAGAGAGGAGGGCGCCGGCGAAGTAGTTGGCCTCGACCCGCTGTCTGACGTAGCCCTCGAAGTCGGTCGGGTCCTTGTGGCCGAGGGCGAAGTGACCGAGGGTCTGAGCGATGACCGAGCGGGCCGAGCGCATGCCCCCGGTGGCGTTGCGTTGTGGCACGTAAACGACCCGGTGGCGCAGGTCGGAGATGGAACGGGTCGACGGTGGGAGGTCCTGGACCCGGGCGATGGTGAAGCCGAAGTAGGCGGCCACGTCGGTCAGGTTGCGCTCCGACACCGCGCCCTGGCCCCCATAATCCACCGAGGTGAGAGCCGAACCGGCGGCCTGCTCGATCTCCTCGAAATAGTTGTCCCGCTTGCGCATCTCGTTTCTCATGGCCGCGTTGGCGGCCCGGGCGCCGATCGCCGCGGAGTCGAGCAGGAGGGAAGCCTCGGCTCCCCCGATGGGCCCGAGGGATGTCGGCCATCCGGAATCCTCCCCGTCCGACATCCCGACCGGGATGCCAGCTCGACCCGTCGCGGCCGGGGAGGAGAGGCCCCTCGCCCGATCGAGCTGCCTCACCTGTTCGAACAGGGCCACCAGGTGCTCCATGGCCACGTCATCCAGCCGGGCGCTCGGCCGCAGGTAAGGAAGCTGCAGGGACTGGTACCGGGGATCGTCCTGCATGTGGGCCAGGGCCACTTCGAGCTCGGCCCGGCGGCTGGGAGCGGTCGGGGCCAGTAGGTCGGCCGGCCGGCATCCGAGGGCGGCCGACAGCTCGTTGACGGTGGAGAGGCGGGGCTCCCGGTGCCCGTTCTCCAGCTGCGACAGGTACGAGGTCGGGCGCCCGACCGCTTGGCCGAGCGCCTCCAGGGTCATGCCGGCCTGGCGCCGTATGAAGCGAAGGCGCTGGCCAAAAACGAGAAGATCCAGAGATTCCGAAGCCATATTGCTCCAAAGTTTCGCATTTTTTCGCACTCATAGCAACCTCAGAGGATGTTCGCATCGACAAGTCGTGGATTCTTTTGCATAATCAGGAGGTGGGCGATGACGTTCGATTTAGCGAGCACGGTGATGCCGAGCGGGTTTTGACCCCGGAAGCGGTGAAGTTCGTGGCCGGGCTGCACCGCCGATTCCAGAGTCGCCGGCTCGAGCTGCTCAACGCCCGGGCCGAGCGCCAAGCCCGGTTCGACTCCGGCGAGCGCCCCGACTTCCTGGCCACCACGGCCGACGTCCGCGCCGGAGACTGGCAGGTGCCCGAAGCGCCAAAGGCGCTCTGCGACCGCCGGGTCGAGATAACCGGGCCGGTTGAGCGCAAGATGATGATCAACGCGCTCAACTCCGGAGCCAAGGTCTTCATGGCCGACTTCGAGGACGCCAACTCCCCCACCTGGGACAACATGATCACCGGCCAGGTGAACCTCCAGGACGCCGTGCGCGGCATCATCGAGCTGGTCACGGCGGAGAAGACCTACCGGCTGGCCGGCGAGCCGGCGACGCTGGTGATCCGGCCCCGGGGCTGGCATTTGAGCGAGAAGCACTTCACCATCGACGGAGAGCGGGTGTCGGCCAGCCTGTTCGACTTCGGGCTCTACCTTTTCCACAACGGGCGGGAGAGTTTGTCGCGAGGTTTCGGGCCGTACTACTACCTGCCGAAACTGGAGAGCCATCTCGAGGCCCGGCTGTGGAACGACGTCATGTCGGCGGCGGAGGACACCCTGGCGCTGGATCGGGGGTCGATCCGGGCCACGGTGCTGATCGAGACCATCACTGCGGCGTTCGAGATGGACGAGATCCTGTACGAGCTGCGCCCGCACGTTTGCGGGCTCAATGCCGGGCGGTGGGACTACATCTTCTCAATCGCTAAGCGGTTCCACACCGATCCGGCTTTCGTACTGCCGGACCGGTCGTCTGTGACCATGACGTCATCGTTCATGCGGGCCTACACCGAGCTGCTGGTGAAAACCTGCCACCAGCGGGGAGCCCACGCCATCGGTGGTATGTCCAACTTCATCCCCAACCGCCGCAAGCCGGACGTCACCGAGGTGGCCCTGGCCAAGGTGACCGAGGACAAGAAACGCGAAGCCGGCGACGGCTTCGACGGCACCTGGGTGGCCCACCCCGATCTGGTAGCAACGGCCCAGGCCGAGTTCGACGCGGTTCTCGGGGCCCAGCCCAACCAGCTGGACCGCCGGCGGCCGGAAGTAGCGGTAGAAGCTCAACAGCTGCTCAGCGTGAACTGCCCGCCGGACGGGATCACCTGGGCCGGGCTGCGGACCAACATCTCGGTCGGTCTCCGCTATCTGGTCTCGTGGCTTTCGGGCACCGGGGCGGCGGCCATAGACGACCTGATGGAAGACGCCGCCACTGCCGAGATCAGCCGAGCTCAGGTGTGGCAATGGATCCACCACGGCCGGACCCTGGCCGGACCGGGCGCCGAGGCGGTGACCGCCGAGCTGGTCCGGAGCCTGCTCGATGAGACTGAGGCCGAGGTCGCTCAGGCTGGCGGCAGCGATCTGAACCTTCTGGCCCAAGCCCGCACCATCTTCGAACAGGTCGCTCTCAGCGACCAATTCCCCCCCTTCCTCACCCTCCCCGCCTACGAACAGCTTCCCTAGACAATCCCGACCCAAAGAACCCGACACTCTCTGAAAGGAACCGTCCAAACCATGACCACCGCCTTCGACGTAGCCGTCGACGAGCTGGAGAGCCAGTGGACCCATGATCGGCGCTGGGCCGGTGTAAGGCGCGACTACAGCGCCGCCGACGTGGTTCGCTTGCGGGGCTCGGTGCACATCGAGCACAGCGTGGCCCGCCAAGGCGCCACCCGCCTGTGGCAGCTCCTTCACACCGAGGATTACGTCAACGCCCTGGGCGCCATGACCGGCGGCCAGGCCGTCGAGATGGTGAAAGCCGGGCTTCAGGCCATATACCTCTCGGGCTGGCAGGTGGCCGCCGACGCCAATTTGTCGGAGCAGGTGTACCCCGATCAGAGCCTCTACGCCGCCAACAGCGTTCCCGCCGTCGTCCGGCGCATCAACAATGCCCTTCGTCGGGCCGACCAGATCGAGTGGTCCGAGACCGCCGGCACGCCGGCTCTCAGCCACCATCGCCACTGGATGGTACCCATCGTGGCGGATGCCGAGGCCGGCTTCGGGGGGGCGCTCAACGCGTTCGAGCTGATGAAGGGCATGATCGAGGCTGGGGCGGCAGGAGTCCATTTCGAGGACCAGCTGTCCTCGGAGAAGAAGTGCGGACACATGGGAGGCAAGGTTCTGGTACCGACCGCCCAGCATCTCCGCACGCTGTCGGCGGCCCGGCTGGCCGCCGATGTCTCCGGAGTGCCGACTCTTATCATCGCCCGCACCGACTCACTGGGAGCCGCCCTCCTGACCAGCGACGTGGACGAACGGGACCTCCAGTTCTGCACAGGCGACCGCTCGGCCGAGGGCTTCTATCACGTTCGTTCCGGCATGGACATCGCGGTAGCTCGCGGCCTGGCCTACGCCCCTTACTCCGACCTGATCTGGTGTGAGACTTCGACTCCGGATCTGGACGAGGCCCGGATCTACGCCGAGCGCATCAAGGCCGAGTACCCGGACAAGATGCTGGCCTACAACTGCTCGCCGTCGTTCAACTGGAAGAAACACCTGGACGATCAGACCATCGCCCGCTTCCAGAAGGAGCTCGGGGCCATGGGCTACACCTTCCAGTTCGTCACCCTGGCCGGCTGGCATGCCCTCAACGAGTCCACCTTCTCCCTCGCCCGCGGCTACGCCGAGCGGGGAATGAGCGCATATGTGGAGTTGCAGCAGCGTGAGTTCGGCCTCGAAGAGGAGGGCTACACGGCGACCCGGCACCAGCGTGAGGTCGGCGCCGGCTACTTCGATGACGTGATGACGACGGTAACGGGGGGCAAAGCCTCGACGCTGGCCCTAGCGGGCTCGACCGAGGAAGCTCAGTTCGACTCCACCCACTGATCCCTGCCGGGGGGCAGCAGTCTGAGAGAGCGGCCCGGCCACCGGGCCGCTCTCTCACGTCAGGGAGGCTGATGTAAACCCGGGTGAGAGAGGCGGTCGGGCGTCAGCCGAGGCCGGCCGGCTCGATACCCCAGGCCGCTTCGAACCGCTCTCCGCAGCCGAGAACTATCCGCCCCTCACCGCTGCGGAGCATGTCAGGCGGGCATGTCATCGGTTCGACCGCCAGCCCGTGGCGCCGGCGCTCCGGGTCCAGAGTGTCCCCCGAGAAGACCATGAGATGGGTGAACGCAGAGTCGACCCACAGTTTCACCGGCGCCGTGGCCCCTGGCCCGGACGGGCCCACGACCACGGTCGTCCGGCCGCGGTCGTCGCGGATCAGCCCGGTGAAGGCCTGGTCGAGGCGCTGGGCACCCACCCGCCGAGATGTCCGGAAATCCACCTCGGTGCCCTCCACGGAGAACCGCCTCACCGGCAGTCCCCGCTCGTCCGACTCGTATCCCTCCTCGGCCGGAACCGTTAGCAGGATGTCGTCGACCAGTCCGCCGAACGCCGCGATGTAGGGATGCCAACCGACCCCGAAGGGGCAGTCCCCGAGCTCGGGCGACGCCGCGTTGATCACCCTCGTGCGCACCTCCAGTCCGGCCTGGTCGAGCAGATAGGTCACCGAGAAGTCGAGGGTCCAGGGCCATCCGGGTTGGGGATGGAGCCGATGCTCCAACCGGGCGTGGCCATCGCCGGATTCGACCACCGCCCACGCCGACCAGCGCACCAGCCCATGGATGGCGTTGTGCTCATCGGGTTGGGTGAGCGGTGTCTGGTGCTGACGGCCCCGCCACTCGAACTGGCCGTCTCTCAGCCGGTTGGGCCAGGGGGTGAGTATCTGGCCCCGACCGCCCGGGCACATCTCCTGGTCGCCGTACCCGTCGAGGACCGGCTGCTCACCGACGGTATACGAGCGGATGCCCCCACCCACCTCCACCACCACGAGCTCCTGGGCGACGGTGTCCCCGCCGCTCGTCGAGCGGTGAGACAACCGGACCTGACATCCTGAAGGTTCGTTCACAGCTGCGATCCTCGCGCCATCCGTCCCTTCCGGTGGTGACAGCGGATTCCGACCCGAGCCCGGACGCGACGAAGGGCCTGGCGGGGGGGTGTGCCAGGCCCTTCGCATCACGGCTTCCAGTCCGGTGGGGGGGTACCGGCCGAAGCGCTAAGACCAGTATTACCGGATCATGCCCATCTGGCAAGGCGTTTTATCTAATATTCAGCATCTGTTGTTGAGATGGGTACGAAGCCATATTCAGCTAGGGTTTCCACCAGAACCGGTGGCAGAACGAAGCTCGAAGAGAGAGGATTCGGGTTGAGTCCAACCGCGTCGGCCCCACTCGCCAGCGATCGTGGCGAGAGTAACGTCTTCGCTCGACGATGAGCGCGCCCAGCAACCAGGACTACCCCTCGGTCATCACGCCGCGCCACCACGTCGAACCGGCGCCTCGTCGGGTCCGAGCGATGCTCGGCGCCGTCACCGTGCTCGACACCATCAGGGCTCGCTATGTGTGGGAGATTCCGTCCTATCCGGCCTACTACGTACCGCTTGCCGATGTCCGCTCGGAACTGCTGGTGCCCGAGGGCCACACCCAGCACAGCCCGCTTGGCACGGTGGAGGTCCACGCTCTGCGCCTCGGCGACATCACCCGGCCCCGGGCGGCGAAGCTCGTGACCGACTCGACGGTTGACGGATTGACCGGCACAGTGCGATTCGAATTGGTCCGTTGTCGACGCCTGGTTCGAGGAGGACGAGCAGGTGTTCGTGCATCCCCGCAACCCCTACGTCCGGGTCGACGCCCTGCGCTCGACCCGAAGGGTTCGCATCGAGCTAGAGGGCGTCGTGCTGGCCGACAGCTCGTCCCCGGTCATGGTGTTCGAGACCGGGTTGCCGACGCGGTATTACCTCAATCGAACCGACGTCAACTTCGATCAGCTGGTGGCGACTGAGACGGTCACCTCGTGCCCGTACAAAGGGACCACGAGCGGTTATTGGTCGGTCCGGGCGAGTGACAGGCTGCACCCCGACCTCGTCTGGGCTTACGACTTCCCGACCCGCCAGCTTCTTCCCATCGCTGGTCTCGTGGCGTTCTACAACGAGCGGGTCGACATCGAACTCGACGGCCAACGCCTCGAACGCCCTATCACCGCGTTCTTCCGCTCCCCCGAGTAAACCCGAAATTCCGATAGCGCCCGTTGATACCCGACACCGCGCTCACGGCAACCTGGGGCGATCTGCTCGGCCACCCGGACGTAGTCGAAGGATCGGTTACCAGATCCGAGGTGGGCCTGATGGCATTCCACGGCGGGCTCGAGGGCGGCACCATCGAGATCGCCGAGGCCGCGGCGGACGCCGCTGACGCCTCTCTGTACTTCGTCAACCAGCCTGCGGACCTTCGCTGGCACGTCCCATCTCGCGAAGTCGACCCGGCCCTCTCACCCGTGCTGGCGCACTGGCTGGCCCACGTCGACGTCGCCATTGCGATCCATGGCTACGGGCGGGTCCGCCGGCCGCGACGGATCCTCCTCGGTGGCCAGAATCGGCCGCTGGCGGCCCGGGTGGCTTACCACCTGTCCAGTTCGCTGGCCGGCTTCGAGGTCGTTGCCGAACTGGCCGCCATACCGGCCGAGCTGCGGGGCCTGCACCCCGACAACCCCGTCAACCGGCCGAGGCAGAAGGGGGTGCAGCTCGAGCTGCCGCCGTCGGCAAGGGGTACGACCCGGCTTCCGCCCGACCCGCAGTGGGGTCCGGGCGGGGCGCAGGCGCGAGTGGTGGACGCGCTGGCGGCCGTCATACGCGAGTACCGGAACGGCGCTGAGGCCTCGTCTGGCCCGTCACGACCGCCGGCGCCCCGTTGAGTCCGGGCACGGCTTTCGTCCTGGGCGGGGGGGGAATGCTCGGGGCGGCGGAGGTGGGGATGCTCCAGGCCCTCTTCGAACGGGGCATCACTCCTGACCTGGTCGTGGGCTGCAGCGTAGGGGCACTCAACGGCGTGGCCGTAGCCGCAGACCCCACGAGGGCGGCCGTGGACCGGCTCACTGACACCTGGATGCAGCTTCAGGCCAGACAGATCTTCGGTGACACCCTGGTCGGCCAGATCGCCAATGTCGTACGCCGCGGATCGCACCTGGTCGGCAACCACGCGCTGCGCGCCGTCATCGAGACCGCGGTCGATGGAGCACGGATCGAAGATCTGCCGGTGAGATTTCAGTGCGTGGCAGCCTCGATCGAACGGGCCGCGGCGCACTGGTTCGCCGACGGGCCGGCTGTCGATGCCGTACTGGCATCGTGCGCGGTGCCCGGGCTCTTTCCTCCCGTGCTCGTCGGCGGGGAGCACTTCCTGGACGGTGGGCTGGTCCGCTCGGTGCCGGTCGGGCGGGCGGTGGAGCTGGGGGCCGAACGGCTCTTCGTTTTGCACGCCGGCCGAATCGAGCAGCCGTTATCGGCTCCCCGCCGGCCGTGGGACGCGGCGCTCGTGGCGTTCGAAATTGCCCGGCGGCATCAGCTGGCCGACGAACTCGCCCGGGTGCCCGAAGGAGTACGGGTCCACATCCTGCCGACCGGAAGCAGCGCACCGCCGACGATGTCGCTCCGCTACATGAGGCCCGGAGCGGTACCACGACGAATAACGGCCGCTCGCGCCACGACGGCGTCCTACCTCGATCGAATGACGAACTAGGGCGGCGTTTGCTCCCGCCGCTGGTCGCCCGCAGGGCGCTGTGCCCCCTCGTCATGGTGCTCGAGGCCGGCCTCTTGGGGCTGTTCGCCGGAGTGACTCTTATTGGTCTGCTCCTGGTGCCTTTCGACCGCCGAGGCCGGATCATCCGCGCCGGCGCGGTGGGGTTCGTGTACATGGGGGTCGAGCTGACGACGCTGACCGCCCTGTTCGGATCGTGGCTCATCAAATGGGCGCGCTCCGAGGAGTGGTGGGACGAGACCAACCGGCGGCTGGTCACCCGGGCCCTGAGTTTGATGCTGCTCGCCGGCCGTCGCTTGCTCGGATTCGTGGTGACCGTCGACGAAGCGCCGCAGCTCTACCCGCTCGATCAGCCCGAGCCGGTCCTGGTCCTGGCCCGCCACGGCGGACTCGGCGACTCGATCGCCCTGATATGGATCCTGCTCGACCGTTATGGTCGCAGGCCTCGGGTCGTGCTCAAGGCGGTCCTTCAGTGGGAGCCCCTCCTCGACGTGGCCCTGAACCGGTTCGGGGCGTGCTTCCTCCCGGGAAAGGAGCCGGACGGCGGGGTGCCGGCGGACCGGATCGGTACCCTGGCCGCCGCCATCGGTCCTTCCGACGCTTTGCTGCTGTTTCCAGAGGGAGCGAACTGGACCCCCAGGCGGAGGGACCGGGCGATCGAGGGATTGCGCACGCGAGGCAAGCATCGGGCGGCGGGCGCGGCAGCCCTGATGCCCCACCTGCTGCCACCGCGGCCGGCTGGAGTCTTCGCCTGTCTCGATGCTCGGCCGGGGTTGGCGGTCGTGATGGTAGCCCACACCGGCCTCGACAAGCTGACCTCAGCGGCCATGGTGTGGCGAGCCATTCCCTTCGACCGGCCCATGAGAGTGCGGTGGTGGCCGGGGAGTCCGGCGCCGGAAGATCCCGACGCCCGCCTGGAGTGGTTGACAGCGGAATGGGCGGTGGTGGACGAGTGGATCGACGTTAATCGAGCGGCGATGGACCGGTTACGGTAAACCCGGCCGGCCCATCGATGCCGTCTGCCAGGCTTGGACGATGAAACGTCCTTTCGCCCTCGTCGACGTGTTCACCGAAGCGGCATACCTCGGAAACCCGGTGGCAGTGGTGCTCGATGCCGAGGGCTTGGCCACCGAGGAGATGCAGCGGTTTGCCCGCTGGATGAACCTTTCCGAAACGACGTTCGTCCTTTCCCCCACGGACCCCGGGGCCGACTACCGGGTTCGGATCTTCACCGTGTCAGCCGAGTTGCCGTTTGCCGGCCATCCGACACTCGGTACCTGTCACGCCTGGCTTCTCCATCCGGCGTCAGGCGCAGGCGACCCGGTGGCGCGAACCGCAGTGGTGCAGGAGTGCGGCGCCGGGCTGGTGCCCATCCGCCGCTCCCCGGCCGGCCTGGCATTCAGAGCTCCCCGGCTGATCCGCCAGGGACCGGTCGACGAGGAGGTGGTCCACGCCGCCGCCAGGGCCCTCGGCATCGAGCGCCACCAGGTGCTGGACGCCCAGTGGGTCGACAACGGGCCGGGCTGGGCCGGCTTCTTGTTGCCCGACGCCGATACAATCCTCGGTCTACGACCAGGCAAAGTGGACATGCCGACCGGGGTAATCGGCCCCTACCCGGCCGGACATCCCTGCGCGTTCGAGGTCCGGGCCTTCTTTCCGTCGCCCGGTTCGACTATCGAGGACCCCGTAACAGGGAGTCTGAACGCCTCCCTCGCCCAGTGGCTCATCGCGACCGGGCGCAGCGCAGCCCCCTATGTTGTCAGCCAGGGGGTGAGCCTTGGCGCCGCAGGCCGGATCCACATCGATACCGACCGCGACGGCACGGTCTGGGTCGGCGGGGGAACGGTCACAGCTGTCACCGGTACCGTCGAGGTCTGACCGGCCCCCGAGTGACCCACCGGCGGCTGAACACCCCGCCCGGCGGCGGGTTGAGGCGGCGACACCCCGCGTTGCGGATCCATCTGCTAGAAAGAGTAAGCGTTCGCTGCACTGGCAGCGTCAGTGGCGTGCGTTGACGGCAGAGTCGTTACTCAACTGGGGGTTCATCACATGGTTCACAACAAGGTGAAGCTGCTGGCCGTTGCGGCCGTAGCACTGATGGTGGCTGCTGGCTGCAGCAGCTCGAAGAAGGCGAGCAGCAGCTCGACTACGGCGAATAACGGCACCTCGGCCACCACAGCCCAGAGCAGCTCCGGCGGTGGAGGCAAGACCATCACGGTCGGCGTCCTCACCGACTTGACCGGACCGGGAGCAAACATCAGCAGCACGTTCCCCCAAGGGGTCAAAGCAGGCATCGGTCTGGCCGCGGCTCAGGATGGCATCCACATCAAGTACGTCACGGCCGACACCACAACGTCTCCGACAGGCGTGCTCACGGCGGCGCAAAGGCTGGTTACGGAGGATCACGTGTACGCGGTGATCGCCAGCTCCGTGCTGTTCTTCGCTGCCGCCCCCTATCTGGCGCAGCACGGCGTCCCGGTCTTCGGTCCCGGCGCCGATGGGGACGAGTGGATAACCACCCCCAGCATGTTCTCGATCATTGGGTACCAGGATTACACCAAAGTCTATACGATGTTCGGAGATTTCTACAAGGCTCATGGTGTCACCAACCTGGGCGTGGTCGCCTACGGCATCGAGCCCTCCTCGAAGGAGTCGGCGGAGGATGTAGCAGCCTCGGCCAAGAACGCCGGTATCACGATTGGCTACCAGAACTACCAGTTCCCTCTCGGCAGCACCAACGTGGAACCGATCGTGCTGTCGATGAAGAGTGCGGGGATCAACGGGCTGAACACCTCTATTGTCACCAATAGCAACCTGGCGATCGTGACCGGCCTCAACCAGCAAGGCATCCATCCGGTAAACGTCCTGGCCACGGGCTACGGCGGTGACCTGATCCAGGGTGGAGCGGGTGCATCGGTACAAGCACAGGACAGCTACTTCATCACGGGCGCGGAACCAGTGGAGCTGAACACTTCGGCGACCAAGCAATTCCAGAGCGCCCTCGCCACCTACTCGGGTGTCCATGGGGATCCGACGTTCTCCGAGTACAACGGCTATCTCGCCATCGCTGCATTGGCCGCCGGTCTGAAGGCGGGAGGGGTCAATCAGACCCAGGCGCAGCTCATCAGCACCATGCTCGCCCTGAAGGGCTTCGACGGTGAAGGCCTGTGGGGCGGCCGCACCCTCAGTTTCGCCATGGCCGACCGCGGGACCGAGGCCAGCATCGACAACTGCATCTGGTTCTCGCAGTACAAGGGGACCACCTTCACCCCGATCTCGGGATTCGACCCCGTCTGCGGGAAAGTCGTACCGGGCGAAACAGTCCCCAAGTAGTCCCCAACCGCGATCGCGGGATCTCCGCTGCGCTGCTAGCGGACTTCGGGGAGTGATTGGCTGCCATAGCCGTCACTCCCCGAAGTCGCGTCCGAGGTGCCTGCGGTGCAGCCATCGCAGCAGGACCGAAGGGCCAAAGCGTGGTTCATCACCAGCACGTCTTGTTGGTGTCGCGCCTAGAGCGGACCGCCAGCTGGGCCGGCTTGATCATCGGCGGGTACCTCGCGTTTGTGGGCCTGGCCATCCTGGCGTGACCGCCGCCTGAGAGGTGGGCCTTCGCCTGGCGTCCAAGGACGCGGGGCAGGCGCCTCGACGCCTGCCCCGCGGCAGCTTGCTACCCGGTCGGGCGCTGGGGCCAGCGATGTTGCCCCACGGACCGCATGGCCGGGCCGAGGGCAGTCATCTGCACGGCATAGTCGTCCGCCCCGACCCGGTGCCACATGCCATGGCCCGGGAACACCCACTCCACCGGCAAAGAGGCCAGACGATCCATGGCATCAGCGAGGGAGGCCCACGAGAACCAGGTCGCCCAAGCGTAGACGTCGAGCTGCTCCCGAGAGCGGTCCCAATGGAGGCTGTCCCCGGTGAAGAGCAAACGGTCGTCGACGTGGATCGCCACGCTGCCGCGGGTGTGCCCGGGGATCGGCAGGATCGTCACGTCGGCCGCCACCGCGGCACTGGACTGCCCGCTGACGATGTCGGTGGCGTAGCGGGCGGCAACCGCGTCGTCAGCGTGTATCCAGACCCGGGCGCCGTAACGATCTGCCCACCGATCGGCGTCGGCCACGTCATCGCGGTGCGTCAGCAGAATGTGCTGAATCCCACCGAAGTCGTCCACCCGATTCGCGAGGGAGCGGAGAAAGCGAGGTGAGTCCACCAAGTAGTTGATCCCGTCGTGGCAGACCAGGTAGGAGTGAGCACCGAAGGAGCTCTCGGCGTTGTATCCCATGGCGTGCACGCCGGTAGTGATCTCGAAGGGGAACGGCGGCGAAGGCGGGCGACGCGCCACGCGATTACCTATCGATTGGGTGGGGCAAGCCGCGGCGGCCCGCCACAGCGCCGCCTCCTCCTCTGGCGTCTCGGGTTGCCTCCGAATGTACGACTGGGCCCGAGTGTCCTCCGCCACCAGGCTGGGAGCCCAATGGCGGGCTACATCGCAGCCGATACAACGGGTGTCGACGAACCAGTCACCGGAGGCGTCGAGCGGGTGCTGCTGATCCAGACGGGCCATCCAACCACAGCCTATTCACTCCCGCCGGCCCGGCCACTCGAAAAAGGTGCTCGGCTGATTCCAACCGGTCCAGACGGGGAGCCGCCGTCCAGAGGAAGATAGGTCTGGACGTGGCAACATGTCAGCATTACGAGGGCCCGGAGGTCGATCGCAGTGGGCGCAGTTCTAGACGGAATCAGGGTGGTGGACCTCTCACAGGGTGTGGCCGGGCCCATGACCTCGATGCTTCTGGCCGATCACGGTGCCGATGTGATCCGGGTCGAGCCGCCGGAAGGGGACCCTTTCCGTTCCTCCGGCTATCAGGTGTGGCAGCGCGGGAAGCGCAACGCCGTCCTCGACCTGCACGAGACGGGCGGCCGGCAGGTGTTCCTGGACCTCGTACGCGGTTCCGACGTCGTGGTGGAAAGCTTCGCTCCGGGTACGGCGGATCGTCTGGGCATCGGTTATGGGGCCCTCCGGGAACTCAATCCGCCACTCATCTATTGCTCGATCACCGGATACGGCAGCACGGGCCGGCTCGCCGACCGGCCGGGGATCGACGCCCTGGTCGCGGCCCGGACGGGCCAACAGTGGGAGCCTCGGGGCGTCGACGACGGCACGCTCACCCGCCTGGCCGGCGTCCCGGGGCGGATGGCGGGCTTCGATGCGCCGAGTGAACTTCGGGTCGGTGCGCCCCGCCCCGGACCTCTGTTCGGTGGGGTCCCCTGGGCGGGGCAGCCCCGACCGGGCCGGAATTCGCGACCGCCGCCAGGCGCGACGAGAATGCCGGGGCCCTGTCCTCGCATCTGGAGCGGGTCTTTCGCTCGCGTTCAGCCGAATCCTGGTTCCAGGCGCTCGACGCAGCCGGCGTGCCATGCGAGGTGACCCATGAGGACCGCGTCATCGAGCTCTTCGACGACCCCGATCTGCAGCAGAAACGATGGCTGGCAACCTACGCCCATCCGCTCATCGGTCGGGTCGTCTCCGCCGGCCTGTTGTTCGATTTCTCCGAGACACCAGGCAAGCTATGGGGACCGGCTCCACTCGTCGGCCAGCACTCGCGGGATATCCTCTCCGAACTCGGGTACGAAAAGGAAAGGGTCGACAGCCTGGTGGCTGCCGGGGTGGTCGCCGACGCCGGCGAACCCGGCATATAGCGGCAACCGGAAAGAGGAGGCGACGAGTGGACGGCGACCTGCAATGGATGCCTGCATGGCAGCTGATCGAGCGTATGGCCAGGCGCGCCGTATCTCCCGTCGAGGTGATGGAGGCGTTGCTCGCACGGGTCGAGCGCCTCTCTCCTCAGCTGAACCCGTTCATTACCGTGGTAGCCGATCAGGCACTGGCGCAAGCGCGACGAGCCGAGCAGGCCATCCTGGGGGGCGAGCCGCTCGGGCCACTTCACGGTATTCCTATCTCCATCAAAGATGTGTTCTGGACCGGGGGCATCCGGACGACCTACGGGTCGAAGCTCTTCGAGGATTTCGTGCCGCCCCAAGATGCCGTATTTGTGGCTCGGCTGCGGGCGGCCGGCGCGATCGTCTTCGCCAAAAGCAATACGCCTGAGTTCAGCAGCAACCCGCGCACGGTGAACCTGCTGACTCGCGAGTGCCTGACACCATGGGACCCGGCGCTCGAGCGATCCTCAGGCGGGTCGAGTGGCGGCTCGGGCGCGAGCGTGGCAGCTGGGGTCGGACCGGTTTCGATCGGCTCCGACGACGGCGGTTCCATCCGTCTGCCCTCGGCGTTCAACGGCTTGTTCGGATTCGTGCCCAGTCGAGGACGGGTTCCGGTCGGTCCATCTACCTATCAGGCGCCCATGCAATGCGTCGGACCGATGACCCGCGACGTGCGAGATGCGGCGCTGGTACTGAGTGTGATCGCCGGTCCCGATGCCGGTAATTTCCTGTCGTCGAAGGTTCCGGCGCCCGACTATCTCTCCGGGCTGGACGACGGGGTAGGTGGCGTTCGCGTGGCGTGGAGTCCGGACTTCGGTCGCCTCGAACCGTTGCGACCTGACGTCATCGAGGTTGCCCACGACGCGGCGAAGACGTTCGCCGGGCTCGGCGCCCTCCTCGACGAACCGAATCTCCGCCTTCAGGACGTCCACGACCCGCTGGAGCTCGACGCTCGCCTCTCTGTCGCTGAGGCGTACTACCCGACATACGAGGAGCCCGCCTACTACCACTACCAGCAATTCCTCGCCGACCTCCGCAAGGACCCCGAGAAGTGGGCGAAGGTGTCCGTCTATGTGCGCGATCGCTACGACGGGCGGGGCGAGCGCCCGACGCAGCTCGAATACGCCATGTCGATCCCGCCCCGGATCCGCAACCGGCCGGTCGACCACCTCGAAGACGTCTTCGCCCGCTACGACGTCCTCGCCTGTCCGGTCATCGCTCGCCCGGCGTTCGTCGCCGGCGACCCGGGCGTCAACACCTGGAACTACACCGAATACACCTTGATCGTCAACGTCGCCGGGTACGCCGCCGCATCCGTCCCGGCAGGCTTCGTCGACGACCTTCCGGTGGGGCTGCAGCTCATCGCGCCCCCGACCGGGAACCGCTGCTTCTGCGGGCCGCCCGGGCGCTCGAGCAGAGCCGCCCCTGGGCCGAGCACCGTCCGCCCATCAGCTGAGCGAGTCTGGTGGAACGCCGTCCCCGACGAGTTTTCGTGGCTCCCAGGCGGACCCGTGCGAGGAAATGCCAATAGCGGGGAAAAGATAAGTTCGTCGAACATGGCGGCCGGCAAGTGCGCCGGGCCGTCCGGAGAAGAGGGTGGGACATGGGCGCCTCGGTGGTGGAGACGACGTACGGGAAGTTGTCAGGGACGACCAATTCAGGAGTCCACGAGTTTCTGGGGATTGCCTACGGAGCGAGCACTGCAGGTCCGGCCCGGCACCGACCCCCCGGCCGGCCGGACAGCTGGAAAGGAGTCCGGGAGGCGACGACGCTCGGACCGACCGCACCACAGGACCCGGCTACCCCTCTCGCCCCGATCATCCCCAACGAGGTTGCGGAAGCCTACGGCTTCGTTGCCGGCGGGCGGCCGGCCATGGGTGAGGACTGCCTGGTGCTGAACGTATGGAGCTCGGGAGTCGACAACGATCGACGGCCGGTGATGGTGTGGCTCCATGGCGGGGCGTTCATGTCGGGTTCTGGGTCGAAGGAAAAGGGCTTCCGGCTGGCAGCTCGCGGCGACGTCGTGGTGGTTACGCTAAACCATCGCCTGAACGCGCTCGGATTCCTGCACCTCGATGAGCTCGGGGCCGGCGGCTACGAGAATTCCGGTATTGCCGGCGTGCTGGACATCGTCGCCGCGTTGGAATGGATCAGGGACAACATCGCTTCGTTTGGTGGAGACCCGTCGAACGTCACGATCTTCGGGTTCTCGGGTGGCGCGTTGAAAGTGTCGACGCTGCTCGCCATGCCCCGGGCAAAGGGCCTTTTCCACCGGGCAATAATGCAGAGCGGGCCGTACATGCAGGCGGTCAAGCCGAATGTGGCCTCGGAGCTGGCCGACCGCGTCGTACATCACCTCGGATTGACGCCTGCCACCCTCGACAAGCTGCCGGACGTCCCGATCGTCCGGCTGCTCGAGGCCCAGAGCATGGCGCTCACCGAGATGAAAGGGGGCGACGGCACCGGCTGGGCGCTTTGGACGGTTGGGCCTGTCATCGGGAGCCCGGCGCTCCCGCACCACCCTTTCGAGCCGTCGGCCCCGCCTGTCGCGGCCGATGTGCCGCTCGTCATCGGCCACAACATGAACGAAGCGAGCATGGCTCTAATGCTGACCTACCCCGGAAGCGATCCGGGCCGAGACGACGTCGAGCGTATGGCGGCGCAGAAGTACGGCGACAGAGGCGCCGCCATCATCGAGCTGTACGACAAGACGCGCCCGGCGACGCCGCGGATCGACGTGATGGACGCGCTCATGGCGACCGACGAGATGTGGCTGGACTCCGTGCACATCGCCGAACGGAAATCGGCCGGCGGGCCCGCTCCGGTGTTCTTCTACCGGTTCGCATACCGGAGCGACGCCTTTGGCGGCGGCTTCCGCGCCGGCCACGGCCTCGAAGTGCCGTTCGTCTTCGACGATGTCGATGCGTCTCCGGTGACCGGCACCCGTCCTGACCGGCGTGACCTGGCCCGGCTGATGAGCGAGGCGTGGGTCAGCTTCGCCAGGACCGGCGACCCAAATCACCCGGGACTGCCAGCCTGGAGTTTGTACAGAGATAACCAGCGCTCGAGCATGGTCTTCGACGCACCCTGCCGCCTCGAAGCCGACCCGGAGGAGCTGCGCATAGGGCTGGACGCCCTCGGGGCGCGCTTCAACCCCCCGATGCCGTAGATCTCGGGCCCCGTCGGTGCAGCGAACCGGAAGCTAGTGCTCAGGCGCGAGAGCGGCACCGGCACCGATGTCGACCGCCGGCAGACCCGCCGCCAGGGGAGCCGGGCGCTTGCCGCGGGACCAGGAGGCGAACGCGGCGATCAGACTGACCACGGCGGCGAAGAGAAAGGCCTCGGTCAAGCCGGAATGAAAGGCCGAGGAGATCAGCTTGGGAAAATACGATTGACCGGTCAGGGCGGCCTGATTGGTGGGAGACAGGTGGCTCAGGACATGCGGACCAAGGAGGGTCTGGATCGGGTTGTAGCCGAGGAACGCGGCGAACAGCACCGACACCGGTGGAAGGTGGCCAACCTGGGTGGCCACGTCCGGGCTCACCCCGTGGGCTACGAGACCGCTGGTGAGGTCCTTCGACAAAGGAGCCGAGAGTCCGACGATCATCAGGGTGAAGAAAACCCCGATTGACAGAACCTGAGCGGAGTTCTGGAAGGTGGAGTTCATGCCGCCACCCACGCCTCGCTCCGCCGCCGGGATGCTGTTCATGACCCCGGCCCGGTTGGGAGAGGCGAAGGCGCCGTTGGCCAGACCGAACAGACCGATGACCAGGGCGAACTGCCAGTACCGGAAGTTGACCGGCAACAACACCATCAGGCCGAAGGAGATCGCCACGCAGATCATCCCCCCGCTGGCGAAGGGCCTGGCTCCGAAGCGGTCGGACAGGTAACCGGACAGAGGGCCCGAGATGAGGAAGCCGATGCTCAACGGGATCAGGAGGATGCCGGCCCAGAGCGGCGTGGCGGAGAAGCTGTAGCCGTGCAGGGGCAGCCAGATGCCCTGCAACCAGATGATCACCATGAACATGAGGCCCCCTCGTCCGATCGCGGCGAGGAAGGTCGACAAGGTGCCCGCGGTGAACGCCCGGATCTTGAACAGCGAGAGTCGGAACATCGGGTTGGCCACCTTCGACTCGATCACGAGGAAGGCGGCCAGCAGGGCCACGCCCGCGGCCAGCTCGGCCACCACTCGAGGGCTGGTCCAGCCCATGTTGCTGCGGCCCGCCGGCTCGATACCGTAAGTGATTCCGATCATCAGCAGAGTGAGGCCGACGGCGAAGGTCACGTTTCCGGCCCAGTCGACCGGAGCAGGCCGGCGCTCGCCCCGCTCCTCGAGCTTCCGGTAAGCCCACACCGTGCCGAACAACCCGAACGGAACCGAGATCAAGAACACCAGCCGCCAGTTGATCGGGGCGAGCACGCCACCGAGCACCAAGCCGATGAACGAGCCGCTGAGCCCGGCGATGTTGTTGATCCCCATTGCCATGCCGCGCTGATTGGATGGAAAAGCATCGGTCAGGATGGCCCCGGAATTAGCAAGCAAGAAAGCCGCACCCACGCCCTGGGCCAGACGGCCGATGATCAGCCAACTGGCACCCGGCTTGCCCTGGAGGGGATCTACGGTGAGCACCAACGACGACGCGGTGTACACGGCAAAGCCAAGGCTGTACATCCGCACCCGGCCGTAGATGTCACCGAGGCGGCCGAGGGAAACGACCAGGACACTGGTCACGACCAGGAAACCTAGGATCATCCACAGCAGATAGAAGCTGTTGCCCGGGGCCAGGGGATTGAGGTGGATGCCCCGAAAGATGTCCGGCATGGCGATCAGCACGATCGAGGCGTCAATGGTGGCCAGCAGAGTGCCTACGGTCGTGTTGGACAGCGCTACCCACTTGTACCGGTCGCCGCGGTCGCTCCCACCGGTCCCATCGGGGGACAGGATCGGCTGTGGCTGGTCGACCGTGGTCACTGAGAGAGTTCCGTCATGGGTTGTCGGCGGCTAACGCCAAAGATGCTTTGTGAGGCTAACAACAACCGCGACGGGCCGCCTAAAATTCACGGGTGGACCGATTGGGGACGGACCGGTGAGAGTCGGCATTCTGACTCCGGTCCTGTCGCTGGTTCCGGGCGGCCATTCGCCCTGGGAGCTTGACGGGACGATAGATGACGTGCGTCGTATCGCCGAAGCGGCCGACCGGCTGGGATACGGGTATTTGACCTGCAGCGAGCACATGGCCATCCCCCTCGACGGCATCGACCTGCCCGGCCCCCGTTACTGGGATCCGCTGTCAACGTTCGGCTTCCTCGCCGCCCACACGATTCGTATCCGCCTGGTGACCTCGGTCCTGGTCATGGCGTACCACCACCCCATAGAAATCGCCAAGCGCTTCGGCACCCTGGACCAAATCTGCAACGGCCGTCTCACCCTCGGTGTCGGCGCCGGCTATCTCGAGAAGGAATTCGAGGTCCTCGGGGCCGAGTTCGAGGACCGCGGACCACGCACGGACGATGCCATCAGGGCCCTGCGAGCGGCGTTCGGACGCCCCCAGCCCAGCTATTACGGAACCCACTACCGGTTCGACGGCATCGTCGTGGACCCCTGCGGGCGGCAACAAGACGTACCGATGTGGATCGGAGGCCGCACACCACGCTCTCTGCGCCGAGCGGTAGAGCTGGCCGACGGCTGGTGCCCCTTCGCGGTGTCGGCCCGTCGAGCCTCCGAGTGGCTGAATCGGGCCAGGGAGACGACCGCCTGGCAGAACAGGTCTGCCCCGCTCGAGATCATCATGGGCACGAGAACGCGGCTGAATCCGTCGGCCGCGCCGGACCAGGCAGTCGACGAGCTCCGGGTGTTGCGCGACGCGGGGGTGACCACGGCATCCCTTCGCTTCGAGCATGAGTCGGTCGGGCACTACATCGAACAGCTGGAAGCGATGATCGAGCTTGTTCGGAACTTCTGAGGAAGCGCTGGATGGGACCCCCGGCGTGGGAAGTTCAGGAGGGTCTGGACCCCACCGTCACCAGTACTCTTAGCCGGATCTCGAGAAGTCCGGCCCGCGAGCCGAAGTTGTCGAGCGGTGAAATGTGATCGGCGCCCGAGGTGTCTCGGGCGCCGATCGAGGTCTACTTGGTCGCCGCGGTTGAACGGGCCACGTGACGGGCTGCGACGTAGCCGAAGGTCATCGTGTTGGCGATGCTGGCTCCGGCCCCCGGATAAGTGCGGCCCACGACTGTCGCGGTCAGGTTGCCGGTCGCGTACAGCCCGGGGATCGGCTCGTCGCCCTGGTCGAGGACCTGGGCGTACTCGTTGGTGATCACCCCGCCGGCCGTGCCGACGTCGCCCGGGTAGATCTCGGTGGCGTAAAAGGGGCCGGTGTCGATCGGGCCGACCGCCTGGTTGGTCTTGTTGCCCGGGTCGCCCAGGACCTTGTTGTACTGCGAGGCGCCCCGGCCGAAATCGGGATCCTGGCCCTTGGCGGCGAACTCGTTGAAGTGACGCACGGTCGCTGACAGCTTCTCCGGATCGATTCCGATCTGGCCGGCCAGAGCTTCGATCGAGTCGGCCTTCTTGATCCACCCATTCGTGATCCACTCCTGGGGGAGCTTTCCGGGCAGAACATTCTTGATATCGCGCAGTTTGGGCATGCCGAAACCCCACGGTATGTGGCGACGATAGTTATCGTCGAAGATCAACCACGCCGGGATGGCGTCGTTGGCGTACATAGCCCGGGTGACCTCCACATACGAGTTCGACTCGTTGGTGAAGCGCGCTCCCTCCTTGTTGACGTAGATGGTGTGGGGGAACTGCCGAGCCAGGGCGAGGCTCGAAGCCGCCAGTTCCATGCGGGGAACCGGATTCCACACCGCCTCATCCATGTAGTCGGTCTTGGCTCCGAGGGCGATCGCGGCGGCCAGCACTTCACCCGTGTTACCAAGGTTCGCCATGGTCCAGGTCCCGTCGTTGGGCTGCGTGTCCTTGGTGTACTTCAGACGCATTTCGGAGTTTCGCTCGAACCCGCCGGCGGCGATCAATACGCCCTTCTCCCCGCCAACGGTTATGGACCGACCGTTGCGAACGGCCCGCACTCCGACCACCCGACCACCCTCAGTGATCAGTTCCTCCACCGGAGTGTTCAACCACAGCGGGATTCCGGAGTCGACGACGATCTTTGTCAGCTGGCCTATGAGCGACATGCCGTTAGTGAACAGGTCCTTGCCCATCAGGCGGGAGCTGTACGTGCGTCCCACCACCCGCATAGTTACGAGGAACGACTTCGGAGTCCGGGTCCATGCCGGCAGGTTACGGACCTCGTTGGTCTTGACCGCCAAGCCGAGCCCGCGGGCCATGCCGGGGTTGATCTTGGTGTGCCATTCGCCGAGCTGCTTGCCGTCCCAGGGAATGCCCTCGACCGAGCGGCTGCGAGGCTTGCCCCCCTTACGATTGTCGTAGTAGTCGCTGTAGCCCTCGCAGCGGATGAGTTTCACGCCCTTGCGCTGGATGAACGACAGCATCTCGGGGCCAGACGTCAAAAACGCCCGGCGCCGCTCCATCGATGACCCCTCGTCCGGGGCGCCAACCACCGAATCGAAGTAGGCCAGGCCGTCCTCGAACGAGTCAGCGACACCCTCGGCCTGCATGAGCGGATTGTTCGGCATCCAGATGATGCCCCCCGACATGGCGGTGGACCCGCCAACGAACTGCTGCTTCTCGAGAACCACTGGCCTGAGGCCGGCATCGGCGGCGGCGAGAGCCGCGACCAAGCCTCCACCCCCACTGCCGACGATTACGAGGTCAAAGGACTCATCCCATGTGCCCGTCACTGTCTCCACCCTCCCTAGCGTTCGTGGACCAACATTCGATCAGAGCTCGGCGAGCACAATACCTGACCATCTACCAGACCGTCCCTCGAAGCGGAGGAGAGCGGGGGTCCCGCCGCCCGGCCGTCAGGTGACGACGTTCGGGAAAGCGGTCGAACGTCACCAGCTGGGTTAGAACAACATGAAGGCAGCGAAGCGGCGCCGACCAGACCTGGACCCGCGGGACGCTCCCGGACCGAACCCGATCATCCGGGACGAGATGGCGCAGTCGGGAGGGCCGCTACCTCGGGCCCCGCCCACCCTCAGGCGGCCTCACTTCGATGCTGCGCTACGGCCGGAGCCGGGTTAGGGTTTGGCATGCTCGATCTCGTACTAAAGGGTGGGACGGTGGTCGACGGGACGGGAGCAGAGCCGCTCCGGGCCAATGTGGGCGTTCGTGACGGCCGCATCGTCTTCATCGACGCGGATGGCGCCGAGTCGCTCGATGCCCGGCGGACAATCGACGCCGACGGGCTGGTCGTGGCGCCGGGGTTCATCGACGTGCATACCCACTACGACGCGCAGCTGTTCTGGGATCCCTACCTGACGCCCTCGTCGCTGCACGGCGTGACCACCATCTTCTGCGGTAACTGCGGCTTCTCCATCGCGCCGCTGGGCGACGATCCCAGCTATGTCGCCCAGATGCTGGCGGAGGTCGAGGGCATACCGCTCGAGGCGCTCGAAACCGGCGTTCCGTGGAATTGGCGGACCTTCGCCGACTATCTCGATCGGGTCGAAGCCGCGAGTCCGGCCATCAACGTGGGCGTCTCGGTCGGGCATTCGGCCATCCGCCGCTTGGTGCTCGGGTCGCGCTCGCACGAACGGGAGGTTGCCGCGGTCGAGGTGGACGCCATGCGGACCGAGGTCGCCGACGCCCTCACCGCGGGCGCGGTCGGGTTCACCTCGTCATGGGGGATCCACCACTTCGACGGTGACGGCAACCCGGTGCCATCGCGGTTCGCCAGCGCCGACGAACTGGTGACGCTCTCGGGGACCTTGAGCCGCTTTCCGGGGGCCCAGCTGGAGTTCATCCCGACCAACGGCCCGTTCGAGGAAGTCCATCTCGACGTGATGGCGCGTATGGCGCTCGCTGCAGGCACCACCCTGAACTGGAACATCCTCGTCCCGAACAACACCCAGTCGGTCGAGGACAGCATGCGGGCGTCCGAGTACGCCGCCGCACGCGGGGCCACGGTGGTGGCGTTGAGCTACCCGGACGTCCTGACCACCCGCATGTCGTTCCTGACGTCCCAGTTCGGCCTGGCCATCCCGGGATGGGCGCCCATCGTCAATTTGCCGCTGGATGAGAAGCTCGCGGCCCTGCGCGACCCAGCCACTCGCGCCGTGCTCCGCCGGGAGGCGGAATCAGCGGCGCGGGTGCGCCTCGAGGACATGACGATCGACGTCACCTACAACCCTGACAACGCGGGCCGGCGGGGGCGCCGGCTCGGCGACATCGCCGCCGAGACCGGAGGGGACGTCATCGACGTATTGCTCGACACGGCGGTCGCAGACGACCTGCGCACCCTGTTGTTGCCACAGCCGAGGGCCGTAGACGACGAGGCCTGGAAGGCCCGGATCGCCACCTGGCAGGACCCGCGGATCATCGTGGGCGCGTCCGACGGCGGGGCCCACGTAAACACCCTGTCTTCATTCGACTACACGGTTCGCTTCCTCGCCCGACAACGCGAGATGGGGGTGCTGAGCCTGACCGAGGCGGTGCGCAAGCTGACCGATGTCCCCGCTCGTCTTTACGGGATCGCTGACCGGGGTCGCCTCGAACCCGGCTGCTGTGCCGACATCGTGGTGTTCGACGAGCGCACGGTCGGGCCGGGTGTGGTGGAGTGGCGCAACGACCTCCCAGCCGGGGCCGGTCGGCTCTACAGTCAGCCCGAGGGCATCGCCCACGTCGTCGTGGGCGGGACCAGTGTCGTCGAGAAGGATCAGATCACAGGCGCGCAGCCAGGGCAGCTGCTGCGCCGGCCAGAGTCACAGCGGGCCGGCTGAGCGTCAAAAAGCATCGACTATCGCGATATCGCATGATCGACTCCGGATCGCGGTAGGCGGCAGCCCGAGGTACGGTCCGGCTAGGCCATGGACCTGTTGGAGCGAGCGGAGGAGACGGCGGAGCTCGAGCGATCCCTCAGCGTCGCGCTCGGCCGCAGCGGGCGCCTCGTCTTAATCTCGGGCGAGGCGGGCATCGGGAAGACCGCGTTTGTGCAGGGCTTCTGCGATCAACACGGGGGGGCGCTGCGGATCTGGCGGGGTTCGTGTGACGCACTGTTCACCCCTCGTCCGCTGGGCCCGTTTCTCGACGTGGCCGACGCCGCGGGCGGAGCGCTGACCGGCGTGACAGCCCAAGGAGCGCGTCCCCACCAGCTGGCCGACGCCCTGCGAAGGGAACTGGGTCTGGCCCCGACAATCCTGGTGCTCGAAGACCTCCATTGGGCGGACGAGGCGACACTAGACGTAGTGACCATGCTGTCGCGCCGGCTGGACGGACTCCCCGCGCTGGTGATCGTCACCTACCGCGACGATGAGCTTCCGGCCGCCCATCCGTTGCGGGTCGTCGTGGGTGAATTCGCCACCAACAGGTCGGTCGACCGGGTTCGCCTGCGCCCCTTGTCAATCTCCGCCGTGGCCGCCATGGCCGGGGCGAGCGACATCGATGTGGACAGTCTGTACCGACACACAGGCGGCAACCCGTTCTTCGTCACCGAAGTGCTAGCTGCCCCTTCAGAGGCGATCCCGCTGAACGTCCGGGACGCCGTCCTGGCCAGGGCGGCGCGTCTCGACAGCGGGGCCCGGGCGCTTCTCGACTCCGTAGCGGTGGTCCCATTGGGCTGTGAGTACTGGCTACTCGAGGCACTGGCCGACGTGGCTCACCTCGACGCCTGCCTGGCCTCCGGTGTCCTACTGGCCGGCCCGTCCACCGTGAGTTTTCGCCACGAGCTCGGAAGGCTGGCAATAGAGGAGCAGCTGCCGGCTGTCCGGCGAATTCGCTTGCACCAACGGGCATTGGAGGCCTTGCTGTCGGCTCCGTCGCCGGATCCAGCCCGGCTGGCCCACCACGCGGTGGCTGCGGCGGACAGCGCCGCGGTGGCTCGCTACGCACCCGAAGCGGGAGCCAGGGCTTCAGCTCTGGGCGCCCATCGAGGGTCTCCTCCGAGCCGGCCTGGTCTCCTTGCAGCACCTCGGCGCCCGGCCGGCGGCGGCGATCGTCGCCCGCCGGCTACGACAGCTGGGGGCTCGGGGACTGGCGCGGGGACCGCGTCAGAGCACGCTGGTCAATCCGGCCGGACTGACTCCCCGCGAGTTGGAGGTTCTGGCCCTGGTCTGTGGGGGTCTGCGCAACCAGGAGATCGCCGACCAACTCTTCGTATCCCAACGCACGGTCGACCATCACGTGGCCGCCGTACTCCGCAAGCTCGGCGTGGCCACGAGAGGCGAAGCCATTCGCGAAGCGGCCCGGCTGGGACTTAGGGCCCGCCACGAAACAACTTGACGCAATTCTCTTGTAAACATGCATGTCGTGGCACAGGACTTGTTCCAAGTTGTTTCGTGGCGGGCCCTTACAGAGAAAAATAGGTAGCCAAACTCCCAATCTGGGCAGTGAGCACCGATGTGCCGCTCCGCGGTCGGAGCTTACGGTTGCCCAGGAACACTCACCAGAACGGACAACCGTCGAGGCTCGATAGCGGTGGCGGTCCGACAAGGCGCCGCCAGTGACGCCGTCCCGATCGATGACATCGGCGAAGTTCGGAGACTCGACCTCAACTGAAAGGACCCACATTGAACCGCATACGACACATCGCCATCGTCACCACGGGCGTTCTTGCGTCTTTGCTGGCTCTTTTGACCGTCGCCCCCGCCGCCTACGCCATGCGGCTCGGCCCCGGAGCAGGGAGCGGGTCAGCCGAGGTGCTTCCGGTCAAGCAGACTGGAACCACGGTGCACAGCTCAGGTATGGCCGGCTGGGAGATCGGTCTCATTGCCATCTCCGCCGCGGTGCTGGCGTCGGCCCTCACTGTTGTGGTCCTGCGCATGGGGATCCGCTCCGCTCTCGGGCCCACGGCGACATCATGATGCCATGAGGGAGGGGAGGGCTCGGTGTTCAGGCGGTGGCCGGGATGCGCCACAGGTCGATGTCGCCGTCGACGGCGTAGCGGTCAATGCTGGCGAGCTCTCCGGGGGTGAAGTCGAGGTGGTCGAGGGCGGAGACATTCTCCTCGAGCTGGGCCACGCTGCTGGCCCCGATCAGCACGGACGTGACCCGGGCGTCGCGCAAGGCCCAGGCGACGGCCATCTGGGCCAGCGACTGGCGTCTTCCCTGGGCGATGTCATTTAACGCTCGGATGCGGGCCAGGTTGGCGTCGTTGAGCATGTCGTGAGTGAGGGAGCCGGCGATCGAGGCTCGGGAGCCGGGGGGGATGCCGTTGAGGTACCGGTCGCTGAGAAGGCCCTGGGCCAACACGGAGAAAGCGATGCACCCGACGCCTTCGCCGCTCAGGACGTCGAGGAGACGGTCTTCGATCCAGCGGTTGAGCAGCGAATACGACGGCTGGTGGATGAGCAGGGGGGTACCAAGCCCGCGCAGGATGGTGACGGCCTCGGCGGTGCGCTGGTCGGAGTAAGAGGAGATCCCGACGTAGAGGGCTTTGCCGGCGGCGACGGCGGAGTGGAGGGCGCCCAGCGTCTCCTCGAGGGGGGTCTCGGGGTCGTAATGGTGGTGGTAGAAGATGTCGACGTAGTCGAGTCCGAGGCGCCGCAGACTCTGGTCGAGGCTGGCCAGGAGGTATTTGCGGGAGCCCAGGTCGCCGTAGGGCCCCGGCCACATGTCCCAGCCGGCCTTGGTGGAGATCACCAACTCGTCGCGGCGGTCGCGGAAATCGCTGTGGAGAATCCGGGCGAAGTTGGTCTCGGCGCTGCCGTAAGGGGGCCCGTAGTTGTTGGCTAGGTCGAAATGGGTGATGCCCAGGTCGAAGGCTCGGCGCAAGATGGCACGCTGGGTGTCCAGGGGTCGATCGTCGCCGAAGTTCTGCCACAGCCCGAGCGATACGGACGGCAGGAGCAGTCCGCTGCGCCCGCAACGGCGATAGGTCATGGACCGGTACCGGTCGTCGGCCGGGAGGTAGCTGGTCACATCGCATCTGCTCCCTCTGGGTGCTGGAGAAGAATCTATTCGAAGGACAACACGACCGGCGCCGGGGAACCCGGACCGGGGATGGGCGACCGGTCGGGGCGGGTATCCGGGAGGGCACGACGCCCAACGTCCGAAGCCGGTGCCCGCCCGGAGGCGATGCTCGGACCTCGGGGGCCGGGCCTCCCGAATGGAACAAATCACGTTAGCGTCGGTGTTTGGGGTGGCACCCGCCGCACCATGGCCTAGGCTGTAGGACAACAAGTTCGACCGCCGGCGTCCCAGATTGGGAGAAGGTGTCTGGAGCGGACCAGGGAGGACCGGGCATGAACCCGTCCGATAAATGTCGTGTCGACGACTGTGACCGCCGTGCAGCTGCGTCCATGATCCGAGACACTCTTCCGGGGCCACTGCCTCTGTGTGCCATCCACACCGAGGATTTCCGTATGAACGGTGCCCGTTGGATGGTCAGCTGGGAGCGAACGTCGGCCGAGCCGAGCTCGGTGAAGCCCGCCCCGGCGGACGCAGTGGGACGCAGCACTACTGGGCCGGCGGGTACGCCCGCATCGGATAGCTCGCCCGAGAACTCGCTTAGAAAACGTCTCGCAATGTGGCGAAGCCCGCGCTCGTAGGCTCTTCGCCCACGGGCCAAGCGTCGACTGGGTCACGGCCGAGCTTCAGCATGTCCGCATCGACTCACCTAGGAGCGGCGGCGACGGACCGGCGACGCCATTGGATCCAGATGAGGTACGTCAGCATTCCCGAGAGGATCGGAAGGAAATACGTCGTGAGCCGCCAGACGAGGTCGGCGGTCAACGCCTGGGACGAGCTTGCCCCGAACGACGTCATCACGCTGATGAATGCGGCATCAAGCGTGCCCAGGCCACCAGGAGTGATCGGTACCGCACCCGCGAGGCGGGCCACTGCGAACGATGTGAAGACCGCGGCAACCGTAACCTCCCCAGCCGTGATACCTACAGCCCGAACGATGATGAGGACGAGAACGAACCCGGCCGCCTGATTGGCCATCGTCGCCGCGGTGAGAAGCCAACCTCGACGACGCACGGTTTCGACGGTCTGGCTGCCGAAGTGGAGCAAAGAGCGCTCGACCCGATCGGCTGGTGGCTTGTGGAAGAAATGGCCTACCCAGTTGACAAGACGGTCACCGAGGCGGCCGAGCCAGCGGGCGCCGGCCTCAGACCGGAACACCAGCCACGCTGCCACCCCGAGGACGAGCAGAGCCACAACGCCGGTGAGGCCGGCGGCCACAACATGTGCTGTCGGACGCTCAGTGATGGCCAGTATCGCGATAGCCACGACGGGTAAGACGAATTTGGCCGCCAGGTTCCAGATGCCGGTCGTCACGACGGCCGAGGAAATGACGACTTCAGCAAAGCCGAATGAGGAGAACATCCTGTAGGTCATACCGATCGCGACGGCTCCTCCCGCGGGCACGGTGTTCGAGATTGCGGTGGCCGTCTCGATCTGGAGGAGGCCCTGCCAAAAGCGCAGTCCCGGCATGGCGGCCTGGTAGGGCCAAATCCCGGAGATCTGGTTGAGCGTGGCGGCGGCCACGATGGCAACCCATGACCATGTGTCCAGATGGGCAATCCGGGCCCAGGCGCTCGAATAGCTCGCGAATTGGGGAATCACTCCGACCAGAATGAAGATCAGAAGGACCAGGCTCGCTACAGGACCAAGTGCCCTTCGCCAACGGCGCGTCGGTCTGGGCGGCGTCGGCTCGTCGTCTGACATCGTCTTCTATTCGATCTCCGATCGACAAGCCAGGGCTGAGCAGGTGCCGGCGCAGGTGGGGACGGGGCCGGCCCAGGACCACCTGGGGCTGGCGCGGCCGTTCAACCTTCGACCTTGGCACAACGAGTCAAACATCATCCACACCACCTCGCTCGCGTGGCTGGGGTGCTCCGGTCGCTCAACTGGCTGGAGTGAACGAATGCCACCTCACCGCAACCTATCCCCCCTAGGCGCACCACGCGCCGTGTAGCCGCGGGACCAGCGGGGAGCCTCCACCCCGCACTCGGGCCCACGCGCCCGGGATCGAGTTCGCGACTCGCTTGCGCGGGGTCAGTGAAGGAAGGTGGCGCTGCCACGGGCGAATAGGTGCCACCCGAGCCAGGCCCACCCAACCAGGAACACCAGCCGCACTGATCGCCTGCGCATGAGGCGGTCGGTCAACTGTCCGAGGGTTAGCGAGCCGCGACGCCAGGCCACCACCTCGAGGGTCACCAGGGCCACGCCGATCACGGCATAAGCGGCAAAAGTCAAGTCGCGAACGGTCATGCGGAGGCTCTTCGAAGCAATAACGCCCAGCCGAGCAGGAGCCAGAGAGCGAACACTGCCGCCCGTCCTGGGTGCGTATTCATGAGGGCGTCAGCCATCGAGCTCAGCGTCGGGTGGTCTCGCCGGGGAGAGGAGAGATAGGCCGCGACCTCGAATACTGCGAGCAACCCGAATAGCACGGCCCAAGGGGCGGCGGCGCGCCGTCTCGTCGCCTTTGTGTCCGCCGGCATCGAGCTTCTCGAACCTGTCCGGTTCCAGGTCATAGTGGCTACAACCACTGAAGGTACGGCGACCGCCACGTCGATCGGAATGGTGAATGGGCGCAGGTCGGCGGCGAACCAGCAGTACGCGCCTATGACGGCTGCGATCAGCACAACAACACGGCTTCCACGCACAACGCCCGAGCGCACCGCTAGACAGTCTCGCGGAATCGAAGGGCCACCGCCTCCCGGTCGACAGCTGTCGCCGCCGGAGGTCGAGGTGTTGGTGCAATTGTGCTCGCCGGCTCGTTCCTGTCCGCTCACCGGACGAAATCACACGACCAACGGAATAGGCGGTATCACGGTGGCGACGTCGGGGTACCCAAACGCCAACGGGCATATCCCCTTTGAATGTGCGAAGCTGGCGGATCTGACGAGCAGCGGCCTTTTGCCGGGATGGCAGAGGTGTACGCCGGCTTTCTGAGCCACGCCGACCACGAGGCCGGTTGCTCGATTACCTTCGACGACCTGATCCGGTCCGGGCCGCGATCAACCGACTCGTGATGGCTGCGAGGGCGCCCTCGCATCATCCTCAGCCAACCAGGCTCGGGTGAGGGCAGCAGCCTGATCGATGAGGCGAGCTGACTGTCTGAAGTCGTACAGGCTGATAGCCGACGTCGCCGGTGCTGGTACCAGGTGCACGACCGCGTGCCTGGTTGGCGCGGTAGTGGCCGCTCCTGAGTCACCAAGGCCGATACCGTGGAGCCTGAGTCGCATCGGAGCGCGTCGCGGACGAGAGTCGCGGCCAGCGCCGAAGGTGGGAAGCACGTAGATCGTCGTAGCTCCGAGGGACTCTGCCTCCACAGTCGGCGTGTGAGATGCAATCCCACCGTCGACCAGCAACCGTCCACCTATTTCAACCGGGGGAAAGACGCCCGGGATGGCTGCACTGGCCAGCAGGGCGGGCACGACCGGCCCTCGAGATAGCACAACTGGATCGCCTCGCAGCAGGTCGGTGGCGACAACGTGGGCCGGAATGGCGCATGCCTCCAGATCCTCGGCGTCGACGAACTCCTCGATCAGAGTGGCTAGCCCACGGTTGCTGAGGAGATGGTCGCGGTGTCCGATTGCCCCCAATACCAGGCTGGACGACCACAGGGGAAAGACCTGGGATCGCTTCGTCCGCCGCCAGCCCTCGCTGAGGCGCCAGATCCCCCCGTCGGTCGGGTCGGCCGCGAAAGCGACCGCGTTGACGGCGCCGGCCGAGGTACCGACCACGAGATCCGGCCTGATACCAGCATCCGTCAATGCCGCGAGCATGCCGACCTGGACGGCGGCTCGGCTGGCCCCGCCGGTCAGCACGAACGCTACCCGGCCCCGGCATTCCGGCTCCGGGCGCGACACCCGGAGTGAGATGTACGTCGAGTCATCCCTGTCCTGATGCACCACCTGCTCCGTTCGTCAAGCCGCTCACCTCCGACTCCCACTACAACCGACGATGCCCCTTCCGAATATTCCCGCATCGGTCGGCATCGCCGGGACCGGGCGGCCTGACGCGTGGATAACGGCCGGTGAGCGAACCCCGATCTGGCCAGGATGCCGTTTCGGCGGTGGCCGGGATTCAGTCCCGCCGCGCTAGCCGTCGGCGTCGCCGCCGGGTATGCCCGCTGACGCCCAAGACCAGCGTTCCGGGGTCGTTGACAGTACGATCATGCTTGTGGCTCGAGAGGATTTGCTCGTGCGGACGTTCGTCGAGCTGGCGGACACCCTGGTCGACGATTTTGACGTGATCGAGGTCACCCAGATGCTCGTGGAGCGCTGCGTTGACCTGTTTGACGCGGCCGCCGGCGTTCTACTGGCTGATCCCGATGGCACCCTCAGAGTGCTGGCATCATCGACGGAACAACTCCGGATTGTCGAGCTCTTCGAGGTTCAAGCGCAAGAAGGGCCTTGTCTCGACTGCTACCGAAGCGGTCAACCGGTGATCAACGAGGACCTGACCATGTCAACGGGCTGTGGCCGCACTTCGCGCCGGTCGCGGTGGGTGGCGGGTATCGCTCGGTCCACGCCCTGCCCGTCCGGCTTCGCGATCAGGTCATCGGCGCTCTCAATCTTTTTCGAGCCCGCCCCGGTCGCCTCGATGAGCTCGATGTTCGCGCCGCTCAAGCGATCGCAGATGCCACCGCGATCTCCATCCTCCAGCAGCGAGCCCTCCAAGAGGCCCGCCTCCTTGCCGACCAGCTGCGGGCGGCGCTCGACAGCCGGGTCCTGATAGAGCAGGCCAAGGGCATGCTTGCCGAACGAGCGAAGCTGACCGTCAGCGACGCCTTCGTCGCCATGCGTCGCTACGCGCGCGATCACAACGAAAGAATCACGGGGGTGGCGCGGGCGATCATCGACGGCACCCTGAGCGTGGCGGATCTGGTTTAGCCGGCGCCGACCGTGTTGAGGTAGCTGAGGGCCTGACGGTAGGACCCTACGACGCTGTCTTCGTTGTAGACGATGTCGCGTTCAGCGCAGAACGCCCGGACGATGCCCCCGGCCCGCGACAGGTTGGAACGGGGCATGGCGGGGAACAGATGGTGCTCGATCTGGTAGTTGAGGCCACCGAACACGAACGCGATGAACCGGCCGCCGGCCACGTTGCGCGACGTGGCGATCTGCCGCTGCAGGAAACCCATATCGCCGTCGTGGCCCAACACCGGCATCCCCTTGTGGTTGGGAGCGAAACTGCAACCCAGATACAACCCGAACAGCCCTTGCTGAACCGCGATAAACGCCACGGCCCGCACCGGCGAGAGCACCCAGAACACCGCCGTCAGGTACAGCGCGGCGTGCACCCCCAGCAAAACCCCCTCGACCACCGCGGAACGATCACGGCGCCGCAGCAGAGCATCGACACCCGAGATGTGCAACCCGGCCCCTTCGAGCAGCAACAACGGGAAGAACAACCACGCCTGATAGCGGGCCAGGACCCGCCCGACCCCGCGGCGGCTGCGGGCCCCCTCGGCGGTGAAGATCAAAGCCAGGCGGCCAGCCCCGATATCAGGATCCTGGCCGACCACGTTGGGATGAGCGTGATGCGCGTTGTGCTTGGGCACCCACCATCCAAAACTCAGACCCGTCCCCACGTTGCCCGCCGCCAACCCGACCAGCCGGTTGGCCCACCGAGACTCGAATATCTGCTGGTGGCCGGCATCATGGGCCACGAAGTCCACCTGGGTGAACAACAAAGCCAGAAACACCGCCACCGCCAGCGCCGCCCACGAATCACCCAGGGCGAACAGCGCCACCCACCCGGCAGCCAAACCGGCCACGGTCAGCGCCATGCGGGCCGCGTACCAGCCCGCCCGCCGCTCCAACAGCCCGGCCGAGCGGACCTGACTGGCCAGCTCGCGATAGTCGCTCGCCGGCCCGGCAACGATGGATGCTGGCACGATCCGCCTCCGGAGGTAACGGTTAACACGCGTCACCGGGGGCAGGAGCAACGCCAGGAGTCCTAATCACCCCTGTCGAACCCACCCAGACTAGCACCACCAAACGCAAACCGCTCCGGCAACCTGGGCTGCTGCGTCGGCCAAGAGGTCCTCGATCAAGTCAGCGCGCGTTCGAGTCCCGCGGCAGACCTGCAGAGCGCGCTTCGGCGGGCCGAGGCCGCCCATCTGGTGGGACGCCCTAATGTGGGCGAATCAGACCTGGGTAACCAAAGTTTGAGGAGGGATGCCGTGAGCCAACTCGTCGACTATGCGGGGCGGATGGTGAATCATGTGGCGACGTTCTACCAGCCAGGAGAGCAGCACTTGGCGGTCAAGGTCTACCAGGCGTTGGGCTGCCGGGTATCCGACACCACCTTCGGCCAGGGGAACGAGGGGCTCGTGATCCACGTAGAACCGGACCAGGACGACCTCGTGAACAATGTCATATATGCCGCGGAGGTCACTCCGGCACAGTGGCAATTAGAACAGGAGCTGCGCGGGGCCCTGGGCGAGAGAGAAGCACTGGCCAGGGCCTTCGCCACTTACGGCGCACAGCGCGAAGACCAGCCCGAGTCGGTCACCCACTTTGGGCTTCGCTACGCCTCCTTCGCGAAATTGGAGCGGGCGCTGAAGCAGTTGGAGGAGGAGCTCGACCCCGAACTCCAGGGACGGCTGAAGGTTGCCCAGGTCTGCCATCTGCCGGCGGGCACGTCTTTCCTGACCGAGGACGTGATATCCGCCTTCGTGGTCACCGACGTGATTGCCGCTGGTCTGTTGATGCTTGGCCAGACCATAGAGCTGCAAGCCCAGCAGCGAGCCAGTGAAAGCTCACCGCCGCCATGACATGTGGACGAGCGCCCACCGCGTTGATGCGGACCGGATCGACTTCCTTTGACCTCCCAAACCTTCGAGGGCGGTCGCCCTCGGCGTACTCGAACCCGTGCGGCTGTGGCCGAGAGTCGTTCTGGACGCCCATTTAAAGCAGCGATCAGGTACGCCAAAACACCTCGAGCCGACGGTTGACCTCGCCGCGGTTGAAGCGGTCCGGGTCGAATCCGTCCCCAACCAGGGCAACGAGCTCCTCGTGGTCCTCGTCGGCTGGGTCATCCAGGGCGTCGAGGAGGTGCTCATAGCCTTCGGGGCCCCCGGAGTCCTCCGGAGGGGCCGAGCGCGCCCCGTCGAGAACTGCGACCGGTGGAACAGTCCCGTCGTAGACCTCGATCGCGACCACCTCGACCAGGTGCTCCCAGCCGTCGCCGAGGTCGTAGTCATATCGAAAGGCCGAATCGACACCGGCGATCTCTCCGAGCACGGCGGTCGCCTCGTCGGCCAGGTCCTCGCCCCAGTCCTCTTCGTCGGCGGAGGCGTAGACGTCGTCTCCGACCCGCCATTGGTGCAGATGACGGTCCTCCCAGCCCATAGCCACTTGGAGCACCACGTGTAGAACGGAGAGCCTGACGGCACTCGGCACTCGCAGCAGGCGCCACACCAGCGGCGACACGTCTAACAGGGTCACCCGCAGCACGTGCACGGTCAGCCCAGGCTTCCGTTCGTTCATGGGATCGCCGTCCCCGGGGATCCCAGCTCCATCAGTCCCCGACCCATTGACCACGGCGTCACCCTAACCGGAGCGGGTCGCGCTTTCTTGCTACCCCCCCGGAGGCATGTCGGCGCGACACTGCGCAGTCTTACCGGGGCGAGTCGTCGTGCACACTCCGCCGAGGAAGTCCACACTGCTCGATTGTCTCTGGGACGCTCGGGGTAGAAATACCCTTGGACAGTCAGTAAGGAGGTGGGTTCGTGTCAGAGACCAACTTGACGGACTTGTTGGACCTTTACGACCGGGCGAGCGGCTGGACCGCGGCGAAGGTGCAAGGTGCGACGACAAAGTTAGACGGGCCGACGCCGTGCGACGAGTGGAATGTACGAACCCTGTTGAACCACATGCTCGACACCCAGCGGTACTTCACCGGCACGGCGCGCGGTGAGGACGTTTCACCGCCGTCTCCGACGCCACCCAACTTACTCGGCGACGATCCTATCGCTACGTTCGAGCAGTCCCGATCCGACCTCATGCGAGCCTTCAGCGAACCGGGGGTGATCGAGCAGACCGGACCGGTACTAGGAATCGCGTGCGCTGACCAACTCCTGCACGGTTGGGATCTCGCCAAGGCCACCGGTCAGGACCCGACCATGCCCGAAGGTCTGCCCGCCGTTGCCTATCAGATGATCCACGGCCGCTTCAGCGACGACCAGCGCAAAGGCGTGTTTAAACCGGCGGTCGCGACCGCACCAGACGCCTCCCCCCAGGACAAACTCCTCGCATACACAGGCCGGGAGCCTGCTTCGGATCCACCCCGAAACTGAGCTCCACCGGACAGCTGCTGTCAACCAGCCACTCGCTCGAGTGTCTAGCCAGTAATTACGTTATGAACCGAGGCGATCATGGGCTCCTTGAGGCCAACGCCGAGTTGGTAGAGAATTGGAATCGAGGTCGGTCCAAAAGCCTCGAAGTCGTCCTGCGATTCCCAGAATGCCGAGTGCCATAAGGCACCGCCTCTCTGCGCCCTCGACGCAACGTGGATGCTTGGCCAATCCAATTTGAATGCAGGCCGCCCGAACCATAACTGACGAAGCGAATCCCCCCATGGCTCCGCGGTTGTCGCCATACCTTTGATCACGACGCGGTCACTCAGCGCCCACGTCAGTGCCGGTCCGGGGTAGTGGTACGCCGACCACACTGCAAGACTGGCCCTATGTCCACCAAGTCCATTGAAGCGCCGCAGAATCTCGCCGCGCTTGTCGACGTTTACTGCCGGCGGGTGACCCCGGCGGTGCTCGAGCAGCACCAGAACGGCTCGGTTTCATCTCCGCTGGGGATCTGGCTACTCCTTGCTGCTTGTGTCACCGCTGCTGTCGGCTCCGATCTGGAGGGGCTGGAGGATGTGTTGGGCTGCTCGGCGTCCCACGCCGCGTCCCTCCTAGCCCAGTTTCTGGAAACGCCCACGCCCGCACTGCGAAGTGCCTTGGCCTTGTGGGCGAGTAACTCTGACCGCACCACTCCCCTGGTTGAGTGGAGCGCCGGCCTGCCGCGCAGTGTCGAGCGCGGCCCGATTCCCAGTCAGGCAGACGCCGACGCCTGGGCTGCCGGCCGCACTTCTGGGCTGATCAAGCGGTTCCCCCTCGAAATCACTGACCTTACCCGCGTGATCCTCGCCTCCGCCTTGGCCACGAAGGTCACCTGGCAACGACCATTTGTGATCGCTCCGGCAGCCGAACACGTGAGAACCTCCAGCCCATGGTCCGGGCGAGTCGATCACGTGCTCGTCGACCGTGCCCCTGTGCTCCCCCTGATGCTGGCGCAAACGGAGGCCGCTGGCGTCGTGGCCGTCCACTTCGCCGCCGCCAGTGAGGGTCTGGTGGTGCTCTCGGTCGCCGCCGATCCCGCTGTCGACCGTCACCTCGTTTTCGAAGCGGGCTACGAGATTGGGCGCCGCTGTCGGGCCGACGCGCTCATCGAGGCTCGACGTTCGCTGTTCGATCTACCCCTCGGCCAGGGCCATTCATGGGAGATCCTTGAAGACGAGATCGCCTCCCACACCGCCGGTGATCGTTCGGAGTCCATCGCCGACGCGATGCTGGTCGACTGGTCGGTCCAGAGCGAGTTGGACCTGCAAAGGTCCAAACAGTTCGGAGTGGCGCCAGCACTGGGCGCGCTCCTCAAGCTGATCGGGCCTAATCAAACGGGCGACGAATACCGCGCCGTCCAGTCCGCCATTGCCTCATACACCTCGAAAGGCTTCGAAGCCGCCGCGATCACCGCGCTCGGGGTCCGCGCCGCCGCGGCGTTCAGGCGGGCCGAGGAAAAGGGGCTCCGGCGAACGGCGCGTCTCTTCTTCGACCATCCGTACGCGGCCATAGCGCTGGCCGGGCGTACATCCGACTTCACCCGACACCGAGCGGGGCACACGGAGCTGTTCGGGTTGCCACTCTTCAGCGTCTGGGTAAACGAGCCCCGTGAGCCAGAAGCCGCTCGAGACTGACGCACTCCTGTAGAACATTCGCGGTATGCCGTAGTGTTACCGAGGCGGCTGGATCGACTGTGCGTGGTTGAAGATGTTGTTTCGGTCCCAAGTCACCTTTGCTCGTTGAAGACGTGAATAGTTCTGCTGGTAATAGAGGTCCGCCCAATTGCCGAGGTCGGAGTCGCAGTAGTTCACATAGCAGCCGTCGACAACCTCGTCAGGCACGGGGCCATCGGTACCGTACATGTCGGAGTAGAAGTCCCTGATCCAGCGGAGGTTGTCGTCATCCTGCCCGGGATTGCTCCAGTAGGTCTGGTACTGGAGCTTCAGGATCGAGGAGCGCTGCGGCACGGCGGTTGCCTGTGGTCCGACTTCGTTGATCTTACAGCCGTAGGAGTCGACCTGAAGCAGGGCACTCTTGTTGGGCGGGTATTCAGAGCTGTCGACGGTGAGCCACTTCCAGATGGTCTCGAGCTGACTATCGGGAAAGGCGCGTTTCATGTAAGCGGACTTGTACTTGCCGCGCTGGTTGGCGCCCGACCCGTTCAGGGTCTGAGTGACCTCCAGCCATGGCATCCGGCGGGCGCTGGTCGACACGGGGATGTAGTGGTGCCAGCCGGCAGCTACGCGCGGTACCACGCTTCTCAGCCTCGTCGGGTCGACGTTGGCCTCCACGGCTTGAAGGAAGTCCTCGACCGGGGCACGGTCAGGACCTGCGTTCTGCACGGTGAGAACGATCTGGCCGGCAGCCAAGCGCGTCAGATGGAACAGGGCAAAGAGGCTCGAGTATGGACTCCCCGGTGCGCTGTGCTCCTCGAAGAAGCGCCCGAAGTTACGTAATAGTTGACGGAAGCTGTCGGGCTGCTTGACCAGGTCCGACCATTCCCAGGCCACGCTGGCCAGCCACGCCTCGCTGGGTCCAGGCGGGAGGTCCTTGAAAAAGTACTTGGTGATGACACCGAAGTTGCCACCTCCACCCCCGGTGTGCGCCCAGAACAGATCTTGCTCGTCCTGGCTATCTGCATCCCGAGTCGCCCGAACGAGGCGAGCGCGCCGGTCGTCCCCGACGCAGACCACCTCCACCGCCTGCAGCCAGTCGACGGTCAGACCGTGCAGGCGCGACAACAACCCGTAGCCGCCACCACAGATATGTCCGCCCGCGCCGACTGAGTAGCACGAACCAGCGGGCAGAGTGACTCCGTAGCGGCGGTAAAGCTGATTGTAGACATCCCAGTTGGTACAGCCCGTTTCCAGGAAATACCAGCCGGTCTCTGCGTCTCTCCCCGCCGCCTGCATCAAGGAGACGTCGATGATCACCCCGTCGGTGAGCGAAGACCAGCCTTCGTAACAGTGGCCACCACTGCGCACGGTGGGGCGCAGACCCTCGTCGACGCAACGCTGAACCGCCTCCACGATCTGGTCGACATCCGCCACCACCTCGACGTACCTGGGGTGCCCGACCCACCGCTGGTTGAAGCCGGCCGCCAGAGTCCGATACCGAGGGTCGTCGGACGTGACCCGAACGGCGGGCTCTGTCGACTGCATCCCACACCTCCTGTCCTGAGCAATCGTAACCGAGTTCGCCGCACACCGTGGCCGACCTCGAGCCACACCACATGCATACTTCTCAACCACTTCGCTACGTGTGGCCATGCGAGCCCGACCTAATGGGACAGCTGCAAGGTATGAACTTTGTGTGGGCATTGGAGCGACCGGCACTGAGGGCCGTTCAACTCTATTGCTCGCCCATTGACTGAGCCGACGCGCTCCGCGAAAATTCTGTGGTGACCGCCCCCGTCGAGTTGCGTTCCGATCAATGTCGACGTGGGCAACCCCCTACGACCACACGTCCTCTATCGCCCAAGGGCGTCACCCTGGTCGACGCCCACGACGCTAGTCGAACCGAACGCATCGATGTAGAGGTCTGGGCGCATTCCTCGACCCTTGGTGCGACAGCTTGTACCGCTGTGCGGCCGGCCAGGAAGGCAAGCCCTCTCACCGATGCCCCTCCGCGAACCTTCCCATCAGCAAGTACCTAACTCGCCCGACCGAGCCCGTTGTGGTGCCCCCAGCTGGCGGGTAGTTTTGGCCTGGCCGCAGCCCAGATACCTAGAGGTCAACAGCTTGACTACCTCTACCAGGCCTTGGCTCAGAACCGGCTCGAGCTGGTGCACAACGATACGTACCGAACTAACTTCGAGAAGCAAGAGAAATCTGGCGCAAAGTTCGCTCCATTCTCTCGTGAGTACTCGGTTCGCGTCTAGGAACCGAGCCCGACAAACCCGGTCGGTACAAGTGGTGCTCCTGGGTCGTGCACGTCCACTTCAAGACCAGCCAGAGACCCACGGATATCGAGTACCTACACCAGAAGAAGGGTTCCGAAAAAGGGAAGCAGATCAATCACGTCATCAATCAGAGGCTAACGAAGTACGGCGGCCGGCGACGGTGAGCTCCGTCGATACTGGTGTTGACGGGAAGCTCCCGGACATCAAGTAGTCCCTGCGACTCGGCAACGCGGGAGGGTGGCCGCTGGCCAGATCTTTCCGAGCCATCGTGGCAAACTCCGGATCGAACAAGAAGTCACGGGCCAGCCCGTCCAAGAGAGAAGCGAATCGACTCACCGCGGCTACCGCCACGACGCCACCTAGGCGCACCGCCGCCGCGCCTCGCGCAGGGCGAGAATTCGATTAGCGAGTCGGGCTCTGCATGTGTGGTGACCCAGCAGGTCACACCTCGAGGTGCAACTGGGTCGCCGGGGGGCGGGCCGGCGCGGTAGTCGGGGCGGATCGTGGGCGGGACGGGCCAACCGGACTGATCCCCGCCTGCCTCCTGGCCCGCGCCGCCGAGGACCGCACCCGTGCGGCCAGCGCCCCCTGCTCCTCGGCCGCCAGATACGACTTCCGGTAACGGCGGCGGTACTCGTCCACCAGGTCGGGACGGGCGCCGGCAAGCCACCCCAGATAGTGCTCGCGGACGCCCCGTCGCAGATGTAGGGCCACCGACGAGATCGAGACGGCGCCCGCCCCCACGCATGCTGCCACCACGTCGTCGACCTGCTCGGGTCGGTCCGAGAGACCGGGAATAATCGGAGCCACGAGCACGCCGCAGTCGACGCCGGCCTCGTTGAGGCGACGCACCGCCTCCAACCGCCGGCGCGGGGACGGAGTACCCGGCTCGGTCAGCCTCCACACCTCCTCGTCCAGAGTCCCGATCGAGAGGTTGACGCCCACCTCGGTGCGCCGGGCTGCTGCGGCCAGGATGTCGAGGTCGCGCAGGATCAGCGTGGACTTGGTGAGGATCGAAAACGGATTGGCCGCCTCGGCCAGCACCCGGATGGCCCCTTGGGTAAGGTGGTACTTGCCCTCGCACCGCTGGTACGGATTGTAGCTGTCGGTGCCGGTCTCGATGATGTGGGCGTGGAAGGTCAAGCGGTCCACGACCGCGGCGGCGAGGCGGGGGTCGGTGAAGGTTTGCCCCATTCGCTGAAGGGATGGTTGCTGGCCGCCGCCACCGACGCGCGTTCTTCTCGTTCGGTCAACACTTGGAACAGACAGTTCGGCGCCGCGGGGGTCGACGCTGACATAGCCGAGCTCGTCAACGAGGAGCAGGTCTAGTCGTCCGTAACGGCCGACGACTTTGGACAGGATTCGCTCGTCGGCGGCTTCGGCTAGCTCGTTGACCAGCTGAGCGCAGGTGACGTAACGCACCCGGCGGCCTGCTTCGCAGGCGGCCACGCCGAGGCCGATGAGGAGATGGCTTTTGCCGGTGCCGGAATCGCCGATGAGCACGACTGGTTGGCCGGCGTCGATCCACGCCCCTTTGGCCAGGGCGGCCAGGGTGGCCGGGTTGATGTGGGCAGCGACGGTGAGGTCGAAGTCCTCGAGGCGCTTGAGGCGCGGGAAGCGGGCTTCCATGAGCCGGCGGGCCCGGCGGCGCCCGTCGCGTTGGTCGACCTCAGCGGAGAGCACCTCGGCCAGATAAGCCCGGTGGGTGACCCGTTCTTTGGCCGCGGCGTCAGCGAGCGGGCCGGCTTCTGCGCGCACCGTGGGCAGGTGCAACGCTCGGCAAGCGGCGCCGATGGCCGCCTCGGCGGCCGGTTCGCTCAACGCCATAGGGGCGCTCACCGGTCGCTCCCCGCGGCCAGCAGGGCGTCGTAGCGGTCCAGGCGGGGCGCGGGCCGCACATCGCGGGCGCCGGCGCCGATGGGGACCACCGCGCGCGGGCGGGCGGCGGGCGTCGATGCGGCGAGCTTCGATGGCCACCACCTCGGCGTCGACGCTGCCGATGGCCAACGCCGGCGTTCATGGCCTCGGCCACCACCGCTGCGGCCAGGCGACGCTGCAACAGCAAGCACCGCGATCAGCGCCCGGGTGCCGGCCCCATCACCCAGCCTGCGCCGAGCCTGCGCCCAGAACCGTTCGTGGGTCTGCGTGAACGCCCCCACGGCGCGGGCTTGGGCCAGCGCGGTGGAGCCGGGCAGGGCGCCGGGCTTGCGGACCAGGATCTCCAGATAGTGGTCCAACACCAGATCCTCGGTGCCCTTATGCAAGCTGCGCTGGTGGCAGGCGACCATCTTGCCGTCCGCGATCACCTCCAGGGATCGGGCGCCCAAGCGGACCGTCACCCGGCGCCGAGCCAGGCCGACCGGGACCGAGTAGAAGCTTTGGCGCACACAGACCCGGCCTTTGGTGTCGACCTTGACCGCCGCCAGGATCGGCGGCAGTGTCGAAGGGCATCTCCGGCAGCGCCGCCAGCCACGCCACCTCGGCCGCCGGCCGCCACCCCGACGGTGTCGGGCCGCCGGCCGATGTGACGGTCGTCGTCGATACGGTCACCGGCCGCGATCAGCTCGTTGAGCTCGGCCAGATCCGCCACCCGAGGCACCGGCACCAGATGACGACGACGGAATCTGCCCACCTCGCCCTCCACGCCGCCCTTCTCATGCGCGCCCTCGATGCCCGGCCGGCAATAGAAACTGTCGAACCCGTAATGCGACCGCAAGGCCACGAACCGCTCGTTCTCCAGCCGGTCCCGGCCGAAAAGCACCTTGGCCACCGCCGCTTTCAAGATTGTCGTAACGGATCCGGGTCGGCACCCCACCGAAATGAGCGAACGCCAACGCGTGCCCCTCGAAGAACGCCTCCTGAGCCTGATGACAAAACGCCACATGAAACCCGCGGCCCGAATGGCTCAAGCGCAGGCAGAACATCCAGCACTTCACCAACACCCCCTCGATGAAGGCCATGAACTCCCCGAAATCGCATTCGGCCTCCTCGCCCGGACCGTGCGTCTGGGGGACCGTCACCGCCCACAGCGTGTTATCCAGCTCGAGGTTCACCTGGGCCACAAAAGCCCGCACCGTCGACTCCGCCACCACAGCGCCGTACTCGGCCGCTCAGACGCTGCCACACCCGCCGGGCCGTGTGACGCTGCTTGCGCGGCACATGGCGGTCCGCGACCAGCCACGACCGGATGATCACCACCCACGGGCCCAACGCCGGCGAGTCCCGCTCAGGCGTCTTACGCTCCGGCGGCACCGCCGAAGCCAACGCCTCGCGCACCGTGCGACGGTGCACCCGGTACTTCTCGGCCAAAGCACGAATGCTCAGACCCTCATCTCGATTGTCCTTGCGGATACGCTTCATACAGCTCCACCCTCGACATCTCCTTCTCCCTTGTCCGTGGCCATCAGCAACCACGCAACGTAGGGACAGTGGGTTGGGGGTGGGGCCAATTCAGATCAGCGAAATGGCTCCCGGTGGGGCCAGATCAGCATGATCAGTGTTAGTACCCATGGCGATGTGGTGCCCGGCCCACCTCCGGGCGGAGAGCTCGACGCGCAGAAGCTCGACGGCGTTGACCTTGACCACGATGCGCCGCTCGAAGTCCTCGCCGGTATTGAGCCCGAGGTACTCGTGCGTCGGACGGGCGAAGCAGTACGTGCAGGCGTGACTGCAGCCGCGGTAGACGTTGATGGTGTGGCGGAACGGGACGCGGGATGCCTTCGGCACTTCGTTGATGATCGACCGGGCGTTGACATGCAGGAACTCCATCCCCCGGAATTCGCCTCGGCCGACGTGCCGCTCGACCAGGTCATCAGCGGCGAACAGCACCTCCGGGACAGTGTTGTCCGTTGCGTCCGCCAGCCGCCATCGGAGGTCCGGAGTTCGGGCCGTCGTCACGTGCCCGACTATATCCGAACATCTGTTCGATGGCTAGGGCGACAACCACCAACTCCGGTCGTCCACCCGAATTTAGGGTTCTAGCCAACGTGTTCGAGGGTCATCTCATGGATGCGGCGTGGGCGATGTCGACGCGCAGGGGCTCGTCGATACCGTCGGGGTCGAACTGCTCGCGCCGCTTCAGGTAGCCACTGCACGCGTCCCAATTGGCGATGAGCCGCGGGTCGAGCGGGGGCCGGCGCCCAGTGATCTCTCCCAGCGTCGGGCCAATGCGTTCGGCCACAGCGGCCAGACTCGACCGCTCGAGGCCCAGCACCCGTACCGCGTTCTCACCGAGCATCAGCCGCAACTCGTCGTCGGGCACTCCCGCGAACGCGTCGCTCAGCCAATCAGCGGTATTCGGCCAGGTTCCCTCGGCGTGTGGGTAGTCACGCCCGAAGCAGATCGTCTCGATACCTATCTCCTGGCGCATGGTGACCTCGACCTTGTGCACGAAAGACAGCGCTACCAGGCAGTTATCATGCCAATACTCACTGGGCTTGCGCCTTGCAGGCAGATCCCGCCGGGCCTCCTCGAACTCCGCGTCGAGGTGTTGAAGGGTGTCGGGTAGCCAGTCCCCTCTGACCTCAGTCATCACCAGCTTCAGCCTCGGATGACGGTCGAACACCCCGCCGAGCATAAGCCGCCACATCGCCCGCCGCGGGCGTAGGTCCCGAAAGAAGCGGTCGCCGTTGTTCACGATTTCCGCCAGCAGGTCATTGCGACCCGCGGCCTCCATCGCTGCTCGCAGCGCGTCGACCGTGGCGACGAGCTCGCTCTGGGTCGTGCCGAGCCCGGCATGGATCACGATCGCCAAGCCGTGATCCGCGCAGCGAGACCAAAACGGGTCGAAGTACGGGTCGTAGAGGACCGGCAGGTCAGGACGGTCCCAGAACCCGGGGTACGCACCGATGAAGCCGTGGTCGGCCATCCAGTCGACCTCCGCCACCATGTCATCGATGTCAACGCCACTCGCGGGATCGCCGACGAGCAAGAACCGATCACTGGAGGCGCCGAAGGTGTCCGCGGCCCAGCGGTTGTATGCGCGCGTTCCCGCGGCGACTGCGTCCTGTGGAAGCTTGCGAAGATGCGGGGCCAGTGGGATGAGCGCCCGCTGATCGCCCGGGTAGACGAGTTCGGCCGCAATACCCTCTCGATCCATCTCGACCAGGCGCCGCTCGACGTCCCAGGCTCCCTCGTACCCGCCCGCCGCCCACACTCCGGCGGTATCCATCACCTCCAGGGCCTCGGGAGAGAAGTTGGCAAACAGTCCGAACAGCTGCTTGAACCGTTCGTTATCCTCGTACATCGCGGGTAGCAGGTCGTGGTACCTCGCCTCGACGTACTCCGGCCACACTTCCGGTGGGGGACCGGCATGCGAATCACCCGATACCACGATCAATGACTCCATCTCACCCTCCCGATTCGATCGATTCGCAGGCGACTCACCGGGCTCGTCCTCAGGCGTAGAGCCCGACGCGTGCATCTTTAGCCCAGGCTACACAAACGCCCCAACGGGCTGAAGTCGTCAGGGAATGTCCACCGCGTCACGTCGCGGCCGCAGGCTCAGCCGGCCCGACGGGGAGCGTCCTCAGACCGGGTGGGCCTTGTGCGCCGGCTCGGGGAGGTCCATCATCGAAGGTAGTGTTGCGACGTTGGCCCGATCAGACTGTGTACGGAAACCAGAACCCGTACCTGACCGAGCCCGTTCCCCAGAGGCATCGGGAGTTGCGTCGCCTGGTCGGTGATTTCTCGACAGCGCACCGACGGGCCACCGGGTCTTCTCGGGGTCCTCCGGAGCCTTCGGCGCCGATCGGAGGCACGACCCCGCGGCTTTCTCCGGTCTTCGACTGCCTGGTCCCGCTGCGCCGGGGCAGCCTGGTAGCCGCTCTCGACGCCCGATGGGTGGAGGCGGACAAGGCCGGTGTGGTGACCGTGGAACACCGGCTTCAGCTCGCACGACCGGAAGGTGACGTGGTGGCCGGGTGGACCATGAAGGGAAGGGTGCGTCGCTTGACCACCCTGCACTGGACTCCGGTCGTGGTGGAGCTTTGGCCGGTCTACGAGGGAATTCGCCCGCATGACGATGACTCCGCAGTCCCACGTGTTGGTATCCAAACGCTATTTCCGGCTCGGTCATAGGGTGCTGGACCGCCTGTGGGCGGACCTGGCCGAGTTGTCGACGCCCGTCGGGCAAAATCCATTGACAGGGCTGAGGTGATGAATCATCATCATCGCCCTATGCCACGCAAGCTCGTCGTCCACGTAACGCTCCGAGGGTCAGCCTCGTTGAGCTACGGCGCGGTTGCGGGCCCGGCTACCCAAGCGTTAGATCACGAGCAATTGCTGGGACGACGGAATCCCGCCAACACCGGCAGGCGTGTCTTGGTCTCCCGGTAGCTCGCAAGCCTCCCTCTGTAGCCCCGGCAGCATCAGTAACGAGGGGCGTGGTTCCTGTGGTCGCAACTGACCTCTTGTGCTCGAGGTCGTTCCACCCAATGGGAGAAGGAGGACAGAAGACCCGCTGGATGCCGGCCGAGTCAGCGCCCGTACCGGTCGCGCTTTACCCGGTGCACAGACCAGACCTTTTCATGGTCGTCGTCCAAACGGGGAAGATGGGAGCTCGCGAAGCTCGCGATGAGGGTTCGATTCCCTCCGGCCGCACTGTTCCATCCAATAACAGTTCACTGACCGTAACTATGTGACGGAGGAGGGGGTGACATGCCCACCACTATCAACGACAAGCTCATGTCCTGGGGCAGCGACATTGACCCGGGCACCATCCGCCAGGCGGAGAAGACGGCCCGGCTGCCGATCGTCGAAGGCCATGTGGCTCTTATGCCCGACGCCCATGTTGGTATAGGCGCCACGGTCGGTTCGGTGATCCCTACCACCAGGGCGGTTATCCCCTCGGCGGTCGGCGTGGACATCGGCTGCGGCATGGTCGCGGCCGAGCTTGCGGTCACCGAGAACCAACTGCCGGACTCTCTCGAGCCGCTGCTCGCCCGGATCGAGTCGGCCATACCGGCTGGGGTCGGCAAGGGTCACAATCGGGTGGCGGCCAACGCGGAGCGGTGGCTGGCGGTGAACCGGCCGGCTACTGACCTGGCCGGTGATCGCGTCGCCAAGGTGCTAAAGCAGTTCGGCACCTTGGGCTCGGGCAACCATTTCTTCGAGCTGTGCGTCGACGAACGGTCCCGGGTGTGGGTGGTGCTGCACTCGGGCAGCCGGGGTATCGGCAACCAGTTGGCCCAGGCCCATATTGCCAAGGCCCGCAAGCTGGCCAAGGACGCCATGATCTCCCTCGAGGACATGGACCTGGCGTATTTCGTTCAGGGGACCGCCGAGTTCGAGGCGTACATCGCTGACATGGTCTGGGCCCAGGACTACGCCCGGGCCAACCGGGACCAGATGATGGACAGCGCCATGGGCGAGGTCTTTTCCTTTCTTGGTTTCGGCATCGAGACCCGGCGGATCAACTGCCACCACAACTTCACCCAGCCCGAGGTCCATGCCGGCCGGCAGCTGTGGATCACCCGTAAGGGTGCGATCAAGGCCGAACGGGGCGACCTGGGCGTGATCCCGGGTTCGATGGGCACCCACAGCTACATCGTCTCGGGCAAAGGCAACCCGGCCAGCTGGAACAGCTGCTCTCACGGGGCGGGACGCCGGCACAGCCGGACCCAGGCCAAGAAGCTGTTCAGCAGTGCCGATCTGGCCGCCCAGATGGCCGGCAAGGTATGGCTGTCTGAACGGGCCGAGGCCCTGGTGGACGAGATCCCCGGCGCCTACAAGGACATCGACCAGGTCATGGCCGACCAGGCCGACCTGGTAGAGGTCCTGCACACTCTGCGCCAGGTTCTCAACTACAAGGGAACCTGACCCCACAATCGGGACAGCCCGCCCGGCCCTGACACTCCAGCCGGGCGGGCCACCCCGACACGTTCTTCTCGCCCGATGGGCCGACCGGGGATCCTTCACTCTTGTCAAATGAACGCCCGCAGTGGCAAACACCTCCGTTCACCGGGCTGCCCACCCCCACCCACGAGGGTGGCGGGGGGTTCGGGCGCGCCCCCGAGTCGTTGACCGCGACCCCGAGTTCTTTGACCCTCCATGGGCAGGAGGAGGATGATGCCTAGGAGGCGGACCGCCGCGATCTACGTGGCGTCACTCCGGAGGAGTCCCGGCCGGCACGGGCAGGCACAGCCGAGCTTCGAAGCCATCCGTGATGGACCGCACGGACAGATCTCCTCCGAGAGCCGCGCTCGACGCGGCCGAAAGGGGCCAAGTCCGGTTCGAAGTCCGGTCTCATGGTTGCCACCCGGATGATCAACGCCCCGTCGGGATCGAAAGAGACGGCCAGTTCCTCACCAACCTTAGCCAGGGTGCGTATAACCTCCGATGTCAAGCGGGCCGCGGCCCCGGTAGCCCGTGGGGTCGGCACGCCGGATAGGCCCGAGAGCTCGACTCTCGTCGGAACCCCTATCACCTCCCGCACGATTTCCAACTCGACGGCAATAGCCGCCTGCAAGCTGGCGTCCCACGGTACGGGGAGGGGCTCGGCGGTGCCTGTGACCTCGCCCCACTCCCGCTCGACACGCAAGCGCTCAAGCTCCAGCAAGGCGTCATCGTCTGAACTGGCGGCCAGCGATCGTTCGGCTCGCTCCGCCCGCTCCACAGCCTCCCCTCGGGCGTGTTCGGCGTCAAGAACGCGATCGTGAGCCTCCCGGAGGTCTTCCTGGGCCTGCCTGCGCTCCGCCAGCGCCCGGCGGCGTTCCTCCATGGTCTGCTGGTGGCCTGTGACCGCCTCCTGCAGTTCCATTTCAAGATTCTCGACGCGGACCTTCTCGCCAGCCAGCCGCTGCTTCCCCCGGCGGACGGTCAGCACTAACGCCAAAATGGCGACAACCGCCACAGCGGCGGCCGCTGCAAACGCTCCGGTCATCTACACGAGGGTAGCGCCCGACACCTGTTCAGAAGGTCAGAGCCGAATACCGCGATCCCTGCCGGGGCAAGAGGCGCCGAATGGCCGGTACGGATGAGCCCCATGCTGGCGGTTGGAGCGCCCGCCGGCTAGTCCCGCTCGACCCTTCGCAGTCCTCTCTCAGGCGTCCACGAATCAACGACCAGTTTGGTCGCTTCGGCGTTGAGTCCAGTATCACGATCTCGGTGATGTCGGCGACGAACACCTCGCCGTCAGGTTGCTCACTCTCCTCGGCCGCGGTGACCGGGCCGACGGGGCTCGCTCGTCCGGCGATCTTCGCCTCGCCCGGCCAGTCGGTTTCGTTATCCTCCTCAGCCGTTGCCACTCATAGCAATCCGGATCGGCACATATTTCATGTGCGTCGTCGTGACTTTGCCGGTAGAAGCGCGCAGTACGCAGGTGTAGCGTCCCCCGCTGGTCCCGGCACCGTCGTCGGGCCCAAGCGCCGAGGAGGAACTATGCCAACGATCATCGGTCACCACGATGTCAGGGACAAGGATCATTGGCTCTCGTCGCCCAAGCGCGATGAGTTTTTTGGGCCGCTCGGTGTCACCAACATCCGGACATTCGTCGACCCGCAGAATCCGACTCATGTTGCGCTGCTCATGGACGTTGCCGACATGGACGCTTTCGCAAGCGCCATGAAGAGCGAGGGGGCGTCCGAGGCAATGGCGTACGACGGCGTGTTGCCCGAAACCCTCGTGATCCTCGTCGAGGCATAGCTTCGCGCCCCGACGCCCACGCTTTCATGGGTCGATCCTTCGCCATCAATCCAATCTGCGTTGAACTGACCCTGACGGCTGGCTCGTCGACCTACAGTCCGGAACGCCGGCCGTCGAGTTGCTCGCACGCCAGACCGACCTGCCGGTGTCACTTGCAGCAGGTCAGGTCATGAGTCGGGCGCCGAGCGAACTCAGCAGCGCCTGCCACCACTCCGCGAGGCGATGCTGGAACGGGCTCAGCGGGAATCCGTGACGGGCGGCGTGGTCCTGGGGGATCGCGTCCCAGCCCGAGTGCTCGACGGTCACCCGTGTGCCGTTGTCCACCGCATCGAAGCGGACTGAGACCTCGGTCGACCGGCCGGCAGGGAACCCGGCCTGGCGCCACCCGAACACGAGCCGGTGCGGCGGGTCCCAGACGGTTACGGGTCCGATCTCGAAGCGTTCACCGTCCGTGCCGATCTCAACCAGCCGCTGGGGAGGATCGGGTTCGAACGCCAAGCGGCCGCCAGGCCGATCCGTGAAACGGAACAGCCCGTTCGGGCACCACCACTCGCCGATCTCGCCCGTAAACGCGGTGAAGGTTCGCGCCGCGGGCGCCGCGACCCGTAACGCGACGAGCACCCGCGAGCGGCTCACGCCCGTTCCACATGGTCCCTGAACGCGCTGAGCTGCTGCATCCAACCCGCCTCGGCATCGGCGAGCCAGGCCTTCAACGCACCCATGGACGCGGCTCGGAGGGAGTACACCCGCACCCGGGCATCGAAGGGCGGGTGCTCCTCCTCGACCAGGTCGGCGGTCCGGAGCACGCGGAGATGACGGCTCATGACCGGCGCGGAAACTCCGAGCGCTTGGGCCAGCTCACCTGCCCGGCGCGGCCGCGTCGCGAGCAGCTCGACGGAGCGTCGGCGTACCGGGTCGGCCAGCGCGGCAAGGGTGAGATCGACGCCGTCGCGCTCGGGAAGCGCGGCCGACGACGGGTTCATGGCCAGCTCGGAGCGTGAATAGGCATTCCGATCGCGGCTTCGGCCTCGGCACGCGTGACGTCGCGCACGTGCGTGGCGAACGTCCAGTGGTGTCCTTCGGGGTCGACACACCGGTAGACCCGGTCACCGTAGAACTGATCGGCGGGCTCGACGACGATGCGCGCCCCGGCGGCACGGGCTCGTTCGCAATGGGCGTCGATGTCATGGGTCACGGCCACGTGGACGCTCGACGAGTTGAGGCCATCACCGGACGCCGGGCTGCGCATCCACTCGTTCCACTCGCCACCGATCATCACCCGGCCGCGCCCCTCGTAGCCCATCTCGTAGTGGCACTGCGACGGGTCGTTGTCGGGGCCGTCGATGGCCATGGTGAGCTCGAAGTCGAAGGCCTTTGCCAGCCAGTCGAGTGCTGCCTTCGGGTCGCGGTAGGAGAGGGCCGGTACGAAGGTGATGTCGTCCACGAGGTGCTCCTGTCGTCGGTTGATACTTAGCGATCACGACAATAGTTCACGATGGCGTGAAGGACAACCCGGGGTTAGGCCGTGTCCCGCGTGGAACCATCGAGGACACCAACGGCCCTGACAAGCGCCCTGGCTAAATCTTCATCACTTCACGGCCGACCACGGCGCCCGCCGATCCCCCGTCTCCACATCCCCCGTACTGGCGGTCGTCCGTCGGTAGAGGAAGTCGTCGGTCTATCCCAGCGAGCCTCCCTTGATATGCACCCGCCGAAGGGCGTTACCATGAATCTTGAGCCACGCATGCCGGCGCTGGATCCCGTCGGAGCCGGAACTCCGGCCGAAGCTCACCACGGGGCTGACGGGACCTTCCCGGAAGGAACGCCTATGCCGGTCGGAAAGCCAGCGCACACCGACCCGGCGGCCGTCACCGTGGACCCGCATGTCACCTTGAACTTGACGACGGCGGAAGTGAAACACCTCTGGGCGTTTCAGGACGGCTCCATCATGAATCCGGACGTGCGCCACCAACTGTGGAACAGCTGGGGGTTCTGTTCCCGCCACGCCTGGGCTGCCGCGGTCACCGAACCGGCCCTGCGCCGGGACCTGCACGGGACCGTCATTCTCTACGAAGACCTGACCGGCCGGGCCGTCGCCGCGGTGCGTCGCCCTGCGGTTCGCGACTCGACCATCGCGCGCCGCCTCCGGGCCCGGGCCAACTGTTTCACCTGCGACTTCGTTCGCATCCCCACAGACCGCCGACCGGAGCCGCGCCTGGTCGCAGCTCGGGACCAGGTCAACCGGCGGGAGCGGTTCACCGAGCTGCTCATGCGGGACGAGTCGATATGGTCGCCGAGGACCTGCCCGGCCTGCTTCGGAGGAGGAGGTCTCACGTGCCGCCCGCACATCATCGCCGGCGCCCCGACACCAAAGGGTCTCGCTGAAGGCTTGGCCGACCTACGAGCCCGGTTGCGGACGTTGAGCAGCTCGATGGGCTGGCGGGGACCCACCCCAAATGGAGAGGAACGATCAGCATGGGTCGAGGCGCTCGGTTGGTTCGCCGGGTGGCACTACCCGGCGGCGGCCCGAGCCAGGTCGGCTGCTTCCCGTCCCGCAAGCGAGGTCGCGCGGTTGCCGGGATAGGGTCGCCGGCGCGAAGGCTGGGCCCTCGACCTCACGCGGACTGGACTTCGTGGACCCAGGTGCGCATGGGGACGGGGAGACCTTGGCCAGGCTCGCACCAGGTCCTCACCGCATCTGTTCGGGGCACCTCGTTCTCTGTCAGATCCCCTCGTCGTCACCCGGCCACGTCCATCGCGGAACTTCGCGCAGCGGATGAAGACCCTCATCTGTTTCCGCGTTCGAGTTCTGCATCGCGACCTTTGAACCGAAGTCCACGTGCGATCGGACCGCCTCTCGAAAATCCTCGTCATCGGGCAGGTCAGACACATCCAATGCAGCCATGTACAAGTCGACGAACCTCTGTCGCTGCACTTCGGTGATCCGAAGGTCCCGATGGACGTTGATGAGGTGGGCGAACCCGAGCTCCCGGGTGAAGCGGTCGGGACCGCCGAAGGACTCCACTGTGAAGGCCGTCAGGTGATCGACGTGCTGGGGCTGGCCCGTTCCGAAGAGTGGCTGAAGCAAGGGGTCTTTGAGCACGCTGCTGTAGAACGTCTGTTCGAGGCGATGCACAGCCTGTTCGCCACCTGCGAATTCATAGAGTGACGGCATTGCCCAATCGTAAAGTGCCGAACCACCGGGCGCTGGGTCGTATGGGCCTCGGGGCGTCCTGGATCGGGCAGGTGGGAGACACGCGGCCAATCGGGTCGCCTGGGCGTAGGCTGGAGTCGGGTTCGAGGGAGGGAGAAATGTCAGCCGCCAGTACGACGAGCGCGATGCCAAAGGTGACCTTGACCTTCGACAACGGGCCGACTCCTGATGTCACCGAAGAGGTATTGGCCGTGCTGGCTCGACGGGGACTGAGCGCCACCTTCTTCGTGGTGGGCACACACCTGCGCCAGACTGGCGGCCGGGAGTTGGCTGGGCGAGCGGCCGCCGGGGGACACTGGGTCGGGCACCACACCACGACCCACACGGTCCTGCTCGGCGGCTCCGCCGACGCCGCGGGTGCGGTGCAGGCGGAGATCGCAGATCTCGCCCCCGAGATGGAGGGAATTCGACGGCGCCACCAAGCTGTTCCGCCCGTATGCTGCGGGCGGGGTGCTTGATCGCCGGGTTTTCAGCCAGGCGGCAGTACGTTACCTGCAGGAGCACGGTTACACCTGCGTATTGTGGAACAGCGTTCCCCACGACTGGGACGATCCCGTGAGATGGGTCGATCGGGCTCTGGCCGACGTGTTCGGACAGCCGTGGACCGTAGTTGTTCTTCACGACATCGCCTCCGGCGCGATGGCCCAGCTGCCACGCTTCCTCGACGAGCTGGCCATCCGGGGAGCGACCGTCGTGCAGGATTTTCCCGAGTCGTGCCTGCCTATCGTGGCGGGCGACGTTAAACAATCACTGTCACACCTCACTATGGAGACCACCGCGTGACTCAGACTGTCCCTGGACCCATCCGTCTTCACCATCACGCCTTCGTCACCGACGATCAGGAGGCCACCCGACGTTTCTACGAGGACGTCATCGGAATGCCTCTCGTGGCCACGTGGTCCGAATCCGATGTTCTGTTCGGCGCCGAACGGACGTACTGCCACACCTTCTTTGCGCTCGCCGACGGCAGCGCCCTGGCGTTCTTCCAGTTCGCCAATCCCGACGACCAGAAGTTGTTCAAGACCGATATCAATTTCACGCCGTTTCGCCACATCGCGCTCGCGGTCGACCAGGAGACCCAGGACGGCATCAAGAACCGGATCACTCAAGCGGGTTACCACGAACCCGACACGTTCGTCCTCAATCACGGGTATTGCGTGTCGCTCTATATCACCGACCCGAACGGCCTGCTCCTGGAGTTCACCGTCGATCACCCGGACGCGGAAAAAATCAACGAGGGACGTCGTCGCACCGCGAGAGACGACCTGGCCCGATGGTTGGCGGGTGACCACACCAGTAACAATGCCTACCGCTGACAGTTCATCGCGGCGGAACTGATAGGAGCCGGCCGGTCTTATCGCTCCCATGCCGATCAGCGCATAAGTGCTCGACGCGTGTCCGGCCCCGCCGAGGTTACGGAGTGAGGAGCAGATCAGAGAGCCGTCGTAGGTCGGCTGGGCGCATCGCAGCGACCCCGGTGAGGTAGCTCTCGATGCCCTGGTGTTCACGGTCGAGGTACCCGAGAGCGGATGCCAACACCCAGCGAGGTGCGCTCAGCACCCCGGCGGCCGCCTCTGGGGGAAGACCGGCATCCATGAGCCGTTCGAAGGTCTCATCCCGCTGTGCTCGTTGCCAGTATCGCCCGGTGAGTTCGTAGTCATCGAGAATGGCCTCGCGCTCTACACCGAGCGCCTCGAGCAGAAGGGCGGCGGCCAACCCGGTCCGGTCCTTGCCGGCGTGGCAGTGGAACACCGCAGGCAAGCCGTCGTCCTCGGCCAAGGCAGACAGGAGTTCCCCAAACCGCGCCGCGGCGTGGTCGATGTGGCCGATGTAGATATCTAACAGGACCCGTTCGCCGTCCTCGCCGGTGGTCGCCCCGAGGGTGACCGGGGTCTCGTCACCGGCCGGACGAGAGAGGATCGGAAGATTCCGCGATGGCACCGGGTCGGGCCGCTCCGCGCACTCGACCTCGCGACGCAGGTCATAGACGGCCCGCAGTCCCAGCTGGTTGTACGCGGCCCGGTCGCCATCGGACATCCCGTGCAGGGCGTCCGACCGGAACAGCTGGCCCCACCGCACCCGCCGCCCCGACCGGGTCCGGTACCCGCCCAGGTCCCGAAAGTTGGTGACACTTTCGAATGGGATCCTTCGTTCCGCTGCGACCACGGCGGAACCACCCCCGTTGGGAGCCACGGAAACAAACTGCCGGCCCCCGGGTCGCCGCATCATCCGGAGCGAGGTCTCTCCCGCCGGCACCGTGACCTCATACTTATGGTCCAAGTGGTCAACGGAGGTCCCGATCGCCACGTCCACTGCGGCCGGCTCGCCTTCCAACTCCCACCCGATCACCAGCCCGTCAGGGCCGGCCGGATCGACGAAGACGTCCGCGACGAAAGTGTCCACACGAACACGCTAGGACGGTCGAGTAGCGGCCGGCAGTCCAAGAGGTGAACAGAAAGGAAATCCTGGACGGGGCCCGGTTCTGGTCGCGTACCTAGGGCGGCTTGGCCGTGCTTGGGAGGATTGGCACAGAGATGGCACCGAAGGACGAGGGTTCCCGGGCCGGCGGGGCCGAACGGAGAATACGTCCCTACCGACATGAGTGACTTGCGTTATGAGCTTGTTCCCGAGGGATGGCCCGCCTGTGGGCGGGCCATCCGGTGCTGTCGGGTTTGACGATCGCTGCTCATTAACCAGCCATCTGGTTGTTCCCATGGACCAGGTAGTTGGTGAGGGCAGCCTGGGTGGCCGCGTTCATCTGCCCCGTCTGGGGGAGTCCGGCGTCACGCTGGAGGTACGTGATGGCCTGGGCGGTCTGTGACCCGGCGATTCCATTGATCGGACCTTCGTAGTAGTTGAGCTGGGCGAGCTGCTTCTGCAGGGTGGCGACAGTCGCCGAGTAGGAGGGGGTCGGGGTCGGCTTGGGGTTGGAGGACGGATCGGGCGGGGGATTCATCTGGTTGTTGCCGTGGATCAGGTAGTTGTGCAAGGCGGCCTCGGTGGCGCTGTTCATGGTCCCGGTCTGGGGTAGGCCAGCCTGCCGTTGCAGATCCTGGATGGCCTGTACGGTCTGGGGACCCATGATCCCGTCGATCGACCCTTCGTAATAGTTGAGCTGGGCGAGCTCCTGCTGGAGGGTCTTGACGGAGGCGGATGGGGTGACAGTGTGGGAACCGGGTCCCGAGGGGGTGACATGACTACCCCCTGAGGCGTTGGGGGTCACTTGTCCACCTGACTGGGACGCGGTTGGCGTGGCCGTGTGATGATCGAAAACGTGGGTGGCGGCCAGGGTGATCAACACGACAGCCAAGGTCAGCACTACCGCCATGGCTGCAGTCAGAGCCCTCGAAGGGCTGGACTTCTTCAACGTCTGATAGTGCGTGCTCATGGTCTGTTGACTCCTTTTCTCAACTCGCTCGTTCGGGCTGGTAGGACAACTATCGGCGGTCGGCAGACCGAAGTCCCTAGGGAAGTTCCCTAGTTCCCGCGGCCACGGGAGTTACCGTTGCCCGCGCTCAGACGTCCCGCACCGCCGTTTCGTCCAAGCCAGACTCGGGTCACCCCGAGGGCCTACCGAGCGTGACCACGAGCCAGGGGAGACCACGACCACGACGATGCGTTCCGCTCGAAAATCACCATGGCCCGGCGGCGCTTCGGCGAGGGCGAGTACCGGTACCTGGCCAACCCGCTCCATCGCGACCTCTACGGCGACCTGGTCTTCCCCCTGCAGGTAGTCATCAACCTCACGGAGCCCGGCAGAGACCACACCGGCGGCGAGTTCCTCCTCGTCGAGCAACGGGCGGGCCCAATCCCGAGGCACCTCCACCACCTTCCCGTACCTCCAAGGGTTGGTGTTCACCACCCGGGACCGGCCCATCCAGACCCGGCGGGGCTGGTCGGCCGGGCCGGTCCGCCCCGGCCTGTCCCTGCTGCGCTCGGGCCAGCGCTACATTCTCGGCATCCTCTTCCACGACGCCGCCTGATGGTCGTCCCGGAATCCCAGGCAGCCAAGACGTACACGCTGATCGGCGCCGGGCGGCAAGCCCTAGACCGCCGCGCCGAAAAAGGGGACGATCGGCGGGTACTGCGGCCGGCCTGAGCGCACTGCCACCCGACTCAGGACACGTCCCGAGCACCCACCGCGTGCAGGGTCGTGAGGGCGCCGTCCAACGCGGCTTCAAGGGGTTTCAGGGATTGCATGGTCTGGGTCAGCAAGAGGCCGCCCTGAAGTGCTGCGAAGGTCGACAGCGCGAGCTTCTCGGGTTCGGTATCGGGTCGGAGGATGCCTACGAAGCGCATGCGGCCGAGGCCGGCTTCCAGGTACCCGAGCCATCGATCCATGTACCCCGAAAGCTCCCTTGCCCGTTCGGGATCGTTGCCGATGACCTCGCGGGCCAACGCGCTGATCGGACAGCCCCAATGGTGCTGGGAGCCGTAGTGGGCGAGGACGGCGCGGCGCCAACCTTCCCAGGCGTCCCAGGTGTCGAGGGAATCGAGGTACGGCCGTTGCGCGTCGAGCACCCGTTCGCCCTGAAATGACGCGATGGCGGCGACCAGCTCAGTCTTTCCTCCTGGGAAGTAGTGAAAGAGCTGGCCCTTGCTGGTCGCCGTCTCGGCCCGGATGTCGTCCAGGCTGGTGCCACCGATGCCACGGGTCAGGACCAGATCCGCCGCGGTGGCCACGATCCGATTACGGGTGGCCGTCCCCTTGGGGGTGAGCTTGGTCGTCGCCACCGGGCTAGCGTAGCGTTTCTGGACCTGATGGTCCATTTATGACTAGAGTTCTGAACTAGCCGGTCCATTCCAGGATCCATCAGACGAAGGGACTCCATGGGCACGCGACTCGAAGGCAAGACGGCGCTGGTCACCGGCGCCACCAGCAACATCGGCCGGGCGATTGCGATCGGTTTCGGGTCTGAGGGCGCGCACGTCGTCGTCAGCGGTCGCAGCGTCGAGCGGGGGGCTGAGGTCGTCGATCGGATCCGCGCCGGCGGTGGCCGAGCGGAGTTCGTCGCGGCTGACCTCGATGGCACCCCGATGGCGGCGATGAAGCTGGCCACCGAAGCGACACGGGCGTTGGGTGGCCGCATCGACATTTTGGTGAACAACGCCGGCATCTTCCCTCGATCGACGACCGCCGACACTGACGAAGCGACCTTCGACCAGGTATACGCGGTCAACGTCAAGGCGCCGTACTTCCTGACCGGCGCCATCGCTCCGGCCATGGCTGACGCCGGTCGTGGCGCGATCATCAACCTGGGCTCCTGGATCGCGCGCCTCGGCATTTCGAGCGCGCTCTACAGTTCCACCAAAGGCGCAATCGAGACTCTGACCAGGGCGTGGGCCGCGGAGTTCGGGCCTTCGGGCGTTCGGGTGAACGCCATCTCGCCGGGTGTCATTCGCGCTCCCAATCCGGATGGAAGCGACCCCGGCCGGCATCCGGCCGAGGGGATGATGGCTGGCACCCCCGCCGGCGCCAGCGGGACCCCTGGCGACATCGCCAATGCCGCGGTGTACCTGGCCAGCGACGAGGCCGTATTCGTACACGGCAGCGTGATCGACGTCGACGGCGGCCGGACCACCGTGGCGGTCATCGCCTCCTGAACAGCCGCCGCCTGGTACAGCCTCGGGGCATGCGCTGAGCCACCGACGCGGTCGCCCGCCCCCTGGGGCCCCGAAGCGAGCACGTCGCAGGGGATGACCCCGGGGCGTGCGTGTCTCCGGATCAGCCCTTGACTTAGAGCGCGCTCGAAGTCTTAGGGTGGCCGGTGTGAACGCCATCGCCGTCCAGGAACAGACCTACACCATCGCCGAAGTGGTGGAGCGAACCGGCGTGACCGCCCACACACTGCGCTACTACGAGCGGATCGGGCTCCTCGCCCTGGGTCGCCAGGCCAGCGGTCATCGCCGCTTTTCGAGTCATGACGTCGACCGGGTCGTGTTCATCGGCCGATTGCGGGCAACTGCGATGCCGATCCGGGACATCCAGCGCTACTTCGCCCTGGTCGCCGGAGGGCCGTCGACCGAGGACGAGCGGCTCGCCCTGCTGGAGACCCACCGCAGCACCGTCCGTGTTCGCCTCCAGGAGCTGGAAGCAGCCTTGGACGCCATCGAGCACAAGATCGCCTACTACGGCGGGTCCTGCGCTCCCTGATCCAACCGATGTGAAAGGCAGATAAAGCATGACTCTCGCGACACGCGCCCTGGGCCGACCGAACGGTCTGACCGTCTCTGCAATGGGACTCGGCTGCATGGGCATGAGCGACTTCTATGGAGCTACCGCCGGTGACGACGCCGAGTCGATCGCCACCATCCGTCGGGCGATCGAACTCGGCGTGACGTTCCTGGACACGTCCGACATGTACGGCCGCGGGGCCAACGAGGAACTGGTCGGCAAGGCCATCGCAGACCGCCGGGACCAGGTTGTTCTAGCCACCAAGTTCGGCATCGTCCGCCAGGGAGTCGATCCAGTGGCCCGATCGTTGAACGGCCGCCCCGAGTACGTCCATCAGGCCTGCGAGGCGTCGTTGCGCCGGCTGGGGGTGGACCACATCGACCTCTACTATCAGCACCGGGTCGACCCTGAGGTACCGATCGAAGAGACCGTCGGCGCCATGGCTGAGCTGGTCGCCGAGGGCAAAGTCGGCCACCTCGGCCTGTCGGAAGCTTCGGCGGCGACCATCCGCCGGGCGGTTGCGGTACACCCGATCGCGGCTGTCCAGACCGAGTGGTCCCTGTTCAGCCGCGACATCGAAACCGAGGTCGTACCTGCCTGCCGGGAGCTTGGCGTGGGCCTGGTTCCCTACAGCCCACTCGGGCGGGGGCTACTGACCGGAGCGATCTCCACCCCGGGCGACCTGGCTGACGATGACTTCCGCCGTAGCGCCCAACCCCGTTTCCAAGGCGACAACTTCGAGCACAACCTGCGCTTGGTGGACCTGGTCAAGTCGGTCGCCTCCCGGCACGGCTGCACCCCCGGCCAGGTCGCCCTGGCCTGGGTGATCGCCCAAGGCCACGACGTGATCCCCATCCCGGGCACCCGACGCCGCCCCTACCTGGAGGAGAACGTGGCCGCCATCTCGGTGAGCCTCGATGCTGCTGACTTCGACCTGCTCGACACTCTGCAGGCGGCCGGGAACCGCTACGTAGACCTGGCAGCCGTGCAGGGCGACACTCCCGAACGCGTCACTCGATGATCGGGACGTCGACAACGCGGACGACCATCGCCCTCGGCAGGGACCTGCAGGTGGGTCGAGTCGGGTACGGCGCAATGCAGCTCACCGGCCCGAACCGGGGGTCATTCCCCCGGGCGTTCGCCGGGCCGAGACCTCGGTCGGCCGGAGCGGCGCAAGCCGCCGTGATGGCGTGGCCGGGTCGGACGGCACCGAACTCCCTTTCGGGGTTCCACCCTGACCCGGCGCTGTCTTTACGCTGTCCTGCGGTTGTCCCGGGCCACGGGCGGGGGGATGGAAGGGAGCGCCGAGTTCGATGAGGCATATCGCGATGGCCAGTTGCCTTAGCGGGGATTGTGGCCAGGTCGATCCAACTGCGACACTGTTTGTGACCCGGCTGTGGCTGAGGGGTGAGAGGAGAGCTGCAATATGGGGGATCCGTACCGCTTCGACACCGGAAGCGACGCCGGCATGGGGGGGACGTCCGGAGGCGGCCCTGCCGGCGATCGAGGAGAACCTCGTTCATGCCCTCTTTCCAGTCACGGTAGGTCACGCCGACGCGGACCGTGAGGCCGTAGGTGGACCGGTTGGAGGCCTGGCATGACCAGGACCGGGAGTGGTGTCTACTACGACCCGTACGACCTCGACATCAACGCCGATCCGTACCCCGTATACGCCCGCCTGCGGGAGCAGGCGCCGCTCTACTACAACGAGGAGTACGACTTCTGGGCCCTTTCGCGCCACGCTGACGTAGAAGGGGCGGTCTCCAACCACGCCGCGTTGTCGCACCGGTACGGAGCGATTCTCGAGATGATCAAGGCCTCCATGGTGAGTCCGCCCGGCAACGTCCTGGGTGAGGACCCACCCCTGCACTCCATGCACCGAAAGCTCATGTCGCGGGTGTTCACGCCCAAGAAGATGAACGCGTTGCAAGAGCAGACTCGGGCGTACTGTGCGTCTTGCCTCGACCCACTCGTCGGGGAGGAGAAGTTCGACTTCGTCAAGGACCTCGGCACCGAGATGCCGATGCGAGTCATCGGCATGCTGCTGGGCATACCCGAGTCCGATCAAAACGCCGTGCGCGACTTCGCCGACCGCCAGCTGCGCACCGAGCCGGGCAAGCCCATGGACATAACCGAGCGGAGCAAGGCGATGCCCATGGCCCAAATGTTCAGTGAATACATCGACTGGCGGGAGAGTCACCCGTCGGACGATCTGATGACGGCCCTGCTGACTATCGAGTTCGAGGACGACACCGGCGCAGTGCGCAAGCTCACCCGCGAAGAGGTGCTCATCTACGTGTCAGTGGTGGCGGGCGCGGGGAACGAGACCACCGGCCGGCTGATCGGCTGGCTGGGCAAGGTGCTGGGCGAGCATCCCGACGAGCGGCGCGACATCAACGAGAACCGAGACCTTGTCCCCAACGTCATCGACGAGATGCTGCGCTTCGAGCCCACGGGTCCCCACCTCGCCCGCTATGTGGCGCAGGACCTGGAATATCATGGGACGAAAGTGCCCGAGGGCAGCGCCATGCTGCTGCTGGTCGGCTCGGCCAACCGTGACCCGAAGCGCTGGACGGAACCCGATCGGTTCAACCCGCGACGCAGCGAAGGGCAGCACCTTACTTTCGGGTTCGGCATCCATTTCTGCCTGGGTGCGTCGCTCGCCCGGATGGAGGGCCGCGTCGCGCTGCAGGAAGTGCTGAACCGGTTCCCGGACTGGGAGATCGACTACGACAACATCAGGATGGCTCCGACCTCGACAGTTCGCGGTTGGGAAACGCTCCCCGTCTTCGTCGGCTGACGTCTTCCTCCTCGATAGTTGGGCACCACGCCACGGGTACCCGGCGGCTGCGTGCTGGTGCGGAGGAGCCGTATCCTCAACTGGGGATCTCGGCAAGCTCGTACAGGTTGCCGTCGGGGTCCTTGATGAGCGCGAGCGATGAGCCCATCACCGAGGTGGGTGCCTGCTCGATCACGCCACCCAGCTCCTTTGCCCGAGTGACGACGCCCTTCAGGTCCGTGACGTAGAGCGTCATGTAGCGCAGGCCGGTGCCGGCAAGGACGTGGTCGGTGATGTTGGCAGTGCTGGGCGTCGCCTGGGGTACGGTCACTTTCAGAATGAGGCCTGTACGGGCCCGGAGGCGGTACTGGACGGCCGGTTGCGCAGCCGGGAGCTCGTCCATGAGGTCCCCGTCGACTTCGATCGCCGGGATCTCCTCGAGGTCGAAGACCTGAGCGAGGAAGTCGACGAGCTTCCGGTCCGTGCTGACGAAGCCGACCTCGGCACCCAGAATCGCCATAAAAGTGTTCCTCCTATTCGAGCTCGGGATAGCAGCCTCAACGAGAGCCCAGCACCCCTCACGCCATCGAACATTCCGGGAGCCACGCACCTCTTGGCGCATGGCGATGTCGAGAACGAGCGACACGTGGACCTCGGTCGTGTTTCGAAAATGCGGCCTCTTGCCGATGAGCTCCCCCATACTGCCATCCACCCGATCCAGCCGGTACGGCCCATAGACGCGCCATGCTGAGCGGGTTCCGACTCGAGGTAATCGGCGAGGTCAGGGGCCTTCACCCGCTTCCTCACGCCGTCGCGTTGAGGGGTCAGAATAAAGGCTTTAACCTTCTCTTAGTCAAGAGTCCGCAGTCTGCGATGCGTAAGCGGCCCCGCCGCTCCGCCGAGCAGCAGTGGCTGAGGTGATCGCGGCTCTGATCTCCTTGACTGAAGGCCATCCCCCGCCCGATCTACCAAGGGCCCGCCACGAAACAACTTGACGCAATCCTCTTGTAAACATGCATGTCGTGGCACAGGACTTGTTCCAAGTTGTTTCGTGGCGGGCCCTAAGTCGGAAACAACCGTTGCTGGAGGTCACGACAGCGCACTGTCAATAGCCTGACTCCGTTTCGTCCGCGACAAGAGGAACGCGAAGCCAGGAGATCATCTGACGGAGCTGTTCGTAGGCCTCCAGTCGGGCTACGTCGGTGCCGACCGCCTCCGCCTTCTCGACGGGAGCCCACAGGCGGTGAATCATCGAAGGCCCAAGCTCCAGCAGCCCACCGCTTCCGGCCGACGCCCACTTGGCCAGCACATAGTGCACGACCGCGCCCTCGGGGATGCCCATCGCACCGGCGAGCTGACTTATCGTCGCCATCGGATCGACATGGGAGTACAGAGCCACGTCCGCCTTGAAGTTCGCGTCGCGATCGTCGGGGGCCCACGGTCCATTCCATCCGACCAGAGTGATGGTTCGAGACTTTTCCGGCACCTTTCCGAGGCTAACGCTGCTCCGCCCACCACCGGGTGTGCCGTACCCCGCCGACACCGCGTTGGTACACGAGCCTCGACGGTGCGCATGTGACGCGAATCACCCCGGTGTGGGCCCCCGTTACGCACCATTGCTCATGGAACGGTGTGGCGCGTGTGTCGGGTGCCAAGCTGTGTCCCACGGGCCACTTGTCGGACGAGTTCGCTGAGCGCTGCCGCCTGGCGGAACGAGGCCGCCGCCGCGGTCGGGGTCTGAAGCCCGAGTCCGCAGGTGGCGGTGATCATGGTGTGGGCGGCCAGCCGGGCCAGATCGCCGAGGTGGCTACCAGACAGCAGCCACCTGGCGAAGAGCTCCCCAGTGCTCGCCACCGGGTGATCCTCTTGGGGTGGTATCAACCCAAAAGCGAGCGTGCCGTTCGCCGCAACAGCGCACGGATCTGGCGCGCCGCTTGTTTGACCACGAGTGTCGCCAGGAGATTCACCACGTCGGGGCGCTCGATGGCTTCCGGAAACGCATAGCAGAAACGCCAGGGTGAGCGGACCCGTCACTTGTCCCTTGAGTGCCCGCGCCTTGTCGACGGCGCCCCGCTCGGCCTGGACGGCGTAATCCATGGGAGAGCTTCCGCGATCAGAGTCGTCACCAGATCTGCGGTCACGACCTGAGGCCAGAAGGGAAACCTCGGGCGAGTACTCGACTACGAACTCGACCGCTTCGGTGGCGTCGTCGAATGGGAGGTTCCCGAAACCGGTGAAGACCCCTTCGGCCACGAAGCGGGAAGCGGTCATCTCCCGGGTCGATGCTGGCCCGGGCCGGGTGGGCGGCTTCGACCAGGTTGCGCGGTGCCGGTTCGCGCGATGGTGCCTCCATCATCCGGGTCTTCCGTGTCGCCGGCGGGTGACGATCTGAACCTCAAGCAGGCGGCGACCCGACTCGACGTCCACTACATGACGGTCTACCGCTACGTCCGCCAAGGACAGCATGCCGCCACCCGGGCCGGAACGGCGTGGCGGGTATTCGAGGCCGGACTCGAAGCCTTCCGGTCCAACCGGGCCGGGCCCGATGCGTCCGGCCCTACCGTCGCCGAGCGCCGAACTGTCGACTGGGACCATCGACTCGCGCAATGTCTCCTAACCGACCGAAGCATTCGCCAGGGCCAGCCAACGTGCCCCTCGCCTGGTCGTGATCGGCATGGGCGTCAGCGCCAGCATCGGTCTCGCCGCGGCACAAGACGTCATTGATGCCGTCCGCGAAGTCAACCCTCAGGTACCAATCATCATCGCCGGCCAAGCAGCTATCACTACCGCCAGCGCCAACCTCAGCGGCGTCACGGCGTGGGCTTCCGACGGCCCCGAAGCCGTCGCCCTCATCGAATCTCTCGCCAAGAAGCCCCGGTCGGGACGTCACCGATTCTTCAACCCGCGCCGACCGACTGGCTGTCCCGCCCCTCCGCTTTGGCGATATCTACCTGATCGGTGACGAGCGGCGCCGGTCCCGATGTCAAGAAGTCGACGCCGCCCGGTTGAGAAGGTCGCCGATGGTGGGATCTTGGATCTGGTAGCGGATGATTCGGCCATCTCGCTGGGTGGTGACGGTATGGCTGGCGCGCAGCAGACGGAGGGTTTGCGAAACGGTGTCGCTGTTGAGATCGACGGCGGCGGCGAGGTCGGAGACGCTGATGGGTCCAGCGGCGCGGATGCAGAGCAGGAGGCGGAGTCGGGTGGGGTCGCCTAGCAGGGCGAAACGTTCCGCCCAGGCGCCAATGGCGCCAGGATCGGCCAGGCTGTCGATCGCTTCGCAGACCTTGTCCTCTTCGATAATCCGGCGGTTGGCGCGGTCCGCGGGAACGAGGTGCATGGCTCACAGTCTGCCAGACCGACTCGGATACCTCACCGAATGATCAGTGTTGACAGGCGGAGCCCCGTTGTTTAGCCTGCTCGTGCCGCGGATGCATCCGGGGTGGCGTCCAGCCCAGCGAAGTCCGGTGTGAGCCCGGCACTGTCCCGCAACGGTCAAGCCTCCTAGTTGTTCGGGGGGATGAGTCCGGTCGCCTGGTTGGGTCGTCGACGTGGCTGGCCTTCGGAGCAAAGGGTCGGTGCGTTCGGTTCCCGCCAGGGCGACCGGATCCGCTGGTTCTCAGATCGATGAGGAGAAGCAGCGATGGCGACCCACAGCACAACACGAGGAACCGGCCATCGCAGATCTAGCACCGCCCTGCAGGGCCAAGAGGCGACCCTCGCTGCAGCCGCATGGGAGATCTCGGCCCGGCGGAGCGGCTCGCCGGTTGTCTTGTTCGCGGCGCTCGCCCCCGTTGCGGTAACGAAGCCGGACGGCTCTGCCCTTTCACCGCGCCGGCATCCTGCCTGTTTTCGTGGGGGGATTCCTGATGCGCCGGGGTGACCAGCGGGTTCCCCCCCCGGCGGCTTCACTTCCCCGAGAGGTACCGGCATCGGCGCTCCCGTTCGACACCTCTGTGGTCGGGCCGGGTCCGGTACCCGACTACGCGGCGTGGGCGGGATCGGCTCGGCGCCGCGATCGTCTTTCGCTGTCTGTAGTGCTGGTCGGCTGCGCCGTGGTGCTCGTGGTCACGATGGTCTTGGGGGTGGCGGTGGGGTCGGTGGCGTTGAGCCCGGCGGCGGTGTGGCGGGTGATCGCCGACCACCTGTCAGGTCACCCCCAGAGCGGGTCGGTGGCCGACGAGATCGTGTGGCAGATCCGGGTTCCTCGGGTGTTGCTGGCCGCATTGGTCGGCGCCGCGCTGACCACGGCGGGGACGGTGGTGCAGGCTTTGGTCCGTAACTCGCTGGCCGACCCGTTCCTGCTTGGGGTGTCGTCAGGAGCGAGCGTCGGCGCCACCGCGGTTCTACTGTTCGGGGCGTTCGCGTCGCTGGGGCTGTGGGCGCTGTCTGTGGGCAGCGTGATCGGGGCGATGGCGGCGATGGCCGCGGTGTTCTTGGTGTCACGCACCGGCCCGCAGCTGGCCCCCACCCAGCTGATCCTGTGCGGGGTGGTCCTTTCCGCCCTGTTCGAGTCGGTCACCAGCTTTCTGCTGTTTAGGGGCAACCCCCAAGCCACCCAGTCGGTGTTGTTCTGGCTTCTGGGGTCGTTCGGGAACGCCAACTGGACCCAGCTGCCCATCCCCGCCGCCGCCTTGGTGGTGGCTATGGGCTACCTGCTGGCCCAGGCCCGGTCCCTCAACGCGTTGGCTATGGGGGCCGAGCCCGCCGCCTCGTTGGGTGTCGATGTGGCTCGGTTGCGGCGAAACCTGTTCATCGTCACCTCGCTCATGGTCGGCGTGGCGGTGGCGGTCAGCGGCGTGATCGGGTTCGTCGGGTTGGTCGTGCCCCACATTGTCCGGTTGATGGTGGGCTCCGATCATCGCCGGGTGCTGCCCGTGGGCGTGCTGTTCGGGGCGTCGTTCATGGTGGTCGGCGACCTGTTGGCCCGGACCATCGTGTCGCCCCAGGAGATGCCCATCGGGGTCATCACCGCCTTCATCGGCGCCCCCACCCTGCTGGTGCTCATCCGCCGGCGCCCATACCTTTACGGAGCCACCCAATGAGCCGGGGGAGCACGTGAGCCTGGAGGTGCGGGGCCTGTCGGTGGACATCGCCGGGCGGCGCATCGTGAGCGACATAGATATCTCCGTCCCGGACCGACGCTTCGTGGGACTGCTCGGACCCAACGGCAGCGGCAAGTCCACCATCCTCAAGGCCGTGTACCGGGTCCACCGACCGGCCACCGGCCGCATCCTGCTGGATGGGACCGACCTGTTGACCATGCGAGCTAAGGACGCGGCGCGCCGGGTGGCGGTGGTCGCGCAGGAGACCACCGTGGAGTTCGACTTCACCGTCTTCGAGATGGTGATGATCGGCCGCACCCCCCACAAGAGCGCGTTCGAACGCGACCACGACACCGATCGGGCCGTCGCCGCCCAGGCCATCGCCCGGGTCGGCTGTGAACATCTGGCCGGCCGCAGCTTCAACACCCTCTCGGGTGGCGAGAAACAGCGAGTGCTGATCGCCCGGGCCCTCACCCAGGGCGCCGACCATCTCATCCTGGACGAACCCACCAACCATCTCGACATCCGCTACCAGATCGAAGTGCTCGAACTGGTAGCCGGCCTCGGCGTCACCGTCCTCGCCGCACTACACGACCTGAGCCTGGCCGCCCTGTTCTGCGACACCGTCTACCTGCTCACCGACGGGCAAATAGCGGCCGGGGGGCACCCCCAATCGGTGATCACCGCCGAGACCATCCGCCACGCCTACGGCGCCGATGTCCTCATCATCGACCACCCCGAAACCGGTACCCCTCATCTCGTCCCGCGCCGGCCCCGCCCCGGCGGACCCGTCTCCCTCAACCACTTCACCCGTCCAACTCACACCGAATAACCGAAAGGAACGCCGCGTGCCGGCCCTCCTCCCCTCCCTAAGATGCCGCCCCGCGACGACTCGAGCCGGCGTCGTCGCGGGAGCGCTCGTCGCCGCCGCCGCCGCCCTGGGTGCCTGCGGATCCAGCAGCCACACCGCCACGCCGGCCACCTCCACCCCGGCCACGACCGCCGCAGCCGCGGCGGCGTATCCGACGACCGTCCTGAACTGCGGCACCTCGACCACCTACACCCAGGCCCCCACCCGGGCGGTGTCCAACGACATCAACACCACCGAGGACATGCTCGCCCTCAACCTGGAATCAAACATGGTCGCCTACTTCGGGGCCTCCGGCGACCTCCCCGACGGGCAGCCCTTCCCCCCCGAGTTCGCCGCCGGCTTCAAGGCTGTCCACGAGATCTCCCCCGACTATTTCACCCTGGAGGAACTCGTCGGGGCCAAGCCCGATTTCCTCTTCGCCGGCTGGAACTACGGCCTCCAGGTCGGAACCAACCTCACCCCCGCCAACCTGGAAAAGTACGGCATCAAGACCCTGGTCCTCACCGAGTCGTGCGCCCACGTGCAGGCCAGCAAGCAGACAGTCAGCATCGATAACACCTACCAGGACCTGACCAACCTGGGCCAAATCTTCGACGTCCCGCAAAGAGCCAACGCGGTCATCGACGGAATGAAAGCCCAAGTAGCAGCGGCCCAAGCCAAAGTGGCCAACCTGCCCCCCGTCACCGTGTTCGACTACGACAGCGGCACCTCCGCCCCCACTACCGGCGCCGGGCTGGCCATGCCCACCTCCCTGATCAGCCTGGGCGGGGGCACCAACATCTTCGCCGGCCTCAAACAAAGCTTTACCAACGTGTCATGGGAACAGGTCGTCAAAGACAACCCCCAGTGCATCCTCATCAACGACTACAGCACCCCCACCGCGGCGCAGAAAGAGAATTTCCTCGAGACCAGCCCCATCACCAAGAACCTCACCGCGGTGAAAAACCACTGCTTCCTGGCCCTCCCGTACGACCAGATCACCCCCAGCCCCCGCAACGGCGAAGCCGTCGATGCCATCGCAAAATGGCTCCACCCCGCCGCCTACGGCCTCCCTGCTGACGGCTCGTAACGGTCTGTCTGCGAAGTGACGGCCAGAACTCGAACTACGACGTGAGCTGCCCCCCGGAATCACCCTGCCCCCCGGGCTCGTCCCAGCCGCAACATTCCATCCCAACCCAAACTGGACCGCTTTAGCGCCCCCCTGACCAAACTGGCGCGGACCGTCGACTGCACCTATCAGGATCTCATCGCCCCGAGCCAAGTGCACCTGACTCCGCCCAAGCCCAGGTCTCGAACCGCCTGCTGCGGCGGCTCTCGACGGCCACAGTGGTCCACCCAGTTGCCCGGGGCGGGCCACGGCTGACATTGGCGTTTGGCGATAGGTGATAGGTGATTTTGTCGGGTCGGGTCGGCATCTGGGGGCAGGAGTGGGTTCAACCGAAGCACGCCGGGCGCCTCCTGTCGTGGTGCCCGTGCACCGACTGGACACACCCGATACAGGGCAGCCGGGGTGAGCGCCAGGCGTCGAAGGCAGAAGCGTCGATGGTGCGCACTTGGGGCATGGACCTGAAACGGAATAAGGCCGTTGTGGGGGAGTTCGACGATCTGGGCAACGGTGGCGGCAATCTTGCCCGCCTGGATGAGCTATGCGGTGCCGACATCGTCAATCACGCCCTGGCTCCCGGCCGACCACAGGGCCTTGAGGGAACCCGGCAGTTTTTACGCAGCGCGCACCGGGACGTGCTGCACTCGGCCCGATGGCTGGAATCGCGGGTTGTTGCCGAGGGCGACCTGGTCGTTCAGTTTGGCCGGCGGGAGCACAGCTGGCCCGGAGGTTCGTTTTCGGGGCTTCGACGCCTCTGCAGAAACCTACAGGAGAGACGTTGCCTTCACGTACCGACTCGCGGCCGGCAAGATCGCTGAACGCTGGGCGACACGAGATGACCTGGCCATGCTGCTCCAGCTCGGGGCCCTCAAGCCTCAAGCTGAGTGACCAGCCGAGCGCCGCATCAGCCGTTCTGACTCGCTCATGCCAACTGCTCGGTGCACGAGCGCGATACCGGTCTCCGAGGCAACGATCTGGGCGAGTCAATCCCCTCGGTCACTCTGACGGTTTGGGGACACACGAGACGCGCAAACTGAACCGCCCTGGTCTTCTTGGAGACTCTTGAGTGGATACTCCGCGTCGACTGCCTCTGCAACGCGGCGTTCGATGATTGTCGGTGATGTCTTTTGGGGTGGACGAAGTAGCCGGTCCACCATTGGCTGGGTCATCCTGTTTCACGGGTTGGCCGAATGCAGCACACCCGACGCGCCTGAACCCGCCGCGCCGGAGCGCGAACTGCCTTGAGGTTACCAAACCTCCCATCCTGCGTTCTCAGACCCAGAACCGCTCGGTTAAAAGGCTTGGTGCTCCGATCGGGACATGCAAAGGAATCCCTCCGTGAATTCGATAGCCTCGGCGGTATCAAATCCCTTACAGGTAAAGACAACTATCGAAACGAATCGTTGTGTCGTCCACGCGTACAGCGAGATGCCCGAATCGACCAAGGGGACAAAGGCGTCGTACCCTTCATTCTCGGCTCTGCCCTCCCCGCCAGGCGAGAAGATGATGGGCACCGCGTAAGTCCGAAGATTGAGCCGCTCCGTCAACCCTTCGAAGTAGCGCTCAATGACCGTCCGATCGATATCGAGGTCATAGAAGCCCTCGATGAGAAGTCGTTGACGGACGATCTCGGGTGCCAGATTCTCCATCCCTCAATCGTATTTCGTACTCCATAACATTTTGCGCGGGCTTGGAAGTCGATCCTCACCGGAACAGAATCGCTGTCGTCGGAGCTTCACTCCCGATCTGAGAACGCCATTCCATTGTCAATCGACGAATAGCTGGCACCCGCAGCATGGCCAGCACGATTAGAGCCCGCTGGCGAATCCAGAAGGTTATAGGTTTCGGCTTCGAGCCAGGCGACCCCAGCCGGCGCATCCTGAGACCGCAGCGCGACCCTCTACCGGCCCAGAACAAGCGGCTCGGACGGGTACTCCGCGCCCGCCGGAGGGTATACCCCCGGATGCCGGTAGGGGTGCAGGAACTCAACCGGCCGCCCCGCCCGGGGTCCAGTTCCCATCCCGACCCGTGCTCTTCGATCAGGCTGGAGGGACGACTTGCCAGTCGACGGAATGCTGCGCGCAGGTCCGAGAACAGGACTCTCAACGGTCTTGGCGTGGCGTCGGCATGTGCTCGAGCCCGGCCAACTTGTGCCAAATCTCGTTCGATCTAGAATCAAACGCCATAAGTGAGCCTGTGACCAGCACTCTTGCGCGCTCGGAGGCATTCGAACCCGCAACCTTCTGATCCGCAGCAAGGTGCCGCCGTCCCAGCCACTTTCCCCTCTCCCTGCCGAGTACAACAAGAAGACCTGAGGACATATGGCGAACCGTACAGGGTCGTCCCGCTGAGTCCCTCCCGTCGCAGCCAGTCTTCAGCCTCCCGTGCCAAATCGCGTTCCAAATTCGCCAGGCGCTACACAGGCTTTTCCGCTCGCTCGGGTCCAGACCGTCGGACGCAAAATCAGAAGGTCCCGGGCCCTGAAGCGTCGCCAACCCCGAGGGAGGGCCGTGGTCCGACCTGAGGGCGGGCGTGCCGTGGCGGTCGCTGACGACCGCCTACTTCGACGAAGTGTCTGCGGGATTGCATCAGGACGATAAGTAGCGCTTGCAGCAGTTCGCAGATTGGATCCTGATGCTGGCGATAACGCGCCCCAAGCCCGGCGTACTGGGGCAGGGTCAGGCGACTTTCGGCACGCGCATTATGGGCGACCTCGGCCGGCCCCCTGGCGTTCCGGTAACCGTCGATATGGCGCGGGCACTGGTTGGGAGGAGAGGCGCGCGGACCCGTTGCAGATCGGACACTATGTGCTTGTGGCCGAGTTTGCGTGCTCCTTCTGCGGCAAGTCCCAGCACGAGGTCGCCCGGCTTGTCGCAGGACCAGGGGTGTTCATATGCAACGAGTGCGCTGGCTTGTGCCTAGAGGTCATGACGCAGGAGGCGCCCAGGCCGCCGGGCCCGGTGTTTCCAGATTTTGGGACCGTGCCGGAAGTGCCGGGGGAGGGTCTGGTCTCACTGCACTATGACAAAGGTGAGAACCGGCTCACCGGGACGTGGGGTGACCAGCCGGTGGAATGGACCCTATTTCCTCACCGGCGCGTGTCCGGAAGTATCGGGGCGACCACCCTGGAGGCGACCTGGACATCCGGCGACAACTATGTGCCCACGCCCGGGGGCTGGGTCCCCTATCCGGGCTACGTGTCAGACTTCCCCAACATTCCCGCTGACCTGACGGGGTCGGTCGCTGACCGCGCGGCAGAGCTGCACGGGGTGTTCAACCTCGATTCGAGTTATCTGTTTCGACGCGGCTCGATTGTCGGTCGAATCGGGGATGTCCGCCTGGAGGCGACCGTGCTGGCGGCCTCGGGGGGTTTCAGCAGTTCTTGCACTGTTACGGTCGAGGGCACCCACGGCAACGTGTCGTTCAAGATCTTTGCAACCATCGACGGTGGCCTGGAACGGGGCCTGGTGCACGGGAGTGTTGACGAGGTGACAGTTCATCTTGACCTCGTCCGACCGATGGTCCGGGGGACTCTGCGAGACCCGGACAACGGTCAACATGAGATCGACCTACCGGGACCCAATGTCGAGGTATCAGGCCGTTTTCACGGTCCGCCGGAACTGCTGGCGCTCACGATCGGAGCACTGCTGGAGTTCCTGTAGTGGCGCATACGCTCAAGCTGCCCCCTCGTCGGCCAGGAACCACGAGCCCGCTCGGTCGCTCGGGAATCGGCGATCCCGCGCCCCAGCGCGGACGTGCTCGACACGGGCGGTGACAGCGCAGAACGCGCGGAACGAGGCGAGCGTGCTGTCGTCACGTTCTGGCTGCTCAGTGGGGGCTTCGCGCCCGCTTTACGCATCCGCGTCAGGCTCCGACCCATCGATCTCCTCGCCGTCCAGTCTTCGGCATCTGCGATCGAGCGTGCGTGGATGGGACATCGGTCGGCGTTAAACCAAGACGTTTGTTGGCCAGCCATGGGCATCCTTTGGGGCTACCTGGTCATGGGTGTCGCCGTTACCCTCGTCGGGACGGGAACCCTCGCCGCAGGACTTGCGCAGTCTCCGGTTGGAGTCGCACATTTTCGGGAGCGCTCATGGGTCGTCTCGTGTGGTCGTACGTAGGTGGGGGGTTGGTGTTCAGTCGCGAAGGAATGCCAGTACGGCCAGGACTCGGCGGTGGTCTTGGTTGGCGGGGGGTAGGTGGAGTTTGGTGAAAATGTTGCTGACGTGGGTTTCGACGGTTTTGGGGGCCATCCAAAGTTGTGCGGCGATGGCGTGGTTCGATCGGCCTTCGGCCATGAGCGCCAGTACTTCTTTTTCGCGTTCAGTGAGCAGCTCGAGGGGGCTGTGGTGTCGTGGTCTGGCTACTAGCCGGGCCACGACGGCGGGCTCGATGACCGTTTCGCCTCGGGCGACTCTGCGGATGATGTCTATGAACTGCGGGATGTCGGCGATTTGGTCTTTGAGCACGTAGCCGAGCCCGCGGGGGTCGTCGTCGAGCAGCTCGACGACGTGCTGGGTCTCGACGTGTTGGGAAATGACCACGACGGCGGTACCGGGCCACGATCGGCGGATGTGGCGGGCGGCTTGGAGGCCTTCGGTGGTCTGGGTGGGTGGCATGCGGATGTCGGCTAGGACGACATCGGGCTTCAGGTCGGAGACCAGGTCCAGGAGGTGTGGGCCGTCCGCGGCGGCGCCGACGACATCGAGGCCGGCGTCGTCTAGGACGCGTCGTAGCCCTTCGCGTAGCAACACCGTGTCCTCGGCGACGACGATTCGCAGCGGGACCGGTTGGGGCGGTGTGTTCACGGGCAAGGGATTTCGGCGTAGACGCGGGTTCCTTGCCCGGGTGGACTGTTGATACGCAGGGAGCCGCCGATGGAGGCAACCCGGTCGCCGAGACCGTGCAGGCCTGAGCCGCGATCGGGGCGTGCTCCGCCGGTGCCGTCGTCGTCGACTTGAACGGTCAGCATCCGGGCCGAGCGGGTCACGGTGATGGTGGTGGTGTTGGCGGCGGCGTGCTTGGCCACGTTGGCGAGGGCTTCGCACACCACGAAGTAGGCGGTGGCCTCGATCGATGCCGGGAGACGCTCGGTGGGTACCGCGGTCAATGTGATGGCGATAGGTGAGCGCTCGATGAGGGCTTGAAGAGCGCCGTTCAGCCCGGTCTCGGTCAGCACCGCGGGGTGGATGCCCCGGGCCAGCTCGCGAAGCTCGACGAGGGCTTCTCGGGCCTCTTTCGAGGCCGAGTCGAGCAGGGATTCCAGTTCCGGGTCGGCCCCGGTGGCCAGGTCTCTGGCCATTGCCAACGCCAGGCTTAGGGTGACGAGCCGCTGCTGGGCGCCGTCGTGAAGATCGCGTTCCAGTCGCCGCCGGGCCGTGTCGCCCGCCTCTACGATCCGGGCCCGCGAGGCGCGCACCTGGTCTAGCTGGGCTTCGACTTCGGCTTGGAGCCGTGAGTGCTGCAGGGCCAAACTGGCCACGCTGACTGCCACTTGGACCAGCTGAGGTTCGTGGCGGAGCCGCTCGTCATAGACCAGCACGGCCTCTCCAGCCGGGTCGAGCCCGGCGATGACCCGGCCGGCGCCCAAGCCGGCGAGGTCGACTGTCCGGTCGGCGGTGTCGACATACCCGCCGCTTTCTGCTCTGAAAGCTAACTGGAGGGTCGAGTCTCCCAGTGCGGTGGCCAGCGTGTCACGTAGCCGCCCGGGCGGGGGGCCAGGCTCGAGGTTCACCAGCGCGGTCCCGACCGCCCCTCGGGCCAGTCGGGCTCGAACCATCCCGGCAAGAAAGGCGGCCGGGGGCAGCACGAGCACGAGCGGGGCGATCCCGTACACAATCAGGTTCGAGACATTCAGGTTGAAGTTGCTCACCGCGCTCACGGTCACGATGTACGCGACCACGGGCACCGCGACCCACACCAAGGCAGTCATCTCTCGCCTGGCGTACCCCTGTGCCGAGCGCCAGTTCCGACCGATCAATACCACCACGGCCACGCTGACCGCGAAGCTGACCACGCCCACCGCGATGTCTAAGTCGTTGTGGAGCCGCTTGGAGCCCTCGACGAGCAGCGGGTTGGCCGGGCACGCCGTACCGCAGCCGTTCGTGCGAGGGTTCCAGAACAGCGTCGAAGCCAGGCTCTCAGCGAAATTCGAGACGTACACCAACACGACCACGCCCCGCTGCACCCGCGAACGCAGGTAACCGGAGGGCCAGGCCAGCGCCAAGTGCGCCAAGCAGGACTGGTAGAGATTGCCGAGCAGGTTCCCGGCTCCGAACGGGATCGAGAACCGCAGGTGGGTCAACGCCGGCAGGTACCAGGCGACGCCCGTGAGGATGAACAGCATCCCGATTCGTTCGCTGGGTCGGCGATGCCAGGCGATCAGCCCGGCGGCCAGGTAGGACAGCCCCACCAGCGTCGTGGTCACGACATAGATCGGTTCTGGAGGCGGGCCGGGCCAGTTGTTCACATAGTCGGTGACCACCTGGAACGCCACGACGGCGGCCGCCCCGGCAGTCAACCACTTCGGCGGGCGGCGGCTCATCGCCGGTTCCCCGCCAAATATCGGTGTAGGGCGGCCCCGGACAGCTCATCCTTGGGGAGGAACCCCGCCGCCGGGCTGGAGGTGACCTGTCCGCCATAGTCGCTCGCCTCGCGCGTCGAGGTCAACACCACGACCAGACCCTCGTTGCGCCTCGCCAACTGTCGGGCTACCTCGAAACCGTCGATATCGGGAAGCTGGATATCAAGCAGCACCAACGCGGGCCGCACACTCCGAGCCATCCTCGTAGCCTCCGCCCCGCTGGCCGCCTCAGCCACCTCGAACCCGGCTACCTCCAGCAACTTGCGGGCAAGAGCCCTGAATCCGTCGTGATCATCGACGATCAGCACTAGCAGCCTGTGATCGTTGGTCATGAGTCGATGGCGCTCTGGACACACGAGCGGGACGCCACTGGTCCATTCTGTACCCGAATTCGCCTGGCCGTCTCCGGGCTAGCCCTGAACCTCCTCAGGGCCTGCCCGGAGCAAGATACAGGGACCACCCTCATGACGCCGGCCCCCGATCCCTTTAGCGTCTGCTCCCGTCGGCGGTGCCAGAACACGGCACCCGACAGGAGGTGGGAAGATGGCTCCACAAAACACGCGACTTCGGGCCAGATCGAGGGGGTTCCGCCGGGCCGGATGGCTCGCCGCCACGGCGGGCGGCGTCGCCGTCCTCGCTGCGTGCGGCGCCACCTCGACGAGTTCCTCGCCGCCACTGACTCGGGCGGCGCTCGCCTCGGCGAGGACGACGGTGGTGTACGCCTTCGACATCAACCCCAGCGCCGACCAGCTCATCGCCGCCCCCGGTACCACACCCGGTGTCGTCTCCGAAGGGGACCAGTCGATCATCAACGACCAACTGACCACCACGCACCTCGCCGGGCACGCCCCTTCCAGCGGCTACCCAATCATCGGCTTCGACTCCGGGACATGCACATTCACCCGAGTAGCCCCAGACGGCCAGGCCAACGGCTCGCCCTTCAACAACACGCTCGAGAACTGTGTCGCCACCGCGGTCCTCCCCAACGGCAGCATCACCGCCCAAGGGGTAATCACCAGCGAATCCGGAACACCACAACCCGCCACGCTGGCCGTGACCGGCGGCACCGGCAGCTTCGAGGGTGCGCGCGGCATCGTTAAAGTGACATTCGGCGCACAGTTCGACGGTGAGCAGTACGAGACCTTCACCTTCGAGCTGCAATGAGCGGTACAGCACTTGGGGGCCGAGTGGGCCAGGCGGGGTTTTCCGCCATCGGGTTGCCGTCTACCAGATCCTCGGCCACCAAGAAGTCGAACAGCAACCACCAGGCCGAGTGGCGGCCGCGGGACCGAGGAGGCGGCGTGGTCGGCGCCCAAGTCACGGGGGCGGACGTAGGACCGCGGGCTTCGGCCCCAGAGAGGTGTTATAGCCTGAATCCATGCCCTCCCTGCACCAACACGGTGGCGGCGAGGAGGGTCTCCACCGGCTCCAGGACACCTTTTATTTCGAGCGTCCTGGCTGATCCGGTGCTCCAGCCCCTGCTCGGGGCGGGACAGCCCAGCGCGTCGATCACCTGACAGCGTCCACGGCCGAGTCGTTCAGTGGCCGGACCGCTTCAGCCGGGAGTTCGGGTTCGCTCACCTGATTGACGTGCACCGCGGGCTCCGTATCACCGACGAGCAGCGGCCGCGGTTCGTCCAGTTGTATGTGTCAACCCTCGAGACTTCTGGCATGCCAAAGGATGAGTCGTTTCGCCAGGCCGTCCTCGAGCACGTCGAGTTCGGGACCCAAGTGGCGAAGCAGAACTCGAATGCCAAGACCGACGACGAATTGCACCAAATCCGAGAGTCCCACGCTGGACCTGGGCTGGCGACGAGCAGGCCGAGACGGAGTAGGCGCCGCGCACTCTCTTCCTGGTCTGGGCCGCCGTGTGATCAAGCACCTGGCGGGGGCAGTCGACGACTGGTCCGGTTTCGGGGACGGGGACGAGCTGTGCGGTCCGCGACAGCGTGTCGGTCACAGGGGCTTGGAGCCCCACCGCCGTCAGCCACGGGGCCCTCACCGCCAGCAACTGGACCGCCTACCCCGGCGACAAGCAACAAAAGCCCCAAAACCTAAAACGGCCAGTGGTCTTCCGGTGGCATGAGCCCGGCAGTCCACAGGCGATTCGCTGCGTCGCGTCTCTCTGGCTGTGGAAGGATCCCGGGCCGAGCACCGAGATCTGGAGGTATCGAAATGGCGATCGTCATCAGCCTCACGCTCAGGGGAGTCCCAGCCGATGCATTCGAGGAAGTCAACGCCAAGTTGGGCCAAGACGAGAGCCCGCCTCAAGGCCTCATCGTACATCTGGTGCATGCAGTCGACGCCGACACGGTTCGAGTGCTTGACGTGTGGGAGTCTGAACAAGCACACGACGCCTTCGACAACGCACACAACCCGCCCGCAGTGTTGGCCCAGGTACTCGCCCGGCGGGGCCTGGGACGTCCTCAGCTGATAGCCCGGGATGTCTTCGTAGCCGAGGCGCTGGTTAGAGGCCGTCCGACATGACCACCGCCATACCGGCAGGCGAAGCACTCCCGACCTCTGTACCCTCAAACCTCGCTCAGGCGAAACGGGATCATCTCGACAACTCAGACAGATGAGGCTCGGCGGCCACCTCCAGCCCGATTCCCCCCGCTACAGAACCGCCGCGCCATAACGACAGAAAGACATCCTCTCGACTCCGAGTGGCAGACCACGCAGAGTCGGCGGTATGAGCGGCTGGGTCGCCCGGAGAGCAGTTGCCGGGTAGCCGCCGCCCACTCCCGTCGATCTGTACTCCTTGAGAAAGTCGTCTCGTCGGGCCCGTAGCTCGTGCAGATGAGACAATCGAGCGCGTGTTCGACGTGAAGATGTACCTGGCGGCCATCAACGCACGGGCCGATCCAGCCGAGGTGCGCCCGCTTCTGGAACGCCAACGAGGGGCCCATGCTTAGGAGCCTCATCCGGCAGGCGCCAAAGGTGCGCCTAGGAATGACGGTGGCTCGCTACGGCGACAACGACGACCGGCGCGGACCTGTCGGACGGGTCTTCGACATCATCATTTTCCTACGAGGCCCGAAGCCGGAGTACTGCCTTCCGGTGCTGGACGACGAGCTACAGAGCGAGATCCCGACCGCTTCGGGGTCTTCAGTGGCGCATCGGGCGGCGGGAAGCGATGTCAATGCCGGCCAGTCGAAGCCGTCCAGGATTGATTGGTTCGGGAACGATCCACCAGCCATGCGGTCCGCTCTCGACCCAGAGTCCTTCTACGTTGACTGCCCATACGTCGCTGAGGCCGCGACCCATGTTCGTGAAGAACCCGGCTTCATCGAGGCTCTCGCAGAGAAAGATCGCCGCGAGTTCTGGCCCACGGCTACCGGCGATACCCGCGGCCGCGTTCATCCGTGTCCAGTCGAGCCCATAGGTACGTATCGACTCTCTGTTCACAACTGAGGTTGCGTGGAACATCTCCCCGACACCGAAGGTGACGGTCAAATCCCTCCGTCTCCCGAATCCTTCCCAGTTGCGCTCGCGATCGAGCGCCGCGACAACCGCATCTATCCACGGGTCATCAACGGACCGATCCGACATGTTGGCGAGTAGGTCGCGGCTCTCGCCGAACGCGTAGCGGCTAGTTCCGAACCGACGGGCGCCGCACACAGCGGCGTCCTCCGACAGCTCATCGAACTCAATAAAGTCGATGGGGTTGGTCTCGGGGTCGACCAGGATCGTAGCTGCGTGCACAGGCTCCCGACCTGCCAGGCGGGGCACGTGCACACCGATCCAGCGATCGCGCTCCTGCTCGTAGGTTGACCGGGCAAGCTCCTCCGCCCTGGCGCTGGCAACCTCGGCCTCATAGGTCTCGTCAATCGCGGCCCGCTCTGTCCCGTGCGGCGGCCACCGTCGAGTCTCGGCGCCGGAGCCGTCGGTCGTCTCTCCCACCACGAACGACAGGCCGCCCAAGGTCCTGACAACAACTGTTTCGGCGCGCGCCAATCCCCAAGCAACGGCCCGGTCAAGGTCATCAAAGGCATCGCTGTCGGGACCGCCCCAACGGCAAGCCCACCGTGGCCCCTCACAGGGAAGTTCCTCTATCACGTGGACGGCCCGGCTCCCCAACTCCATCGCCGATCATCCTGTCACGACGACAGCCTGGCCACGAGCCATATCCAGGAAGCTCCCGGACCGAGCACACATCGCTCCATCGCGCTCCAACCGGCGCTCAACTCCACGGCCGGCGGGCCGTGCTCGCGAGTGACGGGAATGTACCGGCAGACCACGAACCGGTCGATACCGTCATCGTCGGCAGCGACGCGAGCCACCCGGGAAGTATGGCTCGTCGACTTCGACGGCCACCAGACCGCTCATAATGTTTAGTCTCGCTCGCCGCTTCCCTGCACCAGTCGAGTGGCCTCCAATACGGATTCGGCGCTTCCTGTTTGGGACCGGATGTCAAGGCTGTTTCTTGCGGGATGGCGCGCTGGGGCCTCGAGTGGGGGAGCTTTTTTGGTCGGCTGGTGATGGTGGAAGGGGCGCCCAGCGTTTCCTAGAGGTACACGACGAGCGAGGTGTCGTCGGTGACAACAATTCGGATCGGGTGACCCCCGGTGGATACGAGAGCCGCGGCCGCGTCATTGTTATAAGGCCGTCCAGCACGAGTGCTGGCGGGCAAGCCGAACACGGGAGCTGACCGCGGAGGCCCTGATGTTTGAGTTGGACGATCTTCCAAACCGTCGGGGCCGACGTTGATGCTGAGCGAGCTCAGCCAGGCCTGGAGTAGACCAGTTCGGGATCGAGTTGGCGAAGGGTGTGATAGCAGCGCCGGGCCAGCTTGCGGGCCACGGCCATGCCGGCGATTTTGCCGTCGTGGGCCTTCTTCACCGCCTGGTAGTAGTCGCGGTCGGGGCTGGTAGTCCGAGAGGCCGCCATTCCGGCCTCGAACAGCGCCCAGCGCAGCGTCTGGGGGCCTTGGCGAGCCAGGTGACCGCCCGGACGGTGACGATCCGACTGGTTCACGGTCACGTCCAGGCCGGTGTGGCGGACTACCTGCATCGAGCGGCGGAACCGCTGACAGTCGCCGAGCTCGGCCCAGACCACCACCGCGGTGAGCGGCCCGATCCCGTAGTGGGCGGCGACCAGTGCCTTGCACGCCGGCTGACGCCGCCCGAAGTCGTGTATCTGCGCAGGCAGGGGCACCAACAAAGCGTCGGTGGCATCGAGCATCTGATAGCCGGCAGCGATGCGTTGGCGGGCCGCCGAGCTGAGCTGAAGCGCCTCGTCGTTGAGCGACTGGCGGGTCTTGAGGGCCGGGATCTCCCCCTCGGGCAGGGCGACACCATGCTGGAACAACTCGGCATGGATGCGCTGGGATCCACATCCGGCGCTGATCCAACAGCGTCTTGTACAACCGGGTCCGCTCCCGCCACTCCAAGACCCCCTCGGGGCGGGATCCACGATTCGGGTAGTTCGCCGGTAGCGAGCAGCTCCCGCATCAGCCTGGTCAAGTCGAACACCCCCACATCATGGCGCTCCCCGGCGGTGACCGAGGAACGGAAGCCCTATCGACGAGCACGGAATGTGCGCTCCATAACTGGTTGTAGATGCAATCATCGACGCCGGAATCGGCGATCCCGCGCCCTCCGACGTCCCTCTGTAGCGGCTTAGGTCCCGAGCAGAAAGCCGGCACCTTCGCTCCGACGATCACTGAACGCAATGATCTGATCGACATCGAGGCGGGAGTGGAGGTGCTGGTCAGCGACAGTCCCGTCGCTATGCGCGGCCTGAGCTGTGCGTGTCAACCGATCGGCCGCACTCAGATGCGATATTCCGGCGCGCCGGGGCCGCGTTGCGGGATCGCCTGCACGGCTGGTCCTCTCGTCAACGGCGAAATAATCGCCGATCTGTTGCTCGCAGGCCCAAGTCCTCCTTCGCGGGCTATGGTCGGACGGATTGCAAAAGAGGAGTAGCTCCTTGCCAAAGTTCCCGGCGATCGCACACGTCGCTCTCACGGTCAGCGACCTTGACCGCAGCCGCAAGTGGTATCAGCGACTTTTCGGTTCAGATCCGGTCCTTGACCAGGACACCGGTCCGTTTCATCAGGTTGTTTGGTCGGTGAGTGGAGGGCTTGTGGCCATTAACTGGTTCCCGGACTTGCACAGTTCTGAGCCGTTCGATGAGCGCCGTCCGGGGCTCGATCATTTGGCCTTCGCATGTTCCAGCCGATCCGAACTTGAGGCTTGGGAACGACGGCTAATCGAACTGGACGTCCCGAATGGAGGGGTCGTTGACGCCAGCTACGGCTCAGTGCTTTCGTTTCGCGACCCGGACAACATCGCTCTGGAGTTCTTCGCTTCCCTGGGCTAGGCGGGCCCCCTGGAGAATCGGTCCTTCGACGGCCTCAGTCCGCCGCGGACGGCCGATCCAACGTGAACGGACGCCGGACATATGTACGGGTCCAGAGTGCGAGCGCATGCACATACCGCCTCACTCCTTCGTGCATGCCCCGATTCGGCGATAAGGGCGGGGGTGGGACTACCGTCGAGCCGGTGACCGAGTCTGGTGACAGTGACACGGACCTGTCTGAACTGATAGCGAGGCTCCAGCACGCGGCCCGGCCTGTACAGCGTCCCGTCACCAGGACTCCCCAACGGCCGACCGTCGTGGAAGCGACGGTCGACAGCAGCGACATCCCGACGCACCAACTGTTTGGCCAGAAGCTCGACTCGCCGGACGTGTGCAGCCACGAAGGCTGGTATTGGTCCCCCGCAATCGGCGTCGGTGGCGACGTTCCATGGAGCATCTGGTGCGGTCGACATTGCGGGTGATGATGATCGGAGACTCGGTCATGGCCGACGCGGAGCTCGGCATAGCCCGGGCCCTGTCCGCCACCGGCGAAGCCACGTCGTTCCCCAACACCATGGTCGCCTTCGGGCTGACCACACATCGCAATTGGCCGACTGTGTTTCCCTATCTGATCCGAACCGAGCGCCCCCAGCTCATCATCGGTACTTGGAGTTGGGACTTTGGTGGCCCGACCACGCCGAACGCATTGCATCAACCGAAGCAGTATGCCGCTCTGATGGAGGGGTTTCTTCGTACCTTGCTGGCCCCAGGCGACGGCGTCGACGGCGTGATGCTCCTCGAGTTCCTGCCGGGCGGGGTAGTCGCCGGAGCCACTCCTGCGGTGCTGGCGCACCACAAAGGCCGAGGCCGCTGGAAGAGACGCCTGGGATGCCATTGCAGAACGGATGCCGGCCGCCTTTCCCGGAAGAGTGATGTACCTGCCTTGGGCCGGCTCGATTCTGCTCGCCGGTCATTACTCAACCTGGCTCCCCCCGATGGGGGACCTTGGTGGTCCGAAGGCTCAATGGGTGCGCGCGCGCAAGCTCGACGATACGCACCTGTGCCCCCAAGGAAGTGCCCGCCTAGGCCTGGCGATCACGGAGGACCTCAATTTGCTGATCAGGCTGGCACCGCCGAAAGGGCGGTGGTTCGACGGGCCATGGACGACGAACCCTGAGTTCAACGACCCACCAGGGGCGTGCCCCCACGACCATCCGACCGTTAGCTCTGAAAGCTGATCCCACGTGACGACGTCGTGGAGCCTCCCTGGCGCGGAGAACTGGGAGGCTCGGAATGTGTCAGTCGCGGATCACGCGGCGAAACGGCCACCATCATGGCCTGGTCGCACCTCAACCGCCGGAAACAACTCCTCAGCCAGCGGCCCACCTCACCAAAGGGCCAGCTTCGCCCGCACATACAGCACGCTCTCTCGGCCCGCCACCGGCCGCTGCGGCAGCGACCGGCCGACCCCATGACAGCGCTCAACGGCCCAGCGCCGGTGTCGCCATCGACGGGCGAACGCCATCATCTGGCGGTATCCGCCATGGCTGTCGGCGAACTCTCCACCATCTACCGCGACCCGGCTGGCCGGGTTGATCACCGCCAACGTGTTGTGCACCTTGTGGTGGTCGACGGCCATCAGCACGTCATCGTTCACGTTCCCTCCTCAACTCGAGCTACTGGAAGAGGCGAGCAGGGCAATGCAACTTCCAGCAAAGCAAACCTCTCTGACCGATAAGGGGACGTGGTTGAGTTGACGCGGGAGTCGTCCTCCCTCACCGACCGGCGCCAGGCGGCCGCCGGGTGGCGCTATCCCGACCCTCGTCACGGTTGACCGGTTTCCCACCACCGAAGGGAAGGGTGAATGGACAGCCGCCGGGCGCGGGAAGGTCGGGTGCGAGTAGTGGAAGTGCTGGATGCCGATTAGCGACCCTGCCAACACCACGCCGGCTAGGCCCATCACGGCATACCGCAATGGGGACCAATCAAGAACCCGGGCCGACTGGTTGCGCGCCGGAAGCAGCCCGAGTACCAGTGGCGGCAGGATGGGGAGCATGTATCGGGTGTTGACGGCGTCGATGCGGGGTGCCCGATACTCGTTCCAGTTGGTGTAGGCGATGGCGAAGATGGCGAGAACAACCACCGCCGAGACCGCCACCAACCAGATCCGGTCCACCACCGACAGCTGCCGGGAATCGTGACCTTGAGGAGCAAAGCACGACACGCACACGCATGCCACGGACAGCAACACCAGCACCCAGGGCAACTGGTAGAGCGAGAGCTGCCCGAACAGTTGCTTAGGGAAGTCCAATCCCTCGAACACGAAGGTGCGGCCGACGGCGAGGAGGAACGACAGCGGGCGGGTAAGGACGTAGTGGGTCTGGGCGCCCGTCCGGATGCCGTGGAACGCGTACTGATTGGGAGGTACGACCAGCCAGATCTTGACGTTGTTCTGCGAAGGCGAGTTCGCGGCCTGGTAGCTGGACCACACTCCGGCCAACCCCAGCGTTCCGACACCAATAGCCAGCAGGGGACGGGCCAGCTGTCTGCGGTAGCGCCAAGCCGGAACGGCGAACAGCACGACCAGGGCGTAATAGGGGGGCTTGGCCAGAGCCAGGACGGCGGCGGCGAGGGCCGATTCGATGAGAATGCGCCTGCGGGGAGCGCCTTCATCCAGGCTCAAACGGAGTGCTTCGGCCACCAAGAGGAACGACAGTGCCATCGTCATTCCGTCAGCGGACACGGTCGATGCCTGGTTTAGAGCCGTGGGTAGCAGCCCGACTGCCACCAGCACCCATGGGTGGGTGGGGATGCGCCGGATGGCCAGGGACAGGAGCAATGCATAGGTGACCACCCCGGCCATTCGCGCCAAATAGAGCAGGACCAATGTGGACAGACCGAGCAGGCGCCCCAAGGCAATAGTCACCGAGTAGTCGATGTAGGCACCCGGGCCGTAGGAGGCGGCATTCCCCGCTGACACGAACTCCGTCGGTCCGCTGGCAGAGGCCTGGCCCAGATCGCCGAGGAACGCGGTGAGATCGGGACCTAGGTACGACAGTCGGACCAGCCGTTCCTCCTCCACCTGAAAGGACCTGGGCAGATAGGCCCCGTACGCAGGACCTTGACGGTGGGTCAGGATTGACCCGGTCGAAATCTGGTAGGCACGGGTGAAGTGGTCCCGCTCGTCGCCGCCCTTCAACGGAGGCGTCAGGATGGAGATCGCGATGCCAGCCAGCAAGGCCAAACAGAGGGCAACCAATGCGGGGCGGTGGGCTAGAACGCGCAAGACTCTGAGCACGGGCAATGCTGGCACCCCATCGAAACCGGAAGCTATTTTCTTAGCACTCGGGATCAGGCGCTTGCAGGGTCCGTCGTCGAGCCGGAGGAACTGGAACCGCCCGAAGTGGAGCTATTGAGACCGCGAGATATCCCGGGTTCGGGTGCCGGCGCATGGCTCCGCCTCGACGATCGCTGCTCACTCCTGGCTCTCAACTCGGCTTCGTCAACGCGGAAGTCCGCGGCTGCTACAGGCGAGGCGCACATAACCTTCCATCCCGAACCTCGCTGGAAGCGGAACAATCGAGCCCGAAGCATACGGGAAAGGGCGTTCGGTGCGGCCGAGAACGCTCGGCGACGTTCACCACGCTGAGTGACGCGCGGGACGAGCGCGGAGCCGTCGTTATCTCCTCATAGGGCGTTGCGCTCTCGGACGTGATCGTGTATAGATCGGTCGATCTGGTCGGGGCGCTCTGACGCGCTGGCGAGAGCTACGTCCCGATAGTGCTGTGGAGCAGTTGGATGGCGACGGGCAGGACGGTAGTGGAGTCGAAGTTGGGATAGTGACTTGATCCTTTGACGATCATGAGTTGCGCTGCCGAGGGGTCTGCCACCTGGACAATGGCGTTGTAGAGCTCGACTGATCCCTGGTAAGGGGTAATACAGTCGAAGTTGCCATGTGCGATGAGGAACTTGGGAACCGGTTTGCTCGGGGCAAGGTAAGTGATCGGGTTGGCGGCCTTGGCTCTGCCGGGGACGGTCTGCACGGGCGCTCCCAGGTATTTCGACTGGAAGGAGTCGGGCGAGTTGGGGTCGTACGATCCCTTGCAGGCCGGATTCTCGGAGAGCCATTTCGAGTCGGAAAGGGGGTCGACTTCGGGGTAGAAGACAATGGCGGCCTTGATGCTGCTTGAGACGCCGGGATTGCCCAGCGTGGGATCGTCCAGAGCGGGTACGCCTTCGGAGGTGGCGAGAAGGGCCACCAGGCTGCCACCGGCCGAGTCCCCTATTGCGGCGACGTTGTCAGGATCGTAGCCGTAGGTGGATGCGTTGGCCCTGAGCCACCGGACGGCGGCTTTGACGTCTTGGATCTGGGCGGGGAAGATCGCTTCGTTCGACAGGCGGTAGTTGACGGAGGCGACCGCGTACCCCTCTGACAGTACGAACCTGACCACATCGGGGCTGATTCCGCCAGCCTTGTCGCCACCGGAGAAACCGCCTCCATGGACGTAGACAACGAGGCCCGGACGGCTCTTGCCGATAGGTACGTACATGTCCAGCCTTTCGGCAGCCGAGCGAGTTGCGTAGGCCAGGTTGAGCCACTGGCGATCCGGCGACCCCAAAATGGGAACAGAGATCCTGGTCGACGCCGGCGCGGTCGATGTGGTCGGGTAACTCACGGAGTTGAGCTTCGAAGAGGAGCACGAACCGAAAATGAAGGCCACAGCGATGAGGATTGCCAAGAGTCCGCGCTCGGCCCACACCGGACGGACTTCCGAGCGGCTGCTAGCCACCAACAGATATGGTGGCCCTCAACACCGCGACTACGTCAGAGGCAAAGCCTTTAGTAAAGGTCACCCCGAAGAGCGTAGACCGGATCACGCGCACAGAACAACGTGCCGCTCGGCACTCGCTGTCCATCGCCGTCGCGCCGGATTCAGATTCGGCTCGCCCATCCGGTCGCCTCCCGCGGCTTAGGCGGCACGCAGATTATCGCCCCGCAGCCGGCGATAGAGGACGGTCCCGGTCGACGGTCGACTGAATTTTCGGGGACGGTCGGCTCGCACATTATGGGCGGCCTCCGGCAAGCGGCCGTCTTGCGGTAACCGTCTGATTGATGATCCACCATGACGTCAGGACCTCGGTTCTAGCGTCGGTTGATCCGATGGGCTGGGTTCACGAACCGTCTGCCGAGCGAGAGTTCTGGCTTGCGAACGAGGTGCCAGCCCGTCGGGTCTGACCTGGGGTGGCTCCAAAGAGGTCCGAGCTTGAGACATCTGAAATCAGACATGCCCACCGGTCGCTCATCATCGGACGAGTTGAAGGAGGCCAGAGGTGGCAGGCGTGATGATCGGGATTGATCCGCACAAGGCCTCGCACACAGCGACGGCGATTGACGGGGCGGAGAAGGTGCTCGGCAAGGTCCGGGTGAAGGCCAACCGGGATCAGCTGGAGCGGCTGTTGGAGTGGGTCTCGTGCTGGCCGGAGCGGACGTGGGCGGTGGAGAATGCCACCGGTGTGGGCCATCTCATCACCCAGCAGCTGCTGGCCGCCGGGGAGGCGGTGTTGGATGTGCCGCCCAAGCTGGCGGCCAAGGCCCGGCTGCTCTCGGATGGGAACACGAACAAGAACGACCCCAACGACGCTCGGTCGGTGGCGGTGGCCGGGCTGCGCTCGACCAAGGTCCGCCCCGCTCAGCGGGAGGACTACTCGGCTGTCATGGGTGTGTGGTCGGACCGCTACCTGGAGCTTGCCGCGGCCCGCACCCAGGTGGTGTGCCGGCTGCACGCCCTGCTCTGCGAGCTGGTGCCCGGCGGCGACCCCGGCGTTCTTCGCGCCAACGCGACGCAGCAGGTGCTCGAGAGTATCGATCCGGCGGGCCCCGCCGATCACGCCCGTCTGGCGTTGGCCTGGCAGCTGCTGGGAGACCTGACACGTATAGACGAGCAGCGGCGGGAGACCAAGAAGCACATGAGCCTGGCGGTGGCCGCGTCGGGCACCACCGTCACCGAGGTGTACGGGGTCGGGCCGTTTGTGGCCTGCGCCGTCAAAGGCCACGTCGGGGATATCAGCCGCTTCGCCAGCCGGGCCGCGTTCGCCGCCTACAACGGCACCGCTCCGGTCGAAGTCTCCTCGGGAGAGAAGAAGATCTACCGGCTGTCAAGGCGAGGCAACCGCCGGCTCAACCACGCCATCCACGTTCTGCGCCAGGGGACTAGTCCCACCAGAAGTCCCACTTTGGGCTGTTCCTGATGTGAGACGCATGCGTCCTGATCGACTCCACGGTGTCCTGACCAGCGAAGGCAAAGTGTTCGGCGGCCACCGCCAATGCCGACGATTCCGAGCGCGGTGGCCGTTGCACCAGGAACTGCATGGTGTCGAATCCCAGTCTGAACAAGCGGGCATCGAATCGATCTTCCCAGGACCGCATCATGACCGACAGAAGTGTCGGCCCGTCTCCATCCATGAAGTGGTTTACCGGTCCCTGCCACCCAACTCGATAGGGAATGTCAGCGGGTCGACTTACTGGAACCAGTCCGATCCGACCAGACTGCGTCGACTCAATGGCCACTTGGTACACGTCTTGGTCGATCTCGATTCGCTCAGCGAGGGCCAGACCGGGGAAAGGCACGCCCCACGGAGCGACCTGCTCCAAGAAGTAGGCGGTTTCTTCGGGATCCTCTTCCACCGCAAAGGGCGGGCTGGGGAGGCCGAACTTGCCCCAACGGTCGGGAGGCCGGTCAGCTTCGGGCAGCGACCCAATTGGCACATACATTTTCCATCGTTCACGGAAGATTCGGCCGTCATCGAAATCCTCAATCGGGGTGCTAGTCATCCCGTCCAGCTCCCCGGACTCCCACGGACGGCCCGTCGGACCCTGACCGCCGAGATCGTCCAAGATGACAGGGACGAGCCCCGCTTGCTGCGCGGGTTCTTGCAGAGAAGCCCACAGGGGTCCAGGAGACTCCACGAACCCGACCGTTGCCCACATTGCAAACTCTGAATCGGCCGCTCCCGCTATGCGCCTGCCGCGAGGTAGGCGCACTTCGCCGATGGTCAGCTCACCGTCGGCGGGGAGTTGGGGATCGCTGGACATTTTGAAAGTGTGCCACGTCGCCTGCCCTCGAGTGCCGGCTGAGCGTTTAGCGTCCGCCACGATCACCCCAGAGGCGACCTGGCGAACAGCACATATCACTCCATCGGGAGCGTTGTCTGGCAAGGCATTCCGTTTCCCGATACGCCCGGGATTCGGCGATATGCGGTTAGTCGGTTGGCATGCCTTCATCGCTGGGGAGGCCGGCTCTTCCGCCATGTACGAGGTCGTCCCCGCGGTACGTCCAAGTCCGCTTCTCACTGAGCTCGAAGCCTGCGCGAAGCAGTCCTCGCTTAAGGCGTCGGCGAGCAGTCACCCAGACCGATGCTCCGCCCGTAAATCCTGCGCCGGTCACGATGATGGTGGTCTCCACCCACGGCGCGGCGAGACGGGGATGAAGCATCTGCACCTAGGCGTTCACGGTGCACTATGCGCTCAACCCCAGTGGCGCGACTCAACGAGAAGCCCGGTACCAGCTCAATGGCATCGTCACGAACGTATAGGGACCCCGGCCCCCCAAATGAGCCGTTGCCGGCGCGAGCGAACACATTGAATCCGGCGGCTTCGTCTGACAGCATCGCCGGGGAACGCTAGCCGCCCGCCAGTCTTGTCGGTGGGGACCGGCGACTGGCGCCGAACGTTCTATCTCGGGCGAGTAGCCGTCTGGCTGGGCCACCGGTAGAGCCGCACCGAGTCGGCGTTCGGTGCCCTACGCTGACGACGTGGGCAGCGTGCGACGACCCGGCAGAGGGATGGTCCTCATCACTGTGGTCGCCTGCACAGTCGGGCTGGTAGTCGCCCTGACCAGCCGCGACACATGGCAGCGGGCGTTCGTCACCACGCTCATCTACGGAGTTGCCGCCGCACTTCTCTTCACCCTGGTATCGCTCCGTCCTGACAAGCCTCGGACTGGGCACCAGAACCGCAGCGGACTTGAATATGACTCCTGGCCAAGGGAGAGCTCGTAGTAGGCGTTCCGGTACGCCGGTGACCGGTACGCCGGTGACCGGTACGCTGCTGCCAGTGGCCGAGGCTCAATCTCCTGAAGGGCTCGAGGAACTCTTGGCTCGATTGCGGCAGGAGTGGGCGAGCTTGCCACCTCCGGAGACCACCATCCAAGGACGTCCCATAGCTAGGGCGACGCGGGTTGGCGAGTCGGATACCGCCGAGGCTCAAAGGCAGGGAGCGAAAGTCGACGACCCGGAGGTCTGCAACAACGAGGGGTGGGTCCTACGCGGCCTTACCGATGCCGAGGGTCACGGCGAAGGATGCGACTTGCCCGTTCCCATCAGCGTCTGGTGCTCCCGCCCAACTGGCCACTTCGGCGACCACGAGGCTCGGATCGGTCGTGGCCTCGTGGAGCGCCACGAACTAGAGGTGGCCCGATGGACTCACGCTCCGTAACGTTGCGCACCTAGTTACGGCCATTCGAACACCCCCATCCCGGAATCGGCGATGCGAGCGGCTCGGGCTATCCGTCAGACTGGGTCCCGTCATGACGATCGAGTACCGAGTACCGCCGCCCGAGAGGGTCAGGCTGATGCCCGATTATGGCGTCGACGTCCCTCTCTGGCCTCGCTCGGGCGATACCGATGCGCTCATCCCCCCGGACCTACTGGAACGGTTGGTCCGCTGGCAGCGTGCATTCGATGCCAACTTCGACCACATGACCGGCTGGAGCGATGACCAAGTGAGAGATCAGTGGGCCGAGGAGGCCGAGCGTCTGGTCGAGGAGATTCGCCACCATCTGCCGGTGGGGTACGTGCTCGACGTCGACATGTGGCCTCTTCAGCCGTCCCGATGAGCGCGTCCGTGGGAGGATTCCGGAGCCCCACATAACCTTCGGTCTGGCGCTCGATCCAGCTGGGCAGGGTAGTCGTCCGAGGAGTGCAACGATCCCAAAAAGGAACGATCCGCAACCTGGCCAAGAAGAAGGCCTACGTCGACCACTACAGCTTCCATATCATCGACCCCCTCTGGGGGGCACGTCACGATCAAGATGTCAGGCCACCCGCCTTTCGGGGCGCAGGTCATCCTCAACGGCCACGAACACGTGGCCGCCATGGCCACCTCGGCTGGCGTCGCGTTCGGGAAGGAGGGAAACTGTTTCACGGAGATCTCCGATCCCGCGGGCCTGGCCCAGCTCGCAGACACGTTGTCGCAGCCTGCGGCTATAGGGCGTCTCGGCCAGGTCTGCGATCGGTGGATCTACACCGCCTGCTTGTGCTTCGGGCTGGATCTGTCCGAGCAGGAACAGTCCCGGTTCGTCTACGACTACTCCATCTACCAGGTCGAATACAGCGGAACCTCTTCTTCGCTTCGGGGGCAGCGATGGACCGGGTCTGCGAGGCCGTGGTGGACCGCACCCACTCCCGTCTCGACGTCCCCAAGCTGCGCACCCTGTTCGGCACCAAACAGCGACCCGCACCAACCGCGCCGACCTGTCACCCCGAGTAGCAGCCGTGATCGAGACACCTCAGTATGGCCTGACCATCTTCAGGGTGCACTTCGGGGCCTTGACATTGAAGGGCTACACCAAAGGCGAGCACGTGCTGCGCTTCGAGGCGGTCTGCCACAACACCAAAGCTCTCCATGCCGGGCGGGTCTTGGACCGCTTCCCCGATATCGTCAGCGCTCTCGCCGCCATGCTGGAACGCTTCTGCACCACCTTGGACTGCGTCGACGTGGCCTTCATCCCCGACGGCATCTTGGACCAGCTACCACAACCCACCGCATCGGCCACACCCGAGTCGGCGGCCTTGACTTGGACAAGGCTCGCACCCGCAGCGTCCTGGCAGCCATCGTCGCTCTGACCGCCGCCCCCGACGGGTTCAGCGTCGCGGACCTGGCCACCAAAGCCCACGCCATCACCGGTCACGACACCTACAGCACCCGCCAAGCCGCGTACGACATCCGCAAACTGCGCGGCCACAACCTCGTCACCAAACCGGGCGCAGCCACCGCTACGTGGTCCCGCCCCAAGCGGCCCGAACAATCATGGCCGTCCTCGCCCTACGCGACCATGTCATCAGCCCCATCATCGCCGGTGTCCGAGTCCCCCGCCGCGGCCGACCACCAACCACCTGGACCGTCATAGACCGCGACTACGAGACCCTCCGCACCAACATGACCCACCTCTTCGACCACCTCGCCCTCAACACCATGACCGTATAAGCAAACATTTGTCGATCACAAGCCGCAAGCCCCTAACTGTGGTTAGAAGCAATCGCGGTATGGCCGAAGCTCACCGAGACCGCTGGTCGTCTCACTATCGCCGCTAAATGGCGCCGGTAGAGGAGCCCCTGATCTCGTCGCAGGCGTGAGTGGCGGAAGGCGGGGCAGTATCGGATACAGCGGCGTCTGTCACCGACTCGGCGTCCCGTGCAGCCGACCCAGCTGTGCGGATGCGCCGAACGACGACGACAAGGACCACGATCCACCCGGTGGTCCACACCATGCTCATCACAACATCGGTCGTCCAGTGCACGCCCAGCTCGATTCTCGAGAAACCAACCAGCGCAGTCGCCAGGACGGCCAGCGCCCACGTCAGGAACCGGACGATTCGCCGATGCACCAAGAAAGTCAACAGGGCGGCGGCAGTAGCGAATACGACCACGGCGTTAGCCGTATGACCGGACGGAAAAGACCAACCATGCGCCACCACCAGTCGCACCGCTTCCGGCGGCCGCGCCCGCTCGACCACAGCCTTGGTCAAGGTAACGGCCAGCAGCTCTCCCAGCCATGCCGCCAGTACCGCCACCACCGCGAGGATCGGCAAACGACGCTTCCACGTGCAGGCGACAACAACCGCCGACACAGCCAACGCGGCAATCCACGAGCCCGTCCAAGTCACGGCCTTCATGAGCTGGTCGAGGGCGGATGTGCGGTGGGCGACGACGAAGGTCGTGATACTCCTATCCAGGGACTCGGCGGCAGCCGAATGCTCGATCCCCTCCCCGACCATGATCAGAACCCCGGTCAGGACTACCCACACGGAGACCAGCACGACCACCGGAGCAGCCAGGTGGCGGGCACCTCCTGCGGCAACCCGAACAGCGGCGGCATCGGCGATCTTCCAACCGCGGCGGAGGCCGTCTTTTCTGTCCCAGGATGGATCGAGAGTCAAAGCGTTGCCCATCCCTCCCACGCTCACAACCGGTTCTCCGAGGAGGGGAGAACCCTGACATCTGCACGATAAGCCCGACCCGAACCCGACGGCAATGGAAGAAGTCCCTACAGTCCCTACGGTCCGATCCGATCTCCCAAAAACCGTCCTCAACAGCAACGCTCATCAGGTGGTGCCATTCGGGTAGCGCCGCCTCGCCGGAAAGCTCTATTTCCGGGACAATCCCCCGACTGCTCGAGACCGGTTTGTGTACCCCGTCGCCACCCAGGTCCCACGGTCCGGCCCACCCGGCGACCCCAGGTAAGGCGACCCTGGGCACGTTCCGCGCTAAGGCCGACCTGCCCCCGAATCCCGACCTGTATCTGGCCAAGACCTGCCCCATAGGTGCCGTTACACGGGTGATCCTGGGCCTGCTGAGCAGGGTTATCGAAGCAGATCTTGGGCCTGTTGTCGAGGGGCTAGGAGGTGGTGTCGATGACCCTGACGAGTTCGTCGTAGAGCTGGGGCCGAGCGGCTATCTGGTGATGTCGGACGTATCCGAGGGAGGTCAGTGGAAGCCCCAAATCGTTACAGCAGCACCAGCGGCCAGGAAGGCGCCGAGAGGTACCGACGCCCGCCGGTCTAGGCGACCGGCTCCCATTAGCGCGAGGGAAACCAAGCCAGCCAGTACGAAGCCGACGAAGAATCCGACAAGAACGGTGGCGGCTCCCCACCAGCCCAGGGAGGTGCCAACTGGTCCTGCGACGCGAGCGTCCCCGAATGCCAGTGATGAGGGGACGGCAAGATGCAGGGCAGCGAGCACGACAAAAAAGGCGACGCCTGTTACGGCGGAGGTGACGAAGTCCGACCATCGGTCTTCTAGCCCGGCAGCTAGGGCCAGCCCGGCTAGTCCGCCGGCCCAGGTGGCGTAGACGATGCGCTTTGGAAGGGCTCGCCAGTAGACGTCGGACATCGCTAAGACGCCGAGCCCAAAGGTGAAGACGAGCATGGCGGGAAGCTCCCAGTGGAGGCCGACTCGGAGCCCGGTTAGCGTGCAGGCGGCCACCGTCACGGCTGTTGGCTGCCATGAAGAGTTGGTGGCTCGGACTCGAGTTGGTGCCGAGGCGCCGGAGCTGACGGGTGGGGATGCGACCAGGGCGGCTGCGAGAGGGACGGCCGTGATGCCGACGGCGAGGCCGATGAGAGCCCCGGTTGCGCTCAGCTCGGCCATGCGGATCCGGTCGAGCGAGGTGTCGAATTTTTGCGTTGCGGTTCGTCTGCCTGCCGCGTGGGTGGGCTTGGTGTCGCTCGGTGCTGCCGACCGCCCTGTCGCGGGGCAGCCGGCTCAGCCGTCGCCTGCCTGGCCTGACCGGCGCGGATGGCGCGAGCACTCCGCTTCGGAGGTCACAATCGGACGCTACAGCAGGCCTGGGCCCGCGGCCGAGGACCTGAGCGCCGAGAGCGCCGTTGATCTGGTCCCGCTGAGGGACCAGCGAGTGGACCAGAAAGGGACCAGTTTCCTCCAGAGGTCGTCCCATTCCCGAGGGGGTTTGCATTCGCGCCCGATGGTCGCACCTTCTTGGCGTCGGGTATGAGCCCCTCGGGCATCGGCGAAAACACCATCAAGGTATTCGATGCTGATGGCCATCTCCTCGTGCGGCGCTTGGTCGAAGATTCGCAGCTGAGCCCCCCTTGATCTCGCCATCGCGCCCAACGGCAACATTGTGGTGTCTTGCGAATTGCCCTTCGGCGGGCGCAACGCCATTTCGAGCGTTCGCGAGTACGACAGCACCAGCGGCCGACTCGTCAGGATCTTCAGACCCGACGGGTCGATCCTTTCCGCAACCCCAGAGGCCTGCGGTTCAGCCCAGACGGCCATCTCTACTGTGTCGCGCGAGACGAGGTCGTGTCCTTCGATTTCGAGACGGGAGACTTCTCCGGAGCGAACGTCAACTGTTCCGACCTCTTCGGGCAGGCGCTCGAATTCTTCGGCTGATCGTCAGCCCCGGTCACCATCGATATAGCAGCCCGACGCCCCGGAGGTCAGATGCGCCCAGAGCCGGCGATAGAGGACGCTAGCGGTCCGCGATTGTGGGATGGCCGACGGCGACATATTGGGCGAGTCTTTGGGGATCGCCGTCGACGGCTCGACCGAGCGCAGCACGGTCGATCTGCATTCTGGCGGGCGCGGCGGGGGTCGCTGCCGACAGCGTTCCAGGTCGGTCAATCTGGTTGCGTCGCTTTCGGACGGCGTAGGCCGATGGGGAGCCCGGGGTGCTTGGTCCGGGTGATGGCGCTGTGCCAGGTGCCTGTGGTGGCGGTGCGGATGGCGACAGTGCCGTGGAGCTCGCGGATCGGCGCCCCCGACCGCAGGGTGCGAGCCGCTAAGCGCCCTGCCGTGGCGAGCTCGGCGTAGGATTCCGGGATGATCCGGCCCGGCCTGGGGGGTTCTGTTTCCGACCGGCTGGCGGCTGCGGAGACCGCAGCTTTTATCGGTCGGGTCGAGGAGCGTGCGCGCCTGAGCGCATTCCTGTCGTCGGATGGACCGGCGGTGTTCGGTGCACGGACCGGGCGGGATCGGCAAGACCACTCTGGTTACTGGGACGCTGGCGGCGCTGCCGCCGAACTGGGTCTGCCTCGATGGGCGCCGGGTGGAGCCGACGGTGCCGGGAGCGCTCGCCGCGCTCGGTGCCGCTCTGGGAGGACCTGCGCCGCCGTCGGTCACCGCGGCCGCCGAGCAGGTCGCCGCCGCTGGTGTTGAGGTCTTGGTGTTCGACAGCTTCGAGCGGCTCAACCTGCTCGACGGCTGGATGCGCAACGAGCTGATCAGCGCGCTTCCTGCCGCTGTCACTACGCTGCTGGTCGGACGCCGCGGGCCGAACGTGGCCTGGCGCACGGCGCCGGGATGACGGGCCCTGCTCGGCGAGCTGGTGGTCGGGCCGCTGACCGCCCGGGACGTCGACCGGCTCCTGGCCGCTCACGGGATCGGGGGCGGCGACGCGGTGCGGATCCGCACTTTCGCCCGGGGACATCCGCTCGCTGTCGTCGTCGCCGGCGAGGCCCTGGCCCGCCGGCCCGGCCTGCCGCTCGGGTCCGGTGCACCGGCGGAGGTGGTGGAGGAGTTGTTCGCGGTGATCCTCGACGATCTCGGGCCGCGCGAGCGGTCCGTCGTCGAGGGGGCGTCGGTCCTGCGCCGGGTGACGCTGCCCCTGCTCGCCGCGGTGGTCGACGAGCCGGATGTCGAGCAGGCGTGGCGGATCCTGCGCGGGTTGCCGTTCACGGTGACCACCGCCGCCGGTGTGGAGTTCTCCGGGCTGGCGGCCCCGGTACTCCTGGAGGCCTTGGAGTTGCGCGACCCGGCCCGGGTCCGGGCGCTCAGGGTGCACGCGGCCCGTGCCATCCTCGATTCCCCGGCCTACGGTCCGGATTGGGAGACCACCGCCGACCTGCTGCACCTGGTGCAGAATCCGCTGATCCGTAACGCGTATGCACCGCCGGGGATGCTGCAGCACCCAGCCGAACAGGCCCGCAGCGAGGATCACGACCAGATCATCGCCATCGCCCGGCGGTTCGCCGGGGAGGAGTCGGCCCCGGCTGGCGGGACGCGGCATCGAGGAAGCTCGCGTCCCGGGCACTTCCACGATGGACTGGCACGTCGCACCCTCGTTGGGTGCTCTTAATGTGAGCTCGGCCGCGCGACGCGTACTTTCGGCCCTTCCCAGCAGCCTCGCTTCGAGCATCGGCTGGGAACCTGAAGGGTCGGACGAGGAGAGGTAATGGCATGAGCGACCGAGAGAGAAGCCAAGCGAGTGTGGAGCAGGCGAACGCCGAGACGGCAGCCCCGGCAAGGCCGGAAATCCCGGGGGGATATCCGGAACTCACCGCGTCGCAGCTAGACCTGATCCGCGAGCGTTCCACGGAGACGGTCGTCGACCCGGGCGCGTTCCTGGGCAAGGCCGGGGATGTCGACTACGACTTCATTCTGGTCGAGGCCGGCGACGTGGAAGTCGTGAGGTTCGCGGCCTTCGGGCTGCCGGAGCAGGTTATAGCGATCTTCGGCCCAGGCTCGTTCCTGGGCGAGCTAGACATGCTGACCGGGCAGGCTGCCATGTTTTCGGCGCGTATGCCCAGCGGCGGCGTGATCCAACGGATGCCACGTCCGGTCTTCCGGCAGTTCATGTCCGACGCCCCGGAGCTTTCCGACGTCATTCTCAGGGCATTCATGGCACGGCGCGAGTTCCTGCGCACGAGCGAAGCGGCGCGCAGTTTCCAGATTGTCGGCAGCGCGCGGTCGGCCGAGACGCTGGAGCTCCGCAACTGGGCCACGCGTCTAAACGTGGTGCATAGCTGGCTTGACGTCGAAACCGATGATGGGCAAGGGACCCTCGAGTCTCTCGGGCTCGACGTCACAGACCTCCCGGTCGTGATCACTCCGACCGGGATCCTCCGCAATGCGACCCCGAGCGTGCTGGCGCACCAGCTCGGGCTCGCGTACCGCGCTGTACCAGGGAAGGTGTACGACCTTGTTGTCATCGGTGCTGGGCCCGCGGGACTGGCGACCGCCGTCTACGGCGCCTCTGAAGGCCTGGACACGCTGGTGCTGGAAGGGGTTGCCGTAGGCGGGCAGGCGGCCGCGAGCGCACGTATCGAGAACTACCTCGGCTTCCCGTCCGGCCTCGCCGGCGCGGACCTGACGGCCAAGGCGCTGGTGCAGGCCCAAAAGTTCGGGGCCGAGATAAAGAGTCCGGTCGAGGTGACGTCGCTGCGGATGGCGGACGACCTTGTGGTGACCCTGTCGGACGGGAGCGAGGTCTCGGCCCGCTCGATCGTGATCGCGAGCGGTGCCCACTACCGGAAACTGGGCCTCGATCGGTGGGCGGACTTCGAGGGCAACGGTATCTACTACGCGGCAACCGAGATTGAGGCCCGTGCGTGTGGGATTCACGGCCCTCAGGTGGCTGTGATCGGCGGGGCCAACTCCGCCGGGCAGGCGGCCCTGTTTCTTGCGAGTCGCGGGTTGCGGGTCCGGCTCGTCGTGCGCGCCGACGATCTGGGAATCGGGATGTCGAGCTATCTCGCGACCCGCATCCTCGTCGACGGTCGTATCGAGTTGCACTTAGGCACCGAAGTCGTCGGAGTCGACGGTGGTGACCATCTGGAGTCAATCGTGCTCGCGAGCAAGACCGGAGGAGCTCGGGAGACCGTGCCCTGCACGGGACTCTTCTGCTTCATCGGCGCCGTGCCCGCGACGTCTTGGCTCGGGGGCATCCTGCTTGACCGAAGCGGCTTCATCCTCACCGACACCGATCTACCCGAGACGCAACCTCGCGACTCGTTCGGGCTACTCGGCCGACAGCCTCTGGCCTTCGAGACCAGCATGCCAGGACTCTTCGCCGCCGGCGATGTGCGTCACGGCTCGATGAAACGGATCGCAGCTGCCGTGGGTGAAGGTTCGAGCGCGATCCGCTCCGTCCATCGGGCGATCGGCAAGTAGCGACAGATGGCAACCTCCTCATACGGCGACAACTAAGCGGTGTTGCCCGGACATGGGTAGATCCAACCGCGAGTCTCGTAGCTGAACTCGGAATCCTCGCCTTGATCGCCCACGGTCCGCTGGTCCGACCCAGCCAACCAACAGGACTTGCAGCGCTCGCCCGTCAATCACTTAACGAACTGCAAACGGCAAGCTCCACACTCAGCTCATGAGTAGGTGGCGCTCGAGTTCCACACTCGGGCCAACCTCTAGGTCGCTCGGCCTCCACTCTGCAGCCGCCTAAGCGCTGCACTACTCACGTCTGTACTGTCGTCCCCGAGGGCGGAGAAACTTGAACGCTCCGGGGAAGTCCCGGCGCAGGATATTGCTGATCTGCTCCCGGTCCCGCTTCTTCCCCGGCCGGGATGTAATCCCTTAAGCTGGACTTGCGTACCCGGGACCCAACCGCCGAGGTCCGCCGGTCACCGACACGGGAGCGGCCGTGGTAAGGGCGTCCGGTCCGCGAGAACGGCGGGACATTCATATCCTGCCGGATCCGGACCGCAACGTATGGTGTTATCTCCTGACGCCTACCGAACGGGGCCATAACAAGGCAAGGCCATACGGGGGCCCGTGCCAACTTGCGGGGCCCCCAGACGAAGATTCTGAACAGCAACAACTTGAATAATCCCAGCAAGAGGGCCACATGGACTTACCGCCGCTAACCGCTCATGACCCCTAAATTCCGATCGTTCGCGCGCGGATCGCGCTCGACGCTTGACTCCCATCAAATAACTCCGGGTCTCTTGCGGTGAGACATTGCGGATGAAGCGAGGCGGTCAAGCTGTCTTCGTCACGCCTCGACCAGGACGAAAGTCTCATCCATCCCGCCCGCCCGTCGCCGGGTCACCCGAAGCTCGCCGGTCCGTTTCCCGCCACATGACACGGATGTGACACAGAATCCCGGCGCGGAGGCAACAGCAGCTAGACGGCTTTCGGAATTCCGCACGGGTGCGATTTGGAGTTCCAGGTTGGTCAAGGGAAGGCCGCAGGCCTAACAAGGACACGGAGCGTAGCGAAGTCCCGCAGTGACCCTTGACGCATCGGGCTCCCATCCGAAGGACCACACTCGGAAAGGTCGGCCTCTCGGGCCGGCCTGGAAGCTCAACCGGTTTCCTCGGGAAACGTCCTTATTCGGAACTAGAACCACTCCGTTGGCTAGATGGCCCTCGAGCAATACCAGGCGACAATGCTGCGGTACGGGTGATACGGCTCGCCCAGAGCGTCAAGCTGTTTTGGTGTCGGTAACGGGATATCCCATGCAAAGGCAAACCCCCTCCGAACCGCAAAATCGCCGGTCGGCCACACATCGAGACGCCGAAGCTGGAACATTAGGAACATATCCGCGGACCACTTTCCGATGCCGCGAACCGTGGTTAGTTCCGCGATTACCTTTTCGTCGCTCTCTCGTGCCAGACGTCGAGGGTCTAGGACGACCGTCCCATCCACCACCTTGGCTGACAAGTCCTGGAGTGACAGAACCTTGTTGCCCGAAAGCCCTGCCGCCCGAAGCTGGTCGTACGGCGTGGCAAGAATACGTTCGGGCGTGACCTCTCCGTCCAGGGCATTGATCAGGCGTCCGTGGATTGCCCTCGCAGCGGCACCGGCCAGCTGTTGATAGGTCACAGAGCGCACCAACGCCGCGAAATGAGAGTCGACCGGACGTGGCAACAGCGGTGGCCCCACCCTCTCGACCAGCCGGGCGATGACCGGGTCTCGCTTAGCGAGGAAGTTCGCCGCATCCTCGAGACTCTGCTTGCTAGCACCCAAAGCGGAAGGGGTCCTCATCCCAGCCCCTGCGACTCGGATGTCCTGGCCGCACCCCAGGCAAGTCGGGGAAGGCCTTGACCGGCACCGTGACCACGACGATGTCACCGGCCGCCGCGGCCTCCCTGCTCGTCGCCGCGGACGCCCGCGGTCCCAGTTCCGCAGCCAAGTCGGCGAGGGTTTCGGGACCGCGCGAATTACTGAGCACCACCTGGTGCCCGGCCTCGATAGCGAGCCGCGCGAGGGCTCTGCCGATCTGTCCGCTTCCGATGAATCCCACAGTTTTCAATTGTCAGCTTCCTTTCAGAAAGAAATGTCCTTTGCTGGATGTGATTCGGGTCCATGCCATCAGCTGGCGGGGAGTGACAGGGCGGACAAAATGGTGGTGCGGGGATCTCCACCAGCGGGAGGCGTAAATGGGCGGGGGCGGGTGCGCTCAGCCGAGAGGTCGACGCCGAGGGCGATGTTGAACCCCGCGCCGTGGCCGGCCAGGCCCATCATCAGCAGGCCCGCCCCCTCCAGCCAGTGCGCCATCTCCAGGCTGCCGACATCCAACGGGCGCAGCCCGAGACTCTCGATGAACGCCGACACGCTCACCTTGGCCTGCGCGTCGTCGCCGGCGAAGAGCACGTCCAGCGGGCGGCCCAGGGCCAGGACGTGGGCGAAGACGGTGTTGAATGCCTTCACGACGTGCGCGCTTGCCGGGACGGCTTTGGCGATCTCCTGCGCGCCGGAAGAGCCGTCAGGGGTGACCAGCTCGGTGTCGTCGGCGGCGGTGAAGGTGTTGGAGATGTCGATGACGACTTTGCTGGCTAGCGCGTCCCCGTACTGAGCGACGACCGGCACGGCGCTGGCGTAGGGCACGGCGAGGACGACGATGTCGCCGGCCGGGGCGGTGCCGAATGTCCCGGCCGTGGCCCCGCCGCCGAGCTCGTCGGCCAGGTCCTTGGTCTTAGCCGCGTCACGGCCGATGACCTCGACGGCGTTGCCGCCCTCGATCGCGCGAGTGCCTATGGCGCGGCCGTAGGTCCCGAGGCCGATGATGCTGATGGTGCTCATGATGTGTACCTACTTTCTATAGGTTTGGGAGGTAGGACCGAGAGTCGACAACGCGCGAGATGACGCGGCCACAAAGCCGCAACAACCATGCTGGAGGCCACGCGGGCGACAAAGGGGCTTCGCTACAGCGTGAATACGTTGGACGGTCCAAAGTAAGTTCGCAAGGACGAAATCTTGGCGTCTTCGTCGAAGGTCATCACGTCGATAACGTCTATACGCTGGCCGGAATGGCCGACCTGCACGTGAACGGCTGCTTCTCCGCCGGCCACGTTCAGCGACACTAGGTCGACTCCTTGCTCTCGGCCGTCCCATATTGAGTGATAGGCACTGCGAATCGCTTCAATCCCGCGATGGACGTCGCCGCCGACTGGACTCTCGAAGATTGCGTTGTCGGCAAAGAGGGCCGCCACTGCGTCAGCACTCCTGTGTCCCGCAGCACTCCCGTGTCCCGCCAACTCGATATACGACCGGACAACCTGGGCGATCTTCTCTGTGCTCAGTTCCGGCACGTCGTTTGCGTCGCTCACAAAACTACTGGCGGGGAAGTAATGGCCGTTGTCCATATCGGCGAGCAGGCCGGGCTGAGCGGGTTCCCAGCCGAGATTCCGGCGCGTGATGAGGCTGGACGCCGGGTAGCTCTGCGTGACTATGTTCGCGAGGAGCCCGAAGTATCCCGGCACCATCAGTTCGTCCGCGGGAATGCTCAAGGCGGGCAGGTCCAGGTGGCTCCCGATGGCGTCAGCGATCTCGCGGAGCGCGATGCCCTCGTCCTGAACCGCGTGCCAGTATTTGCCAGCCGGGCCCTTCTCCAGCGCCAGGCGAAACAAGGAGGCGACATCGCGGGCGTGCACGGCGTTCCACAGGTTCGCGCCGTCGCCGGGGTAGCCGGCGAAGCCCTTCTCCTTCGCCAGCGCGATCAGGATGGGGAGGAAGCCGGCACGATCGGTCGTGCTGTGCGCGATAAGGGCAATCCGCACGACCGAAGAGCGCACTCCCCGCTCAGCGAGGTCGATTACGGCGGTTTCCACGACGTTGCGAACCCGCAGGGTGCCCTTGTGCTCATCGCCGACGGGAAGGGCCGGGTCCTCCTCAGTGGCCGGGCGGCCCAGCTTCCCGGACGAGCCAATGCTCCCCGCCGCGACCAGCGGTTTTCCGGTTCCCGCCAGAGCCTCGCCGTACGCGAGCATGACCGGGAGCTCCGCGGCGGACACGGCGTCCATCCCGCCAAACGGAAGCAGATCTTGCCTGTGCGCGACGTGGATGACACCGTCAGAGTCCGCGGCCGCCTCCATAAGCCCTTCAAGGTCCTCGAGGTCGCCGCGGCGCACCTTCGCGCCGAGCGCGGAGATCGCCGCCGCAGCCGTGTCCGACCGGGCCAAGCCAGTGACCTCGTGCCCGGCGGCGATGAGCTCGGGGATGATGTACGAACCGGTATGGCCGGTCCCGCCAGTAACGAATACACGCATGCTGCTGCTCCTTGTGAGTGATGGGGCGGAAACGGTGGTGCGGGTGCGCTCAGCTGAGAGAGCCGACGCCGAGGGCGATGTTGAACCCCGCGCCATGGCCGGCCAGCCCCATCATCAGCAGGCCCGCCCCCTCCAGCCAGTGCGCCATCTCCAGGCTGCCGACATCCAACGGGCGCAGCCCGAGACTCTCGATGAACGCCGACACGCTCACCTTGGCCTGCGCGTCGTCGCCGGCGAAGAGCACGTCCAGCGGGCGGCCCAGGGCCAGGACGTGGGCGAAGACGGTGTTGAATGCCTTCACGACGTGCACGCTTGCCGGGACGGCTTTGGCGATCTCCTGCGCGCCGGAAGAGCCGTCAGGGGTGACCAGCTCGGTGTCGTCGGCGGCGGTGAAGGTGTTGGAGATGTCGATGACGACTTTGCTGGCTAGCGCGTCCCCGTACTGAGCGACGACCGGCACGGCGCTGGCGTAGGGCACGGCGAGGACGACGATGTCGCCGGCCGGGGCGGTGCCGAATGTCCCGGCCGTGGCCCCGCCGCCGAGCTCGTCGGCCAGGTCCTTGGTCTTAGCCGCGTCACGGCCGATGACCTCGACGGCGTTGCCGCCCTCGATCGCGCGAGTGCCTATGGCGCGGCCGTAGGTCCCGAGGCCGATGATGCTGATGGTGCTCATGATGTGTGCTCTTCCTTCCTTTGGAGTTTCTTCTGGTCCGGTCCACGTCGAGCGCGTCGAATGCTGCGTCGGGTATGAGCGCGGCGCTATTTCGAGCCTGTCCGACGACGTTCGTGATCAACTGCTAGGCGGAGTCCTGGAATGACCTCCGCGGCGAATCGTTCGAGAGTCGGTCGGTCGTCGGTGGCGAGCAGAAAGGTACCGACCCCGTCTTCAATGACACTAGGAAGCAGTTGGTCAACCCACTGTGAAGGGGACCCCTCGAGGAACGAACTGGAGGACCCGAAGGCGCCGACGATCGCGGCCATCCGACGAATCTCGGCGGGAGCGCGACCGACCTCAGTTGCAGCCTCGTCGATCAACCTGGTGGCCGCCTGCCATTCGCTACGGGACTGATTCTGCCCAAGTGAGGCCGTCCACCCATCGGCCTTTCGACCGACAAGTCCGAGCATGCGAGGCTTCAACGCGCCAATCCAGATTGGCAGCGGATGACTCGGACTAGGACCTCGTTGCATTCCGGCTACCGAGTGCGTCGCTCCGCTGTAGTCCAGCGGAGTGGGGTCATGAGCGGTCCAGGCACCGCGAATGATGTCGATGGCCTCCTCCAGTGCGGTGGTGGCTTGCGCTGGCTTGAGACGCCGTCCCCCGACGGACTCGATGGCATCCCAGAAGAACCCGGCGCCCAGTCCGAGTTCGAAGCGCCCGTCGCTGAGCAGATCGAGGGTGGCCGCGGTCTTGGCGACAATGACCGGGGACCGCAGCGCCATATTGAGCACATTGGACACGACCCGGATCCGGTCGGTCTTGGCCGCGACCCAGCTCATGAGCGTAATCGTGTCGAGGTAGCCGCCCTGGTAGGGGTGGTCCTGGATGGCGACCAAGTCGTAGCCCCATCGTTCGCTTTGCACGGCCAGATCGAGGGCGTAGGTCGGTGGTGTGCTCTTCGGTTCGGGAAAACTAGCGAACTCGAGGTGGTGACCGAAGTCTGGCATTTCAGACCTGCGCCATGGGGAAGATTCGGTGAGTCATGCGCTCACCCTAACAGATGCGTGCACGCGCATGCAACCGTGCAAGCATCTGTTATGGCTCTTGGGTATATTGATGGGCGTGAAGGCGCCCGCGTCTAACCCGAAGATCCTCTCCCAAGATCAGGTCAAGGCCTGGTTCGCGCTCCTCTTTGCCCATGCCACGGTCACCGGGCGGATGGACGCCGTGCTGTTGGAGCAGCACAAGCTCTCCTTCAGCGCTTTCGAGATCCTCTGCTGGCTCTTGGAGACCGAGCCTCAGTCGATCCGAGCCCTGTCCGGCAAACTGGTCAGCGTGAGCCCAACGAGAGCATCACGGTTGGTCCAGGACCTCATCGACGCCGGGCATCTCCGACGCGGCGCCGACCAAGGCGACGGACGGGTGTCGCTCATCAGCTTCACTGAGAGCGGACGACACTTCGCTGAAACGGCCAAGCGGAGCTTCGAGGAGTCGGTCAAGAAGTACTTCGTCGATCCTCTCGATGACGACGACATCGCTGCCCTCTCGCGCATATGGGCCAAGCTCGAACACGCAGGAGGCCAGGAGTGAGGTGGTAGCCGCGAGGCGTCTACGCCGGACTCGCGTGGCGCTCGTAGAAGAGCTACTGGCGCGAACTGGACTCGCTCCAGAACTTCATGATTAGGGGTTGACCTTGACCTTTTTGAACCTGCAACCGCTCAGTTACGAGCCTGACAATCGCTCCGACGAGAGCACGGTCGACCGACCGCCTTCGCTAGGGTGTGAATAACTCCACGCTCGCCGAACGTGGATGAGGTTTAGGTCCCAGTCCCTTGCGATTGGGACCTTCGTGCACTGTGGCCCATGGCACGGATCTCGTCGCCCAATATCTCGCGCAAACTGCGGTCCTGGACTATCCCAGAGGTGCTGCGCGGGGCGCCCCGGTGATGCTTGATGTCTCAAGCGTCCGACCTGGGGTGACTCTCGTTTCGGCGAGGCATCTGGACGGAGTCTGGTGGGAAGAGGACAACACGCAGATACCAGACTGCCCCGCCGGCTATACGTTCGTTCCCGGAGGGTAGGCCAACCGCCACTCCGATTATTCGATCTCGCGCATCCGCCCCGCTGTCGTGTCCACCCTGCCGCCGATCGGGAATCGGCGATCTGGCACTTCGGGAGCCCTCTTGCGACGACTCGCCGGACCGAACTGGATGTCATACTCGGTGCGATGTGGACCGTCGTGGCTCTGGATGTGTCTCTGTCTATGCCCATGCACGACTATTGGGAGGCCGCCCACCAGGACGCCGTGGCACTCGTGGAGAAACTGCAAGACCCCGAAAGTTCCGATCAGCTCCGAGCCGTCATCGCATTCTCGGAGCTAGCCCGATCCATCGAGATAGCTGACCTCGCCAGCCTGGAGTTTGACTACATGTACGGCTCCAACATCGCTGCCGCTCTCCATCTGGCTCTCGCCGAACTGGACGGCGAACCGGGCAGAGTCGTGATCATCAGTGACATGGAGGCGACCGCCCACATCACCGACGACGGCTTTCCCTTCTTCTCGTACCCACCCGCACCCGAGACCGGCGAAAGGACGATTCAGGCAGTAGACGACTGCCTGTCCGCCCGAACACAGCTAGAGGTCAGGCGGTACCGCTCCGAATCCCTAGAAGGCGAATCGGGCGTGAATGCACTGATCCGGGAGGTGACTCGCCGAGGCGGTCATGTGACCGAGGTCGTTCTGCCAGCCACCTGATCACCCTGCCTCGGTCAGACCCGCACATAACTGCGCCACGTGGCCAGCGGGCCGCTTTTCGAGCGAGAGCTTCGGAGGGCGAATATTCGGCGATCGGCGTGGCTGGCCGGCGGCGTCGGCCGTAGTGAGTTGGCACAATGGGGGTCGAATGAGAGATTTCGTGCCCTTCCAGCGGTCTGGCGACCTCGATCTCCAAGTGCGCACCCTGCTGCGGGCAATGTTGGAGCCCGTCGCCCTGAATGGACAAGAGGAGCTTCTGCGCCGATCCCAGTGGTTTCGGTTGTTGGTCGATCCGGACTTGACTGCGGCAGCGTACGGTCAGGAAAGGCGTCGTCAGATGGTGCCTGGGCAGCCATGCTCAAGTGGAGCGGCCGACGTGGTAGGCGAGGCCGCAAGGCCCGGGAGATCATGGCAAGGCTCGATGAGCGGAGGAAGCAAGAAGCTCAGTCCAACTACACCCTCTGGTGGTCCCCTGACATGGAGGTGGACGCTCCCGACCCCGAGCATGCCCGGGAGGCAGCCGTGTCCCGCCTGATCGAGGCGTTCCAGAGCACCGGACGGTCAGGCTGGACCGTCCTGCACTCCGAAGTAGAAGTTGGGAGGTCATTCTTCTCGACGGTCAGCGAGGTGCGGAGTGGCCCCCATCCGTTCCCGCCGTTCCCGAGCGGCTGACTGCGAGACGGCGCGAGGGACCGATCAGACGGAACCGGGCGTCAGGGGGTGATACCACAGAACGTGCACCGTTCCAGCCACGCCGATCGCCGACTCGGCGCTGGTCAAGTCGGGCTGGGACGAGAGATCCGGCTGTTGTTATGGCGCGGCGCATGCGGCAGGGTTGAGGCCCGGGGTAGCCGCCGCACCCGCCGAGCTTGCCTTCGCAGGGTGCGAAGGCGCAAGGTTGGCCACGAACATCACGCCGGCTAGTCGGTAGGACCGGCCGAGTCTTCCCGCGCCCCGACCGCCAGACATCCCCGAACCAGCTACGTGAAGAATATCGCCGTTTAAAGAGCCGGAGGGAAGGTCTGTTGACAGGGTTGTGCCGGGCGGCGAAACTCCATGGTGAACAGCGAAAAGTGGGGAGGGTCCGATGAAGGTGCTAGCGATTATTCGGCTGCGGAATTCCAGCCACGCCGAAATGCGAGAGGGGCTCGAGAATTTCAAAAAGCACGGCACACCCGGTATGGAGGCCTCGTGGTTTTCTGCCGACGGTCGGACCGTCGTCGGCATCTACGAGGTCGACGACCCCACGGACCTGCACAAGTACTCGACTTTCTACGCGCCGTACATCGAGGCAACCGAGACGCACGTTGTCAGCGACGCCTCAGCTGGCGTAGCCAATATGAGTGCAGGACTCGATCTGGCACCCTGATGTAACCGGCTGCCGCAGCACACTGCTAGATGACGAAAGGCCAAGCAGCAAACGACGAGCCCGAGGTTTAGGCGCAGCACGCTGCTCGACCAGCGATGGTGAATCTCTGGGGACGGGTGCCGGAGAGTGTGGCCGCCGATGCCGAGCAAGAACCATTAGCGCAACCCTTATCGACGTGTCAGCCAATCCAGAGTTCTGACTCGGATATTTGTATCTGCTCCCGCAGATTGATTACTTCCGACACCCGAGTGTCGGCTCCAAGTCCGGCAGCCAGGGCAGGAGTAGTCAGGTCCCGCTCGGAGATGATGGCCGCGCCGTCGTCGACCAGCAGAGCCCGACACGTTCTCCCCCTCATAGCTGGCTGGCATCGGTCAAAGACGCGGTCCGTGCGACACTCACGGCCGGTCGGATCACCAGGAGGCTGACCGGAGAGTGGAGGTGCACGACGGAGGCTGCCATACAGGAGAGCGCTAGGGCCGAACGTCGTTGTGCACGGCCGCGTTAGGCCCTCTCTCTTGGACAACCCTCACTGATCCGGCATTCCCGCAGGCGGCTCCCGGTGACGGCTGGGCTGGCGCGCTCAGCGTCATCCTCAACCCGGCCGAGCATCGTCGACAACAGAGGCACACGACCTGGCCGTGGCCCACGCTGCTTTCCCGAACGTCTGATCTGCGTGCGTAACACTCGGCTTGTCGCCGACCCGTCGCCGCGCCATATCGACGGGACCGGGCGCCGGGGGCGGGACTGGGGAGCCCGGCCGTTGGCCCCGACCCGCCGAGGCGAGCCGAACGCCGACTCGGCGCCCTCCACGCTCCCTGGAGGTCCAGCCGTTACTGCCTTCAGGGCGTCGTTCTGCGCCATCGAGCGATGAGCCGGCCGGCGAACGATCTGTTCCGTGAAGGGTCTTCCCCCGATGCGTGCCGCATGGTCGCGTGTGACTCAACCCATACGCCCACCCCACCACCGGACGGCACGCTGCTCAGCACTGGGCGCTCGGCGCATACACCTACGTGGACTCGCCCGAGCGGCTCGACCCATTGCTGGCCGACGTAGCCATTGGCGAGAGCGAGCCACCGACCCTGGGCCTTCGCTACCTGGCCGACCGCCTTCGGACTCCCACCGCCGAAATCAGCCCACTCAATTGTCCTAGCCCGGAGTTCCAGCTCGTCCACCAACTCAACCACGGCCCAGTCGGGCGTGAGCTCGCGGAGCACGCCGAAGTAGCCCCTACCTCCGGCCAGCCACTCGGCGTCGGCGTCCTAGCCACCAGTGACGAGCACTCTCTGTCCGACTACGAAGGGGCGGCCTGCGGCCGTGTCCTCCACCATCTGCCCAAGCTACGTGGCAACGCCTATCGATGCCGAATCTATCGGCGTCGCGGAGCCGACGTCTCCTTTGGTTCGAGATACCGATCGGGAGTTCGGGCGCGCCGCGCCGGCCGGGTAGGTAGTCGATGGTTGAAACGGCGATCGTTCATCGAGGGGGTTCAGATTGGTGTGAAACCGCTCGAGGGGTGCACTTGCGGTGCTTGGTTTCAGCTGGGCGTGAGTCGGTCTGTGGGCAATGCGCGGCTGGCGGATCGGCCGTTGGGTGGGTGAATACCGGCGTGGTCAGGCGGATGGAACGGGGACGGTCAGCCCGTGGGAGGTCGCGATTCCGATCAGCGCGCCGAGGTCTGGGTTGGTCGGCGAGACCTCGCGATCGACCTGGGTGAAGAACTCGGATGCGCCCGCACGCGATGTCATCGAGATCATGACGCCGCCGCCGGCGCCGAAGCGGAACCAGTGCGTCGATCCGCCGGGTACGTGCACGAGCGTGCCCGAGCCGGCCAGCAGGTCCTGATTGTCGTTCACGCCGAAGGTGACCTCTCCCTCGATCACGTAGAACGCCTCGTCCCACGGGTGGCTGTGTGGGGGCGGGCCGCTTCCTTCGGGCCCGACCTGGCGGAAGATCTCGTAACTGCCGGTCTGCGCGCCCGCAGCGAGGACGGTGATCTCCTCGCCGACGACAGCGAGCGGCCGAGGCGCCCGATCGGGAGTCACGATGAACGGGGCGAGAGCGACTACGTCTCCGGTGCGGCCCGTGGTATTCATTCTCTCCCCTTTGGACTTGAGTCCGTTTACCGTACTCCTGTACAGTAAGCGTATGGCAGTGCTTGGTCAAGAGTCCGCGTCCGAACCATCCGGGCGCCTGAACCAAAAGCGCCGCACCCGAAGTGCCATCATCGCCGCCGCCCAGGCAATCTTCGACCGGGGAGACACCCCTACCGTGGCCAAAGCCGCCGAGGATGCCCTCGTATCGCGCACGACGGCATACAGCTACTTCCCCACGCAGGAGTCGCTGCGGTTCGAACTGTCGATCAACTTCGAGGTCGCAGAACTCGAGGAGTTGGCGCTCGAGTCGCTCAATGGCACGAAACCCGCGGACCGCCTGCTCGCGATTGTGGACCTGCTCAACCGCCACATGCTCGCCAACGAGAAGCTGTGCCGAACTGCCATACGCCACTACAACGACGCCTGGCTGACAGCAGAGCGCACCGGCCAACCGAACCCGTCCCTGGCGAGAGAAGGACGCCGTAAGCGCTGGATCGCGACGTCCCTCGAAGCCCTCCGAGGCACGATCCCCGACGACGACCTACCACGGCTCGAAGCGGCGCTGTGTCTCGTCGCTGGCGGTGAGGCCATCACGGTCCTCCGTGACATCTGCCATCTCGAACCCGACGACGCGATCGCCGTCACCCACTGGGCCGCCGAAGCCATCCTCACCGCCGCAATCCGCGCCGCACCCGCACGATCGGGTCAACCCGCGACCAGGCGGACCGCTCGATAGCACGACTACCCAAAGTCGAGGACGAGGCCGAAGCAACTGTTATGAAGCGCCTACGGATCGGCGCGCCCCAGCGCCTCGGTTCGGCCAGCGTCATTCGCGAACGAGGTAGCGCACATTGCCCGATCTGGACGGTCATGGCTGACGCCTTTGCTTGTCCAGGACGTGGCCCATATCGACGGTGGGGCGCTCACTGCCAGCGTCGAACCGGGGCCGTGTCCCGCCAAGTTGTCCACGCAGACCGCCCCTCGCTCCGGATGTTCCGTCCGCGGGGACCGAGCCAGCCTGGCGCCACCGGCGAGCGCGGTCAACGCCGAGGGACGCCGGGAGATCGTGGGTTTCGACGTGGTCACCACGGAGAACACCGAGGCGTGGACCGGGTTTCTGCGTTCTTTGCTGGCCCGTGGGCTGTCGGGGGTGGAGCTGGTCATCTCTGATGCCCATGGCGGGATCAAGGCGGCCATCGCGGCGGTGTTCGACGGCACGTCATGGCAGCGCTGCCGCACCCATTTCATGGCCAACCTGGCCACCCGAGTCCCGAAGGGCAACTGGCCGATGATCGCCACGTTGGTCCGCTCCATCTTCGAGCAGCCCGATCGTGATGCCACCTGGGATCAGCTCGGAGATGTGATCGACAAGCTCACCTCGGCCGGGTTCCCCCACATCGCCACCATCATCTTGGACGCCGCGGATGACATTCTGGCCTTCACTGCCCTCCCGCCCGAGCACTGGCCCAAGATCAGATCCAACAACCCCCAGGAGCGGCTCAACAAGGAGATCCGCCGGCGCACCGACGTGGTCGGCATCTTCCCCAACCGGGCGTCGGTCATCCGCCTGGTCGGAGCGCTGCTGGCCGAGCAGACCGACGAATGGGTCATCACCAAGCGCTACATGAGCGCCGAGACCCTCAAGACCGCCCGAGCCGACGAGCCCTCGGACCACGACCCGCGACCGGCCATGAACGCCGCCCTCGGAGTCGCCGCTGGCTGACCCCAACCGCAGCACCGCCAACCAATCGAATAACTCCCGGTCCCGCCCCAGCCGGCGATCATACGCCCACGCCCACCCATCCGCTATACGACTGAAAGAGGGTACTTCCCATCCGAGTCATTCACTGATATAGTCACCAAAAGGTTGATCTAACACAGCACATCAACCGAGGTTGACGAGAAAACCGTCGCAACTAACGCCTCGTACACCACCACCCGGGACTCAACCGCGACGGTCGAAAGTGCTCGAAGGTTAGGCGTCGGGAGGTTCTGGCCCGAGCAGCTGAGCGAGCGGGTCGGTAATCGGTCTGAGGTGGAGTGAGGCTGGATCAACTTCGTGGCCGGCGACCACGATCGTCAGGTTCCTTTGTCGAGCCACGGCGACCCAGCGGCCGCCGGTCATGAGCATGAGGGCCGGTGTTGGGGCGCCGTCGATTGTGATGAGCTGCGCAGTCCGTTCCGCACCGAGTAGCGCAGCGCGGTGGCCCCGATCCCGCGCTCGAAGCCAGAGGGTGAGCGCCGCGTTCGAGACGTCGGGCCATTGAGCCCCAGCGTTGTCTGCGCGAAGCCAACCATCGAGCGTCTGGCGCGCTTCGTGGAGGTCGCCAAGGCGGGAGCCACCGTGCTTGGTGGTGACCTCCACGCGCGGCTGATCGCCGGCAAATCGGTCGAAGACTGGCGTGTCGTAGTGCCTGATCGTGATTTCGGTGGAACGCCCACCTTGAGATCCGCTCCCGCCTAGCTGCGATGGCCAGCCATCGGCGCCGTAGATCGGGAATGGTGTGTCGCACACGGTCCTCTCCGCCGATCTCCATTGATGTTTAAGCATCTGAGCCCGGGCCTGCGCGATGCTGGCCGCGTGCTGGGCCATATCCCCGTGGTCGCTGGGTTCGGAGCCGGAGCGTAGGAAGGTGCCCTCGGGTTCATCGTGACCACAGACTCTGCACGAGACGACGGGGTTCGGAATCAGTGTGCCGTTCGGACCACCTCGTCCTCCTCGCCATTGCTCGAAGGGCGTGTACTCGTCGTAGTCGATCGCCCCGCAGGCAGGGCAGGGCTCTTCGGCATCGGTGACCCGTACGCTCGGATAATCATTCGGCCGTGGGCGCCTAATCGGGTCGCCAGCCGTGTCACGGCAACAGACGATTGGCTCATGGCCATCGGTCGGCTGATCGAGCAGTGCGGCATAAGCGCCTCGGGCGACGGTCGCTGCTACACGAAAGCCTCGGTCGTCAACGACGTCGGCACTTGCAGCGCTGGGCGGAAGGATTCCCCCAACCACGCAATGATCCTCGTCGACCCAATGCTTTGCCGGATGAAAGTGGTCCACTTCGTGAAGGTAGCTGCCGGAGCGGCCTACGGCGATGTCGTTGGTGATTAGGATTGAGCCGTCGTCAACACGCACTAGACCAGCTCCTGACGGCAAAGAAACTAGGATCGTACGCACCAGCGAATTCTGCCTGATGTACCCGTCGTGGAGCGTTCCAAATTTCCGAGCGAAGCTGATCGGGCATCGGCACATTTGCGACGGCATGGAGACGGGCGCGCTCATAGCCGATTCACGCGTTCCCACATCGGTCTGGAACCCTTACGAATGGCCGAAATGGGATGTTCGGCGCTCCGCTCCCGCCCTGGTGTCACACTGAAGACCGTGCCGGACGATTCCGACGCCCTAATCTCTCGTCTCAGTGCGGCCCAAAGCCTCCCGTGACCCTGGGCTCACCAGTAGGGCTGGTCGGCAGCTGATTCACGCCAAATTCCCCTATCCCGATAAGCCGCCGGGAGACAGCCCTTAAGGCCGTCCTCTCGATGTCCCAGACCGGCTCGGGGTCGCACCGAAGCTTGTGCGGAATCCCCCGTATCGGACTTCGATTGTACAAACTGCCGAGTATGGCTTAGAAAGGCGCCTATCTGGAGACCCTTGATTCCGATGTCGGGGCACCTGAGGCCAGCGCCAGGAAGCGTGAGCGGATTGACAGGCGAACCGTCCCCTCAGCTCTCCTTGCGGATGAGCTTGCTGAGGGCTCCGCCCACGTCGTCAGCGAGCGTGTCGACCATCGTGGTGTTGACCTTGGCGACGATGATCTGGCCCACCTCGGTGTTCACGTTGGAGTAGATGCCCTGCTCCGCCATCCGCTTTGTCTGATTGTCGTTGTCCTCGGTTGGTGTGACGTAGTGGACAGTGGAGACCCGGTAACGCTTGAGGACGTAGAGGTGAAGCAGGGTCATCAGGCGCTTCTGACGCAGTTCGGAGCCGAACGTGTTCTGGTCCCGGACCGACAGGATGACCTGTCCATGGCGGTCAGTGATCAGAGCGAAGATCAGATTGGCTTTTCGGTCGTCGTCGCCGCCGACGCCCAGCACCGACAGTTCGAGGACGTCGGCACCCTCGCGGCTCGGGCGCAGACGTACCGTGAGGGGCTCCTTTAAGCCGTAGACCTGCCTCCACTCGGCGAGCCAGTCCTCGAGCACCTTCTTGGGAAGCTCGGTTTGTGTGAGGTGCTGGACCTGCGTCGAGCCCTTGCCCATGGCTTTCGTCGTCGCGGTGCGCGCCGACGATGCCGCCAAGGCGGCGTCGAGGCGAGGACCGCCGACGTGGGTCTGCGGCGTTCGGTAGGGCGACTCGAACAGGCGGATCTTCCGTTGGACCTGAGCCAGGGCCAGCATGCCGTCCTCGAGAAGGGCCGTCGCAAACTCTTCGGTTGCGACACCGTCGATCTGGTGGCCACCGTAGGTGATGAAGTTGAACACGAACCCGGCCTCGCCCAGCTTCTTTGGAAACTCGCGCATCTCGTCGTCGGTCATACCGGTCGAGTCCCAGTTGAACGACGGTGAGAGGTTGTAGGCAAGCATCTTGTCGGGGAACTCCGCGTGGATCGCCTCGGCGAACTCCTGCGCCTCGTGGATATCGGCGGACGCAGTTTCCATCCAGACCAGATCGGCGTACGGAGCGACCGACAGGGACTTGCGGATCGCATAGTCCAGCCCGCCGCGGACCTGGTAGAAGCCCTCTGGAGTGCGGGCCACTTCGGCGTCCCAGTAGAGGTCGATGCCAAGTTCTCGCGCCTCGCTGCGCACGGCCCAGAACGAGGCCGTCGTGGCGAAGGCGCTCCACTCGTCCTCGCTGATGGGTGTCTCATCGCCGTCTTCGAACCGGTTCTTCAGGGCAGCCAACACTGCCTCCCCGATGGTCATGAGACCGGACTCGGCCTCCCAGCGTCCGACCATCTCATTGGCGACCTTGTCGTAGGCTTGCTCGACGACGGGCTCGTCGGCGCCGGCGGTCTCTTTGGCTGCGGCGCGGGCCAAGGCAGCGATGCCCGTGCGATCGAGCCACGCGTCGGCCGCTGCGTATTCCTTGTCGGTGACCTTGTAGAGCGTGAAGCCGTTGAAGATATGGGCTCCTGCGTTGTAGAAGACGCGCATCAGGGCCAGCGTCGTCAGTTTGTAAGACGGGATGTCGGCGCGGGTCGCTCCGAGGATGAAGGGGTGGTCCCGCTCGTCGCCGCTGTTGTCGAGGAGGTTCGCGGCCTCGGCATCGGTGCGGGCCACGATGATGCCTGGCACCTGCATGACGTCGAGTTGGAAGCGAGCGGCGTTGAGGCGCTTGATCTGTTCGTCCACGCCGACGAGAACCTTGCCGCCTTGGTGGCCGCACTTCTTGGTGCCGGGGCGCTGGTCCTCTATGTGATAGCCGGTGACCCCGACCTCGACGAACCGGCGGATGAGGTTCCGCACGGCGGCATCGCCGCCGTGACCCGTGTCGGCGTCGGCGATGATGAACGGTCGGTAATCGACCGGTTCGGGCGCACTCGCGAGGTCGGCGGCCGACAGGCGCGAGCGCTGGTATGTCTGATTCCTGTCTGCGGTCAAGAGGGCACGCACAATGGCCGATGCCTCATCGGGCACCTGGGAGAGCGGATAGCTGGCCAGATCGGCACCCGGATCCTCCTGAACCGAGCCCTTGGCCGACGTCGCCCAGCCACCAAGGTAGATGCCCTCGATGCCCATGCGCTTCATCGTCACAGCCTGGCTCGGTGAGTAGGGACCAAAAGTGGTGATTGACTTGCGCTCCGAGAAGAGCTCCCGTAAACGGTCGTAGAACGCCGCGGCGTTGGCCCGGGCGACTGGGTATCCGCTCTCGATGGTCCCTTGCTGCTCGGCCACTTGGCGGGCCGAGTAAAGGCGGGTGGTGCCGCTGAAGCGGTCACTGTCTATGTAGTTGCGTGCAGCAGCGACGTTGTCGTCAAATGTCATGATGGACTCTCTCAGTTCTCGCTGTCGAAATCGAGGTTGCGGGTGATACGGGTGCCGTCTCGGCCGAACGCGTCGAGGAACCTCCGGATCCGCTGTTCGGCCACGGAAAGGTCCGTGACATTGAGGTTGAGGTTGAGGAGGTCGATGTACCAGGGCGCTTTGACCGGCTCGAGCACGTAAGCCTCGACGATTGCCCGGGCGATGGGCAGCGTCGTGGTTTTTGAGTCGTCGTGCACGTCGTTGCTGTCCGCTCGCAGAAGCTTGGCGTGCTCTTCCTCCAATAGTTGCGCGAACAGCTCACGCGTCAGGGTTTCGCCCGCCCTGACCCCGCTGTCGGCGTCGTCGTCGGTGAATGCAGCTCCCTTGTGGAGCCATTCCCAAAGCACGGACAGGCGGATCTCACCGGTCGCAGCATCCTCCATCAGGTAGAGGACGCCGTCGTCGCCGAAGAAGTCGGCTGGCTTGAGGGCTGCGGCCTGGAAACCGCGACCGAACGCATTGCCGTACTGCAGGCCGACGCTGATCAGGTCGCGAGCACCCCGAACGGTACGGGGCGCGTCCTCGAGCGTCCGCAGTGCGCTGGCGTCCTGCGCGGTGTAAGTGAGCGGCGGGAACGGCCTGCCGAGCTGGTTGTCGTCTCCCACCTCCTGCCACACCGGCCGCATGACATGCACCATCTTCCAGTGGGCCACCCACTTCCCAGAGGCGCCCTCGACCTGCTCGCGCCGCCCTCCCGCCACTGCTCGCTGCATAGCGGCGTCGACGGCCGCGTCGGTGCCGACCGGGATGTTCGGTTCCATGCCGCCTTGCCAGAGCGCGTAACGTCCGTTGAGATCGGGGGCGTTGACCGCGCGGCGGACGCGGTCCTCGTAGACCCGCATGTACCCGTAGGTCATGGTGATCGCATCGATGTTGGGGTTCGAGAAGTCGGGGTCCCAGGCGAGTGCGTCCGATACCGAGTTGATGTAGTCCCATCGACCGGTATTGAAACCGACGAAGTGGCGCCCGAGGGCGGCACGGATCTCCATGAGTTGAAAGCACGCTTCGAGCTGTTCGACGAGGACGTAGACGAGGACGGTGCCTCGGTCGAGGCGAAGGTGGTCTTCGATCGCGTCGAGGATGGTGGCCCAGTGTGCGGCTTCGGAGGCTGTCTGTATCTTCGGCAGGTAGAGAACGACCGAGCGTCCCTGGCTGCGCAGCGTCTCTGCGTTGTTGGCGAGGTACAGCGCAGCGTCGGCCAGGCTGGCGGAGTAACCGTGGCCGTCCTCATGGGCGATATGGCGATCGTCGAGATGGAGGCCACGGGCTCGGAAGATGCGCGTGGTCACCTGCAGCTGCTCGTGCCAGTCGGAGATGATTTCCCGGCCGTGGAAGTCGACCGCCCAGTTGTTCATCTCCCCGGCAACGACCTGGGCGACGTCATGGAACTGCGCGTCGCCGGCGAAGGCCAGCTTGATATTCCGGAAGTTGGCCAGAGACATGGTATCGACTTGGCCCAAGGCGTCCTCGCCATCGAACATCCAGCCGTCGGCCCCAGACAGCAACGCGTAGGCAACATTGCGCAACCCCGATTCCGTAGATGCGCGGGGCTTGGTTGCTGGCCCAGTGCCCTGGATCCACTGGCGCTGCAGGTCGTGGGGGATCACCGCTCCCTCGAAGCGGCCGGCCCGAGCATCGGCAACTGTGATGGTGGTCCCATCAATCACTGCGGTCTCGGGCAGGAAGCCGAGGTGTTCGCCTTCGGCGGCTCGTCGGCGGCGGCGATCGATTCGCGAGTCCATGAGCTCCAGGCGTCGACCGTCGAGGGGAGCGAGAGCTTCCAGAGTCGCCAAGGCTCCCGGAGTGTAGACGTCCGGATACCCGTCCAGAGCGGTCGGCGAGATCGTGATAGGGGAGCGCATGGGCCTAGTTCATCACGCCGGAGGTCTGTGGTGTGTCGCTGAAGAACCCGCGGCCCCGGGAAGTGCCAGTCCAAGGCGAGGTCCGTGCCGGTGGCGGCGCTCACAGGATCCGTAAACCCCGACTCTCTAGAGTCCCCTTCGTATCGTCGGCCTGCCTTTCGACGGTGAGTCGCAGGGCTCATCCCCGCCCGACGACTGGCACGGCTACCACCCACCCAGGCCCGGTGATCTCCCTACCCCGCCGAACCGGTTCACACACGATCCGCCCCGTGGGATAGCCACAAGCGCGTCTTTCCACCGTCTGCGGTGCCCGAGAATGCCCCAAAACGCCCCGCGGCCGTGTCCCGATATCCCAGCATCGGACCGCCTCGAAACGCCGGGTCTGTGGGATGGTGCTCGACCAGATCGCTGGTACGCTGCGTACTTTGCCAAGCGTCCCCGAATTGTTCATCTGGGCGGATAACGCCCCGTTGCCAACAGGGCACTACCCCGAGCAGATCGACGGTGATTCGCTCGCTCAACGTGGCGAGGCAATCGTCGTCATCAGCGACGCCAGAATGCACCGACAGATCGTTACGGAGACCGCGGACATTCTGTGTTCGCAGCCTGAGGCAACGCTGTGAGTGGCTCGGCGTTCGGATCGCCGAGTATGCGTGGCCCCCGGGGGGTTTGAGACTGTCATTCTGTGCGCTCACGATCCGGCGATGAAGGGACACCGCGCCCAGGATCATCTGGTTGTTCGTTGAAGGACAGTTGTTACAACGTCGGGCTGCGAGCGTCGGTCCCTTCCGGGTGGGTGTTGGCCAGAATCGCTGGGGTGTAGCGGAGAGCTGGGGTGTATGTCGCCCGGAGCAGGGTCCAACCGGTGGACCCGTCTGCTGGCCCTCAAGCGTGCGATGAGGGCACGGTCGGGGGTGGTTGTCGGCTCGGGGGTCGGGTGGCACACTGGGGAGGGTGAGTAGCGACCGGGCCGGGCTCGTGTCTACTCGTCTGGTGTCTCGGTGTAGGGGTCGGTGTGTGAGGGGTAGTGGTGTTCGAACGTTTTACTGACCGAGCCCGTCGAGTCCTGGTTTTGGCCCAAGAAGAAGCCCGTGTGCTCAACCACAATTTCATCGGTACGGAGCACATCCTGCTGGGTCTCATCCATGAGGGAGAGGGGGTGGCTGCTAAGGCCCTTGGATCGCTGGGAATGAGCCTGGAGGCCGCGTGTGAAAAGGTGGAGGAGACCGTCGGCACCGCTGGGTCGGCCACCACCGGTTCCCCCCTGTTCACCCCCCGGGCCAAGAAGGTCCTCGAGCTGTCTCTGCGCGAGGCCCTCCAGCTTGACCATAACTACATCGGGACTGAGCACATGCTCTTGGCCCTGGTGCGAGAGGGTGAGGGGGTGGCGGCCCGGGTATTAGTCAGCCTCGGTGTCGACCTGTCCCGGGTGCGCCAGCAGGTCATCCAGCTCCTCTCCGGCTACCAGTCGCCCGGTCATGAGAGCATCACGTCCGGGGCGTTCGGCCCTCGCTGTCCTAGCTGTAGGGCACTTTTGGAGGGACAGGTTACCTACCGGGTCCTGACGGTCAAACCGGTCGAGGCGAGTGTGGGTGTCGGCGCTTTGCCTGTGGCTTTTGTGTACTGCCAGCGCTGCGGCACCACGATCGCACACACCCCTACGGGAGGTGAAGAAGCTCTGTCGGGTTCGTCGAGCATCGAGACCTCTGATCCGCTGTCCAGCCAGAAGGACCAAGAGTTCTCCGTCGTCGAGACTCGATGGATCCGCGTCGCAGGCTCGCCGGAGAGCACCGAAGGCGGCAATCCGTACCTGATACGAGTTCCCCCTGGCTCACCGGGGTCGTCATCCCCGGAAGGGCGTGAGTTCCCGCCTGAACTGTGGAACGCCACCATGCCGGCCGACATCCCACCCACAGCGGTCGTCGACGTTCATCACACAGGCCGGTATCAAGAGGATGGCAGGATTCGCGGCACGGTTGGCGGGTCAACGATCGAACTCACCCTTCAGCTGCCTTGGTCGGCCTCATCGGTGACCGGGGTCCTGGGCGGCGACCCTATCGACATGGCCTGGGACCTCTCGACCGGAGAGAAAGGGCCGGCCATACTTCAAGGCACTGTCGGCGCACACACCGTCAGTGTGGAGTTCCGGCGCAACCCGAATTCTTCATTCGCCGAGGGTACGGTTCGCGGGACTCTGACCGACACGAGCCTGGCTGCTTCTATTAGGCCGGTCTCCGGCGGATTCAGCACTTCGGGCGCGATCGTTGCCAACGGAAGCTTCGGCGACCACCCATTCGAGATTTTCGCCTCCCGACACAGTGAGAGGGGACTGGTTCGAGGCACCTACTACGACCATCCCGTCCACCTCGATCTCACTGCCGCTCCGGGCGTCGACGCTCACGTCATAGGCGTCTGCCCTGCCCCACCGGCCTTCGCCGCGCTACTCATCACAGCGCTCATGTTCTTCTGACCACGAAGCCGCCCGAGAAGCCCCGCTGAGCGACACCCTCGCAGTACTCGGCGCGCTCGGCGCCAGACTGCCCGACAGCACCGCACAAAAGCGGTTCGCCCAGCAGGCCAGTCGAGAACTCGCGGCCGCCGGCCTCGGACCCGACGGATGGCTCGAAAGAACCCTCGCCAATCGCATGGTCGTAAGGCCCCAGGACGTGGACGGCTGCGCAGGTATCGAGATACGCCCGACGGAGATGCTTCCATGGTGATCTCACTCCTATTGGCGAGGCCGCTCCTGGAGGACCTCTCCGGTCGCCCGACTCATATTCCCGACGCCCTCACCGTGGAGGAAGTAGCGCAACTGCTTCGCATCTCAGCACGGACGGTCCGTCGGCGAATCTCCCGCTACGAGCTGGGCGACTCAACCGCGTGGCCCACGCACGTGATTCGCATTGGCCGCATCATCCGCGTCCCGGCCAGCGAGCTTCGGACCGTGCTGGGCATCGATCCGGCCGCGTAGCCTTTCGGACATGGCCGGCCACTTCTACCAACTGCCCGGGGAGAAGGGGTGGCGAGTCCAGATCGACTCCGGGATGGACCCTGGCACAGGCCGCAGGGTCCGGATCAAGCTGCCTGGTAGGAGCAAGCCGCCCTGCCCAACCAAACGCCAAGCCGAGCAGGCGGCAGCTCGTGTGATGATCGAGCGAAACGAAGGACGCGTTGCCGACACCCGCTACGCGACCCTGAGCCAGTTCCTCCTCGAACGCTGGCTGCCGGCCCGTCACGCCCGCGGTCTCAAGCCAACCACGCTTGCCGGCTACGAGTGGATTGTCTCCACTTACATCATCCCAAGGCTCGGGGCGCTCAAACTGGCCGAGGTCAAACCACATCACGTCACTTCGGCGATCGTCGATCTCGGATCCGAACCTGGGCGTGGCGGCCGTCAACGCTCAGCGCGGACCTTGGCGATAACGAAGCGAGTGCTGAGCATGGCCATGGCAGACGCCGTCCGCTAGGGGCTTCTCACCCGAAATCCTGTTGATGCAGCCGAAGCCGACCTACCTCGCAACACCACTGGTCGGCGCGCCCCGACCATCTGGGCGCCCGAGCAACTGGGGGCCTTTCTCGAGACGGTCAAGGGCGACCGGCTCTACGCGCTGTGGCTCGTGGCGGCCACCACCGGAATGCGAAGGGGCGAACTCTGCGGCCTGGAGTGGTCGGACGTCGATCTCGCAAACAAGCGACTCAGCATCAGCCGCAACCGGGTCATGGTCGCCGGCAGAGCCGAAACCTTCACACCAAAGACCCTGGCGGGCCGGCGCACAATCAGCATCGACCGCCTAACCGTTGAGGCCTTGCGCTCCTGTCGCCGGCAGGAGCAAGCCGACCGGCTCGCCTGTCCGCCCGGCCAGTGGCGCGGTTGCGACAACGTCTTCCGGGACACCCTTGGCCGGCCCATCTTCCCTGAGTCGCTGACGAAGCGTTTCCGCCTGTTGGTAAAAGAAGCTGGGCTGCCGCCGATCAGGCTCCACGATGTCAGGCATTCCTACGCAACGGCTGCCCTCGAATCTGGTTCGAATCTCGACGTCCTCTCAGACCGGCTCGGCCACAGCAGCACAGTGATAACAAGGGATATTTACGTCCACCCCGTCGAAGACCTCGACCGTGCCGTGGCCGATTCCGTAGCCGAGCTGATACTCGGCCGAACCGTCAGCGAGGCCGCCCGCCGCCACCAAGAATCAAAGCGGCCGTAGCGTTAGCGGCCAACCTGTCCTCCGCACCGGTCACCGGCTTGTGGACCACCAGCACCAGCGTGTCACCCCACAAGAGCGTGGTCGCGAAACCCAAGCCTGTGGGCCGCAATCACCGCCGCCCTGCGCCACCTCCGCGGGTGTTCCACCTCGCCCTTCGACACGCGAAGCTCACGGACACCGCTTACCCGCAACTCACGCTCGATGGCGTCCGCCAAGCGCAAAGTGCGTTCCCGCTCGATGCTCACCACCTTGGCCACGACCCCTCCAAACCCAACTCCTGGCACGGAACCGGCACGCACACTGCGGCCGCCTGATCGACGAAACTGCAAAAGTCCTGCACAGGTGCGGCGCGCTCGGAGGGATTCGAACCCCCAACCTTCTGATCCGTAGTCAGATGCTCTATCCATTGGGCTACGAGCGCAGGTTCCAACGTTCTGACCAGCGGTTCTGTCCCCGCTGGGCTCCGACGAGCCTAGCACAGAGCCCTAACAGAGTCTGAGTGGGGTGGGATCTGGCTTTGATCCCGCGGGTTATCTTTTGGCTTTGGACGCGTTGAGCGTCACGGCGGCGCGAACGAGAGCCTTGAATGCGTCCTCGTCAATCGTCTCGCCTTGGTGGACGTCGATGGCACGCCTTGTGTTTCCGTCAAGACTGGAGTTGAAGAGGCCCGAAGGATCGTTCAGAGCCGCCCCTTTGGCAAAGGTCATCTTTACGATGGTCTTGTAAGTCTCGCCGGTGCAGATCATTCCGTCGTGCGACCACACTGGAACGCCTCGCCACTTCCATTCCTCGACGACTTCGGGATCGGCTTCCGTTACTAAAATACGAAGCCGGCTGAGCATTTGGCCGCGCCAGTCGCCTAGCTCCTCGATTCGGGCGTCTATCAGCTGAGAAGGAGACTTACTTTCCTGCCATCCGCTGCTCTTCATACCCGTTCTTCCTTGTCCCGAGGGTTGGCCAAATGGGGTCTCCGTTCCCTTGATAATTCTACCCAGAGCGATTGTTAACCAACCGTCCGTGTAGCCCGGCCCCCATGATTCACAACGAGTGATGACCTGGGCGTGCGGCCTCTAGTCACCGGCCCAACATTCCATGATGACCGCCGCCATGGTCTCGGCCGGTGTGCCTGAGAGCACGGCGGCGGTCGTGATCGGCGCAGTCAGCCTCGTCGAGTCGACAAGCAGGACCTTCAAGTCCTTGCGGACGACGACCGAGCCGTTGTCGGTCAAGAAGGCCGCTTGGCCCAGGGCATAAAGCGTCTGTTTGTCGCCGAGGTGATGGGCCAGAGCGGTGAAATAGGAAGTTGTCTGCGACTTCGAAGACAGCTCCTTGACCGACATCCGTATTGTTCCTTGAGGGAAGGTGTAATCACAGGCGTACACGCCGCCCACCCACGTCGGCGTCGAAACCGATAGTCGGGGCTCTCCCAGAGCCCCGGTGATGTCGGTTCTCGCCTCGGTCGAGCACACTTCGACCGAGATCGGAGAGGGATTGCGACCTACGGCCTGCGCGCTTGAGCCGGCAGAACAGCCTGAGGCGACGACCGCGGCCAGTAGGCAAGTCGAGAGCGCCAGCAGCGATCTCACCCGGTCAAGTTACCAGATGTACTGGACCGCCCCCGCCAAGCCACCATCGGGCCAGCCTGAGCGTTCTACTGAGCCGATCCGCTAGGAGCAGAGGGAGCGTCGACGCCGCCGTTCGCAGAGCCCGCATCTTCGAAGTCCTCCTGCAACCATCGCGGTGCGTTCTGCTTGGCCCACTTCTCGGTCACCCACCCCCGCAACATTGAACGAAGGGAATCGGGATGGGTGAGGGCCATGGCAATGTGGCCGAACACAACGGCGAAGATGACGAACGCCAGCACCTCGTGCACGAACGTGGCTCCGGTGCGCCAGCTGACCGGAAACAAGCTGAACCACTTCAGCATCGACCCGGTCCCCAACATGATGACGATGGCGGCGCCCACGAAGATAGCGTTGAGCTTCTGACCGGGGTTGAACTTGTCAAAGAGCAGAGTTTCCTCTCGTCCCCGGGTCCACAACCACCGCCATTCCCCCTCGGTCCAGCGGTTGATACGCCGCAGGTCGCGCCGCAGCCCCGCCCCCCAGGGACCGACGAGCGCCACGACAAGCGGTATCGGGAGGGCCACCCCGGCCCACAGGTGGATCTCGGCGATGAGAACGTGTCGGCCTACCACGCGCTCCATGGAAGGGAAGTACAGAGGCAGCGCCGTGGCCATGAGGATCCCGAACAGCAGGGCATTCGCCCAGTGGACGGCCCTCTGCACCCGGTCGAATCGCAGAATGCGAACTGAGGCTCCGACCCGGCGACTCGGGGAGCGCACGGTGCTTTCCCTTCTACCCTGCATCGCTCAGGCGTTCGTCGGGATCTTCGCAGACGTGGAGCCGTTGATCCACCCGTTTACCGGATAGCCGTTGCGCTCCCAGTAGCCGGGCTGCACTGAATCGACGACCCGGATGGCCGACAGCCACTTGAGAGACTTGTACCCGAACATCGGGGCTACATAGAGGCGCACCGGTCCTCCGTGGGCGGTCGAGATCGGTCCGTTCAGCATGCTGTAGGCGACGATGACATCGGGGAGCCGAGCCTGTTCAAGGGTGAGGCTTTCGGTATCCACCCCGTCGTACGAGTCGAACGCGAGGGCTACCGCCGACGACTTGACTCCGGCGGCGTCGAGAATGTCCCCGAGGCGTACGCCCTGCCACTGAACATCGGGGACCCGCCACCCGGTAACACACTGGAAGTCCTTCACGAAGCTGACTGCCGGCATGGTCTCGAGATCGGCCAGGGTCAGGGTGAGCGGTCGTTCGACCAGGCCGGATACCTCGAGGCGGTAGGCGGTCGGGGGAATGCTGGGAAAAGATCCGCTGACGCTGTAGATCTGAAAGCGGTCACCCCCGGGCAGAAGGCTGGCGAGACCTGATCCGAGCGCTCGGCCCAACTTGCTTTGCACTCCCGCACCGAAGACGACCCCCGCCGCGCCCAAGCCGACCAGGCCAAGGAAGACCCGGCGACCGACAGCGATTTGACGTTCTGGACCGGAGGGCGAGGACTCGCGTGGCTCAGCCACCAAGGGCGCAGCCTATGACCGATGCAAACCCAAGTGTCCGCGACCTCCGGCCTCGCCGCGGGCCGCCGAATCCAACCGGCGGAGCGAACCAATTCGCGCTTCGCTCCGTATGAAGGTTGATGACTGAACTCTCCGGTATCACGACCCCGGGCCGTACCACGCGTTCGCTGCAATCGCGACACGTCGGAGTGTGGTGGGTGGCTACCAATGCGTTCATGCTGGCAGGCGCCGGCCTGATCGCCTGGTCGGCTGGAATCCACCTCGATCTGTGGCACGGGGGATACAAACACCTGCCGACTATCGGAACCTTATTTCTCCTCCAGGCCGTTGCGGGCTTCGCTCTCGCTCTCGTGGTGGCGGTGGTGCGTAGACTGATCCCCGCCCTGGCAGGAATACTCTTTCTCGCGGGGACCATAGGCGGGTTCATCATCAGCGTCAACGTGGGTCTTTTCGGGTTCAAGGACAGTCTCCAGGCCCCGTTCGCCCACCTCTCGCTCATCGTGGAGATAGTGGGCATCGGGGTGCTCCTAGTGGCTTGCCTGCTGCCGCGTCGTTACCGTGCGACGGGCCCTTGGCTGAGCCGGGCTACGCCCGGGCCGACCACCCGAGTTGCGCCCTGCTCGGCAACGGACCAAGCCGGGCTACCCGCTAACCTGCAACTCCAGGTTCATGCCGAGTTCCTTGTGCGAGTCGACGGGACAAAACACATCGTACGAACCTTTCTGAAAGGTCACCGTCAGATCGGCCGTTTGACCCGGCTGAAGATTCGCAGTTTTCTGGTTGTCGACACCCGGCCCGTTGATTTCCAAAGAATGAATATCGTGGCCGGAGTTGACCGCCACAAATGTGTAGGTTCCGGGATTGAACGTCGTTTGCGAGAGGGCGATGCGGAATTCGGTGAGGGTTGCCGTGACGCGGCCCCCCGTGCCTTGCGACCCGCTCGGTGCCGGCGCTGACGAAGCCGGGGGTGTCGTCGCGCCGGACGAAGTCGATCCCTTGGACCCACTGCTGCAGGCGGCCGCCAAGGCAGCGGCCGCGACCAGCAACAGCATGCTATGAACTCTGGGAGAGCCAGTGATCGTCATACTCCTCTTCCTTCCGACACCGCCTTACCGTGTGCGATCGTCACAACCTACGAGGCTCCCGCCCGTACGGATTGCCCGTCCGGTCATTGTCGCCCCTGTCCCGGCAGGTCGACGCGGATCTACGCTCTAAGTGTGGGCGCGCTGGTGATGGTCCTAGGCATCCTGGTGTGGAGAGGCGTGGCGCGCCTGGTGAAGTGGCGAAAGAATCGCCACGGCGGACCGGCCGGCGATGACCGCCGCGACCCCTTCCTCCCCTCCATAGCCGACGAGGCGCAGGAGTGGCTGCGCCAACACTGAGAGATCTGTCGGGTCGGGCCTGGGGCCCGGTGCTCCTCATCCCCGGGAACTGACTGATGGGGCGCGATACTGCCAGCACGTCCGAGCAGCATGATGGCCGCCGCGTCCCCGGAGTCGACTGGGCCTCTTCCCGTTCGCTAGGGTCGGGACTTCGACTGAAGCCGAGGGCGGAGTCCTGGCGATGCTGCGGCATACCCGGGCCCTAGAGGGAGGTCCAGCCATGCCTGTGCAGCAGCTTGCCGAACGCCGTGCTCCGAGGTCAGCGGAGTGGCCGGCAACTCCTCTCCCGCCCCGAACCCGGCCGGCCACCATTCGCAGACGCCAGGTCGTCATCGGCCTCAGTGCGCTAGCGGCGATAGCCACAGCGGCGGCGTGGACATCGGGCACCGCAGCCGCATGGTGGGCGGTCGTGGGCCTAGTGATTCTCGTGGGTGGCTATCTGGCCATGCTGCACCGCGACCGCCGGATCAGAGCCGAGCGCGAGTTCGGCCGGCTCTTCGCCCCGGGAACCGGCGATCTGACCGCACTCAAAGGTGCCGGGATACCTCTGAGCCCCAGGAGTGAGGTGGGCGGCGCAGCACCGGTAACCTTCCGCTCGCATCCGCATGTCGCTGGCGGGCAGGCCTGGGCCTTCGTTCGCTTCGCCCTGGCGTGCGGGGCCGGATGGGCCCTGTCACCGGTTGTTTTCATGCTGGGTCTGCTGGCCCGGGAGATGCCGCGCGACACCACCAGCCAGCGCTGGCTCACTCACCTCGAGGCGGCCCAGGAACGGCTTCGAGACCAGTCCCTCCGCACCCTAGCCGTGTCCGCAGCCACCACTGCCAGTGTCACCGCGGCGGGGACCATGGCCGTGCTCGGCGGGCCGGGAATGGCGAGCGCCACCCCGATCGCAGCCAGCGCTCAACTGCTCTCTGCGCCCCTGATGTCTGCGCCGACAGCCGGCGGAAGCGGCCTGACCGGGCGCTACACCGTCGTCGCCGGCGACACCCTCTCGGCCATCGCCGCCCGCTTCGGAACCACCGCCGCCACCCTGGCCTCCGCCAACCATCTCCCCAACCCCAACCTCATCATGGTCGGCGAGGTCCTCGCCGTGCCCCCCGGCGCCCCGTCCCGCCCCGCAACCGGAACCGGGCTGACCGGACGCTACACCGTCGTCGCCGGCGACACCCTCTCAGCCATCGCCGCCCGCTTCGGAACCACCGCCGCCACCCTGGCCTCCGCCAACCATCTCCCCAACCCCAACCTCATCATGGTCGGCGAGGTCCTCGCCGTGCCCCCCGGCGCCCCGTCCCGCCCGGCACCGAACGCCGCGCCGAGCCGGGTATCTGTGCCGGCCAGCGGAGGCCGAGCCTTTACCGGGCGCTACACCGTCGTCGCCGGCGACACCCTCTCAGCCATCGCCGCCCGCTTCGGAACCACCGCCGCCACCCTGGCCTCCGCCAACCATCTCCCCAACCCCAACCTCATCATGGTCGGCGAGGTCCTGGAGATACCGGGCGGATCAGCCGTTGCGACGCCGGCTGTCGAAACCGGCGTCAGCCGGCCGACCAGTCCACCGGTCCTGCGTCCCGCCCCGGCGGCGAGCTCGGCCGGCCAGGTGGCGGTTGAGGTCGCTCTGGCCCAGGTCGGCAAGCCCTACCAGTGGGCTGGAGCAGGTCCGAACAGCTTCGACTGCTCCGGTTTGGTGATGTACGCCTGGGCCCACGCCGGGGTGGATCTCCCCCACTACTCGGTCGCCCAGTACGAGGACACCGCCCGTATAAGCCAATCGGAGCTGGAGCCGGGCGATCTTGTCTTCTACGACAACGGAGACGGGGGGGCCCAGCCGGGCCACGTGACCATCTACATCGGCCACGGCGAGATCGTGACGGCGGACATGCCCGGCACGGTTGTCCGGGTCGAGCCCCTCACCTGGGACGGCACCCCGATGGGGTTCGGTCGGGTGCGCTAAGGGCTGGCCCCGCCCGACTAACCGCCTGACGTGCCACCGGACCCGGTGGTGGTCCCTGGCGAGTTGGTCGTGCCGGGTGAGTTGGTGGGACCGGACCCGGTCGTGGTCCCTGTCGAGTTGGTGGTGCCGGACGAGTCGGTGGGGCCGGGCGTGGTCGTCGTGGTGGTGCTCGTACCGATCTGAGCCGGCATCTCCAGCACGACCGACTGATCGATCGGCGACATCGCGGATCCCGACGGTGGCTTGACCGTGATATGTAGGGTCACAGGCGAGCCCTGCGGCGGGGCCAGGGGGCCCAACCCGACAATGCTCTGGGCCTGACCCGGGGCCAGGTCCACGACATCCTGGGCCGAGGATGGACCATTGCCGGCGTAGGACAGAGACGCCGTGACGGTCAGCCCATCCTCCGCCTGGTTACCCGTGTTGGCCAGAACCATGGTGACCGAGATCTCGATGGCATCGGGCAGCACGAGAACGTCGCCGGCTCTGGCCACCGGCGACGGCGAGGTGGTCAAGGAGTAGATCTCCACCTGGTGGACCGGCTCGGTCTGAAGGACGCTCTGCAGGCTGTCCAGGAAGACCCTCGTCGCCTGAGGCTGGTATTGCCCAGGGTTGGTCAGCCATACGGAGTTCGGCATCTTGACCCCGACGTCGGACGGTATGGAACGGAGAAACAGCTGGTAGGCCTGGTCCCCGATCTGGATGTCACTCGCCGCCGTCTGCACCGCCTGCATCACCGAGGAGGGAACCGTGGCGGGCGCCGACGGGGTGGAGGTCGTGGTGGTCGACGCGCTCCCTTGGCTGTTTGACGGACCAGAAGTCGCCAGGGTGCTCGAACTGGACGAGGTGGTGGACGTGGTGGACGTCGTCGTGGTCGTCGAGCCCGTCTGGGTCGTCGTGCTGCTCGACCCGCCCGTCTGGGTCGTCGTGCTGCTCGACCCGCCCGAAGGGGCCGTCGTGCTGGTGGACGAGTCGACCGGCGTTCCCGACGCCCCGGACGAACCGGTCGGAGCGCCGGAGCCGCTGGGGGTGCCGGAACCACTTGTCGGATTGGACGTGTCGTGGACTGCTGCTCCGAGGGTCTGGGAGAAGGCCAGCTTGAGCTGGGCCGCCGCTTCGCTTCTGGCCAGCAGGCTGGCCTGCAACAGACCCGCCTGACTGGAAAGGTTCGCCGGGGCGTGCAGGGCGGTCGCCTGCTTGTAGATCCCCGCCGAACCCGCAGCCACCTGGTTGATGACGCCGGCGATGGTGGCGCCCGGCATGGTGAGTCCGTTGGTCCAGACGCCCGAAACGGCTTGGCCCTCTTCGGTCGAGGTGGCCACGATAGGCAGGACGCGGTCGACCCACGCCCCCGCCGAGAGCTGTTGGCCCGGAGCGGGTGAGCGCGAGTTGTAAGAGGCGTCTACCAGCAGCACGAGCAAGGTGATGACCACACCAACTACGAGCCACCGAATCCCTGCTTGACCGCGGCGAGCAGACCGGCCAGCCAGCGTCATAGCGCATCTACGATAGTCACCGTGCGGTACCGACAATTAGGTCGGTCGGGGCTTCGAGTCTCGGTCGTCGGCCTGGGTTGCAACAACTTTGGTGGGAGCTTCGGCGGGAGACTCGACGTGTCACAGACGCGATCCGTGGTCGATGCTGCCCTCGATTGCGGCATCACCCTGCTCGACACGTCGAATACCTATGGAAGCCGGGGAGGCAGCGAAACGCTGCTCGGGGAGGTGCTGAAGGGCAGGCGGGACCAGGTCGTACTGGCAACCAAGTTCGGCTCCGACATGGGCGAGGGACCCGGGGTGCCAAGAGCATCACGGTGGTACATCCGGCGGGCCATCGACGCCAGCCTCCGTCGGCTACAGACCGACCACATCGATCTGTACCAGCTGCACCGCCCAGATGGGATCACCCCGATCGGCGAGACCCTCGGGGCCCTGCAGGAGCTGGTACAGGAGGGCAAGGTTCTCTACATCGGGTCGTCCAACTTCTCGGGCTGGCAGGTCGTGGACGCAGATTGGACGGCCCGTACATCAGGGGACGAGCGGTTCATATCCGCCCAAAACCACTACAGCCTTCTGGTTCGCGACGCGGAGCGGGAGCTTCTTCCGGCGTGCACCTCCTGCGGGGTTGGCCTGTTGCCGTTCTTTCCTCTGGCCAACGGCCTGCTTACCGGCAAGTACCGCCGGGATGCGCCGCGACCGTCAGGTACCCGGATGGACGGACGCCAGATCAGCGAGGGAACCTACGACCAGCTCGAAGCCCTCGAGGCGTTCGCCAAGGAACGGGGGCGCAACCTGCTGGAGCTGGCGTTCGCCGGACTGCTGGCCCGGCCTTCGGTCGGTTCGGTCATCGCGGGGGCCACCGGCCCCGAACAGGTGCGGGCCAATGCGGCGGCGGGCGACTGGGACCTGGCGCTGACTGACGTCGCCGACCTTGACCGGTTGTAGGCCGCAACAGCGCAAGAACCGGTCAGGAGGCGCCGGCGGCCTCTACAGGTCGCCGGTGAGCAGTTTGAGCACGGCCTTGGTGTCACTGAGGTCTTCGAGGACGGCGTCGGCGCCGAGCGGTTCCAGCTGATCGGCTCCGTACCGCCCGGTCGCGACCAGCAGACAACGGGCGCCGGCTGCCTGGGCGCATTCCAGATCGCGGGGAGTGTCGCCAATGACCCAAGCGTCCTCGGGGTCGAGCTTGGTCCCGTGTGACTGCTCGACCCTGGACATCGCCACCGGCACCAGGCGCCGGCGGTCCGACTCGTCACTGCCGTACGCCCCCACATCCAGATCCAGCCAATCCTGGAGCCCGAAGGCAGCCACCTTGACTACGGCGTTGAGGTAGACGTTGCCGGTGAGCAGGGTCGATACCACCCTGGGGTCGCCGGCCAGCCGGGAGAGGATCTCGGGCGCGCCGGGGCAGGCAGCCCCGCCCGCGGTCAGCTCGCCGGCGGCGGCCGCCGCCGCGAGGCGGCCCTCGATATTGCGGAGGATGGCGTCGACCACCGTCTCTGATGCTTCCATCCCCATGACCTCGAGGTACTCGCCCACGATCTGCGGGTCGGTCTTGCCGCTCATGCGAACCTGAAAGTCCGGCCGAACGCCCACCACACTCTCCAGGGCTGCGTCGAACACGGAGGCCCCGAGCTCCCCGGCGCGCACCAATGTCCCGTCGACGTCCCAAAGCAGCAGCCGGCGGATCACCTGACAAACGTACCGTCCGGCGGACGCGTCGCCAGGGTTCGCCCAGGCTCCTCTCCGCTCTTCGCCGCGTCACATCATACTTTGTGCGGTTAACCCGCTCTAAGCGGGTTAACCGCACAAAGTATGGAGGCTAAGCGACTCTCGTAGGTTTGGCGTGCCGCCAATCGGCTCAGCCATGGATGGGACCAGTGGTGTCGCGCAGCGAACGGGCGTCGCGGCCACAGTGGCAAGCCAGAACCTCGGCGGCGATCGCCAGGGCCACCTCGGAAGCCCGCCGGCCGCCAAGGTTGAGGCCGATCGGCCGGTGGATCCTGTCCAGGTCCTCGGCCGGCACGCCATCGGCGGCCAGCTGGCTGAGGCGGCGCGACTGGGTACCCCGGGAGCCCATGGCCCCGACGTACGGGACGCGCCGGGCCAAGCCGGACGACAGCGCCTGCGCATCGACGTGAGGATCGTGACTCAGAACGATGAGAGCCGCGGTGACGCCGGCCCACTCGAACAACCCGTCGAGATCGGACACCGCCTCGGTGGCGCGCCACTCCCACCCGAGCAAGGCGGCCTGGGCCCCTAGAGCGTCAACCATCGCTCCGCTGCCCACCACCACCAGGCGCAGAGGCGGGACCCACGCCTCGATCAGAAGGGCGCCGTCCCCTTCCTCTAGTCGCTGGACCGCGGAGCGGCCGGCGGAGAGCAACGCGACCGCCGAAGCCCGCAGGGTGTCCGGGTGACCGGAGCTGGGGACGGTTCCCCATGAGTGCCCGTCACGGTCGACTACCAGGGCGCCCGGCCCCGAGCCATCACCTTCGACCCGGGTGATCAGGGCCACCGGAGCCCGGGCGGCCAGCAAGTCCCACAGCTTGGACGGAATGGCCGAAGCCGACTGGAGCAGCACTTCGGCCTGGCCGCCGCAGGAGAGGCCGAGCTCGGCGACCTGCGGTCCGTGAATCTTGACCGTCACGGTCTCGAGGCGGCCGCCCGGCGACCCCGGTTCAGGATCGAACATGGTCCGCGCCACCGCACCCATCTTCTCGGCTCCAGGGCGGCCGAGGATCTCGCCGTGCTGATTGCCGCCGCTGTCTATGGCGACGATATCGTCCAGCGGCAGAGTGGAGAACCCCTTCACCGCCACCACCCGACCGATCACGGTCTCCCGGCCCTCCTGGACCGCCTTTCGCACCTCATCCGCGACCATTTGCACGAGCGTCACCTCCGGCTGTCGAGGCTATGCCGGTCGGGATACTTTGTTGCTGTGGATCCTCCGGCTGCGGCCCTCATCGTGGTGGACGTGCAGCGGGACTTCTGTGAAGGGGGCAGCCTGGCCGTCAACGGCGGCGACGCCGTCGCCGTGGCCATATCGGATCTCATCGAGGCGGCGGCGGATGACTACGCCCTCGTCGTGGCCACCCGGGATTGGCACGTCGATCCCGGACCTCATTTCGCCCCGGCGGGGTCGGAACCGGATTTCGCCGACAGCTGGCCGGTGCACTGCGTGGCCGGCAGCGAGGGCGCCGACTGGCATCCGGATCTCCGCCTCCCGGACCAGGTGATCGTCATCTCCAAAGGCCGCGATCGGGCCGCCTACAGCGGGTTCGAAGGCAGGACGGCTGACGGCGTCAGCCTCACGGACGTGCTTCGCCACGCCGGCGTGGGCCACGTCGACATAGCTGGCATCGCCACCAGCTACTGCGTCAAGGCCACGGCCCTCGACGCGGTGAAGGCGGGATTCCGGACGCGGGTGCTGGCGCCCCTGACGGCCGATGTCGACCCGGCGGCCACGTTTTCGACACTGGAAGCGCTCCGGAAGAAGGGCGTGGTCATAGCCGGCTAGGCCCCGGCGCGACCCGGCCCCGGGTGCCATGTCCACCCCGGGGACACTGGCCGGCGCTTGTTCGTACCGCCCGAGATCCTCAGTCGTGCTGCGGCGACTCGTGCTCTAGGTGGCCCGCCGGTTCGAGCTGGAAGGTGGAGTGCTCGACATCGAAGTGGCCGGCCAGGCAGGCCTGCAGGCGGTCGAGCACCTGGGGCGCCAGCCCGTTGGCGAAGCAGGCGTCGGCTACAACAACGTGGGCGGACACCGCAGGCAGGTCCGAAGTCACGACCCAGGCATGAAGGTCGTGCACGGCGGACACCTCGGGCAGGTCGAGGATGTGCTGGCGCACCTCCGCCAGATCGACATCTTCCGGAGCCGCCTCGAGCAGGATCCGGCCCGACGCCCGAAGCAGTCCCCACGCCGCCCGGCCCATGAGCACGACCACGACCAGCGACGCGATCGGGTCGATGCGATCGAAGCCCGTGGTCATGATGATGATGCCGGCGACGACGGTCCCGAGGAACGCCCAGAGATCGGTCACCAGGTGGGCAAAAGCTCCGGCGATGTTCAGCCGGTCCCGATTGGCCCGGGCCAGCACGGTCGTGGCCAGAAGGTTGACCGCCACCCCGATGGTGGCGACGATTGTCATCACCGCCCCGTCCACGGAGATGGGGTGTACGAGCCGCTGGATAGCAGTCACGAGGATCACCGCCCCGACCGCGGCCAGGGTGACCCCGTTGGCCGCCGCCGACAGTATCTCGGCCCGCTTGAACCCGAACGTCATGGCCCCCGCAGCCGGCCGGCTGGCCAGGCGGGCCGCCCACAGGGACGCACCCAGAGCGCCGGCGTCTGTGAGCATGTGCCCGGCGTCAGCGAGCAGGGCCAACGACCCCGACCAGAAGGCCGCCACCACCTCGCCCGCCATGAAGGCAACGATGAGGCACAAGGCGATGAGGAGGTAGCGGATGTCGGCGTCGGCGCCGACGCCGTGGGAGTGGGTGCCGCTGTGCTGGTGGGGATGACCGGCGTCGCCGGCGGGACCGGAGTCGTGGGCGTCACCGGCGTCGCCGGCGGGACCGGCGTCGCCGCCGAGGCTGGCACCGGCCACGTCGCCCACCCCGTGATCATGGCTGACCTCGGGCAACTCGCCGGCCGGCCCACCACCCGGTGACCGCCGCAGCACACCCACGCGTCGAACCTCCTGCCTCAACCCTTATAAGGGAGGCCGCCGGTCGGCCCACGGCAGAGCGGCCTCCAGTTGAGCCGCCACCTGCAGGATCGGGGCCTCTCCGAACGGGCCTCCGACGAGCTGGACCCCGATCGGCAACCCGGCCGGGGTCATGTAGGTGGGTACGGATATGGCCGGCTGTCCCGACATGTTGAACGGGGAGGTAAGGACGGCCATCCGGAAGACCTGAAGCGCCGGCACCCCGGTCGTGACCGAGGCGTGGACGGCGGCCAGGATCTCCCCGGCTCGGGGCGGCTCGATGGTCATCGTCGGGGTGACGAGAATGTCGAACTCGTCATCCCAGCGGGCCATGATCTGGCGGGTCTCCCGCTGGAGGGTCTGAACCGACTTCAGGTAGCTGATGCTGTCGAGCCCTTTCCCGGCGGCCAGGCCGGCCTGGATATGCGGCTCCGTCTTGTCCCAGTCGATGCCGTCGTAGGTGGCCAGTCCGGTATTGACCACGTTCAGGAAGGCCGCCACGAACTCGTCCGACGCATCCAGCCGGGCCGGCTCGACGTCGTGCCCCAGACTCTCGAGGGCCGCCCCGGCCTGACGCGCCGCGTCCCGGCACGCCGGGTCCAGTGACAAACGAAGAGGCGCCTCGTCCACCAGTCCGATGCGCAGCCGTCCGGGATCGGCGCCCACCTCGGAGATAAACGGCCTCTCCGGAGCCGGCGCGTTGTACCACTGATAGCGGTCCGGCCCGCAGGTCACATCGAGAATGGCCGCGGTATCAGCGACGTCTCTGGTGAGCACACCCTCGACCACGCCCCCCTCCCAGCCCGCGACCAGCCGCGGGATCCGCCCACGGCTGACTTTGAGGCCGACGAGCCCGCAGCAGGAAGCCGGAATGCGAATGGACCCGCCGCCGTCATTGCCGTGGGCGACCGGGAAAATGCCGGCCGCCACGGCTGCCCCCGCTCCCCCGCTCGACCCGCCGGGTGTTTTGTCCAGGTCCCAGGGATTGCGGGTTACCCCGTAGCGGACGTTCTCGCTCGCGGTTATGGGCCCGAATTCTGGCGTGTTGGTCCGTCCGGTAAGGATGAAACCAGCCCGTCCAAATGCCTCCACGACCAGCTCGCTGTGATCCGACGGTCCTTCGGGGGCCCCGAACGAACCATAGGTAACCGGCCAGCCGGCGACCGCGGTCAGGTCCTTGATCGGGATGGGAACCCCGTGGAACGGCGGCAGGTCGGCCGGATCGGTGTGGAGCACGGCGTCGGCGGCGTGCCGGGCCAGCCGGCGGGCCTCCTCGTCGTTTCTCCACACGACAGCATTCACCAACTCGGCCACCTCGTCAGCTCGGGCCAAGGCGGCCTCGACCAGCTCGACGGGGCTCAGTTCCCGAACCCGGATGGACGCGGCAAGCGAGCGAGCCGTCCGGTAGCGGAGCTCGTCGGTGGCCATAGTCGTGACGTTACCGGAGGGTTCGGCCGGAGTCGCGGGCGATGCCCTTTTGCCCCGTTCAACTGGACGACGACTGACCGGGGGACCGGACGGAGGCCGGTCGCGCCAACGGTGCGGCAGAGATTAGGGTCAGTCGCGTGATCGGGATACGGAAGGACTGACGATCAGCGAGCTGTCCAGCGCCCAGAGCAACGAGGTCGCCCCCAACGGCAAGGCCACTCTGCCGGGCTGGAGGCCTCCCGCGACCGTCCCGCCGGCGCCCCACCTGCCCGAGTCGAGAAGCTACCGGCTAAAGCGGCGGCTCCTGGGTCCCCCCCTGATCAGCGACCAGCTGACCGGGCAGCGACTGGGAAAGCCGACGGCCCTGGCCGTCCTCTCCTCGGATGTCATGTCTTCGTCCGCCTATGCGACCGAAGAGATCCTCCGCATCCTTATACCCGTGGGCGGCCTGGCGGCGTTTGGGCTGGTCACCCCTATAACTCTGCTGATCCTGGCGGTGCTGGCCGTCGTCACGGTCTGCTACCGGGAGGTTGTGAAGCTGTACCCGAAGGCGGGCGGGTCCTACGTGGTGAGCCGGGATAACTTCGGCCCCAACGTGGCTCAGGTCGCCGGGGCGGCCCTGCTGATCAGCTACACCATCACCGTCGCCGTGTCGGTGGCAGCCGGGACCGACGCCATCGTCTCCGCCGTGCCAAGCCTGGGGGGTGCCGTCGTGCCCCTATCGGTGACGTTCGTCGTGCTCATCGCCTACGGCAACCTGCGGGGCTTGCGGGAGGCGGGCCGGGTGTTCGCCATTCCCACCTACTTCTTCATCGCCAACATGGCCGTGCTGATGATCGCAGGACTGGCTCGGGCGGCGGCGGGCGACCTGGGCCGGGTTCCGGTCAAGTCCGGCCAGATCCCGTTCGGCCACGAGGGCGGTGGCCTGTTGCTTGGTGTCGGGCTGTTCTACGCCGCCCGGGCCTTCGCCAACGGGGGGTCGGCCATGACCGGCACCGAGGCGATCTCCAACGGGGTGAGCGTGTTCCGGGAGCCCCAGGCGGCCAATGCCCGGGCCACGCTGGTGATCATGAGCACCATCTTGGGGACGATGTTCCTCGGAGTGTCGGTGCTGGCGGCCCTGGCCCATGCCAAGCCGTTCACCTCTGGGACGCCGACGGTCGTGTCCGAACTCGGCCGGCTGGTCTACGGCGGCGGCGCAGGCGGAGCGATCATGTACGGCTGCCTGCAGACCGCCACCGCCTTGATCCTCATACTGGCGGCGAACACCAGCTTCACCGGCTTTCCCTTCCTGGTCAGCTTCGTCGCCGAAGACTCGTTCCTGCCTCGTCCCCTGACGGTCCGGGGCCATCGCCTGGTGTTCTCCAACGGGATCATCGTTCTCGCCGTGGCGTCCATCGCCCTGCTGGTCGCAACCCGGGCCCGGGTGGCGGCCCTGATCCCGATGTACGCCATCGGCGTGTTCACCGGCTTCACCATGGCCGGGGCGGGAATGACCAAGCATCACCTGACCCACCGCGAACCGGGATGGCGCCGCAGCGTTGCGATCAACGCCACCGCCGCCGTCGTCTGCTTCCTCGTCGTTCTCATCTTCGCCATCACCGAGTTCACCCAGGGGGCGTGGGTCGTGGTCGTGGTGATGCCCATCCTGATCTACGGGCTGATGAAAACCAACGCCCAGTACCGCGTCGAGGACTCCGTGCTCGACGAGGGAGTAGCCCTCAAGGCGTGCGTGGCCCCGGTCCTGCGCCGCCACACCGCGATCGTGCTGGTCGACCGGATCGACCTGGCCACCGCCCGGGCCATCCAGTACGCCCGCAACCTGACGCCGGACGAGCTGTACGCCGTCCATTTCAACATCGACAACCGCCGGGCCGAGGCCCTCATGCGGCGGTGGCGGGACCTCGGGCTGTCCAGCCTGCCCTTGGAGGTCGTGGAGGTGGCTGACCGCCGGCTGAGCCGAGCGGCGCTCGAAATGGCGGCCAAAGCCGCGGGCGATGGCGAAACCGAGGTGAGCGTCCTTATCCCCACCCGGACCTACCGGCGGAGCTGGGGAGTCCTGCTGCACGGAAAGAACGCCGACCGGCTGGTCACCGTCCTCGGACACATCCCGCACGTGAACGCCACGCTGGTGCCGTTCAACGTCGCCGACCTGGCCGAAAGCCAGCGGGTCTTGGCCGACGCCGACCTGGCCTTTGACCGAGACGGCAAGCAGACGACGGGGTCGCCCGATCACCGGTTCACCCAGGTTGCCGGGACCACGCCGATAGCCGAGCTGGAGCACCGCCGTCCGGCCAAGGTGGCGGGCCGGGTCCGGGCCGTGCGCATTCAACCGTGGTCCGGGGTTCCCGCTCTGGAGTGCACGCTGACCGACGCCAGCGGGTCCGACCTGCTGCTCGTGTTCCTCGGGCGGCGGGAGATCCCGGGGGTCCGCACCGGCACCCAACTGGTGGCCAGCGGCATGGTGGCCGAGCGGCGGGGCCACCTGGCCATTCTCAACCCGGAGTATGAGCTTCTCTCCGTGCCCGACAGCGAGACCGGGACAACCGCCTAGCTGGTCCGCTAGCGGACCAGGCGCAGCCGGCGACCACGGCCCGGGGCGGGCGTGTCGTCGGGCGGCCGGCCGGCCAGAGCGGCGCCCGCTTGTTCGGCAATACCTACCGCGGCCAGCAGGCGGTCCGGGGTCGGGCGGGCGCCGGCAGCGAGTCTCATGCGGAAGCGGCCCACGACCTCTGTCCCGGACCACACCGGAAGGTCGACGTCGGTGATCGCGGCGTCGGCGCCGCCACCGTCGGCCGCCACCAGGCTCCCGTCGCGGGTGACGCAAGGGTGGTCCCCCGCTGGCGGCCCGTACTGGAAGTCGCAGTCCACCAGCCCGAGGCGCGACACCAGCTCGCCGGCCAGCGCTCCCACTACCAAGGGTGCGTCCTGCCCGAAGGCCATCATGCGGGCGGCCCCGCTCATAACCGTGAAATCCTCACCGCGGCGGGCAGCCATGACCCGGTAAGCCCGGAGGCGGACGACGAGCTCGCCGACCACGAGAGCGGCGCCCACCAGCACCACCGTCGTGACCACATCCCGGCCCCGGGTCATGAACAGCTGGCCATACGGCGGGGTGTCGAAGAAGTCGAATGCGGTCGCGCTAGCCAGCGAGCCGATCAGCACCGCCCACCGGCCTCCGATCATGGCGACCGCCCCGACGCTCAGCACCAGGAGGAGGGCCACGTCGGTGTTGGGGAGATCGGAACGGATGGGCACCCAGGCGGCCGCGACCGCGACCGGAAGCAGACCCGCCAACGCGGGCATTATCCGAGGCGGCGCCACCCGAGAAAGCCTGATACCCGCATGGTACGACCCCAGACTCGTTGCCGGCAGCGAGTGCGGGAACCGCCGAGGCGGGCTACTCGTCGATGTTCTTCCAGTGCGGGCGCCCGAACAGCCGACCGATCCGGGCGGTGAACGAGGGGCCGGTGTCGTGAGCCAGGTCGAGCTCCAAAACCGGAGGCCCGTCGGGGGCCGGCAAGGAGGCGGCCTGGTCGTCGGTGAGCGCACAGCGAACGACAGTCGTGGTGATCTCGGTGATCTGATCCCGGTCGACGAAACGGAGCCCGTGTCGGGTCTTGACCGAGAGGCCGTCGAAGAGATCGAACTCGGGCATCTGCAGCACGTGATGCACCGTGCCGAACTGGGCCCCGCTCGAGCTGACCACGGGGGTCCCGACCTCGAGGGCCATGTAGGAGATCGGACGTCCCTCCCCCATGGGGATCTGGTCGCTGTCGGTGTGGTCCGGCACCGCCTTCAGCCTAACCCGGACGGCTGGCGCCCACCCGGCGGCTCCGCGCTACAGGTCGGGCAGGCGGCGGGGACCGCCGACGTCGTATACCGGCCGGCCGGCGTCGGACCGTACGCCGTCAGTCAGGCGGTGGGAACTCCGGCCGCCGGCATGGTCTAGATGCCACACGACGGCTCCCCGCCCGATAACCGCGGCGTCGGCGATGAGCCTCCTGTGGCAGCGCCAGTAGACCGCCTCGGAGCACATGACGACCGTCCGTTTGGTTGCGGTCTCGGATAGAACTTGATCGAGGGCGTCCCAAAATACCGGCTGTGCCATGTAGTCGGCGTAGCCGCGGAAGGAGTCGTTACGCAGCGCGGTGTTGGGCGACGTCGGGTCCGCCTGGCGCCAGCCGCCCAGGCGGGGCTCCCATCGGTATTCCAGGCCCGCCGCCGGCAGCCACTCCTCCAGGGCGGCCCGGGCGAAGTGGGGGTGGCGCCTCGAACCGGGAGCGGTACGCACGTCTATCAGCCGTTCGACGGTGGCCCGGTGGAGCAGCGCGGCCAGTTGGACCTGGCTGAGGCGGCCGTGGCCAACTGTGAGCAATTCCACTGTCAGCCGCCGGGAGCAGGGAGGGAGCCAGGGCTCGAGAGTCGGCCTTCGTATGGGCCCGACAGGAGCTGAGACGGGTTTGACGAGCGGTGGCGACCGGTGCTCATGGATTCGCGAACGTCGGTGAGCTTTTTCGTGAGCAGCGGCCCCTCTGCGGATCCTGAGCTACGCTCCCGACACCGGCGGTTATCGGGGTTGCCCGACGGTCACGATAACGGCATGTGCCAGCTCGCCGCGCATCCTGTCGGTTGCCGGTCACGGTGAGATATCGGAATAGGAGGAAAGATGGGAAAGCTTGATGGCCAGGTTGCGTTCATCACTGGAGCAGCTCGCGGTCAGGGGCGCAGCCACGCCGTTCGTCTGGCCCAGGAAGGGGCCGACATCATTGCCATCGACATCTGCAAGCAGCTCGGAGCCGTGCGGTACGTGATGTCCACGCCAGAGGACCTGGAGCAGACGGTTAAAGAAGTGGAGTCGCTGGGGCGGCGTATCGTCGCCCGTGAGGCCGATGTCCGGGACGCTTCGGCGCTTCAGCAAGCCCTGGATGACGGGGTACGGGAGCTAGGTCGGGTCGATATCGTCCTGGCCAACGCGGGCATAGGCCCGGGCGGCGACGTCACCGACGACGAGCAGTGGGACGAGGTGGTCGACGTCAACCTCAAGGGGGTCTGGAACACCGGCCGGGTCTCCATCCCGACCATGATCGAACAAGGAGAGGGAGGGGCGATCGTCCTGACCAGCTCCACCGGAGGGCTGATCGGGCCGGGCACCAACCACTCGGGGACCCTGGCCTACATGGCGGCCAAGCACGGGGTCATAGGGCTGATGCGGTCCTGGGCCAACTATCTTGCCCCTCACCGGATCCGGGTCAACAGCGTCGCTCCGACCACGGTCCGCACGCCGATGGCGGGCATGGGCAACGTGAAAGCCATTCTCGAGCACTCACCCGAACTGGCCGGCTCTCTGCTCAATGCCATGGACGTCGAGGCGGTCGACCCCATCGACATCTCGAACGCCATCGCCTGGCTGGTCTCCGACGAAGCCCGCTACGTCACCGGCACCGTGGTGCCCGTCGACGCCGGCAGCGTCAACCGGCGCTGACCGGCGAGGGCGGCCGCAGCTCGACCGCTCGGAGCTCCGGTTGGCTCACGGAAGTCGCTCGCTCGCGCACAGACAATGCAAGAGAAGGCGCGATAAGCCCGGCAGGAAGGCGGGTGCGGGTCTCTCCGCTGGCCTCTGCCGCAGCTCGTAACCGCAAGTTGATGTGGCGCCGGCCCGGACCAGATCGGCCCTCAGAGGGAGGCGTGGCCGCTCGAGTGGCGAGCTGTCAGCGAGGGCGACCAGGATGGCGAAACCGCTGGTCAGAGACGTGGGCGAGGGGGGACTTGAACCCCCACATCCTTTCGGACACAGGAACCTGAATCCTGCGCGTCTGCCAATTCCGCCACTCGCCCGAGTGGACCCATGAGCATATCCGAGCGAGGCATGGTAGTCCGGTGGGGGATGGCGGCCGCGGCGATGCCGCCGGGGATTCGCCGGTCCCTAGTACGCTCAACCACTGGCCATGGGTCTCCAACAGTTCGAGCGCCGCCTAGAGCGAATGGTCGAGGGTGTCTTCGCCCGGGCCTTTCGCGGCGGCTTGCAGCCGGTCGAGATCGGCCGGCGCCTGACCCGCGAGATGGACCTGCGGCGCACCATCGCCCCCAAGGGAACCCTGGCACCCAACGAGTTCGTCGTGGCCCTGGCCGCCAGTGACCGGGCCCGGTTCACCGCCATCGAGGCCGAGCTGACCAGCGAGCTGGTATCGGTGGCCGAGGATCACGCCCAGGTCGAGCGGTACTCGTTCCTCGGTCCGGTCACCGTGACGATGAAGACCGACCCGGAGCTGTCGCCGGGGATGGTCCTGGTCTCGGGTGAGATCGTCAAGCAGGAGGAACCGGACAAGTTCCGGCTGGTGTTGCCCGATGGCAACGTCCGCGCCCTCGGCACCCGGCCGCTCACGATCGGAAGGCTTCCGGACTGCGGGGTGGTCCTGGCCGACCCCAACGTGAGCCGGTACCACGCCGAAGTCCGCCCGGTCTCGACGTCGGGGCCGGCGGCCTCGTCGGCCGACTACGAGATCTCGGACATGGGCAGCACCAACGGCACCAAGGTCAACGGCCTGCCCCTCGTCGGCGCCCAGCTTCTCCGCGACGGGGACCAGATCACCGTGGGCGCCACCGCTATTCGCTTCGAGCGGGGCTAGAGGGCCGCGGCTGCCAGTGCCCGACCCGGTCCTCACCCTGCTCAAGTACGTCTTCCTCGCGGTGCTCTACCTGTTCTTTCTCAGAGTGCTGCGGGCCGTCTGGGTGGAGCTGCGCGAGCCGAAACCCGGTTCGTTCGTGCCGCCTGCCCCGCCCGTCCCACCTGACAGCACGGTTACCCGGGCTACGGCGACGGCGCCGCCGGGGCCGTCTGTTGAGGCCGGCCGGGTGGGCCCGGAGCGCCTGGTGGTCGTCGCCCCGCCCGAATGGAAAGGTTCCGAGTTCGCGGTCGGCGACGAGGTGACAGTGGGCCGGGCCGGTGGCTGCGGGATCCTGCTCGGTGATGACACGTTCGTGTCTCAGTTGCACGCCCGGCTGTACCGGCGCAACGGCGACCTTTTCGTCGAGGATCTGGGCTCGACCAACGGAACCTTCCTCAACAAGAAACGGGTCACCGCCCCGGCGGCCATCCGCAAGGGCGACAAGGTCCAGTTCGGGCGGACCACGGTAGAGGTCCGCAAATGATCGAACTCCGGGCCGGGTCCGCGACCGACGTCGGTCTGGTCCGAACAAACAACCAGGACGATCTGCTCCTCGCCAGCCCTCTTTTCGCCGTAGCGGACGGGATGGGCGGGGCGGCCGCCGGTGAGGTGGCGTCGGCCACCGCGCTGCGGTCCCTCGGCGCCGAGTTCGCCCAGGTGACCCGGGCTGCCGGGGTCGTCCCGAGCGCCGACCACCTGGTCGAGGCGGCCCAGGCGGCCAATCGGGCGGTTTGGGAGCAGGCCGAAGCCAACCCGGCCATGCGGGGCATGGGCACGACGCTCGTGGCCCTGGCCCTGGTCGACGGCGACCGGCTGGCCGTCGTGAACATCGGCGACTCCCGGTTGTACGCCATGCGAGACGACGAGCTTCGACAGGTCACCGACGACCACAACCTGGTGGCCGAGCTGGTAGCTCAGGGCCGGCTGTCCCCTGAGGAGGCCGAGTTCCACCCCAGGCGCAACATCATGACCCGGGCTCTCGGCGTGGAACCCGACGTGCCGGTGGATCTGTTCATGCAGGACCCCGAGCCTGGTGACCGGTACCTACTCTGCAGCGACGGGCTCCCCCGGGAGGTGAGGGACGAGCAGATCGCGTCGGTGCTAAGACGCCTGGCGGACCCCGGCCAGGCGGCCCGGGAGCTCGTGGACGAAGCGATTCGGCGGGGCGGCAACGACAACGTCACCGTCGTCGTGGTCGATGTGGTGGAGCTGGGCGCCGGGAAGGACGACACCGTCGCGATCCCGGCCCCGGTGCCGGAACCGGCGCCTGACGCGGCAGCCGAGGAGGTGGGTGCGCCGCGGCGTCGCTTCGGTCGACAACGCCGATCGGGTGAGGCCCGGCGCAAAGCTCGTCCCGTGACGTTCCGCGTCGTGGCGTTCCTCCTCCTGTTCGTTCTGATCGTCGGGGGTGCCGCGGCTGCGATCGCCTGGTACGCCCGGTCCGGATATTTCGTCGGCCTCAAAGGCGAGAACCTGGCCATCTTCAAGGGCCGGCCCGGCGGCGTGCTGTGGTGGCAGCCGACCGTATCGAGTGTGACCAGCACGACCACTGGCGACATCGAGTCCCGCCACGTACCCGATCTCCAGGCCGGCCAGCAGGAACCGTCCATGGCCGCAGCCGAGCAATACATCGGCGACCTGGTGAACGAGAAGCAGCAAGCCGAGGCGGCGACGGTGCCACTTCGCCCCGCGATCTCCGCCAGCCCCACGACCCATGTGCCGGCAATCACCGGCGCCACACCGCCCGGTACATGATCCGAGCCCCGGCTCGAAGGCGGACCGAGCTCGGCCTCATCGTCCTGGTCGTGATCCTGACCGGCGGCCTCTACGCGCTGGCCGGACTCGGCAAGGCGGGCAATCTCCCCGCCAACATGGGCCCGTTCCTCGCCATCATCTTCGGACTGCTGCTGATCGGCCACATCGCCATCCGGCTGCTGGCGAGCAGCGCCGACCCCATCCTCCTACCCACCGCAGGACTGCTGAGCGGCGTCGGCTACGTGTTCATAGCCCGGCTCTCGACCCACGAGGCCCGGCTCCAGGCGGTTTGGACGGCCCTGGGGGTGGCGGCGTTCGTGGTCACGTTGGTCGTGGTGCGACGGGCGCGGGATCTGGAGCGGTACCGCTACACCTTCGCCTTCGTCGGGATCGGGCTGCTCCTGCTCCCGCTGTTGCCCGGCATCGGCGAGGAGATCAACGGAGCCCGCCTGTGGATTCACGTGGGCAGCTTCAACTTCCAACCCGGCGAGATCGCCAAGCTGGCGCTGGCGGTGTTCTTCGCCTCGATCATGGTGGAACGGGCCGACCTGCTCAGCCAGGCCACCCGCCGGGTCGGACGCTTCATGGTCCTCGACCCCCGGTATCTGGCCCCGATCCTGGCGGCCTGGGGCCTGTCGCTGGTCATCTTTTTCACCGAGAACGACCTGGGATCGTCGTTCCTCTTCTTCGCCTTGTTCATCGGGATGCTGTGGGTGGCGACCGGGCGGGCCTACTACCTCGCGCTCGGGGCGGCGCTGTTCGCGGCCGGGTCGTATCTCGCCCTCAAGGTGATCGGCCACGCTCACAGCCGGGTTCAGTCGTGGCTGAACCCGTGGGCCCACGCCCAGACGTCGGGCTATCAGATCATCCAGGGGACATTCGCCATCGCCGCCGGGGGCCTGTTCGGGCAGGGACCGGGGCAGAGCAACGCCAGCCACATACCCGAAGCATCCACCGACCTGATCTTCGCGGTGATCGCCGACGAGCTCGGCCTGGTCGGGGCGGCCGCCCTGCTCATCGGATACCTCCTCATGGTCGGCTCCGGCCTGCGCATAGCGGTGCGATGCGACCGGCCATTCGAGAAGCTGCTCGCGACGGGCTTGTCGCTCATTCTCGGGGTCCAGACCTTCGTCATCGTGGGCGGGGTGACCAGGTTGATCCCCCTCACCGGTATCACGCTGCCATTCGTCTCTTACGGCGGGTCGTCGATGATCGCCAACTTCATACTGCTGGCCCTACTGCTCCGCATTTCCCATGACACCGAGACCGAGCCGCTGCCGGTCCTGCGCGGTGGGGCGTCGCGCATGGGGGCGGCGGCGTGAACAGACAGATCCGGCTGTTGGGGGTCGGCGTCATCGTGCTGTTCGTGGCGCTGTTCATCCAGCTCAACTGGCTGCAGATCGTGCACGCCAAAGCCCTCAACTCGAACCCGCTGAACAGCCGGGCCGTGGTCGACGAGTACACGGCCAAGCGCGGGGACATCGTCTCGGCGGACGGGATAACTCTCGCCACGTCGGTGCCGACCAATGACGATCTCAAGTACCTGAGGGTGTACCCCACGGGCGCGCTGTTCCAGCAGGTCACGGGGTATTTTTCCTTCATATACGGGTCCGACGGCGCCGAGCGCAGCTACGACCAGGTTCTGACCGGCAAGAAGAGCCCGTTCCACCTGCCGACCAGCCTGAGCGATCTCAAGCGGCTTCTCACCAACAACAATCAGAGCCAGTCGATAACGCTCACGGTCCTCGACAAGGTGCAAAAGGCGGCGGAGCAGGAGCTGGCCGGCCGGCTCGGCTCGGTAGTGGCCCTCGACCCCCGCAACGGGTCCATCCTGGCCATGTACTCCAATCCCACGTTCGACCCCAACCAGTTGTCGAGCCACGATCTGGCCAAGGTCCAGGCCTCGTACAAGGCGCTGACGGCCAGCAGCGGCGGACCCCTCGACCCCCCGGCGTACCGGCAACGCTGGTTCCCCGGGTCGACGTTCAAGATCATCACGGCCTCGGCGGTATTCGATCACCAGCCGGCGCTCGCCAGTAAGAGCTATCCGGTCCTGGCCGCCCTGCCGCTACCCCAGACGACCAACTCGTTGCACAACTTCGGTGGGGAGGTCTGCGGAGGGCAGCTGACCCAGCTGTTCACCGTGTCCTGCGATACGGGGTTCGGACAAATCGGCCTCGATCTTGGAGCGTCGGCGCTCTACGCCGAGGCGACGGATTACGGGTTCAATCACACTCCACCCATCGATCTGCCCTTCGCCGTACAGTCGACGTTCCCTCCCCCGTCCGCTTTTGTGCACGACCTTCCCGGCCTCGCCTACTCGGCCATCGGCCAGCAAGACGTGCAGGCGACGCCGCTGCAGATGGCCCTGGTGGCCGGGGCGGTAGCCGACGGGGGAACCATCATGACCCCCCACGTGCTGTCGTTCGTCACCAACTCCCAGGCCCAGGTGGTGAGCCGCTACCAGCCCAAGGCCTGGATGCAGGCCACCTCAGCCGCCACCGCCAATTCGGTGAAACAACTCATGCTCTCGGTTGTGAATTCACCGGACGGCACCGGGACCCTGGCGAGGATCCCCGGCGTGCAGGTCGCGGCCAAGACCGGCACCGCCCAGACCGGCACCGGCCTCATCGACGCCTGGTTCGTGGCCTTCGCCCCGGCGGACAACCCCCAGATCGCGGTGTCAGTGGTTCTACCCAATCAACCGTCGGAGAACGAGTACCAGGGTGGGACCCTGGCCGCACCTATCGCCAAGGCCATCATCCAGGCCTACCTGAGCAGCGGAGCCAACGGCGCCGCCACTCCCCCAACCTCGGTGCCATAGGCAGGACGACCGGCACCGTGCCCGCTCCCCCACTTTGCGCGGTCCCTAGGCCCCGCGTCCCACCCGTAGGCTGAAGGTCGGAATGTCGCAGCAGCAGGTCTTCAGTGACCGCTACGAGATGGTCAACCACATTGCCCGCGGCGGGATGGCCCAGGTCTACCTGGCTCGAGATCTGCTCCTGGACCGCCCTGTCGCGGTCAAGGTCCTGTTCCCCGAACTGTCGGTCGATCGCTCGTTTGTCGAGCGCTTTCGCCGGGAAGCCAAGGCCGCGGCGAACCTCAGCCACCCCAACATCGTCTCGATCTTCGACTGGGGGCAGGGGGAGCACACCTACTACATCGTGATGGAGTACGTCGACGGGCCGACGATCTCGGCGATGCTGCAGTCGGGCCCGCTGGACGTGGTCAGGGCGGCCGAAGTGGGGGCCAGCGTGGCCGCCGCCCTCGACTTCGCCCACCGGCGCGGGGTGATCCACCGGGACGTCAAACCGGGCAACATCCTCATCGACGAACGAGGCCAGGTGAAGGTCACGGACTTCGGCATCGCCCGGGCCGCCGGGACCTCCGGAGACCTGACTCAGACCGGCTCGGTTATGGGTACCGCGACGTATTTCTCCCCCGAGCAGGCCCAGGGCTACTCCGTCGATGCCCGAAGCGACGTCTACTCCCTCGGCGTCGTCCTCCACGAGATGGTCGCGGGCAAGCCCCCCTTCGCCGGCGAGAACCCGGTTTCCATCGCCTACAAACATGTGAAAGAACCCGCCCCCCGGCTATCGGAGATCAATCCGGAGGTGCCGTTCAACTTCGAGGCCGTGGTGGCCAAGGCCATGGCCAAGGACCCGGCGGCGCGCTATCAGAGCGCGGAGGACCTACGCGCCGACCTGGTCCGCTTCGCCAACGGGCAGCCCGTGAGCGCGGTCGCTGACGCCACCCAGGTAATCCCGGCAGCAGGGGACGGGGCGGCCGCAGCCGGCGCCGGGCTGGCCGCGGCGGGAGCTACCACCCGGGTCCAGTCGAGGGCCGGCCACACCGCCGTCATCCCGGCCGCCGCGGGCCGCCGGCCCCCCATGCGACCTCCCGATCGTCGCTCGCGCGCCGGTCTCTACAGCGCGCTGGCGGCTCTGTTGGTCCTCCTGGCCGCCGGCGGCTTCTTCGGCGGGAAGGCCCTGGGTCTCTGGGGCAAATCGACCAAGACCCTCACCATCCCCACCGGTATCGTCAACCGGCCCCTCACCACGGTCCAGGCCCAGCTCAAGCAGCTCGGGTTCACCAACGTGTCCAACCAGCCGCAAGCCAGCTCGGGTGTCCAGATCGGCAACGTGATCTCCAGCCGGCCCTCCCCAGGGACCACCCTGCAGAGCAATCAACCGGTGGTGCTGTACGTCAGCAGCGGGCCGGTAAAGGTTGCGGTCCCGAACGTCGCCGGTGAGACCGAGGCCCAGGCCAACCAGAAGCTCACGCAGGCTCTATTCAGGGTCAACCCGATCGCCCAGTCCTCCAACACCGTGGCGAACGGCCGGGTGATCGGGACGAACCCCAAAGCCGGGCTGCCGGCTGCTCAGGGGTCAGCGGTGCAGCTGGTAGTGTCCAGCGGTCCGCCGGTTACGACCATCCCGACCCTCGTCAACCAGGATCCGGCGACGGCGGGAAGCGAGCTCGGATCCATGGGGCTGAAGGTGAACCCGGCGCAGGAGTCCTCGCTCACCGTCCCCGCCGGCGAGGTCACCAGGACGAACCCGCCGGCGGGGACCTCGGTGGCCATCGGCACGACGGTGACGCTCTTCGTCTCGACCGGGCCTCCCCAGGTGAACGTGCCCGATGTGACCGGTGACACCAGGAGTCAGGCGCAAGCGGCACTGCAGGCGGCCGGGTTCACGGCGACGTTCAGCACCGCGGCGGTCTCGGATCCGGCTCAGAATGGCCTGGCCCAGTCCGAGTCCCCGGCCGCGGGTTCGAGCCAGACCCAGGGGTCAACCGTCAACGTGGTGATCGGCGCCTACCAGGCGCCGGCTACGACGACCACCACGAAACCGGCGGTCAGCACGACCACTTCCCCGCCACCGACGACCTGAGCCGCAGGGCGTGGGGCCAGAACGGATCCACCTGGCCCAGCCCGTTAGTTCGATCGGCCGGGTCGCTCGGTTCGGCCCGGATTCAGATCCGGGCCGGGTGCTGAAGGCCGGCTTCCAGCCGGCTTCAGGCCGGGGTGACGGCCGGTTGGCCGGCGAGACTGGCCTCGGCCGCGGCGACCGCGGTCAGAGCGGCCGGCTGACCGCAGACTGCGAGCCAGTTGGCGATCATCCGGTGGCCGCCGTCTGTGAGTATCGACTCGGGATGAAACTGCACGCCCTCGATCGGTAGCTGGCGGTGGCGCAGGCCCATGATCGCGCCGTCCTCGGACCACGCCGACACCTCGAGCACCTCCGGCAGGCTCTCGGGGGCCACCACCAGCGAGTGGTAGCGGGTGGCGGTGAGAGGCTCGGGCAAACCGGCGAACACTCCGCCGCCATCGTGGCTGATGCTCGAGGTTTTGCCGTGCATGACCTGGTGGCGGACGACCTGTCCCCCGAACACCTCTCCGATGCATTGGTGGCCGAGACAGACGCCCAAGACGGGGATGTCCCGGCCGAGGGACCGAATGAGTTCGCCGCTCACCCCGGCGTCGGCCGGCCGCCCCGGGCCGGGCGAGATCAGCAACCCGTCGGGCCTGAGGGACCGCGCCCGGGCGACGTCGATCGAGTCGTTGCGGTACACGAGGGGCTCGGCTTCGAGTTGACCGAGGTACTGCACCAGGTTGTAGACGAACGAGTCGTAGTTGTCCACAACGAGAATCCGCGCCACATGCTGAGGCTATCCCTCCTAGAGTCGTGTCATGCCGAGGAAGACCAAAGATGCGCCCGGCCGCACCACCCCTAAGGGAGGCCCCGTCCGGAAGAGCGCGCCCGCTGGTCCGGCGAAACCGTCGGCGAGCGCGACCTCGGGTCGCTACACCGCGCCTATCCCCCGCGAGCTGAAAAGCAGCCCGTGGTGGGTTCCCGCTTTCATCGTGGGGTTCTTCGGGCTCGGTGTCATCTGCATCCTGCTCAACTACCTGAGCGTCCTCCCCGGAGGAGCGAGCAACGCCTACCTCTTCGCCGGCCTCGGGCTCATCGTCTGCGGGTTCATCACGGCCACCCGGTGGCACTGAGGGCGGACCGCCTTCCTCGACACCCGCCGGAAACCTCCCGGTAACCAAGCTGTCGGGGCGATGGCCGCAAAGTTACATCGATGTGACCATTCCCCAAGCTTGTCCACAGACTGTGGACAACGTTTTGGGGCCGTAAACACAACAGTCGCCTGATATGTATCCCTTCTGCGATTAAGCCTGCAGGAGCGGTGAAAACGCATGAAGTGTGATATACACCGGGCTATCCCAGCCGCTCGATGATGGTGGCGTTGGCCAGGCCGCCGCCCTCGCACATCGTCTGCAGCCCGTAACGCCCGCCGGTCCGCTCCAGCTCGTTGAGCAGCGTCGCCATGAGCTTGGCCCCGGAGCAGCCCAGAGGGTGGCCGAGGGCGATGGCTCCCCCATTGACGTTCACCCGGTCCATGTCGGGATGGACTTCCTTCTCCCACGCCAGGACCACCGACGCGAACGCCTCGTTGATCTCGACCAGGTCGATGTCGTCGATGGTCAGCTTGGCCCGCTCGAGGACCTTCGCAGTGGCCGGGATGGGTCCGGTGAGCATCATGACCGGGTCGACCCCGGCGAGCGAGAAGGAGTGGAACCGGGCCCGGGCGGTCAGGCCGAGAGCGGACGCCTTTTCTTCGCTCATGATCAGCACCGCGGCCGCTCCGTCGGTGATCTGGGAGCTGTTGCCGGCGGTGACCTTGCCGTCGGGCTTGAATGCGGGTTTGAGGTTGGCGAGCGTCTCCACGGTGGTACCGGGCCGGATGCCCTCATCTGCGGTGACCAGCTCGCTGGTTTCGGTGACGCTGCCGGTTTCCTTGTCCTTGTGCTTGAGGGTGACCGGGACGATCTCCCGCTCAAATCGGCCCTCCGCCGTGGCCCGCGCGGCATTCTGCTGGCTTCTGGCACTGAAGGCGTCGAGCTCCTCGCGGCTGAGGTCCCAGTGATCAGCGATGAGCTCGGCCGAGATGCCCTGGGGAACCAGCCCGCCTACCGGGGCGTAGCGCAAGCCGACAAGCGGGCCGAACGGTAATCCGACCCCCGTGCCGATACTCGCGCCCATCGGCACCAGGCTCATGACCTCGATGCCCGCCGCAACGGCGATGTCGTACTGCCCGGCCATCACCCCCTGAGCCGCGAAATGCATGGCCTGCTGGGAAGATCCGCACTGCCGGTCGACGCTGGTGGCTGGTACCGACTCGGGGAAGCCGGCCGCCAGAACGGCGTTGCGGCCCACGTTGACGGCCTGGGCTCCGACCTGGCTGACGCAGCCCATGATCACATCATCGATCAGCGCAGGGTCCAGGTCATTGCGCTCGACCAGCGCTTTCAGGGTCTCGGCCGCCAGGTCGACGGGATGCCACCCCGACAGTTTCCCGTGCCGCTTGCCCCCGGCGGTGCGCACGGCATCGACGATCACAGCTGCAGGCATGGGTGTACTCCTTCGTACCGAGAGACTCTTCGATTCAAGCTACCGCCGGCAACCGTCGAAACGGACCGCACCGGCGGAGGGGGGCCGGGCTCCCGCGCCGGCGGGCGGGAGCAAGGTCGGCAGGCGATTACTTCCCGGGCTGAGGGGTCAGACGCAGGTAGGGCCGCACGGCGTTCCAGCCCTTGGGGAACCTGTCCTTGGCCTGCTCGTCCGTGACGGCGGGGATGATGATGACATCGTCTCCGTTTTCCCAGTCAGCGGGGGTGGAGACTGAGTAATTGGCGGTCAGCTGAAGGGAGTCGATGACCCGCAGGATCTCGTGGAAATTGCGTCCGGTGCTCTGGGGGTAGGTGATCATGAGCTTGATCTTCTTGTCCGGGCCGATGATGAAGACAGAGCGAACGGTGACAGTGTCAGCCGCGTTCGGGTGGATCATGCCGTAAAGGTCGGCGACCTTTCGGTCCGGGTCGGCGATCAGGGGGAAGTTGACAGTGGTGCCCTGGGTCTCGTTGATGTCCGGAATCCAGCCCTCGTGCCTCTCGAGCGGATCGACGCTGATGGCGATCACCTTGGTGTTGCGCTTATCGAACTCGTCTTTGAGCCTGGCCACCGCACCGAGCTCGGTAGTGCACACCGGGGTGAAGTCCTTGGGGTGGGAGAAGAGCACGCCCCAGCTCTCACCGAGATATTCGTAGAAGCCGATCGTGCCCTCGGTCGTCTCAGCCGTGAAGTCCGGCGCCTCGTCACCCAACTGAAGTGCCATGGTGGATCCTCCTAGATCAATGGTTCGGTGTCGCTGCGCCCAACCTACCCCGCTCCGCCCTTTAAAGTCGATCTACTTACTCAACTTTCGGCGCGAGCGGGCCGCCGGGCCACCCGGCTTGCGGCTACGACCGGCCGGGTGCCGGGCTGGCCGGGTGTCGGGCCGAGCCTGCGTGGCAGCCCCTCGGGCAGTTGGGGTACCATCGTTGGCCGTGCCAGCGGGCCAGGTGGTCCTGTCGCGCATCGGCTTCGCTCGGCAGCCCCAGTGGCTGGTAGCGCCGCCGGGACCGAGGAGGCGATGAGTGAAGAGGACCTACCAACCCAACAACCGCAAGCGGGCCAAGCGGCACGGATTCCGCCATCGCATGTCGACCCGCGCCGGTCAGTCGATCATAAAGGCGAGGCGACTCAAGGGCCGTCACCGCCTGTCGGCCTGATCTGGCGGGTCGACCGACGCGACACATTCGAGGCCCTACGCCGGGCCCGCCGTCATAGCCATGGTCCGATCACGGTATCGTGGGTAGTAGGTGACCCGGCCGAGCCCCCGCGGGTGGCCTACACCATCGGGCGCGGAGTCGGGCCTGCCGTCGTCCGTAATCGCGTCAGGCGGCGGCTCCGAATGTTAATCAGGGAGGCAGCGCCGAAGTTGCGACCCGGCGCTTACCTCATTGGTGTACGACCGCCTGCCGCACTCCTCGACTACTGCGAGTTACAAGAAGCTTTGTCAAAGGGCCTAAGATATTTCGAGATATCATGAGTGGAATCTCGTGGGAGCTGGATGAACCGAGATTGGGCGACCCAATCGATCCGTGCGCCCCGGCGTCCGGGCCCAAGTGGCCAGCCCGGGTGATCGTCGCCATTTTCGGGGCCTACCAGCTGGTCCGGCTCGGACGGGTATCTCCCTGCCGGTTCACACCGACCTGTTCCCAGTACGCAATCGAAGCCGTCAACCGGCACGGCAGCCGGCGCGGCGTGTCCCTGACCGTTCGGCGATTGATGCGCTGCCGGCCCGGCGGCCCGTTCGGCTTCGACCCGGTCCCGGAATGAGACACAAACCATGAACCTCCTGGCGTCGTTGCTCACGAGCGGGTCGACAACGGTCACCACCGTGGCCGGGGCCGCCCACAAATCCAGCGGCAGCATCCTCGACCCGATAGCGAAGCCTATCGCCTGGCTGCTGGCCGGGGTCTACGCGGTGATCCCCAATTACGGCGTATCCATCATCGCTTTGAGCATCATATGGATGCTGCTCATCGCCCCCCTGACGCTCAAGAGCACCCGGTCCATGCTGGCCATGCAGAAACTTCAGCCCGAGCTGAAGAAACTGCAGGAGAAGCACAAGAACGACAAGCAAGCCTTTGCGCAGGCCCAGATGGAGTTGTTCCGGGAGCACAACGTCAGCCCGTTCGGGTCGTGCCTCCCGATGATCCTCCCCCTGCCGGTGTTCTTCGCCCTGTTCCGGGTGATTGACGGGCTCAGCCACACGACCAACGGCGTAACCACCCCGAAGTACCTGAACCCGTCCACGCAGATGTACAAGAGCATCGTCGCCGACCACGGGAACCTCAATGCCTTCGGTATGAACCTGGCCCACAGCGCCTTGAGCGCCCACTCCGGGTTCGCCGCGGCGCTGCCCTACTGGATCCTTCTGGTGGCCATGGGGGCCACGTCCTACTTCCAGTCGTCGATGATGATGAACCGCAATCCGGCGGCCATGCAGAACAACCCACAGATGCGGATGATGAAGTATCTGCCGCTCCTGTTCGTGGTGTTCTGTGTGAGATTCCCCGCCGGCGTGATCCTCTACTACACCATGTCGAACATCTGCCGCATCGTGCAGCAGGACCTCATGTACCGGTACGATCCGAAAGTCAGGACCCTGGTGGCCAAGGATGTGGCCGAGGTAGAGGAGCTAACCCAGGACATTGACGAGCGGACTGATACCGGGGGTTCCGGGTCCGGGAAAGGCGGGCGAGGAGGTTCCGGCAGCAACGGGCCGCTCGCCGGCGGGTCGGCTGGCTCCCGCTCAGGTTCGGGATCAGGTGGCGGCAAGAAGCCGGCCGATTCCAGCCAGACCGGTGCCAACGGAGCGGGAGGAAGAAGCAGGTTCAGGGAATTGCTGGCAGCAGCCGCGGCGCAGCAGAAGGATGAGAAGCCGAAGGCCAGCGGGACCGGCTCGCAGTCAGGATCGCGGGGCAAAGGCTCGGGAGCGCCGGCCGGGGGAGCGGCGTCGGGGTCATCATCGGGCAAGGGGACCCCGGCAAAACGGGATGCCTCAAGTACCCGTGCGACCGGAAAGAAGCCGAGTTCCACGAGTGACCGCAACGGCTCGGCCGGCGAAGGATCCCCGGCGGACAACTCGGCCACGGCGGCGGAGGCGGCGGGTTCAGGGGCCAGGGGCAGCTCGAGTGGGTCCGGTTCGAACGGCAAGCAGCCGACCTCGCCTGGCCCGAGCACGACCGGGGGGAACAACAAAGGACAACCGCGACCCAAAGGGCGGACCAACCGGAAGCGCCGCGGGCGATGAGGCCTAGGGAGAACAAGTAGATGGAGTGGGTAGAGACCACCGGTCGTACCGTCGACGAGGCCAAGGAGGCCGCCCTGGACGAACTGGGGGTCGACGCGGTGGATGCCGAATTCGAAGTAGTCGCAGAGGCCCGTACCGGTTTGTTCGGCCGGGTGCGATCGGAGGCTCGGGTGCGAGCCCGAGTTAAGCCGACGACGCCCCGCTCGAAGGACGATCGGCGGGACCGGAGGCGCCGGAGTGGATCGTCCCAAGGTGGAAGTGCCGGCTCAACGGGTGCGGCATCCTCGAGTGGGGCGGGATCGCCGGGCCCAGGAGCAAGCGGAGGCAACGCGAGCGGCGCAAGTCCGGGCGGTCCAGCAGCAGGAGCGGCGATCGCCTCATCCAGCGGCCGAGGTCGCGACGCCTCAGGGACCGGAACGAAACCAGCCAGCGGCTCCGCCCCTCGGTCGGCGGCCGGGAAAGAGTCCGGCACCACCTCAGGGTTGAACTCAGCGGTCGACTCGCCCGCCTCGCCCGGAGGCGGAAGCGCTACAGGCGCGCCAGGAGAATCCCCGGCTGCATCGGCTGCATCGGCTGCATCGGCTGCATCGGCTGCATCGGCTGCATCGGCCGATTCGGCTGATTCGGCCGATTCGGCCGATGAGGCAAAGCAGAGGGTGGCCGCATCAGAGTCGTCAAAGACGTCCTCCGGTTCTCGAAGGGGCAACAACAGCCGGAGGCGGACACCGGCCCCCGATCGCAGTAGCGCAGCAGAGACAACCAATCAGGACCACACAGCGAGTCCGGAAGACACGGACAGGGAGGGATCCGGCGTGGAGGTAGATCTAGACGAGCAAGGGCAGATAGCCGAGGCGTTTCTCAACCAGTTGACCGCCGAGTTCGGCCTGACTGCCAGGGTCTCCGTATCCAAGCCCGACGACGAGACGGTCGAGCTTCAGATGGACGGCTCGGACCTGGGACTTCTCATCGGCCCCAAAGGGGCGACTCTGCTCGCCATCCAGAACCTGACTCGAACTGTCGTCCACCACGAAACAGGCGCCAACAACGGGCACATCAACGTCGACGTCGGCGGCTACCGGGTGAAGCGGTCCGAGGCTCTGGCCCGCTTCGCCAAGCAGGTGGCGACAAGTGTCCAGCAGAATGGGGTTCGGACCGCCCTGGAACCCATGTCCTCGGTCGATCGCAAGGTAGTACACGACGCCATCAGCGAGATCGATGGTGTATCCACCGTGTCCGAGGGCGAGGAACCGCATCGGCGGGTGGTCGTGGTCCCCGAACCTGCGTCCTAGCAGGCGGGGAGCGTCGCCCACCCGGCAGCGAAAGCAGGCGGCCGTTTCTTTCGCCTCGTGATGGACGAACCGGATCTCCCGCCGGAAACGCTTGGCGCTCTGCGAGTCCTGCTCACAGCCGCCCAGGAGCGAGGCTTCCTGGGACCCGGCGCAGTCGACCCTCACATCCGGCGGGCTCTCGAGCTCGGCTCCGCGGTCGACCCCGCGCCGGGGCGGGCCCTCGACCTGGGCAGCGGAGGCGGACTGCCCGGCTTACCGCTCGCCCTGACTTGGCCCCACACGGAATGGGTTCTCCTTGACGGTTCGACGGTACGGGCCGCGTTCCTGGGGGAGGCGGTGTCGTCGCTCGGACTCGGGGGCCGGGTCGCGGTCGTTGCCACCCGGGCGGAGGTCGCCGGGCGAGGGCCGCTACGAGGGTCATTCGACCTGGTCGTCGCCCGCAGTTTCGGCCCTCCGGCCGTGACTGCAGAATGCGCCGCGCCCTTTCTCCGGGTTGGCGGCCGGATGCTGGTTGCCGAGCCGCCGGGGGGTGAACCTGATCGGTGGCCGGCCGACGGGCTGGGGTTGCTCGGGATGGTTATAGGCGATCGAGGCAGCACTCCGACGGCGTATCAGTTCATAGTTCAGGATCAGGAGTGTCCCAGCAGATTCCCTCGGCGAACGGGAGTGCCGGCCAAGCGGCCGTTGTTCTGAACCTAGTAAGTCGGCAGAGGCCGAAGGGTGCGGCGGCGACCGGTCGTCGCTCCGCCCCGCCCCTGCCCGGCCTCGTATTCTCGGGATATGAGCTTCTCGCTGGACGGACGTGCCGCCGTGGTGACGGGTGCATCCCGGGGGATCGGAGCAGCCACGGCGCGGGCTCTCGATCAGGCCGGGTGCCGGGTCGCGCTGGTTGCGAGGGACGCCCGGCTCTTGGCCGAGCTGGCTTCCCGGCTCACTCATCCACCAGTTGTGGTCGCAGCCGATCTGCGCGATCCCGCCGCACCCGGCCAGATCGGCGGCCGTGTTCTGAGCGAGCTCGGGTCCGTCGACATTCTGGTGAACAACGCCGCTATGGCGGCTCGGCTCCCAACTAGCGACACCAAGGCCTCCCTCATCGACGAGGTCCTGGCCGTGAACGTCCGCGCCCCGCTTCTGCTCATAGGCGAGCTGGCCCCTTCGATGGCTGCTCGAAGGCGTGGTTCGGTCGTCAACCTGACCTCATTGTCCGGCCTGGTGGGAACGCCCAACCGGGCGGCCTACGCCGCCTCCAAAGGCGGACTTGACGCCGCCACCCGGTCTCTAGCCATCGAGCTCGGTCCGGCCATCAGGGTCAACTCGGTAGCGCCGGGGGTTGTCGACACCGATCTGTGGGCAAGGAACAAGGCCATCCCGGGAGTAGTGGAGGAGATCGAGCGACAGACTCCGATGGGCCGATGGGCCACACCTGAAGACGTGGCAGATGTCATCGTCTTCCTGGCCTCCGACGACGCCCGGTTCATTACGGGCGAGACCATCTCGGTCGACGGGGGAATGGCCCGCACCCTTGATCTCTATTCCGGTCCCGTCTGACCGCATCCGAGTCTCGGAGTTCGAGTCGTCAGGAGTTGGGTGCGGGCGCCTGTTCTGATGGCCGGAATGGGTTCGGCCGGGATCACAAATAGCCGCTGCTGGTCGCCATGGCCCCCCGACAGGCACAGTGTTCGCCGTAGGACGAGAGGGTGTTCCCAGAGCAGGAGCCAGCCGACAAGTGCAACGAGTCGCCACCTGGGGTCCGGTGGCGCCGAACGAGCGACTAGTGCAGCAGCCAGGACCCGGACGTCGTGCAGATCGTGCCGGGGTGCGGGAGGAGCGTCTCGTTCACTTCCCCTCCACCGCGTGCTTCACGTGAAACAATTACAGCCGGCGCCACGCACTCCACGAGCCGGCGAATCCAACGCCGGCCTGGGCCAGCCACCCGCTGCGGCGGGGCCAGGCTCGCTGGCTGGCTGTCGGTGATTGCATGGCCGGGGGTGAAGTGCGTCCGCCGTTTGGCGGCCGGTCGTCCGACCACGCGTGAGGGGGACGGCGCCAACGGACGGGGCCCGGCGCCAACGAGCGGGCCCGGCGCCAACGAGCGGGCCCGGCTAGCGGGGGCTCGAACACTCGAGCCGGGCTTGAACGCTCAACCCGGGTCGACCCGGTGCTCCACATCGGACCGGTACGGCATCGTTCACCCCACGGATGGGCTGTGCTTCGGGGGGTTCAGGGGTTCGGCGCACCTATGGACGCGCCTGTCGGATCTTCTTTGCGTCTGATTTCTCGGCGTCGGTTTGTCGGCGTCGAATTGCCCAGGCGGCTTCAGGTCGTGGCCGCGACGAATTGTCGAGTCGTTCGGCTGGAGATCCGACACCAGGGTCTGGCGGGGGGTTGACGGAGCAGGCGCGATGTTGTCGAGGTCGTGTCGGCGGTGGAGCTGGCGCACAAGGCCGTTCCAGTTCTCGTTGGTGACGGGTTGCCAAAGGGGGGAGTGCAGGTCTGAGAACTAGACCGGGGATGCCGGCGGCGACTTCAACGCGGCGGCGGATTCCTTGCCATGGTCGCAGCTCAGCGCCCGGGCCAGTCGGGAGCGCAGGCCGGCCGCGTGGTCGGGCGAGGCGGGTGCCGACGGGCTCGGCTGCACTGTCCTCCAAGTTTGGTGAGTGTGCCCATGCGGGTTCTACGTTCCACCAAGCTGGCGGCGGCGCTGGCCTGGCCGACGAGCATGAGGGCGTCCTCGCAGTAGCGAGGACACTTCGGCCCGGTACCTCGTCGGGTTGGGCAGAGATATTCGCCATCCCGACCAGCTGACTCCGCCCCGACTAGGCCAGGCGGAGGGGATGGCGGCCGTCTGCTCGAGCGGCCAGTCGCTTGCGTGCAGCTTATTCGAGGCCCGGACGCTCGTACCCGGCCAATCGCCGGGCGACTCGGCGCCGAGTTCGACTCGCGACAGCCGCTCAAGCGGGCGCCACAGGGGTCGTTCGATTTTGACTGCCCATGGGCGGCGCTGGCCCCCGAACGACCGTTTACACCGAGGAGTTGAGCCAGTTCGCGTGAGGCAGGGCTCCTCACGACCGACTCCTTAGCGACGGGCCCCCGTACCCACGGATCCCGGTTTCATCGACCGACCCGGCGTTGCGCCGGGTCGAGTGAGAAGGTCGGGAGCGGACCAGATGGCGGGGTTTCCGGATGGCAGGGATCCGGGGACGGGCGACTCGAGGACCCAAAGGATCTATCGCCGGGCTCTCCGGATCGGAGGGCCGGACAGCGGGAGCGGCAGATCGGAGGATCGGTAGGGCGGAGGGTCGGAAGACTGACCCGGTTCAACGGAGGTTCCGCGAGCAGCGGGACCGGCTGATCTGGCGTCCTGCGGGGGCGGAACCGGCCCGATCGGCGGGGTGGGCGGCGGCGCCGCGAGGGGGCCGGGGTGGACAGGCGCCCAGCACCGGCAACCGTGGTCAGGCAGGCCAGGTGAGGGAAAGGGGGCCATGAGCGGCGGCCCGCGCCACGACTGCGAGCGCCAGTGTCGTGACCTTTTCGCGGCGCGAACATTCGCAGGAAAGGTGGCTCGCGACGCGTTCGGGTCGTATATCGACCGCAACGCGTCGCGTAGTCGTGTTAACAAAAACGTGCTCGTCGCGAAGTGGTCAGGCGGGACTCGGCAAAAAGGGACCCGGAGCGAACGGACGACGACGGCGCACCACGAGAGGCGGACCACGACGGGCGCGAATGCGACGCCGCGGAGGGGCCGACAGGCCCGATCGCGGGAATCCGAACCATCCGGACTGCGGTCCGCCACGGCCACCCGACCCGTCGGGGTCAGCCCGGGCCGCCGGGGCCAACTCGCGCCGACGCGCCGGGCCGCTCCCCTGCTGACGCCGGCCCGCTGGCCCCGCCGTCGAACACCCTCGTCGCATGAGTTCGTGGGATCGGGTCTGCCCCGCACGGCGCGATCGGCGGGAGCGGTGGGATGGGCCAGATCGGGCTTCCGCAAGACACCGGACGGGGATCGGACGCCCCCGCACGGCCAGACCAGCACAACACCCGCCCCCGCACGGCCAGACCAGCACAACACCCGCCCCCGCACGCCCGGACCAGCAGCAAGACCGCCCCCGGACGGCCAGACCAGCACAACACCCGCCCCCGAGCGGCCGGACCAGCGGAAGACGCGCCTCTTGGGGACGTGACTGGGGGATCGGGGCGATGAGGGATCGGAGACCGTGGTCGGGTCTGAGCGCAGGGTGTTCACGAGCCACCCGTGTCCATAGGCCGACCCGAGCCAGTCTTCTCTCCGAAGCAGTTTCCAGTCGCCCGATTTTCCTTCTGGGGCAACTTGGTCCGCTCGTCGATCGGGTCAAGCCCCCTCCCCCGGCCCCATTTCAGCAACGTTCCACGTGAAACATAGGTTGATGGTTCTTGATTTGCACCACCGCGTCGCCCATGATGGGGAAAGTGAGCCAGCCCCCTGACTTTCACGGGCGGGGAGCCCCTTTCGAGATTGGCCTTCACCGCGACCCGGATGAGCCGGAATCCCCAGCATCCGCCTCGGCCGAAACCGTCGGTGGCGATCACTCAATGGATCAGAGCTCAGTATCTGACGAGGATGCCGGACCAGAGCCCGACGGAGACGATGCCACGGAGGGGGGATACCGAGAGCCTCATGGCCCGGGCCCGGATAGTAGAAGCGATCTCGTCGCGCCCGCCGACACCGAGGGAGCGGCACCACCGTACCGTCCCGACCCGTCACCCGACACAGAGGGAGCTCGCACCTGGGCTCCGGACAGCAACGGCTTCAGGTCCCCGATAGACGTCGGCCGCGACCCTGCTTCTAGAGCCGGCTCTCCCGGCGAGAGGGACAGTCGCCAGTGGCGGGCCCTTGCTCCACCACCAATCGAGTCACGATACGTTGAATCTTCGGCGCCGGGTTCGGCGACTGTCACGGATGGGTCGGCAAATTTGGGGCAGGGCGGCGACTACCCGTCCCTCGCCGTCAGCCAGGGCCCAGATCAGACTCCTGGGCGGACCGAGACCCTCGACGACCGGCCGCCGGTCTATCGGCACCCAGCCGCCGCATCCCACCCGCTCCCCCGAACTCTCGCCATCGCCAATCAGAAGGGTGGCGTAGGGAAGACCACCACCGCGGTGAACCTGGGGGCGGCTCTGGCCGAGCTCGATTACCGGGTACTGGTCGTTGACCTCGACCCTCAGGGAAACGCCACCACCGGTTTGGGGATCAACGGCCGCAATCTCGATTCGTCGATCTACGACGCCATGCTCCACGAGGTTCCCATCGAGGACGTGATCGAGCCGACATCGCTCCGGAACCTCTTCGTAGTGCCGGCGACCATCGATCTGGCCGGAGCCGAGATCGAGCTCGTGCCGGTGTTCAGCCGGGAGCTCCGGCTCCGAAAGGCCCTGCAACCGGTCGGGTCCGATTTCGACTTCACCATTATCGACTGTCCGCCATCTCTCGGCCTGCTCACCATCAACGGCCTGGCCGCCGCCGGCGAGGTGGTCGTCCCGATCCAATGTGAGTACTACGCGCTCGAAGGCCTGGGCCAGCTTCTCCGGAATGTCAGCCTCGTCCAGGGCAACCTCAACAGCGAGCTGGAAGTGTCCACCTTTATCCTGACCATGTATGACGCCCGCACCAAGCTCGCCGAGCAGGTAGCCGAAGAGGTGCGGCAGCACTTCGGAGACCGGGTGTGCCGGAGCGTGGTGCCGAGAACCGTGCGGCTTTCCGAAGCGCCGTCCTTCGGCCAGCCGATCATCATCTTCGACTCATCCTCTAGAGGGTCGATTGCGTATAGAGAGTTGGCCAAGGAGGTGAGCGGTGGCGCGCCGCAGCGGGTTAGGTAGGGGGCTGGGGGCCCTCATACCGACAGAAGTGACGGGGGACCGGTCGTCGTCCCTGCTGGACATCCCGGTAACTGACATCCGGGCCAACCCCCACCAACCACGATCCTCGTTCGATGAGGAGAGCCTGGCTTTCCTCGCCGCGTCCATCCGGGAGGTCGGGGTCCTCCAGCCTGTGCTGGTGCGCCAGCAGCTCGAGGACGGCTCCTACGAGCTGATTGCCGGCGAAAGACGGTGGCGGGCGGCCAAGCGGGCCGGCTTGCAGACCATCCCTGCGATCGTCCGTAACGTGTCGGAGCTCGGAAGCATAGAGCAGGCCCTCATCGAGAACCTCCATCGCCAAGACCTCAATCCGCTCGAAGAAGCTGGCGCATATCAACAACTGATCGAGGACTTCGGCCTGACTCACGAGCAGCTGTCCACCCGGGTCGGTCGAAGCCGAGCGGCCATCACCAACACGCTGAGACTGTTTCAGCTGCCCCCTACCGTCCAAAAGATGGTCGCCGACGGCCAGCTGAGCGCGGGCCACGCCCGAGCCCTACTCGGTACTCCGGACCGGGCGTTCCAGGAGGCCCTGGCCCGACGGGCGGTGGCAGAGCAGCTTTCAGTCAGAGCAGTGGAGGACGCAGTCCGGGACCGCAACGAACTCGGCGGAGCCGGTGCCGCCCGGGCGTCACAGCATTCCACGTTACCTCAGCCGGGAATCCTCGAACTCGAGGAGCTGCTCTCCTCCCACCTGGCCACCCGGGTAAAGGTGCAACTCGGGACAAAACGCGGCAAGGTGACAATCGATTTCGCCACTCTCGAGGATCTTGAGCGCATATACCGTGCTATGACAGAACCCACTCCCGAGCCGTAAGTTCCAGCAAGTCAAGAAGCCGGAGACTCTCAACGCGGTCCTGAGGGTCTCCTGGCTTCACCTCATCCACAGACTGTGGCTAAACATGTGGAAATAGGGTTCCAGCCTCAGCGTCAGGTGACGCCGCAGGCGACCCGAATCACAGGTAAGGGTGAATCTCCTGCAGCAGTTGGCCCTTGCCCTTGGCCCCCACGATCCGCACCTGGGGCTGCCCGTCCTTGAACAGAATCATGGTGGGGATGCTCATCACGTCGAATCGGCGAGCAAGCTCCAGATTCTCGTCGATGTTGATCTTGGCCACCCTTAGCTTCCCGGCCTGCTCGGAGGCGATCTCATCCAGGATCGGGGCAACCATCTTGCACGGTCCGCACCACTCCGCCCAGAAGTCCACCAACACGGGCTCGGCCGCGGCTTGGATCTCCTCGTCGAAGGTCTGATCCGTCAGGGTCATCTCCAGCTGGGACACTTTCTCGCCTTTCTCCGCACCCCATCAGGGGTGCCGGGGTCTTCACGTCTTCCAACAGCGCCGACCTGGATGTACATTCCCTGGTCAGAGACCCCTGGCCGTTTCCGTCCCGGGCCCTGGGCGGCAGGTCGATGCGCCGCTCAGCCCGAGTGTGAGGTCGCCTCGAGCCAGCGTTCGGCGTCGATGGCGGCCATGCACCCACTGCCGGCAGCGGTCACGGCTTGCCGGTACGTATGGTCCTGAACATCGCCGCAGGCGAAGACCCCGTCGATGTTGGTGGCGGTCGAGCCGGTGGCGGTCACGAGATACCCCGCCTCGTCCATGTCCAGCCAGTCGGCAAAGATCGCAGTGTTCGGCGCATGGCCGATCGCTACGAAGACACCGCTCACCGGCAGGTACGAGTCCTCACCCGTGACCGTATTGCGCAGCTCCAACCCTTCGACCTTGGACTCGCCGACGATGTGAGTCACCACGGAGTCCCACACGAACCGAATCTTGGGATTCTTGAATGCCCGGTCCTGCATGATCTTGCTGGCCCGCAGCTCCTTCCGGCGGTGTACCACCGTCACGGTATCGCCGAACTTGGTCAGAAAGATGGCCTCCTCCAGCGCCGAGTCACCCCCTCCGATGACCGCAATGTCCTTGCCCCGGAAGAAGAAACCGTCGCAGGTCGCGCAAGTCGAGACTCCCTTGCTCAGCAGGCGCTCCTCCGCCGGCAAACCCAGCATCAGGGAGCGTGCACCGGTTGCCACGATCACGGAGCGAGCCTGATGCTCGGTGTCCTCCCCGGTCGAAGGATCGGGCGCCCAGACCCGCAACGGCTGGGCGGATAAGTCAACCCGGCTGGCTTTGGTAGTGATGAATTCCGCCCCGAAGCGGGCCGCCTGAGCCCGCATGTTGCCCATCAGTTCGGGGCCCGCCAACCCCTCTATGAATCCCGGGTAGTTCTCGATATCAGTTGTCAGCATCAGCTGACCACCCGGCTGGTCGCTCGTCGAGGACGGCTCTCCCTCAATCACCAACGGGGCCAGGTTGGCCCGGGCCGCGTATATCGCCGCGGTTAAGCCCGCCGGTCCTGACCCGACGATGATGACGTCACGTACCGGGGGTGTATCGACATTGGTCATATTGGAGCAGCTCCTAAAGTGTCCTTCACGCGTCCTTGACGCGCCCCTTCCACAAGCAGAACGCTCCAGCCCCCAGGAATATTGCCGACACGATGGCGTCAGCAATCCACACCCGGCGAGACAGTGGATGGATCGGAAGGTACACATACAGCAGCCGGAGCGCGGCGATGATCAGGAGGACGAGTAGCACCAAAGCGAGCACGCCCGCCACGATCCCGTACACCACGCCCCGGGCACCGATGATCGCCGGTACCGTTGCCTTCTCCCGGACGGTGGTTACGACCGACTCGATCCGGTCGGTCACCTCGTAGGTCCAGTCGTGCTCCTCAGGCGTGACCGGGGTGTTGAGCGCCATGGGCAAAGACTAGCCGTGCCGGCCGGTCGCACCCCGGTTGCCGGTCGATCGGGTCGCGCCGGCGGGCCTTGCTCGCGCCGGCTTCGCTGGTCAGCTCACCCGCAGCTCCGCCACCTGCACCTGATCCGCCGGCCCGAGATTGGTGATCCAGAGCAGCACGTAGCGTCCGTGATGACCCCCGAGAGAAAGGGTGGTGGCACCGTTGATGCCCGTCTTGCTGGCCGTAGCCGCCCCCCACGCCGTCACCGCCTGGCCCGACGCTACAGGGGTCGCGGAGACGAAGGCCTGGGCTGACCAGCCGACACTCGCCGAGGTCACCAAGAGGCTGTGCAGCGTCTCCGCCGAGTTGAGATCGATCGCCAGGCCCACCCCCGGGTACAGGTTGGAGAACGTGGAGTCGTGGTAGCGATCCGTCTCCCAGAACGTCGCCGGGTTGCCGTCGTGGGCATATTTGGTCATGTCGGGGTTGTCGGGCTGCCGGCTGTCGACCATGAAGACGCCGACCGAAGAAATCCGAGCCGCGACCACCGACGGGACGGTCGTCGTATCGCTGTTGACCTTGGCGCGATGCCCATCCGACCTGAGTACGAACACGGCGGCCAGAGCCCCCGCCACGACCAGGGCGGCAACCGCGGCCCCGACCCGTCGCCGCTTACGGCGAACACCTGATCGGGCCGGGTAGCGTCCGTAGGGATCGGTTGTCGAGCCGGAGCGTCCTTCAACCGGAGGCGCCAGACGTGGGCTCCCGCCCGGGGGTGGGGACCCGTACGAGGGGCCGAACCGGGTAGGGTCCGAACCGCCCGGGTAGCCGGTGGACCGGCCCGGATCACCCCCGTGGTTGTAAGCAGCCGAACCCGCGGCAGCGATGCTGCCGGGAGGCAGGGCGACCGGGCCCGCGGGCGCCGGACCCACCGTCCCGCCCGTCGGTACCCCGGCCGTTCCGGGCGGCGGACCGAGGTACCCGCTCGGCGCCGCGCCCGCTGCGCCCGCCGGCGGCGAACCGACCGGGACCGGGGGCCACTCGGTCGCACCGGGCGGTCCGGAGATGCCGGTATTCGCCGGGTACGTTCCGTTGGTGGCCCCGGACGACGGACCAGGCGATTCGCTCGACAGGGCAACGGTTTTATCCGCACCCGAGGCCGCCCCGAGCGGGGGAGGAAAGGCGGCCGGGGCCAGCCCGGTCGGGGGGGCATACCCGGACAGGTGGCCCACCGTCGCAGGACGGGTCGACCCCGGCCCTCCCTGGGGGAGGATCCCCGTCGGACCCTGATCCACCGCGGGCGCCAGGGGCGGCGGCGGCGGCGGATAGCCCGAACCGCGCCGGCGGACGGACCGCCCGGTCGGCCCCCGCGGGTAATCAGTGGGCGGGGCGAGCGGACCGAGAGCGTCCAGTCGTTGCCGAAGGACCACAGCGGAAGGGATCCGGCGATCGGGGTTCTTGGCCAGGAGGTCGCTGACCAGCTTGTCGAGGCCGGCCGGCACCGAGCGGACGCGGGCCGACACCTTGGGTACCCGGTCGTTGAGATGGGACATGGCCGTGGCCACATCGGTCTCCCCAGCAAACGGGGCCTCGCCGACCAGCATCTCGTAGAGGACCACTCCGAGCGAGTAGAGATCGGCCCGGGCGTCGGGATCTGTACCCCTTATCTGCTCCGGACTCAGGTACTTGGGGGTGCCGAGCACGGTGCCGGTTCGAGTCAAGTCGCGCACGGACTCGGCGCCCGCCTTGGCGATCCCGAAATCGGTGACCTTCACCCGCAGCCCGCCGAGACCATCCTCGACGAGGAGGATGTTCGCAGGCTTGATATCTCTGTGCACCAAACCCGCCTGGTGAGCTGCGGCCAGGGCGTCAGCGATCTGCCGGGCGACCGCCACCGCCTGCCACGGCTCCAGCCGGCCCTGGTCCCCGAGCATCTGGCGCAACGTCCGGCCCCGGACCAGCTCCATGACTATGTATGCGGTGCCACCGTCGTAGCCGGTGTCGTAGGTGGCAACCACGGCGGGATGGGCCAGCCGGGCCGCGGTTATCGCCTCGCGCCGGAACCGCTCCAGAAACACCTCGTCCGACGCCAGGTAGGAGTGCAACACCTTGACCGCGACCGGCCGGCTCAGCACGGCGTCGTAGCCTTCCCAAACCTCTGCCATGCCCCCGCGAGCGATCGGCGCGACGAGCCGGTACCGCCCGCCGAGCGTGCGACCGATGGTGATCGGCGTGGTCGGATCGAAGCCCGGCACGACCAAAGAGCGTACTTGGGGTGGGGGCCCGCGGCCGTTCACCCACGGCCAACCTGGGGTGAAATCCCGTCTCACCCGCTCCAGCAAAGACTCCGGCCAGGTAAATAGCTTTGAACTCGAGCCGGGACTTCAGCCGGGGATCCAGGCGGCGCCGACGGAACCAGGCCCGGCGTGAGTCCCGATGACCGGGCCCAAATCGCCAACGAGAACGTTCTCGGTGGAGTGCGACCTGTCGAGCAGGCTCATGATCTCATCGAGATCCGACGGGTCGGCGGCAAAGAGGGCCAGCCGGGCGATGGGTCCGGCATCGCCGATCTTCTCGGCCAGATACCTCATCGCCTTGCCTCGGGTGCGCTGCTTGGACTCTTCTTGAACCTCACCGTCGCGTACCTCCACCACCGGCTTGATCGCCAGCAACGACCCGACCAGCGCCTGCGCCCCGCCGATCCGGCCGCCCTTCTTCAGGTTCTCGAGCGTGTCTATAACCCCGTACAGCCGCAGCTTGTGGACCGCGGCCTCCGCCGCGTTCACTACTTCGGCCACCGTTCCACCCCGGTTGGCCGTCTGGGCCGCTTCGATGGCGATGAGACCCTCGCCCATGGACACGCTGAGCGAATCGATCACTCTCACCCGTACTTGCCCCTCCAGGGCTCGCGCCGCCTGGCGGGCCGATTCGATGGTCGCCGACATCTTCGACGAGAGGTTCACGCACACCACCTCGTCGGCACCGTCGGCTGCCATGGCCTGAAACGCCTCCTGGAACTGGCCAGGGGACGGCGCCGACGTCTCCGGCAACCCGTCGAAAGTGGTGCATCTGGACCAGAAGTCCTTGGTGGACAGCTCGACCCGATCGATGTACTCATCGGGGCCGAAGCGGACACGTAACGACACCAGCCCGATCCCGAGCTCCGCCAGCAGCTCGTCGGGCAGATCACACGCGGAATCTGTCACCACTCGGACGCCAGCCAATGTCAGTCCTCCCGATCGGGCCCAGGAGCAGTTCCCCGGGCGACCAACTTTGGACCAGAAACCGGGCTCGATGGTGACACCACCACTCCCGGCGTGGGATCAGGATCCCGGCCGGCCCTCATAGTTTGGTGGCGGCCGGGAGAAAAACACGGCTACCGGGTCCTCCGCGCTGTCACCCGGCGACGACTCGTCGATGGCCGGGTCCTGGTAGAGACCGTCGCCGTGCCCATTTTCCTCCGGAGCGAAATGGTCCTCGACCGCGTCGACCCCGCCGGCGGCAACGGTCAGGTCCACTGGCTCTTCCGGTGCGGGCACCAGAGCGCGGGCCCGCCGGCCGTGACGGAGGTCCCGGATCCACCACACACCGAGCGATACGGCAGCCAGCACGATGAGAATGACGCCGACGCCAGAGATCGCGGTGCTTCTCACCGTGTCGGAGTCAGAGGGGAGAGGCAACGAGCCGTCGGGGGAGTACAGGGCGACGGTCAGGGGGAACACTCCCGACGCCTGGGTCTGGACCGGCACCTTTATGGTGGTGTTCTCGCTCACCAGGGTCAACTGGCAGATCTCGGTGGTAGGCGTGGGCACCTGACATCTTCCGCCAGGAGGATTGAAAGGTTGAAAGATGAGCCTCTGGCTGGTCAGCTGCAGCTGCACGTTGGCCCGTTGGCCCGTGGATGACAGGATGGTCAGGGGAATCTGACCCCGCCTCGACGTAAGGGTGATCGAGGAGGACCCGGGCAGGCTGATCCGGCTGATCAACTTGCTCGCCGAAGCGCCCACTTCGGCGAGGAGGCTCAGTCGCTGGGTTTCGGTGATGGCCGTCGATTCCGCGACCAGCAGATTGGTCCCCAGCGTGGCGGCCAGCGGCGCTTCTCCGGGCAGGATCTCGCCGAGGGCAGTGACTTGCTGGCGGGCATACCGGATCGCCTGAGCGTCGGAGGTCAACGCCGACTCCGGGCTTTGCCCGTTGTTGCCCGTTTCGGCCGAGCCGTTTCCCGGTGAGGAGGCCAGGGACCGCTGGATGCCCGAGGCGGGAGGAACTGTGGCGAACAACTGGCTGGCTGTGACCGCGTCCAGAAGAGGGTGTCCCTCCAGCCCGGAGAGCAGAATAGACACGAACGTGGGGTTGGCAGCCCACCCCGGCGGTGCCAGGGCCACCACTCCTCGCCGGTCGGATGGCAACTCCAGCTGGATCATGGCCATTTCGGCAAGCAACTGGTTGGCTGCCAGCACGGGCGACTTGGCGCTGACGAAATCGGAGGTCAGACCGGGATCGGCCGCGTACACGTAAGGGCGCGGTCCACCCGAATCGGCCAGCCGGGTCGGTGAGGCGAACGTATCCACCGTGGCCGACTCCGGCAATGCCGTCAGAGCGGAGGAGGGGAGGACGATGTTGGTCGCCCCCGCGGCGGTCAGGGTGTTCAGACTGGTGCGATCGAGAGGGCCGTTCACCATCCACGTCGACGGGTTCGGCGCGGCCCCGAAGGTGCTCAATGCGGCGGTGCCCGCGCTGAGCTGGGTAGGTATCTCGCTGCCGAGGCCAGCGGCATTCAGGTCGGTGACCGACACCCCGGCGTAAGTGGAGGGAAGGACCTGCACGTTGGGGTTGGTGGCCATGCCGGTGAGGGTGGACACGGCTGCCTTGTTGCCGGGTGACCCGGCGAACAGGGCGGCGAGGGTGGCGGGATCGGCGGCCAGGGTGATCCCGATGTGGGAATGGGCGCCCAGCACCTTTGCCAGGTCGGCCAGACGGCTGGCCTCTGCGCCGGAGGGACTGCCGACCTTGCCGTCGGCCGACACCACGGGAGACGTGGCCACAGGAAGGATCACCGACACGGACAGGCGGGGGAAATCAGTCGCTGACTGCGGCAGCGCGTAAACCAGGAAGGTGGTCAGCGGCTGGCCCTCGGGCACGCCGGAGCTGGTATACAACCCGATCTGAAGAGGGAAGATGCCGCTGCCGTTCGTCTCCTGGGCGGAGAAGCTCGGGATGGGGCTGCCGGCCGGGGCCGGCACGTTGACCGGTATGTCCAGGTCAACCCCTGTGCCGGACGGGTCGGCCGGCAGGCTGGACAGGGGGATCTGGCCGGTCGAATACCAGGCGGTACTGACCATCTGGCCGTGCAGAGCGTCGTCGAAGTCGGTTCGGGAGATCAATCGCTCGAACCCGCTGACCACCAGATGATCACTCGAGGGATCGAGGGCGCTCAGCTGAACGTGCAGGTGGAAGGTGCCGCGCTGCTCCACCCACGGCGATTGCGATAGCAGGGTCACGACAGGCGGGCCGGTCTGAACGGCATCGAGCGCACCCGGCGAGGCGGTCGCCTGAGACCGGGACACCGGGACGGCCCCCTGACCGTCGGCGCTCGCTGGGGCCAGGGCCAGGCAACCGGCAGCCACCAACCCGGCGCCGAGAAGCCGCAGCGGCCGGTTCCAGGTCCAGGCCTTAGCTTGCTGTCTCACGACAGCCCGGTGGAGAGCACCGACAGGCCGACGGGATCCTCCCGGAACCCGACCTTCAGGTACAGCGCCAGGGCGGCGGCATTCCCCATCTGAGTGTTGACGACGGCCCGTTTGGCCCCCCGCGCCCGCATCCAGTGCAAGCCGTCCAGCAGCAGCCGCCGGCCTGTGCCGCTTCCCTGCGCGGATGGGTCGACGGCCAGACGCTGAACGAAGCCGCGGGGCCCGGAACGGCCGCATATCGCGTACCCGACGACAGCGTTGCCGTCGTCCACCGCAGCGCGGAAGTGCGCCGACGGGGTGGCCCGCAAGGCGTCGGCCAGACCCCACGAGTCAAACTGCCAGAAGTCCACGAAAGCGGCGCGGTCAACGGCCAGAACTGCCTCTCGCCGCCACCACGGAACACGGCGCAAGCGAGGGCCGGGGGGGATTGGGTCGACGGGGGCCCGGAGATCGATGCGAAGGAGGCGCAGGTGCTCCTCGATCTCGAACCCGGCATCGAGGAACCCGGTCTGCTCGAGCGGCGAAAGGGCGCCGGTGATCGCTCGGGTAAAGCCGCGCGCCGACAGCGCTTCCAGACAGTGACGTACGAAGTCGCCCGACAGCAGTGGCGTCTCGGGAGCAAGAGTGATCAGGGCCACGTGCTTATCCCCGTGCCACGGTCCCGTCCGAGCCCGTTCCTGACCCCAACGGATAACATCGACCGAGGGGGCGCTCACCGGAAGCTACCTCCGAGAGGCGCCCACGATCCCTTCCGTCTGGCGCGATTATCGGTCACGGCCCCCCAACGCTACTCCGCGAACCTCCCGGGTGGACGTAGCCTCGATTGGCGTGCGTCACCGGCCCGTCCTCGTGGAGATGCACCCGGCCTGTGACCACCACGATCCCGGCCGGGGTCATCCGGAGCGCCCGGCGCGCCTCGACGCCGTGCGGGCGGGCCTCGAAGCGGCTTTCCGGTCGGAGTACGCCACCGCGGTGGAGCCGCGCCCGGCCACCAGAGCGGAGATGTACCGGGTCCACGACCCCGGGGCGGTCGACGCCCTTGAAGCTTTCTGTCGGGCCGGCGGGGGGGCGATCGACGCTGACACGGCCGCTTCGGCGCGGTCGTGGGACGCGGCGGTGGCCGCCGCCGGCGCCGCAGTCGACGCCATCGAGCGGCTGAGGAAGGGGGAAGCGGACGCCGCCTTCGTGGCCGTGAGACCGCCGGGTCATCACGCCACACCGGAACGATCCATGGGGTTCTGCCTGCTCAACAACGTAGCCATCGCCGCGGCCGCGCTGGCCGATGCCGGCGAACGAGTTCTCATCGTCGACTTCGACGCCCACCACGGCAACGGCACCCAGGACACCTTCTACCAGGATGGGCGGGTGGTGTACGTGTCGTTCCACCAGTGGCCGCTGTATCCCGGGACGGGGCGGGTGGACGAGATCGGTTCCGGTGACGGACTGGGGGCGACGGTCAACCTGCCTTTCCCTCCGGGCTCGACCGGCGACGTCTATCTGTCGGCCATCGACGAGGTCGTCCTCCCGGTCGCCGAGCGCCACGACCCCACGTGGTTGATCCTGTCGGCCGGCTTCGACGGCCACCGAGCGGATCCCCTGACCGATCTCGGGCTGTCAGCAGGCGACTTCGGCGCGATGACGGCCCGGCTGTGCGGCCTTGTTCCGGCGGGGCGGCGGCTGGCGGTCCTGGAGGGCGGCTACGACCTGAGCGCCCTCGCCGACTCGACCGACGCATGTGTCGCCGCCCTGGCGGGGGAACGGCAGCATCCCGAGGCGCAAACGGGGGGTGGGCCGGGCCGGCAGGTGGTAGCCCGGGCCGTGAGCATTCACGTCGACCCCGAATAGCGGAGGGCGGGGGCGCGCCAACGCTCATTTTTTTCTTCCTTCTCAACTCCCGTACGACCGGGCCCGATAAACGTTTCGTGCTCGACTTGCAGTCAATCCTCGCCCACGTGACGGAGGTTGGCGGCTCGGACCTTCACGTCAAAGGCAACGCGGCACCGAGGGTGCGGGTCAACGGCGACCTGCGTCCGACGCCCTTTCCTCCGGTCGAACGGACCGAGGTTGAGGAGTGCCTTCGCGTGATCATGCCCGTCGACCGGATCGAGGAGTTCCACCGCACGGGTGAAGCCGACTTCTCGCTTTCGGTCGACGGGCTTGGTCGCTTCCGAGGGAACGCCTTCCGCCAGCGGGGAACCGCCGCCATGGTGCTCCGGCGGGTGCTACCGGCGGCCATGTCGGTGATTGATCTGGGCCTGCCCCCCGTGGTCACCCGACTCGCTGAGGAATCGCGGGGATGGTGCTGGTCACCGGGCCGACCGGTTCGGGGAAGACGACCACCCTGGCGGCGATGATCGACCACATCAACCAGACCCGGTCGGCCAACGTGATAACGATCGAGGACCCGATCGAGATCCTGCACCCCGACAAGCGGGCCGTCGTGTGTCGAGCGCGAGATCGGAACCGACACCCGGGATTACGCCCAGGCCATGCGGCGGGTACTGCGCCAGGATCCGGACGTGATCCTGATCGGGGAGATGCGCGACGTCGAGACCGTCTCAGCCGCTCTGATGGCCGCCGAGACCGGACACCTGGTCCTGTCGACGCTTCACACGACCAACGCGACAGAGACAATCAACCGCATCGTGGATTTCTTCCCCCCGTTCCAGCAGACCCAGATCCGGTTGACGCTGTCGGGCGTGCTCAAGGGCGTCATCAGCCAGCGCCTGGTCGCTCACGCCAGCGGTGAGGGCCGAGTACCGGCGATCGAGGCCATGGTCGTCACCGGCCGCATCGCCGACCGGATCATCGACCCGACAGGCCCAGGGGAGTCGATCGAGGAGCTCATCGCCGACGGCGAATACCACGGGATGCAGACGTTCGACCAGAGCCTGTTCACCCTGTTCAAGGGGGCCGAAGTCACGCTGCGGGGCGCCCTGGCCGCCGCCACCAACCCGCACGACTTCCGGGTGGCCCTGCAGACCGCCGGGTTGATCCCGATCTCCTGATTCCTGCTATATCGGTTAGGGCCGGTCCGCGGCCCCCCGGTACTCTGATCGGTCGTGGTACCGGAGAGGCTGCGGCCATTGGTCGAGGAGACGAGCGAGTTGGCTTCGTTGTTCGCGGCCCGCGGGCACCGTCTCTATCTGGTCGGGGGGGTCGTGCGCGACGCCGTGCTCGGGCGGCTCCGTCCGGCGGCCGACCTGGATTTCACGACCGATGCCCGGCCGGACGAGATCGAGCGGATCGTGTCCGGCTGGGCCGATGCGGTATGGACCCAGGGCAAGCGGTTCGGCACGATCGGCCTGCGCCGGGGCGACCGGAGCATGGAGATCACCACCCATCGCGCCGACGCCTACCAGCCTTCGAGCCGCAAGCCGGATGTGGTGTTCGCGGACGCCATCGAGGCCGACCTGTCCCGCCGGGACTTCACCGTCAACGCCATGGCCCTCTCGCTGCCCGACCTGCAGCTGATCGACCCCTTCGACGGCGTCACCGACTTGGCTGACTCGCGTCTGCGCACGCCGCTGGCCCCTTCCGAGTCCTTCAGCGACGACCCACTGCGCATGCTACGGGCGGCCCGTTTCATCGCCGGGTACGGGCTGGTCCCCGATCAGGAGCTCGTGGACGCGGTCATCGGCATGCGCTCCCGTCTGGACATCGTCTCCGACGAGCGGGTGCGCGACGAGCTGGACAAGCTGATGGTGGTAGATCAGCCGGGGGAGGGGCTGTGGTTCCTCGTCCGCACCGGACTGGCCGAGGAGTTCATCCCCGAGTTGCCGGCGCTCGCGCTTGAGCAAGACCCCATTCATCGCCACAAGGACGTCCTGGCTCACACCATCGCAGTGGTGGAGAAGACCCATCCCGACCGGCTGCTGCGCCTGGCCGCCCTGTTCCACGACGTGGGCAAGCCCAAGACGAGGTCATACGGGCCCCGGGGAGCGGTGTCGTTTCATCACCACGAGGTGGTAGGCGCCCGCATGACCCGCGACCGGATGCGGGCCCTGCGCTATTCGACTGAGGACGTCGAGGAGGTGACCAGGCTGGTCGAGCTCCACCTCCGGTTCCACACCTATCAGATGGGTTGGACCGACAGCGCGGTCCGGCGCTACGTCCGAGACGCCGGCCCCCTCCTGGATCGGCTCAACGAGTTGACCCGCTGCGACTGCACGACCCGTAACCCGGCCAAGGCCAAGGCTCTGGCCCGGCGGATGGACGAGCTGGACGCCCGTATCGCTGAGTTACGGGAGCAGGAGGAGCTCAGGGCCATCCGACCCGACCTCGACGGCAACGCCGTCATGGCCCGCCTCGGGCTGCGGCCGGGACCCGAGGTCGGCAAGGCCCTGGCCTATCTGCTCGAGCTGAGGCTCGAGGAAGGCCCGCTCGGGCCGGACGAGGCGGGCCGGCGCCTCGACGCCTGGTGGGCGGGGGAGCACGGCAGCGGGGACACGAACGACGCCAACGCCAACTCCTAGGTCCTCATGAAACTTTGTGCGTTTTGCCCGCTCCTAGCGGGTTAAGCGCACAAACTATGAGAAAACTGGTGCCGTCGGCCTAGTTTCCTTCCTTTCGGGCCCGCACGATCAGGGTGCGCGGCACGTAGGTCATGACGTCGCGCCACGCCGCGCTTCGGGGCGCACCTATGGCCGGTTCGGGTTCGACCATGAGGTCGACCCGGTAGCTGGCCCTGGCCAGTCCCATATAGAGCTCGGCGAAGGGATGGTGGAAAGCGGAGAAATTTACCCCGCCCCACGTGAACTCGTACCGGCCCCGGGCGAAGTAGGAGTGGCGGATCACGAGGGGGTCATCCGAGTCATCGTCGATCTGGAAGTACGCCGGGTGGGGCAGGCTGAACACCAGCGGAGCCCCCACCTTCAGCACCCGGTGGGCCTGGCGGAACACCCGGTTGAGGTCCTCCACGTACTGAAAGGCGAAAGACGAGAAGACCAGATCGATCGAGTCGGCCCGGAGGAAAGCCAGCTCCGCCATGTCTCCGAGCCGAAGCTCGACCCTGACGTCCTCCTCGTCGCATAGCCGGCGGCCGTAGGCGAGCTGGGCGGACGAGAAGTCCACCCCGATCGCCGTCGCCCCATGCTTGGCGAACGCGATGGAGCACTGGGCGGCTCCGCACCCGAGTTCGAGCACCCGCTTGCCCCGCAGGTCCCCCAACAGGTGCAGCTCCGCCTCGGTCGGCACGTCCGGGCCGTAATGGGCCACGTCCGTCGGGAGTTGGGCCTCCCGCTGATAGTCGGGGGAGAAGCGGTCCCACGCGGTCGCTATGTCGCTCGGCACCGAATCATCCTGCCGCAGCCGCGGGTCGGCCAGAGGGATTCCCCCTCGGGAGGACTCAGCGGCGGTGGAAAAGCCGGTTCGAGACGCCGGCAACCAGGCCCGGGGCGGACTGGGGGCCAGGCTGGGGCCTAGCGCCGCGCCCCGTCGCCGGCCGACTCACGCGCCGCGATCCGCCCCGGGCCGCACCCCGGTTCGAGACCCCGAGGCCGCGCCCCCCCGGCGCACACCCGATCCCGACCGCGGCCCACTGCGGTCCCGGCGCATGACCCAGCTCCGCGTCAGTCCGCCGGCGTCGAGACGGCGACCGCCGGGCCTCAGGCCCGGCGGTCAGCAACCCCCTCGGAAAACCGGCGGCCTCAGCCAGCGGCGAACTCCTCGACCATGACTCGAGCGTCATCGTCGTGGTACTGGACCGGGGGCGACTTCATGAAGTACGCGGAAGGCCCGAGCAACGGGCCCCCGATGCCACGATCCCTCGCGATCTTCGCACAACGAAGGGCGTCGATGATGACGCCAGCCGAGTTAGGGGAGTCCCAGACTTCGAGCTTCAACTCGACATTCAACGGTACGTCACCGAAGTTGCGCCCTTCGAGACGGATGTAAGCCCACTTGCGGTCGTCCAACCAGGCGACGTGGTCCGAGGGGCCGATGTGGACATCCTCGGCGGCGATGCCGTTGTCGATCTGACTGGTTACCGACTGGGTCTTCGAGATCTTCTTGGACTCCAGGCGCTCACGCTCGAGCATGTTCTTGAAGTCCATGTTGCCCCCCACGTTGAGCTGGTAGGTCCGGTCGAGCACCAGACCACGGTCCTCGAACAACCGGGCCAGGATGCGGTGCACGATGGTTGCGCCGACCTGGCTCTTGATGTCGTCACCGACGATCGGCACACCGGCTGCAGTGAACTTGTCCGCCCACTCCGGGTCGCTCGCGATGAATACGGGGATGGCGTTGACGAATCCGACCTTGGCATCCAGACAGGCTTGGGCGTAGTGCTTCTGAGCGTCCTCGCTTCCCACGGGGAGGTACGAGATCAGCACGTCGGCGCGAGTCCGGCGCAGCGTCTCCGCCACGTCCACGCCCTCGAGCGGTGATTCCTCGATGGTCTCGCGGTAGTACTTCCCGAGGCCGTCGAGGGTCGGAGCCCGCTGCACCGTGATCCCCAGTTCGCCGACCGCGGCGAAGCGGATGGTGTTGTTCTGGCCGGCGAATATGGCCTTGCCGAGATCGAGCCCGACCTTCGCCGCATCCACGTCGAAGGCGGCCACGAACTCCACGTCGCCGACGTGGTAACCGCCGAGGCTGACATGCATGAGGCCGGGGACACTCTCATTCGGATCCGCGTCGCGGTAGTACTCGACGCCTTGAACCAATGAGCTGGCGCAGTTGCCCACGCCAGCGATAGCGACCCGGATCTTTTTGCTCATGTAATGGATTCCTCCTGGGTGTGCGGGGCGGTCGCCCCAAGTAACCGGGGGGCAGTGCCCCGGTCGGATCAGTCGGGCAAGCCTGGCCCAAGATGTGGTTCGACCGGTGCGACCCCCGGACTGCCAGGGCGAAGCCAGCCGGCCTGCGATTCTGAAAGGCCCGCCACCGGCGGGTCGGAAGAGGGCGGCGAGGCCGGAGCCGCCCCAGCCCCCTCAGTCGGCCAGCCCGGAGCCGCCCCAGCCCCCTCAGTCGGCCAGCCTGGAGCCGCCGCGGCCCGCTCGGAGGCGATGAGGCGATCGATCCACGACAGGTCGTGCTCGGCAGATTCGAAGTCGTGCTCGACCAGGCTGCGGGAGTAACCATCGCGCACTGCCTTGAACCGGGCCCGCATATGGACCAGCCGCTCCACCAGCTGTACCCGCCTGCGCTCGAGCATCCCGAGACGGGCGTCGGCCGGCAGGTAGCGGGCGAATGTCAGCCGCAGGTTGAACAACCGGTCGTCGTCGCTCGACTGGGTCTCCGCCGCCAGCAGCTCCTCGAACAGGGCTTCGCCCCGGGGGGTGATGCCATACACCTTCTTACCCCGGCTACCCCGGTTGGCCCGGCCCATGGATTTCCGGGCCCGGAGGGCGGCCAGCTCTCCGCCGAGTGACCCGGTCAGAGGAATGGTGGCCGGCGGGGCGTCACGGGCCTCGACGGCCTTGACCGCGTTGGCCGCCTCGAGGCGGGCGAGAGCCGGATACAGCGATCCGAACGACACTCCGCTAGCGGACCCGAGCGTGGCGGACAGCCGCTTCTTCAACTCGTAACCGTGAAGCTCCTGCTCCTTGAGCAGCCCCAGGATCGCCAGTTCGAGCATGATCCGCACATGATAGCTGAAGGATCGATGTATCGCATCGATATATCGATTGGTGCAGCTGACGGGGGGGCTTCGCCTCGACCCGGCCTAGAGGTATGGTGCTGGAGATGATGACGCTGCGGCCCGAGAAACTGCGCGGTCTCGGCGCGGGGTCGCGCACGGGCGGCGAGGTCGACTACCGGCTGGCCCGCAACGCCATCGTCAGCCAGTTCCAAAAGGGCCGGCTGTCCCGGCTGGACGTGTGCGACGCCCATCCGGAGCTGTTGCGGGCGGCCACCAACGTGGGCGACGAGACCCGCGAGGACTGCCCCATCTGCCAGGAGGTCAAGGTCCGTCTCGTCACCTATGCGTTCGGGAGCGGCCTGCCGCCATCCGGAGTGTGCGTGACCAGCAAGAGCGAGATGACCAGGCTTTCCCGTCGTTCGGCCACCCTGGCCTGCTATGTGGTCGAGGTCTGCCCCAACTGCTCCTGGAACCACCTGGCTCGCAGCTTCGCCATTTCGAGGCGCTGACCACGCGGCGCTCGGCGCCGCTAGCCTCTAGCTGCCCTTATCTATGGCAACGCGCGGCTCACCCCCAGCTCGCCAGTCCGCGCCCGAGCGGCGGCGGCGGCCACCTCGGCGCCGGAAGCGCAGACCCCCCGAGATCATCGGAGGGCATCTGTGGCGCTGGCGCCGCTGGTTGTTCGCGCTGTTCTTGGTGGGTTTCGCCACCGTAGCGCTAGCCGTTTACTCGCTTTCGCACATCCCTCTTCCAACTCCGCACCCGCTCAGTCAAACCACATTCGTCTACGACGACTCGGGGCACCAGATCGCATCCTTCTCGGAGCAGAACAGAGTCGACGTAAGTCTGAGCCAGGTTCCTCCCGTCCTCATAAACGCCGTAGTTTCGACCGAGGACCGCCACTTCTTCACCGAGGGTGCCCTCAACCCGGTGAGCATGGTGCGGGCGTTCTTTTCCGACGTCGCAGGCTCGGGCAGCCTCCAGGGCGCCTCCACCATCACCCAGCAGTACGTGAAGCAGACCTATCTGACCTCGCAGCGCAGCCTCAGCCGCAAGATCAAAGAGGCGGCGATCGCCATCCGGCTGTCTCGTGACGAGTCCAAGAACGAGATACTGCAGAATTACCTGAACACCATTTACTGGGGCCGCGGCGCCTACGGTATCCAGGCTGCGGCGCAGGCCTACTTTGGCCGGAACGCCAACCAGCTGAACCTGGCCGAGGCGTCGCTCCTGGCCGGGCTCATCAGGGAACCCGAGTCCGCCGACCCGGCCCGCAACCCGACGCTGGCCCGAGCCAACCAGACCGACACCCTCAGGGCCATGGTCCGCGACCGCAAGGTCACCGACGCTCAAGCCAGCGCCGTAGAAGCCGTGCCGTTCTCCCGGTACGTGATCTCGCCGGCGGCCTCGACTGGGGTGACGAACATCGCCTCGAATGCCAACGCCTACTTCATCTCCGCGGTGCGTGAGCAGCTGTACGCCAAATACGGCCAGCAGATGGTCGACGGGGGCGGACTCCGAGTAACAACCACTCTCGATCCGGCCATGGAGGCGCAGGCCTACAATGCGGTCTACGGCACCAACCCGGAGGCCCTGAACCCGGCGGCCGGGCAGCCCTCCGGTGCGCTCGTCTCCATTGACAACAACGGAGAGGTCAAGGCGCTGATCGGCGGCCAGAACTACTCCCAGTCCACGGTCGATCTGGCTCTGGGAAGAGCCGGAGGCGGAAGCGGACGGCAGGCCGGCTCAACCTTCAAAGCCTTCATGCTGGCCGCGCTCATCAAGGCCGGCTACTCACCGACGTCGGTCTTTCCCGCCCCCGCCGAGGTCGTGCTTCCCCACGGGAACCAGAACGGAACGCCGTGGAAAGTCACCAACTTCGAGCACGAGAGCACCGCCCCGACCATGAGTCTGGTGGATGCCACCGCGGATTCCATCAACACGGTGTACGCCCAGGTAGTCGCCCGCTTAGGAGCGTCCACTCTCGATTCCATGGCCGAGGCTCTGGGGATAGATCCGGCCGAGCTCCCCGGGGCCTATCCCTCCCAGGTCCTCGGAACCGCTGATGTTTCCCCCCTGGAAATGGCCGCGGCCTATGCCACATTCGCGAACGGGGGCATCTACCACGCTCCTCTGCTGATCACCTCGGTGAAGACGGCGAACGGATCGCCGCTTCCCCTGCCCGTCCAGCCGGTGAGCCGGGTCGTGCTGACCCCCTCTCAGGCGGCGGAGGAGACCTACGTCCTGCAGCAGGTCGTGCTCGGCGGCACCGGCGTCTCGGCCGGGGACGTCGGGAACCCGGTGGCCGGCAAGACCGGCACCACCGACAACTCGACCGATGCCTGGTTCATCGGTTACACCCCGAAGCTCACGACGGCGTTGTGGATGGGGTATGCGAAAGGTTCCGTCCCGATGGTGAACTTCCGGGGCTTCAAGAGCATCCAGGGTGGGACCATCCCCGCCCAGCTCTGGCACACCTATATGGCGTCCGTCCTGGCCTCCGAGCCCCAGTACACGGGACAGTTCCCGACGGTGTACTCGCTCACCGGGGCCACCCTGACCCCACCATCGAGCAGCACGGTGCAGTTGATCGAGCCCACGACCACCACGACCACCACCACGGTGCCGGCCTCCACAACCGTGCCGACGACCGTGCCGACCAGCACCACGGCCGTACCTACGACAACTCAGACGACCACTCCGGTGACCCGGCGGTCGTCCCCTTCGACGGTCGCTCGCGGCGCGGCGTCAGCGACGGCGCCGTCAACTCACTGAGCCGCCGGGCCGGGCCGGTAGGGCCGGATGTCCCGGAAATGCCCAATTTCACACCCGGTGCCCCGACCCCACTTGGTCTGCGAGCCCCGCCTCGCTAGCATTGGGATACCGCTGGCAGCCGTGGGGCGCTGGACGGGACAAGGAGGAGCCGTAAATGGCAACCAAGCAGACCGCACCGCTGGTTCGCTCGCGCAAAGGCAGCGCCGAGCCGCTCGTGATGGTGACGGCGTACGACGCACCTACAGCCAGGGTGGCCGACGCAGCGGGAGTCGACCTGATCCTCGTCGGGGACTCCGTTGCCATGGTCGTTCTGGGTTATGAGGACACCCTTCACGTGACCGTTGACGACATGGTTCATCACACGGCGGCCGTCGCCCGCAGCAACCCGCGCCCGATGATCGTGGCCGACCTGCCCTGGTTGAGCTACCACACCGGGGTGGCCGACGCCGTACGCAACGCGGCGGGACTCATCCGGGCCGGCGCCCAAGCGGTGAAGCTGGAGGGTGGACGCAAACGCCTGCCGGTCGTAGAGGCCATCATCGACGCCGAAATTCCGGTCATGGGACATCTCGGCCTGACGCCACAGTCCTTCCACGCCATGGGCGGCTTCAAAGTGCAGGGAAAGGATCTCGACGCGGCCAAGGAGCTCGTCGACGACGCCATGGCCCTCGCTGATTCGGGATGCTTCGCCGTGGTGCTCGAGGGAATTCCCGACGTGGTCGCCCAGCTCATCACTGAGTCGGTCCCTGTGCCTACCATCGGGATCGGCGCGGGCGCCCACTGCGACGGCCAGGTGCTGGTCTTCCACGATCTGCTCGGCTTCGACATGCGGCGGCCGGCGAAGTTCGTGCGCCGCTATGCCACCCTCGAGACCGATGCTGTCGCGGCCATGTCGACGTGGGTCGGCGACGTGCGTTCCGGCCGGTTCCCCTCCGATGCCGAGACCTACCACCTGACCTCCGATCTGGCCGGCACCCTGACCGCGAGGGATGCCCTGGCTCGGTGACCCGTCCCGCCCGGGACTGTGCCGTCTGGTAGGCCCGCCCGGCCGAACCTGCTGGTCATTACCGCTTGGCTCAGGCTTCTGCCCGAGTCAGGGATCGGCCGCCGACCCGGCCCCGGGCGATGCTGTCACACCCCCATGCCAGGATGCTCTCATGCAATCCGGAGTCGCCCCTTGATCGCACAGGAGGGGGCCTGAGTACCCGCTTCGCCGGGGTCGAGTACCATGACCCGTCTTCAAATGAGACCCTGCTCCGGACGGACCGGAGCCCCGGTGCCTCGCGGCTCGGGACCATAGGGAGGTGGTGAGCCGCCGATGCGGCACTACGAGGTCATGGTCATTCTCGATGCCGGCCTGGAGGAAGAGAGCATAAGAACGGTCCTGGACAGGGCCACGCAAGTGTTCACAGCCAATGGCGCAACCGTCGGCAAGGTGGACCGTTGGGGTAAGCGGCGCTTCGCTTACGAGGTCCACCACCGCACCGAGGGCTATTACGTCCTCATCGACGTCATGGCTGAGCCACCTGCGGTCTCGGCAGTGGACCGGATGCTCGGACTCGCAGACGAGGTGATCCGCCACAAGGTCATCCGTTTGCCTGACAAGGCGGTCGTGAAGGCCGCCAAACCGTCAGGCTCCGACGCGGCGCCGGCGGCAACCAACGAGAACGGAGCCAACTGACATGTCCAACGGCAACCATGTGAGCATCGTCGGCAACCTGACGCGAGACCCGGAGCTGCGTTTCACTCCGTCGGGTCAGGCCACGGCCAACTTCGGCGTGGCGGTCAACCGCCGCTGGCAGAACCGCCAGAGCAATGAATGGGAAGAGGCGACGTCCTTCTTCGATGTTGTCTGCTGGGGCCAGCTGGCCGAGAACGCGGCACAGTCGTTGACGAAGGGCACCCGGATCCTGGTTAGCGGCCGGCTGGACCAGCGCAGCTGGGAGACCCAGGAGCACGAGCGGCGCTCAAAGATCGAGATCACGGCAGACGAGGTGGCCCCGAGCCTCCGGTGGGCTACGGCGAACATCACCAAGAACGAGCGGCGGGCGCCTGACGGAGCCGGATCGTCCTCTCAGTACAGCTCCCCGCGGACCGTGCCCAACGAGCGGCCGGCGGAGCAGTACTACGAAGAGGAGCCGTTCTGAAGTCATGGCGCGGAACAACGATCGTGACCGCGACCGGGGGTCCAAGCGGATGGCGAAGGACACCGGGCTCCGGGGCAAGAGGAAGGTGTGCATCTTCTGCAAGGAACAGTCCACCTGGGTGGACTACAAGGACATAAGTCTCCTTCGTCGGTTCATGGGCGACCGGGGCAAGATCCGGTCGCGCCGGGTCACCGGCAACTGCGCTCAGCACCAGGGGGAGGTGCAGGTGGCCATCAAGACGGCCCGCGAGGTGGCGCTGGTCCCGTACGCCCACAGCACCGTTAGCGAACGAGGGCCGGGCCGGGCCCCGCGGGGGCGGCGGGGCGACGAGGCACCGGAGCGGACCCCCCGTGAGGGGGAGCTCGATCTCGAAGACATCGACGACGAGCGCGACGAAGAAGGATCGGAAGACAACGAGAGCGAGGAGGTGGGCTAGATGCGCGTCGTATTACGCACCGACCTGGATCAAGTGGGCAAGCGGGGCGACATCGTGGACGTCTCGGACGGCTATGCCCGCAACTTCCTGCTGCCCAAGGGCCATGCCATCAAGGCGACCAGCGGGGTCACCGCCCAAGCCGGCTCGATGCGCCGGGCCCGGGATCTGAAGGACGCCAGGGACCGGGAGGCAGCCGAGCTGGTCGCCCGCACCCTGGTGCCCATGGTCATCCGCATCCCGGCCCGGGCCGGGTCGGGAGAGCGGGCCAAGCTGTTCGGCTCCATCACCACGGCCGATGTGGTCGAGGCAGTAGCCGAGCAGGCTCGTGTGACCCTCGACCGCCGGCGGCTGCACCTCGACGAGCCGATCAAGACGCTCGGCACCCACGAGATCCCCGTCAAGCTTCATTCCGATGTGGAGTTCCGGGTGACCGTCGACGTGGTACGGCAGTAGGAACACCGTTACCGGCGGGCGGCCGGTTGCTCGCGTAGTGGTCATAGAGGGCGGATCCTTAACGCTCCGCCCTCGATGTCCGTCGGGGCCGCGGGTCTACCCGGCGCCGCTCCCACGGGCCGGCACGCTTTCCCGGCTTCGCCATTCCCTTTCTCCCGCCCCGGCTGGTCCCTGGCGGGGTGGTGCACTCCGCCATCGGGTGGTGCACTCCGGCACCAGTCCGCCACCCGGTGATCCAGTCCGCCACCAGGTGGTGCACTCCGCCATCGGGCCGGCGGCCCGGGCGGTGGCGCGCCGACCCGGCCGGGCGGCGAACTCGGCTCCTGGCCGGCGCCAAGCGGCGCACTCCGGCACCAGGTCGTGCACTCCGCCACCGGGGTGGTGGACTCGGCTGCTGGCCGGCGCCGGCGAGCGCGGTGGCGCGCCTGCCCGCCGGCCTGTCCGCAAACGCGACCGGCTGCGGCCGGACGAACTGCGGGTGATGCCGCGAGTGATACAGGTGGGCGAGGGGCCGATGAAATCTCGGAGCCATTTCGTTTTCTCGGAGCATTTTCGGACGATTTCCGTGCGATTTGACACCGAGAAAACGAAATGTCTACGAGTTTCGATCATCGGGCATCGCCACCAACTCCTGTCGGGGCATCGCCGCCTATACCCGTGCCATGTTGGCGAACCGGGTGTAGTGATCGAGAAAGGCCAGCTGAAGCTTCCCCGTCGGACCATTGCGGTGCTTGGCCACGATGACCTCGGCGCTACCCCTGTCGACCGATTCGGGGTTGTACATCTCATCCCGGTACAGAAACATCACGACGTCGGCGTCCTGCTCCAACGATCCCGACTCTCTGAGGTCGGCCAGGATCGGCCGCTTGTCCGCCCGTTGCTCGAGGTTCCGGGACAGCTGGGACAGGGCGACCACGGGAACCTCAAGCTCACGGGCGAGGATCTTCAACCCCCGGCTGATAGCCGACACCTCCAGCTGTCGATTCTCGGGGTAGCCCCCACCACCCCCAGACATGAGCTGCAGGTAGTCGACGACAATCAGGCCCAGCCCGCCCTCACGGGCCTTCAGGCGGCGGGCCTTGGCCCGAATCTCCATGACTGTGGTGTTGGGATTGTCGTCAATGAAGAGAGGGGCGTCTCCGAGACGGGCCACCGCCTGGCTGATCTTGGGCCAGTCGGCTTCGAGAAGCCGGCCGTTACGCATCCGCCCGGCGTCCACCCTGGCCTCCGAGACCAGGAGTCGCTGAGTGATCTCCTCGCATCCCATCTCGAGAGAGAACACGAGGGTCGGGACCTGCGCCTCCATGGCAGCATGGGCCGCCATACCGAGGGCGAAGGCGGTCTTGCCCATGGCCGGGCGGGCCCCCACGATCACCAGAGAGGACGGCTGCAGCCCGTACAGCTTCTCGTCCAGGTCGACGTACCCGGTCGGGACCCCGGTGATGGCATCACCCCGGTCGAACAGCTGCTCGAGCCGGTCCATGCTGGCGAAGAGGAGCTCGGTAATGGGCTTCAGCGAGTCGGTAACCCGCCGCTCGGCCACGTTGAAGACCATCGCCTCGGCCCGGTCGAGAGTGGACGCCACGTCCTCCGGGACGCTGTAGCCGAGCTCGGCGATCTCGCCGGCCACTGCTATGAGCCGGCGGAGAAGGGCGTGCTCCTCGACGATCCGGGCGTACCTTGCCGCGTTCGTGGTGGCCGGAGTATCGGCTTGAAGCGCCACCAGTGCCGGCAACCCGCCCACGGTCTCGAGCAGCCCGGCTCTCGACAGCTCGTCGCCCACCGTGACCGGGTCGGCGGGCTCCCCGACGTTGTAGAGGGTGTTTATGGCGTCGAAGATGTGGGAGTGGGCCGGCTTGTAGAAGTCGTCGGCTCCGCACGTCTCCATGGCCGCGGCGATGGCGTCCCGGGACAGGAGCATGGCGCCGAGCAGTGACTGCTCGGCGTCCAGATTGTGTGGAGGGACCCGGGACGCCGCCATTCGGGCCCCTCCACGTCGGGACTCTTCGATCGCTTGGACCACGGTCTGCTACCTAACTCGGTCGCGTCAGTGGAAAACCAGAGTGTGATGGGGGTGAATTTGCGGTGTATTCAGTGTGGACAACCTCTTGCCGGCTGGGGAACACGGCTCTGGAACACGGACGGGACCTGGTCTCACGCCTAGGAGGGTACGACGTCCCTGTGACGCTCTATGTCGCCGGGACCACTGATGGCGCGACCCGGCGGCGGCGGTGAACCGCCGATCGCACTCCACCCGATCAGCGATCTGGGGCATGGGTGCATCGCGCTCGGAAGCGCTCCCGAGTCAGCCTGCGGGGCCTCCCCGACCACCCTCCAGACCCGCCCGCACGGACGGTCAGAGCCCGTTGGGAAGGGTGCTAGGTTGATCGCCCTGCGCCACCGAAGAACCGGCGCTGGAGACGGAATTCTTCCCCCGAGGGACCAACGCCTGACTCGTCGGGCCGGCGTCCCCTCGATCGAGTTCTCCACAACTTGTGGATCATCTTGTGGATGACTGGCGGCTTGGAGGCGCAAAAAGCAAGTGACCGACGTAGCCGGGCTGTGGACAACATGCGCAAGGCTGCTGAGGGAGGACGTGTCGGAGGCTGTCTGGCACACCTGGTTTGCGGCTTTGGAGCCTACAAGCCTGGACGAGGAGACCCTCGTGGTCTCTGCTCCCAACGCGGTCGTGAGGGAACGACTCGAAGAGCGGTACATCTCTCTGATCGCGAACATGGCGAGCGTGGCCGCCGGCCATGACCTCGCGATCCGCATCCGGGTCCGGCCGGTCGCCCCGGCGCTCGACGACCGGGTTACGCCGGCGCAGTCGTCGACCAACAACCAGGTCGGTGACGACCGCGCCTCTACCAACCTTGCGGCCCCCACCAGATCCTCCAGCCGCCCCGATGGCGAGGATGCAGCCCAGGCCGACCAGCTGACGCACCTGATCGAGGACATCCCGCCTTCGTGGGCCGACGTCGAACGGGCCCGGCCGATCAGCACCAGCGCCCGAACGGCACAGCGTGCTGGCTTCGGCAACGGCGACGTGCGGGTGACCGAAACCGTGGCGGCGCCCCTCCGGCCGGATCCACCTTCCCTCAATCCTCGCTACACCTTCGGCGCGTTCGTAATCGGGGCTTCCAACCGCTTCGCTCACGCCGCCGCTCAACGGGTCGCCGAGACCCCCGCCACGAGCTACAACCCCTTGTTCATCTATGGCGACTCCGGCCTCGGCAAGACCCACCTCCTGCACGCCATCGGCCACTACGTCGTGGAGAATTTCTCCGGCACTCGCATCCGTTATGTGTCGACCGAAACCCTCATGAACGAGTTTGTCGACGCCATCCGGAACAAGAGCCAGATGATCTTCAAACGGCGCTACCGGGAATGTGACGTTCTCCTGGTCGACGACATCCAGTTCATGGAGAACAAGGAGCAGCTACAGGAGGAGTTCTTTCACACCTTCAACTGGCTGTACGAGGGGTCGAAGCAGATCGTGCTGTCGTCCGATCGCCACCCGAGATCCATCGCCACGCTGGAAGACAGGCTGCGCAGCCGGTTCGAGTGGGGCCTGACCACCGATGTCCAGCCCCCTGAGCTCGAGACGCGTCTGGCCATACTGCGCAAGAAAGCCGACGGAGAGCGAATTCCGATCCCCGGTGACGTTCTCGAGCTGATCGCGACCCACGTCCGGGACAACATCCGGGAACTGGAAGGTGCTCTCATACGGGTCTCGGCCTACGCCAGCTTGAACGGCGAACCGCCGACCCTCCCCATGGCCGAGCGGGTCCTGTCCGACATACTCGAGGCCGACCGGCCCCGCCAGATCACCGCCAAGCTGATCCTGGATTCGACCGCCGGGGCGTTCGGGTTCTCGATTGAGGAGTTGTGCGGGACCAGCCGGCGCCGGCCGCTCGTGAACGCCCGCCAGATCGGGATGTACCTGTTCCGGGAGCTCACCGACTTCAGCTACCCGGCCATCGCCAGGGAGTTCGGCGGCCGTGACCACACCACGGTGATCCACGCGGTCGAGAAGGTCTCGGGGCTCATGAAAGAGCGCCGACAGATATACGACCAGGTCACAGAGCTCATCTACGTCATCAAGGGCGGGAGATGACCTCCGCTGGGGATCACCCGGCGGGGCAGGTGTGTCGGACAGATGTGATTTCCGGGGAAAAGTCGGGCGGATTCCCCAACCCATCCCATCACCTGTCACCCCCCTGTGAGATCCTGGGGACGAAGTCCCGGGAGCTGCAACCGCTCAACCAGGGATAAAGCACAGTTGTCCACAATCCACAGCCCCTACTGCTATTACCACCGTATCTATAAACAACAGAAGCAAGAAGCAGGGAAGGCACTCCGTTGAAGTTCCGATGCGAACGTGACGCCTTGGTCGAAGCCCTGAGTACGGCCGGGCGAGCAGCCGCTGGGCGCAGTGGCGCCCAGCCGATCCTGGGTGGCGTGCGAATGACCATCGACGCTGACAATCTGCAGGTCACCGGGACCGACCTGGATCTCACCATCAGCGTCGAGACGACGGTGAACGGAGATGCCGACGGCGTGGTGGTCGCGCCGGGCCGGCTGATCACCGACATCGTGAGAGCGCTAGAGCCGGGGGCGGTCACCGTCGAATCCGACGACGACGAGTTGCACATCGCGTCGGGGCGGTCCAACTTCACGGTTCGCACTCACCCCGCCGGTGATTTTCCGAGGCTTCCGGCTCCCAGTGGCGATGCCGTGACCTTGCCGGTTGAGGGCTTGGCCGCCGCCCTGGGTCAGGTCACCCGGGCGGCCTCCAGCGAGGATTCGCGGCCGATTCTCACAGGCGTTCTCATGGCCGCAGAGGAGGGTGGGCTACGGCTGGTGGCGACCGACTCCTACCGGCTGGCCGTTCGTGACCTGCGCGGCATGGGGGTGTTAGCGGCCGGGCAGCAGGTGTTGCTCCCCTCGAGGGCACTTACCGAACTCACGAGGCTGCTCGGGGCGGCGAGCGGCGATGTCTCGCTTCGACTGGGTACCCATGACGCCACTTTCGGGCTGGGCAGTACGACGCTGACCACCAGGCTCATCGAAGGGGAATTCCCCAACTACAGGGGTCTTGTCCCGACGGGATATCCCAACCGGCTAATCGTTGGCCGGGAGCCGCTGCTCGAAGCGATACGGAGGGTCAAGCTCCTGGCTCGGGACGCGACGACCCCGGTCAGGATCGCCTTGAAGGCCAACGGCATCGAGTTGACGGTGATCACGACAGACTGGGGCACCGCCACGGAGGATGTCGATGCCAAGTACGAGGGCGCCGAGATGACCGTTGCGTTCAACCCCACCTACCTGATCGATGGGGTCGACGCGGTCACCGGAGACGAGGTCGTCCTCGACACGCTCGACGCCCTCAAGCCGGCGACGTTGCGCCCGACGGAGGGTGATGACTATCTGTATCTTCTGATGCCCGTCCGCGTTTCTTAGCGACCGTCAAAGTACACACGTCGGAGCAGTAGAGGTGTATCTGGAGACCCTGTGGTTGACCGATTTCCGCAGCTACGGCGACGCCGAGTTCGCACCCGCCGGCTCGGGTATCACCGTGGTGACGGGGGCCAACGGGGAGGGCAAGACCAACCTGATCGAGGCCATCGGATACCTCGCCACTCTGCGCTCGATGCGGGGCAGTCCGGCGGAAGCCATGGTGCGGGCGGGTGCGGCCGCCGGCCGGGCTGTCGTCCGGGCCGAGGGTCGGCGGGAGGGCCGCCGCATTCTGGTCGAAGCGGAGCTCCGGGCGACCGGCCGGGATCGGGTGCAGGTCAACGGGCAGGCGCTGCGCCGGTCCCGCGACCTTCTCGGGGCTTTGCAGGTCACTGTCTTCAGTCCCGATGATCTGATGCTGGTGAAAAGTGGTCCGCAGGGCCGTCGTGAGTACCTGGATGACCTGTTAGTCGCCCTGCACCCCCGCCATGACGGCACCATCACCGAGGTTGACCGGGTGCTAAAGCAGCGCAACGCTCTTCTCAAGACGGCTGGAGGCTCCGGGGCCCGCTTTGGGCAGGGACCTCCACAGGACGTGGTGAGCACCCTGGACGTGTGGGACGCCAAACTGGCCGCCTCGGGTGAGCAGTTGGCGGATGCCCGAGCGGCGCTGGCCACCAGTTTGGAGCCGCTGGCTGCGGAGTTCTACAGCCGGCTGGCCGCTGGCGCTTCGCACCGAGGCCGCGATTCTGTCTCCTTCGACTACCAGCGCAGCTGGGAAGGCGATCTCCTCGAGGCCCTGGAGCGGGCCCGGTCCGACGATTTGAGGCGGGGGGTGAGCACGATCGGCCCTCACCGCGACGAGTTGGCGCTCAAAGTCGGAGAAATGCCGGCCCGCACCCACGCGTCACAGGGCGAACAGCGTTCCCTCACCCTGGCCATGCGGCTGGCCGGTCACCGCTCGGTGACCGAGAGGGTGGGCGGCGCCCCGGTGCTCCTCCTCGACGACGTGTTCTCCGAGCTGGACCAGAGCCGCTCGTCGGGGCTACTGGCGTGCTTGCCGGCGGGGCAGGCGATCGTGACCACCGCCTCCGAGCTCCCTCCGGCGGCCGACGTCCAGGCTCGGTTCCGGGTCGAGGACGGAAAGCTCCTCTCATGAGGGCGGCGCGGTGACCACCTGGCGGCCCATCCGCCTCCCGGCGGGGAGCGCGACCCCCGGAGGCTGAGTGAGTCACTCGACCGGCTCACCTCCCGCCTGGGCGGGCCCTCGGCGAGCGTTCTCGGCACCGTGTTCACCCGCTGGGAGGACCTCGTCGGCGCCGATATAGCTGCTCACGCCCGGCCCCATTCGCTCCGGGACGGGGTACTGGTCATGGTCGTGGATCAGCCGGCCTGGGCCGGCCAGCTCCGGTTTATGACCGCCGATATCCTAAGCCGGCTGGCCGCCGCGACCGGCACGTCCGCGGTGTCCGAAATCCGGATTCGGGTGGCCGGCAGCCGGTCCCGGACAAAGGGCGGGGAGAGCCTCTCCTAACGGACCTTCCCGCCCGATTTCGACCCACCCCTCTGGTAAACTACAAGTATCGACTTTCGGGCTGCTGACCTGCGATTTCGCCCCTGGTGTCGGCGCTTGAGACGTCCTAGTTCATCGTGATGGAAAGGTCGCGTCTATGGCAGTACCAATGAGGGATGACGAAGGTGCCAGCCCGGCTCGTCCGGGCAGCTACAGCGCTCGCGACATGTCTGTTCTGGAGGGCCTCGAGCCCGTTCGCAAGCGGCCCGGGATGTACATCGGATCGACCGGTCCGAGCGGGCTCCACCACCTGGTTTGGGAGGTTGTGGACAACTCGGTCGACGAGGCCATGGCCGGCTACTGCACCCAGATCGACGTGACCCTGACCGAGGATGGCGGGTGTCGGGTCGTGGACAACGGTCGGGGGATCCCCACCGACGTCAACCCCCAACAGAAGCTCACCGGTGTCGAGATCGCCCTGACCAAGCTGCACGGGGGCGGCAAGTTCGGCGGCAGCGGCTACAAGGTGTCCGGCGGACTGCACGGGGTGGGGGTATCGGTGGTCAACGCCCTGTCGAAGCGGTTGGTGGTGGAGGTCGACCGCGACGGCAAGCACCACCGGATGGAGTTCCACGACGGGGGGAAGGCCAGCACCAAGCTGGAAGTCACCGGCCCGGCCCCCAACGGGCGCACCGGCACCACCGTCGCCTTCTGGCCCGACGGCCGGGTGTTCGACGAGATCGACTTCTCCGCGCAGACCATTCTCGAGCGCCTCCAGGTGTACGCCTTCCTGAATGCCGGTCTGGAGATCCGGTTTCGCGACGAGCGCCCGGGCGGCAATCCCCCGACCGAGTACATGTTCCCGGGCGGCATCATCGACTTCGTCCGCCACATCAACGCCACGAAGGAGCCCCTGTTCAAAAAGGTCTCCTACTACCGCGTCGGGGAGGACGACGGCGAGGTGGAGGTGTCGTTGCAGTGGAACGCGGGGTACTACGAGGGTATCCACGGCTTCGCCAACGGCATCGCGACCACCGAGGGGGGCACCCACGTCGAAGGGTTCAAGAAGGGCCTCACCGCGGTGGTCAACAAGTACGCCCGCAGCGCCGGCCAACTCAAGGAGAAGGACGAGAACCTGCTCGGTGAAGACATCCGGGAAGGTCTGACCGCCATCGTCTCGGTCAAGCTTCGAGATCCCCAGTTCGAAGGTCAGACCAAGGCCAAGCTCGGTAACGTCCCCATGCGTTCGCTGGTGGAGCGCGCTACCAACGACAAGCTGGCCGAGTGGCTGGAGCAGAATCCGAGCGAGGCCCGGCAGATGGTCAGCAAGTCCATCACCGCGTCGAGAGCCCGGCTGGCGGCTCGTCAGGCCCGGGATGCGACCCGGCGCAAGTCGGCCCTCGAGGGCGCGGGCATGCCCGAGAAGCTGCGGGACTGCGCAAGGGGGACGTCGGCGGAGGACGCGGAGCTGTTCATCGTGGAGGGCGACTCCGCCGGTGGGTCGTCCACTCAGGCCCGCAATCCGGTGAACCAGGCGATCCTGCCTATCCGGGGCAAAATCCTGAACGTCGAGCGGGCTCGTCTGGACAAGATGCTGAAGAACAACGAGATCCAGGCCCTCATCGCCGCAATCGGGGCTGGGATCGGGGAGGAGTTCGACGTCACCAAAGCGCGCTACCACAAGGTTTGCATCATGGCTGACGCCGATGTCGACGGCAGCCACATACGGACCTTGCTGCTTACGTTCTTCTTCCGCCAGATGCGGCCCTTGGTGGAGACTGGATACGTCTACATCTGCCAGCCACCCCTCTACTCCACGGTCGTGGGTAAGGAGAAGAGGTACCTGAAAGACGACGCGGCGAAGGCCGCCTTTCTGGCGCAGAACCCCAAACACAAAAACGAGTTCAACCGGCTGAAAGGTTTGGGCGAGATGGACGCCGATGAGCTCGGTCCGACCACGATGGACCCATCGTCCCGCACTTTGCTGCAGGTGTCGGTGGAGCAGGCGGCCATAGCCGATGAGGTGACCGCCATCTTGATGGGCGAGGACGTGGAGATGCGCAAGCACTTCATCCAGACCAAAGCCAAGGACGTGAGGTTCCTCGACATATGAGCGACATAAACCCGCCCGGCGACGGCTCGGGACCGGACGGCGAGGGCCCGGACGACGGCGACGGCGACGACGGCGACGACGGTCGGACCCTTGTCGGCATCGAGCCGATCGAGATCCAGGAGGAGATGGAGAGGTCCTTCCTGGACTACGCCATGTCCGTCATCGTCTCCCGGGCACTACCCGACGTGCGCGACGGGTTGAAGCCGGTTCACCGCCGGTTGCTCTACGGCATGCACGACATGGGGGCCCGGCCCGACCGGCCCCACCTGAAGTGCGCCAGGGTCACGGGCGACGTGATGGGTAAGTACCACCCGCACGGAGACCTGGCCCTGTATGACGCCCTGGTGCGCATGGCCCAGCCTTTCAGCCTGCGGCACCCCTTGGTCGACGGGCACGGCAACTTCGGGTCTCTCGACGACGGGCCGGCCGCCGCACGCTACACGGAGTGCCGGCTGTCGCCCCTTGCTACCCACATGCTCGACGGGATCGATCAGGACACCGTCGACTTCGAGGACAACTACTCCGGTGAGTACACCGTCCCGAAGGTGCTCCCGGCCCGGTTCCCGAACTTGCTGGTGAACGGCAGCCAGGGGATCGCGGTGGCCATGGCCACCAACATTCCGCCCCACAACCTGGGTGAGATCATCGACGCCACCGTCCACCTGATCGACCACCCGGACGCCACACCAGACGACCTCATGCGCTTCGTCAAGGGCCCGGACTTTCCGACTGGCGGGCTGATCCTGGGCCGCCAGGGGATCATGGACGCTTACCGCACCGGTCGCGGCTCGATCAAGATGAGGGCCAAGGCCGAGATCGTCGAGACCAAGCGGGGCACCTCGATCGTGGTGACCGAGCTCCCTTACCAGGTCAGCCCGCGGGCCCTGCTCACCCGGATCAAGGAGCTGGTCGACTCCCGGGAGCTGGAGGGCATACGCGACGCCAACGACGCGTCGGCCAAAGGCTTGACCAGGGTCGAGATCGAGTTGAAGCGCGACGCCAACGCCAACGTCGTGCTCAACAACCTGTTCAAGCACACCCCGCTTCAGACGAGCTTCGGGGTCAACATGGTGGCGTTGGTGGATGGGGTCCCCCGGACCCTGAACCTGATGCAGGCGCTGCACTACTACGTCCTGCATCAGGTGGAGGTGATCCGCCGGCGGTCCGAGTTCCTCCTTCAGAAGGCCCGGGACCGGGCCCACATCGTCGAGGGCCTGATCAAAGCGCTCGACATGATCGACGCCATAATCGCCGCCATCCGGGCCTCGGAGGACCGTCAGGCCGCGATCGCCGCCCTGCAGGCCGAACCCTTCGTGTTCACCGACGTACAGGCGACCCACATCGTCGACATGCGCCTGTCGCAGCTGACGCGGCTGGGTCGGGCCAACCTCGAGGAGGAGGTCGCCTCGCTACGCCAGACCATTGCCGAGCTCGAGGCCATCCTGGGCGACGAGAGCGTCCTGAAGGGGGTCATCAAGACCGAGATCACCGCCATCCGGGACGAGTTCGCCGATCCCCGCCGGGCCGTTCTCACCTACGACGACGGCGACATGTCGGCCGAGGATCTGATCACCGACGAAGAGCTGGTGATCACTATGACCAAGGCCGGGTACGTCAAGGCGGTACAGGCGTCGCAGTTCAGGACCCAGGGTCGGGGAGGCCGAGGCATTCAAGGGGCCAGGTTGCGGGAGGAAGACCTGGTCACCCGGATAATCCACACCACGGCCCACGCCTACTTGTTGTTCTTCTCCAACAAGGGCAAGGTCTACCGGCTGCGGGCGTTCGATATCCCCATCAAGGAGCGGACCGCCCGCGGGACCGCCATCGTAAATCTGTTGCCGCTCGAGCACGACGAGCGGGTACAAACCCTCATCGACACCCGTGATTTCCCAGCTGACCGCTATCTGCTGTTCGCGACCAAGGCAGGGCAAGTAAAGAAGACCACGTTCTCCGAATACGACAAATCCCGCCGCGAGGGCTTCATCGCTATTAACCTGCGCGATGGTGACGAGCTTGTCGGGGTCATCACCACCGGGGGAGAGGACGATATCTTCATGGTCTCCCGCATGGGTATGGCTATCCGGTTCATCGAGACAGACGTACGGCCGATGGGCCGCGACGCCGCGGGTGTGCGAGGCATGCAGCTGCGGTCGGGAGACGAAGTGGTCTCGATAGACCCGGCCCGGGACGACGCGAGCATCCTCATCGTGACCGAAGCAGGCTTCGGGAAGCGCACCCAACTGCACCATTTCCACCGCCAGGGGAGGGGTGGACTCGGGGTCAGAGGCATCAGGTTGACGGCCCAGAGAGGCCATGTGGTTTCAGCGTTCATGGTTGGACTTGACGATGAGATCCTGATCACCTCCTCGGCCGGGGTGATGGTGCGAATGGCCGTTCGCGAGATCTCCAGCCAGGGCCGCGATGCCACAGGAGTGAGGGTGATGACACTCGATTCCGGCCATGTGCTGGCGTCTGCCGCTCCGGTTCTGTCGGTGGAGGAGACAGGCTGATGGCCGAACCCCTCGGCCGTCCGACGCTGGGCTCCGCGGACGGCGGAGCGGTTTCGGGCGAGCGAGGATGGGGATCACCGGTTCCGGCCGAATACGGCTCGCTCAGAGATGCCTCACCCCCGGCAACCGAACCGCGGTCCACCGACGGTCAGGGAGGGCGCCGGGGAGGGGGGCGCAGCGCCGGGAGGTCCCAGCCGCCGGAAAGTCGCCAGGGTTCCTCCGGGCGCAAGCAGGCGCCGCAGCCGCGCCCAGCCGGATCGGGCGAGGGCGACCCCCGTTCGCGGGGAGCCTCGCAACCGAAGCCGGCCAAGAGCTCATGGTGGCGGTGGCCCTACAAGCAACAGGAAGCGGCGGCGGCCTCGTCGGAGGCCGCTGGTCCGCGGGTCCGATCCCGAAGCCAGACACCCCCTCCCGGCGAAGTCCGACAGCCGGACGGGCGGCTGCCTGGATCGAGTCCCGCCAGCCAGGACCGGATTGCGGGGATGCCGGTTACGGACCCGACGGGGCCGGCGGACCAGGCGCGGGCGGACCAGGTGCTGGCCGACCGGGCGCCGGTGCCGAGCGCCCGGGTCGACCCCATTGGCCTCGATCCGGTGTCCCGGGAAAGAGGTTCGCCGCCGGCTCGCCCGGGGGCGGGGCCGGTGCCCGCAACAGCCGCGGCAGAAGTCGGGGCGGCGGCGGAATCAGGACCGACGACCAGGTCCCTCGACGGACCGGCTGAGTCGGACCCGCCGACCGGGCAGAGGCCGGGAGCCGGTTTGGCTCTAGGAGCAGCCGGTCTGGGGGCGGTCGCAGGGCGCCAAGGCGTGGCTGCAGGGGGCGGCATCAGCGCGGATGCGGTGAGAGCTGACCCGGGGGCAGCGAGCGCTGCGGTCGGTGGAGACGGCGATCCCCGATCATCACTCGCCCCGGCCGTTGCAGCGGGGGCAGCGTTAGGAGCGGCGGCGCTGGCGCCGGCGGCCAAGCGGGCCGGAGCGACCCCGGAGGGTGGAGCGGCCCCGCCGGCCGCCTTGCGGACGCCAGGGTCGGTCACGGAGCCCACCCCGGCAGTGGGTCCGATCGCGGCACGGGATGCGGCGGCCGGCCTTGATGCCAAGCGCCGGTCCAGGCGCAAGATCCGACGTCAACGCACCCGATCGCGTATCACGGTCCGCCACGTCAGCGTGATCACGGTCGGCAAAGTGTCGTTGATCTTCTACCTTCTCGTCGTCGCGGTGATAGTGGTTGCCTCGGTGCTGCTGTGGTACGCGGCCAACGCGTTCGGGACGCTGCCGTCCATCGAGAAGTCCATCAAGACGCTGTTCGACCTCAAGTCCTTCACCCTTCATCCCACAACGGTGGCCAAGTACACGGCAGCCGCCGGGGGAGTGATCGGGGTGGCCGGCACGATCGCCAACGTCCTCGCCGCGCTCGATGTACAACCTCATCTGCGACATCGTGGGCGGGATCCGGGTCGACGTCGAAGCCGAAGCCCAGGACTGATCTGCGGCGCGCCGATCTACTTAGAGGAGGCGGCGGAGCGTCGTGTAGAGTTCGCCTTTCGACAGCACGGGGCTATAGCTCAGCCGGTTAGAGCGCAGCACTGATAATGCTGAGGTCGGCTGGTTCGACTCCAGCTAGCCCCACAAAACCCCTGGTAGAAGGCCCTTTCTTTGTCGAGATGAGCGCAGCAGGGCCGTGCTGAGGTCGCCCCTGGTCGTCAGTGGGTCACGCATGGGTCACGGGATCGTTGTCGCATATTGATCGAACGCTCCCCGCTGGGTCCTACCGGCTAAGCCTTCAGGTGTGACCCGCCACCAAGCCTCGAGGTGTGACCCTCCACCCACCGGCACCTCGGGGACGCTCCCGAGCAGCGGAGCGGTCGGGATATTGGGGCAGACTTTCACAGCGGCGAGTCGGGGTCCCACTGGAAGGTTATGCGGGCAGGCGCGTTGTGGGCGAGCGTTAGCCGAGGGCTGCGACGATGGCGCCGGCGGCGGTGAGGGCAGCCCACATGAGGGTGATGGTGCAGTCGCTGTAGTTGGCGTCTTTGAGGCTGGTGGTCCCAGCGCAACGTGCGCCGCCACGACCGAGTAGGCAGCCGTATGACGAAGCGATCCGCGTCAGGGTTGGGCCCACCCTGGACATTGGTCGAGAGACACTTCGTGGCACATCGCCTGATCAGGTGATTTTCCCGGGACAGGGCCTGCATGGGCCGCCGGGGGATTGAAGGGGCGACGCCGGGCTGGCAGGATTGACCACGAAGGCCGGTCTCGACGTCACGCGAGAGGAACGGGGTCGCTATGTCCGAGTTCGTGATGACTGTCGGCGGTGAGGCGGCCGCCACCGAGGCCTCGTTCGGCGTGGGCAACCCGGCGACCGCCGAGGTGTTCGCGGCTCGGGCAACGTGACTCGGGCAAAGCTAGGTTGATGTGGTGAAGGGGCTGCCGCGAAGTCCGCTGCGGGGCCGCGACCAGGAGGTCGATGTTGTCCGGCGGCGCCTCGAGGAGGCTCGGGCCGGCGTCGGCAGCGTCATCGTCATCGAGGGCAGCCCCGGGCTGGGCAAGACCCGACTCGTGGAAGAGTGCGCGGCCGTGGCCAGGGGCATGTCGTTCCAGGTCGGGCGGGGAACGACAGAGCCGGGCCGTTCCGTCGACGAACTGCACGCACTGTTCGACGCGCTTTTCGATGGTCACCCGCCGCTGGCCGACCGCCAGGCGATGAGCGATCTGCACGCTCTGCCCGAGTTCCTTTTCTGGCTGCTGCAGGAGGTACAGGCGGTTATCGAGGAGGTCGCGCTGCGGGCGCCGCTGTTGCTGTGTCTTGATGACCTGCACTGGGCGGGAACGTCGTGCGCGGTGGCGATGCGACAGCTCCCGGCGCGGCTGGCCGCGTTGCCGGTGGTTTGGGTCATGACGTCTCGACCGAACCAGGGTCTTCCTGAGGTCCAGCAGGCGAAGGCTTCGTTGATCGAGTCCGGTGCCGAACACATCCGATTGGGCCCCCTCGAGCGTGAAGCGGTGGCTCAGGTGGCGGCGGACATCTTTGGCGTGGAGGCCGACGACGAGCTGTTGTCGAGGGCGGCGCGAGTCCAAGGCAACCCGTTCCTGCTGGTGGAGTTCTTCCGCGGGTTGCGGGACGACTGCCTGGTGTCGTTCGACTCGGGTCGAGCCTCGCTGGTGGAAGATCGTCTGCCGAGGCGGGTCGGGGTCAGCATGGGCCGCCGGCTTTCTCTGATGGATCCGATCTCCGAGCGGGTCGCTACGTTCGCCTGCGGCCTAGGTCGGCGCTTCACGCTGCACGACCTTTCGGCGATGACCGATATCTCGGTTCCCGGTCTGCTGCCACCCGTCAACGAGCTGTTGCAGGCGGACATCTTCGCTGAGGAGGACAGCTTCCTGACCTTCCGGCACGACCTGATCCGTGAGGCGGTCCGGGGAAGTCTGTCGGCGCCGGTCCGGCGGGCCGTCGATCGGCACGCGGCCGACGTCCTCATGTCGCGGGGGGCGTTGCCGACCGAGGTGGCGATCCAACTCGCGGAGAGCGCCCAGCCAGGCGACTCCGTGGCGATCGAGACCATCTTGAAGGCGGCCCAAGTCCTGAGCAATTCGGATCCCGGCGGAGCGGCGGAACTGGCGGCGCGAGGCCTTGATCTGGCGCCGCGCCGCCACCCGCTTCGGGGGCCGCTGGTGGCCTGCCGCGCCGTCTGCCTGTTCGCCGCGGGCCGGGCGGACGAGGCCAAACAGTTCGCCGACTCGGCGCTGCGCCAGGTCCTGCCGGCCGAAGAACAGGCCCGGGTCCGCTTCAGCGTGGCCAGCATGTTCGACTTGTCGCCGGTGGTCCGCGCCGAGAACGCCCGGGCCGGCCTGGCTCTCCCGTCTCTACCCGCCGAGCTACGAGCCTCGCTGTCGGCGTCGCTCTACCACAGCCTGTCGGTCGCCGGATACACCGAAGAAGCCCTGGAGGTACGAGAGAGCGCACGGCAGGCCGCCTACCAAAGCACCGATCCGACATCGTGGCTGCGGTTCGAGGTGCCCGAAGCCGGGGTCCAGTACCAGTCACTCGAGTTCCAACGAGCGCTCGAGACCGTAACCGACGCGGTGGGGCGAGACCATCGAGGGCAGGAAGACGCCCGAGCGAGGCTCGGCCACATCCTGCGGTCGTGGACCCTCGCGGCGCTCGACCGATTCGACGAAGCCCTCCAGCTGCTCAACGAGGAGATCATCGCCGCCCAACAAGATCGCCAGAACTGGGCGCTGCGCGTGTTCGAAACCACCAGAGGCAGGCTGGCGCTACAGATGGGCGACCTGGCAGAGGCCGCCGTAGCCTTAGAGAACCGCTTCACCCTCGAGGAGGCACACCTCATCGCGGGGACGCTGCACGCTCCCGCCGTGGTCGCCCTCGGGAAGTTGAAGATCCATTTAGCCGACGAGACCGGAGCTCTCGAGGTCGCCGAGATCGCCAAGGTCATGCTCCGCAGCGACACCCCCTATGTGAGATACCACGCCGGCTGGTACCTGGCCCTCCTCTCCCTCAGCCAGTCCGACCCCATGGGGGCGCACGTGTGGCTCAGCAGCTTGGGTTCGGAGGAACGTCTCACCATGTTCCCGCTCTATCCCCACGAGATCACCGACGACGCGGAGCGAGTGCGTATCGCGGCGGCGGTCGGGGACGCCGAACTGGCCGACCAGGCCGTCTCGCTGGCCCAACGACGCTCCGACCAGAACCCGGGCGTGCGCTCCTGTCAGGCGGCGGCCGCGCATTGTCGAGGCATCTGGAACGAATCCGGCGACGACCTGACGCTCGCCGCGTCTCTGTACAAGGACGGCCGGCGGCCGCTCGCCTACGCATCAGCCTTGGAGGACCTAGGCGGGGTCCTCACTCAACACGGAGACAACGCCGCGTGCTGTGAAAGCCTTGGACGAAGCGCTGACGGTCACGACCGAGGTCGGTGCCACGTGGGACTCAGCCCGGATCCGCTCCCGGCTGCGACGGCTGGGGATCCGACGTCGGCCCTCGGCAGTCGAGCGCCCCAAGACCGGACTGGAGTCCCTGACCAGAACTGAAGCAGCCGTAGCTCGCCTCGCGGCAGAAGGAAATACAGACCGCCAGATCGCCGAAAAGCTGTTCATCTCTCCGCATACGGCCCACACCCACCTGCGGCACATCTTCGAAAAGCTCGGCGTCAACTCTCGCGTGCACCTCGGCAGAATCATCGACAACCGGTCTGGCGCTGCGACGAAGGAATCGAACCGAGACGACTGAACGTCGCCGACGCCGGCGACGCCCGCAGTGCTGCCGTCCGTCGACGGCTCGGAGAATCCTCCGGCTGTCACCTCCACCGAGCGCTTGCGAGACCGGCCGGAAACACGTGAGGGCGGCGGTACGAGAGTGTCCTCAACGGAGCTGGACACCCGGTGGGATGGCGAACCCTTCGAGAGTGATTTCGCCTGATCAGGCGATGTCGAGGCGTTACCGGAAGCCGAGAATCCGGAGTACCGCCGAAGATTCAAGCAACAGAGACAAGGAGATAACGCATGCCAAACAAACCCACCATCGCTTTCGCCCACGGCATCTGGGCCGACGGATCGTGCTTCAATAAAGTCATGGCGCCGTTGGTGGCGGAGGGCTACGACGTGATCAGCTCGCAGCACAGCCTCGACACAGCCCAAGGCGACATCGACACGTGCATTGCCACGTTCAATCGAGTGGATGGTCCCATCGTCCTGGTCGGTCACTCTTACGGAGGCACCGTCATCACCGCTGCCGGCGTCGACGAGCGCGTTGCTGCCTTGGTCTACATCTGCGCCCTCGCCTGTGACGAGACCGAGACCTCGGAGAGCCTGCAGTCGAAGTTCCCCACCACCGACGTCTTCCAGCGCATCGAAGTCGCCGACGGCCGAGTCTGGATGCGTCCCGACGGCATCGAGTGCTTCTGCGGCGATCTCCCGGTAGCGGAGCAGAAGCTGATCTGGGCGGCGGCAGCCCCGCCGGCGGCCACGCTCTTTGCGGAAAAGGTCCCGGGTGTTGCTTGGAAAGAAAGGCCGAGCTGGTACATCGTCGGCGCCAACGATCGCAGCGTTCATCCCGAACTGGAGCGATTCGTGGCCAAGCGCATGGGCGCTGACACCACTGAGCTCCAAAGCAGCCACTGTCCCATGCTCTCTCAGCCCGACCGCGTGCTCGAGGTGATCCTGAAGGCCGCCGCGTCCGTCTGAAGGATCGCCCAACCTGGGCAGCCCGCCGGACTGGCTCTCTCGGCTGCTGGCGCGAACATGCCACCGATAGAAGTCCAGTTGCCGTCAGGCAACTGGACTTCGGTGGCTACCGGATCACCTAGCTATAGAAGCCTGTCTAACCCACGACGTTCCCCCGGAGTGACCACGAGAGGGTACCGGTGATCAGACGGTTCTCGGAAACCCTGCAGCAGGAGGCGCCTGGGCATCTCGTGTCGCATAATCGACGCCTATATTTCGCGGCGGCTAGGTGGCTCGAAAACGCCGGGCGCGGGGCGGATATTCCGCGTGCCGTCTAAGCCGAGGTATCGAGCAGGTTCACTTGTTCGACTACTTCGGCGAACTGGCCGCTCCGCCGTGCCAGCGCCAACCGCAGGGACGCATGTGCAATCGCCAGGCGACTGCGACGAGCAGGCGGCGCGCTTTCCAGGTGGGATTCAGCCACCACCAGCTGAGCCGACGCATCCTCCAGCCGTCCCTCGGCGAGCTGGGTTGCCGCGTGAGCCAAAGCCAGCTCAGGATGCTCAGCCAACGCCCCGGCCGGGAACGACTAAAGACCAGATCGCGAGCATCTCGAAACGCCGGTTTGCGGACGTAGTCAAGTCCGAGTGTGCAGCTGGTCGGGGCCGGTTTCGCTTTCGCCTCATTTCGAGGTCGGTGGGTCACGTGTGGGTCACGAAGCGGAATTCCAGACGTTCCCCGGAGGCACAAACTCCCAGGTCAGGCCCCTATTCTGTCGGGCGCGACAACTGCACTGATAATGCTGAGGTGGCTGGTTCGACTCCAGCTAGCCCCACAACTCCCTGGTAGAAGGCCACTTTTCTTCTGGAGATGGGCGCAGCAGAACCGTGCTGATGTCGCAGTCGCTCTTTCGTGGGTCACGCTCGGGTCACGGGGTGGCCCCGGTCGGTGACCGCGCGTATCGCCGAGCTTCGACCTGCGTCGCACGTCCAGGTGGCCCGCCACGTATCGGCACTTATCTGGGACGGCCTGCCGGATACCACAGGGACGTCTGCCCGCACTTCTGACGGTTCCCCTTGTATCACCGGGGTCGACGAGCGACGGAGGATGTTGGGGTTTCGGTCAGCGAATCGATGCAAGACGAGAGCGCGCTCGCAAGTTTCGATCTCGCCGGGTTGGAGAGCTTGCGGAGCATCTGCTCCTCCACAGCGTTGACTGAGTTGTTAGCAGATTTCAGAGTGCGCCGACCAGCCTCAGTTAGTTCGGCTTGGAGGACGCGTTGGTGCTGCGGATGAGGACGTCTCACCACGAACTGGAGTCTCTCCAGTTCTTGGAGCACGGCGTGCATGCTCTGTGGGGTCACGAATGCCCGACGAGCGAGGTCGGCATTCGAGAGCCCGGGCTCTTCATCTAAACCGGTGAGGACGGCGAACTGGGTCACCGTGAGATGGTGAGACCCGAGAGCATCGGCCATGGCGTCGTGCAGGACCGTCTGCGCCCTCTTTATCAAGTATCCCACCCTGGCCGTCGTGACCTGGTCCACGCCTACCTCACTATCAGTCTGCCTGATACAATCTCAGGATGCCTGAGATAAGCTATCTTCTCCGACTCACGGAAAAGGACATCCGATGACCGCACTCGGCCCTGACTTCATCGCTCTCCAGGTCCGCGATCTGGAGGCTTCCGCAGCCTTCTACACCGAGCACCTCGGCCTCGCCCGTGCTCAGGTGAGCCCTGACCACGCGGTGGTATTCGCCACGCAGCCCATGGCGTTCGCGGTGCGGGAGCCACTCGTCGATCTCGAGGCGGTCGAGCACCTCGGGTGGGGTGTGGCCATCTGGCTGAAGGCGGACGATCCGCAGGATCTGCACGAGGCAATGGTTGTCGCCGGAGTCCCGATCCTGGTCGCACCTTTCCATGGGCCTTTCGGTCTCACCTTCACCTTCGCCGATCCCGACGGCTACGCCGTGACCATCCACGGCTGAGATGACTCCCGCCACAAGCTTTGTTTTCTCCCCGAGGGGGCCGTATTCGTTGGCGGCATCGATTCGGTACCTCGAGGGATTCGCTCCCGCCGCCTACGATGCCGAGTCGGCCGCGAGCTTGGAGATGGCCTTCTGCGTCGACGGCTACTGGGACCCAGTGGCAGTGCGCGTCCACGAGGAAACCGGTGCGGTTCACGGCACGGTTCACGGGGGCGACACGCTTGCCCCAGCGGTACTCGCGGCGGCGGTCGAGCAGGTCGAGCGGATCCTCTCGCTCGACATCGACGGTAGCGGCTTTCCCGACATCGCTCGTCTCGACCCGGTGGTCGCTCAACTCCAGTCGAGGTATCCCGGCCTCCGCCCCGTCTGCTTCTGGTCGCCCTACGAAGCGGCGGCGTGGTCGGTGATCGGACAGCGAATCCGAATCGTGCAGGCAGCCACCATCAAGGCTCGCATCACCGCCGAACACGGTGAGACCATCGACGTTGGCGGTCGAACGGTCCGGGCCTTCTCGAACCCAGCCAAGCTGGCCCAGCTGTCCACGATCAATGGGCTGAGCGAGACCAAACTCCAGCGCCTTCGAGGTGTCGCCCAGGCCGCTCTCGGCGGGACCCTGGGCGCCGCCCGGCTGAGGTCACTCCCACGTTCCCAAGCCCTCGAGGAGTTGATCGCCATTCCCGGAATCGGCCCGTTCTCGGCCGAACTGATTCTTCTCCGCGGCGCAGGTGATCCGGACTACACGCCCACCGCCGAGCCGCGCCTCGCTCGAGCGATGGCGATCGCCTACGACATGAAGGCACCGCCCAGCGCCGCCGACATCGCCGAGATCAGCGAGGTCTGGAAGCCCTACCGCACGTGGGTCGCGCTCCTCCTCCGCATCATGCTCGAAGACGAGACCCACGAAATTGCAGGACAAGCCATCACCACAACGCCAGGACGGTGACCCCGTGCGGTCCCGACAGGAAGGCTGGGCTCAAGTCGAGCCTCCTTCCCCGGGCGCCCCACCAGCCATCATCGATCGAGGTCCACTCTGCCAGCAGCACGCCAGCGTCGGAGGGGTGCCCCCGAACGCAAGGTGGCATACCTGAACGCCAGGAAACGAACCCTTTTCGTTCGCGCGAGCATTTGCGGCCCAGCGGTCATTGTTGGCGGGTGGTTGCTCGGTGCTGTGGCTGTTGGGTGTCAGCCGGGGGTGACCAGGCCGGTCTCGTAGGCGATCATCACCAACTGGGCCCGGTCGTGGGCGTCTAGTTTCATGAGGAGTCGGCTGACGTGGGTTTTGGCGGTGGCTGGTGAGATGTGCAGTCGAACGCCGATCTCGGCGTTGGACCACCCGCCGGCCACTTCGGCGAGGACTTCCCGTTCCCGGACCGAGAGCGTCTCCAGCAGGGCCGGTGACGGCCGATCGGTGGTGTCGGGTCGGTCGGCGAACTCCTGGATGAGGCGACGGGTGATGCTGGGGGCGAGGAGGGCGTCGCCGTCGGCGAGGGTGCGGATGCCGGCGAGTAGCTCCTCGGGGGCGGTGTCTTTGAGGAGGAAGCCGCTGGCGCCGGCTCGGAGCGCCCGGTAGACGTAGTCGTCGAGGTCGAAGGTGGTGAGCATGAGTACCCGGGTGGCGGCCGTGGCCGGGTCGGTGGTGATAGCCCGGGCGGCCTCGATGCCGTCGAGGACCGGCATGCGGATGTCCATGAGGACGACATCGGGGCGATGGAGCCGGACCAGGGCGACGGCCTCGGCGCCGTCAGTTGCCTCGCCCATCACTTGCATGTCGGTGGCGGCGTTTACCATGACCACGAAGCCGGCCCGGACCAGCGCTTGGTCGTCGGCGATGACGACGGTGATCATGGCTGGGCGCGGTCGCGGTCGTGGAGGCCGTTGGTGTGGAGGGTGGCGGTGATGCGAAAGCCGTTGGCGCAGGGCCCGGCGTCGAGTTGGCCGCCGAAGAGGGCGGCCCGTTCGCGCATCCCGATCAACCCGTGACCGCTGCCGACGCGGGGTAACGGTGGGTGCCAAGCTTGGCCCTTGGGGGCCGTCGTCGGCGACCTCGATGCGCACCTCGTCGGGGCTGTAGGCGATCCGGACCCGAGCGCGGGTGGGACCGGCGTGGCGGACCACGTTGGTCAGCGCCTCCTGGACAATCCGGTACGCCGATAGGTCGGCCGCGGGTGGCAGGTCCCGAGCAGCGCCTTCGACGTCCATGGTGACCGCGACGCCGGCCACTTTCATGGCGGCGACCAGGCGGTCGAGGTCGCGAGGCCCGGAGCCGGCCCAAGTTCGGTGTGGTGATCGTCGGTGTCGCGCAGGACCCCGACCAGCAGGCGCATTTCCTGCAATGACCGGCGGGTGGTGGTCTCGATGATGGTAAGCGCTTCTCGGGCCTGCTCGGGTTGGCTGTCGATGACCATACGGGCCACCCCCGAACGCACCGCGATGACGCTCATGGCGTGGGCCACGATGTCATGCAACTCGCGGGCGATCTCCACCCGCTCGTCGGACACGGCCCGGCGGACCTGCTCCACCCGTTCGGCCTCGATCGCGGCGGCCCGCTCGGCGGCCCGTTCCTTGTAACGCTCGGTGTAAACCCGAGTCGCTCTCACGTTCTCCCCCGCCAGCCAGCCGACCCCGATGAGAGCAACGCTGCCGATGGTGGCGGGCACCACCCGGCTGCTGCCGCCGCCGCCGGCGATGACGGCGGCGATCAAACCGGCCGACACCACGCTCGCCACGATCAGGGCCGTCCGCCGCGAGGACACGACGACCAGGGAGTAGACGGCCATGACCAGATAGAACCCGGCCGGCTGGCTGGCCCGGACGCCGGCGCTGACCGCGGCCACCACAAAGGTCAGCACCAGGACGGGCCACGGGAACCGGCGCCGGAACAGGATGGCCACCGACGTCACCGCGTACGCCGCCCAACCGGCCGCCTCCCAAGCGGCCCCTGACACCGTCGCCATCCGGGGCAGCACGAACGCGCAGAAGGCGCTCAGTATCACCACGGCCGCCACGTCCATCAGCACCAGCTGAGCCGGGCTGTAGTGATACCGGGCCAGACGGTAAACCAGCGGCAGGTCCGGATCGCCGTCGCCCGCGACCAGGCCACCGTCATCCATGGCACCGACGGTAGTTCCGAACGGCCACCGAGGGCGTACCCCTCCAGGGTGGTTCTGCCCTACACCTCCAGATGTACGCCAGTTCGCAAAAGGGACGCCGATACCCCCACGGCCGCAGCCGAAATCGAGCCTGTGGGCCGACGACACCCACCGCGAAAACCCCGATCATTGAACCCAGATGCGACCGCGCCGCCTTGGCGCTGCGCCGTAGACCCCCCCGGAGGTTCTTCTCATGACCCGATTGGCCCGTTGGTGCTTCCACCATCGCCGGACGGTGGTAGCCGGATGGCTGCTGGCCGTAATCACCATGCTCGGGCTGAGCCAGGGACTGGGGAGTCATTTCAACTCCAACTTCAACCTGCCCAACACCGACTCCCAGGCCGCGGTCAGCCTTTTGACCAAGAACTTCCCCGCCGCGTCGGGCGAGGGCGACCAGATCGTCATCCAGGCCACCCACGGCGCCACCATACGGTCCGCCTCGGTGGAGGGCCCGGTGACCGCCGCGCTGGCCAGAGTGGCCAATGTCCCCGGCGTGGAGACCGTCGGCAGCCCCTACACCAAAGCGGGCGCCGCCCAGATCAGCCGGGACGGCACCGTCGCCTTCGCCACCGTGACGTGGGACAAGAAGTCCGCCAACGTGACCAAGACCGACGCCAAGAACCTGATCGCGGCGGCTGAGTCCGCCGACGGCGCCAACATCCACATCTCCCTCGGCGGCCAATCCATCACCAACTCCGAGAACTCCGGCACCGGGCTGTCCGTGGGCGTCGGCGTGCTCGCCGCCCTCGTCATCCTGCTCATCGTTTTCGGGGGGGCGGTCTTGGCCGCCCTGATGCCACTGCTGGCCGCCGCCCTCGCCCTGGTGATCGCCACCCAGGGCATCGGCCTGCTCAGCCACGCCTTCGACGTGGCCAGCGTGGCCACCGAACTGGCCATCCTGATCGGCCTCGGCGTCGGGGTCGACTACGGGCTGTTCATCATCAGCCGACATCGCACCGCGCTCAAAACCGGGCTGTCCTACGAAGACGCCGTCGCCCAGGCGGTGAACACCTCAGGACGCACCGTCCTGTTCGCCGGGACGACGGTGTGCATCGCCCTGCTCGGCCAGTTCGCCCTCGGCGTCACCTTCCTCTACGGGCTGTCCATCTCCTCGGCCATCGCGGTGGCCTTCACCATGGCCACCTCCCTGACCTTCCTGCCCGCCATGCTCGGCTTCGTCGGCCCCAAGGTCCTGTCCCGCCGGGAACGAGCCGTCCTGGCCCGCGGCACCACACCGGCGAACGCCGCCGGCTTCTGGCTGCAATGGGCGAAGGTTGTCGAAGCCCGCAAGAAGCTCGTCGCGGTCGCGGCCCTGGGCATCGTGGTCACCCTCGCCCTGCCCATCCTCGGCCTGCGGCTCGGCTCGTCCGACGCCAGCACCGACCCGGCCTCTTCGACCACCCACCAGGCCTACGCGGCGCTGGCCGACGGATTCGGACCCGGGTTCAACGGTCCGTTCCAGCTCGCCGCCCAGGTATCCAGCCCCGCCGACACGGCCGCCTTCAACCAGCTCCTGACCACCGCCGCCCACACTCCCGGGGTGGCGTCGGTGACCCCGGCGCGCACCTCCCCCAACGGAAAAGTCGTCCTGGCCACCCTCTACCCGACCACCAGCCCACAGGCCAAACAGACCGTCAGCCTGGCCAACCAGCTGCGCCACGACCTGATCCCCCAAGCCGAGAAGGGCACCACCCTGCAAGTCCACGTCGGCGGGGTCACGCCCACCAACATCGACTTCTCCCACGTGCTGACCAGCAAACTCCCCCTGTTCATCGCCGTGGTCGTCGTCCTCGCCTTCCTGCTCCTTGTCGCCGTGTTCCGCAGCCTGCTCATCCCCCTGGTCGCCTCGATCATGAACCTGCTGTCGATCGGCGCCGCCCTGGGGGCCATGAACGCGGTGTTCAACTGGGGCTGGGGAAAATCGATCCTCGGCCTGTCGGGGACCGGGCCCATCGACGCCTTCATCCCCGTGCTCATGTTCTCGGTCCTCTTCGGCCTGTCCATGGACTACGAGGTCTACCTGGTGTCGCGCATGCAAGAAGAATGGCGCCACCTCCACCACACCAACCCCGCGGCCTGGTCGGGCTGGCCAGGCGGGCGTCCAGACGCAACCACCAAGCCGTTACCACCGGCCACGCCAACAGCGGACCGATCATCGCCGCCGCGGCCGGGATCATGATCCTGGTATTCGGGTCCTTCATGCTCGGCAACCAACAGGTCCTCAAAGAGTTCGGCTTCGGGCTGGCCTTCTCGGTCCTCGTCGACGCCCTGATCATCAGGATGCTCCTGGTACCGGCCATCATGCACCTCATCGGCCCCGCCAACTGGGCCATGCCGACCTGGATCAACCGCATCCTGCCCAACCTCTCCGTAGAAGCAGACGACGATCCCGCCCCCGACCCAAGCGAACTGATCACAGTGTCATGACCGCCCTGCGGCGACCCCAACACCAGCCCGGCCCGACAGAGCCTCCGCTGCTAGCGGAGTTGCCACGCCTGGTACGGCATCTTTCGGGGCACCTCTGGAGTCCAAGCCGCGAGACATTTGGGACATCGGCGAGGCCCCCCATGGCAGTCCGGGTGGGGATCCCCCAATGGGCACCTGATTGGCCGGGCAAGGCTCTATCAGTTTCGCCTATTGCCGTTCGCTCACGGACGCGACTCCCGATGAGCGAGGTTCCTGCCTGGTCCTTGACCGTTAGGTCGTCTCGCCGAGGCCGTGGGCGATCCAGCCGGGCGTTTCTACACGGACCGGCGATGCCCCGACCAGGGCCGCCAGGTCAGACTCAAGGCGCTCGAGCTGTTTGGGGCCGATCTTCCGCTTCCACTTGTCGCGCAGCTCGTCGAAGACGGCTTCGCCTACTCGCATGACTTCGAAGCCGAGCGCCGTGACCTGAAGAAGTTTGCGACGGGCGTCGAGCGGATCAGCACCGCGTGCCACGTAGCCGCGCTCCTCAAGCACCGCCACAGTCTTGGCCGCCGCTTGCTTGGAGACCGACAGACGCCGACCCAGCTCCGAAGCATCGTCGGCGCCCGCCGCGATGGCTCGCATGGCGAAGTCATGGACGGGCCGCACATCTTCGTATCCTCGCTGGGCGAGCTCCAGGATCGCATCGTCTACCAGGACCCGAAATCCTCCGAGGAGGAGTAGAGCGAGGTCGGCGCCCGAGCGTGACATGAAGCTGATCGTAAACCAGACGTTTTGACAAGGTCAACCTGGTTGTCTACTCTTTGGACAACCAGGTTGACGATTCTAGGAGACTGACATGACCGCAACTGCCGAGCGGGCCTCACTGGCCGGGGTCACGCACCGCTACGCCAAGGTCAACGGGACTGAGCTGCACTACGTGGCGGCGGGCAGTGAAGGAACCTCGGTTTTGCTGGTCCATGGTTTCCCCGAGACGTGGTGGACCTTCCGCAAGCTCATCCCGCGGCTCGCCGCCAGCCACCGTGTCTATGCCGTGGATCTGCGCGGGTTCGGTGACTCTGACAACCGGTCAGGCTCCTACGACAGCAAGACCTCCGCCGAGGACCTGCACCTTCTGATCGAACAGCTCAACGTCGGCCCAGTGCACCTCACCGGCCAGGACATCAGCGGGGCGACTGTCTTGCGTCTCGCCGCTACGCACCCCGAGGATGTGCGCAGCTTCACCGCCATCGAGATGGGCCTACCGGGGTTCGGCCTTGAGATGCTGGCCGACGTCACCCACGGGGGTACCTGGCACATCGGCGTTCTTGCCGCCCCCGGGATTCCCGAGATGCTCCTCGCCGGTCGCGAGCGCGAGTTCCTCGGACAGTTCGCCTTTCCGGCCATGAGCGCCACCCCCGAAGAGATCAGCGACACCGACATCGACGAATTCGTCCGCACCTACTCCCGTCCCGACGGCTGGCGCGGAGCGATCGGCCTCTACCAGTCCATGCTCCAAGAAGGCGACGAGATCGCAACCCTTGTCGCCAGGCACAAGCTCAACATGCCGGTGCTGGCGATCGGAACTGGAGGCGGCGAGTTCACCTTGGCAACGATGAGCCAGGTCAGCTCCGATCCAGTCCGATCAGTGACTCTCGAAGGCGTCGGCCACTACGCAGCCCTAGAGGCACCCGACCAGGTGGCACACGCTCTTCTCGACTTCTTCAGCATTGTTGACGCCACCTGAACGTCTGGATCGTTACCCCGACCCAACCGAAGCGTCCAAACCGCAGCCGGGGCTCGGTTCGGAAGCGGTTCACTCGGCGACCCGAGTGCCCCAGAATGATCAGTGATTCCGCCGTCGCGCTGCATCCCAGAACGTCGGAGCAGCATTGTGGCCTCCTTGGAGTCGCGGGACCGTAGCCGGGCAAAAGGTGCAGATCTGCCGACCAGTGCATCGGAGGTGGGCACGTCAACCGAATGACTGAGCCAGCGTTCTGCGCCGATCGTTTCGACCGACCAGCTGGGTCCAGCGCCCGGGCTTGCGGCACCTTTCCGTGGAGGTGGTCCAGTCTCAGTGGATGAGTTCTTGTGTGCCGACGATGATGGCCAGCGCGAGCCTGTCGGCGTCGTCGGTGCCTGGTTCGGCTGTGTAGATCGTGATGCGAATGTCGTCGCCGGCGTCGACGAGGGTGTCGCAGTCGAGGGTGAGGTGCCCGACAGCTGGGTGGTCGATGGTCTTGTGCCGTGACCTGTCCCGGGGTCGGGGCATGTCGGGGAATTCCCAGAGCTCTGCGAAGCGGGGGCTCTGGGCGCGGAGTTCGCGAACGAGGTTGTCGACTCTGCGGTCTTTGGGAAACCGGGCTGCGGTCAGGCGCAGGTCGGCCACCAAGGCGGTCTGCAGTTCCTCGTGCTCTTGCGGCGTGTGGACGGCGCGGGTGCCCGGGCCGATCAGTTGGCGCCAGACGTTGTTGCGTTCCAAGCCGCGCCAAGCCGTGGTGTCTCCCATGAGGGCGTTGTAGGCGGCGTTGGCCACGATCAGGTACCACGCCGCGTCGTAGACGACGACCGGTGTGGTGGCCATACGGTCGAGCAAGCGCTGCAGGCTGGGCGCGACGCGTGAGGAAACCACGTCGAGGCCGGGGGGAGCCAGGCCGGCGAACCGGTAGAGGTGTTCTCTTTCGACGTCGGACAGGCGCAGAGCGCGGGCCAGCGATTCGACCACCTGGGCGGAGGGCGACGTCGCCCGCCCCTGTTCGAGCCGGGTCAGGTAGTCGACCGAGATGCTGGCCAACCCGGCGAGCTCCTCCCGGCGCAGGCCAGCGGCGCGCCGGCGGTTACCGATGGGGACGCCCACCGTCTCGGGGGCGAGTCGGTCGCGCCAGCGGCGTACGGCGGAGCCGAACTCCCACGAATCCACACCTCCAGTATGCGAGCCCGGAGGCGGCTTGTGGTGGCCCTGGCGGTCCTATGACAACGGGGCCGCTTCCTGCCAGCGGATATATGGCGCAGGCTGGAACCATGACGACGACATTGATCACCGGGGCGAACAAGGGTCTCGGTAAGGAGACGGCCCGCCAGCTCATCGCCGGCGGGCACACCGTGTGGATCGGCGCCCGCGACCAGACGCGCGGCCGGGCCGCCGCACAGGAGCTCGGCGGCCGCTTCGTCCAACTCGACGTCACCGACGACGCGTCCGTGGCCGCCGCTTTCGCGACCGTAGGAGCGGACGGCGGACTCGACGTCGTTATCAACAACGCCGGTATCGGACTGGTCGCGCTCAACGGCCCGGAGGCAGTGAAAGTATTTGATACCAACGCCGTCGGCATCGTCCGAGTCACCGAGGCCGCACTCCCGTTACTGAAGCAGTCTGCCAACCCCGTCGTGGTAAACCTCTCCAGCGCCCTCGGCTCGTTCTGGGCGAACCACGAGCCGTCTCGGCCCGCCTCCCACTTCTCGGCCATCGTCTACGCCGCCAGCAAGGCCGCCGTCTCGATGCTCACCGTGCAGTACGCCCGAGCCGTGCCGGACGTGAAGTTCAACGCCGTCGAGCCCGGCTACACCGCAACCGAGCTCGGCGGCACCGACCCCGCAACAAGCGGCGGACGGCCGGTCCAGATCAGCGCCCGGGTCATCGTCCGGATGGCCATGATCGGCAAGGACGGGCCCACCGGCACCTTCCAGGAGGACGACGTAGAGCTGGCCTGGTAGACGGCAACCCGAACGGATTCCAACGCAGGCAAACAGGTGACCACTACCAACCCGGGCGCGGTGTTGATCACCGGCCTGACCGGAGGACTCGGCTGGGCGACCGCGTTGGCGATGGCGAACCGCCCGGCGTCGGGAAGACCTGATCTCCTGTTTGTCGGACGGGAGGGTGAGGCCCTGGTGGCGGTGGCTGACGAGGCCCGAGCGGCTGGGGCGAACGTGCAGGCTCTCGGCTGCGACCTGTCACGGCTCAGCCAGGTACGAGTGGCGGCCGATAAGACCAAAGAACTCCTGGCCAGTGGCCAGGTACGGCCACTGCGGGGGCTCATCGCCAACGCTGGAATGATGAACAAGGACACCCGCACCGCCTCCGCCGACGGGTACGAGCTGACGTTCGCGGTCAACTATCTCGCCCACGCACAGCTCATCGAGGACCTACTGGACTCGTTCGCCACGCCAGCGCGGATCGTGCTGGTCGGCTCGAACACCTACCATGCCAACCTCGGACGCAAGATCCTCCGGGTGCAGCCAGCGCAATGGCGCGACCCCATCGACCTGGCGCAACCCGCCACCAATGACACCCGCCCTTCGCTCAAGGCCGCGGGTGTCGCCTACTCCAACTCCAAGCTCGCGATCCTCTACTTCGCGCACGAGCTCCAACGGCGAGCCCCCGCGGGAATCAACGTCTCGGTTTTCGAGCCCGGGGTTATGCCCGGAACCGGTCTGGCCCGACAGGCCGGTCCCGCAGCCGAGCGCATCGGCCGCGGAATCCAACGGCTGCCAGGCGTCGCCTCCCCGGCCAAGTCCGGACCACAGCTGGCGTCAATCGCCCTAGACCAACGCTGGGCGAACCTGCGCGACGGCGCCTTCGTCGTCCGAGACAAGCAACGGCAGGTGAAACTCTTCGCCAATGACGCCCAACGAGAATCCCGGCTCTGGGACGCCACCGCCGAGTTCCTGCAGGTGGCCAAGCGAGCCAACAACTGACCACAGTCGAAGCGGTATCACGGACCGGACCACAACATCCGAGCCTCTCGCTCCCTGACCCCTCGAGACTAGACGCAGACCCCGACGCATCGCGTCTGATCTGGAACATCGACGCGGCGGCCGCAGTGGCAATCAGCGGCAGTCCGGATCGATGGTGATGCCCACGGGCCCAGACGTCCGGGGTGAACGCCGACGGCTCGCCCATAATCACGTTGCAGAGAGTCCCCGATCCGCGCTGGCGGCGCGACCCTGATCGCCGGCTCCCGGGCGATATTCTGCGCTCCTCCGGCCGGCGGCAGAGGGGATGCGGCGCGGCCAGCCGACCGCCGACTCGGTCGCGTCTTTGGCGAGAGCCTTCCTGCCGTCGGCGCACGCGAGATAGAACGCTCGGCTCGGGTATGGGTTCGATGCCAACCTGGACGACCTGAAGCTTGGTGATTCCATGATCGACGTAGATTCTCGGCTTCACGCCCTCGAAGGAGTAGCCCTGCAGTGGACAGGATGCCCAGTCAGCGATCCCTCACCGGCTAGTTGCTGTCAGATGGTGTAGCGAGCTGGGTGGGCCGTATGAACCCTGTCGAATCGGCTCGTCCCCCGATCGGTCAGCGTGGATATTGCGGTCCGGGCGGGTTGGTTGTCGGACGATGAGGGGAGGAGAGACGCTATGGACGTCAGGGGGTAGGTCGTTCTCGTCACCGGGGCGTCGGTAAGGTGTCGGCGCGGCGACGGCCCGGTTGCTGGCGAGCGTCCGTCCGATCGCCGACCCGCCGGCTGCGCGTACCGGGGCCCGTCGGGCGGGTTCCGGTTCCTGACCCGGGGAAGCGGACCTGCGTCCCGCTCAGTCAGCCGAACGATCATGGCCGACTGCGCTGTTGAAGGGACCCGTCCGCTGACTTAGGCTGGGTTGAGAACCAGGAGGGTTCACTGGGATCCAGGTCGGTAGGCGATTTCCGGCCGGGAACGTCGATTCAGTAGTTTGCGTTGTCTGCGCCTCGGGGCTAAGAGTTCTACGTAGCACATTTTCGATTAACGTTAGGGACTATCAATGCCGACGATTACAACCTCTGACGGGACCTCCATCTACTATCGCGACTGGGGCACGGGGGACCCCATCGTCTTTTCGCACGGCTGGCCGTTGACCGGGGCAGCGTGGGAAGCCCAGATGCTGTTTTTCAACGCTCAGGGTTACCGCACGATCGCGCACGACCGGCGTGGCAACGGCTACTCCGACCAGCCGGGTTTCGGCAATGACGTCGACACCTGGGCCGACGACTTGGACAACCTCATCACCGCCCTCGACCTGCACGATGTCGTCCTCGTGGGGCACTCCACTGGCGGTGGTGAACTTGCCCGCTACATCTCGCGACATGGCACTTCACGGCTCGCCAAGATGGTCCTTCAGGACTCGATTGTTCCCAACATGACGCAGAGCGACACCAACCCTGACGGCGCGCCCGTTGCGGTGATTGACAGCATCCGCGCCGGAGTGGCAAACGATCGCTCGACGTTCTTCCAGGGCTTGTCCGAACCTTTCTTCGGCGCGAACCGACCGGGTTCCACTGCCACCCAGGGCATGCGTGACTTGTTTTGGTTCCAAGGTTTGTTGGGAGGCGCCAGGGCTCAGTACGACACGACCTACAGCTGGCAAATTGACTACACCGACGACATAGCCAAGTGCGACGTCCCGTTGCTCGTCATCCACTGTGAAGACGACCAGATCGTGCCGATAGCGCCGACCGGCAAGGCTGTGCCAACAATCGTTCCTCACACGATCTTGAAAGTGTATCCCGGAGGCTCCCACGGAATTGCGATCGTCGATCCCGGCAAAATAAACGCCGACCTTCTTGAGTTCATCAGGGGCGAGTAGGACGTACTCCGCGAGCGGCCACGACTCACATCGCTCAAGACCCACGCAGCCAACACGTCGTCGCTGCCGACCTGCGGTTCAGACCGGCCCTTTTCATCCCGGCAATCGGGGGGGTCTGCATCCGAGACAGCGCGCCGTCGAGGCCCGAAGCGCGCCAGATCGACGGTGTTGTGCTCGGCCAGCTCGTCGACGACGAGCGCCGTAGACTCGCCCAGAACGTCGCTCCCGGGCATCCCAGAATCGCGGTCGGCTCGCGTCCTCTATCGCCGGTTTGCGGACGTAGTCAGGTCCGAGCCTGCAGCTGGTCGGCGCCGGCTTCGCTTTCTCCGTGATTTCGAGGTCGGTGGGTCACGTGTGGGTCACGAAGCGGAATTCCAGACGCTTCCAGAGGCACAAACTGCCAGGTCAGGCCACCATTCTGTCGGGCGGGACAACTGCACTGATAATGCTGAGGTCGGTGGTTCGATTCCACCTGGCCCCACTGGTCAGAATGGCAGGCTGACCAGCACTCCTCCGGGGTACGGGGGCGGTCGGCGGGGTCCAGGGAGGCCTTTCGCCGCGATCGCGCCGCGATGAACCGCGGCGAATCCCTGTTTCGAGGGGGCTAATTCCGGAGCTGATTCGCGACGCACTGATAGTGGAACGGCATGACTGAAACCTGCCGTCCTGGCAGAAACCGCCAACCGGTCCCCTGAGATGTGGACGTCAGCGAAGGAACGGGATGGGCGACAGCCTGCCGGAGCTTTGGGACATCGATCGTGTTTGCGCCCACCTGTCGTGCTCCAAGCACCTCGTGTACCGGCTCACACGGGAGCGTCGGATCCGGTTCGTGCGGGTAGCCAAAGGGCTCCGCTTCTGGGCGGCTTCTGTAGCCACTTGGCTGGAGGTTGAGTCCGTGCCGGCTCGAATACTAGAGCCCGTGCCCTCGCGTCCGCGCCAAGGGGCAATATCGAGCGGTGCTGGAGATCCCGCCACTGCCCGATTCGACGATCTTGCTGGCCGAGGTCGGCTCTATTGCGCACGGGCACCGGACCGCCCGGCTGGGAGGAGCATGACGAGATCGGCGTCGTGGTCGAGACACCCACACAGGTGCTCGGTCTTGCAGAAGGAGGGTTGCGCAGCGTCATGCAGCGCACCCAGCCCGAGGGATCACGGTCGGGTCCGGGCGACACCGATCGAACCTTGGGTGCGAACCCCACCGAGGGCCCCCGATGTGCAGCTTGGGAGTGATCCGGCCGGATGAGGAGCCTGTCCCGAAAACAGGTAGAGGTGTGAGCCTTTGGGCCGCCGCGGCGATCCGGTTTGAAGGGGCCGCGACCGCAATTAGGGGGTGCTGAGCAGGCGCGACCGGAGGGGTTGACGAGAGCGGCAACCCGGTCTTCTCGTGCTGAACGAACCAGAACCCAGGTTGAACCGAGCGGTGATCGAACCCCTCGCCGAGCTCGTCACTATCGCAGCCGAGAACAGCCAGGTCATCGTGACCCCCCACTCTGACCTCCTCGCTGATCGTCTGAGCTCCGAGGGAGCGACTCATGTCCGGCTCACCCGTTCTGCCCAAAGAGCCACCACCTTGAGCGGGAGAGAGTCTGAGGCCGGTTAGAACCGATACCCCCTCCCTCCACCAGCCGCAGGGTCGCCCACATTGCCACAGGGGCAACCACACATGCTCAGCGCGAGAACGACGGCGCCTTTGATTACGACGGCGTACACCCAGGCACTCGTACACGGCGCGATCTGCGATCTCAGTCCGGGGAGAGAAGGCTAGGCGCCGGGTTAGCAAGGACCTCCTCAAGCCGCCGTAGCTCATCCTGCTCCGCCGCGCTTAGCGGGCTGGTCTACCTCTGTTGCGGAAGTTCTGCTATCCGCTCGGCGGATCCAGCGAAGACCTCAGCAAATTCCTTAGGTGTCCGGGCGAGGACTCAGCGTGAACCACATGGCGTCCGTACCCAGGACACTGTCACTTGATCTGTGTTCAAAGCGGTGCTAGCACTTAACAGATGGAACTCGATCGGTACGGTCCTTGGGCGCTCATCGTCGGAGGCTCGGAAGGCATAGGCGCATCCCTCGCCCGCAAGCTTGCTGCTAAGAGGTTCAATATCGTGATAGTCGCCCGGAAACACGGGCCGCTCGCAGAGGTAGCGGACGACGTCCGTGCGATGGGGGTCGAGGTCCGCACCGTTTCGGCGGATCTGAGCAAGCCCGATGCGCTCGAAAAGGTTCGCGCCGCGACCGACGACATCGAAGTGGGTTTCCTGATCTACAACGCCGGTGCCAACGAGACGCGCGGCGACTTTCTCGAGCTTGATCCGGAGGTCTACCGCGCCGTGATCGCTATCAACGTTGTCGGCCAGGCCGAGTTCGTCCGCCATTATGGCGCCCTGATGCAGGCGCGCGGCCATGGTGGCATCATCCTGGCTGGCTCCTCGTCGAACTTCCTCGGCTCGCCGACGTTGGCGACTTATACCGGGGCGAAGGCCTTCAGCCGTGTCTTCAGTGAGTCGCTGTGGGCCGAATGCGAGCCGATGGGCATCGACGTCCTCCACATAGTGATCAACTTCACCGACACGCCCGCGATGCAGCGGGCGGGTATGGACACCGCCATGGCGCAGCCGCCCGATGAGGTCGCTCAGCTGTCACTCGACAACATGAGGAACGGCCCGATCCTGATCCTCGGCGGTGAAAGGGGGCTCGACATGGCGATCAAGCGAAGCGGGCTCATCAATCGGGCCGAATTGGTCAGGACGATCGCGACACCTCGGCGTGAGGATATTCCCAGCCGCAAAACCTGAGATGGGCCGGGCCTACCGGGGGCCCGTTGCACAGTCAAGAATGGCGTTCGATGATTGCTTGAGAGGCTGGGCCAATTCGGGGATTTTCCGCCCACTCAATGCCGGGGAGATTTGCGAACCGGGAGCGAGTGTGAGGGGTGTCTCTTGGGAGCGTGATGGCATAGCCGTTCGGGCGGATCGCGGCTAGATGGACCTGATGGCCCTCACCGCCCGGGCCCTCCAAGACGTCGAGGAGCGTGAGCGCTCCTCGACGGTGCGCAAGTCGGGCACATAGACCTCTTCGTCGACACCCCGTTGGAGCTGCTCGACCGCCACCTCGAAGCCAATGTGATGGCCCCCTCTCGCCCTCATCAAAGAGTTCCGGCCCGGGATGCTCGAGCGGGCGTCGGGGCGACAGTGAACATCTCGTCAGGGGCTGGCACCCATGACCCGAACGGCCTGGCGGGCAGCGGCGGCTGGGGCCTGGGCTACGGCATCGGCAAGGGCGTCCTGCTCCGGGTGGCCGGCATCCTGGCCCTGGAGGTGGCTGACACTGCCATCCGTACCTACAGCGTCCTACCCGGTTTCATCGCCACCGAGCGGATGTCCCAGGACATGGCCGAGTTCGGTTTCGACGCCGCCTCTGGTCCCCCGCCCGATGTGGTCGGTGCTGCCGTGGTGTGGATCCTCGCCCATCCTGACGCGGCCGAGGGCTACACCGTGGCCAACGGTCGCAACGTCGAGGCCCAGGAGGTCTGCGTCAGCGAGAGCCTGCTCCCGGACTGGCCCACCCCCGACCGGCCGCCCGCCTACCAGGGGGGATGATCCGCCGGGCCTCGGTTCGGCGGCTGTCGGGGCCCCGGGGGTAGTCGACCCCTGGCCCGCGGCTCGACGCTAGGACCCCGACAGGGCGACACCGAGGCCCCGGAGAACGATCTCACCTCGAGCACAGAGGGACATGCGCAACCACGACGCCGAACGATTCCCCGCGCCCCACCGGTTGATCGCCTCCATGGTCACCGCCGACAGGATGGCCGCTGCTTCTTCGAGCTCGACCTTGGCCCCGAGCTCGCCCCGCTTCCTCCCATGACGTAGCAGTGCTTCGAAGGCGTCACTGAGGCGGGGTCCGGCCGCCGTCGCCGGAGTCAGTTGCGACTGCAGACCCAAGGCCGCAGCTCGCAGGGCAGCCGTCCTCGGGGCACGCGCAACCCGGCGGGCCATGGAAGTCATCACCTGGCGGGTCAGCGGCTGCAGGGGGGTCCCCTGGCGCACGCCGTTGTCGACCTCGTCGATCATGGCTTGGACCGTCGCCGAGCTCATCTCCAGCAAGACCTCTTCTTTGCTGGCGAAATGGAAGTAGAAGGTGCCCTTGCTGACTCCCGCGGCGCTGGCGATGTCGGCCGCGGTGGTCGTCTCATAGGCCTCGTCGAAGTCGCCTTCGCTCCACAGGGCCAACGCGGCGACGATCAAGGCCCGCCGGGTCTCACGGGATCTGGTGTTGACCAGGGTGGCCCGCTGCCTCGGCGGGGTGCGGGTGCGCAGCGGTGGCACCGCACAATTCTATCCACCCCGCGTTTAACCAATGTTCAATAGCCGAATGCAATACCTGACTTAACCGCCACGCCCGCGACGAGGTGCTTGGTGCCATCTCAAAGCGCGCAAACATGGCCTGACGCGCCAATAGATCCGTCAGAGCCTCCCTCGGTGCCCCGGGTGCCTTCCACGTGCTCGGCGCCTGCTGTACGAGGATAGGTACTTGATCAGTGTTCAAATAGGTGCTATAAAGTAGCAGGTGCCTGCTGGATCCGAGCGGGGCGAGTCGGCAGATCGGCGAGACTGAAGCCAGTTACGTTGATCGTCGGCCATCCGAGAAGGAGTCGTTGACGTTGGAACGCCAGAAGGAAGTCGACCTCGCAGGGAAGGTCGCCATCATCACCGGCGCCAGCCGGGGCATCGGGAAGGCGACAGCACTGGCACTCGCTAGCCGCGGCGTCGACGTCGTCGTCACCGCTCGCACCGTCGACGCTCAACAAAGCCACCTGCCCGGGACGATCGGCCAGACGGTCGCCGAGGTCGAAACGCTTGGAGGGCAAGCGCTGGCAGTGGCGGCCGACCTGTCCCGGGAAGAAGACCTGCGGCGGATCGTCGCCTCCACCCTCGACCGCTTCGGCGGAGTCGACTTACTCGTGAACAACGCCGCCGTCACGACTGGCCACCACTGGTCATCGCCGCTGCTGGAGATCCCCCGAGACGAATGGCTCTACCACTACGCAGTCAACGTTCACGCACCGTTCACTTTGATCCAACTGGTAGTTCCCTCCATGGAGGTCCGCGGGGGCGGCCGCATCCTCAACGTAACCACCGGAAGTGGTGAAGTGATGCGGCTTCCGGAAGAGCCATCCAAGATGGAATCGCTCGGCGAGTTCAGCCTGAATTCACCCGCCTACTACTCGAGCAAGCGAGCCTTGGACCGCCTCGCGAACGTCATCACCCCCCAGCTCGCCCGCAAGAACATTTTCATCACAAGTGTCATGCCTGGCCTGGCCGCGTCCGAGATCGCCGTTCACAATGTGAAGACGGCAGGCCTGGACGACTCGATGATGGTCCCCTTGGAGGTACCGGCCCGGATGCTGGTCTACTTCGCCGCCTGCGAGAACCCGCTCGAGTACGCCGGGCGCATCTTCTGGGCCGAACGGGAGATGGCCGAGCTCGGGATCGAACCGGACCTGTCAGCCACCGACTCGGCCCCCACCAGCGTAGGGACGGGACCCTGTGAACCATCGTCACACATGGGCTAGTTCGAGAGGCTGTCCAAGTAGGGACGGCGCGGCCTTCACCGCTGACCAGGTCGCGACCTTCCGAGGCGTCCAGGATCCAAACTGGACGCCCTGGATCTTCGGCGACCCAACTGCCGGACCAAGCAGGCCGTCACGAACGTGAGCTCCTCCCTGCTCTCTAAGATAGAGGCCTTTACCTACACCCTGGCCTACGGTCGGAAGGAACGTGGCTACAGTGTCGACTCAGTCCTATATGGGAAGGCGGGACGTCGATGCTGGATGATTGCGAGAAGGCGTTGGAGCGATTGCAGTCTATGCTCGCCGCTGACGGCTATTTACTGCGCCTCGAGTCGACGTCAGCATTCGAGGACGAACTGATCGTTATCGTGAGAGCCGGACCCGACGCTTGCGAAGAATGCTTGGTATCCGTTGAGCTATTTACTGACATTGTTACGCGCCAGCTGACCGATAGCGGGCTTCAGCCGTCCATCACCGTCGTGTATCCGGACCACCCGAGCGAAGCCGTTTCCGAAGTGAGAGATAAGAATGGAACGTCGTAAAGGAGACAAGACCATGAACACAGAGCCGGTATACGAAGTGGTAGCCCCGACAGGGCGAGTGGTGCGGGACCACGTTCCAAATAACGTGTACCCAACGAGCCTTTCCAACAGGACGGTCGGTTTCGTCTGGGATTACCTATTCAAAGGTCCGATCCTCTTCGACGCCATTCGCGACCTCATCGACGCCCAATTCACAGACGTGCGCTACATAGACTACGACTACTTCGGCGATATTCACGGACTCCAGTCGACACGGGTAGTCGAGGAGCTTCCGGATAAGCTCCACGCCGCAGGGGTCGAGGCGGCGGTCGTAGCCGTCGGTGCTTGAGGGAGCTGCATGCCCGCCGTGATGCGGGCGTCCGCCATAATCGAGAAAGCCGGTGTGCCCGCAGTGGCGGTCGGTTCGGCCCACTTCGAAGTGCTTGGGACACGCCATCGCGACCGTGATGGGGATCCCACACGTTCCCATCATCAGCTACCCGGGTGTCCCGCTTTCTGATACCTCAGAGGAGTTCAACCGAAAGGTAACCGAGATAGTCGCCCCAGCTGTGGTCGAGGCGCTCGTCCGAAGGATCCGGCCGCGAAATCAACAGGCCGACGGAGACACCGGGGCAAGACAACCGGACGCCTCCCTCAGATCGTATTCCGTGGCTCGCTGGACGAGATCCACGACCACTTCCTGGATCGGTCCTGGACCGACGGGCTGCCGATCGTTCCGCCTACCCAGGACCGCGTGCAGGCTTTCCTAGGTAGTACCGACCGCCACCCTAGTGACGTGCTGGGCGTGCTGTTACCGGCAGGACAGGAGGCCACCGTGTGGAGCGTGGCGGTCAACGGGGTGATGGCGGGATGCGCGCCGGAACACATGCCGCTGCTCCTCGCCGCGGTCGAATGCATCGCCGACCCCGAATGGCGTATCGAGGAGGCAGGGTCAACGCCCGGTTGGGAGCCGATCGTGATCATCAGCGGCCCTATGAGCCAACGAGTTGGGCTTCAACTCCGGGACAGCCGTCCTGCGTATCGGCCGGCGAGCGAACAGCAGCGTCGGGCGCTTCCTTCGCCTCTACATGCGGAACGTCGCCGGGTTACTCCCGCCCCCCGGCATGACAGATCAAGGGGCCATAGCCGGCAACTTCTACGTGGCGCTCGCCGAGAACGAGGAGTTTGTCCGTTCCGAGCTGGGATGGCCGACCTACCGGGAGGATCACGGCTACCGGCCGGAGGACACCGTCCTCGGGGTGCAGAGCCTTACGAGCGCCGGCGTGCCGATCTACACGGTAGGGGACAGCGTCGAGGAGGTTATGTGGTCAATCTCCAGGTGCTTCGCCGACACCCTCGGGCTGTGGGGATTCGTCGGAGCACACGGCAGCGCCTACTTCCCCCTCCTTATCCTCGGGCCGAGCGTCGCCCGTTCCCTTAAGGACTTCGGCTGGAACAAGACCGCGCGTTCGTGAGCACATCTGGGACAACCTTTGGATGCGCGTCGACGACGCGGAACGGTACTCGGTACGGGCTCGGTGGGGGCGGCCGCCGGCTCACCGAGGTATGGGAACATGACGAGGCGGCACGCGCGAATCACTTCCGGTCGGATCCCGAACCGATGGCGAGGATGCTCCTACGACCCGACCTCATTCAGATCGTCATCGCCGGCAGCCCAGGACGCAACCAATCCAAAGCGTTCTTCCAACAGAACAGACAGGGACCACCCATAACGAGGAAGGTGAGGACAGCCCGGAACTAACAGAAACGAGCAGAGCGGCCGCGGCGGGCATGACGAGTGGATCGCCCATTGGAACGAGAACCCTAAGCCGTACGTGTGGGTGAACCCCGCAGAAAGGATCCTGGAGTCGATCGCCCGATATTGTCAGCGAATCTACGACTCAGCACACTAGAGATCGCCGCCCTCGACCCACCCGACTGCTTCTTGGTGATCCAGGTGGTGCCCATCCACTACCGCAAGGCGGGCTGATGACCAAGCGCAAGATCAAGCCCGGCCCGATCGGACCTGACGTCGATCTCGACAACGACGAGATCTATCTGGCCGACGGTCGGCGCCTAACCGTGCAGGTCGCCGAAGAGATCGCCGAGCGGACCCTGGCCCGGCATCCAGGCCGTCCATCTGTGTCCGGTGGCGGACGTCGCACACGGAGCCTGACTGTTCGAGTGCCCCAGCCCACCCGAGACGCCCTGGAGAAGCTGGCCAAGTCCCAAGGCAAGCGGTTAGCGGATGTCAGTCGTGAGGCCCCAGACGAGTACATCTCTCGTCACGCCAACTGAATCCGCAACCTCTCCCGACGATCAGCGGGCAGAGCAGGCGCGAGCTGAGACTCCGGGGACGGCCCGCCGGCATTCCTTGGTCGGACTAGAGTGGCGAGACGGCCGGGATGTCGGAAGGTGATTGTGGAGAATGGTTTCATTGGCCGTGGCCTGGCGGGCCGGTAAGGCTGGCTACGAGGGATGAGCGCACCCCGGCGCGTCGGCAGCGAGACGTCGAAGACCCGTGGGCTTCTGCTTGACGTGGCCGAGCAGATCATGGTGGAGGAGGGCTCCGCGGCAGTGACGTCGCGCCGGGTGGCCTCGGGTGGCGGGGTGAATCCGGCCCTGGTCCACTATTATTTCCCGACTATCGAGGATTTGTTCCTCGCTGTGTGTAAGCGTCGGTACGACCGGGCGGCCCATAATCTCAACGAGGTCTTCGAGACGAGCGCTCAGCCGCTGTGGGCGCTGTGGGACCTGAGTTGCGAGGGGTGGGGACCGGTGTTGGGGGCCGACATCATCGCCCTGGCCCACCATCGCAAGGAGATCAGCGCCGAGCTGTCGCGGGCGGCCGGAGAATTGCGTCAACGCCACATCGAGGCGGTGTCGAGGGTGTGGGCTGGGCATCACAGGTCGCGGCCGGAGCTGAACCCGACCGCTTTTGTGGTCCTCGTGATGGCGGTGTCGCACTTTATGGTGCAGGAGGAGGTTCTCGGCCTGACCGTAGGTCACGCCGAAATCCGAGCGTTAGTCGAAACCTACATCGAGGAGATCGAGGGTCCGAGGAGTTAGCGCTTCCGTACCATACTCGTGAGCGGCTCCCTGGGCGTGCGCCGCGGGAGGGGTGTTGCGGACTCAGGGCACTGATGTTAACCTCATGTTTAACAGCTTCGATGCGGGCGCCTGCGGCCGCACGTTGGAGATGTTGGCCGTGTAGTTGACAGAGTGCCGTCCGGTCGGAACGGGTAAGGGTATTCGTCGTGTTCGTGGGTGGGCAATGTTTCGTAGATGGCATGGTGGGAGGGCGACATGGTCTGTCAAAAGATGTGTCAGCCGGGCTTCGTCCACGGCGTTGGGACGAGCAGTAGCGGGCGAAGTGAACTACACGCCGAGCCGACGACGAGGCTCGGAGTCGAGGACCTTAGGAGCGACCAGTCGGCCGTATGGGGTTCATACGTGCTCGTAGCGGGTGTCACAACCGGGGGTCATCTCGGTGTGCTGGCCGCGAACGCGACGGGACCATGGATCCGAGGAGAGTCGGGGAGCCGTACCGTCTCGGTTTCCCGTTCGGCAACGTGTTCTGGGTTACCACCGTTATCCGCGGTCGGGACGAGGTGCTCGCCCACACGCTCCGGCTGGCTGACCTCGAAGGGGGCGGCAGTTAACCGAGGTGCCGCCGAGGTGAGCACTGAATGCTTGGCCGATGCCCAGGGCCATGGAGGAAACATCTCGCCCCATCGAGAGTGCCGAGGCCGACACATCTTCCATGGCGTCCACGGCGCCGTGGCTATAGACGAGGCGATGCCCCTGATCCTGGGACCTTATCAACGTCAGCCAGGAGCAGGACCGGCGCGAAAGCATGGGCCGCCTCGCAGAGACTGGGTCGACGTTCCGAAAATTCGTCTGGTCGGCACAGCGAGCTGCAGGCTGGCGAGGGGCCGCTGGTGGGGGGGCTGTTGCCGATTGCCTCACAGGTGCCCCCTCGAGAACAAGACCGGTCCCGCAGCCACCAGGGGCGCCTTGCGGCTGACTCCGTGTCCGGCCGCAACTTCCAATCATGAGACCCGAATCTTGTTCAGCATGCCGTCGTCGACAGGCGGCGGAGAAAGGCAGACATCGTGACCGAATATCGCCTCATCTCATCTGACTCCCATGTCAGCATGCCTGATGAAGCCTGGCAGACGTACCTAGATCCTGAGTTCCGGGATCGGGCTCCGATTATCGAGCACGCCGAGGAGGGGGACTTCCGGGTGTTCGAGGGGTCGCGGACTCCGATCTTGGGGCTGAGCAACCTGGCGGGCAAGAAGCCCGAGGATTACTCCCTGAACCTGCGCCGGATGAATGACAGCCGGCCTGGCGCTTGGGATGCGACCGAGCGGATCAAGGATATGGACCTCGACGGTGTGGATGCCGAGGTGCTCTACGTGGGCGGCCCGCTGGTGTCCCAGGATGCCGATCTGCGCCTGAACAGCGTTCGTGGGTACAACCGATGGTTGTCCGACTATGCGAGCCATGCCCCCGACCGGCTGCTCGGGGTGGCCGCCATTCCCATCGACACGCCCGAGCGGGCCGTCGAGGAGATCCAGTTCGCCGCTGCACAGCCCGGTCTGGCCAGCGGCTACATCCCGCTGTTCCCCGCCGCCGACGACGACTACGGCAATCCGAAGTGGGACCCAATGTGGCAGGCGTTCATCGATGCCGATTTCCCGGTCGGTTTGCACGTGGGCGGTCGTCGACCCGGAACCCCGACCGTCAATATCTACGAGAGCGCCCCCCGGTTCATGACCGGCCTGGTGATGAGCAAACTGACCATGGCGGAATCGCTGTCCGAGCTGATCCACGGCCTGGTGATGCAGCGCTTCCCCGATCTCAACTTCGTGGCGGTCGAGGGCCAGATCGGCTGGATGCTCGTTCTTCCAGTACTACACGGACCACCTGTGGGAGAAGCACCGGCACTGGACCAAGAGCGAGCTGAAGGAGCCACCGAGCTTCTACTTCCGCCGGCAGGTGTTCGCCACGTTTATGGAGGACCCGGTCGGCCTGCGCGAGCGCGAGCACATCGGGATCGACAACATCATGTGGGCCAGTGACTACCCGCACTCGGAGACCACCTGGCCCAACTCCAAGTCCCTGACCGACGAGTGGTTCACCCCGTTCGGCGAAGAGGACAAGCGTAAGATCCTGTGGGAGAACGCAGCCAAGCTGTACAAGCTGATCTGACGTGGCAACTCAGTGAAAGAGGGCCCGACGGCTCAGGAAGTCGGGTGTCCGAGTCCACGCTGGGGCATGCCGTTCGGTCGCCGCTGCCGCCGATCTGCACCACGGATCGGATCCCGCCGGAGGTCGTACTCGAGCCGCTCGTGATTCCGTCAAGGCCCGGCCGGACCACGGAGCTCGGGCCCGCTTCGTCTGTAGGAACCTCGGCGCGGTCCGGCATGCATGCGGCTACTGGGCTAGCGCCACGGCAAAGTACCGTTAGGTTTCTGAACTGGGAGAAAGGCAGCCATTTTGGCTATCCCACGGGCCGTCCTGGATATCAGCTCCTTGACCTTCGCCGGGGTGACCGCCTTGACCAAGGCCGGGATCCCGGCTGCCGGCGACTCCGTCGACGGCCCTGAATGGGGGACCAGCCCGAATATGTTCAGCATCACGGCTCCGGTCGAGACCCCGATCGGTGGGCGGTCCTACACGTATACCGACAGGATCAACTTCTTCAAGGTGATTGGCCTTAAGGAGCTGGCCCAGGTGGGTTACGAGATCCCGTCGGTCACCGAGGAGGCCAACCAGACTTTCCAGCTAGCCGCCCAGGTCGGCATCTCCAAGTGCTACAACAACACCATCGGCTTCGGTGTCAACGACTTCACCTCGGTCGTCCTGGCCGTCAAGGCGGCTGGTTGTGATCGCGTCTACGTGCCGATGCTGCTAACCTCCGAGATCGCCATAGCCCAGGACTTGAAGACGAGCAGGGCCAAAGCGCTCATCTCGCCGCCGGTTGCCTATGACGACAGCGTGCTGAGCAACCCCGGCGCCCTGAGCGCGCTTTCGGGTGACTACACGGAAGCGGTGATCGACCTGACACATCCGAGCGCCTCCGCCAAACGGATGCTGGCGAACCTCAAGCAGTACGCCAACTAT
>CAWAPS010000033.1:0-7942 GCA_963783945.1 uncultured Actinomycetota bacterium
CTGCGCGCCTGCTCACCCCCCGAAAAAATCATCGATGCCAGGGTGTGTCCAGCCTCGGGGAGATTTTCCTGGGGGACTTACCCTGCCGCCGGGTTGCTGATCTGACTGCGTATTCCGGTGATTGCGGACAGCTGTTCCGGTTGATTCCGGACTGTCGTTCCGGCTGATTGCGGACAGCTGAGATGGCGGTTGGCGTCGTGGTCGTTCGGTTGTGAAGTTGCAGGACGACGGTCGAGGTGTCGTCGTTGTCTGTTCTACATGATCGGCTTGTTGGTTGGTGTGATTTCCGGGGTGGCGTGGCCGGACGGCGAGGGTTCGGTGGGGTGGACAGGGCTTGGTCGTGGGCGGATGGGACGGCTGGTGAGCGGATGGGACTGGTTCCTCGGCCGGGGGGGTTCTCGTCGTCCGGCACGTTGCCATCGCCGGGTGCGGGGGGCGGTCCCCGGCTGCGGGGACGGGGTGGTCGTGAGACGGGATCGTCGCCGACGGTCGAGACGTCTTGGAGTAGGGCGTTGATGCCGGCCGTCTCTGCGGCGCCGATGAAGACGCGGGCGGCGACGATGACGGCGAGGAGGAGGATCATTGCTGGTCTGGTTGTTGTCGCCGCATGGAGGGGCCTTTCATGGTGATGCGGTGGGAGGCGGCGAGGAGCCGGTCGAGGAGGGCCTCGGCGAGGGTGGGGTCGGCCATGGCGGCGTGCCAGTTGTCGACTGGTAGTTGGCTGGCGACGAGGGTGGAGCGGCGTCCTGCTCTGTCTTCGATGACCTCGAGGAGGTCCCGGCAGGCCTCGAGGGATGCGGGGGTGAGCAGGAAGTCGTCGAGGACCAGCAGTGACACCCGGGCGAGGGTGGCGAGGAGGCGGGCGTAGCGGCCGTCGGCGCGGCCGATGGCCAGGTCGTCGACCAGCCGGCCGGCTCGTATGTAGTAGGCGGTATGCCCCGCTCGTAGCGCTGAGTTGGCGAGGGCGCAGGCCAGCCAGCTTTTGCCGACCCCGGTGGGTCCGGTGATTACCAGATTGTGGGCGTTGGTCACCCATGATGCGCCGGCCAGGTGGGCGATCACGGAGCGGTCCAGGCCTCTGGGGGAGCGAAGGTCGAGGTCCTCGACAGACGCGGGGTAGCGCAGCTTCGCCGCCTTGAGCCGTCGGGCCAGGGCCCGGCTGTCACGGGCGTCGGCCTCGCGGTCGACCAGCAGGCCCAATCGGTCCTCGAAGGCCAGGTCGGTCCACGGTCCGGGTGTGGTCAGCTGGTCGGCCAGGGCGGCGGCCATGGCTTGGAGTCCGAGGTCGGAAAGTTTGGTGACGGTCTGGTGGGCGAGCATCAGCCCGGCACCTCCTCGCTGTTGGTGGCGGTGCCATCGGCCCAGTAGTCGGCGCCGCGCAGGTTCTCATGAGCGGCCGGCGGGACAGGCAGCTGCTGTTGTTGGTTGAGGGGGAGCCGGTCGAGGCCTTCGGCCAGGATGGACTTGACCGAGCTGTAGCTGACCGCCCCGGTGACAAGCGCCCGTTCGCAGGCGGCTCCGACCCTCTCGGGCCCGTAGCGTTTGGTCAGGTTCATGATCCCAAGGCAAGCCCGGTAGGCGTGTTCGGGATGGGGCCGGGACTCGAGGATCTTCTCCACCAAAGCGGCCGTGGCCGGGCTGACCGTCGCCGCCCAGCGGACCAGCCGCGACGGGGTCCACTCGGCGTGCGCCCGGTGAGCGGCCGGCATGTGCTCGGGGTCGGTCACATAGCGGCGCCGGCCGTACTCGCGGGCGTGAGAGGCGACCCGCTTGCCCGCCTTGTACACCTCGATCGTGTCCCGAGTGGCCCGCACCTCGAGTTTCTGGCGGACCAGGCGGTATGGCACCGAGTAGTAGCGGCGGTCGAACTCGACGTGATAATCGATGTTCGCCGTCACTTTCTTCCAGGCGGCCAGCTCCCAACGGTGTGCCGGCAACGGCTGAAGCGCCGGGCGTTCCAGCTCGGCGAACAGCTCGGCCCTACTCGCCGGCTCTCCCCGAAACGGCCGGGCGTTCAGCCACGCCACCCGCTGAGCGATCGCCTCGTTGAGCTCGGCCAGGGAGAAGAACTGCCGGTTGCGAAGCGGGGCCAGAACCCACCGCTCGACCGATAAGACACCGGCCTCCACCGCCGCCTTATCGCGGGGATGGGCGGCCCGTGTGGGCAACACGACCGTCTGATAATGGGAGGCCAGCTCCCCATAGGACGGGTTGATCTCCGGGTCGTAATAGCAAGCCTTGGTCACCCCGGCCTTGAGGTTGTCCGGCACGGTCAGGGTGCTGACACCCCCATAGGCCTCCCAGGCGTTCATGTGCGCCGCCACCCACGACCCCAGGTCCTGGCCCCTGGTCGCCTCCGCGTAGAGCATGCCCGAGGCGCCCAGCACGGCCACGAACACCTCGGCCTTGCGCACCTCGCCGGAGTCAGGATCGACCCAGCCGGTGGTGTCGCCCGAGAAGTCGACGAACATGCGCTCCCCGGCCACATACGACAGGCGCATCACCACGTCCTGGCCGGCCAGCCACTGCTGATAATGCCAGCAGAACTGGCTGTAACCCCACCCGTCTGGGTTGTCCTCGCGCCACTCCAGCCAGATGAGCCGTAGCGTTACGTGCTTGTTCTTCTTCAAGTCGCGGTGTACCTGCCGCCACTCCGGCACCGGCCGGCGGGCGGCCAGCTCCGCCGACGGCGGCGGGAACAGCTTCTGCTCGATAGCCTCCTCATCCACGCCCTCGGGCAGCGGCCAGCCGAGCCCGGCCGACTCGGCCCGGGCCAGGTACTCATAAACCGTCGTCCGCCCCGCCCCAGTACTGGTGGCGATGTCGGCAACGGACATCCCCTGAGCTCTCAACCTCAGGATCTCGTTGATCTTGCGCACGGGTAGCTTCCTCCTTGGCACGCGGTTCCTCCTCGAATGACAAGCGCGAAACTCGTCATCCTCAAGGGGCCGCGTGCCGCCTTGGTGGACCCAGACGCGCACCCACCGTGCCGGGGGAAAGACCCCCCTCTCTCTCAGCCGTCCGGAATCAGCCGGAACGCGTGTCCGGAATCCTCCGGAACCAGTGTCCGGATTCCCCCGGAATCACTGTCCGCTTTCGGCCGGACTACGGCATCTGACCCGGCCTGAGTGTGCCTGGGTCGAAACGGGTGATCGCCCTGGTGTTCTCCAGGATCGTCCGGGTGATCGTCGCCATTGGGCGTGTCCGCAGCCAGCACGGCTGACCGGCGAGATCGAGCAAGTCAACGCTGCCAAGGCGGTGGTGAGCCCGATCATGCCGGCCTTGCCCGCGGTGTACAGGATCCGGCCCTTGCCCGGACGGCGCTGATGGACGAGATGTGATCACCTCCCACCGCCTTGGCGTATCACCATCGGGCCCCACCGCTCGACAGCACAAGATGGCCGACCGCCGGCTGGGGTCCAACGTCAGCTCGAGCGACGCATCGCCCATGACCGTGGCCTCATCAGCAGAGCCGGCAAGCGGCCGCTCGATGGAGTCCCCCATGCTGTCGATCAGCATGTCGATGCACCCGAGATGGTCGCTCACGCGGGCGACGGCCGCGCCGACGCCCTCGTGATGGGTTGACCTCGCCCAGCAGCGCCTTCGTCATTCGTCCAACCAGGTGTTCTCGGCCGCAGCGGGTGTGGGGTTGGCGGAAGGTGCAGAGACTCGGAGGTTAGCGGACCGCCGATCATGGGAGCCGTGACCGGGGGAGAGGAACGTAGAAGGTGGACAGTGTCATGACCACTGGCTTCATCAGGCCATCTCGCGACCTATCGCCAATGGTGGCGATCGTCGGCGTCGGTGAAACCGACTACCGAATGGACTACCGAGGACCCAATCCTGCCTCTACATTTGGGCAGCAGAGTTGATCCTCACTCGTTATCCGATCAACCAAATCATGGCCTATGGCGCCAGTTTCGTGCAGGTGGTGAGGAAGCAATCGTTTTGCTGTCGGAGGCGCTCACCAAGTCGGTGTTCGGTCCGTACACCACTCATAGCGCCTGGTCTGCTCAGGGGACTCCTTGTGCCGGAGCCCTGGAAGGGTTCACGAGTCCACGCGGGCGGCCGGCGGCCGCTATCGATAACCACCACGACGCCAGCCCCCGACTCCGGGGTAGGTCAGCTACAGCTGATCCCGGCGGCCGACAACCTCCCCAGCCAATTCCACAATCGCCTTTGGGTCGACTTAAGCGGTGTTCAGGTTTCACTACACCGTCCGGGCCGTCTCAATCCCCAGAGAACATCCGCTACGAGGACGCCTGTGTCAGCGGATCGACGAGTCGGGCTCCCCTTGCGAACGTGGGACAGCGGGTGGTCCGGGGGAACTCTGGCCACTCGGATACTGGCAGGGGAGTATCAATCTGTTCGTACGTGGGTCCGATGCGGGTCGCTACCTTGGTGAGGAGATCCAGATCGAAGCCGTAGACATCTGCCGCGGTTAGCGACATGATGTTCCGGACGGTCCGTTCGGACAGGCCGGCCAGCATGCACCGAAGGGCTTTGAGGGTGTAAGGGCAGGTGCCCTCCCCGTGGGGAAGGTCGGCGCCAAACATCAGGTTCGGCGTCCCCGCGTCGTATGAGGCCCGAAGGTCGAGGGGACCACCGAGGAAGCAGTTCGAAGCGAAGTACTCGCTGGGCTCCCGAGTCAGCTTTCGTGCCGCAGCTGTAGATTGTGCGTCGAAGGTGAGACCGTCGCGGGCGCTTTCGTACATGCGATCGAGACCGGCAAGAAACTTTGGCAGCCCGGCGGTAGCAAGCGCTTCGGTCGTCACGAAGTTTAGTCTCGGGTAACGCTCGAACACTCCTGTGCAAATCATATGAGGTATTGCCCGGGTGTGGTAAAACGCCGCTTCCAGGCTGCCTATCCAAGGCGCCGCGTCGCCACCCTCAGCTGCAGATTCACATTGAGTCACTCCGTGACGGTGGACGGGCACATCGAGGTCAGCGCACACCTCCCAAAGCGGGTCATACCGCGGGTAGTACAGGTTGGTCATCTTCAGAGTGTGGTCCCCGGGCAAAAGAATGCCCATCAATCCGGCTTCCTTGGCCCACCGGACCTCCTCGATCGCAGCGTCGACGTCATCGAGGAAGATCTGTCCGATCCCGGCGCGCCGACCCGGTGCATTGGCGCAAAACTCAACCAGCCACCGATTATGGGCTCGCAGACCCGCCATACGGTGCTCGTATTCGTCCCGGGTGCGCGGAGCCGGGGCGCTGATCGAACCTGAGGGAATGAACGGCGGGGCAGTGTTGGGGAACAGCACCTCGGCGGCGATCCCCTGTTCCTCGGTATAGGTCAGTCGCTCGGCGCTTTGCCAACTGAGGGGAGCGTTGAACGAGGCTGTCCCTCTGCGCTGATTCGGTGGGCGATCCAGCTCGACCTCCCCCAGGGATCGTAATAGTTCGCCGCCCAGTCATCGAACTCGTCGTGGTAGCGCTTCTCGAGATACGGCTTGTAATCCAAGATGTCGGCCGCAGTGCCCGTCGGTGGAGATCAGGACGAGTCGCTCCTCGCTGGTCCGGCCGTTTGTGTGCCGGCGGCGTGCTCACGGCACACTGCATTTGTTGACGAATTCGGCAATACGCGCCATTACGGCCGTAGCGACCGGTCCGGTTGGATCGTCCTCTATGGTGAAACCAAGATTGCCGCCAGCGGGGACATCGGGCAACTCTAGATCAATGGATCCACCCGCCTGGCGATAGAGCTCAACGAAGCGTCGAAGGTGAGTGATCGGGTGGCCCAGATCATTCGGCCCTTGGAAGCATATGGTCGGCGGGAGCTGAAGCTGCTCGCAACGCTCCAACGCCAACACTGGATCGCCTTCGGACATCGCCTCCTCCGTGATCCAGAACTGCTCGTGACCGGGCAGCACCAAATCCGTCATTCCGGGCAGCTCACCCCGGCTCAGCAACTCTGTGGCATACCGATAGCGGCCCAGCGGGCTGATAACTGGCCAGAATGAAACGACCCAGCCCACCCTTGCATCTACTGCAGGCCAACCCTGTGGATTAGGAATAGCACAATAGCGCTGGTCTTGCGGGGCGGACCCCGGCCAGCACGGCAAGGTGGCCGCCACTCGATTCGCCCTGAATTCCCACGGCTTCCGGCGAAGTGCGAAGCCGCTCCGCGTTCGCTTTAACCCAGCGAATTGCAAAGTTAATGTCAGCCAGAGCTGCCGGATAGGAAGCTTCCGGCGGCATCCGGAAGTCGATCGCAACCACAACGATCCCTCGTCGCGCCAATTCTCGCTTAGTGACGTTTCGGTGCGTCCGGTCGTTCTCGTACCACGCACCCCCGTGAACTGACACAACTGCGGGGAAAGGCCCACGGGCGCGCGGAAGCATCACCCGGGCCAGAAGCGGCCTCGATCCGTGCTCAACGAAGGTGATGTCGTCGATGTCGACCTCGAACTGCGGTGTCGACCAAACCCTCATAAGCTTCCTCCCACGACGTCATCATAGCCTCGTGGTCATTCGACTCGCGCCCACGATAACTTTGGTCGAGCGGCCCATCCCGTTCCAACTTCGCGAACTCGGGTTCGTCCCTCGCGGCACGAAAACCGGGGGAGGTGTCCCCATGTTCTTGTCAAGGCCTTGGGGGAGGATTTCTGGTCGGGTCATGCGGCTTGTGCTACTTCGGGGCTGCACGCCGCCGGCCTGGTAGGGCTGCTGGGTGCGGAGCATGGCGAGGATGACGTTGCAGCGGCGGCGGGCCAGGCAGATGACCGCGGCGTTGTGGCGTTTGCCTTCGTCTCGTTTTCGGTCGTAGAACGCCTTGGACTCCGGGGCGCGCAGCGAGGCGAAGGCGGCGAGGAACATGGCGTTCTTGAGCCGGTGGTTGCCGCGTCGGCTCTTGGACTCGCCGTTGATCGATTTGCCGGACTGGCGTGTCACCGGGGCCAGTCCGGCGTAAGAGGCCAGCTTGTCGCCGTCCGCGAAGCGTGTGCCGTCGCCGATCTCGGCCAGGATCGTCGACCCGGTCCGCGGACCTATCCCGGGCATGGACGAGAGCAGCTCACCGAAAGGGTGGGCCAGGAACGCCTCCTCGATCTCGGCGGCGAGGGCATCGCGGCGGGCGAAGATCCGGTCGAGCTCGACGGCCAGCTCGGCGATCACCCGCCCGATGGTGGTCTCGGCCGGCACCGTCACCGTCTGGGCGTCGAGGGCGACCATGACCGCGTCGACGATCTTGACGGCCAGGCGGGGGGAGCGGACCTTGACCGTGCGGGATATCCGGCTTCTCCCCGCTGCTCTGCAGGGCGCTCAGGGTCGGGTACTTGGCCAGCAGGTCCCGCACCCCGGCCTGGTGCAAGCGGGCCCCCAACGCCCTCTCCAGAGCCGGTGAGACGCTGGTCAGAGCATCGCGGCACCGATTGGTCAGTCGGGTCTGGTCCGCTGCCAGGTCGATGTCGAAACCGTTGAGGACTCGAAGGCGTTCGAGGAGCTCGTCGGAGCCGGCATCAAGCCAGTGCACCTGTTTGCGTCGGGTCCGGCCGGTATCGGCAATCACGTAGGCGTCGCGTTTGTCAGTCTTGGCCTCGCCCGGATACAGATCGGCGGCCCGGCGCATGACCAGCCCCGGCACATAAGCCACCGGCAGCTTTCGGCTTCGAGCCACGGCCAGAGCGAGCTGAGCGATCGAGCCGGGCTGGTCGATCACCAATCCGGGCGTGCCGTGCTCGGCGGCCCGGTCCAGCAACCCCTCGAGGGCGGCTTGGTCATTGACCAAGCTGCGGGCGAAGATCCGCTCGCCTCGGTCGTCGAGGACCTCGGCATAGTGCTCCTCCTTGCCGACATCCAGCCCAACCCACACAACCACCTCATCCGGCGTGGCCACCCGCTTGGTCTCCCTTCCTCGTTCCGGTCTCAACCTGCTCGGGAAGGCCGTCCACGGTGCGCTCGCCGTCATCCACCTTACGAACCAGCGATCAAGCCGCAT
>CAWAPS010000034.1:0-24075 GCA_963783945.1 uncultured Actinomycetota bacterium
TCGACTGCACTGCTCCGCGCCGCAGTGACGACGAGCACATTCCAGTTAAGGGGCCGCTTCCCGGCCCGGGACATAGCGATCATCCGCTCGGCGTCGCCAACCGGGCTGCTGAAAGGGTGTACTCCAGGCTCGTACCAGGCAAATCGCCGACAACCGACGCTAGCCGTTCGAACTCCGGGTCGCCCGCGCACCTTGACGGGACAAAGTTGCCGTCCCCGTCAAGATGGCTCTTTCCGTTCGAAGACGAGAGCCCAAGGGCCCCGGCCTCCAACGCTTCACGCAGGTGGCGCTCCATCGCCACCAGTTGACCTTCGGTCGGCTCACACGCATGGGCGTCCTCACCCAGAACCAGCCGCCGGATGGTGCTGTGCCCTGCCATGAAGGCCACGTTCGGGCCCACCTGCCCCTCCAACAGGCTGATCCACTCACCAAAGGTGCGCCACCTCCCCCACGGGACTCCCGTCCGAAGCGCTTCGAGCGGCATGCCCTCCACAAACGCCAGCATCCGAATCAAGTAATCGCCATCCGCCTCCTCCATGGGCGCGATCGTGAAACCACAGTTACCTCCGACCACCGTCGTCACACCGTGCAGAGTCGAGGGTGACAACAGCGGATCCCAGAAGACCTGGGCGTCGTAGTGAGTGTGAACATCGACGAAGCCCGGGCACGCGACAAGGCCGGTGGCGTCGATCGTCCTCTCCGCCAAGTCGTCGACTGCACCAACACCGACTATCCTGCCATACTTACGCCGATATTGCCTTGTCGCTTCCCTCCTCCGGTACCGCCGACGATGGTTGCATCCTTGACGATTAAATCTAACATCGTGCTCCTTCCCCGCTGCACCTCCTAATCAATGAGCCTACTGGGCTGAGATAGCATTCATCCGTAAGCGGCAAAACAGTAGTGCCCGAACGTGTGAGATCCGGATCAAAAGTGAACAACACGCTGGCCGAGGCGCGACCCCAACCATGCCCGGAGCGCCCGCATCGCTCCAGCGAGGGCGTCGACACAGAAGCCCACTAATCGATCAATGATCGAGGCAGGATGGGACCTTTGCGCTCGAGCGACCGGCGCGGCCAGATCGAGACCGAGAGTGGCCGACGGCCGGAGCGAGGTCTATGTAATCCGGGTTTGCAGCGGATTGCTACCCTCGGTCGGTATGGGAACCCTTCGTGTCGGAACCGCGCTCATCGACCGTGTCGAGGAGCACACTCTGCCTGTCCCCCTGCACACGCTCACCGACGACGAGGATTTTATCGCCCGACGAGTGGCGCCACTGCCGGGCGGTTTCCTCGACCGGGAATCGATGACGTTCCAGTTCTCGAATCACAGTTGGATCGTGGGCGTTGACGGGCTCACAGTGCTCATCGACCCCTGCACCGGCAACGGCCGTCAAGGAAGAGGCCCCTACTTCGACGATCTCGACACTCCTTACCTGGAGCGGCTCGCCGACCTGGGTACGCCGGCCGAGGCCGTCGACATGGTGTTCTGCACCCACCTGCACCACGACCACTGCGGGTGGAACACCATGCAGGCCGACGGGCAGTGGGTGCCGACCTTCCCGAACGCCGACTACCTCTTCGCCAGTGAGGAGTATCGACGATGGGACAGCGCCAACCCGGTGCGCCATAGCAACACTTTCAACCCCGACGTGTTCGACGAGTGCGTGCGCCCGGTCGTCGAGGCCGGCCAGGCTCGGATCATCACGCTCCCGTATGAGATCTCTTCCTCGATGACGATCGAGCCGGCCCCAGGCCACACTGTTGGCCACGCCATGCTCCGTGTCATCTCCGCCGGCGGCAGGGCGTATTTCACTGGCGACGCCTTCCATCACCCGGCGCAGCTGACTCGACCGGAGCTGCATTTGTCCGGCTGTGACGACTTGGAGACCGCCATCGCCACCCGAAAAGCCTTGGTCAAGCGGGTCCTCGACGAAGAAGCATTCGTGTTCCCAGCCCACTTCCCCGCGCCCCACCACGGCCGCCTCGCGGTCGACGGTGACGTCGACGAGGTGTACTTCATTCCCGGCGGCGCGGAGCATCCGGCGGCGGTCAACACCGCAACGTAGCCGTCCCACGGAACTCGAGATCGAGCGCTCGGCGCGTCGATCGTCGAACTACGGTGTGGGTCATCGAGGAGGTGACGTGATGAGGGCGGTGCGGGGTCACGAGGGCAGGCCGCGGTTGGTTGAGGTGGACGACCCACCCGGACGTGGGGAGATCATCTCTATGCGGGTGGCGGGAATCTGCGCGTCGGACTTGAACTATCTGGCCATGGGGACCGAGCGAATCCTGGGGCACGAGTTGGCAGGGGTGCGGGCGGACGGAACGCCGGTGTCGGTCGAGGGTATGTTCGGGTGCGGGGAGTGCGAGTTCTGTCTAGAGGGGCGGAACAACCTCTGCCACCAAGCGACGAAGATGGCTCTGGGCATCATGCAGGACGGGGGCATGGTAGAGCAGTTCCGGGTGCCCTCGAACAAACTGATCGAGCTCCCAAGCGGCCTCGACATGGCGAGCGCCTCGCTGGTGGAGCCGGCGTCGGTGGCCTGGCATGGGGTGCGGATCGGCGGGACGTCGCCCGAGAGCCGGGTCGCGGTGGTGGGGGGAGGTTCGATCGGCCAGCTGGCTTCTGTGGCCGCCCAGGCGCAGGGTGCGGGCGACGTCGCTCTCGTGGCCCGTCACCCGCACCAACACGCCATCCGCGAGCGGTTCGGGGTGGGCGAGCCGGCCGGTCTCTACGACGTTGTTGTCGAGGCCGCCGGTTCGGCGAGCTCCATCCAGCGGTGTGTGGAGCTGGCCCAGCCGGGGGGCACAGTCGTCGTCTTGGGGGTGGTATCCGGTTCTCTCCAGGTTCCGTTCAGTTCGCTGCTCACCAAGGAGATCACACTCATCGCTTCGCTGAGCTACTGCGGGCATGCTGGACAGCGGGAGATGCGGCTGGCGGCTGAGATGCTGGCGTCACGACCCGAAGTCGCCACGTCGTTGATCACGCATCGGTTCCCGCTGGAGGACGCCGCCGAGGCGTTCCGGGTGGCCGGCGACCGCCAATCGGGCGCCGTCAAAGTTGTCGTCGACGTCGTCTGACCCGGCCGCGGTAAGGTTCGGTCGGCGACAGACGCGAAGGTCATGTGGTCGGCACTGCGGAGCGGTCAAAGGGCGCTGCCGTCCCCGAGAACAGGAGTGACGGGCGTGAGAATAGAACGCCTGGGCCATGGGACACCAGCGGCCCAGCACGCCGCGGCTCCAGCCACGCTGGTCCAGAGTGCCCGGCCGCGAGCGAAGCCCACCTCAAGAGGATTGCACCTGTCCGTCGGAGGGACTGGTGTCCGTGTGATCAAACAGTTACAGAACTGCGCGCCCGAATATCGAGCAGTGCAAGTGGGCGACGCACCAGGTCAGCGCTTCTCGCTTCCGTCGCGTGTCCCATCACGCTCATGCAGACTCTCCGGCTCGCCCATCAGCGTTCGTGGGAAGTCGGTTGGGACCGGAGGACGCCGCAGCAAATGTCGCAGTCCAACACGGATTAGGGGAATCGGCCGTGCTAACGGAGCGACCCGTACCATGCTCAAGGATGGGACGGTCGTGATAGAGCTCCTATCGGGTCGCAAGCGGAGCCGAGATCTGAAGAAGGCCTCCGGGGACCGGTGGGGCGGCAGATCACCGCCGCGAGTTAGAACGTGGCGGCGATCGGGATGAGCCTCGCGCCTAGACTAAAGTAGAAATAGAGCGTGGTAGTGAGTGACTATTAGAGAAGAGAGAAGACGAATGCTATCAAGAAGATAGTAGACAAGTTCAAAGGCGGGCAGGATAGAGTGGAAAGATCACTATATTCTGGATATAGTCGTAGTGTGGTATATATAGTAGAAGTGAAGGCGAAGGATATAGAGCTAGTGCTAGAGCTAGACGCTGGGGAAGATGTTATAGGTAGATATACTGCGAGAAGAGGCGTAGAGTCTTCTGTTACTCGACTCCACAGATAATGATAGGTGAGTGAGGTAGGCTTCAGAGATTGCGATGAGTTGAGGGTATGCTAGAGCTGGTAATAAAGGCTCTAGTAGGGTATATCTTCTAGCTAAAACTGCGAAGATCTGCAGCGTACTGAGCGGTAGAAGCGCTAGGCCAGCGGCGGGAAGATGAGCCCAAGCCCGAGCTAGGGCTAGTCCACGCAGCAGATCTGAGATAAGATAGGTAGATAGAGAGAAAGTAGAGAGTAGTGAAGATTTTGGTAAGAAGGTAGGGTTATAGGTAGAAGACAGAGGTAACGTAGGTCAGCAAGGATGAGCTAGGATCTGGCTAGCGAGAAAAATGAGAGCTGTGTAGGATTAGAGCATCTATAGCTAGAGGGGGAAGGTGATGAAGATCTGATAGAAGTGGTATATGACGCTCAGTTGGAGAAGCTCTGCTATTCTAGCTGTGGAAGAAATATGGGAGAGGTAGGTGTAGAAGAGTAGGAAAGTAGACTATGATAGGTGAAGTTAGATATGTGTAATCAGATCTGCATCGAGTATTTATTTGTTGTAGATCAAGAGCAAACTAGGCTTCAGAGGACAGATGTAGACGATAAGGACTGTAGGCAAATGGAAGGAACCACGACACTGGTGGCACGTACAAATTGAGATGAGCTTTTAGAACGCTAAACAGACTTAGCGAGAAAGAGAGTCAGGAAGAGAATAATGAAAGCGAACGGCTGCACGGTACAGAAGGTGTTACGATGGCGGTATCTATAGGCGTAAGGTATATATAATTCACTTGTCTGAGTTCACAAAAGCATAACAGGGAAATGGATAGGGCTAAAATCACAAAGGAGGATGATAGGTGAACAGAGGGAGAAGTTTGGGATGAATATGAGGATAGATAAACGCTGAGGATATAGTGAGTGATTATGGGAGCTGATAGAGTAGTTAACTCTGGGAAGACTAGAAGTATAGGCTTCTATGGGACATTGTAAGAAGTGCATATTCAGGATCACAGATGAGTAGAATTGTGTTAAAGTATATAGAGGAGAGCAAGATAGATAGCAGTAGCTTAGGTGAAGAGAGGGAGCTGGACATAGACACGAAGCGATTCACGGTTAGGATATCAATATGAGAGGTGAAGATTCGATGGAGTTAATATGTCGTCAATCAGGTGGGCAGAATCTGTCGAGAAGTTAGAGGTGGAGTTAGAAGGTAAAAAGGTAGAATTTGAATTGAATAGGAAGAGTGAAGATTATTGGTGAGGATATAGGAAAAAGAAGTTAATATTTAGATGAGTGGAGATAATTTATAGTTAGAGGTAAGAGAAAACACTAGGCAGGAGAGTTCATTCTTACAGGAGAAATATAGATGACGAGAAGGGATGAGATTTGGAGTGGTATTTTGATAGCGGCTGGAAAAGTGGTAATAGGGTAGCAACGTGGGGGACGATAATGGTGTCCAATTCGAAAGATGGCAGAGAGGTGTTTATAGGTGGATTCAGTTCAAGGTGTGTCAGAAGGTCAGTAGAAGTGATTATTGAGACAAGCTAGGGAAAGCGATATATTAGTTGAAAACTTTAATTGGAAGATGAGTGGTTATCTGCTAGCAGAGGGCTGATACAAGGTGAAGTTAGAGGAGTTATTTGAGAGATATTTTTACTAAAAATTGAGCTGGGCTATGCTGTCGAGGGTAGTCCTGGTGTATCTGAATACGCTTGAGAAAGAAGTGGATGTAGAATATGGATCGGAAATCTTTGGTGTAGCAATAACGGGCTGAAGTGAGGATATAGGTGTGAGTCAGTGTTTAATGCGATGAGAGACTAGCTCGCTTTAGCGGCTTCGAGGGAGAGTAAAGCGAGATGAAATGGTGGAGGATTCAGACGAGACGACTGTCTGAAGAGCGTGAGATATACTCTCGGTAGATACGTGGGGTATTACTCCCCGAAGCAGAAGCTACTGTGAGAGAGATTGAGATCTGTCTCTGTGGGGTGTATCAAGGTTTTAGATAGAGAGTTCGGTATGGAAGAGATCTGAGTGAACGATGTCAATATTGGCTTGCATGTCACAGACAAGATATGGGCTCAGCTATATAGAGGTAAGACATCATGAGTATTCTGGGAGGTAATGATAGCTTGATGATGAGAAATGGACTTGGTATATGAGATGGTCTAGAGGTAGTTAGGCGGGATGAAGCTGTGGGGAAGAGAAAAGTAGACGCCTCGTGGCATGTACATCAAGCATCTCTGAGACCGCTCTGGTACGATCGAACGAATGGAAGAGAAAAGAATTTATGCTGAGATAGAACAACACGGGACTGAGAGGTCTGATCATATCTCTGATTAGCTATAACTAGGCTCACGGTTAAGTATGGAATCTCGCCCGAAAGATTTGTCGGGGGTGTCTATAAACAGGACAGGGTTGGACGGAGATTGTAGAGGTAGGCTGAGGATCGATATCATGACAGCCAGAGTAGTGATTGGGGCAGCCTTGTCGGATGGGTAGGAGGCTACACTAAAACGCTAGAGCTGAAAGCCCGGCCTGCGTGAGAGCTAGGAGAACGATGATCACTAATAGAGCTGTCGGTTGATTTCGGTTACTGACCGAGTTTAGATGATCTGAATGACGTGGATTGGCGTTATCTGCACCTCAGCTCGGCGGAGTTGACGGAGCTGCTGAGGATGGTTACTACTTCGCTGAAGGCTTAGACTGGTTGGAGGAACTTGAAGCGTAGACGACTGAGCTACGGCACGATCACAGAGATCCTGGTCGTCCGTTAGAACCGAGGAGGCCCGTACAATGTCTGCATACGTTTTTGCGAGGTGAGCGGCGTGGTGAATAGATTCCTCGCTGTAAGGCCGTAGGGGTCACAGACTGCATAGCCGTGGCCGGGGTTCCTATGACCAACGGAGGGAGACGCACTCCAGCGGTTGTCCCCACCGAGGACGCAGTTGGCGTGGAGCGACTGCTCGACGCAGGCGCGGTGACCACGGGGAAGACCAATCTCGACGACCTTGCCTTCGGGGGCGGGTCCGCGTTTGGAGAAAGCCGCAACCCGCTCAATCCTAAGTACTCGACTGGCGGATCGTCTTCGGGCTCGGGGGCGGCCGTGGCGGGCGGGATGGTTGACGTGGCGCTTGGGGGCGATGAAGGTGGCAGTATTCGAATCCCTTCTGCCTGGTGCGGTTTGGTCGGCATGAAGGCGACCCACGGGCTCGTCCCGTCGTATGGGATGACCTATATGGACCACACGATCGACCACATAGGTCCAATGACCCGGACCGTGACCGACAACGCCCGCATGCTGGAGGTCATCGCCGGCACGGACTGGCGGGACCCGCAGTGGGTCAGAGCGACACCCTCTCCCAGCGAGTACCTCCGCGCCGCTAAGGCAGGCATATCAGGCCTGCGAATAGGAGTTGTCCCCGAAGCCCGTAGAGCCTTCGGGTTGCACTCCCGACGTTCTGGCCGCCTTCGACCGGGCTCTCACCATGCCGTGTGGTACCGGCGAACACGACCTGCCGGTCGGACTGCAGATCATCGGCCATCACTTCGCGGAGGAACGCTGCTACGAGGTGGGATTCGCATTGGAGTCGGCCTCACATAGGTCCAAGTGAGACCGGGCGACTGCGTCCGCAAAGTTGGGCTCGCAGCCGGGCCTGAGCGACCACCGTGACGGCTAATACGCACGATCGCCTGGTGGTATTCTTTGCACATGTCAGCTCGGGATCGCTTGGTTGGAAAGTGGCGTTTGGTTTCGATGGTTGCCCGGGCTGGGGATGGGACAGTCGTCTACCCTTACGGGCCGGACCCCTTGGGCTATCTGCTTTACACCCCCGGCGGATGGATGACGACTACGGTCTCGCGAAGCGATTGGCCGAGTACCTCGACTGAGGGTCTGGCTGACGCCACCGGGTTAGGAAACACTGTCACGAACTCTGGCTATGTGAACTACTGCGCCGACTACGAGGTGTACGAGGATCACGTTGTCCACGTTATTCGTATGAGTCTCTTGCCGCGCTTGCTCGGAACACGCCAGCGGCGCTACTTCGAGGTCAATGCCGACGAGCTCGTATTGCGGGCGCCGGATGCTGAAGTCAACGGTGTCAAGATGGCATTGAAAGTGCACTGGCGCCGGGAAGAATAGTCTGATGGAGGACGGAACCGGGAACGTCTAACGGGGGCTCGCTCAAGGCCGAGAAGTCATGTCTTGGGAACTGGTCACGATCGACACCCTCGCCATGGCCGTCACCCCGGCTAAATGGCCGAAGGGAGTCGGGCCGGATAATCTCCGCGTGGGAACTGTCCGACACAGCCAGCGGTGCGGAAAATGGCGGGGACGGTATTGGGCAGGACTGCTCAGGGGTGGATGAGCATGGAGGAGAAGCGCAGCGCTAGCCACGGCCGGCGCCCTCCGGCGCGTAGCTTCCCTCGCAGGATCTGGCTCCGCTGCCTAACTCGGCCGTAGCCGACGAGCAAGAAGGCGGCGGGGTCGGCGGTGATGACGCAGTCTGGACGGCCGTCTCTGCTGTTGACTGGGCTGACCGTGACCTGGGCGTCGTCGACGGCGGACCGGTAGCGGTCGCGGGGTCCGAACCCGAGTTCGTAGTCGAGGTGGAGGCCGTTTGCGGTGTCCTGATCCAGGTAGTCGGCCGCGACGGCCATGATCCCGGGAATGACACGCAAAGCGTCGAAGCGGTCGATGGGCCACGGTCGGCGAGTCGGCCCGGCTTCGACTCCCCTTCACGGCGCTCGGCATCGCTCCCCGAAGTGGGCAGCTCGGCGTTGCTACCCGCTCGGGCATCCTGGTGGGACGCGATGTGGTCGATGCTTTCCAGCGAGTGGATCGAACCGCCCACAGCCTTGCGCATGGGCCTGGCATGGCGGGTCGTGGCCGACGCTGACCTGATCGACGAGACCGAACGTGCGGGCGGAATCATCACCAGACTCGACCCACACGCGGTGGCGGCGACCAAGCGGCTCCTGACCGAAGGCCGGCTCGCAGCCGTTAGAGCAGCCCTCGATCGCGGGCATGCTGCCATGACCGCACTCGTTGCGCGCAAGCGAGCATGAGCCAATCCCCTGTTTCAGGGCTTTAGCGACCCGTCCAGTGCGGTGCGCGCTTTTCGAGGAATGCCCGGATGCCTTCCTCGGCATCATGGGTTCCGGCGAGGGAGCGAAAGGCGCCCTCGGTCTCGGACCAGCCATCATCGTCTTCGGACGCGACGACGGCGTTGACGGCACGGAGGCAGGCTCGGACCGATAGGGGGGCGTTGGCAGCGATGCGCTCGGCGAGAGCGAGCGCCCCATCGAGTGCGCCCCCGGGCTCGGTGAGCACGTTAACCAGACCGACGGCGTAGGCACGCTCGGCGGTGATGGGGTCCCCCGTCAGAATGAGTTCACGCGCCAGGTTGAGGGGCATGGCGCGAGGTGCCCGGAACAACCCTGCGCACGTCGGCACGACGCCGATGCGGACCTCGGGCAGTCCGAAGCGGGCGCCACGGGATGCGACGACGAGATCGCAAGCGAGGACTATCTCGAGACCGCCGCCGAGGGCGATCCCCTCGACCGCGGCGATGATCGGCGTCGAGTGCTGGCGCCGAATGATGCCATACTCGCCGCCCCGTCTGGTTGCGATCCGGGCCCTTGGACGTGACGTCGCTTCTGGAGCTGAACATCGACGGCGTTCCGGTGAGGATGCCGACCCAGATGTCGGCGTCATCCTCGACCAGGTTCAGGGCTCGATCCAGTTCTTCGGCGAGTTCTTGGTTGATGGCGTTTCGCTTCTCCTCCCGCTGAATCCTGATGACGAGCACGTAGCCGTGCCGAGTGGCGGATACCAGATCTCCCATGTACCCTCCTTTCGTGGGGGACGTTCCGACACCGTCAGTTGAGGCCGTGCCCGAAAGGGCTGTCGCTTTACTGGGCTGTTGCTGTTGGCGGCTGAGGTGGTGGTGGACGCTTGGAGTTGTGCTGTGTCGGTCTGGTCGTTGTTATGGTTGGCGGATGGTTCGTGTGGGTCGGTCGGGCTTGGGGGTTTTGGTGGCTGGTGGGAGGGGTGATGTTTCGATTCCCGCGGCCAGGAAGTTTTGGAGGTCGTCGAGGAGTTGTTCGAGGGGGGCGGTTAGCTTGCCTGACTGTTTGGCTGTCTGGTAGCGGGCCATGGTGTGTACGGTGCAGGTCATCATGATCATCCATCGCTCGAACAGGATGGCTTGTGGGTAGTCGGGTAGGAGCCGGTAGAGCAGGGTTATCATTGTGGTGACGGTGCTCGTGGTGAGGGTGCCTTCGAGGCCTGTGTATCCGCCGTGTTCGGTGATGTAGCGCGACAGGAAGGCCAAGTAGTAGTTGCCCTGCTTGAGGTGGCCGGCCAGGGACAGTATGAATGCTCTGACCAGGTCGTGGACATTCAGAGGCTGGCCTTGGGCGAGGAGGTCAGCGAGTATTTCTGTTCGGACTTGCTCGCTGATGGCGGCACGGTAGGAGGTGATGGCTACCAGGAGGCTCTCGCGGTCACCGAAGTGGTATTGGACGGCGACGTTGTTCCTTTGTCCTGCGGCCAGGCCGACGTCTCGCAGGGGGACAGCGGCGATGCCGCGTTGGGCGAATAGCTGCTCGGCCGCCTCCAGGATTATTTGGCGGGTGGTGTCACCCCTGGAGTTGGGTCGATCCCGGTTGGCGGGCCGGGGCGAGCGGGTCTCGTCTGGGGTCGGTGTCCGCGGTAGCGGTCGGAGCATATGCCCCAAGACTACCCCGCACCGAATCGACCTGTTAAGTAAGACATCTTAGTCTCTCGTGCTCGGTCGAGCCGCTCGGCGCTGGTTGGGCATGTGCTTCCCTTGGGCAGGCTGAAGTGTATGGACGGTCCGGGCGGGGCGGGAGCTAGGGGGTGGGAACCGCCTGACGGTGGGCTGGCGCCGGGAGGTGCACTGCGGTGGGGTGGCTGGTCTTAGCGGAGGTAGGTGCGGCCGCCGTCGAGCATGAGGGTGGTGCCGGTGACGTAGCGGCTTTGGGGGCCGGCTAAGAACACCACGCCCTCGCCGATGTCCTCGACGGGGTCGCCGATGCGTCGCAGGGGGGCGGCGGCCTCGTAGGCGGCGACGCGGTCGGGGTTGTGCTCGATCCACACGTCGAGGTTGGCCGACCATGCGGTGGGGCAGATCACGTTCACCCGGATGCCGAGAGGTCCAAGCTCGACCGCGGCGCTGCGGGTGAGCGAGCGGATGGCCTCTTGGGCGGCGGAGTACACGCTCATGCCAGTAGGGGCGAGCAGGCCGGCGCCCGAGGCGACGTTGACGATGGCGCCGTCAGGGTTGGGACGCTCGAGCATGTGGGGCACGACGGCCTGGCTGAACAGCAGGGTTCCCATGACCCCGGTGCGCCACGACATCATCATGATCTCCTCGGTGGTGTCCATGAACGCCACGTCGACGAGCATCTCGTCGGCCGCGTTAACGAAGATGTCGATACCGCCGTACTCCTCCATGGTCCGCCCGACGGTGGCGTCGATGTGCTGGCGCTTTTTGACCTCGCACTCCACCGCGATGGCCTCGCCGCCCAGGGCGGTGATCTCCTTGACGATGGCCTCGCACTTAGACACCGTCCGGCTCGACACCACGGTGCGGGCCCCGGCCCGGGCCAACGCCACCGCCACCCCACGGCCGACGCCCGAGCCCGCCCCGGTGACAATAGCGACCTTGCCTTCGAGCAACCTCAACGACGTCTCCTTCGCCAACGTGATCGCAACCCGCCCATCGGGCCGCCTGGGGGCCGTGGCCGCACCCAAGCGGTGACGACCCCGTCCGCCCGAACCGCCCTGGACTCCAGCGCCCAGATCGTAGTGATGCCGACTTTGGGCCACAAGACCTCGCTGGCGGGTGCCCCATGAAGGGATCGAATAGGACGGAGACCTTCTTCATGTTTGTAGGGTGCCGCAATGATCGATGCCCGGGCGAACCTACCTGCAAGCACCATATCGGTCGAAGCGACCTCCCCGAGCAGGAACTTGGCCGATTCAGTCAAGGAATTGGCCAGACCTGTGGAGACCGCCATGTGCGGAAGAGTGATCTAATTAAGCACAGCTGCTGAATAAGCTGGCGAACTGAGGGAGGGTTGTGATGGCTGAGGAAACCAAGCGGGCGGGCCTGAAGATCTTCCGCGCCGCCGAGGCGCGCCCTTTCGACGAGGAATTGGCGTCGAAAGTGTTCGGAGGGCCGGTCCTGGACCATGCAGCTATGGGCGCTTTGCCCCGCTGGGATGCCGCCGCTGGGGCGGAGATGAAGTTGATCTTCGGTGACCCGGACAAGGGTGGCAAGAGCCTCATGGTCTTGTGGTTCGCGTCCAACTACGTCTTGCCGCGCCATGTCCATGACGCCGACTGCATGTATTACATCCTCTCGGGGGAGGCGCGGCTGGGGAACCAGGTCCGTGGCCCCGGTGACGGCTTTTTCGCGCCCGCCGGCGCCCCCTATACCTACGCCGCTGGACCTGAAGGCGTCGAGGTCCTGGAGTTCCGGGCGACGAGCACGGTGGAACTGAAATACCTGGAAACCGCCGAACGCTGGGAGAAACTCATCGAACTCGTGGACGGAAATCGGGGCCGCTGGACAGCCGAAGGCTCCGCACGCGGGTTTACAACAACCGGGATCAGCGCTACATGAGCAATACTCCCACCGTCACACGGGTTATCTCGGCGGACTGTCACGTCAACGAGTCTCCGCATGTCTTCGACGGGGTGCCGTCGAAGTTTAGAGATCGGGTACCGCGGATGATGCGTGGCCCAGACGGCGGGGACGGGTGGAGTCAACGACTACCCATGGCTCGCCGATACGGCCCCGTACTAGACTGACCACCCCCATTCGGTGACGCTGTGGCCCCGCTCTCGGCAGATAGTTGCTCAACTCACGGCAGGATTGCCCGCCGATGCGACCGAGAAGATCCTCAGCGCCAACGCCGCGAGATTGTATGGAGTCCGATGTCCTGCGACAGTACTGGTCATCGGGAAACATTTGCCGAGGGATAGGAGAAGAGCGTGCCACAGAAGCTGGACCGTTACATGATCGTGTCGTCGGACTGTCATGCTGGTGCCGACGTGCGGGATTACAAGCCCTATCTCGAGCGGCGTTGGCACGATGAGTTCGACGCGTGGGCGGCCACCTACCACGACAAATGGATCGAGATAGATCCCGGTCCGGCCTCTACCCACAGCGAGGAAGAGCTCAAGATCGGGATCTCCTCCGGGACGATGACCACCAACTGGGACAGCGACGAGCGGATCCGCGACCTCGACGCTGACGGCGTGGTGGGCGAGGTGGTCTTCCCCAACACGGCACCCCCATTCTTTCCTTCCGGCGTTATCACGGCAGCCACACCCAAGACACGCGAGGAGTACGAGCGGCGCTGGGCCGGCCTCAAAGCGCACAACCGCTGGCTGGTCGATTTCTGCACGAGCTCCCGGGGCGGCGCGCCGGCATCGCACAGATCTTCTCAATGACATCGATGATGCGGTCGCCGAGATCGAATGGGTCCGCAACGCGGGCCTCTTCGGGGGAGTGCTCGTGCCGGTGATCGAGCACACGCGCCGGTCCCGCCGTTGTTCACCAACGACTACGACCGGATTTGGGCCGCCTGCGTCGACCTCGACGTCTCGGCCCACCAGCACACGACCGTGGCCGGTCTCTACGACGACTACGCAATGACCGACGCGGGAAAAGCCATGTTCATCCTGGAGGGAGCGGCAAACTCCAACCGTGGATTGTGGCACATGATATTTGGGGGAGCGTTCGAGCGGCACCCCAACCTGAAGTTCGTGATGACCGAGCAAGGAACCCACTGGATACCGGGCACGCTCACCACGCTCGACCTTCTCGACGCGATGGGCCGCGACCCCAACAACTTCGGGGTCGAGATTCCTGGCCCCCTCTGTGAGCAAGCTCAGCCTCAAGCCGAGCGAGTATTTCACCCGCAACGTCTGGATCGGTGCCAGCATGATGAGCCGCAACGAAGTCGAGGCAGGCGTCATCGAGGTCGCCGGCGACCGGCTGATGTGGGGCAACGACTACCCACACAGCGAGGGCACCTTCCCCCACACCGCAGAATGGATCACCGCCACCTTCTTCGACCGAACCATCGACGAGACCCAACGGATCCTGGGCGACACTGCTGTTGAATTCTACGGATTCGACCGAGACGCCGTCCGGAAAGCGGCCGACCGAGTCGGCCCGGCCGTTGAACGCGTAACCCGTCTACCGTCGTCCTGACCGGTCTGGACTAAGGGGGCGCGCCGCGCATGGCAGTTAGCAAGCGAGTTGACGAGCCGGCGAACAGGTTGTCCGAGCCCCGGCCCTCCGAACCAGGGGTTTGGTTACAGGTGTGGGATGTAGATCGGCGACGGAAACTTAGGCGATGCGATGGTGGAGGGGGGAGGTGTATTGTGTGAAGCATTCCCCGGCGACGATGGTGGCGACATAACCAGCGGTCCGCTGGATTACCCGGGGGGCCCTCCCGGCAGGTCGTCGAGGAACTCCATCTTGCCGAGCCGCAGCCGGTCGAGGTCGATAAGGTTCACGTCAGCTCGCATGCCCGGGACCAACGCCCCGCGATCGTGCAGGCCAAATGGTCGGCTGGGTTGCGGGTGAGTTCGTAGACGACCCGCTCGAGAGCCAACCGCCGGCCGCAGGGTGCGGTCCCGGACCCACTGGGTAAGCACGGTGGTAGGAACTCTGACAGCTCCTGCATGGTGGAACCCGACACAAAAAGCTATGGCGGCAACCGTTTGCCGCCAAACTGCAAACGCGGTGTCGAGAGCACAAGGCCCGGGGCGGGCTGACGCCCCGGGCTGGTCCACAGTTGCTTTTAGATCAAGGCTTTGACCGGCAGCCGTGCCGGACGGGGTTGGAGTGCCCCCCACTCCCGCAGGCGTATAGCGACAAGGGCACTCGGCTCATGATGCCGTCGATCCAGTTGCCGGTTCGGCCGTCCGACCAAGTGACGTAGGCGTAGTTGCCGCTGAAGACGATGTGGGAGTACTTATCGCCGCCCTCTATGCGCTGTCCCGCCGGCTCGGTGGTGTGGTTGACCCGCAAAGGCGCGCTGAACGACCGGCCGCCATTGAACGAGACCGCGGAGTAGGCGTTGATGGTGGCATTCGGAGGCGGTATTACCGGCGGCGTGCCCCCGGCAGTCAACGAGGACGCGGTCCTCCACGCCACTCCCAGCAGTCCTGTCGGGCCGAACGCGATCCACGGCTTGTACACATTTGGAGCATCGATCACCGCCGGGCCGGCCCACCTGCGGCCGGCGTCGTTGGTGATGTACACGTCGAGGTCGTCGCCCATGGGCACCATGACCGCGAATCGGCCCCGGTGGGTGGGATCGGCGGCGACCCAGGGGATGGGGTCGGTGGTTGATTGTTCGGCAACGGTTGACACATTGGCCACAAGAGAACCGGTGGGCGGCGCCACCGGGTTGCCCTTGGTGTCGGTGACGGGGTGGGAGGTCCAGGTCTGCCCGTTATCGAAGCTCACCCAAAACGTCGGGCTCGCCGCCGCGATCCCCGTTGGGGGGTTCCCGACGAGTTGCAGTGCGGTTGCCGTGGCCAGGATCCCATCGTGGACTTCGATCTGGTTGCCTAAGCCTTGATTGGTGGCATCAGGCAGGGGGGCCTGTGCGCTCCAGGTCAGCCCGTGGTCCTTGCTGATAGAGATGGCCTGAAGGCCCCCGACGGGCGTGGCTGATGAACTTTCGACGTAGACGTAGTCAGTGGCGCTGTCCACAACCAGTCTGGGGCTGGCCCCGACCTGCAGCGGCGTGGCCACGGGATCGGACCAAGTTCGGCCGCCATCGAGCGACCTGATGACCCCCGGAGCAAGCGGGGCGGTACCGCCCAAAAGGTTGAAAGCGACATAGAAGATCCCATGCGAGTCAACGGCCAGCGAAGGGTTGCCGCAACCGGCGGCGTCGCCAAGCGGCAAAACCACAGGGGTCCACGTCAGACCGGAATTGGTGGAATAGGCGAGGAAGCACTGAAAGACGGCGAGCCCGGCGGCCGCCTCATTGTCGGCCGTCGAGAGGAACACCAAATCCCTCGGGTGCCTGGGGTTGACTGCGATCTGCGGCTGGCCGTTGTTCAAGCTCGGCTGGTTGGTAATGTTTTCCTCGAGGATCCTCGAGTGGGAATTCTTTGGGACGTGGTGTGGGCGGGCCGTCTGGGCGCTGACCGCCGAAACCGGTAACACCAGGGCCAGGATCAGGCTCAAGCCAAGAGCCGGCATGATCCACTTCTTGACCCTCCTGGGGAAATATTGGTTCATCGACATCAAGGTCTTTCTCCTCCTTTGCTGTGTCACTGCTCGGTCGTCATGTCGAGGAACCTTCTGTCGCGGCGCTCCCTGTCAGGGGGTCTCGCGAGAACCACAGGCGGCGCATCGACTCCCGTTGCACCGGGAGGACCCTGAGCTCGTCGCGAACCGAGGGCACCGTCGTTGGCGAGGCAACCCTGCGCACTGCGATGGTCCGCGGCGACGCAGCCGGGTCTTCGCTAATCGCCGTGGCGATCTCACGTCGCAGATCGACAGGCTTCGTGGGACGCGGCTTGCCACCGAAGCCCATCCGCTTTGTGAGCTCGGTGATATCGTCGCTGGACACTGGCGAGGCCGATTCCCCCAGGTTGCCTAACTAAAATGAAGCCGGACAGCCCGCAAATCCGGGCGAACATACGGCGCGAGCACTCGCCGGGCGCGGCAAGAATTGGCAAAGCGGCGTGTTCATGCTCCTTGACCGTGGGCGGAAGGCCGTGAGCGACGTTTCGTCGGATCGCTTCTACTAGCGCCTCCTCTGGGCACTCATCGAAAAGAACAACGTTCGTTGTCCGGAGGCTAAGCGCTACAGTCGACCGACGGGGATCCCGATTGGCGCGTCGTCTACGCCGGCCGAGGTTTCTCCACTGACTCCAGGCCGCTCCTTGCAAACCCGACCCCTTGACCCTGAGCATGTCGATAGGCTTGCCGTAAGCGGCGGTGAATGGCCTCTGCCCGCGGCGCCTATTTTCCAACACCTCCGGTCCCCGTGTGAGCCCCACCTCAGCTCTCCCCCCTCTTGCTGGCTCGGTTGGCCGGGACTCCGGCCATTAGCGCCCCCCTTGGCTCTAGGTCTAGATCTTAGGTGTTATAGGTGGTTGCGTCAACTGATATCAGCGTTGCCGGTCAGCCCTGACTGCTGCTCAGGTCAGAGGGCTCTTGTGCCGGAGCCTTCGACGGTCGAGGATTGATCCTGGGTCATTGGAGCTATCGCTAGGGTTCAGCGATGGTGGAAAGCTCAGAATGGATCCACGCACCAAGACGAATCCAAAGTACGAGTGGTATAGAGCCCGGGGCCGTAGACCTCAGCCGTTCAACTGGGTCAGTCGAGTCGGAGGAAGTGGCGGGCCGAGGCGACAGTGCAACGATTCGAGTGACCCCCCTCATCGAGTTCTCCTGGCCGCGACGACGGGCGGTCCGTATGAGTAGGGCGGTGATCGCCAGTTGCTTGTAGCGAACCAGAGCCCCGAACCAGGCCATGTCCTCGACCTGGGCTTCAGCCCCTGCCTGCAGCTCCTCCTCATCTATGGGCTTCGCCGGCATTCGGTCCTCCTGTGATCGGTCGAAAGGGAGACTGCGCAGGCCCTCCGGCCCTCCGGCTCCGGCGTCGAGAACCTTTCCAAAACGGCAGCCCGTCCTCGGTGTGGGCGGCAACGAGTTCTCCGCCGATGTGTCAACGAGATCACCCGGCTGGATCGTTGGCTGACGTGACCTAAATGGGAACCACACGTGCTCCTCTCAAAGCCAACCTCGGCTCGTCGCAGGAAAAGGTTGACTAGGTCGTTGGTTTGTCGCTACCGTGACTTCGGGATGGATCAGGGAGGGGCCGAAGCTGACGATCTTCCCTGGGTTGCGGAGACGAACCCTACGGCCACGGCTTGTTCTCGGGATTCCTCGACGGCGCCGGGGTCACGACTGGGGCGGGGCTCGCGGGGGGCGGCATGGCTCAGCGTCAGCGGCCGGTTCCTGAAGGACTCACCGAGGGCGGCGTTCGCCCGTTACAACCGGCAAAGGAGATGAGCAGGATGGACGAGGATCTCGGCGCGGCTGGACTGCGGTTCGAACGCGAGGGTGTCATCGGCTGGTGCATTATCGACCGGCCCGAAGCTCGCAACGCGCTGACCGGAGCCATGTACTACGGCATCAAGAAGGCGGTGATCCGGGTCAATCAGGACCCGGAACTGGCGGCGCTGATCATCACCGGCACCGGCGACGTCTTCGCCCCGGGGGGCGATCTCGGCGGCCGGGCCCCTGATCCCAGGGATGCCCCCAACCCTGAGGTCGGCCCCGGGGAGTCGCTGCCGTTCACTGCGATCCGGGAGAGTGGCAAACCGGTGATCGCGGCGGTCAACGGCATCTGCCAAGGCGGCGGGCTCCTAATCGCCATGATGGCCGATATCGCGGTGGTCAGTGACAGGTCGACGTTCCGGGTGCCGGAACTGTTGCGGGGCATCATCGACGCCACCTACGCCTACGCCCTGCCCGTGCATGCCGGCATCGCGGTGGCTCGTGACCTGCTGCTGTCGGCCCGTAAGTTCGACGCGGCGGAGGCTCAGGCGTACGGGTTGATCACCCGGGTCGTGCCGCATGACCAGCTGCGCCAGGCGGCGCTCGCCGCCGCGGGCGAGGTCCTGCAGACCGCCCCGGTAGCCCGGCTGCACGTCAAGCGCATGCTGAACGAACGCTACGGGCAGATCGATTACCAGACCATGATGTGGGGGCTGGCCGAGTCCCCCGAGCCCCGGGAAGGGTTCACCGCCTTCATGGAAAAACGAGCACCCAGCTGGATCCCCGCCCAGTTCGCCAACACAGCCGGTCGGAGATAGTGCTCCGTCCTTGGTGAGGAGAGAGGAACAGGACAATGACCGCCGGAGGGTTCTTTGCACTCGGCGAGTTGTACCCCGACCGGGAGGTGTGGTTCGAGGCGTCAGGTGCCGCCCCGGTGATCGCCGGGGATCTCCTGGCCACTATGCACCGCATCGGTCGGGGCCTGGAGACGATGGATGTGCACGCCGGCGACACCATCGCGGTCGTGCTGTCGAATCGCCGCGAGTTCCTCGAGTGTTACGGGGCGGCGATCAGGTCGGGTCTGTACTTCGTGGCGATCAACTGGCATCTCACGTCCAGCGAGATGAGCTACATCCTGACCGACTCGAACGCCAAGGTCGTCTTCACCGAGGCGCCCTTCTGGCCGGCGGCCGCGGGGGCGGCCGCCGCGGCCGGGATCGACGGTGAAGGCGTTTTGGCCGTGGACGGTGACTGGGGTTTGCACGTCGACTCCGGGCTCTTCCATGATCTGTCCGGGGACCGGCTGCCCGAGGGATCGGCCGGCCAGATCATGTTCTACACATCAGGAACGACCGGGCGGCCCAAAGGGGTCCGCAAGTCCTTCCGAGCGGAGGCGGGCGACGAGGTGACGCTGACCAGCGGCATCGGTCCGATTCGCCTCCGAGCCCAGGGCGATGGGCCCGGTCTGTCAGTCAGCGACGACGTGGCCCTCAGCTCGGGCCCCTTTTACCACGGATTGCCCCTCGCCGCGGTCACGACTGCGCTCGATGGCGGAGGGGTGGTTGTCAGCATGGACAAATGGACGGCCGAAGGGTTCCTCGACCTCGTCGAACGGCATCGGGTGACCCATGCCACGGTCGTCCCCACCATGTTCCGCCGGCTACTGGCGCTGCCCGAGGAGGTGCGGCGGGCCGCCGACGTGACGTCCTTGCGGTCGGTGAATCACGGCGGGGCGCCCTGCCCAGTAGACGTCAAGCGGCGGGTCATCGAGTGGTGGGGCCCCATCGTGACCGAGAGCTACTCTTCGACTGAGGGTGCGGGCACCAGCGTGACCTCGGAGGAGTGGCTCGATAAGCCGGGCACGGTGGGACGACCCAACCCCGGGGTGGTCATCAAGATCCTCGACGAAGACGGCCAGGAACTGCCCTCCGGCGAGCAGGGACTGGTGTACATGACGCCGACGCTGTGGGAGTTCGAGTACCACCACGACTCCGACAAGACCGAGTCTGCTACCCGCGAGGGCATGTTTACCGTGGGGGACATCGGCTACCTCGACGAGGACGGGTACTTGTTTCTTTGCGATCGCAAGGCCGACACCATCATCTCCGGGGGCGTCAACATCTACCCGGCTGAGGTCGAAGCCACTCTTCTCCAGCATCCCGCGGTCGGCGACGCCGCGGTGATCGGGGTGCCCAACGACGAATGGGGCGAGGAGGTGCGGGCCGTCGTAGAACTCCGTGACGCCGCCACCCTCTCGCCCGAACTCGCCGCCGAACTCACCGAGTTCTGTCGATCCCGCATCGCCCGGTTCAAATGCCCCCGGCAGGTCGACTTCGTCGACTCCCTCGAGCGCGATCCCAACGGCAAGCTCCGCAAGGGCGCCATCCGGGCCCGTTACTGGCCCGAGGGTTTGCGCCGAATCTGACCGACGTGACGATCCGCTAAGCCCCGACTCGGACCGTTTGGCCAACGCAGGCGCGATCCCGCGTCAACTCGGAGCTAGTGCCCAGTCACATATCGGCCTTCTTCACTGGCGAAAAAGACCACCGCGTTCTATGTGCCTCCGACTGGACGAACGAGACCGGCATCGCCTGGAAACAGGCGAACGCATCCAGCCTCCTCCTGCGTCGGCTCTTCCCAGTGGCGGGAACACCTTGTAGACCGCTCGGTTGTTGATGAGATCCGTGTTCTTTTTGGTACCGTTCGCGGCGGACACCGTTGGAGGAGTTCGCTGGTAGAGATCGAAACATCACGAGGCTGGTGGAACTCCCCGGTGCTCTCGCTGCAGTGGTAGAGTGGTGATTTCTTTGGATCGCACCCGCCGTGTTCCTATCGCCAGTGGCGCTTCGGTGTCTAGTTTGCTGACCGATGACTTAGCGCGCCGACGTAACGGCAGTAAAATGTCCCACGTTGTGGCCACCGAGTTACGGAGGCGCATCGTACGAGGTCAGGTCGCACCGGGCGATACCCTGCCGAGCGAGGCGCAGTTGATGGAACTCCTCGACGTGTCACGCGATACGTTGCGTGGCGCGCTGCGGATGCTGGAGTCGGAATCGCTAATCTACATCCGGCGGGGCCGGAACGGTGGTGCCGTTGTGCGGCGTCCTGACCTGCGAGCAATCGGCCGCTACATAGCACTGCTGCTCCAGACGCGAGGCGTGACCCTCGACGACATCCACGAGGCGCGCCGGATCCTCGAAGTGCCGGCGGTCGCCCTAGTTGCCGATCACCTGTCCCCCGAGTTGACCCGGCGATTGGAAGCGCTTCACGATTCGCAAATCAACGATCGAGCTAACCCTGTTCGTGTCGCCCGATCCTTTGCCGAATTCGATCAGGGCGTCGTGGATCTCACGGGCAACGGGATGCTCTCCATGCTGTCGGGCATCTTCCGGGACAGCTACGCCGGTGAGATCTACACCGGTCTCCGAAATGCACGTGGCCGGTCCGCCCACCTGCTCGAGCAGGCCTTCGCGACGTGGGCGGCCGTTGTCGCCGCAGCCCGCCAGGGTGAGGGGGACCGGGTCGTCGAGCTGTGGCTCGCGGACCTGGACGACACTCGACATCTCGGGCGAAGCGCCCAAGAAGACCGGCCCCGATCGACGTGACCGCGATGTGGCGGGCCGAGGTGGCGTGGGATCGGGCCGACGCTCGGCCCGACAAGATTGCCTCCAACATCTCGGTCGAAATCCGCTCGCAGATCGCGGAGGGGCGATTGAACGACGGAGACCGGCTCGCCGCACTTCCCGAGCTGGCGACGGCCTTCGGTGTCTCGCGACCTACCCTGCGCGAGGCCTACGTGTCCTCGAGCGCGGTCCTGCTCGACCTTCGTACCGGTACGCACGGCGGGGCCCGCGTCCGAGTCCCGTCGACTGAGACCGCAGCCCAGCTCGCCGCCATCATCATCGAGAGCGAGCAGACCACGATCGGCGATCCGTGGGAGGCGCGAGCCGGTCATCGAGCCAAGGCTCCTGGGCCGGAGCCCAACGCATCACGCCAGGTGCGCTCGAAGTGCTGCGAACCGCGATCGAAGCGCTTGGCGAAGCCGTCAGCGACACCCCACGCTTCACCGCGCTGTGGGGTGAGGCGGAGAGCATCATGCTCGGATCGTCCGGCAATCCGGCGATCTCCGTGGCCATGGAGCTCAGGCATTGGATCCGTAACAGCTGCACCAACGAGTTGACCGCTGACGCGGTCAATCTGCCGTGGGTGGAGCGGTCGAACCGGCGAGCAGCCCTCCGCTTGAACGACGTCGTGACTGCCGCGGCGAATCTGACCCGGATGCGGCCGTTACCGTGTGGACCGACTACGTGACCTACACGACTCCGTTCTTCCACAACCTCGGCGATCGGCTGGTCCTTGACATGCTCGACTAGGGCGTTCGTCCAGCCCCCGTTCGCCGGCGGGGGATGACCGGGCTCTCTCGGCCGATAAGGTCGGCAGATAGCACGACCGTTTGGCCGTGTCGAACTTCGGACACGGACCACCCCTTCGTCAACTACCTCGGGCCCGGGAGCCGTCGGGTGCCTATCGGCCTAGCCAAAATCGGTTGACTCAAGCACCTCTAGTAGGCATCATGGTGACTGCTCCGTCCATGGGTTGCCTTGACATTGAGCGCGAAAGATAGGAAGATTCGGCACGCTTAAGGGTCGTCGCGGCCGATCATACGAGTTGCGACATTCAGGGGGGTTCAGCTGTGTTCCAAAAGAGGATGAAACTGTTGTCGCGCTGCTGCTGCGGTAGTAATGGTGGCTGCTGGTTGCGGCAGCTCTTCGAAAACGCGGGAGGGGCCAGCAGCGACCAGCGCCGCCTCGACCGGCGGCACCACCGGGGGCACGACCGCGGGCACGACCGGCGGGGGGACCCACACTTACACCGTGGGCGTGCTGAGTGACCAGACCGGCCCGACGGCGACGGACTCGATGACCTTCCCTCTGGGGGTCAAGGCTGGAGTGGTGCTGGCGGCCAAGGAGGGCTACACGATCAAATATGTGGTCGCTGATACCGGCTCGTCGCCCACCGGGGCGCTCGCCGCCGCGCAGAAGCTGGTCGAACAGGATCACGTGTTCGCAGTGCTGGCCTACTCCGGGGCCACCTATGCCGCCGAGCCGTTCCTCGAGTCCAAAGGGATACCGGTCATAGGGGTAAACATTGATGCCACCGAGTGGGCCACGGCGCCGAACATGTTTTCCGTGGGCGGGACCTCGGATTACACCAAGGTGTTCACCCAGACTGGATTGGAATTCAAACAACTGGGAGCCACCAACATCGGTTCGGTCGGCTACTCCGTCTCTCCGAGCTCCTCGGACACCGCCAAATCGGGCGCGGTGTCAGCCCAACTAGCGGGCCTCAAGGTCGGCTATCTCAACGCCAACTTCCCCCTCGGTGGCACCGACACGGGCCCCGCCGTGCTGGCCATGAAAGCCGCGGGAGTCGACGGTTTTACTGCACCGCTCGACGCCAACACCGAGTTCACCATTGTCAAGGGCCTGCGGGACCAGGGGGTGAACCTCAAGGTGGTGCTCGCTTCTACCGGCTACGGTGGTGACCTGGTCACGGGCGGCCCTGGCGCCCAGCAGACCGCCCAGGGTATCTACTTCCTCCTCGGGGAGGAACCTGTCGAGATGCACACTCCAGCGACCGAACAGTTCACCGCCGACCTCAAGGCCGCAGGGGTCACAGGAGAACCACCAACGAACGAGTTCTACGGGTACATGGCCGTCGACGCGTTGGTCCAGGGCCTCAAGGCGGCGGGCTCGAGCCCGACCCAGGCATCGGTGATCAACGCCATGCTCCAGATACACAACTACAACGGCGCTGGTCTCTACGGCACTCACTCCGTCAGCTTCGCCCTGGCCGATCGCGGCAAGGTGAGCTCGGCCGACAACTGCAACTGGATCACCCAATATGAAGGCACCACCTTCAAACTGGTACCCGGCATGGATCCCATCTGCGGGCAGACCGTCCCAGGAAAGACGGTCTGACCCGACACAGGCTCCATAGCCCGGCCGTTACCACGTCGAGCCAGATCGAGCGCAGCCCG
>CAWAPS010000035.1:0-10184 GCA_963783945.1 uncultured Actinomycetota bacterium
CCGCTTGGGGCATAGGCGCTGAACATGCCGGTGTTGACGTTCGCCGCTCCGGCACGTAGCCGGCGAGCCACCGCAGTGGCGGCCGCCGTGTTGGCGCCGTAGACCTGGGACGAAAGCCCATAGACGCTGTCGTTGGCTATCCGCACCGCGTCGTCGATGTCGTCGTAACCGATGACGCCGAGAACGGGCCCGAAGATCTCCTCCTGCGCAGCGGGATTCGAGTTGTCCGGCAGGTCCAGCACGGTGGGCTCGAAGTAGTAGCCCTTGTCCAGGCCGGACGGACGGCCGCCCCCGCAAACGACCTTCCCGCCATGTTCTTCGGCGAGTGAGACGAACCGCTCGCAGCGCTCTCGCTGGGCCGCGCTGATCACCGGGCCCAGCATGGTCGTCGGATCGGTCGGCTTGCCTACTTTCAAGTGACCGAAGATGGCAGCCACGCTTTCCAGGACTTGGGCTTTCGCTTCTTTCGGCACCAGCATTCTCGTCGCCGCCACGCATGCCTGCCCGGACGTCATGGCGACCACGGCAGCCGCGCCCTGGCCTACCCGGTGCAGGGCGTCATCCAGGTATATCTGAGCCGACTTGCCGCCGAGCTCCAGAGCCACCCTCTTCACAGTGGTAGCGGCCTGAGCCAGGATCATGCGGCCGACGGCCGTGGACCCGGTGAAGGAGACCATGTCCACGGCCGGATCGGTGGTCAACAGTTCTGCTCCCGCGGATCCGTCTTCGATGATCACGCTGAACACTCCGGCCGGGAGGCCGGCGGCTTCGGCCGCCTCGGCGAAGGCGAGAGACGATATCGGCGTCAGGGGGCTAGGCCGTAGGATCACCGAATTGCCGGCCATCAGGGCCGGAATTAGCTTTTGGAAGCCCATGATCACTGCGGCGTTGTACGGAGTGATCGCACTGACCACGCCAACAGGCTCGTAGCGGCGCACACTCACCACCACCCGACCGGTGACCAGATCATCGACGGGGACGGGGTTCGGCTCTTCCTCGGGGAGAGACAGGTACAGGTCGATGGCGTTACGGGCGAAGGTGATGCTCGAACCGAACTGCGTCCCTTCGGCGAACCTGGTCGGCTGGCCCGCTTCGGCGACCATGGTCTCGACCCACCGGTCCTTGAGCGACACCAGATGATCCACGAAGTGGTGCAGGACCTTGGCCCGGTCGCGGGCGGTTAGCCCGGCCCAGCTTCCCTCGTCGAAGGAACGGCGGGCGGAGCGGACCGCCCGGCGGATCTCGTCGAGCGGAGTGACCAATAGCTCGCAAACAGTGGTCTCATCGGCCGGATTCTCGACCGCAAGGACCTTGTCGCCTCCGACCCAACGGCCGTCGACGTAAGAGCCGCGCTGCCCGATCAACTCCGTCGCAGCCACCGCGAACCTCCCTTGAGGCGGTATAACATAGTTCTACCTTTTCAGGTAACTTGCTATTCGTCAAGGGGGAGGCTCGGTTTTGCCCACCGAAAACACGGTCAACGTCCCGTCGACTCTGGAGGAGTTGACTAGGCCGAAGTGGCTCACTGCAGCGCTGGGCCAGAAATTCCCGGGCGTCAAGGTCGCCGGTGTGAAGCTCGGACCGGTCAAGACCCGCATATCGACCAATGCCTTCTTCGAGATCGAATGCGACGGAGACGCCCCTGACGGTCTACCTCTCCACCTCTGCGCCAAGGGATACTTCTCCGATACAGGCAACTGGGCTTACCGTTCGGCTGGCGAATCCGAGGCCCATTTCTACCGACAGCGGGCCGCCATCACGGGGGTCCCGACCCTGCCGGGCGTCTACGCCGACGTCGACCCCGAGTCCGGCCACGGCGTCGTCATCACCGGTGACATCGAGGCATCGGGTGCGACCTTCGTTGATCCCATGAAACCTCGGTCCGTCTCGGACATGTCATCCAATCTCGAGTTGTACACCGTTCTGCACGGAAGATCGTGGATGCAGCCCTGGGTAGAACAGGAGGCTTGGTCAAGGCCGAAGATCTCCAGGACCCGGGGGGTGCGGAGCGTGGAGGAGATCCAGGCCCAGTTCGACGGGCCCCTCGGTGAAGCCGTACCGAAGGAAGCCAAAGATGCGGTGAAGCTGGTGGAGGCGTACGGGAGCCTCCCCTCCCTCGTAGACACATCCCCTTCGTGGTGCATGATTCACGGAGACGCCCATATTGGCAACCTCTTCGCCGATGCCGGCGGGCGTCCCGGCCTTCTCGACTGGCAGTTGGTTCAGCGAGCCCCCTGGTACATCGATGTCGGATACCAGGTTGCGTCGTCACTCGATGTCGACGATCGTCGGAGCGCTGAAGAGGGCTTGCTAGACCACTACCTGGATCGCCTGGCTGCGGAGGGCGGGGGATCTCCCTCGTCCGAAGAGGCGCAGATGGGTTACTGTTGCGGCATCGTGTACGGCCTCTTCCTGTGGTCGATCACCCAGAAGGTGCGGCCGGAGATCACCAAGGTGCTGCTCGGCCGCTTGGGCACGGCGGCGGCTGATCACAACGCCTACCAAGTAGTCCTGGCGGCCCGCTCCTGATGCGCAGGCGGTCAGCGACATCTCTGTCGTCGAGATCGGCACTGGCGTATCCGCCAGCACGTGCGGAAAGGTGTTCGGCGATCTTAGGGCCCGACGTGGTCAAGGTGGAGTCCCCCAGTGGCGACCCTTCCAGTCGTTGTGCGATACGTGGTCCAGCGCGTGCCGCGCCTCGTATGCCTCTCAGTCGCTGGCGTCGGCGTAGCAGCAGGGTATCAAAGAGCGGACAATTGACTGCACAGGTGTCTATGGCCGATCCTCCCCGGTGGGTTTCGAATCTGGAGCTGGCTAAGAGGAGGCGTGTAGGCGGTTCGATACTCCTTACCGATCTAGCGCCCAGGGGGAACACCAACGATCCTTCCTACAGCACGGCCCGGCTGACCGAGCTTGCCGGGAGGAGATATCAGAGAAGTGGAGTAACTTGATGTCGATGTCCAGTCGCGAGTGGGTTGAGCGCTCACGGTTTCGCCAACACTCAGCACGGTGGGATGGACATGGGCCCTGACATCAGAGTGACATCAGACAAGTTCTCTGTGTCGGACGCCCGCGTGACTCCAAACCGGTACCGCGGGCTCGCAACCATCCTCCGCGGCAGAAGAGCTATCGCGGCGGCCACTTCACGATGAGGGCGGTTCCTGGCGCTAAGGGCCATCCCTTGGACGGGATGCGGGTGCTGGACGTCTCCCGGCGCCTACCCGCCGTCTACACGACCAAGCTTCTCGCCGACGCCGATGCCGACGTAGTCAAGGTCGAACGAGTCGGGGGTGAGCCACTCCCGCGCTGGAATCTGAGCCATTCGATCTTCCAGGTAAAGGCGGCGGAGTTTTCCGCTATCTTTGCGCGTCGAAGAGTTCGGTGAGGCGGGACAGCGGAGGAAGCGGTTCTCCGGGCTGGGGATGTGGACGTTATCGTCGAGGACCTGCCCGGGGAACAGCTGAAGATCGAAGTGATCCGCGAGGAGCACCCGGGCAAGTGAGCTCTTCCCAGATCGTTCAAACGCTGAGCGGTGACCTGGTCGACGAACATGCGGATCTTGACAGGCTGCTTGGCGCTGTACCCGACTGCGCCTGGAAGCTCCCGACCCCTGCGGTGGGCTGGGATATAAGTGCCAGCTTGAGTCACCTGTGCTTCTTCGATAGCAGTGCCACGCTGGCCGCCGCTGATCCGGAGAGCTTCGAAGTCCACCGCCGGCTGCTCCATGACGAGGTGGCGAACGGACGGAGACCCGATGTCGATCTGGGCCTTCGACTCGACCGCCCGGCGCTCTTGCTCGAGCAATGGCGCGAGGGCCTCCACCGCTTCATCGACACGATCGAGCAGGTCCCGTCGGACCGACGCGTGCCGTGGTACGGGCCGACCATGAGCCCGGCCAGTATGGTGAGCGCGAGACTGATGGAAACTTGGGCGCACGGTGTCGACATCCGCGACGCTCTCTCGGTCCAGACGTTACCGTCAACTCGGCTTCGCCACATTTGCCACATCGGCTACGCGGCCCGCTCGTACGCGTTTGCCGCTCACGGCGTAGAAGATCCGGGCACACCAGTCCGGCTCTTCGTTCGGGCCCCTGACGGTGCCACATGGGCCTGGGGTCCCGCCGGTGCCGATGACACCATCTCGGGCGACGCTCTAGATGTGGCGCTTGTCTTCACCCAGCGGCGCCATCACCGCCGAACCTCGGTCCGTGCGACAGGTCAGGTGGCGAAGGTCTGGATCGAGATCGCCCAGGCCTTTGCCGGGCCCGGCACAGTGGCATCGGCGGACCGCTTGGCGGTCCACGACTAGATGGCGTCGTTCCGCCGGAGCCTGTCGATCTCGTCCCAGCTGCATCCAGCGCCGAGAAGCACCTCTTCAGTGTTCTGACCAAGTTCAGGAGCATCCCACGCAGGGCGAGCGGGAGTGTCACTGAAGCGAACTGGCGAGCCGATGACGTCCTCACCGGAGGGCGAACGGGCGAGGTACCCGTTCTCCCAGACGCCGGGATCGGCGACGATGGCGGCGTAGTCCCGCACCGGAGCGTGTCGGATGTCGGATATCCGGAAGGCCGAGCACCACTCGGCGGTCGACCTCGTCCGGAATAACGGCGCCAACTCGTCGTAGAGGGCCTCTCGCTCAGCCTTCCAGTACAGACCCATGCCGTACCTCTGGAGTAGGTCAGGACGACCCATCAGATCGAAGAACACCTTGCGGGATTCTCCCCGCACGCCGCAGATAGCGACGTGTCCGTCGGAAGTAGCGAAGACCGAGTAAAGGCCGGGTACGACAGGATTTCCGTGATTGGCCCGTCCCGGAACTCGTCCGGTCATGAGATAGGTGGTGATCTCCCCGGCTTGGGCCCAGACCAGACCACCGAGCAACGAGGCGTCAACCCGTTGTCCCCTGCCCGTTCGAGCCCTCGCCACCAGTGCCGCCAGTATCCCGGCTGCCAAGTTTAGCGAACCGATATGGTCAGCGACCGTGGCCCCGATCGGGGTCACATCGCCGCCGTCCACTCCGGTGGTCGAGATGAGGCCGCCTGCCGCCTGCCCGCTCAAGTCATTGCCCTCCTGCTCGGAATCCGGACCGACAGGGCCAAACGTCGATCCAGTGGCGTAGATAGCGCTCGGATTACGCCGAGCCACCGTCTCGTAACCCAGACCCCAGCGCTCCATCGTTCCGGGCTTGAAGTTGCTGATGACCACATCGACCTTGTCGGCCAGCCGAAGGAACACGTCACGAGCCGCAAGCTTGCGAAGATCCAAGGTCACGCTGCGCTTCCCGCGGTTACAGGCTACGTAGTAGCCGGACCTGTTGTCATCAGACGAAACCGGCAGCGACCGGCTCTGATCACCATAGACGGGCAACTCGACCTTGATGACCTCCGCGCCCCAGTCCCCGAGCAACTCTGCAGCCTGCGGCCCCTGCACCACCAAGCCCACCTCGAGCACGCTCACCCCGTCCAACGCTCCCATAAGACCCACAATACTGCTGGTGAACGTGACCGACGAGGCGGACGTGGCCGCCATGGTCGGCCGGGCCGTCGCCGAATTCGGGCGTGTCGATGTGTTGTGTAACAACGCGCCTATCCCGGCATGGTCCGCAACTCGCGTTCTGTGACCGCCAAAGCCTCGCTTCGGACCTTCACCAAGGCGGTCGCTCTCGAGGTCGGCGAATACGGGATCCGCTGCAACTGTCTCGTGCCGGGCAGCGTGGACACCGACCTGTGGCGCAATTGGATCAAACGCATCGTGGACGAGCAGAACATCGATTTCGACACCCAGCGGCGCCCACCTACTCCGAGGCGTGGCACTGCGGGATATCTCGTCGTGTGAGGACGTTGCAAACCTGGCGCTCTTACTGGCCAGCGGAGAAAACCGCACCATCACCCGGACAATCCATCCCCGTCGATGCCGGCGGGTACATGCAAGGATGACCACTGGAGAGTGAAACTCTCATCGCTGGCCCGGTCGTGACCATGCACCCGACTACGAAGTCGCCATCGGAGACCAACGCGTCGATCGAAGGAAGTGACCCGCAGCGCGGTGACCCCCGACGGGGTCGGATCGCAGCTAGAGGATGCCTCAGCCGGTCATTCCGTCCCTCCAGCGCCGTGCGTAGATATCGATGCCACTTTTTCAACCGTGGCATTAACACCCGTAACCCGCGCCTCGTCATGAGAGGGATGTCTCCGCTGTTGTCAGCCGAGGGCCGGAGGAAGTACCGATAGCACCAATCTTGCTTAGCGTGCCGCTTGTAGGAGTTGCCGATCAGACGCCAACTAGATCGAGCTCGTCGGGACGACCCAGTTCTACGCGGGACCCAGCTTGTTCGAATCGAAGGCGAGATCGAGACGGCGTAGGATTCCATGAGATCGTGGCCTGGACAGGAGGAACACGACATGCACAAGGCCAGTACCGAGGAACCGAGCGCTGTGACGCGGCGAGGCATTATCCACATGAATGCGGACGGATCGGAACCGTCATGCCTTGCCTGCTGACGTCAGAACGGCAACCTTTTAGGGCCCCGCGCACTCGGTGCTCGTGACGGACATGAAGTTGCCCGTCGAAGTGGGTGCCTGAGCTTCCCCTATATACCGCAGCCGCGCCGGCAGTTCCGATGGCCGGCCAATCGAAGACTTTGGAAAGGACCGTCCTTGCCTTACAGCGCGTGGGATGAGTATTTCGTCCATCAGCTGCCGAGACCACTCGACTGGGTCAACGACACCGAGAAGAGCTGGTCGGACAGGTGTTACTTCAACGCGTACTCGGACGATGGCACGATGCTCATCGTCACGGGCTACGGGAACAACCCCAACAGCCAGAGTGCCCACGGCTACGCCAAGCTGAGTCTCGCCGACGGTAGGCATTGGGACCTGGACGCCGTTCGGAAGTGCATAACCGACCGAGGCGACCTGTTTGCGGGTCCGATGCGATGGACTTGCGTCGATCCGCTCAAGCGTTGGATGCTCGAGCTCGGGCCCAACGACTCAGGGATCGAGTGGGAGCTCCACTATGAGTCACGGGCGCCGATGTGGGAGCTCCTCCCGATCACGATCCGCAAGAGCGGGCGGGTGGTCGTCGACATGTTCCACATCAAGCAGCCTGCCCGCTACACCGGCTGGTTGAGCATCGAGGGCGACCGAATCTCCGTCGACGGTTTCGGGGGCGGACGCGACCGCACGATCGGCGTCCGCGTGGCAGACCAAGTGGACTTCTGGCTGTGGTTCGAGGCTGTGTTTGACGACCGTGCGATTGAAGCGTGGGTCTGGGAGTCCTCGGACGGTTCAGTGCAGTACGTCGACGGAGGTTTTACCTTCGACGACGGGAGGCTGTCGAAGCGTTTCGTGAAGTTTCACCATGACGTGAGTTTCGATGACGGCCGCAAGCGCCCAGCACACGCGGACATTGTCTTCGTGGACGAGGATGGCGCCAACTTTGTTGTGACCGCCGACGCGGTGCATCCGAACGTCAACGCGAACTACGGGGCGGGGCACTCCAGACGTCAGGTCGGTGACGGACTGTCGTATTACAAGTGGGACAGCAACGATCCGGCGGATCTCGACGAGGTGGAGTCCAGCGTCGTCTCGCTCGACCAGTTGATGAAGTTCCAGATGGATGGGATGACGGGCCACGGCATCTTCGAGCTCCTAATATATGGCGATCGATACCAGCGCTATCCGAACTGGGGAGTCGCTCCGCGGGGTGGGCCGAGCAATAGGCGAGGAGCGACAGCATTATGAACCGATATGGTCCGGGCGTGCCTGACGCTCCCACATGACCGCACGGTGATAGATCGTCCCTTTCAGGCCGCCGCGACCTCATCCGGCCAGCCATACCTGCTCCAGCCGTCGATGTACAGCGCCTTCATCAAGGCCTTCATAGCCTTTTCGGTCGAGGGACCGGGTGTTGCGGCAGCGAGAAGGGACGGGGGCGGAGTGCTCAGCCACTGATCGAACGCTCCGGCGAGCGCGTCGAGACCGACTCGAAGCTGGCTGGTTGTCCACTACACCGACATCGGGCGGCTGGAGGTCGCCCAAGCACCATAGTGGACATCGATATCAATATAGGTCCCGCGACATCTTGCAGGATCCCTGGCCTGACGTGATTGACAAGTCAACGGTGGCCGACATGCTGATGAAACACGCGTCGTTCATTCCGAAGCCGATCCAGAGGTTGCTCCGCGCTACGGAGTTCCGGTGCACCCCGACGTTCCTCCAGTCGATTTGGCTCCGCGCAAGGATATGACAACCATTTGACCCGATGGTGTGACGGCAGTATGGTGCGTAGATATCGATATCGATATCGTGATGGTCTTGGTCTCGAGCCGCCGAGGGGTCCTGATCGCGGCGACGATGGGGTTGCTTATAGCTCTTTCATGGGGAGGCGAGTCAACGAAGTGATTCACAGACGGATGTTCCTCCGAGGTCTGAGTGTGCTCGCTCTGGTAGTGGCAGTGGGGGCGTGCTCATCGAGCGGCAAGAATGCCTCCAGCGGCTCCACTACCAGTCCTTCTATTGGCTCTTCCGGTACTTCATCGGGTAGCCAGTCCACAAACGGGTCGACCCCGGCACAACCAACCGGAGTCGCCATCAAGGTCGGTCTTGTCTGCTCGTGCTCGGGCCCGTTCGGAGGTGCCAGTGTACCGGCTGAAGACGTCTATAAGGCCTGGGTGAACACCGTGAACGCATCGGGTGGCATCAACGGACATCCCGTACAGCTGATAACCAGGGACGACACCGCCAACCCTGGTACTTCCACTACCGAGATCCAGTCTCTCCTGACAAGCCACGTGGACGCGATCGTGGACATGTCCATCGTCGACCAGGCGTGGGCCCCTATGGTTCAGGCGGCGAATGTACCGGTGGTCGGAGGGGCTAACGTCGATACGCCGTTTGGCACTAATCCGGATTTCTATCCCGAAGGCGAGACTCCAGCCTCCGAGAACCCGGCATATCTGGCGGAGCTCAAGGCGGCGGGAGTAACCAATTTCGGGGCCATCTACTGCGTCGAAGCAACGGAGTGCGCTGATAGCGTGGCCCAGCTCAAGATAGTGGGGCAGAAGGATGGCATACCACTGGTTTACTCGGCCGGGATCTCGGCGACGGCGCCCAGCTACACTGCCCAGTGCGTGGCCGCCCAGCAGCACCACCTCCAAGCGCTGATCATCGAAAACGTCGCGACGGAGATCCAAAGAGTGGCGACGGACTGCGACAAGCAGGGCTTCGACCCGACCTACGTCGGTGGAGGAGCGTCCTGGAGCCAGGCCCTCGCCACGACCCCTGGCCTCAAGAGAGACACCTGGGATTGGTACAACAACCTGCCGTACTGGGTGAACACGCCGTCCACGCAGGAGATGAAGGCCGCAGTGAACAAGTACTATCCCGGACTGCAGAACAACCCCCTCCTTTGGACCGACGAGGCGGCCGCCGCTTGGCCGTCGGGGTTGCTGTTGGAGGATGCGCTCAAGGCCGGAGGCCTGGGACCTTCCGATACGCCGAGCGCGGCGGAAGTCGTGAAGGGGCTCACCTCGTTGAAGGGGGACACCCTGCAGGGATGGTACTCGCCGCTGACGTTCGTGGCCGGTCAGCCCCACCCCGAGAACTGCTGGTTCTCGGCTCGGGTTCAGAACGGGGTGCCGAGTCTGCAGAACAACGGTCAGGTGACATGCGAGACCGACTCTTCGTCGTAGCAATAGTTGCGCGGATGGCAAGTGCTCACGCTTGGCATTTCAATGACGATCAGCGACTCGGCTGAGAAACTCGTCGTCGTGGGACACCACTTCGGCCATCCAGACATGGAATTCGTGGTCGGCGAAGCCCCAGTGCAGTTTTTTCGGCTGAGTCCAGAGGGAAACTCGCTGGGCCCGCGACGCCGCCCCAAAAGACAACCATGACAACCTCTCGACATTAGGAAATGGGAAATGGGAAAGGGGAGGTGACGGTGACAGTGCACAGTGACGTCAACGGAGACAACATCGAGGACATAGTGAGGCAACGTCACCTGCGAGAACAGCGCGTCCTCGTAGAGGAGGGGAGGCGACGTGAATTTCGACGTGTCGGCCGCGCCCGGGCGTTGCCTTCGCAGGAGGTAGTTGATTCACTTCTGCGCTTGATGATGAAGCCGACGTCGGAGAATAACCGGTCATCCTCTGCGGGTGCTGGTGGCTCGTCGCGCATTCCCTAG
>CAWAPS010000036.1:0-9407 GCA_963783945.1 uncultured Actinomycetota bacterium
CGCCGTCTCGGAGGGCTTGGGTGACCAGGCCCGCACGATGTCGCTGATATTGCGGTCCTGGGCGACAGCGAGCTGCTTGAGTTGACGGTGGACGTCGCGCTGGAGGCCCACGTTGTGCCGGGTGATCGGCTCTGGTTCACTGTCTCTCCCTCGATCGACATCCGCTGGACAGCACACCGAAGCGCCGCAGGACCACAGGCGTCTGCGTTCTGTAAGGTAGTCCGCGACGATAGGCCCATTCTGGAGGTGTCGATGACGATCGAGAGTAAGGCCAGTGTGTTCCCGGGAAGGGTCCGCCAGTTCGGGTTCATCGTCCCCGACCTCGACGCCGAGCTCGCACGGTGGGTGGACCTGGGGGTGGCGCCCTGGATGGTTGTGCGCGAGCTTCGAATGGAGCGATGCTGCTACCGCGGTGACCTTTCGGAGCCCGTGATCTCGATCGCCATGTCGAACTCCGGTGATATGCAGATCGAGCTCATCCAACAGCACGATGAGACACCGAGCATCTACCGGGAGTTCATGACCGCTACTGGCGGCGGCTTCAACCAGATCGCTTATTGGGTCGAAGACGTCAACGCGGTACGCGCGCGGCAGCGGTTGCCATTGGTTGGTCGGAGGTTTGGCGGGGGGACGATAGCGGTCCGGTTCAGTTCTGCTATCTGGAGAATCCGGACTCGCCCGTCCCTATTGTGGAGCTGTCGGAGCTCAACGACGCGACACTGGCCGCGAACAACATGATTCGTGATGTAGCGGCGGCGTGGAAGCCGGGTCAACCCGTTCTGATGGCCTGAGCAAAAATGCGAAGACGCTCTTTGGTCGGTCTCAGTCGTAGGGCTCGATAAGATTGCTGGGGGCGGCCTGGTAGAGACCGTCGAATAACTCTGTCGGGGTCGGGCCGTACTCGTGGTCGCTCGTGATGCGCGTGGGCATGATCCCCTCGCGCTGGCGGAGGTGGTACATGCTCTCGCGCCTGCCCGTGTAGTCCGACGGCTGTCGAAGCATCCAAACGATGCCCTGAGCGGGCACCTCACAGGGCTCGAAAGTCTGAGATCGGCACCGGGCATGTTGGCGATGGTGCCCTCCGACGCGCAGCCGATGTCGATCCGAAGCAATTCACGGCGATGCCCTTGGGGTGAAGAATTCCGCCGCGTTCAACGTCAGGTGCTCGAGAGCGATCTTCGATGTCCCATAGGCCAGCATGTCGGGAAGAGGCACGAGCGCAGCCATCGAGGACACATTGATGATGGCACCGCCGTTGCGACGCTCCATGTGTGGCGACACGCTTTGAATGGCGATGTACGGCGCCCAGTAGTTGACCACGAAGGTCAGGTCATGCCGGCGCTCTGGTTGATCGAGGTCCCCTATGAAGGTCACCGCGGCGTTGTTGATCAGCACATCAACACCTCCAAAGCGCTCGACGGTCTCGGCGACCATACGCCGTACGTCGTCCCGCTTGGAGAGATCAGTCGGAATGGCGATGGCTTCCGTTCCGGCGTTCTTTGCTCTCGCAACCGTATCGTCGAGCGTCCCCGGCGTACGCTGCGGCGCCTCCTTCGTCGAGCGTGCTGCGCAGGCGACACGGCAACCCGCTTCAGCTAGGGCGATTGCGGTCGCGGCTCCTACGCCTCGGCTGGCGCCGGTCACGATCGCCACCTTGCCGTCCAACTCCACTGCGTAGCCTCCATTCGTGCCGTCCTCTTGGAAGATCGATCCGTCATGATGCCACCTCGCCAGCCGAGGTTGTTTGCCCGGTCAGCAACCCGACTCATGGCCAGGGCAGCTACGACGCTTTGATCGCCCCGTATGGCGACGAGTGATCAGAGCACGCGCCGCCGTTCAGGCGAACGAGCTGGCAGCTAACCAGACTGCTGCCGGGACAGGTCTGCGATACCTTTCGTGGCGTGGATCAGCTCCGGTGTCTTCTCGCCAATAGACACTCGCCGAAGGCGCCGCCGGCATCCCGCCGGAATCGGGTCCCGGCCGTGCTGCACGGCTACGTTGTCCCAAACCATCAGGTCGCCCGCCTTCCACTGGTGTTCGTGGATATTGGACGGATCGTATAACTGCCCGAACAGCTCGTCCATTATCGATCGCGCTCCGGCGGCATCCAAACCGACCACCCGGTTGGTCCACATCTGGTTGCAATAGACTTGCCGCCTGCCATTGCGAGGGTGGTCGATCACAGCCGGATGTGTCGACGTACCACTTGCCCACGCCAAGCTCGGATCGCTGATGTCCCGGTCGGGATCGAAGTCGGCCGGGTAGTCAAAGATATCCGTCACTTCGAGGTCATCGACCAGTTGTCTCAGCTTGGGCGACAGCCTCTCGTAGGGCGTTGCGTGTTCATATAACGGGTCACGGGTGACGCTCCGACGATCTCTAGGGCATACAGAGAGAGTCCCCACGGCGGGGAGCCCGTGTTGGTCAGGTCGGAGTGGAAGACCAACTCTGCGTCGTTGCTTCCGCGCCCTATGTAAGCGTCGCGGTCGACGCTCGAGACCATCGAGTGAAACGAGCCATCATCCAGCTCGTCAAGTATGGGACCAAACAAACCTACGGCGCGTACCTGGTCGTCCAGAGACAGTTGCTGGCCGGGGAACAATACCATTAAGCGATCCGCGTACGCCTCTCGGAGGAGCGCGGCCAGGTCCTCGTCAACGGGCTCACGCAAGTCGATCCCTCGAACCTGTACGCCCAGCGCCGGACCCAAATTCTTCGATCACGCACCCAGAAGTCACGCGCCCTCCTTCTCTCGTTTGGCGGGATACTGATCTATTAGAGCGCGTCTTTCGCGCCGGGTCCTTCCAGATTAGTAAAGTACTGCTCAACTAGTTTCACCGTCCTGCCGTAGGCCATTCCGAGCGCCCGACCGGCCCGCAACTCTCTGTTTCGGCTGCCATGGCCATTGGAGTCAAGGATTTGGACGTACGCATCCGGTTGCTGCGTGCTGCCCGGTGTCGTGAACAGCCGCCGGTAGGAGCTCAGCGGTGTGTCTGTGTGTGTGTCTTCACCCCATCGTCGGCGGGCCGTGCATGATGCCGCGTGCTGTCGGGCCCCCTGGTTTCCCGGACCGGTGAAGTCGGCCTATGTCATCGATCGCGCTCGAACGCCCAGGTGGTGATCATTTCGATGGCTCCCAGATGTGGACCGGCATCACGGGCGGCACCTCCCAAGGGGTGGCGGCAGCCGTGCGCCGCCATTCGTCCAGGTCGATGCTCGGCATCTCGGCGAATGCGGCGTCTGCGGCGTCGCTCAATGCCTCCCCTTTGGGGAAGCCGTAGTAGGCGGAGAACTGGAGCACGATCTCGTCCATCTCCTCTTTGGTGATGTCACCAGAGTGGACGGCGGCGGCGACGTGGGTCCTCAACGGGGTCGGCGAGTCGTCGACGGCGCAGGCAGCGAGGGTGATAATGCGTCGTTCTCGTCGAGTGAGCCCTGGTCGCTGCCATACATGCCCGAAGACGAAGTTGAGGATTCCGGCGTGACGGTACGGCGACATCGGTCGAGGTGCTGGCATGAGGTTTACGTCGGCAAATTCCTGCGCCCCCCTGAAGATCCGGTCCTCGAATCTCTCCAGGCCCAGGATCTCGTTCGACAGCATCGGCCAGGGCTCGGGCTGCTGGCCCCGCTCCTGGTTGATGCCGGCCCACTGGCGGTGGATGGCGCCCTCGCAATGGGCTGCCTTGGGCCACCCGCAGTAGATCGCGAACTGAAGGACGAACTCGAGCATCTCCTCCAAGGTGATGTCGCCGCTGTTCAAGGCGGCGTACACGTGATCCTCGATGGGCCAGGGCGAGTCGGCCGCGGCGACGCAGGTGAGCGTCACCCATCGGCGATCCCGCCGGCTCAAGCCCGGTCGGGGCCACACCTGCCCGAAGACGAAATCGCGAGTGGCGACCTCGAACGGGGTCGACGGGGCCGCCGGTTCTTTGGTCATCACCTCGCGGTAGATCTGCTCCGCATCGGCCATCGCAAATACTCCAATCTTGTCTTCTGCTGTTATTTCAACCTGGGTGTGGCACCCGTTGTCTCTGGTTTGGCCGCCGTTGTCTCTACGTCAGCCGCAAGGCCACTCGGACCGCGTCCCGGCCCGGCGTCGACCGGGTTAGCAGAGAGAACGCCTGCTCGAACTCCTCGAGCGGGAAGGCCTCGCCCAGCATCTGGGCCGTCGGCACCTGGCCAGCGTTGATCAGCTCGACCGCAGTCTTGGCGTCGAGACCGGCACCGGGGTGAAGCGTGATGCGCCGTGTCGGTATCCAGTCGCTGTGGAAGGCCTCGAGCGGGCGGTCTTTCATCCCCGCGATGACAACGTGGCCCCCTTTGCGGACCAGGTCCATGGCTACGTTGACCGTGATCGGGTTCCCCGCCGCCGCGTCGACCACGACGTCGGCCATTTTGCCGCCCGTGATGTCCTTCACCCGCTCCACGGGATCGTCGGACTGCACGTCGATGACCTCGTCAGCGCCGATCTCAAGCGCACAATCCAGTCGGAACCTGTCGCGCGACATGCCGGTCACGATGACCTGTGACGCGCCGGCGGCGCGAGCCGCGACGATCGTCGCGATCCCCATGTGGCCCGGGCCCTCGATGACGACGATGTCGTCCTGTTTTACCGGCGCGACCCAGGTGACGGCACAGCTCAACGGCTCGAACACCGTGAGCTCCTCCGCGGGCACGTCCTCCCGTAAGCGATACACCGTCGAGCCCGGCAACAGTTCGAGGTGCTCAGCAAAGCCGCCGTAGAGACCCGAGCCTTCATCTACGGAGAAATCGTGACCATAGATCCGATAGCCATCGGCCGTGACGACCAGCTCGCTCACCGCGACGCGGTCGCCCTCCTCAACGCCCCACGCACGGGCAGCCGCCGGGGTGATCTTCTCGATGCGGCCGACGATCTCGTGGCCGGCGATGGAGGGGAATTCTCCTCCCCACGACGTATGCACGTGACCCTCGAAGTGGTCGATGTCGCTGTGGCAGAGCCCGGTCGCCTCGACTCTTAGCACCGCACCCCCAGGCTTCGGATCAGGGACCGGCAAGTCCCGGATCTCCCAGGTCTCGTTGCCGTTGAAGACGATGGCGCGACTCATCGACCCGACTCTTTCGCCAGCGCGCCGGTCTGCTGCAGGGGCCACCGCAGAGCCCGGTTCCGGCGGTCGGCGGCCCGCGGAAGCCTCCGCAAGGGCACATCTCGACTGGCCGTAGCACGCACCTTGATATTGTTATAGCAAAATTCCCATTGTGTCAAGATGGTTCGAGGTTTTAGCTAGCCGACCGTGACAGGCAATCAGGACCGCACAGCTGTTCCCCGCTCTGGTACAGCCGCCCTCCACGGCTCTGGGCGCCGCGTGCCGCTAGAGGACGTGGCCGTTCAGGTGACCATGAGGCCAATGGAATGACGGAGAGGGGCGGCGCCGGCTCAGCGGGAGTTCGCCCTCCTCCCAGCCTTGCCGGCGTGCAGATAGCTCAGGTGGAACTATGCCAGTGACAGCGGATCCGCCGGCGAGGGGTTTCGGGTCCGATGCTCGCCACCGTCACCAACATCACCGCCCCCGTCAGCAGGCGTCTCAATCACGTGCCCACCTCAGGCTCACTCATATGTGCATCCAGGTCGACGACGACCGTGAGGCAGCGCGCCCAGCGACGCACTATGCCACTAGCCTCGAATGCACCGGGACGGTTCGGAAGGGCACCCGGGACATCACCATACTCCGTGTCTGTGTACCCGGCGGCCTTCGCATCCATCGCGGCAACGGACAAGACAACAGAACTGACACCACGGAAAGGTCCGCGCCGTCGGATCACTGCCGGCCCCGCGTCTCGGCGGTGACGATCGCCTTATATGTGGTCAGGTCCGACGAGAAATCGGAGTTCCGTGTCCGATCCGCGCCGTGATGCGGCGATCGGTATTGAACTCCGCCATCTCGGCGGTTCGAAAGGTTGTCGTGGTCCCGATCTCCGGACCGGTGAGGAACTCGACCTCCCAGAGCAGCTCGGAGAACACCAACCAACTCTCGATGTGACGATGGAGGAACTCCAGGCGACGGACCGCGAACCGGTCGTAGAAGCGCTCCAGGTAGCCACGAAGCTCGTCACGGGTATGCAGATTGTTGACCGTGCCGTCGTCGGCGACGTAGTCGCGAACCGCGGTCTGGACGTCCGGAGCGCTCATACCCACGATGGCCTCTATGTCGCCCCTGTGCAGATAGCCGAGGAGGCTCTCATGCAGGTCGTAGACCTCGATGGCACCCGCCAAAGGAGCGTCGCTGCCATCCCCCAACCGGGCTAGCTGCGACGGCCGCCAGATCAGCTCGCCGGAGATCCCCACTCCTCCGTGGTTCGGGAAGATGATCGCAACCGGAGTGTGATGCATCTGGCCTGTGGCCAGCTCCTGCCCGTCACCTATTCCGCAGACGAACGAGTACCAGTCAGCGCGGATCTCGGTCGTGGCGCGCAGCCCGGTGACCATGCTGATCTCGTGTAGTTCGGTGTAAGCCTTCCTGATGCCCTCCCGGGTGTAGGCGATCTCCTGATTGGGGACCGATCCTTCGGAGGTGGGGACGGGATTGATGGTGTAGGCGTAAGGCCCTTCCGGGCTCAGGGTCTCCACTATGTCGTCGACCACGCCCGTGCACTCCACCCGGATGTGATGCCACATCTGCTCCGCCGAGAACAACTGGGCGTAGACGGTAGGTGAGGCGTCGCTTTGGTCCAATGACACGTTGTTCCTCCTTGATGACATGAAACGGGGCGTCAGGCTCGGGTGGCGTGAGCTGCGAACTCGCCGAGGGTGAGTATGCGATGCTCCTTGACACCCCGGGCCACGAGCGAGACGTCGTGGCCCTCGGCTTTGGCCCGCAGCGCACCGACAGTGCACTGCTCGCGGGGCATCACCGAGAACGGATCGTAGGAGAACAACCGCATGGCGTTCTGATGGGTGATCTTGTCGATCACCTGTTTGTCGAGGCCGCCGACCGAGTCGCGCACCACCTCGGGGGACCTTGGCCAAGTGCTGTCGGAGTGGGGGTAGTCGCACTCCCAGCACACCATGTCGACGTTCAAGTCAGCGAGATTGCGCAGCCCGAAGTCGTCGGCGATGAAGCAGGTGATGACATGGTCGAGGAAGATCTCCGAGGGCAGGCGGCCGCCCAGGTTGGGACGGGTCCAGGCCTTGTGGTGCTGGTAGGTGTAGTCGGCCCGCTCGAGGAAGTAGGGGATCCAGCCGATGCCGCCCTCGGCCAGGGCGATGCGAAGGCGCGGGAACTTCTGGAACACCGGAGACCAGATGAGGTCGGCCGCCGTCGGGTAGATGTTGATCCCCGAGCAGGTGATGCGCACGTTCATAGGCGCATCCGGGGAGGTCTGCACGTCGCCGACCATGCCGGAGCCGATATGCATGGTGACGACGGTTTCGGTGTCCTGACAGGCCGCCCAGAACGGGTCCCAGTGGTCGCTGTGCAGCGACGGGAGGCCCAGGGCGTGGGGGTTCATCGAGAAGCTCACACAATGGGAGCCTTTCTCGGCCGTCCGGGCCAGTTCGGCGGCCATCAGCTGCGGGTCCCACACCGGCGGGATGGAGCAGGGAATGAACCGGCCGGGATGAGCCCCGCACCAACCTTCTAGGTGCCAGTCGTTGTAGGCCCGCACCACCGCCAGCGCCAGGTCGGGGTCCTGACCGGCCCGGCTGGCGAAGAACTGCCCGCAGAAGCGGGCCATGGACGGGAAGTTGAGCGAGCCCAGCACGCCGTTGGCGTCCATGTCCTTCACCCGCTGGTCCACGTCGAAACATCCCACCCGGATCTCGTCGAAGCTGGCCGGCTCGAGGCCATACTCCTCGGGCGGCCGGCCGGCCACCGCATTCAGCCCGGCGTTGCGGGCCTCACCCTGCCCGAACACCCACTTGTCACCCGTCTCGTCGGTCACCACCCGAGGCGCCTGGTCGGCGTACCTGGCCGGCAACCGACCCTCGAACATGTTCGCCGGCTCGACCACGTGGTCGTCCACGCTGACCAGGATCAGATCGTCCATCTCCATCACTTCGCTCCCCTCGACAGAACCCGCCAGGCTTCAGGCGGATCGACGATGTTGTACAAGCGGGCCGCATTCTCCCACAGAATCTTCCGGCGCACCTCGCCGCTGACGTGACCGAGGCCCGAATCGATGGTCTGCTGGATGTTGCCAAACAGGCACGTCGTATGCGGGAAATCCGTCTCGAACAGCACGTTGTCGATCGGCACCACATCCAGAAAGTGCTTAGGCGCCACAGACTCGAACCAGTAGGTGACGAACACGCTCTGGCGAAACAGCTCCGACGGGAGCACGTCGTCGGCCGTCCGCTCCCTACCCGGCCTGAACGCACCCAACCAGCTGTAGTCAGTTGCTTCGAGCATGAACGGCAGCCACCCGATACCACTCTCCACCGACACGAACTTCAGCTCCGGGTAGCGGTTAAGGACACCCGAGGTGATCAGGTCCGAGCACTGCACGCCGTTCTTCATAAACAGCGACACAGCGGTGTAGGCCTGAGCGGCCGCGATGCCGTGCTCGGCGTAACGCTCGGGGGAGGCCTCTTCGAGGGTCGAGCCGGCGTTGCCGATATGGAAATGTATGGGCAGGCCGGCGTCGCGGGCGACCTCCCACAAAGGGTCCCAGTGCCTCGAGCCCAAGACCGGAAGGCCATAGCGCTGAGGTTCGCCGGTAAACAGGATACCCCGGGCGCCCAACCCGGCGCACCGCTCGATCTCCTTCACCGTGGCCTGCACATCCCAAAACGGGGTGGCCACAATGGCCAACAGGCGCTGGAGGTCGGCCGCCGCCCACTCCAGGAGAAAGTCGTTATACACGCTGACACACAGCAGCTTCAACTCCTCGTCCTCCAACTTCAAGAAGTTCTGGCTGCCGAACCCACCCACGTTCGGATACAGAACCTGAGCCCAAATCGCCGCCTCGTCCATATAGTCAAGCCTGGCCCCGGCATCAAAGGCACCCCGATGGCAGTCGGCGTAGGTCTGCGGATACTCAGGCGGAAAGGTAGGCCAACCGGCCGGAGCCGTCGCACCAACCGGCGTCAAACCCTCATCGCCCAACACCCACATATCCGCCGTCCCCTGACGCACCACCCGAGGCACCATCTCCCGGTACTTCGACGGCACCCGCGAAGTCCACACATCCGGCGGCTCCGTAACGTGACTATCAGCATCAATGATCAAATCAACAGCCATAGCCCCATCATGAACCAAACCGCCATGTCCGTCACTGCGCGGTCGGCCAACTCCTTGACCGAACCGGCCAATCCCGGATCCGAGCCGACGCCTACACGAGGGTCTCTCCACACCTCGGCGCGTCGCGTCCTGCTGGCGTCGTCCGAGCCCACCTCCGGGACGATCAGGGTGGTCCGCAGGCCATCCGCC
>CAWAPS010000037.1:0-67918 GCA_963783945.1 uncultured Actinomycetota bacterium
TCGCGACGCGAAGTGGTTGACGGGGCCGGCGCTCGGGCGAGCGAATGTCCGCCGGCCGCCCCCGCGCCCCGCCGGCGGGCGCGCGAGTATCGCCGCCCCCCGACTCCCGGTACGCTGGTAGACCGTGTTGGAGCGCCTCGAAGGATTGGAGCGCGAGTACGAAGCGGTGCTCATCCAACTCTCGGATCCCGACGTCATCTCGGACCCCAAACGCCTGCGGGACGTGTCCCGCCGGCACCGGGAGCTCGAGCCGGTCATCGAGGCCTACCGCGAGTTGCGGGGCGCCGGGGAGGACCTCGCGGTTGGACGGGAGATGCTGGCCGACGCCGGCCCTGAGGACCGGGAGATCCTGAGGGGGGAGATCGAGCGCTCCGAGGCGCAGGTGGGGGAGCTCGACGAGAGGCTGAGGACCCTCCTGCTGCCGAGGGATCCCAATGCCGGCAAGAACGTCATCGTCGAGATCCGCGGGGCCGAGGGAGGAGAGGAGGCCAACCTCTTCGCCCGTGACCTCTACGAGATGTACATCCGGTACGCCGACCGCAAGGGTTTCTCGGTCGAGACGCTGTCGACAGACCCCTCCGACATGGGGGGCTTCAACCAGGTGACCTTCATGGTCAAAGGCCGGGGGGCGTGGTCTCATCTCAAGAACGAAGGCGGGCCCCATCGGGTCCAGCGGGTACCCGTCACCGAGTCGCAGGGACGGGTTCATACCTCGTCCGCCGCGGTCACCGTGCTCCCCGAGGCCGAGGAGCTCGAGGTCCAGATCGACGACAAGGACCTCAAGGTCGACGTTTACCGTTCGACCGGACCCGGAGGCCAGTCGGTCAACACAACCGACTCCGCGGTCAGGGTCACCCACCTGCCAACCGGCATGGTGGTCGCGATGCAGGACGAGAAGAGCCAGATCCAGAACCGGGCCAAAGCCATGCAGGTCCTGCGGGCCCGTCTGCTCAAGGCCGAGCAGGACCGCCAGGCGGCCGAGCTGTCGAGCGCCCGGCGCAGCCAGGTCGGTGGAGGCGGGCGGTCGGAGAAGATCCGTACCTACAACTACAAGGAGAACCGGGTCACCGATCACCGCATCGGCCTCACCTTGTACAAACTCGACAAGATCATGCTCGGCGAGCTCGACGATCTGATCGACGCGCTCATGGCCGACGAACGGGCAAGGCAGCTCGCCGGGTCGCAGGAGCTCGAGTGAACAGCCCGGCCACCCCGACCTGGGCCGAGCTGTACAAGGTCGCGGCCGGGCGGCTCGGCAACGGGCGGGAGGCCAGGTGGATGATCGAGGAGGCGTCGGGCCAGGCCTGGGCGGAGGTTGCGGGTGCCGAGCGACCGGCGCCCGAGGTGGCTCGCCGGCGCCTGCTCCGGATGCTCGATCGTCGCCAGGCAGGAGAGCCGTTGCAATACGTCCTGGGCCGGTGGGCGTTCCGCCAGCTGGATCTGATGGTCGACCCGCGGGTGCTGATCCCCAGGCCCGAGACCGAGCAGGTTGTGGAGGTGGCGCTCGCCGAGATCAGCCGCCTGGCGGCGGTGGGCGGCTCGCCGGCCGCGACCACGAAACCCAGAAACCTGGTCGTGGTCGACCTCGGAACAGGATCGGGCGCCATCGCCCTGTCGATCGCATCAGAGCAGCAACGAGTGGACGTCTGGGCCACCGACTCGTCTTCAGAAGCGGTAGCCGTGGCCCGGGCCAACCTGGCGGGCATGGGGGGGTCCGCCGCCACCCGGGTCCGTGTCGTCGAGGGGGACTGGTGGTCCGCCCTACCCGAGCAATTGCGCGGAACGATCGAACTCGTCGTGTCCAACCCGCCCTACATCTCCTCGGCGGAGATGGCCGCCCTCGATCCGGAGGTCCGGGAGTGGGAGCCCGGGGCCGCCCTGGAGGCCGGACCGACCGGGCTCGAAGCGGTCGAGAGCATCCTCGGGCCGGCGAGGGGATGGCTACGCCCAACCGGGGTAGCGGTGATCGAGATCGCACCCCATCTGGCCCCGGCGGCGGAGCGGGCGGCGCTCCGGTCCGGGTTCACGGATGTCCACGTTGGGCCCGACCTCGCAGGTCGCGACCGGGTGCTGGTGGCCAGGAGCGCGGCGTGACGGCGATCCTGGCGGCGTTCGGGGACCCACCTCCAGCCGACGTGATACGAGCCGCCGCCGAGGCCCTACGCGACGGCGACATCGTCGGAGTGCCGACCGACACCGTTTACGGCTTGGCCGCCGACCCGTGGCATTCGGGCGCGTCCGACCGGTTGTTCCTCCTCAAAGGTCGCCCCCGCAACGTCGACCTTCCTGTCCTCGTGGCCGGCGAGCAGCAGGCCCTCGAGCTGACCACGGCCGTGCCACCCTCGGCCGTGCGGCTCATGCAGGCATTCTGGCCTGGTGCCCTGACCATCGTGTTGCCCCGCCGAGAAGACGTCCGGGGCGACCTCGGCGAGGAGGACGCGACCATCGGCTTGCGCTGCCCGGCTCACCCGGTCCCGCTTGCTCTGTGCCGGGTCGCCGGCCCGTTCGCCACGACCAGCGCCAACCGTCACGGCGAACCCCCGCTGACCACCGCAGGCTCGGTGGCACAGCGCCTGGCCGGGGTGGCGCTGGTGCTCGACGCCGGCACCTGCGAAGGTCAACCCTCGACCGTGGTTGACTCCACCGGGGACCCGCCGAAGCTGCTGCGGGCCGGGTGCATCGAATGGAGCCGGATCCTGAGTGTTGTTGCGGGTGACGCGTGACCGGGAATCGGGCCACCACAGCCCTGTCCCAAGCGTTGTCAGCGGGGAGCGGACAAGACGGCGCGCCGTCTGCTGCGCTGGCGCCAAGTTGCCGGTGATGCGTTCAAACTGCGATGATTTGACCCGTGCTGCCGTCCCGACATGGAGCCGTGCCCAGCCCCGGTCGGGGCGTCGCTGCGCGTGGCCTTAGCTCGACCCGAGGAGAGTGTGGACAAAAAGCGACCTGGCATCATGGAGTTCGCCGGGCTCGGCATGATGAACGCTCTGTGCCTCGGCGGCGGCCTTACCGCTGGTTGGTTCGCGGACCAGGCTCTGGGCACTCTGCCGCTGTTCCTGTTCGTTGGGCTGATCTTGGGTATCGCAACTGGTGTGCTCGCCACCCGTTCGGAGATAAAGAGATTTTTCTAGCCATCACCCTCTAGGCTCAGCGCCTCTCGGCGCGAGCCATCGTGAGACTTGAGTCCAGAACTTGCTGACAGCCTTTCCCCTATCGCAGATCGAACGTGTGGTGCGCCGCACGGCCATCATGTCCATCCTCGCGGGCATCGTGCTTGCCGTGATCGCCATACTCATCGGCCAGCCCTACTTCGTCCCGGGGATTGCCCTGGGTCTGGTCCTGGCCATTGCTAACCATCGGGTGTTCCAATCTTCGGCCATGCGGTTCACGACGCCCGAGGGAGTGGTCAGCCGCAAGCCCTTTGCCGGGAGTGTCGCTCTTCGCCTCGGCGTCTGCACGGTCGTGGCCATAGGACTGCTGATCATCGAGGAGCCGGTCGGCTGGGGTGTGGTCGCCGGTCTGGCCCTGTTCCAGGCGATGATGCTCCTCAACGCTCTGATCGCACTGATCAAGTTCCAGCGCCAATCGATCAGCGAAGCCGGAGCCTCCGATGCTTAGCGCGGCAGGCGTGCTGGCGGTGAACATCCCCGTCGGCGAGCACGTCACCCGCAAGGTCGGCGGGTTCACTCTCAACATCGACACCATCTGGACGACGTGCCGTAGCCATCGCCATCGTCCTCGGTCTCGGGTTCTGGATGCGTCACAAGGTGACCTCCGGGGTACCCGGGAAGCTCCAGGTGGTCTGGGAGTTCATAGTTGGCGGTGTGAGCGACCAGGTCGAGGAGAGCCTCGGGCCGCGATATCGCTATGTCGTCCCCCTCGCCGTGACGTTGTTCTTCACCGTCCTGGCGGCTAACTGGCTCGAGATATTCCCCGGACTGTTCCACAACACCGACTACAGCCCGTCCCCGAGCGCTGACGTCAATCTGTGTTATGCCCTTGGGATTCTCGTTTTCGTCCTGACCAATTACGCCGCGGTCAAGGCGAAAGGGTTTCGCGGCTACGTGAGACACTTCTTCCGCAAGCCGGTCGCCATGTTCCCCCTCCACATCATCGAGGAGATCGCCAAGCCACTGACTCTGGCGTTGCGACTGTTCGGCAACCTGTTCTCCGGCGGGATCATGATCGCCCTCCTGATCAGCCTCCCGGTCTACTTCTTCCCGGCGAGCATTGCGTTCAGCGTGGTGTGGAAGCTGTTCGACATGTTCATCGGCGTGATCCAGGCCTTCATATTCGCTTTGTTGACGATCCTCTACTACCAGTTCGCCATTGAAGAGGACGGCCATTGACGGCCCGCACCCGCCTTCAACTAGAGCCCTGATCAACCAGATAGGAGAAACCCACAAATGGCAGCAACCACGGAGAAGGCCATCGAGCTGGCCGGCGCCTTTGTCGGCGGCGGGGTCGCCCTCGGTGGCGGCGCCATCGGTGCCGCGATCGGCGACGGCTTGGCAGGAAGCCAGACGATCGCCGGCATTGCCCGCCAACCGGAGGTTCAGGGCCGGCTCTACACGACCATGTTCCTGATCGTCGGCTTGGTGGAAGGCATGTACTTCATCAATCTTGCCTTTGCCGCGTTGTTCGTATTCGTTCTCGCCAAGGGCTGAGCAATGGCAGAGCTGGCTTCATCGAACTTCCTGGTTCCCAACGCCACGTTCTTCGTCGAGCTGGCCGCCTTTCTCATCGTCCTCGGAGTGCTGGCCAAATGGGTGCTTCCTGTTATCAACAAGGCCATGGAGGATCGCCAGGCCACGCTGCGCCAGGCTCTGGCCGACGCCGAGGAGGCAAAGGCTCGGGCGGCAGAGGCTGAAGAGGAGTACAAGCGGGTGATCAGCGAGGCCCGCAGTCAGGCCAGGGCGTTGGTTGACGAGGCCAACCGGCTGTCAGAGCAGCTGAGGGCAGAGAAGCGCCAGCAGGCCGAGGAAGAGTCCGACCGGATCGTCACCCGCGCCCGGGAAGACGTCGAAGCCCAGGCCCGCAAAGCGTTCGAGGACCTACGTCAGCAGGCTGCTGATCTGGCGATCGCCGTCGCTGAGAAGGTGGTCGGAGAGGGCATCGACGCGGAGTCTCACCGGAACCTCATCGACCGAACCATCTCGGAGATCGAGGCGCAGGCGGGGGCGGCGGGGGTGACTGCCTAGGTGCGCCAGAGCATCCGTGGCTACACCGACGGGGTCATCGATCAAATCGAGCCGGCCGCGCTAAGCCAGACGGCAGCTGAGTTGGTCGCGGTGGGCGAGGTGGTCGACCAGTCCGAGGACCTGCGGCGCACCCTCCTGGATCCCGGCGTGCCGGCCGTGTCGCGACGAGCAGTTGTCTCCGACCTGCTCGCCGGTCGGGTCGGCCGGCCGACGTTACGGCTCCTCACCTTCGCCGTCGAGACCGATCGGGCCATAGAGACGGTCGACAACATCAGCTGGCTGTCCGAGCGGCTTAAAGCGTCAGCCGAGGGCCTGCACCCCACCGGCGAGACCACGCTCGGGCACAAAGCGGCGGAGGAGCGGGTCGACGGCTACGCCACCGCCATCCTCGAAACCGTGGGGGACCGCTCGGAGCTCGGCGAGGTGGAGGATGAGCTGTTCCGTTTCCTGCGGATCATCGACGGATCCGACGATCTGAGGGGACCACTGTCGGACCGTGCCTTGCCGGCCGACAACCGCAAGGCACTGGTGACCGACCTGCTGTCGGCGAGAGCGACGCCCATGACCGTGGACCTGGCGGGCTACGCCACCCAGGTCGGGCGGCCCCGCGATTACCTGGAGCTCCTCGACTACCTGGTCGCCCGGGTCGCCGCGGAGCGCAGCCGGCGGGTGGCCGAGGTGCGCAGCGCGGTCGAGATGGACGAGCGGCAGCGCCGGAATCTGGCCGCCGCCCTCGGCCGGATCATCGGCCGCGTGGTGGACGTCCGGGTGACCGTCGACCCGAGCGTGCTCGGCGGGTTCATCGCGACCATCGGAGACACCGTGGTCGACGGAAGCTCTCGTCACCGGCTTGATCTGATGAAGGACCGCCTGGTCCAACCCGAAGCCATAGTCACCCGAGGAGAGCCCAACTGATGGCAGAGCTGACCATCAACGCCAACGAGATCGCCGAAGCGCTCCGGCGCAACCTCAGCAACTACACGCCCGGCGTCTCGACCGAGCAGGTCGGCCGGATCACGGAAGTGTTCGACGGGATCGCCCGGGTCTCCGGCCTTCCCAACGCCGCGGTCAACGAGCTGCTCGAGTTCGAAAGCGGCGAGCTGGGTCTGGCCCTGAACCTCGACGAAGACTCCATAGGAGCCGTCGTGCTCGGTGGGTCGGAATCGCTCGACGAGGGTCAGACCGTCAAAGCGACCGGCCGCATCCTGTCGGTGCCGGTCGGCGACGCCCTGCTCGGCCGGGTGGTGAACGCGCTGGGCGAACCCATCGACGGTCAGGGCCCGATCGTGACCGACCTGAGCCGCCGGCTCGAGGTGCAGGCGCCCGGCATCGTCGATCGCCAGCCGGTGAAGGAACCCCTCCAGACCGGCATCAAGGCCATCGACTCCATGACGCCCATCGGCCGCGGCCAGCGGGAGCTGATCATCGGTGACCGCAAGACCGGCAAGACGACCGTGTGCGTCGACACCGTCCTCAACCAGCGCGGCCTCGGCGTGAAGTGCATTTACGTGGCCGTGGGCCAGAAAGGTTCGACCGTGGCCCAAACGGTCAACATTCTGCGCGAGGCGGGGGCCATGGAGTACACGGTGGTCGTCAACGCGCCGGCGTCGGAACCGGCCCCGTTCAAGTACCTGGCCCCATACGCCGGGTGCGCCATGGGCCAGCACTGGATGGAGAACGGCGAGCACGCCCTCATCGTCTACGACGACCTCTCCAAGCAGGCGGAGGCCTACCGCCAGCTGTCGCTCTTGCTGCGCCGCCCTCCGGGCCGCGAGGCCTACCCGGGCGACGTCTTCTACTTGCACAGCCGCCTCCTGGAGCGCTCGGCCAAGCTCTCCGACGAGAGAGGCGCAGGGTCGCTTACCGCCCTACCGGTGATCGAGACGAAAGCGGGCGACGTTTCCGCCTATATCCCGACCAACGTGATCTCGATCACGGACGGCCAGGTCTTCCTCGAGTCCGACCTCTTCTACTCCGGCGTCCGTCCAGCGATCAACGTCGGCATCTCCGTCTCCCGGGTCGGAGGCGCGGCCCAGATCAGGGCCATGCGGTCGGTGGCCGGGACGCTCAAGACCGACCTCGCCCAGTTCCGCGATCTGGAAGCCTTTGCCGCCTTCGGCTCCGAGCTCGACCGGGTGTCCCAGGCCCAGCTCGACCGGGGCTACCGGCTGACCGAGGTATTGAAGCAACCTCAGAACTCCCCGGTACCGGTCGAGGAGCAGGTAGTGGCGATCTACGCCGCCACCCACGGCTACGTCGACGACATATCGATCGCCGACGTCGGGCGGTTCGAGTCCGAGCTCATCGCCTACTTTCGCTCCAGCCAGGCCGATGTACTTGCCGAGATCCGCGAGAAAAAGGTCCTGCCCGACGAGGGCAAGCTGGACTCGGCCATCGAATCGTTCAAGAAGGTGTTCTCACCCGGCGAGTCGAGCGGCTAGGAGGCGTAGGGAGCTATGGCCGGCGGCCAGGAACGGGTACTCAGGCGTCGCATTCGCAGCGTCGAGTCGACAAAGAAAATCACGCGGGCCATGGAGCTCATCGCGGCGTCGCGCATCGTGCGGGCCCAGCAGGCCATCACCGCCGCCCGCCCGTACGTGGTCAAGATGGGCGAGGTGGTCGAGCACCTCGCCGACTCACCCGACGCCGCGACCCACCCCTTGTTCCGTGATGTTGCCGAGGTGCAGCGGACCGCCATCATCCTGGTCACGGCCGACCGAGGCCTGGCCGGGGGTTACAACTCCTCGATCGTGCGGACGGTCGAGCGCATGATCCGAGGCCATCAGGCAGACGGGCAGGACGTCCAGCTGGTCACATTGGGGCGGAAGGGCCAGAGCTATTTCCGTTACCGCAACCAGCCGATATTGGCGGCGGTGACCGGGGTGTCGGACCGGCCCACGTACGAAGACGCCCGCAAGGTCGTGACGGCCGTCATGGGCCCGTTCGAGGCGGGCGAGCTCGATCAAATCGAGCTCGTCTACACCCACTTCGCGTCGCTCGGTTCGCAGGTGGTGACGGTCAAGCAGTTGGTGCCGCTCATCCGGGACCAAACTCTGTCCGGGGCGAGCAGGGAGAAGGCGGCGCCGCCGGCCGCCTCCGAGGACCGCCTGGAGAGCCGGTCGGCGGTTCCGGGGCACAAGACCGACTACGAGTTCGAGCCCGAACCCCAGGAGATCCTCGATCGGCTCCTGCCCAGCTGGTTGGAGGCCGAGGTTCTCGCCGCCATGCTCGAGTCCGCAGCATCCGAGCATGCCGCCCGCCAGCGGGCCATGAAGGCGGCGACCGACAACGCTGACGAGCTCATCAAGAACCTGCGCCGGGTCATGAACCGGGCCCGCCAGGACGCCATCACGACCGAGATCATGGAGATCGTGGGCGGGGCGGAGGCCCTACGCCACGGCGGCGACGGAACCGAGTCCGGTGCCTACGCAGAGACCTACGAGCCGACCGCCGAGTCGGCCTGACAGCAGGAGCATCACATGAGCACAGTGGCCGAGGACGCCCATCTGGAGAGGGCCGAGGGCCGGGTAGTGGCGATTGCCGGTCCCGTGGTCGATGTCGAGTTCCCTCCGGGCACTCTGCCCGAGATCAACTTTGCCGTCGAGCTCCAGTTGGAGGTCGACGGGCAGCGCAGCACGATCATGGCGGAGGTGGCCCAGCAGATAGGTGAGGGCCGGGTTCGCTGCATTTGCCTGCGTCCGACGGACGGTCTCCGCCGCGGGACGGCTGTGGTCAATACCGGCCGGGGGATCACTGTCCCTGTCGGGGACGCCGTGCTGGGCCACGTTTTCAACGTCGTCGGCCGGCCTCTCGACACCGATCAGGTGGGGGAGCCCGATGACTATTGGGAGATCCACCGCCCGTCTCCCGCCTTCGACGCCCTGGAGCCGAAGGCCCTCATGTTCGAGACCGGGATCAAGGTGATCGACCTGCTCGAACCGTACGTCCAGGGGGGCAAGATCGGCCTCTTCGGCGGGGCCGGGGTGGGCAAGACGGTGTTGATCCAGGAGATGATCCGCCGGGTCGCCGACCAGCACGGCGGGGTCTCGGTATTCGCCGGAGTCGGGGAGCGGACCCGTGAGGGCAACGACCTGTGGCTGGAAATGACCGAGTCGGGCGTTATCGAGAAGACCGCTCTGGTGTTCGGCCAGATGGACGAACCGCCCGGAGTGAGGCTGCGGGTGGCGCTGTCCGCGCTCACCATGGCCGAGTACTTCCGCGACGTGAAGAACCAGGACGTGCTGCTCTTCGTGGACAACATCTTCCGGTTCGTCCAGGCCGGCTCCGAGGTGTCGACGCTCCTGGGCCGCATGCCCTCGGCTGTGGGCTACCAGCCGACCCTCGCCGACGAGATGGGCGAGCTGCAGGAGAGGATCACCTCCACCCGCGGCCGTTCGATCACCTCGCTTCAGGCGGTTTACGTCCCGGCCGACGACTACACCGACCCCGCCCCTTTCACCACTTTCACCCACCTCGACGCCACCACCGAGCTGTCCCGCCAGATCGCCGCTCTCGGCATCTACCCCGCCGTCGATCCCCTCGCGTCCACCTCGTCGGTCCTGACCCGCGAGGTGGTCGGCGACCGCCACTACGCGGTGGCCCGCCGGGTGCAGGAGATCCTGCAGCGGTTCAAGGAGCTCCAGGACATAATCGCCATTCTGGGCCTGGATGAGCTGGCCGAGGAGGACCGGGTCACGGTGGCCCGGGCCCGCAAGATCCAGCGCTTCCTGTCCCAGCCCTTCTTCGTGGCCGAGGTCTTCACCGGTCTCGAAGGCAGGTACGTGTCGGTGTCCGAGACGGTCGAGTCGTTCGAGGCCTTGGTCAACGGCGACCTCGACGAGGTGCCCGAGCAGGCGTTCCTGAACGTGGGCGGGGTCGACAACGTGCTCGAGCGGGCCAAGCAGTTGGAACGAGAGAACTGAGGCCTCGATGGCGAAGACTCAGTTCGAGCTCGTCACCCCATCGCAGACCCTTTACTCGGGAGAAGCCGAGATGATCGTGTGCCGCACCGTCAGCGGCGAGATCGCGTTCCTGGCCAACCACATGCCTTACATCGGCGCCCTCGATTCCTGTGTCCTCCGCATCGTCGGGCCCGGAGAGGAAACCGATACGGCGTCCACCGAGCCCGACGTCCGGGTGGCGGTCCAGGGCGGCTTCGTGGAGGTCAAGGACAACCAGGTGATCATGCTCGCCGACGTAGCGATTCTGGCCAGGGACGTCGACGTGGATGCCGCCCGGCGCGACGAGCAGGAGGCGGCTCAGAAGCAGACCGGAGCGCCGGCTTCAGAAGTGGAGAATGGCGGCCAGGCCGACGCCGAGCTGCGATGGGCCCAGGTTCGGCTGGAGGCGGCCCAGCCGAACTGAGGCGCCACCAATAGCGGTACCGGGGTAGCGGGCTAGCGTCGCGGCCGGGCGGCCTGGACCGGCTCCTCGCTCTTCTCGGGTCCGGCCTGAACCGCCGCCGATTCGCTCCGGCCCCGGACCCCGAAGATGGTGTACAGGGCGATGGCCAGGGCGGCGATCCCGAAGGGCACGATCGACAGTCCTCCGCTCGTGAACGACGGGTAGAGCACCAGGCCCGACAGCAAGGCCGTCCAGGTCCACAGGATGAGGACCGATCTCGATTGGCCGTGGCCCAGACGCATCAGGCGGTGATGGAGGTGGTTCTTGTCCGCCATGGCCGGATTGGTGCGCCGGCCGGCCCGCCGCACTATGGCGAAAACGGTGTCCAGCATGGGGATCCCGAGGATGAAGAACGGGATGACCACCGGGGAGAAGAAGAAGAAGGTACGCCCGCTGAAGTCGCGGTCGGTCTGTCCGACGACCGACATGGTCGACGCGGCCATCATCAGCCCGAGCAGGAGGGCCCCGGCGTCGCCCATGAAGATCTTGGCTGGGTGGAAGTTGTGGGGCAGGAAACCCACGCACATCCCCACCGTGATCACGGCGAAGAGCTCGCCCGAGCTCGCCGGCGAAATGGTACCGGTGTGGACCAACTGGTGGGAGTAGAAGAAAAAGGCAGCCGCGGCGATGGCCACGATGCCCGCGGCCAGTCCGTCGAGGCCGTCGACCAGGTTGACCGCGTTGGCCATCCCGACCACCCACAGGACCGTCACCACGGGGATGAGGTCCGACGACAGAACCAGCGTCGTGCTGAGGAACGGAAGCCGGAAGTACAGCATGCTGATCCCGAACAGGTACAGGACGGTTCCGGCCAGGATCTGGCCCGACAGCTTCGCCGGTGGCGACATCTCGCGAAGATCGTCCACCATCCCCACGGCGAAGATTATCGACGCCGCCAGCACCAGGCCGATCGGATCGGAGCTCCCGCGAAACAACATTTTCAGCCCGGGAATCTGCGAGGCGACCACCACGGAGGCGAGCAGGCCCAGGTACATCGCCGACCCGCCGAGGGTGGGCGTCGGCCGCTCGTGCACCCGGCGCTCGTCTGGCAGGACGATGATCGAGAAGCGCACCGCCAGCACCCGCGCCACGAAGGTGCAGATCCAGGTGACGACGGCCGCTACGGCGCCGACGATCGCGTAGTCGACGTAGCCGTTGATGCGCGCCCTCCTAGCCGGAAGCTACGGGTATGGGGTGAACTTGGAGCACAGGACAGCTACTTCGTCGCGGACGGCCGCGGACTCCCGCTCGTCGTCGGGGCGGCGCAGGACCCGGCCGATCAGCCGGGCGGTCTCCTCCATCTCGGTCTCGCCCATCCCGGCGGTGGTGACCGCCGGGGTGCCGATACGCAGGCCCGATGTGACGAACGGGGACCGGGGATCACCGGGAACCGTGTTCTTGTTGAGGGTGATGCCGCTGCGGTCGAGGGCCTCCTGGGCGACCTTGCCGGTCAACTCCGACGAGAACGTCCTGAGGTCGACGAGCATCAGGTGGTTGTCCGTTCCGCCCGAGACGATCCGGAACCCTTCGGCCGCCAGCCCCCCGGCCAGGGCTCTGGCGTTGCGTACGATCTGCACCGAGTACTCCCGGAACTCCGGTTGGGCCGCCTCGTGGAAGGCCACCGCCTTGGCCGCTATCACGTGCTCGAGCGGACCCCCCTGAAGCCCCGGAAAGACCGCCTTGTCGATGGCCGGGCCCAGATCGGCCCGGCACAGGATCGCGCCACCACGCGGTCCCCTCAAGGTCTTATGGGTCGTGAAGGTGACGATGTCGGCGATGCCGGTTGGGTTGGGATGAACGCCGCCGGCGATCAACCCGGCCACGTGAGCCGCGTCGAACATGAACAGCGCCCCGACGCGGTCGGCGATCCTGCGGATCGGCTCGGGATCGATCACCCTGGGGTAGGCGGTCGCCCCGGCCACGATCATCTTCGGGCGGTGCTCCTCGGCTAGCTCGGCCAGTTGGTCCAGGTCGAGCCGTTCGTCGCTGTCCGTGACTCCATAGGAGACGAACCGGTACAGCCGGCCGCTCACGTTGACCGGAGATCCGTGAGTCAGGTGTCCGCCCTGGTCGAGGCGCATGCCGAGGACGGTGTCTCCCGGTTCGAGCATGGCCAGGTAGACCGCCAGGTTGGCGTTGGCTCCGGCGTGGGGCTGGACGTTGGCGTGCTCGGCACCGAATAGCTCGCAGGCCCGGCGCCGGGCCAGCTCCTCGACCTCGTCGACTATGCGGTTCCCGCCGTAGTACCGCTTGCCCGGGTAGCCCTCGGAGTATTTGTTGGTGAGCACCGATCCGGTGGCCGCCATGACCGCCCGCGACGCGAAGTTCTCCGAGGCGATCAGCTGCAGGGTGGTGTTCTGCCTCTCTTCCTCCCGCCGCAGAATGTCGAACAGCTCGCGGTCCTCGGTCACAGCTGCAGTCTAGATGGCACCAGTGGCCCGGCACTGCCACCGGGCCCGCCGGCCGACTGCTGGCACACTGGCGTGATGGCAGCCCGCAAGCGCCGGCTGGGGGTGGCCCTCCTGCTGGACCCCCCGGTGGCCGATCAGGTCGAGGGTCTGAGGCTGGCCCTGGGTGACCCCTCGGTTGGTCGGATACCGGCCCATCTCACCCTCGTGCCGCCGGTGAACGTCCGGGCGATGGACCTGCCGGCGGCCCTGGCCCGGCTCCGGGCGGCGGCGGCGGCCCAACCCGGAGCTCTGCCGCTCACTCTCGGCCCGGTTCGCTCCTTTCTCCCGGCCAACCCGGTCCTGTACCTCGACGTCGGTGGGGAGCTCGGCCGGCTGCGGGAGTTACGTCAAGCGGTATTCGCAGAACCTCTCGAACGGGCCCTGACGTGGCCCTGGGTGCCCCACGTAACCGTGGCCGACGGGATAGCCGACGCCAAGGTGGAGGGTGCGGTCGACGTGCTGAACGCCTATGGGGCGATGGTCCGCGTCGACCGGGTGGTCCTACTGGAAGAGCAGCCCGGGCGGTTGTGGAGGCCGATCGCCGACGCCCGGTTCAGCCGGCCCGCGGTGATCGGTACCGGCGGCTTGGCTCTGGAGATCAGCCGCAGCCGCATCGTCGACCCCGAGGTGCGCGAGATGCTGGAGGAGGTGATCGGACCGGCCGGCGTGGAGGGGCTCGACGGCTTCCCGGCCGATCAGCTGGGGAGGTGCGGGGCGCCCCTGCCATCGCCGTTCGACCCCATCGTGGTGACCGGCCGGCGGGAGGGTCAGCTCGTGGGCGTCGCCGCCGCCTCGGCCTACCCGGGTGAGGGGCACGTCGGGGTGGTGGTGCGCCCCGACGCTCGGCGCCAGGGGGTGGGAGGGCACCTCCTGGCCCACCTCGAAGAAGAGGCGCGCCGGGCCGGGTGGCCTTACCCGGTCCTGGTGGCTGCCGGCCCGGGTGCCTTCTACCGGGCTCGCAGCCACTGGTCCGTGGGCGGCTAGAACGATCGGCCGGGCGCGAGAGCCCCCCCTCGGAGCTGGCGTGGCGTTCCCGCCCGCCTACTCGAACACGACCGACGAGTACTGGGAGAGCTTCTTGATCTGGTGGCGGGCGGTGATCTGGCGCACCGTCCCGGACTTCGAGCGCATCACCAACGACTCTGTGGTGGCGCCCCAGCGGTCGTAGCGCACGCCCCGGAGCATCTCGCCGTCGGTGATGCCGGTGGCGGCGAAGAAGCAGTTGTCCCCCTGTACCAGGTCGTCGGTGCTGAGTACCCGCTCGAGGTCGTAGCCGAGCGTCTCGGCCGCCACCCGCTCCTCGTCATTGCGGGGGAACAGGCGGCCCTGTAGCTCGCCTTGCATGCACTTCAGGGCGGCTGCGGCGATGACCCCTTCCGGGGTCCCGCCGATCCCGAGAAGGATATCGGCACCGGACTCGGTCCACGCGGCCGCGATGGCGCCGGCCACGTCCCCATCGGTGATCAGCCGGATCCGGGCCCCGATCGACCGGAGTTCCTCGATCAGGTCCTCGTGCCTCGGCCGGTCGAGGATGATCGCCGTCACGTCCCGGACCGACTTGCCCTTGGCCTCGGCCACCGCCTTGACGTTGTCGGTCGGGGATTGGTCCAGGCTGACCTTGCCGGAGGCCTCGGGGCCGACCGCGATCTTCTCCATGTACACACACGGCCCCGGGTTGAACATGGCGCCCCGCTGGCTAACCGCGATCACGGCCAGCGCCCCACCCCGGCCCAGGGCGGTCAACGTGGTCCCGTCGATGGGATCCACCGCCACGTCGGTCAGGGGCGGAGTGCCGTCGCCGACCTCCTCGCCGTTGTAAAGCATGGGCGCCTCGTCCTTCTCGCCCTCGCCGATGACTACCACCCCGTGCATGGGCACGCTGGCCAGAACCACGCGCATGGCGTCCACCGCCGCCCCGTCGGCGCCCTCCTTGTCGCCCCTCCCCATCCACCGAGCCGCAGCCATCGCCGCGGCCTCCGTGACCCGAACCAGTTCCAGGGCCAGGTTGCGATCGGGGGCCTGGGGTTGGTGGCGTCTGGCTGGTTCCACCGGGCTGAATCTAGCCGCGCCGGTCCTCGGCCTGATCCCTGAAGTTACTTCGCCGGTCGAACTATGTACGATCGTGGGCTGTGCTTGGCACGGTCGAGAAACCCTCGGCGCTGCTTCCTGGGCTTCGAAGGACCCTGTTCGGCGACGACCCCCTGCCCCACCTCGCGGTGCTCGTGGCCGGCGTGGTGGCGGTGGGCGTCGGGGTGGTACTCCGCTTCTGGGCTCCCACCCCTCTCTGGCTCGACGAGGCGCTCAGCGTCAACATCTCGCGCCTGCCCGTAGGGCAGATACCTGCCGCCCTGAGCCACGACGGGGCTCCACCCCTCTACTACCTGATGCTGCACGTCTGGATGCAGGCTTTCGGATCGAGCGACTTCGCGGTTCGAGCCTTGTCCGGGGTCACCTCGGTGGTGTCGCTGCCGTTCTTCTGGGCGGCCGGCCGGCGCCTCGGCGGGCGGAAGGTGGCGTGGGTGGCTTTCTTTCTCGCCCTCTCGTCGCCATTCGCTATCAGCTACGCCACGACGACGCGCATGTATTCGCTCATGATCCTCCTCACCCTGCTCGGGTATCTGGCGCTGAGCCGGGCGTTCGAGGACCCGAAAGCGGGACGGTTGGTAGCCGTCGGGGCGGTGACCGCGGCGCTGCTTTACACCCACTACTGGTCCCTATACCTCGTGATCGTGGTCGCGGCCTGGCTCGGGTGGCGGATCTGGCGCACCGGGCGGGGGTGGCCGGTGCTGAAAGCCATGGTGGTGGGCGCGATCGTCTGGCTGCCGTGGGCCCCCATCTTCATATTTCAGACCCTGCACACGGGAACGCCCTGGACGACATCGGCGAGCCCGGGCGACCTGATCGGAGTATTCGGCGACTATTCGGGCACGGGACCGTGGGGCGCGCTGCTGATGTTCGCCACATTCGCCCTATTCCTGTTCGGCACGTTCGGCCGCTCCGCCGCCCCCGGCACCTTCGTGACGGTGGAGGATGCCGCCGGGTTCACCCGCCGGGTTCCTGCCGGGCCGGCGGTCGTGCTCGAGTTGAAGCCCCGGCCCGGCACGGGACCGCTGGTCGGCATCGCCGCCGCCACCCTGATCCTGGCGGTGGTGCTCGGCGCCCTCGCCAACGCCGCGTTCGTCGCCCGCTACACCGCATTGGTCCTGCCCCTCTTCCTGCTGGTGGTCTCCGTCGGGGTGGCGGTGATCCCGGGACGGCGATTCCGGGTCGGGTGCGTGGCGGTTCTCTGCGTGGCCGGCCTGCTGACGGGTTTGGGGGAGAACGGTCAGCCGCGGACCCAGGCCCGCCAGGTGGCGGCGGTGCTGAACGCTGAGGCCCAACCAGGCGACCTGATCGTCTACTGCCCGGATCAGCTCGGTCCCGCGGTCGACCGTCTCCTCCGCGTGCGCGGCGTGGACCAGATCACGTTCCCCCGGGCGATCGGGCCGCAACGGATCGACTGGGTCGACTACAAGAAAGTCATCGCCGGCACCGACGTCGAGCAGTTCGCCGAAACCGCCCTGGCCCGCCTGGGAACGGATCACACCTTGTGGCTGGTGTGGCGGGACGGCTATCCCGGACTGGGAAGCTCCTGCGGCTATCTGGAAAGCTGGCTCGATCTTCTACGTGCGCCCGGCGTGACCGTGGTGCGCCAGAACGGCGGCACCTACTACGAGTACGAGAACCTGACCCGCTATGACGCCTGAAAGCCGGGCTGGAGGAACATCCCGTTTGAGCGAAATCCTGGAGGACCTGGCTGATCAGGTCGTGATCATCGGCGCTGGACCGGCGGGCCTGACCGCGGCCTACGAGCTGGCGAAGGCCGGCCGGGTGGCGACCGTCCTGGAAGCCGACGACGTCGTCGGGGGAATCAGCCGCACAGTGGAGCGTGATGGCTGGCGGTTCGACATCGGTGGCCACCGTTTTTTCACCAAGGTCCCACCCGTCGAGAAGTTCTGGCACGAGGTGCTGCCGGACGATGACTTCATGCAGCGGCCCCGCATGAGCCGGATTCTCTACCGAGGGAAGTTCTACGACTATCCCCTGAAGGCTCTAAACGCTCTGGGCAACCTCGGAATCGTGGAGGCCGTGCGCTGTGTCCTTTCGTATGCCTGGGCCCGGTTGCGGCCGCCGAAGAATCAGGACATGTACGAGGGGTGGCTCGCGTCCCGCTTCGGATGGCGGCTGTACCGGCACTTCTTCAAGACCTACACCGAAAAGGTCTGGGGCCACCCGCCCTCGGCAATGCCTGCCGACTGGGCGGCCCAACGGGTGAAGAACCTTTCCCTTTCCTCCGCCATCGTGAACGCGCTGATGCCCAAGCGCAACCAGAGGAACATCACCTCGCTCATCGAGGAGTTTCAGTATCCGCGCCTCGGTCCGGGCATGATGTGGGAGCGGTGCCGGGACCTGGTAGCGGCAGCCGGGACCGATGTGATCATGAGCACTTGCGTCTCGAGGATCCGCCGGGCGGGTGGGCGCGCCGTGGCGGTGGTCGCCCACTCGGACGGCATCAGCCACGAGTACCCGGCTACCGCCGTCATCTCGTCGATGCCACTGGCCGAACTGGTGCGCACCATCGATCCCCCCGTTCCGCCGGAGGTCCGGCAGGCCGCCGACGATCTTTCGTACCGCGACTTTCTGACCGTCGCCCTCATCGTGCCCGAGGAGTCGGGCTTCCCCGACAACTGGATCTACATCCACGACAAGGAAGTGGGCGTCGGACGTATACAGAACTTCGGCTCGTGGTCACCCCACATGGTCAAGGAGGGGCGCACCTGCCTGGGCCTCGAGTACTTCGTGTTCGAGGGCGACGACATGTGGAACAAGGCCGATTCCGATCTCATAGCCCAGGGCACGTCCGAGCTTGGCCGTCTGGGCCTGGTCGACCCGGCGCAGGTGGAGGGCGGCTACGTGGTCCGCATGCCGAAGGCGTACCCGTACTACGACGCCGACTACAGCGCCAATGTGGACAGGATCAGAACGTGGCTGGAGGCCCACGCGCCCAACGTGTTCCCGGTCGGGCGCAATGGTATGCACCGCTACAACAACCAGGACCACTCCATGTACACCGCCATGCTGACGGTGGAGAACCTCCTCGGTGCCCACCACGACGTGTGGTCGGTCAACGTCGAAGAGGAGTACCACGAGATGAGCGAGAGGCTCGACGAGAGCGACGGGGCGGCGGCGCCGGCGGGCGTGGCCGCCGGAACCGGGCGCGACGCTCCGGTGCTGCCGAAGCGCCGGGCCAGCGCTTGAACGGAGTACCGCCCGTTCCTCCGGCGTTGGCCGATGCCGCCCCCGAATTCGGCCATCATGTAGCGATGCCGGCGGAGCCCCCACGATGACCAGGATCTGGTACTGCCCGACCTGTGGCTACGAGGTCACGTCGAGGGGCCGCTGCCATCTGTGCCACGACAAGCTCGTAGCGTCCGATCTCCCTCAGCTCGATACCGGCGACGACGAAGACGAGGTCGGTTACCGGCTCGACGGGTGGAGCGACCGGGCGCGCGGAATCCTGATCGAGCGGCTAAATGACCTCGGCCTGCTCCACCGCTTCGAGGACGACGAACTGGTGGTCGCGGCAGAGGATGAGTCGACCGTCGACGACCTGGTCGCCGATGTGGCCGAGGCGGCCCTGGCGGCCGACGACGGAGACGATGACGCCGACCCGGAGCTCGGAGATGAGCCGATACCGACGCTCGGAGACGAGTCGGATGACGACGTCCTGGCGAACGGCCTCGGCTCGTCGAACAGGGCGGGAGACGGGCCCGCCTCCGATCCGGCACTGATGTCGTCGGTGCAGATGCTGGCCAACGCAGCCAGGCGGTTGCGGGCCGACCCCACCGACATGCATGCGGACGCCGACGTGGCTGAAGCGTCGGCCGGGGTGTTCATGTCCGACGGGTTCGGCGGGGCCGACGCTGAGACGTGGGCGGCCGTCGGCCGGGTCACCCGCCGCCTCCTCGGAGTCCTCGGAGCAGACGAAGCGCTCGAGACCGAAATAAGCGGGGAGGCGGCCGTCCTGGACCAGCTGCTGACCCCTCTTCTGACCGGCCGGCCGGCGGCGGCGCACCAGTTGGGCGAGCAGGACGGTCAGGACGAGCAGACGGTCTACGAGCTGCCGGACTGGCTGCCGGAGCAGCGGGCCCGCCTGGGAATACTCCTCGACGACGCCGGTATCGCCTTCGAGTGGGATCACGAGGACCTGGTCGTTCCGTCCGACCGGGAGGAAGCGGTGGAGGAGATCTTTACCCAGATCGAGGATGGCGAGGAGGACGACGACGGCGACGGTGGCGAAGCCAGATACCAGGCCATCGCCGAGCTGTTCGCCGCCTCGGGCCGGCTGGCCGCCGACCCCGCCGACGAGGAGCGAGCGGCTGCCGTCATTCAATGGATCCACGAGTCCGCCGGCCCCGCCCCGCTCGGCATGGACCAGGTCTACTGGCTGCGGATCGTGAGCACCGCCCGGTCTCTCGAGGCCAACTTGCAAGGCGACGAAGACGTGGAGCAGATCGCTGAGCAGGCCGGGGCCTTGCAGGCGCTGCTGCGCACCGTGGTGTGACGCGGCGCGGCCGCCGCCGGCTCGGGGTCCTGTTGGCACCGGGAGCAGGGGCGGATCGGACCCAGCCGGCGCTCTTGGCCCTCGATGAGGCGTTTACCCCCCTCGGCGTCAGGGTGGTCAGGATGGATTTTCCTTACCGGAAAGCCGGGCGGCGGTCGCCCGACCGCCCGCCGGTTCTGCTCGAAGCGGTGCGGACCGAAGCGACGGAGCTGGCGCGGGAATGCCATCAGATGGTGCTCGGAGGGCGATCGATGGGGGGCCGTATGTGCTCGCTTGCGGTGGCCGACGGTCTGGCCGCGGCCGGGCTCCTGCTGATCAGCTATCCGCTGCACCCTCCGGGCCGGCCCGATGCCCTAAGGACGGAGCATTTCGGTCGGCTCGAGGTGCCCTGCCTCTTCGTTTCAGGTACTCGGGATGCGTTTGGGTCGCCCTCGGAGCTCGAGACGGCCACCTCGGAGATCCCCGGACCGGTGACCCACCGGTGGGTCGAAGGCAAGGATCACGGGCTGCGAGGTTCGGACCGGCCGGTCGTGGAAGCGGCGGCGGAATGGTTGGGAGGCCTCGGTCTGCTCCAGGGCGCCGCTTAAAAGGGCAGCTTCGAGAAAGAGGCCGGCCGTTCTCTCCGCGGGGTTGGCGACAGTCTCCAGGGTCAGTGAAAGGCGGCGATCAGCTCGGCGAAAGCTGCCGTTGCGTCGACGAGTTGGTCCACTTTCACGAACTCGTCGTTGGCGTGAGCCTGCTCGACCGCACCCGGTCCGCACACCACGGTCGGAATACCTGCCTGATTGCGGATGAAGCGGGCGTCCGTGGTGAACGACATTCCGATGATCCCGGGCCGGCTACCCGTGGCCCGCTCCACGGCGCGGCCCACGCAATCCACCCACGGATCCGTCCCGGCCATCTCGCTGGCCTCTCCGAACATGTCGACCTCGAAGGCGTAGCGCAGCCCATCCACCCCGGCCTGGTCGATGGCGGCTCGGATCCCTGCTTCGGTCGTGGCCGGCGTGGCCCCGGGCAGCAGTCGGCGGTCGAGACCGATCTCGCATGATTCGGCCACCGTGTTGAAGGTGGTGCCTCCGGCGATGGTCCCGACGTTGGCCGTCGGCCGCCCGAGCAAGGGGTGCTCGGCGTCGCCGAAGTCCGCGGCGTGCAGGGCCAGCACGAGCTTGGCCGCGTGTTCGATGGCCGATATGCCCTCGCGTGGACGGCTCCCGTGGGCGGGCCGGCCCTCCACCCGGATCCGAGCTTGCATAAGGCCTCTTTCGGCTATGCACAGCTTTAAGTCGGTCGGCTCAGGGACCAGGCAGGCGTCGCCGCGGATGAGCCCTCCCTCCAGGAGCGCCCGCGTTCCGTAGCGTCCTCCCCGTTCCTCGTCGGCGACCAGATGGAACACCACGTTGCAGGCCGGCGCCACACCAGAGTGGTCGAGGGCGTCGAGGGCGCATATGGCCGCGGCCACCCCGCCTTTCATGTCGGCACTGCCCCGGCCGTACAGCTTTCCGTCGCAGACCTGCGGGTCGAACGGATCGTGGCTCCAGGCGGCGGCGTTGACCGGAACGACGTCGAGGTGCCCGTTGACGATCAGGGTGCGCCGACGTGGATCGTCGCCGTCCGGATGCGGGAGGTCGGCGACGAGTGACAGTCGGTTAGCGCTCGGCTCGATGGCCGTCCATCGCGGCCGGCGAGGGGCGAGAGCGTCCCGAACCAGGGCTTCAATCGGCTTCTCGTTGCCCGGGGGGTTGCGGGTGTCGACCGAGACGAGGGCTCGGGTCAGCTCCACGACGCGGTCAGGGTCCACGTGATCTCGCACGTATCGAGCCTAGGGGCCGCCGGCGTGGTACGGGCTCGTGGCGAGCCCTAACCGGATGAGGCCCGCTCTGGCTGGGATCATCCCGGGGCCGGGCCCGGCAGCAGTTGAGCCTCGAGCACCAGGCCGGGGGCCCGGGGCCGACTTGGGGGCCGCGCCCGGCCGGCGGCCATACTGGACCCCGCCATGGACCCGAGCCCTGTCACCCCGCCCGAGGGTCGACCCCGCCGCCGCAGTGGAGACCCAGCAACCCTGCTGGCGGCGGCCCGCGCCGGAGACCGGGGGGCGATAGGCCGCCTGGTGTCGATCGTCGAGAGAGGAGGCGACCCGGCGCGCCAGGTCGGACGGCTCTGCTTCGCCGCCGGGGTGGCGGCCGACCAGGTCGTGGGCATCACCGGGGCGCCAGGTGCGGGGAAGTCCACCCTCACCGACCGTCTGATCACCGCCGCCCGCCGAAGCAGCGACCGGATCGGCGTTCTGGCCGTCGACCCGTCGTCGCCCTATTCGGGCGGCGCCATCCTCGGTGACCGCATTCGTATGCAGGGTCACACGCTGGACGAGGACGTGTTCATCCGGTCCATGGCTACCCGCGGCCATCAGGGCGGCCTGTCGCTTGCCGCCCCCGAAGCCATCAGAGTTCTGGTCGCGTCGGGCATGCCGCTCGTCCTCGTCGAGACGGTCGGGGTGGGCCAGGTCGAGGTCGAGATAGCCGGCGCGGCGGACAGCACGCTGGTGGTGGTTAACCCCGGTTGGGGCGACTCCGTGCAGGCCAGCAAGGCCGGCCTGCTCGAGGTGGCGGACATCTTCGTCGTCAACAAGGCCGACCGTCCGGGGGCCCGGGAGACGGCGCGCGACCTCGAGAACATGCTCGACCTCGACCCGTCCATGGGTGAGTGGCGGCCCCCGGTGCTGCTCAGCGCCGGCACCACAGGCGAGGGCGTCGACGAGCTATGGCAGGCCGTCCTAGTCCATCGTGACTACCTTCACTCGAGTGGGAGCCTGGTGATCCGCCGGCAGCGCCGGCTGCTCGAGGAGCTCGAGCGGGTGCTGGCTTGGCGCATCGATAGAGACCTAAGAGCGCTGGAATCGGGAAGCCGTTGGGAAAAGGTAAAGGACGACCTGCTCGCCAGGCGGATCGATCCTTACGATGCAGCCGAGCGCCTCCTGGCGACGGGCTGAGGAGGCCGTCAGGCCCAGGCTACGCAGCCCATCTCCACCGGATCGGCGAGGTCGCGGTGGGAGGGAACGATCCGCACGGTGTAGCCGTGGCGTCCGGCCTCATCACAGAGGAAGCGACCCTCGTAGGACACCAGCTGCCCGTCGGCGGACGCCTGATCGGTCAACTCCAGCCGTACCACTCGGGCGGTGGTGATCTCGTCGCCGGCCGCAACCGGCCCGTGCAGGAGCTCGACCGCCACGTCCTCGGGAGTGAGCGAACCCAGGTACACCTCGGCCGAGACCTCCCCCTCGGACCCGAGATCCAGGGAACCCTGGATGGTGTCCGATCGCACGTCCACCACCTTCACCTCGGGCCAGGCGTCGGTGACGTGCTTCTTCCACCCCGCCAGCTCGCGGGCCCGGCGGTAGCCGTCGGCGGCCAGGGTGTTGCTTTGCCGCGCCGTGGGCTCGTACATGTCGCGGACGTAATCGCGGACCATCCGCGACGCCTGGACCTTGGGGCCGAGGGTACGGACCGAAGCTTTGATCTTGGCCACCCACCCCCGAGGGAATCGGGCCCCGCCCCGGTCGTAATAAAGGGGCACGATCTGGTGCTCGAGAATGTCGAACAGGCTGTTGGCCTCCACCTGGTCCCGGTGTTCGACGTCGGTGATCCGTTCTGCTGACGAGATGGCCCAGCCGTTGTTGCCGTCGAACATCTCGTCCCACCAGCCGTCGAGGATCGAGCAATTGAGTGCGCCGTTGAGCGCGGCCTTCTCGCCGCTCGTCCCGCTTGCCTCCATCGGTCGACGCGGGGTGTTGAGCCAGACATCGCTGCCCTGATAAAGGGTCCGCGCTACCGAGATGTCGTAGTCCTCGACGAAGACGATCCGGTGCCGCACGGCTGGATCCCGGGAAAAGCGCACTATCTGGGCGATCATCTGCTTGCCGAGGTCGTCTGCCGGGTGGGCCTTGCCTGCGAATACCATCTGCAGCGGCCTGGTCTCGTTCAGCAGAAGGGCCTGAAGACGCTCCGGTTGGGCCAGGAGCAGAGTGGCCCGCTTGTACGTGGCGAAACGGCGCGAGAACCCGACGATCAGGTAGCGAGGATCGAGAACGTCGTCGGTCCAGGCCGCGTCAGTCACCGACGCCCCCTGGACCTCGAGCGATTTGCGCAGCCGTTCCCTGACGAAGTTGACGAGGCCGTCGCGCCCCAGCTCCCGGGCCTGCCAGATCTCGTCGTCGCGGGCGTCGTCGATGCGCGCCCATTCCTCGGCCCCGGCCTCGTCCCACGCCGGAGACACGTACTTGGAGTAGAGATCGTCCATCTGGGACGACACCCATGTGCGGCCGTGCACACCGTTGGTAATGGCTCCGATGGGGACTTCCTCAGCCGGCACGTGAGCCCACAGGGCCTGGAACATCTCGCGGCTGGTCTTGCCGTGCAGTTGGGCCACGCCGTTGGATTTGCCGGCGAGCCTCAGACCCATCACCGCCATGTTGAACGGATCGGTTGGGCTCTCGCCCGGGAAATGGCCGATCGACATCAGCGTGTCGATGGAGACGCCGCACTCGTTGGCCCAGGCCGAGAAGTAGCGCTCCATCATCTCCCTGGGAAACCGGTCGATCCCGGCGGGCACCGGAGTGTGGGTGGTGAAGACGGTTCCGGCTCTTACCGCCTCGATCGCCTCCGGCCAGGTCAGCCCGTCGGTGGTGATCAACTTTCGGATGCGCTCGAGCCCGAGGAACCCGGCGTGGCCCTCGTTGGTGTGGAACACCTGGGTCTCGACACCGAGGGCCTCGAGGGCGCGGACCCCGCCGATGCCGAGAAGGATCTCTTGCCGCATCCGGTGTTCCGAGCCGCCGCCGTAAAGGCGGTCGGTAACGGCCCGCAGCTCGTCGTCGTTTGAATCTACGTCGGCGTCGAGGAGGTAGAGCCGGACCCGCCCGACTTGGGCCAGCCAAACCTGGGCCTCGAGAGTCGCATCACCCAGCGGCACGGACACTCGGGCCCCGTCCACTAACTGGAGGGCCATGGCGTGGGGGTCGAGGATCGGGTAGCGCTCCTCCTGCCATCCCTCCAGATCCAGATGCTGGCGGAAGTAGCCCAGGCGGTACATCAGGCCCACACCGACCAGCGGGATGCCCAGGCTGCTGGACGCCTTCAGATGATCTCCCGCCAGGACACCCAGGCCGCCCGAGTACTGAGGGAGGGCCTCCGCGATTCCGAACTCGGGGGAGAAGTACGAGACGCTTCGAAGCGCGCTGGCACCCCAGTTCTGGAACCACCTCGGCGCCTCCAGGTAGCGCTTGAGGTCAGCGTGCATCTCGTCGAGGAATCCCATGAACGAAGGGTCGGCGGCCAGTTGATCGAGCCGCTGCCGTCCCACCAGGCTCAGCAGACGGACCGGGTCGTGAAATGTCAGCTCCCAAATCTGAGGGTCGACCCATCGAAACAGGTCGCGGGTCCGGTTGTCCCAAGACCATCTGAGATTCACTGCAAGCTCATGGAGGGGGGCCAAGGCCTGCGGGAGGCGGGCCTCCACCGTGAAGCTCCGCAAAGCTCTCATAGCGGCCCAACCTACCTCCCCTCCCGCCGGCCTTGACGCCGCTGCCCTGAGTGCGGCTACGCGGTCACCATGGTGACGGGCCCCGAACGCGAGAACGTAGGGTGGCGCGCGTGCTAGATCGCATGGTCATCCAAGACATACGACCCCGCGCCCCCGGTGCACACCACTACGCCAAAGCCATAGTCGGCGAGGCGGTCCGGGTCACAGTCTCGATGTTCCGGGACGGCCACGACCCCATAGCCGGGCGGGCAGTGCTCTACGCCGACCCCAGGCCCGAGACCGTCCCGCCCCCGCCCACCCGCGATCGATGCAAGGCCGACAGGACGGTGGCGACAACCGGGGGAGAGGCGCAGGACTCGTGCGATCTGATCGCGCTAGGCAACGACGAGTGGGAAGCCGTGCTCGTGCCTCGTCGGGTGGGTTCCCACCGCATCGTGGTCGAGGGGTGGTCGGAGCATGACCCGATGAGCATCCGGGCGCTGGGCGACGAGTCCTCCGATCGCACGACGTCGCGTCCTTCACTGCTGTGGGTCGACCGGGAGCGAGCCCTGTTCAGCGCCTGGTACGAGCTGTTCCCCCGTTCATTCGGTGGGTTCAAAGGGACGGCCGCCAGGGTGCCCGAGGTCGCAGCCATGGGATTCGACATTCTGTACTTTCCGCCCATCCACCCGATCGGGATCACCGCACGCAAAGGCCCCAACAACACCCTGGTCGCCGGGCCCGACGATCCCGGCAGCCCCTGGGCCATCGGAAGCTCCGACGGCGGCCACACTGCCATCAACCCAGAGCTGGGGACGGTCGACGACTTTTGCCGCCTGCTCGAGGAAGTGCGGGCCAGCGGGATGGAGGTGGCGCTCGACTACGCCCTCCAGTGCTCCCCCGATCATCCCTGGGTGACCGAGCACCCTCAATGGTTTCACCACCGGCCGGACGGGACGATCGCTTGTGCCGAGAATCCGCCGAAGGTGTACCAGGACATCTACCCTCTGAATTTCTGGCCGCCCGACGACGACGAACGGGTGGCCATGTGGGAGGCGTGCAAGGAGATCCTGGACTACTGGATCGGGATCGGCGTAACGACCTTCCGGGTGGACAACCCGCACACCAAGCCGATTGCCTTTTGGGAGTGGCTGATCGATGCGGTTCACGCCGAGCATCCCGACGTGCTGTTCCTGGCGGAAGCCTTCACCCGGCCCAAGGTCATGGCCCGCCTGGCCGAGGCCGGGTTCAGCCAGAGCTACACGTACTTCACGTGGCGGACCGAGCAGCACGGGCCCGACGGGTTGTGGGCCTACGTGGACGAGCTGGCTCATGGCCCGGTGGCCGACTACATGCGCCCGAATTTCTGGCCTAACACGCCCGACATCCTCTCCGGTCCGCTGCGCAACGGACCGCCGGCTGCTTTCGCCCTGCGGCTGGTGCTCGCCGCGACCATGTCCCCGAGCTACGGCGTGTACAGCGGATATGAGCTATACGAAAACGTCCCGGCGTCTGCTGACAACGAGGAATACCTCAACTCCGAGAAGTACGAGATAAAGCACCGGGACTACGACCGTCCCGACGGGCTGGCCGGGCTCATGACTTCCCTCAACCTGCTCCGCCACCGTCATCCGGCGTTTCAGCGGCTGCGGTCGATCCGCTTTCACCCGTCCTCGAATCCGCTGGTTCTGGCCTATTCAAAGGTCAGCGACGATCGGGCCGATGTCGTGTTGGTGGTAGTCAATCTCGACCCGTATTCGGCTCAGAGCGCCATACTTTCCCTCGATCTCGAAGCCCTGGGACTCCCGGCCGACCGGCCATACAGCATCTATGACGAGCTGTCGGACGAGACGTTCGAGTGGATCGGAGCCAATCCCTTCGTCCGGCTGCAGCCGCCGGAACGGGTCGCCCATATCTTCGATGTGAAGAGGGGTGAGATGGGCGCTGGTCCGCGATGGTGAGCCCGCTCACAGCGCAGAACCCGCGCTGGTATCAGACCGCGGTGTTCTATGAAATCCTTGTCCGCGGCTTCTACGACGGCAACAACGACGGCACCGGCGATCTGGCAGGCATCACGGCCAAGCTCGACTACCTCCAGTGGCTGGGCGTCGATTGCCTGTGGCTGCTGCCGTTCTACCAGTCTCCACTGCGCGACGGCGGCTACGACATAAGCGACTTCTGGACGATCCTGCCCGAGTACGGCGACCTCGCCGACGCGGTGCAGCTGATCGAGCAGGCTCACAAGCGCGGGATCCGCATCATCGCCGACCTGGTGATGAACCACACCTCCGATCAGCACCCCTGGTTCCAGGAGTCCAGGCGCGACCGGACCAACGCCAAGGCGGATTGGTACGTGTGGAGCGACAACGATTCGGGCTACAGCGACGCCCGGGTCATCTTCGTCGACACGGAGAAGTCCAACTGGACCTTCGACGCCCAGAGAGGCCAGTACTACTGGCACCGGTTCTTCTTTCATCAGCCGGACCTCAACTACGACAACCCCGAGGTGGCCGAGACCATGGTCGACGTCTGCCGCTATTGGCTGGACATCGGCCTCGATGGCTTCCGGCTGGATGCCGTTCCCTACCTCTTCGAACGTGAGGGCACCAACTGCGAGAACCTCAGCGAGACCCATGACTATCTGCGGCGACTTCGCAAGGAGGTCGACACCTTGTATCCCGGGCGGGTTCTCCTGGCCGAGGCCAACCAGTGGCCGGAGGACGTGGTCGAGTACTTCGGGGCCGGAGATGAGTGCCACATGTGCTTTCACTTCCCCGTGATGCCGCGCATGTTCATGGCGGTGCGTCGAGAGCAGCGGTATCCCGTTACCGAGATCCTGGCTCGTACCCCGGAGGTGCCCGACGGCTGCCAGTGGGGGATCTTTCTCCGCAACCACGACGAGCTGACCCTGGAGATGGTCACCGACGAGGAACGCGACTACATGTGGGCCGAATATGCCAAGGACCCGCGAATGAAGCGAAATATCGGTATCGGCCGCCGGCTGGCCCCTCTCGTGGACAACGACAGAAGGATCGCCGAGCTACTGCACGCCCTCCTCTTCAGCCTTCCCGGCTCCCCGGTGCTGTACTACGGGGACGAGATCGGGATGGGAGACAACATCTACCTCGGCGACCGGGATGGGGTCAGGACCCCGATGCAGTGGTCCCCCGACCGCAACGCCGGTTTCAGCCGGGCCGACTTCGCCCAGCTGTACCTACCCCCTCTGATGGACCCCGTCTACGGCTTTCAATCGGTCAACGTCGAAGCCGGGATGCGAAATTCGAGCTCGATCCTCCATTGGATGAGACGGATGCTCGAAGTGCGTAAGCAACACCCCGTGTTCGGCACCGGTTCGTTCGAGGTAATCTCCGCCGACAACCCATCGGTACTTGCGTACATCCGAACCGTGGCAACCGACGACAGGGAGGACGGCCAACCCGGGCGGGATCAGGCCGAGCCGGGAGACGACCCGGGTCCGGGCCCGGATGGCGACGAATTCGGGGTCGGCGCGGACCGCACGGCCGACACCGTGCTGTGCGTGTGCAACCTATCCAGGCTGGCCCAGCCGGCCGAGCTGCCTCTCCAGAGGTGGGAGGGAAAGGTTCCAATCGAGCTGCTCGGCCGGGTTCCGTTTCCCCGCATCGGTGAGCTGCCGTACTTCGTCACCCTGGCCCCGTACGGCTTCTACTGGTTCGAGCTGTCCGACTTCCAGGGCGGCCCGTGATGGGCGCCGACTGGCCCATCGGGCTCGACCCGCTCCTGCCCGGATACCTGGCAGCCCAACGCTGGTACTCCGGCACGGAGGTACCCGATCCGGGCTGGGTCCGGGTCGACTGGACGCGCGACTTGTGGACAGACGACGAAGGCATCCGGCGGCTGTGGCAGGTAGTCGTTTCCGTCGGCTCCAACCGCTATCACCTCCTACTCGGAGAGCGGCCGGCCGGCGAGCGGGCCGACTTCTTGCACGGGCACGAGGAGGCGGTGGTCGGGGCACTGGAGAGCTCCTACTTCTACGACGCCACCCTCGACGCCGAGCTGGCCAAGATCCTGCTGTCGGTCGCGAGTGGTGGGGCCGAGAAGGCGACGTTCGCCCGGCCGCTGGCGGTGGAGCAGTCGAACACCTCCCTCGTCTATGACGATCGTCTGATCCTGAAGGTGTTCCGCCGGCTGCATCCGGGGCGCAACGCCGACGTCGAGGTGACAACCGCCCTTGCCGGGGCTGGCTTCGCCCATGTGGCCATCCCTCTTGTCGAATGGCGCGAGCAGGAGTACGACCTGGCATTCGGGCAGGAGTTCCTCGCCGGGGCCTCGGAAGGATGGGCTATGGCGCTCACGTCCCTACGCAATTTCTTCAGCGGCGAGTCGACCCTCCCCGAGGAGGCCGGGGGCGACTTCGCCGCCGAGGCGGAGAGACTCGGGCGGGTGACAGCCGAGATGCACACGGTGCTGCGGGCCGTCTTCGGCCGGGCCCCGGGCCGCGACGCCTATGAGGAATGGACCGCCCTGATCGAAGGACTACCCGGCCGGCTGGCGGCGGCGTCCGAGATCGCGGGCAAGGACCTGGGCGGTACGGCCGGGCCGCTGCTCGCCCGCCTGCGGGAGGTTTCCGACCCGGGCCCGGGGATCCGGACTCACGGCGATTTCCACCTGGGTCAAGTCATGCGCACGGACTCGGGGTGGTACGTGCTTGACTTCGAGGGAGAGCCGGCCCGGCTGCCCCACGAGCGGGGCATGGCAGCGTCTCCCCTGAAGGACGTCACCGGCATGTTGAGGTCGTTCCACTACGCCACCCGGCAGGCGGTGCGGGAGTGGCCGGAGCCCGACCGGGCCGGGCTCGAGAGCAGGGCCCAGGCCTGGGAGGCCCGTAACCGCCAAGCCTACCTCGACGGGTATCGCGAGTGGCCCGATATCGAAGCTCTCCTGCCGGAGCCCGGCCAGGCTGACGACGTCATGGCCGCCTACGAGCTCGACAAGGCGCTCTACGAGCTCGATTACGAGTTGGCTCACCGGCCGGAGTGGGTAGGTATACCGCTCGAAGCTCTCGACCGATTCATGCACGGAGCCGATGCAAGTGAATGACCGCGAACTGGATCTTGTCGCATCCGGCCGCCACGGGGACCCACACCGGATCCTGGGCCGCCACGAAGGACTCGTACGGGCATTCCGGCCGGGCGCCGCCTCAGTGAAGCTCCTCACGGGTACGGCGGCGGCGCCCGATGTCACTGACATGGTCCGCGTCCATCCGGCTGGGGTTTTCGAAGGGGCGATCGACGAGTCCGCCACCGACTATCGCCTCGAGGCCGTGTACGAGCGCAAGGGCGAGGTTTCGACGTTCCGCTTCGATGATCCTTATCGAACCTGGCCGACGCTCGGCGAGCTCGACCTCCACCTGTTCGCCGAGGGACGGCACCATCGGCTGTGGGACGTCCTCGGATCTCACCCCCGAGTCCACGACGGGATGGAAGGCGTCTCGTTCGCGGTCTGGGCACCCAACGCCCGAGCGGTACGGGTCGTCGGGGACTGGAACTTCTGGGACGGCCGGGTCAACCCCATGCGGTCGCTCGGGTCTTCGGGAGTGTGGGAGCTGTTCGTTCCCGGGGTGCCCGTCGGCGCCCGCTACAAGTATGAGATCGTCACCGCCGACGAGCGGCTGATCTTGAAGACCGACCCGCTGGCCTTTCTGCTGGAGGTGCCACCGTCGACGGCCAGCATCGTCGTGGGCCCCTCGACCCACGAATGGGGGACGCGGCGTGGATGGAGGACAGGGCCTCGGTAGACGGGATGCACCGTCCGATGGCGATCTACGAGTTGCACATCGGGTCCTGGCGGCGAACCGATGACGGCGCAGGAGGCCGCCGGCCCCTGACCTATCGGGAGCTGGCCCGGCAACTGCCGGACTACGTGGCCGGTCTCGGTTTCACCCACGTGGAATTCATGCCGGTCGCGGAGCACCCCTTCAGCGGATCCTGGGGGTACCAGGTCTCCGGCTATTACGCCCCGTCCTCGCGCTTCGGTGAGCCGGACGACTTCCGTGTCCTGGTCGACGCGCTTCACCAGCGGGGGGTTGGAGTGATCGTCGATTGGGTGCCGGCCCACTTCCCTCGCGACGAGTTCGCGCTCAGCGCGCTTCGACGGGACCGCGCTTTACGAGCACGGCGACCCCCGGCAGGGTGAGCACCCCGACTGGGGGACTTTGATATTCAACTTCGGCCGGACCGAGGTCCGTAACTTCCTGGTGGCCAACGCCCTCTACTGGATAGGTGAATTCCATGTCGACGGGCTCCGCGTCGACGCCGTGGCCTCCATCCTCTACCTCGATTACTCCAGGAACGAAGGGGAATGGGTACCGAATCGGTTCGGCGGCCGGGAGAACCTGGAGGCGGTGGAGTTCCTGAAGGAAGTCAACCAGGCGGTCTTCGGCGAGCATCCGGGAGCAACCATGATCGCCGAGGAATCCACCGCCTGGCCCGGTGTGTCCCGGCCGACCTACCTGGGCGGGCTCGGCTTCGGCTTCAAGTGGAACATGGGATGGATGCACGACACCCTCGACTACTTCCACTACGACCCGATCCATCGCCGCTACCACCACGGAGAGCTGACGTTCGGTCTGCTGTACGCCTGGTCGGAGAACTTCATCCTGCCGCTCTCACACGACGAAGTGGTCCACGGAAAGAGCTCCTTGCTCAACAAGATGCCGGGCGATCGGCGGCAACAGCTCGCCAACCTCCGGTGCCTGTACGCGTGGATGTGGGCCCACCCCGGCAAGCAGATGCTGTTCATGGGGGCGGAGCTGGGCCAGGAACGGGAGTGGGATCACGACACCGAGCTGGACTGGTGGATCCTCGACACCTGGGAGGACCACCGTCGCCTCCACTCGATGGTCGCGGACCTCAACCTGATTTACCGCTCCCGACCGGCGCTCTGGGAGGAAGACTTTCAAGAATCCGGGTTCGAGTGGATAGACGCCGACGATTCGGATCAGAGCGTTCTGTCCTTTCTCCGGCGGCGTCGGGAACGCGACGCCGGCGACGGGGCCGTCGTCTGCGTCGCCAACCTGACTCCGGTGCCGCGGCACGGCTACCGGATCGGGCTTCCGGCCCCTGGTCGGTGGGGAGAGTTGCTCAACACCGACGCCCGGGAGTGGGGCGGAACCGGAATGGGAAACCTCGGCGCGGTCTATGCCGAGGATGTCCGCTGGCATGGCCGTCCGTGGTCGGCGCGGCTGACCCTCCCTCCGCTGAGCGTGCTCTGGTTCGCCGCTGACTGACGCACGTCTTTGCCGCGGTGACGCGACCGGACCCCTGCCAGGATCCAGGGCCGCACCCGCCTGCAACCGCCGCCTGTGACCTAAGGAATCCGCCGTCGCCTACGCGGGCGCCGCCACTTCCATCCGGAGGTCTTCGGCCGCCTGCTCGGGCGGCACGACATTTATGAGCACCCCGGAACCCATCTCGAATCCCCCGCGCGTCGAGATCTTCGGTACCACGTGCACATGCCAGTGAAAGTCGGCTTCGAGCCGGAATGGGGCCGAATGGAACATCAGGTTGTAGGCCACGTCGCCGACCTTGGATCGAAGCGCCGCCAGGGCCCGGCGCACCGAGACCCCGATCGCTGCGAGATCCTCGCCGTCGGCGTCGTGCAGGTGGGTCTGGTGATTGTGAGGAATGATCAGCATCTCGTAGGGGGTGCCGCTCCAGAACGGGCAGATCGTCGCTACCCGGTCGTCGGCGTAGACCATGCGGTGGCCGGTGTCCTCTTCAGCGTCGATCACCGCGCACAACAGGCAGTTGCCCTGGAAACGGGCGAAGCCGGCCAGTTCGTTGGCGGCCTCGCCCGGGATGAACGGCATCGACATCAGCTGCCCGTGCGGGTGCTCGATCGACGCCCCGGCCTCGCGGCCGGAGTTGACCACGGCCTGGCTGTAGCGCAGACCTGGCGCGCTGGCATGTTCGAGCATCCGGTCGCGGATGGCCTCCATGACCAGGGCGGCGTGGGCATCGCTCAGGTCGGCCCAGCTCCCGTGGTGCTCGGGAGTGAGGACCAGGACGTCATGGATCCCGCTCGCCGGCGCCTGGGTGTAAACGGGGCCAAGGTGGGTCACGACCATCGGCTCGGCGCCGCTGAAAGCCGGGTAGAGGTTGGCAACCACCCGGACTGCCCAGTGGCCGTCGAGGCTGTAGCTCGTCAGCACCGGGGCGACGTCAGTCTCCTGGCCGGGACAGAACGGGCACGGGCGGTGAGTATCGTCCTGGACGGGCAGCCGCCGGGAGAGAAAGTCCGATGGGCGGCGGGCCCGGTCTCCCGCGATCACGACCCACCGTCCCGTCATGGGGTCGAGCCGAAGCTGGCTCATTGCGCCGTAGGAAGGCGAGGATCGTTGGTCACGTTCAGACGGTACCGCCGCTGGAACCTAAACTCGCGCGCCCCCCGAACAGGTCACGAATCACCGGAACGATCACGTCGCGGCTGCCCCCGCGGTCTCGAGCATCCACCTCACGTTATCAGGGGGTTGAAAGCCGCCCGGACGGGCGGCGTACGTCGGTACGCTCTAAGGCTGTGCTGGCGTACCTGGACCACGCCGCCAGCGGACCCGTTCATCCCGCCGCGGCAGAAGCCATGACCCCCTGGCTCACGCGTCGGTTCGGCAACCCGTCCGGCGCCCATCAAGTGGCCCGGGCGGCGCGCGCCGCGGTCGACGAGGCAAGAGACGTGGTCGCCGATTTTCTCGGAGTGGAGCCGGGCGGGATCACCTTCACGTCCGGAGGAACCGAGTCCGACAACCTCGCCATCCTGGGCGCGGTGGCCGCCCGCCCCGGTCCGGTCGTGGTCTCCGCGGTGGAGCACCCGGCGGTGATCGAGTCGGCCAGGGCCAGCGGCCAGGAGGTGCGAATCGTCCCCGTGGACGCCGACGGCCAAGTCAACGTCGACGGTTTGCGCCGGCTGCTCGATCCCGACGTGGCCATCGTGTCCGTCCAGCTGGTCAACCACGAGACGGGTGCGGTACAGCATCTGGGTGGGATCGCACGGAGAGTCCGGAAGCTGGCCCCGCGTGCCATATTTCACACCGACGCCGTGCAGGCCGCAGCCTGGATGGACCTGTCGGTTGCCGCCGGCGACGCCGATCTCGTCAGCATCAGCGGCCACAAGGCCGGCGGCCCGCAGGGGGTGGGGGTGCTGGCGGCCAGGGGCCATCAGCAGTTGCGTGCGATCATCCACGGAGGGGGGCAGGAGCGCGAGTTGCGCAGCGGGACCCAGAATGTGGCCGCGATCGCCGGCCTGGGGGCGGCGGTCGCCGCTCTCGGGCCCCAGCGCCAGCCGGCCGGACAGCGGGTCGGCCGGCTGCGTGACGACCTTTCGGCCCGGATACGCCAGGCCGTCCCCGACGCGGTGGAGACGGCAGCCCGGGGGCCGAGAGCGCCCGGCCATCTCCACCTGCGCTTCCCCGGGATCGAGAGCGAGTCCCTGCTGGTGCTGCTCGACGAAGCCGGCGTGTGCGCGTCGGCAGGCGCCGCCTGTGCCAGTGGCGCCATCGAACCGAGTCCGGTCCTACTGGCCATGGGCGTCGACAAGACCGAAGCCCTGTCGAGCTTGAGGCTCAGCCTCGGCCCGACCACGGCCGGCGCCGAAATCGACGCCGCCGTCGCAGCAGTCACCAGCGCCGTCACCCGTTTGCGCGGAGGCGAGCGATGAGGGTTCTCGTTGCCATGTCCGGGGGAGTGGACTCGTCGGTTGCCGCCGCCCTATTAGCAGGCGAGGGCCACGACGTGGTGGGAGTGACCATGAAGCTCTGGGGCGGTCCCTCCGACACCGGCTGCTGCTCGGTCGCGGACGTTGACGACGCCCGCCGGGTGGCTCAGCAGCTGGGCATAGCCCATCACGTGTTCAACTTCAGCGAGGCCTTCGAGCGCCACGTCGTAGGTCCCTATGTGGCCGACCACGCCTCGGGACGCACGCCGAACCCCTGTGTCGAGTGCAACCGGCACCTGAAGTTCGATCGCCTTCTGGAGCGGGCGGCCTCCCTCGATTTCGACGCCGTCGCGACGGGTCACTACGCCCGGGTGGTCCGAGGGCCGGGACCGCAGTGGTCGTTGCGGCGCGGGGTGGACCGGGATAAGGACCAGTCCTACGTCCTCCACATGCTCGGCCAGCAGGAACTGGCCCGGGTGCTGCTCCCAGTGGGCGGCATGGCTAAGTCAGAGGTCCGCGATCAGGCGGCCCGGCTTGGGCTGCGCACGGCCGCCAAGCCGGACAGCCAGGACGTCTGCTTCATTTCCCGGGTTGACGGCCGGCAGGCCTTTCTGGGCGCCCGCATCCCGCTTCGCCCGGCTCGGGTAGTCGACGGAACCGGGGCCGAGGTGGGGGAGCTGCCCGCGGTCGAACTGGTGACCGTAGGTCAGCGTCGAGGTATTGGAGCCGGGCCTGATGGCGAACGGCGTTACGTGGTGTCGGTCGAGCCGCGATCGGCGACAGTCACCGTCGGCCCGGTCGCCGAACTCCTGGTTTCCGCGGTCGCGGTCAGAGAGCCCGTCTGGGTGAGCTCCCCGCCCGAGCCAGGGGAGCAGCTCGAGGTACAAACGAGCGCCCACGGCCTTCCGGTCGCCGCAACCTGGTCGGCGGAGGGCCGGGTGGTCGTCGCCGAGCCGGTTCGGCGGGTCGCCCCCGGTCAGAGCGTGGTGCTCTACCGGGGCGATGCCGTGGTCGGTGGCGGTTCGGCCTGCTGAGAGGCGGTCGCCAACCCGGGTAACGGCGGGGGCCGGTCCTTGGCCGGTCTTCATGAGCTGCGACGGCGGATGGGATTTGCGGGCGAACGGCCGGCCTGCCTCTTCGAGCGTCGTTCTGGGCGACAGGCTCGTGACACCCGCCGTCGTCTCACCTCCCCGGTATCTTCGGACTATGACCTCGGCTGCATGGTCGGAGCGCGCCGGCGAGCTTCGGGAGCTGATCGAGTACCACACCCGGCGGTATTTCGTCGACGACGACCCGGAGATCACCGACGCCGAGTTCGACGCGCTGGTCGCCGAGCTGTCGGGCATCGAGCGCGACCACCCCGAGCTGGCCCGGCCCGACTCGCCCACCCAGACGGTGGGGGGCCTGGCGTCACCGCTTTTCGCCGAGGTGCGGCATCGGACCCCGATGATGTCGCTGGACAAGACGACGAGCTACGAGGAGCTTCTGGCCTGGGGCAAGCGGATGGACCGGTTCATATCGGGCGATGTCGCGTACACCTGCGAGCTGAAGATCGACGGCCTGGCCATGAGCCTGCTCTACGAGGGCGGGCGGCTGACCCGAGCCGCGACCCGCGGCGACGGCGAGGTCGGCGAGGACGTAACCGCCAACGTGCTGACCATCCGGGCCATCCCACACGAGCTGCCCACGCCGCGGCCCGATGTCGTCGAGGTGCGCGGCGAGATCTACATGCCGATCCCGGCCTTCGACGAGCTCAATCGCGCGCCAGTCCGAGGCCGGAGCGCGCATATTCATCAACCCGCGCAACGCCGCCGCCGGATCGCTGCGGCAGAAGGACGCCGAGGTCACCGCCGGCCGGGACCTCGGTTTCTGGGCCTATCAGCTCGGGACCGTGGAGGGCGGTCCGGCTTTCTCCCACCACACCGAGACGCTCGACTGGATGCGTTCGGCGGGTCTTCCGGTAAACCCCAACATCGAGTTGGTGCACGGGCTCGAGGAGGTCGACAGCTACTGCCGATCATGGCTGGACCGCCGTCACTCCCTCGACTACGAGATCGACGGCGCGGTGGTCAAGGTTGATGACCTGGCCCAGCGCCGCGAGCTCGGCGCCACTTCGAAGGCGCCGAGGTGGGCTATTGCCTACAAGTTCCCCCCGGAGGAGAAGACCACTCTGCTCAAGGGGATCATGGTGTCGATCGGGCGCACCGGGAAGGCCACGCCGTTCGCCATGCTCGAGCCCGTCACGGTTGGCGGGGCCAAAGTGTCGTTGGCGACGCTGCACAACGAGGACCAGGTGCGCATCAAAGACGTGCGGCCCGGAGACACCGTCGTCGTGAGACGGGCCGGTGACGTGATCCCCGAGGTGCGCGGCCCGGTCCTGCCGCTGCGGCCGGACGGGCTGCCGGCGTGGACGTTCCCGACGGAGTGCCCGGTGTGCCACCAACCGCTGGTGCGCCTGGAGGGGGAGAGCGATACCTTCTGCATCAACGAGGCCTGCCCCGGCCAGATCGTGCAGCGGATATCCCACTTCGCCTCGCGCGGCGGATTGGACATCGAGCACCTGGGCGAGCGGACGGTCAGGCAGTTCCATGAGGCCGGGTTGCTGCAGGACGTCTCGGACATCTATCACCTGGACTACGGGCGCATCGCCGAGTTCGAGGGATGGGGCGAGACCTCGATCGCCAACCTGCGCGCCGCGGTGGAGGCATCTAAGCAGCGGCCGCTCGCCAACCTCTTGGTCGCCCTCTCCATTCGCCACCTGGGTGCGACCGGGAGCCAGCTGCTGGCCCGCCATTTCCACCATCTGGACCGCATCCTCGAGGCCAGCGCCGAGGAGCTGGCCAATGTCGAGGGGGTGGGTCCGATCATCGGGGCCAGTGTGCAGCGGTTCTTCGCCAACGAGAGCAACCGGGCTCTCGTCGAGCGCCTCCGCGCCGCCGGGCTCAACCTGGAGGGGCCAGGAGCTCCGGAGCAGCTCCAGGTTCTCGAGGGGGCCTCGGTGGTCGTTACCGGAACCCTCGAAGGGTGGTCGCGCGAGGCTGCGGAGGACGCCGTCAAGTCTCGGGGCGGCAAGAGCCCGGGCAGCGTCTCGAAGAAGACCACGGCGCTCGTCGTGGGCACCGAGCCGGGCGGAGCCAAGCTGCGACGGGCCGAGGAGCTCGGCATTCCGGTCCTCGACGAGGCCGGCTTTGCTCACCTGCTCGAAACGGGAGAGCTGCCGCCTCACAACTAGGACGCTCCCGAAGTAATCGCCAACCGACCACTTCGCGACGAGAACTGGTGGTCGGGGGCAAGTGCTCGCCGCGAAGTGGTTAGCTGGCGCGGCCGGGCAGTGATAGGCGGTCAAACAACTCAGGAGCGAGCCGCCGCGCCGGGCGGTTGCGGCCGGTCCGGTGCGGCCGTGTCGTGGGTGTCCACCGCGCCGCTATCCGCCGCGACCCCGTCCGCCGAAGACGCGGTTCCGGAGCCGGCAACCGGGGTCCGCGATCGAGAAGAACCGGCCAAGTAGCCTGCCCATGTGGCGTCGTCGCGCATCGCCGACTCGGTGGGGCGCGTCCTCAATGGCCGCTACCGCCTGACTCGCCCCCTCGGGGTGGGAGCGTCGGCGCACGTGTACGTGGCCGAAGACGTCAGCCTCCGCCGCCTGGTAGCCATCAAAGTGCTGCACCCGGCGCTGGCCGGCGACGAGGGATTCCTCAGGCGATTCCGGGCCGAATCGAGGGTGGTGGCCTCGTTGCGGCACGAGAACATCCTTACGGTCTACGACTGGGGAGAGGACGGGGGCTCCCCCTTTCTGGTCATGGAGCTGCTCACGGGTGGGAGCCTGCGATCCATGATGGACAAGGGCAGCCTCCTTTCACCCGCCCAGGCGGCCGAAGTGGGGGTGCAGGCCAGCCGGGCTCTGGACTACGCCCACCGCCGGGGGCTGGTCCACCGTGACATCAAGCCGGCGAATCTCATATTCGACGGCGAGGGGAGGGTCAGAGTGGCCGACTTCGGTCTGGCCCGTGCTCTCGCCGAAGCCACGTGGACCGAGCCGGCCGGAGCGGTGGTGGGAACCGCCCGTTACGCCGCTCCCGAACAGGCCAAGGGGCGCCACCTGGACGGCAAAGCCGACGTGTACTCGCTGGCGCTGGTGCTGGTGGAGGCGACGACCGGGACCGTCCCGTTCGCCGCCGATACCACCCTCGGCACTCTCATGGCCCGTATAGAGAACCCGCTCGTGGTGCCCGATCAGGTCGGCGCACTCCAGCCGGTCCTGGAGGCGGCGGGCACGGTCGACCCGGAGGCCCGTCTGGATGCGGCCACCCTGGCCCGCCGCCTCTCCCTGATTGCCGCCAAGCTGGCCCCACCTGCGCCGCTGCCGCTGGCCGGCCCGCTCTCCGGCGGCGGGCTGGAACAGGACCTGAGCCCGACGGAGTACCCGGGACGGCCCCGGCTGTTCGACGGGGCCGCCGTCGAGCCGGGCGATAACCGCACCTCGAGGGGGTACGGCGAACCGGCCGCCAACCGGGACGGGCCGGACGGGTGGGACGAGTGGGTCACCCCCGACGAATGGGTAGGGCCGGACGATCGGCTGGAATCCGACGATTGGCTGGAGTCTGACGGTCGGCTGGACCCCGACGATCGGCTGGACCCCGACGATCGGCTGGACCCCGACAATCGGCCGATCCCGAGCGCCGACTCCCTCCGGGATAGCCGGACCGGCCCCGGCCTCACCCGCCAGCCGGTCCGCCGGCCGGGCCCGGTTTCCGACCGGGGCGTCCGCCCCCCCGATCTGGCCGAACCAGCCGGGCGAGGAGCGCCGCCCCGGGGCCGGCGCCGCCGCCGGCGGTGGCCGAAACGGCTGGGGTTGGTGTTGGCTGTTCTGGCCCTCGTGGCGGGCGGTGCGATCGCCCTGGTGGCCAGCGGCTCGCTGGTGCCTTCCCACCCCGTTCCACCGCGTCGTCGGCGACACGACGGCGCAGGCGGAAGCGGCTCTCCGTCCTCTGCACTTCAACCTGGTCGTGGCCGGCCACGCCTACAGCGGCCGGGCGGCCAGCACGATCCTCCAGCAGGTCCCTTCGGGCGGGCGGCTGAAGCAGGGCAAGTCGGTCCGGGTCGTCCTTTCCCTGGGGCCCCGGCCCGTACCCGTGCCCCACCTCGCCAACCTGACGGAATCCCAGGCCGACGCCGCCCTCGAGGCCGCCGGTTTGCGGCCGGCCGTGCCGGTCAAGAGGGAGTCGAGCATGACCGTGCCGGCCGGGGTGGTCATCACCAGCGCACCCAGTGGGGGCACCCTGGTCCCGGGCCGCGCCGTCTCGCTCACCGTGTCCACTGGAAAGCCTCACGTGCCGGTACCCGGGCTGCCGGGCGCCAGTGCCGCCAGCTACACCGCGGCCTCGGCCGTCATGAATGCCAGTGGGCTGCAGTCGGTCCAAAGCTCGGCCTACAGCAACACGGTCCCGAAGGGTGCGGTGATCTCGACCCAGCCGCCTGCGGGGACCTCGGTCGTCGTGGGCTCCCAGGTGACCGTGCAGGTATCACTCGGCCCCCATTTGGTGGTCGTCCCCTACGTCCACGGCGACTCGGTCACCGGCGCCGCGCAAAGCCTCGAGGCGGGAGGCTTCTCGGTAAGTGGCGTCAGTGGAAACCCCACCGCCACCGTGAGCGGGACGTCGCCCTCGGGCGGTAGCGAGATCCTCTACGGATCCTCGGTGCAGATCGTCACCGGGTGAAGCCTGGACGGGCTCAGGGGGCGGTGATGTCTTTTACCCGCCGCCACACCTCCACGGTCGCGGGGCCGGCGGCTCCCAGGGCACCCGAGCTCTGCAGGGCGATCATTTTGGTGATGTCGCCGTCCACCTTGATGCGGCCTCCGAGGAAAGCGCTCATGGCGGCTTGGGTGTCCCCGTCGACCAGGATGGCCTTCGCCGTGTCGTAGCCGAGGGTCAACGTCAGGTCGGGATGCTCGAGGTGACCGGTGTCTATCTCCAACCGGCCAGTGGAGGTGTCGATGTGGGCGCGGATGACTCCGTCGCCGAACGGCACGTCGTTTATGACCTGGTTCATCCGGACGCTCACCGGAATGGCGGGAACCTGGTCCTCGAACTCAGCCCGGATCTTGCGGGACTCTTCGAGCCATTTGTCGCTCAGGAACGGGTATTGAGCCACCGCGACCACCCCCTCTCTTGCGCCGACGTGCCGGGTGACCGCCTTCATGCCGGCGGCCTGCTGACCTGACAACTTACGCCACGCTGCTGTGGCACAGGCGAAGATCGAGCAGAGAGGCCGGCCGCTCGCCGGCCGATCTCATCTGCGGTCACGGGGACGTGCGGACTTGCGAACGACGGGCCTTCTCTCCCCCGCCGGTTTGGCAGCCGCAGAACCGCCGCCGAGCGCCGAAAGCAGGCGCGGGGCGGGCGCAAGGCGAGCGCGGAGCGGTCCCGTGGCGAGCACCGGGCCAAACCGGCGGGCCGGCCGGGAGGTCCCGCCTAGCATGCTCTGTCGTGGCCTCCCGCATCTCCCCGAGCGACGTCGCCCACGTGGCCCGCCTGGCTCGGCTCCGCCTTACCCCAGACGAGTTGGATCGCTTTGCCGGGCAGCTGGGCGCGGTGCTCGAGCACGCCCGCGACGTCGAGGCCCTCGACGTGTCGGACGTCCCGCCTACTGCCCACCCGCTGCCGCTTGTCAATGTCCTGCGTGACGACGTGGTGATCCCGAGCCTGGACCGGGCAGAGGTCCTGGCCCAGGCGCCCGAAGTAGAGGATTACCGCTTCCGGGTTCCGAGGATCCTCGGAGAGGCCCCATGACGAGCGCACCGGGGCCCTACCACGGCTTTTCCGATGCATGGGCCATCGCCGAAGGTGTCCGGTCGGGAACCATGCGGGCTCGCCAAGTGGTCGAGGAGCACTTGGCCAGGATCGGGGCCGGCGACGACCGGCTTCACGCCTTCAACCTCACAATGGCCGACGAGGCCCGGTCGGCCGCCGACGCAGTCGACGCCGCGGTGGCAGCCGGGCGGGATCCCGGTCCGCTCGCCGGGGTCCCCATCGCCGTCAAGGACAACCTCTGTACGAGAGGCATTCCGACCACCTGCTCGTCCCGCATTCTCGATGGCTGGAAGCCTCCCTACGACGCCACCGTCGTGAGGAGCCTCGCCGCGGCCGGGGCGGTCGTGATCGGCAAGACGAATCTTGACGAGTTCGCCATGGGGTCCTCGACCGAAAACTCGGCGTTCGGCCCCACCCACAACCCCTTCGACTTCGACCGGGTTCCCGGCGGGTCGTCCGGTGGCAGCGCCGCCGCGGTGGCTGCCGGGTTCGCCGCGATAGGGCTGGGCTCGGACACGGGCGGATCGATCCGCCAGCCGGCCGCCCTCTGCGGGGTGGTCGGAGCCAAACCGACCTACGGCCTGGTTTCCCGCTACGGGCTGATCGCCTTCGCCAGCTCCCTCGACCAGATCGGACCCCTCGCCCGCACAGTGAGGGACGCCGCGCTACTGCTCGATGCCATCTCCGGTCCTGACCCGATGGATTCGACGTGCCTGCGGGACGATCCGCCACAGGCTCTGGCCCGCCTCGGGGCCGGCGTCGAGAGCCTGCGCATCGGGCTGGTCAGCGAACTGGTGAGCGCGGAGGGGATCGCGGGCGATGTGGTGGCGCGCACCCGGGAAGCGGCCGACGCCCTGGCCGCGGCCGGCGCCAAGGTGGACGAAGTCAGCGTGCCGGCCGCGGTCTACGGGCTGTCGGCCTACTACCTGATCGCGCCGGCGGAAGCCTCTTCGAACCTGGCCAGATACGACGGCGTCCGCTACGGCCTGCGGTCGAAGGGACGCACGGCGCCGATATCGGACATCACGGAGATGTACATGGAGACCCGCTCGGAGGGCTTCGGGGCGGAGGTCAAGCGCCGGGTCATGCTCGGGACCTACGCCCTGTCGGCCGGCTATTACGACGCCTACTACGGCAAGGCTCAGAGGGTCCGCACCCTTATCATCCGCGATCTCGAGGCGGCCTACCGGGATTACGACGTGCTACTTGGTCCGACCGCTCCCACTACCGCTTTCGCTCTCGGGTCCAAGACAGCTGATCCGCTCACCATGTACCTGAACGACGTCTGCACCATCCCGTCGAATCTGGCTGGACATCCGGCCGTCACCGTGCCGTACGGGTCGGGCGACGACGGTCTACCGGTCGGCGTCCAGGTGCTGGCCCCGGCCCTGGGCGAGTCCGTGATGTTCCAGGTGGCCGAAGTGCTCGAATCGTCGGCGCCGCCCCTGCCGCCCCTCGCGCTGGAGGACCCGGAAAAGTGACCGCGACAAGCACCCGGTGGGAGACCGTGGTCGGCCTGGAGGTTCACGCCGAACTGCGCACGGCCACCAAGCTGTTCTGCGGCTGCCGCAACAGCTTCGGTGACGAGCCCAACACCAACATCTGTCCGGTATGCCTGGGCTTGCCCGGTTCTCTACCTGTCCTGAACCGGATGGCGGTCGAGTACGCCATGCGGATAGGAACGGCACTGAACTGTCGAATCCAGCCGTCGATCTTCCACCGCAAGAACTACTTCTATCCGGACATGCCCAAGGACTACCAGATCAGCCAGTACGACATCCCCATCAATGTCGACGGGTGGTTGGACCTGCCGAGCGGGCCGCGAGTCGGCGTGGTCAGAGCCCATATGGAAGAGGACACGGGCAAGACCACGCACGTGGGCGGGGGCGGACGAATTCACGAGGCGGCTCACTCACTCGTCGACTTCAACCGGGCCGGCGTCCCTCTCGTCGAGATCGTCAGCGCGCCCGATATCAGGAGTGCAGAGGATGCCCGCGCTTACGTCGATGAGCTCCGGGCCATACTGGTGGCGACCGGGGCGTCCGACGGGCGGATGGAGGAAGGCTCCCTGCGGGTGGATGCCAACGTCTCGGTTCGCCCCGACGGCTCGTCCGAGCTCGGGACGCGCTGCGAGATCAAGAACATGAACTCCCTGCGGTCGCTCGGGCGAGCTATCGAGTTCGAAGCGGCCCGGCAGATCATGGTCATCTCCGACGGCGGCGCGGTGGTGCAGGAGACCCGCCACTGGGACGAGAGCTCCGGGCGGACAGCGTCGATGCGCTCGAAGGAGGAGGCGTACGACTATCGCTACTTCCCCGAGCCCGACCTGGTGCCGGTGGAACCGGCGCCGGAGTGGATCAGGTCCGTGGCGACCAGCCTGCCGTCGCTCCCCGCCGCCCGCAGAGAGGCGGTAGCAGCGGCGTCGGGCATGCCCGCCGACTCCGACCCGGTGATCACCGTGGTCCGCCTCGGCCTCGACTCTCTGGTCGACGCGGTGGAGAAGGCCGGGCTCGGTGCCGACGCGGCTGCCATTGCCGTGCGCCGCCTGGCCAATGAGGTCGCCGCCGAAGCCGATGCCGGACTGCAGCTGGCCCCGTCGAGCTTTGTGCGGCTCATTGCCATGGAGGCAGACGGCTCGCTCACCACGGCTCAGGCCCGCACCGTGCTCAAGGAGATGCTGGCGGGTGGAGGAGAACCCGACGTCATCGCCGCCGGTCATGGATTCGAGGCCATGGACAGTCGCGAGCTCGACTCGTTGGTAGACGAGGTCATCGCGTCCCATCCCGACGAGTGGTCGCGATACGTCGCCGGCGAGGACAAGCTGACCGGCTTCTTCATTGGTCACGTAAAGACGGCCACCCAGGGGCGCGCCGACCTCAAGGCGGTGCCGGCTATTTTGCGGTCGCGCCGGGGGTGAGCGTCGCCGGCGCTGGAGCCAGCTGGTAGAGGTAACGGCCCTGGAGGTTGACCACCTTCACCTTCACTGCCCGGGGCTTCCCGCCCGGGAAGACGGCGGAGCAGGCAAAGGTTCCCCCGACTTCGACAACCAGGACCTCCTTGGGTCCGCAGTCGACGACCGGCTTGATATGGGTCTGCTTTTTGAGCTCGGTGGCGAGCGATGACTCGATGGTCGGAACCGAGATGATCACCGATCTCGGCTCGACGCTGAAGCGGCCCGAGCCCGTCGCCGTCCCATCCATCTGAATGGTTTGGCCGTCGATAGTAGCGGTGCACACGAAAGTTTGGCCCTTGCGGTCCGGCACGCCCGACGGGCAGGTCACGGCAGGTTGCTTGATTCCGTATTGGGTTTCGAGCTGAGCGGCGATCTGGCTGCTGAGGCTGGAGGGCGACAGGGTGTGGCGCGGCCCCACCCCGCACGAGGTCGCGAGCCCCACCAGACCCGACACCCCTGCCACGGCGGTGATCGCCCGCCTGGCCAGCGGCCTCAACGAGGGCTCCGCACCGGCCGAGTGTACCGCCCGACCCCCGGAGAGCCCTGGCTCCAATCCGCCCGGGATCCGGGCCTGCGCCAGTTGCCCTTCGCCGCTCCCACCCGCCGTTTCACCTCTCGCCGGCTCCCATGGGCCCGGCCCGCGGCTTTCGCCGGGCTCGGCCGGGCGACGGCCCACCTCGCCCGGCTGTCCGGCGACATAAACGGGTTCGTGCCTTAGGGCCCGCCACGAAACAACTTGGAACAAGTCCTGTGCCACGACATGCATGTTTACAAGAGAATTGCGTCAAGTTGTTTCGTGGCGGGCCCTTAGGCGCGGGTAACTCTGCAACCTGTTTAAGTTGTCCGTATGGCAAGTCGCATGAAGCCGCGGAGCGGCGAGGTAACCGACGGTTTCGAGCGGGCCCCGGCCCGGGCCATGCTCCGGGCCATTGGTATGACCGACGAGGACTGGGTCAAACCGCAGATCGGGGTGGCGTCATCGTGGAACGAGGTCACGCCGTGCAACCTGCCGCTCGACCGGCTGGCCAAGCAGGCCAAGGAAGGAGTCCGCGAGGCCGGCGGCTACCCGATCGAGTTCGTCACCATCGCCGTATCCGACGGCATCTCGATGGGCCACGAGGGCATGAGAGCGTCCCTGGTCAGTCGGGAGGTGATAGCCGACTCCGTAGAGCTGGTGATGCACGCAGAACGTTTCGACGGGATGGTCACTTTCGCCGGCTGCGACAAGTCCCTGCCCGGTATGCTCATGGCCGCCGCTCGGGTCAACCTCCCGGCGGTGTTTCTCTACGGAGGGTCGATCCTGCCGGGCCAAGGACCGCACGGCGAGGCTCTGGACATCACCAGCGTCTTCGAGGCGGTCGGAGCCCGGGCTGCCGGGACTCTGACCGACGAGGAGCTGACCCTCATAGAGCGGAGCGCTTGCCCCACCATCGGCAGTTGCGCCGGCATGTTCACCGCCAACACCATGGCGTCGGTGTCGGAAGCCCTCGGCATGGCCCTGCCCGGGTCAGCGTCGCCCTCGGCTATCGACCCCCGGCGCGACGATCTGGCCCGGCAATCGGGCGAGGCCGTGGTTCGTCTCCTCGCTGCGGGTATCCGGCCGCGCGACATCATGACCAAGGACGCGTTCGAGAACGCCATCGCGGTGACCATGGCCGTCGGCGGGTCGACCAACGCCGTGCTTCACCTCATGGCCATCGCCAACGAGGCACGGGTGGACCTCAGCCTCGACGATTTCGACCGGATCGGCCGGCGGGTCCCGCACGTGGTCGATACCAAACCGCACGGCCGCTACCACATGATCGACATCGATGGAGTCGGCGGCGTGCCCGTGGTCATGCGAGCCCTCCTCGAAGGCGGTCTGCTGCACGGCGACTGTTTGACCGTCACCGGCGCGACGATGGCCGAGAACTTGGAGGCGGCCGGTGCTCCGGCTCCCGACGGCCGGGTCGTGCACGCTCTCGACGCCCCGATTCACGCCGACGGCGGGATCGCCATCCTGCGGGGATCGCTGGCCCCGCTCGGCGCGGTGGTCAAAGTCGCGGGTATCGACCAGGACCGGTTCGACGGGGTGGCGAGAGTCTTCGACGGTGAGGACCAGGCGATGGCTTCCATCCTCGCAGGCACGATTCAACCCGGCACGGTGCTGGTCATCCGGTACGAGGGACCCAAGGGGGGCCCGGGCATGCGGGAGATGCTCGCCGTCACCGGCGCCATGAAAGGGGCAGGTCGGGGCGCCGACTGCGCTCTGGTGACCGACGGCCGCTTCAGCGGCGGCACCCACGGGTTCTGCGTGGGTCACGTCGCCCCCGAGGCAGTAGACGGCGGTCCGATCGCGCTGGTCGCTGACGGCGACCGCATTGTCGTCGACGTCACGGCCCGCACCATCGACCTACATGTCGAGGGTTCTGAACTGGTCCGCCGGCAGGCTGAGCTCAAGCTGCCGGCGCCCCGATACCCCTCGGGCGTGCTGGCCAAGTACGCCCGGCTGGTGACGGGAGCCGAACGGGGGGCCGTCACCGAACCATGAAGCGGATCGCTGACCTTCGCGGCGCGGTCGGGCTCACCGCGCTGAAACGCTCTGGGACTCGGTTGGTAACTCGGCGTTGCGACCGTTCGCCATCATGTGAGAGACTGGACGCCGTGAGCACCAGCCTCATCTTCGTACTCATCACCTAGCGCACGCGCGGCTTCCGCGTGTGCGCTCGACGACCTCCCGAAACGGGAGGTCGTTTTGTTTATCCAGTTCGGTCACTCGAACGCCGGCACCGACCCGACTGACAGCGCCACCCAACCAGATGTGAGGGACTGCCCGATGAAGCTGACAGGAGCACAAGCTCTGATCAAGAGCCTGGAGATGGAACAGGTCGAAGTGATCTTCGGGTTGCCCGGCGGCTGCATCCTGCCCGCCTACGACCCCATACTCGATTCCCCGATCCGCCACATCCTGGTCCGCCACGAGCAGGGCGCCGGTCATATGGCGGAGGGTTACGCCCACGTGACCGGCCGCCCCGGAGTGGCCATGGTGACGAGCGGGCCGGCCGCGACCAACCTGGTGACCCCGCTCTGCGACGCCTACATGGACTCCGTCCCCATGGTCGCCATCACGGGCCAGGTGGGCCGGTCGGTCATCGGTACCGATGGGTTTCAGGAATGCGACACGGTCGGAATCACCCGGTCGGTCACCAAGCACAACGAGCTCATCATGGATCCCGATGAAATCCCGCTCGCCGTGCGCCAGGCCTTCCACCTCGCCACCACCGGGCGCCCGGGCCCGGTGCTGCTCGACGTACCGAAGGACGTTCTCCAGGCGCAGGTCGAGTGGTCGTGGCCATCCTCTGACGACGTGGCCGCGTCCCTCCCCGGCTACAAGCCGACCACCAAGGGTCATCCGCGAATGATCAAGGAGGCGGCCCGCCTCATCGCCTCGGCCCGCCGGCCCGTCATCTACGCGGGGGGAGGCATCCTCAAGTCGCGTGCCGCCGAGGCGCTGCGGGAGCTGGCCGAGCGCGCCGATATCCCGGTAGTGACGACGCTCATGGCCCGGGGGGCGTTCCCCGACGACCATCCCCTGTGCCTGGGGATGCCGGGCATGCACGGCAACTACACCGCTATCACCGCCATGCAGAACGCCGACCTGCTAGTCGCTCTAGGCAGCCGCTTCGACGACCGGGTGACCGGCAAGGTGAGCACCTTTGCTCCCGACGCCAAAGTGATCCATGTCGACATCGATCCGGCCGAGCTGGGCAAGATCCGCCAGCCCGACGTACCGATCGTCGGAGACTGCCGGCTGGTGATCACCGAGATCGTGCGGGCTCTGGAAAACGTCGATCAGGCTGACCGCACCGAGTGGCGCGGCACCATCTCGGGCTGGCAGGAGCGCTTCCCCCTCCATTACGACCCGCCTGAGATGGGCGAGGCCCTGAAGCCCCAATACGTGATGGAGGTGCTCCGCGACTCGGCTCCCGAGGGCACCATTCTCACCGCGGGCGTCGGCCAGCACCAGATGTGGGCCAGCCAGTACTGGCGTTTCACCGAGCCCTACACCTGGGTCAATTCCGGGGGCCTGGGGACCATGGGTTTTTGCGTTCCGGCGGCCATTGGAGCCAAGGTCGGGCGACCCGAACGCACCGTCTGGGCGGTAGACGGCGACGGATGCTTCCAGATGACGGCGCAGGAACTGGTCACGGCGTCGAGCGAACGCATCCCCATCAAAGTCGCCATCCTCAACAACGCCTACCTCGGAATGGTCCGGCAATGGCAGGAGATGTTCTACGAGGAGCGCTACAGCGAGGTATACCTCTCCCCGGACTTGCCCGACTATGTCAAATGGGCCGAAGCGATGGGCTGCGCGGCCTTCCGGGTCGAGGCCCCCGAAGATGTGGAGCCCATGATCGAGAAGGCCAACTCCATAGACGACCGACCGGTCGTCATCGACTTCCGCACCGACGCCCGGGAAAAGGTCTTCCCGATGGTCCCCCCCGGCACATCCAACGACGACGTCGTGGTGCATCCGTCGCAAAAGCCCGGAGGGAAAAAGGTGGTGCAGTGATGGCTGCCAGCCCTACCCACCAAACCCTTTCCGTGCTCGTGGAGAACCGGTCCGGTGTGCTGGCCCGGGTCAGCGGATTGTTCGCCCGGCGCGGCTTCAACATCATCTCGCTGGCCGTGGCCCCAACTGACGACGAGCGGTTCAGCCGGATAAACCTGGTGATCGACGTGGAGGAGACCTCGGTCGAGCAGCTCACGAAGCAGCTGTTCAAACTGGTCAACGTGGTGAAGATCACCGAGCTCCAGCCGTCCGAAGCCGTCGAACTCGAGCTGCTGATGGCAACAGTCGCCGCCGGTCCCGATCAGCGGGGCTCGGTGATAGAGCTGGTCAATGTCTTCGACGGCAAGATCGTGGACGTGGGGGCGACGAGCCTGACCGTGATGCTGGCCGGCGACCCCGACCGCTTGGATGACCTGGAGGACCTTCTCCGCCCGTACGGAATCACTGAACTGCAGCGCACCGGACGGGTGGCGCTGCCGAAACTCGACCGCAACCACCCCGCCCGCTTGCGCGCCGCGGGAAAAGCAAGTTAGGACAATGCCAATGCCTGCAACCGTCTACTACGAAAAGGATGCGGACCCGGGGATCATCGCCGGCCGCAAGGTGGCCATCATCGGTTACGGATCGCAGGGTCACGCCCACGCCCTCAACCTCCGTGACTCCGGTGTCGACGTGCGGGTGGCCCTCCGCGACGGATCATCGTCCAAAGCCAAGGCCGAAGCGGCAGGGCTGCGCGTCGGCGTCTATCGCCGACGCCGCCCGGGAGGCCGACGTCATCATGCTCCTCGCTCCCGACACCGAGCAGCAGAGCATCTATCAGTCCTATATCGAGCCGGGGCTGAAAGGCGGCGACGCCCTCTTGTTCGCCCACGGGTTCAACGTGCGGTTCGGTCTGATCGCCGCGCCCGAGGGGGTCGACGTGGCCATGGTCGCGCCCAAGGGGCCGGGCCATCTGGTGCGGCGGACGTACGAGGGCGGCGGGGGCGTGCCCGCGCTCGTAGCGGTGGCCCAGGATGCAACCGGCAAGGCCCGCGACCTTGCTCTCTCGTACGCCAACGCCATCGGCGCGACCCGGGCCGGGGTGCTCGAGACGACCTTCTCCGAGGAAACCGAGACCGACCTGTTCGGCGAGCAGGTTGTGCTCTGCGGGGGGCTCACTTCCCTCATCCAGGCCGGGTTCGAGACCCTGGTCGCCGCCGGCTACCAACCGGAGTCCGCCTACTTCGAGTGCCTGCACGAGGTCAAGCTCATCGTCGACCTCATGTACGAGCACGGCATCGCCGGCATGCGCTACTCGATCTCGGAGACCGCAGAGTACGGGGACATGACACGCGGGCCTCGGGTCATCAACGCCGCGGTGCGGGAAGAGATGGGGCGGATCCTGGATGAGATCCAGACCGGCCGTTTCGCCGAGGAGTGGATCGCCGAGAACAGGGCGGGACGCCCCCGCTTCAACCAACTCCGGGAGGAGGCCAGGGCTCATCCGATCGAGCAGGTCGGGGCCCACCTGCGGTCCATGATGCCATTCATCAACGCCGGGTCCACCCGACCGCAGGACGTCTCGGGAGGGTAGACCCCGGCGGGTTTGAAGCCGGGCGCCGGAGCGACCGCCCGCCCGGGGGACCCCCCCCGGCAGGATCAGGTGGCGCCGCCTACGGCGCGAACCGGTCAGGACTTGCGGCGTCGCCTGGAGCTGTGGGCGCCGATGCCCTTCCGCCGGTGGCGAAGCGTTCGCCCCCCTACCAGAGCGGCCGCACCGGCCAACGCCCCGGCCACCGCGGCGTCCATGCCGTAGCTCGAAGTCACGGACCCCTTCCCGGCCGGTCCGGACGCGTCGGCCGTGGCTGCCGCCCGGGCTGCGGCCAGGCCGGTCGCCGGCCCCTGCCCCGTCTGGTCCCCATGGGGCGCATTTGCCCCGGCCGGATCCGGGTTGAGTACTGCTGTGCTCCGCCGCTACCGGCTTCGGGGCCGGCTTATGGGGCTCGGTGACTCGCGGCAGTACCGGATTGGTCCGCGGCTCCTTGGCGACCGGCATGGCGAACCCCTCGTCGAGCAGGTCCCCCGCTGTCTGGTAGGAGGACGAACCGTCGAGCACCACCGCCATCATGTGGCGCCCGCCTCGCACCGCTTCCTCGATCACGCAGAACCCGGCGGCGTCGGTGAGGCCGGTCTTGACCCCGATGGCGCCGGGGTACCACTGCAGGAAGTAGAGATTCTGGTTCTTCAGATCGAACACCGTGCCGCCCGGGGCGGTGAACTGGAGGGCCGGGGTGGCCACGATCGAGGCCAGGGTGCGGTTGGCCATCAGGTCCCGGGCCGCCACGGCGAGATCCCAGGCGCTGATCTGGTTGCCTCCTGCCACCCCCTCGGTGCCATCCAGGCCGGCCGGGTCGTGGAGCACGGGGTGGTCACGCATGCCCATCTGGGATGCCGCCAGTCGCATGTCGGCTCCGAACGCCGCCAGCGACCCGCTCACCCGTTGGGCCATGGCGTAGGCCGCGTCATTGGCCGAGTAGATCAGCGAGGCGCGGAGGGTCTCGCTGAACGTCCACTTCTGACCGGCCTTCATCCCGATCCGGTAGGGGTACACGTTGGCTGCCGCGGCGGTGACGGGGACGACGGCGTTCGGCGGGAGCCAGCCCACCGCGATCAGTGCGGTGATGATCTTCGACAGGCTTCCCGGAGGCAGAGGGGTGTGGTAGTTCTGCCCGGCCAGCACTCGCCCGGTGTCGACGTCGACGAGCAGCTCGGCCTTGGCCGGCGGAGGGACGGCCAGGGTGGTGGTAGGGGCGGCGGCCTGGGTGGTGATCGGGGTGGCGGCCTGGGTGGTGATCGGGGTGGCGGCCTGGGTGGTGATCGGGGTGGCGGACAGGGTTGACGCCCCAACCGGCCCGGACCACCACACCGTCCCGGTGACGAGGAGGACCACGACCGACACAACGCCGATGCTCGGATCAGGCACGCCGAAGCTCGGATCAGGCAACGCCGAAGCTCGGATCAGGCACGCCGAAGCTCGGATCAGGGCCACCCGCACGATCAAGCGAGCATAAACGAGACGCCGGGCCGGACGCGGCATCTACGCTCCCCTCGGGAACCGTCCCTTTTCCTCGCTTTTCCCGACCCGGGGACGCTTCTAGGAGACCGTCGCAAACCCACGATGGAGGGAGGCCGGCGTTCGCAACTCTTCTTGATTCCATGAGGACAGATGAGATTTACAGGCGAACGGGCGACCTGTTGTTCAAGCTTCGTTTTGCAACAGGCGCCTACAGGTGCTCGACCACGAAGTCGACGCAGCGGGTGAGCGCCCCGATGTCGTCTGGTTCGATCGCCGGGAACATGGCGATCCGCAGCTGGTTGCGCCCGAGCTTCCGGTAGGGCTCGGTGTCGACGATACCGTTGGCTCGCAGCACCCTCGCCACGACCGAGGCGTCGACGTGGTCGCTGAAGTCGACGGTGCCGACCACGTGGCTACGCTCGTCCGGCTTGGCCACGAAGGGCTCGGCGAATCCGGAGGCTTCGGCCCATCCGTACAGGATCTGGGCGGATCGCTCGCAACGGCCGGCGCTGAAGTCCATCCCCCCGCCCGACAGGATCCAATCGAGCTGATCGACGAAGAGAACGAGGGTGGACAAGGCGGGGGTGTTGTAGGTCTGGTCGAGCCGGCTCTGCTCGATAGCTATCGCCAGGTCCAGAAACGCCGGCACCCATCGGCCCGACTCGTGCAGGCGGGCCACCCGCTCGAGCGCGGCGGGGGAGAGGACCGCCACCCACAGCCCCCCGTCCGACGCGAAGCATTTCTGAGGAGCGAAGTAGTACGCGTCCACCTCCGAGGGGTCGAAGCGCAGACCGCCTGCACCGGACGTGGCGTCGACGGCCACCAGAGCCTCAGCCGTTCCCTCGGGGCGACGCAGGTCCATCATCACCCCGGTGGAGGTCTCGTTGTGGGTCAAGCGCGTAGAGGTCGACGCCTCGAGTCGACCGCGGCCACGGATGGGTCCCGGGCGCCGACTCGATCACGTCGGGCGCCTCGAGGTGGGGAGCGGCGGCCGAAGCGGCGGCGAACTTGGCCGAGAACTCGCCGAACGTGAGGTGCTGGCTGCGGTGGTCGATCAGGCAGAACGTGGCCACGTCCCAGAACGCGGTGGTACCGCCGTTGCCGAGGACGACCTCGTAGCCGTCGGGCAAGGACCACAGCTCGGATAGGCCGGCCCGCAGGCGAGCCACCAGGGACTTGACCGTCGGCTGGCGGTGGCTGGTGCCGAGAACCCGGGTCGCCGCCCTTTGGAGCGCCTCCACCGACTCGACGCGCACCTTCGAGGGGCCGGAGCCGAAGCGTCCGTCGCTCGGCAACAGGTCTGTGGGAATCCGGATATCGGTCGGAGAGGGGCTGGTCACTGTGAAACTATGGCAGGCGATGGCCCGCATCTCACAACGCATATCAGCTGTTACCGAATCTGCCACGCTCGCGATCGACGCCAAGGCCAAGGCCCTCAAGGCGGCCGGCGAGGACGTGATCGGGTTCGGAGCCGGCGAACCGGACTTCCCGACGCCCGCCCACATCGTGGAGGCGGCGGTCGAGGCGTGCCGCGACCCTCGCAATCACAAGTACACGCCTGCGGGCGGCCTTCCTGAGCTCAAGGCCGCAGTAGCGGCCAAGACGGCACGCGACTCCGGCTTGCCGGTCACGGCGGGTCAGGTACTGGTTACCAACGGCGGCAAGCAGGCGGTCGAGGAGACCTTCGCCACCCTGCTGGACCCCGGCGACGAGGTGCTACTACCCGCTCCCTACTGGACAACCTACCCCGAGTCGATCGGCTTGGCGGGCGGCCGGCCGGTCGTGGTCGCCACGACCTGGCAGTCGTCGTTCAAGGTCACTGTCGACCAGCTCGAGGCGGCGCGCACTCCCCGGACCAAAGCCTCTGCTCTTTGTTTCACCCTCGAACCCGACGGGCACGGTGTATGAACCCGACGAGGTCGCCGCCCTCGGACGGTGGGCAGTCGAGCACGGGATCTGGGTGGTAGCCGACGAGATCTACGAGCATCTCGTCTACGGCGAGGCCCGGTTCACGTCCATGCCCGTACTCGTGCCGGAGCTGGCCGACACCTGCGTGGTGGTGAACGGAGTGGCCAAGACCTACGCCATGACCGGCTGGAGGGTGGGATGGATGGTGGGACCCGCCGACGTGATCGCGGCCGCAACCAACCTGCAGTCCCACGCCACCTCCAATGTCTGCAACGTGGCCCAGCGGGCCGCCCTGGCCGCCGTCTCCGGAGATCTGGCGGCAGTGGCCGAGATCCGCGCCACCTACGACCGGCGGAGGCAGACGATCGTATCGATGCTGAACGACATACCGGGAGTGCGCTGTCCCGCCCCGGAAGGGGCGTTCTACGCGTTTCCCAGCATGGAGGGACTGCTGGGCCGGCCGCTGCAGGGGCGGACCGCCGCGACCACACTCGAGCTCGCCGACCTGGTGCTCGACGAGGCCAAGGTGGCTTTCGTTCCGGGCGAGGCGTTCGGCGCCCCCGGGTATGCCCGCTTCTCCTACGCCCTCGGCGACGATGCGCTGGTGGAGGGTATTACCCGCCTGGCGAAGCTGGCCGGGGCCTGAGGTGGCCCGGGTCCTCGTCACCGAGGAGATCGCTCCCCCCGGCCTGGCCCTGTTGCGTGATGCCGGGCACCAGGTCGAGGTGTCGCTGGGCTTGAACGGCGCCGACCTGATGCAGGCCATCTCCGGCGTGTCCGCCCTCATCATCCGCTCCGCCACCCAGGTGACGCCCGAAGTGATCGAGGCCGGGTCGGATCTTCTGGTGGTGGGCCGGGCCGGGATCGGGCTCGACAACGTCGACGTGCAGGCGGCCACCCGGAGGGGCGTCATGGTGGTCAATGCCCCGCAGTCGAACATCCTCTCGGCGGCCGAGCACACCATGGCGTTGCTGCTCGCTCAGGCCCGCAACGTGCCACAGGCCCACGCCGCGCTGGTCGCCGGCAGATGGGAGCGGTCCCGCTGGGAAGGGGTGGAACTCCACGGCAAGGTCCTGGGCGTCGTGGGCCTGGGTCGGGTGGGGGCTCTGGTGGCGCAGCGCGCCGCCGCGTTCGGGATGCGACTGATCGCCTACGACCCCTACGTCAGCGCGGAGCGGGCCAGGCAGATGGGGGTCGAACTGACGACGCTGCGCGAGGTGGTGTCCCAGGCCGACTTCATCACCATTCACCTGCCGAAGACGCCGGAGACAGCCGGTCTGATCGACGCCGACCTGTTGGCCGAGGCCCGACCCGGGGTCAGAATCGTCAACACCGCCAGGGGCGGGATCATCGACGAGAAAGCCCTGGCCCAGGCGATCTCCGACGGGATCGTGGCCGGGGCCGCCCTCGACGTGTTCGAGCACGAACCAACTACGGCGTCTCCCTTGTTCGAGTCGGACGCGGTCGTCGTGACCCCCCACCTGGGCGCCAGCACCCGGGAGGCCCAGGACAAGGCCGGTATCACCATCGCCGAGCAGGTCCTGCTGGCACTGGCCGGAGATTTCGTGCCGTTCGCAGTGAACATCGCCGCGGCCGAGGTGCCCGAGGCGGTCAGGCGGTGGCCTCCCCTGGCCGAGCGGCTGGGCCGCTTGTGGGCGTCCCTGGCACGCGAGCTGCCCGACGTGCTGCACATCGAGTTCCAGGGCGGCCTGGCCGAACACGACGGGCGCATCCTGACCCTGGCCGTGCTCAAGGGGCTGTTCGCGGTGGCGACGGACGAACCCGTCTCCTACGTGAACGCTCCGCAGCTGGCGGAGGAGAGAGGTCTGGTCGTGCGGTCCACCGCGGCCTCGGCTCCGGACGGCTTCGCTGGACCAGGTTCGGGCTACACCAACCTCATAACCCTGCGGGGCGGCGACCACGCGGTAGCCGGGACCATGTTCGGCGACGGCGAGCCTCGGGTGGTCATGGTCGACAACCACGACATCGAGCTGCCGATCGCCCGGTGGATGCTCATCGTGCACAATGACGATCGCATCGGCATGGTCGCCGCCGTCGCCGCCACCCTGGCCGAGGCCGGCCTCAATATCGTCGACCTCAAGCTCGGTCGCAGCGCCGAGGGGGGGACGGCCATGATGGCCCTGTCGTTCGAGCAGGCCGTGCCGGCGGGAGTGGTCGTGGCCCTCCGCGGCACCGCCGGCATTCTCGACGTCGTGGCGCTCGCCGACGTGTGACGGGGATTCAGCGCTTGGCTCGGGAGAACCCGTCGGCTTCGGCGGCCTCGGCCGTCTGGTAGCAGCGGTCGGGCCGGGTCCGCCCGTAGGCGGCCATGCCCGGGAGGTGGTAGAGCCGGCTGCTCAGCTTGACCTTGACCGGGTGGGAGGGTGGGGCGTTCCCGTCGTCGGTGGCCGGTACCCAGGTCGAGCCGGAGGTGGAGGAGGGGGCCGGGGTGGGCGAGTCGGTCGGGACCGGGGGCCATGGCTCGGAAGCCGGCCGCACCTCAGGCCCGTCGATCCAGAGCGTCAGCGCCAGCCGGCCCAGCCACAGGATGGCGGTCAGAGCGGCCAACCAAAGGACGGCCCGGACCGTTTTCTTCGCCACCGCCAAAACGCTACCGGCTCACGCCGGCCCACTCTCTCGGCCGCAGGCCACCGTACATCATATTTTGTGCATTTTAGCTGCTCTTAGCCGCTTAACCACACAGACCATGCAAACCGCGCCTTCTTTTGCCTCGCCCGTCTCCTCAGGCCGACGGCATCCATTCCGGCCGGTGTCCCTCGTAGGCGTCGATCTCATCGGTGTGGCGCATGGTGAGCCCGATGTCATCCAGCCCTTCGACCAGGCGATGCTGGGCGAATGAGTCCAGGGTGAACGACGACTCGATCCCCGCCGCCGGCGCCGAGACCGTCAGCCTCTCCACGTCGACGGTCACCTCGAGCGAAGGGTCGCCCGCCACCGCGTCGAGCAGGGCCCGGCCGGTGGCCGGGTCAACCTGGGCCGGGACCAGCCCCGCCTTGGTGCAGTTGTTCAGGAAGATGTCCCCGAACCGGGGTGAGATCACCGCCTTGAACCCGTAGTCCATCAGCGCCCAGACTGCGTGCTCCCGTGACGACCCGGTGCCGAAGTTGGGCCCGGCGACCAGGATGGTGGCCCCGGCATGCTCGGGCCGGTTGAGGACGAAGTCCCGGTCGTCGCGCCATTCCGAGAACAGGCCCTGGCCGAAGCCCGTGCGTTCCACCCGCTTCAGCCAATCGCTAGGGATGATCTGGTCGGTGTCCACGTCGGACCGATCCAGGGGCACGACGCGGCCCGACACGACACGAATAGCCTCCATCAGATCTCACTCCTCGGCCTTGAGACGCCTAACTGAGATCGGCCGGGGCGGCGAAATGGCCGGCGACGGCCGTGGCCGCCGCCACATCCGGCGACACCAGGTGAGTCCGGCCGCCGCGGCCCTGACGGCCTTCGAAGTTACGGTTGGAAGTAGACGCCGACCGCTCGCCGGGGGCGAGCTTGTCGGGGTTCATGGCCAGGCACATGGAGCAGCCCGGGTTCCGCCATTCGAAGCCGGCGGACGTGAATATGGCGTCGAGTCCCTCGCCTTCGGCCTGGGCCTTGACTTGCGCCGACCCGGGCACGACCAGGGCCCGGACCGACGCTGCGACCCGCCGGCCGCGGAGCACTTCGGCCGCGGCCCGTAGGTCCTCGATCCGCCCGTTGGTGCACGAACCGATGAACACCGTGTCGACCGGGATGTCCCTCACCGCCGTCCCGGCGTGGAGGCCCATGTAGGCGAGGGCCCGTTGGGCCGCCTCCCGGGCCGAGGGCTCGCCCAGGTCGTCGGGTGAAGGGACCGAACCGGCGATGGGAACGACCTGAGAGGGGTTGGTCCCCCATGACACGTACGGGGTCAGCGCAGCCCCGTCGATCTTCACCTCACGATCGAACCGGGATCCGGGATCGGTCACCAGGGACCGCCAGTCGTCGAGCGCCGATTCCCACGCCCTTCCTTGCGGGGCGTGGGGGCGGCCTTCCAGGTAAGCGAACGTCGTGTCGTCCGGGGCGACCATCCCGGCCCGGGCTCCGGCCTCGATGGACATGTTGCAGACCGTCATGCGCCCTTCCATGCTCAGCGCCCACACGGCCGGACCGCGATATTCGATTACGTGACCCATGCCGCCCCCGGTACCGATCTGCCCGATTATGGCCAGCACCAGATCCTTCGGTGTGACTCCGGGCGGCAGTACCCCGTCGACGGTGACGGCCATGGTTTTCGGCCGGAGCTGCGGCAGGGTCTGGGTGGCGAGGACGTGCTCGACCTCGCTCGTGCCGATCCCGAAGGCAAGGGCACCGAATGCGCCATGGGTCGAAGTGTGGCTGTCCCCACACACGATCGTCATGCCGGGTTGGGTGAGGCCCAGCTCGGGCCCGATGATGTGGACGATCCCCTGGTGGGCGTCGCCCATGGGAAACAGGCGGATGCCGAACTCAGCGCAATTGGCTGCCAGCACCTCCATCTGCCTGGCCGATATCGGGTCCTCGATCGGCCCGTTCAGCTGGGTGGTGGGGACGTTGTGATCCATGGTTGCCACGGTGAGGTCCGGCCGGCGTACGCCGCGGCCCGCTATCCGCAGCCCATCAAAAGCCTGTGGCGACGTCACCTCGTGAACCAGATGGAGGTCGATGTACAGGAGGTCGGGCTCACCCTCGGCCCTGCCGGACCACGTGTCGATCCCAGACCTTGTCAGCGAGGGTTTCCGGTGATGTCATAGGGGCGTCTCACATTCTGAGATAACGTCTCGCATTGTGGGAGAGAGTTTAAGCGGCGTAGGCGTCCTCGACAAGGCCATTCTGATCCTCACGACCCTCGAGGACCGGCCCCGGTCCCTGCCCGACCTGAGCCGCGCCACCGGTCTGCCGCGCGCCACGGCCCACCGGCTGGCGGCCGCCCTCGAGCTTCACGGGTTGGTGGAGCGGGACCGCTCGGGCCGCTTCGCTCTCGGCCCGGGGCTCGTGCGGCTGGGCCGGGCCGCGGGCAGCCACCGCAATCGATCGCTGGTGGAGGTCTCCGGGCCGGCTCTGGCCGAGCTGAGAGACGTCACGGGCGAGAGCGCACAGCTTTACGTCCGTTCCGGCGACAGCAGAGTGTGCGTGGCGTCGCTCGAATCCCCCCACAGTCTCCGCACCATCGTGGCGGTCGGGGCGACTCTGCCCATGGATCGCGGATCGGCGGCGAAGGTCCTGTCGAGCCGTCCCGACGGGCTCAGCCGAGGGGTGGGCCGAGAGCGTGGAAGAGCGGGAGAAGGGGGTGGCATCGGTCAGCGCCCCGGTCGTCGCAGGCGAGGGGTGTGGTGGCCGCAGTATCTGTGTCAGGACCGGTGGATCGGACCACCCGCCACCCCGGTCGCAAGTACGCCGCCGCGGTCCTGGCCGCCGCCCGGGCGGTCGAAAAGGCCCTGGCTGAGCCGGGGTGATCGCGACGGTCCGCCCAGCGATCGGATATCAGCCGGCCGGCGCCGGCTTGCGCTGAACCGCCTCACAGGCGTTCAGCAACGCCTCGACGAAGAGCGAGCCGACTCCTCGACGCAGGCCCGATGATCGCCTTGGACCGGAAAGGCGACGGCACCCGGGATGCCCTGGGCCAGCCCCCACTGACGCCGGGGCGAGACGGTCGAGTCGAGGGCCGTCACCACCACTGCGGTCGGCACATCGATCTCGCCGATCCACGGGCGCGAGTCGAAACGGCTGAGGGCTAGACCGGCCTGGATCAAGGCGGCCGGATCGTTGGATTCCCACTCCTCGATGGCCCACGGGGCGGTGCTGCTGGTCGCCCAGTTGCGGGTGGCCAGGTTCATGCCCTGGCGGCGCATGTTGGCTGGCAGCAGGGACAGGGCAATGGAGGCTCCCAGGCCCAGGGTCCCGAGGCGTCCGCTGAGCTCCTGGCGCGCCGCGAAACGGGCCGCGGTGGCGCACAGCACCAGGCCGTTAACCACCTCCGGATGGCGCTTCCACAGCAGCTGGGCGACGGGGCCGCCCATCGAGTACCCGACCGCGATCACCGGTCCGAGCCCGAGCTCGTCCACCAGGGCCGGCGGCGTCGTCGGCGCAGTCCTCCAGCCGGAACGGGGCCCGGCTCCTGACACCGCGGCCGTGGCCTCTCTGGTCCGGGGCCACGACCCGATACTCCTCCGCCAGGCAAGGAGAAGCACCGCGAGAAGTTCGAGCGCAGCAGTGGAGGTCCAGCCGTGCAGCAGGAGAAGGCAGGGCCGTGGTGGCGACGACGCGTCCGGGACCGGGCCCGAGTCGTACACCCGGGCCCGTCCCCTTCCAGGTAGATCGACGATCGACTGCGGCGGAAACTTCGGCCTCGACTCGTCCACGGCCGACAGCCTAAGGCTCAACCGCCAGATGACTAGCGCGGTTCTCCAATTCGGGTTATACCGCCGGGGTGGCTGTCGCCAAACGAATCTCATCTGCCCTCATCCCGCTTACGCCCTTTGGCGGCAGCCTCCAGGGCGTTCGGACGTAATCGCAGAAACGAGACGACGTGGTCGCCGGTGTGACCAGTCAGCCGGCGTCGGCGGCGGCCAACGCGTGCTGGTGCCGTTCGTGCGCCCAGGTCGCCGACTCCCGGGCCAGAGCCGGGTGGTACCGCCAGCGCAAGAGTTGCCTCTCGACCTCCTCGGGACCCTCCCCGAGCTCCAGGAGGCTGAGGGCCAATTGCCGGCTGCGACGGCGCTGCGCCTCACATGGCGGCTCCCGGAGCTGCTCCGCCTGCCACCGCTCGTGAGCTTGCTGGAGCGCCGGCGACAGGCGGGCCGTCATCCTCCGGTTCAGAGGCGGCAGGCGTCGGCGGACCATCAGCCGGTTGGGTCCTGCCACCTGGGCCAGCTCGAACTGGATCATCCGGTTGACAGTGCGCAGGAAGGGCGAGTGGCGGCCGCCCCGATCACCCAGCCCCAGGGCCCGGGCCGTCTCGCCGAGCGGCATCTCGAACCCCTCGGGCGACGAGTCGAATCCGGCGGCGATACGGCGGATCAGCCACGTGGTCGACGGGCCGATGACGCCGAGCCAGAACCGCTCGACATACGGGGAGCGGGGATCGAAGCCGATTCTCTCCACCACATCGTCCGGCCACGGCATCACGGCGAGGCAGTCGGACTCGAACGTGAACAACGACACTTTCCTGTACCTCCACATATTTTTCAGGTTATTTCATGTATATCAGTGTCCGTTAGATCTGCGCAAGAGGCGATTGTGTGAGACTGGCGCTATGGCGCCCGACGAGGCCTCCATGGCCGACGGCGGCGAGGGGTCACCCGGCCTGGCCCGGGCTCGAGAGGTCCTACTCCACGCCTGTCGGGTGACCGTCCTCGTCGGAGCGGGCATCTCGACCGACTCCGGCATCCCGGACTTCCGCGGCCCGCAGGGGGTGTGGACCAAGAACCCCGAGGCCGAGCGCACGGCCAACCTGTCCAACTACCTCGAGGACCCGGCGGTGCGCCGGGCGTCCTGGCAGCAGAGGCTGCAGTCGCCGGCCTGGACGGCCGAGGCCAACGCCGGCCATCTGGCCCTGGTCGAGCTCGAACGGCAGGGCCGGTTGGTCGCGGTGGTCACCCAGAACATCGACGGCCTGCACCAGAAAGCCGGCAACCATCCCGACCTGGTCCTGGAGCTGCACGGGACCATGCTCCGGGTCGTCTGCTGGGAGTGCGGGGACGAGGGGCCGATGCAGCCTGCGCTCGCCCGGGTCCGGGCAGGCGAAGCCGATCCCCGGTGCCGGTTGTGCGGTGGGATCCTGAAATCGGCGACCATCAGCTTCGGTCAGGCGCTCGACACCACCACCATCCGCCGGGCCCAGGACGCAGCCGTCAGCTGCGACGTCCTCCTGGTCGTGGGTTCGAGCCTGGGGGTGTACCCGGCCGCCGGGCTGGTGCCTCTGGCCGCCGAAGCCGGGGCCAAGGTGGTCATACGTCAACGCTCAGCCCACCCCGTTCGACTCCATCGCGGCGGCGGTGGTGCGAGGATCGATCAGCGCCGACCTGCCGGACCTGGTGGCGCTACCCCGAAGAGTGGCCCCGGACGGGTAAGGGCTCGCCACCGGCACCGCCCCGGCTCACCAGCCTCCCCGGTGCACGACATCCTCGAGCGGGCGCCGGCCCCGCCAGGCCGATCCGGGCGGACCGGGCCTGTCGGCCGGCCAGCCGATAGCCACCGCCCCGATGGGCTCCCATTCGGCGGGGATGGCGAACTCGGCCCGCAGCGGCTCGGGCCCTTTCCGCAATCCGAAGAACAGCGCCCCCAGGTTCTCTTCCACCGCCCCCAGCAGCAGGAGCATGGTGGCGAAGGAAACGTCGATCGTCCAGAACGGCGCCGGCCACCTGCCCACGTTGGTCAGCCCGTGGGCGATCTTGTCGGGCTCGGAGTATCGGGAGACGTAGACAGCCGGGCTGCACAGCGGAACCACGACAACCGGAGCGTCGAGCACCTTCGGCCGATCCGGTGAGGCCAGCCACTCGGCGTCGGCGCTGCACTCCCAGAACCGGCGCCGGGTGTCCTCGTCGTCCAGAACCAGAAAGGACCAGCCCTGGGCATGCCCGGCCGACGGCGCCCGCCGGGCCCGGTCCAGCAACCGGTCCACCGCCGCCGCCGGCACGGCCTGGTCGAGAAGGCCCGGCACATACGCCTCTTGCGGATGGCCTCGTCCAGCTCCATTACATGACCGTACCGGTAACATTTATGGCATGGCGAGCTTCCGAGATCTGCTACGCGACACCAAGTCCCGCATACGCGAGGTCGACACCGCCGACGCCGCGCCCGACGTCGAGCAACCGGGCACGGTGGTGCTCGACGTGCGCGAGCCCGACGAGTTCGAGCAGGGCGCCCTCCCGAGGGCTATCCATATCCCTCGAGGCCACCTCGAGAGCCAGGTGGAGAGCCGGATCGTCGACCACGACGCCCACGTCGTCGTCTACTGCGCCGGCGGGACCCGCTCGGCTTTCGCCGCCGACACCCTGGCCCAGCTCGGCTACAGCGACGTGGTGTCGATGATCGGCGGTTTCAACAAGTGGAAGGACGAGGGCCGTCCCTGGAGGACCCCGGCGTCGCTCACCCCCGAGCAGCGCAACCGCTACCAGCGCCACATCCTCCTTCCCGAGGTTGACGTGGCCGGCCAGACGAAGCTGCTCGACTCGAAGGTCCTGCTGCTCGGGGCCGGGGGGCTCGGGTCGCCTGCGGCCCTGTATCTGGCGGCGGCCGGCGTCGGCACCATCGGGATCATCGACATGGACGTGGTGGACGCCTCCAATCTGCAGCGCCAGATCCTGCACAACCTCGACCGGATCGGCGAGCGCAAGGTCGATTCGGCCAAGAAGACCCTCACCTCGCTCAATCCCGACGTCAACGTCGTCACCTATGACGTGCGGCTCGGAGCCGACAACGTCCTGGACGTCTTCGCCGGCTACGACGTGGTGGTGGACGGTACCGACAACTTCCCGACCCGCTATCTCGTCAACGACGCCTCGCTCAAGCTGGACATCCCCGTCGTCCACGGGTCTATCTTCCGCTTCGAAGGCCAGGCGAGCGTGTACCTGCCCCATCAAGGACCCTGCTACCGATGCCAGGTTCCCGAACCGCCGCCCCCCGAGCTGGCCCCGTCCTGCTCCGAAGCCGGTGTGCTCGGCGTCCTCTGCGGGATCATCGGCAGCATCCAGGCCATGGAGGCGGTCAAGCTCATCCTCGGAATCGGGGACTCGCTTGCCGGCCGGCTCCTCGCCTACGACTCTCTCGAGCAGAGTTTCCGGACCTTCAAGGTCAACCGGGATCCGGAATGCCCGGCTTGCAGCATTCCCAAGGAGCAGCTCGTCATCGCGGAATACGAGGGGCTTTGCATGCCTCACCCCATCGAGGCGCCGGCATCGGCCTGAGGGCCGGCAAAGGAGGCGGCCCTCGCCTCCCCGCCTCGCCGGCCCGTCGGGCGCCGCGACACTGAGAGTTCGCTCCTTGTGAAAGGATCCCGGGGGATCGATTCACTACGGAGGAATAAATGGGACTTTTTTCGAGGGCCCACGACATCATGCAGGCGAAGGCCAACAAGGCTCTCAACGCCGCGGAGAAGCCCGACGAGATGCTCGACCTCTCCTACGAGAAAATGCTCGAGCAGATCACCCAGATCCGCAGAGCCCTGGTCGACATCGCCGCCTCCCGCAAGCGGATCGAGCTGCAGGAGGCGCAGCTGCAAGGCTCCGCCGATCATCTGCAGGACCAGGCCCGGGCGGCGCTGGCCGCCGGGCGGGAGGACCTGGCCCGGGAGGCGCTGACCCGCAAGGCGGCGGCCCAGCAGCAGATCGATCAGATGGAGCCGCAGCACCAGCAGCTGGTCGACGAGGAGGCCAAGCTCGGTCAGACCCTCCAGGCGCTGCAGGTTCGGGTCAACCAATTCCGGACGCAAAAAGAGACGCTCAAGGCCCAGTACACCGCAGCCCAGGCCGTGACCTCGGTGAATGAAGGGGTGGCGGGGATCTCCAAGTCCATCAGCGATTCCGGGGCCGCCGTGACCAGGGCCCAGGACAAGATCGCCGGCATGCAGGCCCGGGCCGGAGCTCTGGACGAGCTGCTCGAATCCGGCGTCCTGGAGGACGTCGGGTCCGGCCACGACGACATCCAGAAGGAGCTGGACAAGATCAGCTCGTCGTCATCGGTCGACCAGGAGCTGGCCGCCCTCAAGGCCGGCCTTCCCCCGAGCGGCGCCATCGAGGCCAGCAGCCGCCAGATGCCGGCGCCGGCGGCCCTGGACCCAGCCCGGCGGACCTGGACCCGGCCCCGACGGCGCCGGAGGAGGAGGCGACGCCAGTGACCGACGACTCCTTCGACCTCGAGCTGGCCACGGCGTCGCTCCTCGCGCGACAACCACGATGTCAAAACCCTGCTCAAGGTGCTCACCGCCCAGTTGTCCGGCGCCCTCGGGGACCGCCTCAAAATCGAACGGCAGGGCGGTCTTCTTCGCAAGTCGGACGAGATCAAGTCGGTTCAGGTCCCGGTGGGATCGGAGGAGTTCTCGGCCGACCTAAAGGGCGGCTCGGTGAACTGCACCATCGGCCACACGTCCGGCGGGATACGCATCCGCAGCGAGCAGGTGGGCATGGACGAGTGGCTGAGCCGGCTGCTCAAGAGCCTGCAGGCGGAGGCGACCCACAGCCAGGCCGCCCGCCTGGCGCTCGAGAACATCGTGATCGGAGGCCCGTCGTGAGCGACAAGGAGCCGACGCCGCCGCCGGCCGACCTGCCGAAGGACGCCGGCCGCCGGCTGCAGGAGCTCGAGAAGGGGCTGTTCACCTCCGACCTCTCGGTCAACGAGTTCCTGCTGATAAAGGAGGTCGGCTTCCACCCGCTCGGGTTCGTCATGGGCTCGTCCATCTATCACACCGGGTTCCAGTCGAGGAGATGGGGCCAGTCCCAGGAGCTGACCAAGCTGACCGAAGCCATGTACAACGCCCGCGAGCTGGCGATGACCCGAATGGAGGAGGAGGCGGACCAGCTCGGGGCCGACGGAGTGGTCGGAGTCCGTCTCGACGTCAACTACTACGAGTGGGGTAATGACGCCGCCGAGTTCATCGCCATGGGTACCGCGGTCAAGGCCGAGAGCGGGCAGTCGTACCGCAACAAGCTGGGAAAGCCGTTCACGTCCGACCTTTCCGGCCAGGACTTCTGGACGATCATGCAGACCGGCCACGTGCCCCAGGGGCTGGTGATGGGCACCTGCGTGTACCACATCGCCCACCGCGGCTTGAGCCAGGCCCTCGGATCGGTCGGCCAGAACGTGGAACTGCCGAACTTCACCCAGGCGCTCTACGAGGCCCGGGAGCTCGCTATGACCCGGATGCAGGACGAGGCCCAGCGGCTCGAGGCCACCGGGATCGTCGGGGTCCGGCTGGAAGAGAAGAGCCACCAATGGGGCAGCCATACCATCGAGTTCCTCTCGCTCGGGACCGCGGTGGTGAAGACGACCGATGAGGTGACCCTGCCGAAGCCGACGACGATCATCTCTCTCGACAACTGATGTCGACCGGCGACGTCCCGCCCGAGGCCGCTTCCCGGCTCGAGCAGGCGACATTCACCTCCGGGCTGAGCGTGCCCGATTTTGCCGCCTGCCTGCACATGGGCATGCGGCCGGTCGCCTTGGTGCAGGGGTATTGCGTGATGCGCTGGTCGTGGTACGGCTCGGGTTCGGTCTACTACCAGAATGCGTACTCGCGTCAGGGTCGGAACCGGTCCGGGCTCAAGGTGTACAACTGCCCCCACGTCTATGTCAGCAACGAGCACCGCTCGTGGGGGGAGAATTTCGAGCAGCCCTGGGTAACCCAGGCGTGGCTCTCGGGATACAATTCGGCTTTCCAGCGCATGCTCGAAGAGGCCCATGATGCGGGGGCCCACGGGATCGTCGGCGTGGTCGATACGTCCTCTCACCTCATAGACAACGCCATCCGCGAGTTCCACATTTACGGCACGGCCGTTGTCATCGAGGGCTCGAAGCCTCCCGAGCACATCTGGACGTCCTATCTCGCCGGGCAGCGACTGGCCAAGCTGATCGAAGCTGGCTTCATGCCCATCTCGGTGGTGGCGGCCATGGCGTCGGTCCGTTGCTGGGCCGTGTGCTCCACCGAGATCCTGATGGAAGGCCGCTGGGACACCACGGGAATGGTCCAGCCGGGAGAGGAGATAGTCCAGGTCGTCGGACGCCCAGATGGATGTCCGGCGCCTGGCCCGGGAGCAAATCAGGTCGCAGCTCGGCACCGACGTGCTCCACGGCGCCGTCCTCGACGTCGGCGGCAACGACATATCCGGGGGCGATTTCGAGTTCCATGCCACGCTGCGGGGCACCCGGGTCCGTCGCTTCAAACCGGCCGACCCGCTTCCTCTCCCGATGCCCACGGTCACCCTGAAATGAGCGGGACGGACCAGCAGCCGTCCCGACGGGAGTCGATCCAGGAGGCGGTTCAGCAGCTGGCAGCCGGCGGTTATATCGCATCCGGCCGGGACCGCAAACCGATCACATCCGACCTGACGATCGACGAGGCCCTGGTGCTGCACTCGGTCGGATGGGAGCCGGTGGACCTGGTCAGCGGAGTCGGCACGTACTCCATACCTCAGGGCGCCTGGCGGTGGGCCACCGGTGAGATCGAGGCGGCGTCCTACGCCCACGGCCAGGCCGTGGCTGCGGCGGTCCGGCGGCTCGAACAGGAGTGCAGCCGGTTCGGGGGCCACGGTGTGGTCGGAGTCCGGGTCGACGCCGGGGTCGAGCGCCACCACGTGAACGTGATCATGGTCGGCACCGCCGTCAGTCCGAGCGGGTCCGCCGGCCCTCGTGGCGCGCCGTTCGTGTCCGACCTGTCGGGCCGCGACTTCGCCCTACTGCACAATGCCGGCTGGGAACCGCGAGGGCTGGCCTTCGGCGCCTCGTTCGTCAACGCCCCGCGTCGCGGCGCCGGCGCCACTCTGGCTCAGTCCCGCCAGAACGTCGAGCTCACGAACTACACGAATGCCCTGTATGCCGCCCGCGAGTCGGCCATGGAGCGGATGCAGGCCTCCGCCCTGGGCCTCGGAGCAACCGGCGTGGTGGCCGTCCGGGTGTCCGAGGGACCGATGCCGTTCGCCCACCACGCCATCCGTTTCACCGCTTGGGGCACCGCTGTCCGGCTCTCACCCGGTGGTCACCAGTATCTGACGCCTCAGGTCGTGGTTCCTCTCGACGATGCCAACCCGATGTTCCAGGCAACAGCTC
>CAWAPS010000038.1:0-19752 GCA_963783945.1 uncultured Actinomycetota bacterium
CCGCATGGCGACGGCCCAGATCCGGCGGGCCACCCGGCCGATCACGGTGTACTCGGGATCCATGCCGTTCGAGAAGAAGAACGAGAAGTTGGGCGCGAAATCGTCGACCGCCATGCCGCGACCGAGATAGGCCTCGACGTAGGTGAACCCGTTGGCCAGGGTGAAAGCCAGCTGGCTGATGGGGTTGGCCCCGGCCTCGGCTATGTGGTAGCCGGAGATGGACACCGAGTAGAAATTGCGCACCTGGTTGGCGATGAACCACTCCTGCATGTCGGCCATCACCCGCAGCGAGAACTCGGTCGAAAAGATGCAGGTGTTCTGACCCTGGTCCTCCTTGAGGATGTCGGCCTGCACCGTTCCCCGCACCTGGCGCAGGGTGGCGGCGCGCACTTCGGCCGCCTCCTCGTTCGAAGGCCGCCGGCCCCGCTCGGCCTCGAAACGGACCAGCTGGTCGTCGATGGCGGCGTTGAAGAACATGGCCAGGATCGTCGGGGCCGGGCCGTTGATCGTCATGGAGACCGAGGTCGTGGGATCGCACAGATCGAATCCGGCGTAGAGGGCCTTCATGTCCTCGAGGGTGGCGATCGAAACCCCGGAGTTGCCCACCTTGCCGTATATGTCCGGGCGCAGATCGGGATCGAAGCCGTAGAGGGTCACCGAATCGAAGGCGGTCGATAACCGGGTGGCGGGCTGACCCTCCGCCAGCAGGTGGAAGCGACGGTTGGTCCGGAAAGCGTCGCCTTCACCGGCGAACATGCGGGCCGGATCCTCGTTCTCCCGCTTGAATGGGAACACCCCGGCGGTGTAGGGGAAGAATCCGGGCAGGTTCTCCGAGCGCAGCCAGCGCAGCAGCTCGCCGTCGTCCTCGAATCGGGGCAAGGCGACGCGGGGGACGGCGGTCCCCGATAGCGAGTCCCGGGTCAGACCGGGGTCGCGGTACTCCGCCGCCCTGGCCGGCCAGTCGTCGAGCAGCTGCCGGCTGCCGGCGGTCAGTCTGGCGTCGGCCTGCGAGCCCAGGTCGGCGACGTCGGATGCGGGACGGTCCTCAGCCCGGAGCAGATCCTCGACCGCCCGCAGCTGCTGGCGCCGGCGGGCGATCGCCACCTCGGACGCCGTCTCCTCGTGGTAGCGGCGCACCGATTCGGCCACCTCGGCGAGGTAGCGGGTGCGCTCCGGCGGGACTATGGCGCGGCCCCGGCCCGACGTGCGCCCGGTGGCCGCGGGCAGGACCCCGGAGCCGATCTTCAACCCGAGGCCGGCCAGCCGGTCCCGTAGATGCTGGTAGAGAACGGTGACGCCTTCATCGGCGAAGCGGGAGGCGATCGTGCCGAACACGGGAAGATCCTCGAGGGCAACACCGGGATGCTCCCCGGACCGGGCCAGCTGGCGGCGGACGTCCCGCAGGGCGTCCTCGCCGCCCCGGCGCTCGAACTTGTTGATGGAGACGACATCTGCGAAGTCGAGCATGTCGATCTTCTCGAGCTGGGACGCCGCCCCGAACTCAGGGGTCATCACGTACAAGGACAGATCGCTGTGGCCGGCCACGCTGGAGTCGCCCTGGCCGATGCCCGGCGTCTCCACGATCACCAAATCGAAACCGGCGGCCCGGCAGGCCGCGATGGCGTCGTCCAGGCAGTCGGGCAGCTCGCGGCCCGAGCCGCGTGTGGCGAAGGATCGGAAGAACACCCGAGCGCCGGCCACCGGGCCGGGATCGATGGAGTTCATCCGGATGCGGTCGCCAAGGAGGGCCCCGCCCCCCTTGCGCCTGGTCGGATCGATGGCCAGCACGGCGACCTTGAGCTTGTCCTCCTGGTCGAGCCGGAACCTCCGCACGATCTCGTCGGTCAGAGACGACTTGCCCGAGCCTCCCGTTCCGGTGATGCCGAGTACCGGTGCCGGGTTGGCCGCGGCCGCGGTGAGAATCGCCTGGCGCGCCACCTCCTCGAGGTCTCCCTCCTCCGCCACCGTGAGGACCCGGGCCAGCACCCGCTGATCGCCGCCCAGGAGGCTGTCGACATCACCGGGGGCGAGCGGAGCAGCAGGGTGGTCGCACTCGGCGATGAGGGTGTTGACCATGGCCGCCAGCCCGAGAGACTGACCGTCCTGGGGGGAGAAGATCCGGGCCACCCCGTAGGCCTGAAGCTCGGCTATCTCGGCCGGGATGATGGTCCCGCCCCCACCTCCGTAGACCCTTATCCCGGGGCGCCCCTCCGCCCGCAGCCGGTCGACGAGATACTTGAAGTACTCGACGTGACCTCCCTGGTACGAGCTGACGGCGATGCCTTTGACGTCCTCCTGAACGGCCGCCGTCACGACGTCGTCCACCGAACGGTTGTGGCCGAGATGGATGACCTCGGCCCCCTGGGCCTGCAGCAGCCGGCGCATGATGTTGATGGCAGCATCGTGGCCGTCGAACAAGCTGGCGGCCGTCACGAAACGGACCGGGCGGGCCGGAACGTGGAGCGGCGCCAGGGCCTGCGGACTGGAGCCGGGCTGCCCGGGGGGCGGGGCGCTCGCCGCCGTCGAATCGGGGGGGGACGTCCTGGCCGTATCGGGGCCGGCGGCGGCAAAAACCGAGGTCACCACAAGATAATACTAGGACGTCCTACTATTCGCAATAGGACGTCCTACTAAATTGATGCGCATGATCGGTGTGAACCTCACATCTTCGATCGGCCGGCCCTGGTCCGGAATCCCGTAGTGCTCCTGTGTTCTGGGTGCTTGATAACCGTGGGCTTCGAGGTGGGCGATGTGGCGTTGGGTCTGGCGTTTATTTCATAACCCTCATGCGGCCCCAAAGGCCATGGAATCTCGTAGGCATTTTGTGTTCTCGTAGTACAATCGCACGTTTTACGTGCAGTTTGACACCGAGAATCCAAAGTGCCTACGGGAAATTCCGGCATTTGGGGCACAGGGATCCCGCAGGCTCAAGGGAGCGAGCCCGGCCCCGCCCGGTCGAGCCCGGCGCGCCCCGCTGCGCCTCAAAATCGGTCTCATCGCTTAAAAGGTGCCACTCCCGGCTACCTCAGATGACGACGACGGAGCGGAGAACCTCGCCCCGCTGCATGCGGCCGAATGCTTCCTCCACGTCGCCGATCCCGATGATCTCGCTCACGAAACCGTCCAGATCGAAGCGGCCGGACCGGTACAGATCGATGAGCATCGGAAAGTCCCGGGATGGTAGGCAGTCCCCGTACCACGACGACTTCAGCGCCCCGCCCCGCCCGAACAGCTCGATGAGAGGTAGTTCGATGGTCATGGACGGGTCAGGGACGCCGACCTGGACGAGGGTGCCCGCATGGTCCCGGGCGAAGAACGCCTGGCGGTAGGTTTCGGGCCGGCCCACCGCCTCGATGACCACGTCGGCTCCGAAACCGTCGGTCAGCGCCTTGATCGCTTCGACCGGATCCTGCTCGGAAGCGTTGACCGTATGGGTCGCCCCGAACCCCCGGGCCCATTCGAGCTTGCGGTCGTCAACGTCGACCGCGATGACCATCCGAGCCCCGGCCACGGACGACCCGGCGATGGCGGCGTTACCGACGCCTCCGCACCCGATGACGGCGACAGAGTGGCCCCGGCTGACCCCTCCGGTGTTCACCGCCGCCCCGAATCCGGCCATGATCCCGCACCCGATGAGACCCGCCGCCTCCGGCCGGGCCGCGGGGTCCACCTTCACCGCCTGGCCGGCAGCCACGAGGGTCTTCTCGACGAAGGCCCCGATTCCGAGGGCCGGCGACAGCGGGGTGCCGTCGGCCAAGGTCATGGGCTGAGCCGCGTTGGCGCTGTCGAAGCAATACCACGGCCGGCCGCGAACGCAGGACCGGCATTGCCCGCACGGGGCCCGCCAGGCCAGGATCACGTAATCGCCGGGCGCCACATTGGTCACCCCCTCGCCGACGGCTTCGACCGTGCCGGCGGCCTCGTGGCCGAGGAGAAAGGGGAAGTCGTCGTTGATGGCGCCCTCGCGATAGTGGAGGTCGGTGTGGCAGACCCCGCACGCCTGGACCCTGACCAGGGCCTCGCCCGGCCCGGGATCGGGCACCAGAACCGTCTCGAGGCGGACCGCCGCCCCCTTGGCCCCCGCTATCACGCCGCGAACCTCGTGGGCCATCAGTACTCCAGCACCCGGCGGGCGCCGGCCACGATGTCGTCGACCTGAGGCAGGATGGCCCGCTCGAGGGTCGGCTCATAGGCCACATGAGTATCGGTCGCCCCGACCCGGCTGACCGGGGCGTCAAGGTCGCCGAAGCAGTGCTCGGCCGCCCAGGCCGCCACCTCGGCCCCGAACCCGCACGTGAGAACGTCCTCGTGCACGACCAGGATCCGCCCGGTCCGGGCCACCTGGTCGGCGATGAGCTCCTTGTCCCACGGGATCAACGAACGAAGGTCGATCACTTGCACAGACACCCCTTCCTCCCGCTCGAGGGTAGCCGCGGCCTGTTTGCTCTTCTCAACGGTGGCCCCCCATGTCACGATCGTGAGCTCGTCTCCGTCCACCGCGATGCGGCCCTTCCCGAACGGCACCTGGAAGGCCCGGGCGGGGAAGGGATCCCGGGTGTACGGCTGGCGCAGCAGATGCTTGTGCTCGAGGAACAGAACCGGGTCCTCCGCCTGCAACGCCGTCCTGAGCAGCCCGACGGCGTCGGAGGCGCGGGACGGCATGACGATGGTGAGCCCGGGGACGTGGGCGAAGATGGACTCGCCGCTCTGCGAATGCCAGATAGCGCCACCCGCCAGGTATCCGCCGATCGGCACCCTCAGCACCATCGGACACTTGAACGCCCCATTGGAGCGCCAGCGGATGGTGGCCGCCTCGGTCTTGATCTGCTGGGTCGCCGTCCAGATGTAATCGAAGAATTGCACCTCCGGAATCGGCCGCAGGCCCCGCAGCGCCTGGCCCACGGCGCGTCCCACGATGTTGGCCTCGGCCAGCGGGGTGTTGTAGCACCGGGCCAGGCCGAAGTCGCGCTGCAGCCCGTGCGTGGTGCCGAAGACACCGCCCTTTCCGTCCACTTGGGCCAGCACCGCCTCGCGGGCATCGGCGACGTCCTCTCCGAACACCCGAATGCGCTCGTCCTCCTCCATCTGCTCGTGGAGGGTGCGCCTGATGGCCTCGCCCAGGGCGACCACCTCGCCGGCACCGTCGTCGGCCCGCTCCGCTTCGGGCGGGACGAAGGGGAGGTCGACCACGTTCTCGGTCACCGAAGCGGGATCGGGTCGGGGGGCGGCCAGGGCGGCCCGGGCCGCGTCGATCACGATCTGGCGGGCTTCCTCCCGGAGGGCGGCGATCTCGTCGGGGCTGAACACCCCGCCATCCACCAGGGCCGCCGCCATCAGCGTGAGGGGGTCCCGGGCCTGCTCCCGTGAGAGCTCCTCGGTGGAACGGTACTTGCTCTGGGTATCGGCAGCCGAGTGCGAATAGGGCCTCGTCACCTGGGCGTGGACCAGGGCGGGGCCCACCCCGGCGCGCACACCGGCCACTATTTCCCTCCCCCGCTCCCGTACCTCGAAGTAGTCGCACCCGTCGATCGAATGGACCTGCAAGCCTCGGAACCCCCCGACCAGCTCGGAAACCGGAGCGGGCGCCTGGTCGGCCGACGGGACGGATATGGCGAAGCCGTTGTCGGCCACCACATACAGGACGGGGAGGTGCAGGGTGCACGCGGTGTTGAGGCTCTCCCAGAACTCCCCCTCGGAAGTGGCCCCCTCACCGAGCGACACATAGGTGAGCTCGTCTCCGTAGGCCACGCAGCCGGGCAGGGTGCGCCTCGATATGTATCGGGCGGCTTCGGCGCAACCGACGGCAGGAAGGCACTGGCTCCCGGTCGCGCTGGACTCGGTGACCACGTTCAACCGGACGTTTCCCCAATGGCAGGGCATCTGGCGCCCGCCGGACGCCGGGTCCGCCGACGACCCCACCGCTTCGAGCAGGATCTCCAGCGGGGTGACTCCGAGCGAAAGCACGAGCGCCCGGTCTCGGTAGTAGGGAAAGAACCAGTCGTAGCCCGGCCTCAGATAACGGCCCAGACCGAGCAGGAGAGCCTCGTGGCCCGCCCCCGATATCTGGAAAAAGACCCGGCTCTGCTTCTGCAGGGCGATCTCCCGGTCGTCCAGGTACCGCGATACCCACGCCAGCCGGAAGTCCTCGCGCAACTCGTCCACGGGCACGCCCCGGAACGTCCCGCCGGGGCCGGCGACGCCCGGGTGCGGGATCGCGGACGCGATCGCGTCGGAGGTGGTCGGTGCAACCATATTTTTCCGATGGTACGGCCGGTCAGGCGGGTTGCGTGACCATGAGGGCGAAGGCGCCGACAAACAGGACATCGCACGCGGCCGACGCCCACATGAGCCGGCGCCCGGCGACCCCAAGGGCCGGGCCGGAGGGCGACCCTCGGATCACTTTTTCCGCCGGCCTGACCACGACGATCAGAGCGACCGCGGCCGCCATCCACATCACCAGCCCAGCAATCACCCACACGTCGCCGAAGTCGGCACCCGACGGGCGCAAGGCCAGCGCGGCCACGCCGAAGACCGGTACGGCCAGGATCAGCAGTTCCGCCCAGCCGCGCGAGTGGAAGTACCGGGTCGTCTCCTCCCGGGAGGCCCGCTGGTCGGGATGGCGGATCGCCGCCCCGTAGACCCCGCTGATGGCGACCGAGCCGAACCCGACCACCGCACACACCACATGGAGGACCAGCAGCACGTCGAAGATGCCGGCGTGGCCCGACGCGGCCGCGACCAGGGTCAGAGGCGGGGCCAAGAAGCCCTGGCTAGCTCCCGGCAATGCCGAGCGATTGCCCCGCCTGCTCGCGAACCCGTCGGTAGTCGACCTTGCCACTCGGGGACCGGCCAACGCTCTCGACCCACAGCACCCGCTTGGGCACTTTGTAGCCGGCCAGGCGCCCCTTCATCCACTCGATGACATCCCGCCCCTCCTCGGCCAGAGAATCGGGATCCCGGCCGTCTGGGCCGCCCACCGGCTCGACCACCGCAGTTACCGACTCCCCGAAACGGTCGTCGGGCAAACCGACCACCACCGCGTCGGCCACCGCCGGGTGCAGCTTCAACGCCTCCTCGACCTCCTCGGGGAAGACCTTCTCCCCACCCGTGTTGATGCACACCGAGCCCCGGCCGAGCAGCTGGAGAGTGCCGTCAGCCCTGACCGTCGCCACGTCACCCGGGATGATCCAGCGCTCCCCGTTGATGATGGTGAAAGTGGTCGCGGTCTTCTCGGGATCCTTGTAGTAACCGACGGGCCCTCGACCTCGCATCGCCAGCCGGCCCTGCTCCCCCGATCCGGGGACGACTTCCTCGCCGCCGTCGCTGATCACCTTGGCGTCGGCGCTGAGCTCGAAGCCCGCGGTGACCGCGGTGTGACCGAGCCTCGACTTGGACCGGCCCACACCAACCGCTTCCGACGAGCCCAGGCTGTCGACCATGGTGAGCCGGGGGACGTGGCGCAGGAGCCCGGCCTTTACCTCGGACGACCACATGACACCGGAGCTGATGATCAGCCAGAGCGAGGACGTGTCCCATCGCCCGGGGTGAGCGTCGAGGGCGGCGAGCAGGGGCTTGGCGAAGGCGTCGCCGACGATGGACATCTCGGTGACCCGCTCCCGGGCAATCAGATCGAGCAGAGCCTCAGCATCGAAGTGCCGCTCGGCCGGCATCACGACCGACCCGGCGCACGCCAGCACCGACATGGCGGTGAACAATCCGGTGCCGTGCATAAGCGGAGGACCTGGGATCAGCCGGGGCGGGGGGTACTTGGCCGGAGCGGCCAGCGTCCGCTGCACATCCACCAGGCCGCCTTCCTCCGGGTAGCGGAGCTCGCCGGTCCGGTTGAGAATGACAAACAGGTCGTCCTGGCGCCACATCACCCCCTTCGGCATGCCGGTGGTGCCGCCGGTGTAGACGAAAAGCAGGTCGTCGCCGCTTCGCCCCCACGGCCCGCGGACCGGGTCATGCCCGGCCCGGTGAGCGGAGGCCGACTCCACAAAGGGGGACGCCCACCGGGGCATGGGATTACTCCCGTCGTCGACCCACCACCACTGCCGGACCCCGGGGAGGAGGGGGCGTACCGAAGCTACCCGCTCGGCGAATGAGCCGTGGAACACCACGGCTTCGGCGTCGGCGTTGTCCCAAAGGTAGACCAGCTCGGATTCGGTGTAGCGGTAGTTGGTGTTCACCGGGACCATGCCCGCTTTGAACGCCCCGAACACCGACTCGAGGTACTCCGGTCCGTTGTACATGTACTGCGCCACCTTGGCCTGCCGGCCCAGGCCCCCTGCCAGCAGCGCTGAGGCGAAGCCGTCGGCTCGCCGGTCGAGCTCCGACCAGGCGACCCGGACGTCCCCCTGAGCCAGGGCCGGGGCGCCGGGCCGGGTCCTGGCCACGACCTCCCAGACCTCGGCGAAGTTCCAGTTGGACACGCGGCGATGGTACCGGCACGGGTCGCGGGCTAGGGTCCTCCGATCCAGCGCCGGCGCCGAGCCAGGGCGTAGAGGATGGCGACGGCTGCCACCTCGGTCCCCAGGCCCAGACCGATGAACGCCCCGAGGCTGCCGAGCCGGCTCACCAGCCAGCCGAAGTTCTGCCCGAAGAAGCCCGTCAGGAACGACAGGGGCAGGAATACGGTCGCAATGATGGTCAACTGCTTCATCACCGAGTTGAGCTGGTTCGAGACCACGGACAGGTAGGCGTCGGTCGTGCCCGACAGGAGGTCGCGGTAGCTGTCGACCAGATCGGCGAGGCGGATCAGATGGTCGTAGATGTCGTGGTAATAGCGAGTGGAATCGCTGCCTTCCTCGTTGAGGGCGGTCGAACCACTCGCCAGCCCGGCGAACAGATCGCGCTGCGGCGCGATCACCCGGCGCAGCGTGATCAGCGAGCTCTTGTAGTCGAGCAGCTCTCCCAGCTGCTGGTTGGTCGGGCGGTTGATGACCTCCGCCTGCAGCTCGTCTATGCGGTCGTCGAGCTCGGACAGCACGGGAAAGAAGCTGTCGACCAGCGTGTCGGCCACCCGATAGAAGAGCTGATGGGGGGTGATGGCCATGTGGCCGCGCAGGCGCAGGCGGACAGCCAGCGCCGAGAACGCCGGGCAGGTGTCCCGGTGGACGGTGACCATGTAGTTGCCGGCGACAAAGCAGTGGACCTCGCTCACCGACTCGATCTCGGACGGCGAGCAGGAGCCCGAGGGATAGTCGAGCGAACCGTCATTTTGGGGCTGGGCGACCGAGGACCCGTAGAGGACCAGGAACACGTAGCCGTCGTACTCGTCGAGCTTGGGGCGCTGGCCGAAATGCTCGGTGTCCTCGATCGCCAGCGGGTGAAAGTGGAACACCTGGCGCATCCAGGTCAGCTCCTCGTCACCGACCGATGGGAGGTCGAGCCAGAAGAACTTGCCGCCGGCCAGGTGCTGCTCGACATCGCTCCGGGAGACCTGGTGGTGCACCTGGCCGTCGCTGTCGACCAGGGTGCGGACCGAGCCCGACGGGGCGTTTGCTTCTGCGGCTGCTCCCGACCGGCGCGACGCCTCGACCATTTATGCCCTCGTGGCGGTGTCCACCAGCTGCCAGTGCGACGGCTCTCCAATGTCCTCCCGAAGCACGCCGAGCTTCTCCAGATGCCGGAGGTGGGCGAGGGTCTCGCCCGTGGCCGCCCGGCGCATCCATCCGGTGATCTCGTCCCACGGACGGCTCCACGTCATGTGGCCGGCGATGGCCCAGGTGGTCGTGTCACCGGCCCGGATGGCCTGCAGGATCTCGTCGAATCGGGCCTGGTGATGGCTCTTCAGGGCCTGGACCCGGCCCGGCAGGTCGACAAATCGGTGCTCGTGCGCCGGCAGGACCTCTGACGCGTCGTATCCGCCAACCCGGTCGAGCGAGGAGAGGTAGTCGCCGAGGGGGTCAGGGCCGGCCTGGGGGTGGAACGAGATGTTGGGCGTGATGCGGGGAAGCACGTGATCACCGGAGAGCATCAGGCGGTGGGCCCCTTCGTAGAAGCACAGATGGCCAGGGGAATGGCCCGGGGTCCAGATCGCGGTGAGATCCCATCCGGGGACTTCGGGGTGGTCACCGTCCTCCATCAGGATGTCCGGGGTCGCCGACACCACCCAGGGCCTGATGGGCATCGACGCGTTCTGCAGCTCAGCGATCTCCGCCTCCGGAGCACCCTCCCGGCGCAGCATGGCTCCGACCTTCTCCAGCAGATCGCCGGGCTCGTCGTAGCGAGCTCCGATCAGGGCGGCGTCGGCCGGGTGCAGTGCGACCCACGCTCCGGAGGCCTCCCGGATCCGGCCGGCCAGGCCGTAGTGGTCGGCGTGGATATGGGTGACCATCACCCCTTTGACGTCGCCCATGGTCACCCCGACCCGGTCGAGCCCGGCTACCAGGGTGTTGTAGGAGTCGTCGGTGTTCCACCCGGCGTCCACCAGGTAGACGCCCCGATCGGTTTCGAACACGTAAACCAGCACGTACCGCAGCGGATTGTTGGGTATCGGGACCGGGACACTCCACAGACCGGGGCGGACACGTTCGACTGGGGGAAGCGGCAGATCGTCGCTCAACACGTTGGCCATCCCGAACAGCTTGCCAGCCCGGGGCGGCGGCCGCGCCGGCTCCGCCTCCGCCGGGTTGATCGGCCGGCCCACGATTCCGCTCGACGAAAGGGTGGCCACGACACCCCCGGACCGATCAGCTACCGTCGCCGCGACGCCCGGCCTCGAAGTGCGCCGCGCCCGGGGGTTGCTCGGCCGGCACCGATTCATCGATGTGCCGTTCCGCATCCACGGCGGAGACCCGGGATGGATCCCCCCGCTCCGGTTGAGCGTCTACGACCGGCTCTCGCCCAAGCACCCGGCCATGTCCCACCAGGAAACGGCCCTGTGGCTGGCCTACCGGCACGGGCGCCCGGTGGGCCGCATCGGCGGGTGCGTCGATTCGTTGTTCAACGAATATCAGGGGGTGAAATGGGGATGGCTCGGCTTCTTCGACGCCTTCGACGACAGCGAGGCGGCCGGAGCCCTCTTCGCGACGGCCACGTCCTGGGCGGCCGGCCTGGGTGCCGAGTCGTGCGTGGGGCCGGCATGCTTCACCACCAACGACGAGCTGGGCCTGCAGGTCGACGGCTTCGGGGACCCTCCCGCGCTTTTGACCCAACAGAACCCTCCCTACTACGAACGGCTGTGGTCGAGCACGGATGGGAGCCGGCCATGGACCTCTGGGCCTGGCACCTCAAGGGCGCGGGTTTTCAGTTGTCCGATCGCCAGCGGCGGTCCCTCGACCGCATCCAGCAGCGAGCACAGATCGTCGCCCGCGGCATGGACATGCGGGACTTTGACGCCGAGGTCGGGCGGTTCTTCGAGGTGTACAACGCGGCGTGGAGCCACAACTGGGGTTTCGCGCCGATGCCAGAAGTAGAGATCCAGCACCTGGCCAAGCAGGTCGAGCAGATCATCAACCCGAACTGGGCGTTCGGTCTGGAGACCCGCGACGGCATGCCGGTAGCGGTATGCCTGGCTCTTCCGGATGTCAACCGGCTGATGCTGAGGGTCCGCTCGGGCCGGCTCCTGGCCGATCCGCACTTCCGGACGGCGGAGGCGTCGTGGACCCTGGCTTCCAATGACCGGATCAACCATCAGATCGAAGCCATGGGGGGTCGCCGCACGAAGGTGTGGCGGATCTACCGGCGGCAGGTCGGGTAACGGCCCGGGGTTGTCAGGTCCGGGCCCGGGCGAAAGCCTGGAGGGCGCGGTCTATGTCGGCCTCGGAATGCGTCGCCATCACCGAGGTGCGCAACATGGCCCGGGGAACAGCGGGCGGAATGGCACAGTTGACGTAGACGCCGAGCTCCAAAAGCGCCTTCCAGAGCCGGCCCGCCGCCCAGTTGTCACCGATGTGCACCGGAACTACCGCGCTCTCGGCCGCGGTCCCGACGTCGAAACCGAGATCAGCCAGGCCGCGGCGAAGCTGGTCGGCCCGGGCCAGCACGGACTGGCGCCGCCAATCCTCGGCCTGGGCGATCCTCGCCGCCTCCAGCGCGGCGGCCAGGGAGGACGGCACACCGCTGGCAGTGAACATCAGCGGCCGGCTGGTCACCTTGAGATACTCGACCACCGCGGCCGGGCCGGCGATGAAACCACCACAGCTGGCGAGCGATTTGGAGAACGTGCCCATGACCAGGTCCGGCCGCACCCCGAGGTGCATGGCGGTGCCAGCCCCGCGAGGGCCGACGACGCCGAGGGCGTGGGCTTCGTCGACCAGCAGGCGAGCCCCGAACGCCCGGCACGTCTCGGCGATAGCGGTCAGGGGGGCCCAGTCCCCCTCCATTGAGTAGATCCCGTCCACCGCGACCAGCACCCCGCCGGCGCCGGCCTGTTCCCGCCACGATCGGAGAGTGCGCCTCAAGCTGTTCGGCCGGTTGTGGCGGAACGCCCGCAGCGAGCCCTCGGAGAAGCGGGCTCCGTCGACCAGGCTGGCGTGGGCCGCCGAGTCGACGACCGTCGCGTCCCCCGGGCCGACCAGCGACCCGATCAGCCCGAGGTTGGCGACGTAGCCGGTCGTGTACACCAGGGCGGCTTCCATGCCTACCCACTCGGCCAGCAGCTCCTCGAGCTCTGCGTGTAGCGGGAGCGTCCCGTTGAGCAGGCGGCTCCCGGTGACCCCGGTCCCGTACTGCTCGATGGCCGCGGTAGCGGCGGCTCGCACCCGGGGGTCGGTGGTAAGGCCGAGGTAGTTGTTCGAGCCGAGCATGACGACCGGGCGACCGCGAAAGCTGGAGGTGGGACCCACCTCTCCGTCGAGGGCCCGGTAAAACGGGATCAGGTCGAGCGATTCGGCGTAGCGGTACTCGTCGAGGCGGCTGTCCGACACTTTGGCGAACACGTCCGGGCTGAGCTTGCCCACGCCGGCCAGTCTCTCCTCGGTGGTCAACTTGGGCGGCCTCCGACCACGGCGTCGAATCGCTGTTCCCACGCCTGATGGCGATCACGGGCATCTCGCACGTACGGGGACCTCCCGATGGCCCAGATGAGCGCCCGGTTGAGCTGGTCCGCGGGGAAGCTCATGGGCCTGATGACATCGACGAAGAGGACGACGCGGATCCCGTCGCTACGGTTCCAGACCTCGTGCTCGTAGCCGTCGTCGAACAGGAGACTGCGCCCTTCCTCCCAACCGGTCGTCTGCCCGTCGACCGAAATCCCGGTCGACCCGGCAGGTTCGGGGACCTTCAGCGCCAGGTGGTACCGCAGCACCCCGCGCCACGGGCCGCGATGCGCTCCTATCTCCTTGTGGGGCGAGAGGATCGAGAAGAACGCGGTGGTGAGGCCGGGGATCTGGCCGAGCATCGCCGCGGTCTCGGGGCAACGGGCACAGTTGGCCTCGGAGCGGAACCCGTACCCGAAGAAGAAGAAGGTCTTCCACCCGTCGTCGTCGGTGAGGGAAGCCTGATCGACCGAGATGTCCTGAAAGTTGGGAAGATCGTCCCGGTAGCCGAGTACGGCGTCGAGCTCGGCCCGGATGGCGGCCCAGCGAGCCTCCAGCCCGGCGATCCAGTCGAAGGTGTCGGTCGGCAGGAACGGGGTGGTCGGCACGAGCGAGGCCCGGAGGAGGAACCGCTCGGTCGCGTGCAGGAATCGGGCCCCGGCGTGGTTGGCCAGGTCGACCGCCTGGTCGCGGGTGGGGACGCGAACGGAGGGGGCCATGACCCGAAGAGGCTACCGGCGGGCGGGTCGCGCCATCAGGATGGTGGCGTCCGAGCGGGGGCACCATGCTGAGGGCAGGAGGGCGGCGAGAAGGCAGGGACGCGGTCGGAAAGTACAAGGGCGGCCAGAAAGGAGGAGGGCCACCAGGAGGACCACGTACCATGTCCGCTCGGCGACGCCGGGGCTGTACCCCTGGCCGGTGCCCACCTCTGGACCCATGACCCCGCCCGGCCCCCCTCTCCCGCCCCTGCCGTCCGGTCCGGTGACCTCGATCGACGAGGGCATCGCTCGCATGCAGGCCATCTCGTCCGCCCTGCCCGTCACAGACGGCTTGGCCTGCTTCAACCGCATGTATCTGATAGTTACCCAGACCGTCCTCACCCAGGTCACAGCCGGCTTCTTCATCGACCCCGACTACATGACCCGGTTGGACGTCGAGTTCCTCAATCTGTACCTGAGCGCCATAGACGGTTGCCGGGCCGAGCCGCCGAGCGCCGCCCACTGCTGGGAGATCCTCTTCGGCTGGCGGTCCGACCCGTGCATCACCCCCATGCAGTTCGCCGTCGCCGGCATGAACGCCCACATCAACCACGATCTGCCGCTCGCCGTGGTGCGCACGTCCGAAGCCCTGGCTTCGGCCCCCCGTCAGGGGTCCCATGCCGCCGATTACGACAAGGTCAACCAGACACTCGGGACCCTGGACCAGCAGATACGCGAATCCTTCGAGTCCGGGATAATCCTCGACCTCGACCGCCAGGCCGCCGGCCTGCTAGACGTGGTCGGGAACTTCAGCATCGACACGGCGCGTCAGGTGGCTTGGGACGATGCCCTGGCCCTCTGGGACCTCCGGGCCGACCACTGGGCCTTCGATCTCTACGCCGACGGGCTGGACCGGGCCGCCGAGGTGGCCGGCCGGGCCCTTATGGTCCCCCTGCTGTGACCTCGGGCTCATCCCGGCGCCCCCGGACGCTACTCGTTCATAGTTTGTGCGCTTAGCCCGCTCCTAGCGGGCTAAGCGCACAAACTATGAAACGAAACCGCGGCGCTCGGATGTCCAGGCCAGCAACTGGTCCGTGGGCCATCCGTTGACCACCCGCTCGACCGGGACCGACGAACCGGCTGCCTGCTCGCAGCCCAGGCCGATCCACTCGAGCTGGCCTGGAGCGTGGGCATCGGTGTCGATGCTGATCAGGCACCCATGGCTCACCGCCAGCGCCAGCAGATCCGGCGGAGGATCCCGTCGCTCCGGTCTCGAGTTGATCTCGACTGCGGTGCCGGTGGCGGCACACGCCCCGAAGACGGCATCGGCGTCGAAGCTGGACTGCTTTCGGCCCCGGCCCACCAGCTTGCGCCCGGTGCAGTGCCCGAGGATGTCGGTGTGCGGGTTCTGGATGGCGGCGATCATGCGCCGGGTCATGAGCACCGCCTCCATGCTGAGCTTGGAGTGGACGCTGGCCACGACCACGTCGAGCTCGGCCAGGAGATCCTCGTCCTGGTCCAGGGTGCCGTCCTCGAGGATGTCGACCTCGATGCCGGTCAGGATCCGGAACGGCGCCAGCTCGGCGTTGACAGCTCGAACGACCTCCAGCTGGCGGACCAACCGGTCCCGATCGAGACCGTGAGCCACCGTGAGGCGCGGACTGTGGTCGGTCAACGCCAGGTAGGAGTGGCCGAGGCCGATCGCAGCATCGGCCATCTCGCGGATCGTGCTCCCGCCGTCGGACCAGTCCGAATGGCTGTGACAATCCCCCTGGAGGGCCTGGCGGTACCGGGCGGCGCCCGCACCCAGCTCCGGTTCCGGCCTATTCTCGAGTTCCTGCAGGTAGGCGGGGATGCGGCCGGCGAGCGCCTCGGTGATCACCTGGGCGGACTTCTCTCCCACTCCGGGGAGGTCGCGAACGCGCCCGGCGGCAACGAGCGCGGTGAGCCGGTCCGGGTCGACCGACGCGGCCGCCGCCGCGGCCTGCCGGAACGCCCTGACCCGGTAGCTGTCGGCTTGCTGGCGCTCCAGCAGGTAACCGATCCGTTGAAGGGCTTGGACGGGGTCTATGGCTCGACAGGCTAGCTAGCGGGCGAGCCTCACTTCGGGCATCGGCCCCGGATCTTCGTCACCGGTGAGGGCGGTCGGGAACTACCGGTCAGTGGGCGACCCGGGGGTGGGCCTTGACGGTCGCCTGGCTCGCCGGCATATGCGTCACATCGTTCAGATCGGCCTCGAGCTGGTTCATGTCAAAGCCCGAGGGAGCGTGCCCGGTCCTCCCTATGAAGTCCCGACTGGCCACCGCGAACGACTCGTCGGCGTAGGCCTCATAGAACCCCCAGCTCATGGGCTTGAGCATGCCCCAAGTCACGATGTAGAGGTTGGTGTCGTCGTAGGCGACGGCCGGTATGCAATGACCGTTGCGGGGGTTGGGGGCGGCGGCACCGACCGGCCCGCCCGCCGGAACAACCCAAGGCACCTCGAGCATGTTGCCGGTAACGCAAAAGTCTGGCAGCTCCACGCCGACGTAGATGCTCCCGAACAGGTACACCGCCTCCTGGGCCTCGGTTTGATTCTTGAGCTCGATCGACGCAAACGCCTCGATCTTGCGGCCACCGACCCCGGAGTTGCGCCAGTACTTGAGCACGCTCAACATGTTGCATCCGGCGTCTGCTGGTGGCGGATTGCCCACGAAATGCTCGTAGAAGGTCACGACGGCGCTGTCGGGCGGCGTGACTTCGGACCCGGCGTTGGCGGTCCAGTTCTGGATCATGTGCCCGGCCGCGGCGCAGGTGCAGTCTCCCCACTTGTCGTTGTCGTACATGGGCCAGACCGAGACCGCCTTGCCATATTCGACCGAGGCCGGAGGGGGCGGAAGAGCCGGCTGCAGATAGCGAGCGAAAGTCAGCGTGCGGCTGTCGATGACCGCCGGGTCTTTTCCGAGTCGCAGGGACATGAGGGCTCCGGTTTCCAGGTTGTCGCAGGTGGTGGAAATCACTGTCGCGCCGGGCGGACGGGTGTTCACCGACCGCCGTACGAAAGGACGGAAACGATGTACGAAGGGGCAGACCCGGGCCATGGCTGGCGCAGCCGGCGATGCCGCCTACTACCGGGTAACGTGACCGGTCGCACGAAGCACTGAGTAGGTCGAGGGCTGCGCCCATGGGCATTCTGGACAAGTTCCGGCTGGACGACCGGGTGGCGATAGTGACGGGAGCTTCGTCGGGCCTCGGCGTGGCGTTCGCCGAGTGCCTGGCCGAAGCCGGTGCAGATGTGGCTCTCGGCGCCCGCCGGGTGGACCGCCTCGGAGCCACCGCCAAATCGGTTGAGGCGAGGGGACGCCGGGCCATCTCCTTGGCCACAGACGTCTCTGTCCCGCAGGACTGTCAAAAGCTCGTCGACGCCACCCTCGACGCCTTCGGACGGATCGACATCCTGGTCAACAATGCGGGAGTCGGCACGGCGTATCCCGCCACCCGGGAGACCCCCGAGCAGTTCCGTCACGTCATCGACATCAACCTCAATGGCTCCTACTGGATGGCGCAGGCCTGCGGTCGGGTGATGAACCCGGGAAGCTCGATCATCTTCATATCCAGCGTGCTGGGCCTCACGACCGCCCAGCTGCCGCAGGCCGCTTACTCGTCCAGCAAGGCGGCATTGATCGGCCTGTCCCGGGACCTGGCGCAGCAATGGACCGGTCGAAGGGGTATCCGGGTCAATGTGCTGGCTCCCGGCTGGTTCGGGTCGGAGATGACCGAGCAGTATCGACCGGGTTATCTCGAATCTCAACTGCCGAGGGTCCCGATGGGGAGGTTGGGCGAGGCACGGGAGCTGGCTGCCGCCCTTGTTTTCCTGGCCAGCGATGCCTCTTCATTCATTTCCGGCTGCGTCCTGCCCGTCGACGGGGGCCTGCTCACCGGCTGATCTGCCCGGACCCGGGCAGGCGGTCACCCGAGGCGGCAGCGCTACCCGTTCATCCAAGGGACCCACCCCCTCCTACGACGAAGCCCCACCGCGGGGCCCGGCGGCGCTGACTCACCGCCGGCCGGGACGGCCGGTCCGCTTAGTCCCCGTCCGCGTCCTTCAGCGCTTGGGCCACCCGCCGGTCGACGGTCCAGGTCTCGGGGGGCTGGTGATGCTCTCCAGCCCATGTCACGGTCAGCTGGTTCGCTCCGGCCGCCCGCAACAGGTCGGCCCCGATGCGATCGTGGGTGAGATACAGCCCAACCCGGGTTCGCAGGCCCGGACGGCGGCCGGACCGCTCCCCGCCGGAATCGGGGTCCTCGGCCCAGGCGACCAGACGGGTGCGGCCCGAGGCCAAGGCGGCCAGGGTGATCCCCACCCGGGAAAAGGTGCCGAACGAGGATTCCACCTTGCCCACGTCATGGAGCAGGGCGGCGGCCGTTACTTCCCGCCCCGGGGTTTCTTCGCCGAGAAGGGACGCCGTGTCGCGAGCCACTCCCACCGCGTGCCGGCGATCGGGACCTGACATACGGCGCCACAAGTCCTGCTCGCCTGGCAACAGCTGGCCGAGGGCCCATTCGTCGTCTGCCCGCGGCGGGCCGGCGGGCGACAGCGCGCCGAAGAAGCGCACCGCCAGGTGGCGAAATGATCCGAACTCGCTTGCGCCCATCGCTTCTCAGGTTATCCGGACAGGGCCGCCCGACCATGAAGAGCGGAAATCCGCGAAGCGGGCTCCGATGACAACCCGGATCAGCCCCGCCGGAACCCGACCGGGCGCGCCGCGTCGTCCGGCTCGCCCCACCGCCCGAAGGGCATAGCCCGGCGAACCACCTCCATCTGGTTGCCGCTCGCCCATCCGGTGTCGGTAGGGCCCGGGTTAACCGTATTGACGGTTATCCCTCTCGGCGCCAGGTGGTCGGCCAGGCTGACAGTAATCTGATGGATAGCCGCCTTGCTTAGGGCGTACGGGGAGTTCGTCAGGCATCGGTCCGAGAGCCTGGCCCGATGTGAACAGCACCACCCGGCCGGCGGTCGTCGTGTCGGGCGGCAAACTCCTTGACGAGCAATGCGCTCGCCCGGGCGTTGACCGCGAAGGTGTGATCCACCTCGTCCGCGGTCAGCTCCGCGAGCGACTGTCGGGCGCTGCGGGCGTGGTTGGCGATCAGGATGTCGAGGGCTCCGAACTCTTCGACGGACCGTCCGGCCAGCCGGGCCGGGGCCCCGGGGTCCGCCAGATCAGCGGCGGCGTGCGCCACGCGAGGATTGCTTGCCCCCAGGTCGGCCACCATCCGCTCGGGGCCATCGGCTTCGGCCCCCGGCAGCTGCTCGACGTCGTGGGGGGCCCACGAGTGCACGAGGACCGCTGCCCCGTCATCGAGGAGGCGTTTCACCACCGCGAAGCCGATTCCCCGCCGCCGGCTGACACCGGTGACGAGTGCGACCCGGCCGTTCAGTCCTCCCATCGCCGCCCCCGCCCCGCGACTAAGCCGCCGTCCGCCAGGGATAACCCGCGGGCCTGAGAGTCAGTGATAACCGCTACCAGATCGCCAGTTCGGTGTCAGGGTCGAAGAACTGCATGCGTAGCATGTTGGGAGCGAACCGGAAGCGGCTTCCGGCCTCGACGGAAACGTACGGCTCGACTCGCGCCACCCTGTCCCCGCTGCCGGCGAGACCGTCCTCGTCGGCGGTGGTCGCGCCGCCGGGCCGGACCCGGTGGGCGTCGATGTGGAAATGGACCATCTGCTCCGACCCGAGAGCCTCCACCAGGTCGACGTCGGCCTCCAGGTACGGGCCACCCCCTCGCCCGAACCGGCCGCGGGCAGGTGCTCAGGCCGCAGACCGATCACCACCGGCTTGCCTTCGTAACGCGTCAGCTCCGGTCGGTTGATGAGCACCTGCTCGGGGAGCGGGAGCGTCTGAGATCCCAGTACCACCTCTCAAGCGGAGGAGCCGAGCGAGGCCCGGTAAAGGTTCATGACGGGAGAACCGATGAAGGCGGCGACAAAAAGGTTGTCGGGCTTCTCATACCGCGCTTGCAGCTTGTCTACCTGCTGGAGGTGTCCGAGGCTCATCACCGCCACCCGGTCGCGATCGTCATGGCTTCGAC
>CAWAPS010000039.1:0-10544 GCA_963783945.1 uncultured Actinomycetota bacterium
GTACAGAATATCCTGCGAGCATAACTCGTCGAGGGGCACGTACTACTCCGAGACCGACTCGCTGGGTTCAGATGCCCTAGAGCCAACCACTCTCAGGCATACCTTGCGCACGTATCCGCCAAGACCCGACGCGACCCAGACTTCGAGCGCGCTTCAAACGCATCGATCTCGCAGCTTCGGCCCTCGGATTCGGTGAGGCAAACAACCCCCCATTCCTCGCGACGTGACGGACCGTACTACGCCGAACAGAGTCGTCAGCGAGAAGTCGATCAAACCCATCCCCGTGACGCGTCACGAAATATGAGGGATTTCCCCGATGCGCCGGGAGTGAGCGGGCTGGCATTGTCAGGGACGTCAGTTCCCCGCTTGCGCACGGACCGGGAGGCTAGAGCGGGCTTGCAAGACGTGGACAGCCCGGCGCCCGAAAGTACACCCGATAACGAGTCGTCCCCGGTGTTGGAGACGCCTGACCGTGGAAGGACATAATGAAACACAAGACTGCCCTAGGCGTCGGCGTCGTCGCCTGCTGCGTGCTCGCCGCCGGACTCTTTGCCGGACTTCCTGCTCAGGCCTCGCCTTCCTCGGCAACGGCGGGTAAATTTAAACCCGGGTACGTTTACCAGGGAACCTTGACCAGCCAAAACGTGGTCTTAGGGCCTCAATCCGACCCTACGGTTGTGGTTCAGACACCGCCGCTACCCGCGGGGACCTACCTCGTCACCGCGACAGTTCCGGCAGTGATCTCGGGTAACGACCAAATCGTTTGCGCTACTGTTCCAGCGAGCCTCGGAATTTCTACCAACGACGGAGTATTCGGAACCGCTGGGAACGGCAGTCCCGGCGCGATCTATGGGACAGCGAGTATCACTGATACATGGAGGGTTATGACGACCGGCGATCGAATCGATCTCGTCTGTAACTCATTCAATTATGGGCAAGGCACGTATACCGGAAGCGATTCCATCACTGCCCTAGCGACCAAAGGCATTACCCGGACGAACAGCTGAATTCTAGGCACGTAAGCCTGTGCGATCGTGCTTCGAGCTTAGGTCAACTGCGGAGATGGGGTTCGTCTGTGTCGTGGCCTCGAGGCACCTCTAAGGACGGTGTTCGACCGGTGTCCCTGCGGGTCGTTGAGTGCTGAAAGGCGTCCACACGATGAACCGCTCAGTCTGGTGAAGAGATTCGACCCGCCGGCTCGGAGCTATTGCCTGCGTAGTCGAGCGACCAGACCTACGATGGCGTTAAGGACCACTTGAAGCGCATCAAAGGCGAATGAGGTGGTTAGGAGAACGAGTAATGGCTACCTGCGCCAACGGTCATGAAGTGAGCCCTTCGTGGGCGTTCTGTCCAACGTGCGGAGCGCCCTTCGGTGAGCCTGCCGCGCCATCCGGCCCAGCAGCTGTACTGGCCGATTCGTCTGGACCGCAGGAGGCGGGGACAGAGCCGAACGTCTCTCCCGCTTCTGGGGTAGCTGATCCGAGATACCCTCCTCCCCCCGATCAGCGGGCCCGATACACGCCCTCGTACCAGCAAGGCGGGTACCCGGCCCCGTTACCTGGCACGAACGGACTCGCGATCGTGTCGCTCGTTCTGGGCATCCTGTGGATCTACGGACTTGGCTCGATTCTGGCACTCATCTTCGGATTGGTGGGGCGAAACCAGATCCACCGCTCAGGCGGCAGGCAGCGGGGCCTGGGCTTCGCCATCGCCGGTATCGTCCTCGGTACCGTCGGCATCATCGCGGCCGTCTTGCTGACGGTCCTTTTGGGCGCCGCCGGGAACAACCGGGATCGCACGAGCACGGCGTCTCCTTCGTCAGTGCAGTCGGTTGCACCGACGTCAGCGACGTCCCCTACCAGCGTCACGCCGCTCTCCGTTCTACGTCCACCGGATGGGTACCAGCTTCTCACGGGTCAAGGATCCCAGAATGGACCGATCACGCCCAGTGACTTCGATAACTTATGGGGCGACCCGGTCAGCACGCATTTCGTGCACGGCTACGACGTCACATATCTCAGCAACACTACGGGCGAGGCGATCGAATCGACGTTGTTCACGTTCGCGTCTCCAGCGGACGCCTCCGGCTTCGAGCGGCAGATCGTTGGTAACGTTCAGGCGGCGAACTTGTCACCAACGATGGGGAGTTTGACCTCCATACCGAGATCTGTGATGCTGAGAGGGACGAAAGCGGACTCCTTCGGCGACTACTATATCGACGTCGTGGCTCTCAAAGGAGCAACCGTCATGGTGGTGGAATACAGCAACGACAGGCCTCCGACAGGCGTGCCCGACGTCCTAAGAACGTCCGCTTCGCAGCAATACGCTGAGCTGTAACCACCCCTAGGAATTTCGCGGGCCGAGCCTTGGGCGATAGCCCGTGAGTTAGCGGTTACGAACTCGCTATATCCTACGTGCGGAGCCCCTAGTTGGCCGAGCAGAGGCCTTGGAAGTCAACTCGTGTCGGGACACTGCTTCCACCAATTCCATCCCTGGCCGCCCGTCATGCTGCCCGGTGGTATTACTGCGATAGAAGCTACTCTCCCTCGGACAACGGGATGTCCGCTCCGGCTGGGCCGTCCCGAGACGCTCTAGCCACGTCCGCTTGTCGCTGCGCCGCGTGAGCGGCGACGCCGTCGCCGGCAGCCTGGTTGGCTTGGGCGAGCGCGGCCCAAGCGCTGGCCGTATCAGGATCTATTGAACCGAAGGCGGCCTGGGCTATCGCCAGGACCTCTCGCGCCCGAGCACGCGCCGTCTCGATATCGCCCAGATCGCAGGCCAGTCTGCTTGTGCTGATCAAAACCCGTGCCAAGGTTCGATTCGCTTCTTCGTTCTCGAGGCGACGAGCCAATCCGATCGCGATGGTCGCGCTGAGTCGGGCTGCTCCGGGGCGACTGGCCTCAAGGTCCAGGCGGGCTCGCAGACATTCGACCACGGCGAAGACCCCGGTCTCGTCGTCCGGCAAATCGGCGCCATGCCCGAGAACCGACGCAAGGTGTGCCAGTGCTTGATCGGCACCCTGGACGTGACCAAGATCGCGATTACTAGGACGACAAGCTGCAGCGTGGACGCTCTACTCATTGGTTTTGCGCTCAAGCTCGCTTACCAGACGCATTGGCCGAGAATCTCCACCACCTTTGTCTGCCAGGAACGGTGTTTGCCATCTGAGGCAGGTACCGGTGTCACGGTCGAATGGACCTTCCAACAAAGTGAGCACACACTTCCGGTATCAAGTTCGCCCTTTCGCCTCCCAATGGGATCCCATCGGTGGAAGCAACCAGTCTATCGGCACCGGAGTCTCCCCATATCAGGGACAACATCGACCCGACCTTAGCCTGAGTATTTCCAACGGAGGGTTGTCGACCATACGAGCGATCGGCTGGGGGCCGGAAGGAGAACAACAGAGCCCCTGGCAGGGAGCCTTATGTATAGAGCCGAATGGAGCGAACCGGTCTATTGGGGCAAAGGGCTAGTGAGATTATAGGGGGCGCACGGGTCCCGCCCAGCCGCCTCACTGCCAGGGATCACTCGCGGCGTTAGCCTCGGTCGCCGATCATAGGTTGCACTTTGACTCCGGTGGCAGTGAGGGACCGGCGGATCTGTCAGGCGTGGCTCGAGAAGGTGCAGTGGCAGGCCGGCTACAACGACTCCGTACGGCATCCCGTGGTATCGATGAGCGCGAGGGAGTGGCGGAGCCGCCACATCCTCGTGAGCGCATCAAGCGTACGGCGAACCTCCCGCGGCGGTGATCGATGTAACCGAGGAGTTCGGCCTTGGTGAACGTACGGTTAGAAAGGCGTAGGTGTTCTCATCAAAGGGTTGTGGCGGTGCCCATGGCCCGAACTCGGCGGCGCGGTCGTAGTCAAGGGTCAGCAGCGCGCGGTATCCCAGGAACCAGGGGGCCGAGCCGTGCAGTCCCCCCTGCGGCGCCGGAGCGGTGGAAGCCTCGTCAGGCCAGAGGTCCGTCCCCCAGAGGTCGTCGGGACAGTCCACCAACGCCACCTCCATCCGCCGCAACGCTTGGTCGAACTCGCTGGCAATGTCTCTAAATAAGCGGGTTCTCCACGTCTTCGGTACAGAGCAGACGGAACCGGCCCCAAACAGGGCAGGGACCTGCTGTTCCCCGAGCACCAACTCGTGCTCGCAGATCGCCGGCGCCGTTGTGGCGCTTTCCGGACCGCTACTCCGCCCCCCGGCCCAGAGCGCCGATCGCCGAATATTTGCGCTGCCCCGGGCGTGCAATCATGTCCTGCCGGAGTCGGGGTTGGCGGTTTGGTGGTGGGCGCGTTCGATTTGGCGTCGGGCGTAGCCGACGGCGTCGGCGAGGTCCATTTTGGCCCCGGTGGCCGTGCAGCTGTCGAAGGCGGCGTCGCCGAGCGCTGCGCGCAGGTGGTCCACAACGGCGGGGAGGGCGACGACATACTGACCGATGGCCTGGTTGGTGCTGGCGCCGTACAGGGTAGCCGCGACGTCGGGCCGGTCGAGCCGGTCGAAGCACACGGCTAGGTGGGCCAGCGTCGAGCCCATGCTGGTGACGTTACCGGCGCCTTGAAAAATGTGGAGTGCGGTGTCGAACATGGCCAAGGCCTGGCAGGCGTCGCCGTGCATCGCTTCGAGCCCGGCGGCGTTCTGGACGGCAATCCCCTCAAAGAGCGGGAGTCGGTGCTGCTGGGCGTAGACCAGGCCTTCATGCAAAAGGCGCAAGGCTCGGGCCGGATCGGCCCGAGCGAACGCCAGCCCGGATTCGGTCAAGGCCATGGCGACAAGGAAGGGGTTGCCGTGGGCGCGGGCGGCGGCCAAGGTGTCCTCGGCGATAGCCATGGCCTCCTCGGCCCGCCCAGCCAACGGCAGTGCAAGCAGTAGCCCGCACCGCCCCACGACCCGCGCGGGCCCGGGCTGGGCGGCGAGGGTGGCCCAGATCTCCACAGAGCGGTCCAACCGGCCGGCCAACAGATTGGCGTTGCCATCCCAGGCGTGGCTCCATGCGGGGTCGAACCCGTCGAAGCGGGCGTCGGCCTCCAAGGCCACCGCGGCCTGGGCGCATCCGACGGCTGCGTCCGGCCGCCCGGTGTAGGCGCACAGGCTGGCGGCAGTGTACAGGCGGGGCAGTTGGGCCAGGCCGGCGGCTGGGGCCGCCTCGAGGATCTCCTCGGCCCACCCGGCCGGCTCGTAACGCTGCAAAGTCTGGCCCAGCATGGCCGTGTGCGCGGCGATGGCCGCCGCGGTGGCAAGGTCATCTTGGTCGGCGGCCCAGCGGAACCCGGTCCGCAGGTTGGCCAACTCGACCTCCACCCAGTCCACCGCCACCCCCTGGCCGGGCCCGTCCCACATGCTCCAGTAGGTAACGGCCAGCTGGGCGAAGTAGCGGGCGTGACGGTCCCGGACCTCGCCGATGGTCCCGGTGACGGCCAGCTGGTCGTGGGCGAACTGGCGGATGGTCTCCAACAGGCTGTAGCGGGCGTGCCCACCTGCACGCTCCACAACCACCAGCGACTTGCGCACCAGCGCATCCAGCACATCCAACAGGGCGTACTCGTCCCCGCTGTCCTGGCCGACCACTGCCACCACCGCGGCCAGGTCGAACCCGCCGGCGAACACCGAAACACGTTCCAACACCATCCGTTCGTCGGCGTTGAGCAGGTCATAGGACCAGCCCACCGCCTGACGCAACGTCTGGTGGCGGACCATACCCCGGCGCGCCCCTGACAACAGCCGGAACCGGTCGCCCAAGCGGTCGGCGACGTCCTGGGGGCTCATGGCCATCATTCGGGCCGCGGCCAGCTCGATGGCCAACGCGATCCCGTCCAGGCGGCGGCAAATCTCCATGACCGCGGCAGCGTCAGCAGGGTCGCCCAACCCGAATCCGGGCACCACCGCCCGGGCCCGGGCCAGGAACAACTCCACCGCCGCCGAGCCCAGCCCGGCGGCCATATCGAGGGACGGGACTGGCCACAAGTGCTCGCCGGCGGCCCGCAGGCCCTCCCGGGAGGTGGCCAGCACCTTCACCGTCGTGGTGCGGGCCAAGATCGTCTCCACCACCTCCGCGACCGCGTAGAGCACGTGCTCGCAGTTGTCGACCACCACCAACATGTGCCGCCCCGACAACGCCACCGCGACACCGTCGGCCACGCTGCCCCCGGCCCGAGGGGTCACCCCCAATGTGGTGGCCACCGCGTCGGCCACCGCCGCGGGGTCGCCCACCGGGGCCAGCTCAACCAGCCACACCCCGTCAGCGAAGCCGCCGGCCAGCTCGGCTGCCACCTGGACCGCCAGGCGGGTTTTGCCTACCCCGCCCCCCCCGGTCAGAGTCACCAACCGGTGCGCCCCCACCATGGCCACCAGCTCGGCCACCTCACTCTGGCGGCCCACAAAACTAGTGGCCTGCTCAGGCAGGTTCCCCGGCAGGCGGTCACTTGAAGCCAAAGCCGGGAAGCTACCCCCGCCCACCTGAAACACGTGCATGGGCCGATCGAGGTCCCGAAGGCGATGCTCACCCAAATCGGTCAGACCCAACCCAGCGTCGCCGACCAGCTCCGCCGTGGCGGAGGAGCACAATACCTGCCCGCCATGGCCGATAGCCATGAGCCGGGCCGCCCGATTCACCGCCGTCCCGAAATAATCCCCATCCCGCCACTCCGCCTCACCGGTATGCAAACCCATCCGCACCCGCAGGGGTGTAGCGGTAGGCCAAGGCTCAGCCTCCAACCATCGTTGCGACGCGATGGCCGCGTGCACCGCCGCCGAAGCCGATCCGAAAGCGGCGGCCATACCGTCGCCCATGGTCGAAAACACCCTGCCCTCGTGCTCTGCGATCACCTTCCGGAGCAGCTGGTCATGGCGGGACAACGCCCGGCGCATGGCCGCCTCGTCCTGCTGCCACAACCGAGTGGACCCCTCAATATCAGTAAACAGGAACGAAACGACTTCCGACGAGCCAGCCATCACCCCGGCAGCATCCCACCTCAACAGCCCCGCCGCTCCCAAACCCCCCAAAGGTTCAGCGCCCAGACTGTCTCAATTGCCCCCGCGGGCGCCGACACAAGTCGTATCCACCGACGCCAGCACGCACACACAACCCGGGAAAGCAACATGCCGAGCAGAACACACCTGCGCCAAACGCCGATCGACTCCCCAAGCTGCGAGCACTGGTGGGCAGTTACTTAGCTATGTTCATGATTGGGATGTCTAAGGGTCGCCCGGAACGATCAGCAGTCGCCGCGCTGAACAAACCTCGGCTCGGACGCCATGCTCCGTCCCTGACGCGACTCCTTATCCCGGCAAGCAGCGCCCGGCCCGAGAGGATCCCAGGCTCTAGTAGCGGTCACGGTTTACCGGCCTCTCAGAACGCTCACTCACGTTCGGCCCTGAACGGGTAATGGATTGGCCCCTCCAGGCCCCGAAGGCAGCACGACCTTGCGCCACCGGCCGGACGCCGGGCTCTAGTAGGTAGCACTGGCAAGGAGGACAGAGACGTGACCAACGCCGAGACACTGCCGCACCTGCTGACCATCGACGAACTCGTCGAACGGCTTGGCACCAGCACCCGCCACGTTCGCCGTCTCATCGCCGCGCCCCGGATCCCCTACCTCAAGGTTGGCAAACTCGTCCGCTTCGACCCGGACGAGATCAACCGCTGGCTCGAAGACTCCCGAGTCGCCCTACGGCCATCCCCGCCGAGCGTTGCTCGGACCCGGCCTCGGTCGGTTCACGGACGTGGAACATCTGACGGCGCCGCCTGACGTGGGTAGAGTCCCGAGGCACCAACCAGACCCCGCCCGCGAGGAGGCCGGCGATGGGTTCGCCGTCTGAGTGGTCGATGGCGAGCCCGCTCCCAGGACCCCGAGGATCACTAGCGCTCGCAGACAGTCGATTGGAAGGGGCTATGCCGATCGGTTCCTCGAGGGCAATGGTGGCGACCTCCAGCGTGGCGAGTGGATTTACCCCACGCTTCGCAGAGTGCTCTTGTCCGAGGGCCGCAGGAGTGGCTCCGGCATTTGTAGGCACGCCCCCTGTTGCAGGGGATTTCGAAGCGGTGGGAGCTTGCGCTAGGCCGATAGCTGTGCGAGGAATCCGGTGATGATCGGTATGACGAGGTCCGAGCGTTGGAACGCTTGCAGGTGATTCAGTCCCGGCAGGCTGACCACCGACCCTTGTGGGAGTTCCCTGGAGTGCTCCTTTAAGGTGGGGTACATCTCGTCGTTCTCTCCCATGATTAGGAGGTATGGCCGCCCAAAAGTCGTCAGTAGGTCATCAACCGAGACGGACTCCTCGTTCCGTTGAAGCGCGTTCAGGGCCGCCGTGTCGTTGGCCAGTAAGCGGCTCCGAAGCTCCGGTGAAATGGCGCTCTGCGATTCCCAGACCTTGACAAACGCCTCGGCGGACTGGTCGACGAGGGCGACGATCTGTTCGTCGAGTTCGCTGGGCTCCGAATTTTCGACGGGACTCATGCCGCCCACGATCAGTGAACGAAGACGTCCAGGCCGCAGCTTGGCCATCACCAGTGCGAGCCAGCCGCCCATCGAGTAACCGTATACATGAGCTTGCTCAACGTGGCAGGCGTCGAGGACGCTTACAAAGTCGAGAACCATCATTGTCGACCCATAGGCCTCAGGATCGTGAGGTTTGTCGCTGGCGCCGTGGCCGCGAGGGTCGACGAGGATCAGGCGATAGTCCGCGGAGAGCGATTTGACGTAGCCGTACTCATACCAGGATTCGACGCTGTCGCTGAAGCCCGGAACGATCAGCAGCGGAGGTCCAGTTCCTTCGACCCGGTAGTGAATCCGTATATCACCGTGGGAGACATATGGCATTTTTTCCGGTTCCTCCCTATAATCCGAAAGCTCAACCTGTCGCTCCTAAGATGAGGGGCAGGGTCATTGGAACGGTACTGCTTTCGAAAGTACAGCGATTCCTTTCACCAAGGATCCAGGGCGCCGAGGTCGGAGACCATTGGCTATCGAAGGGGCAGGCGAGGTCCGACATTGGTGGATTCCCTCCTTCAGGGTAGTACCGTGACCCGACATGACCGAACAGATGTTCGTAGACAAGCCCTGCCTGAACTACGGAGCTTCTATCAGCTTCCCGCAGCCAGGCCACGCCACCTGTCCCCAGCTGTGCGTTACCGATGTTCCTGACCAAAGCCTGACAGTGGGGCCGCTACCCGCGACCAGACTGGGAGCCAGGTGGGATCCAGGGGCGGTGGCCCGGGATCGGTCATGGCCTCGGCTACCGACTGGGCATGGAATCTGAACCTTTCGCCGACCCGTATTGCGGGGGATCCGCTCGTCGCGCCTTTCGGTGGGCACTTCGAGTCGGTACACCCAGGTCGATGGCGACGCTTCTACGCTCACCTATTTCATGTCGCCGACCGGGCCGTCTTGCTAGATAGTAAGCGTTCCACGAGCACCGAGTGACCGAACAGGTTGACAAGAAGGCGGCCATAGCCAGCGGCGCTCTGGGCGTTCACATCCTCGGCACGATAGATGATGGTGTCTGCGGGCATGTTAGCGTCGTCAAGAGCCTGCACGCCGAGGTAGCGGCGCACCTTGACCGGTCCTTGGGCGCGTCGGCAATGGCGGCGTCACGGTTGACGAGGTCGTCGAGATAGCTGGCCCACCACAGCGCCCCAGATCGGTGGGCGTCGACGGTCGGTGATCTCCGCGAAGCCTCTCCGAAGTGCCAGGGATCCTCTATCACTGGCGAGTCTCGGATGACGCTCAGGTCGTCTGCTCTGGAAGCAGCCAGACAAGCGAGGAAGGACGGCCGGGCTGGGGCGGAGACCTCCCGTAGCTTTCGTTCTGCGAGGGGGTACATGCTCATCCGGATAATCCGCCCGATCCCGGCCCGGGTCTCGTTGGTGAACTGGGCGCGCACACTGCCGATCAGGATGAACTGTTCCCGGGGCGTGGCGTCGCGGCCGACGACCCGCTTGGCCGCCGCGAGAACCTGTGGGACTTCCTGCCACTCGTCAATAGGAGAGGGCGTTCGGCCGGCGTTGGGCGGCGTCGGGGGTCAGCCCGGTAGGTGGCCGCGGCTCCCGGTTGGTCGAGCCGGTCGACCTGCTGGACGCGCTGCGCGACGGTAGCCGTCCTGCCAGCTGCCCGCGGTCCCGTGATCATCACGCCAGGGAACTCTGTTACCAACGGGTGAGGTAGGCATCGGCCATCCGAGGCCGGTATGGCGGAGGGGTGATCACCGCGGGCCAACGAAGCAATGAATGCACTACCAATTTCACGCGCCCCGGGTAGCAAGTTCACGCGGTGACCGCTACCAACTTCACGCAGCACATACCACGGAGGTCGGCGGCCACTTCAGCCCTTGGCGCGATGACCTTCGAGTCCAGCTCTTCTTCACAGGTGTTTTCCCAGATTTCGCCGATCAGTGCTGGGCGGCATGGCGACTGATGCCTATGCGAAAGGTTTGGCGCCGAGATCCGCCCCGCAGATCTCCTCCCACGCTCCCCCACGCAGCGGAAGTTCACGGCCACCTGGGGTTTCTAGCGGTACAAATAAGTGCCGCTTGACCAGCCTGTTTGTGCTGGCTAG